>NZ_BSTQ01000001.1:0-766750 GCF_030269605.1 Lentzea sp. NBRC 105346
CGGAACCGTTGCAGCGCCCGGAGTTGGGCACCCGGACCTTGATCGGGCAGACTATGAGCCACGGCCACCACTTGTCATGATCGAGTTCTTTGGACGGAACCCGAAAATGATCAAGCGGTGGCCGTGCTCATGTCAAAGATCAGGAGCTTCCCGGTTAAAACACCAGCCAGCGGTCAGCGCTGGGAAAGCTCCCCCCATAGCGCTATGTCATCGCGAACCGGGAGGCGCGGGCCAGTTCGTGGGACGCGTCGCCGACGATGGTGACCTCGGTGACTTCCGGTGCGGCCGGCAACTCGGCCCGGACGTCCTGCACGAGGTTGTGCAGCTCCTGGGCGGGGTGCCGGCGCGGCTTCTCGCCGTACGGGTTCAGCCCCATCAGCGTCGCGGGAACGAAGTTCTGTTCGTGTTTCCACGCCAGCATCGCCTCGACCTCGGCGCCGCTGCGGACCGCCTCCCGCAACGCCCAGCGCGTGCGACGAGCGCGAACCCGGTGGCAGGGACCAACGTCACCTCACCGGTGAGCCGATCCGCTCTGCTGAACCGCCGGAAGCCGGCGAAACCTGGGACCCATGAACGCGAAACCGGGCGACTGGCTCGTCGTCAAAGGAACCGGCGGCAGACGCGGGCAGATCGTGTCCGTGCGGCACGAGGACGGCACGCCGCCGTACGTGGTGCGGTGGGCCGGCACCGACCACGAGGTGCTGGTGTTCCCGGGCCCGGACGCCCACGTCGTGACCGCGGAGGACGAAGCCGCGCGACTGCGCGCGGGCTGATCCGAGGTGGGCACCACCACCGCGCTCGCGCACCTCGCCACGGCACTGGCCATCGGGCTGTTGCTGGGCGTGGAACGCGAGCACGACAAGACGAGATCTCCGGCGGGATCACGCACGTTCCCGCTGATCGCGCTCGCCGGCGCGGTCGCGGCGGCGGTGTCCCCGGTGGCGCTCGGCGTTGGGCTGGGCGCGGTCGCGTTGCTCGTGCTCGCCTGGTATCTGCGCTCCGACGACCCCGGTGCGACGACCGAGGTGGCGGCGATCGCGGCGTTCCTGCTGGGCGCGCTGGCGTGGCAACGGCCGGAGCTCGCCGTACCGGTCGGGGTGGTCATCACCGCGCTGCTCGCCGCGAAACGCCCGCTGCATCGGTTCTCCCGCAAGGCCGTCACCGACCGGGACGTGCGGGACGCGATGATCCTGTTCGTCGTCGCGTTCGTGGTGCTTCCGCTGCTGCCCAGCCGGCCGCTCGGCCCGTACGGCGTGCTCAACCCGGCGCGCGTGTGGTGGCTGGTCGTGGCGGTCACGCTGATCGGCTGGGCCGGATACGTGGCGGCGCGCGCACTCGGGCAACGCTGGGGACTGCTGGTCACCGGGTTCGCCGGCGGCTTCGTGTCGGGGTCCGCGACCACCGCGGTGATGGCGCGGAAGTTCCGGACGGAGGGCGAAGCGGCGTTTCCGGGTGCGGTCGCGGTCAACCTGGCCACCCTCACGCAGATGGTCGCGGTGACGGCGGTCGCGAGCCCGCCGGTGGCACTGCGGCTGCTGCCCGCCGCCGTCGCGGGCGCGGTCGTGCTGGCCGGCGAAGTGGCGTGGCTGGTGTGGCGGACGAAGCGCGTCGAGCCGGCCGATGACGAGCCCGTCGTGGCCAGGCCCATGTCGCTGCGCGCGGCGTTGTCGCTGGCCGGGATTCTGGTGCTCTTCCTGGTGGTCACCCGGTCCGCCGCGGACTGGCTGGGCGGCGGGGGAGTGGTGGCCGCGTCCGCGCTCGGCGGCCTGGCGGACGCCCATGCCGCCGCGATCGCGGCCGCTTCGCTTGCCCCGCAGTCGATCTCGGTGCACACCGCCGTCGTGGCCTGTGGCGCAGCGTTGGCCACGAATACCGTGGTGAAGCTGACGCTCGCGACGGTCGCGGGTGGGCCGCGGTTCGCGCTGCGCCTGGCGGCGTGGCTCGCACCGGCCGTCGCGGCGGTTGCCATTGGCATCGTCTGGTAGGACGAAGGTCCCGCGTGGTGCGGGACCCGTGCCACTGAACACCGGCGTCGCCGGGGGCGACGCTGAAGTACATGAGCGACAACGAATCCCGGCCCATCGTGGTCGGTGTGGACGGATCACCCGCCGGCCAGGCGGCCTTGCGCTGGGCCGTTGACGAGGCCCGGCGCCGGAACTGCCCGGTCGACGCGGTCTCCGCGTGGCACCGCGACTACGGCATGGTCATCGGCCCGCTGCCCGCCGAGGTCGGCATGGAGCTCTCGCCCGAACGGATGCGCGAAGGCCAACAGGCCGTGCTCGACGAGGCCACCCGCGGCTTCGACGGGGTCCGCCTGGTCCTCGTCGAGGGCGACCCGAGGACCGTCCTGACCGAGGCGTCGGAGAACGCCGAACTGCTCGTCGTCGGCAACCGCGGGCACAGCCCGTTCGTCGAGGCGATCCTGGGCTCGGTCAGTGCCCACTGCGTGCACCACGCCGCGTGCCCGGTCGTCGTGATCCGGGCGGTCGAGACCGAGGCCGAGCGGGAGGCACCCGAGCCGCTGACGCCCGGTCCGCTGCTGTGAACACGCTGGAGGAGCTGGCACTGCTCACCGACGGGTCGGTCGTCACGCTCCGGGAGCTGGGTCCGCGCGACGTCGGCACGCTGCTGACGTTGCACCGGTCACTGCCGATCGAGGACCAGTACCTGAGGTTCTTCAGCACCTCACCGCGGCAGCTCGAGGACTTCGTGCGGCGGATGGTGTCGCCGGAGGAGCGGCGGCACGTGGTGATCGGCGCGTTCCTGGGCGAACGGCTCCTCGGCGCGGCCAGCTACGTGCTGGCCGGTGACGGTGCCGAGGTCGCCCTGGTCGTGTCGCACGCCGACCAGAAGCACGGCGTCGGCACGTTGCTGCTGGAGCACCTGGCGTCGCTCGCACGCGGGCGGGGTGTGCGGCATTTCGTGGCCGACGTGCTGACGATCAACTCACGGATGCTGCGGGTGTTCACCGACATGGGGCTGGTGTCGCGGATCGTGCCCGACGGCGAGGTGGTGCACGTCGACCTCGGGCTCGAACCCGACGAGCATTATCTCGACACCGTCGCGGAACGCGAGCTGACGGCCGATGTGGCCAGCCTCGCGCACGTGTTGCGACCGGCCTCCGTCGCCGTGGTCGGCGCGAGCCGGTCGCCCGGTTCGGTCGGCAACGCCGTGCTGCGCAACCTCGGCGGCTTCACCGGAGACCTCTACGCGGTCAACCCGCACGCGACGTCCGTCGCGCACGTCACCTGCTACGCCTCGGTCGCGGAACTGCCGGAGGCGCCGGAGCTGGCCGTGTTGTGCGTGCCCGCGAAGGCCGTGCCAGAGGTCGCCGACCAGTGCGGACAGCGCGGCGTCAAGGCGTTGGTGGTCATCTCCTCCGGTGTCGTGGCCGACGACCTGATGGAACCGGTGCGCAGGCACGGTATGCGGCTGGTCGGGCCCAACTGCCTCGGTGTGTCGACGAGCGCGCCCGGTGTCCGGATGAACGCGACGTTCGCCGCCGACGGCATACTTCCCGGCGACATCGGGGTGGCGACGCAGTCCGGTGGCATCGCGATCGCGGTGCTGGAGGAGCTGCGGCGCCTCGGGCTCGGCACGTCGAACCTGGTGTCCACCGGGGACAAGTACGACGTGAGCAGCAACGACCTGTTGATGTGGTGGGAACGCGACGAGCAGACCCGGATCGTCGTGCTGTACCTGGAGTCCTTCGGCAACCCGCGCAAGTTCTCCCGCGTCGCCCGCCGGGTCGCGCGGCGCAAGCCCGTGCTCGCGATCCGGTCCGCGAGCAGCGAGGCCGGTCAGCGGGCGGCCGCGTCGCACACGGCCTCGACCGCCACCCCGTCGGCCACGCGCGACGCGTTGTTCCGCCAGGCCGGGGTGATCGCGGTGGACGGCGTGCCGGAGCTGACCGACGTCCTGACGGCACTGAGCCGGCAGCCGCTCCCGCGCGGCCGGTCCGTCGCGGTGCTGAGCAACGCCGGTGGGCTCGGCGTGCTGGCCGCTGACGCGTGTGTCCGCCAGGGGCTGCGGATGGCCGCCCTGTCGGACGAGACCGGCGCGGCGCTGGCGAAGCTGGTGCCCGCCACCGCGAGCGTGCACAACCCGGTTGACACGACCGCCGTCGTCACCGGCGAGAGGTTCGCCCGGTGCCTGGACATCGTCGGCGCGGACCCGGCCGTCGACGCGGTGATCACGGTGACCGTGCCGACCGCGCTGGGCGATCCGACCGGCGGCGTGCATCCCGTCGACGGCAAGCCCGTACTGGCCGTGCGCACCGGGCAGACCGGCCGGCTGGCGGGGGAGGTGCCCTGTTACGCGGAGCCCGCCCGTGCCGCCGCGGTGCTGGCCCGGCTCGCCGAACGGGCCGAATGGCTGGCCCGGCCCGATGAGCGGCCGATAGTCCAGGTGGACTTGGATTCCGCGCGGTCCGTTGTGGACGGACACGCCGAGGGCTGGCTCGCGCCGGACGAGGTCGTGACGCTGCTGAGGGCGTTCGGCCTGCCCGTGCTCGGCGGAATGCTGACCACGACCGCGGCGAGCGCGATCGCCGCGCAACGCGCCTATGACGCTCCGGTCGCGCTGAAGGCGGTGGCGTCGGGACTGCTGCACAAGAGCAGGGGCGGCGGAGTCGAGCTCGGTGTGCGGACCGCCGACGGCGTGGCGACCGCGTTCCGCGGGTTCCAGCAGCGGTTCGGCGACCGGCTGCGCGGCGTGTTCGTGCAGCCGATGGCGTCGGGCGGCCGTGAGCTGCTCGTCGGCGTGGTGAGCGATGAGAAGTTCGGTCCGCTGGTGGTGACCGGGCTGGGCGGTGTGGACACCGACCTGATCGACGACCGGGCGGCCCGGCTGGCACCACTGTCCACAGCGGACGCCGACGAGCTCGTCCACGGGTTCCGCGCGGCGGGCAAGGTGATCGCCGAACCCGACGAGGCGGCCGTGCGTGACGTGCTGTTGCGGGTGGCGAAGCTCGCCGAGCTCCTGCCCGAGGTCGCCGAGCTCGACATCAACCCGCTCGTGGTGTCGGAGTCGGGCTGCATGGTCGTCGACGCGCGGGTGCGTGTCGCGCGGGCGCATCCGTCTGATCCCTTCCTGCGCAAGCTGAGGACAGGCCGATGAGGACAACCGAGGAAGTGCCACTGTTGCGGCAGATCAGGGTCCGGCACGTGCGCGGCGACGAGTACATGATCCGGTTGCGCGGCCACGAGCTGCACACGGACCAGCCCGAGTTCGACCAGGGCGTGTCGCCGGTCGAACTGTTCATGGCTTCACTGGCCACGTGTGCGGCGCACTACGCGGGCAGGTTCCTCCGGCGGCACGAGCTCTCGCTGGACGGACTCTCCGTGCTCGCGGAGTACGGGATGGCCGACCACCCGGCCCGCGTGGGACGGATCCGGCTGACCATCGACCCGCCCTATTCCCTCACGTCGCACCAGGCGACCGCCATGCGTGCCGTCGTGAGCAACTGCACGGTCCACAACACGCTCCGGCGGCCGCCGGAGGTCGAGATTCGCATCGGCGAGGAGGAACGATGAGCACCGACGGAAACGCCATCGTGGTGGGGATCGACGGCACCCCCGCATCCGAACGGGCGTTGCGGTGGGCGTTGGACGAGGCGGTCACGCGAAAGTGCCCGCTGCATGTGGTGCACGCGTGGGCGTACGAGCCGCTCACCGACTGGTCCGAGACGAACGAACAGCAGGTGCGGCTGCAGTCCGACGCGGTCATCGACGGCGCATTGCGCGCGGCCGCCGTCGGGCGCCTGGAGTTCCCGCAGGTCGTCCGGCGCAGCATCCGCGGCTCGGCGGCGGAGGTGCTGGAGAAAGTGTCGCAGGAAGCGGCGATGCTGGTCGTCGCCTCGCACGCCGGGCACCGCCTGCGCAAGATCGTGCTCGGTTCGACGAGCACCCACTGTGTGCAGCACTCGTCCGCCCCGGTCGTGGTCATCCCGGTCGCCGAAGGAGCCCGTCGATGAGGACCCGTGATGTCATGACCACGTCCGTGGTGACCGTGCGGCCTGGCGACTTCGCCCGCCACGCCGCGGGACTGTTGTCCGACAACGGGTTCACCATGCTGCCGGTCGTCGACGACTCGGGCGCGTTCGTGGGCGTGGTCACCGAGGCGGACGTGCTGCGCGACCGGCTGCCGGTCGACCCCAGGTCCCTGGTGCACGGCAGGCCCGTGCCCGAACGTCCCGCGGCCGCCACCACGGTCGAGCAGGTCATGTCGCAGCCGCCGGTGGTCGCGAGCCCGGCGATGGACGTCGCGGCCCTGGCGGACATCATGCGTGACCAGGATGTGCGCAGCGTGCCGGTCATCGACGGGCCACGGCTGGCCGGTGTCGTCACCCGGCGCGACATGTTGCGAGCGATCAGCCGCGACGACGATCTGATCGGGACCGAGATCCGGCACCGGTTGCGCATGGTCGCCGGGCCGGACCGCTGGACGGTCTCGGTCACCAACGGCTGTGCGTCTATTGTGGACTCGATGGACGACCCGACGGACCGGCACATCGCCGAGGTGCTCGCCCGAGCGGTCGCCGGGGTGGTCGAGGTGCGGTTCCCGGAGGCCAGCCGTGCCGCTGAGCACGGCTGACTCCGGTGCGGCGGCTGTGCCCAGTGCGCGTGTGTTCAGTGCCTGCGTGAGAGCAACAGCCGCCGTTCCGCCGAACGGACGTGATGCCCAGTTCGACGAGTTTCTCGGCGAACTCGGAGTGGGTGGAGGGGGCTTGCCCGCAGAGCGATGAGGTGATGCCAGCGTCGCGTGCGGCGCCGAGCATCGGTTGGGTGAGGTCGTTGCTGCTGCCTTGCGGACCAGCGCCTGCATGCGCTCGAGGTTGGCTCCCTTGCCGCCCGCGACGTCGGTGTCGGTCCTGCCCAGCTCGGTGAAGGTCCGGCGTATGGCTCATCGCAGCTCCTTGAGGACGTCGATCAGGGGCCGGCGCGGTGTCGGGGGCAGGGGGTCGGCGTTGAACCCGGCCCAGCCGATGCGCAGCACCATCTGCGGGCAGCTGGTGCCGCCGAGCACGTGGTTGCGCACGAGGTCCTTGGTGCTGAGCACTTCCAGGGGCTGGCTGAGCGGGCAGGTGGCGAGCCCGGCGCGGCCCGCAGGGTCTTCTCGTCCGGCTGCATCCTGCTCACCTCCAGGTAATGGTTCTCTTGACCGTGTCACCGCCGGATCGCCGGGTTCAGGGGAGTAGGTCCCGGCAGTTCAGGGCATGCCGTCCCTAGGAGCGGACCGCGTCCGCGGCGAAGTCTTGAACGTGGAGGTGAGCCATGAACCTGTTGACCCGACTCGTCCGCTTCGCCGGCCGTAACCCACTGGCCACGGCGGGCGACCGGTTGGAGGCGGCGGTGCTCGTCGGCGCGATCGCGGTGGCGCTGCTGGCCGTCCCGATCGCGGGGGCCACGGGCTCGGAGATCTACGCGACGCAGAAGGCGCAGGCGGCCGCACAGCAGAACACCCGGCACTGGGTCGAGGCGGTGCTCATCCAGGACGCACCTCCGACGATCGGATCCACCGAACGTGGCGGCGTGGTCGAGTCGACTCCCGTGCTCGCCGTCTGGCGACTGCCGAACGGTATGGCGCGCGAGGGCATGGTGCAGGCGCACTACGACGCCAAGGCCGGTGCGACCGTCCCGATCTGGATCGACGACCAAGGAGAAGTCTCCTCACCGCCGCTGACAGCGGAGGGTGCCGCGATCAACGCGATCATCCTCGCGCTGCTGCTGTGGGGCGGCACGTCGGGCGCGATGGCGCTGCTGTACCTCGTGGTTCGCTTCACGCACCAACGGATCCGCATGCGCCGGTTGAGCGCCGAATGGGATCGGATCGCGACCGGGCAGTGAGTCAGCCGGTTACATGGGCCGCGATCTGGTCGGCCCACGCGTTGATCGCGTCCCAGTCGCGATAGTCCCCGGCCATTTCGCCCTGTGCCATCTTCCGCGCGATGAATCCCTTGGCGGTCTTCGCCTCCAGCCGTCCCGGAAAGGTCGTCGGTGCTTCGGTGCCGACCCGCGCCGCGAGCCTGCGCACCTTGGCGGGTGCCTTCTGCGGTGACAGATCTTTGCCCAGTGGCCCGCTGTGGAACAGCCAGACCTTCTTACCGCTCAACCGCTTCAGCAGCTTTACCGCGTCCCCACGCCAGCGCGTCGCGTAGAGGGCACTGCCGAGCACGACCGCGCTGTATCGGTCCAATGAGCGGACCTCGCCCGCCGGCAGCACGGTGACGGAGTGGCCCGCGGCGCGGATCCGTTCGCCGATCGCTTCGGCGATCTCCTTGGTGGAACCCATTTTCGTCGCGTACGCGACCAGAACTTCAGCCATACCACCACGGTGTCGTCCGGAGCATCGCGATGGACAGGGCACTTCGACTCACCGTGGCCGGGCCGCGTTGCTGTTCACCGGCCGCTACCCTCGCGCCCTGTTCGACCTCGTGCTCGGCATGGACCGCTGGGCGCCGCGTTCGCGGCGCCCGTTTCGCGTTCCGTCACCGCAGCCAAGGGTTGGCGCGGACGACCGGCAGGCCGGACCACCAGCGGGCGAGGCCCCACGTAGCACCGGCCGCCGTGGCCGCGACCACGACCAGCGCCACCGCGTAGATGACGTGGTAGTCGATGACCGGGTTGGTGGACATCGTCGGCTGGCCCGCCGAGTCGTGCTGCGCGGGCGGCCATTCCGCGACCCACATGAGCAGCATCATCAGCGCGCCGCTGACCGCCGCGATCCGCAGGCCGATGCCCAGGGTCACCGCGACCCCGATCGCGAGCAGGCCGAGCATGAACAGCGTGTCGGCCCACCAGGTGCCCGCCCAGTCGTGGAACATCGACTGGAACGGACCGACGTCGACCCGGCTCAGGAATCCCTTCGTGGGCGAGCCACCGTTGAACCACGCGTTCTTGCTCTGCGTGGCGTAGCCGAGCCCGAACGCCTTGTCGAAGAACGCCCACAGGAACACCAGTCCCGTGGTGATCCGCAGCACGGCGAGCGACTTTTCGCCCACGTCGGTGCGGGTCGTCGCGGGGACTTTCAGAGCGGACATCGTTGCCTCCTCGTGAATGCGTGTCGTCCCCGAGTGTTGGCACCGGTGATTCGAGACAACGCGGGCACTGGTCCCGACCGGACCGGGACGTCCCACCCTGTGCCGGGTGCACGCCACGGCTGACGCTGGTGGCATGCGACTGGGCCGCGAGCAGTACGAGCGTGAGTTGTTCCGCCTGCAGGTGGAGCTGGTGAAGCTGCAGGAGTGGGTGCGCGCCGAGGGTGCCCGGCTGGTCGTCGTGTTCGAGGGACGGGACGCGGCGGGCAAGGGCAGCGCGATCAAGCGGATCACCGAGCACCTCAACCCGCGGGTCGCGCGGATCGTGGCGTTGCCCGCGCCGAGTGAGCGTGAGCGCACGCAGTGGTACTTCCAGCGTTACGTCGCACATCTACCCGCGGCGGGGGAGATCGTGCTGCTGGATCGCAGCTGGTACAACCGCGCGGGCGTCGAACGGGTCATGGGGTTCTGCACGCCCGAGGAGCACCGGTTGTTCCTGCGGCAGTGCCCGGTGTTCGAGCGCATGCTCGTCGAGGACGGCATCCTGTTGCGCAAGTACTGGTTCTCGGTGAGCGACGCCGAGCAGGAGCGTCGTTTCCGCAAGCGGCTGGACGACCCGCTCAAGCGCTGGAAGCTCTCACCCATGGACCTCGAGTCGCTGACCCGCTGGGAGGACTACTCGCGGGCCAAGGACGAGATGCTGGTGCACACCGACGTTCCCGAGTCCCCTTGGTACGTCGTGGAAGGCGACGACAAGCGGCGGGCCCGGATCAACATGATCGCGCACCTGCTGAGCACCATCGAGTACCGGGACGTTGCGACGCCGGTGTTGAAGCTGCCGAAACGGCCGCCGTCGACCGGGTACCAGCGCACTGCCCGGAGCCTGCAGACCGAGGTGCCAGATCACGCGTCGACGCTGGCGCTCACAAAGCTTTGAACACCGTGGCGTAGTCCACCTGCCCGCCGCGCGACGACAGCGGAGCCGGACGGGATTCCGTGCGGCGCAACACGGTCAGACTGTTCTGGGTCAGCTTGTGCGGCTCAACCAGATTGACCATCTCCAGCTCACCGGGATGCGCGTGCAGCACGTCGGCGATGTAGTCGACGATCGCCTCCCCTTCGGGATAGGTCATCAGGTAGTGCATGACGACCAACCCGCCCGCCGGATTGATCAGATCCCAGAAGTTCTCGAAGAAGTACAGACACTCCCACGCGTCCACCCAAGCCAGGTCGATCGGCGCGAACCCCGCGGGCAGCAGAGCACGGCACGACTGCAGAGGCGCGTTGATCACGGTGACGTCCAGATCCAACGAGTCCAGCACCGAACGCACCAGCGGCGCGGACGACGTGGGCAGCGACAGGTCGTCGACCGCCACGAACTCCGGCCGATACGGCGACGCGTAGAACGAGGGCGCCAGCAGCGCCGGCGGCTCGTACAGCCACGCGTCGTCGATCGGACGATCCTGCTTCGCGACCAGTCCCGAGTGCTCGGCGCGGACCTGCGATTCCAGGGCGGCGAGCGCGGAGGCGATGAACGGCGTGGTGTACCCCATGCCGACCTCGAGCACCCGGCGCGGCCGGACGAGCTGGATCAGCAGTTGCAGCAACGGCGCCACGACCTCTGTGCCCATGCCGGGCACCCGCAGGCGCGCAACGGCTTCCTCGAATGTCACAGCGCCTCCACGAACCGTGCCAACCGGATCACACCCTCTTCGATGTCCTCGGGGTCGAGGTAGCTGCACGCCAGCCGCAGGGCGTGCGTGCCGCCACCGCCGAGGTGGAAGTGCCGCATCGGCGTCCAGATCACGCCGAACGAGTCCGCGCAGTGCTCCAGCAGTTCGTCCGTGACCGGCACCGGGAGCGTCGCGACCACGAAGAACCCGCCCGCCGGCCGGTTCCACGTGATCGGCAGACCGGTGAGGTGACGGTCCATCGCGTCGAGCAGCATTCGCAGGTTGCGCCGGTACAGCACGGCCTTCCCGCGGGCCATGGCGTTGATCGACCCGCCGTGCTCCAGCAGCATGCCGCCGATCACGGCCTGACTCAAAGCCGAGGTGTTGACCGTGACCATGCTCTTGACCGTGGCGATGGCATCTGCGAGCCCCGGTTGGTCCGCGACGACGAACCCAACGCGCGCGCCGGGGAAGCACGTCTTGGCGAACGTCCCGAAATGGATCACCTGACCGGACGTGTCGAGCGCCTTCAAGGGAGGCAGGTGATCGGCCGCGGTGAACCCGTAGGCGTTGTCCTCCAACAGGATCACGCCCCGCCGCCGCGCGTCCGCCAGCAGCCGCTGGCGGGCGGCCAGCGACATCCGGTTGCCGGTCGGGTTCGCGAAGTCCGGTGCGACGTAGAGCACCGGGAACCCGTCGAGCCTGGTCAGGTCCCGCACCGGGACGATGTCGATGCCCAGCACCCTGGCCGCGCCCGCGACTCCGACGTAGCTCGGGTCCACGATGCCGACCGCGTCGCAGCCTAATGCGCGCAGCGTCACGAACAGCGCCTCCTGGCAGCCGACCGTGACCACGATGGACTCGGGCCCCACCTCGATGCCCTCGTCGCACCGCAACGCGTTCGCGATCAGGTCGTTGATCAGCCCACGGCTCGGCCCGTACTGGTACAGCCGCCGCCGCACCTCCGAGTCTGTGAACCCCTTGCCCCGCAGGTGATCGCAGTAGCGATCGATGTATCGCGCGACGGAGATGCCCGCGAAGAACCGTTCGTGCGGGGCGCCGGGCGCGAACGAGATCGACTTCGGGTAGCGGTCCACGACCTCGTTGAGGAAGTTCAACGACTGCAGCACGGGATCGTCCAGGTTCACCGGCGCGCCTTCCTCGCCACGGACGCGAGCACATCCGGGCTGTACATGCGTTTCGCCTGCTCGAACGAGAACGCCGCCAGATACCGGCGGAACAGTTCGGGCGGCTCCTCGGCCAGGTTCAGCATCCGCCGGTTCGCCAGCACGGCCGGCGCGGAGAGGTCGGCGACCGCGGCGTCGACGGCCTCGTCCATGAGCTGAGCAGGCACGATCTCGTCGCACAGCAACCGGGCGTCGGGATCGGAGGTGTGCACGCGCCGCCCGCCGAGGATGATCCGCCGGGCTAGCCGGCCGCCGGTCAGCCGGGTGAGCCGCAGGTTCGCCACACCCGGCACGATGCCCTCGTGCGCGGCGGGCAGGCTGAAGTACGCGCCCTCCTCGGCGATCACCTTGTCCAGCACCAGAAGCAGCTGCAGCCCGCCGCCGATGGCGAACGAGTCCACCGCGCCCACCCACGGCTTCTCGGCGCCGGACAGCAGGCCGCGCACGATCTTGTGGATGAACCCGGCCTCGCGGCGCAGCAGGAAGTCGACGAACGAGATCCGCCCGTGGTGCAGGTCGGTCAGGTTGATGCCCGCGCTGAACACCCGCCGCCCCACGTACTTCGGATGCGACACCACACCGCCTCGCAGCACGCCGACCCGTACCTCGTCATCGAGCAACGCGAGGTCGACGGCCGTTTCCAGGTCCTCCACGAGCTGGTCGTTCTCGGCGTTGAGCACCTGCGGGTTGTGGATCGTCACGTGCGCCGCGCCGTCGCGGCGTTCCAGGTGCACGGTCTCCAGCTTGAGCTGTCCGTTCGCGCGGAACTCCGGCAGCAGCGCGATCGACCGGTCGGTGGGCTGCCGCATCGTGTCGAGCAGGTGCCCACCAGAACGCGCCGAGCCGAACAACCCGGAGAACAGAATGCCCTGCTCGATCTCCCGGCCTGCCTTGTCCGCCTGGTCGTGCCGGCGCTCCTCGGCGATCTCGTCCCAGGTGGGCACGAGACCGGGGAACAGTTCGGCCGCCCGATACGCGACGTCGGCGAGGACGAGCCGTTCACCGGCGGTGACCTGGGCGTAGATGTCGTCGGCGCGGTCGGTGACGAACCGCAGCCGCGAATCGGTGTCCCACCTCATTCGGCCTCCCCGGCGCGCAGGTACCGATCGCACGCCGCGAGGTGCGCACCCAGAGCCTCTTCGAACTGCATGCTGCCCGCGTCGAGCATGAGCCGGCGCCGGATCGCGATCTCCTTGCCCGCCAACGTCTTGAGCTCCGTGATCGCCGCGTCCGGGTTGTCGGCGATCTCGTCAATCAGGCCCAGGGAAGCGGCCTCGGACGCGTCCAGTTCGCCGCCGAACAACGCGAGCCGCCGGGCGCGTGCCGCGCCGGCCTGCACGACCAGGCGGTAGAGCGCCATGCCGGGCCACGGGTGCAGATGCAGCCGAAAGCCGGGTGCCGCGAGCCGATAGTCCGTCACCAGCAACAGTTCCGCCGCCGCGCCCGCACAGCCGCCGGACGCGATCGCGATCGTGGTGGCGGGAACGCGTTCGAGCTTGCGCAGCGCCTGTTCCCACTTGCCGACGAGGTGCACGTCGACCTTGCCGGGCCACTCCACCGACCCGGATCCCAGTCGCACGACGAGCATTCCGTCGTCCTCGGCCCGAGCCCGCGCACGGTCGACGCGGTCGATCAGCTCGGTCGTGAGCGGCTCCGCGCCGCTGATCTCCAGTTCCACGCTCACCACCGCACCAGTGCGGTCTCGATGGTCGATCCCGGTCCCATGGTGACCAGCACGCCGTGGTCGCCGGGACGGGCGACGTCCTCGGCGAGCAGGCGCTGGTAGGAGAACAGGAACGACCCGCTGGACAGGTTGCCGTGGTCGTGCAGCACACCGGTGGTGTGCCGCAGGTCGTGCACGGTCAGCCCGAGGTTGATCTTCATGGCGTCGATGACCTTCTTGCCGCCGGGATGGACCACCCAGTGCGCGATGTCGGACCGCCGCAGGCCGGTGCCCATCAGGAGTCCGTCGATGGCCTGCTCGGCGTGTGCGCCGACTACGTACGGCACGTCGCGGTCGAGGTGGAAGCTGAACGCGCCGTGGCCGGAGTCCCAGTCGTACCGCATCGCCCCGATCGCCTCGGGGATCAGGCAGCTGGCGAACTTCAGCACTTCCGGCCCGTCCCCGCCGGCCTGCACGGCCAGTGCCGCGGCGCCGTCACCGAACAGGCTGTCCACAACGGATGTCCGCATGGTGCCGTCGATGACGTAAGCCGCCGAGCACACCTCGATGCAGACGAGCAGCGCGACGCGGCCGGGGTTCGCGGCGGCCCAGCCGCTCACGGCGTTGAGGGCGTTGAGCCCGGCGTTGCAGCCCATCCCGACCACGTCGAGCCGTTGCGTGCCGGTCGAGAGTCCCAGCTCCTTGATCAGCAACGCGCTGAAGCCCGGTGTGATGAACCCGGTCGACGACACGCAGCACAGGTAGCCGATGTCGCGGTCGAGGAACGACTTCATCGCCTCGCTGCCGAGCCGCACGCCCCACGACTGGTGCTTCGCGAGCAGCTCGCCCTGCGCCTCGCGGCACGGGCGGCCGTCCGCGTCGAGCGGGGGCAGCACGAGGTTGCGCCGCTCGATCGCGCTGTTGAGGAACAGCGAACGGATACGCGGGTCGTCGATGCCGAACAGGTCGAGGACCTCGCGCTGGGTATAGGAGTCTGGCGGGGTGGCGGTGCCCACGCCGAGCAGGGCTGTCACTGCTGGGCGTCCATCTGTTGACGAAGGCTCTCCGGACGCATGTCCGTCCAGTTCGTCTCGACGTACTCCAGGCAGGCCGCTCTGGTGTCCTCACCGAACACGGTCGTCCATCCCTCGGGCACATCGACGAACGACGGCCACAGCGAGTACTGCTTCTCCTCGTTGATGAGCACGAGGAACCGGCCGTCCTCGTCGTCGAACGGGTTCGTCATGGCGTGATCTCCTTCAGGATCCGGCCAACCGCGGCGAGTGGCTCGGGCCGCGTCATGGCGTCGTGCGTGCAGGCGACCCGGTGTCGCCGCACCTGTCCGGTGACGTGCGGTTCCCACGCGTCGGCCGTGGGAGCGCCGGCCGGTTGGTCCTCGGTGGCGGCGATGTGCACCAGGTCGCCCCGGAGGACACCGGGCACCGCCTCGCGCGTGACCGCGACGTTCGCGCGGTACACGCGGGCCTGAGCCTCGAGCCGGTCGCCCAGTTCGACCTCCTCGGCGTAGGCGCGCATCGCCGTCAACGCCTCGTCGGGTGTCGGCACCGGCAGCGGCGTGGCCGCGGGCGGGTACGCGTCGAGCAGCACCACCTGGGCGACCTCGTGACCCAGTTCCTGCAACCGGACCGCGACCTCGTGCGCGAGGAACCCGCCGAGCGACCAGCCGAGGAGGTGGTACGGGCCCTCGGTGGCCAGGATGTCGGCCACATACCGGTCGACGAGCTCGCCGAACGTCTCCGCGGGCGTCGCCGCCTGCAGACCGATCACGGGCCGGTCTAGATGCCGGACGAGCCCGGCGTAGCACCAGCTCAACCCGCCGACCGGCGGCAGGCAGAACAACGGCGGCCCGCTGCCGTCGCGCCGCAACGGCAGCACGGTGTCCACCGCGGGACGCGGGTCGGCCAGCTCCGCGACCGTCGGCGCGTGGAACAGGTCCGCCACCGTCAGCTCGACGCCGAGCACGGCGCGGATCCGGTTGACCAGCCGTACCCCGAGCAACGAATGGCCGCCCAGGGCGAAGAAGTTGTCGTCCACGCCCGCCTCGCGGCCGAGGACCTCGCTGAACAGTCCACAGAGGACTTCCTCGTGCGGCGTGCGGGGGCCGCGTGAAACCGGCATCTCCGGGTCGGGCAGGGCGGCGCGGTCGACCTTGGCGCTGCTGGTCAACGGCAACGCGTCGAGTTCCACGATGACCGCGGGCACCAGGTAACCCGGCAGCTGTTCGGCAAGGAGTCCACGCAGGCCGGTGCTGTCACCGGTCACATACGCGACGAGCCGGTCGTTCCTCGCGACGACGGCGGCCTGCGACACGTGCCGCAGCAGCGCCGCCTCGATCTCGGCCGGCTCGACCCGGATGCCGCGGATCTTGATCTGGTCGTCGGTGCGGCCGGCGAACTCCAGCTGCCCCTTGGCGTTCCACCGCGCCAGGTCGCCCGTGCGGTACATCCGGCCCCCGAACGGACAGGCCACAAATCGTTCCGCGGTCAGACCGGGCTTCCCGTGGTATCCGCGTGCGACCTGCGCACCCGCCAGGTAGAGCTCACCGACGACACCGGGCGGCACGAGCCGCAACCGCTCGTCCAGCACGTACGCCCGCGTGTTCGGGATCGGACGGCCGAGCGCCGGACCGTCTACCGGGGTGTCGATCGTGTAGACCGTGGTCTCCGTGGGCCCGTAGGAGTTGCGGCTGCCCGCCGGCAGTGACCGCGCGAGTTCGGGATCGAGGTACTCGCCGCCGGTCCGCGTCACCGGCACCGAGCCGAGGTGCCGCACGAACGTCGGAGTCGCCGAGAGCAGGTCCACGTCACCGACCTCATCATCGACCAGGTGCAGCTCATGGCCCGCGAACATGAGCAGCAGGCCTTCCCACGACATGTCGAACGTGAACGCCGAGGCGTTCGCGACCCGCAGCCGGCTTCCGACGGCCGTGTGGTGGTGGAACAGGTTCGCGAGCGAACGGTGTTCGACAATGACGGCCTTCGGCCGCCCGGTCGAGCCGGACGTGTAGATCACGTACGCGGCGTTCGCCGGGTCGATCTCCACGTCCGGTGCGGTGCTCGGATACCCGTCGAGCGCCGGGAGTTCGTCCAGCACGAGGAAGGGCTTGGCGTCGTCGAGCATGAACGCCGTTCGCTCGGTGCCGGCGTCGAGCGGCAGGTACGCGGCGCCCGACTTGAGCACGCCAAGAATCGCGACGATCAGGCCCACCGACCGCGGCAACCGCAACGCCACGATCCGCTCCGGTCCGGCACCTCGCGAGATCAGCCAGTGCGCCAACCTGTTCGCATGGGCGTCCAGTGCGGCCGCCGTCAGGTGCGAGTCCCCGTGCACCACCGCGATCTCGTCGTGCACGACGAACAGGTCGGGCACGGTCCGCGCCGGGTACGGCGTGCTCGTCCACTCCAGCAACGCGGTGCGTTCGTGATCAGAGAGGAGGTTGGCGTCCCCGATCGGCAGATCCGGCTGCGCGACGACATTGTTGAGCAATCGGACGAACCGTTCGGCGATGTCGAACGCCGTTCGACGGTCGAACAGGTCGGTGCGGTAGTTCAACGCGAGGTGATCGTCGGCGACGGTGAACGCGAGGTCGAACTTGGCCACGCCGAGGTCGGCGAGCGCCGGGCTGACCGTGACGCCGGGCAGGTTGAGCTCGGGCGCGACGGTGTTGCGCGTGCCGAGCATGACCTGGAACAGCGGGTGCCGGGCCAGGGTGCGCGACGGGTTGAGCAGCTCGACGAGCCGTTCGAACGGCAGGTCCTGGTGCGCGTACGCGGCGAGGTCCGTGGTCCGCACGCGGTCGAGCAGCTCGCGGAACGTGGGGTCGCCGGACGTGTCGATGCGCAGCACCAGCGTGTTGAGGAAGCAGCCGACCAGGTCGTCCAGCACCTCGTCGGTGCGGCCGGCCACGGCGGTGCCGATCGGGATGTCGGTGCCGGCGCCGAGCCGGGTGAGCAGCGCGGCGAGTACGGCGTGCAGCACCATGAACTCGCTGACCTGCGCGTCGCGGGCCAGCCCGGAGACGTCCGCGGTGAGCGGAACCTCCACGACGTCACCGCGGTGGTCCGGCACCGCGGGCCGCGGCCGGTCGAGCGGCAGGGCCAGCTCCTCGGGCAGCCCGGCCAATGCCGACGTCCAGTGCGCGGCCTGCTCGGTGAGGTCGAGATCCTGTTGCCATAAAGCGAAGTCCGCGTACTGCACTGGCAGCGGCTCCCACGCCGGCGGCGCTCCGGCGAGCCGCGCGGTGTAGGCGGTCGACAGGTCGCGCATCAGCGGCGCCATCGACCAGCCGTCGGCCGCGATGTGGTGCAGCACGAGGACCAGCACGTGCTCGTCGCCGTCAGCGAACAGGTGCACCCGCAACGGAAGGTCCGTGGTGAGGTCGAACCCCTGCCGCACTGCGGCGGTCACTGCCTCCGCTGAATAGTCCAGAACGGACAGTTCTGGTAGGGCATCCGTCAGTTGCTGAACGGTGTCCGGATAGATCGTGCGCAGGATCTCGTGCCGCCCCACCACGTCACGCAACGCGAGACGCAGCGCGTCGTGGTCGAGCGGTCCGGTGAGCCGCAGCGCGGTGGGCATGTTGTACGCCGACGCCATGCCGTCGAGCCGGTTGAGGAACCACAGCCGTTGCTGCGCGAACGACAGCGGCACCCGCTCCGGCCGCGGCACGGGCCGGACACCGGCGCGCCCGGTACCACTGGCGATGTGCTCCAGCAGCGCGGCGGGAGTGGCGGCCTCGAATACCGTTCGGATGGCCACCTCCGCGCCGAACGCGACCCTGATCTTCGACACCAGTCGCGTCGCGAGCAGCGAGTGCCCGCCGAGGGTGAAGAAGTTGTCATCCGGTCCGACCGCCGGCAGACCGAGCACCTCGGCGAACAGCCCGCACAGCAGCTCCTCGCGCGGCGTGCGCGGCGCGACGTCCGACGCCGTGAACTCCGGATCGGCCAGCGCGTCCCGGTCGAGCTTTCCGTTGACCGTCAACGGGAACGACTCCACCGCTACGATCGCTGACGGCACCATGTGCTCGGGCAGCCTGGCCCGCAACGCCTCCACGAGCCCGTCCGGCACGGCGAACGGCACGTTGGTGAACGCGCTCAGGTCCCCGGCCGGCGTGCCGGACGGACGCAGCACGACGTCGTACCGGTAGCGGCTCAGCTCGTTGTCGTAGCCCGTGCCCTTGGCCAGGATCTCCGCAGTCCCGAGCCGGCGGAACAGCTCGGGATCGATGATCAGCTCGGCTTCACGGGCCATGGCGCGCTCGACGCCGGACGGGTTGATCTCGGTGTGCAGCGCGCGCAACGACCGCAGATCGCGCACGTCACCGACGAAGATCGTGCCGCCCGGCGCCAGCAGCTCCCGCGCCTTGGCCAGCACGTCGGCGAGGTACCCGGCGTTCGGGAAGTACTGCACCACGGAGTTGAGCACGACGACGTCGAAGAACCCGCGCGGCAGACCGGTGATGTCGTCGGCCGCCTGGGTGCGCAGCACGACGTTCGGCGCGGGCCGCAGCCGGTTGATCGCGACCGGCGAGAGGTCGGTGCCCCAGTAGGTTTCGCATTCCGGCGCCAGCTCGGTGAGCAGCAGACCGGTGCCGACACCGATCTCCAGCAGGCGTTTCCCGCCGAGGGCACGGATGCGCGATACCGTGTCGTCCCGCCACTGCCGCATCTCGCGGAGCGGGATCGGCTGCCCGTCGAAGGAGTTGTTCCAGCCGACGAACGGGTCGTCCGCGCCGCGGTACACGGAGCCGAACAGCTGCCGCCACTGCTCGACGTGCGCGGCACCGGCGGTACCGGGCACGACGTAGGCGACGAGCCGGTCGTCTCGCACCGCGACCGCCGCCCGCGCGACACCCGGCTGCGCGGCGAGCACGGACTCGATCTCGCCGGGCTCGATCCGGATGCCGCGGACCTTGATCTGGTCGTCGGTACGGCCCGCGAACTCCAGCTGTCCCTTGGCGTTCCACCGTCCGAGGTCGCCGGTCCGGTACATCCGGCCGTGCGGCGACGCGACGAACCGCTCGGCCGTCAGGCCCGGTTGCTTCAGGTAACCGCGTGCGAGCTGCGGGCCCTCGATGTACAGCTCACCCGTGACGCCCGGCGGCACCGGCCGCAGCGCGGAGTCCAGCACGTGTACCCGCATGTTCGAGATCGGCGTGCCGAGCGTGGCGCCGTCGACCGGCATCTCGACGGCGTACACCGTCGTCTCCGTTGGGCCGTAGGAGTTTTGGCCCGGCAGGTCCTGGTGCAGGTACTCGCCGCCGAGCCGCAGCATCCGCGGCCGGTGGGGGAGCAGCTGCGCGAACGACGGCGTGAGCGCGACGAGGTCGATGTCGTGGTCGCGCAGATACCGGCCGAGCAACTCGGGATCGCGCCGCGTGTCGTCGTCGACGAGGTGCACCTCGTGGCCCGCGAACAGGAACAGCAGGCTCTCCCATGCCATGTCGAACGTGAACGCCGCCGTCGCCGCGACCCGCAGGCGTTCGCTCGTGTCCGTGTGGTGCTGGAACAGGTTCGCGAGCGAACGGTGTTCGACAATGACGCCCTTCGGCCGTCCGGTCGACCCGGACGTGTACATGACGTACGCGGGATGGCGCGGATCCCGGGCCACAACCGGGTCCGTGGCCGGGTAGCCGGTCAGGTCGGGCAGCGCGTCCAGGACGAACACCGGGTCGGTGTCGTCGAGCAGGAACGCGATGCGCTCGTCGGGCTGCGTGACGTCGATCGGCAGGAACGCGGCGCCGGACTTCAAAACAGCCAGAATCGCCAAGACGAAGTCGGCCGAACGCGGCAACGCGATCGCGACGATCTTCTCGGGACCGGCGCCTTGTTCGACGATGTAGTGCGCAAGCCGGGCGGCCCTGGCGTCGAGGTCGCTGATGCTCTCGTCGCCGAACACGAGCGTGGTCTCTTCCGGTACCCGGAACAGCGGCTGCACGGGGAAGGAGCGGCTCGTGTCGTTCCAGCGCGCGAGGGCCGCGTGCTCCCCGGCCGTGAGCACGTCGGGGTCGCGCAGGTCCGCGACGCCTTCGAACACCCGGACCAGCCGGTCGGCGATCGTGCGGACGGCGTCCTCGGCGAACACCTCCGGCCGGTAGACCAGGCCGAGGCTCAGTGCCTGGCCGGGGCTCGCGACGAGCGCCAGCGGGTAGTGCGTCGAGTTCTGGTCGGTGATCCGCCGCACCGGCAGTTCTTCCGTGCTGTGCGGGTAGTTCTGCAGCACGGTGATCGTGTCGAACAGGTCGCCGAGATCCGCGAGGTTGACGTGCTGGTGCGGCGTGAGCGCGGCCTGCTCGTCCTGCAGACTCCGCAGCATCTCGGCCATCGGCCGGTTCAGCCGCACCCGGACGGGCAGCGTGTTCAGCAGCAGCCCGACGATGTTCTCCACGCCGGGAATGTCCGCCGGACGGTTCGCGGCCGTGCCGCCGAACACCACGTCGTCGCGGCCGGTCAGCCGGCCGAGCAGGATCGCCCACGCGCCCTGAACCAGCGTGTTCAGCGTGACCCCGAGCTGCCGTGCGCGGGCGCGCAGCCGTTCGGACAGGCCCTCGGACAGCGCCAGCCGGACCTGTTCGGACGCTCCCGGCGTGCGGTCGGCCCCCGGAGCCAGCAGCGTCGGGTCCACTCCGGACAGTGCGGTCCGCCATGCTTCGAGAGCTTGTGTGCGGTCCTGTGTCTGCAGCCACGCGAGGTACTCGCGGTACGACGTGACCGGTCCGGGTTCGCCGCCGAACAGCTCGGTGAGCACGATCGGCAACGACCAGCCGTCGAGCAGCACATGGTGGTGGCTCAGCACCAGCAACCGGCCGTTGACCAGCGTGAACCGGATCAACGGCGGCCGCGCCGGGTCGAACCTCCGCGCGCGGTCCGCGGCGAGGAACGTCTCGACGTCCGTGGTTTCCACCTCTGCCCACGGCAGGTCGACGTCGCTGATGAACTGCAGCTGTTCGGAGAACCCGGCTCGCAGGCTCGGATGCCTGCGCAGCAACTCCTCCGCGTTCCGGCGCAGCGTCACGGGGTCGGGATGGTCCAGCGCGAAACAGATCTGCGACGTGTACGGGTCGGCCGTGTCGTCGTGGAACAGGTTGTGGAACAGCAGGTTCTCCTGCAACGGCGCGAGCGGCCAGATGTCCGTGACGCCCGGCCGGGCCGCCACCAGCTCGTCGATCTCGGCCTGCGACACCGGCGCCAGCACGTCGGACGGCGTCAGGCCGCCTTCCATCGGGCGCTCGAGGTGGCGGGCGAACCGGTCGGCCAGCTCGCGGATCTCGGTCTCGGTGAACGCGTTGGCGCGCCACGCCCAGGAGATCTCCAGCCGCCCGTCCCGCGTCAGTGCGTTGATCTCCAGCGCGTGCGCTAGTTCTGGGTCGCCGCCGGCGTGGAGCTCGCTGTCGAGACGGCCCAGATAGTTGAAGCCCACCAGCGGTTCCGGTCCGTCGAGCTCGCCGGTGATGTACCGGAGGATGCCGTAGCCGATGCCGTTGTCCGGGATCGCGCGCAGCTGTTCCTTGACCTGCTTCAGGTCGCCGTCGAGCCGGACGGGGTGGTGGCTGGTGAACCAGCCCACGGTCCGTTCGAGATCGCGGCCTTCGCGGCCGTGCCGTTCGACATTGACGAACAGCGTTCGACCCCAAGCCTGAGCCAGCGCGGTGAGCAGCACCTCGTCCACCCGATATCGCTCGGGTGGGGTGATGTTCGGCAATGTCGAACGCAGTTCGCGCCGAGGCCCGGAGATGTCGCGGTCGGTATCGACGCACATCCCGGTCCACAGGGGAATCTCGTGCGAACGGTCCTGGGTGGCCAGGTCGAGAGCCCACGAGCGGAACGACCGGCCGACCGGGTCGAGCGACCGGCCGTCGAGCGCGGCCTCGAGGTCCGGCAGCAGGATGCGCCACGAGACGCCGTCGACGACGAGATGGTGCGCGACGAGCAGCACCCGCTCGTCCTCGCAGACGGCTTGGAGCATGACACCGTCGGCGGGGGACAACCGGTCCAGCGCCGACTCCAGGCTGTCAGCGAGGCAGTTCTCGGCGTTGACGTGGTCGAGTACCTCCAGCTCCCAGCCGGGGCTCAGTCGCATGCGCAGGGCGTCGTGATGGTCGAACAGCACCTGCAACGCCGCGGTGAGCCGCTCCGGCGTCGTCCGCACCGCCAGCTCGGCCGACTGGTGGAACCGGTCGATCGAACCGCCCTGTGCGCGTAGCCGATGCATCGCGGGGGTGAGCGGAACCGGCCCGACGCCGGTGTCGTGCACCGTGGCGGTCGTGGTCGCGACACGGGCGAGTGCAGCGATGGTCTTGTGCTGGAAGACGTCCTTGTACGTCAGCCCGAACTCGGCCCGCCGAGCCTGGTTCACGAGCTGCATGCTCATGATGCTGTCGCCGCCGAGCGCGAAAAAGTCGTCGTCGACACCGGCGGACACGCCCAGCACCTCGGCGAACACCGTGGCCAGCACACGTTCGGCCTCGGTGCGCGGCTGGCCGTTCGACGACGTGAACACGGGTTCGGGAAGTGCGGCTCGATCGAGCTTGCCGTTCGACATGAGCGGAAGCCGTTCGACCATGACGAACGCCGACGGGATCAGGTGGTCCGGTAGGACGTCGGCCAGCAACGCCCGGAAGTCTCTCGCGACACCGGTGACATAGGCGACGAGCCGGCCGTCGCGCGCGATCACGGCCGCCTGGTCGGTGTGCCGGAGCAGGGCGGTCTCGATCTCGGCGGGTTCGACCCGGATGCCGCGGATCTTGATCTGGTCGTCGGTGCGGCCGGCGAACTCCAGCTGTCCCTTGCGGTTCCATCGTCCGAGGTCGCCCGTCCGGTACATCCGGCCGTGCGGCGTCGCGACGAACCGCTCGGCCGTCAGTCCCGGCTTGCCGTGGTACCCGCGGGCGACCTGCGCACCGGCGAGGTAGATCTCACCCGTGACACCGGGCGGCACCTCGCGGAGCCGATCGTCCAGCACGTACGCCCGCATGTTCGGGACCGGGCGTCCGAGGACCGATCCGTCGACCGGCGTGTCCACCGCGTAGACGGTCGTTTCCGTTGGCCCGTAGGAGTTGTAGCCCTGGAGGTCCTGCTGCAGGAGCTCGCCGCCGAGTCGCAGGATCCGCGGGTGGTGCTGCAGCTGCCGCGCGTACGACGGGGTGGCGGACAGCAGGTCGATGTCGTGCTCGCGCAGGTAGCCGGCGAGCGCCGCGGGATCGCGGCGGGTCGCTTCGTCGATCAGGTGCAGCTCGTGCCCGGCGAAGAGCAGCAGCAGCGACTCCCACACCATGTCGAACGTGAACGCCGCCGTGCACGCGACCCGCAGCCGTTCCTCGACCGCGGTGTGGTGCTGGAACAGGTTGGCGATGTTGCGGTGTTCGACGAGCACGCCCTTCGGCCGGCCCGTCGACCCGGACGTGTACATCACGTACGCCGCGCTGCGCGGGTCGATCCGCACGTTCGGTGCCGTGCCGGGATATCCGCTGGTGTCGGGCAACGCGTCGAGTACGAGGACCGGCCGCGTGTCGTCGAGCAGGTACGCGATGCGTTCGGCCGGGTGGTCCGGGTCGAGCGGGAGGAACGCGGCGCCGGACTTGAGCACGGCGAGGATCGCGACCACGTAGTCGGCGCTGCGCGGCAGTTCCAGAGCCACCACGCGCTCGGATCCGGCGCCCCGCTCGATCAGGTGGTGCGCGAGCCGGTTCGCCCGCGCGTCCAGTTCGGCACCGGTGAGCGTGGTGCCCTCGAACACCAGCGCGGGCCGGTCGTGCACCTCGAACCGCAGCACTTCCTGCCGCAGGGGCTGGGCAGTGTCGTTCCACCGCGCCAACGCGTCCCGTTCGGCCGGGGCGAGGAGGTCGATGTCGCCGAGGCGGACCGACGGATCGGCCACGACCTGGCGCAGCACCCGGACGAACCGTTCGGCGATGTCGAACGCCGTTCGACGGTCGAAGAGGTCGAGGCTGTACTCCAGCATCCCGCGCTCACCGGAGACGCTGAACGACAGGTCGAACTTGGCCACGCCGAGGTCGAGCAGTTCCGGTTCGACGGTCAGCCCAGGCAGGTCGAAGGTGGCGCTGTCCGCGTTCTGCAGCACCAGCATCACCTGGAACAGCGGGTGCCGCGACAGCGACCGCTCGGGGTTGATGAGGTCGACGAGCCGTTCGAACGGCAGGTCCTGGTGCGCGTACGCGGCGAGGTCCGTGGCGCGCACACGGTCCAGCAGCTCGCGGAACGCAGGGTCGCCGGACGTGTCGGTGCGCAGGACGAGCGTGTTGAGGAAGCATCCGACCAGGTCGTGCAGCGCCTCGTCGGTGCGGCCGGCGATCGCGGTGCCGATCGGGATGTCCGTGCCCGCCCCGAGGCCGGTGAGCAGCGTCGCGAGCGCCGCCTGCAGGACCATGAACACGCTGGTCTGCGTGGACCGCGCCAGCTCGCCGATGCCCTGGGGCAGCTCGAACTCGACCGTGCCGCCCCGGTGGCTCGCGACCGCCGGACGCGGTCGGTCCCGTGGCAGCTCCAGCTCCTCGGGCAGGTCGGCGAGCTGCCCGGTCCAGTAGTTCTCCTGCTCGGTGAGGTCCAGTTCCCGTTGCCACAGCGCGTAGTCCGCGTACTGGACCGGCAGTGGCTCCCACACGGGCACGGTGCCCGCGAGCCGGGCGGCGTAGGCCTCGGACAGGTCGCGGATCAGCGGTGCCGCCGACCACCCGTCGGCCGCGATGTGGTGCAGCACCAGCAGGAACACGTCACCGCACAGTTCCGCTCGGATCGGCAGGTCAGTGGTCAGGTCGAACGGCCGCCGCACGTCCAGATCGTCCACAAAGGACAGTACGGGTGACGCGGACACGACGATCTGCTCGCCGTCCGCGAAGACCGTGCGCAGCGACTCGTGCCGCGCCACGACATCCGCAAGCGCGGCTTGGAGCGCGGCGCCGTCCAGTTCGCCGGACAGCCGCACGGCGATCGGCATGTGGTACGCCGAGCCGTCCAGCCCGTTCAGGAACCACAACCGCTGCTGCGCGAACGACATCGGGATGCGTGCGGGCCGCTCGATCGGACGCACCGCCGGCCGGGAGGCGCCGGCCCGGTCGAGGCGGGACAGCAATGCGGCCGGAGTCGGCGCGTCGAACAGGTCCCGCACGGACAGCTCGGCGCCGAACACCGTTCGGACGCGGTTCACGAGCCTCGTGGCCAGCAGCGAATGCCCGCCGAGCGCGAAGAAGTCGTCGTCGGGCGCGACCGGCGCGTTCAGGATGTCGCCGAACAACCCGCAGAGCAGTTCCTCACGCGGGCTCGATGCAGCCCTGGAGGCGGTAGCGGACGGGTCCGGCAGCGCGGCCCGGTCGACCTTGCCGCTGCTGGTCAACGGAAGCGCGTCGAGTTCCACGATGACCGAGGGCAGCAGGTAGCCGGGCAGCTGTTCGGCCAACCGCGCGCGCAACTCGGCCGCGTTGGTGGTACTTGCGGACGTCACGTAAGCCACGAGTTGGTCGTTTCGGGCGATGACCGCGGCCTGCGACACGTGCCGCAGCAACGCGGCCTCGATCTCGGCCGGCTCGATCCGGACACCGCGGATCTTGACCTGGTCGTCCGCCCGTCCGGCGAACTCCAACTGCCCGTCGGCGTTCCACCGCGCGCGATCGCCCGTGCGGTACAGGCGACCCGGCCCGAACGGGTTGGCGACGAAGCGTTCCGCCGTCAAACCCGGCTTCCCGAAGTAGCCGCGCGCGAGCTGCGCGCCCGCCAGATAGACCTCGCCGACGACCCCCGGAGGCACGGCCCGCAGCCGGCGATCGAGCACGAACACCCGCGTGTTCGGGATCGGCCGCCCGAGCGCGGACCCGTTGACCGGCGTGTCGACCGTGTAGACCGTGGTCTCGGTCGGGCCGTAGGAGTTGACGCTGCCCTCCGGCAGCCGGTCCGCCAGGTCGGGGTGCAGCAGCTCGCCGCCGACCCGCACGATCCGCGGCAACCGGGTCAGCTGCCGCACGTGCGACGGCGTCGCGCAGAGCAGGTCGGCGTCGCCGAGGTCCTGGGTGTCGCCGACGAGGTGCAGCTCGTGGCCCGCGAACAGCAGCAGCAGACCTTCCCACGACATGTCGAACGTGAACGCCGCCGTGCTCGCCACGCGCAGTCGTCCGGACACGTCCGTGTGGTGGTGGAACAGGTTCACCATGTTGCGGTGCTCGACCAGGACGCCCTTCGGCCGGCCGGTCGAGCCGGACGTGTAGATCACGTACGCGGCGTTCGCCGGGTCGATCTCCACCGGAGGCGCGAAGTCCGGGCCGTCCAGGACCGGCAACTCGTCGAGCACGAACACCGGCCGCGTGTCGTCGAGCAGCAACGCCGTGCGTTCGGCCGGGTGGTCGGGGTCGAGCGGCAGGTACGCGGCGCCGGTCTTGAGCACCGCGAGGATCGCCACGACGAAATCCGCTGAGCGCGGCAGGCGCACCGCGACGATCCGCTCGGGCGCGGCGCCGCGCGCGATCAGCCAGTGCGCCAGGCGGTTCGACCTGACGTCCAGCTCGGCCGCGGTCAGCTTGACGTCCTCGCACACCAGCGCGGTCTCGTCGTGCACGCGGAACAGCTCGGGCAGCGTCGCGGCCGGAACCGGGTGCGCGGTGTCGTTCCACGCGGCCAGCGCACGGCGTTCGTCGACGGTGACGACGTCAGGCTCGCGCAGGTCGGCGATCGCGTCGAAGACGAGGACGAGCCGTTCGGCGATGTCGAACACCGTTCGACGGTCGAAGACGTCCGGGTGGTGGCTGAACCGCAGGTGCAGCCGCCGGCCCGGCGTCACGCCCAGCGCGAGCGGGTAGTGCGTGGTGTTCTGCCCGGCCACCGCGCTGATGCGTTGCCCCGCGGGGGATTCCGGGAAGTTCTCGAACACCAGCAGCGTGTCGAACAACGGCGTCCGCTGGACCTCCGCGAGGCTCACGTGTTGCGGCATCGCCGACTGCTCGTCCTGCAGCCGCCGCAGCATCTCCAGTGGCGGCAGGTCGAGCCGCACCCGCACCGGCAGCGTGTTGATCAGCAGGCCGAGGACGGTGTCGATGCCCGCGACCTCCGGCGGCCGCGTCGCGACCGTCCCGCCGAACACCACGTCCTCGCGGTCGGTGAGCCGGCCGAGCAGGGTCGCCCACGCGCCCTGGACCAGCGTGTTCAACGTCAGATCATGCTTGCGCGCCAACGCGGTGAGCCGCTCGGTCAGGTCCTCGGTCAGCGCGACCGCGTACTCGTCGGGCACCACTGTCGTGCGGTCGCGCGGACCGGCGAGCAGCGTCGGCTCCACATCGGACAGTGCGTGCCGCCAGACTTCGACCGTCGGCTCCTGGCGCTGGAGCCACGCGAGGTACTCGCGATAGGACGTGGCGGGTTTCAGTTCTTGCGCGAACAGCTCCGCGACGAGCATCGGCGTCGACCAGCCGTCCAGCACGAGGTGGTGGTTGGTGAGCACCAGCAGCCGCCGGTTGACCAGCGTGAACCGCAGCAGCGGCGGGCTCGCCGGGTCGAACGGCCGCGCCCGGTCGGCCGCCAGGAAGGCCTCGACGTCCCGAACGTCCACTTCCTCCCACGGCAACTCGACGTCCCCGACGAACTGCACCGGCCGGTCGAACTGCCAGAACCCCGCGCGCAGCCCGGGATGCCGCCGCAACACCTCGGCAACCCGCAGCCGCAACGCGACTAGATCCGTGTCGTCAGGCAGCTCGATGGTGATCTGCCGGACATACGGGTCGGGGCCGTCGTCGAGCTGCGTGTGGAACAGCAGGCCTTCCTGCAACGGCGAGAGCGGCCAGATGTCGGTGACGGGCCGGACGGCCTCGATCGCCTCGATCTCCTGCTGTGACACGTCCGCGAGCACGTCGGACGGAGTGAGGCCGCCGCTCGTCAGCCCGGCGAGTTGCCGCAGCTTACGAGCCCACTGCTCGGCGAACGCGCGAACCTCGTCCTCGGCGAACAACGCCTCCGGCCACGTCCAGTGCATGACCAGCCGCCCGTCGACCGTGCTGGCGTTGATCTCCAACGCGTGCGCCATCGCCATGCCGCCCGCGGCGCCGCCGCCGAGCCCCTCGATCTTGCCGAGGTAGTTGAACCCGATCTGCGGCGTGGTTCGCAGCGGCGCGTTCCTGAGGTACCGCAGGATGCCGTAGCCGAGGCCGTGGTCCGGGATCGCGCGCAGCTGTTCCTTGATGTGTTTGAGGGCCGTCGCCGCGTCGGCGGATCCGGCGTCCAGCCGGACCGGGTGGATGGTGGTGAACCAGCCGACCGTGCGGTCGAGGTCTTGCCCCTCGCGGCCGTGGTGCTCGAGGTCGACCAGCAGCGGCCGGCCGAACGCGAGCGCGAGCCCGGTGAGCAGCACGTCGTCGACACCGGCGTGGAACGCGGCGGGCACCGTGGTCAGCAGCGGTTCCGTGTGTTCGGGCGACAGCGTCACCGTGAGGAACCGCGAGGTGGCCTCGGTGTCGGTCGCCGGGGCGAGCGGACGACGGCCGAGCAACGGATCCGGCGTGCTGAGAATGTCGGTCCACAGTGGGAGTTCCGCGCTGCGGTCCTCGGCGTTGAGCTGCTGCGCCCACGACCGGAACGACGTGCCCACCGGGTCGAGCGGCCGCCCGTGCAGCGCGTTGTCCAGGTCCTGCAACAGGATGCGCCACGAAACGCCGTCCACGGCGAGGTGGTGGATGAACAGCGTGACCTTGCCCTCGGCCCGCACCGCCCGCAGCATGATCCCGTCGCGAGGCGACAGTTGTTCGGCGGTCAGGCACTCGGCTGCTGTCACACTGCCGCGGTCGCGGATCCGCAGCCGCCACCCCGGTTCCAGCTGCATCCGCAGCACGTCGTGGTGGTCGAGCAGCTTCTGCAACGCGTCCTCGAACGCGGGGTGGTCCGGGACCGTGACGGACTGGTGGAAGTCGCCGCCGCCGAGCCCCCGGAACCAGTGCATGATCGGCGTGAGCGGGACGATCCCGGTACCCGGATCCTGCTTCTTGGCCGTGGTCACGGGTTTGGCGACCACCGCGAGCGCGGCGACCGTCTTGTGCTGGAACACCTCGCGTGCGGTGAGCACCAGCCCGGCCCGGCGCGCGCGGCCGAGCAACTGCAGGCTCATGATGCTGTCGCCGCCGAGCGCGAAGAAGCTGTCGTGCACGCCGACCGCGGGCACGCCCAGCACGTCGGCGAACAGCCCCGCGAGGACCTCCTCCTGCGGCGTGCTCGGCAGACCCGGCGTGGGCGCCGAGAAATCGGGTGCGGGCAACGACTTGCGATTCAGCTTGCCGTTCGGCGTCAGCGGCAGCTCGTCGAGAACGACGAACGCCGCGGGCACCATGTACTCGGGCAGCGTCGTGGCGAGCTGCTCGCGGACGGCGCCGACGTCGACCTTGGTGCGCGGCTCGGGCGCGATGTACGCGACGAGCTGGTCGTCCCGCACGACGACCGCCGCGCGGGTCACGGCCGGGTGCTGCCCGAGCACCGACTCGATCTCACCCGGTTCGATGCGGAACCCGCGCACCTTGACCTGGTCGTCGACGCGGCCGAGGAACTCCAGCTCGCCGTCGCGCGACCACTTCGCGAGGTCGCCCGTCCGATACATTCGCCCGCTCGGGCAGGCGACGAACCGTTCCGCGGTGAGGCCGGGTTTGTTGTGGTAGCCGCGTGCCAGCTGGGGACCGGACAGGTACAGCTCACCCGTGACGCCCGGCGGCACGGGCCGCAGCCCGGCGTCCAGAACGTGCGCCCGGACGTTCCACAGTGGACGGCCGATCGTCGGGCGTCCGGTGACCTCGGCCGCCGTGGCCCAGATGGTCACCTCGGTCGGGCCGTACAGGTTCGTGACGCTGTTGTGTTCGGCCAGTTTGGCGGCGAGCGGTTCGGGCAGGGCTTCGCCGCCGACGAGGATCCTGATGCCGCGGGGGTCCAGCGTCTGCCACAGGGACGGCGTGGCCTGCATGATCGTCGTGTTCGGTAGCAGGTCCGGCGCGGTCTCGGCGTCGCCGAGTACCACGGTCGCGCCGCTGACGAGTGGCACGAAGATCTCGAGCGCGGCGATGTCGAACGACACGGTCGTGACGGCGAGGAACCGGTCCGCGGCGGTGAGGCTTAGGCGATCGCGCATCGTGCACACGAACGTGACCAGCGCGTCCATCGGCACGGTCACGCCCTTGGGGCGGCCAGTGGACCCGGAGGTGTAGATCACGTACGCCGGCTGGCTGCCGTGAAGATCGCTTTCCTCGACCCCGGCCTGGCCCTCCTCTCCACCTTCGACCTCATTGCCCTCACGAAGAACCAGGAGAGGCTCGGCGTCGTTCAGCATCAGTGCGATCCGCTCGGCCGGCAGATCCGGATCGATCGGCAGATAGGCCGCGCCGCACTTGAGCACCGCGAGCATCGCGACGACCAGTTCGGCCGACCGCGGCATCCGCAGCGCGACGATCCGCTCAGGCCGCGCACCCTGCGCCGCCAAACGCTCCGCGAGCCGGTCGGCGCGAGAGTTCAGCTCCGCATAGGTGAGCCGCTCGTCCCGCCACACCAGAGCGATCGCGTCCGGCGAGCGTTCCGCCTGCTCCTCGAACAACCGGGACAGCGGCACGTCCGGCACCGGGCGCGCGGTGTCGTTCCACTCGGCCAGCCGCACGCGTTCGGCCTCGAAGAGCACGTCGCCGATCCGCCGATCGGGATGCGCGACGACATTGTCGAGCAATCGGACGAAGCGTTCGGCAATGTCGAACGCCGTTCGGCGGTCGAACAGGTCGGCCCGGTAGTTCAGCATGCCGTGGCTGCCGGTGATGCTGAACGACAGGTCGAACTTCGCGACGCCGGGGTCGTGGAACTCGAAGTCCGCCGACTCCTGGTTCTGCAGCAGCAGCATGACCTGGAACAGCGGGTGCCGCGACAGCGACCGCTCGGGGTTGAGCAGCTCGACGAGCCGTTCGAACGGCAGGTCCTGGTGTGCGTAGGCGGCGAGGTCCGTGGTTCGCACGCGGTCGAGCAGCTCGCGGAAGGTGGGGTCGCCCGACGTGTCGGTGCGCAGGACGAGGGTGTTGAGGAAGCAGCCGACGAGGTCGTCGAGCGCGTCGTCGGTGCGGCCGGCGATCGCGGTGCCGATCGGGACGTCCGTGCCCGCCCCGAGCCGCGTCAGCAGCATCGCGAGCGCCGCGTGCAGCACCATGAACGCGCTGACGCCACACTCGCGCGCCAAGCCGGCGACGTCGGCGCCGAACTGGAACTCGACGGTCCCGCCCGCGTAGTCCGTCTCGGCCGGACGTGGCCGGTCGCGGGGGAGCGACAGCTCCTCGGGCAGTCCGGCGAGCTGCGCCATCCAGTAGACGGCCTGCGAAGCGAGGTCGAGATCCTGCTGCCACAGCGCGTAGTCCGCGTACTGCACGGGCAGCGGTGCCCACGCCGGGGCGGTCCGCGCGCGCCGGGCCGCGTACGCCTGCTCGAAGTCGCGGATCAGCGGCGCCATCGACCAGCCGTCGGCCGCGATGTGGTGCAACACCAGCAACAGCACGTCACCGCACAGCCACGCGCGCACCGACAGCTCGGTGCTCAGATCGAACCCCTGGCGTGCGGCCGCGTCGAGATCGTCGGTGTCCACGATGGACAGATCGGCCTCGATGACGACCTGATGGTTGCCGGGGTAGATCGTGCGCAATGCCTCGTGTCGCGCGAGCACGTCGTTCAGCGCCGCCTGGAGCGCCGGCCGGTCGACGGTGTCGAGCCGCAGCTTGATCGGCATGTTGTAGGTCGCGGCCGGACCCTCCAGCCGGTGCAGGAACAGCAGTCGCTGCTGTGCGAACGACAGTGGCACCCGCTCCGGGCGTTCGGCGCGGCGCAACCGCGGCGTGGTGCTGGTGGTGAGTCGATCGGCGATGCCCGCGACCGTCGGCGCGTCGAACAGGTCGCGTACGGTCAGCTCGGCGTCGAACACCGTTCGGATGCGGTTGATCAGCCGCGTCGCGAGCAGCGAGTGGCCGCCTAGCGCGAAGAAGTCGTCGTCGATGCCGGCGGGCACGCCCAGCACCTCGGAGAACAGGCCGCACAGCAGTTCTTCCCGTGGCGATCGCGGCGCCCGGCTCGTCGCCGGGGCGGGGAGTCGGCCCCGGTCGAGCTTCCCGTTCGACGTCAACGGCAGCCGTTCGACACTGACGAACGCCGACGGGAGGAGATAGTCGGGGAGCGCGAGCTTGTCGCGCAGGCCCGTGGGGTCGCCGACGACGTACGCGACGAGGCTGTTGCCGCGGGCCACGACGGCGGCCTCGGACACGTGCTTCAGCAGCGCCGCCTCGATCTCGCCGGGCTCGATGCGCACGCCGCGGATCTTGATCTGGTCGTCGGTGCGGCCGGCGAACTCCAGCTGTCCCTTGGTGTTCCACCGGGCCAGGTCGCCGGTCCGGTACATCCGGCCGTGCGGCGCGGCGACGAAGCGTTCCGCCGTCAGGCCCGGTTTGCCGTGGTAGCCGCGGGATACCTGGGCGCCGGACAGGTACAGCTCACCGGTGACACCCGGCGGCACGGGCCGCAGCCGCGCGTCCAACACGTGCGCCCGCATGTTTGCGACCGGCCGGCCGAGCGCCGACCCGTCGACGGGCGTGTCGACCGCGTAGACCGTGGTCTCGGTGGGGCCGTAGGAGTTGCGGCTCCCGTCGGGGAGCTCGGTCGCGAGGTCCTCGTGCAGGAACTCGCCGCCGACCCGCACCAGCCGCGGCCGCCGCGTGAGCTGCCGGACGTAGCCGGGTGTCGCCGTGATCAGGTCGATGTCGTGTTCGTCGATGTAGTCGGCGAGCGCGTCGGGGTCCTGACGGGTCTCCTCGGCCACGAGGTGCAGCTCGTGGCCGGCGAACATCAGCAGCAGGCCTTCCCACGACATGTCGAACGTGAACGCCGCAGTGCCCGCCACCCGCAGCAGCTCGCCGGACGCGGTGTGGTGGTGGAACAGGTTGACCACGTTGCGGTGCTCCACGACGACGCCCTTCGGCGTGCCGGTGGAGCCAGACGTGTGGATCACGTACGCCGCGTGCGCGGGATCGATCTCGACACCCGGTGACGTGTCGGGATAGTCGTCGAGTTCGCCGATCTCGGTGAGCACCAGCACGGGTGCGGTGTCGCGCAACAGCGTCTCGACGCGTTCGGCCGGGTGCGACGGGTCGATCGGCACGTACGCGGCGCCGGACTTGAGCACCGCGAGGATCGCGATCACGAGGTCGGCCGAGCGGGGCAACGCCAGCGCGACGATCCGCTCCGGTCCAGCGCCCCGCGCGATCAGCTGGTGCGCCAACCGGTTCGCCCGCTCGTCGAGCCCGGCGTAGGAGAACTCGGTGTCCTCGAACACCAGCGCGGTGACGTGCGGCGTCCGCGCGACCTGCGCGGCCCACAGGTCTGGCAGCGTCCGGGCCGGCACCGGTCGTGCGGTGTCGTTCCAGCGCGCCAGGGCCTCGTGTTCGGCCGGCGTGATCAGGTCGACCTCGCCGATGCGCAGGTCGGGATTCTCGGTCAGCGCGGTGAGCAGGGTGGTGAACCGTTCGGCGATGTCGAACGCCGTTCGACGATCGAAGAGGTCGGCCCGGTAGTCGAGCCGCGCGTGCGTGTCCGTGATGCTGAACGAGAGGTCGAACGGCGTTGTGCCGGTGTCGACCGTGGTCATCCGGGTCGGCTGCAGCGCCAGCATCACCTGGAACAGCGGGTGCCGCGTCAGCGACCTCGCCGGGTTGACCACCTCGACGACCTGCTCGAACGGCACGTCCTGGTGCGCGTACGCGGCGAGGTCCGTGGCCCGGACCCGGTCGAGCAGTTCCCGGAACGCCGGATCGCCACTGGTGTCCGTGCGCAGCACGAGCGGGTTGACGAAACAGCCGACGACATTGTCGAACGCCTCGTCGGTGCGGCCGGCGGTCACTGTGCCGATCGGGACGTCGGTGCCCGCACCGAGCCGCGTGAGCAGGGCCGCCAGCGCCGCGTGCAGCACCATGAACACCGTCACCTGATGTTCGCGGGCGAACGCCGTGAGGCCGGGGATCTCGAACTCCACGGTGCCGCCGCGGTGCGAGGGCGTGCGGGCGTGGTCACGCGGTAGGGAGATCTCTTCCGGCAGTCCGGCGAGCCGTTCCGCCCAGAACGCGGTGTCCGGAGTGGACTCCCGCTGGGCGATCGCGTGGTCGGCGTACTGGACGGGCAGCTCCGGCCAGTCGGGCGCCCGGCCTTCGCGCCGGGCCGCGCAGGCCGTCTCGAGGTCGTGCGTCAGGGGCCCGAGGGACCAGCCGTCGGCCGCGATGTGGTGCAGGACCAGCGTCAGTTCGCCATTGTCGAACGACGCACGGATCGGCAGGTCGGTTGTGAGGTCGAACGGCCGCAGCGGGTCGTCGGTGAACGTCACCCGTGCCTCCGGCAGCACGACCTGGTGCTCGGAGTCCGGGTAGATCGTGCGCAGCGACTCGTGCCGCGCCACCACGTCGTTCAGCGCGGCCTCGACGATGCTCGGGTCGTGCGGCAGGTGGATCTCGACCGGCATCGTGTAGCCGGTGTCGTGCACGCGGTTCAGGAACCACAACCGCTGCTGCGCGAACGACATCGGCACGCGCTCGGGCCGTTCCCTGCGGCGCATCGGCGTGGTGCCGCGGGTGAGGCGGGTGGCGAGCCCGGCGACCGTCGGTGCCTCGAACACGTCCGCGACGGTGAGCTCCGCACCGAGCACCGACTTGACGCGGTTGACCAGCCTGGCCGCCAGCAGCGAGTGGCCGCCGAGGTCGAAGAAGCTGTCGCCCGTACCCGCTTCCACCCCGAGGAGCTCGCTGAACAGCGTGGCCAGCACGACTTCCCGCCCGGAGCGTGGTCGTTCGACCGTAAAGGTTTTCAGCGTCGGCAAAGCCGCGCGGTCGAGCTTGCCGTTCGGTGTTGTCGGCAGCCGTTCGACAATGACGAACACCGGAATCATGTGGTCCGGCAGCACCTCGGCGAGTCGCTCACGAAGACCCGTGGTGTCGCCGACGACGTAGGCGATGAGTCGTTCGTCCCGGACGATCACGGCCGCCTGTTCGGTGAACCGCGCCAGCACGGATTCGATCTCGCCCAGCTCGACTCGGTGACCGCGGATCTTGACCTGGTCGTCGGCGCGGCCACAGAAGTGCAGCACTCCAGTCGAATCCCACCGGGCCAGGTCGCCGGTCCGGTACATCCGGCCGTGCGGTGACGCGACGAACCGGGACGCGGTGAGTCCCGGCTGGTTCAGGTATCCGCGGGCCAGCTGAACACCCGTCAGGTACAGCTCACCCGTGACGCCCGGCGGCACCGGCCGCAGCGCGGCGTCCAGGACGTGGGTCCCGGTGTTCCAGATCGGCCGGCCGATGGCCGCCGACTCGGAGCAGGTGACGTCGACCGAAGCCTCGGTCGGGCCGTAAAGGTTGACCAGGGGGACGTCCAGCACCTCGCGGAACCGCTGCCGCAGCGGCTCGGTCAGGGCCTCGCCACTGGAGATCACCCGCCGGAGATGTGTGGGCATGTCGGGCTCGGCGAGGAACTCACGCAACATCGACGGTACGAAGTGGACGGTCGTGATCCGCTGGTCCTCCAGCAGCTTCGCGAGGACCGCGGGATCCCGGTGCGCGCCGGGCGGCGCGACGACCAGCGTGGCGCCGGAGATCAGCGGCCAGAAGAACTCCCACACCGACACGTCGAACCCGGCGGGCGTCTTCTGCAGCACGCGGTCGTCGGCGGCGAGCCCGAACCGAGCCTGCATCCACGCCAGCCGGTTCACGATGCCCGCGTGCGGCACGCTCACACCCTTGGGCCGCCCGGTCGACCCGGACGTGTAGATCACGTAGGCCGGGTGCTGCGGTTTCGGTTCGGGCCGCTTACCGACTGAAGTCTCGTGCAGCTCTCGGAGAACCAGGAGGGGCCGGGCGTCCTCGAGCATGAGGGCGATGCGGCCGTCGGGCAGGTCGGGGTCGATCGGCAGGTAGGCGGCGCCGGACTTGAGCACCGCGAGCAGCGCCACGACCAGCTCGATCGACCGGGGCAGGGCGACCGCGACGACCTGTTCCGGCCCGGCGCCCTGTTCAACAAGCCACGCCGCGACACGGTCCGCTCTGGCATTGAGGTCCACATAGGACAGCTCGGTATCGCCCAATACGACGGCCGTGGCGTCCGGCGTGCGGGCGACCTGTTCCTCGACGAGCCGGTGCAGGGTCCGGTCCGGCACCGGGTGCGCGGTGTCGTTCCATGCCGCGAGAGAACGGTGTTCCTCGGGCGTGAGCACGTCGATCTCACTGAGCCGCAGCCCCGGCTGCTCGCACACCGTCTCAAGAATCCGCACGAGGCGGCCGGCGATGGCCTCGACCGTGGCCGGGTCGAACAGGTCCGCCGAGTACTCGAGCACGATCCGGTCGCCCGCGAGGCCGAACGTGAGGTCGAACTTGGCCAGCGGCGGCCGCTCCAGCGAGCTGCTCGCGCGCACACCGGGCAGATCGAACGTCGGCGTCAGATTGTCCTGCCGCACCAGCATGACCTGGAACAGCGGGTGCCGGGCCCGCGCGCGGGCCGGGTTGAGCAGCTCGACGAGCCGGTCGAACGGCAGGTCGGAGTGCGCGAACGCGGCGAGGTCGGTGTGCCGGACGCGGTGCAGCAGCTCGCGGAACTCCGGGTCGCCGCCGGTGTCCGTGCGCAGCACCAAGGTGTTGAGGAAACACCCGACGAGGTCGCCCAGGGCCTCGTCGGTGCGGCCGGCGACGGCGGTGCCGATCGGGATGTCCGTGCCCGCGCCGAGTTTCGTGAGCAGCACGGCGAGCGCCGCGTGCACGACCATGAACTCGCTGACCTGCTCACGCCGCGCGAGCCCCGCGATGCCGGCGCCGAGCCGGAACTCGAGCACGCCGCCCCGATGACCATCCGTGGCGGGACGCGGCCGGTCGTGCGGGAGGTCGAGCTCCTCGGGCAACCCGGCGAGCCGGTCCGTCCAGTACACCTCCTGGCCGGTCAGGTCGAGTTCGCGTTGCCACAGCGTGTAGTCCGCGTACTGGACCGGCAGCTCGGACCAGGCAGGCGCCCGGCCGGCGAGGCGTGCCGCGTAGGCCGTGGAGAGGTCGCGTGCGAGCGGTGCGACCGACCAACCGTCGCCGGCGACGTGGTGTAGAACCAGGAGCAGTCCGGCATTGTCGAACGCCGTTCGGATCGGCAGCTCGGTGGTGAGATCGAAGGGGCGCAGCGGCGAGTCGGTGAACGCCACCCGCGCCTCGGGCAGCACGACCTGGTGATCGCCGGGGAAGATCGTGCGCAGTGACTCGTGGCGCGCGACCACGTCGTTGATCGCCTCGAGCAGCGCGTCGCGGTCGACGTCGCCGTCGAGCCGGACTCGCACCGGGATGTGGTAGGCGTCGCCCTCGATGCGGTTGAGGAAGAGCATCCGTCGTTGGGCGGCCGACACCGGGATCTGCGGAGGCCGTTCGGCGCGACGTAGCGGCGAGCGGCTGGGCGCGGCGCCGGGCAGGTGCGCGGCGAGACCGGCGGGAGTCGGCGCGTCGAACACCGTTCGGATCGTCAGCTCGACGCCGAACGCCTGCCGCACGCGGCTGATCAGCCGGGTGGCCAGCAGCGAGTGCCCGCCGAGTGCGAAGAAGCTGTCGTCCGCGCCGACCTCGGCGTGCCCGAGGACGTCCGCGAAGAGCCCGCACAGCAGCTCCTCCTGTGGCGTGCGCGGGGCCGTGCCGGACGAGGTGATCTCCGGGTCCGGCAGCGCCTTGCGGTCGAGCTTGCCGTTGGCGTTCAACGGCATCGCGTCGATCGTGCGGATCATCGACGGCACGAGGTGGCTCGGCAGGCGGTCCCGCAGCCACCGATCCAGCGCGGCCGTGTCGAGCGCGACGGCCGGAGTGTTCGTGAGCCCGGAGGTGTCGCCGGTTTGGGAGCCCGGCCGGAGAACGACGTCGTAGCGGTAGCGGCTCAGCTCGTTGTCGTAACCCGTGCCTTTCACGAGAACCTCGGCGCGGCCGAGGCGCCGGAAGAACTCGGGATCGACGAGCAGCTCGGTCTCCCCGCCGGCCGCCCGGTCGATCTCCACCGGACTGGTGATGCCCTTGCGCGACAACATGTCCGCGTGGAAGTCGCGCAGCAGCCGCAGGTCGCGGATGTCGCCGAGGAAGATCGCGCCGGTCGCCGTGAGCAGCTGCGCGGCCTTCGAGATGACGTCGCGCAGGTAGTCCGCGTGCGGGAAGCACTGCACGACGGAGTTGAGCACGACGACGTCGAAGAACCCGCGCGGCAGCCCGGTGATGTCGTCGGCGGGCTGGGTGCGCAGCACGACCTTGTCGTGCGAGCGCAGTTTGGCGATGGCGACGGGGGAGAGGTCGGTGCCCCAGTAGGTCTCGCAGTCCGCGGCGAGCTCGTCGAGCAGCAGCCCCGTGCCGACACCGATCTCCAGGATCCTGCGCGGCCGCAACGCGCGAATGCGCGCGACCGTGTCGTCGCGCCACTGCCGCATCTCGTCGAGCGGGATCGGCCGGCCGTCGTAGCTGTTGTTCCAGCCGGCGAACGGGTTGTCGCCATCGGCGTAGACGGAGTCGAACAGCTGCTGCCACTGGTCGACGTGGTCACCGAGCGCCGACGGCACGACGTACGCGACGAGCCGATCATCGCGTGCCGTGACCGCGGCCTGCGCGACCGCCGGGTGCGAAGCGAGTACGGCCTCGATCTCGCCGGGTTCGATCCGCAGCCCGCGGATCTTGAGCTGGTCGTCGGCCCGCCCGGCGAACTCCAGTCGCCCGCGGTCGTTCCACCGCGCGAGGTCGCCCGTGCGGTACATGCGACCGTCACCGAACGGGTTCGCGACGAATTTCTCCGCGGTGAGATCAGGACGGCTGTGATAGCCGCGAGCAAGTGCCGCACCCGCGATGTACAGATCGCCGACGGTTCCCGGCGGCACCCGTTTCAATTCGTCATCGAGAACGTGCGCTTCGGTGTTGCCGATCGGAACGCCCAATACCGATCCGTCGACCGGAGTGTCGACGACGTATACCGTAGTTTCGGTCGGACCGTACGAATTGTAGTCTTTCGATTCACCGAGCCCAGCCGTCAGGTATTCGCCGCCGAAACGAACGGTTCGCGGTCGGACGGGCAGCTGCTGCGCCAGTGATGGCGTGAGAGTGGCCAGGTCGATGCCGTGCCGCTCGATGTAATCGGCGAGTTTGTCCGGATCACGCCGCGTGCCGTCGTCCACGAGGTGCAGCTCGTGGCCCGCGAACATCAGCAGCAGGCCTTCCCACGCCATGTCGAACGTGAACGCCGCCGTGCCCGCGACCTTGAGCCGTCCCGCCACGGCCGTGTGGTGGTGGAAGAGGTTGACGACGCTGCGGTGCTCGACCACCACACCTTTGGGGTGCCCGGTCGAGCCGGACGTGTGGATGACGTAGGCGGGGTTGGCCGGGTCGATACCCACATCCGGACTGGTCAAAGGCTCGTTGGCGAGAAAAGGTAGTGCGTCGAGGGTGAGCACTGGCCGGACGTCGTCGATCAACTGCGCGCGGCGGACGGGTGGGTCGCCGGCGTCGATCGGCAGGTACGCGGCGCCGGTCTTGAGGACCGCGATGATCGCCACGACGAGGTCGGCGGTGCGCGGCAACGCCAGCGCCACCACACGCTCGGGACGGGCGCCGCGGGCGAGCAGCCAGTGCGCCAGCCGGTTCGACTTTTCGAGCAGGTCCCCGAAGGACATTTCAATGTCCTGAAAGACCAATGCGGTCGCACCGGGAGTTCGTGCCACCTGTGCGTCGAAGAGTTCGAGCAGAGTCCCCCAGCGAGAAAACATGGTTTCAGATCCTTGGTAATCGCCTTTCCCGCACATACCGCCAACCAGGCGTAAAACCAATCAAGACTAGCCTAATGAGATGATTCTGGACGTGTCCAGCGGGACCGTTCATCATCGGGTCGGTGGACTTCAGCCTTTTCTACTTCGCGCACGACAGCACCGGCGAACGCGACCCCTACCGGCTGTTGCTCGACGGTGCCAGATTCGCGGACACGCACGGATTCACCGCGGTGTGGACCCCGGAACGGCATTTCCACCCCTTCGGCGGCCTGTACCCGAACCCGTCCGTGACCAGCGCCGCGCTCGCCGCCGTCACCGAGCGCGTCGCGATCCGCGCGGGCAGCGTCGTGGCGCCGCTGCACCACCCGCTGCGCATCGCGGAGGAGTGGTCCGTAGTGGACAACCTCTCGGGCGGCCGCGTCGGCGTCGCGTTCGCGTCCGGCTGGAACGTCGACGACTTCGCGCTGAACCCGGCGAACTACGCGCACCGCAAGAAAGTGCTGACCGACACGGTCAAGTCCGTCCGAAACCTGTGGCAGGGCAAGGAGGTCTTCCTGCCCAACGGCTCTGGCGACGAGGTCCCCGTGCGAGTCTATCCGGCGCCGGTGCAGGCCGAGCTGCCGATCTGGCTGACCACGGGCGGCACGACCGAGACGTTCCTCGCGGCGGGCGAACTGGGCGCGGGTGTGCTGACCCACTTGGTCGGCCAGGACCTGGACGTCCTCGCGTCCCGCGTCGCGGCCTACCGCGACGCTCTGCCCGCGGACAATCCAGGCCACGTGACGTTGATGCTGCACGCCTACCTCGGTGCCGACGGCAGCGAGGTGAAGTCGTTGGTGCGCGGGCCGATGACGGAGTACCTGCGCGGCCCGATCGAGCTCTTCCTCAAATCCGAGGACGCGCCCGAGGAATCCGACCTGGAATGGGTGGTGGAGCAGGCGTTCGAACGCTTCTACGCGGACAGCAGCCTGCTCGGCACGGTCGAGGAGAACCTCGAGGTGCTCGACCGGGTCGCCGCGGCGGGGGTCGACGAGGTCGCCTGCCTGATCGACTTCGGGCTCGACGCGAAGCTCGTGCTGGACGGCCTGGGCCGCCTCGACGAACTGAGGCGGCGCTGGCGCGGCTGACCTACCTCGTTGCTGCCACCGAGCGACCGGCCTCGAGGATCTCGGCGACGAGGGTTTCGATGTCGGCCTTCGTGGTGCGGTGGCCGCAGATCGACACCCGCAGGGTGAGCTCGCCTTGCACCCGGACGGTCGCCACGAAGGCGGCGCCGCGCCGCTGGATCTCCTGGGCGATGCGTGCGTTGAGGTCCTCGACGTCACCGTCGTACCCGGCCGGCCGGTACCTCAGGCAGGTGATCGACCACGGTCCCGCGGCGACGAGTTCGAGCTCGGGGATCTCGTCAACGAGGCGGCGCAGATGCTCGGTGTGGGTGAGGTAGCCGTCGATCAGGGCGGTCACTCCCCGCTTGCCGAGCTGGTGCAGCACCGCGTGCACGGCCAGCGCGCGGTCACCGGGCCGGGTCAGCTCGACGGTGTAGTCCGAGAGCCACGGCCACTCTTCGTTGCCTTCGAGGTAGGACGCTTCGACGGTGAACGTCTCGCGCAACCGCGCCGGCTTCGTGACCAACGCGGCACCACAGGCGATCGGGGTGTTGAGTGTCTTGTGTGGATCGATGGTGAGCGAGTCGAGCTCGGCGATTCCCTCGTAGTGCGGAGCCAGGGCGGGATGCGTGGCGCCGAGGCCTCCGTAGGCGCCGTCGCCGTGGTGCCACATGCCGAACTCACGGCACACCGCGGTGATCTCCGCGATCGGATCGATCGCGCCCGTGCTGGTGGTGCCGAGGCTGGAGACGACGCAGAACGGCAGAAGTCCGGCCGCCAGGTCGGCTTCGACGGCGGCGCGCAATGCCGCGACGTCCATCCGCTGATCGGAAGTCGTTGGCACAGCCCGGATCCGGGACGCCGGCAGTCCGATCGTCCGGGCGGACTTGCTCACGCTCATGTGCGTCTCGGTGGACTGGTAGCACACCAGACGGGCATGGGCCTCGTCGTAAGCCGCACCGTCCACGGCCCCCCGGATCCGCAGGAACCAGCTGCGGGCAGCCGCCAGGCACAGCAGGTTCGCCATGGACCCGCCACTGGTCAGTACCCCACCGGTGGCCGCGGGCAGTCCGGCCAGCTCGGCGAGGGCGCGAACCGCGCCACGTTCCAACTCCACCAACGCGTTCTCGCCGTAGCCGCAGCTGGCGTTCAACGTCGCTCCGAGCAGATGGGCGATGATGCCGGCCGGCGCGGGCGGCGTCGTGATCCACGCGAAGAACGCCGGATGTCCGTTGCCACCGGGATACGGAGCAACCTCGGAGGCCACGAAGTCGAGGAATTCCGGCACCGGCCTTCCGTCGTCCGGCAACGCCGGAGCGGACAAGGCCCGCCGGTGGTCGTCGGGCATCGGAGTCGTGACCGGAGTGCCGGGCAGAGCCTGCAGGTAGTCGGCTGCCCAGTGTGCCGCCCTGACGAGCTCGTCGCGGAAGCTGTCCGGCTCGAGTGTCAGCGGTGAGTTGTCGGGCGAGTGCGTTGTGAACACATGATCAACAGTAGGTCGTCCTATTGAGACCAAATGGTTCTGAACGTCGCGAGGCTCACAAAGTCCGGATGATCACAGTTTGTGGATCACGGCCAGGGCGTGCTCGCGGGCCGGTGCGCTCAGCGTGGTGTTCAGCTCCTCGAACAAAGCCTCGGCGGTTACCCCGTTCCAACCCGGCGGAAGTAGCGACAAGGGGAGCCCGGGATCGCTGTAGGGCAGGCGTCGCCACTGGGTCAGCATCGGCACGTACAGCTGGAAGGCCTGCTCCGGGGTGATGTCGCCGACGTCGAGTTCGGGACGGTGGCGGCGCAGGAAGTCCGCGTACAGGTCGGCCAGCTCGTCGAGGTCCCACCACGCGCGCACTTTCGACCGCAGGTCACCGAAAGCGAAGTGGTGGCCGGTGAAGATGTCGACGTACTCGGACAGTCCGCGGCGCTCCAGGGTTCGCCGGGTCTCCGTCGCCAGGTTGCCCGGTGCGACCCACACGCCGGGCGTCGCGGTGCCGAAGCCGAGCTGGGTCAGGCTGGTGCGGAGCGCGTGGCGCTTCTCGCGTTCGGACTCGGGCACGGAGAACACGACCACGAGCCACCCGTCCTCGACGGTCGCCCGCCTGCGCTCGAAGATCCGGGCGTCGCCCTCGGCGAGCATCTCCAGGGTCGCTTCAGCGAGGGCGTAACCCGCGGCGCCCTCGCGGCGGTCGCTGCGGACCACGCCACGGCGCTTCAGGCGGGAGATCGAGGACCGCACGGCCTGGGCTTCCACGCCGAGCTCCGCCATGAGCTGCACTACGGACGCCACGGAGAGCCAGTTGTCCTCGCCGCGCGCGTAGAGGCCGAAGATCGTGACGATGAGCGGGCCGAGCCGGTCGCGCCCGGCCGCAGCCGCCGGATCTGGCGCCTGCATTTCGGAGATCACGGAAGCACTATTCCATATTCCCGGGCACGATCAGCCGATGCTCCGGGATCACGGCGACCCCGAGGATCTCGATCATTGCCTCCGGTTGCCACAGCGCGGTGCAGCCGATGCCTGCCATGGCCGGGTAGACGGGGCCGGCGAGCTCGCGCCACACCTTGCCGATCTCCTTGCCGTGGGCCTGGTAGTCGGGGATGTCGGTGAGGTAGATCGTGATGCTGACCAGGTCTTCCGGCTCACCGCCCGCCTCGCGCAACGTGGTCAGCACGTTGCCGAACGCCTGGCGGAACTGCTCGACGATGCCGCCCGGAACGATCTTCATCTGAGCGTCGAGGGCGGTCTGTCCGCCCAGGTGGAGCGTGTTGCCCACGAGCGTTCCGTGCGAATAGCCGCTCGGCGCGGGGAGGCTCGCCGGGTTCACCGCTACAGGCTTCATGCGTATTGACAATATCTGACGGCGGTGAAGAATGCGATATATGGAGCCCGACATGAGCAAGTACCAGCTCGAAGGCGACAACTCGATGTACCGCCTGCCCAGCGGGATCGTCGCCCCGGTGGTGACGCGAGGTGGCATGGAGAACCCGGACACCGCGAACTCGGGTGGCGCGATCCGGATCTCCGGCGTGAGCATCCAGCACACCCCGGCCACGAAGCTGTGGTTCGGGAAGGTCACCAACGAGCCCGGCTACCGTTCGGTCACCCACCACCACGGCGAGGCCGAGACCGGCGGTTACGTCCTGTCCGGCCGGGCGCGCATCTACTTCGGCGAGAAGTTCGAGGACTACGTCGACATGGAGGAGGGCGACTGGGTCTTCGTGCCACCCTTCATGCCGCACATCGAGTGCAACCTCTCCCGCAACAAGCCCCTCACGTGGATGACGACGCGGACGCCGGAGAACATCGTCGTCAACCTGGACGACATCCCCGACGAGGGCCTCCGCGATTGGCTCGACCGATGACGGCCGGGACGCTCGCGACCTCCGAGGTCTTCACGTCGGCCATCACGCTGGAACCCGCCCCGCCACAACACTTCGACCTGGCCTTCACCGCCGTCACCCAACCCTGCCCGTGGCCGAAGGCGTATGGCGGCGACCTGGTCGCCGCGGCGGCGGCCGCGGCCATGCGATCGGTGACCGACGGCAAGTCGATGCACTCGATGCACAGCTACTTCCTGCGCCCGGCCGACATCGGCGCGCAGGTGCGCTACGAGGTGGAGGTCCTGCGCGACGGCCGGGGCTACAGCACCCGTCAGGTCCGCGGTTACCAGAACGGCAAACCCCTCTACGTCTGCCTGGCGAACTTCGCCGCCGGCGAGCACAGCGGCAGCTTCCAGGCGTCGTTCGGCGAAGACCTGCCCAACCCCGAAGACCTGCCCAGCTCGGCGGACTACCTCACCGGGCGCAGCGGCGGCTCGATGACCGAGGAGTCGAAGGCCTACTGGTCCGGCGGCCGCAGCTTCGACATGCGGCACGTGCCGGGCCCCGTCTACCTCGCGGTCGAGGGCGAGCAGATCCCGCACCAGGCGGTGTGGATCAAGCCGTTCGACCCGCTGCGCCCGGTCGCGGGACTGACCGACACACAGCGAGACCTCGCCGCGCTGGCATATGTCTGCGACTACACGATTCTGGAGCCCGTACTGCGGGTGCTCGACCTGCCGTGGGCGAAGCCCGGACTGGTCACCGCGAGCCTCGACCACGCCATGTGGTTCCACCGCGAGGGCCCGGTCGACGACTGGCTGCTCTACGCACAGGAGGCGGTCGCCGCCGACGCGGGCCGCGGCCTGGGCTTCGGCCGCTTCTTCACCCGCGATCACCGTCATCTCGCCACCGTTGCCCAGGAGGGCATGATCCGCGCTTCCTGACCCGCCGCCCGGGAAGGACTCATCATGGACACCTTCGCTCGTGACCACCTTCCGCCCGCGGCGCTGTGGCCGACGATCGAGTTCACGACGCCGGAGCTGAAGTACCCCGAACGCCTCAACGCCGCCACCGAGCTCATCGACGTCCCGGTGGCGCGGTTCGGACGCGACCGCCCGGCACTGCGTACTCCCACCGGCGAGGTCTGGACGTACGGCGAACTGCTCACTCGCGCCGACCAGGTGGCCCAGGTGCTGACCGAGGACCTCGGTCTCGTTGCGGGACAACGGGTTCTGCTTCGCTCACCGAACAACCCGTGGACCGTCGCCGCGTGGCTCGGCGTGCTCAAGGCGGGCGGTGTCCTGGTGACCACGATGGCGGCGTTGCGCACCCGCGAACTCATACCGATCGTGGAGCGGACCCGGCCGACGATCGCGTTGGTGGACAACCGGTTCACCGACGATGTGCGCACTCTGCCACTGACTGTGGTCGACTACGACGACCTCGCGTTACGCGCCGGAACCAAGCCGGGGGAGTTCACCGCCGTGGACACCGCCGCCGACGACGTGGCGCTGCTGGCGCCCACGTCCGGGAGCACCGGATCCCCGAAGATCACCATGCACTTCCACCGCGACATCCTGTCGATCGACAACACCTTCGGGCGGCACGTGCTGCGGCTGAACGAGAACGACCTCGTCGCGTGCACGGCCCCGTTCGCCTTCACCTTCGGTCTGGGCATGCTCGTGGTGTTCCCTTTGAGAGCGGGCGCCTGCGCCCTGCTGACCGAGACCGCCACCCCGGCGCAGCTCGCGGATCTCGTTGCACAGCACGGCGTCACGGTGCTCGCGACCGCGCCCACCGCCTACAAGGCGATCCTGCGGGACGGTATCGAGGAGAAGCTCAGCGGCCTGCGGACCGCGGTGTCGGCCGGCGAGCACATCCCGTTGGGGACGTGGGAACGGCTGCGGGACCGGCTCGGACTCAAAGTGATCGACGGCATCGGCGCCACGGAGCTGCTGCACATCTTCATCTCCGCCGCCGGTGACGACATCCGCCCTGGTGCCACGGGAAAACCGGTGCCGGGGTACCGCGCCACCGTGCTCGACTTCGACGGCACGGAGCTCGGCCCCGGCGAACCGGGACGGCTGGGCGTCATCGGCCCGGTCGGCTGTCGCTACCTCGACGACGCGCGCCAGAAGGACTACGTGGTGGGCGGCTGGAACGTCACCGGTGACATCTTCCACCGCGACGAGGACGGGTACTTCTACTACCACGCCCGCAGCGACCACATGATCGTCTCCTCCGGGTACAACATCGGCGGGCCGGAGGTCGAGGAGGCCATCGACACCCACCCCGACGTGCTGGAGTCCGCCGTCGTCGCCAAGCCCGACGAGGAACGCGGCTCGGTCGTGTGCGCCTTCGTGGTGCTGCGCGACGGCGCTGCCGGTGACGCCGCGAAGGCCCGTGAGATCCAGGATCACGTCAAGCGGACGATCGCCCCTTACAAGTACCCGCGCGACGTGCGGTTCCGCACCTCGTTGCCGCGCAACGCGAGCGGCAAGCTGCAGCGCTTCGCACTCCGCAAGATCGTCGAAGACGAGGTTCTGCCGTGAAGATCGCGATCGTCGGCGGTGGCCCCGGTGGCCTCTACTTCGCCGCGCTGATGAAGCAGCTCGACCCGAGCCACGACATCACCGTATGGGAACGCGACGCCGCGGACGTCACCTTCGGCTTCGGCGTGGTGTTCTCCGACGAGACCCTCGGCGGAATCGAGAACGCCGACCCGGAGTTCGCCGACGCCATGTCGCGGAGGTTCGCCCGGTGGACGGACATCGACATCCACTACCGGGGCGAGACGCACACCGTCGGCGGCCAGGGGTTCGCCGCGATGAGCCGCAAGGAGCTGCTCGGCCTGTTGCAGGAACGGTGCCGCGATCTCGGTGTGGTGGTGCACTTCTCGACCCCCGCACCTGACGGCCTCACCGAGTCGTACGACCTGGTGGTCGGCGCGGACGGCGTCAACTCGCAGGTACGACAGTCCTTTTCGGACGTTTTCCGGCCGAACTTGGACCGCAGGCACAACAAGTACATGTGGCTCGGCACGGATCGCGTCTTCGAGGCGTTCCAGTTCTTCATCAAGGACACCGAGTGGGGGACCATGCAGGTCCACGGCTACCCCTACTCCGACAGCGGTTCCACGTTCATCGTCGAGATGCACGAGGACGTCTGGCGCCGGGCCGGTTTCCAGGACCTCGCGCTCCCGCCCGGAGTATCCGACACCGCCGCCGTCGACTGGGTCCGCTCGCTGTTCGCCGAAGAGCTGGCGGGCTATCAGGTGTTCGCCAACAACTCGAAGTGGCTCAGCTTCACCACCGTGCGCAACGAGCGCTGGCACCACGGCAACCTGGTCCTGGTCGGCGACGCCGCGCACACCGCGCACTTCTCGATCGGGTCCGGGACCAAACTGGCGATGGAGGACTCGCTCGCCCTGGCCGCCTGCCTGCACGAACAGCCGGACATCGAGACCGCGCTGACGGCCTACGAAGCCGAGCGGCGGCCCGTCGTGGAGTCGACGCAACGAGCCGCCCAGGCGTCCCTGGAATGGTTCGAGAACATCGGCATGTACGCGGGGCAGGAGCCGACCCGGTTCTGCTTCAACCTGCTGACGCGGTCCCGCCGCATCACCTACGACAACCTCCGCACCCGTGACTCGGAGTTCGCCGACCGCGTGGACGCCGCTTTCGCCGCCTCCCAGGGACTTCCGACGACGGCTCCGGCCATGTTCCAGCCGTTCCGCCTGGGGCGCCTCGAACTGAAGAACCGCGTGATCGTCTCGCCGATGGACATGTACTCCGCGGTCGACGGAGTGCCGGGCGATTTTCACCTGGTACACCTGGGTTCCAAGGCCATGGGCGGCGCGGGACTGGTGATGACCGAGATGGTGTGCGTGTCGCCGGAGGGCCGCATCACCCCCGGCTGCACCGGTCTGTGGACCGACGAGCAGCGCGACTCGTGGGCGCGCATCGTGTCGTTCGTCCACTCGCGGAGCACCGCACGGATCGGTCTCCAGCTGGGCCATTCCGGCCGCAAGGGTTCGACCCGCCTGATGTGGGAGGGCATGGACGAACCGCTGCCCGAGGGCAACTGGGAGACCATCGGCCCGTCACCACTGCCGTACGGTCCCGGATCAGCCGTCCCGCGCCTGGCCGATCGCGAGGACCTGGACCAGATCACCGCGGACTTCGTCGCCGCCGCCCGACGCGGTGCCGAAGCGGGCTTCGACCTGCTGGAACTGCACTGCGCACACGGCTACCTGCTGTCCTCTTTCCTCTCGCCGATCTCCAACCAGCGCACCGACTCCTACGGCGGCTCGCTGGAGAACCGGCTCCGCTTCCCCCTGGAGGTGTTCGACGCCGTCCGCGCGGCATGGCCGGCCGAACGGCCGATGATCGTGCGCATCTCCGCGACCGACTGGGCGCCCGACGGCAACACCGAGCACGACGCCGTCGAGATCGCCCGCGCGTTCATCGCCCACGGCGCGGACGCGATCGACGTCTCCTCCGGCCAGGTCACGGCGGACGAGCGCCCGGCGTACGGCCGCTCGTACCAGACCCCGTTCGCCGACCGGATCCGGCACGAGGTCGCCGCCGCCACCGGTGCGGCGGTCATCGCGGTCGGCGCCATCGCCTCCTACGACGACGTCAACTCGATCCTGCTGGCGGGCCGCGCCGACCTGTGCGCGATCGGCCGCGCGCACCTCTACGACCCGCACTGGACCCTGCACGCGGCGGCCGAACAGGAGTACCGCGTTCAGTGGCCGGTTCAGTTCCAGGCGGGCAGCCGCAAGCCGCCGACCTCGCGCACCGACGCCGTGCGGCCGCGTCTGTCGCTGCTACGGGCGGAGCCGCAGGACCGGAACGTGCACCTGCGCTGGACCCCGCACCGCGAACCGGCTAGCGCAGGGCGGCCTCGATCGCCTCGGTGATCGCCGCGTCCTCGGGCTCGACGTTGGGACGGAAGCGGCTCAGCACCTTTCCGTCGCGCGACACCAGGAACTTCTCGAAGTTCCACTGCACGTCGCCGGCGACCCCTTCCGTGTCGGCGTGCTGGACCAGCTCCTGGAAGACGGGGTGCCGGCCGGAACCGTTGACCTCGACCTTCTCCAACAGTGGGAACGACACCCCGTAGGTGGTCGAGCAGAACGTGGCGATCTCCTCGGAGGTACCCGGCTCCTGTCCCGCGAACTGGTTGCAGGGGAAGCCGACCACGGAGAAGCCTTCCGCACCGTACTTCTCCTGGAGCCGCTCCAGGCCCGCGTACTGCGGGGTGAGACCGCAGCGCGAAGCGACGTTGACGATGAGCAACACCTTGCCCCGCAACGCGCTCAGGCCGCCTGGCTCGCCCGCGAGAGTGTTCACCGGGATGTCGAAGATCTCCATGCCATGAACGTAGTTCATCGCTTCCGACGGGGCTTACGGTGCTTGCTCGTATCTTGCTGCCTGCTGTTGCCCGGCTTGGGCTTGCGGGCTTTGGGCTGTTCGCGTTTCGGCGGTTCCGCCGGACGGCCGCGCGTGCTGTTCATGGTCCGCCCACGGACGATCCCGATCAGCTGCTCCATCAGGTCGGACGTCTCGTCCTCCAGCCACGACAGCGCGACCCGCGACTCGGGAGCCTCCGACAGCGGCCGGTAGGTGAGGTCCTTGCGGTGGTGCAGCCGGGCGAGCGACTGCGGCACGACGAGCAGCCCCACCCCGGCGGCCACCAGCTCGATGGCGTCCGCCGTCGTGGCGGGGCGTTCGATCGCGGGTCGTCCGGGCGGACGCTCCCAGTCGAGGGTGTCGTCGAGGGGGTGCAGCACCAGCTCGTCGGCGAGGTCCTCGGGAGACATCTCCTCGGCCGCGTCGCGGTCCTTCGGGACCACGACCACGGTCGTCTCGGTGTAGAGGGGAATCGCGTGCAGACCCGTCCGGTCCGTCGGCAGCCGCAGCAGCACCGCGTCCGCCCGGCCGTCACGCACGAGGTCGGCGGCCTCCGCGGCGGGCACCTGAACCAGGTTCAGCGCCACCTCCGGCACCCGTTCCTCCCACATCCGGACCCATTTGCCCGGCGTCACCCCAGGGACGTACGCGAGCGTGAAAGAGTCCGTCACGAGGGCAGACTACCTGGCGTAACCGGAACCGTTACGCTGCACGTCATGAAGTCGCAGAAGACTCCCCAGACGATGAAGCCCGCGACCGCGGCGAAGAAGCTTGGGGTGTACCTGGACGCCACCCCCGAGGAGTTCCGGGAGGGCGTCGTCTCGCGCGACGAGCTGAACGCACTGCAGGCAGATCCGCCCGAGTGGCTGCGCGAGCTGCGCCGCAACGGCCCGCACCCCCGGCAGGTCATCGCGGCGAAGCTCGGCATCTCGATGAGCGGTCTGGCGCGCAGCGGGATCACCGACGCCCTCACCACGGACCAGATCAACGAGCTGAAGGCGTCCAATCCGGACTGGTTGCAGCGGGAGCGGGCCATCCAGGTGGAGGTTCGCGCGGAGGCGGCGCGGCTGAAGGAGAGGGACGCGCAGGCCGAGTGACCGCGGCGGTCACATCCCCATGCCGCCGTCGACCGGCAGACCGGCTCCGGTGATGAACTTCGACGCGTCGGAAGCCAGGAACACGACCGCGTCGGCCATGTCGTCGACCTGACCCAGCCGGCCGAGCGGGGTCAGGTCCACCACCGCTCCCGCAGCCGCCTCCGGTGAAGGGAACAGGCCCAGTTCGGCGCAGTCCACGGCGAGCTGGTTGCCCATCGCCGTGGGAGTGAGACCGGGGTAGATGCAGTTGACCCGCACGCCGTAGCCGAGCTTCCCGGACTCCGCGGCCGCCACCCTGGTCAATCGGTCGATCGCGGACTTGGTCGCCGAGTACACGCTGATCCCCGGAAACGCGATGGTCGCCGCGACCGACGCGACGTTGATCACCGAGCCGCCCTGTCCCGCCGCACCACCGGGGCGCATGGCGCGCAGCCCGTGCTTGAGGCCGAGCGCGGTGCCCAGCACGTTGACGTCCAGCATCCTGCGCGCGTCGGCGGGGTCGAGTTCGGTGATCAGGCTGGTGATCTCGATGCCCGCGTTGTTCACCAGGATGTCGAGCCCGCCGAGCACGTCGACGGTGGTGCCGACCGCGGAGGCCCAGCCCGCGTCGTCGGTGACGTCCAACGGCACGAACTCCGCCGTCGCGCCGGAGTCGCGCAGCGCCTGGGCGGTGTGCTTGCCTTCTTCTTCGAGGATGTCCGCGATCACGACCGCGGCACCGGCTGCCGCCAGGGCTTCGGCCATTCCGGCGCCGAGTCCGCGTGCACCACCGGTGACCAGTGCTTTTCTTCCGCTCAGCTGATAGCTCGTCATTCGGTCGCCTCCTAGGAGAGTTGGCTCACTCTCTAGGGTCGGATCGCTCGCGACTGTCGCCTAGCAGACGTTCGAGCGAACTACTCTCGCGGAACATCGCGTGCACCGCACAGTCACACGCGTAGTTCTCCGGCTGTGGACAGTCGCGCAGCGCCACCCGCACGCGCTCAACGCCTTCCGGGGTCACCGTGTACACCCTGGCCAGGTCCCACGGCTCGTCCTCGTGGTCGTTCCAGCAGTCGTGGTCGAGCGTCTCGAGCCTGCCCGTCCCGCACGTCGTGCACACGGCGAGGAAGGTGTACCCGTAGTTGACGTTGTGGCCCGGCCGGTTGTGCGGGACGCCGACGAGATGGATCGCCACCAGCAACGTCGCGGTGCCGGGGCAGTCGGCCGCGCACGGCCAGCCGCCGCGGGCGGCGCGCCCCTCGTCGTACGCGTACTCGAACCCGAGCAGCTCGCCCCGCCACGGACGGCTGCCGCGCTTCGGCGTGTTCTCCAGCAGGGCGAGGACCTCCGTCGTGCGGCGCCGCCCGACCAGGTCGCGCGCCGTGCGGCCCTCGGCATCGGTCGCGGAGGGATCCGCACCGGCCCGAAGCAGACGGTCGACGATGCGGGAACAGCCTCGGGTGGCGGCTTCCATGAGCGGTGTGCGTCCGCTGGCGTCGCGCGTGTCGACGGCGGCTCCTTTGGCGAGCAGGAAGTCCACCGCGTCCGCCTCGTTCGACCGCGCGGCGACGGCCAGTGCGGTGTGCCCGTCCGACGTGACCTCTTCGAGGCCACAGCCGGCCGCCAGGAGCAGTTCGGCCACCTCGAGGTGACCACCTCCGGCCGCCGCGACGAACAACGGCGAGGTTCCGACGCTCGCGCCCGCGTCCAGCAGCCGCCGGACCGCGTCGAGCCGGCCGTGGGAAACGGCGTTGTACAACGCGGTCACGCCGGAGTCCTGTGCCTCGTCGGGCGAAGCACCCCGGTTCACAGCGGCGTCGATCAACGGAACGTGGCCGTGGGCGGCGGCTCTGATCAGGACGGTCGTACCCGTGTAGGGCCACCTGGCCCGCACCGACGCACCGCGTTCCAGCAGGCGCAGCGCGAGATCGAGGTGACCGCGGATGACCGCGTGCATCATCGGGGTGCTGAGGCTCAACGGGGTGTCGACGTCGAGTCCGGAGTCCAGCGCCGCGAGGACGGTGTCGATGTCGCCGCGCTTGCAGGCCTGCTCGAGCCGCGCCACCGGCTCGTCGGCGTACGGTCCCCACGCCTTCGGCTCGTCCGCGACGGTGTCGGCGGTGATCCCGCGCTCCCGGCGTGCCTGCTCGACCGCGGCACGCAGCGCGTCCCGGTCGCTCCAATAGGTATCGAACTTGTCGTACCGCTCGTCCACGTACGCCAGCGCGACCGCTTGTGCCCAATGAACCTGGTCCAGCAGACCCTCGTCGTGCCAGTCGGTCGGTGCGCGGAGCATGTCGAGCATCACCGGCGTGAACAGCCCCGGATCCCAGTGATCCTGCAGCAGATTGATCAGCAGGCACTTGTGGAGCCACTTGCTGAGCCGCCAGTACAGCCAGACCAGGTCCTCCAGCACCTCCGGCGTCACGTGGCGCCGGGCGCTCTCGATGCCGTCGAGGTCCTCTTGCCGGATCAGCCAGGCGAAGTCGTCCACGTCCACAGTGGCCACCGTATGCGCGGCGCACCACATCACTGCCACATCCGTGTGGTCGCGATGTGGTGGGCGAAGGCTAGATGTCGTGCATGGATCTGCCCCTGCCGGACACGGCGTACAGCATCGAGTTCGACGAGGAGGGCCCGGACGGGCACGCTTTCGGGCGTCCACCGGGCCTGCACCCCGGCCAGTGGCCCCGCAGCCGGGCGGTCGGCCTGCCGATGCCACATCTGTTCACCGTGCGCGTGCCGGAGCAGTATCGGTGCGCGGGGCCCGACCTGGCCGGGCTGAGCGTGTTCCAGGCGGGCGACGATCGCGCCGATCCGGTGGACGGCGTGGCCGACACGATCGCCGGGGGAGAACCGCCGTCCGACACGGCCTTCTGGTCCGCCCTGACGGAGTACGCCCGGTCCCGCCACCCCGAGGAGCGATACCAGACGGACGACATCGCGGGAGGCTGGGCGTGGATCTGGCTGACCGAGGCCGAGCTCGCGGGGCCGCCCTGCCCGCTGCCCGATCCCGCGACGAGACTCGAGGGCACGGAAGACACCACGGACGCCTGGCGGGCCGACCGCCCACCCCGGCGGCTGCGGCTCGTCGCGCGCGTCGACGACCCCAACGTCGGGAAGACGTACGTCGAGTTCGACAAAACGTCCGGGTACATCGACATGTTCTCCGAGGAAGGCAAGCGCCTCGGGCTCGTCGAGCGGTTCTTCTACCAGCAGCACTTCGGTGGCACCATCGTGCCGCCGAATGGTGGGGAGGACATCGGCCCGTTCTTCCTCGCGTTCGACGAGAAGCTGGGCGACCCGAACCTCGGGGGAGACGGCATGGCGCAGCTGGACCTCGCCACCGAGTACCTCCAGTGGTCGTGCGGCTAGCCCCGGCCGGCGTGCCGCCGGATCCGCATACCGACGATGAAGCCGCCGCCGAGCACGACGAGCGCTCCGCCGATGCCGATCGCGACCTTCACGCCGGGTCCGCCGGCGGTTGACGGCGTCGGAGCCGTGGGTGGCGCGGAGTCCACGGCGTGCGTGCGGGTGCAGATGTTGTCCTGGTACGGGCTCGACGCGTTGAGCGGGTGGAACTCGTAGCGCACACCCTTGGTGAAGGTCCGGTCGACCGAGGTGACCCCGGATTCCGAGGGCGTGCCGACCACGTCGACCTGTCGTCCGTCGTCGGTGCGGACGTGCGCCACGAGCCCGTCGCGTTCGGTGGACTCGACCGTGCCGGTGAACACGGCGGGCGACTCGGGTGGCGGCATGGCGCACGATGCGTGCGCGGCCGGCTGGAAGCCGGTCAGCAGACCTGCCGTGGTCAGCGCGATGACGGCGGCCACGCGCGCGAGGAAGCTCATGCTCCACAGACGGAACAGAACGGCCATCGGGTTGCTCACCCGCACATGGTCGCGCTGTCCCGTCTGGTTCGCATGTCACGTGCCCACGCGCACTGAGCAACCGCCTTCGGCGTCGATGACCACTGTGGCCGCCACGCGGCCGCCGGGGGTCACCGTCGTGGCCGCGCCGCACACCTCCTCGAGCGGGCCGAGGCCGTCCTCACCGGAGGCGGGGCAGGCGCCGGAACACGTTCGGTGCCAGCTGATGACGCGGTATTGGCCCGCGGGCAGCTGTTTGGTCAGCGCGATCGGGGCGTTCGGGTAGGCCGCCTCGGTCACGGACTCGGCCTTCGTGGTCTCGATTCGCACGTACCACTGCGTGCGGGCCGGCGCCGATCCCTCCTGAGCGACGACTATCGTGCCGTCCGATGAGGACGGTGTCGCAGCGGATTCGACAGTGGACGGTGACCCGCCGCAGCCGCCGAGCAGGACGGCTGCGACGGGCACCGCGATGAGCAGGCGGATCATGACGCCCAGGTGATGAGTGTGACGGTGTCACCCGTGCGGATCGTGGTGACGCCCGCCTCGGCGGCCTGGTTCGCCGACCCGTCGGAGTGGTTGTAGATGGCGGCCAGCTGGTCGTAGTCGTGCTGGTTGGGGTGCTGGTTGGTGTTCCAGTTGTTGGTGTAGTCCATGCAGGTGCCGAGGTTCGGGTTGTTGAAGTCCTCGTCCTGGTGGTCCAGGCCGAAGTCGTGCCCGACCTCCTGGCACATCACGCCCTGCCGCTTGGCCGCGTCGGCGTTCGCGAGGTACGTGTCGTTGATCTTCGTGGTGGCCTGGCTGATGTGCTTGGTACCGCTGTAGAGGTTGATCGAGGCCAGGCCGGCCCATCCGTTCTGGCCGTAGGTGTAGTTGCAGACGCGGATCGCGCCCGCGGGCATCCGGCACTGCCGTCGCGTGGTCCTGCTGGTGTCGCTCGCGACGATGGTGTTCTCGAGGTACTGGCTCTTGTTCCAGTCGCTGTTCGCGGTGCTGAGGGCGCCGCTCCAGTCGGAGGTGATGCTGGAGTAGAGCGTCAACTGGGCGACGTTCGTGCGCGGCCAGTGGTAGCCGCCCCACGAGTGGTTCGCTTGTGCGGGGGTGGCGGTGAACCCGATGAGGGCGGCGGCGGCCGCCACTGCGAATGTTGTGTTTCGCAGTCGCAGGTGCATTGGTTCCTCCGGGCGGTTGGTGCAGGGACTGCCACCCGATCGGGTGACAGTTGCCGAGACCATAAGAACGTCCAGAACAGACGGTCAATGCACTGTCGTGGCGGACAATTCCCAATAGCGGGAAAAGATGTGAACGTGCGTGGACATGCTCGGGCACCTCTCTGTCCACATAGGACGAAATGGACAGAGAGGTGCATTCGGCACGTGGTTACAGCGTCAGGGTCCAGCTGTTGATGTAGCCGGTGTCGAGGTTGGCCCGGTCCTGCACGCGCAGCGTCCAGGTTCCGTTGCGTACCTCGCTCGACAGGTTGACGGTGTAGGTCTGGTTGATGTTGTCGGTCGAGCCGCCGGACCGGTTGTGCAGGTTGTACGCGGTGCCGTCGGGTGCGACCAGGTCGACGATCAGGTCACCAATGTAGGTGTGGACGATGTTGACGGCGACCGTCGAGGTCGCCGAGCCGTTGCCCGTGCAGCCGGAGATCGTGATCGGCGACTGGGCCGTGCTGTTGTCCTGGATGGGAACGTCGTTCGAGTTGGTCCCCGAGCATCCGGCCGGACCGTTCACCGTCAGCGAGTAGGCGGCGGTGTGCGTGGCCGAGGGCGCGGTGCCGGTGACGGTGATCGGGTAGGTGCCGGGCGGGGTGGAGGCGCCGACCGAGATCGTGAGCGTCGACGAACCGCCCGCGGTGACCGAGGCGGGACTGAACGATGCCGTCGCGCCCGCGGGCAGCCCGCTCGCGGACAGCGTCACGGTTTCCGCGGAACCACTGCGGACACTGGTGTTCACGGTCGTCGTCACGGAACCGCCGGGGTTCGCCGAACCCGAGGCCGGAGACGTGCCGATCGTGAAGTCGTTCGCCGGGGTCGACAAGTTCGGTTTCACCACGAACAGGCCGCCCTCGATGGTGAAGATCGCGACGTTGCCACTCGGGTAGTACGGATAGTTCGTCCACGTGCCGTTGAACCCGGCGGTGTTGCTCGACGGGTAGATGTCGAAGTACGCGGCTTCGGACATCGACGTCGGGGTGGCGACGTTGGTCAGATCGATGACGCGCAAACCGGCCTTGTAGTTGGACTGGTAGGAGAAGTTGCCCTTGACCCACTGGTTGTGGTCCGTGGCGGCCGTCGGGCCGTTGAACACACCCACCAGGACCGGGTTGGTCAGGTCGGCCGTGCTCCACACGTAGGTGCGGGTGTTGCCACCGAAACGAGTCTCGTCCGTTTCGTCGTCGAGCAGGAAGTACTTGTGGTCCTCGGTGAACACGCCCTGGTGCGTGTAGCCGACGCCGGAGTACGTCTTGCGCGCGAGCTGCACCGGGTTCGACTTCGTGGTGACGTCGAAGAAGGTGACGGTGTCCTCGTTGCTGCCGACCAGGATCTCCTTGCCCTGATAACGGGTGTCCGGCCCGTGGTAGACCACGGCCGTCGAGTCGTGCGAGTAGCCGTCGCCGCTGACGCAGCCGACGAACGCCGGCGCGAGGCGGTTCGCGAGGTTGTACATGCGCGGGCCGCCGGAGCACGTGCTCGAACCGTTGACGTACAGGTATCCGGTCTGGGCGTTGACCGAGACCGTGTGGGCCCTGGTGAACGCGGTGTCGCGGGCGTCCGCGCTGAACGTCACCGGCGGGGACGTCACGGTACGCAGCTTGGTGAGGTCGAAGATCTGCAGGCCGTGGCTGCCGTTGTTGTCGGAGATGATGTAGGCGGTGTTGTTGTGCACGGTGAGCTCACGCCAGCTCGACGTGCCGGTGGCGCTGGGCAGGTTGCCGAGGTAGACGGGGCTCGTCGGCGTGGTGATGTCGACGAACGACGTGCCGGTCGAACGGGCGACCAGCGCGTATTCCTTGCCGTTGGACGGGTCGGTCCAGCCCCAGCCGCCGCTGCCCGAACCTCCGCCCATCGCGGACAGCGGCAGGTTCGACTGCAGATCGATGTTGCGACACGGGTAGCTGCCCGCCATGCCGTTGACGCAGGGGGTCGCGGCGGCGGCTACCGGGGCTGCCGCGCTCGACGTGGCGAAGGGTGCGGCGGCCAGGGTGAGAGCGATTGCAGCGAGCGCCGCCAGGACGGATCTCTTCAACATGATCGGTTCTCCCATGCAGGGTTGGTCGAACGTCACGAGATGCGGTTGTAAGGGATGCAACGTCTCATGTGGATTTGACCCGCGGTAGCAACGATGTGCGGGTCTGCGAGCGGCAACCGGGTGATCCCATGTGTCGCACTGGATCGGATGGAGCAGCGGCACTACTGCGTCAGGTCGTACTAATCCGAATAGTGGATCTACCGCGGGATGAAAAGAGATGGCGGGCCACGTGATCACGTGGCCCGCCGAAGGTCAGCCGGTCGAGCTGCGGAAGCCGCGCAGCCGCAGGCTGTTGCTCACCACGAAGACCGACGAGAACGCCATCGCGGCGCCCGCGATCATCGGGTTCAGCAGGCCGACCGCGGCCAGGGGGAGCGCCGCCACGTTGTAGGCGAACGCCCAGAACAGGTTGCCCTTGATCGTGGCCAGCGTCCGGCGCGACAGCCGGATCGCGTCCACCGCGGCTCGCAGGTCGCCGCGGACCAGGGTGAGATCGCTGGCCTCGATGGCGACGTCGGTGCCGGTGCCCATGGCGAGCCCCAGGTCGGCCTGGGCGAGTGCGGCCGCGTCGTTGACCCCGTCACCGACCATCGCGACGACTCGTCCTTCGTCCTGCAGCCGCTTGACCACGTCGACCTTGTCCGCGGGCAGCACCTCGGCGATGACCTCCTCGATGCCGACCTCGGCGGCCACGGCACGAGCCGCGGCCTCGTTGTCGCCGGTCAGCAGGACCGGGCGCAACCCGAGGGAACGCAGTCCGGCGATCGCCTCGGCCGAGGTGGCCTTGACGGTGTCGGACACGACCAACACGCCGCGCGCCCGGCCGTCCCACGCGACCAGCACGGCGGTCCGGCCCTGCTGCTCGGCCTCCTGCTTCGCCGTGGCGAGCTCGGAGCCGAGGTGAACACTCCACTCGGTCATCAGCCGCTCCCGGCCGACCAGCACCGCGTGGTCGTCCACGATCCCCTGCACGCCCAGGCCTTCCAGGTTCTGGAACTCCGAGACGGCGGGCAGTTCACCGGCCCGCTCGGTCGCGCCGGCGGCGATCGCCTTGGCGATCGGGTGCTCCGAGGCGTGCTCCAGCGCTCCGGCCAGGCGCAGCACCTCGAGTTCGTCCTCGCTCTCGGCGGCGTGCACGCTGATCAGGCTCATGTGGCCCGTGGTCACGGTGCCCGTCTTGTCGAGTACCACGGTGTCGATCCCGCGCGTGGACTCGAGGACTTCCGGGCCCTTGATGAGGATGCCGAGCTGCGCGCCGCGTCCCGTGCCGACGAGCAACGCGGTCGGCGTCGCCAGTCCCAGCGCGCACGGGCACGCGATGATCAGCACCGCGACCGCCGCGGTGAACGCCGCCGTCGCACCGGTTCCCGCGCCGAGCCAGAAGGCGAGCGTGCCGACGGCGAGCGCGATGACGATCGGCACGAACACCGCGGACACCCGGTCGGCGAGGCGCTGGATCTCCGCCTTGCCGTTCTGGGCCTCCTCGACCAGCTTCGCCATCTGGGCGAGCTGTGTGTCGGCACCGACGCGCGTGGCGCGCACGACCAGCCGGCCGCCCGCGTTCACCGTCGCGCCGACCACGGCGTCACCCGTCGTCACCTCGACCGGCACCGACTCGCCGGTGAGCATGCTCGCGTCGACGGCCGAGCTGCCCTCCTCGACGACGCCGTCGGTGGCGATCTTCTCGCCCGGACGCACCACGAACCGGTCGCCGGCCTTCAGGTCGTCGACGCCGATCCGGACCTCACGACCGTCGCGCAGCACCGCGACGTCCTTCGCGCCGAGCTCCAGCAGTGCTCGCAGCGCGGCACCGGCCCGGCGCTTGGAACGCGCCTCGAAGTAGCGGCCCGCCAGGATGAACGTGGTCACGCCCGCGGCGACCTCGAGGTAGATGTTGCCGCCACCGGACATCCGCTGGACGGTCAGGTCGAAGCCGTGCGTCATGCCCGGCGTGCCGGCGGTCCCGAGGAACAGCGCGTACAGCGACCACAGGAACGCCGCTCCGACACCGATCGAGATCAGCGTGTCCATGGTCGCGGCGCCGTGGCGGAGGTTGGTCCACGCGGCGTGGTGGAACGGCCACGCGCCCCACACCACGACGGGTGCGGCCAGCGTGAGTGAGAGCCACTGCCAGTAGGTGAACTGCAGCGCCGGGATCATGGCCAGCGCGACCACCGGAACCGACAGCACGGCGGAGACGATCAGCCGCTGCCGCAACGAGCGGGTCGGGTCCTCCTCGGTGTCGTGAACCGGGGGAGCGGGCAGCTCGGCGGTGTAACCCGTGGCCTCGACGACCTTCACCAGGTCGTCGGGCGACAGGCCGTCCGGGTAGTCGACCCGTGCCTTCTCCGTCGCGTAGTTCACCGTGGCGGTCACACCGTCGAGCTTGTTGAGCTTGCGCTCGATGCGCGCGGCACAGGAGGCACACGTCATGCCACCGATCGACAGTTCGATGTGGCTGGTGCGGGCGTCAGCCGCCGTGTCCGGCATGACCTTCCTCCTTGGTCGTCGTGGTGGCGGCGCCGGTGGTGGCGAGGGTGAAGTCCGCCGTGCGGACCTTTCCCTCGTGCTGGAAGTCGAGGAACAGCCGATACGTCCCGGACGTGGGCACCTCGACGACGAACTTCACCTCCGGGCCGCTGCCCGGTGCGTCCTGCGGATGCACGTGCAGGTACGCCAGATCGGTGGACCGCAGCGCGACCAGATGACCGTTGGCCCCCAAGTACTTCTGCAGGTCGGTCACCGGTCGGCCGTCCTTGGTCACCGTCGCGGTCACGGTGGACTCGGCGCCGGCCTTGAGGTCACCGGTGATCGTCACCGCGTAGCCGTCCACAATGGATGAACGCTGGTCCGTTGCGTACTGCCGGGGTTCGTACAACCCCGGCACCTGGATGTTGGCACCGAGTGTCGTCTTGGGACCGCCCTCGGCGCGGAAGTCGGTGAAGACGCGGTAGCTTCCGGCGGCGGACAGCGTCAGGGGAGTGCTCCACGTGCCGTCGGCGGCCATGGTGGGATGCAGGTGCTGGTAGCCGGAGCCGTCGCGGCGGACGAGTACGAGGTGCAGCTTCTTCTCGTGCTCCACGGCGAAGGTGGTCACCGGTGATCCGTCCGGTCCGGTGATCCGGAACCGGATCTCCGGCGTGGCCGAGAGGATCTGCAGGGTGTAGCCGTTCTCCGACACGGACAAGCCCGGCGGAAGCGCGGCTGCCTCCCCGCTGTGTGCCATCGCGCCGGGATCGCTCGACGGTGTTCCGTCGCCGAGCGGGCCGACGGCGGCACCGGCCGCCCAGGCCCCGCCGAAGACGATCACCAGTGCGAGGGCGTAGGCGGCGACCTTGTGGCCGGTCTTCATGATGCTCTCCCCGAGGGTCTTCAGCCGGCGAGGTGGTAGCCGGCCTCGGCGACGGCCGCACGGACCGCGTCCTCGGCGACGGGCTCGTCGCTGGTGATCGTGACCTTGCCGGTGGGCAGGTCGACGTCGACGCTCTGGACACCACTGATCCGGCTGACCTCCTCGGTCACCGAGCCGGCGCAGTGTCCGCAGGTCATGCCCTGGACGGTGTAGGTGGTCTCGGCCATCGGGATCTTCTCCTTGAACTAAGAGCGGACCAGGCGGGCGATGGCGTTGCTGGCTTCGGCGATCTTCTCGTCGGCCGCGTCGCCACCGTCGCTGATGGCCTGGCTCACGCAGTGCTTGAGGTGTTCGTCGAGCAGGCCGAGCGAGACGGCCTGGAGTGCGCGCGTGGCGGCGGAGATCTGGGTGAGGACGTCGATGCAGTAGTCGTCGTTCTCGATCATCCGCTGCAGTCCGCGGACCTGGCCTTCGATGCGGCGCAGCCGGCGCAGGTGGGCGTCCTTGTTCTCGGTGTAGCCGTGCACTTCTCGCTCCTGTCGATCGGTCCGCCGCGCGGCCGATCGCGACTGACCGGGGGAACGGCGGGCTCTTGTTGCATTTATACCCCAGGGGGGTAGGGGTTTACCAGTGGTCTGCCGCACAGTGCGGGGCTTGTTTCGACATACCCAGCCGGGGTATACGTGGATACCCCTACGCCGTATCTGAGGATCGGCGGGAAGGAGGATCCCATGTCAACGTCGGAGAAGGTGCAGGTCGGTGGACGGCACCGCGATCTCGTCACCGGTGTTCTGGGGATCTGGCTCGTCGGCGCGGTACTCAGCGACGGGTGGGCGCATTTCAACGTGCCCGGCCTGGAGAGCTTCTTCACGCCGTGGCACGGGGCGCTCTACGCCGGTCTCGCGGTGACGGCCGGCTGGATCGGGCTGATGGTGTGGCGGACCCGCGCCGCCGGACGCCCGGTTCTCGGCGACCTGCCGCGCGGCTACGCGGGAGGAGCGCTCGGGGTGCTGCTGTTCGGCGTGGGCGGTGTCGCCGACCTGCTCTGGCACGAGGTCTTCGGCATCGAGGTCGCGGTCGACGCGCTGGTGAGTCCCAGCCATCTGCTGCTCGGGGCCGGTGGCCTGCTCATTCTCGGCAGCCCGATGCGTGCGCAAGGAGTTCTCGGTTCGATTCGGCGGTGGACGCCCACCGCGGTGCTGTCGCTCGTGCTGTCCACGGCACTCGTCGCGTTCTTCATGCTCTACACCTCGCCGTTCCCGATGCCGGCGGCGGTCCAGTCGTTCGTGCCCACGCCGGAGGGCACGCCGGGCCACCTGGAGGCCGAGTTGCCGGTCGTCGCGGCGCTGTCCGGCTACCTGGCGACGACGGTGCTGTTCGCCATGCCCCTGCTGCTGATGGTGCGCGGCCGGGCCGGCGTTCCCGCCGGGGCGACGGTGCTGGTCGGGACGATCGCCTGGTTGTCCGTGGGCGTCGTCGGCTTTCCGGCGACCGCGGTGGCCGGTGCCGTGGGTGCCACCGCCGGGGCGGTCATCGCGGACTTCGCCCGGTCACGACTGTCCGGTCACCACGGGGAACGGTGGTTCCTGCCGGTCGTCGCGGGTGGCACGGCACTGCTCGTGTGGGCCGGTCAGCTCGCCGGGCTGGCGATCGCCGACGCAGTGCGCTGGCCGGTGTCGCTGTGGTCCGGTGTCGTCGTGCTCGCCGGATTCGCCGGTGCGGCCGTCGGACTCCTCGCTAGCCGGACGGGCAGGTCAGCAGCATGACCGCGAACAACGCTCCGAACGCCGCGGTGCCGGGCAGGACCAGCGCCGTTGCTCCAGCCAGTCCGCAGGTCAACACCCTGCGTGCCGGGCCGGGCGCGTGAGGTCGCTTCCGCAGCTGGATCAGCCTGTGCTCGACCGCGTCTCCGCTCATCGCCAGCGCGGTGCCCGGAGCGCCGTGCGCGGAAACGCGGACCAACGCTCCCGTCACGGCCTCCACACCGTGGGCGCGCGCGGCCGTCAGGTCCGCCGCCATCTCGACGAACTCCCGGATCGCCGCTGCCGCCCGCTTGAACAGCGGCAGGAACGGCAGCGTGGCGGCCACGGCGTCGGCGATCGTGATCAGCTGGTGGTGCCGTCCGTCGAGGTGTGCGTGTTCGTGGGCGAGAACGGCGTCGACCTGCGCCGGGGTGAGGTGGCGGCGCAGTCCCTCGGTGGCGACCACGACTCCGGGTTTGCCCGCGAGGCTGAACGCGAACGGGTGGTCGTGCTCCAGCCACAACGTCGTGTGCGCACCGGCCTCGCGTCGTCCCGCGACACGAAGCACCGCCAGGTGTTCCTGGCGGGCCGCCGCCCGGCGCCGCGCACTGTGGACACCGACGATGGCCAGGCGCACCAGCAGGCCCGTCAGCAGCGCGATGCCCACGAGACCGCTCATTGCCTCAATGCCCGGAGTGGTGCCGTGCTGCAGCGACTGCCAGCAGTCGTGGACGGCGGTCAGCACGGCGAGCCCAAGTCCGTGATCGGGCAGGAGGAGCAGGAGCATCGCGACCGCGGAGGTGGCCATCACCGCGAGGACCGAGACGAGCCAGGCGACCAGTGCGACGACGGGGTCGGAGAGGCGCAGGAGGTAACGCGGCGCCAGTGCGCCGACCACGCCGCACCCGAGCAACAGGGCCAGCGCCACGGTCACTTCTTCGAGGCCTTCCTGCGCAGAGCCTTGCGCAGCAACTCCGACTCCTCCCGCGTGCCCGACTGCACGAAGTGCATCAGGGCGGCTTGCGGGTCACCGGAGGCGCTGAGCACCTCGCGCAGGGCGTTTGCCGCGGCCTCCGCGCGGCTGAGCGTCGGCTCGTAGAGGTAGGCCTTGCCGTCGAGCTCGCGGCTCACCCAGTTCTTGCGGTGCAGGTTGTCCAGCACCGTCATCACCGTCGTGTACGCCAGCGCCTTGCCCGTGTCCAGCCGTTCCAGCACCTGCCGGACCCTGAGCGGCTCGCCGGCGTGCCAGAGCACGTCCATCACCGCGGCTTCCAGCTCGCCCAGTCCACGCATGTGGCAAGGCTACGCGACCACCCGCGCCGGGCGAGCGGTGAAGCCTCACCGCTCGCCCGGCGGAGATCAGGACGACTTCAGCATTCCCTGCATCTCGGTGATCTCCTTCTGCTGGGCGTCCACGATGTCCTGCGCCAGCTTCTTGGCGTCGGAGCTGCCACCCTTCTGCAGCTCGATCTTCGCCATCTCGACGGCGCCCTCGTGATGCTTGATCATCATCTCGAGCCACACCTTGTCGAACTCGGCGCCCTTGGCCTGCTGGAGCTTGGCCATCTCCTCGGCGCTCATCATGCCCGCCATACCGGGCATCGAGCTGTGGTCCATACCGGGCATCGACGTGGGCGCACCCCACGCCTTGAGCCACTCGTTCATCTTCTGGATCTCGGGATCCTGCGCCCCCTCGATCCGCTTGGCGAGGTCGAGGACCTTCGCGTTCGTGCTGCGGCTCGGCACCAGCTTGGCCATGTCGAGCGCCTGCTGGTGGTGCGGCACCATGCCCTGCGCGAACGTGACATCGTCGGTGTTGTGGCCTGCGGCCTGGCCGGCGCTCGTGGCCGCCGGAGCGGTCGTCGTGCTGTGGTCCATGCCCGCCATGTCGTTGCCGCTACACGCGGTGAGCGCGACCGCGGCGAACGCGACGATCCCGATGAGGGACTTCTTCATGCTGAACTTTCCTTGTCTGTGTTGGGGAACTGTGATCGCCTGCGACCGGGTGGATCACAACCTCAACACGCACAAGGAACCGAGCAGGGCACGACCACCGATGGGCGGCGGACGGGCGGGAGCGCGCGGCCGGGAACTCGATGATCGCCATCGATCGGCGAGCGGCCGAGCGGAACGCAGCAGCAACCAGGTCAGCAGCAACGCCGAGGCGAAGGCACAGAGCACTGCGACGCACAGGTGCAGCATGTCGTGCGCCGGCGGCGGAGCGGGATCGTGTTCGGGCACATGCGGCTCATGTGCCGCGGCGACCATGCCGTGGCCGGGAGGCATGTCGCCGTTCATCGCGACGTGGTGCATCCCCACGACCCCGAGGAACAGCACGCACAGCAGCAGCCACTGGGTGACCGTGCGGCGCGTGCTGTTCGGCATGCAACTACCGTACCTAGTAGATCCCATCACCCCCTTCTACGGGTGCGGGACGTCGACCGGTTCAATTCCCTGGGTGACCGCGCCCGGCGCAGAACCGCCGTCGAACACATCGGCCCGGCCGGAGGGGACCTTGGCCCGGACCGGGCAGGACCTTCGGATTCCGGCGGTCCCGACGACATGCCCTGATGACGACCAGGGCGGGCGTCGATGCTCGAAGCAGGCCAAGGAAATGAGGACGAGATGAAGCGCCAACACTTCGGGCTGTACGCGATCGCCCTCGCGATCCTGATCGTCGGCCTCACGTTCGCCGGAGTTCCCCTTCAGACGATGTTGTTCAGCTTGCTCGTGCTGGCCTGCCCGCTGATGATGATCTTCATGATGGGTGGGCACGGTGATGGCGGCGGATCCGATGAACAGCACCGCGACCACCACACGACCGGCCGGTCGTGAGGGCGCCATGACCACCACCGAACTACCCGTGCGGACCGCCGTGCTGGATGCGTCCGGTATCGAGAAGAGCTACCGCCGTGGCCTGCGGAATCGGCAGAACGTCTTGCGGGGTGCGGATATCACGCTGCTGCCGGGTGAGGTCGTCGGGCTGGTCGGGGAGAACGGCTCGGGCAAGTCGACGTTGATGAAGGTCCTCGTCGGTGCCCTGCGGCCGGACGCGGGCACGGTGTCGATCACGGGCAGACTCGGGTACTGCCCGCAGGAGCCGGTCTACTACGAGCGGCTCACGTGTGACGAGCACTTCGAGCTGTTCGGCCGGGCCTACCGCATGAGCCCGGAAGCCGAGCGGAGGGCGCGACGCGAGTTGTACGGGGCGCTGGGCTTCGAACGGTATGCCGGCACGCGTGCCGACCGGTTGTCCGGCGGCACGCTGGCCAAGCTGAACCTCGGACTGGCGTTGCTGGCCGACCCGGAGGTGCTGCTGCTCGACGAGCCGTACGCGGGGTTCGACTGGGACACCTACCTCAAGTTCTGGCTGCTGGTGGCCCAGCGTCGTGAACAGGGCCGCAGCGTGCTGATCATCAGCCACTTCGTGGCCGACGAGGAACGCTTCGACCGCATCGTGCACCTGAAGGACGGCCGGACATGACGACGCTGCTGTTCGCGCGCCGGTTCCTCGCCGACTACGCCCGCAACCCGGTCAACCCGCTGGTGCTCGTCCTGGTACCCGTTGTGTTCGTCGTGGTCGCGGCCGGATCGATGGCCGAGGCGGCGAAACTGCTCGGCGGCACCGGCCCGTCGGTGGAGACGGCGTCGGCGGGCTGGGCGGCCGGGTTCCTGGCCGGTATCGCGATGTACTTCCAGCTGAGGTCGGCACGTGCGGCGGACCGGAGGCTTGTGCTCGCGGGTCTGCCCGCGGCTCGGCTGGTCACGGCCCGTGCGGGGACCGGCCTCGTGCTCGCCGCGCTGGTGTCCGCCGCGGCGCTGGTCGCCCTGGTGTTGCGCACGGGTGTCGACGATGCCTGGCGGGTCACCGCGGGCACGCTGATGTTCGCGGGCATCTACCTGGCGATCGGGGCGGTGGTCGGCGTGGTGGTTGCCAACCCGGTCAACGGCACGGTCGTGATCCTCTTCATCTGGATCGTCGACGTGTTCTTCGGGCCCGCTCTCGGCTCGCCGGACCGGCTCGCCACCCGCTGGCTGCCCACGCACTTCGTCACGCTGTGGATGGTCGATCTGCCGTCCCGGCACGGTGGCCGGCTCGGCGACCTCGGCTGGGCCCTGGTGTGGCTGGCCGGCGCGCTCGTGGCCGCGTGGCTCGTGCTCGTCGCCACCAGCCGTGTGGCGCACGGCCATCGGATGCGGGCGGGACAGTTCACCACCGCGCTGCGCATGGGATTGCGCGACTACCGGCGCAACCCGGTGCTGTGGGCGTTGCTGGTGATCGTGCCGGTCGTGTTCATCTGGCTGTCGAAAGTCATCACTCCGGACGAACCCACGGTGTTGTCCCTTGTGGACGATGGCCGCAAGTCCGCGTTCTCCTTCTGGCTGCCGGACGTGCACGCCGGCACCATGACCCCGATCGCGATCGCCTCGCTCGCCGCCCTCGCGGGCCTGTTCGTGGTGCTCGACGCCCGGTCGGGCGACCGGCGGCTCACCCTGGCCGGGTTCCGCACCGGAACGCTGCTGTTGGCACGGCTGAGCGTGATCGGTTTCGCAGCGCTGCTGGTGACCGCGGCGTCCCTGGCCGTCACCGTCACCGTGTTCGACGCGCGGCAGTGGGGCGTCTACGCGGCGGGCAACGTGCTGCTCGCCGCCACCTACGCCCTGATCGGCGTGTGCATCGGGCCGGTCTTCGGCCGCCTGTCCGGTGTGCTCATCGCGTTCCTCGTGCCGTTTCTGGATGTGGGCATCGCGCAAAGCCCGATGCTGCGCGCCGAACCGCCGGACTGGGCCCGGTTCCTGCCCGGTTACGGCGCCGACCGCGTGCTGCTGGACGGCGGGCTGACCGCTGGTTTCGACGAGACCGCGGCGTTGCTGCTCGGGCTCGGCTGGGTGCTCGTGCTCGGTGTGCTGGCGACCTGGTTGTTCGGATTGAGGGAGCGGCGATGAACTCCGTGGTGCTGGACGTCAGCGGGCTGCACTACGCGACGGAACAGAACGTCGTCGACGCCAGGCTCGGCAGGCGACCCGGTGTGCACCACGTCGAGGTCAACGCGGCCGCGCAGACCGCGACCGTGCACTTCGATCCCGCCGTCACCTCCGTGGCGGACCTGCGCCAGTGGGTGATCGACTGCGGCTACCACTGCGCGGGTCAGTCCGTGCCGCACCACATCTGCGATCCCACCGCGGAACCCGGCGCGGAGCACTCGGCGCATGAGGCGATGGCGCACCACGGCCACGACCACGCGTCGATGGCCACCGACATGCGCAACCGGTTCCTGGTGGCGCTGTTGTTCTCGGTGCCGATCGTATTGTGGTCGCCGATCGGCACCGAGGTGTTCGGGCTGCACCTGCCCACGCCGTTCGGGATGCGGGCGGACGTGTGGTCGTTGCTGCTGAGCCTGCCGGTGGTCCTGTACTCCTGCTGGATCTTCTTCGCCGGGGCGTGGCGTGCACTGCGGGCGCGGACGCTCGACATGATGGTGCTCGTCGCGGTCGCGATCGGCGCCGGCTGGCTGTACTCGGTGGTGATCACGCTGACCGGCGGGGGAGAGGTCTTCTACGAGGCCGCGACCGTGCTGGCCGCGTTCGTCCTCTTGGGACACTGGTTCGAGATGCGGGCGCGCGGTGGTGCCAACGACGCGATCCGCACGCTGCTCGACCTGGCTCCGCCCAAGGCGGTCGTGCTGCGCGACGGCGAACCCGTCGAGGTGCCCACGGCCGAAGTGGTCGTCGGCGACCTGTTGCTGGTCCGTCCGGACGCGAAGATCGCGGTGGACGGCGTTGTCGAGGACGGCGAGTCCGAGGTCGACGAGTCGATGGTCACCGGCGAAAGCCTCCCGGTGCACAAGGCGCCCGGCTCCACCGTCGTCGGCGCCACGATCAACGCGAACGGCACTCTGCGTGTGCGGGCGACCAAGGTGGGCGCGGACACCGCGTTGGCGCAGATCGTCCAACTGGTGCAGGAGGCGCAGAACTCCAAGGCGCCTGGGCAACGCCTCGCCGACCGAGCCGCGTTCTGGCTGGTACTGGTCGCACTCGTCGGCGGGGGAGTGACACTCGCCGCATGGATGCTGTCCGGCGCCTCGTTCGCGACCGCGATGCTGTTCGCCATCACGGTCGTCGTGATCACCTGTCCGGACGCTCTGGGCCTCGCCACCCCGACCGCGATCATGGTCGGCACCGGGCTCGGCGCGAAGCGCGGTGTGTTGTTCAAGAACGCCATGGCGCTCGAAACGTCCGCGCGCATCGAGGTCGTGGTGATGGACAAGACCGGCACGCTCACCAAGGGCGAGCCCGAGGTCACCGATGTGATCGCCGACAGGTTCGGGGAAACCGAGTTGCTGCGCTTGGTCGCCGCGGTCGAACGCGAGTCCGAGCACCCACTGGCCGAGGCGATCGTCCGTCGTGCGGGCGACCTCGACGGCCTGCGGGCCGAGCGGTTCGAGAACGTGCCGGGCCACGGCGCGATCGCGCACGTGGGCGGGCGGCGGGTCGTGGTCGGCAACCGCCGGCTCCTGGAACGCGAAGGCATCGATCCCGGCGCGCTGGCGTCCCGCCGCGACGAGCTCGCCGCGACCGGCCGCACCGCGGTCCTGGCCGCCGTCGACGGCGTCGCGGCAGGCGTCATCGGTATCGCCGACGCGCCGAGGGAGACCTCCGTCGCCGCGGTCGAGGCGCTGCACGACCTCGGGATCGAAGTGGTGATGCTGACCGGCGACAACCAGGCGACCGCGGATCGCATCGCCGCCCGGCTGGGCATCGACACCGTGATCGCCGAGGTGCTGCCCGGCGACAAGGCGGCGAAGGTCGCGGAGCTGCAGTCCGGTGGCCGGCGCGTCGCCATGGTCGGCGACGGCGTCAACGACGCACCCGCGCTGGCGCAAGCCGACCTCGGCATCGCCATCGGAGCCGGGACCGACGTGGCCATCGAGACCGCCGACGTCGTGCTGATGCGCTCCGACCCGCTCGACGTGCCGATCGCGTTGCGCATCGGCCGCGGCACGCTGCGCAAGATGCGCCAGAACCTGGGCTGGGCGATCGGCTACAACACCATCGCGCTGCCCATCGCCGCCGGCGTGTTCCAGCCCGCCTTCGGGCTGATGCTCCGGCCGGAGATCGCCGCCCTGTCGATGTCCGGCTCGAGCGTCATCGTCGCCGTCAACGCAGTGGCCCTCAAGCGACTGCGTCTGCCGACTCGTTGACCGGTCAATTGCCCACGCACAAAAACTTCCTAAGCAAGATAGTAGGCCATTGGGGTGACGCGCGTCACACTGTTGGGGCGCGACTCGATGACTCCTAGCGGGGGCGGCAACGGCGCTGTCCCTTCCGAAGGGAGTGGCCTGCTGTGAACCGATTACGGCGGCTGACCACCGTCGCTCTTCTCGTGGCGGGTGTGCTGGCGACCCCGGCGACCGCCCTCGCACACGACCCCGACGAGGGCGCGACCCATCCACCGACCGGCGGCGGCGCGCCGGATCTGCACAGCGAGAACATGACCTTGGTGCGGAACCTGCCCAAGGTGGACAACGCCGTCCAGTCCGATCTCGCGTTCGAAGGGAAATACGCGTACGCCGGTACCTACACCGGCTTCCGCGTGATCGACATCTCCGGCCCGGCCGCCGCGCATCAGGTCGCGTTCAAGCCGTGCAACGGCGCGCAGGGCGATGTCTCCGTCTACGAAGGTCTGTTGTTCTCCTCTGTGGACACGCCGCAGAGCAAGCCGGAGTGCGACAGCGTCAACACACCGGCGACCAACCCGGCGGCGTGGGAGGGCATTCGCGTCTTCGACGTCCGCGATCCCACCGACATCAAGCACATCGCGTCCGTGCGCACCGACTGCGGTTCGCATACCCACACCCTGGCGCCCGCGGGCAAGGGCAGCCTGTTCATCTACGTCTCGTCGTATGCGGCCACGACGACGTCTGTCGGACCGCACTGCCAGCAGTTCCACGACAGGATCTCGGTCATCCACGTGCCACTGCAGAACCCGGAGAAGGCCGCGGTGGTGGCCACGCCGGCGACCGTCGGCGTGCCGGTGTTCGACCCGGCCCGGCTCGAGTTCAGCAACCCGGTGCTGCAGCCCACCAAGGGATGTCACGACATCACGGTGTTCGCGCCGCTGAACCTCGCGGCCGCGGCGTGCCTGAGCGTCGGTCAGCTCTGGGACATCACCGATCGGTCGCAGCCCAGGGTGTTGCGCACCCTGACCACGCCGCAGGTGCAGGCGTGGCACTCGGCCCAGTTCACCTGGGACGGCAAGCGCGTGACGTTCGGTGACGAGGCCGGCGGCGGCGCTCTGGCGCGGTGTCGCGCGGAGGACCCGCCGACGAAGGGTGCAGTGTGGACTTACGACGTCGCGACCGGAGCGGAGCTGGGGCACTACAAGCTGCCGCGCGACGAAGCGGGCGCGTGCACGATGCACAACTTCAGCTTCGTGCCGGGCGTCGGCCGCGACATTCTCGTCTCCGCCGCCTACACCGGTGGAACGACGGTGGCCGACCTGACGGATCCGGCGAATCCCGTCGAGATCGGCTTCTACCGGGCGGGCGACCCGATCGCCGCGGACACGTGGTCGAGCTACTGGCACAACGGTTTCATCTACGCCAACGACATCACGCGTGGCTTCGACGTGTTCCGGATCGACCACCCGGCGGTCGCGGGAGCCGCGCCGCTCGGCCGCGACAACCCGCAGACCCAGGAACGACTCTTCCCGTAGACAAGGGGTTCCCGTGTCCCGAAGAATCCTCAGGACGGTCGGTGCGCTCGTCGCGGCCGGCGTCCTCGTCACCCCGGCGACCGCGTTCGCCGACCACGCAACGAATCCGCACTCGGAGAACATGCACGCCAAGGGGCACAGTCCGCACCCTGCGACGTTCCTCGGCGAGCCGGACGGAGTCCGGCACATCAACTCCGACATCGCGTTCCGCGGCAACCTGGCGTTCAACGGCAACTACGACGGGTTCCGCATCGTCGACATCTCCGATCCCGACAATCCCACGGAGATCTTCCACCAGCACTGCAACGGCGACCAGGGCGACATCGTGGTGTGGGACAACATCCTGCTCCGCTCGTGGAACTCCAAGAAGGCCGTGCCGCGCGACTGCGACGGGCGCACCGTTCCGGCGGGCTGGGAAGGCGTGCACGTCTTCGACATCAGCGACCTCACCAACCCCGAGCTGATCGCCTCGGTCGAACTGCCCTGCGGCTCGCACACCCTGACCGCGGCCCCGGACCGGGCGGCCGGTCGGTTGATCGTGTACAGCAACAACTCCAGCAGCTCCGGCTGCGGCACCAGCCACGACCTCGCGACGGAGAACCTCGAGGGCGACTTCATCGACGTCATCGAGGTGCCCTTCGCGCACCCGGAGAACGCGAACCTGCTGCGGCGGGAACCGCTGGCCGGTCCGATCACCAACGTGCGCACCGGATGCCACGACATGGGCGTCATCCTCGGCAGCGTCAACCTGGCCGCCTGCGCCAGTGCGGACGCGACCAACGTCTTCGACGTCGGCGACAACGCGCATCCCGGTGGCAGCCTCGCGGATCCGGTGTTCCTCTACACCGTCAGCGAGCCGGGTGTCGGCCAGGCGGGCACCAACGGACGCTGGCACTCGGCGACGTTCAGCTGGGACGGCAGGATCCTGATCCTGGGCTGGGAACCCGGCGGTGGCGCCGACACCGAGTGCCAGAGCACCGATCCGGACGTCGACAAGAGCATGTTCTTCTACGACGCGCACACCGGCGCCAAGCTCGGCCAGTGGGTGCTGCCCAGAGGGCAGGACGGTGTCGCGGAGAACTGCACCATCCACAACTACAACATCGTGCCGCTGCGCAACGGCCGCTACATCGCGGTCGGCGGGCACTACCAGGCAGGCACATGGGTCACCGAGTTCACCGACCCGGCCAACCCGGTGACGGTCGGCTGGTCCGACCCGCCCGCGATCAGCCCGCCGGACCTCGGTGGGGCCTGGTCGTCCTACTGGTACAACAACTTCATCTACGAGTCCAGCATCACCGAGGGGCTCAACGTGTTCCGGCTCAGCGACCCCGCCGTCGGCGGCGCCATCAGGCTGGACCACCTCAACCCGCAGACGCAGGAGTTCTCCCTGCCGTGACAGCCGGCCGCTGGGACCCGCGAGGGCCCCAGCGCGCGGTTTTCGCTGGTAACCCCGGATATATCGGGGGCGATTACTTCTGAGGGGGGTCTCAACGAGGAGACAGACCCATGAGGACCAAACGCGTAGTCACCGCGCTGGCGGCGGCAGCACTCGCCGCGGCGATGGGGACACCGGGCGTAGTGGTGGCCCACCCCGGCCAGCACGGCCCGCTCGACGGACACTTGCTCGGTCCCGGCGCGTGGGGCGACCTGACGTTCCTGGGCAAGGCCGACCTGACCAACACCGACGACCTGATCGCCGACGTCGCGATCGACCCGCGCGCGACGTACGCCTATCTGGCGAACTGGGGCAAGGCCACTTGCGACACCAACCGCGAGAACGGCGACCCCGACGCGGGCGCCTACGTCGTCGACATCACCGACATGACGAACCCGAAGCAGGTCGGGTTCATCCCGCACTCCCAGGACAGCCGGCCGGGCGAGGGCATGCAGGCCGTGCACATCGACACCAAGTTCTACGACGGCACGATGCTCGTGATGAACAACGAGCACTGCGGCAAGAACGGCCGGGGCGGTGTCTCGCTGTACGACGTCAGCGACCCGCGCAAGCCGGTCAAGCTCTCCGAGCACTTCGGCGACCGCGCCAACCTCTCGCTCGGCGACGCCAACGACATCCACAGCGCGTTCGCCTGGGACACCGGCAGCAAGGCGTACGTGGTGCTCACCGACAACTTCGAGCAGGGCGGGCCGGACGTCGACATCCTCGACATCACCAACCCGAAGCGGCCGCGGCTGATCCGGGAGATCGACGTCGACGCCGAGTTCCCCGGCCTCACCCAGACCAACCTCGGGCTCGTCCAGGTTTTCCTGCACGACATGGTCGTCAAGCGGATCAACGGCCACTGGGTCATGCTGCTGTCCTACTGGGACGGTGGCTACGTTCAGCTCAACGTCGACGACCCGACGCATCCGACGCTGATCGGTGACACCGACTACACCAACCCGGACCCGGAGTTCCTTGCGCGGACGGGCATCCAGCGCGTTCCCGAGGGCAACGGGCACCAGAACGAGTTCACCGCCGACAACCAGTTCTTCATCGGCACCGACGAGGACTTCGCGCCGTACGGAGCGACGAACTTCGCGATCGCCAGTGGACCGAACGCCGGACCGTACCCCTCGGTCCCGGTGCCCGGCTCCACGCCGATCGTCGTCCTCAACGACGACAAGCTCAACGGACCGGTCGTCTACGGCGGCTACGGCTGCCCGGACTCGGCGGCGATCCCGACGCCCGCCTCGGTCCCCGGCTACTTGGCCTCGCTGCAGCCCGGTGAGGAGAAGATCGTGGTGCTGCAACGAGGACCGACCGGTGATCCGAACGCACCGGAACCGGCCTGCTTCCCCGGCGACAAGGCCCACCAGGCCGTGCTCGCCGGATGGGACGGCGTGGTCTTCGTCCAGCGGCACGGCGGAACCGAGAACCCGCCGTTCTGCGGATCCGGAGCCTTCGTCGACGCCGTCGTCGGCGTGTGCACGAACCACGAGGCGTACCACAAGATGTTCGGCACGCCCGTCAGCTTCACCTACCCCGACGGTCCGGCGATCGGCACCGTCGGTGCGCGGATCGAAGCGACCGCGGCCTTCGACGGCTGGGGTTACGTGCACCTGTTCAGCAACCAGGCCGACGCGAACAAGAAGTTCGCCGAGCTGGACACCTTCGCCATTCCGGAGGCCATGGACCCGGCGTACGCGGTCGGGTTCGGTGACCTGACCGTGCACGAGGTCGCCACCGACCCGAACAACCCGAACCGCGCGTACCTGTCGTACTACGCGGGCGGCATGCGGTCCCTGACGATCGTGGGCACGGCGTTGACGGAAACCGGCGGATACCTCGCCCCCAACGGCAACGACTTCTGGGGCGTCGAGGCGTTCACCCGCAACGGCAAGACCTACGTCGCGGGCAGCGACCGCGACGACGGTCTCTACCTGTTCGCCACTGGGCCGTAGCCGGCGATCCCGTGAGGCCCTGTCGCACTTTCGGCGACAGGGCCTCGCTCATTAAGATGATTCCCGGCGAGTTCCACGCCCAACCTCCTGACCGGGTGCCCACGCCGCCCGGCTGACGCGGAGGCAAAGGGGACCTTGTGAGCCTCGGAGCGCAAGGCCGGCATGCCCACCTTTGGCTGTCGCGGCATCGAGGTGCGTGGGATCTTGGGCCACAGCGGCAGCCGGGAGTGAACGGCCATGACCCTACGCAAGCAGCTCAAGTCCCAGGTACGCGCCCGGATGGCGAAGACCGGTGAGCGCTACACCACCGCACTGGCCCACCTGACCGGCGACGCCCCGGTCGCCGGCTGGACGTTGCGCGGTGGCACGGACCCCGACGCGGCCGGTCTGTACGCGATGCTCTCGGCGGGGGGATTCACCGGACTTTCCGAGGCCTTGCTGTTCGGCATCGGCGGCGGGATCGGGGCCGGGTACATCCTGTGGGAGTTCAAGCACGACAACAGCAGGCATGTGACCCTGGGATTCCACAACAGCTGGCAGTACGTCGGCCGGCGCACCACAAAGGTGCTGGACCGGCTGGGAGTGGCCGGTTCCTGGCATCGGTCGGCTCCTCGGGCCGCCGCCGAGTACCTGACGTCGCAGCTGGACGCCGGGAACGCCGTGATGTTGTGGCCGGACCGGTACCACGTCGGGTACTGGGATCTGCCCTCGTCGCTCGACGGGCACGGCGGGCATCCCGTTGTCGCCTATGCCGCTGCCGGGTCTCGGGTCTACCTGGACGACCGGAACCTGGCACCGCTCACCGTCGACCGGGCCGACCTTGATCGGGCCTGTGCTCGGGTCACGTCGTGGAAGAACATGTCCCTGGTGATCACCGATTCCGGGCGGCCCCTGCACGTTTCCTCCGCTGTGCGGGAAGGACTGCGGGACGTGGTCGCGCATCTGTCCGCGGCCTCTGACTCCTTCTCGTTGCCCGCATGGCGGAAGTGGTCGCGGATGATGACCGACACGCGTGCGGCCAAGGGGTGGCCACAGGTCTTCGCGGACGGGCGGGGACTGGATCTCGCCCTGCGGAGTGTGCGGGAAGGGGTAGACGGGCGGATCGGGATCACCGGCGGGAATCTCCGGCCGCTGTTCGCCGAGTTCCTCTCCCAGATCGGCTTGGGGGAGTTGGCTCCCCGGTGGTTGGAGATCGCCTCGATGTGGCATGCGCTGGGGGAGATGAGCTCCTTCGCGGACATGGGGGCGCAGTTGGCCGCACTGTATGAGGCGGAGACCTCCGCGGTCCGGGAACTGGCGGCAGCCGTCGAGCGATGGTGACCGACGCACGCCGCATGTGCTACTCCGCATCCACCCCAAGGGGTTTGACGGGACCGGGGAAGAACATGTTGGTGGTGGCCTGGTAGCGCGCGTAGTCGGGGCGTTTGCGAACGCTGTAGTACTCGGCGGGGCGGGCGCCGGTGTGCTTGGTCAGCGTGACGTACAGCGTCCACGAAGCGAGGAACAGGCCCAGGGCCAGCAGCGCCAACACCACCGGCGTGGTGTCGTGGAACCGGGCCGGCAGTGACGGCAGCGCGAGCAGAACCAGTGCGTTCCACTGCATCCATTGGAAGAAGTAGTTCGGGTGCCGGCTGTAGCGCCACAGCCCGCGATCACAGGTACCGCGTTCCCCGCGGGCGGCGAACCGCTGCTTCTGGCGGTCGGCCACCGACTCCAGCACGTACGACCCGGCCCACAGGGTCAGTGCGATCGCGGTCCAGACGGACAGCCGTCGCTGGGGATCGGCGGCGACGATGAACGCGGGGACGGCCAGCACCGACGCGTTCGCCAGCCCCTGCAACCAGATCTCGTACTGGACGGACCACGTCTCGCTGCGGAACCCCTGCCGCTCCCAGCGTCGCCGCTGATACCGGTACCGGGGCAGTTCGACCTTGGGGGCGCCGGGTGTCCACCAGCCGTGCCTGGTCGCCAGCACCAGGCTCCACAGTCCCATCCGCGCGCCCATGGCGAGGTAGGCGACCGCGGCCGCGACGGTCACCGCGCTGAGCCGGTCGGCCGTGAGCACGGTGACCACGCCGATGCCCACCAGGCCCCACGGCCAGGCAACGTCGACGTAGGACACATGCCGCGTGAGGTACCCCGGAACGGCCGCCAGCAGGGTGAACAACACGACCTGAGTCCCCAGGTTCCACCAGGCCGGCCCGGCGGTGGCCGGGGCCAGCAGCAACGCGACTCCGACCAGGGCGAAGGGCAGCATTCCCCAGACTCGCCGCATGCCGTTCTCCTCGCACCTGGTGAGACATTCCGCCCGAATGTCTCCGTGAGACAATTTATACATGCTGTCTCACGTCGCGGCCAACGTGAACCTGACCACCGAGCCCGAGGTGGATCCGGTCATCGCCCTCGCGCTCCGGCAGTTCCTTCGCGAGAGCCGCATCGACATGGGCGACCTCGCCACCGCGGCCGGTATCGGCCGGGCCACCCTCTATCGCCGGTACGGCGATCGCGACCGGGTCCTGGGCGAGGTCCTGTGGGCCATCACCCACCGAGCGTGGGCGCGCCTCTGGCAGGCCAGCAGACAGGAAGGCATGGCCAGGGTGATCGCGGTTCTGGATCAGGCGATGCGTGACACCGTCGCCTCGCCGGCCCTGCGCGCCCTGCTCGAACGCGACCCCGAAACCGCGCTGCGGGTGCTGACCTCCCAGCAGGGGGTGGTGCAGTACCGCCTGGTGGCCGGACTGGCCGACCTCATCCGCGCCGAACGCGACGACGAGACGTCGGAAATCCCGGTGACCAAGCTGGCCTACGCCGTGGTCCGGCTGGCCGAGTCCTTTTGCTACTCCGACGTCATCACCGGCGCCCCACCGGACATCGACACCGCCACCGACATCATCCGGAAACTCCTCGCCTAGCATCACGTGCTCCGGCTGACGAAAGGACACGGGTGGACGACTCGTCGAAGGTCGGTAGGCATGCTCGCGCGGTGCTGGCCGCCGCGAAGGCGTTCCGCGCCGAGGCGGCAGAGGTGCACGCGGAACCGGATCGGCTGCTCGCGCTCGCCGCCGCCAAGTACCAGGCGGTCCGGGACTCGCTGGTGGCCGACAAGCTTCGCGCCATGCCGGTGGACAAACTCCGGGACACCAAGGCGAACCTGCGGCTGAGCAAGCTGAAGGCCGCCGGGTACCGGACCGTCGCCGACATCGCCAAGGCGCGCCCGGAACAGCTCGACGGCGTGCCCGGAATCGGCAGGCAGTCCGCCGAGCAGATCGTGCGGGTCGCCCGCGCCGTCGTCGACGGCGTCGCGCGCGACACGACGGTCCGGCTGAACCCCGACCGCGCCGACCGCGCCCAGACCGAGTTGCTGCAGCTGATGTCCAAGCTGCGCAGGGCGAACCAGCTCGTCGGCCCGCTGCGCGAGCCGCTCGCAGACGCGCTGGACAGGATCGACGCCGACGTGCGCCTCGCATCCCGGGCCTGGAGCCGGGTGCGGATGTTCTTCTCCTCGCGGAAGAACCGGCAGGCCGCCATCGACTCGCTCGACCGGCTCGAGACCCTGCTGGCCAGTCGCGACGTGGCGGCGTTGCGCGCGGTGGGCACGCAGCTGCGCGTGCCGGACCTGGATCACCGCGCGCTGTGGCGTGACTACGAGCTCGACGCGGCCGCCTACAACACGCTCCTCGCCGACCTCGCCGGTGCGGACGCGATGCCGGATCGCAGTGCCGCCAAGGGTTTCGTCCCGGCCGACATCGAGCACGAGGTCGACGCGACCACACTGGACACCAGACTGCTGAAGGTGTCGCTGCGCGGCTATCAGGTGTTCGGGGCCAAGTTCGCGCTGGCCCGCAAACGCGTCATCATCGGCGACGAGATGGGACTGGGCAAGACGATCGAGGCGATCGCGGTGATGGCGAGCCTCGCCGCCGGTGGGCGGCGCGGATTCCTGGTGGTCTGCCCGGCGAGCGTCGTCGTCAACTGGGTCAACGAGATCGCCAGGCATAGCGACCTCGTGCCGCACCGGATGCACGGCGCGGGCCGCGACGGCGCGGTCGGCGAGTGGCTGGCGCAGGGCGGTGTCGGCGTGACGACGTTCGGCACGTTGCCGAAACTGGTGCTGCCCAAGAGGTTCCGCCCGGCGCTGGTCGTGGTCGACGAGGCGCACTACGTGAAGAACCCGGACACGCAGCGCTCACAGGCGGTCAACACGATCGTGCAGCGCGCGGAGCGGGTGGTACTGCTCACCGGCACGCCGATGGAGAACCGCGTCGAGGAGTTCCGCAATCTGGTCGCCTATCTCCAGCCGGGCGTCGCGGCCCGCACGGGCGCCATCGACGCCGTGGTGGGAGCGAAGGCCTTCCGCCGCGTTGTCGCACCGGTGTACCTGCGGCGCAACCAGGAGGACGTGCTGGGGGAGTTGCCGGAACTGCTGGAGATGGAGGACTGGGTCGAGTTCGGCAAGCAGGACCGAGGCGCGTACCTCGACGCGGTGCGCGAGGGGAACCTGATGGCGATGCGCCGCGCCGCCTACGCGCCGGGCACGCCCCGCGGCTCGGCGAAGCTGGAGCGGTTGCTGGAGATCATCGAGGAGTCGAAGGACAACGGCTGGAAGGTCGTGGTGTTCTCGTATTTCCACGACGTGCTGGACGTGGTCGCGAACCACGTCGAAGTCTTCGGTCCCCTGACCGGCGCGACGCCGGCGCGGGGCCGTCAACAACTGGTGGACGAGTTCACGGCGTGCGAGGGCCACGCGGTGCTGGTGGCCCAGATCGAGGCGGGCGGCGTGGGCCTCAACATCCAGGCCGCGTCCGTGGTGATCATCGCCGAGCCGCAGTGGAAACCGAGCACGGAGGACCAGGCGATCGCCCGTTGTCACCGGATGGGCCAGGTCCGCAAGGTCCACGTGCACCGGTTGCTGGTCAAGGACAGCGTGGACGCGCGGGTGCGGGAGATCCGCGACCACAAGACCCTGCTTTTCGACCACTACGCGCGTGAAAGCGACACGAAGCACTCGCACGCGAGCGCATTGGACTCAGCGGTGTCGGTGGAGCAGCGCGTGGTGCAGGCGGAGCAGCAGCGCCTTGGTCTCTAGGATCGGCGCGTCGCGATGGTCAGCAGATCGGAGGCAGGCCCTCGAGGTGTCCTGCCCGCCGGCCAGACCGCCCGCAACGCCCGGTGCAGGTCGAGGTCGCTCACCTCGACGCGGACCAAGGTGCGGGTCGCGAGATCGGCCTCGACGGCATGCATGCTCAGCACCGCGGGCCCGATGCCACCGGTTGCGGCCGCCTTGATCGCGGTCGTCGACGACATCTCCAGCAACGGTTCGGCGCTGCTGCTGATCCCCGCCGATGTGAGCGCGTGCTCCCAGGCCTGCCGCGTGCCCGAGCCCGGCTCCCTGCTCACCAGCGGGGTCGCGGCGGCCCGCACGGCGGTGACGCGGCGGCGCTTGGCCCAGGGATGCCCTGGCGCGACGACCAGCACCAGCTCGTCCGTGGCCACGACGCGGCCGGTCAGGCCCGCCGGCACGTCGGTCGACTCGATGAAGCCGAGATCGGCCTTGTGCGCCAGCACCTGCTCGGCGACGTGCACCGAGTTGCCCGCAGTCAGCACGGTCGCGGTGTCCGGACTGACGGTCCGCAGCGCGATCAGCCACGTGGGCAGCAGGTACTCGGCCACGGTGAGGCTCGCGGCGATCCTGAGCTGGCTCTGGCGGTCCGCGCGCAGGCTGGTCATGCCGGCGTCGAGGTCGGCCGCCCGCGCGAGCACCGGCGCCGCCCACCCCGCCACGAGCTGACCGGCCGTGGTGAGGCGGGCGCCGCGGGAGGTGCGTTCGAGGAGTGTCACGCCCGCGCGGGCTTCGAGGGTGCGCAGGCGTTCGCTCGCCGAGGGCTGGGACATGCCGTGTGCCGCGGCCGCCCGGCCGATGCTGCCCAGCTCGGCCACGCTCAGCAGCAGGTCGAAGCCGGTCAAGTCGGTGACCCGGGACGGCAGAGGCATAGGGACAGCCTATGGGTTCATCGGCGATCGATGCCTACCGAGGTCTCCCGAGCGGGAGGATGGTCATGTCGTGACCGCTCTCGCACCTCATCCACACCGTGCCCCCGAGGTGCGACGAGCGGCGCCCTTCGGCCCGAACCTCTTCGCATCCGTCATGGGCACCGGCATCGTCGGCACCGCCGGGGCCGCGATGCCCGGCCTGCACACGCCCGCCACCTTCGTGTGGGCGCTGGACGCGGCGCTGCTCGTATTCCTCGTCGTGGCGGTCGCGCGGCGCTGGACGTGGGCGACGGTGCGTTCGCAGCTCGCGGATCCGGTAATGGCCCAGTTCTGGGGCGCGCCACCGATGGCGTTGATGACCGTCGGCACCGGCACGCTGCTGCTCGGCTCCGACTGGATCGGCCTGCCCGCCGCACTCGCCGTCGACTGGACACTGTGGACTCTCGGTACCGCGCTCGGCCTCGCGACCTCGGTGCTGGTGCCGCTGAGGATGATCGGCAGTGGCGAACGCGCGTTCGGCGGCTGGCTGATGCCCGTGGTGCCACCGATGGTCTCGGCCGCATCGGGTGCCTTGCTCGCTCAGCACCTGCCGGACGGCTCGTTCCGGCAGGCGATGGTGCTCGGCTGCTACGCGCTGTTCGGTGTGAGCCTGTTCGCGACGATGGTGATCGTGCCGCAGATCTGGCAGCGGCTCGTCCAGCACGGCCTGGGCGCGGCCTCGACCGTGCCGACGCTGTGGATCGTGCTCGGGCCGCTGGGCCAGTCGATCACCGCCGCCAACCTGCTCGCCGGTGTGCCCGTGCTGCCCGGTCAGACCGCGTTCGGCATTCTCTACGGCACGGTAACTTGGGGATTCGCGCTGCTGTGGGTGGCGATCGCGGCGACCGTGACCGTGCGAACCGTGCGGCGAGGGCTGCCGTTCGCGTTGACGTGGTGGAGCTTCGTGTTCCCGCTCGGCACGTTGGTGACGGGCACGAGCGCGCTGGCGGCACGTGTTCCGTCGGCGATGTTCACCGGCGTGGCCGTGGTGCTGTACGGCGCGCTAGTGGCGGCGTGGGTCACGGTGGCCGTGCGCACGCTGTTTCAGCGGTAGAGGTTCTGTATCTCGATCCGCTTCGCACAACCCATTGCGGACAAGGGGATCCTGCCGTCCAGCAAACTCGATTCGTTGGGGTGCAGCCGAATCCTGGTTCCGATGGAACCCATGTGTATCCTGGCAATGAACAAGCGGAGGGGGTGCGGCGCGTCCGGCCGTACCGCAGCGTTCAGGGGGAATATCCCATGTCCAATGGGATTGCGCTCGGCGCGGTCATGGGGCTCGGTGCCGGAGTGAGTCCGGGACCGTTGCTCACGCTGGTGATACTGGCGTCCGCGAAGGGCGGTTTCGCGGCGGGGTGGCGAGTCGCCGTCGCGCCGCTGCTCACCGACGTGGTGATCATTGTGCTGACGCTCACGGTGCTCGCGAACCTGCCCGTGGGCGTGGTCGGGTTGATCGGGCTGCTGGGTGCCTGCCTGGTGGCGGTCATCGGCGTGCAGACGGCGATGTCCAGCAGGACCGTGGAGCTGACCTCACCGGACGGCGGTGCGACGGAAGGCGTCTTCCGCCAGGCGGCGCTGGTGAACTTCCTGAGTCCGCACCCCTGGCTGTTCTGGGCGACCATCGGTGGCCCGGTCGTGCTGACGTCCTGGCACGAGGCTCCGGGCGGCGCGGTCGCCTTCGTCGCCTGTTTCTACGTCCTGCTGGTGGGGAGCAAGACGGTTTTGGCCGGACTGGTCGGCGGTGGCCGGCGCTGGCTCAACAGGAAGGCGTACCGGACCACGGTGTTCTGCTGCGGGCTGGCGATGGTGGTGTTCGCCGTCGTGCTCGCGGTCGACTCCTTCTCGGTGGCGAAGACCTTGCTCGAGTGACGATGCACGAACAACTTTGGGGGAGATATGGAAACGGCTCGGCTCGACAGCTCGGAGTTACCTTGGCCGCCCTGGTCGGTGGCCATGCGGAAGGACCTCGCGGTGCTGCCGGGCACGGTGGACCAGGACATCCGCCGCGTGCTCATGTGGCTCGACGACTACGTCAGCGCACCGCATCCCGATCTCGGAAGGTCGGGTGACGTGTGCCCGTTCGTCCGCGTGGCGCGGATGCGGCGGCACGCCACGCTGGCACTGCGCTACGACGTCGAGGGCGGTTCCGGCGACGAGGTCGCCGAGGCCGTCCGCGAGGAGATGGGGGAGTTCTCACAGCAGGTCCCGGCGCAGACGACCACGCGGATCGTGGTTTTCCCCGCGATCCCGGACCAGTGCTGGGAAGTCGTCGACGAGGTGTACAGCGAGCTCAAGGACGAGGCGGTCGGCCAGGGACTGATGATCGGCCAGTTCCACCCGCGATGCCGGGAACCCGCGGTACGCAACCCGGCGTTCCCGGTGTCCCGGTCACCGCTGCCGCTGTTCGCGCTGCGCTGGATGGCCGTGCACGACATCCTGTTCCTCGGCGACCGGAAGCACTGGTTCGACCGGTACCGGGCGCGATTCGGCACCCAGCACCAGAACGGGCGGGTCTCGGACCCGCTGTTGCGCGAGCGGTACGCCGAGGCGCTGCGCCGGTACGACTACCGCTGATCGCCGGATCCGGGTTCGCCGGACATTGGACTGTCCACAATGAACAATCCAATGTAGACCGTGTCGATCATGCGGCTGAGCGGACGTGACCTTCTCGCCCGCAGGCACGCAGCGTCGCCGCCGCTACCACGGCACCACGTCATCGTCCTGGAAGAAGCCGCCGCTGGGACCGTCGTCGGGCAGGGTGGCCAGGTGGACGGCGATGGCCGCCCCCTGCTGAGGGGTGCGGTGCCCGCGGAAGCCGTTGAGGTCGGTGGCGCAGTAGCCGGGGCAGCCCGCGTTGACCAGGATGCCGGTTCCTGCGAGCTCGCGGGCGTACTGGACGGTGACCGCGTTGAGGTAGGTCTTGGTCGGCGAGTAGGCGATGGAGATCGGGCCGGCCTGCTCGCCACCCGCGCTCTGCCGCGTGAGTGAGCCGACCGAACTCGACACGTTCACGATTCGGGGCGACGCCGAGCGGCGCAGCAGCGGCAGGAGGGCGTTGGTCACCCGGACCACGCCGAAGACGTTGGTCTCCACCGCGGTCCGCATCCCCTCCAGGTCGGCCGTGCTGGGCTGCTGCGACTCTCCGCCGACCACCCCGGCGTTGTTCACCAGCACGTCGAGCCCGCCCCGCTCTTCGACAAGCCGGGCCGCCGCCGCAACGCTGGCGTCGTCGGTCACATCCAGCGGCACCGCGAAGGCGTCCACGCCGCCCGCCTGCAACTTCTCCACGGCGACCCGCAGCCGCTCGGGGTCCCGGGCGCCTACGCCGACGCTCCAGCCAAGTGCGCCCAGGCCCGCTGCGATCTCGTACCCGATTCCCTTGTTGGCGCCGGTCACCAGCGCCGTCGTTGTCTGCATGCCTCGATCGTGGGTCTGGAATGGGCCGCACGGCCAAGACCGTTTGGATGGCCGGTGATACCTCCCGGGTATCGTGGCTGGATGGAGACGCGGGAGTTGCGGTACTTCGTGGCGGTCGCCGAGGAACTGCACTTCGGGCGGGCCGCGGAGCGGCTGGGGATCGCCCAGCCGCCGCTGTCCCGCGCGATCCAGCGGCTGGAACGCCGCCTCGGGGTGGAGTTGCTGCACCGCGACAACCGGTCGGTGGAGCTGACCGCGGCCGGAGCCGTGCTGTTGGCCGAGGGCCGGGCCGCATTGGACGCCGTGGAGGCCGCCGGCCGCCGCACCCGCCGGGCCGGTACCGGCACCGGGTCGGCCGCCCTGGTCCTGGTGACCAAGGCGGGCGCGTCCGGTGAACTGCTGGCCAAGCTGCTCGACGCCTACGCCGCGGAACCCGGCGCGGTCGAGATCGATGTGCAACTGTGCGGAATCGGCGAGCAGGAGGGCATGCTCCGCGATGGACGAGCCGACGTCGCGCTGTTGTACCTGCCGTTCGACTCCGCCACCGGCTTCGACACCGAGGTGCTGCGCTCCGAGGGGCAGATCGCGGTGCTCCCCGCCGGACATCCCCTCAGCCTCGAGACCTCACTGCGTACCTCCGACGTCACCGGGCTGCCCGGCCTGCCGCCACCGCGCTGGCCCCGCCGGGACGGCACCTATCCCGACGGCCCCGGGCCGAAGGTCAGGGACCACACCCAGCTCCTGCAGCTGATCATGCTCGGGCGCACCACCGCGATCATGCCCGAGTCGTTGCGCAACCAGCTGGGCGAGAAGCTGGTCGCGGTACCTGTGGTGGACGCGCCCAAGGTGACCACGGTCATCGCCTGGCCGCCGCACAGCCGGTCGCGGGCACTGGCCCGGCTCGTCGAGGTGGCGACCCGGCTCTGAGGCTGATCGTTCACCTCGCTGAAACTCTCTAAAACCTGTTCCGGAACATTTGCCGCGAATTATTCGAAAGAAGACCTCTCGGCGCGCGGCGTGGTAGCGTCCGGAAGATCGACGCCGAAAGCTCGAATTTACAATTCCACTCGAATTGTCGTAGATCAACGCAGTCCCCCAAAGAGAGGAACAACGTTGAGATCGACCGGCCTCACAATGGACGGCCTGACCCCGATTCTGTTCGGCCATGCCGCGTTCCAGTACCTCAACGCGGGGTGCGAGCTGGGCCTTTTCGAGCTGTTGCACAAGAAGTCGAACCTCTGCCGCGAAGACATCGGCCAGGAGCTGCAGCTGGCCGAACGGGCCACGGACACGCTGCTGCTCGGCACGACGTCGCTGAAGCTCACCACGGTCGAGGACCGCCGGTACCGCAACGCCTCGGTGCTGGACCAGCTCATGGAGGACGACCAGTGGGACATCTTCACGAGCGTCGTCGCCTTCGAGGCGCACATCGTCTACGAGGCCCAGGCCGACTTTGTCGAGTCGCTGCGGAAGAACACCAACATCGGGTTGCGCCGGGTACGGGGCGTCGGCCGGGACCTCTATCACCGGTTCGTCGAGAACCCGCAGCTGGAGCGCGTGTTCTACCGGTACATGCGGTCGTGGTCGGAGCTCTCGAATCCGTTTCTGCTCGCCAACGCCGACTTCGCGTCGTCGCGGAAGGTGCTTGACGCCGGCGGCGGCGACGGGGTGAACGCGATCGCGCTGGCATACGCCCATCCGCACCTCGAGGTGACCGTGATGGAGATCCCGGCGACCGGGCCGATCGCGCGCAAGCGGATCGAGGACAACGGGCTCGCCGGCCGCGTGACAGTGCACGGCGGCGACATGTTCCGCGACGAGTTCCCGGCCGATGTGGACACGGTGCTGTTCTCGCACCAGCTGGTGATCTGGGAGCCGGAACAGAACATCCACCTGCTGAGCAAGGCGTACGAGGTGCTTCCCGAGGGCGGCCGGGTGATCATCTTCAGCTCGATGTCGAGCGATGAGGGGGACGGCCCGCTGATGGCCGCGCTGGACAGCGTCTACTTCGCCACGCTGCCCGCCGAAGGCGGAATGATCTACGCCTGGCACCAGTACGAGTCCTGGCTGCGGACAGCGGGCTTCGACCAGACGAAGATCAGGCGCGTTGCCGGCGAGGGGTGGACGCCCCACGGGATCGTCATCGCGACGAAGTGACGAAGTAGCGAGGTGCGGTGCGCGAGCGCACCGCACCCTTGCCCTCAGTCCACCGCGTTCATGATCTTGGACGGGTTGATGGAGCTGGTCTCGTGCACCTCGTCGTCGGTCAGCCCGAACGCTCGCATGTGAGCTCGCAGGAGCCGCAGCGCCTCGACGGTGTTGGGGAACAGCGGCTCGCCCGCGTCGCTGGACAGCGTGACGTGGTGGGTGCCGAGTGCCTGGATGGTGCGGCACATCTCGGCCGGGTCCACGCCGAGCAGCGGCGAGATCTCGTCGTAGGTGAAGTTCATGTAGATGCCCGCCGAGGTCAGCTCGCGCATCTCCTCCAGTGACAGGTCGAGGAACGGGCTGAACGGATGGTCGACGATCGCCTTGGTGATGCCGAGGTCCCGCACCAGCTCGGCCATCTCCCAGATCTCGGGGTGCGTGGCGTGCGCGAACGAGATCATCACGTCGTGGTCGGCGGCCATCCGGAAGATCTCGCGGTACTCCGGTTTGAGCCTGCCGCGCTCGTCGAGCGTGTAGTGGCCGACCTTCAGGGCCTTCTCCCACGGCAGCGGGTCGGCCCACCCGTCGGGCTCCTCACCCCACCACGACCGCATACCGCCGACCTTGCTCAACGTGTTGGCGCTGCTGAACACCGGCATCCACACCGCGGAAATCCCGTCAGCGAACTGCTTGCGCGCCTGCTCCACCATGGACAGGCCCCGCGTGTCGGTGACGATCCAGCCGGCCCACAGCCGGGTCGGCGGCACGCCGACCTCGTCGCACCAGTCGCGCAGCCGGTCTTCCACCTCGCGCACGGCGGCCGCCGGGCCGCCGAGGTCATCGCGGTGACGCCAGATGATGCTCTTGAACAGCAAGCCTTTGATACCGCTCGCCGACGCGAGCTTGGCGATCGCGAGCCCGTCCTGCTGACCTTCGTGCGCATGGCAGTGCAGGTCGACCGCCCCTTCCACGCCGAACACCGCGGGCGGCACGAGCACTTCGCCCCGATATCCCCCCATCCGGGCCCGGTAGGACGACAGATAACGATCGTGCGGCGCGTTGTTGCGGCGCCGCAGTTTCGCCTCTGCCAGGTATGCGCTCTCCTCGTCGAATGAATCCAACAGTCCCCTCCACGAGCGACTTCTGAGGTCCCCATCGGCGCTTCCTGCGCCCGGAAACGACTCACAAATTCGCTGTGCCGGCGAATTCAAGCGAGCCGCGCCGAAATGAGCGTATTGGGGGCTGTGCGTCACCAGGGCTGGTACACCGAGAGCAACTTGTGGTGCCGCGTGGAGCAATGCGATGGAGGCGATGTGTCCGCCTGGTGCGGAATGCCGCGCGTTCGGTTTACCGCCACCGTCGCTCGGGGATGCCGTTGCAGCCAAGCCCTTGAGCGGAAAGGCACAACGATGACGACCGACGCGCAGAGCATCCGGTGCCACAGACATGAGCCCGGTGTCGTGGTGATCGCCCTGGCCGGCCAGGCGGGCCCGTCCGACTTCGTGGCGCTGGCGAGTCGTCTGAAGGAACACGTCGATCAGCGCCTGGCAACCGTCGTGCTCGACCTGTCAGAAGTCACGGTTCTCCACTCGGACGGGATGCGGGCCTTGGCGGGCATGAGGCGCTGGGTTGGGCGCAGGCGCCTCGCGCTGGAGCTCGTGATCGACAGCTACGCGGTGGCGAAGACGGTGCAGATCAACGATCCCGACGCGCTGACATGTGCCTGGCCTTCGCTCGGTCACGCGCTCGCGACGATCTGCGGCCCGGCCACCGGTTTTCCCTCAGCAGCCCTGACGAGAGGAACGACGTCATGACGTTCAACCCGCTGGAACAGCGCGGGATCCCACTCGACCGCCAGCTGCGCAACTGGCGTGAGCTCAACGTCGAACCCACCGACCCCGACCACGCCGACCCGTACACGCGGTGCCGGATCATCGCGTTGAACGGCATCGAGGTGGAAGCGCTGCTGTTCAGCCACCAGTTCGCCAGGCATTGCGCGGACCTGGACGTCAAGCGGCAGCTCGCCGAGGTTCGTTACATCGAGCAGCAGCAACAGAAAGTCGTGAACTGGTTGTTGCCCGCTCCCGCGTCGGCGCTGGAGACCACGATCGCCTACGAACAGGTCGCCGTGGACCTCACGGCCTGGGTCGCGCGGATGGAGCCCGATCCGTACCTGAAGCAGGCCTACCAGTTCGGCGTGCTGGAGGACTTCGACCACCTCTACCGGTACGCCAACCTCTACGAGATGATCCAGCGCCGCAAGGCGGAGCGCATCGTCGACGGGCTGACCGAGGTCATCCCCGGCCGTCCCACCAAGTACCACCACCGCCATCCGCACGACAACGTGCGCGAGCCGTACGACAAGACGACCGCGGCGCCGATCTCGAAGCTGCACGCGCTGACCATCATGTCGGCCGAGCAGCAGACGATGAACTTCTACATGAACGTCGGACCCGAGTACATGGAACCGATCGCACGTCAGCTCTACCAGGAGATCGGCCTCATCGAGGAGGAGCACGTCACCCACTACGAGTCCCTTGTGGACCCCGGCGAGACCTGGTGGGAACGGCTGGTGAACCACGAGTACAACGAGTGCTACCTGTACCACTCGTTCATGGAGACCGAGTCCGACCCGAGGATCCGGGCGATCTGGGAGCTTCACCTGAACATGGAGCTGGAGCACCTGCACGTGGCGTGTGACCTGATGCGCGCCCACGACGACCGGGAACCGGAGGAAGTGCTCGCGCCGGAGCTGCCCGCGCCGGTCACCTTCGAGCCCAACAAGGCCTACCTCCGCGAGCTGCTGGACACGCAGATCGACCTCACCACCCTCGGCACCGGGTACGTCCGCGAGGCACACGAACGCTTCGAACGCATGCAGGAGAACATCCACGGCGGAGCCGAGCCGCCCAGCGAGCAGGTGATCGACCTGCACCGCGAGCAGTACGGCACGGACTACCGGCTGGAGACCGAGGGCGAGCACCCGGCGCCCGAACTGAGGCAGCAGGTGAAGCGATGACCGAGGACGTGATCCAGCTGCTGCTCGGACAGCACGGGCAGATCCGCGACCTCTTCACTCGCGTGCAGGAGGCGGACGGCCGGGACCGGCGAGACGCGTTCGCGGAGCTGGTGCGGCTGCTCGCCGTGCACGAGACCGCGGAAGAGCAGGTCGTGCACCCGCTCGCACGGCGCGCGATCGACGCCGGCGCACCGCTCGTGGACGACCGGCTCGCCGAGGAGCGGCAGGCCAAGGAACTGTTGAGCCGTCTGGAGTCGATGGGAGCGGACCACGAGGACTTCCTGCCACTCCTGGCGGAACTACGTGCGTCGGTGCTGCTGCACGCCCATCACGAGGAACAGTACGAGTTCCCCTATCTGCGGCACAGCTGCAATGAGAAGGAGCTGCGCGGCCTCGCCGTGATGGTGCGGGCCGCTGAACGCGTGGCCCCCACGCATCCCCATCCCGGTGTGGAGACCGGCGTCGAGAACCTCGCCGCGGGTCCCGCGCTGGCTCTGTTCGATCGGGTGAAGGACGCGGTCAGCAAGGCGATCTCGACCGACGACCGGACGGCCGGTTGACTCTCATTGCGCTCATGACCCGCGCAGAGCGCTGCCGAGGTCTCGACGCAGATCCAGGAGCCGGTCAACGCCGGTGAGGGTGAGCACCCGGTTCACCACACCATGCTCCGGCACGACCACGGCCAGCCTGGTGCCCAGCCGTTCGGCTGCGGCCTGGCCATCGAGCAACACGTGCAGACCCGCGGAACCGAAGAACGTCACCCCGGTGAGATCCAGAACGAACGTTTTCGGGCGGACCGCGAGCCGGTCCATGATCTCGCCGATGACCAGGTGTTCAGTGGTCATGTCGATCTCGCCTTCGATCGAGATGACCGAGATGCGGGGATCGGCGCTGAGCATCTGGACCGAGACCCGCTTCGGATTGGGACTGCCTTGCATGGCTGTCGCTCTTCCCTGCCGCGCGCAGTGCCTGCCGGACGTCGTTCGACGCCGACTTCACTCCGATCGCGTGGGCGGGCAACGCCTGTCTGACATCCCTGCGAACGAAAAGCAGCCAACCAGTCGTCCCTGACTGATCGCGGTGGAACAACAACTCCTACGCTCCGGCCACGTCCAGACGGGCTTCCCCTGATCGCCCGCGCGTAAACCTGATCATCGGCGGCCGCTGTCGATGGTCATCCATCGGGGAAGTGGTTGTCGACGATCTCCTCGGCGATCCGGTCGATCTGCTCGCGCGTACGGGCGACGCCGAGGCGTTGCCGGTCAGTAGAGGTAGACATCGACCACCAACGCCGCGATGCCGGCGAGGAAGGAGACAACGGCGACGCGCCTGCCCGAGTCGCTGCCCTGCGGTCCAAGGCCGAGCAGCACGGCGGCCGTGGCGATGGCGAACACGCCGCTGCCGGTGTCCTGCCAGCTGACCGGGAACCACCGGATCGGCGCGTCGGTGAAGAAACCCGGCGCGTGCACCGCGTTGAGAATCGCGTTCCACGCCGCGGGCCCGAGGCCGGCCGCGATGCCCGCGGTCAGAATCACCCCGACGTGTCGCTTGGGCACCAGCAGGGCGACCAGGACGACGGCCAGCACCGCCGAGAGCCCGGCTCCGTACGCGATGGTCGACCAGCTGAGCATGTGGAGCTCCTTCTGTCTGGCGACGCAACCCTGGTCACATCTTGCCGCTCCGGTCGTGAGGGAGCCGTGATGCAGGACTCGGGCGGGTGCGGGAACGGTGTGCGGTTCGGCTCGGTCGGCATCCAGGTGGTCGCGTGACGTCGTGAGTGTGTCCGTCGACGGCAACCGGGAGCCGGGAGCGGATGCGGCCGGCGGAAACGACCGGGCCGGTCGCCACCTCGGCGGCGACCGGCCCGAACCGGCGGTGTACCTGCCACTAACGGCGGCATACGCGTCTTCCCGACGCAGGGCGGCTCACTTCACGATGGCCGCGTTCCTGACTCGCGCCGCCGCGAGCGCGGGCCGGTCCTCGCCGTCAGGCGGTGATCGCCTGCTTTTCCCCACTGGCAATGGCGATCTTGCGGGGCTTGGCCTGCTCCGCGATCGGGATGCGCAGCGTCAGCACGCCGGCGTCGTAGCCGGCCTGGATCTTGCCGGTGTCCAGGTTGTCGCCGAGGTACAGCTGGCGGTTGAACGTGCCGGACGGCCGCTCGCTGACCACCATCTCCACGTTGTCCGCGACGGTGGTGCGCTGCGCCTTGACGGTGAGGACGTTGCCCTGCACGTCGACGTCGATGGAGTCGGCGCTCACACCGGGCAGGTCGAAGTGCACCACGAGCTGGTTGCTGTCGCGGTAGGCGTCGATGGGCAGTGCCGATCGGAATGAGGCGTTCCCGGCGAGCCGCTGGGTCAGCTGGTCCAGCAGCTGGAACGGGTCGGTGCGCATCAGCATGGCGTTCTTCTCCTTCCCTCTCGTGGACGTTGTTCCGCCTGTGACACCACCAGTAACGCGCCACCCAGGACCACTGTTCCCTATAGCAAACGAGTTCACCTGGATGGCGCACAGGTGGCTTCAGTAGTCCATGCCTTCGGCGGGAGCGGCAGGAGCCTTCTCCTGCTCGGGTTTCTCGGCGACGACGGCCTCGGTGGTGAGGAACAGCGCCGCGATCGAGGCCGCGTTCTGCAGCGCGGAGCGGGTGACCTTGGCCGGGTCGATGACCCCCGCCGCCATCAGGTCCTCGTACTCGCCGCTCAGCGCGTTGAGGCCGTGGCCGGGCGGCAGGGACTTGACCTTGTCGACGACCACTCCGCCCTCGAGACCGGCGTTGACCGCGATCTGCTTGAGCGGCGCCTCGACGGCGACCCGGACGATGTTGGCGCCGATCGCCTCGTCGCCCTCCAGTCCGAGCCCGTCGAAGCAGGTCTTCGCGGCCTGCAGCAGCGTCACACCGCCACCGGCGACGATGCCCTCCTCGACGGCGGCCTTGGCGTTGCGCACCGCGTCCTCGATGCGGTGCTTGCGCTCCTTCAGCTCGACCTCGGTCGCGGCACCCGCCTTGATGACGGCGACGCCACCGGCGAGCTTCGCCAGGCGCTCCTGCAGCTTCTCGCGGTCGTAGTCGGAATCGGTCTTTTCGATCTCGGCGCGGATCTGGCTGATCCGTCCCTGGATCGCCTCGGCGTCACCGCTGCCCTCGACGATGGTCGTGTCGTCCTTCGTGACGACGACCTTGCGCGCCTTGCCCAGCAGCGAGATGTCGGCGTTCTCCAGCTTCAGCCCGACGTCCTCGCTGATGACCTGGCCACCGGTCAGGATCGCGATGTCCTGCAGCATCGCCTTGCGGCGGTCACCGAAGCCCGGAGCCTTGACGGCGACGGACTTGAACGTGCCACGGATCTTGTTGACGACCAGGGTCGCCAGGGCCTCGCCCTCGACGTCCTCGGCGATGACCAGCAGGGGCTTGCCGGACTGGATCACCTTCTCCAGCAACGGGAGCAGGTCCTTCACCGAACTGATCTTGCCCTGGTGCAGCAGGACGTAGGCGTCCTCCAGCACTGCTTCCTGACGCTCCGGGTCGGTCACGAAGTAGCCGGAGATGTAGCCCTTGTCGAAGCGCATGCCCTCGGTGAGCTCGAGCTCGAGACCGAGGGTGTTGCTCTCCTCGACCGTGATCACGCCGTCCCGGCCGGCCTTGTCCATCGCCTCCGCGATCAGTTCACCGATGGTGGCATCGCCCGCGGAGATCGACGCCGTCGCCGCGATCTGCTCCTTGGTCTCCAGCTCGACGGCGGTCTTGAGCACCTGCTCGGTCACCGCCTCGACGGCCTTCTCGATGCCGCGCTTGAGCCCCAGCGGGTTGGCGCCGGCGGCCACGTTGCGCAGACCCTCGCGCACCAGGGCCTGAGCGAGGACGGTCGCCGTGGTGGTGCCGTCACCCGCGACGTCGTCGGTCTTCTTCGCGACTTCCTTGACGAGCTCGGCCCCGATCTTCTCCCACGGGTCCTCGAGCTCGATCTCCTTCGCGATGGAGACGCCGTCGTTCGTGATCGTCGGCGCGCCCCACTTCTTCTCCAGCACGACATTGCGGCCCTTCGGGCCGAGCGTCACCTTGACTGCGTTCGCGAGGGTGTTCATACCCCGCTCGAGACCGCGGCGGGCGTCCTCGTCGAACGCGATCAACTTCGCCATTCGCGCAGTCCTTCCGAACATCCGAACCACAGGTACCCAGCCGGGCCTGATGCCCGCGACGGAAGACGACTCGACGAACCGCCGAGCAGCCTCACCGGCCCGGCCGTTAGCACTCGATGGGGTTGAGTGCTAACAGTTCTCTGATAGCACCGTCGAGAGCCGAGTGCAACCAGTTCGTCGGGGGTGGCGTCCGGATGACGCACGTCACACCAATGGTTGAGTCCAACCGGCTCAGGTTTGGGAACAATCTAGGACTCAAGTTCGTCGTTCGGGATGAGTGTTCGTTGTGGCTCTCATGGAGGTGAAAGTCATGGCACTGCCTGCTGTGCGATCGTCGGCCCCGCTGGGCCGCTGGGACCCGTTCCGCGAGTTCGAGGACCTCTACGGTCAGCTGGGCAGGTGGATGGAGTCGGTCGCCGGCACCGTCGGTGACCGCGTGCGCGCCTGGGCCCCGCTGGCCGACGTGACCGAGACCGGCGAGGCCTACCTGGTGGAGGTCGAGCTGCCGGGCGTCAAGCGCGACGACATCACGGTCGATCTGGCCGGCACCGAGCTGTCGATCAGCGGTGAGGTCAAGGAGAAGGAACGGCAAGGGCTGTTCCGCCACCGCACCCGGCGCGTCGGGCAGTTCTCCTACCGGGTGACGCTGCCGCAGGACGTCGACGCCGACAAGATCCAGGCCGATCTCGCCGACGGTGTGCTGACCGTCCGCGTGCCCAAGACCGAGGCGGCCAAGCCACGCCGCATCGCGATCAACGGCAAGTAACACCCGCCGCCGTCGGCCGCGGTCTGCCCCGGCCGCGGCCGGCGGCGCTGTCGCACCGGAAGGAGCAGGGGGAGTGGAGTTGTTGCCGCTGCGAACCGACTTCGACGTGCGCTGGCGCGGCTACGACCACGAACAGGTCCAGCACTACGTGCGTGAGGTGGAAGGCGAACTGGCGGTGCTCACCGCCGACCGGGATTCCGCCCTCGCCCGCGCCGAGTCCCTTGCCCGGCAACTGGAAGCCGCCCGCACGGAGAACGCCGAGCTGCGGGCACGCGCCGACCGGATCTGCCGCACCCCGGTCGATCCCGACGCCCTCAGCGAGCGGCTGCGGCGCATGGTCGAGCTCGCCCACGCCGAAGCCGAGGAGATCACCACCCGCGCCCGGATCGCCGCCGAGCAGGACTGGGCGAACGCTCACCGCGCCGCCGACCGGTTGCGCCGGCGCGCCGAACACGTCGTGGCCGAACTCGACCGGCGCCGCGCGGAGGCGGAGACCGAGCACCGCGCGCTGATGGACCGCGCCCACGCCGAGGTCGAGACGATGACCCGGCAGGCCGAACGCCGCCGCCGCGAACTCGACGACCAGGCCGCGCAGGTCCGTCGGCAGGTCGAGTCGGACTTCGAGCAGGCGATGGCACAACGCCGCGCCGAGGCGATGCGCGCACTGGCGGACCAGCAGCGCGCCGCGCAGGCCCGCGCCGACCGGATCGTCCGCGAGGCCACCGAGCACGCGCGCCGCATCGTCGCCGACGCCGAGCACCGCGTCGACCTCCTGGACCGGTGTCGCCGGCGCGTCGCCGAGGAACTCCGTGCCGCACAAGCACTTCTGGCCGACGCCGAGCCGTTGCTGCGGCCGCTGCCCGAGGAAACCATTGTGACGATGGAGGTGATCCACCATGATCAGCGCCCCCGCGAACCCGTTCATTGCTGAGCGCCCGGCCGGGTTGCCCACTCCGCCCACCGGCTGGCCGATCGGCTCCTACGCCACCTACACCGAAGCCCAGCGCGCCGTGGACCACTTGGCGGACAACGACTTCCCGGTCGGGGACGTCACCATCGTCGGCGTCGAGCCGATGGTGGTCGAACGCGTCACCGCCAGGCTCACCTGGCCACGCGTACTCAGTGGCGGCGCGGCGTCCGGCGCCTGGTTCGGCCTGTTCGTCGGGCTGCTGCTCGGCCTGTTCAGCACCGGACCGGTGCTCGCACCGATCGTCATCGGACTGCTCACCGGTGTCGTCTTCGGCACCGCGTTCGCCGCCGCGGGCTATGCCGCGCTGGGAGGCCGCCGCGACTTCGCTTCGACTACCCAGCTCGTGGCCAACCGGTACGACGTCCTGTGCGAGCCCCGCAACGCCGAGAAGGGCCGAGACCTGCTGGCCGCGCTGGCGCTCACCGCAGCTCCGAACGCCTGACCCCGGCGTCCCGGCCCAGTTGCCGGCGCAGCTCGCTGATCTGGTCGTGGGCGGCGGCGAGTTCGTCCTCCAGCCCGATGATGCGGGCCGTCGCGGCGAGCGTGTGGCCCTCGTCGAACAGCACGCGGATCCGGCCCGCGAGCTCGAGCTGGCGCCGGCTGTAGCGGCGGTGCCCGCCGTCGGAGCGTTGCGGGCGCAGCAGGTCCGCGGTGTCCAGGCTGCGCAAGAACGCCTGCTGCACACCGAGCAGCTCGGCGGCCTGCCCGGTGGTGTAGGCCGGGTAGTCCGTGTCGTCGAGGTCGTTGAGGGGCACGGTGGGCGGCTCCTTGAACCCTGAGTACATCCCCTGCTCAAGGCTATCTTCAGCAGTTGCTTGACACAATCTACAGTGCGCGCTATAAGAAAAGTGTCGGTCAGTGACCTGGTGACAGTTGCCTGGGAGTGATCGAGATGGTTGGCGAGAGCGTGGTCCCACACGTCGAACACGGCGGCGAGCCGATGTTCGCGGACGTGGTCGCCGCCGACCTCGACTGGGTGCGGGCGGAGTTCGACGAGATCATGGCCGCGAACTTCCTCGAATCGTTCGTTCCACCGCCTCGCCGGCACCCGCGCGAGCGTCCTCGCCACCCGGCGTCACCGACTGAGAGGGCGACATCGTCCGGCCGGGAGTCCGGTGACCTCGCCCGGACGGCACGCAGAGTCGGCGCGCGGGAGCGCTCTCCTCCGCGCCCGGCATGCGCCACGGTCACCCCTCGACCTGACACCTCGAACGCCATGTAGGAGGTGATAGCGGGCAGGGCACGGCAGCGACCATCGTGGCCGCTCGCCCAGCATCCCGCCGGTTCCCGCCTCGACGCGACAACCGGTCTGCGTCTCGTGACGCGACAAGGGCGACCGCCACGGGCCGGCACCGATCCACTCGGTGCGGCAAGCCGGACCTTGCCGGAGCGATGCACATCTGCAGATCTTCGAGTTGAGCCCGATCACGCCCGCCACGGCCACCGGATGCCGTGGCGGGCATCGGATCGTGCCGGGACGGCAACCGCGAAGGGGGAACACCCGTGATCGACCTGGACAAGCCGTGGAACGACGTGACCGACCAGCTGCGTCCCGCCTGGCCGGAGCTCAACGAGATCGAACCCGACGGTGTGCCCGATCGCGACGACACCGCCGAGCTGGGCGAGGTGCTCGAGGCCGACCCCGCCGATGTCGCCGACCAGCGCCGCGTCGTGCCTCTGCCCGACGACGAACCGGACCCCGCCGGAGTCTGGACATGAGCCGTGCCGACCGGCCGGAACCAGGCGCCGGGGCAGGCTTGAGCACGGTGCTGGAGCAGGCCGCCCACCACGCGGTCGTCGAGTACGCCGACGGGTGCCGCGCGCCCGATCTCGCCACGGCGCGCGCCGACTCGTGGCGGCTGATCCACCCGCTGGGCGCGATCAGCGATTTCACCGCCGCACCGGCGGCCTGCACCGGCGACCGTCCACAACGGCACGAGCCGCACTCCGACGATCACGCCGAACCGGCCCAGCGCGCCTGCCGCGAGGCCGGCACCGCGCTGAGCCACCTCAACGCCCAACTCCTCCCAGGCAGCGGACCTCTCGTCACCTGGCCGCGGAAGTGACCAGACCATGCCGGCGCACCGAGACCCGTCATCACCGGACCCCTACCGCGTACTCGGGGTCCCGCGCGACGCCACCCCTGCCCAGATCCGCGCGGCCTACCGGGCACTTCTCCTCACCCTCCACCCGGACACCCACGCGGAGCCGGCCGACCCGGCACGGCTGGCTCAGGTGGTGGCCGCTCACGCCGAACTGCGCGACGCCGGTCGCCACAACACCCAGAACGCCGCGCCGCCCACCGGCACCCCGCCGGCTGCGAGCGGAGTCCCGATCCCGGTCCGCGTCCGCAGCTCCCGTCGTGAACGGCCGGACATCCGTGTGGGCCCGGTCCGCACCCACCTGAACGGCTGACCGGACACGTAGAGGAGCCCCGCAACGGTGTGCGAACGCCAGCCGTGGTGGCATTTCCCAGAGCGGCCATTGTGGACAGAAGCAGGGCGACTACGGCATCGGCACGGCGCCGGCGGTTGGCGATCTTCAGGTGGTGGCCGGTGTCTTGGGCGTAGCGACCGAACAGATCGTGCCGCGCGGGATCGTGGTGATTCGCCGAGCTTCTTCCCTGGCTTCGCGGATCGCCTTGATGTCGTCGACGGTCACGGGTTCAACGCCTTTCCGTTCGTCGTCTATCACGCTGTTTCAGCAGTTGCTAAACTGACTAAGTCTGCAAGCAGCTCGCACGGACGCGGGAGGCTGGACATGAGCGAACCGAAGACCATCGATGTGATGTGCCGGAACGTCGTCACCGCGGTGCCTGACACGCCGTTCAAGGAACTCGTCGCCACCGTGATCGCTACCGACGTCCGCGACATTCCGGTCATCGACCCCATCGGCCGCCCGCTGGGCGTCGTGTCGGAGGCGGATCTGGCCACCAAACTGGAGTTCCACGGTGGCGCGATCCATCCGCCCTTGCTGGGGGGATCGCGCTGGCGGGCTCAGTGGCACAAGGCCGCCGGTACCCGTGCCGGCGAACTCATGACGGCTCCGGCGGTGGTGGTCACCGGCGAGACCCCGCTGCGCACGGCGCTGCACGTCCTCACTGGCGAGCAGGCGAGCATGCTGTGCGTCGTGAACGAAGCGGGCACATTGGTGGGGGTGCTCAGGCCACATGACACCTTGCGGGTGTTCCTGCGCGGCGATGACTGCATCCGGGCCGACGTCGAGCGGCAGTTGTTCGGCTGCGACCGCCGGTCATGCCGCGTCGCGGTTCACGTGGCCGACGGTGTGGTCACGCTCGAGGGAGCTCTCAGCGTGCGCAGTGCCGCCGAGCGGGCCGAGTGGACCGTGCGTGGTGTCCCCGGTGTGATCGCGGTGCGCAACAACCTCGATTTCGATGTCGACGACCTGATGATCACCGGGTTGTGAGCCTGCGACAGCCGGACTCAGTCCTGCGCTGTGTTGTTGTGATCGACCGGCGCGGTGACGGCCGCGGTGCGCAGGCCTTCGAGCAGTTCCATCTGGCCGGAGATGACGCCGGTGAGGATGCGCCGGGCGACGGCGAGCAGTTCGGCGACGTGCGGGCTGGTCAGTGAGTAGTGGACGTTGGACCCTTCTTTGCGGGTGGTGACCAGGCCTGTGCGGCGCAGGACCGCGAGGTGCTGGGAGAGGTTGGCCGCTTCGATGCCGACTTCCGGCAGCATTTCGGCGACCGAGTGCTCACGCTGGCTGAGCAGCTCGAGTACCCGGATGCGCGCCGGATGGCCGAGTGTCTTGAAGAACTCGGCTTTGAGCTGGTAGAGGGGCCTGCTCACCGCGGTGCCGTCCTGCAGGTCGTCGTCATGATGTTGATCCTCCCTGGTCGGTCCCCGAAGCGCCGAATCGGGATGCGCATCAACGCTGTTCAGCAGTTGCCGACTTTACTTAGTCGCCAATGGTATGCCGTGCCTGCGACCGAGGTGATCGTGGCGGCGACCCGCAGGCGCTCTCAGCCGAGGCGGTGTCTGAGTGCCTCGAGCTCGTCGTGCAGCGCGGTGGGCAGCTTGTCGCCGATCGTGGCGAACCACTGCTCGATCAGCGGGAGCTCGGCGCGCCACTCGTCGAGGTCGACGTCGAGTGCCTGCCACACGTCCTCGAGCGGCGCGTCCAGGCCGTCGAGGTCGAGCGCGTTCACTCCCGGAACCCAGCCGATCGGGGTCTTGAATGCCGTGCCGTCGCCCTCGATGCGCTCGATCGCCCATTTGAGGACACGGGCGTTCTCGCTGAAGCCGGGCCAGAGGAAGCGGCCGTCGTCGGCGCGGCGGAACCAGTTGACGTAGAAGATCTTCGGCAGCTTGGTGGTGTCGGCGTGTTTGCCGGTGTTGATCCAGTGCTGGAAGTAGTCGCCGGCGTGGTAGCCGATGAACGGCAGCATCGCCATCGGGTCGCGGCGCACCACGCCGACCTGGCCGGTCGCCGCGGCCGTGGTCTCCGACGACAGCGTGGCACCCATGAACACCCCGTGCTGCCAGTCGAAGGACTCGGTGACCAGCGGGATGGTGGTGGCGCGGCGGCCGCCGAAGAAGATCGCCGAGATCGGTACCCCGTTCGGGTCGTCCCACTCCGGCGCGGCGATGGGGCACTGGGCGATCGGGGTGCAGTAGCGGGAGTTCGGATGGGACGAGGGATCGTCGGACAACGGCCTCCAGTCCTCACGCCGCCAGGAGGTGAGGTACTCGGGAGGCGTCTCGGAGTAGCCCTCCCACCAGACGTCGCCGTCGTCGGTCAGCGCGACGTTGGTGAAGATCGAGTTGCCCTCGGCCAGCGTGCGCATGGCGTTCGGGTTGGTCTTCCAGCCGGTGCCGGGTGCGACACCGAAGAAGCCGTTCTCCGGGTTCACCGCGTACAGGCGGCCGTCCTCGCCGAAGCGCATCCAGGCGATGTCGTCGCCCAGGGTCTCGACCTTCCAGCCGGGCAGGGCCGGTTCGAGCATGGCGAGGTTGGTCTTGCCGCACGAGCTGGGGAACGCGGCCGCGATGAAGTGGACCTTGTTCTGGGGTGAGGTGAGCTTGAGGATCAGCATGTGCTCGGCCAGCCAGCCCTCCTGGCGGGCGATGACCGAGGCGATGCGCAGGGAGTAGCACTTCTTGCCGAGCAGGGCGTTGCCGCCGTAGCCGGAGCCGTAGCTCCAGATCATCCGTTCCTCGGGGAACTGGGTGATGTACTTGGTCTGGTCGCACGGCCACGGCACGTCGGCCTGCCTGGGCTTGAGCGGCGCACCGACCGAGTGCAGACAGCGCACGAACTCGGCGTCGTCACCGAACAGCGCGAGGGCCTTGGTGCCCATGCGGGTCATGATGTGCATCGACGCGACCACGTACTCGGAGTCGGTGATCTCCACTCCCAGCATGGGTTTCTCGGCGGTGAGCGGACCCATGCAGAACGGGATGACGTACATCGTGCGGCCGGCCATGCTGCCCCGGTAGTGCTCGGTCATGATGACCTTCATGTCCACCGGGTCCATCCAGTTGTTGGTCGGACCGGCGTCGGCCTCGTCGGCCGAGCAGATGTAGGTGCGGTCCTCGACCCTGGCGACGTCGCTCGGGTCTGAGGCACACCAGAACGAGTTGGGTTTCTGCTCCAGCCGCACGAACGTCCCGGCTGCCACGAGCTTGTCGGTCAGGACCTGCCACTCCTGCGGGGATCCGTCGCACCACACCACCTGGTCGGGGGTGGTCAGCGCGGCGACCTCGGATACCCACGCCAGCAGCCCTTGGTGCGTGGTCGGCGCCGGGTGCAGTCCAGGCGTGGTGGCCGTGGTGGTCATCGTGGGTCTCCTTGCGGGTGCCGTGGCGCTGCTGCGGCATCGGCGATCTGCGTGACGAGGGAGGGTTCGGGCCAGCGGGGAAGCTGGTGGCCGGATGGCGTGACCGCCGCGAGTGCCATTGCGCAGGCGTGCTGGACGTCGACGGTCAGCTGGATGAACGAGTCCTGGGTGAGCGCCCGGAGCAGGCCGGGTAAGGCGAGCAGCGGGTCGCGTCCCGGGTCGGGCACGATCACGGCCGGTGTGTCGTGTCGCGGCCAGGCGAACCGGCCGCCGCCGCCCACCAGGTTGATCACGGCGTCCGCGTCGGCGGCGATGCGCCGCAGCGGGAACACCATGGCGTCGCGGGGGTTCCAGGTGGTGATGTCGCCGATTCCGGCCGCCAGCAGCAGCGGGCACAACGCGGGCATCGTCCGGGCGCCCGCGATGACGATCCGGCTGGCCTCGGGTGCGCGACCGATGCGGGACAGGGTGTTGTGCACCGCGGCGGCCAGGGCGATCGCGGTGGTGTCCTGATCGGTGACGACCGGCAGTCCGGTGAGGGAGTCGCGCAGCCGCTGCGCCCGCTCGGGGGCGGTGCGCACCAGGACGACCGCACCGATGTCGGGCGCGAGGTCATGCAGGCCGTAGTCCGACGCGATGACGCGGGTCTCCAGTCCCGCCATGTCCTCGACGACGGACGCATACGTGCGGAGCACGCCGGATGTGGCGCCGACTCCGCCGACCACCGCCACCACGTGCCCGGACCGGTCGTTCGTTCTCACCAGGTGTGCTTCACGGGCTGCGCCGGGCTGACCCAGCCGCTGGTGTCGATGCCGTGACGCTCGGCCACATCGAGCAGGTCGCGGATCCGGGCTCCGTGCAGATGGATCTCGTATTCGTGGCCGGCCTGCTGGGCTTCACCGAGCGTCAGTACCGCCTCGGAGATCTTGTTCCGCAAGGTCGATTCGAACTCGTTCATCGCTCCCGCACTCCCCTCGACTGCAGGTTCCATCATGTGCGCACTTAATAAACTTCGCAAGTGTTGTCCATGCGAGATCGGACACAGCGTGGTGTGCCGCTACAGGTCGTTGCCGGCGTAGGAGAGGTTGAAGCTCTTGTTGGTCAGGGGGAAGTCGGGAACGATCGTGTCGGCCAGGGCGACCGGTAGCGCGGGCCAGTTGAAGAAGCTGGGATCGACGATCTTCACGCGGGTCAGGGTGCCGTCGGGGGCGGTTTCGATCCGGTGCGTGATCATGCCGCGCCAGCCCTCCACGATGCCGACGCCGGATCGGCCACCGCCGCTGGTGATCGGAGCGGTGGCGGTCAAGCGGTCGCCGACCATGTCGGCGAGGCTGGTGATCATGGCGATGGAGGTGGCCATCTCCTCGGCGCGCACCAGGAATCGGGACAGCACGTCGCCGTCCGTGCGGGTGTGCTCGGGGCGGGGGAACTGCGCGGACATGAACGGGTGGTCGTGGCGGGCGTCGATGGTCAGGCCGCTGGCGCGAGCGACCACGCCCACGGTGCCGAGATCGGTGGCTTGCGCGGCGGTGAGCACGGCGGTGCCGGTGAACCGGTCGGTGACCACGGTGTTGGACAGGGCGAGGCCGACCAGTTCGCCCACGTCGGTGCCGATCGCGGCCAGTTCGGCGGGGCCGGGCAGTGCGGCCACCCTGGCGCCGCCAGGGTGGATGGCGCCGCGCAGCAACCGGTGTCCGGTCACGCGGTCGTTGATCCGCAGCAGCTGTTCGCGTACCCGCTGGGCCTGGGCGTTGAGCACGCCGTAGGCGACGTCGTTGCACAGGGCGCCGATGTCGGTGATGTGGTTGTAGAGACGTTCCAGCTCCAGCAGGATCGCCCGGATTCGTTGCGCGGCCGGAGGCACGGTGACCTGGTGGGCGTCTTCGACGGCCAGGCAGAACGCGAGGGTGTGTCCGACGGTGGTGTCGCCACTGACGCGTTCGGCCAGCTCGATCGCGGCCTCGGGACGACGGCCCTGGAACAGCTTTTCGAGTCCTCTGTGGACGAACCAGAGGCGGGCCTTGAGGTTGAGGATGGTCTCGCCGACCACCGAGAACCGGAAGTGGCCTGGGCCGATCATGCCCGCGTGCACCGGCCCGACCGGGATCTCGTACACACCGGGACCTTCCACCGTCCGGAAGGGATACGGGCCGTCGACGTCGCCGAACTGTGGCGGCTCGCCCGCGGCGGCGAGCATCGGATACCAGCCCTGTGGCCAGTGGAAGTGGCGTACCAGTCGCTGGGGGAGCGGGTGGTCGGTGGGCACGATGCCGAACAGGTCGCGCATCTCGCGTTCGAAGCGCCCGGCGGGGAACGACAGGCGCGCCAGGCTCGGCACCTCCGGGTGGTCGCGGTCCAGCGGGACGTGCAGTTCGACCCTTCGGTCGGGCGCGGCCGCGATGAACAGGTACACCGCCCGCAACCCGCCGGCATCGGGTCCGGCGTCGTCGTGCCCGGCCGCCAGGGCGAGCCGGAAGCCCTTTTCCAGCAACGATGTGGCGTGCTCGGGCAGTTCGCCGGCCGTGATCGTCGTGATCATCGTGTCACCACCAGGGTGTGCGTCGCGGAGTTCAGCAGGACCGGCACCGGTCCCGCGGCGATGCCGAGTGCCGCGCACACCATCAAGCCGGCCAGCAGCACGACCGGAACCGGTGAGGCGGCGGGCACCGGATGATCGTGGGCTGCGCCGAGCAGCATCCGGCTGGTGTGGTTGACGAGCGCGGCGCCGATCACCAGCACCAGTACGAGTGCGAGGCCGGTCTGCCATGCCAGTCCGGCGGTGAAGGCGGCGCGGGCGATGCCCAGCTCGCTGGCGAACAGGCTGAACGGGGGCAGTCCGACGAGCGCCAGTACGCCCAGCCCGAAACAGCCGGCGAGGGCGGGGTGGCGGGAGGCCAGGCCGCGGACACCGTCGACGCGGCTGGTGCCGGTGAGCTGCAGGACCTGTCCGGCGCCGAGGAACAGCACCGCTTTGGCCAGACCATGGCCCAGCACGTGCAACAGTGCCGCGGCCAGTGCCGCCGGGCTGCCGAGCGCGGCGCCGAAGGCGACCAGTCCGAGATGCTCGATGCTGGAGTAGGCCAGCATCCGCTTGTAGTCACGGATCCCGATCAGCAGCGCCGCGGCGAGTGCCAGCGACGTCAGCGCCATGACGAGCAGGGCGGCACGGGCGAATCCGGTGCCCAGCGCACCGTCGGCGATCACCTTGACCCGCAGGATCGCGTAGAACGCCACCGACAGCAGCACACCGGACATCAACGCCGACACCGGTGCCGGCGCCTGCGAGTGCGCGTCGGGTAGCCACGCGTGCAGTGGCGCGAGACCGGCCTTGGTGCCGAACCCCAGGATCAGCAGCACCACCGCGATGCGGGTGACACCGGGATCCAGCCCGTCGGCGTGGGCGGCGAGCGCGGCCAGATCCAGCCCGGCCGCACCGGGGGCGTGGGTGGACGCGAAGTTGAGCACGATGGTGCCCAGCAACGCGAGCGCGATCCCGGCCGAGCAGATCACCACGTACTTCCACGCCGCCTCGACCGCGGCGCGGGTGCGGCGCTGGCCGACCAGGAACGCGGTGACGATGGTCGTCGCCTCGATCGCCACCCACACCACGCCGAGGTTCGCCGCCAGCACCGCCAGCGTCATCGCGGCCAGGAACAGCTGCACCAGCAGGCTGTGCCGGGTGCCGGTGCGTGCCGTGGCGCGGCCGGCGTTGATCTCGGTCCGCAGGAAGGCGGGGGTGGCGGCGGTGGCCAGCACCGCGACCGCCGCGATGACCAGCAGCATGTAGGCAGACAGGGCATCGGCCCGCAGCAGTCCGGCCATCGCGGTCCGCGGACCGGACCGGGTCACCCCGGCGGCGAGCGTGACCGCGACCGCGAGCAGCAGGCCGGCGCTGACCGCGCTGACCCACGCGGTGGCGCGCCGCCAGCCGAAGAGGAGGTAGACGAGCGCGCCGAGCAGGGGCAGCACGACGGGAACCAGAAGCATCATCAGTCGCGCAACTCCCGCAGTTCGTCCAGATCGGTGTCGCCGAAGGTCTCCCGCATCCGGGAGGTGAGGATCTGCAGCACCAGCACCGCGAGGAGCACGTCCAGTGACACTCCGAGCTCCACGACGAGGCCGACGCCGGCGGTGGTGAGGAAGCCGACCGCGGTGATCCCGTTGTCCATCAACAGGAACCCGACCAGCTGTGACAATGCTCGCCGCCGGGTCACCAGCACGAAGAACCCGATCAGTACCACCGTGACGCCGACTGGGATCGCCTGCGTCGCCGCGGATGGTGACAGCGCCACGAGCGGCTGTGAGACCGCGTAGGCCAGCAGCGTCAACACCGCTGCGGCCAGCAGCGACGCCGCCACGTTCACCAGCGGCCGGGTCTCCCGTCGCGCTTCGCCCGCACCGGCCAGCGCCCGGCGTAAGAGGTGCGGCAGCACACCGGCGCGCAACACCAGCACACCGACTGCCACCGCCCAGAGCTCGGCCGAGCCCTCGCGGGTGGCCAGCACCGCGACCAGCGCGGCGAGCGCGGCACCCTGCACCGCGAACACCCGGATGATCACGGCTAGTTCCCGGCGCCACAGCACCAGGACCGCGGTCAGCAGCAAGCCACCGCAGGCCAGGTCGAGCAGCTGTACGTACAGGGTCTCGCTCATGGAGATCTCTTTCGGCGCAAGGGTTTCAGGCGAGGAAGTACGAGGCCGCGACGGCCAGCAGTGCCAGCAGGAACGACCCGGCCAGCAGTTCCGGCACCCGGAACAGCCGCAGCTTGGCCAGGAACACCTCACCGGCGGCGAGCACGACACCGAGCAGCCCGACCTTCACGACCAGGGCCAGCACGCCGACCACCAATGCCGCCGGAGTGGCGGCGGTGGCGATGCCCCACGGCAGGAACAGGTTCGCCAGCAGCCCGAGGAACACCGACAGCCGCATCGCCGACGCCAGTTCGATCAGCGCGAGATCCGGGCCCGCGTACTCCAGGACCATCGCCTCGTGCACCATCGTCAGCTCGAGGTGCGTGGACGGGTTGTCCACGGGCAGCCGCCCGGTCTCGGCCACGATGACGACGATCAGGGCGACCGCGGCCAGCAGGCTCGCCGGGGACAGCACCCGCGCCGGGTCGTGCAGGGTCGAGGACACGATCGCGCCGAGGTTGGTCGACCCCACTCGAACCGACAGCGCGAAGATCGCCACGAGCAGCGTCGGCTCCACCAGGGCGAGGATGGTCATCTCCCGGCTCGCGCCCATCCCACCGAAAGCCGTGCCGGTGTCCAGGCCGGCCAGCGCGAGCGCCACCGCTCCCAGCGCCAGCAGCGCCACCACCGCGAACAGATCCGCAACCGGATCGATCGCCGAGTCGGTCGTCACGAACGGCACCACCACCGCGACCACCAGGCTGGTCGCCACCAGCAGCAGCGGCGCGATCCGGAACACCTCGCTCGTGCCGCGCGGCGTGATCGTTTCCTTGCGCAGCAACTTGCGCAGATCCCGCCACGGCTGCCGGACACCGGCGCCGGCCCGGCCTTCCAGCCGCGCCCGGACCTGCCGCATCACTCCGACCAGCAGCGGTGACCCGGCCACGATCAGCACCGGCTGCGCGATCCCGCCGACGACGCCCAACGCACTCATCGCGTCACCGCCAGCAGGAGCAGCAGACCGCACACGGTGTAGAAGCCATAACCGAGGTACCGGTGCACGCTGCCCGTGGCCAGCACGCGTCCTCGTTCCCCGCACGTGGCGACGAACCGGAGCACCGGCTGGTACAGCCGCCGTTCGATCCGGTCCGGCACCTTTCGCCGGTACTCCACGGCGCGCACCAGGTATCGCGACTCCTCGTGGTGGGTCACGTCCACATCCAGTTCGGGCTGCACCACGTCGTCGAACACCCGCTGCAACGGCTCGGCGAACGATGTCGCCGTGTACTCCATCCGCGGTGACATCGGCCCGCCGCCGCAGTCCCACAACCGCGCCTCCCGGCGCACCCGGTGCGTCGCGACCACCCGTACGACACCCGCCAGCGCCACGACAGCCACGATGAGCGCCAGGCCGAGCAGCACCGGCGACAAGGCGCCGGTGACCCCGGTCAGTCGCAACGTCACCGCACCCGACACCGCCGGATCACCCGCGACGCGCGCGGCGGCCTCGATCCCCGGTAGCACCACGGCGGGAGCCAGCGCCAGTACCGCGCACGCCACCGCGGCGATGCCCATTCCGGCCAGCATGGTGACCGGACTCTCGTGCGCACCCGCCGCCGCGGCGCTGCGCGGCTTGGCGAGGAACCCCACCCCGAACGCCTTCACGAACGTCGCCACCGCCAGCCCGGCGGTCAGGGCCACCGCGGCCACCGCCACCGGCATCGCGACCGCCGCCGCCACACCCGACGCGGGCAGGCCGTGGATCAACGCCTGCAGCAGCAACCACTCCGACACGAACGCCGTTCCCGGTGGCAGCGCCGACGCGGCCAGCGCACCCAGGCCGAACGCCGCCGTGGTCACCGGCATCACCGGCCGCAAGCCGCCCAGTTCGTCGAGATCACGAGTACCGGTCGCGTGCAGGACCGATCCCGCCGCGAGGAACAGCAAGGTCTTGAACGCCGCGTGCCCGACCACGTGCAGCAGGGCGGCCACCAGTGCCAGCCCGGCCAGCGTCCGGTTGCCGGAGGAGGCGAACAGCCCGGCCGCGCCGACCCCGACCAGCACCAGCCCCATGTTCTCCGTCGTCGACTGCCCCAGCAGCCGCTTCAGGTCGGTGCTCATCGCCGCCTGCAGGATCCCGTACACCGCGGACACCGCGCCCAGCACGAGCACCAGCAGCCACCACCAGACCGGGCCGCCGCCGAGCAGGTCGAACCCGACCCGCACCAGCCCGTACACGCCGAGGTTCACCATCGCCGCCGACATCAACGCCGACACATGACTCGGTGCCTCCGGATGCGCCCGCGGCAGCCACGCGTGCAGCGGCACGATGCCGGCCTTCGACGCGAACCCCAGCAGCGCCAGCACGAACACCACGCCCGCCACCAACGGCGACAGGTGCCTGGCGGAGTCACGCAGAGCGGAGAACGAGTCGTCTCCGGCCCGTGCGACGAACACCATCAGTCCAATCAGGACCGACAAGAAGCCCAGATGCGTCATCACCGCGTACCAGCGGCCCGCCGACGCCACCTCCGGCCGGCGCCGGTGCTCGGCCACCACCAGCAGCAGTGAGAACAACGCCATCAGTTCCCAGCACACCAGGAACGCGCCCGCACTGGCCGCCGCGGGCACCAGCACCATCGCGACCACGAACAGCGGCAACACCGCCTGCACGCCGCGCGCCCGCAGATCGGGCGCGCGCGTGTAGGAGATTCCGTAGACCCCCACCGCCACGGCGACCGCACCGGTGACCGCGACGAACAACCCGCCCAGCGCGTCCAACGTGAACAACATCCCGGACAGCGGCAACAGCGCGGGCAACGCCACCACGAACGAAACTCCACTCATCGCCGCGCACCCGGCGAGCATCGCCGCCGCACCGCTCAGCACCGTGCCCACACCCACCACCGCCGACCGGGCGGGCACCACCAGGGCCGCCAGCGCGGTCAGCACCCCTATGGCCACCGCGCACGCGAGGCCGGTCGCCGCCAGGTTCATCGGCCCGTCAACTTCCGCAGCCCGTCCACGATCGCCTCCGGCCTGGGCGGGCACCCCGCGATCTCCAGGTCGACCGGCACGATGTCGCCCACCGCGCCGGCCACCCCGTAGGCACCGGCGAACACACCGCAGTTGCGCGCGCAGTCTCCGACCGCCACGACCAGCTTCGGCGCCGGCACCGCCTCGAACGTCCGCCGTAACGGCTCGGCCATGTTCCGGGTCACCACACCGGTCACCAGCAGGGCGTCGGCGTGGCGCGGTGACGCCACCAGCCGCGCCCCATACCGCTCGCCGTCGTACACCGGGCCGAACGCCGACCCGATCTCCACCTCACAGCCGTTGCACGAACCGGCGTCCACATGCCGGATCTGCACCGACCCGGCCAACGCGGCCGCGGCAGGAGGCTGGTCGGTGGCGGGCGGGAGAGGCGCTGGTTCCGCCACCCGGCCAACAGTGCGGATCTTGCGCCACAACCTCAGCACATCGTGCTCCCGCGATGGATCGAGTCAGACATGAGGGGAAAGGGAGCGGCTCAACCGCTGTGCCGCACCGGAGGGACTGGCGCACGCAGATCGGCGAGCAGCTCCATCTGGCCGGACAACACGCCGGACAGGATCCGGCGCGCGACCACCAGCAGGCCGGCGATCTCTGGGCTGGTCAGCGAGTAGAAGGCGGCGGATCCCGCTTTGCGCGTGGTCACCAGACCGGCGTGGCGCAAGACCGTGAGCTGCTGCGACAGGTGCGCCGGCTCGACCCCCACCTCCGCCACGAGGTCCGCGACCGCGAGCTCCCGCTGACTGAGCAACTCCAGCACCCTGATCCGCACGGGATGACCCAGCGTCTTGAAGAACTCCGCCTTGAGCTGGTACAGCGGCGTGCTCATCTGCGGATCTCCTTCGTCGCCGACACCTGAAGAGTCATACAACAGGTTCAGTAGTTGCTAATCTTAGCAAGTCCGAATAGCTGCAGAGCGTTGGGAAGCGCGTGCCGACGCCCGCGTGGAGCCGGAGCGGCGCGGTACGCACGGTTGATGTGGGGCGAACCCGTCGCCCGCCCGCGCGGACAGGGCCACGAGTCCGCTGAACGTGCTGATCACCGGATGGGCGGTGCGGGCCGGCGCGGTGGTCATGTCAGCTCCGTTTCACGAGACGGGCGAGCGTGGCGCCGGTGATCGCGGCCATCGTGGCCGCCATCAGCAGGCCGCCGAGCGCGCCGATGAGCGCGATCAGTACGGGCGGCTGGCCGGGTTGCCACAGGGGAGTGGTGACCGCCGTGAACACGATCAGGCCCGCACCCCATGCGATCGCGTTGGCCCACACCCACACGTGGGCCCCAGTGACCTGGTGATGCAGGACGAGCCACTGGGCGATGCCGATGGACAGCAGCACGCCGGTTCCGGCGACGGCCGCGATGAGGAGTTGCACCACCAGCGGCAGGGCGGCGAGCCGCGCGCCGTTGCTGACGGCGACCATCGCGACCGCCCACGCGAACCCGGCCGCGAGTGCGGTGACGCCCACCCACTCGGCGGTCTTCAGCTTGGGCAGTACCCGGCGCAGCACAAGAGCTTGTGCGGTCCCGAGGATCGCGCCCTCCGCGATACCCGCCACCACCAGGAGTACCGGTGACGACGTGAGCGCGCCGGCGAGTGCGGGGGCGAGGAAGCCCGCGAACTCGCCTGCCGTCACCCAGCGGAACCAGGCCTTGGTGAGATCGTGGGTCGCCGTCTTGGTTGCCATGTCTTCAAGCTGCGCGAGGGGCGAGATCGAACGCAGAGACGAAGGTCCCCACGTCCACGGTGCGCAGGGCTGTGTCCGGTGAGGACCCCGCCGGTCACAGTGAGGAGCATGACACGCATCGTGATCGTGGGCGGTGGGCTCAGCGGGCTGAGCCTGGCCGCGCAGCTGGCCGCGACGGATCATCGGCACCCGGTGGTGGTGGTCGACGACGGCAGCCGCCCGATCGAGGCCATGACCTGGGCGTCGTGGAGCGATCGGCCGGGGCTGCTGGACGCGGCCGCATCACGGTGGTTCGACCGGATCCGGGTACACGTCAACGGACGTACGAAGGTGTTGCGGCTCGGCGGCTACCGGTACCGGGTGGTGAACGGCGACGACCTGGCCGCGGTCGTGCGCCGGTACACCGGTCCCTTGCGGCACTTCACCTTCCAGCACGGGCACGTCGACCGGGTCGAGGACGATGGCGTGATCGTCGACGGGCGCCACATGCGTGCCACATGGGTGTTCGACAGCGTGATCGGCTCGCCCGAGGAGCCGCCGGTGGACGCGCGGCTGGTCTTTCGCGGCTGGCACGTGCGCAGCGAGCGGCCGGCGTTCGACGCGGAGATCCCCACGTTGTTCGACTTCCGCACGCCTCAGGTCCACGGCGCGAGCTTCGTGTACGTGCTGCCGAAGGACGAACATCACGCGCTGGTGGAGCACACGTCGTTCACGGCCCCGGATGCGCCGGAAGACGTGACGGCACAACGGGAAGCGCTGGCCGGGTATCTGACCGAGGTGGCGGGTACAGGTGGCCACGAGATCGAACGCGAGGAGCACGCGGTGCTGCCGTTGCGCTCCCGGCAGGCGGACCGCCGGCATGGCAACGTGCTCACGATCGGCGCCGAGGGCGGGTTGCTGAAGGCGTCGACCGGTTTCGCGTACCAACGCATCCAGCGCGACAGCGCGGCGATCGCCCGCTCCCTGTACGATCACGGCCATCCGTTCGGCCTGCCCGAGCCGCCGGCACGGTTCCGGCTGTTCGACGGGGTGCTGCTCGACGTGATCACGCGCGAGCCCGCGCAGCTGGAACGCGCGTTCGGCGCACTGTTCCGCTATCACACCGCCGAGCCCGCGCTGCGGTTCCTCGACGAGGCCACGTCGGCGCCGCAGGAGTGGCGGCTGTTCGCGGGGATGCCCGCGGCCACCTACCTGGCCGCCGCGCGGCACCGCGTGCTCAGCTCCTGACCTCGCGCCGCTCGAAGGCCGCGACGGCACCGGCGACAAGAAGCCCAGTCACCACCAGAAGCCCGGCCAGGCCGGTCCAGTTGGGGTCGCCGGTGAGCGCGTCGTTCACCGCGGCGTGGTGGAACGGTGACAGCACCCGCCAGGGTTTCAGGCTCTCCGACAACGGGGTCAGGGCGTTGAGCAGGAACGTCAGCAGGGCCAGCCCGACCGGCACGGCGACGGCCAGGCCGGGCCGACCGCTCAGCGCGCCGACGAGCAGCGCGAGAGCACCGAACGGCAGCACCACGACCGCGCTGGCCAAGACGGCGCCGAGCAGGTCGGACACGGGAACGTCCAGGCCGCTGATCGAGCTGCCCACGACCAGCACGGCGCCGAACACGACCGTGATGATCGCGAGGTCCGTCAGCGCGCCGAGGGCCTTGCCGAGCAGCAGCCGGGTGCGCGAGACCGGGTTGGCGAGCAACAGGTCCATGGTGTGGGCGTGTTCCTCGCCCGCGGTGGCCTTGGCCGCGTGGCCGATGGTCACGCCGAGCAGGACGAGCGGTGCGAGGAAGCCGAACACCTCGCCCTGCAGGTAACCGACGCCGCTGCCCGGCGACTGCCGGACGTTGAACACGGCCTTGAACGCCTCGGGGTAGGAGGCGAGGAGCTGCTCGAAGTCGACCGCCGCGGCGCGCACCGTCGGGTAGACCGCGAGCTGCAACGCGACGCTGGCGACCAGGGCGAGGCCCCAGCCGATCGTGCTGCTCCGGTTGTCCCGCAAGGATTTCGTCACCAGTTCAGTCGTCATGGCCACGGTCCCCGGTGTAGTGCAGGAAAATCTCCTCGAGGTCCGGTTCGTCGCTGGTCACATTGAGCAGCGGGAATCGCGCGGCGGTGCGGACGAGCTCGCCGACCGCCCCGGTCACGCGGCAGCGCACGGTGGTTCCGTCGGCGTTGACCGAGCGGACGCCCTGGATGCCCTGGAACGTCGCGGCCGCCACGGGTTCGGCGAAGGTGAAGGTGAGCTCACGCAAGGCGTTGGCCTTCAACGAGGCGACGCTGTCCTCGACGACGAGACTGCCCGCGAGCAGGATCCCGACGCGGTCGGCGACCTGCTCCACTTCGGACAGCACGTGCGAGGAGAACAGCACGGTGCCGCCGCCGTGGACGTACTCGCGCAGATAGGAGTGGAACTCGCGCTGGGCCAACGGGTCCAGGCCGCTCGCGGGTTCGTCGAGGATCGCGAGGCCGGGCTGGTGCTGGAAGGCCTGCACGATGCCGAGCTTCTGCCGGTTTCCCTTGGACAGTTCGCCCGCCCGGCGGTCGAGGTCCAGGTCGAGCCGCTTGGCGAGGCGCGTCGCCTCGCCGAGGTCGTGGGTGCCGCGCATGGCGGCGCAGAACCGCAGGTACTCGGCGCCGGTGAGGCGGTCGTAGAGGACCAGGTCGCCTGGCAGGTATCCGATCCGGCCGCGCAGTCGCGGTGACATGGGTTCGCCGAACAGCGTGATGCTGCCGCGGGTGGGGCGGATGACGTCGATGAGCAGGCGCAGCGTGGTGGTCTTTCCCGCGCCGTTGGGGCCGAGCAGCCCGTAGACCTCACCGGGCCGGACCTCGAGGTTCAGGTCCCGCAACGCCGACGTCTGCCCGTAGCGCTTGGTGAGCTGCCTGGTGCTGATGACGTTCATCGCAGGCCGCCGGTTTCGGCGGAGTGCTTGGCGGTGCGCAGGATCGCGCGGCCGATGACGCCGAGGAACGGGGTGCTGATCCGCCAGAGGCGACGCAGGTTCAGCCAGGCGCCGGGATCGGTGAACATCACGCGTATCTCCGCGGTGAGCACGGTACGGCGTTGTCCGTAGGGCAGCGCGGAGATCGAGCAGACCACCTTGGCGTAGCCGGGTTTGCTGAAGTCCATGAAGTCGCGTGCCTCGACCGGCACCCATTCGATGACGGGTTTCCAGAACTTGCCGATCGCGCCGAACACGATCTCGTGGCCCGGCTGTTCGCCCAGGATCACCCAGTCCGATCCGGTCGCGAGGTCGTTGATCGTCATGCGGGTCCGGTGGCGGTAGCCGCCCTGTTTGCGGGCCCGCCACCATTCGGGCAGCTCGCGGAGCCGGAGGGCCGTGGTCGCCGCGATGCCGTGCAGTTCGGTGAGGTCGAGGTCGTGGACGGCTTTGTAGGCGGAGAGGGGATCGGCGTCGACCACGAGATGGTCGGTCCGGCCGAACTCACACCGTGGTCCGAACCGGTCGACGAGGAGCGGGGATGGCGGCGAGGTCATGACGTTCCTCCGGGACGGGGCGGTGCACGACGAGGACGGGGCAGGGGGCGTGGTGCAGCGCGGCCTTGGTCACGGCGCCGCAGTCGTGGGTCTCGCCGGCGCCGACGACGAGCAGGTCGGTGTCGGTACAGCGGGCGATCGCCTCATGCGGGTGCAGCCGCATGAGCACGGCCGTGTGCGGGAATCCGCCCAGGTGCCCGGTCGAGTGGGCGAGGACCCGGCTGTGGTCCTCGTCGAGGTCGGCGCGGATGATCGGGAGCGGTGCGGCGTGCAGCACCCGCAGCGCCGCGCCACGACGCCGGGCGAAGTCGGCGGCGTGGTCGAGCACGGCGAGGTCGTCGGGGCCGCCGCTGACGAGAGCGGTGATCCGGCCGTGTTCCCCGCGCAGTGCCGCTGGTGTCCCACGCAGGACGACCGTGTCGCAGGCCGTCGGGTCGCACACCTGGGGCACGACGTGCCTGCTCAACCCCAGTGGTGAGCCGGTCCGGCCCTGGATGACGACGAGCTGGGCGCGGAACGCCTCGCCGGAGCGGTGCGTCTCGACGTCCGCGCCGACCAGACGCGCGTGCTTGGACGCCCACCGCAGCGCGGCATCGTCCGGCACCGGGCCGTCTTGGATCACCACAACGGGTCTCATGCCTCCACGGTGTTCTCGCGGCGCCGCACCGGACAGGGCGGCGGGAAACGTCGTGGGCGGGACCAAAGTCCTGACGCGGTCGGGCCTCGCGGCCGCTGTTGCCGGAGTCCCCTGAAAAGCACCTTGGAGACGACTCCCGGAGAGCCGATCAGTGAAGGGGTGGACGGGATGACGTCACTGACCTTTCTCGGTGCGACCGGCACCGTCACCGGCAGCAAATACCTGTTCGACACCGGCAAGTCACAGGTGCTGGTGGATTGCGGGCTGTTCCAAGGGCTCGCGCCGTTGCGCAGGCGCAACTGGAAGCAGCCACCGCTCGACCTCGACCGGCTCGACGCCGTGGTCCTCACCCACGCCCACCTCGACCACTGCGGTTACCTGCCGGTGCTGGTACGGCACGGGTGGCGTGGCCCGGTGTTCACCACGGAAGGGACCGCGGATCTGGCCGCGATCGTGCTGGCCGACAGTGCCCACCTGATGATGGAGGAGGCGCGGCAGGCCAACGAGGGCGGCTGGACCAAACACAAGCCGGCGCTGCCGCTCTACGACGCCGACGACGCCGACCGCGCGATCCGGCTGTTCCGGCCGATCGACTTCTCGATGTCGCGGCGGGTCGCCGACGGCGTCGACCTGGAGTTCGGCCGGGCGGGCCACATCCTGGGTTCCGCCTGGGCGCACCTGACGTTCGGGTCCCGCGGTGTCGTGGTGAGCGGCGACCTCGGCCGCCCCGCCCACCGCGTCCTGCTCCCGCCGCAACAACGACCGGCGTGCGACGCGTTGCTGCTCGAGTCCACCTACGGCGACCGTACGCACGACGACGCGGCCGCCTCGTCGTTGTTCGCCGCGACGATCCGGCGGACCGCGGCTCGCGGGGGCAGCGTGCTGATCCCCGCGTTCGCGGTGGACCGCACGGAGGTGGTCCTGGTCGAGCTGGCGCGGCTGGTGCGCGCGGGCGAGATCCCGGACCTGCCGGTGCTCGTCGACAGCCCCATGGCACTCGCGTCCCTGCGGGTGTACCGGCAGGCGATCGCCAAGAGCTGGCCCGAGATCCGGCCGGAGCTGATGAACGGTGAGGACGCGTTCGATCCCGGCCGGCTCGCCGAGCTGTCCACGGCGACACAGTCCATGCGCGCCAACGACCCGCACGAGCCGTCGATCATCATCTCGGCGTCCGGCATGGCCACCGGCGGGCGGGTGCTGCACCACCTGAAGTCGATGCTGCCCAACCACCGGCACACGATCCTCGTCGTCGGCTACGCCGCGGCCGGGACCCGTGCCCGGCAGCTCGTCGGCGGCGCCCGCGAGATCAAGATCCACGGCCGGTACGTGCCGGTGAAGGCCGAGGTGCAGGTGCTGGACGCGTTCAGCGCGCACGCGGACGCCGACGAGCTGCTGGCGTGGGCGACCGATGGTCCGATGCCCGCCACGACGTACGTGGTGCACGGCGAACCGGAGAGTTCGGCGACGCTGGCCGAGCGGCTGGAGACCGAACACGGCTGGACCGCTGTCATTCCCCGCGACGACGAACGGGTGCTGATCTGAGGATCCGGCTCGATTTACAGGTCCCCACGCCGGGCGTTGGGAGGGATCACTACGACCGGGCACTCGGCGTGGCGCAGACAATCCGCGGCGACGCCGCCCATGAACACCTCGGCGAGGGGCCCGTATCCGTGCGTGCCGACGACCAGGATGTCGGCGAACCGGGAGGCGCGGGACAGCTCGTGCGACGCGTCGCCGACGATGGTCACCTCGGTGACGTCGGGTGCGTCCGGGATCTCGGCACGGACGTCACGGACCAGGTTGTGCAGTTCGTGCGCCGGGTGCCGTTGGGGCTTCTCGCCGTACGGGTTCAGGCCCATCGCCGTCGAGGGGACGAACGCCGCGTCGCGTTGCCAGGCCAGCATCGCCTCGACCTCGGCGCCGCTGCGGGCCGCCTCCTTCAGCGCCCAGCGCAGCGCGTCGCGTGACGCGGGGGATCCGTCTACACCTACCAGGATCACGGGTGGCCTCATCGCTCGCTCCAATCGCTCACCACGAGCGTCCAACGCGGGCGATCGGGTTGTCAGGGACCAACGTCACGACGCTTGTGAGCCCATGCGCACTGCTGGATGAGCGAGGTGCCGGCGGAGTCTCAACGGCATGAAGGCCGTTGATGTGATGAGCCGGCCGGTCGTCTCGGTCGAACCGAGCACCACCGTCCGCGCTGCGAGTGCGTTGCTGGGCGACCGCGGGTTCTCCGCACTGCCGGTCACCGATTCCGAGCACCGGCTGGTCGGCATCGTCTCCGGAGCCGACCTGCTCCTGGCGAGCGTGCGCCCCGAGGACGACCAGACGCCGGTCGCGCAGGTGATGCGGACCGTGGTGATCAGTGCGCCGCTCACCGCGACGCCGGCCGAGCTGGCCGACACGATGCTGGCGAATCGGTTGCGGTGCCTGCCGATCGTCGCCGAGGGACAGGAACTGGTCGGTGTGGTGAGCCGCAGCGATCTGCTCCGCGTTCTCACGCCGCAGGACGACGTCCTCGCCGGCCGCGTCGACCAGGCGCTGCGGGCCTACAGCCGTACGCCGCGCTGGACGGTGCGGGTGAACCACGGAGCGGTGAGCGTCACCGGGCCGTTCGCCGACGAGGCGGAACGTCACATCGTCGAAGCGCTGGTGCACACCATTCCCGGTGTGCGGAAGACGGAGCTGGTGCCGTAAAGCGGAGCCGGGCGACTGGCTCGTCGTCAAAGGACTGCATGCCGGCTGACCGGTGGACCTGGCCTGGTGGGGCGGGACGAAGGTCCCACACCGCGCGGGACCGCGGCCACTGAACGGTGGCGACCCGCCACGTGAGGCTGAAGTACATGAGCGACAACGAATCCCGGCCCATCGTGGTCGGTGTGGACGGATCGGCCACCGGACAGCTGGACGAGGTCCGCATCAACGAGGAGGAACGATGAGCACCAACGGAAATCCCATCGTGGTCGGGATCGACGGCACGCCGGCGTCGGAACGGGCGTTGCGGTGGGCGCTGGACGAGGCCGTCACGCGGAACTGCCCGCTGCACGTGGTGAACGCGTGGGCCCATGAGCCGCTCACCGAATGGTCCGAAATGGACGAACAGGAGGCGCGGCGCAAGTCGGAGGCGCTCATGGAGGAGGCGCTGCGCGCGGCGGCCGTCGGGCGCCTGGAGTTCCCGGAGATCGTCCGCCGCAGCATCCGCGGCCCGGCGGCGGAGGTGCTGGAGAAGGTGTCACAGGACGCGGCCATGCTGGTCGTCGCCTCGCATACCGGGCATCGGCTGCGCAAGATCGTGCTGGGATCGACGAGCACGCACTGCGTGCGGCACGCGTCGGCTCCCGTCGTGGTCATCCCGGTGAACGACCGGGCGCACGCGGAGGCCGCACGATGAGGACGCGGGACGTGATGACGAAGCAGGTCGTGGTCGTGTGGCCGCAGACCGCCGCACGGGACGCGGCGGCGCTGCTGGCCGAGCACGGATTCACCACGCTGCCGGTCGTCGACGAGCTGGGCATGTTCGTCGGGGTGGTGGGCGAGGCCGAGCTGCTGCGTGACCGCCTGCCGGTCGATCCGCGGTCGCTGGTGCACGGTGTGCCGGAGCATCCCAGGCCCGTGCCGGCGCCGACGGTGGGCGAGGTGATGGCGAAGCCGGTCGTGCTGGCCACACCGGGGATGGACATCGCCGAGCTCGCCGACCTGATGCTCGAACACGACGTGCGCAGCGTGCCAGTGGTCGACGAGGCACGGCTCGCCGGCATCATCACCCGCCGCGACATGCTGCGGGCGATCAGCCGCGACGACGCGACCATTGAGGCCGAGATCCGGCACCGGCTGGGTGTCTTCGCCAGGGCGAGCCGATGGACCGTGTCGGTCGCGAACGGATCGGTGTCCATTGTGGACGAGATGGACGACCCGGCAGACCGGCACATCGCGGAGGTGCTCGCGCGGGCCGTGGCGGGGGTCGTCGAGGTGCGGTTCCCGGAGGCCTCCCGTGCCGCTGACCACGGCTGACCGCGAGGCGGTCGCCCATCACGGGCTGCCGGTGCACGAGGTGGTGCTGCTGGCGGAGACCGATGCGGACACCGGGCTGTCCACCGCGGTGTGGAAACAGCGGCTGGCCGGCCTCGGACCGAACGAGCTACCACCGCGCCGGGGGCCGAACTGGGTGGTTCGGTTACTGGGCCAGTTGCACCACCCGCTGATCTACGTGCTGCTGGCCGCCGCCACCGTCACCGCCGCGCTCGGCGAGGTGGTCGACGCCTCCGTGGTGTTCGGTGTCGTCGTGGTCAACGCGATCATCGGGTTCCTGCAGGAGGTCCGCGCCGAAAGCGCCCTCGACGCGCTCGTCGCCATGGTGCGCACAGAGGTGACAGTGGTGCGCGACGGGGCGGCCGTACGAGTGAGCTCATCCGACCTCGTGCCGGGCGACGTCGTGGTGCTGGACGCGGGTGATCAGGTCGGCGCCGACGTGCGGCTCGTGAGCACGCGGGATCTGCGGATCGACGAGTCCGCGCTGACGGGTGAGTCCGTGCCGGTGGTGAAGGACTCCCTGGTGCTGCCGTCGGACACGGCTCTCGCCGATCGCGTGAACATGGCGTACTCGGGCACGCTGGTCACCGCGGGCGGGGGCCGGGGCGTGGTCGTCGCCACGGGTGCGGACACCGAGATCGGCCGCGTGCACCGGCTCGTCGGCGCGACCAAGTCCGTCGAGACCCCGTTGACCCGCAAGCTCGCGCACTTCAGCAAGGTGCTGACGGTCGTGATCCTCGGGCTCGCGGTGTTCAGCGTCGTCGTGGGGCTGCTGCGCGGGGAACCGCTGGCGGAGATGGTGACCGCGGCGGTCGCGCTGGCGGTCGGCGCGATCCCGGAAGGCCTGCCCGCGGCGGTCACCGTGACGCTCGCGATCGGCGTGGCCCGGATGGCGCGCCGCAACGCGATCATCCGCCGGCTGCCCGCCGTCGAGACGCTGGGCAGCACGACCGTCATCTGCACCGACAAGACCGGAACCCTGACCGCCAACGCGATGACCGTCCGGGCCGTGGTCGTCGGTGGACAGCGGTTCGACGTCACGGGTATCGGCTATTCGCCGGACGGTCACGTGGACGCCGCGGCGCGCGAGTGCCTGCTCGCCGGACTGGCGTGCAGTGACGCCCGGATCCTCGAGGACGACGGCCGGTGGTTGCCCGTCGGTGACCCGACCGAAGCGGCGGTGGTGGTCGCCGCGCGCAAGGCCGGGCTCGACCAGGGCGATGTGCCACAGCGGGTGGACGTGCTGCCGTTCAGCTCGGAACGCCGGTTCATGGCCACCAAGCACGCCGACGGCTCGGTGTACGTGAAGGGCGCGGTCGAACGGGTCCTGGGTTTCGCCGGGCTCCCGCACAGTGCGGAAGCGGAGTCGCTGGGCCGGGAAGGTTTGCGGGTGCTGGCGATCGGCCGGGCTCGCGGTGTGGAGCTGTCCGAGGAAGGGCTGCGCGGACACGTCGAGCTGCTCGGGCTGGTGGCGATGCGGGATCCGTCGCGGCCGGAGGCGATCGAGGCCGTGCGCGCGTGCCAGGACGCGGGTATCGAGGTGAAGATGATCACCGGTGACCACCCGGCCACCGCGGGGTCGATCGCGTCGGAGTTCGACATCTCGGACGTGCACGCACGGGTGTCACCGGAGGAGAAGTTGCGGCTGGTACAGGAGATCCAGGCGCGCGGTGAGGTCGTCGCGATGACCGGTGACGGCGTGAACGACGCGCCGGCGTTGCGCCGTGCGGACATCGGGGTGGCGATGGGGCGCGGCGGCACCGAGGTGGCGAAGCAGGCCGCCGACATGGTGCTGACCGACGACAACTTCGCGTCGATCCGCGCGGCGGTCGAGGAAGGCCGCGCGGTGTTCGACAACCTGCGCAAGTTCATCATCTGGACGTTGCCGACGAACATGGCGGAGGGCTTGGTGATCCTCGCCGCGATCGTGCTCGGCGCGGCGCTGCCGATCCTGCCGGTACAGATCCTGTGGATCAACATGACCACCGCGGTCGCACTCGGCCTGACGCTGGCGTTCGAGCCGCGTGAGCCGGACGTGATGCGCCGGCCACCGCTGCCGCCGTCGTTGCCGCTGCTGACCCGGAGCCTGGTGGGGCGCATCGGGTTCGTGTCGGCGATCCTGCTCGCGTGCTCGTTCGGGGCGTTCCGCTGGCAGCTGTCGGCGGGGGCGTCGCTGGAGGTCGCGCGGACGGTCGCGGTCAACGTGTTCGTCGGTGCGCAGATCGCGTATCTGATGAACTGCCGGTCGCTGGAGCGGGTGTGGCCGCGCAACGGGCCGAACCGGTGGCTGGTCGTGGGTGTTGCGCTGACCGCCGGGCTGCAGCTGCTGCTGACCTACACGCCGTTCATGAACACCTTGTTCCACACGGCGCCGATGCCGTGGCACACGTGGTGGCCGGTCGTCGTGCTGAGCGCGGTCACGTATGTGTTGGTGGAGCTGGACAAGTGGCGGCAGCGGGTTCAGCGCCGCTGATCGCGCAGGCAGGCCGGCGGGAGCGCGAACCAGCGCAGCGTCTCGAAGGCCGCCGGCAGGCCGGTCGGCCCGTCGTCGATCGTGTCCGCGCGCTGGACGAGCAGCCGCTGGGCCGCCTGGAGTTGCTCGGCGAGCACGCTGTCGTCGGTTCGCGGTGCGCGGCGGAAGCCGGCCACGCCCGACGTGATCGACCGCAGGTCCGGGAGCGGAACCGGGGTGGCGGTGCGGTGGCGCCAGAGGCCGCTGTGCGGGTCGAAGGTGTAGTCCGGCAGCAGCCGGTGGCCGTACCGGGCGATCAGGTGCACCGCCTCGACCAGATAGTCGCGCACGGCGTCGGAGACGAAGTAGTTGAAGTTCACGCGCACCCAGCCGGGTTTGATGCCGTCGCAGCCGAGTTCGACCTCATGGTCGTAGGCGTGCGAGTGCGCGGCGTCGATGGCGAGCAGCCGGTGCCCGTACGGGCCCGCGCACGAGCAGCCGCCGCGGGCCTGGATGCCGAACAGGTCGTTGAGCACGGCGACGACGAAGTTGTGGTGCAGGTACCGGTCACCGGTGCGGACGCGGAACGACACGATGGACAGGCGGGCCGAGTGGTGGTTGCCCAGGATCTCGACGGCCGGGTCGGCCGACCAGCTGGCCAGCGCGTGCTGCCACAGTTGTTCCTCGCGCGCCTGGATCAGGCCGGTGCCGACGGCGTCCTTGATGGCGAACACCAGACCGGCGCGGATCGACTCGACGATCCCCGGCGTGCCGCCCTCCTCGCGGGCGACGGGATCGGTGAGGTAGCGGTGACCGGACGGGTGGACGAACGCCACCGTGCCGCCACCGGGGACGGTGGGGACCTTGTTCCTGACGAGTTCACGCCGGACGACCAGCACGCCGGGCGTCTGGGGACCGCCGACGAACTTGTGCGGTGACAGGAAGATCGCGTCCTTGTGGTCGCCGCGGCCCGGCGCGCTCTCCCGCACCCGGATCGGCACGTACGGTGCCGCCGCCGCGTAGTCCCAGAAGGACAACGCGCCGTGTTCGTGCAGCAACGCGGCGATGCGGTCGGTGTCGGTCAGCACGCCGGTCACGTTGGAGGCGGCGGAGAAACTGCCGATCCTCAGTGGCCGGTCGGCGTGGCGCCGCAGCTGGTCGCGCAGCTGGGCGAGGTCGATGTGCCCGTCGGCGTCCTCGTCGATGACCACGACGTCCGCGATGGACTCGCGCCAGGGCAGCTCGTTGGAATGGTGCTCGTACGGGCCGACGAACACCACGGGGCGTGGCCGCACGGGTGCACCCCGGCGCAGCTCGAGGATGCCGACCATCTTGTTCACCGCGGTCGTGGATCCCGAGCCGCAGAAGATCACCAGGTGGTCGTCGGTTCCGCCGACCGAATCGCGGATCAGGTGGCGCGCCTGTTCGCGCAGCCTCGTGGTGTACAGGCCCGTGCCGGAGCTCTCGGTGTGCGTGTTGGCGTAGCGGGGCAGGACCATCCGCCGGATGAAGTCCTCGACGAAGCCCAGCGCCCGCCCGGACGCGGTGTAGTCGGCGTAGATGATCCGGCGAGGACCGTAGGGGCCGTCGAGAATCTCGCCTTCGCCGATGATGTTCCGCCGGATGCGGTCCAGCAGGGCGGCGGCCGACGCGTCGTTCCCGTCCATCAGCGCACTCATCGGCCCGCCTCCTTCCGCGACCGCGCGCGTCCAGCATGGACATTCGCGCGCGTCCGCGATGCGGCCGATCGGCCCTGGTCACCGGGACTTCGGACCCCGAGGTCCGGGGTGGACGGTCACCGTCCGAGTTCGGACAGGACGGTCGCGGTGAGCGCGGGTACCGTCGCGGCCACGGTCGGGCTGAGCTCGGTCCCGAATCCCGTGTCGGCGACTTCGACGGCGAACACGATCAGCCGTTCGGGCTTGCGGTCCAGCGCTTCCGCGATGCGGCCGATCGGTCCTGGTCACCGGGACTTCGGACCCCGGGGTCCGGGGTGGACGGTCACAGTCTGAGTTCGGACAGGACGGTCGAGGTGAGCGCGGGTACTGCCGCGGCCACGGCCGGGCTGAGCTCGGTCCCGAATCCCGTGTCGGCGACTTCGACGGCGAACACGATCAGCCGTTCGGGCTTGCGGTCCAGCGCTTCCGCGAGGCGGCCGATCGGTCCTGGTCACCGGGACTTCGGACCCCGAGGTCGGGTGTGGACGGTCACCGTCCGAGTTCGGACAGGACGGTCGCGGTGAGCGCGGGTACCGCCGCGGCCACGGCCGGGCTGAGCTCGGTCCCGAAACCCGTGTCGGCGACTTCGACGGCGAACACGATCAGCCGTTCGGGCTTGCGGTCCAGCGCTTCCGCGAGCTCGACGGCCTCCGGTACCCCGAAGCCGTGCGAGCTCGCGGCGGGGATGCTGTGCGGCAGCGACGTCCGGTGCCAGCGGCCCGGTGTCGAGGGCGCGCATCGCACGGCGTCCACTATGATCACCAGGTTGGCGCCGTCCCAGGTCTCCATCAGCCGCACCGGATCGCCGTCGCTGACCGCCGCCGGTGCCCCGAGCCGCGTGAGCTCCCGCGCCACCGCCGGCCCGACTCCGTCGTCGCGGCGGAACTCGTTGCCGACGCCGATGACGATGCTGCTCATGCCCGTTCCCTGGTGAAGTCGAGGAAGTGCGCGGAGCAGGAGACGCACGGGTCGTAGTTGCGGATCGTCTGCTCGCACAACGACTGCAGCGCGTGGTCGTCCAGGTGCTGGTAGGACCGCACGACATGGGTCACGTCGTCCTCGATGGCGGACTGGTTCTGCGAGGTGGGCGGAACGATGTCCGCGCTGAGGATCTTCCCGTCCGCGGCGAGTTCGTAGCGGTGGTACAGCAGGCCCCGTGGTGCTTCGGTGATGCCGTGCCCGACCGCGGCGCGTGGTGTCACCTCGACGCATGGCTCGGCGGGACGCTCGTATTCCGCGATGATCCGCAACGCCTCGTCCACCGCGTACACGACCTCGACCGCGCGCACGACGATGCTGCGGAACGGGTTGCGGCACACGGAATGCAGGCCCGCGTCGGCGGCGGCTTGCGCGGCGACGGGGGAGAGGCGGCCGGAGTTGAGGCTGTACCGGGCGAGCGGGCCGACGAGGAACAGCCGGTCGTCGAGGCGGGCGTGCAACGCCGTGGAGTGTGCCACCTGATGTTCGACCACGTGCACGCCGAACTCGTTGGCGGGGAAGGAGAGTCCGGTGCTGACGTGCGGTCTGCCGCGGTCGAGGGGGTAGCCCTCGGTGTCGCGCAACGCCATCAGGTCGTGCGGCGCATTGATGTCGGGGAAGTCGAACCCGGCCACCCACCGGACGGTCTCCAACGCGTTGTCGAGGGCATGCCGCAACGTTTCGGCCAGCGGGCGGAGCTCCTCGGCGGTCGGCACGCGGTAGAAGCCGCCGACGCGGACGTTCACCGGGTGGATCGCGCGGCCACCGATGAGGTCCATGATGCTGTTTCCCGCCTTCTTCAGCGCCAGCCCGCGCTCGACCAGCGCGCGGTGCTCGGTGGCCATGGCTATGCCGTCGGAAAAACCGAGGAAGTCGGGCGCGTGCAGCAGGTAGATGTGCAGCGCGTGGCTGGAGATCCATTCCCCGCAGTACAACAACTGCCGCAGTGCCCGCAGCTGACCGCCGACCTCGACCCCGCACGCGTCCTCGAGCGCGAGGCAGGCGCTCATCTGGTAGGCGACCGGGCAGATGCCGCAGATGCGGGCGGTGATGTCCGGTGGCTCGCGGAAGTCGCGGCCGCGCAGGAAGGCCTCGAAGAACCGCGGCGGTTCGTAGATGTTCAGCTCGACCCGGTCGACCTCGCCGTCGACGGTGCGTACGTGTAGCGCGCCTTCGCCCTCGACGCGGGCGAGGCCGGCGACCTGGAGCGTGCGGTTCGGCCGATGCGTCATGACCACTCCGCGGCGGCGTTGAAGGTCCGGAACACGAGGTGCAGCTGGTCGTCGCCCATGCCGCCGCGGCGCAGCAACGGGACCAACGCGGGCACGTTCGGCCGGTTCATCGGGCCGAAGCAGCCGTAGCAGCCTCGGTTCACCGCAGGGCAGAGCGCGCCGCAGCCGGCGTGTGTGACGGGGCCGAGGCAGGGCGTGCCGTCCGCCACCAGGACGCAGGTGAGGCCGCGGCGTTTGCATTCGGTGCACACGCTGGTGTCCGGGAGGTCGGGCTCCCGTCCGGCGAGCAACGCGGTGAGCAGCTCCAGCAGCTGGGTCTTGGAGATCGGGCAGCCGCGCAGCTCGTAGTCGACGGTCACGTGCGCGGAGATCGGGGTGGAGGTGGCGAGCGTCGCGATGTGGTCCGGGCGGGCATAGACGATCGAGCGGAACTCCTCGACGTCGGCGAAGTTGCGCAACGCCTGGATGCCGCCCGAGGTCGCGCACGCGCCGACCACCACGAGCACGCCGGACTGCTCGCGGATCCACCGGATCCGCTCGGCCTCCTCCGGTGTCGTCACGGATCCCTCGACGATCGAGATGTCGTACGGGCCGGGCTCGCTGACGCTCGTGACCTCCAGGAAGTGGGCGAACCGGATGTGCTCGGTCAACGGCAGCAGCTCGTCCTCGCAGTCCAGCAACGTCAGCTGGCAGCCGTCGCACGAGGTGAACTTCCACACCGCTGCCGTGGTCGTTTTCGGGGAGGGCATCACAGCTCCTTCGCCAGCAGGAGTGGTTCGGCGACCGGGTAGGGGACGACCGGGCCTTCCCGGCACAACAGCATCGGGCCGAGCTGGCAGTGCCCGCAGAGGCCGACGCCGCACTGCATGTTGCGTTCCAGCGACACCTGGATGCGGCCGGCGGGCACGCCGCGGCCGAGCAGTGTCCTGGCGCAGAACCGCATCATCGGTTCGGGTCCGCACAGCAGCGCGGTCGTGCACGCCGGGTCGAGCGGGACCGACGCGAGCGGTTCGGTGACGAACCCGATCCGGCCGTGCCAGTCGTGGTCGCCGCGGTCGACGGTCAGCACGGCCTCGACATCGGACAGACTCACGATCTCCTTCTCGTACAACAGGTCCTGTGGTGTCCGGGCGCCGGCGACGAGCACGGTGCGACGGGCCGGATGCGTGAGTACCGGCCGCAGGGGCGCCAGGCCGATGCCGCCCGCGACCACGAGCAGGTCTTCGACGTCGTCGAGCCGCCACGCTGTGCCGAACGGACCGCGGGCGCCGAGTACCGTGCCCTGCGCGGCGTCGTGCAGCGCGCGGCTGACCGCGCCGACCGCGCGGATCGTGTGCACGAGCGTGCCGTCACCGGGGATGCCGCTGACCGAGATGGGCACCTCGCCGACGCCGTGCGCGTAGAGCATGGCGAACTGACCGGGCCGGAAGGTGGGCAACGACTCGGCGACCGGCCGCAGCACCAGGGTCGCCGAGTCGTGGGTCTCGACGGTGCGCGTCACCACCCGGTAGGGCGTGGGCAGCCACGTCATGCGGGGTTCCGATACAGGTCGAGCAGCCGGATCCTGGTGGCCTGCAACCGGTTCAGCAGTGCCTCGAGCAGGATCTGCGACAGCTGGTAGCCCAGCGCGGGGTCCTCGTCCGCGAGCATCCGCAGCGCCTGGGTGTCCACGACGACAGCACGGGTGGGCGAGACGACCGTGGCGCCGAAGTGCCACTGGTAGGGCGGCAGGAGCCACGACCACCCGAGCAGCTCGCCGGGCCCGATGCTCTGCAGCACCACGCGTCCCCGGCCCGGCACCTGCGTGTCGACCATGACGCAGCCCGCGAGGATCACCCAGCACTGGTCGGCGAGACCGCCTTCCTCGAACAACCGGGTGCCCGCCTCGTAGGTCTCGATCCGGCTGACCCCGGCGACGGCCGCTCGCTGGCTGTGCGTGAGGCGCGCCAGCAACGGCAGCACGTCGAGTTTGGTCATGGGCGTGGTCATGGTCACTCACCGCCGAGTTGAGTCGTTTCGGCCAATGCCGCGGCTTCCTCGGTGATGTCGATGCCGGCCGGGCACCACGCGATGCACCGTCCACAACCGACACACCCGGACGTGCCGAACTGGTCGCGCCACGTGCCCAGCTTGTGGGTCATCCACTGGCGGTACCGCGCGGCGCCCGAGGTGCGCACCGCGCCGCCGTGCAGGTACGAGAAGTCGATCTCGAAGCAGGACGCCCAGCGCTGCGAGCGTTCCGCGTTCCCGTCGAGGTCGGTGGTGTCCTCGACGGAAACGCAGAAGCAGGTGGGGCACACCATCGTGCAGTTACCGCAGGTGAGGCAGCGCTCGGCCACGGCTTCCCAGTGTGCCGAGTCCCGGTTGGCGGCCAGCAGGTCCCGCAGGTCCACCTCGGGCATCGCGCGTCCCATGCGCTGTGCCGCGGCGTCCACGTCCTGCGCCGCCAGGGTGATGTCCTCCTGCGTGGCGGCACGGCCGGGCAGCCGGTCGAGCAGGCGGGTGCCTTCCACGGTGCCCGCCGCGGCGAGGAACCGGTGCCCGCCGGAGTCGATCCGCTCGGTGAGCGCGACGTCGTAGCCGGGACCGGCCGCGGGACCGCACCCCATCGAGGCGCAGAAGCAGAGCTCGCCCGGTTCGGTGCACTGGGCGGCGATCACGAACGGCGCCGGCCCGCCGACCACCTGCCGCAGCTTCGCGATCGCGGCGAGATCACAAGCTCGAACGCCGAGGAACGCGTAGTCCGGAGCAGTGTCCTGCGCGGTGCGGAATTCGTTGCCGTCACTGGACATCAGCACGCGGCGTGGCGGGTGCAGGAACCGCTTCCAGGACTGTGGCCCGGCCGAGTGGCCGAACACCGCCGCGTCGTCCCGCTTCCGCACCCGGTAGTGGCCCGCACCGATCTCGACACCCCACCCGCCGGGCAGATCAGCCGCGGAGTCCAGTTCCGCCAACGTGATCGCGTTGTCGCGCAGCACCGGGCCGACGACCACACGGCCGTCGTCCCGCAGCACGCGGATCAGCGCGTCGAGCCCGTCGAGGTCCAGGACCAGGTTCATGGCAGCGTCCTCCTGACTGGTTCCTCCATCGTCGCGAGCGGGCGTGGAGGCCCCCAGGGACGAAAGGCCCTCGGCGCCCGGCGCTTCGGTCCCTGTCCGCGCGATCCGGCCGGTGGTGGGCTTGACGTGGTGCAACGAGAGGAGATGCCCATGACGTCACCGGCTCGCCGTCCGGTGAGCTCGCTCATCCCCGACATCTGGGAGATATTCGACGCCTCCTGGCCGTTCGGCACCCGGCACCCGATGCACATCGAGGACTACGTGGAGAAGAACGCGTACGTCGTCCGTGCCGAGCTGCCCGGCCTGGACCCGGCCAAGGACATCAGCGTGAGCGCGACGGACGGCACGCTCACCATCACCGCCCAGCGCGAGGAGACCAAGCAGGAGCAGCAGCGGTCGGAGTTCCGCTACGGCTCGTTCAGCCGCACGGTCTCGCTGCCGGTGGGGGCGGACACGGAGAAGATCTCGGCGAAGTACGAGAAGGGAATTCTCGAAGTGCGCGTCCCGCTGGCCGCGCCGCCCGAGGAACGCAAGATCCAGATCGATGTCCAGCCCGAATGAGCTCAACCACCGGCTGGACACCGCGGCCGCGCACGCGTCCGCGAACGTGCCCGTCGTCTCGGCGGAGAACACCGCGAACGAGGCGCTCGAGGCCGTGCTCGGCAAGCGGTTCGACAGCGCGTCGGTCCTGGCCGTGTGCCGGGACGACGCGCTCGTCGGCCTGCTCACCATCGAACGACTCCTCGCCGCTCCCGGCGAGGCCGTCATCGGCGACCTCATGGATCCGGCGCCACCGACCGTGCATCCCGGAGCGGACCAGGAACACGTGGCCTGGCAGGCTGTCCAGCACGCCGAACCGGGTCTCGCCGTCGTGGACGGCACCGGCCGGTTCCGCGGCCTGATCCCACCGCAACGCCTGCTCGCCGTGCTGCTCGAGGAACACGACGAGGACCTGGCCCGGCTGGGTGGTTTCCTGTCGTCGTCGGCCTCGGCGAGACTCGCGTCCACCGAGCCGGTCGGCCGGCGGCTGTGGCACCGGCTGCCCTGGTTGCTCGTCGGGCTGGTGGGTGCCCTCCTGTCCGCGGTCGTGGTGGGCGGATACGAGGAACTGCTGGCGCGCCAGGTGCTGGTGGCGTTCTTCGTGCCCGGCGTGGTCTACATCGCCGACGCGATCGGCACCCAGACCGAGGCGCTCGTGATCCGCGGGCTGTCCGTCGGCGTCGGCATCGCGCGCGTCGCGGTGCGCGAGGTGCTGACCGGTGTCCTGCTGGGGGCGGTGCTGGCCGCGCTCGCGTTCCCGGTGATCGTGCTGGTGTGGGGCGATGTCCTGGTGGCATGGGCGGTCGCGATCGCCCTGCTCGCGGCGTCCTCCATCGCCACCGCGGTCGCCATGGCCCTGCCGTGGCTGTTCCACCGGCTCGGCCGCGACCCGGCGTTCGGCTCGGGTCCACTCGCGACTGTGGTGCAGGACCTGTTGTCGGTGCTGATCTACTTCGTCATCGCGACCGCGATCGTCTAGCAGATGCGGGGGAGCTGCTCGCCCACCAGGACGTCCACGATGCGCGACGCCCCCACCATTGTGTGCGCGATGACGCGGCCCGCGACGCCGTGGGTGACCTCGCCGATGACTGTCGCGCTCTCCCCTTCGGGCAGGGCGCGCATCGCTTCCAGGACGGCGTCGACGGAGTTCGGTGCCACGAAGGCGACGAGGCAGCCCTCGTTGGCGACGTGCATCGGGTCGAGGCCGAGCAGTTCGCATGCGGCGGCAACCTGCCGTGGCACCGGCACGGAGGTGTCGACGATCTCGACGCACACGCCGGACGCCTCGGCGATCTCGTTCAGCGAGCTGGCGAGGCCACCGCGGGTGGGGTCGCGCAGCGCGTGCACGTCCGCGCCGCCCGCCTCGATCATCGCGGCCACCAGCTCGTGCAACGGCCGGCTGTCCGAGGAGATCTCCGCGGAGAACCCGAGTCCTTCGCGGGCGCTGAGGATCGCGGTGCCGTGCAGGCCGATCGGCCCGGACACCAGGACGATGTCGCCCGGCACGGCGGCGGCCGCGGAGGGCCACGCGTCGCGCCGGCGCACGCCCACACCCGTGGTGGTGACATAAAGCCCGTCGGCGGCGCCGCGTCCCACGACCTTGGTGTCACCGGTGACGATCGGTACGCCGGCGGCACGGGCCGCGGCCGCCGCGGAGCGGGTGATCTCCCGCAGTTCGGAGATCGGCAGGCCTTCCTCGATGATGTAGGCGAGGCTCAGCGCGATCGGACGGGCGCCGCGCATGGCGAGGTCGTTGATGGTGCCGTGCACGGCCAGCGAGCCGATGTCGCCGCCGGGGAAGAACCGGGGTGTCACGACGTAGCTGTCGGTGCTGAACACCTGGTCGAGGCCGATGAGGGCGGCGTCCTCGAGCGGACCGGTGGCGCTCAGCTCCGGGGTGATCACGTCGGTGAGCAGCTCGGTCATGAGCTGTCCGCCCGAGCCGTGGCCGAGCAGTACGCGTTCGGTCTCCACGCGGGGCACCGGGCAGACAAGATCCATCACATCTCCAGTCCTCGGCCGGCGTTGTGGAACGCCGCGCAGGTTCCCTCGCTGGACACCATCGGTGCGCCGAGCGGAGTTCGCGGGGTGCAGGCGCGCCCGTAGGCGGCGCAGTCGGTCGGCACGCGGGTGCCGCGCAGGATGTCGCCCGCGATGCACAGTGGCGACTCGACCGTCACGACATCACCGACGGAGAACCGTTGCTCCGCATCGAAACCGGCGAACTCCGCGCTGAGGGCGAGGCCGCTCGCCGGGATCGGGCCGATGCCGCGCCACGTCCGGTCGGTCACCTGGAACACCGTCCGCACCGCGTCCTGTGCCGCGGCGTTTCCGGAGCGGCGCACCGCCCGGACGTACTGGTTCTCCACCTCGGCACGGCCGTCCTCGAGCTGCCGCACGGCCATGAGGATGCCCTCCAGCAGATCCAGCGGCTCGAATCCGGTGACCACGATGGGCACCTGGTACTTCAGCGCGATCGGTTCGTACTCGGTCCAGCCCATCACCGCGCAGACGTGCCCGGCGGCGAGGAACGCCTGCACCTGCGTGTCCGGCTCGTCCATCAGCGCGGTGATCGCCGGTGGCACGAGCACGTGGCTCACCAGCACGCTGAAGTTGTCCACCCCGGACGCCGCGGCGTGCAGCACGGCCATCGCGTTGGCGGGAGCTGTGGTCTCGAAGCCGACCGCCAGGAAGACCACGGACCGGCCGGGGTTCTCGTGCGCGATGCGGACGGCGTCGAGCGGTGTGTACACCACCCGCACGTCCGCGCCGCGCGCCTTGAGGCCCAGCAGGTCACCGGAGGTGCCCGGCACGCGGAGCATGTCGCCGTAGCTGGTGAAGATCACGTCCGGGCGGGCGGCGATGGCGAGTGCCTTGTCGATGATCTCCAACGGTGTCACGCACACCGGGCAGCCGGGGCCGTGGATCATCCGGATTCCGGCGGGCAGCAGTTCGTCGATGCCCTGGCGCACGATCGTGTGCGTCTGGCCGCCGCACACCTCCATGATCGTCCACGGCCGCGTCGCGGTGGCGTGCAGCTCGGCGAGCAGCCGCCGGGCCAGTACGGGATCGCGGTACTCGTCGAGGTACTTCACGATCCGAGCTCCGTCTCGATCGCGTCCGGCATGGCCCGCAGCACCGCCAGGGTCTTCGCCGCCTCTTCCTCGTCCACCAGGCTGATCGCGAACCCGACGTGCACGATCACGTAGTCGCCGACGCCCGCCTCGGGCGTGTAGGCGAGGCACACCGGCCGCCGCAGGCCGTCGAAGTCGACGGTGCCCGTACGCGGTTCGGTGTCCTGCAGGCCGACGATGCGGCCGGGGATCCCGAGACACATCAGTGCTCACCCCCTGCGAGCAGTGCCGCGGCGATGGCGGCCTGTCCGTAGCTGATTCCTCCGTCGTTCACCGGCACGCGTTCGCCCACCAGAACCTGGAATCCGTCGAGCCCACGGGTCACCTCGTCGACGAGCCCGCGGTTCTGGAACACCCCGCCGCCGAGGCACACCGTGCGGACGGTGCCCGCCACCTCGTTCACCAGTGCCACGGTGACCTCGGCGATGGTGGTGTGGAACCGGGCGGCGGCGACGCCCGCGGGTTCGCCGAGCAGGTCGCGCAGCGTCGGAATCGGGTCGTACACCCACATCCCGTCCCGCCGGTGCAGCTTCCAGTCCAGTGCCGGGCCGCTGTGGCCGTGTGCCGCGGCCTCCAGGAGCACGGCGGCCTCGCCCTCATAGGAGTTCTCGTCGCACAACCCCAGCAGCGCGGCGGCGGCGTCGAACAGCCTGCCCGCGCTGGAGGCGATCGGGCAGTTGACCCGCCGTTCGATCATGCGCCGGATGAGCTCTTGGTCGTCGACGTCGAAACAGTCCGGAATGGACGGTTCACCGAAGTCCTCGGCGCCGTACAGGTATCCCAGCGCCATGCGACCGGGGCGGCGGACCGCGACCTCACCGCCGGGCAGTGGCGCGCGGCCGAACCGGCCGACCCGCCGGTAGTCGCGGTAGGTCGCCAGGAGGATCTCGCCGCCCCACAGCGTGCCGTCGCCGCCGAGCCCCAGCCCGTCGTAGGCGACGCCGATGAACGGGCCGCGAACCCCGTGTTCGGCGGCTGTCGCGGCGACGTGGGCGTGGTGGTGCTGCACGGGGATGCGGCGTTCCCGCGGCCACCGCCGGGCGTGCCTGGTGGACAGGTAACGCGGGTGCAGGTCGTGGGCGCAGTAGTCGGGTGTCACGTCCTGCCACCGGCAGAGCGCCTCGGCGGTGCGTTCGAACGCCGTGAACGTCTCGACGTTCTCCAGGTCACCGGTGTGCGGACCGATCACCGCGCGGTCGCCCACCGCGAGCGTTGTCGTGTGCTTGAGCTGCGCCCCGAGCGCCAGCACCGGCGCGGGCGACGGCACGGGCAGCGGCAAGGAATCAGGGGCGAAACCCCTGGCCCTGCGCACCATGCGTCCCGCTCGCACGACGGAGTCGTCGTAGCGGGCGACGATCGGCCGATCGTGTGCGAGGATGCCGTCGACCAGCGGCCCGAGCGTTGCCTCCGCCCGTTCATCGGTGATCGCGATGGGTTCGCCGGATCGGTTCCCGCTGGTGACCACGAGTGGCCGGGCGAGGTCGTGCAGCAGCAGGTGATGCAGCGGGCTGTACGGCAGGAACAGTCCGACGTCCAGGGCCCCGTCCCGCGCCGGCAGCACCACGATCGGAGCCGCGGGCGACTCCAGCTGCCGCGCCGCGGCGGCGTCCACCACAGCCATCCCGCGTGCCTCGGACACATCGCGCACCATCACGGCCAGCGGCTTGCGCGGCCGGTGTTTCACGATCCGCAGCCGGGCGATCGCCTCGTCGTTCCGGGCGTCGCAGACGAGCTGGTAGCCACCGATGCCCTTGATCGCGACGATCCCACCTCGCGCGATCATGGACGTCGCGAGGTGCAGTGCCTCGCCACCCGTCACGGCGTCCCAGCGCAGCCGGGGACCGCAGTCCGGGCACGCCACGGGCTCCGCGTGGAACCGGCGGTCCGCGGGATCGTGGTACTCGGCCGAACACAGATCGCACAACGGGAAGCCGCGCATCGCCGTGCGCGACCGGTCGTACGGCAACGACTCGACGATGGTCGCCCTGGGACCGCAGTCGGTGCAGTTGATGAACGGGTAGCGGTAACGCCGGTCGTCCGGATCGAACAGCTCCCCGAGACACGCCTCGCACGTCGCGAGATCGGGCACCACCGTGCGGGGACCGACGCCGAAACCGCTGTCCCGCACGAAGAAATCCGTGAGTCCGAAGTCCTCCGCCGGGGTCACCGTGATGTCGTCGATGCGGGCGTGCGCGGGTGCACGGTCGCGCAGGTCCCGGCGGAAGGCCGCCAGCGTCTCCGGGTGCCCGGACGCGGTGATCACGACGTGACCACCCACGTTGCGGACGTCGCCGCGTATGCCCAGTGCGCTCGCGACCCGGTAGACGTGCGGCCGGAAGCCGACACCCTGCACGGTCCCGTGCACCTCGATGCGCTCGCTGTTCACCGGGCGCGCTCCAGCAGCAGCCGCCGTTCCGCCGAACCGATCGCGGCGCGGGTGGCCGGGACGGCGTCGGGGTTGACGGAGACGGAGGTGATGCCCAGTTCGACGAGTTTCTCGGCGAACTCGGGGTGGTTGGACGGTGCCTGGCCGCAGAGCGATGAGGTGATGCCGGCGTCGCGTGCGGCGGTGACGATGCGGCCGATCATGTCGAGGACGGCGGGGTCGGATTCGTTGAACAGTTCGGCGCATAGTTCGGAGTCGCGGTCGACGCCGAGCATGAGCTGGGTGAGGTCGTTGCTGCCGATGGAGATGCCGTCGATGCCGGACTTGGCGTATTCGGGGATCCAGTACGCCACGGACGGAACCTCGGCCATAACCCAGCGGTGCAGGCCGCGTTGGCGGCCGAGCGGGCTGCGGTCGATCTGTTCCAGACAGGCTTCCAGCTCCCACTTGGTCCGCACGAACGGGATCATCATGTGCAGGTTGGGTGTCTGTTCGCGAACCCGTGCAAGGGCTTGGAGTTCGAGGCCGAAGAGCATGGGGTCGCGGACGTAGCGGTAGCAGCCGCGGTAGCCGATCATGGGGTTGTGTTCGTGCGCCTCGAACTCGTCGCCGCCCTTGAGCTCACGGAACTCGTTGGTGCGGAAGTCCATCGTCCGGTAGACGACCGGACGCGGCGCAAAGGCGTGCGTGATCTGCAGCAGCGACCCGGTCATCGCGTCGAGGAACCGGTCGGCGCCGTGCTGGGCGAGGAACCGGCGCGGGTGTTCGGCGTCGAGCGCCTCGGTGAGCATGAACTCGGCGCGTAGCAGACCGACGCCGTCGACGGGCATGGCGGCGACTTCGGCGGCGTGTTCGGGCAGCGCGAGGTTGACGTACACGCGGGTGCCCAGCGCCTCGGTTGCGAGGACGGCCGGGGGGACGATGCGGGGTGCCGTGGTGATCGCGGCTGTGCCCGCGCGTACCTCGCCCGCCGCGCCGTCCACGGTCACCTGTTGACCGTCGCGTAGCACCGTGGTGGCGAGGCCGGTGCCGACGACGCAGGGGACACGCAGTTCGCGGGCCACGATGGCGGCGTGGCAGGTGATCCCGCCGCCATCGGTCACCACGGCGGAGGCGCGGCGCATGGTGGGCACCCAGTCGGGGTTGGTCATCTCGGCGACGAGCACTTCGCCGTCGCGCAGCCGTGCGCCCTCGTCCGGTGAGCGCAGCACGCGCACCCGGCCGGACGCGATGCCGGGTGAGGCGCCCAGGCCCGCGACGAGTGGACCGTCCGCGGGCTCGGGTTCCTCGTCCGGTAGCGTGGTGATGGGCCGGGACTGGACGAGCCAGGTCTTGCCGTCCGCGATGGCCCACTCGGTGTCCTGCGGGGCGCCGTAGTGGCGTTGCACGCGCACACCGAGCCTGCCGATCGCGACGGCCTCGTCCTTCGTCAAGACCTGCGTGTGCGATTCCTTCGGGGTCAACGCGACGTGCTGGTCGGCTCCGTCCGCGCCGCGTACGATCTTGTGTGACTTGCGGCCGACGCGAGTGTCCACTAGGGACACGATCTCGCCGTCGCGGTGCAGCACATAGGTGTCCGGTTCGACCGCGCCGCTGACGACGACCTCGCCGAGGCCGAACGAGGCCTCGATGACGATGCGGTTCCGGTCGCCGGTGGCGGGGTCGGCGGTGAACATGACGCCGGAGCGTTCGGAGTTCACCATCTGTTGCACGACGACGGCGATGGCGGGTTCCTCTGTGATGCCCTGTTCGGCGCGGTAGGCGAGTGATCGGGCGCCGAACAGCGAGGCCCAGCAGTCGATCAGCCGGTCGATCAGCTGGTCGTCGCCGCAGGTGTTGGTGAAGGTGCTGTTCATGCCCGCGAACGACGCGCCCGCGGTGTCCTCGGAGGTGGCGGACGAGCGGACCGCGACGGACACGGCGTTTCCCAGTCCGTGATAGGCGTCGAGTACCGCCGTCCGCACCTGTTCGGCGACGCCTGCCTTGCGCACCAGCGCCTGCATGCGTTCGGCGCACTCGGCGAGCGCGTCCGTGGTCGTGGAGCGGTCGAGCGCGATGGTCAGCAGCTCGGCGAGCTCTTCGCGGACCTGGGTCATCGACGCGCGGTAGGCGTCGGCGGTCACGACGTAGCCGGGTGGGACGGGCAGGCCGGCGCGCGTCAGCTCACCGAGGTTCGCGCCCTTGCCGCCCGCGACGTCGGTGTCGTTCTTGCCGAGGTCGGTGAAGGTCCGGACGTACTGGCTCATCGCAGCTCCTCGAGGACGTCGATCAGGGGTCGGCGCGGTGTCGGGGGCAGGGGGTCGGCGTTGAACCCGGCCCAGCCGATGCGCAGCACCATCTGCGGGCAGCTGGTACCGCCGAGCACGTGGTCGCGCACGAGGTCCTTGGTGCTGAGCACTTCCAGGGGCTGGCTCAGCGGACACGTGGCGAGCCCGGCGCTCGTGGCCTCGAGCAGGACCGCGCTGGTCGCCTCACCCGCTCGTAGCCGTGAGAGCGTGTCGTCGGAGGAGGTGCTGAGCACGAACAGCGATCCGGCGTCCTCGGAGAGTTGCCTGCGGTCGGTCTGCAGCAGCTCGCCTGCGGAGAACTCGCGGACCTGGACGTCGCCGTAGGTCCGTTCGCCGGACGGGATGTTGGCGGCCGGGACCCCGGCGACGGAGCCGGTGTGCATGCCGCTCCACGCCCGGATCTCCGATCGGTATTCGGGGTCGCTCTCCTGCGCCGCGGCGGCTTGGGCGATCGCGGCCACCAGGTGGTAGCGCGCCTCGGCCGTTCCAACCTCGCGGGCGAGCACGCCCTCGTCCTCCGCCCGTGTGACGAGCTGCTTGATCAGCTCGCCGGGCACGGCCCACGACGAGTAGGCACGCCGGTCGGTGCGGCGCCGGGGGATGGCGGCGGCGAGGGCGATGTCCGCCTGCGTGGGTTCGTGCCGCGTGAACTCGACCGCGGCGAGGTGGTCCGGGTCGGCGGGGTTGGGCAGCCGGTGCACGATCGCGCGCCAGCCCAGCGCGGCCAGGCCGACCCGCAGGTGGTGCAGCGCGGCGCCGCAGCTGATGATCAGATCCGCGCCATACGGGTCCGTCGCGAGCATGCTCCGGGTCTGGTCGGCGTACAGGTGCACGCTCCGTTCACCGAGCTTCCAGCGCCACGGCTGGGAGTTGTGCACCGAGGGTGCGCGGCAGGCCAGCGACAGGGCGGCCCGCAGGGTCTTCTCGTCCGGCTGCATCCTGCTCACCTCCAGGTAATGGTTCTCTTGACCGTGTCACCGCCGGATCGCCGGGTTCAGGGGCCTAGGTCCCGGCCCTTCAGGGCATGCCGTCCTGCGCGGCGGCGAGGCTCGCGCGGCACCAGCGGTGCCCGGTCACCTTGATCACATGGTCGGCGGAGCGCACGCAGTGGTGCAGCCAGCACCAGCGCGAGCCCGCGGTCGCGCACATCGGCGAAGTGCGGCGCGCGGGCGATATCGGCGGCGGCGAGAAGTGGCGTGGTCATGGCGTGCTCCCGGATTCGGTGTGGCATCCAGACTTCGCCGCCGGAGCTGAGCCGGACACCACAGCCGGACTCCACTTTCGCTGAGCCCAGGGGCTCATCCGTGACGCGACGAAGGGCCCTGGGGCGCACCGCGTTCGCCGGGAAACCCTGAACCCGGAGGTGGACCATGACCACGACGCTGCTGTCCCGAATCGTCCACACGGCCTTTCCGGGCCGTAACCGGCTCGCCGGTGCGGGTGACCGCGTGGAGGCCGCCGTGCTCATCGGCGCGGTCGCGGTGGCGCTCCTGGCCGTCCCGATCGCGGGTGCCACGGGCTCGGAGATCTATGCGACGCAGAAGGTGCAGGCCGCCGGGCAGCAACAGACCCGGCACCGCGCGCAGGCCGTGCTCATCGAGAACGCCCCGCCGATGATCGGTTCCGCCGAGAAGGGCGGCGTCGTGGAGTCCGCACCCGTGGCCGCGGCGTGGCGGCTGCCTGACGGCATGACCCGTGAGGGCACGGTTCAGGCGCACTACGGCGCGCAGGCCGGTGCCACCCTCCCGATCTGGATCGACGACAACGGCGACATCGCCGACCCGCCGCTGACGCCGCAGGGCGCGGCGATCAACGCGATCATCCTCGCGCTGCTGCTCTGGGGCGGGATGTCGGGCACGATGGCGGTGCTGTACCTCGTGGTCCGATTCGTGCACTCGCGGTTCCGCCTGCGCCGGTGGGGCGCGGAATGGGACCGGATCGCCCCCGAGTGGACCGGTCGCTGAGTCACCGTCTCCTCAGCGACGACCCTCTCCGCCTCCAACCGCTCTGGGGACGTCGCCCGCGGTGTAACAGGGCACTTCGACTCACTGTGGCCGGGTCGCCGGCTACTGCCTCCGGCCGCGCGTGCGCGTGATGGTGCAGGGGAAGGAGGTTGAGATGACTACTGCGACCGCCGGTTATCCGGTGCGCGTGCACGCGCGCCTGGATCCCGGTCTGAGCCGCTGGCTGTGGCTGGTGAAGTGGCTTCTCGCGATCCCGCACTACGTGGTGCTCGCGTTCCTGTGGGTCGGGTTCGTGGTGTTCAGCGTGGTGGCGTTCTTCGCGATCCTGTTCACCGGCCGCTACCCGCGGGTGTTGTTCGACTTCAACGTCGGCGTGCTGCGCTGGTCGTGGCGCGTCGCCTACTACGCCTACGGGGCGCTGGCGACGGACCGGGTACCCGCCGTTCAGCCTCGGCCCCGAGCCGGACTACCCGGCGACACTGGACATCGCGTATCCGGACCACCTGTCGCGCGGGCTGGTCCTGGTGAAGTGGTGGCTGCTCGCGATTCCGCACTACCTGATCGTCGGCTTCTTCGTCGGTGGCGGCAGCTATGTCGCCTATCGGACGGGGGAGACGGTCTACAACTCCGGTGGCGGCCTGGTCAGCCTGCTCGCGTTGTTCGCGGCTGTGGCGTTGCTGTTCACCGGCCGCTACCCGCAGGGCGTGTTCGACTTCGTGCTCGGCATGGACCGCTGGGCGCTGCGCGTCGCGGCCTACGCCGGCCTGATGACCGACTCCTACCCACCGTTCCGGTTCGACTCGGGTGGCGACGAGCCCGGCGTCACCACGATCGACCAGACCCCGCCACCCACGCCGAGCGGCAGGGGCGGTTGGTCTGGCGGCCGGATCGCGGCCGTGCTGATCGGGGCCCTGCTGCTGATCAGCGGCGCCGGGATGGCGGCGACCGGTGGCGTCGGGTTGTGGGCCGACCAGACGCAGCGCGATGCGCAGGGGTACCTGAGTTCTGGCACGTATCACGTTCATAGCGACGGCTATGCGCTCGAGTTCGGCACGGTCGAGTTCCGGTGGACCGCGGCGGACTGGGCCGTCGGTGATGGGTTCGTCGGCGACATCCGGCTGACGGCGGGTGGCAACCGGTTCATCGGCATCGGTCGCGCGGACGACGTCGCGCGGTATCTGTCCGGTGTGGAGCGAGACGAGGTGAACGGCATCGGTCCGCGGGTCAACTACCGGCACCGCACCGGTGGCGCTGCGGCGGATCCGCGCGCCCAGACGTTCTGGGTCGTCGCCGGCACCGGGTCGGTGGACTGGCGGGCCGAGCCGGGCAGCTGGACCGTTGTGGTGCTGAACCCGGACGGCACGCGCGTCGTCGACACGGACGTGTCCGCGTCGGCGACGATTCCCGCGTTGGGAGCGGTGTCGATCGGCCTGCTGGCCGGCGGAGTCGTGCTGTTCCTGCTGGGCGGCATGCTGGTCGCCTTCGCCGCGGTGCGGGCATCAGAGCGTGACGGAGCCTCGCAATCGCCAGGCGCCCAGCCCGGACAGCCCGCCGGCGGTGACGAGTAGCACGGCCGGTTGCGGCGCCACGCTCACCAGGTCACCACCGTGCCTGGTGAGCGTGGCGCCCGTCGTTGGCCCATGCCCGCGCCGTTCGGGCCGAGGTCACCGAAACTCCTGCGCGGTCCGCGACACGACAGGACCGTCAACGCGATCTCCCTCCAACGGCACCACGACGACCGGACACGACGCGTGCCGCAGGCAGTAGCTCGTGACCGAGCCCATGACGATGGCCGAACCCTTGCGGTAGCCGTGCCCGCCGAGCACGAGGGAGTCCGCGTCCGCGGCGATCTCGACGAGCACGCGGCCGGGTGCTCCACTCGGTACGAGTTCCTCGACGACCACACCTTCGGTGTCCACGGCGTCGATGGCCAGCCGCAGTTCGCGTTCGTGCATCTCGCGGAACGGGTCCGCGCCGGCGTGCCCGGTGACCGGCAGCGGGACGCTCGACGGCGGCACGGGGTGGATCTGGCAGACCGATACGGCCAGCACGGACTTTCCGGTGCGCCGGGCCTGGTCCGCCGCCCAGGCGAGCGCGGCGGCGCTGGCCGGGGAGGCGTCGATGCCCACGACGATCTTGCTCATGATCAGCTCCTCCGCAGCGGCACGACGACCTCGGTGAGGTAGTCCGCCGGACTGCTCGTGTCGTTGGGGCCGTTGAGATACAGCTCCCTCGGTGGACCGGCCTGGTGTCGTCCGTGCTCGTGAATCCACTCGAACACGGCCTCGTAGGCGGCGCTGATGTCCTCATGGCCGCCGCGGTGGAAGGCCTGCGCGGCCGGCCCGCCCGGCAGCTCCACCACGTCGACGTCACCGTTGGCGGCGGGCGTCCTCGAGATGGGCAGGTACAGGTCGAGGTCCACCTCACCGTACGGTTCGAACTCGCCGGGATACGCCAGCTGCGGTGGTCCGGTCGGCACCGCACCGGATCGCGCGGCGAACTCGTACAGTTCCTTGAAGCCCTGGCCGACGGCGTCACCGATCTTCGCCGTGCTCGTGTGGACACGCAGGTGCGAAGCGGTGGCCGAGGCCAGTTCGGTGAGCTGCACTTGGTATGTCATGACTTTGAGCATCCGAAGGTGCGGTCGCGGTCAGCAGAGCCGAACGACGCGCCACAGCAGGGACCTTCGGGCGTGGAACCGGCCGTTGCCCGGATCGATGCTGGACGGGAGACCAAGCGACAGCCGGAGGACTGCCATGCGTGAACCGACCGTGGCCTCGCTGATGACCGGCGAGGTGATCACCACGAGTCCCGAGACCCCGTTCAAGGATCTCGTGGACCTGTTGCAGAACAACCCGATCAGCGCGGTTCCCGTGCTGGACGGCGGATATCCGGTCGGCGTCGTGTCCGAGGCCGACCTGCTGCCCAAGGAGGAGTTCCGGGGTGGCACCGCGGACGCACCGACGATTTTCTCCGGCCGGGCTGCCAAGCACCGCTGGGAGCAGGCGAAAGGGCTCACCGCGCGCGACGTGATGACAACGCCGGTGAAGACGATCGCACCGGACGCGAGCGCGAGCGCCGCCGCGCATGAACTCGCGCTCGCCGGTGTGCGCCGGCTGTTCATCGTGGGCTCCGACGGCGCGCTCGTCGGTGTGCTGTCGCGGCGCGACCTGCTGAAGGTGTTCGTGCGCGAGGACGACGACCTGCGTACCGAGATCCGCGGCGAGGTGTTCGGCCGGACTTTGTGGGTCGATCCGGACACAGTGGACGTCGAGGTCGCCGACGGCGTGGTGACGTTGCGCGGGCAGCTGGAGCGCCGCAGTGAAGTCGACATCGCCGTGCACCTCGTGCGCGCCCTGCCGGGTGTCGTGGGCGTGGAGAACCACCTGACCTACACGTGGGACAACACCGCCGACCACATCCACCACGGCATGGGCACGTGAAGTCGTGAGTGGTTTCCGTTGCCATGACGACGGAAACCACTCACGACCCCGTCACGCCCTGGAACGCCGGTACCACCGCCACAGTTCGTCCGCGCCCCACACGATGACGGGGAACGCCAAGAGCACCGCGAGGTGTCCCGCGGGCGGGACGGCCGTGCCGAACACGTGCCGCAGCGGGGGAAGCGTCACGACGGCGGCGGCGAAGGCGACCTCGAACGCGATGCCCCACAGCAGGAGCCGGTTGCTCAGCGGGCCGATGGCCCGCAGCGAGGCGTACTGGGTGCGCGACGCGAACGCGGTGCCGATCTGGCACGCGACGATCCCCAGGAACGACATGGTCGTGGCCTGCACCCAGAGGTCGTGCGGGGGCACCTCGCCGAAGTGCCACCCACCGGCCAGCAGTATCCAGAAGAAGCCGGCCAGCACCAGCACCGCCGACACACCGCCGAGCAGGCCCCAGGCCCGGCCGAGCATCGCGCCGTCGATCACGTTGTCCGTCCGGCGCCGCGGCGGCCGGTCCATCAGGCCGGGCTCGGCCGGTTCGCGGCCCAGCGCCAGTGCGGGCAGCGTCTCGGTGCCCAGGTCGATCGCCAGGATCTGCAACACGGTGAGCGGCAACGGGATCGCCCCGCCGGACAGCGCGAAGAGCAGGAACGGGACGACCTCGGGTGTGGCGTGCGCGAAGATGTAGAGGATGAACTTGCGGACGTTGTCGTACACCCGGCGGCCGGCCTCGACCGCCGTGACGACGGTGGCGAAGTTGTCGTCGGTGAGCACCATCGTCGAGGCCTCGCGTGCCACGTCGGTGCCGGCCATTCCCATCGCCACACCGATGTCCGCGCGGCGCAGCGCGGGTGCGTCGTTCACACCGTCGCCGGTCATCGCGACGATGTTGCCCTCGGCCCGCAACGCGTCGGCGATGCGCAGCTTCACCTCCGGGGAGCTGCGCGCGAAGATCAGTTCCTCACCGCCGCGCAACAGGTCGTCCAGCTCGGCCTCGCTCATCTCGTCGAGCTCGGCGCCGGTGACCACCTTCGTGCCGTTGCGGGCGATGCCCACCTGGCGGGCGATCTCCTTCGCGGTGAGACCATGATCGCCGGTGACCACGATGAGCCGGATGCCCGCGGTGTGACAGCGGGCGACCGCGTCGGCGACCTCGGGCCGCGGCGGGTCGAACATCGCGACGACACCGAGCAGCGTGAGGTCGCGCTCGGCGTCCTCCCGCCGTTCGGGCACCTCGTCGCACGAGCGGCGGGCCACGGCCAGTAACCGCAGGCCTCGCCGGGCGTATCCCGCGATCAGCTCGGTGAGCGCGGCGCGATCGGTGATCCCGGTCGACCGGGCCAGCACCTCCTCCGGGGCTCCTTTGACGTTGACGACCAGCCGCTCACCATTGAGGTCCACTGTGGACATGATTCGGAGTGCGGGGTCGAAGTGGAACTGCCGCGCCCGGCCGAGCTCGCGTCGTCCGGCCGACACGTCGGCGCCGAGCTCGGACGCGGCCCGCAGCAGCGCCAGTTCGGTGGGATCCCCGGTCCCGGCTTCGAGATCGGCGTTCGAGCACGCCGCGACGGCCTCGGCGAGCGCGGCCCGGTCCGTGTCACCGGGTGTCCAGATGTCGGTGACGCGCATGCGGTTCTGCGTCAGCGTGCCGGTCTTGTCGGTGCAGATGACCGTGGTGGAGCCGAGCGTCTCGACCGCCGAGAGCCGTTTGACCACCGCACCGCCGCGGGCCAGCACCCGCACCCCGACGGCGAGCGCCAGGGTGATCGTCGGCAGCAGCCCCTCCGGCACGTTCGCGACGAGCAGGCCGATGGCGAAGTTGAACGAGTCCGCCAGCGGCAGCCCGGCGACGAACACGCCCAGCGGCAGGAACGCGATGCCCGCCCCGACCGCGACCGCGGCGATCAGCCACGCGACCCGTTTCACCTGACGTTCCAACGGGCTCTCGTCGCGGCCGACGCGTTGCGACAGGGCGGCGATCCGGCCCAGCTCGGTGCGCATGCCCGTCGCGAACACGACGGCCTTCGCCTCACCACCGGTGCAGCTGGTGCCGCTGAACAACAGGTCGCGGGCGTCGAGCAGGGGACCGCCGACGTCCGTGAGATCCGCGGAGCGGAACGCGGGCAGCGACTCCCCGGTCAGTGTGGACAGGTCGACCTCGACGCCGCCGTCGACGAGCCGCGCGTCCGCGGACACTCGGTCGCCTTCCCCGACCAGGAGCACGTCACCGGGCACGAGGTCACGCGCGGGTATCTCGGCCCGCGTGCCATCCCGCAGCACGGTCGCCTTCGTGGGCAGGTATGCCGCGAGTGCCTCGACGGCCTTCTCCGCCTGCTGTTCCTGGACGAACGCCAGCGCGGCGTTGAGCACGATCACCGCCACGATGGCGATGCCGAGCACCGTCGTGCCCGCCACGACGGCGAGACCGGCCGCCAGCCACAACAACAGAGCCAGTGGATGCGTGAACTGGCGCAGCAGCTGTTGCGGCCAGTCGCGGCGTTTTCGCCTCGTCAACTCGTTGGGGCCGTGGGCCTCCAGCCGCCGCGCCGCCTCGCGGGCCGACAGCCCGGCCGGCCGGGTGCGCAGGTCGCGGAACAACCGGTCCAGGGGTTCGCGCGGATCGCTCTCGGTCACGGTCGCAGTGGTCATGAATCCGAGCATTGCCAACACATGTGGCGCTCCCCAGGGACGAAAGACCGTGCCTGACGGGACCCTCAGCGCGTGCGCCGCAACCGCATTCCGATTCCACTCGCGGCGAGCAGGACGGCCCCGGCGACGAGCAGGAGCGCGCCGCCGCCGACGACACCGTCGGTCCAGTCCCACACGGCTTCCGGCACCGCGATGGTGGTCGCCACGACGCCCGCCACGAGCAGGACGATCGAGTGGAAGCGGAAGTACGCGGCGAAACACCCGACGGCGAGCGCGGCCGTGAGCGAATAGGTGAGGGCGGCGGTGTCCGAGCCGGCGAGTGGTTGCTGCGCGCCGAACAACGCGACCACCCCGCCGATCGCGATCGCGAGCGGGACCGGGCGCAGCACCCCGGCGATCGCCAGTCCCATCCCGAGCACTCCGAGGGTGAACAACGCGATCCCGACGGCGACCGGAGTCTCGGCGACGAAGTCGGTGACCCACGCGCCGGTGGCGAACGCGGCGGTGGCGGCCACGGCCAGGTAGGCGATCACGGTGGGCAGGACGACGTATCCGGCGATCGCCACGACGAGCCCGGTCGTGCCGCCGACGACGGCTTCATGGTCTTCGTAGGCGACTCCACCGGTGAACGCGGCGGTCGCGGCGGCGAGGGCGAACAGGGTGCTCACGACGCGTCCGCGCTGGTGTGTGAGGGTCCGCACGCGGGCGGGACCACCCGCGATCAGCAGTCCCGCGACGACGAGTACCACCGTCGTGGTGCCGAGCAGCGCGACCTTCGCGGTCCGGGACAGGTCCTCCCACGACGTGCCGAGGAGCAGGGCGGCACCGCCGAGCAGCAGGCCCCCGCCGAGGTACCCGAGCAGCTCGACGATCCGGTGCCGCGGCGCGACACCGGGTTCCTCGAGCGCCTCGCGCACGGCGAGCTCCTGGTCGGCGGACAGCACTCCGCGTGTGGTCAGGTCACGCAGAGCCGCCTGCTGGTGTGCGTTGAGCGGCATCGTCCTCACCTCCCGGCGTCACCACCAGCGTGCCGCCCCACGGGCTCAGCCGCTCGGCTTGTTCTTCACCTCGACGCCGCCGAAGATCGCGGTGGCGTTGACGGTCAGCAGCGGCGCGTCCGGTGACAGGTCTCCGTTGCCGTCGGTCTTGTCGTCGATGCCGCCCATGAACGGCAGCCCGCCGACCGCCACGCGCCAGCCCTCGGGCACCAGCACCTCGACCCCGCCGAAGAGCGCGAACGCGTCGACGCTGGCCTCGGTGTCGATGTGGGCGCCGCGCAGGTCGAGCGTCGCGCCGCCGAAGACGGCCGAGATGTCGGAGTGTTGCAAGTGCTCGGAGCGTTCGCGCACCTTGCTGCCGCCGAACAGGACGACCGGGGTCGGCACGCTCTGGTGGTCGTGGACGCGATGCCTGCGCAACCCGGCGAGCACCGCGAGCCCGGCCACCACCAGCACCGCCGGCCAGAACAGGTCGCCGGTCGTCCAGCCCAGGTTGCCCACCAGCAGGATCAGCCCCACCACGCACACCACGACCGGTCCGGTGGACACCGCGGCCTGCGCGACCATCGCCACGACACCGAGCCCGATGATCGCGACGGGCCACCAGCGCCCGACGAGGCTGCCGGAGTCCAGCACGCCGGTCGCGTCCAGGACGCCCAGCAGGCCGAGCGCGAGCAGCACCAGCCCGACCCACAGCCGCACGGGTTTCACGGCGTTTCCCCGGTGGACGGCGGCTCTTCGCGTCGCTCGACCTCGATGGACCACTCGCTGGCGAGCGCCGCGATGGCGCCGATGGCCGTCACGACGGGAGCGGCGATCGCGGCGACGACACCCGCGGTCACCGGGATCTCGATGACGGTGTGCCCCTTGTCGTTCTTGATGATCACGCGCCGGACGTTGCCCTCGTGGATCAGGTGCTTGACCTGGTCGACGAGCGCCTGTCCCCGGACGCGGGTCTCCTTCGACTGTTCCACGGTCATGGTTGTCTCCCTTCCTCACGAACGATGTGGCCGACCTCAGTAAGGATCGCGATGAGCGCGGCGGCGGAACCGGGCTGGAAGTCACCTCGGAGGCGGGCCCCAGGGCCCTGCTGCCCGGCGCATCCGGATGTTCGAGGACCGGTGTGCCGAGCTGTACAGCGCGGCGAAGATCCGTTGGCCGCCGAGCGGCCCGACGCCGCGCACCGGCGCGCGCTCACCGGCGGCATGATGAACTATGAATGGGGGATCAACGGCCGCGCGGGTGATCTCACCAGTCCGGCTCGGGTCCGAAGTGGACAGAGATGCGGGTCGTAATCGTGAACACGACGATGACATCGCGGTCGTGCTGCCCGGCCAGACCGTGGCCCGCGACTTCGACCCGGACTTCGTCTCAAGGCTTGACGATGCCGCCCACGGGAGCGCGCGTGGCGGAGCCGAGGAGTGCGAGCTTGTCCGCGTCCTCGGTGCCCGCGTCGGGGTGGTAGACGACGAGCATGATGCTGTCCGTACCGCTGACCTGGTACTTCTCCCTGTTGAGGGTGAGTTCGCCGACCTGTGGGTGGAGGAAGCGGACGGTCGCGCTCATCCGGGGACGGACGTCGTGGCGGGCCCAGAGCTTCTGGAAGTACGGACTGGCCAGGGTGAGCTCGCCGACGAGCTCGATGAAACGAGGGTCGTCGGTTTCGGCGCCGACGGCCTGGCGGAAGCCCGCGATCAGGTAGGCCGCCGCCATCTCCCAGTCCAGGAACATCTCCCGCTCCTCCGGGTCGAGGAACACGTCGCGCAGCCTGTTCGCGCCCGCGGTCAACCGAGGTGAGAGCGCGGTGGCGAGCGGGTTCGCGGCCAGGACGTCGAGACAGCGCCCTTCGACGAAAGCGGGCAGCGGAAGCATGTCCAGCAGTTTGGCGGTGCCCGCGGGTACGGTTTCCCGCCGTCTGCGGCGGGGCTTGCGGGGTCTGTCAGCGGCGAGGCTGAACAGGTACTCCTTCGTGTCGTCGTCCAGGCGCAGCACGGTGGCGAGGGACTCCAGGACCTGAGCCGACGGGCGCCGGTCGCGGCCGCGCTCGAGTCTCAGGTAGTAGTCGGCACTGATGCCCGCCAGCATCGCCACCTCCTCCCGGCGCAGCCCCGGAACCCGTCGCACCCCATGCACGGGGAGGCCCACCTGCTCCGGTGTGACGAGCTCGCGGCGAGCGCGCAGGAATGCGCCGATCAGGTTCGGATCGTCGGTCATGGCACCACGGTAGAACGGCGCGCAGGCACCTGAGGGGCCCTGTCACCACCCAGGCTCACGAGGGCTCTGGCAGGACGGCACTGTCGGCCGAAAGATCATCGGTGATGGCTTCACCACCGCGGTTGAGCAGGGAAGTGAACGACATGAACAACACCCGAGAGCGCGTTCTGGTCACCGGCGGGTCGGGCTTCATCGCCGGCCACATCATCGTGCAGCTCCTCGAACAGGGCTACCAGGTCCGCACCACCGTGCGGTCGCTGCGCAAGGAGAGCACGGTGCGCGCCGTCCTGGCAGACGCGGGCATGGTGAACGACTCGGCGTTGAGCTTCGTCGCCGCCGATCTCACGAACGACGCGGGCTGGTCCGAGGCCGTCGAGGGGTGCGACTACGTGCTGCACGTGGCGTCACCCGTGCACCTGCGGAACGTCAGGAACGAGGACGATGTCATCGTGCCCGCACGGGAGGGCACATTGCGGGTGCTGCGGGCCGCCCACCGCGCCGGTGTGCGGCGGGTGGTGCTCACGTCTGCTTTCCATGCCGTCGGTTTCGGTCACGGTCGCGCCGACCGCACGTTCACCGAGGACGACTGGTCAGTCCTCAATGGACCAGGTGTGGACGCCTACGGGAAGAGCAAGACCCTGGCCGAACGCGCCGCCTGGGACTTCATCGCCGCAGAGGGACGCGGGATGGAGCTGGTCACCATGCTGCCCGTCGCGGTGATGGGACCGGTGATGGGCAACGACATCTCCGGCTCGAACCACGTCGTTCAACGCAGCCTCGACGGCCGGATGCCCGGCTATCCGAACATGTGGATGCCGATCGTCGACGTTCGAGACGTGGCATCCGCCCACATCCTCGCGATGATCGAACCCGGCGCCGCTGGGCAGAGGTTCCTCGTCTCCAGCGGACCGTCGATCGCGATGAAGGACATCGGCGTCCTGCTCAGGACACACCTCGGTGACGCGGCCAAGCGAGTGCCAACCCGCACGATCCCCGACTTCGTGGTCAGGCTGGTGGCCAGGTTCAACGCGGATCTCAGGCCGGTGGCCGCCGACCTCGGCTTCGTCAAGAAGGTGTCGAGCGACAAGGCCCGGCGGGTGCTGGGCTGGCAGCCGCGCCCGTCGCAGGAGGCCGTCATCGCGGCGGGCCAGAGCATGATCAGGAAATCACTCGTCAAGAGCTGATGCGCCGCGGTGATCACCAGCTCACACGAAGGCGCTCTGGCCGTCTCCGAAGACGATCACCGGCGCGCAATCGTGGTTCTGATCGGATGCTGCACTGTCCTTGGGGAACGAGGCTGTGGGAGTGGTGCCTCAGCCTGTTGAGACGCGACCCGCCGTGCGGCTGGTGCGCATCTTGTTTGGGGATTTCCACAGACATGCGCGGTTAGGTTCGCACGTGAACCGGTGACAGTGCGGGAGTGTGAGTGAGTCACAACGCTGAAGTGCGGCTCGCGGTGCTCGGCGCCGGGGTGATGGGGCTCGCGATCGCGACGATGGCGGTCGGTTGCGGTGTTCCGGTCATCCTGGTCGAGACCGATGCCACGAAGCGGGACGAGGCCGGTGGCGCGGTCACCCGCCAGCTGCGGATGGCGCACCTGCTCGGTGGCCTGGACCGCACGACGGTGCCCGGCCGGCTGGAGGTGACCGGGGCGGTCGATGACGTGGCGGGCGCGACGGCTGTCGTCGAGGCGATCGTCGAGGACGCTGGGGCGAAGGCCGAGGTGCTGCGCGCGGCGTCGGCGGTGGTCGCGCCGGGAACGGTGCTGGCCACGAACACTTCCGGTATCCCGGTCGACGAGCTCGCCGACGCCGTGGCGCGTCCCGAGGAGCTTGTCGGCACTCACTTCATGAACCCGCCGTACCTCATCGCGACGGTGGAGGTGGTGCGCGGCCGGCGCACCGGCGACGCCGCGCTCGAACGCACGCGGGCCGTGCTGGCGGCGCTGGGCAGGCAGGCGATCGTGGTCGGCGACGGGCCGGGTTTCGTCAGCAGCCGCATCCTGCACCGGATGATCAACGACGCCATCCGGATCGTCGACGAGGGCAGGGCGCCGGTCGAGGCGGTGGACGCGTTGATGCAGGGGTGCGGGCACAAGGTCGGGCCGTTGCGCACGGCGGATCTGATCGGGCTCGACAACCTCGCGGACTCGTTGCGCTGTCTGTACGAGAGGACCGGCGACGAGACGTTCCGGCCCGCCGAACTGCTGCTGCGCAAGGTGCGTGACGGTCATCGCGGACGTAAGTCGGGCCGCGGTTTCTACGAGTACGTGGAGGCGTTCTGATGTCGGACGCGGTGGTCGAGTCGAGCGAGATCGACGACGAGGTGCTGCGGTTCCTCGAGACCAAGACCAAGATCCGCTGGGGGACGGACCAGGACCTCTTCGCGTCCGGCGTTGTGTCGTCGATGTTCGCGATGGAACTGGTCGTGTACCTCGAGAGCACGTTCGGCATCGTCATCCTCGGGCCGGATCTGCAGATGGACAACTTCCGGACCGTGCGGGCGATGACAGACCTCGTCACCAGGCTGCGCGGTGCCTGAGGACCTCACCACGCTGGTCGGCGACTCGGCGCCGGAGTGGGACCGTACCGGCCTGCTGCCGCTCGAGCTGCTGCGCGACCTCGGCCGTCGCGGCCTGCTGTGCGCGCAGGTGCCCGCCGAGTTCGGCGGGCTCGGGTATTCCGGTCAGGACAACGGGGAGTTCACCGCGCACGTCGGCGGCCTGTGCAGCTCGCTGCGCAGCGTGATGACGTCGCAGGGGATGGCGGCCTGGACGGTGCAGCGGTTCGGCGCGCCGGACCAGCGTGCGCGGTGGCTGCCGCGGTTGACGGGCGGAGAGCTGGCCGCCGTGGCGTTCAGCGAGCCGGGGGCGGGCAGCGACTTGGCCGGCATGGGCACGACCGTCGAGCAGGATGGCGACTCGGTGATCGTCACCGGCCGCAAGGTGTGGATCACCGTTGGCGCGTACGCCGACGTCGTCGTGGTTTTCGGTCGATACCAGCACGGAGCGGCCGCGGTCATCGTGCCGGTGTCCACACCGGGTGTGCGGATCGAACGGATCGCCGACCCGCTCGGCTGCCGCGCCGCGGGGCACGCCAACGTCGTGCTGGACGCGGTGCGCGTTCCGGCCGAGAACATGCTGGGACGGTCCGGGATTCCGCTGCCGTTCCTCGTGACGGCGGCGTTGTCCTATGGCCGGCTCTCCGTCGCCTGGGGCTGTGTCGGCATCCTGCGGGCTTGTCTCGGTGCCGCGGCGAGGCACGCGAAGACGCGCGAGCAGAACGGAATCGTCCTCGCCGATCATCAGCTCGTGGCCGCGCACCTCGCTGATCTCTACGTCGCCGAGCAGGTGGCGACTCGGGTGTGCGAGCACGCGAGCCGCTGCTGGGACTCGGAGTCGCCGGAGCTCGTGAGCGCGGTGGTCACCGCGAAGCACGTCGCGGCGACGCAGGCCGCGGCCGGGGCGTCGACCGCGGTGCAGGTGCTGGCGTCGGCGGGATCGAGGGACGGGCATGTGGTGGCGCGGGCGTACCGCGACGCGAAGCTGATGGAGATCATCGAGGGCAGCAACGAGATCTGCCGGACGGTGCTGGCCCGGCACGTGCTCGCCGGCGTCGGGAGTGGACAGTGACCCTGGTCAAATGTCTTGTCTGGGATCTGGACAACACGTTGTGGCGCGGCACGTTGCTCGAGGACGACGCGGTCGTGTTCGACGACGCGGTGCGCGACGTGATCGTCGAGCTGGACTCCAGGGGCGTGCTGCAGGCGGTGTCCAGCAAGAACGACCACGACCTCGCGTGGGCGAAGCTCGTGGAGCTGGGGGTCGCGGAGTACTTTGTCGCCGCGCGCATCGGCTGGGGACCGAAGTCGGCGGCCGTGCGGGAGATCGCGGACGAGCTGGGCTTCGCACCGGCGACGATCGCGTTCGTGGACGACCAGCCAGTCGAACGCGCGGAGGTCGCCCACCACCTGCCCGCCGTGCGCTGTTATCCGGCGGAGCGGGTCCTCGACCTGGCCGCCCTCCCGGAGTTCAGTCCCGAGGTGGTCACGGTCGACGCGCGACGACGCCGGTCGATGTACCAGGCCGCGCGGCGTCGTGATCACGAACGCGCCGGGTTCACCGGGCCGGACGAGGACTTCCTGCGCTCGTTGGATCTCGTCATGGAGATCGTGCCCGCCACCGCCGACCTGGTGTCCAGGGTGGAGGAGCTGACGCGCCGCACCAGCCAGATGAACGCGACCGGCGTGCACTACTCGCAGGAGACGTTGTGCGGTGTGCTCGACCAGGTCCTCGTCGTCACGATGTCCGACCGCTTCGGCTCCCACGGTGCCGTCGGTGTGGTGCTCCTGGAACGCGGCCCGGCGGTGTGGCACCTGAAGCTGCTGGCCACCTCGTGCCGGGTGGTGTCGTTCGGCGCGGGTGCGGTGATCCTGCGGTGGCTGGCCGACCAGGCGGCGCGGGCGGGCACGCACCTGGTCGCCGACTTCCGGCGCACCGAACGCAACCGGATCATGGAGATCGCGTACCGCTTCGCGGGGTTCACCGACGACGCGTGCGCCTGCCGGGATGGGCTGGCCCCGGCGGAGGACGTCGAACGGCTGCACCTGCTTCCGGTGCGTCAGAAACCACCCGGAATAATGCGTCTCACTGCGCCCGATCTCACCGCTTTCGCAATAACGTAACGCCGTCCGCGATCGGCAGCAGAACGAGATCGACGCGTTCGTCGTTACGCAATTGCGCGTTCACCTTCCGGATGGTCTCGGTGTCGGCGTCGTTCGCGTCGGCGTCAACGACGCGACCCGACAGCAAAGTGTTATCCAGAATGATGAGGCCGCCAGTTCGCACTAGGCGTAGGCTCTCTTCCAGGTAGTGACCGTAGCTCGACTTGTCGGCATCGACGAAAACGATGTCAAAGCCTTCAACCGGCATCGTCGCGAGCATCGTGGTGGCGTCGCCCTGCCGGAAGTCGATGCGGTCGCGCACCCCGGCCTCGGCCCAGTAAGGCTCCGCGACACTCAACCACCTGGCGGTGATATCGCAGGTGACGACCTTGCCGTCAGCTGGGAGGGCAGAGGCGATGCAGAGCGTGCTGTAGCCGGTGAACGTGCCGATCTCAAGCACCTCGCGTGCGGCGGTGAGCCGCACGAGAAATGCCAGCAGCTGCCCTTGTCCGGGCATCACCTGCATTGCCTTCCCCAACGGAATTCCGGCCGTCTCAATTCGCAGTCGTTCGAGCACGGAATCTTCGCGAAGTGAGACGCTGTCGACGTAGTCGAGCAGGTTCGGTGTCAGCTCTATTTGACCGGCCATGGGATATTTCCTAGATTGTCACGCAATATCGTGTCAAGACGTGTGACATGACAGGTCAAGCTGGTGCCGGTCCCGTCGAAAGGTGAACATGGACTTAGCGGTCGTCGGGTTCTCCTGTCGTGTGCCGGGTGCGTCCTCGCCGGAGGAGTTCTGGACACTGCTGCGCACCGGCGTGGACGTGGCGGGTCGCCCACTCGACGGCGTCGACCTCTTCGACGCGGCGTTCTTCGGCATCTCGCCCCGCGAGGCCGACGTCATGGATCCGCAGCAGCGGCTCGCGCTGGAACTCGCGTGGGAGGCGTTCGAGCACGCGGGAGTCCGTCCTGGTGGCCGGGCCGGTGTCTTCGTCGGCGCGATGTGGGACGACTACGCCGAACTGTGCGGTGACGCGGCCGGCCGGCACGCGGTCACCGGGCTGCGGCGCGGAATGATCGCGAACCGGATCTCGCACGTGCTGGGGTTGCGGGGACCCAGCACGACGATCGACACCGGTCAGTCGTCCTCCCTCGTCGCCGTGCACCAGGCGTGCCAGAGCCTGTGGTCGGGGGAGTCGGCGGTGGCGCTGGCAGGCGGGGTGAACCTCGTGCTCGCGCCGCACGACGAGGCGGCGTTCGGCACGCTCTCACCGGATGGTCGCTGCTTCACGTTCGATCACCGCGCCAACGGCTACGTGCGCGGTTCCGGCGGCGGGTTCGTCCTGCTGAAGCCACTCGCGGACGCGCTCGCCGACGGCGACCGGGTGCACTGCGTGGTGCGTGGAAGCGCGGTCAACCACGACGGCACCGCGGCGGGATTCACCGTCCCGTCCGCGGCCGCGCAAGAGGACGTCGTGCGCTCGGCCTGTGCACGGGCGGGCGTCCGTCCCGAGGACGTCGCCTACGTCGAGTTGCACGGCACCGGAACTCCGGTGGGCGACCCGGTGGAGGCCGCCGCGCTCGGCGCCGTGTTCGGGACGTCGCCGCGGCGCGTGGCCGTCGGATCCGTGAAGACGAACATCGGGCACCTGGAGAGCGCCGCGGGCGTGGCCGGGTTGCTCAAGACGGTCCTCGCGCTGGCACACGGGGAGATCCCGCCGAGTCTGAACTTCGAGCGCTCCGACCTGCCGCTGGAGTCCTACAACCTGAGCGTGCGGACAGCGCTCTCGCCGTGGCCGGACGGGCCGCGGGTGGCGGGGGTGAGCTCGTTCGGCCTGGGCGGCACCAACGCGCACGTGATTCTTGAAGCGTCCCCTGTGGATAACTCGGTTTCCGGCCCGGAACTGTCGGACCGGCGTGGGACGATTGGAGTGGGGACCTCGGTCCCCCCATGGGGGGTTCCGCTTGTTGTTTCGGCGAAGTCCCCGGCTTCGCTGTGCGCGCAGATCGAGCTCATCCGCGACGTGCGGGCCGATCCGCTCGACGTCGGTTACTCGCTGCTGACGACGCGGTCGTCGTTCGATCATCGGGCCGTCCTGCTCGACGGGGTCGAGATCGCGCGCGGGCGTGCGACGGACGGGCGGCTCGGTTTCCTGTTCTCCGGGCAGGGAACGCAGCACCGCGACATGGGCCGGCGGTTGTACGAGGCCTTCCCGGTGTTCGCCGCCGCCTACGACGAGGTGCTGCGTCACCTGCGGGTGCCGGATCTCGACCCGGTGGAGACCGGGTTCGCGCAACCCGCGTTGTTCGCTTTCCAGGTGGCGCTGTTCCGGCTGGCCGAGTCGTGGGGTCTGCGGCCCGACTTCGTGGCCGGCCACTCCGTCGGCGAGCTCGCGGCCGCGCACTGCGCGGGCGTGTGGTCGCTCGCGGACGCGGCCACCGTCGTGGCGGCGCGGGCACGACTCATGCAGGTGCTGCCGCCTGGCGTGATGTTCGCGCTGCGCGCGGATCCAGACGAGGTCACCGGCGTCGACATCGCGGCCGTCAACGGGCCGCGGTCGATCGTGATCGCCGGTGACGAGGAGACCGTGGCAGGCGTCGCCGCGCGGTTCGAACACCGCAGACTCGACGTGACGCGGGCGTTCCATTCGGCACACGTGGACGCGATGCTCGACGAGTTCCGTGTCGTGCTGAACGCGGTGACGTACGCCGAGCCGTCCATTCCGTTCGCCGGTAAGGACGTCCGTTCGCCGGAGTACTGGGTGCGTCAGGCGCGCGACACCGTGCGATTCGCCGACGATGTCGCCCACCTGCGATCAGCGGGTGTGACGCACTTCGCCGAGATCGGGCCGGACGGCGTGCTGTCCGCGCTGGTCGATGGTGCGGTTCCGTTGCTGCGCAAGGGACAGGACGAGTCGCGATCCGTCGTCCTCGGACTCGCGCGGCTGCACGTTGCCGGAGTCGGCGTGGACTGGTCGGAGTTCGTCCGCGGCGGGCGCCGGATCGAACTGCCGACGTACGCTTTCGACCGCCGCAGGCACTGGTTCGGCGAACGCGCCACCGCTCCCGCTCCGGTCATCGCGCGTGACCAGGCCGAGGTCGTGACGACGCAGGTCGCCCTCGTCCTCGGCCACGAACCATCCGATGTGGACATTCGCAGGACGTTCAAGGACCTCGGCTGCGACTCGGTCTCGATCGTGGAGCTGCGCAACGCCCTCTGTTCCGCGCTGGGACGTGACCTGCCCACGACGATCCTCTTCGACCGGCCGACGCCCGAAGCGCTCGTCCGTTTCCTCGACGGGGCGGACGACCAACCGGTGGCCGTCCCGGTGAACCCGAGCGAGCCGATCGCCATCGTGGCGATGAGCTGCCGCTATCCCGGTGGTGTCACGACGCCTGAAGAGCTGTGGCGACTCGTTGCTGAGGGCCGGGACGCGATCTCGGACTTCCCGCACGACCGGGGCTGGAGCGCGTCCGGGGCCGGCGGATTCCTCCACGACGCGGGAGAGTTCGACGCCGCGTTCTTCGGCATGTCGCCGCGGGAGGCGCTGGCGACCGACCCGCAACAGCGTCTCCTGCTGGAAACAGCATGGGAGGCCATCGAACGCGCCGGTATCGACGCCACGGCGCTGCGCGGGAGCGCGACCGGTGTTTTCGCCGGTATCAGCGGGCAGGACTACGCGACGGCGTCCACGGGCCGCCAGCTCACCGGAACGTCCACCTCGCTGGTGTCGGGGCGGGTGGCGTATGCGTTCGGGCTGCAGGGACCCGCGGTGACCGTCGACACGGCGTGCTCGTCGTCACTGGTAGCCGTGCACCTCGCCGCCCAGGCCCTGCGGTCGGGGGAGTGCTCGCTGGCGTTGGCCGGCGGCGTGACGGTGATGGCGACGCCGCGCATGTTCGCCGAGTTCTCCCGGCAGGGCGGGCTCGCGTCCGACGGGCGGTGCAAAGCGTTCTCGGCTGCCGCCGACGGGACCGGCTGGGCCGAGGGCGTCGGCGTGCTCCTGCTGGAGCGGTTGTCGGACGCACGGCGCAACGGGCATCCGGTGCTCGCGTTGCTGCGCGGTTCGGCGGTCAACTCCGACGGCGCCTCGAACGGGCTGACCGCGCCCAACGGGGTGGCCCAGCAGCGGGTGATCCGGTCCGCCCTCGCCTCGGCCGGTCTGTCCACTTCGGACGTTGATGTGGTGGAGGCGCACGGGACGGGTACGGCGCTGGGTGATCCGATCGAGGCCTCCGCACTGCTGGCCACTTACGGCCAAGATCGTTCTTCTCCGGTGTTGTTGGGTTCGGTGAAGTCGAACATCGGTCACACGCAGGCGGCGGCGGGTGTGGCCGGTGTGATCAAGATGGTCGAGGCCATGCGGCATGGTGTGGCGCCTGCGTCGTTGCACGTCTCTGAGCCGTCGCCGCACGTGGACTGGTCGGCGGGTGCGGTTTCGCTGGCTGTCGAGGCGGCGCCGTGGCCTTCGACGGGACGGCCGCGTCGTGCGGCGGTGTCGTCGTTCGGGATCAGCGGCACGAACGCACATGTGATTCTCGAAGATTGCCCTGTGGATAACTCCACTTCGGCCCAAGAACTGTCAGACCCCCATGAGACGCTTAAGAAGGGGGCCTCGCGTCCCCCGGCGGGGGGCCAGGCGGAATCGATTCCGCGGTTGGTGTCGGCCAAGTCCGAGCTTGCGCTGCGCGAATACGTCGAGTTGATCAAGCGGGTCGAGGCGGATCCCGTCGACGTGGCGCACACGCTGGCCCGCCGCACGACGTTCGACCATCGGGCGGTGCTCCTCGGTGAGGACCTGGTCATGGGGCGTGCGGCGGGCGGGACGCTCGCCGTCGTGTTCTCCGGGCAGGGCCTGCTGGACATCGGTCAGGTCGAGCTGTTCGAACGCCAGGTGGCGGAGTTCCGCGAACTGGAGGCGCTGGGCGTGCGGCCGGCCCACCTCATCGGACATTCGCTCGGCGAACTCGCCGTCGCGCATGTGTCGGGGGAGTGGAGCGAGGATCAGGCGCGGACGATCATCCGGGCGCGCGAACGACTCATGGAGCCGTTGGCCGGCGGCGTGATGGTGGTGGTGGAGGCGTCGGAAGCCGATGTCCTGCCGTTGCCGGACGGGGTCGCGCTCGCCGCGGTCAACGGCCCGAACTCGGTCGTGTTGTCCGGTGACGAGGCCGCGGTGGTGCGGGCCGCGCGACGCTGGCGGCACAAGCGGCTCACGACGCGGCACGCGTTCCACTCGCACCACATGGATCCGATGCTGGCCGAGTTCCGGCAGATCCTGCAACGAGCCGGTGTGCCGAGGCCGGAGCACTGGGTTCGGCACGTGCGGGACACCGTCCGGTTCCACGACCGCCTCACCGAGGCCAACCCGGACCACGTCATCGAGATCGGCTCCGGCAAGCCACTGCTGAAGCAGATCGCGAAGGCATGGGTGAACGGCGCGGACGTCGACTGGAACCTGCCCGGCCGCCTCGTCGACCTGCCCACCTACCCGTTCGAACGCGAGCGCTACTGGCAGGCCACCGCGCCGAGGCAGTCCGCCCACCCCGTTCTCGACGAGGGCACCGACATCGCGGGCGACGACACGACCGTGTTCAGCGGGGCGCTCTCCACCGCGGCGCAGCCGTGGCTCGCGGACCACGTGATCCTCGGTGAGCGGCTCGTTCCCGGAACGGCGTTGCTGGAACTGGCGCTGCACGCCGCCCGTGTCACCGGACACGCGAGGGTCGACGAGCTCGCGCTGCTCGCCCCGATGGCCTTGCCCGGTGACGACGTGCTCGAGCTCCAGGTGGTGGTGGACGGGGCAGCGATCGCAGTGCACGCCCGTCGTCGAGGTGAGCGGTGGACCAAGCACGCCGAAGGTGTGCTCGGCGACGCCTCAGCCGCCGGGACGACGTTCACTGTGCCGCCGGACGCCGAGGAAATCGACCTCGACGAGCTGTACGAACTGTTGCACGACAACGACTTCGTATACGGACACACCTTCCGCGGGCTCACCACGGCGTGGCGGCACGGTGACGACGTCTACGCCGCGATCACGCTTCCTGGTGAACCGGACGGTTTCGCGCTCCATCCCGCCTTGCTCGACGCTGCGCTGCATCCCGTGGTCGGCGGGCGCACCATTCCGTTCGCCTGGCGCGGTGTCACTCTGCAGACCCAACGTTCTGGCTCGTCGCTGCTCGTGCGTCTGGCACCCGCCGGATCCGACAGCTACGCCATGACGGCCGTGGACGACGCGGGCACGCCTGTGCTCACGGTCGACTCGCTCGTGCTGCGGCAGGCCGCGAAACCGAACGCGGGCGCGGTGTTCACAGTGGAGTGGACGACCACCACGGAGCCGGTCACGACACCGCGGTTGCCCGTGCTCGACCTCCGAGATCACGGTGAATCGGACGCGATCAGCCTGTGTACGCGAGTGCTCGGTGAAGTGCAGGCCGCGCAGGACGGTCTGGTCCTGGTGACTCACGGTGCGGTGGAAGCACGACCCGGCGACCCCGTGGATCCTTGCGCGAGCGCCGTGTGGGGACTCGTCCGGTCCGCGCAACGTGAGCATCCCGGCCGGTTCGTGCTGGTGGACACCGATGGACCCGTGCTGGTGCTGACGGGCGAGCCGGAGGTCGCGGTCCGCGCTGGTGCCGTGCTCGTCCCGGGACTCAAGCGAACCACGAGCTCCGCTGCCCACTGGCACACGGACGGCACGGTCCTCATCACGGGTGGAACGGGCGCAATCGGAACGGCGTTGGCACGTCACCTGGCTGCGCGGCACGGGGTGCGGCGCCTGGTGCTGGTGAACCGGGATGGTCCCGCCGATATGCCGGAGCTCGACGTCACGGTCGTTGCATGCGACGTGACGGACCGGCAGGCCGTCGCCGACCTGCTGGCGTCGATCACGGACCTGCGTGCGGTCGTGCACCTGGCGGGAGTGATCGACGACGGGCTGCTGGATTCGCTCACACCCGAGCGGCTCGCCGCCGCCATGCGCCCCAAGGTCGATGGGGCACGCCACCTGCACGAACTGACCGCGGGACTGGACGCGTTCGTCCTGTTCTCGTCGGTCACCGCGACGATCGGCAGCCCCGGTCAGGCCGCCTACACCGCGGCCAACGCCTACCTCGACGGGCTCGCCAGGCAACGTCGCGCCGCGGGACTGCCCGCCACGTCGCTCGCCTGGGGGTTGTGGGAGGAACGCGGCGGCATCACCGGCCACCTCACCGAGACCGACCTGCACCGGATGCGGCGCTCGGGCGTGGCCCCGCTGACGACCGAGGACGCGCTCGCGCTGTTCGATCGGGTGTCCACAACGGACTTCGCCGTTCCGATGCGCGTCGACCTGTCGGCTCTCGACGGTGGGCCGATGTGGCGCAACCTCGTCCGGCCACCCCGTGCGTCGGCAGGCGCACGAGAGTTGCGTGAGGTGGTGCGCGCCGAGACGACGGCGGTGCTGGGGCACCCGCGTCCGATCGACATGGACACGTCGTTCGCCGCGCTGGGCGCCGACTCGCTGGCCGCGCTGGAGCTGCGGAACCGGATCAACCAGCTCACCGGACTGCGGCTCTCCGCGACCGCGCTGTTCGATCACCCGACGCCCGCCGCACTCGTGCGGCATCTCCAGAGCACAGCACCGAAACCCGCTGTCGTCCGGGCGGCCGCCGTGGACGAGCCGATCGCGATCGTGGCGATGAGCTGCCGTTATCCGGGCGGTGTCACGACGCCCGATGAGCTGTGGCGGCTAGTCGCCGAAGGCCGGGATGCGATCTCGGAGTTCCCGGACGACCGCGGGTGGGACACGGACCGCCTCTACGATCCCGACCCCGACGCGACTGGGAAGTCCAGCACCCGTCACGGCGGGTTCCTGCACGACGCGGCCTACTTCGACGCCGGGCTGTTCGACATCTCTCCGCGCGAGGCCGCGGCAATGGACCCGCAGCAACGCCTGCTGCTCGAAGCGTCGTGGGAGGTGCTCGAACGGGCGGGCATCGCGCCGACCTCGTTGCGTGGCAGCCACACCGGCGTGTTCGCCGGCCTCATGTACCACGACTACGCGGCCCGTTGGCAACGCGCGCCCCACGGCTACGAGGGCGCGGTGCTGACGGGCAACACAGGCAGCGTGCTGTCCGGCCGCATCGCCTACACGTTCGGCTTCCAGGGACCAGCCCTCACCGTCGACACGGCGTGTTCGTCGTCGTTGGTGGCGTTGCACCTGGCGGTGTCGGCGTTGCGCTCAGGGGAGTGCTCGCTGGCGTTGGCCGGTGGCGTCACCGTGATGTCGACGCCCAGCACGTTCGTCGAGTTCTCCCGCCAACGCGGGCTCGCGCCTGACGGGCGCTGCAAGTCGTTCTCGGCTGCCGCGGACGGCACGGGCTGGGCCGAGGGTGTCGGCGTGCTGCTCGTCGAACGGCTATCCGATGCCCGCCGGAACGGCCATCCGGTGTTGGCGCTGGTGCGCGGCACCGCCGTGAACTCGGATGGTGCGTCGAACGGGTTGACGGCGCCGAATGGTCCGTCGCAGGAGCGGGTGATCCGTGCGGCGCTGTCCGTGGCTGGTCTGTCCACTTCGGACGTCGATGTGGTGGAGGCGCACGGGACGGGGACGAGGCTCGGTGATCCGATCGAGGCTTCCGCTGTGCTGGCGACGTATGGCCAGGGTCGTTCGACGCCGGTGTTGCTGGGGTCGGTGAAGTCGAACATCGGTCATACGCAGGCGGCGGCGGGTGTGGCTGGCGTGATCAAGATGGTTGAGGCGATGCGGCATGGCGTGGTGCCGGCGTCGTTGCACCTGGATGAGCCGTCGCCGCATGTGGACTGGCAGTCGGGTGCGGTTTCGCTCGCCACTGAAACCATCCCGTGGCCCTCGTTCGACCGTCCGCGTCGCGCGGCGGTGTCGTCGTTCGGGATCAGTGGCACGAACGCGCACGTGATTCTTGAAGAGTGCCCTGTGGATAACTCCATTTCGGGCCCGAAACTGTCAGATCCCCGTGAGACGCTTAAGAAGGGGGCTTCGCGTCCCCCGGCGGGGGGCCAGGCGGAATCGATTCCGTGGTTGGTGTCGGCGAAGTCCGAGTTCGCGCTGCGCGAATACGTCGAGCTGATCAAGCAGGTCGACGCGGATCCCGTCGACGTCGCGCACTCGCTGGTGACGACCCGCGCGGAGCTCGATCACCGCGCCGTGCTCATCGGCGACCAGGTGATCGGTGGGGTGGCGAAGCACGACCGGGTGGTGTTCGTGTTCCCCGGTCAGGGTTCGCAGTGGGCCGGGATGGCGTCGGAGCTCATGGCGGTGTCGCCGGTGTTCGCGGGTCGGATGGCCGAGTGCGCCGAGGCTCTGGCGCCGTATGTGGAACTCGACCTCGCCGAACTCGAGCGTGTCGACGTCGTCCAGCCGGCGTTGTGGGCGGTGATGGTGTCGCTGGCGGAGCTGTGGCGTTCGTATGGCGTTGAGCCTGATGGTGTGGTGGGGCATTCGCAGGGCGAGATCGCGGCCGCGGTGGTGGCGGGGGCGTTGTCGCTGGAGGACGGCGCAAAGGTCGTCGCGTTGCGGAGCCGGGCGTTGCGGCGGTTGAGCGGCCGGGGTGGCATGGTCGCGGTGCGGGAGCTTCCGGCAGACCCTCGGGTGTCGTTGGCGGCGATCAACGGCCCGGACGCCTATGTCGTGTCGGGTGACCTCGACGCGATCGAGGGCCTGGACGGCAAGCGACTTCCGGTCGACTACGCGTCTCACTCGCCACACGTGGAGGAGATCCGGGACGAGCTGCTGGAGGCCCTTGCGGACATCGAGCCGCGGGAGCCGTTGATCCCGTTCCACTCGACGTGCGGCGGCGGTCCGCTCGACGCCGAGTACTGGTACCGCAACCTCCGCGACACCGTGCGCTATGACGCGGTGGTGCGTGAGCTCGACGACTTGCTCTTGCTGGAAGTCAGCCCGCATCCGGTGCTGATGACCGGGTTCGGCACATTGCGGCGTGACGATGGTGGGCTGGACCGGTTCCACCGCAGTGCCGCCGAACTCTGGGTGCGCGGCATCGGGGTGCGCTGGCCGCTGCCGGGCAAGCGGGTCGACCTGCCCACCTACCCGTTCCAACGCGAACGCTACTGGCTCGACGCCACGACGGCCCCCGGCGGCGTCGATCACCCGTTGTTCGACGGTGAGGTCGATCTGCCCAACGGTGCTGTGTTCACGACGACGCTCTCCACCCGCACCCACCCGTGGCTCGCCGATCACGCCGTACACGGCATCCCCGTGCTGCCAGGCACCGCCCTGCTCGAGATGGTGCGGCACGTCGGCGGCGATCACATCGCCGACCTCACGATCACCGCACCGGTGGTACTGGACGCCGAACTCCGGGTGTCGGTCGACGGAGACAACGTGACGGTCCACTCGCGACAGAAGGACCAGGACTGGGTCGCGAACGCCACCGCTGTGCTGGGCAGCGGCACGGCACAGCCTGGGACGTGGCGGACCACTGGGGAACCGGTCGGGGGCGACTGGTACACGACGCTCGCCGACGCGGGCTACGAGTACGGACCGTCGTTCCAGCTCCTGCGCACGCTGCGACGGGACGGCGACGAGGTGTTCGCCGAAGTCGGACCGGTTGGGGACACTGGCTTCGGGCTGCACCCGGCGTTGCTCGACGCCGCACTGCACGCAATAGTCCTCTGTGGACTGTCGGACGGCGTTCCGTTCACCTGGTCCGGCGTTCGAGTTCATCGGACCGGTGCGGAGAACCTGCGGGTGCGCCTTGCCCGAACCGGTGAGAGCGCCGTGACGTTGACCGCATGGGACGACACCGGGCAACTCGTGCTGACCGTCGAGTCCCTCTCGCTGCGGCCCGTTACCGGACTCGGAGATGTGCGGCGGCATCTGCACCGGGTCGACCTGGTCGAGGTCGCAGGCCCCCATCCCGAGGTCGTGGAAGTGTGGCGTTGCCCTTCCGAGGACGCGTGCTCCGCGACTTTGATCCGGCTGCAGGAGGCGATCGCCGCCGACGAACCGCTTGTCGTCGTGATCGAGGACCAGAACATCTCGACCGCGGCCGCGCGTGGGCTCGTGCGGTCGGCGCAGACCGAGCATCCCGGCCGGTTCGTGCTCGTCGACACCGACGGGCCCGTGCTGGTGCCGCCGGACGAGCCGGAGGTCGTGGTCCGTGACGGCGCGGTGCTCGTTCCGCGACTCGCCAAGGCCGGGACCAGGTCGGCGAGGACGACGTTCACTCCGGACGACAGTGTGCTGATCACCGGCGGGACCGGCGCGCTCGGGGCCGCGCTGGCCCGTCACCTCGCGCGGCGGCACGGCGTTCGTGACCTCGTGCTCGCCAGCCGGACCGGCACCGCCCCCGACCTCGTCGCCGAGCTCGCCGCGCTGGGCGTCTCCGCGACGGTCGTGGCGTGTGATGTCGCGGAACGCGACGACGTGGCGAGGCTGCTGGCCGAGCACCGCGTGACGGCCGTCGTGCACGCGGCCGGCGTGCTGGACGACGGCGTCATCGAGGCGCTCACCCCGGAACGGGTCGACGCGGTGCTGAGGCCGAAGGCCGACGGCGCACGGCACCTGCACGAGCTGACCGGCGACCTGACCGCGTTCGTGCTGTTCTCCTCGGCGGCGGGAATCCTCGGCACCGCCGGCCAAGGCGCCTACGCCGCCGCGAACGCCGCACTCGACGAGCTGGCGCGCCACCGCAGGCGCCTGGGGTTGCCCGCGGTGTCGCTCGCGTGGGGGTTGTGGAGCGAGCGCGGCGCGATGACTTCCGCGCTCGACGACTCGGCGTTGCGGCGACTTCGCGGACAGGGAGTCGCGCAGCTGTCCACAGAGGACGGTCTGGAGCTCTTCGACCTGGCGTTGTCGGGTGATGACCCCGTGGTGGTCCCGTTGTACGCCGATCTCGGCGCGCTGCGCCGGTCCACGCCGGCGATCTGGCGCGGGCTGGTGCGCGGACGCGTGACGGCGCGCTCAGCGGTCCGCACGCTCGAAGACTGGCAGCGGGTCGTGGCGGCCGAGGTCGCGGCGGTCCTCGGGCATGCTTCCGCTGAGGCGGTCGATCCGAGGAAGGCCTTCCGGTCGCTCGGGTTCGACTCCTTGATGTCGGTCGAGCTGCGCAACCGGCTCGGTGAGATCACCGGAACTAGGCTTCCGGCCACGCTCGTCTTCGACCACCCCACAGCGGACGACGTCGCCCGGTTCCTCGCCGGCCGGACGCGCGAGGAAGGGCAGGCGGTCGTCGCGACTACGGACGAGCCGATCGCCATCATCTCGATGAGCTGCCGTTATCCCGGTGGTGTCCGTACGCCGGAAGATCTGTGGCGCCTGGCGTACGACGGCGTCGACGCGATCTCGGGGTTCCCAGCCGACCGCGGCTGGACCATCTCCGGTCGCGGCGGGTTTCTGCACGACGCCGCACTGTTCGACGCCGAGTTCTTCGGTGTCTCGCAACGGGAAGCGCTCGCCATGGACCCGCAGCAGCGACTCCTGCTGGAGACGTCGTGGGAGCTGTTCGACCGGGCCGGTTTGGACGTGCACTCGCTGAAAGGCAGCAAGACCGGTGTGTTCGTGGGCGTCATGCACCACGACTACGAAGCGCGGCTGCAGAACATCCCGGAAGGCTTCGAAGGGTACATCGGCAACGGCAACACGGGCGGCGCCGCGTCCGGCCGGATCGCTTACACGTTCGGGTTCGAGGGCCCCGCGCTGACGGTGGACACGGCGTGTTCGTCGTCGTTGGTGGCGTTGCACCTGGCGGTGTCGGCGTTGCGGTCGGGGGAGTGTTCTCTGGCGCTGGCCGGTGGCGCGACGGTGATGGCGACGCCGAACCTGCTCGTCGAGTTCGCCGCGCAACGCGGTCTGGCCGCCGATGGCCGGTGCAAGTCGTTCTCCGCCGCCGCTGACGGAACGGGTTTCGCCGAGGGCGCCGGCATGCTGCTGCTCGCCCGATTGTCGGATGCGCGCCGGCTGGGGCATCCGGTGCTGGCGGTGGTGCGGGGTTCGGCGGTGAACTCGGATGGTGCGTCGAACGGGTTGACGGCGCCGAATGGTCCGTCGCAGGAGCGGGTGATCCGTGCGGCTTTGTCGGCTGCCAGCCTGTCCACTTCGGACGTTGATGTGGTGGAGGCGCACGGTACAGGGACGACGCTCGGTGACCCCATCGAGGCGGCTGCCCTGCTCGCGACCTATGGCCGGGATCGTTCAACGCCGGTGTTGCTGGGGTCGATCAAGTCGAACATTGGACATGCGCAGGCGGCTGCGGGTGTGGCGGGTGTGATCAAGATGGTCGAGGCGATCCGCCGCGCCAAGGTTCCGGCGTCGTTGCACGTCTCGGAGCCGTCGCCGCACGTCGATTGGTCGGCCGGTGCGCTCGAGCTGGCGACCTCGACCCAGGATTGGCCTTCGACCGATCGGCTGCGTCGTGCGGCGGTGTCGTCGTTCGGCATCTCGGGCACGAACGCGCACGTGATTCTTGAAGAGTCGCCTGTGGATAACTCCATTTCGGGCCCGGAACTGTCGGACCCTCGTGAGACGCTTAAGAAGGGGACCTCGCGGCCCCCGGCGGGGGGCCAGGCGGAATCGATTCCGTGGTTGGTGTCGGCCAAGTCCGAGTTCGCGCTGCGCGAATACGTCGAGCTGATCAAGGCGGTGGACGCCGACCCGGCCGATGTCGCTGCCACGCTCGCGAGGCGCACCGCGCTCGACCACCGCGCGGTGCTGCTCGGCGACGAGACGATCACCGGACAGACGCGGCCGGGGCACGTGGTGTTCGTGTTCCCCGGTCAGGGTTCGCAGTGGGCCGGGATGGCGTCGGAGCTGATGGTCGTGCCCGCGTTCGCCCGCCGGATGGCCGAGTGCGCCGAAGCCCTGAAGCCCTATCTGGAGCTCGACCTCGCCGAACTCGAGCGGGTCGACGTCGTCCAGCCGGCGTTGTGGGCGGTGATGGTGTCGCTGGCCGAGCTGTGGCGTTCGTATGGCGTTGAGCCTGATGGTGTGGTGGGGCATTCGCAGGGCGAGATCGCGGCCGCGGTGGTGGCGGGTGCGCTGTCGCTGGAGGACGGCGCGAGGATCGTGGCGTTGCGGAGCCGGGCGTTGCGGCGGTTGAGCGGCCGGGGTGGCATGGTCGCGGTGCGGGAGGTTCCGGCAGATCCTCGGGTGTCGTTGGCGGCGATCAACGGTCCTGACGCCTATGTCGTGTCGGGTGATCTCGACGCGATCGAGGGCCTGGACGGCAAACGGCTTCCGGTTGACTACGCCTCGCACTCGCCTCAGGTAGAGGAGATCCGCGACGAGCTCTTGGACGCGCTGCGGGACGTCGAGCCGCGAGAGCCGTTGATCCCGTTCCACTCGACGTGTGGTGGCGGTCCGCTCGACGCCGAGTACTGGTACCGCAACCTCCGGGACACAGTGCGGTTCCACCCGGTGGTGGAAGAGCTCGGTGATCAGGTTTTCCTCGAGGTCAGCCCGCATCCGGTGCTGATGACCGGGTTCGGCACGTTGCGGCGTGGCGATGGTGGGCTGGATCGGTTCCACCGCAGTGCCGCCGAACTGTGGGTGCGCGGTGTCCCGGTGCGGTGGCCGTCGCAAGGCAGGCGGATCGACCTGCCCACCTACCCGTTCCAACGGCAACGCTACTGGCTCGACGCGCCCCGGACCTCGGATGACGAGGACTTCTGGCAGGCGGTCGAAAGCGGCAGCCCGGACGAGCTCGCCGAGGTACTGGGCATCGCGAACGAGCTCGCGGCCGCGGTGCTGCCCGCGCTGTCCGCCAGGCGGGGCCGCGACGACGTCGACGAGTGGCGCCACGAGGTCGTGTGGCGTCCGGCGACCGGAAACGATTCGCCGCCCGCGGGACGGTGGTCGTTCGTCGCCGCGGACGGTGATCCGGATGCCGATGCGGTGCTGGAAGCGCTGCAGCGCAAGGGAATGTCGGTCGGGCGCGACTTCGGTGATCCGCCTGCGGGCATTGTCGCACTGGTACCTGGGGACGACGAACCATCGGCGGCGACTCTCACGAGGGTCCTCGATGTGGCGCGATCCAGCGACGTCCCGCTGTGGTGCATCACCCGCGGCGCCATGCGCGTGGTGGAAACCGACCGGGTCGAACGGCCCGCGCAGGCGCTCGTGTGGGGCCTGGGTCCGGTGCTGCGCCGGGAACTGGGTTCGCGCTGGGGTGGTCTTATCGATCTTCCGTCCGAAGTGGACCGCAGGGTGCTCGACCGGATCACGTTCGGAGCCGAGGAGGTCGCGGTGCGGCTTGAAGGCGTGTTCGTGCGGCGCCTGGTGAAGGCCACCCCACGTCCGCGGCGGCGGGCGTGGCGGCCGACCGGCACTACGGTGATCACCGGCGGCACCGGCGCGCTCGGCTCACACGTGGCGCGATGGCTCGCCGGCCAGGGTGCCGAGCACCTCGTCCTGCTCAGCAGGCGGGGACCCGACGCGCCCGGCGCGGCGAGACTCCTGGACGACCTGACCTCCAATGGCACCAGGGTGACGCTGCTCGCGTGCGACGTGGCCGACCGGGACGCACTCGCGGCCGTGGTCGCCGAACACCCGCCCAACGCGGTGTTCCACACCGCCGCGATGCTCGACGACGCGCTGGCGGAATCGTTGACCGCGGAGCAGATCGACCGTGCACTGCGGGTCAAGGCACTCGCGGCTCACCACCTGCACGAGCTGTCGCCGGATCTGGACGCGTTCGTGCTGTTCTCCTCGCTCGGAGGTGTCGCGGGTGACATCGGTCAGGCCGGATACGCACCAGGCAACGCCTACCTCGACGCGCTGGCGCACCACCGCCGAGGGCAGGGTCTGAGCGCCACGTCGATCGGCTGGGGGCACTGGGCGGGCGGCGGCATCGGTGGGGGCGTCGTCGAGCAGTGGATGGCGCGCAACGGCATGACGCCGATGCCCGTCGAACGGGCACTGAGTGCGTTGCAGCGGGCATTGGACCGCGACGAGACGCATGTGCTCGTGGTCGACATCAACTGGGAGAAGTTCGGTCATCGCGACGCCAGATCGTTGTCGGAGCTGGTCAGCGCGGCACCGCAGGGACCGCCGTTGCTCGAGCTGCCTCCGGCGGCGCGGGAAGCGCGCGTGCTCGACGTCGTGCGGCGTCACCTGCCTGATCCGTCGGCCGACGTGCGGCTTCCGTTCCGCGAGCTCGGCTTGGACTCCGTCGCCTCGCTGGACCTGCGCGCCCGGCTGACCGAGGCCACCGGTGTGCCGTTGCCCGCTGGGCTGGTGTTCGACTTCCCGACCCCGCTCGCACTCGCACAGCACGTCACGGCTCTGCTCGCCCCGGCTGACGAACAGATGCCGGACGAGATCGACGACATGGACGTGGCCGACCTGATCCGCATGACACAGGAGAACTTCTCGTGAGCGATCCGCAGCACACCCAGGTCGTTGCGGCATTGCGCGACGCGCTCAAGGAGGTGCGCCGGCTCCAGGGCGTCATCCGCGCCGGCACGGAGCCCGTCGCGGTCGTCGGCATCGGCTGCCGCTTCCCCGGCGAGGTGGCGTCACCGGACGACCTGTGGCGGCTGCTCGTGTCCGAAGTGGATGCTTTGGGACCGTTTCCGCGCGACCGGGGCTGGGAGGTCGACGGTGTCGGCGGATTCCTCTCCGACCCGGCCGGTTTCGATCCCGTCTTCTTCGGCATCTCACCACGCGAGGCGCTGGCGATGGATCCACAGCAGCGCCTGCTGCTCGAGACCACGTGGGAAGCACTGGAACGTGCGGGCATCGACGCGGAGTCGTTGCGCGGCAGCGACACGGGCGTGTTCATCGGCACCAACGGCCAGGACTACGCCGAGCTGCTGCGACGCAGCCCGCGCGACGCCGACGGGTACCTCGTGACCGGCACGGCGGCGAGCGTCGTGTCCGGCCGCATCGCTTACACGTTCGGGTTCGAGGGCCCGACCAGCACCGTCGACACCGCCTGTTCGTCGTCGCTCGTCGCCGTGCACCAGGCCGTGCGCGCACTACGCGACGGAGAGTGCGGGCTCGCCGTGGCGGGTGGCGCCACGGTGATGGCGACACCCGCGGTGTTCACCGAGTTCGGCAGGCAGCAGGCGCTGGCCGAGGACGGCCGGTGCAAGCCGTTCGCCGCCGCCGCCGATGGAACCGGCTTCTCCGAAGGTGTCGGGGTGCTGGTGCTGGAGCGGCTGTCCGATGCCCGGCGGCTCGGGCATCCGGTGCTCGCCGTCGTGCGCGGGTCGGCGGTCAACTCCGACGGCGCGTCGAACGGGCTCACCGCACCGAACGGCCCGTCACAACAACGCGTGATCCGCGCAGCGCTCGCGTCCGCAGGTCTGTCCACTTCGGACATTGATGCCATCGAGGCGCATGGAACTGGCACCGTGCTCGGTGACCCGATCGAGGCCGACGCCCTGATCGCCACCTACGGGCAGGACCGTTCGTCGCCCGTATGGCTGGGCTCGGTGAAGTCGAACCTCGGGCACACCCAGGCCGCGGCCGGCGTGGCGGGCGTGATCAAGATGGTGCTCGCGCTGCGCCACGGCGTGCTGCCGCGAACCCTGCACGTGGACGAGCCGACACCGAAGGCCGACTGGTCGGCGGGCGCGGTGCGGCTGCTGACCGAGGCGCTCGAATGGCCCGCGATCGACCGGCCGCGCCGTGCTGCCGTGTCCGCGTTCGGCGTGAGCGGCACCAACGCCCACGTGATCTTGGAGCAGGCGCCTGTGGATAACTCCATTTCGGGGCCGGAATTGTCAGACCGCCGCGATACGATTGGAGTGGGGACCTCGTTCCCCCCTTGGGGGGAAACGCCGCTCGCGTTTTCGGCGAAATCCGCGGTCGCGCTGTGCTCCAGCGTAGATGCGATCAAGGCGGTGGACGCCGATCCGCGCGACGTCGCCGCCACGCTCGCGCGGCGTGCCGTGTTCGACCACCGCGCGGTGCTGCTCGGCGACGAGCTGATCACCGGACGGGCGCGGCCGGGGCGCGTTGTGTTCGTGTTCCCCGGCCAGGGGGCGCAGTGGGCGGGGATGGCGACGGACCTGATGGCCGTGCCCGCGTTCGCCCGCCGGCTGACCGAGTGCGCCGAGGCGCTGAAGCCCTACGTCGAACTCGACCTGACCGAGATCCTCCGCGTCGACGTCGTCCAGCCGGCGCTGTGGGCGGTCATGGTGTCGCTCGCCGAGCTGTGGCGGTCGTGCGGCGTCGAGCCGGACGCCGTGATCGGCCACTCCCAGGGTGAGATCGCCGCAGCGGTGGTGGCGGGCGCGCTGTCGCTCGAAGACGGCGCCAGGATCGTGGCGTTGCGCAGCCGTGCGCTCACGAAGATCAGCGGCAAGGGTGGCATGATCGCCGTTCAGCGCGTGCCGGACGGCCTGCCCGGCACGGTGTCCGTCGCCGCCGTCAACGGCCCCGGCTCGTTCGTTCTCTCCGGCGAGGTCGAGGACCTCGACGGCAAGCTGATCCCCGTCGACTACGCCTCGCACTCCGCGCAGGTCGAGCCGCTGCGCGACGAACTGCTGGACCTCCTCATGGTCACTCCGGCCGCGTCACGCGTGCCGATGTACTCCACGGTCGAAAACCGCTGGCTCGACACGGCCCGGCTCGACGCCGACTACTGGTACCGCAACCTGCGGCACACCGTGCGGTTCGCGGACGCGGTCCGCGCCGTCCACGAACAGGGCCACGGCGTCTTCCTCGAGATCAGCCCGCATCCGGTGCTCACCTACGGCGTCGAGGAGACCGCACCCGACGCGGCCGTCCTGCACACGCTCCACCGCGATCACGGCGCCCCATCTGACTTCCTGCGCGCGTTGGCGCGGGCACACGTCGGTGGCGCGCGCGTCGACTGGTCGCGGTTCGTCACCGGCGGCCGGTTGGTCGACCTGCCCACGTATCCCTTCGAGCGGGCACGGTTCTGGGTCGACGCACCGCCGAGCGCGGGCGACCCGGCCGCGCTCGGACTCGGCGCCACCGGGCACGCCCTGCTGCCGGTGTCCGCCGAACTCCCGGACGGCCTGCTGTGCACCGGCAGCCTCTCCGGCCGGACCCATCCGTGGTTGATGGACCACGAGATCAACGGCACCGTGCTCGTCCCCGGCACCGCGATGCTCGAGCTCGCCGCCGAAGCCGGTCGCCGGGTCGGCTGCGGACGGGTCGAGGAGCTCGTCCTGCACACACCGCTGGCGGTCGAGGGCACGGTGCCGATCCAGGTCGTCGTCAGTGCGGCGGACGAACACGGGCGCCGTCCGGTGACCGTCCGTTCCTGCACCACGGAGTGGATCACGAACGCGAGCGGTGTTCTTGCGGCGCCTCTCCCGGAACCGGACGCCGACATCCCGCCGCACGGTGAACCGGTCGACGTCGACGACCTGTACGCGCGGCTCGACTTCGCCGGATACCGCTACGGCCCGGCGTTCCGCGGGCTGCGCGCGGCCTGGCGCACCGCCACCGGCGTCATCGCCGACGTGCGCCTGCCGGAGGGGTTCGGCAGCGACGGCTTCGGCGTGCATCCGGCGTTGCTGGACGCCGCACTGCACGCGGTGCTGCCGGCATCGGGGCAGGGGCGGATGCCGTTCGCCTGGTCCGGTGTGCAGATCCATGCCCCCGGTGCCGCGGAGCTGCGGGTTGTGCTGGTGCAGCGGGAAACCGACGAGGTTTCGCTGGTCGCGACGGATCCGTCCGGCAGGCTCGTGCTGGTCGTCGACAAGCTCGTGACCCGTCCCGCCGGCCGCGATCTCCACCACGTCAGCTGGCACCCGGTCAACGGCGACGGACTCACCGACTACGACGTCGACTACGACGTTGTGTGGTGCGACGACACCGATGTCCGTGCCGCTCTGTCCACTGTGCTCACCGCACTGCGCGACGAGCGCGAACGCCCGCTCGTCGTCGTGACCCGCGGTGCCGTCGCCACGACCGGCGGCGAGGACGTGCCGAACCTGGCCGGCGCGGCGGTGTGGGGACTGGTGCGGTCCGCCCAGACCGAACATCCCGGCAGGTACGTGCTCGTCGACGCCGATTCCGGCTCCGGCGAGATCGGCCCGCTTCCCGCGGACGAACCACAGCTCGCCTTGCGCGGCAACGGATTCCTGGTGCCGCGCTTGACACGTGTACCGCCACTGCCGTCTTCGTGGCGGATGGGCGTGACCACGCCTGGCACGCTCGACAACGTCACCGTGGTCGCGGCCCCGCGTGCGCCGCTGGCACCGCACGAGGTGCGGATCGCGGTGCGGGCGGCGGGCGTGAACTTCCGCGACGTGCTGATCGCACTCGGCATGTACCCGGAGCCGACCACCACGCTCGGCAGCGAAGGCGCCGGTGTCGTCGTCGAGCTCGGGTCCGAAGTGGACGATCTGACGATCGGTGACCGCGTGCTGGGACTCCTGCCTGGCGCGTTCGGACCGTTCGCCGTGACCGAACGACGCTGGCTGGCGCGGATGCCGGAAGGGTGGACGTTCGAGCAGGCGGCCGCCGTGCCGACCGCGTTCCTCACCGCCGCCTACGCGCTGCGAGACCTCGCGGAGGTACGTGCGGGCGAGTCGGTGCTCGTGCACGCCGCGGCGGGTGGCGTCGGCATGGCGGCCGTGCAGCTCGCCCGGCACTGGGGCGCCCGTGTTCTCGCCACGGCGTCGCCGGAGAAGTGGGAAGTCGTGCGCGGGCTGGGCGTCGAGGACGTCGCCTCGTCGCGCACGCTCGAGTTCGCCGACCTCTTTCCGCGGGTCGACGTGGTGCTCAACGCGCTGGCCGGTGAGTTCGTGGACGCCTCGCTGCGGTTGGTGCGGCCTGGTGGCCGCTTCGTCGAGCTGGGCAGGCGGGACCTGCGCGAGGTGTCCGATGTGGACTATCACGCCTTCGAGCTCACCGACGCCGGTGACCGGCTGACGGCGCTCCTGACGGAAGTGCTCGGCCTCTTCGAACGCGGTGTGCTGCGACCGTTGCCGATCACGACCTGGGATGTGCGCGACGCGCGGCAGGCGTTGCGGCACATGAGTCAGGCCAAGCATGTCGGCAAGATCGTGCTCACGGTGCCGGACGACCCGGACCGCGACGGCACCGTGCTCGTCACCGGCGGCACCGGTGTGCTGGGACGAGCCATCGCGCGGCATCTGGTGGGGCGCGGTTTCACTGACGTGCTGCTGCTTGGCCGCACCGAGACGAGCGAGAACTTCGGACCTGGCATCCGGACGGCCGTGTGCGACGTGGCCGATCGTGCGGCGCTGGCCGACGTGGTCGCGCGCCACCACGTCACCGGTGTCATACACGCGGCCGGTGTGCTGGACGACGCGACGGTCGACGCGCTCACCGGGGACCAGCTCGACGCGGTGCTGCGGCCGAAGGTGGACGGCGCGCGGAACCTGCACGAGCTGTGCGGTGATGCTGAAATGTTCGTGCTGTTCTCCTCGGCGGCGGGAGTCCTCGGCGCTCCCGGCCAGGCGAACTACGCCGCGGCCAACGCCTATCTCGACGGACTCGCGCACCACCGCCGGGCCCAGGGCCTGCCCGCCGTGTCGCTCGCTTGGGGGCTGTGGGAGCGCCGCAGCGCGATGACCGGCGCTCTGGACGACGCCGACCTCACCAGGATGGCCCGCCACGGCGTGGCACCACTGTCCGAGGACGAGTGCCTGGCTTTGTTCGACGAGGCGTTGACCGCGTCCGCGCCGGTCCTCGTGCCCGCGCGCCTGACCGGGTCCGGTGACGCGGCCGTGCTGCGGCCGCTCACGTCGCGACCCGTCCCGCGATCGTCCGATGTGGACACGCTCGAGCTGGTGCGCGCCGAAGCTGCGGTCGTCATCGGCCATGCGTCCGGCGCCGCGATCGATCCCCGCGCCACCTTCCGCTCGCTCGGGTTCGACTCGCTCACGGCGGTCGAACTGCGCAACCGGCTGAGCGCCGCGACCGGGCTCAGGCTGCCGCCCACGCTGGTGTTCGACCACCCGACACCGCTGGCGTTGAGCGACTTCCTGCGTGCCGCGCCGACGCGCGCTGAGGTGGCGCGGCCGGTGCCGACCGGCGACCCGGTGGTGATCGTCGGCATGAGCTGCCGTTATCCCGGCGACGTGACCTCGCCGGACGACCTGTGGCGGCTCCTCGTGGAAGCGCGCGAGGTGGCGCCCGCACCGGTCACCGGCCGCGGCTGGACGCAACAGCCACTGGGCCGGTTCCTGGACCGGGCAGGGGAGTTCGACGCCGCCTTCTTCGGCATCTCACCGCACGAGGCGACCGCCATGGACCCGCAGCAGAGGCTGCTGCTGGAGCTGTCCTGGGAGGCGCTGGAACGCGCCGGAATCGACCCGCACTCGTTGCGCGGCACACCCACCGGCGTGTTCGTGGGTTTGGCCGACCAGCATTACGTGCCGGCTCGGGTGGACGAACCGGCCGAGCTCGAGGGGTTCCTGCTCACCGGCAACACCAGCAGCGTCGCCTCCGGTCGCGTCGCCTACGCGTTCGGGTTCGAGGGGCCGGTCCTGACGGTGGACACGGCGTGTTCGTCGTCGTTGGTGGCGTTGCACCTGGCGGTGTCGGCGTTGCGGTCGGGGGAGTGCTCGCTGGCTCTGGCGGGCGGGGTGTCGGTGATGCCGACACCGCACCTCTTCGGAGAGTTCGCCCGCCAAGGGGTGCTCGCGTCCGACGGCCGGTGCAAGGCGTTCTCGGCCTCCGCGGACGGTGCGGGTTTCGCCGAAGGTGCCGGCGTGCTCGTGGTCGAACGCCTGTCCGACGCTCGCCGGCTCGGGCACGAGGTGCTGGCCGTCGTGCGGGGGTCGGCGGTCAACTCGGATGGTGCGTCGAACGGGCTGACCGCGCCGAACGGGCCGTCCCAGCAACGGGTGATCCGGGCGGCTTTGTCGGCGGCCGGTGTATCGACTTCGGACGTTGACGTGGTGGAGGCGCACGGCACGGGGACCCGGCTGGGTGATCCGATCGAGGCGTCGGCGCTGCTGGCGACCTACGGTCAGGACCGGCCGGACGCTCTGCTGCTTGGCTCGATCAAGTCGAACATCGGTCACACGCAGGCGGCCGCGGGTGTGGCCGGTGTGATCAAGATGGTGCTGGCGATGCGGCATGGTGTGGTACCCGCGTCGTTGCATGTCTCCGAGCCGTCGCCGCATGTGGAGTGGTCGGCGGGTGCGGTCGAGCTGGTGACGTCGGCGCGTTCCTGGCCTTCGAAGGGGCGGCCGCGTCGTGCGGCGGTGTCGTCGTTCGGCATCTCGGGCACGAACGCGCATGTGATCTTGGAATCCTCCGGCACGGGGATCCCCCCGTTTTCCAGCGTATCGAGTTCTGACAAGGATTCCGGTGCTGCTGGGGAAGCTGTGGACAACTCTGCGCCTGTGGACAACTCGCCTGTTGTTGATCTTCGCGGCGTGGAATTGTCGGTCTCCCGTGCGACGATTGGAGTGGGGACCTCGCTCCCCCCTTGGGGGGAAACGCCGTTTGTCGTTTCGGCGAAGTCCGAGTTCGCGCTGCGCGCGCAAGCCCGCCGGCTGCTCCAGGTCGAAGCGCGACCGCTCGACCTCGGCTATTCGCTGGCCACGACCCGAGCGGCGCTCGACCACCGCGCGGTCGTGCTGGGGCGCGACCGCGACGAGCTGACCGCGGGGCTGCGTGACCTCGCTGAGGGCACCCCGTCGGCCGCGGTGGTCACCGGCACGGCCGCGTTGCGGCGCACGGCGTTCGTCTTTCCGGGCCAGGGCGCGCAATGGGCGGGCATGGCCGAGGATCTGATGACGTTTCCCGCGTTCGCCGACTGCCTGCGCGAGTGCGAGGAGGCGCTGAGGCCACACGTTGAGCTCGACCTGCGCGACACGCACCGCGTCGAGGTCGCACAGCCCGCGCTGTGGGCGGTGATGGTGTCACTCGCGCGACTGTGGCGGTCGTTCGGCGTCGAGCCGGAGGCCGTGGTCGGCCACTCGCAGGGGGAGATCGCGGCGGCGGTGGTCTCGGGTGCGTTGTCGCTGGACGACGGCGCGAAGATCGTCGCGTTGCGCAGCCGGATGCTCGCCCGGCTCGCCGGCCGGGGAGCCATGCTGACGGTGGTGCTGCCGCCCGGCGACGTCGAGCCCTTGCTCGGTGCGGACCTCGCGATCGCCGCGGTCAACGGGCCCTCCACCGTCGTGGTGTCCGGTGATGTGGACGCGTTGAACCGCCTGCAGAAGATGCTGGGCGATCGTGGCGTGACCTGGTGGATGGTGCCCGGCAGCGTCGCGTCCCATTCCGCCCAGATCGACGACCTGCGCGACGAGCTGCTGACCGCGTTGCGCGACATCACGCCGCGCCGCGCGGACATCCCGTTCTGCTCCGGGCTGACCGGCGACTTCGTCGACAAACTGGACGCGCGGTACTGGTTCGACAGCCTGCGCGGAACCGTCCGGTTCGCCGACGCCACGACAGCACTGCGCCGCCGCGGGTTCGACGCGTTCGTCGAGGTGAGCCCGCATCCGGTGTTGATCGGGCCGCTGCACGACTCCGGCGCGGTCGTCGTGGAGACCCTGCGGCGCGAAGACAGCGGCCCGTCGCGAATGCTGAAGTCGCTCGCGCAGGCACACGTGCACGGCCTGCCGGTCGACTTCGCGCAGGTGCTGACGGGTGGCCGGCGCGTCGAGTTGCCCACGTACCCCTTCGAGCGAACGCACTACTGGATCCGCGGCGCGGACCCAGGCGCCTTCGACGACGCGGGCATCACCCGGCTCGCCGAACGGCTGGGGGTCGAGCGCGAACGGATCGTCGCCGCGCTGCGACAGGAGTCCGTTGTGGACGGATGGCGGCACGTGCTCACCTGGGTGCCGGTCAGTCCGGCGTCGCGTGCTCGCGGACGGTGGGTTGTGGTCGCGCCGGCCGGGCATCGGTTGTCGGCTGCCGTCGTCGCGGCGTTGCGTGACGCCGGGGCGCAGGTGCGGCTGGTGGAAGCCGGCACCGGCCGGCCCGAGTTCACCGCGATCGCCGAAGCGGACGCGGTGGTGTCACTGCTGTCCACAATGGAGGAACGGGTCGGGGCAGTTCCGCTGGGGCTGGCCATGACCCTGGATCTGCTCCAAGCCGTGGCCGGGATCCCGATCTGGTCCATCACCGAGGAAGGACGGACCGAGCAGGCTCCGGTGTGGGCACTGGGGTCGGTCGTGCGCAGAGAACACCCCCATCGATGGGGCGGCATGGTCGAACTGGCGCCCGACGCGGACATCTCCCTCCTGCCGTCCGTACTCGGCGGCGACGAGGACGAGGTCGCGATCCGCGGCACGGCCGTGTTCGCACGGCGCCTGCGCCGCGCCCCGCTGGCCGGACGCCCACCTTCGCGAGAGTGGCGGCCGACCGGAACGGTGCTGGTCACCGGCGGTACGGGTGCCCTCGGATCGCACGTGGCGCGGTGGCTCGCGGCTCGGGGCGCCGACGAGATCGTGCTGCTCAGCAGGCGCGGCGAGGCCGATCCCGCGCTGCTCGCCGAGCTCGGGGACCGGGCCGTGGTCGTCGCGTGCGACGTGTCTGACCGCGACGGGCTCGCCGAGGCGCTGAGCGGGCGACCGATCACGGCCGTCTTCCACACCGCGGCGGTGCTCGACGACGCGGTGCTCGACGACCTGACCGTCGAGCAGCTCGACCGCGCGCTCGCCGTCAAGGCGGTCGCCGCGCGCAACCTGCACGACCTGACGCGCCACCTCGACCTCAGCGCGTTCGTGCTGTTCTCGTCCCTCACCGCGGTGCTCGCCGACATCGGCCAGGGCGGATACGGCCCCGGCAACGCCTACCTCGATGCCCTCGCCCGCGAACGCCGCGCCCTCGGGCTGCCCGCCACATCGATCGGCTGGGGTCACTGGGACGGCGGCGGCATCGGCGACGGGCTCGTCGAGCAGCGGCTGCGCCGGTACGGGCTCGGCTCGATGCGTCCCGACGACGCGATCGAGGCGTTGCAGCAGGCGCTCGACCACGACGAGACCCACGTGCTCGTCGTCGACGCCGACTGGACGCGCTTCGACGACAACGGCTCGTTGTTGCGCGATCTCGTCCCGGCGCGGGCCGAGGACGACCCGGCGGATGCGTTGCGCCGCAGGCTGGACGGCGCCGACGCCGACAGTGCCCGTCGCGTGCTGCTCGACCTCGTGTGCGACCACCTCGCGGTCATCCTCGGGCACGCGTCCGGCAGGGAGATCGACGAGACACGCGCGTTCCGCGAGCTCGGCCTCGACTCGGTGACGGCAGTGGAACTCCGCAACCGGCTGTGCGCGGCGACCGGTCTGCGGCTGCCCGCCACGGTGATCTTCACCCACCCCAGTGCGCACGATCTCGCGGCGATGCTGTTCGACGAACTCGCGCCCGCCGTCGAGCCCGTCGACGAGCTGGACGTCGCCAGTCTGGTCCGCGCGGTGCGCGAGGACCTCGGTTCGCATGGAGGCCAGTCATGACCGACGTCCAGCTGGCCGAAGTGGCGCAGGCTCTGCGCGACTCCTACCGCGAGGTCAAGCGACTGCGCGAGGTGATCGCCTCGGCCGAGGAGCCGATCGCGATCGTCTCGATGAGCTGTCGTTTCCCAGGTGGAGTCACGACACCCGACGAGCTGTGGGCGTTGCTCGAAACCGGCGGCGACGCCGTGTCGACGGTCCCCGCCGACCGCGGGTGGGAGGTGACCGGCCATGGCGGGTTCCTCGACACCGCGGCCGACTTCGACCCCGACTTCTTCGGGATCTCACCGCGCGAGGCCCTTGCCATGGACCCGCAGCAGCGCCTGCTGCTCGAACTCGCCTGGGAGGCGCTGGAACGCGCCGGCGTCGAGGCGACATCGCTGCGCGGCAGCCGCACCGGCGTGTTCGTCGGCACCAACGGCCAGGACTACGCCGTGCTCGCCGAGCGGTCACCTGCCGCCGAGGGCTTCCTGGCGGTGGGCAACGCGGCCGCGGTGTTCAGCGGACGGATCGCGTACGCGTTCGGGCTGGAAGGGCCCGCGGTCACGATCGACACCGCGTGCTCGTCCTCGCTGGTCGCCCTGCATTCGGCGGTACGGGCACTGCGGGCGGGGGAGTGCTCGTCGGCGCTCGTCGGCGGCGTGACCGTGATGGCGACACCGCGCGCGTTCAGCGAGTTCCGGCGGCAGAACGGCCTCGCGTCCGACGGCCGCTGCAAGTCGTTCTCCGCCGCGGCGGACGGCGTGGGGCTCGCCGAAGGAGCCGGGATGCTCCTCGTCGAACGCCTTTCCGACGCTCGCCGGCTGGGCCACCCCGTGCTCGCCGTCCTGCGCGGGTCGGCGGTGAACTCCGACGGCGCCTCCAACGGCCTCACCGCGCCGAACGGGCTGGCGCAGGAGAAGGTGATCCGCGCCGCGCTCGCCGCCGCCCAGCTGTCCACTTCGGACGTTGACGTGGTGGAGGCGCACGGCACCGGCACGACCCTCGGTGACCCGATCGAGGCTGCGGCGTTGCTCGCCACCTACGGGCAGGACCGTTCGACGCCGGTGTTGCTGGGGTCGGTGAAGTCGAACATCGGTCACACGCAGGCGGCTGCGGGTGTGGCGGGTGTGATCAAGATGGTGCTGGCGATGCGGCATGGTGTGGTGCCCGCTTCGTTGCACGTCTCCGAGCCGTCGCCGCATGTCGATTGGTCGGCGGGTGCGGTCGAGTTGGCGACCTCGACCCAGGATTGGCCTTCGGCGGGTCGGCTGCGTCGTGCGGCGGTGTCGTCGTTCGGCATCAGTGGCACGAACGCGCACGTGATTCTTGAAGAGTGCCCTGTGGATAACTCCATTTCGGGCCCGGAACTGTCAGATCCTCGTGAGACGCTTAAGAAGGGGGCTTCGCGTCCCCTGGCGGGGGGCCAGGCGGAATCGATTCCGTGGTTGGTGTCGGCGAAGTCCGAGTTCGCGCTGCGCGAATACGTGGAGCTGATCAAGCGAGTCGACGGCGATCCGCGGGACATCGCGCACACGCTGGCCCGGCGCACCGCCTTCGACCACCGCGCCGTAGTCGTCGACGGCGAGGTCGTGAGCACGGGCCGTGCCGTCCGTGGACCGCTCGGCTTCCTGTTCGCGGGTCAGGGAACGCAACGCGCGGATATGGCCCGTGCGCTGTACGACGCGTTCCCGGCTTTCGCCCGCGCCTACGACGAAGTCCGTCGTCACGTCGACATCCCGGACCTCGACCCCGCCCAGACCGGTTACGCGCAGCCTGCGCTGTTCGCGTTGGAGGTCGCGCAGTTCCGGCTGCTCGAGTCCTGGGGCGTCCGGCCCGCCTACCTGATCGGGCACTCGCTCGGCGAGCTCGCCGCCGCACACTGCGCGGGAGTCTGGACCCTGTCCGACGCGGCGAAGATCGTCGCCGCACGCGCGGCGTTGATGCAGGCCTTGCCGCCGGGCGGCGCGATGGTCGCGGTGCGCGCGACGGAAACCGAGATCGAGCTCGTCGACGGAGTGTCGATCGCCGCCGTCAACGGACCCGGCTCGGTTGTGCTGTCCGGCGACGAGGACGCCGTGCTCGCCCTCGCGTCACGCTGGCAACACCGGCGCCTGAAGACCAGCCACGCCTTCCACTCCGCGCACATGGACCCGATTCTCGACCGGTTCCGCCAGGTCGTCGCCGAGGCCGAGTTCCACGAACCACGCATCCCCATCGTCGGCGCGGACCCGGCGAACCCCGAGTACTGGGTGCGGCAACTGCGCGACACGGTGCGGTTCGCCGACGCCGTCCGCTGGACCGCCGGCCACGGTGTGCGGACGTTCGTCGAGCTCGGCCCGGACGCGACGCTCTCCGCGCTGGCCCAGGAGTGCGGCGACGTCGCGACCGTGCCGATGCGGGACGACGCGATGGCGCGGCTGCCGGTCGACTGGCCCGCGCTCACCTCCGCGGGCCGCCTCGCCGACCTGCCGACCTACCCGTTCCAACGGCAGCGGTACTGGCTCGAGCCCACCGACACCGGTGACGTCCGCTGGGCCGGTCTGGACGCCATGAGCCATTCGCTGCTCTCCGCTTCGCTCGAGCTCGCCGAGGGCATCGTCATGACCGGGCGGCTCTCGGTGCGGACGCATCCCTGGCTCGCCGACCACGGCGTCTTCGGCACGATCGTCGTGCCGGGCACCGCGTTGCTCGAACTCGCACTGCGCGCCGCCGGTCAGATCGGCTGCGACACCGTCGACGAGCTGGTGCTGCACACCCCGCTCACACTGTCCGAAGAGGACGGTGTGGTCGTGAGGGTGACCCTGTCCGGGCACCGGATCTCGATCGACACGAGGCAGGACGGCCGGTGGACCCGCAACGCCGACGGCCTGGTGTCCACTTCCGCCGGCGAACCGGTCTCGTTCACCTGGCCGGACGACGCCGAGCCACTGCCCCTGGACGGCCTCTACGAACGCATGGCGGACAACGGCTTCCGCTACGGACCGGCCTTCCGCATGCTCCGCACGGCGGCTTGCTCGGGCGACGCGGTGTTCGCCGAGGCAGGACCTGTCGAGCCGGACGGAAGCGCGGTACACCCGGCCCTGCTCGACTGCGCCCTGCACCCGCTCGCCGTGGCCGGCCTGGTCACCCGAGGCAGCATGCCGTTCGAGTGGCGCGGCGTCACCGTGCACACCCCGCACGCCTCCGCGCTTCGCGTGCGGATCACCTCGATCGCCGACGACGCGGTCTCGCTCGTCGCGACCGACCAGCACGGGCGGCCGGTCGTCACCGTCCAATCCCTCACGCTGCGACCAGCGCAGGCTCCACGGATCCGCACGTCCGACGCGTTGTTCCGCCTGGACTGGCAAGCCGCGTCAGAACCGTTCACCGAACCACGACACGTCCTGCGCACGGACGACGTCCACGACGTCCTGTCCGCGTTGCGGGCGCACCTCGCCGAAGACACTCCGCTGGCAGTCGTCAGCTCGAACCCCTCCGTCCACGGCCTGATGCGCTCAGCGCAGTCCGAACACCCCGGCCGCTTCCAGCTCGTCGACACCGACGGACCGGTCCTCGTGCCCGCCGGAGAACCGGAGGCACGGGTCCGCGACGGCCACGTCACGGTGCCGCGACTGGTCCGCGCCACCGGGATCGACGGCGAACGACCCGTGCTCGACGGCACGGTCCTGATCACGGGCGGCACCGGCACTCTGGGCCGGCTCGTCGCGCATCACCTCGTCGCCGAGTACGGCGTGCCCCGGCTCGTGCTGCTCAGCCGCTCCGGCGGTGAGGCGCCCGACCTCGACGCGGACGTGCGGGTGGTTGCGTGCGACGCGGCCGACCGCGACGCGCTCGCCGCCGTGCTGGAGGACATCCCCGACCTCGTCGGAGTCGTGCACGCCGCTGGTGTGCTCGCCGACGCTACGATCGAGTCGCTGACCGCGGAGCAGTTGGACGAGGTCGCGCGCCCCAAGATCGACGCGGTACGCAACCTGCACGACCTCACGGCCGGGTTGCGGATGTTCGTGCTGTTCTCCTCCGCGGCCGGCGTCGTCGGCGCACCGGGGCAAGGCGCTTATGCCGCGGCGAACGCGTTCCTGGACGAGTTCGCGCGCGAGCGTCGCGCGCAGGGACTCCCGGCCATCTCGCTGTCGTGGGGCTGGTGGGCTCGGCGCAGCGGCATGACCGGTGGTCTCGGCGACACCGATCTCGCCCGTCTGCGCCGCACCGGCGCCGTGCCCATGTCGGACGAGGACGCGCTGGCGCTGTTCGACGCCGCCTTGCGCGCCGGCGAACCGCACCTCGTGCCCATGCGGCTCGACCTCGCGGCGCTGCGCACCCGGCCCGTACCACCGCTGCTGCGCGCGCTCGTGCGTCCTGGCCGGCAACCGGAAGCCCCGCCGGAGAACACCCTCGATCTCGTCCTCACCGAAGTCGCGACCGTTCTCGGGCACACCCGCGCGGTGGACGCCGACCGCACGTTCGCCGACCTCGGCTTCGACTCGCTCACCTCCGTCGAACTGCGCAACCGGCTGGGCGAGGCGACCGGAACCCGGCTCGCCGCTACCATCGTCTTCGACCACCCCACTCCTCGCTCCCTCGCGGAGTTCCTCGCCGGAGCGACACCGGAACGGTTCACAGTCGAGTCCGAAGTGGACGATCCGATCGCGATCGTCGGCATGGCGTGCCGCTACCCCGGCGGGGTGCGGTCGCCCGAGGACCTCTGGCGACTGGTGACGTCCGGGACCGACGCGGTGGGGGGCACCCCCACCGACCGGGGATGGGACGCCACCGCCCCGTACCAGGGCGGGTTCCTGCACGACGCCGCCGAGTTCGACCCCGCGTTCTTCGGTATCTCACCCCGCGAAGCCGTGGCGATGGATCCGCAGCAGCGGCTGCTGCTGGAGACGTCGTGGGAAGCGTTCGAACGCGCGGGAATCGTGCCCGCGTCGGTACGCGGCAGCCGCACCGGTGTGTTCGTGGGCCTGATGTATCACGACTACTTCTCGCGGCTTGACGAGATCCCGGACGAACTGGTCGGGCAGTGGGGCAACGGCAACGCGGGCAGCATCGCCTCCGGCCGCATCGCCTACACCTTCGGCCTGGAGGGGCCTGCCGTCACGCTCGACACGGCGTGCTCGTCCTCGCTCGTCGCGTTGCACTGGGCGGTGCGCGCACTGCGTTCCGGCGAGTGCACGATGGCCCTCGCCGGTGGCGTCGCGGTGATGGCCACGCCTTCCGCGTTCGAGGAGTTCGATCGCCAGGGCGGTCTCGCCGCGGACGGACGCTGCAAGTCGTTCGCCGCCGAGGCGGACGGCACCACGTGGTCCGAGGGCGTCGGCGTGCTGCTCGTCGAACGTCTCACCGACGCCGTCCGCAACGGGCATCCCGTCCTCGCGGTCGTGCGGGGCACCGCCATCAACTCCGACGGCGCGTCGAACGGCCTCACCGCACCCAACGGATCGGCGCAGCAGCGGGTGATCCAGGACGCGCTCGCCGCCGCCGGACTGTCCACATCGGACGTCGACGTGGTCGAGGCGCACGGCACGGGAACAACACTCGGTGACCCCATCGAGGCCTCCGCGCTGCTCGCCACCTACGGCCAGGACCGCGTCACACCACTGCTGCTGGGCTCGATCAAGTCCAACATCGGCCACACCCAGGCCGCGTCGGGTATCGCCGGTGTGATCAAGATGGTCGAGGCGATGCGGCACGGCGTCGTGCCCGCCTCGCTGCACATCGACGCGCCCTCCCCGCACGTCGAGTGGGATTCCGGTGCCGTCGAGCTCGTGCGCGACCAGGTCGGCTGGCCCGTCGTCGCGCGGCCGCGTCGCGCCGCTGTCTCGTCGTTCGGGGTGAGCGGCACGAACGCCCACGTGATCCTCGAACAGGCCCCGGACATCGCGCGCGAGGCCGCAGCCGCGACGGTGACTCCGCTGCCGTTCTTGCTGTCGGCGGCGAATGACGCGGCACTGCGCGACCAGGCCGCACAGCTGCTGTCTGTTGTGGACGATCATCCACTGACGGGCCTGTCGGCGGCGCTGGCGTACAACCGGGCGTCGCTCACCCACCGCGCCGCCGTGGTGGCCGAGACACGCGAGGACCTCGTCCGGGGGCTCACGGAGATCGCCGATGGCCACGGACTCGTCGGCACAGTGCGCGGTGGACCGGTGGCGTTCCTGTTCACCGGTCAGGGATCACGGCGGGACGGCATGGGACGCGAGCTGTACGAGGTGTTTCCCGTGTTCGCCGCCGCCCACGACGAGGTCGCCGCGGCGCTCGACGACGTCGAGCACACGCAGACCGCGCTGTTCGCGTTCCAGGTGGCGTTGTACCGGCTGGTCGAGTCGTGGGGTGTCGCACCGGACTTCCTGCTCGGGCACTCGATCGGCGAGGTCGCGGCCGCCCACGTCGCCGGACTGTGGTCGCTGGAGGACGCCGCACGGATCGTCTCGGCGCGGTCGCGGCTGATGGAGGCGATTGAGCTGCGCGGCGCGATGGTCGCGGTGCGCGCGACCGAAGCCGAGGTTCGCGCGGTCCTGCCGGACGGCGTGTCCGTGGCCGCGGTGAACGGACCGGAATCCGTGGTGATCTCCGGTGACCGCGACGCGGTGCTGGAGCTCGCGTCCCGCTGGGAGAACCGGCGACTCGACGTGTCCCACGCGTTCCACTCCCATCACATGGACGAGATCCTCGACGAGTTCGCCGCCGTTCTCGCCACGGTCGAGTTCCGCGAGCCCGTGCGTGACTTCGTGCCCGCCGCCAGTGGAGATCCGGCCACCCCGGAGTACTGGGTGCGGCAGGTGCGTGACACGGTCCGGTTCGCCGACGGCGTTCGCCACATCGCAGACCGCGGAGCGACCGTCTACCTGGAGATCGGCCCCTCCGCGGTGTTGACGGTGCTGGCACAGGACAGCGCGGGTGACGCCGAGCTCGTTCCGGCGCTGCGCCGGGACCGCCCCGAGGTGACGTCGGTGATCACGGCCCTGGCGAGGCTGCACCTCGCCGGCGTGGCGGTCGACTGGACTTCACTGGTGCGCGGCCGTCCGCATCTCGACTTGCCCACCTACCCGTTCCAACGGCAGCGGTACTGGGTCGACGCCGCCGGATGGCGCACGACCCCTGCTGGAAATGCGTCGGCACCGGGTGCACGGTCGGCGCTCGACCTCGTGCGCGGTGAGGTGGCCTCGGTCCTCGGTCACTCCACTGTGGACGAAGTTGATGTGACGACGGCGTTCCGCGACCTCGGGTTCGACTCGCTCACCGCGGTCGAGCTGCGCAACCGCCTGAACCGCGCCACGGGCCGCACGCTGCCGACCACGGTCGTGTTCGACCACCCCAACCCGCGTGCGCTCGCCGAGTTCCTGACTGACGGTGCGCACGTCGACGGCGCGACGGTCGCGGCGTCGGACGACGTGATCGCCATTGTCGGCATGGCGTGCCGTCTGCCCGGCGGCGTCGCCTCACCTGACGACCTGTGGCGCCTGGTGATCGAGGGCCGTGACGCCGTGTCGGCGTTCCCGGCAGATCGCGGCTGGTATGACTTGTACGACCCTGATCCCGCGAGTGTCGGCACCACCTACGTCACCGAGGGCGGGTTCCTCGCGGACGCGGCCGGATTCGACCCGGAGTTCTTCGGCATCTCGCCGCGCGAGGCGGTGGCGATGGACCCGCAGCAGCGCTTGCTGCTGGAAGTCGCATGGGAGGCGTTCGAGCACGCGGGCATCGACCCGGAGTCGTTGCGCGGCAGCAGGACCGGAGTGTTCGCGGGGGTGAGCGGCCAGGACTACGCGACCCTGACGCCGTCCGCGCCCGCCGACGCGCAGGGCTATCTCACCACCGGGAACGCGCTGAGCGTCCTCGCCGGGCGGGTCGCGTACGTCTTCGGCCTGGAAGGCCCGGCGGTCACCGTCGACACGGCCTGCTCCTCGTCGCTCGTCGCGTTGCACTGGGCGATTCAGGCTCTGCGCAACGGCGACTGCACCCTCGCGCTGGCCGGCGGCGTCACCGTCCTGTCCACCCCGGCCGCGTTCGTCGAGTTCTCCCGGCAACGCGCACTCGCCCCGGACGGCCGCTCGAAACCGTTCGCCGCCGCGGCCGACGGCGCCGGGTTCGCCGAGGGCATCGGCGTGCTGCTCGTCGAACGACTGTCCGACGCCGTCGCGGCCGGACATCCCGTGCTCGCGGTGGTCCGCGGATCCGCGGTGAACTCCGACGGCGCGTCGAACGGCCTGACCGCACCGTCCGGCACGTCGCAGCAGCGGGTGATCCGGACGGCGCTCGCGTCGGCCGGCCTGTCGGGTGCGGACGTCGACGTCGTCGAGGCGCACGGCACGGGCACTCGGCTCGGTGATCCGATCGAGGCGTCGGCACTGCTGGCGACCTACGGTCAGGATCGCGCGGAGCCGTTGCTGCTGGGCTCGATCAAATCGAACATCGGCCACACGCAGGCCGCCGCCGGTGTCGCGGGTGTGATCAAGATGGTGCAGGCGATGCGGCACGGTGTCGTGCCGGCGTCGTTGCACGTCGACGAGCCGACGCCGCACGTGGACTGGTCGACGGGATCGGTGTCGCTGCTCACCTCGGAGCGAGAGTGGCCGACGGTGGACCGACCGCGCCGCGCCGCCGTGTCGGCGTTCGGGATGAGCGGCACGAACGCGCACGTGATCTTGGAGGCGCCTGGCACGGGGATCCCCCCGTTTTCCAGCGTATCGAGTTCTGACACGGATTCCGGTGCTGCTGGGGAATCTGTGGACAACTCGGCGCCTGTGGACAACTCGCGCGTTGTTGATCTTCCCGGCCTGGAAGTGTCGGCCTCGCGTGCGACGATTGGAGTGGGGACCTCGGTCCCCCCATGGGGGGCCCAGTCGGAATCGATTCCGCCGTTGGTCGTTTCGGCGAAGTCCGAGCTTGCGCTGCGCGCGTACGTGGACGCGATCAAGACGGTGGACGCCGACCCGGCCGACGCCGGCTGGTCGCTGTTGCGGCGGACGAGCATGCCGCATCGCGCGGTCCTGCTGGGTGACACCCTCATCGAAGGCGTCGCCACCAGCCGACGGGCGGTGTTCGTCTTCCCAGGGCAGGGCTCGCAGTGGCCGGGCATGGCCGAGGAACTGCTGTCGCACCCGGTGTTCGCGGCTCGCATGGCCGAATGCGCGGAAGCCCTCGAGCCGTACGTGGAGCTCGACCTGCGCGAGACCGACCGTGTCGAGGTCGTGCAGCCGACGCTCTGGGCCGTCATGGTCTCGCTCGCCGCGCTGTGGCGGTCGTTCGGCGTCGAGCCCGAGGCGGTCGTCGGCCACTCGCAGGGCGAGATCGCCGCCGCCGTAGTCGCGGGAGCGTTGACGCTCCACGACGGCGCCAAGATCGTCGCGCTGCGCAGCCGGGTCCTCGCGCGCCTCGCCGGGCGTGGCGCGATGCTGTCGGTGTCGTTGCCCGCCGACGAAGTCCGTCCGCTGCTGGACGACCGCCTGGCGATCGCCGCGATCAACGGACCCGGAGCCGTCGTCGTCTCCGGTGACCTGGACGCCCTGCGCGAGTTCCAGGCGGACCTGGCCCGCCGCGGCGTCATGCGCTGGCCCCTCCCCGGAAGTGTGGCCTCGCACTCGACGCAGATCGACGAGCTGCGCGACGAACTCCTGGCGGCACTCGACGGCATCACGCCGCGCGCCGCGGACGTCCCGTTCTGCTCCACCCTCACCGGCGAGGTCATCGACACCACCGGGCTGGACGCGTCGTACTGGTTCGACAGCCTCCGCGGCACGGTCCGCTTCGACACCGCGACCCGAGCCCTGCTCAGCGCGGGGTTCGACACGTTCGTCGAGGTGAGCGCGCACCCCGTGCTGACCATGTGGATCGAGCAGACCGCCGACGACACCGGCGACGACGTCCTGACCCTCGGCACCGTTCGCCGCGACGACGGCGGACTGCCGCGGTTCGTCCGGTCACTCGCCGAAGCCCACGTGCGTGGTCTGACCGTCGACTGGTCGCCACTGTTCAACAACGCCAAGCGCATTCCGCTGCCGACCTACCCGTTCCAGCACCAGCACTACTGGCTCGACGCCGTCCCGGCAGCGGATCCGGCGGCGATGGGACTCACCGCGGCCCAGCATCCGTTGCTCGGCGCCGAGATGGAGCTCACCGACGGCACGACAGTCCACACAGGACGTATCGCGGCCCGTGGCTGGCTCGCGGAGCACACTTTGTTCGACCAGGTCCTGTTGCCCGGCAGCGCGATGCTCGACCTCGCACTGCACGCCGCCGGAGGCAGCCTCGACGAGCTGACGCTGCACGCCCCGTTGCCGCTGGGCAGCACGGCCATCCCGGTTCGCGTGACGACGACCGCCGACGGCGACGTGCGGTTCCACAGCCGATCCGGCGACTGGATCGCCCACGCCACCGGCACTCGCGGCACACCAGCGCCCACCGCTGATGCCCTGCGGACCTGGCCGCCCGACGCCGACGAGATCGATATCGACGGCCTCTACGACACGCTGGCCGAAGGCGGCTTCGGCTACGGCCCGGTGTTCCGGGGACTGCGCAGGCTGTGGCGCCGGGGCGACGACGTGTTCGCCGACGTCGAGCTCCCCGCGTCCGAACACGAGACCGCCGGACGGTTCGGTCTGCACCCCGCGCTGCTCGACGCCGCGCAACACGCCATCGCGGTCGGCGGCCTGACCGGCACGGATCGCGCTCTGGTGCCCTTCGCGTGGACGGGCGTCACCCTGCACGCCGTGGGCGCGACGGCTCTGCGGGTGCGGTGGAGCAAGATCGGTCCCGACTCGGTGTCGCTGCTCGCCACCGACGGGACCGGCGCACCCGTTCTCACCGCTTCCTCGTTCGTCATGCGGCCCGCCGCCAATGAACAGTCGCGCGACGACGCGACGCTGCACCGCGTCGAGTGGGTCGACGTTCCCGTTCCCGCGCAACCAGCGACGGACTGGGTGCTCGTCGACGACCTCGACGCACTGACCGTGGTTCCCGGCACCGTGGTCCTGCGCTGCCCGGACGTGCACGCGGCGCTGACCGCCGTGCGGCGGTGGCTGGGCGACAGCCGGTTCGCCGCGGCACGGCTCGCCTTCCTCACCGGCCCGGCGGGCGACCCGGACGCGGCGGCGACCTGGGGTCTGGTGCGGTCCGCGCAACTCGAGAACCCGGACACTTTCCTGCTGCTGCACGCGGTCCCCGAGCGGATCGGCATCGCGCTCGCGACCGGTGAACCGCAGGTGTCCGCGACCGCGGACGGCGTCGTGGTGCCGCGCATCGTGCGTGCGCCCGCGCCATTGGCGCCGCCCGACGCCGAAGCGTGGTGCCTGGACATCCCCGAGATGGGGACGTTCGACAACCTCGCGCTCGTGCCGTGCCCGTCGGCACTCGGCCCTCTCGGCCCGGAGGAGGTGCGGGTCGCGGTGCACGCCACCGGCGTGAACTTCCGCGACGTCGTCGTCACCCTCGGTGCGATTCCCGGCCAGACGGGGCTGGGCAGTGAAGCCGCGGGCATCGTCGTCGAGGCCGGCGCAGCGGTGACCGGACTGGCTCCCGGCGACCGGGTCATGGGCCTGTTCACGGGAGCGTTCGGGCCGGTGGCGGTGACCGACCACCGCGTGCTCACCCGCATCCCTGACGACTGGTCGTTCACACAGGCCGCGTCGGTTCCGATGGTGTTCCTCACCGCCTACTACGGCCTCGTCGAGATCGCCCGGCTGAGCGCGGGGCAGAAGATCCTCGTGCACGCCGCGGCGGGCGGCGTCGGCATGGCGGCCGTGCAGATCGCTCGATACGTGGGCGCAGAGGTGTTCGCCACCGCGAGTCCGGCGAAGCGAGAAGTCGTCCGCCAGTCCGGAGTGGACGAATCGCGCCTGGCGTCGTCACGCGATCACGAGTTCTCCCAACGGTTCCGTGACCTCGACGTCGTACTCAACTCGCTCGCGGGCGACTTCGTCGACAGCTCCATCTCCGTACTGCGCGACGGCGGCCTGTTCCTGGAGATGGGCAAGACGGACATCCGCGACGCCACCGACCATCCGAGGGTGGTCTACCGGCCGTTCGACGTCACCACCGCCGAACCCGCCCTCATCCAGCGGATGCTCACCGAGCTGGCCGACCTGTTCGAACGCGGCGTGCTGCGGCCGTTGCCCAGGCGCATGTGGGACGTGCGGCGCGCGGTCGAGGCGTTGCGGTTCGTGGGGCAGGCCCGGCACGTGGGCAAAGTGGTGCTCACGATCCCGCGACCGATCGACGGAACGGTTCTGGTCACGGGCGGCACGGGAACGCTGGGCGGCCTGATAGCGCGGCATCTGGTGGCCGCGCACGGTGTCCGCAAGCTGGTTTTGCTGGGACGCAAGCAGATTTCTGCGGACCTCGACGCGGACGTGCGCGTCGTGTCGTGTGACGTCACGGACCGCGAGGCGCTGGCTGCGGTGATCGAGGACATCCCCGACCTGGCCGGTGTCGTACACGCCGCGGGTGCGGTGGACGACGGCCTGGTCGAGTCGCTGACCGCCGAACGGCTCGACGCGGTACTCGCGCCCAAGGCCGGAGCGGCATGGCACCTGCACGAACTGACCCGAGACCGTGAGCTCGCGTTCTTCGTACTGCTCTCCTCGGTCGCGGGCGTGTTCGGGGGCGCCGGACAAGCCGGGTATGCGGCGGCGAACGCCTACCTCGACGGTCTCGCCCTGCACCGGCGAGCGCTCGGTCTGCCGGCGCAGTCGATCGCCTTCAGCCTGTGGGACACGCGCAGCGGTATGTCGGCGCACGTCGGCGAGGTCGACGTCGCCCGCATGCGCCGCAGCGGCATGGCCGCGCTGTCGGTGGAGAACGGCCTGGCGTTCTTCGACGCCGCGCTACGCGGCGACGAGCCGGCGTCCGTAGCGATGAAGCTGGACCTGGCCGCCGTCCGTGCCGGGGGCAACGCGCCGACGTTGCTGCACGGCCTCGTCCGCGCCCCGGCCCGACGTGCCGTGTCGGCAGCCGCCGACCTCGACCACGACACGCTGATCGAGCTCGTACGCACAGAAGCGGCAGCTGTCCTCGGCCACGGCTCGCAGGCGCGGATCGACGCGGACCGGGCGTTCAAGGAACTCGGCTTCGACTCGCTCACCTCGGTCGAGCTGCGCAACCGGCTCAACACCGCCACCGGCCTGCGGCTACCCGCGACCGTGGTGTTCGACCACCCCACCCCGGCCGCGCTCGCCGCGTTCGCCGCCGGTGTGGCCCGGCCCGCCGCCGAGCCCGTAACGGCACCGTCGGGGGAGGCGATCGCCGTGGTCGGGATCGCCTGCCGGTTCCCCGGAGGTGTACGAACGCCGGAAGATCTGTGGGACCTGCTGGTGTCCGAAAAGGACACGGTCTCGGGCGTGCCCGGCGACCGCGGCTGGGACATCACCGGTCGCGGTCACTTCCTCGCCGGCGCAGCGGACTTCGACGCCGAGTTCTTCGGCATCTCACCGCGTGAGGCGCTGGCGATGGATCCGCAGCAGCGCCTGCTGCTGGAGACGGCGTGGGAGGTCTTCGAACGCTCGGGCATCGCGCCGGAGTCCGTCCGCGGCAGTCAGACGGGTGTGTTCGCGGGCGTCAGTGGGCAGGACTACTCGGTCATGCTCGGACCTGACGCAGAGGGGCATCTGCTGACCGGCAACGCGGGCAGCGTCGCGTCGGGCCGGGTCGCCTACGCGTTCGGGCTGGAAGGTCCCGCGGTAACGGTCGACACGGCGTGCTCGTCGTCGCTCGTCGCGGTGCACCTGGCCGTGCAGGCCCTGCGGACGGGGGAGTGCTCGCTGGCTCTCGCCGGCGGCGTGACCGTGCTGTCGTCACCGGGGTTGTTCACCGAGTTCTCCAAGCAGGGCGGCCTCGCGCCCGACGGGCGGTGCAAGGCGTTCTCGGCCTCGGCGGACGGGATGGGGCCCGCCGAGGGCATCGGTCTCCTGCTGCTGGAGCGGTTGTCGGACGCGCGTCGGCTCGGGCACCCGGTACTCGCCGTCGTGCGGGGTTCGGCGGTGAACTCCGATGGTGCGTCGAACGGGTTGACCGCACCCAATGGGCCGTCCCAGCAACGGGTGATCCGCCGCGCACTCGCGACCGCTGGACTGTCCACTTCGGACGTAGACGTGGTGGAGGCGCACGGGACAGGTACGGCGCTGGGCGATCCGATCGAGGCTTCGGCGTTGCTGGAGACCTACGGCCAGGGCCGTTCGACTCCGGTGCTGCTGGGATCGGTGAAGTCGAACATCGGCCACACCCAGGCGGCGGCAGGTGTCGCCGGCCTGATCAAGATGGTGCTGGCGATGCGGCACGGTGTGGTCCCCGCGTCGTTGCACGTGGACTCGCCGTCACCCCACGTCGACTGGTCGGTGGGCGCGGTCGAGTTGGTGACATCGGCGCGGGATTGGCCTTCGATGGATCGGCCGCGTCGTGCGGCGGTGTCGTCGTTCGGGATCAGTGGCACGAACGCGCACGTGATTCTTGAACAGTCGCCTGTGGATAACTCCATTTCGGACCCGGAATTGTCAGACCCGCGTGAGACGATTGGAGTGGGGACCTCGCTCCCCCCTTGGGGGGAAACGCCGCTTGTCGTTTCGGCGAAGTCCGAGTTCGCGCTGCGCGAATACGTGGACGCGATCAAGGCCGTCGAGGCGGATCCGGTCGATGTGGCGCACACGCTGGCCCGACGCACGACGTTCGATCATCGCGCCGTGCTTCTCGGCGGTGCCGAGATCGCGCGGGGCCGGGCGGAAGCGGGCAAGCTGGCGTTCCTGTTCACCGGCCAGGGCTCGCAACGCCCCGGCATGGGGGACCGGCTCCGGGAGGCCTTCCCGGTGTTCGCCCAGGCCCACGACGAGGTGCTCGCCCACCTCGACCTCCGCGACGGCGCGCAGCCGGCGTTGTTCGCCCTGGAAGTGGCGCTGTTCCGGCTGGCGGAGTCGTGGGGAATCAAGCCCGACTTCCTGCTCGGGCACTCCCTCGGCCAGCTCGCCGCGGCGCATTGCGCGGGCGTGTGGTCGCTCGCCGACGCCGCGCGCGTCGTCACCGCCCGCGCCCGTCTGATGGCGTCGCTCCCGCCGGGCGTGATGGTGGCCGTCCAGGCGGCCGAAGACGAGATCGACGGCGTCGACATCGCGGCTGTCAACGGGCCGCGTTCCCTGGTGCTCTCCGGTGACGAGGCGGCCGTGATGGCCATCGCCCAGCGCTTCGAGCACCGCCGTCTCAACACCGGTCAGGCGTTCCACTCCGCACACCTGGACTCGATCCTGACGGAGTTCGCCGCGGTTCTCGACGGCGTCGAACACCGTCAGCCGCGGATCCCGATCCTCGCCGAAGTCCAGGACCCCGCGTACTGGGTGCGGCACGCCCGCGACACCGTGCGGTTCGCCGACGATGTCGAACGGCTCACGGCCGCGGGTGTCACGAGGTTCCTGGAACTCGGTCCCGACGCCGTTCTCACCTCGTTCGTGGACGGCGCGGTGCCGCTGCTGCGCCGGGACCTCGACGAGGCCACGAGCGCGGTCACCGCCGCCGCACGCCTGCACGTCGACGGCGTCGAGGTCGACTGGAAGTCCTTGGTGCCCAACGGCAAGCCCGTTGCTCTGCCCACGTATCCGTTCCAACGCGAACGCTTCTGGCCGACACCCGCTCCGGCGCTGCCGTCGTGCTACCGCGTGACGTGGGAGCCGATCACCCTGCCGGAAGCCGTGGGAGGAACGCTGCTCGTCGTCACCGACCGCGACGACGACCTCGCCGCGCGGCTCAGCCCGCACGTGATCCGCCTCGGTGACCCGCTTCCGGATCTGCCGGACCTCACCGCCGTGGTGGCGTTGGTCGGTCGCGGTGCCGACCTGCTCGAGCTGCGCGACCTGCCCGTCCCCGTGTGGTGCGTGACCCGCAACGCCGAAACGGATCCCGACCAGGCCCAGATCTGGGGAGCGGTGCGGGCCGCCGCGCTGGAGCACCCGGACCGGTGGGGTGGCGTCATCGACGTGACCGAACCGGTGGACTCCGCGGCCTTGCGTTCGGTGCTGGCGAGCAAGGAGGACCAGATCGCCATCCGGCCCGGCGGTGTGTTCGCCCGGCGCCTCGAACCCGTTGAACCGCAACACTCCGAGTGGCGGCCGCGGGGCACGGTGCTCGTCACCGGCGGCACGGGAGGACTCGGACAGCAGGTGACGAGGTGGCTACTTGCGTCGGGTGCCGACCGTGTCGTCCAGGTCAGCCGCACCGGCGCACCGCCGGACGACCCGGCGATCATCTCCGTTGCGTGCGACGTGACGGACCGCGACGCACTCGCCGCCGTGGTGTGCGAGTACGCGCCGACCGCGGTCGTGCACGCGGCGGGTGTCGAGCACGCGAAACCGTTCGCTCACATGACCGCCGCCGAGTTCGACGAGGTGCTCGCGGCCAAGGTGCGGGGCGCGCTCAACCTCGACGCGGTCACCGGAGAACTGGACGCCTTCGTGTTGTTCTCCTCGATCGCGGGCGTGTGGGGGAGCGCGGGACAAGCGGCATACGGCGCCGCCAACGCCGCACTCGACGCCATCGCCGCACGACGGCAGGACGCGATCTCCATCGCGTGGGGGCCGTGGGCCGGCGACGGCATGGCGGCTCGCGGCGACGCCGCGGTCCAGCTGGAAGCGCGAGGGCTGCGGCTGTTGCGGCCGAGTGACGCGCTGCACGCGTTGGGCCGCATCGTCGGTGCGGGGCGGAGCGGTGTGGTCGTCGCCGATGTCGACTGGAACCGGTTCGTCCCGGTGTTCACCTCCACCCGCCATAGCCCGTTGCTGGAACGCCTCGTCCCGCCGGCGGATCCTGAGCCCGTGGTGCCGTCACGGCCCGAGCCCGAGCTGCGCGAGGTCGTGCGGCAAGCCGTCGCCGGCGTCCTCGGACACTCCTCGCCCGACGCCATCGACATGACACGTGCGTTCCGCGACAGCGGCTTCGACTCGCTCACCGCGGTCGACCTGCGCGACCGGCTCCGCCGTGAGCTCGGTGTGCGCCTGCCCGCGACGATCACGTTCGATCACCCGACGCCGGACGCGCTCGTCGCGTTCCTGCACGGCCGCGGCACTGAACAGGTTGTCGTTGCGGAACGTACCGACGAGCCGGTCGCCATCGTCGCGATGGCGTGCCGTTTTCCCGGCGGTGTCAGCTCGCCGGAGGACTTGTGGACGCTGCTGCATGACGGCGAGGACGCGATCACGACGTTTCCCGTCGACCGCGGCTGGGACGACGACCAGCTGCGCACGGCCACGCGGCACGGCGGTTTCCTCCGCGACGCCACCCGGTTCGACGCCGAGTTCTTCGGCATCTCACCGCGTGAGGCCACCGCGATGGACCCGCAGCAGCGGCTGCTGCTGGAGACCACGTGGGAGGTGTTCGAACGCGCGGGCATCGACCCGGAGTCGTTGCGCGGCAGCCGGACCGGCGTGTTCATGGGCACGAACGGTCAGGACTACCTCATGCTCGCGCCTCGGGCCGGGGAGCAGACCGCGGGCTACCTCATGACCGGCAACGCGGGCAGTGTCGTGTCCGGCAGGCTCGCCTACGTCTTCGGCTTCGAGGGCACGGCGATGAGCGTCGACACGGCCTGCTCGTCATCGCTCGTGGCACTGCACCTCGCGGTGCAGGCGGTACGCGGCGGTGAGTGCTCCCTCGCCGTCGCCGGTGGCGCGACGGTGATGGCGACGCCCGCCGCGTTCGTCGAGTTCACCCGGCAGGGTGGCCTCGCGCCGGACGGGCGATGCAAGGCGTTCTCGTCGGCCGCCGACGGCACCGCCTGGAGCGAGGGAGCCGGAGTGCTGCTCGTGGAGCGGTTGTCGGACGCGGTCGCCAACGGCCATCCCGTGCTCGCCGTCGTGCGCGGAAGCGCCGTCAACTCCGACGGCGCCTCCAACGGCCTCACCGCGCCCAACGGCCCTTCCCAGCAACGCGTCATCCACACCGCGCTCGCCGCGGCGGGTCTGTCCACTTCGGACGTCGATGTCGTCGAGGCACATGGGACCGGTACGACGCTCGGTGACCCGATCGAGGCGCAGGCGCTGCTGGCGACCTACGGCCAGAACCGGTCCACGCCGGTGCTCGTCGGTTCGGTGAAGTCGAACATCGGCCACACGCAGGCGGCGGCCGGGGTCGCCGGCGTGATCAAGGTGGTGGAGGCGATGCGCCGCGGCATCGTGCCCGCGTCCTTGCACATCGATGAGCCGACCCCGCACGTGGACTGGTCGACCGGCGCGGTGGAACTCGTCGCCGACCGGGTCGCGTGGCCCGACCGTCCCGGTCCCCGCCGGGCGGCGGTGTCGTCGTTCGGGATCAGCGGCACGAACGCGCACGTGATCTTGGAGGCGCCCGGCACGGGGATCCCCCCATTTTCCAGCGTATCGAGTTTCGACGTGGATTCCGGTGCTGCTGGGGAATCTGTGGACAACTCGGCGCCTGTGGACAGCTCGCCTGTTGTTGATCTTCGCGGAGCGATGTTGTCGGATCGGCGTGGGACGATTGGAGTGGGGACCTCGCTCCCCCCTTGGGGGGAAACGCCGTTTGTCGTTTCGGCGAAGTCCGAGCTTGCGCTGCGCGAATACGTGGAGCTGATCAAGCTAGTCGACGGCGATCCGCGCGACATCGCGCACACGCTGGCCCGCCGCACGGCGTTCGACCACCGCGCCGTCATCCTCGGAGACGAGCTGATCACCGGGCACGCCCAGCCGGGCACGCTCGCCGTCGTCTTCTCCGGCCAGGGGTTCCACGACCTCGGCCAGGTGGAGCTGTTCGACCTCCAGGTGCGGCAGTACGAACAGCTGCGATCACTCGGCGTCCACCCGGACTTCCTCATCGGGCACTCCCTCGGCGAGCTCGTCGTCGCCCACCTCACCGGCGAACTCCCCAACGCACGCGAGCTCGTCGTCATCCGCGAGGAGCTCATGCGCCCACTGACCGGCGGCGCGATGTTCGCGGTCGAAGCGTCCGAGGAAGAGGTCCGGCCTCATCTCGGCGACCAGGTCGCGCTCGCCGCGGTGAACGGCCCGAAATCCGTTGTCTTGTCGGGTGACACGGAGGCGGTGCGAGATCTCGCGACACGCTGGAAGCACCGCAGGCTCACCACCCGCCACGCGTTCCACTCCCACCACATGGATCCGATGCTGGACGCGTTCCGCCAGGCGGGGGCGCCGGAGAAGTGGGTGCGGCACGTCCGCGACACCGTCCGGTTCCACGACCGGATGAGCCAGGCCGACCCTGCCCACGTCATCGAGATCGGCTCCGGCAAACCGCTCCTGGACCAGGTCGCCAAGGCATGGGTGCACGGCGCCCGCGTCGACTGGACCCTGCCCGGCAAGCGCGTCGACCTGCCCACGTACCCGTTCCAGCGCAACCGGTACTGGCTGGAACGCGACGAGCCGCTGCTCGGCGACCCGGTCGTACTGGCCGACCGGGACGAGGTCCTGTTCACGGGCTGCCTCGGCACACACAGTCAGCCGTGGCTGAAAGACCACGTTGTACACGGCGAGGTCGTCGCCCCCGGCACCGCGATCCTCGAGATGGCCCTCACGGCCGCACGCGGACGCGCCATCGACGAATTGACCCTCCACGCACCACTCGCCGTGTCCGGCTCCGTCGCCGTCCAAGTGGCGGTGAGCGGAGATCGCCTCACGATTCACTCCGAAGTGGACGGTGCGTGGCAACGCAACGCGGACGGCGTGATCACGACGCGCACCGCGGAACCCGTGAGCTGGACGCCGCGCGGCGAGCCGGTGGCGTTGACCGGCCTGTACGACCGCCTAGCGGATCTGGGTTTCGCCTACGGACCGGCGTTCCGCGGCCTTACCTCCGTGCGTCGCGACGGCGACACCGTCTACGCCGAAGTCACCCAGTACGCCGGATTCGCGGCGCTGCTGGACGCCGCGCTTCACGCCATCGGCGTGACAGGTCTCGGCAACGGCGTGCCGTTCGCATGGCGGGACGTCACACTCCACCGCAACGACGCGACGGCGTTGCGCGTCCGCCTGACGAGCACCGGCCAGGGCGTGGCGATCGACGCGACGGACGACATCGGCAGGCCCGTGCTCACGGTCGGCGAACTCGTCCTCCGGCCGCTCGCGGGCCGGCGCACCGACCTGTTCAAGGTCGAGTGGCTGGAGGACGACGCCACACCCGTCACCGGGACCGTCCTCGACGTCGACGACGACAACCCGCACACCGCCGCCGCGCACGTGCTCGCCTGGCTCCAGCACCACCTCGAGAGCGACGAGAACCTGGTCGTGATCACTCGCGACACCCCCGCGGGCGCGGCCGTGCGTGGTCTCGTCCGGGCCGCGCAGGCCGAGCATCCGGACCGGATCGTGCTCGCTCGCGACGGCAAGGCGCTCGTACCACGCGTCGTACCCGCCGAACCCGCACCCGCCACAATCGACCCGGACCACACCGTGCTGATCACGGGCGGCACGGGCGCCCTCGGCAGTGCGCTGGCGCGGCATCTGATGGAACGGCACGGCGTCCGCAAGGTCGTCCTGGCGAGCCGTAGCGGTACACCGTCACCACACCCGTCGATCATCTCGGTCGTGTGCGACGTCGCGGACCGTGACGCCGTCGCCGCCGTGCTGGCCGAGCACCGCCCGGAGGTCGTGATCCACGCGGCCGGGGTGCTCGACGACGGTCTCCTCGGATCCCTTACCCCCCAACGGCTCGCCGACGTGCTGCGACCCAAGATCGACGGCGCACGGCATCTTGACGAACTGTCCGAGGCGGGCACGTTCATCCTGTTCTCGTCCGCCTCGGCGACGCTCGGCAACGTCGGCCAGGCGAGCTACGCCGCCGCGAACGGCTTCCTCGACGGCCTCGCCCGTGCCCGCCGCGAACGCGGCCGGCACGCGTTGTCGCTGGCCTGGGGTCTGTGGGACACCGACGGCATGGGCGCGCACGTGCGCGACGTGCCGAAACTGTCCGTTGAGGACGGTCTGGCGCTGTTCGACGCGGCGCTGGGCTCGCCGGAAGCCCTGTTGCTGCCGATGAAACCGGCCCGTGTCAAGCACGAGCGCACCGATCGAGTCCCGGAGCAGGACCTGAAGCAACGTCTCGCGGCGCTCACCGGCGCCGAACGCGACCGGGCGCTGCTCGATCTGGTCAAGGCCGAGGTCGCCGCGGTGCTCGGGCAGCCCTCCGCCGCCGCGGTGCCCGCGGACCGCCGGTTCACCGATCTCGGGTTCGACTCACTGGCCTCCGTGGAGCTCCGCACGAGGCTCGGCGCGGGCACCGGGCTGAGGCTGCCCGCCACCCTCACGTTCGACCACCCGACCCCGCGCGACCTGGCCGCGCACCTGCGAGCGGAACTGGCCGTGCCCGACGAGGCCGACGCGCTGCTCGCCGCACTCGACCGGCTCGATGACACCGCACGCGAACGCGTCCGGCGGCTCGTGTCGAGCTGGACGGCCGCTCCCGGCACCGACGATCTCGACCACGCCACCGACGACGAGGTGTTCGACCTCATCAGCCGCGAGTTCGGCATCTCCTAGAAGGAACGACATGGACGGCGAAGAGAAGCTCCGGTACTTCCTCAAGCGCGTCACCGCCGATCTCCGCGACACCAGGCGGCGCCTGGAGGAGGTCGAGAACGGCGACCGGGAGCCCATCGCGATCATCGGGATGAGCTGCCGCTATCCCGGCGGCGTGCGGTCACCCGAAGACCTGTGGCGGCTCGTGGCCGAGGGACGTGACGCCATCGGCGCGTTTCCGGCCGACCGCGGCTGGGACGTCGACTTCAGCGACGACCTCGACGCGATCGGCACCTCCTACACCCGCGAAGGCGGATTCCTTTACGACGCCGCGGAGTTCGACCCCGGCCTGTTCGGCATGTCGCCCCGTGAGGCCACCGCGACCGACCCGCAGCACCGGTTGCTGCTGGAGACCGCCTGGGAGGCGTTCGAACGCGCGGGCATCGACCCGACCTCGGTGGGCGGCAGCCGCACCGGTGTGTTCGCCGGCCTGATGTACCACGACTACGCCGCCCGGCTGCACCGCGTGCCCGACGGTTACGAGGGCCAGCTGGGCAACGGCAACGCGGGCAGCATCGCCTCCGGCCGCATCTCCTACACCTTCGGCCTGGAAGGTCCCGCGGTCACCGTCGACACGGCCTGCTCGTCGTCGCTGGTCACGCTGCACCTCGCCGTTCAGGCGCTGCGGGCGGGGGAGTGCGACATGGCGCTCGCCGGCGGCGTCACCGTGATGGCCACGCCCGGCACGTTCATCGAGTTCTCCCGGCAACGCGGCCTCGCCGCGGACGGCCGGTGCAAGTCGTTCTCCGACAACGCCGACGGCACGGGCTGGTCGGAAGGCGCCGGAATGCTGCTGGTGGAACGACTTTCCGACGCGCGACGTCTCGGCCACCCCGTCCTCGCCGTGGTCCGCGGCACTGCCGTGAACCAGGACGGCGCCTCGAACGGTCTCACCGCACCCAACGGGCCGTCGCAGCAACGTGTGATCCGTGCCGCGCTCGACAGCAGTGGACTGTCCACTTCAGACGTTGATCTCGTCGAGGCGCACGGTACGGGAACGCGTCTGGGCGACCCGATCGAGGCGCAGGCCCTGCTCGCCACCTATGGCCAGGATCGCCCCCTCCGGGAGGGATCGAATCCGGAACCGCTGCGGCTCGGGTCGATCAAGTCGAACATCGGCCACACCCAGGCCGCCGCCGGTGCCGCCGGGGTGATCAAGGCCGTCATGGCGATGCGCGCGGGCGTCATGCCGAAGTCGCTGCACCTCACCGAGCCCAGCAGCCAGGTCGACTGGACGGTGGGCGAGGTCGCTCTGCTGCGTGAACCGGAACCGTGGCCCGACCTCGGCCGGCCTCGTCGCGCCGCGGTGTCGTCATTCGGTGTCAGTGGTACGAACGCGCACGTCGTCCTGGAACAGGTCACCGACGAGGAGGAGACGACACCGCGCACGACCGGCCCGCTGCCGTACGCCGTGTCGGGCAAGACCGCGGACGCGTTGCGGGCACAAGCGGAGCAGCTCGCCGGCGTCACGCACTGCGTCCGCACGGCGGCGACCCTGTCGCGACGTGCCCAGCTCGACCACCGTGCCGTCGTGGTCGCCGCGGACACCGACGAACTGCGTGCGGGGTTGCGTGCCATCGCTGGAGGAGCGGGTGCGCCGAACGTCGTCTCCGCGGCGCGCACCACCGTCGAACCGCGCCAGGTCGCGTTCGTGTTCCCCGGCCAGGGTGCGCAGTGGCCCGGTATGGGCACCGAGTTGCTGTCCGAACCGGTGTTCGCGGCACGGATGCGCGAATGTGACGACGCCCTTGGGTCCTTTGCGGACTTCTCCGTGCTCGATGTGCTGTCCGACGCGACCGCGTTGAACCGCGTCGACGTCGTGCAACCCGTGCTGTTCGCGATCATGGTGTCGGTCGCCGAGCTGTGGCGGGCACACGGTGTCGAACCGGCCGCCGTGATCGGTCACTCGCAGGGGGAGATCGCGGCGGCGGTGGTCGCGGGCGCGTTGTCGCTGGAAGATGGCGCGAAGATCGTCGCCTTGCGCAGCAAGGTACTCGCCGGACTCTCCGGTGAGGGAGCGATGTTGTCGGTGTCGTTGCCGCTCGCCGAGGTCGAACCGCTCATGCCCGGCGGCGTGTCGATCGCCGCCGTGAACGGTCCGCGGACCGTTGTCGTGTCCGGCGAGCCGGAGGCGTTGACCGAGCTGCAGGCCGAGCTCGCCCGGCGCGGCGTGCGGCGGTGGATGCTGCCGGGGGACGTCGCCTCGCACTCCGAGCAGGTGGACGCGCTGCGCGCCGAACTGCTCGACGCGCTCGCCGGCGTCGTACCGCGTCCGGCGCGCATCCCGTTCTGCTCGACCCTCACGGGAGGTCTGTTCGACACCGCCGGGCTCGACGCGGAGTACTGGTTCCGATCGCTGCGCGAGGCCGTGCGGTTCGACCTCGCCTCCGCCGCGTTGCTCGCGGACGGTTTCGACGCGTTCATCGAAGTCAGCGCGCATCCGGTACTGACGATGTGGGTCCAGGAGACCATCGACGACACCGAGGCCGACGCCGTCGCGTTCGGCACTTTGCGCCGCGAGGACGGCGGCCTTCGGCGGTTCCTTCAGTCCGTGGCGCACGCGCACGTCAACGGCGTGGGCGTGACGTGGCCGGAGCTCGACGCCGCCGGTACCGCAGACCTGCCGACCTACCCGTTCCAGCGACAGCGCTTCTGGCTCGACGTCCCGCCGGCACCGGGTGATGTCGCCGCGGCCGGGCTCACCGCCGCGGACCACCCACTGCTCGGTGCGGCCGTCACGCTCGCGAACGACGACAGCGTCCTGTTCACCGGGCGGATCTCCGCGCAGACGCACCCGTGGCTCCTCGACCACACCCTGCTCGGCTCGATCCTGCTGCCCGGAACGGCGCTGCTGGACCTGGCGTTGCGGGCCGGACGGCACGTCGGCCGCGAGCACGTCGACGACCTCGTGCTCGAAGCCCCGATCGTCCTGCCCGACGACGGCGACGTGCGCATCCAGGTCGCCGTCGGCCGGGGAACGCTGGCGGTTCACTCCACTGTGGACGGTGAGTCGTGGACGCGCAACGCCACCGGAACGCTGTCCGACACGGCGCTGCCGCCGACGCGTCTCGGCCAGTGGCCGCCCAGCGCCGAAGAAGTCGGCATCGACGGCCTCTACGACGCGCTCGCCGACGCCGGGTTCGGCTACGGCCCGGTGTTCCAAGGGCTGCGGCGGGTGTGGCGGCGTGACGGCGAGGTGTTCGCCGAGGTCGTGGTGCCCAACGCGGGCGGCTTCGCGCTGCACCCGGCGCTGCTGGACGCGGCACTGCACGCGATCGGCGCCGGCGGTCTGCTGCCCGACGACCAGCGCCGGGTCCCGTTCTCGTGGAGCGGTGTGCGCCTGCACGCGAGCGGTGCGTCGTCGTTGCGCGTGCGGATCGCCCGCGGCGACGGCGACGCCGTGTCGCTCACGGCGACCGACGACGCGGGCACGCCGGTGCTGTCCGTGGACGCTCTGGTGCTGCGGCCCGTGACGGCGGTGCCGATGCAGAACGTCCGGGACTCGCTGTTCCGCGTCGATTGGCTGCCGGGCTCGGGCGATCCCGTTACGGCACCGGAGATTCACTCCGCCGCGGACCTCACGGCGTTGACCGATGTGCCCGGCCATGTGGTCGTCGACGGTACCGGAAAAGAGGTGCGTCCGACGGTCCTCCGCGTGCTCCAAGTGCTGCGGACGTGGCTCGCAGACCCGCGTTTCGCCGCCTCCACGCTGATCGTGCGCACGGATGGCGCGGTCGCGGTGCACGCCGGTGAGGACGTCGACCTCGCCGGCGCGGCCGTGTGGGGTCTCGTACGCTCTGCGCAGTCCGAGCATCCGGACCGGTTCGTCCTCGCCGACGGCGGTCCGGTCGTCGGCGCGAGCCAGGTGGCGGTGCGCGGCGACGAGGTGTTCGTGCCCCGGCTCGTGCGCGCCACACCGCGCCTCACACCGCCGGAAGGCGCCTGGCGGCTGGACGTCCCGGAGTTCGGGCGACTGGACAACCTCGCGATGGTGCCGTGCCCGGACGTCGTCCAGCCGCTCACCGGAGACCAGGTGCGGGTCGGCATCCGAGCCGCGGGAGTGAACTTCCGCGACGTCGTGGTGTCGCTCGGCCTGCTCCCGGCGCAGCGCGTTCTCGGCAGTGAGGCCGCGGGTGTGGTGCTCGAGGTCGGTCCGGACGTCACCGACCTCGCGCCCGGCGACCGCGTGATGGGCGTGTTCAACGGCGCGTTCGGCCCGATCGGAGCGACGGGACGGGGGATGCTCGCCCGCATCCCGGACGGCTGGTCGTTCGCCGAAGCGGCCGCGGTGCCGTTGGTGTTCCTGACGGCGTACTACGGCCTGGTCGACCTCGCCCGGCTGCGTCGTGGCGAGAAGGTGCTCGTGCACGCGGCCGCCGGCGGCGTGGGCATGGCGGCGGTGCAGCTGGCTCGCCACCTGGGTGCGGAGGTGTACGCGACCGCCTCTCCCGGCAAGTGGTCCGTCCTGCGCGACATGGGCTTCGACGACGAGCACATCTCGTCGTCGCGTGACCACGACTTCGCGGACCGGTTCCGCGACCTCGACGTCGTGCTGAACTCGCTGGCGGGCGACTTCGTCGACGCCTCCATGCGGACGTTGCGCGACGGCGGCCGGTTCGTCGAGATGGGCAAGACCGACATCCGCGACGCCGCGGACTTCCCGCGCGTCGGCTACCAGGCGTACGACCTGTTCCCCAGCGCGGGCGTCGAGCGCGTCGCGGAGATGTTCGCCGAGATCATGGCGCTGTTCGAACGCGGCGTACTGCAGCGGTTGCCGGTGTCGTGCTGGGACGTTCGCGACGCCGTCGACGCCTTCCGCTTCGTCAGCCAAGCCCGGCACGTCGGCAAGGTCGTGCTCACGATGCCACGCCAGGTCGGGGGAACCGTCCTCGTCACCGGTGGCACCGGCGCCATCGGTTCCCAGGTAGCACGGCACCTCGTGCGTCACCACGGAATCTCCGACGTGCTCCTGCTCAGCCGTACCGGCCCGGACGCCGCGTCGTTCGCCGATCTGCGAGACGAACTGGGATCAGCCGTGCGTGCCGTGGCGTGCGACGTGTCCGATCGCGCGGCGCTGGCCTCGGCACTGTCCGGGGAACGGCTCGGCGCGGTGATCCACACAGCTGGTCTTCTGTCTGACGCGACCGTGGAAACGCTGACACCGCACCAGATCGACGCCGTGATGCGGCCGAAGGCCGACGCCGCGGTCCACTTGCACGAACTCGTCGGTGACGACGTCCCGCTCGTGCTGTTCTCGTCGGCGGCGGGTGTGATCGGAGCTCCTGGCCAGGCGAACTACGCCGCGGCGAACGCCGCTCTCGACGCGCTCGCCCAGCGCCGCAAGGCGCGCGGTGCGCCCGCGCTCTCGCTGGCCTGGGGCCTGTGGGCGCAGGACAGTGGCATGACCGGCCACCTGGGTGGCCGTCCACGCGGCACCGCTCTGTCCACAGAGGATGGTCTGGCGCTGCTCGACCTCGCGCTCACCGGCGGCGACGCGGTGGTCGTGCCGATGCGGCTCGACCGGGCCATGCCCGTGGTGCCCGAGTTGTTCCGCGAGCTCGTGCGTGCACCACGTGCGCCCATGAAGGTGGTCGCGGATCTCGATGGGCTGCTCGGCCTCGTGCGCACCGAGGCCGCCGCGGTGCTCGGCCACAGCTCGCCGGACGCCGTCGAGGTCGCGCGGGCGTTCCGCGAGCTGGGCTTCGACTCCCTCACCGCGGTCGAGCTGCGCAACCGGCTCGGCGCCCTGACCGGTCTTCGCCTGCCCACGACCCTGGTCTTCGACCATCCGACGCCGTCCGCGCTCGCCGCCCACCTGCTCGACACCCTGCGCGGCAGCGCGTCCGTCAGCGATGTCGAGCCGGCCCGTCCGGCGGACGAGCCGGTCGCGATCATCGGCATGGCGTGCCGGTTCCCCGGCGGAGTGTCCACACCGGACGAACTGTGGGAGCTGCTGCTCGCGGAGCGCGAGGCGATCACCGAGTTCCCCGCCGACCGCGGCTGGGACACCGGTGGCCTCGGTGGGTTCCTGACCGGTGCCGGTGACTTCGACGCCGCCTTCTTCGGCATCTCACCCCGTGAGGCGCTGGCGATGGACCCGCAGCAGCGCCTGCTGCTGGAAACCGCGTGGGAGGCGTTCGAACGGGCGGGCGTCGACCCGGCCTCGTTGCGCGGCACCGATACCGGTGTGTTCGTCGGCGGCGGCGCCCAGGACTATGTTCCGGACGACGTGCCCGCCGACCTGGAGGGATACCTGCTCACCGGCAACGCGGGCAGCGTCGCGTCCGGGCGGCTCGCCTACGTCTTCGGACTGGAGGGGCCGGCCGTCACCATCGACACCGCCTGCTCGTCCTCGCTGGTCGCGCTCCACCTCGCGGCATCGTCCCTGCGGTCGGGGGAGTGCTCGCTGGCCTTGGCGGGCGGCGTCACGGTCATGCCGACACCGCGCATGTTCGCCGAGTTCTCCCGGCAGGGCGGCCTCGCGTCCGATGGGCGATGCAAGGCGTTCTCGGCTGCCGCCGACGGCACCGTGTTCGCCGAGGGCGTCGGCGTGCTCGTGGTAGCGCGTCTCTCCGACGCACACCGTCTGGGACACCCCGTGCTCGCCGTCGTGCGTGGGTCGGCGGTCAACTCCGACGGCGCCTCCAACGGCCTCGCCGCCCCGAACGGCCCGTCCCAGCAGCGCGTGATCCGCCGGGCACTCGCCGCCGCCGGACTGTCCACTTCGGACGTCGATGTGGTGGAGGCGCACGGGACGGGTACGGCGTTGGGTGATCCGATCGAGGCGTCGGCGTTGCTCGCCACCTATGGGCAGGATCGTTCGACGCCGGTGTTGCTCGGGTCGGTGAAGTCGAACATCGGTCACACGCAGGCGGCGGCGGGTGTGGCCGGTGTGATCAAGATGGTGCTGGCGATGCGGCATGGTGTGGTGCCCGCGTCGTTGCACGTATCCGAGCCGTCGCCACACGTCGACTGGCAGGCGGGTGCATTGTCGCTCGCCACCGAAACCATCTCATGGCCTTCGACGGGGCGGCCGCGTCGTGCGGCGGTGTCGTCGTTCGGCATCTCCGGCACGAACGCGCACGTGATCTTGGAGGCGCCTGGCGCGGGGATCCCCCCGTTTTCCAGCGTATCGAGTTTCGACGTGGATTCCGGTGCTGCTGGGGAATCTGTGGACAACTCGGCGCCTGTGGACAACTCGCCGGTTGTTGATCTTCGCGGCGCGGAGTTGTCGGTCTCCCGTGCGACGATTGGAGTGGGGACCTCGCTCCCCCCTTGGGGGGAAACGCCGTTTGTCGTTTCGGCGAAGTCCGAGCTTGCGCTGCGCGAATACGTGGAGCTGATCAAGCGAGTCGACGGCGATCGGCGCGACATCGCGCACACGCTGGCCCGCCGCACGGTGTTCGACCACCGCGCCGTCATCCTCGCCGGAAAGGTGATCACCGGCCGACGCCACGACGGCACGCTGGCGGTGATCTTCTCCGGCCAGGGTGTGCACGACCTCACCCAGCTGGAACTCTTCGAGCTGCAGGTCGCCGAGTTCCAGCAGCTCGAACGGCTCGGCGTGCGGGCCGACCACCTCATCGGCCACTCGCTCGGCGAACTGGTTCTCGCCCACGTGTCCGGAGAGTGGACCGAGGAGCAGGCCCGCACGATCGTCAAGGCGCGCGAGCGCCTGATGGAGCCGCTCGCCGGCGGCGTGATGGTCGTGGTCGAGGCGTCGGAAGACGAGATCGAGCTCGTCGATGGCGTGTCGATCGCGGCGGTCAACGGCCCGAACACGGTCGTGTTGTCCGGTGACGAGGCCGCGGTGCTGGAGACCGCCCAGCGGTGGCGGCACAAGCGGCTGAACACGCGGCACGCGTTCCACTCGCATCACATGGAGCCGATGCTCGCCGAGTTTCGGCAAGTCCTGGAACGGGCGGGCGTGCCGAGGCCGGAGCACTGGGTGCGGCACGTACGCGACACGGTCCGATTCCACGATCGCCTCAGCGCGGCGAATCCGGATCACGTGATCGAGATCGGTTCGGGCAAGCCGTTGCTGGAGCAGGTGGCGAAGGCGTGGGTCAACGGCGCGCAAGTCGGCTGGCACCTGCCCGGCCGGCTCGTCGAGCTCCCCACCTACCCGTTCGAACGGGAGCGCTACTGGCTCCGGCACAGTGCCACCGCCCCTGCCGAGTACGAGATCACCTGGCAGCGCGTTGCCGAACGGCCGGCCGCCCGCCACCCGGACGTCGTGCTCGCCGAAGCACGCGACGGCGCCGAAGCACTCTCGATCATCCAGCGGCACACCGCTGCCGAACCGCTGTGGTTCGTCACGCGAGGAGCCGTTTCCGTCGACGGGGAACGCCTCGCCAGCCCAGAACAGGCCCAGGTCTGGGCGGTCGCCCGCGTCGCCGCCCTCGAACACCCCAGCCGCGTCGGCGGTGTCATCGACGCACTCGACGACCGCCACCTCGACGACGGACACCTCGGCACCGCGCTGGCGCTCGGCGAGGACCAGATCGCCATCCGCGACAACGGCCTCCACGTCCGCCGTCTGATCACGGCCTCACCATCGACCGACCGTTGGCGGCCACGCGGCACCGTCCTCGTCACGGGCGCCACCGGCGGACTCGGCCGCCACGTCACCCACTGGCTGCTCGACAACGGCGCGGACACCGTTCTCGCGCTGAGCCGCGGCGGCGGCGCCGACGGCCCACGTGTGATCGACATCCGGTGCGACGTCACCGACCGCGACGCACTCGCCGCCGTGCTCACCGCGCATCCGATCACCGCCGTGGTGCACGCGGCCGGTGCTGAACAAGCCACCGCGCTCGACACCATGACGACAGAGGAGTTCCACGACGTCCTGTCCGCGAAGGTGATCGGCGCCCAGAACCTGCACGAACTCACCGACCGCCTCGACGCGTTCGTCCTGTTCTCCTCGATCTCCGGCATCTGGGGCAGCGCGGGCCAGGCCGCGTACGCCGCCGCCAACGCCCACCTCGACGCCCTGGCCGAACAACGCCGGGCGGACGGACTGCCGGCCACGTCGCTCGCCTGGGGACCGTGGGCAGGCGGCGGAATGGGGTCAGCGCCCGGAGTCGCGGCACAGCTGACCCGTCGTGGCCTGCGTCTGCTCGCACCCGATGCCGCCGTGCGGGCACTGCGCACCACCGGCCGGAACGTCGTCGTCGCGGACGTCGACTGGGATCGCTTCACCACGATCTTCACCGCCGCGCGCCCCAGCCCGTTGCTCGAACACCTCGCGACCACCGTGGACGACGAACGCGGTAACACACCCGTGCGGGAAGTTCTGCGTGCCGCGATCGCGGACGTGCTCGGACATGCGTCCCCGGAAGCGGTCGACATGACGCTGGCGTTCCGCGACGCCGGTTTCGACTCCATCTCCGCGGTCGACCTGCGCACCCGCCTGTCCCGCGCGACCGGTCTGCGCCTGTCCGCCACCGTCGTGTTCGACCACGAGACACCCGAGGCGCTGGCAGCGCACCTCGAAAAGTCACACCAGGACAAGCCACACCGGCCGGGCGGCGTGTTCCACGACGCCTGTGCGCAAGGCAAGGTCGAGGAGTTCTTCGACGCCGCCCACGCGCTCGCACGGCTGCGACCCGAGTTCATCGACACCGGCGAGCCGGTGCGGGTGGACGCGTTGAGCGACGGCGACCTCGGTCTCGTCGGATTCCCCGCCTACTTCGGCCCCGCCGGAGCACACCAGTACGAGCGGTTCGCCGCGACCCTTGACGGTGTCGCCGTCTGTTCCCTGCCCGGTCGCGCCGACGGCGAACGCCTGCCCGCCACGGTCGAGGCGCTCTTCGGGACACTCGCCGCCGCGACCGCGGCGAAGTCCGTCCTCTTCGGACATTCCAGCGGAGGCTTCCTCGCTCATGGCGTCGCATCCGCGCTGGAACGTGCCGGCAGGGCGCCACGGGCCGTCGTTCTCATCGACCCCACGTGGCCCGGCGGTGACGTGTCGGCGTTCGCGGACGGCTGGCGCGCCGAGCTGCTCGACCGCATGGACCGCCTCGGCGTCGTAGACGAGTCGTGGGACGACCCGTGGATCACCGCGCTCGGGCGCTACCACCGCCTCCTCACCGCGTGGACCCCGCAGCCGATCGGCACGCCCACCCTGGTGCTGCGCGCGGCCGACCCGGTCACCGGTTCCGCACCGACCCCGGTGCTGTGGCGGTTGCCGCACACCGAGATCGAGGTGCGCGGCAACCACTTCACCGTGCTGGAGGACCACGCCGAGGAAACCGCGAAGGTGGTGCGTGACTGGCTGCTCAGCCTGTGACGAGCAGCGGCAACCGCTGCACCAGGATCATCCCGCGCGGATCGGTCAGCTCCACGTCGTCGCGCGCTACCGTCCACTTCGGATAGCGGTCCATCAGGAGGTTCAACGCGATCCTGCCTTCCAACCGGGCGAGCGGCGCACCCAGGCAGAAGTGGATCCCGTGCCCGAACGCCAGGTGACGGTTCTCCCGTCCCAGCACGAACCTGTCCGGCTCCGGGAACACGGAGCCGTCCCGGTTCGCCGACGCGATCCACGTCATCAGGATCTGCCCGGCCGGGATCGTCGCCCCACCCAGTTCGACCTCGCGCGTCGTGCGCCGCCCCACCTTGGAAATCGGTGGGAACAACCGCAGCGACTCCTCGATCACCGCGGGCACCAACGACCGATCGGCGCGCACGAGCGCCAGCACGTCCGGGTTGTCCTCGAGGCACAGCACCGTGCTGCCGATCAGAGCGGTGGTCGTGATGTGGCCGGCGATCAGCAACAACGCCACGAACCCGAAGAGCTCGTCGTCCGACAACCCCCGCCCGTCCACGGTCGTGGTGACGAGCTTGCTGATCAGATCGCCGCCCGGCGCGGCACGGCGGGCGCGCACGTGCCCCAGCAGATACTCGTTCATCTCCTTGAGCATCGGCACCAGCGCCGCCAGCTCTTCCTGCGTCGGCAACCGGTCGCGCCCGACGGTGTCGAGCAAACCGTCGGCCCAGGCCTGGAAGGCGTCGCGATCTTCGGCGGGGATGCCGAGCAGCTCGCAGATCACGATGATGGGCAAGGGATGACTGAGGCCGGCCACGAGGTCGATCCGCCCGGCACCGTCGACCTCGTCGAGCAATGCCGTCACGAGCTCGGTGATCCGCGGTTCCAGCTCGGCGACCAGCCGCGGCGTGAACACCTTGTTGACGAGCCCGCGCAACTGCCCGTGCCGGGGCGGGTCGATGCCGACGAAGTTGCCCTCCCGCAACATGTCGATCTCCGGCGGACCCGGCACCAGTGAGCTGAGATCACTCGAGAACCGCTCCGGATCAGCGAACATCTCGCTGATCTCCGCGTACCCGAACACCTCCCAGAATCCACCGTCTTTGTGGTGGCTCACGGGTTCGGTGGCACGCATGTGCGCCAGCCGATCGAAGAACTCCTGTGTGCTCGTCACACCGACCCAGCGTAGGCGGCCGGACGCCGAACATGTCCACGTGAGACAACTGAATCCACGCACCAGGCGTCATCACTATTATGTCAGTGTAGACTGAAATAAGCTGACAGTCATTGGGTGGCTGCGCTGACTGGGGCCGAGAAGCCGGATCGGGTGTTCTGGTGTTCGGTAGCTTTCGGTCTGCGACAACGATCACTCTTCCAGCAGGGCCCGTCGCGTCAATGAACACCTTGAGTCGACAAGAAGGCGAGAACCGTCATGGCGAGTCCACTGGCCGTCAGCGAGCGTTCGGACGGCTACTGGCGGGTCACGTTCGACAATCCGCCGCTCAACCTGATGAGTCCGGAGACCATGATCGGCCTGCGTGAGGTGATCGACCGCCTGGAGGCCGACCCGGCGGTCAAGGTCGTGGTGTTCGACAGTGCAGACGAGGAGTTCTTCCTGGCGCACTTCGACATCGTCCGGGGCGGTGAGGTGCCGGGTGAGCCAGGCCCGACCGGTCTGCCCTACTGGGCGGACATCGTCACCCGGCTGACCGGGGCGCCGTTCGTGAGCATCGCCGAGATCCGCGGCCGGGCCCGTGGCATCGGCAGCGAGTTCGCGCTGGCGTGCGACCTGCGGTTCGCCAGCCGGGAACGCGCCGTCTTCTGCCAGCCGGAGGTGGGAATCGGGCTCATCCCGGGCGGTGGCGCTCTCGAGGTGCTGCCCAGGATGATCGGCCGGTCCCGCGCGCTGGAGATCGCCCTGGGCGCCGAGGACTTCGACGCCGAGCTGGCCGAACGCTACGGCTGGATCAACCGGGCGCTACCGGACGCGGAGCTCGCGACGTTCGTCGACCGCTTCGCCCGCCGCGTCGCGAGCTTCGAACAGGCCGCTCTCGTCGCGACGAAGGCGCTGGTCGACAAGCGGGCCGGCGTGCCGTCGCACGACGAACGACGGGAGACCTCGACGCTCTTCCGCGAGTCCGGCACCTGGCCTGGGACGCGCAAGCGGATCGGCGAAGCCGTCGCGCGGGGTCTGCAGCAGCGCGGCGACTTCGAGCTCAACCTGGGCGCCCGGCTCGGCCCCGCCGAATGAGCATCGGCGGCAGCTCGCACATCGGTGTCTGATCCAGGTGCGTCCGGATGGAGTTCCGAGGTCCTCCCGCATGACATGCAGGGCGGAGTGCCTCTCGTAGGCTGGATGAGCTACCTCGCGGATCCCGGGCCCGTCAACGCGGTCGCAAAGGATGAGGCGATAGTCCGACCAGGCGTAACGGAAGATCGATCATGGTGTCGGACGCCAGACCGCGTCGGTTCCGCAGATCAGCTGGATTAGGACGATCACCAGCTCTTCGCACGCGCCCCCATCAAGGGCGGCTACGTGATGGCGGGCCGCGAGGAGCTCGCGACCGGCACGCTCACGGGTCATGAACTCGATGAAGTGGCGGCGACGCCGAGTTCCGCCGTGGACAACCGAGGAGGGTGACGGATGTTTGACCCTGACGCCGGAGGGTACGGCTGACGTATGACCCGAACTCGCTGCAGCGCTGAAGGTGCCGAAGTGACGCTGCGGTCCAAGACGATGGTCCTGGACTTCACCGGGGACTGCGACGGTGCGGCGGCCATCCGGTTGGTCGCCGAGCTGCCGGATGCGGGTGGAGCCGAGGACGGCGGGACCGTCGTGCTGGAGCAGGATGCCGCGACCGTCACCCAGCCAGGTGGTGAGATCCGCCTGACCGCACGGGAACCGCTGCGCTGGAACGGCGAACCGGTAGATGTCGAGTTCGTGCTGCCGGAGAGTCCTGACTCGACGGTGCTCGCCGTGCGCGGACTCGTCGTGCGGCTGGAGCCTGTCGCCGATTGAGACCCGGATGGCAGCTCATCGGACTTGCCGGGTGGATCGCCGCACCTCGAACGGGTACGCGTTGCCGTTGTGAGGCCGCAGAACGCGACCAACGGCCTTGAGCACGTTCGGGTCCACGAGATCGCCCTGCAGGTGGAACACCGAGCTCTGCTCCACGGCGGCAGCTCGAGGTGGAACGGCAGGTGCCGTAGTCGGTGGGGGGCACGAGCAGCATTCCCTGGCCTCGGGCTCGGCCTCGAACAGCTCACGTACCTCGTCCGCCGACCGGCAAACGCGGGTGAACACGTCACGTGAGCAGCTGGCCGCCGGTGACGCCGAGGACCTCGCCCGTGACGTAGCCGGACTCCTGCGATGCGAAGAAGACGAAGACAGGTGCCAGCTCAGCGGGTTGCGCGGCACGGCCCATCGGCGTCTGCGCACCGAAGTCGTCGACCTTCCCCGCGGGCATCGTCGCCGGGATCAGCGGTGTCCACACCGGACCGGGCGCGACGGAGTTGACCCTGATCCCCTTGCCGATGAGGTCGGCCGACAGCGCCTTGGTGAAGTTCACGATGGCGGCTTTGGTGGCCGCGTAGTCCATGAGCGGGGGAGAGGGCATGAACGCCTGGATCGACGAGGTGTTGATGATCGTGGAGCCGGGACGCATGAGCGGCACCGCCGCCTTGCACAGCCAGAACATCGCATAGATGTTGGTCTTGAACACCCGGTCGAACTGCTCGCTGCTGATGCCGAGCAGACCGTCGCTCTGCGCCATCTGGTAGGCCGCGTTGTTCACGAGCACGTCGATCCGCCCGAACTCCTCCTCGGCGCGCTTGACCAGCTCGCGGCACGCGTCCTCGGTGCGCAGATCGCCGGGCACCAGCACGGCCTGCCGACCGGCGTCGCGCACGAGCTCGGCGGTGCGCTCGGCATCGGCCTGTTCTTCTTCAAGGTACGAGAGCAGCACGTCCGCGCCTTCGCGGGCGAACGACAGTGCCACGGCGCGGCCGATGCCCGAGTCACCGCCGGTGATCACCGCCTTCGCGTCGGGCAGCCGGTCGCTGCCCCGGTAGGTGTGCTCACCGTGGTCGGGCTCAGGGCTCATCCGGCGGTCGGTGCCGGGATGCGGCTGTTCCTGGCCCTCCTGGTGACCGGGCCGCGGGTACTGCTCGCGCGGATCCTGCCGGGTGTACTGGTCTGCGGACATCTGAGGTCACCTCAAGACGAGTGAAACTTCGGAACCGCAGGTGTTCCCCTGCGGGTGATGTTCAACCGCGACCCCGTTGACCGTCATGCCCGCACGAGTACTCGGGTGTCGCGGACGGCGGCGAGGGAGAGCGTCTTGTAGCCGACGTCGTCGAACAGCACCATCAACCGGTCCGCCTCGTGGCGCACGACCGTGCCCCGGCCCCATTGTTCATGCCGCACAACGGAATTCGGCGGGTACGCGCCGGTCTCCGAGCCGTCGTCCGGCACGCCCTCGTCGCAGTTGTCGCAGTTGCCGCAAGGGTGGTCGAGCTCCTGACCGAAGTAGCCGAGGAGAAGTCGCCTGCGACAGTCACGTGTCTCGGCGTACTGGTGCATGACCTCCACACGCGAGCGGTCTCGTTTCTCCTGTCTCCCGGCCTCCTTGGCCGCGGCCGCGACGGCTTTCGCCGGTGGGGGAGCGTTTTCCTCGTACCGCACCCGGTCGTCGCTGGTGTGCACGACCTCCGCGCTCTCCAGCAGGTTCACCACAGTGGTGACCTTCCTGCGGGAGCGGTCCAGCCGTCGCGCCAGATCGGTGATCGTGATGCCGGATCGCCGGCGGCGCACGGCTGCGGCGACGTCACGCACGCACTCGCGGTCCAGCGTTCGGGTGGTCAGGAACCGTTGCAGGCCTTGGTCTTCCGGGCGGTGGAAGAGCACCACCTCCGCGGGCTCGCCATCGCGGCCGGCCCGGCCGATCTCCTGGTAGTACGCGTCCAGCGAGCCTGGCGTGGCGGCGTGCGCCACAAATCGCACGTCCGGTTTGTCGATGCCCATTCCGAACGCGGACGTGGCCGCGACGACGCCGAGGTCACCCCGCATGAAGCCGTCCTGCACCCGTCTTCGGTCCGCGGCCTTCATCCCGGCGTGGAAAGCCGCTGCGATCACGCCCCGCGCGGCCAGGTCCGCGGCGTACCTCTCGGCGTCCTTGCGGGTGGGCACGTACAGCAGGCCGGGCCCGGCGCGGTCCGCCACCCAGTCGACGACCGCCCGTCTGCGCTCGCCGTCGTCGGTGCAGAATCGCGCGGCGAGGTGCAGGTTGGGCCGGTCGAACCCGGCGACGATGACCACCGCGTCGCGCAGGCCGAGGTGCTCGACGATGTCGGCTCGGACCGGACCGCTCGCCGTGGCGGTGAGAGCCAGCACGGGTGGATGTCCCAGTCGCTCGATCACGTGCCGCAGTCGCAGGTAGTCGGGCCGGAAGTCGTGACCCCACGCCGAGACGCAGTGGGCCTCGTCCACCACGAACAACGAAGGCCTCGCCTGGTGCAGGCGGCGGAGCGTGTCGGCGTTCGCGAGTTGTTCGGGGGAGAGGAAGAGGTACTCGGTCCTTGTCTCGGTGAACGCCTGCCAGGCTTCCTCGTTGCACTTGGACGACTGCGCCGAGTTGATCGCGGCGGCCGCCGGCGCGTCGGCGGCGCGCAGGGACGTGACCTGGTCGCGTTGCAACGCGATCAGCGGAGACACGATCACGGTCGGGCCGTCGAGCAGGATCGCCGGCACCTGGTAGATGGCGGACTTCCCGGCGCCGGTCGGCATGACGACCACAACGTCGCGGCCGTCGAGGAGGTGCCGCATGCCGAGCAGCTGCTCCTGACGCAGTTCCGTCCAGCCGAAGACCTGTTCGGCTGTCCGGAGAAGTCGCTCGTCAGCCGGCATCGCGCAGGTCGAACCTTTCGGCGGCCCACCTCGCCAGGCGCGGCCGCAGCGCGAGGTACGCGTCCGGGTCGAGCCCCATACCGGTGTGCGTACAGTGCACCTCCACGCACTCGGCGGACGGGTCGAGGCACAGCTGCCACGGCACGATGCCGTCCGACTTGGAGTACACCGACACCGCGGACATTTCCAGCGGCGTGGTGGCCGCCGCGACGTTGTCCTCGAAGCAGGTGCCCGACAAGCAGTCGCTGTCCATCAGACCGGGCACGCCGATCGCCGACAGCCCCGCCAGCACCCTCGCGGCGAGCAGCACGTGCAGATGGGCGCCCATCGGATCGAGCACCGGGCTGCCCAGCATCACCAGCCCGCACACCAGGTCCGGACGGCGAGCGGCGGCCAGCCGGGCCAGTCCGCCGCCGCGGCTCTGTCCCAGCAGCACCACCGGCCCGCCGGTGGTCTCGGCGTGCTCCTCCAGGCGTTGTTCGATGCGGTCGACCAGCTCGGAGGTGCAGCCCACGTTGAAGCCGACGCCGGCACCGGTCGGCACGTAACCGCGGGCGCGCAGCCAGGTGGTGGCGAAGGTGAGGCTGAAGTCGCTCGTCCCGAAGCCGGGCACCAGGACCACGCCGAGGCCGGCGCCCTCGTGAGGGTCCGCGTCGCGCCAGACCGGATGGCGCAGCAGGCGAGGGATCGTGAGGGCGGCGACGGCGACGTGTTCGCGTGCCAGCGATCGCAGTTGTCCAACACCACTCATCGTCATCTCTCCGCTCCGTCCATCCAACCGCAGGGGAATTAGCCCGGCAGGGCGCGGGCAAACACGGAGCAGAGTCACGTTTGGCGTGCCGTCGCCGGGGTGAGCCGGAAACCGCTGCGCGGGCGCGCCGGAATCCTGCTCAGTGAGATCGTGAGGTCCTGGCCGGGCACCTCGTAATCCAGGTTCGCCAGGCGGGTGCACAGCTCGGCGAGCAGCGCGACGGTGAACGGTTCGCCGGGGCAGCGATGCCCGGTGTGCGGATCGCCGGCGCCCTGGGGCACGAGGTCCCAGGCACCGATCTCCCGGTCGAGGAACCGCTGTGGGTCGAACCGGTACGGATCCGTCCACAAGCGACCGTCGTGGTTCTGACCGTACAGGTCCAGCAGGACAAGGGAACCCTCTGGTACGTGCTCGCCCTGCCACGTCAGATCCCGGGCGGCGCGGCCACCGAGGAACGGCGCGAACGGGTAGAACCGGCGCAGCTCGTGCGCGAACGCGACAGCGAAGTCACCGCCGGCGCGAAGTGGTTCCCGGTGCTGCGGCCGGCGGTGCAGCGCGTGTCCGGCGTAGGCGACGAACCAGCACACCGCCACCGTCGGCCGGATCACGTTCAGCAGCTCCACCGCCGCGGTGTGCGGGTCGAGCAGCTCGCCGTCCGCGTCACGGTGCCGGGCGACGACCTCGAGGGCTGATCCCTGTGGTGCGTCGAACTCCTTGTCGCGCACCTGCTGCACGAGGGCTCCGAGCCACGCCTCACGGCGCTTGCGGGCTTTGCGGGCGCGCCAGTGCCGGGGGCCGGCCGTGGCGAACCCGTCGACCATGGCCACCAGATCGGCCGCCAGTTCGGCCACCTCGTGGGTCTGCACGGGTATGCCCGCCCAGCGGCGCACTCCCGCCGTCAGCGCCCGGCTCGCCTCGTCGAACAGCACGACCTCGCGGCCCGCGCGCCACCCGACGACGGTGTCCTCCCACGCGGCCGCCACGCAGGCGACCAGTGAGGCGACTGATTCCGGTGTCACCAATGACAGAAAGAAGCTCTTGCGTTGCCGGTGGGCGTCACCGTCCAGTGTGTGCACCGCGCCATGACCGAACAGCGTGCTCAGCACGGGGCTGGGGATCGCGCCGTGCCGCTGCACGTGCTTCTCGTCGTAGAAGAACTGCGCGGCTTCGGGTCCGCACAACCCGAGGGCGGGCCGGCCCATGACACGTGTCCGCACCACATCGCTACCGGTGCCGCGCCGGAGGCCGGGCAGCCACGCGTAGCCCTCGAGCAGGAGCCGCAGTGACTGGTCCCCACGGTGATCTCGCATTCCCATACGAAGCCTGTGCCCACTTCATTGAGCTTCAAACGCGAGTCGTGTGCGGGCACGCGTGCACTCGCTCGTTTGGCTGTTCGGCGCGCGGGTAAACCGCCCACGTCGGCGGCGCGTGGTGTGGAGGATCGTGCTCGAGTTCCTGGCTGATGCGAGCGGAAACCTGTATCCGGCGCGGATGCAGATGGCGCTGTCACTGGGCTGGCACATCGTGTTCGCCTGCTTCGGTATCGCGTTCCCGGCGATCGTGGTGTTCACCGAGTGGCGCGGCCACCGGCGCGGTGACGAAGTGCTGATCGCCTTGGCGCACAAGTGGGCCAAGGCGATGGGTGTGCTGTTCGCGGCCGGCGCGGTGTCGGGCACGTTGTTGTCGTTCGAGATGGGCATCCTCTGGCCGGGGCTGATGGGCCGGTTCGGTGAGGTGTTCGGGTTTCCGTTCGTGCTGGAGGGGTTCGCGTTCTTCGTCGAGGCGATCTTCGTCGGCGTGTACCTGTTCGGCTGGAACCGGTTGTCGCCGCGGGCGCACATGCTCAGTGCGCTGCCGATGGTGGCCGCGGGCATCGTGGGCGCGTTCTGCGTGGTGTCCGCCAACGCCTGGATGAACAACCCCACCGGGTTCCGCCTGGACGCGCAGGGCAACGTGGTCGACGCGCGGCCGTGGGCCGCCATGTTCGGCCCGTCGGCGTGGGCGCAGTTCGTGCACATGTGGCTGGCGGCGTTCATGGTGACGGGGTTCCTGATCGCCTCGGTCTACGCGGTGGGCATGTTGCGCGGCCACCGTGACCGCTACCACCGGGCCGGGCTGCTCATCCCGTTGACCGTCGCGGCGATCGCCACGCCCGTGCAGATCGGCGTCGGGGACTGGATCGCGAACGTGGTCGCGGACAACCAGCCCGCGAAGCTCGCCGCGATGGAGGGCCAGTACGAGACGACCGCCGGTGCCGGATTGTCGATCGGTGGCATCTACCGCGGCAACGAACTGCACTACGCCGTGGAGATCCCGTACGGGCTGTCGCTGCTGATCCACCACGATCCGGACGGTGTGGTGCCGGGCCTGGAGGAAGTGCCGGCCGACGAACGACCACCGGTCAATGTCGTGCACCTCGCCTACAACGCCATGGTCGGTATCGGAGTCGTACTGCTGTTGCTCATCGCTTGGTACGGCTTGGTGTGGTGGCGAAGGCGGCGTCTGCCGGACACGGCGTGGTTCCTGCGGGCTGTCGCGGTGTCGGGCGTCGCGGCGGTGATCGCGATGGAAGCGGGGTGGATCACCACCGAGGTCGGCAGGCAGCCGTGGATCGTCTACGGCATCCTGCGCACCGCCGCGGCCGTGAGTCCGGCGCCGGGACTCGGCTGGGGCCTGGTGGCGGTGGTGGCCGTCTACACCGCGCTCACCGTCTTCACCGTGGTCGTGCTGCGCAGGCTGGCGCGGGACCAGGACACACCGGCGCCGCAGGAGCAGCGGTGACCCTCGCGGAGTTGGTACTGGGAGCTGCGTTCGCGGGCCTGCTCGCCTACGCGTTGTTCGGCGGTGCGGACTTCGGCGGCGGGGTGTGGGACCTGCTGGCGGGCGGCACCGAACGCGGGCGCCGGATGCGGGACCGGATCGAGCGCTCGATCGGCCCGGTCTGGGAGGCCAACCACGTCTGGCTGATCTTCGTGCTGGTGGTGCTGTGGACCGGCTTCTCCCGTGCGTTCGCCGCGGCGGTGAGCACCCTGTACATCCCGCTCACGCTGGCCGGCTTCGGCATGATCGCCCGAGGAGCCGCGTTCGCCTACCGCAAGAGCGTCAGCACGCCGGGAATGCGCCGCTTCTTCGGCGCGGCCTTCGCGTTGTCCTCGTTGCTGACACCATTCTTCCTCGGCGGCGTGGTCGGTGGAGTGGCCTCCGGCCGGGTGCCGCCCGGCATCGCCGAGGGCGACGTGCTGAGCAGCTGGGTCAACCCCACCTCGCTGCTGGGCGGCACGCTCGCCGTGCTGGTCTGCGCCTACCTGGCGGCGGTGTTCCTGTGCGGCGACGCGAGGCGCGATGGGGAACACGACCTGGCCGACGCGTTCCGCTCGCGCGCCTTGGTGACCGCGTCCGTGACGGGGGCGGTCGGCCTGGCCGGGATCGCGGTGCTGCACGCCGACGCGCCGGTGCTGTTCAACGGCCTGATCGGACGCGGCCTGCCGATCGTGGTGTCGTCCGTCGCCGCCGGGCTCGGCGCGCTCGGCCTGCTGCTGACCCGTCGCTACATCGTCGCGAGGATCGCCTCCGCGCTCGCGGTCACCGCGATCCTGATCGGCTGGGCGGTCGGGCAGTACCCGTGCGTGCTGGTGCCATACCTGACCGTCGACCAGGCCGCGACGGGCCGCTCCACCCTCGTCGCCCTGCTCATCGCGCTCGGCGCGGGCACACTGATCCTGGTTCCTTCGCTGACATATCTCTATGCGCTGTTCCAGCGTCCCGTGGAGATCACCGGCCGACGCGAGCGCTGACCACTCGACGGGCTTTGCGTAACGGATGTTCTTGCGCCGCAATACCAATCCGCGCGTCAGGAGCCCCGGAGAGGCCATTCGCTTCTTCCTTTGTGGACAACCCGATTACATGCGGTCACGCCCGTTCGATGGTTGCCTTGTGCAACCTTCCGCTCAGTCTTATGGTGAGAACAGCAGCACAACCTCACAGTCCGTCGAGTTGAGCCACCAGCTCGGTGACCTCTATCCGAGGAGCCACCGACATGCAGGAACAGCTCAGCGGCTGCTCAGTCCGCACAGTGCACTGCGACGGGGTTCCCGTCGTCTCGGTGGCGGGTGAGGTGGACATCGGCACTGTCCGGCCGCTCGTCGCCGAACTCACGGCACAGTTGAACCGATCCCCGGCCGCATTGGTCGTGGACTTGCGCGCCGTGTCGTTCTTCGACTCGTCGGGCGTCAACGGCCTGCTGACCTCACACCACCTGGCGGTCGACCGTCGTGTTGAGCTGCACGTGGTGGTGGTCCGGCCGATCGTGCGACGAACGCTCCAAATCACCGGTCTGGACGAGCTGTTCCGGCTCCACGCGACTGTTCCGGAAGCGCTCCGGGCGATCAGGCCGCTGCCGGTGCCCGGTCTCACGCGACCGCAGCGGACTGGACGCGTTCGTTGAGAATGGCGATGGTGTCCGGGAATGCCGGCCCGCTGAACGAACGTAGTGAACAAGGCGAGCACGTCGCGGCGTTGTCCGGCGCGTTGTGCGGGCATGGCGTGCGGTGTTCCGGTCGTGACCACCGCAGTCGGAGCGTTGAACGACATCGTGGTGCATGGGGTGACCGGCTGGCACGTGCCGCCGAGCGAGTCGCGCGTGACCCGCTGTCGGTAGGGCCTCGCGCATCGACGAAGCGCCATTGGGTGAGCAGGACCGAGTACCCGCGAAGCGCCTGCGGGAAACCCGGCATCGGCGAATGTCTTCAGGTGGGCCTCCACCCGGTTTCGTGATCAGTCCGGCGCGGGTACGCAAGCACCGGTTGAGCCGGAAGCCATGGTGGAGGGACCGTGAGCGCGATCGACGACAGCACCTTCCGTGGACTCGCCGGCACGCTGAGCGGAGTCGCTCGCACGTTGCAGGCCGAACCGGACCTCGACACGACCCTCATGGCGATCGTCAAGGCGGCGGTCGACTACATCCCCGGTGCCGAGCACGCCGGGATCTCTCTTGTCGAGCGCGGCAAGGTCCGCACCGTCGCACCGACGTGCGACATCGTCGAGACCATCGATCAGTTGCAGTACGACATGCGCGAAGGACCCTGTGTCGACGCGATTGCCGAGCACCAGACCTACCGCAGCGGCGACATCGGCAAGGAAACGCGATGGCCTGTTTTCGGCCCGGCCGCCGCCGGGCACGGCATCCACTCGATGCTGTCCTACCGGCTGTTCGTGACCGATACGACCCTCGGCGCGCTGAACCTCTACTCCAGCCGTTTCGACGCCTTCGAGCCGCGAACCGAACCGGACGGCCGGCTGTTCGCCGACCACGCCGCGATCGCGCTGATCGGTGCGCAGAGGCACGCGCAGATGACCATCGCGGTCGAGCACCGCGACACCATCGCCACCGCCAAAGGCATCCTCATGGAACGTCACGATGTCGACGCCGCCCGTGCGTTCAGGATGCTGGTCGAGGCCTCTCAGAAGGCCAACATGAAACTGCACCAGGTCGCGGCGTGGCTGGCCGAAAATCGCCGGGAGGCCTTGGGAGTTCCTCCAGCGAACCGGCGGTGAGCAGCTGGATGGCGTTTCCAAACCCGCGGCGGACGACCGTGTGGGTTGAGAGGTCGTGCGGCGGGTATGCCCTGGACCACAACGCCAGCCGATGGACCTGAGGGGGGTGTGGTGGCGGTGACTTCTGATGTGTCGCTGACCCAGGAGCTGGCAACCGTGTTCGCCCGCATGTCCGGTCTGCTGCTGTCCTCCGAGACGGTGAACACGGCGTTGAAACTCATCACGTCGGTGGCCGCCCAGACGTTCCCCGGCACGGTGGGCGCGGGGATCACGTTGCTGGACGACCGCGGCGAGCGGATCACCGCCGCGGCCACCGACGCCATGGTGGACCGGGTCGACCGGCTGCAGTACCGACTCGGCGGGGGCCCTTGCCTGACGGCCTGGGAAGACCGCGTCGTGGTGCGCGTGCACGACCTCACCCAGGACACCCGTTGGCCGGACTGGGCGCGGCACGCGTGCGAGGCGGGGCTGCGGTCCTCCCTCAGCGCACCGCTCGTCGCGGGAGCGACGGCGCTGGGCGCGATGAAGGTCTACGCGGCCCAGCCGAACGCCTACGCGGAGCGGGAGGAACACCTGTTGATCTTGTTCGCGGCCCAGGCGGCGATGCTGCTGGCCAACACGCGCACCACGCAGGACGCTGAGAGAGTCGCCGAGCAGCTCAAGGACAACCTGCGCGGCCGGGAAGTGCTCGCGGTGGCGAAAGGCATCCTCATGGCCCGGAACGGCGTCGACGAGCGTGCGGCGTTCCTGACGCTGACCGACACCGCTCAACGACAGGGAACGACGCTGCGCCAGACCGCCGAGCAGATCGCCCGGTCCACTGTCCGACGTCGCCGCTGATCATGAATGACGACGCGACCGACCAGCAGCGCCGCAGCCTCGCGCTCGCTCTGCAGCACGCCGGACTGAGCGCCGGTCAGCTGTGGCTGCGCTACTTCGCGCTCGGCGGTGATGCCGGGCCCATCGAGGTAGACGCTTACGTGCACGGACTCAGCTCGCTGGATCCGCTGCAACGGGACATCCTGGCGCACGCGGTGAACGAACGCCTCGACGAGCTGACCTGGACCCATCGCGCGTCGTACACGCGTCCGTTCCGGGCGAGCGAACCCCGCAGCGAGCCGCTGGCGGCCCTGGTGACACTGCTGGACGGTGCCGAACTGGCCCCGCCGGACCGGCTGCCGGTCATCGCGGAGGCGGCCGGTCAAGCGCTCGGCCTGACGGTCGGCATCCACCTGATCGACTACGCGCAGCGCTGCCTGTATCCCCTGCCCGCGACACGGCTCCACACGGGTAACGGCAAGGCGCTGGACGTGGACACGACTCTCGCCGGACGCGCCTTCCGGCAGGTGCAGATGCTGCCCGCCGATGTCCCCGGCTCACCACGTCTTTGGGTGCCGCTGGTCGACGGTGCCGAACGGCTCGGCGTGCTCGAGGTCGGCGTCGCGAGCACGGACGATCTCTACGACCCAGGACTGCGCACGCAGTGCCGTTGGCTGGCCAGCCTGCTGGGACACGTCGTCACCGCGCAGAGCCAGTACGGGGACGGCATCGACCGCGTGCGCATTCGCGACCGGCGGACGGTGAACGGCGAGCTGGTCTGGTCGCTGCTGCCACCGCAGACCGCGGGCGTGGACAACTTCGTGGTGACCGCCCTGCTGGAACCCGGCCAGAACGTCAATGGGGACGCGTTCGATTACGCGCTGTCCGAGACCACCGCCGACCTCATCGTCGTCGACGCGGTCGGACACGACCTGCACAGCGGCCTGATCGCCGCGACCGCGCTGGCCGCCTACCGCAGCGCCCGGCACAGCGGACACCGCCTCTACGAACAGGCCAGGACGATCGACGAGGCCATCAACCAGCAGTTCGGCGGCACCGCGTTCGCCTCCGCGGTGCTCGTCGAACTCGACCTGGCCACCGGGCGTCTGCGCTACGTCAACGCCGGCCATCCGCATCCCCTGATCATGCGGTCGGGAAAGATCGTGCGGCCGCTGGCCGGCGGGCGCAGGCAGCCACTCGGCCTCGGCTGGACCGACCTGGTCATCGGCGAGGAGTCGCTGCAACCGGACGACTGGCTGGTGCTGCACACCGACGGCATCACCGAAGCCCGCGACGACACCGGCGACTTCTTCGGCGACGCCCGGCTGGCAGACTTCCTGCGCCGCGAGGCGGCCGCCGGACATCCGCCGCCCGAGACCGCGCGACGGCTCGTCCGGGCGGTCCTGACCCACCAGCACGGCGTCCTGCAGGACGACGCCACCGTCCTGCTCGCCCGCTGGACCACTCCGTCACAGATCGTCCCGTGATCCCTCGCGGTCGGCTGCGGCTGAACACCGATCTTCCCGGATTCCATCGCTTTTTCGGCGGACGAGGAGAATCGTGGACACCATGACCCCGCCCTTCCACGGCCGGTCGGACGACGCCACTGCCGCGCGTCGGATGCTCGACTCGGTGACGAGCCGGGCAGCGCTGCACGAAGCGGCCGGTGCGGTCCTCGCCTGGGGAGGCGGTGACCCGGCGCAGGCGCTGGAGATGCTGTGCGACCGGCACAGCGAAGCCGAGGTCGCGCGGGTGACAGCGCGCGTCGACGCCGAGGCGGACCGGCGCTCGGATCCGGACTGGGGCGACTAGCGCGAGTCCGCCGCCTGGAGAGCAGTTGGGTCGACGCTGCCGTCGGTGAGCCCGCGGGCGACGTCGCGGATGGAAATCCTCCGGATGCCCGCGTAGTCGAAGATCAGGCCGCGCGCCTCGTCCGTGCCGGTGCCGAGCGCACCGGCGACGATGCCGATGGCGTGCGCGATCACCACGCGGTCGTTCAGCGCGGTCAGCGTCTGCTCGGCCAACCGATGCAACCGCATCGGGTCGTGCTGCTGGGACAGACCGAGCGTCGCGAGATCGGCCAGCACGCGGCCCAGCCTGGCCTCCCAGTCATCCCACCGGACGACTTCGGCGTACAGCACGTTCAGGCCACCCACCGCCCGGCCGTCCAGCCGGAGCGGAACGGCGTGGATCGACCGGAAACCCGCGTCGAGCGCCGCCTGACCGAACATCGGCCAGCGATCTCGCTCGGCCGCGATGTCCGGACAGCCGACCTCTGTGTCCTCGCGGACGCAGTCCACACACGGGCCCTCGTCGATCTGGCTCTGCAGCAGTTCCACGAACCGCGCCTGCTCATCGGAGGCCGACACGACGCTGATGCCGCCCCGCGGATCGACCAGCATCACCCCGGTGGCCGTTGCGCCGAGAACCCTGCTGCACGCGGCTGTCACCAGGCGCAGTACCGAGTCCGCGTCGTGACGATCGACCAACGTCGCGGTCAGCTCGCTCAACGCGGTGGCGATCTGGTCCTGGACACCGGGCACCCGGCCAGCATAGGACTCGGCTTCGTACGGTGCCGCATGGGAGATCAGTCCGCCAGCTGATCGAGTGGGATGCGTCGCGCCAGGACGTCTCGGGCTACCTCCAGAACCGATCGGCCCGCGGAGAACGCGTGCGCGCGCAACCGCAGGAACGCGTCCTCGAGGCTGATCCGCAGCTGCGCGGCCAGCATTCCGGTCGCCATGTTCACGTCCTGGTACGACACTTCCACCCGCAGCCGTTCCTCCGCCCCGGTCTGCTCGTTCTGCGCGAGCAACGCGTGGGTGATGAGGTCGGCCAGCACAGCGGCATCAGCGATGGCGTCGGCGGACAGACCGCCGGGGCGGCGGCGGTACAGGTCGAGCGTGCCGAGCCGTATCCCACCGACCTGCAGCGGGAACGCGAACATGGCGGCCAAACCCTCCTTCTCGCTCGCCATCGCGAATCCCGGCCAGCGCACCTCGTCAGCGGTCAGATCCGCGACCAGCACGGGCCCGCCGGTGTCGAACGCCTCGACACCCGGTCCTTCCCCCAGCGTGTACTGGAGTTCCTCGATCGCGGCCGCCCACGCGTCGCCGGCACCGACCACCTCCAGGGCCCGCGCGTTGCCGCGCAAGGTCAACGCCGCGGCGTCGACACCCGGCAGGACGCGCACGCACACGTCACACAGCGCCTGCCCCAGTCCCGCACGGCCGGACGCGGTGCTGCACTCGATCACCATGCGCGTGAGCCGGTCCCGACGTTGCCCGTCCAACATCCGTCCTCAATGCCACTGGTCGTGCAGCCGCGGTTCGCCAGCCCACTCAACCCGTTGTCGTGCCAGCGTACGAACTACGACCGGTCATCCGCACGTCGGCAGGATGCGGAGCGCTCGGGTGAGCCGGTCAGCTCACCGCCGCAGGCCCGCGACGAACCGGTCCGCGATCCATGATCGCCCCCTTCGCCTGGTCGATCACCGCCCGCGACTCCAAAGCGGTACGAAGCTGCTCGGCCGGCCGGCGCGCGTGCAGGTAGCGGGCGTGGCTGCGGAGCACCGGCTGTTCGTCTCAGATTGGCATTGCCCATGGGGCCGCGCGACCAGCGGACACGGTGCTCATTCGGGTCGGCCACCCCTGTGTTCTCCGGACGAACCGGTCCGCGCCGCCGCCTCGGCGATGATCGAGGCCGTCACGCCCCCGTGCTGGTAGGGGAAGGTGTGCGCGCCCGGCGCCGTCGTGGACCGTCCCTTCGGCGCGGCATCGGTAAGCCGGTCGACCCACCACTGCGGAGCGAAGGCATCGTGCTCCCCGCGGGCGAGCAGCACGGGACACGCGATCTCGGTGATCAACTTCTCCGGCTGGTCCCGTTGCGCTGAGCGGATGAAGCGCAGCAGTTCTCCGGGCCCGCCACGCAGGTAGTACGGAACGATCGCGGGTTGCAGCCCCAGCGGCTCGTGCCGGGAATTGCGCACGTATGCGCGGAGCAGGGCCGGCATCCGCCGCTGCTCGGGCGGAAACGTCGGTCCCAGCAGAGCCAGCGCCCCGACCAGGTCCGGTCGAGCCGCAGCCACCCGCAACGCGGCCTGTGCACCCGTCGAATGTCCCACCAGCACAACAGGTTCCCGCGCGATCTCGTCGATCCACGCCGACACGACGTCCGCCACGGCCGGTACCTCGGCCGGGCACGGCCGAGGCTCCGGTGGCCGAAGCCGGGCACGTCCAGCAGGTACGACCTCGCCCAGCCGCCGCACCCGGCCAGCGCGTCAAGGAGGTACCCCAGTGCGCCGAGGCCTGGGATCATCACGACGGGCGGACCCATCAGGTGTTCGCCGCCCGCCTCGAGACTCCGCACGCGCCTGCCCGCCACCATGTCCCACCGGATCCGGCGCCGATGCCACTCCTGCTCCCGCACAGCCGTGATCCTTTCGTCGCTGCCCGTGGATTGCCGGTCGGGCATCGGCGAAACACCCACGTGCGGCCGCGCACGTCGTCTGCGCCGTCGCGGTTGGCCGACGGTGACGTGGGTATGCGATCCGCATGCGTCTTGGCGTGCTGGACATCTGGTCGAACTCCGCCCGGTTGCAGATCGTCGACGTGCGTCCTGGAGCGGACACCAGCGTCGCGCTACCGCTGCGGCCATTGGTGCGCATGGCGGAACAACTCGACACCGCGGTGACACAGCTGCGCAGCTTCTCGGATCAGGAGGTGCCGTGATGCGATCGACGGATGGCCGGGCGTTGGCTCGGGCGCACGGCGTGTTCAACATCCTGGGTGGACTGTGGCCCTTGGTTAGCGCCCGCACCTTCGAGGCGGTGTTCGGCCGGAAGACCGATCGATGGCTGCAACAGACCACCGCCGGCCTGCTGATCTCGGTGGGATGGACACAGACCCGTGCCGCGACGAACGCGCAGTGGACCCACGCACGCAGGATCGGAATGGCCACGGCGATCACGCTGTTCGTGATCGACCTCGTCTATGTCCCGAAAGGACGGATCAGCAAGACCTATCTGCTCGACGCGGCCATGGAGGCCGGGTGGCTCGCGGCCTGGGCGCGATCGTTCGACGCATCCTCTCGGCGTCGTTCGTCGGCCCATGCGGCCAAGCGCGGCTCGAGGGTCGCGTAGACGTCGGGATCACCAGCGGGCAGCGTCTCCGGTGTCGTCGGCGTGTTGGTCGAGGCGTCGCACGACTCGGTCCACGAGTGCGGTGGCGCACCCGACGTTCAGTCCTATGTGGGCACTCACAGGACGAGATCGGCGATCCCGTTCACCCGGCACCCCGCAGATCACCTTACGCCGCCCGGAACGCGAGAATGTGCCGATGAGAAACCCGCTCGGTCGCCCAGATCTGCGTCCCTACTCGCGTTACCAGGAGCGAGCCGTGCCCGACGCTGAAGTGACGGCGCGGTTCCTCGGCACCAGTTCGGTGTTGCTGCGCGACGAGGACACCGCGCTGCTCGTCGACGGCTTCGTCACCCGGCCGGGTCTGCTGCGGGTCGCGCTGGGGAAGATCGCACCCGACCCGAGGTCGGTCCGCGGTGCGATGGAGCGCCTGGGTACTCCACCGATCGCGGCGGTGATCTGTGCGCATTCCCACTACGACCACGCCCTCGACGCACCCGTGTGGGCGGCGCTGACGCGCGCGGAGCTGGTGGGTTCGGAGTCGACGGCGAACATCGGGCGCGGTCTGGGCGTGCCCTCGGAGAGGCTGCGGGTCGTCGGTGACGGCGATGTCACCGCGTTCGGCGCGTTCGAGGTGACGTTCGTCGAGACGGTGCACAGCCCGGACGACCGCTACCCCGGTGTCGTGGACCGCCCGCTCGTCCCGCCGGCGCGCAGCCGGGCGTGGCGGACGGGCAAGGTGTACTCGATCTTCGTGACGCACCCGCGTGGCACGGTGCTGGTGCACGCCAGCGCGAACTTCCGGTCCGGCGCGCTACGGGGTCGCACGGCAGACGTCGTGTACCTGGGCATCGGCACAGTGGGGAAGCAGCCGTCCGAGTTCATCGAGACCTACTGGGACGAGGTGGTCCGGGCGACCGGAGCGCGCCGGGTGGTCCTGATCCACTGGGACGACTTCTTCGTCGGCCTCGACCGGCCGTTGCGTCCGCTGCCACGGCTCGCCGACGATCTCGACCGGACGATGAGCCACATCCTGCCGATGGCGGCCCGCGACGGTGTCGAGGTCGCGTTGCCGGTGGCGTGGCAGCAAACCGATCCGTTCAGCCGGTGAGGGAGTGCGGAGGGGTCACCGGACCGACTTGATCGGCACGATGGCGAGGCCGCCGAGCAACGCGAACACGATGCCGACGGGGAACAACCCGGCATACCCGACGCCGGTGACGATCACCCCGGCCACCGCGGGTGCGATCACCTGGGGCAGCGTGCCCGCGATGTTCATGACGCCCAGGTCCCTGGCGAAGTCTCCCGTGGCCGGCAACACCTCCGAGATGAGGGCGGTGTCGACGGCCACGTAGAACCCGAACGCCACACCGGTCAACATCGCGTACGCCACCATGCCCGCTTTCGTCGGCGCCACAAGGGGCATCAGCAGGGCGGCCGCGAGCAGCACCGAACCGGCGAACACGAAGATCCGCCTGCGTCCGAGCCGGTCCGACAGCGGTCCGGAGAGGACAGTGGTCAGGATCGTGCCGCCCGCCGTCGCGATCCCCAGTGACGGCAGGAACCCGACCGCTTCGTCACCGAGCCCGACGTGGTCCTGGAGGATGTAGAGCTGGTAGCTGCCGACCGTGAAGTGCCCGGACAACAGGAACAGCCGCCCGAGAAACGCCCAGCCGAGGTCGGGATTCCTGCGCGGGTCGAACCAGAAACACGCCAGCACCGCACGCGCCGAGAGCGCGCCGCGCGGCCGCTTCCGGTTGTCGCGCTCGGGGTTGAACACGACGAACGACGTGAGCGCGACCACCGTGATCCCGCCGATCGTGAGATAGCCACCGGGCAGGTCACCGGCGAACCGCGTCGCCAGGATCTGCCCGCCGATCGCCCCGACCATGACCCCCGCGCCCGCGATCGAGGAGAACACACCCCTCCTCGCCGCGGGCACCCGATCGGGCAGGACCGCGGCGAAAGCGCCCTGCGCGGTGCTGTACGCGATCTGCACGCAGACCCACCAGGCGGCGATCTGCAGGGTCGTGCCGGCCGTCCCGAGCCCGATCAGCGCAAGCCCTTCGGCGAACGCTCCTCCGACGATCCATGGTCCCCGCGCACCGAACCGTGAACGTGTCCGGTCGCAGATCGCGCCGGCCACCGGCTGGGTGAGCATCGCGGCCACCGCGCCGAAGGCGGTGACGAGAGCGAGGTTCACCGCCTTCGTCCCGTCGTGGACCGCGGCGACCTGCAACGGCAGCAGGACCCCGGACAGCCCGACAACCTGCACGGACATGCCCAGGTTCGCGGGAAACGCCCAGATCAGCAGCCGCCGCAGCGGCCTGACGGCGAGCTCATCCGCCACCAACGTCGTCATGCGGTCCGTCCGCCCTCGCAGGTAAGGGGTTTCCCGGACCTTAGCGAAATCTTTCGTGGCCAAAAGTGGTCGAGCGAACGCGGCGGCTCTAGGAGGCGTCTCCGGTTCTCTGCCGGAGACCTCGTTCGCGTGGTCGGCACTTGCTTCTACGACCGGAACCAGCGTCGCGCGCTTGTCATCGGACGTCCATTTCCGGACGCCTGTGGTTTCCCGGTGTGTCCGCATGGCGGTGGATCTGTCGGTACGCCGACATGATGCCCCAAGGCGATGCCTGCGCTTGCTGGTGTCCAGGCGTGCCACCGGCCGCGCATTCTCCAACACCGCCTCGCGGGGTCGGCGGGCTCGTGAGCAGGTACTACCGCGGCCTCAGCCAGCGGTCGCAGGCGGCATGGTCTATGCCCGTCCGACGGCGGAGGCAGGGGCACGATGGTCTCTCTGCCGCCTTTGCCGTGCGCGAGCAGTGCGCGGCGCACGGTGGCGGGTTTCCCGCGATCGTGCGGGACCGTCGGCCGGTCACACCTGGCGTGCGCCGGTCACCCACGCGGCGATGTGCGCCCTGCTGCGCAGGTCGAGCTTGGTCCGGATGCTCTCCAGGTGACTGGCCACCGTGCGGGCCGAAACGCCGAGCCTGACGGCGATCGCCCGGTTGGTCAGCCCGTCGGCGACCAGGTTCGCGACCTCCTGCTCGCGTGCGCTGAGCACGGGGGAGTCGTGGTCGTCGAGCGCGTAGGCGATGGTTTGGTCGAGCGTCATCTTCGCGCCCTCGCTGAAGAAGGCGTCCGCGGTCGCCGGATCGAAGGCCGACCGCGCCACTGACAGGGCGGTGGCGCAAAGGGTGTTCCACCACGGAGAGCCGATGTCTCCGCCATCCCGTTGCGCGTTCTTCGCGGCACCGAACAGGCGTAGCGCGACGTCCGGTCTACCTCGGTGGGCCGCGACGGCAGCGGTGCTCTTCAACCCCACGACGATCCCGTGGGAGTCATCGAGCGAAAGCGCCACGCTGAACCATGCCGCCGCGCGGTCGTAGTCCTGCCGCTGCAAAGCGATGCTCCCGGCGGTGTTGACCAGATCGCACATGATGACGGTATCCGTGGACTGCGTGGCGATGGCGGCAAGTCCTTCGTCGATCGCGTCCTGCGCCTCGTCCAGCCGGCCGTGTTGTGCGTACTCCAACGCGATCAGCGAATGGGTCGCCGCGAGAAGGCGAGGCTCGTTCTGCGCACGCGCGTTCGCGAGTAACTCCGGGAGCAGTCGCGTCATCGCGTCTCTGTCACGAAGTCGTTCGAGGGTGATCGCCAGTGCGTGTAACGCGCGGTATTCCAGCCACCGGTTCCCGGCCTTCCTGGCATCAGCGACCGCGCGGCCGCCGGCTTCACGCGCGAGATCGTAGTCTCCGCTGCAGATCAGTTCGTTGCACAGTTCGATGTGGAGGATGGCGGTGCCCAGGATCGAACGTTGCCGAGCCAGTGCGTCCTCGATCAAGCGACGGCTGCCGTTGCGGGACAAGGTCAGCCTCCGCGCCGACACGAGTGCCGCGACGAGGTTCGCGTACCGTTCGTCGTCGGCCGGGGTGGCCAGTGTGATCGCGTACTCGAGGTTGTGCCGGTGGCCGCGGCGTTTGGTCCGTTGCTCCGGACGCGTCATACCTTCCGGCTTCGGTATCCCCGCGGACAGCTGAGCGAGCAGGTCGGCGAAGCGGCTCGCGGTGGCGTCCCATTCGCCGCGGCGTCGTGACTCGGCGCGGCCGAAGAGGCGCAACGACTCCAGAACGCGCAGCCGCTCGTTGTCCGCGACCACCAACGACTTCGCCACGAGAGCGGTGAGCCCGGTCCACAGTTCGGCGGCGCTCAGCCCGAGATCCGAGCACACCACGGCCGCGTCACTCCGGCCGAAACCGTCGGCGAACACGGAGATCCTGCGGAAGACGGCCTGCTCGGTCTCCGTTGCCAGGTCGTAGCTCCACTCGATCGTCGCGGCCAGACTCCGGTGCCGCTCCGGCGCGGTCCGGGGCCCTCCCGACAGCAGCGTCAGCCGTTCGTCGAGGCACGCGACGAGCTCGGCCGGAGGCAGCACGGCGACCTGCCGCGCCGCGAGTTCGATCGCCAGGGGCAGCCCGTCGAGCCGCCGGCACAGATCCGCGACCACGACCTCGAGCTCACCGGTCAGCTGGAAGTCCGGAGCGGCGCCGCGCGCACGGTCGGCGAACAGCGCCAACGCGGGATCACGAGGCAGCGAGGCGAGTGGGAGGACCTGCTCCCCGGCTGTGTTCATCCGTTCCCTGCTGGTCGCCAGGATCGCCAGCTCGCCGCCCGCCGCCCCGAGCCGGGTGACGAGCCGGCCGCACGCGTCGACGACGTGCTCACAGTTGTCGAGCACGAGCAGCAGGCGCCCGGATCCGCGCATGTCCGAGAGGACGTCGACCGGGTCCGTCCCGATAACGGCCGCCACGGCCTCGTCGACACCGGCGCCGGTGTCCAGCGCCGCCAGTTCGACCCACCACACCCGGCCGAACGCCGGGGCGCACTGCTGGACGTACTCCGCGGCGAGCCGGGTCTTGCCGATTCCGCCCGGACCGGTCACCGTGACGAGTTTCCGGTGGGGCAGGAGGCGCCGAAGCTCGGCGAGCTCACGCCGGCGACCGACGAACTGGTCGGGCACCTGCACCGGCAGAACGGTCGCATGGGACTGCTGGGTCGCGGGCGACCGCGGTTGCCGGCCGGAGGCGAACTGGTCGTGCAGCGTGGCGGTGGCGATGCGGAGCGCGGACGAGAGGGTCCGCCACGAGACGCCGCTCTCGCGTGCCCCGGACACCGCATCCCGGAGAGCCCCGGCGGTGGCGCGCTGCAACTCGGCCAGCGCCGCCGCACGCTCGGTCTCGTCCGCCGCTTCCGCCACCCGCGTGACCAATGCTCTGAGTGTGGCGACGTGATCGTTCGACATGTCTGCTCCCTCGAATGCGCAGAATCTGCCACGGATTCGTGACGCACTCCAAAATTGCGTCTCGTTAGGAAACCGGCGCTACCAGTGCAATTCGTAGTGACCGGGAAAGACCGACAGCTAATCGAGAGGTTGCCACTCGTCGTTCGGTTTTCGAACATGGTGTGCGGTCTCACTTGGCCGTAGGGCTGACCTGCATAAAGTGTGGACAATGCGCCTGTTGCACACCTTGCCGATGTCGTGGGAGCGTGTCCGTGGTCTTGTTGCCGACGAATTATGGACGTCATTCCAGTGGGGGTGTTGATGACGCACGCGAGCAGTCCGCCTGTCATGCCGGAGGCGAATGGGGACCGCAATGCCATGCTCGACTGGTTTCGCACGATGCGGGAGCGGTGGCCGATCAACTGGTTGCCCGAGCGTCGGCTGTGCCACCTGTTCCGCTATTCCGACATTCTCTCGGTGCTCGCGGATCCGGCTACCTTCTCGTCCAACCTGCGCATGGCGCCGGACCAGGACATCTTCCGGCCGTTCGCGAAGGGCAACTTCCTTTTCATGGACGCGCCGCGGCATCGTGAGCTGCGTGGCCTGGTGAACCAGGCGTTCACGGCACGGGCCATCGCGGACAAACGACCGCGAATCGCGGCGGCGGCGAACGATCTGCTCGACACGCTGCACGAGCAACCCGCGGACCTGGCCACCGGGTTCGCCTATCCGCTGCCGACGGCCATCATCTCCGACGTTCTCGGGATCCCGGCCGGCGAGCGCGCCCAGTTCCACCGGTGGACCGACACGTTCCTGACCGCCTCGCGGGACGCCGAGATCGACAACATGTTCGCGGACGCCTTCGTCGAGGCCGTCCGCGACTCCGTGGCCGAGATGAACGCGTACCTGAGCGACCAGGTCCGGCAGCGGCGCGCCGCCCAGCGAGAAGACCTGCTCGGGGCACTGGTGGCCGCGGAGGTCGACGGCATGCGGCTGGACGACGAGGAGATCGTCGGCGTCGTGGCGTTGTTGATGCAGGCCGGGCACTCGACCACCGCGATGCTGATCTGCAACACCCTGCTGGCGCTGGACGACAACCCGGACGCCTTCGCCGAGGTGCGCGCGAGGCCGGAGCGGCTGGCGGCGGTGGTCGACGAGGCGATGCGGTTCAGCGTGCCCACACCGGAGACGATGCGGATCACCACGCGTGAGGTGGAGCTCGGTGGTAACACCCTCCCCGCGGGCACCGTGGTGGTCCTCTGGCTGGCGTCGGCCAACCGCGACGAGACGGTGTTCACCGAACCCGACCGGTTCGACCCCCGCCGCACGCCGAACCCGCACATCGGCTTCGGGCAAGGAGTGCATTTCTGCCTCGGTTCGTCCCTGGCGCTGCAGGAGGCCACCGTCGCGCTGGAGACGCTGTTGTCGCGGTACTCGGAGATCGTCGTCGACCGCGACGCGGTGGAGGTCTACCAGACCGACTCGCTGCTGGCCGTCCGGAGGCTGCCGGTCTTCCTGCGACCCTGACGGCACGGGGGAGGACTGTCCAATGTGGTCGTGCGACGGTGGCCGGCGTTGAGCGCGGGGTGTGCGGAGTGCGACCGGATCCGGCGCGAGAACGCGGGCCGGCCGGTCCGGTACTGCTCGAACGCGTGCCGCCAGCGAGCGTATCGGCAGCGGACGAAGACTCCGGGGGCCGATGGATCCGCCGCGGTGGGCATGATCGCGCTGACGAGCTTCGTCGGGCGGGCCATCGAGCTGGGCGAGGTGGAGCGCCTGCTGCGGTCCAACCGCCTGGTCACCGTGGTCGGGCCCTTCGGTGTCGGCAAGACCCGGCTGGCGGCCGAGGTCGCGGGGCGGGCCTGCCGGGCCGGGCGGGCGGAGGTGGCCGTCGTGGAACTCGCCTCGGCGACGGGCCCCGATGGGCTGGCTCGCGCCATGGCCGCCACCTGGGGACTGCTGGAACCGCCGGGTGTGTCGGTGGTCGAGGCACTCGTCGCCAAGCTGAGCGGGCGGCAGGTCCAGCTCGTGCTGGATAACTGCGAGCACCTGCTCGGCGAATGCGCCTCGCTGCTGAGCGAGCTGCTTCCCCGGCTTGCGGGGCTCACCGTGCTGGCGACCAGCCGGGAGCCGCTGCGCCTTCCCGGCGAGGTGGTGTTCTCCCTCGCCGGGCTGCCGAGTCCGGCCGTCATCGGCGGTCTGTCGTTCGCCGACTCGCTCGGGTTCGACGCCGTACGTCTCTTCGTCGACCGCGCGCGGGCGGTGCGGCCGGAGCTCGGCTTCACCGACGCCGACGCCGAGAGCATCGTCACCGTGTGCGTGCGGCTCGACGGGGTTCCGCTGGCGATCGAGCTGGCCGCGCGGCTGATGCGGACGTACCGGCTCGTCGAGATCAGGGACCGCCTCGACGACCGGCTGAAGCTGTTCACCGGCGGCTGGCGGACGTCCGATCGACGGCACCACAGCCTCCGTGGCGCGATCCGGTGGAGTTACGACCTGCTCTCCCCGGACGAGCAGGCGTTGTTCCGCAGGTTGTCCTTCCTGCCGGGCCGGTTCGACGCCGAGGCCGCCGAGCTCGTCGCGGATTCCGTGTCCGGGCGGTCTTCGGCCCTGGAGACGCTGAGTTCACTCGAGGCCAAGTCACTGATCCGGGCCCGGCCCGACATCGGAGGGTTCGACATGCTCGAGTCGATCCGCTGCTTCGGGCGGGAGCGGCTCGCGGAACACGGGGAAGAAGACCAAGCGGCAGAGAGGTTGCTCGGCTGGCTGGTCAAGCTGGTGAGCCCGCTGATGGACAACGTCTCGGCGCCGGTCGGCCTGCTCACCCGCCTGCAGCAGCACCACGAGAATCTCGCGCACGTGTTCAGGTGGCTCGGCGACGGCGAGGACGAACGCCGGCTGCTCGTGGCCGTCGCGATGGTCGTGAGCCGGCTGAGCCTCGGCTATTCGGGGCTGCGTGGGCAGCAGCTGATCGACGCGATCGGCCGGGTCACACCGTCGTCGCGATACCGCAGTCTCGCGATCGGAAGCGCCGCGTGGCTGGCGCTCTGCGAGGGCGACAACGACCTGGCACCTCAGCTCATCCGGGTGGCGGTCGAGACCGAGCGGGCGGGCGAATGCCGCCCGGCGGTCCTCGGACGGTTGTTGCTGCAGCAGAGCCACATCGCGAGGCGCTCGGGCGATGCGGACACCACGGTCATCGCGCTGCGCGACGCCGCCGACTGCTGCCGCGAGATCGGCGACCGGCTGGGCCTCGCGTTGTGCGCCAACGACCTGGCGTGGGAGCTGCTGGACCGGGCCGACGTCGATCGGGCCAAAGCATTGTCCGACATGGCGCGTGCCTACATCGAGACCACCGAAGTGGCACCGGCGGACCTTCGCTCCGCGGTGTTCCATACCGCCGGGGTGATCGCGCTCGAGCTCGGCGACCTCAGCGGCGCCGAGGCGAGGTTCTCCACGGCCCTGCGCGCCGCGGTGACCGGGTTGGAGCACGCCGACGCGATCGAGGGGATCGCCATCGTCGCACTGCGCACCGGGAGGTTCGAGCGCGGGCTCCTGCTCGCCGGCGCCGTCACAGTGTTCACGGACCGGACTTCCTGGCGCGACACGTGGTGCGCCAAGCGGCTGACGCGGGCACTCGAGCTCGCGCGCGACGCGCTCCCCGAGCGGCGGCGGACCGCGCTCGTCGCGGAGGGCGCCCGTCTCGATCCCCGCAAAGCGGTGGACCACGCGCTGGAGTCCCAGAGCTCCCACCCGGCCGAGGAGCCCCAGGTGACCGCGCTCAACACCAGGGAGTGGGCGGTCGTCGACCTGGTCGCCAGAGGGCTGAACAACCACCAGATAGCGGGAAAGCTGCATCTGTCCGTGAGCACTGTGGAAAAACATGTCCGCAAGATCCGTGGCACCTTCGGGTTGCGGTCGCGCGCGCAGATCGCCGCGTGGGCGGTGCGGCACCGGCGGTTCGCCGATCACACCTGACCGTTCGCGTGGCCAGTGAAACCTCAGGCACCGTCCCAATTGGAACGGTGCCTGTTCGCGTCTACCAGGGAAATCGACTTCGATCCCTTGCGGCACAGTGAAAGAACCTCCGTAACGCTGGTGTTCCTCATTGCCGGTGACGGACTGATCCGGCGATTCTTGAGTGTGAAGAACACGCCGGCGACACACGGTCCATTGTGGAGCTGAGTCGTACTTTCCCGAACTCGGAGGTGTACCCATGACGAACAAGCCGCGCCGGATTTCCTTCTTCGACGCCACCTTGCGCGACGGCGAGCAGGCGCCGGGCAACGCGATGTCGCCCGAGCAGAAGGTGGACATCGCGCTGAAGATGGAAGCGCTCGGCGTCGACGTCATCGAGGCCGGGTTCCCCGGTTCTTCACCCGCGGACTTCAAGGCGACGCGGCTGATCGCCGAGACACTGACGAGGATACGGTTCGCCACGTTCAACCGGGCCAGCGTCCACGACGTCCGGCTGTCCATGGAGGCCGTCGGTGTGCGGCCGAACCACCAGATCCAGATCTGCGGCACCGGCAGCGACGTGCACCTGGTCCACAAGCGTGGGATCACGAGGGCCGAGGCGATCGCCGAGGTGGACGAGTCGTTGCGGCTGGCCGCGGAGCTCGGTGCCGAGGACATCTCGTTCGGTGTCGAGGACGCGAGCCGCGGTGAGTACGACTTCATCCACGCGCTCGTCGACACGGCACTGGAGGCCGGGGCGCGCACGATCATCCTCGCCGACACCACCGGATGCGCGACGCCGCAGGAGTACGGCGACCTGTGCGCCGCCGTGCGGTCGTGGATCCCGGACGACGTGGTGTTGTCCACGCACTGCCACGACGATCTCGGCCTGGCGCTGGCGAACGCGATCGCGGGTATCCAGGCCGGTGCCGACGAGGTTCAGGTGACGCTGGGCGGCATCGGTGAGCGCGCGGGCAACACCCCGCTGGAGGAGCTGGCCGCCGTGCTGTCGTACAAGAGCGACTGGCTCGGTGCCACCACCAGCCTGCGCACCGAGGGCCTGTACGACGCTTACCGGCTGCTGTCCGACTGCATCTCGCTGCCCGAGATCCGCAACAAGGCGATCGTCGGGCGCAACTCGTTCGCCACGGAGGCGGGCATCCATCAGGCCGGCATGCTGCGCAACCCGGTGACCTACGAGTACATCGAGCCCGAGCGGTTCGGCCGCGAGCGCGAGCTCGTCGTCGGCAGGCACTCCGGACGCGCGATCCTGCGTCACGTGCTCGGCGGGGACGCCGACGAGGTGCTCGTGAACCGCTTGTACGAGGAGCACATCGCCAACCGCGAGCACGGCGGCTTCGAGTCGCTCGAGATGCTTCGCGACCGGGTCCGCGGTGCGGTGACGGCGCAGTGAGCGGTCCCGTGACGCTGGTGGACAAGGTGTGGACCTCCCACGTGGTCCGCTCCGCGCAGGGCGAGCCCGACCTGCTGTACGTCGACATGCACCTGGTCCACGAGGCCACGTCGGCGCAGGCGTTCGACGGACTCGGCCAGCGGGGCCGCAAGGTGCGGCGCCCGGACCTGACGCTGGCCGTCGAGGACCACAACGTGCCGACCGACACCCTGCTGATCCGGGATCCGGTGAGCGCGCTGCAGGTGTCGACGTTGCGCCGCAACTGCGCCGACCACGGGATCCTCCTGTTCGAGCACGGACATCGCCGGCAGGGCATCGTGCACGTCGTCGGGCCGGAGCTGGGCCTGGTGCAGCCCGGCATGACGGTCGTGTGCGGGGACAGCCACACCTCGACGCACGGCGCGTTCGGCGCGCTGGCGTTCGGGGTCGGCACCAGCGACGTCGAGCACGTCCTGGCGACGCAGACCGTTGCGGTGCAACGACCTTCGACGATGGCGGTCGAGTTCACCGGCATGCCGGCCGCGTCGGTCACCGCCAAGGACCTGATGCTCGCGCTGATCGCGCGGATCGGCACCAACGGCGCGCGCGGGCACGTCATCGAGTACCGCGGCGAGGTCGTCTCCCGGCTCTCCATGGAGAGCCGGATGACCCTGTGCAACCTGAGCATCGAGGCGGGCGCCCGCGCGGGCCTGATCGCGCCGGACGACACCACCTTCGCCTACCTGGCCGGACGACCCGGCGCACCCGAGGCATGGGACGACGCCGTCGCACACTGGCGGGGTCTGCGCAGCGACCCCGGCGCGGTGTTCGACCGCACGGTCACGCTGGACTGTTCGGAGCTGAGCCCGTACGTGACCTGGGGCACGAACCCCGGCCAGGCGGTGCCGCTGTCCGGGCGGGTGCCGGAGCCCGAGTCCTTTGTGGACCCCGCGTCGGCGCGGCGCGCCCTGGAGTACATGTGTCTGCGTCCCGGAACGAGGATGCGGGACATCGAGATCGACATCGTGTTCATCGGTTCGTGCACCAACGGCCGCCTCGAGGACTTGCGCGCGGCGGCCGACGTGCTGCGCGGACGGCGTGTCACCACCAGGACCCTGGTGGTGCCCGGCTCGATGGCGGTGCGCGCCGCGGCCGAGGCGGAGGGACTGCACGAGGTCTTCCGCGCCGCGGGCGCCGAATGGCGGCTCCCCGGCTGCTCGATGTGCCTCGGGATGAACACCGACCGGGTGCGCGGCGCGCTGCGCACCGCGTCGACGTCGAACCGGAACTTCGAGGGCAGACAGGGGACGCGGGCGCGGACGCACCTGGTGTCGCCCGCCGTCGCCGCGGCCACCGCGGTCGCCGGCCGCCTCGCCCTGCCCGATGACATCTCATGAGGACGACTGTGCAGCCACTCATCGAACACACCGGCACCACGATGGTGCTCGCACGCAGCGACGTCGACACCGACCAGATCATCCCGGCGGACTACTGCCGCAAGGTGACCAGGACGGGCTACGCTGACGCGTTGTTCGCCCGCTGGCGCGCCGATCCCGGCTTCGTGCTGAACGACCCCGAACGCGCGGGCGCGACGGTGCTGGTGGCAGGACGGGACTTCGGTACCGGGAGCTCGCGGGAGCACGCCGTGTGGGCGTTGCGGGACTGGGGTTTCGTCGCGGTCATCGCTTCGAGCTTCGGTGACATCTTCCGCGGCAACGCGCCGAAGAACGGTCTGGTCCCGGTGATGCTGCCCGAGGACGCGGTGGGCGTGCTGGCCGCGGCGAGCACTGCGAACCCGCGGCTGCGGATCACCATCGACCTGGAGCGCATGGAGGTCCGAGGCCCGTCCCGCTGGCCGTTCGAACTGGAGCCGCGAGCGCGTGAGCTGCTGCTCAACGGGTTCGACGACGTCGACCTCACGCTGAGCCACGAGGCCGGGATCAGCGCCTACGAGGGCGACCGGCCTCGCCGGCTGCCGGCGATCGGCCCCGCGTTCCTGGAAGCGGACGCGTGAGCCGGACCTCGGCGCGGGCCGGGCTGCTGGGCGGAAGCGGACTGGTCGAGCTGCTGCGCCGGTCCGCCGGAATGGACGCCGTCGACCTCGCGCTCGGCGTGCCCGGCGTGCCCGCCCCGCCCGCGGGGCTGGTCGCCGCGGCCGGGTTCGCGTTGCTGCGCGGCGACCACCACCAGTACGCGGACCCGGCCGGGCATCCCTTGTTACGCCAACGCATCGCGGACTCGCTGGGCACCGAGGAGGACGAGATCACCGTCACCGTGGGGAGCACCGAGGGGCTCGCCGTCGCGCTGCTGTCCCTTGTGGACCCCGGCGACGAGGTCATCATGCTCGAGCCGTACTACGAGAACTTCGTCAACGCCGTTCTGCTGGCGGGTGGGGTGCCCCGGTTCGTCCGGCTGCACCGGCCGGGCTGGTGCTTCGACTCGGCGGAGCTCGCCGCCGCGTTCGGGCCACGCACCCGCGCGATGATCGTCAACTCGCCCGGCAACCCGACCGGCCGGGTGTTCTCCGGGGCGGAACTGGACGAGATCGCCGCGCTGTGCGAGAAGTGGGATGTCACGGTCGTGTCCGACGAGGTCTACTCGTCGTACGTGTTCGAGGGCGTGCACACCTCCGCCGCCGACGTACCCGCATTGCGGGACCGGTACGTGATCGTCGACTCGCTGTCCAAGAGTCACGCGGTGAGCGGCTGGCGGCTCGGCTACCTGCGCGCCCCGAAATCGTTGACGACCGTGCTGCGCCGGGTGCACGAGGCGACGACCGCGGGCGCCGCCGCGCCGCTGCAGCTGGCCGCCGCCCGTGCACTGCCGCGGGAGTGGTTCCCCGCGGAGGAGATGCGCCGCCGCCGGGACACGGTGGCCCGCCTCTTCGCCGAGTGCGGTCTGGCGGTGGATCCGGGGCAGGGCGGTGTCTTCCTCACGGCGGGCCTCGGGGGCGCGGACAGCCGTTCGTTCGCGCGGCAGCTGCTCGAACGGACGGGCGTGCTGGTCGCGCCGGGAAGCCTCTTCGTGTCGGAGGATCACCGGGGCGACTTCGTGCGCGTCGCGTTCAACCGCACGCGGGAAGTGCTCGACACGGCTGCGACACGGCTGCGGAAGGTGGCCGCGTGTCCCGGGTAGCGGTGATTCCGGGCGACGGCATCGGACCCGAGGTGACCGAGCAGGCGCTGGGCACGGTGGCGTCGCTGGGGCTCGACATCGAGTTCGACGTGCTCGACCACGTCAACGCCAGCACGTTCCTGCGCACCGGCAGCGCATTGTCCGATGCGGACTTCCGGCGCGTCGCGCGCGGTGACTCGGCGCTGCTCGGTGCCGTCGGCGATCCTCGGGTGACTTCCCCCGAGTACGCGCGCGGCGTCCTGCTGCGCCTGCGGTCCGGGCTCGACCTGTACGTGAACCAGCGCCCGGCGCGGCTGCCGCACGACGACCTGAGCCCGTTGCGGGATCCGGCGAAGCGCGGGATCGACTGCATCGTGGTGCGCGAGAACACCGAAGGGCTCTACAGCGGAGTCGGGGGCGCGCTGCACGTGGCGTCCGGCCACGAGGTCGCGATCGACACCGAGATCAGCACGGCCCGTGGCGTGAGCCGGATCATCGACCACGCGTTCGGCATCGCCCGCCGTTCGGTGTGCATGGTCGACAAGTCCAATGCCGTGCCGTCCGGTGGCGCCTTGTGGCAACGCACATGGCGTTCGATCGCCGACCGGCATCCGGATGTCGTCTCATGGCACCTGTACGCCGACGTCGCCGCGATGCGGCTGGTGAGCGACCCCGGCGAGTTCGACGTGATCGTCACGAACAACTCGTTCGGCGATGTGCTGAGCGATCTCGCCGCAGAGGTGGCCGGCGGGCTCGGCACGGCGGCGTCGATCAACCTCAACCCGGGGAGCGGATTCGCGCTGTGCGAACCGGTTCACGGCAGCGCGCCCGCCATCGTGGGTACCGGGACCGCCAACCCGATCGGCGCGATCCTCAGCGCCGCCCTGCTCGTCGGGCACCTCGGGCACCCGGCGGAGGCGGAGGCGATCCGGGCGGCGGTGGATCGGGCGATCGCCGCGGGCCGCAGAACACCGGACCTCGGTGGCTCGCTCTCGACCCAGCAGGCGGGCGACGCGGTGCGCGCCGAACTGTGACCCCTTTCGTGACAAGGACTTCAAGGGTGGAAGCAATGCAGGACGTCCGGTTGCCGCTCACGGCCGCGCAGGCGGGATTCTGGTTCGCGCAGCAGCTCGATCCCGGCAACCCGATCTATCGGGCGCAGGAGAGCGTCGAGATCCTCGGTCCGGTCGACGCGGGCCTGCTGGTGCGGGCGCTGCGGGCGGCGATCGCCGACGCGGAGCCCTATCAGGTGCGGATCGGGCACGATGGCGACCGGGTGTGGCAGCGCGTCGAGGAGTCGGCCGACTGGCCGCTGCCCGTGGTGGACGTCAGCGGCGCGCCGGATCCGTGGGCGGCCGCGGAGAAGTGGGTTCGCGACCGGCTCGACCGGCCGGTCGAGCTCGACGGCTTCCCACTGTTCGATCTCGCCGTGCTGGTGCTCGGAGCGCAGCGGCACCTGGTTCACTTCGCCGGCCATCACATCATCGGTGACGGTGTCTCCAGCTCGATGGTGCTGAACCGGGCCGCCGAGGTGTACACCGAACTGGCGGCGGGCCGGCCGTGGACGCCGAGCCCCATGGGGTCGTTGCGCGACGTTCTCGCCGACGAGGCGAATTACCGCGAGAGCGAGCAGTACACCGCCGACCGGGAGTACTGGCGACGCCTGCTCGCCGACCGGCCCGTCGCCGTGGGACTCGCCGGACGTCCCGGCCTGACCTCACATGCCTTCGTGCGGCGCAGTCACGTCGTGCCCGCGCCCGTCGCCGCGGAGCTGCGCACCCTCGCGCGTGCGTGCCGGGCCAGCCTGCCGTCGCTGATGATCGCCGCACTCGCCGTGTACGTGGAGCGGATGTGCGGGACCGGTGACGTGATGATCGGCATGCCGGTGACCGGGCGCCGGTCCGCAATCACGCGACAGACTCCGGTCACGCTCGCCAGTGAGGTACCCCTGCGGTTGCGGGTGGAGCGGGGGACGACGGTCGCCGGGCTGGTCCGGCAGGCCGCCGAGAGCGCCCGGCTCGCCTTGCGGCACCAGCGGTTCCCGCACGAGGAGATCGCCCGTGACGCGGGTGCGGTGGGTACCGGCGAACCGTTGTACGGTCCCTGTCTCAACTTCATGGCCGCCGAGCCGCCGCTCTCGTTCGCCGGCAACCCGACCGTGGCGCACAACTTCTCCAACGGACCGGTCGACGACCTGAACGTCAACGTGTACGACCGCGCGGGCGACGGCACCATCCAGGTCGACTTCAACACCAACGCCGCGCGATACACGCCCGAGGAGACCGAGCTGCATCTGCGCCGGTTCGTCGCGCTGCTGGAGACTTTCGCCGCACCGGACCAGCCGCTCGCCACGTTCGACGTGGTGCTGCCGGAGGAACGCGAGTGGCACGACACCACGCGCGAGGTGCCCCGGCACACCGTCGTGGACGTGTTCGCGGCGCAGGCTCGCCGGACCCCGGACGCGGTCGCGCTCGTGTGTGCGGACCGGCGGCTGTCGTTCCGCGAGCTCGACGAGCGGGCGAACCGGCTGGCGCACTCGCTGATCGCGCGGGGCGCGGGCCCGGAAACCGTGGTGGCGCTCAGGTTGCCGAGGTCGGCGGACTTCGTGGTGGCGCTGCTCGCGGTGCTCAAGTCCGGCGCGGCCTATCTGCCGATCGACCCCGGCGACCCGCGCGGGTCGTACGTCATCGAGGACGCGAACCCTGTCGTGGTCCTGGACGAGATCGGTGATCCGGACGGTTGTCCGGCGACCGATCCCGGTGTCGTGATCGACCCGGCGCACGCGGCGTACGTGATCTACACCTCGGGTTCGACCGGCCGGCCCAAGGGGGTCGTGACCGAGCACCGCGGCCTGACGAACCTCTTCCACGACCACAATGCCCGGCTGATCGAGCCCAGCGGCGCCGGGGCCGCCGCGCTGACCGCGGCGTTCACGTTCGACACGTCGTGGGAAGGGCTGCTGTGGCTGATCGCGGGCCACGAACTGCACGTGATCACCGACGACGTGCGGCGTGACCCGTTCGCACTCGTCGAGTACGTCCGCGAGCACCGGATCGACATGCTCGACCTCACCCCGGCGCACGCTGCCCAGCTCGTGGACGCGGGCCTGCTGGACGCCCGCCCGCGGGTCCTGTTGCTCGGCGGTGAGGCCGTGGACGAACGGCTGTGGCGGGTCCTGCGCGCGCGAGCGGCGATGAGGGTCGTCAACTACTACGGCCCGACCGAGGCCACAGTGGACACTCTGGTGGCGGACCTGGCCCGGCACGAGCGACCCGTCATCGGCACCCCGATGTGGAACACGGGCGCGCACGTGCTCGACGCCGGGCTGCGACTGGTGCCACCGGGCGTGACCGGTGAGCTCTACCTGACCGGTGTGCAGCTCGCCCGCGGGTACCTGGGCCGGCCGGGTCTCACCGCGACGCGGTTCGTCGCGAACCCGTTCGGTCCCGGCCGCATGTACCGCACGGGAGACCTGGTCCGCCGGGACGCGACCGGGACCCTGGAGTTCGTCGGCCGCGCCGACGACCAGCTCAAGATCCGCGGCTTCCGGATCGAGCCCGCCGAGGTCGAGGAGGTGCTGCGGCGCTGGGCGGACCAGGCCGTGGTCGTGGTCCGCGAGGACGCGCCGGGTGACCGCAGGCTCGTCGGGTACGTCACCGGCGCCACCGATCCGGCCGTCCTGCGGGTGCGGGCCGCCGAGTTCCTGCCGCCGTACATGGTGCCGTCCGCGATCGTGGCTCTCGACGCGTTTCCGTTGACCGGCAACGGGAAGATCGACCGCGCCGCCCTGCCCGCGCCGACCGCGGCACTGCCCGTCACCGACGGTCCGCGCAGCCCGGCGGAGCTCGTGCTGTGCGGGTTGTTCGCCGAGCTGCTGGGAGTCGGCGCGGTCGGTGTCGACACCGGCTTCTTCGACCTGGGCGGCGACAGCATCCTCGCGATGCAGCTGGTGAGCAGAGCCCGTCGTGCCGGGATGGTGCTGTCCACCCGGGATGTGTTCACGCACCGGACGGTCGCCGCGCTGGCTGCCGTAGCGGGTACGACAGTGTCGGGAACGAAGGTGGCCGCCCCCGTCCGGGTGACCGGTGCCGGCACGGTCGGTCCGACCCCCATCACCGAATGGCTCCGGGAGCTCGGCGGGCCGTTCGCGCGGTACAGCCAGTCGCTGGTACTGCGCGTGCCCGCCGGCCTCGGGCTCGATCGGTTGACCCGGTCGGCGCGGGCGCTCGTGGATCACCACGACGCGTTCCGGATGCGCCTGGAACCGGGACACTGGTCCTTCGTCGTCGCCGAGCCCCGCACCGTGGATGCGGATCTCGTGGAACGCGTCGACGCGGCGGACGCCGATCTCGACGCGATGGTCGCGGCGTACACCCCGGCCGTGCGGGCGAAGCTCGACCCCGTGTCGGGCGCGGTCCTGCGGCTCGTGTGGTTCGACGCGGGACCCGGCCGCGAGGGAAGGCTGCTGATCGTCGCGCACCACCTCGTGATCGACGGCGTGTCGTGGCGGGTGGTCGTGCCCGACCTGATCGCTGCCTGGCGGGGGGAAGCTCTCGAACCGGTCGGCACGTCGCTGCGCGAGTGGGCCGGGATACTCGCCCTGCAGTCCACCGAGGACGAGCGCGTGGCCGAACTCCCGTGGTGGCGCAAGGTCCTGGAGGCCGGCGACCCGCCACTGACCGAGCGGTCGCTCGAACCGGAGACGGACGTGGTCGCAACGGCACGCACCCTGCGTGTCGACGTCCCGGCGGCGGAGCTGCTGACGACCGTGCCGGCCAGATTCCGGTGTGGTGTCGACGAAGTCCTGCTGACCGCGCTCGCCCTCGCGGTGGCGCGGTGGCGCGGCACCGGTGAGACGGCGGTGCTCGTCGACCTGGAAGGGCACGGCCGCGAGCACGGCACCGCCGACCTCTCCCGGACGGTCGGCTGGTTCACCAGCGTGTTCCCGGTGCGGCTGGACCCCGGCCAGGACGTCGGACGTGCGCTCCAGCGGGTCAAGGAGCAGCTGCGGGCGTTGCCGGACAAGGGGATCGGGTTCGGTCTGCTGCGCTACCTGAACCGCGACACCGCGCCCGAGCTGTCCGGACGGACGCCGCAGATCGCCTTCAACTATCTCGGCCGCTTCGACACCGGGGAGTGGGCGGTCGCGGGTTCGCCGCTGGACGGTGCGGGTGCGGACGACCGCATGCCGCTGGCCTACCCGCTGGAGGTCGACGCGGTCGCGGACGGCGACCGGCTGACCGTCTCGTGGACGTGGCCGTCGGCGCTGTTCACCGAAGACCGGATCCGCGAACTGAGCGAGGGGTTCGTCGCGGCACTGCGTCAGGTGATCCGTCACGCGGTCCCCGGCCTGACCCCGTCGGACGTGCGGCTCGCGCGGCTGGACCAGCAGCAGATCGATCGGCTGGAGGCGGCCCGTCCCGGAGTCACGGACATCTGGCCGCTGTCACGGCTGCAGGAGGGCATGCTTTTCCACGCCCGCTACGAAGCAGAGGACCCGTACACCCCGCAGCTGTGCGTCGACTTCGAGGCCGATCTCGACCCGGGGCGGCTACGGGCCGCGGCGACAGCGTTGCTGCACCGGCACCCGACGCTACGGGCGGGCTTCTGGGACACCGAGCTGGATCATCCGGTGCAGTTCATCGCCGGCGATGTGGAACCGAGCTGGCGGGAGATCGACCTCTCCGGCGCCGGTGACCGGTCCGCGGCGCTGGCCGGCGTCCTGGCCGAGGACCGGGAGCGGCGGTTCGACCTCTCCCGGCCACCCCTGCTGCGCTTCGCGCTGATCTCACTGGGCGGCAACACCTATCGCCTCCTGCTGACCCATCACCACATCCTGCTGGACGGGTGGTCGACGCCGACTCTGATCCGTGAGCTGTTCCAGCTGTACGCGGGCATGGCACTCCCGCCGGTCGCGTCCTATCGCGACTACCTGGCGTGGCTCGCCGGCCAGGACCGCGCGGCCGCCGAACGAGCCTGGGGTGCCGCCCTCCACGGTGTCACCGGCTCGACGTCGCTGGCGCCCGTCGACGGCCCGCGGACCGCCGCGCGGCCCGAGCAGATCACCGTGCCCCTCGATCGCGCCCTCTACCGCGCCCTCTCGGGCCGGGCACGGGCGCACGGTCTCACGCTCAACACCGTCTTCCAGGGCGCATGGGCGATTCTGCTGAGCCACCTCACCGGCCGCGACGACGTCGTGTTCGGGGCGACGGCCGCGGGACGCCCACCGGAGCTCGCGGGCGTGGAGCGGATGGTGGGCCTGTTCATCAACACGCTGCCGCTGCGGGCGCATGTCGACCCGGCGCGGCCGGTCACCGACCTCCTGCGCGGGGTGCAGGACCACCAGGCAGGCCTCTCCGCGTTCGTGCACGTGAACCTGGCGGACGTCAGGCAACTGGCCGGGGCGGGCGAGCTGTTCGACACGATCATGGTGTTCGAGAACTACCCGTTCGACGACGAGGAGATGCGCGAGCCCGTGCCGGGCGTCCGGCTCACGAGCATCGAGGCGCACGACGCCACGCACTACGCGCTGAGTGTGGCGGTCATTCCCGGCCCCGAGCCGTACATGCACCTCGGCTACCAGCCGGACCTGTTCACCCGCGACGCTGTCGCGGCTGTCGGCGAGCAGTTCCTGCAGGTGCTCCACGAGGTGGCGCGTGACCCCTCGATGCGGGCCGGGCAGGTCGGTGTCCTGCCCGCCGGGCAACGCGCCGATGTGCTCACCCGGTGGCAGGGGACGACCACCTCCCTGCCCGAGATCGCGTTGCCGCGCGCGTTCCGCGCCGTCGTGGAGGCGACTCCGGACGCGGTCGCGCTGGTGTGCGGTGACGTGGAACTGACCTACCGCGAGCTCGACGCGAGGGCGAACCGGCTGGCACACCGCCTGATCCGCGACGGGGTGCGGCCCGAGGACCGGGTCGCGGTGCTGGTGCCGCGTTCGCCGGAGTTGTCGGTGGCGGTGCTCGCGGTGGTCAAGGCGGGTGCGGCGTACGTGCCGCTGGACGACGACGTGCGCGCCGAGCGGCTGATCGAGTTGAGCGGCGCGCGGCTTGTGCTGCGGGACGTGGACGTCTCCGCGGACCTGCCGGACACGGATCCGGGTGTGCCCGTGCACCCGGACCAACTGGCGTACGTCATGTTCACGTCCGGATCGACGGGCACGCCCAAGGCGGTCGGTGTACGGCATCGCGACGTCGTGGCACTCGCACACGACCGGAGGCTGCGCGGCCCGAACCACGAACGCGTGCTCGTGCACTCCACGCCGGCGTTCGACGCGAGCACCTACGAGCTGTGGGTGCCGTTGCTGCGCGGCGGCCGGCTCGTCTTCGCGCCGCCCGGCCGGCTCGACCCGGCGACGCTCGCGCGGCTGGTGCGGACGCACGGCGTGACCGGCGCCTGGGTCGCGGCCGGGCTGTTCCGGGTGATCGCCGAGGAGGCGCCCGAGAGCTTCGCGGGCATGCGCGAGGTCTGGGCGGGCGGGGACGTCGTGCCCGCCGAGGCGGTGCGCCGCATGCTGCGGGCCTGCCCAGGGCTGGTCGTCGTCGACGGCTACGGACCGACCGAGGCGACCTCGGTCGCGACGCACTTCGTCATGTCCGATCCGGACGCGGTACCCGGCGTCGTGCCGATCGGCAGGCCCATCGACAACCGCCGCGCCTACGTCCTCGACCGAGACCTGCGTCCTGTCGCGCCAGGCAGGCTCGGTGAGCTGTACCTCGCCGGTGCGGGCGTCGGCCGTGGCTACCTCGGTCAGCCGGGCCTGACCGCACAGCGGTTCGTCGCCGATCCGTTCGGGACCGGCCGCATGTACCGCACCGGGGATCTCGCGCGGTGGACGGCATCCGGTGAGCTGCTGTTCGGCGGACGTGCCGACGACCAGGTGAAGGTGCGCGGATTCCGGGTCGAGCTCGGGGAGGTCGAGGCGGTTCTCGCCGGGCATCCCGAGGTCGCGCAGGCCGCCGTGGTGGCCCGCGACGATCGTCTGGTCGCCTACGTCGTCTCCGGCGCGCGGGACCTTCCCCAGTTCGTGGCGGGCCTGCTGCCCGAGTACCTCGTACCGTCGGTGTTCGTCGAGCTGGACACGCTTCCGCTGACCCCCAACGGAAAGGTGGACCGGGCCGCCTTGCCGGATCCCGGGGGGAGCCGGGAGCCCGCGGTGACGGGCTCGCGAACGCCGCGAGAGAAACGGCTCTGCGGGTTGTTCGCCGAGGTGCTCTCCCTGCCGGACGTGGGCGCCGGGGACAACTTCTTCCAGCTCGGCGGCCATTCCCTGCTCGCGACCAGGCTGGTCAGCCGGATCAGGTCGACGTTCGGTGCCGAGCTGCCGATCCGGGCCGTGTTCGAGTCACCCAGCCCACGGGACCTGCTCGGCAGGATCGACGAGGCGGTGGAGGCACGCAGCCGGGTACGGCCCTTCGAGCGGCCCGCGCGGATGCCGTTGTCCCACACCCAGCGCAGGCTGTGGTTCCTGAACCGGCTCGAGGACGCGGGTGCCGCCTACAACATCACCTTCGGTCTGCGCATGACGGGGACGCTGGACCGGGCCGCGTTGCGCGCGGCACTCGCGGACGTGGTCGCCAGGCACGAGATCCTGCGCACCATCTTCCCGGAGGCCGGCGGCGAACCGTCCCAGGTGGTGCTCTCCCGCGCGGAGGTCGACCTGGTCTCGGATGAGGAACCGGAGGCGTTCGCCGCCCTCGGGTTCGACCTCACCACCGAGCCGCCGGTCCGGGCGTTGTTGCGCGAGGTCACTCCGGACGAGCACCTCCTCGTGTTGTCCCTGCACCACATCGCCGCGGACGGAGCGTCAGGCCGGCCACTCGCACGCGACCTGTCCACCGCCTATGCGGCCCGCTGTGCCGGTGACGCTCCACAATGGACCCCGCTGGAGGTGCAGTACGCGGACTTCACGCTGTGGCAGCGGGAGGTGCTCGGCGACGAGGACGACCCGGAGTCGGAGATCGCCAGGCAGATCGCGTTCTGGACCGAGGCCCTCGCCGGACTGCCGCTCGAGATCGCACTGCCGTCGAGCCGCCCACGGCCGGCGGTCGCCGGCCACCGTGGCGGCAGCGTGTCGTTCCGCATCGGCCGCGACGTGCACGAACGCCTGCTCGGGCTGGCCAGGAGCGACGACGCGAGCCTGTTCATGACACTGCAGGCGGGCGTGGCCGTGCTGCTCACCGCATTGGGCGGGGGCACCGACATCCCGCTCGGCGCACCGGTCGCCGGTCGCACCGACGACGCGCTCGACGACCTGGTCGGGTTCTTCGTCAACACCCTGGTACTGCGCACCGACACCTCCGGCCGGCCGACCTTCCGCGAGCTGCTGGCCAGGGTGCGCGACCGTGGCCTGGCGGCGTTCGCGCACCAGGACCTGCCGTTCGAGCGACTGGTGGAGATCGTCAACCCGGAGCGGTCGCGCGGCAGGCACCCGCTGTTCCAGACGATGATCACGCTGCAGAACACCGATCGGACCGAGATCGACCTGCCGGGGCTTGTCGTCGGGCTCGAAGAGGTCGCGACGCACCGCACGAAGTTCGACCTCTCGTTCGAGTTCGCGGAGACCGAGGACGGCATCACCGGTCAGCTCGACTACAGCCGCGACCTGTTCGACCACGCCGATGCCGAGGCGATCGCGGCCCGGCTGGTCCGGGTGCTGGCGCGGCTCGCCGCCGAACCGGACCGTTCCATCGGCGAGGTCGACGTCCTGACGCCGGGGGAGCACGGCGCGCTCGCCGCCTGGAACGACACGGACCGGCCGGTGCCGGACGTGACGCTGCCCGAACTGTTCGCGGCGCAGGTCGCTCGCACGCCGACCGCGACCGCACTCGTATTCGGGAACACGCGACTGTCCTATGTGGACCTCGATGCCAGGGTGAATCACCTGGCGGCGTGGCTGGTCGAACGGGGTGCGGGGCCGGAGCGGATCGTCGCCGTCGCCCTCCCGCGCTCGATCGAGCTGGTCGTGGCGCTGCTGGCGGTGCTCAGGTCCGGGGCCGCCTACCTGCCGATCGATCCGGAGCTCCCCGCCGAGCGGATCGCGTTCATGCGCGACGACGCCCGGCCTCTCCTCGTCCTCGACGACGTCGCATCGGCTCCGTTCGCCGAGGAACCCCGGCACAGGGTCGAGGGGACGCGATGCGGGAGCCGGCATCCGGCTTACGTGATCTACACGTCGGGCTCGACGGGCCGGCCCAAGGGGGTGGTGGTGCCGCACGAGGGCATCGTGAACCGGTTGGCGTGGATGCAGGACCGGTTCGGACTCACGACGGTCGACCGGGTGCTGCAGAAGACGCCCGCCGCCTTCGACGTGTCGGTGTGGGAGTTCTTCTGGCCACTGATCACCGGTGCCACCCTGGTCGTCGCGCCACCCGGAGCGCACCGCGATCCGGTGCGGCTGGTCCGGCTGATCGACCGGCATCGCATCACGACCGTCCACTTCGTTCCCTCGATGCTGCGGGCCTTCCTCGCCGAGCCGGTGCTGCCGACGTGCCTGCGCCGCGTGATCGCGAGCGGGGAGGCGTTGACGCCCGCGATCGCCGCCAGGTTCCGCGAACGCCTCGGCGCCGGGTTGTACAACCTCTACGGTCCAACGGAGGCCTCCGTCGACGTCACGTGTTCGGAGTCGACCACCATCGGCCGCCCGATCTGGAACACCCGCACGTACGTGCTGGACCACGAACTCCGGCCCGTTCCTCCGGGTGTGCCGGGAGACCTCTACCTGGCGGGTGTCCAGCTGGCCCGCGGTTATCTGAACCGGCCGGGCCTCACGGCCGAACGGTTCGTGGCCAACCCGTTCGGTCCGGGCCGTCTCTACCGCACCGGGGACTGTGCCAGGTGGACACGCGACGGTGAGCTCGACTTCCTCGGCCGCACCGACGACCAGGTCAAGATCCGGGGTGTGCGCATCGAGCTCGGCGAGATCGAGGCCGCGCTGACGAAACACCCGGACGTCGTCCAGGCGGCGGTGGTCGCCAGGGACGACCGGCTCGTCGCCTACCTGGCACCCCGGGTCGACGCGGCACGGGTCCGGGAGCACCTCGCCACGGTGCTTCCCCAGTACATGGTGCCGGGCGTGTTCGTGGTCCTCGACGAGCTTCCGTTGAGCCACAGCGGAAAACTCGACCGCAAGGCGTTGCCGGATCCGGTCGTGGAGGCGTCCGCGGCGGAAGGGCGGACACCTCACGAGAAGATCCTGTGCGCGATCTTCGGCGAGCTCCTCGAGGTGGACGGCGTCGGCCCGGATCACGGCTTCTTCGAGCTCGGCGGGCATTCGCTGCTGGTGACCGGTCTGATCAGCCGGATCCAGACGGTGTTCGGCGTGCGACTGGAGATCGGCGCGGTGTTCGACGCGCCGACGCCCGCCGGGCTCGCGAAGCTGGTGGACGGCGGGGTGCGGGCGGACGTCGAGCTGCGCCGCATGCCGCGGCCGGAGCGGCTGCCGCTGTCCTACGCCCAGCGGCGGCTGTGGTTCCTCAACCGGCTCGAAGGTCCGACCGCCACCTACAACGTCGCGTTGCCGCTGCGGTTGTCCGGTGATCTCGACCCCAGCGCGCTCCAGGCCGCGATCGACGACGTGGTCGGCAGGCACGAGATCCTGCGGACGGTGTACCAGGAGGCGGACGGCACGCCGTACCAGGTGATCATCGAGAACGCCGGTGTCGACATGTCCGTTGTGGACACTACCGAGGAGGAACTGCAGTCCGCGCTGAGGAGTGCGGGCCGGTACGGGTTCGACCTGGCCACCGAGGTACCACTGCGTGCGACGCTGTTCGTGCTCGGACAGGGCGAGCACGTCCTGCTGTTGCTGCTGCACGAGATCGCGGCCGACGGCTCGGCGCTGGCGGCACTCGCGGGCGACCTGTCGGCCGCCTACGCCGCCCGCGTAGCCGGTCGCGAGCCGGACTGGGCACCGCTGCCCCTGCAGTACGCCGACTTCACGCTCTGGCAGCGGGAAGCGCTCGGCGAGGAGGACGACGCCACCAGCCGGATTGCGCGGCAGGCCGCGTACTGGTCCGAGGCGCTGGCCGGTCTGCCCGACGAGCTGCGCCTGCCGGTCGACCGGCCGCGTCCCGCACAGCCGAGCAACCGGGGCGAGCGGTTCGGCGTCGCCATCGGGGCGGGCCTGCACACCAGGCTCGCCGAACTGGCCGACCGGACGAGCACCACGTTGTTCATGGTGCTGCACGCCGGGCTCGCCGCCGTGCTGAGCCGGCTCGGCGCGGGCCCGGACATCCCGATCGGCGCGCCGATCGCCGGCCGGTCCGACGAGGCGTTGCGCGACCAGCTGGGCTTCTTCGTGAACAGCCTGGTACTCCGTACGGACGTCTCCGGCGACCCGTCGTTCCGCGAGCTGCTGGCCAGGGTCCGCAGGACCGACCTGGCCGCGTATGAGAACTCCGACCTGCCGTTCGAGCGGCTGGTGGAGATCGTCAACCCGGACCGCGTGCCGTCACGGCACCCGTTGTTCCAGACCGTGCTGAGCCTCGGCACCAACGTGGACACCACGGTCGCACTGGCGGATCTCGTGATCAGCCCCGAGCCGACCGGCCTCGGCGTCGCGAAGTTCGACCTCGTGCTCAACCTCGTCGAGACCCGCGACGGGCGGACCTGCCGGGGCGTCGACGGCATCCTGGAGTACAGCACCGACCTGTTCGACCACGTCACCGCGGCGGCGATCTTCGACCGGCTGGTCCGGCTGCTCGAGAACGTCACCGCGGATCCGGACCTGCCGATCGGCCGGATCGAGCTGCTGTCGCCCGCGGAGCGGTACCAGCTCGCGGCCTGGAACAAGACGGCGCGACCGGTGGCGCCACGGACGCTCGCCGAGCTGTTCGAGGCGCAGGTGCTGCGAACGCCGGACGCCATCGCCCTCGTGGGCGACCGTGAACTGTCCTATGTGGAGCTCGACGGCATGGCGAACCGGCTCGCACTGACGTTGTGCGAACGGGGAGCCGGGCCGGAGACCGTGGTGGCGCTGGTCCTGCCGCGCTCGGTGCATGCCGTCGTCGCGATGCTCGCGGTGGCGAAGGCGGGTGCCGCCTTCCTGCCGATCGACCCCGGCTACCCGGCGGAGCGGATCGCGTTCCTGCTCGGCGACGCCGGGCCGGCGTTGGTCCTCACCGGCGCCGACCTCGAGGAGCTGGACCTCGCGCCGTGCGCGGGCACGGACCGGCCGGTCGACGTGCGCAACCCGGCGTACCTGATCTACACCTCCGGTTCCACCGGCGTGCCCAAGGGCGTGGTGGTCACGCACGAGGGGCTGGCGAGCATGGTGGCGGCACTGGGGTTCGGGCCGGGCGACCGGGTGCTCCAGTTCGCGTCGCCGAGCTTCGACGCGGCGGTGCTGGAGACGTGCGGCGCACTGCTGACGGGCGCCACGCTGGTCCTCGCGCCCGCCGAGGGCCTGCTGTCCGGTGCCGCGCTCGCGTCGTTCGTCGACCGGCACTCCGTGACGCATGCGTTGATCCCGCCCGCCGTGCTCGCCGTCATGCCGGAGGAGCACACGTTGCCGACGCTCACCACGTTGCTGGTGGGTGGTGACGCGTGTCCGCCCGAGGTGGCGCTCCGGTGGTCGCGGGACCGGCGGATGATCAACGCCTACGGGCCGACCGAGGCGACGGTGTTCGGCACGCTCAGCGATCCGCTGTCCGGCAGCGAGACACCGATCGGCCGGCCGATCGTCAACACCCGGGTGCACGTGCTCGACGCGGGACTGCGCCCGGTGCCGGTCGGCGTGGCGGGGGAGCTGTACCTCGCGGGTCCGGGCGTCGCCCGCGGGTATCTCGGCCGGCCGGCGCTGACGGCCACGCGGTTCGTCGCCTCGCCGCGGGGTCGGATGTACCGCACCGGTGACCTCGCGAGGTGGGACTCGGCTGGACAACTGCATTTCATCGGCCGCGCGGACGACCAGATCAAGCTGCGCGGGTTCCGGATCGAACCCGGCGAGATCGAGGCGGTGCTCGGCGCCTGTCCGGGTGTCACACGGGCGATCGTCGTCGTGCGCGACGAGCGGCTGATCGCCTACGTCGTCGGAACGGCGACCGATCCGGAGGTGGTCCGCGCCCACGCGGCGACCATGCTGCCCGAGTACATGGTGCCGTCCGCGGTGGTGCCGCTCGACGAACTGCCGGTGACCGCGCACGGGAAGGTCGATCGCAAGGCGTTGCCGGATGTCGAGGCGGTGTCGGCCGGGGAACCCGCGTCCGAACCGGTGCGGCGGATCTGCCGCCTGTTCGCCGAGGTACTCGGCAAGCAGGCCGGACCGGACGACAACTTCTTCCGGCTCGGCGGGCACTCACTGCTCGCGCCGCGGTTGATCGACCGGATCAAGGCGGAGTTCGCGGTGGAACTGCCGGTGCGCAGCGTATTCGAAGCCCCGACCCCGGCCGGCCTCGCTTTGATCCTGACCACCGGGGCGTCCTCCGGGTTCGAGGTGCTGCACCCGTTGCGGGCGGAAGGGGACCGGCCGCCGTTGTTCGCCGTGGCCCCGATGCTCGGCCTGAGCTGGTGCTACCACGGTCTGCTCGCACACCTGCACCCCGACCGGCCGCTGTACGGCCTGCAGTCACCCGCCCTGACCGGACCGCTATCCACAATGGACTCGATGGTGGACTCCTTGGTGCGGCGGATCCGTTCGGTGCAGCCGCACGGCCCCTACCACCTGCTCGGCTGGTCGTTCGGCGGCAACGTCGCACACGCGCTCGCGGTGCGGCTGCGCGCGTCGGGGGAGGAGGTGGCGCTGCTCGCGATCATGGACGCTTACCCCCTGCGGTATTCCGTCGATACCGCGGCGGTGCCCGGCGAGGAGGAGCTGCTGGGCCTGATCGACCAGATGGGCATCACTCCCGACGAGCGGATGATCACCGCCGTCCGCCGGGCGTACGCCGCACACATCGAGGTGATGCGCTCGGCGACCGAGGGCGTCTTCGACGGCTCGATGCTGCATTTCCTCGCCACACAAGGACGTCCAGCCGGCGCACCGGACGGCACGGCGTGGTCGCCGCACGTGACGGGTGGGATCGAGCGGCACCACGTGGACACCACGCACAACGCCATGACATCGGCTCTGGCGGAGATCGCCGGGGTGGTCGAAGGGAACGCATCGTGACTCGGGCCTACCCGTTCGGACCGCAGCACCGCCTGGACGTCGATCCACTGTTCGCCGAGTTGCGTTCGTCCGAGCCGGTGACGCGGGTCCGCATGCCGCACGGCGGCGACGCCTGGCTGGTCACCACGTACGCGGAGGCGAAAGCGGTCTTCGGAGACGACCGCCGCTTCGGCCGGGCGATGACCGTCGGCGCGGACGTGCCGCGGGCGCGGCCCGTCATCCAGGCCAGCCGGTCGATCCACACCATGGACCCGCCCGAGCACACCTCGTTGCGCCGCATGGTGTCCAAGGCGTTCACCGTGCGCCGGGTGGCGGAGCTCGAATCGCGGACGCAGCGGATCGTCGACGACCTGCTGGACCGGATGACCACGCCCGCGGACCTGGTGAAGGAGCTGGCCGAGCCGTTGCCCATCACGGTGATCTGCGAGCTGCTCGGCGTGCCCTACGCGGACCGGGAGGAGTTCCACGCCTGGTCGGACGCCGCGGTCGCGTTGACCGCCTATACCCCCGACCAGGTGCTGGATGCCCGCATCAACCTGGTGACCTACCTCTGCCGGCTGACCGAGCAACGGCGTGAACACCCCTCGGACGACCTGCTCACCGGGCTCGTACAGGCGGGTGGGCACCTGTCCGAGTTCGAGATCGCGAGCTTCGGGGTGGCGCTGCTCGTCGCGGGACACGCCACGACGGTGAACCAGATCGGCAACTTCACCTGCGTGCTGCTCGAACACCCCGGCGAGCTCGCCCGCCTGCGAGCCGATCCGTCGTTGCTACCCACGGCGATCGAAGAGCTGCTGCGCTTCACCCCGCTCGCCGCAGTCGCCGAATTCCCCCAGATGGCCTTGGCGGACCTCGAACTCGGCGGCGTGCACATCAAGGCCGGCGACACCGTGCTCGTCGAGCTCGCCTCGGTCAACCGCGACCCGAAGGTCTTCACCGACCCGGACGTGCTCGACCTCGGCCGCACCCCGAACCCGCACCTCGCGTTCGCGCACGGCGCCCACCACTGTCTCGGCGCTCAGCTCGCCCGGATGGAGCTGCGGGTGGCGATCGGCTCACTGGTCCGGCGGTTCCCCGCCCTGCGCCTCGCGGTGCCGCCGGACCAGCTCGAGTTCATCGACGGGCAACTGATCCGCGGACTGAGGTCGTTACCTGTCAGCTGGTGACGATCGCGCGCCGGCCGCCGGTACCGGGTGGCCGAGGAGGATGCCGGTGCGCGAGAGGCGGAGCACGATCTCGCCGAGGGTGCCGGCCGGCTTCTCGGCGATCACCAGCAATGCCTCGACGCGGGCGGAGAGACGTGCGTCGCTCAGACGGCTGACCAACCAGCCGAGAGACGTCGCGCAAGGCGTGAAAGCGGCGAGATCGCTTTTTCGAGTCAGGTCGTAATAGGCGTGCAGATCCTGTTGCGGCGCGGAGGTCTCCCGCAGATCGAGCCACGCGAGGTAGGTGCCCTGCGGCGCGATGAACCGGACATCGGGCGCCCAGCTCGCGAGCCAGTGCCGCAGCAACCGCAGATTGCCGGGCGGATGGCGGGGCAGGAACCTCAGCCAGCCTGCTTCGGAACGGATGCCGAGCAGGGCCTGGGCGACGGCGAGGGTAAGTGCGGTAGAAGGGTGTTCAGGTCGGTCGTCACAAACTGATCTTGAACACCCTTCGTCTGTCTCCAGACACCGCCCGGACTCAGGGCTTACTCGTCCAGGTGGCCGGCTACCCGCGTCGCGGCTGAACCCACTGCTCGATGAGTTCCGCTGGCACGCCGGTGTTCCGCGACGTCGCGTGGACTCGTTCGGGTTCGGTGTCACCCGCCGCGTGGCGTAGCTGGTTCAGGACGAAGTTGGGGAGCACGGCCGGATAGGTCGTGGCGTCGTGCGGGTCGATCCGGTGACCGCCGCGGTTGAGGTGGTCGAGCAGGGTGATGCCGGTGTGGCCGCGCGACCACGTGTTGATCGCGTTCGCGGTGTCCTGGGCCGTCACCCGGAGGTTGCGCACGTCGGTCACGTGTACGACGCGGTGGCCGTTGGGTCCTGTGTGGACGTTCAACACCCGGTACCGCGCGTCGGGGTCGAGCACGGCGTGGCCGGGCCTCGGTGTCCGCGCGTTGTGCGGATCGATGACGAACTCCACGGTGTGCCGCCCGGTCGGCGCCGGCGGGGCTGGGAGGACGTCCAGGCCGGTGGGGAGGCCGGTGACGGCGCCGGGGGTATAGGTGGCGAGCGCGCTCGGTGGGAGGTTCGCGGTGCTGTAGAGCCGGCCGCGGTGCAGGGTGTGGCCGGCGCCCGAGGAGACGGTGGGGTCCCGGCGGATCGGCTCCTCGGTCCGGTTGACGAGCTGGTCGTGGGTCGTGATGGGGACGGCGGCGTGTGAATTGATCACCTGCTGCAGCTGCCAGGCGTAGCGCGGCACGAATCGGGCGCCCTTGCTGTGCATGCCCTGGCTCATCAGCGCGTTGTCGAGCACGGCGCGGCCGTGGCCGGCCTTGCGGCCGAAATCGTTGCGCGGTGTGGCCAACGGCTTCGGGCGCAGGAAGACCGGCCCGGCCGGGTCCGGCTCGACGTACTCGTCGAACAGGCCGATGCGGTGCCCGACGAGCTCGTGCGCCCACGTGACCGCGGGGGACAGCACACCGATGTTCTCGACGTTCGCGCGGGCGTCGCCGCGATGGAGGGTGACCGGCGCGTGGTGGGCGTCGGCCGGATCGTCGACGAACTCCAGCTTGACCCGTAGCACGCCGCCGTCCGGCAGACGGAAACCCGTGTTGTAGAAGCGTTCGACCGAGTCGGTCGCGAACCGCTTGGTCGCCTCGTACTTGGCGGCCCTCATCCAGTCCGGCTTCGGCATGTGCTGGCGGACCGTGACGTGGTGGATCTTCTGGCCGTGCGCGTCGAACACGGCGCGGTAGTCGAAGCCGATGTCGGAGCTGTACGTCGTGACGTCGAGGTGCGGCGGACCGTCGGGCCGCGGGCTGATCGTGCTGCTGCCCGCGAGCTGCACGTCGGCCGACCGGACGGTGGTCACGTGGGCGTTGCCGATGTACTGGTCGATCTCGGTGAAGTCGATCGGTGGGCCGGTGTGGGTGAACTCGGGCGTCGGCCGGTGGCTGGGGTCGCCGGGTTCGCTGGAGGCGTGCCGCCGCGCCTCGTCGTCCATGATCGCCCGGTGAGCGGGTGTGAGCTTGTCGAGTACCTGCTCGCTGACCGGGTCGAGATCCCCGGGTGCGTAGCGGACGACGGGGCCGAGCGTCCAGTCGACGTCGATGGTGATCTCGGTGCGTTGACCGGTGGTGATCTTGAACGTGGGTGGCTGCGCGCCGCGGCCGCGGGTCGTCTGCTCCAGGTGCTCGCGGACCGCCGCGGCCTGCTGCTCGAAGCCTTCCGGCACGGCGATGTGCACGGTGGGCGGCTGGTAGCTCCGCTGGGCGCGCATGAGGGCGGTGTCGGCCAGGCGGTTCGCCAACCGGGTCAGGGTCCCTTTGTGGGTGGGGGACAGCGCCGTCGTGCCGGGAACCACAGGCAGCGACTCCTCGGGCCGCAGGTTGTGCCAGACCCGCTGGTCGAACGCGCTGGCGGGCGGTGCCGGTGGGAACGGGCCACGCGGCTGGGTGGTCGTCGCGATGGTGACCTGGCCGGGCCTGGCGCCTGCCTCGGTCGTCACGCGCAGGTCGATCAGCGCGTCGAGGCTCTGCCGCGAGCGGGCGGGGAGGTCGCGCTGCAGGTCGGCGAGATGGCTGCGCACCAGCGCGTCCAGCGCCGCCTCGACGGCCGCGGCCCGGTTCCCGGCGAGTGCGCCCTCGCCGGACACCCGCACGTCCACGACCGGCTTGGTGCGTCCCGCCCGGTGTTCCAGCAGCGCGGTCGCGGCGATCCGGGAGGCCGCGTCGCCGAGTGCCTGAAGGTCCTTTGTGGACATGGTGTCCTCGTCGCCGGTGAACTCGGCCACCGGACGAGGCCCGGTCGGGCTCGCGTCGGTCGTGCGCAGCTCGATGTCGACCTCGGCAACGTCCCCGCTGCCTTCGGTGGCGTCTCCGACGAGGTCGAGCACATCGTCCACGGTGGCCCGCTGGTTGACGGGAACGTCTTGCTGCAGCTGGGAAAGGTGATGCTCGACCTGCGCGTACAGCTCGTCGGCCACAACCATGAACCGGCCGGCGGCGGCCGTGCGGCCCGCCGCACTGCGCGCGTCGACGGCGAGCTCCAGCTTCGGCGCGCCCGCGAGGTGGTTGTCGAGCGCCCGCTCGGCGATCTTCTCGGCGAGTGCGTCCAGACCCTGCCGCTGCCGGTCGGTGAGCTCGGTGTCCTCGTCGAGCTCCATCGTGACGGCGAGCAGCGGCGGTGCCATCAGGTCGAGATCGAACCGGCCGGGCGTGCCGTTCTCGTCGACGTCCCAGCCGAACGGCGTCACGTCGTTGACGGTGACCCGCTGCTCGACCGGCACGTCGGGCTGCAGGGCGGCGAGGTGGTGTTCGATCCGGTCCTTGAGCTCGGCGTCGACCAGCTCCGCCTGATCCAGTGCGGACCGCGAGCCGACCTCGGTGTGCACGGTGATGGCGAGCTTCGGTCCGTCCTGTCCGGTGTGGACGTTGGTCAGCGTCTGTTCGGCGATCTTCGCGGCGAGTCCGTCGAGCTTGTCCAGCTGCGGCGGGGTGAGCGCATTCGCGTCGTTCAGGAACCACAGGTGCTGACCGGCTTTGGCGTTCGGCGGCGACCCGTCGCCGTACTCCTCGCTGTCGTGGTCGTCGGATTCGGGGGTGTAGTCCGGCATCTGGCCGCGCCGGACGGGGGGTTCCGTGCCGTTGACCAACTGGTCGTAGCCGGTCTGCGGGGTGGCGGCGTGCGACATCAGCAGGTGCTTGAGGTGCCAGGCGTTGCGCGGGGTCAGGCGGGCGCCGGGCACCAGCATGCCGTCGCTCATCAGGCCGAGGTCGAAGACGGCCCGGCCCTGACCGCCCTTCGCGCCGGTGGGGTTCTGCTCGGTGGTCAGTGGCGGGTACTTGAGGAACACCGGCCTGCCGTCGGCATCGCGTTCGGTGTACTCGTCGAACAGGCCGAGCGGGTGGCCTGCCAGCTCGTGCGCCAGCACCACGGACGGCTTGTCGACCGCGAGGTTCCGCGCGTTCGCGCGGGCATCGCCCGCCGGGTGGATGGCGACCGGCGGATGGTGGGCGTCGGCGGGGTCGTCGACGATCTCGAGGTCGACGTATATCCGCTTGCCGTCGGGTGTGCCGTAACCGTTGAAGTGGTCGCGGACGGCCTGCCTGGCGTTGGCGACGAACTGCTCGCGCTGGTCCCGAGTGATCGAGGGGTCGAAGTCGAGGTACTGCTTGATCAGGAAGTAGTCGACCGCCGTGTGGTTCTCGTCGACCAGCGAGTAGTGGTCGAACCCGATGGTGCCCCGGATCGGGTCCATGTCGCTCAGCGTCGCGGTCTGGGTTGGCTCGGCGTACTCGCCCACGACGGTGGTGACGTGCGCGTTGTCCAGGTTCTGTGTCAGGGCGTCGATGTCGACCTGTGGTCCGGTGCGCTCGAACCAGGGCGAGTCCTTGTACGTGGGATCGTCCGGGTCGTCGGAGGCGTGCCGGTACGACTCGTCGTCGAGGATCCGGCGGGCCTCGGCGGTGAGGACGTCCCGCGGCGGACCGACCTGGTCGGGGCCGCCCGGCGAGGACGGCGTGAAGTCCGGGCCGTGCGCGACGGACCAGTCGACGTCGATGCGGACCGTGCGCAGGCGGCTGGGACCCGTGCCCACGGTGACCGTCGGGAGGGTCGCCGGGGCCAGGTCGCTGAGCTCGTCGCGGAGGGCGGCCTTGAGGTGGTCGAGGACGATGTCGCGCTGCGCGACGGTGCCCGGCAGCGAGCTGACCGTGACCTTGGGCGGCAGGTGGCCGAGCTCCGCGTGCCGGCGGACGGCCTCGGCGATGTCGAAGACGAGGGCGTCGAGCGTATCAACCTGCTCCTCGGACAGATCCTGCCGGCCGGGAGCGAACGTCAGGAACTCCTCCGGCCGCAACCCTTTCAGGATGGCGCTGTCGACGTAAGGCAGCTTCACCGACGCAGCCGGCGAGGCGGTGTCGCGCACCGGCATCGTGATGTCGACCTGACCCGACACGCCGCCGTTGACACCGCGGTACTTCACGTCGGCCACCTTGGCGAACTTCGCGCGGAACCGCGGTGGGACGTTCTGCTGCAGCCCGTCGAGGTGCGCGTCGAACCGCGCCCGCAGCGCCGTCTCGATCGCCTGCGCTCTCGGCCGCCCCTGCGGGGTGTCGAAGCCCTGCAGGACCACGAGCAACTCCGGCTTGGACCGCCCGGCGCGGAACTCCAGCAATGCCTTCTTCGCGGCCGCGGCCACACCGCGGTCGAGCTCCGCTGCCTGCTCCTCGCTGAGCACAGTGGACTCCGGCGCGAACTGGAACGACGCCACCGCGGGCAGCCCGGCGTGCACCGGAGAGGGCGACCGCCGCACGTCGCTCTCGCTCGACGTGCTGTCCTCGGTCGTCTCGACGAGCTCCAGGTCGACGTCGCCGGGCGTACCGGTCCCGGCGACCTCGGTGCGGGTGGTGACCACGTCGGTCACCGTGAGGACGCGGTCCGGCGCGACATCCGGCTGCAGGTCGTCGAGATGCGCCTCGATCAGGGCTTTCACGGTGGCCTCGACGCGCCACGCCCGGTCCTCGGCGAGGTCCGCGTCCTGGCCGCCGGGTGCGGTGACGACGAGCTCCGCCCGGTAGGCGCCGGGCTCGTACTTTTCCAGCGTCCGCTTGGCGATCCGCGCGGCGGCGGTGTCCAGCACCCGGATCTGGTCGTCGGTCAGCGTCGTCGCGTCGCCGGTGAACCGCACGGTCGTCGGGCCGAGCGGCTCGGCGCCCTTCGCGTTCGGCGCCTGCTCGCTGGTGACCGCGTCCGAGTCGTCGCTGTCGGAGTCGCTGTCGGAGTTGGAGTCGGACTCGGACTCGGTATCGCTGTCCTCGGTGAAGTCGGGCATCGTGCCGCGTTGGACGGGCGGTTGCGTGCCGTTGACCAACTGGTCGAACGTGGTGAGCGGGGTGGCCGCGGACGCGTTGAGAATGTGCTTGAGCTGCCACGCGTTGCGCGGGGTGAAGCGCGCTCCCGCACGGGCCGCGCCCTGGCTCATCAGGCCCTCGTCGAACACCACGTGGCCCCGTCCGCCCTTGACGCCGTCCGGGTCGGTGTCGGTCGTCATCGGTGGGAACTGGTTGAAGACCGGCCTGTTGTCCGCGTCCTGTTCGGCGTACTCGTCGTGCAGACCCAGCGGATGACCGGCGAGCTCGTGCGCGAGTACGACGGGTTCGCTGTCCAGCGGGATGTTCCGCACGTTCGCCCGGCCGCTCCCCGGCGGGAGCAGCTCGACCGGCGGGTGGTGTGCGTCGGCCGGGTCGTCGACGAACTCGATGTCGACGTAGGTCTTCCTGCCGTCGGGGGTGCCGTAGCCGTTGAAGTGGTCGCGCACCGCCTGCCGGGCGTCTGACTTGAACTCCTCCACCTGCTCGGGACGCAGCGAGGGATCCACGAGGAGGTGGTGCTTCACCACGTAGTAGTCGACCGCGGTGCCGTTCTGGTCCACGACGGCGTAGTGATCGAACCCGATCTGCTTGTGGATGGTGTCGAGGACCATCGGTGCGCGCTCACCCTCGCGCTTGAAGATCTTGGATGCCTGGCTCGGCATCTCCGACTCGCCGGAAACCGTGGTGACGTGGGCGTTGTGCAGGTATGGCCGGATCGCGTCGATGTCGACAGGTCGGCCGGAGCGCTCGAACCACGGCGTCGCACCCTCGTCCCTGGCGTGCTGCCACGTCCGGTCGTCGAGGATCTCCCGAGCCTGCTTGGTGAGCGTGTCCCCGGCCGGACCGGGCTCGCGGGAGGAACCGGGGTCCGGCGGCTGGTAGTCCGCCGTGCGCTCGAGGTCCCAGTCCACATCCAGGCGGACGTAGCCGGGCTCGCTCACCACGTTGCCCGCGACCACCGTCGGCACCGCCGACTCGGGCAGGTCGAAGAGTCGCCCGTGGAGGTGCAGGTTGAGGTACTCGAGCACGGCGGTGCGCCGGTCCGTGTCACCGTCCAGCGCGCTGACCGTGATCTTCGGCGGCCGGTGGTGGCGGTCGATGCGTTGCCTGGCTTCCTGCTCGACCGTGGTGATGAGCTCGTCGAGCTCGTCCAGCTGGTCGTCGGACAGTGCCCTCGCACCGTCCTCGAAGTGGATGAACTCCTCCGGCTTGAGGCCATTGAGCACGTACTCGTCGATCTCGGGCGCAGCAGGCGGATCGGTGTCGACGTTCAGGTCCACAGAGGACTGAAGTCCGATCGTGACGTCGCCCGTCGCGCCGGTCGAGCGCACCTCGACGGCGATCACGTCGCCGACCGGTGCCCGGAACGACTCGGGGATGTTGCGCTGCAGCGCGTCCAGCTTCTCGGTGAACTTCTCGACGACCGCGTGCACGGTCGCGTTGTAGCGAACACCGTGCGGCTTGTCGCCCACGGCGATGAGCAACCGCGGCGCGGGCTTGCCCGCGCGGTAGTCCCTGAGCGCCTGCTTCGCCGCCGCGGCCACTCCGGCGTCGAGCCTCGCCTGCTGGTCGCCGGTCAGCACGGTGGAGTCCGGCTCGTACTCGAAGGTGGCCACATCCAGAAGACCGGTGGTGCCCGGGAGGTCCGCACTCCTGGCGTTCGGCGGTCGAGTGGCACCACCCGGCAGGTACGTGCCGTAGCCGCGGCGCATCGGCTGCTCGGTGCGGTGCACGAGCTGGTCGTAGCTGGTTACCGGGGTGGCGGCGGACGAGTTGACGGTGTGCTGAAGCCGCCACAGGTAACGGGCCGCCAGCCCCGCTCCCTGCTCGTACATGCCCTCGCTCATCAGTGCGTCGTCCTTGACGACCCGGCCGCGGCCCGCCTTGCGGCCGAAGTCGTTCTCCGGCGTGGAGAGGGGCAGCGGGCGAAGGAAGACCGGTCCGCCCTCGGCGCTCTCCGTGTACTCGTCGGTGAGCCCGAGTGGATGGCCTGCGAGCTCGTGCGCCAGCGTGACCGGTGGCGTGTGCACGCTGATGTTCCCGGTGTTGGCGCGGACGTCGTCGCGGTGCAAGGTGATCGTCTTGTGGTGCGCGTCGGCCGCGCGATCCGTGAACTCGACCTTCACCCGCAGCAGACTGCCGTCGGGGAACCGGTAACCCGCGTTGAAGTAGGAGTCGACCGCGTCGGTCGCGTTCTGCTTGACCGTCTCGTACTCGTCGACTCCCATCCATCCCGGCTTCGGCATGTGATGTTTGATCACGAAGTACTGGATCTTGCGGCCTTCGGCGTCGGACACCACGTGGTGATCGAACGCGATGTCGCCGCCGTAGGTGTTGAGCTTGAGGTGGGCCTGTTCGCCGGGCCTGGGGGTGATCGTGCTCTTGCCCGCGAGCTGCATCTCGGTGGACCGCACGGTGGTCTTGTGGGCGTTGCCGATGTTCGCGTCGACCTGGGCGTAGTCGATCTGCTCGCCGGTCGGTGCGAACCCGTCCCACGGCTGCTTGTAGGTGGGGTCATCGGGGTTGGCCGAGGCGTGGCGATAGTCCTCGTCGTCGAGAATCGCCCGGACGTCCGAGGTGAGCACGTCGCTCGGCGGGCCGATCTCGTCGGGCCTGCCCGGCGACGACGGCACGTGTGCCTGCGTGTGTGCCAGGGACCAGTCGACGTCGATACCGACTCGGTCGGCGGTGTGCGCCGTGGCAATGGCGAGGTCGAACACCGGCATCGCGGACCGCGACAGCCGATTGCCGCGATCGGCCAGCACCTGCGTCATCATCTGCTCGACGGCGGCCTTGGCGGCCAGTGCCTGTCCTTCGGACGCCGCGGTGATCTTCACCTTGGGCGGGAAGTAGTTCCGCGCGACGCGCGTGAGCGCGGTTTCGGTGAGGTGGACCGCCAACGGGAGCAGTGCGGCCTGCTCGGTCGCGGTGATGGCCGTGGTGCCGGACGCGAACCGCACCTCGTGCTCCGGCCGGGAGTTTTTCCACACCGCTTCCTGCTCGGGCGTGACCGACGGCGCAGGCCTCGGCGTGGCCACGGGCGCCGGGTCCTGGACCCGCAGCGACACGTCTACCCGCCCGGCACTGCCCGCGGTGTCGACGAGCCGGTTGATCTCGACGAGATCCGACGCCTCCTGCTGGTGATCGTCCGGCAGGTTCTGCTGCAGTTCGATCAGTGCGGCGTCGACCTCCGCCAGCAGCGCCTCCTCGACGGCCTCCCGCTGTGCGGAGCCGGCCTCCGAGCCGTTGTCACCGAAGACCGTGATGTCCAGCACCGGCTTCGCGTGCCCGGCCCGGTTCTCCAGCAACACCTTCTTCGCGATCATCGACGCGACGTCGTTCAGCACCGAGGCCTGGTCCGCGGCCAGACCGGCCGACCCGTGTTCGAAATGGACGGTTGCCGTGGTGCCGGAACCGGTCGTGCGGACCGGCGGGGCGGTGACGGGTGCCGAGCCCGCGGCGTTGGACGGCGTGACGGGGCCGGTGTGCTGTACCCAGTCGCGCACGACCGTGGGCGGCAGGCCGAGGTTGGTCGCGGTGGCGATGATGTCGTTGATCTGGTCGCCACTGGTACGCGAGGCGTAGTCGCGCAGCGCGATGTCGCGCAGTGCGGGCGGGAACGTCGCGGGGTTGTTCGCGTCGATCCCGCCGCCGTGCCGGTTGAGGTGATCGACCAGCGGCATACCGGTGTGGCCCTCGCCCCAGGTGTGGACGAGCCTGGCGAAGTCGGCTTCGGTGAATCCGATCGTGCGGGTGTCGGCGAGGTGGACGACGCGGCGTCCCCACTCGTCGGTGTGCACGTTCTCGACCCGGTAGACCGCGTCGGGGTCGAGGATGGCCGGGTCGTCCGGCAGCAGACCGGCCAGCGAGCGGGCGTCGGCCGCGTCGATGACGAACAGCACGTTGTCGTCCACGTAGGGCGAAGTTCCCTGTTGGTAACCGAGGAGGTCGACCGGCAGAGTCTCGATGAACGCGCCAGGGACGAACGCCGCCACGTCCCCGGCGTCGAGGCTCGTCGCGCCGAAGAGACGTCCGGACAGCGGCGGCAGCACCTTCGCGCCCGTGACGAACTCGGTGCGGTACAACAGGTGCGCCGGGTCCTCGAGCAGGTCGATCACGTGCTTCTCGCCGTGGGCGACCGCGAGCATGGTGCGCAGCCCCGCCTGGGCGGCGTTGTGGCTCATCGTGCTCGCGACCTGCGCGGAGTTTACCGCGAGGAACCGCGCCGCCTGGTCGCCGTACGCGTGCCATGTCTCGCTGCCCGGCCCGGTGATCCGGCTGCGCAGGAACTCCGCGGACACCGCTTCGGGGCGCTGCGGCCGGGGCCGGGCGGCCGGGTCGCCCAGTTCGAACAGCACGGCTCCGTCGGGGCCGGGCGTTGCGGCGACGCGGAACTCGGTGCCGACCTTGGGCATGAGCTCGCCGGGGGTGCGGCCGGGAAGCATGGACACGTCGTGTCCGGTGAGGGTGCCGGAGAACAGCGCGTTGGTGTTCGGCGGTGGGGTGACGGTGTGGTTGTGCATGGTCAGGCCGGGCAGGCGGACCGGTCCGGTCGAGACCATGAGGCCGCTGATCGCCTCCGGCGGCAGCGCGACGGCGGCCGTGGCCGGCCCGGTGTAGCGGGGCAGGCGGTCCAGGCCGCCGTTGACCGCGTCCACGATCGTGGCGGCCTCGGGGTCGTCGAGTCGTTGCCGCAGCGCGGGTTCGCCGAGGACGGCCATGACCGCGGCGATCTGGTCGCGCACGACGAGCGGTGCCTCGCCCTGCCGCACCAGCGCGGGGTTGGCGTTGAGGAAGTCCTCCGCGCCCGACTGGTACTGCTGCCACGCCGGTTCGCCGAGCACGTCGGAGGGCACCAGCGTCTCCGTTGATCCCGAGCTCGTGTCGCTCGGGCTGGATCCGCTCGTGGTGCTGCCACCCACGGGCAGCTCGGACTCGACACGGATGTCCAGTCCGTGCCTGCTGGCGGGCGTCGGCGGATCGATGATCACCAGCGGCAGGGTGATGTCGGCGCCACCGCCCAGCGCGGTCACGTGGTGGTCGATCCGCGCGGTGAGCAGCGTGTGCGTGGCCGCCGCGGACTTGACCTCGGTGGCGTGGAAGCCGTCGATCGTGACGAGCGGTGGTTCGACGCCGAGCTGGTGGCTCGTGATCGTGTCGCGGGCGATGGTCTCGGCCAGCGCGTCGACGAGGTCCTGCTGGCCCTCGGTGATCATGTCCTGGCCGGGCTGGAAGTCGAGCGAGAGCACGGGCTGTGGGCGCGGGACGGCCGGCGTGACCGGGCTGCCGACGTTGGTCGGCACGACGAAGTTCGGCACCGGGCCGTTCTTCTCGAACGTCCAGAGCGTGCGCGGGAGGATCTGGGTGGTCGGCACATCCGCGTTGGTGCCCATCATGGTCGGGTCGTCCGGCTCGTGTACCAGACCTTTGCCGACGACCTCGGTCGATCCGTCGATGTGTTTGATCGTCCGGCCTTCGCTCTGCTGCAGAACGCGAGGCTGGTCCTTCTCACCCTCGAAGTACTCGTCCAGCAGCCCGCCGTGGTGTCCGGCGATCTCGTGCGCGAAGTGGACCGGCATCCCGTCGATCGGGATCGAGTGCATGGTCGGATGCTTACCCGGCGGGGCGATCTCGATCGCCGAGGTCGCCTCGGCGCGGTCACGGGTGAACTTGATCTTGTGGTTGAGCTGGATCCCGCTCGGCAGCGCGAAACCACGGTTCAGGTACTGGTCGAGACCGATCTCCGCGTTCTCCTCGAACTCGGCGAGCTGCTCGGCGGTGAACTGGTCGGCGTTGGTGAGGTACAGCACGTAGGTGCGGTCCTCGACGATCGTGCTCGGCTGCCCGTTCTGGCCGGGGAACTCGATGAGCCTGCTCTGGTAGCCGCCGTCGCCGTGCGCGGCGTGCTTGAACGGCATCGGGGTGCCCGCGCTGTTGCGCACCTCGCCATCGGGGTTGAGCGGCATGTTGATCTCGTTGGTCACCACGCGGAACGGCACGAGGTCACGCACCGCGTCGATGTCAGACGTGCTCGCCGGGTTCGGGTGAGTGGCCCATGCCGCGTCGGGGTGGTCGAAGTTCTTGGTGCTGTGCCGCCACTGCTCGTTGTCCAGCACCGGGTGCGGGCCCTGTGGGCGGGGTGAGGTGATGAGCGTGTGCATGGCCTGCTGCGTGCGGCCGGGGTCACTCGGCGAATGTGTGACGGTGTGCTTCAACGTCCAGTCGACCCGCACATCGAGCCCATCACGTCCGGCCACAACGGATGGTTGGACAGTGATCGAGGGACGGGCGTTCTCGGCGAGCCGGACTCCGGCGGACGCGAGGTGCTGGCCGATCCGCTGGTCGAGGAACTGTCCGACCACGTTCGCCCAGCCGGTCGCCTGGTCGGCGTGCCCGCTGATGGTGATCTTCGGCGGGTGGTTCTTCGACACGCGTCGCGCCGCGGTCTCCGCGAGGTCGCGGGCGAGCGCGTCCAGTTCGGTTGCCTGCTGTTCGGTGAGGTGCGGCTGACCGTACGCGAACTCCAGCGCCAGTTCCGGCTTCGTCGCGGGAATCGGTGGCACGGTGACCTGTGGCGTCCCGGTCGACGTGCGACGCACGTGGTACGGGTCGATGCCGCGACGGTGCTGCCTGCCGCCGCGCGACGAGCTCTCGCTGGCCGGGAAGCCGAACGTGGTGTCGAGGTGGCTCACGTCCACGACGGGCGGGTTGTTCGACAGTGCGATGAAGGTGTGGTTGAGCCGCCACGCGTTGCGGGGCGTCAGCTCGGAGCCGGGGAGCAGCCCGTGGTTCGCCATCAGGCCGTGGTCGTTCACCACGCGGCCACGGCGTGCCTTGCGGCCGAAGTCGTTCGCCGGTGTCGGCAGCGGCGGCTCCGAGAGGAACACACCGCCGTCGGGATCATGTTCGTCGTACTCGTCGGGCAGGCCGAGCGGGTGGCCGACGAGCTCGTGGGCGAGCACCACGTCCGCGGCGTCGATCGGGACGTTCAGCGAGTTGGCCCGCATTCCGGTGTTCGCCGGGTGCAGGGTGACCGGAGGAACGGTGGCCGCGTAAGGGTTGTCGACGAACTCGACCCGGACGGCGAGCTGCTGACCGTTGGGGAGGCGGTTGCCCTGGTTGAAGATGTGGTCGACCGACCGCGTGACCCGGTCGAGGAACGCCTCGTAGTCCGCGGCGCTGATGTTCGCCGGGCGGGGGATGTGGTGTTTGACGGTGGCGAGCGCGACTTCCTGACCGGACGCCGTCTTCAGCACCGTCAGGTCGTAGCCGATGTTCGAACCGACCGAACTCATGGCGACGAACGGCGGCTGGCCGGGCCGCGGCGCGACCGTGCTCGCTCCGCGCGGCTGTACCTCCTCCGAGCTGACCCAGGTGGCGGGCAGCGGGCCGGGGAGCCGCGCGAGCAGTGCCTTGACGTCGACCGGGTTCTGGGGCGCGAACCACGGCGCGGGACGGTAACCGGGCAGGTCCGGGTCGTTGGGGACCGAGGCCCAGGTGGGGTCGTCGAGGATCGGGTGCTTGACGACGTCCTGGTCCAGGTTGACCGGCACGTTGTGGATGGCCGGCTGGACGGCCGGTCCGGACGGCCAGTCGTAGTCCACCGGCCGCTGCAGCGACCAGTCGACGACCACACCCGCCTGGACACCCGCGGTGCCAGGCGTCGTCGTGACGATCGGCATCTGCCACTCGGGCAATGCCGTGTGGTTCACCGCTGTCACGTGTCCGACTGCCTGTGCCAGATAGGCCGCGACGGCGTCTGCTTCGCGTTGTGCGGCCGGGTCGTAGCCCGTGATCGTCACTCCCGGCGGCAGGAAGTCCCGGTGCGAACGCATGATCGTGGTCTCTGCCAGGTCGTGCGCGAGCCGGTTCAGGCCGGCGAGGTTCTCCGCCGTGAAGGGGTTCACGCCGGGCGTGAGCGCGAGCGTCGCCTCGGGGTTGGCGCCCGTCCACACGGCCGTGGTGTGGGCGGACGGCGGCGGTGCGCTGGGCGTCGCCGGTGGCGCCGGGTCCGGTCGCCGCAAGGCGACGTCCAGCTGTCCGGGGGCGCCGGTGCCCTGCGGGTTGACCGTGAGACCGACGATGTCCGCGCCGAACCGGTAGCCGGCGGGTTGCATGGCCTGCAGCCGGTCGAGCTCGGTCTGGACGTGGCCGTTGAGCACCGAGGCGACGTCGTGGACCCGCTGTTGCGAGTTGCCCGAGCCGTCATCGGTGATGGTGATCTCGATGAGCGGCGCCGGCCTACCGGCGCGTTTGTCGCGCAGCGCCGTCCTGGCCATGTCCTCGGCCAGCGGGCGTAGCGACTCCACCTGGGCGGGGGTGAGCAGCGTGCTGTCTTGTCCGAAGTGGACAGACGAGACGAACTGTTCGCTCAGCTCGATGTCGATCGAGTTGGCGACGCCGCCGGGGTTGTTGCCGAACGCGAGGTCGACGACATCCTGGCCGCGCAGTCCGTGCGCCCGCGGTCCGAGCTGACCGAGGTGATGGTCGATGCGCTGGAACAGCAGCGTCGCGCCGAGCCGCACCTGCTGACCGGCGACGGTCACGTCCGGCACGTTGCTGGTGACGGTCAGCTTCGGCTTCGGGCGGCCATCGCGCCGGGCGGCGATCGCCTTCTCCACGACGGAGAACGCCAACCGGTCGACGTCACGCTGAGCCGCCGGCCGCAGCGAGCCGTCGGCCTCGAAACGGAACGTTCCCTTTGTGAGCGCCGGAGGAGCCTGCGAGGACTCCGAGGAGACGTCGTCGCTGAGCGAGTCGTCGGAGTCGCCCCGGCCCCACGGCGTCAGAGGGGTGGCAGGGGTTGTCGGCTTGTGGTCGGACAGGACCAGTGCGGGCGGCCGGCCGGGGTTGAACCGGATGAGCGGTTCCTGGTCGCCGTGGCGTTCGACGATGTCGTCGAAGATCTTCTGCTGGAAGCCACCGACTGGCGTCCAGTACATGTGCGCACCGTGCTGGACCCCGACGTTGCGGTGGACGAGCAGGTCCACCACGGAGTCGTAGTCGTCGAGGGCGAGGTAGCCGCCGTCGTCGATGCCACGGATGTGGAACACGTCGTGGTCGCCGGTGACGGGCACGTAGTCGCCGGTCGGCGACTTGCCCACGACGATGCCGTCGCGCACCTGGAAGCGACCTTGCTGGGCCAGTGCCGCCATCTCCCCGGCCAGCTCGGTGTGCTCGGTGACGCGGTCGTTGAACCGCTTGGTCACCTGGGCTCGCGTCGCGTCGTCGAGGTCGGCGAGGTTCGCGGGCATGGTGGGGACGAAGTAGCCGACCAGTCCGATCGATCCGCGATCGGCACCGAGCAGCACGTCGATCTCGCTGATCGTCTTGGCCTTGATGTCCTTCGGCTTGGGCAGCGCACCCCGCTCGAGCCACGTGACCGAGGCGGGGTTGGTCGGCCGGACGTCGAGCACCACGTTGAAGCGGTCGGCCAGTTTCTGGAACCGCTGCTGGTTGATCTCGGGAATGCCGAACTCGGTCACCAGCCGCTGCGGGGTCAGCGGCCGGTCGTCCCGCGGACGTGGCGAGTCCCAGTCCCGCTCGCGCAGTTCCATCGGCCGGGGTGCGGTGTCCACAGTGGAGTCGAGCGTGTCGAAGAGGTCCTCGGTGAACGGCTTGCCCAGGTCGGGCCGGTCCAGCCTCGGCGCGTCGAGTGCGTCGAACACGTTGTCGGTGAACGACTTTCCGAAGTCGAGGTCGTCCAGCTGGGGGCCGAACTCCGTGACGGTGCCGTCCTCGCCGATGACGAACCCGCCGCCGGGAGGCTTCGGTGGCAGCGTTGCGGTCACGTCCGCGCCGCGCGGGGCCCACGGGCCGTCACCGGCGAACGCTTCGTCGCGCATCCACATGCGGAGTGTGCGGATCTGGCTCGAGTGCATGTTGTGGTGCGCTGCGACGAACTCGTCGCTGTGACCGTCGAGCACCAGGTCGCTCAGCTCGCCGATGGTGGTCGTGTGGTCGGTCAGCCCCATCCACCGGGCCAGTTCCTCGAGCATGCCGTCGTCGGGCCGATGCAGCCCGGTGGGCGGGACGGGATGCTCGACCGGCAGGGTCAGCTGGAACCAGTGCTGCACGACTCCGACGGGGAGGCCGACCTTCCCCGCGATGTCCTCGATGCGGGGGCCCGGTGCGCCACGGGAGCCGTTGACCTTGTCGACGACGAAGTGGCGGACCAGGTCGGGATAGCTGTCGGGGTCGTCCGCGGTGATCCGGTGACCGCCGTCGTTGAGCACCTCGACCAGGTCCGCGCGGCCGGTGTGGAGCCAGGAGTTGAACTGCTCCAAGGTTTCCGCCGGGCTCGGGCCGTCGAGTCGTTGCCTGGTCGCCGGTGTGTCCGGGCTGTGCTCCCGCGGGCGCTTGAGACCGGAAGGCTCCACCTCCATCCGCGAGCCGCGTGGGTCCGGGGTGGGCGGTGTGTACGGGGTGACGTCCGTCTGCGGTGCGAGCGCGTTGATGATGTGGTTGAGCTGCCACGCGTTGCGCGGGGCGAACTCGGCGCCCGGCAGGTTCATGCCCGAGCTCATGAGGCCCTTGTCGAACACGACCCGCCCGACCGGCCGCTGCCCTGGATCGTCGATGTCGTCGTTCTTCGTCAGCGGTGGGTAGTTCAGGAAGATCTGCCGATGCCCACTGTCCTCTGTGTACTCGTCGAACAGTCCCAGGAGATGCCCGGCCAGCTCGTGAGCGATGGTCGCGCTGGGAATGTCGTCGAGGTAGAGGTTGCCGGTGTCCGCGCGGCCAAGGCCCTGATGAATGGTGACCGGGGTGTTGTGGGCTTGCGCGGGCGTGTCGACGAGCTCGATCTCGACGACGAGCCTGCGGCCGTTGGGCAGGCGGTCACCCCGGTTGAATTGTTCGGACATCGCGCCCGGCAACGTTTCCCCGGTGAACGTCTCGTAGTCCTCGTCCGACATCCAGTCGGGCTGCGGGATGTACTGCTTGACGGTGAGGTGTTCGATCTCGTTGCCATGCTCGTCGGTGAGGATGCGGTGATCGAATCCGACGGGGCTGTTGTACCGGATGAGCTTGACGTGCGGTCCGCGGCCGTCCGAGCGGGGGTTGATCGTGCTCGCGGAACTGACGTCCACGCCTTCGGTGTGGACGTGCGTGACGTGCGCCGTCGGGATCAGGTGCCGCAGGGCCGCCATGTCGACCGGACCATCGGCGGACTTGAACCAGGGCGCCGGTCGGTAGCTCGGGTCGTCCGGGTCGATCGACGCGTGAGCCCAGCTGGGGTCGTCGAGAATCGGGTGCTTGACGGTCTTCTGCTCGAGCGCCGTGGTGTCGACGACGGTGGGGTCCGGTCGCGGCCCGTAGCCGTTCTTCGGCTGCCAGCCTGCTGGGCGCTGGAGGTCCCAGTCGACGTCGACGTGGAAGCTGTTCTCGTCGACGTCGGAGACCTCCGTCGTCACCACCGGAAGGGCCGTCGCCGGGAGCTGGATGCCGCGCTCGCCGAGCCGCTGGGTGATGCCGTCGAGGACGAGATCGCGGATGACGGCCGCCCGCGCCTGGTCGCCGGATGGCGTCAGCACCGTGATGCCCGGCGGCCGGTAGTCAAGGCCGTGCCGGGTGATCACGGCTTCGGTGAGCGCGTCGACCGTCGCGTCGAGCATCTGGGCGTAGCCGTCGGCGACCGTGGTCGTGCCCAGGTCGAAGTAGCCGCTGGTCTCCACGAGCGCGTTGTCCCAGATCGCCTTCTGGTCGTCCGTCGCCAGCGGCGCGGGGGACGGCTTCGGCCTGGTCGGCCCGCCATCCACCCGTTCCCGCAAGGTGATGTCGAGCTTGCCTGGAAGGCCATCCGTATCGGTGCGCACGACCGTCTTCATCAACTTCGCGAGCCTTGGCCGGTACTCGGCAGGCACGTTGCGCTGCAGGTCGGCGAGGTGCTTCCTGATCTCCCCCCGCAGCACGCCGGTGAGAGGCGCGAGCCGGACGAAGCCGTCCGCATTCTCGTCGTCGAGCGTGAGCGTGATCTCGGCCTCGACCTTGCCCTGGCCTTCGCGGTGGTTCAGCAACGCCCGTTCGGCGATCCGGCGGGCGATGTCGCTGATGTCCTGCCGCTGTCGCGGCGTGAGCTCGTCGCTGTCCAGGTCCGTCCGCACCGTCGCGGCGATACCGGTGGGCCTGGTCTGCGGCCTGCCGTCGTCGATCTTGAGGGTGATGGTGCCGAGGTCGCCGTCGGTCTCGGGGACGACCTCGAACTCGACCACGGAGTCGACGTCCACCTCGTACGGGTATCGGTACAGATGGGACTCGATCTGCGCGGTGAGCTTGCTCCGGACGGCTTCGGCCTGGCTGTCGGTGAGCTCGGAGTCGACGAACCCAGGGTCCGTGATGATCTTGACCTGGACCGGGCCGAGCTTGTTCAGGTCGTTGGTGTAGGCCTTCGCGGCCACGTCGGCCGCGACCGCGTCGAGCTGTTCGACCTGTTCGGCGGACAGCTCGTCGTCATCGAGCTCGAACTCGATGGAGGTGTCGCTGTCGAGTGACGCCGGCTGGTGCGGCCGCGGCGCGTTCGCCACGCCGCCGGGCGTCCCGGTGTCGTCGGCGAACGGCATCCGGCCACGCCGGACCGGTTGCTCGATGCGGTCGATCAGCTGGTCGTGGCTGGTGACGGGGACGGAGGCGAGCGAGTGGACCAGGCGTTGCAGCTGCCACGCGTAGCGGGGCGCGAACCGCGCGCCCGGCTGGTAGGTGCCGTCGCTCATGATGGCCTCGTCGAACACCGCCCTGCCCTGTCCGGCCTTGCGCCCGAAGTCGTTCTCCGGCGTGGTCAACGGCTTGGGCTTGAGCAGCACACCTCCGGTGGGGCCCGGTTCGACGTACTCGTCGAACAGCCCGAGGCGGTGGCCGACGAGCTCGTGGGCCCACGTGACCGCGGGTGCGTCCACACCGAGGTTCTCGGTGTTGGCCCGGTCGTCGCCGGGGTGCAGGGTGACCGGCGGGTGGTGCGCGTCCGCCTGGTTGTCCACGAGCTCCAGCACGACGTGCAGCTGGCCGCCGTCCGGGAATCGGTAGCCCTGGTTGTAGAACTGCTCGACCGCGGCCACCGCCTTCGCGCGGGCCGTCTCGTACTCGGTGTCCGTCATCCAGTCCGGCTGGGGCATGAGGTGCTTGACGGTGAAGTGGTGGACCTTGCGGCCGTCCTCGGTGAACAGCGCGCGGTAGTCGAACCCGATGCCGCTGCCGTAGGGGCCGAACCTCAGGTGGGCGGGTGCGTCCTCCCGGCCGCTGATGGTGCTGTCCGCCGACAGCTGGACGTCCTCGGACTCGACGGTCACGGTGTGGGCGTTGTCGAGGTGCGGCGTCATCGCGGCGACGTCGACCGGCTCGTCGACGGGCTCGAACCAGGGAGACTCTTTGTAGGACTCGTCATCCGGGTCGTCCGAGGCGTGGCGGTACGACTCGTCGTCGATGATCGCGAGGGCCTCCTGGGTCAGCACGTCGAGCGGTGCGTGCACCAGGTCGGGTTCGATCTGCGGCGCGACGCGCGGGGCGATCGGCGTGAGCGTCCAGTCGACGCCGATGTCGACCCGGTCGTCGATCTCCTGGTCGACGTGCACGATCTGGAAGCTCGGCATGGCCGGCCGCGGGACCATGGTGCCTAGGCGGTGCTCCAGATGGGCCTGGATGAGCCGGGCGTTGCCGTCCAGGGCGGGCACCGAGGTCAGTGTGACGACCGGCGGCTGGTAGCCCTGGCCCTGCCGGGCGCGGGTGGCGTCGGCGAGCCGGTCGGCCAACCGGTCCAGTGCTGCCCGCTGTCCCTCGTCGAGGTGCTGCTGGCCGGGGTCGAAGCCCAGCATCTCCTCGGAGAGGCGGTTCTCCCAGATGTTCTGCTGGAAGTCGGTGACCGGCGGGGCGACCGGGTGCTGCGGGCGCGGGTGCGTGAGCAGTGCGACGTCGACGTGGCCGTCGGTGCCGCCGGGATCCGTCAGAACGGTGAGCCCGATGACCTCTCTGAGGTCGGGCCGTCCATGGGGCGGCACGTTCTGCTGCAGGTCGTCCAGCCTGTCGTTGATCATGGGCAGTAGTGCCCAGGTGACCGCGTCGAGCCGGCGCTGAGCCAGGTCACCGGTGCCGTGGACCACGATCTCGACCACCGGGACGTCCTGGCCCGCGCGGCGCTCCAACAGTGCCGTCCTGGCGATGCGCGACGCCTCGGCTTCGAGGTAGGCGAGCTGTTCCCCGGTCAGGGTGTCCGAGTCCTCCGCGAACTCGAACGAGGGCTCGAACTCCTCGTCGGAGGGGACCTCGCTCGGCGTCGAGTCCACGTCGTCGTCGAGGGGAGGCAGCTGCGGGGCGCTGGTCCGCGGCAACCGGATCCCGTCCGGATGGGTGTCCACATCGGACTCGGCGTCCTGGGGGAACGAGACGGTGACCTCACCGTCTGTCCCGGCTCTGTTCGTACCCCACGTCGGATCGACGAGGTCGAACAACGGCGCGGTGATGCCCAGCCGCGCGAAGTGCGACCCGAGCTGTTGCAGCAGCAGGTTGGTCACGGTTTCGGAGCGGACGGCGGCGAGATCCGCGTTGGCGGTCGCGCCGTGGCTGATGATCTCGACCTCGAGCGGGGGCAGGCCCTGCTGGTGACGCTGGGCGACGTCGGCGATCTTCGCCGCGAGGATGTCCAGCTTGTCGATCTCGTCCGGGGTCAGCATGCCGGCACCCGGTTCGAAGTGGATGGCCGAGCTCCCCGAGGAGGATGCGATCGGGGCGACCTCGACCGGTCCGAGGACGTTCAGGTTCGGCCCGCGCTTCTCCAGGTTCCACAGGTCGCGCGGCATCACCTGGGGATTCGGCCCGTGGACGCCCTGCCCCATCAGACCGGGGTCACCGGGGCGCGCCAGCATGCCGGTGCCGACGATCTCCAGCGTGCCGTCCGTGTGCCTGACCGTCGTGCCGGGGGAGTTCTGGAACACGAGACCGGCGGCCGGGTACTGGTCCTCCAGCCCGGCGGAGTGACCGAACTCGTGGGCCGCGGCCACGGCCTTCGTGTTGATGGGAAAGACGAACTGGTTCGTCCGCGCGCCTTCCGGCGCGATCTCCAGCCGCTGCGTGGCCTTCTTCGGGTCGGTGGTGAACTCGACGTTGAAGTTCACCAGGTCACCGGAAGGCAGGGCGCTGCCGTTGTTCCAGTACTGCGCCACGCCTCCGCTGACGGTGGACTTGAACTCCTCGACCTGCGCGGGGGTGTATTCCTCCGTGTTCTCCAGAAACACGCGGAACGTGTAGTCCATGACCACGGTGCCGTTGGGGAACTTCATGCGCCTGGCCTCGTAGCCGATCTGGCCACGTGCCCCGAGCTGGAAATCGATCGTCGGACGGCCGGCGCCGTCCTTGACGATCCGGCTCGCGGTGCTGAGCGTGCTGTACTCCCCCCGGTGGACGAGCGGCGTGACCAGATCGCGGACGGCGGCGATCTCCTCGGCGCTGACCGGGTTGGGGTGCTTCGACCACGAGGCGTCGGGGTGGTCCGAGGTCTTGTCGCTGTGCCGCCACGCCTCGTTGTCGAGCACGGGGTGCGGCACGGTGACCTGGTGGACGACGGGGGCCTTGCCGGGGACGTGGCCGCTGTTCGTCGCGGGTGTGATGTCCCAGTCGACCGTCACGGCAGCGGTGTTCGAGTCCACAGTGGATCCGGTGCCCACCCGGATGTCGCGGAAGTCGGTGACGGTGAGCTGGCTCCCGGTGGGCACGCCCCGCTGCGCACGGGACAGCTCGAGGCCGAGCCGGTCGAGCAGCAGCTTCTTGACCGCCCCGGCCGACACCGCACCGCCCGTGATGGTGACGGGGAGTGCGCCGGAGCGCCGCACGGCCGCGGCGGCGAGGTCCCTCGCCAGGCTTACGATCTTGCTGCGCTCGTAGGCGTTCGCCTTGCCCGCCGGGGAGAACTCGACGGTCGTGTCCGGGCCCTGCCGGCCGTGCGGCCGGAGGAGCCCGCCGTCGACGACGAGCTCGACGCGACCCGGCCTGCCGTTCGGGTCGAGGGTCAGTGTCAGTGCGAGGTCGTCGACGGAGACCGCGGTGTCACCGCGCAGGGCGGTGAGCTGCTGCTCGACCAACCCGAGCAGCGTGTTCGCGACCTGCGGTACCTGCGCTCCGGCCGCGTCGTCGATGCTGCCGCGTGCCGCGATCTCCAGCGAGGGCAACGGCTTTCCGGCACGGGTGCGGTCGATCATCGTCTGGGCCAACTGGCCGGCGAGCTCGTCGAGCGTCGCGGTGTGGCCGGCGGTGAGCTCCACGGAGTCGCCGGTGAATTGCACGACACCGCCGAGCTCGACCCCGGAGAAGTCGAGCGTCGTGAGCGCGCTGCCGGTCGTCGCAGGTGCGGATGGGCGTGGGGAGTCCTGGTCGGTCCCTGGCGCGGGCAGGCCGCGGCGCAGCGGTTCCTCGGTACGGTGGACCAGCTGGTCGAAGCTGGTCGGCGGCACGGTGGACTGGGCGTTGAGCAGGTGCTGCAGCTGCCACGCGTACCGGGGCGCGAGCGTCGCACCGGGTTCCAGCACGCCGTCGGTCATCAGTGAGTCGTCGTGCACGACCCGGCCTTGGCCCGCCTTGCGGCCGAAGTCGTTCGCCGGCGTGGGCAGCGGCTTGTCCGCGAGCCACAGGCCGGCCTGCTCGTCGGTGTCGGTGTACTCGTCGAAGAAGCCCAGCCGGTGCCCGACGAGCTCGTGCACGTAGATCAGCGGGTGGGACTCGACCCCGATGTTGGTGGCATCGGCGCGGTTGTCACCCGGCCACAGCGTCACGGTCGGGTGGTGCGCGTCCGCGGCGTTGTCGACGAACTCGAGCTCGACGTGCAGCTGACCACCGTCCGGCAGGCGGTAGCCGGGATTGACGAAGTCGTCGACCGCGTTGAGGATCTTGTTCTTCAGCGTCTTGTACGCCGCGAGCGTCATGCCCTCCGGTTTGGGCATGTGGTGCCGGATGGTGAGGTGGTGGACCTTGCGGCCGTCCGCGGTGACCAGGACGCGGTGGTCGAAGCCGATCCCCGACCGGAAGGACTCGAGCCGCACCTCGCCGGGCGCGATCTCGCTGTCCTTGGCCACCTGGACCTCTTCGGACCAGATCTCGCCGACGTGGGCGTTGCCGAGGAACGGCGCGAGGTCGTCGACGTCGACCGGATCCTCGGTGGGCTCGAACCACGGCGCCGGCCGGTAGGACGGGTCGGTGGGGTCGCTGGAGGCGTGCCGGTAGGACGGGTCGTCCATGATCTCGCGCGCCTGCTGGGTCAGCGTGTCGACGGGGGTGGTGCTCACCTCGTCGGGGGTGCCGGGCGACGAGGGCACGTGGCCGCCGGACCGGACGAGGTCCCAGTCCGTCTCGACGTGTACCGCGTCGGACTCGTGGCGCGGGTCGAGCTCGAACTCCACCACGGGCATGGCGTCCTCGGTCAGGTGGACGCCGCGGCCCGCCAGGTTGTCCGTGATCGCCTGCTGGATGCCGTGCCACGCGGCGCGTGCCTGATCGATGGCGCCGGGCGCGACGCCGAGGGTCACCTTCGGCGGCAGGTATCCGCGTTCGGCGCGCATGATCGAGGTGTCGACGAGCTCGTTCGCCAGGAACGTGAGGCCGGTGGTCGTCTCGTCGATCGGTGTGGTGCCGGCATCGCCGGGCGAAACGGTGGCCGGCCGGTCCGATGCCGTGCGGTCGTTGGGCGGGGCTTGCGGGGTGCGCGGAGCGTTCTTGAGCTGCTGTGCCAGCTCGAACGCCTCCGCCATCGAGCTGCCTGCCCCGTTGTTCGTCCACTGTGGAGCGCCCATCCGCGCGATCTCGGTCAGCACGGTGCTCTGCGACTGGTCCGGCACGCTGTCGTGGTCGGAGTCGCTGCTCTCCTCGGAGATGACGTCCGTGACGATGCCGGCCTTCGGCGCGGGCGGGCGCTCCCGTGCGGTGAGGGACTCGAACGTCATCCCGTCCTCGGTGACGATCTCGGAGCTGGTGACCTCGATGGACGCGCCGGGCAGGAAGACGATCTCCTGTTCGGTCGGCATCGTGGTGAGCGCGCTGATGTCGACGGCGTGGCTGCCGTTGAGCTCGATCGTGGTGAACACCTTGTGGCCGAGCCCGTCGTCGGGAGCCGACTCGAGGAAGCCCTTCGCCCACTCGGGATCGAGGCTGGCGCTGCTGAAGTCGTTGAAGGTGATGGACTGCTCGCCGTAGGTCGACGAGAACTTCGACAGCACACTCGCCGGACCGGTGAGCGTGCCGAGCTTCCAGTCACCGCGGTAGACGGTGTGGCCGCTGAGCTTCGGCAGCCGGTGCATCGCGTCGATGAGCATGTCGGCGTGCAGCCGCATCTCCGCGACGATCTGGGGCGTCAGTGCGGCCAGGCGCTGGTAGGCCTCCTCGCGCACCGCGGCGATCGCGGGGTCGATCACCTCGATGGCGTTCACGACCTCCTTGAGCTCCTCGGTGAGCTCTGCCTTGCGCTGCTGGATCTCGGCGGTCTTCGCGGCGTCCTTCTCGTGCACGATGAGCTCGACGTCGGCCTCCGCCAGCAGCAGCTCGATGCCGGTCTTGCGGTCGCGGTTGTACTTCAGCTCCTTCGCGAAGGACCGGTGCTCCTGCACGATCTTGGCCAGCACGGGGTCCGAGTCGGCCGCGGGGAGGCTGAGCTTGCCCGCTTTGAGCACCCGGTCCAGCTTGTCCTTCAGCTTGACGAAGAACAGCTGATGGGTGGCGAGCGAGGCGAAGCCCGAGCGGGTCTGCATGGCGAGGTTGATCAGGTCGTGCTCGGTGCTCGTGGCGTAGGTGTTGATCGCCACGAGATGCGCTACGCCGAGCTTTGTCAGCACGTCGGCCGGCGTGAGATCGTTGCGCGCCATCCACTCGCGCAGGTTGTTCACGATCCTGGCCAGCCGGGTCGACGGTGGCTTGTAGTCCGGGTCGTCCCGCATGGCTGTGATCAACTTGTGCAGGTTCCTGGCGAACAGGACCTTGTTCATCGGCGGGTGGAGGAACCCGCCATCCTCGAAGTCCTTGTGCACCAGCTCCAGGTAGAGCTCCTCGTGCGGCGGCACCACCGGGGCGGCCGGATGCGTGCGCAGCCCGTCGAGCAGACCGGGGTCGAGGTCGTCGATGCTCTTGTACATCTCGACCGCATTGTTCAGCGACATCTCGTTGCCACTGCGCGGCGCGGGCGAAGACGCCATCTGGCCGCCGCGGACGATCTCGTAGAACGAGTGGTCCTCGTGCAACATCCAGGCGAGGTTGGCCTTGAAGAAGTCCACCTCGTGCACGTGGGGCACGTTGAGCCACTTGAATGCGGTCTGCATGCGGATCGTCGTGCCGGACACGCCTGCGATCAGCGGCATGCCCTGCACAGCGTTCTTCGCCCGGTACCACGAGGCGTTCTCGTCGAGCTTGAACGTCGCCTTGCCCGACTCCCATGGCAGCGGCACCTCCGGACCCTTGACCGGCTCGTGGCCCGGTGGCACGACGGGCAGGTCGGTGTGCCGGATGTTCTCGATGCGGCCGGGGCCGCTGCTGATCTTGATGATCTTCGAGAACGGCAGCACGCTGTCGATGGGCCGAGTCCGCAGGTCGGCGCTGCCCGGCGTACCCGGCGCGTGGTCGATCACCGCGGGCGTGACGACGGCGGACACCGCGTCGCCGTTGTCGCCGAACACCAGGTTCTCGACCTTGTTGCCCTCCTTGTCGAGCACGACGAGCTCGAGCAGGTCCGGGTCCTCCTCGCGCAGCGCCGGCTTGCCGTTGTCGTCGAACTCGATGTCTTCGCTCGTCAGCTCCGTCTCGTGCAGCGCGCCCGGCACCTCCAGGTACGGCTGCGGCAGCTCGGGGCCCTTCGGCATGACCCCCTCGATCGGCTCCAGGTCGCCCGCCCGGATATCGGTGACGAACACCGGTCCCGTCGTGTACTTGACCGCCTTCGACACCGGCAGCGCCTGCTCGACCGGCTTGGTGACCGGACCGTCCGGGGTGAACACGGTGACCTCGCTGAAGCCCCACAGCTCCCGGTGCACCTGGTCGATCGGGTGGCCTTCCGCGTCGAACGCGACGACCGAGAGCAGACCGTCCTCTTCGGACCGCAGCGTCGGCTTGCCGTCGTCGTCGAACGTGACGTCGTCCGGCGAGATCTCCTTCTCCACCATGCCGGTGAGTTCCAGCGTGTTCGTGGTGAGCTGGTACTCGGGCCTGTCGAGCCACATGCCCTCGCGGGCGAGCTCCAGCAGGCCGCGCTTGTGCTCGCTGATCTTGCGGGCCTCGTCGATGCGCGGCGCGCGGTTGGACTGGCTGGTCGCGATCTCGATCGCGTCGTTGCCCTGCGCCGCCAGGTTTCCCAGCGCGAAGGGATCGTCACTGAACAGGTAGGCCTTCTCCGGGTAGAGGGTGCCGAGCACGAGCTCGGCCCAGTACCGGGCCTTGCCGTTCATGAACGCCTTGTGCTTGTCCAGCGTCTTCGTGTCGAGGCCGAGCTCCTTTGCCTGCTTCTTCGAGAGCTTGCCGTGGGTGTAGTCGTGCACGATCCGCTTGAGCGAGACCTCGCCGTTGTTGAAGTACAGCGCGTTGTAGAGCGTCGTCATCAGCACCCGGACGTTGCCGTGGGCGATGACGTTGTCGAGCACCTCCAGCGACGCGATGTTGCCGATCTGGCCCGCGCTGGTCACCTTGATGCCGCCGAACGCGGCCGCGACCTTCTCCGGCTGGTTCGGATACCGCGCGAGCAGCACGTCGCGGAGCTTGATCAGCGACTGCTGCGCGGCGTGCCGCACCTCGGGCGCCGCGAACAGGTAGTTGCGCAGCGTCTTCTCGAAGTTCTCCGCTTTCGCCGCCCAGCCCTGGTCCCGCACGAGCACGTCGTACCCGAACGGCGACTCGGTCTCCGGGCTGAAGGGGATCTTGACGCCGGGCATGACCTCGAAGCCGCCGGCCGATGGCGTGTCCGATGTGGACACCTGTGGGCCGGCGATCTCCAGCTTCTCGTTCACCTGAATCGGTGCCATGGTGCGCGTGTCCGGTCCGCGCTTCTCCGCGAGCCACAGGTCGCGCGGCGTCAGCGCGGCGTGCCCGCTCGTCGCCAGGGGGCCCATGATGCTCAGGTCCTCGGCGAGCCTGCCGGTGCCGACGGTCTCCAGCGAACCGTCGGTGTGCTTGACCACCTTGCCCTTGGAGTGCTGGAAGATGCTCGGGTTCTCGTCTCGGCCCTCGAAGTAGGTGTCGTCGAGTCCCGCCCAGTGCATGATCTCGTGCCCGAACACCTCGGGGCCGGCGTCGATCGGGATCGACAGCTGGTTCGGCCGCGAGCCCGCCGGGCCGATCCAGATCCGCCCCGTCGCCGCGGCGGGATCGTCGGTGAGCCGCACCGACTGGCTGAACTGGTCGCCCGTGGGCAGCGCCAGGCCCTTGTTGAGCGCGTTCACGCCGCTGGTGAGGTTCTGCTCGAACCGCGCGACCTGGTCTTCGGAGTACTTCGAGAGGTTCTCGACGTACAGCACGTACTCGCGGTGCTGCACGACGGTGCCCGGCCTGCCGTCCGTGCCGGGGAACTGGACGCGCTGGTAGTGGTAGCCGATCGGGCTGCGCCACGCGGTGAGCCCGAAAGAGGGCTTCCGCTTGCCCTTCTGCCGGACGATCTTGCTGTTGTCGGTGAGGCCGCCGGTCTCGCTGACGTAGCGCCGGAAGGGCACCTTGCCGGTGACCGCGGCGATGTCCTGCTGGCTCACCGGGTTCGGGTGCTTGGCCCACGCCGAGTCGGGGTGGCCGAAGTCCTTGGTGCTGTGCCGCCATCCCTCGTCGTCGAGGATCGGGTGCTTCGCCTGTGCCGCGGGGGAGGTGATGACCTGCCCGGCAGGTGCCGGGAGCGGTGGTGCGGTCGTGGTCATCGGGCTCGGCGGCGGCGTCTTGCGCAGCTGGTAGTCGACCTTGACGGAACCGCTGCGAGACCGCTTGTGCCCCGGCTTGACCTCGGAGCTCTCTCCGAGTGAGACCGTCGGCCGGTGGGCCGTGTTGCCCGGCTTCGTCTCGTTGAGGTGGAAGTCGATGCGCTCGTCGAGGTACGCCCGCACCGCCTCGGCTTGTGGCCGGACGTCGCTGCTGAAGTTCGTGATGGACACCGACAGCGGCAGATAGGCCATGCCCTCGCGCCGGTTGGCGGTGTCGGCCAGCTCCCTGGCCAGCTGGTCGAGCTCGGTCTCGAGCTGAACGGACAGCTTGGACTCGCCCGGCTGGAGGTTGAGCTCGTGCTCGGTGGGGGTGCTCGACAGCACGGAGTCGGTGTCGGACGCCGAGTTGTCCGAGGTGTCCTCGGACAGCTGGTCGACATGAACCTCGGTGAGTCCCGGCGTGCCCGGTGCGATCGCGATGTCGACGTCGACGCCGTCGTAGGCGCCGGGCCGGTCGCCGAGCTGCTTCAGCACGGTCGTCCACACCTCGAGCGAATGGGCCTCGGCGAGCGTCGGGTCCGTACCCCGGCTGATGATCTTGATGATCGGCGCGGCCTCGCCGTTCGCCTTGGCCCGGACCGCGGCGGCGACCGCTTCGTCCGTGATGCGGCCCAGCCGGGCGACCTCGTCCGGCGACAGGGTCAGCGAGTCACTGTCGAACCGGATGAGGTTCTCGTTGAGCGCCGGGTCCCGCGACAGCTCCCACAGCAGCGCGTTCACCTGCTGGTAGCTGTCGACGAGGGCGTTGGTGTCCGGATTCGTGGCGTGGTCGTCGAGCGCGGTCGCGTACGTGTTGATCGCGGGCTGCCACCGGGCGATGTAGTCGGCGCGGCGGGCGAGCGCGTCCCGGTCGCCGGTGCGGGCGAGGTCGTCCATCGCCTGCCGGAACACGCGGTCCTCGGCGATGTCCGTCGACACTCCGGTGACGGGAGCCTGCGGACGGGTGGCGGTTCCCGGCGCGGCGCCGGTGAGCTGTGGTCCGTGGTGACGGGGCGGGACGACGGGCGCGCCCGAGGGCGGGTTCAGCTGGCCGTGGTCGCTCTCCTGGAGATGGGCCAGACCGCGAACGTGGTTCTCGATCCGCCACAGGTGCCGCGGCTTGACGGTGGCATCGGTGGTGATCTGGTTGGACATGATGCCCGTGTCGGTGCCCGGCATGAGGTAACCGCGCCCCTGCTTCTGCTGGAAGACGTTGCCGCTCGAGTCCTGGTACTCGTCGACCAGTCCCACGTTGTGCAGCAGCTCGTGCACGGCGAGCTCGGGGGTGATGTCGGTCGGCCACTGCCCGGTGTCCGCGCGCTGGCCGGCGGTCGTGATGCCGACCGTGCTGTGGGCGTCTTCCGGACGTGCGACGCGGACCAGGTTGACGCTCAGCTGGGCGCCGCTGGGCAGGCCGAACCCCTGGTCGTTGACGATCCGGTCCATCCCCTGCTGTGCCCTGGCCCAGATCTTGTCGACGGTCGAGTCCTTGCGGCCCTTCGGGTCCAGATAGACCTTGTGCGTGACCTCGAGAACCCACCGGGAGGGTTCGACTTCCATCAGTGCGACGTCGAAGTTCGACGACGTGTCGAGCGGGTCGATCTCGATCTTCGGCCGGCCCGCGCCGAGGGTGATCTTGGAGGTGGCGAGCGCCTGTGCGTCGGTCGTCCGCACGGTGGTCGTGTGCGCGAGGGGGCGGGCGGCGGCGATGCGGTCGCGGCCGATCGGGTTCGGGACCCGTGACCACGGCGCGGGCCTGCTGTCCGGCGCGGTGGCCCAGGTGCGGTCGTCGAGGACGGTCTTGACAGGCTGGTGGACCGGGCCGTCCAGAGTGATCTCCGCCGACTCGGGCGCGGTGTACTCGGTGGTCTCGCTCAGGTCCCAGTTGACGTGGATGTCGGTGGTGTTCGCCGCGCCACGCGGGTTGGTGGCCGTGACGATCGGCAGATCGTCGAGCGTGAGGGCGCCGTTGAGATGGTGGGCGATGCGGTCGAACAGGTCGCGGCGGGCGACCGCCGCCTGCTTCGCGGACGTGGTGGGGTTGACGCCGTTGCCGGTCACGGTGATCGTCGGCATGCGGTAGCCGCGCTGGGCCCTGGTGATCGCGCTCTCGGCGATCTGGGTGGCCAGGTCGTCGATGTTCTGCTGGTTCTCCGGGCCGAGCACGACGTCCTCCGGGTCGAACTCGACGACGATCTCGTGCGAGCCCAGTGCCGGGGCGGTCGGTTCGACGGACTGCATCGAGTCCGGGGAACCGGGGCCTGCGGTGTCCCAGTCGACGACGACCCGTGCTCCCGTGCCCCCGATGTCGCTGCCCAGCGTGAAGTCGATGTCACCGCTGAGCAACTGTTCACTGTGGACGGTGCCCTGCTGCAGCTGGGCGAGATGGTGCGAGACCCGGTTGAAGATGAGGTGCTGGAAGACGGAGTGGGCCCGGTTGTTCGCAAGGTCCGCGGCGTTCGGCTCGGTGGCCGCCGCGAACCCGGTGATTGTGATCTTCGGCAGCTCGGCGCCGGACCGGTGCGCGGTGACCGCTTCCCCGGCGATCTTCCGCGCGAGGTCGTCGAGCCGCTGCTGGTCGTCGGGACCGAGCGCGTCGGAGCCCTGGTCGAACGCGACGTCGGTGTCGGGCCCGGCGGGCGGCAGCGCCCGCATCGCCGGCTCGAGGATGTCCGGGCTGACCCCGACGATCTTGTGCAGGCCGTGTTCGGTGATGACCAGTCCGGTGCGCGGGTCGATCGTGCCGATCAGTTGCCGCGCGACGGTCACCAGCTGGATGAGTGCCTCCGGGAGGTACTTTCCCTTGGTGTCGTAGAGCTCCTGTCCCTGGTTGAGCAGGTGCTGCCGCAGTGTGGCCTTGTCCGCCGCGGTCCACCCCTGGTAGGTGAAGGCGGCGGCCGGAGCCGGTGCCGTGAACGGGTTCGACCGTTCCGCCAGCCACGGCTTGAGGGTCTTGGAGCTGATGCCGAGCGCGGAGTGCACGTCGTCGATCGTGTGGCTGCCCGAGGTGATCAGCTTGGTGGCCTCGGTGGTGAACAGCGTGATCGCTTGGTCGTTGTACTTGCCGTTCGTGTAGAGCTCGACGCCCAGCGTGTTGATCAGGTAGTTGCGGAAGGTGATCGGGCCCGGTCGCCAGTCGGTCTCCGGTCCGCGCACCCGCTTCGTGTCCCCGGTCTCCGGGCTGGGGTCGCGCGGCCGCTTGGCACCCGCGCTGTGGCGGTTCTCGTGCCACTCCTGGACGAACGCCGGGGTGAGTCCCGTCGCTTGTACCAGTTGCGGGCCGTTGAAACCGCGGTTGGTCAGCTCCGCCAGTACTTCGTGCAGCACCGGCGTCAGCTCGGGGCCCTGGTGCGTGCCGAGTGCGTCTTCGAGGGTGCGGCCGCCGGGGTTCTGCAACCAGGTCCGGGCGATGTCGCGCGGTGCCGGGTTGGCTGCTCGTTCGAACTCCTGCTTCCAGGAGTAGAAGAAGCTGTTGGAGACCCCGACCAGGTTCATGAGATCGAGGTTGGTGTAGCTGTGCGGCGCGAGCGCGGCGAGCGTGTCCTTGGCCAGCTGCGCCACCTCGGGACGCAGCGGCGACGACTTCGACGGCCCGGTGCGCAACCCGAAGCCCTGCAGTTCGAGCACCGCGAAGAGGGACGGACCACCGACGATCGGGTGCCAGCTGCCCGCCGCGGCCCGCAGCTGTGCCTCGAGCTGGGCCACGTCCTGCGCCGTGTCCTGCGGCAGCCAGCGCCGCAACGTCTTGGGGTCGACACCGATCGCCGTCGCCAGCGTCTTGACCATGCTGGGGCGTTGCTGCGGCGGGATGCTCGACCAGACCCTGGTGGCCATGGTCTGCAGGATGTTGTTCGCGAAGTCGCTGTACGTGTGGTGCGTGCGGTGCAGCGGCAGGCCGAGGTCGTTCAGGGTGTTCGTGAGCGACACCGGGCCGTTCGGCGTCCACTGCGAGGCCAGGTGCCATACCTGCTGCTCGGTGAGCGCCGCGGAGACGGCGGCGGGGTTGGGCGCCCATGGTGGTGAGGTGACCGCGGCGACGCCCAGCTTCTGTGTCAGTGCGTAGGGCGTCATGCTCGCGGTCGGCCACAGCTGGTGCGCCTTGGCACCGATCATGGTCGCCAGCTGTTCGTTGTGGTGCAGGGAGAAACCCAGCTGTTCGAGGTGGCCGACGAGGGTGGTGTCGCTGTCGAGGGTCCACGTGTCGACCGCCTGCCGCACCTGCGCCCAGTCGGGGGCCGGGGGTGCTTGGCGCTTGCGCTGTTTGCCCGCGGCGGCCTGGGGGGTAGCGGAGGTTTCCTTCGGCGCCTTGGTGTCGGAGGCCGGTGAGGTGGTCGCCTTCGGTGGAGTGCTGGACTTCCCGGTCGGCGGCCGCCGGCCGGCTTTGGTGCTCTGTTGGTTGGTGGGCGTGACCGGGGTTGCCGGGGTGGTGGGCGTTTTGGTGGTGGGCGTCTTGGGGTTGCCGGGTGTGGTCTTGGGTTGTTGGCCGGGGGGCGTGGCTGGGGTCGCGGGGATGCTGGTGCTGGGGGACTTGGTGGTGGGCGTCTTGGGGTTGCCGGGTGCGGTCTTGGGTTGCTGACCGGGGGGCGTGACTGGGGCCGCTGGGGTGGTGGGCGTTTTGGTGGTGGGGGTGGTCTTGGGTTGCTGGCCGGCGGGCGTGACCGGGGTCGCCGGGATGCTGGTGCTGGGGGACTTGGTGGTGGGCGTCTTGGGGTTGCCGGGTGCGGTCTTGGGTTGTTGGCCGGGGGGCGTTACTGGGGTCGCCGGGTTGCTGGTGCTGGGGGACTTGGTGGTGGGCGTCTTGGGGTTGCCGGGTGTGGTCTTGGGTTGCTGACCGGGGGGCGTGACTGGGGCCGCTGGGGTAGTGGGCGTTTTGGTGGTGGGGGTGGTCTTCGGTTGCTGACCGGCGGGCGTGACCGGGGTCGCCGGGATGCTGGTGCTGGGCGACTTGGCCGCGGGCGACTTGGGGTTCGAGGGCGCGGTGTTCGGCTGCTGACCGACCGGCCTGCCGGGACCCACGGGCGCGGTGGCGTTCGGCGTCTTGGCCGTCGGTGCGGTGGGCGCGGTCGCGCTCGGGTTCTTGCCCGCGGCGGTCGTGGGCGCGTCGGTTGGGGAGCCGGGCCGTTGAACGGCCGGGTTCGCGGACTTCGGATCCGCCGTGTTCACCGGCGCACCGATGCCGGGCACGGCTCCGCCGAGCCTGCCCGCGATCGAGCCCGGACCGGCGGTGCCGGGCACCTTGCCCGTGCCAGGCGGGGGGGTGGATGGCCGGGCGTTCGACGCGTTGTCCCCATTGGGCTTCGGCGTGGCGGTGCCGGGGGCGCCCGGCCGCGCCGCGGGACCGTTGCCCGGCTGGGGCGAGGCACCGGTGAAGTTCGGCGGCGGGGCGACCTTCGGCCCGGTCGGCGCGGTCACACCGGGTGCCTGTGGCGGCGTGATCGGGGTCGGGCGCTTGAGGTCGGGCGGGGGTGTGGCGATCCGCTTGAACCGGTCGGCCGCCCGTTGCTCCTGCTCCTGGTAGAGCTGCTTGGTCTGGTTGATCTTGTCCTTGATCTTGTCGTAGACGCCGGTCGCCACACCGAGGTGCTCGGCGACCTTGTCGCTCGACTGGTTGAGCTGCTGCGACGCCAGGGAACCGATGGGGCCGAGGTCACCGTTGCTCAGCCTCAGATTCCTGTGGTAGTCCTCGATCTCTTTGATCTTCGCCTGGAGCTCTCCGGCCGAGAGGTTCGTGAGGTCCATGTAGTTGACATTGGCCTCGTACGAGCTATTGGTGTTGACGCCCTTCTTGGCCATGGCGAAGGCTCCTGAGGTCGGTAGTCAGATCGGGAACGGTCAGACGGTGCGTTCCTCCTCGGGAGGCTGGTACTGCTTGAAGTTCTCGTAGGCCGCCTCGGCCGCCTCGCCGGAGGCCTTCGACTTGTTCGCGGCATCCTCGACCTGTTGTCCGGCGGCGTCGGCCTCGGCGCTCGCCTTCTCGGCGGCCGCGATGTCCCGCTCGTCCCCGGTTTCCATTGCTTTCGCGTTGGCCTCGGTGGCCGCCGCGTTCTTCGCGGCGAAGTCGCGGTTGGCCGTTTCGAAGGCTTCCTGGTCGGCACGCGCGGCGTCGTTCTTGGCGTCGAGGTCCTCGGCGGCCTGCTTCGCCGCGCGGTACTCCGCCTGCTCCTCCGGCGGCACGTCGGCCTCGTTCTGGCCGTACTTCTCCTGGAAGTCCTTGGACGCCTGCTCGGCCTCCTCCAGTGGGGCCTTCGTGTCCTGGAACGCGTCGTAGCTCTTCGCCGCTGCCTCGGAGAGCTCACCGGTCTCGGTCGCGAGGTCCTTCGCCGCCGCGGTGACGTCCGCGGACTCCTTCTTCGCCACGGCCTCGGCGTCCTCGAACTCCGCCAGCGTGTCGTCGTAGTCGGACTTCGCCCGCTCGTACTTGGCCTTGGCCTCGTCGAACGCCTTCTGGTCGCCCCGCTCCGCGGCCCTGTCGGCCTCCTTGGCGTAGCGTTCGGCGTCGCCGGCGTGCTTCTCGGCCTCGTCGGCCAGTCGCTGGGCCCGGTCGGCCGCAGCCTTGGCCTGCTTGGCCTCCGCGTCGACCTTCTCGCCCGCGGCCTTCACGTCCTCCGCCTCGGCGGCTTCGTTGTCCTTGGCCTGCTTGTACTTCTCCTGGGAGGCCTTCGCGGCGTCGGACTTCTTCTCGACCTCGTCGGTGGCCGCGTCGGTCTCGTTGTCCTTCTTCTTCGCCTCGTCGATGGTCTTGTCGATGTCGTGCGCGACCTTGTACGCCTCGAAGAGGATCTCGCCCGCGTCGGCGAGGTTGTCGAAGCGGCCCCAGCCCTTCTTGATCATCTTCAGTGCGTCGTCGAGCTTCCCGCTGAGCTTCGCGAGCTTGGCGAGCGCCATGCCGATCTTGGCGATCTTCGACATCAGCTTGGCCACCCACGCCGCGACCTCGGCCACGATCTTCACGACGAACATCGCGGTGCCCGCACCCATGGTGAAAATGCCGGAGATCGCCGCCGCGAGCGCGTTGGCGATGAAGTTGCCGATGATCACCGCGATCATGTCGCGCAGGATGTCCCGGCCGACCTGGATGAGCATGCCCGCGATGCCGACGATCTTGGCCTCGGTCTCCATCGCGTCCGCGGTCTTGTCGAGCTCGAGGGCGAACTGGTCCATGTTGGCGGTGTAGTTGTCCCGCGCCCCGCCGCTCCAGGCGCTGTCCTTCTGCATGTCCTTCTTGTGATCCTCTGCGATGACCCGCATCATCGCCGCCAGCTGCTTGGTCTCCTCGGACTTGCGCTGGATCTCCTTGGGATCGCCGGTGATGAAGTCGAGGCACTTCTTGAGCGGCTCGACGTGTTCCATCAGCCAGCCGACGCCCATGCCGAACAGCTGACCGAAGGGGTTGGCGATGAACTCCACTGTGGACGCCACGGCACCGATCGCGTTGAACGTGATGCCGAGGGCATACATCGTCTGGTTCTCGGCCTCTTCGTTGATCGAGTCGATCAGGCCGTCGTAGGCCTCGATGATCAACGTGCCCTTGAACTTGTCGTTCTCGGTGAACTTGACGCCGTTGACGGTCGAGACGTTGGCGTCGTCCGGATTGTGGTTGATGTTGAGGGCCATCGGTGTCTACCAGGGTCGCTCGGTGAGGTCGGTGTCGTCGTTTCCGGCCGCCTGCTTGGGCTGGGCAGCCGCAGCACGCCGGGCGGCCATGGACATGACGGGAGCGGGTTCCGGCTCCGGCTCGAGCTCGGGCTCTCCGCGCCAGACCGGTCCGTCGTCGGCTTCGTCATCGAGGTCGTAGGGGATGTCGCCCAGGATGACTTCCATGGTCTCGACGGCGTCCGGAGCGAACTCGCCGAAGGCGGCGACGACGTGCCTGGACACCTCGCGTTGCGCCTTGTGCAGGGTGGACATGACGACGCCGCTCAGCTTCGCGGGGCCGAGGTCGCACGCGCGGGGCCCGAACGAGATGTTCGCCAGGCCACCGTTGGGGTTCACCGTGAGCGTCACCGCACCGTCCGAACTGGACAGAGTGGTTGTCGCGGCGGCGAGCTGCTGCTCGAACATCGCGGCCTTGCGGGTCTGCTCGTCCATGCTCGCCCGCATGTCCGCGAGCCACTGCTCCATGTCCATCGGGGACTCCTCGCAATGCTGACACCGAATTGGTCGCTGCACCGTGTTACGCCACGGGAAGCGGGATGGTTCGGTCCCCGGGAGACGACACTCCCGGGGAACGGCCACGCGGGCTCAGGCCCAGGAACCCGCGTTCTTGCGCTCGGTCTGCTCGTACTCCTCCGCGGTCGCCAGGAGCTCCTTGGCGATGTCGTCGAGGATGCCCTGGGCCTCCTCCGCGGAGACGTTCCACTTCGCCTGGGCCGCGGTGTAGTTGCCGCTGGCCGCGCCGTCCCACTGGTCGATGGTCGGCTTGATCTGGTTCTTCAGGTCTTCCAGCAGGGACTCCAGCTGGCCGGCCAGGCTCTTGATCGTCTCGCCGTCCGAGCGCAGCTGCGCGGGGTCGATCTTGACGTAGTCGGAGTCGTCGAAGTTCACGGGATTGTTGGCCATGTCGTTTCCTCAGTCGTCAGGTGTCGTGGAAAGGGAGTGCTCAGCCGAGGCGGGCGGAGATCCTGGAGAAGGTCGCCTTGCCCGTCTCCTCCTGCCGTGCGTAGTTGACGGCGGTGCCGGAGATCTGGGCGGCGATCTCCTCCAGCGCCTCGAGCACGTTCTTGCAGAGGTCGTCGAACCGGGTGTTGACCTTGGCGAAGTCCTCCTTGGCCTGGCCCTTCCAGTAGCCCGCCATGCCGTCGACGATGCTGTTCAGCTGCCGCTGCAGGTTGTCGGCCTCGACCTTCTTGTCCCGGATCAGCTCGGCGGTCTGCTGCAGGACCGCTACTCCGGTCGCGTACTTAGACATTCCTCACGCCTTCCTTGTGCGCCGCCGAAACGATCTCGTCGATCCGGCTGGTGATGTGGGTGTTGCCCGCCGGCGTGACCTTGAGCCAGCCGTCGTCGGAGACCACGAGGTATCGCCCGCTGCGCGTGTCGAACCACGTGATCACCTCCGGCGAACGCACGGCTCCACAGGTGACGCCGAGCTGCCCGCCGGCAGTTCTGTTGTTGATCAGGTCGCTGAGGACCGCCGCGTCCGATGGCGCCACCCCGGCTCGGGCGAGCACCTCCCGTTCGGCGGCGTGCGGTTCCCGGCCCCAGGGGCGGTCGTCCTCGTAGTCGTCCTCGTCGCACTGCTCGGCCGCGCGCATCGTCGTGACCCGGACGGACACCGGGTTTCCCTTGCCCGCCTTGGTGTTCTGCAGAACGCCGAGCACCTCGGGCACTACCGCGGCCGGGTCGATCGCGGTCAGCTCGACCGCGTCGTGCCTGATCACCGCGAGCACACCCGCGGTGCCGTCGGTCGCGGAAAGCCCGCGCACCAGGCCCTGCTGGTCGGCGACGACGTCGACGGCCAGGACGTGGTCGCCGAGCAGTCGCAGCAACCCTTCGAGGCGGTCACCGGCGTCGCCGAGCTCCGACCACAGGTCGTCGGCCCGCAGCGACGTGGCGGTGCCGGGCACGTCGAGCGGGTACGGCATACCGCCGAGACCGAGGTCCGTCCACAGGATCCGGTACTGCTCCGGCGTCAGCCGGAACGCGGCGCTCATGACTCGTCGCATTCGTCGCGGCCGCCGCGTTTCGGCGGCGCCTCACCGATCACGGGCGGCGGCACGTCGTCGCCGGGCACGACGAACAGGCCTTCGCTGCCCTGCAGATAGCGGGAACTGCGTTCCTGGTCCTGACCACCCTGCCCCTGGGCGCCGCTCATCGGTCCCATCGGCGCACCACCCATAGGCGTGCCGCCGGGTCCGTTGCCCGTGGGCATGCCGGGACCACCGGGTGTGGACGACGGCGCCGTCAGGTGGGTTTCCGGCACCACGGTCGTCGTGGCGGGGCGCAGGTTCTGCGGCGGAGGCTGGCCGCCTTCGGCCATCCGGCTCGGACCACCGAGGTCCGGGCCGCCACCGGATCCGCTGAAGGCCGGCATGCCTCCTGGCCCGCCGAATCCGGGCATGCCCCGGCCGGGAACACCCCGGCCTGGTCCCCCGGAAGGCACGGCGCCGTCCGCCGGGCCGCGGTTCTCCGGGCTGAACGGGACCGGGCCGGTGGGCCCGTACAGGGGACGGCCATCCGGTCCGACGGCGTTGGGCGGGTAGAGGGGACGTCCGTCGGGACCGTAGAGCGGGCGGCCGTCCGGCCCGTACAGCGGCTGGCCGTTCGGCCCGTAGAGTGGACGTCCGTCCGGTCCGTAGAGCGGCTGGCCGTCGGGGCCGTACATCGGCCGACCGTCCGGACCGTAGAGCGGCTGGCCGTTCGGCCCGTAGAGGGGGCGGCCGTCCGGTCCGTAGAGCGGCTGGCCGTCGGGGCCGTACATCGGCCGACCGTCCGGACCGGTGAGGTACGGGTCCATTCCGTTGGGCCCGTAGCCGGAGGTGGTGCGACCGTCGGGGGACTGCCCCATGGGGTATGGCCGGTAACCATTGGGGCCCATGGGGTTCGGCCCGTAGCCGTTCGGGCCCGCGCCGAACGACGTCTGCCCGTTCGGGCCGGTGCGGCACGGGCTCGTGCGGTGCGGCGCCTGGCCGGGGCTGCGCGGACCGGCGTTCGCCCGGCCGTCGGACGGCGGCATCCCGCCGGGCATCCTCGGTGTCGGCATGGCCGGGGTACCCGGCATCTCGCCGGACCGGGGCTGGCTCCGGCTCACGGTCTCCTCGGTGCGCGGCTGCACGCCGGTACCGGACGTCGTCGTGTCGTCGGAAGGAGTCCGCGCGGTGCTCGTCGTGGTTCCGTCGTAGCTCCTCGGCGCGGGCGTCTCCTCCTTGCGTGGCTGCGGGGACGGCTCGCGCTCACCGTCCGACCTCGGCACGGTGTCCGCGGGTGGGTCCATCGCGGTCTTGGTGGTGCGGGACTCGTGCCGGTCGGTCTCCCCGGACTCCGCTTCGCGGCGGCTCGTCTCCTCGGACTTGCGCGGCTCCTCGTCCTGGTCCCGCGGAGCCTGCCTGGGAGTGGTCTCGTCGTCGCCCGATCCGGGATACCGTTCGGTCTCGCCACGCGTCCTGGGAACGTCCTCAGTGGACGAATCGGGGTTGCCGTAGGTCGCGGTCGACCTGGTCGTCGCGCCGGTACCACCGGTGACCGGGTTGTCGGGCACGGTGAAGCTCGGAGTGACCTCGTCGATCGCCTTCGAGGCGCGCTCCATGTTCTCCATGACGTCGACGGCCTGCAGACGCGCCTGCTCGGCCTTCTGCTGAGCGGCGTACATGTCCTGTGTCGTCTCGACGGAGGCCGTGACAGGGTCGTTGGAGTAGGCCTGAACCGCGGCGTTGTAGTCGAACACGACGGGCTCGGGCATGATGTCGCGGGTCATCGACATCACCCGGCCCTGCTCGTCGATCTGCTCGGCGAACGTCGCGACGGACGCCGCGGTCGCCGTCATCCACTCGGTGAGGGTGCGAATGCCCTGACGCGCGGCCTCCGCCGCCGGCCCGGACCAGCCGCTCTCGCTCGCGGTGAGGCCGTTGACGATGGTCTGCGCGACGTCCTTGAGGTTGACGCCCCACTGCTTCCACTCCGCGCTGATCTCACCGTTCACACCGGGGTCGTTGTTCACGTGCACGGAGTCGTACAGCGCCCGGTGCGAGTACCCCGTCCAGTCGTACTCCCCCTGAAGCACCCGACTGGTGACGCCAGTGCCTTGCTCGGCCATGTCCTTACCTCTCGACGAATCCGGTCAGTAGACGCGGCGGAACGACTCGCCACGCCGCCGGTCGGTGCTCTGGGTCGCACGCATCGCGTCGGACACGGTGTCGCGCGTCTGCTGGAGTACGCCACGGAACGCGGTGATCACCGTGTGGTAGGAGTCCTGGTCGCCCTTGGCGCGCTTGAGAAACTTGTTGGACATCGCCGTCGCGACGTCGTTGCTGCCGAACCGCGGGGGCCTGCTGCCCATGAGATCGATCTTGCCGAGCCAGGCGTCGACCTCGTCGAGCTGGGCGTCGAGCAGCTTGAGCAGGTCGTCGCCGACCGCCTTGTCCAGTACGACGTTCCCGGACTCGACGGACTCGCGCAGTGGCGTGGCGGGGGTCCGGCCGGTCTCCGGTTCGACGTGCCGGACCGGCGTGGAGTTGTAGTGCCGTTCGGTGGCGGTCTCCCTGGTCTGGGGTTCCTGTACTTCCGCCTCGCGTTCGACGTCGTTGTAGCGCGTGCTGCTCTCTTCCTCGCGCGTGTACTCGGGCGTGCTGACGGTGTGGCCGTCCGGTGTGGCCGCCTCGTGCTGGTTTTCTTCGGGCACAGCTCCGTCCTCGCTTTCGAGTACTGCGTGGTTGCGTTGGCTCTCATGGCAGAAAACGTCGCCGTGGCGACGTTGGGTCGGACCACGGTCGAATTAGGACACGAGCGACGCCGTGAGCGGCGTGCGATCCGTCTTCCAGGCGACGCAAAGGATTTCCTGGTGTCCTGGCGACATCGGGTCGTTCCATGCCGCCCATTCCCGGTCGGTGGGCACCAGCACGGCGACGCCGAAACTCTCCCGCTCGGCCGCCTTCGCGGCGGGGAACTGGTCGGCGCAGTACTTCGTCCCGAAGTCCGAGAGCCACTGCGTGCCGGGGTAGTCGATCGACTTCGGTTTGTCGAACAACGGAGTCGCGGCGGCGTAGAGCTGGATGTCGTGCGGTGCGTCGCAGGGCGAGCTCGTCGCGACCTGCCTGCCCTTGGTCAGGAAACCCTGTGCGCAGGCCGTTCCGCTGAGGTTCAGCCCCGGCACGTCACCGTCGCGGCCGAACGTCGAGGTCTGGTTCGCGGGGATCGGTTCACCCGGCGACTCCGGCGGGGAGGCGACACCGCCGGAGTCGGGTTCGGTGGGCGATGCCGCCTGACCCAGGCCGAAAGCGTTGCGGGGCAAGAGCTGGTACCCCACGACGCCGCTGACCGCGAGCACGGCGACACCTGCGACGACCGCGGCGACACGGGCGAGTGCCGGGGTCCTGCGTGGTGGACGGGAGACGCTGACCGGGCCCGTGCCGTGGACGATCGCGGTCAGCATCTCCCTGGCCCGTGCCGCCGTCAGCCGCTGACTCGGATCGTCGGCGAGCAGACCCAGAATCACCTCGGCCATGGCGGCGCTCGCCCTGGTCGGCACGGGAGGTTCGTTCATGATCGCGTGCAGCGTCGCCGCGGTGGTCGGGCGTTCGAACGGGGCGACGCCCTCGACCGCGTACGCGATGCTGGCGCCCAGCGCCCACAAATCGGATGCGGGGGAGGCCTCCCAGCCGCTCAGCCGCTCCGGGGACATGTAGGCGGGTGAACCGATCAGGCCGCCGTTAGAGGTGAGCCGGGGGTCGTCCATCGTCTGCGCGATGCCGAAGTCCGTGAGCTTCACCATGCCGTCCGGGCGCACCATGATGTTGCTGGGCTTGACGTCTCGGTGCACCACGCCGGCCGCGTGCGCGCATTCGAGCGCGCCCAGTGCCTGCAACGCGATGTTCGCGACCGCCACGCTGTCGAGCGGGCCGTGCCTGGCGACGAGCGCCCCGAGGTTCGCCGCGTCGACCAGCTCCATCGCGAGGTAGGTGCGGCCGTGCTCGACGATCACATCGTGCACGGTGACCACCGCGGAGTCGTTGAGCTTGCCCGCGGTCCGTGCCTCGCGCAGCATCCGCTCCTGCATGACCGCGCGCTCGTCAGCCCGCAGGCCCTCGGGCGGGAGCAGCTCCTTGATCGCGAGCGCGCGGCCAAGCACCTGGTCGTGCGCGCGCCAGACCACGCCCATGGCGCCACGCCCCAGTTCGACGACCAGGGTGTAGCGACCGGCGATGACGCGTTGTTCCACGGCTCTTTCCTCTCCTGCGCCTGCGGCGGGTCACGCCGCCGCGAGGATCTCCTCGATCCGGCTTGCGATGCGGGAACTGTCGGCGGGAGCGACGCTCAGCCAGCCGCCGGCGGACACCACGAGGTAGCGCCCAAGAGTGGTGTCGAACCACGTGATCACCGTCTTCGCCCGGACGCCTCGGTGCGTCGCGCCGAACTGGCCGCCCGCCGTGCGGCCGGTGGCCAGCTCGCTGAGCAGCACCGCGTCGTCACGGGACAGGCCCGCCTCGAGCAACGCCTGGCGCACGTCGTGGCCCCGGCTCCGGCCTGCGCCGCGCACCACGTCGAGCGGTGCCGACAGGGCCCGGCCCGATCCGGCGCGCACCGGCGGCAGCACGGACAGCAGCGACGTCGTCAGCGCGGTCGGCCGGATCGGTTGCAGGAGCACCTCGTCATCCCTGACCACTGCCAGTCCGGCGTGGCGGCCGTCGGTTACCGCGACCGCGCGCAGCGGCCCGTTGAGGTCGCCGACCACGTCGACAGCGGAGACGTGGTCGGCGAGCAGCCGGAGTAGCCCGGCGGTGTCCGCGTCCGGCGGTGTCCGCCGCCCGGTGTGCGGCACATCGAGGGGGTAGGGCTTGCGGCCGAGGCCGAGCGCCGCCCAGTGTGCGTCGAACTGCCCGGTGGACAGCGAGATCGTGGCGGTCACGACGCCTCCTGCTCGTCACCGATCACCGGGGGCGCGAGCTCGCCGCCAGGGGCGGCGAAGAAGTCCTCGGCGAGAACGAACCGCGCCTGGCGGCGGGCCTCGGGCGGCTGGTGTCCGCCTGTCACGGGAGTCGCGGGAGTCATCGGCATCATCGGCATCGCGGGCTCGGCCACGAACGGCGGTACTCCGCCACCGTGGGACGGTCCGGAAGTCGTGCGCGGGACCGGTCCCTGCTGCTCGACCGCCGCGCTGACCACCCGTTCGCCGCTCGGGTTCGCCGGCGGGAGACCGAGGTCGCCGCTCATGGCGGCGAACGCCTTGACCGGCACCGGAGCGGGCCCCGCTGGTACCGGATGCGGCCCAGGCCGGGTCAGCCGCGGCCGCGAGGTTCGGTCGCCCGTCACCACCAGCGCCACCGGCTCCTGTTCCCGACCGGTCAACGGGTTGCGCGGCAGGGAGAACTCGGGTCGCACCCGGTCGAGCGCACGGGACTTCTCCTCCATCTCCCGCATCACCGCGACCGCCTGTTCGTGGCAGGACAACGACTGGTCGCGCACGAGCCGAATGTCCTCAGTGGACTCGGTGAGCTCCTGGATCGCACCGCTGGAGAACGGCTTGGTCATCTCCGCGTAGCTGAAGTCGACCGGCTCCGGCATCGCCGCACGAGCCTCGGCCATGATCCGGCCCTGCTCGTCGACCTGGTGTGCCACCACGGTCACGGTCTCGGCGAGCTCGGTCGTCCACTCCGAGAGCTCCCGCATCGCGAGTCGCGCCACGTCGGCGACTCGGCCCTCCCAGCCCGACTCGGCGGCGGTCACGGCCTCGCGGATCAGCCGCGCGGCCTCGACCAGCTCGCCGGACAGCACCGTCCACTCGGCACTGATCTGGCCGACCTCGCCGGGATCATTGCGCTCGTGCACTGCCCGGTAGAGGTCGTGGTGCGACACGGCCGCCCAGTCGTAGCTCACGTCGCGCATCGTCAGCGCCCTTCCGCGTGGATCCGGGCGAACGCGTGAGCACTGCGCGCGTCGGCCTCGCGGAAGTTGCGCATCGCGGTCGTGATCGCGTCGCACGTCTGCGTCAGCACCTCGCGGTAGGCGGAGATCACCGCGGGCAGCGACTGCTCGTCCTCGGAGCCCGCGAAGCGCTGGAACCTCGCCGACGCCGCGTCGGCGACCGGGTGGGCGCCGAGGGGCAGTGGCCGGGCCAGCCGGTTTACCTTGCGCAGCCACGTGTCCGCGTCGTCCACACGGTCCTGCAGTGCCTTGATCAGTGCGCGCCCGGACTCCGGGCACAACGAGATCTGGTCCTTCGTGGTCATGCCCTCGCCTCCACACGAGCCGGGTCGCCTTCGCTGTCGGGAGGTCTGTACGCCGCCGGGTGGCCTTCAGTTCGGGGTGTGGTGAGGGAAACTCACGACCGCCCTTCCGGCGGATCAGACCACCCGTTCGCCGCTGCGCGATTGGCGCATTCGGCGGATGCCGGGGTCATTTGGCACGAAAACCACATGATTCGCTGCGCCGATTGAGTGAAGTCGCCCGCCAGGGGCTACTTTCCGTGGTCGAAGCGTGTCCATCGGTCTTGATCATCGGATTCGCCCGCTGGTTAGGCTCCCGCCCATGCCGAGTGTCCTTCGGGTTTCCGACAGCATGCCCGGCCTCGTCGGCCGGCATGCGGAGCTCGCCGCGCTGCACACACAGCTGCACGCTCTCACTCGCGGCCACGGCGGCGTCGTGCTCACGATCGGCGACGCGGGCCAGGGCAAGTCGGCGTTGCTGCGTGAGGTGTTCGGGACGCGAGATCGCGACCACCGGCTGATCTGGACCTCCGGTGACGAGCTGAGCCAGGTGTTCCCGCTGCTGCCGTTCGTGGAGGTGACGAGCGGCGAGCACCGCGCGGAGATCACCGCGGTGCTCCGCGGCGGCGCGGGCATCTCCGATCCGGCGGTCGTGGCGTCGGAGATCCTGGTCGGCTGGATCGACGACCTGTGCTCGGCGACGCCACTGGTGCTGGTGCTCGACGACCTGCACTGGGCGGACGAGGCGTCGGTGCGGCTGTGGAACCGGCTCACCCGGATCGCCGAGCAGCAGCCGCTGCTCGTGGCCGGGTCGATGCGCCCCGGCCAGGACCGGGCCGACCTCGATGCGCTGGTGCGGCGGGTGGCGCAGCTCGCGGCGGCGGGCCGGGGAGTGCTCGCGGAGCTCACCCCGCTGTCGGCGGCCGAGTCCGCCGAGCTGGCGGAGTCGATGGTGGGAGGCCCACCGGGGGACAGGCTGACCGGACTCATCGCCGCCGCGGGCGGAAACCCGTTGTATGTGACCGAGTTGGTCGGCGCGATGATGCGCGACGACGTGCTCTCCACGAACTCGGCCGGCGTGGTGGAGGCGGCCCCAGGCGAGCGGTCGCCGTCGCTGAGTGCCGTGATCTCGAGCCACCTGGACGCGGTCGCGCCCGACGTGCGCGACCTGTTGCGGATGGCGGCGCTGTTCGGGGTGGAGTTCGACGTCGCCGACCTGGGGGTCGCGGCGGGACGGCCGATCGCCGAGCTCGTCGGCATGCTCGGCCGGGCGCGGGCGGCGGGCCTGCTCACGACCACCGGCACGGGTATGGCGTTCCGGCATCCGCTGATCCGCGACGTGCTGTGCGATCAGGTGGCGGGCAGCGTGCGCGCCGCGTGGCACCAGGAGGTCGGGCGCACCCTGGCCCTGGCCGGACAGCCGAGGACCGCCGTGACCCGGCAGCTGCTCGCCGCCATCGACGTGGGGGGCGACCTGCCCGCGCCGGACTGGCTCATCGACTGGTTGATGGCGCAGGGCGAGGGGCTGGCGAACGAACCCGCCGTGGTGGCACGCACACTGTTCAAGCACGCGTTGCCGCGGTTGCCGCTCACCGACCCGCGGCGCGTGGAGATCGTGGCGCCACTGGCGTCGGCGCTGCTGCGCGGAGGTGATCCCGCCGAGGCCGAACGGCTCGCCCGGCAGACCCTGGACACCACGGACACGCGAGCCGTCAGCGCCGACACCGTGCTGAAGCTCGGCCTGATCGCCGTGGACTGCGTTCTGCTGCTCGCCCGGCACGGTGATGCGCTGACCCTGCTCGACCGGCTGGAGTCCGAAGTGGACTGGCAGCCGCGGCAACTGCTGCGGCTGCGGGTGATGCGGGCCATCGCGTGCATTGCCTTCGTGGATCGGCGCGACGAGTCCGCAGCGCTGGCGGAGCGAGTGCTGGCCGAGGCCCGCGGGCTCGGCGACCCGTGGGTCGCGGCGCACGCGTGTCACTCGCTGGCGGTGCTGAACATCATGCTGTCACGCCCCGACCTCGCACTCGGCCACGCCGATCGTGGCCTCGCGGTGGTCGAGGACGATCCCGAACAGCTCGACGTCTACATGTCCCTGCTCGCCGACCAAGCGTTCGCTCAGCTGGAGCTGTACCGGTGGGAGGACGCTCGCGTGAGCACCGCCCGGTTGCGGCGACTGGCGGAGCGGACCGGCAACGAGCGCAGGCTGCAACAGGGCGTCATCTGCGACGCGCTGCGGCTGTACCGCACCGGCGGCTGGGATGACCTGTTGTCCGAAGTGGCCGCCGTCGGCGCGGAGGTTCCGCTGCTCGTCTGCTACGAGCGGGCGGTGCTCGTGGCTCTGCACCGCGACGACACCGTCACCGCGCGGCACTACCTGGACGTGATCGACGAGATCCTGGCGAAGTCGCGGTGGACCTCGCAGATGCGGGGCCGGACGGAGTGGCTGGTGGTGGTACGGGCGCTCGTGCTGGAACACGCAGGCGACCTGACCGGCGCGCTCGACCTGCAACGGGAGGCGGTCGAGAACCTCTGGACCGCGGCCGACCTGCCGACCGCGAACGTGGTGCGGCTGGCGATGGCGTGCGACCGGCGCGCGGACGCCGAGTACGTCGTCGCGTTCGCCGAGGAGAAGGCGAACCCCGCCGTGCGGCCCGGCCTGGTCGCACATTGCCGGGGCCTGCTGGACCACGACCCCGAACTGCTCGAGCAGGCCGCCCGGTGCTACGTCGGGTCCGGCCTGGTCCTGGGTGCCGCGCAGGCCTGGGAGGCGGCCGGGCTGGCGTGGGCGCGGCGCGGGGAGACCAGCAACGCCCGGCGGGCGATGACCAGGTCGCTGAAGGACTACGACTCCCTTGGTGCCGTCTGGGACGTGGCGCGGGTGCGGGCCGCGTTCCGGGAGCACGGTGTGCGTACCGGGGCGCGGGAGCCGCGCAACCGGCCGGTCAGCGGCTGGGAGAGCCTGACGGTGACCGAGACGAGAGTCGCGCACCTGGTGGCTGAGGGGCTGTCGAACCGGCTGATTGCCGAACAACTGTTCCTGTCCCGGCGCACCGTCGACACTCACGTGTCCCACATCCTCGCGAAGCTCGGACTGCGCAGCCGGGTCGAGGTCGCGACGCTCGCGCTGGCACAGCCTCGGTGACATCACCGATGTTCGGGTCCTGCTGACCAGGGATCGTGGCGGGCGTGAAGCCTTCCGCGTTCGAGCTCCTCCTGCACCTTGCCGGGCAGTTCCCCGACGAACTGCTGGAGCTCGCCCGTGACCGGCTCGCGGCGGGTGACGAGCCCGAGGTGGGCAGGCTGGTCCGGTTCGGGCAGCTGGCCTACCGGAGCACCGCGCCACCGGACTACTACGACGCCGCGCGAGCGCTCTTCGCCGCGGCGGGGGTGGCCGAGGAGAACGCGGCGACCCTCGTCTTCCCCCGCACGCCCGTGCCTCCGTACGAGTTCTGGCCGGTCCCGCCGGGCGGGTGCGACAGCGGACGGCTCGATCACGCGATCACCGCGCGGTGCGGGCAGGTGCCGGGACTGCTGGCGGTGCGGCGGGCGTGGCGCACGTCTGTGGGCGACTCGTCGTGGCCGGGCCACGCCAGAGTGATCATCGCCGAGGTGGCCGCCGGCGCCGATCCGCTGGCGGCGCGGGAACTGCTGCGTGCCGCGGCCGGGCCGGCGGCGCTCGTGGAGGTGCTTCCCGCGGGGACTCGGGTGCCCGGTTACCACGAACGTGCCCGGACGGCGTCGGCGTTGCTGTGGTCGAAGTAGGTGAGCTCGGTAAACACACCGATGTTCGGGTGGCGCCGCCAAGCGATGGTCGACAGCATGGACAACTGCGATCCCACGTTCGCCGTGGCGTTGCGCACGGCGATGAAGGACAGCGGCCTGAGCCTGGAAGGTGTGGCCCGGAGGCTGCGGGTCCGCGGCAGCGCGGTGAGCGTCGGCACGCTCAGCCACTGGCAGTCCGGCCGCAGCGAGCCGTCACGACGCGAGTCCCTGCGGGCCGTCGAGCACCTCGAAACCGTGCTGGGACTGCACTCGGGCGCGCTGCGTGGTTTGGTCAGACCGCCGCACCTGCGGGGCAGACCGACGCTGGAGTCACGTATGCGGCCCGTCGCGGCCGCGGATCCGCGGGGTGACCGCGTCCGCGAGCTGCTGGGGCGGGTCGACATGAGCTCGGACGAGCGGCTCATGCGCGTCAGCCAGCACGACCGCTGCCGCGTCGGTGCCGACCGGTCGAAGGAGTCGCTTGTGGTGCGGCAGGTGCTGCGGGCGACACACGACGGGCCGGACCGGTTCGTCGTCGCGTTCTGGCAGCCGCCGGGCCGTGAGCTGCCGCGACTGCGGGCGCTGCGCGGCTGCCGCGTCGGCACCGTGGTGACGGATCCCGAGTGGGGAATCTTCATCGCCGAGCTGCTCTTCCCCCGGACGCTCGCGCGCGGCGAGACGGTGGTGACCGAGCACGAGCTCCTCGGGCTCAGCCCGGCGCCAGACGGCGGCGACGACGCCTATGGGCGGGTGCTGAGGCATCCAGCGCGCGAGTACCTCGTGGAGATCGACTTCGACCCCGGCGTGCTGCCGGAGCACTGCGCGGAGGTGACCGAACCGGAGGAGGGCGCGCCCGTCCGCAGGCCGCTACCGGTCGGCCCCGACGGGCGGACGCACGCGCTGGCGCTCGGATTCGGGCCGGGCCTGTTCGAGGTCCGGTGGCATTGGGACGCGGTCGCGTGAGCTCAGGCCGGTCTGGCCGCGCGGCGGGCCGAGTCGAGCAGCTCCGCCCACGAACGGACGTCGGGCCGAGTGCGCAGAACCTGCCTGCGTTCGCGTTCCGTCATACCTCCCCAAACGCCGAACTCGATGCGGTGGTCGAGCGCGTGCGCCAGGCATTCGGTGCGCACCGGGCACGGGAGGCAGGTCCTGCGCTGCACGCGCTGATCGGCCCCGGCTACGAACATGGAGTCGGCCTGCTGCCGGCAGCGTGCGGACAGGCGCCAGTCGAGTTGGTCCACTTCGGATTCCTTTCGGGCCGCAGGTCTGGGTGCCGGTGCCACTCTCGTCCCGCGAACACGCCGAAACATCGGGAAACACACGTATCTGCGATGTGAGCAGCGGGAGGTAGAAAGGCCGCTACTTTTAAGTTGTGCGCGGATTTCTGTGAGCAGCCCGTTGATACAAGGGTTTCTGTTGTTACTTTGGGTTTCCGCCACTCGCCGACCGATGGGAACGGCCATGACGCTTCCACGCCTCGCGCACTCCGTGCTGGTTCCGTTCCACTCACTGCGCCGCCACGAACCGGAACGGCCCCTGTTCACGTTCGTCGACGACCGGGGGCGCGACGAGGAGACGCTCACCGCGGGTGCGCTGGCCGGGAGCGCGGAAGCTGTCGCCGAGTCGCTGCGCGGATGGGGGTTCGAGCCAGGGGACCGGGCGCTGCTGGTCTACCCGCCGGGCGCGGACTTCGTCCGCGCCCTGATCGGCTGCCTGGTCGCCGGGGTGGTACCGGTGCCGGTGTATCCGCCGAACCCGTTGCGCCTCAAGCATGATCTGCCTGGGTTCAACGCCATTGTGGACAGCTGTCGTCCTAAGGCGATCCTGACCAACGGTGCCTACAGCCGGGCGAAGACCGTGGGTGCGGTCGGCGGTTTGTTCGACGCGAACCGGCCGAAGTGGCCGGAGCTGCGCTGGCACCACACCGACCGTTGCGCCCGCACGCCCGGCGCGCCCGTAGGCTGGCACACGCCCGCCGATCCGTCGGAAACCGCGCTGCTGCAGTACACCTCGGGGTCGACGTCGGCGCCCAAGGGTGTCGAGATCACCCACGGCAACCTCGCTCACGAGGTGTGGGCGAACGCGGTCGACCTGAGCCTCGGCGAGGACGCGCGCGGCGTGTTCTGGTTGCCGCAGTACCACGACTTCGGGCTGATCAGTGTCATCCTCAGCACCATCGCGGGAAACTCGCACACCCACCTGCTTTCGCCGATGACCTTCCTGGAGCGGCCGTCGGTCTGGTTCGACGTCATGTCCAGGGTCCGGGCCACCCACACCGCGGCACCGAACTTCGCCTTCGAGGTCGCCGTGCGTCGCACCACGCCGGAACAACGTGCGACATGGGACCTCAGCTCGGTCTACGCGTTCATGTCGGCCGCCGAGCCGATTCGGATGTCCACAGTGGACAAGTTCTTCACCGCGTTCGATGCCTCAGGGTTGCGCCGTGACGCCTTCTACCCGGCCTACGGGCTCGCCGAGCACACTGTCAGCGTGTCGATGGGTGGCCGGGCGATGTTGGAGTGCAGCAGGTCGTTGCTGGAGAAGGGCGTTGTGCGTTCGGCGTCGGCGAACGGCGACCGGGCGCGGCTGGTCGGGTGCGGGCGGCTGACGAAGGCGGAGATGGTCGTGCGCATCGTCGATCCGGGGACGCGTGCGCTGTGTGCGCCGGGTGTGGTCGGGGAGATCTGGGTGGACTCGCCGACCAAGGCCAAGGGCTACTTCGGTCTTGCCGAGGAGACCACACTGACGTTCCACGCCGAGCTCGCCGAACCCGACGGCCGCGGCTACCTGCGTACCGGTGACCTCGGATTTCTTCGTGAGGGCGAGCTGTTCGTCACCGGGCGCCTCAAGGACCTGATCATTCTCAACGGTCGCAACCTCTACCCCGAGGACGTCGAGTCGGCCGTGCGGGACTGTCACGCCGGCATCCGGCCGGGTGGGCTGGCCGCGTTCGCCGTGCCGTCGGGCAACGGAAGCGAACGTCTGGTGATCTTCGTGGAGACCAGGGACAAGGGCGTGGGCGAGGAGATCACCGCCGAGGTGCGCGTGGCGGTGGCGGAGCGGTTCCAGCTCGCGTGTGAGGTCGTCGTGGGCCCACCGGGACTGGTGCGCAAGACGACCAGCGGCAAGGTCCGGCGCGGCGCCTGTCGTGCGGCCCACCTGGAGGCCTCAGCGGATGCCGCAGCGTGAGTGCGGCACCGCGGTCATGCCGGTGCCTCCCGATCCCGCACGGCGCACGCCGCCGACATGTCGAGCCTGATCCGCAGCATCCGCCGGTACTTCGACGGTGCGGCGAGCGCGGCCGGCAGCCGCCGAGCGCCTCCGTGCAGGGGCATCACCCGCTGCCGATAACCCTCGAACGCGGCCGGCTCGCGCAGCAGTGCCCGCAGCGCGGCCCTTGCGTCGAGGTCCGTCCGCGTCGCCGCGCGCAGCCCGAGTGCCCGCGCGGTGTGGTGGCCCGACTCGATCGCGTGTGCCTGCAGCAATGTCGGCGTGCCGTTCGCGAGGTCGTGGTCGTCCTGGGCACCGGTGGCCGCGTTGTCGTTGTGCAGCTGGTGCAGCACCCGTACGCGGCACCGGTCTTGCGGACGTAGGTCGCCATCACCCGTCTCCACGTGATGGCCTGGGGTTCGCGGGCGACGTCCTGGCGCCGGCCTTCCGCGGCTTCGAGCTGGCAGCGCGTGAACGCCTCCAGCCAGTACCCGCGCAGTTCCTCCGGGGCGCGGTGGACGACCGCGAGCGGCAGGACACCGCGACCGCGTCGACGCCGATCGCCGCCCGCGGCACCGAGCACCGCCATGGCGAGGAAGCGGGCATCGCAGCGCTCTTCGGCAGGGCTGTCGCCGGTGAGCACCGAAGTCAGCACGTCGAGGAGTGGAAGCGGCAGACAGGTCTCGTCGATGATGTCCTGCATCAGTGTCGAGACCTGCCGGTTCCATTCGGCCAACACCGGCGCCCTGACGAGGTGGAGTGTGGGAGTCGGGTTGTTCATCGTGGACGGTGTCAGGCGGCGACGAGGAGTTCCTCGTCGGCGACCGGCGACTCGGCCGCGGCGAGGTGGCGGCGCAACGCGACCAGCGCGGAGTGCGCGCGGGACTTGACTGTGCCCAGCGGGATGCCGAGCTCCGCCGCGGTCTCCGGATGCGTGCGCTCCATGATGAAGATCTGGCCGATGATCTCGCGCTGGTACGGCGTCAGCTGCGACATCGCCTGATGCAACGCCATCCTGGTCACGGAGCGGTCGGCGACGCACCAGCCCATCGGGATGTCGGTGAGCATGGCGTCCGACGTCTCCTGGGGCCTGCGTGAGCGGCGGCGCAGTGAGTCGATGAGCAGGTTGCGCGCGACGGTCACGAGCCACGCACGGCACGCCTCCGGGGGAGCACTGAGCACCTCGGGCGTCCGCCACGCTCGCAGGAACGTCTCCTGCAGGATGTCCTCCGCGGTGTGTGGGTCGACGTGGACGCGGGTGCGCAGGTACCACATCAACGTCCGCCGGTGCAGGCGGTAGAGCTCCTCCAGGCTGCCTGTGTCGGCAGTGCGGTTCATGGTGGTCATCGGCCCGGCCTCCGCCTCAGGTGAGCGTGGTGCGACGACCCATACGGTCTTCCGGAGCCGATCTCGAAACATCGGTATACACACGTAGTTCAGGCACATACGTACTTCGTGCGGCCGCGGCGCCTTCCCGGCTCGGTGAACATACCGATGTTCCGCACGCTGCTTCCCGTGATGGTCGACGCATCACCTCGACACCGGGAGCCGACCATGAACACCACAGAACTGCTCACCAAGTCCGGTAGCTACAGCGGCAACTTCAGCGCATGATCGACCCGGATCCGATGGAGGCGTTGCGGATCTGCCCCGTGCGTGCCGCGGGGGAGGAGATCGACGGCGCCATCGAGTACGTGCGTTCGCTTGTGGACATGGCGCTGGACCTCGGTGACCTGGAGTGGGCGGCACAGGCGAGCCGGACGCACCGGGTGCTGTTGGCCGCGCGCGATCTGGGCATCGGCCGGAGACTTCGCCAGGAACCGGGAGAAGAGCGCGCGGCCGCGTGAGGACGATGCGCTCGGTCCACTATGGATGGATCCACCGATCGTCGCCCTGAGCTCGGCACGCCGGGCAGCCCGCTGGTCCGGGTGCCCGGCGTGCCCGTTCCTCACGGCAACCAGCTGAGCGGATCGACTTTCCTTCCGCCCTGCCACACTTCGAAATGAAGATGTGGCCCGGTGGACTGCCCCCGATTGCCCATCTTGGCGATTTCTTCGCCGGCGCGGACACGTTTACCCGTGGGCACCGTGAACCGGTCCACGTGGCCGTATACGGTGACGGTGCCGTCGTCATGCCGCACCCGGATCCACAGCCCGAAGCCCTGTGCCGGGCCTGCCTCGACCACCACGCCGTCGGCGGCCGACCGGATGGGCGTTCCGATCGCGTTCGCGATGTCGATTCCCTGATGCATTACGCCCCAGCGTGCGCCGAATCCCGAGGTCAGCACCCCCGTCGTCGGGTAGACACGCTTGGGCCTGCGGGCCTCGGCCTCCTCGGCCGCGTGTCTTGCCGCCTCGGCCTGCCGTGCCTCATGGGCGCGATGTGCCTGTGCGGCCGCGTCCGTGAGCCGCACCGTGAGCACGTCCTGCAGCTCTTCGATCAGCCGTAGTGCGGTGTGGGCAGGCTCGAACTCGGTGTCGGCATTTCCAGTTGCCGTGTTTGTCGCCAGCATCAATGCGGCGATCGTGGGCAGCACAATTTTCCGGGACATGTCGTCGCCCTCTCGATGGATTGCATCGAAGGTAAGGCAACAATGTCGGACAGGTAAGGCCGTTGTTTTAAGTACGAGAATCTGCGACCTAACCGGGGCGGCTGCTTCCTGATCTAGGTGACGATCGTCGGCGAGGTTCCATGCGGACTGGACTTCCAGCTACGTCCCATGCTCGCAACTCTCCGTCCGTAATTGAGACGGATTTGATTCTATTAACGGTCTGACGGGTGTAACTATAGATCAAACGAATTGATGCGAAGCGGCTGCCTTCTTCGCTGTCGGGCCTCCTGTTGAAGTTCGTAACGTGGTGGTCTGAATTGGGAGGAGGTGCCACTATGTGGGAAGAAGCGATCTACGTGACGCCGTCCCTGGATGAGGCAAGCCGGACAAGGTCGCAAAGCTCTACCAGGACCTCGGGATCGAGCTGGAGTACGACAAAGCAAAAGAGGCCGTCTATGCGACGACCTCTCCGCGTGTGTTTAGCGAGTGTGTCCGAGGAGGAAGTCGCACACTATCCACCCACGTAGCCCTCCGCGGCTCTGCGTAGACGAACCTAGCTCGGCAGGGATGTTTGGCCCGTCCTGCGGTGAGCACGAAGCTTCGCAGCCTGAGGTTGAACGCGGGCCTATCGCCTGCGAACTCGGTTTCGAGGTGCTCTGCAGCCTTCCCTGCGTATCGGCCTTGTACAGGTGATGGGTGGACAAGTAGCCGCGTATGAGGGCTCTGATCGACAGCGCAGTTGCCACAGCGAGCGCGGCTTCGATCTGCACTGCCAGGTCTTAGCGGTCTCCACTGAGCTCAAGGCGTCCGCAGTGGACATGCCGCGCGATGAGTTCGCCGTGATGCCCTGACAACGGCGTGGACTAGCCTAAGGACACAACGATGGGTTTGTTCCAGCTCGTGTTCGAATATACGAAGTTGTTGGTGTTGGCTGTGCGGTCCAACCCGCGAACATCCTCCGCCGGAACTATGACGGCGACCAGTTCTCCATCCATGGCCTTGGGATCAACGGTCGCAGCGCACCTCCACTTCACGTGTCTTTCATCTGCGGCCAAGCAGGACATCTGTGGATAGTAGAGTTGGGGCTGGCGCTTGATTCGGACGAACCCGTAGACCTGCTGCCCCTCGGCAGGTGCGGAATTCAGGCTCGCGGTACCTGCAATGGGCTGGGGAGCGATCGGCGGAGGCTGTGCTGGTGCGGCGGTCGCGGGTGTGGTCGTAGGTTGCTGTGGCGACTCAGGTTGGCCGGTCGCGAGGCCGAACCAGAACCCTGAGCCGAGCAGTCCGAGCACGGCCACCGCGATCCCGACGGACAGGATCCACGTTCTAAGTACGCGCTTCAGCGTTCGCCGTGGTCGTCTCAGCTTGATCCGACGGGGTGGACGGCCACCGTCCGCCCACCTCTTGACGACCGATGTGGAGATGTCCCTGCCCCGGTCCCAGGCGCTCACCGTCATCATCATCGCGAGGTGCTCGGACCGGGTGCCGTTGACCAGGTCCTCGGCGTGTTTCAGTGCGCCGTCGGCCTGATGGAGGTCCTCGAGTCCTCGTCCGTAGAGCGCGAGAAGCAGGCCTTGCAACATCTCGCCCGTGGCACGAACCTCCACGATGTCGGCGATCTTGTCCAGCGCGCGAACGTCCATGGCTGCGCGCAGCTGCTGGCGCTCCGCGGCGCTCACCTTCGCCAGCTCGGCCAGGTAGCCGAGCAGCTCGTCGACCGAGCCGGCGCTGAGCAGCTTGTTCACCCACGCGGATCCGAGGTCGGGTGCCGCGTACCCGCCCTTGTCATCCCTCGCCGCCATCACGTGCTGTGTCGCGGGGACGATGGGCTGCGGCCGGGGTGCTGGCGCGACCGGATGTTGTCGCCGCGTGGGCGTGGAGTCGAAGTTGGGAGCAGGCCCGCCCCTGAGCACGGTGTCGACGAGCTGGCAGGCGAGTGGCCTGGACGGGCTGTCCTCCGGTTCCCGGCGGAGATCGACGACCGTGCGACTCGCGACTCCACGTCCTGGAATGCCCGACAGAAACACGATTTCCGGCAGGCTGCGAACGCTGTCGTCGTGCCGGTCCTCGTAGGTGGAGAAGGACCAGCGCAGGTTTCTGCCCGCGCGGCGAAGATATCCGTCTGCTGCCTCGCGGAGGCCCCACACCATCGCGAGCCGGTGGGAGTCCGGACAGCCGATGACGCTCAGCGGCATGGCTGGGTTGTCGAGCAGACGCGCCAGCACCTCGACGAGCTGGTCCTCCACCTCCGAGATCAGCGATGGCCAGTTCGGCTGGACGGTGGCTCCGGCGAGATACCGAGCGCTGATCGTGCCCATCCCCACTCCTGTGGAGGGAGGGGTGACCCGCCACTCGGACCAGGTGTCCAGAGCGAGTGCGAGCGTCACGTCGAGCGCGGCGGGGGAGCCGATGAGCACGTGTGCGTTGCCACGCCCTGCGGAGTGACCGACGTTGACCCGGCGCACGATCGCCACGGATCTGTCGTCGCCTTCGTTCTCGAAGGTGAGGTAGGACATCGCGGAGGGCGGCACTGTGCCCGCTCCGTCAGGTTGAAGACGGGTGAGGTCGCTCAACCTCGCTCGCCATCGGTTCACCGCTGGCCCTTCGAACGAGTAGGCGATCAAGGTGTGCTTGTTCTCGTGGGAGACGCCGAAGAAGGCTTGCTCGACGACATCATCACGCCGAGGGTCGGTCATGGCAGTCCTACCTTCTCAGCCTCGGCTCCGGTGATCACGCCAGTCATCGCGAGGATCGACACCAGCGGTTCGAGCACTCTGATCGAACGGAATCCACGCGGATAGTGGTTCTTCGTCGGGTCGTCCGGGTTGGGGACCGCGTCGGCTCCACTGGCTGAGACGAAGTGCAGCGTGCACCGGGTGAACTCGTCGAACGGGCGGGATGACGCCCCCGCGCCGGAATGCTGCAGATAGGCGTACACGTCCCTGCTCTCTGCATGCATCCTCGCCGCGTTCAGGTCGTGCTCGTCCCCTCGGTGCAGCCAGTGGTCGGCCGGGGGCGCGTGCCGCAACCTGTCCGACTTGGTGACTGCGATCGCGACGGGCAGTCGACTGTCGGGCAACTGGCCTAGGGCCATCTGGAACGCTCTGTTCTCGGTCGCGGTCGACGACTGCCCTGTCTCCAGAGGATCTTCTGGTGCGTGCACGAAGATCACGGCGTTCGTCGCGATCAGGAACCTGTTCGCACGGGGGGCGATGCTCTCCAGGTCCTCGCCCGCGACGTCGAAGAACGTCACCGGGCGCAGGCCACCGGGGCCGCGCAGCAGCAGGATGTCGGCTGCCTCGATCAGGCCGGTACCCGTACCAGGGAGGGCCTCTCCTCGCTCGAGCGGCACGATGAACTGGTCGTGGAAGTGCTTGTGTCGCTGAAAGTCCAAGGCAGTCGCAGTGACCCCGTACCTTGAGAGCCCGTTGAGGTAGACCTGGCGGATCATCGCCGTCAACAGGTGTGTCTTGCCTGAGATCGGTGCGCCGACGAGGCCGATCACCAGAGGGTTGCGGTAGTCGGCGTACGTCGCGGGCAGGTAATGCGCCGCCGTGTCACGGGACGGGTTCGGGCACTTCCGGTAACCCTTGCGCAGACGGTTGATGGCCTTCGCCGGAGGAAGCTTGGAGAGATCATCGACCTCGTAACGGTCGTTCATCTCGTCGTACAGCGAGATGAACGGGTCCTCCGGCCACACGAACTCGTCGGCGCAGACGGGACAGCGGACATAGCGGGGAGGTTGACCGCTTCCGGGAGGCGTCATCGGAACATCACCACGACGCCCGCGACCACCGCGTTGATCAGGAGGACCATCCTGGTCATGAACCGGAAGAACGACCGCTTGGCCGGTTTGCCTTGTTCCGGTGGTGGCGCGGCGTTCCCGGTCACCGGCCCTCGCTTGCGCAGACAGACCTGGTCGAACAGCCTGCGGCCTTGCTCGAAGGCGGCGTCGGGGTTGGCGACGATGGGCAGGTGGTTGTCCGCCCGCACCACGGCGAGCAGCTGAGCCGCGGTCGGCTGTTGCTCGACGGGATTGTCGAAGACGGGGTCGAGCAACGTGCGCAACCGTTGTGGGTCCTGACTTCGATCGGATGAGGTCTCACCGAGGTGCAGTCGGCGGATGACCTGACCGGCGCCCCACAAGTCGTCGCGTTGGTCCACGATGCCGCCGCAGCGTCGCGACTCGCCGACCCGTTCGGCGAACTCGAAGTCGACGAGCTGCACTTGCCCGTCGTGACAGCGCACTGCGTCCATGCTCACTGCGCCGTGCACCACGTCCGCCACCGATGTCAGGTACACGGCGCGCAACAGGCCGTGTTCGAACCGCCTGCGCTGGGTGTCGTCGAACCGGTGGACCTTGCTCGACGCTGGTGTCCCGATGTACTCACGCAGCAGCACAAACGGCTCCTCGGCGTCCAAGTTGTACGCGACGAGGTGAGCCAGTTCCGCCGGGTACCTCCCGGGGAACACCTGCGCGAGGCGTGCGCCCGCGCGGACCTCGTTGTACAGCAGGTCGTAGAGGCGCTGGTTGGCGCTGCCGGCCGTGCGCGAGACGAACTTTCGCACATACACCCGGCCGTTGACCCTCACCAGGCGTTGCTCGAGCACCGAGCCCGGCGTGACGAACTCGTTGAGGTCTTCGATCTCGATCTCCTGCAGCACACCGGTCACGTACCGGCAGCGCACCACCTCCGCCATCTACCGCCCACCACCCAGCACCTGACGCACTGACTCCGGTCGCAACGGCAGCAGTCGCAGCGCTCCGATGAGCTCCCCGCGCTCACTCCAGGCAACACCAGGGTCTGCTGTGAGTCCTCTGTGGACACCCTCGCGTTCGAGGACGTCGCGCAGCCGTTGTGGTGCGAAGCGGACGAGGCCGGGCTCGGCAGCGGTGCTGAGGAAGCCGAGCTGGCCGCCGCGGCACAACTGCGTCATGTCTCCGTTCACCCCGGTGCGCATTACCGCGAGGGCCGCAGGCGACTCCGACCAGACCCGAGCCATCAGCGCGTCCCGCGGACCCTGGTCGCGGCTGAACCTGGTGGCCGTCAAGAGCCCGTTGCGCCGGACGTCCGTGCCGTATTCGTCGAGCAACCGGTCCAGCCGTTGTGCGTACACGCCTTCCCTCGTGTGCATGACTCGTTCCGCGGGAGGCCATGCAGGCTTCAGCGCGTCGCGGCACACGTTGACGAGATCGCCACGGATCACCGCATACAGCTCCTGCGGTACCGGCCTGGCCATCCGCACATGACCGTCCTCCGCAGACTCAGGCGCGTTGAAGAGCCGCTCCCCGGAGACCTTGAGGGTCGCGGTGACCTCCTCCAGCCCGGCCGCCACCTCGGTAGCCGCCGCGGCGAGGGTCTGTCTGCGCAGCAAGGGCAACCACTCGTGCGCTGTCACCTCCTCGGCGATCCGCGAGAGGTCGCTCACGATGCCGCGCAGCGCCTCCACCCGCAGCCGGCCGCGCCAGTCACGCACGGCCGAACGCCAGCTCAGCAGGACGGTCGCGGCGCAGAGCACCACCATCAGCACTGCGACCGCGGGGCCTGCCCACGGTGGGATGTCAGCGATGATCTGGAGGAGTCGCACTGCGAACAGTTCCCCGACGAGGCCACCGGCCAGCGCTCCCGACATCGCGGCGAGCCCGTAGGTCAGCGCAGCACGCGGGAGTGCGGCTTCGAGTCCGTACTCGGCCTCCGGCCCAGGTCGTCGCCCGAGCAGCAGCCAGCCCGATCCCCACCACGCCAAGGCGAGAAGTCCGCCGGCGAGCCAGCCCGGCCCCGCAGGCCCGAACACCAGGGTGAGCAGTGCGCAGCTCAGGAAGATCAGCGGGAGCGTGACGAGCGGCAGCGGCCAAGGGCGAAACGGTGGCATCGCAAGGGTCACCGGACCTCGCCGGTCGACCTCCTCCAGTGCGGCCGCGCATCCCTGCGGGCCGGTGTTGGCGGCGACCAACCTCAGGTCATGCGCCAGCCTCGAGAGCGCAGCGCCGTCGTCGAGCCGGGCGTCGACTGCCTGCTGCAGATCCGCCGCGATCTCGCCACCGTCCGCCTCCCTGGGACGGGGCACACCAAGCTCCACCACGTCCTCAATGGACGGACGTCCGACCTGCAGGTGGCCGTCCACGCGGTTGAGCAGTTCGGCGAGCAGGCGGCGGTAGTTCTCCACCGCCTGGCCCGCCCAGCTCACCTGGCTGCCGAGCGTCGCCGTCGGCCGAGGTGACGCGAGCAGCGCCTTCACCGTCCCCAGTGCGCGAGCGAGTTGGCTGACGTGGTCGAGCCGCCGCAACGCTTCCGTTCGCGCCTCCTGTGTGGGCCCGGACAGCACCGCGCCGTCGTGGGCGCGGGGCAGGTACGAACGGCGGATCGACGCGTCGAGATCGTGCGGCGCCGAATGGTCCGATGCGCACAACGACCGGACCGCCGCCGCACTGGCCTCGGCCAGCTCGACCGGGTCGGCCGAGCCGACCACCAGCCGGATCCCGGGGTTGGCTGCGGCGCCGGACAGCCCCTCGGCGGCCGCCACGACCTCGTCGAACAACTTCGGAACCCGTAACGCGGCGATCAGGCTGTCGAGTGCGTTCCCCGGCTGCTCCACCGGGCGTGGGACCGAGCTCTCCGGCGCCCAGTCGACGCCTCGTGGATCACCGACCCACAGCACGGTGGCGTGCCGCAGCGCGGGTGGCACGGAGAGAACCACCCCGTCGTTGGGGTTGTCCGACCCCGGCTCGCCGACCGCGACGCACACGACGGCCGTGACCATGTCCCCTCCGACGAGCGACAGGTAGGTTTCCGCGTGCTCGACCAGCGCGCTCGCGTGGTCGATGACCACCACGCCGCCGGCGATCTCGGCAGGCGGCTCGGCACCGGCGCCGCGCAGGTCGACCAGAACGATCTTCGACGTGTTCATACGCGTTGGTCACCACCGAGTCCGTTTGCGAAGTCCACTTGCTCGCGCAGGTCGACGAGGCTCTTGGTGGTGGCGCCGACCTGCTGGTGCAGTGCGGCGGGCAGTGTGTGCGTCCAGAACTCGCGGAAGGCCGCGAGCTGGGCGTCCTTGCTGAGCACTCGGTTCTGTTCCGCTTGCTTGACCTTGAGCAGTTCGGGTGTCGCGAGGTCGACGATGGTCGTGAACTCCGGTGCGGGTGGCGACGGCGACCGGTCCGCCTGTGCGGGGATCGACGACATCAGCCTGGCCGCGAGGGCGCGCCGCTCGGGCTTGTCATCGGCGAGCACCCACTGTTCGTAGGCCTGCAACATGCTGGCCCACGACGACAGGGCGCCGAGCGGCGTCAGTTCCAGCTGCATCTTCACCGCTTCCCGGCCGCCGAGCTGCACCGTGATGCGGTCGGGGCTGACCGGGTCTCCCTCGACGACGAATTTGCCGTCCCACGCCGCACAGAGCAGGCGGTGCAACACCTGCTGCCGATCTCCCTCGCTCATCAAGAGGTAGTTGCTGTCCTGGCTCAGTCGCCGTCGCCAGGGGAGGGTGTCCTCGCGCTCCGGTTTGCGCTGGGCGCTCGCCCAGAGCCAGATGGCCTGGCGCAGTTCAGGCACCTCGGTGATGCCCATTGAGCTGCGGGTCAGCACGACGACCATCGCGTCGGCCTGCACCGCGCGGAACTCCGGCTCACCGGCCAGGTCCACCGGCAGCGCCACCTCGCGGCGCAAGAACCGCTCGATGTCCTCGTCCTGCTGTACGGCGGGGTAGGTGAACAGAGCCTGGAGCGGCGCGCGGCCGTCCGGGGCGAAGCCTCCCGGCACCAGTTCGGCCAGCTTCATCCGGAACCTGTTCAGGTCGCTCTCGGTGACGCTGTTGTCCCTGCGCTGCACCGCGTTCGCGAGCAGGTCCTCCATTCTCGGGACCAGCGCCGGCCGGGTGCGGTCGCCGGGACGCACCACTTCCGCGACGGCTTCCTTGACCTGCTGCCGGACGCAGGCGACAGCGGCCTCCGGATCCTTCATCCCCGCGCTGAAGGCGTCGGCCCAGCCGTCCTGTCCCAGCAACAGGTTCAGCACGTGCCCCTCGTGGGAACCAGGGCTGAGGTGCTCGGACAGATCTTCCTTCAGGCGCTGGAGAACTGCCTGGTAGAAACCTTCGAGGCCGTCATCCTCCGGTGGCAGCAGGTAGGCGACGCCGACGCGGGGTTTGTACAGGTCCTTCGTTCGCTGGTCGAACTGCGTCGCGTCGTCGCGGGCATGAGTGAGGAACGCTTCGTGGATGGCGCGGAACTTCTCCACGAACGCCTGCCACGGCCTGTTCCACAGTCGATGGCTGTCGTTCCACGCCGCGTTCCAGATCCGCCGCGACTGCCACCTGTGCCACTCGTCCTGCTGCCTGATCACCGCCTGCGCGGCGTCGTCCGCGATCCGCAGCCGATGCAGAAGCTTCTTCGGCAGATTGCTCGGCAGCGGAGCAGCCGCGGGATTGAGTCCGGGTGGCGCTGCGGGCGGCACCCGCCACGTCTCGAGCATCGCCCGAAACCCGTCCCTGTCCAACTGCTCCGTGAGGTCGCGATGGCCGAAAACGGTGCGGTGCAACCGGAACAGGTCGAGCTCACGCAGCAGGACCGTGGCAGCCGCGGACGGGTCGAACTTCTGCGCCAGCGTGGCGACCGGACCGCCGAGCTTGCCCTTGTCGGTGTCGATCCCGGCGCCCATCATGTTCGCGCGCTCGGTCAGGGCCGCGACAACCGGTCCGTATCCGACCGGGTTCCCCTGTGGTGGTATCCGTGACGGAGCTGCCTCCAGCACCCGGTCGAGGCCCGCGGCGTTGATGAACTTCCGGATGTGCGCCTTGTTGGTCTCGGCCGCTCCCGGCGGGACACGCAGCTCCTTGATCGCGTTGGCGAGCAGGTGCGAGCTGACCACGTCGGTGAGCTCGAGCAGCGGCGTGGTCAACGCGGCGACGGCACTCGTGGTGACACCGCGTCTGCCGACGCCGGTGTCCGCGACGGCGTGGCGGTTTACCTTGCTGTTGATGAAACCGTCCGCAAAGGACTGATACGGTCGGTTCGGTCCGTTGTCATCATCGTCCTGCTCGGTCGGGCCGGCGCCGATGAGCGACATCATCAGCGACACCATGGACCGGTTGAGGTCGTCCCTGCGCACACCACCGACTGGACGCCCGAACAGGAACGCGGTCTGTACCGTGTTCGGCGGCAGTTGCACCTGTCCAAGGGTCGAGTGCGGGTAATGAACCGAAACCGCGCCGTGCGTACCCTTGTGGTCCAATGCCTCCAGCGAACCCTGTGCGTTCTGGTCGTCGATCAGACGGAACAGGTCGACGAGCGCGGAGCCCGCGTTGAGCTCGGCGGCGCGGCCGCCACCCTGACCGTTGTCGAACGCCGACGGCATGAGGACGAGCGGGTAGATCTCGGCCTCCTTGTTGCCCCTCCGGATCTGCTCGCCGATCAGGTGCAGGTAGTCGTAGTAGATCCCGCTGCCGGTGCCCCCGGCCACGGAGAACACCACGAACACGGTCACCGGGTCGACCCGATGGGTGCGTTTGCCGCTGACCACGTGCAGGTCGCCGCCGGACTCGTTGATGTCCGACAACGCGTTCTTGATCCCGAGCAACGCGGTGTCCGGGTTGCGTCTGAGCGTCTCGAACAGCACGCCGCGGCCGACGGTCGGCAGCTGGCCGGCCCCGCGGAGCAGCGGACCGATCCGCGGGTCGCTTTCCCTGGAGGGCAACCAGCCGATGGTGTCCTCGTCGGCGTTGATCCGAAGACTCTGTGCGACATCCGCGGAGCTTCCCAGTCTGGCGGGCACCAGGTCGGCGATCTGGTGCATCGTCTTCTGGGCTGCCTGCTCGTGTTCGCGTCCCGGCACTACCTCCCGGCGGACCCGTTGCAGCTCGTTCGTGCTGAGGTCTGCGTAGACGAACTGAAGGCACGACGGCAGTTGGTACGGCAGGAAGTTCGGGTCCTGGATGTCCGTCAGCAGCCTGGTGCCGTCAGGGCCGCAGAGTTCCTCGCGGAGTCGCTTCTCGAGCTCGGCGCCGACCTTGCAGCCGGTCCCGCCAAGACCGATGAACAGCATCGGTTGATAGATCCTCATTGGTGCGTCGTCCTCACGGTCACGGCGGGCAGATGGTCACGCGAAAGGGTTGTTGGGGTCCACATAGGAGTCGCGGTCGGTTGCGTGTCGGCCCTCGCCGGTAGGACCGCTGTCGAACGGGTTCGTGGGCGGCGACTGCGTTGGCACGGCAGAAGACCTGTGGTACAAGTCGCCGGACTGGTCTGCTGTGGACAGTACGAACGGATCTGCCGGAGGTCCGGCCGCTAGGCCGCCCGTCGCCCCTCGTTCGTCGGCGAAGGCGATCGCCAGATCCTGGCCGATGTCGTGTCGTTCGCCTATGGCCAGCTGGACCGGCTGCTGTCCGGGTGGGACGAGAGTGACCCTCCCTGCAAGCCGGCGCACTTCGTACGCGGTCGTCTCGTCCGGGCCGGCGTGCTGCAGCTGAAGTCCGGTGAAGTCGTTGTGCAGGATGAATCGGAACAACTTGCTGTCAGGGTCGCGGGGCATCAGTTCGGAGGTGGGGAACCCGCCCTGCCACAGCTGGGCCAGTAGTCCGCGCGTCTTGGCAGCCTCGCGGCGTGCACGCAGGCGGGCCAGCAACCAGAGCACACCGACGAGCAGCAGCACAGCCAGCGTGATCCACACCCAGTAGAACTTCTGCCAGATTCCCGGCTCGGGAGCGACCTCGATGGCGAGCAGGCGGTTGTCGACGACGGCGTTCGAGCTGTCGATCAGCTGGACCGTCGCCGCGCTCGGACCGATCCGGGCATCCAGGCCGACCTTCACCGAGAAGGTTGTCTTGCTGGTTCCAGGCGCCGCCTGCACCGTGGCAGGTTCCACGGTCATGGTCGTCCCATCGGTCAGACCGTCCAGGTTCAGCCGCAGCTGCGCCGATTGACCCGAGTTGTTGGCGACCGTGACCGACCCGGTCACCGTGCCCCCCGGCGCCACCGGCCCGCTGTTGGCGTCGAACAGGATCTGAGCCTGGACCGGTGCGGCACCCTTCAGCACCTTGGTCGGATAGGTGCGCGTGTCTCCGCCGACTCCGATACCGGTGACCTGGCCGGTGAACAACAGGTCTCCCGACGCGTTGTCCGGCAGGGTGAACTTGCCCGCGAAGGTTCCGTCCCCGTCGGGATCGCTGAGCGTTGCTTTCTGCTCAGGGAGATTGCCGGTCATGGTGGTGACGAACGTCAGCCCCTTCAGCGTGCCCGGATCGATAACGGCCCGGCCGCGCGCTCTGATCTGCATGCTGACCTCGACCGTCTGTCCCGCCTCGGGCTGCGGAGGGCTGGCCGTGATGGTCGCCTTGACAGCGGCCTGGTAGATCACGGTGGCCGCTACCTGCTGCGCGGGTATGCCCGACGCGGACAGCCGGACTTTCCAACGGCCCGGCTCCGGGTCGCTGATTCGCACCGACTCCGTCTCGGTCGACGACCCCGCGATCTCGAAGCGCGACCCACCAGCGGCCGGTGCGGGCTTGTCGCTGTTGGGTGCCTGGTACTCGACCCGCACACCCTGGTGGCGTTTGTAGACAACGATGGAGGCATCGCTCGCGACGGCGGGGATGTCGACGTCCAGCACGACCGAGCTGTTCTCCCCGAGGGTATCGATCACCGGTGGTTTGATCTCGGCGCAACTGGCCGAGCTGAAGGCCCTCGCGACGGCCGTGGTCAGCTCCTCGAGGTTCGGAACGACCTGTTCCTTCGGGTCGGGAGCCGACGGCGTGCAGCTCTTGCCTTTCGCGAAACCGCGTAATGCGGCGACGTCGACATCGCCGAATCCGAGCGGCCACACCTGGGCCCCAGCTCTGTCCAGGTCACCGAGTAGTTGCTGGGCCCTGGCCGCTGCGGCGGCGTTACGTCGCTCAGGTGTGTCGCCCCACGAGTCGCTGGCCGAGACATCGAGTTTTCCGTCGGTCAGCAGGAATACGATCTTCTTTTCCTGTTTGGCCGACGATGCATAGGTGAGTGCCTGCTCCAGGGCGGCAGCGTGGTCTGTTCCGTCGCCTTCTTCGTCTTTGCGCTTGCGCAGGTCGCCAATGCATTTGGCGAGCCTGTCGCGCTGTTGCGGCGCGTCGAGCTGGATGGACTGGCACACCGCGTCGACCGCTGACTGTCCCGGCTTCTCGGCACTGGCAAAACCGACGACGGACACCTCCGAGCCGGAGCCCAGCACACTGGCAGCGATGGTCCTAGCTGCCTCTTTCTCGGCGACGACAGCACTGTCGGACAGGCTGCCCGACTGGTCGACCAACAGGACGACCTGGAGCGCGGGGAGCGTGGCCGGCTGGTCCTGGGTGGCGCCGCCGACCGCCGTGAACGGCAGAATCAATGACCCGGCGCCCAGCGTGGAAGCCAATAGGAACGCCTTGACCCGGCGATATTCCATGCGATCCGCCAATCCACTCTCGTGTGCTCCACGACATCGACCCTGATCGGCGATCGAGGACGTACTGTTACGCCGTGGAAAGGCCGATGAGTGCGTGTCAACGTTCTGACCGGATTTTGTCAGGTTCCTGCCGTTCGACATTCTCTCTTGTGTCGTCACAATTACTGCGTGTGATAGTTCGCCGGTGTGTCCTCTCCCGCAATCCGATCCTTCTGCCTGGTGTGGGCAGAAGGATCGGACTCGTCGTTCTGAGGGGTCGTCGATCGTGGATCGCTCGCTTGGAATTGCAGACGGCCGGTCCAGGTCGACCCGGACGGCGGGTTCGGGCGATCGTCAGTAGCGGTACCGGACCAGGTTGTAGAGCGACCCGGCGAGGCTGCCGAAATACGGGCTGTAGATACTGCCCGGCAGCCAGGAGTACTTGTAGCTGTTGACCCCGTTGACGTAGCCGAATGTGCCGTTGAAATACGCGAGCCACGGGCCACCGCTGGCGCCGGGTGTCATGTCGCAGTCGAGACCGAGGTTCGCCCATCCCGACCACGGGTCGGAGTAGGTGTAGCCCTCGCAGTACTTCAGTTGTTGCCCGTCGTACGGAGGGTCCGCAGGGTAGCCGAAGACGTGCACGTACAGCCCGTGCGGTTGGTTCCACGCGATACCTTGCCCGCCAACGGTGTTGACCAACTTGCCGCCGTTGTCGTACATGACGGCCGCGCCGATGTCGTAGCGGAAGTCCGATCCGCTGAACCACGCGCCGAGCGTGCCCAGCTCGCGGGCGACCCACATGCCGAACGGCTGGTAGCCGTAGTAGTAGTCGGGTACGAACACCCAGTTGGTGTGCCAGTGCCCCTGGCCGTCGCTCACGCAGTGGCCGGCCGTGAACACCGTGTTCTTGGCTTCGCTGTTGACCGCACTGCCCGAGCAGGAGCGGTAGGTGCCGTCCGCGTGGGTGAAGAAGACCCTGCCGGTGGTCGTGGCGGGTGGGCTCCAGAACGAGCCGTACCAGTTGGATGCCGTGTTGACAGCACTGGGGTTCACGGTGGAGGCATCAGCGCTCGATACGGTGCCCGCCGGCATGGCCGGTGCCACGGTGACGGGAGCACCGGCGGCTTCGGTCACCGCTGTGGCCGAGGCCTTGCTGTCCGGCGTGGCGTCCGCGGGCTTGGCCGACTTCATGCGCTCTTCGGTCCAGAAGGAGCGAATCGACGCCTCTGTGCTGTTGGCCGCCGTGGTGGCGTCGCCTGACGCGAGCGCTGTCGACATGACCGGGCCTGTGTCCGGCCGGTCGGTCTGAGCGGTGGCCGGAACGCCGGTGAACGAGCCGGCTGCGACGAGGCCGGCGATGACCAGCGACGTGCGTAATCGGGATCTTGTCCTCATCGACTGCTCCCCTTCAAGTTCGGTACGGACCATCTGCACCAGTGAAATTGGTTGAGGAGTTTCGCGAAATCAGGAAATGTGCGTACGTCGAGGCTCTGGTAACGGACAGTCGGGAATTGCGACTATTCAAGTGGTCGCGCTCGTGTCGTGGGTGCCGGTATTGATCTGGAAGGTCTTGATCGCAATGGGGTCCAGCAGGATTCATCATTGTTCGATTGATGTCCGGCGTCGATCCGTCGGCGCGGTGCTGCTGAGTGTTCTCCTCGCCGGTTGCGGGACGACCACCACGACGGGCCGTCCCGTGGCCGGTCCGCACACGGTGGTGATGGAGTCGACCTCCGCTCCGCCGCCTGCTCCGTCCTCGGCCGAGATCGCGGCCGTGCCGCGCGAGCTGATCGGCACCTGGGAGAGCCAGGCTCAGGGGGATGCGCTCGATGTGATCGTCTTCGTCGATCCTGCGCGGTTCAAGCGGGCGGAAGTGCTGACCCAGCAACGTGATTCCGGCCTGTTCGAGTACAGCATCGCGTCACGCGGCACGGTGCGTGTGACCGGCAACGAGCTGGTGCTCGCGCCGGACTGGGGGACCCAGACGCTGAAGGATCCGGACGGCCCCGGATGGGAGCGGCCTATCGAACTCGTCCCTGTGCGATTCCGGTGGTCGGTCAACGGAAACGAGCTACGGCTGGAGGGATCGACGGGCGAGGTCGTCTACGCCCGCGGTTGATGGTGGCGCGAACTGAGGGGTACCGAGTTGAGCCAGCTGATTCCCGCGCCGGGCGGGAAAGCCCTGTGGAGGAACCGTTTCGGACGCGCAGTCGGCGTGCTCGTCGGAGCGACTCCCGCCGGTGTGGTCATGCGTCAGGCCGTGGTGACGGTGGCGACTGCGGCGACCATATCGGGGGCGACCCTGTTGTCCGCTCAGGCCGCGGACGAGTGGCATGAGGCGTTGCGTCAAGAGATCAAGTGGTCGGCGGCGGTGCAGAGCGACGTGCACCGCGTCTACCTGGACGAGGCGCCGCTCGCGTGGAGGATGGAGATCGCGGACGTGCTCGCGAGGCCGGGTGCGGTGGTGCACGCACCTGGGCTCACGGGCGACCTGGCGAGGATCGACGCCGGCGCGCATGCGGCGGTGGTGGCGCAATACCGTGCCACCTACGTCGGCAGCGACACGCTGCTCGGTTCTGATCGCTACCGCATGCCGCAAGGAGGCCAGGACCTGCCCCGCAGGCTCGCGGACGTCCGGCGCTCGAACGGCGGTGCCTCGCTGGACGGGCCGGCGGACGGCGATCAGCGCTTCCTGGTGGCGTCCTTGCTGGCTGGAGCGTCGATTCCGTTGGTAGGACTGCATCTTCTGCTGATCGTGGTGGCGCGGGGCCGTCGGCGCCGCGCAGACTCGCATGGCATCGAACCGATGGTCGGCGACTCGGTGGTGGTGCGATCTCGTGGACCTGCGGCAGTCGCACGACGAGCCGCGGCGGTGGTTCCGCTGCTCGCCTGGGCTGCGGTCACGACGTTGCCCGCTGTCCAGCTGCACCAGGCGAAGCTCGAGATCCGTGCGCAGCAGGTCGCCGCCATTCAATCTGTCCGCACGTCCACCGCGATCGCGTGCAGCACGACCCGCACGACGTTCTCCACGGAGGCCAAGCAAACTCTGCTCGTGATGTCGGCGACGTCGTTGGGTGCTCAGCTCGCGTCGCTCGACGCGGACGACGCCGCGGCAGCAGCAGCCGCGACGGCGCTCAGCTCCGCGCACGAGGCCGTGTGGCCGCGGTTGGAACAGCTGGAACAGGCGATGAGCCGGCCTCCCGCCCTCGCTGACGGCGTGGACCGGCCTACAGCGGAGGTCGTGAACGCATCACCCGCGGACTGGGAACGGCTCTCCGCTGTCCAGCGGCAGTCGGCGGATCTCGCTCACGAGCTCGGACAGCGAGCCGGCCTGCTGAGCCTCGCCATCTTCCTCGCAGCCCTCGTCGGGGTCGCGCGGCGACCAGGAGCCGGATCGTGGTCGCCCACCGTGAACCTCTTGTTGATGGCCGCGTCCGCAACGGTGACCGCGTGGGCGTTCGCTGGCTGATGTCATTGGGAGTCAAGGATAGTTCGCCAGCACTGTCCGGCGCGCCCACTGCAGGCGGACGACCGTCGAGTGTGGACTCTCTCCGTATGCGCCACCCATCTTCGCGGCACAACCGCGAATCCCGTGATGCGCGCGGGTGGCGTCGCGGATGGCGCGGTCGGTGGCTTCGCGGTTGAGCGTTGCCCCGGTCTCGACGGTACTCGCGAACAAGGCCTCGGTACGAGCGCGGGTCAGCAGATCGAATTTGTCCGGCATGGTGTGCTCCCTTCCTCGGAAAGAGTGGTGCACCAGGGGAAAGCGAGCATCGGGACAATTGCCTAGGTCTGCCCCCGCAGTTACCTCAGAACGCGCTGTGCCCGGCGAGTACCCTGCTCACCTCGCCGTGGCGGCCGAGCGGAGCGCCCGCCCACAGGTACCTGCGGAGCAGTTCCGCCACCTCGAGCCCGGTCCGGCGTTCGAACTTGGCCTGCAATGCCAGACCGAGATGCAGACTGCAGCGGGGATCGTCGGGCGCCAGCTCGTGGGCCCTGCGCAGCACGGACACGGCTTCGTCGAGGTCGGCTGGCTCGGCCGGTTGCTCGTACAGCAGCTGGCTCAAGTGGTACGAGGCCTCACGAAGCCCTTCGGTGAAGCCGGCGCCGGTGGGGTCGTCGTTGTAGAGGTTGCGCGCCGCGCGCAAGAACCGGATCGCGTCGGGGATCCGGCCGAGTGCACGGCAGGCCAGCCCCATCGCCAGGTTCGCGAAAGGTGATCTCGTGCGCTGTTCTTCCGCCCTATCGGCCTGTATCGCGGCGAGCCGGTACGCGACGGCCGCACCCGCGGTGTCGAGCGTCGTGACCTCGGCCCGCACCGCGGCGAGTCTGGTGTGGTGCCAGAACACGCCGTCGTCGGCCGACGGGCCGCTTGCGACGATCTTCACGTCGGCCGAGGTCGAAGCCAGTTCCGCCCAGCGGTGATAGGTGATCCCGTCCAGGCCGCCGGCAGCCGCCCGGATCAGGTGGTCTGTGAGCAGGCCGCCCGGTACTCCCGGAGTCACCGGCTGCAGGGTGGCGGCACCCGACGGCCGTCCAGGGTTGGGCTGATCGAGGATCGTGACGAGGTTGGGTGCGTCCCCGGCCGGCTGGAAGGACGGATCGCAGAGATGCAGCACACCGAGCTGATCCACGCTGTGGTCGAGCAGACGACGGTGCTCGGCGGCGACCACGTCGGCGGGCAGACCTTCGGCGACAACGATCTCGTCGGCCGCGAACCCTTGGCGCATCAGGAATTGGCGCATGGAGTCGACCTGTGCGCCCTGCCCGGTTCCGATGAGCAGGGCGCGAGGTCTGCTCGATGCCGACGTTTCGGCCGCTGCCCGTGCCGGCGCGTAGTCGCGGGGCCATGGACCGGGGTCGGCGACCGAGGCGGCCGCGGTGAGCGCCTCCGCCACCACCGGGATTCGGTTCGCGGCCGCCGCCAGCACCGCGACGTCGAGCCACGCCCGCACGTCACCGCGATCGGCAGCCCTCGCACGCAACAGGTCCAGTGCCCCGGTCGCATCGCCGACGGCTTCGAGATGACGGGCGAGCAGACGGCGGCCGTTGGGCCAGCCACCGGCCTGGCATGCCGTCACGGTCAGTGGTCCGGGCGGCAACGGACGCCGGACCCGATCCGCCCGCCACAGCACCGCCGCGGGGAACGAGCCCCGCGGCAGGGCTCTCGCGGAGTCACCGAGGAGAAGCGCCGTCTGGGTGTCGTTCCGTCCGAAACTGGCCGTTATCTCCGCTAGTCGCCAGACCTGCGTGGCGAGCTGGGTCATGACAGTCGCGTCGTTGCGTGAGCCCGCGGCCAGCACAGATCCGTGATCTCTGATGCTCACGGCGATCAGCAACACGCGGATCGTGCCGTCGGCGCGAAGTGATGCCGCGTAGTCCGGCGCCCAACCGGCATCGGGGAGCGGCGGAGTCGTGTCGGCGAAGGTGGTCAGCTCGCGCGCAGCGGCGCCGGAGTCGCCCATCGCAGCGAGTGCAAGGCCTCGATGGAGGTGTTGATCAGGGCCGGGCTCGAAGACGGCGTCGAGGACGTCCAGCGCGGACGCGAACTCACCTGCGGCGAGCAATGCTTCGCCCGCGAGCGCCGCGCTCCCGCCGTCCGGGACGTCAGCAGCCGCGGCGAGCGTGATGGCCTCATGTGCCTCACGGACCGTGACGAGGAACGGTGCTGGATCGTCGAGCAGCCAGCCGACCTCGAGAAAGGCCCGCGCCATCTCGTCGTGCCGATGGAAGTCCAGCTCATCGACCACAGCCATCGGGAGTGTGCGTGGGAAGTCGCCACCGCCCAGCTCCGGTTCCTGGCCCATGCGCGTCTCGCGTCGCACCTGGTCCGTGACGTACTCCGCGAGCTCGTCGAGGGTGACCAGGCCGTCCTTGACGCGGCCGCTGCCGTATCCGTCGGCGGCTTCCCGCATTCCTTCCAGGAGGAACCAGGTGAACACGCCGTGGCCACCTCCCCACTTGACGTCCTCCAGCGACTGCTGTTCACGGCGTGCCGAGGTGAAGTACCCGATCCCGGGAGCCGACTCGCTGAGTACGCTCAGGTACCGGTTGAGAACTCTGGCGGAAAGCGGCGTCGTTGCCGGTGCCGGTCCGTCACACACCGGGCCCCCATACCGCAGACCCGCGCTGTGGCACGCGTCGGCGAGGATCACGACGCGCTTCGCCTGCACGTAGTGGCCTATGCACCGGGCGACTTCGTCCATCGGCAGGGCGGTGCCCCCGAGGTCGCGGAGATCGGTGTCGTGGGTCAGCAGGTACAGGGGCTGGGTAGCGCCTGCCAGGGTCCGGTGCGCCGTGGCAGGCGAAGTAGAGGAGCACGAGGTCCTCCGGTTTGGTGGCGGCGAGGAACACCCTGATCGCCCGTGTCACCTCATGGGTCGTCGCGTCCCCGTCAACCAGCAACCGGACCCGCTCGGCCGCGAAGCCGCCACCCGCCGGGGTCAGCAGGAAGTCGTACAAGGCCTGGGCGTCCTGATGAGCGAACTTGAGGGTGAGGTTGTCGTCCCGGTAGTCGGAGATCCCGACGATCACGGCCCACCGGTTCCCCAGAAGCCCGGCCACGTCGGCGTCGATGCGCATGGCGACGGCGTCGCGTGGAGCAGATAAGTCTGGCATCTCCGGCTCCCCCTACGAAAAAATGCGTATACGGGCACTAAGTCCCTCGACCAGCGTGTGCGCTGAAGCGCAAGATAATTGCCGCTGTGATCGGCGACAGAGGGGTGCCAGCGATGTCGAACGTGTATGCCTTGCTGGTCGGGATAGATAAATACCGGTCAAATGTGGGACATCTGCGCGGCTGCGTCAACGACGTCACCCGAATGCAGGAGTTCCTGACCGCCAGGGTGGGAGCTCGGCTCAAGATAAAAACTCTGCACAACGAGCAGGCCACCCGCGATGCGGTGATCGAACAGTGGCGAAGACACCTCGGCAAAGCCGGACCTGGCGATGTGGCGATATTCCATATTGCCTGTCACGGTTCGCACGAGGACGTGCCGGACCGGTTCCGCCACCTTGAGCCGACCGGCCAGATGCAGACCCTGGTGTGCGCCGACAGCCGTGTGCCCGGTGTGCCTGACCTCGCCGACAAGGAGCTGTCGGTCCTGATCGACGAGGTGGCGGAACGGGGAGCGCACACCGTGGCGTTCGTCGACTCCTGTCACTCCGGGGGTGTGACCCGGGGGCCGGAGCCGTCCGTCAGCGTCAGGTCTGTTGATCCTGGTCCGAGCCGCACTGTTGGGTATCTGACCCGTGAGGGCGTGCGTGACACCGCCGGCGGGGCGGCTGAGCCGGTTCACGTCGTGTTGTCGGCATGTCAGGGTGAGGAGACCGCCAAGGAACAGCTCGTTGACGGGCAGGTCCGCGGGGTGTTCAGCACGGCGCTGCTCAAGGCGTTGCAGAGCCTCGGTGCCGGTGCCACCTACCGCGAGTTGCTGACAGCGGCGCAGTGCGCTGTCGAGCAGCAGACCAGCGGCCAGGTACCCGTGCTGTACCCGGTGACGCTCGGCGGCATCGCGGACCAGCCGTTCCTGGGAGGAGCGGCGGCCAGGCCCCCGGCGGGATTCGTACTGCGCAACGTCGGGCACGACTGGGAGGTGGATGCCGGGCGCTACCACGGCATTCCCGCACCCGCCGACCACGGCGCCGTGGTGTTCGCCGCGGTCACGGGTGAGCATGAGGCGCGGCTGGCCGAGGTCACGGCGGTCGGTGGGGCCTCGTCGACGGTGAAGCCGGTGGGCTGGAGCCCCGATCCCGCCAAGCAGTATCCGGCGGTCATCGCCGATGTGCCGCTGCCCGCGGTGCGCGTGGTGATCGGTGGCCGTCGCGATGACGACCCCGACGCCCTGCGGAAGGTCGAGCAGGCGGTGCTGCATTCCGGACCTGGTGAGCGGCCGTCGGCCTACCTCCGCACGGTCCCGTCAGATGACCTGTCGGAAGGGCTCCGCCTTCGCGTGGTCGCGACGGATGGGGCCTTCCGCATCCTGAAGGGCGACGGGACCACTCCGGTCACCGCGGACGTGCCAGGGCTCACGGAGGCGAGCGCCCGCATCGTCGTCGCCCAGCTCGAGCACATCGCCCGCTGGCACTCGATCATGGATCTCGGCAACCCGGCCACCTCGCTCGTCGGCGCGGTCAAGATCGAGATCATCGCCGCGCGGCCGGGAGAGCAGGTGGCGCCGCTGGACGCGATGGCGATGACTCCGGACGAGCACGGCGAACTCCGCCTCGCCTATCGCCGGGGCGAGCACAGGTGGGAACCGCCGGCGGTGTTCGTGCGCCTGCGCAACACCTGGCACCGGCCGCTGTGGTGCGTGTTGCTGAACCTCACTGACAGGTTCCGCGTGCACCCCAACCTCTTCCCCGGCGGTCTCGTCGGGGACGGGCAGTCCGGTTTCGCGCTGCAGGGGAAGCGCATCACCGTCTCGCTGCCGCGTGGCCGGGACAGCCGGCCCGGCGCGGAGGTGAAGGACTGGCTGAAGCTGCTCGTCGCCGAGGAACGGTTCGGCTCGCTCACGTTCGAGCTGCCGCCGCTGGGCGAGCCGGTGCGTGACGGTCTCCCTCACGACGTGCGCGGAGTGCTGGGCAGACTCGGTTTCCGGGCCACCAGCAGGGACTTCGACACCGAGATCTCCTCGGCGGGTGGTGGTGACTGGGCGACGGAAGTACTGCCATTGATCACGGATATCCCGACTGATTCATGATGAATGCAGTTGTGGCGCGACCGAACGGGTGAGTTCTGCTCGGTGGGTTAACAGCCAATCCGTTGTCGGCGATTCAATGGGCGCCGCTCTGCGGAGTATCACGCCGCGCGGCGTACGCAGTTCTGCTCATTTTGACGGGCTTTCACCTGTGTCACGGTCGTATCGCACAGAACCGCGAGAACGAGGTCAGGGATGAGTGAGATCGCCAGCAGGATTGCCGCCGTCGTGCAGGCGCGCCAAAGTCGTTTGCCCGAGATTACGGCGGAGATGGCGACCTGGCGCAACGCGGATGAGGCAGTCGTCGCGCTGGACCGCGCCGTGACCGAACTCCGGCGCTACCCGGCGACGCCCGCTGAGGTGGCCGACCAGTTCGGTCTGGTGCGGGTGAAGGACGTGCGGCCCGCCATCAGCACGACCGTCGAGCACCTTCAGCGGGTGGAGGGCAGGTTCGGCAGGACCACGGTCAACATCGGGGTGAGCGGCAGCGCGCGGGTCGGCAAGAGCACGCTGCTGCAGACGATCTCCGGTCTGGCCGACGATCAGATCCCCACCGGGTCAGGCATCCCGGTGACGGCCGTGCGCAGCCGCATCTATCACACGCCCGGCCGGCGCCGGGCGGTGCTGGAGATGCACGACTTCGACAGCTTCCGCAGCGCCTACCTACAGCCGCGGCACGAGGAACTGGGTCTGCCCCCTGCACCGACGACCATGGCGGAGTACCGAGAGTGGCAATACCCGAGCGCGGGCGAGCTCGAGATCAAGAACGCGTACGCGTCGTTGCTCGAGGACCTCCGCGACATGCAGGCGTCTTTGCCTTCCTACGAAGCACTCCTGGAACGGGCCGGCCGTCCCGTCGAGCTCCTCGGCGACGACTTCGACCGGCTGCGCGAGTACGTGGCCTACCCGAAGGTCGAGGAAAAGCGCGCGCCGGACGTGGCGCGCAAGTACCTCGCCGTGCGGGATGCCCGGATCGAATGCCCCTTTCCGCACGCCGACGTCGGTGAGATCGCCTTCTGCGACATGAAGGGGTTCGGTGAGGTCACGGTCGACGCGGACAAGCACCACGTCGCGGGACTTCAGCACGAGGTGGACGCCGTTGTGCTGGTGAAACGGGCAGCGGAGGGGGAGGCGTACTGGAAGGAGTCCGACGTGGCCACGGTCCGCGTCCTCGACGAGGCGCGCGGGTTCGTGAGCCGGCGGCGCGACTTCGTGCTCATCGCGTTGAACATCGGCGCAGCCTCGGACGCGCTGGCCGAGAGCCTCCGCGACGACGTGCTGCGGCGGGTCAACGAACGGAAGGACGGGCTGCACCACCGGGTGCTCGAGGTGGACGCGAAAGACCGGGCGGACGTCTCGGCCCGGCTGCTCGGCCCGGTGCTCGGACATCTCGCCGACCGGCTTCCGGTGATGGACGGGGAGGTGCTCGCCGGCACGAGGAGGCGGGCCGCGGTAGTACGCGAAGACCTCGTCGGACTGGCCACCGAAGTGCGGGCGATGCTCAAACAGGTACGCGGACTGACGGTCGGCGCCGCGGAGGACGTGTACGGGCGCGCTCGCGAGATGCACAAGAGCCTCGCGGTCGCGCTGCACTCGCTGCTCGCCGAGCTGCGGGAGCGCTCGGTGCGGCAGGACCCCGACTACGCGGCCGCTGTGGAGGCCGTCTACGAGGACGTTCTCTCCTGGGTACGCGACGGGTTCGGGTATGGCGAGGCCGAGTGGTGCGAGGAGGCCGTGCGAAGCATGATCCGCGACGGGGGAGCGGGCCTGTTCGCGACCACGGAGCTCAGCCGGATCCGAGTGGAGATCAGCAGGCGCTTCGCCCAGCTCGACCTGTTCTTCCACGCACGGGTGGAGGAGGTCTGGCGACAGGTGGCCGATGGGCTCGCCGGCGAGTTGCACGGTGTGCTCGGCGGAAGTATCGCCGAGGAAGCGTTGGAACGACTGATGAAGCTCGCAGCCGACGCGGCGGAGCCGTGCGAGGTCATGGAGACGTCGCTCGGCGAACTGCTGGGTCTGCGGCTCGACTACCGCACGCAGGTGCATCCACGGGTGCGGCCGGAGCTCGACTCGCTGAACCTCCAGGTGCGTGATCCTGTCACCGGGCACGAGTCCTTCCAATTCACGGTGGCGCCAACGCGGGACGGCGCCGAGGAGCTCCTGCAGATCATCTGCGAGCTCGCCGAGCAGTCCGCCTTCCGCATCCGCGTCGCACTGCTGAAGGAATCGGTGCTACCGGGCCAGGTGTTGTTCGCGGCCGTCGAGCACTTCACCGACGTGCTGATCCGTTCCGGCGCCGCGGAACGGGAGATCCGGCAGTTCGCGCGGTCCTACCGGGACGAGCTGTGGCCCGGCGTGTTCCAGGGCCTCGACGGTGCCGACGCCCGTGTCGCCCGTGTCGCGCGGGCAGCCGACGCGCTGCTGGCGGTCACCGAGGAGCTGGAAGGGTACAGATCATGACCGCTCCCGCCGAGGGAACGTCACTGCGGATCGGCATCATCGGGCCGACCAGGATCGGCAAGACCACGCTCGTCAACACATTGCTGCGCGCTGGGGAGACCGCGTTCGAGCAGACGGACGTCCGGATGCGGTGGGCCGACCACATGACGGAGCGGAAGATCCTGGAGCAGCGCGCCGAGCTGGAGGGCTGGCGGCTGAGCAAGCAGTTCAACCCCGGCGCGCTCCGCGGCACAGATGACGCGTTCGTGTTCCGCTTCGTGCTGGAGACCGGCTTCGGAGGACTGTCCATGCGGCTGGACGCGATGGACTACCCAGGCGGACTGGTGAACCCCGCACATCGGCTGGGCCGCGAGGCGGAGTGGGAGGAGTGCCGTGCGTTCATCGCGAACTCCACTGTCCTCGTGGTCCCCGCCGATGCCGCGATGCTGATGGAGACCGCGGGCGACGAGAACCGGCATCACCTGCCCGCCATCCTGACCACTCCCGAGATCGAGGATGTCGCACGGGACTGGGCACGCAACCGGCATCAGCACCGCCACGAGCCCGCGCTCGCGATCGTGTGCCCCGTCCGCACCGAGTCGTACTTCGCTGACAACGGTGGCCGGAGAGATCGTTCGGACGAACTGCTCGAGCACGTGCGCGAGGTCTATCGGGACGTGCTCAAGGTGATCAGGGCGGAGGCCCCGGCGACCCGGATCCACTACTGCCCAGTCGATACCGTGGGCCCGGTGGAGTTCCTCTCCGCCCGGTGGTTGCCCGATGTCGCGGGCGGACACCCGCACTTCTCGGCGAAGTACCGGGTGCGCAGGCGGCCCGACGGGCATCCGCCGGAGATCAGCACGGCGGGGATCGACGACGTACTCGTGCTGCTCGCCCGCCATCTGATCGACCTCCGTCATCGTGAACTCGACGTCACGGCTCGGCACCACCGCACGAGCGCGAACGACTGGGCCGCGCAAGCCGTTCAGGACCTCGGCGCCATGCGCAACGTCTGGAACACGGTCTCGGGCAAACGGCGAAAGGCGCGGCGGATGGCGGAAGCGAAGCGGCTGGAGGCAGTGTCGGCCGAGGAACAGGTGAGTGGTCTGGCCGGCCAGCTCCTGCGGCTTGCGGAGCTCGGACTCGGCCCACGGCACCGCGAACTGTGAGGGCGGCGCCATGCGAACCCATGTGCTGACCCGCGGCGTCGGTGCCGACTACCGGTTCCTCGGCAGCGTGCCCGCTACTCGCTGGTGGCAGGAGTTCCGCCAGCTCACTTCGTTCGAGCGGCCGACTCTGCTGGTGCACCGGCACGCCGAGGGCTGGGAGCTGTACGCCAGTGCGGTCCCGACCGAGCGCAAGGACCGGATGGAGACCGTGATCAGGATGAGCCTTGTGTTGTCCGCCTCCGAATTCGTGGAGGAGGACGCCGATCTCGTGCTCGCACTCGTCGGCGAGTGGCTCGCCGGCGCGGAGCCGTCGCCGGGCCGGTTGGGGACACTGCTGGACGAGCGTTTTCCCGCTGAGGACACCGAGGAACTGCTCGCCGGCTCGGGGCCGGACAACGACGAGGAGGTCGCCGGCCGGGTGCGCGCGGCCTTGGCGCAGCTCAGGGACGAGTCACCCGCTGACGACGGCGAGGCCGAGACGATCCTCGCGGAATCCTGGGCCGGTGCCGTCACCGATGCCGTGGTGCGGTCCTCGTTCGTCCGCAGGGTACGGTCGATGCTCAACGCGGACGCGTGCGGGTGGGCCGTGCAGCTCACCCTTGCCGGAGCCGAGGACGTTGGCGCTCACCACGCGCAGCAGGACGAACCGTTGGTGGCGCTGGTCAACGAACGGATTCCGGGCGGGTGGATCGAGCTCGCCCCAAAAGCCGTGCGACGGCGTCGCCCAGGGACGGTGGTGATCTGGACGATAGCGGTGGCCACCGCGATCGTCATCGGACTGATCACCTGGGTGGTGCACGTCTGGCAGCCCGTCGTGCCGGCGGGCTCCAGATGAGTCTCGGGTGGTCGTGGTGAGTGCGGGGACAGCGGTTCCGTTCATCGGCAGGAGCGCCGAGCTCGCGCAACTGGACCGGATGCTCGGCCTGGCCGCGAAAGGCCAGCCCCGCACGGTGTTCGTGTGGGGTGAGGCAGGGGTCGGCAAGAGCAGGTTGCTGGCCGAGTTCGCGGACCGCGCTCGCACGGCGGGTGCGTGCGTGCTCAGCGGGTCGTGTGTCCCGCTCGGCAGGGGCGAGTTCCCGTACGCGCCGCTCATCGACGCGCTCCGGCGGCTCGTCAGGGAGACCGGCGAGGAGGCGCTGCGAGAACTCGGCGGACAGGCGTTCGTCGACCTGGCCAACCTGGTGTCCGACTCCGCCGCCGTGGTGCCGCCTGCCAGTGAGCCGACGTCGCAGCAGAGGGTTTTCGGCGCGGTGTTGCGGTTGCTCGACCGGCTCGGCGCCGACGGCCCGGTGCTGGTCGTGTTCGAGGATCTGCAGTGGGCTGATTCGTCCACATTGGATCTGCTCGCGTATCTGGCGACCGCGCAGTCCGACGAGCGGGTGCTGCTCGTGTGCACCTACCGCTCGAACGATCTCCAGCCACGGCACCCGCTACGTGCCCTGGTCGCCGAGCTGGGCCTGGCCAGGAAGATTCAGCGCATCGAACTTTCCCGGTTCACCCGCACCGAACTACGACTGTTCCTCATAGCAGCCACGAGGACGGATGCCGGGCACGACCTCGTCGAGCGTGCCTTCGAGCTCTCCGACGGCAACGCGTTGTTCGCCGAGGAGCTCGTCATCGCGGACGCGCTCGGCTCGCCGGACGGCACGTTGCCGCGGTCGTTGCGGGAGCTCATGCTGACCAGGTTCGAGATGCTCGGCGACAGCGCCTGCGACGTCGTCAGGGTGGCCGCGACAGCGGGCAGACGGGTGAGCCATCGCCTCCTGTCCGCGGTGAGCGAGCTGGACGAGCGGCAGCTGACCGCCGCGTTGCGCGAATGCGTGGCGCATCACGTGCTGGTGGCTGACCTGAGTGATCAGACCTACGTCTTCCGGCACGCGTTGCTGCGCGAAGCGGTGCACGACGACCTCCTGCCGGGTGAGCGCGTGCACCTGCACCGGTGTGTGGCAGGGGCGCTCGCCGCCGACCCAGGCCTGAGCTACGCCGAGGATCTGACCGTCGCCGCGGAACTGGCCTATCACTGGTACGAGGCCGGTGTGTTCGCCGAAGCTCTAGCCGCGGCTGTCCCCGCCGGGGACACCGCGATGCGGGTGCGCGCTTTTCAGGAAGCCGAACAGCAGTACCAGCGCGCACTCGTCCTGTGGTCCAAAGTGGACGAGCCGGAGCTGGTGGCGCGAGTGACGAGGGAGCGCCTGCTGGGCTCGGCCGCGGATGCCGCGCGGTGGTCCGGTCGTGTCGACCTGGCGGTGGAGCTGGTGCGCAAGGCGCTGGCCGAGCCCGGCGTCGCGAGCAGGCCGCTGCGGGCGGGCGAACTGCAGGAGCGTCTCGCCAACTGCCTGTGGGAGGCAGGGGACAGCCGCAGCGCTCAGCGCGTGTACGCCGAGGCGGGCCTGCTGCTGGCGAATGAGCCGCCCTCCGCTGTCGCCGCGAGAGTGCTGGCCGGTAGTGCCACCGCGGACCTGCGCACCGGCCGTTACACACAGGCGCTGCGGCTCGGGAACGAGGCCGTCGAGATGGCCCGTATGGTCGGCGCCAAGCCAGAAGAGGGAAGGGCGCTCAACACCGTCGGCGTGGCTCTCACGTTGAGCGGGCACGCTGACGACGGAGTGCGGGCGTTGCAGGAGGCGATGCGCATCGCGGACGCGGCGGACCAGCTGGAAGACCTGTTGCGCGCCTATGGGAACCTGGCTTTGGTGCTAGAGAACTCCGGTCGGCTGACGGAGGCCGTGTCGGTCGCGCTGACAGGCCTCGAACGCGCCCGCGGCTACGGTGTCGAGCACACCCGCAACGGCGCCCTGCTCGCCAACAACGCCAGCGCGGCGCTGGTGCCGCTGGGGCGCTGGGACGAAGCCGCCGAGATCATCGGGAACGTGCTGCTCGACCGTCCGTCGAGAGAAAGCCTCTACCCGCGTCTCACACTCGCCGAGATCTACGTGGCACGCGGCCGGTTCGACGAGGCGGATCGCCTGCTCGCCGCCGTCCGTGCCGCGGGAGGCAGCATCACGGAGCCGCAGTTCGTCGGTTCGCTGCGGTGCTGCGAGGCCGAGCGGGCGCTCTGGCTCGGCGAGCACGTCGCCGCGCACGATGCGGTGGCCGCAGGGCTACGGGTCGTGCGTGAGGTCGAGAACGTCGTCGTCCTCTTGCGGCTCTACGTGCTGGGACTGCGGGCCGAGGCCGACGATTCGGTGCGCCGGCGCGCACTGCGCAGGGGAGCGCACGCCGGCGAGGCCGCGGTGACATCGTTTGTGGACGAGTTCGGTGCGCTGGCCGTCGCCGACACCCTGCCCGAGGTCGCGGCCCTGCGACTGCAGTGCTCGGCGGAGATCCTCAGGATCGGCGGAGACGTGGATCCCTCGCGGTGGGCTGAGGTCGCGCAGGCGTGGGAGTCGCTCGACCGACCTTACCCTGCGGCGTACGCGCACTGGCGCGAGGCGGAATGCGCGGCCGCGGGCAAGGATCGGGATCGGGCGGCGCTGGCGGCCCGGCAGGCGCGTCGCGTCGCCGCCGTCCTGGACGCGCGTCCGTTGCGCACCGAGGTCGAGGCACTGGCGCGGCACGCGCGGCTCGATCTCGACGAGCCCGGCGTCGTGGTTCGCGCGCCGGAGCGGGCGCCCGACCCGTTCGGGCTCACCGCCCGCGAACGGGAAGTGCTGCGCCACCTCGGCCGAGGACATTCGAACCGGAAGATCGCTCGTGCGCTCTTCATCACGGAGAAGACGGTCAGCGTGCACGTCTCCCACCTTCTGATGAAGCTCGCCGTCCCCAGTCGCGGTGAGGCGGCCGCTGTCGCCCACCGGTTCCACCTGCTAGATGACGACGAAGACAGGAGTTGACCATGGCAGGCAAGGCGACGCAGCTGATCGGTGTCGGTGGCGACAGGTGGGTGCTCGATTTCGAGGGTCTCACCGAGGATCAAGTCTCCACGATCGTCCTTGACATCAGGAACGCCGTCGAGAACGGGACCTTCATCGAGATCAAGGTCCTGGATCTGAATGGCCGGCCGAAGACGTTGTGGCTCAACGGTGCGAATGTCGACTACGTGGAATATGACTCGGGTTTGTGTCCGCGCCCGAGCGAGATCGGCCGTTGATCAGTTCAGGGTGATGACGATGCCGAGTCGTTGGGCGCGCAGGACAGTGGTGAGCCGGTCCGAGGTGCCGAGCTTGCGGTACAGGCGCTCCTGGTGCTTGGTGACCGTGCGGGCGGAGACGTCGAGCCTGCGCGCTATCGCGTCGGCGGTGAGGCCTTCGCACAGCAGCTGGAGCACGTCGAGCTCACGCGGGGTGATGCCGAGATCGGCGGGGCGCGACCCGCCCCGCCGGATCCTGGTGACGACCAGGTGCGGTTCGCCGATCGACCGGGTCAAGGTTTCCCACGCGTCGAGCTGAGCCTCGTCCTCGCCCTGGACGTGGGACTCGACCAGCCGGGCCAGCTGTGCGGACACCGAGTGCGACGCGCCGCCCCAATGCCACTCGCCGAGGCGGAAGGTGAGCACGCCTAGCGCTTGGCCGACCAGGACGAGCGCGCGGAGCAGGGTGGGGTCGCCGCGCGTCGCGGTGCACAGCAGGCCGAGGGTCGTACGGGTGACGGGACCGCCCAGCATTTCGGCGAGGTTGCCGTTGACGGCCGTGCGCAGATGAGGTTCCACGGTGTGACTCCGGTTCGACGACTGACGGGTTCGTCAGCGTTGCGAAGCACCGGTTCGGGGTCATGGGGAGAACTTCGTATTTCGCAGGGGCAGATGCCTTAGGGGGAGTGGTGACTCGGAGAGCTTTGATCATCGGGCCGGTGTCGGACGGCCTCAACGGCGTGGTCAACGACGTCGAGATGATGAGCGAGGTGTTGGAGGAACGCGGTTTCGAGGTACGCCGATGTGTGAATGACGAGGCGACCAGGATCGGGATCCTTTCCGCCTACGACAGGCTGATCGCGGACACCTCCGCCGGTGACGCGGCGTTCGTCGGCATCAGCTGTCACGGCGGTCTCGCCGCCGCGCCGGACGGCGTTCCCGGCGACCGCGACTACCTGCAGTTCCTGTCGCCGACCGACATCGAGGCATCGACGCCGGACGACTTCCGCGGCCTGATGAGCATCGAGTGGTCCGACCGGCTCGCTCAGCTCACCGCCAAAACTCCCAACTGCACGGCGCTGATCGACGCTTGTCACTCGGCCCATATGTTCCGCGACGCGGGGCTGCGCACGAAGTCCCTGTCGCACATCACATATGTCGACCTGGTCGCACATGAAGCCCGGCTGCGGGCCGAAGGGCTGCGGGTGCGGCTGTTGGACCCCGAGAGCAACCCCAACGCGGTTCGCCTGGTCGCCTGTGGTGCCCGGCAGCGTGCATTCGAACGCATCAACCAGCAGGGGAAGGCCGTCGGGATCATGACCGAGGCGTTCTACCTCGCGTTGCGGGAGGCGAAGGGACTGCCGGTCAGCTGGACCACGCTCGTGCAACGCATGCGCACCAGGACCATGGCGCTCGGGTCGGGACAGCGCGCGGAGGCCGAGGGGCCGGCGGACCGGCTCCTCTTCGACACCGTGCCGGGTTCGCCGATGCTGACGCTCGAGGTCGCCGTGGCCGGGTCGAAGAGGGTTCGGCTACCGGGTGCTCCGCTGCTCGGCTTCGGACCGGGGGACGAGTTCGCGATCATGCCGGCGACGGAGGCCGAGGTGGTGGACTCGAAGACGATCGGCATCGCGACGGTGGACCGCAGTGGCGGTGTCGCAGCCGAGGCCGTCGTGGTGTTCCAGAACGGGCACACCGCAATCCCCGCAGGGGCGCGGGCACACCCGATCAGCATGTCGGCCCGTCGCTGGCCGGTGCTGGTGCGCGGCGACGGTGCGGTCGCCGATCGACTCCGGGCTGCCACGGCCTTGTCGCCAGTGCTGCGCGAGCCCGGCCCGGATGACGCGGAACCGCTGGCGGTTGTCGACGTCAACGGCATCCTGTCGCTGCACGACGCCGTTGGAGACGTGGTTCCGCCCGTCAACGCCGACCATGCGGGAGAAGTCCGAACGCTCGCCAACCTCACACAGCTGGCCCGAGCCGCGACATTGCGGGTGTTGTCGCCCGCCGAGAACGAGGCGTTGCCCGATGAGTTCACGATCACCTGGGGACTGGTCGAGAACGGCGTCGCCCGGCCCTTGCCCAGATCGGGTGCGTTAGTGCACACCGGTGAGCTGGCATTTGTGAAGGTGCGCAACGACCGTCCCCAGATCGTCTACTGCCACCTGATGGACCTCGGCGTGGCCGGTGCGGTGCGCCAGCTCCTGGCAGCGGATCCCTCCGGCGTCGCGCTGTCCCCAGGCGAGGAGTACGTGTTCGGTGCGAACGCGGACCACGAACTGGTTGGCAAGTCGTTGACGTGGCCGGCCGGGACGGCGAACGCCGTACCTCGTCCGGAGACCATCCTCGTGCTGCTGGCAACGCAACCCGAAGACCTCTCGGTGCTCCAGCAGCCAGGAGCGCGCGGACGCGGATCGTCGCTCATGCGGTTGCTGACCCAGGCGGCGCACGGCGGAGCCCGCACCCTGCTCGCGGGCCGGGCCTGGGCGAACATGCGTTTCGCGGCGCACCGCATCGACTTCCAGCTGAGCCCCTTGCCCGCGGCACCGGTGGAACGGTCGGCCTTCCTGTTCACGGACCGGCTCGACAGGTCCGTGCGGCTGACCACTAGCGGCGGGAGCGGACACGTCGTCGTGCGACTGCACGAGTTCGAAGGATCTGACGGTGAAGCTCTACGGCTGGACACACTGGTGATTACCGGTGACGGCGTCCGCGCGAAGACCGTGACGCTGCCGTCACAGGACCGCGTGATCTACGAGGGACCGGTCCGGGATCACCTCGACATCGCGTTCTGGGCAGGGCCGGTCGCAACGGATGACCGCGGTCTCGCCCAGTTGCTCACGCTCCCGGACGTCGATGTGGCACGGCCTGCGGGCCGGCATGCCGCAGAGGTGGCGGAACTCCGCTTGGTCGCGCGCACGATCGACGCCGCGCACGACGAACTGTCCACTGTGGTGCCTCCCAGAGTCGCGCTCTGCCGAGCGACCTTCCTGGCCGAGGACGACTTCGGTGCCGGCCGCCATCCGGCGACCGGGCGGATCAGCGTGGGCGGTTACTCGTTCTCGTTCTCCATCGACTGATTTGCGGAGGTGTTGGGATGGCTGGTACATCGGTCGAAACCCTGCCCGGTGGCCTGATCGACCGCATCACGTCGGGGGGCAGGGTGGCCGTGACGACACAGGCCTGGCGCCGGTTCGCCTGGGACACCAACTGGATGGCCCTGCCCGACGGCACCGCGCGCCCCCTGACGGAGGTGGGCGAACAGGTGCTGGACCGGCCGGGTCTGGACGGCATCGACTCCGCAGGCGTTGAAGAGTGGATCATCGGCTGCCTCGTGTCAGAACTCCGCGGATGGCGAGCCACGCTGCCCCAGTACGCCTTCGTGCAGACGCCGGAGCTCGGGGGGATGGCGCTCGACATGGCGTCGGAAGTGTTGGTGGAGGCGCAGCGGCGAACCGCTGAGCGGCCGGACCTGTCGGGGTTCGTGCATCTGCTCGCGGCAGATCTGGGGAAGAGGGCGTGGCGCCACGACGTCGCCGAGGAGCAGTGGGAGCTCGCTCGCCGCAGGCTCGCGGGAGACGCAGTGGGGCAGGCGGTAGCGTGGCTCGTGCGGGGCGACTGGCATGCGGCTCCGTTCACCTCGCCGCTCAACTGGAACTGTGCGCTCGAGCAGATGAGCGCGTCCGTCGGCAACGAGCTCCCGGACGTCGTCGAGGCGGCCGAGTTCGATGGCACGAAGGCGGACGTGGCGGTGGCCGAGGTCGCGTACGGTGAGGCCGCTCTGCTGTACGAGAGGGCAGGAGATCGCGCCGGACTGGCCGCCGTCGAACTCCGCCGCAGCTATCTTGCTCTGCAGGCCGGTGACGTCGCTCAGGCGTTGAAGATGGCAGAACACGCTCGAGTCGTGTTCGAACAGGAAGGCCGGTGGCTGGACGCCACGGTGGCCGCGACACACGTGGCGTTGGCCGCGATCACGAACGACCGGGCTCCCAAGGACTTCGAGCCTGGCCCGGTGCATGAGTCGGTGGGCCACGCTGCGATGTTCGGGCGAGGGCTGCTCTGTGTGCGCATGGCACGGCACTGGGCAGGAAAGGGACAGCAACCGGAACGCGCTCAGGCCGTGTTGGGGCTGGCGCGGCGGCTCTGGAAGAGCCTCAACGAGCGAGACCTGCACCTGCGCACGATCGTCGACAATGGCGAGATCGCCGCCTCGCTCGGTCGAGTGGCCGCTGCGCGGGTCGCACTGCAGGAAGCTCTGGAGGCCAGCGCACAGCCATCGGACGCCCCGAAGGGAGTCTTCGACCCGCAGCGAACTCGGAAAGCGTTTCTGGCCGCACGCATGCACATGCTGGCCAACATGATCGGCGACGAGACGGGCATGGAACGAGCGAGCCGGATCCTGCGCGACACAGTCGAGCCGTTGCGCACGGAAATGGACGGCATGTCCGACGGCCAGCGCACGATCGCCGAGTGGTTGCTGAGCCTTGCCGATACCTTGACCACGACCGTCGCTGGTCTGCTCTACCGGGCTCGCGCGGCTCAGATGCGGGGTGATGCCTCGGCTGCCGCCGAACTGTTCGCAGAGGCTCGTGCCAGAGCGCGGCAAATGCCGATCGAGCAACGAGACCAGAACGAAGCCATGGTCATGGCGTACGAGGGTGACAACGCGGGTGCCTCGGACGTGTTCGAGCGCCACGTGACGCGGGCCTTGCGGGGTGTCCCGGCCGCCAGCACGGAGGCGAGGATGCTGCATGTGCAGGCAATGGATTTTCAAGTCGTGGTTGAGAACTCGCAGCGTGCACGGTTCCACCGAGACGCTCTCACTGGAGTGCATCCGTGGTGGGCAGGGTTGGGGCCGGCTTGGAAGCATCTCGGGCTGGAGGGCAGGCTCCTCGCTCTGGAGAACCGCCTTCCCGAGGCGAAGAACACCATGGACCTGGCGCTGGCGGACGTCGAACTCGTGCGTGCCAGGCTACGACCGGACGACGCGAAGAGTTCATTGTTCGCACTGAAAGACGTGCAGGACCTTTACCTCGACGGGATCCGGCTCGCGTTGCGGATGGGCGACGAGCAGGCCGCGTTCTCGTACGCCGAGCGCGCCAGGGCCCGCGCGTTGCTGGACCTGATGACCGCCAACGAAGAGCTGGACACCACCGGCCTGCCGGGAGACCTCGTGACGCGGTGGAGAGCCGCGAGCGCCGAAGTGGCGCTGGCCCAGTCACGGCTGGGAAAGGCAGGTGAAGAAGGCCTGCCCGAGCACCGCCTGGGCACGTTGAGACAGCTTCTCACCACGGCGCTCGACTCCTTGGACGCGGTCGAAACCGAGCTGCGGCAGGTAGATCCGGGGTACTGGCGGGCGGTGAACCCGCAGGCGGATGTCACCGGTCTGGACATGGTATCCGGCGCGCTGCCGGCGGATGCCGCGCTGATCCAGTACGTGATGGGAAGCACGGATGTCATGTGCTGGGCCGTGACAGACGGCGGAATGGTCGCGTCGAAGCAGTTCACTGTGGACCGTGGACTGGTTGATCGGCTCGTGGACGAGGTCCTGGCCGCCTGCACGACGGGAGGTGACTACCTGCCCGCGGCCCAGCGTCTGGCCAAGCTGCTGGTGGAGCCGTTCGACGAGGTGATCGAGCAGTGTGGCTCTTTGTTCGTCGTACCTGGTGGCGCGACCATGCGACTTCCGTTCGCCGTACTGCCTTGGCGCGGTGAGCCGCTCGGTGCGGCACAGCCGATCTCGGTGTTGCCGAGCGCGAGCATGCTTTGCCTGCCACAGCGGGCTCGGACCGGGAACGGCCACGCACTGGTCGTCGGCAACCCGCAGGCGATGTCCTGGAGACCAGGCCCGGACCAGCCTGCCGTGGCGCTCTCGTCACTGCCTGGCGCCGAGAGCGAAGCTGTTGCCGTGGCGCGAGTGTTGGGTGACGTGGAGCCGTTGATCGGGCCGGACGCCACGCTTGATCGGGTGTTGCCACGGCTGCCGGAGGCGTCCGTGGTCCACCTGGCCACCCACGGCATCCTGGCCGCGGACGCTCCTCTGGCGTCGGCGATCGCGTTGGCGGGTGGTGCGCAGCTGACGGTCGGTGCCCTTGTCGGGCAACAGTTGTCCGCTGATCTCGTCGTGCTGAGCGCCTGCCACACCGGCACCGGTGCTGCAGTGCGCGGCGATGAACTGCTGGGCTTCGGCAGGGCCCTGCTCGCCGCGGGAGCACGGGCGGCTGTCGTCACCTCTTGGGCGGTGAACGACACGTCTGCGGCTCTCTTGATGACGGAGTTCCATCGTCGCCGAGTGGCCGGTGCGTCCGATCTGAAAGCGTTGTGGCAGGCCTGTAGGTTTCTCAGGACGTTCGATGGAGAGGATGCCGCGGCGTCACAACGCGTCCGTGACCTAGGTGCGACGGAACACGAAGGTACTCTGTACAACCATCCCCACCACTGGGCCCCGTTCACGATCGTCTCGATTGGACAGTGACCGGCGGGCTGCCGCTACGTGGTTCTCCGTATTTCCCTCGCAACCGGGCTCACGGATGCTGGCAGCTCAAGGGATTGCCCGAGGGGAGACGTGATGGCGCTCGACGACCTGATTGTTCCGGTGGTGGCGGAGAAGCTCGCGAAGTTTGGTCCCGGCGAAGGCGGCAAGGCCGCACAGATCAACTACAGCGTGCCGCAGCCGGGCGCTCACTCCTGCGATCGAATCGTGGAGCTGGACTTCGACCAGGGCTGGTTGTCCGATGAGGCGCGCGTGGCCGGCAAGTCGCTGCGGGAACTCGGCGTGATCGAAGGCGACGAGCGTCGCGTGGTGGTAAACACGGAGAAGCAGACCAAGTTCTACCGACAGACGTTGCCGGCGACGGCACGGCCATCGCTGCGGCTTGTGATCCGCGAGTAGCCCGACGCCATGACCAGCACCGGCGGCCGCCCGGCCTGCTCGAACCCGATGGACATTGCTTCTGTTACAGCATTGGCCCGGACAGCAAACCGTGCTCGGCCAGCTACTGGCCGGCACGGGGTGAGAGACAAGGGCTTGATCTCGCGCTCGGCCAACTCCGGCGAATCCGAGCCGTGCACGAGGTCGAACTGGACCTCGAGGCCGAAGTCGCCGCGTATGGTGCGTGGCGTCGTCTTCTCGACGGGTCCGTGCCACCGGCGAACTGACGGAACGCGGCGATGGCGCGCGTGCCCTCGACGACCGCGATGCCCCGCGGGCCACCGGTGATGAACTCACCGCGAAGTTGCACATCAGCTCGCGCCGGTGGCGCGCGGATCGTCTGCCTCGATGATCTCCGCTTCGAGCACGGGGCCAAGTTTGTCGACGGCACCGCTCGTCATTAATGACGCGTGGTCGAGCAGTTCGGTGACCGCGTCGTGCGACTGGGGTTCGGCGGGGTCTACGTTTCGCTCCTCCAGCTCTGCTTCCGCGTGACGCCGCATCAACGCACGGCGCTCCTCAAGGTAGAGCCGGTGCCGCTGGTACGCCATAAGCATGACGAGCAGTCGTTGAAGGCTATAAAGTCCAGCCAGTGAGTACGCGATCGGCGTCGACTTCTCGGCCACCGAACCCAGCACGGTTACCCATGGGCTTGACAGATGAGTTCGGATCACCCGCATACCGGAAGTTCTTTCCCATCTGGGTGGACGGAATGTGCCGGGCGACGTGCTTGTGGCACGTTCATCGGCGAGTCTCGTGGCTGTGTCCACTACCTTGATCGCGTGTTCGGAGATTCTCGTCAATGCTTCGACTTGCTCGCCCAATTTCGGTAGAGGTGGTCGCTCGCCGAGGTCGATCGCGATATGCAACAGCTGAGGGGATACGCGCAGTTCGGACTGGGTCACCATCGCCATGACTGACCATCGAACCAGGCCGCCACCGGCATGTCGCCTGAGTCGACCCATCTAGACCGGTAGGTCGAAGCGGAGCGCAACATCTTGGTGACCCGCGCTGAGCCACCTGCCGAGTCGGCGCCGTCCAGGCGGAGGCGTTGAGTTGAGTACCTCCCCAGAGTGCCCGAACAACTTCTGGCGTAGTCGGTCGGTGTACCGCTCTCGTGGTTGTCTACCTGTGGCGCGTAGTGGTGGAGCTCTATTTGGCACCTCGCGGCAGTCGCGGTCGAGTGGCGGACGCGTATGTGATCAACGTCGGGGGTGTGTGGCTGTACTTCGCGAGGTACGGCTCGGTATGTGCCGATCATCCGCCGGCCGCGTCGTCCGCTGCTGTGGTGTCCAGCCTGCGTTATAAAAGGGTCCGCTAGAGCTAGTGCCCTTCGACGAGTCGAACGCCTCCCGGCGTTGGTCCGCTGATGGCTGTGATGCCGTCGTCGCCTCTCATCGCAATGATCAAACTCTCCGCGTGCAGATGCTCTAGGCACCGCCGGACCAGTGCTTCGTCCAGCCCTAGTTCCTGGGGCAGCAGAGGGACATCGATGGGTGTGTCGCTGCGCTTGCGGTCCACGATCAGGCTGAGAAGTTGGAACCTGATGTCGTGCTCCGTCGGAGCCGCGGATGCTTGGCTCTCGTGCGGCGCGTACCCCAAGGTGGAGCTCACGCGTTCTGGCGTGTCATCGTTGGTTCGCCGCCACCGTTGCCCGCTGCCATCGGTGAAGCTGAAGACGATGTCGTAGCGGTTACCCACCATGCGTTTCATCTCGCCCGTCGGTGACACGAATTCGACGGGCCAACGCTTCTCCTCGCCTGGGTAGAGAGCTGGCGCGACTTCACGCAGACCGAAGACGCGCGAGTTGAAGCGCCATTGATGACTCGGATCCTCAACGGGCACGACGCTGTTCAGAACCAGGTCGAACACCTGGGAGGTCGAGTGGTTCGTGATGTTGATCCAGAGACCTCCACCCCCAGTCCGTTCCACTCTGATCTTGCGCGCCTCGGCGACTTCCGCTGCGTCGCGCTCGGCCCGCTCGCGCGCGTCCTTCTCTCGCATGAACTCGTTCGCCTTGCGGGCCTCGGCCGCACTCTCCTCGGCGGCGACGCGTGCTTTCTCCGCTTCGGCGGCTTGCTTCATCGCTGAGCCAGCCTGGGATCTCGCTGAGTTCGCGTTGTGCATCGCGATCCAGGCAGCGCCGATCGCGACGAGCGCCGCGACCCAGGCGGCCACCTCTCCCTTATCCACCTATGTCTTCCTGTCTCACGAAGTCGGCGAGAACGTCGTGCCGGGAGGCTACTTGGATGTCCGCGCGCGTGCGCGGGATTACTACTGCGCCAACGGAGAATCAACTCCATGACCAGCACGTTCACGCCTGGGCACCGCGGATCCCGATGACGACGGCACCGTTGAGGCGTTCGTCGCCGTCACTGGCGTGGTGGACGACGTCGGCGACGTGATCGTGCCGGGCGCGTTCACGCGCACCCTCGCGCGGCTCAAGCCGAAGGGTGCGGACGCCCACGACTGGAGGACACCGATCCCTCGGACACTGGGCGTCCGCGAGCTGCCGCCTGGCGACCGGCGTCTGTCTCAGTGCACGGCCGACGGTCAGCCTGCCCGACGCGATCACCACCGTCTGGCCCGCAGACGATCACCCAGACCTGCATCGTGCACCTGCTGCGCAACAGTTTCCGCTACGCCGGACGTCAGCACTGGGACGCCATCGCCAAAGCCTTCAAACCTGTCTACACCGCACAGACCGAGGCCGCCCAGCTCGACACCAACTCCAACGCTTGGTCTGGAAGCCGGACGCGGACCGACAACCGAAGGGGGTGTTCGACGTGGCCGCATGTTGCTCCCGTCGCAGGACAGCCGTCGGACGCCTTTCGGGCTTAACACCCGCACCGCCACGTCCGGTCCGACGACTTCTCGGCGAATCGTCGGGACCCACTCGAGCCGCCATGTCCCACACGCACGGCCCATTCGGGAGAGGTGATCAATCTCAGTTGCCAGTCTCAAACCTCGTGGTATTTCCAAAGTGCATGACCGATTGGTCAGACCACCTGATCGGCGGAGCCCTCACGACGCTGGTCTCGACGTAGGCTGCCCGTTTGTGTCCGAAGAATTATCCGACTGTATTCGCACCGGAGAACGTTAATCGAACGGTGGCGCTGTTCGTCGCCGCGCAGGATCGTGGACCAGTTCAGCCGGACGGGCGTGAGGCTGCGAGGAATCGGCCTTGCCAAGGCGGAAACACAACTGACTCGGCTGCAGGACGCGATCAAGGCGGGCGTGGACCCGGCGGCGCTCGTCGAGGCCATCAACGAGGCCCAGGCAGTACGGGCGGCCGCGCGCGCTGAACTGGAGGGAACGCCCGCGCCCAACACGATCACGGACGCTGACATCTACGCCATGATCGACGGACTCGGCGACGTCGGCGCGAAGCTGGCGGAAGCGAAGGACGAGAGCCTGGCAGCGTTGTACGAAGACCTTGACCTGCACGTCCGCTTCACGCACACGAGCCGCGAGGCTGATGTGTCCATCAATCTCGCGGCTCGTGTGAATAGTGCGAATGTCCGAGGGGGGACTTGAGCTCTCACAGTGGGGATGCAACCCCGGATTGGGGAAGATCCGCCCGCTGTGAATCTCTTGTGGACACCGAACCGACTGGGGACATCTCCCCGCTTTGGGGGAATGTTGCACACCGGAAGACGTTACCAGGACCGGTGCCGCGGCGGGAGATGGGGCCTCGTGAACCTTCTGACTCGCGGGTACGGACGTGGGCTTGCGCAACGATCTGGCGTGAACTGATGCACGTCGGGGCTCAGGTGGTGTACGTGTCCGGTGGACGTGTCGTCGTGGCGTATGTCCAATGTGGATGGTCATGCGATTCTGTAGTGGCGTGGTGAGCACACGCGGATCGCTTCCTGGTTGCAGTTTCCTATGGCCGGGGGGTGGTTGATGAGGTGAGCGGCCAGTATCGTTCCCAGTGTTGTGGCTGGGAATGCGATCAGGACGTCGTTGTCGGGAGCGGCGGCGAGGAGCTTGTCACCGGTGTGGATCCGGAACTGTGTTTGTGCGCCGGCCGGTATGAGGATCTGGCGTCGACAGTCGATTTTGGCGTTTCCCTCGGTTGATCGGCGAATTGTGATCGCTGAGGCGTTGAGGGATGCGATTGTTGTGTCGCCGATTCTCCAGTCGAGCGCGGTGATCTGGTCGATGGCGGCGACGCGGCCGGAGTGATCGATTCTCGCGATGCTGATGACGGCTGTCGTGGGCGTTGGCGGAATGATCAGCTGGGGCAGGGGAGGTTGGTTCGTGCCGTCGCTCACCGGGGTGGCGGCGTGCGGCGGCACGAAGAGGGGAACGGTTTGCTCGTTCATGGCGTCACGCCTGGTTCAAAGGGTTTCTCGGCGAGTGGGTGTGTTTCGCTGACCAGGGCGGCGAGTGCGGCGGCGATTTCGGGGAGTTGGGCGCGGGTGTAGACGCTGGTGCTGTCGTGGTGGTGGTGGTGGTTGTCGGTGTGGCCGGCGTAGGCGTGGGCGATGGCGTGTCCGAAGTGGCGTTCGACCCAGGTGAGCGTGGTGTGGCGCAGCCAGTGGGTGGAGATGTTGCGGGTGGCGACCCAGGGGAGGTGGGTGCCGATGCGTTCCCAGAGGTGGTCGTAGCGGCGACTCGAGATCGGGGTGCCCTCGCGGTAGCGCAACAGCGGCTCAGGTGCGCATGGTCGACGCTGCCGAGTCTCCCGCCCGCTGATCGCCGAGTCGGACACCGTGCGCTGGTAGTGGCTGTGCACCCGGCTCGACATGGCGCCACAACCTGGGCATCCGACATGCGGCGCGGTGCTGCTCGCGTGGTCGTGCGCAGGGGCCTTTCATTGGTATTTGTCGGCGGTCGAGATGGTGCTCGGAGCTACCTGCAACCGAGTTGCACCCGATCTGCACCCGAAACCAAGTGCGGGCTTCCGCGAGTTGGTCGAGCCTGGAATCGCCGCAGGAGTTGGTGTCACAGGGGAGATCGACGATGTTCGCTTCACGTGTTGGCACGACGTTGGCCGTCGCAGTGGTCGGACTGACCGGTGTGGTAGGTGTGGCTGACGCCACCGGGGACGATCCGGTCTTGCCGGTGCACGGAATGCCTGTTCGTGACCAGTACATCGTGGTGCTTGAGGACAATGTCGACGAGCCCTCGTCGGAGATCGGCGAGGAGTTGGCGCGTCGGCACGGTGGCAGGCTCCGTCACACGTGGTCGGCGGCGCTGAAGGGCTTCTCGGTGCAGATGACCGAGGAAAAGGCTCGGCGCCTCGCCGCGGATGACCGCGTCGCATATGTCGAGCAGGTTGTCGAGGTGGAGCTGGCCGACACCCAGACTGATGCGGTGTGGGGTTTGGACCGTCTCGATCAGCGCGCTCTTCCGCTGGATACCAAGTATGACTTCGCGACCACAGCCGACAACGTCACCGCGTACATTTTGGACACCGGTATCCGGACCACGCACGCCGAGTTCGGTGGCCGTGCCAGCGTTGGGTATGACGCGGTCGGTGACGGGTACGACGGCCAGGACTGCCAGGGGCACGGAACGCACGTGGCGGGTACGGTCGGCGGCACCACGTACGGGGTGGCGAAGCAGGTCAAGCTGGTCGCCGTGCGGGTGCTGAACTGTCTCGGCTCGGGCACCAGCGAATGGATCGTCAACGGCATCAACTGGGTTGCCGCGAACGCGGTGAAGCCCGCCGTGGTCAACATGAGTCTGGGTGGCGGCGCGAACTCGGCGATCGACCAGGCGGTACGCAACTCGATCGCCTCGGGCATCACGTATGCCGTGGCTGCTGGCAACGGAAACGCCGAGGGTGTCGCCCAGGACGCCTGTACAGTATCGCCGGCTCGCGTGGCCGAGGCGATCACCGTGGGGGCGGTGGACAAGACCGACACGAAGGCTTCGTTCTCCAACTACGGCACCTGTGTGGACATTTTCGCCCCCGGTGTGGGTATCACCTCGTCCACGTTCTCCAGCAACCTCTCGGCCGGGCTGATGAGCGGGACCTCGATGGCGACGCCACACGTGGCGGGTGCCGCCGCGCTCTACCTGGCGGTCAACCCGACGGCTACCCCGGCGGAGGTCGGTGACGCATTGGTGAACAGCGCCACGGCCGACATCGTCAAGAACGCCATGACCGGCTCGCCGAACCGGCTGCTGCACACCGGTGGCGTGGCGGTCGAGCAACCGCCGTCGGCGTTCAGCACGGCGACCGATGTCGCGATTCCCGGCATTGGAACGGTGTTCAGCCCGATCACGGTGGTGGGTCGGCCGGGCAATGCTTCCACTGATCTCAGGGTGAGCGTCGACATCAAGCACACCGCCCGCGGTGACCTCATCCTGGACCTGGTCGCGCCGGACGGCAGCGCCTATCGCCTGAAGAACTCGGTGAAGACCGACACCACGAACAACGTGGCCGTCACCTACGTCCTCAACGCTTCCACCGAGGTAGCGAACGGCGTCTGGAGGCTGAAAGTGCAGGACATATACCGCTATCGGGACCGTGGCTACGTGGACTTCTGGCAGCTCACCTTCTGAACGTGGACCCCACCTGCGGAAGGCGCAGGTTGGGCCGGAACCAAGGCGTACGGCTCAGAAGGTGAGCTGCCAGAAGTCGAGGTATCCCCTTCCGTGGAGCGGATGGCACCGGCCGCACCTTGCGAACTGCTGACGATATGTTGCAATCGTTAATTGCAGAGAGCAACTATTGTGTTGTGCGCACATCTGACCGAGTGGTCGCGAGCAGGGTCGGTGTCGTCAACTTCCTGGCCGGCATCTGGCTGACGATCGCTCCCCTGCTCATCGACTTCTCCGCCGCGGCAAGCGGGTTCAGACCGTATCGGACCGCGATCCTGCTCGCGGTACTGGTGATGGTGCTCGGCGTGATCGGCGCGGTTGCTCCGCTGGTCGTGCCCTGGCTCAGCATCGCCACTGGGGTGCTGGGGATGTGCCTGCTCTTTGCGCCGTTCGTGTCGGCCGGCGACAAGGCGGATGACGTCGTGCGGGTCAACCAGCTGGTGTTCGGTGGCGTGGTCGTCGTCGCCAGTCTGGCGGATGTCCTGTTCAGAGGGATGCGGAGGGTCTGAACGCAGGCAGATACGAACACTTGTGCCATACAACACTTGCATTATGCAAATGAATGGGCGTAGCTTGGGTACGTGCCCAAGTCGAGTGCCTGGGTGGCCGGCGGTTCGGCGGAACGCGGCGAGCGAACGCGGGAACGATTGCTCGACGCCGCGGTCGTGCTGGTCGGTGAGGTGGGCTGGGGAGCTGTGACGACGCGGCTGGTCACCCAACGCGCGGGAGTCAATCCCGCGCTCGTGCACTACCACTTCGCGTCGGTCGCCGACCTGCTGACGACCGCGACCGTCCGGTTCGCGCGGCAGGTGCTGGCGGAGTTCGGTGTGGTGCTGAGGGCCGCGCCGAGTGCGGCCGAGGGAGTCGGGTCGATGCTCGCCGAGCTCGGCCGGTACTCCGGGACCGACCCGGCCTCGCTGCTGATGGCCGAGGCGTTCCTCGCGGCGAACCGGTTGCCCGTGTTGCGCGAGTCGATGGCGGAACTGGTCGCCGAGTTCCGTGCGGCGGTCAGTGAGTGGTTGCGAGTGCATGGTCACGGTGACGACTCCGACGCGCTGGCGATGCTGCTCGCCGCCTCGTTGGACGGCCTGTTGCTGCATAGCGCACTCGATCCGGCGCTCGACTTGGGGGCGGCCGCCGCACCACTGCGGCGACTACTGGCTGAACAGGGGAGGGCTCGATGAGAACTGTGATCGTCGGAGCGGGGATCGCGGGTGTGTCGTTGGCCTGGTGGCTGGAACGCGCGGGATGGGATGTCCTCGTGCTGGAGCAGGCGCCCGCCTTCCGCGAAGGCGGCTACATGATCGACTTCTTCGGGCCCGGCTACCGGGTTGCGGACCGAATGGGTCTGCTGGACGAGCTGAAACGACTCCGCGCGCCGATCTCCAGTGTCACCTATGTCGATCACGAGGGGCGGCGCAGGAGCGAGCTCGACGAGTCCTCGTACGACATGATCGCGGACGACGTGATCAGTCTGCCGCGCGGTGACCTCGCGCGAACGGTGTACGAGCACCTGCGGTCTCAGGTGCGGTTCGGCGTCACGGTCGACCAGATCGAGGAGATCGGTGGGGGAGTGCGTGTGACACTGACCGACGGCAGCGTGGAACACGCGGATCTGCTGGTCGGCGCGGACGGCGTGCACTCACGTGTACGCGAGCTCGTGTTCGGGCGGGAGGAGCGGTTCGTGCGCTATCTCGGCTACCACACGGCGGCGTTCACCACGGACAACGCCGAGCTGAGCGCGCGGATCGGTCCCCGCTACCAGATGCTGACCGTGCCCGGCCGGATGATGGGCTGCTACGCCATGCGTGACAGCGTGCTGGCGGCGCTGTTCCTGTACCGCAGCAACGAGTGGGACCTGCCACGCGATGCGGGCGCGGCGCTGCGCGAGGAGTTCGCCGGTTTCGGCTGGGTGACGCCCGAGGTGCTGCGCGCTCTGCCGGACGATCTCTATTTCGACCAGGTGTGCCAGGTCGAACTCGACTCGTGGCACGAAGGCCGGGTCGTGCTGCTGGGCGACTCGTGCCAGGCCGTGTCGCTGTTCGCCGGTCACGGCGCTTCGCTCGCGGTGACCGCGGCCTTCGTCCTGGCCGAGGAACTCCAGGCCGATGCGGAGGTGGAGACCGCACTCGGGCGCTACCAGGACCGAATGCGGCCGGTCGCCACGAAGACCCAGGAGTTCGGTCGCCGGTTCATCGAGTGGATGGCGCCGTCGACCCGGTGGCGGATCCTCGCCCGCGACATGTTCCTGAAGCTCGCACGTGTACCGGTCATCAAGGGGATGCTGCGGAAGTCGGTCAGCCCGGACACGGGCGACGTGCTCGTCCGGCCCGGCGTCAGCCCTGTGCGCTGAATCATGCACAGAGCAAAGATTGCCCCCAGTATGGCTGGTGTCAGATCCAGCCGAGGTCTCCCGCCGAGGCGTTGACCAGAGGTTCGCCGCCCGCCTCGCTGAACGCGTTGAGCGCCTCGATGAGACCGCGGCGCTTGTCTTCCGGCATGCGGGCGATTATCCGGCCGATCGCGACGCGCCGGCGGCGGGTGACTCCGCGAACGAGCTTGCGGCCCTCCAGGGTGAGTTCGACGACCACCTCGCGGCGCGAGGCCGGGTTGGGCTGGCGTGCGAGCAGCCCGGTCATCAGCAGCCGGTCGACCATGCGCGTGGCCGTGGACGGGTTCACATCGAGCAGATCGGCGAGGGTGGTGAGTTTCATCGGTCCACGGCTGTCCAGGACGACGAGCACGCGGAACTGCGGGAGCGTGATCGTGTCGTCGGCGGCCGCGATGGATTGCGCGGACACGGCGACGAGCAGGCGGGAGGCGGTGAGCACCGCGTCGGTGAGCGCGTCGACGTCGCTCGTGTCGAGCTTGGACCGAGTCATGCCACTGTTGTACCCCAGTGGCACCGGTTTCAGTGCCCCGCGGCCGGGCGACTTGGCGGACGCGGTTCGGCGGCGATCACCGTTTCCAGTGCGCCGAGGGCTTCCTCGACCCAGGCCTCGACACGGCAGCGCGGCACGCCTTCGGCGCCGGTGATCTCGACCGTGACCGTGACCGCGCTGCGGTCCGGTGCCAGGCGCAGGACCTGCAGCGAGCCCGAGTAGCTGGTGGTCGAGTCGATGCCCCAGTCGATGCGGAGTCGTTCCCAGTCGATCGAGACCTGCCGTTCGAGATCGATATCGTGATCCGCGCCCGGCAACCACAACCGGACGAGGTTCGGGCCGGACAGCTCGACCTCGATCGACCTGGGCAGCCATGTCGTCATGTACTCGAGGTCGGTGACGACGTCGAAGACGACTTCCGCGTCGGCTGGCATGGATCGGCTTCGGGGCAAGACGAAGTCCTCACGTGGTTCGGCGGATTTGTCTCATCGTCGCTGAGGCCGCGCTGCAGCGACCTGACGAGTCGCTGACGATCGGTCACGGCGACGATGGCGCAGTCGTCGACGGGGCTGGTGAGCTGCTCGGCGTCGACGTCGAGGTGGGGTCTGGCCGCTCGTTCACCGTTGGTGTGGGCGCGTTGGCGGTCGGCACCGGGGTCAGGCGCTCTGGCTGGTCCTGTGTGGACACTCCGCATGAGGTCAGCGCCACACAAAGGATCACCGCCGCTGTGGTCCTCATGGCTGGGCCTCCGGAATCTCGACGACGAAGCGCGCTCCACCCCCAGGACGATCCTCGACCCACACCTTGCCGTGGTGCCGCTGGACGTGTTCCGCGACCAGGGCCAGGCCGAGCCCGCTGCCGGTGTCGCTGCCGCGGCGACCCGCCCTCGAGCCGCGTGTGAAGCGCTCGAACACCTGTGTCCGCAGGTCTTCCGGCACGCCGGGGCCCGCGTCGTCGACCTCCACCCTGACCTTCCCGTCCCGATGCAGTACCGCGACCCGGACCGGACCCCCGGCGTGCCGTTCGGCGTTCTCCAGGAGGTTGCCGACCACGCGGTCCATCCGGCGCCGGTCGCCGAGCACGACTGGTGAGGGAGAATCGACGACCACCTCGGTGGAGTCGGTGAGCCTCAGCGCGGCGATGTTGCGGACGATATCCCCCACGTCGAGCTGCTCGAATGCGTCACCGTCACCGTACTGGTCGTCTCTCGTGATCTCCATGAGATCGACCACCATGCGGGCGAATCTGTCCACTTCGGACGTGAGAAGTTCGAGTGCCTTGCCAGACGTGCCGGGGAGTTCGGCCTGCCTGCGGCGCAGCACGGCGGCGGCGTTGACCATGGTCGTCAGCGGGGAACGCAGCTCGTGGCTGACGTCGCCGGCGAATCGCGCGTCCCGCATTACACGTCGCTCGAGTGCGTCGGCGGTTGCGTTGAAGGTCGCCGCGAGAGGGGCGAGGTCCGGGTCGGCGTGCATCGGCAGGCGCGACTTGAGGTCGCCGCCGGCGATCCGTGAGGCGGCGCCGGTGAGCTCGGTCAGCGGCCGCAGGGCCCGTCTGCTCGCCCACCAGCCGAGCGCGACGCCGAGCAGTCCGCTCAGCACGGTGCCCGCGATCAGGAGCCCGCTGAGGAACCGGAAGGTTCGATCGATCTGCACCAGTGGGAACAGCTCGACGTAGACGCCGTCGGCGGTGTCGATGGGCTGGGTGACCGCGAGCACCGGAATCCCGTCGGCACGGATCCGCTGCCTGGCGGGCACGCCGTCGCGACCGAGCGTCAGCAACTGGGCGGGAAGCACGTCCGGATGGATCTGGCGCCCGCTGGTGACGACCTGACCGGATTGGAAAAGCAGGATCGTCGAGTCGGGATCGGTGGTGAGGCCGGTGAGCAACTCGGTGAGTCCGTCCGAGCCGGAGCGCAGGGACTCGTCGACGAGCCGGACGTTGACCTCGGCCTGCCGGGTTGCGCCCTGCAGGCGTTGCCGCAGCATGTAGTCCGACGCGAGATTCCATGTGGCGACGGCAAGCACACTGGTGATGAGGAACGATCCGAGCCCCAGTGCCGCCGCGACCCGCCAGCGCAGGGACAGGCGTAACACCGGTCGGATCATCGAGGTGGGCCGATCTTGTAACCGGCGCCGCGCACCGTCAGCACGACGGCGGGCTGGTCGGGGTTGCGCTCGACCTTCATCCGCAGGCGCCGGACGTGGACGTCGAGCAGGCGGGTGTCGCCGTAGTAGTCGTATCCCCACACTCGTTGCAGTAGCTGCTCCCTGGTGACGATGCGGCCTTCGGCCGCGGCGAGCTCGACCAGCAACCGGAACTCGGTGCGGGTCAGGTAGAGCTCCTCGCCCGCGCGATGTACTACGCCCTCGTCAGGCCAGATCTCGAGGTCCTCGATCGTCAGCGACGTGTTCTGCCTGCCGCCTCCCCGGCGGCGGAGCAGGGCCCGGATGCGTGCGGCGAGCTCGCTGGCGATCAGTGGTTTCGTGACGTAGTCGTCGGCACCGGCCTCCAGCCCCGCGATCACGTCGGGCGTGTCGGTCCGCGCGGTCACGATGATGATCGGAAGGTCCCCGCGTGAGCGCAGCATGCGGCACACGTCGAGCCCGTCCACGCCGGGCAGCATGAGATCGAGCAGCACGACGTCGAACCCGGCTGAATCGAGCTGCCGCAGCGCATCCTCGCCGGACTCCGCCTCCTCGACTGTGAATCCCTCGTCGGTCAGTGCGAGACCGAGCGCCTGCCGGATGCGCTCGTCGTCATCCACAAGCAGCACGGAGACGTTCATGTCCTGCCGATCCTCGTTGGTTTCCAGTGCTGCTTCTATCACGCTGCCATGGTCTCCGCACGTGAGCGTCTTGGCGTGCCTTCGGAAGGAGTTCGTAAGGTTGCCCTGTGCATCAATGAAGGCGTTGTCAGGCAAGCTTTCGCTGCGGGCTTGTCACCACGGTGGCGTGGCCCTAGCGCAAGCGATGCCGGGGAAGACCAGGCGCCGGCCGCCGAGGAACGGCCGGTGCCTGCTCCGGTCGACCGAAAGGGCAGCAACCTCCTGTGACGGGCATGCCGAGTGCCAGCGACACCGCGGAGACCGTTCTGGTCTGCGACGGCTGCGGCCGGTCGCGCAGGATCGACGATGGCCCCAGTGCGTGGGGCCTGCTGTGGATGCAGGCGACGAAGGATGGCTGGAAGGGGTCGGATCGCGCCCTGGGCCCGCACTACTGCACAGTCTGCGTTGGGTAACGAAAAGATAACGTTTGCACTGGGCAATAATCTGCCCTGACCGATTCGTCCGTATTCCTTCCCGTTGGCATCCGTGTTCCGCAGGGCCACGAAAGGAGACGAACCGGTGATCATTCGCCTCTGTCGGGTGGTGCTCGCACTGTTGGCTACCTGTTTGGTCTTGGTTCCGGCCGCAGGCGCCCAGCCGCAGTTCGGTCCCGGCTACACGCAGACGCCGTTCGGGCCGTTGGGGCCGGCGGGTCGCGACATGCTGGTGAAGGTGCGGCTGGCTGGTCTGTGGGAGGGGCCGGGCGGTCGCCTGGGCATGGAGAAGTCGGCCAATCCGCGAGTGCGGGAGGCGGGCCGGCATCTGGTCGGCGGGCACGAGGAACTGGATCGCAAGGTGCTCGAGCTCGGTCGCGCGCTGGGAGTCGAACTGCCGACGGAACCCAACGCCGACCAGCGGGGCTGGATTGCCGAGATGACCGCGGCGCCCGCGCGGAGCGTCGAGTTCGACCGGGTCTTCGCCAACCGGCTGCGTGCCGCGCACGGCGGCGTCTACAAGTTCCTGGCCGTGGTCCGCACCGGTACCCGTAACACGCTCATCCGTGATTTCGCCAAGCGCTGCATGGAAGTCGTGCTGGACCACATCCAGGTACTGGAGGCGACCGGCATGGTCGACTTCACCGACACGCAGGCCATCCCGCTCGCCACGGTGGCCGCTTCCCCGCCGGGATCGGCGCGGCCAACAGCTGGGCAAGTCGCACCGGATGGACGCGGGTCCCAGAACGTCGCGCAGAACGCCCCGTCTCGGGACTTCGAAGGTTCAGGTTCCGATGCTCTGCTGGGCCTGGGTGTTGTCGCGGCGGTCGTCGTCGGCATCTACCTGTGGACGGGTGGAGGGTGGAGAAGGAGCTCGAAGCGGAAGAGAACTGTCCACTGAGGATCAGTTCGGCCGCCAAGGGTGCAGGCGCGGCAGCCAGCCGGGAACGGCTTGCGGTATTCGGTGTACTGGTCGCCGAAGTTGCGGCTCAGCTCGGGTTCCTCGTGCCAGTGCACCATCGCGGCGAACGCGGCGGTCACCACAGCGGCGTAGGCGACGAGAACCCACTGTCCGAACAGGAGCGCCTGGCCGACGATCGTGGACAGCACCGCCAGATACATCGGGTTGCGCACATATCGATACAAGCCGCCGATCACCAGGCGGTCCGGTGGCGCGACGGGCGCGGGTGTGCCGAAGCCCTCGCGCACGAATCGCACGAACGCGGACACCAGCACGGCCAGCGCCACCAGGACGACAACCGTGCCGAGGAGTTGGAACGGGAGCCACCACGACACCGGTCGCTCGACCCGCCAGCGGGTCAGCAGCCAGGGGATCAGGCCGGCCACGGTGCCCGGAGCGATGACGAAGAACGCCGCGGAGCCCAGTGCCGCAGTCCGGGATTGCACGCCGCAATCCTTGCTCGGTGGCACCCACTACGGGTAGTGGTCCGCCCCGGTTCGAATAGTTACTTCACCCGAACGGTCTACAAGCTCTGGTCAATGGGAGCTGGCTTGGTCGGCATTCCGCCACCAGGCCACGGTGGTGAGCACGCCGCCGAGGCCCACCACTGCCACCGACGCGTAACCAATGACCCCCGGCGCGTCGCGGCCGGGCCCGGCGAGGCCGCTGAACAGTGCGGGCACGGACCATGGGAAGTAGTGGCCGTAGCCGAGCGCGGCGACGATCTGCGCCAGGAACGTCGCCGTGATCATCATGCCGATGCCGGGCAGGTAGCCGCGGCCGGCGCTGGCCGCCAGTGCGATGGGAGTCGTCAGCAGGATGGTCATCAGTGCGGTCGCCAGGAGCTTCGTCAGTCCCGCGGCCGCGACGGCCGCGGACCAGCCGGGCAGTCGCAGTATCGCGCCCGCCACCAGGCCGAGCCCGTAGACGTAGACCGACAACGCCGAGCACCAGACCGCGGCCACGGCGAACTTCGCGGTGACGATCGCGGTCCGCGTCGTCGGCAACGCCAGGAGGTCCTTGACCGTGTTCTGGCTGAACTCTCGGCCGAAGATCCAGGTCAGCACGAGCCCGAAGACGATGAAGCCGCCGACGGCCGTGGTCTGCGCCAGCAACGCGAAGTAGGTGGGCCAGGTGGCGTCGCCTCCGACGAGTGAGGCCTTCGTCCCGAGCAGTCCGAGGTCTCGGGCGCGGTCCTGGTCCTGCAGGATGAACATGAACAACGCGCCCACGAACGCGATGACCGTGAACGCCGACAGCGTCACCCACGGCACGTGCGAGCGGCGTGCCTTCAGCCACTCCGTCCAGGCCGCGTTCATCGCCCGCCGACCAGGCGGAGAAAGCAGGTCTCCAGATCGTCCTGCTCGACCGCGAGGCGCGTGGGAGGGCATCCCGCCGCCACCAACGCGGTCGCGACCAGTTCCGGATGCCGTACGGCGCTGTCGTCGGTGAGCCGGAAGCCCGAGTCGCCGTCCGGCTCGGGAGAGAAGCCCGCGCAACGCAGGACGACGCCGGCGGTGTGCTGGTCCAGGGTGGTCACGCTCAGCCGGGGACGCGTCTGGGTGGCGATGTCGTGTGGGGTGAGCTCGTGCACGAGACGTCCGTTGTGGATGACGCCGATGCGGGTGGCGAGCCGGGCGACCTCGGTGAGTATGTGGCTGGACAGCAGCACGGTGACGCCGTGCTCGTGGCTGAGGTCGAGCAGCAGCGTGCGGATCTCGGCGACCCCGGCGGGATCCAGGCCGTTGGCGGGCTCGTCGAGGATCAGTAGATCGGGCTTGTGCAGCAACGCCTTCGCCAGGCCCAGGCGTTGCGCGTTGCCCAGCGAGAGCGTGCCCGCCCGCCGGTCGGCGTAGGGGGTCAGGCCGAGCAGGGTGATCACGTCAGTGACGGCTTGCGGAGCGGTCCGGCCGCGCAGTCGTTGCGCGACAAGGAGATTCTCGGTGACGGTGAGCTCCGGGTAGGCCGCCGGGGTCTCCACGAGATAGCCGACGCGGGACCAGACCGCGTGCTCGCCTGGACATACCTCGGTACCCAGCACCGACACGGTGCCGCGGGTGGGGCGGACCATGCCGAGCAGCATCCGGATGGTGGTCGTCTTGCCCGCGCCGTTGAGGCCGAGCAGGGCGTAGATCTCGCCGGGCTCGATGCGCAGCGACACCCGGTCCACCGCGACGACGTCGCCATAGTGCTTGGTCAGGCCCGATGTCTCGATCACGGCCGGCTCCTGTTCGCGCGTCGACGACGCCGACCAGGCTTCCCGGCACTCCGGACATCAGCGTACGCCCCATCGACCGGTTCGGTCGGCCGTGGGAACAGGTCGAGCAGCGGGAAGGCCCGACCTCGGGTTAGTCTTCTCCCTGGTGTGCCGGGAAGCCTGGTCGGCGAGTGGTACCTGTCGTTCCCGAGACCAGGAGGGCCTCGATGGCCGCGCACACCTCGCCGAGTCAGGCGACCGTGTGGTCAGCGGCGCTCGATCGCGCGCAACGTCAGCGCGACGAGCACGAAGCCCCGATGAGCAGGAACGCCACTGCCAGGCCGGACATGCACGCCATCGTAGCGCCGATCGTGACGGCGATCACATCGACTTGGTCGAAGGGTTTCATCATGCGTGCTCGTGATCTCGCCGAGGACTATCCGCTGGTCCATCTCACAGACGACGCGCTGACCGCGGCCCGGCTGATCGCCGAGCAGCGGCGGCCCGGTGTCGTGGTGGTCGACGCGGACGGCCGTCCGGTGACCGTGCTGCCCGGCTCGCAGGTGCTGCGCTTCATCATCCCCGGCTACGTACAGGAGGACCCGTCCCTGGCGCGCGTGTACGACGAGCGCGGCGGCGCCGAGGCGTGCGTGAGCAAGCTGGAAGGACGGACGGTCAAGGAGTTGTTGCCGTCCAAGGAGAAACGCTACGAGCTGCCGAACGTCTCAGGCGACGCGACGCTGATCGAGTGCGCCGCGATGATGGCCCGGCTGCACTCACCGCTGCTGCTGGTCAGTGACGGCGACACGGTCCACGGTGTCGTCACCACCTCGCACCTGCTCGAGGTCATCCTCGCCACGCCGGGGAAGACGCCATGAGCGCGAGCCAGATCCTGTCGGTCGCCGTCTTCGTCGGCGCCTACATCCTGATCGCGACCGAACGCGTGCACCGCGTCGCCGCCGCGCTCGGCGGGGCCGCGCTCATGCTGGCGCTCGGGCTGACCAACGGTGAGACCGCGTTCCACTCGATCGAGGCAGGCATCGACTGGAACGTCGTGTTCCTGCTGCTCGGCATGATGATCATCGTCGGGGTCATCAAACAGACCGGCCTGTTCGAGTTCCTGGCCATCGCGGCGGCCAAGCGCGCCAGGGGAAAGCCGTTCGCGGTGCTGGCGATGTTCGTGGTCATCACGGCAGTCGCCTCGGCCGCGCTGGACAACGTCACCACCGTGCTGCTGATCGCCCCGGTCACCTTCCTGGTGTGCGACCGGCTGGGGCTCAACCCGATCCCGTTCCTGATCGCGGAGGTGCTCGCCTCGAACATCGGCGGCACGGCGACGCTGATCGGTGACCCGCCGAACATCATCATCGCCAGCCGCGGCGGCCTGTCGTTCAACGACTTCCTGGTGCACCTGGCGCCGTTCATCGTGGTGCTGATGGTCGTGTTCGTCGTGGTGTGCCGGTGGCTGTTCCGGGACGCGTTCCAGTATGACGAGAAGCGCGTCGCCGAGGTCATGGCGCTGTCGGAACGCGAAGCCATCCGCGACAAGACCCTGCTGTGGCAGAGCCTCCTCGTGCTCTTCCTCGTGCTCACGGCGTTCGTCCTGCACGGCGTGCTGCACCTGGAACCGTCGGTCGTCGCCCTGCTCGGCGCCGGGCTGCTGGTGCTGATCTCCAAGGTCACCACCGAGGACGCCATCGCCGACGTCGAGTGGGAGACGCTCATCTTCTTCATGGGTCTCTTCGTGATGGTCGGTGCACTGGTGCGCACTGGCGTGATCGACCAGGTCTCCCACGCGCTCGCGAACGCGGTGGGCGGCGACCCGCTGCTGGCCGTCATGGCATTGCTGCTCATCTCCGCGGTGCTGTCGGCCATCGTGGACAACATTCCGTATGTGGCGACGATGGCGCCGATCGTGGCGGAGCTCGTTGCCGCGCAGGGTTCGACACCGCAGGCGCATTCGATGTGGTGGTCGCTCGCGCTGGGCGCGGATCTCGGCGGCAACGCCACCGCCGTGGGCGCGAGCGCGAACGTGGTCGTGCTCGGGCTGGCCGCGCGCAACGGCACACCGATCAGCTTCTGGCAGTTCACCCGGTACGGCGTGGTGGTCGCGGGACTGTCGATCCTGCTCGCCGCGCCCTACCTGTGGCTGCGGTACTTCGTGCTGGCTTGAGGAGGTGATGATGGCGGACAGGGCGGCCGGAACGGCAGTCGGTCCCATGGTGATCACAGCGGTGGAGCAGCATTACCCGCTCGACCGCCGGCTGCTCCACGACGACCTCGCGATCGAGATGCTTCCGCCGAGCATGCGTTGGGTTGTCCGCCTGACCCGATGGGGTGCGCTCCGCGGGTTTCTGGTGAAGGCGTCCGAGAAGAGCGCGCCGGGCATCTGGGGTTCGATCACGGGCCGCAAGCGCTACATCGACGACGAACTGCTCGCCGCGTTGCGGGCAGGCACCGAGGCCGTGGTGATTCTGGGAGCCGGGCTGGACACGCGTGGTCGTCGGCTCGTTCCTGCCGTGTTCCCCGTGTTCGAGGTGGACCCGCCGGTGAACATCGACGGGAAGCGCAAGCGGATCTCGTTGCCGGACAACGTGAAACTGGTGCCGATCGACTTCGAGCGAGAAGATCTCGCGGTGGTGCTGGAGGAACACGGGTACGACGTCGGCACCCGGACGGTGTTCGTCTGGGAAGGCGTGACGCAGTACCTCACCGAGCCCGCCGTCCGATCGACCTTCGAGTTCCTCGCCAAGGCGAGCAGAGAGAGCCGTTTTGGTGTTCACGTACGTGCGCAAGGACTTCCTCGAGGGCGTCACCATGTACGGCTCGGAGGTGCTGTACCGCAGGTTCGTGGAGAAGGAACGGCTCTGGCGCTTCGGCATGGATCCTGACGAGGTCGGTGACTTTCTCGCCGACTACGGATGGCGGGTGCTCGAGCAGGCGGGAGCGGAGGAGTTGATCGAGAAGTACGTGCGCCCCACCGGACGCGCGATGCCGGTGTCCGAGATCGAACGAACGGTTCTTGCCGAGAAAGTCTGAACGTCTGTAACTGGCTGGCGTGCTCGTCGCAACTGCCATCGGATTGCTGGTTATGGCGTGGTGTAGCGCGTGGCGCGACAATGGATGGCGATCGCGTCTGCGGACGTGGAGGTGACACGAGCATGGGCTTGGCCGAATACGAACGGCGGCAGCTCGATGAACTCGAGCAACGACTCACCGAAGATGATCCCCGCCTGGCGGCCAGACTCACCAACGCGGCTCCGGCGGTCTTCCTCTCCCGCCGGACACGCGCGGTCGTTGTGCTTCTTGCGAGCTATGTGATCGGCCTGGTCCTCGTCATCATGGGGGTGACGATCTCGTCGGTCGTGGTGATCGTGCTCGGCGCGGCCATCACGACGAGCTTGCCTGTGGCGACGTTCTGGAGGGCGTGGCGACGGCGGCGTCAGTCGCGTTGACCTTGCGGCTGCGCGATTATGGCCAGCCACAGCAGGCTCAGCCCTGTCACGGACGTCCCCAGCGAATCGGTCCAGTGGCCGGTGAACTGTCCGTCGATCCACACGAGCACCCAGCCCAGCACCGCAGGCAACTGGATATACCAGTAGCGGCGCGGGATGAACGCGAGCGCGACCATGAACAGCGCGGCCAGCACCAGCCATCCTGAGAACTCGAACATCAATTTTTCCCGTGCGTCTCGACTTCGGGTTTCCCCGTGGGCAGGTTGTCCGGCGGTTCGACGCGCAGTGCCTTGGCCACCGGAACGTCGGTCGACGAGTGCAGCACGATCGACAACGCGATGGTGACGGCGACGAGGTCGAAGACGTGGTCTCCGGCCGGAATCCCGGCCTGTAGCGCGAGCAACCCGTAGACGACCGAGGCGAATCCCTTGGGGCCGAACCACGCCGCGACCGACCGTTCCCGCGGCGGCAAGGGCGTGCGCAGCAGCGACAGCATCATCGCCGCGGGGCGGACGAGCAGGATCGCGATGACCGCCACCGCCCAGTCGCCGAACGAGAGGTGGGAGATCCGGTCGGGTGTGATGAGGGCGCCGAACACGAGCAGCGCGGCGAACTTCGTGGTCTCCGAGAGCAGGTCGCCGAAGTGCTCGAAGTGTTCTGCCGCAACACGATCCAGGGTCGCGATCGTGGAACCGGCGGCGAACGCGGCGAGGTAGGGGTTGGCGTGGGTGAGGTGGCACGTCGCGTAGAGGATCACCGCGATGGCCAGCGGTCCGAGCGCCTGCAGGCGTGGTTCCGCGGTGAGGATCTTGAGCCGCCACGCCAAAACGATCACCGCGGGGATCACGATGCCGATCACGAGACCGCTGACCAGTTCGATGCCGATGGTGGCGAAGTCGGTGCCCCGGTTGGCCGCGGTGGCCAGGAAGATCAGCACGAACGGCAGGGCGAGGCCGTCGTTGAGGCCGGACTCGACGTTGAGCAGGCGCCGCAACCGCAGTGGCACGTCGGTGCGGCCGACGATGGCGGCGGCGAAGACCGGGTCGGTAGGGGAGAGGATTGCGCCGATCAGGAACGAGGTGGTCCAGTCGAGCCCGGTGAGGAAGTGGGTGGGCACGGCGATGCCGACCATGGTCAGCGGCATCGCCAGACCGAGCGCCCGGCCCGACAACCGCCAGCCTTCCTTCAGGTCGGGCAGGCCGGCGCGCTGGCCGTCGGTGAACAACACCGTGAACAGCGCGAGGTCGGCCAGGCCGGTGACGAACGAGCCGTTGGAGGGGATGTCGACGAGGCCGAGACCGCCCTGCCCGATCAGCGCACCGGCGAGCAGGAACATCAACGCCGTCGACAGGATCGTGCGCGCCGCGACCCCGGACAGCGACACGCTGATCAGCAACACCAGGCCGAACGCCAGCACCAGCGCCATCGAGAACCCCGTCCACGTCGAACACCCCACCACCGTGGGTGGGTGTGCCGACCAGACTTCCCGGCGCTCCGCGCGCAAAGATGCCGTAAAGGGGCAGACTGCGCAACTCAGCTCATTCAGCGATGGGCAGCGGGCTCAGATGTACCAGCAGGTCGCGGTAGAGCTGCCTCTCCCGTTCGACGACCGCGTTGATCCGGCTGTCCCACAAGGCCTTCCGGCGGGTGAGTAGCTCGTACAGCAAGACCGGGTCGGTGCTGGGCACGGTCCACCGTCCGGAGGCCGTGCGCAAGACCACCGCGTGCCCGACCGCCGAGATCTCGACTATGTGGGAGAACGCCACGTTCGAGTCTGTGCGGGAGCCGTTGATCCACGTGGTCCACTCGATGACGTCGGAGCCGATCCCGACGCGGACCGCCCCTCCTGCGGGTAGCTGTTCGTCGAGCACGAGATCGAGCGGCGTCGAACCCAACTCGGCGATCACCGGCCGTAGCAACGTCAGATGCGCCTGATGAGCGATGGTGCAGGCCACTGCCAGGCCGACTGGAGCCAGCGCGAGCAAAGCTCCGGCCACCGTGCGGCCAACTCCGCTCGAGGAGCTGACAGCGAGGCAGAAGCCGGGCACCACGCCGAGCAGGAACTGTGCGCCGGTCATCATTCCGGTTGCCGGAAGCCACGACTGCGGCTCGGCACTACCGTCGCGGCGCAGCCAGACCGCGAGGGCGATGGCGTGCGCTGCGGCGGCGAACACCGTGATGAACGCCCACCACGCCAGGTCACGGTCGGCTGCCACAGTAAGCGCGGCGAGCGATACGCACATCAGCACCAGTGTGAATGGCAGAACCACCATGGAGGTCAGCAACAGCGAGCGAGTGCGGTGCCAGCGCGATCGGAGAGCCCGTGCGGTCTCGGGATCGCTGATCATCGGGAGAGCGCGTGGAACCAGTGTCATGGAGACTCCGTCCGCATCGATCCGCCTTGCCACGGTCGTGACAAGCGTGCCGACCAGACTTCCCGGCGCTCCACACATCAAGATGCCGTAAAGGGGCTGCTGGCGCAATCGTCCAGTGGCCTCATCCACTGACGCTCAGCAGTACTCAACGTCCCTGCCAGGTCCGGCAGCGATGCGCGTCTTGTGCACTGTGGACGGCCGCGACCTGGCAACTGTCAGCGATGTGTCAGCGCCCGCTGACAGCCTCGGCCCCGTACCGGCGACCGATTCGCCGGAAATGCCGATTGAAGGGATCTCGGATGAAGCACGATCTGCGTCGAGCAGCGCGGGTTGTCTCCGTGCTCGGCACGGCGATCGCCCTCGCTTTGCTCCCCGTTGCCGTCGCCGAAGCCGCGACGAAGATCGAAGTCGGGCCGCACAACGCACTGGGCACCGGAATCGCCGGTGACTTCTGGTGGGGCGACTACGGCCAGTACACGATGAACTGGGACATCGCGGTCATCGACACCAGCGCGAACGGCTTCTGCGCGCAGGCGAAGATCATCGCTGACCTGCCCGCCTTCCCGGACCGCCAGTACTCCAGCCCACGCGTGTGCGGCCACCAGCAGGGCACGACCTGGCGAGCCGGCCAGAACGAGTCCTCCACGATCAGGGGCGTCAAAGTCCAGGTCTGCCGGGTGCACTCCGACGGCAGCGACCAGCACTGCGAGACGAAGCAGTACATCTCGAAGGGCTGACGCGTGCAGCGCCGCTGCTTTCCAGCGCGAGGGGAACCTTCATCCACGTCGGGTGGGTGAGGGTTCCCCTCACTGGAGGTTGCGCTGGTCCAGCTGGCGTTCCAGGGCTCACCCCTCCGCGGCTCGTCGATGTTCAGGAGTTCTGCCGCATACCGTCAACGGCTCTCGAACACCGCGGCGAGGTCTGCTTCGCGGCCACGTAGCTCGCCAGCCGCGACCGCCTGCTCGACAGACAACATGCCTGAAGCCAGGCCCAGCACAATGGCGGGCTCGCCCCGGAACACGGTGTTGGGCTGGTTGTCGCCGCAGAGTTCGACGCGTGTGCCGGTCTTGTCGGCGTGGACGGCGACCATCGCGTCGTCGGCGGACAGTCCGATGGTCATCGGTTTCTTCGATCTTCGGTCGCGTAGCAGCGCGTCCAGAGCGACTACTAGCCAGCGTCCATGGAAGATGTCACCCTGAGGGCCGGAGATCATCAGCGGAGTGCTCCACGTGACCAGCGATGCGACCGTGTCACGGAGCTCCCTGCCCCACGGCGTGAGGACGTAGGCGACGCCGTTGCGGCCGGTGTCGAGCGTGCGCTGAACGACGCCCACTTCTTCGAGCTCTTTGAGGCGGGCGGCGAGGAGGTTGGTTGCGATGCCCGGCAGACCGGCCAGCAGTTCGCCGTAGCGGGCCGGGCCGACCAGCAGCTCCCTGACGATGAGCAGGCTCCACCGCGCTCCGACGACGTCGAGCGCCCGCGCCAGGCCGCAGTACTGACCGTAGGACCGCTTCGGCATTTGCCGTCCGCACCTCCTCGTGCTTGACTTTCACTAGTCAACTTTAAATTAGTATAGTCCCCGGACCGGGAGGCGCAGCAGATGTCGTCCCAGCACACCGCAGGCACCCGACCGTCCTGGGTGGATGCCGACCTGTTTCCCTTCGAGAGCCACTTCGTCGAGCTGGGCGGGCACGTCGTCCACTACGTCGACGAGGGCTCAGGGCCGATTCTGCTGATGCTGCATGGCAATCCGACCTGGTCCTTTGTGTACCGGGACGTCATCAGGTCTCTGCGTGACCAGTTCCGGTGCGTCGCCCTCGACTACCCGGGGTTCGGGCTGTCCGTCGCCGCACCGGGTTATCGGTATCAGCCCGCCGACCACGCCGGTGTGGTCGTGGAGTTCCTCGACCGCATGGACCTCTCGGACGTCACGCTCGTGGCCCACGACTGGGGCGGGCCGATCGGGCTCTTCACGGCCGAACGGCGATCGAACCGGTTCCAGCGAATCGTCCTGGCGAACACCTGGGCGTGGCCGACAAACGGCGAACTGCGCGCTGAGATCGCTTCCCGCGTCATGGGCGGCCCGATCGGACGCGAGTTGATCAGGCGGTTCAACCTGTTCGTGAACGCGCTGATCCCCGCCGGACACCGCCGCCGCAAGGTCTCCCAGACCGAGATGAACCACTACCGCGAGGCACTCGACACCTGGGAGCGCCGCAACGCGTGCGCGATCCTGCCGGGTGCCATCACCGGAAGCCGCGAGTTTCTCGCCGGCATCGAAGGCAACCTGCAGCTGCTCGACAACCTCCCCACACTGATCGTATGGGCGGACCGCGACGTGGCTTTCAGCGACAAGGATCGCGAGCGCTTGGAGGAGAAGTTCCCGGACCACACCACCGTGGTCGTCAAGGGGGCTGGTCACTTCGTGCAGTCCGATGCGGCAGATGAGATGAGCGAGGCAATCCGTTCGTGGTGGAGCGGATCGGTGGCTGACAAGGCGCCCGACCGGGGAGCCGACCGCTGACTCGACATCGCCGACACGTCACGCGCCAGTTGATTCTCGTCGACCGACGACCGCGGTCGATTGCCGCGTGACCGTTCTGCGCGTCGCATTCCGGCGACTGGTCGCCGAGCCAGCGAAAACACCGGGACAGTCTTCGCTGACAACGGACAGGGCGGTCAAAACCCGACCGACATTGATCATGATAGTGATCAACTTGTGGGGTCACCCGTTCGATCGGGCAAGCCGCCGCGACACCGACGCCGATTCGTGACTCAGGGATGGGCGAGAGGGTGTGGTTGTCCGGTCAGCGCGGCCAGGGCGGTGGCGACGGCGTGGAGGTCGGCTTTGATGTAGGTGGTGGTGGCGGGGCCGGTGCTGTCGGTGTGGCCGGCGTAGGCGCGGGCGATGCCGTAGCCGAAGTGGCGTTCGACCCAGGTCAGGGTGGTGTGGCGTAGCCAGTGGGTGGAGATGCCCTGGGTGGCGATCCAGGGCAGTTGGTGGCCGAGGCGTTTCCACAGGTGGTCGTAGCGGCGGCTGGTGAGCGGATTCCCGTTGCGGTATCGCAGAAGTGGGTCGGTGGGCAGGGCCGCGCCGCGGGCGGTGGCGTGGTCGGCCAGGCTCAGTGCCAGGGTGGGACTGATCGGTTGCCACCGGACGGTGCCGCCCTTCTCCCGGAGCCGCACCAGGCACTGGTCGGGGTCGAGGTCGGCCACCCGCAAGGCGAGTGCTCCGCCGCGTCGGCAGGCCGTCTCGGTGTGCAGCCGCAGCAGCAGCGCGTCGAGGATGACGTCGTTGCCGCTGGCGCGGGCGGCGGTGTTGATCTGGTCGAGTTCACCGGGCGTGAGCGCCCGGCGGGTGCTCGGCAGCCGCCGGGGCTTGGCGACCCGATGTGCGGGGCTGGCGGTGGGCGCGATCAGGCCGTCCGCGATCGCCCGGTTGTAGATCGCGCGGGCGGCGGCGATGACGTGCTCGCCGGCGTGGCGGCCGTCCCGGCCGTTGCGCCGGGACCGGGCGGCAGCGGTCATCTCCCGCTGGAGCGCCTCGATGTCGCTGGCGGCGATCTGGTCCAGACGGCGGGTGCCCCACGCGGTGAGCATCCTGCTCCAGTAGCTGCCGTAGGTCCGGTTCGCGCCGTGGCCTGCTGCCGCGATGGCGCGGGGCAGGTAGTCGGCCAGGGTGGGGACATCGGATGCCGCGACGTCCCCGCGCTGCAGATCGGTGAGGGTGACGCCGATCCGCGCCAGCAGGCGGCGTGCCTGGGCGATCGCGGCCGGGTCAGCGGTCATCGGGGTCGATCAGGTCGCGGTAGTGCGCGGCGAGCAGGGCAGCGACGGTCGCCGCGGGGTGGACCACGAGTACCTGCTGCCGCACCGCGGCGGCGAGCGTGAGCGGCGGGCCGAGCTCGACGCCGCACATGCGGCGGGCCGCGGCGGGCAGGGTGATGGCACCCCGGTGGTCGACACTGTGCCGACCGGCCGGATCGGGCGTGATCACGATCAAGCCGTGGATCGTGTCCAACTCGAGTCTCCGGCCGGGCTCCCAGCCCAGCGCGCGCAGCACCGCGCGTTCGTGGACGCGGCCGGTCCGGTCGATCCGCGCCGTGCCGATCAGCAGCGTGCCGGGATCGGTGAGCGTGGGCAGGCGCAACGCGGGCAGCGTCGGCATGGGCGCGGCCGGCGGCCGCGGTTCGGCCGTGGTCGGGATGAGCGCCGCGATCAACCGTTCCCGCGGACGAGTGGGTGGTGTTGCCCGGACGAACTGACGCATGCCGTCATGGTCGCGCCGGGCCGCCACCCCGCAACCGGGGGCTCGCGGCGCGCGGCTCCGCGTGATGACACCAGGTGAGCGTGAACAACCCGGCCGGAACGTGCTTACACTCCGCTGGGTTGAGTGAGGAACCACGCATTGCGTGGTGTTCCACTGAAACTGGTGTCCGAGGGGGGATGAACCCCCACAGCGGGGCTACCACACCGCGGCGGGAGAACTTCCCCACATCGCCGACGAGTGCATCGAACAACCTCCACTGGTGATAGCTCCCCCAAGGGGGGAGCCTTCTCCATGATCGGGACCGTACATGATCGGGTCGGGGCGATCAACTCGTCTCGGTGTGACTGGATGGTCGCGTTCTGGCGTCGAGCTGGTCAAGAAATGCCACGTGAGTCATGCGCGATCTCGGTGCTTGTAGGCATACGGAACGAGGTTCGACTGTGGCGAGTTGGGCGGTGGCTTGTACACCTCGGTCGTCAGATCGACCTCATGGTAGGAATTTTCGTGGCGCCAGTGGCGTTTTCCGTCAGGCTTGGTGCTGTGTGGGCTGAGCTCCCGCACGATCAACGTGCACCACGATGCCAGTTCACCGACCACGTGCGGCGTGCCACCTCGCACGCCGTTCCGCAGCGTCCTTTGTCACCTTCGCGGGCCACTCGGGCATTTGCTCGTACAGGTATACGGAACTGTGCTTCTCCGCATCGAACTCTTCCCAGTCAGGCGCGCACCAGGCTGGCTCGTTGTGTCCTGTGTGGAGCCAGCATCGCTGTCGGAGCCAGCGGTCCAGGTCTTCAAGATCGGTTGCTATCTCGATGCCGACGGCCCAGCCGGCGTACGTCTCGATGGCCTTCATCTCGGGCCGGGGCAATGTGCGATCGCTATGCCAGTCGCCGACCCTGTGTCCGCACCTTTGGCCCACATCAGACATTGCGGTGCAGTAGGCAAGGCTTGCGTCGATGGATGGACTGACGACTGGCGACCTGGTTCGCCAGTCCGTATCGCTGGTCTCGCGTCCGGCGGCCAGGTAAGTGATCAACAGGCCGTTGAGGCTCATCACTGTCGGGAATCGCTTCACGCGCTTCACGCCGTCAACGGTGCCGATCTCCCAGAGTTCGGCGGCTGCGGTTGTCACGGCCGTGACGGCATCGGTATCGCCGAACTCGAACCACTCGAGTTCTCGCCGCTCTGCAGCGAACCGCCCATGGAGAGCACGCTCAAGGCGAAGGCCGCCGCCATGCTTCCATAGAACCTTCATCCTGTAGGGAAACCCGGTCTTGAACTCACTCAGCCGGTGTTCAGGGGCCTTCGAATGCCCGATCTTCACCCTGGGGCACTCGTTACCGCCGATCACGTACACGTAGTCCGGTTGCACCTGTTCGTTACCCATCGTCAGAGTCGACTACTTCAGGTGCGGAAGGTAGCGGCCGGCACCGACAGTGACGGAAGCACCGAAGTCAGCCCCGCCTGCTGACGGGCCCGTCGCAGGCCCCTCGGGTGCGGGCCTGTCCTCGACGTATTCGGAGATTTGGAGTGCGGGTTGCCTTGATGCCGTTCGGCCAGATCGTCCCGGTCCACGACCTTGAGTTCGTCGGGTGTGCTGCATAGCTGTCCGAGTGCGACGAACCATGCCCTCAGACGTCAGAGTCAGGCTCATGCCGTTGCCGGCCGTCGCGTTGGCAGGAGGACAGGCGAGGTACCGACCGAGTCGAGATGACCTGAGCAACATAGCGAACACGACACCGGGGCAACCGCAATGAACTCTATAGCTTCAGTGTCGACTGAATCTAGTCACCAGCAAACTCGTCGCGTCGCTCAGAAAACAAGACAAAGAATCAGCTCCCACTGCAAAGAAATCAGCAATCGGAATGTAAGTGGGCGTTGATTGCACGAGTGTGAGGTCGGGAAGATTCTGGCAGTTTTCCTTGCGTTTCATCGCTTGGCGAGATGTATTAGTCATCTTGCTTCCATCCTTATGCGTCCGGAGTGTTTGTCTGCTTCGGGTGACAAAGCAGGCAGTGCATGACCTGGTCATCGGACAGTTGGATCAGTCGGCGGTGTGGTTCTGGTCCGTCGCACCTGCCGCACCACTCTGGCCACCTGTTGCTACCTTCTTCAGGCTCCGCCGAGTTGGAAAGTTCGCTGAGACGCGAGGTGAGTACGGCGAATGGTGAACGCGCGCCCTCATTGTTTTCGGAGAGATAAGCGATGAGTCGGCTGACTTGATGTCCGGCTGAGAGCGCCGCGGTCAACCTCGGGCGTAGCCGGTTTCGATCAGCGGCAGAGAGTCTCCAGTGGCGGCTGATTCGGCGCAGGACTTCGTCGGCTGCTTTCTCGCTCTGGTCGGCTTCGCCTTCTCCTTCGTCGTGGGTCTCGGGTGGCGAGACGGTGACGGAGGTGGGGGAGAGGACGGTATAGGACGGAACGGGTGACACAGCTGTGCCGGGGCTGGGGCGGCGCAGCTGTGTCACCCCAGAGGCGGCGTCTGTGCCACCGGTGGCGTTTTGCCGGGGGTGGTGTTCTGCCGGGGGTGCCGCCCGGTTATCCACAGGCGGTGCAGGGTCGTTCGTGGTGCTCGACATGATGATCGTGTAGCGGTTTCGCAGTCGTCCACCGCCCGCTTCGACGGTGATGTGGCTGCCTGCTTGGAGTCGCTGGATGACGCGTTGCACGGTGCGTTCGTTGAGCCTGGTTCTGCGGGCGAGGTCGTGAATGGACGGCCAGGCGTCGGTGCCGCGGTCGTTGGCTTGGTCGGCGATGGCGAGCATCAGCAGCAATTCTGTGCCAGACACATGGGCGTGATCCCACACCCATGTCATCACCTTGATGCTCATGTTTCCTCGTGTTGACGTTGCTGCGTGGGCATCTAATGGATTGCTTTGCTCGTCACAGGAGCATTTGGCCGCCTGTGCGGTTCACCCAGTCGGCAGCGTTCACTGTTGTGCGGAGACTCATCGCCGCGTCGCTCATTTCAACCACAGCGCGAGCCGGCACGACGAATCGCCCGCGAATCTGAACGGCCGGGAACTGGCCTTCGTGGATGGCGCGATAGATTGTCATCGGTGATACGCCAAAGGCTTTGGCAACCTCCCGCACTTGGCGGAATTCAGGTAGGCCTTCGGCACCGGTGCGGTTTTCGCTGGGTGGGCGAGTCATGCTGTTCTCGCGTGAGTGCTGTGATTCATGAGAACTATGGTTGCCTCGTGACCCGCTGCTCGAACAACTGTCACGGCGCAAGTCATGCATTCCGCCACGTCCAGTGACGGGGCTGTCGACCCACTGTTGTCAGTCATGGCACCGACGATTCGGCACCGCTGGTCAAGGCGAGCTTGTGAGGACTCGTCGGTATCGGCATCCCCTCCGACGGCGATGCGGCACCGGTTTGGTGGGGTTCTGCTGGACGGGCACGGGTACCACATCGATGACTAGGGCCAGGCTGGTCAGTGGCCGGGCGGGGAGCGGGCCGTGCTACCTCGGCAGGGGGCGCGCAGGCCACCCGTTGGTGCGACAGTCCCGACGAGTCGCCCACGTGTGACCGCCACGGTAGTGAGAATGGCACCGTGACCGACGGTGAGGGTCATGCAGACCTCGGAGCGGGCGGATCGTGAACGCCGACGATCGAGTCCTGTTGCTGGACCTGGAAAACCTCGGCAGCGCGCGACTACGGCCGCGCCCGCTGCGGGCCCGGCTGGAGACCCTGCTGGACGCCGCAGGTGAGACCCACCACGTGGTCGCCGCCTACGCCGTGCCCGAGTGCAACGGCGTCGACCCGGTCGCATCGGTGCTGGCCGAGCTGCGGATCGCGCCGCTGCGCGTGCCAACCGGTCCGGACGCTGCCGAGCTCGCGCTGCTTGCGCGCGCCCGTCACGTCCACGCGGAAGGCGGCCGGATCTTCATCGTCGGCAGCGCGGACGGCCGCTTCGCCGAGCTCGCCACGTTCGGTCGCGCCGAACTGCTCGTGTGGGATGGGCAACCGGTAGCCACCAAACTCGCCGAGGTCGTGCACGACGTCCGCCGCCTGACGCGCCCCACCGGCACCCCAGCTGAGGACACGACCGAACATGTCCAGCACCATCCCGACGCGCAGGCGGCCGCAACCAACCCGGCCACGATGTCGCGCCGCGACGTGGGAGACCTGATCGGCCGACTGCTCATCGCCGTGATCACCGGCATCGGCATCGCCGTGGGCCAACGGCTGTTCGACGCTGTCGTGCCTCGCCGTCAATCACGTCGCCGCTCACGCGGTGAAAGCTGACGATCACCGGCCACATCGCTGCTCGCGCCAGTGGTATCCGCCCGATTGCGCCGACCAGTCGGAGACCTCAACAGGTCGCACGCTTCCGCAGCCACGGCCACGAGGCTGGGACAGCGCTCACCGTGTAAGCCGGTGGCGCCCGCTGGCCCGCGACACCTGCCAACCAGGTTCTGTCCGTAGATCGCGTCGGAACTGTGCGAGCCGGACACCGCGGATGCGTCAGGAATGTCGTTCCCGACATTGTGTACCGGCACGCGAGGCCTGTGGGTGAATCGGAGCGGTATGAGGCATACCTGTCCCCGAGCCCAAGCAGAGAATCCCCAACGCTCGTCAACGGTCCATCGGGCGCACCCGGAGCGACGGCTTGGCCCCACTGCGGAGGAACGCGGCGAATTCGGTCCGAAGCGCCTGAAGATCGACAGGGTGACCGGCGAGCGTGTGCAGGAGCTGCGAGACATCCCAGGTCGCGATGTGTCCGTAGCGAGCGTTGAACAGCATGAGTTCTCGAATCGCGAAGCGGTCCGAGAAGTCCAGGAGCACGTAGCCGAGCATCTGGAACAACGTAGGCCCGTCGAGTGTGGCGTAGCGGGTGCCGTCCTTGCGCTTGCCGCCCAACAGCGTCTTGATCTCCACCAGGGTGGCTGCCGCGATCAGGTCCGCGTCGGCGTTCATGAGCGCCGATCCCTCGAACGTTGGACCGATCGCCCACCGGCCCACGCGGGATGCCAGAGCGGGTAGCAGCACGGACTCGGCCTGCTGCCGCAGTGCGGTGAGCTGGTCCAGGGCGGCATCCGATGCCATGCCGAGCAGATCACGGCCGGTCACAATTGCCGGATTGAGCTCGGCCAGCGGGGAACGCTCGGGCGGTACACCGCGCCCCAGCTCGGTCAGCAGCGACAACGCCCAGCAACCTCGGGCGAGCAGCTCCGGATCGACCGTGGTGCCGCTGCACGGGCCGTCGAACTCGCTGACCGCGCCCTGACCGGCGCGACCGTCCTCGACCGGCTCCCGTGTCTGCAGCAGCGCGGCGAGTTCGACCAGGGCGGCTGGCATGCGAGCGCCGTAGCGGCGCGCGCCGACAGCCGGGAGGTGCATGTCCGGCGCTGGATGCACCAGGAAGTCCACCAGCCAGTCGAACGCCCCGCCCACTGTTCCCGTGCCAACACCTGCCGTTCCCGGGCCAGCGGGCACCACCAGCGGACCGACCGAGTCCTTGTAGTGCTGGAACACAGGTTTGGTGTGTGGGAACCGCTCCGCGAGAAACACTCTGAGCGAGGAACCCGCCGGTTTGAGCGCCTCGGTCAAGGCGGGCCACTCGCTGTGCAGTCGGAGCTCAATCCTCGGCGCAGCACCAGAAACACCAGCGCGGTTGCTATGCATGCCCGTCATGGTCCGGAACGTAACAGTCAGCACCGACAATTCCGGACGATCTCCGGGTCCACCTGCCTCGAGGAGATCGGCCACGCGTCTACGGACCACCCGAAACGACCAACGGCTAGCGCGCAACACCAGGCCCGCTGGATGGAGAACCGAGCGTGCCTCGAACCCACTGAGCTGGAGCGTTCGCGATCTCACCGGTAGTGGGTGGTCGCTGCGAGCACTGTGCTCCGGCTGGAGGCAGCGCCACATCCCATCACCCACCGGAGAGACGGCCGCACAATGATCACCATTATGGGCGATCGCATGCGACCAGGATGACCCGAACGGACGCGCGGTGTGCGACGCTCCGCAACTCGAACACCCGTTTGACCTGCGATTCTGTCGGTGTCCATGCTTAGCGTGAAGCGCGTGGAGAACAACCCGCCGCACATCGCCCACACCAGCACGACTCGCACGTCCACGCGTGCCGTCACCCCGTATCGCGGTGATGCCCGATGAGCGCCACCGACGTCCGCGGCAACGCGCGTGAGTCGTCCAAGTTGCGCCTGTGGGAGTTGGCGGGTTTCCCCGGCCGCGTCGACATCGCCAACTATCTGACCGCGCAGGAACATGCCGCCCAGTACCGGTTGATCGTCGACGTGCTGTTCGACGCACAGGAGGTCGCGCTGACCGGAGTGGGGCGCGACGAACTGCTGACCGCTGTGCGTGAGCGGATCGAATCGGTGGTCGACGTGCCGCGCGCCCGCGAGCTGACCAGCCTGCCGGTGTTGGACCTGGACGCGCGGATGCAGCAGCTCGATCAGTGGGGAGTGGTGCACAGCTGGCAGGACCGGGCACGCACCGAGGCCGACTTCGTCCGGTCGCGCGACCGCTACCAGCTGACCACCGAGGCGGCGGACCTGCACGCGTGGCTGCGGCAACGAGGAGATGATCACTCGGCGATGACGTCGGCGGCGGCGTTCGCGCCCGCCGTGATCGCCGACCGGCTGCGCGAAGTGCTCGCTGCGGTCGCGGCGAAGGACTTTCCGGCAGCGGCGCACGCGTGGTCGCAGGTGCGCACCACGCTGAAGAATATGGCCGACGCCGCGCGCATGTGGCAGTCCCGGATGGCCTCGGCCCTGGCCGGCACACCGGACGACGACAAGATCACGCGGTTGCGGGACACCGTGATGGCTTACATCACCGTGTGGGGCGCCGGCATCGACACCTACAGCGCCCGGATCCGCGACGCCGTCGACGAGCTGGATGCGCGAGGCGCGCAGGTGTGGAGGGACATCGCCCTGGTCGGCCTCGATCCGGAGGCCAGCGACGAGACGATCTCGGCCATGGCGCTGGTGCACCACGCCGGTCTGGACACGCTGCGCGCGTGGTTCGCCGGACCGGACAACCAGGCGACGCGGTTGCGCCGCCAGGTCCGTGACGCCGTGTCGCCGTTGTTGCGGGGAACCCGCGCGCTGCTGTCGACCGGTGGACACATCACCCGGCAGGCAGAGCTATTCCGTGTCGCGGCGGCGATCGACCAGGCCGCTGATGATCACGAGGCGTGGCGGGTGTGGTGCCAGGCGACCGGGCAATGGACGGCCCGCCACCTGCCGGGTGAGTCCGCCGACCCCGCGGTCGGGGCATCGAGGACCTCGTTCTGGGAGGCACCGCCGGTGCCGATCGACGCCGTGGCACGGCAACGTTCTCGCAGCAGCACTGGTGGCCCGCCGGCACAGGTGCCCGACCGGCGCAAGGCTCGAGACCACGCACGGTGGCTGCTGCAGACGCAGCGCCGTGAGCAGTCCGCGGCCGAACACCAGCTGGCCGCGCGATCGGGCAGCGCCCTGTCGTCGTGGGCGCCGCTCGGGGCGGGGGAGGCCGAGCTGTTCTGGGGCATCCTGGCCGCGGTCAGCTCCGCCCGCGCCGACCATGGTGCTGAACCCCGGCAGGTGAGCACCGCCGACGGGCGGTGGCTGGTGATCGCGCATCCGCCAGCCAGGCCTACCGCGTCGGCCCTGGTCCGCACTCCGGCGGGCGACATCGTCTGCACGGACTGGACGCTGGAGCTGATCCCCGCATGACTGTCCGCGTCTACGACGAGTTGTCCGACTCGGTCAGGAAACACACCGCCCAGCGAGCGTTCCTCGGACTGCTCACGTGCCCCGTGCTCACCCACCAGACCAATCCCCAGCTCTACCGCGGCGTGCTGGACAACCGAGGCACACTCACCCGGTGGGTCGCCCGCATCGGCTACCGGCTCACCACCTCCGTGGGGGTCGTCCGCCTGCACCGCGACCCGGCCGGCCCCGACCTGACCGCCGCCCCCGCGCTGGCTCACCCGCCGCCACGCCGCGAGCTGGTCCTGCGGATCCTGCTCGCCGCGGCCTGCGAAGAGGTCACCGGAAGCACCACGGTGCAGTACCTGTCCGATGCGGTGCGCGCCGCGTCGGTCAACCCCGCGTGCGCGGTCACGCCCTACAACCCCCACCCGGACAAGGACGAAGGCCGACGCCGGGCGCGAGCCGAGCGGCACACCTTCCTACGGGCCGTCGAGCACCTCGTGCACTGCGGCGTGCTCGTGCGGCGCACCTCCGACGACGGATTGCTGCGCCAATGGGAAGACGACGGCGAGGGGATCGGCGGCGGCTTCGAGGTCAACTCGGATGCCCTGCTGCAGTTCATCGATCCGCACACCGTCCATCGAGTGTTCACAGTGGACGGACGCGATGTCGACGAGGTGCGGACCGCGACACGACGCCAGCGCATGCTCCGGCGCCTGCTTGAGGATACCGCCCTGCTCTACGGCGATCTGCACGTCGACGACGCCGACTATGCCCGCACACAACGATCCTCACTGGCCGCCGCCGCGGCGGAGATGAGCGGTGGCACCGTGGAGATCCGGGCGGAAGGCCTGGTGCTACGTCTGCCGCAGGACGCCCCGACAGGCATGGTCATCGCGTTTCCCGGCAGCAAGCGCGCGTCCTGGTTCGCCCTGAGCATCCTCGACGGCGCGCTCGCCGCAGGCCCCGCACCAGACGCCGCCGGGCGCGTCGCGGTGCCCTCCACGCTGGTCGACCAGGTCACCGCCGAGGTCGGCGAACGCTACGCCGAGGCACTGACCGACGACCTGCGCGGCGGCATCAGCCGACTGCGGGCCGCCGTCGAACCGATCCTGGAGGACCTCGCTGTCGTGCGCGTCGGACCCGCACAAGACTGGACCGTCCTGCCCACCGCCGCGCGATTCCGCAATCCCCGTGTCAGCTTCCAGCCCCTGCTGACCGCCGCCGACCCCGCCGATGCCGTTAATGGCGCCGATCCCGTTGATGCCGACGGTCGCGTTGACGCTGACGACGGTCCCGGTCCGATCAACCCGCCGACGACGATATTCGAGACGGAAGATCCCCGATGACCGAGTCCTCGCCCCCCGACCTCGCCCAGCGGCAGGAAGTGATGTTGCACTGGCGGGAGCAGGCCGAGCGCGGTGGGCTGCCGATGCCGCAACGGCAACGGTGGCAACCGCTGCGGGTCGGTGTGGTCAACCTCTGGGAGTTCGACCGCGCCGAAGCCTGGTTCGCCGACGGCCGTCTCCAGCTGGCCGGAGCCAACGAATCCGGCAAGTCCACCCTGATGACGCTGACAACACTGCTGCTGTTCGCCGGCGACGTCTCCTCCCACAACATCGACACCCTGGGGTCGTCGACCAAACGGTTCCGCTTCTACATCGAGCCCTCAGAGCATCCGATGGACCGGCGGGAGAACACAGCCAAGAAGTACCGCGGGTGGGCCTGGGCTGAGTATGGGCGCCTGACCGATGACGGCCCGGAGTTCTTCACCACCCTGCTGTACGCGCAGGCTCGCGTCGGCGACAACGACATCGCCCCCACCTGGTGCACCCTGATCGGACGGTATCGGGTCCGGGCCGGGCTGACACTGGTCGAGTCCGGCTACCCGGTCGATCCCGCACAGATCAAGACAGTCACCGGCTTCGACCAACACGCCTCGGGCGAGAAGTACCGGGCGGCCATCGCGCGCACCATGTTCGACGGCGACGGCACCGTGCTCGCCCAGCTCATCCGGGTACTGCGCGTGCTGCGCACACCCAAGATCGGCGCCCGGTTCGAGGTGGACGATCTGGCAACCGCCTTCCGGCATGCGCTGCCCGCCATCGACGACAGCGAAATCGAGCAGCTCTCGCAGGACTGGGACGAACTCGAGCGGATGCGCACCGAGAAGGACAACGCCGAACAGGCGCTGGCCGCGATCACCCAGTTCACGACCAAGTACTGGCTGCCCTGGGCACACAGCGAAATCCGCCAAGCGTGCGACCCCGTGATCGCCACCGACGCGCAGTTGACGAAGGCCCGCACAGACCAGGAACGCGAACAGTCCACACTGGACAAACTCGCGACCGAGCTGGCCGCAGCCGACAGCGAGATCACCACCACCGAGGACAAACAACGGCAAGCACAGACCCAGTCCGATCAGCTCAAGGAAACCGAGGCCTACACCACCGCCGCCAGCGCGACGGCCAACGCGCGCTCGCTGGCCGAGCAGGCCGCCAAGGCCGACGAGCGCGTACGGCGCGCCACCCACCGAGTGGAGGCCGCCAGCGCACGCCTCGCCCAGGTACGCGAGCATCACGACACGGTGCAGCGCGACACCCACCAAGCCGCGGAGGAACTCGAGCACGCCGGCCGTGCGGTCGGGAAGGCCGGCCGAGAGGCGGGATGCGGCGTCATCGTGGAGGAACTGGTCGCGCGCCAGGACATCTCCCGGTTGAACCACCTCACCTCACACCGCCAGCAGCGGGTCGACCACCTCCGTGGCCTGTTCACCCGGCAGGGGCAGGCCGAACACCGAGCCGAGGTCGCCCACGAGCAGCTCCGGCGCGCCGAAACCCAGTACCGGCACACCCAGGACGCGTCCACACAGGCTGATACCGAGGTCGAGCAGGCCATCGCCACGCTCGCCCACGACCTGTCCGCGTGGACGTCCCAGCTGCCGGACAACCCGCCGCCGCCCGCCCTCGTCGAGACCTGGATGGCACAAGTCGCCTCGATCGTCGACGCCCCGGCACCAGGCCCAGTACTGGGCGAACTCCTTCGCCGCCAACACCTGCAGCCTGCGCAGGAGGAGATCACCGGACAGCTCGCACGGCAGCAGCAGCAACTCACGGCAGCCGAGTCGGAGCGAACCCGCCTGTCCACCGAGGTCGACCGGCTCTCCTCCGAGACCGAGCCCACCCCACCCGAACCCACGCTGTGGTCGCGGCGGCCACGACCGACCGGTGTCACCAACGCCGGTGCACCGCTGTGGCGCCTGGTCGACCCCGCGGCCACGACCAGCCCAGTGCACGTCGCCGCACTCGAATCCGCCCTGGACGCAGCAGGACTGCTGCAAGCGTGGATCACCCCAGACGGACAGTTCGAACTCAGCCGCGACGGCCACGACATCGTCTGGCAGCTTGGCAGCCCCGCCGGCAACACAAGCGGCTCCGCCGCCGACAGCTCCTCACTGAGCCCAGGTGCGCGCGACACGCTGCGCACGGTCCTGGAACCGGCCGCAGGCATCCCCGCCGACCTGAGCCGCGTCGTCGACAGACTGCTGTCCAGCGTCGCCTACACCGACACCCCCATCGACCCCGCGAGCCCGGATACCGGTGTCGCCGGACACGACGCGGTCATCAGCAGCGACGGCAGCTGGCGGCTAACGAGCCTGACCGGTCGAGCGGCACCGGCGAGTGAGGGAGCGCAGCTGCTCGGCACGGCCGCGCGCGAGCAGGCACGACAACGCCGACTGGAACACCTACGGCACGACCTGGACCTCGCACAGGCCACAGTGGACACGCTGTCCGCTGCGGTCGAGACCCTCACTCGACGTGGCGCGGCGCTGGCCGAGGCCTATCGCAACGCCCCGTCCGACACCGCGGTGGTCACCGCCGTGCACGCCGCTCGCCACGCCGCCGCTCTCCTCGACACCAAGGCCAGCGAACTACAGCACGCCCAGGACACGATGCGTGACGCCCGCGAAGCGGCGGAGACCGCGACACGAGACGTCATCGCCTTCGCAGGTGAGCACGACCTGCCCCGCCACTCTGACGGACTCGACGCCGTGGCCTCCGCGGTGGCGAGCCTGCGCACCGCCATCGGCGAGCTCAACACGGCCATCGGGCGGTCGAACTCCCTCGTCGCGGCGCTGACCCGGTCACAGCAGGACCTGCAGCTGCGCGAGGCCGACCTCGCCAAGGACGCCGAGGACGCAGACACAGAACAACAAGAGTCCCGGCGACTGCACACCGCCGCAGAGGAAGCGCGCACAGCCCTATCGCTGGACGGGCAGGAGGTGCTCGACCGCGTCGCCGCGCTGGCCGCCGCCATCAACGGTTACAGCGACACGCTGCGCACGCTACGAGACACCCAACGCGGACTGCTCGAACAGCGCATGGCCGCACAGAACCGCGTCGACACCGCCGCGCAACACCATCGCAACGCGCAGACCAGACACGCCGAGGCGCTGACACTCTGGTCACAGCACCTCGACAGCGGGCTACCCACGCTGTGCGGCATCGCCGTCACACCTGAGCCCACACCAGAGTCCGCAGTGGACAATGCGACCTCTGTCGCGCACGCGCTGCCCATCGATGGATGGGAACCGTGCACCGCACAATCGGCCAACCACACGCGGCGCCGCTGGGAAGCACTCACCGCGCAACTACCCGTGCTGCGATCCCAACTCGAAGCACTGTCCAGCCGGACCGCCAACCTGTCCGAACCCTCCGACAGCAACCCAGCACAACAGCCGTCGGTCGACCTGATCGTGGACGGCTCCGGTCGCCACTACGCGCCACCGCTGGCCGTCCGCACGCTGCAGGAGCAGCTCGACCAGCTGCGCGCCAACTACGATGCCGAGTTCGATCACGCCATCAACGAACTACTCGGCAGCACCTTCGTCGAGCACCTGCGCGACCGCCTGGTCGAAGTCGAAACACTCCGGCAGCGCATCAACGTCAAACTCAAAGCCAGTCCCACGACCACCTCGGCGCTCACCCTGCGACTGGTGCGCGTGCCGGTGTCGGAAGAACGCGACGCCAACGCGGTCCTCAAGTCCCTCGAGGACGAGAGCGTCAGCTTCCTGCCCGCGGCCACCCAGAAGACCATCAAGGAGTTTCTCGCCGGACGCGTCACCGAAGCGCAGGAAGCCGCCAAGGCGCATGGGGAAACCGACTGGCGCAAGCGGCTCGAGCTCACCCTCGACTACCGGCGCTGGTTCGACCTCAAACTGGAGTACCGCACGACATCCAGCGGCGACAAGTGGATCGCTCTCGAACGGGCCCAGCACGACACGTTCTCCGGCGGAGCCCGAGTCGTCACCCTGCTCGCCCCGTTCATCGCCGCGCTCCAGGCCATGTACGACCAGCATCCCTCCGCACCTCGCCTGATGTGGCTCGACGAGGCCTTCGACGGCGTCGACCCGCCCAACAAGACCGCCCTGTTCCGGCTGCTCCGCGCCTGCGACCTCGACTGGATGATGGCCGGCCCCGGACTCCTGGCCAACAACCCCGAAGTCCCGTTCGCGGCCATCGTCACCACCTGCCGCGCACCCCGGCCGCTGCCCGGTGTCTTCTTCGAAACGATGCTGTGGAACGGGAAAACCACCAGCCAGATCACCACACCCGACCCCGCCGATCTTCCCGAACTGACCCAGCCGCTCCCACCCGGCATCCAGGCCATCGCACTCGACGAAGGGCTGTTCGACCAACCCGGCTAGACAACCCACATCCCCGACGAGCCGACCAACCCCCAGGACGACATGCCCGCCGACACCACCCCCGCCGACCCGCAGGACCAGTTCGCCCAGTGGGCCGCCAAGGACGGCCCAGCCAAGATCATCACGGCGCTGTGCGCACACCTCGAGGCCGGCCACAGCTGGGGACACACCGAGCTGCCCGCCGACCTCACACCCCAGCAACGCCGACAGGTTCGCGACCTGCTCGGCACAAAGTGGGACGCATCCGGCCGCGGCGTCACACCGCACATGCTCAAAACCCGCCTGATCAAACAAGGCCTCGACGCCGACACCGCACTGCGCCAACTCATCGGACGCGACCTGACCAACCGGCGCACCCAGCTCCGCGAACACCGCGCCCGCGCCGCAGCCGAACGCCAGGACGCACTCGACACACTGATCGAGGCGGGAGTCCCCCGCACCGAGGCGGAGACCTGGCTGGGCCGCCGAGGACTGCCACCCGCCGGACACGGCCAACTTCTCGCCCACGTCCAGAAGATCGCCACGGTATGGCGGCACCTGCCCCACGGCGGCGACACGATCATGCTCAGCGTCCTGGCCGACGCCGCATGCGACGACCCCCACGCACTCGACCGCCGCGCGGGCCGGCTCGGACTCGACATCCTGCGCCTGGCCAACAGCAACGCTCCCGACGCCGACGACAACGCCTACGACATCGAGGGCTGGCGGACCGCATGGGACACCCTCGGCGTCGTCTGCGATCCACTGTCCTCCCGCGTCCTCGTCCTCAACCTTCCCCTCACCGGCACCGCCGCGGCATGCGCCATCACCGCGGCCGGCTGCCAGACCGGCGAACCGGTCTGGCTCACCTGGCGCAGCCTCAACGGCGACTTCGCCCTCGACCACAACCAATGCGGACAAGACCGGCGCGTGGACGTCTACGTCTGCGAGAACCCCACCGTCGTGGCCGCGGCGGCGGATGCCCTCGGCGCCAGGACCCACCCGTTGGTGTGCACCAACGGCGTACCCAGCGGCGCCGTTCGCAAGCTCCTGGCCGGTCTCGCGACCACAGGTGCTCGCCTGATCATTCGCGCCGATGACGACCCCGCGGGCCAGGCCATCGTGCAGCAGCTACTGAGCCTCGTTCCGCACGCCATGTTGTGGCGATACACACGACGAGCCCCCGACACAGCGACACCAGCACGGCAGTACGAGGAACGAGTACTCGCGACCCTGCTGACCGACCTCTCTCGCGACTAACCGGACCGCAACGAGTGGACGACCAGCGGTCCACCAGACAACGACATGCACGAACACCCCGAGGTAGAGGTGCTGGTCTCCGCTAGTGCTGCATCGCGGCCTCGATGGTGACCAAGACGGTGTGGAGCGACCGCGGACGTTCGCGTGCCGTGCCCGTGCTCGCTGATCAAGGTCGTGATCAATTTCGGTGAGTAGTGGCCGGACCGGCGGAACGCCGTCGCCGAGATCCAGTCGCAACGCTGGCTCGATGGCCATCTCGCAGGCCATGTCCACATTGGACGCGATGCGGGGTCGGCGGTCGCACACCACCGCCCGTGGTGTTGACTGGACGTCGTGCGTCAACCGGAAAAAGGGCAGCTGGGTATACAGGGCGAAGCGGCAGTGAAACACCAGTTCACCAAACTGGGATGGGCGGTCGGCAAGCCAGAGCCCGACCTCGCCACCGACTTGTTGATGCTGCCTCGCGACAACCGGCTGTTTGATCTCGGATTGATCGTCGGCGCCCAGGTCAAGGCCGGCGACCACTACTTCAGGGAGCCAGTCCGAGACGACACCGGTGCGATCACCGGATGGTGGTTTCGCGACGACGACCGTGAGTACGTCGACTCGTGGCAGGCGCACGCCGTACCGCACATCGTCGTACTGCACGACCATCACACCGAGACGTCCTATTGGGCGCACGTCACCGCGAAGTCGATCGTGTCCACCGGCAAGGGCGCCAAGGTATTCGTCCCCCGCGAGAACACGATCGACGTCCACCACCGCGACGCGCTGCTCTCGGTGGCCGCCACGGTGCGCCCGGCATCGACCTGGGAGGGGACCGCCTGGACCGGCGCCGGCGACCTCGCGCCGGTAGATCTGCTACGACATGCACTCCTCGTGCCACGTCTGGTCGCCCCGCACCGCAACACGGGATTCGACCCTGTGATCGGCCAGGACCAAGCCGTGGCCCTGCTCGTCGAAGCGCGATTGGACGAAATCGACCAGTTCGCCCGCAGACACTCCCAAGTCCCGGCTCTCGCAGAGGCAGCGCACTCGCCGGACTGGGCGTGGCGTTTCGTGGGCGCGTTCGGCGCCCGCATCACCACCGGCTCGATCGACCAACTCCTCGCCGTCGTCGTGGACGCCCCCAGCCCGCCGGCCCGAGCCGCCGCCACCGTGGTCGCCGCGACGGCGCTGCTGGAGCGGGCACGACCGGACGAGGCCCTCGACCTGCTCCAGACAACCCTCGAGCGCAACGACAACACCCCAGTCGACCAGGCGTGGCTGACCCTGCAGCACGCTCGGGCATGCCTGGAGATCGGCAGGATCGACGACGCGCGCTCGGACACGGTGCAGGTACAGCGGATCCGGCTCAGCCACGCCAACGACGTGACGGCCACCGCGATCGCGGGCACCGCCGCACGGCTGCTGTTCACCCTGTCGGACTGGGGCACACAAGACGTGCAGGAGGCGATCAGTGGACTGGACACCACCGCCGTGTGGTGGCGTTCCCAGCGCGTCGCAGCAGGTTCCACCGCGGTGATCGAACGGGAGTTCACGACGTGGACCCATCGTTCCGCGGTGGTGTTCCACGCGGAGGACACGCCCAACAACCGGTTGCTCACTGCAAGCCTCCTCGCCAGCCATCTCGGTGACCACAGCGCCTGGCGCACGCTCGACAGCCTCAACGCCAAGCAGGCGCTGCTGCGCGTTGGCCGTGCCAGCGACCCGGATCAGGTACGCGAGCTGTTGACCACCCTCCGCACAAGTGGTGACGACAAGGGGCTGGACCTCGCTGTGCGCCGACTCGTGGCCAACGGTCCCGCAGCCGCCGTCACAGCTGCCGCGGCCGAGATCGACCTCGAGCGGTGGACCCACACCACCAGCAGCACCAACCTGACCCTGCTACGCCGCGGCGGCGACGTCCTGGATCAGCCCACCGCGAGTGCCGCTGTTCGCTGGCTGCTGGCCACCCTGGTGGCCCCCGGAGACTTTCTGAGCCGAACGAGGCCGGCCTTCAAGACCAGCCACCGGCTGATCGACACGCTCGCTGGCGTTCTGCAGGCTGCGCCGCCTCACGACAGATTTGCTGTCACCGAGTTTGTTCTGGCACTGCCCGCGCAGGACAGCCAGACGATTGCGGCATCGTGGGCCGGGGTGATCCGCGCCCTGCCAGCCAGAACCTGGACCAGCGAACTCGCGTCCCGCGCAGCGCGAGCAGCCGGTGCGCACCACGATGACCTCCGGCTGGCTCTGCTCGGCGCAGCGGCGCCGACCGATGACGGTGCGCGGCAACAACTTCTGAGCGAGATCTGCGGAAGCAACGCGCTGGACGCTCTCGCAGCGTTCGGGGATGTGAGCGCGCTCCCCGACGATGTCGCCGGTGATCTGATCGCGGTGGTCGAGTCTCGGATCACCAAGCAGATCATCGAGGCGAGGCAAGGAAGCTGGGGGTCCGGGCCGCATGATGTCGGCCGGGCGCTCTTGGTGCTGAACAGCACGCACCCTAACGTCGCGCAGTGGGGAACCGCTCTATGCCCTGCTGGACGAACCTCAGGTGGCCGCGAGCGACAAGCGAGGCGCCTGCGACGTGCTCGCCCGCAGCGTCGATCGGCTGGGAGCCGACGTGCAGACACGACTCGCGGAGAGCGCGTCCGCCATGGTCAGTCATCCCACCGCACTGATCGATCGTCTCGAAGGCCGTCCCGGCCCGCTCGGCCCAGCCGCCGAACTCGCCGCCAGTCTCGGCACCGATGTCGACGCCACACAGGCTCTGCTGGCCAGGCTGCTCACCGGCGACCGGGACCAGCGGGCCTGGGCCACCCAACTCGCCCTGCACCTCGCTCCACCGGTCACGGCAGCAGTGCTCAGCCCCCTGACGCAGGACCCGGAACCGTCGGTCCGCGCCGCCGCCGCGTCTGGCCTTGCACAGCTTGTCGCCGCCGGGATCGACGACACCCTCGCCATCGCCATGCTGCGCCTGTGTATCCAGGACACGGGAACACAGGTCCCCCGAAGCGTGGTCGCGACTCTGGCGAGTCAGCCAGCACTTGCGAGCACAGCCGAGGACATTCTGCGCACACTGGCATCGCATCGGTCGGCAGCCGTGCGAACAATGGCCGCCGAGCATAAGCAACAACCCCCAGCGAGCTAGCCGGGGCTCGGCTCCAGCAGCGGACACGGCCGGCAGTCCTCGGGCCGCCGAGTCGGCATGGCTGTGCCCGGCCGTTCAGCGGCCGGGCACACCCATGTGGAGATCGCTCAGAGCAGGTACTCGTCGGCGAGGCCGGCCTGGTGCAGCGGCAACGGCATCTGGGTCGCGATGGTGGTGTGCAGGTGCGCTCGCCGCAGCAGTTGCACGTACTCGGCGATGTGCAGCGGCTCGTCGTGCGGCTGGAGGAACGCGGGGATGATCTCCAGCGGGTTGGGGTTCCAGCCGGCCTTGGTGGCGTTGCGTGGCTTGCCCGGATCCAGCTTGGTCAGGTTGATCGGCGTCTGGGCCTGGTCGGATCGCGGCGCGATGCCGTAGAACACCCAGTCGCTGAACGGGAAAACGCCGCTGATCCGGGCGAGCTTGCGGACCTCGACCGATTCGGCATCCCCGTCGGTCTCGCTGACCACGGTCTCCATGTACGACACGAACGCGCGCGGAACCTCGCTGCCGGTGGTGCGTTCGCGCAGTCGAACGATCCGCAGGCCCGGCAGGTCCCCAGGCTTGAACGGGATGGCGGTGGCGTCGGCCGGGTCGACGCCGGGCAGCAGCAGCTCGTCGCGGGCGATGTGCTGGTCCTGCAGCCACCCCCAGCCGCGGTTGCGTAGGTTGGCCGAGCGCACCAGGACGATCCGGTCGTGTGTGGCGCGGGGATTGATGGCGCCGACGAGGAACTGTGCCAGTTGCTCGCAGCTCGTGGCGTAGTCCCTGTCCAGGCGGCCGTGCCCGGCCACCAGCGCGGCCGGCAGATCGGCATAGGGAATGTCGCCGACGTCGACCAGCTGGGCCCGGATCTCACCGGTCGTGGTGGCACGCACGATCATCGGGACCCACAGCCCGGCGTGTCGTTCGAGCCACACCCCGGTCAGCTCGCACGGACCGGCGATGCCGGGAGGCGGGGGCAGCATCGTGCTGCGGCCGACCTGGCGGAGGCTGTCCAGGACCGCCGCCGCGGCGCGTTTGACGTCTCCCTTGAGGAACGACGTTCCGTCCGCGAGCTTGCGTGCCTGCTCGTCGTCGGCGGCTGGTGGCTGCGCCTGGATCGGATGCAGGCATTGCGGAAGCCGGCCGGCCTTGGCGTACCCGGTCTTGATGGTCGGATACGGGTCGTGCTGGTTGAGCCGGGCGAACATGACCGGCTCGTCGATCTCGACGATCGCCGCGACCCTCTGCGAGCGCGCGGGCAGGGTGTCGAGGATGTCGCCGAGGCGTTCCTCGCGGGCGGCACGGACCGCCGCCTCGCTGCGGGGATCGTCGTCGCTGGGTTGCGGGGCCCGGATACCGGAGGCCAGAGCTCCGACCGTGTGGCTGGTGACCGTCAGGGTGTAGTCACCGGTGAACCGCAGCGTGTTCTCGTCCTCGCTCGGCACGGGGGTGAGGCCGAGTCCGTACGGGTGAGTGAGGGCGGTCAGGATGCCCTGCTGGGTGGCGCCGGGCTGGTGCCACAGCTCGAGACGGTAGTCCTGATCGGGCGGCTGGTGGCGGGGGAGTCGCCGGGTGACCGTCTTGCTGGTGGCGCGCGCCAGTGTGGGTGTGGTGCGCAGCCCGGTCGGGGCGAGCAGCGTCTCGAGTTGCTCGTGGACGTCCATGTGGTCGATGGGCTGGAAGCCGACCCCGGCGGCGTGCGTGACGGTCTTGGACTTCCGCTTGTCTTCGCCGTCTTTGGCGGGCGTGTCCGGCTCGGGCCGCTGCATCTTCATGCCGGTGCGGTACAGCACCAGCGTCGTGATCGGGTCCTGCTCGCGACGCTTGTCGCGCGGATCTTCGTACCGGGCCGGGTCGGCCAGCACGTGGTCGGTGTCTGGGAACGTCCGCGTCGTCAGGTGCGCCAGTGCCCGCGACAACCCGGCGTCCCACGCCCAGCGCCACTGGCCGTCGACGTGGCGGCGCATCGCGGTCGCCGCCAGCAGTGTCGGGCGCTCCCGCGACCGCAGGAACCCGGTCCCGGCGTGCATCCACAGTGTGACCCGCTTGGGTTTGCCCGGTACGTAGCGCACCGGAAGATAGGCGAAGCGGACCACGCTGAGCTCGGCGTGAATACGAGGGACCGGGTGGCCGGGGATCGTCTCGACCTGGAAGGTGATCTTGTAGGACCACAGGGCGTCGCCGGTGGCCTTGTCCGGCATCCGCTCCGGCGGCCAGGACACCGCGCTGCGCTCGCCGTTGGAGTCCAGCGGCCCGAGGACGAACGTGCGGTGCTTGCCCTGGATGGTCAGCCCGTGGTCGACGACGAGCCCAGCGAGGTAGGCGGGCAGCAGCTGGTAGGTGTGGGCGGCGAGTTTGGCCGTGCCGTTGCGATGGGTGTCCCACTCGGCGAGCGTGATGTCGTCGTTGTCCCACTCCAGCGGAGTGCCGGCGAGCAGGGCTTCCCAGTCCAAGCCGGGCTGCTTGGGGGTGATCGCGGTCGCCGCCCAGGCCGCGACCGCGGCCAGCAGCACGTCGTCGTCGACGTCGTGGTGCGCGCAGATCCACCGCGGCGCCTCGAGGTCACGTCCGATGGCGAGAATGTCGGCGTCCAAACTGGACACCATCTCGATCAGCGAGTAGGTCGGCAGCTTCCTGTTGCGGCGTGCTGGATCGGCGTACCACTGCTCACGCAGGATCCGCAGCCACCGGGCCGGGAACGGTGCCGTGCGCAGCCGCAGCACCGGGCCGGGTGCACAGAACTCCATGGCAGTGAAGGTGATCGAGGTCTTGTCGTCGTCGTTGTTGTCGGGCTGCGGGGTGGTGGGGGTCACGGGTTCCGCCTGTTGTCGGGCCACCTGATGCTGCAGAACAGGTGGTGGGCCAGTTCGTAGAGAGTGGTGTCGATGACGTGGTCACGCTGCCGCGTCAGCGGCGCGTCGGGCGCGGGATCGGTGAGCATCTCCTCCAGTTGCGCGGCGATGGCGACGAGCAGGCTGGTGTGGACGGTGTCGCGGGCGGTGGCGCCGCGCTCGGCGTTGCGGGGTGAGAACGCCGCGTCGCAGAAGTACACCTGGGTGGTGGTGCCGCCGCGGATGGTGCGTCCCATGGTCTGGTAGATCGAGGCGAACGCGTTGGCGACGAAGGCCCGGTGGGCGTGACCACGCAGCCGCCGGAAGATGACCTGTTCGCCGAGCAGCTCGTGCCAGTGGCGGCGCAGCACGTGGCGAAGTTCCCGTCCGGCGCGTGCCACCGACTCCGGATCGGCGACCGGGGCCAACAAGGCGCGCATCGCGTCGCGGTTGACCAGCGACAGGGGGAACGACAGGTCGGATGCCGGTGGGTGGGGCCGGGCGAGATAGAACAACGCGCCCAGTGCGGCGATGCGGTCGGCGTTGAGGATGTTGTGCCCTCGCTGGATCGCGAGTTCTGCTGCGGTCAGCACGTCGATGTCCAGCTCGCCGAAGGTGTGCACCTGCCGCAGGTGCAACCCGTACTCGCCCGGCTGCAGGTCGTTGGGGATCACATGTCGCGCCGTGTAGTTGGTGTGGCGGTTGGCGTACAAGGCGGAGGACTCGGCGTCATCGCCGCTGAGCGTGGTGAACAGCACCTGCTGGCGGTTGGGGTCCAGGCCCTGGCGGATCTGGTCGAGCAGCGGCGCCTGCCCGGGACGCTCCCGCAGCAGGTGCGCGGTGACTCGGCGCAGTGCTTCCTCGCGGTCGTCTCCGAGGCGGCCGGACACGAACACCGGCCTGCCTGCGGCGTCGTGCGCCGGCAGGTACTCCATCGTGGAGCGTCGCAGCGCGACCCTGTCCTCCTCCGGTTCCCGCAGCACGCTGGTGGGCCGGATGTCGATGTTGTACAGCGAGGAGTCCCGCATCCAGCTGGTGGCTGAGGTGAGCAGCACGTGCGGGCCCTGGATGCCTTCGGGTTCCAGCAGATCGTGCAGGTGGTGAATGAGCCAGCGTCCGACGCCCCGGACCCACATCAGGCGCAGGTCACCGGTGAGGCCGGTGCGCTTGCGGGTCCACTGCAACGCCATCAGGTTGCCCATCAGGGCCTCGGGCACGAGTGGCTGATAGTCGGCCGGTGGCTGGTCCTTCCAGAAGCTCTCCGCGTCCGGCAGGTCCAGCAGGTCGGCGACCGCAGGGTAGAGGTTGGACATCTGCAGGAACAGGGTGGTGATGCGGCTGCTCCACAGCGCGGACTGGAACAGCAGCCGCAGATGGCCGAGATCGTTCTTCACCGCCGGTTGGTTGTCCGGCGGCGCGTTGTCCAACAGCCAGGCGTCCAGGGCGTCGAGGTCGTCGCTGCCCCGGTAGCGGCCGATGACGGCCTCGGTGACCGCCGTCAGATCCTCGGCGGGGCGGTCGAGCGGACGCAGCGCGAGGTCTTCCAGGTGGTCGCGGAAGAAGTCCTCGGCGGCCTGCTCCTGCTTTGCCTCCACGCTTTCGCCGTAAGGCAGGCCGTACAGCGCCCAGGTCAGCCGCCGCAGCAGGCTGTAGCCGGTGAACGGGTTCTTGTCCAGCGTCGCGCGCAGCCGCTCGTGCCCGGCGTCCTCGTCGCTGACCAGCAGGCTGTACAGCTCGTCGACCGCCTCCAGCAGTTCGCGACCGAGCCTGCAGAACCGCCGGACTTCCTTGTGCCGCATGGGAAGCCGGTCCTGGCGGTTGAGGCCCTGCAGCGAGCGGATCAGGGTGTTGTCGGCCCAGCCGCGGTCGGCTGCGACGAGCAGCTCGGTCTGCACGAAGTGGTCGTCGAAGATCTTCTGGACGCGGTCGGCCTCGTCGACGATGATCAAATCGGTGTGGTGCTGGCAGGCTTCCAGCCACCGCATGTTCTCCGTTGCCGGGGACGCCTTGCTGCGCAACAACCCCTGCGGGGTGGTGACCCAGACCTGGGCGTCGGCGATGTTGCGTTCGGCGAGCTGGTGCGGGCACACCGAGATCAGCGGACAGTCCGCGGGCTTGTCCGCCCGGTCCTCGGCTGCCGGGCGCAGGCGCGACCGGCAGGGGAAGTCCTCCGGCTCGAGCGGCGCGTAGTCCGGATCGACGACCTGCCGGTGCGGGTCGAGCAAGCAGACTGAGTTGACGAACGCCGCCGCCGGGTCCGGCGCGGCGGGGAAGGTGGTCGGTGAGGTGGACAGCGTGGACTGCCAGTAGGTGCCCGCGTGATGGGACCGTCCTGATCGTCCGACCAGCGGCACCGCGTTGATGCCGAGGTGCCGCAGCAGCGACACCATCTCGTAGGTCTTCATCACCGACTCCAGCACCAGCGTGACGTGCCATCCGGCGTGGACGCGGTTGACGGTGAGGATGAGCGCCTTGGTGGACTTGCCGCTGTTCATCAGGCCGACCTCGTGGGTCACGCCGTCCAGCAGGATCTGTGGGGGCTTGGTGACCAGCTCGGCGCTGCCGGGCTCGAACACACAGTCGGTGATCTTGGTGTCCCACCGGTGGGTGTAGTTGCCGTCCCGGGGTGCGCCTGGCGTCGAGGCGAGTGTCTCGTCGATCCACACCGCGGTCGCGCGGAGCTCGTCGCGGTCGATCCGGGTCGCCTGCCGCACACGGGAGCCGGCCGCGACCAGCGGCGCGGGTGGGGGAGGGGCGTCGATGTCGGGGATCGTCACCGTCTCCGTGCGGCCGTCGCGCCGCACGAAGGTGTAGCTGTGGCCGGGCTCGGCGGGATCCCGCGTCACCACGGCCGCGTACGGCACCGGTTCGGCGAGCGCGTCGCGGTAGGCGTCCCATCGGTCCCGGCACAGGCTCACGTCCTGGCGGCGGAACGCGCTGGTGTCGGTGACTCGCCGGACCGGATCGTCGGTGCGCTCGAACCCGCGGATCCGCTCGGGTGCGCGCTGGTACTTGTCCAGGCATAGCGGGAAGAAGTTGCTGCGGCCGGTGTCGCCCATCAAGATCCGCAGCCTGCGCAGCACGGGCTCCAGGCCCGGTGTGCAGGCGACGTAGCCCGACAGCAGCGGCCACAGAGCGCCGATCGGCTCGTCCGGGTAGTGCTCGTCGAGGAAGAACAAACCGAGTTCGACGGAGAAGAACTCCTTCGGCGTGATGTCCTCGGGCAGCAGCCCAGTGTCGCGGAGCTCGGTGGCGATCTTGCCGTACCAGCTGGACGTGTCCCTCATGCGCCGCCGCCGATCTGCTGTGCGCGGGCGATGACCAAGCGCACGAACTCCTCCTCGTTGATCACCTTCACGCCGCGGTCGCGGCCCTCCAGTTCGGTCTCCAGATCACGGACGTAGCCGAGTTGCCGGGCCCGGTGCATGGGCAGGACCAGAAACCGCCGGTCGCACCGCGGGTGGTGCTTCCACCGGAACCCGATCGCGAGCAGGCTCGGGCTGGCGTGGTCCTTGCCGTCCGCGCCCCACACCTCGACCGGCCGCCGCGGGTCGGGATCGGCGGGGTCGAGAAACGCGACGAGCAGGTCGAAGGCGTCCCGACCCGGCCACGGCTGCAGGAACACGACGTGCTCGGGCAGGGCGGCGCGCAGCGTGTCGTGCAGCCGCACCTCGAGCAGACCGGCGTCGTGGATGTAGCGGCGCACGCCGCGGTGCTGCGCGAAGTAGGCGTCGAAGACCCGCAGCTCGCGCGTCGCCGGGGCGCCCGCGCAGCCGGCGGTGCCGCACCGCGCGCCGTCGACGGGCAGCGGATTGCCGCAGCCGTCGCAGCAGCGCACGGTCACCGTCGGGGTGGGGGAGTGGTGGCGCTCGTAGGCGGTGTCGATCAACGACTGCACGTACGGCTGGCCGTTGGCTCCCGGCGCCGGGAATCGGCGCATCAACTCGCGCACCTGCTTGTCGGAGATCACCGTGTGATCGATCAGGAACCGGCGCAGCAGCTCGTAGTTGGCCTGCACCTGATCATCGGTGGTCGCGTTCATCGCGGCCACTGCCTTGAGCACCGCGAAGCTCTGCTCCTCGACGAAATCGGCTTCGACGTCGCGGACGCCGAGCTTCGCGGCCTCACGTGCCAGCTCGCTGAGCTCGTCGCCGTCCAGCAGGCTCGCCTCGCGGTCGGTGGCGGACAGCTCGAGTTGCACATCCCACTCGACGAACGGCGTGCGGCACAGCTCGAACAGCGTCAGGTCGTCTTCGGGTGCCGTGAGTCCGGCCTGTTGAAAACGCCACCACAAGCGCGCGAATCCCGCCCGCCATGGCGCTGGGAGCAGGTCAGAGCGCGACAGTCGGCGGGTGCTGATCACGCCGCGGTCGGCGTCGCGCTGAACCTGGTTCGCCTTGATCGCGGCCAGCCCGGTCGCCAGCAGCGTGACGATCAGGTAGTCGCTGGTGGTGTTGGTGATCTCTGAGGACGGGAACGTCTCCTGCAGAGAGCCGGCACCGCTGAGATCGTCGGCGTCCGGCGACACATTCGAATGGATCACGGTCGGCGACCCGCCTCAGCTGGCCGCGACGCGAGGGACACCCCGCGCAGGCGCCCCGGCGAGCAGCGGCCGCACTCACAGGAAAGACCCCCTGATCGGGTGACGCACCCCGCTGCCTTCACGACCCGGCGACGGGGCACGTCCGGCATGCTGGCAGGCGGCCGACGACGACTGATTCGAGCGATGTACGGGCTGCCCTGGACTGGCCACTCGGCGCCATGACGCCCTTCTGAACTGCGAATACGGACCTTGGGCGTGCGTGTGCACGTGTGCACCCAGCCTGCGGTGGCACGGGTTGTAGTGAACATGGCACGCACCGTAGAGGTACCCACCGACAATTTCGGGGCCGTATCACCGAAGTCTGGACATGTCTGGCAAACACGGGCACTATCTGCGGCATGCAGGAGAACGCAGGACGCCGGGATGTCGCCGAGCTCCTGAAGCAGCTGGAGAGCCTCGCCGCACAGGTCGCCGAGGCCGGAACCGAGCTGGACGAGGACTCCGCCGCCCAGCTCAAGAGCGCCTTGGGCAAGGTCAACCGGGCAGTTACCAAAGCCGGTGGCGGAAAGCCCGCCGCCGCGGCGGTGTCGGCGCGCCAGCAGGTCATCGACGCCCTCACCGAACTCGGTGTGCCCGCCTCCCCGCAACTCGTCGCCGGCTTCCACCAGGCCCGCTTCGGCTCCGACCTCAACCCGCGTGTCATGGCGAGTCTGCGCCGCGACGAACTGCGCGCCCTGCAGGCCAAGAGCAGTCAACGATCGGTCCTGGTCGTACCGGCACTCACGCCTCGGCTCGCGCCGGCGCGTGGCATGTTCGCCCTGTCAACGTGGCCCGACTGGCTGCGGATCGTCGGCCCGCTGTCGACCAGGGTCGACAACCTGCGGGTCCTGCTCACCATCCTCAACCTGCTCGACACCCTGCACGAGCAAGCCACCCAAGCGCACGTGCTGCGCGACGAACACCAGCAGCGCAGCGAACGCCTCGAGGCTCTGCTCTGGCGCTACGGGGCGAGCCTGCCCGGCATCGATCGGGCCGGGCTCGACCTCACGCTCGCCCGTGCTGCGGCCACCGAAGAGCTCCAGATGATTGAGGCGCAGGACCGTCGCGAGCGCGACGAAGCCGCCGCGCGCCTGGGCGCACTCGACACGCAACACCGCCTGTTCGGTGCCGCGCTCGGGATCGCGGGCGGCCAGTGATGACGCGCGACCCGCGAGCCCCCAAGGAGGATCCGCGCCTGGCCAGGATCCGCGGAGACCACGAGAAGCGCCGCCCCGGCGCACGACAGATCGCCGGCCTGCTCGACAACCCCGGCTGTGTCCGGCGCCAGGTCGTCGAGCTCAGCCGGACCGACCCGCGGGAGCTGTCCCGCAAGGCGGGCGTGCCGCCGAAGTTCGGCCAGTCACCGTTCGCGATCTCGACCGGCAACCGGATCGAGGAGCTCGCCAAGCGCGGTTCCAACTACGACAAGCTCCTCGCCGTGCTCCGCGCCGAGTGCGATCTTCCGGTGTCAGCCTCGCGAATCGAGGACCTCAACGACATCGGTGTGTCCGGAATGGACGCCGACACGCGGCTGCGGCTGCGGGTCCGTCGGACCGAGCACCTGCTTCAGGCCATCGTCGAGCGCCGTCCCGACGCTCCCACCATCATCGACCACCCAGTGCTGACCTTGTCGGTCGCGGGCGTGACCGTGTACCTGGAGCCCGACGCGCTCGTCGCGCTGGTCATCGAAGACCGGTTGCTCCTGCTCGAGATCAAGAGCTTCCCCGTGGTCGACGGGCAGGCCGACACCGACAAGACCACCGACGCCGCCCGCCAGCTCGCCGTGTACGTCCTCGCGGCCAGAGAGCTCATCGCGCGGCTCGGCGGCGATCCCGGCATGGTCAGTGACGGCCCGTTGCTGGTCACGCCGCGCAACACGTCGCTGAGCGACCTGACCGCCAACCCGATCCCGGTCCGCAGGTTGGTCGCCCATCTGTCCCGCGCCCTGCGCCGGGTGGAGAAGGTCGACGAGATCCTGGCGAGCCTGCCCGTCGGCTTCACGCTCGATCCCGTGACCGACGCACACAACTCCGGGGCAGACGCGACGCAGGCAACGGCGGCCGCGCTGATGCGCATTGACGCCAACTACCTGCCTGAGTGCAGGTCACGCTGCGACCTCGGCGAGTTCTGCCACCGGCAGCACCGCGACCAACAGTCTCCCGCGGTGCTCGGCAGGTCGGCACGGGACACTCTCGCGGGAGTACCCACGTTCACCGCGGCGGTGCGGATCGCGAATAGCGCCGCCAGGCCGGACGACACCGCCGGGCCCGGTGTCGCCGACGCCCTGCGCCGTGCCGCTGACGCCGAACGCGCCGCCACCGACTTGATCAACCGGAGGCGCGCATGAACATCCTCCACGTCCTGCGCCAAGTCAGGGCGGCCACCGAGCTGCGGGCGGTACCGCGCGCGAGCCAGCGGCACCTGTACCTCGCCGAGAACCCGCTCGTCATCGCGATGTACACGCTGGCCGGCGAGCCGTTCGCCCCGCTGGCGTTCGTCTGGGGGACCGACCCGCACAGCCCGTCGCACGCGGTCGCGTACGAGCCGCGCAACCGCGACCAGCGATACGCCGCGATCCACCGCTTCGCGGAGGTCCTCGGCGACTACCTTGCCCCATTCCTCGAGGTCGAATGGGAGACCAATCCCAAGAGCCGCAAGAGCTTTCCCACCACCCCCGCCGGTGCTCCGCAGATCATCGTGCCCAACACCGGCACCCAGCGCGCACTGTGCCGCGCCCTCGGACGCGCGCTGCGCTATCGCAAGGCGGACGGACCCACCGGCGTTTCGCCGGAGACCAGGTGGGCTGGCGCCCACCTCACCTGGCTCGATTACCGCACCGACCTTCCCGGCCAGGCGGTCGTCGTACCGGCCACCCAGGCGCTGAGCACCCACTGGGTGACCGGACAAGCCGAACTGGAGGACGAGAACCTCGCCGCCACGCTGGCCTGGATCGACAACGACCCAGCCAGGGGCTTGGCCGACATCGACAAGGCGGAGACCAGCGCCTACGGGCCGCACACCGACCCCGACGAGGACAAGCATCTGATCAGGCTCGTGCAGTACCGAAACGGCGCGACGTCACCAGCTCGGAAAGCCCAGGCGGAAAAGGACATCGAAGCGCACGTCCTGCCGCCGCTCCTGCAGGCCTACGAGGCCACACACCGCGCGATCGGCCTGCTGCGGGAACTGCCCGAATCCCCGCCAGCGGCCAGCCGATGGTCGCACGACGAGCGGGCATGGGCCTACCACGCCAGCCGGTGCGGTGGTGACGAGCCACCACGATTCACCGTGCACCCCAGAGTCGATCGCGCCGTCGCGGACTGCGCCGAGGCCGAACTCAGGGCGCAGCAGCTACACGTCGACACCGTCTACAGCGACCCGCTGATCATGGCCGAGCTGGTCGCCGACGGCACGGCCGTCCTCGGCGTGGTCGAGTCCGTGGATCTGTCCCACAAGGAGATCAAGCCAGGCAACGTCCGGCGCACCCAGGTCCCGCTCATCACGATGCGCTGCCAGCACAAGCCGATCCTCCCGCTCCACAGCCGACTGTGGTGGGAAGGCCCCGACCTAGTGGTCGCCGAACTGCGCCAGGTCACCTCGGCAGCCGACGGATGGATCGTGCTGCTCGCGTTGCAGGACGGCCACAACCGCGGAACCCGCATCCCGCAGCCAGGAATGCCGACCGTGTACGCGGCACTGGACCGCACCGCGTACCCGCAGCCCAACAGCTTCGGCAACACGCCCTGGACCCACCAACCACACAACCGGGATGGCGCAGCGTGACCGGACCGTCCTACCAGCAGGTCGCACAGGCCGACCACGACGCCGTAATGCGCATCTACACCGCGCTCCCCGAGCGGCAGGGCGCCGGAGTGGTCCAAGCCCCGCCTGGCGCCGGCAAGTCGACCCTGATCAGGTCGCTCGCCGCAGCCCTCGCCACCGCCGAGCAGCGGATCGCGGTCGGCACCCAGACCACCGAGCAAGCCGACGACCTCGTGCTCGCGCTGCACAAGGCGCACCCGGAGCTCCGCATCGCGCGTCTGCACGGAAGCAACGGGGGCATGAACGCCGCGGTCGGTGTGGCAGCGGCACGCAGCCTCGGACACCTCACCACCGGCACGAACGGAAGCGACCTGCTGCAGGACGCGCAGATCATGGTCGCGCCGACTCAGAAGTGGGCACACGAAGCTCACCCATCGACCATGTCGCCCCGCGCACCACTGCGCCATGCGTTCGCAGCGCTGCTCATCGACGAGTCCTACCAGATGCGGTCTGACGCTTTCTCCTACCTTCCGGACCTCGCACCACGGATGCTGTGTGTGGGCGATCCCGGGCAGCTTGCGCCGTTCACCACACTCAAGATCGATCGCTGGAACGGACGCGGATACGGACCCACCCGACCGGCCATGGAGGTACTGCGTAGGAACCATCCGGACCTTCCGCTCCACCAGATGCACGTGTCGTGGCGCCTACCTCCGTCCACCGCAGGGCTCGTGCAGGACGCCTTCTACCCGGACGTGCCATTCGTCCCTGGCACCTCCGTCCAGGACCGGCAACTACTGCTGGGCCGCGAGAACACCCGCGGCGGCCGCGGCGACCGCCGCGTGGACGCAGTCCTCAACCAGGCCGCACGCACCGGGTGGGCGTACGTCGAACTCCCTGAAGCACACACGATGCGCGCAGACAGCGAGATCGCTACGACACTCGCCGGGCTCGCCGGACGACTCCTCGAGCGTGGAGCAACGATCGTCAGCGAGCTACCGGCAGACCACGACGGACGTCCACTAAGGACACAGGACATCGCGGTCGTCACCGCCCACAACGACCAGGCCGCCGCCGTCCGGCTGGCGATGAACGAAGCAGGAATAGATCCCGGAATCACCGTGGACACCGCGAACGCCATCCAGGGAAGAGAGTTCGCCGTCGTGGCCGTATGGCATCCACTCGCCGGTCGACGCGATGCCTCCAGCTTCCATCTCGAGGCTGGCCGGATGTGCGTGATGCTGACGCGGCACCGCCACGCCTGCATCGTCATCGGCCGCGCAGGGGCGCAGCAACTCCTCGAGGAATACCCGGACGATCACGAAGTCGTGCTCGGCGAGGATGCTGCCGGTGTTGACGGGTGGTACGCCAACCATCGTGTACTCGAGCACCTCCGCAAGTCCCGCATCTAGAGTGAGCCAGATTCGCTGCCCTATGCGCGAAGCAAGGGCGGGTCCCATGCCGAGCCGGAACGATGCCAGGTCTGAAGGACACGCTGTGGTGCCCCAATGTGGCGCGGCCATCACCGCATTAGCGATGCGGCGCCGGGCCGGCCTCCAGCGTTCGGCGCCGTGGCGCCAACCAGCCCGGCCGTGCCGTAATCGCAACAAACCCGCGGGTCAGCCTCAGGGGCGAGGTACGCAACCACGGCCGTGCCTGCCGGAACGATTCTGCGATGGCTGCCCCGCGATTCACGAGAACAATGGTTGCCTCGTGATTGTGCTGGCTATGCTCATGATCGTGAGCAAGGACAACGTGAGCTCCGATCACGCCGGTGACGTCCCGGAACCGGACGCATCGACGGCCATTGTGGACGCGCTGAACAAGGGGATCATCGGACAACGCCACCTCGGACCTCAGCGCGCGTGGGAGATCGGCACGACCGTCTACGACTCCAGTCATACGTGGCCGTTCACGCGAGTCGCCGAGTTCGCGCTCGGAATTACTGTGTTGACGATCCGCGCAGACCAGCAAGCGGTGGCGGCCGCCGGTGGGCAACCGGCCCCGCAGGACATTCCGCGGCCGGTTGTCATGCTGGTAGCGCTCGCGCTATACGAAGCAGCCCGGCGCGAGCGCCTCACGAAGATCATCCACCTTCCACTGCGCAGGGCCCTCCCGCTGCTCTCCACCGACGCCGCAGCCCGTGAACTCGCCCGGATCCGCCCGGCCGGCTCGGCGAACAGCACGGCCGGTCACATGCCAGAAGACGACGCGCGAGACCTCACCGAGGTCCTGCTGCCACAACACGCCGCGCAATGGGAGAGCTGGCGTGCCCAGGCCGAGCACGCGCTGATGACCATGTACGAACACCACGGCGGCCTCGAGGCGGCGCCGACCTCGTCGATGCCGATGCTGTCGAACCTCCTCAGCGACTGCCGCGCGGTGGGTGTCCGTGCGCGGTGGATCGAACGGCCTGATGTCAGCCCACTGGGGGTATACGAGCCGTCCGATGCCGACGAGTGGATCTGAACCGCAGCTGGATGCTCGGCGCCGAGGGCAGCCAGCACCTCGCCCCCAGTAGCGCGCCCATGGCGTGGTGTGAGCCTCGGCCCGAGGGTGAATGCCGATGCACCAGGGACTACGTTGCTGTCCCTGGTGCATCGCTTACAGGCCTGGCGTTTGCAGCAGTTGGCTGATCCGCTGATCCAGGTCGCGCACTGCCGGTAGATCGTGGTGTGCTTGGCTCTGGTTGCGGAGCTGGCGGAACGCTTCGAGCACTCGATCGGACCGGACGGGACCCGCTGACGTGACAGCGTCATGACCGAGTTGCGAGGCGTGGGCAGGATCGTCGCGTGCCATCGTGAGGACGGCTAGATTCACGATGGCGAGCGCCTTTCCGCGCGAGTGCTGTTTTGGAAAGGTCTGCACGGCGGCACTGAGCCGGCGTTGCGCTTCAAGGTGATCTCCTCCGTTCAGGGCTAGGCCCAACAGCGCTCGGCCGACATCTCGTTCAAGGCGAGCTTGGCTGTAGTAGGAGATCCAGTCCGGCTCGTCGACGACTCTATCTGCGAAGCAGTCCTCGGCGCGATGCACTGCGGCCAGGCAGTCGCGTTCCCGCGGAGTGCCCATTGCGCCCAGTGCCCTTGCGTGCCGCGTGTGCATGACCGCGCGCACCACAGGTGTCAAGCGATCGGTTCGCACGAGCGCCATCTCGGAGTAGCTCAACGCGTCGTCGTGCCGCTCCTGGTGTACCGCCAGGTTCGACAGACCGGAAAGGGCCTTCGCTCGAAGCGCCCAGTCACCAGCTTCGGTCGCGCACCCCACGGCGAAGCGGAAGCATCGTTCGGCTTGCTGGTGCAGCCCAGCGTCGAAGCACATTCCGGCGGCGGTATCGGCGAGATCGGCTACCGCCGAGAACAACGCGGTTCGCGTGGTGTCCTTGGCGAACCGGCCTTCGAGTAGTTCTGTTGAAGCTGAAAGCTGCGTCACGACCGCTTGAGCAGCCAAGCCTCCGCCAAACAGATGGTCCTGGTTGGCGTACATACGTGCCACGTGCCGGATTTGTTCAACGTCGGTCAGGCCGACTCTGCGACTGCCGGCTGTGCCTGCTGCGGACGCTGCGAAGACGCTCAATGGGTCTGAGAAGGCGAGGCCAGCCACGCTGCCAGCCAGTACGCGTAGGAAGGCTTTCCGTTCCACCTCGTCCCCTCCGTTCACTTGCCGGGGGCTACTTCCCACGGTAACTGCACGGTGACGAGTGCTGTAGAAGCCAAGCGCGGCATCGGATGAAACACGGAGTGTCGCGCGGAGGGCGCTCCGGTAGTGCCGGTTCGGCCATCGGTGAACACCGCGCTCCAGCTTGCCGACGTAGTCGTCGTCCATCGCCCCTAGCTTGCCGGTGTCCCGTTCGACCTGCGCATTCGCCAACTCGGCCAGCTGGCCCTGGGTCAGCCCGGCCGATTCGCGGGCGGTCCGCAGCAGGTCGTTCGGTTCGTTGGGCACGACGTCCTTCCGGCAATCGCTCGATCTCCGAGAGTAACCCTGTTTCGAACCAAAGCAGTACTGATCTTGGTCAATCCTCCGGGTAACCCTCTGGGTCCCCTGTGGGCCAGACCTCCGGCCTTGAGGGGTGTTGATCTACGGGTTTGCCTCTGTTCCTGTTGAGCGCACATGGGAGAAGTCTCTTCCGTAGGCATCGGGCGTCGGACGAGACGGCCTTCCCTGAACAACCGAGTCACGAGGAAGTTCGACCAATGACCACGCAGACCGACGACAGGCACGTTGCCTGTTCCTCTCAGATGAGCACGCGGTCGGTGCTGCTCACTGAGGCCGTGGGCTGCACACCCTCTGCGCCCTCATCGGCCTCGCCGGGGGGTGAGTTGCCTCGCCATGGCACGGTGGCGACTCACCCCCCGACTGCCGCAGCCGACCTGTACGAAAACGGACTCGGCTGGCCGGTTCTGACGCAAGGCGCGGACGTCTTCCTCCGTGGCGGTCAACGCGTGGACATCGTGGCGATGCCGCGAGCCCTCGCGGGTCAGGTCAACAACTCGCTGAAGCTGCTGAGGCTCGACGCGGCGGTGCTCGAGGTTGAGGGAGAGACCCTACGTTGGGCGTTCTTCTGTCAGTCGCAGCCGCCGAGCATCACAAACCTGGGGATTCTGTCTCTGCGCGGCGTAAATCATTACGGTACGGGTTCACTGTTCTTGCTGCCGCCAGATCCGACGCACAACTCGGAAACACTGCGCTGGATCTGCCCTCCGATGTCCGGGGTGTCGGTGCTTCCTGCCATTGCAACGGTCATCTCATGTGCGCAGACGGCCCTGCGGTAACTCGGGTTGATCTTCCTGGGGGTATTCGTGGATGTATATAGCCTATTTGGTCGGCTTCGAGCTGCAAGGTTTGCCGCGTTGCCGCTGCCGAGCGTAACGGCCCAGGACAACGGGCTCTTGTGGTATCGAATTGCGCCAAGTCGCATCGATACCCTTGCTGTCTGGGATCCGCAGTACGCAGCAGGCCTGTTGGTGCCACCTGATAGGAACTGGCACCGACCTTTCGAGCCGTCGACCGCGCTCTTTCAGCAAGTCGGAACGCTGGAGGATGTTGTGGAAGCGCTACTGAACTTCGAGTAGTGCCACGATTCTCCCTGTCGTTGCGGAGCTAGCGGCAGGGCGGCCCAAGAAATGACGACACCTTGTGGCGTGAAGAGAGGATATCGAGGATGGGAATGTCAGCTCAGATTCAGATGGTTAAGACTCCGGACGATGATCCGGCGCTGATGGTCGATCTCGGCGACGTCGCGGACCTGACGCTGGGAGGCCCAGGAGGCGGCAAGGAGGACAAGCGCCGCGAGGTCGGCTGATCTAGTCAGCGGCGCGTTGGTGCCCGGAGCTGCCCAGTCGGGCACCAACGCCCTCAAGGAGAACAGAGGGGAGGTACGCCATGTTCTGGCTCGGTGGCTTCCGCGGACCCGCTCCGTCGCGGCGGGAACCGCAGCATTCCGGCAGGATGTGGCCGCACGTCGCTGATTGCTGGTTGTCCGGATCACCACGAGAGCAGGAGTTCCGGACAGCTCGAACGGCAACGCGCACCGTCGCCGTCGTCGGTTCGTGCGGCGCCTCGGATGCCGATGTCCTGCGGCTGGCCACGCACGGCGTGCCGGATCAGGTAGCCAGCCGCTGGCCCGGTGCCTACATCGTCATCGAGGTCACGAACGAGGCAACGACGGTGTGGACGGACCTCGGCGGCGTCTGGCCGATCTACACCCTGGCCGTCGACGGCGGCACGTTCTGGTCGTCGAGCTCACGCGCACTGGCCGCACTGACAGGGCTCCAGCTCGACACCCACCAGCTCGCCGTCGAACTGCTCGCACCAGCCGTCGCCTGCCTGTCGCGCGACCGATCCATGTTCGCCGGCGTCTCGCTCGTGCCGCCCGGACATCGCGCGGTCCTGTCGGACACGGGCTGTCTGGACGTCGAGCCGGTGTGGCACCCGCAGCAGCGTTCGGGAGATCCGGCGTCCCAGCTCCGTGCTGAATTGTCGATGGCCGCTGCGGTGCGCGTGCAGAACGCGAAGAGGCCTACCGTGGACCTGTCTGGAGGGCTCGACTCCACCACCCTCGCGTTGCTCGCCGCCGAGCAGCTATGTCCAGACAGGACAATCACCGGGGTAACCGTGCACGCCCCCGAAGCCAGCTGCGAAGGCGACCTCGGATACGCCCGCGAAGCTGGCCGGCACCTCGGCATCACGCACGAGTACATGCCGATCAGCCCGGAACACGTTCCCTACAGTGCGCTCGACACCGTGCCCGTCGCCGACGAACCCGCCCCGTCGACCGTCGCCTACACGCGATTCGCGGCTCAACTCGACTGGATGCGCGACCGGTTCGGCACCGACAGCCACATGACCGGAGACGGCGGCGACAGCCTGCTGAGGGCCGAACCGATCATGCTGGCGGACTTGGTCGCCAGCCGCCAATTCCGCCGCGCGTGGAGAGAAGCGATCGCCTGGGCTCGGCTGCGACGCGTCGCCGTATGGCCGTTGCTCGCCGACTCCATCCGCACCGCACGAACAGATCGCCCGGCCGCGCTGCGGTCGTTGGCTCGTGCATGGCGCACAGGTCGACCCGCCGACGCCGGTGCGACCGTCGCCGGCGTCACCTGGTGCTCCGCAATCGCGCAACCGTCGTGGTCCACACAGGAGTCACGCGAACTCGCGGCCTCCCTGGTCACCAGGATCGCCGCACACTCCGCCGCAGTCCCACAGGTCGGGTTCACGCCGTTGCTGATCGCTGAGGTCATGGCCGCGGTCGGCCGGACCGCTCGGGCTGACGCTCAGATTGCTGAACACCACGGTGTTCCGATGCACAACCCGTTCCTGGACTCGCGCGTCATCGACGCCTACTTGTCGATTCCGCTCCACGCCCGGCCTGGCCCTGCTGAGTACAAACCCGTGCTGCGTAACGCGATGGCAGACCTGTTCCCGCCCACTCTCGCCAGGCGCACGACGAAGGGGAGCTTCACCTCTGACTTCTACCAGGGGATGCGGACCAACCTCGCCCAGCTTCATGACCTCGCGGACGGCTACCTCGCGGTCCTGGGACTCGTGGACCCTGCCCGACTTCGCCACGCGATGACGTCGGCTGCTGCTGGGCTGCCCGGCGCGTTCCAATCGGTCGACACGGTCATCAGCACCGAGGCGTGGCTGCGATCGCTGCATTCGGCCGCGCCGATCGTGTGGTCCAGCACCCACCAAGCCGGGGGCACCTCGTGACCCGCTACCTGACCGCCCCACGACATGTCGCAGCGTGCGACCTCGGCCCCGCCACAGTCATCGTGAACTACCGAACCGGTGGCGTACACACATTGATCGGGCCATCGGCCCGCTGGTGGGCGGAAGTGGCCACAACTGGTGATCCGTCCACGCTCAACGGTCTGGACCCGCAAGCGGCGGCCCGGTTGAGTAACCGGCTGCGTCAGGCCGGGGTACTGATCGACATGGACACGCCCGCACCGTGGGCGGCACCGGCCACCGGGCAGCCCTGGACGCTGAGTTTTGGCACCCAGGAAGCGCAGGCCGGATGGACCGACCCGCCACGGCCGCCACATCGCTTCCTATTTCTCGCTGGGCTTGCCCTCGCACTCGCACTGGTTGCTCTCCATTGCGGTCGGCGGCGGTCGAGGATGGCTCGACTGCTCTGTCTGCTGGGCTGGGCTGCTCGTCGCACCAGCGGTTCGGCCACGATCGACGACGCCACCCAGGTCCTGAACGCTGTGCGTTGGGTCGCGATGCTGGTACCCAGCCGGGTGGCCTGCCTGGAAGGGTCCGCCGCCGGCATGCTCGCATTGAGTTTCATCAGGCAGCGAGCCACCTGGTGCCACGGTGTGGCGGGAGATCCCATACGGCTGCACGCCTGGGTGGAGGTGAATGGACAACCTGTCGCCGAGCCCCCGTCAACGCTTCGATACACACCACTGAGAACCGTCCCGGAACGGAACTAAGGGAGACGATCACCATCAGCGACACCACCACCAAGCCGATCATCTGGCTTCGCGACGACGCAGTCGGCATCGGGCCTCTCGACCCGGAACTGGCCGAGCTCTACTGGCGATGGGAGAACGAACCCCGCGTGCGTGTCGGCTACGGCCAACAGACCCCCGACTCACTGGAGGAGCGCAAGGCCGCGATCACCATCCAGCTCAAGAACACGATGGACTCGGCCCGGTTCACCGTCTACGACCTGTCCCGCGGCGAGCCGGTCCCGGTTGGCACCACCGCCCTGATGATCGACCATCGGCAGCGGACCGCCGAGTTCTTCATCATCATCGGAGAAGAAAACCGCGGCCGAGGCATCGGGACCGCCGCGACCCGACACACGTTGGACTACGCCTTCCACGTGACGAACCTGCGCTGTGTCTACCTGACGGTGCTCGCCCCCAACGTCGCCGGAATCAAGGCCTACGAGAAGGCAGGGTTCAGCCACAGCGGCATGCGTCGGCAGTCCGGCTACTGGCTGGGCGAGCCCGCGGACGAGGTGCTGATGGACGCGATTCCGGCCGACTTTCCCGGTATCTCGGCTGTGAAGCAGCAAGTCAACGAATCGCGATAGGGGTCGCCGTGGCGGCGGGCTTCGGCCCGCCGCTACGGCGAAGACGAAGGGGGATTGATGTCCCGAGTGTTTGCGGGACGAGCGCCGTGGGGGACCAGCCAAACGCCGGGCGAGCCGGAATGTACCGGTTCGGCGCCCCGATGGGTCGAGATATTCGAGTGCCCGGCTGGACACGAGTTCGAAATGCAGTTCGCGCACGACGCCGACCTGCCTGACACCTGGGAGTGCCGTAACCACGGTCACGAGTCGCAGCGGCTTGCCGTGCGGTCGACGCCCAAGGTCGTCAAGCCACCGCGCACGCACTGGGACATGCTGCTGGAGCGGCGCTCGATCGAGGACCTCGAAGTTCTCCTAGACGAGCGCCTGGAGAAGCTCCGGGCCGACCGACGGGCCGGGCGCGCCAACCTCGACTAGGTGTCAGCTAGTCAGGTGAATTGAGCGCGAGGCGCGGACGGCCGTCAATTCGGCCCCTTTTGCACGCGGCCTTCGCGCGAACTGATCTCGCTTCCCAGGAGGTGCCTACAAGGTTCCTCCGCATAGGCCTGGAACAACGAATCAACGAGGGGAGGTAACGGAAATGGAGAGTGTGAGTTCGCTTGTGCTGGCGGTGGAAAACCTGTCGGTCGTGCGCGGCCGGATGGACGCTGCGCACTCGGACGCGTCTGAGGACGCGGGTGGTGATGGCTACGTCGGCGACGGCCTGAACATCCCGGTCGAGAACGCGAGCTGACAGCTGGCTCGGTTCTGAAGTCCGTTCAAGCCGTTGGGGCACCATGACCTTGTGGTGCCCCAACGGTTCTCACGATCCAGAGGAGGACCCGTGGAACACCGATTGGTCGAGTTGATCGAGAAGGCTCTGGGATGGGGCAGCGCGGCGCCGTTGGGCCGGGGGTTCGCCCGCGGCTCGTTCAACGACCCCGCGCTGTGCGCGCGATTGCTTACACCCCAGCGGTTGCTGGACACCGCCATGCGCCGCAGCCTGGCACCGCCGCAGTTCCGTTGCTTCCAGCAGGGTGAGGAGCTGCGCCCGAACCAGTTCCTGACGCCGAGCGTCACGCGGCGCGGCCAGAGCCTGCCGATGGCGAACATGGACACCCTGTCGCGCCTCATGCGCACCGGCTGCACGCTCGTCGTGGACGCGATGGACACCTTCGACCCCACGATGGAGATCGCCTGCCGGGCACTCCAGTGGTGGTCCCACGAACTCGTGCAGGTCAACACCTACCTCACCACGGCCGACGCCGCCGGGTTCGGTCTGCACTGGGACGACCACGACGTGATCGTGGTGCAGCTCGCCGGCGAAAAGTCCTGGGAGGTGCGGGGTGCTTCGCGCGAGGCGCCGATGTACCGGGACGCCGCACCGAACTCGACTCCGAGCGAGGAGATCGTGTGGTCCGGCACCATGCAGCCCGGCGACGTCATGCACATCCCGCGCGGCTACTGGCACACCGCCACGCGAACCGACCGAGATGACCAGGGCTTCAGCCTCCACGTCACGTTCGGTTTCGTGAAACGCACCGGCGTGGACTGGATGAGCTGGCTGGCGGACAACACCCGCACGGACGGGCTGTTCCGCCAGGACCTCGACCGCTTCGGCACGAAGGAAGCCCAAGGCGTCCAGCACAACGGCCTGTACGCCACGATGCTGCGGCACGTCGACTCCCTCAGCATCCCGGCCTACCTCGCGGCACGCGAGCAGGAACAGCCACCCCCGCGCTACGTCCACACCGCAGGACTGTTCGGCCCGGCGACCGATGTCGTCTGCGTGACTCCATTCCGGCCGCACATCGAGGTGAGCGACCACGAGATCACCGTGCTCGCCGTCGGCAAGCGGCTTCGCCTCGCTCGCCGTGCCGAAGCCGCGGTGAGGCTGCTGCTCTCCGGCTATCCCGTCTCGCTCAAGCGGGTCGCCGACGTCACCGGCGACGACGCGAACCCCCTCGCCGAGACCCTGATGAAGGAGGGATTGTGCGCAGAGCTGACCGACGCATTGCACTCGGGTTTCATCGGACTCGTCCCAGCCGCCAGCTGCTTGAGCATGCTCTGACGCTCGGGATCACCGACGTCGACACCGCGTTCAACTATCAAGCGTTCGAAGGCCATCGCGCGCTGGCGAAGGCAGCCGGCGACCTCATCCACGAGTTCGCCGTCTCGACGAAGGTCGGGTTCTTTCCGGTCGGCAACCGCAACTACCACTCGCTCCGACGGTGGAATCTGCGGGAAGCGATCGAGAAGACCGTCTGCGAACTCGGAGTACCGCCCGCGGTGGTCTTCCTGCACAACCCCGAGGAGAGCCTGCGGCCGCTCCATCCGGCGCAGGCATTCGACTACTTCGCCGATGCCTGCGCTGAGTTGGACCGAGCAGCAGACGTTGGGCTCTGCGCCGCGTGGGGTGTTGCGTCCTGGGAGCCCGGCCCGCTGATCGAGGCGCTGCAAGCGGGCACGGCATGCCTGCGGCCGAGCACGCTCATGGTCCGGGCAGGCTTGTCCCTGGACGCCGAGCAGCTCAACGCCGCTGAACGCCTGGCGACGGAGTTCGACATCAAGCCCGACGGGCGCTGGGGAATGAGTCCCTTCGCCGGGAGTACCAGCGACGAGGCATGGACTACGACCGACCTCTCCGCATTCCTCGCACCAGAACAGGACCCCACGTCGGTACAGGCGGCGTTCAGGCTCGCGTTCGAACTGCCGCACTGCACCAGGCTGGCGGTCGGGAGCAGCAACAAACGACACCTTGACGAGCTGTACGCCGCGACGCAGCTGGAAGTGATCCCCGGTGCGGTCGACAAGTACCGCGAACTGATCACCTCTCCAGGCTGATCCTGCTCGAGTCCGGGAAGATGTTGTCGACTCGTCAGGAAGGACTTTGTTCGGTGTCAGCAGCGCAGCCGGGTAAGCCTCGGTCATTCGTCATCTTCGACACGAGCACGAACCGCCACGACGACGTCCTCGAACACGTTGAACGTGCCTTCGACCTCACGTTGGACCGATCCTCGGTAGTACACGGCGTCGGCGGCGTGACCGAGGGGTTCCGCACCAGCCGCGGCACGTGGGCGAGGATCGAGCAGAGGGTCCCGTGGCGAATCAAGAGCGCCGCCTGGGTCGGCCTGGAAGCCGCCTCGACAATCGAGAACGTCCCGATGCCTAGCTGGTACCAGAGCACCACGTGGATCGACACTCACCGTGGCCTGGTTTGGCGTGCCGACGAAGTCGAGTTCGTGGCCTCACCTTCTGTGAAGGCGGCGGGCGGCCTGGAAGCCGCCAAGGACCTGCCGAGCACGTGGTGGACGGGCATGCGCAGCTCACTGAAGGAACTCGGCGGACACCAGACTGAACGCGTGGGCGTGAGCCAGGACCATCTGACGCTCCGAATCGGCCAGGTGTTCGAGAACGTGGACACCACCGTGGACGAGTGGAGGACCGCGCACGCTGATCTCCACTGGGCCAACGTGACCGTCTCCGGCCAGCTGATCGACTGGGAGGACTGGGGCCTGGCGCCACGTGGCCACGACGCAGCGACGTTGTGGCAGGCGTCGTTGCCAGACTCGGACCTACTCGCACGCGTGGAGGCCGAGTTCGCTGACGACCTTCAGACCCGGTCAGGGAAGCTGTCACAGCTTATGCACTGCGCGAACGCGATCCGGATCGCGGCACAGCGCGGCACGACGACTCCGTTCCTGGAACCAGCCACCGCAGAAGCGGAGAAGCTGCTGGCGGACCTTCGAAACTGAGACGGCGAGACAGGTGGAATCGGTCCGAGGGACGCCCCGAGCGTCCCTCGGACCGGTCTCGCACCGATGGGCTACTACGGACCAACCGCCCTGATGACCCAACTCAGGCCGCGAATTGCCACTGCCGGTGGCGCGTTCGCGCAGCCGAACGATCCGCAGACCCCGCACGACCCCATGCATGAACAGGGTGTTGCCGGCGTCGGCCGGGGCCGACGCCGGGCAGCAGCAGCTCACCGGTGGACATGTGCCGGTCCTGTAGCCCCTAGCTGCGGTCAGACAGGCTGCCGAGCGCACCATGACGATCCGGTCCTATGTGGCGCGGGGATTGATGGCGCCGACGAACAACTGTGCCAGTTGCTCGCAGCTCGTGGCGTAGTTTCTGTCCAGGTGGCAATGGGCCGCCGCTAGCGCGGCCGGCAAATCGGCCTAGACGATGCCGTCGACGCCGACCTGTCGAGCTCGGATGTCGCCGGTCGTGGTGGCACGCACCGCCATCGGGACCAGCGCCCGGCGTGCCGTTCGAGCCATGCTCCGGTCAGCCCACAGGGACCGTCGATTGCACGGCACGTATGACGCCGTGTGGATCGAGGCGCAGCTCAAGGAGGATGGCCCGATCCTCTGCGGCCTGGTCGCCACGATGGGCTCGAAGATCGCCCTGTCGGACTCGTCGACCGACCGGATCGTCGAGGACATCCCGCCCGATCGCGTGCTGGGCGTGTCCACGCGTGCGCCGCTCAGCTTGGCGCAGGCGTCCGTCTTGGCGAAGGGTGTCCTTGTGCCGCAAGGAAAAGGGGCGCGTAGTCCGGGAGCGCGACGGGCAGCACATCGTAGCCCGCGCTACGCACATCAAGCGGCTCAGCGGCGACCAGGGCCATCCGTCTGGCGACGCCGTGCGTGACCTCGCGCTGCTCGTCCTCACGGACTCAAGCGCAACCGAGGCGTGGTTCGTCAGCGAGTTGATCGCGGAGCACAGCGAGAAATTCGGCGTATGGGCCCGCAACCCGGTCGACACGAGCGACTGAATCTCGGCGCGAAACCCACGTCTATGAACAAGGTACGCGAGAACTTGCTTGCTCTATGCCACGCGCACAACACCATCGTTCCGCCTCGAGCCGCGACGACCTAAGAGCTGGCGGACGCTGCATGCCGGCTGGGCGGTGTCGTGAACACGTTGACAGGCAAAAAGAGCAAGGCATCAGGAACCATGATGCGACGTGACGCCTGATCGCGTCGCACATGGATCAGACCGTACACGACACGACGGACACGGCCGCCGCGCTGACCGCGGGTGTGACGTTGGTGCCCGGATGTTGCGGCGCGCCGAGAGACATACCGAGCACAGGAGCTCGCGGCACCGATGGGCCGGTTGGCGGCCGCGGAGCAGTGGAAGCGTGGGATCGCCCCGAATTCCTCCGCACTGGCGACACCGGTACTCCGCGACTCGGCAACGCGAGCAGTGAACGCCGACCTACACGAGCATGGGAAGGACCAGTCATGAGCGATAGCTTCACAACGATTGATGTCGAGTACGCGGAGATCGAGGTCTACACCGCGGGCGAGTTGGTCGGCGACGACGGGGACTTGGCCGTTCCGTCTGGACGGTCCGCGCTGGCTCTTGGCTATGCCGAGGGCAACGGCGCGTTGCTCGTCTATGGGACTGCGGATGCGCTACGGAAGTGGCTGCGGCGAGCTCAACAGGAGCTCGATGATTCGCATCACGCTGGGGCAGAGGACGACCGTGCCATCGCCTACCGAGGCGGCTACGCCGCCGGCTTCGGGCTTGCCCGACTGAGCCGAGTGGAGGAGAGCAGGCAGGTCCCCAATGGACACACCTCGTGGACCAACCTTGCTGCGTCCTCAGTGGACGAGACCCAGCTCAACGATGCCTGGCGTAAGGGATTCGAGGCGGGATCAGTGAGCGGCAGGGAGTGGCCACCGAGCCCTACGTTCGAGTCGCATCGGGCGGACGTGTTGATCGAAGGCGGCGAACGAGCTTGTAAGGCTCACCGGCCACCGGATTGATCGCGTCCGACACGAATCGAGATCTTTTATTCGGCCGAGATCCGCTTCGTGGAGTACGGATCGAACAGCGAACGCGATCGACGCGCGGCCCGACCGTCAGGAGAGGCCAGCGCTCGGATACCTCATCGGGCACGTGCATCGGCACATTCAAGCCGCAGCCGAGAACGAAGAGCCCGCCGAACCGATCGCCGCGGCGGTGTGCGCCCTGACGCACCTGGCCGATGCGCCGACTCGATGTCGATGAGCTGTTCGAACAGAACCGCGGTCACTACCGCGCCGAGGTACTCGAGCCACAAAGGGAGGCAAAGGGATGACCCAGCAGGAAGAGAACGACATGACCGGACGTCAGTTCGTCTGCGGCGTGTGTAACAGCGTCACCGTGCCGGACGTAACGGAGAACAACGTTCGTGCGCTTGAGGCCGTGCTCACGAGTCGACAGGTGGCCAGGGTGCGGTCCATACGGGTTGGGCGCCGTTTCTCGATCACGTTCAGCATGCCGGCAGACGACGCCATCGAGATGATCACGAAGCACATGGACCGACTAGCGAGCGCCGGGAAGAAGCGTGGTTTTCCGCACCAGTCATTGCACAACCTGGTCACGCGCCTGACCTGGGTGCGCAACGAACTCCGGAAGGAGTAGAAATGAGTGAGGCCGCAGAGCAGGTGGTCGACAGGTACACGAAGCACGCCGCCGCGCAGGCAGAGTCAGTTGTCGAGGCGGTCAAGTCGGTCCGAGCGGCGTGCAACACAGTCCTAACACGACTGTCCGAGAAGCGGTACGAGCAGGCAGCCGCCGGGCTCTACACGGTCGTTGCCGGCGCCGCGGATGTGATGTCGACAGTCGACCGCCTGCTCGCCATCCTCACAACCATCACGGCAGTGGCGAGCATGGCCGACCTACCGATAACCGAGCGCCATGGCAACGCGGCCGACCGGATCGCCGAGATCGTCGTGCACGCGATCGATGCAGAGGTCGAGTGATGAACCCCAACAGGCAGAGGCGGTGAAGTCGATCCGCGGCTGCGCATGTTCGCGCTCACCACAACTGTGACCGACCACTGTCACCTGCTCGCCACGGCGACGCCCGGATATGCGGACCCGCAGACGTCAAGGTTCGATCTGCGATCGGCGGTCAACCTCGTCCGTGGCCCTCCCGCCGAGCACATCACCGGCCTGGGCTACCCGGACCTGCAGCACCTCACAGAGCGGGAAAGAGGTCATGGAAGGCAAGGGCAACGCCGCCGCCGAGCAGAGGCCGGCCTCCCGAGTGCCCTCCAGAGGCCCAGGGAGCAACTCCAACAAGACCCTGAGGGAGATCCGCGCGCTCAACGACCAGTGTCCGGAGGAGATGAGCGAAGCGGACCCGTAGCGATCCATGGATCGGACAGGCCAGGCTCGGTACGCACGCTGTGGCTGCGGCGAAAGCGACGTTTGGCACGGCGACGTGCGCGCGCTGTCAACGGGCGTGATCGCCGTCCTCGTCGACCTGGCCGACGTCATGCGCGTTTGTCTGCCCGCTGGACGCGGCCGCGCGAGACCCCTTCATGCTCCGCGGCGAACGACGAATGCGATCGCCTCCAACGGATGAAAGTACGGAACCAAGATGACGAACGACCATCAAGAGAGCGAGACGTTCGAGGAGATTTGGATCTTCGGCGGCTCCTACGCGACAAAGACCGGCAGGCGCTGGCATCGATGGATCAGACCCGACGATGAAGAGGTCTACTTTGACAGCAAGGGAAGTTACGTCGTCGGCTGCACCTACCGGGTGAGGCTGTCGTGCCCAGGGCCTGACGATCTTCGAATGCATGGCCGTGGGCGATACGAGCCCGAGGCGCGCGAGGTCTCCTTGGAGCTGTGCGAGCAGCTTCAGGCGCAGCACAGGGCTGCGGAGACGGCCATCCAGCGGAAACAGTTGGAGCGCAAGCTCAAGGCCGAAGACCCACTCGCCGATGTGTTGGGCCGGCTGGCGGACATCGCCGTAGCGGTGCCGCCGATGCAGCGGGACGGATTCGCCGCGCTCGTCCTGCGCACGGTCTACAGGGCGTACTTCCAGCCACCGAAGAACTAGATCAAGCCACAACGCGCCGCGGCGAGCTGGCCTTCTTCGTCGAAGGATCGCGTGTGCCGATCCGCAGGTACGCGAAGCGCAGGCCAGACTGAACGACACCGAACAGGAGCGGCGCATCGCCGCTCTGCCCGTCGTCCGGTACAGCGTCACGAGAGCCGGAGGCAGCCAACGCATCAGGCGTCCCGACAGCGACGCTCAACGAATAGCCGTCGCATCCACAGTCGGACCGCCTAAGCCGCGCCGTGGATGCCTTGATCGAGCTGAACCGCCCCGGCTGCGAGCTGAAGACCTCATCGGCGAACTCGGCGAGGCGCTTACCGCCAACGACCGCTGCGAGCGGTGCGTACACGGACAGGCGTCGACCGGGGAAGCGCCGGCCGCGCACTCACCGCAAGAGCGATGCATAGCGCCCCCTTTCACTGGCACACCGTGGCTAGCCGCGCACGCCGAGGTCAGCTAGCTGGCTGGATGGGAACCAGACCTTCCATGCGCGCTGTTGCGCAATGATCTCGCCGCTCGTACTCACTCCTCATCGGAGCGCGTCCGCATCACTAACGGCCATCCCGCACGGCTCAAGCGCGCACGACCCGATCTCCGCCGACGCCGTAGCCGCCGCGCGCAAGGCGATCCGCGGGCCGCGTGCAGGCGAGAAGCGACGATCGCGCATGGCTTCGAGATCAACAACTCACAACGTGTGGCTTGTGATTGATCTGTTCACGCGGAAACCTACGAGAGGAACCTGCTCCATGCCCGACACCGTCCCTGATATTCCACTGTGGATTGCGCACCTTCCTGTGGTCGGTGGTCTGGCGGTCCCGTGGATCACGCCGCGCACCACCGATGGACGATATCTACTCGGTTCCATCGACCGTGATCGGATGCATCAGGCGCTTGTGTACCGGTGGTGCGGTGTGTGCGGCCGGCCGCTGGACGACCGATTGGTGCTGCTGATGCGCCTGTCGGATCTGCCGCGACAGTGCACCAACGAACCTGCGCTGCATCCCCAGTGCGCTGCCTACACCGCAGCCGCGTGCCCGATGGTCAGCGGAAAGCTGGATCACTACCGGTCGACACCGGTGCGCCTTGACGCGACGATGGCGCCGTCATCTGACACGTCTGCCCGCCAGGGGGCGGCGGCCGAGCCATGGTTCGCCGTTTGGTTGCGCACGTATCGGGTCATTCCCGACGGGGACAACCTCGCCGCGTCCTACAACGACATCTCCCCGCTGCGGATTCGATCCATCACTTGGTCCGTGTCCGGCCTCCTGTGACGACAACGCCGGTCCGCCGTGCCGGTTCCGGTTTCTATCCCATGGTTAGCCCGGCGTCTCTTGTCGACGTGAGACGAACGACGTCGGCGGCTCGCCGACGCTGTCTCGCTGCTGTCCTATGTGGAGCGATAAGCAGCCTGGCGCTGTGCCGTCCTGCCGGTTTTTGTCTCCCTTCGGAGTTCCACTTCTTGACGGTCGGCCGTACTGCCTTCCATGGCATCGAATGTACCTGCAGGCACGCGGATCCGGCGCCGCACAAAGTCGATCCCGCCAGAAGGCAAGGTGATCGCAGTCAAGGAACCGTGTCCGGATCCCAGTCTGACCTTCTCGCGCCTGCTCAGATCACACGGAACCTTCCGGCCTTCATCTCGAAGCATTCGGCCACAAAGTCCAGAGTGGACTGTCTGTTGCGGCTGCCATCAACCGCAAACAAGTTCAAGGCTAACGAAAGGCACCACCGTGACCAACCCTCCCGTTCTGCCCGAGTACACCGTCGAAGCCGCCAACCAGCCGCTGCCCACAGCGGTCATTGATTGCGCCGCGAAGCTAGGCCGGTTGGCGGCTCATTTCGTTGCCTCCGACTATCCCAGGCCGGGGCAGGCGTTCGAATGGATCGTCAACAACAACCGCGCCGGCGGAGATCCCGAGTTGCGCGCCCTGGCCCTGGCCGCCGGACGGTGGGTCGAGCACGGCATGTTCTTGACCCAGTTCAGCGCCGCCTTCACCGCCGCCGCCCTGACCGAGCAGACCACCGGCTTCGTGGCAACCAATGGAGTGATCGGCGCGGAGCCCGACACCACCAACGCCGTGTGGCCAATCCCGGCAGTCCTGGACCGCCCATCGATTCAGGTTGCTTTGGCCGACACCCTAGCCCGCGCCTACGGCGGCACTATTCCGACCGCACGTGACCACTTCGCCGCGGGGAGGGCGCTCGACCACGTTGCGGCGATCGCCGAATCACTGTCCTATGACGGCCGCATCGTCAACGCAGCCTCACCCGTCGGCGCCGTGCAGAACTTCGCCCGCCTCATTGGACGGCGCAGCACCGCGCACGACGCCATCACCGGTTGAGCTGCGGCCGTTGGGCTGCACCACTTCGCTTGTCCCGCCGACGGGAACGCTCGCCAGATTGCTGTGCAGGGTATCGATCACGAGCTCGTTCTCGTGAAGTGACGCGTTGCATCAGGGCTGCAGCCGTGGTTGGGCGGCGGACAGCCGTGTGCCCGTCCTGACACCGGTTAAGTAACCCAATCGGCGGGCAGACGGCTCACAGACCTGGCCAGCCATGGCTCCGTGGACCTCACACCTGGCGCCCCGCGCATTACCGCACGGCTGCGCCGACAGGTCAGTCGATCAACCAGGCCCGCGCGGCCAGGCGCAGCCCGACTCGTTCCTGACAACGCCAAGTACGACAAGACCGAGAGGATGTCATGGTTTCCCTGAAGGTGGCCGACACGAGCAATCTCATCGCCGCGGTGCCATGTCTACTTGGATTTCATCCGGAGGACTCGCTGGTCGTGCTGGTCGTGAGTCAGGGACAGGTTACCGCGACCTTGCGGCTGGACCTTCCGGCCAAACGGCACCGGAGCCAAGTAGCCGACCAGATTGCCCGCTGTGTGAGGAACCAGGAGAACCCGGCTGGCGTGATTCTGGTGGTGTATGGCGGCGGCACTGTCGACGCAGTGGACATCCTGCCGCAGGCCGGGCTGATCGACGAGCTCGACTACTCGTTGACCTGTGTTCGAGTAAAAGTCCTCGAGGCCGTGTGGTTGGAGGCCTCGGTCAGCGGAGCGACCTGGCATTGCTACTGCGGCTGCGGACGCACTGGAGCGCTGCCGGAGCTGGAGGAAACTGAGGTTGCCGCTGTGACCGCGGCCAGGGGGTTGGTCACGTTCGCGACCAGGGCGGAGGTCGCAGCTCAGGTGGCACCGGTCGCCGAGGACATACTCGAGCGACGGTCGGCGTTGCTCGATGAGGCGAGTTCGGGGCCGCGACCCGAAGGTGCAGCGGGTTGGAAACTCGTGCGTGCGGCGGTAGCCGCGATGGCCGAGCGGTCGGAATCGCTCAGCGACGATGAGGTAGTGCAGCTGGCGCTGGCACTGTCGGACCTCAGGGTCCGTGACGCGTCTCTGTCGCTCGCGGTCGATGCCACTGCGGCCGCCGCGGAACAGTTGCTCCTCGAGCTCACCCGCGGATGCCCGGTGCCCGAACGTGCCGAGCCGGCGACGCTGCTGGCGTTCTTCGCCTACCTGCGTGGTGATGGGGGCCTCGCCTCCGAGGCGCTCACTCAAGCCGCGGCGGCCTGCCCCGGCCACAGGCTGGCTGGACTGATGCGCCATGCACTCGACGAAGGGCTCTCGCCCGCGCGGGTGCGTGAGCTCGCAATCGACGCTGCCGCTGAGGCCCGCTCACTGTGCGAGGACGACGCGCACGCCGACTAGCGCATATCGGCAGCGGCGTCTGGTTGCCCTCGAGCCCACTTGCGCAGCCAGGCGTCGTTGTGCGCTCACCTTGAGCGCCATACGGATCACACACGGGAGAGCTCGAAGGTGACGCGGAGCTGCGGTCGAGGAGCTGACTACAGCAGGGGAGCAGTCCGAAACCAGCAGTGTCAAGCCGTCATCAGCCCAGGCATGGTCGTCGACATCGGCGTTCACCACTGAATGGGGCGGCCGTGAAGATGCGTGGCGCGGGTGAATCGACGACACGTCGACAACCTGCGGCGCGAGACGCGGACGGCGGAGCCCGTATGCGCAGATCGACTGGTCGATCGCACCCAGCCCTTGACCCCAAGGTCATCAGTGTGGGCTTGCCTGCGCACATCCTGACCGGCGTAGCGAAAACCCTGTAGTCCATGAACCTGCTCGAGCCCGCGAAGCATGCCACCGACGGCTGACAAGTCGTCGTACGTGCGATATCGGCAGATCGGGAACCGAGGCACGCTGGCACCCGCGCGCCAGTGATCGAGCGACACCCTCCTTCTTCCTTCTGAAACACGAAGAAGCGCGCGCGATTCCTTGCCACAGCACAGCGAATCCCCACCATCCAAGCCACACGTGGCGAGCAACGCCACGTCGCCAGGTGGACCGAGGCCTCGCACCCACCTTGAGGTTCCGATCGCCACATCAGGGTCCGTCACCGCTTTCCCACGCGCTCCGACGATCACCGCCTGAGTCGTACGGCACGACGCAAGCGTGAACTGCGCGAGACCGAAGAAGCAAGGAAACACAACACAATGTGGACGGAGCCAGCGAATACGCAGCCAACTGGGACAGTCAGAAACCAGCAGACGGTCAGTCCTCCGACGCCAGATGGTCACTATGTCGTTCGGATCGACCAAGGCCGCCAAGCCGCATGGATCATCGATCCTGAAGGGCAGATCATCGAGGCGTACGCACCGGGGCTGACCCGCCGCACAACGGCCGCCGCCATCGCCCAAGGAGGCTGGCGACTATGTCCACACGGGACATGGACAATCAACATCCACGCCAACGGACATGAGCACGCCATCGACCGAGCCACCTGAACAGAACAGGTGAGCGACCGCGCTGCCGTCATGGCGCCGGCAGCGGGCGCGCAATCTCCCACGCTGACGACCTCGCCTGACGGTACAACGCTGATCGCCCGCGCCCGCGCCACATCCACCTCCTCGCGGGCAGCACCGGAACGAAGCAGCCACCGGAGCCTGCCCGGTTCATCGCGCAGGCCGCATCCTTCGCCAGCATCTCGACCGGGCTCTGTGTCGCAGCGGCCGTACGAAGCCAACTCGAGCAGCACGCCGACGCCGAAAAGCAACCTCGGGGTTGAGGTCCGCGAACGACACAGCCTGACGGCGCCACCGGATCCATTCGTGGGACCTACCAGGTGCAACATTCGCCACTGGCCCGACAACACACAAGAAGGAGCCATGTCCAACAACGAAGCCGACATCATCGACCAGATCGACGAGGTCACCGAACCGGGCCCCGATGCCGCCACCTGGACCAGCGAGCCCGAAGCCGGAGATGCCGGCTGGATGGAACCCGAGCCGGGCAAGATGCATGCCCTCATGCTCTGGCAAGACGGCGCCGAGATCGTAGAGATCAACTGCGACGACCCCAGCTCCGACATCACGGAGCTCGTGGGAGACCCCGTGGCTGAACGCATGCCGCTTCTGACTGGACTTACCGCCTGGGTCGGCGACAACAGTCTCACGGGTCCACCCAACCCCGGTGCTACCGGCTTCCTGGACGAGTTGCTGCGCGATGCCATCTCCGGCGACTACGCGGTGAGCGATGCCGATCGCGACCGCGTCACCGAACTGCTCGCACACCCGGACAAGGCCCCGATCGTCCATGGCCCCTGCCTCGTCACCGGAACCGACGACAGCGGTGACCGTGCCGGCCCCCTCAACGACGCATTTCGGCACTGGTTCGCCCGGTATATCCAGACCGGAGTCCAACAGCGGGCAGAGGAGGCAGAGCGCGTGCGCCAGGCGCTAGCTGGACTGGGCCTCAATGTCGTCGCCGTCGGAGTGAACGCAATCGCGAGCATCGCGATCGTGCGCCCGTAAGGCCCCTGTAGGCCGGGGCCAGCCGTCGAGCCGCGCACCGCCTGCTTCGTCCGCAAAACGAAATGGCTGCACCTCAAAGCGAAACCGAGAAGGCGGCCTGAACGAACCCGATTCCCAGGAATCCTCCGCCGCTGGGCAGGCCCCGCGCGCCCGCATCGCGAAGCCTGCCCAGCGGCGAACACAGACGCCTACCTGACCCCGCACAACGTTCGTCACCGCTGCGATCGCCGCCACCACGGCAAGACGTCACCTACGCGTCGACGCCCAGCTGCTCGTCGCGGCGTCGACACCGTCTAGCGGCTTGCGTGGACTACCGCCGACCTCGGCGGCGCCGAGGTTCCCGCGCGCCACCCCATTCGAGGAAGCGCTGACGCTGCGGCAGGCGCGCACCGCTGATACCGCTCTCTGGCAGGAGGCCCAGTGACGCCCGAACTATCCCCACCCGTCGGCGAACGTACACCAGCGTGCGGGAGCGACTGCTCGGCTGTCGCGTCCGGTGACGTGGCTGCGAGCATCGCCGCGTTGACGACCATCCATCGCGCCAGCACGAGTATCCGGATGCACCTGGAGGCCTCCGCGTTGCGGGCCTACGACCTGAGCTGGACCGCCTTCGTCGTCATGGTGATCCTGCAGAGTGCAGGAGAGGCACAGACCAGTCACGTCGCGGCGCAGGCAGGCATCTCGAAAAGTACCTTGACCGGCGTCGTCAAAACGCTTGTCCATCGTGGACTGCTCCGCCGCGAACCGCACCCGATCGACCGTCGCCTCGTACTCGTCGAACTCACTGCGGCCGGTGGGGAGATGCTGCACGAGGTCAGCTCCAAGTACAGCGCCGAAGCCGAGTTCGTGACGAGCACGCTGAGCCCCTCCGAGACCGCGGTGCTCACCGGCCTACTCGCTCGCGTCACTGAACACCTCAACGAGGCAGGGGAGAAGCGCCGCGCTCTCCTGCACCAGGACATGACCCTTCCGCGGCGGCGATCCGGGCGGCGTGCCAAGCAGGACGCGTGAGTTCGAACCCCTCACGCAATTGTGCGTCGCTGACGACGCCCGCAACAGAGGCATCCGCGTGGAGCACCGCACCGGCCCCACGCCTTAGACGGAAGCGGGTGGACATCCGCTCGACGTCAACACAGATCAGGAAGAGGAAAGGCAGATGGGTTCACGCAATCCCTCCATTAAGGACTTGATGAATCGGCAACAGTGGTCAGCACAGCGCGTGGCCGAGCAGGCAGGTCAACGACACGCGGCTCGGTGCATCGCAAGCGCAACGGCGCTGTTGCGCACTGTGTTTCCGGACGCGGCGGAGGTTGTTGTTGACCTGTCCGACTGGTACGACAACACCGGTTCGGTGAACCTCAACGCCATCCTGGACCACGAGCGAACCGTGCTGTGGCGTCACACCGACATTCCACGCAAAGAGTGCGGCGGGTCGACGCCGCTGCCGGCCGAGATCATGCTGGCACGCGAGCAGGTTGAAGAAGCGTGGAACGCCTTCGTTCGTGACGCCGCCAACTACTTCGAGCTCGCCTTGGACTTCGGCTACCCGGACACTCTCGGCTGGGAGCACGTCGATCCGACATCCGGCGACTACACCGGGCTATAGCGCGTAATGCTGCCGTCGAGCCCGTACATGCCAGATCAGCGTGTGGCCGATGACGACTTCGACCACGAACGAACCGCTCAGCCCTGTCGCGTGCATGCACGATCGACCGCTCCCAGCGATGTCAAGCAGCCGGGAAGCTCGTGGCACGTGACGTGCACTACCCACGACGCCAACGCTCGTGTCAACGCCGGCGACGAGGCTCTCGCCCGAGGGAAGTTCGTGTGTGATCGCGGGCGCCGCTGGCAGTTTCTTGCGCAGCGCCCGGACGATTGGTGCCCGCGCCAGCTTCTCTCACTCACCGATCTTGCTGACGAGATCCGCTCGTTGCTGCTTGCTGAGAAGGACGCTGAATCCTGCAACAGTCGAGTGTGGCCTTTGCTGGTCGTCCACCGCTACTTGGCCCAGCACGCCGAATGTCTGCCGCTGGATGTCTACACGCGGCAGCTCGACACGCACAAGGTGCTCGTGGCCGTGCGAGAGCGCGATACTCCGATCCTGTTGCCCCTCAGCGATGCCGGCTCCACTTGCGATGCGTACGAGAGTGACGGCGTCACCTACCTTCTGATGACCATCGACCTGGCAACAAACAATGGAGTCGTCATCGATCCAACCCCAGAGCCGCTTGATCGTCAGAACCATGCACCCGCCAGCACACACGCCGCTGCAGCATCCGAGGCGACGCGTCTGTCGCCCGTCCCTGCCTGATCGTTCGCTGTGCGCCGGACATCCTTTGCAGCACACGACGCTCACGATGCTCACGGACACCAACGCGACGTCAACGAACTGGGCAAACCTTTGGCTCGAACAGCTACTCGTACCGATTGGCGCAGCGTGACTTCCACTGGCCGGCCGGAGCGCGCAGGCACCGCGCGGTAGATGCCGCGATAAATGTCCTTATGGGACAGATTGCCAAACGAGTTGCGACGAATCGGCTCGCAGCACCAGGACAAGCCGTACATGCGGCAGCAGAGGAGAGTGAATCATGGCTGGTGAGACGACGATCACGGTGGTCGGGAACCTGACTGCCGACCCGGAACTCCGCTTCACCCAGAGCGGTGCCGCGGTGGCGTCCTTCACGGTGGCCTCGACGCCCCGCACCTTCGACCGCCAGTCCGGCGAGTGGAAGGACGGCGAAGCGCTGTTCATGCGGTGCAACGTGTGGCGTCAGGTCGCCGAGAACGTGGCCGAGTCGCTCACCCGCGGTTCGCGAGTGCTCGTCTCCGGACGGTTGCGCCAGCGTTCCTTCGAGACGAAGGAAGGCGAGAAGCGCACTGTCGTGGAGCTGGAGGTCGACGAGATCGGCCCCTCGCTGCGCTACGCGACCGCGAAGGTCAACAAGGTCAGCCGTGGAGACGGTGGTGGCAGCGGAAACGCTACAAGGGAGCCCGGATGGGCGGACCAGGTGCCTGAGGCCGGCCGCAACGACGAGCCGACCTTCTGACCACTGCGGTCGTGCGGTGCTCGCTGCCGACCACGGAGCGGCGAGCACGGACGGAGTTCCGTGCGCTGAGCCCCACTCAGTCACACGTCCCGGCGCACGCGGTGGCGAAAGCGCTCACCAGGACCGGCGGAAGCGTACGTACGACGCATGTTCTCTCCACGCAGGACGATCAGCGCAATGCTTCGATCGATGGCCACGGGACCGCACTTCGCGCACGCCGGGAGCCGATGCCACAGGGCAACGCCTCGATGTGATCACGTCTAGCCAGTTCGCGGCGGCGAACTCACAGCAACCCAGCCGCGGCCACCGCCTACCGCGTAGCCACTACGGCGCCATCCCTCTCTGACGCCACCACGACAGGACCCAGATGACCGCCGCACTCGATCGACTTCTCGACCGACTCGCTAATAGTCGAGGGGAGCCACTAGGACGCGAATCGCGTGACCGCATCACCAAACTCGACGCTGAGCCGAGCCCGCTGGCCTGGAACGACGCCTACGCGATCAGGATCGGCACCCAGCCCACAAACCTGACGCTCTGGACAGCAATCCAGCGGATCGATCGCCGATGCCCGCGCGCGCCCTTGCCGGGCTACGCCATCGACAACCCGCGCCGCTGGAACGGCTACTACCCGAACAAACTCACTGTACGTATAGCCCTTCGACTCGCAGGTGATGTGCACGTCCCACCTGCTACGGCCGCCGATTACGCTCCCACCGGGCCGCCGTGTCGACCGCCGCCGGCGTGACCCCCACGCCGCTATCAGCGTTGACGCGCTGACGCCCACTCATTACACAGTGCCGCACAAACTATCCAGCCCAGCAGCACCGACATCAGAAACCGTTGCCCGCCCGTCTCCCATGCGTGTCCACCATCGGCAACCAGGAACACCGCGGGCATCTTGGCGCCCGACGTACTGGATGGCGCGATCGAGGCCAATCACCGGAGCGAGGGGGTGGCGCCAACGCCGCACGTCGCGGGACGACCGATCACACGCCTGTCTCGGTGGCGGCCGCGGAGCAGTGCGACGACACCCGCCCCACACCGCAAGCGTGTGCCGCTGCCGCAGCCGCTGCCGCCGTGACTGTGGCCGCAACACCTCGGCAAATTCGGCACCCCACCAACGCCGGCTGTCACGCCAGCGACTCGGTTAGTGCAGTGGTTGAACGCAAAGCCACCTGTATAGCGACGACAGCAACCCCCACTGTCGTCGCGGGGCTCCGGCCGGGACTACCCCGCCCGGCCGGAGCCCGCCAGTCAACATCGCTCGCTACGCAGACTCGTGGGCCGGAGCCGCGTCACCTCGGAGGATTCCAGCCGCCTCCTAACCATCGCCCGCTGGGACCAGGCAACCTGTCGCCTGGGTGGATCAACCGGCCACATGGTCGGAACCGCCAGTTCGTTGAGCGTCAGAACCCAAGCGGCGCCCCTGGCAGACACCGCTGCGGTTCAGCGAGCACGCAGGTGCATCTCTGGGCGCCGCGACTGGGATTGCAGGTTCATTCGTCGACCGTGTAACCCCACCGGTTGAAGCTCCTTCGCGAGAGGCGGACCAGACGGGTCCGCTTTGGACAGTGACGTCACGCAGGACACCCGGCAGGCGTCGCACTCAGTCCGTTAACCACGGGGCCGAGGCCCGCCGCGCTGGTAGATCTCGTTCACATGTGTCTGGTGTGGAGGGTTGTCACGGGCAAGCGGGCGAACATGATGACGGGCAGCGTGTGGCGTGGACCGTGATTCGCCTGATGTGCGGACACACGCTGAAGCGTGAACACGTGGATGGGGACGGGCCGTACGAGCTGGACGACTACCTACGCCTGTGCCCGGCTTGCCACAAGGTCAACGCGGTGATGGCCAGGACCCCGTTCGTGCTCGAGCCCAAGGCCTGAAGCCACTGGCGCATCGGTAAAATTCTTGTCGCCCGTGCCGTTCTACGGTGTCCCTGTCCGGCGCCAGCGGTGCGGGCGACTTCCTTTCTCAGGGAGTCGTATTCGTGATGATGAAACCGGATGAGAAGAGCCTGACCTCGCCGGAGGAGCCGGCCATGCAGCGCTCGGCATGGGTGGGCGTGCTACGCGTGACTGTGCCGCTCCTTGCGCTGCTTGTGGTCGCGGTGTTGTTGCTGCGGCATGAATCCACGCCAATCGACGTGGTGCCGGGTACGACAGTTGCAAGTGCGGCAACCACCACGACCGCCACCAGCACGAGCATGAGTACCGCGGTGGGTACGGGGCCGGCACGTCGTCCGCGCCGGTGCGCGTACGTCCGGCGCATCGCCGATGGCGCTGGCCGCTACATGGTGTGGGTGCCGCGCGATACCGCCTGGGTGCTCTTGCCAGCCTATGGCGGTGCATGGGCGCTGATCAAGCCCATCCGCCGCGGTTCGGACGAAGGAGTGTGGGTGTGGATTCCTGACGACGCCGAGGAGCGCAGGTTCGTCAACGAGACCGGTCCCTCGGTCGGTGCGTGGATCTATCTCACCCCAGACGCGCCGCTGTGGTGTGGCGCAGGTCGTCCGGGCTACGGCGCCCTGACGAGGACGCGATGAGTGAGAGGGGAGTGGGGGACTGTGCGCACAAGGCGCACATCCGCGACAAGCCTGTCGCCACGAAGGAGTTCACCGAAGCCGAGTGGGAGTACCTCAGGCGGCGAGCCCGAGCCCTGGGAGTGGGGCACGGCCTGGCCGACGGTGCGTCGTTCAACGTCGCCGACGACGCAACGGCGCAGCGCATCCTGGCCGTGCTCGACGACGGCCAGACCGATGACGAGATCAGCGCGATCTTGCCCACTTCGCCACTGTCGGGCGAGTACGGCGCTGACTCCTCACCCGCCTACCTGTATCGGGTACTCGGTATCGAGCCAGGTGACGACACCGACGACGGCGAGCTGTGCCACGAATATGAACAGGGCCACTTCGCGGCATTCTCCGACCTGTTGCGCGCCCAGCTGCGCGACGAGAGCTCTCAATGAGGTTAGGCGCCGAGTAGAGCCAGGTCACCACGGATCGCGTACGCACCAACCTGTTCTGCTGTACCGCCGCTAGCGCGCCCGGTAGCACGAACACACCGGGCCGACGGATCTTCTTCGGTCGACGCAACCACTGCATGCGGCGGCTTCGGCCGCCAGATGGATGGCCGCGCGCTCCTCAGGACGCGCCCTGCGAAGCCGACTCTGCGCGCACTGACGGCAAGAAACCCGTTCCAGAACGTTGGCACCGCACAACCCCAGTACGAGCACCGAATGCCGAAAGAGGACGTCATGGCCGAGAACGACACGCTTCGAGCGGCGAGGGTCTACCTCGCTTGTGTCGCAGAAACACCGGCACCAGCGCTGGTCGGACTGGTCGCGGAGGTCGGGCCGGTCGCTGCTGCGGCGCTGGTGCGAGCCGGCGATGTACCGCAAGACGTAGTCGACGAGACATGCGCTCGCCGAGACCGCGTTGTGCTCCGTGACCTCGACTTCGGTGATCCTCGTCGGGACATACGGCTGGTCATTCCGGAAGATGACGACTGGCCGACCAAGCAGTTTCAGGCGATGCCCCACCGGCCACCCGGCGAGGGCGCGCCGATGGCCGAGCCTCTTGCGCTCTGGATACGTGGCACTCAGCCAATGGTCCACCTGCTCCGACAGGCGGTGGCCATCACCGGCAGCCGGAGCTCCAGCGCGTACGGCGAGCACGTCGCCACCGAACTCGGCTACACGCTGGCACGGCAGGAGATCACCACAGTCAGCGGTGCCGCGTATGGAATTGACGGCGCAGCACTGCGCGGTGCGCTCGCCGGTGAAGGCAACACGATTGCCGTGATGCCGTGCGGCGTCGACGTGCCCTATCCCGCAGGCCACGCCGAGTTGCTCCGTAGCGTCGCCCAGCACGGCACTATCGTGTCGGCGTATCGGCCCGGTAGTACACCGGCACGTCACCGCTACTTGGTCCGGAACCGGATCATGACGGCCCTCAGCACGATGTTGGTCATCCCCGAGGCCGGACTGCGCAGCGGCGCCCTGTCGGCCGCCTACGCCGCGGCGCGGATCGGCCGAGATGTCCTGGCCGCGCCTGGACCAATCACATCGGTTACCTCTCTCGGGACCAACCAACTACTCCGCGACGGCGTTGCCACAGCGATCACCACCACCCAAGACGTCGTCGACGCCGTCAAAGACGGGTCTTCGAAGCCGTGCGGGACCTGCCAGGCCACCCGAAAGACGAGCGCGCCTGACAGCTCCACGTGTTCATCGAGCACGCCAGGTGAGGTGCTGGGGAGCGATACCCCTGCACGTCAGACAGATTCGGCGCCTTCGTGATCGCGAAAGCCCGAACCGAGCACGCGATGCGCACAACCACGACGTCGATGACCTCCTTCACCAACTCCGGGTGCTCGCCCAACAGCGGCCGCCGTCGTGAACACCTCCGGAACCTTCCCGACGAAAGCGAGTACCACCATGGCCGACGACCACCCTTCCACCGTCGACGCGCTTCGCGCGGAGCTCGAACGGGAACGCGCACGCGCCGATTCGTTCGAAGCGATCAACCGCGTGCAGGCCGCCAGCCTCGCCGAGCTGGCCAAGCTCGCGGGCAACCTCCGGTGCCAGGTTGCCGACCTGGCCGATGACGCCCTGAGCTCGACACCCCGGCCGATACAGGGCCTGCGCAACGTCACCGGGCGGATGAGCGGCTTGGCGGACACCTTGAGCCGTGCGGCACGCGGCTACGCGGGCGCACGCACCACGGACATGCTGTACCCGGCCGTGGACGACGATCTCCGCACGCACAAGTGGACGCCTCGCCCCGACCGGGGCCTGGACGGCACGATGCCGCCGATCCCGATCACCGAGATGGGCGAGCGCCGGGGTTACGCCCGCGGCTGGCACCGAGGCCCGCAGTGGATCACGTTGTGGTTCACCGGGCCCACCGCCGTGGCGTACGGGGACAGCAGCGACCACGGCCGGCTCACCAGTGTCGACGTGATGCGCGCCGTGATCACCTCAGCCCGGTCGTTGTCGGCTTCGGCACTGGCCGAGTGGGTCACAGCCCGGCAGCAAGCACACACCGTGCCGTTCGACGCCTCGTATGTCCGGGTGTTCGCGCACCTTCAGGCCGGTCCGTGGTCCGCGATGGACATCGACCGGTGCGACGAATTCGGAGTCCGCACGCCCACCGGCAGCGGCAACACCTCCGTGTGGGTCTGCCCGAGCGACCCCGATTTCCGCCTCTACGTCTGGGGAATCGGCGACGAACCCGCCCACGTCCGCTACTGGGCCGGCCCGGTGGTCGACATGGCCCACCTCGTGCAGATCACGGGCCAGTATTGCTGATAGGCGGTTACCGGATCCATCCCACGCGCGAGGTTTCAGGCGGCTGTCGGCTGCGCCAGCCCATGCCCGCCCGGTCCACCGATGCGTTGATCACGTCCCGGGGGAGACGCGTTGCATGACCGACACCACGAACACCCACACCACGACCGTCGCGCTGTGGGTCAACGGACGAGATTCCCGCGACGGCACGGCGTCACTGACTCGGATCGTGGACGCGACCGGCGGCCACACCGTCCACCTCGTCACGATCGACGAACGCGCCGCCGAGTTCTACGGCATACCCCGGCCAGTCAGCGTCGTCGGTGGCCTCGTCCGCACTCATGGCCGGTGGTCACCCACCGCCTACCGCGACCGTGCGCACCTCCTGGACGGCGGGGGACCCGTCTACTTCCTGACGAACGCCCCGAGCCGAGTCCGCGCGGTCCGCGCGCTGCTGCGCTGGTGGTTCGTGGTCGCCCGACGTACCCGAGATGGCGCGGACCCGCGCCATCTCGACCCGTTCCGGGAGTCGCCCGCGTCTCGCCGATGGCTGCTGTCCTGACCGCATCGCCCCAGTCCCCGTCTCGACGATCACGACGGTCGTGCCTCGGCTAAGGAGGAATCGCTTGTCTGTCAACGAATCCACGGACAGTAAGACCACTGTGGACAGCTTCGCTGAGCGTGCGGCCGCGTTCGCGCGGTCGAAGGGGTACGCGCCCTTCGAGTTCGCCGACTTGTCGGGCACTCCGATGCGGATCCGTGAGGAACTCGTCGGCTGGCATGGCCCTGTCGATGAGGAATCCGGGACCGGCGACTGGGTTTACCCAGGGCGCACGGTGATCGATGTGCCGGGCCGGGACTGGCAGGCCTCACGTCCAGAGGACTGCCCAAACGAGTCCGCGGCCGGGATCTGGCTCGACGCGGCCGGCGACGAGGTACCGGCCGTCGGAGATGCCGCAAATACGGGCGGCATCGTCTTGCTCTGCCCGCAGTGCGGACTGGACTGCACCTGATCAACAGTACTAGCGGGTCCTGGCCACGATTCGCATCTTGCGGGAGGACACAGGACGTTCGCGGCTGCGTCCTCCGACCCGCCGATCGTGCTCAAGCACACCTGACCTCACATCGGGGCTGCGCTGTCCGAACATCCCGGCCCGATGTGCGCGCCCGCCAGGCGATGACGACCAGCCGAGGTGCTTTCCCTCTCGATCGCTGCGCCATGTGCGGGCGAACTGAACCCAGGAACGGTGACCTGAATGAACTTCCTCGGCTGGACCATCACCATTTGCCGCCGCGCTGCGCGAGAGTTGCCGGCGGATCGCAACGCCGCAGCGATGACCAACTGTGTCGGCACCGCTGCCATTGCCTCCGGTGACGTCGTGACCGCCCGGATCCACCGCGATGAGATCCTGCTGGCTGAGCACCTCCTGCGCAGCGCAGCCGACCAGCAGTGGCTGCGCCAGCGGCGCGGCCAGACGGTGCATCTCTACGAACCCGACCAGTTCGCGGCCACGTTGCGCCTGCGGCTCGGTGCGGCCGCGGCTGTGGAGGTCGATGCGCAGTTCGCGGCGATCTTGCCGGAGGAGATCGCACTGCTGGGACAGGCCATCTACGACATCACCGGTGACATGTTCCTGGAGGATCTGGTTCTCGAGGGTCGGATGCTGCTGGCGGACCTGCACCTGCGGCTCGGTCATGCCATGGCCATGGCCGAGTTCGGTGCTGGGCGGTCGTGATGTACGGACTACCGCAGCCCAGCCACGGAGACCACGGAGACGGCCCGGTCGTGATCGGCTCTCTTGTTGTCTACGAGGGAAGCCTGACCGAGGCCTGGGGACGCTACCGCGTCGCCGCCATCGCAGAACGCCCGTAGGCATCCGCTACAGCTTGTCTGCCTTCGGTGACAACACCGTGCTGCTGCGCGACGTGCGCAGGCACTCCATCGCTCCGATACCGGTTGGACCCGCACACGCCGTGCACAACCCGGTCGGACGCGTGGACGTCATCCTGCGCAGGTTCACCGAGGTCGACTCCGGCACGCCCAGCGGCCGGACGTCCGGCGGCGCGGCCCCGCCGGCTTGTCATCGCTGGTCATGAGGCTCATCAGCCGTTCCCGGTTCGTGGCGGCCGAGACGCATCTGCTTCGTGCCGAACTGGCAGCTGAACTGGTGACACCGCGAGACTTCCGGCGCGAAATCGCGGCGCTGCGCATCCGCGGCGACGACGAGTCCTGCCTGACGCTGGTCATGCCCCCTGGCACACGGTGCTCCCGGCGGCGCCCAACACGAACGACAGGCAACGACGGCGTACGAACAGGCATGAGGACGCACGGACCCCGACCGTGGCGGCGAACGAGAAGGAGGCACGAGACGTGCGGATCAACCAGATCCACCCGACCAGCGAGGAACCGATCCCCGATGTCGTGTGCCGGACGTGCAGTGAACCGTTGAATACGATCAGGCCGCTCGGAGGCGGCCACCGGATCTTCGTCCACGGTGGGAACGGGGCCCGCGACCACGAACCCGATCCGGTTCCCCGCGAGGACACCGGCCACGTGCGCATGTGCTGCGACTTCTGCGGCGCTGGGGAGCCGTCGTGGTCCTACACAGCCGACGAGATCAGCGCGGCGGTGGAGCGACCGCAATACAAGTCCACCTGGGAGCGCAAACAGATCGGCGAGCACACCGCTGTGCTGCGGCGCGAGGAAGCACCCGCCGACGATCTAATGCACCACCGGCACAGCGCCGGGTGGGCGGCATGCGAGCAGTGCGCGGCGCTGATCGAGTTGCGTGATGCCCAGCGCCTGCTCACCCGCGTACGCAGGCTCAACTCCGTCGTGGCGAGCGCGCCGCGCCGAGCACTGCTGGGGATCTACACCCAGTTCATGAGGACGATCAAAGGCCGCACGCCGATCCCGGCCCGCCCTACGGACCTACCCGCCATCCGGCCACAACCGGAGATCTGAGCGAGAAACCGAACCACAAGGTGAACACCCGCGATACTCCGCACTGCGGGCAGTAGGCAGGCACAGTCCTGACCAGTCCCATCACGATGCGACGGTACTTCTCCGCCCGCACGTACCTTGGATCATCCCGTGCTGGCCCGATCGACTGATCCCGACAGTGACGGCCACTCTTGGGTATTCGACGCAGACGCTGAGCCCGCTGCCCTGTCCCAGCCGAAGCCCGCTTCCACGTTCGTGCTGCTGACTGTCCTAAAGGAATGCCGCCTGTACCTGGCGCGGCCCAGCCCCTCCGCGTCCTATGAGGACGGTATTGGTCATTGGCTCACGTAGCAGGCGGAACGTAGCCATATCCGAAAACTAGTCGCCAACCAAGGGAGAACACTGCCGTGACCTCGATCGACAACGGCGCCGACAAAGCGCTCGATGAGAAGAACACAGACCCGCGCGGGATCGACGGGAGCGACACGACGACGGCCGACCCCGCCGACGGCGTCATCAAGACGATTTTCGCTAACGACGGCTACGAGCTGCTCGTGATGGACCCGCATGCCCTCTACCTCGGGGAAGGGATCGAGTCCAACACCCGCCAGAACGTCGTGCACGACCCCGTCTTCTGGCAGGACATCAAGGACAACGGCGTCGAAGACGTGATCGACGCGCGCCGCGACAAGGACGGGCGGGTGCGGGTGCACGACGGCAAGATGCGCACGCTCGCCGCGCGCGACGGCGGCGTTCCCGCCGTCCTCGTGCTCATCAAGCCCAACTACGTCGGCAGTGAACGCGACGCCGAGGTCAGTCGCATCTTCAGCCAGCTGCGGCTCAACGAGTACCGCAACGACATCCCCCACGCCGACAAGATGGCCGCTCTGCAGCAGCTGGTCCTCCTCGACGTCAGCGCCGAGGACATCGCCCAGCAGCGGCACATCGATGTCAAGGAAGCCAAGAAGATCGTCACGACGGTCAAGTCCGCGGCCGCCGTCGAGTCCGCCAAATATGACCTCACCATCGATGAGATGGCACTGATCGCCGAGTTCGACGGTGACGACGCAGCGACTGACGCCCTGATGCACACCGCGGCGAGCGACCGCTACAACCTCAGGTACAAGGCGGCCGAACTACGACGCGAACGGGCCGACGCGGCGATGCTCGAGCCGGTCCTGGCCAGGCTCACCACGTCGAACACCAAGGTCGTCACTGACGACGACGTCACGCTCGACGACAACATCAAGCCCCTGGACGCACTGCGCCCCAGCGCGGGCCACGAGCCGGGCACCGAGCTGACCATGGCAGCGCACAAGAAATGCCCCGGCCACGCCGCCCTGGTGTCGTTGAAGGGCCACGGCAAGGACCGCAAGGTCGCCACCACCTACGTGTGCACCAACTACCAGATGTTCGGCCACGCGCACCGCAACACCCCCAAGGGCGTGGTAGCGCCCAAGACCGAGGGCAAGCTCAACCCCGAGCAGCTCGCCGATCGCCGACTGACCATCAAGAACAACAAGCTGTGGGATGCGCACGTCGACCCGCGACGAGAATGGATGGCGGACTTCTTCCGCAACGGTTCCCTGCCCAAGGGACTCAAGGTCCAGCGCCGCATCGCCCAGCTGCAGCTGGCGGCGGGCTACGACTTCAACCGCGCGAGGGAGCGCAGTCATCCGCTGCTGTGCGAGATGCTGGGTATCACGCTCAGGCCTGGGCCGTACGGCCCGCAGCAAGGCGACACCGCCGCACTGCAGAAGATCGTGGACCGCACCAGCGAGAAGCGCGCGGGCATGATCAATCTCGCGATCTGGATGTGCGCGATCGAGGCGGGCATGAACAAGCACACCTGGAAGAACCGCTGCAACGAAGCACGGCTGATGATGACCGTCCTGGAGGAGCTCGGCAAGCCGCTGTCGGAGATCGAGCTCTACGTCCTTGGTCGTGATACCGACGGCAAACCGTTCGACACCAACGCCGATTCCGATCCGGAGCCGGCCAGCATCGCGCAGCCGGACGGCACCACCCACACCGACGACGCGGCCTCGGCCGAGGATGTTGACGTCGATGTCGACCTGGACAACAGCGAGACGACCATTGACCGAGACGCCGACGTCGCCGCCCACCACGACGATGCGGCCGACGCGTTCGCGGCCTGACCGCCTGGGGCCATCCGATTTCGGATGGCCCCAGCCATGTCGTTCCACCCTGTTTCTAGCGACGACCTTCTGCGCCGCGCATGACGTGCCGTGGTCAGTACACGGACGCTCACCCGCGACGTGCGTGTTGTTCGGCATGCTGTCTCTCCGCATGACGGTGGTTGCAGCACAACCTGTGAGGACTACGCACATGAGCCCGACCGTCTACTCGGCCGGCGGACTGCTCCTGCACAAAACAAGGACCACTCCATCTGATCCCACCCCGTTCTCGGCTGCGGGAGCCCTCGCCGAGTGCGTGTGCGGCTGGCAAGAGACCGCTCCGCACCGCCGGAAGGCACGGGCACAAGCCCGGATCCATCTCGACACCGCCTCCCCGACGCTGGCGTTCCACCCGGCGGCGGTCTCCGATCAAGGGCCTCGCCAGCACAACGCCGACGCTTATGCCGTCCACGTCGACGACACCCGCAACCGGGCCGCCTGGGCGGTGGCCGACGGGATCGGCGACAACGAGCATGCCGCCGAGGCGGCCGCTATCGCCGCCAATGCGGCCGTCCGGGCAGCCGTCCAAACGGGAGCCGTCGATGCTGTCCTCGCCGCCGGCCACGAGGTCCACGACTATCAGATCGCAGACACCGTCCTCGTTGTCGCGGCCGCGCTTCCCCCGGAGGACGGCGGCGGCTACGACGTCGCCTGGGTCGGTGACTGCCGCGCCTGGCAGTGGAACGGCACCACCCTCACCCAGCTCACCGTCGACCACACGCAAGGCCAGCTGTACCGCGACTGCGGCAACCCAGCGCTGGCCGCGATCGCGGACGCCTACGACCACGTCGTCATGACCACGGTCGCGACAGCGACTGTTGACGACATCGGGCACACACGGACCACCGGACCTCACCAACGTCTGCTGCTGGCCAGTGACGGCGTCAGCAAACCCCTACCGGCCTCGAGCATCGCACGGACCATGCGGACCTTCGGACACCAGCTCGCCATCGCGAGCAGGCTCGTTCACGCCGCCCGATTCCACAACGGCAGCGACAACGCCACCGCACTCGCGATCAACCCCGTGTTCGACCTGGATACGCCGTGACCAGCGACATCACGCCGACAACCAGGGGTAGCCTGGTCTATGGGAGGTGACCGGCCGTGAATACCACGTCGATGCCGCGCCAGCCCCCTACAGGCCGACGCACACCGCCGCGGCTCGCCGCAGCACTCGCCGCCGCCGCGCGCGGCTGGCCGGTCATCCCGTGCTACCCCTACAGCAAGTTCCCGGTCCCCGACGACTGGGACACCGTGGCCACCACAGACCCGGCACAGATCGCCGACTGGTGGGCGGCCGCGCCGTACAACATCGCGATCTCCTGCCGAGCAGCCGGACTGATCGTGATCGATCTCGATCCCGCACACGGCCAGGAACCCCCCGACGAATGGGCACACCGAGGCGTGACGCACGGCCGCGACGTTCTCAGGCTGCTCGCCCTTGAGGCCGGCGAACCGGACCCGCTCGACACCTACCGCGTGCGCACGCCATCCGGCGGCGAGCACCGCTACTTCCACGCGCCCACCGACGTGGAACTGCGCAACACCGTCGGACGCCTCGGCTGGCACATCGACACCCGAGGCCGCGGCGGCAACATCATCGCAGCCGGATCCATCCGCCGAGTCGACGGCGGACGGCGCCTGTATCGACCAGTGCACCCGATCCGCCCGGTAGCCACCCTTCCATCATGGCTCGCCGCCGCGCTCACCCCACCGGCGCGTCCAGCGCACCCCCGGACGCGCGCAGGGATCATCGTGCCGGCGCGGCGAGTCGCCGCCTACGCCGCGGGCGCGGTGAAAGGCGAGACCGCCGCGGTACAAGCAGCCCAGGTCGGCACTCGCGCAAACCGGCTCTTCATCGCCGCGATCAAGCTGGGCCAGATCGTCGGCGCTGGATGGCTCGATGAACGCGAGGCCATCCATGCACTGCTCGTCGCCGCGCACCAGCACAACGGCGTGGAAGGCTGGACGTCTGAGGAAGCCCTTCACCACATCGAGAACGGCCTTGCTCGAGGCATTCACGAACCACGCGACCTTCTCGATGCCGCCTGACTGAGCATTCCCAAGTGGGTGGTTCGACCAACACATTCGGTCGAACCACCCACTTTCCTTTGCTGTGAGGCGAAACCCACCACCAGCGATGTGGCGCAGCGGCAGCTCGTGTCTCCCCACGGACCTCGACGCCGACTCGACAGTCACAGCGGCCAGGGGAGTCGTTCGCCCGCGACGACGTGGACACTCGCGAAGCCGACTCGTATGACGGCTGCCCGCTCTCGCGCGGTGCCAACGAATCCGTCGCATCGCGTCTGACGACGCGCCCATGCCACGGAGGTGAGGCTAACGATTGCGCACAGACTCACGACGCGACGTACTCGCCGGCATCCTGCACGCCGGCCTGTGACGTGCCGGCCCGCTCGGCAGCCTTTCGACTGCCCAAGCGGGCTCACCCGGCAACTCGTAACGCAACGCCAACATCATCAGTCGCGGAATGCGGTGTCAGAACTGCAGACACTCAAGCGCTGAACCAACTTCAACCAATCAACGACCGATCTGCACGAACCCTTGCGACACACAGGAGGATCAACTATGGCTGGCGAGACCACGGGCCCGGCCGTAACCAGCCATGAGCCCGATCCCGCTGACAGCATCGAGCACTACAACGCTGTCGAGGCATTCCGACCGGATGACGTCGACATGGCGACTCACGACGCGCGCCGATGCAACCTGCCGGTGGACGTCTGTCCCGCCTGCAGTGCGGCCGAGCGCGACTAGCGCTAGGGCCCTGATCTAGGACTGCATGGTCAGCCCCGACACCCGCGAACTGGACGACCCCGAACCCGAGTCACGAGCCTGAACAACGACATCCTGCACGTCAATCTGTGACCTGCCAGTCTGCTCAGTCGCCTTTGACCCGCCGAGCAGGCTGATCCGGCCAATCCTGGCCCTGCGCGTGTACATGCCGGGTGATCGGTCGGATGCGGTGTCCGTTGGCTGAGCGCGCACATGCCTACGCACTGGCACACCGCCCACAGCGGCCTGCACCCGCGAACCCCGCCTCGGGCGCAGCCGCTCGCTCGAAACGACTCAACCAACCGACACGAACACTCCCGCGGCAGCGTCCCGCCGGACCGAGACCGGTTCGCAACCCCAATGGTGAGGTCATGCAGGCTTCGTCCGACACATCATCCGCCCTGGTCCCTCACACCTGCCAGCCCTTTCTCGGCGACCAGGTCGACGACCCCCGTTTTCCTCTGACCTTTCAACAAGACCCGTGGTGCTGGACCCGCCAAGTCGGCTACCACCGTGCATCATCGCCGTCTGTCACAGTCGAGCTCACGCCGGCCCGAGGCCGCAACGTCGTGGTCAGCAACGACAGCATTCGAATCGATCAGGCGATGTCCCTAGGCCTCGGCTGGGGAACCTGTAACGCTGCCCCCGTACTCGACGACTTCCTGAGGCACTTCCTGGACCTCGCCGACTACGCCGACTTTCCCAGCGCTGAACCGTTCACCCGGCTCGGACACGCGGCTCGCAGCTACAGCCAGCTGTCTGACTGGGCACACCGCGTCCGTGCGCAACAGCACGTCCTGCAGACCGCATCGCGCGCAGCTCGCATCAAACTTTCCCCACCCTGGAACGAGATCCTGGACCGCGTTCAGGCAGGCGACCCTCTGGACACGCGGACTCTCACGCTCGTCGCCGAGCTCGGAGCACGAGCGTGGCGGGAGCGCTTCGAGTCGGACGAGGCAGCTCAGCATTACCATCTGCGCAACCTCGTCCTCGCGACCAACGGGGACACCTGCGTACCGGGCGTACGCAGCCTGATCGCGCTGTACACGGCCACCCTGCCCAGCACGTCACAGGCAAGGCACTGGCTTGACGTCACTGCCGAGGCCTTCCTCAACATCCCAGCTTGAGCCCCCCAGACATCCTCCAGCCTGACGGCACGTGCCGCCTCTTGATTCGTCGCGAGATCACAGATGCAGCCGCGACAGCGAGAGGACCGTGCTGTGTACAACGACTTGGATGACGTCGACAGGTGCGGGCTGTCCCGCCGGATGTGGGTGCCGCACGCTAGCGGAGCCTGGGCCGCGGGAGTGCGAATGCGAAACGGGGGAGTGCGGCAAGGCCTGGGTGTCACGGAGCGCGCGCGGCGGGACAACAGTGCTGTTGCTTCCAGCCGTACCCCAGAGCGGTAGCACCCAAGAACCGATCGACTGCATCGTTCCCAACGCTCAAGCACGCAGCCGGACTTCCGCCTCACCGACCTGAGCAGAGCGACTTCGGTAGCACCCAAGGAGTCTCTGCTGCTGCGACCTTCAGCTTCGGGTCGCCTTTCCAACCACAGAGAGGATTCCAGGCTGGACACGAGCGCGACCAGAACCGTGGATGCGATGCACTCCCTTGTCCGCGACATCGCCTCGGACCACAGCGCAGACATGGAACAGGCGATGGCATTCATCGCGGGATTCCTGCTGTGCGAACACCATCACCCAGTGTGGAGCGACTGCTCGGACTGCGAGCGGCACCGCTTACCGATGCCAGCCGTGTCCGAGCTCGCGCCCATCCGCGAGTCGATCCTGAATCGATCTCCCAGTCCACTCGACATCCGAGTCCGCAGCCACGCAATGCCCGGTGTGGATGATCCCACCGGCACCCCGTGGTACGACGCGCCCTTCTCCGCCTGGATCAAAGCCGCACAGGACCAACGCCTACATCTGCAGGCGTGGGGCATTTGGTGGCCTGCTGTGGAGATGGACAGCTACGACGAGACGAGAGATTGCGGTGGAGTAATTGCTGGCTACACCTGGTACACGATCAAGCTCAGCCACGGAGCACACCGCTATGTCTACGCCGAGCGATTGCCCATAGCCGTACACGAAGACGACTTGCCGTGACAGGACACACGTCCGCGCAACCGCGCGCATCATCCTGTCTGCCTTGCCCACCAAGGCCGGACTAGCGACCTGACGGACCACGTGGGCACGCAAACCCTCACATCGATCGACATCTCCTCCGACAGCGACAACGCGTCGAAGGCCGCGTGATCAGAAGGAGGCCACCCACACCCCACCTAAAGGGGGACAACGATGATTCGGCATGACCTCACCTCTCTGGCGACAGACGCCTCCGCAACCCTCGAGGTCCTCGTTGGCTATGTCCCCCAGTGAGAGACCTACTTCGCGGAGGTCGTCATCGAATCCGACGACGGCGAGATCGACTTCGCAGTAGGGATCGGAACCGCCCTGAAGAAGGTAACCGACCCCTTCGCGATCGTTGACGCCGTCCGTCCTTACACGACGATTCCAGGCGGCCTGCTCGAGGCTCTTCGCGGCGACCGGGGCCGAACACCCGCAGGCGCTAACACCGTCACCACCTGGTGAAGCCACAGTTCCACGTCACGTAGTCACCGCCCGCTCACGCCCCATCCACCGCAGCGCCACGCGAACCGGCCAGCGACAGAACCCAGGCAGCCACCGTCGAACGCAACCTAGCAACGGCCTTGCACAGCGCCGGACCTGAATTCGTTGAAGGAGACACCATGGCCGAGAACACCAACTACCACGTCGGCGACCTGACCGCACCGCCCCAGCGCCGCAAGACCAAGAGCGTGACCATGGCGACGTTCACTCTCGGCCTCAACAACGATCGCCGGTTCGACCGCAAGACCAGCCGCTACATCGACGGTCCCGCCGCGTTCCTCAACGTTGTATGTTTCGGAGAGCTCGCCGAAAACATCCTGGCCAGCGACTGGCACGCCGGTATCAAGATCATCGTCATCGGCCATCTGTCCAACGACGACTACATCGACCCCGCCACCGACAAGACGATCTCCGCACTGCAGATCAAGGCCATCCACGCAGGGCCCAGCGCACGATTCAACCCGGTGACGGCGGGCAAGGCACCCGAGGACGTAACCAGCGCCACCATCCGACACCGCCACGAACCGGTCCGCGCCGGCGACACCTTCGCCGGGATCACCGCGGCGCTCAAAGACCGGGCCCGGCAGGCTCAGATGCCCGCCGCCGCCTGACACAAGACATCGTGGCGTCGATTGCGCTCGATGTGGCGGTGGCGCGCACCGTGGGGTGACGGGGCTCGGTCCGCGCCGTCTAACACCGAAGGCGTGCAGGCTGATGGCTGGCGTTCCGGCGTCACAATGCCGAAGGGTGTGCCAGCGGCAGAAGCCCGAAGGCTTACCGTCCTAGGACGGCACCGCAAAGACTGCCGCCGGCACTGCTCCGATGTCACAAGGGCATGCCGTGCCCGTTCATCGAGGCGTTGCTCACCATACCGGTCCTCAACAATGTTCGACGCGGGTGTCCAGCTCCGTGTCGGTCGAACGCATTTCCCCGTGTCCGCCGATCGGTCCAGTTCATGGATCCGGTAAGGAAGCCTGGGGCGGAGATCACTGGTTCGGCGCGGTCACGTGCAGCGCTGTGCTGTCGCGCGGCCTGACACCGCGCTCGCGAGGCCCCGCCGAGTCCGGCCGTCGTCCGCCGTAGAGGGGCTGCAAGTTCCGTAGGGCTTGCGGCGCCGGCCTGCGCGGTACCAGGGGGCTTCCGCCCCCTGGACCCCCGCAGGCCCTGCGGACGGTCCGCGCCCTACTTTGCTTAGCGGTGCACGTGGGCAGGCGCGGACCGCCCGCAGGGTCCGACTCCAGTCGTCGGACGCTGGATCACGCGGCGAAATCCATTCCTAATCAGCCCCTCTCGTTGCGTCTGTACATCATTTTCGAAATGGCTTTAGACGTGGCGATTGTGGATTAATTGGATACAATTTTGTGACCGGGAAAACCGTCGTAAGACTTCCATATGCGCTGGTCAGTGCGGTATGGTTCTTGTTGTCAGGAACAAAGTGAAACGTCCGCCAGGGACCGCAAACTCTGGCTATTCACAAAAAATGCCAACAAAGAGGTAAGTCTCATGACGAATCCTGTCGCTGTTTCGGAAATTCTCGAAATGATCGAACTCGCGCTCGACGTGGAAGACCACCACTACGCCCTCGAACTCGCAGGCGAGATCATCGACCACGCCGACCCCGACACGCTCGGACTGCTCACCGAGATAGCCGAGACGTTCCAGACCTACCCCAAGATTGCGCCCGTCAAGCTGGGGGAAACGTGGAAGCGCTCCACGGCCGAGGACCGCGAGATCATCGCGACCTGTGTTGAGATCCGCAGGGAGCGTCAGCACAGCCCAAGCCCGGAGAGCGAATCCGCAACCAAGCCCGAAGTGGTGTTGCGCGCAGACGTCCACACGCCGTCACCGCGTGAGGCCGACGAACTGTGGACCGGTCGCCCCACCGACACCGCCAGGTGTGACAAGGTGCGCCGCAAGTTCAGCGCCGAGGCCCGCCGCGACCCGCGCCCGCCCAAGACCGAGGCAGAGAAGCGGGCAGACAAGGTCTTTGCCAGTTACCGCCGCTTCCGTGCCGGAGTCGATGACTACGCCGTCCGCGAAACCCCGCCCGGCTACGAACTCGACTACGACGACGCCGCCATCCCCCCGCTGCGCGGTCTCGCGTGCGTCCAGTGCTTCAGCGAGCGCACTCCGCAGGATCACGACCAGCGTCACGACGACGGACTGTGCACCGAGTGCCGCAGCCTCAACCGCCCAGGACTCCCGTCCCTGCACGCAGACCCCTACCGGGACGAAGTGATCGCGAACCGATGCTCGTTCATTGCCGCGACGTATCGCCGCAGCACCGCTCATGCGATCTTCCGCCGCGAATGGTACGGCTACTCGCCTGCTGACCACGTTGACTACGTCGACTGGGTCTTGAACTGGCTCGAAGGCCGCGACCCGCGAAGCGTCCGTTACGAAGACCTGTCCAACGTGGCCTGACCCTCACGTCGGACCGGGGACCCACACCACCACGGGTGTGCGTCCCCGGTCCCCGCTGCGCGAGGCCGGGGTGTGCCGGGCATCGAGCCTGGCACACCCCGGCGAAGGCTGCCGCCCTCGCGCTCCCGCCGCCTGCGGCGCAGCGGAACCGCCTACGGCGGTACTGAGCACCTTCCGGCGGCTACCAGCCCACGAACGCGCACACCGGCCCGCCGCTCTCGGACTCCTAAACCAAATCGTCCACATCGGACATGCTGGCAGGCGACAACGGCTGATTCCGGACAGGCGCATCGACCGGGGGAGTGCCGCCGTCAACGACGGCTGGCGTGCCCTCCTGTTGCGCGGCACCACGAGCCGCACGCCGCCACTGCCGCAGACGCGACACCGACAATCCCGAGAAACGGGCCAGCTCCCGATCGTCGAACACCTCAAGCGCGCGATCCACCTCACGCCCCGCGTCCGCCGCCGCATTCTCCTGCTGCGCCCGCGCGTGCTCCTTTGCGTGCTCCAGAGCGGCTTCCGCCGCAGCGACCTCGACACGGCCCCGTTCGCCCGCATCGGCCCACTTGGCCGCAGCCCGCAGCACACCCCGGATCTCCACCTTGCGCCGCTTCGTCCGCGCGCGATCCTCGGCGGCGAGCGCCGCCTCAATCTCCTTGGCAGTACGCGCATCCACTCGCCACCCCGATTGCTCCGGCAACACGTCAGCGTGCCTGAACCTAGACACGCCCCAACCACGTCCCCAAGCAGAACAGGCCAACTAATGCACGCCGCACCTTGCGTCCCGTCCCCGCGCCGCTGCGCGCCGCCGCCCCAGTCATCGTGTGATCACCCTGCGTCGCAGGCGATCGGATCCCAGCGTGAACCGCTCAACAGCAACGGCTTTGCACTAAGGTATCCCTAGCGGGATACGCCACAGGCGACCGTCCACGACGGACATCTCGTCACCCCCACAAGTCGCTTCAGACGCGCACACGCCCACCCCGGCGGCGCGTCACGACCTGTGGGAGGTGCTCGGCACGTGGCCTACGTGACGCCAATCGGCTTCAACGCCGAGCAGATCGAATACCGCCTCGACGGCGGCCACGGCTGCAACTCCAACGGCAACAACGACCGCCGATTCTCCCACCGCACCAACCGTGCCAAGCGGACGACGGCCTCTGGCGCCGCATCGACCGCCGAGGACCCGCAGGTCGCCTACCGCACCCAGGGCGCCGAGGACGGGAACCTGGTGTGGTTCGGCGCGGGACTCGCCGACGTCGACATCCAAGCCGGAACCACCCTCACACCCAGCCAGTTCCCGCTCGCCCGCAACCTCATGGCATGCCGGCACCCACACACCGGCGCACAGCTCGTCAAACCCAAACTCGGCGTCTACGAAGACGCCAAACTCCCACTCGCCCCACTCATCCGCGCGATCCACGCCATCGCGCACGAAGCCAACGTCCCCGTCAGCGAAGTCCTGCACGACCCCACCATGCGCAGCCGCCTCGCCGCCGCGGAACGCGCCGTCGCATCCAAAGGAGAGGGCGCGAACCTCCGCGCCGACGAAGCCGGCGAGCTCGCCGACGCCGCCCACCTCAACGTCGACCACGTCTGGGGAGAAAGCCGCTACGCCACCGCCGTCGGCAACCTCTGGGAAACCGTCACCGAAGTCGACGCCGACGGCAACCTCCAGGAACACCGCCGCAAACGACGCCGCATCGTCGGCAAAGCCGGCTACGACGTCACCATCGAAGTCCCCAAAGAAGACAGCCTCCTACTGGCCTTCTCCAGCGAGGACGAGACCACCACCCTCAAAGAGATCTTCCTCGACGCCGTCGAAACTGCACTCACCTGGCTCGAGAACACCACCGCCTACGCCCGCCGCGGCAAACACGGCGGCGGCAAGACCGCGCAAACCGTGCAAGGAAACGGATTCCTCGGCTGGTACATGATCCACCCCGCAGCACGCCCGGTGAACGGCGCCACCATCGGCGACCCGCACTGGCACATCCATTTCACCCTGGCCAACCTCGTCCTCGCCGACGGCCAATGGAGCACCGTCGCCGCCGGCGGCCGCGACCTCATGCGCCACATCGCAGCCCTGCAACAACTCGTCCACGCCCTCATCCGCCACCAACTCCACACCCGCCTCGGCGTCCACTACCTCCACGACACCACCGGCCGCCATCCACGATGGAAGATCGCCGGCATCCCCGACGACGCCGTACACCGCTTCTCCAAACGCAACAACGACATCCACGACGCACTCATCAGCCTCGGCTACGACCCCGACACCGCCAGCCGCGCCCAGCACCGCATCGCCGAACAACGCACCCGAAACCCACGAACCGACGCCCACCTCGACCCCGACACCACCCTCCAGCAGCTGTGGCAGGCCGAAGAACGCGACGCCGGGGGAGACCCCAACCAACACGCCCGCCGCGTCTACGCAGGCGGACACGACCCCGACGACGTCGACCCACCGCCGCAGCACCCGCGTGTCGACGCCGCCAGCATCGCCCAAGACCTGCTCGACCCCGAGTCCGGTCTCACCGCACACAGCCGCCGCTTCTCCCGCATCGACGCCCTGCGCCGCGTCGCCGCCGCCCTGCCCACCGGCCTCGCCACCCCAGTCGAACTCGAGATGCTGACCGATCAAGTGCTGGCCCACCCAGGGTTCGTCGAACTACCCGCCAAGCACACCCTCGTCAACGGCACCGGCGCCCGCCGAGACCTCGGCAGCACCGGCATGCGCAACGCCACCTTCTACAGCACCCACGACGTCGTCGACGCCGAAAAGGTCATCCTCCGCGCCGCCAAAGCCGGCTCACCCGACCAATCCGACGTCCGGGTCACCGACACCGACCTCATCGCCCTCAGCATCGACATCGCCCAAGCCTCGCTCGGCTACGAGCTCGCCGACGAACAACACACCGCACTCATGCGGCTCGTCACCGAAGGCCGGGCGATCGACACCGTCAACGGCGTCCCCGGCAGCGGCAAATCCACCCTCATGCGCGCCGTGCGCATCGTCTTCGAGAACTCCGGATACGTCGTCGGCGGCGCCGCCACCGCGGCCGTCGCCGCGTTGAACCTCCAAGCCGAATCCGGCATCCGGTCCCGCACCGTGGCCTCGATCGTGCATGCCATCGGCGAAGCCGACAGCACTGTCCTGCACGGCGTCGACGTCCTCGTGGTCGACGAGGCCAACCTCACCAACGACCGCGACCGCGCCGCGCTGTACCAGCGAGCCGCCCAGACCGGCACCCGCATCATCGAGATCGGCGACTCCCAACAACTCCGCGGCGTCGGCGTCGGCAGCCTCTTCGGCCGCGTCCACGAGATCGTCGGCGGCGCCGAGCTCCGCGACAACCGCCGCCAAGCCGAAGAAGACGAACGCGACGCCATCGCCGCCTGGCGCGACGCGCGCTACGCCGAAGCACTCACCATGTGGGACGGCAAAGGCCGCCTCGTCGCCACCGAAACCAGCCACGAAGCCACCGCCGCCATGCTCGCCAAGTGGTGGGAACAACGCCAAGGCGCCACCGACCCACACGCCGAGATCCGCGGCCTGGTCATGCTCGCCGCCACCAACACCACCGTCACCCGCCTCAACCAAGCCGCCCAAGCCCTCCGCCTCACCGAGAACGAACTCGGCAAAGCCCACACCTACGCACTCGCCGGCGGCGGCACGAAAGTCCTCCACGTCGGCGACCACATCTTGCTGCGCACCAACGCGTGGAACGACCCCCAGCTCGCCGACGTCGCCGTCCTCAACGGCTACCGCGCCGTCATCCGCGACATCGACCACGACGGGACCATCACCGCCGAGTGGCAACTCGAAGGCCCCGACGGCATCGAAACCCACACCGCCCACATCACCTCCACCTACGTCGCCATCGGCGGCGCCGACCTCGGCTACGCGCTCACCGTCCATAAGAGCGAAGGGCTCACCGTCCGCGACCAATGGGCCGGACCCGACGGCGAATCCTCTGGCGCCACCGTTCTCTTCGCCGCGGCAGGAGCCGACAACCCCGCCCTCCATGTCGGCACCAGCCGTCACCGAGGCGCCGTCTGGATCTACACCGGCCGCCAGGAACTCGAAGACGACCACGACACCAACGAACGCGGCGTCCCCACCACCCGAGCCGAACTCACCGACCGCGCCACCGAGAAACTCGCCGAACGCGCCCGCGCCACCGAACAATCACCTGACGACATCCCCGTCGTCGTCCAACTCGGACTCCCCGAGTTCGCCGCCGAAAGCGGCGCCGAGGCAACCCAGCAACAACACCAGCACGACGAAGACGCAGCTGCGGCACAACGCGAAGCCGAACGCCGCAAGCAACAACGAGCAGAACGCACCGCGGCGCACCGACGGGCACGCGCCGAACGCGAAGCCCAAGACCAACGTCGCCAAGACACCGCCGCCCTACTCCTGCGAGAGGTCTGGCGTCACGAACCCGACCTCGTCGAGGACATCATCAACGGCGCCGCCTTCAGCGCAGTCGCACGGAACATCACCGACATCGTCGATGACTCCCACCTCGACATCCGCGAAGTACTCGCCGAAATCCCACTCGACACCATCGCCTCCGACGACATCACCGACAAGACCCGGTTCACCGCGTGGGCCATCCGCGACGCCGCAGACCGCATCGTCACCGGCCAAGCCGACGTCGACCGCGACCGCGCCACCCGCCGCCGCGCCTTCGATCAGATGCGCGACCAGACCATCGACCTGCTCCGCGAAACCTGGGCCGACCGACCAGAACTCGCCGAAGCCGTGATCGACTCACCGGCCTTCGACGCCGTCGTCCGAAACCTCGACCGCCACACCTCCGCGGGTTTCACCGCGCGCGAGCTACTCGACAAGCTGCCCATCCGGAAGATCGAATCACCAAACGTCATCGACAAAGCGAAGTTCACCGCCTACAGCATCGCCCGCGTCGCCGAACGCGAACAGCAACGGCGAGAAGAGCAACAACATCAGGCCGACAAAGCCGCCGCCGAACGACACCGCCTGCGCATCACCGCCGAATACCTCCGCGATGCCTGGCCCAACCACCCCAACCTCGCCCAACGCGTCATCGACGGCCCCGCCTTCGGGGCCCTCGCCCAGCGCGTCGAACAAGCCCTCGACCACGACCTCAGCATCCCCACCATCCTCGCCGACATCCCACCAGAACAGATCGGCGGCAGCCGCGTACGCAACCCCTCCGCATTCACCACCAGCCTGTTCACCGCCGCCGTCGAACGCCACCAAGCCGAGCAACAAGCCCAGCCAACAGCACCCAATCGCGCTACCGCAGCTGCGGTAGCCCACTGGAGCCAACGCGAACACGGCCGAGTCGACGACATTGTGCTCCAGGCAATGCTCGCCGACGCACAGCATCAGCTTGAACGCCTCCTCGATGAGCAACGCCAGGCCCATGAGGTCGCGGCGGACCGTCGCGCAGAAGCGGAGAACGAATCCGGCGCCCACGTCCGAGAGGTCGAGCAGAACCTCACCCAATGGAGAGAGCGCGCCGCAGCCATCGAACGGATTCTTCAGCTCGACACACTGTGGCAGGCGGCCACCCAACGCGCCATCGACACTGCCGGCGAACGCGGCGAACTCGAGCACGAACTTGAGGAACAGAAGGGATTCTCCCGTGCTCGGCGCACCGAACTCACCGAGAAGATCGATCAGTACCATCGGGTGGAGACACTGGCACATGCCGAGGCGCGCGAGCTCGCCCAACAAGCGGCATCACTACAACACCTCGCCGGTCCACGAGACCAGTACGACAAGGTCCTCGCGCGCCTGCGAGCGATGGAAGGCGACTACCAGCACGCCCGCGAAGCAGCACAACGCCGCGATTTCCACACCGCTGAAGCCGCCGAGCGACATGCCGCCCGCCTCGCCGAGCAGACCCAGGTACATCAATGCGTCCTGGAGAGCCTGCACACTGAGTACCAAACTCGACAGCAACTGCCAGCTCACGAACACGAGGCCGAACAACGGCAGCGCAGCGACACGCTTGAACCCGTCCTGGCCAACAACCAACCGGAGCTCGCGCCCGCCCCGTCCCAGCCCCACGAACACCACATCGCGGACACCGAGTACATGCCAGAACCACAAGCCGAACCACCCACACGCGAGCTGTGACAAAGTCGCTGCTCTGGACCCATGCGCTCACACCGAAGGCTTGATCTCGGAGTTCGGACGATCGCCGCGCGCGCAGGATCCAGCGCGCCGTCCAGCCGCAGCAGCATGGCCACGACGGACGCTCCCCGCGTGCGCGGGGTCCAACTGGACATGTGCCTGGCCAACTATGTCTCGTTCGGACGATCCCCGCGTGCGCGGGGTCCAGGAGCGCCTGGAGATCCAGGAACGGATCGAGGACGGACGATCCCCGCGTGCGCGGGGTCCAGGACACCACACCACCGCCGGCGAAGGTGACCGGGGGACGATCCCGCGTGCGCGGGGCCAGGCGCGGAAGGCCGTCCCGTCCACCTCAGCCAGCGGACGATCCCCGCGTGCGCGAGGTCCTGGGGGCCCAGCCCTGTGGGGAGATGTCTGGGTCGGGACGATCCCCGCGTGCGCGGGGTCCAGGGTGCGGTCCACACCGGGTCGAAGCCGCTCGGCGGACGATCCTCGCGTGCGCGGGGTCCAGCCCGCTCGTCGCGACGGTGGCGAGTTGGCCAGGGGACGATCCCCGCGTGCGCGGGGTCCAGAAGGTGACGTCCCAGCGCATCCGGCCGTACACCGGACGATCCCCGCAAGCGGGGTCCAGGATCGGCGGCAGCACCAGACGCCGATCCAGTGGGACGCTCCCCGCCTGCGCGGGGTCCAGGGCACGACCACCCAGCTCGCGGGCCTGTACCCAGGACGATCCCCGCGTGCGTGGGGTCCAAGTGTTGCGGGCGTGCGCCAGCAGCGCGATCCGGGGACGATCCCCGCGTGCGCAGGGTCCAGGGTTCCGGCGTCGTGCACAACAAGGACACCGCGGGACGATCCCCGCGTGCGCGGGGTCCAGCTGGTCTGGGCGGCCATCGGCTGTCACGGGTGCGGACGATCCCCGCATGCGCGGGGTCGAGAGCGTGCGCGGGGTCCAGTTCACCTGGCGAGTTGCTGCGCGTCGTCGGCCCGGACGATCCCCGCGTGCACAGGGCCCAGCAGTGGTGCCCGGTGGGTCCGGACACGAGCGCGGGACGATCCCCGCGTGCGCGGGGCCAGCTCGATCGCCCGCGCGTTCGCCGCCTCGTCGGCGGACGATCCCCGCGTGCGCGGGGTCCAGATCGGCGAGATCCAGGAGCCGACGAAGGACGTCGGACGATCCCCGCGTGCGCGGGGTCCAGTCAGTGGTGAACGTGATGTTCGTCCAGGAGCTGGGACGATCCCCGCGTGCGCGGAGTCCAGACCCGGACCGCGATGACGCCGCGAACACCGAGCGGAAGAACCCCGCATGCGCGGGGTCCAGGACCGGCAGTCCGAACCGGGCCGCTCGAACGTGGGACGATCCCCGCGTGCGCGGGGTCCAGAAGACGCCGGCTGCGGTATGGCGGCGACTCGATGGACGATCCCCGCGTGTGCGGGGTCCAGACGCTGCTCGCCTGGCTCAAGTGGGGCGGCTTGGGACGATCCCCGCGTGCGCGGGGTCCAGCTGTCCGGTGCGACCGCCGAGATCATCCGCACGGGACGATCCCCGCGTGCGCGGGTCCAGGCCAACCCGGACGGTGACCACCAGTTCGGCATCGGATGATCCCTGCGTGCGCGGGGTCCAGTACTTCGCGAGCAGCCGCGCCGCACGCACCTCCGAACGATCCCCGCGCGCGGGGTCCAGGAACACATCGGCTTCCTCCGAATCCACAGGCACGGACGATCCCCGCATGCACGGGGTCCAGCCGCCCGGTGACAGCAACCAGGAGAAGGGGATGGGACGATCCCCCGCGTGCGCGGGGGTCCAGGATCTGCCCTCCCTGCACCGCATCGCCACCGAGTGACGATCCCCGCGTGCGCAGGGGCCAGACTGGATGCGAGCGTGTACGGCTGATCGGTGAGGGACGATCCCCGCGTGCGCGGGGTCCAGGGCACCTACTTGGACAACTCGCGCAACACGGTCGGACGATCCCCGCGTGCGCGGGGTCCAGAACCTCACCACGATCGTGACCGAGTTCGGCACGGGACGATCCCCGCGCGCGCGGGGTCCAGGGCCGGGGACGGTCTCATCCGGGCTGCGGTGCAGGACGATCCCCGCGCGCGGGGTCCAGATCTGGATGTCCGTCCCGCCTCCGTCAAAGCCGGGACGATCCCCGCGTGCGCGGGGTCCAGCTCCAGACCGCCGCCGATCTTCTCCTCGAACACGGACGATCCCCGGCGTGCGCGGGGTCCAGGCCATCGACGAGTGCGCCGAGCTCGGGGTGAGAGGACGATCCCCGCGTCCGCGAGGTCCAGCAGGGACACCGCGGTCTCGCCGATGCGGCGGGCGGACGATCCCCGCGTGTGCGGGGTCCAGCCGGTGTCAATAGTGGCGTTCTAGCACGTTAGGGGACGATCCCCGCGTGCGCGGGGTCCAGCCCGGTTGGGGCTCCCATCGCAGACAGGAGCCCGGACGATCCCCGCGTGCGCGGGGTCCAGGTCGGACGAGTACCGGCTAACGATCCCCGACGAGGACGATCCCCGCGTGCGCGGGGTCCAGTCCGTCAGGTCGACGCCGAACACCTTCTGCAGGGGACGATCCCCGCGTGCGCGGGGTCCAGGAACACCCTCTCGTTCGGTGCGCTCACCTCACAGGACGATCCCCGCGTGCGCGGGATCCAGGCCTTGCCGCCGCGCACGAACATTCCGGCGCAGGGACGATCCCCGCATGCGCGGGGGTCCAGTCCGCGCGCACCGCCGCCCTCATCCTCATCGGCGGACGATCCCCGCGTGCGCGGGGTCCCAGGCCGCGTGGGTCGCACTGGTGTCATACAACGCCGGACGATCCCCGCGTGCGCGGGGTCCAGACGGCGCCGGACTGGGAGAACAACGGGTCCTGGGGACGATCCCCGCGTGCGCGGGGTCCACATCGTCAGTGACGCGATGCGCCGGACCTGGCTCCGAGGATCCCCGCGTGCGCGGGGGCCAGGGCACGAAGGAAGCCCAGGCGGCGAGCAAAGACGGACGATCCCCGCGTGCGCGGGGTCCACGACTGCAGCAACGTGCGCGGGAGCACCAGGTAGGGACGATCCCTGCGTGCGCGGGGGCCAGGTCGGGATCCAGTCGGTGAACGCGGCGTCGTTGGGACGGTCCCCGCGTGCGCGGCGTCCAGCTCGCCGCCGGTCAGTTGATCGAGGCGCAGGGCGGACGATCCCCGCGTGCGCGGGGTCCAGAACCATTCGAACGGGATGAGCAGGTCATAGACCGGACGATCCCCGCGTGCGCGGGGTCCAGCTACCTGCCCGCGTCCGCCGCCACGAACTTGGCGGACGATCCCCGCGTGCGCGGGGTCCAGCCCTCGGCGACGTTCTCCAGCGACGCCCCGTAGGGACGATCCCCGCGTGCGCGGGTTCCAGTTCACCACGATCATGCCGAGCTGCAGCTTGTCGGGACGATCCCCGCGTGCGCGGGGTCCAGGCGGCAAGCACCGCCGCAGTCGTTGTCGCGCTGGGACGATCCCAGCGCGCGCGGGGTCCAGATCGACAACGGGGAGGTGCCGTCGATCAAGGAGGGACGATCCCCGCGTGCGCAGGGTCCAGCCCGACAAGGTGGCTCACATCTCCTCGGCCGTCGGACGATCCCCGCGTGCGCGGGGTCAGCTTTTGTGAAGTTGCCCCCGTGCGCGGGGGTCCAGGCCGACGAACCCGAAATCCTGCCCGGCGACCTCGAACGATCCCCGCGTACGCGGGGTCCAGGCGCACACAATCGCCACCTCGAACGCGGACCACGGACGATCCCCGCGTGCATGGGGTCCAGGTTCCGGCCAACCAGGTCGGCATCCAGACCAGTGGACGATCCCCGCGTCCGCGGGGACCAGACGTAGGCGAGCACGGGGTGCAGCCACAACGGGGGACGATCCCCGCATGTGCGGGGTCCAGTCGCTGGCGGCGCACAGCGCGGGCCACACGATCGGACGATCCCCGCGTGCGCAGGGTCCAGCGGACCCGGCAACTGCTGAACAACACGACCACCGGACGATCCCCGCGTGCGCGGGGTCCAGGCCGCGCTCACCGCACTGGGCATCACGTGGGTGGGACGATCCCCGCGTGCGCGGGGTCCAGCCCACCTGCGGGGAGCCGCTGAGCACGCACAGCGGACGATCCCCGCGTGCGCGGGGTCCAGGCCTTCTGAGCTGCCGTTCCGTGAACGGTAACAGTGGTTCTCATTCACTCTCATCGATCTTGTTGCGTGGTCGTCGACGTAGGTGCGCGGACTTCCTGTACTGGTAACAGGACTGCGTGATGGCCGGTCCGGAACCCCCGTCCTACCGTAGCTACGGGTCTCACGCCCCAGGTACTCGTCGGCGTACCGGGCTTGAGCACATCGGTTGTACCGAAACGTCCTGTCGCCCGCAGGCCACGGTGCTCCGGCGCCGGATGCACGCTACGCACAGTCGCGAGCCGACCGTGCAGCAGGTACGACGCTGCTGCATCTCGAGCTGGGTGAGGACAGCCAGGTGGATGACGGAGATGCTCTCATTGAGGAGGTCGCTGTCATAACGTTCGTCGGTGGTGGGGCCTAGGCGAAGCCGAAGTGTTGTGAGATCAGCGATTGCGTTTCGGACAGGTCGGTGGGGGAGTACTCGCTGAGCTGTTCGTCGACGGTGGTGCGCCAGGTAGCTGTGTGCTCGCCGGCACGGCAGGAATGAGGATCGCGACCGAGCATGTGGTCGAGCCTTGTGCGGAAGCTGGCGAGGTAGCGGGCGTGGTAGTCGACTGCGATCAGTGGTGTCGCCTTGGGGTCGTGGTGGGCGTGGTAGTAGGCCCATACGAGCACCGCCAGTTCGTGCGCCAAGCCGGGATGAAGAGGCCAGCATGGAGGAATCAGTTCTTTCACTGTCACGGCGTGGACCCTGTTGTAGAAGTGGACCCATTCGCGCACCACTCGCGCCAAGACCGCAGCCTGGTCTTTCTTGAGTGCGGCCCATGTCCATGGAGTGCGCCGCAGTGTGTTGGGCGGCGTGGCCGCTTGATAGAGCGTGATCAGTGCTCGCGTGTCTGCTGTGGTGAACGGCTCACCTGCGAGGGGATCATCGGTCACGTGTGATCACCACCTGGTCGCACCTTGAAGTTTGAACCGGTCGACGCGGCGTCCCCCTGCGCGGTTACGCTGGCGCGGTGCTGGTTGCGTGCCCGGCGGACTATCCTGCGGACGTCGGCGACCTCGCGCAGAATCCGCCGGTACGACCGGAATCGGTCACGGATCAGCGGGCAGTGACCAAGGAACAGGCCAACACCGCGAGCCGCGATCACGGCCTGTCCCTGTTGCAGCTTCTGCTGATCCGAGACGGGAAGCGCCTCGATACGGGTGAGCTGCTCGGTGTGATCCTGGCCCCCGACGCGGTCGGCGCGCAGTTCGGTCCCCGCACGTGTCGTCAGCTCGGCAGCGACGCTCATGTCCAGTCCGCCAACGACAGTGACACCGCAGGATTGGCGCAACGCACCGGCCTGGTCGCCGTATAGCTCGTCTTCATGTGTGCTGGTCTGTACTGAGTAGACGAATCCGACACCGTGTTTGCGCATCGTGTTGCCGACATACGGCAAATTCGGTACCACGACCGAGTGCCGCAGCTCATCAAGCACGGCCAGAAACGGAACAGGCAGCCGTGCACCCCCGTGGCGCAACGCCGCACGCCTGGCCGCGATGAAGACCTCGGCGGTGAACATCGACAACAGCGGCCGGACAGGTTCGATCCGCTCGTCGTCGGCCAGCACATAGATCGTGCCGCCACGGCCGATCAACTCCACCGGGTCGAAGTCGGCCCGAGCTCGGGTGCTGCAGAACCGGCGGCCATCTCGGCTGACCAGTGCGCTGATCCCGAGCAGGACGTACCGCTCGACACCTGACGTCGTGCCCTCAGCGCGCCGGTCGAGGTGCTTGTCCAACGCGGTCAACGCGGTCGGCTCGGCCCGCCGATCATCAGCGAGCAGACGCCTCGGCGTCGGATGATCGGTGTCAGCCAGCCACGATGACAGCTCCTCGAGCTCCCGCCCACCCAGCGCCGCGGCGTGCAACCACGCAGCGATCACATCGGCGGCCGACTGTCGCCAGAACCGGTCCTCACCGCTGTTGCGAGACTGACCCTTGTCGGGTTCGGTACCGCTGACGAGTGCGCGGGCACGGCGCAACGCGACGAAGTGATCCTCGCTTCCGGGAAGCGGATTCCACCGCACCTGCGGGAATCCTGCCGACCAGAGGTTGTCTGGATCGGAGAAGTCAGCGACCGCGACGGGATGCTCGCGTACCGCACGACGGCTTGGCAGCACACGCAGGACGGGCCACCGTGTCGGAGGCCGGCGAAAGCGCCGCGCCTGAACCGTGTGCGTGAACAGCTGCTGCTCGTTGGTGGAGATCAGAGCCGCCGCAGGCAAAGTACGGACGATCGGCACCAGCAGCCGCAGGGTCTTGCCCCAACCTGTATGGGCGATGATCCGGACGTTGGACTCGAACCGCGCCCACAACTCGACACGGCGACCGGTGAACCTGCCAATGGAGTGACCGAGGTGGTAACCGAACGCCGACGTCGGCAGCAACACTCGGTGCCACCACGGAGTACCAGGCCAGGTCACCTTGCCGTTGCCGCGGGCGTGCCGCGCGCCCAGCGAACGACGAATATCCGCTGCGTCTGCCAGCCCGTCGCGCCGTCGCCCCCAGACCCCGCGGACAACGCTCTGCAGCCAGAGTGTCCACAAAGGTATCGCCAGAATCGCCGACCACAAAAGCGATACAGGCCAGCGCACGGCGACGGGCAATCGCCACCTGCTCGCAGTCTCGCCGTCATCCTGCAGTTGTGGCCGGGGGATCAGCGGGTCTGTCGTGACGCCGCCCGACGACGGTCGGTATCGCGGCAGCCCCACGAGCCCTTCGTTGCCGCCATCGACAAGTGGCGACCGCACGTGCACCGTGATCGGAAGCCAACCATGGCCGCTCACGAGCGCGACCACACCCGAGACGAACCACAGCGACGCGGCCGCACCGATCACCGCGATCAACACCGCCCAGACGCGGCGCTTGCGCTCCCGCACCATGAGCCGACCACGGCTGCCCCGTTGGGCGTATCGCGCACTCACTCCAGATCGCCTCTCCTTCCGCGTGTCCCACGTGGTGGCGCCTGAGCGGCTCTGCATCGCCACTCGGCTGCCGAAGATCACGGGCTTTCGTAATGAATTCCCTGGTTCGTGAAGCACCCGTCCTGCGTCCGCGCGGCCGCGACTTCACACACGGAACCGATCCGGCGTTGTCAGCAATCTCTGCACAAGAATCGGTCTCGCGAGGAATGCAGGTCGACCAAACCGCTGCAAGTCATGCACCGCGCTGCAGCGGGTGTTATGCGTCGCAGTCCCCGAGCGACGGGGCGATGTGAAGTACGGAGGTTCCGCTTGGGCGTCAGAGGTTCTGCATGGGCCTCAATCGTGAGCACGATGTCGGGTCCGGTGTCGAGGATCGCCTGAACGTCTGCGGGCTCTCGGGACGCAGGTGTCGCCGCGACGCTGGGCAGCCCGGCAACGGCTCGACGGTGACAGTTTGTCCTTCGGGCGCTGCCGGTTCAGATCGGACGCATGCAGGTCGTACCTGCTCCAGGTGATCGCCGCGGACGCCGTAGGTCCAGTAACCCGTCCGGCGTCGGGAAGGTTCGTGCTGCGCAACGCCAGTCGATGGAGGTTCACTAGATCGAGTGAACGTCGACGGATTTGCTCGGTCGTGTGTTCGGATGCCGCCACGATGCGTCTCCGTACGACGGCGTCGCCGCCCTCACCCAGAGTTCGAAGGCGTCGACGACTGTGATGACCGACAGAGACGTGAGACGAGTGATCAGCGCGACCACCATCGCCCTCAAGCTGGGGTGTGATCGGGATACTCGGGACCGACTTGGCGCCTTGTGGGGCAAGTCCCGCAAGAACGCGGGCGGGGTCATGAACCTCGTGGTGTCACACCTGCTCGACACCGCGGCGGTAGCGGAGTTGATCTGGGATCACTTCCTCGCTTCCGCGACCAAGGATCTGTTAGACCGTGTCTCGGGCGGTCGCGGGCGGATGTTCTTCGCGTGGCTGTGCGGGATCCACGACTGTGGCAAGGCCACGCCGGCGTTCCAGGTCCTGGATGCCGAGGAAGCCCTTCGGGTGCGGGCGGCGGGTTTGTCGTGGTCGGCCGCCGTCAAGCCCGGCATGGGGTGGCGTCATGACAAAGCGGGCGCGGCGCTGCTGATGGACCGGCTCGAGGAAGCCGGGTGGTCGAGCGGGAACATCGATTGGGTGTGGCCGCTGGTCGCCGGTCATCACGGGCTATTCCCGTCCTACCGTGCTGTCCGTGGACCGCGCTCCCGTGGTGATGGGCAGGGGCGGGGCGAGAGGTGGCTGCAGGTGCAGCGTGCTCTGGTCGGTGTGTTCACGCGTGCTGTGGGATTCCCCGATGTCGCGTCGGTCGAACCGATCGGGGCGTTGACGCGGGCTGAGCAGTTGCATCTCAGCGGTCTGATCGTCATGGCGGACTGGATCGCCAGCGACGAGCGGTACTTCACCGGTATCGACGACCTCGACGCGGTGAGCATGGCCGGTGCACGTGACCGGGCGGTCAGGGCGTGGCGTGAGTTGCGGCTGCGAGGCGGTTGGAGGCGGTTGAGCGCCGCCGAGGGGGACGTCGTGGCAGAGCGCTTCGGGCGTCGGTCGCGGGAATTCCAAACCGACGTGGTGGAGCAGGCTCGCCGGATGCCCGCGCCTGGCCTGCTCATCAGCGAGGCACCGATGGGCGAGGGCAAGACCGAGGCGGCGTTGGCCGCGGCGGAGATCCTGGCCGCACGGTTCGGCGCCGACGGGGTGTTCGTGGGCATGCCGACGCAGGCGACGTGCGATCCGATGTTCACCAGAGTGCGGTCCTGGGTGGCCAAAGTGTGCCCCGGCCTGCAGGACCACGTCGTGCTGCTGCACGGCAAACGCCGGTTCAACCCCGAGTGGAAAGAGATGATCAATCCGCCTGGGCAGGATCCGGACGACTGGTACCGCGGGGTCGGTGAGGACCAGTACGGGCTGGCCTGCGACGCGGGCGGTGACGGAGCGGACGGTACGGGACCGTCGGAGTGGTTGCTGGGCCGGCAGCGCGGCCTGTTGGCGCCGCTGGTAGTCGGCACCATCGATCAGCTGTTGCACGCCGCCACCCGGACCAAGCACGTCATGCTTCGCATGACCGGTCTGGTCGGCAAGGTCGTGATCCTCGACGAGATTCACGCGGCCGACGTGTACATGTCCCGATTCGTGCACGAGGCGCTGCGATGGCTGGGGCAGGCCCGCGTTCCGGTGATCCTGCTGTCGGCGACGCTGCCGCCGCGCCAACGACAGAGCCTGGTCGAGGCATATGTCACCGGCGCCCGCAATGGCGTGCGCCCGCAACTGCCCGAACTGCTCCGCTCGATGGGCTATCCCAGCATCACCACAGCGTGCGCGCCCGACGGCGAACCCGACGTCCGCGTCACGCCGTCGAGCAGTTGGCGGCAGTCGCAACCCGTGCGGGTCGAACTACTCGACGAGCCCCTGCGTGACGAGGCCCGCTCTGACATAGGGCGATCCGGCGGCAACCGGTTCGGGGAACTGTTGAACCTGCTGAAGCAACGACTCGCCGATGGCGGCTGTGCGCTGATCGTCCGTAACGACGTGCGGCGGGCGCAGGACACCTACGCGGCGCTTCGAGCACACTTCGGCGACGAGACCTGGCTGCTGCACGGCAGGCTGGCCGTCGAGCCACGCGCCCAGCGGACCCAGCGGTGTCTGGAACTGCTCGGCGCGGCACGTCCAGGCGGACCTCAACGGCCGGATCGCATGATCCTGGTCGCCACCCAGCTGGCCGAGCAGTCCTTCGACGTGGACGCCGACCTGCTGGTGTCCGACATCGCCCCCATCGATCTCTTGCTGCAACGGATCGGCCGACTGCACCGCCACGATCGCGAAACCCGCCCCCCGGCGCTGCGGACCCCGACGGTCGTGGTCACCGGAATGGACACCTCCGGTACCGCAGCACCGTGGTTTCTGAACAGCAGCGAATTCATCTACGGCCGATACCTGCTGCTGCGCACCGCGCACCAAGTCCTGACAGCGGCGCACGGCGACGGCTGGTCCGTGCCCGCTGACGTGCCAGTCCTCGTCGACGCCGGCTACTCCGGCAGCCCGCTCACCCCGTGGACGGAGCAGGAACACGCGGCCCAGGCCGAGTGGGAGCACAGCGAGCGTGAACGCGCCGAGAAGGCCAGCCAGTACCTGCTGTCCGCTCCCGACGAGTGGACCGCGGCCACGTTGGCCGGTCTGAGCTACGCGCATGTCGCCGGAGCCCAGGAGCAGGCGCAACTGGACGCGTTGGTACGCGATGGCGAGGAGTCCGTCGAAGTGGTGGTGCTAAGGCACGGCACGCACGGATACAGCACCTATCGCGGCGTACGGCTGGGGATGCACGGCGAACGAGGGCCGGAGTTGCTCGACGATGTCGTCGCCGGAACCGTGCGCCTACCGGCAAGCCTGACCACGGCGGCACTGGAGAACCTGACGCCGCTGCCGCAGTGGCACCACCACCCGTGGCTCAAACACACCCGTGCACTCATCCTCCGCGACGACGAAGCCCCGGTCGAGCTCGGCAACCACCTCGTCTCCTACGACGGCGACCTCGGGCTGCTGACGCGCTCCGTGAACACCACAGGACGACACGGTGGACCCCCGCTACGCGGGGACGACGCTTGATCAAGCACTCGCTAAGGAGGATCCCTGACGACAGGGACAACCGTGTCGATCCGCGACCACCCTAACCGCGTCACTGTCAGTCCGCTAGCACACGCTACTTGCTCGACGACGAATGACGGCGCTACTCTCTCGCCCCGGCGAGGCCAAGCTCACTGTCAGTGTCGACGCCCTCGCGCTGCGTGGAGGTGTCGTGCTGCTGGTCGGGTCGCTGGTCGCCGCGGGCTTGCTGCCGTTGCTGTTCCGATGCGTCGTCGTGGTGGCCGCTTTCAAGCTCGCGGCTCGCGGTGACGCCGCCAGGACAGCGGCCTTCGCCGACGCGGTCGACGTGTGCCTGCGAGGCCGACGACGGCGAGAACGACGCATCAACGCGATCGAGGAACGACGGCGGCATGACGCCGCTGTCCCGCAGGACGAGCCTCCGGGCGACAGTGAAGACGGGTGATGATGAACCTCCTGGACGATCCGTGGATCCCGGTCACGATGACGACCGGGCCCTCCACCGAGGTTTCCGGCCAGGACGCGATCCTGCGATCTGGTGAGATACGGCAGTTGGCGGTCGACCCGCCGACGATGGTCCCGGTGATTCTGCGGCAGTTCCTGCTGCCGATCGTCCTGGACGCCCTGGGGGCACCCCGGTCGACCCAGGAGTGGAGGCGGGCGTTCGCCGGCGGCACCCTGTTCGCCGCCGAGGAGACATGGGCCGACGAGCAGCGGGACACGTTGCTGGCCTACTTCGCCGAGTATCACGAGTTGTTCGAGTTGTTCGACGCGAGGCATCCCTTCGCTCAGGTCGCGGGCCTGCGGACCGCGACCGACGACACCAAATCCACGTCGCTGCTCGTGCCATCGGTGGCGTCGGGCAACAACGTGCCGTTGTTCTCCACGAGAGTCGGGGACGCGCCGTTGCCGTTGCGCCCGGCGGAGGCGGCACGCTGGCTGCTGCACACGCACTGCTGGGACACCGCGGCGATCAAGACCGGTGCCGCGGACGATCCGCAGGCGCGCAACGGCAAGACCACCGGCAATCCCACCGGACCGCTGGGACAGCTGGGCATGGTGATCCCGGTCGGCCGCACCCTGGCCGAAACTCTGGTCCTCAATATGCCGATCGTCGCCGACGGCCTGCCGGAGCAGGACAAGCCCCAGTGGCGTCGCGGACCGTGGACCGCGACGTGGACGGCGCGCAGGGCGGCGGGGCGTCGAGAGTTGCTGACGTGGCAGTCGCGGCGGATCCGGTTGCACACCAAGGACACCGCGGAGGGTTTGCGGGTGACGTCGGTGGTGGTGTGCGCGGGTGACCGTCTGGCCGAGACGCCGCAGTACGAGCCGCACACGGTGTGGAACGTCGAGCAGAAGGTGAAAGCAGGCGTCCCGCCGCAGCGGCCCCGGCGTCATGCGTCGGGACGCCCGGTGTGGCGCGGTCTCGACGCGCTGCTGGCGCTCGGTGAGGACAAGGCCATGGTGAAGACCAGCCGCCAACTCAACGATCTGGCCGAGGTCCTGGAGTTGGACTATCCGCTGCAGCTCCTCACCGTCGGCGTCGAGTACGGCAACCAATCGGCCGTGGTGGAGAACGTGATCGCCGACTCGATCCCGTTGCCCGTCGCCGCGCTGCGCGACGTGGCGGTGCGGGATGCCGTGGTGGAGATCGCCGATCGCGCCGACAAGGTGGCCAGGGCCGTGAACCTGCTGTCCGCGGACCTTCGACGTGCCACGAGCTCGGAACCCTTGCCGTGGGACAAGGGACAGCGGCCCGGTGAACGCCTCCTGCACATCGTCGACCCGGCGTCGCGGCGCGTCCTTGCCGCGCTGCAACGCCGCAACGATCCCGACTCTGTGGAGCAGGTCCTCACGGCCTGGGAACAGGTGGCCTGGCAAGCGGCCTTCGATGTCGCCGAACCACTGCTGCGAGACGCGTCGTCACGTCAGTTCACCGGACTGCGCACCTCGCACAACGGCAAAGACCTCCTGCACTGCGCACCGAAAGCCGAACTGGCCTTCCGCAAGAACATTCGCGACGCCCTGCCACGGGCCGCCGACCTCGTCGCCCGCCGCGAACCGAACCAGGAGAATTGACATGCCCGAACCCGCTCATCGGGGCGAGTGGTACTGGACGCAGTACATCGACGACCAAGGACGGTGGCGCCGGGCCAGCCGGCAACCGCCGGGCGAGGACCTGGCCGCGATGCGCCGCGGACTGGGCAGGCAACCCGGCTCCGTACCGCAGATGTGGCGGCTGTACCAGGCGATCGTCGCCGACGAACACTCACCCCGACTGGCCGCCGAGCACGCCGCGCTGTGCCTGTTCGGCGTCCACCAGCAGTCACAGCGCACCCCCATGCACAAACCCGGGACCGGGCTCGGCAAGGCACTACGCGACCTGAGCCGCCGCGACGGGGTCAGCGAGGAGGCGGTCGCCCGGCGATTCAACGCCGCCGCGACCGCGACGAGCTTCGACGAACTCGTGGCGCATCTGCGTGGCCTGGTCACCCTGTTGCGCACCCACGCCATCCCGCTGGACTACACGACCCTGCTCACCGACCTGCTCCGCTGGTCCGATCCCGATGGACAAGCCCAAGTACGCCGGCGATGGGGGATGCAGTACCACGCCTGGCAGTCACCGACCGCGCAGTCCTCGACTTCCGGCGACGCCGCGATCGCCTGACACCACCCGTTCCGACTCAACAACTCTCACTTCTGGAGTTTCACCGTGCCCGCACGCCGCTACCTCGACATCCACGTGCTGCAGACCGTTCCGCCCTCGAACCTCAACCGTGATGACGCCGGCAGTCCCAAACAGGCCATCTACGGCGGCGCTCGGCGAGCACGGGTGTCCTCCCAGGCTTGGAAACGTGCGACGCGCACCGCGTTCGCCGAGCGGGTACCCAAGGCCGATCTCGCCACGCGCACCAAGCAGATCTCCGACCTGCTCACCAAGCGATTGACCGAGGCGCACGACCTCGCGGTGCCCGACGCGGCCAGGATCAGCAACGCCCTGCTCAAGCCGCTCGGTATCAAGGCCAGTAAGAAGAACGCCGAGCAGACCTCCTACCTGCTGTTCTTCGGCTACCCCCAGCTCGCCGCCATCGCCGAGACGATCAGCGGCCGGATCGGCGAGTTGATCGGCCTCGACGACGCGGCGCTCGACAAGGCTGTGGAGGAGGTGGACGTCAAGGCGATCCTGGGTACCGGGCACCCGGTCGACGTGGCGCTGTTCGGGCGCATGGTCGCCGACATCCCCAACCTCAACGTCGACGCCGCATGCCAGGTCGCCCACGCGATCTCCACACACCCGGTGGAAATCGAGTTCGACTACTACACCGCGGTCGACGACGAGAACACCGACAACAAAGGCGCCGGGATGATCGGCACCGTCGAGTTCAACTCCGCCACCCTCTACCGCTACGCCACCCTGGGCCTGCAACAGCTAGAGGACAACCTCGGCGGAGCCAACGAGGTCCCTGACGCGGTGGAACTGTTCGTCGACTGCTTCGCCCGATCCATCCCGTCCGGTCATGGCAACTCCTTCGCCCACCGCACCCTGCCGAGCCTGGTCGCCGTGGTCGCCCGCGAGGACCAGCCAGTCAACCTGGTGTCCGCCTTCGAAAAACCGGTGCGCTCCCGCGACGGCGTGCTCGCCGAGTCCGCGGCCCGCCTGGCCGCCGAACTGGCCAGCGCCACCGACAACTGGGGACAGGCGCCGACTCGCGTGCTGGCCTGCTACAACGAATCCACAGAGGACCTGAGCGCCGTGTTCGGCGCCTCGCAACCTTTTCCCGACCTGCTCACGGACCTCAAGGCGTTCACCGCTGAGTGGCTGGGCCAGGGCAGCACCCGATGAGCAGGGATCCCGCAGACTCAACCGGCACCGCCGTCCTGCTGCTGCGGCTGGCCGCACCTCTGCAGTCATGGGGCAATGCCAGTGCGTTCAACCGCCGCGACACGGCGCATCAGCCAACCAAGTCCGGCGTCATCGGACTGCTGGCGGCAGCACAAGGCCGTGCCCGCACCGACACCATCGCCGACCTCGGCGAACTGTCGCTGGCGGTGCGCGTCGACCAACCCGGCACGTTGCTGCGCGACTACCACACCGTCAGCGACTACCGCGGCCTTCCGCTGCCCTCGGCGTCCCTCACTGCCAAAGGCACCCAGAAACCCACCGCGCCGGCCAAGTACACCCACGTCACGCAACGCTTCTACCTGCAGGATGCGGTGTTCCTCGCCGCCGTCCGCGGTCCACGCGGCCTCATCGACACCCTGCGCCACGCACTCGCCCACCCGGCGTTTCCGCTCGCGCTGGGACGTCGCTCCTGCGTGCCGACCCAGCCCCTGCTGCTGGACGACGACACCCAACCCACCCTCACTGAGGCGCTGGCCAACACTCCCTGGCTGGCCTCCGACCACACCAGGAAACAACTCCGCGACCGCGGCAGGGCACCCGCGTTCGTCACCCTCGCCACCACCATCGACGCCACCGGCGGCGAGGCCGGCATCTGCAACGGCACAGCTGGTGACAGCACGACCGACGAGGACACCGAGCAAGGCGACCTCGACATGGCACACGACCAGCCACTGTCGTTCGCCCCCCTCGAACGCAGCCGCACCACCCGCATGGTCCGCCACGGCTGGGTGCAGATACCCACCGGCCTCGCTGACCCCTCAGACCCGGCGGGAACCGGCCACACCGACCACGATCCGTTCGCACTGCTGGGGTGGTGACCCATGTCCTACCTGTCCCGAATCCGACTCAACCCGCTGCGCACCAAGGGCCGCGAATTCCTGCGCAACCCCCGAACCGTGCACGCCGCCGTCATGGGCGGTCTCCCCGAACAACCCAACACCAACCGTGTCCTATGGCGACTGGACACCCGCGAGCACAACGTCAACCTGCTCGTGCTCACCCCCACCCGGCCCGACTGGACCCACATCGTCGAACAAGCCGGATGGCCCCACGCCGACGGCGACCACGTCCTGGTCCGCGACTACACCCCCGTCCTCGGTCATCTCGCGTCAGGCCGCGAATTCGCTTTCCGGCTCACCGCCAACCCGGTCCAATCCACAATGACCCCAGACCGCCTCACCGACTCACAACGGCAACGCCACGGCGACACCCGACCCCGCCGCGGCTTCCGCGTCGGACACCGCACCGCCGCCCACCAGATCGACTGGCTACTGCGCCGCACCGACAAATGGGGCTTCACCATCCCCACATCCCGCACCGACACCGCGGCCCCCGGCATGCCGTCCACCATCGAAGGCCCAGCCCAACACGAGGTGCGCATCGTCAACACAACCCGCTACACCATCCCCAAAAAGGGCATGCCCAAACCCGTCACCATGCACGCCATCACGTTCGAAGGCCGCCTCACCATCACCGACCCCGACAAACTCCGCACCGCCATGCTCACCGGCATCGGCCCCACCAAGGCCTACGGATGCGGCCTGCTCACCCTCGCACCACTCCGAGACCACCCTGCCTGACATGTGGTGGCAGACCACCCACACGACCCGCACGATGTCATCAACCAGGTCCAGCATCCACGCCTAACGCACCGAGCCGCTGCGTCCGCGACCGACTCTGGGACCTGCTCGCCGACCGTATCTACGATCGTGAAGCGATCATGACCGAACCCGCCGACAACGAACAAGGTTGGACAGCCACACAGCAGGCCACGACCGCTGGTATCCCCTGGACTATGACGGTCTGGTCCTCTCCGCACGTCCGCGCCGATGGCCATCACACCGCCACGCCACAAGATCAACGACAGTGAAGGAGAAACACTGTTTCCGTTTGTGGAACGGGAGGTCACACAGCCTGGCCCGCCGCGCACGCGGAGATCGTCCCGCGTTGTGGGGCGGGACTGCGAGGTCTGCGGCCTGGCCCCCGCGCACGCGGGAATCGTCCCTGGGGCATCGGCAACATCGACTGGGCCAGAAACGGCCCCCGCGCACGCGGGGATCGTCCGCAGCCGGGGCCGATCGACTGGGCTGCGAGTGCTGGACCCCGTGGACGCGGGGATCGTCCGTGCTCCTGCGCGGCGTGCAGGTTGGGCATGTCCTGGACTCCGCATACGCGGGGATCACCCGCGGCTGCAGGGACGGCTCTGGAGGCAGTACGTCTGGACCCCGCGCACGCGGGGATCGTCCGACGTCCTTGGCGGGCTCCTGGATCGCGCCGATCTACACCCCGCGCACGCGGGGATCGTCCGGAAGCACGGCAGCTAGCCGACCGACTGGGCTTCTGGACCCCGCGCACGCGCGGATCGTCCCGGGACTGGCCGGACATGCGCAGGTGGACCGAGCTGGACCCCGCGCACGCGGGGATCATCCGGCGGTGCTGACCATCACCACCAACGACCCGGTCTGGCCCCCGCGCACGCGGAGATCGTCCCCTGCAGACGTGGCGCCAGATCGTGTCGAGCACCTGGCCCCCGCGCACGCGGGGATCGTCCGCGGGCTATGCCGGACATCTCGGCCCTGGCCGACTGGCCCCCGCGCACGCGGGGATCGTCCCTACGAACCCCCAAAATCCTGACCCAGCCCAACCTGGACCCCGCGCACGCGGGGATCGTCCGTGGGGCGTGTTCTGGTGGCTCGCGCAGCATCCCTGGACCCCGTGCACGCGGGGATCGTCCCGAGCACACCGATCCGCACCCGGTCGCCGCGTGCTGGACCCCGTGCACGCGGGGATCGTCCCGAGCACACCGATCCGCACCCGGTCGCCGCGTGCTGGACCCCGCGCACGCGGGGATCGTCCGACCGGGTGCCGCCAGTAGCCACGGTTCATGTACTGGACCCCGCGCAGGCGGGGATCCTCCGCGCATTGCCGGGGACCCTTCGCAACGTCGGCCGCTGGACCTCGCGCACGCGGGGATCGTCCTGTCGATGGACAAGGCAGACTTTCTGCGAGCGACTGGACCCCGCGAACGCGGGGATTGTCCCCACATAGCCGTCCCTTGGGACGGTGAGTGGAACTCGACCCCGCGCACGCGGGGATCGTCCCTCTGGACCGCCGGCCCGGCTGCGCCCGATGCGCTGGACCCCGCGAACGCGGGGATCGTCCGGAACTGCGCGAACGGTTCTCCGGGCGCCAAGGCTGGACCTCGCGCACTCGGGGATCGTCCCTGACCCGGCCGCGGTGCTCAGCGAGCAACGCTTGGATTCGCGCACGCGGGGGATCTCGGGTGTGCGGTGAGCCGGTGGAATGGACGGCTGGCTGGCCCTTGCTGCCACGCGGTCTCCGACTGGGGCAGGGCGGTCTACCTTAGGTCACGCTGGGATCTGCGGGAGCCGGAGAGTGAGACTCTCTCCGGCTCCCCGACGTCGTCGTCGTCACGACGCCCGCACAACCATCGCGTCGAATCCTGGGTCGCGGGTGCGCACAAGCGAAATTTTCACAACGCCTCCGCTGGATGGCGCCTCAACCATGTAAGGCGCGTCGTTGATCGTTCCGAGGTAGAGGGCGACGTGTGTCGCCGGTCGTCCCCAGAACAGTAGGTCGCCTGGTTCGGCCTTGGCCCAAGGGACTGATTTTCCGTATTGCTGTTGGGGTTGGGTGGTGCGGGGGAGTGCGATGCCTGCTTGGGCGAAGGCATAGACCATGAGGCCGCTGCAGTCGAAGCCAGTTTTCTCGTAGTCGCCGTGGGCGTCGGCGACACCTCCGTCATGGATGCCCTTGCTCGGTCCGTTGGGCGTACCTCCGCCCCAGGCGTAGGGCGTGCCGAGGTAGCTCAGCGCTGCTGCTGCCGCGGTCGTGGCCTTCTCGTGAGGAAACGTCAAGGTTCCGCTGATGCCGGCTTCGGCGGGCAGGGTGATGGTGTTGCCGTTGATCGTGATCCTGATCGGGCCCGATCCTCCGCCTGGTGTGCAGCTCACGTCTCCGGTGCCCGCGTTCTGTGCGGGGGTGCCGGTGTATAGCTGTGCGGCCAGTTTTGCTGCCCATGCTTCCCAACGGGCATACCAGGAAGGGCCCGCGCCGGAGGCCTGCACTCGTTGCGCCGCGTCGGCGAACGAGATGACGCTCGCGTTGGCGTATTCAGGGACGCGTTTGAGCAGTTGCTCGTAGAACGCCCGTGAGGTGTCGGACGGGTCGGTACGCCTGACCGCGGCGTAGAGCTCGCCCTGCTGCTGGAACAGTCCGATGCTGCGCCCGCTGGTCGCGTTCGGATCCAATGTGGACTCTTGCATGGCGGTGCCGAGGGCGATCGCGGTGCCGCGTTCGGCAACCCCCATTCCCTTGCCGACGGCGATGATCGTGCGGGCGACTGCCATCTGCTTGTCGTTCAGCGTCGCATCGACCTGATGCCCTGCAGTGGCAGCGGCGCTCGACGACGGGGACGTTCCGTCCAAGGGGACTGTGCATCCACCTGCGGGCGCGGCTTGCCCTGTCTCGGTGCCCGCGCCCATGGTCAGCACGAAGATCAGCAGAACAACGCCGAGGAGGCCACCGACAGCGGTGAACGCGGTCTTGAGCATGGTGAGCTCACCCGCCGACCGTCGCGATGTCGACGCGCCACCGGCCGTCCGCGCCTCGGTGCACATGCCGCGTCTGCATGATCCGCTCGACGTACGGTGAACCGGCGGTGCCGGTGACGACGCGGTCGGCCCACACGAGCACGATGCGCCGGTTGTCCGAGGCTGGCGCGCCGCTGGGCACCTGCGCTTGCGGGGCAGAACAGCGGCCCGATTCCTTGGCAGCGACCGTGCGCTCCCAGCTGTGCCGTGCCCGCTCATCCCCGGCAGGGTCGAAGTTCCGCCAGCCGAGATCGGTCATCGCGGGCCGGGCGCGCTGCTCGGCGGCGGCGAACGGCTCCGTGTGATCGAATGCGCACCATCGGGCGAGCCATGCCCGCGCGGCTGATTCCGGAGTGCTGAGCTCCTCCGGGCTCGGCTCGCCTGCTGGTGGTGCTGCCACGACGACGTCCGCCGGATTGCCCGGAGGGGATGCGGGCGCTGGAGATTGAGGCGCGACTCCTCGTGGCGGTATCGGCTCTACCGCGGGCAGTGACGTTGCTCGGGCGCTGGTGGGACTCGTGGATGGCCGACTGGCGTGTGGGGGCGGTGTGGAGAGCGGGTCTGCCGATGGCTGATTCGTCGGCGCAGGCCGGTTGGGTTCGGCCCCGCGGTCACCGATCCACCACATGAGCCCCGCGATCACGACGACGATGGCGATCCAGGTAGCGATCACTCGTCTGTTGGTGGCGTGGTCGACAGATCGCCATGGTCGCCGCGCTGCGGCTCGCCGTGTGGTGCCGTTGAACTGCTGACGTAGCGCGGTGCGCCGATCCTCGGCTGCGGTGAGTATCTCGTCGCGGCGCAGCCGTCGCTCGCCTGCGGCGCGGCCAAACGGCCACAACCCGCGGCGGGGTGCGATGAGGTCACGCCCGACCAGGGTGTGCCGGACGTGACGCAGCAAGTCCGGTACGCCCAGGTCATCGTCGGTAGTCGATTCGTCTGCGGCCTCGCCGTCGTCGATTGCCTCCGCTGGTGGCGCGCCGTCCGGGCTTGAGGAAGCAGCGTGTGGAACAGGCTGGTGATCTTCGTCGCCTGGTACGTCGGCTCGCCACCACTGGGGTGGCTGAGGCAGGCGGTCGAGCACACCGTTGTCGTCGGCAGTCGCCGCGGCGTTCTCCTTCCCGGTGCTCATGGCGACTTTTTCCGGCGTGGCTTGGTGATGCCGCCGGGACCGGCGACCCACACGTTCCCAGGCCTCGGCGGTGGCACTGGCCTCGGAGGCTTCGCGTCGGTGATGGTGTAGGTGTTGCTGCTCGGTTTCGTCGCGGGCAAGGGAACCGGATCTGGTGGCGTGATCTCGCGTCCGACGGGAGAGATCGTCCACCTGCGCTCGGTGGTGTTCGGCAGCTGTTGCCGCGTGATGTCTCCGGTGGGCGAGGCCTCCCACGGGCCCCACGCGGCGGGAGCCTGGAAGGCGTGACGGGACTCGTAGTGTGGTGTTGCCGGTTTCGATGCCGCGGGGGTGGTCGACGGTCCGCCGGTGAGTTCCCCCAGGGGTGGGTAGGAGGTGCGCGGTCCTCGGGGTTGGATGTCTGTTCCCGGAGGCGATGTGGGTGGTCCGGCGTCCAAACCGGACTCTCTGTGCATTTTGAAACCCAGCGGCGATGGCCCGGTGATCGTTCGCAGCGCTGCCTTGCCTGCGGCGCCTGCGGCTGCGGCGGCGAGTCCGGCGCCGCCGCTGGCGGCGATGCCGATCACCTTGGGGACGGTGCGCACGAGCGAGCGCATGATCAGCAGTGAGGCGATGCCCATCGTGCGTGGTGCGGGCTCGCCGATCAGGTTGTCCATCCATGCTTTGATCTTGGTGGCGGAGTTCATCAGCGCGATGTTGAGGACGCCGACCGCGAAGTAGCCGTACTTGCCCGCCAGGGTGCTGATGACGACGGTGACTACCGCGACGCCGCTGACCGTGACGGTGACGAACAGTGCCTGGAAGTTCGTGCCGATGGTGTAGCCGATGGTGCGGATACCGATGGTGCGGGGCCAGCCTTGGATCGGCCACAGGACGAGGAACAGCGACGCGACGCACAGCATGAGCAGGAAACCGGCGACAGCGGTGAGGCCCGCGATCACCAGCCGCAGCAGTAACCAGGCCATCGGCAGGGTGATCAGGGCGATGACGAGCAGCATGCCGAGGCGTGCCGGGTCCTGGCCGCGGATGTAGTGCCCGTACGGGCCGAACTCGGGCACGTCGCCCTCGTCCTCCAGGACCTGCATCCAGCGTTGCCAAGTCTCGTCGTTGGCCAAGGCGTGGGCACCGGCCGTCTTGCAGACTTCCAGTGAGCTGAACTGCGCGTAGCACCACGAGGTGGCGCCGAAGGTGCTCCAGACCCCGTCGACGAGTTTGCGGGTGCTGGCCTCGTTGGGGGCGCCGCCGATTTGCGGATTCGGGAAGCCGACCGGGTTTCCCTGCTGGTTGACGAACTTGGCGGCCCCGGTCATCACGCCGTTCGCGAGATTCTGCCGCAGTCCGTCCACTGTGGTCATGATCTGGGAGGGGCCTGAGGCGAAGGCGATGCCGAGCGCGGCGGCGGCGATGACCCACATGATGTCGGAGACGAAACCCTTGCCCTCGCCGCGCCATTGGGCGTAGGAGGTGAACGCCCCGATCGCGACGGTCGCGGTGATCAGCGGGAAGAACACCGTGGAGGCCATGGTCGTGACGGCCTGGTCGATCGGGCCGGCGCTGTCGGCGTAGATCGTGAGGTGCAGCAGCCATTCGAGCAGGGTGAGCGCCCCGTACAGGACGCCGAGGCACAACCACAGGATCAGCAGGTTGATCAGGCCGAGGGTCTGCCAGACGACCTGTCCGATGTCGAGCCAGCCCTCGGATCCTTCGTCGGGTTTGACTGTCAGGCCGTAGGAGACGAACCCGTAGGTTTCGAACAGGGTTTTCGGGGCGCCGCGGGCGAGGTCGGGGCCGACGATGATGTCGTCGGCCAGGGCGGCGCGGGCGTGCCCGACGATGAGCAGGCCGATCAGCCACGCGAGCGTGACCAGCCGTTGAGGATCGGCGAGCAGCCACCGCAGCGGGCGCGGCGAGCAGGTCCGCACCCGCCCGGCCCATCCGGCGAACGCCGCCGGCCACGACCGCACACCGGTCTTCTCGTATTGTCGTTCCCCCGGTGGTGCCATGGCTTATCCGCCGTACTTTGTTTGAGGCGACGCGCAGGCGTACGAGCTGATCGCCTTCACGTCACCGATGGGCAGGAAGGACCGCACGAGCCAGCTGTCCGCGGACCTGTCCAGGCCCAGGTGCGCGTAGGGGGCGCCGGCCTTGCCCGGCGTGCCGAGCTTGGCGTCCACTCCGGTCTTGTCCGCGCAGGTCGTCGCAAAGAGGATCTCGACGGCGGGCACGGATCCCGTGGCGGTACCGCTGCAGCGGCCGTCCCTGTGCAGCTTCGTGCGCAGCTCCTCGGTCGCCAGCTCGCACACGGACGGATCACCGGTGGCGTAGCGCTGCAGGAAGACCGTGGCGACCTCGGCGGGCTCGGGCTTGCGCTGTGCCCGCTCGGGGCCGGCGTCGTCGCCAGGCCACACGATCCATCCCACGATCAGCAACACCACGGCGGCCACAGCACCCAGGACAAGGCGCAGGCGGCGCCGGTCGCGTGGCTGCGAGATGGGGGAGGGCGAGGTGGGCGTGGTCACGGTTGCTCCGTCTCCGCCGAGACCTGCTCGGCGACGTCGTCGGTTTCGGGCACGGGATCATCAGGTCCCGTGTCGAATCCGAGAACGGTCTCGGAGTCCTCGCCGGCATCGGTCGACAGGGTCGTGGCGATCCACTCGGTGAGCCGATCAAAGCTGATCAGTCCGAGTCTGTTGTACCGGTCGCGTACGACACATTGGCCAGGCCCCAGGGCCGCCTGCGCGGCGCGCAGCCGCGGACCGGGGTTCGGGCGGTGCAGCAGCACCGCTTGGGCGTCCTGTTCGGCCTTGCCGGTGGCTTCGAACGCGAAGGACATGACCAGCTGCTCGATCAGCGCGGTGATCTGCGCGAGGTCCTGCGCGGACTGGGAATCGAGCAGCAGGTAGGTCTTCAGCGCCCGGCCGACCCGCGCGAGCCACTCGATCAGCGACTTGCCCTCGGGGTAGCCGGTGATCAGATGCAGCTCGGTCAGCGCGACGACCTTCGGGATCTCCCGGATGTGCCGTGACTGCAGCAGGGCGTAGCTCAGCGCGAGCCGGAAGGTGGTGATGGCGCACCTCTCGGCAACCGTCCAGCGTTGCGGATCGGCGCCGTGCCGAGGCATGTCCAGACCGGCGAGGCTCATGTACACCAGGCCGCGGCCGATCATCATCGGCGGCGCCCCAGGGATCGGGCCGCCGAGTACCGCCCGGATGCCCGCCTGCCGGGAGCGCAGCGAGAGCGTCTCACCCAGGCGGCGCGCCAGCCGCGCATCGGGCGTATCGCCTGCGGCGGCGACGAGCTCGCCCATCACCGCGGGGCTCGACCAGCGGGTCCGGTCCTGTCGCAGCACGCGATCGATCGCCGCTTCGAGCACCGTCTCGCTGTGCCGGCGGTCCTCTGTGGACAGCACGCCGAGCAGGGCGTCCAGCGTGAGTGTCCGTGCCTCGTCCGCACTGGGCGCGAAGCGCATCGGGTCCATGATGCCGCTGCTCGCGGCATCGATGACGTCGACGACCTGCACCGGCACGCCGAGGACCTGGTCGGCGACCTCGACGATGCCGCCGAGATCACCCTTCGGATCGACGATCAGCTCCCACGCGCCCTCCGCGAGCGCGCTCAGGCTGACCAGTTCCAGCGAGGTCGACTTGCCCGAACCCGACCGGCCGGTGAACGACACCGACGTCGGCAGCCGACGGTCGGCGTCGGTGCGCGACACCAGGTGCAGCAGCACCGGGCCGGGGCTGGTGCCGAGATTGCCCGCGATGTAGGAGCCGGTCGAGTCGCCGACCGACGACCCGGCGTGAAACCAGCTGCCCGCCAGCGTCCGCATCGGCTGCAGCTGCGCGAACTCCGGCACCCGCACCTGGTCACCCGGCAGCAGTTCCAGCCACAAGAGGTCCTGGATGTTCGGCACCAGCTCGAGGGCGACCACCCCGGTGTAGCGCTTCTGCACCGTCTCGACCGCGTCGACGAGTTCCCCAGGGCTGTCGGCTTCCACCACCCACCGGGCGTGGGTGGTGGTGAGCACGTCGACGCGGCGCCGGACCTCCCGTTCGCGTTCGGCCAGCGCGTCCTGGGCTTCGTCGACCTCCTCGGGCACGAACGCCCCGGCCTCGGTCGCTTCCTTGGCCTGCGAGCGGCTCCACTTCCGAGCCTCACGCAGGATCGTCATCGACCCGGCCCGGCCGTGATTCACCCCGCGCACCGACGCCTCGACACCCGGCAGATCGGACAGCACGGCGAGCCACTCCCCGCCGGGGATCTCCAGCTCGTCGGGCGGGAATCCGTTGATCGCGGGCACCAGCACCGACACGTAGCGCCGCCGCCCGGTCTTGGTGTCGGTCACCACGACATAGCCGCTGTCCTGGGTGGGATCGACCTCGCCGTCCATCAGCGCGACCAACCGCGCCCCCGACAACAGCGACTCGTCCGGCATGACGAGGTCCGTGCCACGACGCATCTCCCGCGCGAACGCCCACGCGATCAGCCCCGCCGGCGCGACTCGCGCCCGCAGCACACTGGCCTCGATCTGCCGGAACCAGCGGTCCACCACCGGACGCACCATGGCCAGCCGCGCGTGCGCGGCCCGATAGGCGGCCGCCTCGGTGCGCAGGTGCCGCGCCGCGGCACGGCGGCCCCGCTCCACGCTCGACTCGTCATCCTCGGTCGGCCACCGCACACCGAGCAGCACCACACGCCGCCGGTAGTAGCCGGCCTCGCTGTTGCGGTCGATGCGGTGCGCCCCGAGCTCGATGTAGTAGTCCGCCCCCGGTGCCCGCACTCCCGGCGTGGCGTCCCACACGGCACGGTAGGCGTCGGACGAGTGCCGGGACCACAGGACCTTGATGTGCCAGTCCGCGCCGGGCGGCAGGTGGGTGCTGAGCGCGGCCGCGCTGGACAGCGTCGCCGCCGTGAGCTCATTGTCCTCCATCAACTCTGTTGCCCCGTCGGGGATCTGCACCCAGGTCCACACCGCGTCGTCGGTGACCTCGATGCCGTCGCTGATCACGCGCGGCGCGGCCGGTGCCGCGGTCACCCGCCGGATCCGGCGTGCCGTCCTGCGGTGTGCTCGCCTCACGTGTGCTCACCGCCTTCGTCCATGGGGGACGGGGCGAGTTCGGTGGTGACCGTGATGCGGGTCGGCGCCGGGGCGCGGCCGGCGAGCTCGAGCAGCGGGTTGCCGATGCGCCGCCGTCGGGCCGGGTGCCGCGCGAGCACCCAGTCCCACCAGCCGACCAGGACCATGCGGCCGGTGTCGTCCCGGCGCGTCCCGTTGATCACGAACGCCGCCGGAGGCACGAGATAGACCAAGGGGGAGTAGCGGGTCAGCAACGGCATCCCGATCACCAGGAGCACCAGCCACCACACGACGACCGCCACGCCGGCGATGAACAGGGTCTGCCGCTCGATGCCCTGGCCCAGCGAACGCCCCCACAGTTCGAACTGCCGGGTCCGCAGATTGATGTGCTGGGTGTCGGTCGGAAGACGCAGCGGCACGGCTCAGCCACCCCCGACCAGAACTTGCGCCAGCCCCTTGAGGATGCCCATGGTGGCCGCGGGGAAGAACACGGCCATCGCCGCGGGCAGCGCACCGAGCAGGGCACCGAGGATCTTGCCGGGCCGGTCCTCGATGTAAGCGGACACGAGCCGGAAACCCATCACGATCAGCAGCACGGTCCCCAGCAGCGGCAGGATGATGTTCTGCAGCGGGTCGAAGGAATCCGGCCGCAGCTGCGCCAGCGTCACCGCGAGGTTCATGACGCGGCCCCGTCGACCTCGGGATCGACCGCGGCCAGCAGCCACCGGTCCTCGTGCCGGCGCAACGTGATCCGATAAGCGCAGCGCAACGTCCCCGCGCCATCAGGAAGCTCCCAGATCACGGTAGCCGTGCCCACCCGCTCGTCCTCGTGACCGTCTGCGGCCGCGCGCGCCGCTTGCCAGCGGACCAGCTTCTTGAGCGTGACCGCACGGTCCAGACCGGACACTCGAGCGTGTGGTGCGCGGACGAAGTCAAGCTCGCCGCTGGCGAAGCTCTCCAAGAACTTCGCGACACTGTCCTGAGTGGACTTGGCGAACGACTCATCCGACGCGCCGGTCAGCGCCGCCGCCGAGGAATACCGCGCCGGCGGCGGCCCGGCGGGAACAAGCGCGGGTGTCGCTGTCACGACGAGGCGACCATCGCGTGACGCCAGTTGCACCGACAGCGTCAGCCACCGCGACTGTCCCGCAGTCCAACCCGGCGCGTTCATAGGTGGGGCCGAGGAGCCGTTGGCCTCGGGTGCCCGCGAGGACGTCGACGGCGGCGTGGCTTGGCTGTCGGTCGCTTGCGTGAACGGCGTGACACGTACCCGCGTCACCACGACCGCCCGTTCGTCATCGAGCCGGGCCAGACCGATTGCCGTCGCGCTGTCCGCGGCCTGCCGGCCCGTGCCGTCCCAGCCGTCGATGGTGCCCCCAGGTGCCGCGAGGCGATGCAACGCCGCTTGACGCCGCGGCCGATCGCTGGTGTCCCAGGAGAGGTAGTCCGTCGCGGCGAGCACCGCCGCGCCGACCAGGTCCACTTCGCTGATCCGCACCGTGGACGGCGACGTCGCGGGCCGCGCCCACCGCGCCACGGACTGCGCGATGCTCACCGCCCCGGCGCCGACGAGAACAACGAGCACGGTGATCGTGAGACCACGTCGCGTACGGACCCAGCCCGACGCGCGCGGCCGAGCCGCGAGTACATCGAACGCAGGGGTCTCCGCTCGCGGATCCGGGACCTGTCCAGCAGCGGTGGTCGCGTGCGCGCCGGACCCCGCACTGGCGTGCGCGGCCGGCATCTCGTCGAGGTTGCCGCGGATGTAGCGGGGCCACTCACCGCCAGCTCCGGCGAGACCAGTGGTCCCGGCGAGGCCGTCGCTGGTGCCCGGCGGGGCTGGCGTCCCCGATGCCGGACCGCCTGATCGCAGGCCGCGCCTGGACGCGCGCCGCGCTCGAAGACGCGCACGAACCGTCTCGTGGTTCGGGCCGAGCAGCACCCGCCACGTCCCGTCACCGAACGCCATCGCCTGCTCCCGAGCGATCGCCCGTGAGGCAACCACGTACGCATGTGCATTTCGTGTAATGGGCAGACACGACAATCCCCCTGGACGATGTGAACAACGGCCAGGACGCGACTCAGGGGGGAAATCGTCGACTTCGCCACTATAAACCAAAGGCGGCGCTACGTGTCAATTATCTGGCCGCCTACGCGGGCGAATTCCGATCAGCAGGATTGGCAAGGTCGACTAAAGGGCAAGTGTTAACTCGGTGTGACGGGTCAGGACACTTGTCGTCGTGTTTTGCAGGACTTTCCTCGATAGCCGTGACGGTCCGGACCGCCTGCCTTCACTGTGGGCCTACCAGGAAGAGCCAGGGGGAAACCGGTTCTGGTCATGCGCCGCGAGAACGTGGTTACGAGAGTTAGATATCGAGCCCGCGTTGGTTCTCGCTCGCGTGGCTCGTCGTGCTGTGGGGGCGTGTCGAGCTGCACGCGCGGGTCACCGCGGCACACGTCGTCGCGGTGCGGATGGCGGGCGTCGCGATTAGGTGACGCCCGCCATCACCGACCGTCCGAGGTTCAGTATCGCCGTCTGTTGCGCGGCAATGAGCTTAACGAACACTCCTGAGGGGGCGAGGCGCGGTCGGTGAACAGCTCAGGGTTCGAGGGTGACTGGTTCGAGGGCGACAGGATCGTCAGCTGGACGTGGCAAGGCGCAGAGATCGAGAAGGCGGTGTTCATTCCCGCGCTGCTGGAGAAGAGCCAGCGCTGATTGAAGCCACGGCTGGCGGCTACAGTGGAGTTCACCCCTCGATATCGGCGCGAGCCGTCTATACGCACGGGTCAACCAGGCGCCGCTCCCTCTCGTTCCTCCAGCCCCCGCCGGTCTGTGACGGGCCAGATGGGGTTGGCCGCTGCGTGACAGCGCTCGTACCGTGGGGGAGGGGTCGTGGTGGTCGATGTTCAGGTCCTTGGGCCGGTCGAGTTCTGGTGGGAGGGGCGGAGCCTCGATCTCGGAGCGGCCAAGCAGCGGTGTGTGTTCGCGGTGCTCGCGGTGGGGGCGGAGAAACCGCACCCGGTCGAGGCGTTGATCGATCGGGTGCGGGGCGAGCATCCGCCCGCGCAGGTGCGGTCGGCTGTGTACAGCTACATCAGCAGGTTGCGCAGGCTATTGCGGGACACGGGTTTCGCGGTTCGGCAACGGTCCGGCGGGTACCTGCTCGAGCTGCGCCGTGACCGGGTCGACCTGCACCGGTTCGAGGCTGTGGTCGATGCTGCCCGCGCCGTGGACGACGTTGAGGCGCGCGCGGCGATGCTGCGCGACGGACTCGGTGTGTGGCGCGGCAGTCCGCTGCAGCGGACTGCCCGCTGAGGAGGTCGCGCGTGCGGGCGTACGAGCTGGCCAGGCAGCGCCGCGCGGCGGGTGCGTCCGCGGAGCTGGATGTGATGGTCGGCGCGGCGCTCGCGGCGCTCGACTTGCCGGTCGACGACGCTGAGCTGTGGGCTCAGCGTCGTCCGGCGGTCCGAAGTGGACGGTGATGGCGTCGTGGAGTCCGCGGACGCCTTCCCGACCGTCGCAACGGCGACCGCGTCGCCGCTTGATCAGGCAGATGCAGGCCCCGTCGTGGGGCTGCCGCGCGCGGCAGCGGTGTCGGCACAGCGGGCGCGGTGGCTATCGGACCGGCTCGCTGAGCAGGTCGAGCGGGAGGGCGTCGCGGTCTCGTCTCGCGTGAGATCGCGCTGGACCAGTCGACCGGCATGCCGTACGAGACCGGCCGGGAGTCGGTTCGCGCGCTGGCGGTGCTGGAGCAGCAGGAACGGGACCGCGCCGAACGAGCATCGCGCGAAATGATCCGCCTGCGGTTGCAGGCCGCAGCACTGGAGCGCCAGCTGGAGGGGATCATCTTGTTGGTGGGCCCGATGCGGCGGTTCGCCGAGTTGCACGGCATCGACTGGTCTGCGCCGTCGACGCGTCGCGTGGCGCAGCGAGCGATCTTGGAAGCAAAGGCCGAGGCGGAGCGAACAGGAATAGGGCAGTAAGCGTCTGACTAGACATCGCGCGCCCACGTAACGAGGACGGACACGGAAACAGACAGCATGGCATGGGGAATGCGGTACTGCCTGCTGTTGTCGCTGCGATTGCCGCACTCGGCGGCGTGGTTGTTGGAGCACTGGTCGAGCCTTTGAAGTTGGGAGCAGCTCGGCGTGCGCGAGTTCGTCAGGATCGTGCCGAGCGGTGCGCGCGGCTTGTCGAGTCGGCCATGAGTTGCCGGGCGCGGTTACTGGCTTTGAATCTCGCTCATCGCGAGATGGCTGCCGGTAGGAGGGCGGATGGTTCGTTCGAGAACGAGTGCGTTGAGTCATACCGCCTTGCTCGGAATGACCTGAGGCAGGTGGTCGTCCTGTTGCGGCTTAGCGGACCCGACGAGCTTGCTGAAGCGGCACACGTTGTTCGTGAGGCAGAGCGCCGGTTCAGGGCGACGCGCTTCGCCTGTGACGATGGCGGTGAGTTCGATCAGGACAAGCCGCCAAAGATCGTTCTCCAAGCAGCCCACGACTTCGAAGATGCCGTTCACGAGTTCGCGCTCCTGGCGAGGAGGTACGCCAGCTAGCCGCGGCTCGCTACCCCCTCGGCGTCTAGCAAACGTGCCCCTGTCGTGGCGACACTGCGCTCGTGCTTACCCCACTGATCACAGGGTTCTTCGCACTGGGAGGCGTCGCGCTCGGCGTGATATTGGAGCCGGTCAGGGCGGTGTTCGCCGCACGGGCTCGGTCCCGCCAGGAACGTACCGAGCGATGTGCTCGTTTGGTCGAAGCGGCGATCACGGCCAGGTCGGCACTGATCCGGCTGAACACGATCCACCGCCGTCGTACGCTCCGGGCTGACGTCGTTGGGCAATCCGAGGTGTTCGATGTGGAGAACATCTACTACGGCGCCCGCAACGAGATCCGCCAGGTGGTTGGCCTTCTCGATCTATTCGGCCCCGAGGAGCTGGCCAAGCACGGTCGCGCCATCCGCGAGATGGACCGCGAACTAGGCAAGGTCCGCTTCGATGTCGAAGATGCGGTCACGTTCGAGCGGTACACGTTGCCTTCAACCGTGAGACAAGCCGCAGATGCGATGGAACTGGAGATCCAGTCGTTCACAGAAGCGGCGCGTCGGTACATTCGCTGAGCAGCCACGTCATCGAGGCTGGTCGACCTCATACTCGCCGTCTGCAGACCTCACGGTTACCTTCACCGACTTGTCGGCGCCGCCGACGTCCACGATGCAGATGAACGTCGTACCGGGTTCGACGGCCTGGCCTTCGGGGCACGTGGCCTGGCCGATATTCGTGATCTTGTACTCGTCGCGGAGGATCTTCACGACGCCACGCTCGACCGCGTCCGCCACGAAGACCCGGCGCTGGCTGGGCGCGGTGGGCGTGGCAGTCACCGCGGACATCACGGTCACCGTGCCGGGGGCGGGGAAGGGTGTTCCGGGCGTCGGCGACGCGCAGCCCGTCGCGAGCAACGACATCACGCCGAGTGATGCGAGTTTGGCAAGCACGTGCACCAGATCGGGTCCGCCGATCGGGCCGTTACGGTGTGCCGGCGACGGCGCCTTCCTGGGAGATCAACAGGGCCACAGGTCACGTTCTTCCTCGTGGTCTGCTTCATCGTCGAGCCCCAAAGTGAACCCGTAATCCCAACCCACCCGAGGATCTGCCAGCCGAGCTGCCGCGGCGAGATATTCGGCTGCAGCGGCCGGATCGTCTGGCACTGGTCCCAGCTCGTCGCGAACCCACTGCTGCGGCTCGGCGCCGTTGTCGAAGCTGTAGCCGTATCCGACGTATTGGTGGGTTTGGCCAAGGATTACGGCAGGCGGCCGCTCGCGGTAGAGCCGGAAGATCAGCTCACAGCGAAGACCTTCCCGCGTGTTGCACCCGGTGCAGAGGAATCCGCGGAACAACCCTGTGCGGTGGCAGTGGTCAACAACTGAGCCTCCCGGCACTCCGCAGATAGCACACCGGCCCGCTTGCCACTGGGCGACAGTCTGTCCTGGAACTGGAGGTGGCCACTCGTGGCACGCGGGCGGTGAGCGGTGTGCGTCGTCGTAAGCCTTCTGGCTGCGTGCGCGCCCAGCTTCGAGTACGTCCCGTTCCTCGGCGGTCAGGTGCGCTGCGCACGACTGCGGGGCAGGACGGTCATCAACGTCCAAGATCCATGTGCGGCTGATTGCACGCGCCTTGCAGGACTGTCCGTTAGAGCGTGACCGGGTGCAGCGAGGTGTCTCGCGGCCTTGTGCTGGCCTGATGCCCTGAGATCCGAACAAATGCTCGTACATGTTGACCACTAGATTGCTTCCTGCCGCTGCTGGCGGGGATAGAGACGTTGCGACTGACCTACGCCGTGCCCAGGCCGTTCCTGCTGGTGGTGGTGCTGCATCAAAGCGGCTCTCTTCCGCATACTTTCAGTTCGTGCATCGGAGTGAGGCGCTGACCGTTACGACGGTGCGGTGGATGAGCCCCGATCTCGGTACGACGACCCGCACGTCGGTGTTGACGAAGTCGAGCGGGGCGTGGTCTTCGAGGATGCCAAGAACGAGGCGGGTGCGGGTGACTTCTACTACGGCGAGATGGAGGCACGCCGTCATGCGTTGTCGACCAGGCGCGGAGAGCGTGCGCTGCTCGCTACGTATTGGATGCTCTCCGGCTACGGCCAGCGTGCCGGCAGAGCGCTCGTTGCCATCGTCCTGCTGGTCGTGATCCTCTTCGCCTTGCTCACTCAGTTCGGCCTGCCGGACAACACGACGCTGCAGCAGATGACCGGCACGATCCCGCCCGCTGTCGCCGGGCAGACGCAGCAGGTGACGTTGGAGGTGAGGCCCGCGCCCGCGACGCTTCCCCCACAGGGTCAGCGGTGGACCACGGATCGGATGAGCAAGGCGATCCGCATCGCGCTCGGTTCGGTCGTGTTCCGCGACACCGACCAGAAGCTCACCCCGGCCGGGACGTGGACGGTGATGGCCGGCCGCGCGTTCGGGCCGCTGCTGCTCGCGCTGACGGCGCTGGCGATCCGGACCCGCGTGAAGCGGTAGATCCGTTCGAGGAGGGCAAGATGCCGGCCAAGTACGCGCCGTTGACGAGTCGCCTCGCCGAGCTCGCCGCAGCCGGTCGGGAGACCGCCGAGTTTGACTTCGCCGAGATCGCCGACCTCGTGGGTGGCCTGCCGCCGACCGCGTACGACATCCGGCAGTGGTGGGGAAACAGCAGCTCGGTGCAAGCACAGGCGTGGCGCGACGCCGACTGGCACGTCGCCCAGGTCGACTTCGCACGGCGGCGTGTGCGGTTCGAGCGCGGGCCGGTCGGTACCAGCTATGGCAATCGCCGCCCAGCTTCGGCGGCGGCCGTCGCGCTCGCCGTCGAGATGGAGACCGCGGAGCTGGACGTGCAGGTGCGCATGTCGTGGCAGCAGGTCGGCGAGGTCACGCTCGGCGTCGACGGCGAGCTGGTGTTTCCGCCCCTGCCGCGCGCGCCCGGCGTCTACCGGATCAGCCTGTCGGATGCGCCAGGCCAGGTCCTGCCGTCGTTGTACGTCGGCGAGTCCGACAACCTCCGGAACCGGCCGAACGGCTACCGCCGTCCCGACTCGTCGCAGCAGACCAACCTGCGGTTGCGTGCCGAGCTGCTGGAACATCTCAGTCGAGGCGGCCGGGTGACGATCGCCGTGGTCACCAGCGCGACGGTCGACGCGCTGGGCAAGTCCAGCGCGTTGCCGCTGGCGCGGAAGTCTGCGCGCGTGTTCGCCGAGCACGCCGCGTTGGCGCTGATCTACCTGGACGGGACGGCGATCGTGCTCAACCGGGACAAGGGTGGGGACTGAGGTCGGCGCGCCTAGGTCGGGTAGATCAACTCGTGCGGACAACGCCGCGCGGGCGCGAAGGCGCGTGGCAAGCAGACCGGCGTCCGCGCGCGCTGGCCGCGGACCAGGTGGCGCTCGCCCGCCGGATGCGCGCGGCGGTCGGTGGCGACGATCTGCGCGACGCTGAAAGTGTCCCGCGCCACGCTGTACTGCGTCCTCGGCAATACCGACTCCGAGTCCCTCACTGGCTGACGCTTGCCTACCGGGTCAGCACGTCGCGCAGCGCCCGTGCGTTCTCCGCTGTCAGGAAGAACTCCACGTGGTCGCATTGCTCGGGACGCGCCCCCGCCGGGCCGACGGCGAGGTTCAAGAGGAAGCTGCCGTCCGGTGCGCTGCTTACTCCGAGGATCCCGCGGACGATGCCGGGCTCGCCGTCGATCGTTGACGCGGGCCACGACTCCTCAAGCACCAGCAGATCGTCATCCATCACGGCTGCCGTCTTCGTCCTGCTGTGACTGGAGATCGGTGGCATTGGCGGCTGGTTGCCTCGTCAGCTTGCGCACCAAGTCCTCATGGGCTGGATGTGGCGCGCCATCGCCGGATGCCCTTCTGACGATGGTGCGCAGCGTTGAGTTGATCTCCTTCAGCTGCTTGACCGCTTCCTTCATGCGTTGACTGGGGTGCGCGCTCGACGTGACGTAGGTGCGTTGGCGGATCACGTCCACGTTCAGCGGGAACGCGTCCGCGTAGTGCGCGCCGTCGGGACCGTCGTACTCGATGGTCACCGTGACCTTGTCCGGCAATGGTTCGAAGTTGTCGTCGTGGCCTTGAGGTCGTGAGTAGTAGATGTTGTCCAGCTCCATCCCTGGGGTCAGCACGGGGATCGGATCGGCATAACGAGCCTTCAAGAACGGGGTGACGCTCTGGGCGGCCCGCTCCGGGATGGGGTCTGGCAGAGGCGGGTCGAACGTCACTCTGACGTTGCGCCCGATGGATGAGCCGTAGTTGCGGATCACGAGAATTTGGGTCGCGAAGGCGTACGGTTCGTCTCGCAGTTCGGCGGCGATCATCGGCCGGCTACGAGCCTGGCTATCCCGGTCGGCTCGCCGAAGCGTCCTGTTGCCGTTGAAGGCAGACCAGATCGCAGCTCCCGAGCTGACGAGTGCCGCTGCGGCGGCAACCCAGGCGGGTTCCATCGGTACTCCTCCTGCGAGGACGGTTGGCCTAGGAAGCGTAGCTAGGTGACCCAATTGAGTGATCCATTCAAGAAGCTGCTGCCGCACCTGCGCGGCGAGACGTTCTGGTCGATCAATGGGCTGGTCGGCGCGTAGTGGCTGTCGGGCCTGCTGCACGAGTGGATCCCGACGAGCCATGGCGCGTAGCTCGGGCTCGTCACCTACCGGCTGATCACTCATGACGAGGCCTGGTCGATCGCGTTGCGACGGCAGCTCGTGCCCGGTCGCCTGATCCGGCCGCGCACCCACCGGGCGGAGCGTCAGGCGAGGTAGATGGTGAAACAGGGCACAGATTGAGGGGTTCTTCACCTAATTCCGTTCGACAGCGCCGCAAACATGAAGTTTCTTTGCGGTTCGTTCATATAAACGGCAACAACCGGGTGACGGCTCTCGTCCCGTGTTGCTGTGGCACTTGAGTTGTAACTAGCCTTTGAAGTGCAGCTCTTCACGGAGTCGCGAGGAACTACCGCCTGGACCGGGTGACCGGGCCCTTCCGCTTGAGCGGTCGCAGCGGCCTCGGGCTCCGTGAAGAGCTGCTTACGTTTGGATCTGTGGCCACCAGTCCTGGTCGGTCACGATCTTCTTGTCACCGAGGATCTTGATGCCGTAGTCGCACACCTTCCCGTTCGGGCCGCGCCGGATCTGGTGCGTGACCGCCAGGAGGTACTCCGGCCAGTTGTTGCCGAACCTGTCCGGTGTGATGGCGGCGTTGAACATCCCCGCGTAGAGGTCAGCGGCTTGTAGTCCATCGACAGCCGTCGTGCCCTCGATGGTGACGTTGGATGTGACGAGGTTCCACGGCACGCTGACCGGCGAGGGGCTCACGGGGCACGTCTTCGTGACGTAGTCCAGCGACTTCGCATGGTCGTGCCCCTTGACGTGCGCGACCTTGACGATGGCTCGGCGGCTCCCGCCTGGCCAGTCGCGTACGGCGAAGGCGATGCGCTCGAAGAGCAGACGCAACGCGTAGTTGTAGGTCTTGACGATGTCGCCGCGCATGCCGGCGTTCAGGGGCACGTTCGCCTTGTCGATCACGACGTGGATCACCTGGACTCCGGGCACTGTGGCCAGCCGCTTCGCGGCGTGACGCCGACGTTCGTGGAACCTCGGGCGCAGGTGCTCCTTCCAGTGCACGGGACGCTCGCCGGAGATCTCGAAGTCGTTGCGCAGCGTCTGGATCACGGTGCGCAGGTCGTTGTCGTGCTCGTCGGGCACGAGCACCGCGCAGAAGCCGAACGTGGGCGAGGAGGTCGGCTTGAACCCGCGGTCGCCCGTCTCGTCGATGTACACGCGGACAACCGGCAGCGCCGCAACGTTCGTCACCACGGGGAGTTCTCCTGCCTGCCCAACCCGGAACCGGGGCTCGGCCAATTCGTGGGAACGACGATAGAGCGGCACTAGGGTGTTCGTCACCTCGCCTACGGGTTGCCATCCAGATCGTGACTCGGCGGGGGGACCGCTTTCCGCCTATACCCACCTCACTCCTGGCGGCCGTCGGCAGTCTGTGCTGGTAGGCGGGGCGACAGGGGGCTGATGGCAGCGGAATGTGATGTGTGTCACCATGCCTGATGATTCTGAACACTGTTGCTGGTGCGCCGTTGGTCCGATCGTATGGGGATAACTGTTAGACGTTCCTGCAGTAGTTTCATCCAGTACAAGTTCGTGGGTTTTATCTATTCACTGATTCAGTGCAAACAGTAATTCCTCGTCTTATTCATTCCTTCTGCGGCTTCAGCGAATTCTCCACGCTCGTCTGGTTGCGCAGGACAACTCCGTTCCAACGCCCTTAGGTGTCGTCAGTGCAGGTCAGAGGCGAGAGTCGAGGCGATCTGGCCCCGCGTGGAAGTCGCTGGCGGTAGTCGCCGGCTCGCGCCCGCAGCTCGGTCAGCTAGCCGTCCAGCGAGACGGTCGCGACGTCCATCCACTCGTACGCCTTGCGGTCGCGGGTTGAGGTCGATCAGCGACACCGACGCCACCGTCACCTCCGCAGTGCTGGCGGGGTGCGCAGCCAGCGCGTCGCGCACCGGTTCGGCGGGACCGGCGGCGTTCGAGTAGCCGAGGCTTAGGTGCGCGCGGAAGCCCTCCTCGAGCTCCAGCACGTTCTCCGGCCCCCACACGTCGCCGATCGCGGCGCGGATCACCAACCGCAGCTCGGCCGGCGGCTCCAGCGGGCGTGCCGGCATCTGGGTGGTCTCGGGATCGACGTGCGCGGAGCCGATCGTCACTGTGAACCGCGCCAGGTCGGCGCACCGCTTCTGAGCGGCCACCACGATGCGGTCGACGTCGCCGCGGTCGAGCTCGTCGGTGAAGCCGATGCCCTGCAGCGTGAGGTGCAGCCACTCGACCGGCACCGGGTCCAGCATCGGCAGCTTCGCCAGTACGGGCGCGTAGTGCTCGACGAGCTGCTGCGCCTCGGGTTGGTCGGCGAACGTCACGTGCCACGTGTAGAACGACCGGCCGACCTTCCAGCCCGGCCGCAACCACCAGTGATCACGCATCGGCTCCAGCTCGGACACCAGCACGCCTCCAGCTCTACGCGGTCAGCTCCTTGATCACCGTCTCACGCTGGAACTCCGCGATCGAACCCCGCACACGACGCACGACAGGGTCCGTCGAGCCGCCCACCTGCGCGGCGATCACACCCTCGGCGACGCGGTGCAGCAGTGGCCCCACGCGGTGCTCGGGCGCGGTTTCCAGCACCGGCGCCAGGGCATGCTCGGCGCCGTCGAGTTCGCCGCGGAGCAGGTGCGCCTTGACCTTCACGAGCCGCGTCATCCGCTCACAGCCCAGATTGGCTGGTGCGCGGGTGTGGCCTCAAAGGCGGCCACAGCCCTGTCGGCGAACGCCAGCGCCTCGTCGGTCTCGCCGAGCGCCAGGCGCGCGTCGGCCCACAGCGAGCCCGCCCGGTCGACCGAGCACGAGAACGGTCCCGCGAGCTCGTCGTCGGCGCGCCTCACGGTGCTCGCCGCGTCCTGGGCGCGGTGCAGCGCGACGGACTCCCGGTCCTTGTCACCGGCACGGGCGTGATCGAGCGCGAGCGCGCTCGCCAGGTACAGCTCGGCGGATCCGGTCGCGGTGTAGTGCAGGCCGTCGGCCGCGTACTCACCCGCCGTGACGTAGTCGTCCTGCCAGAACGCCGCCGTGTGCTGCGTCGCCCGCACCCAGGCGCGCAGCGGGTTGTAGTCGGCGCGCTCGGCGCACAGCCACGCCGCGCGGGCGTGGTCCTCGGCGGCGTCCGGCCGGCCCCGACGGCGCCGCGCTCGATCTTCGCGATGTAGTGCGCGTCCAGCGCATAGCGCTGGCGGGTCGTCTCCCACAGCCACGCGCACGTGGCCTCGGCCAGCTCGCGCCGCGACATGTGTGCGCCGGAACCTGGCGGGACGCAGTCGCCTCGCGCACCGCCCGGAGTGAGCGCGTCGGCTCCGCACGGCTCCGAGCGTAACCGGCGCGATCCCGTGAGTCATGGCGCTGCGTGCCCCGGCCTGCCCCGATCTGCCCCGTGCGCTGCTGTACCTGCTGCGATGCGCCGACGCTGGAGGCATGGGTGTGATCGTGACGATGTTCGCGGCCGTATTGGTCCGCCTGGTCCTCTGGCTCGCCCAACGCATACGCCGAGAGCTTGTCCGACGCCATCAGGTTGCCCGCGTTCGTGCCGCGCTCCGGCACCCGATGACTCCGGCCAGCACGTCCATTGACCCCGACCTGGACGTACTGGCCGGTTCCACCTCGACGCTGGCGGGTGCGGCGTGAGTCCCGACTCTGGCTCGCTCGGCTGGCTGGTGTCCCTGATGCACGCCGGGTGGCGGTTCACGCCGACGTTCGAGGACGGAAATGTCGCCCAGCTCAACGGCGTGCACACATGGGCTCACTCGGCCTACGCGGACGGCGTCATGATCCTGTCGCCGACCGAGGCGAAGGCCCTGCGCACCGACCCGGACGGCGGCGTCGTGTGGGAGCGCGTCGGCACGCTCCCCGAGGTCGCGGCCGAGCTGCTGGGGCTGCCACACCCAGACGCGCCCGGTGCGCCTCGGCTCGTGCGCGCCTCGGTGCCGAGGCTGTGGACTCCGTAGAAGGTCCGGCGCGGCCGGGTGTTGGCGTGTTCCGGCGGCTTGCGCACCTGATCGACGCGGACGCGTATGTGATCAACGTCGGCTGTGTGTGGCTGTACTTCGCACGGTGTGGCTCGGTGTGCGCCCCGATCACCCGGCGACCGCGACGACCGCTGCCGTGGTGTCCAGTCTGCGTTGCGAACGGCGTCCGTTAGAGCTCGCGACCTTCGACGAGCCGGACGCCTCCTGGCGTTGGTCCCTCGATGGCGACCACATGGTCATCACCCCTCATCGCACGGATCAGACCTTCCTCATGCAGGTGGTCGAGGCATTGCTGAACAAGGACCTCATCCAGGCCAAGCTCCTCGTGGAGCAACGGAACATCGATGGGAATGTGGTTGTGGTCGCGTTCCACGATCAGGTCGAGCAACTGGAACTTGATGTCGTCCTCCGTTGGAGCGGTCGGTGCTTGGCTTTTGTCGGGCGGGCTGTCCACGGCGTCGGCCACTCGCTCTGGGGCGCCGTCGCCGGAGCGCCGCCACCGTTGACCGTTGCCGTCAGTGAAGCTGTACGTGACGTCGTAACTGTCGCCGACAAAGCGTTTCTGTTCGTCAGTGTCCGATACAAACAGCACTGGCCACTTCTTGGTCTCCTCCGGCTGCAGTGCCGGAGCGATCTCTCCCAAGCGAACGGCGCGGGAGCCGAACTTCCACCGCCACGACGGATCAGCCGACGGAACGACTTTGTTGAGCGCTAGATCGAACACAGTCTGCGCTCCGTGGTTTGTCACTTCGACCCATAGGCTGCTGCGGGCTCGTAGCTCCACTCGGACCTTGCTGGCCTCGGCTACTTCGGCTGCGGCACGCTCGGCCTGCTCACGCGCGTCCTTCTCGCGAGCGAACTCGTTGGCCTTGCGCGCCTCGGCTGCACTCTCCTCGGCAGCGACTCGCGCCTTCTCCGCCTCGGCAGCCTGCTTCAAGGCAGCTCCCGCCTGGGTCCTCGCGGAGTTCGCGTTGTGCATTGCGATCCAGGCGGCGCCCATCGCTATGAGCGCCGCGACCCACGCGGCGATGTCACCCTTGTCCACGCCATGCCTACTTTCTGGGAGTCGACACTGCCTCGGCTACCGCCTGACCGTGGCTCGGCGTATCCGCAGGTGGACATCGGGCGGAAACTGCACGTCTTCCGTGGTCCGCCATGTTCGCTTCAGTCCGTTGGTCTCCTCGCTTACGAGGACGATCCGGACAGTGGCTCCTTCGGATTCTCCTGCCAGATTCACGGGAACAAGCCACATGCCGTTCTTGGCAAACGTGTGCGCGTCAGGAGCGTTGGCAAGCGAGATAGGCACCTTCAACGGCCCCGGTGACGAGACGATGGCAACGCCTTCCGTACGAACGGGGACCTCTTGTGGACCGTCGAGCATCGTGACGCGGACGTGTGTGCGGTCAACCGGCGTCAGCTCGAATCGCGGCGCATCGCGCTCGTACTGCTCCGCCTCGCGTTCCTTGGCGCGTGCTCGTTCTTCCCGCTCCTGGGTGTCGGCTGATCGTTCGGCCGCGTCAGCGGAACGTCGTGCCGAACCTGCCGAGTCGGCTGAACTCTCTGCGGACTTCTCCGCCGCGCTGGCTGACCGTTCCGACGCTTCGGCGGACTTTTCGGATGCATCGGCCGACCTTCGTGCTTCGATCAAGGCCTTATTTGCCGTCTCAACTTGCCGTCGCGCGTAGTCGAGGGCGAACAACGAGAGGAGAGCCGCTCCGATGGACACCAGCACAGCAGCCCAGTCCGCCACGTTTGCTCCTAACCTGACGATCCTGTCACACGGAGGTGACGAAGAGAGTACGACCGCGGAACGGGCTCAGTGTGACCGGTCGTGTGCCCTGAGAGCCGCGCAGTGTTCGGCGGCTCTATGTGCGTAACTATTCGGCCGCCGTGCCACCCGTTGCTGCAGCGTCCGACGTGCTCGGCGCTACCTCGGACCAACGGCCCGGCGCGAAACGCCGCATCGTCAACTCGTCCAGCTTCTCCAGCAGAATCCCGGCATCCCGCGGAATCTCCATCGCACTGAGTATGTCCTCGATTGGCGCGTGGCCACGGGCATCACGAGGTGCGGCATGGATGCGACCGGTTCGTTCCGTCACCTTCTCCGTCAGTACCTGGAGGTCACCGACCACGTCCGACAGGCCAGGATCGTGAACGGCGAACCGCGCGTCAAGGAGCGCGGCCTGGTATGCGGTGCTCGCCTCTGTGTATGTGTTGGACGTGTCGGAGCTGGCGAGAGCTTCCATGTCGGAGACGGCGCCCATGTACATGATCAGGCCGTCCAGCGCGTTCCTCCACTTACGGCCTGCGCGCAGGACTTCCACCGCAGCCTGACGCTGCTGTTGGTCGCTTCGGTCTGCCCGGTCGGCCAGCATGATCTCGACCTGTGCCTTGGCCCACTTGGCTTGCTCCTCAGCGGAAGCCGCCTGGCTCTTTGCGGTGTGCGCTTGAGACGTTGCCGCGTCGGCATTTCGATGTGCCGATTTCGCGTTGCCGAACGCGATGCCAGCCGCGATCAGCGCGATGCCTGTGCCCAGGAGGGCGGCGATGTCAGCAGGATCCACGTTGCTCCTGTTTCCAAGGTTGGTCTGGGAAACGTTGTGCAGAGCGTAGGCGGTCGCCCGCGCGCCTGCCCGGAATCCAAGCCGTCCCAACGGAGAATTTCCACATGACCAGCACGTTCGCGCCCGGCACGGGCTTTGCGGATCTCGATGACGACGGCACCATCGAGGCGTTCGTCGCCGTCACCGGCGTGGTGGACGATGTCGGCGACGTGATCGTGCCGGGGGCGTTCACGCGCACCCTCGCGCGGCTGCGGCCGAAGCGCGCGGACGCCCACGACTGGAGGACGCCGATCGCCCGGACTCTGGACGTCCGCGAGCTGCCGCCCGGCGACCGGCGTCTTCCTCAGCACACCGCCGACGGCGGTCTCACTCAAAGCGAAATCGAGAGTTGCAAATCGGCGATAACCGGCTCAATATCGAACCTATGTTCGAAGGGCTGCGGGTGAACCGGGAACTGGGTGAGGTGAGGGAGAAAGGTATCGAGGTCGTTGTCGATCGCAACGCCGTGTTCCCCGACTGGTTCACCAGGACGGTGAGGGCGCCGACCTTCCTCATGCAGGAACAGGGCTTGTTCCTGCCGCCCGAGATCCCGGCGAGCCTGTACGCGTGGCTGAACACGAAGACCGGGCGCCGTCTCGGCTATGTCGTCTATGAACGCCCGACCGCGCTCGGGCCGCTGCCCATGGCGCATCTCGTTCCGCAGGCCATGATGCGACGGTCGTATCCGGACGGCGAGGAGCCGTACTGATCCTGCGACGATGAGATGGCTCGGTACAGGCCGCTAGTGGTGCATGACCGCGGCCACGAGTGGCGAGGTCGACCGCGTGCCCATGCGCACGAGATCCACTCGAGCCAGGTTCGTCGAACTGGCGCTATGACCCAGCCTGTCCCTGTCACGGGGCGGCGCGGCGCGGCGAGCTCAGGTGCTCGACGCGCCGCGCCTGCGGGTCGGCGGGCCGGATGCCCGCCGACGGGTCCTGGGATCACTGCCGCGGTTGCAGACGGATCCGGTAGCGGTGGTGGTAATGCCGGCCGGTTAGCCACAGCTCGTCTGCGGCCTGTGCGGCGGCGATGCCGCCGATCACCTGATCTGTGCCGGTCGGTTGCTCGGCGACCGTGATCGGGGTGAGATCGGCGACGGCGGTGGTGATCCCGGTGGAGAGGTCCACGCGGATCATCCAGTCGGTGCCCGTGACGGCAGCCCATACCTGCGGATAGCCGTCGATCGTCACGCAGTGCAGCTCGCCGAGTCGCGCTGTCGACCACTGGTGGGTGGCGAGGTGGACCTCGCCAGTCGGGGCGAAGCTGTCGTGGTCACGGAGCAGCAACCGTGTCGTGCCTTCGGACTGCACCAGATGAGTGCCGTCGTGGCATAGACCCCAGCTCTGTCCAGTCAGGGGAACCCGGCGCCGTTCGGCCAGCGTCTTCGGATCCCGCAGCACGGCGGAGTCCCCGCTGGTCTGCCATAGCCCGGCCGGGGTGAGCGCGATTCCGTTTCCCTGCAACGCTTGGGGCACGTCCTGCTGCATCCGCACATCAGCCGTGTCGATTGCCAGCGCGCGGATGGTCTGCCCGGTGTTCTCGACCAGCCGGTCGTCGACGAGCTCAAGGCCTCGCGTGTCAGCCTCATCAGTACGGACGCTCTCAAGTATCTGCACGCCGAACGGTTGCGGCGCCGCGCGCTCGTGGACACCTGACGGGGTACTTGGTGTTGTGGCTGGTGCGGAACTGTCCGATACGGCGCGAGGACCGGGCTCTGTGGGGCCACATGCGGCACATGCAAGCGTCACCAGCGCCGTGCACGCGATGGTCCTCCACCAGCGTGACCGGGGCGCTGCAACCGACTGAACCATGATGGTGCACTCCTCGCCGGAGGTAGACGGCACGATGCCGTTGGCGCACAACGGGTTGAGCGGGCTTGTCGTGCGCGATGTGCTCGGGGCGGGAGCTGGTTCCGTCGCGCCGCTGGCCCATGGGCCTTGGGACGCGACGGAACCAGCGATGGCCACCGTGCGGCCGGGAGGGGGCGCCCCAGCGACGGTTCGCGGTGACCACGTCAGAAATCGTCTGCTGCGATCGGTCGCCCAGCGGTGAGGAGCCCGAGCCGGCCGACCGGCACGTCGTAGACGACGACGCCGGCGTCGGGCGGCCCGGCACGCGCGCCGGGGCACAGCCGGCTGATCAGCGTGTGGGCGCTACGGTTGCCCACCAGCACGTGCGCCTTCACGTGGGTGATGCCGCGCGCCGCAGCGCGCACCCCCAGGCGTACGGCGATGGCCGAACCGACCCCGCGGCCGTGCCACCCGTCATCGACGAGCAGGCAGACTTCGGCGCCGCGGCGTCGCATCGGCAGCAGCGACCCGATACCGAGGATGGTCTCGGCACGGGTCGCGACCTCGGTGTGCTGCGCCTTGTCGCGTGTGATCGTGTCGAGATAGGACTCGCAGACGCCGATCCCGGTGGCGAGAAATCGGTGCCGCAGCGCACGGGGTGAGCAACGGTCGACCATCGCGCGGACGGCCGGCAAATCCGCTGCCGCGTCCAGTGGTCGCACCGTCACCGCCGGACGCAGCTCGAGCGGCATCTGGCCGGTCATGCGGCATGCGCCGTCCGCGCAGAGGCGCCGCTCCAGTCCGTCTGGGTCCGAGGCCAGCCGAGCTCGGCGAGCGCCAGGTCCGCGGGCACGGCGTGGACGAAGAAGTGGCCGCCCGGAAAGGACCGGTGGGTGACCGCCTCCGGCCTGGCGGTCACGTCCGCCCACTGCCGCATCGTGCTCTGCGGCGCGTACCAGTCCTCGGCACCCGACCACGTGATCACGGGGCAGGTGATCGCGGCGCCGCGCGGTGCTGTGTAGGTCTCACAGGCGGTGAGATCAGCCTTGATCACCGGTAGAACGCGACGTGTGAATTCGCGGTCGCGCAGGCGCTGTGGCGAGATCCCGCCCATCGCGATCAGGCGCCGGACCAGGTCGGTGTCGTGGAACTCGTGCAGGGGACGCGGGGGAGGGCACACCGGAGCACGGCTGCCCGACGCGATGAGCGCCTCGATGCCGGTGTCGTTGTGCTGCAGGCGAAGCAACACCTCGAACGCGAGCAGTGCGCCCAGACTGTGCCCGTAGAACGCGCAACTCCCGGCCGGTTCCTCGCGCATCGCCTCGGCGACCGCCCTGGCCATACGGCCCAGCTCAACCTCGAGCACCTCGTGACGCCGCCCCGCACGACCAGGCAGCTGGACAGCGACCAGCTCGACCGTTGGCGGCAGCTGCTCCGCCCACCGGTCGAACACCGCAGGCCCCGCGCCGGACCATGGAAAGCAGTAGAGCCGGTGAGCGGCACCCGGCTGGGGACGCGGCCGCACCAGGCAAGCCCGTGCACTGGACTCCACCGAGCCCCCGACGGGCGCTTCATGGGCGTCCCCGGCGGACAACATCATCGAAATCCCTTCCACGTGTTCATTTGCCCGATCGGAAACCCATTTCGGCGCCGAGCATCAGCGAATATGTGCCAGGTCATAGCGCGATAGCGGGATGTGCTTCCAGTGCACAATTCTGCCGTTTGGCGCACCATGTGCCGGAAGAGTTTCCGGAGATGGTCGCCGGTGGCAGTGTGGCGCCAATCGTCGGTTGACCCCTGCTTATCGATCTGCCCTGCACACTGGCAGATCATCGACGCAGAGTCACGTAACTGGGTCGATTTCCTGCGGTGATGCTGTGTGTGACGCTGATGTGACTGCGCTGGGTAGTCGACGTGTGCGGTGTCCGTGTTCGTTTTTCCGTTCGGCGGAAACGCAGTACTGTTCGCTGGTGGCTCTCGTCGGAAGGTGATTCTTCCGTCTGGTGGAGAAATTTTACGAGTCGTCGCCGCAGTGGTTATGGTCTCGGCCGTTGGCATCTTGGCGCACTGCATTCGGGACGACCGACAGCGTGAGACAAGGGCCTGCGGCGCGGCCGCACCTAATTCACCTGGGCACTTGGGGGTCAGCTGACTATGTCACCGCGAGCGCACGAGCTGCAGAGCGTCGCCGAAGGCCTGGCGGCTGTGGCGGCCGAGTACATCCGCCGCGAGCGGGCCGCCGGAGGTGTCGGTCCGTGGACCGCGTCCCGAATCGCGAGCCGTGCCGGTCCCGACGTGTCGCTTGATGAAGACGCCGAGCGGCTGCTGCGAGATCAGGTCGCGCGTCACCGGCCGCACGATCACGTTGTCGGCAAAGAAGAAGGCGGCCACCTACGCACCGCCGGTGCGGAAGTCATCTGGATCGTCGATGCTCTCGACGGCGGCCCGAACTGCGCGGCGGGCATGCCCGCCTACTGCAGTTCGATCGCCGCGTTGGTCGACAGAGTCGTCGTCGCCAGTGCGGTATCGGAACCGCGGTCCGGTCGCGTCTGGTCGGCCGCGCTGGGTGAAGGCGCCAGGTTGTTCGACCCGGCTGTGTCCACCGACTGGCACCTCCTGCGGGTCAGGGAGACGCGAGACCTCGAGCGCTGTGTGCTCGCCACCGGCTACAGCGCACACGACCCGAACGAACGCGCCGACCAGGCAGCGGTGATCGCCTGCCTTCTCCCGCACATCCTCGACATCCGGCACTCCGGATCACCCGCGCTCGACCTGTGCCATGTCGCCGCCGGATGGGTTGACGCCTCCGTCCATCACGGACTGAACATCTGGACCTGGGCGGCCGGGCTGCTCATCGCCGAGGAAGCAGGCGCGATCACCCATTGGCCCGGCACCGCAGGGCCCGGCGAACGCGTCGGCAACCCAGCTCTCGCAGCTACACCCGGCATCACCGCCGACCTGCTGGACGCGCTGCACGACGCGGGCGCCCACACCCTGCACACCGGAAACCCGCGCGTTCTCGGCTCCCTGCCTTGACTGACTCGCGGCGACCCCCCAGGCGTTCCAAGCAAACACTGATGTTTCAAGGAGATTCATGCGTGCACGCATCGAGATCCCGCGGTTCGATCCAGACGCGCTCAAGCTCGCCCGCCGCGAGGCCGGACTCACGCGCACGGCACTGGGCAAACGCCTCCGGCGGTCCAGGCACGCCGTGCTCACATGGGAAGACGGAACCGCACCGATTCCCGCCCAGGATCTTCGTGCTGTGGCGGAGATCTTCGGCTGTACACCCGCAGACCTGCAGCACCCACCCCCAGGCGAACCCACACTCGCCGACCAGCGGATGCGCCTCGGGCTCACCGTTGACGAGCTCTGCGAGCGTTTCCACCACCGCGAACGCCAGCCGACCACCACCACGTGGCGGTCGCACGCGCGCGGCGGTGACCGGGAACGTCATCTCGTAGCGCTGCCGGCGTGGGCCATCGGCGCAGGACGCATCCACATCCGGGTGCGTCGGCTGAAGCTCTGGGAGGAGACGGGACGGCTCGGATCCGCCGACGAGGAACGCAACCCCATTGCACTGGCCAGTCTGCTGGGCACCTACGTCGATTCGATCACCACCTATCTCAGCACCGGTGAGTTGCCCAGAGACATCGCCGGCGTGCTTGCCGCGGGGCTCCTGCTGCCCGTGACGCACGTACAGGCAGCGTTCGCTGCGTCCCGCAGGGCGCACGACGACGAGTCGCTTGAGGACGAGGCGCTCGACGATGACCGCGCCGCCGGCGAGCAGGCCGGCATCCCGGTTTTGGCAGGCCACCGGTGAGCCGCGCTCGGCACCGTGCCACGCCACCTCCGTCCCAGCGCGGTCTGGGGCACCGGCCACGGGTGCTGGCACTCGTCGCCGCCACCGCGCTGATCGGCGCCGCGATCGTCCTCGCCACACGCCGCCGCACCTGAACCTCGTGCGTGACAATCCGAGATCGCGACCTGGACTGGTCCCCAGTCCCGCGGCCTCGCCGGGCACCCCGACGACACCCGGCGATCACTGAATCAAACACGTCGATTTTCCAGACTCGCCATCACGCGGGACCAACGGTAACCGGAAACAGGGCAATAGACCGGCAGGTGGCTACCTGCCGATACTTCGTTGTTTCCTCTTCGCGAGAACCTTCCATGCATTACTTGCCTTGTTTTCGTTGACCGACTCTCAGTCGTTTCGTTCTCCTTGATACGCGCCGCCGCGTTCGCTGCACACGACTCTTGAATGCGATCGCAGCGGCCCGACTCGCCCACTTCTCACCCTTGAGGGGAACACCACAGTGAATCGAAAGATCGTCGGCCGCTTCGCGGCATCGCTCGCCGTTGCCACCGCCATGCTCGGCGGCGGCTTCGCCGGAAGCGCCCATGCGCAGGTGGGCGCCCCTTGGACGGTCAACGCGGGCAGTTCGGCATCGAACATCCAGCTCAACGCCTGGGCCGGTGTCACCACCCGCGCCCCTGCCGCCAGCAACGAACTCTCCGCCACAGGGCAATGTGGCTTCTACCGCGACAGCCGCGACGCGTGGTACCGCCACTGTGGCGGCGGCATGCTCATCATCAAGGTGCGCTCGTGGTGGGGAGCCGAAGTCCGGGAACTCTGTGTGTGGCCCGGCGACACGAACCTTTCCCAGCACGACGGAACAAAAGGGATGGGCTACATCACCTACGCGTGGGCCGACCGTCCCGGATGCTGAGGAACTAGCTCCCGTCGCGCCGCACGTTCCGCGCCGCACTTTCCGTGTGTGCCGCTCTGTGGCGGCGATTCACAACTGATTCGCCGCCACAGAGTCCGCAGGTCGCCACTTCATCATTTTGGAATGCCAGGGGGATTTTCACATGCGCACACAGGCCACCGTCCTGGTGCTGTGCCTGACCGCCGCCGCTGCGGTCGCCTGCACCGCGGATCCGCCCCATCCCGCCGCGCCGAGCACCAGTGATGCGGCGCCCGTCCAGGTCAACGACGCCATCCCGCAGGAGCTGCGCGCCAAGGCCATCGCCTACGCCGGCTTCCGCGCCATCGACGCCTGCGGAATGCACGATCCGAAGGCCGCCGAGAAGATCACCGGTGACAAGGGCGACCAGATCGCGCCCGCCGCCAGGGGTCTCAACCAGTGCTCGCTCGACCTGAACAAGAGCGAGTTCGAGTCCACCTGGAGTTTCCAGATCGACGTCGGCGACGACTTCGGTGCGGACCGGCGGCGGGAAGCCGCGCCCGAGGACATCGCCGGCATGCGGGTGTTTCGGCGCGAGTCCGATCGCAACTGCGAGCTCGTCCGCCCGCTCGACGACGAATACGGCATCCGGCTCACCGTCAGCCCGCGCACCGCGCGCGACCAGCCGCCGCCCAAGCCCGCCTGCGACGTCGCGCGCGAGTACGTGAAGGACACCGCCGAGCTGTGGAAGACCCCACCCCAGCGGGGGGCCGGCCGCACCAGTCCCGACCTGCCACTGGGCCGCGTGGACCCGTGCGACGCCTTGAGTGCGGCCTTGGCCGATCTCGGCGGCGAACCGGTCATGCGGCCCCGCGGCCCCTACGAGTGCCAGGCCAAAGCCAAGAACGGCGTAGTCCAAAAAGGACAACCGCCGAACGAGATCTCGGTGACGCTCGGTGCCGACACCGACCCCACCGTCCTGCTCACCCTCGCGGGCAGCTCCTCCAAGGAGTACAAGGGCGCCGACATCGCGGGCAGCAAAGCCGTGCTGATGCAGAGCAAGACCGGTTGCCGCACCGAAGTGATCTACAAGCCGGAGATCAGCCTCATCGCCGACGCCCGTGCCGAGGACGCCACACCCACCTACCAAGTCGTGGAAGTCCGCACGGCGTCCTGCGACATCGCCCCCGCCATCACCGAGAAGATCATGAACAAGATCGGCGGCCGCTGATGAGCATCCGAACCGTCACGGCTCTGCTCGCCGCGATCACCCTCGCCGCCGGATGTACCGGCGTTGAGACGGGCGGTCCCGCTCCCAGCGCACCAGACGGTGCCGGTAACACCTCCACCGGATCGGGGACATGCTCGCGGAGCGCCACACCCCAGACCTGCGTCGAGTGGGTCAAGACCACGCCCGCGACCGGCGACCAGCTCTTCGCCACCTGGAACGAAGACCAGAGCCGCGCCGTCCAGATGCTGTGCTCAGCCATCCCCGACGAGGCGCTGCAACGCTGGCTCGGTACCGGCTTCTATCGCGTGATCGAAGCCGAGCGCAGCTGCGCGATCTGGTCGGACAGCAACGAACTCGGCATCGAGCTCGGCCTCTACGGCCGCAACTCCCTCAGCGACTACCTCAGCCACTACAAGTCGGACCCGCGCACGGCCAAGGACACCCAGGAGCTCACCTTCGGTGCAGTCCCTGCCATGCGGGTCGCCATCCCCGACGACGTTGACGGCAAGGGCCGTGACCAAGAGGACTACACCCTCGCCCCCACCGGCAACCCCGCCAAGCCCGGTGTTCTGCAGATCCGGCTGGTACTCGACCCACCACGCGGCAAGGACCGCGGCCGCGCTCCGGTCAATCGCGCACGCCTCGAGTTCCGCGAACAGGTCGCCACCGAGCTGCTGAAAGTCCTTTTCCCACAACGATAACCAGGGGGACACCATGCCTGTGAATGTCGTGATCCGCGCCTGTGTCACCGCAGCAGCGGCAGGCGCGATCCTGGCCGGATGCACCACCACCGTCACCGGAACACCGACCGCGCAACCAGCAAGCAGCGACGCCTCCGCCCCACAGAACACCGCACCCGACAGCCCCGGCCAACAGAACGATCAGGCAGCCGTCAAACTCGGCGACCTCAACATACCCGCCGACGCCAAGTCCGTCGGCGCTCCGTTCGACCCGTGCCAGGTCGGATGGCCGGCTTTTCCCGAGGCGGTGCGCCCGCGGCAGGAGAAGAAGCCCAAGCTTCGGGATTCCGGCGGCGACATTCCGTTCGACACGGCATGCAGGTACGACAACAGCGACGACGTCAAAGGCACCGTCGACCCGAAGACCGGCCAGGCCACGGTGAAGTCCGGAAAGGACTTGATCGCGTTGATCATATGGTCCAAGCCTGGCGGTATTCCGGGGAATCCGGCTGAGGTGAAGGGCGCAGTCGCGGCGACATTCGCTGGAAAGGCCGGCTGGACGAAGACGGGGGCCACCTCCAAGGGCAGTCCCATCTGCACCACCGCGGTCCAACTCGCCAACGGCGTCGGCGGCGTGTCCGTCACCAACTCCCGCTTCCCCCAGACCGACACCTGCGAGATCGCCAAGGCCGTCACCGACAAGATCGCCGCCGCAACGCCATGACCACACACCGCGCGGAACCAGCGCCGACCAACCCCGAGAAAACCCTGCCGCTACCGAAACTCAGTGCCGCGCGACTACTCGCGCTCGCGCTGTACCTCCCGGCGCGCGGCTGGTGGCACCGCACCGACACCGGAACCAAAATCCTGATCATCGTCCTGATCGCCGCGATCACCGTGATCAGTCTCCGCACCGCCGAGGCAGTCCCACCAGCGCCCGCAGCGCCGAACCCCACCACCAGCGCCACGGCGACGAGCCCCGCCGCGCCGACCGTGACCGCGACCCCGGCCGTCGAAGACCCGGCGGCGATCCCGCCCCGACGACCCGACGCGGCGCAGCGACGCCTGCTGCCCGTCGCTCTGGTCGGCGCGACCATCCCGGACGCGCCCAGAGACCCTTCGCCGTACGCGGATCCGGGACCGACGGTCCTGCATCCCACCACCGAGGTCATCGCCTACACCGAACCTGGCGGCACGCCGATCGCACGGCTCCCGGAACGCCAGATCATCGCCCCGACGCGCCTGCCCGTCATCGCCCGGCAGCCCGGCTGGGCCATGGTGCTGCTGCCTGGCACACCGGGCCCCGACGCCATCTCACCCGCAGGCTGGATCCACCTCGAACCCGCTGTCGAACTCACCGACATCGGCCGGCGCATCGAAATCGACCACAGCACCGGAAGCATCGCCGTCCTCGCCGAACTCGGCCGGGCCACGACCACATCGACCCTGACCACGCCGGTACCCGGCTCGGCCCCGCGCACGTTCGTCGCCATCGGCGCCGCCACCGCCAACCTTCCCTGGCCCCTGACACTGATGTGGCCCTTCACCATCACCGGGGACAAGCTGTGCGCCACCCTGTTCGGCGGCATCAGCGTCCCCGGCCTCCCCGCACGCTCGCCGCTCGGCACCCCAGACGCCACAGGCTGCCTGACAGCCCCCGCATCCCTGCATGACGCCCTCACTGCCGTCCCGGCCGGCGCAACGGTGATCAGCCGATGACGGGTGTCGCGACCAGCGCCTTCGTTCACCACGGTGCTGACCATCCAGCGAGCGGTGCACCACGCGTCCGCCAGCTTCTCGGAATCCCTCCCTGCCCGAGATGGCATGCCACGAGGTGGCCAGTCAGCAGGCGCTCGTCGCGGTCGGACCGCCGCGCGGCGCGGCGAAGAGCACGTACGCCCCGCGATCCAGCCGTCGTGAGACGAGGCAATCGCGCCGCCGAGTTGTCGAAGGTTCTCAGAGCCATCAAATGCGCGACGTCCCGCGCATTGGTGTGCCTATAAATATCCCCCCGCATCCCGGCATTGCATGAGTTTGAACCACTGCGTTGACGCGTTCATGACTCTTCGAGTGTTCTGTGATTCAGATCGCAAAGCCATTTCGCCCTCCGATTGGGGTGTCGCGTCCGCGAATGGATTTCTTGCCGATCGACAGCAAGCGAATCGCTCAAACCAGGAAGAGGAAACTCTCATGACGCATAGCGTCCATCGCCGGGTTTTCGGCACTCTCGCCCTCATGATCGTCCTCGCGCTGAGCCTCATGACCGGAACGGCGAACGCGCAGGTCCACCCAAGCGCCTCGGAGACCGTCAGTGCTCCGGCTGCCAGCACCGACATTGCAGGAAATAGTGCGCCCGCGGCGGGAGCCGCTTCACCCGACGGCCTCATCGCTTACGGCTGCGGCTTCTATCGCGGCTGGAACGGCACCGCCTACTACAACCACTGTGGCGATAAGCGCATCGCCATTACTGTCTGGTTCTACTTCTCCAGCTCCCGCTGGATCTGCGTGAACCCTGGCGTCACGAACCTGTCTGCGCATCCGCAGTTGCAAGGTGCGGGCCCGATTTCCGGCGCAGGCTATCTCGCTCGCTGCCAGCTCTAACGTCCGCTGCATACTCGTCGGCGCCGCCGCTCAGAATCCGAGCGGCGGCGCCGACAGTCGCTGCGGACGGGCCAGCCATCCGGTGCTGTACCTGGCCGACCCACATCATGAGCGGGAACGCGGCGATCAGGACGTCCCGGCGCATCTGCGGTGTGAACGACCAGGCGGCAGAGTTGGCACGCCCAGACACACCGTCGCGGCAGAGGATCCCGCCCCGCCACACTGCGAACGGTGAAGGATGTCCAGCCCCTCGACGTGGACGATCGCGGTGCGCACCGCGATCATCGAGGCGATGACCGCCTCCGACGAACCGCTGTCCACTGAGGAACTACGCGACGCCCTTCACGGCCCGCTTCTGCCCTGGCGCAAAGACCCACGGCTGTACCACCACCTGCGTGCTTTGGAACGGATGGGCGTTTGCTGCCGGCAGCGCTGGCCGCAGGTGGAACGCCGGGTCGCCGACCCGCGTACCTCCCTGTACTGGAGATACACCCAGGACGAAGCAATCGCGGACCTGATCACCGAACTCGACGCCGACCACTAGACGGTGACTATGGTCGACGTCGTGCGAACGAGTGATCAGCAGGCACGAGTCGTCGGCCAGCTCGCCCTCGGGATCAGAGAGGGCCGGCTGCTGATCGGTGCGCGGGATGTTGAATACCGCGTGGACGACCACGGCGCCATCGTCGTCGACTGGGTGGAAGGCCCCTATCCCAGTGAGGTCGCCGCGGGACTGGCCGCGTACAGCGCGGTGGGCTGGCTGCAGGTCGACGCCGTCGCCCCGGACCCGGTGCACAGCGGCACCGTGCGCGCGGACCTGCTCGTCGACGGGCTACCGGTGACGCTGCTGGCCTATGACGCGATCGGCATGGAGCAGGCCGCCCGCGTCGCCCGCCCCAAACGAGCGCTGTCGCCGTGGAGGTGGCCCTCGCCGCTGACCGCAGAGGGCGCCGCGCGGGACACGGTGCTGTGGACATTTGATCGCGACCTCGGCCTGGTGGCCACTGTGGTGCGGCTGCCCATCGATCCGCAGGGCCCGTGGTGGACCGAAGACGGGACCAATGTCGCGGTGGCGCCGCAGGACATGCCGCCCGGCGTGCGGGCACGGCGGCGAGAGATGATCGACGAGTTCCGTGACCACTGCGCGATCTTGTTGCGCTACGGGGCGACGTGGACACCTGAGGACGCCGACAAGTGGATGACCGCCGAGCTCGACCGCGCAGACCTTCGTGCGCCGGACTCCGTGGCGGTCGTGTGGCGCGGGCGGTGCATCATGCGCCGGTGGACCGGCCAGCGCATGGAGATCACCTGTGCCGAGCCACCGGCCCTGGCTCCCTGGACTTACGTGCCCTCCGCCGTGCACGCCTCGCTGGTGCGTGACCGCTCGCGCCGCGACCCGCCCGGCTCCCTCGGGATCCGCGCCTTCGGCAACGCGTCCAGTGTCCTGCGAGTCACGATCACCTCGACGTGGGGCGCGCCCAGCCAGCGTTTCTCTGACTCGCCAGGACTGCGCTGGTAGTCCCAAGGGATTGGCATCCCGCCTAGGAGCACGCAGTGGGCCTGATCGTCACGTGAGCGGCAGAGCCGCGGCGCCCCTCGATCGCGTCAGGGGGTATCGGGCTGACGCTCGTCCGTGACGTCGTGGCCGAGTTCCAGGTCGGCCGCGCTGATCGGCTCGACAAGGAAGTCCACGCGCTCACCGCCTGGGATCTCGCCCAGGTTCACGTAGTACGCGGGCGGCGGCCCCGGCTCCACCTGGTCCATGCCGCCGGTCAGCCGCCACGCGGCAAATTCGACAAAGCCGCGTTTACCGGCGTGCTGACCGCCCACGACCACGACCTTCGCGCTCCGAGGAAGCGCGTTGCGCTCCGCGGACAGCACGCGATCGGCGCCGCCAGCCGCCCGTTGTAGGTAGACCTCGATCAGCGGCCGGGGTGCGCAGTGGCCGCCGATGGACCACCGCGGCGGCCAGTCCGGGCCCCGGCCGGTCAGCTCGCCGGTCACCTCGTCGACCGGCCACGTCCGGTGCAGCCATGCCCACATCAGCGACACCGGGTCGGCCGCGACCGCCTCATCGAGCTGGTGGCCGGCCGCGCCGAGCTCGCTGCGGACCAGCGCGTCGAATTTCTCGCCGTCGAACAGCGGCACGGCCAGCCGATCCACGCCGACCTGCCGCACGTCGGTCACCTGATGGCGCAGCGCGAGCGCGTATGCGGCCAGTGCGATGATGCCCGCGGTCGCGCGGTGATCGAAGCCGGGCGGTCCCTGCAGGGCCAGGCCCGCCAGCTCGGTGCCCCAGGCTTGGGCGGCGCGCCAGAGCTCGGGTACACCGGGCGCCGGTTCGGCGTCAGGATCGGCGAGTGCGAGATGACGGGCGAGTTCGGGACGGAACTGCGCCAGGAACACCTGCTCGGTCCGGTCGGACGGTCCGATGTGCAGGTGGGCGCCGGTGATCACGCCGCCCGCGCGCCGAACGTACTGCTGCCACTGGTCGACGGCGGCCTGCATGGTGGCGAACGCGGCGGGATGCTCGACGATCTCCTGGGCGGTCAGGCCGTCCTGGGTGAGCAGCCGGTGCAGATCGCAGTAGGCGGTGTGACCAGGGTCGCCCGCTGTGGGCGTCACGCCGAGACTGCTGTCGACGAACTCCAGGGTGACGGTGAGCGGCTTGAGATGACGCAGCTGCACCACGGTCAGCGACAGGGTCTCCAGCGCGGTAACCGACTCCAGCGGCTCCAACCGGTTCACGGGCAACAGGCCGTCGCGGGCTGCGGCGATGCTGATTGCCCGCGCCAGCAACACCTTCACCTCGTCGGTCTGGTGCTGGGCAGACATCCCCGGCAGGCCGGTCAGCACCTCGGCCCAGGCCCACGCCGCCTGCCACACAGGCACCGTCCCACCCAGCGCCGCGGGCACCGCGGTCGTGGCCTCGGCCTCGGGTTCCGCGGAGCCGCGGACGCGCTCGCCGAGGTCGCCAAGAATGGCCCCGAGCCGCTGAAGCTCCGCCACCCGATCAGGCACGAATCCGGGCTGCAGAAACAAGTACGCGGCCATCGCGGCCTCGACATGCAGCGCCGCCACCGGTTCCCGCCGGGCGTGCCGGTCGATCTCCGCCCGCTGGCGCCGCACCGCGTCGCTGGTCAGCGGGGTCTCCGTGGCGGCCTTGTCGGCGGCCAGGCGGTCGGCGATCAAGCCCATCGCGGCCTCCTGGCGCCCAGGCGGGCACAACGCGCGGATGAACCGCTGTGCGGCCTCCAACCCCGCGCCCGGCGGCGGCGTAATCGCGTCGGCGAGCTCCGCCGCCAGCGGCGGACCGCTCGGGCCATCCGGGAAGTACGCGGCGTCCATCCAATCCCGCGCCACCGTCATCACCGCCCGGCCCACCACGCCCGCCCATGAACGCGGCACCCTCTCGAGCACATAAACACAACCCTGTGCGTGCTCACGCGCCTCGGGAGAATCCTCGTCCTGGCCGCCGGCGAGCAGCTCGTCGCCGCGCACAGCGGCATAGGACAAGTACACGTCGAGAAACCACAGCGCCAGGTAACGAATCTTCCGTTGCTGATCGGCGTAGCCAGGCTGACGCTCACCAAGCAAAGGCTGGTCCCGCGCCATCTCCCACTTCGGCTGCGACCCGCCGTTCCCTCGTCGCTCGCTCACACCCTGGCCCCTCATCTGGCCCCTTCCAGCGGAGTCAAGAGCCAACCATATCGCGAGGTCACGACCCGTTCCGGTCTGCGGTCGTGGACCGCTGAACGTCGAACACGCGCTCAAACGGTGTCGCGACGACGATCCGACTCTGCACCTACAACCTCCTGGACCTCGGCTACCTGGTTGTCCCAGCCGATGAGGCCAGCTGGGACAACCAGGTAGCCGAGGTGATCACGCAGCTGGGAGCCGACGTGCTGCCGGAGATCTCGCGAGACCAAGGCCAACGCCATTGCTGGCACTGAGGCCGTCAAGCGAGCAGCGGCCGTTGCCACGGTTGTTGATCAGACTGCCTAACGCGACGTCGACCGCTTGGCCGCATGCCGAGTCAGCTGTCCCTACCGCCTGATCGCTCCGGAGACTAGAGCGCCTTCGTTACGACAACCGGAACGTTCGGACAGGCTGCCGCTTTCTGCGTGAGCACCGCCTGTTCGGCCGCATCGACGGTCAGGCTCCACCGCGTCTTGACCGCCACCCAATCGGTGACGTAGCCGCACTGTGCCGGCTGATATGGCGGCAGCCACTCGCGCGGATCTTGGTCAGACTTCGAGCGGTTGGACTTGGCGGTTACGGCGATAAGGGCCCGCGGCTCGTCGAGGTCGTTGGCGTAGGCCTCGCGCTCCTTGGCTGTCCAACTGCGGGCACCGCTGTCCCAAGCTTCGGCGAGCGGCACCATGTGGTCGATGTCGCTGGCTTTCGCCTCGGCGACATAGACGTCGTCGTACGACGAGTACCAGGACCCGCCAGAGATCGCGCACTTTGCTCCGACCTGAGGCGGCATGACGGCTTCATCGATGAGCACTTCGGCGCGGGTCGAGCAGCCGTCGCGATCAGCGTCGATCCAGTGGCGGAACTTGGTGCGCTCGTAGCCATCCCGCACTTCGTCGGCCACTACCAATGCGGCAACGGCCTCTCGCAGCGGCAGACGCACGTGACCGACCGCAACTGTTCCAGCTGAGGCCTGCGCTGTTGTGACTACCAGGCCGACGCTGAAGACCGCGGTGGCACTGACGATGGCCGTGCGGATTGCTCGGCGCATGATCGAACTGCTGAAGTGGTTGCCGCCGCCCCGAACCATGCCGGATCCTCCTTGTCTACCAACGCGTTTCGCCGCGCTGGGCCGCAAGGTCTGTCCTAGCTACAGAGTGCTGTCAGGGTCCAGCACCGGACCTGCTTCTCACCGTTTGGTGCGAAACAGTTCACGCGACTGAGGGATCCTGCCCAACCAGCGACGCTACGAGGTCACCGTCATCCGGCGTGTCGACCACAGAGTCATAGCGCGACGGGGTCGAGGGGGCGGCCTGTGCGACGGCTGACGCTATGTTGCAGAACAGGCCCGTGCGCAGCTAATCCACCAGGGCAGAGACCAGCGCGTCTAGCACCAATGCCGAGCACTCCATGGAGGAAACTCGGCACTGGTGCATGTTCATGTGTGGCGGATCGTCCCGGCGCCCGACGATGACACAGGAGCCTGGCTGCTATCCCGATGTCACCACCAGGCCACGACCGCCTGACGGTATTCCGGTGAGGCGAGGAAGCCTGCGGCCAAGTCCTGGTGCGCCAGTCCAGCCTTCACGCGGTTGACCCACTCGTCCCAGCCACCCTGATCCGGCGTGCGCCGCAGGAACCGCGCGTAAGCCTCGCGGACCAGGTTGCGGGTGTACTCCTCCGACTCGAGGAACGCGCGGGCGACGTCGCGAACCGTCATGCCGCGCTTCATCTGCTCAACCCAGCCTTCGATCGCACCCGGTTCCGGTGCTCGGTCGAGCAGCCGGCGGTACAGCGACTCGACAAAGCGTTCCGGCGTCGGGTTCTTCAGCCCGTACTCGGTGCTCTCGGCGATCCCCATGATGAGAGCCTGACGGCTCATTCCCTTGCGCAGCAGGTTCGACCAGCCGATGAGACCGCCTGGTTCGGGAGCGCGGTCGAGCAACTTGAGGTACAGCTGCCTGACGATGTATTCCGAGTACTCCAGGGAGTAGCAGAATCCGCGGGTGATGCCTTCGGTGGTGGCTCCGCTGGCCAGGCGATACCGCACCCAGCCGTCGAGGCCGGCCTCGTCGTGCCGGCGGCCGAGGAGATCCCGGTAGATCGACGCCATCCAGATGTGCTCTCGGTAGATTTGCCGGACACCGGCCCGGTCATCGGCCGCAGGCGTGCTGGGTGTGGGGTAGAAGGGGTTCATCGTCGAATTGGGCACGTCGGTGTGCCGCAGTCCGAGCGCGTGCCCGATCTCATGGACCAGCACGGTGAGCAGGTCGATGCCGGCCCCACCTACACCTTCTTGCCAGGTCTCGTCTTCGTCGAGGTGGACGTCACCGGCGAGTTCTTCGGCGTTGGGCGGAGGGAAGAAGGCGTGAGCCAGCACCCGGCCGGGACCATCGAAAGCTGGGTCCAGCTCAAGCCGGTACGGACCGTTGTGCTCGCCAGCGCCGAACAGGATCCGGATGTCGCTGTCACCTCCAGGGCCAACCTCGACGAACACCAGCGGCACCACGGCCGACCACTTCTTGAAGGCATCGCGGACGATCTGCAGCTGCCGCTCGCCATCGAAGTGCTGTGAGGTGTTGTAGAGGCGATAGGTGATGATCGCCTGCGGCCAGCGCGTACCGGACGCGACGAACTCGCCGGACTCGTCCGTGCTGAACGGATCGGCTGCGACCTGGTCCGGGAAGCCGCACCGCGGCCGCTCCATTGCCTCACGCGTCGCCTGGTCCAGTTCACCCGTGACCGGCACGTGGGCCATCTGCTGGAACTGGGCCAGCGCGACCTGCTGGAGGCTCTCGTTCTCGGACGCCGAGCGCTTGCCGTCCGCAGCGTCGGCCTGCGTGTGATAGCCGTAATGGGTCAGGTACTGGAGTTCCCTGTCGTTGTTTGCCATGTGGCTCTACCTCCCTTGAGCGGCTGTGACTGCTCTTGGTTGGCAAGCCTGTGGCTATGGTGTTCCTGATGACCGGGGACACGAACCCGATGTGACGGGAGGCTGTCCCATCCGTAGCAGCGCTTAAGAAGATGCACTACCCAGGCCGGCTGTGCGTGCCCGCCGAGCCAGGTGCGGGCGGTCCGGTTCACCGAGCTTGGTCAAGATCAGGGACACCAGGTTGGCGACCGTTTTGGTAGAGATGCCGAGGCGGCGGGCGATGGCGGCGTTGCCGTGGTCTGCGGCGACGAGGTCGAGTACCTCGCGTTCGCGGCTGGTGAGTTCCTTGAACGGCGGTTCCTGCAGTACCGGTGGTGCCTGCAGCAAAGCAAGAACCGCGGCGGCGACTCCTGGGCCGAAAATGGCCTGGCCACCACTGACCGCGTGGATCGCCGACACCACGTCATCGCCGTCCGCGTCTTTGAGTAGGTATCCCTTGGCACCGGCCCGGATAGCGGCGAGGAGCGAGCCATCGTCGTCCGACATGGTGAGCGCAATGACTGCGGGCGGAGGCTGCAGTGCGCCGAGTCGCCGTGTGGCCTCGATGCCGTTCATGCGCGGCATGCCGAGATCCATCAGGACGACGTGCGGTTGACGCTCGCGCGCCACATGCAGGGCTTCAACGCCGTCTGCAGCCAGCCCGACCACCTCGATGTCGGCACGGGTAGCCAGCAGCGCGGAGATCCCTTCGCGGACGACCGCGTGATCGTCGACCACCACGACCCGAACCAGACTCATGGCTCCACCTCGGCTGGCTGTGTGGGCCCCTCTTCCGAGCCTTGATCGACTCCAGCCGGAAGATCGGCCCGAACCACACTGCCGCCACCCTCGCGCGCGCTGATCTGGCACTGGCCGCCCAACTCCTCGGCGCGTTCGACCATGGAAGCAAGGCCAAGCCCTGTCCTGGCAAGGGTTGGCTCAATTCCACTGCCGTCGTCTTCAACTGTCACGGTCAGGGTGTCGGCGTGGCGGCTCAGCCTGATGTCACACCGGCGGGCTGCTGCGTGGCGAGCAGTGTTGGTCAGTGCCTCGGCGGCGATGGCGTAGGCCGCCACTTCGGTGGCTGCGGTCAGCTCGCCGAGCTCTTCGCCGTGAACCTCGACCACCAGCGTTGGGTTCGTGTGCAAGGCGGCCAGCTCCCGCAGGGCACAGGCGAGTCCCAGTTGATCAAGTAGTGTCGGGCGCAGCTGACGCACGACCCGGCGAACGAGTTGCGACGCTTCGCGTAGCTGGGTGCGGGCCTCGGTGGCGAGCGCCTCGCTGTTGTCGGACCCGACTGCCGAACGGCGCAAGGCGTCGAGTGTGAATCCCACCCCGGACAGCACCGGTCCCAGGCCGTCATGCAGATCCCTGGCGATGCGGCGCCGTTCCTGCTCGCGCGTCACGACAAGCTGCTCACGGGCCCGTCGCAATTCTTCAGCGCGGTGCGCCGCCGCGACCGCCGGCGCCGCGGTGCTAGTGAGATCGGTCAGCAGTGACCTCTCGGCCTTGTCGAGGTCGAGTCCGGACAGGATGATCTCGATGCGGCCGAGCCGAACACCTTGGAACTGCAGTGGGTATGTCTGATCAACGGGTCGCTCGGCGTCGCCACGGGTAACCCGACGCAGCTCCCGGTCGGCCGACATGAGCACCACCGCTACCGCATCGACTGGCAGGGCTCGGGCCACAGAGTCAGCAACGGCGGACAGAACGCCATCTGGCCCGGCCGCCGTGGCCAGACGCTGCCTGAGCTCCGCCGCGATCTCTGCCGGGCTCCCTCGTTTGCCATAGATCAGGCGGCTCACTCGGCTGCTGAGCCAACCATGGAGGTGCGGTGCTACGAGCGCTAAGCCCACTGCGGAGCATGTCGCCACCAGCGCTCCTGAGCCGAGCAACATGCGCAGCACCAAGAAGCTGGCTGTGAGAATTGTGACGAGCACGGCATAGAGCAACAGCTGACGCAGCAAGGGATTGAGAACCACCAGGTCGTAGCGCAAGATCGCGATGCCGCATGCGATAGGTAGAGCGAGCTTGGATCCAAGCGCCGCAATGACCTCGAGCGGCTCACCAAACCTTCCTTCCAGGTACACGTAGAGCACCAGCAGCCAGGCTCCCAGCGCGATCCACAGCAGCTGAGACCGTGTATGCCCCTTAGAGAGCACCAAACGGTGTACCAGGCTGGCGAGGCCGAGCAGCGCACAACTGCCAAAGACGACCAAGACCGCGCCGTTCGACTCGTCCGACCAAGTCAAGCTGGGGATGCCGATGGGATTCGGAGGAGAATCGGGCCGACTTGGAATGAAGGGAGATAGCGCGATCAAGGTGGTGATCACCAAGATGACCACTCGGGCCACGGGACGCCAGAACCGGGGCGGCAGCCTCCCATCCGGCAAGACGAAGGGCAGGACGGTCAGGGGCGGGATCACGCCGACTGCCCAGATCCACCCTCCGAGCCACCAAGCCCACACGACACCAGGTAGCTGATGCTGATCGGCAGCCTTGATATAGGCCTCCGCCACGTAGCTGACTGCGACGAACGCCGGCGTGAGGAACAGGATGCCAGCCCAGTTGCGCGGCTGACGCGACAAGACGAGCGCTCCGACCGTAGTGAAGCCGAGCACCGAGATGGCATCGCCGACGAAGTACTGGCCGCTGTCGATGAAGGAGCCAACGACGACCCACAGGCACACGAAGGCTAGCGTCCCCCAGCCGATGATCGGTGTGACTCGGGTCAGCGCTCGCTTCGCCATTTCCTCATGGTGATGAGCTAGATTCCCGTTGTCCCGGGCCAATGTTCCCGACTCTCCGGGACCCATCCCGATCGCTTATCGCGATCATCAGCACCAGCGCAGCCAACGAGTAGGCGGCGCACGATCCAGGTGCGGCGATGCCCTGACGCCACTGAGTTGATCAGCGCGCTACCGTTGGCGGCCAGCCAGATCAGCCTTCGTCCCGTACGCCAAGCGTCTGGGGGCCGATGGAGGACAGCATGGGAGCAACCGCATGCGAGGAGACGAAGCGCTTGTCGTTGGCTCGTTCTGTTCCTGGCTGCGTGCTCAAGATTGGAAAGTCGAAGTCGAGGCCCAGTTCTGGGATGTCGTCGCATCACGGGATGGCGTTAAGTTGTGCTGCGAAGCCAAGGGCAAGACCGCCGCTGCTGGCCTCGACATGCACACAGCCTATGGCCAGCTGCTGTGTCGCCAGCCGGAGGTTGATGATCCGGCCACCCGTTACGGGTTGGTGATCCGTGATGACCCCAAATCGGTGCGAGCGGCGCTGCGAGCACCAGCTCGGGTGCGGCAGTTGCTGCGGATTTCGATCTATGCAGTGGCTGACGATGGTTCAGTCCGCTTGGTTCCATAGGTCCGATGAACATTCGAGCGCCGCCTGGGGCGCACGGTGACCACGCTGATGCGGTGCGTAACGTGTAGGAATGCCCGACTCCGACCGGAATCCACCGCTCGGCGAAGACGACCGTCTGCCAAGCGAGCCTGCGCCTGCCCCGTTGGACCACACCGAAAACCGACCGGATGAGCGCCCACAGGATGAGTCCCCCGCACCGGTCACCAACCGAGCGGTGGGGGTGTTCCGCCAGCTGCTCCAGGTGGGCACCATCGTTGGGGATGTACATCTGTACCCGTCGCGCCGGGTAGGCCTGGCGGTGGTAGTTGCCGTGTGGCTGCCGGCTCTCGTTACGGTGTTCTCGCTGGTACCAGCAGATTCGGTGCGTCTGTCTCCAACCGCGGCTCCTACGAACACAACGGCGTCGGCCACTGGCGGTCCGACGAGCGCCGGGCAGAGTTCGTCCGCGGCGGCGACCTCGTCGGCAGGAGCACCAGTACGGTCTGAGGAGGAGCGCACCGTTGTCGTACAGGTGCCTGGTGATCCGGTCACCGTGATGGATGGGTTGCGGATCGCCGTACACACTGCGGGGTTCACATCCACCCACGACGGCACTGTTGACTGTGGCGGGGGTGGCAAGGGGCCTGGAGGGGGCAGTTGCACTGCCGTCGGCGGCAATACTTCCGGAACGAGCGTCATCGGGGTGATCGACTTTAGTGTGCTTACACCCGCGCTGACTTGCACGGTCAGTAGCGTGCATGTCAGCGAGTCCGCCGTTGTGACCGAACCCGGCGGTCGGTGGATCCGGATCGTGGTCCGGGGAATCGGTCCGAATGATCGAAACAGCTCGACATTGCCGATCTCCTTTGACCTCTCTTGGGGGCGCGGTTCGCCTGCTCCCCAGAGTCCCAAGGTCTGCGTTCCGAGGTAACGCCCGGCCCGTGGTGAGCGAGGCGCCCGTATCACGCTGGCCAGATCTGGATCAGCCACCGCTCCAGATCGTCGTCTTCGGCCTCATCCTCTATGTCGGTGTCATCTACCTGGCCCTAGGCGAATGCCCGCACGTGATAGGAGCCGGCAGGTGGCAAGACGAGCGTGTGTTCCCCCATGGCGGCCGTGATTGACTAAAAGACGCAGTTCAGCGCTGTCGGCGACGAAGGCGTAGTGCAACCCTGAAAACCAGCCGAACGCGGCCGGCTTCGTGCTCAGGAAACCACGCTGCGCAGCACGGCCGCGCCAGGACTCAGTGGTCGACGATCGATTGATCAATGGTCTCGTCGGTTAGGGCCCACGGGCGCCCTCCGACGTGAAGGGTTGCTGTGAGGCTGACTACTAGCCGCGGTCCGGTGACGGAGTCGGGGGTCCATGAGTAGCGCGGCGGGGCCGTATCGCGGCACACGCCATACGGCTGGAGCGCCACCCCTAGTGGGATTCGCTCAAGGAGCTGGATGACCTCGAACGGCAAACGGTGCATCACCACCAAGGCGTTCGCCGTGGCGATCCGGACCGAAGCACCGGCAAGGTCGGCCCACAACTCCCCGCGGCGGTAGGGCAGTGACGCGCCAGTCGCCAGATCGAGCGAATCCGCCTCATGCTGCGTGATCTCGCGAGTACCTCTGTCGATCAGTTTATGGCGGACACCGTTTCGTTCGACGCCGTGCATACCCAGCCACGTGCTCAGCACGACGGTCAGACAGTTGCCGGCGCGGATCAGTGTCACCAGGCTACGCATGCGCGCCTCGACGTCGTTGGTATTCAACGGCATGGGTCTCTCCGAGTGGATCCAGGCCCCCTGGACGATGCTCGGCGTGTGCTGCTGTCTGGGATGTGTGGATGAAGCCCACCCTCGGGGAAGGGAGGGTGGGCTTCATCCAGTGTGGACGGTCGTCCGCGGTGATCAGCCGGTGACCGGCAAGCGCACCACCACCTGCGCGGGTCGCGGCGCGATCACGATGGGCTGCAGCTGCTTCTCGACCGTGTTAGTCACCGTCGGCACGGACGGCTTGGTGGTGTCACTCGGCTGCGAGGTCGTCGGGACCGACGGAGTCGTGCTGCCCGGAACTGACGGCTTGGTGGTGTCACTGGGCTTGGTCGACGTGCTCGGCGGCACCGAGGCGCCGGCGGCTCCTGATGTCGCCGCCACCGCGCTGCCAGCGCCACCGATGATGGCGATCGCTCCGAGAACGCCAGCGGCTACCGCCCGGCGGCGCGAGTGTGTGTGAGAAGTGCGGGGCACGATCCCTCCGATTGCTTCTGGGCCCCCGGACAGGGGCGCTGTGTGGGTTCTTTCCGACCGGCCTGCGCCGTACCGGCGTGACCGGACAACCTGAGACGAGACGCTGACCTAGTGGTGTGTGCTCGGGGCAACGCCGCCGGCATGGGTGAGTGCCGGACGGGCGCGAGTCTGCGTGGGGGATGAGCGCCGGACACGGCATGCACGGCGAAGGGCCGGAGTGGTGCGACGTATCTCGGCGGATACCTCGTCGGCCCTCGGTCTCGGTACTGACCAACGGCGAACTCGATCGCCTTCGTGACCATGACGATGCTGTCGATCACCGTGCCTGCGGTGCCAGGGGATCGGCGCGGCCGGGCAGCGCAGTACCCGCGCGGTTGTGGAGCGGGTGAGCGTCACCGCCCGCTGCCACCTCGCTGGCGATGTGGCTACGGAGGTGAGGTTCAGCCGCGCCGTGATGCCCCCGACTGCGAGTGCTGGGGCGCCGGGCGGGTAAGGCGGCGCTGCCGCGTGCGCGTCGGAGAGCATGGCCGTCACAAGTGCGGCGGCGACCGCTCCGATGGCCAGGGCCACCAGTGCGGCCCTGATGGCGGTTGTGCTGCTGACGGGAACCACACGGTCTCCTTGTCCGAATCGACTCGATCAGCCGGGGGTCGGCTAGCGGATGAGCACTGGAGTGCCGAGTGGGACCTCGGTGCTGAGGAGGTTCAGCGCGTCGGGTGGCACCCGGATGCAGCCGTCGGAGCTGGCTTGGCCGTAGACGTCGGTCGGCCAGGTGTGCACGGCCACGGTGCCGGGTCCGCCGCCATAGGTGAGGTGAGTGTCGCTGTGTGCTCCGAGCGGCAGCACGACCGGCGACCAGGACTGCTGCTGGTCCTTAATGGACGCGAGGATGAAGGTCCTGCCGGGTGGTGTGATCGCGCTCGGTTTGCCGATGCCGACCGTCCACTGTGCGACCTGCTGGCCGTCGCGCATCAGCGTCAGCCGGAACGCCGCGCGATCAACCTTGATCTGGTACGGCGTGCGGGCCAGCGTAAGTGCATCGGTCATCGCCAGCCACGCGGTGGAGTTGTTGGGCCTTGCGGGAAGCAGCACCTGAATCCAGCCCGGCTGTTCACCGACCACTGGCAGCCACGTGTCGGACGTCCCGAGCTGCTTGACGGGGATCGCAGCGACCGCGGGTCCGCCGGGCGAGGCATAGGCGGCCACTTTCACCGTCGGGTGCACAACACCTCCACTCGGGTCTGCTGCGGGCGCCGGGTCCCGGGGTGCGCCGGACACCGTCGTGAACGTCGTTGCCTCGGTCAGCGCGCCGAGGTCGGCGGCGTCGACCGGTTGCGCCGGCATCACCGTTGAAGCGGCTGCGTTGAGCGCGCTGGAAGACTCCACTGTGGCCTGTCCTGCCTCGGTGACGACCGGCGGTCGCGGCGTTGACGTGAACGGCCCGGCGATGCCGAGGACCAAGACGACGAGCGCGGCGACAGACGCGAGGAGCACATAGACGACAGGTCGCCGCGAGCGGCTCGGTGCTGGGTGCGTCGAGTCGCTCGACGCGGTGCCGCCGAGCAGGTCGACAAGGTCGGCATCGGGATCATCCGTCGAGCGCTGATGTTGTGGGGCCACAGCGTTGCTCCTTGAGGGGCAGGCGATCGAGATCGGTCTGGGGGTGCGGTGGCGCGCGGACGTGCTGGGGGGTGTTGATCCGCGCACCACCGCGGGGGACGGCCGCTACCGGCCGGGCTGAAGGGAACGAGAGCACTCGGGCGTCGGCGCACCAGCGGTCGTCGACATCACGTCAGGGCGTGCTGCTGCCATGCCCTGCTTCCGCTCCATAGACGTGACACTGAGGTGCATCGAATCGGCGCGACGATTCGCGGCGCCATCTGCGCAGTGGCCGCAGTCCCCGAGCAAGGCATCTGTGTTCGCGCTGCTCACTGTGCTCGGCACTTGAACAGATCGGCAACGACCTACCAGCACGTCATGCAGGGCGATTCTCGGCGCTAGTCGGCGTGGTGCCGTCTGAACCAGCGTTGGGGCGATACTCCGTCGACGGTGGCGTGCGCCGCGAGCTGTGTCATTGGCTCGGCGAGAGGTTCGCAGCGTCAGGCTGATGGTTCGCCGACTGTGACACGACCTGGATCCACTTCGGACCCATGGTCCACAACCTGCGACGGTTCTGGTGCAGCACGTCCTGCTCCTGCAGCTGATGCAGCAACCGATGCGCCGTGCTCGACGGCAAGTCCGCTTGGTGCGCGATCTCTGTCAGTCCAACCCCATCGGGGCTACCACTGACTATCTCCAGGATTCGCCACGTGCGGGCGACCACAGAATCTGCCGCAGGTGGAGCCGGTTCCTCCACATGTACCCGCCTGGGCACCGCACGCGCCGACGCGACGTGACCGCGTCGACGGTCCATCATCACGGCACGACCGGCAAGCATGCGCGTCCTCCTGTTCCCACCGCTGCAGGCGCGCCGAGCAGGACACGGAGTGGTGCGTGGTCAACCGCCGGGCCCGGCAAGGCCAGGCGGGCAATACGTGGATGGATCATGTTCGTCCCCCTGGAGCGTTCGGTTCACGTCCACCGTTCACACAGCGCCTGCGACGTCCTCGATCTGTAAGACGAGCTCCGCAATGCGCTTGTTCGGTGGACGGGGCGACCATAACCGAACTTCAATCGTTCAGGGAACACCATTGACGTGAATTCGCTGCGTTTTCCGCTGTGCGGCAAAATGGCGTGCGGAGTGTGTTTCGAAGAATACTCTCGGCGACGATGACGTCTCGTCATTCGCATTATGGCAGGTATTTTTACGTAGGTCGCCGATCCTGTGCATGCGGGACGTCGTAGTCACGGTGCGTGGCGACAGGCGGTTGTTACTAGGCTGTTCGGCCTAGCCGGTCAGACGGTTCGGCCGTCGCTTCGAGTGCGTAGTGTCATCGGCATCCGCGCGCGGAACCGGGAAGCGCCCTCGCTGGCGAACACCGACCGACTCACCGAGTTGCGCCTTGCAAAGTCACACTCGTCCCCATGCCGTGTTTGGTCAACAGCGAAGTCCGGGCAGATGTTCTGCTTGCTCACGACTGCGGACCCGGCGGATTGTTCAAGCAATGCAGGCAATGTGACTGCCGCGCCTGGTCCTCATTCGCTGCGGGTGATCCTCCCCGAGGCAGAACCGCCGGAACCTCACCGAAAGCTACACGGCGCATGCGGCGCAACACCTAGAGTGAGCGGGGACGAGTCGTGCGGCCTGGGGGAGCGGTGTGGGAAACCGGGGAGCGGGGACCTGGCGGCGTGCGCTGGCGGCGCCGGAGGTGAGGGTGCTGTGGGCTGCGGAGGCGCAGTCCACAGCGGGGGATCAACTCGCTCGCGTAGCCGTGCTGCTGCTGGTCTACGAGCGGACAGGATCGGCCGCGTGGTCCGGGCTGATGCTGGCACTGACGTATCTCCCGGATCTTCTCGGCACCCTCGGGATGTCGTGGCTGGCCGACCGTCATCGCCGTCGAACCGTGATGATCGCGAGCGCGGGCGTGCAGGCCGCCGCGTTCGCCGCGATGGCAGTGCCCGGTGCGCCGATGTGGATGCTCGCTGTGCTGATCAGTCTGGCGACGATCGCGCTCGCCCCGTACCGCGCCGCCGCGCAGGCCTTGCTCTACGAACTGGTGGTGGAGGATGACGAACGACTTGCCGCACAGAGCGTCTTCCACACGACCCGCATGATCGGCCAGGTCGCCGGGCTCGGCGCCGGTGGCGGGATCGTCGCCTTGATCGGCGCGAACACAGCCCTCCTGATCAACGCCCTCACCTTCGGCGTCGCCGCCGTCCTGCTCGCGTGTGGTGTGCGCCGCGGGAGCCGGCCACCATCGTCAGCGTCGACCGCGGTCTGGTTCACCAGGAACGCGATCACGACCCTCGCAGCCGATCCTCGACTGCTCAGCGCGCTCGGACTGATGTGCCTCGCGGCGGTCACCGCCGTACCGGAAGCTGTGGCGGCGTTACTCGCCGACCAGCTGCGCGTCGGTTCTGCCGGTGTCGGCGCCTTGCTGGCGGCTCACCCTGTCGGCATGGCCGTGGGCATCGCGTTCGCTGTGCCTCGCGGCAGTGCGGCCGCGTCGCGGCGTGCCGCATGGCTGGTGTGGACATCGCTCCTACCGCTGGCTGGGTTCGCGATGCTCTTCCTACAGCCGTCGTACTGGATCGCACTGTCGTTGTTGACGGTGTCCGGCATCGGCCTGGCTTACCACCCGGTGCTGCAGACCGAGTTCTCGAGCGCCGCGCCGCCAGAGCTGCTCGGAAGTATTACCGGCCTCGCCCGTATGGCACTGCGGCTGTCCCAGGGCTGCGGTCTGCTGCTCGGCGGGGTCGCCGCACAAGCCACCGGTTCGGCAGCGGCGGCGGTCGCGGGCGCGGCAGTCATCGGCTGCGGTCTCGCCGCCTGCGGACTGAGGATCCGCCGCCGCGCGGTGTCCTCAATGGAGTCGGACACGCCGGCGACTACATAGACCGCACAACAGGTGTTTCTGCGGATGGCGCGCCGCACACCGTCCGAGGGAGCCTGTGTGCCGACGGCAATCGGGGCCGTCGAACCAACACCACGACAGTGAGAGACCTTGTTTCGTGTCGCCGACCCCCAGCTGGCGAGCGAACGAATCCGGTGTTCCAACGAGCCAACACGGCGGTCACTGGGGAGCGACCGCGGACGCCGGACTCCTCTCACCTTCGTGGTCGAGGTAGCGGGGAAGTGTGATCGGGTTGGGTGCCGCCAGTAGTGCCGGCGGCACCCAACCCAGCCCGTGTGCGCCCTGCGATCGCCGATCAGTAAGCCCACGCGAGCCGTCGCCAACGTGGCCCGTTGCTCGCCGACGTGGCGATGATGACTCGTCGAGCCCGGCGTGGTGGGTGTTCCCGCCGGCGATGGTCACGGCACCAGCATGGTCGCCCCCTCAACCTGACGGCCGCGGCAGCGTGCCCGAAACGGCCACTCGCCTGGCGGGCCATGATCGTGCCTCCAGGCGAGCGAGGCGCCGGGCGTGGCGGTGCAACCCACCATGAGCGACAGGGGCCGAGCCTGCTCAACATTCCTTGAAGACTGGGATGCTCTGATTCGAAGGCAGGCGCTCGGGTGTGGCGTCGTCAGCGGGCCGCGGCGCGTCGATCGTGATCGTCAGCCGGGTCGTCGGCATCAAGCGGCCGGTACTCGCGGTATGTGGCACCGATCCCTGAGCGCCGGCTCACACCCAGCGTCCGGAGAATGTTCGACATGTGTCCGTCCACGGTGCGATGCGACACGACCAGGCGGGCCGCGATCTGCTTGTTGGTCAACCCCTGCGCGGCGTAGCCCGCGATCTCATACTCGCGCGCCGACAACCGCGCACGTCCCGCATCAACGTCGGGCAGCTCGGTCAACGCCATGGAGACGACCTGCTGAAAGCCCATCTCGACACCGATCTCGTAATGCGCGGCGTGCACATCGGAGCCCAGCCGACGGCGTGTCAACCGTTCGGCCTGTTCTTCGACCCGCGCCAGCGGAATCAGCCCGTCCCCGATCACGTGGATGGCCTTCTGCTCGCGGTGCGCCCCGCCGAACAGCTGTGCCGAGTGCTCGAACAGACCGAGCCGGGCGGCCAGACACGCGAGCAGCCAGACCGACCACACCGGACCCCAGCGGTCTCCCATGTCGCGCTGCATCGCCAATGCCTGCTGCACCACGCGATAGCCGCCGCGCAGATCACCGCCATGGGTCAGCTCGAACAAGCCCTGCACCCACAGCGACCACGAGTGTGACCACGCGGAACGGTGCGCTTCCGTCGTAGCGGTGACGTCGTCCACGGCCGACCGGGCAGTATCGCGATCACCGTAGAAGCATGCCGCGACCGCAACGAACAGCGTCATCATCTGCGTGTCACCGGCATAACCATCGCGCCGCGAGATCTGCGCGGCCCTCACCAGCAGCGGCAGAGATTGCTTCGCCTGCTCAGGATCCCGCGTTGCAAACAGCAGCCGCGCTCCTTCGGTGTACAGCAGGGGCGCCGCGACATCCCGCACACCGAGTCCGTCGGCCACTTCACGCGCCCGCGCCAAGTACGGCACAGCCACGTCCTGATCCCCCTGGATCAGCGCGATCCACGCGCCCAGCGCCGCCGCGCCCAGCACCAGCGGCGGCGACTGGCCTTCTGCCTCGAAAGCCTGCTGCAACAGATGCCGGTACTGCCCCAGACTGCCACTGAAGATGGCGAAGCGCGTCCGTCCGCCGTCGATCGCCATCTGCGCCCCAGAGGCGATCTGATCCGGCTGCGACAGATAGAACCCGATTGCCCCGCGGATGTTGTGCCACTCCTCGTGCAAGCCACGCATCAACGCGACCTCCCGCGGGGACAGCCAGTCCTGCGCGGCATCCGCCAGCAGCTGACGGTAGTAGTCCGCGTGGGACTGCTGCAGGGCGCGACGGCACGGCTCCTGCACCAGCTCCGCGCCGAACAACCGGATGGATTGCAACATCCGATAACGGACCCTGCGGGAGACCGAACTCGTCGCCGACACCAGGATGCTCTTGCGAACCAGGCCGCCGAGCAGATCGAGCACCTCGCCGCGGTCGATCCCGTCACCCGTGCACACCGCCTCCACAGCGACCCGCTCGAAGTCCGCGGGAAAAACCGACAAGCGAGCCCACAGCTCCCGCTCGGCCGGCGAGCAGCGAGCCGCGGACCACTCCAGGGCCCGACGCAGCGTCTGGTGAGCACGCCTGCCCGCCGGGTCCCCGTCGACCAGCAACGCGAACCGGCCATCCCGGTCGCGATCATCCTCCCGCTCAACAGCGAGCTGGCTCAGAATCTCCCGCACGCTGAGCTCGCCCAGACGCACCGCGGCGAGCTCGATGGCCAGCGGCAAGCCGTCGAGCAACGCACACAGCTCGATCGCCAAGGGATAGTCCGCCTCGGCGATCGGCACGCCCGCTGCCTCGGCACGGTCGACCAGCAGCCGAGCCGCCTCACCGAGACCATCGCGACCGGTGCCCTCACCACAATCCCCCTCACCGCACACGCACAACGGCGGGACCCGTACGATGTGCTCGCCGGCAACACCGAGCCGCTCCTGACTCGTCACGAGCACGGTCACATCACCGCAGCCGCGCAGCAACGCACTCGCCAGCTGCTGCGCCGGTTCGAGCAGGTGCTCGCAGTTGTCGAGAATCAACAGCAAATGCTTGTCGCGCAAGGCGTCCGCGAGATGAGCGAAGCCAGACCCCGAGGTGTTGTCGACGACACCGATCGCGTCAGCCACCGCGCGACCGAGCAGATCGGGCTCCCGCAAGCCGGCCAGCGAGACCAGCCACACCCCGTCACGGAACAACCGCGCCGACCGGCACCGATCGCCGAACTGCCGGGCTGCACGTGTCTTGCCGACGCCGGCAGGCCCGGTCAGCGTGATCAGCCTGCGCCCGGCGTCCCGTCGGTCCTCGAGCTCAGAAAGCAGCCGATCACGCCCGACGAACGAACTGATCTCCGCCGGCAGATTGCCGGCTTCCGCGGGATCCGCTGACCCTTCGCCCAGGCGCAGAGCGGATGCACTGGGCGCCAGCTGGCGCTGACTTCTCGGCATCGCGTTGTCGCTCACGTCCCCATGCCTTCGTCGCTAATCCGCGGCAGTTCGCGGCCACTCTTTGGCCTGTGACTGGCCGTCACCCCCCACAGTTGCACATTACGCCATTTGGGCTAGTTGTGCGTCGGGTGGCCACACTGCGAGGAGCTGGCCCGACTCGGCGCAGCATGCCACAACGGTGTGAATTAGCGCAGCTCAGACACGCGTACGCCCGGCCTCTCGCCGGATTGGGAGGGCCGGGCGCACTGCTCTGGACACCAGTTGCGGCTTGTACGGACAGTCACCGCCGCATCATGACCTGCTTGACGCGCGGAGCGCATACAACGGTCCAAGTGTCACCCGTTCGGGCTACACAGTTTCCCGGACGTTGTGACGCTCCGTCGATTGGGTGTCGAACTCCAGCGAGTTATGTGGACACCCGGCCCCCCAGCGCGGATAGCGTCGGATCACAGATGGCAGACCGGCCGTATTGCGGTGGTTCGCGACGGGGAGCGACGGGCCGGCGGCGACGTCACCAGTCGATGTCGCCGTCGCCGCCCTGGTACAGCCAGTCGATGTCGCCAGAACGGGGGAGCAGTGCAAGGGCGTGAGCCACAACAACCTCCAATAATCACGCACACGCAGCGATCCACCTCGCCAACTGAGGCGAACACGGCAGCCGCGCATGCTGGGGAGCAACGAACCGACACCAGGATCTCGACCCCGGCCGCCGCGTCCAAGGCCCGATCGGCTCGACTGTTGATCACTGTGCGTTCATGGGCGCTGTGGAGCACACCGCGGCGCGTCGTCTGCTATGTGCTGACGATCGAAGCACTCGCCTGCGCCATGATCGCCATGGATCTGCTCGACGGCATCGACATCACCGCCGGGCAATGGGGTCGCTTCGCGATCCTGCTGACCGTGGCGCACGCCCACCAGCTGCTCTCGCGCGATCACGAGGCACGGCGAAGGGCAGACCACGGGTCTGAAGGGCTGCACGCCGACCTGACCGCGGTCTTCACTTTCGCCGCCGCAGCGCTGTTGCCCATGCCATTGACAGTGGTCCTGATCGTGACCGTGCGGGCCGCGCGGTACACGATCGCGAGAAAGCCTCCCTACAAGTTCGTCCTCGCGACAGCGTCGATCATCCTCGCCGCCTACAGCGTGCACACCCTGCTGCACCCGGCCGGCGCGTTCGGCACACCGGAGTCGAGATGGAGCCTGAAGGGACAAGCCCTCCTCGTGGCCGCCGGAGTGCTCTACATCGCTCAGCAGATGCTCACCATCGGCGCCGCAGTCGTGCTCGCCGCCAATGGCCGACGACCATCGGCGGTGGCGATCTTCGGCAACCGCGAGCACCTGGCCAGCGTCCTGCTCAGCGTCAGCCTCGGCATCGTGTTCGCCGCGACCGGCGCCGCCCCCGTCACCGCGGCAATCATGCTGTTCGCCGCCGTGTCGATCAACAGCCTGATCGGGCACCGCGAACGTGGCCGCCGAGATGGCCACACGGGGCTGCCGACCAAGCAACGATGGTCCGAGCTGGCGGACGCCGCCATCCGCGTCGCGACACGCAGCCAGCTCCGGCCGGCGGTGCTGGTGATCGACCTCGACCACTTCAAGCAGGTCAACGACACCTGGGGTCATCTCGTCGGCGACCTGTTCCTGCTACGTGTCGCCACGGTGCTCACCCACACACTGCGCGACGGCGACATCGCCGGGCGCTTCGGCGGTGAGGAGTTCGTCGTCCTGCTCAGCGACGGCGAAGACGTACGGGGTGTCGCCGAGCGGATTCGGGAGGAGATCGCGCGGATCGAGCTGATCTTCGAGCGAGCCGCGGGCGGGAAGAAGGACACCCTGTCGGGCCGAACCGCCTCGGTCGGCGCCGCCCTCACCTCGACGCCGCGTGAAACCACCCTCCGCGAGCTGCTCGGCGCCGCCGACGCCGCCGCCTACGCGGCCAAGCGCAACGGACGCAACCAGGTTCGAGTCGCGGTGGTCCCCGAACCGCGAGATGCGAAGCGCACCCCGGTGCTGTCGCTCTGATCGTGAATGGCCCGCGGAACCGCTGACGCGAGCCGATGGCCGGATCCGCGAACACTGGTGTGCAACCTGGCACAGCGGCGACACCGAGGCGCCGGTGTCACGGATTTGCGGGTCGGGTGGACGAGCCGTCGACATGGGTGTGCAGCCAGCTCGCGATCGCGGTCCGGTTGGGGAGGCCAAGTTTCGTTCGAAGATTGAACACGTGCCGGTCCACGGTGCTGGCCGCGATGGCGAGGTCGGCCCCGATCTGCTCACTGGTCTTGCCGGCCGCGACGAGCTGGGCGATCGCGAACTCCCGGCGCGTCAACCCGTCCGGCGGTGCCTGCGCGGACGATGTGACGTGGTGCTGGGACCTGGCGTCTGTGAGCGCGAGGTCGACCGCATCGGCAAAGGGCATGGCCGCGCCCGAGGCCACCTGCTCGGCATAGGCAGTCTCACCGAGACGCTCGACGGCCACCGTGTGTGCCCGCTGCTGAAGGCGTTGCCAGGGCCGCAGCCCCGGCAGCGTGATCTCGTTGACCTGTTGCAGTCGGCGTGATGCACCCAGCAGCCGTGCTGCTCGGGCGGCGTCGCCGAGGTGCGCGGCCGCGCAGGCGATACCCCACAGACACCACGTGGGCTCGCCCATGTCACCGAGATCCCGCTGCATCCTCAGCCCGCGCTGGAACAACGCGATCGCATCGACAGCGGCGCGCGGCATCTCGCCGTGCAGTAGCTCGCCCATGCCTCGCGCCCACCAGGTCCACGACAGACTCCATTGCGCGCCGTGGGACTCCGCAGCGAGCTGCGCTCGCTCGCCTGCCGCTCGCGCGGTCTCGGTGTCACCGAGGAAAGCCGCCGCGAGTGCCTCGAAGTACAGGGCCGCGTACCGGTCGGACTGCTCCTCGGCCGGGATTCGTGCGGAGGCCTCGGCGAGCAGGTCGACAGCCTGCACGGCGCGCTGCTCGTCGGGCTCCGCCAACCACATCCGTGTGCCCTCGACATAGAGCAGCAGCGGCTCCAGATCTGGCTCGTCGACCACCTCGGCGGCCGACCGTGCCCACTGGATCAGGACATCGGCTTCGTCACTTCGCCCCAGCGTCAGCGCGATCCACGCCTGGTTGGCCAGCAACCGGACCAGCAGCCGGGTCGGTGTCGGCGGGTGCGCCGCGATTCCCCACTGGAGCCACTGCCGCACGTCGGCCATGATCGACGTCCACGCCCAATGCCGCAGCCGGCTGAGGTTGACAGCCATCTCGGCACCGGCCAACTCCTGATCCCGGCGGCCGAACAGATACGTTATCGCCGCACGGATGTTGGACCACTCCTGCCGCACGAGCAGCATCCAGCTGACCTCGTCGGGCGAGATCCACTGCAGCGCCGCGCGCCTGACGAGCGTGCGGTAGTAGTCGGCGTGCGCGTCCCGCGCAGCTCGAATCTCGGCGTCGCTGCCGATGACGTGCATGGCGTACTGGCGAACCGTCTCCAGCATGCGATAGCGGTTCTCATCGCTGAGCCGCTCCACACCCACAATCGACTGCCGGATCAAGGTCGTCAGCATCTCCAGGCCCTCGGCCCGCGATCCGACAACATCGCTGCAGACGGACTGGGCTGCGTCGAGTGTGAAGCCGCCCCGAAACGCTGCCAGTCGGACCCACATCCGCTGCTGGGCAACGGTCAGTCGCGCACGGGACCACTCGAATGTCCGGCGAAGTGTCTGATGGTGCGATCGAGAACCACGTGGCCCGCCGACCAGCAGGTCAAACCTCGCGCCGGTTCCGTCGGTATGATCCTCACGTTCCTCGCCGAGCTGGTCGACGAGTCCGACAAGCGACAGGTCCATCAGCCGACCGGCAGCCAGTTCAATCGCGAGTGGCAGTCCGTCGAGCAGCGTGCACAGGCGCCGGGCGTCGTCGAGATCCTCCTCGAGGAGAACCACACCTGCCGACTCAGCGCGTTCGACCAGCAGACGCACCGCCTCACTCTCGGACAGCCCACGTGTGCCCCTGACCGACAGGGGAGGCACATCGATCACCCGTTCTCCGTAGATCCCCAGCTTCTCCCGGCTGGTCGCCAGGATGTCCAGGCCCGCAGCGGCGACCAGAAGTCCATACGCCACCTGCCGGACCGCCGCCAGCACGTGCTCGCAGTTGTCCAGTAGCAACAGCAGCTTCCTGCCCGCGAGCCTGCCGGCAAGCAGGTCCACCGACCAGCGGTCCGGTTCGCCCACGATCTTCAGAGCTGCGGCGATCGCGCCGCACACGTGGCTGGCGGTGTCGGTGTCGGCCTCCGCCAGGTCCACGAGCCAGGCGCCGTCGTCGTACCGATCGGCGACGGCATCGGCGGCACGCAGGGCGAGCCGGGTCTTGCCGATGCCACCGACGCCAGCCAAGGTGACCAGCCTGATGCTCGGCCGCGCCAATCGTGCCGCGACGTCGGCCACGAGCCTTTCCCGGCCTACGAACGACGTGACCTCTGGGCGAAGGTTGCCGCGAACAGGTTCCTCGCCTGCCATGACCTCTCCCGTACCCACGACACCTACCGCCCGCCGGGCGCGCCCTGTCTCGCAAACCAGCTGCTAACTACCTGAAGTAGCTGATTGGCGCGACGCTACGCATGGCTTGACTGCAAGGGATCCGCACCGCGCCGTGAGTCCTGTGTGGAACCGGATGGCCCGGTGAACAGGATCGATCGTCATGTTTCCATCATTGCTCACGGACACGGAGTCGGCTGGCAATGACGACCCGCGAGTCGCTCGGACGCTGACTGACCACCACGTTGTTACTGAGAGTGTGGTCCACCGGGAGGCGGGGGCGACATTGACCTGTGCTGCGTAGTTCGGCCGCGGATGCCTGTCCCATCACAGCGAGCTCGCACCCGTTGGACCACTCCACACGTCATTGAGCGGCCGGGGGAGCGCTGCAGCCGTGGCCCGATACCACGCCGCCAGCGCGGCACGATTGGCGAGCCCAAGCTTCGCGCGGGCGTTCATGAGGTGCGTTTCCACAGTACGCGGCGAAATTCCCAGGCGATCGCCGATGTCCTTGCTGGACAATGCATCGGCGACCAGGGCGGCGATCCTGAACTCCTGCTCAGTGAGGCCGCCGGGGATCCTCGCCTCGCCTTCCGACTGCCACTCCGCATCGGGGATGTCTTCCAGCGCCTCGACCAGCAGGTCCTGAAAGGACATTCGTGACCCGAGGTGCATGGCCTCATCGAAGTCGTCATGCCCGATCGAGTGGCGGCACCGTTGCTCGATCCGATCCTGAACCCGCGCCCACGGACCCAGTCCCGCGAACCGCACCCGCACAATCGAGGCTTGCGTCCGCACACCCCCGAACAGGCGCGCGGCGCGGGCCGACGCCCCGAGCTCGCCCGCCGCGCACGCCAACAACCACAGAGTGAACGATGGCCCCCACGTGTCACGGATCTCGAGCTGGATGGCCAACGCCCGCTGCCCGAGCTGGAAGGCTCTGCCCGGATCGGCGTGCAGCAGCTCGAACAGCCCACGCGTCCACAACGCCCAGGACATCGACCAGCGCGCGTGATGCTCTTCGACCGACGCCAACAGCGCCGCGGTCCTGGTGTCCGCGTCTTGGCGATCGCCGAGGAAACAGGCCGTCATCGCGGCGAACAACTCAACCATGTGCGTGTCACCACGAGCACTCACACGGCGAAACTCCGCGAACAGGTCGGCGAACATCGAGACGGACGCACGGGCGCGTGCTGGAGCACGCTCCGCGAGGAAGGTCTCGCTCGCCTTGGCGTAACGCAGCTGCAGGGCAATCTCATCCGTGTCACCGCTGACCGCGCTCGCGTCGTGCACCTGCGCCAGATAGGGCATGGCCGCGTCAGTATCTCCCTGCACGAGAGCTATCCACGCGTTGTGCGCCAAGATCGCCATTCGCACATCACCACGTTCGGCGGGAAGTGCGGCGAGCACCCTGTCGAGAAGATCTTGTGTCTGTCCGAGCATGCCGGCGAAGCATCCGAACCGGGTACGGCTGACATCGATTGCGACCTCGGCGCCCACCGTCTCCAAGCCCGGCTGCGCGAGGTAAAACGCGATCGCGGCCCGGATGCCCGGCCACTCCTCCAGAAGCGTGCCCATCCAGCGGACCTCACGCGGTGAGAACCAATCCTCGGCAGCCGATCGAACCAGCCTCCTGACGTAGCCGGCGTGCGCCCGCGCCAGCTGCTGGCGATCGGTGCGCCGGCCCAGGTGCTGGGCGCCATACTGCGCGACCGTCTCGAGCATGCGATATCGGGAACGCCGGGTCACCCCGCTGGGCTGCGCGATCAAGATCGACTTACGCACCAGGCTGGTGAGCAACTCAGCGAGCTGGTCGGCCTCGATGCCATTTCCGGCACACACCTCGATGACCGCATCCCGCGCAAAGTCTGCGGGAAAGATCGACAGCCGTGCCCACAGCTCCCGCTCGGCCGGGCTGCAACGCTGCGCCGACCAGTCCAGCGCTCGCTGCAAGGTGCGATGGTGCTGCTGACCCGTGCGGTCGCCGTTGACCAGCAGCGTGAAGCGTTGGTCGGTCATGTCCAGCGGGAACGCGTCGCGTGTGGACAGTTGCTCCCGGATCTCGGTCACCGCCAACTCACCCAGCCGCGCCGCCGCCAGTTCAATCGCCAGCGGCAGGCCGTCCAGCAGAGCGCACACGTGGGCCACCTCTGGCAGCTCGTCTTCGTCGATCGAGTGACCCGCATCGGTCGCGCGGTCCACGAACAACTGGACGGCCTCATGTAGCCGACCCAGCTCGTCCGCATGGTTCACACCGTCGACGCACAACGGTGGTACCCGGATGATTCGCTCGCCATAAACGTCGAGCTGCTCACGGCTTGTCGCGAGCACGGTCACCTTGCTGCATCCCTGAAGAAGCCCGTGCACCAGTTCCTGGACCGCCGCCAGGAGGTGCTCGCAGTTGTCGAGAATGAGCAGCAGATGCTTGTCCTGCAGTGCCTCCAACAGATGGACAAGGCCCGCCTCACGCGAGTTGTCCACAATCGACAGCGATCGAGCCACCGTACGGGCCAGACTCCCAGGCTCCCTGAGCCCGGCCAGCTGGACGAACCAGACGCCGTCGAGATAGTCACCTCGCTGCCGAACCTGCTCACCCACCTTGAGCGCCACACGCGTCTTGCCGACCCCGCCAGCGCCAATCAATGTCACCAGAGGCCCGCTGCCAAGACTCGCCACCGTTGCGGCAAGGAGACGATCGCGGCCGACGAAGGTGGTCGGATCGGCGGGCAGATTGCCACGAAACGTCATTTCCGCCCCCCGTATCGACGGGGAAGCAAGCCCCGCCACCGAGGCGCAGGTCGTGACGACACGCGTACCCAGGCCTTGTCGCGTGCGCCTTCCAACGACAGAAGTTGCACCACGACCCCCAGTCATCTCCAGCGCTGATCACCTCGTGGCCGCTGCCCGACGTCACGGCCGGTGCCGAGCAATGCTCACGGCCGCAGGACCGCCGGCACCGACAAGCACGTGGACTAGGACGGAGCCCGGTCGGATATGAAGCGCCCCGTCAACCGTAGACGATCGATGTCCTCCATTCGGCTCAATTGAATGTGGTGCGGACCACAGGTGACAACGACCGTCGCAGCATCTCGCGTCGGTCGTCGCGCCTCGACGCGGTAATGCGCGTTGAACGCTTGGCCTCGACACTTGCTGCTTGCGGAGCCGCCCGGCGGCGATCACAAACTCGAGCACGGGCACGGCGATGGCTCGATCGCGCCTGCTCCATCGGTCGGTGCCCATGAATGTCAACTGATCTGATTCGAACCTTCGTTCGACAAGCCTGTGGGCGGGTGATCCACACGGGAGATGGGCCGACGCGAGCCAGAGCTTTCCGCTCCGAACTGACCGGTTCCTGGTATCGGACAACCTCCGCCGACTCGCCGACGAAACATCGCATCGAATCCGCCCGCCCTCGACCCCCAAGCCGGCGCACTGGCGACCAGCTCCATGTAGGACAGAATGGAGGACCATGAGCAACGACCCGGTGACGTGGCTGCGCGAGCAGATTGCCGATACGGAACAGGCAGCGCTTCCGAACCTGTACGCCCCAGATGACGTGCAGCGCACCGCACGCGACGCACTGGCCCAGTGCGAAGCCCATACCGCGATCCTCGACTTCATCGAGCGCAACACCAAGCCCGACGTCCAGTTGGGCGCAGCAGCAGGCGAAGCATTCATCGCCGAGCTGTACCTGTCGCTGAACATGCACGAGCTCCTCGGCCACCTTGCGCTCGCCTACCAGCACCGGCCTGGCTACGCGGAGACGATCGCGGCACTGAACGAGGCCACCGCGCGGGTCACACTCACCCTCAGCGACAAGGCCAAGGACGACGAGCTGGCCGCGCGACGCCTCAAGCGCCAGGACGAACGCTGACGAGCCCGCGCGGTACCGGTGTTCAACACCGTTATCGTCGTTTGCCGCCGCTGGCGACGGTCGTTGACGGCCGCGCTGTGTGATCTGTCGCTGGACGCCGACGGCATCGATGCGCGCGGCGCAACCAGGCTCGTGCGCCGCCTCGAGCTCGCTCAGGCTCTCGCCATGGACGCGCGCGTCGAGGTTACTGGCTGACACCTGGACTGCGCGTCGCACCAAGCCGCCAATCCACAGGCAAGAACAGTTCCACGCCGGCCACCTCGCGGAGCTCACAGCGCCAGCGGCGAGCCGGTGGTCTCCCTGCCGCCAGCCAACACTGCACCATAGCGATCAACCGCAGCCGCAGATGTTCGTTACCAGTGAGGCTGATCGAGCCATCGCGGTGAATCCACGCCGCGGTCATATCCAATGGATCGACTAACGTCAGCGTGCCTCGCCTGGGATCGAATGCCGCATCCTCGGCTTCCGCGCAGGTGACATGCCAGTCCTCGCTCGCTAGAAACAGGCACAAGTCGTCGTAGGCCACCGGGTCGAACTCGACACCAGGCACACCCTCAACCTCACACAGACCCGCGGCTGACAGAACACCTCGGTGAAACAGACCAGGTGGGCTGAGCGAGCCAGTGATCCGAGGCACGTCATTCACGGCGAGCACACGACCCAACAAGGTGTCTGATCGAGCAGAGCTGCGTCGAGCGACGACGAACGGATACCGACCGCCGCGTGCCAACGGCGCGACGATGACACCAGACGGAGACAGCCGATCAAACCACTGAGGGGGAATACCTGCCACACCGGCGGTGACGAGCACGCGATCGAGGGAGCCAACACCCTGAGCAAACACGTCACCGGTCTCCAGCCGGACGCGAACCCGGCAGTGCAAACCGGCGTCCCGCACGGCCCGGTGCGCACCATCGACGCAGTCGGCGTCGGTGATCACACTGGTCATCCGGCCCGCACGCCGCGCTGCCTCGATCGCGATCGCCGGCAGATCAGTACCGACATGGAGGACATGAAGATCCGGCTTGAGGGCCAACGCCTCGACGATCTCCGAGACGCTTTGTCGCGCTGGATCTGCTTGTGCGGCCATAGAACTCTGCTTTCTGGGGGCGACATAGTCCGCATGCGGGCTGCCCTCATCGCGGAAGCCGGCGACGTCGTCCACTTGGGCCTGGATGCGCTCAAGGTTGATCCGAGCGAGCCGCGGCAGACGCTGTTCGAGCGGCAGCCTTGAGGTGCCTCCGCGGCGGTCCGATTCTCTGCGCGGAGCGGCCTGGTGGCACCAGATCGGCCAGCCTCGCGCTGGCGGGCCGCGACCTAGTCGATCAGGTGCTTCCGATGGGTCCAGGCGAGGTGCAGCGCCGCTGCCGCGCCGGGGGACAGCCTGTTGGACTCGCTGAGCCACCTCAGCGTGTTCTCCTCGAACGGGAAGGCCCGCGCGGGCACCGAGCCCTCCGAGTTGTTATCGACGGCGTTCGCGAACAGCTCGTCGTACGTGTCCGGGGCGATGATCGTGACCGTCAGAATGTCGCCGGCGAGCGTCAGCGCGTCGAGCGTGACGCCGAGGCAGGACACCCGAATATGACCATCGCGCAGCGCCGAATCCATCGTGGTGAACGGTTCCAGCTTGTCGTATCGGATCGGCCTGCCCGAGCCGTCGTATTCGTCGTGCCCCAGCAGCTCTTCGGCGAACTCACGCTGGATGTTGCGCCAGATCGAAAAGTCCGCCGCGACAGCGGCCGGAAGCACGGAGGACGGTTGGAAGATGCCGGCGGGCAAGAGGTGCACCATCCCGCCGCCGCCCGCGACACTGGCGGAGTCGCGCTGGTGTAGCACGACGCTGGGGCTGCCACCACCCCGGATGGTCAGCGTGCCAATCGCGCCCATCAGCGGTCGGCGGCTCAGATCGAACGGGTCTGCCACCAGCTTGCGGAATGCCAGCCGTCGCATGGAGGCGCGCGGCATGACGGATTCGGTGTCGCCGTCGATGGCCAGGTGGTGGGCCGCGAATTCGTGGGCCAGCGCCTCGTTGGTGTCCATGGCGTCGAAGAAGCCCATCTGCGCGAATTGCATACTCGGCTGGGTCCAGTCGATCCCGAGCAGACGAAAGCAGAGCCGGTTCTCGAACAGACGTGGTGCGGCGAGGTCGCGGATGGCGTCGTGGTAGCGACGATACCGGGCGTCGGGTGTCGCCAGAGGCCGAACCGGGGCGCTTTCGGGTTCTTCTCCGGTGATCGTGGGCTCGGCGACCGCGGAGTCCAACTTCAGCGTGATCGCGTCCAAGGGGACCGGCTCGGCTGGTATCCATGCGGGCGTACTGATGGCCCCGGTGTTCTCAAATGCTCGGACACTGTGGTCGCGATACAGGGATTCGGCGAGCACCGCGAGTGCGCGGCGATGCCTACCGAGGGCCGAACGAATCCGGCGCCACTCGTCCTGGTTACGCCCGACATGCGGCTCGGTAGCAGCGGGCGAGCTGGCGAACGACAGCGGGGCCGGAAGGGAATCGGTCCGTTCCGGCTCGGATCGGGAATGAAGCGGCCTGCGGAAGCCGAGTTCGTCGCCCGCGCAGCCGAAGAAATCGGCGAGCAGCCGACGGTAGAAGGGCTGAGGCCATACGACTTCGCCGCGTTCCCACCGACCAATGGTCTTGCGGGTGATTTGCGGATACTTGCCGTACCGGGTGGCGGCGAGACTCGTCAGCTCGTCAGCCAGGTCCTGTTGGGACAGCCCGGCACGCTCGCGCAAGGCGACCAGCACGGTGTTCGGTACGCGGGGCTCGTCGGGCGACACAGGATCAAGGTAGGGCCTGCCGGACTTGCAGATCAGGAATGTCCCCTCAATGTCCCCCATCTGCCCCAACTGTGGGCACTCGCTGTGGTCGTGTTCGTCATTGCCGACTGGTGAACTCGTAGACGTCATTGCACCAGGTCAACAGGGGGCGGAACACCGATGGATGATCGCGCACGCGCCACTCGCCGACCGCTGATCGCGCCCCTCGTGCCGGGAGTACCCGGACCGGCGACGGAGATCTGCCTCTGTCGCCGACCTGGCAGGCCGCGGCTGGTTCGTCCACCAGGAACCACCGACTCGCCGAGCACGCGGTCTGGCTGGAGAAGCCAGTCGGCTGAGCGGCCTCCTGAGGGGCACCGTCCCTCCACAACGGACTCGAACCCAGATCTCGCATCAACCATCGGTCGCAGAGATCGTCGCACGGGTTGCCACCACATCAAGTCCTCAGCAGGAGGCCGACCATGAACATCACCCCGACCATGCGGACCCAGCTCAGCTCGCTGCGAGAGCTGTCCGACGCGAAGGCGCAGTACGAGGAACTGCACGGATGGCGGACGTCGGTGGATGTCGGCCACCAGCGGCTGGTCCTGCCTGTCGGGGAAGAGATGGACGCGGTGACCATGCCATTGCGGCTCGCCGAAGCCGCGGCAGTCCACCTGCGCATCGCGATGCTGGCCGGGCCAATGATGGCCGCACCGGGCGGGCAATGGCTGACGTTCCTGACCGCACCGGCAACGGCTTCCCGACCGGACCTCCCGGTCGAGCTACGTCGCGCACGGGTACAACTTGTTCCGCGGGGCGGCCAGGTGGTCATCCCCACCTCATCCGAGGCGGGTCATGATCTCCGCGTATGGCGGTGGGTGGAGCCACCACAGCCCCGCCGGGCCCTCCCTCCGTGGCCTGCAGTCATCGCCGCTGCTCGTCGAGCGGTATCCGGCGATCAGCTTGGTGGTGCGTCCTCGTGACCGGCGATTGAGACGGCCGTCCCGGCGCACCACAGCCGCTCGCATGTCTCGTGCGTTTGCGGCACGAAGCCACTCAACGACGAATCTGAAGGGAGGTGATGACAGTGGACAGCCAGCCCTACGAGGCACCGGTGCTGACCGACCTCGGTACGGTCGCCGACTTCGCTCTCGGGACCGGCGAGCACGACACCGCAGACATGGACACCGCACGTTACTGGTGACCGGCGGATGAGGTGGTGGCTCGCACCAGAGTTGGTTCGGGCCACCACCTCTTGCCGGAGACAGGACAGCTCATGACGCCGACCGCGCCACGTCGATGCTTCGTTGGCTGGGCAGGACCGGATCCACACCCACCCCGCACTCCGGCGAACGCCACGCTCGTCTGGACCGGGAACAAGCCACTGTGGACTGTCGGAGACTGGCGGCCCGACGAGGTCGTGGTTGTCACCCGACCGCAGGCACGCGCAGCGTTCCTCGGCACCTGCCTGGCAACCGAGGACGAGCTCCGCACCGCCGTGCACGATGCCATCGCGGGGCACGGTTTCGAGGCGCTGCAGGCGTTGCCGGGCTCCTACGTCGCCGTGCTCGACGATGGCCGCCGTATACATGTGATCACCGATCGAGCAGGATTGCACCCGGTGTTCTACACCGACCTCGCCGGCAACACGCTGTTCTGCACCGATGCGCTGATGACGGCCTCAGTGCATCACCGCAGCCTCGCCGCGGCGGTCAACCCTCTGGTGGTGGCCGTCGGGCTGTTTCTTCCGGACCTGCCAGAGCCTCGCGGCCAGGACAGCGTGTTCCACCGAGTAGGCCGTGCCGGCGCGGCACAGGTTCTGACCATGACGCCACACCGTAGACCGCTGGTGCATGCGCTACCGCAGAGACACGCAGCGATGAGCCTTGAAGCTGCGGCACCGACACTCGCCAATGCACTGGTCACGGCGGTCCACCGCCGCGTCACCCGCACCAGCCGGGTCAGCACCGACTTGTCCGGTGGACTCGACTCGTCCTCATGCGCCGTTCTGGCGGCACAGGCCGGTGCCGCACCGCTCGCGGTGACCTACGCGGACCCGCGTTCGGTCAACGATGAGGACGTTCGGTTCGCCAGCGCCGTAGCCTCCGCAGAACCCACCCTGCGCCAGCTGGTCAGCATCGGCAGCAGCGCCACGCTGCCGTTCACCGACATGTACTCGACACCGGTCTGTGACGAGCCCAGCCTCGACGCTGTCATTATCTCCCGGACTCGCCACCGGCTGGCCCCGGCGGTCGAGCACCGCAGCGAGTGTCACCTCACGGGCTCCGGCGGAGACGCTGTGCTGACCGCGCCCGGACTGAACTACTTGGGCGACCTCGCCCGCACTGATCGCCGCGCGCTCACGTACGAAGCCAGCGGATGGGCCCGGCTGCGACACCGCCCTGCCCGACACGTGCGCAGGGCGGCGACACGACTGGCCCGAACCAGCTGGCCCGCCACAATCCAGACACTCACGGCTCAGCTCACCGACCCGCATCTGACAGCACCGGCACGACGCGGACTGGACACTCACCTGTCCTGGGCCGCGCTGTCGCCGAGCGCCGCCTGGGGCACCCTGCCCATGCGGCGGACGCTCGCAGCGCGACTGGGCACAACGGCAGCATCGCCGCCGGACGGAATCCGGCCCGACAGCGCCGACGGCGCCGCCTGGCGCGCGGTGCGGTGGCACGGCGCGGCCACCCGCAGCCTCCAGCAGATCGCACGAACCTGGGGACTCATCGTGCACAGCCCATTCCTCGACAGCCACGTCGTCGACGCCTGCATGGCCGTGCCGATCGTCGAACGGACCACCGTAGACAGGCCTAAACCCTTACTGGCCGCCGCGCTCGGTGATCGGCTTCCCCCCGATCTGCTGCAACGCCGAACGAAGGGGGACTACAGCACGTGCGAGTACCACGGACTACGGGTCAACACCGACACGCTGCAGGCCCTGCTGGCCAGATCCCAGCTGTCCGAAATGGACATCATCAACCCGCAAGGTCCACAAGACGCGCTCCGGCAGGGCCTGGCAGGCGCATCCTCACCGATCGGCGCACTCGGCTCGGTGATCGCCACCGAAATCTGGCTGCGCTCCCTGCACGCCCTCGACTCCACCAGCTGGTGGCACACCCCGACTACCCGAGAGGAGCTCCCGCGATGAATGCCCTCGCGGCACCCTGCACCATCGCGCGCGTCGCCAACGAGGACGGCGCGGTCCTGCTCGACGGAGACAGCGGCCGCATGTACGGCCTCAACCCGACAGCGAGCACGATCTGGCAGGCCCTGGCCGACGGCCACAGCATCGAGCAGATCAGCCGGGACCTCGCCGCCCGCTTCACAACTACTCCCGACCGCGCCCTCACCGACGTGCAGGCCCTCGTGGCCCAGCTGCGCGACCACGGCCTACTCACGCCGAAGGCCTGAACCATGACCGCCCCCATGGCGCTGGACAATTCCGCCACACCACAGCTCGGCAGCCGCTGGGACCGGTTCGCCGCGAGCCTGTGTCTCACCCTGGCCACCTGGCTGCTGCGACTACGCTTCGGTCACGTGCTGGCGATCGTCGGACAGATCAAACGAGCATGCCCCCGCGAGGCCGATGCCACCGAGGCAGCACACATGAACGCCGCGATCCGGCTCGCCGGTCGGCACCGCTCAAACCGGGTCGCCTGCATGGAAGTCTCCCTCGGCACCGTGCTGCTCGCAGCGGCCCGCCGGCTGTCCGTCGACTGGTGCATCGGCGCCCGGCTCATGCCCTACGGCGCGCATGCGTGGATCGAAGTCGACCGCACTCCCATCGGCGAACCCGATACCCGAGACCGGCCCTATCAGCTCCTGCGACGCATCTGACCGAACACAGCAAAAGGACCACCCTCATGACCGCCTATTCGAAGGCACTCACCCAGGCGCTGGCCGAGGTCGACGAAGACACCTTCGTCCGCCGCCCCGACGGCAAGCTGGTCGCCCAGAGCTCTGCACAGGCCATCATCGCCACCATGATCGACCGCCTCGACATCCAACCCGGCATGCGCGTACAGGAAATCGGCACCGGCTCCGCCTATTCCACCGCCCTCCTCGCACGCACGGTGGGACCCAGCGGCCACGTCGTCAGCATCGACGTCGTCCCCGAGCTCGTCGACCGCGCCCGGCGCCTCATACCCGCCCACGGCATCGACAACACCACGCTGCTGCACGGCGACGGCGCTCAAGGCGCGCCCGAGCACGGCCCCTTCGACCGCATCATCGCCTGGACCACCGCCCCGCACCTGCCCGCCGCCTGGATCACCCAGCTCTCCATCGACGGCACGCTTGTCGCCCCCCTTTCCGCAGCACCGATCAGCAAGAGCGGCCTAGGCGCACGCATCAGGCTCAGCGACGACGCCACACCGCAGGTCGACCAACTCTTCTCCGCGGGGTTCGTCGAGATGTCCGGCGTAGCGCTCGACCAGTGGCTGGTCCCGCCCTACGGAGTCGACGTACTGCGCCACGACAACCAGCACCGCCCCTGGTGGCTGTCCGGCGAATGGATCCGCAACCCGCATCACTACGTCGACGGGCAACGCGTCCTCGACGCCCTCATCACCGACCACCGCCACATCGCAGGCCCACTGCAGCCCGACGAGTCCGCCGTCGATTGGCGCGCCTGGCTGCTCGCCACCCGACCGGCCGGCCTCACCACCGCGGCGCTGGGTGATCCGCTATGGCGCATCGGCCACACCCACCCCACGGGCGCCGCGCTCACCGACGCACGCACCGCCACCCAGACCGTGATCACCTCAGATAACGCCGACGCCGAAGTCCTCACTGACTGGGCCGACGCGTGGCGGGCAGCGGGACGACCCGGACTCGCTGATCTCCACCCACGTCTCGACGCCTTCCACGACGGCTGGGTGCTCCACGCCAAGGCCCGGCGGTGAGGAGACGAACGGAAGATCACGAGTGCTCGCGTGGCGACGGGCCTCCGCCGTCACCACGCCCATCCGGACTCTGTTCGGCCAGTGAGAATCCGGGTCACCGGCTGCGCGAATAACAGATGAATGCCGTCTACACCGATAGCCCCAGCTGGCGGCGATTCCAGGCGAAGGTCCGCAACGAGTCAGGAGAGTTGATGCTCGACACACGCGGCTACCGATGGATCAAGGACGAGCGATACGACGCAGTCACCATCGCCATCGCAGAGGGAGTATCCGAGGATGCCGTGATCCGGACTTACGGCGGCGACCCTGGCTCGTCCAACCTCGCCACATTCGACCAGTCGATCGGCATGGTGAACGGCGATGACGACTTCCATCTGCAGACGTTGACCGCGGGCGGGCTCGTAGTCGCCATCGAGAACAACGGATGGACAGGCGCGGTCGCGGAGATCGCGCGACGCGCCACGGCCGACGGTGGACGCTGGCTCTCGGTGTACTGGAACGGTGCCATCGTCAACTTCACGGTGATCTACGCGGTCAACGGAACGATCGAGGGCTGGTACAACGACCGTTCGTGCGGCCAAGGCAAAAAGCCGGCATCGACTCCCGAGTGGGACGAAGGTGTCTCGTCCCAGGAAGGCTGGTCGATCGCCCCCTCCCTTGCGCTTATGGAACACCTCATGGGCGTCAAGATCATGGAGGAGTGGTTTACCACACCGCAGCGGACCACACGCATACCAGACGTTGACAGCCTCCTGCCCCAAGTTGTTCTCGGGAAGAACATTTCTGGTGGCGACATCATCCAAAGCGACCCAGCAGCGTGGACGCCTTGACGTGACTGCCACAGAGCAGAACGGGTCGTCCGCTCTCGATACCGGCGATGCTTTCCCACCAGCCGTTCAACGGCGCCCTCTAGAGGGGGAGCCGCACGGTTCAGGGAGTCCTTGCAGGCATGATCATCTGATCGGATACTTTGCGTGAATGGGGTTCCGTGGTGACAGGTGGCTGCAGTGTCAGAAGCGTGCGGACGGTCTGTTGACCTCCACTAGCGAATGGTCAGGGTCTATCGGAGAGCACCACGTTCGGTCCCTTGTGGCGTTAGTGATCTATGCGCGCGCGGCACTCTTCGAGCAACCAATCACAGCAGTCGGTGTAGCGGAAGTTCGCTATGCCTTGGGCTGTGGCGATCATGTGCGGGCACACATCCTGGCTGGACTCAGTCACGTTGGTCATTGCCTAGGTGTCGGCCAACCGTATGCCGTGCTGGACTCTGTCGCCCACGCCTGGTGGCGTCTGGCCACCGCGCGTGCGGAATGGCCTGATGCCGTAGTTCGTGGCATGACCGAGGCTAACGCCAGCACGCTCGTACTCGCGGCACGATCGGCGGCACGCATCCTCGACCGTACGTTGGTGAAAGAGCAGGGAGGTTGGCAGCTCGGCGATCTAGTAAAGGTCCGCTTCGGGGACTATGCAGGGCAGTCGGTTCGGTTGATCGGTGCGTGGTGGCGCGAGGATCACGAGCTGGAGCGCATCGCTTCAGGACGGCCGATCGCATATGACGCGCGACAAGAGAGCGGTACGTCACTCGCCACGCTCCGTGTCTTCCCGGACGAGCTATAGCGCGTGATCGCGCTCAAGAATCGCTCATCTGGCCGTACCGTCTTGTCGTCCCACGTTACGGATGGCAAGCAGGACGACAACCTGTGTCGCCGAGCGGAACCCAGTCGGCGGTACAAGGCGTCGGCGGCGTTCCGTAACGTCGCGAGGCAGTGATCGTTTGACTCGATGAGGGGTGGAGTCGTGGCCGAACCAGTCAAGAAGGATCAGAGCCAGAAGAAGGTTTGGCGGCGTCCGCAGTGGCGGGCCCGGAACGTGCGGACACACTGCTGACCGTCCATGGGCAGTCGGTACCTGCCCTAATTCCTACTTCCTCACTTCCGGATGCGTTGCCCGAGGTCGAGGAGGGCTTGCTGCGTCGTGAACCGTGTACGCGGTTTGAGGACTTCCTGCCGGCCGTCGTGGCGGACGCGCTAGAGCTAGAACTTGCTGACGGCCTGGTGTACGAGCGCGTCGAACTGGGTGAACTGACCGCTCAGTGGCGAGGGCGTCGGCCACTCGGCGATGTCTACTTTGGACCGATGCAACGTCGCGACGGTTGGTCGACCGCCACATGCGTTACCGATGCCCTGGCATTCTTCGAGTCCGCTGGATTCGTGGAGTGGCTGGGACGACTGGCGGGCGAGGAACTGGAGTTCCTGCGCCCCGTTACGGCCTACCGCCTAGAACGCGGCGATCGAATCTGCCTGCATGACGACATGTCTGATCCAGACCATGCCGTATCGGTGGCATATAACCTCAGTCGCGACTGGACATCCGTCGATGGCGGATGCACGATCTTCGGCTCTGTCACTGGTATCACTCCGTTGCCCACACCGGTCGATTCGCCGATCCCCCTGCAGCGGTGGGAGATCACCGACGAGGAGGTCTTCGTGCCCAGCTTCAACTCCCTGTTGGTGATGAAGTTGGGTCAGGAGTTTGCCCACGGCGTTGACGAGGTCACCGGGAGTCGGCCCCGTCTGTCGCTGGTGGGCATCTACGGTCGCCGCTAAGCCGACCCAAATACGCCCCATCAAACGGGTGAGGAGGCCTTGGTGTCAGAACGGTACAGGTTGGCTGAGAACGTCGTGCGACGTTCCACGACCACTGGGCTGAGCATGCTCTTTGACCGGCGCAAGGGCGTTATGTATGAGCTGAACGAGACCGCCTCTGCAGTGGTCGACCTCCTTGATGCAGGCACGGACACCCTCGAGCGAGTCGTGACCGCATTGGCGGAACAGTTCGACGCTGCGCCTGAGGAGATCAGCGGGGACGTACAGCGCATGCTCGCGGACTTCACCGACGGTGGCCTAGTCGTCGTGCATGAGCACGAGGTCGCGTGAGGGACATGTCCGCGCGGGCGGAACCAGCCGACTTCCAGCTGCCCGAGTCAGCCGTGCCGATCCTCGTGCAACTCGGCCTCACCTATCGATGCAACCTCGCCTGCAAGCACTGCTATGCGCTCTACCGACGCGACCGGAACGAGTTCACCCTCGCGGAGATCCGGACACTGGCCGACGAGCTCTATGACGCCGGATCGGCTGCTGTTGTGTACTCCCACGGCGAGAACATGATCAGGCGTGACTTTCACGACGCGGCAAGCATCTTCGCAGAGCGAGACTTCTATCAGACGCTGATGCTCAATGGCTTCTATGTGCGTTCCACTGTGGACGCCACTCGCCTTGCCGAGGCAGGTATCAACCGCACGATGGTGTCGGTCGACAGCGCCGATCCGAAGGTACACAACGAAGTGCGTGGCAAGGACGGAGCATTCGACCGCGCCCTCGAAGCTGTGGATCACTTGCTGGCGTCCGACATCAATACGGTCGGGTTCTCCTGCACCATCGACAAGCACAACTACGACGACATCGATCTCATCGTTGAGCTTGCACTAGAGCGCGGCGTACACGCCGTCAGCTTCATGCAGAACCGCTACAACCTGCGTGACGTGTTCGACCGCACGCTGTGGGCTCGATACCAGCAAGTATGTCGCGACCTGTACGAACTGATGCTTCGCCACCGAGGTCGGTTGGACATCTACACCCACGATCCGTTCATGTTGACCCTTCTCGACCAGCGGCTCGACGACAACGCCGCGAGAGAAGACTTCATCGGCGCCAACCTCTGCAACGTGGGCACGAGCATGGTATCGATCGATCCAGTCGGCAACGTCACAGGCTGCAACTTCATCAACGAGTCGATCGGCAATGTTCGTGAGGAACCCTTCGCCGACATCTGGTCCCGACTGGTGGATCGGTACTCGGATCGCACCGATCCGCCACGTGGCGCCTGCACGGACTGTTCTGCCCTGTCGGCCTGTATGGGCGGCTGCAAGGCCTACCACTACGTCGACAAGTACGACGAGCGATGTGGCCAGGTGCGTTTCGGCGAGCCAACGCCGCACGGCCTCCCGGCCGCCACCGTCGAGGCACTTATCCCGGACCGAGCGGCTGGCGTGTTCCTGGGGATGCCTCGTCTGGAGACGCGTCTGACCGCGGACGGCGAGGCGGCGCGATGAGGGTGATGTTCGTCAACCCCCACTACCCACACGATCCACGGACGCTGCTGCTGCATCCACCGCTGTGCTACGCCTACATGGCCACGCACCTCAAGGCGGCAGGTCATGACGTGCTGCACTGCGACCTGCCGTTCTTGGGCAACGATCCGCAGAAGCTCGCCCAGTGGCTTGATGACTACCAGCCAGACCTTGTCGGGATTACGTCGGTCGCGCAGTCCTACTGTCAAGCGCTGGAGTTGGCTCAGCTCGTCAAGCAAATCCGCCCGCAGGCGAAGGTGGTCTTCGGCGGCCCACACGTCACCTTCATTGCGGCCGAATGCCTCGCTCGGCACACATCCGTGGATTTCGTGCTCCTCTACGACGCCGAAACCTCCCTCGTGGAGTTGTGCGCCGCGCTGACCGATGGCCGAGGAGAGGAAGCCGCACTGCGGCGAGTGTCCGGACTCTGTTTCCGCGCCGGCGAGGGCACCGTGACGACGCCACCCGCCCCACCTGTCATGGACCTCGATCAGGCTGGCCGCCCTGACCGATCGATCTTCGACCTCGCTCCGTATCGGGACTATGACTACGAGACTGTGGTCATGACCGCTCGTGGGTGTCCGAGCCGGTGCACTTTCTGTTCAACCACCATCGCCGGACGCCGCGCTCGCTGGCACAGCCCCAGCCACGTGTGCGACGAACTAGAGGAGGTCATCGACCTCGGGTTCGAGTCGGTCTTCTTCGGCGACGACACATTCTCAGGCGACCCCAAGCGCGCGGTCGCGATCTGCGAGGAGATCGTCCGCCGCGACATCCGGATCCCGTGGACCTCCAACATGCGCGCACAGGACGCACGTCCGGTTGTGCTGGATGCCATGCGTGCTGCCGGCGCCTACCGGGTCTTCATGGGATTCGAGTCGATCCAGCGGGCAACCCTGCGTCTTGTGCACAAGGGGGCGACCCCAGAGCGAATGATTACCAAAGCTCGACTGGTGCAGGAAGCTGGATTGGAACTGCACGCCTCGTTTATCGTTGGTGCTCCAGGAGATACTCACGCCACCCTGTCCGCGACGCTGGACTACATCCGGTTGCTCAACCCGACAGTGGCGACGTTCAACGTGATGGAGCCCAGACCCGGCACCGATGTGTACAGCAACCCCGACCGCTACGGCATAACGATGCCTGATCCGTTGTGGTACGAGACCGCCTCCTGGCTGGATTTGCCTGTCTCCCACACGGAGCAGTTGTCGCAAGTCGAGATTCGCGACTGGGTGGACCGTTGCTACATGGAGTTCTGCAGTCCTGACTTCCGCTCGTCCGCGCACCTTGCCCGGTTGGGCGACATCGAGGAAACCTGGGCCCGTGACGGCCTGGCCGTGCCGGACGTCGCGGGCGCGGCATGCGGGTAGCCCTCATCGGAAGCGGAGTCGCTGGACGATCGCATCTACTTGACCTGGTGACCAATTCCCGGTTCGACGTCCGCGCTGTGGTCGCGCAACATCTCGAGCAGGCGCGACGAACTGCCGAAGAATTCGCGATACCCGCGGCTCACAGTGACGTGACCGAGATGCTGAGCAGCGTGAATCCGGATGCGGTCGTCGTGGCCACGCCGCCATCGGCCACGCCTTCCATCCTGCGCACCGTGATCGACCACGGCTGCCTGGTCCTTGTGGACAAGCCCGCCGGCAGCCGCAGCCGCGAACTGCGAGAAATTGTTGCCGACAGCCCCGATGCGTCAGTAGTGGTGAGCTACAACCGTCGTTATCAAGTTCCCGTGCGTGCTTGCCGGGCGCTGCTCAGTGACGTCGACACGGCAGACGTCCATCGAATCCGCTGCACCTGGCGCGGCCCGTTCGCCGCCCGCTACAACAGCTCCGCCACCCACCGACACGCTGTCCGATTTGGCGACGGAGTACTACTGGACACTGCCAGTCATGTGCTCGATACCCTGAACTATCTCGGCGTTGTACCTACGACGGTTGTTGGGGTGCGGGCGCGGCAAGGCGGCGCGGCGGGAGCAGACATCGAGGTCGACATGCAGCTGACCACACATCAGGGCGCGCGAGTGCAGATCAGCATCCGCAACGACGACGCTGTTGATGGCGACCTCTGGTGTGTTGAGTTCAGCGGTGGGCACGGCCAGCTGGACATGACGCGCGATGTTCTCGTCGGAACGTGGCACGGCCAGGCAGTCTCCGTGGGCGCTGCCGACGTCCGGCGGCCCGTCGATGACTTGCTCGCCTTGGCGGACGGTACGGATGTGTGCGGCGCAACACTCGCCGAAGCCGTCCGCGTTCTTGAACTATTGGACAGTGCCCGGCAGCACGTCGAGAATGCCCATGAACTGCGGCGATGGCAGCGCCCACGGGCTAAAGCCCTCGGTCGACTCAACGGCGCATGCTGATCACGATCGAGGGCGTTTCTGGAGCGGGAAAGACCACACTGACCCGTTGCCTCATTGCGCGGTTGCGCGAAAGCGAGCAGGACGTCATCGACCTCGCTGAGGTCGAGCAGATCAGTGCCGACCCGGCCTGGCACTTGGGACAACTCATGCGCGCGATGACCACGCAATTCGCTGACCGTGAGGCCGCGTTGCTCTATACCGCGCGAACAGCTGGCCGCGTCCGCCTCGCCTGCGAACGGATGGCCGATTGGGCCATACCGGTAGTGGTCGCTGACAGGCTCGGCCTGTCGCTGAGCGTCCAGTTGCGCAGAGCAGGGCTCGATACCTCGACTCGCCATGCTCTGTACGCAATGGCGATGAGCGGCCTACCTCAGCCAGTGACAGTCCTGCTGGAGGTCAGCCATCACGAGCACGTACGACGCTTGCGAGCCCGCGGCCATCGGCCACTCCCTGAGCCGACGTTCAACGATCAACGGAACCTCTTTCGGTCCGAGTACGACCGCTGTCAGCAGCCGAGATTGCTCGTCGATACAAGCGGCATGGACGCCTCCGAAGTCGAGGCTGCCGTGCTCAACCTGATCTGCCCGTTGACAGCAGGCCCGGCGACGTCATGAAACGGATAGTCCTCACCGGTGGCCACGGAGTCGGCAAATCCTCGCTGCTGCTCGTGCTCGAGGAACGCGGCGAGCATGTGGTGTTCGAAGCGGCCCGGGACGTGCGACTGCTCGCCCGCTCCCGCGGTGTCGCCTTTCCCGATGACCAACCCGACTTCGAATCGCGTGTCCTTGCACGGCACCTCAGCCGCGAGGACAACGTGCCCACACACGTTCGACGTCTGTTCCTAGACCGCGGCGCCCCTGATCACCTTGCCTACGCCACCGTCGGACGCTGGCCGCTCACCGCCGCCGAGATCACCGCATGTCGAGCTCGGCGCTATGACCTGATAGTGCTCGTCGACGGTCCACCACAAGGTGTGCCAACACTCGATCGGGTGGAGCAGCGATTCTGTGAGCGCCTCGTGGACGCACTCGAGGAGACCTACACGCAGCTCGGCATGCGCCTGCACCGGCTCGCGTGGGCCGATGTAGACAGCCGAGCCGAAACGATCTTGAAACTAGTCTCCGATACCCTAGGCGACTGTGGTCTCCATCCGCGTGACCGCGACCCATGACACGAAGGAAGCCAGAACCGTGCCCGAATACCTGCCAACCGCGCCCTACCGTGGGACCAGGGACTTCCTGCCCCAGGAGATGTCGATTCGCACGCAGGTATTCCATCGGCTTTACGACGTCATCGAGCGCTACGGCTTCCTCCGCTACGACGGCCCCATCCTCGAGTCGGCGGAGATCTACGAGGCCAAGTCCGGCCGCGAGATCGCCGACCAGCAGCTCTACACCCTCACCGACCGCGGCGGGCGGCGCTTGGCGCTGCGCCCCGAGATGACTCCGTCGGTCGCCCGGATGATCGCCGGTAACGCCGGGCAACTGCAGTTCCCTGTGCGTTGGTACACCAACGTCAATTGCCACCGCTACGAGCGCCCCCAGCGCGGGCGGGTACGCGAGCACTGGCAGATCAACGTCGACATCTTCGGCTCAGATAGTGCCAGCTGTGAGATCGAAATCTTCGAGCTGATCCACGACATGATGGCCGCCCTAGGCGCCAGCACGGACATGTGGAAGCTGCGCGCCAACGACCGAGTCCTGCTGGAAAGTATCCTCACCGACATCGTCGAGATCCCAGCCGACAAACTCCGTGACGTCTCCTCGGTGGTCGACCGCTGGGAGAAGTACCCGCGGGAACAGCTTGCAGAGCAGGCGAGCGAACTCGGCGTCAGCGACAAGCAGTTCGACCGACTCGCCGAGGCTCTGACCAGCGGGGCATCGGTACTAGACGACATTTCCCAGGACGCGCGCGAACGGTCCCACCTGATGCACGTGCTCAACAGCAGCGCGGCCGACCTAGTGATCTTCGATCCACTGATCGTCCGCGCCTTCGAGTACTACACCTCGACCGTGTTCGAAGTGTTCGACGCCAATCCAGCCAACAACCGGTCGCTATTCGGCGGTGGCCGCTACAGCAACCTCGCCAGCCTGTTCACGCCCCAGCAGATTCCCGGAATCGGCTTCGGCATGGGCGACGTCACCATCCACGACTTCCTCGACACTCACGGCCTGCGGCCCGAGCCACGCAGTGAAGTCGACGTTGTCGTCATTCCACTCGACGAGTCACTCGCCGAACCGGCCCGCCAGGTCGCACGGCAACTTCGGGGAGCTGGCCTGCGCACCAGTACACCGCTGGAGGCCCGCAAACTCGGCAAGGAACTTGCCCGCGCCAGCCGCGCCGGAGCGCAAGCCGTCGTGATCATCGGACCCGATGAGTGGAACGCCGGCACCGTCACCGTGCGTGCCATGGCGACCAAGGACCAACGGCAAGTACCAGTTGCGTCCGCAGTGGAGGCCGTGCAAGTGATAACCGCTGGAGCGGAGACGCCCAGCAGCTGACCGGCGGGACGGCGCGAATGGCACCCGTGCGTGCGGCCGGGTGCCATTCCTGTTGGCGAGACACCACCACAAGGCGCAGGGCGCCCTGGTTCGTTCACAAGCTTGCTGATCAAGATGTTTGGTCCAACGGTGTGAAAGGGCTCGTCAGAGCTCGCGTGATCCTGATGTCCTTGCTTCGCGTTGTTGTCGAGTAGCTCATGCACTGAGGTGTGGGTGGCCCGGACATGATCGGCGTACTGGGTTTGTCTGCGATAGCCGCCTCGGGCAGACAGAACTGATTGTGACCGCGAGAACCGACCGCACGTGTCCGCGTCTTCTGACCGCAGTAAATGATCTCCGACATGATCAATGTCGCTCAGAAGCGGTCGCACTGGCCATCCTCGCGGCCCAGTGTCGGCGATGCTCCTCGCGCCTCCTCCAGGTCGTTCGTCCTCGCTTCGCTGCGGGCGCTCCACCTGGACCTGCGACGTCGCACCGGCCGAAGGCAGCCAGGATCGAGAAAGGCTCAACTTTGCCCCGCGGCTCAGGTGCGGTCACCGTTCGCGAGCACAAGCCTCTCGGCCGAGCGAGGCGCGAGCGGTTCTCGCGGAGAAACGCGGTCGAAACTCGCGAACAGAACCACAGAACCATTCGGCGCCGCCAGCGAGTTCTGCCAAGTCGACGCGGCATCTTGCCGACTAGCACCTCGAGCGACCCCGTCGACCGCACGGACTGGTACTCCTCTCTGCCCCGACCCAGCTCACCTGAGTTCGCGATCACCAGCCACACGGGTGAAGCCGCTCCCGAGATCGGAACATCGTCTGGATCAGGCAGAGCCTGCTTTCCCTTAGTACCGGCCGTCATCGGCTATGAGTGCTATGAGGCCTCGACAAGGGCTTGCATGCTGGCGTGGGCGTCGAGCCGTACACGGCGTGAGATCTCCTGGGGTGGCGCGGAGGGACCGACGAGCTTTCCTTGGATGAACCGGGCTTCCAGGGCTTGGGCGGCGTGCAGCTGGTCAAGGGTGTCGACGCCTTGCAATGTCACGGTCAGCTCCAGATTGTGAGCCATCGATACTAGTGCTGACGTGATGGCGTGACAGCATTGATGTTCCGGTTTGGTCCCGCCGAGCCGGGAAGTCAGGCCGGGAGGGACCGCGATGCCCTCGATCGTGACCTGGGGCAGGAGGTCGAACCGTTCGAAACTGCTGCCGAAGTCGTTGAGACGCAACGGTATCCCGAGGGCACTCAGGCTCACCAGGTGCTCGACCTTGACTCCCCTCCACGTGGGGGAGCCTGCGTGGTTGAGACCTAGGCGCAGGTGCTCAGGGCGAGCTCGGCTGACGGTGAGGACGGTGCGTACGTCGTCGACGAGCCGATCACCTTGGGTCAGGCGGCGGGGGATGTTGATGGCGACGAACGGCGTATCCGAGCCCAGGGTGTCCCACCAGATCCTGGCTTGGCGTGCGGCTTGCTGAAGCATCCACGGCGTGAGGCCGAGGTCAAGTCCGATGTCGTCGGCCATCGTGAGGAGATCGTCGATGCGCAGGTCGCCGTGCTCGGGATGACGCCAATGCACGGCCGCTTCGGCACCGGCCAGCGTCGCGTCGTGGGGATCGACGATAGGAATGTAGGCCAGTTCGAGCTCCCTGTTGTCGATACCCGCCGGCAGCTCCGCGAGCAGATGGCTGCGCCACTGGTCGCCTTCGCCGCGGCGGGTCTCCGTGATGACCGGTCGCCGTCGGGTCGACGCCGCGGTGTGCTGCAGCACCTGCTCCGCCCGCAGCACCAACTCTTCCGCCGTGACCGCGCCCGCCGCTGCACGCACGACACCGATCCGCGGCATCACGGCGAATTCGTAGTCGCCCAGATGGACGGTCTCGCTTAGCCAGCCCGACATGTTCTCCACGAGCTCGTCCACCCGCCCCCACATGGCAGAGTCGGTGATCACCACGCAGAAGCTCGTTCGATCGTGGCGGGCCACCAGGTCCGCCACGCCGCCGGTGGCTCCCCTCAGTCGGGAGGCCAGCACCTTGATCAAGTTCTCGCTGACCGTCGATCCCAGCGCGCCCGTGATCGAATCGATCTCGTCCAGCCCCACGACGCAAAGCCCCACGGTGCCCCGCGGCCCCGCGGCGCGCAGGACGTCGTCGAGCCGGCGTTGCAGGCATTGCCGATTGGGCAGCTCGGTCGTGTCGTCGCGGGCTGCCGCCTGATCGAGTCTGGAATGCCACAAGTGCGAGTCGGTCACGTCGTCCATCACGACGTGGGCATGACCGGAGCCATCCCGGTCGGGAACCCATGTGATGGTCATACTCGCCCACAGCGAACAGTCGCGGCCAAGAGCGAGGAGTTCGATCGCGTCGCAGGACACGGTGCGGTGATGACGCAGAACCTCCTCGCAGGCTCGCTGCACTTGGCGCGCATCGTCCTCGTTCAGGACGAAGTCAGTGAGCGTTCGACCGACGATACGATCACCCGACTGTCCAAGTAGGATCTCCAGTGCGTGGTTCGCCTGCGTTATCCGCCCTTGATCGTCCATGAGGCACATGCCCAGGCGTGAATCGGGAAACGACGATTCGAAGCGGTCAGGATCGGCGACAAGTGCCTCGTGTTGTTTGCGATGGGCGCGGTCGACGGCGTCGGCGATGGCCATCTGCTCGTCGAGGACCCGCTGACGGGCGCCGTCGGTGAAGCCCTCCGCGAGGCCGCCCAGCAGGCGTGCCCGCTGTTCGGGATCCGGGTGGGCGGACGTGGCCTGGATCTGTTCGGTGAACGGCCCGAGCACTTCCAGCGTGTGGCGCAGCACTGAGGTGCTCAGCTCCAGGTCGTAGGCCAGCTGCCGGCCGATCAGCGCAGGAGATAGGCGGGCGCTGACAGGGTCGGCCAGCCAGCAGGCCATTTGCTGCGCGAAGTCCATGAGTTGCGTGCGCAGCTGCGTGTGGTCCATCGCGAGATAGCTGTTGCGCGCGATCGCCACCACCCAGGCGTCGACCGTCGATGCGACGACCTCGCTCACAGGCTCGAGGGCCTCCGCCGCAGCGGGATCAACGGCATCGTGACGGCGGGCGTTGTCGGCCGAGTGGCCCCCGAGGATCGCCTCCAGGACCATCTGACGCTTCGTGTCATCAACCGGCCGCCAGGTCAGCGCATGCACCTGTGCGACGTAGCTGGACATCCGCTGATCCACCTGGCGGTGCGAGTACGCCCTCGCGCCCGGAATCCACCGCCGAAGCCATCCGATGAAATCCATCCGTCAGTTCTCCTCGTCGTCGTGGCGGTGTTGTCTCGACTCTGCGACCGCGGCAGTGCCGTCAGCGCCGTGGTCCTGCGATCCGTCCGGTTTGCTGGTGCGCTCGGCAGGCCCGTGCCCTTTCCCGCGGCCGCGACGGCGGAACCGCTTGCCGGTCAGGTCGGCCATGCGGTCACGCGCCTGCGACAAGTAGTGCGACACCGAGGCGGGCTTGCAGTTCATGGCCTCGGCGATGTCCTCACGCGACCAGCCGTAGGCGTGCATGAGCAACGCCGTACGCAGACGAGGCGGCAGCTCGCCAAGCGCCTCATTGATCTGCTGGGCCTCGACACCGGCCTCCGCCGTCAGCATTCCAGCGCCGACCATGTGCTCGTCAATGTCGGCCAACGACATCGGCACCTCGTGGCGCCGCCATGCGTCGATGGCCAGATTCTTCGCCACGCGCATCGCCCATTTGATCCGGTCACCGGTGATATGCTCCCAGCTTTTCCATACCTTCTCGAATGTTGCGTTGACAATGGATTCCGAGTCGAACTGGGGCCAGTGAGAATGGACGTACTGGTGTACCTCGCGGTAATGGCCGTCGAAAAACTCGGTAAACGCGCGCTGAGCGGAGTCATCGTCGACCGGAGGGCGGGCATCGGTCACGCCGGGTTGTCCTCACCCGTTTCGCAGCCGGGGGAGAGGTAGGGCATCACACGCGAGGCCCAGCAACCCCCGCGCCGCCCCGCCACAACGGCCTGCACAAATCGGTCCCCCATGACCCGCAGGTCGACAACCACCCACAACGTTCGACAGAAACCCATCAGCGGCACACGCGTTTCCGCGCCGGTCCCGCTGCTGGACAGCCGCACGCCATGGCACGTAACCACGGCCGCAATGACGGCGGTGATCAGGTCTACCAACGCCGAACCCCCTCCTAGACACTGAATTACTCGCAGATCAAAACCCCTTCACCCCCTCCACGGTCGAACCCGCCGCCTATTGACACCGAGACGCCCTATATCACCTGAATGAGTGAATGGCTCGGCACGCTCCGCAAGGCCCGTACAGCGACGAACCTGGCGAGTACCCACGTGCCGCCGGCCCTCACCGTGTCGATCGTCGGCGTAGTTCGCGTCTCGAGGCCGGGCCGAGCCGTGCGTGAGCTCGTGACGACTGGCGACCAGAGTGCCCGCACTCAGGCGGAATCACGCCCGGACAGCGGAACCCCCGCCGCGACGCGCTCGATACGATGATCATCAACGGAGGAGGGAGCGGCCGTGGCACAACAGTCCAACCCCAACCCCGATCTCACCAAGGTCAACCCGGCCCGTGTCCACGACTGGTTTCTCGGCGGAACACTCAACACCCCGATCGACCGCGCAGCAGGCAAACGGATCGATAACGCGCTGCCCGAGCTCAGATCAATGGTGCAAGCCAACCGGGTGTTCCTCCGCCACGCCGTGAACTACATGCTTGACCAGGGCGTCAGACAGTTCCTCGAACTGGGTTCCGGCTTACCCACGGCACGACACGTCCACCACGTGATTCGCGAGGCGCAACTCGACGCGGCCGTGGTCTACATCGACTGGGACCCAGCAGTCGTCACGGCCGGCCAGGCCGCCGTACGCGGAACCGACCGCGCCGCCCTCGTGCAAGCCGACCTGCGCGACCCGCGAGCGGTGCTGGACCACCCCTTCACCCGACAGCTGATCAACTTCGCCGAACCAGTCGGACTCCTGATGATCGGCATTCTGCACACCATTCCCGACGACGCCCATCCCGACCAGGTGATCGCCCTGTACCGGCAGGAACTCTGCTCTCACAGTCACCTAGCACTGAGCCACCCAACGCAGCATGGCGCGCCCACCGAACCTCCCCTCCATGCCGAGGAGACCTACCTCGCCCAGGTCGACGTGCTCGGCCACATCACCACTCGCAGCCACGCCACACTCGACTCCTGGCTGGAAGGCCTCACCCTCATCCCACCAGGCCTGGCGCCGATGTCCGACTGGCTGCAACCGAGCAGAGGCGACACCTCCGAACCAGTCAGTGCCCCGCTCGATACTCTCGCCGCAATCGGATACGAGCCATAACGAGCCCCCCTTCTGGGGCGGCGCGTCAAACCCACGCTCGTTTCGGGCAAGTGGCTGGCATCTCGCACAGAGTCTGCGCTGACCTGCTTCAACGACGTCAGGTCCCGGACGGGTCGCTCCGTCGGTAAACGACGTCGTGCAGAGGTTTCGCGCAAACGCGACACGCCAGCGCAATGCTGGAGCGCGGCTCGACAGCCGAGGCCGCAGACGAACCGGGCTGGCGCTGCTCTTGAACTTCGAGAGCCTGAGCGGCGATGCACAGCCGGGGCCGGAATGGTGAAAAACCCCCAAAATGGGGACGTGCATCCATTCGAGCTGTGAATACGAACGTGTGACGTCGCGCCGATTGAGTTCGTCACAGCGATTCTGTGGAGTCATTGGGGGCCGTGTATGAGTGCCAGAGGCATGCTGATATCACTGGGCCTGACAATGATACTGTCTGTTGATACCGTCTCCACGGCATGCATGACTTGGCCGGTACTTACTGGGGTGACGCGAAGGTTCGGTGCGACAGTGCATTGGTGGAACTCGTTAGGCAGGCGGTCGTTGAGGAGGAAATCTGCTTTCGCATGCCGCAGGTGATCAGCAGCCAGGGCACGGTCATGCGCGGTGAGATGCCACCGCCGACAAGACAAGACGCGACGTCTGCCTCCGGTCGAGTCTCCAGCCGCAGCGTCGCGGAGGTGCTTGTCAGCGCGGTAGTGCCTCGACTCGCGCCCAACCGGGTGACAGTCCAGCCGCTGCCCAACGTCAACCTGGGCACGCTCCATCGCGACGGTTCCACCCTATTCGGGATGGCGACCATCGACGACCACGGGCGGCTCGCCGACAGGCAACTCCTCCAAGCACTGGGCTGGACCAAGGAGCACCGTCTTGAGATCGCCCTCAACGCCCACGCCATCCTGGTCCGCAGAAGTCCCGAAGGCGCGCTTACGTTGACGTCCAAGGGACTAGTGCAGATCCCGGCGCCAGTGAGGCGCTGGAGTGCGCTGTCGACAGGTGATCGCGTTCTCCTCGTTGCAATGCCCGAGTTCGATCTACTAGTGCTATATGGACAGTCGACCCTGGACGCAATGCTCGTCAACTTCTACACACGACTAGATCTAGACAATGGAAGCCCAACGACCGGAGTCCGCTGACCTTGCTGCGGCGAGGCTGGTGCTGGCGCGGCTCGGTGTTTCGCCCGAGGATCTCCTTGCCGCTCCTGCGTTGAGGGCCTCCGCCCCTACGTTCGATGTATACGTCCCGGCTGTGTCCGAGGCGGTCAGCGACAGCACTCGTCGCGCGTACGCCCCGTACTGGAGTCGAGCCATCGCTAGGTGGCCGGCGCGCCGCATCGACGACGTGATCGCGTCTGAGATCGCCGCCCTGGTCGAGTACACCAAGGCGAACGCAGTCAAGCGGAAGAACGGGCGGGGGGGCCGCAGCGCCGGCGAGCACATGGTTGCTGCGCTTCGCTGCTTGTACAAACACGCCGTTGCCGACGGCTACATCGACGCGGACAAAAATCCTGCAGCCAAGGTGCCGAAGCCGCGGCGGTTGCCGTCCACACGACGAGGGCTAGCCGACAAGCGGATCGAGGAGATCATCGGGGTCGCGTCGAACACAGGCGACGATCCAGTCCTGGACTGTCTACTGATCCGGCTGCACATTGAGACCGCATGTCGACGTGGTGCAGCACTCTCCTTGCGCCCGACTGATCTCGATCAGGAGCAGTGCCTCATTCTGCTCCGGGAGAAGGGCGGCGTCTATCGACGGCAACCGGTGTCGCCGACCTTGATGACCCACCTTCTCGACCACGCCACGGCCAGAGGCAGTCTTGAGCCCGAAGGCCCGCTGCTGCGATACAAGAACGGTCGGCCGCTGACCACCCGGCGCTATGACGGGCTATGGAAGCGGATCTGCGACCACCTCGCTTGGGCGGGCCATGAAGGCGGGGTCAGCACGCACTGGCTCCGGCACACCACACTCACCTGGGTCGAACGCAACTTCGGCCTCGCGGTAGCTCAGGCCTACGCCGGCCACTCGAGCTCAAGTGACAGCACCACAACGACCACCTACATCCGGGCGAGTCTTCACGAAGTCGCGACAGCCCTCGCGGCGATGACCGGGGAGACGCACCCACTCGCGGTAGCTTCAGCTGAGGGAGCCAGGACCGGATGCGCAAGCGATAGGCGTGACACCACCACAGAGTTCCGACGGGAGGCCGGAACATAGCCTCGTCGGTGCACCAGTCCCCGCCGTCTACGGATCCAACTCACCCAGGTCACAGAACACCCAAGTACTGCTCGGCCTGCACGTCATTGATCCGGGGGCTACGAAGCACGTTGATGCAGTCGTGGCCGAACCGAAGTGCATGCGGTGGGGTGGCTCATTTGCAATCGAGAGACCCCACCGCCGCGACGCTATTCAGTGGATAGAGCCATCGGATGGTACTCGCCGGTCATAGCCGCGAGAGCTGTCGCAACTTCGTGAAGACTCGCGCGGATATATGTGGTGGTAGTGAGATTGTCGTTGGTGGTCTGGTGGCCAGCGTAAGCCTGAGCCACTGCGAGGCCGAAGTTGCGTTCGACCCAGGTCAGCGTGGTATGCCGCAGCCAGTGCGTGCTGACGTCCTGTTGGTCCGCCCACGGTAGGTGCTCACAGACCCGGCTCCACAACGTGTCGTAGCGTCGTTTTGTGATTGGGTGGCCATCGAGGTAGCGCAGCAAGTGGCTCTGCGGTTCGAGGCTCCCGCGCGCATTGGAGTGTTCGATGAGGTGTGCCATGAGCGTGGGAGTCACAGGTTGCCAGCGGTAAATGCCACCCTTTTCCCGCAGCATGATCAGGCACTGGTCGGGATCGAGATCCATTCGCCGAAGATTGATGGCGGCACCGCGCCTGCACGCGGTTTCGAGGTGCAGGCGGATCAACAGGCTGTCCAGCACAGGGTCGTTGCCGGTACTCGATGCGACATTGATGATCTCCTCTATCCGCTGGTCGGCTAGTCCACGACGATTCGAGGGTTGCCGTCGCGGCTTTGGCACCTTGGCGGCCGGATTCTTGTCGGCGTCGATGTAGCCGTCAGCGACGGCGTGTTTGTAGAGGCAACGCAAGGCGGCGACCATATGTTCGCCAGCGCTATTGCCGCCTCTCGCATTCTTGCGTTTGACCGTATGTGTTTTGGTGTACTCGACAAGAGCTGAGATCTCGGATGGAGGCACGTCGTCGATACGGCGCCCAGACCATCGTGCGAGGGCTCGCTTCCAATATGAGCCATATGCTCGCCGAGTACTGTTGGTAACTGCGGCGGACACGATCGGGATGTACTCGTCGAACGTCGGAGCGGGTGGGCGTACGACTGCCTGGGACAAGAGATCCTCGGGCGCGATGCCCATTTGCTGCAACATCAGCCGGGCGGCTGCGAGAAGATCTCCATTGGTGGCAGTCGTGGGCGCAACAATCGTCATGAGGCATCGCCTTCTGACAACGCGGCGCAACGTTCCCGGACCAACTCGTCCAGAACGGCGATGTCAGTAACGACCAGGAGATCGTTGCTGGGAGCTGCGACCAGCAGAACGCGGGTAGCGCTCGACAATGAACACCAATGCCTTATACGTGCTGGGATTTGCACGAGGCCTTTTGACGTGACCCGAAATGCGCTGCCGGGTCGCGACTGGATGACGACATTCCCGTTCACGGCCGACATGTCAACCACGTGCCCAGGCGACCAACCGAGATCGCGAAGGATCGCCTTACTGGCGATCCGTCCGTGATCGTCCATCACCGCGATGTCGTACTGGAACGCCGTACTCGAGGGCAGCTGTGCCAGCTCGCCGACAGGCAGCAGCCGTTGCGCTTGCGACTGCACGAGACGAGAAGCAGAACTGGGAGCGGATAGAGATCTGGTCCGTGCCAGCGGCCGGACAATCTTTTCAGGCACCGAGCCACCTCCCGTGGTGGGAGGGGCGGGGCGTGGACGACCAGTGCCGAGTTCGCACGTCTAGTGGGAACCCTGCGCAGCGATCGCTGTTGTACCTGTGCGTACTCCGGGGAGCTATCCCCAGTGGTGGTGTCCGAGGGGGGACTTGAACCCCCACCCCCTTGCGGGGACTAGCACCTCAAGCTAGCGCGTCTGCCATTCCGCCACCCGGACTTGCGGCTCTCGCCGTGGTGTGGACATAGATTACATGATCGTCAGCGCGCACCAAAATCGGCCCCCCGCGCGCCGATAGGCCCTGGTCAGGGGGGAGGAGCCGGGGGCGCCCGCAGGCCGCAGCCCTGGGCACTCCATGACACCAGAACAGACGGCTGTGGGACAGGACCTCTTCGTGGGAAGGACAGTGGTAGGAAGACTGGGTGAGCACTTATGCCGAGGACGAGGTCATCACCCTGGCCAGCGAGTTGATCCGGATCGACACGACCAACACGGGCGACCCGGACACGCTGGTGGGGGAGCGGAAGGCCGCCGAATGGGTGGCCGAGAAGCTCAGCGACGTCGGGTATGAGACGACCTACGTCGAGTCCGGGGCCAAGGGGCGCGGCAACGTGATCGCCCGGCTGAGGGGGAGCGACGACAGCCGGGGTGGGCTGCTCGTGCACGGGCACCTCGACGTGGTGCCCGCGGATGCCAGCGAGTGGTCGGTGCATCCGTTCAGTGGCGCGGTGCAGGACGACTATGTGTGGGGGCGCGGCGCGGTCGACATGAAGGACATGGTGGCCATGTCCCTTGCCGTCGCGCGGCAGTACAAGCGGGAGAATTTCGTGCCGCCGCGGGACATTGTGTTCGCGTTTCTCGCGGACGAGGAGGCCGGCGGGCTGTTCGGGGCCAAGTGGCTCGTCGAGAACCGGCCCGAGTTGTTCGAAGGGGTTACCGAGGCGATCAGTGAGGTTGGGGGGTTCTCGATCACGCTGAAGGACGACGTGCGCGCGTACCTCGTCGAGACCGCCGAGAAGGGGATTCGGTGGCTCAAGCTGCGGGTCAAGGGGACCGCCGGCCACGGCAGCATGATTCACCACGACAACGCCGTCGCGAAGCTTGCCGCGGCGGTTACGAAGCTGCATCAGCACAAGTGGCCGCTGGTGATCTCGCCGTCAGTCAGGGAGTTTCTCGACGGCGTCAGTGAGATCACCGGGCTCGAGTTTCCGGACGACGACATCGAGGGGTCGATCGGGAAGCTTGGCAACCTGAGCCGGATGATCGGCGCCACCATCAGGGACACCGCGAACCCGACGATGCTCAGTGCCGGGTACAAGGCGAACGTCATTCCGTCGCACGCCGAGGCCACTGTGGACTGTCGCATTCTGCCTGGGCGTGAGGAGGCGTTCGACCGCGAGCTCGCCGAGTTGCTCGGGCCGGAGGTGGAGCGCGAGTGGATTGGGTTGCCGCCGGTGGAGACCACGTTCGACGGGGCGCTCGTGGACGCGATGACGGCCTCGATCATCGCTGAGGATCCGGGTGCGAAGGTGTTGCCGTACATGCTTTCCGGCGGTACGGATGCCAAGTCGTTTCAGCAACTGGGGATTCGCAACTTCGGGTTCGCACCGTTGAAGTTGCCCGCCGACCTCGACTTCAGTGGGCTCTTCCACGGGGTCGATGAACGGGTGCCCGTCGACGCGCTCAAGTTCGGCGTGCGGGTGCTCGACCGTTTTCTGCGCAACAGCTGAGGAGTAACTGTGGATCTGACTGGCAAGGTCGCGTTGGTCACCGGTGGCGCGGCGGGGATCGGTGCGGCCACAGCGAAACGGCTCGGCAAGCTCGGTGCGAAGGTCGCGGTCGTCGACCTCGACCGGGACGGCGCGGAGAAGGTGGCTGCTGAACTGCAAGGCCTCGCGATCTCTGGCGACGTCACGGACCCCGACACCATGCCGAGCGTCGTCGAGCAGATCGAGCGGGAGCTGGGCCGGCTCGACGTCGTGCACCTCAACGCGGGTGTGGGCGGCGGGCAGGCCGGGATCGACGACGCGCTGGACGTGCAGCGCTACCGGAAGCTCATGGGCGTCAACGTCGACCACGTCGTGTACGGCACTTGTGCGGCGGTGCCCGCGCTGCGCAGGCAGGGCGGTGGACGGATTGTGATCACGGCGAGCCTCGCCGGCATCGCGGCCATGCCCAACGACCCGCTCTACACGCTCAGCAAGCACGCGGTCGTGGGGTACGCGCGGGCGGCCGGTGCGGCGCTGGGCCGGGAGAACATCACGGTCAACGCGCTGTGCCCCGGATTCGTGGACACGCTGCTGCTCGGCCAGGCGAAGGAGGAGTTCGACGCGGTCAACTTCCCGCTGCTCACGCCGGAGGACATCGCGGACGCGCTGCAGGCCGTGCTGACCGACGGGCAGCCGGGTGAGGCCTGGATCATCCAGCCGGGCGGGCAGGCGGGCGCGTACAAGTTCCGCGGCGTGCCCGGCGCCGCCGGTCAGGTTCCGCCGGACGTCGTTCTCGGCAGGGCCTAACTCAGAAAAACTAACCCCGCGTCAGGGCTAGGAACTCCTCGCGTGAGCGGTTGTCGGAACGCAGGGTGCCCAGCAGCGTCGAGGTGACGGTCTTCGCGCCGGCCGCCTGGACGCCGCGCAACGTCATGCAGCTGTGCTCGGCCTCGACGACCACCCCGACCCCCTTGGGGCTGAGGTGGTCGTCGAGCCAGTCCGCGACCTGCTTGGTCAGCCGCTCCTGCACCTGCGGGCGGCACGCGAAGTGCTCGACGATCCGCGCCAGCTTCGACAGCCCCAGGATCCGGTCGCCCGGCAGGTAGCCGACGTGCGCCACACCCACGAACGGCAGCAGGTGGTGCTCGCACACCGAGCGCACGGGAATGCCGCGGGCCAGCACTAGCTCGTCGTAGCCCTCGTCGTTGGGGAACGTCGTCAGGTCGAACGGCCGGGGGCTGAACAGCTCCGCGTACGCGCGGGCCATGCGGCCGGGGGTGCCGCGCAGGCTCTCCGACTCCAGCGACACGCCCAGTGCGCGCAGGAAGTCGCCCGCGGCCTGCTCGGCGGCGTCCAGGTCGACCGTGGACACGGGTTCGCGAACGACGCGCAGTGCGGAGCTTTTCACAAACGAAGTTTCGCCTTATTCACGACGAACGGTCAAGACCAGGATTTGTGCAAACGGTCATAGGCGTTACCCTGGGAACGTGACCAGCGAGGACATCCGGGCCGTCGCCGCGCTGGACGACGAGCTGCGCCGCGGGATGTACGACTACATCCGCGCCGAACGACGCCCGGTCACGCGCGACGAGGCGGCCGCGAAGGTCGGCATCTCGCGCAAGCTCGCGGCATTCCACCTCGACAAGCTCGTCGACGCCGGGCTGCTCAAGGCCGGCTTCGAGAAGTGCGGCAGGGTCGGGCGCGCGCCCAAGGTCTACGAGACCCGCGGTGAGATCGCCGTCACGATCCCGCAGCGGCACCACGACGTGCTCGCGGACATCCTGCTCGACGCCGTCGCGCCCGACGCCGCGCAACAGGCCGCGCACGCCAGAGGCGAGAAACTCGGTGCGGCGCAACGGAAACCGGGCCGCCTCGGGCCGGAACGCGCGCTGACCGCCGCCCAGAACATCCTCCAACAAGAGGGCTTCGAACCACACCGCGAGGCACCGCACAAGCTCAGGCTGCGCAACTGCCCGTTCCACCCGCTCGCCGCGAAAGCCCCCGCGCTCGTGTGTGGGATCAACCACGCCTACCTGTGCGGATTCCTGAAAGGACTGGGCGCGGAGCAGGTCGAGGCCGTGCTCGCGCCGAGACCAGGCGAGTGTTGCGTCGAACTTCGTGCATAACGTGAGGCCGTTCGTCTCGTTGGACCAACTGCGGAGCCAACGAAAGGACGGACATGGTGCTGCTCGAGGACGGAACCGAGCTCAACGTGGTGCGCAGTGGTGATCCGGACGCGGGTGTGACCGTCGTGCTCGCACACGGTTACGCATGTGATCACCGCAGCTGGCACCGCGTGGTCGCGGAGCTGCCCGAGCGCTACCAGGTCATCGCCTACGACCACCGGGGACACGGCAAGTCGAGTCCGGCCACAAAGGACACCGCCACACTGGACCAGCTCGCCGACGACCTCGGCGAGCTGATCGAGCGGGCGGTCCCGGACGGGCGGGTGGTGCTGGTCGGTCACTCGATGGGTGGCATGGCGGCGATGACGATGGCCGAGCGGCGTCCCCGCCTGTTCCGGCAACGCGTGATCGGCACGGTGTTCGTGTCGACCGCGGCGACCGGGTTGTCGGAGACGTCGCTCGCCTGGCCGAAGGGGCTCGGCAAGCTCGTGCGCGAGCTGGAGCGCGCGTTCGGACCGCTGGTGCGGGCGGTGCGGGAACGGATCGAGCCCACCAAGACCGCGGGCCTGCGCTGGTGGCTGTTCGGCGACCAGCCCCGCGAGGAGGACGTCGCGCTCACCGCCGAGATGGTCTGGACGGAGTGGCCCGAGACGGTCGCGTTGTTCCGGCCCGCCGTGGGCCGGGTCGACCGCGAGGCCGCGATGAAGGTCACGGGGGAGAAGCCGGTCATCGCGGTGGTGGGGGACGAGGACCGGCTCGTGCCCGAGTCGGACGCGGCGTTGTTCAGCCAGGCGAGCGTGAACGGCAAGGCGGTCGTCCTGGAGGACGCCGGGCACATGCTGCCGCTGGAACGTCCCCGGGAGATCGCGCGGTTGATCGAGGAACTAGCCGGCCAAGAGGAATCAAGTAGCTGACGCGCGCCGGCGACCGGGTGGGCGGCCGAAGAGCTTCACGTGGTGGTCGACGAGCCACGACTTGAGATCCGCCCACTCGGGGTGGTGGTTGAGCACCAGGAGCCGGTGCATCCACCAGTTCGGGTCACCCGCGCGTGCGAACGTCGCCAGCCACGCCTCACGATCGGGCTCGGACAGCGTGCGGAGGAAGGCGAGCTGGCCGGACGGGTCGGTGTCGAGCTCGGCGACGACGCGGCCGTCGACCGTCTCGGTCTCCACGCGCAGCTCACGCAGGAGGTCCACGGCGGGGGAGCCGGGCTCGACGGTCACGACGACGGTGTGCAGGCCCGCGGCAGCGGCTCTCGACAGCAGAGCGCGCACCGCGGGTTCATCGGTGGGCAGGGCGGCTTCGGCTACGCCAGGTTGGTTGTCCAGCGGTACGAGCTCCATGACCAAGAATCTGATCACATCTGCAACTATTCCGGTGGATTTTATTATTTCGATTACTTCAGTGTTAACTGAAATAAACCTCAACAAGGTGGCTGGAAAACCAGGCCGGGGAAGTACCGGACCCAGTCCTCCTCGGTCAGGCGGGGATAGGAGATGGCGCAGACGCGGGCGGCAACGCGTTCGACGTCGGTGTCCCAGCGCCGGACGGTGTGGTCGGCGCTGGCGGTGGTGAGCATGCCGTCGCCGCTGAACGCGACGGCCATGACGCGGTCGTTGTGGCCGGTGAACGTCCCGGTCTGGGCGGGGTGTTCGGGATCGCTGATGTCCCAGACCCTCGCGGTGGCGTCGTTGCCACCGGTGACGAGCCTGGTACCGGCGGCGTTGAACGCGACGCGCTGGACCGGTCCGTTGTGGCCGGTCAGGGTGGAGAGCTTGCGCGGGTGGCGCGGGTCGGTCATGTCCCAGAGCACGGCGGTGTAGTCGGTGCCGGCCGTGGCCATGAGGTGGCCGTGCAGCGCGACCCAGATGAAGGCGCCGCCGGCCGCCTTGACGGAGGGAAGCCGGTCGGGCTTGGCGGGGTCGGTGACGTCGAGCAGCGCGACCTCCTTGCCACCCGCGACGGCGAGGAGCCGGCCGGAGTACGCCACGCCGAGGATGCCGTCGGTCGGCTGGACGACTGAGCGGGTCACCAGTCGGGGAGTGGAGCCGGCGATGTCCCACAGGCGCAGCGTGCCGTCGGCGTCGGTGGTGGCCAGGGCCGGGCGGTCGGCGGCGAACGCGGCGCCGGCGATCCAGGTGGCGCCTTCGGGCAGCACGGCGATCCTGCGCGGGTTCGCGGGGTCGTTCAGGTCCCACAGCGTGGCGACGCGGTCGATGTCCGAGGTGAGCAGCAGGGTGCCGTCGGGGGACATGGCGATCGCGCCGACCGGTGCGCCGGCGGTGGTGAGCGTGGTGATCTCCGTGCCGTCCGGGCGCAGCAGCCGGGCGGTGCCGTCTTCACTGGCGGTGGCGACGTAGCGGTCGCGTGGGTCGGCGACGGCGTTCCAGATGGGGTCGGTGTGCAGCGGCACGGTGAGGCCGGCGAGGTGTTCGACGCGGACCGTGCGGTCGTCGCCGGTGGTCACGACCTCGCGGCCGTCGTGGCTGAACGCGGCGGACCACAACACGTCGGAGTGCCCGGAGAACATGGCGAGCTGGACGGGTCTGCGGAGGTCCCGGACATCCCACAGGCGGGCGGTCTTGTCGTGTGCGGCGGTGAGGATTCTGGTGCCGTCGGGGGAGAACACCAGGGAGTGAACCATCGCGCCGTGGCCGTCCACAGTGGACAGCAGTGCGGGGCGTGCCGGATCGCTGATGTCCCACAATCGCACGACGCGCTCGGGGCCCGCGGTGGCCAGCACGCGTCCGTCCGGGCTGAACCCGACGGTCTCGAACTCCTTGGCGTTGCGGTCGGCGACGGTGAGCTGCCGCCCGGCCTCGAGGTCCCACAGTCTGACCGTGCCGTCCCACCCCGCGGTGGCCAGGAGTCTGCCGTCGCGGGTGACGGCGGCACCGTGCACGGTGGCGGAGTGACCGTCGAGGTTGCCGATGTGCTTGGGGCGCATGGGTTCGGCGATGTCCCACACGCGGATCGTGTGGTCCGAGCCGGTGGTGACGAGCTTCGCGCCGCCGGGGACGAACGTGGCGGTCTGCACCTGGCCCTCGTGCCCGGTGATCTTCGCGAGCTCGCGCGGGGACCGGGGATCGGTGATGTCCCACAGCCGCACCGTGCTGTCCCACGACGCGGTGGCGACCAGGCGGCCGTCGGCGCTGAAGGACAGGTGGTGGATGACGTCGGCGTGCCCGGTGAGCCGGCCGAGCTCGACCGGCCGGTTGCGGTCGGTCATGTCCCACAGGATCGCGACGTGGTCGCGTCCGGCGGTGGCCAGCAGCTTGTCGTCGGGGCGGAAGACCGCGATCTGGGTGGTCTCGGTGTGCGCGGTGATGCGGGTCGCGAACGGCGTGGCGAACGTGCTGAGCAGCCCGTCGCGGGCGGCGGGCAGGGGAGCGAGGCGGTAGGCGGCCAGCCGCAGCTGGGCCGCGAGAGCGGGGTTGGTCTGCTGCAGGGTGGCGGCTTCGGCGACGGCCTTCTGCACGAGGGCGACGGTGCCCTGTTCGGTGGCGTCGTGTTCGGCGCGCACGGCGATGACCGTCGTGGTCGCGGCGAGGACGAGCAGCGCGGTGAGTCCGGCGACGAGGCGGCGCAGCTTGCGGGTGCGGTGGCGTTCGGTGGCGCGTTCGCGTTCCTGCGCGTCGATGCCGGCGTCGAGGAAGGCCTGTTCCAACGGGTTGAGCGCGCCGGGCCGGGCGGCGGCCCACTCGGTGGCCAGGGACAACGGGAGGCCGCGGTAGAGCGAGTCGGGGCCACGGCCCTGGGCGTCCCAGTCGGTGGCGGCGGCGGTGAGCCTGCGGTGCACGCGCAGGCCCTCGCGGTCCTGGGAGATCCACTCGCGCAGGCGGGGCCAGGAGCGGATGACGGCCTCGTGGCTGATCTCGACGGCGTCGTCGTCGATGGTGAGCAGGCGGGCTGCGACGAGGCGTTCGAGGACGGGGGCGGCGCCGAGCTCGTCGCGGTGGACGCGGCGTTTGGTGTCCTCGGTGCCGTCGCCGGGGGAGATGAGGCGTAGCAACAACTTGCGCACTTCTTCGCGCTGGCTGTCGCCAAGGCTGGTGTACACGTCCTCGGCGGTCTGGGCGATGGCGCGGACGATACCGCCGCTCTCGTGGTAGCTGGTGAGCGTGAGGGTGTTGCCGCGGCGGCGGCGCCACGTCTCGAGCAGTGCGTGCGAGACGTGGGGGAGTACGCCGGGTTCGCCGGTCGCGTCGGCGATCAGGCGGGTGACCAGGCCGGTTTCCAGCGTGCATCCGGCGGCGACGGCGGGCTGGACGATCGCGCGGCGCAGTTCGTCGGTCGTCATGGGGCCGACCAGGACCTGGCTGTCCTCGACGGCGTCGACGAGCCGCGGGTGCCGGGTGAGGTGGCCGTAGAAGTCGGCGCGCAGGCCGAGGACGACCGGGTGGTCCGCGCTGACGATCCGCTCGATGAATGCTTCGCGGGCGTCGGTGTCGTGGCAGAGGGTGAAGAGCTCTTCGAGCTGGTCGACGACGACGAGATCCGCGCTGGGCCACGCGGGGTGCGCGCCGGGCGTGATCAGGGTGCCGGGACGGGTGGCGAGCAGGCCCGCACGCAGTAGTGAGGACTTGCCGGAGCCGGAGGGGCCGGTGACCAGGACGACCCGGTGGTCGGTGAGCTTGGCCTCGAGCTTCGCGAGGAGGCGTTCACGGCCGAAGAACCGGTGGGCGTCGTGTTCGGAGAACGCGGCGAGGCCCACGTAGGGCGCGTCGGCCGGTTGTGCGGTGCTGACGGTCTCGCCGAGCTGCCGCCAGCGCCGCTCCCATTCGCTCTCGTCGCCGCCGCACGCGCGGACGAACCCGAGCGTGACGGCGAGGCTGGGCAGCTTCTGCCCGCGGGCGGCGTCGGCCAGCGTGCTGGCCGAGTAGTGCGCGAGCCTGCCCAGCTCGCGGTAACCGGGTGAGCCGGCCTTTTCTCGCAGCTTGCGCAGGTCGAAGGCGAACTCCTCGACCGGGCCTGCGAACGGATCGACCGGACGTTCCGGGCGCGGCATGTGGTGGTGTCCCCTCTCACCCGGCTACCCCTGACCGGGTCCTCCGGGTTCGATTGTCCACCTGCCGGGAGCGTGCTAAGTGATCAGACCTGGGAGTACGGCGGGGGTGCGCTTGCGGCGCAGCCACACCTTCCGGGAGCCGTCGCCGTAGAGCAGCGTGCGGGAGAGTTCCCAGCCCGCGAACTCGGCGTGGATGGCCAGCTGCGTGGTCGCGGTTCGGCGGGACACACCGGGCGGCAGCCGCAGCGGCCGGTACTCCCAGTCCCCGTCGATCACCCCTTCGTTCATGGCGAGATCACCTGTATCCCTCCGTTGACGGCGGACGCCACGTACACGCGTCCGCTGGCTTCGTCGGTCGTCACCGTGTTGGGCTGGCGGACCGTGGCGAACCGGTACTTCTCTATCGGTTCGCCACCCGCGACGTAGAGACCGACGACTTCGTTTCGTTCCGTGAGCGTGATCCACGCGAGATCGCGCTTCGCGTCGTAGGCGATGCCGTAGGGCGCGCCCGGCACCGGGAAGCGCTGCCGCATGAGCAGCGGGTTCGTGGAGAACGCCATGAGCTCGCCGCCGCGGGTGTCGACGACCAGCAGGCGGCCGAACCGGTCGGTCACGGCGTTGGTGGCGCCGTCGCCCGCGCGCAGGCCGGCGCCGCCCTGTTCGAACACGGCGCTGCGCAGCCGGTCGAGCTCCAGGGTCTTGTCGCCGACCTGGAAGGTCTGCTTGTCCTGTGTTTTGGGCTCGAGCTGGGCCTTGATAGTGGCGTCGACGTCCTGCGTGGGGATCTGTTCGGGCTGGTCCGGGCTGTTCGCGGGCTTGGCCGGTTCGAGCGTCGCGGCGACCTGCAGCGGGTCGGACGGCTCCTCGCTCGTGCCGCACGCGGAGGCCAGCAGGGTGATGCCGGCGAGCAGCAGAGCGGTCGGTCGAAGCAACGCGGGTCCTCCTGGACGTCGTAGAGCAGACCTCCAGCATCCCCGACTCCGCGCCGGAGGTCACGCAAGGGTGCCCGTTCGGAGGTGTCGTGGTTAATAATCTCAATAACTTCAGTGTGAACTAAATACAATCCTCGACCGGTGGTCCGGCCAGCCCATGGACATCCAGACCAGAACAACAGCCCAGAGGGCGGGTCAGCCCATCGGTCGTTCGGGGTAGGTGAGCTCGATCGCGCTCACGTCGTCCAGTGCGGCCCGGATGGCGGGCGGCAGCGTGAGTTCCTCGGCCTCGAGCGACCCGAGCAGCTGGGTGGTGTCGCGGGCGCCGACGACGGGGGCGACGACACCGGGCCGGTCGCGTACCCAGGCCAGCGCGACGCACAACGGCGAGGTGCCCAGCCCGTCCGCGGCGGTGGTGACGGCCTGGACGATGCGGGCCGCGCGTTCCGTGCGGTGCTGTTCCACATAGCCCGCGAAGTGCGACGACGCGCCGCGCGAGTCGGGCGGGGTGCCGTTGCGGTACTTGCCGGTGAGCACGCCGCGGCCGAGTGGGGCCCAAGGCAGCAGGCCGATGCCGTGGTGGGCGGCGGCGGGGACGACCTCGCGTTCGATGCCGCGTTCGAGCAGGGAGTACTCGACCTGGGTGGAGATGATCGGGGAGCCGGTGGGCAGGGTGGCGGCGGTGGCGAGCTGCCAGCCGGAGTAGTTGGAGACGCCGACGTAGCGGACTTTTCCGCTGGTCACGGCGGTGTCGAGGGCGGCGAGGGTTTCTTCCAGTGGAACGTTGGCGTCCCACGCGTGGAGTTGCCAGAGGTCGATGTGGTCGACCTCGAGGCGGCGCAGTGACCCGTCGAGTGCGGTGAGCAGGGCGCCGCGGGAGGCGCCGCCGCCGAAGGGGCCGTCGGAGCGGCGGGCGACGGCTTTGGTGGCGATGACGAGCTCGTCGCGAGGGACGAGTTCTTTGAGCAGGGTGCCGAGGATGCGTTCGGATTCGCCTTCGACATAGACGTCGGCGGTGTCGATGAGGGTGCCGCCGGCGTCGCAGAAGGCCATGAGCTGGGTGGCGGCCTCGTCCGCGTCGGTATCGCGGCCCCACGTCATCGTGCCCAATGCCGTCCTGGACACGCGCAGGCCGCTGCGGCCGAGGTATCGCTGTTCCACGCCGGGGATGCTAAGGGGTGATCACCACCCAGGCCTGGCAATCGGGGTTACCTGCCAGTAGGGTCTCGCCCGTGCGACTTGGACTCAACCTCGGATACTGGGGCGCCGGCAACGACGCCGACAACCTCGAACTGGCCAAGGAGGCCGACCGGCTCGGCTACTCGGTGGTGTGGGCCGCGGAGGCCTACGGCTCCGATGCGCCGACCGTGCTCTCGTGGGTGGCTGCGCAGACCGAGCGCATCGACGTGGGCAGTGCGATCTTCCAGATTCCCGCGCGGACGCCCGCGATGGCCGCGATGACGGCCGCCACGCTGGACACGCTGTCGGGTGGCCGGTTTCGGATGGGGCTGGGTGTGTCGGGGCCGCAGGTGTCGGAGGGCTGGCACGGTGTGCGGTTCGACAAGCCGCTGGCGCGGACGCGTGAGTACGTGGACATCGTGCGGCTGGCGTTGACGCGGCAGAAGGTGCGTTACGAGGGCAAGCACTACACGTTGCCGCTGCCGGACGGGCCGGGTAAGGCGCTGCAGCTGACGGTGCATCCGGTGCGGGAGTACATCCCGATCTACCTGGCCGCGGTGGGTCCGAAGAACCTCGAGCTGACCGGTGAGATCGCCGACGGCTGGCTGGCGGTGTTCTTCTCGCCGGAGCACTCGGCGGACTCGATCGCGTCGGTGAAGGCCGGTCGCGAGAAGATCGGCAAGACGATGGACGGGTTCGACGTCGTGCCGACGGCGCCGCTGATCGTCGGTGACGACTGGAAGGCGTGTGCGGACCCGGTGCGCGCGTACGCGGCGTTGTACGTGGGCGGCATGGGGTCGCGGCAGCAGAACTTCTACAACAACCTGGCGTGCCGGATGGGCTTCGAGGCCGAGGCCGCCGAGGTGCAGGAGAAGTACCTGGCGCGGGACTACCAGGGTGCGATGGCGGCGCTGCCGGTGGAGTTCCTGGACGCGACGTCGCTGCTGGGTCCGAAGGAGCGGATCGCGGACAAGATGAAGGCCCTGGCGGCGGCGGGGGTCACCACGCTGTCCGTTTCGCCGATGCTGCAAGATCTTGAGCAGGGGATCGCGGCTCTTCGCACCGCGGCCGAAGCTCTGGATCTGGCAGGAGTGGGTAGTTGAGCTGGTTGCAGGCTCTGGTTCTCGGACTCGTCCAAGGACTGACGGAATTCCTGCCCATTTCTTCCTCGGCGCACGTCCGCATCGTCTCCACGTTGTTCTTCGGGGACGATGCGGGTGCGTCGTTCACCGCGGTGATCCAGCTGGGTACCGAGGTCGCGGTGCTGATCTACTTCGCGCGGGACATCGGGGCGTTCATCGCCGCGTGGTTCCGGGGGTTGTTCAGTGCCGAGGCCCGGCAGGATCCGAACTACCGGCTGGCGTGGTATGTGATCATCGGGTCGATCCCGATCAGCGTGCTCGGGTATCTGTTGAAGGACCTGATCCGCACGGAGGCGCGCAACCTGTGGATCACGGCGACGATGTTGATCGTGTTCGGTCTGCTGCTGGGGCTGGCGGACCAGTTGGCGCGGCATGCGCGTGACGAGTTGACGATGCGTGACGCGATCGGGATGGGGCTGGCGCAGGCGATGGCGCTGATCCCGGGTGTGTCCCGGTCGGGTGGGACGTTGACCGCTGGTCTGGCGCTGGGGCTGACGCGGGAGTCGGCGGCGCGGTACTCGTTCCTGCTGGCGATTCCGGCCGTGTTCGGTGCGGGGTTGTTCTCGATTCCGGATGTGCTGGACCGGACCGGTCCGAACAACGCGTCGGTGCCGCAGATGGTGGTGGCGACGCTGGTGGCGTTCGGGGTCGGGTATGCCACGATCGCGTGGTTGTTGCGGTACGTGTCGAAGCACTCTTACTCGGCTTTCGTGTGGTACCGGCTGCTGTTGGGCATCGTCCTGATGGGGCTGCTGTCGATGGGGCTGCTCCCGGCCACCTAAGGTGGGGGTCATGGCCACCGTCATCCTGCTTCGGCATGCGCGTTCCACCGCGAACGGATCCGGTGTGCTCGCCGGGCGATCACTCGGGGTGGGCCTGGACGACAAGGGTCGTGACCAGGCGTCGGCGTTGGTGGAGCGGCTGAAGAACGTGCCGATCGCGGCCGTGGTGTCGTCGCCGTTGCAGCGGTGTGAGGAGACGCTGGCGCCGCTGTTGTCGGAGCGGCAGCTGGAGGCGGTGTCCGAGCCGGATCTGTCCGAAGTGGACTACGGGGCGTGGACGGGCCGGCCTTTGAAGGACCTGTTCGGGGAGCCGTTGTGGAAGGTGGTGCAGCAGCACCCTTCCGCCGCGGTGTTCCCCGAGGGCGAGGGCCTGGCGTCGGTGCAGTCGCGGGCGGTCGCGGCGGTGCGGGCGCACGACGCGCGGGTGGCGGCGGAGTTCGGGCCGCGGGCGGTGTGGTTGTTGTGCAGTCACGGTGACGTGATCAAGTCGGTGCTGGCGGACGCGTTCGGGATGCATCTGGACGCGTTTCAGCGGATCGTGGTGGATCCGTGTTCGGTGTCGGTGGTGTCGTACACGGAGATGCGGCCGTTTGTGTTGCGGGTCAACGACAATGGCGGTGATCTGTCCGGTGTGGTGCCGCCGCCGGCACCGTCGTCGGAGGAGGAGAAGCCGTCGTCGGACGCCACTGTGGGTGGCACGACGGGCTGAGCGTTTCGGGTTCGCGCCGATCGGCAAGCCTGGTGCATGACTGCCGAGAGCGAGCTGGCGGCGATCGAGCTGGATCTCGCGGTGCGGCGTCGGGATCGGGGCGGACCTCGCCGTCGCGCCAGCGCACGATCATGTCGTTGCCGCGGCCGGCGACGACGGTGGCGTGGGCTGTCCCGGCAGGGAGTAAGGCGATCAGCAGTAGGGCCGCGGTTCTGATGTGCACAAGATCGACCGTAGGAGCCGGTTCTGACACTTCGCCGACATTTGGGGTTTTGACAAGCGACGAGGCCCGGACCGTGCAGGGGGGCGGTCCGGGCCTCGTTCTCTGGCGGGGTCCTACTTCACGTTGACCGCGGCCCAGGCGCGGTTCACCGCGGCGTACTCGGCGCTGCTCGCGCCGTAGAGGTCGGCCGCGGCGGCGAGGGTGCCGGTGCGGGCCGCGGCGTACTTGGTGCTGGAGGTGAACTTGGTGGTGAGGGCCCGGTACCAGATCTTCTCGGCCTTGGCGCGGCCGATGCCGGTGACGGGCTGGTTGTCGTAGGTGGGGCTGTTGTAGGCGACGCCGTTGATCGTCTTCGGGGCGCTGCCCTCGGAGAGCAGGTAGAAGAAGTGGTTGGCGATGCCGGACGAGTAGTGGACGTCGACGCTGCCGGCGCTGGAGGACCAGTAGTCCAGCGAACGCGTGTCCTTGGACGGCTTGTCCATGTAGCGCAACGGCTTGCCGTCACCGCGGATGTTGATTTTCTCGCCGACGAGGTAGTCGCCGGGGTCGGAGGCGTTGTTGGCGTAGAACTCGACGGTGGCGGCGAAGATGTCGCTGGTGGCCTCGTTGAGTCCGCCGGACTCGCCGGAGTAGATGAGGCCCGCGGTGGAGCTGGTGACGCCGTGGGACTGTTCGTGGGCGGCGACGTCGAGTGAGGTGAGCGGGCGCTGGTTGTTCTGGCCGTCGCCGTAGGTCATGCAGAAGCAGCCGTCGGACCAGAAGGCGTTGACGTAGCTGTTTCCGTAGTGGACCTTGCTGAGCGCGCCGACGCCGTTGTTCTTGATGCCGTTGCGACCGTGGACGTTCTTGTAGTAGTCCCAGGTCTTGGCGGCGCCGTAGGCGGCGTCCACGCCGGCGGTCGCCTTGTCCGACGTGGTGCCGTTGCCCCACTTGTTGTCGGCGTCGGTGAACAGGGTGCCGGTGCCGGAGCTGTTGTTGAGGTTGTTGACGGACTGGTTGCCGCGCAACGGGTCCTTGAGCTGGAAGGTGCCGCCGGCCTGGGTGGTCTCCAGGGCGACGCTGCCGCTGTACTGGCTGGCGCCGGTGCCCGCGGCGTGGTGGGTGTCGTCGTAGGTCAGCAGCTGCTTGCCGGTGTTCGCGTCGGTGAACACGTGCAGGTCGCTGGGCGTCTGGTCGGCCTTGATGCCGCTGAGCACGGTTTCCCAGGCGAGCACGGGCTCGGTGTCGTAGGCGAACACGACGAGCTTGGGTGCGGCCTGGGTCCACTGGGTGCCGGACTGGCTCGCCACGGCGGCGTTCGCCGCCGCCGGAGCGGCGATGGCCGGGGTGGTGGACACGTTGAGCTTGGCGTTGGTGGCGTGGTCGACCGAGCGGATCTCGCCGCCACCGGTCTGGTGGACGATGAGGTCGCCGCCGATCACCTTGAGACCGTTGTAGGTGCGGTCGTAGCGCAGGTGGCGGGTGCCGTCTGCGTCGGTGACGACGTCCTTCGGGATGAGCCGCTCCTGGCTGCTCAGCCCGAGTGCGGAACCGATGGTGGACGCCTGCTGCTCGGCGAACTTCAAGGCGGTCGCCTTGGTCACGAGCGGGTTTTCCAGGGGTGCCGGTGCGGCTTGTGCGCTGTTGACGCACACGAACGCCACCGACGCCAGGGCCACGCAGCAGCCCAGTGCCTTGCGCTTCATGGACGCTCCCGTTCCAGTGCAGGGGGCGCCTGGTCCGGAGCGTTACAGGGATTCCGGACCAAGTGCCGAGGAACACCCGACCTTCGTTCGATGACCGGGCGTAGTGATCGTATTGCGGAAAGTGCATGTTCGACCCCGCTCTCAAAATCCGAGATCGCTTCACAAAACGAGCTACTTGCCTGGTCAGGAGATCGGCTTTTGTCCGGATGGTGGAACCAAAAGGGCAGCTCAACCGGGGTGGAAACAACATGGAAACATTTCGTTGCGTTAGACCGTCCGGCCTATCCGGTTGCAACTCTCGGCACGGCTCTACCGGCGGGGGTCATGTTTAGTGTTAACGGCGTGAACAACCGGTTTCATAGTTCTTTCGGAGTAGCACCTACAGCCCCAAACGGGTGACCGCGTTGTCCTCAAGGGGGTTGGCCGTCCGGATATAGCGGTGCACGGTGCGCGGGTTGGTCCACCGGCCCTGCCGCATGATCTCGCGGTCGCTCGCCCCGCCCAGCGCCGCCTGGGTGGCGAATCCCGAACGCAACGAGTGGCCACCGAACAACGCGGGGTCCAGGCCGGCTCGTTCGGCGTATCGCTTGACCAGCTCGGCAACGGCTCGGCCTGACATCGGCTTGGCGCTCACGCCGCCGTGCCGGTTGATCGTCGGGAACAGCGCGCCCTGCAGGGTGGTGCCGCGATAGGTGTGGCACCGGTGCACCGGCGACTCCTCATACACCGGCCGCGCCTCGCCCGCACGTTGGCGTTCCAGCAGGTCCGCCCAGTCCGCGAACGCGCACACCGGGCACGTGTGCCGGCGCGCGCCGCGCGGCAGCACGACCCGCTGCTGGTGCTGACCGGTCGGGTCGGTCTTGGTGACGCCGAGGTGGATGAGCAGCAGTGGCTCGTGGCTGCGCGTGTCGGCGTCGACCGTCACGTCCTCGAACCGCAGCGTGGCGAGCTCGCTGCGCCGCAGGGCGCCCGCGAACCCGGTGAGCAGCAACAGGGTGTCGCGGGCCCGCGTCAGGCCTGGCTCGGGACGCTCGCCGAGCAGGGCTTCGAGCGTCTCCAGCAGCACCGGCCGCTTGCGCTTGGGCTGGGTCCGGCGCGAGCGCCGCACACCGCGCAGGGTCAGCCGCACCACGTCGCTGCGCGTCGGGCTCGGCAACCCGTTCGCGGCGTGCACCGCGGCGATCGCCGCCGCCTTGCGGTCCAAAGTGGACGGCGTGAACGCGTTGCTCCCGTCCGGCCGGCGCGTGTCCGCCGCGGCCGCCAAGTACACGGCGACGTCCAGCGGGTTCGCCGGCAGCGCCTGCCGGTTCTCCGCGGCACACCATCCCGCCCAGGCGATCCAGTCCGACCGGTAGGCGCGGATGGTGTTCGGCGACTGTGCGGCGTGCAGATACGTCGCGAGGCTCGCCGCCTGCTCGTCGTCGAACCGCTGCCGCACCGATTCCAGCTCGGCGAAGTCCACCAGCACGGTGTGACCGACTCGGCCGAGTGCGGCCCGGACGGGTTCGGGCAGGCTCACACGTGTGATCGTAGTGGTCAGGCGTTCCGCAGGCGCGCGTGCAACTCCGCCTCGTCGGCCAGGAACCACAGGTCCTTGCGCCGGTTCGACTCGAACACGAAGTCCCGCAACGCCGTGCTCGCCTCGACGTGCCTGCTGATGTCGCCGATGATCACCAGCTGCTTGCGGTAGTTCACGAACTTCTGCGCGATCGCGCCCGCCACACCCGTGCGCAGCCGGAAGAAGTCGTCGCCCACGCACTGCGCCGGCACGACCACCATCTCCACGTCCGTGCCCCACAGCGACCCGATCAGATCGGTCGCCGCGCGCTCGCTGTCGAGCACCGGGCCGTCGGCGGGGACGAAATGGACGGACACGCCGTGCAGAGTCTCTGGCATGCGACGCAACGTATCCGCGCTCGCGGCCCGTCCGCATCCCGGTTTCCGGCTAGTGGGTCGCGGCGGCCTCCCGCTCCTCGGGTGGCACGTGCGGCGAGCGCATGATCAGGTTGCGGGCCTGCCGGGGTGAGAAGAGGTAGGTGTCCTCGCCGCCGCAGATCCCGTCCGACTCACCAGGCGGCTTGATCCACAACAGGGCGGCCACACCCTCGAGCGCGGGCTTCGTCGTCGGTGGCTCGCCGAGCCCCTGCTGCTCGGGGTTGCACCACGAGTCGCCGTCGCCCGGCGGTGGCCCGAGCCCGTTGCGCGAGGTGTCGATCACGAACTCGCGGTCGCCGGTCAGGTCGGCGAGCTCCCGGCCCCACTTGTGGGCGTCCTCGGTGCTCTGCCGGTTGGAGATGTTGACCGCGAACCCCTCCGCGACGTTGACGCCCGCGGCGATCAGGCGCTCGGCCGTCTCCCCGGTACTGCGCCACCGCGAGTGGCCGGCGTCCAGGTAGACGAAGTGACCAGCTTCGGACAGCTTGCCGACCGCGGCCTTGAGCACCTCGGCCCGTTCAGTGGTGAAGCAGTCGGCGGGAATGGCGTCCGGTTCCATCACCACCACGGCTTTCGTGGCGCCGAGCAACGTGATCAGCCGATCGACCCACTGCACGTACTCCGCGGGCGTCGGCGCCCCGTCACGAAAGTCGCTGCACCCCCGGTTCGGCACGTAGTAGGCCACCAGGACCGGCAACGCGTCCTGCTGCCCGGCCTCCGAGACCAGCGCGGGCACCTTGTCCAGATCCTGCGGGCTGTTGAGCCATACGGCCTGCGGCGTGCGCGTGATCGGGTCCAGCCAGCTAGCGCCGTTCGCGTTCTGCCAGCGCAGCGCGGGGGAGTCGGGAGCGAGATACAACTGCCGGTCGCGGAACGGATGCCGCAGCGGGGCATAGGACACCGCCGGCTCACTCGGCCGCAGCTCGACCCGCGGCGTCTGACCGCACGCCGCCAGCACGGCGACCAACCCCATGATCAGCAAGACACGCATGTCACGGCCGCCAATGCTCGCTGACGCGGTACACGACCACGCCGTCGCCACCGGAACCGAACCGCGCCGCCGCGACCGCGTGCTTGCGCGCCTCCAGCAACGTCGGATAGTTCCCGCCGCCCGACTCGTAGTACCAGTTCGGCACGACCAGATAGTCGACGCGCTTCAGCTCCCGCCGCACCGCCGGGTCGGCGTCCAGCTTGTGCACGATGATCGGCCGCGGCTGGAACCCATACTGGTGCACCAGATCCACCCAGATCGAGTCGTGCGCCACCACCACCCGGTCGCGCGGCACGTTGTCCGCCACCCACTGCTCGGCCGCCCGCAGCGGCTGCGGCCCCGACGCCGTCACCATCGGGTACAGCCGAGCCGGCCACAACGCCGCGCCGAACACCGCCACGGCCGCCAGCGCCACCCCCGCCCGCGGCCATCTGCGCCACACCGCCTCGATCGCGCCCACGATCAGCAACGCGCTCCACGGCAGCAGCACGATCACGTACATGAACGGCACATAACCGCCGCGCAGCATCATCAGCCACCCGATCAGCAGCGTCAGCGCGATCGGCCGCAACCGGCGCACCAGGAACCCGGCCACGATCGAAACGAGCCCGCCGAGCAGCAACACCGGATCCTGCGCCAGCCAGTCGGTGAACATCTGCCGCATCACGCTGCCGCCGTTGAGCAGCGACCCGCTCGCCGCCCGGTCCACGAGCTGCCACTTCGCCGTCCCCAGCAGGCTGTTGTGCCCCGGCCCCTCGAACAACTCTCCTTTGTAGACGGCCATCAGCGGGTACATCGCCATCAGCAGAAACCCGGCACCGGCCGCGACGGTCAGCGAATGCGCCCGGTTGTGCGGATCGGTGTTGCGCCACAACGCCCACGCGAACGCCGGCAGCAACACCAGCGCGGTCTCCTTCGTCAGCGTCGCCATCGCGAAGCACACCGCGCCACCCGTCGCGCTCGCGATGCTGCGCTTCGGGGACAACGCGAGCACGAACGCCGCGAGCAGCCACGGCGTGACGAGGTTGTCCAGAAAAGTCCACCGGCCGAACATGACCGCCAGCGGGCACAACGCGAACAACAACCCGGCCGCGGCGGCGCCCGGCCGGGAGAAACCGAGCCGTCTGCCCAGCGTGTACAGCAGCACGGTGCTCGCGAGCTTCGCCAGCAGCATCACCTCGTTGCCGAACCCGATCGCCGTGTCGTACCGGCCGAACCCGTCGGTCAGCCACGCCCACATCGCGATCTGGATCCAGCCGCCGGGCGCGTGGTCGTAGAAGTACGAGTACGGCGACAACGTCCCCTGATAACGCACCGACCACGCCTGCGACAGGTACGTGCCCGGATCGTCGACGTAGCGCGGGAAGGCCGACATGCCGATCGCGTGTACCAATCCGGCCGCGAGCAGCACCGGCAGCAGCACCGCCAGATCGCCGCGATGGCGGCGCAGCCACTCCCGCGCGGACGCCACCAGACGCCGGCGCACCGACAACATCGGCGGCGGCACGGTCGCCAGCCGGGTGATCATCGCGCCACCACCGCCGGCTTCAGGTGCGCCCCCGCGTGGGTCGTCTTGACCCAGTCCGTGCGGTCCGCCGCGTGCCGCAGGATCGCCCACAGCGCGGCGCACGACAGCACGAGCTGGAACGGATAAGCACCCACGACCAGGCCGAAGTAGTCCCGCACCCGCGCCTTGATGCCGAAGGTCCGGCTGAACTGCCGCAGCAGCACCACGTCGAGGGCGACGGCCAGCAGACCCAGCCCCAGCGGAACCGTCGCCAGCAGCGTCACCACGACCGGCGACTTGTGCCAGATCGCCAGCGCCAGCGCGACCGGCGCGAACGCCGCGGCGAAGGCCTGGAAGAACTGGAATCCCAGCACGTACACCGCGAGCACCCGCTGCGTCATCGACGGCAGCGACAACCAGTCACCCTCCCGGAACACCTGGATGAACCCCTGCATCCAGCGCACCCGCTGACGCAGCAGCCCCGCCAGCGTCGTCGGCGTCTCCTCACGGGTGACGAGCTCGTGGGAGTAGATCACCTCCACCCGCAGGCCCAGCACCGACGCCAGGATCCCGATCTTGCAGTCCTCCGTCAGGCACCCGCCGTCCCAGCAACTGCCGTACCGGTCGCGCAGCTCGCGCAGGAACGCGTGCCGGAAGAACACCGTGTTCCCGCCCAGCGGCATCACCCCCGCCGCGGCCTGCAGCTTCAGCCGCGACTGGAACCACTTGAAGTACTCCAGCACGTTCGCCGCACGCCACCAGCCCGTCAGGTTCGCCCGCCACCACCGCCCGCGTCCACGGGGCACGGCCTCCGGGTGGGCGTGGAAGTTCATCAGCTGCACACCGCTCTGCACCACCGCCGCGTTCGTCTCGCGGAACCGGTGGTCGACCACCCGCAGCAGGTCCGGGTGGAACAGGTCCTCGGCGTCGGCCACGCCCACCCACTCGAACCGCACCCCCTCCCGCTCCAGGTACTCCAGCGCGGCGTTGAGCCCGATCGGCTTGTTGTGCACCGCGATGTCCTCCGGATACGGGCACACCAGCACCCGGCCGGGAAACTCCCGCGCCTTCGCGTGCGCGATGCCCGCCGTACCGGGGTCGTCGGCGTGGTCCACGATCGGCACCACCAGGTAGTTCGGGTGATCGAGCGTGGCGAGCCGGTCCAGCGTGCGGCCGGCCACCGCCTCCTCGAACCGCATCGGCACCAGGATCACGCCGGGCAGCCTCGGCGGATCCACCAGATCCCGGTGATCCGGCTCCTCGGGCTGCGGCCGCCACCACCGATAGAGCTGGAACCCCAGGGTCGTCACCGTGACGACCAGCATGAACACCGACACCAGCACGATGAACACGTCCAGATACCGCGCCGCCACGAACACCCCGGCCGCCAGCACACCCAGCACGCACAACACCCGTGCGACCGGCCGCACCCCACCGCCGCCGAACGACCAGAACCGATCCGTGCAGAAGTTCAACACCGCGCCCGCCGCCAGCAGCACCCAATACGCCGCACTGTGGCCCAGCCTCGGCGCGAGCACCGGAAATGCCGCGACACTCAACACCGCGCTCGCACCCCGCGCCCAGTGGAAACGCCACCACGCCACCACTCCGGCGAACCGCGAATCCTCCAGACGGCGGCACCACGTGAAGTGCCGGTTACCCAGAAAATTGAGCTGCAGCGTCACCGCGACCTGCACCACGTTCGCCAGCCATGCCTCCCAACCCGCCCTGATCAGCGACAACAGGATCAGCTGACCGACCGCGGCCACGGTGAGACCGACGGTCACGAAACACAGCAACTCTCTTTGCCCCCGTGTGCCCGAGCGCACGTGACAACCTCCGAGACTGGGATTTGACACCCATTTGCCCAGGAGTCCCGGCAGTAATCCACCTACTCAAAAGTAGATTCGAACTCGCAGGTCAACCGCCGTATTCTGCAAATGCCCAACCGCGGGCCGAATTCGTCCATCGGCGAACCCCGTGTCCACTAAATGAGCGGCGCGGAGCGGCTCCGGCACCTATCGTCGCCGACGTGCGCGACCTGTTGACCTTGCCCAAAGCCCACCTGCACGTCCACCTCGAGAGCACCGTGCGACCCGAGACGGTGGCGGCGCTCGCAGACGCGCACGGCATCGTGGTGCCGCCGCTGCCGGAGGCGTTCGACGGGTTCACCCAGTTCGCCGCGCACAACGGTGTCGTCCGGTCCTGTCTGCAACGTCCTTCGGACTTCGCCCGGATCGCACGCGAGTTCTGCGCTGACGAAGCGGCGCAGGGGACTCGCTACGCGGAGGTCACCTTCACCGCCGCCGCGCACGGCGAGCGCCTCGGTGATCCCGGCATGCCGCTCCTTGCCGTGCTCGAAGGGCTCGCCGCGGGGCAGGCCGAGTACGGCATCGAGGTTCGCGTGATCCTTGACCACCCGCGCCGCCGGTCTCTGGAGCGGCTCCGCACCACCCTGCGGCTGGCCGTCTCGCACCCGGAGGTCGTCGCGATCGGTGTCGCTGGTGAAGAGGACCATCCGCTCACGCCGTTCGCCGACGTGTTCCGCGAGGCTGCCGAGGCCGGTGTCGGGCTCGTGCACCACGCGGGGGAGTGCTGTGGCGCTGCCAGCGTGCGCGAGGCGTTGACTCTCGGGCGTGCCGATCGGATCGGGCACGGGTTCCGGGCCCTCGAAGACCCCTCGCTGGTCGCCGAGTTGCGCGACCGGGCCGTACCGCTCGAGGTATGCCCGTCGTCCAATGTGGCCTTGGGGCTGGCCGGATCACTCTCCTCTCATCCGTTGCCTCTGCTGGTGGACGCCGGGCTCGTGGTCACGCTCAACACCGACGTTCCTTCCGCTACCGGGGCCACACTCACCTCCGAGTACGTCGCCGTGCGTGAGGCCTTCGGGTATGACGACTCGGCTATGGCGGCGTTCAGCGCGGCGGCCGTCTCGGCGTCCTTCGCCGCCGAGGACACGAAGGTGCGGCTGCGGAAGGAGATCGACACCTGGATGGGCCGCGATCAGGTCAACACCTGCTGACGCGAAGGCACGTAACAAGCCAGCCCGTGCCGAGACGCCAGCAACCGCACCAGCTCCAACATCCGCAGCGGCTCCTGCCACACCAGATGCACGATGATCGCGTCCGACCCCACCGTCAACGCCCACCCAGCCGAAGCCCCAGGATCCGGCGACGTCTCCAGCAACTCCCGGTGAAACGCCGCCACCCGAGGCTCCACCGCCCCCGACGGCGAGGCCCGCAACTCCGCATACCGAGCCGCGGCGTCCGCGTACGACACCGGCCCCGAGGCCGGCCACACGACCACGTCCATCACGCCACCTCCATGAGCCGCACCATACGGACGGGGTCTGACAATTAATTGCCGCGAGCGGCGCCGAGGCGGTTGACTATCCTGGGCACCAAATGGACACCCCGCTCGCTGAACTGCACAAACGCCTGCCCGAGCTCATGCTGCGTGATCAACGCGCGCTCGGTCGCCGGATCGACGGCATCCGCAGGATCAAAGACCCCGCCAAGCGGACGACGATCGTCGAGAAGATCGCCCGGGAGATCGACGAGGCGGAGCTCAAGCTGCAGGTCCGCAGGGAGTCCGTCCCAGCCATCCGCTACCCCGAAGAGCTGCCCGTCAGCCAGCGGAAACAGGACATCCTCGACGCCATCGCGAACCACCAGGTCGTGATCGTCGCCGGTGAGACCGGCTCGGGGAAGACCACCCAGCTGCCCAAGATCTGCCTGGAGCTGGGCCGGGGCATCAAGGGACAGATCGGTCACACCCAGCCGCGCCGGCTCGCCGCCCGCACCGTCGCCGAACGCGTCGCCGAGGAACTCAACACCGACCTCGGCAGCACCGTCGGCTACAAGGTCCGGTTCACCGACCAGTCCGGCGACGACACCCTGGTCAAGCTGATGACCGACGGCATCCTGCTCGCCGAGATCCAGACCGACCGCAGCCTGAGCCGCTACGACACGATCATCATCGACGAGGCCCACGAGCGGAGCCTCAACGTCGACTTCCTGCTCGGCTACCTCAAGCAGCTGCTGCCGAAGCGCCCGGACCTCAAGCTCATCATCACGAGCGCGACGATCGACCCCGAGCGGTTCTCCCGGCATTTCGGCGACGCCCCGATCGTCGAGGTCAGCGGCCGCACCTACCCCGTCGAGGTGCGCTACCGGCCGATCGACGAGGACGACGACCAGACCCAGGGCATCATCGACGCCGTCCACGAGCTGCAGAACGAAGGCCCCGGCGACATCCTCGTGTTCCTGTCCGGCGAACGGGAGATCCGCGACACCGCCGACGCCCTCAAGGCCGAAGACCTGCGCAACACCGAGATCCTCCCGCTCTACGCACGCCTGAGCGTGGGGGAGCAGCACCGCGTCTTCCAGAAGCACTCGGGACGCCGCGTCGTGCTCGCCACCAACGTCGCCGAGACCAGCCTCACCGTGCCGGGCATCAAGTACGTCATCGACCCCGGCAACGCCCGCATCTCCCGCTACAGCCACCGCCTCAAGGTCCAGCGCCTGCCCATCGAGCCCGTCAGCCAGGCGAGCGCGAACCAGCGCAAGGGCCGCTGCGGCCGCGTCAGCGAAGGCATCTGCATCCGCCTGTACTCCGAGGAGGACTTCGAGGCCCGCCCCGAGTTCACCGACCCGGAGATCCTGCGCACCAACCTCGCCAGCGTCATCCTCCAGATGACCAGCATCGGCCTCGGCGACGTCGCCGCGTTCCCGTTCATCGACGGACCCGACAACCGCAACATCAACGACGGCGTCCAGCTCCTCCAGGAGCTCGGCGCCATCAACGCCCAGCAGAAGACCCTCACCCCGACAGGCCGCAAGCTCGCCCAGCTCCCGGTCGACCCGCGCCTGGCGCGCATGGTCCTCGAAGCGGACGCCAACGGCTGCCTCAAAGAGGTCATGATCATCGCCGCCGCGCTGTCCATTCAGGACCCGCGCGAACGCCCCGCCGACCACCAGCAGGCCGCCACCGAGAAGCACGCCCGGTTCGCCAACCCCGAGAGCGACTTCCTCAGCTACCTCAACCTCTGGCAGTACCTCAAGGACCAGCAGAAGGCCCTGTCGTCCAACCAGTTCCGCAAGCTGTGCCGCAACGAGTTCCTCAACTACCTGCGCGTGCGCGAATGGCAGGACATCTACCTGCAGCTGCGCCAGGTCGCCAAGCAGCTCGGCATGACGCTCAACGAACAGCCCGGCGACCCGCGCAACATCCACATCTCACTGCTGTCAGGACTGCTCAGCCACATCGGCGTCAAGGACGTCCTCAAAAAAGAGAAGCGCCAGATGACCGAGTTCATCGGCGCCCGCAACGCCAAGTTCGCGATCTTCCCCGGCTCCGCGCTGTTCAAGAAACCACCCCAATGGGTCATGGCCGCCGAGCTCGTCGAGACCAGCCGGCTGTGGGGCCGGATCGTCGCCAAGATCGAACCCGAGTGGGCCGAACGCCTCGGCGAGCACGTCGTCAAACGCGTCTACAGCGAACCGCACTGGGAACAGAAACGCGGATCCGTTGTCGCGCTGGAGAAAGTCACCCTCTACGGCGTCCCCATCGTCACCGGCCGCAAGGTCAGCTACGGCCGCATCGACCCCGAACTGAGCCGCGACCTGTTCATCCGCCACGCCCTCGTCCAGGGCGAGTGGACCACCCACCACCGGTTCTTCCACGCCAACCAGAAGCTGCGTGACGAGGTCGACGAACTGGAGAACCGGGCCCGGCGCCGCGACATCGCCGTCGACGACGAGACCCTCTACGACTTCTACGACCAGCGCGTCCCCGCCGACGTCGTCTCCGCCCGGCACTTCGACTCGTGGTGGAAGAAGCAGAAGGACAAGAACCTCCTCACCTTCACCCGCGACCTGCTCGTCAACGCGAACGCCGACGTCAGCGAGGAGCAGTACCCCGACCAGTGGCGCCAGGGCGAGCTCACCCTGCCGCTGAGCTACCACTTCGAACCCGGCGCCAAGCAGGACGGCGTCACCGTGCGGCTGCCGCTCCCGGCACTGACCACGCTGGCCGACGACGCGTTCTCCTGGCAGATCCCCGGACTGCGCAACGAGCTCGTCGTCGCCCTCATCCGGTCGCTGCCCAAGCAACTGCGCCGCAACTTCGTGCCCGTCCCGGACGTCGCCGCCGCCGTCCTGCACCGCATCAACCCCGAGGAAACGAGCCTGCTCGACGGCCTCGAACGTGAGCTCAAAGCCCTCACCGGCGTCACCGTCCCCCGCGACGCGTGGCAGTTCGACCAGGTCCCCGAGCACCTCAAGCCGACCATCCAGGTCATCGACGAGCAGAACAAGAAGCTCGCCGAGGGCAAGGACCTCGCCGCGCTGAAGGACCAGCTGCGCCAGGAGGTCCGCGAAACCCTGTCGGCCGCCGCGAGCCACCTCGAACGCACCGGCATCACCACCTGGGACATCGGCACCCTGCCCCGCACCGTCGAGCAACGCCAGGCGGGCATCACCGTCACCGCGTACCCGTCGCTGGTCGACCAGGGCGACAGCGTCGCCATCAAGATCCTCGACACCCCCGGCCGCCAGACCTACGCGCACCGCCGCGGCGTGCGCCGGCTGTTGCTGCTCAACCTCAACTCGCCGGTGAAGATGCTGCAGCGCAACCTCGACAACGCCGCCAAGCTCGCGCTGACCCGCAACCCCCACGGCGGCGTCGCCGCCCTGCTCGCCGACTGCATCAGCTGCGCGGTCGACCGGCTCATGGGCGATCCCGCCTGGGACGAGGCCGGCTACCAGAAACAGCTGACCAGGGTGCAGGCCGCCCTCAACGACACCACCTGGGTCGTCGTCGGGGAAGTCCGCAAAATCCTCGAGACCGCCCAGAACGTCGAACTGCACCTCAACGCGCTGAAAGGCGCCGATCAGTCCAAACAGGACATCCGTGCCCAGTACAACGCGCTGGTGTACAAGGGATTCGTCACCGCCACCGGCTACGACCGGCTCCCCGACGTCGTCAGATACCTCAAGGGCATCCAGCGCCGGCTGGAGAAACTCCCGCAGAACGCCGCCCGCGACGGCGAGTGGACCGACCGCGTCCACCAGGTCCACGCCGAGTACCGCGAACTACGCGCCCAAGTGCCCGCCGACGAACCCGCGCCCGAGCTCGACGAGATCCGCTGGATGATCGAGGAGCTGCGGCTGAGCTACTTCGCCCAGACCGTCGGCACCGCCTACACCGTGTCGGACAAACGCATCTTCAAGGCGCTCGACGCCGTGCCACTGTGAGTACGAGGACGACCGCCACCGCGAGCAGAAGCACATAGCTCGGCGTGCCGAACGGCATCGCCGACAGCACGAGCAGCATCGCGGTCCACGGCACCAGCATGCCCACGGCCAGGGAGAGCGGTCGTGCCATCAGCGACGGCACGACCGGCGAACCCAGCGCCGCCCCCGCCATCAGTGCCGCGTACACCGGATCGCCGCCGGCGAGCAGTGACGCCTTCCACACCAGCGCGGCGAGCACCGCCATGCCGCACACGACCGTCACCGCGGGGCCCCACGACAACGACAGATCGGAGGAGCGGCGCACGATCCCGACGGCTGCCAGCGCGGAGGAGATCAGCAGCAGATACCCGAGGAACCCGATGTAGTAGGCCGTGCCGTACGGGTCGAAGCTCTCCGAGTAGATCGGCTCCCAGAACGTCATCGCGATCCCGGCCGGCGTGAGCGACCCGGCCGCCACCAGCGCCCCCGCACCCACCGCACGGTTCCGCGGCTGCAACACGCAGATCCCCGCCACCAGCGCCACCACCGCGAGCGACACGAAGTACAGCCACAGCATCGGCCGGATCGAGATCATCGACTCGCCGTACCGGTACTCACTCGGCACCGCCAGCAGCAACAGGACCGCGGCGCCCAGCGCCAGCACCCCGCACCGTGGCACCAGCTTCTCGGCGTCGCCGCGCGGGATGAACTGCCTGGGCAGATCGGTGATCGGCTTGCGTGGCCCGCCCACAACCCGCTTGGGCGGCGTCACCGGGCCCGCGGGCGACGGTGCGGGCGAGACCTTCATCGGGCTGCTCACGGTGTGGATCTCCACCGGTGGCGTCGCCCCCGCCGGTCGTCTCTCGACCGGCTTCGGCGCCTGGACCGGTTCCGGTTTCGGCTCGGCCGGCCGCAGCGGCGTGGGCAGCACGGTCACGACCGCCTCCCCGGTCGGCCCGCTGATCGTCACCACCGCGTGCCCGGCCGGAGGCGCGCCTTCCCGCAACGACACCCTGATCTCGTCCTCGACCAGTTCCGCCCGGACCCACGGCTCCGACGCCGTCACCGTCACCGCCCGCGCGATCGGCGGACCACCCAGCACCACCACCCGCGGCTCCGGCGACGAGAAATGCAACTCACGCACGCTCGGCCGGATCTCGGCATCCCCCAGCGCGGCGGCGGCCGCCCCGGCGACACTGCTGATGTCCGTACTCGCCATCTGCGCCAACGCGACATGCGCACCCGCGGCGACCTCGAGGTTCTCCGACGCCAACCGGTTCCGCAGCTCCTGCACCGCCCCCAGCCGGGTGAACATGTTCGGAGAAGCCACCGCCTCCGCGAGATCCGCGGGCATCGCCGCCGGCTTGATCCGCCGCCGTCCCGACCGCGCCAGGTACAACTCGCCCTGCATCTCGATGTCACGGCTGGGCGTCTGGTTGGGGTTCTCCTGCCGCACTCGTTCGAACACGTAGTCGTACAGCTCGTTCAACGAGATCAGGCCGTCCTCGTCCCGATCCGCCTCACCCGTCGACAACCCGCGCACCAGCGCCGAGGTGAACACCGACGGCGTCGGCACGTGCTCGTCGGCCAGCCGGTCGCCCTCGAACGCGTACTCCATCGCGTTCGACGCGGTGATCACCGCCCGGCCCCGCCCACCGGACAGCCGCGACAACACGTCCACGTCACCCGCGGCCCGCACCGCCACACCCTCGCTGAACGCACCGCCGTAACAGCAGTCCAGCAGCAACACCACCGACCGCGACCGCGACTGCCGCATACACCGCCGCACGAAATCCGCCGGCACCGCCGTCGACCCCAGCCGGTGCGGCCGCGTGTTGCGCACCGCGAAGAACAGCTCACCCGACTCGCTCTTCACCCCGTGACACGAGAAGTGCAGCAACAGCACATCGTCCGGCTCACCCTCCAGGAACAGGTCCTCCACCCGTTCCTGCACCACCGAGGCCGTCTCGTCGCGCACCACCTCGACGGTGAAATCCGATACCCGCCGATCACCCAGCACCTCCGCCAGCGCCACCGCGTCGGCCGCCGGCGAGCGCAACCGGCTGAACCCCTCGTGGTCGTAGGAGGAGTTCGCGACGATCAACGCCCGCCGCGCGCCCATCAGGAGTGCCTGCTCACGAACAGGTCGATCAGCTTGTCCTGGTCCTCGGCCGAGGCGTCGGCGATCTCCAGCACGTCACCGTCGATCTCCACCCGCACCATCCGCTGCACCTGGGTGCCCCGGCCCAGCCAGCCGCGGATCGTCGTGATGATCGACTGCAACGCCGTCGTCGACTGCGCCGCCGTGACCAGCAGACCGCCGACGGTCGCCGCGTCGAGCGCCCGCGAACCCTCGGGCGGCGGACCCGAGGGCAACGCGGTCACGGAAACGTCCAGCTGCGAGATCTCCTGGCGCAGGTAACCCGTCACCAGGTCCAGGCGCTCGGCATCGGCACCCCGTTCGGCGAGAAGCACACGGACGTCCATGGCGCGCCTCCTTCAACCGAAAGTCGCAGAACCGGTGCCCGCCGTTAGCCGATCGCGGCGGCGTACAAGAACCACGTCGAGTGCGGAATCCACTGCTCCAACCAGCGCCAGTCGGTGTTCGGGCCCGACGACGCCACCCCGGGATCCCACTCGATGCCCCGGCCGTCCGCGGCACGCCCGGTGATGCCGTTGACGATCCCGCCCGCCGCACGAATCCATCGCCATGAACCAACAGAGGACCCGTCGGGGTACTCCAGATACGTCGGCGCCGTCCGGCCGTGCCCCTCGAGCATGCACACGTCGAACGGGTTGAGCCCCACGATCCAGTTCAGCTGATCCGCCGCGTACGCCTTGAGCTTCGCCCCGAACGCCGCATCGAACCGCGACGCCGCCATCCGCGCCGCCGTGGCCATCGAAGCGAGCCGCGCGTTCTCGCCCTGCCACCACGAGCCAGCCGCGTCGTGCGGGAAGAAGAACCCCGAGAACCGCTGCCCCGACGCCGTCTGCACCAGCTGCCGCCCGTACCCGAACGGGTTGGCCACCTCAGACGTGATCGACAGCTCGAACTCCAGCGACCGCCGCACCACCGCCAGCACCTTCGCCGAGTCCGCCGCGATCGACGCGTAGTGCAGCAACGACACCACCGGCATCCCCGCGTCCGACGGGTGGAAGTACGGCCGATCCTTGTCGTCGGCGCGCCAGTAGTCCCGATACGCGCCCCACGACGTCAGCCGCGCCATCAACGACGCCGCCCGCGCATCGGCCGCCGCTTTGTACCCGTCCTTCTTGGTGGCCTTGAACAACTCCACCGCCGCCAGCAGGGCGTTGTAGTCGTCCTGGATGTTCTCCTTGCCGTCGTTGGTCAACCGCACGTTGTTGGCCTGCAGGAACTCGAACGCCTCCGCCGCCGGTTGCACAGACCCGGCGCGCGCCAACGCCGCGATCGCCACACCGCAACCTTCACGGAAGTTCAGCGGCCCCTTCCTCAGGAAGCGCTTCTTCGGGTCGATGCTGATGTCGTCCTCCTGCGGCTGGCGCACCGATCCGTAGAACGAGCCGTTCGGCATCTTCACCCGCGCCAGGTACTCCGCCCCGTACAGCGCCTCGTCGAGCAGCAGATCCCGCAGGTGCACGAAGTTCGGGTCGTTGCGGCGCGTCAGCTCGTCGTACGCGGCCCACAGCACCCACGCCGTCAGCGGCAGCTGCAGCGTGTTGCAGAACGAGTACTTCGACAGCTGCGTGAAGTGCTTCGACCAGTCCGCCGCCGCGTCGTACCAACCGCCATGCGCGTCCACCCTGATTGCGGGATCACCCTCATAGGGCAGGTTCCGGTCGACCCGGTCGTACTCGCCGAACGACCGCGAGTCGCGGAAGAACCGCACCACATGCGGCAACGCCCGCCGCTCCAGCACCTGCGGCTCGATCACGAACGGCCGCGACGCGACCCCGCCCACCACGATCACGTACTCGCCCGGTTTGGTGAACGCGGAGAAGTCCGCCACCGAGAACGACGCCGGGATCGCGGGGAAGTGGTTCGCCTGCCAGTCCGGCACCGGAGCCGACTTCTTGGCCACCCCACGGAACACCACGCCGCCCGTGGCGACGTCCACCAGCGTGAACGCCGGCCCGCCGTCCGCGATCACCGCCCGTTTCGGGCCCGACGCCTCGTACCCGATGTTGTTGGTGAACACCGAGCCGCGTTTGTCCGCCGCGGACGCCACACCCGGAATCGCGAGCACACCCGCCGACCCCAGCAAGAAACCACGCCTTGTCGCCACCGAAAACTCCCCATCACGTGGAGACGGCGGCAGCCCCCACCCTAGTGCGGTGTCGGCCGTCCACCACACCAACTTTCAGGTGCATTCGGCCCGAAACGATGGAGCCCTTGGAAGCACTGCCCCTACCGTTCCTCCATGCCCCGCCGAACCTCCACAATGGCCGGACGCGAGTTCGGCGACGTGTTGCGCCCCATCATCGAACGGACCGGGCAGTCGATCCGCCAGCTCGCGACCCGCCTGGGATGGGACCACGCGAAACTGGTCGACCTCGTCAACGGCAGGGGCGGCACCAGCGAAGCCGAGCTCACCTACCTGCTCGGCATCTGCGGCGCGACCGCCGGCGAACGTGACCATGTGCTCGACCTGTTCCACGACTCACGCGAACGCGGCCTGCTCCAGTTCCACGAGGCCGTCCCCGCGCAGGTACGAACCTTGATGTGCCATGAGCAACGCGCCACCAAGATCACGGTCTGGAGTCCCATCGTGATTCCAGGACTGCTCCAGATTCCCGCCTACATCCGCGCGGTCGCAATGGCATCGCCGCTGATCGCACGGAAGGACGTGGATCAACTGACCGCCGCACGGATTGCTCGCGGGGAGATCGTCGACAGCAGTCGCCAGTTCACGTTCTATGTGCTGCAGCACGCCCTGACAATGCCGGTCGCCGACCCGGACGTAGTACGTGACCAGCTGTACGAGCTGCTGCGGATGACGGTCCGCCCGTACGTCAGCGTGCGGATCGTGCGGGTCGCGGTGATGCCGCCGTTCGTGGTCATGAACTTCGAGGGGCTCGAACCGATCGTCTATCTGGAGAGCCCGAACACCACCCTGTTCCTGGATGACAAGGCCTCGACCGCGTTCTACGCCAAGGCAGTGGAAGCGCTCGACCACATCGCGCTGGGTGAGGAAGAATCCAAGGAGGTGATCAGAAACATCGTGACCTGAGGGGGCACATATGTGGCGCAAGAGCAGCTACTGCGCGACCGGTGGCGACTGCGTCGAGGTCGGGCGGGGCGTCGGCATCCGGGACAGCAAGGCGCCCGCCGTCCACATCCCCGTAGGCGCGGAGGCGTGGACCGCCTTCCTCGACCTCGTGACTGGTCAAGCAGCAGCCCGCCGCGCCATCGGCTGTTGAGAGGCCAACTGATCCGTATGGAGCCTGGGGCATGGGGCGTCGCTCGGGGACGTGGAGAACCTGCTCCGGCGCGTGCTGGACAAGATTGACCAAGCAATCGCCGCACACCGTCAGGCGGCCGATCTCGCCGAGCAGGCACGCGATCTCCTCGGCTTGGCCGGTTCCGGGACCCTACAGGCCGACGTAGAGCAGGCGTGCGCGCTGTTCACGCGAGTGATCGAGGGAATCAACGAACCAGAAGGCCAGATATCGGGTCTTGCCACCGCGGCCGACTTGATTCGCTCCTACCTGCACGGTCGCGGAGTTGGTCACGAAACCAAGGATGTCGCTGCCCCTTCAGGGCCTCCCGCGATTCGGGCCGAGCGGCTCGACGAGATCCGCCGCGAGAGTTGCCCCCGCCGATCAAGGGCGCCGATATCGGGCGCAAGACGCACGGGCAATGGATCGGCCCTGATGGTGCCGCCCACTCGATCGTCAGCGGGGTGGACGACGATTCACGGGCGGCCGACGAACGCCTTCGCCGGCTCGGGCTTCGCATGCGCGCGGCGAAGACGTCGGATGTTGAGATGAAGGTTGCTGCTCGAATGATCCGTGCCGGCGTCCAGCACGCCACGGTCTTGATCAACAACACGCCGTGCCGGGGACGTCTGAGCTGCGACACCCTCGTGCCGATCATGCTTCCGGAAGGTGCCACGCTTACGGTTCATGGCGTGAACGAGGACGGCACGCTGTTTCGGAAGCGATACACAGGAGGTGCCCGCCCGTGGTGGCGCTAGAAGCGTGGTTCGACCGCGACGCGGACGACCCGGCCATTGTCCGCACGGCCGAAGAGTTGGACACCTTGCTGGACACGGTGGCCGCATGGCCACGTCCGAGCACTGTTCAGCTACTCATCGCCGACGACCTCGGCCGGGCCGTTCTGGATGTGGGCCTGGACGGCACGCACGGCCGTGGCGTTCTCTACTACTCGGGTCCGGAATGGCCGGACGCGTGCGCGAGTCAGGGCACTGACACGGCCACCCCGTCGCCGATCTACTACTACATGGGGTCGGACACCGAGTACCCCCCGACGGCGGAGATCCCCTTGGCCGATGTGCTCCGTGCCGCTCATGAGTACATGACCACGGGAGGAGAACGCCCAACCGGAATCAAATGGCAACCCTGGTTCGACTAGCCGACTCACGACTGGGGCGTGAAAGGTACGACCACCACGGTGATGTTGTCGTGACCGCCCGCCTCCAAGGCGACCTTCACGTACTCCTCCGGCCCGCACGACGCCAGCGGCAACAGGTCCTCGACGTCGGGCCGATAGTTGTGCAGACCGTCGCTGCACAACAGGAACACGCCCGGCTCGGTGGGCTGCAACGACACCACGGAGGGCACGACCTGGCCGGCGTCCGCGCCGATCCACCGCGACAGCACGTGCGCACGGCGGTCGGTCTTCGCCTCCTCCTCGGTCAGCACGCCCTCCGCGACCAGCTGCGCCGCCCACGTGTCGTCCTTGGTCAGCTGCGCGGAAGACTCACCGGCCAGCCAGTACACGCGGCTGTCACCCACCCAGCCGATGGTCGCGCCCGACGGGGTCGTCAGCACCGAGACGAACGTGCACGACGGCGCCACCGCGCCCGCCTCAGGGCCCTCGAGCTGCTCCACGGCCAGGCACGCCGCGGCCACCGCGTCGATCGTCGCCTGCTCGCCGTCCACGCCCTCGATCAGCGCGTCGAGTAACACGTCGGTCGCCGCGTCGGCGGCGGCCTGCGACGCCTGCTCCGCGCGTTCCGACGACGCCACACCATCACAGACGACCGCGGCCACCCCGCGGCCGCCGACGACGCCGAACGCCATCGAGTCCTCGTTGCGCGCCCGTCTGCGACCACGGTCGCTGACCCCCGACACCTGCCCCAGCGTGTACTCGACGCGGTCACGCGCGGCCGGCTGATGACGGCCGCACTGCGTGCAGTAGTGCTCGTCATCGATGTCAGGCGACCCGCACAGGATGCAGGACGCCTGGGCCGGGCCGGTCGGACCACCGATCGGGGTGCGCCGCACCAGCAGGTTGCGCCCGCACGCCTCGCAGAACCGATCGTCCATCGCGATCGGAGCCAAGCAGTCCGGGCACTTCGGGATATCCATCAGCTCAAACCAACGTCCTGGGCCTCACCGCGTTCGCGCGGTCCACCAATGCGATCCGTTCCTCCGGCGTGGCCGCGAACCGGGCCTGCGTGCGGTAGCACCGCTCCAGACCCAGCCGAAGCTCGTGTTCGGACAGTGCACAGTCCAGCACCTTGCCCTCACACTCCGAATTGCGGGTCACCCAGTCGAACGCCGCCTCCAGCAACTCGGCGGTCAGCTGCGCCCGGCGCGGCACGTCCAGATCCAGTGAATCAAGGCGTTGACCAGCGGAAACAAGGTCCGCCTCGCACGGGTCGCCGATCAGCGCGCGCACCGCGGCCACCTGCGCGGCGACGTGTTGAGACGAGGTGTCCGGCACGTCGAGCAGCACGTGCACCGCCCGGTCGCGGTCCCCGCGCGCCATCGCCACCCGTGCCAGCCCGAACGCCGCGCTCACATAGGAGTGATCGGTGCGCCAGACGAGCTCGTAGTAGTCCGCCGCGTCCGCGTCACCGACGGCCTCCGCGCACACCGCGATCGCCAGCTTCGGCGCCGCCTCACCCGGCACCCGGTCGTAGACGGCCTCGAAGAACCCGCGCGCCTTGTCCGGCTCGCGGTTCGCCAGCGCCGCCAGGCCGCGGTACCAGTCCGGGCGCCAGTCCTCCGGGTCGATCTCCGAGGAGTCGAACATCGACGGAGCGGTGATCGTGTCCAACTCGGACAACGCCGCCGCCACGTCGCCCGACTCGATCAACGACCGCACGATCCGCAGCCGCACCTCCACGGTGTACTCCGGTGCCTTGCGCAGCCCCGCCGGATCCGACGTCGTCGCCGTCGCCAGCCACGAGGCCGCCGCGTCGGAGGTGTCCACGCGTGGCGCCGGCAGCGCCGCCGCCACGCTCGCCAGGTCGATCGGCTTGTTGTCCACACCGAACCGCCGCCGTTCCGGCGTGAACCGCGCCGACGGGCCGGGACGCTGCTCGCCGTCCTCGATCGCCAGCACCTCGCGCAGCACCCCGGTCAGCTGCTCGGCCATCTCCTCCGCCGAGCCGAACCGCAGCTCCGGGTTGGGGTTCGTCGCGCGCAGCAACAACCGGTGGAACGACCCGAACCGGGCCAGCAGCGGCTGCTCCTCCGGTGTGGGCAGGCGGTCCTTGCAGGTGCCGCGGAAGTCGAACGGGAACGACATCACCGCCAGCGCCCGGCCCACGGTGTAGATGTCGGAGAACACCGACGGGCCGATCGTGCCGATCTCCGGCGCCTGGTAGCCGATCGTGCCGTAGATGGGGGAGTGGTGGTCGTCGATGCGCCGCACCGCGCCCAGGTCGATCAGCTTGAGCTGCTCCTCGGTCTGGATCACGTTGTCCGGCTTGAAGTCGCAGTACAACAGGCCCACACCGTGCAGATAACCGAGCGCGGGCAGGATCTCCAGCACGTAGGCGATCGCCTGCGCCAGCGGCAGCGCCTCGTCCCCGCGGCCCTCCCGGCGGCGCGCGGTGATCATGTCCTTGATGGACCGGCCGCCGACGTACTCCATGACGATGTAGTCGACGAGGTCGAACGTGACCCGGTCGGTGTGCCGGATGAAGTTGTGGATCTTGACGATGTTGGGGTGCTCGACCTCGGCGAGGAACCGGCGTTCGGCCAGTGCGGCGGCCATCGCGTCCGCGTCACCGGAGTCGAGCAGGCCCTTGAGCACCACCCAGCGGTCGCTCACCGCGTGGTCGAGCGCCAGGTAGATCCAGCCCAGCCCGCCGTGCGCGAGGCACCCGAGCACCTCGTACTGGTCGTGCAGAACCTCCTCCGGCTCCAGCTTCGGCGTGAACGAGTACTGGTGGCCGCACTGCGGGCAGTAGCCCTCGACCCTGGCGGGCTTGCCGTCGCGGGCGCGGCCCACCTCCTTGCCGCACTTGCTGCAGAACCGCTTCGCCTCCGGCACCTCGGGGTCGACAAGAACCGCCTCGGTCGGGTCGCGGTAGGGCACGCGCGGCACCTCGACCAGGCCCGCGCCCAGCCGGCCCCGGCTCACCGACCGGGTGGAGTTGCGCCGCGACGGCCCCGAGGACGGGCTCGACACCGACCACGGTGCCGTGCCGGGGCTCGTGGACGGCCCGGTGTCGGGCAGCTCGCCCGACATGGTGTCCTCGCTCATGTCGCACCCCCTGTCTCAGTCCCGATAACGAGCGACGGGCGGCGTGGGTGCCGGACCCAGCTGACCCAGCCACCTGCGATAGAGGGCTACCCACGTGCCGTCGGCGCGCATCTGCTCCAGCACGCCGTTGACGAACCGCACCAGGTCCTCCTGGCCCTTCGGCACACCGATGCCGTACGGCTCCTCGGTGAACCGGCCGCCGACCACCTCGGTGTACGGGTCCTGCGCCGCGAGCCCGGCCAGGATCGTGTCGTCGGTGGAGATCGCGTCCACCTGGCCCTGCTGCAGCATCACCAGGCAGTCGGTCCAGTTCGGCACCGACACCGGCTTCGTGCCCTTCGACGCCACGTTCGCCAGCGACGTCGACCCGGCCGTCGCGCACACCTTCTTGCCCTGCAACGCCTCCACGCCGCTGATCCCGGAGTTGCGGCGCACCAGCACCCGCTGCCCGGCCTGGTAGTACACCGCCGAGAAGTCCACCTCCGCCAGCCGCTGGCAGGTGATCGTCATCGTGCGCACCACCACGTCGACGTCACCGCTCTTCAACGCCGGGATCCGGCCCGCGCTGGTCACGATCTTGAACTGCACCTTCGCCGGGTCGTTGAAGATCGCCTGCGCCAGCCGGCGCGCGAGCTCCACGTCGAAGCCCTCGATCTCGCCGGTGAACGAGTTGCGGAACCCCATCAGATAGGTGTTCTGGTCCACGCCCGCGATCAACCGGCCCCTGGCCTGGATCTTCGCCATCGTCGAGCCGTCGGGCATCTGCCCCGGCTCCGGCAACGGCCCCGGCCGCAGGCTCGCGGTCGCGTCACAGTTCGGTGCGGAGTTCGGCGCGGACGTCGGTGCCTCGGACAGTTCACTGGCCTGTGGCGGCAACGGCGGCGGCGCCGCCCGCGGCGTGATCTTCGCCGGCTCGGTCGGCCCCACCGAACAGGCCGTCAGCAGCAGGGCGAGCAGTACCAACCTGACTTTCATCGGTACTCCTTCAACCGCTGCCACAACCCCATCACCGACGCGGCCGCGCTGAGCACCGCCAGCGCCAGCACCCCCACCACCGTGCCCACCAGCGCGCCCCGCGCCGCCGCGATCTCCTTGCTGAACCCCTGCCGGGCCAGGCCGATCGCCCGCACCAGGTCCGCGTCCAGCTCGTCGAACGACGGCTCGGCGATCAACGCCACCGCCTCGGTGTACTGGCCGGCGTCGTCGGCCTGCCGGATCCGCCCGTGCGTCGCCTGCCACGCGTGGAAATGCGTCAGCGCCGAGTCGACCTCCGCGCTCGGCGCCGTCCGTTTCGCCTGCTCCAGCAGCCCCTCGAGCTCCTTGGCGACCTCGACGTAGTTCTTCTCGTAGTTCTGCCCGCTGCCGCGCGCCACCAGCGTCAGCGTCTCCTCGCCCCGCGCGGTCAGCGTCGCGATCCGCGCCTGCGCCAGCACCGCCACCCGGCCCGACCCGCCGGTGCGGCTGTCGTTGACGTCGCCGATCACGATCACCGACGTCACCACCACCCACAGCAGCGACACGAACGCCGCACCCGTGGCCACGACCAGCCCGACGTTGAGCAGCCGGTTCGTCTTGCGCGTCAGGTACACCTGCGCGAGCCCGAGCGCCGCCAGCACCAGCAACCCCAGCGTCAGCTCCGCGACCGGGAACTTCGCCGCCCGCTGCTGCGCCTGCGCCACCCCGTCGGTCTCCGACCGGTACAGCTCCCGCGCCGCCGGCAGCAGCTGCGCGCGCATCAACGCCGACGCCTCGCCCAGATACGCCGCGCCGACCGGGAAACCCTGCCGGTTGTTCGTCCGCGCGGTCTCGATCAGTCCCGTGTAGACGGGCAGCTGGCTCGCCAGCGTCGCCGTGAGGTCCGGATGCGACGCCGTCGCCCGCGACAACGCCGCCTGCGCCTGCGCGATGTCCGCCTCGTACCGATCCCGCAGCGCCGCGGGTTCCAGGCCACCGGACAGGAACGCGCTCGCCGCCGTGGCGTCCGCGTCCTGCAGACTCCGGTACACCTCCTGCGCCGCGTGACTGAGCGGCTCACTGCGCATCGCGAGTTCCTCGAGCGCCTCGGCCCGGTTGATCACGCTCATCGCCGTCAGGCTGCCCGCGATGAAGCTCGTGGCGATCAGCAGCAGCGCGATCAGGCTCAACCGGCCGGGCGTTGAGCGCGCCAGGCCCGTGACGCGGCGGAGCACCGCCCGCCGCGGCGCCTCTGTGTCGATCACCACGGCGTAAGCGTAAGCACTTGTGTCACCCAGCGCGTCACTTCACGTTCACTGGCCCCGTCAGCGCGTCGCGACGAGCTGCTCCACCCCGTCCAGGATGCGCGCAAGGCCGAACTCGAACGCCGCCTCCGGCGAGAACGCGCTGTTGTAGGCCTCGCCGACCGCGTTGCCCACCCGCGACGCCACCGGATAACGGGCCGGGTCGAACACCTTCATCAGGAACGGAACCGCCGCGTCCCACCACTGCTGGTCGGTCATCCCCGTCTCGCGCTCCGTCTGGGTCGCGCCCGCCTGGCCCCGCGCCGCGTGCTGCACATGGCCCAGCACCAGGTTCAGCACCGAGTCCATCTCCACGTCGGACAGGCCGATGCCCTCCAGCGCCCGCAGCTCGTAGTCGTACTTCGCCGCCACCTGCGGCCCCAGCACCGTGCGGTTCGGCGCCACCTGCATCAGCCACGGATGCCGCCGGTACATCGCCAGGTTCTCCCGTGCGACATAGACGAGCTGCTCGCGCCAGCCGCGGACGTCGGGGGAGCGGCCCGTCTCGCCGTGCACCGTGTCGACCATGACGTCGACCAGCTCACCCTTGCCCGGCACATAGGTGTAGAGCGACATCGTCCCCACACCCAGCGACTCCGCCACCCGCCGCATCGACAACGCGCGCAGGCCCTCGGTGTCCGCGATCTCGATCCCGGCCCGCACGATCCGGTCCACGCTCAGGTCCGGCTTGCCCTTGCGGCTCGTCCGCTCCTGGGTGCGCCACAGCAACGCCAGCGTGCGCGCCGGGTCACCGGAGCCCGTGTGTTCGATCACGAACCACACCATAGCGTACCGTATGCTGTACGGTACAAGGTATGGCACTGTTCGAGGCGGCGGACCCGCCGCGTCTGGGGCGCATCGACGGACGGCCAGTGGGGGAGGCTCTACCAGCACTTCTGCACGACAACGGCTACTGGGGCGTGGCCACCGCGATGGCGTTGCAGCTGGTCGCGCGCGGGCGAATCCGGCCCGGCGTGTCGCCCGGCGGCCACGACACGTGGCGGATCGGCCCGCTCGACCCCGCCGACGAGGCACACCTGCGTGCCCTGTCGGCCGACTACGACTCGTTGCGCGCGTTCCTCGACGCCGTCGCCGACACCCTGCCCCGTGAACCCGGTGAAGGCCCGTTCGCCGGCACCGAGGTGCACGACGTCTCCGGCCTGCGCGACTGGTCCGACGAGCAGCTCACCATCTCGCTGCGGATCGAGACCGACAACGAAATGCGGTTCCGGGCGATCGTCCAGCACCACCTCACCGACTTCGACGCCATGCTCGCCGTCCGCCGCGCCGCACGCGTGTGGGCACCCCTGGAACGCCTGCTCGCCAGGCAGGGACTGCAGCCCCTCGACCTCACCGACGACGAGGTCGTCGACCTGCTCCGCGACCCGCCCGTCGACGTGCACTGGCCGCGTGAGCTGCTGCAGAACCTCCGCGGCCGGGCCGTCATCAGTGCCGGTGAGTTTCGGCTGGGCGACACCTACGAACTAAACTGGCAGCTCGTCCTGGGCGACGACCCGCTCACCGAAGCCGAACTCGACCGGCTCGCCGAGGCCACCCGCCCGGTCGTCCGCCTGCGCGACCAGTGGGTCCTCGTCGACCCCGCCATCGCCCGCCAGGCCACGACCCGCCCGATCAGCGCCGTCGACGCACTCGCCGCGTCCCTGACCGGTTCCGTACTCATCGACGGCGTGCCGGTTTCGGTCACGCGGGAGCCCCGCGATGCGTGTCATGCATCGTGGGGCTCCCGCGTGACGCAAGTGGAGGCCGTGCCGCAGCCTGCGGGGCTGGCGGCGTCGTTGCGGGACTACCAGCTGCACGGCCTGAGCTGGCTCGCCCACATGACCTCACTCGGGCTCGGCGCGTGCCTCGCCGACGACATGGGCCTGGGCAAAACCATCACGCTCATCGCGCTGCACCTGCACCGGGCGTCGGGCCCGACGCTGGTCGTCTGCCCGGCGTCGCTGCTGGGCAACTGGGAACGCGAGATCCACCGGTTCGCGCCCGGCACACCCGTCACCCGCTACCACGGTCCGAACCGGGCACTCGCTTCCGAGGGATTCGTCCTCACCACCTACGGCACCATGCGCCTGGACACCGAAGTGCTGGCCGCGCACGAGTGGGACATGGTCGTCGCCGACGAGGCCCAGCACGTCAAGAACCCCGCGTCCGGCACCGCACAAGCACTCCGGACGATCCCCGCTGCCGCGCGGGTGGCGTTGTCCGGCACCCCGGTCGAGAACAACCTCACCGAACTCTGGTCCATCCTGGACTGGACGACCCCCGGCCTGCTCGGCACCCGCCGCGCGTTCCGCACCCGCTGGCCGGCACCGGACGCCACGCTGGCGCGGCTGATCAGGCCGTTCCTGCTGCGGCGCCGCAAGTCCGATCCCGGCATCGCCCCCGAGCTGCCGCGCAAGACCGAGACCGAACAGCCCGTCTCGCTCAGCCCGGAACAGGCCGCCCTCTACGAGGCGCTGGTCCGCGAGATCCTCGACCAGATCGCCGCCGCGGAAGGCATGGCCCGCCGCGGCCTGATCCTGAAGCTGCTCACCGGCCTCAAGCAGATCTGCAACCACCCGTCGCACTACCTCAAGCGCGAGCTGACCGGCCGGTCCGGCAAGCTCGAACTGCTCGACGAGCTGCTCGACACGATCCTCGCCGAGGACGGCTCCGTCCTGGTGTTCACCCAGTACGTCGACATGGCCCGCCTGCTGGAGACCCACCTCGATCGCCGCGGCATCGCGTGCCACTTCCTGCACGGCGGCACCCCCGTCGCCCGTCGCGACGAGATGGTCCGGTCGTTCCAGGCCGGCGATGTGCCGGTGTTCCTGCTGTCGTTGAAGGCCGCGGGCACCGGCCTCAACCTCACCCGCGCCGACCACGTCGTGCACTACGACCGCTGGTGGAACCCCGCGGTCGAGGACCAGGCCACCGACCGCGCGTACCGCATCGGCCAGACCCGGCCCGTGCAGGTGCACAAGCTCGTCGCCGAAGGCACCGTCGAGGACCGCGTCGCGTCGATACTGGCCGCCAAGCGGGAACTCGCCGACGCCGTCCTCGTGTCCGGTGAGTCGGCGTTGACCGAGCTCACCGACGCCGAACTGTCCGAACTGGTCGCACTGAGGAGCTCGTCATGACGGCTCGCGGGTTCACCGCGTTCCCGAAGACCACCCGCCGCGGCGCGCGCACCTGGTGGGGCAAGGCGTGGATCAAGGCCCTCGAAGACACGGCTCTGGACACCGCGCCACTGCGCCTGGGCCGCCGCTACGCCCACGCCGGTGTCGTCGGACCGATCACCGTCTCACCCGGACGCATCGCCGCCGTCGTGCACGACGAGGACACCGTCTACACCACCGCGGTGTTCGTCCCGGAGCTCACCGACCACGAATGGCGCCGCTTCCTCGACCGCGTCGCCGCCCAGGCCGGCCACATCGCCGCGCTGCTCGACAACGACATGCCGCGCGACCTCGTCGTCTCGGCGGAAGACGCGGGTGTGCGGCTGCTGCCCGGCATCGGTGACCTCGAACCCGAATGTGACTGCCCCGGCTGGGAGCTCCCGTGCCGCCATGCCGCCGCGCTGGCGTTCCAGGTCTCCTGGCTGCTCGACGCCGACCCGTTCGTACTCCTGTTACTACGCGGCCGCGGCGAACGCGAACTGCTCGACGAACTGCGCGCCAAGACCAGAACACCTGTGGTGATCGACCTCCTGCCAGCACGTCCATCCCTCCCCAGCACCACCACGCCCGTGGTGTTCCTGGGGGAGACGCCGCCGGAATACGATCATGGCGAGATGCGGCGACTCGTCGAGCGCGCCGCTCGCAGGGCACGCGCACTCCTGGGGGAACAGTGATCACCGAGAAGCAGAAGATGCTCGGCGGGCAGCTCTACCGCGACAGCGACCCGGACCTCGTCGCGGAACGCCGGCGCGCCCAGGTGCTGCTCGACCGGTTCAACACCTGCCCCGAGCCCGACCGGCAGCCGGTGCTGAAGGAACTGCTCGGGCAGCTGGGCGACGGGTCGTGGATCATGCCGCGGCTGCAGGTCGACTACGGCCACCACATCAGCATCGGCTCCAACAGCTTCCTCAACTACGACGCGATCCTGATGGACTGCGCGCCGATCACCATTGGCGACGACGTGTCGATCGGCCCGCGCGCGCAGCTGCTCACCGCGTTGCACCCGATCGAGGACCACGAGGCGCGCCGGCAGCGTTGGGAGAGCGCCGCGCCGATCACCATCGGGAACAACGTGTGGCTGGGCGGCGGCGTGATCGTGTGCGCGGGCGTGACCATCGGCGAGAACACCGTAGTCGGCGCGGGCAGCGTCGTCACCCGCGACATCGGCGATCACGTGCTCGCGGCGGGCAACCCCTGCCGGGTGATCCGTCAGCTGCCCAGGTAGATCCCGGCCAGCCCGCGCGCGGCGTCGACGAACCGGGCCCGTAGCTCGAGGGGTTCGAGCACTTCGAGGTCCGGCCCGAACCGGAGGAACTCCGCCACGGCGTGGTCGATCGACTCGATCGGCACCGTCACACGCGTCCACTCGCCGTCCGGTGCCGCCGTGTCGCGCGCGGCCTGCGCGACGACGGCCGCGACGTTGCCGGCGAACCGGCGCATCCCGCCTGGCGACAGCCTGATCACCGCCTCGCTGGTGTGCCGTCGTCGCTCGAAGTCGACCAGCGACTGTTCCCAGTACGCGGCGAGATCGAATCCGGCCGGCGGTGTGAAGGTCTCGTCGCTCACCCGCACCCCGCGGATCTGCCCGACCCGATAGGTGCCGATCTGGCGGGACTTGGCGACCAGGTACCAGCGGCCGCCCTTGAGCACCAGCCCGTAGGGGTGCACGGTCCGCGTGACGTCCTGCGGCGAGCGCCACCGGTGGTAGTCGATCTCGATCACCCGCTCCCGCCACACCGCGTCCGCCACCGCCGCCAGGAACGGCGACTCGTCGGGCGAGGCGTACCAGCTGGGCGCGTCGAGGTGGAACTTCGCCGCCACGCTCTCGGCCTTGCTGCGCAGCCCGTCCGGCAACGCCGCCATGAGCTTGAGCTGGGCCGCCGTCACCGCCTCGGTCAGTCCCAGCTCGCGCGCCGGGCCCGGCAACCCGGCCAGGAACAACGACTGCGCCTCGGCCTCGGTCAACCCGGTCAGCCTCGTGCGGTAGCCCTCCAGCAGCCGGTACCCGCCGCTGGGCCCGGCGTCGCCGTAGAGCGGGACGCCCGCGCCGTGCAGCGACTCGACGTCGCGGTACACCGTGCGGACCGACACCTCCAGCTCGTCGGCCAGCGCCTGAGCGGTCATCAGGCCGCGGGTCTGCAGCAGGAGAAGGAGTTTGACGAGTCGGCTCGCACGCACCCCGAAACACTGACACAGGATGTCAGTGATCCCCCAATAAGGTCGCTGACATGGGGTTTTTCCAGAAGGACCTGCGCGTGCTCGACCCGGTCGTGGCCGGCGGCAGGCACGTCAAGCGGTACGAGGTCGTCACTCCCGGGCTCACCATCCCCGAGGAGGTGCGCGCCGCCGCGCTCGAGTTCCTGCCGAAGCTCTACCCGGACTGGGCCGACCCGACACCGGCCGCCACCGTCATGGTGCTGCACCGCGGCGCCGCCGGCGCGTACGTCAACGCCTACAACTGGGTGTGGGACAACGTGCTGCACTGCCGCACCGCCGCGTCCGGCGACCAGCCGTTCCTCGGCAGCACCGGCGACGACCTCACCGATTTCACCGTGATCACGAAGGACCTGATCGGCTGCGTCTGGGAGCTCCCGCCACTGGAACACGAACGCTCGGCGTGGGTGCGGCACATGCTCGGCGACGCGCCGTCGATCGACGCCTACCTCGCCGACACCTTCCGCGAAGGGCCGGTGGGAGCGTGAAAACCGACTGGATGGGCAGCCCCGCACGCTGACTCCACGATCGAGTAATTGCCGCGACCGTCTCGTGTGGAGTAGTTACTTGAGCACAGTTCCACCCGCCGCCGGAGTTCGGAGTTCGTCGTGGAGTGCCAACAGGATCCCTGCACGCTGTGCTACGGATCCGGAACGATGACCTGGCAACAACCCGTACCCGGCCCCGACGGCCTCGTGCTGCACGAGATGTCCCACCCCTGCCCGCGCGGCTGCTCGGGGTGGTGGAGGTTGCCCGCCGCGGAACGCACCGGCGTCGTGGCGGGCAACTGCGGACAGGCCAACCAGATCGAGCGTTGATCACCCAGTGCTGATCACTCTGGGTCAATAGTGGGTGTCACCCATTATTGCCGGGCCCTTCCCCGCCTGGCGGCTGCCACCGGACACAGTGGACGCCACACTGGGCGGGTGAAAGAGTGCCCCCGATGCCTCGGGTCAGGACTGAACGAGGACCGGACCGCCTGCCGGGTGTGCGGCGGGATCGGCCAGGTCCCCGATCGGTAGGTCAATCCTTCCTGAGCATCAGCGTCGGACCGAGGATCCGGCGGGCGATGCGGCGTGACAGCGACTTCGGTGGGCGGGGTGTGGCAGCCGGCTTCTGCGCGGGTTGAACCGTCTCAATCGGCATCGTGACAGCGTTTTCCGGCTCGGCGCCGGTGGGGGAGTTCGGCACGGCGTCGATCTTGCCAGAGGTGTGTCTGCGGACTGCGCAGACCTCCGGATCGACGCCGGTGTCTTGTGGGGGCCGAGCCCCCACGCGAGCGATCTCGGCCGAGGTGTGTCCGCGGAACGCACGGACCAATTGATCGTTCGCGGTGTCTTGTGGGGGCCGAGCCCCCACACCCCCGCCGGGGGCTGCGCCCCCGGACCCCGCGGTGGTTTCACTGGCCGCAATGCGATCCCGGCTGGGCCCACCTCACCCCCGGCCGTCGCTTCGCCGTCCCGTGACATTCTCCCCGCATCGGAACGCAACACGATCGCGCGAGCGGCCCTAAGCCGGATGTGACGACCCCAACGACGCAGGCCGACGCCGACCTCTGGCAGCTGATCACGGAGGACGACCACGCCGCGTTCACCGAGCTGTTCGAGCGGCACGCGGAAGCGGTGTGGAACTACGCCTACCGGCTGACCGCCAGCTGGGCGACGGCCGAGGACATGCTCTCCGCGACGTTCCTCACCGCGTGGCGCAAGCGCGGCGACGGCGTGCTGGTGCGCGAGTCCGCGCTGCCCTGGCTCTACACCGTCACCGCGAACCTCGTGCGCACCGAGTGGCGCGCCGGGCGCCGGCGGCTGCGGATGCTCTCGAAGCTGAGTGCCGAGCACGAACGCGACCACGCCGACGACGTCGCCGACCGGCTGCACGCCCGCCAGCACCTGCAAGCCGTGATCGCCGCCGTCGACCGGTTGCCCCGCGCGGAACGCGAGGTCGCCCGGCTGTGCCTGCTGGGCGAGCTGTCCATCACCGACACCGCCGCGGCCCTCGGCATCGCCGAGGCCAGCGTCCGCTCCCGTGTCTCCCGTGCCCGCGCCCGCCTGCGTGACCTGACCGCGAGGAACCCCCATGACTGAGCTCCCGCCCTACGAGACACTGCCCGACCACGTCCGCGCCCGTGCCCGCGCCCGGATCGCCGAAGGCATGACCGGGCAACGCCGGCCCGTGTGGCGCGCGCCCCTCACCGTCGCCGCGGGCATCACCACGCTCGCCGTCGCCGCCGTGTTCACCGGCCAGGCCCTGTGGAACCCGGCACCGCTGGCCAAGCAGCCCCCGGCCGAGATTCCGCAGCTGCAGGGCCCCGACCTCGCGCAGCGCTACCAGGTACAGCGCGACGTGCCCGCGCCGATCGTCGAACGCTGCGGCGCCGCCCGGTTGCGGCCGGTCTCCTCGGCGTCGGCGAAGGGGATCACGCTGGCGGTCTTCGCCTCCGACGAGGGCCGGGTGTTCTGCGCCGTCACCGCCACCACCGTCACGGTCTCCCCGCCGACGAAGACCGGCCTGGGCACCGCACCCGCCCGCCTGCTGTTCACCGCGCCGAACGGCGCCATGGCCGGACTTGTCCGCGAGCAGACCGGCCACCTGTCGTTGCGCCGCACCGACGATGCGGGCGTCTCAGCGATGGCAGCCGTGGTCGGCGACGTGTTCCTCGCCCCCGAGGGCTTCGCCGGCGCGGACCGCGGCGTGCGGTTCCTGGTCGACGGCGACGAGGTGCCCGCGGACATCGTCCCGCCCGTCACCCCGGCGGTGACCGACCGCCCGCTGCCACCAGGCGAGCGGGAGTCCGATGCCGGGAAAAGGCTCGCGGCCTGCCTGCGCGAGCAGGACAACGGGATCGCCGACCCCGACCAGTTCGTGCCCGGCGCGCACGCGGTGCTCGGCACGGACAGCGAAGTGCAGGTGGCGAGCTTCGGCGAGCTGTTTCTCGAGTGCCGCGTCCGCGATGGCGTCGCGCCGGTCCCGCAGGCCGCTGTGGTGGACCTGGAGTCGCATCGGACGCTGCGCCTCCATTGGTACTTCTACGACTTCAAGCCCTCTGAGCAGGGCGGGGACACCAGCGACCGGCGGGCCTTCACCGGGCAGGTGATCGACCAGCGGGTCGCGAAGATCACGCTGTCCCGGCCGGGGGTGCCCGACCAGACCGCGGAGATCGCGAACGGCACCTTCGTGGTGCCCGGACCCGTGCCTTTCGACGTGGAATCGAAGATCACCGCCTGGGACGCCGACGGGGTGGTGCTGGAGGAAATTAGTCTGCGGGAGTGACCTTCCGCGGCTTCGACGCAGAACTGCTCGGCGGGCTCGGCCGCCGCGGCGCCACCGACGCGCAGATCCATCTGCTGCAACGGGTGCTGCGCGCGGTCGAGCCCGCGAGCCTGCTGAGCCAGCACGTGTCGTCGATCCCCGGCGCGGCCTCGGAGGTGCCAAGGGCGCACGAGGCGCTGCTCAGCCACGCCGCGATCGGCCAGCCGATGCGCAACCTGCTGTGGCGGATCTGCGCCAACGCCGCGGCCGTCGCGCCACCGGAGTGCGCGGCCGTGCTGGCCGACGTCGCCGCGGACACCGCGTCCAACGACAAGCAGTTCCGCGTCAACACCGCCGAGTACGCCCAACGACTGGGCGAGTTGCTGCCCGGCATCCGGTCCCAGGTGATCGAGCGGTTCCGCGCCGCCTGGAAGTCGGGCGACGACCTCAGTCGGGCGGCGGACGAGATGGCGTGCCTGGTGGCCGCGACCGGCCGCGACGTCACCGCGTTGGAACGCGCGCTGGTGCACGCGCCCCTGGACGACGTGATCGACGTGCTGCTGCCGCCACTCAAGCGTTATCAGGTCGCTTGCGTCGTGCAGGGTGTCCGCGAGCTCGTCGGGCTGTCCACTTTGGAGCCCTCGGCGCGGCACCTGACGGAGGAGTCGCGCTGGGGTCCCGCGACCGCGCGGCTGCGGGAGTTCCTCGCCCAGGTCACCGGGTGCGTGGTCGGCATCGAGGTCGACGCCGTGGACAAACCCAGCGCGGGCCGGCTCGCCAGACGCCGCGTCACGGAGCTGCTCGACCAGTACGTCGCCGGCCACCGCCTGCTCACCATCACCCTCGACCCGCGGGTGCTGGTTGCCCGCGTCGGCGCGCTGGACACCGAGGAGGTCGGCCGCCGCAAGGTGACCGTCCGCAAGGCGCATCCACTCGTGCCGCACTGGCCGTCCGGACTGCGCGAAGGCCTGCGCATGGCGCACCTGGCCCGCGTGACCGAGTCCCCGCTCGCCGCGGCCGCACTGTCGTGGGCCGCGCTCGAGGCGTGCGGCGTGCATCGGCGCCCGGAAAAGCTCGCCGCCGCGCTGTCGCTGCAGGCGTTGCGGCAGCAGGTCGCCGAGACCCACCAACTCGTGCACCAGTCCGTCACCGCGGCCGCCAAGTTCACCGGCTCCCGGTCGGTGCTGCGGCCGCTCACCGTGCTGGCCGGGCACGCCGAGGTCGACGAGCACCGCCGGCTGTGCGACCTCAACACGTGGGTCGACGTGCTGCTTCCCTCCCGCGACCGCGACACCCCGGCGCTGACCGCCGCCCGCGCCGCGCTGGACTCGCTGGAGCTGGCGCCATTGGCGGCTCATCAGGTGGCCGAGTGGCGGGAGCGGCTCGCGGAGCCGGCTTCGTGCGCGGAGTGGCTCGGGCACACCGAGAACCGCCTGCGCACGCTGCTGGAGGCGCTCTACGGTGCGCGGAACCTGACGTTGCACGCCGGCATGTTCTCCGCGGCCGACGACGAGGTGCTCGGCCAGGGCGGCCTGCTGGTCGTCGACTTCACGCTGGAGTTCCTCGGCAACTGGTACCGACACGCCGACGGAAACGAAACGCCGTTCGACATCGTCGAACAGCTCGCGCTGCGGCAGCACCGGATCTGCGGTCGCATGCGACATCGTCGAAACCCGCTCTACCCACTGGACATCGGCCGCCTCACGAGCCCGAACTGCCCGACCGGCTGGGGCCGGATCACACCAGGCATCACACCGGGCGTCACACCAGCCGGAACCGAGACCGCGCCAGACTGACCGCCACCACCACGAAACCCGCCGCGGCGACCGACAATGTCGTACGCGGGCCGACATTGTCGGCCAGCAACCCGCCCAGCGGCGCCCCGACGGTCACCATGCCCCAGTTCAGCGAACGGATGGTGGCGTTCGTCCGCCCCTGCAACCGGTCCGGCGTCACCGACTGCCGGTGCGTGACCGCGGGCGGGCTCTCCACCCCGATGCACACCCAGAACAGGAACTGCGCCGCCGCCGCACCCCGCCAGTCCGCCACCACCGCCATGCCCGCGATCGCGACCGGCACCACGAACCACGACAGCACGCACAGCCGGCCGACCGCGAGCCGCCGCACCGCCCACGTCGACACCGCACCACCCAGCACCCCGCCCACACCGGCGCACGCATAGGTGAAGCCCAGCTGTGGCACGCTCATCCCGAGCACGGTCAGCGCATAGCCCGGATAGACCGCGCCGACCGCCGCCGAGAAGATCATCCACACATGGGTGTTGACCGCCAGCGGCGCGAGCGTCGGGTGCCGGTACACCCACCGCAGTCCTTCCGACACTGTGCTCCGCTCCCGCGACGGCGGCGGTTCCGACACCCGCAGGGTCGCCAGCAGCAGCCCGGAGACCAGGTACGACACGGCGTCGAGCACCATCGACAGCGGCGCACCCAGTGCCTTGACCAGCGCGCTTCCCACCAGCGGCCCGGTCGCCGCCGCGGCCGATCCCGTCTGGGCTAGCCGGGCGTTGGCGGTCGGCAGCCGGTCGGTGGTGACGAGGCGGGGGAGCAGCGACTGGCTCGCCACGTCGTGCCCCAGCGAGAGCAGGCCCATCAAAGCCAGCATCACCGCCAGCGTCGGCACGTCGCGCACGAACAGGGCGGTGAGCGTCAGCAGCACGGCCCGGCCGATGTCGGCGGTCACCAGGATCGGCAGGCGGCGGCAGCGGTCCACCAGCACGCCCATGATCAGGCCGAACAGCAGGTACGGCAGCCAGCGCGCGGCGCTCAGGACGCCGACGTCGGTGTTGGAGCCGTGCAGGGTGAGCAGCACCAGTGTCGGAATCGCGAGCGTCGTGACGTGCGTGCCCAGTTCGGACACCGTGGCGGCGGCCCAGAAGCGCAACAGCGGTCGTGAGTGGTTTCCGTCGCCTGGGCGACGGAAACCACTCACGACCCCGCGGGTTCGGTTCATGCCCGCCACGATGATCAGCGGCGGTTGTGCGAATGTTGTGCCGTGGAGTTCGCGCTGCTCGGACCGGTCGAGGCGGGGGTCGGCCTCGGACCGCTGCGCCAGCGCGCCGTGCTCGTGGCCGTGCTGCTCGACGCCCCGGTGCCGGTAGACCGCCTCGCCGAACGCGTCTGGGGCCCCGCCGTGCCACGCAGCGCGCGTCGAACGCTGTTCAGCTACCTCTCCCGGCTCAAGTCGGCGGGCGTGCCGATCGAACGCAGGCCCGCCGGGTACGTCGTCGAACCATCCACTGTGGATGTCGACCGGTTCCGGGAGCTGATGCGGGACAAGCGGTATGACGAGGCGCTGGCGTTGTGGCGCGGTGAGCCGTTCGCCGAGCTCGACTCACCCTGGTTCACCGAGGTCCGCGCCGCCCTGATCGCCGAACGCGACGCGGCCGAGTTCGAGCAGGTCGAGTCGGCATTGTCGAACGGCGTTCGGATCGACCTGGCGGGACTCGCCGGCCGCTGCGCGCGGCGGCCGCTGGACGAACGCCTGGCCGCCCAGTACGTGCTCGCCCTGCACCGCGCCGGACGCACCGCCGACGCGCTGGCGCACTACGACCGCACGCGCCGGGTGTTGCTCGACGAGCTCGGCGTCGAACCGGGACCGCTGCTGCGCCGCCGGCACCTCGAGGTGCTGGAAGCCGTGCCGAGGCAACTGCCCGCGCGGCCCCGGTCGTTCGCCGCCCGCCAGGAGGATCTCGCGAAGATCCAGGTCGGCGCGATCACCGTGATCAGCGGCCCCGGCGGCGTCGGCAAGACGTGGCTCGCCCTGCAGTGGGCGCGGCCGCATCCGGATGGCGAGCTGTACGCGGACCTGCGCGGCTTCGACCCGGCCCGCGAGCCGGTGCGGCCCGAGGTCGCGCTGCGCGGGTTTCTGCGCGCGCTCGGTGTCGGCGAACCACCCGCGGACCTCGACGACCAGGTCGCGCTCTACCGGACACTGACCGCGTCGAAACGCATGCTCGTGCTGCTCGACAACGCCCGCGACGCCGAGCAGGTCACGCCACTGCTGCCCGCCGGGCCGTCCACCGTGCTGATCACCAGCAGGCATCGGCTGCACGGCCTGGTCACCGGCCACGGCGCCCGGCCCGTTCCGCTCGACGTCCTCGACGAGGCCGGCTCGAGGCTGGTGCTGCGCGCGCATCTGCCCGGCGCGCCGGACGAACTGGTCGAACTGTGCGGCGGCCTCCCGCTGGCGCTCGGCATCGCGGCCGCCCGCGCCCACGCCGTGCCGGACCTCGTCCAGGAGCTGCGCGAAGACCGGCTCGGCGCACTGGACGGCGGCGACCTCACCGCGAGCCTGCGCGCGGTCTTCTCGTGGTCGCTACGCGCCTTGGACACCACCACAGCTGAGGTGTTCGCGCTGCTCGGCCGCACGCCCGGACCGGACGCCGGTACTGCGGCCGTGGCCGCGATGGCCGGCCGTCCCGTGCGCGCCGACCTGCGCAGACTCGAGGACGCGCACCTGGTCGAGCAGCACCTGCCCGGCCGGTACCGGATGCACGACCTGGTCCGGCTGCACGCCGCGGAACAACCGGCCGACCCCGAGGCCGCGCGAAGGCTGGTTCGCTACTACCTGGGCACGGCGTTCGCCGCGGACCGCGTCATCTACACCTACCGCTCGCCGATCGACGTCACGCCCGGCACCGCCCCGGACGAGCCGCTGTCGTGGTTCGCCGCCGAACACGCCTGTCTGCGCGCCGCCCAGCGGATGGCGCTCGACCACGGCTGGGACGACGAGGTGTGGCGGCTGGCGTGGGTGCTCGACGGCTACCACGTGCAGCGCGGGCTGCTGCTCGACCTGCGGGCCATGTGGTCTGACGGCCTGCCCGCTGCCCGGCGATGCGGCAGCCGCCTGGGGCAGTTCGTGGCGCACCGGATGCTGGGCATCGTCCACGGTCAGCTCGGCGACTACGACACCGCGCACCACCACCTGGCCCAGGCGCGCGGGTTCGCCGCCGGCGTGCAGCACGCGCACGTCGACATGGCCACCGCCCGCGTGCTGTCGTTCCAGGAGGACTGGCAGCCCGCGCTGGACCTCGCCCGCCGCTCGCTCGACGTCTACGAGACGCTGGACAACGACCTGTGGCAGGCGCTCGGGCACACCGCGGTCGGCTGGTTCGCCACCCGCCTGGGTGCCCGCGACGCCACGCATTTCGAACGGGCGCTCGCGTTGTTCCGCAAGCACGACGACTCCAGCGGCGAGGCCGACAACCTCGCCAACCTCGGCCACCTGCACGCGCTCGCCGGCCGCGCCGACACCGCGATCGCCCACTACGAGCGGGCACTCGAGCTGCTCCGCGCGACCGACCTCGCCTACGACGAGGCCGTCGTGCTCGAGCAGTACGGCGAGGCGCTGGAGATCCTCGGCCGCGACGCCACGGCCGTGCGGTCTCAGGCCGCCGCGCTGTTCCGGTCCCAAAACCGGATGCACAAGGTCCGCGAGCTGCGGTAGTAACGGGCCGTGGAGACGCCCCGGATGGTGCTGCGCCCGTTCACCGAGTCCGATGTGGACCTGCTGGTCGAGCTGAACACGGACGCCGACGTGATGCGGTTCCTCGGCCCCCCGATGTCGCGGGCGGACACCGAGGCCGAGTTCCCGAAGTACCTCACCGACGTCTTCCTGGCGGCGTTCGCCAAGGACACCGGCGAGTTCCTCGGCTGGTTCGAGTTCCGCCCGCTCGCCGACGGCGCCGCCGAGCTGGGCTACCGGCTGCGGTCGGGCGCGTGGGGCCGTGGGTTCGCGACCGAGGGCTCACGCGCGTTGATCGACCGCGGCTTCCGCACCGGCACCCAAAGGGTCGTCGCCGAGACGATGTTCGTGAACTCCGGCTCGCGCCGGGTGATGGAGAAGTGCGGCCTGCGGCACGTGCGGACCTTCCACGTGGACTGGCCGGACCCCCTCCCCGGCACCGAGCACGGTGAGGTCGCCTACGAACTCACCCGCGACGAGTGGCTCGCTCAGCATCGGGGACAGGGCACCGGGGACGCTCCGTCACGCGGCGCGGGGATCTGAACCTGCGGTTCCGGCTCGGCCGGGATACTCGGGAGGACGAGGGCTGCGCTGCTCAGGCAAGGGATCATCATGGCGACAACGATGCCGCCCGAGCACCGTCGGTCACCATGTGGCTAACCCCCGTAGTCACTCTGCGGTCAGCACCACTCACGCCTGGATCCTGGGCATGATCTCCGCGGCGAACCGCTCCGTGAACTCGACGGGGTCCCGGTCGGGCATCACCTGCACCTCGCCGATGCCGAGCCGGCCGTACTCCTCGACGGCCTTGACGAACCCGTCCGCGTCGCCCAGCACGGGCTGGTTGTACAGCGCGGTCCGGTCGATCGAGTCGTAGTCGCGTCCCTCGGCGTCGCAGTGCGCGCGCAGCACGTCGAGTTTGCGCGCGACCATGTCCGGGCCGGCGGCGAACACGTTGCAGGCGTCGCCGTACCGGGCGACCAGCCGCAACGTCTTCTTCTCGCCACCGCCGCCGATGATGATCGGCGGATGCGGCCGGCTCACCGGCGCGGGCACGCAGATCGTCTCGGCGAGCCGGTAGTGCGTGCCTTCGAACGGGCCGTTGTCGTCACTCCACATCTGCTTGCAGATCCGCAGCGTCTCCTCGAGCCGTTCGAAGCGCTCAGCCACCGGTACGACCGGCACGCCGAGCCCGCGCTGCTCCCGCTCGTACCAGGACGCGCCGATGCCCAGCGTGGCGCGGCCGCCGGACAGCACGTCGAGCGTCGTGACGGTCTTCGCGAGCAGGCCGGGATGGCGGTACATCACGCCGGTGACCAGCAGTCCCAGCCGCATCTTCGAGGTGAGCCCGGCCAGGTAGCCGAGCTGCGTGTAGCCCTCCAGCATCGGCTCGTCGGCGGCCGTGCCGCCCACCCCGATCTGGAAGAAGTGGTCCATCGTCGTGAACGAGGCGAAGCCCGCGTCCTCGGCGGTCCGAGCCGTCCGGGCGAGCGTGCCGGCGATGTCCGGCGTGTGCGCGTAGTTCCAGTAGTGCAACCCGATCCGCATTTCCGTATCGTATACGGTATTGTTTTCCGTATGACGTACGGATATGGGGAGGCATGGTGGAACGCAGCGGTGGCGGAGACCCCGCGCGGACCGTCGAGCTGCTGTGGCGGACCCGGCCGGTGGCAGGGCGCGGCCGCAAACCGAAGGTGACCGTGGACCAGATCATCACCGCGGCCGTCGCGGCCGCCGACGCCGATGGCCTGGGCGCCATGTCCATGGCACGGGTGGCCGCGGACCTGGGGCTCGGCACGATGTCGCTCTACACCCACGTGCCGGGCAAGGCGGAGCTGATCGACCTCATGGTCGACGCCGTGCTGCGGGAACGGGACCTGCGGCCGGCCGACGGCGACTGGCGCGCGCAGGTCGAGCTGTACGCGCGGCGCACGCGGGAGGTCTACCGGCGACACCCGTGGTTGCGGGACGTGTCGATGGTGCGGCCGCCGCTCGGCCCCGGACTGCTGGCGGGCGAGGAGTTTCTGCTCGCCGCGCTGTCCGGCATCGGGCTCGAACCGCGCCAGGTCGTCGCCGCGATGGGCGCGATCATGACGTTCGTCGACGGTGCCGTGGCCGCCGAGGTCGACACCGCGCAGCTGGAACGCGCGACCGGTGAGTCGACCGACGCGTGGTGGGCGGCGCGGCAGCTGTTCTGGGACGAGTACTTCGACGTCACGCGGTATCCGGCGATGACGAGCGTGTGGGAACGCGGTGGGTTCGACCTGAGCACGGGCGAGCAGTCGGAGAACGCGTTCGAGTTCGGGCTGCGGCGCCTGCTGGACGGAATCGAGGGGGGAGTCCGATGACGATCATGGTGACGGGTGCGACCGGGCACGTGGGGCGGCACGTCGTGCAGGGGCTGGTCGAGGCCGGCCGGCGGGTGCGGGCGGTGACGCGGGACCCGGCCCGGGCGGCGTTCCCGGCGGGTGTCGAGGTCGTCGCGGGCGACCTGCACGACCCCGAGTCGCTCGACTTCGACGGTGTGGAGCGGCTCTACCTGTTCCCCGTGCCCGCGACCGCACAACAGGTCATGGAACGCGCCAAAGGTGTCGAGCGGATCGTCGTGTTGTCCTCCGGCGCGGTGACGTTCGGGATGGACACCGAGTTCCACCTGCCGGTCGAGCGGGCCGTGGAGGCGTCCGGCGCCGAGTGGACGCATGTGCGGGCCGGCGAGTTCGCGCTGAACCGGCTCTTCATGTGGGGCCCGTCGGTCCGGGCGGACGGCACGATCTGGGATCCGAACCCCGACGCCGTGTCGTTCCCCATGCACGAGCGGGACATCGCGGACGTGGCGGTGCGGGCGTTGCTGGAGGACGGCCACGCCGGGCAGGCCTACACGCTCACGGGACCGGAGGTACTGACGGCCCGGCAGCAGGCGGCACGCATTGGCAACGCGATCGGCCGTGAGCTGCGGTTCCGTGACGTGACGGTCGCCGAGGCGCTGGAGTTCTATCGGCGCCAGGGCGGGTTCGCGGCCCAGATGGCGCCGTTCCTGCTGGGGGCGGAGGGTTACGAGGGGGACGAGGCCGAGCCGGACTGGGAGATCACCCCGTCCGGTGAGGTGGAACGGATCCTGGGCCGTCCGGGCCGGACGTTCGCGCAGTGGGCGCACGATCACCGCGAGGACTGGATGTGACCTGAGTCACATTGGCGGTGAAATGTCGAATGTCCGCCACAGCCGCTCGACGCCTGGGTAGAACAAGCGAACACGACTCAGGGAGATCCAGATGCGCTTCATGGTGATCGTCAAGTCCACACCCGAGACCGAGTCGGGCGCGCTGCCCAGCACCGAGATCCTCACCGCGATGGGCAAGTACAACGAGGAGCTGGTGAAGGCCGGGATCATGCTCGCCGGCGAGGGCCTGCACCCGAGCTCGCGCGGCGCGCGGGTGAAGTTCAACGGCGACAAGCGCACCGTGGTCGACGGCCCGTTCACCGAGTCCAAGGAGCTCATCGCGGGCTTCTGGCTGCTCGAGGTGTCCTCGCTGGAGGAGTGCGTCGAGTGGGTCAAGAAGATCCCGTCCGACCCCGCGGGCACCGAGTCGGTGATCGAGATCCGCCAGGTGTTCGAGGCCGAGGACTTCGGCGACAGCTACACCCCCGAGCTGCGCGAACAGGAGCAGTCGCAGCGCGAGCGCATCGAGGCCCAGCAGCAGAAGTGACATGAAACGTGCACTGAGGTAGACAGTGGCCCATGGGGGCCACTGCCACTACCTCAGTGCACCGCACCATCGACGCCGTCTGGCGAATGGAGTCGGCGAAGGTCATCGCCGCGCTCGCCCGCTACGTGCGTGACGTAGGACTGGCCGAGGAGCTCGCGCAGGACGCGCTCGTCGCCGCACTGGAGCAATGGCCGTCCGACGGCGTGCCCAAGAACCCCGGCGCGTGGCTGATGACCACCGCCAAGCGCCGCGCGATCGACATGATCCGGCGCAAGGAGAACTACAACCGCAAGCTGGAGGAGATCGGCCGCGAGCTGAAGGAGGAGACGCCGGACGCGTCCGAGGGCATCGAGGACGAGATCGGCGACGACCTGCTCAGCCTGATGTTCACCGCCTGCCACCCCGTACTCACCACGGACGCGCGCGTGGCGCTGACCCTCAAGATGCTCGGCGGCCTCAAGACCGAGGAGATCGCCCGCGCGTTCCTCGTCTCCGAGGCGACCGTCGCGCAACGCATCGTGCGCGCCAAGAAAACCCTCGCCGACGCCGGCGTGCCGTTCGAGGTCCCCGAGGGCCCAGAGCTGGCCGAGCGCCTCAACTCCGTCCTCGAGGTCGTCTACCTGATCTTCAACGAGGGGTACTCCGCGACGGCCGGCGACGACTGGATGCGCCCCGAACTGTGCCAGGACGCGCTGCGACTGGGCCGCATCCTCGCCGAGCTCGCCCCCAAGGAACCCGAGGTGCACGGCCTGGTCGCGCTGATGGAAATCCAGGCCTCCCGCTCCCGCGCGCGCATCGGCCCCAACGGCGAACCGGTGCTGCTGCTGGAACAGGACCGCAACCGCTGGGACCAGATGCTGATCCGCCGCGGCCTGGCGGCCATCGACCGCGCCGAGGCGCTGGGCCAGGCCCCCGGCCCGTACCTGATCCAGGCCGCGCTGGCCGCGTGCCACGCCCGCGCGCGCACCCCCGAAGCCACCGACTGGCAACGCATCGCGTTCCTCTACGCCGCCCTCGCGCAGATCACCCCATCCCCGATCGTCGAGCTCAACCGCGCCGTCGCGCTGTCGATGGCGTTCGGCCCGGCGGCGGGGCTGGAACTGGTCGACCAGATCAAGGGCGAGAAGGCGCTGAAGGACTACCACCTGCTGCCCAGCGTGCGCGGCGACTTCCTGCTCAAACTCGGGCGCAACGACGAGGCGCGAGCCGAGTTCGAACGCGCCGCCGCACTCACCCGCAACGAACGCGAACGCGCCCTGCTACTCGAGCGCGCCGCCTCCTGCTGACGTCCTCGCGTACGCGCTCGGCGGCACGCCGATCGTCTGGGTGAAGTCGCGGACCAGGTGCGCCTGGTCGCTGTACCCGAGCTCGGCCGCGATCCGCGCCCAGTCCGCGTCGGTCTGCGCCCGTTCCAGCGCCTCGTGGATGCGATACCGCAGGATCACCCACTTCGGACTCACGCCCACGTACCCGTTGAACAGCCGCTGCAACGACCGGACCGTGGTGTGCTGCTCCCGCGCGAAATCCGCGACCCGCAGGATGCTCCGATCCGTGCGGATCCGCTGCACAAGATCCATCGCTTCCAGCGCAAGCGGATCCGGCCGCGGGTCGCGATCCAGCAACGCGGCGTCCAGCGCCCGCACCCGATCGTCCTCATCGGACGGTCCGACGATCTCGTGGGCCGCGATCTCGGGAAACGGCACGCGCCGCCCGGTCCACCGCGACACCGGGTGCTCCGGCAGGAACGGCCGGAACCCGCCCGGCCGGAACTGCACGCCGCACACCCGCACCTCGCCACGCATCGTGTGGCTGAACAGGTCCAGCGCCACACCCGCGAGCTCGCCACCGGTCGGCTGGAACACCAGGTTCACCGACGGGTGCGGCACCACGTGCTGGGTGAACGGCTCGTCCAGGTGTCCGTCGATCAGCCAGTAGTGCTCCAGGAACGGGCGCAGCGGCTCCGCCGGGAGGCGGCGCCGGAACCGCACCCGCGCGAACAGCTCCGGGGCGTTCACGATCCCACGCGTGTCGCGACGCGGGCCGGCGCCGCGAGTGTCACCGGGCGGACCGGCCACGGACCCTTACCTCCTCGGCGACGCGGACTGGCGAAGCCGCCGACGCCCAGGACCGGTCAAGCCCTGGGCCGGTCAGCCCTGGGCGTCGGCGGGGATGCGGACGGGTCAAGCCCCCGGCCTCGGGGATACGGGCCGGCCGGGCCCTCCGAGTCCTGGGAGCGGCCGACCAGCCGACGTCCCCCGCACCCGCCCAATGTGATGCCGCCGCCCCCGCGCGCTTCCTTCTGCTCAAGCGTAACGCTGGGGTCTGACAATTCCGCGCCGTTCCCCCAGGTCGCCTCAAACAGACCCCTGTCTTCGACCCCATCGAGTGGCGGACTATCAGGACCACAAGTCAACCAGGTCACCCCGACAAAGGACGGCCCACAGTGAACCTCGACCCGATCGGACACGTCGAGTCCCCGCTGACCGACCCGTCCACGGCCCCGAAACAGGGATTCGAAAGCAACACCGAGGCGTGGCTCAACTTCGTGCCCGAAGTGGCGACCGGACTGCGCGACCTGAAGGCAGGCGACGAGGTGTTCGTACTGACGTGGCTGCACCAGGCACGCCGCGACGTCCTGGTCGTGCACCCAAGAGACGATCCCCGCAACCCGGAGACCGGAGTGTTCAGCACCCGGTCCGCCGACCGCCCCAACCCCATCGGCCTGCACCGGGTCACCATCACCGACGTCGCCAACCTGCGGGTACGAGTCCGCGGCCTGGAGGCCATCAACGGCACCCCGATACTCGACGTGAAGCCAGTGCTGTCGCGTTTGTTCAATCAGAGCAGTAAAGAAGACGCATAGCGTCGAGAACATGAAGATCAGCGAACTGCTCGACGCCGCCCGCAAGCGGGCCGAACCGGTCCTCCAAGGCGTCACCGACGACCAGCTCGACCAACCGACGCCGTGCGCCGAGTACACGGTCCGCGACCTGCTCAACCACCTGCTGCACGTGGTGGTCCAGTTCCAGGAATTGGCTGCCAAACGCGACGCGGACTTCAGCACCACCCCGGACCGCGTCGAAGAAGACTGGCGCGCGGAGTTCACGAAACAACTGGAAAACCTCGTCAGAGCGTGGGACGCGCCCGGAGCCGAGGAGGGCACGTCCGGCCAGATGAGCCTGCCCGCCCGCACGGTCGGCCAGATGGCGCTGCTGGACCTGACCGTGCACGCGTGGGACATCGCCCGCGCCACCGGCCAGGACTTCACCCCGGACCCGGCCGCGGTCGACGAGCTGTTCGGGTTCGTCGACCAGATGGGGCCGACCGCCCGCGAGATGAACGTCTTCGGGCCCGCCACCGAAACGACGGCCGGCGCGTCGGAATTCGAACGGCTGCTGGCGGCTACCGGACGCATCCCCGTGTAAAGCTGTGGGCGTGCAGACCATCGGAATGCTCGGCGGGATGAGCTGGGAGAGCAGCGCGGAGTACTACCGCCTGGCCAACGAGCTCGTCCGCGGGCGGCTGGGTGGCCTGCACTCCGCGCGGCTGATCATGCACTCGGTGGACTTCGCCGAGATCGAACAGATGCAGGCCGACGCCCGCTGGGACGACGCAGGCCGCCTCCTCGCGCAGGCCGCGCGCGGGGTCGAGCTGGCGGGCGCGGACCTGCTGTTGTTGTGCACGAACACGATGCACAAGGTCGCGGACGCGGTGCAGGCCGCGGTCGACATTCCGTTGATCCACCTCGGGGACACGACCGCGGACGCGGTGAACCGCGATGGGCTGACCAGGGTCGGCCTGCTCGGCACGGCGTTCACGATGGAGCAGGACTTCTACCGCGACCGGCTCGAACAGCACGGGCTCACCGTCCTCGTGCCGGACCGGCGGGACCGCGCCGAGGTGCACCGGGTCATCTACGAGGAACTCTGCCTCGGCATCGTCAAGGACAGCTCTCGCGCCGTCTACCAGGAGGTGATCGCCCGGTTCGACGGCGCCGAGGGGATCATCCTGGGCTGCACGGAGATCGAGCTGCTCATCGGCCCGGACGACTGCCCGCTGCCGGTGTTCCCCACGACCCGCCTGCACGTCGAAGCCGCGGTCGACCACGCACTCGGGTAACCCTGGCAACTTTTCACACATTGCAACGTTTCGCGCACCCGGAACTGTGTTCAAGGGGAGGAAGCGAAACCGAACTGGGGAGTTCGTGTGAAAAGACTTTCCTGGCTGGCCGCCATCGTCACGGCGGCCGCCACCCTGTCAGTACCAGCGCAGGCCGCACCGGCTCCGCCAGGTGCCGGCGTGACGCTGCTGACCGGCGACCACGTCACCATCGAGGGCGACCGCGCCCGTGTCCGGCCCGCGCGAGGACGCGAGCACATCGCGTTCCGGCAGTACCAGGACGAACACGGCGACCTGCACGTCGTACCGGCCGACGTGCAGCAGCGGATCTCGACCGGCCGGCTCGACCCGCGCCTGTTCGACATCACCGAACTGGTGCGCTCCGGCTACGACGACGCGTCCAGCCCGGTCACACCGTTGATCGTCCAGGGCGGCATCAACGCGCAGGGCGCCACTCTGGCCAGCATCGGCGCCGTGGCGGTGGCGGCACCGAAGGGCCAGCCGTTCCTGCAGACGATGAGCGACCAGAAGGTGTGGCTGGACGGCAAGGTCAGCGCCTCGCTCGACAAGAGCGTCCCGCAGATCGGGGCACCACAGGCGTGGCAGGCCGGGTTCACCGGCAAGAACGCGACCGTGGCCGTGCTCGACACCGGCGTCGACGCCACGCACCCCGACCTCGCGGACGCGGTGAGCGAGTCGAAGGACTTCACCGAGAGCCCGTCCGGCACCGACGACCGCGTCGGGCACGGCACGCACGTGGCGTCCACGATCACCGGTGAGGGCACCTACCGCGGTGTCGCGCCGGATGCGAAGCTCGCGATCGGCAAGGTGCTCAACGACTTCGGCGGCGGCCGCGAGTCGTGGATCATCGCGGGCATGGAGTGGGCGGCGGCTCGCGCCGACGTCGTCAACATGAGCCTCGGCAGCCCGTGGCCCAGCGAGGGCGACGATCCGATGTCGCTGGCGCTCAACAAGCTCACCGAGCAGACCGGCGCGCTGTTCGTCGTGGCCGCGGGCAACTCCGGCCCGTCCGACGAGTCGATCGGCAGCCCGGCGGCCGCCGACGAGGCGCTCACCGTCGGCGCGGTGGACCGGCAGGACAACCTCGCCGACTTCTCCTCCCGCGGCCCGCGGTGGAACAACGGCGCGATCAAGCCCGACATCACCGCGCCGGGAGTCGGCATCGTCGCCGCGCGCGCGAAGAACGGGCAGTTCGGCAAGCCCGGCGACACGCACGTCGCCCTGTCCGGTACGTCCATGGCCACGCCACACGTCGCGGGCGCCGCGGCGATCCTCGCCGGGCAGCACCCGGACTGGACCGCGCCCCAGCTCAAGGCGGCGCTGATGAGCACCGCCAAGCCGAACGCCGAGCTGACCGTCTACCAGCAGGGCGCCGGTCGCGTGGACGTCGCGAAAGCCGTGACCACCACGGTCACCGCGTCGGAGGCGTCGCTGAACCTCGGCACCGCGTTGTGGCCGCACAACGACGACAAACCCATGGTCAGGACCGTCACCTACCGCAACTCCGGCACCGCGCCGGTGACCCTGGACCTGTCGATCGCGATGAAGCCCGCCCCGCTGGCAACCGTGTCACCGGCGAAGCTGGTCGTCCCCGCGGGCGGCACCGCCGACGCCACCGTCACCGTGAACACCGCGGTCGACGCACCGGACGCCCTCTACGGCGGCGTGCTGGACGCATCCGGCCTGCGGATCCCGATCGGGTTCACCAAGGAGGTCGAGAGCTACGACGTCGCGATGTCCTTTGTGGACCACGCGGGCGCGCCGACCGGCAACTACTTCTACCGGTTCGTCTCGCACGACCGGCCCAAGGCGTTCCTGCGCTACGACGCGTCCGGCACGCTCGTGCAGCGCCTGCCCAAGGGCAAGTACTACTACGAGACATACATCCAGAACCCCGGCTTCACGCTGCTGACCCAGGTCGTCGAGCCCGCGTTCGAGATCACCGGCGCCACCACGCTGGTCAACGACGCCCGCTCGGGCGAACAACCGGGCTTCAAGGTCGACAAACCCAACGCCAAGGTCGGGCAGGCCGACCTGCAGTTCCGGATGAAGCTGCCGTGGGGTGACACGGGCCTCGGCATGTATCTGGGCAGCTTCGACTCGTTCCGCGTCACCCCGGCCAAGACGTCCTACCAGGACTTCCAGTACGGGCAGTCCGCGACGCTCGGCGAACCGGACGGCAACGGCGGCTTCACCGGCTCGCCGTACCTGTACCACCTGACCTACACCCACGAGGGCACCGTGCCGAAGGGCCTGGTCCGCGAGGTGCACGATCGCTCACTGGCCGTCGTCCGCTCGGTGGCGCACACCCACCGCGCCGAGTCGGTCGGTGAACGCGACGGCGTCGCGCGGGGCAAGCTGCCGCTGCACCTGACCGAGTACTACACGCCGGACACCCCGTGGACGGGCTCGCTGACGGAACTCGACGGCGACCAGCCGTTCCCGCCGGCGGCGACCCAGCTGTCCACCGCGCGGAAGTTCACCGGCCGCAGCACGGAACGCTGGAACGTCGCCGTGTTCGGCCCGGCGTTCCCCGAGTTCCCTGCCTACCCAGGGCGCTGGGCCTACCGCTCGGGCGACCAGGTGAGCATCAACGTGCCGATGTTCAGCGACCAGGACCCCAGGCACTACGGCGGCTCGAAGGTCGACTCGGCGCGCACGGTGCTCTCGCGCGACGGCAAGGTCGTGGCGGAAACCCCATACCAGGGCTCGGTCTACGGTCCGGTGCCCGAGTCGCCGGGCACCTACCAGCTGCACGCGGAGGCGGGCCGCGAGACCGTGTCGACGCTGTCCACCCGGATCAGCGCGGACTGGACGTTCACGTCGTCGCGGCCGGCGGGCACCGAGCGGGTCGCGTTGCCGCTGCTGGCCGTGCGGTTCGCGCCGAATCTGGACGAGTCCAACCGGACCGCCGCCGGACGCGGGTTCGCGTTCCCGGTGTACGTGCAGCGCAACGGTTCCACGGCCACCGACGTCAAGACGCCCGCTGTGCAGGTGTCCTATGACGACGGTGCGACGTGGCAGCCGGTGCGGCTGGTGCGGATCGGCGGCAAGTGGATCGCCGCCGTCGCGCACCCGAAGGACGCGAAGTTCGTGTCGCTGAAGGCCTCGGCGCACGACTCCGCCGGCAACTCCGTCGACCAGACGATCATCCGGGCTTACGGCCTGAAGTAAGAACGGTCGTGAGTGGTTTCCGTCGCCATGGCGACGGAAACCACTCACGAGGTCATTTCTGGTACGGCGCCAGGGTTTCCGGGTCCACGTCCGGCGCGCCCATGACCGGGTGCACCTCGATCGGCGCGTTCATGATCTGCCCACCGGGACCGGGCGCCGCCGACGCCCTGCGACAGATCTCGAGCAGCCGCTCCTCGGACGCCACGTCGACCACCCAGTACCCGGCGATGACCTCCTTCGCCTCGGCGTAGGGCCCGTCTTTCACGATCGGCGGCCCGTCGCCGTTCGCGGTCACGACACGGGCGCGCGCGGGGCCGCCCAGCCCCTCGGACTGCAGCAGCTCACCGTTGGCGGCGAGCTCGTCGTTCAACGCGCGCATGTGGTCGATCATGCGCTGCATGTCCTCGGCCGACCACGCCGCGAGGCCCTCCCAGGCCTCCTGGTCGCCGCTGTAGGTGATCAGCATGTACTTCATCTGCACTCCTCTGAGTCACGCAAAATGAGTTGTGGCGGCGGTGCCGCTCGCGATGCCTGGGCCTACCGGTCCGCGCGGACGGGCGCTACCGGGTCGCGCCCGATCAGGCCGAGCAGCCGGTCCTGTAGCGGCGCGTCCTCGGGCACCTTCACCTCCGGACCGAACACCTCGACGTCGGGTCCGAACGCGCCGGGAGTACGGAACTTCTCCATGAGCTCGTCCGGGATCGCGCTCATCGACGCCCACATCCGCTCGAGATCGCGAGGGTCGATCGTCTCGTCCTGGCCGGTGGCTCGAGCGAGGTCCCAGCCGTGCAGCACCAGGTCGTCGCTCACCACCCGGTCGACGTGCTCCAGGAACGTCATCGGCCCGCTCGGCGTCTCGCACTCCTGCCCGGCCAGTTCCGAGTCGAGCACCGCCTCGACGTCGGCGCGCGCCGACCGGTACGCGGCCAGCGGCTCGTCCGGCGCCGGGCTCAGCGACCGCCCGACCGGTCGGAGCATGGCGCCGTGCATCATCACGATGTGGTCCACCACGTCCCGCGCGGTCCACTTCGCACACGGCGACGGGTCGCCCCACTGGTCGGGACGCACCGCCGCCACCTTGCGTTCGAAGGCGTCAGCGCGTCTGCGGTACCGCTCGACGATCTGGTCCATCGCGTCATCCTCTCGGGGGTTCCGGTCCTCCACACCTCCACGTCGAACGGGAAGGCCCGAAATCGACAACCCTGGTAATGGTGGACCGGTGACAACGATCGTGGCCTTCCACGCCCACCCCGACGACGAGGTCCTGCTGACCGGCGGCACCCTGGCCCGCGCCGGCGCCGACGGCCACCGCGTCGTCGTCGTGGTGGCCACCGACGGCATCATCGGGGAACACACCGAAGATCGCCTGAACGAGCTGCGGACCAGCGCCGCGATCCTCGGCGTGCACCGCGTCGTATGCCTGGGCTACGCCGACAGCGGCCACGGCCCGCTCCTTTACGACGACCCGCCGGACCGCACACGGTTCGTCCGCGCTCCCGTCGAGGAGGCCGCCGGCCGGTTGGCCGAGGTGCTGCGGGAGGAGTCGGCGTCCGTGCTGATCAGCTACGACGCCAACGGCGGCTACGGCCACCGCGACCACGTTCAGGTCCACCACGTCGGCGCCCGCGCCGCCCAGCTGGCCGGCGTGACGCGAGTGCTGGAGGCGACGATGCCGCGCGAGCTGGTCCGTTCCGGCTACACGCCCCGCGCGCAGATCACCCACTCGTTCAACGTCCGCGGGTACGCCCGCAAGAAGCGCGCCGCGCTGGCCGCGCACGCCTCTCAGCTGCACCGCGGCCGCAGTGGCCGAATCATGCGTTTGATCGTCCGGCTGCCGCTACCGTTGTTCGCGCTGCTGCTCGGGCGCGAGTGGTTCAGGACGGGGGCCTGACATGGCGGATCTCCAGATCGAGGGTGGCTCGCTGAGCTACGACATCGCCGGCTCGGGCGACCCGGTCGTGCTGCTGCACGGCGGCGCGGTCGACCGCACCACGTGGGATGCCGAGTTCTCGGCGCTGTCGGCCACCCACACCGTGATCCGCTACGACGCCCGCGGCCACGGCCGGTCGTCCACGCCGGACGCGCCGTTCTCGCACTGGGAGGACCTCCGGCAGCTGCTCGACGGGCTCGGCGTCGACCGCGCGTCGCTGGTCGGCCTGTCCCAAGGCGGCCGCACCTCCGTCGACTTCGCCATCTCGCTGCCCGACCGCGTGGACAAGCTGCTCCTGGTCGCACCGGGTGTGAGCGGCATGGCGTTCCACGACCCGTTCGTCCTCGACCACATGGCCCGGATCGGGTCCGCCAAGGACCTCGGCACCATCATCGAGTGCATCCTGCGGATGTGGGTGGACGGACCGTTGCGCTCGCCCGAGGACGTCCCGTATCGCGCCCGGTGCCGGTCGATCATGGCCGAGGGGTTCGCCCGGCACGGCAACTGGCAGCGGCACTACACGGAGATCGGCGTGATCTCCCGGCTCGGCGAGCTGCGGGCGCCCACCCTCGCCCTGGTGGGCGATCTCGACTCGGCGGACATCCGGCATGTCGTCGACCTGATCGTGAAGGACGCGCCGCACGCGCACATGCGGGTGGTGGAGGGGGCCGGGCACATGATCAACCTTGATCAGCCGGAGGAGTTCGGCCGCATCCTGCTGCGGTACCTCGGCCACTGATCAGTTCCCGAGCGTCAGGAACGCGAACAGCTTGCCGTCCTCGGGCTCGTTCTTCAGCGTCACCTTGCCGCGGTGGGTGACCTCGATCTGATAGAACTTCGATCCCTTCGGGACGTCGGACACCGGTATCGGGAACATGCATGAGGTGTTCTCGTAGGCGCTGACCTCGGCGCCGTCACGAATGTCCTGGTACCCGGAGTTCCCCCGGCAATGCCGAGCCGGTACGAAGGTCGATCGACGGACAGTGTCATGAACCCGCCGATCTCATAGCTGCCGGACGTCCTGATGACCACCACGGTCAGCACCGCGAGCAGCAGAACCGCCCCGACGGAACCGATCTTGATCCAGAACCGGCGCTGGAGTCGGTCGTCGTATCCCGACGCGGCGCGCATAGGACGCAGTCACGGTTCCTTCCTCGTCCTGCCGTACTCGTGTCGGCCGAGCGCCCGAAAACATCAAAAGGCTTGCCCGGCTGCTCACCGATGGCACGATCACGCGTGTGGCCAACCGGATGACAACGCTGTGTTTCGAGACGTTCGGCTCCCCGGCCGCGCCGCCGATCCTGCTGATCTCCGGCGCGGCCGCGTCGATGGACTACTGGGAACCGGAGTTCTGCGAACGCCTCGCGGCCGAGCGGTACGTCATCCGCTTCGACCACCGCGACACGGGCCGCTCGCCCACTGATCCACCCGGCAAACCCGGCTACACGGGCGACGACCTGGTGTCGGACGCGGTCGGCCTGATCGACGCGGTCGCCGGCGGCCGGGCCCACGTCGTGGGAGTGTCGATGGGAGGCGGCATCGCCCAGTCCATCGCGGTCTTCCACCCGGACCGGGTCGCCGCGCTGACCCTGATCGCGACGAGTCCCGGCGGCGACGGCCTGCCGCCTCCGGCGGACCGGGCGCGAACGGCGTTCGACAATCCCGAACCGGAGCCCGACTGGACCGATCCGGACGCCGTCGTCGACTACCTGGTCGAGATCGAGCGCCCGTTCGCCGGCCGCATCTTCGACGAGGAGGCGACACGCGAGGTGGCCCGCCGCGTGGTCGCGCGGGCGACCAACGTCCAGTCGAGCGGCAACCACTGGCTGGTCGTGGGCGACGCGGGGGAGGACCCCGGCCCGCGGCTCGGTGAGGTGCGCGTGCCCACGCTCGTCATCCACGGCACGGACGACCCGTTGTTCCCGCCCGCCCACGGTGAGGCGCTGGCCCGCGCGATCCCTGGCGCACGGCTGCTGATGCTCGACGGCATGGGCCACCAGACGCCGCCGCGATCGACGTGGGACGTGGTCGTGCCCGCCATCCTGGACCTGTAGCGGCACCCGCGCCCTGGGGTGCAGGGCGCGGGTCAGCTTCAGCCCGCCTTCGGCGTGGGCTGGGGGAGCTTCGCCAGGAGCTTCTTCGTCGAACGGAGGATGTCGGCCTCGTTGTGGCCGAACTCCGAGAGGTAGTGGCGCAGCGCGTGACGGAGGAGTGTGACCTCCTCGTCCGTCACCTCGAGGACCTGATTGCTCATGAAGACCATGTTAGGACTCCGGTCGCTCTTCCTCTAACCACCGATAATGTTCACTTATCGGAGGTCAGAATCGGCAGGTCTCATAGCGTTGCGTTGCGTGTAGTAACGTTAATACACACGGAATTCTGCTACGATATTCAGGTGGAGACGAGCTGTAACTTCCCGGGCTGCACCCGGCCGGTTTTCCGAGGTAGCGGGCCTGGACGCCCGTCGGAGTACTGCGACCTGCCCGAACACACGCGGTGGCGGGCCTGGCGGGAACGGCAGCGCTTGCAGGAGGTGGCCGCGGAAGAACAGGCAGCCGTCACCGTGACGAAACAGCCCGGTGGGACGGCGACCGCGAAAATGCGCGCCGAAGACCTCCTCGAGCGGTTCCGGGTGCTGTCGGAGCAGATGTCGCAGACGCTGGGCAACGCGGTGCGGGAGCTGTCGACGATCGCGGATCCGAGCGTCGCCGAGAGCCAGGTGCAGGCGGCCGAGGCGGAGGCGGCGCGCCGGGTCGCGGAGGCCGAGGCCGCGGTCGCCGCGGCGGAACGCCGGCGCCGGGACGCCGACGAGGCCCGCCGAGCGGCGGAGGAGGTCACCGAGCAGGCCGTGCGGGCCGCGGAGGAGGCCGACGACGCGGTGGACACGGCGTTCACCGAGCGCGACGAGGCGCGGGCCGAGGCCCAAGCGGCGGTGCAGCGGGCGGAGTCGGAGATCGCCGCGATCCGGGTCGAGGCGGCGGCCGCGGTCGACGAGATCCGGCGCGACGCCGAGGAGAAGGTCGCCCAGGCACAGGCCGAGGCGGTCAAGCAGGCCGAGCAGGCCCGGCGGCAGGCGGCCAAGGAGATCGAACAGGCCCGCGCCGCGGCACAAGCCGAGATCACCCAGGTACGGCAGGCGGCCATGGCCGAGATCGAACAGGCCAAGGCGGCGGCGAAAGCGGAGGTCGACCAGGTACGGGAGGCCACTGGGCTCCAGATCGCCCAGCTCCGCGAGTCCACCACGGCCGAGATCGAGCGCGCCGAAGCCGCGGCGTCCGAACGCGTAGAGCGCGCACAGCACGAGGCCGAGAGGTCAGCCCGAGACGCCGATCGGGCGGCATCGGAACGGGACGACGCGCGGGCACGGACCGAGCGGGCCGAGCAGTCGGCGCTGGATGCACGGGCGGAGCTGGCGCGGGTGCGCGCCGAGTTCGCCGAGCAGATCGCCCAGGTGCGCGACGCCGCTCAGGCGCAGGTCGCGGCGCTGGAGGAGGCCCGGACCCAGACGCTGGCGCGGGCGGAACGGGCGGAGCGGCAGCTCGACGAGGTGACCGCCGAGCTCCGCGCCCTGCGTTAGACGGCCTCCAGGACGAAGAACAGGAAGCACACGAAGGCTGTTCTGCCCGCGAGCTCCTCGGGGAACCGCTCGCGGGCACCCGGTGCCGGGTGTGGCTCGCTGATGACGGCCGTGCGGAAGCCCGCGGCAGTGAAGGCGTCGGTCATGGCGTGCAGCGGCCGATGCCAGTACGTCAGCACGGCTTTCTGGCCGTTGAAGACGTACTCGTCGGACCACTTGGTGATCGCGAAGTAGTCGGACTTGGGGTCGACCATCTTGAGGAGGATGGGGTGGTTGACCGACATGATCAGCCGGCCGCCGGGCCGCAGCACGCGTCGCAGCTCGGCCAGTGGTGCGCTCCAGTCCTCCAGGTAGTGCAGCACGAGGGACGCGACGACATCGTCGAACGCGGCGTCGGGAAACGGCAGCGGTCGGCTGATGTCGGCGACCTGCAAGGCGGCGTCCGGACCCAGCCGCTGCCGGGCCAGCTCCACCATCTTGGCGCTGCGGTCGAAGCCGGTCACGGTGGCGCCCCGGTCGCGCAGAGCCGCGGTCAGGGGACCGGAGCCGCAGCCGGCGTCGAGGATTCGCCTGCCGGTCACGTCTCCGGCGAGGTCCAGGATCGCGGGCCGCGCGTAGTAGGCGTTGATGAGGCTGTGCTCGTTCTCGGCCGTGTACGCCTCGGCGAAGGTGTCGTAGTCGTTTTCCATGATCAGGCTCCCTGGTGAGGGGAACCCTTGCGGCACAAGGGTTCCCCTTCACGGATGGATCAGCCGCGCCAGCGGACGCCGCGGCCGTGGGAGACGCCCACGACGTTGTTGGAGCTGTTGACGGCCGAGGCGACGTTCACCGAGCCGTCGATGAGCAGGGGCGGCAGCGCGGTGGCCTGGCCGTCCTCCCAGCGCACCGCCTGGGTCGTGCCATAGCGGGCCACGGAGCCGACGACGACGCCGTACTCGTTGATGCCCTCGGCGGAGCTGGACCGGGTGTCGAGCACGGTGCTGGTGCCGGTGTAGAGGTTCCAGCGCACCGCGTGGCCGTCGAGGGTGACGGAGATGTCGCCTCGGTCGTTCACCTTGTTCGCGGCGCTGACGCCGGTGCCCAGGCGGACGGTGGTGCCGTTCGACCAGGCCACGGCGTGCCGCTCACCGGCGGCGTTGGCGGACCAGCCGACGACCAGGCCTTCGGCGTTGACGCCGGTCGCTCCCGCCCGCGTGTCGTCGGGCAGCGGGGGCAGCAGGGACGGGCGCGAGCCGTCGGTGTTCCAGCGGACCGCGAACGAGTTGTACGAGTCGTCGCACGTTCCGACGATGACGCCACTGTCGTTGATGTCGTTGGCAGCGCACTGCTTTGCGGGCCCCGGCAGCCAGTCGATGTCGCCGTTGGTGTTCCAGCGCACGGCCCGGATGCCGGACTGGCCGACGACGACCCCGTTGTTGTTGATCGCCCTGGCGTTGGCGTTCAGGTCGGCGTCGAACGTGCCGAGGTCCACGGCGCTCCCGTTCGCGTACCACTTGACGGCGCGGTCGGCGGTGCGGCCGACGATGACGTCGTGGTCGTTGATGTCGGCCGGGTAGCCGATGCTGCCGTCAGGTGCCTTCTCGAGCTCGAAGACGTACGGCTCAGCGGACGCCGAGGTGGTGGACAGGGACAGGGCAAGGAGGCCGAGCGCGACGGTCGCACCCAGCTTTCTGCTGGTAGTCAAGATGAATCCCCCAGGATTGTTTGTGACTCACGATCAACCTTACCGGTGAAATACTCCTGGCGTGGCTGAACGGATCATCGTGGCCAACGGGGTCGAGCTGTGCGTGGAGACGTTCGGCCGGCCGACCGACGACGCGATCCTGCTGATTCACGGCGCGTCGGCCTCGATGCTGTGGTGGGAGGACGAGCTCTGCGAGCGGATCGCGGCCGGGCGCCGGTACGTGATCCGGTTCGACAACCGGGACACGGGACGTTCGGTCAGCTACCCGGCGGGCGAGCCCGGCTACACGCTCGGCGACCTGGTGGACGACGCGATCGGTGTCCTCGACGAGCTGCACGTCGCTCGTGCGCACCTGGTCGGGCGGTCGATGGCCGGGGCGACGGTGCTCAAGGCGGCGCAGCTGTATCCGCGGCGCGTGCAGACGTTGACGCTCGTCACGACGACGTCGGGCGAGGAGGGGCTCTCGCCGATGGCTCCGGAGTTCGTCGAGTACGTGAGGCGAACGCCGTACGACATCGTCGAACACCTGGTCGGGTTGATGCGGGTGTACTCGAACAACTCCCCGTTTTTCGACGAACACGCGGTGCGCGCACTGTGCAAACGGGACATCGCGCGCACCAACGACATCGCGGCGTGCCTGACGAACCACTTCCTGATCGACTTCGGTGAGCCGCCCGACCTGACGGAGATCTACAAGCCGGTGCTGGTGGTGCACGGCGACAGCGACCCGGTGTTCCCGCTGGACCACGGGTACGCGTTGATCGACGCGCTGCCGCTGGCGGCGTTGCTGGTGCTGGAGCACACCGGGCACGAACTGCCCCGCTACACGTGGGACCGGTTCGTGCCGGCGTTGCTGCATCACACGGTCTGACCGATCACCACCGTCGCGTCCTCTTCGGACAGTACGCGCGCCGCCAAACCCGCCTGGGCGAAGCATTCCCGCAAAGCCGGGGCCTGGACGACCGAGGTCTCGATCAGCAGATGGCCGCCCGGCGCGAGCCACGACGGCGCCTCGCGGGCGACGCGGCGCTGGATGTCGAGCCCGTCGGTGCCGCCGTCGAGAGCCACCAGCGGTTCGTGGTCGCGTGCCTCGGGCGGCATGAGCGGGATGGCCGATGTGGGCACGTACGGCGCGTTGACGACGAGCACGGAGATGGTGCCGCGCAACGACTCCGGCAACGCCGCGTACAGGTCGCCCTCGAAGACGCGTGGCAGGTTGCGTCGCGCGCAGCGCACGGCGGCGGGGTCGACGTCGGCCGCGTACACCGAGGAGAACGGGCGCGCGGCGAGCAGTGCGGCGCCGACCGCGCCCGAGCCGCAGCACAGGTCGACGATCACCGCGTCGTCCGCGGCGACCGAAAGTGCCTGGCGCACCAGGAACTCCGTGCGGCGGCGCGGGACGAACACTCCGGGGTCGACGGCCACGCGCAGGCCGCAGAACTCGGCCCAGCCGAGCACGTGTTCCAGCGGCAGGCCCTCGACGCGCCGTTCGACCATGTCGTCGAGCTCGGCGGTGCTCCGTGCGGTGGAGATCAGCAGGCGGGCCTCGTCCTCGGCGAACACGCAGCCGGCCGCGCGCAGCCGCGCGACCACAGTGTCCTCACGCATCGATGCCCAGATCCGATATACCCAGCGCGGACATGGCCGCCTCGACGGAGGCCTCGCGCAGCTCGTCCTCGGGCGCGGTCGGGAACTGCACGGTGCAGTCCTGCATGCCGCCGAGCGCGACGACGGCGCGGGTGGCCTGGCGCAGTGTGGGTTCCTGGCCCCAGATGAGCACGGCGAGGCGTTCGCGCCAGGTGACGACGCGTTCGATCAGGCCGAGCTCGTTGAGTGTGGTCAGCTCGGTGAGCAGCAGCATGATGTCGAGCCGGTGGCGGTAGTGGAAGTCGAAGAACCCCTCCAGCAGCTCGCGCGGGGTGACCGAGTCGCGCTGTTCCATCTCGAGCAGGAACGCCTCGCCGTCGTCGATGACCGGCTGCACGATGCTGCGGACCAGCTCCTCGCGCGAGGCGAAGTGGTAGTAGAGCGCGGGCTTGGTGAGGCCGAGCTCGTCGGCGATCTCCTGGAGGCTGGTCTTCTGCACGCCCTTCTGGGCGAACAGCCCGCGCGCGACGGCGAGGATGCGCTGCTTGGTGTCTGACGGTCGTGGCACGGTCACAGAATAACTGACTTACCGGAAGGTAAAAACCGGTGTAGTCTTACCTTCCGTTAAGTAAGCGGAAGGGGGATGACATGCGGATTCTCATCTCGGGGGCGAGCATCGCCGGCCCGGTGCTCGCCTACTGGCTGACGCGGTACGGGCACGGGGTGACCGTGGTGGAGCGGTCGCCGGTGCTGCGCAAGACCGGCGGGCACGCGGTCGACCTGTTCGGGCCCGCGATGGAGATCTCGGAGCGCATGGGGGTGCTGCCGAAGATCGAGTCCATGGCCACCGGCACCGACCGGATGACCGTGTACCGCGACGGCGTGCGCAAGCCGACCACGGTCGACCTGACGAAGATCTTCCAGGCCACCTCGGACCGGCACGTCGAGATCATGCGCGACGACCTGAGCGAGATCTACTACGACGCCACCTTGAACGACGTCGAGTACGTGTTCGGCGACTCGATCACCTCGATCTCCGCCGATGGTGAGGTGTCGTTCGACAATGCCGAACAGCGTTCGTTCGACCTCGTCGTCGGCGCGGACGGGTTGCACTCCAACGTGCGCAACCTGGTGTTCGGTGAGGTCGACAAGCACTGGATCGGCGCGTATCTCGCGGTGTTGTCGGTGCCGAACACCGCCGGGCTCGCGGGCGAGATGCTCGGGCACCTGGCGGTCGGCCGCATGGTGGGCATCTACGGCGCCCGGCACCTGGGCGACGCGCGCGTGGTGATGTTGTTCCGCACCGGCCAGGAGCTGGACTACCACTACCGCGACACCGCGCGGCAGAAGCAGCTGCTGCGCGAGCAGCTCGCGGGGATGCACCCGGACGTGGACGGCTGGCTGGCGCAGCTGGACGACGGCGGCGCGTTCTACTTCGACTCGATCACCCAGCTGCGGCAGGACACGTGGTCGCGCGGCCGGGTCACGCTGGTCGGCGACGCGGCCTACTGCCCCGGCCCGGCGGTCGGCGGCAGCACGAGCATCGCGGTGATCGGCGCCTACGTGCTGGCCGGCGAGATCGCGCGGGCCGGTACCGACCACGCGAAGGCGTTCGCCGCCTACGAACGGGAGATGCTGCCGCTGGTGCGGGAGAGCCGGAAGATGGCCGCCACGATGGCGAAGACGATCATCCCGTCCTCGAGGTTCGGGATGTGGGCGCTGAGCCGGGGCGCGCAGCTCGTGACGGCGTTGCCCACGCCGGTCGCGCGGTGGCTGGCGAAGCTCAACTCCGGCGGCCTGCGGTCGCTGGACGAGTTCGTCGTACAGGACTACTCAAGTAGGTCAGATTCTGTCACCCATGCGTGACATGCTCGGCCCATGACCGACACGCCCGCCCGGCTGCTGCGCCTGTTGTCGTTGCTGCAGACACCACGCGAGTGGCCGGGCAGCGAGCTCGCCGACCGGCTCGGCGTCAGCATGCGCACGGTGCGCCGCGACGTCGACCGGTTGCGGGAGCTGGGCTATCCGGTCGAGGCGACGATGGGCGCGCTCGGCGGATATCGGCTGGTGGCGGGCACGGCGATGCCGCCGCTGCTGCTGGAGGACGACGAGGCGGTCGCGATCGCGGTCGGCCTGCGTTCGGCGCACGCGGTGGGCGGCGTCGAGGAGGCGGCGGTGCGGGCGCTGGCGAAGCTGGAGCAGGTGCTGCCGTCGCGGCTGCGGCGGCGGGTGGCGAACCTGCACGCGGCGACCGTGCCGATCGCGCAGGACGGGCCGGTGGTGGATCCCGAGGTGCTCACGACGATCTCCGGCGCGATCGCGAACCGGGAACGGCTGCGGTTCGCCTATCGCGCGAATTCCAGCGACGAAAAGCGGCACACCGAGCCGCATCGGCTGGTGTCGGCGGGCCGCCGCTGGTATCTGCTGGCGTTCGACCTGCGGCGCGATGACTGGCGGATCTTCCGGGTGGATCGGATGGCGGAGCCGTTCCCGACCGGTGCCCGTGCGACGCCACGGGAGCTGCCCGCGGACGCGGTCACCTACTTCACGCGGCGGATGTACTCCTCGGCACCGGTCTACGAGGCGGACCTGACGCTGCACACGGCCGCGTCGAACGTGCCGGACGGGGTCGGCGAGGTGACGCCGGTCGGCGACACGTCGTGCCGGCTGCGGATGGGTGCGGACACCCTGGACTGGCTGGCGCTGCGGGTGATCCAGCTGGGCTGTGACTTCGAGGTGCACTCGCCGCCCGAGCTCGTGGCGCGCTGCCACGAGCTCGGGCGGCGACTGTCAGACGCTTAGAACTGCAGGCTCCACTTGTCGAGGAACCCGGTGTCCTGGGCGTAGTTGTCCTTCACCCGCAGTTTCCACGTGCCGTTGGCGACCTCGCTGGAGGCGTCGACCGTGAAGGTCTGCAGCACGTTGTCCGCGCCGTCGCCGGTGGCGTAGTTCTTCAGCAGGTAGGTCGTGCCGTCCGGGGCGACCAGGTCGATGCGCAGGTCACCGCGGTAGGTGTGCTTGATGTCGACACCGACCTTGAGCGTGGCCGGCGCGTTGCCGGTCACGCCGGCCACGGTGACCGGCGACTCGATCTGGGCGAAGTCGCCGATCTGGAAGTCCGCGGCGTTCTCGAAGTACTTGCCGGGCGGGGTGGTGACGCCGCAGTACTGCTGTTCCTTGCCGATCGCCTCGTACGGGCAGTCGGCGCGGTCGAGCAGCTGCAGCACGGCGTCCTTGTTGCGCGAGGTCTGCGCGGGGATGACCTCGTCGGGCGGGTAGAACCCGCCGCCGCCGGACCCGCCGGGGTACATCTCGAAGGTGTAGGCGAACACGCCCTGGGTGCCCCACAGCCAGTCGGGGATGGTGCCGTCGGTGATGTAGAGGTCGCTGGACTGTTCGGGGGTGTAGCCGTTGGACTGCGCCATCGACCGCCCGATGGTGGCGAACGTGTCGTGCTGGTCCTGCGTGAGGCCCGGCGCGATGTCGTCGTAGGTCCAGCCCCACGGCCACAGGATCAGCTCGCTGTAGGTGTGGAAGTCGATGGACGCGGTGATCTGCTGCTTGCCGCCGACGTTGCGGCCGCGCACGAAGTCGGCGACGACCTTCACCTCGGGCGCGGACTCGGCGCTGGGACCGCGGTAGGTCTCACTGCCGGTGCTGCCACTGGAACCGCCGCAGCAGCCCCACTTGTAGTTCCAGTTGCGGTTGAGGTCGGTGCCGACGTTGGCCGAACCGGCGTTGGGCTGCCGGTTCTTGCGCCACGACCGGTAGCTGCCGGTGGCGATGTCGTACTCACCGCCGTCGGGGTTGACGTCCGGGACGATCCAGATCTCGCGGGTGTTCACCAGGTCGCGCACGCGGGTCTCGGTGCTCTCGGTGAACTGGTGGATCAGGTAGAGCGCCATCTCGACGGTCAGGTGCTCGCGCGCGTGCTGGTGCGCGGTGAACAGCACCTCGGGCTCGTTCTCGTCGGTCGCGACGTTGTCGCTGATCTTGAGCGCGATGATGTCGCGGTTCTCGTAGGACTTGCCGATGACCTGCTTGGTGATCAGGTCCGGGTGGGCCGCGACGACCTGGTTGATCTCCGCGGTCATCTCGGCGTAGTTGTGGTAGTTCGCGTCGGCGGCCGGGAAGTCGAACGGCCCGACGTCCGCGCCCGCCTCCAGGCGCTTGGGGACCTCGACGACGTCGAAGCCCTGTTGCCGCAGCGTGCGGACCTCGGCGCCGGTCGCGGTGATCACGACGACGCCGTGCTCCTCGACCTCGTCGATGGCGGCACCGGCCTTCGCGATCTGGCTGCGTTGTTCGACGGTGCGCACGCCACTGACGGCGTACTGCGTGGACTTCGTGTCACCGGGCGCCGCGCCACCGGGGGTGGTGATCGCGAGGACCGTGATCGCGGCGGCGGCCGCGGCGAGCAGGGATCTGCGTCTTCTCATGGGTGTTACCCCTTCTGACCATGGCAGGGACATGGACCTGAAAGAGATGTAAATGCCTGGTGGGCCCGTCTGTCATCCGCCATCCGAAGGGGACCATCTGGTGGAACGAATTTCTGTTATGCCAATTGGCAACAGTCGGGTAGGGTCTCCGTCGTGACACGGGGACGACCGCGCAAGGACCCGGAGACGCTGCAGCGATGGACCCCGCCCGAGGGGTGGTCGCGACTGGTCGCCTGGATCTCGCCGGAGGAGAAGAAGGCGCTCAAGCACGTCGCGGTGGACGCGAACGTGTCGGTGGCCGACCTGGTCCGGTCGCTGGCGAGTGGGCTCGCGAACGGGGTGATCACGCACGAGGAACTACTGGGGCACGTCAACAGGGGGAAACGGGTCATGGAGAAGATCCCGACGCTCTTCGAGAGAGACGAGCGGTTCAAGGTCGTCGACCGGCCGCGCGCCGAGTGCGCGTGGGTGTTCGACGGAGCCGGGGTGGGGACGGAGAAGCTCGACGGGACCAACGTCCGGCTCACCGTCCGCGCCGGGCAGTTGGTGCGGGTAGAGAAGCGGCGCAACCCGTCGAAGGCGCAGAAAGCGCAGGGGATCGTCGACGGCTGGTACGTCGACACCGTGGCGGACGCCGCCGAGGACAAGTGGATCCTGACGGCGGCGAACAACACCGACGTGTCGGCGTGGCCGGACGGGGAGCACCCGTGTGAGGCGCTCGGGCCGCGTATCCAGGGCAACGCGCTGGCGTTGGACGAGCACCTGTGCGTGCCGTTCAACACCGCGGCGCCGGTGTTCACGGAGGTGCCGCGCACGTACGGCGAGCTGCGGGACTTCCTCGCGGAGCTGGACAGCCGCTACGCGCCGGGGCACCTGGCCGAGGGGATCGTGTTCCACCACCCGGACGGGCGGCGGGCGAAGATCAAGCGCAAGGACTTCCCGGCTGCCTGACCGTTTCGGAAACGCTATGGGGGGAGCTTTGCCAGCGCTGACCGCTTGCAAAGCTCCCCCCATAGCGTTTCCGGGGTGAACGCGGGTGGGAGGGGCCGGGTGACATGGCCGACGTCGTGGCCTATCTGCGGCGGGTTCCGCTTGATACTGGAGGACATGGGTAAGACCTACGAGCGGATCGACGGCCGCCTGCGCGAGTTCATCGACAACCAGAAGATCTTCTTCGTGGCGTCCGCGCCGCTCGACGGCGACGGCCACGTCAACCTCTCACCCAAGGGCCGCGCGGGCACGTGGCAGGTGCTCGACGAGCGCACCGTGGCGTATCTGGACTTCGGCGGCAGCCACGCGGAGACGATCGCGCACCTGCGGGAGAACGGGCGGATCACGCTGATGTGGTGCGCGTTCGACGGTCCGCCGAACATCGTGCGCGTGCACGGGCGCGGTGAGCCGGTGTTCCGCGACGACCCGCGGTTCGACGAGCTGATCGCGCGGTTCCCGCCCGCGGCCGACGGTCCGGGGCTGCGCGCGGTGATCGTGGTGACGGCCAAGCTGATCAGCGACACGTGCGGGTTCGCGGTGCCGTTCATGGACTACCGCGAGGAGCGCTCGCTGCACGCCGACTACTTCGGGCGCACGTCCGATGCGGAGTTCCGCGCGTACTGCGAGTCCAAGGACCACAACGGTTCCAGCATCGACGGGCTGCCCGCGCTGCCCCTGCCGCTGCCGCCGCGTTAGCTCGACAAGAACCGGTCCAGCACGCGCACGCCGAAGTGCAGGCCGTCGACCGGGACGCGTTCGTCGACGCCATGCGCCATGGCGCGGTAGTCGAACCCGACCGGCAGCGACAGCGGTGAGAAGCCGTAGCAGTCGATGCCGAGCCGGCTGAACGCCTTGGCGTCCGTGCCGCCGCCCAGGCAGTACGGGACGACGACCGCACCGGGGTCCTCGTCGACGAGCGCGGCGGTCATCGCGGTGAACCACGGCGAGTCGATCGGCGCCTGCACGGGCGGCTGGTGTTCGAGGAACTCGCGGGTGACGTCCGGGCCGAGCAGCGAGTCGATGGTGTCGACGAGTTCGTCGACGGTGCCGGGCAGGGTGCGCACGTCAAGCTGCGCGGTGGCGGTGCCGGGGATGACGTTGACCTTGTACCCGGCCTGCAGCATGGTCGGCGTGGTCGAGTTGCGCACGGTGTTCTCCACCAGCGCGGCGGCGGGGCCGAGGCGGGCGATGGTCGCGTCGACGTCGGTGAGGTCGACCTCGACACCCAGTGCCTTGCCCGCGCCGACCAGGAACGCCTCGACCACGGGCGACAGCCGGACCGGGTGTTCGTAGGCGGCGATGCGGGCGAGGGCCTGCACGAGCTTGGTGACCGCGTTGGACGGGTTGCGCCGCGAACCGTGCCCGGCGCGGCCGGTGGCGGTGAGCCGCAGGTGCGAGGTGCCTCGTTCGGCGGCGCCGATCGGGTAGAGCCGGGTCCCGTCGACGTGGAACGAGAAGCCGCCGGACTCGCTGATCGCGGCCTGGCAGCCGGCGAAGTACTGCGGGTGGTGCTCGACGAGCCAGTGCGCGCCGAACTCGCCCTGGTCCTCCTCGTCGGCGACGAACGCGAGCACGATGTCGCGCCGCGGCCGCCGGCCCGTCGCGGCCCAGTCCGCGACGACGGCCAGCGTCATCGCGGCCATGTCCTTCATGTCGACCGCGCCGCGGCCCCACACGTAGCCGTCGCGGACCTCACCGGAGAACGGGTGCACGGTCCACTCGGCCGGGTCGGCGGGCACGACGTCGAGGTGCGCCTGCACCAGCAGCGCCGGCAGTTCCGGGTCCGTGCCGGGGATGCGCGCGAGCACGTTGGTGCGCCGCGGCGCCGGTTCCAGCAGGGTCGGGCGCACGCCCGCGGCGTCCAGGCGGGCGGCGACGAACTCGGCGGCCTCCCGTTCGCCCTCCGACGCGCCGCCGCCGCGGTTCGTGGTGTCGAACCGGATCAGCCGCGCGCACAGGTCCACGACATCGGTCGTCATACCTCAACCGTATCTGTCCGCGTCAGGTGGAATCTTGACTATCCGTAGATGCCCTCGATCGCGCCCGCGGCGATGGCGGTCACGATCTTGAACGCCTTCATGGCCTCGGTCATCGACGGCGCGTCGAACCCTACGCGGCGCACTGCGAGCTGCTCGACGGTGGGGATGACCGCGGCGGCGTCGGCGAGGTGCGCGGCGTCGAACTCGACCTCGATGCGGTGTGCCTCGACGATGCCGCTGCCGCGTCCGGCCCGGTGCATCGAGGCTGTCGCGGCCTCGGCGATCCGCTCGGCGGACACCTCGGGCGGCAGGCAGATCGCCGCGTAGCGGCTGACGCACTCCTTGACCGCGACGAGCTCGGCGCCGGGCGCGTAGTCCGCGGCGTCCTCGCAGGTCCGGTCGTCACCGGTGACGAGCAGGACCGGCACGCCGTACTCGGCGGCGAGCGCGGCGTTGAGCCTGCCCTCGGAGGCGTGCACGCCGTCGAGCCACACGCCGGTGATCGAGTTCTCCAGGTAGGTGTGGGCGAGCACACCCTGGGCGCCGGCGGCGGCGTGGTAGCCGAGGAACACCACGCCGTCCAGGCCGGTGTCGACGCCCTGCATCATCGACAGGGGCTTGTGGCGGCCGGTCAGCAGCCGGGCGCGCGGGTCGACGTCCTCGAGCAGGACATTGCGCTGTGAGCTGTGCGCCTCGTTGACCAGCACGCCGGTCGCGCCCGCCGCCGCCAGGCCGCGCACGCAGGCGTTGACGTCGCCGGTGAGGAGCTTGCGGAACCGCTGCCACTGCTCGGTTCCCGGTAGAACGTCCGCTGTCCACGTGACGCCCGACGCGCCTTCCATGTCCGCCGAGATCATGATCCGCACCCGAGTAACGTAGCCCGTGATCGCTGGGGAGAGGGGTCACACAATGCGGGCGATAGCGCTCAGGTTCACGGCTGCCGTCATGGCCTTCACGTTCACAGGGAGTGTTCCGGCCGTAGCGGACGGTCCCGTCACGTTGAAGGTCGCGATCGTGCAGCAGATCGACTCGATGAACCCGTTCCTCGCGGTGTTCCAGTCGAGCACGGAGATCGGCCGGCTGATGTACGACCCGCTCACCACCTACGCGCAGGACGACCAGCGCGTGGTGGAGGCGGTCGCGGCGAAGTGGGAGCCGTCGCCGGACAAGCTGACGTGGACGTTCACCGTGCCGGGCGGCAAGAAGTGGAGCGACGGGCAGCCGATCACCTCGCGCGACGTCGCCTTCACCTACAACCTGATGCTGACCAACGAGACCGCGCGCACCGCGAACGGCAGCTACGTCGCGAACTTCGAGTCCGTCACCGCGCCGGACGAGCAGACCGTGGTGATCAAGACCAAGGCGCCACAGGTGACGATGACGGCACTGGACGTCCCGATCGTCCCGGAGCACAAGTGGTCCTCTGTCTCGGACCTGAAGAACTACCGCAACGAGGATTTCCCGGTCGTCGGCTCCGGGCCGTTCATCCTGACCGACCACAAGCCCGGCGAGTTCATCAAGCTCAAGGCCAACAAGGACTACTGGCGCGGCGCGCCGAAGTACGACGAGCTGCACTTCGTGTACTTCAAGAACTCCGACGCGGCGGTGCAGGCGCTGGCCAAGGGCGAGATCGACCTGGTCAACCGGATGGCGCCCGCGCAGTTCGACTCGTTGCAGGGCAAGGAAGGCGTCGAACGCAACAAGGCGCGCGGCCGCCGGTTCAACGAGCTGCTGGTCAACCCCGGCGCGCAGAACAAGTCCGGTCAGTTCATCGGCGACGGCAACCCCGTTCTGCGCGATGTGCGGGTGCGGCGGGCCATCGCGCAGTCGATCGACCTCGAGAGCCTGGTCAAGCGGGTGTCGCTGGGGTACGCGGAGATCGGGACCGGGATCGTGCCGCCGGTGTTCGAGAAGTACCACTGGGAGCCGGCGCGGCGCCGGGCGTTCGACCCGGCGGCGGCTCGGGCGGCGCTGGACGCGGCCGGATATCCGCTGCGGGACGGGACGCGGTTCTCGTTGCGGCTGATGGGCCGCTCGGGCCGTGCGTACGACGAGCAGGCGTCGGAGTACATCAAGACGTCGCTGGCCGATGTGGGCATTCGCGCCGAGGTGCAGCTGGTGTCGGACGACCAGCTGAATCAGGCGACGACCGCGGCGACGTACGACCTGGCGTTCAGCGGGTGGGGTGCGAACGTGGACCCGGACTTCATCCTGGGGCTGCACACGTGCGCGCAGCGGCCGGGCCCGGACGGGACGGGTGGCACGACCGACTCGTACTTCTGCGATGCGGAGTACGACGCCCTGTACGCGCAGCAGCTCTCGGAGTTCGACGAGGCTCGCCGGATCGATCTGGTGAAGCGGATGCAGGAGCGGTTCTACGACCAGGTGCCCTCGGTCGTGCTGTCGTACGAGAACGCCCTGGAGGCGTATCGGGGCGACCGGTTCTCTCGTTTTCCCGTTCAGCCCGCCAACGGTGGCGTCATCATGGCCCAGAACGGCGTGTGGGGTTACTACGGTGCGGTGCCCGCTCTCGCGGCGAGTTCGTCGGGTGGGGTTTCGGGTGTGGTGATCGGGATCGCCGTGGTGGCTGTGCTGGTACTGGTGTCCGGGGTGCTCGTGGCGCGGCGGCGCCGGGTGACGGCGGAGGAGCGCGAGTGAGGATCGCCGGGAAGCTCCTGGGGGCGGGGGTGAGCCTGGGGATGATCGTCGTCCTCGGGTTCCTCCTGTTCCGGGTGATCCCCGGCGACCCGGTCGTCTCGTGGGCGCGGGGCCGCCCGGTGACGCCGGAGATGCTGGCGTCGATGCGGTCTTCATACGGGCTGGACAAGCCGTTGTTCGTCCAGTTCCTGTCGTATGCCGGCGGGCTGCTGCACGGCGACATGGGCCAGTCGTTCTCCTACAACCGGCCGGTGCTGGACGTGATCGGCGAGCGGGTCGGGCCGACGCTGCTGCTGGTCGGCACCTCCACGGTGATCGCGGTGATTCTGGGGCTGTGGCTGGGGATCCGGTCGGCGTGGCGGCGTGCCTCGACGTTCGACCGGGTGTCCACGTCGGTGGCGCTGGCGTTGTGGTCGACGCCGACGTTCTGGCTCGGGATGCTGCTGATGATCGCCACCGGGGACCTGTTCCCCAGCCGGGGTATGCGCGACACGGACACCGCCCCTGACTTCGTGTCGCAGTCGCTGGACGTGGCGCATCACCTGGTGCTGCCGTCGGTGACGTTCGTGGCGGTGGTGTACGCGCAGTACCAGCTGGTGATGCGGTCGTCGATGCTGGAGGAGATGCACGCGCCGTACCTGACGACCGCGCGGGCCAAGGGCCTGCGTGACGACCTGGTGCGGCGCCGGCACGCGGTGCCCAACGCGCTGCTGCCGGCGGTGACGCTGGTGTTCCTGCATCTGGGGCTGGTGGTGGCGGGGGCGATCACGACGGAGACGGTGTTCACGTGGCCGGGGCTGGGGCTGTTGTTCTACGACGCCCTGTCCGGGCTCGATCTGCCGTTGCTGCAAGGACTTCTGGTGGTGACCGCGGGAGCGGTGGTGGTGATGAACCTGCTGGCAGACCTGCTGTACGGGGTGCTCGATCCTCGGGTGCGTGCGGCATGAGGTGGCGTGAACGGGCCGTTCACTCGCGCTTGTCGCGTTTCCCCGCAACTTTTGCGTGCCAGAATTCGTTCCGCGAGGAAGGAAGCGCGGGGGGCAGCGGGCGGACGGGACTTCGGTGAGCGTCGTCTGGGAACGTCGGAGGACGGCGCTACGCTCCGGGTGGCGGGAGTTCACCGCCCAGCGTTCCGGGGTGGCCGGTCTGGTGGTGCTGGGCGTGGCGGTGGCGGTCGCCGTGCTCGGGCCGCTGCTGACCGGTGCGTCCGCTTTGGACGTGACACGGGTGGAGGCGGCCGCGTGGGAGCCGCCGGGGCCGGGTCACTGGCTGGGCACCGACCACACCGGACGGTCGGTGGCGCTGCTGGTGCTGAACGGCACGGGCGCCTCGATGCTGGTGGGGCTGACGGCGGCGGCGTTGTCCGTGGCGATCGGTACGCTCGTCGGGATCGCATCCGGTCACTTCCGGGGCTGGCCGGCCTCGGCGCTGATGCGGGTCACGGACTTCTTCCTGGTCGTCCCGCAGCTGGTGCTGGCGATCGCGCTGTCGGCGGTGCTGCCGCGCGGCCTCGGGACGATCGTGCTGGCGATCGGCCTGACCTCCTGGCCGGCGACCGCGCGGGTGGTGCGCGCGCAGACCCTCGCCGTGGAGGCGCGCCCGTACGTCGAGCGCGCGCACGCCCTGGGCGGCGGGCACCTGCACGTGATCGCTCACCACGTCGTGCCCGCGGTGCTGCCGCTGGTGCTGGTGAACACCACGCTGGCCGTCGCGTCGTCGATCGTCTCGGAGTCCACGCTGGCGTTCCTGGGTCTGGGTGACCCGACGCACCTGTCGTGGGGAACCCTGCTGCACCAGGCGCAGCTGTTCGGCGCGGTCTCGAAGGAGGCGTGGTGGTTCCTGCTGCCGCCGGGTCTGGGGATCATGGGGCTCGTGCTGGCGTTCACGCTGGTCGGGCGGGCTCTGGAGACGGTGATCAACCCGAGGTTGCGATCATGACGCCCGACACCGCGGCTGTGGCCGCCAATTCCGCTTGCGGCTCTCATCCGGGCTCCGGCTCCGGCTCCGGCTCTGACTCGGACGCCGGTTCCGGTTCCGGTTCCGCGGCGATCTTGGAGCTGCGCGGTCTCACCGTCCACTATGGATCGCGCGCCGCGGTGCGGGACGTGTCGCTGTCGCTGGCCGAGGGGCAGACGCTGGGGCTGGCGGGCGAGTCCGGGTCCGGCAAAACCACGGTCGGTTTGTCTGTTTTGCGACTTTTGCCCAAATCTGCGTCGGTCAGCGGCGAGGTGTTGCTCGACGGCCAGGACGTGGGCGCGATGTCGTGGGGCCGGCTGCGGGCGGCGCGGTGGGCGCAGGCGTCGGTCGTGTTCCAGGGGGCGATGCACGCGTTGAACCCGGTGCGCCGGGTGGGGGACCAGATCGCCGAGCCGATGGCGCTGCACGGGGTGTCCGGGTCGGTGGCCGAGCTGCTGGACCAGGTGGAGCTGCCGGCGGCGAAGGCGCGGTCGTACCCGCACGAGCTGTCGGGCGGCCAGAAGCAGCGGGTGATGATCGCGATGGCGCTGGCGTGCTCGCCGCGGTTGATCATCGCGGACGAGCCGACGACGGCGCTGGACGTGATCGTGCAGGCGCAGGTGCTCGGGTTGTTGCGGCGTCTGGTGGCCGAGCGCGGGCTGAGTCTGCTGATGATCAGTCACGACCTGTCGGTGCTGACGACCACGTGCGACGACCTGGCGGTGATGCACCAGGGCGAGATCGTCGAACGGGGCCGCGCGGCCGAGGTGATCGCATCGCCCGCGCATCCGCACACTGCGGCTTTGGCGGCGGCGTTCCCGACGGTCGGCGCGCCGGAGTTCCGCTATGTCGAACGCTGTTCGACGTTGCCGACTTTGTTGTCGGTTGAGGACCTCCGTGTGTCGTTCGGTTCGACAATGGCGGTCGACGGCGTGTCGCTGGAGGTGGGGCGCGGCGAGATCGTGGCGTTGGTAGGGGAGTCGGGGTCGGGGAAGACGACGCTGGCGCGGACGATCATGGGTCTGCAGCGGCCGTCCTCCGGTCGGGTGATCTTCGACGGGGTTCCGATCCCGTCGGGCGGCAAGGCGTTGAAGGCGTACCGGCGGCAGGTGCAGCTGGTGCTGCAGGACCCGTCGAGCGCGTTGAACCCACGGCATTCCGTGTACGAGGCGGTGGCCGAGGGCCTGCGCATCCACGGCATTCCCGGCGATGAGGAATCGCTGGTCAAGGACGCTGTCGAGCGGTCGGAACTGCGTCCGGCCGAGGTGTACCTTTCGTCCCTTCCGCACGAACTGTCCGGTGGGCAGCAGCAGCGGGTGGTGATCGCCGGGGCACTGGCGCTGCAGCCGCGGTTGCTGATCGCCGACGAGCCGGTCGCCTCGCTCGACGCCTCGGTGCGCGGGGAGATCCTGGCGCTGCTGCTCCGGTTGCGGCGCGAACTCGAGCTGGCAGCATTGATCATCACGCACGACCTGGGGCTGGCGTGGAACATCGCGGACCGGGTTGCCGTGATGTACCAAGGCCGGATCGTTGAACAGGGCACGGTGGAACAGGTGCTGTTGGACCCTCGTCATGAGTACACGCGCAGGCTGCTGGCCGCGGTGCCGAGCACGACACGCGCGTGATCCCGATCGAACACGCCCGGTACCGGGCCGCGTTGACGCCTGCGGAGATCGGCCGCGGCGGCGCCGACGGCTGGGTCGAGGTGCACGACGTGCCGACGCTCGCGTGGTGGCTGTGGAACGACCTCGGTCAACCGCCCGGTGTGCTGGGCGAGCTGGCCGAGGCGACCGAGCCGGAGCACATCCTGGAGTTGTGCCGGGTCCTCGCGGTGACGTCGCGGGGCGACACGGCGGCGGTGTGGCGTTACTTAGCAGCGGACTGGAGCGGCACGGGCGAACGGTCCGACGGGCGGCAGCGGTTCCTGCTGGACCGGGCGATGCGTGGTGAGGGCATGAACTGGCGGTCGTTCTCGGCGTTGATGGGCACCGACCGGCCGGAGGACGTCGCCGCGGCGTTCGCCCGCGACGAGGATCTCGTCGGGGTGTCGGTGATCGGGCTGGCGATGTCCTATCCGGACCCGTGGATCGTGCTGCCGTTCGTGGCGCGCGCGATGGACCACAACCGGATCGAGGTGCGCGAGCAGGGCGCGACGGCGCTGGCACATGTGTTGCGGATTCACGGTGTGGTGTCGCCGGAGTGCCTGGAGGTGCTGCGCCGTTACCCCAACCAGCAGGCGGAGGACGACCTGTGGACGTTCATCCCGCATCGCCGGCTGCCGCTGTGGCTGTGGTGGCGGGTGCTGGTCTCGTGAAGGTCGCGATCAGCAGGCCCGGTTCGGGTTCGATCGTGCCGGCGCGTTCGAACCCGAGGCGTTCGTAGAGGGTGATCGCCGGGGTGTTGAGCGCCCCGGTGGCGACGGTGGTCGCGTGCGGCACCGCGGTGACGAGCGCGCGGGCGTGGCCGCGGCGGAAGTGCGCGGGGTCGACGCACAGCCGGTCGATGTCGGTCCCGTCGTACGCGAGGAACGCCACCGGCAGGCCGTCGTCGCCGGTCACGCCGATCCAGGTGAGCGGCTGCGCGCACATCTCGTCGAGGGACTCGTGCAATGGCGGGATGTTGTCGTTGCCGATGAGGCCGGCTTCGATCCGGTATGCGGCCAGCTGGATGCGGTGCACGCGTGCGGCGACCTCGTCGTCGGTGAGGTCGAGCTCGACGACCCGGCCGCTCATCGCCTTGATCGCCACGTGGTCGCGCAGCGCACGGGCCCTGCTCAGTGCGTCGGTGAACATCACGCGGTCATCGGTGATGCGGGCGCGGGTGAGCTGGATGTAGAGGCGGGTCTGCTCCGGCCCGTACCACCCGGACGGGCACTCCGACCATGCCAGGTCGCACAACTCCCGCGCCGCACCGAGCTCGCCCCGGCCGAGCGCGACCTCCGCCATCGCCAGGTGGATGTTGGCCAGCGACGCGTTCGCCCCGGCCCGGCGTGCGAGCCGCACCGCGGTGTCGAAATCGGCGTCCTCCCCGAGCGCGGCCGCGGCCCTCGCGCGTGTGCACAACAGGTCCGCCAGATCTTCGGCGGCGTCGAGCTGCTCCATCAGCTCCCGCGCCTCGTCGGCCTTGGCGATCGCCTCCCGCGGCCGCCCTTCGCGCAACGCGATCTCGGCCAGCTGTGACAACCCGAGCGACGCACCCCACCGATCCCCGATCGCCCGGAACCGCTCCACGCCGTCCGCGAGTTTCCGTTGCGCGGCAACGGGATTCTGCTCCTGCAGTCCCGCGCCGAGGTCCGCGAGCGCCAGGCTCCACGGGTCGTCGCCGAGCAGCTCGTAGCGGCGTTCCATCTGGTCCTCGCCGACGCCGGTGGGCGCACCCGTCGCCATACCCCAGATCATCGTCATGATCGGATACCGCGGCGGCGCGACCATCGCACCCGTGAGCCGCTCGGTCAGCGCGCGCCGCGCCCGCTGGTCGCCGACCGCGACCGGCCACGCGATGAGCAACGCCATCGCGTACTCGACCTCCATGCCCGGCAAGGGTTTCTCGCCCGTGGCGCGCAGGAACTCATCCGCCAGCCGCGCCGCCTCCGTGCGCAGACCGCGAAACCACCAGTACGTCGTCAGCGCCGCGATCAACTCCAGCGCGAGCCGGTGATCATGCCCGATCGCCCACCGCACCGCGGCCGTCAGGTTGTCGTGGTCCGCCGCGAGCCGCCGTAGCCACTCGAGCTGCTCGCCGCGCCGCAGGTGCGGCTCCGCTTCGCGCGCCAGGTCCAGGAAGTACCGAGCGTGGTGCGTTCTGTCCGTTTCATCCGAAATGCCCGTTTCCTGGGTGGCGCAGAACGCGCGGATCGTGTCGAGCATGCGGTAGCGGTCACCGGTGAACTCCACGAACGACTTCTCGACCAGAGCGTCCACATCGGACGACCCGCACACGGCGGCGATGGCGTCGAGCGAGGCGCCACCGGTGAACACCGTCAGCCGGGCGGCGAGCCGCTGTTCGGCTGGTGTGAGGAGATCCCAGCTCCACTCGACCACGGCCTGCAGTGTGCGGTGCCGGGGCGCCGCGGTGCGGCTGCCGCGGGACAGCAACGCGAACCGGTCGTCCAGCCGCGCCGCGATCTCCGTCAGCGGCAGGGACCGCACCCGCGCCGCGGCGAGCTCGATCGCCAGCGGCATGCCGTCCAGCGCCGCGCAGATCCGCTCGACCACACCGGCGTCCAGCACGACGTCCGGGCGGACCGCCACGGCCCGGTCGGTGAACAACCGCACCGCCGGCGCCGGCTCCAGCGGCGGGACCGGGCACAGCGTCTCGCCGGTGATGCCGAGCGCTTCGCGGCTCGTGGCGAGGACCCGCAAATTCAGGCACGCCGCCAGCAGCGCGTCCACCACGGTAGCGGCTTCGGCCACCACGTGTTCGCAGTTGTCCACAACCAGCAGCACCGGCCGGTCGGCCAGCGCTGCGACCAACCGATCCATCGGGTCGACCGGTCCACCCGGCGACAGCAGACCGGCCTCCCGCACGCCCACCGCGGACAGCACCGCTCTGGCCACCGCCCCTGGCCCGCCCCCCGCGCTTCCTCTTTGCGGGACGCCCGAGGTTGCTTCCGGTGCCACGGTTGGTCGCGTCAACGGGCCGTTGACCACACCCAAATCCACGAAGAACACATCGTCAGGCTCCTGACCAGCGGTTTCGATCGCGAGCCTCGTCTTGCCCGCGCCACCGGGACCGATCAGCGTCACCAGACGCGACTCGCCCAGCCACTTCCCGACCCGCCGCACGTCGTCCGCCCGCCCCACGAACGACGTCAGCTGCGCCGGCAGCCGCCGCTGCGAACCACGCAGCACCTCCAGGTGCGCGGCCGCGAGCACGGGGGACGGGTCGACCCCCAGCTCGTCGGCGAGCAACCGCCGCGCCTCGAAGAACACCTCCAGCGCCTCCGCCGACCGGCCCGCCAGAGCCAGCGCCCGCATCAACGCCGCGCGCAGCGGCTCGTGCAACGGATGCTCCCGCACCGCCTCCGTCAGCCGTTCGACATCGCCGAACGCCATCAGGACCGAGAGTCGCAGTTCCTCCAGCTGCGCCCGCGCGTCGGCGACGAACGGCGCGTCCACGTCCGACAATGCCGAACCGCGCCACAACGACAGCGCCTCGGCGACGCGTCCGTTCGACAGGGCCGCACGGCATTCGGCAATGTCGACCGACGCGGCGGGAATCCGATACCCGGCCACACTGTGTTCGACCACCAGCGAGGGCAGCAGCCGCCGCAACCGCGACACCTGCGACTGCAACGCGTTCGAGGCGTTCGCGGGCACATCGTCGCCATAGAGCCCGTCGATCAACCGGGAGTGACTCACCACGGTCCCGGCGTCCAGAACCAGCATCGCGAGCAGAGCGCGCAGGCGCGGCGCACCGATCGGAACGAGCGTCCCGTCGGCGAGCCGCGCCTGCACCGGCCCCAGCAGGCCGAACCACATCACGAACAGAGGCCCCGATAGATGATCTGCTCCACCACCAGCGCCTTCGCGTCCGCGTAGTCCTGCCCGTACTCCCACACCCGCGCGGCCAGCGAACGCTTCGTCTGCTCGTACAACGCCCGATCATCGGCATCGGCCCGCAGCTGGTCACGGAACACCAGCAGCCGATCGATGTCCTCGGCACCGGGGGACACCACGTGCACGTGCGTCTCGACATCCGAACGCTTCAGCAGCCGGTGCCCAGGACTCCGGTGCGACAACCAGAACCCCTCCGCCTGCAACGCGGGCACATAGGACGACTCATCAGCCGAATCCGGCACCACCAGCAGAATGTCGATGACCGGCTTCGCCGCCAGCCCCGGCACCGCCGTCGACCCCACATGCTCGACCCGCACACCATCACCGAGCGCCGCACGGATCCGGCCCGAAAGCTCCGCGTACAACGCCGGCCACGACTCCGAATACGGAGCAATGTGGATGGTCGAGTTCAGCTTCTCGCGCGGCACCACATGCTCGACCGGCGACGACGGCTCGATCGACGCCCGGATGATCCGATCATGGATCTCCCGGACCACCGCCCCCTTCGCGTCCGCGTACTCCTGGATGTACTCCCACTCGCGCGCCGCCAGCGCACGCTTCTCCCGCTCGTACAACAACCGGTCGTCGTCATGCGTCCGCAACCAGTCCCGGAACTGCAGATGCCGCTTGATCTGCGCACACCCCACCGGAAACACGTGCAGGTTGATGTTCGTGTCCGGCCCCTTCAGCAACCGGTGCCCGTGCCAGTCGGTCTCCCGGATCGTCAGCCGATAACCGGCGCTCTCCAGCGGAACGACATAGGAGTCCTCATCCTCGGCGTCCGCGACCACCATCATGATGTCGATGATCGGCTTCGCCGCCAGCCCCGGCACCGACGTCGACCCCATGTGCTCCAGCAGCACGACATCACCGAGAACCTCCCGGATCCGCGCCTCCTCACGCACGAACAACGACGGCCACCCCGGCGAGTAGTCCGCCAGGTCCACCGTCGCGTTCAACTTCGGCCGACCGCCCACATAGATGTCCGACACGATCCCATTCCTCCCCAGGTAGGCAGTCGGCCAGAATATCAACTACCGAAGAGATCGCCGAGGGTTTTCACCCGGTCCAACACATCATCAGCGAGAAACACCAGGTCATCGGGAGAGCGGCACTCCTCGACCTCGTCCCACGTGATCGGCGCCGACACCGACGGCCGCTCCCGCGCCCGCAACGAGTACGGCGCCACCGTCGTCTTCGCCGGATTGTTCTGACTCCAGTCGATCAGCACCTTCCCGGTCCGCGCCGCCTTCGCCATCGTCGACACCACCTCCCGCGGCGTCTCCCGCGCCAGCCGCTGCGCGAGCTCCTTCGCATACGCCGACGTGTCCTTGCTCGGAGCCCGCGCGTACAACTGCATCCCCTTGGACCCCGACGTCTTCGCCCACGCGTCCACGCCGTCGTCCTCCAGCGCCGCCCGCAACCGCTGCGCCACCCGGCAGCACTCCACCACCGTCGCCGGCGCACCCGGATCCAGGTCGAACACCAGCAGATCCGGATCCCGCCGCCCACCACGCGGCCCCGACGTCCACTGTGGAATATGCAGCTCCAGCGCCGCCAGATTCGCCAGCCACACCAACGTCGGCAAATCGTCGACCATCACGAAATCCGCGTAGTCGTTACCCCGGCTCGAACCAGGAGTCTCGATCCGCACCGTCCGCACCCACTCCGGCGCATGCTGCGGAACGTTCTTCTCGAAGAACGACTCCCCACCCACCCCGTTCGGAAAACGCCGCAACGTCACCGGCCGATCCTTCAAGTGCGGCAACAACACCGGCGCGATCCGCCGGTAATAGTCGATCACCTCGGCCTTGGTGAACCCGTACTCCGGGTACAGCTCCTTCTCCAGGTTCGTCAGCTTCAGCTGCCGATCCTCAACCCTCACCACCGTGGTCGACAACGGCCACCTCCTCGGGCGTCTTGTCCGGCCGCAACCCGCGCCACGCCGGGAACCGCATCCGCCCATCCGGCGTCCACTGCCGGAACACCACCTCGGCGACCAGCTCAGGACGCACCCAGCGCGCACCCTTCGCCCGCTCCCGCGGCACCTCGGTCACGAACGGCGACTTCTTCCGGTCCAGCGCACCCAGCCGCTCCGTCAGCACCCGCAGCTCCGCGTCACCGAACCCCGTCCCGACACTCCCGACGAACCGCAGCCCGCCACCCTCCGGGATACCCAGCAGTAGCGCCCCGATCACCCCCTGCCGCTTACCCTCACCCGGACGCCACCCGCCGATCACCACCTCCTGCGCCATCAGATCGGTGACCTTCCGCCAGTGCGGCGACCGCTGACCCGGCAGATACACCGAGTCCAGCCGCTTCGCCACCACCCCCTCGAGCCCCTGCTCCCGGCTCGCCGCCAGCACCGCCGCACCCTCACCCCGATACGACGGGGGAGTCAGCCAATGCGGACCGCGCAGCTCCAACCCCTCCAGCAGCTCCCGGCGCTTCGCGAACGGCACGTTCAGCATCGGCCGCCCATCCAGATGCAACAGGTCGAACACCAGCAACGTCACCGGCGTCGACTTCATCGCCCGCCGCGCCTGCGCCGCGTTCTGCACAACATGCATCCGCTGCTGCAACGCCGCGAAACTCGGCCGCCCACCCTGGATCGCGACGATCTCCCCGTCCAGCAACGCCTGCGTCGCCCCCAGTTGCTCACCCAGCCCCTGCAGCTCCGGATACGTCGCCGTCACGTCATTGCCCACCCGGCTGAACGCCTGCACCCGGCCACCCTCGACCAGAAGGACCGCCCGCACCCCGTCCCACTTGAACTCATACGCCCACGCGTCGTCATCCGGCGGCAGGGGACCGGGGGAGGCCAGCATCGGCTTCAGCGACTCCGGCAGCTCCTGCCAGTCCGGCCGCGCCGCCTCGTGCCGGCGGCGCACCATCCAGTCCTTCGACCCGTGCTCCCGCTGGAAGAACACGAACTCGCCCTGCGTCCGCTCACCGTGCAACACCACGTCGATCTCACGGTCGGACCACTTCACCGTCTCGTAGCGGCCGCGGTCCCAGATGAACATCCGCCCGCCGCCATACTCGCCCTTCGGGATCTCACCGTGAAAAGTCGCGTACTCCAGCGGGTGATCCTCGGTGTGCACGGCCAGCCGAATCGTCCCCGGCGTCGGCGGCAACCCCTTCGGCACCGCGAACGACACCAGCACCCCGTCCCGCTCCAGCCGCACATCCCAGTGCAACCGGCGAGCATGATGCTCCTGGATCACGAACGTGTCGTTGTTCCCCTTCGGCAACGCCGTGTCATCACCGGGGACAGGCTCCGGCGTCTTCGCCGGATCCCTCTTGCGGCGGTACTCGTCGAGCCCCGCCATCTACGCGGAGCTGGCCTTTTTCTTCGTCGGCTTCTTCCGCCCGGCCTTCGCCTTCTCGACGCTGCGCTCCAACGCCGTCATCAGGTCGATGACCTCACCCTTGTCCTCGGTCTCCGGCTGCTCGGGCAACTCCGCACCCTCGGCCTTCGCCGCGATCACCTGCTCCAGCGCGTTGCGGTACTCGTCGTTGAACTCGGTCGGATCGAAGTCCCCGGCCATCGACTCCACCAGCGACGTCGCCATCTTCAACTCCTGCGGCCGCACCTCGATGTCCTGGTCCAGGAAGTCGAACTCCGCCTTGCGGATCTCGTCCGGCCACAACATCGTGTGCAACACCAGCACGTCGTCCCGAGCCCGGATCGTCGCCAGCTTCTCCTTCTGCCGCATCGTGATCTTCACGATCGCCAGCTGACCCGTCTTCGTCAGCGTGTCCCTGAGCAGCACATACGGCCGCGCCGCCGCCTTGTCCGGCTCCAGGTAGTACGTCGACTGGAAATAGATCGGATCGATCTCCTCGGCGTCCACGAACTCCAGCACGTCGATCGCCCGGTCCGTCTTCACCGGCAGCTTCTCGAAGTCCTCGTCATCCATGATCACCATGCGGCCGTCGTCCAGCTCGTACCCCTTCGCGATGTCGGAGTACTCCACCTCGTTGCCGCACACCTGGCACACCCGCTTGTACCGGATGCGCCCGCCGTCCTCCCGGTGCACCTGATTGAACCGGAAATCGTGCTCCTCGACCGCCGAGTAGAGGCGCACGGCGATGGTCACCAGACCGAAGGAGATAGCCCCACGCCACACGGATCTCATGACAACTGAGTACCCCTGAAATGGGATTTTCGCACTACAGTGTCACCCACATGGCCTAACGTTTTGGATCTGCCGGAAGCTCATGACTCCATTGCGTTCAGCGCCCGGTACGTCCGGTTGGCCGCCACCGCCGCCCGCCGCTCCCGCGCCGTCGCCTCGATGTAGTTCTGCGACGTCGCCAGCGACGCGTGCCCCAGCAGCGCCATGATCTCGCTCGCCGAAGCACCGTCCTCGGCCAGCCGCGTCGCGAACGTGTGCCGCAACGCGTGCAGGTTCGCGCCCGTCGGCACCCGGTCGTGCAGCCCCGCCCAGCGGAAACACGACTTCACCAGGTACTCCAGCCCACCGCGCCCGATCGGCTCACCATGCCGGTCCCGCAGCAACGACGAGTCCCGGTCGAACCGCCCCTGCGGGAACCGCCGCCGGCACGACTCCAGGTACGCCGTGATGATGCGCTCCATCGGCGACTCGATCGGGATCGACCGGTCGCGGTTGCCCTTGCCCCGCACGTGCAGCCGCTGCTCACCCGGCCGGCCCACGATCGACGCCAGCGTCAACGTCCGCATCTCCGCGGATCGCAGCCCCGCGACCAGCCCCAGAGCGAGCACCAGGACGTCCCGCTCCGGCCACGGGTCCCGCCCCTTGCGGGCACCCTCCGCGGCCGCCGACAGCAGCTGCTCCGGGGTGTCCTCACCACGCAGCGGCTTCGGGACCAGGGGAGGGGTCTTCGGTCGCGCCACGGCGCCCATCGGGTTGCCCGCCAGCAGGTCCTCGGCCACGCAGAACGTCAGGAACTGGTTCCACGTCGACCACGCGCGCAGCACCGAGCTCTTCGCGTGGGTGTCGGCGAAGACGCCGAACGCCATGCGCAGGTTCGCGCCGGTCAGGTCTCTCACGTCGAGCTCTGTGACATCGACCTGGAGCGCGGAGGCGAGCAGGGCGTTCACCCCGGCCAGATCACGCTGGTAGGCCAGGGTCGTGTGCGGGGAGTCCTTCCTCGGTCGGCGGGCGAGGAAGAAGCTGTCCTGAGCGGCGAGCACTTGCACACTGATCTTGTACCGCACGGGTCTGACAGTTCCGGCACCGCACCCCTCGAAGTTGATCATGGCGGGGCACAGGGGAGTTGTGCTGGATAATGGCGATTATGCATGAAACGTCCGTTTTGCCGGATTCTGAACCGGTGGGGATAACGGCGGGATTTGCGGGGAATCCACGCGTAATAGACGGCACTTCCGTGCGTGTTCTAGACGACTCATCGATGCCGACCGCGCTCCGGCATCGCCGAGGGCTCAAGCGCACGGGCATCTGCAGGGGCCGCCGACCTGCCCGTCGGAGACGCCTGCAGATGCTCTGCGAAGCCCCTTCTGGGACGATCTTCGCAGGTCACGTATTACGCCGATAATCTACATTATGTCAAGTAACGTGGATCAGGACGCGTCAGGCACACTCCTCCACATGCGTTTCGCGATCTACGTCCCCTGTTATGGCGCCTACGGCGATCCCGCTGTGCTGAGCGAACTCGCGGTCACCGCCGAGGCGGCCGGCTGGGACGGCTTCTTCATGTGGGACCACGTCATCGGCGATCCGCTCGTCGCAGACCCCTGGGTCACCCTGGGCGCCATCGCCGCCCGGACCTCGACGATCACCCTCGGGCCGATGATCACGCCGGTGCCGCGGCGCCGGCCGTGGAAGCTGGCCCACGAGGCGAGCACGTTGCAGCGGTTGTCCGGCGGGCGGCTGATCCTCGGCGTCGGTATGGGTGTCCCCCGCGATTATTCGTCGTTCGGCGAACCGCCGCAGAAGGGGCGGGCGAGCCGCCTCACCGAAGGCGTCGAGCTGGTCAAGAAGTTGTTGTCCGGCGAGGAGGTTCAGCACGACGGCGAGCACTTCCAGGCGTCCGGGGTGCGGTTCGCGCCGGTGGACGTGCCGGTCTGGGCCAGCGGGCTGTGGCCGCGCAAGGTGCCGTTCCTGGCGGCGAAGGACGCGGCGGGCCTGTTCCCCATCATGCGCGACGACGAGACCGGGTTCGCGGTGCCGACACCGGAGCAGGCGAAGCAGATGAAGGCCGAGTTCGTGGCCGCCGGCGGTCCCGCGGACGGTGATCTCGCGATCTGGGGTGGCGGGGCGCTGCCGGAGAAGGATCTCGTCGGTGCCTATGCCGAGGCGGGCGCGACGTGGTTGTTGCTGGACGGCTGGAAGTCCTCGGTGGACGAATTGCGCCGGAACATCGCGGCCGGTCCCCCGCGGTAACAGAGTGTCACTTTCGGCCCAGGGGTAATCCTTCCGCTGGTGTTCGGCGGAATCGGGTTGCTGATCATGCTGGATGGCTAGCCTGATCTTCATGGGCATCGGGGTGTACGACGAGAAGGGTGCCGCGTACGCCGAGCACTCGGCTCGCAATCCGTGGAACGACCTGTACGACCGTCCGACGATTCTGGCGCTGGCCGGTGATGTGGCGGGTAAGCGCGTGCTGGACGTGGGGTGTGCGGCGGGTCATCTGACGGGTGCGTTGACACAGCGGGGTGCGTCGGTCGTCGGGGTGGACAGCAGTTCGGTGTTGTTGTCGATCGCGCGGTCGAAGTGGCCGGCGGAGTTCGTGTGGGCGGATCTGGCGGAGCCGCTGGACTTTCCCGATGGTTCGTTCGACGTGGTGACGGCGTCGTTGGTGTTGCACTACCTGCCGGACTGGTCCACTCCCCTGGCCTCGCTGCACCGGGTGTTGCGGCCGGGCGGGGTGCTGGTGATGTCGGTGCATCATCCGTGTGAGGACTGGCGGTGGTTCGACCTGCCGAACTACTTCTCGACGGAGCTGGTGACCGACGAGTGGGTGGTGGCCGGTGAGCGGATGGTGGTGCAGTACTACCACCGGCCGTTGAGTTCGGTGTTCGCTTCGTTGCGGGAGGCGGGTTTCGTGGTGCACGACATGGTGGAGCCGATGCCGTTGCCGGAGTGCGAGCAGGTGGATCCGCGGACGTACGAGAGTCTGACGACGAAGCCGCGGTTTCTGTATTTCAAGGCTGTCGCGGGATGACGTGCCCGATCTGTGCGAAGCATCGCGGTGAGGGTGATCTGGTCGGTCCGGTGTTGTGGGCCGACGACCTCGTTGTGGTGTCGCACATTGGTTCTGGGTTTCCTGGCTATGTGTTGGTGGAGACGCGGCGGCATGTGGCGTACTTCGATGAGCTGACGCCGGATGAAGTGGTGGCGGTGGCGCGGGCCGCGCATGGGGCGGCGCGGGTGTTGAAGGCGGTGCTGGAGCCGTTGTTCGTGTTCTCGTGCATCGTGGGGCGCGGGGTGGCGCATTTTCATCAGCACGTGTTCGTGCGTCATCCCGGTACTCCCCCGGAGCTGGACTGGACGTGGGTGGAGAGTCCGTTGTGGCCGGCCGCGGAGATCGAGGCGTTGTGCGACTCGCTGCGGGCGGGCATGACAGATGTCATGGCCGGGTCGTGACGGCTCGTACCGGTTCGGGGGCGCGCCGGGCGACAGGCTTGGCGCATGACGGAAGCAACGGCTGTGCGGACCGGCGCCGCGGTGGCGATCAGCGGTCTGCACAAGGGGTTCGGTGAGGTTCGGGCGGTCGACGGTGTCGATCTGCTGATCTCGCCTGGGGAGGTCGTGGCGCTGCTGGGCCCGAACGGGGCGGGCAAGTCCACGACGGTCGACATGATGCTCGGGCTGACGAGGCCCGATCGGGGGTCGGTGAGCATCTTCGGGCGGGCGCCGCGGGCGGCGGTGTCGGCCGGGGTGATCGGCGCGATGCCGCAGAGCGGGTCGTTGCTGGAGGATGCGACGGTCGCGGAGACGGTGGGGTTGATCGCGGCGTTGCACCGCGCTCCCCTGCCGGTGGCCACGGCGCTGGAGCGGGCCGGGGTGGCCGATCTGGCGGACCGCAGGTGCACGAGGTTGTCGGGTGGGCAGAAGCAGCGGGTGCGGTTCGCGCTGGCGTTGGTGTCCGATCCGGATCTGCTGGTGCTCGACGAGCCGACGGTGGCGATGGATGTGGAGACGCGCCGGGAGTTCTGGCGGTCGATGCGGGAGTACACCTCGGGTGGGCGGACGGTGTTGTTCGCGACGCATTACCTGGAGGAGGCCGAGGAGTACGCGGACCGGGTGGTGCTGATGCGGTCCGGCCGGGTGGTGGCGGACGGTTCGGTGGCTCAGGTGCGGGCGGCGGTGTCGGGGCGGACGTTGCGGGCGGTGGTGCCTGGGGTGCGCCGGTCGGTGGTGGCGGGTCTGCCCGGTGTGCGTGGTGCGGAGACGAGGGGTGAGCAGGTCTCGTTGACCTGTTCGGACTCCGACGCGGCGCTGCGGGCGTTGCTCGCCGCTTTCCCGGATGCCCACGACATCGAGATCAGTGCGCTTGGCCTCGAGGACGCGTTCCTCGCGCTGACCGGAGAGGACGCCTGATGAACCCGCGGTTTCTGATGCTGGAAGTGACGCGCGCGGTGCGCAGCACGCGGTACCTGATCTTCACGGTGGTGCTGCCGGCGGTGATGTTCCTGTTGTTCCTGAACCTGTACGGCGGTCAGGGCGGCTCGTTTCCGAACGGGTTGCCGGTGCGGACATCGCTGATGATGAACATGGCGTTGTTCGGTGTTCTTTCCGGACCGTTGGCGGTGGGTGCGCGGATCGCGGTGGAGCGGGGGTCGGGCTGGCAGCGGCAGCTGCGGCTGACTCCGTTGTCGGGCACGGGGTATCTGCTGACCAAGGGTGCGCTGGGGATGCTGGTGGCGTTGCCGGCGGTGGTGCTGGTGAGCTTCATCGGCGGGGTGTTCGAGGGGGTCGAGCTGGAGCCGCTGCAGTGGCTGGCGCTGGAGGGCACGCTGTGGCTGGCGGCGTTGCCGTTCGTGCTGCTGGGCATCGTGGTCGGGTTGGTCTCCTCCCCCGACGGGATGCAGGCGGTCACGGGTGGTGTGTCGATGGTGTTCGGTCTGCTGGGCGGTATCTGGATTCCTGCCGATGTTGCACCTGGGTGGCTCCGCGGTGTGATGGAGGTGCTGCCCGTTTACTGGGTGAAGGAGCTGGCGCAGGCTCCGCTGGTGCCGGGGGTGAACGTGCCGATGGCGTTGCTGGTGGTCGGGGCGTGGGTGGCCGGTCTGGGGCTGGTCGCGGCGCGGCGGTTCCGGGCTCAGGCCTAGGTTTTGCCGTATGCGTGATCGCAACCGCTGGTGGCTGTTCGGCTCGCTGTTCATCCTGGTGTACCTGCCTGGCGTGATCATGGATATCGCCGGGCAGGACCGTCCTGGGTGGCAGCGGGCCGGGCTGATCGCGCTCGTCGTCGGGTACGCGCTGGGGTGGCTGTTCGCCCCGCCACTGATCTGGGATTCCGACAGCGAGGACCGCCGGACGGTGGTGTGCCTGGCGCTGACGGCGCTGGGGCTGGTGACGGTGGGGCTGCTGGGTCTCCCCTATGCCGGGCTGATGGTCTACATCATGGCGACGACGGCGATCGCGTTGCCGGCGCGGCGGGCGATCCTGATCGATGGTCTGGTGCTGGGTGGCCTGGCGGTGGCGATGGCGGTGACGCACGATCTGCCGCGCGATGGTGGTCAGCTGGGGACGTTGTTGTCGGTGACGCTGGGCATGCTGGCGCTGGGCCGGATGCTGCGGGCGAACAAGGCGCTGGAGGCGGCGCAGGAGGAGATCGCGGCGCTGGCGGTGACCGAGGAGCGCAACCGGCTGGCGCGGGATCTGCACGACGTCCTGGGGCATTCGCTGACGACGATCACGTTGAAGGCGGGGGTGGCGCGGCGGTTGCTGGAGAGCGATGACGTGCCGCGGGCTCGGGAGGAGGTGCGGGAGATCGAGAGCCTGACGCGGCAGGCGTTGGGTGATGTGCGGGCGACGGTGTCGGGGTATCGCGAGGTGTCGTTGTCGGCCGAGGTGGTGGGTGCGCGGGCGGCGTTGGACGCGGCGGGGGTGGCGGCGGATCTGCCGCACGCGGTGGACAACGTGCGGCCGGATCTGCAGGGCGTGTTCGGGTACGTGTTGCGGGAGGCGGTCACGAACGTGCTGCGGCACGCGGCGGCGTCGCGGTGTGAGGTGCGGCTGGGTGACACGTGGCTGGAGGTGCGGGACGACGGTCGTGGGGCCGGGGTGGGTCTGCCGGGGACGGGGTTGGCGGGTCTGCGGGAGCGGCTGGCGGCGGTGGGTGGCACGGTGGTGGCGGGGCCGTTGGCGGGTGGTGGTTTCCGGCTGCGGGCGGAGGTCGTGTGATCAGGGTGTTGCTGGCCGATGACCAGGCGTTGGTGCGGGGTGCGTTCGCGGCGATGCTGGGGTTGGAGCCGGACATCTCGGTGGTGGCCGAGGTGAGTTCGGGTGACGAGGTGGTGGCGGCGGCGTTGCGGGCGTCGCCGGATGTGGCGTTGCTGGATGTGCAGATGCCGGGGCGGGACGGGTTGTCGGCGGCGGCGGATCTGCGGGCGGCGTTGCCGTCGTGCCGGGTGATCGTGTGTACGACGTTCGGGCGGCCGGGCTATTTGGCGCGGGCGATGGCGGCGGGAGCGGCGGGGTTCGTGGTGAAGGACGCGTCGCCGGAGCAGTTGGTGGACGCGGTGCGGCGGGTGCATTCGGGGTTGCGGGTGGTGGATCCGGTGCTGGCGGCGGAGTCGCTGGCGGTGGGGCGCTCGCCGTTGACCGAGCGGGAGCGGGATGTGCTGGCGTCGGCTCGTGATGGTGGGACGGTGGCGGATCTGGCGCGGGTGTTGCATCTGTCGGAGGGGACGGTGCGTAACCATCTGTCGTCGGCGATCGGGAAGACGGGGGCGCGGACGCGGGCCGAGGCGGTGCGGCTGGCGGAGGACAGTGGCTGGCTCTAGGGGCTGGCTCTGACTGATCCCGGTTGGGAGTGGTCCGTTTGGTGTGCTGCGGGTGCGGGGTCGGCGTGGTGGCCGGTTCAATGCGGTCATGGCCGTTCCTCTGGTTGATCTGACGCCCTGGTTCGACGGATCCGGGCGGTCCGCTGTCGCCCGGCAGGTCGACGACGCGCTGCGCGACTCCGGGTTTCTGCTGGTGACGGGGCACGGTGTGCCCGATGGGTTGCGGGCGCGGACGCGGGAGCTGGCGCGCCGGTTCTTCTCGTTGCCCGTGGCGGACAAGCAGCGGTACGCCGTGACGGTCGGTGGGCGGGGCTGGTTGCCGCCGGGGGTGGAGGCGAACGGGTTCGCGGAGGGCACTCCTACTCCCCCGGATCTGAAGGAGTCGTACTCGCTGGGCGCCGAGGAGGGTTCGGACCCGTTCTGGTTTCAGCCCAATGTGTTCCCGTCCGAGGTGCCCGAGCTGGAGGCCACGGTGCGGGAGTACGTGGGGCGGATGCGGGCGTTGTCCGACGAGCTGCTGACGATCTTCGCGGTGGCTTTGGGGCTGCCGGAGACGTTCTTCACGCGGCATTCGGGGCGGCCGACGTACACGTTGAACATCAACCACTATCCGCCGATGTCGGCGGTGGGGACGCCGGAGCCGGGTCAGTTCCGGATCGGCCCGCACACGGATTTCGGGACGGTGACCGTGCTGGATCGCCAGTACGGGGTGGGCGGGTTGCAGGTGTTCAGTTCGGCCGGTGAGTGGGAGGACGCGCCGTTCGACCCGGCGGCGTTCACGATCAACATCGGGGATCTGATGGCGCGGTGGGTGTCGGATCGGTGGCGGTCGACGCGGCACCGGGTGTTGCCGCCGGACGCGAGCGCGCCGGATGAGGATCTGGTGTCGTTGATCTTCTTCTACGAGTGTGATCACGACGCGCGGATCGTGTCGCTGGACGGGCGTTATCCCGAGGTGGTGGCGTCGGAGTACCTGAAGGAGAAGCTGGACTCGATCACGGTGGGTTAGGGGTCCAGACGGTCGCGGGGCGGGTGTCGGTGCTCTCCAGCGTCAGGGGCACGGGTACCGCGTATCGAACGAGTGCGGTGAATTGTGAGCGTGGCAGGTGTGCGCGTTCGGGATCGCCGACCAGCACCCGGCATTGTCGAACGCCGGCGCTGGCGCGGCGGAGGAACGGCATGACCCGTTCGGTGATGTCGCGGTCGTAGAAGGCGTCGCCGGCGAGGACGACGTCCGCTCCCCCGGCGTCGCCGGCGAGCTGGTCGCCTTCCAGGAGCTCGATGTGGACGTTGTTGGCTTGCGCGTTGAGTGCGATCGCGGCGAGCGAGAGCGGGTCGACGTCGTTGGCGATGACCCGTGCGGCTCCGGCGAGGGCGGCGGCGATCGCGACGAGTCCGGAGCCGGAGGCGAGGTCGAGGACGGTCTGGTCGCGGACGGTCTCCGGGTGGTCGAGCACGTAGCGGGCCAGGGCCTGTCCGCCTGCCCAGGGGAACGCCCAGAAGGGTGGCTGTTCGCGTTCGGTCAGTGCCCACAGGTCCATGGCCTCGGCGGCGCTGTGCAGCACGATCTCCGGGACCATCGGGACCGGCGTCGGAGTGGTGTGCGCGAGGACGAACTCTTCGGGCGGCATCCCCGTGATAGTAAAGACCTCGTGATCGAGCTCAAGTCCGCTGCCGAACTCGACGCGATGCGCGAGGCCGGGAAGGTCGTCGCCGCCGCGTTGTCCGCTGTTCGCGCGCACGCCGTGGCCGGGGTGTCGTTGCTGGAGCTGGACGACGTGGCCGCGTCGGTGATCGCCGACGCGGGTGCCGGGTCGTCGTTCCAGCACTATCACCCGCGGTTCGCGCCGACGCCGTTCCCGGCGGTGATCTGCGCGTCGGTGAACGACGTGATCGTGCACGGGATCCCGGACGCCTACGAGCTGGCGGAGGGTGACCTGGTGAGCATCGACTGCGGTGCGCACGTCGACGGCTGGCACGGTGACTCGGCGATCAGCTTCGTGGTGGGTGCGGGTGATCCGGCGGATGTGAAGCTGGTGTCGGTGACCGAGCGGGCGCTGGACGCGGCGATCGCGCAGTGCGTGCCGGGCAATCGGCTCGGGGACGTGTCGCACGCGGTCGGGGTGATCGGGCGGGGTGCCGGGTACGGGATTTTGCGCGGGTTCGGCGGGCACGGCGTCGGGCGGGCGATGCACGAGGCGCCGAGCGTGGCGAACGAGGGCACGCCTGGGCAGGGGTTGCAGTTGCGGCCGGGGATGGTGATCGCGATCGAGCCGATGTTCATCGCCGGTGGGGTGGACACGCACTACGCGGCGGCGGACGGCTGGTCGTTGCACACCTCCGACGGCAGCCGGGCGGCGCACACCGAGCACACGGTCGCGATCACGGAGTCCGGGCCGCGGGTGCTGACCGCCTAGAGCCCTCCCCCGACGCGGAGGATGGCGCCGGTGACGTAGGAGGCCTCGTCGCCGAGCAGCCAGGCGATGGCGGCGGCGACCTCGTCGGGTTCGCCGGCGCGGCCCAGAGGGATGCGGGTGGCGAGGCGGTCGGCGCGGTCGGGCATGCCGGACAGGGTGTGGATCTCGGTGCGCGTGATGCCGGGTGCCACGGCGTTGACGCGGATGCCTTGGGGTGCGAGTTCTTTCGCGAGTCCGATGGTCAGTGTGTCGATCGCGGCTTTGGACGCTGCGTAGTGCACGTACTCGCCTGCGCTGCCGGTGGTGGCGGCGCCCGAGGAGACGTTGACGATCGCTCCTTCGGTCATGCGTTGCGCGGCCGCGCGGGCGACGAGCAGCGCGCCCATGACGTTGACGTCGATCACCCTGCGCAGGTCTTCGATGCGCGCGTCCTTGAGTGGGCCGAGTGGGCTGGTGATGCCGGCGTTGTTCACCACTGCCGTCACCTGTTCGGCAATGTCGAACAGGCGCTCGACGTCGGCCTCGTTGGTGACGTCGGCCTGCACGGCGGTGACGCCCTCGATCGGTTCGGGCTCGTGCTGCCGGTAGCTGATCACGACCTGGTGTCCCGCGGCGGCGAGCCGGCGTGCCGTCGCCGCGCCGATGCCGCGGCTTCCTCCGGTGATGACTGTGGCCATGATCCGAGCGTATACTCGTACCCGGATATCCGAGCACGAGGGGGCGTTGCATGAAGAAGAAACTGCTGTTCGAGACATCAGGGATCATCAAGGCGCCGCTCGAGCGGGTGGCGGACCTGCTGTTCGCCGACGGGCCGCCGACCGGGACGCACACGTCGGTGGACCGCAAGAACCACACGATCGCGTACTGGGGCAACTGGTGGTACCGCGGCGAGGACTCGCTCGAGCCGCATCCCGAGGGCACGCGGCTGGTGCACCGGGTGTTCAACATCGCGCCGCAGGGCAACCTGCCGGTCTACCTGGCGAACAAGCTGTTCATCGGGTACCAGGCCAAACTCGACGCAGGGATGCGCAAGCGCGTCGCCGAGTACACCGCAAGGCTGGGCTGACTACTCTGTACGAGTGACGCCCCGTTGTTCCGTGTTCTCCGCCGCGCTGGACGAGCCGCTCGCGGGCACCGCCGCGTCGGCGTCGGCGTGGCTTTGTCTGGAGCAGCCGGGACCGTGGGGCCGCGACGCTCTCGTGGAGAGCCATCTCGATCCGATGCTGGGCGCCGAACTGTCGCGTCGCGCGTCGGCCGCGGGTGTGCGGATGCTGCTGATCCGCCGCCCCGGCCGGCACGCCGACACGCATGAACCGGTGCGGCGTCAGGTGTTTCTCGCGTCGACCGCTCCTGGGGCGTCGTGGCTGGAGCAGGCGGTGCTGGCCGCCCCCGAGGAACTGCTGGAGCTGGACTTCGCCGCTCTCGGTGCCGGGCGGTCGGAGGCGTTCGGGACGCCGGTGTCATCGCCGCTGGTGTTGGTGTGCACCAACAGCAAGCGCGACATGTGCTGTGCCTTGTACGGGCGGCCGATCGCTTCCGCGTTGGATCTGTGGGAGTGCACGCACACCGGTGGTCATCGTTTCGCGCCCACCGGGGTCGTGCTGCCGACCGGGTACCTGTACGGGCGGTTGGATCTGGACCTGGCCGTTCGGCTTACGGCCGGAGAGATCGTCGCGGACCGCTGCCGGGGCCGGTCGTGCTGGTCGCCGCAGGCTCAGGTCGCGGAGGTGGCCGTGCGGGCGGAGATCGGTTCGGTGCGTGACGAGCTGTCGATCGCCGCCGAGTCACCCGGTGCGGTGGTCGTCCGGCACTCGGATGGGCGCGAGTGGAAGGTCGAACTGCGCGAGGAGGCCGTGCCCGCGCGGCCGGCGAGCTGCGGCAAGTCACCCGATCCGGCTGTCGCCCTCGTGGCCGCCGCGGTCGCCGGCCTCGCCCGTGTGCGCTGACGCTGCTGCGAAAAGTCCGACGCCCAGTGCGTACGGGTCGTCCAGGCCGATCGTGCGCAGTGTGTCCAGTGGCAGCGCGAGCATGGAGACGGCGACGCCGAGGAAGTAGGCGTCCAGCAGCCCGGCGTCGCGCACCGAGCTCGGCACCCCCGCCGCCTGGTGCAGTGCCGCGCCCGCCTCGGCGTTCGCGACGACCATGCCGCTCAACGCCTGCCGTACACCGGGCCGGCGCACCGCCTCCAGGTAGAGCTCGACCATGGCGAGCATCTGCGTGGGGTCGTCGGCGACCGCGCGGCGCAGCAGTGCCGGGTAGAGCTCGCTGACGTCGGTCGGTGAGATGTCCGCGGGCGTGGTCTCCCGCAGCCGGTCGACGGCCGCGCGGTGCAGGGTGGTCATGCGGTGCGCGGCCGCCTCCAGGATGGCCTCACGGGTCTTGAAGTAGTTCTTCGTCGTGCCCTGCGGCACCCCGGCCTCACGATCGATCGCACGGTGAGTGAGGCCGCGGCCACCCTCGACGGCGAGGATCGCGATGGCGGTGTCGCACAGGAGCTCACGACGGCTGGTCATTGGTCGGGAAGACTAACGTGATCACCACGGACGTGGTGCGGCGGGGTGGATCTTGTGAACGCGCTGGTCAGAAGTTGTTGAACCGGCGCGGCTGGTACTCGCCGCCGTTGAGGCCGTAGCTGAGCACCCGGTGGTCGGTGCCGTACCCGCCGCGCTGCTCGTAGGCCCAGTACGAGGTCTTGGTGGGGTCGTACCACTTCTCGAAGATGACGACGTGGCGGCCGTTGGCGTCGTCGCCGATCTTGTCGATCACGAGGTCGGCGGGCTGCATGTCCCGGTAGGCGACGGGCTTGGTGTAGACGTCGAACAGGTCGATCGTGATCGGGCCGGGCTTGGGCAGCGCGGCGGCCATGCTCACGTAACCGGAGCAGTCCTGCCGGTAGCCGTCGAAGTACTGCGTCTGGCTGTAGGGCACCTGGTGGCCGTCGTAGGCGGTGAGCCACTTCGCGGCGCGCGCCAGGATCTGCAGCCGCGTCATCGACGTACCCGCCGCCTGCGCGGGGGCAGCGGTGAGGCCCATCAGGACCGCGACCAGCAGGACGATCACTCTCATCTGTGTGGCTCCCATTCCGTAGATCACCTGTCGGCGCTTAGGGTCGGTTCATGGATCTGACCGAGATCTGTTTCGCCGGTGCGGCGCGTCAGGCCGAGCTGCTGCGCGCGGGCGAGGTGTCGTCGCGTGACCTCGTCGCGGAGTACCTGAGCCGCATCGACCGGTTCGATCCGCGGCTCAACGCGTTCCGCCTGGTCTTCGCCGACGAGGCGCTCGCCGCGGCCGCCTCCGCCGACGAACGGCGCGGCGAGGACCTGCCGCTGCTGGGCGTGCCGATCGCGGTGAAGGAGGACCTGGCGATCGCCGGGCTGCCCACCACGAAGGGCACCAACGCCGTGCGCACGCCCGCGCCGGAGGACTCCGCGGTCGTGAACCGGCTCAAAAAGGCCGGTGCGGTGATCATCGGCCGCACCCGCATGCCCGAGCTGGGCCTGTGGCCCTACACCGAGAGCGGCTGGGCCGGTCCGACGCGCAACCCGTGGTCGCTCGACCATTCCCCAGGTGGGTCCAGCGGCGGTTCGGCGGCCGCGGTCGCCGCGGGCCTGGCCGCCGCGGCGATCGGCACGGACGGCGCCGGGTCGATCCGCATCCCGTCCTCGGTCACGGGCCTGTTCGGTCTCAAGCCGCAACGCGGCCGCGTGTCGCTGTTCCCCGACCGCGAGGGCTGGGGCGGCATGGTCGTCGCCGGCCCGATCACCCGCAACGTCGCCGACTGGGCGTTGATCGCCGACCAGATCCACGGCCCCGTCCCCGGCGACGCGCACGTGGCGCACCCGCCGCGCACCTCCTTCAGCGAGGCCGCGCGGACCGAACCCGGCCGCCTGCGCGTCGGGGTGTCCCTGCGGCCGTGGGGACCGGGCATCCCGATCGACCCGGAGGTCCGCACCGCGGTGCTCGACACCGCCACCCTGCTCGGCGACCTCGGCCACGACGTCGTGCGGCTCGACCCGCCCATGCGCGACCTGACCGCGTCCAACCTCTTCGCCGCGCGGTACCTGAACAACGCCTACGAGGCGCGGATGGAGCTCGAGTTCCCCGACGAGGTGGAGCCGCGCACCCGTCAGGCGGGCGAGCTGGGCCGGCGACTCCCCCGCGCCCTGGTGCGCAAGGCGCTGTCCGGGGATCGCGCGCTGACCGCGTTCGCCAACCGCGTGTTCGCCGACGTCGACGTGCTGCTGACGCCCGTGCTGACCCGCCCGCCGATCCGGGTCGGCGAGTGGGACCACCGGTCGACGTTCACCGCTTTGCTGGCCGCGTCGCGGTACACGACGTTCCTGCCGTTGTGGAACATCGTCGGCAACCCCGCCGCCGCCGTGCCCGCCGGGCACACCGCGGCCGGGCTGCCGATCGGCGTGCAGCTCGTCGGGCGTCAGCACGACGAGTGCACCCTGCTGCAGGTCTCGGCCCAGCTCGAACGCGCCCGGCCGTGGGCCGATCGCATCCCCCAGGCCTTCGCTCACGCCGGGTAGAGTACTACGAACCCGTACTATCCGAAACGGTTGTTGTTTGGGTCGAGGCTCGCGCGAACGGGCAACTCACCTGGGCTGAGTGGGGCAAAACGCGGGGGTCGAGAGGGCAACACGCGCCACGGCCCGCCCTGAACGTACGGACCCGCCCCGCGCGAACGTACGACCTGGCGGGAACGTAGGACTCGCACTGCTGGAAGGTGGGACTCGCGCTCAGACCGAGGTGTGGACCGGCCTGAACTGAGGACTCGTCGGGGCTGAAGTGAGGACTCGCGGGATTTGTCGGACCCCGCCGGTACTGTCGGATTCGGGGGTGCGTCGATCCGCCCGGAGGTGGGACGGGGGCGTCCGCTTTCAAGGTAGCGGGTGGGTCTGACAGTTATAGGCCGCGGCGCGTCAGGTCGTCGAGCAGTTGGCGGTCGGCTATGTGGCGAAGTTTTATGTGGTCCAGGTAGTCGGCGAACGCGTCGGGCTGCAGCGTCCGCAGCTGCTCCAGCCAGTCCAGCACCAGCTCCCCGTCCGCCGACGAACGGCGCGTCAGCTCCACCTCGACGACCCGGCGGTAGACCTCGACCGCGTGCGGACTGCCGTCCGCAGCGAGGTGCTGCAGCAAAGCAGAACGCAGCGGCGGCCAGTCCGCGGTGTGCACGACCAGGGTGCGCAGCTTCAGGTACACCTCGAGCGACGGGTGGTCGAGGAAAGCGTTGTGGCACAACGCGATCGCCCGCTCCGGCGCGCCCATGCGCAGGTACTCGTCGATGGCCACGTCGATCAGCCGCGGGGCGGCGCCGCGCCCACCGGTGGCGCGCAGACCGCGTTCCACCCACTCCAGCGCCTCGGCGGAGCGGCCCGCGTCCTGCAGCACGGTCGCGACCTGCAGGTAGTGCCAGCCCGACGACAGGTCCCGCGTGAGCACCAGCAACTGCAGGTCGACGTCCTCGGTGTACTCGGCGAGCTCCTCCATGATCCGCAGCAGCGCCCACCGGTTGCGGTCGTAGCGGCCGGTCTGCCCGAACCCGATCACCGGCAACCGCTCGAACCGCGTCACGGCCAGATCGCGGTAGTAGGCCAGACCCTCGTCGTCGAGCACCGACGCGTACAGCGCGAGGCTCACGTCCGGCGCCTCGGGGTGCTCCAGCTGCAGGCGCAGCAGCCAGTCGGCGAGCCGGATCGGGTCGGGCGGGGCGAGCACGCACGCGCGGGCGTGGGTCTGCAGCACCCGGTGCGTCAGCTCGGTCAGCTCCACGCTGTGCGCGGGCGAGGCGGCGACGCCGTCGGCGAGCTGTTCGACGATCTGCTCGGTGAGCAGGACCAGTTCGAGACCGGGATCGGTGAGCAGCAACGACTGCAGCTCCACCGACACCCCGACGAGCGCCTGCCACCGGGCGGGCCACTGCTCCTCCTCGCCGTCGAGGAGTGCGGTCGCCACCGTGGCGGGCAACGGATCCATCAGGTCATCCAACCTCATGGAACCGCGCTGTTCCATGAACCAATCGGGGCCATGTTCATCAAGAACATGGCCCCGCGGTCCGGTTTCGTTACTCCTGCTCGTCCGGTTGCTGCAACGAGCGTGGCGCGTCCGCCGTGAGCGGGCCGGGAACCTCCTTGCGCGCCACGGCTTCCGCGGCGGCGACGGCCTCGGCGACCTTCGGGTCGGGCTTGGTGTCGAACCAGTCCGCGATCGAGTCGTCGTCCTCCTCCGGCGCGGGCGCCGAGCCGGTGTCGGCCGGGGGCTCGTAGCGGAACACGCCGTCGTCGCCGGGGGCGCCGAGCATGCGGGCGAACCCTTCGAGGGCCTTGCCGTAGTCGGTGGGCACCATCCACACCTTGTTGGCGTCGCCCTGCGCCATCTGCGGCAGCGTCTGCAGGTACTGGTAGGCCAGCACCTCGGGCGTCGGGCGGCCGGCCTTGATCGCGGCGAACACCTTCTCGATCGCCTTCGCCTGGCCCTGCGCCTGCAGGTAACGGGCGGCGCGTTCACCCTGGGCGCGCAGGATCGCGGACTGGCGGTCGGCCTCGGCGGCGAGGATCGCGGCCTGCTTGGCGCCCTCGGCGGCGAGGATCTGCGACTGCTTCTGGCCTTCCGCGGTCTTGATGGACGACTCCCGCTGGCCCTCGGCGGTGAGGATCATGGCGCGCTTCTCGCGGTCCGCGCGCATCTGCTTCTCCATCGAGTCCTGGATGGACGGTGGCGGGTCGATGGCCTTGAGCTCCACGCGGGCGACGCGGATGCCCCACCGGCCGGTCGCCTCGTCCAGCACGCCGCGCAGCTGCTGGTTGATCGAGTCACGGGAGGTGAGCGTCTCCTCCAGGCTCATGCCGCCGACGACGTTGCGCAGCGTCGTGGTCGCGAGCTGCTCGACACCGACGATGTAGTTGGAGATCTCGTAGACCGCCGCACGCGGCTCGGTGACCTGGAAGTACACGACGGTGTCGATGGACACGGTCAGGTTGTCCTGGGTGATCACCGGCTGGGGCGGGAACGACACGACCTGCTCGCGCAGGTCGATGCGGGCCCGGACGCGGTCGATGAACGGCACGATGATGTTCAGGCCCGGTGCGGCGGTGCTGCGGTAGCGGCCGAGGCGCTCGATCACCGCGGCCTGCGCCTGCGGGATCACCTGCACCGCCTTGATTGCGATGATCAGCACGAACAGTGCGAGCACCGCGATGACGATGATCGTCGGGGACACTCTCATTCCTCCACTCAGGACTCGGCTAGCACCACTGCTGTCGCGCCCGAGATCTCGATAACGGTGACGGCGGTCCCCGGTTCGATCACGAGCCCCTCGAGGGTGCGCGCGCTCCAGGTATCGCCGCCGATCTTCACCTGCCCGCCGTTTTCGTCCACAGTGGACAACGTGACGGCCTTGCTGCCCAGCAGGGCCTCGTGGTGCATCGGGACGCCCCGGCCGATCATGCGCCGCTTCACGACCGGCCGCGCGCCGACGATGAGTCCGAGGGAGGTCGCGGCGAACACGAAAACGCTCACCAGGTCGGCGGCACCCAGAGCGGACACCCCCGCCGCGGCCAGGGCGGCCGCGCCGAGCATGACGAGCACGAAGTCGCCGGAGAGGACCTCGGCGACCACGAGCAGCACTCCGACTATCAGCCAGATCAGCGCGGCGGCCATGCCGCAAGTCTTACACCACGACGAGTGACCACAGCGGCTTTTTCACTACTCCGCGTGGGTGGACGTGACGAAATCGATCAACTGCTCCACCGACCCCAGCAGCGGCGCCTCCAGGTCACGGAACCCGCGCACCGCGCCGAGCACCCGCGCCCAGCCCTCGTAGGTCTCGCCCCAGCCCAGCGCCGCGCACACGCCTTCCTTCCACGGCACGCCGCGCGGCACCACGGGCCACGCCGGGATGCCGAGCGCCGCGGGTTTCACGGCCTGCCAGATGTCGACGTACGGGTGGCCGGTGACCAGCACGTGCTCGTCGCGGATCGCCTCGACGATGCGGGACTCCTTGGAGCCGGCGACGAGGTGGTCGACCAGCACGCCGAGCCGCCGTCCGGGCCCCGTGCCGAACTCGGCGATCCGATCGGCGAGCTCGTCCACGCCGTCGAGCGGCTCGACGACGACGCCCTCGACGCGCAGGTCGTGTCCCCAGACGCGTTCGACGAGCTCGGCGTCGTGCTTGCCCTCCACCCAGATGCGGCTGTCGCGGGCCGTGCGGGCGCGGAGTCCCTCGACGCGCACCGAGCCGGACGCGCTGACCCGCGGCTTCTGTTGCTGTGGCGCGGGTTTGACGAGCGTGACCGGCCGGCCGTCGATCAGGAACCCGGCGGGCGCGAGCGGGAACAGCCGGTGCCCGCCGTGCCGGTCCTCCAGCACGACGTGGCCGTGTTCGAACCGCACGACCGCGCCGCAGAACCCCGACGCCGGGTCCTCGACGACCAGTCCGGGCTCGGCGGGCACCTCGGGCACCTTCTTGCGCTTGCCCGCGGCGAGAACATCGCGGCCGTAGTCGTGTGATCGCACGCGCCGACCCTAGACGGCGTCAGTCGAAGAAGGGACGGAAGGCGTCGACCCACAGCCTGAGGCGGTCGCCGTCGACGTGGCCGGACAAGGCCTCGATGCGGGCGTCGTGGTCCTCGGCGGCGTAGACCATGTCGACCGCGTCGACGGCCGGGTCGCCCACGCAGGGCCGCGGGTCGATCGCGACAGGCCCGCGGTCGCCGCCGTCCAGGACGTTGCCCAGATGCAGGTCGCCGTGCAGCAACACGGATGGCACGTCGTCGAGCGCCAGTTCCGCGGCGGCCCGGTGGTAGGGACCGACGTCGCGGCCGGTCTTCCTGCGCAGCAACGAGAACACGAAGTCCACCCGGTCGCGCAACGGCGGGAACCCGTCCGCGGCGGGGACGTGCAGCTGCTCGAGCAGCAGCCGGCAGACCTCCAGCGAGAGGCCTTCGGCGGGCTGGGTGCCCGGTTCGATCGCCTCCAGCAGCAACGCCCCGGCGGGCAGGTCGGCGTCGAGCACCCCGACCATGGCGTCCACCGCGTCCCACGCGCGCAGCGCCCGGTACTCGGCGGTCGCGATGTCGGGTTCCGGTGTCAGTTTCAGCACGACGGGAGTGCCGCCGCGGTCGGCGAGGAACGTGCACGACGTGCCGCCGGGCATGTGCCGGCCGATGTCGAGGTGCCACTCGGCGGCCAGCCGGTCCAGCAGTGCCGGCAGGTCGTCGTCCAGCCATGTCGTGACGTCGTGGCCGAACCGCCGGATCAGCCGGGTGCGCGCCAGCTCGTCGACCAGCATGATCGTCAAGCTAGCTGATCGGCCTCGGCCTGTCTGCGCCATTGGTAGTCGGCGAGCGCGTTTCTCCAGCCGGCGTGCGCGGCGAAGCACTCGTCGAGCAGCTCGGCGTGGTGCTCGCCGCCGAGGACGACGACTTTCCCGCCGTGCACCCACATGCCGCGCGGCAGCTCGGCGTGGACATCGTCATCGGCGATGACCAGGCGGTCGCACACCAGGCGCTGGGTGCGGCCGCTGTCCTTGTGGACGATGAGCGCGGGGGTGTCCAGGTCGACGGATTTCACGCGCACGTTGCGGTACACGCGAACGCCGATCTCACCGAGTCCCGTGGCGTCGACCTCGCCGATGAGGTCGACGGGTCCGAAACGGTGCGCGACCCGAGTGGCCGCGACTACGCCGACCTGCCCCGATCCGACGACGATGATCCGTTCGGTGTAAGCCATGTTGACCGCATTTCCCGCATAGCGCATTCAATTGCGTTTTCCCTGGTCACGGGCAACGTAAAGGACTGATGATCTAGGCGTCAATCGCCCAAAACAATGACCGATCTCAATAGGGATATAACAATCGGTGAGGAATATTTCATTCGGGCCCGATCGAGACGCGGATAGCGGAAAAACTGAACCGTCCTCGGGATGCCGCGCGTGGTGTTGGTTACCACTCCGCCACCAGTGATTCGAGGATCCTCGTGACCACTCTCGAACGGCCGGACCTGCGGCTGGCCCGAACCTCACTGCAGTACGCCATCGACTACGGCTGGACCACCGAGGTGCGGGGCGCCCGCCTGGTGTTCGGGTCCAGCACCCACGTCGTCGGGATCGCGGTCCCCTCGGCGGACTTCTCGCCGCTCGTCACGCACCTGTCGGCGCACCGGCTGTCCTACCCCGTGCTGCGCCTGCCCGAGCGGCCCGCGGATCTGGTGTTCCTCGCGACCACGCACACGCTGGCCGCCGCGCCCTGGCCGCTCGTGGACGTGGCCCTGCCGCCCAGCCACACCGAGTCCGGTCCCGTGACCTGGGTGGTGCCGCCGCGCCGCAGCCCGAACCCCGTTCCGGCGCTTACGACTCTGCTGGCCGCGATGCGGTCGCAGTCCGGCAGGTAGCCGGTAGGTGATGGTGCGTGTGAGCCCGTCGACGCGCACCAGCCCGGCGTTCGGGGATGTCGAACCGCGGATGTCATTGTCGAACGGCGCCGGGTGTGCCACTGCGGATCGGTGTCGCCGTTCGACGATGTCGAACGCGGTTCGCGAGGGTCGTTGGATCAGAACGCGGGCCAGGGAATCGCCGGCCACTCGCCGGACGGTTCCGGATGCACGCCCGCGGCGAGGAGTTTCTCGGTTCGTTCCGCGATCGCGCGGACTTCCGCGCGCGTCAGGTGGTCGTGCAACTGTTCGCCGAGGCCGCCGTCGAGGCCGGATCTGAGCCGGCGCAACGCCTCCAGGCCCTCGTCGGGGACGGGCTCGCCGAGCCAGCCCCACAGCACGGTGCGCAGCTTGTTCTCGGTGTGCAGGCAGATGCCGTGGTCCACGCCGTAGACCGCGCCGTCCAGCGCGTGCAGGACGTGCCCGCCCTTGCGGTCGGCGTTGTTGACCACGACGTCCATCACCGACATGAGCCGCATGCGCGGGTGGTCGGCGTGCACGAGGACGGCCGGATCGCCGTAGCGGTCGTGGGCGTGCAGCACCGTGCGCCAGCCGGGCTGGACGTCGCCGACCGCGACGATGTCGACGAGCTCGTCGGTCTCGCGGGTCTCGATCCACAGCTGGACCATGCCGGTGCCGAACGGGCCGGGCCGCAGCACGGTCGGCGGCACGAGCCCGAACCCGCCGGCTTCGGAGATCAGGTAGGTGGCGACCTCGCGGCCGGCGAGCGTGCCGTCCGGGAAGTCCCAGAGCGGCCGCTCACCGCGGACCGGTTTGTAGACGCACTGCGCGTCCACGCCGTTGTGGCTGATACGGCAGAACAGGGTCGCGTTGGACGCGTCCACCAGCCTGCCCTCGACCTCGATGCGGCCGTGCGTGAGGAGTTCGACAGCGCCGGCGGCGTCGTCGGCCATCAGTCCTCGTCGGCTTCGGTGCGCCGGTACCCGTTCTGCCGCGGGCAGATGTGACCGTCCGGGTCGAGCGGCTCGGCACACAGCGGGCACGGCTTGCGCCCGGCGTTGACGACCCGGTCGGCCCGGTGCGCGAACGCGCGCGCCGCGCTCGGGCTGAGGAACACCCGCACGGCGTCGGGGCCTTCCTCGGTGTCGTCGAGCACGACGGCCTCGTCGACCTCCTCCTCGGAGATCGCGAGGAGTTCGATCACGACGGCCTTGGACTCGGCGTCCCAGCCGAGCCCCATGGTGCCGACGCGGAACTCCTCCTCGACGGGGACGTCCAGCGGATCGACGTCGACGTCATCGGCGGGCGGCTCGTCGGGCACGTCCGCGCCGAAGCGCCGGTGCACCTCCTCGAGCAGCGACCCGATGCGCTCGGCGAGCACGGCGACCTGTTGCTTCTCCAGCGCGACGCTGATCAACCTGCTCTGCTCGGAGGCCTGCAGGTAGAACGTGCGGTCGCCGGGTTGCCCGACTGTCCCGGCGACGAACCGGTCGGGCTGGCGGAATACGTGAATGACGCGAGCCATGGCAACTACGACCCTAGGCCACGCGGAGATCGACGGCAGGTCTCCCCCCTCGATTCGGGTTTCGCCGGGGGTGAATTGTGGACTCGCGCCACAGGTGGGTACGCGCGTGTAGGTTCAGCGTGTGGTGAAGATCGCTTCGTACGGCACCTGGACATCCCCGATCACCGCTGAGGAGGCCGCCGCGGCCGGCGGCGGACTGCAGTGGGTCGACCTGCACGGCAAGTCCGTGTGGTGGGCGGAGAGCCGCCCCGCGGAGGGCGGCCGGGTCGCGCTCGTCCGCGACGGCGCCGACGTGCTGCCCGCGCCGTGGAACGCGCGCAACCGGGTGCACGAGTACGGCGGCCGGCCGTGGGTGGTGCTGGACGACGACCTGGTGGCCTTCACGCACTGGGACGACCAGCGCGTCTACGTGTTCTCCCCCTCCGGGGGCGAGCCCCGGCCGATCACGCCCGCACCGCAGCGCCATCACGGCCTGCGCTACTCCGACCTGACGGCGGGCCCGGACGGCGAGGTCTGGTGCGTGCGGGAGACGATCACCGGTGACGCGCGCACGGACGTGCGCCGCGAACTGGTGGCGCTGCCGGTGCCCGGCGGCGAGCCCCGTGTGCTGATGGCGTCGCACCACTTCATGAGCGGGCCGAAGCTGTCGCCGGACGGCACGCGGTTCGCGTGGATCGGCTGGAACCACCCGCAGATGCCGTGGGACGGCACCGAACTGTGCGTGGCCACCGTCGGCTCCTCGTCGTTCGAGGTGCTGGCCGGTGGCGTGTCCGAGGCCGTGTGCCAGTTCGAGTGGGAGGGCTCCTCGCTGCTGGCGCTGACCGACCCGGACGGCTGGTGGAACCTCTACCGCATCGGCCTGGACGGCAGCCGCGTCAACCTGGCGCCGTGCGCCGAGGAGCTGGGCGGCCCGATGTGGCGGCTGGGCAACCGCTGGTTCGCGGCGCTGTCCCCCGGCCGCTATCTGGTGCTGCGCAGCGGGCGTCTGGCGGTGCTGGACGAGCGCAGCGGCACGGTGACCGACGTCGAGACCGACCTGCCGACGTGGAGCGCGAACCTGGCGGTGCACGAGGGCGTCGTGGTCGACGCGGCGGCGGGCCCCTCCTCGGAGTACGCCGTGGTGCGCCTGGACCTGTCGAACGGGACGCTGACGCGCCTGACCGGCTCCACGCCGCCCTACGAGGCATACCTGCCGGTGCCGCAGGAGCGGATGTTCGGTGAGATCCCGGCCTACGTCTATCCGCCGACGAACCCGGACTTCGCGGGCCCGGACGACGAGCTGCCGCCCTACGTGGTGCACGTGCACGGCGGGCCGACCGGGCGAGCGCTGCCCGTGCTGGACATCGACATCGCGTACTTCACCAGCCGCGGCATCGGTGTGGTGGCGGTGAACTACGGCGGCTCGACCGGGTACGGCCGGGCGTTCCGCGAGCGGCTGCGCGAGCAGTGGGGCGTGGTGGACGTCGAGGACTGCGCGTTCGTCGCGCAGGCGCTGGCGAAGGAGGGCACGGCGGACCCGGCGAGGCTGGGCATCCGCGGCGGTTCGGCGGGTGGCTGGACGTCGGCGGCGTCGATGACGTCCACGTCGGTGTACCAGGGGGCGATGATCGCGTTCCCGATCCTGGACCTGGCGGGGTGGACGAGCGACGGCGGCGAGACGCACGACTTCGAGTCGCGCTACGTCGAGGGCCTGGTCGGTCCGCTTCCGGAGGCGGCCGAGCGGTATGCGGAGCGGTCGCCGTCCAACAAGGTCTCGCACCTGGCGGGCCCGGTTCTGCTGCTGCAGGGCCTGGAGGACGAGATCTGCCCGCCGGAACAGGCGGACCGCTTCGTTGCCGCGTTGGACGGCAGCGGAATCCCGCACGCCTACCTGACGTTCGAGGGCGAACAGCACGGCTTCCGCAAGGCCTCGTCGATCCAGGCGGCGCTGGAGGCCGAGTTGTCGTTCTACGGGCAGGTGTTCGGGTTCACGCCGGACGGGGTGCCGGTGCTGGAGCTGCGCCGCTGATCACGTGCGTCAACGGGGGTCCCCTGGCTCGGGTCACCGCGCTGATCGGTGGTGGCGGCTACGCCGAGGTGGTGACCGCGCCCGCGGTGCTGGCGATCGACGCGGCCGGAGTCGGGACGCGCGAGGCCGCCGGGTTCGGGCGGGTCACCCCGACCGCCTACGACCTGATCAACTCGGCAGCTCGGGTGCGCGGCGGGGACAGCGTGCTCGTTCACGCCGCCGCCGGTGGAGTCGGCTCGCTCGCCGGTTCGGCTACCACGACGTGCTGGTGCGGGACCAGTTCCCCGACGCCCTCGGCGACGAGACGGTCCGACGTGATCCTGGATCCGGTCGGCGGCGCGACCAGGGGCGGGGAACCTGGCCCGGCTGGCGCCGCACAGCCGGATCGTGGTGTACGGCAACCTCGCCGCCTTCGAACCGGTCACCGTGTCGGCCAACGACCTGCTGATGCGGGGACACCTACAACAGCAACGTGGCGAGCCGGACCCGGCCGCAGACGCTGGCCGCCGGCGCCGTGCGGGCGATGGCCCTGGTCGCCGGCGGGTCGGTGCGCATCGACGTCACCGCCGAGTGACGTCGAGACCGCGATCGCGAACCTGTCAGGCGGGGCGACCCGCGGTAAGAGCGTGGTCCGCGCCGGGTAACGGTTCACAGCGATTTGATCAGGCGCTGGTAGTACTTGCAGTCGCCTGGCACCGACGACGAAACAGGTGTCCCCCGGCTCGGGGGACCCCCGTTTTCTACTCTGCCACGCGACACCGACAGTGCGGGCGAGCACCGAAGGCCCCTGTGGACAAGTGGGTGACCGGATGATGTTGCGGCAGGGTGATCGGGTCGCGCTGGTCTCCCCCGCGGGCCCGGCCGCGCCCGACCTGGTGGCGCAGGGGGTGGCGATCCTGCGGTCGTGGGGCCTCGCGGTCGACGAGCCGGTGCTCGCCGGCGGGCCGCCGGACAAGCTGAACTATCTGGCGGCAAGTGACGCGGCGCGGGCGGCCGAGTTCACGGCGGCGTGGCTGAACCCGGAGGTTAAGGCCGTGATCTGCGTGCGTGGCGGCTACGGCTGCATGCGGATGGCCGACCAGGTGGACTGGGCGTCGTTGCCGCCGAAGCTCTTCGTCGGGTCGAGCGACGTCACGACCTTGCACGCGGAGCTGCACACCCTCGGCAGGTCCTCACTGTTCGGGCCGATGCCGGGCACCGAGGCATTCGTCAAGGATCCGGTGGCGCAGGCGAACCTGAAGCGGGCCCTGTTCGCGCCGAAGCTGTGGTTCGACGGCGGCGCGACGATGGCGCCGGGGGTGGCGCGGGGTGTGCTGATCGGCGGGAACCTCACGCTGCTCGCGGCGAACATCCCGCAGTTCACGCCGCCGCACGGCGCCATCGTGCTGCTGGAGGACATCGGTGAGGAGCCGTACCGGGTCGACCGGATGCTGACCCAGCTCATCAGGGCCGGGTTCTTCGACGGGGTCGCCGGGCTGCTGCTCGGCAGCTGGACCGGCTGCGGCGATGTCGGCCCCGTGCTCGAGGATCGGCTGCGGCCGCTGGAGGTGCCGATCCTGAGCGACTTCGGGTTCGGGCACTGCGCGGGCCAGCTCAGCCTGCCACTGGGTGTGCGGGCCGAGCTGGACGCCGATCTGCGGACGCTGAAGATCCTCTAGAGGCCGAACGCGAGCAGCACGTGCGGGTGCGGGCTGCCGTAGTCGGGCGCGTAGCCGGACTGGACGTAGACCATGCCGCGCGAGATGACGGCCCCGCCGCCGGTTCCGGAGATGGCGCCACCGCGCCCGGTCAGCCCGTTCACGCCGACGACGTCGGCGATGGTGTCGTAGGTCCACAGCACGGCACCGGAAGCGGCCGAGTAGGCGCGGAACTTGCCGTCGACACCACCGAGATACACCACACCTGGGGTGGTGGAGACGGCGACACCGAACGCCGGGGCGCAGTCGGGATGCCCGGCCACCCCACCGGTGGTGCAGCCCGAGGCGGGTGCCGGGGTCTCCCAGAAAACGTTGCCCGTGAGCGGGTCGACGGCGAAGAGCTTGCCGGGATCGGCGTAGTAGGTGGCGATGTAGAGGCGCTTGCCGTCGTAGCTGGAGCCCCACTGGATGCCGGACACGCCGCCGCTGGGCAGCGGGACGCCGAGCTGCCGCCGCCACACCACTTCACCGGTCGTGGCGTCGAAGACGTGGTAGACACCGGACTTCTGGCCGACTCCGACGAGTTTGCGGCCGCCCGCGGTGAACAGGTTCGGGGTGGCGCCGATGTCGTAGTCGAGGTTGGTGCCGTCCTTGAGTCCCGGGCAGTAGCCGTCGGGGTCGGGTTCGTTGCACGCGGTGCGCCACGTGTCGGCCTTGGTCACCTGGTTGCGCCATCGGGGTGTGCCGGTGCGCAGGTCCAGGGCGAGCAGGGTGTCGAAGTCGCCGCCGACGCCGGTGTAGTTCTGGCCGGTGCCGACGTAGAGCGTGCCGGTGCGGGCGTCGATGACCGGTGAGCTCCACACCCCGGCGCCGGAGGGCTCGAACCGCGGGACGCCGTTGGGCCAGGTGCCGTTCTGCTGTGGCGGCGGCACGGTGTAGTAGCGCCACGCCAGGGCGCCGGAGTTCGCGTCCAGGGCGTCGAGGTGGCCGCGGAAGGTGCAGCACGGGTGGTCGCGCGGCAGGGTGTTCTCGCCGCTGGACACGCCGACGTAGACGCGGCCGTCGTGCACGATCGGCGAGCTGGTGACGACCGCGGTCGGGGTGGTGTCGATCTGCTGGTGCCACACCTGGTGGCCGGTGCGCTGGTCGAGTGCGTAGACGTGGCCGCCGATCGTGCCGAAGTACACCTTGCCACCGGCGACGGCCGGACCGTCGGAGTTGATCAGCGGCCGCGGGAGCGTGAACGTCCACCGCTCGGCGCCGGTGCGGGCGTCGCGGGCACGGAACTTCCCGTCGGGCCCGCCGAAGTAGATGGTGTCGCCGGCGACGGCGGGCTGACTGCGCAGGAACGCACCCTGCGCCTCGTACGTGAACGCCCATTTGAGCTTGAGTTTGCCGACGGTGCGCGGGTTGAGCCGCCACTCGGCGGCGTTGTGGCGGCTGCCGGCGAGATCGTGCTGCCAGCCGGGCCAGTCGGCGGACCGGGACGCGGAGACGGGCGCGGCGCTGGTGATCAGGATGACGGCGGCCGCGGCCAATGGTTTCAGCATGGTGATTCCCCCTTCACACCGCGAAGCCTGGCAGCGGTGCGAGGGGTGGCACGATCCGCTAAAGATCCTGATCTGCGCTACCGATGGTGGACCGTCCGTTAGCCGATCGGTTGATGCGCTGTTCCTGGGTGACGCGGCGCAGCAGTTCGGTCTGCTCGGCGATGCCGGCGACCTCGGCGGCCAGGCGGGGGTGGGCGTTCCGCAGGTGGGGGTGGGCGTCGGCGAGCGGGCCGAGGAGCGTGGCGGCGTCGTCGGCGGCGAGCGCGTTGTGGACGTTCTGGTCGAACTCGCCGACGAGGCCGGCGATGCGGCGCAGGGTGGCGGCGTTGCGGCGGGCCCAGTCACGCACGGCGCGGTCGCCGGCACGCTGGTCGCGTTCGGCCTGCACCCGCTGGTCGCCGGTGCCCTGGTGACCGGTCTGCCGCACGCGCAGGTAGCGGCGTTCGGCGGCCTGGCGGCTCGCGACGCCCAGTGCGGGGGCGAGCGCGGCCCAGCTGACGCCGATCTCGCGGGCGGTCGCGATCAGCCGCGGCTCCCATTCGTCCAGCTCGTCGCGCAGCTGGCGCAACATCTCGAGGGCGAGCAGCACCTCGGCGCGGCTGACTTCGCCGGCCTCGCCCGTGGCGGTGTCGCGGACGGTCTCATAGTCCTCGATCCCCATGTCACCCTCTCGACGACATCAGAGTTGTCATCGTTACGACGACATGGTACAACGGAATCAGCGCGCGTCGACAACATGTCGTGCTGATTCGAGGAGGTGTCAGATGTTGATGCGCACCGACCCGTTCCGTGAGCTGGACCGGCTGACCCAGCAGGTGTTCGGCACGCCGGGTACCTGGTCCCGTCCGACGGCGATGCCGATGGACGCCTACCGGGCGGGTGAGGAGTTCGTGGTCTGCTTCGATCTTCCGGGCGTCACTCCCGACGCGATCGAGCTGGACGTCGAACGCAACGTGCTGACCGTGAAGGCCGAACGCCGTCCGGTCACCGACGACAACGTCGAGATGCAGGTGTCCGAGCGGCCGCTGGGCGTGTTCTCCCGCCAGTTGTTCCTCGGCGACACCCTGGACACCGACAGGATCAAGGCCAACTACGACAGCGGTGTGCTGACGTTGCGCATCCCGATCGCCGAGAAGGCCAAGCCCCGCAAGATCGAGATCGGCTCGGCGGACACCGGCCGCAAGGAGATCGACGCGTAAACGGGCGGTACGCGGTGACGGCCCGGACTCTCGACCGCGAGTTCGCCGATCTGGTGCTCACCGATCCCGAACTGCTGCGGGCCGAGTTCGACGACATCGTGGCGGGCTGGGACGACGTGCCGCCGATCCCGGCCCCGCGCCCCGCACCGCCCGGCGGCGCGGGCCTTCCCCCGGTACGCGGCATGCCCTGGCCACCCGAAATCCTCGGTGTGACCTGGGGAGCCAGGCAGCGGTCTCCGCCTCGGCGGGTACCCCTGCGGGATGCGGCCTGTCGAAGTGAGACGGTCCCCGTGCGGTGATCCGCGCGGGGGCCGTGGCGCGTGGCGGATAAGATCCTGGCCGCCATGAGACCCCAGCCCCAGTGGTCGGCGGTGGACGTCTACGCGTCCAACTCCGACATCTACGCCGACCCCCGGATGGTGGAGCGGGTGGACTACCGGCGCCGTTTCAAGCGGCACCGCCCCCGCACGTCCGCGACGATCCTCGCCCCGCACGGCGGCGGCATCGAGTTCGGCACGTCCGAGCTGTGCCTGGCGATCGCCGGCTATCACCCGGCGACGCGGGTGCCGATCGGGCAGACCTACGACTACTGGATGTTCGAGGGGCTGCGCTCCTACGCCAACGACCTGCTGCACGTCACGTCGTCGAACTGCGACGACCGGGTGGCGCTGGAGATGGTGTCGGAGTCGAGCCACGCGCTGGGCCTGCACGGGTGTACGGCGGTGGCGGCGGGCTTACCCGACTACGCGCGCGCGGTGCTGGTGGGCGGGCGCGACGCGGTGCTGCGGGGACTGCTGCTGACCCGGTTGCGGCGGGCGGGGTTCCAGGCGATCGACGCGATCGACCACCCCGAGCTGGGCGGCTACGACCGGACCAACATCGCGAACCGGACGAGCCGCAAGCGGGGTGCGCAGCTGGAGCTGACGACGCCGCTGCGGGCGGCGATGTTCGAGACGAACACGCGGTCGGAGCGCAAGACCTCGACGACGGCGGTGTTCTGGGACTTCGTGGCGGCGACCCGATGCGCGATCGCCGCCACGAGGCCCGGCAGACAGCAGAGCCAGAACTAGCTGTACTTCTTGAGCTCCCGCTTGGCGAGCGACATGCGGTGCACCTCGTCGGGCCCGTCGGCCAGGCGCAGCGTGCGGGTGCCCGCCCACAGGTCGGCCAGCGGGGTGTCCTGGCTGACGCCACCGGCGCCGTGGGCCTGGATGGCCTTGTCGAGCACCCACTCGGTCATCGCCGGCACGGCGATCTTGATGGCCTGGATCTCGGTGTGCGCGCCCTTGTTGCCGACGGTGTCCATCAGCCACGCGGTCTTGAGCACGAGCAGGCGGGCCTGCTCGATGCGGACGCGGGACTCGGCGATCCACTCCTGCACGACGCCCTGCGCGGCGAGCGGCTTGCCGAACGCGACACGCGACTGAGCCCGCTTGCACATCAGCTCGAGGCCACGTTCGGCCATGCCGATCAGGCGCATGCAGTGGTGGATGCGGCCGGGGCCGAGGCGGGCCTGCGCGATCGCGAAGCCCTCGCCCTCACCGGCGATCAGGTTCTCCGCCGGCACGCGGACGTTGTCGAACACGATCTCGGCGTGCCCGCCGTGCGTGCCGTCGGGGTAGCCGAACACGTGCATGCCGCGGACGACGTTGACGCCGGGGGTGTCGCGCGGCACCAGGATCTGCGACTGCTGGCGGTGCCGCTCGGCGGTCGGGTCGGTCTTGCCCATCACGATGAAGATCGCGCAGTTGGGGGCCATCGCGCCGGAGGCGTACCACTTGCGGCCGTTGATGACGTAGTGGTCGCCGTCGCGTTCGATGCGCGTGGAGATGTTGGTGGCGTCCGACGATGCCACGTCCGGTTCGGTCATGCAGAACGCCGACCGGATCTCGCCGTCGAGCAGCGGCTGCAGCCACTGCTTCTTCTGCTGCTCGGTGCCGAACATCGCCAGCACCTCCATGTTGCCGGTGTCCGGCGCGGCGCAGTTGAGCGCCTCGGGGGCGAGGTGCGGGCTGCGGCCGGTGATCTCCGCCAGCGGCGCGTACTGCAGGTTCGTCAGGCCGCCGCCGTGCTCGGCGTCGGGCAGGAAGAGGTTCCACAGGCCGCGCTTGCGGGCCTCGGCCTTGAGCACCTCCATCACCGGGGTGCGGGCCCACGGGTCGGTCGCCGCGGCGACCTCCTCCTCGAGGGTGGCCTCCGCGGGATAGACGAACTCGTCCATGAACTGCAGCAGCTTCTCCTGCAGCTCCACCGTCTTGGCGTCGTACGCGAAGTCCATCACTGCTCCTTGCTGGCGGCGAGGCCCTGCACGACGAGCGGCAGGGTGAACTGTCCGAGCTTCTCGAAACCGGCGCCGACGGTCTTGCCGGTGGTGAAGCGGTAGTGGATCCCCTCGAGGATCACGGCGAGCTTGAAGTAGCCGAACGCGATGTACCAGCCGAGGTTCTTCACGTCGGTGCCGGTGCGATCCGAATAGCGTTCGACAATGTCGTCCGCGCTGAGGAATCCCGGCAGCGAGGGGACGGTGCCGGTGATCGGGTCGTTCTCGATGTTGAGCCCGGCCCAGTAGACGTAGAGCAGGCCGAGGTCGGCGAGCGGGTCGCCGAGCGTGGACATCTCCCAGTCCAGCACGGCGGTGATCTTCGGGGTGCCCTCGGTGACGAGGCAGTTGTCCAGGCGGTAGTCGCCGTGGATGATCGTCGCCTTCGGCGAGTCCGGCACCGTGCTCGCGAGGCGCTCACGCAGTTCGTCGATGCCGGGCAGGTCGCGGCTGCGGGAGTTGTCGAGCTGCTTGCCCCACCGGGCGACCTGGCGGGCCATGAACCCGTCGGGCCGGCCAAAGTCGCTCAAGCCCACCGCGGCGGGGTCGACCTCGTGCAGATCGGCCAGCACGTCGACCAGGTCGTTCGACAATGTCGTCGCCTGTTCGGCAGTGAGCCACGCGGCCTGCTGCTGCTCGCGCAGCGGCGTGCCCGAGCACTCCTCCATGAGGTAGAACGGCGCGCCGATCACGTCGGTGTCCTCGCACAGCAGCTCGGCGTGCGGTACGGGCACCCGCGTCGGGCCGAGGGCGGAGATCACCCGGTACTCGCGTGACATGTCGTGCGCGGTGGCCAGCACGTGCCCCAGCGGCGGGCGGCGCAGCACCCACCGCTGGGTGCCGTCGGTGACCCGGTAGGTCAGGTTGGAGCGGCCGCCGGGGATGAGCTCGCCGTCGAGCTTGTCCACCTTGAGGTAGGCGGCCAGCTTGCCCAGGTCGAGACCGGGCAGCGCTCGATCATTGTGGTCGGTCACCAGGTCACCCCCAGAGTCTTGAGGTTGGCTTTCGTGGAAGAGGCGTCGGTGTGCCGGAACGCGTGCAGGCCCACGGCCCGCGCGGCCTCGACGTTGACCGGCGCGTCGTCGAAGAACACACATTGCCGCGCCGGCAGGCCGATCTGCTTGACGGTGTGCTCGTAGATGCGCGGGTCGGGCTTGCGCAGCCCGATCCGGCCGCTGATGACGACAATGTCGAACAGCTCTGTCAGCAGGTCCGCCGGATAGCCCTCGCCCCAGCTGTTGGACAGCAGCGCCGTCCGAACGCCGTTCGACTTCGCCGAACGCACCAGCTCGACCATCTCCGGATCCGGTGTCGCCGTTCCGAACATGCGGCGCAGCAGGTCCTTGGGGCTCACCGCGGCGCCGCTGGTGGTGATCAGCTCGGCGGCCAGGAGGTGTTCGAACTCCCTGGCGGTCAGCTCACCGGTCTCCAGGCGTGCCACGGGGTTGGCGGGATCGGCGTCCCGGCCCATCCACGAACGCATGATCGTGCCGTAGACCTGGCGGTCGATGCCCTCGGACTCGAGCCAGTCCCCCACGAACTCGGGGACGGACACGGTCATGACACCGCCCCAGTCCAGCACCAGCGCTGCTATCTGCTCGTCGTCGGCCACGACCGGAGGGTACCGACCGGTCGGTATGTCGGCAACAGGTGGTATCGGGTCCGGTCACCGGAACGTCGACGTTCGGCTCATGGGGTTGGCGCCGTTCGCAGGCCGAATTCGGTGGCACGGCTCGATACGTTCGAGGTGAAGAGGGGGTTACACCATGCGAATGTTGTTGACGGCATTGGCTGTTCTCGCGCTGGCCGCTCCACTCCCGGCCAACGCCGAGACCAATGACACGAGCGTCGTCCGGACCGACAAGGGCCTCGTCAAGGGCACGGTCACCGACACCCACCGCCGGTTCCAGGCGATCCCGTTCGCCGCACCACCGGTCGGCCCGCTGCGCTGGCGCGACCCGCAGCCGGCCGCCGCGTGGACCGGCACGCGGGACGCGACGAAACCGGCACCGCAGTGCGCCCAGGTCGCCCAGTTCGGCAACCCGGGCAGCACCGACGAGGACTGCCTCTACCTCAACGTCACCACACCCGCGAAACCAGGCGTCAAGCGGCCGGTGATGCTGTGGATCCACGGCGGCAGCTTCGAGACCGGCTCCGGCGGCTTCTACGACGCGCGCAAGTTCGTCGAACAGACCGGCATCGTGGTGGTGACGATCAACTACCGGCTGGGCGCGTTCGGCAACTTCGGCTACCCCGGCCTGAACGGCTCGGGGTCGTTCGGCCTGGCCGACCAGCAGGCCGCGATGCGCTGGGTGCAGCGCAACGCCCGCGCGTTCGGCGGCGACCCGCACAACGTGACGATCTTCGGCGAGTCCGCGGGCGGGATCAGCGTGTGCGGGCAGCTCACCACGCCCCGCAGCGCCGGGCTGTTCCACAAGGCGATCATCCAAAGTGGAGCGTGCTCGCTGGCGTTCGCCACGGGCAGCGGCCAGTTCGGCACCATCTGGGCGTCCCGCCAGGAGGTCGAGGCGATCGGCGCCAAGCTGCCGCTCGGCTGCCCGAATGGATCTCCAGATGGCATCGAGTGCCTGCGCAAGGTCGACGCCACCAAGCTCGTCGACCCGGCGATCGCGTGGCAGTTCAACCGCCCCGCGTACGGCACGAGGACGCTGCCACGCGAGCCGTCCGCCGAGCTGAAGGCGGGCCGATTCCACCGGGTGCCGGTGCTGATCGGCTCCAACCGCGACGAGGCGACACTGTTCATCGCGCTGACCTACCCGAAACTGCCGGACACGCAGTACCGGCCGTGGATCGCGGAACGCTTCGGCGAGGCGAAGGCCGACGAGATCATCCGCCGGTACCCGTCCAACGGTGACGGCGACGTCCGCCCGGAGATCGCGGCGATCGAGACCGATCACACCTGGGCGTGCCGCACGGCGCTGGACGGCAGGCTGCTCAACCGGCGCACGCCGGTGTACCGGTACGAGTTCGCCGACCGCACCGCGCCGATGTTCTTCCCCGGCCTGCCGGAGTTCCCATACCTCGCCTACCACGCCTCGGAACTCCAGTTCCTGTTCGACTTCCAAACCCAGCTGACGCCTGAGCAGCGGAAACTGTCGGAGTTCATGATCGGCGCCTGGGGCCGGTTCGCCTCAACCGGCACTCCGGGCTGGCGCGAGGTGATCGTGCCAGCCTTGGTCCCGGGCAAGATCGCTCCGGTCGACTTCGCGGCTGAGCACCAGTGTGGTTTCTGGTTGGGCGGTTTCTGGGAGGGCTGACGCATGCGCGCACCACTGATCGCCGTCTTGGTGGCCGGACTGCTCACCGTTCCGGCCCGAGCCGACACCGGTGACGTGGTGCGCATCGACACCGGTGCGGTACGGGGCACGGTCACCGCCTCGTACCGCACCTTCCAGAAGATCCCCTACGCCGCACCACCGGTCGGCGCACTGCGCTGGCGCGACCCGCAGCCGCCCGCGGCCTGGTCAGGCGTGCGGGACGCGACGAAACCCGGCCCGATCTGCGCCCAGGCCGGCTGGCCGGGCGCGCCGAGCAGCACCGAGGAGGACTGCCTCCACCTCAACGTCACCACACCCGCGAAACCAGGCGTCAAGCGGCCGGTGATGGTGTTCGTCCACGGCGGCGGCTTCACCACCGGTTCGGCCAACGAGTACGACGCCCGCACCCTCGCACCACGGGCCGGCGCCGTGGTGGTGACGATCAACTACCGGCTCGGCGCGTTCGGCTACTTCGGCTATCCCGGCCTGACGGGCTCGGGCGCGTTCGGGCTCGCCGACCAGCAGGCCGCACTGCGGTGGGTGCGGCGCAACGCCGCCGCGTTCGGCGGCGACCCCGGCAACGTCACGCTCTTCGGCGAGTCCGCGGGCGGGCTGAGCGTGTGCGCGCAGCTCACCACACCACGCACCACGGGCCTGTTCCACAAGGCGATCATCCAAAGCGGAGCCTGCCAGACCAGTTTCGCCGAGCCGGGCGGCGGCAAGTGGACGTTCTGGGCGCCCCGCGAGGAGATCGAACGGCTCGGCGCCACCACCGACCTGGGCTGCCACGACCTCGCGTGCCTGCGGGCACTGCCCGCGCAGCGGCTGGTGGACGTGGCGGAGACGTTCAACCGGCCCGCCTACGGCACGGGCGCACTGCCGTTCGACCCGATCCGGGCACTGCGCGACGGCTGGTTCCACCGCGTGCCGGTGCTGCTGGGCACCACGCACGACGAGCACACCGTGTTCACCGCCTTCGACTACCCGGACCCGATGGACGCCGCCGGGTTCCGATCCGAGCTGACGACGTTGTTCGGCGCGAAGGCGTCAACGATCGAGGCGCGTTACCCGCTCGACGGCGACGGCGACGCGCGGCCGGAGCTCGCCGCGGTGCTCACCGACCGGACGTGGGCGTGCCCGGCCGCGCAGGCCCGAACCCAGCTGGCGCGCCGCACGAGCGTCTTCGGCTACGAGTACGCCGACGCCGAGGCGCCGCTGATGTTCGACGGACCACCGTTCCCCTACCGCGCCTACCACGGTTCGGAGCTCGTGTCGTTGTTCGACTTCAAGCTGCCCCTCACCCCGGCCCAGCAGCGGCTGGCCGAGTACATGACCGCAGCGTGGGCACGGTTCACTCGGACCGGTGACCCCGGCTGGCGCCATTCGGATGTCCAATCACTCGCACCCGGCGCAATCAGGACTGTCAATTTCGGCAGCGAACACAGGTGCGGCGTCTGGTCCGACATGCTGTGACATGTGCCGGGCTTCCGCGAGGTCTTCACCGTCGGTGAGTACCGGGCACTGTTCGCCGCGCACTTCGTGTCCATCGCCGGCGACCAGTTCGCCCGCGTCGCGTTGTCCGTCCACGTCTACGCCCGCACCGAGTCCGCCGGGCTCACCGCCCTGACCTACGCGCTCACGTTCCTGCCCGACCTGGTCGGCGGTCCGCTGCTCACCGGGCTCGCCGACCGGTTCCCGCGCCGTCAGGTGATGATCACGACCGACCTCGTGCGGGCGCTGTTGCTGGCGTTGATGGCGATACCGCAGGTGCCGCTGTGGCTGTTGTGCACGCTGCTCGTCGCGGCACAACTGGCCGGAGCGCCGGGCAACGCCGCCCGCGCGGCACTGCTGCCGCAGGTCCTGCCCGGCGAGCTCTACGCCGTGGGACAGGCCGCGATGAACACCGTCACCCAGGTCGCGCAGGTCGCCGGGTTCGTCACCGGCGGCGGCCTCGTCGCGTGGATCGGCGCCCGAGGTGTGCTGCTCGCCGACGCCGCGACGTTCCTCGCCTCCGCCCTGCTGATCACCCGCTGGGTCATCCACCGGCCCGCATCCATGATCGTCAGGGACCGCACCTGGCACCTCGTCCAAGGAGTACGGCTGGTGTCCCGGCGCCCCATGCTGCGAGCACTGGTCGCCATGGCCTGCGTCTCGGGGTTCTACATCGCCGGCGAGGCCCTCGCCGCGCCCTACGCCGTCGAACTCGGCGCGGGCCCGATCGCCGTCGGCCTCATGTTCGCCGCCTACGCCGCCGGCACCGCCACCGGCATGCTCGTCCTGGCCCGGCTCACGGAACCGGCCCGGCTGCGCGCGATGCCACTGCTCGTCATCGCCGCCTGCGCACCGCTCACGCTGTGCGTCCTGCAGCCGGGCCTGGCCGGAGTACTGCTGCTGTTCACCCTTTCGGGAGCCGGAAGTTCATACCACCTGGTGACCGCCACCACGTTCGTCCGTGCTGTGCCGGACGAACTGCGCGGCCAGTCGTTCGGGCTGGCCGTGACCGCCCTGCGCGTCTCGCAGGGACTCGGGGTCGCGGCCGCCGGTGTGGCGGCCGATCACTGGGCGCCACACCTCGTCGTCGCCGCCGCCGGAGCACTCGGGGTGCTCACGGCGTGCGGCACGGCATGGCTGTGGACCCTCAGCAACGACGCCAGTCGTTGGGGCGCGACCAGTCGTTGGGACGGCCAGGACGGGGCGCAGAAGTACGGTTGATCATGACTTGCTCCTTGTTGTGCTCAAGTGAGGTCCCCCACATGGAGCCACGACACTGCGTGTACCGGTAGCTACAGTTGTTGGTTCCTGTGGAGGTGGGGGTGGCAGAGTTGCGTCGGGTCGACCCGCGCCGGTGGAAACTATGGTCGCTTTCCCTGCCGGTGCTGACCTACATCGCGGTGGTCGAAACCGCCGCGACGCTCGTCGTGGTCGCCACCGCACGGCTTACCCCGGCCGACGCACTGGCTTGGACCTGGTTCGCCCTGCTGGCGGCAGGGGCCGTCGTCCACTTGGAGGCGGCTCGCGGCATCGAACGGATCCGTGAGATCGCCGCCGAAGGCTCACCGCACGCGCACATGCAGTCCGTGTGGCTGTTCGCGGGCGTACTGCTGCTACCGATGCCACTGCTCGTCGCACTGATCGGCATCAGCTACGTCCACGCCTGGTTCCGGGTCTACCGGAGGCGGGCACTTCCGCATCGCAAGCTGTTCTCCGCGTGCACCGTAATCCTCGGCTGCGCGGCGGGAAAATCCGTACTACTCGCCATCTCACCGGTGTCGCTGGAGGGACCGGCCGGCCTGCTCGGCGTCACCCTCGCCGGGTTCGTCTACTGGATCGTCAACTACGCCCTCGTCGTGGGCGCGATCATCATGACGAACCTGGACAAGCCCCGCCGCTCCGCGTTCGGACACCCCAGCGACCAGCTGATCATCGCCGCCTCCATCGGCCTGGGCTGCGGCCTGGCGATCATCATGACCTCCCACCCGTGGCTCACCCCGTTGCTGCTGGTCACAGTGCTGGCGCTGCACATGGGCCTGCTGCTGCCCCAGTTCCGCATGGCCGCCCGCACCGACTCCAAGACCGGCCTCGTCGACGCCACCTTCTGGCACGAGATGGCCGAACGCGAACTCGACCGCTCCCGCCGCCTCGGCAGCACCGTCGGCGTCCTGATCCTCGACCTCGACCACTTCAAGCAGATCAACGACACCTACGGCCACCTCGCCGGCGACCGCGTCCTGCGCGTCGTCGCCGACACCATCAAGAGCGTCGTACGCGCCTACGACCTCGTCGGCCGCTTCGGCGGCGAGGAGTTCGCCGTCCTGCTCCCCGGCGTCGGCGTCAACGGCGTCCGCGCCACCGCCGAACGCATCCGGTTCGAGATCGGCGCACTGTCAGTCGGCGTCGTCGACCGCAGCGGCATGGACCGCACCATCACCAACTTCACAGCCTCGATCGGCGCCGCGATCTTCCCCGACACCGCCACCGAGCTCAGCCCACTGCTGCTCGCCGCCGACGAGGCCCTCTACCAGGCCAAAGGCGAAGGCCGCGACCGCACGCGCGTCGCCGTCCTCAACCTCAGGTGAGGAAAGTGGCCACCTGCTTCACCAGCCACTCCGGGTCGTCCACCCACGCGTAATGCCCCGCACCCTCGTGCACCACCAGCGTCGCGTTCGGGAACAACTCCACCAGCTCACGGCACCGCCGCACCGGTGAGATCGGATCCGCCGACGCCGCGTACACCAGGACCGGATGGTCGAACTCCTGCAGCCCGCGCCGCATGACGCCCGGCGTGAACGCCCCCTCCGCGTTGTAGCCGAGCGCGACCTCGTACTTCCACTCACCCAACTCGGCCCGCGCGTGCGCCTGGGCCCGCTCGTTCCACGTCCCGTACAGCATCGGCGACGCGGCCACCCGGTTCTCGACGCTGTTGTCCCCCGCCGCGTCGTTCGCCAGCGCCCGAGTCACCTGCTCGTACCACGGCTCGTCAGCCCGCTCGGCGAGGAACGTGTCCCAGTCGCTCTGCTCCGGCGACAACCCGACCGACCGCAACGCCGGCGTCAGCAGCACGAGCTTGCCCACCCGCTCCGGATGATCGACCGCGTACCCCATCGCGATCCCCGCACCCGCCGAATGCCCCAGCACGTCGACCACGTCGAGATCCAGGTGCCGGCGCAGCATCTCCACGTCGTGCACCAGCATGTCCCGCCGGTAGGTGAACGGGTTCTCCGGCTCCGCCGACTCACCGGTCCCCCGGTTGTCCAGCACGATCAGCCGCCGGTGCTGAGACAACCCGCCCAGGTCCCCGAGATAGCTCGACGCCCGGCCGGGCCCGCCCGCCAGGCAGATCAGGGGCTCACCCGACCCCAGCGTGCGGTAAGCGAGTTCGGTGCCGTCGTACGAGGTGAACCGTGCCATGCTGCACATCATGCCGAAGATCGCGACCGCGGACGTCGTCGACCGCACGCAACTGCTCGACTTCCTCCGCACCCGCCACCACGGAATCCTGATCACCAGCCGGAAAGACGGCAGCCCTCAGGTGTCCCCGGTCGCCTGCGGCGTCGACGCGCAAGGCCGCATCGTGATCTCGACCTACCCGTCGCGCGCGAAGGTGATCAACGCCCGGCGCACGCCCCAGGTCACCATGTGCGTGCTCTCCGACGACTGGGACGGCCCCTACGTGCAGGTCGACGGCACCGCCGAGGTACTCGACCTGCCCGACGCCCTCGAACCGCTCGTCGAGTACTTCCGCTGCATCGCCGGCGAACACCCCGACTGGGACGAGTACCGCGAAGCCATGCGACGCCAGGGAAAGTCCCTCATCCGGATCACCATCGACCGCTGGGGCCCGATCGCCACCGGCGGCTTCCCGCCTAGTCTTTCGTAAATTCAGCCTCAACTAGACCAGGTACCGCCCCAGCCCGGAGGCGACTCCAGCAGCGCACAGACGCCACCGGCGGGGTCGGCGATCGACGCCACCAAGCCGGTGGGCACGGACGTCGGCGGCACCAGCACGGTGCCGCCCAACTCCGCCACCCGCTCACACGCCTTCGCCACCGAGCCGACCGCGAAATACACCATCCACCCGGCCAGCTTCGGCTCCAGCGTCCGCAATCGCCCCGCCACCGCCCGCCGGTCACCGCGCCGCGACGACTCGTACAGCAGGAACTCCTCCGACGGCGACCGCACCTCCCAGCCCAGCTGAGCCGACCAGTAGTCGTCGGTGTCCGCCGACGACATCAGCTCCGCCCAGCACGGCTCCCCCGCCCGCGGCTCCGGCGCCCACGGCCCGTGCAACACCCGGCCACCGTCCACCCAAGCGTCCACATCGGACGGATCACGCAACGACCGCGTCTCCGGGCCACCGAAAACCACGTGCCAGCAAGGGGAATCCCCCGGCCGCACCGCGGCCGCCAGCCGATCACCCACCCAGCCGGTGAACGACCCGTCCGGATCCGCGATCACCGCCCACCCCAGTACAGCGGCATAGAAGTCGACCGAGGGCTCGGCGAGAGGCGTGAACAGTTCGAGGCGGCGCAGGCCGCATGATCCGGCCGAATGATGCTGCTCTGGCACGAAGGCTTCCCATCAGGCGGTGATCAGGAGCGCGCACCATCCTCAGCTCCAACCACCTGAGACGACAATGCTCCATCCGGCCCAACCGGTTGCACCGAAAGGATCTGAGCCAACGGCACCGCCCGCCCCAGATGGAACCCCTGCCCCACCCGGACTCCCAAGCGCCGCAACGCATCCACCTGCGCCGGCCGCTCCACCCACTCGGCCACCGCGGACAAACCGAGCCCGCGCGCGATCTCCATGATCCCCGAGACCAGCACCGCGTCCGCCTCGCACGTGTCGATGCTGCGCACGAACTCGCCGTCGATCTTGATGCCGGTGATCGGCAGGTGTTTCAAGTGGACGAACGACCCGAACCCGGAACCGAAGTCGTCCAACGTGATCCGGCAGCCGAACCCGCGCAGCTGCCGCGCCAGCGACCGCGCCGCGTCCAGGTTCGTCACCGCCGCCGTCTCGGTGATCTCCAGGCCCAACCGGCCCGGCGCCACCCCCGCCGACCCCAGGCGGTCCAGCACGAAGTCACCGAACTCCGGATCCTCCAGCGTCCGCCCGGAGACGTTGACGTTGAACCGCAGCTCGGTCGACGGCCGCGCCACCAGCGCGTCGATCGCCGTCGACAACACCCACCGGTCGATGTCGAAGATCAGGTTCGACCGCTCCGCCACCGGCAGGAAGTCCGCCGGCCCCAGCAGCGGCTCCTGACCGTCCTCCAGGCGCAGCAACAACTCGTGCCCCAGCACCCGGCCGTCGGTCAGCGACACCATGGGCATCCCGTGCAGCGTCAGACCGCTGTTCGACAATGCCGAACGCAGCCGGTCCAGCACCGACACCCGCTTCACCGTGTCCGCGTAATGCCCCGGCTCGTACACGGTGACCCGGTTGCGGCCCGCCGCCTTCGACGCGTACAGCGCCAGATCGGCGTTCGCCAGCACCAGCTCCCACGTGTCACCTGGTCCGAACGACGCCAGCCCCGTCGACACCGTGATGTGCGCGGGCGTCCCACACCCCACCAGCGGCAGCGCCGCCACCGCGTCCCGCAGCCCGTCCGCCACCGCCGACGCGTCCGCCCGCGAGCACCCCGGCAGCACCACCGCGAACTCGTCCCCGCCGAGCCGCCCGATCACCTGACCGTCCGCCAGCCTGCCCTGCAACGCCGACGCGAGCATCCGCATCACCCGGTCGCCCACCGCGTGCCCGCGCAGGTCGTTGACGTCCTTGAAGTTGTCCAGGTCCAGCACCAGCAGCGCACCCGAACCGCCGGAGGCCATCGACCGCTCCAGCTCCCGCATCAGCGCCCGCCGGTTAGGCAACCCCGTCAACGGGTCCTGCTCCGCCGCCCGCACCAGCTCGTCGTGCACCCGCGACGCCTGCGTCACGTCGTGCGCCGTCCCCAGCGCCCGCACCGGCGTGCCGTCCGGATCCAGCACCACCTCCCCGAAGCACTCGAAGACCCGCTCGGTGCGCCGATCGGCCAGCAGCATCCGGTGCGTGTAGCTGAACACCGCGCCCGTCTTCATCGCCGCCTCGAGGGTCGCCTCGATCACCGGCAGGTCCTCGGGATGCACCAGCTGCGAGTACAGCTCGAAGGTGAACTCCGTGCCGCGCGGGAAGCCGAACATCTCCAGCAGCGTGTCCGACCACGTCACCCGGTCCTCGGCGATGTGCCACTCCCACGTGCCCATCCGCCCCAGCGCCTGGGCCCGCCGCAACGCGTCCGCCTCCGCCGTCACCGCCAGCTCGCGGTCCCGCCAGGCCGTCACGTCGACCAGCTCGTACAGCAGGTCGTCGCCCAGCGAGGCGCACTGCACCTGCAGCCACCGCGGCGCCGACAGCACCAGCGACGACCCCGGCCGCTCCGGCACACCCGGCAGCAACGCCGGCAACGATCGCCCGAGCGCCGAGCCCGCGGGAATCCCCACGAACTCCCCGAGCGCGCGGTTCGCCCAGCGCAAAGTGCCGAGCGCGTCGGTCACACCGAATCCAACGTCCGCTCGGTCCATCGCGGTGCGGCAATAGGGGGCCACGCCGGTCATGATCGTCCGATCACAGCGGGTAGGCAACCCGCTACATCCAGGTGCGTGTTTTCCGGTTGTGACCGAATTTCCGGACCACCCGATCTGTACCAGTGTTTAGTCAGCACTGAAATCATTGATATCAACGAAGACGTTCGAGGCTCTTCGCCGTCTCCACCATCTCCGCCGCCAGCTTGCGCAGCTCGTCCGGATCAGCCCCGTCCGACGCCGCCGTGAACACGTCCTCGGCCGCACACCGCAGCTGGAACAACCGGTCCTGCAGATCGGCCAGCTCCGCCGTGGACAACACCACCGCGTCCTCCGGCAACCCGCCCCGCTGCAACGCCGTCCGCCGCTCATAAGCCCGCTGCCTGCACGGCTGCGCGCAATACCGTCTGGGCCGCCCGATCCGTCCGCTCCCAGGCAGACGCCGCCCACACCAAGCACAGTGTTGATACCGACCCCCATCAGGGGGCCCACCCCCTCCGGGCCGCGGGTCATCTGACGAGACGCGGATCTCGACCTCCATGGCGCGCGACGGTATCCGGCCACCCCACCTTCACTCCAGCGCCACGCCGCCAAGGCACACTCCCTACGTGACCCACCCCTACCTCGCCGGCCCACACCCCAGGGCCTTCGCCCACCGCGGATGGCACGTCGACGACCTCAGCGGCATGGAGAACTCGCTGAGCTCCTTCCGCCGCGCCGTCAAAGAGGGCTACCGCTACCTCGAGACCGACGTCCACGCGACCAGCGACGGCGAGGTAGTCGTCCACCACGACACCACCCTCGACCGCACCACCGACGCCACCGGCACCGTCAGCGACCTGCCCTGGTCCGAGGTGAAACGCGCCAACGTCGGCGGCCGCGAACCCATCGCCCGCCTCGCCGACGTGCTCGAAGAGCTCCCCGACACGATGTTCAACATCGACGTCAAGACCGAGCACGCGGTCGAACCCGTCATCGCCGTGCTCCGCAAGGCCAAGGCACTGCACCGCGTGTGCCTCGCGTCGTTCTCCGACGACCGCCTCGCCCGCATCCGCAAGCTCGGCGGCCCCGACCTCCTCACGTCCATGGGCCCCCGCAACGCCGGCGCCCTCTGGCTCGCCGGCCGCGTCCCCCTCGTCGGACTCCCCGTCCGCGGCCAGATCGCCCAGGTCCCCATCAGTCAGGGCCGCCTCAAGGTCGTGGACGAACGATTTGTCCGCGCGGCCCACCGGCGTTCACTCGAGGTTCACGTCTGGACCATCGACGACGAAGCCCAGATGCGCCACCTGCTCGACATCGGCGTCGACGGACTCGTCACCGACCGCCCCGACGTCCTGCGCGAGGTCCTCCAGTCCCGCGGCGCCTGGGTCACGGGGTGAACGGCCGAGCCTGAACTGAGGACTCGCGGGGCTCGAACGTCACACTCGGGGGGCGGGAAGGTACGACACAGGGGGCGGGAACGTAGGACTCGCGGGAATGTCAGACCCCGTCGGTAGTGTGGAATTCGGGGGGACCATTTGCCGGGGCGCAACGGCACCTGGGTAACAGGTTGAGCAGTCGATCAAACACGCCCGCGCGGGGCCAGTAAGGTCCCCCGCCATGAGCGAGGTCGTGGACAGCGACGCGGGGACGGCCGAACGCCGCCGCAAAGAACAACGAGGCTGGGTCTGGTACGACTGGGCGAACTCCGTGTTCCCCACATCCGTCGTGACCGTCTTCCTCTCCCTGTACCTGCCCGCGGTCGCCATGGACGCCGCCAAGGCCGACACCGCCCGCAACGGCCTCAACCCCTGCGCCGGCGACAACGCCTTCGACCACTGCGACGTCTCCGTCGCCGGACTGCAGTTCCCCATCGGCTCGCTCTGGGGCTACCTGCTCTCGTTCGCCACCGTCATCCAGGTCATCATCCTGCCGATCATGGGCGCGATCGCCGACCGCACCCAGAACAAGAAGCGCATGCTCGCCGGCTTCGCGTTCTCCGGCTCCTTCGCGACCGTCCTGCTGTGGTTCATCTCCAGCAGCAACTGGCAGCTCGCGATCCCACTCTTCATCATCGCCAACGTCTGCTACGGCGCCTCGGTCGTCGTCTACTACGCCTTCCTCCCCGAGATCGCCACCGCCGACGAACGCGACGGCGTCTCCAGCCGCGGCTGGGCGTTCGGCTACCTCGGCGGCGGCCTGTGCCTCGCCGTCCAGCTCGCCATCAGCCAGCTGCACGACTCACTCGGCATCACCCAGGGCGACGCCGCCCGCATCGCGTTCGTGATCTCCGGCGTCTGGTGGGCCGCGTTCACCACCATCCCGCTGCGCCGCCTGCGCAAGCACCAGCCACCGCACGGCCACGAACACGGCGCCTCCGTCGTCACCGCCGGCTTCAAGGAGCTCGGCGCCACCTTCAAGGCCACCCTGGCGTTCCCGCTCACCCTGGCCTTCCTCGGCACCTACCTCATCTACACCGACGGCATCTCCACCGTCGCCAACGTCGCCGGCAACTACGGCAAACTCGAGCTCAAGTTCGACCAGACCGTCCTCATCGGCACGATCCTCATCGTCCAGTTCGTCGCCTTCATCGGCGGCATGCTCCACGGCCTGATCGCCAAACGCGTCGGCGCCAAGAAGACCATCATGGGCTCACTGCTCGTCTGGATCGTCGTCATCACCGCGGCCTACTTCGTCCGCGCCGGCGACCAGATGGGCTTCTACCTCGTCGCCGCCGGCATCGGCATCGTCCTCGGCGGCACCAACGCCCTGTCCCGCTCGCTGTTCAGCCAGATGGTCCCGGCCGGCCGCGAAGCCCAGTACTTCTCCCTCTACGAGGTCGGCGAACGCTCCACGTCCTGGCTCGGCCCACTGCTGTTCGGCATCGTCGGACAGGCCACCGGCAGCCTCCGCCCCGCGATCATCTCGCTGATCATCTTCTTCGTGATCGGCTTCGTCCTGATGATCTTCGTGCCCGTCCGCCGCGCCATCAAGGCCGTCGGAAACCCGGAACCAGCACTCGTGTAGCCATCGCGATGCCCAGCAACACCAACCCGAGGGTGTAGAACCCAGCCGCGTCCTCGGTGACCGACATCGTCACCACACCGAGCGCGAACGCCACGCCCGCCGCGATCCCCCACGGCTTCGCGGCGGGCTTCGGCGCCTCGCGGTGGAAACCCAGGCACAGCAACCCGAACCCGATCCACCACGGAAGCAGGAATGGCACCGCCTCCCAGTTCCCGTACGACACCACCGAATAGATCCCCGGCAGCAACGCCAAGCCCGACAACACCTTCGCGCTCGCCGGATGCCCGGTGAGCAGCAGGCCCAGCACCAGGATCGGCGCGAAGTCCACCATCCCCCACCACGTCCAGACGATCTCCGGATGTGTCGCGAGCCGCAGGGTGTTGATCACCGCCGCGCCCGCGAACCCCACACCGCTCACCAGCACCAACAGCGCCAGCGCGCGCACCGACTCCCCCAGCGCCACGACCTTCGCCGGTCCCCCGTGCGCGCCCATCCGCACCCGCGCCGACAGCCCGAGCGTCGCGAACGCCTCGCCCCAGCCAGGCCACGTGTACTCGAGGTGGTCGGTGTCCTTGTCCTCCAGGAACAGCGCCACCATCTCGTCCTCGCGATCCGCCCGGTACCACCGCGGAAGCACCTTCAACAACGCCCGATAGCGCCGCTCCAGGTTGCTGCTCATGCCCGCCTCGCCTTCAGTACCGCGGACGCCGCCTTCAGATTCGCCCTCATCCGGGCCACCTCCGCCTGCAACGCCCGCACCCCCTCGTCCGTCAGCCGGTAGTACCGGCGCAGCCGCCCCTGGTGGACCTCCTCGCGGTCACGCGCGGCGAACCCGTCCGCGACGAGCCGGTCGAGCACGCCGTAGAGCGTCCCCACCCGCAGCCGCGTGCGTCCCTCCGACAACGCCTCCACCGCCTGCACGATGGCGTACCCGTGCAGCGGCTCCTCCGCCAGTGCGGTCAGCACCAGGAACGTCTGCTCCGACATGGCCTTCATGAAACCAGTATATATCGGCTCGCGGTATATATCGTTCCGCCGAGTGGCCTCAGGCGAGCCGGCCCAGCCGCAGCCGCTGCGGGAAGTCCCCCACCGGCACCCGCGCCACCTCGCGCCCGGTCCGGTAGTCGACCACCGACACGGCGTCCAGATTGGACAGCGTCACGAAGCAGTGGTTGCCGTCCACGCTCGTCAACGACCAGTACGGCAACGCGCCCACCGGGTAGTGCACGAACGCGTCGGTCGTCAGCGCAGGACGCGACACGATCGCCGTGTAGTCGTCGATCGTCCCGGCCATGCACAGCTTGTCCCCCGACATCGCCATCCCGTGGTGCGCGGAGTTCTGCGGGTAGTCGTCCTCCTTGAGCTTGCGACCGGCCTCGCTGAACGGCATCTGCACCGTCCGGGTGATCCGCCCCGCGACGAGGTCGAACTCGGCGAACCCGTTGAGGTAGGACAGTTGCAGGTACATCGTCCGCTCGTCCGGCGTGATCACCGCGGGCCGCACGCCGTACTCGAAGTCGTAGGTGCGGACCTGCTGCAACGTCCGGGCGTCCACCACGGTGATCTGCTTGGCGCCCTTGGCCCAGTTCATCCACTTCGGCAACGACGGCAGGCCGATGCTCATGTTGTAGATCCGCCCGCCGTCCGGCGAATACATGTTCTCGTGCGGGTAGGACCCGGTCGCGAAGCTCCCCGTCACCCGCCCGGTCGCGGTGTCGATCACCTGGACCTTCTGCGCGGTGATCGCCGAGATGACGAACCTGGTGCCGTCCGGCGAGAGCGTCGCGTGGTCGGCCTTGAAGCCGTCCAGCCGCACCCGCCACTTCTGCTGCCCGGACGCGACGTCGACCGCGACGGCGTCACCGAGGTTGCCGCGCGACACGAAGATCGTGCGCCCGTCGGGCGACAGGTGCGCGTCGTCGACGAACTTGTCCCCCACCTCCTTGCGGATCGTCTCGTACGCGGCCCGGCGGACCGGGTCCATCTCGTCGATGCGCTGCTGCTTGTCCGGGGTCACGTCCAGCGTGCGGATGTTGCCGAACGTCCGGCCGTCGAGGAACGTGACGGTGCCGGCCGTTGAGTTCCCGACGATCACCACGTCCCGGAGAGCGTCGGCTTGCGACGCGGGCGCGGTGACAGCGGGTACCGAAATCGTGGCCAGGACCGAAAGCACGGCGAGAAGAGTGCGTGCAGGGTTCATCGCCTCTCGTCCTTCCATGTCGTCGTTGACAGGCGAATTTCTTTCACGTCTTGGCAGGGTTTGGCGACCGCGATCCGCAGGAGGGCAGGTTTCAGTCAACACTGAAGTAATAGAGTCAATTGGTACCGCTAGGGTGTCCCGCCGTGGACCCTCTTGCCGCAGACCCCACGGACGCCCTCTCCTCCGTCCCCGCCGCCGGTTCGCGCCGCGGTCTCGGGATGCCGGGCAGGCTCCGGTACTTCTACGGCCCCATGGACTGCGGAAAGTCCACGCTGGCGCTGCAGATCGACCACAACCAGGCCCGCCAGGGCCGTTGCGGTCTGCTGCTGGTGCGCCACGACCGGTCCGGCACGCCGACGATCTCCAGCCGGATGGGCATCGCCCGCGGCGCCGAGGAGGTCCACGAGGACCTCGACATCCGGCTGCTGGTGCGCTCCCACTGGTCGCGCGGAGTCCGCGTGGACTACCTGATCGTCGACGAGGCCCAGTTCCTCTCCCCCGCCCAGGTCGACCAGCTGGCCGAACTGGCGGACGACTCGCAGATCGACGTCTACGCCTTCGGCCTCGCCACGGACTTCCGCAGCCACCTGTTCCCCGGTGCCGCACGCCTCTTCGAGCTGGCCGACGAACTGTGCGCCATCCAGGTCGAGGTGCTGTGCTGGTGCGGCCTGCCCGGCCGGTTCAACTCGCGCATCCACAACGGATCCGTCGTGCGGGCCGGCGACACCGTCCTGGTCGCGGACACCGCGCCCGGCGACGAGGTGCGGTACCAGGTGTTGTGCCGCAAGCACTACCGCACCGGCGACCTCGGTCCGGTGGCCGAGGATCAGGGGCAGCTGCGACTGGCCTAGTCGCCCGATTTCCGCACCCGCACGGATTCGCCGCTCGTATTCCCATTGGAATGTCATACAAATGACGGCGAATCGGAATCTGCCATTCCTTTCACGAATGGCGGATTCCGCCGGTGAGTTAAGCTGTCGGCAGTCGTCGGGGTCACACGCGGTTCGATGCGAGGCGAGGTACGTCGATGCGGCGACTGTCCCTGGCGGTCCTGGCGACCGTCCTGGTGGCGCAAGTTGTCATTCCCCTCGCCGTTAACGTCGCGTCGGACACCCGGCCGGACTGGCTCACGCCCTTCACGCCTCTCGCACTGCCCCTGGCGTGCATTCTCGCGGTCGCACTCGCGCTCATCGCCGGAGACACCATCAAACTAATCCCCGGCGCGGGCCCGGTGTGGCGTGACGCACGGGGAATGGACCGCGCCATTACCCAGCTCGCCGCGGCGGTGCACCGGGAATGGACCCACGAATCGGCCGCGCGGCTGTTGCACCGTTTGACGCCACTTCCCGTGCGGTGGTCGGCCACCGGTCGACCGGTCGCGGCCACGCCGGACCGGGTGCTCGGCAGAAACGCCATCGGCGGCCGGCCGCTGCGGCTCAAACTGCGCGGTGACGTGTCCCAGATCGTCACCCTGTTCACCGCATTGCCGCATCGTCAGCTGGTGATTCTCGGCGAGCCCGGTGCGGGCAAGACGGTCCTGGCGATTCTGCTCACCCTCGGTCTGCTCGACCGTCGCCGTGGGCGGCGTGACCCGGTGCCGTTGCTGCTGCCGGTGGCGTCCTGGAACCCGCGGACCGAGCACCTGCGGGCCTGGATCGCCAGGCGGCTGCGGGAGGACTACCGCGACCTGGCGAACATCGGGGCCTACGGCCGTGACGCCGCCCTGCGACTGGTCGAGGACGGGCACGTGCTCCCGATCCTCGACGGGCTCGACGAGATGCCCGCCGCCCTGCGCCAGTCGGCGATCGACGCGATCGACCAGGCGGTGGCGGGCGGCAAGCCCCTCGTAGTGACCTGCCGCAGCCGCGAGTACGAGGAGGCGGTCATCGACGGTGGGCACTTCCTGGCGACCGCGGCGGTCATCGAGCTCGAAGCCGTGCCGGTCCCGGACGCCATCGAGTACCTGTCCACGAGCCTGCCCACGGTCGACCGGCGCTGGGCACCGGTCTTCACGCACCTGCGGGCCAACCCGCGGTGCCCACTGGCCGAGACCCTGTCGACACCACTCATGATCTCGCTCGTCTGCATCGCCTACGACAGGCGATCCACCGATCCCGCGGAACTGCTGAACCGAAACCGCTTTCCCAGCCGGGCCGCCATTGAAAGCCACCTGCTCGACGTTTTCCTGTCGATCAGCTACAGCCGTTTTCCCGCGCCCCCGTCCTCCTTCGCGTCCCGCGCGGTTCCGTCCCCGTACGGAATCGAGCAGGCCCAGATCACGCTGACGTTCCTCGCCCGTCACATGCACCGGCTGCAGACCCGGTATCTGGTCTGGTGGGAGCTGCACAGCATCTACCCCGAACTGGCGGTCCGGTTATTCGGAGGACTGGCCGCGGGCCTGCTGACATGGGCACTCATCGCGTCGCAGGGCGTGTTGTCCGTTCTCTTGGCCGCCATCGTGACGCTCATCGTCTTCCTGATGGGTCCCCCGGACTCTCCGAACCAGGTCGCTTTGCACGGGTGGACCGGCCAGGGAGATCTTCGGAGCCGGGCCGCCATGTGGGTCGTCGGTGGCCTGACCGCGGCGACCACGCTGATGCTCTTCTTCGGGTACACCGCTCAAGGCAGACTGCTCGCCCTGGTCGCGGTGTCCGCCGGACTGAGCCTGGGACTGATGACCCTGCTGAACGCGGCGGCCGACGTGATCCGGTCGCCCGATCCCGGACACGTCCTCGCCCGTGACCGCACCGCCGCGATCATCCAGGCGGCGCTGACCGAACTCGTCGCGGGAGTCAGCTTCGCTGTGACGAACTCGATCATCGGCGCCTTCCCGTCGTCCTGGACGTGGCAGGCGGGCTTCGTCCTCGCGTCGACCATCAGCGTTCCGCAGGCATTCCGCTCGGCATGGCCGTGGTTCCTGATGTGCAACGCCTGGCTGGCGCTGCGCCGCGGGTTGCCCTGGAACCTCATGCGCTTCCTCGACGACGCGCACCGGCTCGGCGTGGTCCGCCAGGCCGGCGCCTTCTACCAGTTCCGGCACGCCCATCTGCAGGACCACCTCGCCGGCGGGGTCCGGCTCGTCATGGAACTGGTGCCCGCGGCGCTGCAGACCCCCGAGCTGGCCTACAGCTTCGACATCCGCACCACCATCAAGGTCATCCACGACAGGTCCGTCGCCGGACGAAGGACCCCCAGGGCGGTGCCGGTCCGCCGGGACCTCTTCGGACGCATGACGGATCCGGCCCGCCGGGCGCTGGTGCTGGCGGCGGAGCGCGCTCGTTCCATGCACAGCGACCAGGTCGATGCCGAGCACATCCTGCTCGGCATCCTCCAGGAGGGAACCGGAACGGCGGCCACCGCCTTGTCCAGACTCGGCATCTCCGCCGAGCAGTTCGGCGGCCTCCGGTCCAACGGCGTTCCGGACGAGAGCCCGTCCATCCCGTTCACCGCGGGATCGCGAGCGGCCATCATCGGCGCTCTCCGCGAGGCTCTTCTGCGGGGCGACGAGTGGATCGGAACTCCGCATCTCCTGCTCGGTGTGCTTCGCGATCCGCACGGCGGCGCGGCTCAGGTGATCGCCGGACTCGACATCACCCGCGACCGGATTCTCGGCCAGTTGCGCGCCGAGTGGGCCGGGGAGCGAACTCCCACGGCTGCCGCGGCGGCGGAAGCGCGCGGTGAGCCGCTCAAGTGAGCCTCTGAGCCCATAGACGACGATCAGCACGATCGCTCAGGACCGCACCCGTGCGGAATTTCTTCCCCACCCAAACGGAATCCGCCAGACTGTGCCGATGGCCGGCGACACCGAAGGAGTGCACCTTGATCTGGGCGGCCAGGTCGTGGGGCACTCGCTGCAGGCCGGCACGATCAACGGCTCCGTCTATCTCGGACATCCTCCGCCTCCCCCGCCTGACGACGGCGTGCTCATCGCCGTCGCCGACGGCGAGCAAAGCGTGGCGCGCCAACTGATCGGGCCGTTGCGGGCACGCGGCCACAAGGTGTCCGAGACGATGCTCACCCTCGACCAGACCGGCGTGGCGACCGCGGTCCGGGCGCTCGAGTCCGGCGCACTGCTCGTCGTGTGCGCGACCGTCCGGGCGATCGGCACCCGGTGGACGCGCGAGATCATCGACGGCGGCGACCGCGACCGGATCTTCGTCGTCCAGCTCGAGGCGGACGCCGACGTCACGCACTTCGCCGAGCGGGTGCTCGTGGCCGAAGCGGTCGAGCACCTCGTCGACGCCGTCACCGCCCAGTTCCCGCCGGATGGCGTCGTGCAGCCGGGTGATGACGACGAGCGCCCGCTGCTCGAACGTCCGACCGACTGCGGCACCTTCGACTTCCACGCGGTGGAACGGTTCCGGAACGATCTGCGCGACGACGTGGCCGACGGTTATCCGAACACCCTGTCGCCGTGGGACTTCCTCGAGCGGGCCGGACTGTGGGCCGACGGCAGGCTCACCGGCACCGGCGCCCTGCTGTTCTCCACGCGGCGACCGGCCCGGCTCGCGGCCTCGGTGATCTGCACGCGGTACGAGGGCACCGACAAGTCGTCGGTCCGGGACACGAAGACCTTCGAGGACTGCCTGCCGGACCAGATCCGCAAGGCCCGGCGGTTCGTCGCCGACCTGGTGCGCGTCGGCGAGCTCCCCGACGCCGACCAGGCGCAGTCGAAGGCCGTCTACGCCTACCCGATGGTCGCCGTCCGCGAGATCATCGCGAACGCGCTGGTGCACCGCGACTACGGCGACACCACGGCCTGCGTGCACGTGCGGCTGTTCTCCGACCGGCTGGAGGTGAGCAGTCCCGGCGAGTGGCTCGGCCGGACCTTCCCCGATGGCGGTGAGCGCAGCTTCGCCGAACTGCAGGGCCAGTCGAAGAAGCGGAACCTCCAGCTGGCCCGGGTCCTGGCGTGGATCAAGCTCGTGGAGGGCGAGGGCAGCGGCATTCCCACCGCGGTGCAGGACTGCGCCGACCAGAACTGTCCTCCGCCAACAGTCACCCAGGAACAGGGTTTCGTGGTCGTCACCTTGTACCCCAAGCCCGAACCGGCCATCGCACGCCACGAACACATCCGGCCGGCGGCACTGCCGCGCGGCACGCCCCTGTTCATCGGACGCGAAACCGAGCTGACGAGCCTGTCCGCCGAGGGCCCGGTTCTGTTCGTGGTGCACGGGATGGGCGGTGTCGGCAAGACCGAGCTGGTCACCTTCTGGGCCCGGCAGGTCAAGGACCGGTTCCCCGACGGGCAGCTGTACGTGAACCTGAGCGGATACGGCCCTGGCGAGCCGACACCGCCCGCAGAAGTCCTCACCGGATTCCTCAGCGTTCTCGGCGTGTCACCTCAGGCGATTCCGGCGACCGTGGAGGCGCAGGCAGCGTTGTTCCGCAGCATGCTTGCCAGGCAAAGACTGCTGGTCGTCCTGGACAACGCGTCACATGTCGACCAGGTCCGCCCGCTGCTGCCCGGCGACGGCGACTCCGTCGTCGTGGTCACCAGCCGCCATCGGATGCAGGGCCTGGTCGGGGCGCATTCGATCGAGGTGGGGCCGCTCTCTGCCGTCGAGTCGCACCAACTGTTCACCGGGCTGTTAGGCGACAGCCGCGTCTCCGCCGAGCGGGACGCCGCCGGGCGCCTGGTTGTGCGATCGGCGAGCCTGCCGCTTGCGTTGCGGATCATCGCCTCCCTGGCGAGTACCACCGAATCGCTAGCAGCCCTCGACGACGAGCTGCGCGAAAGACGGAACCGCCTCGACGTCCTCGATCTCGGTGACGACGCGACGAGCATCGAAAGGATCTTCTCCTGGTCCTATCGGTCCCTCGAGCCGGGTGCGGCCCTGGCGTTCCGGACGTTGGCGCTGCATCCCGGACCGCACGCCGACATGCCCGCCATCGCCGCGATGCTCGACCTGCCGGAAACGATCGCCCGCTCGCTCGTTCGCGAACTGGCCAGGGCGCACATGCTCCAGGAACCCGCACCTGGCCGGTACTGGTTCCACGACCTGCTGCGCGACTACGCCGAGCGAAAAGCCCGTGAGGACGGGACACCGGACGGCGCCGAGCGGCGCATGCTCGCCCACTACTTGACGCGCACCGACGAACCCGCCACGGTCCTCAACATGATCAACCATGCGGCCGCCAACGCCTTCTCCGAGCTCACGTGGCGGCTGGCCTGGAAGATCGCTCCGGTCCTCGACAAACGCGGGCTCTGGCGGGACTGGATCACGAGCCACCAGACCGCGCTCACCTCCGCCGAGCGGGCCGGCGACGCGGAGGTGCAGGCGCGCACGCATGACGGGCTGGGCACGGCGTACAGCCGATACGGCCAGTACACGGAGGCACTGCAGCACCACGGCCAAGCTCTCGAGCTGTCGAAGCGGAACGCCCACCACGGCGGCGAAGCGCGGGCACACCTGGCGATCAGCGAGATCAACGAGCGCAAGGGCCGCTACACCGAGGCGCTCACCCACGCGCAGCAGGCGTGGGAGTTGTACCGCATGACCGGCAACACCAGCGGGGAGGCTCGCGCGCTGAACCTCCTGGGGTGGTGGCATACCCGCCTGGACCGGCACGATCAGGCACGGACCTACTGCGAGCAGGCGCTCGAGCTGTTCCAGGCGGCCTCCGACCGGGAGGGCGAGGCCGCCGCGTTGCACCGTCTCGGCTACATCCACCACCACCTCGGTGATTACGCTGGAGCAGCCATGAGCTACCTGCGTGCTCTCGACCTGTGGCACGTGTTGGGCGACCGCCACAACGAGGCCATCACCCGTGCCCACCTCGGCAACACGCAGCACGCGATTGGTGATCACACGACGGCCATCGACCTGTGGGCGAAGGCGTTGGACGTGCTGAGCGAGTTCGACGACCCCGACGCGGAGACGTTGCGCGCCAAGCTCCACCTCGGCCGGACCGCGGTGATGTGACATGGCATCCCAGCCGGTCGAGCACCGGACAATCCTCGCGGTCGACATCGAAGGATTCGGCAGTCCACAGCGGTCCGATGCCGATCAAGTGGCGCTGCGGTCCGGTATGTACCGAGCGTTCCGGGCGGCGTTGTCCAACTCCGGCCTGGAGTGGGCGGATTGTCATGTGGAGGACCGTGGGGACGGTGTGTTGGCGCTGCTCCCGCCCACGATGCCGAAAGCGTCGGTCGTGGACACGCTCCCAAGCCAGCTGATCGCAGCCATCGACCGGCACAACAGCACACATACTCCGGAGGCTCGGATCCGGATGCGGGTGGCGGTGCACGCCGGAGAAGTCCATCACGACGACCACGGCGTGGTGGGATCGTCGGTCAACTTCGTGTTCCGAATCCTCGACTCCGCCGCGCTCAAGTCCGCGCTGGCGACGTCGGCCGCACCACTGGGGCTCGTCGTGTCACCGTGGTTCTACGACGAGGTCGTCCGCCACAGTGCCGCCCTCGACGCGGACGAGTACCGGCGCATCGAGGTCAACGTCAAGGAAACGACGATCGGCGCGTGGATCCGGTTGCCCGGTATCCCGCAGGATCGGCGAACCACTGTGGTGCCGCGTCAGCTGCCGGCGTACACCCCGCACTTCGTCGGCCGGAATGAGGAACTCCGTGCCCTCGCCGACACAGACGCGAACACGGTCATCGTCTCGTCGATCGATGGCACCGCGGGCGTCGGCAAGACCGCGCTGGCCCTGCTCTGGGCGCACCAGGCCGCCGACCGGTTCCCCGACGGGCAGCTGTACGTGGACCTGTGCGGCTTCGACCGGTCCGCCGAGCCCGTGGCGTCATCGGACGCGCTCGACGGGTTCCTGGACGCGCTGGGCCTGCCGATCCCCGCCGACCCGGAGGAGGCCCGAAGCCTGTATCGCCGAACGCAGGCGGACCGGCGGATGCTCGTCGTGCTCGACAACGCCAGGGACGCGGCACAGGTCCGCCCGCTACTCGCCACCGCACCGGGTTGCCTCACCGTGGTGACCAGTCGATCTCGCCTGGACCCCTTGGTCGTGCGAGAGGGGGCTCGACGGATCAATCTCGGCACGCTGCGCCCCGACGAGGCGGCCGCGCTGCTCGGCCGGTATCTCGGACCGGGCCGGGTGGCCGCCGAACGGCGCGCGGCCACCGCGATCATCGATAGTTGCGGCCACCTGCCGCTCGCGCTGACGATCGCCGCCGCGCACGCAGCCACCCGCCCCGACCTGACCCTCGAGCAAGTCGCCGCGGAGCTCAGAGCCGAACGGCAACGCATCGAGGACCTCATGTTCGACTCGGATCCGGTGAAGCCCGCCGTGTCCTGGGTGTGCCGTGCGTTGAGTCCGGAGGCGGCGCGGGTGTACCAGCTGCTCGCCCAGCAGGCAGGCGCCGAGTTCGGCACACCGATCGCCGCCGGACTCGCCGGCACGTCCGAGGCCGAGACCGCCGCGATCCTGTCCGGGCTTTCCCGCGCGCGACTCGTGGAGGAGCACGCGCCGGGCCGCTACCGGTTCCACGACCTCGTTCGCCGGTCCGCTCTGGAGGTCCGGCTCAGCCCGTGACGGTCCCCGCGACCAGGTTGATCGTGGTGGCCAGCACGCTCGTCCCGAACACGTACGACAGCAAGGCGTGCCGCAGCACGATCGCCCGGACCGTCGAGCTCGACACCGCGGTGTCCGAGACCTGATAGGTCATGCCGAGGTTGTAGCTGAAGTACAGGAAGTCCTTGTAGGACGGCGGGTCCGGGGAGTTGAAGTCGATCCCACCCGCCGCCAGGTAGTACACGTGCGCATACCTGGTGGCATACATGAGATGCAGCGCCGACCACGCCATGAAGACGCCGGCGAGCGCCACGGCGGCCGCGACCTGCTTGGAGTCGGCCGCGCCCCGCAACAGCGATGCGACGATCGCGACGAGTCCACAGAGGGCGACCGCGACGACGAGCAGTTCCTCGGCCAGCGGCCGGAAGTCCTCGCGTCCGGCGAAGCGGTGCGTGGTGGCGGCGTCCATCGGCCACAGCACGATCCAGCCCGCGATGACGAAGACCGTTTCGGTCGCCGCGATCCCGGCGAGCACGCCCAGCGGCGCGTCCGAGACACCGGCGACGAGCAGGCCGACCACCGTGCCGACGACCACCGCGGCGGCGAGGCGAGCGACCGCGGAGCGCGGCGACCAGGCGTTCATCGGCCGAACCTTAGTGAGTCGTTCCGGCCTATTGCCCGGCGACGCGGCGATCTCCACGATCAGAGCTGGATGACGCGTGACCCCCAAACCCCTGCTGAGGAGCGTCATGAGAACGTTCGTTGTCGTCGTCCTGACCCTCGCGACCCTCTCCCCCACCGCGACCGCCGCACCGACCGGCCCAGTCCATCGGATCACCGACCAGATCGCCCGCGACCTCGCCGCCGGGCTCGCCGACACCACCACCCGCGCACGGATCACGAACGCCGTGCTGACCTCCCCCACCCACCTGGCGGACCTCGGCCTGGCTGGACCGCTCGCCACGAAGATCGTGACCGCGGAACGACGGCTCGCCACCGCGAAAGGCCTGCCGGAGAGCAAGCTGCTCACGATCCGCCTGGGCCACGAGAAGATGGCCGACCAGCTCCGCGCCGGCGCGCTCCCGAAGATCGCCGCGGCACCCGACGACGACCGGGCCGTCACGTTCACCGCCTACGGCACAGACGGCCGGAAGCAACTCCCGACCGCACAGGTCTCCGACGAGCCGGTGCTGCTGGTCGACGTGGACGTGGAACGGGCCGTGACGCTGGGCATGAACGTCCTGCGGCAGGTCCTCCCCGCACCGGCCGTGTCGGCGACCGCGGCCGGGTACTGGGCCACCAAGATCGCCCGAGTGCGGGTCAGCGACGTCCAGGAGCCGTGGTTCAAGGGCGACGCCGAGATCTTCAGCCTGGTGACCGGGTTCGGGCTGGACGGCAAGGTACGCGTCGACACCGTCACCATGCCCTACCTCGACGAGGAGAACACCACCTACTACCCCAACCAGCTCCTGGTCCACTGGAACGCCTACAAGTACGACCTGGCCGACGTCGTGATGATGGAGGACGACGGCGACACCAACTACCGCGCGCTCGCCCAGGCGATCGCCACCGCGCTTCTGACCATTGTGGACGGTGGCGCGTACATCCCCCTGGTCGACGCGATCCTCGGCGCCATCCCGGACAGCTGGTACACCGACGACCCCGACTACGTCGAGTCCTGGTACACCCTCGCCGAACAGGGCAGCGGCGTCCTCAACGGAGCATCGGCCCGAGGGTGGATCGACACCGTGCCCTACTTCGTCCGCGAGTTCTGAGTCCGCCGGTTCCGAGTCCGCGAGTTCCGAGTCCGTGCCGACCGCGCCGGGTCCGTGGCCTCCGCGATGAGGTCCTCCGGCGCGGTCAGCCGCCACGCCTCGAACACCAGCTCGGTCAGCTCGTCCAGCTCGATGCCCGCCAGGTAGACGACGACCCAGCCGAACCCGCCCGACTGGTACTGCTCCTCGAACACGTCCGGCCGTTCCGCGACGAGCGCCTGTTGCTCGGACAGCGTCTGCTTCAGCCCGACGGTGTGGGTGCGCGGCCAGAAGTACCCGAACCGCCTGCCGCCCACGGCGAACGCGGTGTAGGTGTCCCGCGGCTGCTTCTCCAGGGCGGGCAGCGCGTCCACGAACTCGAAGAACTCGTCGCTCGTCGCCACCACCGGAGTCTAGAGACCCACCTGTCCGTCGATGCGCTCCCGCAACAGATCCGCGTGCCCGTTGTGCCGCGCGTACTCCTCGACCATGTGGACCAGCACCCAGCGCAGCGACACCGTGCCGCGCCACGGGTCCTCCCCCGTCACGTCCAGGCTCGGGGCGGCCGCCACGAAGCGATCGGCGAACGCCACCTCGTCGTGCCAGGCCTCCCATGCTTCAGCGACACCGTCCGCCGAGACGTCATCGAAGTCGCCGTCGGGGTTCGCCACGGAACTGAAGCGCAGCGCGACGTCCTCCCCCGCCAGCACCTGCCGGAACCACCGGCGTTCGACGTCCGCGAGGTGCCGCACCAGGCCCAGCAACGACAACGTGGACGGCTCGACGGACCGCGCTGCCAGCTCCGCGGACAGGCCGGAGCACTTCAGCACCAACGTGTGGCGCTGGGCCCGCAGGAAGTCGGCGAGCATGGTGCGTTCGTCCGCGGTGGCGCTGGTGTCGAACCGCGCTTCGCCGGCCTGGAAGATCTCCGCTCGTCTGGGCATGCGCGGCAGCGTATCCGGGGTTAGGTTGGCGCCCATGGAGTCCAGGCCCTCGCTCTACGACTTCGCGGGCGGCGACGCCGCCTTCCTCGCACTTGCGCGAGCCCACCACGCGCGCTGCGTCGCCGATCCCGAGCTGAACCACCCGTTCTCCCACCCGGACCAGCATCCCCAGCACGTCGAACGCCTCGCCGCGTACTGGGCCGAGGTCATGGGCGGCCCGCCCAGCTACTCAAAGGAGTGCGGCGACCACTCCGGGGTGCTCGAGATGCACTCGGGCAACGGGGACATGAGCGACCTCGGGCGGCGGTTCGTCGACTGCTTCGTCCGCGCCGCCGACAACGCCGGGCTGCCCGAGGATCCGGAGTTCCGCAAAGCACTCCGCGACTACATGGAGTGGGCGGTCGCCGAGGTGCTGTCCTATCCCGAGCCCGGCGCGCCCAAGGGGTTGCCGATGCCCCGGTGGTCTTGGGACGGTCAGGCCCAGTAGTCGCGGTCGGGCAGCCGCAGCCGCGCGTCCGGCGAGCCGGTGAACGTGCAGCAGTCCGCCGCGGGCTCGTCCAGGTACAGATCGGCGAGCAGCACCATCTCGGCCGAGTCGGCTGGGTCCGCTCCCCTGCCTGGGGCGCAGGTCCCAGCCCTCGATCTCGCCATCACGGATGATGCTGCCCTGGTTGCCGCTCCAGGGATTGGCATACACGCCATAGCAGACAGTGCCCACGGACAGCCGCTTGGTCACACCGGACATCCCCCACGGCTGAGCGATTACCCAGCCGCCGGGCACGTCGGTCGCGCCAGACGAGCATCAGGTCGTTGGCGAACTCCCACGGATCTTCCAGAGCGTCAGCGGGCGTTGCCTCCATACGCCTTGCGGTCTCGTCGACTTCGATGCCCCGCGACACACGCCAGGCCGGGTCCGTCGTAGTCGAACAGATCCCAGTCAACCGACGCGACCAGCGCACTGGCTTCGTCCTCTCGGCCTTCGAGGACAGCGAACCAGAGCGGATCGTCCAACCCCATGACGCCAGCGGCGTCGCCTCCTCGATGCCAACCGCTCGTTACCCTTGATCACGCCGATCTGCCATCCGATTTCTCTATGCCACTGGCAGGCAGAGACGACGCATTTACTCCATTCAGGTGAAGCATTACACAGGAATGGTCACGACCGGTAACGAATCTCGACTTGCGGCGAATATGAAGTACACATCAGCGATTTGTCCACCTTCAAGGGCACGCCGCGAGGTTCACCATGGCCGCTTTCAAATACACAAGTGCGTTCGTCGCGCTCGCCGCAATACTCCTGATGGTCATGTTAGGCCAGTACGACACGAGCACCGGGCGAATCGAGGTTCCCGGATACCAGGCGCACAAAATCACCGGACTGACCGGACTGAGTCGTTCCGAAGCCATGGAGACGTGGTGCGTATGGCACAACGACAGCGCTCGGACGGCGAACGGGCCAGGTGAGATCGTCAAGCAGTGCATCGAACGCGGCGGAAACATCGAGGGTTCCGCCAACGAGTCCACAGCGACTCTACTGTTGCAGCGCTACATCATGCTCGACGTGCTGTTCATGATCAGCTATCTAACCCTATTGATCTCTGCCTTCAAGGCACTTTGCCGACGACTGTCCAAGAACGAGACGGCCGCCCCCATCCAACTCGGATTGAAAATAGCCACGAGAATTCGCGGAGCTCTCATCACTCTGGTGATCGCCTGCGACCTGACCGAGGCGATCGCACAGTGGCAGTTCTCCGATCCGACCGCGATTCCGGCTGCATGGTGGGTAACCGTGCTGACGGTCGCTTCCAGTATCAAATGGATCGGCGTGACGCTCGTCGCGCTCATGCTGCTCGCATTGAGTGGCCACCTTCTCGCCGCCCGTGACGCACGCTCGACGTTCTGGCCGACGGTGAAGTACCTTCGGCTGCAGATCGGCGCCGCGCTCGCACTCGCACTCCTGCTCACGGGTTTCGGCCTCGATCAGATGCAGGACGCACTGCTTGGCAGCGCCGACCATCTGCCATCGCTGATCGCCACGCCGCTGTCGGTGGTGCTGCTGTCGGTGGTGCTGTGGCGGGGCGCGCACCGGTTGCCGGCGGCCACTACACCCACACACCGCGGTCCTGCACCACTTGGTGTGTTCATCGCGGCGGTGGTGTCCGCCGGTGCGGCCTTTGTCGTGTTCATCCAGTCCGGCGGGCGGAACCTGTTCGGTCTTGTCGCCGTGCTGGGCGTTGTGGTCGTGCTGTCATGGTTCGGCGGCGCGGCGCCATGGCATCGGCGTGCACAAGCGGCAGGCGCACAAGTGGACACGATGTCACCCGGTGAAAGAGACGAGCAAAGTGTAATCTTCCACCGCGGCACGCAGTGGGCGCGCTGGATCGCTGCATTCCCGATGCTCGTCCTCGCGACCCTGATGATCCGTTCCGCAGCCGTGCCCGCACTGTTGGGTCCGGAACGCGGACGTGCGGGCATCTTGCTCATCGTCGGGCTCGGGCTCGGCGTCTCCGCGCTCGCCATTCCCGCTGCACTCAAGCAACTGGAAGAGATCAAGTGGTCTTGGACAGATCCCGGCAGCGCCCGGCTGTATTGGCTGATAGCGATCCTCTGCGGGATCAACATGGTTCTGGCATGGCTGCCGAACACCCGCTTCGAGGTGCCGGTGTTCCTCGGTCCGGTCGCGACAGCGTCGCTGTTCACCGCCGCTGCGACGATCGTGGGTAACGAGATGCAGCGCTGGTCACACAGAACCGCACCGGTGACCGCGTTCCAACTGCTGCATCTGCGGCACACACCGGTATTCACGTTGCTGTTCGTGTGGTTCGTGGTCGGGTCCTTGCTCGACCCCAACGGGCACCGCGTCCAGTTCAGGCCAGAAAAGTCGCCTCCCCCGATCGCGTTGGCGACCGCATTCGACCAATGGGCACAAGACAACTGCGCGTCGGGGGCGGCGCGCTCGGACCAGGAGGCCCAACTCGTGATCGTCGCCGCCTCCGGCGGCGGGATCCGCGCGGCCTACTGGACCGCGGGCGTGCTCGACAAGCTGTTTCCACCTGGTTCCGCCAAACCGTGCGACAGGCCGGTGTTCGCCGCGAGCGGTGTGTCCGGCGGAAGTCTCGGCATCATGTCGTGGGTCTCCACCGAGCCCGGTGACAAGACCTCTTACCAGCAGGTTTTCGGCAAAGATCACCTGACCGCCGCCATCTCCTGGATGGTGAACGTCGACGTCCCACGCTCGTTCCTCGGCTTCCCGCAATACGACAGGGCCGCCGTACTCGAGAGATCATGGGAACGCGCCCAGCCCGCGCTCGGCGATTCCTTCCACGCGATGTGGCGGCCCGGCCGGCCTACTACGCCCCTCGTCTTGCTAAACGGGACCGCGGTCGAGAGCGGCTGCCGGGCGCTCGTCGCCCCCGTCGAACTCGGCGCCTTCGACCGGCCCGGTGGATCGACTCTGTGCCGCGGGCGACCGGAGGACCCGGTACCGAGCAACAAGCCCCTCACCGGTCCGGCATTGATCGATCTCTACGAGGGGTATACGAGCTGCAACGACGTCAACCGGTCCACCGCGGCGCTGCTGTCGGCCCGATTTCCCTACGTAACCCCGGCGGGTAGGTTGCCGAGCTGCTATGAAAAGGACAGCCCGGTGCATGTGGTCGATGGCGGATATGTCGAGGCCAGCGCAAGCCTCACCGCCCACGACCTCCTGGAGACGCTGCGGCCACTGATCGACTGCCACAACGCCGCGTTCGCACGTGAGGCCTCATCGGACTGCGATCTCATGCTCAAAGGCCGACCGGCGCCGAGTCGGCGAGTCCGTCCGGTGCTCATCCAGATCGACAACGGGTACGGGAGTGTCGCGGCCGCCGCCGCGCCCAACCGTCCCAGTGAGCTGCTGGTGCCATTGCTCGGATCGACCGCCGCGCTGGCCGCAGCGGACTCCAGCGCACGGCAACGCGCCTATGCTGCTTTTGGTTGCCCTTACTACGTTCGAATCGCCAACGTGCCCAAGCCAGGAGCGCAGGCACCATTGGGGTGGACGTTGTCACGCAGCGCGAGGTCCGAGCTCGACGCCCAGCTCGACGAAGCGCTCCGGGACGGTCCAACGCTGGGTCAGCAACTCGAGAAAGTAGTCAAGCATTGCCGGACCTCGCGCTGACTCACATTAGGTTGAGCCGCATGGACCTCAGCGCCTTCCCCCGCGTCCCGCTCGGCACCTGGCCCACTCCGCTGGAGGACGCCCCGCGGCTGAGCGAGGCACTCGGCGGGCCGCCGGTGCTGATCAAGCGCGACGACGTGAACGGGCTCGGCGCGGGCGGCAACAAGCTGCGCAAGCTGGAGTTCCTGCTCGGTGAAGCCCTCGAACAGGGCAAGGACACCGTGATCACGTTCGGCGCACTGCAGACCAACCACGGCAGGCAGACCGCCGCCGCGTGCGCCAAGCTCGGCCTGCGCTGCGAGCTCATCCTGACCGCCAAGGTGCCGCAGGAGGGCGAGGCCTACGAACAGTCCGGCAACGTCGTGCTGGACCACTTCTTCGGCGCGAACGTCCACATCACCCGCACCCCCGAGGAAGCCGGGAAGATCTACGACGAGATCGACCACGACCAGGCGGTCACGCTCCCGGTCGGCGGCTCGAACGGCCTTGGCACGCTCGGTTACGTCGCCGCCGCGATCGAACTGGTCGGACAGCTCAACGAGCGCGGCATCGGCGAGGCGACGATCTACGTCGCCCAGGGCAGCGGCGCCACGGCCGCCGGCCTCGCGCTCGGCACGGCACTGCTCGGCTGGCCCGGCCGGATCCACGCGGCCAGCGTCAGCCACCCACAAGAGGACACCGTCAAGGAGCTCCACGATCTCGCGACGGAAGCGGCGAAGCTGCTGAACGTCGACCTGCCCGAGTTGAACGTCGACTTCGGCGACGACACGATCGGCCCCGGCTACGGCGTGCCGACCGAGGAGATGTGGGCGGCGCTGAAGCTGTTCGCGCGCACCGAGGGCGTGCTGCTCGACCCGGTCTACAGCGGGAAGGCCGCCGCCGCACTCGCGAAACGCGCGAAGAACGAGGACCTGCCGATCGTGTTCGTGCACACCGGCGGCCTGCCCGGCCTCTACGGCTACGCGCCCGAGGCGATCACTTCCGCCAGAACCTGATGCCGCTCGGCGGAAGGTTTGCTTGAGGCTGATCCGGGTACCAACTTGGCTGGTGATGCGGAATACGCCCTCGACCTGGCGGGTTGCCGTTGTCACAGGTGAGGGTGAACGTCAGACCGCCGATCTTGCCGCAGACAGACCTCCGGGGGCCCACGGCGGGTCGGCGGCGCCAGGGTACCCCGCCGGACGGCGAACCAGATGGGTGAATTGTTCGAAGCACTGATAGGCGGCGAATACAGAACCGAACAATCTGACCACGGAGAGTTGACACTGTGCCCGAACACACGTCCACTACTTTGCGTAATGAGACGGCACACTCACGTCACTCTCACCCGAGTTAACACGGCTCTGACGTCGCACAAAGTGCTTGCAACGGCAACCGAAGGGCCTCTTATCAACGCTGGACTAGGCCGATAGAGTGACGGATCAGCGCGAAAGCTTGATAACGCGTCACGATCCACAAGCGATCGCATCCATTAGTAGGAAGCCTTCGTTGACGAGTGAAAGACGTCACTGTGGGCGACCATGAGAAGCGAGCCGGGAACGAACGGAGCAATCCGGGCGTTGCACTCGGTGAGCACGAAGCCTGGGCCCCGGCCCTGAGCCGAGCGAAAGGACACCGCCATGGCCGACCGCGTTCTACGTGGTAGCCGGCTCGGAGCAGTCAGCTACGAGACCGACCGCAATCACGATCTCGCTCCCCGCCGCGCCGCGCGGTACGCCTGCCCGAAGGGACATGATTTCGAGGTTCCCTTCTCCGACGACGCCGAAGTCCCGCCCATGTGGGAGTGTCGTCTGCACGGCTCCGAGTCCAAGATCATCGACGGCCTCGAGCCGGAGGTGAAGAAGGTCAAGCCGCCGCGCACCCACTGGGACATGCTGCTGGAGCGCCGCACCATCCCGGAGCTGGAGGAGCTGCTCGACGAGCGGCTGGAGGAGCTGCGCGGACGCCGCACCCGCACGGCCTGACCTCCCCACAAGACACGAAGACCGCCCCGGTCACACCGGGGCGGTCTTTTGTGCGTTCTCGAACGCCGCCGGCGTGAGCACGCGCCAGACGATCAAGACGTTCACGACGTGCAGCAGACCGGCCATCAGCCACACCGACCGCAGCCCGAACTCCGCGGCCATGAACCCGCCCGCCAGCGCGCCCAGCGGCATCAGGCCCCACGTCAGCGTCTTGTGGCTCGTCAGCACCCGGCCCAGCAGCTCGGACGGCGTGAACCGCTGCCGGGTCGACTGCGAGCACACGTTCCACACCAGCACCACCGCGGTCGTGCTGAACAGCACGAACCCGGCCAGCGCCGGCCACGGCGGAATGACCGCGAACGCCAGCAACGTCACCGCCATGCCGATCTGCGCGCCGCGCATCGCCGCGGGGTAGCCGACCCGCGCGACGAGCCGGTCGGCGAAGAACGACGACGCGATCCACCCGGCCGCGAGGCACGCCAGCATCACGCCGAACCCGAAGGCACCGATGTGCAGCTCGTTCGTCGTGAACAGCACGAGCAGCGCCGTGGTCGCCCCCGAGCCGAAGGACCCGAGTGCCACGACGATGCTGATCGTCCGCAGCAGCCGCGTCCCGACCAGGAACCGCAGCCCTTCGGCGATGTCGCGCAACGGATGCTGTTCGGATCGCACGGGCCGCTCTGCCGGGATCGCGCGCACCAGCAGGAGGGCGGCCACCGCACACGCCACGGCGACCCACGCGGAGCCGCCCGCGAACCACGCCACCAGGAACCCGGCGAGCGGCGGCGCGACGAACCGCACCAGGCCGGCCTCCAGCATGATCAGCCGGGTGTTCGCCGCGGTGAGCCGGTCGCGGCCCACCAGCCCCGGCACCAGCGCGCCGGTCGCGCACTCGCCGAACACCTGCGCCGTGCCCACGGTCAGCGCCACCACGAGGAGCAGCGGAATGCTCAGCGGCGCGACCGCGAGCGCCAGCGCGGCGCTCCCCAGTACGACATAGGCGAACGCCAGCACGCTGGTCCGGCGCACCCGGTCGATCACGACTCCGGCGAACAGCGCGAACAGCAGCCACGGCGCCTGCCAGACCGCCTTCACCAGCGACACCGTCCGGGGATCCGTCGTGATCGTCGCCGCCAGCCACGGCACGGCCGTCATCAGCAGACCCTCACCGGACGAGCTCGCCACCACCACGGCCTGCAGCCGCCCCCAGCCACGTGTTATGTTCTGCACACTCGCGACTGATCACCGTGCGATGCAAGCGAATTACTCAGTGATACCGGGATCGCCCAACGCCAGCTTGCCGACGTAGCTCAGCGTGGACTCGGGCGTGAGCGGGTGGAACTTGGCCGCTCGCACGTCCCGGAACGCGCGCTCCAGCGGTGACTTCTTGAAGAACGCCCGCCCGCCGAGCACGTCCATCGCCAGGTCCACGACCTCGAGCGCCGCCAGGACCGCCTCCCGCTTCGCGGTCATGACAGTGGCCAAAGTGGACGGACTGCAGGCGTAGTCGTCGCCCAGCTCGTCGATCGCGCCCATCAACGACCACCAGGCCGTCCGCAGCCGGGTGTCCATCAGCCCGATCGGCCGCGCGCCGCCCTTCTTGGCCGCCGCCACCGCGATGTCACGGGCGCCGGCGGCGATCCCGTAGTACGTCGCGCCGACGACGGGTGCGAAGTGGACGGTCGCGGCGAACAGCGGTCCGCCGAACTCGCCATATGGGCGCTTCCCTGCGACATTGCCGAACGGGATTCGGACGTCCTCCAGCACGACGTCGTGGCTCGCGGTGCCGCGCATGCCGAGCGTGTCCCAGGTTTCCTCGATCCGCACACCGGGTGCGCTGAACGGAACGCTGAAGTGGAGCACCTCGTCGCCCACCACGGCACACGTGGCGACGACCGTGGCGCCGGGCGACTGGCTGCAGAACGCCTTGCGGCCGTTGACGACCAGCGTGTCGCCGTCCACCACGGCCGTGGTGGTGGGCCACAGCCAGTCCGAGCCGCCGCTCGTCGCGATCACGATGCCCTCGGCGGCGACGCGGCGCAGCACCTTCTCCGCGTCGGGGGCGCCGTTGCGACGGCGGAATCCCTGCATCAGCACCAGGTACTGGTGCATCGCCTGCGCGAGTCCCGTCGCTCCGTCGTGTCTGGCCAGCTCGGCCTGCGCGTAACAGACCTGCCGCATCGTCGCGCCGAGGCCGCCCAGTTCCTCGGGTACGGCCAACGCCAGGTAGCCCTCCGACCGCATGGCGTCGTAGGCCTCCACCACAAATGTGGCATCGCGGTCGTGCTCGGCGGCGTGTTCGGCGGCCACCGCGCCGATGCGGGACGCCATGCCGACGAACCGCGTGTCGTCCGGACGGACGGGTGTCGGGTAGGTGCCGGAACCGACCTGCATGGGTTCAGTAGTAGTTGTCATGTCACGAAACTAGGAACCGGACGATTCCTCAGGTAGTACAACAACTGAACCGCGATCCGGAGGTGCGCACATGCGCAGTTACGCGCAGTACTGCCCGATCGTCCGGGCAGTCGAGGTGCTGGGCGACCGGTGGACGTTGCTGATCGTGCGGGACATGCTGATCGGCGCGCGCCGGTTCAACGACATCGCGCGCGGCCTGCCGGGACTGTCCCGTGCGCTGCTGTCACGCCGGCTGCGGCAGCTGGTCAACGACGGGCTCGTCGTGCGCACCGAGGACGGCTACGAGCTGACCCAGGCCGGCGAGGACCTGCGGCCGCTGGTGTTCGGGCTCGCGGACTGGGGTGCGCGGTACGCGTTCGGCGACCCGCGGCCCGAGGAGCTCGACCCCGAGGTGCTGCTGTGGTGGATGCACGGCCGCATCGACACCAGCGGCATCACCAAGCGGGCGGTCATCCAGGTCGACATCGCCGACCGCCGCCGCAAGTACTGGCTGGTGCTCGAGCCCGGTGACGCGTCGGTCTGCTACACCGACCCCGGTTTCGACATCGACGCCGTGCTGACGTCGGACCTGCCGACACTGTTCCGCATGTGGGAAGGCGAGATCGAGCTGTCCTCCGCGATCCGGGCCGGGTCGATCGGGCTGACCGGGCCGCGCTGGATCCAGCGCGGCCTCACGCAGTGGTTGCAGCTCAGCCCGATCGCGCCCAACGTCCGCGCGGTGCGCGCCCAGGCCACGTAGGTCCGCTTGACGTCTACGTGCTCGACCTTCGGCACGCCCAACGGTGCGCACCGAGGTCGGCTACTAGTTGACCCGGCATCGACGCCGTGCTGACATCGGACCTCCCGACCCCTGTTCCGCATGTGGGAAGGCGAGATCGAGCTGTCGTCCGCGTCAGCCCGATCGCGCCCAACGTCCGCGCCGTGCGCGCTCAGGCCACGTAGGTCCGCTTGACGTCCACGTGCTCGACCTTCGGCATACCCGACGGCTCGGGCCCGAGCGTCTTGGCCAGCACCGGCCCGAGCGTCTCGGTGAAGAACCTGTCCGCGTGCGCCTTGGTCTCCCACAGCGCGATGACGCGCAGCTCGCCGTCGACCGTGCCGGCGTAGCGGGCGACGCATCCGTCCGGCGCCTTGCCGGCTGACACCTGGTCGAACTTCTCGATCGAGCCGAACGGCGGCGTCGCGATCGTGATCCACTCCATGACTTCCTCCTTCGTCCCTGCTGACAGGTACGAAGCTAGGAATTCCGGAGCGGCCGGACATCCGCCGGAGTACTCATCGCCGTACTCATCCACGCCGCGATCTGGCTGCGGGTGGAGAAGCCGAGCTTGGTGAGTATGTGCTGGACGTGGTTCTGCGCGGTGCGTTCGGAGATGTAGAGGCGTTCGGCGATCCCCCGGTTCGTCAGCCCCTCCGCCACCAGCCGGGCGACCTCGGACTCGCGCGGGCTGAGCAGCGGGTCCGTCAGATCGTCGAGGAGCCGTCGCACCTCCGCGACGAAGCCGGGTGCGCCTGCCCGTTCGACCATGTCGAACGCCGTTCGAAGCTCGCGCCTCGCTCGTTCGGCATCGCCGAGCGCGATTGCCCCGATACCCAGGGCCAGCTCGACCGGGCCCATGTAGGCGACGCCGTTGCCGACCGCGTGCGCACCGCGGTGCGGTTCGAGCAGAGCCATAAGCCGTTCGACATCGTCGAACAGTCCGAGTCTCGCCGTGACCAGCAGCGCGATCACGCGACCCGGCAGGGTGAAGAACGCGGGCAGGTCCCAGGTGTCCATCGGCCCGGCGAGCCGGTAGGACTCGAGCGCCTCCTCCGGGAATCCGCCGCGGAGCAACAGGTACGCGCGCGTCATCCGGGCCATCGTGCGGAACCGCGGCGGCGACTCGAACCTCGAGCGCGCGAACGCGACGGCCTCCTCGTCGGCGCCGAGGTGCCGGGCGAGCCCCGACTGCAACGCGAAGTACGCGCCGTGCGCGGGCATCGGTTCGAACACGCGCATCCGTTCGAACGCCTTGCGCCCCAACGCTTTCGCCTGCTCATACCGGCCCTGCGCCTGGGCGACGCACGCGCTGACGACCTCAAGGTGCCACGCGCTGTACGGCCCGCCGACGCGGTCGGCCGCGAGCTCCAGCGCGGGCAGCTCCTCGGCGGCCCTGGTGATCTCGCCGCTCTCGATCAGCGCGTACACCCGCCACAGCACGCCCCACATGGTGGTGCGCGGACTGGATGTCCGAACGCCCAGCTCGATCATCTCCTCGGCGATCGCCATCCGTTCGACAATGCCGAACGGACCGGGACAGGCCTCCTGCCGGGCTCGCAGCGCTTCCTCCAAGGCCTTGTTGTCGTTCGCTTTACGAGCCAGGCTCAGCGCGTCGCGGCTGAGCGTGTCCACACGATCCTGTTCGCCGTCGTAGAACGCGAGGTGACTGCGTTGGGCCAGCAACCGGGCCTTCAGTGCGTCGTGTCCGTCCAGTTTCGCCAGCGCCTCCTCGCACAACGGCTTCGCGGCGGCGTTCACCCCGGCACCAGGTGCCGCTTCGAGCACCAGAGCTGCTTCGGCCAGCTCTTCGGGCGTCCGGGCCAGTTCGGCCGCGGCCTGAGCCGCTTTGACACACGCCTCCAGGTCGCCGGCGAAGTACGCGGCCCGCCCCAGCGCCCTGCGGAGCTTCGCGTCGTCGGGTCCGTAGCTCAGCGCGGCCGTGTACAGCCGCACGCCCTCTTCGTACGCGAGGCTGCGGACGGCTTCCCCGGCGGCCTTCTCGGTCCACTTCCGGGCGTTCTCCGACTCGCCGTAGGGCACCAGCGCGGCCCAGTGCCGCGCGATGTCGGCGACCCGTCCGGGATGTCGTCGCGTCAGCACCTCGGCCGTCCTGCGGTGCAGGTGCGCCCGTTCCGTCGTCCTCAGTGACGCCTCGACCGCGGCACGGGTGAGCGCGTGCACGAACCGGTTGTCGTGCGTGATCAGCCCGGCGTCGATCGCCTCGTCGACCAGCGGCAGGCACTCGTGCGTGTCCTTGCCGATCGTCTCGGCGACGACCGCCGGTTCGAAGTCGCGGCCGGCGATCGCGGCGGCCTGCACCAGTTCCCTGCACGCGGGCGAGATCTGCTCGAGCCGGGCTTCGACGATGTCCAGCACCGTCCGAGGTGGACGGTCGGGCCGCCACGTCCCGTCGGCCATCGCGCGGGCGATCTCCCGCACGAACAGCGGGTTGCCGCCCGTGACCTCCAGGACCTGGTCCACCTGGTCCGGGTCGTCGAGCTGCGAGGACACCTCGTCCCGGTCGAACCCGCGCAGGTCCAGGCGCCCGGTCGACGGCGCGCCCAGCAGGCCGGGCAGGCTCTTGAGCTGGCCCTCGCGGTATGCGGCGAACACCAGGAGTTTCGTGCTCTGCAGCTGGTCCGCGAGATGCCGCAACAGCAGGAGCGACGGCTCGTCGGCCCAGTGCACGTCGTCCAGGATCACGACCAGATGCCCGGCCAGCTTCGTGGCGACCGCGTCGAACAGCCGGAACCGGTCCGCCTGCGCGTTGTCCGCGAAGACCTCGTCCGGATCTTCCCCGATGCTGCGCAGCACCTGCCGCCACGGCCAGTACGCGGGCGCGCCCTCGGTCTCGACGCACCGTCCCCACGCGACGGCCGTCCCGCTCGCCAGGGCGAGTCCGGCCAGCTCCTGGGCGAGCCGGGTCTTGCCGATGCCGGGCTCCCCCGCGCACAGCACGAGCCGCCCGGTGCCGTTGCGGGCGTCGTCGAGCCAGGCCGCCAGCGCCTCGAGCTCGCGCCGCCGGCCGACCATCCGGTCACTGATCACGCCCACGTTGAGAAGTATCGCTCTGGACCTCGGGCGTTACCGCGCACCGTCGAGCAGCCGCTCGACCTTGGCGGCGTCTTCGTCACGTTGGTGTGCCCGGTACAGCTCCAGTGCCTCGCGCCACACGGCCTGTGCCTCCTCGCGCCGCCCGATCGCGGCGTACGGATGCCCCAGTCCGTACAGGGTGTTGGCGACTTCGTAGGCATGGCCGAGGCCGCGGTACAGGGTGAGGGCCTGCCGGTAGTGGCGGATGGCCTGCTCGTGCCGGCCGGTGTGATGATCGATATAACCGAGACTGTCCAAGGTGGCCGCCTCACCGTTGGTGTCGTGGTGGAGCCGGAACAAGGTGAGCGCGGCCTGGCAGTCGTCGCGGCCCTGGTCGTGGTCGCCGAGCCGGGCATGGGACCAGCCCACCTCGTTGAGTGCCCATGCGTGCAGCACGGGGTTGCCGAGCGTGCGGTAGATGCTCAGGGCTCTGGTTGCGTGCCGCAATGCTCGCCGGTCGTCCCCACGCCGCTCCCACAACCGTCCGAGTGCCCGGTGGGTGTGCGCTTGGTTGGTGTGGTCGTTGTGTTGTTCGGCCAGCGCGAGGGACTGCTGCATGTGCATGATCGCCTCGTCGTGCCGCCCCAGGAGGGTGTAGGCGCCGCCGATCTGCCGAAGGCTGAGCGCGTGCGTCGCGGGGTCGTGGAGGTGTTCGGCGGCAACCAGTCCCACCTGCCAGGTCGCGAGCATGTCGCGGTGGTGTCCTCTGCGGAGGTGGAAGGTCATCGTGGCCCAGGCCAGTTGCCACACGGTCTGATGCCACTCCTGGGCGGCGGCGGTGTGCTGGGCGGCGCGCAGGCAGAGGCGTTCCCGATCGAACCAGGCAAGCGCCGCGGGGAGGTCGGGGATCGGGTGGGGGTGGTCTGGTTCGGGTGGGCCCGACCTCGGCGTCGGGCGGTGCGGGTCGAGGTGACGGTTGGCGGTGTGGGCGGTGTACGCGTAGAAGCCGACCACCCGCCGCAGCGCGGCCTCCCGCACGTCATCGGATAGCTGCTGGGCGGTGTCGGTGGCGTAGCGGCGGATCAGGTCGTGCATCGAGTACCGGCCGTCCGCGTCGCGGCCGAGCAGTGACGCCTCCTGTAACTCGCGCAACACCCTGGCCGCGTCCGCCGGGGACAGCCCGGTGAGGCTCGCGGCGGCGGGCAGTCCGATGTCCGGGCCGGGGGCGATGCCGAGCAGCCCGAACGCCGTCTGCTGCCGGGCGGTCAGGCTGCGGTAGGACCACGACAGCACGGTCGCGAGATCCGTGGCCGGGTCGTCGTCCGACCACGGCTCCACACCCGTACCGCGCAGGTCCGCGGCGAGCTCGGCCAGCGGCAGGCGCGGGTGGACGTGGGCGCGGCCGGCGATGATGCCCAGCGCCAACGGGAAGCCGCCGCACAGCTCGACGAGCTCGGCGACCGCGTCCGGTTCGGCCTCCACCCGCGCCGCCCCCAGCCGCCGCGTCAGCAGGGCGCGGGCCTCGGGCTCGCTGAGCGTGTCGAGGGGCAGGTGCTGCGCGCCGTGCCGGGTGATCAGGCCGGTGAGCGTCCTGCGACTGGTCACCACGACCGCACACGAGTCGCCGCCCGGCAGCAGCGGCACCACCTGTTCGGCGTCGGCCGCGTTGTCCAGCATGATCAGCATCCGCTTGCCGGCGACCAGGCTGCGCAGCAGCGCCGCCTGTGCCTGCGGGTCGACCGGGATGCGGCCGGGATCCACGCCGAGAGCGTCGAGGAAGCCGCGCACCGCGACGGCCGACTCCATCGGCTTGTCATCGGGGCTGAAACCACGCAGGTCGACGAACAACTGCCCGTCGGGGAACCGGTCGAGCTGCCGATGGGCCCAATGCACGGCCAGCCAGGTCTTGCCGATCCCGCCGGCGCCACCGACCGCGGAGATCACCACCATCCGCCCCTGCTCCGCCGCGTCCAGGGCAGCGGTGAGCGCGGCGAGGTCGGCGTCGCGACCGGCGAAATGCGGCGGTGCGGCGGGCAGCTGCCGAGGCACCACCACCGGCTCCGCGACGCCGCCTCCGGACAGGTCCGAGTCCGCGGCCAGGATCCGCCGGTGCAGGTCCCGCAGCGCGGCGCCGGGGTCGGTGCCCTGATCTTCGACCAGCCGGTCCCGGAAGCACCGATAGTGCGCCAGGGCGTCCGCGGACCGGCCGGCCCGGTGCAGGGCCAGCAGGTACTGCCCGGCCACCCGCTCGTCCAACGGGTACCGCGCCGCACGCGCCGACAGTTCCGCCACCAACGCCTCGCCTTCGCCGGCACGGAGCCGGGCGTCGACCAGGTCGTGTTCGGCCACCCTCAGCTCCTGGGTCAGCCGGTAGCGTTCGGCCTCCGCCCAGTCCCCGCTCAGGCCCGTGAGCGGCTCTCCGCGCCACAACGCCACGGCCTCGGTCAGCAACGCCACCTCTCGCACGTCGCCGCGGGCACGGGCACACAGGTCGCGGAACCGGTGGAGATCAACCTGCTCCACCACCAGGACGTAGCCGCCGGAGCGCAGGACGATCTCCACCCCCGTGTGGCGCAGCCGCGAGATGTGGCTGTGCAACGTCGCCCGCCCGCGCCGCGGGATGCCGGCACCCCACACCCGCTCGATGAGCCGGTCCGCCGGCACCACGCGGCCCGCGTCCACCGCCAGCGCCGCCAGCACGCACCGCTGCCGGGGTGGGCCGAGGTCGACCTCGGACCCGTCTCGGAAAGCGCTTACCTCACCCAGCAACCGCAGCTCCACCGGGCAGGAATAGCGCGTTGACCTGCGCAATGCAGAAAACTCGCCAGCCGTTCACACGAACGGCTGCGCACCGTGAGAGGTGAGGCGGCCCGAAGACCTACTGGGGGGCGGGCCGCCTCACCAGCGGTAAGTCCAGAGAAGGGGGGACAGAGATGAACAACCTGGCCAGGGCGGGGGCCATCGCCGCGGCGGTCGTGGCGATCGGCGGCGGGACGTGCCTGCCGGCCATGGCGACGCCTCAGTCCGGGACCCCGACCATCATGTCGGGCTCGTCCGAGCAGAGCCGCAACGGCCTCACCTGCAAGAACAAGTGGTACACCACGCTGGGCAAGACCAACTGCTCCGGCAACTCCGGCCAGCGCTGGCGGTTGATCGTCAAGTGCGCGTTCCAGGGGGACATCAAGGGAACGTGGCAGCAGGGGCCGGGCAGCGATCAGGCCGAGTGCAACTTCCACGTCCAGAGCGCCACCGTCGAGTGGAAGTAACAAGCCAGGGCCGCCTTGACCGCGGCGCGGTCAAGGCGGCCTGACGTCAGGACTTCGGCGCGAAGAAGTTGCGCAGCTGCGTGTAGCGGCGGCGCAGGCCCCACTTCGTCACCCGCACCAGGGCCTCGCGGACGATGTTGCCGCTCATCTTCGACTCGCCGTACTCGCGCTCCTGGAACGTGATCGGCACCTCGATGACCTTGAAGCCCAGTTCCAGCGTCCGCCACAGCAGGTCGATCTGGAAGCAGTACCCGGCCGACGCCACGGACGCCAGGTTCAGCTTGCGCAGCGTGTTCGCCTTGAACGCGCGGTACCCGCCGGTCATGTCGCGGACGTTCGAGCCGAGCACGATCCGCGAGTAGAGCGAACCGCCGCGCGAGAGGAACTCGCGGTGCTTGGGCCAGTTCACCACCGAGCCGCCGGGCACGTACCGCGAGCCGAGCACCAGGTCGGCGCCGGGCAGCGCGTCGAGCAGGCGGTGCAGCTGCTCCGGGGCGTGCGAGCCGTCGGCGTCCATCTCGCAGATCACGCCGTAGTCGCGCTCGAGACCCCACGTGAAGCCGGCGATGTAGGCGGCACCGAGGCCGGCCTTCTCCGTGCGGTGCAGCACGTGCACGCGCTCATCGGCGGCGGCCATCTCGTCGGCGAGCTGGCCGGTGCCGTCGGGGCTGCCGTCGTCCACGACCAGCACGTGCACCTGTGGCAGTGCCGCGTGCAGCCGCTTCACGATCTTCCCGATGTTGTCCCGCTCGTTGTAGGTCGGGATCACCACCAGCACGGGCCCGAGCGACGAGTCAGGCTTCGCCTGCTGGTCCGTCATCCGCTTCCTTCCGTCGTCGTACCAGGCAAAACACGAATGCCAAAACGCCCGCAGCGGTCAACACCCACTCGGGCCAGGCACCCAGCCGAGTGGCCAGCGTAGTCTCCCCGCGCAGCGGCAGGTTCGCGACCAGGGCATCCGGGGTGAACAGGGACGTTCGCTGCGTCACTGAACCGTCGGGCTGAACGATCGCACTGACCCCGGAAGTGGCCGCGATGACCACCGCCCGGCCGTGCTCGACCGCACGCACACGCGACATGGCTTGCTGCTGGTACGTCATCTCGGTGAACCCGAACGTGGCGTTGTTCGTCGGGATGGCGATGATGTTCGACCCGGCCCGAACCGAATCGCGTACGACATTGTCGAACGCGACCTCGTAACACGTGTCGATTGCCACACGTGCCGGTCCCATGTCGAACCCCTTGGGGTCGTCGCCCGGCTGGAAGTTGCCCGCGCGGTCGACGGTCTTGGTGAACAGCCGGAAGAACGACCGGTAGGGCATCGTCTCGCCGAACGGCTGCAGCTGCCGCTTGGTGTACGTGTCCGTCGAGCCCTTGCCGGGCTCCCAGAGCACGACGGTGTTGCGCGGCAGGCCGTCGTTGCGGTCGATGAGCACCGCGCCGACCGCGATCGGCGCCTTGATCGCCTCGGCGGCGCGGTCGATCTGGACGGCCGCGTCGAGGTTGCGGAACGGGTCGATGTCCGACGAGTTCTCCGGCCAGATCACCAGGTCCGGTTGCTTGGCGCGACCGGCGGCCACATCGTTGGCGAGCTCGATCGTGCGCTTCACGTGGTTGTCGAGCACGGCCCGGCGCTGCGCGGCGAAGTCGAGGCCGGCGCGCGGCACGTTGCCCTGGATCGCGGCGACCGTCGCGGTGCCCTCGGACGGGTTCACCCCGACCAGCGGCATGGTCGCCAGGCCGGCCACCAGCGGCAGGACCGTGAGCGGCACGCCGACCTTCCAGTCGCGCACCCACGCGATCCCGAACCCGGTCAGCGCCACCGCGAACCCGATCAGCGGCGCTCCGCCGAACGACGCGAGCGGCAGATACCACCCCTCGGGCTGACCGAACGCGATCTTGCCCCACGGGAAGCCGCCGAAGGGGAACACCCCGCGCAGCGCCTCGTCCGCGACCCACAGGAACGCCATCCACAAAGGAGCGAACCGCAGCCGGGACACGACGGCCATGAACGCGGTCCCGATCGCGATCATCACCGCGCACGCGAAAGCCAATGGCAGCCACGCGACCAGGCCGACGAACTCGCCCGTCCACCGCAGCAGCGGCGTCATGAACCCGAGCCCGAACAGCAGGCCGTAGCCGAACCCGGCCCGCGCGCGGCGTCCCTTGAGGACGAACCCCAGCAGCGCGAAACCGACCGGCGCCAGCCACCACACCGTGCGCGGCGGGAAGCTCGCATACACCAGCCCACCCCCGGCCAACGCGAGGGCCATTCGGGTGACCTGAGGAGTCACGCGGGAGCCCCGCGATGCGTGTGATGCATCGCGGGGCTCCCGCGTGACGTCAGCAGAGGGGGGTGCAACCACCCGATCAGCGTACGAGGCGCCGGAGTAGGAAGGAGACATGACCTATGTGGATCACGTGATGAGGGTGCTCGCCACCGAGGGGGAAACGGAGATCCTGGTCTGCGGGGAACGCAGAATCACCCGCGCACAAGCCCGTGAACAGGTTCTTCGGTTCGCGGACGGCCTGCACCAACGAGGAGTCCGGCCCGGCGACGGCGTCGGGGTGTTCATGGGCAACCGCCCCGAGACCGTGCTCGTGAACCTGGCCGTCCACCTGCTCGGCGCCCGCCTGGTGTTCGTGCCGCCGGAGCCCGGCGCGTCCGAGTTGCGCGGTCTCGTCGACCACGCCGATGTCAAAGGCGTCGTAGTCGATCCGTCGTTCGACACCCGGCTCGACGGGTGGCCGATTTCTGAACTCCCGTTCGACCATGTCGAACGAAACGGCGTTTCCGGGTACGGCACGGTGCTCTACACCGGCGGCACCACCGGCCTGCCGAAGCTCGCCCACCACGGCGACACGATGTACGAGACGTTCGGCAAGATCGGACAGGCCCCGACGAACGCGCTCATCTCGACGCTCCTCACCCACGGCAGCGGCCACGTGGCGGCGATCAGGGGCCTGCTGTCGGGCAGCAAGGTGGTGCTGATGCCCTCGACGTTCGACGCCGACGTCTTCACCGAGCTGGTGCGGCAGGAGGACATCAGGACCACCGCGCTGGTGCCGCCGATGCTGTACGAGGTGCTCGACCACCCGGACTGCCCAGGCCGCGGCCAGTTCGACGCGATCCGGCTCGGCGGCTCGCCGGTCGCCCCCGCCCGGCTGCTGCAGGCGATCGAACGGTTCGGGCCGGTCATCTGGCAGGCCTACGGCATGAGCGAGGCCGGTTCCGTCACGCAGATGGACCCGGCGTGGATCGACCCCGACCGCCCCGACACCCTGCGGACCTGCGGCAAGCGCACCGAGTGGACCGAGGTCGAGATCCGCGACGGCGACGTGCACGTCCGCGGCCCGCTGGTGATGAAGGGCTACTGGGGACACGAGCCGGTCGACGGCTGGTTCAACACCGGCGACGTCGGCTACTTCGACGACGAAGGATTCCTGTACCTCGTGGATCGCAGCAAGGACGTCATCGTCACCGGCAAAACGAGTGACAACGTCTACTCGCGCCTGCTGGACGACTTCCTGGTGACGTTGCCGGGCATCAGGCAGGCGGCGGCCGTGGGCGTGCCGGACGACCGGTTCGGCGAGGCCGTCGCCGTGTTCCTTGTCGCAGACCGGGAGTTGGACATATCGGGACTCAAAGCGGCGGTCGTCGAGGAGCTCGGCGAGCTCTATGAGCCGCGAGACGTCACGTTCGTGGACCGCCTGCCCGTCACCAGGGTCGGCAAGGTCGACAAGAAGGCTTTGCGCTCCACCGTGGGACAAACGTCTTGATCACTTGATCGGCGGACAGGGCGTGGGAGTAGACAGGACTCATGACCTATGTGGATCACGTCATGAGGGTGTTCGCCACCGAGGGGGAAAAGGAGATCCTGGTCTGCGGGGAACAGAGAATCACCCGCGCACAAGCCCGTGAGCTGGTCCTTCGCTACGCCGACGGGTTGCACCAACGAGGAGTCCGGCCCGGCGACGGCGTCGGGGTGTTCATGGGCAACCGCCCTGAGACGGTGCTCGTGAACCTGGCCGTCCACCTGCTCGGCGCCCGCCTGGTGTTCGTGCCGCCGGAGCCCGGCGCGTCCGAACTGCGCGGCCTGGTCGAACACGCGGACGTCAAAGGCGTCGTTGTGGACCCGTCGTTCGACACCCGGCTCGACGGCTGGCCGATTTCTGAACTCCCGTTCGACAATGTCGAACGAAACGGCGTTTCCGGGTACGGCACGGTGTTCTACACCGGCGGTACGACCGGCCTGCCGAAGCTCGCCCACCACGGCGACGCGCTGTACGAACAGCTCACCAGCTTCGAGATGCCGGTCTCGAACGCGCTGATCTCGACGCTCGTCACTCACGGCAGCGGCCACGGCGCGTCGACCATGGGGCTGGTCGCGGGCAGCAAGCTGGTGTTGATGCCGTCGACGTTCGACGCCGGCGTCTTCGTCAAGCTCGTCCGCGAGGAGGACATCACCGTCACCGGCCTGGTGCCGCCGATGCTGTACGAGGTGCTCGACCACCCCGACTGCCCCGGCCGTGACGTGTTCGACCGGATCAGCGTCGTCGGCTCGCCGATCGCGCCGTCCCGGCTGGCGCAGGCGATCGAGCGGTTCGGACCGGTCATCTGGCAGAGCTACGGCATGAGCGAGGCGTGGGCCATCACGATGATGGATCCGGCGTTGATCGACCTCGACAAGCCGGAGACGCTGCGCACGTGCGGCAAGCCGGTGCCGTGGACCCAGGTCGAAGTGCGTGACGGCGACGTGCACGTCAGCGGCCCGATGCTGATGAAGGGCTACTGGGGCCACGAACCGCTCGACGGCGGCTGGTTCAACACCGGCGACATCGGCCATTTCGACGACGAGGGATTCCTCTACCTGGTCGACCGCAGCAAGGACGTCATCGTCACCGGCAAAACCGCTGACAACGTTTACTCCCGCCTGCTCGACGACTTTCTCGTCACGCTGCCGGGTATCCGGCACGCGGCGACCGTCGGCGTGCCCGACGACCGGTACGGCGAGGCCGTCGCGGTGTTCGTCGTGGCGGACGACGAGGTGGACGTCCCGAAGCTGAAAGCGGCGGTCGTTGACGAACTGGGCGAACTTTATGAGCCGCGAGACGTCACGGTCGTCGACCGTTTGCCTTTCACAAGGGTGGGCAAGGTCGACAAGAAAGCCTTGCGCTCTACTCTGAGGTAACCCGACTAAAGGAGGTTGACGGATGCCACGTCCGAGTGTCGAGGCCGAACGCCGCGCGCAGATCCTCGCGTCCACCTGCAAGGTCATCGCGGCGGAGGGCTTCCGGCACCTGCGCGTCTCCGACGTCGCCAGAGACGCGGGCGTGAGCGGTGGCACCGTCCACTACTACTTCGAGACCAAGCGCGACCTGACCGACGCGGCGTTCCAGCACTGCTTCGACGAGTCGATCAAACGCCGCCGCTGGATCCTCGAGTCCGACGAGCCGCCGCTGTCCCGGCTGCGGCACGTCGTCGAGTCCTACCTCCCCGAAGGCGCCGAGACAGTCGAGGCGTGGAAGGTCTGGGCCGAACTGTGGGTCGAGGCCATCCGCTCCCCCGAACTGCAGGAGCTCAACGAGCGGTTCTACGGCGAGTGGCGCGACATCGTCGCGCACATCATCCGCGACGGCCAGGCGCGCCGGGAGCTCGCTCCGGGCGATCCCGTAGACCTGGCCAACATGCTGGTCAGCATGCTCGACGGCCTGGCGCTGCAGGTTCTCGCCGGCTCGAAGAACATGACCGTCGACCACATGCGCGCGGTGTGCCTGACGTTCGTCGACCAACTATCAGTGGTGAGTCAGGTACATCCCTGATGCAACGGGCGGCCTGGTCAGCGCATTGTTGAGACATGACCACGATGACTCTGTCCAGGCCGCGCACCAACCGGATGATCGCGGGCGTGTGCGCGGGACTCGCCGACCGCTACGGCTGGAAGCCCAGCACCGTGCGGATCGTCTTCCTGCTGTCGTGCCTGCTGCCCGGACCGCAGTTCCTGATCTATATCGCCCTGTGGCTGATCATGCCGGACCGCGGCTACTGACCCGCCTGAGGAACGCCGTCCACGCAGTCGCGCCCACCGGCAGGTGAACGGTGGGAGCCTTGCTGTCCCGGATGCCGACGCCCGGCCTGACCTCAACGCAGTTGTCGCCGGTCGGGCTGTAACTGCTCTTGCGCCATTCGGCCATCCGGGCCGCCTCCCTCAGGACACGATGCTGGTGATCAGCTCCCTCGATTCTTCCGCACTCAACGCCACGCGCCCTAGTTCCGCAAGGAACTTCTCGTAGAGCGCGACCGATGCCTTGTCGTCGAGGAACAGCCCGGAGTTCACGCTCTCCAGGTAGACGACCGGCCCGAACTTCTCGAACTTCATCACCCGGAAGTCGCCCACGGCATGCGCGCCGGCGGGCACCACTCGGAGGGTGATGAACGGCCGAACCCGCATCCGCAACAGGTCGTGCAGCTGGTCGCTCATGATCTCCGGGCTGCCCACATCCGACCGCAGGACAGGCTCGTACATGAAGAAGTTGAACCGGCAGGTGCCGTCGAAGATCTCCCGCCGACGCATCCTCGCGGCGACGAGCGCTTCGACGTCTTTCGGCGCGACGTAGGGCGAGGCGATCGCCGCGGCGCGGGCGTACGACTCGATCTGGAGCAGTCCGGGGACCACCAAGGTGCTCCAGACCGTGATGGCGGTCGCCTGCTTCTCGTGCGCTATCAGGGTGCGCACCTGTTCCGGCACAGCCGAGAACTGGAGCAGGCCGCGCTCGCGCGTCTCGTTGAACAGCGCCAGGAGGTGGTCGCGTTCCTCAACGGTGGCGCCGCACACGCCGAGCAGGAACATCAGCTCGGCTTCACTCGAGCCGCCCTTGCCGTTGACCAGATCCGACAACTTGGGGTGGTCCCAGCCGAGCCGCGTGGCGAGCTGACGCATCGAGTGGCCGGTGCGTTCCATCACCGGGCGCAGTGCTTCGCCGAACTCCCGTCCGACCAATGTGGAGATTCGCCTTGGCATGCAAGGAAGCTAGGGGGACTTCTCCCCCCAGCTCCATCGTTTCGCCCCGAATTGACTCGAAAGTTGGTCCGGTAGCAGGGTTCTACCAGCGCGAATCGATCTTCCGCACGGCTTCCGCCGCGATCTCGGCGGCCGCCTTGCGCGGGTTCGACGCGTCGCGCTCCAGCACCTTGGTGACGAGCTTGCGCATGTTCGCCGAGATCTTTTCGAACGCCGACTCGGCGGTGGGCTCGATGTCGCCGAACAGTGTCCACCACCACCAGGAGTTGGTGGCGGAGTTGGCGACCACGTCCGGAATGATCAACGCGTCGAGCACGGCCTCGGCCTCGGCGGTCACCGGCATGTTGGCCGCCTCGACGATCAGCTTGGCGCGCACGGAGGTCGCGTTGTCGGCGTTGATCGCGTAGGACGTGGCGGCGGGCACAAGAACATCGGCCTCGACGTCGAGCCACTTCTCGCGGTCGAGCTGGAGGTCCGACGGGCGCAGCTCGGTCCGATCAATAGCGCCGTGCGAGTCGCGGGTGAGCAGCAGCCGTTCGACGTCAAGGCCTTCGGGGTTCGTCACGACGCCGTAGTAGTCGGCGAGCCCGACCACGCGGACGCCCGCGCGGGCCAGGTACCGGGCGGTGGCGCCGCCCATAGACCCGAAGCCCTGCACGAAGGCGGTAGGCGACGACAGGCCCAGGCGTTCGATCCCGGTCAGCGCGGCCTCGGCGACGCCGTAGCCGCCGACGAGCTCGTCGAGGGACACGCCGTCGACGTCGACCGCGAACGCGTCCGCGAGGCGTTGGCGCGCCAGGGTTTCGTCGTCGAGCAACGGGTAGACGGCCTGGATGGACGACTGGAGTCCGATCTTGTCGATCGCCTCGTCGATGGTCGACTGGCGCAGGCCGAGGTCCTCCCCCATGGTCCAGAACCGCTCGATGTACGGGCTCATCGCGTACAGGTAGCGCGTCAGAACGTCGACCGAGCGCGGGTCGTACGGATCGAAGTCGATACCGCCCTTGGCGCCGCCCAGCGGCACGTAGCGGGCCTGCGGGTCGTAGTTCAGCGCTTCCTTCGCCGTCATGCCCTCGGCAAGGCCGCGGACCTCGTCGAGCGTGCAGCCGGCGCGCATGCGCAGGCCACCGCTGCTGACGCCCCGCACCAACCGGTCGATCACGAGGTAGCCCTTCGCGCCCGTGTCCGGATCGGTCCAGGTGACCTGCAGATAACTCATCGCGCACATCCCTTGACATCAACGGGTGACCACGGTCACATGGTGGCTCAAAACTGACTGACGACTCAGTTAACCATCTTTTGGAGGCCCTGTGAGCGAGGTACAGCCTCTCAGCGGCAACTGGCTGAACGAGCGCGCCCACCTGCGGAAGTCACTCCGTCGGGTGGACGTCACGTTCTACCTGCTCTGCACGCTGGTCGGGCTCGACACGATCGGCAGCGTCGCCGCGAACGGGCCCCAGGGCCTGGTGTGGATGGTCATCCTCGCGGTGGTGTTCTTCCTGCCCTACGGCCTGCTCACCGCCGAGCTCGGCACGGCGTTCCCGGTCGAGGGCGGGCCGTACGTGTGGACGAAGCTCGCGTTCGGGCGGATGGCCGCTGGCATCAACCAGGTCCTGTACTGGATCTCCAACCCGCTGTGGATGGGCGGCACCCTGGCCGTCGTCGCGCTGGCGACGTTCGAGACGTTCTTCTTCCAGCTCGGAGTCACCGGGAAGATCGTCGCCGGGCTGGCGTTCATCTGGGCCGGCGTTCTGGCGGTCGCGGCGTCGCTCAGGATCGGCAAGTGGGTGCCGATCTTCGGGGCGTTCGCGCGGATCGTGCTGCTCGGGTTCTTCACGATCTCGGTCATCGTCTACGGCATCAAGAACGGCGTTCAGCCGCTCGCGTTCGGCGACTTCGTGCCGACCTACGCGGCGTTCACCGCGCTGGTGCCGGTGCTGATCTTCAACTACGTGGGCTTCGAGCTGCCGTCGACGGCGACCGAGGAGATGACCGACCCGCAGAAGACCGTGCCGTTCGCCATCCTGCGGGCGGGCGCGGCGGCGTTCTTCCTCTACGGCGGGCCGATTCTCGGAATCCTGCTGGTCGTTCCGGCCGACGAGATCAAGGGCCTCGGCGGGTTCATCGACGCGTCGAAGACCGTGCTGTCGGTCTACGGCCCCGCCGCTCCCGCGCTCGGCGCGATCTGCGCGGCCGGGTTCATCATCGGTGTGCTGACCAGCGGTGTCTCGTGGGCGATCGGCGCGCACCGCGCGCAGGCCGTCGCGTGTGCGGACGGCGCCGGACCCGCGTGGCTCGGGCACCTGTCGGCCCGCCAGGGCACTCCGATCCGGGTGAACGTGCTGTCCGGCGTGCTCGCGTCGATCGTGCTGGTCGTGGCACTGAACCTGACCGAGGGCAACACCGAGAAGTACTTCGCCGCGGGCCTGGCGCTCGTCATCTGTACGACATTCATCAGCTATCTGCTGACTTTCCCGTCCATGGTGCGTCTCCGTTCGACAATGCCGAACGTCGCCCGACCATTCCGCGCGCCGCTGGCGTGGGTGTGCACGATCCTGACGACCGGGCTCGTCGCGTACACCGTGGTCGTGCTGATCTGGCCGCCGTCGCTGCCGTCGTCGTTCGAGGGCGAGCGGCTGCAGTACACGCTGAGCCAGGTCGTGCCGCTGGCCATCGTGATCGTGATCGGTCTCGTGTTCTACGCGCTGGGCCGTCCGACGCGAGCGCATGACGTCGCGCCGGATGACGAGGTTCAGCAACGCGTCACGGTGTGAGCGCGACGGCGGCCGCGGGCGAACCCACGGCCGCCGCTCAGCGCGTCCCAGGCAAGCCGGAGCTGAACTCCCGGAACCACTCCCGCGCCTCCTCCCGGCACACCTCGCTCCACCGCGCGAGACAACCGGCCGCGTGCCGCCGCACATGCCGCGCCACGGTCTCGTCGCGAGCGATCGCCCTCGCCACCACTGCGGCGGGCTCCTTCTGGTCGCGTCGCAGCTCGACCATCGCCTCCGCACACCGCAACCGCGCCACCGCACTCAACGTCTCGTCCCGCGCCATCGCGTTCAACTCCCGCACAGCCTCGGCGGACTCGACCCCACCGATCGTCCGGAGAACCTGCCTGCGGTGCAACGGATTCGGGGTGTCGAGCAGACCGCGCGACAGTTCGAGCATCTCGCGCCGGCTGCCCGGCACGAGCCGAATCAGACCGTCCGCCGCCTCATCGCGCGTCGTGAGCGGAAGGCTCGGGTCTTCGGCCATGGCACGCAACAGTTCTGCGGCGTCAGCAGAACCGGCCGCGCCCAGCTCCGTCAGGTCCCACGCCGCGCGCCACCGCAATGCGGGCCGCACCGCGGGGTCGGCCGCGATCGCCCGCAGCACGGCGGCGCATTTCCGGCGGTCCTCGACGGTGCGCTCGGTCAGGTTGTTCGCCGCGCGCCGACGCACCTCGGGTGGCATCCGCTCGTCGTCGCGCACCGCGCGCATCCGATCGAGCCCATCGACATTGCGCAGGGCATACAACGCGTCCACCCGGTCCCGGCCGGACGTGCGGGCGTCTACCGCGACCGTCCGCAGGAACTCCACCACCAAGGCGGGCGGATCCGGGTCGATCTTCGCGATGAACTCGGCGGCACCCTGCCGCTCCCGCATCGCTTTAGTGTCGTCCTCGACCACGTCCAGCGCCATGCGGTGTGCCCGCGTCCACCCGGCCGGGCCCAGCTTCGGGAGTTCCTTCAACTCCTCGAGGTTGACGAGCGACTCGATCGCCTCCGGGATGAACTTCACGGACTGCTTGGCGAGCTCGACCACCGCGGTCACCCGCTCGCCGTGCTTCGTCTCGGGTGCCGCGATGGCGTCGCGGAGAGCGGCTTCGATCTCACTGTCGAGCGGAATCCCGTTCATCGAAGGGGGTTCGGGAACCCGCTGTGCGATGCCCACCGAGTGATCCATCAGCAGCGCGCGCTCGAACTCGGCGCGCATCACCGGGGAGAGGCGCTGGCTCAGTCGCTGCACATCGGACGGCCAGGTTGCCGGGTGGTGAATCAGCGCGATGATCAGATCGGTGAGCCTTCGTGTTCGACGAAGACTGACGCCGCTCTGTCCCCCGATGCTCGTTTCACGATCGGTCGCCCGAGCGAAAGGGTCCTGGCTGATCCGGTCGAGCAGCGCGACCGCGGAGCCGAGCCGCGAACGGTCGAGACCGGCCACCGCGCGTGCGGCGTAGATCCGATGGCTGACCATCAACCGCTCGTCATCCATGACCGCGGACATGTATTCGACCGCAACGTCCCATGCGGCGTCGTCGACGTCGGCCCACTGCTCGTGCATGCCGAAGCGGTGCCAGAACGACAGGTGCTCGTCGCCGGCCTGCGAACGGAGTTCGGTGACCGCCTCGGCGCACTCTCCGAGCACGACCACCGCCGCCGCCTGGCGCATGGTGCGATGGGTGTCGCGGTCCGACAGCAGGGCGCGCACCCGCGGCAGCACGTCACCGCCTAGAACGCCGAGCTCGCGCACCGCTCGCGCCCAGGACCGAGTCCAGATCTCCTCGCGCCCGGCCAGGACGACCTCTACGGCGGTGGGCAGGAACCGTCGATCGATCTGGGCCAGTGTGACGGCCGCATCCCACCGAACGTCGGCGTCAGCCGACTTGTCCTCGACGATCGTGTGCAGCGCGGTGAGGACATCGGGATCTTTGCCGAAACCGAGCCGGTCCAAGGACTTCACCGCTCGCAACATGCGTCCGGACGGCGTGTGCGGGTCGAGCAGCACCTCCCGCAGGGCTGCGGCCACTTCTCGCCGTGCACCAGGTCCTTCGATCGCGGACGTCACGATAAAAGGGAAGATGAAGTCGACGTGCGTGGCGTGGCGCAGTAGGTCGGCGACGCCGGCGGTGGCCGCACGGCCGAACCGCGCACCCGCGCCCGACAGGGCCTTGGCCGCGGACCCACGGGAACTCACCGTGCGCGCAGGGTCGTTCAAGATCTTCAACAGCAGTTCCGCCGACTCCCGCCGCCGGGTGCCGTCAAGCAGCTGGTGCTCGTCGACATCGCTGGACCGCGCCAGCGACAGCAGCGCCGATGCCGCGCGATCCCGGTACACCGTGCTCAGGTTCTGCAGGGTTCGCCAAGCCCGTACGGCGACATCAGGGGTTGGTTCCCTGGTGGCGATCTCCAGCAGATGGTGCGCGACCTCTGGATGCACTTCCGGACCGGCTTGAACCAACTGACTGGCCGCGTCAATGCGCGCTTCCACCTCTGCCCTCGGGTCGCGGAGAAGGGTCCGCAGCCGCTCCAAGGCAGGGGTGCGATACGGCTCACCGAGCCGGACGAGCCGACCCAGTGCGAAGTTGCCCTCGTAGACGCCGGCGACTGGATCGTCCGCCACCTGCCACAGCACATCAGCGGCTTCGGCGTGGAAGCGCGGGCCCAGGTCGGCGAGCGACATGGCCGCGAAGTAGAGGTTGTTCGCGGTCGCCCGGCGATCGGCGATGATCGACCGCAGGTGCGCTGCCACCGCCGCCGTCACCTGAGGACCGAGGGCAGCGAGATGATCCGCGCAGTTCACGCGTTCGAAGTACTGCAGGTCCGGTTCGGCCAGCACCGCGGAGATGATCTCCGCGGCGAGTTCCCGGTACTGCGGCGCGAGAACGCCGATGGTTCGGGCGGCCCACGCGCGATCGGAGTGGTCGAACCTTCGATCCTCGACCATCGCGCGCAGCGCTACCACGGCTTCTTCGAGGTGTGCCGGGCCGAGTGACGCCAAGCCTCGCGCCGCGTCCTCCCGTCCGATGGTGTCTCGCACCGAGGAGCGGAGCACTTCGGTGAAGACCTGGGCGGCGAGATCGAAGTACTCGACACCGATCTCCATCAGCCCGGACGCGACCTCGACCCGGCCACGGGCACCCGTGTAGTCGTCCCCGACGATGGCGATCAGCGCCGCGACCGCCTCTTCGCGTGCTCCATCACCGAAACCGGCCAGCACGACGGCCGCGGTCCGGCACTCCGCCGCGGAGGCGAGCTCGTCGGCCAGCACGGCGCGCAGGCCGCGTTCGGCGGTCTCACGTTCCGCGGAACCGCTGTGGGACAACGCTTCTGCGGCCGTCAACCGGTGTTCGACCGAGATGGCCGGGTCGTCGACGATCTCGCGCAGCAATTCGAGCGCCTCAGCCGAGTGCTCGACGCGCAGCCTGATCGCCAACGCGGTCGCCGCCTCGGCGCGGGACCGCCAGGGGGCGCTCTCGTTGCGCATCAGGGCGACCAGCCACTCGACGAGGCCTGGGTGGTGCGTAGCGCGGCTCGTCCGCTCCAGGATTCGGCGGGCCTGCCACTGGGTGGTCATGGCCCAGCCGTGCACGGTCACGAGGAAGTCGTCAACCTCCTGGCGGCCCGCCGGTACGTGCTTTGCGAGCAGCCGCGCCGCGAGTAGGTGCTGGTCAGCGGTTCCGTCGTGCAGCCAGCGGATGAGGCGGTCGGCCTCGCCGTGGTGCAGACGCGTGTAGTGCAGCAGAACTTGGCGATCGTGGCGGCCATGGTCCCATCGGCGTGCGTTGTGCAGGAGGTGGTTGAAGTCCTCGTGGGCGGGGTCGAAGCGGTCCGGCAGTTCCTTCGCCCGCGCGGTGGCGGCGAGGTGCTCGGCAAAGCTGTGGTGCAGGAATCGGAGGTCGTCGCCGATCCACTTGAGCGGTCCCGCGTTGATGAGGAACTGGGTGAGTGCGTCGGTCCGGCAGCTGAGGTGCCGCACGACCCAGTCGCGGGCCGCGGCGATCAGCGATTTGTCCGTCTCCAGGCGCACGCGGCCGAGGTGTTCGAGCAACGCGATCCGGTGTTCGGTGAAGGGTCCGGGCGGCGTCTCACGGGACGACAGGATCTCGAGGTACGACTCGTAGAGCTCGAACTCGTTGTCCGGCAAGGGATGCTCGTCCTGCCGGTCGAAGATGATCGCGGCGACCGTAGCGAACAGGGGCGCGCAAACCAGTTCGTCGAGGTGGGCTTCGCGGATCTGGTGTAGGAACCGTTCGGCAACAGTGGCGCCGAACCAGTTCTCGGCGAAGTCGCACAGTGCGGTCTCGTCGAACGGCTGCAGCTCGTAGCGGGCCGCTCCCCCGCGCTGCAGCGGCCCGAGTGCGGCGCCCTCGATCGGGCGGGTCGTGAGCATGACGCGGTAGAACGGCTCCTTGGCCCACTTGGCAAGTACGCGCACCAACTGGGCGCGGTCGGCGTTGCTCGCGACCTCGTCCAGGCCGTCGACCAGCAGCAGCCACGGGCAGCCGGCGACCGCGCCACCGAGCAGGTCGTCGAGCCGACCGGCCAGATAGCCGCCGTACTCGGCGCACGCGCTGTCGGCCAGTGCACTGGCGAACGGGAGGTCGAGGCGGGCCGCGAGTTCTCTGGCCGTCACCCGCAACGGAAGCACCACGTCGACAAGTGGTGGCTCTCCCGACGGGGCGGTCCAGTGCGCGGCGATCTCGGCGGCCAGGCGCAGGGTGAGCGTGGACTTGCCGAGGCCCGGACCGCCGGTGATCAGCAGGTGGCGGTCGCGGTCCAGGGCCTCGCGCAGGGGACGGGACGGCGGGCGCACCGCCACGCGCGCTACCGGCGCCGCCGGTAGTTCGATCACCTGGCCGTTGTCGTCGACGACCTGGGCGGGCCAGTGCTGCTGCTCGGGTTGCGGCTCCTCCACGCCGGTGCCCAGGTCCTGGCGCACGTACACGGTGCCGAGCGACGGCGTTCGCGACTCGGGCAGCTGGTACGGCATGTCCTCGGCGGTCTCCTGCAACGCCGCCAGCAGGTGCAGGATCTCGTCCGGCAGTTCGGGGCGCTCGGCCCAGCTCGAAGGTGGTGGGCCCACCGGGCGGGCCGGCCGCGGGGAGTTGAGGTGGAGCTCGTGGATCGTGTGGGCCTGGACCACCGGGCCTTGGACGTTGCCCGTGACCTCGTTCTCCACCCGCCGGCTCCCTCCTAACGGAGGAAGCATGCTCTCACACGGACCCGAACAACAGGCCGTTCCCGGGACGCTCCATGCGGAATCCGGAATCCGGCAGGGCCTGGCGCCGCCCCCGTCGCGGTGCCAGGCCCGTTGATCACCCGCCGGCCAGGTCGCCCACCACGTGAATGACGGTCGGCCGATCCGCCGCCAGCGCCTTCTTCAACGCCAGCGCGAACTTCGTCTCGTCGTCGACGGTCACGCCGTGGCAGTCCATGGCCTTCGCCACGCGGGCGAAGTCGACCTGCGGCAGGTCGACGGCGTGGACGGGTTCGGAGCGGTCGACCATCTCGCGCCGGATCTCGCCGTAGCCGCCGTTGTCAGCTACAACGACCGGGAGCGGCAAACGCAACTGTGCGGCGGTGGCGAGTTCCGGCAGCGTGAACATCAGGCCGCCGTCGCCGTGCAGCGCGACCACCTGACGGTCCGGCGCACCGAGCTTGGCGCCGATGGCGGCGGGCAGGCCGTAGCCCAGCGTGCCGAGGCCGGCCGGGTAGAGGAACGACGCGGGCGCGTCCAGCGGCAGGTTGGACAGGGCGCCGTAGTAGCAGACCATCGCGCTGTCGCCGGAGATGATCGCGTTCGGGCCGAGGGTGTTCTCCATGGTCTCGATCAACGGCAGCCAGGCGGCGCCCTGCGCGCGGGCGTGCTTGCGGTGCAGCTTGCGCCACCGGTCGGCCCGGCGGACCGCCTCGATCGACGGCTTGCCGAAGCCCAGTCGCTGGTTGAGCGCCTCGACGGTGGCCTGCGCGTCACCGACCAGGCGGTGGTCCGGCGCCGCGTTCGTGATCATCTGGGCCGGGTCGACGTCGATGCGGATCAGGTCGCCGGGGAACCTCAGCGGGCCGTTCCACAGGTCGGTCGACGCGAGTTCGGTGCCGATCGCCAGCACGACGTCGCACTCGGCGACGAAGTCCGCAACCGCGCGGTGGTGCAGGCCGGCGCCGATGGACAGGTCGTGGCGTTCCGGGAACGTGCCCTTGCCGTTCGCCGTCGACACCACCGGCGCACCGAGCCGGTTGGCCAGCGCCAGGATCTCCTCGGCCGCGCCGCGGGCGCCGCCACCCACGATGAACCCCGGTCTTTGGGCCGCGTTCAGGCGGCCCGCGGCGGCGGCGATGGTGGCGCCGTCCGCGGCCGGGTGGCCGACGAGCAGGGGTTCGATGTGCTGGACCTTGTCCTGCGCGTCGATCAGGTCGAGCGGGATCTCGAGGTGTGCGGGGCGCGGGCGGCCGGAGTTCATCGCGGCGAACGCCTGCGCGACCGCCAGCGGGATCTCGGCGACGCTGTGCACGCGGTTGGTGTAGCCGATGACTGCCTCGAGCGCGGCACGCTGGTCGCGGACCTCGTGCAGCGTGCCGTTGCCGCGGCCGGGGTGCTTCAGCGGCATGCCCGGCGAGATCAGCAGGATCGGCACCGAGTCCGAGTACGCCTGCGTCACGGCGGTCATCGCGTTGAGCACGGCGGGTCCGGTCGTCGTGAGGCACACGCCGGGTTTGCCGGTCACGCGGGCGTAGCCGTCGGCGGCGAACCCGGCGCCCTGCTCGTGCCGCGGCGTCACGTGCCGCAGCTCGTGTTCGGCCAGTGCCTTGTAGATGCCGAGGTTGTGGGTGCCGGGAATGCCGAAGACCACGTCGACGCCGTGGGCGGAAAGCGCGCGCACCAGCGCGTCGCCTCCGCTGCTGCGAAGAACCGTCATACTCATGCCACGCGTCGTCCGCTCGTTTCGTTCGGAGATTCCCCCGAAGGGATGATCAGTGCGTCGACGGCCAGCGCCCCGTCCGGGCCCACCCGTACCGGGTTGAGCTCGATTTCCGACAGGTCCGGCCGGGCCGCGAGCACTGCCGAGACCGACGCGACCACCTCTGCCAACGACTGGACATCCACCGGGGTTGCGCCCCGCCAGCCGTCGAACAGCGGCGCACACTTCAGGCGCCGCAGCAGGTCCAGCGCCTCGGGCACGGACACGGGCGCCAGCTCGACCGCCGTGTCGCGGTAGAGCTCGGTGAACGTCCCGCCCGCGCCGACCAGCACGACCGGCCCGAAACCGGGGTCGCGCCGCGCGCCGACGATGATCTCCACGACGTCGCGCCGGGTGTCCATCTCCTCCAGCACGTACCCGCCGGGGCCGAGGCGGGCCTGCATCTCCTCGAACGCCGGCACCGGGTCGATCAGGCCGAGCGCGACGCCGTTCTGCTCGCTCTTGTGCTCCAGCCAGTCCGCCTTGAGCACATAGGGCGGCCGCAGCTCCTCCACCGCCTGCACCAGTTCGTCCACTGTGGACACAGCGCGGGCGTCGGGGAACGGGACGTCCGCGATCAGCGCGCGGGCGTTGAGGTAGCCCGGCGCGTATGTCGGCGATTCGACGGGCGGCGGCGCGACGGGGATCGCCGGTCTGCCACTCGTGTACCGCGACGCCGCCGCGAGGGCCGCGATCGCGCGTTCGATGGTGTGCTGCACGGGCACACCCGAGGCTTTCAGCGCGCGGACGGTCGCGGACTCCTCGCGCATGCTGTGCACGACGACCGGTACGCCGGTTTCGTGCGCTGCAGCACCGATTCGGCGTGCCACCGCGACCTCGGCGGGTTCGAGCGACGGCGTGTCGGCGCCGTAGCTGCCGAAGTAGCCGGACAGCACCACGGAGTCGACCTCTCCGCTGCGCAGGAGCGCTTCCACCGCGCTCGCGTAGTTCGTGAGGTCCTGCTCCCCCGCGCCGGCCAGGTCGATCGGGTTGCGGGTGGACGCCTGCAACGGCAGCTGCGCGGTCACCTCGGCCGACAGCACCGGGATCACCAGGCCGTGCGCGGCGGCCAGGTCCGCGGCGATCGCGCCCTGTCCCCCGCTGTCCGCGACAATCCCCGTGCGCTTGCCCGCGGGCGAGGTCGTGACGGCCAGGAAGCTCGCCAGGTCGACCAGCGCGGTCGGCGTCACGACCCGGATCGCGCCCGCGTGCCGGCATGCCGCGTCCACGACGTCCATCGACGAGGTCAGTGCGCCCGTGTGTGACCGGGCCGCCTCCTGCGCGGCACCGCTCTCACCGACGGTCAGCAGCACGGTCGGTTTGCCGTGCTTGCGCAGGGTCGCGATCGTTTCGAGCAGGCTCGTGCCGTCCGCGAAGCTCTCCAGATAGAGCCCGACGACCTTGGTCATGTCGTGCGTGACCAGGTCTTCGAGTGCTTCCGCGGCCGTGATGTCGGCCTGGTTGCCGACCGACACGAACCGCGACACGCCCAGTCCCTGCTGCGCGGCGAGTCCGGCCAGTTCCAGCCCGACCTGGCCGCTCTGCGACACGATGCCGAGCACGCCCGGTTCGAACCGGCCCCACGCCAGGTGCAGGTCCGTGGCCGCGTCGAACAGGCCGAGGCAGTTCGGGCCGAGGATGCGCGCTCCGGCGGCCCGGATCGCGGCGATCGTCTGCGGCTCCACCCCCGCGGTGATGCCGATGAACGCCCTGGCGCCCTTGGCGAGCGCTTCCTCGACCACCCCTGGCACGTGCTGCGCCGGGACGGCGAGGACGACCAGTTCGGGTGTCTCCGGTAGTTCGGCGAGCGTCGGGTACGTCTCGGTGTCGCACACGGGGTTTCCGTTGCGGTTCACCAGGTACACGCGCCGTCTGTCCACACCGGACAGCGCTCCGCGGGCCAGCCAGTGGCCCCATTTCGCCGGGTCGTCGCTCGCGCCGACGACCGCTACGGAGGCGGGATCGGAGAAGCTCATCCCAGTGACCGCGAGATGATGATCCGCTGGATGTCGGACGTGCCTTCCTCGATCTCCTCGAGCTTCGCGTCGCGCATCCACCGCTCGACGGGGTACTCGCGCGAGTAGCCGTACCCGCCGAGCGTCTGCACCGCGGCGTGCGTGACCCACATGGCGTTCTCGGAGCCGACGAGCTTGGCCATCGCGGACTCCTGCGCGACCGCGTGCCCCTCGTCGAACAGCTGCGCGGCCCTGATCGTGAGCAAGTGCGATGTGTCGACCTTGGTCGCCATGTCGGCGAGCCGGAACGCGACGGCCTGGTGCTCGATGATCGGCTTGCCGAACTGCACGCGCTGCTTCGCGTACGCCGTCGCCTCGTCCAGCGCGGCCCGCGCGAGGCCGGTCGTGGCGGCGCCGATGAGGATGCGGGAGGCGTCGAACGTCCGCATCAGGCCGGAGAAGCCCTTGCCCTCGTCGCCCAGGCGCTGGTCGACGGGCACGCGGACGTTGTCGAGGAAGACCTCGGCGTTGACGATCGCGCGCTGCCCCATCTTCTGGAACGGCGGGCCGACCTTCAGTCCGGGCGTGTCCTTCTCGACGACGAACGCCGTGACGCCCTTGGACCGTTTCGTCGCGTCGACGGTCGCGAAGATGACGAAGTACTCGGCGTACGGGGCGTTGGAGATCCAGGTCTTCTGGCCGTTGAGGACGTACTCGTCGCCCTCCCGGACGGCCGTGGTCTGGATGCTCGCCGCGTCGCTGCCGGTGCCCGGCTCGGTGACGGCGACCGCGGTGAGCGGCGGGATGTCGTTCGTCAGCGGCCGCAGCCAGCGTTCCTGCTGCTCAGGGGTGCCGAGGTTCTCGATCGGCGCGCTGAAGAAGCCGTTGGACGTGACCAGATTGCCGATGCCGATGTCGCCGTGGCACAGCTCTTCCTGGATGAGCACCTGGGTGAGCAGGTCCGTGATGCCGCCACCGCCGAACTTCTCGGGCAGCATGAAGCTGGTCAGGCCGAGCTTGCTGGCCTTCTCCCAGACGTCCAGCGGCGACTCGGTGTCCGCCTCGTCGACGGCCCGGCCGCGCGGCCGGATCTCCCGCGCGGCGAAGTCCCGCGCGAGCTCGACGAACTGCCGCTGCTCCTCACTGAGCCGCAAAGCATCGCGGACGAACCGACCCATCTGGCGCTCCCAAAGTTGACTGACGAATCAGTTATTCCACGATCTACGGGGAAGCGTAGACCTGTCAAGACTCGTCCGTCGGATGGGTGCCAGAGGTGTCAGGGCTGGTCAAGTGCCGCGGTGACGATGTCGAGCGCCTCGCGTTTCGAGATCCCCAGCTCGGCGACCGTGGCCGCGTAGGACGTCGCCGCCCGCAGGACGCGCTCACGGCTGCGGTCGCTTCTGGCGCTCACCACGGTGCCCGCGCGGCCGCGCGTCTCGACCAGGCCGGCCTCTTCGAGTTCCCGGTAGGCGCGCGCGACCGTGTTGACGGCCAAGCCCAGGTCAGCGGCGAGAGCGCGCACCGTCGGGAGCTTCGCGCCGACGGCGAGGGCGCGGTTGTTGATCGCCTGGGCGAAGTGCAGGCGCACCTGCTCGTACGGTGGCACATCGGAGTCAGGATCGATCCGCATGACGCGATCCTGTCACGTGACCCGATATGCGCCGCCCGACGGCAGCACCGTCAGGTAGCGCGGCGCGGGCGAGTACGCCGTGCTGATCGTGGCCCGGACCGTGGGCAGCCGGTCCTTGTCCACGAGCGCGACGACGGGCCGTCCGGGCTCGTCGACCAGCATGCTCGCGCCCCGCGCACCGGCGGCGAGGGCCGCCGCGACGACGGTGTCCTGCTCGGGATCGGGCCGTTGCCCGAAGTGGTACGCCGTCAGCGCGTCCCCGAGATCCCCGTCCACGCACGCGCGGCGTTGTTCGACTGGGGTGTCCTTGCGAATCCGGGTGTCGATCACGAGCAGTCGTTGCCCGGTCAGGTCGAGCTCGCGCAGGCCGCCCTCGCGGTCAACGGCGTGACCGGGCTTGCCTCCGCAGGAGGCGGGGACCGCGTTGCGCGTGCCGTGCAGGTCGTTCAACGCCATCGCGACGGCGTTGCGCAGCGCGTCGCCCGCCCTGAGCCCGCTGCCCCGCGGCAGGCCGACGCTGCACAACAGGGTCGCGCCGCCCGCCCAGTCGAGTTGCCTGAGGTGCGAGGCCCACGCCGGGACGTCGCCGCCGGGCAGCGTGACGCGCTCGGCCGGCCGGTTGATCGACGCAAGCTCGAGCCTGCCGTCGCCGCGCCGGTCGGCCGCGACGATGGCGCCCCATTTGGCGCACACGCTGAGCGCGCCGCCCATCAGTTCCAGCACGCCGGGCGCGTACCAGACACCCTCGGCGGGCCGGCCGAACACGCGCCGGAACGCGTGCGGGACGAGCCGCAACTCGGGCGCGACGTCGGGCCGGTCGGCGATGTCGATCACGGGCTCTCCTTGCGTGCCAGCACGCGGTAGGCGTTGCCGCGGTCGTTGTACTTCGCGAGCGCCCGGTTGAGCGTCTGGTCCAGTGCCACCGCGACGAGGAACAGCGGGATGCCCAGCGTCCACACAGTCGCGCGGCGGAGTCGTAGGAACTTCGGCTTCGCCGGGTTCCACGGCGCGGGCGTGCGCGGGGCGTGCCGGCCGAGGAACAGCAGTGCGGCGAGCACGAAGTCGTTGCACATGTGGGCTTTCGCGCGTTCCTCGGCGACCGTGGTCAGGCCGCGTTCCCCGAGGGCGTGCTTGAGGTTCCCGATCGGCATCATGTGCTGGTGCTGCGGCTGGAACCACGGCATCCAGTACTTGCCGAACATCCACCCGAGCCGCCACTCGGGGTCCGGCAGCTCGATCAGCAGGTAGCCGCCCTCGGGCAGCACGTCGGCGGCGATGTCGAGCTCTTCCCACGGGTCGCGCACGTGTTCCAGGTAGTGGTGCATGCTGACGACGTCGTACTGCCCGCGCAGCTCGCCGGCGAACTCCTTGAAGCCGCCGCGATACGCCTGCTGGATCCGTTTGAGGTCGGCCGCCTCCTCGATGGCCGCGCCCTGGTCCAGGCCGTCGAACCTCGTGGTGGGCAGGACCTCCTTGGCTGCCAGGCAGAAGTGCGCATGACCGGATCCGACGTCCAGCCACTTCTTGGGTGTCGTGAACGGCTTCACCATGTTCGCGCGGCCGTAGTACGGGTCGTTCTTGCCGGAGAACACCGCGTCCGCGGCGCCCTCGCCCAGGCCGTCGTAGAAGTCGCGGTAGTAGAAACCGAGGCCCTCCTCGGTCAGTCTCGGGTTCTGCCAGACGTGTCCACATCGGACGCAGCGGTCCATCGTGAACGTGCCCGGCTTGCGCTGGATGAGGTCCTCGCCCTCGACCTGCCGCCTGAGGTCGGAGCTGCCGCAGTCCGGGCACGTCGTCCTGGGCTCCTCCAGGAACGGGAGCTTCTTCAGTGCGTTCTCGTACCAGGGTTTGGCGGCTTCCAGTTGTTCCTGTTGCTGCTTTTCCCTGGTGGAGCGCCAGGTGCTCGTCCGCCAGAGCAGTGGCGTGCGGATCAGGCGCGGGACGTGCCGGTCTCGTGGTTTCAGGGCTGTTCCGGCGAAGACCAGGTACGGGTGGGCGCTGTACACCAGTGCCGCGATCAGTCCCCACGGCCACGCCACGATCGCCGCGGTGACGACCGAGGCGTAGCCGATCACCGATGCGGTCGTCGACAGGGCTGGACGTTTGCCGCGCTGGCGGAGAAGCGCCGGGCGCTTCTTCGGGTCATACGGGCCGGCTTTCAGGTCTTTGGCGACGGCCAGGTCCACCTCGCGGTCGACGTGGTCCTTGACGTCGCGGACGTACGCCGTGAACTCGGTCGGGTCCTCGGGGTCGAGGTCTGCCGGGTAGCGGGTCAGGATGGCCTGGTTCGCGCTGACGCCTCTCGCCCAGTGGTCCTTGCGGTAGGTCTTCGGGTCCGTTGTGGACAGAAGGTCCAGGGCGGCCGTGATCGGGAGGTCGGACGGGATCAGGTCGACCAGGTCGGCGTCGCCGGGGTCCCAGCCGTCGGTTGCCGTGACGCCGGGTGCGGTGACCAGCACGAAGTTGTCCACAGCTTGCGCCGACGCCCCGGAACTGTCGGTGCTTTCTGGAAGAATGGAAACAGGGGGACCCCCTGGCCTGGGGGACGTCTGCGGAAGCGCGCCCGGCGGCAGCGTTCGGAGCGCCGCCGCCCGCGCCCGCAGGCGCAGTGCGTCGAGCAGGATGACCAGTACGACCAGCGCAGCGAAGATCACGCCACCACCGCTTCCAGATGATCAGCCGCCGTCGGCGCCCCGCCGGCGGCCGCGAAGGAGTCACGCACCCGGCCCGCGGCCGCCGCGTACGAAGGGTCTTTCAGGACACGTTCGAGGGCGTCCCGGATCTCGGGAGCACGCACCCGCTGGTACCTCAACCGGATCCCGGCACCGCAGTCCGTCACCGACGAGGCGATCAGCGGCTGGTCGTCCCGGATCGGTGCGACGACGAGGGGCAACCCGTGTGCCAGCGCCTCACACACGGTGTTGTGACCGCCGTGCGTCACCACGGCGTCCAGGTGCGGCATCAACGAAAGCTGCGGCACGCGGTCCACCACCAACACGTGCTGGGGCGCCGAAACCGGCACCGGCGACACGAGAACCACCTGCACGTCCAGCGAGGTCACCGCTTCCACGACCGACGAGAAGAAGCGACCGCCGGCCGCACCGTTCAACGTGCCGAGAGATACCAGTACCCGGCGCCTGGAGTCCAGCCAGTCCCAGGGAAACGGCGTCTCACATGGCCGGTCGCCCAGAGCCGGTCCAATGAAGACATAGTGCTCGGGAAAGGAACCCGGTACCAGCAAACGAGAAGAGAACACCAGCACCAGAGCCGGAGAGAACCGGGCATCGAAGCCGGCGAACGACGTCAACTTGTCCGAGACCCACGAAGAGACCTTCGGCAGGTCCCGCAAGGGATCCAGCAGCTCGCCGGGCGTCGAGGCGGACGTCACCCACGGGACGCCGGCGGCCGAAGCCGCCACCGGACCGGCCAGCGCCTGCTGGTCAGCGACCACGACGTCCGGCCGGAAAGATTCCACCGCCGAAGCGACGCCGGGCAGCATCGCGTGCCCGAGCGGAATCAGGAACGACTCCCAGAAGAACTTGAAGACCCCGATTCCACGCAGCCCCAGCCACTCCGTCCGCGCGGCCGCGATCGAGGCAGCGGCAGCGTCCGGGAGTGCCGGGAACACAACGGCATCGCGTGGCAGCAGCGGCGCCGAAGTGCCCTGATGCCCTGCCCACGCGACGGTGTGCCCGCGCCGGACCAGCTCCGCGCCGACGGAGACGGTGGGGTTGATGTGCCCGACCAGCGGCGGCACGACGAACAGGTAGCGGCTCATACGCGCAACCAGTCGAACACGGTGTCGAGCAGTTCACCCGTCGCCTCCCGCAGTACCGTGTGGCCCAGGCCGTTCACCACGTGCAGCCGGCAGTCCGGCACTTCCTCCGCCAGCTCCGCCGCCGCGCCGATCAGGGACGACTCCGCGCCGAACACCCCTAGCACCGGGCAGTCCACAAGCGACAGATCGTCGAACCACGGGCCGGAGCCGAGGTCGTCGATCAGTGAAGTTCCGTTCAGCAAGGCCGAGGCGTTGGCGGCCAGCCGGGCGATCTTGCGTTGTCCCAGCGAGAACAGCTGTTCCTGGGTGCGGTCGAACTCCAGGCCCAGGGCGGCCACGGTCAGGGTGTTGACCATGTCCTCCAGCCACAGGTCGCCGACGATTCCGCCGCACGCCGCCTCGACGACGACCACTCCGGCCACGCGGTCCGGCGCCAGCAGGGCGGTCCGCATCGCCACGACGCCGCCGTAACTGTTGCCCAGCAGGTAAACCGGCGAGCGCACACCCAGAACAGTGAGGATCTCCAACAGGTCCTGGGCGTTGTCGGCGGGCGTGTAGCCGGACGTCGGGCGCGCGGACAGGCCGTGCCCGCGCAGGTCGAACAGGATCGTGCGGACGCCACGGGCCGCCAGCGGCGCCGCCAGGGTGTAGTAGAACGACGACAGGTTGTCCATGACCAGGCCGTGCACGAACACCACGGTCGGGCCGTCGTCCGGACCGAGTGTCTGCACGTGGAACCGCACGCCGCGGGCGGTGACCTCAGGCACGGCTCGACTCGATGTGGGTCGCGAGCGTGCCGACCGACATGGCCATGATCTCGTCGATGTCCATGTCCGCCAGGAACCCGACGAGGTCGACGTCGTAGTGCTCGCGCAGCTTGTCCGCGAGCGCGACGAACTCGATGCTCTCCAGCCCGAGGTCGTCGCTGAACGTCGTGTCCGGGGTGATCTCCACGCCCAGCAGGAAGTCCGGTCCGACGACCTCGGAGATGATCCGCGACAGCTGGACCAGCACGTCACTCATAGCACAATCACCCTTCAACCCGCGCCGAAGCCGACCCGGCCTCGTCCAGCACCGAAACCCAGGGAACCGCGAAGGCGCCGGACACCCGGTCGTCCCGCACCGTCAGCTCGGCCGGGTAGATCGGCCCGGCGCCCTTGTCCCACAACGAGAAGCGCACCGCGTCCTTCATCGCGATCGCGCGCAGCAGCCACCGCCGCTGAGCCGGCACGTCCAGGCCCGCGTACTCCTGACGTTCCGCCGAGTTCAGGTAGCGGCGCATGATCAGGTCGCGAGTGGCGCTGTCGACCCAGTTCTCGCGCACCTTCGCCCACCCGTCCGCTCGCTCGGACAACGCCTCGGTCCCCGGCCGCAGCTTCACCTGCCAGATCCGGTGGTCGGTGGTGAACCGGCGCGTCGTCCAGCCGGTGATGCGGCACCACACCGCGCCGTCGGCCCGGAGTACCGCGTCGGCGACCATTTCCGATGGCGTCACCGACCGGATCCACGCCGTGCAGGCGACCGGTCCGGCCGGCGTGGGGCCCTCGAACGACACCGAGGAGATGCCGACGGGCAGCACGGTCTGGTCGACGGTGTGGCTCACCTGCATCCAGTGCCCGATCAGCTGACCGGCGCTGTCGAGCAGCGCGCCGGGCGCGGGCAGCGGGGTCAGCGTGCCGGTGATCCCGTTGTCCGCCAACGACTCGATGGACGTCACGCCCGCGAACGCCGGGCCGTGGAACATCCAGTTGTCCCGGTACAGCTCTCGTGCGTTCACCGGCGCGGGCCGCACTCTGCGCAACGGGACTTCCTCGAAGCGGCCGGAGACCGGAGACATCAGCACCACGCCCTCGGCGTAGTCGCCGACGCTGACGTGCACGCCGTCCGGCACCACCCGCGCGGTGATCTTCACCTGGACACCGGGCAGCACCGAGAGCCAGCGCTTCGCCCGCACGCTCGCGAACCCGTGCACGGTCCCGTCGACCAGCCGCCGGGCGGCGTCGGCGAACACCTCCAGCAGCCCCGTCGCGGGCACGATCGGGAACCCGTCGGCCAGGTCGGGCCAGCCGGGGGCCTGCGGGAACACCGAGTGGTCGACCAGCTCGGGCATGGTGCCCAGTGAGAACTCACGGGTGAACGACATCTCTTGCGGCGCCATCGCGGACGCGATCTCGCGGGCGACCGCGTTGGTGTGCGCGAACAGTGCGTCCACCGACTTCAACGACGAGGACACGGCGACCGACGGCATCGCGATGGGATCGAGGCGGACACTCGGCACGCCCAGCTCCAGCCGCACACCCGATGAGGCCCGCTTCAACCCGAACGCCCACATCGCCGCGGCCACGGCCTGCGGCGACCCCGACACGGCCAGGTGGTTCCGGCCGTTCAGCGTGTCGGCCACGAAACCCGGCAGGCTGCCCTCGCCGACCTGGACGAACGCGCGGAACCCCTGTTCGTGCAGCCTCGCCGTGAGTTCGCGGAACCGCACCGGCTCCACGAGGTGCCGCAACACCAGTGACCGGATCTCGTCAGGGTCGGCGGGCATCGGGGCCAGCGAGGTCGCCGACCACACCGGGATCCGGGGCGCGCTCACCGGCAACGCGTCCAGCATCGCCCGCGCCTCCGCCAGGTGCTTCGCCAGCGCCGGGGTGTGGAAACCGGTCCGGAACGGCATCAGCTGCGCCAGCACACCGCGTTCCCGTAGGCGTTCCAGCGCGACCGCGAGCTGGTCGGAGGGCCCGCAGATCACGGACTGATGCGGGCAGTTGTCGTGGCTCACCACCACGTCACCGTCCACAACGGACTCGGCGGTGGCGGCCGAGCAGCCGAGCGCGGCGTACTCGACGTCCGCGACCGCGACCATTCCGGGCCGCAACGCCGAGACGAAGGAGTCGATCGTGGGGTAGATGCCCGCGACGACCATCGCGGTCCACTCCCCCATGCTGTGCCCGGCGACCGCGCCGGGCGTGATACCGAGTTCCGCGAGCTCCGCGGCCAGGCGGCGGCCGGATTCCAGCAGCTCGACGCCCTGGTTTTCGACCTCACCGGAGAACGCGCGTTCGAAGCCGGGGAACAGGAACGCGACCTGGTCCGGCCCCGTGATCAGCGGTGAGGGGGTGAACCAGATGTCGTGCCGCCCCGGCCACGGCCGGCCCTGCTCGACGACCTTCACGGCCAGGGCGAGCTTGCGCGGGGTCGGGTTGCCGATGGCGAGCCGGAACGCCCGGTCCGTCCGCGACTGCCGGCCCGAACGCACACAGGACGCCAGCTCCGCCGGCGAGTCCGCGGCGAACGTGACGACCGAGGGCTGGGTGGGCGCGAATCCACGTGCGGGCGCCTCCAGCACGACGTGCGCGTTGATCCCGCCGAACCCGAAGGCGTTGACCACCGCCCGCGGTACGCCTTCCCACTCACGCGCGCAGAGCACGGGCTCCAGGCGGGTGTTCGACATCGTCGAATGCGGTTCGTCAATGTGCAGCGTCGGCGGCAGAATCCCGTGGTGCAACGCCAGAGCGGCCTTGATGAGGCCCGCCATCCCGGCCGCGGGCATCGCGTGGCCGATCTGCGACTTCACCGTGCCGATGCCGATCGGGGACCCGGACGCGCCGAAGGCGTTCAGCATTGTCGAAAGCTCGGCGGCATCGCCGGCCGGTGTGGCGGTGCCGTGCGCCTCGATCAACGCCGGTGAGTCGACCAGCGGATCGAGTCCGGCCTCCTGCCACGCCCGCCGCACGGCGAGCAGCTGACCGTCCGGGTTGGGCGTCATCATGCTGGTCGCGCGGCCGTCCGACGCTGTGCCGACGCCGCGGATCACCGCGTACACGCGCTCGTCGCGCACGTCCGAAAGGCGTTTGAGCAGCACCATTCCGACGCCCTCGGACAGGAGGGTGCCGTCTGCGGAGCGGTCGAACGGCCGGATCCGCTCGGATGGGCTCAGCGCCCGCAGTTGCGTGAAGACGCTCCACAGCGTCGGGTGGTGGCACAGATGAACGGCACCGGCGAGCATCGCGTCGGCGCGGCCGGAGACCAGCTCCCGCACCGCGTGTTCGACCGCGACGAGCCCGGACGCGCACGCCGCGTCGACCGTGTACGCCGAGCCGCGCAGGTCGAACCGGTTCGCGATGCGTGACGCGGCCAGGTTCGGCACGAGCCCGATCGACGCCTCCGGCCGCATCGGGCCGAGCTTGTCGCGCACCGCATCCCGCACCGTGTCGAGATCCATGCCCGGCAACAGGTCCCGCAGCACGCTCACGACCTGGTCGGCGAGCTGTACCCGTTGGTCGAGCCGAGCGCACCCCGGCGTGAGATAACCGCCGCGTCCTACGACAATGCCGACCCGCGTTCGGTCATGCAGAACGGACTCGCCGCCCGCGTCGGCGATCGCGGCGGCGGCGACGCTCAGCGCGAGCAGCTGGTCGGGTTCGGCGACGTCGACCGTCGAGGGCATCACGCCGAACGCGATCGGGTCGAACGAGGCGAGCTCGTCGAGGAATCCGCCGCGCCGGCAGTAGAAGTCGGACACGACGCCCCACCGGCCGGCGGGCACGTCGGTCACGGCGTCGACGCCGTTGACGATGTTGTGCCAGAACGAGGACACGTCGGGAGCGCCGGGGAAGACGGCGCCGATCCCGACGATCGCGACGGCTACGTCTCCCATCGGCAGATCACCTGGACGTCGTCGCCCGCCGCGATCTCGCGCAGCAACGCCGCCACCCCGGCCTCCGGCTCGATCAGCGGCACGCCGCGGCGCGCGTACTCCGCGGCCAGCTCGGGCGACACCATCCCGGCGCCCGCCCACGGACCCCAGTCGACGCTGACCACCCGCGCCGACGCTCCCCAGTACCGCGCGATCCGGTCCAGCGCGTCGTTGGCCGCCGCGTAGTCGGCCTGCCCGCGGTTGCCCTCGACGCCGCTGATGCTGCCGAACAGCACGAGGAACTCCGGGTTCGCGGCCAGCAACGCCTGTGCCCCAAGGACCTTCGTGTCGTAGACCCGCGCGAACGACTCGGGCGACTTGTCCGCGATGAACCGGTCGTCCAGCACGCCGGCACCGTGCACGACGCCGTCGAGCCGCCCGAACCGCGCCCTGATGTCCGCCACCACGGCGCCGACCGCGGCAGCGTCCGTCACATCGCATTCGTGGTACCGCACCGAGGACGCGGCACTACGTAGCCGGTCGAGGTTCCGCCGGATCTCGCGTTCGGCGAGCACGAGCCGGGCCCGCGCGCCGATCTCGTCACGCGGCAACCCCAGCTCGGCGAGCACGCGCCGCACGCCCGCCTCGTCCGAGGCCCCGGCGAAGCTCGCATCCTCGAGCCCGGCGGGCGCGGGTGTGCGGCCGATCAGCTCGATGTGACACCCGGTCGCCTCGGCCAGCCCGATCGCGGCGAGCGCGGTGATCCCTCGCGCGCCGCCTGTCAGCAGCACGACGCTGTCGGCGTCCAACGCCAGGGCGCCCTCACCGAGCGGTGCCTCGACCAGCTCGATGGTCTGCCGCCTCCCGCCCGCGTGCCCGACCACGGCGGGGCCGTCGGACGCGCACAGCTCGGCGAACAACGCGGTCGCGATCACCCGGTGGCTCTCCTTGGGGTTCACGTCGACCGCGCGCACCACCAGGTCCGGGAACTCCAGCGCGGCCGTGCGCACGAGCCCGTGCAGCCCGATGTCCGCGGGCAGCTCGTCGGGCGTCTCGCCGATCCCGAACGTGCCGCCTCCGGTCGTCACGACGAGGACGCCGACACCGCCGAGCAGGCACCGGCGGATGTCCGCGTAGCTGTCCGGCAGCCGCGCGCCCAGGCAGACAACGGTGTCGACGTTCGACAAATCGTCCGGAAACGCGGGCACCGTACGCGGAGTTCCGCCGTTGCGTTCGACAATGTCGGACAGCTCGAGCCCGATGCCGTTGTCATCGATGATCAGCACGGTGTGGTCGCCGAGCCAGCCCGGCTCGACGGGCGCGCACTCAACCAGGCGCGGCACCGACCGGACAAGTCGTCCTGGGGGTTCCGGAGTGGCCCCGGCGCCGAACCAGCCGACGATGCCTTCGATGGTCTTGATCCGCGCCAGCTCGTCGACGGACGCGCCGGTCACCCCCAGCACGGTCGCCAGCTCGCCGATGATCTCCGTGCGCTTGATCGAGTCGACGGACAGGTCGGCCTCCAGGTCGAGGCCGGGCTCCAGCATCTCGGGCGGGTAGCCGGTGCGGGCGCTGATCGTCCGCAGCACGACCGCGGCCACGTCCTGCTCGACCGGTGCCTCCTTCTCCTCGGAGACGACCACCGGCTCGGCGGGAGGCGAAGCGACCACGGAGGGCGGCGCCGTTGCCGCGACGGGGCCGCCGAGGTAGCTGAGCAGGACGTCGCGCTGGGCGCTGACCGCGTCCCGCATGCCGTCGAGGAACTTCTCGACAATCGAATCTCTGTTGGCGGAGTCTCCGTTGGCGGTGCTCGCGCTCAGACTGTGCGCCTGCAGTTGGGGCGCCTCGGTGGCGGGCCGCAGGCCTCCCGGCAGTGCGTTGCCGCTGGCGTCGCGCACGAGTCCTCCATCCACGTACCAGTTCGGGCGCGGCCGGACCTCGGTCGCCGGCTCGGCACGTCCCTCGAACAGCGGCGCATCGTCGACCGGCACACCGGCCATCGCCAACGTCGCCAGGGCGTTCAGCAGGCCGGTGAGCCCGCGGTCGTCGATCCGGACCGCGGTGTGCGGCCGGTCGCCCAGGGTCTTGCCGACGAACGAGGTCAGCACGCCACCCGGCCCGGCCTCGACGAACACCCGCGCCCCGGCCGCGTACATCTCCTCGACCTGGTCGACGAACCGCACGGGGCCGGCGAGGTTCTCCGCAAGGCGGTCAACCGAAGCCCACACGGGAATGGTCGCGTCGCCGAGCTCGTGCTGGGCAAGCGCCGCGGCGAACGGCTCGACCGCGCCGGACATCAGTGGGCTGTGGAACGCCGCCGCGACCGGGATCCGCCGCGCGGACAGCCCGGCGGCGACGAGATCCGCCACCGCTGCCTCGACCGCGGCGGTCGTACCGGAGATGACGACTTGATTGGGCGAGTTGTGGTTGGCGATCACGACGTCGCGTTCGGCATCGTCGGACGAATCGCTCGTCGCGGCCCGGCCGCGGAGCAGTCGTTCAACATCGTCGAACGGAGCGTTGACCACAGCCATCGTGCCGGGCTCGTCGCCGACCGCCGCCATGATCGCCGCCGCCCGCGCCTCGCTCAGGTCGAGCAGCTGCTGCGGCGTGAACACCCCGGCCGCGGCCAGCGCGACCAGCTCGCCATAGCTGTGCCCACCGGCCATATCGGGCCGAACGCCCAGCAATCCCAACAAGTCCGTCACCGCCAGCCCCGCAATACCAAGAGCCGGCTGCGCGTTCCGCGTATCGGTGATCGCTGCCAGATGGCGTTCGGCATTGTCGAACGCGGACGGCGGGAACATCACGTCCTCGTACCGGCCGTTCGACAATCGCAGACACGCCTGCAGCCGCGGGAACACCGTGAAGAGATCGAACAGCATGCCCGGCCGCTGACTGCCCTGTCCCGGATAGAGGAACGCGACGCGGGGCGCCGAGACCGGCGAGCGAAGCGAGAAGACAAGGTCGTCCCGCGACGAAGCGACGACAGCGGCCCACACCGGCTGGCCGGGTGCGAACGCGGCACACGCGGCGGCCAGCGACCGCAGCGGCGTTCGCTCGTCGGCCGCGAGCCGGTGGATCTCCGCGACACACCGCTCGGCCGCCGCGCGGTCGGCGCCGCGGATCAGGAACAGCTCGGCCGGCCAGGCCGTGAGCCCGTGCTCCGGCTCGTCGTCGTACCCGGCGATCACCGTGTGGAAGTTGGTGCCACCGAACCCGAACGCGCTGACGCCCGCGACTCGGGAACGCGCGGCCCACGTTCGGCGGCCGAAGGTGAAGGGGCTCGTGGCGGCGTCCCAGAACGCGTTCGGCTCACGGACGTGCAGCGTGCCCGGCTTCACTCCCGTGTGGACGGACAGCGCGGCCTTGATCAGCCCGGCCAGACCCGCCGCGCACTTCGTGTGCCCGATCTGCGACTTGACCGACCCGATCGTGCACTCACCCGTGGCCACACCGGCGAACTTGTCGGTCAACGCGGCCAACTCCGTCCGGTCACCGACGACGGTGCCGGTGCCGTGCGCCTCGACCAGCCCCACCGAAGTCACCGGAACACCGGCCGACGAGTAGGCCCGGTCCAGCGCCCGGCGCTGCCCCTCGGGTCGTGGCGCGGTCAGACCGAGGGACTTGCCGTCGCTGGAAGCACCGACACCCTTGATCACGGCGTAGATCCGGTCGCCGTCGCGTTCGGCGTCCGCGAGCCGTTTCAACACGACACACGCGACGCCTTCGCCCAAGGCGATGCCGTCGGCCGAGGAGTCGAAGGTGGCGCAACGGCCCTCCGCGGAGAGGGCGTGCACGGACGCGAACATCTGGTAGTCGTGCGCACTGTTGTGCAGGTCGACCGCACCGCACAGCACCATGTCGCTGGTGCCCGCGACGAGCTCCTTGCACGCCACGTCCACCGCGGCCAGCGACGACGCGCACGCGGCGTCGACCGTGTAGTTCGCGCCGCCCAGATCGAGGCGGTTGGCGATCCGGCCGGCGATCACGTTGCCCAGCACGCCGGGGAACGAGTCCTCGGTCAGCTTCGGAAGATACGAGTCCAGGGCGTCCGGCATGGACCCGTACAACGCTGGCAACGCGGACCGGACGGTGTAGGCGTTCGCGAGATCCGCCCCCGCCTCGGCGCCGAAGATGACCGACGTGCGGTCGCGGTTGAACACACGAGAGGAGTACCCGGCGTCGGCCAGCGCCTGCGCGGACACCTCCAGCGCGAGCAGCTGCGCCGGCTCGATGGACGTCAGCGAGGCGGGCGGGATGCCGTACGCCAGCGGGTCGAACGGGATTCGCGGCAGGAACCCGCCGCGGCGGAACGGGCTGTCGTAGCGGCCGGGATCCCAGCGCTCCGCGGGAACGTCGGTGATCGCATCCACTCCGGACAGCACGTTCGACCAGTACTCGGCGACATCACGCGCACCGGGCATGATCGCCGCCATCCCGATGATCGCGACGTCGAGCGGCGAAGGTGAAGGAACATCAGACGTGAACGAAGCGCATCGGGCCGCCAGCAGCGAACCGGACGTCACTTCGCGGTGCAGCGTCTCGATGTCCGTGACGGCCGACCGCATGGTCGCGACCTGGCCGATCATGAACATGCCGTCGGCACGTTGCGAGGCTTCGTCAACCGAAACGAGATCATTGCCGTCCCGCACCAGCCCACGGCTCGCGATGCGCAACCGCCCCAGGTTCAACTGCTCCAGGCGTTCCCAGCTCTCCTGCTTGGGCAAATCCGCCAGCGAAGCCCGCGCGTTCTCGAACGTGTCCACATAGGACGTGACAGCGCACCGGACACTGTGGCCGGGCGAGGTCTCCAGCAGCGCGGTGTCCGCGCACTCCAGAGCGACGTCCTGGAAGACCGGCCGGATCGCGCCGTGCCGCACGGCCTCCTCGGTGAACAGGTACGCGGTACCCATCACCACGCCGATCGCGGCACCCTGAGCGGCCAGCGGCGCGGTCATCGCGGACACCATCGCCGCCGACCGTTCGTCGTGGACACCACCCGCGAACAACGCCGTCACCTCGGCGGCATACGGCCGCAGCACGTCGATCTGCTGCTGCCACAACGTGAAGCTCGACCGCGGGCCGATGTGCCCGCCGCATTCCGAGCCCTCGAACACGAACTTCCGCGCACCCTCCGCGAGGAACCGTTGCAGCAACGCGGGTGACGGGACGTGCAGGAACGCCTGGACCCCGGCGGCCTCAAGCGAACGAGCCTGCGCCGGCGTCCCGCCCGCGACGATCGCGTACGGCGGCCTGACCCGGTGCACGGCTTCGAGCTGCGCGGCCTGCACGTCCGGCGCCGCGAACCCGAGCAGGCCGACACCCCAGGGCCGGTCGCCGAGCAGCGCAGCGGTGCGTTCGAGCAGATCCGCGGTCTGCCGTCCGTCCATCAAGGCCAGTGCGAGGAACGGCAGCGCACCGCCATCGGCCACCGCGGCGGCGAACGCGGGCTGGTCGCTCACGCGCGTCATCGGGCCCTGGGCGATCGGGTAGCGGAGTCCGGGAACGCGTTGGCAGAACGGCCCGCCCGCGCGCAGCGAGGGATGCGCGCGGACGGCCGCGAGATTGCCCCGAACGGCGGAATAAATGGTCTGTACAACGCCGCCGACCGTACCGAATGAGCGAGCGAGCGAATCGGCGAATGCGCCTTCCTGCCCGATCTCCACCGTACTGTCCCGCCGCAGCGCGCGCCTACCGTTGACAGCTACGGTGTCGCCACCGTCCATCAAGGTGATCGCGTTCACAATTTCACGGGAAATGTGTTTTCGCGCCTCACGGGTGAGCGTGAGCTGGTCAGATAGGACCACACCACAGGCTCCACCGGCGACCGCGGCGGCCGCCGTGTCCGGGCCGATCCCACCCATCGCCCACACCGGCAGCGCGACCGCGCCGAGCAGCTGCTGCAGCAACACGAAGGTGGACGCCGAGCCGATTCGCCCGCCCGACTCGGCGCCCTTGGCGATCAGTCCGGCCGCACCGAACGCGACACCGTCCAAGGCCTCGTCCAGTGACGTGACTTCGACCAGAATCCGACGATCGCCCAGCTCAGAACGTTGCGGACGGTAATGCGCGAGATCGAGGACGACGGTGCCGGCCTCATCGGGCAACGACACCGGACACGGCACGACCATGCGCACGCCGAACGGCCCGCGCCATCGCCGGACCACCTCGCCGAGCGCATGACGGGCCGCGACCGGGTCGCACCCAAGGTCCAGCACGCCCAGGCCGCCGGCTCGACCGACCGCGACCACGACGGCCGCGTCCGGCTCGCCCAGCGGACTCACGCCCAGTACGAGCTCACGTTCGTCCGGCATCGCTTCCTCAACCATGCAGGGGGTGGACGAGAAAGGGAATTCTGCGCTTTTCAAACAGGTTTGTTCACCGGAGCTACTCCCCGGTAGGTTGTCACTCAGCGGTCACAGTACGCACAATCCCTGCCGGTGTCTACAACCCACGTGAAAACTTCTCATATACTAATGTTTCCGGCGTCCCCGCCGAGCTTGCGGTAGATGTCGAACCACACCTTGTCGATCTCCGAGGCGCCCTGTCCGTCGCAATAGGGCTTCTTGCCGTTGGACGTGTAGTAACGCAGCAGCGGCAGGGTCACGTCGGTGTCCCAGTTCTCCTCTTTGAGGTAACGCTCCCCCGGCCGCGCGGCCTGATGTTGCATGCAGGTGATCTCCGCCTGCCCCTCGTCGTTGAACGTGGCGCCCATGTCGTTTCCACCGGACGAGCAGCCCGCCAGCACCAGCGCGGCGAGAACGAACGCGTACTTCATGACTTCACTCCCCTAGAAGGCCAGCGAACGCGTGGCCAGACCGAGTCCTACGACGAACACCAGTGCGGCCGTCCCGACCGGTGCGAACTTCGTGAACCTGCGAAACCGGTGCTCGTACCGGTCGCGTAACGAGACGAGCAACAGGCCGGCGACGGTCAGCGTGGCCGCCATACCGAGCCCGTAGGCGAAGACCAGGATCACGCCGAACCACGTGCGGCCCAACGCGATCGCACCCAGCAGCACCACGAGCGCGGACGGGCTGGGCACGAGCCCGCCCGCGACACCCATCCCCACCAGGCCGGCCTTCGAGTGCTTGTGACCATGCCCGTGGCCATGCCCATGACCGTGGCCATGCCCATGCCCGTGACCGCGTTTCCGGACGGCCGCGCGGAGCATGAACCCGCCGATCACGGCGACGATCACTCCACTCGCGACACCGAGCCAGCGCAGCACGGACTCCCCCGCGATCGCGCTGGACACGCTCAACAGCAACCCGAGCACGAGCACGCCCGCGGTGTGCGTGAACGTCACGGTGGCGCCGACCAGGACCGCGTCCCGGCGCGTACCCCTCGACCCCGCCAGATACGCGGCCATCACGGTCTTGCCGTGCCCCGGCAGCGCGGCATGCCCGGCGCCCAGCAGCAACGCCAGCAGCACCGCGCCGACGCCGACGACCGGCGTCAGGTCGCCGACCAGCCCGGACACCGTGTCAGCCGCCCGCTGCACGAGCGGCGTCCCGGCTCCCGGCGCCGCGGTGAACCGCACCGCCCGCACGTCGAGCGGCGACGAGAGCAGGTCGTCCGGGTACTTGCGCAGCTCGTCGCTGACGGTCTCGTTCGGCGCACCGGACACCGACACGTCGGCCCCGGACACGGTGATCTCCCGCCAGCCCGGCTTCGTCGACAGGTAGGAGTCGCTGAACGTGAACTCGACCTCGCCGTTCACCCGCACCGGCGCCTCGAACCTGCAGGTCAGCCGCGTGGTCGGCAGCCCGGCCTCCCCCGGCGGCCGCTCGACGTCGGCGTCTTTCAACGTCCACGTCAGCCGCTTCGAGTCCGCCATCGCGTCCAGCGACTTGGACAGCTGGTCGCACCGCTTGGGCGCGTCCACCACCTCGCGGTCCTGCAGCGTCGGGATCTCCGCACTGTCCACAACGGACAGCACCTCGACCTTGTCCGCGGACACCCGCAGGCCGTCGTAGTGATTGATGCTGAGCTTGCTCAACGGGTGCGCGGAGGCGACCCCCGCGGTGAGCAGCAAACCGAACAGCGTGAGCAGGAGGATCCTCATCCGATAACCTCCTTGTGCCGCAACACGGTCTTGTCCTTCCACCCCAGCGCGAGTGCCTTCGCCATGAACGGCCGCGCTTCGGCGTCGCGCTTGTTGACGTGCAACGCCCACGCCATCGCGTCGGCGGTGAACACGCTCTGCCGCCTGGCCCACTCGGCCTCGGCGAACCTCAGCGCCTCGGCCGGATCACCGTGGTCGGCGGCGATGAGCGCCGCCGTGAGGTCGTCACCGCCGAGCAGCCGCAGCTGCTTCAACGCCAGGTCGTACTGCTCGGCCGCCTCCTGCCTGCGGCCGGCCTTCTCCAGCACCTCGCCGTACTCGACGAGGTGCTGCGGCGCGGGCACCTGCGAGACCAACGTGGCGTAGTGCGTGATCGCCTCGTCGGTCCGGCCGCGCGCCGCAGCGACCTTTCCCTTCCCTTGCAACGAGTTCGCTCGCTCGTAGTGCTCGCTCGCCTCGTCCAGCGCACCGGCGCCCCACGCCAGGTCGCCCAGATGGAGCTCGCAGAACGCGACCTCCTCCGGTGCCGACGCGGAGTCCAGCGCCTGCTTCAGTGCGTCCCGTGCCTCGTCCATCCGGCCATGCAGCTCGAAGTGGTAGGAGGCGCGGGTGAACGAGGCGACGCCCGGTCGCAGGTCGAGCATCCGTTGCAGCGCGACCGATGCACCGGCGTCATCGCCGAGCTGGGTCAGCGCGTCGACCAGAACGCCCTGGACCTCGGCCGAGTCCGGCCGCTCGGCCTGGGCCTTGACCGCCCAGTCCCGTGCGGCGGCGAACTCGTGCCGCGCGTTGGCCAGTGCGCCCTGCCCGATCATCGCCTCGCCGTTGCCCGGCGTGATCCGCAACGACTCGTCCAGGGCCTTGCGTGCCCGGTCGTAGTAACCGGGGTCGGCCTTGGTCCTGGCGAGCTCGACGTACGCGGAACCCAGCTGTGCCAGCACTTCCGCGTTGTTCGGACTGCGCCGCGCCTTGTCCTGCAACGCGGCGACGGAACGTTCCAGCGGAGTGCGCTTGTCCGGCTGTGCTTCCGGCTGCGCGCACGCTGTGACCGTGAGAAGGCATGCGAGTACTACGAGAAGCATCCTCATGGGGTTTCCCCTTAGCGGGAGTTGACCGCCTTGGTGCTCGGCAGCGCGACGTACGGGAACTTGTCACCGAAGCGGACGTCGTTGGCGCCCACCCGGTCACCCTTGGCCAGCGCCGGCACGAGCTTGCCGGTCAGCGCGGCACCTTCCACGGCCTGGATCTCGATGTCCACCACGTCGTCGGTGAGCCTGCGGCCGTTCGGGAACCCCTGCAGGTCCTTGCCGAGCACACCGAGCCGGTTCGGCTTCTCCGTCACCGGGATGGACATGTTGAGCCGCAACTGTTCGGACGGCGCGAACTTCTTCGGGTCCACGTCGGCGTTCATCAGCTGCGAGTTGAGATCCGCCTTGATCGGGCCGCCCGCCTTGGTGGTGATCCCGGTCAGGAAGATCTCCACCAGGTCGTTGCGCGGCGTCGCCGGCGCCTTGATCCCGTAGATCTGTTCGATCAACCGGGCCAGCTCGGGGTTCGTGACGCGGTCGAGCAGCGCCTGCACCTTGGCGTCGTTGACGGGTTCGAGCGCGTTGAACGCGTCCTTGATCGCCGCACTGGAGACGACCTCGTTGACCAGCGGGTTGCCCAGTCGCGACACCTGCACGTACGGCCCCTGCGGGGTCGCCTTGCCGGGGTCGAGCTTGAGCGTGCGCTTCTCGGTGTCGCTCCACACGCCGATCACCGGGTTGCGCTTCGGGTCGCCCTTGAGCGCCAGCATCGTCTTCGGCACCTGGATCGCGATGGTGTTGACGTTGTAGCCCATCAGCGTGTCCTGGTTGACCTCGGACAGGTTGCCGCCGTACAGCAGGTCGAACACCCGCAGATCCAGGAAGAACGAGTCGTCCGCCGGACCCGCGTAGACCTGTCCCCCACCGGGCAGCTTGGTGATCGCCTGGTCGCGGATGGTCTGGTAGTTCGGGAACGACGCCCAGCCCGTGTTGGACGGGGCCGCCCGGCCGTTGCGGACGAGCGACTTGCTCTTGCCGGCCGAGTCGATGACCTCCAGGTTGTAGTTCTGCCGGAACAACAGGTTGGGGTCGTTGATCGACTTCACCGGCCCCTTGTTGTACAGGAACGTGTCCTTGCCCCGCCGGTCGTCCGTGGTGAACGTGAACCGGAACGTCTGGTCCGGGATCGCGTCACCGTTGGCGTCGACGTTGATGTCGTACCGCGAGTTGGGGTCCCAGGGGTAGAAGTTGGGACCACCATTGGGTTCCTGCAACCCGTACCAGTTCGCGATCAGCGTGACCGTGTCCTGGTTGTCCGGGCTGACGAACGCGTACACATCGGTGTTGTCGTTCGGCGGGTCCTCCGCGATGAGCGGAGCCTCGCGGTGGCTGGACGCACCCGAAACGCCGGGTATCGTCGCCGCCACCGCGAGCACAGCGAGCACACCAATGGTGCGCCCTAATCGTGCTCTCTTGCGCATGACCTGCTCCCTTCACGTGCTCACGGCGAGCATTCGGAAGGGGAAAGCCAAGCGGTTCAAAGATTTTTTGAACCGAACTCGGGTCCGGGGCGAACCCCGGACAGCGCTACTCCGCGGGCTTCGGGACCACGCACACGCCGCGTGCGCGGGTCACCACGATCGCCGGGTCCAGCACGTCCGCGGCCGACGGCCCACGGGCCGGGGCGCTGCGGCACACGACGCGGGCCTCGAAGTCGATCGTGCGCGACCGGTTGCCGACACGGGCCAGCGTCGCGGTCGCCTCGATACCGAACTCGGGTCCGGGGCGAACCCCGGACAGCGCTACTCCGCGGGCTTCGGGACCACGCACACGCCGCGTGCGCGGGTCACCACGATCGCCGGGTCCAGCACGTCCGCGGCCGACGGCCCACGGG
>NZ_BSTQ01000001.1:766849-1197153 GCF_030269605.1 Lentzea sp. NBRC 105346
CCCGGGGCGCTGCGGCACACGACGCGGGCCTCGAAGTCGATCGTGCGCGACCGGTTGCCGACACGGGCCAGCGTCGCGGTCGCCTCGATCACGTCACCGGCCTGGATCGGTGCCAGGAACTCGACCTTGTCGTAGCCCGCGAACAGGCCTTCGTCGGCGTCGGTCTGGATGAGCAGCTCGGTCGCCACGTCACCGAACATGCCGAGCCCGTACGCGCCGTCGACCAGGTTGCCGCCGTAGTGGGCGTGCGAGTGCGGGACGTACCGGCGGTGCGTCACCGAAAAGCCCTCATACAGGTTCACGCCGCGACACCCTTCTTCTCCTTGACCGCGTGCACGAGATACGAAGCCACCTCACCGGGCGTGGTGCCGCGGCTGAACACCCGGTCCACGCCGAGCTCACCGGCCATCAGCGGGTCGAACCGCGGGCCACCCGCCACCAGCAGGGGCCGCCGGTCGCCCATCGCCTCGCGGAACGCGGCGGACATCTCCTGCGTGTTCAGGATGTGCGCGTCCCGTTGCGTGACGACCTGCGACACGAGCACCGCGTCGGCCTTCTCGTGGCGGGCGCGCCGTACGAGCTCGGGCACCGAGACCTGCGCACCGAGGTTCACGACCTTCAGCTCGCGGTAGTACTCCAGGCCCTTCTCACCGGCGAAGCCCTTGATGTTGAGGATCGCGTCGATACCCACGGTGTGCGCGTCGGTGCCGATGCAACCACCGACCACGACCAGCTTGCGGCGCAACAGCTTCTTGAGCGTCGTGTTCACTTCGGACGGTGAGAGCAGCGGGTACTCCCGCTCGACCACCCGAACGTCGTCCAGGTCGACGATGTGCTTGACGCTGCCGTAGACGACGAAGAACGTGAAGTCCGCGCCGATGGCGTGCGAGTGCACGACCATCGCCGGATCCATGCCCATCTTCTGCGCCAGCTGGAGCGCCGCGCCGTCCGCCTTCGGGCCGAACGGGACCGGCAGCGTGAACGACGTCTGGATCATGCCGTCGCCGGTGGTGTCACCGTACGGCCGCACATAGCGACTCACATGCCCTCCAGCAGCTCGCTAGCCGGGTTGTAGTACTCCGGCGCCTTCTCGACCACGCCGTCCGCGCCCTTGCCCATGTCCGCCGGGCGCTTCATCAGGCCGAACGTGCCGTCCGCGATGGCGTTGAGCAGGCCGTCGTCGACGATGCGCTCCAGGAGGTCGACCGCCTCGCCGAGCACCTGGTGCGCGCGCTTGACGATGAGGCCGTCCGGTGCCGGGCGGAAGTCCTCGGCCAGGTTGCCCGCGGCGTTGAGCACGTACCGGACGTTGGCCAGCGCCAGGTCGCGGTCGGACAGGAACGGCGTCACGACCGCCTCGGTCATCATTCCGACCAGCAGGATCGACTGTCCGGTCAGGACACCGCAGAGGTTGAAGAAACCGTCCAGCAGGTAACCGTTGAAGACGTCGCCGGTCATGTGCTTGGTCGGCGGCATCCACTTCAGCGGCGCGTCCGGGAACAGCTCCCGCGCCAGCAGCGCGTGGGCGAGCTCCAGGCGGAACGAGTCCGGCACCTTCGGGTTGATCTCGAACGCGTGGCCGAGACCGAGCAGCTCGTCGGGCAGGCCCGCCTCGTGCGCGAAGTGCTCGTTGAGCAGCTGCGACACCGTGACGGTGTGCGCGGCGTCGACCGCGTCCGCGGTGGTGAGGTAGTTGTCCTCACCGGTGTTGATGATGATGCCCGCGCGGGCGTGGACCTGGCGCGAGAACCGCTGGTCGACGAACGTGCGGATCGGGTTGATGTCGCGGAAGAGGATGCCGTACATCGAGTCGTTCAACATCATGTCGAGCCGCTGCAACCCGGCCAGCACCGCGATCTCGGGCATGCACAGGCCCGACGCGTAGTTGGTCAGCCGCACGTACCGGCCGACCTCCTTCGACACGTCGTCCAGCGCGGCCCGCATGATGCGGAAGTTCTCCTGCGTGGCATAGGTTCCGGCGAACCCGTGGTGCGTCGCGCCCTCGGGCACGTAGTCGAGCAGCGACTGCCCGGTCGAGCGGATCACCGCGATGATGTCCGCGCCCGCGCGGGCCGCGTTCTGCGCCTGCACGACGTCCTCGTCGATGTCGCCGGTCGCGACGATCAGGTAGATCCACGGCCGCTGCGGCGGATCGCCGAGCTTCGTGACGAGTTTCTCGCGCTGGGCCTTGTTCCGGTCGATCGTCCGGATGCCCTTCGCGACCGCGGTCCGAGCCGCCTTCGCCGCCCGGTCACGGTCCTTTCCTTGCGGGACCGTGAACTTGATCTGACCCGCCGCGGTGGCCTCGGCCAGCTCGGTCAGCGTCGCGATGTTGTTCTCGCGCAACGCGTGGAACGCGGGCAGCGAGACGCCGTGTTCGAGACCGCACTGCTCGCGCACGGTGTCGATCACGCGGTTCACCCACGGCACGTCGCCGGCGCGGTGCGTCGAGTCGGCGCCGGTGATGCCGGCGAGCCGGAGCGTGGCGCGCTCGACCGCGACCGTGGTGTGCGCCTTCGCGATCGACACCACGGGTTCGGCCGCCCGCGCGGCCAGTTTCCGCGCGGTGGCGACCACCTTCGGATCGAGGTCGAGCAACGCCATTGTCACTTCCTCTCGTAGATCGTCCGTCCGTTGAGGACGGTCCGCAAGCAGGTGGGCAGAGGTCCGGTCAGGTCGGGCAGTCCGGGCACCCCGGAACGCGGGTCGGTCGACCAGCGCTGCACGCGCGAGTCGCTCGCCGCGACCACGAGGTCACCGATCTCCCACACGGCGTAGGTGGCCGGCGCGCCCGGTTGCAGCGTGCCGGTCAGGCCGTCGTCGACACCGGCGGCGCGCCAGCCGCCGCGCGTGTGCGCGACGAACGCCGCGCGCGGCGAGATGCCGAACCCGTCGGTCTGGTGGTGCACCGCGGCCTTCACCGTGGCCCACGGGTCGATCGCGCACACCGGCGTGTCCGAGCCGAACGCCAGCACGACGCCCGCGGCCGCCAGGCGAGAAAAGGGATTGAGCCCCACTCCGCGTTCCTTGCCGAGGCGCTGCGCGTACATGCCGTCCGGCCCGCCCCACTCGGCATCGAACAACGGCTGCACGGACGCGATGACGCCCCACCCGGCCAGTTTCGCGGCCTGCTCGGCGGTGATCATCTCGACGTGTTCGAGCCGGTGCCGTGCACTGGCCAGCGCGGGTGTGCCGAGGATCTTCTCGGCCTGTTCGAAGCCTTCGACCACGGCGGCCATGGCGGCGTCGCCGATGACGTGGAACCCGGCCTGGAGGTTGAGTTCCGTGCACTTGACCAGGTGTTCGGCGATCTGGCTGGCGTTCAGGTACAGCGCGCCGGTCGTGTCCTGGTCCGCGTAGGGCTCGGTCAGCGCGGCCGTGCGCGAGCCGATCGCGCCGTCGACGAAGTGGTCACCGGCCAGGCCGCGGATCGGCAGGCCGATCACGTCGTGCCCGCCCCAGTACGCGACCACCTCGGGGCCGTTCTCGAAGGCCAGGAGATCGGCCAGATCGTCCACGCCGGAGATGTCCGGGCCCGCGCACTCGTGGACGCTCGCGATCCCCTTGCTCGCGGCGTACTCGAGGAACGCGGCCTGGGCCTTGCGCCGCTGGTCGGGTGTGATCGCCGCCTTCGCCTTGGCCCGCACGTGGTGGTGCGCGTCCTGGCTGAGCGGGCCCTGGTCGTCCCAGCCCTTCGCTTTACGCGCATCGTCGGTGACCAGGTTGCTGCTGACCAACGCCGAGTGCACGTCGATCCGGCTGAGGTAGACGAGCTTGTCTCCCGCCGCGGCGTCGATCTCGGCGCGCGTCGGTGCGTCGTCGGGCCAGCGTGTCTCGTCCCAGCCGTGGCCCCAGACGAGCGGGCCATCGGCGTTCGCGATCTCGTTGAGCAGTTCGGCCTTCGACTCCGTCTTGGTGAGGTCGAGCCCGGTGAGCAGCAGCCCGGCGCTGGTCGCGTGCACGTGTGCGTCGACGAACGCGGGCGCGACGAACGCCCCGTTCAGCTCGACGATCTCGGCGTCCGGGTGGAGCCTGCGCCCGACCTCGTCCTGGCCGATCCAGACGATCATGCCGTCGGTCACGGCCATGGCCGTCGCATCCGGCGCGTAGATGCGGCCGCCGATCAACAAAGTAGTCACGGTGTTGCAGTCTGCCGGTGCTCGAACAACGCCCGCACACCCGGCTGCGTGCGAAGCAGTTCGAGCGCGAGCTCGGCGTGTCCGGGCACGTACCCGTTGCCGACCAGCATCTCCACGTCGGCGGCCAGACCCTCCGCTCCCAAGGCGGCGGCGCTGAAGCTCGTCGCCATCGAGAAGAAGATCACGGTCCCGCCGTCGGCCGTGGCGAGGATCGCCCCGTGCTCACAACCGGGCACGTCGACGCACACGACCGTGACGTCGGCCTGCCTGCCGACGGCCTCCGCGACCGCGACGGGGTTGCGTGCGTCCGCGATCACGACCTCGTCGGCGAGGCCCGCGTTCTTGACGCTCTGGGCTTCCCTCTCGGTCGGCACGAGCGCGACGAGCTCCTTCGCGCCGGCCTGCCGCGCGGCCGCCAGCGAGAGGCTGCCGGACTTGCCGCCACCACCCAGGACCAGGACGCGCGAGGCGTTCTTCTCCCGCACGACCCGCTCGGTGAGCGCGGGCGCGCCGCACACGTCGAGGACGCTGAGCGCCAGCTCGTCGGGCATGTCGCCGGGCAGCTTGGCGGCGATCGACCGTCCGAACAGGACGGCCGTACCGCGGCAGGGCACCTGCTCGTCGGTGCCGTCCCAGTCCTGCAGCCCGTCGGTGATCTTCAGCGGCGTCAGCGTGAGGCTGACGAGCGTCGCGATGCGGTCACCGGCGTTCAGCCCGAGCTTCGACTCGGGCCCGACCTCCAGCACGGTCCCGAGCAGCATGCCGCCGGATCCGGTGACCGGGTTCTGCATCTTGCCGCGCTCGGCGACGATGTCGAGGACGGCCTGGCGGATCTTGTCGCCGGTGCCGTGCTCCTCCCTGAGCTGCCGGAACGACGCCGCGTCCAGGTTGAGGCGCTCGACGGAGACGATCACCTCGTCGGCGTGCGGCGCGGGGTCCGCGTCGAGCCGCCAGGCCTGCTGAGGCAGCACACCCGCTGGTTCGAGGACACGGTGCAGACCGTACGCGCTCACCTGAAAATCCTTCGGTCGACGTCAAGATGACAACAATATCTTCACGTGAAGCGGCAAGATCCCGCAAGCCTCCCCCTCGATAGCATTCACCGGTGCAACCGGACAGCGTGGAGTCCGGCAGCCCTTGACCTCCAGTTATCTGGAGGTTTGACGATGGGTGCATGAAGTCCGCACTGATCACCGGCGGGACCCGCGGCCTGGGCCGCGCGCTCGCCGACGAACTGCGACGACGGGGGTGGCGGGTCGTCGTCGACGCACGTCACGAGGCCGACGTGCCCGGCCTCGTCGTGGGAGACGTCGCCGATCCCGGCCACCGCGAGGCGCTCGCCGCCGCCGGCCCGTTCGACCTGCTCGTCAACAATGCGTCCGTGCTCGGGCCAGGCCTGTCGTCCCTGGAGAAGTACCCGCTCGACGAGTTCCGCCACGTCTACGAGGTGAACACGGTGGCGCCGCTGGCGTTGATCCAGCTGATCCCGGCCGATGTCGTCGTCAACGTCTCGTCGGACGCGGCGGTCGAGGCCTACGAGGGGTGGGGCGGGTACGGGTCGGCGAAGGCGGCGCTGGATCACCTCACCGCGGTGCTCGCGGTCGAGCACCCTGACCGGAAGCTGTACTCGTTCGATCCCGGCGACATGAACACCGACCTGCACCAGCAGGCGTTCCCCGGTGAGGACATCAGCGACCGGCCGGAACCGGAGTCCGTGGTGCCGCGGCTCATCGAGTTGATCGAGTCGGGCAGGCCGAGCGGCAGGTACACGTGATCACGTTCGCGCTGCCCGCGGGCAGTGAGGCGATCGCTCCCGCCAAGCCACGGGACTCGGTCCGGCTGCTGGTGGCACGCCCGGCAGGCATCTCTCACCACAGGTTCCGAAACCTGCCGCTCGAGCCCGGCGACCTGCTCGTCGTCAACACCAGTGCGACGTTGCCCGCCGCCGTTGGACACGTGCATGTGTCGACGTGGCTGGACGACGGGTCGTGGGTGGTCGAGCCGCGGCTGCCGGACGGGCCGGACCTGTCGCGAACACCCGGCGAGGTCGTCCCGTTGCCCGGCGGGTACTTCCTGACACTCGAGGAGCACTACCTCGGGTCGCCGCGCCTTTGGCGGGCCGTGGTGACGCCGGACGTGCCGGTGAAGACGTACCTCACCGCGTTCGGGCGGCCGATCAGGTACTCGTACGTGACCGGCTCCTACCCGCTGGCGGAGTACCAGACCGTGTACGCGGCCGAGCCGGGCAGCGCCGAGATGCCGAGCGCCGGGCGGCCGTTCACGACGAGGCTCCTCACCAGGTTGATGGCGCGCGGGGTCACGATCGCGCCGCTGACGCTGCACACCGGTGTGTCGTCGCCGGAGCAGAACGAGCCCCCGATGCCCGAGCGGTACGACGTGCCGTTGCCGACGATCCGGCTGGTCGAGCACGCGCGGCTGACCGGCGGCCGGGTGGTGGCGGTGGGCACGACGGTGGTGCGCGCGCTGGAGTCCACTGTGGACGACGGCTTGTCCGGGTGGACGAACCTCGTGCTGGGCCCGGACCGGCCCGCGCAGCTGGTGACCGGGCTGATCACCGGGCTGCACGCGCCGGAGGCGTCACACCTGGCGCTGCTCGAGGCCGTGGCGGGCACCGATCTCGTCAAGGCCGCGTACGAGGAGGCGGTGCGGGAACGCTATCTGTGGCACGAGTTCGGGGACTCGATGCTGTTGCTGCCCTAGCCGGAGATCTCGACCTCGGCCTCGCAGTTGACCGGGGCGTTGAGCGGGATCGCCATGCCGATCGACGACCGGGCGTGCGCGCCGATCTCGGGTCCGTACAGCTCGAGGATCAGGTCGGAGTAGCCGTTGGTGACCCTCGGCGTCTGGTTGAACCCTGGGGAGACGTTGACCATCGCGAAGACTCGCAACCAGGCGGTGACCCGGTCCAGGTCGCCGAGCGCGCGCTTCAGGCTGGCGAGGTGGGCCAGCGCGACGAGCCGGGCGGCCTGGTAGCCCTGCTCCACCGTGACGTCGGTGTCCACCTTGCCCAGCGGCTCGGCGAGCGTGCCGTCGTCGTTCTGTGGCACGTGCCCGGAGATGTAGGCGCGGTTGCCGCGCACCCGCACCCACTCGAACGGCAGCACGACGCCGGGCGGCGGCTGAAGGGGTTCGGGCAGGCGCAGGCCCATCTCGTCCAGTTTGGCTTCGATCTTCATGGTGTGCGCTCCTCGAGTTCGGGAAGGGGAACGGCGCTCTCCTGCTCGTTGGGGTCGGTTCGCGCGAGAACGGCGACCGCGGGCTCGGTCTCGCTCGCGTTGGCGGGCCGGTGCGGCACACCGGCCGGGATGTAGAGGAAGTCGCCCGCCCGCGCGACGACGCAGTCCTCCAGGTGTTCGCCGAACCACAGGGTCAGCTCGCCGCTCAGCACGTACGCGGCGGACTCGTGCCCGGCGTGCAGGTGGGCCTTGGCGCGGGCGCCCGGCGGCAGGGTCGCGAGCTCCAGGCAGAGCCCGCGGGCGCCGGCGCTGTCCGCCGAGACGCCGGGCGCGTAGGTCACGCCGGTCGAGCCGGGAGCCCCCGTGCCGGAACGGATGAGCACGCACTTGTCCATGACGATCGCTCCTTCGCCAGGTCCAGCCAGTACGCCTGCGCCTGCCAGGAGAACTCCGCGGGCAGCGGCCGGCCGGTGAACATCTCGCCGATCTCGATGTCGTCACCCGGCCTGCGGCGGAAGCCGAGACCTTCGTACAGCCGGGTGGCGGCGGTCATGAAGGACGCGGTGTGCAGGCCGATCGCCCGTGCACCGCACTCCTTGGCCCGGCGCACGCACTCCGCGCCGAGCGCCGTCCCGATGCCCAGCCCGCGCGCGTCGGCACGCACGGCGAGCGCCCTGATCGACGCCCAGTTCTCCGGCCAGTGCTCCAGCGCCGAGCGGGTCGCCTCGGGATAGAAGCCGACCGTTCCGACGAGCTCGCCGTCGTGGTCGGCCACGATCAGTTCGGAGTCGGCGAGCCGGCTTTCGACGTCGACGATCTCGCCCAGGTACCGCTCCCAGGCGTCCGCGGGGAACCGCGCGCGAAACGCCCCGTAGACGCTGGCGAGCAGCGCGGCGACGGCGGCCGACTCGTCCGGCCGAGCGTCGCGAACCTGCGATTGTCGAGAGTCCATGACGACTCCTATACTCCCAACTGGAGTAAATTTTTCCTCCGGTTGGGAGTATTCGTCAAGTGCGCAAGATGACTACGACCAGCTACGTGATTCTGGGCCTGCTCGCACTGCGCCGCTGGTCGACGTACGAACTGGCGCAGCAGATGCGGCGCAGCATCCGGTACTACTGGCCGCGCGCCGAGAGCCACCTCTACGAGGAGCCGAAGAAGCTCGTCGCGCTCGGACTCGCCACGGCCACGCGGGAGGACGTCGGCCGCCGGCCGCGCACCGTCTACGAGATCACCGACGCCGGCCGCGAAGCGCTGCGCGAGTGGCTGGCCACGCCCGGCAGCACGCCGCTGGTCGAGTTCGACGGGCTGGTCAAGGTCCTCTTCGCCGAGCAGGGCACCAAGGAACAGTTGCTCGCCACGCTGGCGACGATCCGCGCGGACGCGGAGTCCACGCGTCTCCACCACGCCGAGCTCGCGGCCGACCTGGTGGAGACGGGCGGCCCGTTCCCGGACCGGCTGCACGTCAACTCGCTGGTCTTCGCGTTCATGTGGCAGCAGGCGGAGGCCGTGCTGCGCTGGGCGGAGTGGGCCGAGGGGGTCGTGGCGGCGTGGCCGGACACCAGCACCCAGCCGCCGGCCGGTCCGCTCGAGGAGGCCGCTAGAGAGGCATCCCGAACGCCAGCTTCTCCGGGGTCTCGTCGACCTCGGTGAAGCCCAGGTGGCGGTAGAAGCCGATCGCGTGCACGTTGTGGTGCCGCACGAACAGGTGCACGCCGCGCGAACCGTGGTCCTGCAACGCTTCCAGCAGCGTGTCGACCAGCGCCCCGCCCAGCCCCAGCCCGCGGGTGCGGGCGAGCAGGTTGACGTGCAGATGCGACGGGAAGCGCTCGACCAGCGCCGGGTCCGTGCGCGGCGGAGAGTGGATGTGCTGGACGACCCTGTTGTCGCTCAACGGATACCGCTCGCGGGCGGCGGGCCACCACTCGCGTTCGAGCCGATCTTCGAACGCCGTCGTGTCGAGGGCACCGAGGACGTAGCCGCTGACACCTTCGCCGTCCGCGCTCACGAACGCGAGCTCCGGGTGCAACGCGGCGTAGGGCGCCGCGAAGGCGTGGCCGAGCAACCGGGGGTCGTCGAACTCGTGCGCGGCGCCGCGCCCACCGTTGCCCGTGTGCAGGCAGATCTCGTACAGCGCGTCGAGATCGTCCGGACGGTAGGGACGGATCAAGGCAGCTGACGCGGGTGCTCGATGATCACCGGCTCCCCGGCGACCACCTCGCCGTCCACGACACCCGGCGTCGCACCGAACCGGCGCTCGTGCTCGAACCGCAGCGCCTGAGCCTCGGCGCGCGCGGCCATCCGGCGGCTGACCAGGCGGCGGGTGGGCGGAAACAGCAGGAACAGCGCGGCCACGTCGCTGATGAAGCCCGGCACCATGATCAAAGCGCCCGCGGCGGCGATCAGCACGCCGTCGGCCACCTCCTGATGCGGCACGCGGCGCGTGCGCAGGGCGTCGGTGAACGCCAGCAGCGTGCGCGAACCCTCGCGGCGCAACAGCGCGACGCCGATGACGGTGCCGAGGATCAGCAACAGGAGCGTCGAGCCCAGGCCGATGGCCTGGCCGACGGCGATGAGCACGGCGATCTCGGCGACGACACCGGCGAGCAGGAGCACGAAAACGGGCATGCCCGTTCAACGCACAGTGACCGTCGTATGCTCCCGGTCAGAAATATTTACGGCGAACTGACGATGTGACAACATATCTTTACGCAACCACGACGCCAGGGAGTACGGATGACTGCGCTGCATGACGTCGCACCCGCGCTGGAGCGGCTGGACCGCCAGCCGTACGAGTACGTCCGCCGCGAGCTGGTCGAACCCGACTGGCGCCGGTTCCCCGGCTGGCGGGACGTCACCGAGGCGCAGTGGCGCGACGCCCAGTGGCAGCGCGTCAACTGCGTCAAGAACATGCGGCAGCTCCGCAAGCTGATGGGCGACCTGCTCGACGAGTCGTTCTACGAAGACCTCGAGCGCGACCAGCAGCAGCTCGCGACGATGTCGATGCTGATCCCGCCGCAGATGATGAACACGATGAACGTCGACTCCACGGAGGCGTTCCTCGCGGACCCGATCCGCAAGTACATGCTGCCGGTCGCGTCGGACCGCGACCCGCGCTGGCCGTCGCACCCGCACTCCCAGCGCGACTCGCTGCACGAGGCCGAGATGTGGGTCGTCGAGGGGTTGACCCACCGCTACCCCACCAAGGTGCTGGCCGAGATGATCTCGACCTGCCCGCAGTACTGCGGTCACTGCACCCGCATGGACCTGGTCGGCAACTCGACCCCGTTGATCGACAAGCACAAGCTGTCGCTGAAGCCGGTCGACCGCCAGGACGCGATGATCGACTACCTGAAGCGCACGCCGGGTGTCCGCGACGTGGTCGTCTCCGGCGGTGACGTGGCGAACGTGCCGTGGCCGCAACTGGAGTCGTTCCTGATGCGGTTGCTGGACATCGACACCGTGCGCGACGTCCGCCTGGCCACCAAGGCGCTGGCCGGCATGCCGCAGCACTGGCTGCAGCCGCGCGTCGTCGAGGGCATGGAGCGCGTCGCCCGCACCGCTTCCCGGCGTGGCGTGAACCTCGCGATCCACACGCACGTCAACCACGCCCAGTCCGTCACCCCGCTGGTGGCCGAGGCCGCGCGCACCGCGCTGGAGGTCGGCGTCCGCGACGTGCGCAACCAGGGCGTGCTGATGAAGGGCGTCAACGCCACGGCGGACGACCTGCTCGACCTTTGCTTTGCGCTGCAAGGGGAAGCGAACATCCTCCCCTACTACTTCTACATGTGCGACATGATCCCCAACGCCGAGCACTGGCGGGTCGCGGTGTGGGAGGCGCAGGAGCTGCAGCACGCGATCATGGGCTACCTGCCTGGGTACGCGACGCCGCGCATCGTGTGCGACGTGCCGTACGTCGGTAAGCGGTGGGTGCACCAGCTCGCGTCGTACGACCGTGAGCTCGGGATCTCCTATTGGACCAAGAACTACCGGACCGGGATTGAGCTCGAGGACCCGGAAGCCTTGGACCGCCAGTACCCCTACTACGACCCGATCTCCACCCTGAGTGAGACCGGTCAGAACTGGTGGGCCGACCAGGGCTAGATCGGCCGAAACGGCCTGTCGCGGGACATGTTCCGCGACAGGCCGTTTCGCATGACGCGTGTACCGCGGCCGCCAGCACATCGGCCTTGCCGGAGAAGTAGTCACCGCTCCACGAACGCCAGTCCCGCCAACGGAACCCGTGCCGTGATCCGGTCGTGGAACACGTGGTCAGCCTGGACGATGTGGTGCTCGGGGGACCATCGGCGGGTGATGGCCGCCAACCGCGGATACCGTGCCACCAGCGGATGCACCGCGGTCGCGACCTCACCGACCGGGCGGGGTCAGCCGACCTGGCACCAGCGGTTTGCGCAGTGTCCGGAACACCTGCGGATACAGCGCCCGGTGGTGTGCCTTGAGAAACAGCGGCTTCGGCCGGCTCGGCAACTCACCCGATGATGAGACGAACGCCCAGTCGTCGCCCATGAACCGCACGCCCGGCATGCGCATCGGCCTGGCGACCGTGCTGGTCTTGCCCACCCCGGCCCGAGACCCGTCACCCGTGGCCGGTCCGCGTGACGGTGGCCCACGGCAGGTGGACATCGCCCGTGTCGTACCGGTAGGCGGTCTCGGCGTACGCCGCGGCGGCCGGCGAGACCGGCCTGCCCGTGACCGTGACGACCGGTGTGACGTCGGACCGGCCGACTTCGAACAGGGCGAGCATCAGGCGCAGCTGCGGTTCGGCGGGAGCGGCCCGGCTGACCTGGACCGACACCAGGCCGTGTACGTCGAAGCTCGTCCACTCGGTCACGGCAGCCCTCCGTCCTCTGCCCAGTCCACTGTGTACAACGAGACAACCCGGTAAAGAAGTACGCCGGACACACTCTGCGCAGAGGAACGCGAACGGTCCTTCGGTGGCGTTGGTTCCGCCGCTCCGACCAGCGGCGATGCACGTGCCGGCACGACTACCGCGCGCACTCGCACTACCGCCGCGGCACCGACTGCGCGCTGTGCCCCGGCGAACGGTTCACTCCCGCACACGACAGCTGAGCCGATCTTCGGCTCACCGGACGGCCGGCGGCGCCAGGTGACTCGCATCCGGCACCGGTTCACGCCAACCAATAGCGCTCCCGCTGGAACGCATAGGTCGGCAGCTCGACCCGCCGGCCGCCGGCCAGCTCGGCCGGCCAGTCGAAGGTCTCCCCGCGCGTCCACGGATGCGCGGGGGTGTCCTCGCCCGCGGCCAACGCCTTCAGCGCGGCCACGAATCCCTCCCGATCGGCTGCCACGACCACCGCTCGCCGTTCGAGCGCGGCCCGCCCGGTCGCCAGGGTGTAGCCGATGTCCCGTGGGTTCAGGTCGCTCCGTAACTGCACGAACGAGGCGAGCCGTTCCGCCTGTGCCCGCAGCGACTTGTCGTCGTACGCGGACAACGGCCACGCGACCTCGCTGCCGTCGTGCTCGACCGCAACGGCCGAGTCGGGCGCGGCCTCCAGGATGACGTGTGCGTTGGTGCCGCTCATGCCGAACGAGGACACGCCGGCCCGGCGCGGCCGCCCGGTCTCGGGCCAGGGGCGCGCCCGCGTCAGCAGTTCGATCGCCGACCAGTCGACCTCGGGGGACGGCTCGTCGGCGTGCAGCGTCCTGGGCAGCACGCCGTGCCGCATCGCCAGCACCGTCTTGATCACGCCGGTGACGCCCGACGCCGACTGGGTGTGGCCGATGTTCGACTTCACGGTGCCGACGAGCAGGGGATGGTCGCGGTCATGGCCGTAGGCGCCGGTCAGTGCCCGCGCCTCGATCGGGTCGCCCAGCGGCGTTCCCGTGCCGTGCGCCTCGACAACGTCCACTTCGGACGGACGCAGTCCCGCCGCGGCCAGCGCCTGGCTGATGACCTGTTGCTGCGCGAGGCCGTTCGGCGCGGTCAGCCCGTTGGAGGCACCGTCGGAGTTGACCGCGGTGCCCCGCACGACGGCGAGCACCGGGTGCCCGTTGCGCCGGGCGTCCGACAGCCGCTCCAGCAGTACGACGCTCGCGCCCTCGGCGAGTCCCATGCCGTCGGCGGACGCGGCGAAGGCCTTGCAGCGGCCATCGGCGGCCAGCTCCCCCATCCGGCTCAGCCCCGTAAGCTCGTCGGGCCGGACCATCACGGTGACGCCGCCCGCCAACGCGAGCGTGCACTCGCCCTGGCGCAGCGCCTGCGCGGCGAGGTGCAGCGCCACCATCGAAGACGAACACGCCGTGTCGACCGTGACGGCCGGGCCCTGCAGGCCGAAGACGTAGGAGATCCGGCCGGACAGCACGCTGATCAGCCCGCCGAGGCCGACCTCGTCGGGCGCGGTCTCGCCGTAGCCCTGATAGCGGCTGCCGACGTACACGCCCGTCCGGCTTCCCTTCAGTGACAACGGATCGATGCCCGCGCGTTCGAACGTCTCCCAGCAGATCTCCAGCAGCAGCCGTTGCTGTGGGTCCATGCCGAGCGCCTCAGCCGGTCCGATTCCGAACGGTGCGGGATCGAACTCGTCCGCCTCGTGCAGGAACCCGCCCGCACCCGCGTCGAGATCCCAGCCCCGTCGCCGGGGCAGTCCGGAGATGACGTCCGCGCCGGCGTCGAGCACCTGCCACAGGTCGTCCGGCGAGCCGATTCCGCCGGGTAGCCGGCATCCCATGGCCACGATGGCGATCGGCTCGTCACCGGCGGCCGTGGTGATCGCGGGCGCGGCGGCCGGATCACCGGCGAGCTCGGCCCGCAGATGAGCGGCCAGCGCATCGACCGTGGGATGGTCGAAGACGACCGTGGACGGCATCCGCAGCCCGGTCGCGGCGTTCAACCGGTTCCGCAGGTCCACAGAGGTCACCGAGTCGAACCCGAGCTCGCGCAGCGCCCGGCCGGTCGGGATCGACTCCGCCGAGTCGTGGCCGAGCACGGCGGCGACGTGCTCGCGCACCAGATCGACGGCGTTCTCGGTCAACCGCGGTTGCGTGGGCGGCGTGTCGGGACGCCGCATGCGGTCCAGCAGCGGATGCGCCCGCGCGCTGGTGAAGACCGGGATGAACCGGTCCCAGTCCACGTCCGCGACGGTCACGCACGTCTCGCCGCGGCCGACGGCCTGGCCCATGGCGGCCAGTGCCGGGCCGGGGTCGATGAGGGGCAGGCCCTGCTTGCCGACCTTGAGGTCCGGCACGCCCTGCCACCGTTCGGGAGTGTTCCAGACGCCCCAGGCGATCGAGGTCGCGGCGAGTCCTCGTGCCCTGCGCCGTTCCGCGACGGCGTCGAGGAAGGCGTTGGCCGCCGCGTAGGCGCCGTGATCACCGCTGCCCCAGACGCCCGCCACCGACGAGAAGAGCACGAAGGCGTCGACCGACGGGAACAACGCGTCCAGGTGCTCGGCCCCGGCCGCCTTGGCGGCGACCACGTCCGCGAACTCCGCCAAGGTCGTGTCCGCGACGGCGGCCAGCGAGATGTGCGCCGCCGCGTGCACGACGGCCGTGACGCCGGGCGTTCGCTCGGCCAGTGCGGCGATCTGCTCGCGGTCGGCCACGTCGCAGGTCTCCACGGTCACCGGGATGCCCAGCTCGGCGATCCAGGGGGCGTCACAACCGCCGCGGGTGGTCAGCACCAGGTGCTCGGCACCGTGTTCGGCCAGCCACCTCGCCAGGTACGGCCCGACCGCGCCGGTCGCTCCGGTGACCAGCACCGTGCCACGGGGCCGCCACGCCGGGCCCGGCGCCGCCGGTGCGGGCACCAGCCGCCGGGCGAAGACGCCGTCCGTCCGCACCGCGACCTGGTCCTCGGTACCGCCCAGCACGCCGATCAACCGGCGGACGGCCAGGTCGTCGAGGTCGGCAGGGAGGTCGATCAAGCCGCTCAGCAGTTCGGGATGCTCTAGACCGATCACCCGGCCCAGGCCCCAGACCGCCGCCTGCGCCGGGGCGGTCCCGCTGTCGCGGGTCAGCGACCACAGGGGAACCCGGAGCTCCGCGTCGATCATGCCCTGCGCGAAGGCGAGGGTCAGCGCGAGACCGGCGGGCAGCTCGGGATGCGCCGCTTCGGCGATCGCCAGCAACGACAGCACGCCCGTGACGGCGGGCATGTCCCGCAGCCGCGCGGCCACCGCGTCCCGGGAAGGCTCGGCCAGTTCCAGTGTGACGTCACCGAGTTCGGCCAGCGTTCGCACCCAGGGGTCCTCGCCGTGTCCCGCCGGGATCACCACGAGCCATCGGCCGGACAGGTGCAGCGGCGCCGGCTCCGGCAGTGGCTCCCAGGAGACTCGATAACGCCAGTCGTCCACGGTGTCGTCGGCGCGTGGCGAGCCTTCGAGCCAGTAGTGCCGGTGCTGGAAGGCATACGTGGGCAGGTCGACGCGGCGACCGCCCGCGGTGACGACGCCCCAGTCGACGGCGACCCCGCCGGCCCACAGTTCCGCCGCCGAGGCCGACAACCGGGCCGCGCCGCCGTCGTCGCGCCGCAGCGTGCCGCCGACGACCGCGTCGGCGGCGATCTCCTGCACGTCCGCGGTCAGCACCGGATGGGGGCTGACCTCCACGAACGCCTGGTGGTCATCGGCGACCAGCGACCGGACCGCGCTCTCGAACTCCACCGGCTGCCGCAGGTTCCGGTACCAGTACTCCGCCGTCAGCTCGGCACCGTCCAGCCACCGCAAGTCCACAGTGGAGTAGAACGGCACGGCGGCCCGCCGCGGCCGGACCGGCGACAGCTCCGCCAGCAGCCGCTCCCGCACCGCCTCCACGTGCACCGAATGCGACGCGTAGTCCACCGGAACCCGCCGCGCCCGATCGACTCTGGCGAGAACCTCCTCCAGCGCCGCTGGATCACCGGCGACCACCGTCGACGACGGGCCGTTGACCGCCGCCACCTCCACGCCGGGAAACCGCACCTCCTCCGCCGGCAGGGGCACCGACACCATCCCGCCACGACCGGCGATCTCCCGCAACGCCCGGCTCCGCAACGCGACGATCCGCGCGCCGTCGTCCGTTGACAGCGCTCCCGCGACGACCGCCGCCGCGATCTCCCCCTGTGAATGCCCCAGCACCGCGGACGGCGCCACACCCCACGACCGCCACGACGTGGCGAGCGACACCATCACCGCCCACAACGCCGGCTGCACCACGTCGACCCGTGCCAACGCGGCCGCGTCGGCCAGCACCGCACGCAACTCCCAGTCCACAAAGGACCGCAACGTCTCGGCGCACTCGGTCATGCTCGCGGCGAACACCGGGCTGGAATCCCACAGCTCCAAACCCATACCGGCCCACTGCGACCCCTGGCCGGGAAAGACGAACACCGTGCCATCGGCCGGACGCGTGCTGCCGCGCGTCACCCCGGCGGCGGCCTGGCCGCCGGCCAGCGCGCCGAGTCCCCGCAGCAGGCTCTCCCGATCGGGACCGGCCACGACCGCGCGGTGCCCGAAGGCCGAGCGTGTGGTGGCCAGCGAGTGCGCGACGTCCAGCACGTGCGGATCGTGGGTGTTCAGGTGAGCCAGCAGCCGGCCCGCCTGGGCGCGCAACGAGGCTTCGTCGTGTCCGGAGATCACCCACGGCGCCACGTGGTCGCCGGACGGCGCGGCCTCCACGGCGGGCGCCTGCTCCAGCACGACGTGCGCGTTGGTGCCGCTGATGCCGAACGACGACACGCCGGCCCGGCGCGGCCGTCCGGTGACCGGCCAGGGCCGCGCCTCGGTCAGCAGCTCCACCGCGCCCGACGACCAGTCGATCTTCGGCGACGGTTCGTCGACGTGCAGTGTCTTCGGCAGCAGCCCGTGCCGCATCGCCTGCACCATCTTGATGACCCCGGCGATGCCCGCGGCGAACTGCGTGTGGCCGAGATTCGACTTCGCCGAACCCAACCACAACGGAACCGAACGGTCCTGACCGTAGGTCGCGAGCAACGCCTGCGCCTCGATCGGATCACCCAGCGTGGTGCCGGTGCCGTGCGCCTCGACAGCGTCCACATCGGACGCGGACAACCCGGCGTTCGCCAGCGCCTGGCGGATCACCCGCTGCTGCGAGGGGCCGTTCGGCGCGGTCAGCCCGTTGGACCTGCCGTCGGAGTTCACCGCCGAGCCGCGGACGACCGCGAGCACCGGGCGGCCGAGTCGCTCGGCGTCCGCGAGACGTGCCAGCACCAGCACGCACACGCCTTCGGACAGGCCGATGCCGTCCGCGGCGGCGGCGAACGGCTTGCAGCGGGCGTCCGGTGCCAGTGCGCGCTGACGGGCCATCTCGACGAACGGCGTAGGGGTGGCGGCCACCGAGACACCGCCCGCGAGTGCGAGGTCGCATTCGTTCTGCCGCAACGACTGCACGGCCAGGTGCAGGGCCACGAGGGAGGACGAGCAGGCCGTGTCGATCGTGACGGCCGGTCCCTCGAGGCCCAGTGTGTAGGCGATCCGGCCCGACGCGATGCTGCCCGCGCTGCCGTTGCCGAGATAGCCCTCCAGGTCGGCGGGCACGGTGCGCAGCCCGGCCCCGTAGTTCTGGTAGCTCAGTCCGGCGAACACCCCGGTCCGGCTGCCCCGCAGGGAAGCCGGGTCCACGCCCGCGCGTTCGACCGCCTCCCAGGACGTCTCCAGCAGCAGCCGATGCTGCGGGTCCATCGCCACCGCCTCACGCGGCGAGATCCCGAAGAAGCCCGCGTCGAACGCGCCCGCGTCGGGCAGGAAGCCACCGCCGCGGGCATACGTCCGGCCCGGTGCCGCCGGGTCGGCGCTGTACAGCCGGTCCACGTCCCAGCCGCGGTCACGCGGGAAGTCGCCGATGACGTCGATCTCGTCCACCAGCAGTCGCCACAGCTCCTCCGGCGACCGGACGCCGCCGGGAAACCGGCACGCCATGCCGACGATGGCGATCGGTCCGGAGGCGGCCTGCAGCTCGGCGTTGCGCTGCCGCAGCAGCTCGTTCTCCTTGAGGGCGTGGCGAAGGGCCTCGACGAGCCGGTCCTGGGCGGTCATGCGGAACCTCCGGTGAAGGCACGCGCGATGAGGTCCTCGGCATCCATGGTGTCGATCAGGTCGAGCGCGACCGGCTGCTCGACTTCGGGAAAGAGTTCCTGTCGCAGGTGGCGGGCCAGCTCGGCCGGGCTCGGATGGTCGAACACCAGCGTCGCCGGCAACCTGAGCCCGGTGACCGCCGACAACCGGTTGCGCAGCTCGACAGCGGTCAGCGAGTCGAATCCGAGCTCCTTGAACGGCCGGTCCGCGCCGACGAGGTCGACACCGGTGTGCCCGAGCACGGCGGCAGCGTTGCGGCGCACGGCGGTGGTCAGCACCCGGTCGCGCTCGGCGGGCGACGCCGAGCGCAGTCGCTCCGGCAACGACTCCTCGGCATTCCTGGCTGTCCGCTTGGGTTTGCGGGCCGGCGGGTCGAGCGGAGCGGCGATCACGGACGGCATCGCGAGCGTGCCCGCGGCGTCGAACAGGGCCATGCCCTGCGCGGAGGACAACGCGCGCGAACCGCCCCTCGCCAACCGGCCGCGATCGGTCGCGCCGAGGCGCCCGGTCAGGCCGCTGTCCTGCTCCCACAGCCCCCACGCCAGTGACGTCGCGGGCAGGCCGAGTGCCGCGCGGTGCTCGGCGAGCGCGTCGAGGAAGGCGTTGGCCGCGGCGTAGTTCGCCTGTCCGGCGTTGCCGAAGACGCCGGACGCCGAGGAGTACAGCACGAACGCGGCCAGGTCGAGGTCCTTGGTGAGCTCGTGCAGTGTCACGGCCGCGTCCGCCTTGGGCCGCAGCACCGTGTCCACCCGGTCCGGGGTCAGCGCCTCGACCAGGCCGTCGTCGAGCGCGCCCGCGGTGTGGACGACGCCGGTGAGCGGCGGTTCGATTCCCGCGACGAGCTCCGCGAGTGCGGCGGGGTCGGCCACGTCGCAGGACGCGATGACGACCTCGGCGCCCAACCCGGCGAGCTCGGCCTCCAGCTCGGCGGCCGCGGCACGACCGCGCCGGCTCGCCAGCACGAGGTGCCGGACGCCGTGCGTGGCGACCAGGTGCCGGGCGGCGATCCCGCCGAGCGTGCCGGTTCCACCGGTGATCAGGACCGTGCCTTCGCGGTCGAGCGGCCGCGGAATCGTGAGCACGACCTTGCCGATGTGCTTGGCCTGGCTCATGAATCGGAACGCCTCCGGAGCCCGGCGAACGTCCCAAGTGGTCACGGGCAACGGCGACAGCGCGCCCTGTTCGAACAGGTCCACGAGCTCGGCCAGCATCCGGCCGATCCGATCCGGGCCTGCCTCGGTCAGGTCGAACGCTCGATAGCCCACATCGGACGGATTGCGAATGTCGGTCTTGCCCATCTCGATGAACCGCCCGCCCGGTGCGAGCAACCCGAGCGACGCGTCCACGAACTCACCCGCCAGCGAGTTCAGCACCACATCGACCTCGCCGAACACGTCCGCGAACTCCGTCGTCCGCGAGCTGGCGATCCGGTCAGCGTCCACGGCGTGCCACTTCTCCGGACTCGCGGTCGCGAACACCTCGGCGCCCCAATGCCGGGCGAGCTGGATGGCCGCCATCCCGACCCCGCCGGCGCCCGCGTGGACCAACACCCGTTCACCGGCACGCAAACCGGCCAGCTCACGCAACCCGTAGTACGCGGTCAGGAACGCCACCGGCACCGACGCCGCCCGCGCGAACGACCACCCGTCCGGCATGCGCATCACCATGCGGGAATCCGTCACCGCGACGGGTCCGAAGGCGCCGGGGATCATGCCCATCACGCGGTCACCGGGCGCGAGTCCCGTCACCCGCGGCCCCACCTCGAGAACCACGCCGGCGCCCTCGCCGCCGATGTAGTCCTGCTCCCGGATCATTCCGAGCGCGATCAGCACGTCCTTGAAGTTCACGCCGGCTGCGCGGACGGCGATGCGTACCTCGTGGTCGCGCAACGGCAGTCCGGCCTCGGGGCTGGGCGCGAGCCACAGCTCGTCGAGCGTCCGCCGGTCGGTGATGTCCAGTCGCCACACCGGTTCCGCCGGTGCCGCCAAGGCCGTGGACGCGCGTGCCACCCGAGGAACCAGCACCGTTCCCGCGCGCACCGCGAGCTGCGGCTCGTCCAGTGCGAGCGCCGCGGGCAGGACGTCCAGCGAGGCCTGCTCGCCGTCGATGTCCACCAGCACGAACCGGCCGGGGTGCTCCAGCTGTGCCGAGCGCACGAGACCCCACACCGCCGCGCCGGCCGGGTTCGTCACGTCCCGCACGGCCCCGCGCGTCACCACCGCGAGACGACCGGACCCGTCCGTGGAAAGCCACGTCCGCACGAGAGCCAGGGCGTGGTGGGTCGTCGTGTGCACGGCCTTGGCGAGGTCCGCGGTGGCCGGTACGACGACCGAGGCCAGCACATCGTCGGTCTTCGTCGCCGGCGCGTCCACCGGCGTCCAGTCGAGGTGGAACAACGCGTCGAGGTGGAACAACGCGTCGGGGTGGACGGCCGGCAGTGGGCGCGTCACCACCGCGCCGATCGCCGCGACGGGCCGGCCAGTGTCGTCGGCGAGCGTCACCGAGAGCTCACCGTCCCGATCGGACACCAGCCGCACCCGTACCGCGGACACTCCGGTCGCGTGCAGGCAGACGTCGTTGAAGGAGAACGGAAGCCTGACCTCGTCGACCGGGCCGCCCGCCGCCGCCGCGTGCATGGCCGCGTCCAGCAGCGCGGGATGGATGCCGAAGCCCTTGGCCGAGTCCGGCCCCTCCACCTCGGCGAAGATCTCGCCACCGCGCCGCCAGATCGCCCGGACGCCCTGGAACGCCGGTCCGTAGCCGTAACCGGCCGCATCGAGGTCCCCGTAAAGATCGATGTCGACGGGCACCGCGTCCGCGGGCGGCCACTCGCTCAGGTCCGTCGCGCGATCCGGCCGCTCGGCGGTGATCATCCCGCTGGCGTGCCGCGTCCACTCCGAGCCGTCAGACTTGGCGTGGATGGTGACCGGCCGGCGACCGGGCTCGTCCTCCGCGGCGACCTTGACCTGGAGGCGGACCGCACCGGTTTCCGGTACGGGCAACGGCGTTTCGATCACCAACTCGGCCACGACCGGGCAGCCCACCTCGTCGCCGGCGCGCAACGCCAGCTCGACGAAGGCGGTTCCCGGCACGATGGCCGATCCACGCACCGCGTGGTCGGCCAGCCACGGGTGCGTCCGCAGCGAGATCTGTCCGGTGAGCAGCACACCGTCGTCGTCGGCGAGGTCGACCACCGCGCCGAGCAGCGGGTGGTCCCCCTCGGTCAGCCCGAGTCCTTCCGCGGCAACGCTTCGGGTCGGTTCGACCCAGAACCGCTCGTGCTGGAACGCGTACGTCGGCAGCTCGGTCCGGTGGCCACCGGCGACGGCGTGGCTCCAGTCGACGGGTACACCGCGCACCCACAGTTGGGCGAGGGAGTTCCACAGTCGCGGCAGTCCGCCGTCGTCGCGCCGCAGTGTTCCCGTCACGATCGCGTGCTCCGCGATCTCCTGCACGTCCGTGGCCAGCACCGGATGCGGGCTGACTTCGACGAACACTCCGTGGTCCTCGCCGAGGTCCCTGATCGCGGGCTCGAAGTGCACCGTCTGCCGCAGGTTGCGGTACCAGTACTCCGCGGTGAGCTCGGTCGTGTCCAGCCAGTCGCCCGTCACCGTCGAGAAGAACCGCACCGCCGCGGATTTCGGCGTGACGTTCAGTACGTCCAGCAGCTCGTCGCGGATGTCCTCCACGTGCGGCGAGTGTGACGCGTAGTCGACCGGGATTCGCTTGCCCACCAACGCATCGACGTCGCCCGAGAGCACGAATGACGAGGGCCCGTTCACCGCCGCAACGGACAACCGCGGATCGTCCGGCACCTCCGACACCACACACATCCCGCCGCGGCCGGTGATCTTCCGCAACGCCCGGCTCCGCAACGCCACAACCCGCGCGCCGTCCGCCAGCGACAACGCACCCGCCACCACCGCCGCCGCGATCTCACCCTGCGAATGCCCCACCACCGCATCGGGTTCAACACCATACGAACGCCACAGCTCGGCCAGCGACACCATCACCGCCCACAACGCCGGCTGCACCACATCCACCCGCTCCGTCTCGTCGAGATCCAACTCAACGAACGGAGCAAGCGCCTCCGCACACTCCCCCATCCGCGCCGCGAACACCGGCGAAGACTCCAACAACTCCCGCGCCATCCCCGCCCACTGCGAACCCTGACCGGGGAAGACGAACACCACCTTGCCGGTGGCACGAGCGACACCTTCGACGACGTTCGCCGACGGCATCCCCTCGGCCAGCGCCGACAGACCGGACCGGACGTCGCCGACCACCACGGCCCGATGCTCGAACGCCGATCGCGTGGTCGCCAGCGAGTAGGCCACGTCCACCGGATCCACATCCGCCACACCCAGCAACCGCTCGGCCTGGTCCCGCAACGCACGACCGGTCCGGCCGCTCACCAACCACGGAACCGGCCCACCCTGGCCGGAAGACGGAGGGACCACCGAGGGTGGCGCTTCCAAGATCACGTGGGCGTTCGTGCCACTCACCCCGAATGCGGAGACGGCCGCGCGGCGCGGCCGCCCGGTACTCGGCCACGGTCGTGCCTCGGTCAGCACCTCGACGGCACCCGCCGTCCAGTCGACCTTCGTCGACGGCTCGTCGACGTGCAGGGTTCGCGGCATGGTCCCGTGCCGCATCGCCAGCACGGTCTTGATCACCCCGGCCACCCCGGCCGCCGCCTGCGTGTGCCCGAGATTCGACTTCACCGACCCCAGCCCCAACGGCACCGAGCGGTCCTGCCCGTACGTCGCCAGCAGGGCCTGCGCCTCGATCGGATCACCCAGCGTGGTACCGGTGCCATGTGCCTCGACAACGTCCACATCGGACGGAGTCAGCCGCGCGTTGGCCAGCGCCTGCCGGATTACGCGTTGCTGCGACACGCCGTTGGGGGCGGACAGACCGTTCGACGCGCCGTCCTGGTTGACCGCGCTGCCGCGCAGCACCGCGAGGACCGGGTGGCCGTTGCGTTGCGCGTCGGACAACCGTTCCACCAGAACCAGGCCGGTGCCTTCGGACCAGCCGGTGCCGTCCGCGGCCGCCGCGAACGGCTTGCACCGGCCGTCGGGCGACAGCCCCCGCTGCCGGGAGAACCCGACGAACGCGCTGGGTGTGGCCATCACCGTCACACCGCCGGCCAGTGCGAGCGAACATTCGCCTGCTCGCACGGACTGCGCCGCCAGGTGCAGCGCCACCAGCGACGAGGAGCACGCCGTGTCGACCGTGACGGCGGGTCCCTCCAAGCCCAGGGTGTAGGCGATCCGGCCGGTCAGGACGCTGGCCGCGCTGCCGGTGCCCATGTACGCCTCGAGTTCGTCGCCCGCCTGGTGGAGCAGCGCTCCGTACTCGTGGTAGATCACGCCGGCGAACACACCGGTCGCACTGCCCCGCAACGACTTGGGGTCGATGCCGGCCCGTTCGAACGTCTCCCACGCGGTCTCCAGCAGCAACCGCTGCTGCGGATCCATGGCCAGCGCTTCGCGCGGGGAGATGCCGAAGAACGCGGGGTCGAAATCGGCGGCGCCGTCGAGAAACCCGCCGGCGTCGACATAGCTCGTGCCCGCCCGGTCCGGGTCGGGGTCGAAGAGGCGATCGAGATCCCAGCCGCGATCGGTCGGGAACCCGCCGACCACGTCCCGCTCGGAGCCGACCAACCGCCACAGGTCCTCCGGCGAGCTCACGCCACCGGGGAAGCGACAGGCCATGCCGATGATCGCGATCGGCTCGTCGGCGTCGGCCACCACCGCCGTCGGTGCCTCATCGACGGTGTCGCCGAACAGGTCCGCGCGCAGGCGCCGGGCCAGCGCGACCGGGTTGGGGTGGTCGAACACCAGCGTCGCGGGCAGCCGCAAGCCGGTCGCGGCGGCGAGCCGGTTGCGCAGCTCGACCGCCGTCAGCGAGTCGAACCCCAGGTCCCGGAACGCGCGCTCCGGCTCGACTCCGGCGGCGTCCGAGTGGCCGAGGACCGCGGCGGCGTTGGCGCGCACCAGGTCCAGCAGGGTCCGGTCCTTCGCCGCGTCATCGAGCCCGGCCAGGTGGCCGGCCGCGGAGCCGTCGACGGCGACCCGGCGAGCCGGTCGCACAAGGCCACGCAGGAGAGGCGGCACGTCCGCCCCGCGCAAGGCGGCCAGGTCGAGCCGCACCGGTACCACGGCGGCGTCGGCGGCGTTGATCGCCGCGTCGAACAACGCCATGCCCTGTGCGTTGGAGAGCGGCAACGCGCCGTTGCGCGACATCCGGGCGTGGTCGGTCTGCCCGAGGTGGCCGGTCATCCCGGTCGCCTCCGCCCACAGCCCCCACGCCATCGCCGTCGCGGGCAGCCCCTCATCACGGCGACGCTGGGCGAACGCGTCGAGGAAAGCGTTGGCCGCGCCGTAGTTCGCCTGGCCCGGACCGCCGAAGACCCCGGCGGCCGAGGAGAACAGCACGAACGCCGCCAGATCCGCGTCCCTGGTGAGCTCGTGCAGGTGGACGACGGCGTCGGCCTTGGGGCGCAGCACGGTGTCCACGCGTTGCGGCGTCAACGATTCGACGACGCCGTCGTCGAGGACACCGGCCGCGTGCACGACCGCCGTCAGCGGGCGGTCGAGCCCCGCCAGTAGTTCGGCGAGCGCGACACGATCGGCCACGTCGCACGCGGCGACCCGCACCTCCGCATCCGGAATGGTCAGCTCGCCACCGCTGCGGCTGACCAGCAGCAGGTGCCGGACACCGTGCCGCGCGACGAGATGACGGGCCAGCACACCGCCGAGCGTCCCGGTGCCGCCGGTGATGAGGACCGTGCCTTCGGGGTCGAGCGGCCGGGGAATCGTGAGGACGATCTTGCCGATGTGCCTGGCCTGGCTGAGGAACCGGAACGCCTCCGGTGCACGACGCACATCCCACGCCGTCACCGGCGGCAGCGACAGCACACCACGCTCGAACAGTTCCACGAGCTCGGCCAGCATCCGCCCGATCCGCTCAGGACCGGCCTCCATCAGGTCGAACGCCCGGTAGTCCACATCGGACAGATCGCGAATGTCGGTCTTGCCCATCTCCAGGAACCGGCCACCCGGTGCGAGCAAACCCAGCGAGGCGTCCACGAACTCACCGGCCAGCGAGTTCAGCACCACGTCCACCTCGCCGAACACCTCCGCGAACTCCGTCGTCCGCGAACTCGCGAGATGATCGGCGTCCACCGCGTGCCACTTCTCCGGACTCGCGGTCGCGAACACCTCCGCACCCCAATGCCGCGCCAACCGCACCGCGGCCATCCCCACACCACCCGCGGCAGCGTGGACCAACACCCGCTCACCAGCACGCAAACCCGCCAGCTCACGCAACCCGTAGAAAGCGGTCAGGAACGCCACCGGCACCGACGCCGCCCGCGCGAACGACCAGCCATGAGGAATTCGGGTCACCAGGCGCGCGTCTGCGCGGGCGACCGTACCGAACGCGCCGTCGAGCAGTCCCATGACCCGGTCGCCGACGGCGAAGCCGGTCACGCCCGGACCGGTCTCCAGCACGATCCCCGCGCCCTCGCCGCCGATTCCGTGCTGACCGGGCACCATGCCCAGGGTGACGACGACGTCCCGGAAGTTGACGCCGGCGGCCCGGACAGCGATCCGGATCTGCCCCGGCGCCAACGGTTCTTCCTCGTCGCTGGGAACGAATCCGAGTCCGTCGATGCTGCCCTCGCCGAGCACGTCGAGCCGCCAGCCGGAGGTGCCGGGCAGCGCGAGCTCGCGCGCGCCTCGGGTCAGCCTGGGCACCAACGCCTCGCCGGACCGCACCGCGACCTGGGACTCACCGGGAACGAAGAGTACGTCGGGGCCATCGGTGTCCACGAGCACGAAGCGGTCCGGATGTTCGGCCTGCGCACAGCGCACGAGCCCCCACACCGCGGCGCTCGCCGGATCGACGTGGTCGCCGGGCCGGGCGGCGACCGCGTTGCGCGTCACGATGGCGAGCCGGGCCGAGTGATCTCCGGCGAGCCACTCCTGCACCAACGCCAGCCCCCGATGGGCCGGCGGGCGTACCTCGGAGTCCGGAAGGCAGTACGCCACCTCGACGTCCGGCGCCGGCTCGGCGCTCGCCGGGACCCAGTCCACGCGGTACAGGGAGTCCGGGGTCGCCGCCTCCACGGAGACGGGTCGCATCCGCAACGACTCCGCCGAGGCGACGAGGTGTCCCGCGCCGTCCGCGACCGCGACGCTCATCGCATCGGTTCCGGCCGGCACCAGCCGGACCCTCAGCGTGGTCGCCCCCGTAGCCCGCAGGCGGAAACCGTTCCACACGAACGGCAGCCGCGCCTGCTCCTCCCCGGCCAGGAACCCGGCGTGCAGCGCGGCGTCGAGCAACGCGGGGTGCAGGCCGAACCGACCGGCGTCGGCGCGCTGCTCGTCCGGCAGGCTCACCTCGGCGAACAACTCGTCACCGCGCCGCCAGGCCGCGCGCAGCCCGCGGAACGCGGGGCCGTAGCCGTAGCCGGTCCGCGCCAGCCGCTCGTAGATCCCGTCGATGCCCACCGCCACGGCCCGTGCGGGCGGCCACTCGGTGAAGTCGAAGTCCGGCTGGGCAACGGAATCCGCCAGCGTGCCGGCGGCATGCCGGACCCACGTGCCGTCGTCGTGCTGGGCGTGGACGGTGAGCTGCTCACGATCGGTGACCCGCACCTGCACCACCACGGCGCCGTCCGGTGGCAGCACGAGCGGCGTCTCGATCACCAGCTCGGCCAGACCGTCCCGGCCGACGTGGTCGGCTGCGTGCATGGCCATCTCGACGAACGCCGTTCCCGGCAGGAAGATCGAGCTCGCCACGGCGTGATCGGCCAGCCACGGGTGGGTATGCCGGGACAGCCGTCCGGTGAGCACCACCTCCGCGGAGTCGGCCAGGCCGACCACCGTGTCCAGCAACGGATGCGCGGCACCGTCGGCGGACGGCGTGCCCGCGTCCAGCCAGAAGCGCTGACGCTGGAAGGCATAGGTCGGCAGCGCGATCCTGCGGCCGCCGTCGAACGCGGCCGTCCAGTCGACGTGGCAGCCGTGCACGTGGAGTTCACCGAGCGACATCAGGAACCGGGCCAAGCCGCCGTCGTCGCGACGCAGCGACCCGGTGACGACCGCGTGCTCGGCGATCTCCTGCACTTCGGTGGCCAGCACGGGATGCGGGCTGACCTCGACGAACACCCCGCGCCCCTGACTCAGTTCCCTGATCGCAGGCTCGAAGTACACCGTCTGCCGCAGGTTGCGATACCAGTACTCCGCGGTCAGCTCGCCGCCACCCAGCCACCGCGAGTCCACAGTGGAATAGAACGGCGTCCGCGCGGACGTCGGCGTGACGTCCAGTACGTCCAGCAGTTCGTCGCGGATGTCCTCCACGTGCGGCGAGTGTGACGCGTAGTCCACCGGGATTCGCTTGCCCACCAACGCATCGACATCGCCGGAGAGCACGAACGACGACGGGCCGTTCACCGCCGCCACCGACAGGCGCGGATCGTCCGGCACCTCCGACACCACGGCCATGCCGCCCCGGCCCGCGATCCTTCGCAACGCCCGGCTGCGCAACGCCACAACCCGCGCGCCATCCTCCAGCGACAACGCACCCGCCACCACCGCCGCCGCAATCTCACCCTGCGAATGCCCCACCACGGCGTCCGGCTCCACACCGTACGACCGCCACAGCGCAGCCAGCGACACCATCACCGCCCACAACGCCGGCTGCACCACATCAACCCGCTCCACCTCGTCGAGATCCAACTCAACGAACGGAGCAAGCGCCTCCGCACACTCCCCCATCCGCGCCGCGAACACCGGCGAAGACTCCAACAACTCCCGCGCCATCCCCACCCACTGCGAACCCTGACCGGGAAACACGAACACCACCTTGCCGGTGGCACGAGCGACACCGCTCACCGTCCGCCCGTGAGGTTCGCCGTTGGCCAGAGCGCGCAGCCCGCGTTCCAACTCGGCCCGGTCCGCACCGACGACGACCGCCCGATGCTCCAGGGAGGCACGGCTCGTGGCCAGGGAGTAGCCGACGTCCAGGGGATCCGCGCCGGTCTTGTCCAGCAACCGTTTCGCCTGGTCCCGCAGTGCCGCCGGGCTCCGGCCCGAGATCACCCACGGCGTCGTGGAAAGACCTCGTGAGTGGTTTCCGTCGTCCTGGCGACGGAAACCACTCACGACCTCTTCGAGGATGACGTGCGCGTTGGTGCCGCTCATACCGAAGGAGGACACACCCGCCCGGCGGGGCCGGTCGGTCGCCGGCCACGGGCGGTTCTCGGTGAGCAGCTCCAGCGCGCCCGACGACCAGTCGATGTGCGGGGACGGCTCGCGCACGTGCAGGGTCTCCGGCAACATGCGGTGCCGCAGCGCCTGCACCATCTTGATGACCCCGCCGATGCCCGCCGCGCCCTGGGCGTGCCCGATGTTGGACTTCAGCGAGCCCAGCCACAGCGGCCGGTCGCGTTCGCGGCCGTACGTCGCGAGCAGGGCATGTGCCTCGATCGGATCACCGAGCGTGGTGCCCGTGCCGTGCGCCTCCACAACGTCCACATCGGACGGAGACAGCCGCGCGTTCGCCAGCGCCTGCCGGATCACCCGCTGCTGCGACGGGCCGTTCGGCGCCGTCAGGCCGTTGGACCGGCCGTCCTGGTTGACCGCGGAGCCGCGCACGACCGCCAGCACCTGGTGGCCGTTGCGGACGGCGTCGGACAACCGCTCCAGCAGCACCAGCCCGACGCCTTCGGCCATCCCGAATCCGTCGGCGTCCGCGGAGAACGCCCGGCAGCGGCCGTCCTTGGACAGTCCGCGCAGCGTGGCGAAACCGACCAGCTCGACCGGGGTGAGCATGACGGTCACCCCGCCCGCCAACGCCAGCGAGCACTCCCCCGACCGTAGCGACTGGGCCGCCAGGTGCAGCGCCACCAGTGAGGACGAGCAGGCCGTGTCCACGGTGACGGCCGGGCCTTCCAGGCCGAGCGTGTAGGCGATCCGCCCGGACGCGACGCTCGACGCGCTGCCGGTGCCGATGTGGGCCGCCAGCTCCTGCGGGATCGCGCCACCACGACGGCCGTAGTCGTCGTAGATCATCCCGGCGAACACGCCGGTGTCGGAACCGCGGAGTGTGCCGGGATCGATCCCCGCGTCCTCGAAGGTCTCCCACGCCGTCTCCAGCAGCAGACGCTGCTGGGGGTCCATGGCCAGGGCCTCACGGGGTGAGATCCCGAAGAACGCCGCGTCGAACTCCGCCGCGTCGTACAGGAAACCGCCCTCGCGCACGTAGGTGCGGCCGGGCGCATCCGGGTCGGGGTCGAAGAGGTTGGCGAGGTCCCAGCCCCGGTCGGCCGGAAAGCCGGAAACGGCGTCGACGCCCGTCGCCACCAACTCCCACAACGACTCCGGTGAACTGACGCCGCCGGGATAGCGGCAGGCCATCCCCACGATCGCGACCGGCTCGTGCCGCGCGTCCTCGAGCTCGCGCACGCGGTCGCGTGTCTCGCGCAGCTCCGCGGTGACGCGGTTGAGGAAGTAGCGCAGCTTCTCGTCACTCATGTCCGGTCCCTTGCCAGCTCAGTAGATGCCGAACTCGTCACCGAGCAACTCGATGAGCTCGTCGTTGGTCGCGGCTTCCAGTTCGGTCACGCGGGGCCCGTCGCCGCACACCGCGAGCAGCCTGCGCAGGCGCCCGGCGGCCAGCTCTCGTTGTTCCTCGCCTGCCCCGGCGAGCAGGGCCTCGAGGCGGTCGAGCTCGGCGAGCACCGGACTCTCGTCGGGCATCAGCTCCGCGCGCAGGTGCTCGGCCAGCGCGGCAGGCGTCGGGTGGTCGAAGATCAGGGCGGACGTCAGCCGCAGGCCGGTCAGCGCGGCCAGCCGGTTGCGCAGCTCGACCGCCGTCAGCGAGTCGAATCCGAGGTCCTTGAACGGCAGGTCGGCCGCGATCCTCGCGGATGACGGGTGTCGCAGCACCGACGCGACGACAGGCCGGACGGCATCGAGCACCACCTCGCGTTGGTCCACTTCGGACAGACCGACGAGTCGGCGTCCGAGGTCGGCGTACTCGTCCCTCGGCGGCGCCTCGGGTCCGGCCGGCTGGATCACCACGAACGTCTCGTCGTGGTCGAGCACCTCGCCGAGCGCGGTGAGCGCCAGCTCCGGGTCGAGGTCGGCGCCGCCGTGCCTGCGCACCGCCTCGTCGGCGACGCCCGCCCAGTGGCCCCAGGCGATCGAGGTCGCCACCAGGCCCTGCGCGCGACGATGCTGGGCCAGCGCGTCGAGGAAGGCGTTGCCCGGGGCGTAGTTCCCCTGTCCCGCGCGCCCTCGGGTGCCCGCGAACGAGGAGAACAACACGAACGCCGACAGATCCAGGTGGCGGGTGGCTTCGTGCAGGTTCACCGCCCCGGTCGCCTTGACCCGCAGCACCCGGTCCATCTGCTCGGACGACAAGGAGCCGATCAGCGCGTCGTCGAGCACGGACGCCGTGTGGATGACGGCGGTGAGCGGATGCTCCTCGGGCACGGTGGCGAGGGCGCCGGCCAGCAGCGCCCGGTCGGCCGGGTCGTCGACCAGGAGCAGGTTCTCCGCGCCGTTCTCGGTCAGCCAGCGCACGACGTCCCGGCCCGGCACACCGTCCGCGCCGGTGACGAGGATCGTGCCACGCGGCTGCCACTCCCGGATCGGCCGGCCGTCGAGCGGAGCGGGCACGAGCCGTCGTGCGAACGTTCCTCCGGGCCGCACGGCGATCTCGCGTTCGCCGGCGGCGGCCGTCAGGACGTCGACCACCCGCCCGGCGGTGAGGTCGTCCGGTTGACCGGGCACGTCGAGCACGCCACGCCAGTTGTCCGGGTGTTCGGCCGCGACGACGGGCGCGAGGCCCCACACCATGGCCTGCGCGGGATTGACCACCGGATCGGAGTGACCGGTCGTGACGGCGCCACTGGAAACGCACCACAGGGGAGCCTCGAGCCCGGCTTGCACCAGCCCGACCGTCGCGGCGAGTCCGCCGGGGACGTGCTCGGTGTGCGGCTCGCCGGAGAGTGCGAGCAGGGACACCAGTCCCGAGATCGGCTCCCGGACCTCCGGGATCGCGTTGACCCGGCGCACCTGTGCACCGCGCTCGGCGAGGGTCTGTTCGAGTCGCGTGGCCCACTCGGTGGCGCCGGGATCGTCGGGCTCCAGCAGCAGCCAGGTTCCCGAGATCGCGGCGGGCGCGGCCGGATCAACCGGCTGCCAGTCCACTTTGTACCGAAGCGAGTCGGTCGAGGGCGCCGGCGTGCCCGGCCAGTAGCGTTCCCGTTGGAACGCATACGTGGGCAGGCCGACCCGCCGTCCGCCGGCGACGGCCGGGCCCCAGTCGACAGCGACACCGCGCACCCACAGTTCCGCGACCGACGTGAGGAACCGGTCCATCCCGCCGTCGTCGCGGCGCGAAGACCCGACCACGACGGAGTCCTCGACCGTGTCCTCCACGGCGGCGCTCAGCACGGGATGGGCGCTGGACTCGACGAAGACCCGGTAGCCGTCCGCGGCCAGTCGCCGGGTGGCGCGGTCGAACCGCACGGTCTGCCGCAGGTTCCTGTACCAGTACTCGGCGTCCAGCGAGCGAGTGTCGATCGGCTCGCCGGTCACCGTGGAGTAGAACGGAATCCGGGCTTCGCGCGGCCGGACCGGGGCGAGGGCGTCGACGAGTTCGGCGCGGATGCGTTCCACCTGAACGGAATGCGAGGCGTAGTCCACGGGAATGCGTCGCAGTTGCAGCTCGTCGATCGCCGCGTTGTCACCCGACACCACGATCGAACCCGGTCCGTTCACAGCCGCCACCGACAGGCGCGGATCGTCCGGCACCTCCGACACCACGGCCATTCCGCCGTGCCCGGCCAGCTCACGCGCGATCGCCTTGGCGCGCAACGCCACCACGCGCGCACCGTCCTCCAGTGACAGGGCACCGGCCACCACCGCGGCCGCGATCTCGCCCTGCGAGTGCCCGATGACGGCTTCGGGCTCCACGCCGTGCGACCGCCACAGTTCGGCCAGCGACACCATCACGGCGAACGAAGCGGGCTGGACCACATCGACGCGATCGAGAACCAGCGATCCGCGCACCACGTCCAGCAGCGACCAGTCCACGAACTCGGCGAGCGCCCGGTCGCAGGCGCGCATGCGGTCCGCGAACACGGGCGAGGACTCGAGCAGTTCCCGGCCCATCCCCGCCCACTGCGCGCCCTGGCCGGGGAACACGAAGGCGATCTTGCCCGCAGCCCGTGCCACACCACGGACAACGCGGTCGCCGAGCACGACCGCACGGTGGTCCAGCACGGAACGCGTGGCCACCAGCGAGTACCCGATGTCGTGTGGATCGCCGTCCAGCGCACGCACCCGCTCCACCTGCGCCCGCAACGCCGCCTCGGTCCGGGCCGACACGACCCACGGCACCACGTCCGGCCGCGTCGACTCGTGCTGTGTCGGTTCCTGGACCTCCGCAGGTACCGCCTCCAGGATCACGTGCGCGTTGGTGCCGCTGATCCCGAACGAGGACACCCCGGCGCGGCGCGGACGGTCGACGGCGGGCCACGGCTGAGGCTCGGTGAGCAGCCGGACCGCGCCCGCCGACCAGTCCACCTCGTGTGTGGGCTCCTCGACGTGCAGGGTCTTCGGGAGCCGGCCGTGGCGCAGGGCGAGCACCATCTTGATCACGCCGGCCGCACCGGCCGCAGCCTGTGTGTGCCCGAGGTTGGACTTCACCGACCCCAGCCACAACGGAACCGAACGATCCTGCCCGTACGTCGCCAGCAAGGCCTGCGCCTCGATCGGATCACCCAGCACCGTACCCGTCCCGTGCGCCTCCACCACATCAACGTCCGAAGTGGACAGACCAGCCGAAGCCAGCGCGGCCCGGATCACCCGCTGCTGCGACGGACCATTCGGCGCCGTCAACCCGTTCGACGCACCATCCTGGTTCACCGCCGAACCCCGCACCACCGCCAACACCGGATGCCCCAGCCGACGCGCATCCGACAACCGCTCCAGCAGCACCAGCCCGGCCCCCTCCGCCATGCCGAAGCCGTCGGCGGTCGAGGAGAACGCCCGGCACCGGCCGTCGGCGGACAGGCCGCGCTGCCTGCTGAACTCCACCAGCGCGGCCGGCGTCGACATCACCGTGACGCCACCGGCCAGCGCGAGGGAACACTCGCCCCGCCGCAGCGACTGAACCGCCAGGTGCAGTGCCACCAGCGACGACGAACAGGCGGTGTCGACCGTGATCGCCGGGCCCTCCAACCCGAGCGCGTAAGCGATCCGGCCGGAGAGCACGCTGCCCGCGCTGCCGGTCATCGCGTAGCCCTCGACGTCGGCAGTGTCCCGCAGCAGCGCCGGATAGTCCTGGACGCTCACCCCCGCGAACACGCCGACATCGTTGCCCCGCAGCGAAGCGGGGTCGATGCCCGCGCTCTCGAAGGTCTCCCACGCGGTCTCCAGCAGCAACCGCTGCTGCGGATCCATCGCCAGCGCCTCACGCGGCGAGATCCCGAAGAACGCCGCGTCGAACTCCGGCGCGTCGGACAGGAAACCACCGTCGCGCACGTAGCTGCGTCCCGGCGCGTCCGGATCGGGGTCGTACAGCTCGGTCAGGTTCCAGCCGCGATCACGCGGCAGGCCGGACACGGCGTCCGCACCCGACTCGAGCAGCCGCCACAGGTCTTCCGGCGATCGGACCCCACCGGGGAACCGGCAACCGATTCCCACGATGGCAACGGGTTCGTCCAGCGCGGCGGCGGGAACCACCACGTCCCGGGAGGCCGCCATGCCGTACTGCGTCGACCACAGGTGGTCGGCCAGCAGCGCGGGTGTCGGGTAGTCGTAGATCAGGGTGGCGGGCAGCTTCTGGCCGGTCGCGAGACTCAGCCGGTTGCGCAGTTCGACGGCCGTCAGGGAGTCGAATCCCAGTTCCTTGAAGGCTCGGTCCGTTTCGACGCTTTCGGGTGAGGAGTGGCGCAGCACCGCAGCGACGTGCGGCCGTACGAGGTCGAGCAGCGCACGCCGTTGCTCCGCCTCGGACATGCCCGCCAGGTCAGGGTTCTCCTCATCCGGCCGGTGCTTCGGCATCAGGTCGCTGAGCAGCGGGACGGGCCGGGTCGTCGCGAGGTCGTCCCACCGCGTGTTGATGACGGCGACGGTGGTCTCGTCGCGATCCAGGACCTGCCCCAGCGCCGTCAACGCGAGCTCGGGCGGGAAGCTCAGCAGGCCGCGCCTGCGGATCTGTTGCTCGGCCTCCGGTCCCGCGATGCCGCCACCGTCCCAGTGCCCCCAGGCGATCGAGGTCGCGACCAGGCCCTGCGCGCGGCGGTGGTGGGCCAGCGCGTCGAGGAAGGCGTTGCCCGGCGCGTAGTTGCCGTGACCGGCCAGGCCACACGTCCCCGCGATCGAGGAGAACAGCACGAACGCCGACAGGTCCAGGTCCTTGGTCAGCTCGTGCAGGTTCAGCGCGCCGCCCATCTTGACCCGCAGCACGCGGTCCATGGCCTCGGGCGTCACGTCGGCGAGCAGCGAATCCTCGAGCACGGCCGCGGTGTGCACAACCGCGGTCAGCGGATACTCGGGCGGGATGTCGTTCAGCACGGCCGCGAGCGCGTCACGGTCGGCCACGTCGCATTGGGCGAACGTGACCTTCGTGCCGAGATCCGCGAGCTCGGCCGAATGACCGGTGCGGCTCACCAGCACGAGATGCTCCGCGCCCGCGTTCGCCAGCCAGCGCGCCACGTGCCCGCCGAGCGCCCCGGTGCCGCCGGTGACCAGGACCGTGCCGCGCGGCCGCCAGTCGCGCACCGGCGGCCGGTCCGCGAGTGGGGCCGGCACCAGCCGGCGTGCGAACACGCCGTCGGCACGCACGACCAGCTCGTCCTCGCCGTGGGAACCGGTGATCACCGCGACGGCACGCGTGGCCGCCTCGTCGGTGACCGGCCGCGGCACGTCGACCACGCCACCCCACCACCGCGGGTACTCGGCGGCGGCCACCCGCCCCAGCCCCCACAGCAACGCCTGCTCCGGGTTGGTCACCGCGTCGCCGGCCGCACCGGTCGTGACGCACCACAGCGGCGCGTCCGAGCCGAGCTCGTCGAGCTTCTGCAGGAGCGCCACGGTCGCGGCCGCACCCCGCGGCACCGCCGGAAAGTCCACATGCGACCGATCGTCCAACGCCAGCAGCGACACCACGCCGGTCACATCGCGCACGTCCGGTACCGACTCGACCACCCGCACGGTCGCGCCGCGATCGGCCAACGCGCGCTCGAGTGCGGCGGACCAGTCGTGCCCTCCGGGCGCGGTCACCAGCAGCCACGTGCCGGACAGCCCGCGCGGCGACACCGGCACGGATTTCCAGCTGATCGCATAGCGCCAGGAGTCGACGACCGACCGCGGGCGCGGCACCTCGACCCAGTAGCGCTGCCGTTGGAACGCGTAAGTCGGCAGGTCGACCAGGCGGCCACCGGCGACGGCGTCGCTCCAGTCCACCGGCACGCCCCGCATCCACAGCTCGGCGGCCGACGCGAGGAACTGTTCCACGCCACCGGCATCGCGGCGCAAAGTTCCCACGACCACGGCGTCGTCCACGGTCTCCTGGATGTCGGACGTCAGCACCGGATGCGGCCCGACCTCGACGAAAGTCGAGAATCCCGCCGTGGCAAGGCCTTCGACGGCGGGCCGGAACCGCACGGTCTGCCGCACGTTGCGGTACCAGTACCCGGCGTCCAGCTCCGTCGTGTCCAGCCAGTCGCCCGTCACCGTCGAGAAGAACGGCACCCGCGAGGACGCCGGCGTGACCTCCAACGCACTCAGCAGCTCGTCCCGGAACTCCTCGATGTGCGGGGAGTGCGACGGATAATCCACCGGGATCCGCTTACCCACCAACGCATCGACGTCACCCGAGACCACGATCGACGACGGTCCGTTCACCGCGGCCACCGACAACCGCGGATCGTCCGGTAGCTCCGAGATCACGGCCATGCCGCCCCGGCCGGACAGCTTCCGCAGTACCCGGCTCCGCAACGCCACCATCCGCGCGCCGTCCGCCAGCGACACCGCACCGGCGACGACCGCGGCCGCGATCTCACCCTGCGAATGACCGACAACGGCGTCCGGCTCCACACCGTAGGAACGCCACAGCGCGGCCAGCGACACCATCACCGCCCACAACGCGGGCTGCACCACATCCACCCGCTCCGTCTCGTCCAGGTCCAACGAAACGAACGGCGCAAGCGCCTCGGCGCACTCCCGCATCCGCGCCGCGAACACCGGCGAGGACTCCAGCAACTCCTTCGCCATCCCGGCCCACTGCGAACCCTGACCGGGAAACACGAACACCATCTTGCCCGCGGGGCGAGCGACCCTCTCCACGGTCCGGGCGTGCGGCACGTCGTTGGCCAGTGCCTCCAGCCCGTCCCGATCGGCGGCCAGCACCACGGCCCGATGCTCGAACTCGGACCGTCGCGCGAGCGAGAAGCCGACGTCCAGCGGACCCGCTTCGATCTCCAGCAGCCGTTTCACCTGATCCCGCAACGCATCGCGCGTCTTGGCCGACAACACCCAGGGCACACAGCGCGGCGATTCACCGACCGGTGCCACCGGCGGCGCGGGAGCCTGCTCGATGATCAGGTGCGCGTTGGTGCCACTCATTCCGAACGACGACACCCCGGCGCGGCGCGGACGGTCGGCGACGGGCCACGGCCGCGGCTCCGCCGGCACCTCCACCGAGCCGGCCGACCAGTCCACCTGATGGGTGGGCTCGTCGAGGTGCAACATCCCCGGCACCATCCCGTGCCGCAGTGCCGCCACCATCTTGATCACGCCCGCGACACCCGACGCGGCCTGGGTGTGACCGAGGTTGGACTTCACCGACCCCAGCAGCAGCGGCGTCGCACGATCCTGACCATAGGTCGCCAGCAAGGCCTGCGCCTCGATCGGATCACCCAGCACCGTCCCCGTCCCGTGCGCCTCCACCACATCAACATCCGAAGTGGACAGACCAGCCGAAGCCAGCGCGGCCCGGATCACCCGCTGCTGCGACGGACCATTCGGCGCCGTCAACCCGTTCGACGCACCATCCTGGTTCACCGCCGAACCCCGCACCACCGCCAACACCGGATGCCCGAGCCGACGCGCATCCGACAACCGCTCCAGCAGCACCAGCCCGGCGCCTTCGGACCAGCTCGTGCCGTCCGCCGCGGCGGCGAACGGCTTGCACCGCCCGTCCGGCGACAGTGCGCGCTGCCGGGAGAACTCGACGAAACCGCCCGGCGTGGCCAGGACGGCGACACCGCCCGCCAGCGCCAGCGAGCACTCCCCCGAGCGCAGCGACTGCGCCGCCAGGTGCAGTGCCACCAGTGATGACGAGCACGCCGTGTCGATCGTGACGGCTGGCCCTTCCAGTCCGAACGCGTAGGCGACCCGGCCGGACACGACGCTCGCGGCGGTCGCGGTGGCGCCGTAGCCCTCGGCCTCGCCGGGGGCGTCGTGCAACAGCAGGCCGTAGTCCTGGATGTTGGTGCCGGCGAACACGCCGGTCCGGCTGCCGCGCAGGGAAACCGGGTCGATGCCCGCCCGCTCGAACGTCTCCCACGCGGTCTCCAGCAGCAGTCGCTGCTGAGGATCCATCGCGACCGCCTCGCGCGGCGAGATGCCGAAGAAGCCGGCGTCGAACTCCGCGGCGTCGGACAGGAAACCTCCGTGCCGCACGTAGGACCGGCCGGATGCGTCCGGATCCGGGTCGTAGAGGCCGGCGAGGTCCCAGCCACGGTCGGCGGGGAACCCGGAGATGGCGTCGGTACCGGACGCCACGAGCCGCCAGAGGTCGTCCGGCGACCGCACGCCGCCGGGGAACCGGCAGCCCATCGCGACGATCACGACCGGATCGTCCGAGGTCGCGGCCGGCACGACGGCTTCGCTCACCGCGCTGTCACCGCCGATCTCCGCACGCAGGTAGTCCGCCAGCGTCGCGGGCGTGGGATGGTCGAAGACCACCGTGGTCGGCAGCCGCAGCCCGGTCGCGGCGTTCAGCCGGTTGCGCAGCTCGACCGCGGTCAGCGAGTCGAACCCCAGCTCCTGGAACGCGCGATCCGCCGCGATGTCGTCCGCCGAGGCGTGGCCGAGCACCGCGGCGACGTGGGACCTGACCAGCTCGGTCAACCCGGTCGGCTGCCGGGCCGCGCCGGCCTCGGGGCCGACGACCCGCCGGGCCGGGCGCACCAGTCCCCGCAGCAGCGGGGACACCGGCTCGCGTCCCATGGGGTTCATCGCCACCAGCATCGGCCGGCTGGACGCGACCGCCCGGTCGAACAACGCGAGCGCGTGGTCGGTGGCGAGGCCGCGCCGGCGTTCGTCATCGCCGAGGTGCCCGGTCATCGCACTGGCCTGCGCCCACAGCCCCCACGCCACCGAGGTCGCGGGCAGCCCCCGGTGGCGCCGCTGCTCGGCGAGCGCGTCGAGGACCACGTTGGCCGCCGCGTAGCCGGCCTGCCCCGCGCCGCCGAGAACGCCCGCCGCCGAGGAGAACAGCACGAACGCGGCGAGATCCGCGTCCCGCGTCAGCTCGTGGAGGTTCCTGGCGCCCAACGCCTTCGGCCGCAGCACCGCGTCCAACCGGTCCGGGGTCAGCGACTCGATCACACCGTCGTCGAGCACGCCGGCCGCATGCACGACGGCGGTGAGTGGATGGTCCAAAGTGGACAAGAGTGCGGCCAGCTGGTCGCGGTCGGCGACGTCACAGGCTACGACCCGCGCGCCGGGCACGCCGGATTCCCCGCCGCTGCGGCTGGTCAGCACGATGTGCCGGATCCCGTGCCGCTCGACAAGATGGCGTGCCACGAGGCCGCCGAGCGTGCCGGTACCGCCGGTGATCAGGACCGTGCCGTCGGGATCGAGCGGCCGCGGCATCGTCAGCACGAGCTTGCCGACATGCCTGGCCTGGCTCAGGTGCCGCAACGCCTCCGGCGCGCGGCGGACGTCCCAGGCCGTGACCGGCAGCGGGGTCAGCACACCGCGTTCGAAGAGGGCGAGCACTTCGGCCAGCAACTCACCGATGCGCTCCGGCCCGGCCTCGCTCAGGTCGAACGCCCGGTAGCCGTCGATCCCCTGCCGGATGTCGGTCTTGCCCATCTCCACGAACCGGCCGCCCGGCGCCAGCAGGGCCAGCGACGCGTCGACGAACTCGCCGGCCAGGCTGTTCAGCACCACGTCAACCTTGCCGAACGCACGCGAGAACTCCGTGGTCCGCGAACTGGCGATGTGCCGGTCGTCCAGTCCCATCGCGCGCAGCGTGCCCCATTTGCCGGGACTGGCCGTGCCGTAGACCTCCGCGCCCCAGTGCCGGGCGAGCTGGACGGCGGCCATGCCCACACCGCCGGCGGCCGCGTGGACCAGCACCGACTCCCCCGCACGCAGCCCGGCGAGGTCACGCAGTCCGTAGTACGCGGTCAGGAACGCGACAGGCACCGCGGCCGCGTCGGCGAAGGACCAGCCCGCGGGCATGGGCACGACCATCCGCGCGTCGGCCGTGGCCACCGGCCCGAACGCACCGTCGAATAGCCCCATCACGCGGTCGCCGGGGGTGAACCCGGTGACGCCCGGCCCGACCTCCAGCACCACTCCGGCGCCCTCGCTGCCGACGCCCTCCTGACCCGGCACCATCCCCAGGCACACCACGACGTCCCGGAAGTTGACGCCCGCCGCACGCACGGCGACACGAATCCGCCCGTCCGCCAAGGGATCGAGCGGGCGGGGCACCGCGCGCAGCCCCTCGATACTGCCCGCCTCGACGACATCCAGCCGCCATGGCTCAGCGGGCAGATCCAGCTCCCCCGAGGAGTCCTCGCGCACCAGCCGGGGCACCAGCACCTCGCCCGCACGGACCGCGAGCTGTGGTTCGTCGAGCGCGACCGCGGACCGCAACACGGCGAGCGACGCCTCGTGATCGTCGATGTCGGCCAGCACGAACCGGCCGGGGTGCTCCGACTGCGCCGAGCGCAGCAGGCCCCAGATCGCCGCGCCGTCCACATCGGACACTCCCTCGCCGGGCCGCGCGGCCGTGGTACCCCTGGTCACCACGACGAGCCGCGCCGATTCCGCAAGCGAGGACTGCACCAGATTCAGCGCCGCGTGCACCGAACGACAGGAGACGAACACGGCGTCCGACGCCGCAGCCGGGACCGGCACGGGGATCCAGTCGACCCGGAACAACGCGTCGGGCCGGGTGAGCCGACCGGCATCGACCGGCCGGGTGACCAGCGAGCCGACCGTGACGAGCGGCCGGCCGGTCGTGTCGAAGGCCGCCAGCGACACCTGCTCACCCGTGGTCAGCCGGACCCGTGCCGCCGTGGCGCCGGACGCGTGCGCCGTCACGCCGTGCCACGAGAACGGCAACCGCAGCTCCGCCCCGTCCAGGGACAGCGCATGCAGCGCCGCGTCCAGCAACGCCGGATGGACGGTGACGGCGTCGACGCCGACGTGTTCGGGCAGAGCCACCTCGGCGAAGATCTCGGTACCGCGCCGCCACACCGCACGCAGTCCCCGGAACGCCGGGCCGTAGCCATAGCCGGTCGCCGCCAACCGCTCGTACAGCCCGGTCACGTCCACGCTCGCCGCGCCGGCGGGCGGCCACTCCGCGAGGTCGGCCGGAGGTACCGAGTCTTCGGCGGCGAGCACGCCGGTGGCGTGCCGGACCCAGCCGCCGTCGCCAGACGAGGCGTGGATGTCCAGCGATCGGCGTCCCGACTCGTCGGAGCCGACGACGACCTGCAGCCGGACCGGCTCGTTCCCGGGAATCACCAACGGTTTCTCGATGACCAGCTCGTCGACGAGCCCGCACCCGGCCTCGTCGCCCGCCCGCAGCGCGAGCTCCACGAACGCGGTGCCGGGCAGCACGACCTCGCCCGCCACCGCGTGGTCGGGCAACCAGTCGTGCGACAGCCGGCCCGTCAGCACGACGCCGTCGCCATCGGCGAGCCGGACGACCGTGTCCAGCAACGGTTTCCCGGCCGCGCCCAGCCAGAACCGCCGGTGCTGGAAGGCGTAGGCGGGCAGGTCCACGCGCCGTCCACCGGCGACGGCGTCCCGCCACGACACGGGAACACCGCGCGTCCACAGCTCGCCCGCGGAGGTCAGCCAGCGCCGCAGCCCGCCGTCGTCGCGGCGCAGCGACCCCACCGCGACGGCGTCCACGCCGGCCGCGTCGAAGGTCTCCTCGATGCTCATCGTCAGCACCGGGTGCGGGCTGACCTCCACGAACACCCGATGTTCCTGGCTCAGTGACCGGACCGCCCGCTCGAACAACACCGTCTGCCGCAGGTTGCGGTACCAGTACCCGGCGTCCAGCTCCGTCGTGTCCAGCCAGTCGCCCGTCACCGTCGAGAAGAACGGCACCCGCACGGAGGCCGGCGTGACGTCCAGAACATCCAGTAGTTCGTCACGGATGTCCTCCACGTGCGGCGAGTGTGACGCGTAGTCGACCGGGATCCGCTTACCCACCAACGCATCGACGTCGCCCGAGAGCACGAATGACGAGGGCCCGTTCACCGCCGCAACGGACAACCGCGGATCGTCCGGCACCTCCGACACCACACACATCCCGCCGCGACCGGCGATCTTGCGCAACGCCCGGCTCCGCAACGCCACAACCCGCGCGCCGTCCTCCAGCGACAACGCGCCCGCCACCACCGCGGCCGCGATCTCACCCTGCGAATGACCGACAACGGCGTCCGGCTCCACACCGTAGGAACGCCACAGCGCGGCCAGTGACACCATCACCGCCCACAACGCCGGCTGGACGACATCCACTCGCTCGGTCTCGTCGAGATCCAACGAAACGAACGGACCAAGCGCCTCGGCACAATCACGCATCCGCGCCGCGAACACCGGTGCGGACTCCAGCAACTCCTTCGCCATCCCGGCCCACTGCGAACCCTGACCGGGGAAGACGAACACGACCTTGCCCGCGACGGCCCTCGGCACCGGCGCGCCGTTCGCCAGGTCGATCAGGCCCTCGCGCAGCTCCCGCCGATCGTTGCCGACCAGGACGGCCCGGTGCTCCAACGCCGCCCGGCCCGCCAGCGAGTAGCCGACGTCCCGGACACCGGCGTCCGGCTGATCGTCGAGGAACTCGGCCAGCCGTGCCGCTTGCGCGCGCAACGCGGCTTCGGTTCGGCCGGAGATCACCCAAGGGGTGGGGGAAAGACCTTGTGAGTGGTTTCCGTCGTCCTGGCGACGGAAACCACTCACGACCTCTTCGAGGATGACGTGCGCGTTGGTGCCGCTCATGCCGAACGACGACACCGCGGCCCGGCGCGGCCGGTCTCCGGCCGGCCACGGATGGGCCCCGGTCAGCAGCTCGACCGCGCCCGCCGACCAGTCGACGTGCGGCGACGGCGCGTCGACGTGCAGCGTCCGCGGCAGCACACCGCGGCGCATCGCCTGCACCATCTTGATGACGCCCGCGACCCCGGCCGCCGCCTGGGTGTGGCCGAGGTTGGACTTGATCGACCCCAGCCACAACGGAACCGAACGGTCCTGACCATAGGTCGCCAGCAACGCCTGCGCCTCGATCGGATCACCCAGCACCGTTCCCGTGCCGTGCGCCTCCACAACGTCCACATCGGACGGTTCAAGCCCGGACGAGGACAGCGCCGCACGGATCACCCGCTGCTGCGCCAGCCCGTTTGGAGCGGTCAGTCCGTTCGATGCGCCATCGGAGTTGACCGCCGATCCGCGGACTACGGCCAGCACGGGATGACCGAGGCGCTCGGCGTCGGAGAGCCGGGCCAGCACCAGCACGCCGGCGCCCTCGGACCACGCGGTGCCGTCGGCCGCGGCGGCGAACGGCTTGCACCGGCCGTCCGGTGCCAGCGCGCGTTGCCGGGAGAACTCGATGAACGTGTCCGGATCGGCCATCACCGACACGCCACCGGCGAGCGCGAGCGAACACTCGCCGGATCGCAGCGCCCGCGCCGCCCAGTGCAGCGCGACCAGCGACGAGGAGCACGCCGTGTCGACGGTGACCGCCGGGCCCTCCAGGCCGAACGCGTAGGCGATCCGGCCCGTCACGACACTGGCCGCCGTCCCGGTGACCAGGTGCCCCTCGCCGGTGTGCCCGGCGGCCGCGCCGTAGCCGTTGTGCATCACGCCGGCGAACACGCCGGTGTCGGTGCCCCGCAACGAAAGGGGGTCGATCCCCGCGTGCTCGACCGCCTCCCACGTCGTCTCCAGCAGCAGCCGCTGCTGCGGGTCCATCGCCAGCGCCTCACGCGGCGAGATCCCGAAGAACTCGGCGTCGAACGCACCGGCGTCGTGCAGGAAGGCGCCTTCCCGCACGTAGCTGCGCCCAGCGGCGTCCGGGTCGTCGTCGAACAGCGCGCCGAGGTCCCAGCCCCGGTCGGCGGGAAAGTCCGAGATCGCGTCGCGGCCCGAGGCGACCAGCCGCCACAGGTCGTCCGGGGTGCGCACGCCACCGGGGAACCGGCAGCCCATCCCGATGATCGCGATCGGCTCGCGCGCGCCCTCCTCCAGCTCGGCCACGCGGCGCTGGGCGTGCCGCGCGTCGGCGATGGCGCGCTTGAGGTACTCGCGCAGTTTCTCCTCGTTCGCCATGAACGTCCTTCAGCGGTCGAGCAGTTGGAAGAGCTCGTCATCGGTCGCGGTGTCGAGATCGATGTCGTCGCCGGGCGCGAACCGGGCCAGCAGTGACCGCAGCAACGCGGTGACCTTGGGCCGGTGTTCCGCGTCGGCGGCGATCGAGGACAGCACGGACTCGACCCGATCGAGTTCTGTGTGGACGGTCGGGCCGGTACCACCGAGGTGGGCGGCGAGCGCGGCGGGGGTGGGGTGGTCGAAGATCACGGTGGCGGGCAGGCGGACGCCGGTCACGGCGGCGAGCCGGTTGCGCAGCTCGACGGCGCTGAGCGAATCGAACCCGAGGTCGGTGAACGACCGGGCCGGGTCGACTGCGCCGACCGGCTGACCGAGGAAGCCCGCGATCTCGGCGAGCACCAGCTCACGGATCGGCAGCCGCACCACCGGTCGCGTTCGCGGCGCGGGTACGTCCGCGGTCAGCCTGGCGGGCACGACGAGCGGCGCGCCCGTCCGCAGTGCCGCGTCGAACAGGGCGAGGCCCTGCGAGGCGGACATTGGCCGCACACCGCCGCGCGCGATCCGGGCGAGGTCGCCGTCGCCGAGCCGCCCGCCCATGCCGGACTCCCAGAGTCCCCAGGCGAGCGAGGTCGCCGGCAGGCCGCGCGCGGCGCGCCGGCAGGCGAGGCCGTCCAGGAAGGCGTTGGCCGCGGCGTAGCTCGCCTGACCGGCGGCACCGAGCACCCCTGAAGCCGACGAGAACAGGACGAACGCGGCCAGGTCGAGGTCCGCGGTGAGCTCGTCGAGGATGCGGGCACCCTCCACCTTGGGCCGCAGCACCGCGTCGAGGCGTTGCGGGGTCAGCGACTCCACGACAGCGTCGTCGAGCACACCGGCGGCGTGCACCACGGCGGTCAGCGGACGGTCGAGCCCGGCCAGCAGCTCGGCCATCGCGTCGCGGTCGGCCACGTCACAGGCGACGACCCGCGCGCCGGGCACGTCGGATGCACCACCACCGCGGCTGGTCAGCACGAGGTGGCGAACCCCGTGCCGTTCCACGAGGTGGCGTGCCACCAGGCCGCCGAGTGCCCCCGTGCCTCCGGTGATCAACACCGTGCCCTCGGGATCGAAAGGCCGGGGAATCGTGAGCACGATCTTGCCGATGTGCCGGGCCTGGCTCATGTACCGGAACGCCTCCGGCGCCCGGCGGACGTCCCACGCCGTCACGGGCAACGGCGACAGCACACCGCGCTCGAACAGGTCCACGATCCCGGCCAGCATCCGCCCGATCAGCTCCGGCCCGGCGTCACCGAGGTCGAACGCCCGATAGTCCACATCGGACAGCTCGCGGATGTCGGTCTTGCCCATCTCCAGGAACCGGCCGCCCGGCGCGAGCAACCCCAATGACGCGTCCACGAACTCGCCCGTCAGGGAGTTCAGCACCACGTCCACTTCGCCGAACACGTCCGCGAACTCCGTCGTCCGCGAGCTCGCGACGTGATCGGCGTCCACGGCATGCCACTTCTCCGGACTCGCGGTCGCGAACACCTCCGCACCCCAATGCCGGGCGAGCCGGCCGGCCGCCATGCCGACCCCGCCGGCGCCCGCGTGGATCAGGACCCGCTCACCGGCGGCCAGCTTTCCGAGTTCCCGCAGCGCGTACCAGGCGGTCGCGAACACCAGCGGCGTCGCGGCCGCCGTGGCGAACGACCAGCCGGCGGGAATCCGGACCGCCATCCGCGCGTCCGTCACCGCGATCGGACCGAACGCGCCGTCGAACAGCCCCATCACCCGGTCGCCCACCGCCAGGCCGGTCACCTCGGACCCGGCCTCCAGCACCACTCCCGCGCCCTCACCGCCGATCCGGGCGGCGCCGGGGTACATCCCGAGTGCGATCAGGACGTCGCGGAAGTTCATGCCCGCGGCCCGCATCGCGACCCGGATCTGCCCCGGTTCCAACGGCTCGAGCACCTCCGGGCACGCGGCGAGCCGCAGCCCGTCCGCGGTGCCGGAGCCGGTGACGTCCAGCCGCCACGGGCCTTCGGGCGGCGTCAGTGCCTCGTGCGGACCGGCCTGGACCAGCCGGGGCGCGAACAGCTCGCCGCCGCGCACCGCCACCTGCGGCTCCCCGGCGGCCACGGCGTCGCTCAGGCTGCCGGAACCGTCGGAGTCCACCAAGACGAACCGATCCGGGTGCTCCGACTGCACGGACCGCAGGAGTCCCCACACCGCCGACTGCCGAGGGTCGGTGACATGGTCACCGGCACGCACGGCCACCGCACCGCGCGTCACCACGACCACGAGCGAGTCTCCGGCCAGGTGCGACCGCACGGCGGCGAGCACCTGGTGGAGCGACTCCGCCTCCACCGCAACGAAATCAGGTACGTCCTTCGTGGCCCCGGCGACCGGCTGCCAGTCCACTCGGAACAGTGCGTCCGGCTGGTCGTCCCGCAATGGTCGCAGCGCCAGGGAATCGACGTTGGCCACCGCGGCCCCGCGATGGTCGGTCACGCACAGCGAGATCGCATCCGGACCGGCCGGAGTGATCGCGACGCGCAACGCGGTCGCCCCGGTGGCGTACCACCGGACGCCACTCCACACGAACGGCACCTTCGTCGTGGTGGTGCCCAGCGCACTCGCGTGCAGCGCCGAGTCGAGCAGGGCGGGGTGCAGGGCGAACCCCGAGCCGCGGACCGGCAGGTCCACCTCGGCGAAGATCTCCGCTCCACGCCGCCACACCGCTCGAAGTCCCCGGAACGCCGGGCCGTAGTCATAACCCGCCGCGGCCAGGCTGTCGTACGCGCCGTCCGTGGAGACCGAGGTGGCACCCGCGGGCGGCCACTCGGTGAACGCCGGCGGCTCGGCGGCACCACCACCGGCCAGGGTCCCGTTGGCGTGCAACGTCCACGGGGCGTCCGCCGATCGCGAGTAGATCTCCACAGTGTGCTGGCCGCTGTCGTCCACCGCCCTGACGACAACTCGGACGTCGACCGCTTCGGACAGCGCGAGCGGCGTCCGCAGCGTCAGCTCCTCGACGACCTCGCCGCCGGCCTGACGACCGGCGTGCACCGCCATCTCGACGAACGCCGTCCCCGGCAGCGTGACCGTCCCGGCCACCACGTGGTCGGTCAGCCACGGATGCGTGGCCGGCGACAGGCGGCCACGCAGCAGGACGCCGTCCGGGAGCGCGATCACCTCGTCCAGCAAGGGGTGCGCCGGCGCGGCACCGCCGATCGCCGCCCGGACCGTCGCCGCGGACCGGGCGGCCGGCTGGTCCTTGCGCAGCATCGCGAGGCACGTCCCGGAGACGTGTTCGCGCGCCAGCGCGGTCAGCACGCCGTCGGGACCCAGCTCGACGAACGTCCCCGCCCCCAGCGCCGCCAGCCGCCCGACCGCGTCGGCGAACCGCACGGTCCGCCGGACGTTGTCGACCCAGTACTCGGGTGAGCACAACCGTGCGGCCGAAGCCACGTCGCCGGTCACGGTGGAGACGATCGGAATGGCGGGCGGACGGAACGTCAGCTCCGCCGCGACCGCGCGGAACTCCGCGAGCATGCCGTCCATCAACGGTGAGTGGAACGCGTGGCTCACCCGCAACCGCTTCGTCTCCCGGAACCGCGCGGCCACCGCGAGCACCCCGGCCTCGGCACCGGACAACACCACGGAGTCCGGGCCGTTGACCGCGGCCACCGCGACACCTTCCGGCAGCAGTGGCAGCACTTCGCTCTCGGTCGCGCGCACCGCGATCATCGCGCCGCCCGCGGGCAACGCCTGCATCAACCGGCCGCGCGCCGCGACGAGCCGGCAGGCCTGGGGCAGCGACAGCATTCCGCTGACGTGGGCGGCGGTCAGCTCGCCGATCGAGTGGCCGAGCAGGAACCGGGGCTGAGCCCCCCAGTGCTGGAGCAGCCGGAACTGAGCGACACCGACGGCGAACAACGCGGCCTGCGTGTAGAGCGTCTGGTCCAGCACCTCGTCGTCGATCACCTCGCGCAGCGGACGCGGCAGGTGCTGATCGAGCTCCGCGCAGACCTCGTCGAACGCCTGCGCGTACACCGGGAACTCGGCCGCCAGTTCACGTCCCATCCCGGCACGCTGCGCGCCCTGGCCGGTGAACAGCACCGCGAGCTTTCCCTCGTCGCCGACGCGCAGGTACTGCCGGTACAACGGATGCGTCGGCAACGGGATCCGGCGGCCGCGCGGGACGGGCCCGGACGGCGCCGCGCCGTTGGCCGGTGCACGCAGGGCGGCGGCGACCTCGTGCGCGCCGGAGCCGATCACCGTGTGCCGGAACGGGAAGTCACGCCGACCGGCCCGCAGCGTGTACGCGACATCGGCGAGCGCGGGGGCGTTCTCGGCGACCAGGTGGTCCGCGAGGCGATTCGCCAGTTCCCGCAACGCCTCCGCCGTCTTAGCGCTGACGGTCACCACCTGCGGCGAGCGGTCCGGTTCGCCGGGTGCCACCGGGGCCGCCTCCTCCACGACCACGTGTGCGTTGGTGCCGCCGAACCCGAACGAGCTCACCCCGGCCCGCCGCGGCGTGTCGCCGTCCGGCCAGGCACGAAGATCGGTGCTGATGTAGAACGGACCGCTGCCGAGGTCGATCTCCGGGTGCGCCCGCGTGAAGTGCGGGTGCGGCGGAATCTCCCGGTGCCGCAGCATGAGCACCGTCTTGATCAGCCCGGCCACCCCCGCCGCCGCGGCCAGATGACCGATGTTGGCCTTGATGGAGCCCAGCGCGCAGTACCCGGTGCGCCCGCCCGGCCCGAAGGCCTCCCGCAGCGCGGTGAACTCGATCGGGTCGCCCAGCGCGGTCGCCGACCCGTGCGCCTCCAGGTAGCCGATGCTCTGTGCGTCGGCTTCGGCGACGGCCAGCGCCTCGCCGATCACCTCGCGCTGGCCCGCCATGCTGGGCGCGGTGTAGGCGAGCTTGCCGTCCGCGCCGTCGTTGTTCACGGCGCTGCCCCGGATCACCGCGAGCACCTCGTCGCCGTCCTCGACCGCCTCGGCCAGGCGTTTGAGCGCGACGATGCCGACACCGTCGGTGAACGAGGTGCCCGCCGCGGCGGCGTCGAACGAGCGGCAGCGCCCGTCCGGCGAGAGCATCAGCCCGTCCTGGTGCAGGTATCCCGGCCGCGGTCCGATGTAGACGGACACCCCGCCCGCCATGGCGATGTCGCACTCGCCGGTGAGCAGGCTCTGCACCGCCAGGTGCACGGCGACCAGCGACGTCGAGCACGCCGTCTGCACGCTCAGGCTCGGCCCGGTCAGGCCGAGCTTGTAGGACACCCTGGTGGCCAGGTAGTCCTTGTCGTTGGTGACCAGCAGTTCGGTGCCCTCGAACGACAGCAGGTCGCAGTGGCGGGCGATGACGTTGGGCAGATAGGTGTTCATGCCCGCCCCGGCGAACACGCCGATCGACGGTCCGCCGCCCGCGTAGCCGATGGCCTCCAGCAGTTCCCACGCGACCTCGAGGAACAGCCGCTGCTGCGGGTCGATCAGCTCGGCCTCGCGGCGGCTGTAGCCGAAGAACTCGTGGTCGAACAGAAAGGCGTCGGGCAGGCTGCCGCGCGCCTTCACGTAGCGCGGATCGCCGAGCAGTGCTCTCGGCACGCCCGCGGCGGCCAGCTGTTCGTCGGTGTACGACGAGATCATGTCGTCGCCGGCCCGCACCCGCCGCCACAGCTCGTCGACGTTCGCGGCGCCGGGGAACCGGCCGTGCATGCCGATGACGGCGATGTCCTGGGAACGCACGCCGACTACCTGGTGCGCCGGCGCAGCTGTGCAGTCGCCGCCTTGCGCATGGCCGCGCGGTCGCGACCGGCGCCACCGGCGGGTTCGGGACCATCGGTGTCGAGCCGCTGGGCGATGCTGGCCACCGTCGGGTGCCGGAGCAGCTCGGACGGGGCCACGCCGGCTCCGCCGGGCAGGTCCTTGAGCAGGCGGTGGACCTGGAGCAGCAGCATGGAGTTGCCGCCGATCTCGAAGAAGTTGTCCGACGCGCCGATCTCGTCGCGCATCAGCACCCGGCCCCAGATCTCCGCCACCGTGCGCTCGGTGCCGGTGAGTCCGGGCAGTGCGACGGGCCGGGTGTCCCGGCGCGCGCGGACCAGCTCGGCCAGCGCCCGGCGGTCGACCTTGCGGTTCATGTTCAGCGGCAGCTCGTCGAGGAACACGAACGACGCGGGCACCATGTACGGCGGCAACCGGCGCTGAAGCGACGACCGCAGCTCCGCGACGCTCGGCGGATCGGCCGCGTCGGGCACGACGCACGCGGTCAGCCGCCGGTCATCGGCCCGGTCGCCCTCGACCACCACGGCGGACCAGAAGACCTTCGGCTCCTGTTCCAGCGCGGCCTCGACCTCTTCCAGCTCCACCCGGAAGCCGTTGATCTTCACCTGGTTGTCGGCGCGGCCGAGGATCTCCAGCAGGCCGTCAGCGTTGACCCTCGCCAGGTCGCCGGTCCGGTACATCCGACCGGATGCGAAAGGGTTGGGCAGGTAGCGCTCGGCGGTAAGCGACGGGCGGTTCAGGTAGCCCCTGGCCACGCCGATCCCGCCGATGTAGAGCTCACCGGTGACCTGCGGCGGCACCGGTTGCCGGTGCGCGTCCAGCACGTAGAGCAGGGTGTTCGACAGCGCCGATCCGACCGGCACGCCACCGCCGGTGCAGTCCTCGGGCCGCACCCGGTGGACGGTCGCGAACATGGTGATCTCGGTGGGGCCGTAGACGTTCCACAACGTTCCGCACCAGCCCAGCGAGTCCAGCGCGAGCTCGGGCAGCAGCACCTCGCCGCAGGCGAAGGTGTGCCGCAGCACCAGCCCGCCGACGCCGTCGGCGCGCACCTGCGCCGCCAGGCCGTGCAGCGCCGACGGCGTCTGGTTCAGGTGCGTCACTCGTTCCTCGACCAGCAGCCTGCGGAACGCGTCGGGGGCGCGTTCCGCACCCGAGGGCACCACGACCAGGCAGGCGCCCGAGTGCAGCGCGCCCCACAGTTCCCACACCGATACGTCGAAGGCGGTGGAGGCGAACAGGGTCCACACCGCGTCCGGATCCGGCTCGACGTGCTCGGCCATCGCGTCCAGCAGGGTCAGCACGGTGCCGTGCGCGACTTCGACTCCCTTGGGCACCCCCGTCGACCCGGAGGTGTAGATCGTGTAGATCAGGTCGTCCCGGCCGGGCCGCCCCGCGGGCAGCTCGCCCTCGGCGGGCAGCCCGTCGCCCATCCGTACAACGTCCACATCGGACACCCGATCGGCCAGTGCCTCCTTGGTGAGCACGATCCGCGCCGCGCAGTCGGCCAGCATTGTGCGCAGCCGTGCCGGTGGGTGCTGCACGTCGAGTGGAACGTAGGACGCGTTTGCCTTGAGCACGGCCAGGATCGCGACCGGCGTCTCCAGCGACGGCTCCAGCAGCACGGCGACCCGGTCGCCCGGCCGGACACCCCGGCGCACCAGCTCGGCCGCCCACCGGCCGGCCCGCCGGTCGAGCTCCCGGTAGGTCAGCTCGGTGCCGCGGAACCGCACCGCGACCCGGCCGGCGTGCCCGGCAAGGGCCCGCTCGAACCGGTGCAGCACGCTGTCCGGCCGGTCGTCGACCCGCTGGCGCAAAGATTGCGCACCCGCCGAGTCGATCATGGTCAGCCTGGCCACGCTGCGATCCGGGTCCGCCACGATCGACCGCAGCAGCGTGAGGTAGTGGTCGACGGCCCGCCGCGCGGCCTCGTCGGAGAACACCGACCGGCGGTACTTGAGGACGCCGTGCAGCCGGTCACCGTCCTCGACCACCTCGATGAGCAGATCGTGCTGCCCCTCCTGCTGGTGCAGCGGGAACGGGGTCAGCCGCAGCCCGCCCCAGGACACCGGCTCCGCGGTCTCGTCGCCCACGTACAGGGAGATCCACTCCGGGAACCGCCGCGGCCGGTGGTACACGAACATGGACTGGAAGATCGGGTTCACGCCCGGCACCCTGGGCGGCGCCAGCTCCCGGACCAGCAGTTCGAACGGGTAGTCCTGATGCTCCAGCGCCTCAGCGACCGACCGCCGCGTCTGCCGCAGCTGGGCGCGGAACGCGGGCTCGTCGCGGAGGCCGGCGCGGAGCACCACCGGGTCCGCGAAGTAGCCGACGGTCTCGTCGAAGACCGGATCGGTGCGCCCGGCGACCGGCGTGCCGACCAGGACGTCGTCCTGCCCGGTGTACCGGTGGATCAGCACCTGGAACGCGGTCACCAGCACCATGTACGGCGTGGCCTGCTCGGCGGACGCGAGTGCGCGCAGTCCTTCGGCGAGCTCGGGTTCAATGCGGAACGACACCGACGAGGCGCCCCGCTGATCGGGACAGCCGAACGCGGGCCACTCGGTCACCGGGAGCGGTCCGGCCAGCCGCTCGTGCCAGTGCTCCCGCGCCCGGCAGGCCCGGTCGCTGTCGAGGTACCGGCGCCGGCGGTGCACGAACTCGTCGTAGGAGGCCTTCTCGCGGGTGGCGGGTTCCTCGCCGAGGTACAGCGCGGACAGCTCCTCCAGCAGCTGGCTCAGCGACGAGAAGTCACAGATCAGGTGGTGCGTCGTCAGCAGCACCACGCACTCGTCCCCGTCCAGGCCGAACACGCTCACCCGCAGCATCGGTCCCGAGTCGAGGGCGAACGGCCGTTCGTAGTCGGCACGTACGGCTTCACGCAGCCGCTCGTCGGACCAGCCGGTCGCGTCGATGACCGTGAACTCGGGAGACAGCTCGGCGTGCACCGTCCGGGTCGCGTGGTGAAACGTGGTGCGCAGTGCCGGATGCCTCGCCACGAGGTCGCGGATCGCTCGGCGAAACCTTTCAGCGACGAAACCGTGACGAATTCGGGCGGTGAAGGCGACATTGAACGCGGAGCTCTCCGGCGCCATCTGGCACAACAGCCACAATGCATGTTGTCCGTGCGACAGCAAGCTTCCCGTCTCATTTGACGCGATACTCGACGCCTGCACTGTAACGAAATTCTCCGCAATTGCGTTTTCAAGCACCCGGATGCTGCCGTTGTCGAGCATCTCCGGTATCGCCAGGTCGACCCCGAGCTCGGCACGCACGCGGCCGGCGATCTCGACGAGCAGGATCGAGTCGAGTCCCAGGTCGGTGAGCGGCAGATCGCGCTCGTCGGCTGTCGGAACGCCACCCAGCCAGCCGGTCAGCACCTCGTCGAGGTAGTTCGCCACGAGCGCACGCCGTCGTTCCGGGGTGGCCGTTTTCCACTCGCTGCGAAACACATCGAGCACGCTTTTCCGCCTTACGCATCCGGGTGACCAGTTGAGACGTGAGGCCGCCGTCAACGCTGGGGACCGTATGCCCGGCAATCTCACCGCACAACAGCATCGACTTAGGCGTTCACCCACATTTTTGCGTGCTACTTTCCGCCGCATGGCATTTCCCAGCGCCGCTGAATCTGTTCCCGCCGAACGTGCCGCGCGCTACCGGGAAGAGGGCTGGTGGCTGCCGGAACGGATCGGCGATCTGGTACTGCGTGACGCGCCCGGCCGGGCGGACCGGTGCGCGGCCGTGTCCGGCGACCGCAGCCTCACCTACGGCGAACTGGCGGCGGCCGTCGACCGGGTCACGGCGCACCTGCGCAGGATCGGCATCGCGACCGGCGACCGGGTGCTCGTGCAGCTGCCCAACGACCTCGAGTTCCTCGTCCTCGTGCTGGCCCTGATCCGGCTGGGCGCGCCCCCGGTGGTGGCGATGCCCGCGTTGCGGCAGCACGAGCTGGACCACGTGATCACCGTGACGCGGCCCGTCGCGTTCGCCGTGCCTCGGTACTCGGACAAGTTCGACCACCTGGGGATGGCCGAGGACCTGAGCCGCCGGCACCCCTGCGTCCGCACGCTGCTGGTGGCGGGCCACGACCGGGACGATCACGTCGACATCGGCGAGCTGTGCTGGGGGCCCGGCGACGGCGCCCACGACGTGGCCGGCATCGATCCCAGGCACACCGCGCTGTACCTGCTGTCCAGCGGAACCACCGGGCCGCCCAAGGCGATCCCCCGCACGCACGAGGCGTTCGGCCACGTCATCCGCACGTCCGCCGAGATATCCGCGCTGGCGCCGGACACCGTGTACCTGGCGCTGATGCCCGCGTCGCACAGCTTCGTGTTCGGCCACCCCGGCATGCTCGGCACCCTCGCGTGCGGCGGCACCGTCGTGTTCGCGACGCCGGGCGACCCGCGCGACGCACTGGAACTCGTTGCGAGAGAACGGGTTTCGCACTGCGCACTGGTGCCGGCGCTGGTGTCCCAATGGCTCTCGGCGGCCGAAGAGTCCACTTGCGATCTGTCGAGCCTGCGGGTGCTCCAGGTCGGCGGCGCCCGCCTGGACGCGAGCACCGCCCAGCGCATCCACGACGTGCTGGGGTGCCGCGTGCAGCAGGTGTACGGCATGAGCGAGGGTCTGCTCAACTTCACCCGGCTCGACGACCCGGACGAGGTGGTGCTCGACTCGCAGGGCCGGCCGTCCTCCCCCGGCGACGAGGTGCTCGTGCTCGACGACGAGGACCGCCCGGTGGCGCCCGGCGGGGTGGGCGAGCTCGTCACCAGGGGGCCGAGCGTCATCGCGGGCTACTACGCGGATCCGGAGACCAACGCGCGCGCGTTCACCCCGGACGGCTACTACCGCACCGGCGACCTCGTGCGCCGGCTGCCCTCGGGCGACTACGTGGTGTGCGGCCGGATCAAGGACGTGATCAACCGCGGTGGCGAGAAGATCGCGGCCGACGAACTGGAGGCGCTGCTGCTGGCACACCCGTCGGTACGTCAGGTGGCGGCGGTCGCGATGCCGCACCAGCTCTACGGCGAGGCCGTGTGCCTGTACGTGGTTCCGGCCGGCGACGACCGGCCGCGGCTCCCCGAGCTGCGGCGCTTTCTCGGCGGGCGCGGGCTGGCCGCGTTCAAGCTGCCCGCGCGCGTGGAGTTCGTCGACGCGCTGCCGATGAAGGGCGTCGGAAAGATCGACAAGGTCGCGTTGCGCCGGCGGATCGCCGACCGGGTCGCGGCCGAGCAACCGACCCGAGCGTGAGGCCGAACATGCCGGATGCCAGCATCGTCCTGGACCACGAGTTCCTGCAGGATCCGCACCGTCTCTACACCAAGTTGCGCGAGGAGGCGCCCGCGCATCGGGTCGTCTCGCCGGACGGGCTGAGCGCGTGGCTGGTGACCGACTACGAGCACGCCGCCGCGCTGCTCAACGATCCGCGGCTGCGCAAGGACGCACAGGGAGCGGCACCCCTGTTCGTGCGGCACCTGCGCGACCCCGAGCGCGCGATCGGTCAGGACATCAACACCAACCTGCTGACCTCCGATCCGCCCGACCACACGCGGCTGCGCCGGCTGGTCAACAAGGCGTTCACCCCCCGCACTGTCGAACGACTGCGGCCGCGGATCGAACAGATCGCCGACGAACTGCTGGACGCCATCCCCGACGGCACCACCGTCGACCTGATCGAGGCGCTGGCGTATCCCTTGCCCACCACCATGATCTGCGAGCTGCTCGGTGTGCCCGCCGAGGACCGCACGCGGTTCGGCGCGTGGACGTCGGCGATGCTCGCCTCGGAAGCCGACGCCCAGCAGGTGCGCGACGCGGGCGTCAACATGGGCGGCTATCTGGCCCAGCTGGTCGCGGACAAGCGCGTCCACCCCGGTGACGACGTGATCACCGCCCTGGTCCGGGCCAGGGACGACGAGGACCGGCTCAACGAGGTCGAGCTGACGTCGATGGCGTTCAACCTGCTGGTCGCCGGACTCGAGACGACGGTCAACCTGATCGGCAACAGCGCCTTCGCGCTGCTGGCGAACCCCGCCGCGCTCGCGGCGCTGCGCGCGGACCCGGCACAGCTGCCCGCGGCGGTCGAGGAGTTCCTGCGCTACGAGCCGCCGCTGTACGTCAGCACCCTGCGGTACACTGCGGAACCCGTGGCGGTCGGCGAGGTCACCATTCCCGAGGGCGAGTTCGTCCTCGTGTCGCTGTCCGCCGCGTGCCGCGATCCACGCCGGTTCCCCGACCCCGACTCGCTGGACTTCGGCCGCGGCACCACCGGTCATCTGGCGTTCGGGTACGGAATCCACTACTGCATCGGCGCGCCGCTCGCACGGATGGAGACCGAAGTCCTGTTCCGCAAGCTGATCGAACGCTTCTCCGTCTGGTCCCCGGCCGTCCCGCTCACCGAGCTGCGCTGGCGGCACAGCTGGATCATCCGCGGGCTCGAGCGGCTGCCCGTGCGGTTCGGGAGGTGACCATGGGCTACTCGGTCGGTGTCTTCTGCGGCTCCTCTCCCGACATCGCCCCGCACTATCTCCGGCTGGCCGCCGGGGTCGGCACCGCGATCGCCGAACGGCGCTGGACCCTGGTCTCCGGCGGCGAACACGTCTCCATGATGGGCGCGGTCGCGGTGGCCGCCCGCGCCGGCGGCGGGCGCACAGTGGGTGTCGTGTCGCGCAACCTGCTGCACAAGGCCGATCGCGACGCCGACGAGCTGGTGATCACCGAGTCCATGTCCGCGCGGAAGGCGGAGCTGCTGGCCCGGTCCGACGCGCTCCTGGTGCTGCCGGGCGGGGTCGGCACCTGCGACGAGTTCTTCGAGGTGTGGACGGCCCGCATGGTCGGCCTGCACGCGAAACCGATCGTGGTGCTCGACGTCGACGGGTTCTACACCGGACTGCTGGCGTGGCTGGGCGACGCCCATGATCACGGTTTCGTCCGATCTTCGTCGCTCGCGGCGGTGACCAGCGCGCGGACCGTGGCGCAGGCCCTCGACGCCTGCGCGGGCGCCCCGTCCTCGCACGCTGCGTGACACGCCAGAACGGCGCGACGTTCACCAGTGGCTCGTGCCCGCCGGCTGCAGGGCCGGCTCCACGGCCGCGGGAGACGTGGTCCGATGGGTGCGGATGCCCGGCGCGATGACGTCGGGACCGAGGTTAGCCCCATGGAAACGGCCTGCCGCGCAACGCGTTCAGGACAGGCCGTTCCCATACCGGCCGCGGACGCGCCGGGCGCGCGGCTCCCCGATCGTCGCCTCGAAGGTCCTATGTGGACAGATTTCGGCGAGTACTGCTCTCTCGGGGCGTTCCTCCATCCGGGTGCTGTCCGTTTCGCGATGGACGAAATGGGGCACAGTGGAGGCCGTGCTCGATTCGACCAAGTGGCGCAGCCTCGTTCGCGAATACTCGGTGCTGGACCACGACGAATCAACCACTTCGTGCCTCAGTCCGTGAAGCAAATGCGGATGCCCGGCTGTACAGGAGCAGCCGGGCATCCGCGCGGATCAGGGCAGTGTCCCCACCTGCTGGCTGATCCAGGTCCGGACGCTGGTCAGGTCGACGTAGATGGACGGCCCGGCGCCACAGGCGGAGGTGGTGCCGCGGCTGTCGCTGCCGATCTGCCGCCACACGCCGTTGACCTTGGTGATCTGCGGCCCGCCCGAGTCGCCGTAGCAGTCACCGCCCTTGTTCGGGTTGTTGGTGCAGATCTCGGTGGCGGACCGGATGCCCCGGCACTTGCTGTCGGCCAGGATCGACGTGTCGAACTCGTGGTTGGCCACCGGAGCGCTGCCGCAGCCGCGAGTCGGACAGGTCACTCCCCAGCCGAGCAGCCGGGTCGCGGTGCCCGGCGGGCCGGACTGGACTGGAATCGCGATCGGCTGGTGCGTCACCGAGTCGGCGAGCTGCAACAGCTTGACGTCCTCGGTGGGGTGGCTGACGCCGCGGGTGACCTTCACGACGGTACCGCCTTTGGTCCGGTCGTTGCTGCCGACCCGGACCGAGGAGGGCGTCGAACAGTGTTTGGCGGTGAGCGCCCAGTTCGCCTTGATCAGCGAACCGGTGCAACCGCCGGTGTAGACCATGAAGGTGTAGTTCTCGGTTGCCGGACGCCCGCCGACGATGAACGGGGTGGGTGTATCCGAAGCGGTGGCGGCCGGTGCCGACACCACACCGGCCGCCGCGACCGTCAGGCCGATCAGCAGAGAGCGTAATTTCATTCGTAACTCCGTTGCGCCGCAGAACTTTCAGTCCGCGGCGGCGGCAGCAACAAACGCTATTGGCTGGTCGGTCTCCGGTCTGCCTCCGTTTGCCGGAACCGGGACCGGCGCCGGTCTCGTTTGGGCAGTGGACTCGCCTGGGCAGGGACGCCTCCACCGTCCGGTGCGAGACGCTCCCGCCCCTGATCGAGGGCCTCGGCCGGCGCACCTACCTCCCGCCGCGCTGGGTGCACGACCTGGCGATCATGCGCGCCGAGCCCCCGCTAGAAGGTGAACACCGATCCTGTCTCACTGCGCAGCACACACGAGTTCGGGAACGTTTCCACGTACTCGACGGTCTGGCCACGCCACGTGCCGATCGCGCTCACCGTGACCGGTGAGTACTCGAAGGTGCAGTACGTCGAGCCCAGGTCACCGGGCAGCTTGGTGAAATCACCGCCGGCCGCCGTGATCTCGTCGCACGCCACGGACGCACGCGGGTGGTCGCCACCGGCCGGGCCGCACCGCAGCTCCGTCACGTTGTTCGTGCCGTTCTCCTGCTGGTGCACCGCCAAGAGCAGGTCGGCCGGCTCCGCGGCCCCTGCGATCCCAGGCGAAGCCAGCGGAACGGCCAGCCCGGTCGCGGCGAGCATGGACATCACAAGGATTCGCTTTCTGGTCATGCCTCCGGGGTAACCGCGATCGCCGCCCGGAACACGACCTGTCACCAAGATTTCGAACTTCGGGGCGGCTTGGAATCCTTGGTGCACAAGGGTTTCCGGTTCGACGCCGGGCGGACTTCACTGGTCCGCCCAGTACTCTCCGGACACCGTGGACACTCCGGCCCATCGCCACGGCGGACCCGAAGGCCACCTTCATCGAGAGCAACACCTCCACCAGGAACACCACGTGGGTGGATCTGTCGTAGGCCCACAGGCCGAGGCCGGTGCCGGAGACCGTGTCCTTGATCCGGCGGTCGGTGGCGCCGAGGACGATCGCGTGCCCGGCGGGTGCGGCCCCGGCGGGTACAGCCAGTCGAGAGGAAGCCCAGCGGTGTTTCGCCTGCCCACGGAGCGGGTAGCAGGTGTTATGCGGCGCTGGTTGCTGGCCGGGACGGTCGTGGTGGTGGCGCTCGGCGCCATCGGCCTCGGACTGCTGCCCACCACTGAGGACGGCTTCCGGTCGACCGCGGTGACCAGTGCGCGCGACACCAGGTCGGCGGTGCTCAGCACCCGCGAGGTCGGCGCCGCCGCGCTACGCGGCCGCGTGTTGCAGTCCTATGTGAACATTGCCGTTCAGCGAGCGCGGGACCAGGTGTCCACGGCCATCACCGACCTGGTGGACACCGAGGTGCCCGGCCCGTCGTCGCAGCGGCTGCGCGACGAGGTGCTGCCGATGCTCACCCGCTCCGCCGCCCGGATCAACGACGTCGCCACCGCGAGCTCCACGGAGGACCGGGACGCGTTGTCCCGGGCCGTCGACGAGCTGAGCGGTCTGGCCGGCGAACTCGGCGGTGTCCGGTGAAACGCGTCTTCGCCATCACCCTCGGCATCCTCACCGCGATCGGTGGGTTCGTCGACATCGGCGATCTCGTCGCGAACGCGGTGACCGGCGCCCGGTTCGGCATGCGGCTGGCCTGGGTGGTCGTCGTCGGCGTCATCGGCATCTGCGTGTACGCGGAGATGTGCGGGCGGGTGGCCGCGGTGAGCGGGCGCCCGGTGTTCGACCTCGTGCGCGAGCGGCTCGGTCCCCGCATCGGGCTGACGAACCTCATCGGGTCCTATCTGGCCACGCTGTTCACGCTTTCGGCGGAGATCGGCGGTGTCGCGATCGCGGTCGAGCTGGCGACGAGCGTGCACTACCTGCTGTGGGTGCCGATCGCGGCGTTCGTCGTGTGGGTGGTCATATGGCGGGTGAAGTTCGAGATGATGGAACGGATCTTCGGCCTCGCCGGCCTCTCGCTCGTCGTGTTCGTCGTCGCGCTGATCCAGCTCGCGCCGCCGTGGGGGCAGCTCGCCGGGCAGGCGGTGACGCCGGTCGTCCCGGCCGGGGAGGACTGGGCCACCTACGGTTTCTTCGCGGTCGCACTGTTCGCCGCGGCACTCACGCCGTACGAGGTGTTCTTCTTCTCCAGCGGTGGCGTGGAGGAACGCTGGACCCGCAAGGATCTCGTGGTCTCGCGGCTCAACGTGTTCATCGGCTTTCCGTTGGGCGGCCTGCTGTCCCTGGGCGTGATGGGGACGGCGGCGACGTTGTTCCTGCCGCTCGGGGTGCGGGTGGAGAGCCTGGACCAGGTCGCGCTGCCGGTCGCCGTGGCGCTGGGCAAGCTCGGCCTCGCCGTGGTCATCCTCGGGTTCTTCGCCGCCACGTTCGGCGCGGCGCTCGAGACGGGTCTGTCGGCGGGCTACACGATCGCGCAGTACTTCGGCTGGCAGTGGGGAAAGCTCGTCCGCCCGCGCGAGGCCGCCCGGTTCCACACCGTGGTGCTGGTGAGCATCCTGATCGGGGTGGCCATGCTGCTCACCACCACGGACCCGATCATGATCACCGAGTACTCACTGGTGTTCAGCGCGGTCGCGCTGCCGCTGACCTACCTGCCGATCCTCATCGTCGCGAACGACCGCGACTACCTCGGCGACCAGGTGAACAGCCGCACGGCCAACGCCCTCGGCGTGACCTACCTCGTGATCATTCTCGTCGTCGCAGTGGCCGCCGTGCCACTGATGATCATCTCCGGGATGGGCGGATGAAGATCCCCGATCCGCTGCGCGTCGACTTCCACCTGCTGGACCGGCAGGTGGTCGATCCCGACGGCTACCTCATCGGCAAGGTCGACGACGTGGAGGTGTCGGTCGGCGAGGACGGTGTGCCCGTCGTGACCGCGATCCACATCGGACAGCACGCGCTGGGCAACCGGATCGGCGGCGTGATCGGGCGCTGGCTGGCCGCCACCGCCCGGCGGCTGCACGAGACCGGTGACCCGCGGCCGCTGCGGGTGCCGTTCGAGCTCGTGCACAAAGTGGACAGTGCGGTCGTGCTGTCCGTGCGGCACGAGCTCATGGACCCCTCGGCGTTGGAGATATGGTTGCGCGACAACGTGATCGGCCGCATTCCGGGAGCGCGTGATGCTGGCTAGTGACTATCTGGGCCGGACCGTGCGCGACGCCGACGGCCAGGAGCTCGGCCGGGTGGCGGACCTGATCGCCCAGGTCGGCGAGGACGGCACACCCCGCATGGTCGCCGTACTGGTCACGCCGCGGTGGCGCGGCCGGCTGCTCGGGTACGAACGGCCCGGCGTGCAAGGGCCGTGGGTCTTCGACAAGCTCGCCGGGTGGCTGCACCGCGGCACGCGCGAGATCCCGTGGGACGAAGTGCGCTGGGAGTGACTACCGCTTGACCACCCTGATCTTCTGCACGTCGACGTCGGTCGGGTCCGGGATGTACATGCCCGCCTCGCGGCCGGACCGCAGGTAGTCGATCACCGGCTGGGTGATCACCTCACCGGGCAGCGCGGCCGGCACGCCCGGCGGGTACGGGCTGATGGTCTCCGCGCAGATCCGCCCGACCGCGTCGGCCGCGTCCACGTGCTCGGCCAGGGCGAAGAACGCGTCGCGGGGCGGCATGGCCTGGTCGAGTTCCAGCTCGCCGGGATCGGGGATCTCGACGTGCCGGGCGCGCGGCAGGTTCTCGGCCTCCTTGGCCAGTGCGGCGATCGCGTCGACCAACCGGCTGACCGTCTCGTCGTCGTCGGCGATCGTGATCTGGGCGGCGATCCGCCGGTGGTCCGAGAGGCCCACGTCGACGCGTTGGTTGTCCCGCAACCACTCCGCGGCCGTGTAGCCGCTGATCCCGAGCTCCCGCACGTCCATCACGATCTTCAACGGGTCGTGGTCGAACGCCTTGCCGTCGCCCACGACGTCCTCACGCGACACCACGCGCACGAGCGGGCCGAGCCGGGCGCGCGTCTCGTGCACCAGGTCGATCGCGCGGTCGAGCAGCTCGTGCCCGTGTTCGTACATCTGCCGGCGCCAGCCGTCCAGGCACGCGTAGACCAGCGCCGACGGGCTGGTGGTGTTGAGCAGGTCGGCGCGCATGGCCAGCACTTCCGGCGCCACGCGGTCGCCCTGCAGGTGGTAGACGGAGCTCTGTTCGATGCCCGCGCCCATCTTGTGCACGCTCGTGACGCAGAGGTCGGCGCCGGCGTCCATCGCCCACGCGGGCAGTCCGTCGTGGAACGGCAGATGCGCGCCCCAGGCCTCGTCGACGATGAGCGTTTTGTCCCGTTCATGGCAAACGTCGGCGATCGCGGCGATGTCGGCGCAGGTGCCGTAGTCGGTCGGCGTGATCAGCAGCAGACCCCTGGTGTCCGGGGCGCGTTCACACGCCGTGACCACCTCGTCAGGTCCCGGCGGGTAGGCCCACTCCCACTCCGGATCCCAGCGCGGATGCACCCACACCGGGTGCACGCCGCTGATGATCAGTCCCGCGACCACCGACTTGTGCGCGTTGCGCGACACCAGCAGGCGTTCACCCGGCCGCGCGACGGTGATGATGCAGCTCTTGACGCTCAACGAGCTGCCGCACGTGGAGAAGTACGCCCGGTCGGCGCCGACGGCGTCGGCCATGAGGTCCTCGGCGTTCGAGATGACCTCGTTGCTCATCTCGCGGTCGTCCAGGCCGTTGAGCACGATGATGTCGGACGCGAAGACGTCCGGGCCGAGTACGTCCAGCACGCGCTGGTCCACTCCTCTGCCCTGCTTGTGTCCGGGCGGAATGAACGGCAGGTGGCCGCGCCGCCGGAAGTTCTCGATCGCCTCCAGGACTGGTGCGCGCGAATGGTCCATGGAGACGATGTACCCGCGTGCGTCCCGCGCTACTCCGGTGTCCCTCGTTCGTGCAGCGGGGTCACCGTGGCGCCGTCCATGCGCACCAGCGGTTGCAGCGGCAACGCGACGCCGGTGTTCGCCATGGTCTCCAGATGCCGCAGCATGATCCCCTCGCGCAGCGCCCACGGGCACACCCGCAGGCGCCGCACCCCCAAAGCGCTCATCGTCGCGTGCGCCACGATGGCCCCGGCCAGCAGCTGCCGGGCCCGCGGCCGCGACACCCCGCGCAACCGCGCGCGTTGCGCCGCCGACATCCCGGCCAGCCGCGGAATCCACGCCCGGACGTCCTCGATCGCGAGCTCACGCGTGACGAACGGCCCCTCGCTCTGCGGTGGCGCCCCCGCCAGCCGGGCGAGCTGCTTGAACGTCTTCGAGGTCGCCACCACCCGGCGTGGCACGCTCTCCCACCGCAACCGGTCGACCACTTCGCCCAGCGTCTCGCGTACGTGTCTGCGCAGCGCCTTCACCTCCCCGCGCTTGGGCGGGTCGTGGTCGAGGAACGCGCGGGTCAGCCGCCCCGCGCCCAGCGGCAACGACAGGGCGAGCTCCGGATCGGCGTCGCGGCCGAGCGCGATCTCCATCGAGCCGCCGCCGATGTCGAGCAGCAGCAACCGCCCGGCCGACCACCCGTACCAGCGATGCGCGGCGAGGTAGGTCAGCCGCGCCTCGTGCTCGCCGTCGAGGAACTGCGGCCGGATCCCCGCGGCCTGCTGGATCCGCCCGATGATGTCGTCGCGGTTCGTGGCGTCGCGAACAGCCGAGGTCGCGAACGGGTACAGCTGGTCCACCCCGTGCCGGTAGGCCGCGGCCACGGCGTCGGCGGCCGCCTTCGCCACCCGTTCGACGCCCTCGTCGCTGACCGACCCGTCCGGCAGAATCTGCTCGCCGAGCAGGGTCGGCTCCTTCACCGCGTGCGCGGGCAGCGGCGGCGCGCCGGGCCGCACGTCGACGATCTGCAGCTGAGCCGAGTTGGACCCGATGTCCAGGACGCCAAGTCGCATGGAGTGCAGTTACCCGCGCGCGGCCTTTCTATGCTCGTTCCGGAATCCCGAAGAACTTTCAAGTTCACCTTGTGATCCATCCCACAGCCTTGGTACAACTGAACGGCTTCACGGCGACTACGACACAGGTCTGAGAGCTCATTGCTCGCGGGAGGACACGTGCGAACCGCAGTCGTCATCGTCTTGCTCGGGTTGGGCGCGTTTGCCGTAGCGGCGGGGTTGGTCCTGCAGCTGCACACCTACCCCACCCTCGCGAAGGTCCAGCACAACATCAACACCGTCTCCGTGTCGCAGGCCGACGGGGCCACCGCCCTGGTCTACCCGCCGGGCAGTCCGATGCCCGAGATACGACACAACCTCAACCTCACCGCGACCACGCACGTCGAGGGTGACCTGGCGCAGCCGGAGGTCAAGGAGGGCGGCGACGTCACCGTGTGGCGGCGGTCGACGATCGTCAAGGAGGACCGCGGCGGCCTCGTTCTAAGCGCCGAGGTGCGGCGAATCTGCGTGAACCGGCACACCGGCGAGTCCGTCTCGCCGTGCCACGGCCAGTTCTACGAGACCGAACAGGACAAGCGAATCACCGCCACGGACAACGAACTCCTGCAGCCGGGCCTGAACTTCGTCTTCCCGTTCGACACGCAACAGCAGGACTACCTCTGGTACGACACCGTGCTCAAGCAGCCGCTGTTCGTGAAGTACGACGCCGAGGACACCGTCGAAGGCCTTGCGGTGTACCGATTCGCGCAGTCCGTGCCGTCGACCATGGTCACCACCTACGCGGTGCCGGGCAGCCTGGTCGGCAAGCCGGACGTGCCGTCGGTCGACGTCGGCCAGTACTACTCCGTCAACCGCACGATCTGGGTCGAACCCCGCACCGGCGCCGTGCTGAAGGTGCGTGAGGACGTGCAGAACGAGCTGCGCGCGGCGGGTCAGGCCGAGGGGCACGGGACTTTTGTGTTCGACGGTGTGCTGCAGCTCAACGATTCCTCCGTGCGAGCGAACGCCGATCAGGTCAAGGCGAATCTGCCGCAGCTGTTCCTGATCACGACGCTGCCTCGGATTCTGTGGATCTCCGGTGCTGTGCTGATCGTGGCCGGGTTGGTGCTGCTCGCCTTGTGGCGCAAGGGGTTCGTTTGGGCTGCGCTCGCGTTGGTGCTCGGGGCTGGGCTCGCCAGCGGGATCACGGTGACGGCTACGAGCATGAACAATCCGGACCGGGAGTTGGATCTCAAGCACGTCGTGCAGTCGGGTGGCACCGAGACAGCCGTGGACTACGGGGTTCGCTGACCGCGTGCGGGGCGGGGACGCGCTGCGGCGGGCTGCCGAGCGGAGGTCCGGGGTTGGTAGGCCCCTGGGATTGTCGGACCTTGGCGCTACGGTCGGCTGGGGGTGTGTCGGCGCGCGGCGGTTACGGGCTGCCCCCGTATCTCAGGCTAGCGACGGGGACCGACAGTTCCGAGGCCGGCAGTTTGGGGTGCGGATACGCGCGGCTCGGGGGTTGGGAACGGTCTCGGGGCTGGGAACGTACGACGTGGAGGTCGGGAACGTACGACTCGCGAGGGGGCTGGGTGGGCGACACGCGGGGGCGGAGTGGGCAACACGCGGCGCGAAGTGGGCGACACGCGGCGCGAAGTGCGGACTCGCGGGTGCTGGGTTGAGGACTCGCCGGGGCTGAACTGGGGACTCGCGCACATCGGGTGCGGGAGCGTCAAACTCGGGGTGCGAGAGCGTCAAACTCGGGGTGCGAGAGCGTCAAACTCGGGGTGCGAGAGCGTCAAACTCGGGGTGCGAGAGCGTCAAACTCGGGGGTCCGGACGGTAAGACTCGCGCCGGGAACGTACGGCTCAGGGGGCGGGAACGTACGACTCGCGCGGGTTGGGGCCCCCGGTACCAGGCGATGCGCGGAGCGCGAGCCGGTTTGGGCATCTACCGCACGAGCGACCGACACGAAGGCGACCACGCACGGAACCGGCAGCCGAGCTGGCGACCACGTACGGCACCGGCAGCCGAGGTGGCGACCACGCACCAAGAGTGGGGCGCGTCTGGTGGGCACGTACGGAACGCGATTGGGGCTTGACTTGGGGTGCGGTGTGGTAGCCCTTGTTGGGCCGGCAGATCTTGCATCTGCCGGCGGAGCCGGCCCACCACGCCGCGAGGGGCCCCAAGTCAAGCCCCAATCGCGCGCCCGAAGGGCGCCCCGGAAGACGCAGCGCCCCACGACACCGGCAGCCAACAAAAGGCGACCACGCACGAAACCGGCAGCAAAAGACTCAGCCCCACACCTCGCTCACAGCCGACGCCACCACGCGAGCCTGAGCAAACCCAGCCTGAGCCGAAGGCCCCCGCCGAGCCGGATCAAGCACATTGCTCCCAATCGCCGCCAAAGCAGCACCATCAGGACTGAGCACGATGGTGTGAGCATCAAGCGCAGCAGCCTGCGAGTCGGGCCGCGCAGCCGGATTGAACGCCCGCGTAATCGGCGCGATCACCACAACGTGGTCGTACCCGGCAGCCAGATCGACGTTGGCGGGCGACCGCATACCACCGTCCATGTACCGGTTCCCGTCGATGGTGACCGGCGGCCACACCAACGGCACCGCACAACTGGCGGCCACCGCATCGACGTACGGCACCCCACTGTCGCGCGAAAACACCGTAAAAGCGCCGGTCTCGGCGTTCACCGCCGTAACCCGCAGATCCCGCGAAGGCCACCCGTTCTGCGCCAGCCGGCCGTCGAACACCTTCCGCCGCTCAGCCTCGGACACAGTTCGCGCCCGCATGGCGGCACGCCCGAGGCGAGCACGTTTCTGCGCACCGGAGCCAGGCAACGCGTAGGCCAGGGCGTAGCGCGCGAGCATGCCGTACGTCAGCCGCGCGGCGATCTCGTTGCCCGCGGGGCGCAGCTGGCCGGCATACAGCTCGGACAACGGTTCGCCGCCCGCGATCTGCGCGGCGACGACGGAACCCGCCGACGTGCCGACCAGCAGGTCCGCCCCGGCGAGGTCGATGCCCGCCTCGGCCAGACCGTGCACGATGCCGATCTCCCAGGCGATCCCGGTGACCCCGCCGCCGCCCAGTACCAACGCCCGCTTGTCGCCCATTCGATCAGCTTGCCATCGCGCCGACCAGGCCCGCGAGGTGGCCCCGGCGCGCGCTGCCGGTCTTGGCGAGCAGGCTGCGCACGTGCGCGTCGACCGTGCGGCGCGACACCGACAGCCGGGTGGCGATGTCGGCGTTGGTGAGGTTGCTCGCGACGAGCAGCAGGACGTCCATCTCGCGGCTGGTCACGCCCATCGCCTGCAGGTGCTGCGGCACGTCGGCGTCGCCGCGTCCGCGCCGGGGCACGGGCAGGCCGGCGTCGCGCATGATCCTCTCGCAGTGGCGGCGCATGAAGTTGTTGCCCAGCAAGGAGAACCGGCTGTGGGCTGCTTGCAGCCACGGTCCCGGTGTGCCCCAGCCGGCGGCGAGCGCGCGGGGTGCGGCCAGGGTGGTGGCGATGGAGGCCATGGTCGGGGCGTACGAGAGGTCGGTGTAGGCGCGCTCCGCCAGGCGACCGTCGCGAGATATCACCGCCTCGCCCAGCAGGGCGAGGCCCCGGTTGGTCCACGAACCGATGCCGTCGACCGGGGTTCGCCGCGCGGGGACGGGATCGTCGTGCAGGACGGCACGCAGCAGCGCGTGCAGGCCGCGGGCCGGTGAGGCACGCATGTCGAGCCGTTGGCGGAGCCGGTCGTACGTGCTGTCGAGCACGGTCAGCGCACCCACCGGATCGGCTGTGCAGAGCAGGCGGAACGCTTGGTACATCACGATGTTCGGCAACGTCGGTGGCAACTGAGGCGTCTCCCGGCCGCGGACGGCGGCGAGCATGGCGGCCATCGCGGTGGCGGTCTCACCGGTGCCCAGGCCGTAGCGGGCGGAGATCTCCGCGGCGTGGTCGCACACGGCCTGCGCCTGTTCGACATCGCCGGACTCCAGCAGCACCGGGTAGAGGTTGACCTCGGCGAGCGCGACGGCGTGCAGGGCGCCGCGGTCGATCGCGGTGCGTCTGGCCTCGCGCAGGCGGGCGGGGTGCATCGTCGTGGCGCGGTCGACCAGGCCCAGCTCGAGGATCGCGCGTTCCCGCCACTCCACCAGGCCGGCGGTGGTCGCGACCTGTTCGAGCCGGGTCAGCGGCGCGATCGCGTCGGTGGGGTCGCCGGCGCGGGCGACGCGGCCGGAGACCAGCAGTGCCGCGCACAGCAGTTCCGGCTCGTCGGCCAGGCGGACCGCCTCCGCGGCCAACGACAATGCCGTCTGACGTTCGCCAATGTCGAACGCGAGGGTCGCGCGCAGCGCGGCCACCCGACTGGCGGGCGCTCCCCCGGCGCGGTCGAGGTGCGCGGCGGCCAGCGCGTGGTCGCCGGTCTCCAGCGCGCAGCGGGCGGCCCGGCAGTGCGCGTCGGCGTCGTCCAGCCGGGCGCTCACCTCGAGCGCCTCGGCGTATCGGCCCATGCCGGTCAGTGCTTCGGCGAGCACGTCGTGCGCGTCCCGGGAATCGGCGAGCCGCAAGGCCGCCAGGGCCGCCTGTTCGGCGGCGCGCAGCTGTCCGCCTGCGAGCAGCAGGCGGGCGTGTTCGACGTGCGACCGCGCCGCCTCGGTGTGGTTCTCGGCGAGCTCGTGCAGCCGGGCGGCCCGCGCGGGCTCGCACCGGACGGCCGCGCGGGCGGCGGTCTCGCGCACGAGCGACGGCGACGCGCACGCCAGCACGGCGTCACGGATCAGGCCGTGGTGGAAGCGGAACCTGCCTCGTCCGGCCGCGGTGAGCACCTGCGCGGCGGTCAGGTCGGCGAGCCCGCGGGCGCATGCGTCCGGGCCGAGCCCCGCGACCGGTTCGACGTCGCGCCACGACACCACGCCGTCCAGCACGGCGACCGCGGTGACGACGGCGTGCAGCTCCGGGCGCATCCGGGCCGCCACCATGGCGTCGACGGACGGCGCGGTCGCCATCGGGACGAGCTCGGACCGCCAGGTCCAGCCGTCGCCGGAGCGGGTGAGGCCGCCGATGCGGACGAGGTCGGCGAGCACCTCCTCGATGATCAGCGGCACGCCCTCGGCGCGTTCGGCGATCAGCGCGACCAGGTCGTCGGGCACGGACCCCAGGACGTCGGTGATCATCGCGTGCTGTTCGGCGGCGTCCAGCCTGCTCAGGCCGTCCGGAGCGCGTTCGGTGGTGACCAGGCACAAACCGACGTCGGGCGCGGCGAGCGCGAGGTGGTCGAGCACCGCCGCGTCGGCCTCCCGCCGGTCGTCGATGATCAGCACGCTGCGCCCGAGCAGCCGCACGACCGCCTCGGCGGTCATCAGGCCGGGTGTCTCGACGACGGGCCGGAACTCCGGCAGCAACGCGCTCAGCGCGGTCCGGTAGCACGGCGCCAGGTCGTGCAGCTCCGGCCAGCCGAGCCGGGTCACGGGTGCCAGCGCCTGCGCGAGGGTCCCACCGCGCAGTACCCGCACGCCCTGGTCGCGGGCGATGCGGGCGAACTCGGTGACCAGGCGCGACTTGCCGATGCCCGCCTCGCCGCGGATCTTGAGTGTTCCGCCGCGGCTGAGTATGCGTCGCCATTCGGCCAGCTCACGACCACGCCCGACGAAGTTCCTGGTTCGCATCACGCGGGCCAGCGTCCGCACTAACTAGGCATCCGCGCCACGTTAATTCCGTTTCCGGTGCCGACGCGCGGACCGATAGCCGGTTGATGGAATCGCCGGGCAACGTCGGAGCAGAAGGGGGAAATCCATGCGAGCACGCGCGTTCGTAGCAGCGGCACTGAGTTCGATCATTCTGGGCCTGGTCGCTCTCGCCACCTCGACCGCCACCGCACAGGCGGCTTACCACATCCACGTGACCAACGGGTTCGAGGGCAACCCGTGGGCCACCTGGGAAGGCCTGTCCGAGGGCAACGCCAACGCGGGCGCCGACATCAACCAGGGGCTGGCTTTCAGAGGCCAGAACAACGGCTGGTTGCACGTCGTTTCCAGCGGCTGGGCCGCCGAGCGCTGGCGGATCGACGTCAGCGGCTCGGAGCGGGACGACTGCGAGGCCAGCATCTGGGCGCGCACCGCCGACGCCGGCCCCGCACCGGTCGAGCTGCAGATCTGGGACCCGAACGGCTGGCGGTTGCTCACCAAGAACACGCCGACCGTCCAGGGCAACAACTACACCCAGATCTTCACGCCCGAGATCGACCTCAGCGGTGTCTCCACCGTGTACGTCCAGGCGATCTACGGCCAGCAGAACGGCCCGGAGCGGTTCATCCGCATCGATGAGGCCCAGTTGGATTGCTACTGAGGTGAAACAGGGCCGCCCCACGCGGGCGGCCCTGCGCTCAGCGCGCGAACGACGGCACCTCGCCCGGCGCGATTATCGGGCCGGAGAGCTGGACGTGCGCGATCGCCCACTCGTCGTCCTGCCGGGTCGCCAGCACGCTGATCCGGAACGAACCGCTCGTGTCGCGCCCCATGGCCGTCGTCTTCTGGTTCAGCACTGCCGTCACGAGCGCGACATTGTCGAACGCCCGGACATGCGGGTCCACCACCGTGAACTCATCGTTCGACAGTGTCGAACCGCGGTGCCTTCCTGTCCATTGATCGCGGTCCAGCATGAACCCGACCGGGCCGATGCCCGCGAAGTCCGGCGTGAGCAGGCCCGCCAGACCGTCGGCGTCGCCCTTCAGCTCCGCTTCCGCCCAGCGGTTCACCAGGTTCAGTACGTCACTCATGATTACCTCCACAATTTTTAGGGTGACTCTAACTCTAGAGCCTCCAGACCTTTAGTGCTACTCTAATTTTTATGACGGGGTTGCGGGAGCTGAAGAAGCAGCAGACGCGGAACCGGATCGCGGACGTCGCGATCCGGTTGTTCGCCGAGCGCGGGTTCGACAACGTGGCGGTCGCCGCGATCGCCCGCGAGGCCGAGGTGTCCGAGGCGACGGTCTTCAACTACTTCCCCAGCAAGGAAGACCTCGTCTACGGCGGCATGGACGAGTTCGAGGAAGCGCTGGTCGAGGCCGTGCGCGAGCGCAAGGAGGGCCAGTCGGCCTTCGGCGCGTTCCGCGAGTTCCTGCTCCAGCCCCGCGGCGCGCTGACCAGCGGCCAGACCGACCGGATCGCCACCGCAGCGCGGATCATCGCGGGCAGCCCGGCGTTGCAGGCGCGCGAACTGCGGTCGTTCGACCGGCACACCGCCGCACTCGCCGAGGTGCTCCAGCGGGAGGGCCAGGCCGCGCCGTGGGTGGTGGCGAACGCGCTCATCGGTGTGCAGCGCGCCATGAAGGACGCCGTCCACCGGCACGCACTCGCCGGCCGGCACGGCGATCACATCACCAAGGACGTCATCGAACAGGCACGTGTCGCACTCGACGTGCTCGAACGCGGACTCTAGGGGGATCCGCAATGCGGGTCAGCATCAGCGTCACCAACTACTCCTGGGACGACCTCAAGGAACTCGACGAGGTCGTCCGCACCGCCGACGAGACCGGCATCGACACCGTGTGGGTGGCCGACCACCTGCTGCAGGCGGACCCGTTCGCCGATCCGGCGCACACCGAGCACCTGGAAGCGTTGACCACACTGGGGTATCTCGCCGCGCGCACCGAACGAGTGCGGCTGGGGACCATGGTCGCCTGCACCACGTTCCGCCCGCCCGCGGTGCTGATCAAGGCGATCAGCACCCTCGCCGCGCTCTCGGGCGGCCGCGCGTGGTTCGGCGTCGGCGCGGGCCACCAGGACGACGAGGCGCGCGCCATGGGACTGCCGTTTCCCAGTACGCCACAACGGTTCGAGCACCTCGAGGACACCCTGCGGCTGGCACGGCAGATGTGGGCGGGCGACGAGACCCCGTTCGAGGGCAGGCATTTCCGGCTCGAACGGCCGCTCAACAGCCCGAACCCCGCGGTGCGGCCGCGCATTCTCGTCGGCGGCGCGGGTGAGCGCCGGACGTTGCCGCTCGTCGCCCGCTACGCCGACGCCTGCAACCTGTTCGACATCCCCGACGGCGGCGCGACCGTCCGGCACAAGCTGGCCGTGCTGGCCTCGTTGTGCGAGGCCGAGGGCCGTCCGTTCGACGAGATCGAGAAGACGATCAGCACGCGGCTGCAGCCGGGCGAGACGGCGGAGTCGTTCGCCGAACGGTGTTCGGGTTTCGCCGACCTCGGCGTGGGCCACGTCGTCGTGATCACGCACGGCCCGTGGACGCCGTCGGCGATCGAGGTGGTCGCTCAGGTGTAGTCACACACGGGGCGGTAACGCTCTGTCGCCCCTCCACGATCCCCAGGCATGAACGCGCACCGCCTCCGACGTGCATGTTCCGCCATGACTGTCGCCATCGCGATCGTCACGGGCGCGGCGGCGTGCACGAACGGTGACGGAGGCGGCGGCGATACCACGACCACTGCCGTGGATCCGCTGACGTCGTTGCGGCTCGACCATTTCTGGGATCTGCAGACACTGGGCTGCATGGCAGGCATCGAAACGGACGTACCCCAGATCGTGGAGGTCGCCGCCATGGTCAAGGTGTGCCAGCGGACCCCCACGGTCATGCGAATGCTCAACACGAGCTCGACATCCGTACGGCTGACCTACCAACCCGCCTGGGCGACGGTCACATACCAAGGCCCACACGCGAAGGACGGTGTGGCGACCACGGCGGTCCTCCGGCAGATGAAGGCGCTCGCCGTCATCGACACCGGCCTGCTGGTTCTGCCCAGCGGGGACTCCGCGATCGTCACGCTCAAGAACACCTCGGGCATGCCGTTCGTGAAGTCGGACGAACAGCACGGCGCACAGGCGTTCTACGGCCGCGCGATCGGCAACCTGATCGACAAGCTGCCCTGGGACAAGGTCGGCGACATCGGCGGTGTCACAGCGAAGGCCACCGCGTGCGCGGGTGGGGCGCTCGCGATCGCGAACCAGCTGGACCTCGACATGAAGGCGGCGATCGACAACGCGAAGGCGTGCTACGACCTGAGCGAGGAGATCAGCCGGCGGTGGAACGAACGCCGGTCGGCCGCACCCGAGGTGCCACGGTTGCGCAGCGGTATCTCGGCCGCGGCCGACGAGGGTTCGCAGATCGCGAACGCGGTGCGACGGTTCGTGACCCGCGCGGGTCAGGTGACCCACCGCGCGTGAGCAACGCGCCTATGTCGTGATCAGCTTCGTCGGGTCCGCCACGGGCGACTCGACCTTGAGGTTCTTGTACTCGTCGTTGATGCCGCTGTTGTGGATCTGGATGGCCAGCGGCCCCACGCGCGCCGCGGTCTTGTCGGTGAACTGCAGGACCTCGGTGGCCTTGCAGGTCTCGGCGCCCTCCGGGATCGGGCAGCACGCCATGCGCGCGACGCCGGTCGCCTGGTTGCCGAGGATCTCGCACTGCGCCCACTTCTTGGCGTCCCACTTGGGGTGCGGGAACGACTTGAAGAGCTTGCCGCCGCTGTTGTTGTGGCCCGGCCGGTAGTCCCAGTGCCCGCCGTTGGGCGGCTGGAACTGGATGGCGCTGAGCGCGTCGCGGATCGGGTTGGTGGTGCCCCAGATCAGCACGGTCGGCTTGTGGTTGCCCTTCACCTGGCGCACGTTGAAGATCCAGCGGAAGCTGCCGTACTGGGCCTTGTTGTAGTACAGCCAGCCGCGGCCGCTGCCGGTGCTGTGGATGGTTCCGTCCTTGACCTCGTAGCCGCCGGGCTTGTTGGCGGTCCAGCCGTCGAGGGTCTTGCCGTCGAACATGGTGACGAACACCGGATCAGCCGATGCGGAGGGGGCGATGACGACGCCGGCGAGCAGGGCCATCCCGGCCGCGAGTGTCCATAGTGGACGACGATTCACAGTTCCGTCCTCCTGGAATGTAAACGTTTTCGCGGAGGCGGTACACCGAGGCTACGAGCGGGACCGGAAGTGCGTCAAGGCGTCGGTGGGGGGATCTCGCCGGAACCGCGCGGCACGAGGACCGCGGGGATCACCTTGTGCACGGCGGGTGAGTCGTCGCCGTCGACGCGGGCGAGCAGCAGTTCGGCGGCGGTGCGGCCGATCTTCGGGACGTCCTGGCGCACCACGGTGATCGCCGGGTCGACCATGTCGGCCAGGGGAAAGTCGTCGAAGCCGATGACCGCGACGCGGTGGTGCAGGCCTCGCGACCGCAGTACGCGCATGGCGCCGACGGTGACGAGGTTCTGCGCGGTGAACAGGGCCGTGGGCGGATTGTCCAGATCCAGCAACGACGCGGCGGCGGCCTCGGCCACGTCGACCCCTTGCAGATCCTTGCGAACCAGCTCTTGGTGCAGTTTCAGGCCGGCGTGCGCGAGGCCCTCGAGGTAGCCGGTGTAGCGCTCCTGGCTGGTCCATAGCGTCTGGCGGTCGCCCAGGAACGCGATGCGCTCGTGGCCGAGGCCCGCCAGTTTCAGCACCGCCTCTCGGGAGCTGTCGCGGTTGGTGGTGGTGACGCTGTCGGTGTGGCCGAACGTGGGCGGGCGGTCGACGAGGACCATCGGGGTGCCGCGTTCGCGTTCCTGTTGCAGGGCGTCCTGGTGGCCGCCGACCGCCATGACGACGATGCCGTCCACGCGGCGAGCGGCGAGCGAAGTGAGCAGTTCCCGTTGCAACGTCGGGTCGTCCTCGTCGCTGCCCGCCAGTACCAGCACGCCGTTCTGGCGGGCACGGTCCTCGATCGCGCGCAGCAGCGCGGAGTCGAACGGGTTGGACAGGTCCTCGAACAGCACGCCGAGGGTGGCGCTGCGGCGGTCGGAGCGGCGCAGGCTGCTGGCGGTGAGGTTCGGGCGGTAGCCGAGCGAGCGGGCCGCGGCGCGGACGCGTTCGGCCGCCTCCTCCCCCACGCCGGGCAGGTCGTTGATCACCCTGGAGACGGTCTTGGTGCTGACCCGCGCGAGCGCGGCGACCTCGCGCATCGTGGGTTCGGACCGCCGCGCGGAGTGATCGTTCATAGCGGAGATCCTCCTTGTTGACCAGTAACGCTTGCGTAACGGGAACTTGTCCGCGCTTCAACTACCACGCTAGCGTCAACGTTGACTCAAGGGAATCCCGCCACGCCCGAACGGGCGGTCGATCAACGGGAATTCCATCGACGTAATCGAGTAACCAGGCCTTTTCGGCGAATCCTGGCCGGTTGCGTCAACGTTGACGTAGGAGGAGAACCTCATGTCCAAGAGAGCACTTGCGGTGTTGGCGGTGGGCCCCTTGTTGGCACTCGCCGCGTGCGGCGGCGGAGGCTCTTCGAGTGGCGGCGGCCAGCCGCTGGCGGGTCTGGTGACGAAGACCGACACCAACCCGTTCTTCGTGAAGATGAAGGAGGGCGCCGAGCAGGCGGCGAGCTCCACGGGGACGCGGCTGCAGTCGTTCGCGGGCAAGCAGGACGGCGACAACCAGTCGCAGGTCGACGCGATCGAGAACCTGATCGGCGCGGGCGCCAAGGGCATTCTGCTGACGCCCAACGACTCCAAGGCGATCGTGCCGTCGGTGGACAAGGCGCGGCAGCAGGGTCTGCTGGTGATCGCGCTGGACACGCAGCTCGAGCCGGCGGACGCCGCGGACGCGACGTTCGCGACCGACAACTTCCAGGCGGGGCTGCTGATCGGCCAGTGGGCGAAGGCGAAGTTCGGCGACAAGCAGGCGAAGATCGCGCTGCTGGACCTGAACCCGAACCAGGTGTCCGTGGACGTGCAGCGCGACCAGGGGTTCCTGCAGGGCTTCGGCGTGGACGTCAAGGACAAGAACCGGATCGGCGACGAGAGCGACCCGCGGATCGTCGGGCACGACGTGACCGACGGCGCGCCGGCGGGTGGCCGCAAGGCGATGGAGAACCTGCTGCAGAGGGATCCGTCGATCAACCTCGTGTACACGATCAACGAGCCCGCGGCGGCCGGTGCCTATGAGGCGCTGAAGGCGGCGGGCAAGGAGAAGGACGTGACGATCGTGTCCGTCGACGGCGGCTGCCCAGGCGTGCAGAACGTCAAGGGCGGCGTGATCGGCGCGACCTCGCAGCAGTACCCGTTGAAGATGGCGCAACTGGGGGTCGAGGCGATCTCGAAGTACGCCAAGGACGGCTCGAAGCCGCAGAACACGGCGGGCAAGAACTTCGTGGACACGGGCGTCACGCTGATCACCGACCAGCCGGCCGCCGGCGTGGAGTCGAAGGACTCCGCGTGGGGCCTGCAGAACTGCTGGGGGTGACGCGACATGACTTCGACTGTCGCGGCCACTCCCCCTGTTGGTGAGGAACACGTTTCGCGCTCTCCGTTGACGCGGTTGCAGCACCTGCTGCACGCGCAGGCCACGATCGGTCCCGCGGTCGTGCTGCTGCTGGCCATCATCGTGTTCGCCCTGATGTCGGACCGGTTCCTGCAGCCGGGCAACATCTCGCTGATCGTGCAGCAGGTCGCGGTCGTCGGGACGCTCGCGGTCGGCCAGACGATCATCATCCTGACCGCGGGCATCGACCTGTCCTGCGGCGCGATCATGGTGCTGACGTCGATCGTGATGGCGAAGGTGTCGGCGGAGCAGGGTGTGCCCGGTCCGCTCGCGCTGTTGCTGGGTTTCGTGATGGGCACGGTGGCCGGGCTGCTGAACGGGTTGCTGGTCACACGGTTGAAGCTCCCACCGTTCATCGTCACGCTCGGCACGCTGAACGTGTTCTTCGCGCTGAACCTCTGGTACTCCAAGAGCGCGACGATCCGCGGCACGAACATGCCGGACCTGTTGCTGTGGACGGGAAAGACGTTCACCGTGGGCGGCACTCGGATCACGTTCGGCTCGGTGATCATGCTGTTGCTGGTGGCGGTGGTGGCGTTCGTGCTGCGCAGCACCGCGTGGGGCAAGCACATCTACGCCACGGGTGACGACGCGGAGGCCTCGCGCCTGTCCGGGATCCGAACCACGCGGGTGCTGCTCAGCGCCTACATCACGGCCGGCGCGATCTACGCACTGGCGGCGTGGATCCTGATCGGCCGCATCGCGTCGGCGTCGCCGCAGGCGGGGCAGACGGAGAACCTCGACTCCATCACCGCGGTGGTGATCGGCGGGACGTCGCTGTTCGGCGGGCGGGGCGCCGTGGTGGGCTCGCTGCTCGGCGCGTTGATCGTCGGGGTGTTCCGCAACGGCCTGGCGCTCGCGGGCGTGGACGTGCTGTGGCAGACGTTCGCCGTCGGCGTGCTGATCATCGTGGCCGTGTCGATCGACCAGTGGATCAGGAAGGTGAAGCCGTGAGCACGCCGATCTTGCAGGCCCGTGGCCTGGTGAAGCGGTTCGGGAAGGTGACCGCCTTGAGCGGGGCGGACCTCGACCTGCTGCCCGGTGAGATCCTCGCGGTGATCGGCGACAACGGCGCCGGGAAGTCCAGTCTCATCAAGGCGTTGTCCGGCGCGCTGGTGCCGGACGAGGGCGAGATCCGGCTGGACGGCTCGCCGGTCTCGTTCACGACGCCGATCGACGCGCGGGACGCGGGCATCGAGACGGTGCACCAGTCGCTGGCGGTGGCGCCGTCGCTGGACATCGCGAGCAACCTGTTCCTGGGGCGGGAACGCCGCCGCAAGGGCCCGCTGGGCTCGATCCTGCGGATGACTGACCGCGCGGGGATGCGCGAGGAGGCGCGCAAACAGCTGAACTCGCTGGGGATCATGACGATCCAGAACCCCGGCCAGGCCGTGGAGACGTTGTCCGGCGGGCAGCGTCAGGCCGTGGCGGTGGCGCGGGCCGCCGCGTTCGGCAGCCGGGTGGTGATCATGGACGAGCCGACGGCCGCGCTGGGTGTGCGGGAGTCGCGGGCGGTGCTGGACCTGATCCTGCAGGTCCGCGACCGAGGGTTGCCGGTGATCCTGATCAGCCACAACATGCCGCACGTGTTCGAGGTGGCCGACCGGATCCACATCCAGCGGCTCGGGCGGCGCAAGGCGGTGGTCGACCCGAAGTCGATCTCGATGTCGGACGCGGTCGCGATCATGACGGGAGCCATGGAGCCGCCGGGCTCCGAAGCCGCCTGAGATTCCATGAGGGGAGCCTTCATGGACGTGAGGTCCATGAAGGCTCCCCTCATGGACGTCAAACGCGGATGTACAGGGCGGCGACGCCTTCGGAGAGTGGGAAGATCGGCTGCACGGCGGCCGAGACGAGCTCGACGTCGCGGGTCAACAGGATGCGGAAGCACTCGTCGGCCTCGGCCCTGGCCAGCGCGGCGCCGAGGCAGTAGTAGGTGCCCATGCCGAAGCCGATCTGCTGCCCGGCGTTCGCGCGCGTGACGTCGAAACGGTCGGGGTCCGGGTAGTGCTCGGGGTCGCGGTTGGCGGTGGCCAGGCCGAGGAAGAAGCGGGTGCCTTCGGGGAACGTCTGGCCGGCGATCTCCACCGGGGCGGCGGCGATGCGCGGGATGAACGTCGCGGGGCCGCCCATCCGCATCATCTCCTCGACCGCGCCGGGAACAAGCGACGGGTCGGCGCGCAGCAGGGCGACCTGGCCGGGGTTGTCCAGCAACAGTTTCGTGCCGTTGGCGATGAGCGAGGCGGTGGTCTCGTGGCCGGCGAACAGCAGCAGCACGCAGTTGGCGACGATCTCGGCCTCGGTGACCAGGCCGTCGCGTTCGGCGGCGGCGAAGACGGTGAGCAGGTCCTCGCGCGGCTCGAGGCGGCGGGCGTCGAGCAGGGGGCGCAGGTAGTCCTGCATCTCCAGGACGCTGCGCTGGGCCTGGGACAAGGCCTCGAAGTCCGGGCCGCCGAACAGGGCGGTGATGTCGCGCGACCACAGCTGCAGCTGCTCGCGGTCCTCCAGCGGCATGCCGAGCATCTCGGCGATCACGCTGGCGGGCAACGGGTACGCGAGGCCGGACACGACCTCCAGGTCACCGCCGGCGCGGTCGATCAACCCTTGGGTGATCTCGGCGATACGCGGGCGCAGGCCGTTGACGGTGCGCGGGGTGAAGTAGCGCTTGAGCAGGTTCTGGAATCTCTTGTGGTCCTCGGGAACGGTATGCCCCATCCAGAGCACGACCGAGTCGTACACCGGTTGCAACGCGTCACGCTGTTCGGCCGGTAACCGCTGGATGTTCTGCGTGAGTCCGGTGTTCGACAGCGCCTTGTCCTTCAGCGCGGCGGTGACGTCCGCCCGGCGCACCAGCAGGTAGGCGTTCAGCGCGGGGATCCAGGAGATCGGGGCGTCGGCGAGCAGCTGGTGCAGCAGCGGCCACGGTTGCGCCACCGGATCCAGGGGCGTGCCGATGTCGAGCGACGGAAGGTGCGCTGTGGTCATATGTCCGATGATGCCAGCGAAAACCCGTTCGCAGTTCGACTAACCGGCGGTGACCCAGCGCAGGCCGCCGACCAGGGCGTGACCGGCGAGGCGGATCGTGGTGGCCTCCGACAGCGGGAGGAACGGCAGCCGCAACGGCCAGCGCGCCCACGCGGGCAACATGCTCACCGCGGTGGCGCCGAGCACGGCGTAGGGGGCGCGGGCCAGCAACGGCAGCGGTGGTTGCAGCAGCAGGAACCGGGCGGCCTCACGGGCTTCCGGGGTGCCGCGCAGCTCTTTCCGGTACGCCGCAAGGGTTTCCGCGAGCTCGTCGCGGGTGGTGGGCGGGTCGGCGACGCCGATTCTGGTGGCGATGTGGGCCATGTCGGTGATGTAGGCGTCGCAGTCGTCGTCGGTCAACGGTTGCGCGCCGAAGCGTTGGTGGCAACGCAGGAAGCTGTCGACCTCGACCGCGTGCACCCAGGCGAGCAAGTGCGGGTCGCCCGCGCGGTAGGCGCGGCCGTCGGGCGCGGTGCCGCGGATGTGCCGGTGCACCTTGCGGACCTGGTCGACGGCGCGCTGGGCGTCCTCGGCGGTGCCGTAGGTGGTGACGCCGATGAAAGCGCTGGTGCGTTGCAGCCGGCCCCACGGGTCGGTGCGGTAGTCCGAGTGTTGTGCGACGGCGGCCATCGCCAACGGGTGCAGCGACTGCATCAGCAACGCGCGCAGCCCGGCGACGAACATCGCGGCGTCGGCGTGCACATGACGGATCGGCCGGTCCTCGGCGAACCAGCGCGGGCCGGGCGTCTCGTGGATGCGCCGCGCGATGGCCTCGCCGTCGGGGCCGGCCACCATGGAGAACAGACCGGCGCCCAGCCGATCCCGCAAGGTGGTCACCAGGCCATACTCCCCCACCCTCAGCGCAGGTAGGAAGCTCCGTTCAGGTCGATGATCGTTCCGCTGGCCCACTGCGCCTCGGGGGTGGCCAGCCACGCGACCGCGGACGCGACCTCCTCCGGTTCGGCGACCCGGCCGAACGGGCTCTGCGCGCGGATCGCGCCACCGTCCGGTCCGGCGAGCAGGTCCACGGCCATCTCGGTGTTCACGAACCCCGGCGCGACGCCGGCGCATGCGATTCCGTGTGGTGCCAACGCGATCGCGAGCGACTGGGTCATCGAGTGCACCGCGGCCTTCGACGCGCCGTAGGCCGGGGCGTCGGGCTCACCGCGGAACACGCCGCGCGAGCCGACCGTGATGACCTTCGCGCCGCCGGGTCCCTCGGGGCGGTGCAGCAGGTGGTCGACGACGCACCAGGTCGTGTTGGCGACGCCGTGGGTGTTGATGTCGATCGTGCGCCGCCACGCGGCCTGCCAGTCCTCGTAGGAGGACGTGATCGGGTGGTGGAAGTAGACGCCGGCGTTGTTGATCAGCACGTCGATTCCGCCGAGTTCGGCGACGGCTTTGGCGACGAACTCCTTGACCTGCACGGGATCGGCGACGTCGCCGGTGACGACGGTGTGGCCGGTGCCGGGCAACGCGTCCACGACGGCGCGCGCCTGCTCGACGCCGGTGCGGCAGTGCACCGCGACGGCGTGGCCCGCCCCGGCGAGCGCCGTGCTGATGGCGGCGCCGATGCCGCGCGATCCACCGGTGACCAGTGCGCGCCTCATGGATTTCCCTCTCGTTTCGGACCGTACGCGGCCAGGAACACGCGCACGGCCTCGTCGGCGAACCGTTCGAGCTCCGCTTTGGGGAACGGCTCGTCGCCGGGCGTGAACATGGCCCTGTTCATGGGGCTGGACAACACGAGCGACGTGAGGTGCTGCGCGGCGAGGCAGGCGTCGGTGATCTCGAGCAGACCGGCCAGCGCCTCGAAGCGGGCGGCGAACACGCGTTCCGGTGAGCTTTCGCGCCAGGCACGCGCCACCTCCGGAAACCGGTCGGCCGCGCCGATGATCATGCGCCGCTGCCGGACGAGGTGCGGGGCCATCAGGGTGGTGATCATCAGGCGGGCGATCTCGCGGAGGTGTGCGGCGACGTCGCCGTTGTCCGGCAACGCCTCCACCGCCTCCCGTGCGCGGGCCCTGGTCTGCTCGATGTCGCCGAGGACGATGCCGGTGAACAGCCGTTCCTTGTCGGCGAAGTGCTTGTAGACGGTCTGCTTCGACACCGACGCGAGCGAGGCGACCTCGTCCATGCTCGCGCCCGCATAGCCGCTGCGCAGGAACACCTGGCGGGCGGCCTCCACGATCGCCCGCCGCTTGCGCGCCGACCGGCTGTCCTCCATGGCCAGGGGATGGTACTGGACCGTCCAGTACTCATCGCGGTGTCAGGTTTGTCGCACGGTTCCGGGCGCCAGGCGATTTGCCCGGTTCACCGCCAGCGCTGGACGCCTCTGGCCCCCATTTCGAACACGGCGCCGCCGGGAAAGTGCGCCGGTAGCACCAATGCGGTGTGGTCCCGGCACCACTCGAGCGTCGCCTTCCGGGACTTCGTGGCGTTCGCGGGGTCCTCGTCGAACGACGGGCAGCACTCCGGTTCGTCGATCTGGAGCGGACTGTGCAGCAGGTCGCCGACGAACACCGCGGTCTCGTTCTTCGATTTGAGGGTGAGGATCGCGGACCCCGGCGTGTGACCGGGCGCCTCCGACAGGCGCAGGTTGCCGTCGATGTCGTAGCGGTCCTCCCACAGCACGGTCTGGTTCTTCACCGGCAGCACGCTGTCCTCGAAGACGTTCTGCATGCGGCGGTTGTGGTTGCGGTCCGGGTGGTAGAACTCGAAGTCGGCGCGCGGCATCAGGTGCGTGGCGTTCGGGAATGTCGGCACCCATTCGCGGTTGTGCAGATACGTGTTCCAGCCGACGTGGTCGCCGTGCAGATGCGTGTGCACGACCAGGTCGACCTCCTCCGGGTCGAGCTGCTCGAGGAACTTCGTGTCGTGGTGGGCGAAGAGCGGCATGTACGGGCGTTCCTTGTGGTTGCCGATGCCGGTGTCGACGAGGATGGTCCGGCCTCCGCTGCGCACCAGCCACGTCTGCACGCCCCCGAGCACCGCGTCGTGCTCCGCGTCGTAGAACTTCCGGAACTCGCTTCCCGGCGTGTCCGGGAAGATCAGCTCACGCGGCATCGGCGCCGTGTCGTGCTCGGTCACGCGGGTGATCTCGACGTCGCCCAGGATGATCGTTTCCATGCCGCCGAGTCTCGGCGTCGTACTGGTTGAGCGGTATCAGCATCATGACCGCACTTCGTGACTTACTCTCCCCCGCGTGAGGGACGACGAGACCGCCGCGGTGCTCGGCGTGGAGAGCGGCGCGCTGGTCGTCACCGGCGAGCCGGGCTCCGGCAAGAGCACGCTGCTGTCGCTCGCGGCCGCCCAGTCGTCCCGGCTCGTGCTGTCCACCTCCGGTGTGCCCAGCGAGACGAACCTGCCGTTCGCCGGTCTGCACCACCTGCTGTCCGGCGCCGATCTGGCCTCGCCAGACCGGCTTTTCGTTGGACTCGGCGTGCTGTCGCTCCTGTCGTCGCTCGCTCCTGTGCTCGTCGTCGTCGACGACGTGCAGTGGCTCGACCGCGAGTCGCGCGACGCGCTGGTGTTCGCCGGACGGCGGATCTTCGACGAGCAGGTCACCCTGCTGATGGCATCGCGGGAAGCGGTGCCTGGGCTGCCTTCCGTGCGGCTGGCGCCCCTGTCCGCGCACGAGGCCAACTGGTTGCTCGACCAGCAGCCGCGGCCGCCGCGCGGCCAGCGGCGGATGCGGATCCTCACGCAGGCCGCCGGCAACCCGCTGGCGTTGATCGAGCTGTCGCGGGTGGAGAGCGGGGACGAGCCGCTGGTGCCGCTCACCGAGCGGCTCGAGTCGCTGTTCGCGGCTGAGCTGCGGGCGCTGCCCGAGGCGTGCCGGTACGCGCTGTTGCTGGCGGCCGCCTCGGAGACGCCGTCGGCGGGCCGTTCACCGCGGGCGGGGGCCGAAAATGTCAGACCCTTCTGGCAGAGTGAAAACCGGGGGTCCCCCTGGGCGGGGGACTCCGCGGCAGCCGTCGGCGGGTCCGGCGTCGGACGCGGCTGGCTGGGTAAGAAGCGGGGGGCCATCAAGGCTTCTGCGGCGGCCGACCCCGGAATCGTCAGCCCGCATCAGCGAAGTGAACCCTCGCATGTCAGGCCAGCCATCGCTGAGCTCGGAACCGACGGTCCCCACTGGCAAGGTGAACCCTCGCAAGCTGGACCGGCCATCGCCGAACCCGGAACCGACGGCTCACACCGGCAACGTGAACCCTTGCAAGCCAGACCAGCCATCGCCGAACCTGGCACTGTCGACGCCGACCGGCGAAGTGAACCCCCGCAAGCTGGGCCAGCCATCGCCGAACCCGATGGCCTCCACCGGCAAAGTGAACCCCCGCAAGTCAAGCCCGCCATCGCCGACCTGGGAACCAACGGTCCTCACCAGCAAAGCGCGGCTCCGCAAGCCGGGCCAGCCATCGCCGGTCCCGGAACCGATGGCTCCCACCGGCAAGATGCAGCCCCGCACGCCGGACCCACCATCGCCGGACCCGGAACTGTCAGACCCGTCTGGGAGAATGAAAACCGGGGGTCCCCAGCGCCGGGGGACCTCTTCGCGCCGTTGCGCGCCGACGACCTCGCCCCCGCCGAACGCGCCGGCCTCATCCGCGTCACCGCAGGTCGCGTCCACTTCCGTCACCCGCTCGTCCGCGCCGCCGCCTACCACTCCGCCCCGCTCGCCACCCGCCGCCAAGCCCACCGCGAGCTCGCCCAGGCCACCACGGGTGACCGCCGCGCCTGGCACCGGGCCGCCGCCGCGGACCAGCGCGACGAAGACGTCGCCGCCGACCTCGAACGCACCGCCACCCAGGCCTGGCAGACCGGCGGCTACGCGGCCGCGGCGACCGCACTCGAACGAGCAGCCGAACTGAGCCCCGCGCCCTACGACGCCGCGCGCCGACTCGTTCTGGCCGCCGATGTCGCGGTGCTGACCGGACAGGCCCACTGGGTCGATCACCTCGCCGCCAAGGTCGACGGCCTCACCACCGACCGCACCCTGCGCGCGAAGGCCGCCCTGCGCCGAGGCCAGGCGCGCGCGCTCACCACTGGACACACCGAAGCGCTCGAACTCCTCCGCGAAGCCGCCCGCGAACCCGAGATCGCCCACCTCGCCCGCACCACCGCCGCGGCGGCCGCGTTCTACGCCGGCGACACCGGCCGGCTCGACCACGACGACGACCCGTGGATCAAGGCCGTCCTCAACCCCCATCGGGACCGCGACGAACTCACCAAAGCCCTGTCAACACTCGAAAATCACGACCGGACCGCGGTCGGCGCCATGGCCTGGCTGCTCGACGAGACCCGCGAAGCCGTGCGCATCTTCGACGACGCCCTGCACCGCTGGCGCGCGTCCGGGCAACTGCCCAGCGGACTCGGCTGCGGCGCCGGCTGGGCCTACCTCGACCACGGCCGCTGGGCGCAGGCCCGGCTCGCCGCCGAAGGCGCGAAACAGTTCGCCGCCGAGGCCGGCCTCGACCACCTCGGTGCGGCCGCGAAGGTGCTCGACGCCGGCGTCGACGCCCTCACCGGCAACATCGGCAAAGCCCGCGACCAGATCGCCAGGGCACTCACCGAGATCGACCCGTGGCGCAGCCGCGCGATCGGCGTGCGCGCCCGCTGGGTTCTCGGCATGGCCGCGGTCGCCAAGGGCGACCACGAGTCGGCCTGGGAACAGTTCCGCCTGCAGTTCACCGCCGACGGCGAACCCGTGCACTACTTCTGGTCCTACCACGCCCTCGGCGAGCTCGGCGCGGCCGCCGCACGCGTCGGCAAACACCAGGAAGCACGGGAAATCGTCCAACGGGCCCAGAAACAGGTGGAATCACCGCGTCTGCACGCGTTGATCCACCGCGCGAAGGCGCTGCTGTCCACCGAGGAGAGTCACTTCCACCACGCCGTCGACGGCACCGAGCAATGGCCCTTCGAACGCGCGCAGGCGCTGCTCGACTTCGGCGAATGGCTGCGCCGCGAACGCCGCATCGTCGAAGCCCGGCCGCTGCTCACCGAAGCCAAGAACCTGTTCCGCGCCCTCGGCGCCGAACCCTGGACACACCGCGCCCAGGCCGAGCTCCGCGCGGCGGGCGCCGAACCGGAACCCGTCACGCCGCACGCCCTCAACACGCTTTCCCCGCAACAGCAACAGATCGTGCGGCTCGCCGCGCGGGGACTGAGCAACCGCGAGATCGGCGAACGCATGTTCCTCTCACCGAAGACCGTCGCCTCGCACCTCTACCGCAGCTACCCCAAGCTCGGCGTCACCGGACGCGCCCAGCTACGTGACCTCGTAGATCCGCCGCCAGCGCCGGCAGATCCAGCAGCCGCGGCAACAGCTCCGCCTCACCCGTGATCGCCCGGAACACCGCCGCCACCGACATGCCGTGCCCCGGCCGCGACAGCACCTCGACGTCGTCGCCCGCGCACACCGTGCCCGGCGTGATCACCCTGAAGTAGGCGCCGGGGCGACAGGCCTCGACGAACGTCTTCACCCACTTCTCCCGCCCCAGCCACGCCGCGAACGTCCGGCACGGGATCCGCGGCTGCGACACCTCCAGCACCGCCGAACCGACCCGCCACCGCTCACCGATCTCAGCGCCGCTCACGTCCACGCCGGACACGGTCAGGTTCTCCCCGAACATCCCGTTGGTGAACGCCGGATCCCAGAAGTCCAGATCCTCCCGCGCATACGCGTACACCGCCTTGTCCGGTCCACCGTGGACAGACGCGTCGGCGATCTCGTCACCACCGACCCCGGACCGCCCCCGCTCCGGCACCCCGACCGCCACCGGCCCCTCGACCGGCCGCTTGTCGATACCGGACACGCCCATCGTCGTCGCCGCCCGCGGACGAAGGCCCCCTGCGTTCACCGAGAGAAGAGTCCCCATGACCCCACGGTAGATCCCGCCCCAACCGGTTTTCCATGGTCCGGACCGCTATGGTCCGCTGATGCCCACCCTCGCCGACGTGGTCCCGTCGCTGCTCGCCGGCCTCGACGTCCCCGGCACGACCAACCACCTGAACCTCCCCGCCGCCCGCCGAGCGTGCCTGCTGCTGGTCGACGGCCTGGGCTGGGAACTGCTGCGCACCCACGCCGACGATGCGCCCTTCCTCAGCTCACTCGAAGGCGGACCGGTCACCGCGGGCTTCCCCGCCACCACCGCGGCGAGCCTCGGCACGATCGGCACCGGCGTCCCGTCCGGCGAACACGGCCTCGTCGGCTACACCTTCGCGGTCTCCGACGACGTGCTGCTCGACGCCCTGCGCTGGAACCACCACGGCACCGACCTCGACCTGCGCGGCCTGTTCGTCCCCGAGGAGCTGCAGCCGCGTCGAACGGCGTTCGAGATTGCCGAACAGGCGGGCGTCGCCGTGCACGTCGTCACCGGACACGAGTTCGCCGGCAGCGGCCTTACCCGCGCCGCACTGCGCGGCGGCCGGTTCGACGGTGTCTTCGCACTCGGCGACCTCGCCCACCGAACGCTGGACGCACTCGGCGAGGACCGCTCCTTCTGCTACGCCTACCACGCCGACCTCGACAAGCTCGGCCACCTGTACGGGCCGGGCTCCGAACCGTGGCGAATGCAGCTCGGCTTCGTCGACCGGCTCGCCCGCACGATCGCCGAACGCATGCCGCCCGACGCGCTGCTCGTCGTGACCGCCGACCACGGAATGGTGACCGTCGACGACCGCATCGACTTCGACGCCCATTCGACATTGCAGAACGGCGTTCGACTACTCGGCGGCGAAGCGCGCTACCGGCACGTGTACACCGACGTCCCGGACGACGTGCTCGCCACGTGGCGCGGCGTCCTCGGGGACAAGGCCGACCTCGCGTCGCGGGACGAGGCGATCGCCCTGGGCTGGTTCGGACCGGTCGTCGCCGACCACGTCCGGCACCGCATCGGCGACATCGTCGTGGCCATGCGCGGCACCCACGGCATCGTCCGCAGCGTCGCCGAACGCCGGGTGAGCCGGTTCGTCGGGCATCACGGCTCGTTCTCGTCAGCCGAGCAGCTGGTGCCGATACTGACTTTCAGTCAACACTGAAGCAATAGTGGGGGAAATAGATGATCGACGATCACGGGCTGCTCGACGTCGGCGACGGCAACCACGTCTATTGGGAGACGTGCGGCGCCCCGGACGGCAAGCCCGCGCTCTTCGTGCACGGCGGACCGGGCTCAGGCTGTTCGCCCAGGTCGCGCAACGTGTTCATCCCGCACGGGTTCCGCGGCATCCTGTTCGACCAGCGCGGCTGCGGCCGCAGCATCCCGCACGCCGCGGGCCCGGACGTGGACATGAGCGTCAACACGACGTGGCACCTCGTCGAGGACATGGAGAAGCTGCGCGAACACCTCGGTGTCGAGAAGTGGCTGCTCTATGGCGGGTCGTGGGGCTGCACGCTGATCCTGGCGTACGCGCAGAAGTACCCGCACCGCGTGTCGGAGATCGTCATGGCCTCGATCACCAGCGGCCGGCGCGCCGAGAGCGACTGGCTCTACCGCGGCGCGGCGCGGTTCTTCCCCGAGGAGTGGGCACGGTTCCGCTCGCTCGTATCGTCGGACGACGTCATCTCGGAGTACTCACGCCTCATGGAACACCCCGAGACGAGGGCCGGCGCCGCGGCGGAGTGGTCACGCTGGGAGGACGTCGTCGTCTCGCGCGAGCCGGGCGCCAGGCCGAACATGTACAGCGACAAGGACGAGGACGCGCTGATCGCGTTCGCCCGGATCACCTCGTGGTACTGCGCCCACGGCGCCTGGCTGGAGGAAGGACAGCTGATCGGGAACGCCGACCGGCTCGCGGGCATCCCCGGCGTCCTGGTGCACGGCCTGCTCGACCTCAGCTGCCCGTTCAACACCGCGTGGGAGCTGGCGAAGGCCTGGCCGGACGCCGAACTCGTCGCGTTGCCGAACACCGGTCACCAGGCCACCGACGAGCGCCGCGACACGATGCGCCGGGCAATGGAGAAATTCTCGGCGTGATGGTGTCGATCCAGCGCGACGCCGTTCGTGTGGAGGGTGAGGACAAGGAGGCGACCATGCAGTACGTGCTCAACGTGATCGAACCCGCCCACGAACCCGGCGACATCCCGCCGCCCGAGGTACTCGAACCGATCATGAAGAACGTCCAGCTGCTCGAGCGGGAGATGAAGGACGCCGGCGTGTGGGTCTTCTCCAGCTCGCTCGCGCACCCCGCGACCTCGACCGTCGTGCGCGTGAACGACGGCGAGGTGCTGCTGACCGACGGGCCGTTCGCCGAGGGCAAGGAGCACATCGGCGGGTTCACCCTCATCGAGGCCGGCGACCTCGACGAGGCGCTGCGCTGGGCCCGCAGGTCCGCCGAGCTGATCGGCCTGCCGATCGAGGTGCGTCCCACCCAGGGCGTGCATTGACCATCGGAAAAGTCTTCCGCGAGGAGTACGGCCGCGCGGTGTCCGTGCTGGTCCGCGTCTTCGGCGACATCGACGTCGCCGAGGAGGCGGTCCAGGACGCCTTCGCCGAGGCCGTGAAGCGGTGGCCCACCGACGGGCCGCCGCCCTCACCCGCGGGCTGGATCATCACGACCGCCCGCAACAAGGGCATCGACCGCCTGCGCCGCGAGTCCACAAGGGACGATCGCCACCGGCAGGCGATGCTCGTTCACGCGCAGGAAGAACCGATGGAGGTGGGTCCCGTGCGCGACGAACGCCTGCGGCTCATCTTCACCTGCTGTCACCCCGCGCTCGGCCCGGCCGCCCGCGTCGCGCTGACGTTGCGGCTGCTCGGCGGCCTCACCACCGCGGAGATCGCGCAGGCGTTCCTCGTGCCGGAAACCACGATGGCGCAACGGATCGTGCGCGCGAAGCACAAGATCCGCGACGCGCACATCCCCTACCGGGTACCGGAGGACGCGGACTTGCCCGACCGCCTGCGGGCCGTTCTCGCCGTGCTGTACCTGATCTTCAACGAGGGCTACAGCTCCACCCGCGACGACCTGTGCGCCGAGGCGATCCGGCTGGCCCGGCAGCTCGGCGACCTGATGCCCGACGAGCCCGAGGTCCAGGGCCTGCTCGCGTTGATGCTGCTCACGCAGTCCCGGCGCGCGGCCCGCTTCGACGCCGCGGGCGGCCTGGTGCTGCTCGCCGACCAGGACCGGTCATTGTGGGACCGCGACCTGATCGCCGAGGGGCAGCGGATCGTGCGCCGCTGCCTGCGCCGCGACCAGCCCGGCCCGTACCAGATCCAGGCCGCGATCAACGCCGTGCACAGCGACGGGCCGGCCACCGACTGGACGCAGGTCGTCGCGCTCTACGACCAGCTCTTGACGTTCACCCCGACGCCTGTCGTGGCACTCAACCGGGCCGTGGCGGTCGCGGAGATCGAGGGCCCTGAGACCGCGCTCGCCCTCGTCGACGAGCTCGACCTGCCGCGCTACCACCTGTTCCACGCCGTGCGCGCCGACCTGCTGCGCCGCCTCGGCCGGGCGGCGGACGCGGCCGAGGCGTACGAGCGCGCGATCGCGTTGACCTCGCAGGACGCCGAACGCGACCTGCTCCGCAGGCGGCTGGGAGCCCTGAGTTCCTAACATGCGGGTATGCCCGATATCCCACGCTTCCACCTGGCCGTTCCCGTCGACGACCTCGCCGCCGCGCGCCACTTCTACGGCGAGGTCCTCGGCCTCGCCCAGGGCCGCAGCTCCGACACCTGGGTCGACTGGAACCTCGACGGCCACCAGTTCGTCACCCACCTCGCGCCGGAACGGGCGCAGCGGATCCACAACCCGGTCGACGGCCACGACGTACCGGTCCCCCACTTCGGCCTGATCCTCACCGTCCCCAAGTTCCACGAGCTCGCCGACCGGCTGCGCGCCGCCGGCACCGAGTTCGTGATCGAGCCGTACGTGCGGTTCGAAGGGCAGACCGGTGAGCAGTGGACGATGTTCCTGCTCGACCCGGCGGGCAACGCCCTGGAGTTCAAGGCGTTCGCCGACGACTCACAGGTGTTCGCGAGCTGACCGCCGTGCTCGACTTCCTCCGGAACCTGCCGCCCGGCCTGGTCCTCACGCTGGTCTTCCTGATCCCGGCGCTGGAGGCGTCGACCATGCTGGGCGTGATCTTCCCCGGCGAGGTGACCATCCTCGTCGGGGGCGCGGTCGCCCACGCGGGCGGGGTTCCACTGTGGAGCGTGATCACGGCGGGAGTCGCCGGCGCGATCCTGGGCGATCTGACCGGATACCTCGTCGGCCGCAGGTACGGCCGCCGCCTCATCCCCAGGAAGATCAGTCCGCAGAAGATCGACAAGGCGGCCGAGTTCATCCGGGAACGCGGTGGCCCGGCCGTCTTCCTGGGCCGCTTCACCGCGCTGCTCAGGGCACTCGTCCCCGGCGTGGCCGGCATCAGCGGCATGACACCGGCCAGGTTCCTGCCGTACAACGCCGCGGGCGGTGTGGTGTGGGCCACGGGTGTGACGTTGATCGGCTACGCGGCGGGCGCCAGCCTGAAGCTCGCCGAGCAACGCCTGGGCCTGGCCAGCGAGATCACGCTCGCCGTGCTCGTCGTCGCGGGAACGGCGATTTGGCTCCGGGCCAGACGGGTTCCCAGATCGTGAGAGCTGGTCTGGGCCTGTCCCGCTGATGCTTAGGGTGAGCGCGCCCTCCCGCTCCCCCTAGGCAGGTAATCGTTGTCAGCTCCACTAGCGCGCTCGGTCGTGACGATGCTGCGCCGCGACCGCTGGGCGTTCGCCGGCGCGGTGACGATCGTCCTCATCGGACTCGTCGCGCTCGGCGGCACCGCGCTGACGGCTCTGGCCGGGCAGGACCCGTACACCTACCACCCCGAGGCGCTCGATCCACAGACCGGCGGGCCCGCGGGCCTGCTCGGCGGGATCAGCGGCACGCACTGGTTCGGCGTCGAGCCGCTCACCGGGCGGGACCTGTTCGCGATCGTCGTGCACGGCACGCGCACGTCGTTCCTCATCGGGTTGGCCGCCACGGCGCTGTCGGTCGTGCTGGGGGTGCTGATCGGTGCGGCCGCCGGGTACCTGGGCGGGTGGACGGACCGGATCATCACGTGGGTCGCGGACGTCTTCCTCGGGTTCCCGTACCTGGTGTTCATGATCGCGATCGGCCTCGTGGCGCCGCCGAGTATTCCAAAGCAGGTGCTGCTGATCGTGGTGATCGGGTTCTTCGGCTGGCCGTCGGTGGCACGGATCGTGCGGGCTCAGACGCTCACGCTGAAGAAGCGGAGCTTCGTCGCGGCGGCGCGCGTGCTCGGCGCGAGCCCCTGGCAGGTGTTCCGCACCGACCTGCTGCCGAACCTGTGGGCGCCGATCATCGTCGTGGCAACGTTGTCGGTACCCGGCAAGATCGGCCTGGAGGCCGCGCTGTCGTTCCTCAACGTCGGCGTGCCGCCGCCGACGCCGAGCTGGGGGCGGTCGATCTTCAGCGCGATCCAGTGGGTCGCCACCGACCCGATGTACCTGATCTTCCCCGGTGCCGCGCTGTTCCTGACCACGTGGGCGTTCAACGTCTTCGGCGACGGGCTGCGCGACGCGATCGACCCCAAGGGCGGCGTCCGATGACCAAGCTCGTGGCGACCAGGCTCGCCGGGATGCTGCTGGTGCTGCTCACCGTGGCGTTCTGCACCTTCGTCGTGTTCTACCTGGTGCCGTCGGACCCCGCGCAGCTCGCGTGCGGCCGGCCGTGCACCGAGCAGAACCTCGCGCTGGCGCGGGAGTTCATGGGCCTGGACGAGTCGTGGTGGCAGCAGTTCCTGGACTTCCTCACCGGCATCTTCGCGGGCCGCACGTTCGGCACCGGAGCGACCGCGATCCACTGCGCGGCACCGTGCTTCGGCTACTCGTTCCAGCAGAACACCGACGTGGTCACGCTGATCGCCGACCGCGTGCCGGTCACGTTCTCGCTCGCGTTCGGCGCCGCGGCGATCTGGCTGGTGTTCGGTGTCGGACTCGGCGTGCTGGCGGCGTTGCGCAAGGACACGCCGATCGACCGGATCACGCTGGCCGGCTCCGTCGCCGGGGTGTCGGCGCCGGTGTACCTGGTGGGGCTGCTGGGGATTCTGCTCTTCGGCTTCACCCTCGACGTCGTGCCGGTCGGCGGGTACGTGGCGTTCGCCGAGAGCCCGCTCGACTGGGCGTGGCGGCTGATCCTGCCGTGGTGCGTGCTGGCGTTCGCGCACGCGGCGTTCTACGTGCGGCTGGTCCGGTCGTCGATGCTGGAGACGCTCAACGAGGACTTCATCCGCACCGCGCGGGCGAAGGGCGTGCGGGAGTCCACTGTGGTCGGTAAGCACGCGCTGCGCAACGTGTTGCTGCCCGTCGTCACGCTCGTCGGCATCGACCTCGGCGGGCTGCTCGGCGGCGCCGTGATCACCGAGAGCGTGTTCAGCCTGCCGGGGCTCGGCGGACTGCTGATCGACGCGGTGCACCAGCGCGACCTGCCGCTCGTGCTCGGCTGCACCTTGTTCGCGGGCTTCCTGGTCGTCGTGGCGAACACGCTCGTCGACCTCTGCTACGGCGTGCTCGATCCCCGAGCACGGCTCACCTGAGGGGAGAAACCCGGTGTACCGAAAGAAGATTCTCGCCGCTGCGCTGACCGTGCTCGCGGTCGCCGCGTGTGGCGCGAACGACCAGAAACCCGCGGGTGGGCAGGCCGCCAAGGCCGAGAAGGGCGGCACGCTCTTCATCCTCAGCGAGGGCAAGACCCAGAACTACGACCCCGCGAAAAGCTCGAGCCTCGCGATCACCTCGCTCGGCCTCGTGCACCGCAGGCTCACCGGGTGGCTCAACGCCGAAGGCAAGGAGGCGAAGGTCATCCCCGACCTCGCCGACACCGGCAAGGCCTCCGACGACGGCAAGACGTGGACGTTCGCCCTCAAGGAGGGCCAGAAGTTCCACGACGGCACGCCGATCACGTCCGCCGACGTGAAGTGGGGCGTCGAGCGGTCGTTCGCGCCCGCGTTCTCCGGCGGCCTCGGCTACCACAAGCAGCTGCTCGTCGGCGGTGCCGACTACCGGGGCCCGTTCGAGGGCAAGGAGCTCGACTCGATCGAGACACCGGACGCGAAGACGATCGTCTTCCACCTCACCCGGCCGTACGGCGACTGGCCGTGGATCGCGTCGATGCCCGCGTTCGCACCGGTGCCGAAGGGCAAGGGCGCCGAGCCCGACTACAGCGAGCACCCCTTCGCCTCCGGCCCCTACCAGGTGGCCGAGTACAAGAAGGGCGTCGAGGTCAAGCTGACCCGCAACCCCAGCTGGGACAAGGCGACCGATGAGATCCGCGGCGGCCTGCCGGACCAGATCCTGATCAAGCTCGGCCTCGACGCCTCCGTCGTCTCGCAGCGGCTCGTGGCGGACTCCGGCGACGACCAGTTCGCGTTCGGCTCGTCGTTCGCCTCGCCCGCGCAGCTCTCGCAGATCCAGACCAACGCCTCGGCCAAGCAGCGGCTGGTCACGTCGAAGACCGGCGCGCTCGCCTACCTCGCGCTGAACACCCAGAAGGGCCCGCTGGCCAACCCCAAGGTGCGGCAGGCCTTCCAGTACGCGGTCGACAAGTCGTCCTACCAGATCGCGTCGGCGGGCAACGCCGCGCTGGCCGGTGAGGCCGCGACGACGTTGATCACGCAGGGCATCGCGGGCCGCGAGCAGTTCGACCTGTACTCCGCGCCGCCGAACGGCGACCAGGAGAAGGCGAAGAAGCTGCTCGCCGAGGCCGGGTTCCCGAACGGCCTGGAGAACCTCGACTTCGTGTTCAACAAGGACAACAACTACACGGAGAAGGCGCAGGCCGTGCAGGCCGCGCTGCTCAAGGCGGGCATCAAGGTCAACCTCCGGCCGCTCGAGTCCGACGCGTACGAGGCCGAGACGAGCCTCGCCAAGGACGCGAAGTACGACCTGACGCTCGCGTCCTGGCAGCCCGACTTCCCCAGCGCCAACGCCAACATCCAGCCGCTGTTCCAGTCGTCCGAGATCGGTGGCGGCGGTTACAACATCTCGCGGTACAACAATCCCGCGGTGGACAAGCTGATCGAGGAGGCACAGGCCACCATCGACCCCGCCGAGGCGGGCAAGAAGTGGGCTGCGATCGACCGGAAGATCCTCGAGGACTCCCCCGTGGTGCCGTTGATCTACACGCGGAACTCGTTCCTGCACGGTTCGAAGGTCGGCGACTTCTTCATCGCCGACTTCCCCGCCTACCCCAACTACCTGCAGGTGGGTATCACCAAGTGAGCCTCTTGTCGGTCGAGTCCGTCTCGGTGGACTTCGGCGGCACCCCGGCGGTCAGGGACGTCTCGTTCGCCCTGGCCGCCGGGGAGGTCCTCGCCGTCGTCGGGGAATCGGGCTCGGGCAAGACCGTGACGGCGATGTCGCTGCTGGGGTTGCTGCCGCGCACGGCGTCCGTGCGCGGCCGCGCGTTGCTGAACGGGCGCGACCTCTTCTCGTTGTCACCGCAAGTGCTGCGTTCGGTACGCGGCAACGAGGTCGGCCTGGTCTTCCAGGAGCCGATGAGCGCGCTCAACCCGGTGTTCACCATCGGGGCGCAGATCGTCGAGGCGGTGCGCGCCCACCGGTCCTGTACGCGCGCACAGGCTCGTTCGCGCGCGTTGGAGCTGTTGCGGCTGGTCGGTCTGCCGGTCGAACGTTTCAAGGCATACCCGCACGAGATGTCCGGCGGGCAGCTGCAGCGCGTGGTGATCGCGATGGCCGTCGCGAACGAGCCGTCGCTGCTCATCGCCGACGAACCAACGACCGCGCTGGACGTCACCGTGCAGGCCGAGATCCTGGACCTGCTGCGGGACCTGCGCGGGCGGCTGGACGCGGCGATCCTGCTGATCACGCACGACATGGGCGTCGTCGCGGACCTCGCGGACCGGGTCGTCGTCATGCGCGACGGCGTGGTCGTCGAGACCGGTGACGTCGAGCCGCTCTTCGCCGCACCCCAGGCGGAGTACACGCGGCAGCTGCTGGGATCCGTGCTGTCGGTCGGTTCCGCCCCCGCTCGCGCCGCTGTCTCGTCGGAACCCGTGCTGCGGTTGTCCGACGTTTCGGTGCGGTACAAGAAGATTCACGCCGTGTCGTCGGTGTCGCTGGAGATCGGCCGGGGCGAGGTGCTCGGGCTGGTCGGCGAGTCGGGGTCGGGCAAGAGCTCGATCGCCGGTGCGATCACCGGGCTGGTGCCGTCGTTCACCGGCTCGATCACCCTCTCCGGCGAGGACATCTCCCGGTTGCGCGGCCGGGCGTTGAAGGAACTGCGCGGCCGGATCGGGCTGGTGTTCCAGGACCCGCTGTCGTCGTTGAACCCGCGGGCCACCATCGCGCGGTCGATCGCCCAGCCGCTCTTGCTGCACACCTCGTTGCGCGGTACGGCGTTGTCCTCGCGCGTCGCGGAACTGCTGGAACGGGTGCACCTCGACCCCGCGTTGGCGGAGCGCTACCCACACGAACTGTCCGGTGGCCAGCGGCAGCGCGCCGGCATCGCACGGGCCATCGCGCTCGACCCGGACCTGCTGATCGCCGACGAGCCGACGTCGGCGCTCGACGTGTCCGTGCAGGCCAAGATCCTGGACCTGTTCCGGGAGCTGCAGCGGTCGCTGCGGTTCGCGTGCCTGTTCATCAGCCACGACCTGGCGGTGGTCGAACAGCTGGCGGATCGGGTCGCGGTGCTGTACGACGGCCGTGTGGTCGAACAAGGCACCGAGGTGTTCTCCGCTCCCGCCGAGCCCTACACGCGCCGCCTGATCGCGGCGGCACCGATCGCGGATCCCGTTGCGCAGCGGGTCCGCCGGGCGATGCTGAATACCTGAGGATCTGGGCACGTGAAGACCAACTGGGCGGGCAACGTCGCGTACTCCGCGACGCGGTTCGCGTCACCCACATCGCTGTCAGAACTCCACGCTGTCGTCAACGAGTCCGCACAGGTGCACGTCGTCGGCGCGGGCCACTCGTTCAGCCGCGTCGCGGACACGCCGGGCACGCTCGCCTCCCTGGAGGCCATGCCGCGCGAGTTCAGGGTGGGCGACACGGTCCACGTGTCCGCGGGCATGCGCCTGGCCGAGCTCGCCACCCGGCTGCACGCCGCGGGCCTGGCCCTGCCGACCATGCCGTCGCTGCCGCACATCACGGTCGCCGGCGCCGTCGCCACGGCCACGCACGGTTCGGGCGACGCACATGGATCCCTGGCGTCGTCCGTGCGGTCTTTCACCCTGTTGTCCGGCCGGATCGCGGAGCCGGGCGCGGTCGTGTCGCTGGGCGCGCTGGGGGTGGTCACCTCGGTCGAACTCGAGGCCGTTCCCGCGTTCGAGGTCGAGCAGCACGTGTGGGAGACCGTGCCGTGGGAGGTGTTGCTCGGCCACCTGGACGAGATCTTCGCCAGCGCGTACAGCGTCAGCGCGTTCGTGTCGTGGCCCGCGGGCGCCCGCCTGTGGGTGAAGCGCCGCGTGTCGGACCCGCCCGCGGAGCTCGGCTGGACCGGTGCGGTGCGGGCCACGTCGCCCCGCCACCCGGTTCCCGGCCAGCCCGCGGACAGCTGCACCCAACAACTTGGTGTGCCGGGGCCGTGGCACGAACGCCTGCCGCACTTCCGGGCCGACTTCACGCCGAGCGTGGGCGACGAGCTGCAGTCCGAGTACTTCGTGCCGCGCACCCGTGCGGTGGCCGCCCTCCGGGCCCTGAGCGCGCTGGGCGAGGAGATCATGCCCCTGCTGCTCGCGTGCGAGCTGCGGACCGTGGCCGCCGACGAGGCGTGGCTGAGTCCCGCCCACGCGACGCCCAGTCTCGCGGTGCATTTCACGTGGCGGCCGGACGAACCCGCGGTGCGGGCCCTGCTCCCCCGCGTCGAGGAGGCGCTCGACCCGCGTCCGCACTGGGGCAAGCTGTTCACGTTGAACGATCTCGCGACGCGCTACGACCGTTGGGCGGACTTCACCGCGTTGCTGCGCGAGCACGACCCGGACGGCAAGTTCCGCAACGCGTTCATAGATCACCACTTTCCACGCTGACCGGCCGCCCGGTCCGCCACGACTCGGCGATCGCCTCGGAGATCGCCTGGTCATGGCACGCCTGCGCCAGCGGGTACGGCGGCGGGCCCTCCCCCGCGACCCACGCGCCCATCCGGTCGAGCAGCGTCGCGATCGCGATCTCCTCGTCGGACAGCCGCGCCGGGAAGTACGGGTTGCGCCACCGGACCTCGCCGTCGACCGACAACGTGTCCAGCGCGAAACCCTCCAGGTTGCCGCCGAGCCCGGTCTGCCGGCGGGTGATCAGGCTCCGCACCGGTGTGCGGTGGTCGGCCATTCTCGTGATCTCCTCGTCGACGATCTCGCCGTGCGTGCCGCGGACCGCGTGCCGGTGGGTGCGCAGCGGGTGCCACCACTGGCCGTCGGTGAAGTCGTAGGTGCCGGTCCGGCCGTCCCAGTCGAGGAACGCGAACGTGCGGTCGGCCTCGGCCAGCTCGGCGGACTCGGGCCAGCCCGCGCGGTCGGGGCCGCGCAGTACCTGTTCGGTGTGGCGGTGCGCGGTGACCCGCACCGGGGCGAGACCCACACCGAGCAGGTCCCGCAGCAGCGCGACGGCGTGGTAGTCGTGAGTGGACGACACGGACGCGTTCACGGGCGTGCCGATCACGCCGGCACGAACCAGCTCCGCGCGCACGAAATGCAGTGGCTGCAACGGATACTGCTCGGCGACCTGCACCAGACCCCCGGCGCACAACGGACGCATCGACGTCAGCGCCGGGGTTTCGGACAGCACCGGCATGTCCATTGCCACCAGCGACGACACGATCTGCGGGTTGACGTCGCGCGGCACGGACGTGACCACGAACGCGGAGTCGCGCAGCTGCGACACCGACTCGAATGCGGGCACATCCCAGTTCGCGACGCGGTCTGGCGAACGGGTCACTATGCCGGTGACCGTAAAACGGGACGGCAGCACTCGGGCCAATTCCAGGTAGAACCGGGCGCGCCAGCCGGTGCCCACGATGCCGAACCTCATGTCCGCCAACTATGCCAGCGATCTCAGTAGGCCCTGGTCTCGATAGGTTTTACGCCTGGACGGCGGTATGGGCGAGAAAGGGGATTACCGAGGATCTGGAACCGCCGGAATACCGAAGGGAAGCACACCATGACGAATCCGTTCGACGACGAGGACGGCCGCTTTCTCGTGCTCATCAACGACGAGAAGCAGTACTCGCTGTGGCCTTCGTTCGCCGCCGTCCCCGAAGGCTGGACGACCGTGTTCGGCGAGGACACCAGAGCGGCCTGTCTGCAGTACGTCGAGACCAACTGGACCGACATGCGCCCGGAGAGCCTCCGGCAGAAGATGGACGCCCAACAGTGACAGCCGGGGCCATCTCGTCGCGGTGACCGCGCTACAGTGCGTTCAGAGGATTGTGAAACTTCTGAACGAGGGGGAAGCACTGTGGAGAAGGTTCACTTCACCGAGGAGAAGGCCACCATGCTGGCCACGCTCTACGGGCGCGCGCTGGACAACCGGACCACCGATCCGGTGCTGGGCGACCAGGCCGCGGACGACGCCGTGGCGCGGATCGACTACGACTTCGGCAAGCTGGGGATGAGCCCCGACCTGGCGATGGCCGTCGTGCTGCGGGCCAAGCCGATGGACGCGTGGGCGGCCGAGTTCCTGCACGCGCACCCGGACGCCGTCGTCGTGCACCTCGGGTGCGGCATGGACAGCCGCGTGTTCCGGCTCGACCCGCCGCCCACCGTGACGTGGTTCGACGTCGACTACCCCGAGGTCATCGCGTTGCGCCAGAAGATCTACCCGGTTCGGGAGGGCTACCACCAGATCGGCTCGAACGTCACCGACTTCGGCTGGCTGGACGAGGTTCCTGCGGACCGGCCGACGCTGGTGGTCGCCGAAGGGCTGACGATGTACCTGACCGAGGAGGGCGGCCACGAGCTGGTCCGCAGGCTCGTCGACCGGTTCCCGTCCGGCGAGATGATCCTCGACCTGTACAGCCGGTTGGGGGTCAGGCTGCAGAAGCTCAACCCCATCGTGCGCAAGGCCGGCGCCACCCTGCACTGGGGTGTCGACGATCCATGTGAGCTGGAGGCGCTCGGGCTGACGCTGGTCCGGGCGCTCGATGTGGCCACCGCATATCCGGATTCCGACATGCATCGCGTGTCCGCCGGAACCCGGCTGCAGATCCGCATCGCCCGGATGATCCCGGCGTTGCGGAAGATGGGCCACATCGCGCGCTACCGGTTCTAGCGGTCCTCGGCCGGCCGGCGCCTGCGTCGCACGTCGACCAGCGCCTGTGGGCGCCAGACGCCGTCCGGGTGGTAGACGTTGGTGCCCGGCGGCACGATCTCGTCGATCCGGTCGAGCGTCGTGTCGTCGAGCGCGCGGATGCCCTTGAGCGTCGCCTCCAGCTGCTCCATCGTGCGCGGCCCGATGATCACCGACGTGACGGCGGGATGCGCTGTGGTGAAAGCGATCGCGAGCTCGGGCAGCGTGCAGCCGATCTCCTCGGCCACCTCGACGAACCGCTCCACGGCGTCGAGCTTCGCGGCGTTCTCCGGCCGGGCCGGGTCGAACCGCTCGGGCCGCAGCTTCGCCCGGCCGCTCGTCAGGTCGACGTCGCCCCTGCGGTACCGGCCGGTGAGGAAGCCGAACGCGAGCGGGCTCCACACCAGCACGCCCATACCGAGGCGTTCGCACGTGGGCAGCACGTTCGCCTCGATCCCCCGTGCCAGCAACGAGTACGGCGGCTGCTCGGTACGGAACCGCTGCAGGTGCCGGTCACGTGCGACGTGGTAGGCCTCGACGATCTCCTCCGCCGGGAACGTCGAGCAGCCGAACGCGCGGATCTTGCCCTGGGTGACGAGGTCGCTCAGCACGCCGAGCGTCTCCTCGATGTCGGTCGTGTGGTCGGGCCGGTGGATCTGGTAGAGGTCGATCCAGTCGGTGTCCAGCCGCCGCAGGCTCTCCTCGACCTCGCGAATGATCCAGCGCCGCGAGTTGCCGCCGCGGTTGTGGCCCTCCCCCATCGGGAAATGGACCTTCGTCGCGAGCACGACGTCGTCGCGCCGGCCTTTGAGTGCCTTGCCGACGATCTCCTCCGACTCGCCACCCGAGTACATGTCGGCGGTGTCGACGAAGTTGATGCCCGCGTCCAGCGCGCGGTGGACGATCCGCACGCAGTCGTCGTGGTCGGGGTTGCCGATGGCGCCGAACATCATCGTGCCGAGGCAGTGGTTGCTGACTTCGATGCCGGTGCCGCCGAGCGTGCGGTAACGCATGGTCATGAGCGCCAACCGTAAGTGCTGGAGCGCGCTCCAGGTCAAGGCCTTCCGGCCTCTGTGGACTCGTCCGCCCGGCGGCGCATACTCGCCGGATGACCAAACGCAGCCTGCTGCTCGCCGCGGTCGCACTGGCCGCGGCCACCGCAGTTCCAGCCCACGCCGCCCAGCCGGACCGCGCGATCGTCCTGCCGGGGGCCAGTTCCGCCGAAGGCATCGCTTCGGGGCGCGGGTCCACTTTCTACGCGGGCGACCTGTTCCGTGGTGATATCTTCCGCGGCGACGTCCGCGCCGGCACCGCGTCGAAGTTCATCGACGTCCCGGACGGCTCACGCATGGCCGTCGGCATGGCCGTGGACCTCACGCGCCACTGGTTGTTCGTCGCGGGTGGACCGTCGTTCGGATACGTCTACGACCTCGACACCGGTGCCACGCTGGCCACCTACGCGTTCGGCGGCGGGTTCGTCAACGACGTCGCGTTGACCGACGCCGGCGCGTGGTTCACCGACTCGAACGTGGGTCAGCTCTACTTCGTCCCGTTCTCGCTCGGTCCACATCGGACACTCGCACTGAGTGGCCCGGCCGCGGATACGAGCAGTCAGTTCAACAACAACGGGATCCAAGCCACTACTGATGGCACCCGGCTGATCGTCGCGCACTCGGGTCAGGGCGCGCTGAACGTCGTCGACCCCGCCACCGGCGCCAGTTCCACCATCGCCGGCGTGAGCGTGCCGTTCGTCGACGGCATCCTGCTGGAGTCCGGCCGGCTGTGGGCCGTGCAGAACTTCATGAACCAGGTGTCGTCGGTCCGGTTGGCGCAGGATCTGTCGAGCGGATCGGTCACCGGTGTCATCACCAGCCCGTTGTTCCAGGTGCCGACCACGGTCGCGCGGGTCGGTGGCAGCCTCGCGCTGGTGAACGGGAAGTTCGACACGGGCCTGCCGCCCACGGCGTCGCAGTACGAGGTGGTGGTCGTGGACCGTTAGGACTCGAGGCAGTTCCGCAGCCGCTCCAGGTCCGCGGTGATGCTCTTGCGCACCTGACGTTTCATCAACGGGGTCGCCCAGCCGAAGAACCCGCCGGGCGACCCGCTGGCGTGGATCGCGACGAGCGTGCCGTCCGGCGCGTCGTCGAGCTCGTAGCGAACGGTCATCGGGAACGGCCGGTCGACCTTCATCTCGACGAGCCGGTCGGGTTCGTGGTCGGTGACCTCGTAGCCGTAGACGAACTCGCGCCCGAGGAACTTCGCCGTCCGCTCAACGGTGGCGCCCTTGCCGAGCGGGCCGGGCTGGGCCGGCCTGCTGTCGGTGATGCCGCCCGTCCACTTGAGATCGTTGGCGGGGTCGAACATGAAGGCCGCGACCTCGTCGCGGGGCCGGTGCACCAGCACCTCGGGCCGGACGTCAACTGCCATCGGTCGCCTCCTGCTGCTCGAAGAAGGGCTGGGCCTGGCCGGTGTTGGCGTAGCGCACCAGCCTGTCGTGAATCATCGCCCACCCCTGCGTGACGCGCCCGAGGTCCGGCTCAGGGAAGCCCTCGCCGAACCCGTAGTGGCGGAACAGGATCTTCGAGCCGTCGAGCTCCCACTCCCACGTCGAGCCGCCCCAGTACGGGAAGCCCTCGGTGCAGTGCATGCGGACGAGCTTGCCGGGCTCGGTCGTCACGTCGGCGTGCAGGTCGACCGGGGCGTGTGGGAAGCCGAATCTGGCGTGTCCCTCGGTGATGTCGCAGTCCTGGGTCCAGAACGCCCGCTGCCCCTCGGTCGTCGACAGGATCTCGAAGACTCTCCCGGCGTCCGCCTCGACCTCGTTGTACAGGGTGATCATCACTCCTCCTTATTTTAGATGCAGCTAAATTAAGATGCCGCTACAGTAGCTGTCAATGGAACCGTTGCAAGTGATCGCCGCACCGCGGCGGATGCGCATCCTCGAGCTGGTCTGGGACCGCGAGCTCGCGGCGGGTGACATCGCGGCCGAGTTCGACGTGTCCTGGTCGGCGGTGAGCCAGCACCTGACCGTGCTGAAGAAGGCCGGTTTCCTCGTGGAGCGCCGCGAGGGCACGAGCCGCTTCTACCGCGCGGACAAGGAGGCGCTCGGGCCGTTGCGCGCGGTCGTCGAGGACCACTGGCGCACCAGCCTCCTGCGCATCAAGCACCTCGCCGAGGAGGAAGAGTGCTCGAAGTGAGCATGCACATCGCGGCTTCTCCGGAGACGGTGTTCCCGTACTTCACCGACCCCGCGCGCTACTCGCAGTGGATGGGCAACGCGGCGATCCTCGACCCCGTGCCCGGCGGCGCCTACCGGGTCCGCATGCGTGACGGCGTCGAGGCGTCGGGCGAGTTCGTCGAGATCTCCCCGCCGCACCGCGTCGTGTTCACGTGGGGCTGGACGCATGACCAGGCCGTCGCGCCCGGCTCGACGCGCGTGGTCGTGACGCTGCACGAGGAGAACGGCGGCACCCGTGTCGTGTTGCGGCACCACGGGCTGCCCGACGACACGCAGATCACCATGCACCGCAAGGGGTGGGAGCTGTACCTCGACCGGCTCGGGGTTCGGGTTCTGGGCGGGGACCCCGGTCCCGACCCGAACGCCTAGGTCAGCGACCGCATGTCCTCGTCGCTCAGCTCGAACGTCAACGCGCCCGCGTTCTCCGCCGCCTGCGCCCCGTTCTTCGCCCCCGGAATAGGCAGCACGTCCCGCTGAATCAGCCACCGCAAGGCGATCTGCGACCGAGTCTTGCCGTGCTTCGATGCCAGCGCGCCCACCGCGGCGTTGACGCGTTCAAGCGAAGCCAACGCGGCAGCACCGCGGAAGGGCGCCCGGTACCGCCGCCACCCCGCGGGCCGATGCGAAGCGGAGTACTTCCCGGTGAGCGCACCGGAAGCGAGCGGCATGTAGGCGATCAGCGTGACGCCGAGCGAGCGGCACGTGTCGAGTACGCCGTCGGTCTCCGGGTTGCGGTGCAGCAGCGAGTACTGGACCTGGTTGGACGCCAGCGGAATGCCCCGCCGTCCCAAAGCCTCGTGCGCCACACGCATCTGCGCGGCTGAATAGTTGCTGACACCGACAGCCCGGACGAGGCCGGACGACACGGCGTCCGCCATCAGGTCCATCACGCGCGGGATCGACATCCAGCGCACCGGGAAGTGCACCTGGTACAGGTCGATGACAGGGCGGCGCAGCCGGGAGAGCGACGCGGCCAGGGTCGAGGGCAGGCTGGAGGCACGGGAGAAGAACGCGCCGGGGAACTTGGTCGCGATCACGACCGAAGGGTTGCCCTCGGTCAACTCGCCTAGGCGTCGCTCGGAGACGCCCTTGCCGTACATGGCGGCGGTGTCGAACAGGTTCACGCCCGCGGCGAGGCTGACGGCCAGTGCTTCGACCTGGTCGTCCAGGCTGCTGGTGGGTCCGTAGGCGTTGCGGGCCGGGTCCATCCGCGGCGCCGCCGTCATGTCGCCCCACACCATGACGCCGACTCCGAGCGGAGGCACGGCCACGTCGGTCCGGCCCAGCTTGTGCACCGGCACGTACCTATTCTGCGCTCGGACCCCAGTGCTTCTCCAGTGCCGCTACCAGCTCTGGGGCGCGTTCGTCCACGAAGAACAGGCGGCCGCCCGGGACCTCGACGACCTCGGTCGCGCCGGGGATCAGGCGGCGCAGCCAGTGCGCCCAGTCGAGGTGGAAGAAGATGTCGCCGGTCCCCCACACGAGCACGGTCGGCACGGTGCACGAGGCCAGTTGCGGCCGGATCTCGCGCAGCGACGTCGGGTTCATGGACGCCAGTAGTTGCTCCATGAACCGCGGGGCCGCCAGCACCGGGGTCAGGTAGCCGGTGATCACGTCGTCCGGGATCGACGACGGGTTTTCGTAGCCCAGCCGGTAGATCTGGCGGGCGAGCCACGGCATCCGCGTCATGAACCCGGCCAGCCGAAGCAAGCCGAGACGCGCTCCGAACACTGCCGGGCGGAAAGCCGCGGGCGGGAAGTTGCCCTCTGTGTCGCAGTTCGTCAGCGCGAACGACGTGAAGCGCGACGGGTCGCGGGTGAGTACTACCTGCGCAACGGCGCCGCCAGTGTCGTTGCCCACCAGCGCGATGTCGCGCAGGTCCAGTTCCCGGATGACACTGTCGACCGCGTCGGCCAGGCCCCAGACCGACGGGTCGCCCAGGGGTGGCGTGAGGCCGTGACCTGGCAGGTCGACGGTGATGCACCGCCGGTGCGCGAACAGCAGGCGGACGCAGTTGCGCCACAGCCTGCCGTTGGTGAAGACGCCGTGCACGAAGAGCGTGACCGGCCCGTCGCCCACGTCCTCGTAGTGAATTCCGTCCGCGGTGACCCCCATGGGGTCGAGTGTGTCACTTCACGAAGTCCGGCGAGACCTTAGGTGGCCAGCTGGCTATGCTCAGCGCACCTAGGCTGTAGGCCTTGGAGATCAGCGCCACCCGGTTGGGCGCCTTGAGCTTCTTCAACATCGTGGCCACGTGGTACTCGACGCCCTGGCGGCTCAGGAACAACCGCGACGCCAGGCGTGCCGTGGACTCGCCCGCGGCGATGCCTTCAAGGATGCGCGCGTCGAGTTCGGTCAGGATGCGGGTGCGGTCGAGGGTGTTGGCGGGTGTTTCCGCCTTCTCCGGCTGCACCACGATGAGGATCAGGGCGAGTTGTCCCGCCGAGCCGCGCACCGCGATGCCCGTGAGGTCGCCGGGGAACACCGAGCCGCGTGGGCCGATTCCCGCCAGCCTGCGGACGAAACGGCTGCGGCGGCCGTCGAGTAGCCGTTCGAACTGGCCACGCAGTGGCGCGTGCGTCGCGGGGTGCAGCAGATCGAAGAAACTGCGGCCGGTCGGATCACCGAAGCTGGCGACGAAGTCGTCGTTCGCCTCGACGACGCGCAGCCCCAGGTCGAGGCTCGCCACGCAGAGGCCGGCGTGCTCCAGCAGCGACCGGAACACGTGCTCGTCCGCCACGGCGTTGCCGTCGCGTGTGGACACGGTTTGCATAGAGACGATTCCTTTCGACTCGTCCCCGGCTCCGCAGAAAGAAATCGGCCGCCGACGATTTAATCCAAAGCCCCACCTTGCATCCGATCGTATGAAGATCACGCTTTCCCGGTCAACGACCGGCCGTAATGTTGTGGTGGACAAGACCTCAAGGTTCGGTCAGCGCACCGAAACGTCCGTCTCAAAACCTTCTACCAGGCGCTGACCTGTGCGTTCGATACCGAACCATGCGGTACCTACCGATACGATGTTGACCCAAACGAATGGCTTGACGAGGCACTTTCGTCTCCTTTGGAGATCGCCGGCAAGACAACGGACATTGCGGCTTGAGGTTCGCTTAGCATTTTTCTTTCTGGAACTCCTCAATAAATAGAACACCGCGACACCGGTCATCGGTGCCGCGGTGATCGCGAGTCCGGCGAGGTCAGCTCGCGGACTGCTCCATGGCGTCCACGAGGCTCTTGGGCCGCATGTCCGTCCAGTTCTCGTTGATGTAGTCCAGCGCCTCCTGCCTGCCGGTCTCCGCGAGCTCGACCGTCCAGCCGGCGGGCACGTCGATGAACGACGGCCACAGCGAGTACTGGCGCTCCTCGTTGATCAGCACCAGGTAGCGGCCGTCCGGGTCCTCGAACGGGTTGGTCATGAGTCCTCCTTCGTGATCACGGGTCAACCTAGGGCGCGGTACTGAGATCGATCGATGTGAGCTGTCCGCCGACCGCCCATCAGCCGGTAAGCCGCGCGGAGAGCACCGCGCCGATCTGCGCGGCCGCCGAGGGACGCAACATCTCCTGGTGCGTGCACGGGACGTGGTGCACCTCGACGCCGGCGACGTGCGGATCCCACGCGGACGGGTCGGCCTCCGCCACGAAACACAGCATCGAGCCGTGGAACGGGCGCGGTGAGAACGTTCGCATCACCGACGACAGGTTGGTCGTCGCACGCATGTGCCCGTCGAGGTTGCGGTCGAGCAGGCTCGCCAGGCCGGGGTCGTGCAGGCGGATCCGGTCCAGCGCCTCCGGCGTCAGCTCGGACGCCCCGTACTCCGCCAGCAGGTTCGCGAGCGCCGCGGAGGCGTCGATTTCCGGAACATCGGGCTGTGGCGCCGAGTCCAGCGTCACCAGCAGCTCGACCTCCTCCCCCGCGTCCTGCAACAGCGTCGCGATCGCGTGCGCCACGAGCCCGCCGAACGACCAGCCGAGCAGGCGGTACGGACCGGCCGGCTGCACCGAACGGATCTGTGCCAGGTAGTCGGTGGCCATCTCGTCCATCGACGCGGGCAGCCCGTCAGCGGTGGAAATCGCGCGCGCCTGCAGGCCGTACACCGGCTGGCCGGGGTCGAGGTGGCTCAGCAGCCGCGAGTAGCACCAGCTCAGTCCCACCGCCGGGTGGACGCAGAACAACGGGGTGCGCGAGCCGTGCGGGCGCAACGGCAGCAGCACGTCGAAGTCGGATCCGCCCTCGGAGTCCAGGCGCTGAGCCAGGCCGGCCACGGTCGGCGCCTCGAACACGGCCCGGATGCCGACCTCGACGCCCAGCTGCGACCGGATCCGGCTCACCAGCCGCGCGGAGAGCAGGGAATGTCCGCCGAGCGCGAAGAAGTCGTCGTGCACGCCGACCGCGGGCAGGCCGAGGAGCTCGGCGAACAGGTCCGCCAGCACCTGCTCCCGTGCCGTCGCCGGCGCGCCGCCGGTCGAGGAGACCTGTACCGCCGGGAGTGCCCGCCGGTCGACCTTTCCGTTGGGGTTCAACGGGATCGCGTCCAGCGACACGTAGGCGGACGGCACCATGTACTCGGGCAGCCGCTGCCGCAGGTGCTCCCGCAACCCGTCCGTCGCGCCGACGACGTAGGCCACGAGCTGCTTGATCCCCGGCCGGTCCTCGCGCAACACCACCACGGCCCGGTCGACCGCCGGATGCGCCGCCAGGGCCGACTCGATCTCGCCCGGCTCGATGCGGAACCCGTTGACCTTCACCTGCTGGTCGGCGCGGCCGACGAACGTCAGCGTGCCGTCGGCCGACCACTTCGCCAGGTCGCCGGTGCGGTACATGCGATAACCATCATTTTGGCTACCGAACGGGCAAGCCACGAACCGTTCCGCGGTCAGCGAAGGCCGGTTGCGGTAACCGCGGGCGAGCCCGAGACCGCCGATGTACAGCTCGCCGACGACACCGGGCGGCACGAGACGCAGGCCCGCGTCGAGCACGTACACCTGCGTGTTCGCCACCGGCGAGCCGATCGACGGGTCGCCACCGGTCAGGTCGGCGGCCGTCGACCACACCGTGGTCTCGGTGGGCCCGTACATGTTCGTCACCGCGCGCGTGCGTTCGTGCAGCTCACGGCCGAGCTGGGCGGGCAGCGGCTCGGCACCGACCAGTGCGCGCACGTGCGACAGCGAGGCCCCTTCGGCCAGCAGCTCGTGCCACAGGCTCGGCGTGGCCTGCAGGACGTTGATCTCGTCGCGCCGCAACACCTCCGGCAACGCGGCGGTGTCGCGCACGGTGTCCTTGCCGGCCATGACGATCGTGGCGCCGCTGACCAGCGGCACGTACAGCTCGAACACCGCCATGTCGAACCCGGCGGTGGTGACCGCGAGCAGCCGGTCGCCGTCGCCGAGGAACTGGTGTTCGCGCATGGCGTGCAGGAAGTTCGCGAACGCGCCGTGCGGGATCATCACGCCCTTGGGCGTGCCGGTGGAGCCCGAGGTGTAGATGACGTACGCCAGGTCGTCCGGCCGCACCCGCACGCCCGGATCGGGCGCCGTCTCGCCGTCCACGGTCAGCCTGCCGTTGGTACCGCGCAACGCCGGGTCGGCCGAGATCACGACCGCCGGCCGGGTGTCGCCGAGCACGAAACCGATGCGGCTCATCGGGTGTTCCGGGTCGATCGGCAGGTACGCGGCGCCGGACTTGAGCACGCCCAGCAGTGCGACCAGGAGATCGGCCGACCGCGGCAGCACGACGGCCACGATGTCCTCGCGCCCGACCCCCTGTGCGAGCAGCTGACTCGCGACGTGGTTGGCCCGCGCGTCCAGTTCCGCGTAGGACAACGAGGTCTCGCCGCACACCACCGCCACGGCGTCCGGAGTTCGTGCGACCTGCGCGCGGAACAGTTCGAGCATGGTCGGCGCGGCCGCGGGACGGGTGGTGTCGTTCCACTTCTCCAGCAGCTGGCGGCGTTCGTGGTCGCCGAGCAGGTCGACGGCGCCGATCCGCTGGTGCGGATCGGCGGCGACCGCCTCCAGGAACGTGGTGAGCCGGTCCGCGATCTGCCGCACGGTGTCGTGGTCGAACAGGTCCAGCGCGTACTCGGCGTGCCCGGTGATGCCTTGTTCCGTCTCCCGGAAGGAGAAGCTGAGGTCGAACTTCGCCGTGTCGTGCCGCGCGGGCACGGCCGTCGCCTCGACGCCGCCGATCTCCATGCGCGGCGACTCGGTGTTCTGCACGGTCATCAGCACCTGGAACAACGGCTGGTGCGCCAGCGACCGGGTCGGGTTGACCGTCTCGACGACGTGCTCGAACGGCACGTCCTGGTGCGCGTACGCGGCCAGGTCGGTGCGCCGCACGCGGTCCAGCAGCTCGGTGAACGCGGGGTCGCCGGACACGTCGGTCCGCAGTACCAGGGTGTTGCCGAAGAAACCGACCAGGTCGTCCAGCGCGTCGTCGGTGCGGCCCGCGATCGGGGCGCCGAGCGGGATGTCGGTGCCGGCACCGAGCCGCGTGAGCAATGCGGCCAGTGCCGCCTGCAGCACCATGAACAGGCTCGCCTGCCGCTGCCGTGCCACCTTGAGCAACGCGGCGTGCACGTCCGGCGCGATCTGGAACGTGAGGTCCGCGCCGCGGTAGGACGGCAGGGCCGGCCGCGGCCGGTCCTGCGGCAACGTGATCTCCTCGGGCAGGCCCGCGAGCGCGTCCGTCCAGTACTCCAGCTGGTCGGCGATGGGCAGCTCTCGTTGCCACAGGGCGTAGTCCGCGTACTGCACGGGCAGCTCGGCCCACACCGGCGCGCGCCCTTCCGAACGGGCGGTGTACGCGGCGGCCAGGTCCCTCCACAATGGAGCGATCGACCAGGCGTCGCCCGCGACGTGGTGCAGCAGGATGAGCAGCACGTCGCCGCTGGCCCACGCCCTGATCGGGATCTCTCGCGCGAGGTCGAACCGGTGCGCCGCCGCCGCGTCCAGGTCGTCGGTCTCCTCCAGCGAGACATCGGCGTGTGGCAGCACTACCTGACACGGCATGCCGTCGTGTTCCGCGACGACAGTCCGCAGGCTCTCGTGCCGCGCCACGACGTCGTTCAGCGCGGCCCGCAGCACCTCGGCGTCCAGGCCGGGCGCCCGGACGGTCAGCGGCAGGTTGTAGACGGGGTTCGGGCCTTCGAGCCGGTCGAGGAACCACAGGCGCTGCTGCGCGAACGACAACGGCACGCGCTCCGGCCGTTCCCGGCGCTCCAACGGGTTTCGCGCCGTGCCGACGGTGATCTGCGCACAGAGACCGGCGACGGTCGGACTGTCGAACACCGTTCGGACGCTGATCTCCGCGCCCAGCGCCGTCCTGATGCGGCTCACCAGCCGGGTAGCGAGCAGCGAGTGGCCGCCGAGGTCGAAGAAGCTGTCGTCGATGCCGACCTCGTCGTGGCCGAGCAGGTCGGCGAACAGGCCGGCGACCAGTTCCTCGTGCGGGGTGCGCGGCTTGCGTCCGGTACTGACGAACGCCGGCTCCGGCAACGCGTCCCGATCGAGCTTGCCGTTCGGCATGAGCGGCAGCTGTTCGACAGTGACGAACGCCGACGGCACCATGTGGTCCGGCAGCCGGCGCGCCACCGCGTCCCGCAACCCGACCGGCTCCTGGTCACCGGACGGCACGACGTAGGCGACCAGCCGGTCGTCCCGCACGATCACCGCGGCGCGGCGCACCGCGGGCAGGCTGGTCAGGACCGCCTCGATCTCGCCGGGTTCGATGCGGAACCCGCGGATCTTGACCTGTTCGTCCGCACGCCCGACGAACTCGAGAGTGTCGGCCCACCGGACCAGATCGCCGGTCCGATACATGCGCCCGTTCGGCGATGCCACGAACCGTTCGGCAGTGAGACCCGGCTGGTTGAGGTATCCGCGAGCGACGCCGAGCCCGCCGATGTACAGCTCCCCCACCACGCCCTTGGGCACGGGCCGGAGCAGGCGGTCCAGCACGAAGACGCGAGCGCCCGCGATCGGCGACCCGATGCCGGGCACGCCCTCCGTGACCGGTCCGGTCGCGGTGGCCGCGATCGTGGTCTCGGTCGGGCCGTAGGCGTTGATCAGCAGCCGGCCGGGCGCCCAGCGCGCCACCGTCTCCGCGGCCATCGGCTCGCCGCCGGACACGACCGTCCGCACCGACGCGGCCCGTTCCTCCGGCACCGCGGCCAGCATCGAGTGCGGCATCATGATGTGCGTGACGCCGTCGAGCGCCTCGCCGGACAGCACCTTCTCCTTGGGAGCAAGCACGAGCGCCGCGCCGGTCGACAATGCCATCAGCTGTTCGACCAGCGCCACGTCGAAGCTCGGCGACACGCACTGCAGCACGCGGCTGTTCGGCATGACCGAACAGCGTTCGACATGGTCGGACACCAGCGCGGCGAGGCCCGTGTGCGGGACGACGACGCCCTTCGGCGTGCCGGTCGAACCGGAGGTGTAGATGACGTACGCGGGGTGCGATGGCCGCAGATCCACCACGGGATCCGTCGTCGGCCCGTCCGCCGGAGCCGACGTGAGCACCACCTGGGGCGAGGCGTCGGCGAGCATGAACGCGATGCGATCGGCCGGGTAGTCCGGGTCGATCGGCAGGTATGCCGCACCCGCCTTGAGCACGCCGAGCATCGCCACCACGTAGTCAATGGAGCGCGGGATCCGCAGCGCCACCAGGCTTTCCGGGCCGACACCGAGCCCGATCAGGTGGTGCGCCACCTGGTTGGCGCGGGCATTCAGCCCGGCATACGTAAGGAAAGCGCCCTCGGAGATCACCGCGGTGTTGCCGGGCGTGCGCGCCACCTGTGCGTGGAACAACTCGGGCACGGTCGCCACCGGCGCGTCCGCCACGGTGTCCAACCGCGAGCGTTCGTCCGCGGTCAGCACATCGAGCCGGTGCACCGGAGTCGCCGGATCAGCGGCGATGGCCTGGAGCACCCGGACGAGCCGTCCGGCGATGGTCTCGACGTCGTCGGTCGTGAAAACGCCGTGCTGGTACCCGAGCCGCAGCTGCAGCCGATCGCCGGGCTGGGCGAGCAGGTTGAGTGGGTAGTGGGTGTTGTCGCCGCCCTTGCCGCCGGCGAGCCGGATCGTCAGACCGGTGCCGGGGTGCTCGAGCGCCGCGTCGGAGATCGGGTAGTTCTCGAACACCGTCAGCGTGTCGAACAGCTCCCCCACGCCCGCGATCCGCTGGATGTCCAGCAGTCCGAGGGGCTGCCGGGCCAGCAGGCCGGAGAGCTGGTCGCGCACGTCCGTCACGACGTCCAGCAGCGTGCCGCGCGACCGCACACGCAGCGGCAGCGAGTTGATGAACAACCCGACCATGGTCTCTGAGCCGGGGATCTCCGGCGGACGACCGGCGACGGTCGTGCCGAACACGACATCGTCGGTTCCGGTCAACGTGCCGAGCAACAGCCCCCAGGCGGCCTGCACCACGGAGTTCAGCGTCAGGCCGTGCTGCCGCGCCTGTGCGGTCAGCCGTGCGGTGTCCTCTGAGGACAGTGCGACGGCCACCGCGTCCGTTCCGGTCGAGACACGAGGGGGCGCGATCCGAGTCGGCGTGACCCCGGCCAACGCCTCACGCCACGACTCCTCGGCCGTCGCACGGTCCTGGTCGCGCAACCAGTGCAGGTACTCGCGGTACGGCGTCGCGGGCGGCAGCTCCGCACCCGCGTACAGCTGGAACAGCTCACCGACCATGATCGGCGTGGACCAACCGTCGACCAGGACGTGGTGGTAGGTCAGCACGAGCCGATGCAGGTCCGGGCCCATCCGCACCAGTGCCACACGGAACATCGGTGGGTCCGCCGGGTCCAGCGGGTGCGCCAGCTCCTCGGCCAGCACCGAGTCCAGGTCGTCCCCCGAGCGCCAAGGCAGTTGGACATCACGCGGGAACACCTGGACGTCCTCGTGGAACGCGGCGACGAGCTGCGGATGCCGCCGCACCAACGCCTCCGCCGCCCGTCGCAGCCGGTCGGCGTCCAGCGGTCCGGCGAGCTCCAGCACGACCTGCACGCGGTAGGTGTCCGAGGCGACCGTGCCGTCGAGGACGTGGAACAGCAGACCCTGCTGCAGCGGCGCCAGCGGCAGGACGTCGGTGATCGGCCCGTACCGCTCCTCCAGCCGTTCGATCGGCTCCACCAGCGCCGTCAGCTCCGCGAACCAAAGCGAGCCCAGTTCACGGATCTCCTCGGGGGTGAACAGCTCGCTTGCGAACGTCCAGCGCGCGGTCAGCTCCGGTCCGTCCGGCCGTTCCTGCGCGACCGCGTTGACGGAGATCGCGTGCGGCAACGGCAGCACGGCCTCGGGCAGGTCCGCGGCGTCCGGAAGCGGCGCCCAGTCCTCCGGCGAGGCCGCGCCGAACCGGCCGAGGTAGTTGAAGCCCAGCTGCGGCTGCCGGAAGGACTCCCCGTCCAGGTAGCGCAGCAGGGTGTAGCCGATGCCGTTGTCCGGCAATGTCGGCACCGAGTCGCCTGGGAGCAGCCGGACCGGGTGGACGCTGGTGAACCAGCCGACCGTGCGGGACAGGTCCGCCTGCCCGGACACGGCCTGAACCTCACGACCGTGGCCCTCGACCTCCACGAGCACGCCATCGGGCCGCGGACGCCACCGGTGCACGGCAGCGGCGAACGCCTGGAGCAGCACGTCGTTGACCCGCGCGTGCCGCAGGCCGGGCACACGTGTGAGTAGCGGTGCCGTCACCGCGGTAGGAAGCGTCAGCTCCACGGTCCCCGCGGTCGCCGTGGTGTCCCGCTCGGGATCCAGCGGCCGATGCGACAACAGCGGGTCATCGCCGTCCACAATGGACCGCCACAACGGCAGCTCCGAGCGCCGGTTGGCGACCTCGTCGTGCAACAGGTGCGCCCAGCGGCGCAGCGAGGTGCCGACCGGGTCGAGCTCGCCGGTCTCGACCGCCTGCTTCAGGTCCGGCAGCAGAATGCGCCACGACACACCGTCGACCACCAGGTGGTGCAGCACGACCAGCAGCCGGCCGCGTTCGAGCAGCTCGAACCGCGCCATCCGCCCGGCCCACGGGTCCAGCTCGCCCACGCAGTCGCGGGCCGACACCGCACCGCGCGGCAGGATCTCGACATCCCAGCCGGTCAGCTTCATCCGCAACGCGTCGTGCCGGTCCAGCAACAGCTGCACGGCGGCGAACACGTCTTCCTCAGTCAGATCGTCCGGAACCCTAAGCAGCACGCTCTGGTGGAAGTTCGCGGAATCGCCGCCGCGCTCACGCAGCCATGAGACCATCGGCAACGTCGGCACGGCACCAACGCCGTCGTCCTCGACCGAAGCCGCCGCCGTGGTCTCAACAGCAACCGCCGCGAGCCCGGCCACGGTCGGGCAGCGGAACACCTCGCGCACGCCACCGAACTCGACCCCGGCCTTGCGCGCCCGGCTGACCAGCTGGACCGCGGTGATGCTGTCACCGCCGAGATCGAAGAAGTCGTCGTCCACACCGACGGTCTCGACGCCGAGGATCTCCGCGAACACCGAGGCGAGCGCTTCCTCCTGCGGCGTCCGAGCCTGAGCGCCGCGACCCGTCACGACCTCGGGTGCGGGCAGCGCGGCGCGGTCGAGCTTTCCGTTGGGCGTCACGGGGAACGCGTCCAGCTCGACGACCGCGGACGGCACCATGTAGTCCGGCAGTGCCAGCGCGCCGAGGTCGGCCTTGCCGATCACGTAGGCAACCAGTCGATCGTCGCGCACCAGGGCGACGGCACGGGACACCGTGTCCTGCCGTTCCAGCGCGGCCTCGACCTCGCCCAGTTCGATGCGGTACCCGTGCAGCTTCACCTGCTGGTCGACGCGTCCGGCGAACTCGAGTTCACCATCGGCCGTCCATCGGACCAGGTCGCCGGTCCGGTACATCCGCCCACCGAACGGGCACCCCACAAACCGCTCGGCCGTCAACGAAGGCCGATTCAGGTATCCACGCGCAAGTCCAGCGCCCGCAACGTAAAGCTCCCCCAGCACGCCGACCGGCACCGGCCGCAGCGACGAGTCCAGCACGTAGACCCGAGTGTTGATCAGTGGCCGGCCGATCGGGGCGCCATCGGTCAGCGGCGAGCTCATGGTCGCGCAGACGGTCGTCTCGGTCGGCCCGTACGCGTTGATCATCCGACGTCCGGGAGCCCACGCCGACACCACCTCGGCCGGACAAGCCTCACCGGCGACGACCAGGCATTCCAGGCCTTCGGGCGTCAGCCCGGTCAACGCCACCGGCGGCAGGGTCGCGTGCGTGACACCACGCAACGCGTCGGCGAGATCATCACCGATCAACTTGTGGTCCGACAGCACGAGCGTCGCCCCGGAGAGCAACGCCATGCAGATCTCCCACCACGCCGCGTCGAAACTCAACGACGCGAACTGCAACACCCGGCTCTCGGCAGTGACACCCAGGTGAGCCTGCTGCGACGCCAGCAGACTGGGGACGCCCGCATGCGACACCACGACGCCCTTGGGCTTACCCGTGGAGCCCGAGGTGTAGATGACATAGGCCGGGTGAGAGGGCCGTAGATCGACCACCGGGTCGGAAACAGGCGTGTCGAGCGACGGCAACGAGGAAAGCACGACCTGCGGCGCGGCATCCGCCAGCATGAAGTCGATCCGGTCCTGCGGATAATCAGGGTCGACCGGCAGATAAGCGCCACCGGCCTTCAACACACCCAGCACCGCGACGACCATGTCGATCGACCGCGGCATCGACACCGCCACCACCGACTCAGGCCCAACACCAAGACCGATCAGATGATGCGCCACCTGATTCGCCCGCGCGTTCAACTCCACATAGGACACAGACGTGTCCCCGAGCACCATCGCCGTACGATCGGACACCTGCGCAGCGAACAACTCCGGAACCGTCAACGCCGGCACATCACGACCAGTCGCGTTCCAGTCGACCAGGATGCGCGAACGCTCCTCAGAACCAAGCAGGTCAATGGCACTGAGAGGGCGTTCGGGCTCCGCCGCCACGGCTTCGAGCACCAGCACGAGCCGGTCGGCGAACGAGCGCATGGTCGGCTCGTCGAACAGGTCCGTGGCGTACTCGATCTTGCCGTGCAGACCGCGCGGCGTGCCGTCGGCGGCGCGCTGCTCGAAGAACGCGACGGTCATGTCGAACTTCGACACGCTGTGCGTGCCGGGCGGCTCCCCCGCGACCCGCAGACCGGGCAGTTCGAGGTCGCCGTCGGCGGCGTTCTGCAGGCCGACCATGATCTGGAACAGCGGGTGCCGCGCCAGCGACCGGGCCGGGTTGAGCACCTCGACGAGCCGGTCGAACGGCACGTCCTGGTGCGCGTACGCGGCCAGCGCGACCTCGCGGACGCGCTCGACCAGCTCGGTGAACGCCGGGTCGCCGGACACATCGGTCCGCAGCACCAACGTGTTGACGAAGAACCCGACGAGGTCGTCCAACGCGTCGTCGGTGCGGCCGGCGATCGGAGCGCCGAGCGGGATGTCGGTGCCCGCGCCGAGCCGCGTCAGCAGCGTCGCCAGACCCGCCTGCAGCACCATGAACAGGCTCGCCTGGCCACGCCGGGCCAGCGTCGCGAGCTGGGCGTGCACCTCGGGGCTGATCTCGAAGCTCAGGTCCTTGCCGCGGTACGTGGCGACCGCGGGCCGCGGCCGGTCCAGCGGCAGCGCCAGCTCCTCGGGAATCCCGGCGAGCGCCTCGGTCCAGTACGCCAGCTGGGCGGCGAGGGCGCTGTCCGGGTCGTCCTGGCTGCCGAGCAGTTCTCGTTGCCACAGGGCGTAGTCCGCGTACTGCACGGGCAGCTCGGGCAACAACGGACGTCGGCCCAACCGGCGTGCGCCGTACGCCGTCGCGAGGTCACGCCACAGCGGTCCCATCGACCACTCGTCACCCGCGATGTGGTGCACCAGCAGCAGAAGGACGTGCTCGTCCGGCTCGACGCGGAAAATCCAGCCGCGGATGGGGATCTCGGTGGACAGGTCGAACCGGTGCGCGGCCGCCTCACCCAAAGCCGACGCGAGACCGTCCCGGTCCACGTCGACCCGCTGCAACACCGGCCACGCCTCGTCCTCGGGAATGACCACCTGGCAGGCGACACCGTCCTGCTCGGTGACCACGGTCCGCAGACTCTCGTGCCGCACCACGACGTCACCAAGCGCTGCCCGCAGCGCGACCTCGTCGAGCTCGCCGGTGAGCCGCACGGAGAACGGGATGTTGTAGACCGGGTTCGGGCCTTCGAGGCGGTCGAGGAACCACAACCGCTGCTGCGCGAACGACAACGGCACCTGATCGGGCCGTTCACGCGGCTCCAAAGCCCGCCGGGCAACGCCACCCTGCGCACTGATCACCGCCGACAGGCCCGCCACGGTCGGCGCCTCGAACAGCGAGTGCAGCTCGATCTCCACCCGCAGCACCGCGCGGATCCGGCTGACCAGCCGGGTCGCGAGCAGCGAGTGACCGCCGAGGTCGAAGAAGTCGTCGTCGATGCCGACCTGCTCCACGCCGAGGATCTCGGCGAACAATCCGGCGAGCACTTCCTCCTGCGGCGTACGCGGTTTGCGGCCGCCCCCCGAGGTGAACTCGGGGTCGGGCAGCGCGGCCCGGTCGAGCTTTCCATTGGGCGTCAAAGGGAACACGTCCAGCTCGACGACCGCCGACGGGATCATGTGCTCCGGCAGGGCGAGCGCGCTCAGGTCGGCCTTGCCCGTCACGTACGCGACCAGGCGCGAGTCCCGCACGACCACGACCGCCTGCGTTACTCCGTCCTGCGCGGTCAGCGCAGCCTCGATTTCGCCCGGCTCGATGCGGAACCCGCGCAGCTTCACCTGCTCATCGGCACGCCCGACGAACTCCAGCTCACCGCCAGTGTTCCACCGGACCAGATCGCCGGTCCGATACATCCGGCCCCCGAAGGGACACGCCACGAACCGCTCGGCCGTCAACGAGGGCCGGTTCAGGTAACCACGCGCAAGTCCAGCACCCGCAACATAAAGCTCACCCACGACACCGGCCGGAACGGGCCGCAACGCCGCGTCCAGCACGTACACCTGGGTGTTGATCAGTGGCCGGCCGATGGGCACATCACCGGACAGTGGCGAGCTCATCGTCGCGCACACGGTCGTCTCGGTCGGTCCGTAAGCATTGATCATCCGACGGCCGGGAGCCCACGCCGACACCACCTCGGCCGGACACGCCTCCCCCGCCACGACCAGGCATTCGAGCCCCTCGGGCACCAGTCCGGTCAGGGCCGTCGGCGGCAACGTCGCATGGGTAACTCCGCGCAAAGCGAATGCCAGCTCGTCACCGAGCAGCTTGCGGTCCGACAACACGAGCGTCGCCCCGGAGAGCAACGCCATGCAGATCTCCCACCACGCCGCATCGAAACTCAACGAGGCGAACTGCAGAACGCGGCTCTCGGCAGTGACACCCAGCTCAGCCTGCTGCGACGCAAGCAGGCTCGGGATGCCCGCATGCGTGACCACGACACCCTTGGGCTTGCCCGTCGATCCGGACGTATAGATCACGTACGCCGGATGCGACGGCCGCAGATCAACAACCGGGTCAGAGGCCGGGGTGTCCAACGGCGGCAACGAGGAGAGCACGACCTGCGGCGCGGCATCCGCCAGCATGAAATCGATCCGGTCCTGCGGGTAGGAGGGGTCGACCGGCAGATAGGCACCACCGGCCTTCAACACACCCAGCACCGCGACGACCATGTCGATCGACCGCGGCATCGACACCGCGACCACCGACTCAGGCCCAACACCAAGACCGATCAGATGATGCGCCACCTGATTCGCCCGCGCATTCAACTCCACATAGGACACAGACGTGTCCCCGAGCACCAACGCCGTCCGATCGGACACCTGCGCAGCGAACAACTCCGGAACCGTCAACGCCGGCACATCACGACCAGTGGCGTTCCAGTCGGCCAGGATGCGCGAACGCTCGTCGTCACCGAGCAGCGGCAGATCCCGGACGAGCTGGTCCGGGTCGTCCGCGAACGCTTCCATGAACCGCACCAGCCGCGCGCCGATCGTCTCGATCTCGGCGGCGGTGAACACGTCGGTCCGGTACCCGAGCTTGAGCCGCAACCCGTCCGCGAGGCTCACGTTGAGGCTCAACGGATAGTGGGTGGTGTCGCCACCCTCACCACCGGCGGGCGCGATTCGCACGCCAGGCGCGGGCGTGTACGAGGTGTCCGGGTCGACCGGCAGGTTGACGAACACGGTCACGGTGTCGAACAGCTCGCCGACCCCGGCCTGCCGCTGGATCTCCACCAGCTCCAGGTGCTGGTGCTCGGTGAGCCCGGCCCGGTGGTCCTGGATCTCGGCCAGCAACGACGCCAGCGACGCGGACAGCCGCGGCCGCACCCGCACGGGCACGGTGTTGATGCACAACCCGACCAGCCGATCACTGCCCGGCAGCTCGGGCGGCCGCACCGCGACCGTCGTGCCGAACAGGACATCGGAACTGCCGGTCATCGTCCCGAGCAGCACCGACCACGCACCCTGCACGACCGTGTTCATCGTCAGGCCCCGGCTCCGAGCCACCGACGCGACGCGTGAAGTCAGATCCGCGGGCACGTCGACCGTCACCAGCGACGGTGTGTCCGGAGCGTCGACCAGACCGGCGGGTGCGATCCGCGTGGCGCGTTCGACCCCGGCCAGCGCGTCACGCCACGCCGTGCGCGCGTCGTCGCGGTCCTGAGCCCGCAGCCACGCCAGGTAGTTCCGGTACGACGGCGCCTTCCCCGGCACCTGACCGGAATACAAGGAGAACAGCTCTTCCAGCAGGATCGGCATGGACCAGCCGTCGAGCAGGATGTGGTGGCTGGTGAACAACAGCCGGAAGTCCGCCGGCCCCAGCCGTACCAGCGTGAACCGCAGCAACGGACGACCGGGATCGAACGGCCGGGCGTGGTCGGCGGCCAGCACCCGATCGAGCTCGGCCGGGTCGGCGGACACCTCCTCCCACGGCAGGTCGATCTCGCGCGGAATCAGCTGTACCGGCGTGTCGAGGCCCTCGTGGTGGAACCGCGCGGCCAGGTGCGGGTGCCGCCGCAGCAACGCGTGCGCCGCCTCCCGCAACCGCTCCGGCTCCAGCGGCCCGGACACCTCGTACACCAGCTGGACGACGTAGACATCCACGGCCCGCGGGTCGTACAGCGCGTGGAACAGGAAACCCTGCTGCAGCGGTGAGAGCGGCAGTACGTCGGCGAACCCGGTCATGACGTCGCCCTCCAGGCGGTCTCGAGCAGGTCGATCTCGTGCTGGCTCAGCCCGGCCAGCGGCAGGTCGGACGGCGTGAAGCCGCCCTCGGCGTGGTCGGCGTACGCCACGAGTCCACGAAGGACGGTGAACCACCGTTCGGCCAGATCACAGACATCGGCCTCGGTGAACAGGTCGCGGGCATACGACCAGTGAGCGGTCAGCTCGGGCCCGTCCACCCGGTCGTACGTCATGGCGTTCAACGAGATCGCGTGCGGTGGCGGCAGCACCGCCTCGCCGAGGTGCGCCCAGTCCTGGTCCTCGGGCGCCGGGAACCGGCCGAGGTAGTTGAAGCCCAGCTGCGGCTGTTTCGAGAACGACTCGCCCGCCAGGTAACGCAGCAGCCCGTAGCCGAACCCGTTGTCCGGCAACGCCCGCAGCTGCTCCTTCACCTTCTTCACCACGCGTCCCAGCGCCGGGCCGCCGGAGCGGACCTCGGACCAGTCGACCTGGCCGGGCTTCAGCCGGACCGGGTGCATGCTGGTGAACCAGCCGACCGTGCGAGCCAGGTCCAGGCCCGGGGCGTCGAGCGCCTCGGTCTCCCGGCCGTGGCCCTCGACCTCGACGAGCACGCCGTCCGGCCGGGTGCGCCAGTGCTGCACGGCGATCGCGAACGCGGTCAGCAGCACGTCGTTGATCCGGCCGTGGAAGAGCGCGGGCAACCTCGTCAGCACCGGCTCGGTGACGGCCGCGGGCAGCGTCACCGTCACCGACTCGGCCACATCCGAAGCGCCGACCGGCCGTGACGTCAGCAACGGGTCGGGACCGTCCACAACGGACCGCCACAGCGGCAGCTCGGACCGTCGCCCGGCGGCCTCCTCGCCGAGCACCTGCGACCAGCGGCGCACGGACGTGCCGACCGGGTCGACGGAACCGGTCTCCAGGGCCTGCCGCAGGTCCGGCAACAGGATCCGCCACGACACACCGTCCACCACGAGGTGGTGCAGCACGATCAGCAGCCGGTCCGGCGCGACCCGCACGAACCGCGCCATCGCGCCGCTCCACGGGTCCAGCTCGGCCAACGCGGTGTCCGCATCTGGAGTCAGCTGGGCGATCACCGATCCCGGCGGCGCGATCTCCATCTCCCACTCCGGAGACAGCCGCATCCGCAACGCGTCGTGGCTGTCCAGCAACACCTGTAACGCGGCGAGCAGGGCCGTGTCGTCGACGTCCGGCAGCCGCACCACCTGCGCCTGGTGGAACGTCCTGATGTCGCAGTCACGTTCACGCAGCCACGAAACGATCGGCAGCGGCCCGACGCGGCCGACACCGACGTCCTCCACGGCCACGTCCTCGACGGCGTCCGCGACCGCCTCGGCGAGACCCGCCACCGTCGGGTTCCGGAACACCTCGCGCACCCCGGACACCACGATCCCGCGCTGCCTCGCCCGGCTCACCACCTGCAAGGCGGAGATGCTGTCACCGCCGAGGTCGAAGAAGCCGTCGTCGACACCCACCTCGGACAGGCCCAGCACCTCGGCGAACACCTCCGCCAGCAGGCGTTCCCGCCGCGTCTCGGGCAGCCGGCCGTGGCTGAGGAACTCCGGCGCGGGCAGCGCGTCGCGATCCAGCTTCCCGTTGGGGCTCAACGGAAGCTCGTCCAGCACCACGACGGCCGCGGGCACCATGTGGTCCGGCAACGTCCGAGCCACCGCGGCGCGCAGGTCCGCCGGCTCGGGCACGTGGCCGTCGGCGGGCACGACATAGCCGACGAGCTGCCGCAGACCGGGCCGGTCCTCGCGCACGATCACCACGGCCCGGTCCACGGACGCGTCCGAAGCCAATACGGCCTCGATCTCGCCCGGCTCGATCCGGAAACCGCGGATCTTCACCTGCGAGTCCGCGCGCCCGATGAACTCCAGCTCACCGTCGGCCGTCCACCGCGCCAGGTCGCCGGTGCGGTACATGCGCCCACCGAACGGCGATGCCACGAACCGTTCGGCGGTCAGCCCCGGCCGCTTCAGGTACCCGCGCGCGACACCCAGTCCGGCGACGTAAAGCTCACCGACCACACCGACGGGCACGGGCCGCAGCAACGGGTCCAGCACATACACGCTGGTGCCGGGGATCGGCGACCCGATGGTCGGCGCACCGGCGACCGGTCCGGTCGCGGTGGCCGACACCGTCGTTTCGGTCGGACCATAGGCGTTGATCAACCGGCGGCCGGGCGCCAGGCGCGCCACGGTCTCCGGCGCGATCGGCTCGGCACCGGTGAGCACGGTCCGGACGGTCTGCAGCCGATCCGCCGGCAACGTCGCCAGCACCGACGGCGGGATCACGCAGTGGGTGATCCGCTGCGACGCGATCACGTCGGCCAGGGGTTCACCCGGCAGCAGCCGGTCCTTCGGTGCCAGCACGAGGGCCGCGCCGGAGAACAATGCCATCGTCAGTTCGCAAACAGCCACGTCGAAGCTGGGCGACACGAACTGCAGCACGCGGCTGTTCGGCATGACCGAACAGCGTTCGACATGGTCGGACGCCAACGCGGCCAGGCCGGTATGCGGCACGACCACGCCCTTCGGCGTGCCGGTCGAACCGGACGTGTAGATGACGTACGCCGGGTGCTCGGGCCGGATCTCCACGTCCGGATCGGTGTCCGGGGTCGCCAGCACGGGAAGCCGATTCAGCAGCACCCGCGGTGCGGCGTCGGCGATCAGGTAGCGGATCCGCTCGTCCGGGTAGTCCGGGTCGATCGGCAGGTACGCGCCACCGGCCTTCACCACGCCGAGCACCGCGACGACGAAGTCGATCGAGCGCGGCAACGTCAACGCCACCACGCTCTCCGGCCCGACGCCGAGCCCGATCAGGTGGTGCGCCACCTGGTTCGCGCGGGAGTTCAGCTCCGCGTACGTCAGCGACCGATCCTCGAAGACCACCGCGATGTTGTCCGGCGTGCGCTCCACCTGGGCGCGGAACAGTTCGGGGAACGTCGCCACCGGCGCCGGTCCGGCCGGAAGCACCACCTGGGAACGTTCCGCGGTGCCGAGCAGATCCAAGCGGTGCAACGGGATCGTGGGCGAGTCGGCCACCGCGTGCAGCACGCGCAGCAGTCGTTCCGCGATCCGGCTGACGGCCTCGGGGGTGAACACGCCACGCTGGTAGCCGAGCCGCAGCTCCAGCCGTTCGCCCGGCTGCGCCAGCAGGTTCAGCGGATAGTGCGTGTTGTCGCCGCCGGTCCAGTCGACCAGCTCGACCGCGAGTCCGGACTCATCCGCGGAGATCGGGTAGTTCTCGAACACGGTGAGCGTGTCGAACAGCTCGCCCATGCCGATCAGCCGCTGGATGTCGACGAGCCCGAGCGGCTGCCGCGCGAGCAACCCGGTCAGCTGCTCCTGCACCCCCGAGATCACGTCCAGCAGCGAGCCGCGCAACCGGACCCGCAGCGGCAGGGAGTTGATGAACAGCCCGACCATGGACTCGACACCGGGGATCTCCGGCGGCCGGCCCGCGACGGTCGTGCCGAACACGACGTCGTCGCTGCCGGTCAACGTCCCCAGCAGCACACCCCAGGCGCCCTGCACCACGGAGTTCAGCGTCAGCCCGTGCCGACGGGCCTGAGCGACCAGCCGCTCCGTGACGTCGAGCGGAAGCTCAACGGTCACGGCGTCCTGCCCGGCGGAAGCATCAGCACTCGCGGGAGCGACACGGGTCGGGTGGTCCAGGCCGGCGAACAGGTCGACCCACGCCTTCGAAGCGTACTCGCGGTCCTGCTCCTGCAACCACGTCAGGTACTCGCGATACGGCGTCGCCGGAGGCAGCTCGACCCCGTGATACAGCTGGAAGAGCTCGCGGATCATCACCGGCGTCGACCAGCCGTCCACGAGGATGTGGTGGTAGGTCAGCACGAGCCGGTGCACCTCGGGCGCCATCCGCACCAGCGCCGCGCGGAACATCGGCGGCGCGGCCGGGTCGAACGGGTGCGCCAGCTCCTCGGCCAGCACGGTGTCCAGGTCGTCCGACTCGCGCCAGGGCAGCGTGACGTCACGCGGGAACACCTGCACCTGGTGCTCGTGGTGGAACGCGGCCACGAGCTGCGGATGCCGGCGCACCAGCGCTTCCGTCGCGGCACGCAGCCGGGCCGGGTCGAGCGGTCCGGTCAGCTCGAAGACCACCTGCACCCGGTAGGCGTCCGATGCGGCGGTGTCGTCCAGCACGTGGAACAGCAGGCCCTGCTGCAACGGCGCCAGCGGCAGGAAGTCGGTGACACCGCCGTGCCGTTCCTCGAGCGCGTCGATGTCGTCCTGGCCCAGCCGCACCACGAGGTCGGACGGCGTGAACCCGCCCGCGTCCGGACGCTCGGCGTGCGCGACCAGTCCTTTCAGGACGGTGAACCACAGGTCCGCCAGCTCGCGGATCTCGGCGGCGGTGAACAGGTCGCTCGCGAACGACCACTCGGCGGTCAGCTCCGGTCCGTCCGCGCGGTCGTGCGCGATGGCGTTGAGCTCGATCGCGTTCGGCAGCGGCAGCACGGCTTCGGTCACCATGGCCATGGCACTGTCCGGCGCCGGAGTCCAGTCGCCGCTGTCCGCACCGAACCGGCCGAGGTAGTTGAACCCGATCTGCGGTTTCGGCAGCGCCGCCAGCACGTCCGAGGTGTCCGGGTTGAGGTAGCGCAGCATGCCGTAGCCGATGCCGTTGTCCGGCAACGCCCGCAGCTGCTCCTTCACCTGTTTCACGGCGCGCCCCAGCGCCGGGCCGCCATTGACGACGTCGTCCCAGCCGACCTGGCCCGGCCGCAGCCGGACCGGGTAGATGCTGGTGAACCAGCCCAGAGTCCGGGACAGGTCCACGCCGGCGGCATCCACGGCCCCGGCCTCGCGGCCGTGCCCCTCCACCTGGACGAGCACACCGTCCGGGCGCGGCCGCCAGTGGTCGACGGCGATCGCGAACGCCGTCAGCAGCACGTCGTTGATCCGGCCGTGGAACAGGCCCGGCAACCGCGTGAGGACCGGCGCGGTCACCTCCGCCGGCAACGTCACCTCGACCGTGCTCATCGTCGCGGTCGTGTCGCGCTCCGGGTGCAACGGCCGGTGCGACAGCCGCGGGTCATCACCCTCCACAATGGACTGCCACAGCGAGAGCTCCGACTGGCGGATCGGCCCGTTGGCCTCCTCACCGAGCAGCTGGGCCCAGCGCCGCAACGACGTGCCCGCCGGGTCCACGGAACCGGTCTCGACGGCCTGCCGCAGGTCGGGCAGCAGGATCCGCCACGACACGCCATCCACCACGAGGTGGTGCAACACGATCAGCAGCCGGTCCGGCGCGACCCGCACGAACCGCGCCATCGCGCCGCTCCACGGATCCAGCTCCGCGACCGCGGACGACGCATCCCGCGAGAGGCAGGAACGAGCCGAAACCGACCCTGGCGGGGAGATCTCCACCGACCACGATCGGGACAGCCGCATCCGCAGCGTGTCATGCCGGTCGAGCAGCACCTGGACACCTCGGACCAGCGCCTCTTCGGTCAGGTCGGCCGGTACGCGCAGCACCACCGACTGGTGCAGCTTCCCGACCTCACCACCGCGCTCGCGCAGCCAGTTGACCATCGGCAGCTCGCCGACCCGGCCGACGCCGATGTCCTCGACCGCGTCGTCCTCCACCACCGCGGCGGCCGCGGCGACGGCGAGCCCGGCGACGGTCGGATACCGGAACACCTCGCGCACGCCGATCTCCAGACCGGCACGCTTCGCCCGGCTCACCACCTGCAGCGCGGTGATGCTGTCACCGCCGAGCGCGAAGAAGTCGTCGTCCACACCGATACCGGACGCCCCGAGCACCTCGGCGAACACCCGCGCCAGCGCTTCTTCCGCGGCGGTCGCGGGCGCGCGCCCGGCCCCGCCGGACACCTCGGGCGCGGGCAACGCGGCCCGGTCGAGCTTGCCGTTCGGGGTCACCGGGATGGCGGCCAGCTCGACGATCACCGCGGGCACCATGTAGTCCGGCAACCGCCGGGCGACCAGTTCCCGCAACGCCTGCGGGTCCACAGGTCCCGCGGGCACGACATACCCGACGAGCTGCCGCGCGCCGGACCGGTCCTCGCGCACGACCACGACGGCCCGCGCCACCGACTCGTCGGACGCCAGCACTGCCTCGATCTCGCCCAGCTCGATGCGGAACCCGCGCACCTTGACCTGCTCGTCGGCACGGCCGGCGAACTCGAGCTCGCCATCGACGGTCCAGCGCGCCAGGTCACCCGTGCGGTACATGCGCCCGCCGAAGGGACACGCGACGAACCGCTCGGCCGTCAACGTGGGCCGGTTCAGGTACCCACGAGCAAGTCCAATGCCCGCGACGTAAAGCTCACCCACCACGCCGGCCGGAACCGGGCGCAGCGAGTCGTCGAGCACGAACACCCGCGTGTTGTCGATGGGCTTGCCGATCGGCGGCACACCACCGGTCAGCGCCTGGCTCATCGTGGCGCACACCGTGGTCTCGGTCGGACCGTACGCGTTGACCATGCGACGGCCGCGCGACCACGTGTCCACCAGCTCGGCCGAGCACGCCTCACCCGCCACCACGATCGTCCGCAGGCCGGGCAGCTCGGTCAGTCCCGCCAGCACCACCGGCGGCACGGTCACGTGCGTGATGCCGTGCCGCGTCACGACGTCGGCCAGGTCGTCGCCGAGCAGCTTGCGGTCCGACAGCACGAGCGCGGCACCGGACAGCAACGCCATGCAGACCTCGGAGAACGAGGCGTCGAAGCTCGGTGAGGTGAACTGCAGGACCCGGCTCGCGGGCGTCACGGCGAACCGTTCGATCTGCGCGGCGGCCAGGTTCGGCCCGCCCGCGTGCGACACGACGACACCCTTCGGCACACCGGATGACCCGGACGTGTAGATCACGTACGCCGGGTGTTCCGGCAGCACGGCCACATCGGGATCGGTGACCGGCGTGTCCAGCGAAGGCAGTTCCGACAGCACGACCTGCGGCGCGGCGTCCGCGAGCATGAACGCGATCCGGTCCTCGGGGTACTCCGGGTCGACCGGCAGGTAGGCGCCACCGGCCTTCAGCACGCCGAGCATCGCGACGACCAGGTCGATCGACCGCGGGAACCGCAGCGCCACCACGGATTCGGGTCCCACTCCGAGCCCGATCAGGTGGTGCGCCACCCGGTTCGCCCGCGCGTTGAGCTCCACATAGGACAGTGCGGTGTCCTCGAACACGACCGCCGTGTTGTCCGCCGTGCGCGCGACCTGCCGGGCGAAGGCCTCGACCACCGTCTTCGCGGCCACGGGCCGTTCAGTGGAGTTCCAGTCGACGAGGACGCGCTCGCGTTCGGCGGAGTCCAGCAGGTCGATATCCCGCAGCAGCTGGTCGGGGTCGTTCGCGAACGCCTCCAGCAGCCGGACGAGCCGGGCCCCGACGGCCTCGACCTCGGCGAGGCTGAACAGATCGGCCCGATATCCCAGGCGCACCAACAGTTGTGCGCCCGCACGGGCGGACATGCTCAGCGGGTAGTGCGAGGTGTCCCACGGCGTCCGGTCGACGATGCGCAGCCCGTCGACCGCGGTCTCGAACGCGCTGTGGTCGATCGGGTAGCGCTCGACGCCCGCGAGCGTGTCGAACAGCTCTCCCAGGCCCAGCAACGACTGGATCTCCGAGAGGTCCAGGTGCTGATACTGAGTGAGCGAGGTCTGCTGGTCCTGCAACGCCTCCAGCACGGTCGCCAGCGAACGCCGCGGGTCCAGTTCCATCCGCACCGGAACGGTGTTGATGCACAGACCGACCATCCGGTCGCTGCCGGGCAGGTCGGGCGAGCGCACCGCGACCGGGCTGCCGAACACCACGTCCCGGTTGCCGGTCAGCTGCCCCAGCACGATGCCCCACGCGCCCTGCAGCACGGTGTTCATCGTCAAGCCACGCCGGCGTGCCTGTGCCGCAACGCTTTCGCTGAGCTCCTCGGACAGCAGCACGGAGGTGTCACGCGGCAGCTCCTGCACCAGCCCGGCCGGCGCGACGCGGGTCGGGCGGTCGAGCCCGGACAGCATCTCCGACCACGCGACGCGGGCCGCGTCCCGGTCCTGCCGCTGCTGCCACGCCAGGTACTCGCGGTACGGCGTGACCGCGGGCAGATCCGTTTCCCCGTTGTAGAGCGCGAACAGCTCGGCCATCAGGATCGGCATCGACCAGCCGTCGAGCAGGATGTGGTGGCTGGTGAACAGCAGCCGGTGCTGCTCCGGCCCAAGGCGCATCAACGTGAACCGCAGCATCGGCCCGGCCACGTCGAACCGCTGCGCGTGATCCCGTGCGACCGCCTCGTCGACGTCAGCGGGTTCGAGCTCGAGCCACGGGACGTCGATGTGCGACGGCACGACCTGCACGGGCGCGTCGAGGCCCTCGTAGTGGAAGCCGACCGCGAGGTGCGGGTACCGGCGGATCACCGCGTTCGCCGCGGCCCGCAGCCGGTCGGCGTGCAGGGCGCCGGTGATGTCGAACATCACCTGGATGATGTAGGCGTCCGACGACTCGGTCTCGTTGACCGCGTGGAACAACAGGCCCTGCTGCAACGGCGTGAGCGGCAGGATCTCGGCGGCATCCAGCGTGTCGGCCCGGCCGTGCGCGGCGAGCCCGAGCAGTGCCTCGAACCACAGCTCGGCCAGCTCGCGGATCCGGTCGTCGGCGAAGAGGCCTTCGGGGAACGACCAGCGCGCGGTCAGCACCGGGCCGCCCGGCCGGTCATGTGCGGTGGTGTCCAGCGTGATCGCGTTCGTCAGCGGCATCGGCGCGTCGCCGAACCCGTCGACGGAGACCTCGTCGGACGTGCGTGCCCAGTCCTCGTCGGCCGGTTGCGGGAAGCGGCCGAGGTAGTTGAACAGCAGCTGCGGCTCGCCGAACGCGGCCAGCACGGGTGCGGTGTCCGCGTTGAGGTGCCGCAGGATGCCGTAGCCCAGGCCGTTGTCGGGGATCGTGGCCAGCTGGTCGCGGACCCGCCGGACGGCTTCGCCGAACGCCGTGGCGTCCCAGGGACCGGGGTCGATCCGGACCGGGTACAGGTTGGTGAACCAGCCGACCGTCCGCGTCAAATCGATCGCGCCATCCGCCTCGCGGCCGTGGCCGTCCATCTCTACGAGCACGGAACCGGCTTCGCCCCGCCACTTCCCCACCGCCAGGGCGAACGCGGTGAGCAGCACGTCGTTGATGCGCGCGCCGAACAACGCCGGCAGCTTCGTGAGCACCGGCCCGGCCACGTCGGCGGGCAGGGTCAGCTCGACCGCGCGCAACGTCGCCGTCGTGTCGACCTGTGGGTCGAGCGGGCGTTCGGACAGCAATGGGTCCGGCCCGTCGAGAATTCCGTTCCACAGCGAGAGTTCGTGGAGCCGCGCGGGGCTGTCGGCCTGCTCGTGCAGCAGCTGCGACCAGCGCCGCCACGACGTGCCGACCAGGTCGAGCGCGCCGGTCTCGTACGCCTGGCGCAGGTCGTCGAGCAGGATTCGCCACGACACCCCGTCGACCACGATGTGGTGCAGCACGATCAGCAACCGGCCCGGCTCGCCGCCGCCGTCGAACCACACCAGCCGCGCCATCACCCCGGTCCACGGGTTCAGCTCGGCGACCGCGATCCGCTTCTCGCGCTCCAGCCGCTCCTCGGTGAACCCCTCGACCCGGCGGACACATCGGTCCGCTGCCACGGATCCCGGCGGCGTGAGCTCGACCGACCAGTCGCGCAGCAGCCGCATCCGCAGCGCGTCGTGGTGATCGAGCACCCGCTGCACCGCGGTGACGAGGTCGTCCCTCGTCATGCCCGCGGGCGTGCGCACAACGGTCGAGTGGTGGAAGCCCTCCACCGGTCCGCCCCGGTCCCGGAGCCACCTGATGATCGGCATCGGCGGAACCTGCCCGATACCGACGTCCTTGACGCCGTCCTCGGCGGCCGCGTCGCTGACCGCCTGGGCCAGCTCGCCGACCGTCGGGTGCCGGAAGACGTCGCGCACCACGATGTGCAGCCCGGCCTTGCGCGCCTTGCTGACCACCTGTGCGGCGCTGATGCTGTCGCCGCCGACGTCGAAGAAGCTGTCGCCGACCCCCACCTCGGGCAGCCCGAGCACCTCGGCGAACACGTCCGCGAGGACCTGCTCGCGGGCCGTGCGGGGCTGTTCCGACACGGCGAACTCCGGCGCGGGCAGTGCGGCCCGGTCCAGCTTCCCGTTGGGGTTCAACGGAATGGCGGGCAGCACGACGATCGCGGCCGGCACCATGTAGTCGGGCAGCTCGCCGGCCACACGGGCGCGCAACGCCGCCGGATCCGGCTCCTCGCCGACGACGTAACCGACAAGCCTGCGGTCGCCGGGCCGGTCCTCGCGCACGACCACCACGGCCTGGCGCACCGAGGGGTCTGCGGACAGCACCGCGGCGACCTCACCGGGTTCCACGCGGAAGCCGCGGATCTTCACCTGCTCGTCGGCGCGGCCCAGGTACTCCAGCTCGTCGTCCTCGTTGTACCGCACGACATCGCCGGTGCGGTACATGCGGCCCGAACCGAAGGGGCTGGCCACGAAACGTTCCGCGGTCAGCCCCGGCCGGTCGAGGTAACCGCGCGCGAGGCCGTCACCGGAGACGTACAGCTCGCCGGTCCGGGCGGGGCGCAGCTCGTCGTCCAGCACGTGGATCTCGGTGCCGCGGACGGAATGCCCGATCGGCACGGCGTTGCCGGTGAAGTCCGCCCGGCACCGCCACAGCGTCGCGTCGACCGTGGTCTCGGTGGGGCCGTAGGAGTTGAACATCCGGGTGGTCGCGGCCCACCTGCGCATCAGGTCCGGCGGGCAGGCCTCGCCGGCGACGATCAGCGTGGTGCCCGGCGCGAACGCGAAGTCGTCCGGCAGGGACGCCAGCGCGCTCGGCGGCAGCGTCAGGTGCGTGATCCGGTGCCGTGTCACGAACTCCGCCAGCGGCGCGCCGACCCGGTCGTCACCGGGAACGATCACCAGGGTCGCGCCGGAGAGCAGCGCCATCGTCCACTCCCACACCGAGGTGTCGAAGCTCATCGACGCGAACTGCAGCACCCGGTCGCCCACGCCGACGCCGAACGACTCGACCAGCGTCTCGACCAGGCTCGGAATGCCCTGGTGCGACACGAGCACACCCTTGGGCCGCCCGGTCGACCCGGACGTGTAGATCACGTACGCGGGGTGCTCCGGGCGAACCTCGATCCCGGGATCGCTGTCGGCGAAGCCGTCCGCGTCGACTTCGGTGATCACCTGCCGCGGCCGGGCATCGTCGAGCATGAGCCGCACGCGCTCCGGCGGATACTCCGGGTCGACCACGAGGTAGGCCGCGCCGGCCTTCAGCACGCCGAGCAGCGCGACGACCAGGTCGGCCGACCGAGGCAGCGACACCGCGACGACGTCCTCCGGCCCGATCCCCGCCGCGATCAGCCGGTGCGCCACCCGGTTCGCGCGGGCGTTGAGCTCGGCGCAGGTGAGTGTCACATCACCGGAGATGACGGCCGTGGCATGCGGATGGCGTGCAACCTGAGCCTCGAACAGCTGGGCCAGACCGGACACAGGAGTCTCCTTTCCCGGTAATGTCCAGTCACTGTAGAAGTGGATCAGAATTGATTGCACACAGATCTGCGAGAGCGTCTCCACGATGCGGTAATCTCGTCTCAATTACCGCCGGGTTCCCAATTGCGGAATAACCTTCCCGCGACCGGACCACCGGATCGGTGTGGAGGCGAGATGCTCAGGAACGTCGTGGTCGTGGGTGGCGGTACGGCCGGGTGGATGACGGCGTCGTATCTGCGCGCCGCCTTCGGGGACCAGATTTCCGTTACCGTTGTCGAATCTAGTAAAATCCCCACTATCGGCGTCGGCGAAGCCACGTTCTCGACAGTGCGTCACTTCTTCGACTATCTGGGCCTGGACGAACGCGACTGGATGCCGGAATGCAGTGCGTCCTACAAGCTCGCGATCCGGTTCGAGAACTGGCGTGAGCCCGGCGGCCATTTCTATCACCCTTTTGAAAGGTTGCGGGTCGTCGACGGGTTCTCCCTGACCGACTGGTGGCTGCACACCTCGGGCACGGGGCGGTTCGACCAGGACTGCTTCCTGATCTCGTCGCTGTGCGACAACCACCGCTCGCCGCGCTACCTCGACGGGCGCCTGTTCGAGCAGGACTTCCAGGAGAGCGAAGCGCCGTCGTACCGCACGACGCTGGCCGACCAGGGCACGCAGTTCCCGTACGCGTACCACTTCGACGCGGCGCTGCTCGCGGGGTACCTGACGAAGTACGGTACCGACCGGGGCGTGAAGCACGTGCTCGACGACGTCCTCGACGTGGCGCTCGACGAGCGCGGCTGGATCAGCCACGTGGTCACGCGCGACCACGGCGACGTGCACGGCGACCTGTTCATCGACTGCACCGGCTTCCGGTCCCTGTTGCTGGGCAAGGCGCTCGAGGAGCCGTTCCAGTCCTATCAGGACACTCTGCCGAACGACAGCGCCGTGGCGCTGCGGGTTCCCACCGACGGTGACACGCCGATGCGGCCGTGCACCACGGCCACCGCGCAGGAGGCGGGCTGGATCTGGACGATCCCGCTGTTCGGCCGGATCGGTACCGGGTACGTCTACGCGAGCGACTACGCCACGCCCGAGGAGGCCGAGCGGACGCTGCGGTCGCACGTCGGGCCGGCCGCCGAGGGCCTGGAGGCCAACCACATCAAGATGCGGATCGGCCGTTCGCGCGACTCGTGGGTGCGCAACTGCGTCGCGATCGGCCTCGCCAGCGGGTTCGTCGAGCCGCTCGAGTCGACCGGCATCTTCTTCATCCAGAACGCGATCGAGCAACTGGTCAAGCACTTCCCCGCCGCCGGCTGGGACGAGCGCCTGACCAGGTCGTACAACCGGCAGATCGCGGGCGTCATGGACGGCGTGCGCGAGTTCCTGGTGCTGCACTACTACGCGGCCGCGCGGGCCGACACCCAGTACTGGCGAGACACCAAGACCCGTCCGCTGCCCGACGGTCTGGCCGAGCGCATGGAGCTGTGGCGGGCCGGTCTGCCGGACACCGGCACGATCTGGCCGCACTACCACGGGTTCGAGCCGTACTCCTACAGCGCGATGCTGCTGGGACTCGGCGGTTTCGCCGTGCAGGCGCCGCCCGCGCTGCGGTACATCGACGACACCGCGGCCCGCAAGGAGTTCCAGCTCGTGCGGGACCAGGCGCGGGATCTGACCGAACGCCTGCCGTCCCTGCGGGACTATCTCGGCTCGCTGAACAAGGTGGCGCCGTGATGACCACCGCGGCGGTGACCGACTCGTTCCGCTCGCTGATGGCGAGCTTCCCCACGGGCGTCGCCGTCGTGACGGCGTTCGACGGAAGCTCGCCGCGCGGCATGACCGTGTCGTCGTTGTGCAGCGCGACCTTGACGCCGCCGACGTTGCTGGTGTGCCTGCGCGCGGAGAGCCCGACGCTGAGCGCGGTGCTGTGCGGCGGCGTGTTCTCGGTGAACCTGTTGCACGCCAACGCACAGCCGGTCGCGGAGCTGTTCGCGTCCGGCGACCCGGACCGGTTCAAGCGGGTCGGCTGGATCTCCGGCGCCGGCGGTCCGCACCTCGTGGACGACGCGCACATGGTGGCGGACTGCAAGATCAGCAAAACGTCACTGGTGGGCGACCACGTCGTGGTCTTCGGCGAGGTCATGACGATCACCTCGCCGGCGGACCACGACGTGCCGCTGCTCTACGGACTGCGCCGGTTCAGTTCCTGGCAGGCGTGATCGTGACGTCGAGGCGGTCGAACCCGTGCAGGAAGTTCGACCGCTTCCGGCGGATCTCCCCGGCCAGTTCGAACTCCTGCACCAACGGGAGCATCAGCTCCAGCACGACCTGGATCTCCATCCGCGCGAGCTTGGCGCCCACGCAGTAGTGCGGGCCGCCGCCGAAACCGACGTGCGCGTTGGGGTTCGGCCAGCGTTCGATCACGAACCGGTCGGGGTCCGGGTAGATCGTCTCGTCGCGGTCGCACGACGGCAGCCACACGACGACCTTGTCGCCGGCTTTCACCTCGGCCTCGCCGATGGTGACGTCCTCAGTGGCCGTGCGCATGACATGCATCGGCGGTGAGGTCCAGCGCAGGATCTCGTCAATGGCCGCGTCGATCAGCTCGCTGTCCTTGCGCAACTGCTGCCACGTCTCCGGGAACCGCGTGAACGCGAGGATCGCGCCGGCGATGGCGTGCGGCGTGGTCTCCAGGCCGCCGTTCATCAGGCCGTCGCAGTTGAAGAGGATCTCCTCCTCGGTGAGCTTCTCGCCGCCCACCTCGGCGTGCGCGAGCGTGGAGACGATGTCGTTGCCGGGGTTGGTCCGGCGGTGCTCCAGCAGTTCACCGAAGTACGAGAAGATCTCCGAGTGCGCCTCGACGCGCGCGACCATCCCGTCGCGGGTGTCGTCGGAGTCGTTGAACGCCGCGTCGGTCAGGCGCGACAACCGGTTCCAGTCGCTCTTCGGCACACCCATCAGCTGGCAGAGGATCCAGCTGGGGATCTTCGCGGCGAGCTCCTGCACGGCGTCGAACGGCGTGCCGCGCGCGATCAGCCGGTCGAGGTGGGCGCGCAGCTTGCTTTCCAGCTCGGGGCGCATGTTCGCGACCGCCTGCGTGGTGAACCACGACGCCTGGATCCCGCGCAGCCTGCGGTGCTTGCTGCCGTCCGCGACCACCAGCATCTTGCCGGCGGCCCGCCGCACGGCGACCGCGTTGCCGCCCAGGCGCATGCCCTGTTCGGAGATGAACACCTTGGGCTGCTTGAGAACCTGCATGCCGGGCTCGTAGGCGGTGATCGACCAGAAGTCCCCCGCCTCGGAGGACGCCCAGGCGACGGGATGTTTGGCCCGTGCCTCGCGCCAGACCTCGAAGTGGCGTTCCGTGGTGTAGAACTCCGGTGCGGCGAGGTCGATGCCGGGTCCGCCCGCGGTCCATGCTGGTGTCCTGGTCACCCTGCCATTCACTCACAATCGCCCTGCCTGAGTGCGCTGTCGCATTTCCATCGAGCCCCCACTCCGCAGTAATTCAATTTGATACGCCGTGGACACGCGGGCACCCCGCTGGCAGAGTCGCGGTTCGACGAAAAGGAGCGGGTAGATGCCGTCTGTCGACATTCTTTCCGACAAGCCACCGTCCGCCGTCGATGGCGGTGCCCAGCTGGTGGAGTGGCTGCGGGCCCAGCGAGAGCGCCACGCGGTCAGCTTCAGCGAAGAGTTCGGCATGTACCACGTATTCCGGTACGCCGAGGTTAAAGAGGTCCTTTCCGATCCGCACACCTATTCGTCCGACATGATCACCGGTCTGATCCCGGACGAGGAGCAGAAGAAGGTCGGCCTTTTCTTCGAGCACCACCTCGGCAAGAAGGATCCGCCGTCGCATCGCATCATGCGGGGCCTGTTCAACCAGGCGTTCACGCCGCGCATGGTCGCGCAGCTCGAGGACCGCGTCACCGAGATGACCAGCGGCCTGCTCGACGACGCGGGCACCGGCGAGGTCGACCTCGTCGTGAAGCTCAGCTACCGGCTGCCGGTCACGATCATCGCGGAGATCCTCGGCATCCCGCCGGCCGACGAGAACACCTTCATGCGCTGGGCCGACGCTCTCCTTGCCGTGACCGGGCAGGAGGAGGGTTTCCCCGAGGACCACGTCCCGGACGTCGCGGACGCGCTGAGCCATCCGTTGATGGAGATCCAGAACTACCTGATCGAGCACTGCGCCGACCGCCGGGAACGGCCGGGCGACGACCTGATCAGCCGCCTCGGCCAGTCCGAAATGGATGGTCACCGGCTGAGCAACGACGAGGTCACCGCGCTGGCGATGAACCTGCTGGTGTCCGGGTACTTCACCGCGACCATGCTGATCGGCAACTGCCTGTTGTTCCTGTGCGAGAACCCTTCGGTGCAGGCGCAGCTGCGCGCCGACCCGAGCGGACTGCCCGCGCACATCGACGAGATCCTGCGGCTGCGCCCGTCGCTGACGCGCAACCCGCGCCGCATCATGGCGGACACCACGCTGGGCGGTGTCGACCTGAAGGCGGGCGCGCCGCTGGTCGTGTGGATGGCGGCGGCCAACCGTGACCCGCTGGTGTTCGACGACCCGGACACGTTCAACCCGCTGCGCGACCCGAACCCGCACCTGTCGTTCGGCCACGGCAGCCGCTTCTGCCTCGGCGCCAACCTGGCGCGGCTGGAGGCGAAGGTCGCGCTGGAGCAGCTGTTCGCGCGCTACCGGCCGTTGACGATGGTGCCCGGCAGCGCCCGGTTCCACGACAACTCCGACACGTTCGGGCTGCGCAGCCTGACGCTGAACCTGGAGCGCTGATGTCGATCACCGAACTCCCCGTGCAGCCGCCGTCGGGTCCCGAGCAGGTCGCGTGGCTGCGGGAGAACATGGCCGCGGACGGCGTGCAGCACGTCGAGGAACTGCACCTGTGGAACGTGTTCACGCACGCCGAGGCGAAGCAGGTCCTCAACGACACCGTCACGTTCTCGTCCGACCTGCTGTCCGTGCAGATGCCCGAGCACCTGCGCAAGAAGCTCGGCCTGATCGCCGAGCACAACCTGGCGCGCAAGGACCCGCCCGAGCACCGCGGCGCGCGCAACCTGTTCCAGCAGGCGTTCACCGCGCGCATGGTCACGCGCCTGGAGCCGCGCATCCGCGAGATGACCGACGAGCTGCTCGACGAGGCGGGAACCGGTCGCGTCGACGTCGTCGACAAGCTCACCTATCCGTTGCCCATCACCGTGATCGCCGAGCTGCTCGGCATCCCGACCGCGGATCGCGACACGTTCCGCTGGTGGGTCGACACGATGATCGGCGCGAGCGAGTCCGACGAGGAGTTCGCCGCCTCACCGGAGGCGATGGAAGCGGCCATCGACAAGATGACCGGCACGGTGAAGAAGGTCGAGGCCTACCTGCTCGATCACACCCTCCAGCGCCGCGAGGCTCCGCTCGACGACCTGATCAGCCGCCTCACGCAGGCGTCCGTCGACGGCGTGCGGCTGTCCGACGACGAGGTCGTGGGGCTCGCGGGCATGATGCTGGTCGCCGGGCACCTCACGTCGACCATGCTGCTCGGCAACTGCCTGCATTACCTGGCGACGCATCAGGACGTGCAGGCTCGGCTGCGGGCGGACCGGTCCCTCATCGGGTCCGCGATCGAGGAGATCCTGCGGATGAGCCCGTCCGTGACGCGCATGCCGCGCATCACGACGGCGGACGTTTCCCTTGGGGGCAAGACGATCCCGGTCAACTCGATCGTGATGGTGTGGGCGGCGTCGGCCAACCGCGACCCGGCCGTGTTCGCCGAGCCGGACCGGTTCATCGCCGACCGGGATCCCAACCCGCACCTGGGTTTCGGGCACGGCATCCACTTCTGCCTGGGCGCCTCCCTGGCACGGCTGACGACCCGCGTCGCCCTGGAGGCGGTGTTCGACCGCTACCCGTCGTTCACGGCGGAGGCCGGCGGGGTGGAGTTCCACGACAACCCCAACATGGTCGGCCTGAAGAAGCTCGTCGTCACCACGTCCTGAATTTGATTTGTCGGCGGAAAAGCTTTTCATCTCCCTATTTCAGGGATATGAATAAATTGACAGGTTCCAAGACAATGGGCTACAACTGAAACACCGCCGCCCCGCACCGAAGGGCACTCGATGTTGCGGGCGTTCATTGTCTTGAGCATGTTCACCACCCTGACGATCACGGCGCTACCTGCACAGTCCGCGCAGGTAGCGCCACAGTCCGACCGGCGTCCGCCGATTGCCGGTCTCTACGACTGGAGCAAGGCGGGATATCGCGGAACCGGTGTCCTGCCAGGTTCGAACGACATCAACCCCAACCAGAACTGCCAGATCACCGCGGCCGAGCTCGCGAGTCAGCACAATGTCAAGCCGAATGACGGAATTGACGACTCGCCGGGTTTGCAGGCCGCGATCGACGCGATCCGGACGTCGTGCTCGCCCGGCGCCAGCTACACGAAGCTCAGCCTCATCACCCTGCCCGCCGGGGAACTGAAGGTGACCCGCGAGCTGCACGTCGACGCCGACTACCTGGTCATTCGCGGCGCCGGTGCGGCCACGCGGATCGGGTACGAGCCGGACGCGAACACCCTGTACGACACGTTGACCGAGGACGGGTCGGACTGGGACGAGGACGGCATGACGTCCGGCAGCGGCAAGGGCGGCTGGCTCTGGCCGGGCCGCGGACTCTTCCGCGTCCAGTCGCGCGGTGTCCACTCCAGCTACGCGAGCGACTACCGCGGTGCGCCGGCGAACCGCAAGGACATCTTCGAGGGCACGGTCAACGTGCACTGGAAGTCGGGCGTCAAGCTGCGCGCCAAGCCCGGTGACACGGGGTTCGCCGCGCGCACCGGGGACCGCGTGATCCACCTGGCCGCCAACGGCACGTTCACGGCCGGGTCGCTGGTCAACATCCGGGCGGCGAACACGCAGAAGTTCTATGCCCAGCAGCAGGCGCTCGGCACGCAGTATCCGTTGCTGAACATGCACATGCGCCAGCAGATCTTCACGGTCAGCGCGGTCGACACCAGGAACAAGACGATCACCGTGGACAAGCCGCTGGAGTTCGACGTGCCGGTGTCGTCCATATCGGACGGTTCACCACCGATCGACGGCGCCACGTACGACTCGAAGGCGGCGCCACTGGTCGACCCGGTGGTCGGCGTCGGGTTCGAGAACCTGAGCTTCACGCAGCTGATGCCCGGCCTCGACCCGGCCGAGGCCACCCATAACTACGGCAATATCGCGCCGAAGGCCGAGATGCACGGCATCGTCTTCAAGTGGGCGGCGAACTCGTGGGTGCGCGGCGTGCACGCCTCCATGACCGGTTCGCATCCGATCGTCACCGAGGAGGCGAAGAACCTCCAGATCGTGGACAACGTGCTCGACGGGTCGTGGAACAAGGGCAAGGGCGGCAACGGTTACTTCCGCGGCTCGCGCGTGTGGGACTCGCTGTACGAGGGCAACACGTCGCGCAACCTGCGCCACTTCACGTTCCAGTGGTCGGCGTCGGGCAACGTGGTGCGGGGCAACGACTTCGACTCCGACCTCAACCTGCACGGCGGCTGGGAGCGCAACAACCTGTTCGAACGCAACACCGTGCGCGTCCCGTACGACCACCGGTCCGGCAGCTGCCGCGCGAACTGCGGTGAGGAGGGCGGCGGCGGTCCGGACGACTCGACGTGGTTCCCGATCTGGTGGGGCGCGGGCAAGAAGGCGGTCAAGTGGTCCGGCGCCACCGGGCCGCGCAACGTGTTCTTCAACAACGCGATGACCAAGCAGGTCACGCCGAACGGCCCCTACGTCGAGTACTACCCGGACCGGCACCGGATCTACCAGTTCGGCTGGACCGGCAGCGCGTACCAGCACCTGGACTTCGCCGGCACGCCGATCACCGACTGGGCGCACAACGAGCAGCGCGACTACACCGGCGGGCACGGCGTGGACGCGACGAGGACCGATCCGGCGGACTCCTTGTTCCTCAATGATGCCAACGCGACTGAAGTGTCCAATTCGGACCAACTGAAGGCGGCGCTGGCGAACGCGACTCCCGGCACGACGATCAAGCTCGCGCCCGGCACGTACCGCGGGGCGTTCGCCACGCAACGCGCCGGGACGGCTGCGAAGCCGATCACCCTGACCGGCCCGCCGGCCGCCGTGCTGATCAACGACGGCCCGTCCGGCGAGCCGCCGCAATGCCCGGTGCCGACCGCGGGCTGGGACTCGGGTTACGGCCTGTGGCTGTTCGGCGCGCCGTACTGGAACCTGACCGGGTTCACCGTGGCGGAGTCCAAGAAGGGCATCGTGCTGGACAACTCGCCGCACGTCACGATCGACGGGGTGACCGTGCATCACGTCGATGAGGAGGCGGTGCACTTCCGGCGGTCGTCGAGTGACGCTGTCATCAGGAACTCGCGCATCACCGACACCGGGCTGGTGCAACCGAGCTACGGCGAGGGTGTGTACATCGGGTCCGCGAACTCCAACTGGTCGTGTCACGGCAACACCGGTGGCGCCGACCGGTCCGACCGGGTGCAGGTCGTCGGCAACACGTTCGGGCCTCGCGTCGCGGCCGAGCACATCGACGTCAAGGAGGGCACGTCGCAGGGCGTGATCCGCGGCAATACGTTCCACGGCCAGGGAATCGCGGGCCAGAACTCGGCGGACTCGTGGATCGACGTGAAGGGCAGCGGTTACCTGATCGAGGACAACACGGGCGACTTCAGCAGTCCCGGTGTGTTCGCCAACGGGTACGAGACGCACAATCCCGGCACCTCGCCGTCGTTCCCCAACGGATGCGGCAACACGTGGCGCGGCAACAAGTCCGACCTCGGCGGCGTCGGTCAGTACGCGATCTACGTGTCGTCCGCGTCGAAGTGCGCCGCGAACCCGAACGTCGTGTTCGCGTCGAACACCGTGACGCGGGCCAAGAAGGGCCTGACGAACGTCAAGGTCACCCCTTAGCGCCCGAACTCGACCCGCATCACCACGCGGCGTTTCGTGGGGTGGGCGACCTCGGTGAACCCGGCCTCCTCGAACACCTGGCGGGCACCGACGTGCAGCTCACCCCACGTGATCTCCTTGCCCGGCTCGGTGATCATCGCGTACGCCTCCAGCGCGCGGGCGCCGCGTTCTCGGGCGTACGCGACCGTCGCCTCGGCCAGGTGGTAGGTGAGGCCCCGGCCGCGGTAGCCCTTGCGGACCGCGAAGCACGTGACCGCCCAGACGCCCGCGTCCTGTTTGTCCTCGTTGCGGCCGCGCCACGGGACGGGCGAGCTCCCGTGCAGCAGCTTCGGGTAGGCGGTACGGGGTTCCACCGCCACCCAGCCGGCGGGTTCATCGTCCACATAGGCCACCAGCCCGCTGGTGACCGGTGATCTCTCGTCACCGCACCGGGTCTGCGCCTGGAGTGCGGCGATCCGCTGCTCGTGCGTGGTGTCGCGCCACACCCAGCCGGTGACCTTGAACCGCTGGCACCGGCACCGGCCGGGGTAGTCGGCCAGGCCGAAGATCGCGTCGAGGTCGTCGGCCGACGCCTCGTTGGCGGGCACGATCCTGATGTTCACCGCGTACGTTCCTGTTCCCTCTCCCGCAGCATGTCGGAGTGCCGGTCCGCCGGGTCGTTGCCGAGCGGGCACAGTCCGGTCAGATGGTGCAGCATGCCCAGTCCGACCGCGTCGAAACTCTCGTGTTTCGTGATCGTGTTGTCGGTCATGACCGCAGGTTAGGATGCATTCCGGACGTTCTACTTCCGGATTGGAGCTCCGCTGTGAGACCGGACGCGAGCCCCACCGCCCGTGCCCTGCTGACGCTCGAACTGATGCAGGGCAGTCCGGGCATCACCGCGGAGCGGCTGGCGGAGAAACTCGGCGTCACCGACCGTGCCGCGCGCCGCTACGTCGGCATCCTGCGCGAGGCGGGCATCCCGGTCGAGTCCGCGCGCGGGCCGCTCGGCGGCTACCGGCTGGGCCGCGGGCTGCGGCTGCTCACGTTCAGCGCGGCCGAGGCGCTCGGTCTGGTGATGGCGGTGCTCGACGGCCACCACGCGGCGGCCGACCCGACCGGGCCGGTCGGCAGCGCGCTCGGCAAGATCGTGCGAGCCCTGCCCAGTGCGGTGGCGGCGCAGGCTGAGGCGGTGCGCCGGACCGCGGCCCCCGCGCCCGACCGCAGTGCGGCGCGGCCGGATCCCGCGACGACGTCCGCGCTCGTGCAGGCGTGCGCGGAACGCCACAAGGTGCGCATCGGGTACCGCTCGGAGGCCGGTTCCGAGTGGGACGCCGAGGTCGAGCCGTGGGCGGTCGTCGTGCGGCATGGCCGGTGGTATCTGCTGTGCTGGTCGTGCAAGTCCTCGGCGCGGCGGGCGTATCGGGTGGACCGGGTGCGCTCGGTGGAGCCGCTGTCCACCACGTTCGTGCCGCCTCAGTTCGACCCGGTCACCGAGCTCGAGGAACACCTGGCGGTCGGCTGGGAGTACGACATCGAGGTCGTGATCGAGGCACCGCTCGACCTCGCGGCGCGCTGTCTGCCGCGCACCCTCGGCCGGCTGGAACCGATCGACGCCGCGACCACCCGGTTGACCGGCAGCACCAGCAATCCCGTCTGGTACGCCGAGGAGCTCGCCAGGCTGCCCGCGCCGTTCCGGGTCGTGGGGTGCCCGGAACTGCGGGAGGCCGTGCGGGCTATCGGGCGGCGGCTGCTGGCTGCCGCTGCGGACTGACCCGTTCGACCAGCCCGAGCAGCGGCCCGGTCAGCAGCGTCGTGATCACGGCGACCACGACCAGTTCCGAGTACAGGGTCTGCGAGATCAACCCGCTGCGCAGCCCGATGTCCAGCGCCACCAGCTGCATCAGACCCCTCGCGTTCATCAGCACCCCGACCTGCACGGCCGCCCGCCACCCCTCCCCCGTCATCCGGGTGGCCAGGGTGCCCGCGATCACCTTGCCCGCCACGGCGACGACGAGGAACGCGCCGGTCACCGCGAGCTGCCGGGGATCGGCCAGCACGCGCAGGTCGACGCTGAGCCCGGTGTAGACGAAGTAGAACGGCAGCAGCAGGACGACGCTGACCCGTTTGAGCTCCTGCATCGCCTCCGACGCCGGGAACACCAGCCCCATCGCGAACGCGCCGATCACCAGGTGCAGGCCGAGCACGTCGGTGACGGCCGCGGCGCCGAACACGAGGGCGGCGACCACGGAGAGCCCCGCCGGTGTGCGGATGCGCCGCAGCAGTGGCCGGACGACGAACACGAGCACCAGCGCGAACACCGCGAGGCCGGCCAGGGTGGCGAGCGGGCCGTGCCCGTTGCCGACGCCGACTGCCATGAGCAGGGCCAGAAGTAGCCACGCGAGCACGTCGTCGACGAGCCCGGCGGCCAGTGCGATCGACGCGACCTTGCTGCCCCGCAGCCCGCGTTCCTCGATGATCCGCGCCAGCACGGGCAACGCCGTGATCGCCAGGACGAGGCCGATGAAGATCGCCGTGATCCGGTTCTCGACGCCGACGAGCACGGCCGTGCCGAACCCGAGGAACAGCGGCAGCACGATGCCCGGAATGGAGACGACCGCCGAGTTGACCAGCAGCCGTTTGCTCAACGTCTTCGAGAAATCCATGCCCACAAGGAACATGTAGAGGCAGACCCCGAGCTGTCCCAGAATGGCGAGCACCGGCCGGACGTCCGGCGCGACGAACGTGTGACTGGCCGCGGGCAGCAGCGTGCCGAGCAGCGACGGGCCGAGCGCGATGCCGGCGCACATCTCGGCGACCACGACGGGTTGCCGCAGCCGCGTGAACACCATGCTGAGGATCCGGCACACCAGCAGCACGGCGGCCAGCGCCAGGAACAACCGGGCCAGGGGGGTCAGATCCATGTTCGCACCTTTCGCCTTGCCCACTGTCCGGCACAAGTGCCCAAAGGAGCACCACAGCCCGTCCATCGCGCGGTAATCGCGGGTCTTTCCGCTCCCCGGTCTCGCTAGCCTGGGTCAATGGCCGATGTTGACACCAAGCCACCGTCCGGTTTGGACGGTGGGGTGGAGCTGCGACGCTGGTTGGACGCCCACCGCTCGCGTGGCGCGATGCTGTTCGCCGAGGAGTTCGGCATGTGGCACGTCTTCCGCCACGCCGAGGCGAAGAAGGTGCTGTCGGACCCGGCGACGTTCTCGAACGACACCCTCATCGGCGACAGCCCGGAGATGGACGTCATCCGCGGGCTGTTGCAGTACGACATCGGCATGATGGACCCGCCGAAGCACCGCACCATGCGGAGCTTCGTCAACCAGGCGTTCACGCCCAGGGTGACCGCGCAGCTCGAACCGCAGATCGCCGCGATCACCTCGCGGTTGCTCTCCTCCACCGGCCCGGATCTGGTGGCCGGCCTCACCGACCCGTTGCCGGTCACCGTGATCGCTTCGCTGCTCGGTGTGCCCGACCAGGACATGTTGCACAGCCTGGTGGACGCACTGTTCTCCGGTGGCACGACCGAGGAGCGCATGTCCCTGTCACCTTCGGAACAGGTCGCCTTGCTGACGTATGTCAAGGGCAAGGTCGACGAGACGCACTCTTACCTGGTCTCGTTGTGCCGCTCGCGGCGGAAGTCACCCGCGCCGGGCCTGTTGAACTCGCTGATCGAGTCCGAAGTGGACGGTGTTCGGCTGTCCGACGACGAGATCGCCGGGTTCGCCCGCGCGTTGCTGGTCGCCGGGCACGTCACCACGAAACTGTTGCTGGGGAACTGTCTGCTGTACCTGGGTTCACATCCCTCGATTCAGGCCGATCTACGCGCCGATCCGTCGGGTATTCCGGCCGCGGTCGAGGAGATCTTCCGGCTGCGGCCGCCGCTCGTGCGGGTGCAGCGTCTCGCGCGGTCCGATGTCTCGTTCGAGGGTGTGACGATCTCCAAGGACCAGTCGGTCAGCGTGTGGATCGCCGCGGCCAACCGCGATCCGCTCGTGTTCTCCGCGCCGGACGAGTACCGGCCGGGTCGCTCCGCCGGGCACCTGGGGTTCGGGCACGGCATTCACTTCTGTGTGGGGGCGCCGCTCACCCGTCTGGAGACCAGGGTGGCGTTGCGGGCGGTGCTGGAGCGGTTCCCCTCCTACACCGTGGATTCCGTGGAGTTCCACGACTACTCGGAACTGATCGGGCCCGGCCGGCTCGTGATCGCCTGACCGGGCTGCGTCTCACCCGCCCTGTCGGCTCCTGATCGCCTGACCGGCCTCCACCGTCGCGAAGAACTCCAGCAGCCCCGGCACGAAGTCGTCGTCGAGCTCGGCCGCGTGCTCGATCGTGCCCGTCAGTCCGTCGTCCTCGAACAGCTCCAGGAACAGGTCGAGGTCGGTGTTCGCGACGTCCACGCGGCCCGGCCGGATGGTCAGCCCCTGCACCTCCCGCGGCCCATCGGGTGTGTTCCGCAGCGACAGCCCCACGTTGAACGGCGACTCGTGCCGCTCGTAGGGCACGTCCTGGTTGGCGAACGCGGCCAGGTCGGTCTGCCGCACGCGGTCCAGCAGCTCGCCGAACGTCGGGTCGCCGGAGGTGTCGGTGCGCAGCACGAGGACGTTCGCGAAACACCCCACCAGGTCGTCGAGCCGCTCGTCGACGCGGCCGGCGATCGGCGTGCCGATGGGGATGTCCATGCCCTCCCCGCGCTCGGTGAGGTACGCGGCCAGCCCCGCCTGCAGCACCATGAACAACGTCGTGCCGGTCGACCGGGCCAGCGCCAGCAGCCGCTGGTGCGTCTCGCCGGGGAAGCTGATCGGCGTCGTGTCGCTCTGCCGTCGCGTGCGCCGTTTGGCCGGGAGACCGTGCAGCGACTCCGTCCAGTACCGCAGTTGGTCGTCCAGGGGCAGTTCGCGGTGCCACAACGTGTAGTCCGCGTACTGCACGGGCAGCGGTGACCACGACGGGGCCTCGCCTCGGCAGCGCGCCTCGTAAGCCGTGGCGAGATCGCGGAAGAGCGGGCCCATCGACCAGCCGTCCGCGGCGATGTGGTGCACCAGGAACAGGAACGTGTGCTCCCGCTCCCCCGTGCGGAACAGCGTGGCGCGCACCGGTATCTCTTCGGCAATGTCGAACGGGTACCGCGCGGCGTCGGCCAATCCCGAATCGCCTTCGACGATGCCGAACGGGACGTCGGCCGTGACGATCTCCTGGTACGGCTCGTCGCCGGGGAACCGGGTGCGGAGGACCTCGTGCCGCTCGACGACGTCGCGCACCGCGGCCTCGACCGCGGCGACGTCGAGCTCGCCGGACAGGGTCAGCACCGCGGGCATGTTGTCGTTGGCGCTCGGCCCTTCGGCCCGCCACTTGGTCCAGTACCGCAGCTGCGCGGCCGAGAGCGGTAGCCGGGCCGGGCGTTCGACAATGTCCAACGGCGTTCGGGTCACACCGCTGTCGAGCAGCGGTGCCAGGCGAGCGACGGTCGGCGCCTCGAACAGTGCGCGCACCGAAAGTTCGACGTTGTCGAACAGCGTTCGGATGCGGTTGACCACGCGGATGGCCAGCAGGGAATGCCCACCCAGTGCGAAGAAGTCGTCGTCGACGCCGACCCGTGGCAGGCCCAGCACGTCGGCGAACACCGTGCACAGCACGTCCTCCCGCGGTGTGCGGGCCTCGCGGGCCGAGACGAGCGCCGCCAGATCCGGGGCGGGCAGCGCCTTGCGGTCGACCTTGCCGTTCGGCGTTGTCGGAAGCTGTTCGACCATGACGAACGCCGCGGGCACGAGATAGTCCGGCAACAGCGTTCCGAGGTGCTTGCGCAGCTCGGCCTGGTCCAGGCCGCTCGCAACGACGTACCCGACCAGCATCTTCTCTGGTTCCTCGCGCACCACGACCACAGCCTGTGTCACCGAGGGGTGCGCCAGCAGCGCGTTCTCGACCTCACCCGGCTCGATCCGGAACCCGCGGATCTTCACCTGGTGATCGACCCGGCCCAGGAAGTCCAAGTGGCCCAGAGAACTCCAGCGCACCAGGTCGCCGGTCCGGTACATGCGACCGCCGAAGGGGCAGGCCACGAACCGCTCGGCGGTCAGCCCAGGACGGTTCAGGTAACCGCGCGCGAGGCCGTCACCGGCGATATACAGCTCGCCCGGCACACCTGGCGGCACGGGGCCCAGGGCGTGGTCGAGGACGTACACCCGCGTGTTGCCGAGCGGCGTCCCGATCGGCGGCCGGTCGGCTTTCTGTCCATTGAGGACGCACGTCGTCGACCAGATCGTGGTCTCGGTGGGGCCGTACACGTTGTGCAGTTCCCCGACGTGCTCCAGCAGCGCCCGCGCCAGCTGCCCGGACACGGCCTCGCCGCCGATGAGCGCCTTGATCCCGTCGAGGCTCGACGGCTCGGCCTGCACCAGCGCGTCCCACAGCGTCGGCGTGGCCTGGACGATCGTCGCCTCGCGCACCAGCGAAGCCAACTCGGCGGGGTCCCGCACGGTGTCGCGTTCGGCGACGACCAGCTCGGCTCCGCTGAGCAGGGGCACGAACAGTTCCAGCGCGGAGATGTCGAACCCGACCGTGGTGACCGCGAGGAACCGGTCCGCGGTGGTCAGGGCACACCGGCGGACCATGTCGGCCAGCAGGTTGTTCAGGGCGTGCCGGGTGACCACGACTCCCTTGGGACGGCCGGTCGAACCGGACGTGAAGATCACGTACGCGGGATGGTCCGGCCGCACGGCCACCACGGGATCGTGGTCGGGCCCTACCCAGATAGCGGGGTCGTCGAGCGTCAGTTCGGTGATGACCAGCGGCGCACGCGTGTCCTCCAGCATGAAGCCGACGCGTTCGGCCGGATACTCGAGGTCCAGCGGCAGGTAAGCCGCACCGGACTTGAGCACAGCCAGCAGCGCGACCACGAGGTCCGGCGACCGCGGCAGCGCCACCGCGACGATGTCCTCGGGCCCGAGACCGAGGCCGATCAGGTGGTGCGCCAGCCGGTTCGCCCTCGCGTTCAGCTCGGCGTAGGAAAGCGGCCCGACCGCGGTCGCATCTGGGGTGCGCTTTGCCTGCGCGGAAATGAGCTCGGGCAACGTGCTCGCGGGCACGTCGCGTGCGGTGTCGTTCCACCGGTGCAGCACCGTCTTACGTTCCTCGGCGTCGAGAACGTCAATCCGCGTGATCGGCTCGTCGGGCCGCTCCACGGCCGCGGTGAGCAGCCTGGTGTAGCGGGCGATCATCGTGTCGACGGTCGCCGCGTCGAACAGGTCGGTCGCGTACTCCACGACGCCGGCCAGCCCGTCGTTCTCCACCAGGTAGAGGCTCAGGTCGGCTTTGGTGGTGCCGGTGCCGACGGCGAGCACGGACGCGCGCAGGTCGCCGAAGTCCGGCCAGTCCTCCGGGGTGTTCTGCAGCACCAGCATGACCTGGAACAACGGGTGGTGCGCCTGCGAGCGGACCGGGTTGAGCCGCTCGACCAGCAGCTCGAACGGCACCTCCTGATGCGCGTACGCGGCCAGGTCGGTCTCCCGGACCCGCTGCAGCAGCTCGGCGAACGACGGATCACCCGACACGTCGTTCCGCAGCACCAGGGTGTTGATGAACAGGCCCACGACGTCATCGAGCGCGTCGTCGACGCGGCCGGCGATCGGCGACCCGATCGGCACGTCGGTACCAGCGCCGAGCCTCGTCAGCAACGCCGCGAGTCCGGCCTGCAGCACCATGAACAGACTCACGCCGTGCGTGCGCGCCAGTTCGTTCAGTCCATTGAGGAGTGTCGGTTCGATGGTGAAGTCGCGGGTCGCGCCACGGTAGCTCTGGATCGCGGGCCGCGGCCGGTCGAACGGCAGCACGAGCTGGTCGGGCAACCCGGCGAGCCGCTCCAGCCAGTAGTCGACGTCGAGCGGCTGATCCTGTTGCCACAGCACGTAGTCCGCGTACTGGACCGGCGGCTCCCGCAGTTCGGCCCCCGCATAGGCGGCCGCCAGGTCTCGCGCGAGCGGTCCGAGCGACCAGCCGTCGGCCACGATGTGGTGCACGAGGAACAGCAGCACATGGTCATCGGGCGCCCGCCGGAAGAGCCACACCCGGACCGGAACCTCGGACAGGTCGAAGCAATGCCGCGCGGCGTCGGCCAGTCCCGAATCGCCTTCGACAATGTCGAACGGCAGGTCGGCCGAGACGATCTCCTGGTAGGGCTCGCCGTCGATCTCGACGAACCGCGTCCGCAACGCCTCGTGCCGCGCCACGACCTTGGTCAGCGCCGACCGCAGGGCGGCCTCGTCGAGCGGGCCCTGCAGGCACACGGTGAGCGGCATGTTGTAGGTCGCGCTGGGTCCTTCGAACCGGTGCAGGAACCACAGCCGGCGCTGCCCGAACGACAACGGCAGCCGCTCCGGCCGAGTGACGCGCTCGACCCGCGAACGCGCGCGGCCCGACCGGTCGAGGCGCGACACCAGCCCGGCCACGGTCGGCGCCTCGAACAGCACACCGACGGGCAGCTCGGCCCCGAGCACGCTGCGGACGCGGTTCACGAACCGCATCGCCAGCAGGGAATGCCCGCCGAGCGCGAAGAAGTCGTCGTCGATGCCGACCCGGTCCAGGCGCAGGATCTCGGCGAACAGCCCGCAGAGGATCTCTTCCTCGGGCGTGCGCGGCGCACGGCCGGTCCCGGCGCGGAAGTCCGGTTCCGGCAGCGCCCGGCGGTCCAGCTTCCCGTTCGGCGTTGTCGGAATGTGTTCGACCATGACGAACGCGGACGGCACGGCGAAGTCCGGCAGCACCCGAGCCACCCGCTCCCGCAGCCCGGCCACGTCGCCCACGACGTAGGCGATGAGCCGCTGATCCCGTGCGATCACCACGGCCCGCGCGACCGCGGGATCGGCCAGCAGCGCCGCCTCGACCTCGCCGGGCTCCACCCGGAACCCGCGGATCTTCACCTGGTCATCGGCCCGGCCCAGATACTCCAGCTCACCCGAGGCGTTCCACCGCGCCACGTCGCCGGTCCGGTACATGCGGAAACCATCATTTCGGCTGCCGAACGGACACGCCACGAACCGCGACGCGGTCAGTCCCGGCCGCCGCGCATACCCGCGGGCCACACCCGCGCCGGCCAGGTACAACTCTCCCGGAACACCAACCGGAACCGGCCGCAGCGCATCATCGAGCACGTAAGCACGGATGTTGCTGATCGGCCGCCCGATCGGCGGCGACGCCGGCCACTCCCCCGGATCAGCCGGCAACGTGCACGCCGTCACCACATGGGTCTCCGCAGGCCCATAGTGGTTGTGCAGCCGCGCGGTCGAGCCCGCGAAGAACCGGCTGATCGCACCTTGGGGCCGCAACGCCTCACCGGCCTGCGCCACATCCCGCAGCGCGGGCAGCGTGATCCCTTGCTCCACCGCGGCGTCACACATCGCGTCGATCACGAGGTTCGGCGTGTACATCGCCTCGACCCGCTGCCCGGCCATCCACCGCGCCAGCGCGTGCGGATCCTGCCGAGTCTCCTGCGGGCACGGCAACAACATCCCGCCGGACAGCAACGTGCCCAGCATCTCCTGCACCGACACGTCGAAACTCACCGCGGTGAACTGCGCCGTCCGCGCGGGTGGCAACTCGTGCCACGTCAACAGGTTCACCATCGCCACACCGGGCATCAGAATGCCCTTGGGCTGCCCGGTGGACCCCGAGGTGTAGATCAGATACGCCGGGTGCTGTGGATCAACGGCAACGTGCGGATCCGTATCGGGAAAGTCCACTGCACACGGCAATGAGTCGATCACACAGACCGGCCGCGCGTCCTCCAGCATGAACGCGATCCGCTCCTCCGGATAGTCCGGATCGACGGGCATGTACACGGCGCCGGCCTTGAGAATCGCCACCAGGGCGACCACGAGGTCCGCGGACCGCGGCAACCGCACGGCGACGACGTCCTCCGGCCCGGCACCCTGCCGGATCAGCCAGTGCGCCAACCGGTTCGCCCGCGCGTTCAGCTCCGCGTACGTCAACTCGTCCACGGCCAGCGCTTCCGGCGAACGCCGGACCTGTGCCTCGAACAACTCCGCCAGCGAGACTTCGGGGATTGGTGCGCTGGTGTCGTTCCACCGGTTCACCACGAGCTCGCGCTCGGCCGGGTCGAGGATCTCGACGTCACCGATCCGGCGGCCTGGATCGGCGACGACCGCCCGCAGGAACCGGACGAACCGCCCGGTCAGGGTCTCGACCGTGGCGTGGTCGAACAGGTCGGTGGCGTAGTCGGTGATCGCGTGGATGCCGTCCTCGTGCTCCACGAGGTGCAGCGTCAGGTCGAACTTGGTGGTGGTGACCGCGATCCGCTCCGGCCGGGCGTCGAGGTCCGCGAATCGCGACGTGATCGGTGGGGTGTTCTGCAGCACCATCATGACCTGGAACAACGGGTGGTGCGCCCGCGAACGCGCGGGGTTCAGCGTCTCCACCAGGTACTCGAACGGCACGTCCTGATGCGCGAACGCGGCCAGGTCCGTCTCGCGCACCCGGCCCAGCAGCTCGGTGAAGGACGGGTCGCCGCTCGTGTCGGTCCGCAGGACGAGCGTGTTGACGAAGAACCCGACCAAGTCATCGAGGGCTTCGTCGGTGCGGCCGGCGATCGGCGACCCGATCGGCACGTCCGTCCCGGCACCGAGCCTGGTCAGCAATGCCGACAAACCCGCCTGCAGCACCATGAACAGGCTGACGTCGTGGCGGCGCGCCAGGTCGTTGAGCTCGGACCGCAGCCCGGCGTCGATGGTGAACTCGACGGCGGCACCGCGCTGGGACGCGACCGCGGGCCGTGGCCGGTCCGTGGGGAGGACGAGCTGCTCGGGCAGTCCGGCCAGCTGTTCGGTCCAGTAGGCCACCTGCTCGGCGAGCAGGCTGCCCGGATCGGCGGCGTCGCCGAGGAGTTCCTGTTGCCACAGCGTGTAGTCCGCGTACTGCACGGGCAGCTCGTCCCACGCGGGCCGGGCCCCGCGGCAGCGCGCCTGGTAGGCCGACGCGACATCGCGGGCGAGCGGCGCCAGTGACCAGCCGTCGGCCGCGATGTGGTGCAGGAGAAGCAGAAGCACGTGCTCATCCGGCGCGACGCGGAACAGGTACACCCTGATCGGAAGTTCGGCGGACAGGTCGAACCGGTACCCCGCGGCCTCCGCCCAGCCCTCCCCTTCCAGCGTCTCGAACGGCACCTCGTACGAGGACACGATCTCCTGCACGGGTTCGTCGCCGACCTCGCGGCACCGCGTGCGCAGCACCTCGTGCCGCCCGACGACGTCGTCGAGCGCCATCCGCAGTGCCGGGACGTTCACCTCGCCCCGCAACCGCACCGCCAGCGGCAGATTGTAGGTCGCGCTCGGCCCCTCAAGTTTGTGCAGGAACCACAACCTCCGCTGCGCGAACGACAGGGGAGTCATTCCGCCTCCTCAGAACGCATACGCCGCAGCGCCGGCCGTCGGCGGGTCGTGCCGTCCAGGCGTGGCACGAGGGCCGCCACGGTCGGGTGGTCGAAGATCGCCCGCACCCCGATCTCAGCGCCGGTCGCCGTCCTGATCCGGTTGACAAGGCGGGCCGCGAGCAGCGAGTGCCCGCCTAGATCGAAGAAACTGTCGTCCACCCCGACCCGATCGAGCCCCAGCACCTCCGCGAAGAGTCCACAAAGGACTTCCTCCTGCGGCGTGCGTGGACCGCGAGAAACCGACTCGAACACCGGCGCCGGCATGGCGCGCCGATCCAGCTTCCCGTTGGGCGTCAACGGCATCGCGTCCAGCACGACGACGGCGGACGGTACGGCGTGCGCGGGCAGCAGTTCACCGGCGCGCGACCGCAGCGCCACGGTGTCGACCAGCAACCCGTCGACCGGCACCACGTAACCGATGAGCCGCTCGTCGCGCACGACCACGACCGCCTGGGCGACCGAGGGGTCGGCGAGCAGCGCGGCCTCGACCTCACCGGGTTCGATGCGGAACCCGCGGATCTTCACCTGGTCGTCGGTGCGGCCCACGAACTCGAGGTCGCCGGACGCGACGCGGCGCACGACGTCACCCGTGCGATACAGGCGCCCCGGCCCGAACGGATTCGCGACGAACCGCGACGCGGTCAGCCCGGGCTGCCCGGCGTACCCGCGAGCGAGACCGGCGCCGGCCACGTACAGCTCTCCCGCCACCCCGATCGGCACCGGCTGCAACGACGGGTCCAGCACGTAGAGCCGCAGATCGTCGATCTGCCTGCCGATCACGCTGGTCTCGTGCGAGCGGTCGAGCTCGGCGTACGTGACGTGGACCGTGGTCTCGGTGATGCCGTACATGTTCACCAACGAGATGCCGCGGCCGAACCACGGGGTGATCCGCCGCGGGTCGAGCGCCTCACCGCCGAAGATCACCGTGCGCAAGGCCAGGTCCGGGTGCGGGTTGAGGGCGTAGAACGCCGACGGCGTCTGGTTGAGCACGGTGACCCGCTCGCGGACGAGCAGCCGCAGGAAGTCCTCGGGCGAGCGGCTGACCGCGAACGGCACCACCACGAGGCGGCCGCCGTGCAGCAGCGCGCCCCAGATCTCCCAGACCGAGAAGTCGAACGCGAAGGAGTGGAAGAACGTCCACACGTCGTCGCCACCGAACTCGAACCACCGGCGGGTGGCCGAGAAGAGCCGCACGACGTTCGAGTGCGGGATGACCACGCCCTTCGGGGTGCCGGTCGACCCGGACGTGTAGATCACGTACGCGGGGTGCTCCGGCCGCGGTCGCGGCACCGGGTTCGTGTCGGGACCGCCGGGCAGTTCACGCACGACCGTCGTCGCACCGGAGTCGTTGAGCAGGAAGGAGATCCGCTCGGCGGGGTACTCCGGGTCCACGGGCAGGTAGGCGGCGCCCGCCTTCAGCACGCCGAGCAGCGCGACGACCAGGTCGGCCGAGCGCGGCATGCTCACCGCGACGACGTCCTCGGGTCCGATCCCCTGCGCGATCAGATGGTGTGCCAACTGGTTCGCGCGCGAGTTGAGCTGCGCGTAGGTCAGGTCGTCCACCGCGAGCGCGTCCGGCGTGCGGGCCGCCTGCGCCTCGAACAGCCCGGGAATCGTGTCCCCGGCCGGCGCGGACGCCTCCGTGTTCCAGCCGTGCAGCAGCTGATGGCGTTCGGCGGGGTCGAGCAGGTCGACGTCGTCGACCGGCCGGTCCGGGTCGGCGACGACGGCCTCCAGGAGCCGGACGTACCGCTTCGTCATCGAGTCGACCGTCGCGGCGTCGAACAGATCCGTCGCGTACTGGACCGCACCGGCCATGCCGTCGCCGGTCTCCCTGAGGTGCAGTTCGAGGTCGAACTTGGTGGCGCCGGTGTCCGCCTCGACGGACGACGCCGTCAGCTCCCCGAAGTCCGGTTGGGACTGCCGGTGTTGCAGCTCCAGCACGACCTGGAAAAGTGGGTGCCGGGCCCGCGAGCGCGCCGGGTTGAGGTGTTCCACCAGCAGCTCGAACGGCACCTCCTGGTGAGCGAACGCCTCCAGGTCGGTGCTCCGCACCCGGCTCAGCAGTTCCGCGAACGTCGGACGGCCGGACGTGTCGGTGCGCAGGACGAGGGTGTTGACGAAGAAGCCGACCAACTCGTCCAGGGCCTCGTCGACGCGGCCGGCGATCGGCGAGCCGATCGGCACGTCGGTCCCCGCACCCAGCCGGGTGAGCAGCGCGGCAAGACCGGCCTGCAGCACCATGAACAGGCTCGCCCCGTGCCGGCGAGCCAGCTCTACAAGTCCACTGTGGAGCTTCGCGTCGATCGCGAAGTGCCAGGTCGCTCCCTGGTAGGAGGCCGCTGCGGGCCGTGGCCGATCGTACGGAAGTGTCAGTTCGTCCGGGAGGCCGGCGAGCCGTCGCGCCCAGTACTCGATGTCCAGTGGCTGATCCCGTTGCCACAGCGCGTAGTCCGCGTACTGGACCGGCAGCGGCGAGAGGCTCGTCCCGGAGTACGCCGCCGCGATGTCCCTGGTGAGGGGCGCCAGCGACCAGCCGTCCACCGCGATGTGGTGCACCAGCAGCATCAACACGTGCTCGTCCGGTGCGACGGCGTGGAGCCACACCCTGATCGGCGGTTCCGCGGAAAGGTCGAAACAGTACCGCGCGGCCTCCTCCCACCCGTCACCGTCCACGACCGTGAACGGAACATCGGGGTCCACGACCTCCTGGTAAGGCTCACCGTCGATCTCGACGAACCGGGTCCGCAGCACCTCGTGCCGTGCCACCACGTCGTGCAGGGCCCGCCGCAATGCCTCGTGGTCGAGCGGCCCGGTGAGCCGGACCGCGAGTGGCAGGTTGTAGGTCGCGCTCGGCCCCTCCAGCTTGTGCAGGAACCACAACCGGCGCTGTGCCGCCGACAGCGGCACCCGTTCCGGGCGCTCGGCCCGCTCGATCCTGGATCGCATCCGGCCGGTGTGGTCCAGCGCGAGAGCGAGGCCCGCGACGGTCGGCGTCTCGAACAGCCTGGCGACCGGCAGCTCGACGCCCAGCACGCCACGGACGCGGTTCACCAGCCGCATCGCCAGCAGGGAGTGGCCGCCGAGGTCGAAGAACCCGTCGTCCACGCCGACGTGGTCCAGCCCCAGGACCTCGGCGAACAGTCCGCAGAGCAGCTCTTCCTCGGGCGAGCGCGGCGCCCGTCCGCCGCCGCGGGTGAACACCGGGTCGGGCAGTGCGCGCCGATCGAGCTTCCCGTTCGGCGTTGTCGGAAGGTGTTCGACCATGACGAACGCGGACGGCACGGCGAAGTCCGGCAGTACCTGGGCGACGCGGCCCTTGAGCCGCATCGGATCGACATCGCCGACGACATACGCCACCAGGCGTTTCTCCCGCACGACGACAACGGCCTGCTTGACCGAGGGGTCGGCCAGCAGCGCCGACTCGACCTCGGCGGGCTCGACGCGGGCGCCGCGGATCTTGACCTGGTCGTCGGTGCGGCCGACGTACTCGAGCCGGCCGTCACGCCACCTCGCCAGGTCGCCCATGCGATACATGCGGCCGGGCTCGAACGGGTTGGCGACGAACCGTTCCGCGGTCAGGCCGGGACGTCCCGCATAACCGCGCGCGAGTCCAGGACCGGCCACGTACAGGTCACCGGGGACACCGGGCGGCACCGGACGCAGCCGCGAGTCGAGCACGTACGCCCGGTTGTTCCAGGTGGGCGTGCCGATCGGTGCGACGCCCGAGTCGCTGCCGGTGACGGTGTGCGCGGTGACGACCTGGACCTCGGTGGAGCCGTAGTGGTTGTGGATCCGCAGCTCCGGATAGCGGTCGAGCAACGAGCGCAGGTCGCGGTCCAGCGCCAGCGCCTCACCCGCCTGGGAGATGTGCCGGAGAGCGCTCAGGTCCACTTCGGACTCTGCGGCGACCCGGCACAGCTCGCGCACCATGACGTTCGGCACGAACAGCTGGTTGATCTCCCGGTCCGCGAGCCACCGGACGAACGCGACGGGGTCGCGCCGCACCTCATTGGTCGGGATGACGAGCGTCTCGCCGTAGAGCAGCGCGGAGAGGACCTCCTGGACGTGCACGTCGAACGTGAGCGCGGTGAACTGCGCGGTCCGCGTGCCCGGCCCGCCCGGCACGGCGACCTTCTGCCACGCCAGCATGTTCACCACGCAGCGCCCGGACATCGCGATGCCCTTGGGCTTGCCGGTGGATCCCGAGGTGTAGACGACGTAGGCGAGGTTGTCCGGTGCGGCGCCATCCAGTGGCGTGTCCGGTCCGGTGCACTCGACCGAGTCCACGACGAGCGAAACGCCGGCGTCGTCGAGGATGAACCGGATGCGCTCCTCCGGATGCTCCGGGTCGACGGGCACGTACGCGCCGCCCGCCTTGAGCACGCCCACCAGACCGACGATCATGTCGACGCCGCGCGGCATGCGCAGCCCGACCGTGGTGTCCGGGCCGACGCCGAGCGACCGCAAGTGGTGCGCGAACCGGTTGGTGCGCCGCTCGAACTCCGCGTAGGTGAGCCGGTCGTCCTCGCATTCCACGGCGATCAGGTCGGGCGTCCTGACGGCCTGCGCGGTGAACAGCTCGGCCAGCGGACGGATCTCCACCGGCACATCGCTCGCGTTGCGCTCGACCAGCAGTTCGTGCCGTTCGGCATTGTCGAGCAGGTCGAACGAGCTGATCGGACGCTCCGGCGTGGCGGCCGCGGCGGTGAGCAACCGGTTGAACCGCACGAGGAGCGTCTCGATCGTGCTCGCGTCGAACAGGTCCGTGGAGTACTCGACCGCGCCCCGCCCGTCGGGATACACGTGGACGGCGAGGTCGAACCGGGACGTGCCGGTGCTCGCCCGCTCCAGCGTGGCGTCCACTCCGGACAGTTCCAGGCCGGCCGGGTCGGTGTTGTGCAACGCCAGCATGACCTGGAACAGCGGGTGCAGCGCCCGTGACCGGACAGGGTTTAGCACCTCGACCAGGTGCTCGAACGGCACGTCCTGATGCGCGTACGCGGCCAGGTCCGTCTCCCGGACGCGGCGCAGCAGTTCGGCGAACGACGGGTCACCGGACGTGTCGGTCCGCAGGACGAGGGTGTTGACGAAGAACCCGACGAGGTCGTCGAGGGCCTGGTCGGTGCGGCCGGCGATCGGCGACCCGATCGGCACATCCGTTCCCGCACCCAGTCTCGTCAGCAACGCCGCGAGCCCGGCCTGCAGCACCATGAACGGGCTCACGCCGTGCTTGCGGGCCAGCGGTGCGAGGTCCGCGTCGATCGTGAAGTCGTGCACCGCGCCGCGATACGACGACACCGCGGGGCGTGGCCGGTCGAACGGCAGAGCGAGCTGGTCGGGCAGATCGGCGAGCTGCCGCGTCCAGTACTCGACCTGCTCGTCCAGCGGCAGTTCGCGCTGCCACAACGCGTAGTCCGCGTACTGCACGGGCAGCGGAGCCCAGCTCGGCGCCTGTCCGGCCACGCGGGCCGCGTAGGCCGTTCCGAGGTCACGGCCGAGCGGGCCGAGCGACCAGCCGTCCGCCGCGACGTGGTGCACCAGCAACAGCAGCACGTGCTCGTCCGGCGCCACCCGGAACAGCCACACCCTGATCGGCAGTTCGGCAGACAGATCGAAGCAGTACCTCGCGGCCTCTTCCCAGCCGTCCCGTTCGACGATGTCGAACGGGACCTCGGTATCGGCGACCTCCTGGTGCCCTTCGTTCGTGATTGTCGAACGCAGTACGTCATGGCGCTCGACCACGTCACGGACAGCCGCCCGCAACGCCGCGACGTCGAGCGGTCCACGCAGCCGGACGGTCAGGGGCATGTTGTAGGTCGCGCTCGGGCCTTCGAGCCGGTGCAGGAACCACAGCCGTTGCTGCGCGTACGACAGTGGCACGTGCTCGGGCCGTTCGACCGGCGTGAGCGCGCGCCGCGCCGGGCGAGCGCCGGCGATCGCCCCGGCGAGTGCCGCCGGGGTCTGCGTCTCGAACAGCGTTCGGACGTCCAGTTCGGCGTTGAACGCGGCGCGGACGCGGTTGACGAGCCGGGTGGCGAGCAGTGAGTGCCCGCCGAGGTCGAAGAAGTTGTCGTCCGGCGCGACCCGCTCGTGTCCCAGCACGTCCGCGAACAACGCGCACAGGATCTCGGTCTCGGGCGCGTCCCGGCGGACTGGCACCACGGACGCCGCCTCACCGGCGGTCGTCACCGTGCTGCCGAGTTGCTCGACCTCGATATCGCCGATGCCGCGCGCCGGGTCGGCCGCGAGCGTGTCCAGGGCGCGCAGCCACAGTTCGGCGAAGCGTTCGACCGTGGGCCGGTCGAACAGGTCGGTGGCGTACTCGATCGTGCCGCTCAGGCCGTCCACCTCGTTGAGCTGGATGGCCAGGTCGAACCGCGCGGTCGCGGTGCTCACCGGTTCGAACCGCGTGGTGAGGCCGGGCAGCGTGAACCGGTCGAGCGGGGTGTTCTGCAACGCCAGGGCGACCTGGAACAACGGGTGGTGCGCCATCGACCGGGCCGGGTTCAGCACCTCGACCAGATGCTCGAACGGCACGTCCTGGTGCGCGTACGCGGCAAGGTCCGTCTCCCGTACGCGACGGAGCAGCTCGGCGAACGATGGGTCGCCGGAAGTATCAGTCCGCAACACCAGCGTGTTGACGAAGAACCCGACCAGATCATCCAACGCATCATCGGTACGTCCCGCGATCGGCGACCCGATCGGCACATCCGTCCCCGCACCCAACCTCGTCAGCAACGCCGCGAGCCCGGCCTGCAGCACCATGAACAGGCTCACGCCGTGCTCGCGGGCGACCTCCCGCAGCGCGTCCTGCAACACGGGCGGGACCGACAGGTCGATCACGTCACCGCGATAGGACTGGACGGCACCGCGGGCTCGGTCGGCCGGCAGCGCGAGCTGCTCGGGCAGACCTGCCAGCTGCTCGGTCCAGTACTGGATCTGCTCGTCGAGGGGCTGTTCTCGTTGCCACAGCACGTAGTCCGCGTACTGCACCGGCAGCTCGGCCCACTCCGGGGCGGTCCCGGCGCACCGCGCCCGATAGGCCGTCGCGAGGTCACGCGAGAGCGGGCCCATCGACCAGCCGTCGGCGGCGATGTGGTGCAACAGCACCAGGAGAACGTGCTCGCCGGGCGCCACCGTGAACAGCGTCGCCCGCAGCGGCGGCTCTGCCGACAGGTCGAATGGATAGCGCGCGGCTTCACTTATAGCGGCCGCGACGTCCATCGCCTCGACCTCGAAGAACGGCGGTTCCGGTGCGGTGACCATCTGGTAGGGATCGTCGTCGTCCTGCCGGAAGACCGTGCGCAGCGTCTCGTGCCGGCCGGCCAGGTCTCCGAAGGCGGCGCGCAACGCGTCGCGGTCCAGGTCGCCGAGGAGCCGGATGGCGACCGGGATGTTGTAGATCGCGTTCGGTCCGGAGAGCTGCCGCAGGAACCACAACCGCTGCTGCGCGAACGACAGGGGCACGCGCGAGGGCCGTTCGGCGGGCTGGATCGGGCGGCGCGCCTCGGGTCCACCGGCGAGTCGCTCGGCCAGCCCGGCCACGGTCGGCGACTCGAAGACCGCGCGTACCGGCAGGTCGACGGACAGCACCGTGCGGATGCGGTTGGTCAGGCGCGTGGCGAGCAGCGAGTGCCCGCCGAGGTCGAAGAAGCTGTCGCCGACCCCGGCGGGCACTCCGAGCACGTCGGCGAACAGTCCACAAAGGATCTCCTCGACCGGGGTGCGCGCGTCCCTGGTCTCGGCCGCCGCGTACTCGGGTGCGGGCAGCGCGCGCCGGTCGATCTTCCCGTTCTGCGTCAACGGGAGTTCGTCGAGCACGACGAGCGCCGCGGGCACCATGTACTCGGGCAGCACGTTCGCGACGTGCTTGCGCAGGGTGATCGTGTCGATCTCGACACCGTCGGCGGGCACGAGGTAGCCGACGAGCCGATCTTCGCGCAGGACGACCGCGGCCCGGCTCACCGCGTCGTGCGCGAGCAGCGTCTGCTCGATCTCGCCGGGTTCGATGCGGAACCCGCGCAGCTTGATCTGCGCGTCGGCGCGACCCACGTAGTCGAGCTCGCCGTCGGGCGTCCACCGGGTCAGGTCGCCCGTCCGGTACATCCGGCCGGCGCTGAAAGGATTGGCGACGAACCGTTCCGCGGTGAGCGCGGGCCGGTTCAGGTAACCGCGGGCCAGGCCGTCACCGGCGATGTACAACTCCCCCGCGACGCCCGGAGGAACAGGCCGCAGCCCCGCGTCCAGGACGTACACCTGCTGGTTGGGCAGGGGTTTGCCGATCAGCGGCCGGTCGGTGAGCTCGTGGGCGGTGGACCAGATCGTGGTCTCGGTCGGCCCATACAGGTTGACCGCGCGCCCCAGGCCCGCCAGGTCGCGAGCGAGGGACGGCGGCAGGGCCTCGCCGCCGACGAGGATCGTGCGGTCGCGCAACGACTCCGGGTGCTCGCGCACCAGTGCGTGCCACAGCGTCGGCGTGGCCTGCATGATCGTCGAGTGCTCCGCGAGCCGGGCGAGCGCGGCCGGGTCGGTGATCGTGTCGCGATCGGCGAGCACCACGGTCGCGCCGCGCAGCAGCGGCAGGAAGAGCTCCAGTCCGGCGATGTCGAACCCGACCGTGGTGACCGCGAGCAGCCGGTCGTTCCCGGTGAGCGGGAACCATTCCGACATGGCGGCCAGGAAGTTCGTCAACGCCCGGTGCGGCACGACGACGCCCTTGGGCACGCCGGTCGACCCGGACGTGTAGATCACGTAGGCCGGGTCGGCCCCGCGCGCCGGGGCACTGCGCGGACTTCCTTCCGTGACCTCATCGATCACCAGGACGGGCTCGGCGTCGGCGAGCATCAGCTCAATGCGTTCGGCCGGGAAACCGGGGTCGATCGGCAGGTACGCGGCACCGGCGCGCAGCACGCCGAGCAGTGCCACGACCAGGTCGATGCCGCGCGGCAGCACGACCGCGACCAGGTCGCCGGGTCGCACGCCGCGGTCGATCAGGTGTCCGGCGAAGCCATCCGCACGCTCCAGGAGCTCCACATAGGACAGTTCGGCGTCGCCGCTGACGAGCGCGGTGGCGTACGGGGTGCGGGCGGCCTGGGCGGCGACCAGGTCGGGCACGGTCGCGTCCGGGACACCGCGCCGGGTGTCGTTCCAGCCGCGGAGAACGCGGTCTTCCTCGTCCGGCGCGAGGATCGGCGCCTCGCCGATCGGGCGCGACGGGTCGGTGGCGAACGCCGTCAGCAGCCGCAGCCAGCGGGCCAGGATCTCCTCGACGGTGCCGCGGTCGAACAGATTGGTCGCGTACTCGACGACACCGGTACCGTCCTCTCGAACGTTCAGCGACAGGTCGAACTTGGTGGTGCCGTTGGCGACCGCCTCGATCTCCAGGTCGTTGGCCGGCGTGTTCTGGACGGACAGCTCGATCTGGAACAGCGGATTGTGCGCCATCGACCGGGCCGGGTTGAGCACCTCGACCAGGTGCTCGAACGGAACATCCTGATGCGCAAAAGCGGCCAGATCCGTCTCCCGCACCCGGTTCAGCAGCTCTGCGAACGACGGGTCGCCGGACGTGTCCGTCCGCAACACCAGCGTGTTGACGAAGAAGCCGACCAGATCGTCCAGCACATCATCGGTACGGCCCGCGATCGGCGACCCGATCGGGACGTCGGTCCCCGCACCGAGCCGCGTGAGCAGTGCGGCAAGTCCGGCCTGCAGCACCATGAACAGGCTCACGCCATGCCGGCGGGCGAGGGCGGTCAGCGGTGCGGGGTCGAACGTGAACGGGATGACGTCACCGCGGTAGGACGGCACCGGCGGTCGCGGCCGGTCGACGGGGAACGTGACCTGGTCCGGGAGTCCGCCGAGCTGTCGCGTCCAGTACTCGACCTGCTCGTCGAGCGGCAGGTTCCGTTGCCACAGCGCGTAGTCCGCGTACTGCACGGGCAGTGGCTCCCACACCGGCGCCTCGCCACAGCACCGCGCCTCGTACGCGGTGAGCAGGTCCTTCGACAGCGGCCGGATGGACCAGCCGTCGCCCGCGATGTGGTGCAGCACCAGCAACAGGACGTCACCGTCGAGCCAGGCCCGGACCGGGATCTCCCGCTCCAGGTCGAACGCGTACAGTGCCGCGCCCTCCCGCGAGCCCACCACAAGCTCCGGCGCGGCCTCGTCGAGCACGAGCTGGTACGGACCGTCCGGACCCTCCGGGAAGATCGTGCGCAGCGACTCGTGCCGCGCGGCCACGTCGGCGAGCGCGGCGCGCAACGCCTCGACGTCGGCCTCGGGCAGCCGGACCGCGCCCGCGATGTTGTAGGTGGCGGTACGGCCTTCGAACCGGTGCAGGAACCACAGGCGTTGCTGCGCGAACGACAACGGCACGCGCTCCGGCCTGGACACCGGCGTGATGGCGGCCCGGACGCGACCTTCCCGCACCTTCGTCGCGAGACCCGCCACGGTGGGCGACTCGAACAGGTCACGGACCTCGAGCTCGGCGCCGAGCACGGTCCGGACGCGGTTCACGACCCTGGTGGCGAGCAGCGAGTGGCCACCGAGATCGAAGAAGCTGTCGTCGATCCCCGCCGGCATCCCGAGCACCTCGGCGAACAGGCCGCAAAGGACCTCCTCGACCGCGGTGCGTGGCGTCCGGCGTTCGACATTGCCGTACGCCGGTTCAGGTAGTGCGCGCCGATCGACCTTGCCGTTCGGCGTGAGCGGCAGCTGTTCGACAATGACGAACGCCGACGGCACCATGTACTCCGGCAGCTCCCGCGCGAGGTGCGCCTTGAGCGCGTCGACCTCGACATCGCCGACCACGTAGGCGACCAGCCGCTTCTCGCCGTTGTGCTCGCGGACGAGGACAACGCTGCGCGCCACGTCGGGGTGCCCGGCGAGCACCGAGTCGACCTCGGCGGGTTCGACGCGGAAGCCGCGGATCTTGACCTGGTCGTCGGCGCGGCCGAGGTACTCGAGGGTGCCGTCGGCGCGCCACCGGCCGAGGTCGCCCATCCGGTACATCCGGCCGTTCGGCGATGCGACGAACCGTTCCGCGGTGAGCGAAGGCCGTCCGGCATACCCCCGCGCGAGGCCAGGCCCCGCGGTGTACAGCTCGCCGGGCACGCCGACCGGAACCGGCCGCAGTGCGGCGTCCAGAACGAACATCCGGTTGTTCCAGGTCGGCGCGCCGATCGGCGCCACGCGATAGTCGTCGCTCGCGGAGACGGTGTGCGCGGTAACGACCTGGACCTCGGTGGAGCCGTAGTGGTTGTGGATCCGCAGGTCCGGGTAGCGGCTCAGCAGCGCGCGCACGTCCTCGTCGAGCAGGAGCGGTTCTCCGGCCTGACAGATGTGCCGCAGTGCCGAGAGATCCGCGTCGAGCCGGCCCGCCTGGTCGCAGATCGCCCTGATCATCACGTTCGGCACGAACAGCCGGGTGATCCGCTGGTCGGCGAGCCAGCGGGTGAATGCCACGGGGTCGCGGCGCACGTCGTCGGTGGCGACGACGAGGGTTTCGCCGTCGAGGAGTGCGGAGATGACCTCCTGGATGTGCACGTCGAACGTGAGCGCGGTGAACTGGGCGGTACGAGCGCCGGGGCCGCCGGGCACGGCTTCGCGTTGCCACGCCAGCATGTTCACCACGCAGCGCCCGGACATCTCGATGCCCTTCGGCCGTCCGGTGGATCCCGAGGTGTAGACGACGTAGGCGAGGTTGTCCGGCGTGACCCCGGAGTCCGGCGCGGTGCGCGGATATCCGCCGAGGTCGCGGAAGGTGTCCTCGGTGACCTCGACGGTGATCCCGGAGTCGTCGCGGATGTACTGGATCCGGTCGGCCGGGTGCGTCGGGTCGAGCGGTACGTACGCGGCGCCGGCCTTGAGGATGCCGAGCAGTCCGGCGATCATGTCGACGCTGCGGCCGATCCGCAGGCCGACCTTGTCATCCGGCCCGATTCCCCGCGCCCGCAGGTGGTGCGCCAGCTGGTTGGCACGTTCGTGCAGCTCACGATAGGTGAGCGCGGCTCCGGCGCACTCCACCGCGATCCCGTCGCCGGTGGCGCGCGCGTTCAGCAGCTCGGGCAGCGGGGTCTGGGCGACGTCGTGGCCGGTGGCGTTCCAGGTGTCGAAGCGGTCGCGTTCGTCGAGCAGGTCGATGTCGCCGATGCGCCGACCGGCGTCCTCGACGGCCGCTTCGAGCAGACGGATCCAGCGGGCCGTCGCGGCCTCGATCGTCGTGCGGTCGAACACGTCGGTGGCGTACTCGATCATCGCCTCGATGCCCGACGCGTTCTCCCACAGCTGCACGGTCAGGTCGAACTTGGTGGTGCCCGTGCCGATCGGGTGCGGACGAATGTCCAATCCGGACAGTTCGAGCTCTTCGCGCGCGGTGTTCTGCAGCTGCAGCATCACCTGGAACAGCGGCGTGTGCGCCATGGAGCGGGCGGGGTTGAGCACCTCGACGAGCTGCTCGAACGGAACGTCCTGGTGGGCGTAGGCGGCGAGGTCGGTTTCCCGCACGCGGTTCAGGAGTTCGGCGAACGTGGGGTCGCCGCTGGTGTCGGTGCGCAGCACGAGCGTGTTGACGAAGAACCCGACGAGGTCGTCGAGTGCCTGGTCGGCGCGGCCGGCGATGGGTGAGCCGATCGGCACGTCGGTACCCGCGCCCATCCGCGTCAGCAGGGCGGCGAGCGCGGCGTGCAGGACCATGAACAGCGTGACGCCGTGCGCGCGGGCGAGGTCGATCAGGTTCCGGTGGAGTTCGGGGCTGATCGCGGTGAACAGGATGTCGCCGCGGTAGCTCATCTCGGCCGGGCGCGGGCGGTCCATCGGCAGCGTGACCTGATCCGGCAGGTCCTTGAGCTGCTCGGTCCAGTACTCGACCTGCTCGTCCAGCGGCAGTTCCCGTTGCCACAGCGCGTAATCCGCGTACTGCACCGGCAGCGGTTCCCACGTGGGCGCCTCACCCCGACAGCGCGCGTCGTAGGCGTCGAGGACATCACGGGCCAACGGGCGCATCGACCAGCCGTCGCCCGCGATGTGGTGCAGCAACAGGAGCAGCACGTGCTCGGTCGCGCTCTCCTCGAAGAGATAGACCCGCAGCGGCGGTTCGACGCCGAGGTCGAACCCGTGCCGGACCGCTTCACGCAGCGCGACGTCGATGTCGTCCGGTCGCGTGGCGATCCACGGGACGTCGACCTCGTCGAGCACGACCTGGTGCGGCCCGGCCGCGGTCTCCGGGAAGATCGTGCGCAGCGACTCGTGCCGGGCCACGACGTCCGCGACGGCCTCGCGCAGCGCGGCGCTGTTCAGCGGGCCGGTGATCCGCAGCGCGGCGGGGATGTTGTAGGTGGCCGCCGCGCGCTTGAGGCGGTGCAGGAACCACAGGCGTTGCTGCGCGAACGACAGCGGCACGGCCTCGGGCCGCGGTCGCCGTTCGAGCGGCTTGCGGGCTTCACCGCCGGCGCGCGCGGCGAGGGCGGCGACCGTGGGACTGTCGAACAGGTCGCGCACGCCGAACTCGACGCCCAGGCCGGTGCGGATCCGGTTGACCAGCCGGGTGGCGAGCAGCGAGTGGCCGCCGAGGTCGAAGAAGTCGTCGTCGATGCCGACTTTCTCGAGCCCGAGCACCTCGGCGAAAAGTCCACAAAGGATCTCTTCGACGGCGTTGCGCGGCGTCCGGCTCTCAGTGGTCGTGTACTCGGGTGCGGGCAGCAGGTCGCGGTCGAGCTTGCCGTTGCTCGTCAACGGCAGCGCGTCCAGCACCACGAACGCCGACGGCACCATGTAGTCGGGCAACGACCTGGCCGCGTGCTCGCGCACGCCTTCGGCACCGCCCACCAGGTAGGCGACCAGCCGCTTGTCCCCCGGCCGGTCCTCGCGCAGCAGCACGGCGGCCTGGCCGACGTTCGGGTGTTCGAGCAGCACGGACTCGATCTCGCCGAGCTCGATGCGGTAGCCGTTCAGCTTGACCTGGTGGTCCGCGCGGCCGAGGAACTCGAGGTTGCCGTCGGCGCGCCACCGGGCCAGGTCACCGGTCCGGTACATCCGGCCGGGGCCGTAGGGGTTGGCGACGAACCGTTCGGCGGTGAGTCCCGGCCGGTTGAAGTAGCCGCGGGCGAGCTGCGGTCCGGCGATGTAGACCTCACCGCCGACGCCGATCGGTGCGGGCCGCAGCGCCGGATCGAGCACGTACATCCGGGTGTTCCAGTTCGGCTTCCCGAACGTGAGCACGCCCGCCGGCACGACCTGGCCGGGTTCGATCGGGTACTCGGTGCAGCCGACCGTGGTCTCGGTGGGGCCGTACTCGTTGATCACGCGGACGCCGGGGTTGCGGTGCCGCCACTGGTCGAGCAGGTCGCCGTACAGCGGTTCGCCGCCCGTCACGAGCTCGGTGCTCGGGCTGAAGTCGCCGGGCAGCAGGTTGAGCAGCGCGAGGTGGCTGGGCGTGATCTTGAGGTAGTCCGGCTTCTCGGTGGTGTCGCCTTCGAGCGGTCCGATGTGGACGCGGCCGCCGCTGACGAGTGGCGCGTACAGGGCGGTGACGGACAGGTCGAACGCGGGTGAGGAGTGCAGCAGCGCGGTGCCGCTGGTGCTCGGGTAGGTCGCGCAGGCCCAGGCGATGTAGTTGGTGAGCGCGGCGTGGTCGATGACGGTGCCCTTGGGACGGCCGGTCGACCCCGACGTGTAGATCACGTACGCCGCCGTGGCCCGGTGGATCTCGACATCGGGCGCGGTGTCCGGATACGCGTCCAGGTCCGGGATCGCGTCAAGCGTGAGGACCGGCCGGGTCTCCTCGATCATGAACGCGATGCGGTCCGCGGGGTGATCGAGGTCGATCGGCAGGTAGGTCGCCCCGGCCCTGAGCACGGCCAGGCTGGCCACGACCATGTCCACACCGCGCGGCAACGGCAGCGCGACGATCTGTTCCGTTTGGACGCCCTGGGCGATCAGGTGGTGAGCCAGGCGGTTCGCGCGCGCGTCGAGTTCGGCATAGGTCAGAGTGCTTTGTCCATCCGAGACCGCGGGCCTGGCCGGCGTGCGCTCGGCTTGCGCCGCGACGAGGTCCGGGACGGTCTGCGCGGGCACCGGGTGGTCGGTGTCGGTCCACTCGACGAGCAGGCGGTGCCGTTCCGCTTCGGGCAGCAGACCGACCTCGCCGAGCGGCCGGTCGGCCTGGGCGCTCAGCGCACCGGTGAACTCGATGAAGCGTTCCTGTTGCAGCGCCAGGGTTTTCGCGTCGTAGAGATCCGGGTGGGCGTCGAACTCCAGCAGGATGCCGTCGCGGCCGTGGACGCTGCCGTAGGAGTTGAGGACGAGGTCCTTCACCGGCCCGGACTGCACGATGTGCCGGGTGGCGGGGAGGTCACCGAACTTCGTCTGCCGTTCGAACAGCATGACGTTCACGATGGTGCCGAACAGGTCGCCGCGGCCGCCGGCCATGCCGAGCTCGCGGTGCAGGACCTCCATCGGGTAGAGCTGGTGGCGCAGTATCAGCTCGATCTTCTTCGACACCTGGTCGATGAGGTCGGCGAAGCTGGTCTCCGGGGTGATCCCCACGCGTAGCGGCAGCTCCTTGGCGAGCATGCCGGGCGTGGTGCGTGCGGCGGGCCCGCGCCGTGCCGGGAGCGACAGGCCGACGACGACGTCACGTTCGCCGGTCATCCGGTGCAGGTACGCCACCGAGGCGGCGATCATGACGGCGGACCAGAGCGTCCGCTTCTCCCTGGCCAGGGCGAGCAGGCTCGCGGCGTGGTCGCCGGGCAGGGCGGCGGTGCGGTGGAACGAGCTGGGCACGGCGTTGCCGATCCGGCCGGCGACGCTGACCGGGACGGGCAGGTCGGCGAGCTCGGTGTGCCAATGGTCCCGGTCGGCGACGAACTCGGGCGACTCGCGGTAGGCGGCGTCCTCGGCGACCAGTTCCTCGAGCGTGCCGAACTTGCACGGCGCGGGTTGCTCACCGCGGGTCAGCGCGGTGTAGATCTCGGCGATGCGGTTGGTGTAGAGCTGCTGGCCGACGCCGTCGATGGCGATGTGGTGGTAGCGCAGGAAGAGCAGGCTCCGGTCACCGATCGTGATCACCGCGTGCGCGAAGAGCGGTCCCCGCTGCAGGTCCATCGGGTGGCGCAGGTCGGCGCGCATCCACTCCCGCGCGGCCTCGTCGTCCTCCGCATCCACATAGGACACGGGTACTTCGGTGACCGGTTCGACGATCTGCCAGAGCCGGCCGTCCTCCTCGGCGAAGCGGACGCGCAGCGCCTCGGTCTCGCCGATCGCCTGGCGCAGTGCCCGTTCCAGCAGTGGCAGGTCGAGGGTGCCGTCGATCGCGAGGTACCCGCCGCAGTGGAACAGGGTGCTGGTGGGATCGAGCTGCTGCGACACCCACACCGCGAGCTGCGAGGCCGAGACGGGCTGCTTCACGGTTGTCCTCCTGAAGAGACCAGTGCGGCGGGCGTGGGGTTGCGGTAGACGTCGCGGACGGTCAGCGCGATCCCCTGATCCCGCAGGGCGCGGACGATGCGCGCCGCCAGCAGCGAGTTGCCGCCGAGGTCGAAGAAGTTGTCCGTGGCGGTGACTTCCGTGCGCAGCTGCGCCCGCCACACCGACAGCACCTTGGCCAGCTGATCGTCGCCCTCGGGTTCTTGTCGCGCCGGCTCCTCGAACTGCGGCAGCTGGCTCACATCGAGCTTTCCGTTGCCGGTCAACGGCAGCGCGGGCAACTCGGTCACCGACGGGACCATGTACTCGGGCAGCATCCGGGCCGCCCTGCGTTTGAGATCGTTCGCGGTCGTGCCGTCGAGCACCACGTAGGCATCGAGACGCGCGGTCGCAGCGTCGCCCGGCTGGTTGAGGATGACGGCCGCGGCGACGACCGCGGGGTCGGTGAGCAGTACCTCGCGGATCTCGTCGAGCTCGATGCGGTGACCGCGCAGCTGTACCTGGTTGTCGAGCCGGCCGAGGTGTTCGAGCGTGCCGTCGGCGTTGAGCCTGCCCTTGTCGCCGCTGAGGTAGAGGCGTTCGCCGTCGATCTCGACGAAGCGCTGGCTGGTGAGCTCCGCGCGGTTGAGGTAGTGCAGTGCGAGGCCGGCGCCGCCGACCGCGATCTCGCCGGTGTGCCCGAACGGGACGACGTTGCGTTGTTCGTCGACGACGCGCACGTTCCAGCCGGGGATCGGCCTGCCGACGGACTTCGTGCCGTCGAGCGCCTCTTTCCTGGTGATCGTCTGGGCGGTGACGTGCACGGTGGTCTCGGTGATGCCGAACATGTTGACCAGGCGGGTCTCGGGGTGTGTGTCGAGCCAGCGGGTCAGCGGCCGGGTGTCGAGCGGTTCGCCGCCGAAGATGACGAGCCGAACGTCGAGTTCGCTGGGCTGGCGGGATTCCAGGTCGAGGAGCTGGGAGAACGCCGACGGGGTCTGGTTGAGGACGGTGACCCGGTGGTGCCGCAGGAGGTCGCGGAAGTCCTCGGGGGTGCGGCTGGTCCAGTGCGGGACGACGACCACGCGGCCGCCGGTGAGCAGGCAACCCCAGATCTCCCAGACGGAGAAGTCGAACGCTGCCGAGTGGAACCACGTCCACGTGTCGTGCGGGCCGAAGCCGAAGTCCTTTGTGGTGCCGTCGAGCAGCGCGGTGACGTTGCGGTGCGGGATGACGACGCCTTTGGGGGTTCCGGTGGATCCGGAGGTGTAGATGACGTAGGCGGGGTCGTCGGGGTTTCCCTTGAGGGCTTCGGGTTCCGCCTCGTCCTGTTCGACGCTGTTGATCACCTGGGTGAGTCCGGCGTCCTGGGCGATGAGGTCCCGGCGGGCCTCCGGGTGTGCGGGGTCGAGCGGGACGTAGGCGGCGCCGGTCATCAGTACGGCGAGCAGCGTTATGATGAGGTTCGCGGAGCGGTCGAGGCAGACGCCGACGAGATCGCCGGGGCCGGCGTCCAGTGCGGCGGCTCGCCGGGCCGCACGGTCGACGAGCTCCCGATAGGTGATCTCGTTGTCACCGTCGACGATAGCGATCGCGTCCGGAGTTCGTTGCGCTTGCTCGGCTACTCGCTCATGGATGGTTCCGCGTGGGTGGTCGTTGCGGTCGCCGCGACCGCGGGCGATGATCTGCGCCGGGTCCGCGGTGAGCCGATGCAGCAGTTCGCGGACGTGGTTCTGCTGGGCGGGACGGTGCCAGCAGCGGGCGATGAGCGCGCCCGTGTGGTCATGCGTGATGTGCACGTGCGGGTCGAGGCTGGGGAGGTAGCGAACGAGTTCGGGAATGGGGTGCCCGACAGTTCCGCTGACGTCCGCCGGTGCCTCGCGCAGCGTGGTCTCTTCGAGTCGCAACGGGCCCCGGTCGTCGGCTGGCAACGGGATGATCGCGTTGTCAGTCCACTCTGGACTTTTCTCGGCGACGACGCGGTCGAGTTCGGCTCGTCCGCCGGGTCCGCGTTCGGCGGTGATGACGAGTTCAGTCGCGTCCGGGTAATGGAGCACGACCGTGCGGGTTCCGGGCCGGGTCAGTTCCCGGTGCCGCCGGCGTTCCGCCTCCGCGCTGTCCACCGGAAACGGGACCGTCTGTACCCAGGCGCCCGCCGGTACGTCCACATCGGACACGATCCGATAGACCGCGGCGTGGTGGGTCATGCCTTCTCCTTCACCGCGCCGTGAAGGCGCCGTCCACGGTGATGACCGATCCGGTGACGTGGGGCGACTCGTCGGAGGCGAGCCACACCGCGGTCGCGGCGACGTCCTGCGCCTCGACGAGGTGGTTGGTCGGCTGTTGTTCGGCGAACACGGCCTCGTGGTCGGTGGTGTCGACCGCGAGGGACCGGGCGATCTCGACGAGCATGCGGCCCTCGAGGTGCGGGTCGTCGCGGACGGATCCGGGGCACAACGCGTTGGCGCGCACGCGGAACGGCGCGTAGTCGAGCGCGGTCGCTTTGGTCAGTCCGATCAGGCCGTGTTTGGCGGTGACGTAGCCGGCGAAGTTGCGGTAGCCGACGAGTCCGGCCGTGGAGGCGATGTTGACGATGCTGCCCGCGCGTTGCCCGATCATCACGGGGGCGACGGCGCGGGTCAGGTGGAACGCGCCGGTGAGGTCGACGCCGAGCATGACGTCCCATTCGGTGTCGGTGATCTCGTGGACGACCTTGCCGCTGGGTGCCGCGATGCCGGCGTTGTTGACCAGGACGTCGATCCGGCCGTACCGGCCGGCGGCCGCCTCCACCGCCTGTCGGGCGGCCGCCGGGTCCCGTACGTCACAGGCCGTCGTGATCACCGACGCACCGGCGGCTTCGCACGTTTTCGCGGTGTGGTCGAGCTGGCCGCGCGTGCCCAGCGGGTAGGGCACGCCGTCGACGTCACCGCACACGTCCAGCAACACGAGGTCAGCGCCCTGGGCGGCGAACGCGGTGGCGCAGGCGCGGCCGATGCCGCGTGCGGCGCCCGTGATGATCGCGACCTTGCCCTCGAGGCGGCCGGTCACGTGAGCTTCTCCACCTCGGCGAGCAGCGAACGCCAGTTGTCCACGAGGTACATGTGGCCGCCGGTGATCTCGAGCTGGGTGAAGGTCGCGCTGGTGAACTCGGCCCATTCGGCGGTGTGCGGGGCGCTGACCACGTCGTCGTCCTCGCCGCGGACGGTGATGATCGGGATGGTCAGCGGCTCCTGGTCCTTCGGCTGGTAGCCCTCGTGCAGGGCGACGTCGGTCCGCAGCTGCGGGAGCAGGAAGTCGCGCAGTTCGGGGTCGTCGAGTGCGGGGTGGTGGTATCCGGCGATCTCGCGGACGCCGGCGATGAACTCGTCGTCCGGGCGGCCGCTGATCCGGGTGCCGCGCAGGACACCGGGCTTGGGGGAACCGCTCACAACGAGCGTCAGGTCCAGTTGGGCGTCCTTCGCGAGAGCGTGTCGCACGGTCTCGTAGGCGAGGATGGCGCCGAAGCTGTGCCCGAAGACGACGGCCTTGTCGTGCTCGGCCAATTGAGGCGCGATGTCCGCGGCGAGTCCGTCGAGGTCGTGCGGCACGGGGTCGATGAACCGCTTCTCGCGGCCCGGTAGTTCGACCGGGACGATCTCGAGCGCCCCCTGGTGCCCACGCCACTCATGGTAGAAGCTGGCACCCGCACCCGCGGGCGGAAAGCAGAGGAATGCCGCGGACATGTCGCTCCTTTGTCAGGCCGTGAAATCACCGTATACAGCCATTTCCGGAGCCAGGTAACTATGCGGTTCTCGGGCGGTAATCCCGGTCTTTCTCACCGCTAACGTTCTTACTCATGCGGGTTCTGTTGATCGCGTATGGAACGCGTGGTGACGTGCAGCCGTACCTGGCGCTGGCGGCCGCCTTGCGCGCGGCCGGGCACAGACCGGTGCTGGCGGCTCCGGCCCGGTACGAGCGGGCGGCGGCCTCGTTCGAGGTGCCGTTCGCGCCGCTGGACGACGGGTTGCTCGCGTTGCGGGACGAGCCGTTGTTCCGGCGAGCGGTGGGGCGCGGGATGCGGCCGGTGGCGGTGGCGCGGGCGGCCGCGAGGACGGCACGGGAGTCCATGCGCGCGGCGGCGTTGATGTTGCGGGACGTCGCGAAGGCCGGCGCTGGCGGCGCGGATGTCGTTGTGCACCATCCCGGTCTGCAGTACGCGCCGCTCGTGGCGGAGAAGCTGGGCGTGCCGTCGGTGGTGGCGCCGTTGCAACCGGGGTGGGTACCGACATCGGAGTTCCGGGCGTTGCGTGGTCAGGGCGCGTCGTCGTGGCCGGGCTGGGCGAACCGGGCGAGCTACCGTGTGCTGTACCGGCTGGCGGCGTTGCCGCGCGGGCCGATTCGGAAGTGGCGGCAGGAGGTGCTCGGGCTGCCGCCCTCCTCCGGTCCGTACAACCCGCTGCTCCTGCCGGACGGTTCACCCGCGACCGTGCTGCAGGCGTACAGCCGTCACCTCTTTCCCTCCACTTCGGACAGTTCTCCTTCCGTGCACACCACCGGGTTCTGGTTTCTGCCCGCTCCCGCGTCGTGGACCCCACCTCCGCGGCTGACCGCGTTCCTCGAGGCCGGGCCGCCGCCGGTGTATCTCGGGTTCGGCAGCATGGTGGGCGCCGAGCCGGCGGCGACGGGACGGCTGGTGGCGGAGGCCGTGCGGCGCGCCGGGGTGCGTGCGGTGGTCGCCGCCGGGTGGGGTGGTGTGCAGATAACGTCGTCGTCGGAGCTGTACTTCGTCCCCGAGGTTCCGCACGCGTGGCTGTTCCCGCGGGTGGCGGCGATCGTCCACCACAGCGGTGGTGGTACGTCGGGTGCGGCGCTGGCGGCGGGACGTCCGCAGGTGTTGTGTCCGCACCTGTCCGACCAACCGTTGTGGGCCAACCGCATGCACGCCTTGGGTGTGGCGCCGTCGCCGCTGCCGTTTCGCAGGCTCACGGCAACCGCGCTGGCTTCGGCCATCCGTCGGGCGGTGGACGACCCGTCCATGGCCGCTGCCGCCGACGAGCTGGGCCGTCTGGTGCGGGCCGAGGACGGGACGTCCGCCGCGGTGTCGTTGATCGAGCGGTCCTAAAGGGCCATCTCGGTGCGCAGGTAGCGGGCGACCTCGGCGGGGGTCGGGTAGTCGAACACCATGGTGGGCTGCAGTTGCAGTCCGGTGGCGGCGTCGAGCTTGTTGCGCAGTTCGAACGCGCTGAGCGAGTCGAACCCGAAGTCCATCAGTTCCGCGTCCGGATGGATCGCGTCCGTGTTGGTGTGTCCAAGCACCGCGGCAATCTCGGTTCGGACGAGTTCCAGCAGGACGTCCTCTTGGTCCTCTTCGGATAGTCCTTCGAGTCGTTCCGTTATGGTCGTTCCCGTTTCCTGTTTCTTCGCTTTGGCTTCCGGCAGATCGTCCAGCAGCGGCCGGGCGCGCAGTGCCGTGTAGCGGGGCGCGAAGAGGTCCCAGTCGACGTCGGCGACCGTCACGCGGGTCTCGCCGATCGCCTGCCTCAGTGCGGTGATCGCAAGGTCCGGGTCCATGGCTCGGAGGCCGGTCCTGCGGACCTCGTCGCCGCTTTCGGCCCCCATTCCGTCGCCGTCCCACAGCCCCCACGCGATCGACGTGGCCGGTTTGCCCTGGGCGCGACGACGTTCGGCGAGCGCGTCGAGGTGGGCGTTCGCCGCGCCGTACGCGGACTGCAGCGCACTGCCCCAGGTGCTCGCGACGGACGAGAACAGCACGAACGCCTCGACGTCTCCGGCGAGCTCGTCCAGGTGGTTCGCGCCTTCGACCTTGGCGGCTGCCATTTCTTTCAGGACCTGGTCGTTCGTGTCCTCGACCGAGACGGCGCGGTCGACGCCGGCCGCGTGGAACACCGCGGTCAACGGGTGGTCGGCCGGTACCGCTTCGAGCACTCGTTGGACGGCTTCGCGGTCGCTGACGTCCGCCGCGACCGCGGTCGTCTTCACGCCGAGTTCGAGGTCCTCGCCTTTCCGGCTGACGAGGACGAGGTGGTCGATCCCTTCCTTCGCCAGCCACCGGGCGACGTGCCTGCCGACGCCGCCGGTGGCACCGGTGATGATCGCCGTGCCGTGTGGTTTCCAGGTGCCGTGGTGGCGCGGCGCTCGCACCAGCCGTCGTGCGAACGTCCCGTGGGGCCTGACGGCGACTTGGTCCTCTTCTTTCTGGAGTGCCTGCAAGAGTCGTTGCACGGACTGGGGATCCGGGTCCTGTGGTACGTCGATGAGTCCGCCCCATCGTTGGGGCTGCTCAAGGCTGACGGTGAGTCCGGCGCCCCACACCTCGGCCTGGGCGGGATTCCTGGTGTCGTCGCCGGGTCCGGTGCTGACCGCGCCGCTGGTGACCAGCCACACCTGCGCGTCCGTTTTCCTTACCAGGTCGAGCGTTTTCGCGGTCGCTCCGGCCTCGTCGAGAGCCAGCAGCGACAGCACGCGTTCTGCTTGCGTGGGCAGGTCGTTCACGGTGACTCGCTTCACCGGCAACACCTCGGCGATCGCGTCTCCCCACGTGCAGCCGCCTTCGGGTTCGACGAGCAGCCAGGTTCCTTCGTGGTTCTGCGGGGTTGCCGTTATCGGCTTCCACCGAACGTAGTAGCGCCAGCCGTCGACCGTGCTCTGGGCCTTGCGCTTGCGCTGCCACTTCTCCAGCAGCGGCAGCAGCGTTTCCAGCTCGTCCGGCTCGACGTCCAGCTTCCTGTGATCCCGGCTCGCGACGGCGTCCCAGAACCCGCTGTCCGGTTCCTCCTCGGCGTAGAGCCAGTAGTGCTCGCGCTGGAAGGCGTACGTCGGCAGGTCGACCTTCTTCCCTCTCGGGTAGAACGCGTCCCAGTCGAGATCCACGCCTCGCGTCACAAGCCGCGCCACCGCGTGCATCAGCGCTTCGGGCTCGCTCATGTTCTTGCGCTGCGCCGGAATCGCACCTTCGACCATGCCTGACAGCACGCCGTCCGGCCCGATCTCCAGGAAGGTGCAGTCGCCGGTTTTCGCCACGTTCTCTGTGAACCTGACCGTCCCGCGCACGTGGCCGACCCAGTATCCCGGGTCGGTGACGTCGCCCGTGGCGGCAATCGGAATCTTCGGCTCGTGGTACTCCAGTTTCTCCACGACGGCCCGGAACTCGTCGAGCATCGGTTCCATCAACGGCGAGTGGAACGCATGCGACACACTCAACCGCTTCGACTTCGCGAATCGTTCGGCAATGTCGAACGCCGTTCGCTCATCACCCGCGACCACCACCGCGTCCGGCCCATTGACAGCGGCGATCGACACTCCGTCGGTCAGATGCGGCAGAACCTCGTCCTCGGACGCCTGAATCGCGATCATCGCCCCACCCGAAGGCAACGCCTGCATCAACCGCGCCCGCTCACCCACGAGCGTGCACGCATCCTCCAACGACAACACCCCGGCAACATGGGCAGCCGCAATCTCCCCGATCGAATGACCCACCAGATGGTCCGGCGTGACGCCCCATGACTCGACCAGCCGGTACAGCGCCACCTCAAACGCGAAGATCGCCGGCTGCGCATGCCCGGTGTCATCCACCCCCAGGCCGTCAACCTCAAATCGCGACCACACCTCATCGAACGCGCCCGCGAACACCGGGAACCGCTCCCCCAGCTCCCGCCCCATTCCAGCCCGCTGCGAACCCTGCCCAGTGAACAAGAACGCGAGCTTCCTCTTGGCCGCCACACCCTCGGCGACCACCTCGCCATCCACCAGCACGGCCCGGTGCTCGAACAACGACCGCGTTGTCACCAACGAGTACCCAATATCGACCGGGTCGCCCACCAACCCCCGCACCCGCTCAACCTGACCACGCAACGCCGCCTCAGACCTCGCCGACACCACCCACGGTACCGACTTATCCACAGACCGCCCAACGCCCCCGTTTTCCCCGTCCTCCACCACTAGACTCGAAACCGGGGAACCCCCCAGGGGGGAGAACGAGGTCCCCACTCCAATCGTCTCACGCCGGTCCGACAGTTCCGGATCCGAAATGAAGTTATCCACAGGACAATCTTCAAGAATCACGTGCGCGTTCGTCCCACTCACACCAAAGGACGACACAGCTGCACGGCGAGGCCGCTCTCCACTCGGCCACGGCCGGGCGGACGACAGCAGCGACACGGCGCCGGCCGACCAGTCCACGTGCGGCGACGGCGCGTCGATGTGCAGCGTGCGCGGCATGAGTCCATTCCGCATCGCCATCACCATCTTGATCACCCCGGCGACCCCGGCCGCGGCCTGCGTATGACCGAAGTTGGACTTCAGCGACCCCAGCCACAACGGCGCCGAACGATCCTGCCCATAGGTCGCGAGCAGGGCCTGCGCCTCGATGGGATCTCCGAGCGTGGTCCCGGTCCCATGCGCCTCGACCACGTCGACATCGGAAGCAGTCAGAACGGCATTCGACAATGCCGAACGGATCACCCGTTCCTGCGAAGGGCCGTTGGGTGCGGTCAACCCGTTCGAGGCACCGTCCTGGTTGACCGCGGATCCACGCAGCACCGCGAGCACACGGTGCCCGAGCCGCCGTGCGTCGGACAGTTTCTCGACGACGAGCAGCCCGACGCCCTCGGACCACCCGGTCCCGTCCGCCGCGGCGGCGAAGGACTTGCACCGCCCGTCCGGGGCAAGTCCGCGCTGCCGGGAGAAGTCGATGAACGTGTGCGGCGTCGACATGACCGTCACACCACCGGCGAGCGCGACGGAACACTCCCCGGACCGCAGCGCCTGCGCCGCCAGATGCAGTGCCACCAAAGAAGAAGAGCACGCGGTGTCGACGGTGACCGCCGGGCCTTCGAGCCCAAGCGCGTAGGCAACGCGGCCGGACACGATGCTGGGACTGTTGCCGGTCACGAGGTAGCCCTCGTAGCCGTCGGGGATCGTATGCAGCCGCAGCCCGTAGTCGTTGTACATGACGCCGGCGAACACGCCGGTCCGGCTGCCACGCATGGAGAGCGGGTCGATGCCCGCGTGCTCGAACGCCTCCCAGGCGACCTCGAGCAGCAGCCGCTGCTGTGGGTCCGCGGCGGTCGCCTCGCGCGGCGAGATGCCGAAGAACGCCGCGTCGAACCGCGCGGCGTCGTGCAGGAACCCGCCCTCGGACGCGTAGCTGGTGCCGTGGTGATCGGGATCTGGGTGGAACAGCCCGTCGAGGTCCCAGCCGCGGTCGACAGGGAACCCGCTGATCGCATCACGTTCGTCGGCGACGAACCGCCAGAGTTCCTCCGGCGACTGGACGCCGCCCGGGAAGCGGCACGCCATGCCGACGATCGCGATCGGCTCCTGCTCTCCGGACTCCACCTGCTTCAGCCGCTGCCGCGTGCGCTGCAGCTCCCCGGTGACCCGCGCCAGGTAGTCGCGAAGCTTCTGGGTGTCATCCATCGAGGTCAACTCCAAGCTGCTTGTCGATGAAGTCGAAGAGCTCGTCGTTCGTCGACGATCGCAGGTGCTCGGTGACGTCGTCCGCACTCAGTTCGTCCCCGGTGGCGACCAGCGCCGTGAGCCGCGCCATGACCGTCGTGCGCACGGAGTCCCCCTGCGGCAACGCCTTCACCGCGGCTTCGAGCTTCCCGAGTTCGGCGAGCAACGCGTCGGCCGGCGCCCGTCCGGGTCCGCTCTGCGCGCGCAGGAACCGCGCCAGCGCGCCGGTTGTCGGGTGGTCGAACACGAGGGTGGTGGGCAGCCGCAGTCCGGTCGCCGCGCCGAGCCGGTTGCGCAGCTCGACGGCGGTGAGCGAGTCGAACCCGAGCTCGCGGAACGCCCGGTCGGGGTCGATCTCGGCCGCCGAACGCCCGATCACGGTCGCGACGTGCCCGCTCACCAGGTTCAGCAACTCGGCGTCGGACAGGTCGACAACCCGCACCGCGTCCGCGGGCCGCTTCGGCCGCGTCCGGACGAGTCCCCGCAGCATCGGCGGGACCGTGTCGACCGCGCGCAGGTCCAGCCTCGCCGGCACCACAACGGGGTCGTTCGCCGCACAGGTGGCGTCGAACAGCGTGAGCCCATCCTTTTCGGACAGTGGTAGTAGCCCGCCGCGGCTGAGCCTGGCCCGGTCGCCGTCGCCCAGTTCGCCAGCCATGCCGAGGTCCCACGCACCCCAGGCCAGCGACACACCGGGAAGTCCCTGTGCGCGCCGGTGTTCGGCCAACGCGTCGAGGTAGGCGTTCGCCGCAGCGTAGTTGCCCTGTCCAGCGCCGCCGACGATGCCGGAGATCGACGAGAACAACACGAACGCCTCGACGTCACCTGCCAGCTCGTGCAGGTTCCACGCTCCATCCACTTTGGAGCGGAACACGGTGTCGACACGTTCGGGCGTCATCGCCGTGACGACACCATCGTCGAGCACGCCAGCCGCGTGAATCACACCGGTCACCGGGTGTTCGGCGAACACCGCGGCCAGCGCGTTCCGGTCCGCGACGTCGCATGCCACCGTCACGACCTCGACGTACTTCTCGAGCTCCGCCCGCAACGCCGGCGCGTCGCCGCGTCGGCTGACCAGCACGAGTTTGCGCACGTCGTGTTCTTGGGCGACGTGCCGCGCGATCACCGCGCCAAGCCCGCCGGTGCCACCGGTGATGAGCACCGTTCCGCTCAGCCGCGTGCCCGTCACCGTCGTCCGCGCCAGCCGCGCGACCCGCACTTCGCCGGCCCTCATCGCGACCTGCGGCTCGCCGATACCGACCGCGGCGGGCAGCATGCGCGCCGACTCCGGGCGCCCGTCGTCGTCGACCAGCACGATCCGGCCAGGGTTCTCGGTCTGCGCCGATCGCACCATGCCGCGCACGGCGGCGTGCGCGAGGTTGTCGTCGCGGGTCACCACGACCAGACGCGTGGTCGCGAACCGGTCGTCACCGAGCCACTCCCGCATCGTGGCGACCATGTCGTTGACCGCTTGCCGCGGATCCATAGTGGACGAAGCTCGGACGAGCACGACGTCCGGAATCTCCTTGATGTCGCCGAGGTTCGCGACCTCCACGACGTCCGCGACGCTGTCCGAGAGCCCGACATTCTCGCCACCGAGCACCGCCCAGCGTTCGGCGGACGCCTCAGCGGCAGCCTTTACCGGTGTCCAGTCCACCCGGAAGAGCGAGTCCGTGTTGCCGAACTGCTCCCGTGACACGGGCCGGGTGACCACGGAGGAAACGACCGCGACCGGCTGTCCCTGTGGGTCGGCCAGCTCCAACGACGCCGTGCCGTCGTCGCGAACCGACAGCCGCACCCGCACCGCGTTGCTCTGCCCGACGAGCTCGACGCCCTCCCAGGAGAACGGCATCACGACCTGGTCCTCGTGGCTCAGCGAACTGAACGCCAGCGTATGCAGTGCCGCGTCGAGCAACGCCGGGTGCACGCCGAACCCGTCGTGTCCCTCGGGCAACGCGACCTCGGCGAAGACGTCCGTTCCACGCCGCCACGCGGCCTTCAGCCCCTGGAACACGGGCCCGTACTCGTATCCCCGGTCGATCATCCGGTCGTAGATGTCGGCAACAGACACCTCTTCCGCGCCTGCGGGCGGCCACTCGGTCAGGTCGAACGCCGGGCTGATCCCTTCGGTCACCGTCCCGCTGGCGTGCCTGGTCCAGTCGCCGTCATCACGCGCCGGCCGCGAGTGCACGGTGACGCTCCTCCTGCCGGCGTCGTCGGCGTCACCCACATTGACCTGCAGCTGCACGGCGTCTTTCAGCACGAGCGGCGCCTCGATCGTCAGGTCCTCAACACGCCCGCACCCGACGCGAGCCCCCGCCGCGATCGCCAGCTCGACGTACGCGGTGCCCGGCAACACCGCCGATCCGAGCACGGCGTGATCGGCCAGCCAAGGGTGAGTGGTGAGGGAAACCCTCCCGGTCAACACGATCCCGTCGCCGCCCGCGAGCGGCACCTCCGCGCCGAGCAGCGGGTGCCCGGCCGCACCAAGTCCAGCGGAGGTCACGTCACCCGTCGACGGTGCGTCCAGCCACAACCGCCTGCGCTCGAACGCATAAGTCGGCAGGTCGACCTTCTTCCCGCCACGGTAGAACGCCTCCCAGTCGAGGTCGACACCGCTGACCATGACCCGCGCCAACCCGGTAACCAGTGCCTCGTGCTCGCCCTTGCTCTTGCGCTGCAACGGAATCGCACCCTCGACCAGCGCCGACAGCACGCCGTCCGGTCCAATCTCCACGAACACGCAGTCGTTCAGGTTGCCCACGTTGTCCGCGAACCGCACGGTCTCCCGAACGTGCCGCACCCAGAATTCCGGGTCCGTCACATTCCCATCCGTGGCAATGGGAATCTTCGGCTGGTGGTACTCCAGCTTCTCCACGATGGCCCGGAAGTCGTCGAGCATCGGTTCCATCAACGGCGAGTGGAACGCATGCGACACACTCAACCGCTTCGACTTCGCGAACCGTTCGGCAATGTCGAACGCCGTTCGCTCATCACCCGCGATCACCACCGCGTCCGGACCATTCACCGCCGCAATCGACACCTGCTCGGTCAGATACGGCGTGACTTCATCCTCGGACGCCTGGATCGCGATCATCGCCCCGCCCGGCGGCAAGGCCTGCATCAACCGCGCCCGCTCACCCACGAGCGTGCACGCATCATCCAACGACAACACCCCAGCAACATGGGCAGCCGCAATCTCCCCGATCGAATGACCCACCAGATGGTCCGGCGTGACGCCCCAAGACTCGACCAGCCGGTACAGCGCCACCTCAAACGCGAAGATCGCCGGCTGCGCATGCCCAGTGTCATCCACCCCCAGACCGTCAACCTCAAACCGCGACCACACCTCATCAAACGCAGCCGCGAACACCGGGAACCGCTCCCCCAGCTCCCGCCCCATTCCAGCCCGCTGCGAACCCTGCCCAGTGAACAAGAACGCGAGCTTCCTCTTGGCCGCCACACCCTCGGCGACCACCTCGCCATCCACCAGCACGGCCCGGTGCTCGAACAACGACCGCGTTGTCACCAACGAGTACCCAATATCGACCGGGTCGCCCACCAACCCCCGCACCCGCTCAACCTGACCACGCAACGCCGCCTCAGACCTCGCCGACACCACCCACGGTACCGACTTATCCACAGACCGCCCAACGCCCCCGTTTTCCCCGTCCTCCACCACTAGACTCGAAACCGGGGAACCCCCCAGGGGGGAGAACGAGGTCCCCACTCCAATCGTCTCACGCCGGTCCGACAGTTCCGGATCCGAAATGGAGTTATCCACAGGACAATCTTCAAGAATCACGTGCGCGTTCGTCCCACTCACACCAAAGGACGACACGCCGGCGCGCCAGGGCCGGTCGACCTCCGGCCACGGCCGCGGTGACGTCACGAGCTCTACCAACCCGGCGGACCAGTCGACGTGCGGCGTGGGCGTGTCGACATGCAGAGTGCGCGGCAGAACACCGTGCCGCATCGCCATCACCATCTTGATCACACCGGCGATACCCGCCGCCGCCTGCGTGTGACCGATGTTCGACTTCACCGAACCGAGCAACAACGGAGAAGTGCGATCCTGCCCATAGGTCGCCAGCAAGGCCTGGGCCTCGATCGGATCACCCAGCCGCGTTCCGGTCCCGTGCGCCTCCACCGCATCGACATCCGCAGCAGTCAGACCGGCGTTCGACAATGCCGAACGGATCACCCGTTCCTGCGACGGACCGTTCGGCGCGGTCAACCCGTTCGAGGCGCCGTCCTGGTTGACGGCCGACCCTCGCAGCACCGCGAGCACCCGATGGCCGAGACGGCGAGCATCGGAGAGACGCGCCAGCACAACCATGCCGATGCCCTCACTCCACGCGGTGCCGTCGGCGGACGACGCGAACGCCTTGCACCGCGCGTCCGGTGCGAGACCGCGCTGACGCGAGAACTCGATGAACATGCCGGGCGTCGCCATCACGGTCACACCACCGGCCAACGCCAGCGAACACTCGCCCGACCGCAACGCCTGCGCCGCCAGATGCAGTGCCACCAAAGAAGAAGAACAAGCCGTGTCAACCGAAACCGCAGGTCCCTCCAGACCCAGGGCGTAGGCAACGCGCCCCGACGCGACACTCGCCGTGTTGCCGGTCCCGAGGTAGCCCTCGACGTCGAGCGGCACCGATCCCAGCCGCGTCCCGTACTCCTGCGTGATCAGCCCCGCGAACACCCCGGTCCGGCTGCCGCGCAACGACGACGGCGCGATCCCGGCCCGTTCGAACGCCTCCCACGACGTCTCAAGCAGCAGCCGCTGCTGCGGGTCCATCGCGATCGCTTCACGCCGGCTGATCCCGAAGAAGTCCGGGTCGAAGTCCGCGACGTCATCGATGAACGACCCGTGCCGCACATAACTCGTGCCGCGGCGGTCGGGGTCCGGGTCGAACAGCCGCTCCAGATCCCAACCACGGTCCGCCGGGAACTCCGTCACGGTCTCGCCGCCCGAGTCGAGCAGCCGCCACAGGTCCTCCGGCGACCGCACGCCGCCGGGGAACCGGCACGCCATGCCGACGATGGCGATCGGCTCGTCGGGAGCCGCCGAGGTCACGACAACCTGTGCGGATGCCGGGCGTCCGCACAGTTCGGCATTGACGAACGCCGCTAGCGCGCTGGGCGTCGGGTGGTCGAACACTGCGGTGGTCGGCAGCTTCACACCGGTCGCGGCGCCGAGCCGGTTGCGCAGCTCGACGCCTGTCAGCGAGTCGAAGCCGAGAGCCTTGAACGCCAGTTCCGGGTCGATGCCGGAAGCCGAGCCGTGCCCGAGCACGGTCGCCGCGTGCCGGCACACGAGGTCGAGGACCGCGCGCCGCCGTTCGGTCTCCGGCAACGCGGCGAGCTCGTTGCCCGCGCCGGAATCGACAACCTTCCGCAACGCCGGCCGGACCAGACCCCGCAGCACGGTGGGAATGTCGTCGCGCGCGCGTAGTGAGGCGAAGTCGAGCCGTGCGGGCACCAGCAGCGGAAGATCAGCGGCCAGCGCGGCGTCGAACAGCTCCAGTACCTCGGCGGTGGTCAGCGCCTGGAGGCCGCCGCGGTTCAGCCTGGCCTTGTCGGTGTGACCGAGGTGGCCGGTCATGTCGCTGGCCTGGTCCCAGAATCCCCACGCGAGCGACACCGCCGGCAGCCCAGCCGCCCGCCGGTGCGCGGCGAGCGCGTCGACGAAGGCGTTCGCGGCCGCGTAGTTGCCCTGCCCCGGCGCGCCGACGACGCCCGAGACCGAGGAGAACAGCACGAACGCCTCGAGGTCGCGCGTCAGCTCGTGCAGGTTCCACGCGGCGTCGATCTTCGGCCGGAACACGGCGTCCACCCGCTCGGGCGTGAGCGACTCGATCACGCCGTCGTCCAGCACTCCGGCCGCGTGCACGACAGCACTCAGTGGAACGCCTTCGATCACCTTGGCGAGCGCGTCGCGATCGGCCGCGTCGCAGGCTACGAGTTCGAGCGCGTCACCGAGCTCATCTCGCAGTTCAGTCGCACCGGGCGCATCAGGCCCGCGTCGGCTGAGCAACATCACGCGGCGCACGCCGTGCGAGGTGACGAGGTGCCGGGCGATCACGCCACCAAGTCCCTGCGCGCCACCAGTGATGAGCACCGTGCCGTCCAGCCGCGTCTTCTCGTCCGCGACAACCGCGCGCGTCAGCCGTGGCACGAACACGTCACCGTCGCGCATCGCCAGCTGCGGCTCACCACAACCGGCCGCGGCGGCGATCTCCTCGTCAGACGCGTGTCCGTCGACATCGACGAGCACGAATCGTCCGGGCCGCTCCGCCTGAGCCGAACGCACGAGTCCCCAAGCGGCGGCGTGGGCCAGGTTGGTGCGGTCGGTCACCACGACGAGCTTCTCGGCTTCCCGCAACCGTTCCAGCAACTCGTTCGTAACCGTGCGCGTGTCAGATACGACGTCACCGGTGCCGGCCGGGCAGCGGAACAGCTCGGCCTCCACAGGCTGTCCGACGGACGTCGGCACCCAGTCGAGCCGGAACAGCGAGTCCCGGCCGGCCGATCGCGCCAGCTGCTCCCGCGACACCGGCCGCGTCGCCAACTCGCTCACGACCGCGACCGGCCGACCGTCGAAATCGGCCACCCGCAAGGAAACGCCGCGTTCGTGCCGTGACAGCCGCACGCGCACCGACGCCGCGCCTTGGGCGAACAGCCGCACGCCGCCCCACGAGAACGGCATCACGGTCTGGTCCGGATCGGTGTCGAACCGGCTGAACACAATGGTGTGCAACGCGGTGTCGAGAACTGCCGGGTGCAGCCCGAACCGCTCGGCCTCCGCCCGATGCTCCTCCGGCAGCACCACCTCGGCGAACACCTCGTCGCCGCTCCGCCATACCGACCGCAGCCCCTGGAACGCGGGCCCGTAACCGTAGCCGCGCTCCCGCAACCGCTCGTAGAGCCCGTCGACGGATACCTCGTCCGCGTCCGGCGGCCATGCGGTCAGCTCGAAGTCTTCGGGCGCCGCGTTGGCGGCAAGCGTGCCGGCGGCATGACACACCCACGGCTCATCGTCCTTTGTGGAGTAGACGCCGACGGTGCGACGGCCGGCATCGTCCCGACTTCCTACCGTCACCTGAAGACGCACCCAGCCCTGGTCCGGCACGACCAGCGGCGCCTGCAGCGTGAGCTCCTCCAGTTCAGCGCAACCAACGTGGTTCCCGGCCCGGACCGCGAGCTCGACCATCGCGGTGCCCGGCACCACCACGGTGTCCAGCACGGCGTGATCGGCGAGCCAGGCGTGCGATGCCAGCGACAGCCGTCCGGTCAGCACGACGCCGTCCCCGTCGGCCAAAGCCACTTCGGCGGCGAGGAACGGGTGATCCGCACTGCTGAGGCCTGCGGTCGTGACGTCGCCGGTACTGGACGGCGACGTCAACCAGTACCGCTCGCGCTGGAACGCGTACGTGGGCAGGTCGACGCGCTTCGCGCCGTCGAAGAACAGGTCCCACCGCACCGCGATCCCACGAACGTGCGCCTCGGCCAACGAGGTCACGAACCTGGTCATGCCGCCTTCGTCGCGGCGCAGCGTCCCCACACCCAGCATCAACACCGGATGCGCACTCACCTCGATGAACGTGTCACCCTCAAGCTGACCGATCGTGTCCGCGAACCGAACCGTCTGCCGCAGATTCGTATACCAATACTCGGCATCCAGGCGAGTGGTGTCGATCTTTTCGGCAGTCACCGTCGAGTAAAACGGAATCTCAGCCCGCTGCGGCGCGATCCCATTCAGCGCAGCCAAAATCTCATCCCGCAACACCTCCACATGCGGAGTGTGCGAGGCATAGTCCACAGGAACTCGCTTAGCCCGCTCATACCTGGCCAGCACCACGTCAAGCCCGGCCACATCCCCCGCCACCACAGTCGATTCCGGGCCGTTCACCGCGGCGACGAATACGCCCTCACGCAGCTCAAGCTGCTCGACCGGCAGCGGAACCGACACCATCCCACCCCGACCAGTAATCGCCCTGATCGCCCTACTCCGCAACGCCACCACGCGCGCGCCATCAACCAACGACAACGCACCAGCCACACACGCCGCAGCAATCTCCCCCTGCGAATGCCCCACAACCGCGGCCGGCTCAACACCGAACGACCGCCACACCTCGGCAAGCGACACCATGACCGCCCACAACACGGGCTGCACCACATCAACCCGCCCAAGCGCCGCCTCATCCCCCAACGCCTCAAACAGATCCCACTCAACAAACGAACTCAACGCATCAGCACACTCACGCATCCGCCCCGCGAACACGTCAGACGAGGCCAGCAACTCCCGCCCCATCCCAACCCACTGGGCCCCTTGACCGGGGAACACGAAGACAGCACGTCCCGAACCACTGGCCTCCCCCGAAGCCACCTCACGCCCGCCGAGCAACACCGCGCGCCAAGGCAGCATCGATCGCGAGGTGAGCAACGAGAACCCGACATCCCGAGGGTCCCCCTCAACACCTCGCATCCGCTCCACCTGTTCGCGCAGCGCGACCTCAGACTTCGCCGACACCAACCACGGAATCGATTCCGCCTGGCCCCCCGCCAGGGGGCGCGAGGCCCCCTTCTTAAGCGTCCCACGAAGGTCTGACAGATTCGGGTCCGAAATGGAGTTATCCACAGGACAATCTTCAAGAATCACGTGCGCGTTCGTGCCACTCACGCCGAACGACGAGACGGCCGCGCGACGAGGCCGGTCCGACGACGGCCACGGCTGCGCCGACGTCAGCAGCGAGATCGCACCGGACGACCAGTCGACATGCGGGGTCGGCGAGTCAACGTGCAACGTGGGCGGCAGCGCACCCGCCCGCATCGCCATCACCATCTTGATCACACCGGCAACACCGGCAGCCGCCGATGTGTGGCCGATGTTCGACTTGAGCGAGCCGAGCCACAGCGGCGACGTGCGCTCGCGGCCGTAGGAGGCGAGCAACGCCTCCGCCTCGATGGGATCGCCGAGCACCGTTCCGGTTCCGTGCGCCTCGACCACGTCGACATCAGCAGGAGACAAGCGGGCGTTCGACAATGCCGAACGGATGACGCGTTCCTGCGCCGCGGCGCTGGGCGCGGTCAGTCCGTTCGAAGCGCCGTCCTGGTTGATGGCGGTGCCGCGGATGACGGCGAGCACCTGATGCCCCAGTCGCCGTGCGTCTGAGAGCCGTTCCAGCAGGAGCAGACCGACGCCCTCGCTCCAGCCCGTCCCGTCGGCCGACGCGGCGAACGACTTGCACCGCCCGTCGGGCGCCAGCCCGCGTTGCCGAGAGAACTCGACGAACAGGCCGGGCGTCGGCATGACCGAGACGCCGCCGACCAGCGCGAGCGAACAGTCCTGGGCGCGCAGCGACTGCGTGGCCAGATGCAGTGCCACCAAGGAGGAGGAGCATGCCGTGTCGACCGTGACGGCGGGACCCTCCAAGCCGAACGTGTACGACAGCCGGCCGGACGCGACTGCGGTCATGTTGCCGGACATCACGAAGCCCTCGACGGACTCCCCTGCCTCGGCCAGTCGTGGGCCGTAGTCCTGCTGGATCACGCCGACGAACACACCCGTCGGACTGCCCTTCAACGACGAAGGTGCGATCCCGGACCGTTCGAACGTCTCCCACGCGGTCTCCAGCAGCAGCCGCTGCTGCGGATCCATTGCCAACGCCTCGCGGGGCGAGATCCCGAACAGGCCGGCGTCGAAATCTCCGGCGTCATAGAGGAAACCGCCCTCGCGCACGTAGCTCGTGCCCGACTGGTCGGGATCGGGCGAGAACATCCCGTCCAGGTCCCAGCCGCGGTCGGTGGGGAATCCGCCGATCGCGTCGACACCGTTGGCGACGAGCTGCCACAGGTCCTCCGGAGATCGGACGCCGCCGGGGAATCGGCACGCCATGCCCACGATCGCGACCGGCTCACCGACGACCAACCGCTCATTGCGCTGGCGCAGCCGCTCGTTCTCCTTCAGGGACTCGCGCAGAGCCTCGACGAGTTCCTCGGTACTGGTGTCCATAGTGGTCTCCGGATCAGGAACGGTCGTCGGACTTCTTCATCGCCATCAGCACGAGGCTTCTCGCGTCGAGCTCGTCGATCGACGTCGCGGCCGGCTCGTCAGCGGTCGGGTTCGCCAGGCGCAGCAACGAATCCAGCAACCCGGCCTCGCGCACGCGGCTCAACGGGATGGCCGCCAGCACTCGCTTGATCTCCTGGTCCTCGGCGCTCTCGACCGGCTCGGCGTTCGAGAACATCCGCACCCATAGATGATCGGCGAGCGACACGACCGTCGGGTGGTCGAACACGGCCGCGGTCGGCAGGTCGAGCCCGGTGAGCGTGTTGAGCCGGTTTCGCAGCTCCACCACCCGCGCCGAGTCGAACCCGATCTCCTTGAACGTCCGTTGCGGGTCGACGGCGTCGGCGTTCTCGTGCCCGAGCACCGTGGCGACGTGCCCGCGCACGAGTCGCGTCAACGTGTGCTGCTGCTCGGGCTTCGACTGCCCGGCCAGCCGTTCCCGCAACGACCCGCTGCCGCCCTCGGTCCGCGCGATCCGCCGCACGCGCCGCTGCACCACCGGCAGCGCGACGGCGTCCGCCGCGGCCTGCGGTGTGCCGAGAACCACCGATCCGATCGCCGCTACCGGCAACCCGGTGGAGTCCGCTACCTCCACCGCCAGCACCCCGTCGCTGATCGTCGCGAGCCGGACCCGCACGGACGACGCGCCTTCGGCGAACAACTCGACGTCACTCCACGACAACGGCGTGCCCAGCCCGGTCGTTGCCACAGCCGCGTCGAGCAACGCCGGGTGCAGCCCGAACCTCCGTTCGTCGTCGACCGTGACCTCGACGAAGAACTCCTTGTCCCGCCGCCACATCGACTCCCCCGGCACCGCCTCCGCACCGGGCGGCGGCCATGCCGCGAGGTCGAACGACGGCTCTTCCTCACCAGGCACAACGGTCCCGCTCGCGTGGCACAACCACGAGTCGCCCGAGCGCGAGTGGATCGTGACCCGGCGTTGCCCGTGCTCGTCCGCACCACCAATAGCCACCTGCAGCCGACCGCCCGATCGAAGTGCACTCGCGATCTCGAGCTCGCGAATCCGCCCGCACCCGACGCGGACCGCCGCCGCCATGGCGAGTTCCACGAGTTCAGCGCCGTTGAAGGCGGTGTCGAGTCGACCGGTCAGCAATACGCCACCGTCCGCCAGGTCGACCACGGAGTCGAGCAACGGATGATCGAACGGCTCGGTGGCCGGCCGCGCGGCCTCCAACCAGAACCGCTCGCGCTGGAACGCATAAGTAGGAAGGTCGACGCGCCTGGCTCCTGGGAACAGGCTCGTCCAGTCCACCGCCACACCCCGGACGTGGGCCTCTGCGAGGGACGTCAGGAACTTCGTCATGCCGCCTTCGTCGCGGCGCAGCGTCCCCACACCCAGCATCAACACCGGATGCGCACTCACCTCGATGAACGTGTCACCCTCAAGCAGCCCGACCGTCTCCGCAAACCGAACCGCCTGCCGCAGGTTGGTGTACCAATACTCGGCATCCAGCCGAGTGGTGTCGATCTTCGCGGCAGTCACCGTCGAATAGAACGGAATCTCAGCCCGGTGCGGTGTAATCCCGTCCAACGCAGCCAAGATCTCGTCCCGCAACACCTCCACATGCGGCGTGTGGGAGGCATAGTCCACCGGAACGCGCTTAGCCCGCTCATACCGAGCCAGCACCACATCCAGCCCGGCCACATCCCCCGCCACCACGGTCGATTCAGGACCATTCACCGCAGCAACAACAACACCCTCAGGCAGCTCGAGCTGCTCGACCGGCAGCGGGACCGACACCATCCCACCCCGACCAGCAATCGCCCTGATCGCCCTACTCCGCAACGCCACCACACGCGCGCCATCAACCAACGACAACGCACCAGCCACGCATGCGGCAGCGATCTCGCCCTGCGAATGCCCGACCACTGCGGCCGGCTCGACGCCGAACGATCGCCACACCTCGGCGAGCGACACCATCACCGCCCACAACACCGGCTGCACCACGTCAACCCGCGCGAGCGCCGCCTCATCCCCCAACGCCTCAAACAGATCCCACTCAACAAACGAACTCAACGCATCAGCACACTCACGCATCCGCGCCGCAAAAACCGGGGATTCGTCAATGAGGTCCCGCCCCATCCCCACCCACTGAGCCCCTTGACCGGGGAACACGAACACGGTTTTACCGGGATCCCCAGCAACCCCGGAAGCCACCTCACGCCCGTCGAGCAACACCGCCCGCCAAGGCAACATCGACCGCGAAGTAGCAAGCGAGTACCCGATGTCCACCGGGTCGCCAACCAGCCCCCGCACCCGCTCAACCTGACCACGCAACGCCGCCTCGGACCTCGCCGACACCACCCACGGCACCGACTTATCCACAGACCGCTTGACGCCCCCGTTTTCTCCGTCCTCCACCACTAGACTGGAAACCGGGGGACCCCCCAGGGGGGAGAACGAGGTCCCCACTCCAATCGTCTCACGCGGGTCCGACAGTTTCGGATCCGAAGTGGAGTTGTCCACAGGGCAATCTTCAAGAATCACGTGCGCGTTCGTGCCACTCACGCCGAACGACGACACGGCGGCACGACGAGGCCGGTCCAACGACGGCCACGGCTGAGCCGACGTCAGCAACGACACCGAACCCGACGACCAGTCCACATGCGGCGTCGGCGAGTCCACGTGCAGAGTCGCGGGCAGCACACCCGCCCGCATCGCCATCACCATCTTGATCACGCCGGCAACACCAGCCGCAGCCTGAGCGTGCCCGATGTTCGACTTCAACGAGCCCAACCAGAGGGGAGCCGACCGATCCTGCCCATAGGTGGCGAGCAACGCCTGGGCCTCGATCGGATCACCCAGCCGTGTTCCGGTTCCATGCGCCTCCACGGCATCGACATCCGCAGCAGTCAGACCGGCGTTCGACAATGCCGAACGGATGACGCGCTCCTGGGCCAGGCCGTTCGGTGCGGTCAACCCGTTCGACGCGCCGTCCTGGTTCACCGCCGACCCGCGCACAACGGCGAGCACCGTGTGCCCGAGCCGCCGCGCGTCCGAAAGCCGTTCGAGTACCAGGAGCCCGGCGCCTTCCGCCCATCCCGTGCCGTCCGCTGAAGCCGCGAAAGCCTTGCACCGCCCGTCCGGCGCCAGCCCGCGCTGCCGGGAGAACTCGACGAAGAGACCCGGCCCGGACATCACGGTCACCCCACCGGCCAACGCCAGCGAACACTCACCCGACCGCAACGCCTGCGCCGCCAGATGCAGCGCCACCAACGACGACGAACACGCCGTGTCAACCGTGACCGCAGGCCCCTCGAACCCGAACGTGTAGGCAATTCGTCCGGAGGCGACGCTCAAAGTGTTGCCCGCCAACAGATAGCTCTCGACATCGGCGGGCACCGAGTGCAGCCGACTGCCGTAGTCCTGTGGGATCGCACCCGCGAACACCCCGGTATCGCTGCCGCGCAGGGAAGCCGGATCGATCCCCGCCCGTTCGAACGCCTCCCACGCCGTCTCCAGCAGCAGCCGCTGCTGCGGATCCATCGCCAGGGCTTCGCGCGGGTTGATACCGAAGAACGCAGCGTCGAACCGGGCCGCATCCTCCACGAACCCACCCGAACGCACATAGCTCGTGCCCGCGTGGTCGGGGTCGGGTGAGAACAACCGGTCCAGGTCCCAGCCACGATCAGCCGGGAACGACGACACGGCGTCCACACCATCGACGACCAGCCGCCACAAGTCCTCCGGCGAGGCGACGCCGCCCGGATAGCGGCACGCCATCCCGATGATCACGATCGGGTCGTCGGTCGCGACAGAAGTCGTCTGCACAGAACGAACAGTCGAAGCACCGAGCAGCGAAGACCGCACGAACTCAGCCACAGCCGTCGGCGTCGGATAGTCGAACACCAGGGTCGTCGGCAGGTTCAACCCGGTCGCCGATGTCAGCCGGTTGCGCAACTCAACCGACGTGAGCGAGTCGAAACCGAGTTCCTTGAACGTCCGGTCGGCCTCGACCCGGCCGGACGAGCCGAGCACGGTCGCGACGTGCGCACCGATCAGGTCGAGCACCGCGCGCCGCTGATCGGCTTCGGACAGCCCGTTGATGGCGAACGACCCCACCGGGGCCTGCCGGACCGGAGTCCGCACCAGGCCGCGCAGCACCGGCGCCACCTGGGCTTGCGTGCGCAATGCGGCGAAGTCCAGCCGGACGGGCACGACGACCGGTTCGTCCATGCGCAGTGCGGCATCGAACAGCGCGAGTCCCTGCTGTTCCGACAGCGGCGCCACGCCTCCGCGACTCATGCGCGCGACCGCGGACCGGTCGAGGCCGCCGCCCATCCCGCCAGGCTGCTCCCACAGTCCCCATGCCAGCGAGACCGCCGGCAGACCGGCCGCCCGGCGGTGCTCGGCGAGTGCGTCGAGGAACGCGTTCGCCGCGGCGTAGTTGCCCTGTCCCGGACTGCCGAGCGTGCCCGCCACGGACGAGAACAGCACGAACGAAGACACGTCACCGGCGAGCTCGTGCAGGTTCCACGCAGCGTCCACTTTGGATCGGAACACCGCATCTACTCGCTCGGGCGTCAACGACTCCACGGTCGCGTCGTCGAGCACACCGGCCGTGTGCACGACAGCGGTGACCCGATGTGCGGCAAGCAGAGCAGCCAGAGCCGCACGGTCCGCCACATCGCACGACGAGATGGTCACCTCGGCGCCCAAGCCGGTGAGCTCGTCCTGCAGCTCGCGGGCTCCTGGCGCGTCGAGGCCGCGCCGGCTGACCAGCAGCAGGTTCCGCGCGCCGTGTTCGGCGACCAGATGCCGCGCGACCAGCGCACCGAGGCCACCCGTGCCGCCGGTGACCAGAACCGTTCCGTAGTCGGGCGAAGGAACGATCAGTACGACCTTGCCGATGTTCTTGGCCTGGCTGAGGTACCGGAACGCCTCGGGCGCGCGCCGTATGTCCCACGTCGTCACCGGCAACGGGTGGAGCACGCCGCGTTCGAACAGGTCCAGCAGCTCCCCGAGCATCTCACCGATGCGCTCGGGACCCGCGTCCATCAGGTCGAACGCCTGGTACGTCAGGTGCGGGAACTCGGCCACGACCGCGGCGGGATCGCGCACGTCCGTCTTTCCCATCTCAACGAACCGGCCACCGTCGGCGACCAGGCGCAGCGACGCATCGACGAACTCGCCCGCGAGCGAGTCGAGCACGACATCGACCTGTGGGAACCGCTCTGCGAACTCCAGCGTCCGCGAAGACGCAATATGGTCGTCGTCGAGTCCCGTCGCACCCCACTTCGCGGGGCCGGCCGTGCCGAACACCTCGGCGCCGATGTGCCGCGCGAGCTGTGTGGCCGCCATGCCCACACCGCCTGCGGCTGCGTGCACCAGCACCGACTCGCCTGCTCGCAGCCCTGCGAGGTCGACCAGCCCGTAGTAGGCGGTCAGGAAGACGATAGGCACACCTGCGGCGTCCACAAAGGACCAGTTGTTCGGGATTCGCGCGAGCATGCGGTGATCTGTGACCGCCTGTGGCCCGAACGCGCCCTGGAACAGCCCCATGACGCGGTCGCCCGGCGCCACACCGGTCACGCCCGGTCCGACCTCGAGCACCACGCCGGCGCCCTCGACGCCGAACTTGCCCGCGTCGCCCGGATACATGCCCAACGCGTTCAGGACGTCTCGGAAGTTCAGGCCAGCCGCCCTGACCGCGACGCGAACCTGCCCGTGCGTCAGCGGCTCGTCGGGATATTCGGCGAGCACGAGGTTCTCCAGCGTGCCTTTGCCGGTCGTGTCCAGCCGCCACGCGCCCGACGGCACCGCCAGCACGCCACTCGCACTACCCCGTGCCAGCCGCTGCGCAAACGCATTTCCGCTGCGCAGCAACAGCTGTGGCTCATCTACCGCAGCGGCCAACGGGATCGCCGCACGCGACGCCGGATCATCGTCGACGTCCAGCAGCACGATCCGTCCGGGATGCTCCGACTGCGCCGACCGCACCAGACCGCGGGCGGCGGCATGCGCCAGGCTCGCGCTGCGCGTAACGACCACGAGCCGCGAGCCGGTCGGTTCCGCCAGCCAGGCCTGCAACCGCTCCAGCACGTGACAGGTGACCTCGCGGGGATCACCCGCATCGGGATCCAGCTCCAGCAGGGCATAGTCCGTCGATGCCTGGTCCGGCAACGCGATCGGCACCTGCTCCAACCGGTACAACCCGTCGCGGGCGCGCAGCTGTTCCGCGGACACGGGCCGCGTCACGAGCGTCTCGACCTCGGCCACGGGGGCGCCGAACTCGTCCGCGACGACCAACGACAACGAATCCTCTCCGGTGCGACGGATCCGCACGCGTGCCGCCGCGGCTCCTTGCGCGTAGACGCTGACGCCGGACCACGAGAACGGCAGCCGAAGCTCACCTTGCGCGGCCATGACGTGCAGTGCGGCGTCGAGCAGTGCCGGATGCACCGCGAATCCGTCGATCTGTTGCGGCAGTTCGACTTCGGCATAGACATCGTCACCCGCACGCCACGCCTTGCGCAGCCCGCGGAAGGACGGCCCGTACTCGTATCCCTGATCGGCGAGCTGCTCGTACAAGCCGTCGACGGGCAGCTCCTCCGCACCTTGCGGCGGCCATGCCTTCAGCTCGAACGAAGGCGATTCGCCGTTGCTCAACGACCCCGTCGCGTGCCGCGTCCACTCACCGTCGGCGTCTTCGGCCCGCGAGTACAACGCAAGCTCATTGTCCTCCCCCACGCGCACACGGAGTTGGACTGCACCATGTTCGGGCAATACGAGTGGCTTCTCGATGGTGAGCTCGCGCACCCGTCCAAGCCCGACCTCCTGTCCGGCCCGCACGGCGAGCTCGACCATCGCCGTGCCAGGCAGCAGAACCGACCCCAGCACCGAGTGATCGGCGAGCCACGGGTGCGTCGCCAGCGACAGCCGTCCGGTGAGCAGCGTCCCGGCCGAGTCGGGCAACGACACAGCCGCCCCCAGCAGCGGATGCGCCGCAGCGGCCAGACCCGCAGAGGTCACATCCCCGACAGCCGGTGCGTCCAGCCACAACCGCCTACGCTCGAACGCATACGTCGGCAGGTCGACCTTCTTTCCACCGGGGTAGAACGCTGCCCAGTCGATGTCGGCACCGCTGACCATAAGGCGCGCCAAGGCGATTACCAGCGCCTCGTACTCGCCTTTGTTCTTCCGCTGCGTGGGGATCGCTCCCTCGACCATGGCCGACAGCACGCCGTCCGGTCCGATCTCCACGAATGTGCAGTCGGTCAGCCTGCCGACATTGTCGGCGAACCGCACGGTCTCCCGGACGTGCCGCACCCAGTACTCCGGGTCGGTCACGTCCCCCGATGCCGCAATCGGGATCTGCGGCTGGGCGAAGTCCAGGGTCCGCACCACCGCGCGGAACTCGTCGAGGATCGGGTCCATCAAGGGCGAGTGGAACGCGTGCGACACGCTCAGACGCTTGGTTTTGTCGAACCGTTCGGCAATGTCGAACGCCGTTCGCTCATCACCCGCGATCACGACCGCGTCCGGCCCATTCACCGCGGCGAGCGACACTCGCTCGGTCAGATGCGGCAGCACCTCGGCCTCGGACGCCTGAATCGCGATCATCGCCCCGCCTTGCGGCAGAGCCTGCATCAAACTCGCGCGCGCACCCACCAACCTGCACGCATCATCCAGCGACAACACCCCGGCGACATGCGCCGCCGCTATTTCCCCGATCGAGTGACCGACGAGATGATCAGGCCGGATCCCCCAAGACTCGAGCAACCGGAACAGCGCCACCTCGAACGCGAAGATCGCCGGCTGCGCATACCCGGTCTGATCAACATCCAGGTCGGCAACGTCGAACCGCGACCACACATCGTCGAACGCGGCCGCGAACACCGGAAACCGCTCACACAGCTCCCGCCCCATACCGGCACGCTGCGAACCCTGCCCCGTGAACAAAAACGCCAGGTCGCCACCCGCCGCCACGCCCTCGGCAACGACCTCGCCATCCACCAACACAGCGCGGTGATCGAACAACGACCGCGTAGTCACCAACGAGTACCCGATGTCGACCGGATCCCCGCTCAACCCGCGCACCCGCTCAACCTGTTCGCGCAGCGCAGAGCCCGACTTGGCCGACACCAACCACGGAATCGATTCCGCCTGGCCCCCCGCCGGGGGGTGCGAGGTCCCCTTCTTAAGCGTCCCACGCGGGTCTGACAGATTCGGGTCCGAAGTGGAGTTATCCACAGGGCAATCTTCGAGAATCACGTGCGCGTTGGTGCCCGAGATGCCGAACGAGGACACTGCGGCACGTCGGGGCCGATTCGGCGAGGGCCACTCCGCCGAGTCGGTCAGCAGTGAGACCGCGCCCGACGACCAGTCCACGTGCGGTGAAGGCTCGTCGATGTGCAGGGTGCGCGGCAGCACGCCGTGGCGCATCGCCATGACCATCTTGATCACACCGGCGACGCCGGAGGCCGCCTGCGCGTGGCCGATGTTCGACTTCAGCGAACCTAGCCACAGAGGTGAGGTGCGGTCCTGGCCGTACGTTGCCAGCAGGGCCTGGGCCTCGATCGGATCACCGAGCCGCGTTCCGGTTCCATGCGCCTCCACCACGTCGACGTCGGAAGCAGTCAGGCCTGCGTTCGACAATGCCGAACGGATGACGCGTTCTTGCGAAGGACCATGCGGCGCCGTCATGCCATTCGACGCGCCGTCCTGGTTCACCGCCGAGCCGCGCACGACGGCCAGTACCGGATAACCGAGGCGCTGAGCGTCGGATAGTCGGGCGACCAGCAGCACGCCGGCACCCTCGGACCAGCCGGTGCCGTCCGCCGAAGCGGCGAAGGACTTGCACCGGCCGTCCGGCGCAAGCCCGCGTTGGCGGGAGAACTCGACGAAAGTGTTGGGGGTCGACATCACGGTCACACCGCCCGCCAGCGCGAGCGTGCACTCGCCGGACCGCAGCGACTGCACCGCCAAATGCAGTGCCACCAAAGATGAAGAGCACGCCGTGTCCACCGTGACCGCCGGCCCCTCGAGCCCGAACGTGTAGGCGACGCGACCGGACACGACGCTCGGGCTGTTGCCGGTCAGCAGGTATCCCTCGAACCCTTCGGGTATCGAGTGCAGCCGCAGCCCGTAGTCGTTGTACATGACGCCCGCGAACACACCGGTCCGGCTGCCCCGCATCGAGACCGGGTCGATGCCCGCACGTTCGAACGCCTCCCACGAGGTCTCCAGCAGCAGCCGCTGCTGCGGATCCATCGCGGTGGCCTCGCGCTGGCTGAACCCGAAGAAGTCGGGATCGAACTGGTCGGCGTCGTGCAGGAACCCGCCTTCGCGCGTGTAGGACTTGCCGGCCCGGTCGGGATCGGGGTCATAAAGCCCGTCGACGTCCCAGCCGCGGTTGGTCGGGAATCCGCTGATCGCATCGACACCTTCGACGACCAGTCGCCAAAGGTCTTCGGGCGAAGTGACCCCACCGGGGTAGCGGCACGCCATGCCGACGATGGCGATCGGCTCGTCGCTTGTCGCCGTCACGACCGCCGCGGTCGGTGCCGACCCGGAGATCAACGTCAGCAGATGCCGTGCAAGCGCGGCCGGTGACGGATGGTCGAACCCCGCGGTCGCGGGCAGCCGCAGGCCGGTAAGGGTGTTCAGGCGATTGCGCAGCTCCACGGCCGTGAGCGAGTCGAACCCCAGAGCCTTGAACGCCTGATCGGCGTCCACCGCGTCGTGGCCGAGGACGGATGCGACCGTGGTCCGCACGAGATCGAGCACGGCCCGCGAACGCTCGCCCTCGCCGAGGGTGGCCATCCGGTCGATCCACGACGGCGCGGCGGCTCGACGGCGATGAACCCGGTTGGGCAGTCGCGCCGGGACGACCAGGGCCCGATCCGCCCCGAGTGCCGCGTCGAACAGCGCGAGGCCTTCCTCGGCAGAAAGGGGCGTCACGCCGAGCCGCGCGGCATCGGCGCCCTTGCCCATGCCGCCTTCCCACAGCCCCCACGCCAGGGAGGTCGCGGCTAGCCCGTTGGCACGCCGATGCTGTGCGAGCGCGTCGAGGAACGTGTTCGCCGCCGCGTAGTTGGCCTGTCCGGCCGTGCCGATCACCCCGGCGAGCGAGGAGAACAGCACGAACGCCTTGAGGTCGCGCGTCAGCTCGTGCAGGTGCCAGGCGCCGTCGGCCTTGGCGCGCAGCACCGTGTCGAACCGTTCGGGGGTGAGGGAGTCGATGGTGCCGTCATCGAGAACGCCCGCGATGTGCACGACCGCGGTGAGCGGATGCTCGGCGGGGATGCTCGCGAGCAGATCGGCGACCGCATCGCGGTCCGCCACATCGCAGGGCACATAACGAACGGACGCGTCGAGCTCCAGATGTGGCGCCTCGGCCCGCCGGCCGGTGAGCAACAGATGACGAACCCCATACCGCGCAACGAGATGGCGGGCGAACAGCCGTCCGAGGGTGCCCGTCGCACCGGTGATCAGCACGGTGCCGTCCAACTGGAGATCGGCCGATCCCGCCGCGATTCGGTTGACACGCGGCGCGTACAGCTCGCCCTCGCGCACGGCCAGCTGCGGTTCACCGCTCGCAAGCGCGGCGCCCAGCACAGCTTCGGACAGGTCCTCGTCGGTATCGATGATCACGAGCCGGCCCGGTTGCTCCGCCTGTGCGGACCGAACCAGCCCCCACACCGGCGCGTCGACGAGGTTGGGCACGTCCTCGTCGACCACCGCGACGGCCCCGCGAGTGACGAATACCAACGGTTCGTCCGTGCTCTGGATCCGGCCCAGCACGTCCGACAAACGCGTCCTGATGTCCTCTGCGGACTCATCAACGACCGTAGCGTCCACAGTGGATTCAGACGCCTGAACCTTCACCCAGTCGACGCCGTACAGCGTTCGACGGACCGCCGAAGGCTGACGCAGTACGAATGACTCGACGGATATGACCGGTGATCCGTTCGGGTCGGTAGCCGTCAGCGTGAACGTGTCCGGCGCGGATTTCGTCAACCGCACTCGCAACGTCGTGGCACCGGTCGCGTGCAGCGTCACACCACGCCACTCGAAAGGAACCCGTAGCTCGTCGGCACCGTCCAGTGCAACCGCGTGCAACGCCGCGTCGAGGAGTGCCGGGTGGATACCGAACCGGGTGGCGTCGGACGGCAGTTCGACCTCGGCGCAGAGGTCGTCACCGTCCCGCCACGCCTTGCGCAGCCCGCGGAACGTCGGCCCGTAGTGGTAGCCAAGTGCGGCGAGGTCCTCGTAGAAGGTGCCGAGATCGATCGACGTCGCCTCGGGCCACGAGCGAGGTTCGCCGTCGTTGGTCGCGACGCCGAGGAGGCCCGTCGCGTGCTTCGTCCACGCGTTCTCGTCATCCTCGGGACGCGAGTAGATCCCGATCGAACGCTGCCCCGCGTCATCGGGCTCGCCGACCACGAGCTGCAGATGAACACCGCCGCGCTCCGGCATCGCAAGGGGCGCTTCCAGAGTCAGCTCTTCGACGCGGTCGCACCCGACCTGGTCTCCCGCCGCCAACGCCAGTTCGACGAACGCCGTGCCGGGCAGTATGGGGGTGCCGCCGATCGCGTGGTCGGCCAGCCAGCTCTCCGTCGCGAGCGACAGCCTGCCGGTCAGCAGCAGACCATCGCCATCGGCGAGGGTCGTCTTCGCGGCGAGCAACGGGTGATCACTGCTGCCCAGTCCGAAGCCGGACGCGTCGCCGCGGGCAGCCGGCGCGTCGAGCCAGAACCGCCTGCGCTGGAACGGATAGGTCGGCAGATCGATCCGATTCGCTCCCGCGAAGAACGTCTCCCAGTCGACCGCAACACCGCGCACGTACAACTGCGCCAGCGCGGTGATCACCCCGCTGGCCTCGCCGCGGTTCTTGCGCAGCGTCGGGATGGCACCGTCGACCATCGCCGACAACACGCCGTCCGGTCCGATCTCCACGAACGTGCAGCCGGCCAGCTTGCCCACGTTGTCGGCGAACCGCACGGTGTCCCGGACGTGCCGCACCCAATACTCCGGGTCCGTCACGTCCCCCGATGCCGCAATCGGGATCCGCGGCTGGGCGAAGTCCAGGGTCCGCACCACCGCGCGGAATTCGTCCAGCATCGGGTCCATCAAGGGCGAGTGGAACGCGTGCGACACGCTCAACCGCTTCGTTTTCGCGAAGCGTTCGGCAATGTCGAACGCCGTTCGCTCATCACCCGCAATCACCACCGCCCTCGGGCCGTTCACCGCCGCGATCGAGACGCTGTCAGTCAGAAGCGGCAGAACCTCGGCCTCGGACGCCTGGATCGCGATCATCGCCCCACCAGGAGGCAAAGCCTGCATCAAACTCGCACGCGCACCCACCAACCTGCACGCATCATCCAGCGACAACACCCCGGCGACATGCGCCGCCGCGATCTCCCCGATCGAATGACCCACCAGGTGATCCGGCGTCACACCCCACGACTCGAACAGCCGGTACAGCGCGACTTCCAGCGCGAAGATCGCCGGCTGCGCATACCCGGTCTGATCAACATCTAGCTCGGCAACGTCGAACCGCGACCACACATCGTCGAACGCGGCCGCGAACACCGGGAACCGCTCGTACAGCTCGCGGCCCATGCCCGGTCGCTGACTGCCCTGCCCCGTGAACAAAAACGCCAGCTCGCCGCTCGCGGCGACTCCTTCGGCGACGACCTCGCCATCGACCAGTACGGCCCGATGATCAAAAGCCGATCGGGTCGTCGCGAGCGAGTACCCGACATCGCGTGGATCACCCTCAAGCCCCCGCACCCGCTCCACCAGTTCGCGCAGTGCGACCTCAGACTTGGCCGACAGCAACCACGGAATCGATTCCGCCTGGCCCCCCGCCAGGGGGCGCGAGGTCCCCTTCTTAAGCGTCTCATGCGGGTCTGACAGATTCGGGTCCGAAGTGGAGTTGTCCACAGGGCAATCTTCAAGAATCACGTGCGCGTTCGTGCCGCTCACGCCGAACGATGAGACGGCGGCACGACGGGGCCGGTCCGACGACGGCCACGGCTGGGCCGAGGTGAGCAAGGAGACAGCACCGGATGACCAGTCGATGTGCGGCGAGGGCGCGTCCACCTGCAACGTCGCGGGCAGGACGCCCGCCCGCATCGCCATCACCATCTTGATCACACCTGCGACGCCCGCCGCGGTCTGGGTGTGACCGATGTTCGACTTCAGGGAACCGAGCCACAACGGAGTAGCCCGGTCCTGTCCATAGGTCGCGAGCAGCGCATGGGCCTCGATCGGATCGCCCAGCCGCGTACCGGTGCCGTGCGCCTCCACCACATCGACGTCCGAAGGTGCCAGAACGGCGTTCGACAATGCCGAACGGATCACCCGTTCCTGCGCCGGCCCGTTGGGTGCGGTCAGGCCGTTCGACGCGCCGTCCTGGTTCACCGCCGAACCACGAAGCACGGCCAGAACTGGATAGCCCAGGCGCCGGGCATCGGACAGGCGCGCGACCAGCAGCAGACCGACGCCCTCGGCCCAGCTCGTTCCGTCGGCCGCCGCCGAGAACGCCTTGCTGCGGCCATCGCGCGCGAGTCCCCGTTGCCGGGAGAACTCGACGAACATGCCCGGCGTCGGCATGATCGAAGCACCGCCGGCCAGAGCGAGCGAACACTCGCCGGAACGAAGTGACTGCGCCGCCAAATGCAGCGCCACCAACGACGACGAGCAGGCCGTATCGACGGTGACGGCTGGGCCGGAGAAGCCGAACGTGTAAGCGATTCGGCCCGATGCGACGCTGGACGTCGTGCCCGTCAGCAGGTGCCCGTCCGACGAGACCGCTTCGTGCAGCCGAGCGCCGTAGTCCTGGGCCGCGGCACCGATGAAGACGCCGGTCTTGCTGCCGTGCAACGAGGACGCGGGGATACCGGCGCGCTCGAGCGCCTCCCAGGCGGTCTCCAGCAGCAGGCGTTGCTGGGGGTCCATCGCCAGCGCCTCACGCGGCGAGATCTCGAAGAACTCCGGATCGAACATGGCCGCGTCGTGCAGGAAGCCGCCCTCGGTGGCGTAGGTCGTGCCAGGGCGGTCGGGGTCCGGGTCGAACAGCCGGTCGAGGTCCCAGCCGCGATCCGTCGGGAACCCGGACACGGCGTCGACGCCGTCGATGACCAGTTGCCACAGCTCTTCCGGCGACGTCACGCCACCGGGGAAACGGCACGCCATGCCGATGATCGCGATCGGCTCGGTCATCCCGGCGACCAGCTGCTGGTTGCGTTGCCGCAGCCGGTCGTTCTCCATCAGCGACGCCCGGAGCGCCTCGACGACCTTGTCGTCCGAACTGCTCATCACGAACTCCACGCGTCGTCGTCGGACCGGCCCGCGAGCGCCATCTGCACCAGGTCGTCCACGTCCATGGTCTTGATGGACATCTCACTCTCGGAAGTCGAACGCTCCGATGCCTCCACAGTGGACTGTGGATTGAACTTCGCGGCGAGGAACCGGGCCAGCGCCACCGGTGTCGGATGGTCGAACACCACCGAGCTCGGCAGTTTGAGTCCTGTTGCCGTCGCGAGCCGGTTGCGCAGTTCCATCGCGGTCAGCGAATCGGAACCCTGCTTGCTGAACGCCGTCTCGGCGCGCACCCGGCCCGGTGACGAATGACCGAGCACGGTCGCCGTGTGGTCGCAGACGAGATCCAGCAAGAGGCGTTCCTGTTCGGCCGGGCCGAGCCCGGCCAGCCGCGAGCTCACATCTGGTTCGGCCATCGCGCGGCGCAGCGGAGCGCGGACCAGGCCGCGCAGCAACGCAGGCACATCACCGGTGGCCCGCAGCGGTGCGGCGACGACCGTCGCCACGTCCACACCACCGGCGACGTCGAGCAGCCGCAATCCTTGTTCCGTGTTCAGCGCACCGAATCCGGTGCGGCTGATCCGGGCCAGGTCGGCGTCCGCCAGGTGGCCGGTCATGCCGCTGGCCTCCTCCCACAACCCCCACGCGATCGAAACCGCGGGCAGGCCAAGGGATCGGCGATGCGCGGCCAGGGCGTCGAGATAGGCGTTGGCCGCCGCATAATTCGCCTGCCCGGCCGTGCCGACCACACCGGCGATCGACGAGAAGAGTACGAACGACGACACGTCCCCGGCCAGCTCGTGCAGGTTCCACGCCGCGTCCACCTTGGGTCGCAGCACGGCGTCCAGCTGGGCCGGGGTCAGCGCGCCGACAAGCCCGTCGTCCAGCACACCCGCCGCGTGGATCACACCGCTCACCGGGTGCTCGGCCAGCAGCGCCGCCAGGGCGTCCCGGTCCGCCACGTCACACGCGGCCACAGTGACCGACGCACCCATGCCGGTCAGCTCGGCGCGAAGCGCGGCCATGCCGGGCGCGTCGGCGCCGCGCCTGCTGACGAGCAGCAGTTCCCGAGTTCCCTGCCGCACCACATGCCGGGCGACCAGACCGCCGAGCGTGCCGGTCGCGCCGGTGATCAACAGCGGGCCGCTCGGGATCGTCAGCACCACCTTGCCGATCAACTGTCCCTGTCCGAGCAGCCGGAAGGCCTCGGGCGCACGCCGCACGTCCCAGGTCGTCACCGGCAACGGCCGCAGCACGCCCGCCTCGAACAGGTCGACGAGCTCGGCCAGCAGCTCCTGGATGCGGTCCGGTCCGGCGTCCATCAGGTCGAACGCCCGGTACCGCACGTCGGCGTCGACCGACTCGCGGATGTCCGTCTTGCCCATCTCCGCGAACCGCCCGCCCGGCCGCAGCAGTCCCAGCGACGCATCGACGAACTCGCGCGCCAGCGCGTTCAGCACTACGTCCACTTGCGGGAACTTGTCCGCGAACTCCAGCGTTCGCGACGAAGCCAGGTGGTCGTCGTCGAGTCCGGTGGCGGCCCACTTCGACGGGCTCGCGGTGCCGAACACCTCCGCACCGATGTGCCGGGCCAGCTGGACCACCGCCATGCCGACGCCACCGGCGGCCGCGTGCACGAGGATCGACTCGCCCGCGCGCAGTTCGACCAGATCGCGGAACGCGTAGTGCGCGGTGAGGAACACGATCGGCACGGACGCCGCCTCAACCCACGACCAGCCCTTGGGAATCCGTGCCACCAAACGGTGATCGGTCACCGCGGCCGGGCCGAACGATCCGAGGAAGAGCCCCATCACGCGGTCGCCGGGCGCGAGTCCGGTCACGTCGTCGCCGACCTCGGTCACAACGCCGGCGCCCTCACCGCCGAGCGGCAGGTCGCCGGGATACATGCCGAGGGCCAGCAGCACATCGCGGAAGTTCAACCCCGCCGCGTGCATCGCGACTCGGATCTCGCCGCGCCCCAACGGTTTCACGTCGGTGGGAACCAGGGCGAGGTTCTCCAGCGTGCCGCGACTTGTCACGTCGAGCCGCCACGGGCTCGCGGGTGGTACGAGCGCGTCGCTCGTTACCCGCCTGAGCCGAGGCACGAACACCTCGCCCCGCCGCACCGCCACCTGCGGCTCGCCCGCCGCGAACGCGGTGTCACCAGAGTCGGAGTCGACCAGCACGATCCGGCCGGGGTGTTCGGCCTGCGCCGAGCGCACCAGCCCCCACACCGCGGCACCGGCCAGATCCTCGACCGTCTCCTCGTCGTTGACGGCCACCGCGCCTCGTGTCACCACGGCGAGAGTCGCTTCACCGTCCTCCGCGAGGAACTTCTGCACCTCGGCCAGTACGCGGTGAACCGCATCCCGCACGGACTCTCCGGCGCAATGCACCACAACGAGCTCGCCGTTTGGTTCGCTCTTCTCGTGCGGTGCCCAGTCCATTGTGAACAGTGCGTCGTCGTTGGCTCGCAACCGGCCCACCGGCCGCGTGACCAGCGAGTCGATCCGCGCGACCGGCGCACCGGTCGTGTCGGCGATGTCCAGCGAGACCACGTCGTCGCCTATGCGGGACATCCTGACGCGCAGCTCCGTCGGGCTACTCGGCCGCAGCGACACGCCGGACCAGACGAAGGGCATCCGGAGCTCGCCCGCGTCCAGCGCCACGGTGTGCAGCGCGGCGTCGAGCACGGCCGGATGCAGGCCGAACCGCCCAGCGGCCTCATCTGGCAACACGACTTCCGCGAACACGTCGTCGCCGCGCCGCCACATTTTGCGCACACCCTGGAATGCAGGTCCGTAGTCATATCCACGGGTGGCGAGCAGTTCATAGACACCGTCGACCGCGTCGCCATCAGGTGGCCATGCACCGACGTCGCCGAGTTCGACGGCCTCGGCGGCGAGAACGCCGCTGGCGTGCCTGGTCCATTCGTCGCCACCGGCATGGACGGTGACCGCCCTGCGACCGTCCTCATCGGACCCCACGACGACACGCAGTCGCAGGCCGCCGCGTTCCGGAAGAACCAGTGGGGCTTCCAGGGTCAGTTCTTCCAACGTGTCGCAGCCGACCTGGGCCGCGGCGTGCAGGATGAGCTCGACCAACGCGGCACCGGGCAAGACGACCGCGCCGCCGATCACGTGGTCGGCGAGCCACGGGTGCGACCGCAGCGACAGCCTGCCGGTGAACACCACGCCGCCGTCGTCCGGCAGTTCGACCGCCGCGCCGAGCAACGGGTGATCGGCCGGGGCGAGGCCCGCCTCTTCGAGGTCGCCGTCCGGGGTGGTCAGCCAGAAGCTCTGCCGCTGGAACGCATACGTCGGCAGATCGACCTTTCGGGCCCCGGCGAAGAACGTCGTCCAGTCGATCTCCACGCCTCGCACGTGCAGGCGCCCGAGAGCCATGATCAACGTGTTCACTTCACTACGGCCGCGGCGAAGCGCGGGAATCGCTCCGTCGACCATGGCCGACAGCACGCCGTCCGGCCCGATCTCCAGGAAGAAGCAGTCGGTCAGCTTGCCGACGTTGTCGGCGAACCGCACGGTGTCGCGGACGTGCCGCACCCAGAACTCCGGGTCCGTCACGTCGCCGCTCGCCGCGATCGGTATGCGCGGTTCGTGGTACTCAAGCTTCTCCGCCACAGCCCGGAACTCGTCGAGCATCGGTTCCATCAACGGCGAGTGGAACGCATGCGACACACTCAACCGCTTGGTTTTCGTGAACCGTTCGGCAATGTCGAACGCCGTTCGTTCATCGCCCGCGATCACCACCGCGTTCGGGCCGTTCACGGCGGCGATCGACACCTGCTCGGTGAGATACGGGCTGACTTCGTCCTCGGACGCCTGGATCGCGATCATCGCGCCGCCGGGCGGCAAGGCCTGCATCCGCCGGGCCCGTTCGCCGACGAGCGTGCACGCGTCGTCCAACGACAGCACGCCAGCCACGTGCGCAGCCGCGATCTCCCCGATCGAATGGCCCACCAGGTGATCGGGCGTCACACCCCATGACTCGATCAGCCGGTATAGCGCGACTTCGAGCGCGAAGATCGCCGGCTGTGCGTGCCCGGTCTGATCCAGGTGGAGGCCACCGACGTTGAACCGCGACCACACGTCGTCATACGCGGCCGCGAACACCGGGAACCGCTCGTACAGCTCGCGGCCCATCCCCGGTCGCTGACTGCCCTGTCCGGTGAAGAGGAACGCGACCTTCCCGGTGCCCGCCACACCCTCAGCGACCACTTCGCCGCCCACCAGCACCGCGCGGTGATCGAACATCGACCGCGTCGTCGCGAGCGAGTACCCGACATCCGCCGGGTCACCCTCAAGCCCCCGCACCCGCTCAATCTGTTCGCGCAGCGCAGAGCCCGACTTCGCCGACACCAACCACGGAATCGATTCCGCCTGGCCCCCCGCCGGGGGGCGCGAGGTCCCCTTCTTAAGCGTCTCATGCAGGTCTGACAGTTCTGGGGCCGAAATCGAGTTATCCACAGGGGACTGCTCGAGAATTACGTGCGAGTTCGTGCCCGAGATCCCGAAGGAGGACACGGCGGCACGCCTCGGGCGGTCGTGGGATGGCCAGGGGTGCGGCTCGGTGGCAAGTTCTAGTGCGCCCGTCGACCAGTCGACGTGAGGGGTCGGTGTGTCGATGTGGAGGGTTCGGGGCACCGCGCCGTGGCGCATCGCCATCACCATTTTGATCACGCCGGCCACGCCCGCTGCCGCCTGAGTGTGACCGATGTTCGACTTCAGCGAACCTAGCCACAGAGGTGAGGTGCGGTCCTGGCCGTACGTTGCCAACAGGGCCTGCGCCTCGATCGGGTCGCCCAGCACGGTGCCGGTGCCGTGCGCTTCGACGACGTCCACGTCCGACGGAAGTAGGCCTGCGTTCGACAATGCCGAACGGATGACGCGTTGCTGTGCCGGGCCGTTGGGTGCGGTCAGGCCGTTCGAGGCGCCGTCGGAGTTCACGGCCGAGCCGCGCACCACGGCCAGCACGGGGTGGCCCAGGCGGACGGCGTCCGACAGGCGTTCCACGACTAGCATTCCGGCGCCCTCGGACCAGCCGGTGCCGTTGGCGGCCGCGGCGAAGGACTTGCAGCGGCCGTCGGGCGCCAGGCCGCGCTGGCGCGAGAACTCGACGAAGGTGCCCGGCGTCGCCATGACGGTCACGCCGCCGGCCAATGCCAGGGAGCACTCCCCCGAACGCAACGCCTGCGCCGCCAGGTGCAGGGCCACCAGCGATGAGGAACAGGCGGTGTCGACGGTGACGGCCGGGCCTTCCAGGCCGAACGTGTAGGCGAGCCGGCCGGACAGGACGCTGCCGGCATTGCCGGTCAGCAGGATGCCCTCGAGCTCGCCCGGCATCCGGCCCACCGCGGGGGCGTAGTCGTGGTACATCACGCCGGCGAACACGCCGACCTGGTTGCCGCGCAACGAAAGAGGGTCGATGCCGGCTCGTTCGAAGGCCTCCCACGAGGTTTCCAGCAGCAGGCGTTGCTGCGGGTCCATCGCGAGGGCTTCACGTGGTGAGATGCCAAAGAAGTCGGCGTCGAACTCGTCCGCGTCGTGGAGGAACCCGCCCTCGCGCGTGTAGGAGGTGCCGGGCCGGGTGGGATCCGGGTCATAGAGCGAGTCGACGTCCCAGCCGCGGCCGGTGGGGAACGACGAGATCGCGTCGACGCCGTCGGCTACGAGGCGCCACAGGTCTTCCGGCGACCTGACTCCGCCCGGATAGCGGCATGCCATGCCGACGATGACGATCGGATCATCATCCACAGCGGACCGAGTGACAGAAGCCACGGTGGAGGCGCCGGACAGGTGCTCCACTAGCCCCTGCGGCGTCGGATGGTCGAACAGCAGCGTTGTGGGAAGACTCATACCGATCACGGCGTTCAGCCGGTTTCGGAACTCCACCGCCGTAAGGGAGTCGAAGCCGAGCTCCTTGAACGCCCTCGTGACCTCGATCGCATCCGCCGTCGAGTGACCCAGCACGGCGGCCGCTTCGGTCCGTACGAGGTCGAGGAGTTGGTGCGAGTTGAGCGACGAGATGTCCATAGTGGACGCGGAGCGCGAGCGGGCCGGCGCTCGCACGAGGCTGCGCATGATGTGCGGGACCGAGGAAGCCGCAGGGTTGAGGCGCATCGGAACCACCAGCGCCTCGTCGGTCGAGATGGCCGCGTCGAAGAGGGCTAGGCCCTGCTGTTCGGACAGGGCCGCGACGCCGGCGTCGGCCATTCGGCGCTCGTCCGCGTCGCTCATGGTTTGCGCCATGCCGGCGCTGCGGTCCCAGAGTCCCCACGCCAGGGACGTCGCGGGCAGGCCGGCCGATCGCCGTTGCTCGGCTAGTTCGTCGAGGACCGCGTTCGCGGCCGCGTAGTTGCCCTGTCCGGCGGCGCCGATGAGGCCGGAAACCGAGGAGCAGAGCACGAAAGCGTCTAGGTCGGCGGTCAGCTCGTGCAGGTTGAGGGCGCCATCGACCTTGGCGCGCAGCACGCGGTCCAGGCGCTCGGGGGTCATCGACTCGATCACGCCGTCGTCGAGGACACCCGCGGCGTGCACGACGGCGTTGAGCGCCACGCCGTCGAGCACGCGGGCCAGCGCGTCGCGGTCCGCGATGTCGCACGCCGCGACGTGTACGTCGGCGCCGTGCGCCGTGAGCTCGTCGACCAACTCGTCGTTCACACCGCTTCTGCTGACCAGCAGCAGATTGCGCACGTCGTGGGAGGTGACCAGGTGCCGAGCGATGGCGCCGCCGATGCGGCCGGAGGCGCCGGTCACCAGTACGGTTCCGGTCAACGTCCGGATATCGGTCACAGCCGGCATACGGGTCAGGCGCGGTGCCAGCAGCTGACCGTCGCGGATCGCGATCTGCGGTTCGTCGGTGGCCACGGCCCGCGCTTCGCCTTCGATCAGGGCGAAGCGGCCGGGGTGTTCGGACTGCGCGGAACGCACCAGCCCGCGCACCGCTGCGCCGGCCAGGTCGTCCGCGGTGTGCAGGATGAGCTTGCCGGTAAATCGGTCGTCGGACAGCCATGTCTGCACGAGGTCGAGCGCGCGCCCGAGAGTGGCCCGCACATCCCCCGCGGGCAGCCGCATCGCGACGGCGTCCGGCACTTCGCTCAGCGTGCCGGGATCCTCGGTCCAGGACACTTCGCCGGTGCCGTCGACCGGAACCCAGTCCACTCGGTACAGCGGCTCGCGCACGACGGTCTTCGCGGGCAGCATCACCAGCGACTCGACCTGCGCCACCGGCTTCCCGGACGAGTCCGCCATCGTGATCGACACCGTGTCCGGACTCGACCGGGTGCAGTGCACGCGCAACGCCGACGCGCCCGTTGCGTACCACGTGATGCCGGAGAACGAGAACGGCAGCAGCAGGCCGGTCTGCTCCAGCAGAACGGCGTGCAGCGCGGCGTCCATCAGTGCTGGGTGCAGGCCGAAGGCCTCCGTCTGCACCGGTAGCGACACCTCCGCGAACACGTCGTCGCCACGGCGCCACATCCTGTGCAGGCCTTGGAACGCCGGTCCGTACTCGTATCCGCGGTCCGCCAGCCGCTCGTAGTCGACGTCGACCGCCTCCGCACCCGGTGGCGGCCACTCGGCGGGGAACTTCGGTTCCGCGGTGCCGTTCGCCAGCGTGCCCGTTGCGTGCAACGTCCACGCGTCGCCGTCGTTCGCGTAGATCCGGATCGCGCGGTCGGCGACCTTCACCTGTAGGTCGACGCCGTTGTCCGGCAACGGCAGAGGTGCGTGCAGCGTCAGATCCGCGAGCCGGTCGCAGCCCGCCTCCTGCGCGGCGCGCCACGCCAGTTCGACGAAGGCTGTGCCGGGCAACAACACCGTGCCGTTGATGACGTGATCCGCCAGCCACGGCTGGGTGCGCGGGGACACGTTGCCGGTCAACACGATCTCGCCGGTCTCGGCGAGGTTGACCGTCTTGTCGACCAGCGGGTGGCCGACGTGGGCCGTCAGCCAGTACCGCTGCCGTTGGAAGGCGTAGGTGGGCAGGCCGACCTTCTTCGCGCCCTGGAAGAACTTCGCCCAGTCGATCTCGACACCGCGCACGTGCAACCGGCTCATCGCCGTGACGATCGCCGCTACCTCGCCGCGGTTCTTGCGCTGGGTCGGGATGGCACCGTCGACCATCGCTGACAGCACCCCATCCGGCCCGATCTCCACGAACGTACAGCCGGTCAACTGACCGACGTTGTCGGCGAACCGCACGGTCTCCCGGACGTGCCGCACCCAGTACTCCGGGTCCGTCACGTCACCCGATGCCGCAATCGGAATCCGCGGCTGGGCGAACTCCAACGTCCGCACCACAGCGCGGAACTCGTCCAGCATCGGTTCCATCAACGGCGAGTGGAACGCGTGCGATACGGTCAACCGCTTCGATTTCGCGAACCGTTCGGCAATGTCGAACGCCGTTCGCTCATCACCCGCGATCACCACCGCCGTCGGGCCATTCACCGCCGCGATCGACACCCGTTCGGTAAGAAGCGGCAGAACCTCGGCCTCGGACGCCTCGATCGCGATCATCGCCCCACCAGGAGGCAAGGCCTGCATCAAACTCGCACGCGCACCAACCAACGTGCACGCGTCGTCCAGCGAGAGAACTCCAGCGACGTGCGCCGCCGCGATCTCCCCTATCGAGTGGCCCACCAGGTGATCGGGTGTCACGCCCCACGACTCGAACAGCCGATACAGCGCGACCTCGAACGCGAAGATCGCCGGCTGCGCGTACCCAGTCTGATCAACATCCAGGTCCGCCACGTCGAACCGCGACCACACATCGTCGAACGCCGCCGCGAACACCGGGAACCGCTCGTACAGCTCCTGTCCCATACCGGCACGCTGCGAACCCTGCCCCGTGAACAAAAACGCCAGCTCGCCAACCGCCACCACGCCCTCGGCGACGACCTCGCCATCCACCAGTACGGCCCGATGATCAAAAGCCGATCGGGTCGTCGCGAGCGAGTACCCGACATCCGCCGGGTCGCCCTCAAGCCCCCGCACCCGGTTGATCTGTTCGCGCAGCGCAGACTCAGACTTCGCCGACACCAACCACGGAATCGATTCCGCCTGGCCCCCCGCCGGGGGGCGCGAGGCCCCCTTCTTAAGCGTCTCACGTTGGTCTGACAGTTCTGGGGCCGAAATCGAGTTATCCACAGGGGACTGCTCGAGAATTACGTGCGAGTTCGTGCCAGAGATGCCGAACGACGACACTGCGGCGCGGCGGGGACGGTCGTGGGACGGCCACTCGATGGTGGACGTGGGTAGGGAGACGGCGCCGGAGGACCAGTCGACTCGTGGGGTGGGCGCGTTCAGGTGCAGGGTTCGCGGCACGACTCCGTGTCGCATCGCCTCCACCATCTTGATCACGCCGGCCACGCCCGCCGCCGCCTGCGTGTGACCGATGTTCGACTTCAGCGAACCGAGCAGCAGAGGCGAAGTTCGGTCCTGGCCGTAGGTCGCGAGCAAAGCCTGCGCCTCGATCGGGTCACCGAGGCGGGTGCCGGTGCCGTGCGCCTCCACCACGTCTACGTCGGACGGAAGCAGGCGTGCGTTCGACAATGCCGAACGGATGACGCGTTCCTGGGCCGGGCCGTTGGGCGCGGTAAGGCCGTTCGAGGCGCCGTCGGAGTTCACGGCCGTGCCGCGCACCACGGCCAGCACCGGGTAACCAAGACGCTGAGCGTCGGACAGCCGGGCGACCAGCAGCAGGCCGACGCCCTCGGACCAACTCGTACCGTCGGCCGACGCCGAGAACGGCTTGCAGCGGCCGTCGGGAGCCAAGCCGCCCTGGTGGGTGAACTCGACGAACATGCCCGGCGTCGGCATCACCGCGGCGCCACCCGCCAGTGCCAGAGAACACTCGCCGGAACGCAGCGACTGCGCCGCCAAGTGCAGCGCCACCAACGACGACGAGCAGGCCGTGTCGACGGTGACCGCCGGACCTGAGAAGCCGAACGTGTAGGCGATCCGGCCCGACGCAACACTGGACGTCGTGCCCGTCAACAGGTGGCCGGCGGACGAATCGGACTCGTGCAGACGCGTGGCGTACTCCTGCTGCACTGCGCCGATGAAGACACCGGTCCGGCTGCCGCGCAACGACGACGGCACCAGGCCCGCGTGCTCGAACGCCTCCCACGCGGTCTCCAGCAGCAGGCGTTGCTGCGGGTCCATCGCGAGCGCCTCGCGCGGGGAGATGCCGAAGAACGAGGCGTCGAACAACGCGGCGTCGTCCAGGAAGCCGCCAAGAAAGTCAGCATCCCAGCCACGAGAAGCAGGAGACGTGGAGATCGCGTCGACGCCGTCCAGGACCAGCTGCCACAGCCCGGATGGCGACGTGACACCACCGGGATAGCGGCACGCCATGCCGATGATCGCGATCGGCTCGTCCGGCGCGGTCGGCGCCACCACTTCCACGGAAGAAGCACCGCGCAGATGTGAAGCAACCAGCGCTGGCGTTGGGTGGTCGAACACCAGGGAGTCCGGCAGGCGGCGGCCGATCAAAGCGCTCAGGGAAGCACTGAGCTCCGTCGCGGTGATCGAGTCGAAGCCCAGCGACTCGAACGTCTGGTCCGGCGGAACGGTGGAGTAACCGAGAACAGAGGCCGCCGCGCCGCGCACCAGGTCCAGCAGGTCGTCACCCGAGACCACCACGGATGTGGTGTCGCCAGGCCAGAATCGAGCCCGTTGGAACGGAGAACGGCGGGCCGCGACGACAGCAGAACCGTCCACTGGGGACTGTTCCAGAATGAGATGGCAGTTGGTGCCGCCGAGGCCGAACGACGACACGCCCGCCAGCAACGGGCCGGTCCACGGCGACGACGACACCTGAACGCGCAGGCCCAAGGACACAAGAGGCAGAGCAGACGAGGCGAAGTTGAGACTCGGCACCAAGGTCCGATGCGACAGGCACAGCATCGTCTTGATGAACCCGGCGATGCCGGCCGCACCCTCCAGGTGGCCGATGTTGGTCTTCACCGACCCGACAGGCAACAAAGAATCACGACCGGTCCCGTAGGCCGCGCCGAGCGCGGAAGCCTCCACCGGATCACCGACCGGCGTGCCCGTGCCGTGCAGCTCGACGTAACCGAGAGAAGCCGGCGAGACACCGGCCGAAGCGCACGCCGAGAGCAGGACTTCCTGCTGCGACGACGAAGAAGGGACCGCCAGAGAAGAGCCGCTGCCCGTGTTGACCGCGCCGCCACGGATCACGCAGAGGATGGGGTCACCTGCGGCCAGCGCGTCGGACAATCGCTTCAGCACGACCAGGCCGCCGCCCTCGCCGCGCACGAAACCGTTGGCGCGCGCGTCGAACGTGTAGCAGCGACCGTCGGGCGACAGCGTGCCCGTCGAGGAGGCCTCGGCCGACAGGTTCAGGTGCACACCACCGGCCAGCGCCGCATCGCAGGCGCCGGAGAGAAGACTTTCGCACGCCATCTGGACGGCGACGAGCGAGGACGACTGTCCGGTGTCGACGGTCATGCTCGGCCCACTGAAGCCGAAGTGGTGTGACACGCGGTTCGCGATCATCGCGCGGGACACGCCGGTGAACGCGAAGTGGGTGGTGGCCAAGCCGTGCTGCTGCAGGACCTGCGCGTAGTCGTCGCGAATCGCGCCGATGAACACACCAGTGCGCGTCAACGAGTCCAGGCCGGCGTCATCGATGGCCTCCCAGGCCAGCTCGAGCGCGAGGCGTTGCTGCGGGTCCATCGCGACCGCTTCCCGCGGCGAGATCCCGAAGAACGCGGCGTCGAACGCCGCGACGTCCGAAAGGAACCCACCCCAGCGCGGACCAGGGCGTCCGGCGGGCAGCGGACCGACCGCGTCCACACCGGCGGAGAGCAGCTGCCAGAACGAGAAGGGATCGGGCGCCTGCGGAAACCGGCACGACACCCCGACAACGGCGACAGACATGGCGCGGCTCAGACGACGACGTGGCCGTCGAGTGCGCGAAGCGCCCGCGACCGGCGGAAGTCGAGGTGCACGAAGGTGCGCTGCAGCCACCGGTCCTGGCCGTCGTAGCGCGGGGTGAACGCCGTGCGGCCGTGCACAGCCACCCGGTTGTCCACAATCACCAGATCACCCGGCGACAACACAGCCGTCTGCCCGACCGAGATCAACGCCTCCTGGAGCACAGCCAAAGCCCGCTCCGCATCAGGGTCGAGAGCCCGCGTGGCCGCGAAGTCCACCACCAGGTCCGGGTCGTCTACCGATCCACGCAACACCGGCTGCGGCACGGCATCGCCCGCGCCGGCACCGAACGACGGCGGCGCGGCCGTGACGAACCGCGGCTGCGCCAGCACCGACACGACGTCGTCCGGCAGCAGGGGAAGCGCCCGCCGGATCGACGCCACCTGCAGGCCGGCCGACCCGTCGTGGTCGCCGCGCAGGCACAGCAACGCCAGGAAGTCCGGCCGGTGCGGGTGGAAGGCGTTCTCGGTGTGCATCTCCAGGCGCGTGGACCCGGCGTTGCCCTGCATCTGCTCCTGGCCGGGCACCGGCACGACGTCCTGCACGAGCGCACCCGACTTCTCCGGCCGGAACGCCACGAGCTCGCCCAGGTGGGACATGAACAGCACCAGCACCGCGGCGGGAATGGTCGCGTCCCGCTGCACCGAGAGCGGCCGGGTGGGAGTGGGCGGCAACGACGACGCGTCGATCGGCAGGTCGCGGATCAGGAGCAGACCCTCCTGCCCCGAGCAACGCCGGAAGTCCCGCAGAACCCGCCGCAGCCCCTCGGGCAGCGCACACGACAACGCCCGCGCACGGTTCACCCACGCGGGGTCGTCCACGAGGCCCGGCGTCAGCGACGCCGCCAGTGATCGCACCGCGGCGTGGTCTTCGGCGGCCACCGTGGTGGCGGCGAGGTTCAGGCTGACCGTCACATTCCCCTCCACCATCAATGAGTGTGTTCGCTCGCCGAAAGTAAGTCGTCACCACGGTTGCCCAGCAATTCCGTGGTTCCACGGCGCACCCACTGTCCAGCAACGGGTGGAAGCGATTACTCGATGGTGGGCGCCGGTCTGAAGCACGGGACCTAAATTCAGGCCCCACCAGAATGTCCTAGCAGCAGGCGAGGTGAATTCATTGCCATCGCGTGAAGATCCGGACGTCGTGGACGTGGCCGGGATCGGGTTCGGGCCCGCCAACCTGGCGCTCGCCATCGCGCTGCACGAGACCGACGGCCACGATCTCACGGCGGCCTTCTTCGAACGGCAACCCGAGTTCGGCTGGCACCGCGGCATGCTCATCGACGACGCCACGATGCAGATCTCGTTCCTCAAGGACCTCGCCACGATGCGGGACCCGCGCAGCGAGTTCAGCTTCCTGTGCTACCTGCACGACAAGGGCAGGCTGGTGGACTTCATCAACCACCAGATCCTGATGCCGTCGAGGATCGAGTTCCACGACTACCTCGGCTGGGCCGCGGCCAAGCTCGACCACGTCGTCAGCTACGGCGCCGACGTCCTCGCCGTGCACCCCGTCGAGGAACACGGCCGCATCACCCACCTCGACGTCGAGACGGCGACCGGCACCCGGCGGGCCCGCAACGTCGTCGTCGCGACCGGCCTCATACCGGACATCCCCCAGGACGTTCAGCTGTCCGACCGCGTCTGGCACAGCTCACACTTCGTGCGGCACCTACAAGATCTGCCCGACGGGCCGCACCGGTTCACCGTCGTCGGCGCCGGGCAGAGCGCCGCCGAGATCACGAACCACCTCCTCGACCGCTTCCCGCACGGCGAGGTCAACGCCGTGTTCGCGCGCCGCGGCTACAGCGTCGCCGACGACAGCCCGTTCGCGAACCGCATCTTCGACCCCGAGTCCGTCGACCACTTCCACACCGCGCCGCCGGACGTCAAGAAGTCGCTGCTGAACTACCACGCCAGCACCAATTACTCCGTGGTGGACCTCGACCTCACCAAGGAGCTGTACCGGCGGCACTACCAGGAGCTGGTCCGCGGCACCGAACGGCTGCGCCTGCTGCACACCACGCGCATCCGCGACATCCGGCAGAGCGACGCCGTCCGGCTCCAGCTCGAGTTCCTGCCCACCGGCGAACACCGGGAACTGGTGTCGGACTTCGTCATCTACGCCACCGGCTACCGCCCCAACGACCCGCGCAACCTCCTCGGCGACCTCGCCGGCTACGTCAAAGAGGACGACTGCGGCAAGTTCCAGGTCGACCGCAACTATCGGCTCGTCACCACCGAGGACGTCCGCTGCGGCATCTACGTGCAGGGCGGCGCGACCGAACACACGCACGGCATCTCCTCCGGACTGCTGTCCACCACCGCCGTGCGCGCCGCCGAGATCGCCCGGGCACTCATCGCGGACGGAGTGTGCCGTGTACGTGCCTGAGATCTACCAAGACGACACCGCGGCCCTCGGCATCATCCGCAACAACCCGCTCGCGCTGTTCGTCTGCGACGGACCGATCGCCGCGCACCTGCCGATGGTCCTCGAAACCGACGGCGACGACGACCTCATCGGAAGAGTCCTCTTAGGACATATCAACCGCAGCAACCCGCAGTGGGCCGGTCTAAAAAACGGTGACAAGGCGCTCGCCGTCTTCCACGGACCGCACGGCTACATCTCCCCCGCGGTCTACGAGAAACACCCCGCGGCACCGACCTGGAACTTCACCGCCGTCCACGTGACCGGCGAGATCACCGTCGCCGACGACCCGGCCGACGTCCTCCCGATCATCACGCGCACCGTCGAGCAACTCGAGGGCCGCTTCGGCGTCGGCTGGGACATGACCGGCTCGCTGCCCTACTTCCACGAGCTGCTCCCCCACGTCGCCGCGTTCCGGCTGCGCGTGCGGGCCGTCGACACCATCTGCAAGCTCAGCCAGGAACAACGGCCGGAGCAGCAGGAACGCGTCATCCAGTGGTTCGAGAACAGCGACACCGGCCAGCACCACCAGCTGGCCAGGCTCATGCGGGACCGATCGCTGGGCCACACCAACCCACTTGTGCACCGCTGACTAACGCAACCACCGCAGGGCGGCGTCGGCCATGTCCTCGGGGCCGCTGTTGAACGCGATGGCCGCACCGGGCGCGTACTGCCGCACCAGGTTCACCACCCGCTCGAACAACTCGAGCAGCGGCTCGTGCTTGCGAATACCGCCCCCGACCACCACACACGCGTAGTCCCCACCGGTCAACGCCGCCACAATCGCTTCCTCGGGCCGGTCTTCCGGCACAACCAGGCACATGTCCGCCTCGAGGCCAAGCTCCTCGAAGCGGGCCTGCCCACGGGCGATCGCCGCCTGGACAGGTGCGGGATCCCAGCCGGGAATTTGCGCGGGGTCGAGCCCGATCACCAATACACGCCCCATGCGTTCTTCTTACACGAACGATCAGGACTCGGCGAGCTCGTGCGCCGCCGACCACCGCTCGGCCAGCCGTTCCTTGTGCGCCCGCACGGCCCGGGGCAGCTGCCCGTAGGCGACGTCGCGCACGAGCATGTGCCCGAACCGGTACCGCGTCTGGGTCCTGTGCCACCCGTGCGGCGAGCGCCGGAGGAAATCCCAGCGCTCCAGGTGCTCCAGCTGCCGCTCCACCTCGGCGGAGTCCACATCGGACACGGCGGCGACGGCATCGGCGGACACCGCCTCGCCGAACACGGCCGCGTCCTGCAGCACCGACTTCGTCACGGCCGGCAGCGTGTCCAGCCGTGCCGCGATCACCCCACGCACCGAGTGCGGCGGATGCACCCCGACACCGGAGCCGCCGTCGCGCAGCATCCGCACGTACTCCGTTGCGAACAAAGGGTTTCCGCCGACCGAGCTGACCAGCTCACGGCAGGGGCTCGCGATCAGCCCGTGCGTCTCGACCAGATGCCCCAGCAGTCGCAGCGTCGCGTCGTCGGACAGCCGGTCCAGCGTCGTCACCGTCGCCTCCCGCGTACCGCCACCCCAGCGGGGCCGCCGGTCCAGCAGCTCCGGGCGGGCGGTGGCCACGACCAGCATCGGCACCGGCACGACCCGCTCGGCCAGGTCGCCGACGAAGTCGAGTACCGCCTCCGACGCCCAGTGCAGGTCCTCCACGACGACGATCAACGGCCGCTCGAGCGCCACCGCCTCCAGAAACCGGCGCAGCGCCATGGGTTCACAGTCCGCCGCGGGACCGAGCAGCGCGCGCAGCTCGTCCAGCACCCACGCACCGGAGGCGCCCATCAGCCGGTCGACCGCGTCGGCCAACCGCCGGTCCACGGTGGACGGACTGTCGCTGTCCCGTACGCCCGCGTAGGCGGCGACGACCTCGGCCAGGGCGGAACCACCGCCGAACGCGGGCGCGCGGCCCGTCAGGCAGCGCACCCCGTCCCCGGACACGCGCGCCAGCTCCGCCAGCAGCCGGCTCTTGCCCATTCCCGGCTCCCCGAGAACGGTCACCAGATGCGGGCGGCGGTAGCGCAGCACGTTGCCCAGCAGACCGCGCAACAGGTCCAGCTCGCGTTCCCGCTCCACGAACGGCGCCGTCACCCGCGGCACCGGGCGCGGCCGGATCGCCTCGACCACCCACCCCGACGCCGGGTCGTCGGGCACCGAGCACATCACCGCGCGCTCACTCGCACGCCGCGTCACGTCACACACCCGCACGTCGAACGGCGACGCCGTGGTGCCCAGCGCCCAGCACTCGCGCGTCACCGGGCCGGTCGCCGACGGCGGCTCGTCACCGTGGTAGGTCACCAGCACCTCGCCGGTCGTCACCGCGCAGCGCGGCGCCGGCCAGTCCGCCTCGAACGCGTCCCGGATCGCCACCGCCGCCCGCACGGCCCGTTCGGCGTCGTCCTCCCTGGTGCTCGGCACGCCGAACAACGCCCACCACGTCGACCCGATACCGCTCACCAGCATGCCGCCGAACCGGTCGACCTCGGCCCGCACGGCGTCCGCCATGCCGGTGTGGACCTGGTCGACCTGCTCCACGTCATCACGCTCGCGGGAGTCCAGATGGGACGTCACGAGCAGCACGCTCACCCACCGGCGCTCCACCACCGGCACCAGGACGTCCACAGTGGACTCGACCGGCTCCGGGTCCGCGGCGACCGGCGCCTCGCCGGACGACTCCTCCAGCCGCAGTGCCAGATCCGGCGAGTGGTTGAGGATCGCGCGTTCCAGCTCCTGCAGCTCGCGGCACGGTTCGACGCCGAGCTGCTCGATCAGCGCGGCCCTGGTCGCCCGGTAGACCGCGAGCGCGTCGACCTGCCGGCCACACCGGTACAGGGCGCGCATCAGCTGCGCACACAGCCGTTCACGCAACGGCTCGGTCTCGACGAGCACCTCCAGCTCGCCGACGACGTTCTGGTGGCCGCCACGGGCCAGCTCGGCGTCGAAGCAGTCCTCGTAGACGGCGAGCTTGCTGTCCTGCAACGCCGAGAGCTCCGGCCAGCCGACGCCGCGTTCGGCGAGGTCCGCCAGCGCCGGCCCGCGCCACAACCCGAGCGCGTCGCGCAACGTCTTCGCCGCCTGCTCGTGCTCCCCGGCGGCCAGCTCCGCGCGGCCGCGCTCGGCCAGCCGCTGGAACGCCGTCACGTCGAGATCGGCGGGATCGACCTGGAGCAGATATCCCGGCGCCTGCGTCAGCAACAACGCGGAGCTCTCCGCGGACAACGCACCACGCAACGTCGAGACGGCGTTCTGCAGCATCTTCCGCGCGGTGGGTGGCGCATCGCCGTCCCAAACGACTTTCAACAACCGGCTCACCGGCACGACTTCACCGGCATGTAACAACAGGTATCCCAGAACTGCACGTTGTTTGACACCGTACAAAGGCACCGGAACCCCATTGTCCAGCACTTCCAGGGGACCCAGCAGGTTGAATCGCACGGTTCGCCACCCCAACGGTGAGGGTTGTCACACAACATCCGACCCTACTGGTGGCGGCGAACCAAGTAGGCACTAAACGGTAACCATGCCCACCAATTGATACCCACTGGCAACACTAGGAAATTTCCTATGCCTTGTGGGGGATCCAATTGAGATCTCCGATACCGCTTTTTCATCCGGCTACCTTGTGGCCACGGGTGATACACCGCACAACCGATCACACACTCCGGGACCTATCGAGATCACTCCAGAGGCTTGGGACGGGACCATGCATTTTTCTCTACTGGGTGCCTTGGAAGTCAACGACTGTGGATCCTCCGTCGCGCTCGGCAGTCCGAAACAACGCGCAACGCTGGGTTTCCTGTTGCTGCACGCCAACACCGTGGTGCCGACGAGCAAACTGCTGAAGGCACTCTGGGGCGAGGAGGCTCCGCCCACCGCGAGGAAGATGCTGCAGAACGCGGTGTGCGGGATCCGAGCCATCCTCGCGGACGAGAGAAATGATGCGGAAGCACCCGCGGCGCTGCTCACCCACGCGCCCGGATACCTGTTGCGAATCGATACTAATTCGATCGATCTGTTCCGATTCCAGGCACTGGCCGAGGATGGCCGCGCCGACCTCGCCGCCGGATCGTGGGAGTCGGCCGCCCGCAAGCTGCGCGAGGCACTGAGCCTGTGGCGTGGTCCGGCGCTCGCCGACCTCGTCGAGGCCGGCATCGCCTGGCCCGAGCTCACGGCCGTCCAGAACGGACGGATCGCGGCGCTGGAGGACCTCGTCGAAGCCGAGCTCGCCTGCGGCCGTCACCACGAGGCCGTGGCCGAGCTCGAGGCGATGGTCGCCGCGGAACCGTTGCGCGAACGGCTGTGCGGACAGCTGATGCGCGCCCTCTACCGCGACGGCAGGCAGGCCGAGGCGGTGTCCGTCTATCGCCGCACGCGCACGCTGCTGCGCGAACGGCTCGGCATCGAACCCGGCCACGAGCTGCGCGACCTGCACCGCGCGATCCTCGACCACGACCCGGCGCTGCAGCACCCCGCCACCGAACGAATCGTTATCCCGCAACAACAACAGCCGCGAGTGGAAGCACGGCCGGCCGCGGCCGAACGAAAGTGGATCACCGCGCTGCTCGTCGCCACCGAGACCGACGAGGACGACATCGAGGACGCCGACCGGAATCTCAAGGACGTGCTCGGCGCGGTCCGCGACGAGGTCGCCCGGTTCGGCGGCATTGTGACCGCGTCCGCCGGCCCCATGGCACTGGCCGTGTTCGGCGTGCCCCTCACGCGCGAGGACGACGCCTCCCGCGCCCTCATGGCCGCCACGGCGATCCGCGACCGCTTCCCCTCGGTCCGGATCGCCGTGGCCACCGGCGAGACCTTCGTCCGCCCGCGCGGCGGGCCGCCGCTGATCACCGGTGAGGCGCTCAACACCGGGTTGCGCCTGCTCACCGCAGCCGAACCCGGCGCCATCGAGCAGTGCGACGTCACCCGCGACATCACGGGCCGCGTGCCCGGCCGGGCGCCGCTGATCGACCGCGACCGCGAGCTGAAGCTGCTGCGCGAGCTCGTCGAGCACACCGCCCGCACGAACACCGCGCACCTGGTGACCCTGGTGGGCGAACCGGGCATGGGCAAGACGCGGCTCGTCACCGAGCTGGCGGGCGCGCAGTTCCTCACCACGCCGCACATCCCGGACACCGCGCGGGTCGTCGTCTTCGAGGACCTGCACCTCGCCGACGACGCGCTGATCGACTTCGTCCACAGGATTCCCCAGCGATCCGGCCCGCTGCTGGTCGTCGCGACCGCACGGCCTGAACTGCGGTGGTCGAGACCATCTTGGGGCGGTGGACCGCGGCACACGACGATCACGCTCGGCCCGCTGTCGGAGATCGGCACCAGCCGCCTGCTGGACGCGCTGCTCGACGGCGCCGACAGCCGGCTGGTCCGCAGCAACCCCGCGCTGCTCACCCGCATCGGCGGCAACCCGCTGTTCGCCGAGGAGTACGTCCGCGCGCTCGGCACCCACAGCGCGGCCCTGCCGAACACGTTGCGCGCCGTCGTCGCGGCCCGGCTCGACGCCGCGCCGGCCGAGGAAAAGACGGTGCTGCAGAACGCGGCCGTGCTCGGCGAGACCGTGTGGCCCGGCGCCGTCGCCGCGATCAGCGGCCTCGAACGCGCCGAGGTGAAGAAGATCCTCGACCGGTGGGAGCGCCGCGACATCGTGCGCCGCCGACCGGCCAGCACGATCCCCGGCGAGACCGAGTACGCGTTCCGGCACCAGCTCGTGCTCGACGTCGCCCACGACCAGCTGCCGCGCGCGGTCAGAGCGGACAAACACCGGCTGGCCGCCGCGTGGCTGGAGCAGCAGCCCGCCGTGAAGGCCGACATGCTCGCCTGCCACTTCGGCCACGCGGTCCGGTTGTCGGCGGCCGCCGGGAAGCCGACCGAGGAGCTGCGTGAACGGGCCCGCACGGTGCTCGCCGACGCCGGTCGCCGGGCCGCCGCGCTCGGCGCGTACGCGATCGCCGTGCGCTGCTACCGGACCGCGATCGAGCTCGCGCCCGAGGACGACCCGAACCGCGCGTCGCTGTTGCGCCTGTACCGCAAGAGCCTCGCGCACTGCGACCCCGACCAGGTCTTCATCTCGGTCGGCGACGTGGCGCCACGGGTGCTGGTCCGCGCATGACCCAGCACGACGCGGTCACGGTCAGCGCCCTGGTCAAGCGCTACCCGCGCAAGCCGCGCCCGGCCGTCGACGGGCTCGGCTTCACCGTGCGGCGCGGCGAGGTGTTCGGACTGCTCGGCCCGAACGGGGCCGGGAAGACGACCACGATCGGCGTCCTCACCACCAGGGTGCTGCCCACCTCCGGCACCGTGACGGTCGAGGGCGTCGACGTGGTCACCCAGCCCAGTGCCGCGCGGGCGCTGCTCGCCGTGGTGCCCCAGCACAACAACCTCGACCGGGCGCTGACCGTGCGGCAGAACCTCCTGTTCCACGCCAAATACCACGGCGTGCGGCGTGGGGAGCGCCGGCGGCGCGCGGACGAGATCCTCGACCTGATGGGGCTCGCCGAGCACGCGGGCAGCACGATCATGCGTCTGTCGGGCGGGCAGCAGCAGCGCGTCATGATCGCCCGCGCGCTCATGCACCGCCCCACGGTGATGTTCTTCGACGAACCGTCGAACGCGCTCGACCCGCAGGCGAAGCTGTTCGTCTACCAGAGAATCTCCGAGCTGCGAGACGAAGGCGTCACCGTCGTCCTCACCACGCACGACATGGACGAGGCCGCGCGGCTCTGCGACCGCGTCGGCATCATCGACCACGGCCGGCTGCTCACCCTCGACACCCCGGCCGCGCTCACCGCCGCCATGGAGGGCGACGTCACCGTCAAGCTCACCGTCGAGGGCGCCGACCCCGGACAGCTCGCCACCAAACTGTCCACAGTGCACGGTGTGCAGCACGTGGAGACGCTGGGCGCGCACGACTTCCGGCTCCGCGTCGACGCCGACAGCGCACCCGTGCTCGCCGCGGCGCTGCGCGTCGTCGACGAGTTCGGCGCCCGCCTGCGGGACGTCGCCACCGACCGGCCGAGCCTCGAGGACGTGTTCATCAAGCTCACGGGCAGGGATCTGCGATGAGGGCCTTCACCGCCGTGCTGTCCCGCGACGTGTTAGTCACGTGGCGGGAACTGCCGAGCTTCCTGCTGCAGACCATCGTGCAGCCGCTGTTCGTGCTGTTCGTGTTCGGCACCGTGCTCACCGACCTCGGCTACGTCCAGTCCGGTTACGGCGCGGTGCTGCTGCCGGGCATCATCGCGCTGACCGGGTTCTTCGGCGCCGTGCAGCAGACGTCCATCCCGCTGACCCTGGACTTCTCCTGGACCCGCGAGATCGAGGACCGGCTGCTGGCCCCGATGCCAATCCACCTCGTCGGCGTCGAGAAGATCCTTTTCGGAGCGTTGCGCGGCCTGGTGTCCGCGCTGTGCATGGTGCCGATCGGGTTCGTCCTGCTCGACACCACGTGGCCCTTGCCGAGCCTGCCCCTGGCACTGGGCGTCTTGACCCTCGGCACGTTCTGCGGCGCCGCACTCGGCCTGGTGCTCGGCACGGTCGTGCACCCCGACCGGATCAACACCGTGTTCGCCGTGCTCGTGACGCCGATGATGTTCACCGGCGCTACCCAGTTCCCGCTGCCACAGCTGGACAACCTGCCGTGGTTCCAGTGGGTCTGCGCGCTCAACCCCCTCACCTACGTCAGCGAGGGCATGCGCGCGCTGCTCGTGCCCGCGGTGCCGCACGTGCCACTGTGGGTGTGCCTGGATGTGCTCTTCGTGACGACCGCGTTGTTCGGCTGGATCGGTGTGAAAGGGTTCCTGCGCAGATCTCTGGACTGACCGAGTGATGTAGGTCAGCCTATCTTTCTGTTTGGTTAGCCTGTGCTTATCCTGCGTCCGGCCGTGTTCGCCGCCCCACGGCCGGAGGTGACGTCGTGCATCAACCGCAGACCCGCACAGCACGGGTTCCCTTCGCGTACGACCTGCACGTGCACGGCGACGCTCCAGCGCTCATCGCGGCCGACGGCACACCGGTGTCCTACACGGACCTCGAGGACCGTGTCGAACACCGGGCGCGCCAACTCGGTGACACACGGCGACTCGTGCTCGTCACCGCCACCAACGACGTCGAGCCGATCGTCACCTACCTCGCGGCGTTGCGCGGCGGCCACCCCGTCCTGCTCACCGCACCCGAACACGCCCCGGCGCTCGTGGCCGCCTACGACCCCGATGTCGTTGCCGACCAAGGGAAACTGACGGAACGCCGCGAGGGCACGGCACACGAGCTGCACGAAGACCTCGCGCTGCTGCTGTCCACGTCCGGAACCACCGGCTCGCCCAAGCTCGTGCGGCTCTCCGCCGAGAACCTGCGGTCCAACGCCGCCGCGATCGCCGAGTACCTCGGCATCCGCGCCACCGACCGCGCGCTGCTCTCGCTGCCACTGCACTACTGCTACGGACTGTCCGTGGTGAACAGCAACCTGTCCCGTGGCGCGGCCGTCGTGCTGTCCGACCGATCTGTGCTCGACCCGCGGTTCTGGGACCACGCGAGGAACGCCGGTGCGACCAGCCTGCACGGCGTGCCGCACACGTTCGACCTCCTCGACCGCGTCGACGTCGATCTGCCGTCGCTGCGGTACGTCACGCAGGCCGGTGGGCGGCTCGCGCCCGAGAAGGTGCGGCGCTACGCGCGAAGTTGGACGTTCTTCGTCATGTACGGCCAGACCGAGGCCACCGCGCGCATGGCCTACCTGCCCCCCGAGCTGGCCGAGTCGCGGCCGTCGGCCATCGGGATCCCGATCCCCGGCGGCGAGTTCGCCATCCGCGGTGGCGGGGACGAAGGCGAGCTGATCTATCGCGGCGCCAACGTGATGCTCGGGTACGCGGAACGACCGGCGGATCTCGCCCTGGGACGGGAGATCGACGAACTCGTCACCGGCGACCTCGCCCGGCGCGCACCGGACGGGCTGTACGAGGTGATCGGCCGCACCAGCCGATTCGTCAAGCCGTTCGGGCTGCGGCTCGACCTCGACCGGGCCGAGCGGCTCTTCCGCGAGCGCGGGCACGACGTGGCGTGCGCGGGTGACGACCACGGTGTCACCATCGCGGTCACGGGCGAGGCCGCCGAGGTGCGGCGGCTCGTGCCGTCGTTGACCGGCCTGCCCGCCGGCCACGTGCGCGTCGTGGAGTTCACCGAGCTGCCGAGGCTGGCCAACGGGAAGATCGACTACAGCGCGGTGTCCACCGCGACCTCAGATGGTGCGACCGAGACAGTGCGCGCACTGTACTGCGAAATCCTGCACCTGCCGGACGTCGACGACGAGGCCACGTTCGTGTCGCTCGGCGGCGACTCGATGTCGTACGTGCAGATGTCGATCAAACTGGAGGAGCTGCTCGGCTCCCTGCCGCCGAACTGGCCGACCACGCCGATCGCCGAGCTGGAGGGCGCCCGCGGTGGCCCCACCACCGTCGAGACCAACATCCTGTTGCGCGCCTTGGCGATCGTCCTCGTCGTCGGCACCCACATCGGGCTCTACCAGGTGCTCGGCGGGGCGCACCTGCTGCTCGCCGTGGCGGGCTGGAGCTTCGCCCGGTTCGGCCTGTCCCACGTGGACACCGGAAAGGCCGTGCTGCGCAGTGCCGCGCGGATCGCCGTGCCCGCGATGGCGTGGATCGGCTGGCGGGCGCTGGTGCGCGACGACGTCGGTACCGCGAACGTGTTGCTGGTCAACAACTACGCGCACCAGGGCGCGTGGGGCTACTGGTACGTCGAGGTCGCCGTCCAGCTGCTGCTCGTCCTCGGCATCCTGTTCGCGATCCCGGCGGTCCGCCGCCTGGAACGCCGCCACCGCTTCGGGTTCGCGGCCGGTGCGCTGGCGATTGGCCTGGTCGCCTACCTCTTCGCGAACGACACCGTCGAGTTTCCCGAACGCGCGCTGGCCACGCACGGCGTCGCCTGGTTCTTCGCGCTCGGCTGGCTCGCCCACCGGTCGACGACCCTGCGGCAACGGCTGTTCACCGCGGCGCTGACGCTCGTGCTCGTGCCCGGCTACTTCGACAACCCGTTGCGGGAAGCGGTGATCACGGCCGGCGTCCTGCTGCTGTTGTTCGTGCCGCGGGTCGTGGCTCCGCGCCTGCTGGTTCGCGTGGCCGGGCTCATCGCGGGCGCGTCGCTGTACATCTACCTGTCGCACTGGTCGATCTACATCCCGCTCGTCCACCTCGGCGTGCCCAAGGCGGTCGTGCTGCTGATCTGCCTGACCGCGGGCGCCCTGCTCTGGCGGTTCGCCCAGCGCGCCGAACGGCTGATCCGCCGCTACCCGCTCAAGGGATAGGCCAGCGCGTCACCCGTCACGACGAGACCGACCTGTTGGCCGGGAGCCGGCAGGTCCCGCTCCCCCGTGATCCGCGCGACCACCCGCGGGCCGTCCGGCAGCAGCGTCAGCCGCACCGCCGCGTCGTGACCGTAGAAGCTGACCTCCTCGACCCGCGCGGGCACGCCGCTGCCGTCGCCGCGCAGCAGGATCTGTTCCGGCCGGATCAGCACCTCGGCCGCGCCATCAATGTTTCCGGCGCGCAGAGCAATAGTCCCGAGTGGACAGTCGACGTGCGCACCGCGTACCTGACCCGCGAGCAGCACGGCGTCGCCCACGAACCGCGCCACCCCCACGTCCAACGGACTGCCGTACACAACAGGCGGTTCGGCGAGCTGCACGAGCCGACCGGCGCGCATCACCGCGACCTGGTCGGCCAGCGACAACGCCTCCGCCTGGTCGTGCGTGACCAGCACGGCCGTCGCGTTCGTCGCGCGGAGCGCCGACACCACCGCCCGCCCGGTCGCCTCCCGCAGCCCGGCGTCCAGCGACGAGAACGGCTCGTCCAGCAGCACCACGGACGGTTCGGGCGCCAGCGCGCGGGCGAGCGCGACGCGTTGCTGCTGGCCGCCCGACAACTGGTGCGGGTACCGGTCGGCCACCCGCACGTCCAGCCCCACCAGCTCCAGCAGCTCGGGAACGCGGTGCTTCGCGACGCGGGCCTTGCGCGGCAGGCCGAACGTGATGTTCGCGGTGACCGTGAGGTGCGGGAACAACGCGCCTTCCTGCGGCACGTAACCGACGTGCCTGCGCTGCGGCGGCGTGGAACGGCCGTCGCCGAACACGGTCTCGTCGCCGAAGGCGATCACACCCGCGTCCGGGTCGTCGAACCCGGCGATCAGCCGCAGCAACGTCGTCTTGCCGCACCCGGACGGGCCGAGCACCGCCGTCAACGACTCCGCCGGCACATGCAGGTCGATGCCACCGAGCACCGGCGTCGCGCCGAACGACTTCGTGACACCCCGAATCGTCAGCGCCGTCATCTCCGGATCCCTTCCCTGGTCAGCAGATACGTCGCGGGCACGGACAGCAGCACCATCAGCGCCGCGTAGGGCGCGGCGGCCCCGTAGGCGGCGCTGTCGCTGTGGCTCCAGAACTGCGTCGCGAGCGTCGTCGTCCCGATCGGCGCGAGCAGCAGCGTGGCGGTGAGCTCGGTGACGACCGCGATGAACACGAGCGCCGCCCCCGCGCCCAGACCGGGAGCGATCAGCGGCAGCGTCACGCGCCGGAACGCGGCGAGCCGGCCGGAGCCGAGACTGTGCGCCACGTCGTCGAGCACCGGCGGCGCCTGCGCGAGCGCGGACCGGACGTTCACCACCGCGCGCGGCAGGAACAGGATCGCGTACGCCGCCAGCAGCATGACCGTCGTCTGGTAGAGGCCGGGCACAACCTGAATGCCGATCGTCACCAGCGCCAGCGCGACCACGATGCCCGGCAGGGCGTTGCCGAAGTATGTGCTGCGTTCCAGGAACGTGCTCAACGCGTTGCGGTGCCGCACCACCAGCCACGCCACGGGAATCGCCAGCCCCACCGTGCACACCGCGCCCAACGCGCCCAGCGCCAGCGACGTCGTCGCCGTGGCGGCGATCATCTCCGCGTCGAACTCGGCCGAGCTACCGCTCAGCCAGTACGTCAGGCTCGCCAGCGGGACGGCCAGCGACAGTGCCACGAGCACACAAAGCGCGGTCAGCACCGGGATCGCGGCCCGGCCGAGCCGTGCACGGGTGGCCGGTCGCGCGACACCCGTGCCCACCCGCGAGAGCCGCGCCCTGCCGCGTCCCTTCAACTCACCCACGAGCAGCAACAGACAACAGAGCACCAGCACGACGGCGAGCATGTTCGCGGCCGGACCGTTGTAAGTGGACTGGTACTGGTCGTAGATCGCGGTCGTGAACGTCGGGAACCGCAGCATCTGCAGCGCGCCGAACTCCGCCAGCAGGTGCAGCGCCACGAGCAGCGCGCCACCGAGCAGCGCGGGCCGCAACTGCGGCAGCACGACGCGCGTGAAAGTCCGCCATCGGGACAGCCCCAACGCGTGGGCGGTCTCCTCCAGCGCGGGATCGAGGCCCTGGAACGCCGCCGCGACCGGCAGGTGCACGAACGGGAAGTACGACAGCGTCACGATCAGCAGCGCCCCGCCGTACCCGGTCGCGGAGGGCAGCAGCGACACCCACGCGTAGCTGTTCACGAACGCGGGGATCGCGAGCGGCGCGGTCAGCAGCACGTGGAACGCTTTTCGTACCGGTAGGTTCGAGCGCTCGACGAGCCACGCGGTCGCCGTGCCGATCACAGCGCACAACGCGACCGCGCCCGCGGTGAGCCGCACGGTGTTCCACAGCAGCTCACCGGTACGCGGCCTGAAGATCAGCTTCTCGGCCTCGGCCCAGCCAGTGCTGATGGTCGCCCAGACCACGAACCCCAGCGGGAGCAACGCGAGCAGCGCCACTCCCGTGGCGAACACGAGAACCGGGACCGGACCCACCCGGCGGCGGAGGAGGGTGAGTGTCAACTAGATCAGGCCGGCCTGTTGCATCAGCTCGACGACCTTGGGCCCGTTGAGCTTCGCGACGTCGATCGGCGGCGGCTTGAGCTCGTTGAGCGGCTTCAGCTTGCTGTTGGGCGTGGCGTCCTTGGCGATCGCGTACTCGAGTGCCTTGCTGTCGCTGAGGATCTGCTGACCGCCCTTGCTCGTCAGGTACTTGACGAGCTTCTGCGCGTCGGCCTGCTTCTTGCTCGCCTTCACCACACCCGCGCCGGACACGCTGACGAACGCGCCGGGATCGCCGTCGGTGAAGAACTTCAGCTCGGTGTCCTTGGAGTTGGCACTCGCCTCGGCGCGATCCTTGTACCAGTAGTAGTGGTAGATCACGCCACCCTGGATCTCGCCCGAGTTCACGGCCTTCATCACCGCGATGTTGCCGGGGTAGATCTTGGCGTTGCGCTTGAGTCCGGCCAGCCACTGCTTCGTGGCGTCCTCACCGGTCACCTCCAGCACGGCGCTGACGATCGCCTGGAAGTCCGCGCCCGCGGCGGCCACACCGATCTTGCCCTGCCACTGCGGCTGCGCTACGTCCACAATGGACTTCGGCAGCTGTTCGGCGGTGAGCTGCTTGCTGTTGTAGGCGAACACGGTCGACCGCGCCGCGAACCCGACCCAGTTACCGCTCGACGGCGAGTACTGGCCCGGCACCTGCGCGAGGGTCGCGTCGTCGACCTTCGCGAACCGCCCCTTGGCGTCCACGAGGCTCATCGCCGGCGAGTTCTCCGTGACGAACACGTCGGCCGGCGACGCGTCACCCTCCTGCACGATCTGGTTGGCGAGCTCGAAGTCCTTGCCGGACCGCAGGTTCACCTTGATGCCGGTCTCCTTGGTGAAACCCTCCACCATGGCCTTCATCAGGTCCTCGTGCTGCGCGTTGTACAGCGTGAGCGCGTCACCACCGCTCGCGCCATTGCCGCATCCGGCCGCCAGCACGACAGCGCTGACCGCCGCCGTGACCCGCATGGACCACCGCATCGTCGCCCTCTTCCCACCCCAGGACTTCGTTAGGTTAGGGCTACCTTAGATGATGGTTCGTGCGGTCACGTTCGACGGATCGGGCGTCTTCGCACGGTGACCACGCGGTTTCGGTGGGTCAGTGGTGGTACTGGTGCATGACCGCGTGCCCCTTGCCGCGCGCGATCAGCCACCGGTTGACCGGCACGGTGGCCACGAAGGCGATGCCGAGCGAGAACACCAGGCTCGCCCGCCGGGGCGTCCTGGTGCATGCCGCCCATCCACCTGGCGGTGGGTCAGTGGTGGTACTGGTGCATGACCGCGTGCCCCTTGCCGCGCGCGATCAGCCACCGATTGACCGGCACCGTGGCCACGAAGGCGATGCCGAGCGAGAACACCAGGCTCGCCCAGAACACCCAGTTGCCGAGACCGGCGTTCATCGCGCCGGGAACGAGCACCATCACGGCGTTGTCGATGATCTCCATGACGGTGATGGACACCGTGTCCGACGCCAGCGCCACCCCGATCGCCACCTTGAAGGCGACGCCCGAGCGCAGGACGGGCCGCATGGTCAGCGAATAGCCGAACAGGAACGCCAGCGCGATCGACAGCACGATGGTCGGCACGTTCGACCAGCCCAGCGCCGTGCCGATCACCATGCCGAGCACCTCGCCGATCGCGCAGCCGGTGAGGCAGTGCAGCGTCGCCGAGATCGCCTGCCTGGTGAGGCTCTCGCCGTGATCCATGATCTCCTCCTTCACGTTGACCGCTACGATACCCCTAGGGGGTATGGGCGGCAACTAGAGTGGTGACGTGCGTATTTCCGACGGCGGGCTCGCCACCGAGCTCGAACGGCGCGGGCACGACCTGTCCGACCCGCTGTGGTCGGCACGGCTGCTCCGGGACGCGCCGGACGAGATCGTCCAGACGCACCGGGCGTTCTTCTGCGCCGGCGCGTCCATCGCGACCACGGCGAGCTACCAGGCGTCGTTCGAAGGCCTCGGCCGCGACACGAAGATGCTTCTGCGCCGGTCTGTAGAACTCGCCCGGACCGCGCGTGACGAGGAGGCGCCCGGTGGCTGGGTGGCCGCGTCCGTCGGCCCGTACGGGGCGATGCTCGCCGACGGCTCGGAGTACCGGGGCCGCTACGGGTTGTCCGTCAGGGAACTCACGCGCTGGCATCGGCCGCGCATCGAGATCCTCGCCGACGAGGGGCCGGACGTCCTCGCCGTCGAGACCGTGCCGGACATCGACGAGGCCGAGGCGGTCGTCGCCTCGCTCGGCGGGGTGCGCGCGTGGCTGTCGTTCACCATCGACGGCGACCGCACGCGCGCCGGACAGCCGCTCGCTGAGGCGTTCGCGCTGGCCGAGGCACCCGAGGTGATCGCGATCGGCGTCAACTGCTGCGCGCCGGAAGACGTGTCCACCGCCATCGCGATCGCCCGCGCGACCACGGACAAGCCGGTGATCGTCTACCCGAACAGCGGCGAGGAGTGGACCGGCCGCTGGGTGGGCCGGTCGCATTTCCGGGCGGCGCAGGCGAAGCAGTGGGCCGACGAGGGCGCGAGCATCATCGGCGGCTGCTGCCGCGTCTACCCGGACGACATCGCGGCCATCAGCCGCGCGGTTTCGGGTACCCCAGCGCCGGAAGGGAGTGATACGTGATGACTCTGCCCGTGAGGCGTTCCGCCGGCCGATGGGATCCGGTCCGCGAGTTCGAGGACCTGTTCGACCGGATGGGATCGCTGCTGCAGAACACGATCACCGGCGCCGGGGCGTGGGTGCCCTCCGCCGATGTCTGTGAGACCGACTCCGCCTACGTCGTCGAGATCGACGTGCCGGGGGTCAAGCGGCAAGACGTGACGATCGAGGTGACCGGCAACGACCTGGCCGTCAGCGGTGAGCTCAAGGAACGCGAGGAAGAAGGCACGTTCCGCCGCCGCACGCGGCGGGTCGGCCAGTTCGAATACCGCGTCGCGCTGCCCGGCGACCTGGACAGTGAGCACGTCGAGGCCGCGATGTCGGACGGCGTGCTGACCATCCGGGTCCCGAAGGCCGAACGCGCCAAGGCGCGCCGGGTCGAGATCAGCGGCGACTGACCAGCGCGATGAGGAGTCCGGCGAGGCTCAGCGCCACGCCGACCCACGCCGTCGACAGGTAACCCCACCCCGCCGCGATCGCCAGGCCGCCGAGCCACGCGCCCCCGCCGTTCGCCACGTTCAACGCCGAGTGGTTGGACGACGAGGCCAGCGAGGGCGCGTCCGGCGAGGCGTCCATCAGGCGGATCTGCAACGCCGACGCGAGCACCTGTGACACGAAGCCGAGCAGGAACACGAACACGAACGCCGGCACCGGTGACGTGCCCGTCAGGCCGAGCAGCGTCAGCACCGCGGACGTCGCGATCAGCGAACCGAACAGGGCGCCGGTCACCGACCGGTCCACGAACCGGCCGCCGTAGGTCGCGCCGAGCGTCATGCCGAGGCCGAACGTGGCGAGCATCCACGGGACGGCACCCGCGGGCAGGCCGGTGACCTCCGTGGTGATCGGCGAGATGTACGAGTAGACGGCGAACATGCCGCCGAAGCCGATCATGCCGGTGAAGATCGCGAACCACACCTGCGGGCGGCGGAACGCGCTGAGCTCGCCGACGATCGTGGCGTCGTGCGCGGGCGGGGTGCGCGGCACCCACTTGGCGACCGCGAGGGTGGTGACCAGGGCGATCACCGCGACCGCGAGGTAGGCCACCCGCCAGCCGATGTGCTGCCCGGCCGCCGTCACGGCCGGGACGCCGGCGAGGTTCGCGATCGTCAGGCCCACCATCACCCTGGCGACCGCGGTGCCGCGCCGGTCGGCGGGCACGAGCGTGGTCGCCACGACGGCGGCGATGCCGAAGTACGCGCCGTGCGGCAGGCCCGCGAGGAACCGCGCGGCCAGCAACGAGGACGAGTTCCATGCCGCCGCCGACAGGCCGTTGCCGACGGCGAGCGCGATCGTCAGGCCGATCAACAGGCCCTTGCGCGGCAACTTGGCCGCCAGCGCGGCGATCAGCGGCGCGCCGACCACGACGCCGAGCGCGTAGAGGCTGATCGCGTGGCCCGCTTCGGGGATGGAGACGTGCATGGTGTCCGCGATCTGCGGCAGCAGGCCCATGGTCGCGAACTCGGTGGTGCCGATGGCGAACCCGCCGAGCGCGAGCGCCGCCATGGCAGGTGTGTTCGTCTGACGCGTCGCGGTGAGAGTCATCGAAAGCCGTCCCCAGATCACGTGTCCGGAGTCGACGGTGACCGGGACCGATTCGTTAGCTTCTGAAACGATCCTACCCGCGCGTCAGCGGTGGTTGAACGTGCAACCGATCACAGCCGCCTGACCAGGCGGACCTCCGTCGTGGTCCGGCGGAACCCCAGCCGCTCGTTGACCGACAGCATCGCCGGGTTGCCACTCGACGTGGCCATCGCGACGACGCCGCGCGACCGGGCGAGCCGCACCGCGCGGACCTTCAACGCGGTCGCGATGCCGCGCCCGCGGTACTCGGGCCGCACCCCGGTGCCCGCGAACGGCCCCGTGAAGCCGACGTAGCGGTCGCCGTGGACGGCGACGAAACAGTCCGGCGTGCGGGGTTCCAGTTCGGCGTCGGTCAGCGGTTCCCGGACCGGGCGCGGATCCGGGTCCGGCCACCCCTCGGCGGCCGCCCGCATGACGTCACCGAACTCGGCGAGTGAGTCCGCGGGTAATGGCTTGATCACGATGCCGCTCGTCCGCAGCGTGTTCTCGATGTGGTCGAACGGTTCGAGAGTCGCGTCGGCGACGTCGAGGACCTGGCGGTGCATGAGCATGGTCTCGGCGAACCCCCGATTTCCGAGGAACGCCAACGACTCCCGCCACGTGTCGTCCACGCGGGCCTGCAGCGTGATCGAGCCGGCGGCACGGGCCGCGCCCGCGAGTAACTCCAGCAGCCGGCTTCCGGCTCCGCGGCGGCGTTGATCGGGCGCGACGACCAGGTCCATGCGGTGCCCGTCGGACTGGAACGGCCACAGCGCGGCGTACGCGATCACCCGATCGGCGTCGATCGCGACGTACCGGCCCGCGTCCGTCCAGCCGCCGACCTCGTTGGCGCGCAAGGGATAGACCGCGGTGAACAACTCCCCCGCGGCCCGGTGATCCGCCGGGCCCAACCCCCGCACCGACGCCATTGCTCAATGATGCCCCCATGGAGATCTCACTGACCGGACGGGTCGTCGTCGTCACCGGCGCCAGCGGCGGCATCGGCCGCGGAATCGCGCTGCGGTTCGCCGAGGCCGGTGCGGCGGTCGTCGCCCACCACCACAACGGCGACGCCGCCGGCCTGGTCGGCGAGATCACCGCGCGGGGCGGCCGGGCCACGGCGATCCGGGCCGACCTCGCCGGGGAAAGCGGCTGCCACGACCTGATCGAGGCGGCGGTCGCGTGGGGCGGCCGGCTGGACGCGCTGGTCAACAACGCCGGCGTGCAGCCCGTCGAGGAGCTCGACGGCATGACGGCCGCGCAGTGGCGAGCGGTCGTCGACACGAACGTGCTCAGCGCGTTCGCCTGCACGCAGGCCGCGGTCGCGCACATGCGGGAGTCCGGCGGCAGCGTCACGCACATCGCGTCGATCGAGGGCAGTCATCCCGCGCCCGGACACGCGCACTACAACGCGTCGAAGGCGGCGCTGATCATGCACGCGCGGTCGGCGGCGCTGGAGTACGGCCGGTTCGGTGTCCGGGTCAACACCGTCTCCCCTGGGTTGATCGACCGGCCGGGACTGGCCGGCGACTGGCCCGAGGGTGTGGCTCGCTGGCACCGGGCGGCGCCGTTGGAACGCCTTGGTACGCCGGAGGACATCGGCAACGCGTGCGTATTCCTGGCCTCGCCGCTGGCGGCGTGGATCAGCGGGCACGACCTCGTCGTGGACGGCGGGGTGAGCGCGCGCCCGACGTGGTGACTCTTTGTGCGGAGAACGCTATTCGACATTGTCGAACTCCCGGTGCACGCCGTTCGGGCGCCACCTGCTCGACAGCGGTGCCGCCCGAACGCCGTTGGGCATTGTCGAACGCCCGGCCCGGCTACCGGCCTAGGCCCGCAGCTGCTGAGTCCTATGTGGACGCCGCCTCGATGACCGCGCCCACGAGCCGTCCCACGCGCTCGGCCGCGTGCTCCGGATCGGGCTGACCGGCGTCCAGCCAGGCGATCACGGCCTCCAGCGTCACCGACGGCAGCAGCCGCGCCGCCCAGTCGTACCAGGGGCCGGGCGGGATGACGGCGGCCAGCTCGCGCCGCGCGATCTCCGTCGACATCGCGCGCAGCCCGTCGACCACGTCGCGGAACTCGGGTTCCCGCGCGGCATGCCGGAAGAGCAGCCGGAACCCGTCCGGATCCGCCGCGGCGCCGCGCACCAGTGCGGGAATGCTGTTCTCGTCGAAGTCCTCGCCGATGGTGGCGTCCAGCCGCGCCATCGCCTGCGCCAGCACGGCCCGGTAGAGGTCGTTCTTCGACTCGAAGTGCCGGTACAGCAGCACGCGCGTGATGCCGGCCTCGGTGGCCACGTCGTCCAGCCCCGTCGCGCTGTACCCGGCGCGGGCGAACGCGCGCGTGGCCGCGTCGATGATCTGCTCGCGCCGCTCCGCGCGTGGCATCCGCCGGACAGTCTCCACCCCACTTGTATACACGAGAGTCAACAAGTACGTTGTTTACATCGGCGTGTACAACCGGGGGTAGACATGATCGAACGCGTGCGTGACCGGGTCTGGCGCGTGACCGGACACGCGGAGGTGCGGCGACTGCTCGGTGACGACCGGCTCGGCCGGTCCCACCCGGATCCGCAGAACGCCGAACGCGTCGGCGAGTCGGCGCTGTTCGGCGGGCCGATGGGCGACTTCGCGACCGAGCACGAGGGCCACGCGCGGATGCGGTCGCTGATGCAGCCGCACTTCGCACCCAAACACATGAAGACCATCAAGCCGCGCGTCGCGGCCCTCACCACGCAGCTGCTCGACGGGCTCACGCCACCGGCCGACCTGCACCAGGCGCTCGCCCTGCCGTTGCCGGTCCTGGTCATCTGCGAGCTGCTCGGCGTGCCATACGAAGATCGCGCCGAGTTCCGCGTGTGGTCCGAGGCCGCCGGCAACACCGCGGACGGCAAGCTGTCCGAACAGGGCCTCGCCGAGTTGTACGGCTACGGCCTGCGGCTCGTCGCGGCCAAACGGAAAGAGCCGGGCGACGACGTGATCTCGCGGTTCTGCGCGCAGGACGACGTGTCCGACGAGGAAGCCGCGATGCTCTCGATGGGCCTGCTGTTCGCCGGGCACGAGACGACGGTCGTGCGGATCGGGCTGGGCGCGATGTTGCTGCTCACCAACCGGGACCAGTGGGACGCGTTGTGCGCGGACCCGAGCCTCGTACCGGCCGCGGTCGAGGAGATCCTTCGCGCGCCGAAGCGCACGGACAACGGCGGCATGATCAGATACGCGCGCACCGACCTCGAAGTCGACGGCGTGACCGTCCGCCTGGGCGACCTGGTGCTGCTCAGCCTCGAGTCGGCCAACCACGATCCGGCTGTGTTCCCCGAACCGGAACGGTTCGACATCAAGCGGTCCGCCGCCGCGCACCTGACGTTCGGCCACGGCCCGCGGTTCTGCCTCGGCGCGCCGCTGGCCCGCATCGAGCTCACCGAGGTGTTCACCCAGCTCGTGACGCGGTTCCCGGCAATGCGTCTCGCCGTCGAACCGGCCGAGCTGTCCTACCGGCGAGACGCGCTGACCGGAGGGCTGACCGCGTTGCCCGTGACGTGGTGACGGATCGGGGTAGCCCAGTGGGGTGCGAACCACCGTCGTGATGATCACCCGCAACCGGCGGGCCGAACTCCTGCACACCCTCGACCACATGACCGCGCTGCCCGATCGGGCGCCGATCATCTTGGTGGACAACGGATCCAGCGACGGCACCGCCGACGCCGTCGCACGCCGCCATCCCGATGTCGTCCTGATCCGCGCCCGCACCAACCTCGGCGCGCTGGGCCGCAACCTCGCCGTCCGCCGGATCACGACGCCGTACGTCGCGTTCTGTGACGACGACACCCGCTGGCAGCCCGGCGCACTGACCCGTGCCGCCGACCTGCTCGACGCGCACCCGCGGCTGGCGTCGGTGACCGGCCGCTGTCTCGTCGAGCCGGAGCTCACCGAGGACCCGATCACTCCGGAACTGCGCCACTCCCCGGTGCCCGGACCGGCCTGGCTGCCCGGCCCGGCGCTGCTCGGCGTGCTCGCCGGGCTGTCGATGTTCCGGCTGAGCGCGTTCCGCGAAGCAGGCGGGTTCTCCGACCGCATGTGGTTCAGCGGCGAGGAGGAACTGCTCGCGATCGACATGGCCGCGCTCGGCTGGTGGATGTGCTGGTCGGAGGACGTCGTCATCCACCACGCGGCGTCGACGACCCGCGACTCGCGGCTGCGGCGGCACCTCGGGATCCGCAACACGCTGTGGACCCTGTGGCTGCGCCGGCCGTGGCGCAGCGCCCTGCGGCGCACGAGGGTCGTGCTCGGCTCCGCCCCCGCGGACCGGGTGACCGCGGGGGCGGTCATCGCGGCGCTGCGCGGGTTGCCGTGGGTGCTGCGGGACCGCCGCGTCGTCCCGCGCCACGTCGAGCACGGGCTCACCCTGCTGGAGGACTCGCAGCGCCGGTCGACGGCCCGCCGGTACGTTGGCTAGACCTCGATCACGATCTTGCCCGCCACGTGGCCGGAGGTGAACATCTCCAGCCCGTCGGTGGCCTCGTCGAGCGGCAGGACCGTCTCGACGTCGATCTTCAGCAGACCCGCCGCGGCCCGCTCGGCGATCGCGCCGATGACCGCGCGGACCGGCTGCGCGATGATGTTGGTCCCCGTCAGTCCCGCCGCCGCGAGCGTGTCCTCGTCGGCGGAGTTCGTGGTGCTGGCGACCTTGCCGCCCTTGCGGACGGCCGCCAGTATCGACGGGTCGGACGGGTAGACGGACACTTCGAGCAGCGCGTCGACACCGTCCGGGTACGCGGCGCGCACGCGATCGACCACGGAACCCGCGGTGTGGTCGACCACCTCGGTCGCACCCAGGCCGATCAACCGCGCCGCGTCGCCTGGTAGTCCGGTGGCGATCACCGTGGCGCCGCGGTCCGCTAGCAACTGCACGGCGTAGGAGCCCACACCGCCGGACGCACCGTTCACCAGGACGACCTCACCCGGTCCCGGATCGATGGCGTCGACGGCCCCGACCGCCGCCGCGCCCGCGATCGGGATCGCGGCGGCGGCGACGAAGTCCAGCGCGACGGGCTTGGCGGCCACCGAGTCGGCGGGCAGCACCGCGTACTCGGCGACGGTCCCCGCATGGATCGGCGGCACCACGGTGAGGTGTCCGAACACCTCGTCCCCCACCGCGATGTCGTCGACGCCGGCCCCGACCTCCTCCACCACACCGGCCGCGTCCCGGCCGATGACCAGCGGATACTCGTGCGGCATCAGCCCGGCGAGCAGGCCGGCCGCTACGCCGCGGTCCAGGGCGTTGAGCCCCGCCGCCTTCACCTTGATCAGCACGTGGCCGTCGATGACCACCGGAGCGGGCAGCTCCGAGACCTGCGGGCGTTCACCGGGGGCGGGGACGTTGAGTGCGCGCATGACGGGCTCCTTGGGCGTGCAGGAGTGCGGCCGCCCCGACTTCAACCGTGGACAGAGTGTGCGCCCGGTCCCGCATCGCCGCTGGCCGGAGGCATTCCGCAATTCATCGGTAATGAATGGTTTTCTTTTCCGGTGTTTCACGCCACACTGCTGTATCCGCCGCTTGGAATGACACCATAATCCCCGCTACCCATCGGTAACTTAAGTTGCGAGGCCTTCATGTCGTTGCGGCGCGTCGTGAGCTCCATCGTGGTGTTGTCGGTTGTGGCCACCGGCTGCGCCAGACCGGAGAAATCGGCGTCAGTCGAGGTCAGGTCCGGTCCAGGCGTCACGAAGGACACCATCACGCTCGGGGTGCTCACCGACATGACCGGCCCCTTCAAATCGTCCGCGATTCTGCGGATCCGCGGGTATGAGCTCTATTTGGACCACGTCAACCAGCATGGTGGGGTGTGCGGACGGCGTATCGAGTTGAAGCAGAAGGACCACGGCTTCAATGTCCAGCGCGCGCTGGACGGCTATTTCGAGCTCGAACCGGAGGTCCTCGGATTCATCGACGTCGCGGGGTCGGCGATGACCGAGGCCATCGAGCCCGACCTGATGCAGACCAGGGCACTGACGGTGCCCGGTTCGTGGGCGGCGGCGTTGCTCGGCAACCCGCACATGATGATCGTCGGCACGACGTACGACCTCGACATCATCAACGGCGTCGACCACTACCGGCGCAAGGGCATCCTCAAGCAGGGCGACACCGTCGGCCACGTCTACATCCAGGGCAACTACGGCGACAACGCCCTGGAGGGCACGGAGTTCGCCGCGACGAACTGGGGCCTCACCGTCGCCAAGCAGCCCATCGGCGAGACGACCGCGGACCTGACCACGCAGATCGCCGCACTGAAGGCCGCGGGCGCCAAGGCCGTCGTGCTGAGCACCACCCCGCCGCAGACCGCGGTCGCCGTGGGCGTCGCCGCCGCACTCAAGTGGGACGTGCCGTTCCTGGTCAACGTCGTCGGCTACGACCCAGCCATCCTCGAGTCGCCCGTCGCCGCGGCCGTGCAGAAGAACGTCACCGTCGCGACGTCGGTGGCACCGTTCGTCGGCGAGGCCGAGGGTCCGCGTGAGGTTCGCCAGGGCTATCAGGCGAAGTTCCCCGGCGAGAAGGCGTCGGTCAACGTCGACCACGGCTACGCGGTCGCCATGGCGTTCGTCGGCGTACTGGAGAAGGCGTGCGGCAAGAACGACCTGACGCGCGACGGCGTGCTGCGGGCGTTCCACGACACCAGCGCCATCGACACCAAGGGCCTCACCGGGCCGCTGCGCTTCTCGCTGGTCGGCCGGCCGTCGGCGACGCAGTCGTACATGACGCGACCCGACGCCCAGTCGCCCGGCGGCCTCGCGATGGTCGAGGAGCTGCGCGAGTCCGAGTTGGTGAAGGCGAAAGGCACGCGGGCCAAGTAGGTTCGGTGTTGTGCGTAGGTACGCGAAGCGAGCTCTGATCGCGCTCGCTATCGTCGCCCTGGTGTTCGGCGCCCTCTTCGCGTTCCAGCGCAGGCTGATCTACTTTCCCTCCGCCGGGCCGCTACCCAGCGCGCCCGGCGGCCGTGACGTCACGCTGATCACCGCCGACGGCGTTCGCCTTACCGCTTGGCACTTTCCGGTGCCTGGCGCTCGGGCGGCCGTGCTCGTCGCGCCCGGCAATGCGGGTGATCGCTCTATGCGGTTGCCGCTTGCGCGGGCGCTCAACGCGCGTGGGCTGTCCGTGCTGTTGCTGGATTACCGCGGTTATGGCGGGAATCCTGGTCGGCCCTCGGAATCCGGGCTCGCGTGGGATGTTCGGGCTGCCCGCGAGTATTTGGAGGACGAGCGGGTTATTTACTTCGGGGAGAGTCTCGGGGCTGCTGTGGTTTCGGAGCTCGCTACCGAGGTGCCGCCAGCGGGGATGGTGTTGCGGTCGCCGTTCACCAGCCTGGCTGACGTGGGGCGGTATCACTATCCGTTTCTGCCGGTGCGGTCGTTGTTGCTCGATCGGTTCCCGGTTGTGGACTACGTGGCTAAGGTTCGCGTGCCCGTTACCGTGGTGTATGGCGGGTCCGACACTGTCGTCCCGCCTGGACAGTCGCGAGCCGTTGCCGTTGCGGCGCATGGGAAGGCTGTTGAGGTGCCTGACGCTGACCACAATGATGCGGTGTTGCTTGACGGGCCTGAGGTTGTCGAGGCTGTCGTTTCGCTTGCGTTGTCCGGGGCGTAGGTTCTGCGGTCCCAGGGGTTCTGTGGCCTGGGGTGGTGAGCGGGGACCATCCCCCACTCATCACCCCAAAAACCCAACTACCTAACAAACACCATCGTCACGCCACACGCCCCACTCCCCGGTAGTGCCGGGCTCCTCCCCCTGCGTCCACCACTTCGCGTACCACTTATGCCCGTTGTGCGACACGACGTTCCCGCCGACATACACCTTCGAACGATCCCAAGCGGGCTGCGTGCATGGGCCGGGCGGCGGACCTCCGGTCTCCCAAGGCACCTGCGAGGACCGGTAGAAGTTGATGCCCATCGTCGCCCAGCGCGGCGCCTGGGCACCCAGCCGCAGCTTGAAGGCCTCCCAGCTGTGCGTGGACCACGGCGACCACCCGAGCTCCGCGTACGCGGACAGCCGCGGGAACGCCATGAACTCGATGTCGGAGGACGTCACGATCGTCTCCGTCCACAGTGGAGCCTCGACGCCACGCACCGCGGACTCCGGCACCCCGCTGAGATGCGTACCGGGATTCCACTCGTAGGCGGTTTGCACCTCGATGTAACCGGCCCACGATAGACCGAGCGGCGTGCTGGAGTTGTACTTCATGTCCAGGTAAGCCCTGTTGGCAGGCGACATCAGCACCTTGTTGCCACGCTGCGCCGCGGCCTGCACGGTCGCGTTCGACGTCGAAGTACCCCAGTACTGCGGAATGGCCGCAACATCCGTGGTGGTCTTCACGAACTCGTGCCAGCCCAGCACGGTCTTGCCGTACTTCTTCACGATCGGCAGCGCCTTGTTCATGAACGCCTGGTAGTCCGCGTCCGAGGTCGCGCTTGCCTCGTCACCACCGATGTGGAAGTACGGGCCGGGCGTGATCGCGGCGATCTCGCGCACCACGTCGTCGATGAACTTGTAGGTGATGTCCTTGCTGACGCACAACGAGGAGTAACCGACCTCGATGTCGGTGCGCAACGGCGGTGCCTGGCCGTTGCAGTTCAGCTCCGCGTACGACGCCAGCGCCGCGTTCGTGTGGCCCGGCATGTCGATCTCGGGGATGACCGTGATGTGCCTGGCGGCCGCGTACGCCACGACCTCGGAGTACTGCGCCTTGGTGTAGTAGCCGCCCGCGCCGCCGCCGACCTGCGTGCTGCCGCCGTACGTGGCCAGGCGCGGCCAGCTGTCGATCGCGATGCGCCAGCCCTGGTCGTCGCTCAGGTGCCAGTGGAAGTAGTTGATCTTGTACAGCGCCATCTGGTCGATGTACTTCTTGACCGCCGCGACCGAGTGGAAATGCCTTGCCACGTCCAGCATCGCGCCGCGGTGGGTGAAACGCGGGTAGTCGACGATCGTGGCGCCGGGGACGGTCCACGGCCCGGCCTGCACCGAAGTGCTCTCCACCTTGGCGGGCAACAGTTGCCGCAGCGTCTGCACGCCGCCGAACAGGCCGGCGGCGGTGTTCGCGCGCAGCACCACGTTGCCCGCGTTGACGTCCAACTGGTAACCCTGCTGTCCCACCGAAGACGGTGCGCCGGACAGCAGTAGCGAGATCCCGTCCGCAGGTGTGCCCGTCGTCGTCGACACCGGGAAGGTGTAGCCGGTCGACCGCCGCAGGAGTTCAGCCAGGAACGTGCCGACGCCCTCCGCGCCGGCCGCGGTGTAGATCTTCGAGGTGCTGGTGAGCGTGTGCGTCACGCCGGACTTCGCCTGCACCGAAACGGGAACCGGTACGAGGCTCTGCAGCGGTTCCGCCGCCTGTGACTGGCCGCTGACGGCGGTCGCGGCAACCAGGGCGCAGGCGAGCGCCAATACACGTGCTCTCACAACGCGTTCCTCCTCCACGAGCACGAGCAGGGGGCGGCGACCCATTGTCCAGCCTGAATGGGCGATTCGTCCGTGTCAATGGTCTAGGCCAATTGCAACCGGTTGCGCCGGCCTGCGATGATGATCGCGCTGCCGCTCCCCTCTCGACGACGAGGAGCTGTTGCGTGCGCATTCTTCTTCTCACCGTTGCTTTTCTGGCCGCCTTCGTGACGCCCGCCGAGGCGGGCGCGGTGCACGTCGTGACCGTGACACCGCAGGGCTATCAGCCGCTCGAGCTGCAGATCAAGGTCGGCGACCGGGTGAAGTGGGTGTTCAAGGGTCCCGGCGTGCAGAACGTGCGGAAGGGCCTCGACCCGGCCCGGCCGTGCAAGGCCACGGGGCAGCCGAACAGCGGTCCGCGCGAACCGGGCCAGAGCTACACCCACCGCTTCACCCGCTCCGGCCGCGTCACCGTGTTCGACGAGGTCACGGGGTGCCGCGAGGAGCTGATCGGCACCATCCACGTGGACTGACCCCGCTGCGCGGCCGCGGGCGCGACGGCAGGATCGGGGCATGACGTCCGCCCTGGCCCCGCTGTACCGGCCCGCGTTCCGTGCTTTGTGGATCGCGCAGTTCGCCTCCAACATCGGCACCTGGGCGCAGACCGTCGGCGCCCAGTGGCTGATGGGCGACCTCGGCGGCACCGCGTTCGAGGTCGCGCTCGTGCAGACCGCGACGACGCTGCCGGTGTTCCTGCTGGTCGTGCCGTCCGGGGCGCTCGGCGACATCCTCGACCGGCGGCGCGTGCTGATGGCCGGCCAGGCGCTCATGCTGGCCGGGTCGGCGGCGTTGATGTTGCTGGCGAGCACACCGGCCTGGCTGCTCGCGCTCATCGCGGTGGTGGGTGTCGGGCAGGCGTTGTCGATGCCTTCGTTCCAGGCGATCCAGCCGGAACTGGTGCCGCGCGAGGAGATCCCGCAGGCGGCGTTGCTGAACGGCGCCAACATGAACGTCGGCCGCGCGCTCGGGCCGGCGCTCGGCGGCGCGCTGATCGCCGCGGCCGGGCCGGAGGCGGCCTTCGCGTTCAACACGGTGTCGTTCCTCGGGGTGCTGCTCGTGCTGTGGCGGTGGCGCCGGCCCTCGGACCACCGCCCGCTCGGCGCCGAACACCTGGTCACCGCGGTGCGGACCGGCGCGCGGTACGTGCGCAGCTCGCCGTTGTTCCGGCGGGTGCTGTGGCGGTGCGTGGCGTTCACCGTCTTCGCCGGCGCACTGTGGGCGCTGCTGCCCGCTCTCGCGCGCGGGCCGCTCGGGTTCGGCGCGAGCGGTTACGGCGTGCTGCTCGGCAGCGTCGGCGCGGGCGCGATCGGCGGGGCCTTTCTCGTGCCGCGGCTGCTGACCAGGTTCGGCAAGAACGTGCTGGTCACGATCGCTTCGTGCGTGTTCGCTCTCGCCATGGCGTTGTCGACGTTGACGACGAACGTGCCCGCGGTGATCGTCTGCATGCTCCTCACCGGCGCGTGCTGGATCGCGGTTCTGTCGACCCTCAACGCCACCGCGCAGATCCTCGTGCCCGCGTGGACGCGCGCACGGGCCCTGGCGTTCTACCAGCTGATGCTCATGGGCGGTCAGGCGCTCGGTGCGGCCGTGTGGGGTGCGGTCGCGGACTCCTTCTCGTTGCGCGCGGCCATGATCGCCCCCGCGGCCGGTCTCGTCGTCAGCGTGCTCATCGCGGCGCGCACGGTGCCGCTGACCTCGCGCAAGCTCGACTTCACCCCCGTGACGATGTGGGATGAGCCGCCCGAGCTCGACGACGTCGCCGCCGGTCCGGTGCTGGTGACCGTCGAGTGGCGGGTCGCGGTTGCCGACCATCCTTCGTTCGTCGCGGCGATGAGCAAGGTCGAACGGTCGCGCAAGCGCACCGGCGCCACCATGTGGGGGCTGTTCCGCGACACCGACGACCCGGAGCTGCACCTGGAGACGTTCACCGTCGCGACCTGGCAGGAGCACCTGCGGCAACACGTCGAGCGCGGGACCGTCAACGACCTGGAGGTTCAGCGCGCCGCCCGGTCGCTCGCCATGGAGGCTCCGCGCGTGCGTCACCTGATCTGGGCGTCGTCCTGATTGTGTGTTCTTGATCGGGGTACCCGTGGCGCATGACGTCACGTGATCAGAACGCCGCAGAAGATCTGGACGAGGACCGCATCCGGCTCGACCCGCTCGAGGCCGGCATGGACCCGCCCGAGCACTGGTCGGAGGCCGACAAGTACGGCACCACGCCGTATGAGCAGTCGCACCCGCGGCCGCTGGACTCGCGGCTGGCCGAGGAGCAGCCCGATGGGACGGCGGAGATCGATGGACTCGACGGCGAGGCGCAGCTGGAGGCCGTTCAGCGTGGTCAGGCCGCGGACGAGGCGGGCGGGTCCAGCGCCAGCACGATCCGGGAGCCCGACGAGGACGCCTGACCGCAGGCGGGTGCGGGGGTACTCCCGTTCGGAGCAACCCTTGCGGATAGCCAACCACGCACCCCTGACAAGATCGCGAAATACTGTTTGCGGGGGTAAGGGCGGGGGCGCGTGAGGATGGCGTCGCGCGAGCTCCACCGGCCAGGGCCTCACGAGCGCTCCATCAGGTCGACCTGCGCCTGCACGGCCGGTGGCAGCGGCCGGCGTGACCGCAGCGCCATCGGCAGCCGCCGCAAGGCTCCGGCCAGCGCCCACCCCGCCGCCCGGTCCCGCACCGCGAGCGCCGCCAGTGCCCCGAACCCGGCCACACCACACCGAGCGGGCCGCCGCAGCCAGGTCGACAACAGGTCGTTGCGCAGCTCCAGCATCCGCCGCGTCCGCGTGCCATCGCGGCGCGGCGACGGGTGGTGGTGCGCGACCACCGAATCCACGTAGCAGCTGGCCCACCCGGCGGCCGCGAGGTCCCACGCCAGCAGCTTCTCCTCGCCGATGAAGAACAGCACCGGGCTGATCCCGCCGACCTGCAGGAACGCCGACCGCCGCACGATCGCCGCGCAGCACAGGAAACCGAACACCGACGGGCCGGGCAGGCCGGGTGCGCGGCCGAGTGGGCTGGTCGCCAGACTGGTGTTCATCGGGTCCGGGGTGTTCGACGGGCCCACCAGCGTGCGGCCGGCGATCAGGCCCAGACGTGGGTGCGCGTCGAACAGGGCTTCGGCTTGGCGCAGAGCGCCGGGTGCCCACCACGAGTCGTCGTCGCTGAACGCGACATAAGGCGTGCCCGCCGCCTCGACCCCGGCGTTGCGCGCCGAGGAGCCGAGGTTGCGGCCCAGCTCGATCACAGTGGCCGACGAACGGGCCACCTCGGCGGTGTCGTCGCTGGAACCGTTGTCCACCACGACAATCGGCACGTCCGGGGTGTTCGCCCGGAGCTGCGCCAGGGTCTGGGTGAGGTCGTCACGTCGATCGCGCGTCGCGATCACCAGCGTCGTACGGGACATGGGGGTGTGCTACCCCAGGCGCCTGTGTGTACACCTATGCGTGTGACCGAACGGGGAGAACGACCGGCGTGGGCCGGACCTGAGATCGACGTCGACCGGCCCAGTGCGGCCAGGGTGTACGACGTGCACCTGGGCGGGTCGCACAACTTCCAGGTGGACCGGGACGCCGCCGCCCAGATCACGGCGGCGATGCCGGAGCTGCCGGACATTCTGCGCGCCAACCGGTCGTTCCTGCGCCGGGCCGTGCGGTACCTGGTCGGGCAGGGCGTCACACAGTTCCTGGACCTCGGGTCCGGCATCCCCACGGTCGGCAACGTGCACGAGATCGCGTGGCAGATCGACCCGGACTGCCGCATTGTCTACGTCGACATCGACCCGATCGCCGTCGCGCACAGCAACGCGATCCTGCAGGGGGCGTTCAACGCCAACGCGGTGCTCGGCGACCTGCGCGACCCGGACCGGATCCTGGCCGACGTGAAGGACCTGCTGGACTTCAGCCGGCCGATCGCCGTGCTGATGGTCGCGGTGCTGCACTTCATCCCGGACAGCGACGACCCGAAGGGGGTCATCCGGCGGTACCTCGACGCGGTGCCCGAGGGCAGCTACCTGGCCATCTCGCACGCCAGCCTCGACGGGTCGGCGCCCGAACGTGCGGAGGCGGCGACCGAACGGTTCCGCAACCGCGTGACGGACTTCTCGATGCGCACCCGCGCGGAGATCACCGCGTTGTTCGACGACGTCGAGCTCGTCGACCCCGGCGTCGTGTACCTGACCGAGTGGCGGCCCGACGAAGGAGACGACATCGGCGATCCCAAGCGGATGTCGCAGTTCGCGGGCTTGGGCCGGAAGAAACAAGCCGGAAACTGAACAAGGTGTCGAGGACACCCCCTGACTCCTCGACACCTTGTTCATCCGCTGAAGCGGATACGCTCAGCCTACGCCGCGCGCTCCACAACTTGTCAACCCTGGCGGACAGCCAGACAATTTTTTTGTACGATAAATCCGCCATGGCGGATGGATGGCGGGGGGACGTCAGCATGGACGCGGTCGAGGAAGGCCAGCTCGCGCGCAAGATCAACCACTTGATCGAGACGCTGTATCCGGACAAGCGCACGCGGCCCGGTTACGCGAAGCTGGCCCAGGAGATCCGGGAGAAGACCGGTTCGTCGGTCTCCAACACGTACCTGTGGGAGCTCGCGACCGGCAAGAAACGCAACCTCACACAGAGCACGCTCGCGACACTCGCGGAGTTCTTCGGCGTGCCCAGCGAGTACTTCCTCGACGACGCGGTCGCCGCCCGCGTGAACACGCAGCTGGAGCTGGCGGTCGCCTTGCGCAACCAGAAGGTCCGGTCGATCGCGTTGCGTGCCGAAGGGCTGTCCGACACCACACTGGACTCGATCCTCACCATGCTCTCGCAGGCCCGCAGGATCGAGCGGCTGCCCGACGTCGAGCCGGACTCCGGAGACTCTCCAAGATCAGGCGGCTAGCATGACCCACAGCTGCTCGTTCCGCAGATGTCCGGTGGGAAAGCGTGGCGAGGCGATGATCTCTCGACAGGTCCGCAAGCGGTGCCAGGCGCTGGTGGACGGGCTCGCGCTGCCCGAACCGTTCAGCGTGGACGCACTCGTGGACTCGATCGCCGCACTCCGGAACCGGCCGATCCACCTGTTCGCCCTGCCGCCCGGCATGGTCGTCAACGCCTGCGGGTTGTGGATCGCCACCGAGTCGCACGACGAGATCTATGTCGAGGAGAAGACGACCCCGCTGCACCGGGAACACATCCTGCTGCACGAGATCGGCCACATCCTGTGCGACCACGAGTCCGGTGAGGACGTCCCGCTCGCCCGGTTCCTTCCCGACCTGAGCCCCGAACTGGTGGAACGGCTGCTCGCTCGCACCAACTACACGAGCGAGCAGGAGCAGGAAGCCGAGCTCGTCGCCAGCCTGATCCGCACGGCCGCGGGCGTCGCCAACGAGGCGGCCTCGGACGGCGTGCGCGGCGAGCTCGAAGCCGCGCTGGGAATCCGGAGGAGATCATTTCCGTCTACGAGTTAGGCACCCGCGTCCAGCTCTACGGCGTGCTCGCGATGTGGGTGGTCATCGCCCTGCGCATCCCCGCCGCACGCCGATCCCCCCAACAACGCATGCTCCTGCTCGCCGTCGCGGGCATGGCCGGCTCGATCACCGTCTACCTGGCACCGGTACTGAGCGCGCTCAACGCGTTGCCCGGCATCGTGGTGCAGGGCTGTGGCCTGTTCACCAACGTGTGGGGCGTCTTCAGCTCCGCGCTGGTGCTGGACTTCGTGCTCGGCGCGCTGGGCAAACGGCGGGCCCGCCTGGTGTACGGGGTGACCGCGGGCGTGATCGCCGCGCTGATCGTGCTGAACGTGACGATCTTCCCGAACGACGAGGGTTGCGTCACCACGAACCACGCCGCCTGGTACAGCACGTTCTGGTGGCTGCTGATCGCGTCGCACCTCGTGGCCAAGATCCCCTGCGTCATCCTGTGCGCGCGCTACTCGTACCGGGCGAGCGAGGACCGCTCGCTGCGGATCGGCCTGGGCCTGTTCGCCGCGGCGTTCGCGGTGTCCACTTTCTTCTGGCTGACGATGCTGTACGTCCTGCTGTTCGACGCGCGCTGGATCGGCAAGTACAGCAGCCTGATGATCGGCACCACGGCCGTGCTGATGGCCGCGGGCGCCGCGCTGCCGCTGGTGCTCGACACCGCTCGGATGGTGCGCGACATGATCTCGCTGTGGCGGCTGTGGCCGTTGTGGCGCGACCTCGTCGCGGACGTGCCGCATGTCGCGCTCACCGAACCGGGCCCCCGCGTGCGCGACCTGATCGGCACACCACGCTCGACCTACCTGCGGCTGTACCGCCGGGTCATAGAGATCCGCGACGCCATGCTGATCCTGCGCGACTACGTCACGCCGGAGACCATCGAGCGGGCGCGGTCGCAGGTCACCGGTGGGTCCGCGGCCGTGACCGCGACCTGGCTGGAGATCGCCCGGCAGGCCAAACGCGCCGGCGCCGAGCCCGTGCCCAACCCGCTCACGTTCACCGAGCTGACCGGCGACGACCTGGCCGCCGAGATCCGCTACCTGCTCGCCGTCGCTGAGGCTCGCGCAGAAGCGCTCTCAGCTGAGGGAACATCGGCAGAACGCCCGTCGTTCCGTCAGACATGACGACGACCGCCGCCCGGCCACGCGTTTCCGTTAGACGCGTGGTGTTCACGCTGGTGCTGGTGAGCATCACGACCCTGCTGTTCTGGGTGCCGTGGGCGGGGCTGTTCCCGGAGTCGGCGCAGTGGCCGGCGCCGGTCCGCCCGCTGACCGGTCTGCTGTTCGCGGCGGCGGGACTGACGATGATGGCGCTGATCGTGCGGCGCGGTTCCGACCGCGCCGCCCGCGTCTCGCACTTCCTGCTGGGTTTCATCTGGATCGCGTTCGCATGGACGTTGCTCACGCACGTCCTGCGGCTCGGGCTGCTCGTGTCCGGAGTGGACGATCCACTGCGGTCCCGGATCGTGACCGTGGTGCTGGCCGCGATCATCGTGGTGGTGACGGCATACGGTGTGTACGAGGCGATGCGCGTGCCGCGGATCAAGCGGGTGGACGTCCCGCTCCCCCGGCTCGACCCGGCGTTCGACGGGCTGAAGATCGCGGTCATCACCGACACGCACTACGGCGCGATCGACCGCAGCGGCTGGTCCAGGCGGATGGTCGACGCGGTGAACTCGTTGCGGGCCGACGTCGCCGTGCACGTTGGTGACATCGCCGACGGCACCGCCGAGCAGCGCCGCACGCAGGCCGCGCCGCTGGCGGATGTCCTGGCGCCGCACCGGTTCTACGTGACCGGGAACCACGAGTACTACTCCAACGCGCAGGGCTGGCTCGAGCTGATGGGGTCGTTCGGCTGGACCCTGCTGCGCAACGAGCACCGCGTGCTCGAACGCGACGGCGCCCGGCTCGTCTTCGCCGGCGTCGACGACGTGACGGCGAGCCACTCGGGCGAGGCGGGCCACGGCGCCGACCTCGACGCCGCGCTGCTCGGCACGCGCGGGGGCGACCCCGTGGTGCTGCTGGCGCACCAGCCGTCCGAGATCAGCAAGGCCGTGACGGCAGGCGTCGACCTGCAGCTGTCCGGGCACACGCACGGCGGGCAGATCTGGCCGTTCCACCTGCTGGTGAAGCTGCAGCAGCCCGTGCTGGCCGGATTGAGCGCGCACGGCGACCGCACGCGGCTCTACACCAGCCGGGGCGCCGGCTTCTGGGGCCCGCCGATGCGCGTCTTCGCGCCGAGCGAGATCTCGTTGCTCACTCTCCGCGCAGGCTGACTACTCCGTTTCGGTGCTCCCTAGGAACACCCCTCGCCCGTAGAGCGACCTATGGGGTGACGAGGAGGGACGCATCACATGACGATTCGATTTCCCGACCACGAGCACACCGGTCAGGCGGCCTACCCGAACCTTGCCGCCTGGCCACCGTGGCTGCTGGAGAAACACGGCGCGCAGATGCTCGATCCGGCGACCGCGACGCGCACGGACGCCACGAACACGCTGCGCTCCACCGTGTACCGCAACGCCGTGCTGCTCTTCCCCAGGGCCGTGCTCACCGACACGGCGGTGCGCGGCCGGATCGAAGACGAGGTGCTCGGCCCGATGGGCCTCACCCTGCGGGACAGCGACAACGAGTTCCCGCCGGTCACGCTCCCTGAGGAGCTGGCCGGGCTCGACCAGGAGCTGCTGCGCCGGTTCCCGGTCCCGGTGGCGCTGAACGTCCGTGCGGGGGCGCGCGCGGTCGTCGACGCATGGGAAGCGGTGCAGGCCATCCGCCTCTGGGCGCGTCGCGACGGAGGGGTCGAGCTGGCCGACGACGCCGGTGCCGAGGAAACCCGTCGCGAGGAGGTGCTCGCGACCTCGGTGGAGCACCTGCTGGTCGGTGCGAACTTCAACGGCGTGCCGACGTGGGGGCCGGGCGACGTACGCGACGAGGACGGCGGATCGGGCGGGTCGGCCTACCGGCTCATCCCGGTCGCGTTCACCGGGCCGCGGCCGGTCCGCCAGCCCTGTGCGCGCCGCGTGGTCGTCGCGGTGCCCGACACCGGCGTGAACGTGCACCCTTGGTTCGGCGTGAGCAAGGTCGGGGATCCCTTGCCGCCCAACGGGTTCCTCCTCCCCTACCTGGCCTCCGAGGTCGCGATCAAGGAGCAGCAGGAACGGCTCGGCAAACTGACGCCGACGAGAGTGCTCATGGACTGCTGGGAGCGCGACGCGTACGAGGACACGCTCTCGGAGAACCTCAGCCGCGCGACCGGGCACTTCACGTTCATCGCCGGGCGCATCCACCAGAACGCGCCGGACGCCGACATCCTCGTCATGCGTGTGCTGCACCCGGACAACATCTGTTACGAGGCGGACCTGCTACTGGCGTTGTGGTTGCTCATCGCGCGGGTCAAGAGGGCGCACGAGGGTCATCCGAAGGATCTCGTCGACATCGTGTCGCTGTCGCTCGGCGGGTTCGTGGAGAAGGACTCGTCGCAGGCCAGTCACCTGCGCACCGCGATCAGCACGCTGACCGGGCTGGGTGTCCTGGTCGTCGCCGCCGCGGGCAACGACTCCAGCACCCGCCCGTTCTACCCGGCCGCGCTCGCCACCGAGGACCCGAACACGCCGTGGCCGGGCGAGCGAGTATTCGGGGTGGGCGCGCTGAACCCGGACGGCACGCAGGCGTGGTTCAGCAACGCCGGACCCAACGTCACGATCGAGGCGTCCGGCGCGAACGTGGTGAGCACGTTCCCGACGCGGCTGCGCGGCAACCGCGGGGCGTTCCGCACCACCGAGAACGGCCTGCGCCAGGTCGCCGACCCCGACCGGTTCCGCGGCGGATGGGCGGTCGGGTCCGGGACGTCGTACGCCGCACCGGAGGTGGCCGCGGCGCTGGCGAACTGCCTGCGCGACCAGAACACCGTGGCGATCACGGAGGTCGGCGCCGACCTGATGCGGGCGCGGGCGGAGGCCGCGGTCAAGCTGCTGACGGACCAGGTGCACGCCAATGGCTCCGACTGAGGTGTGTGCCGTCATGGCCACTTTTACGGACCTCAGGTCCCTCATGGTGGCCATAACGGGTGTGTCGTTATGGCCACCTTCACGGACCTCAGGTCCGTCATGGCCACCATTGCGGACCTCAGGTCCGTGATGGTGGCCATAACGGCAACCCCGGAGGCTAGAGCACGAGAGCTGCACGCGCGGGGACGTGCGGCCATCGAGGGCAGCCGGTCCGCCGAGGGCATCCGGCTGTTCCGGGTCGCGCTCGGCCTGCTGAACTGGCCCGACGCCGAGCCGCGGCACCACGAGATCGCCGCGCGGGTCCTGATCAGCATGGCGGCCGCCGAGGTGCACCTGGGTCGCAGCGACACCGGGTTCGGGTTGCTCGACGACGCCGAGAAGATCGTCGCGCCGCGCGACCGAGGTTTGCTGCTCTCGCAACGGGGTCTGCTCTGCATGCTCACCGGCCGCATGGACGACGCGCTCGGTTACCTCAACGAGGGCATCCCGCAGTTCCAGGACGACCCGTACGGCCTGGCCACGGCGTTGCTGAACCGGGCGATGCTGCACGACCTCGCCGGCCGCGCCCGGTTCGCCGTCGCCGATCTGGACCGGTGCGAGGCGATCGCGGGGGCCGCCGGCCTGCCGCTGGTACTGGCGAAGGCGCGGCTCAACCGCGGGTACAGCGAGCTGCTGATGGGTGACGTGCCCGCCGCGCTGCGGTCGTTCGACCTGGCCAAACCGGGGTTCGTGGCGCACGCGCACAAGCTGCTGCCGGTGCTGGCCGTCGACAAGGCGCGGGCGCTCATGCAGGCCGGGCTCGCCGACGAGGCCGCGGCCGAGCTGGACGAGGCGATCCGGCTGCTCGGGCACGCGCGGCCGACCTACGAACGCGCCGAGGCCGCGCTCACCCGCGCCCAGGCCGCCGTGGTGCAGGGCGACTTTCCCGCCGCCCGGACGTGGGCGCGCCGAGCCGAGCGGTGTTTCCTCAGCCGCGGTGATCGCGGGTGGGCCGCGGTCGCGGTGCTCACCCGGCTGCGCGCGGACTTCCGGTCCGGGCGGCGGCTGGCGGCGATCGCGGCCGAGGCCGCCGCGCTGGTGCCGCGGCTGCGGGGTCTGGGCCTGACCAACGACGCCGAGATCGGGTCGCTGCTCGCCGCGCGCGCGTGCATCCGGCGCGGCCGGCTCGACGACGCACGGAGATTCATCAACGGCCGCAGCGCATACCCGGCGTTGGAGACCGTGCTGATGCGCCGGGTGACGGCGGCCGAGTTGCACGCCGCGACCGGCGACACGGGCCGGGTGTTCCGCAGCGCGCGGGCGGGGCTCGCCGTGCTGGACGACCACCGCAGCCGCCTGGGCAGCCTCGATTTGCGGACCGGGTCCGCCGCGCTGGGCGTCGAACTGGCCGCGATCGGCCTCGCGACCGCGGTGCGGCACAGCACCCCGCCGGTGATCTTCGCGTGGTCGGAACGCTCCCGCGCCCAGGCGTTCCTGCTGCCGCCGGTGCGCCCGCCCGCCGACCGCGAGACGTCCGACGCGGTCGCCGAGCTGCGGCAGCTGGCCGTCGTGGTGCGCACCGCGGAGCTGGCCGGACGTCCTTCGGCCGAGGCCCGGCGCCGCTGCGCCGAGCTCGAACACGTGATCCGCGCCCGCGGCTGGACCACGAACGGGAACGGTCAGCGCACCCGGCTCGCCGGGTTCCACGACGTCGCCGACGCGCTCGGGTCGTCGGTGATGGTGAGCTTCCTGGCCGCGGAGACGGACCTGCTCGGCGTCGTGATCGTCGACGGCGCGAGCACGCTGGTGCGGTTCGGCCCGCCGGCGGAGGTGACCGAGGCGATCACGCGGCTGCGCACCGACCTGGACGCGCTGTGCGGCCACCACCACCCGTCCGCGCTGCTCGAGGTGATCGGACGGTCGGTGCACCACCAGCTCGCGCTGCTCCGCAGGTTCCTCATCGCACCGATGATCTCCCTGCTCGGCGACCGCGACCTGGTCGTGGTGCCGACCGGCGCGTTGTCCGGCGTGCCGTGGGGACTGCTCATGCCGGGCCGTCCGGTGAGCGTGACGCCATCCGCTTCCGTGTGGCTGCACGGAAGATTCGGTCCTCCGGCTTCGGGCGCGCTGCTGGTCGCCGGCCCGGATCTCGAGTTCGCGCCCGCCGAGGTGGCGTCGATCGCGGGGCTGCTGCCCGGCAGCACCGTCCTGGTCGACGAAGAGGCCACTGTGGACTCGACGCTGAAGGCGTTGTGCGGCAAGCGGGTCGCACACTTCGCCGCGCACGGGCACCACGAGCCGGGCAACATCCTGTTCTCCCGCCTCGATCTGGCGGACGGTCCGCTGATGGCCCACGACATCAGCACGCTGGCGTCCGCGCCGGAACACGTCGTGCTGTCCTCGTGCGACACGGGCCGATCGGAGATGCGGGCGGGCGACGAGATGCTCGGCTTCGCGGCGGCGTTCCTGTACAGCGGCACCCGCACGGTCGTGGCCGGGGTGGCCCGCGTGCCGGACGACACGGTCGTGCCGGTGATGACCGCCTACCACTCACTGCTGCTGGGCGGCGCGACGCCGGCGGCCGCACTGGCCGAGGCGTCACTGTCCGCGCCGCTCATTCCGCTGGTGTGCTTCGGTTCCCGCTGAGCCACTTGCCGGTGGCGCGCGCCAGGTCGATCATCGCCTGGCCCCGTTCCGTCATCAGCCCGAGCGCCATCATCCGCTCGGCGCGCTCCCGGTTGCGTGCACTCCACGTGCTGCGCGGCGACCGCGGCGTGAACCGGAGGCGGGAGCTGTGTTCGTCGTTCTTGCGATGCAAGCTGTCGATCCAGCCGAAACACAGAGCGTGCTCGATCGCCTCGTGGTAGCGCGGGGTGTACGTCGGGCTGTCCTTGTGGTGGATGATCAGCCACACCTCACGTGAGGTCTCCCCGTTCGCCGCGAGCCACGCGCGCCACTCGTCGGTGCTGTGCGCGAGAAACGTGCTCATCGCTTCTCACCCAGCACGTCGAGGTAGTGCTGGTTGTACATGATCCCGAGGATGTTGCCGAACGGGTCGATCACCGACGCGGGCACGAACCCGTCGCCGCGCTTGATCGGCATCATGTGCGCCTTGGCGCCCAGCGTGAGCAGCCGTTCGAACGAGGCGTAAACGTCGTCCACGTGCCAGTAGACGATCTGCCCGCTCTCCCGCTCCCCCGCGGGCACGTACCGGCGGTCGGCGATGCCGAGCTCGTGGGTGTAGTCGCCGACACGGAACTCGACGTAGGCGGGCTGCCCGTTGATCTCGTGCTTGAAGTACGGCTCGGCGCCCAGCACCTCGGTGTACCAGGCCACGGCGGCCGGGACATCGTCGGCGAAGTAGTTGACGGTGGCGAAGCCTCGCAACATCGGACTGGTCCTCTCGTCAGTGGTCCCCCGCATCATCCGACAGCAAAGTGCTCACCGATTGAGCACTTTTTCGAAAGTACTCAGGACACGTTTCATTTGGGCCCGGCAGGTCATGTCACGGCCCCGCTGCGGGACAATCCGATCCCATGCGTGACACCCGAATCACCGTCCTCGGCAGCGGACACGCCGGCCTCGTAACGGCCGCCGGGCTGGCGAGCAGAGGCCACTGGGTGATCTGCGCGGACCACGACGAACCGGACGTCGCCGTCGCCGGTCTGCTGGAACCGGGGCTCGGCGCGCTGGTCTCGGACTGCGTGTCGGCCGGACGTCTGTCGTTCACCAAACGAATCCGCGAGGCGGTCGCGGACGCGGACGCGGTGTTCCTGTGCCTGCCGGACGTCCTGGCCGTCGTGCCCGAGATCCGGGCCGTGCTGCCGGCGGGCTGTGTGCTGGTGCTGCGCTCGACGGTGCCGATCGGCACGGCCGACCAGGTCGTGATGCTGCTGGGCCGCCACGACGTCCCGGTCGTCACCAACCCCGGCTTCGTGCGGGAGGGCACGGCGGTGCGCGACTTCCTGCAGCCCGACCGGATCGTCGTCGGCTGCTCGGACCTGGAGGCGGGTGAGTTCGTCGCGGGCCTGTACGGCGATCCGGACGTGCCCGTCGTCATCACAGACCAGCGCACGGCCGAGGTCGCCAAGTACGCGGCGACCTGTTTCCTCGCGGTCAAGCTGTCCTACATCAACTCCATCGCGCGGCTCTGCGAACTGGTCGACGCCAGCGCGTCCGGCGTGGCCGCGATCATGGGGTACGACCACGGGATCGGGCCGTCGCACCTGTGCCCCGGTCCCGGCTGGGGCGGCTCGTCACTGCCGGACGACACCGCCGCCCTGCTGCGCACCGCGGACGCCGTGGGGCTGGACTTCGAGGTGCTGCGCTCGGCCGTCGAGTTCAACCGCTCGCACCAGACCGTGCTCGCGCACCGGATCTACCTGGCCGCCGGTACGGGTCCTGTGCGGATCGGGGTACTCGGCCTGACGTTCAAGGCCAACACCGACAACCTCCGCGAGTCCCCGGCGCTCGCCGTCACGCGGACGCTCATCTCGCTCGGCGCGGAGGTCACCGCCTACGACCCGACCGTCTCGCGGCTGCCGAACGTGCTCACCGTCAACGACGCCCACCACGTGGCCAAGGGGGCGCACGCCATCGCCGTGCTGACCGAGTGGGAGGAGTTCCGCCACCTCGACTGGGAGCTGATGGCGCAGCTCATGGCTGGTGACGTGGTCATCGACACGCGCAACGTGCTCGATCACGCAACACTGCACGACGCGGGGTTGCGGTTGCACGGGTTCGGTGGCTGAATCGGGAGGTGTCGTCGGACCGCAGCACGGCGTCGCCACCGCAGGAGCTGAAATTCTGCCGGTCGGCCGATGGCACGCGCATCGCCTACGCGCGGCACGGATCCGGCCCACCTCTGGTCATCGCGACCTGCTGGCTCAGCCACCTGCAGCACGACTGGCAGAGCCCGGTGTGGCGGCACTTCCTCGCTGAACTCGGCGAGATCGCGACGGTCATCCGCTACGACGAACGCGGGCACGGTCTGTCCGATTGGGACGTCGACGACTTCGGTCTCGAAGCCCGGATCGCCGACATCGAGGCGGTCGTCGACGACGCCGGGGTCGACCGGTTCGCGCTGATGGCCATGTCGCAGGGCGGGCCGGTGTCGATCGCCTACACGGTCCGGCATCCCGAGAAGGTCGAACGGCTCGTCTTCTACGGCAGCTACGCGGCGGCGTTCCGCGACCCCACGCCGGACCAGCTGGAGCTCGACGCGACGTTCGAGCAGCTCATCAAGGTCGGCTGGGCGCGGCCGGACTCGACGTTCCGGCGCGTCTTCACGTCGATGATGATCCCCGGCGGCGCCGAGGAGCAGATGCGCTGGCTGGACGAGCTGCAGCGCGTCTCGACGAGTGCGGACAACGCGTTGCGCGCCCGCAGGCAGCGCAAGCGGGCCAACGTCGTCGAGCTGCTGCCCGAGATCGGCGTGCCGACGCTGGTGCTGCAGTCGCGGGGCGACCGGATGACCAGCTTCGAGGAGAGCCGGTTCCTGGCGTCCACGATCGCCGGCGCCCGGTTCGTCGTGCTGGAGAGCTCGAACCACATCGTGCTCGGCGACGAACCCGCGTGGCCGGTGTTCCTCGACGAGGTCACCGCGTTCCTGCGCCCCGAGGGCAAACCCACCAAGATCAACCTCTCGCCGCGCGAGCTCGACGTGCTGCGGCTCGCGGCCGAGGGACAGGACAACGCGGCGATCGCCGAGCAGCTCAGCCTGAGCGTGCGGACGGTCGAACGCCACCTGACCAACACCTATGCCAAACTCGGGATCCAGGGCAAGGCCGCCCGCGCGGCGGCGGTCGCCCAGCTACTACGCGCACACCGCCAACCCTCCGGCTAGAAATGCGTGTACGCACCGACGCGGCGTGCCCAGCGCGAAACCTAACGTCGGTGCATGACCTTCCTCGACGCTCCTTCCCCGACCGCCGACGCCCGGCGGATGTACGACAACGACGTGGCCCGCGACGGGTACGTGATGAACCTGTCGCACCTGTGGGCACATCACCCGTCCTTCCACAGTGGACTGATCAGGCTGCTCGACGAGGCCGCCACCGAAGCCGGACTGAGCTTCCGGGACCGCGGCGTCCTCATCGTCGCGTGCGCCTCGACCCTGGGGGACGCCTACTGTTCGCTCGCGTGGGGCAAGCGGCTCGCGAGCGTCGCCGGCGACGACACGGCCCAAGCCGTCGTGCGCGGTGACGACAGCGGACTCGACGACCGGGAACGCGTGCTCGCCGGTTGGGCCCGCAAGATCACGAAGAATCCCAACGGCACCACGAAGAACGACACCCAGGAGCTCCGCGACGCCGGGTACGACGACGCACAGATCTTCGCGCTCACCGTGTTCGTGTCGCTGCGGGCCGCCTTCGCCATGGTCAACGACGCGTTGGGCGCGCTGCCCGACGACGCGCTGCTCGACTCGGCGGTCAGCCCCGCCGTCACCTTCGGGAGATTCTGTGCGTGACGCCATCATCGTCGGCGCCAGACCGGCCGGCGCCGCCACCGCGTTGCTGCTCGCCCGCGCCGGACTCGACGTGCTGGTCGTCGATCGCGGCTCCTACGGCACGGACACGTTGTCCACGCACGCGTTGATGCGCGGCGGCGTGCTGCAGCTGGCCCGCTGGGGCCTGCTCGACCGGATCGTCGCCGCGGGCACTCCCCCGGTCCGGCGCACGACATTCCGTTACGCGGGCGCCGAAGTCCCGATCACGATCAAGCCGTCGCCCGGAGTCGACGCGCTGTACGCGCCGCGCCGCACCCTGCTCGACCCGATCCTGGTCGACGCGGCCCGCGAAGCGGGCGCCGAGGTGCGCTACGGAACCACTGTCACCAACGTGATCCGTGAGGACGACACCGTCACCGGCGTCGCCGGACGTACCCGTGACGGACAGCCGTTCCAGGCGAAAGCCAAGATCGTCATCGGCGCGGACGGGTTCCGCTCGACCATCGCGGACCTGGTGCACGCGCCGTTCGACCGGGTCGGCAGGTCGGTCGCGGCCGTCACCTACGGTTACTGGACCGGGCTGCGCACCGACGGCTACGAGTGGAACTTCCGGCCCGGCGCCGCGTCCGGCGTGATCCCCACGAACGACGGCCAGGCGTGCGTGTACGCCAGCGGACCGCCCCGGCACATCGGCCGCGGCGGGCTCGACATCCTCACGCGGATCGTCGCCTTGTCCTCCCCCGGCCTCGCGAAACGCCTCGAACACGCGACACCGCCGCGTTCGCTGCGCACGTTCACCGGCCAGCGCGCGCATCTGCGCCGGGCCCGGGGTCCGGGCTGGGCGCTCGTCGGCGACGCGGGCTACTTCAAGGACCCGCTGAGCGCGCACGGCATCACCGACGCGTTGCGCGACGCCGAACTGCTCGCCCGCTCGATCCTCGACGGCACCGACTACCAGGGCATCCGCGACGCGCTGTCGATCGAGATGTTCGACGTGATGGACGTGATCGCCGGGCATCGCTGGACCGACGACGAGATACCGGAGCTGCTGCTCCGGCTCAACGCCGCCATGTCCGATGAGATCGCCGTTCTGAACAGTTACAGCCTTACTGGTACCTCGGATTCGTCGCGTGCCACTCGAAGCCGCCGCCCATCCACGCCCGCAGTCCCTTGAGGAACCGCTGCAGTTCCGGAGACGGCACGCCGAGCAGGTTGCGGTGCCCCTCCTCGAAGTCGCGCACCAGCTGGTTGTGCAGGTCGACGGTGATCTCCGTGGCCTCCTCGACCGGGATGTTCCGGTCGGCCGCGATCTGCAGCACCATGTTGCAGACCGGCGTCTCGTCCGCGGCGTCCTTCGCCACGGAGAAGAGGTCGTTGACCATCACCGACGCGGTGCCCGCCTGCATCATCAGCTTGCGGACGTGCGGCTCGTAGTAGAGGTTCGCGGTCAGCTCGTAGCCGCCGACGGCGTCGATCAACGTCATCGACGTGTAGAAGCTGTCGTGCTGCCGCGCCGCGAGGTACTCCCACGCCGGCGGGTAGTCGCCGGTGTAGCGCCAGGCGGCGTAGGCATCCCACGAGACGAACATCGCGAACGTCGAGTAGTTCACCCGCTGCACGACCGACGGCGTGCTGCGCGCGCCGAGGTGGTCGATGCCCGCTCGCAACGCGATGAGCACGGGATCGCCGCGCAACGCGTTGTCCAGCTCCAGGGAGAACTCGCCCGCGGGTGCGACCGGGTCCATCGCCGCCATCACCAGCGCCAGCCGTGGCGGCAAAGCCGTTGGCGTGGCGCCACGTTCGCTGTCGTCGGCGTACAGGTCGTCGGCCGCCCACCACGCCGCGTTGAGCTTCGCCGCGATCAGCAGCTGCTCGGGGTCGTTGGTGTCGACGTGGGTGAGCATCGCGAGCCGGCCGAACCCGGCCTTGCGCATCAGCTCCGCCTCGTCCGGCTTGAACCCGCACTCCAGCGCCCACGCGCCGACGCGGTCGTCGACCACCTCGGCGAGCGCCGGGTCCACGCGTTCCGCGATCGGCACGTACATCGGCTTGAACGACCCGTCGCCCCAGCTCCGCTCCACGTAAGCGGGATCGGGAGCAGCGGGCTCGGGTGTTTCGACCTTCGCCAAGAGGCGGGCCGCCGACGTGCCCAGCCCCGAGGGGCCGGGCAGGACGGCGGCCTTCGCGAACTCCGTCACGATCAGATCCGGTCCGCGGCGATCAGCAGGTAGTGGAAACTGTTCTCGCGGTACGCGGTGAGGAACGGGCCCTCGATGCCGGTCGCGACCGACGACTTCTCGCGCAGCTCCCAGTACGGGATCGTCGCCGCGGTCAGGTCGACCACGTTGATCGGCACGAACCCGTTGTCCGCCAACGCCTTGAAGTACGCGCTGCGGGCGTGGATGTTGCAGATGTAGTGCTGGTCGATCTGGCTGACCGCCCGCGACCGGCCACCGGTCACGTCGTTGTAGCAGCCGGTGATGGTGACGTACCGGCCGCCCGTCGGGATGAGCCGCGCGTACTCGGCGAACAGGTTCTGCAGGTCGACGTACATGGTCGACTCGTTGTTCCAGATCGCCTGCATCGAGCCGGTCTCGAACCCGGTGTCGAGCATGTTCTTGAAGTGGTAGCGGACCTTGCCGTCCACGCCGCGCCGGCGGGCCTCGTTGTTCGCGAACTCGACCTGCGTCTCGGAGATGCTGATGCCGTCGACGAAGCAGCCGAACCGGGCGTTGGCCATGATGCTCGTGCCACCGCGGCCACAGCCGGAGTCCATGATCCGGTGCTCCGGCCGGATGTCCCCGAGGTGGTCGAGCAGGACGTCGGCCTGCGCGGTCTCCAGCCGGTGCAGCTCGTTGATGATCGCTTCGTCGCGCGTCTCGGCCGGTGCCTCGAGCACGGCGGGGTCGTAGTCACCGATTCCGTAGTGGTGGTGGAACAGGTTGTCGACCTCGCCGAGCTTGATGTTGACCGGGTCCTTCTCGTGGTTCCAGTAGTTGGCCACCGAACGCTGGTAGTCGGTGCGCAGAACCGGTCGGGCAGTCGTCATGATCCGCAGTGCTCCCCTATGTGCAGGTCTCGTTCGTAACCGAACAGGTGGTGAGCCTGTCAGCCGATCGGCCCGATCAGCCATCCGCCAAGCGGGGTCCTGTCAGTCACCAACGTGTGTCACACCGCGTAACATCATTACGAGACTTAGCGGTATCGTAAATGGCTGTGAAACCCTTTCTAGTCGCGATTTCCGTGGTGGCGCTGACGGCGACACCAGCCGTTGCCGCACCCGACCACAACCCACGCCCGCAGGTGCTCGACGTGGACCTGACGCAGGTCTGCGGCCAGCCGACGGCCGGCCGGGTGAGCATCTATCACCCAACCGGCCGTACGTCTCAAGTGGCGTGGCGCTTACGGCTCAACGGAGCCGTCGCCGCGACCGGCTCGGTCACGATGGAACGCAGCGTCGCCACCGCCGAGTTCTCCTTGCCGGCGGGCGCTTCCGGTGAGGTTCTAGTCGATGCGGGCGGGAATACCTGGCGGGAGAACGTCAACGCGGGCTGCGACCCGGTCCGCGTGGTGTCGGTCGGCGACTCGGTCGTGTGGAACCAGGGTGTCGCGGCGGACCACAAGTTCCCGCGCCGCACCGCCGAACTGCTCGGCGAGGCCACCGGTCGTGGTTACACGCACCGCGACTACTCGATCTCCGGCGCCGTGCTCGACGCGCCCGGCGACGACTGTCCCGGCAAACCCCTCCAGAACGTCGACGACGACGGCGAGATGGAACTGGGCGAGGTCACCGCGCAGATGCCGGACGTGTTCTGCCAGCTCGACCGCGCGGCCGCCGACGGCCCGGTCGACCTCGTGATCATGAACGGCTGCATCAACGACATGGACCCGTTGCTGGGCATCCCGTTCGGCATCACGCCGGGCACCGAGGACGTTCCCACGGCGGTGCGCCGCGAGTGCACCGGCGTCGGCGCCGCGCCGGAGAACCCGGCCAAGGACGTTCCGTACTTCAGCGGCGCCAAGGTCGGCTACGGCGGCCGTGGCATGCGTGCGGCCGTCGAACGCGCCCACGCGCTGCCCGGCCACCCGAAGGTCCTGCTCGTCGACTTCTACTACGCCCTGTCGCGCGCCAGCGGCCGGCTGAGCTCCCAGTGCACCGATCGCGGTTTCGCGGCCGAGGTGCAGACCGAGTGCATGCGGCGGCTCGACCTGGCGCCGCAACGGTACGAGCAGTTCACCCGCCACTCGGCCGAGGCGTACCGGCAGGCGGTGGCGGAGGCCAACGCGGCCTCGCCGGACGGTCCGTACGCAGTCGCCGCCGACGGACTGTTCACTGTGGACAATGCGGTCTTCACCGAGAACCCGCTGGTGTGGCAGTTCCCGACCGAGGACCCGGCCGCGGCGCTGCGTCACTTCGCGTGCCCCGAGTTCAGCCCGACGCCGCCGCAGTGCCTCACCGCGGCGCTCGCCCACCCGAACACGGCCGGATCGCAGCAGTACGCGCAGAACTTCCTGCTCAACCCGAGCCTGCGCAGCTGGTTCAAGCTGCCCGGCGAGGCGCACGAGCTCACCGCGTCGATGAGTGGCAACACGGTTTCCCTGCGGGCACACGGGGTTCCGGGTGCGAAGTACCGCTGGTTCTTCGGCGACGGCACCACCGCCGTCACGCCCGTGCCGACGACGTCGCACACCTACACCACGTCCGGCCCGCACCTGCCGCGCGTGGTCGCCGAAGCCATGGGCGTCCGCTCGCTCCAGGAGGCCACTACACCGGTAGTCATCCGATGACTGTTCGGCGGTCAGGGCAGCACGAAGTGCCCTGACCGTCGATCAGTGCTGCGGTTTTCCTTATCCGCCAGTGCTTTGGAGTAACCCGCACATCGGCCGTTGATTCCGCCGAGCGCCTAGTGCTACAGCTCATACCTCCAATGTTTCGACGATCCGAACGGGAGTCCGAGCATGAGCATCCGGGCCTTCGCCTCGGTCGCGCTGGTCCTGGCGAGCGCACTGACCGTGCCCGTCGCCGGTGCTGCGGCCGGCGCCTCGGTGGTCGCCATCGACAGCGATGACACCGACGCGCAAGTACTCGAGAAGGCGGGCAGCGTCGTCCCGTCCGAACGCCAGCGAACCTGGCAGCGCATGGAACTGACCGCGTTCCACCACTTCGGCCCGAACACGTTCACCGACCGTGAGTGGGGCACGGGCACCGAGGACCCGGACGTCTTCAACCCCGAGGACCTCGACACCGACCAGTGGATGCGCACGTTGCGCGACACCGGGTTCAAGCAGGCGATCCTGACCGTCAAGCACCACGACGGCTTCCTGCTCTACCCGACCCGCTACAGCACCCACTCGGTGAAGTACAGCTCGTGGCAGGACGGCGGCGGTGACGTCGTGCGGTCCTTTGTGGACTCCGCTCGGCGGCACGGCCTCAAGGTCGGCTTCTACCTGTCCCCGGCCGACCTGCACGAGGCCCAGCCGGGCGGCCGGTTCGGCAACAACAGCAAGCCCGTCGAGACGGAGATCCCCGAGGTCGGTCTGGACGGAACCCGGCCCGACGGCCCCCGGTTCACCGTCACCGCCAACGACTACAACCGCTTCTACCTCAACACGATGTACGAGCTGCTCACCGAGTACGGCCACATCGACGAGGTGTGGTGGGACGGCGCGGACGCCGTGGGCGGTAGCAAGGAGAAGTTCGTCTACCCGGACTGGATCCGGCTGGTCCGCACCCTGCAGCCCGACGCGGTGATCTTCCAGGACGGCGGCCCGGACGTGCGCTGGGTGGGCAACGAGAGCGGCGTCGCGCGCACGCGGGAACACAGCGTCCTGCCGTTCAACGGCGAAGCCGACGGCGCCGAGGACCGTCTCACCAAACCGGATGACAACGGCGCAGCCGATCTGGGGAGCAACGCCCTCATCACGCAACGCCGCCCGGACGGCTCGCGCCGGTGGGACTACCTGAAGTGGCTGCCCGCCGAGTGCGACACCCCGATCGGCGGCGGCTGGTTCTGGCACCCCGGCCAGGACCCGAAGTCGTTGGGCGAGCTGCAGTCCATCTACTACGCCTCGGTCGGCCGCAACTGCCAGCTGCTGCTCAACATCGCACCCGACCGCCGCGGCAAGCTGCCCGACGCCGACGTGCAACGCCTGACCGAGCTCGCGCAGTGGCGCCACGACGTCTTCGGCACCGACTTCGCGCGCGGCGCACGGGCGACCGCCACCACGAGCACGCCCGGCAACCCGCCGGCGAGGGCGGTCGACGGCGACGACACCACGTCGTGGCAGCCGACGGGCCGGACCGGCACGCTGACCCTCGACCTGCGGCGTGAACGGACCGTCGGCGCCATCGGGCTCCAGGAGAACCTCGGCGTGGGCCAGCGGGTGACCGGGTTCGCGGTGGACGCGTGGAACGGCAGCGCCTGGCAGCAGGTCGCGACCGGCACGACCATCGGCTACAAGCGCCTGCTCAAACTTTCGCCCTCGGTGACGACGACCCGGCTGCGCCTGCGCGTCACCGCCTCGCGAGCACTGCCCGCGATCGCGTCGTTCTCGGTGCACGCCCCCGGACGCTAACCGGGACGCGGTCGTTCCGGAAACGCCGCGACCAGGCACGGGACCGCCCTGGGACCTCTACGGGACCGGGGTGGCTCGTGGTCAGGCCCGGCACTCCGCCTTCACGGCCGACGCGGCATGGTGCGCGTAGGTGGGCCCGGAGGAGTTCCAGTCCTGCCCGCGGGAGAGCAGTTGCACCGCGAGCTTGCCGCTGCGCACGGAGAACGTCCCGGTCCCGACCCACTTCCCGCGCTGGTCGACCTGCTTGATCACGAACGACCCGATGGGCGACCCGGACGGCCGGTCGCCGTCGAACACACGGTACGAGGTCGGGTTGCCCCCGACCTCTTCCAACGACCCGTTGGGGATGTAGACCGACAGCGAGCAGGACCCCGACGAGATCGGCCCGGTCGAGAACGTCCACAGCCCGAAGGCCGACGAGTCGTCCTTGTTCGCGTCCCCGGACATGGGGATGGACACGAAGGCCGACCCGCACCCGCTGCCGTGGTCGACCCACCCCTCCCTGCCGTCGCGGTACGAGCCCACGCCCGCGAACCCGCCGCAGCCGGGCCCGGCGGTCCCGGAGAACGACGGCGGCGCCTTCACCCCTTGGGCGGGTGTACCCGGTGTACCCGGTGTGCCCGGTGCCGGCGGCGCCTCCGATGTCGGCGGCACGCTGGTGAGCGGCACCGGCGACGACGAGAACTGCCCGATCAGGTTGGGATCGGGCGTCATCACGCCAGGCACATACCCACCGTTGGGCTCGGTCGTCTGCGCGGTCGCGGGCGGCGGCTCCGGCGACCCACCGCTCACGAGCGTTCCGGTGATCACGGCGGCACCGACCAGCAACGCTCCGGCCACGGCGATCACCGGCAGCTTGAACTTCCGCTCTCTGGTCGCAGCGGCGGCGGCCGGCAGCTCCGCTGGCGCCTGCCAACGCGCGGTGATCCGGGCGCGCGCGTCCGCCATGAGGGTGGGGTCAGCAGTCACGTGTGTCGCCGCGTGCGGCTCACCCGGCGACGACGGGACCTCGGTCGACATACTTCCGGCCTCCAACTCTGTTCCGGACAGGAGTACGGGCCGATCACCCCGGAAGCCCACTCCGGGGCGAAAACGAAACCATTTCGCGATGTTATCCGTTGACCTCCGACAACCCGACGGCCCAACGCTCACGACCGAATGGCCCAATGCCTTCGAACCCTTTTCTTCCCAAACAAACCGTGAGAGCGATCCCATTCCCGTGAATTGATCAGGACGCCCATCCGATCGAGATCGGCAATCGTCTTTCGACCACGCCGTGTTGGCCATTGGACACGTTCGCCGTCAATACGATCCGGCCGCCCAAAATCCCCGAGAAGGGTCATCTATTGCGCGTCGTTCCGGACAACCAGCAGATCGCGTGGAACGACACAGCGGTCGACCTACCCCGATCCACGCTCCCGGCGCTGCTCAGACAGGCCGCCGACACGTCACCCGACGTGGTCGCCGTCCGCGACTCCACCGGATCGCTCACCTACTTGGAACTGGTGGAGCGGGTCCACCAGTTCGCGCACCACCTTGATGAACTCGGCGCTCGGCGCGGGACCCGGATCGCCTGCGCACTGCCGCGTGGCATTGATGCCGTGGTCGCGCAGGCGGCGGTGTTCGCGGTCGGTGCGATCTACGTTCCGGTCGATTCTTCGACACCTGCGGCTGGGGACATCGTCGTCGGGCCTGCGGAGATCCGCGATCCGCGCATTGCGGATCAGCCGGCGGTGCCGTTGGACCATGATCCCGGCTTCGAGGACATCGCCTATTTGATCCACAGCTCCGGAGGCCCGGTTGCTGTGTCGCATGGCGCGATCGCTCATTCCACGTTGGCGCGGCTGCATCGGTACGGCGTTGCCGTTCGGCGGTTCGCGCTCATTTCTGCTCTGACGTCCGACGCTTCGCTCGCCGGGATTTGGTGGACGCTGGCGTCCGGCGGCGAACTGGTTCTGTTGTCCCCGGATACGTCCACCGCTGTTGTTGAGCTGACTGCGGCTGTGTCTTCGGGCGGTGTTAGCCACACCCTCCTCACGCCCTCGCTGCACCATGCGCTGTTGTCGGCTGTGGACGAGGTGGCGCCTGGGATGCGGCAGGTGATCGTTACCGGGGCGTCGTGTCCGGCATCGTTGGTGTCCTCGCACTACCGGTTGCTGCCGGAGGTTTCGCTGGTCCAGGAGTACGGGCCTGTTGAGGCCGCTGGGTGGTGCACTTCGGCGACGTTGTCGCCCGGTGCGCCGGTGGCGGTTGGGACGCCTATCGCCAATGCCTCGGTTTGGGTGCTTGCCGGTGATCGGCTTGCCGAGGCTGGTGAGGTGGGTGAGGTGTGCGTTGGTGGCGCCGGTCTGGCGTTCGGTTACCTCGGGGCACCTGGGTTGACTGCCGCTCGGTTCGGGCCGCACCCCGTTGATGCTGGTCGGGTCGTGTTTCGGACTGGGGATCTTGGGCGGTGGCGGTTGGATGGACAGTTGGAGGTATTGGGTTAGTTGGCTTTGGACGCGGCTGCGCCGCGACACGTTGGCATTTTCGTGCGGGCCCGGCGCTAGGGCGCCTGGCCCGCACGAAAATGCCAACGTACCGAGACGGTGGTTGGCCGCCGTCGTGGTCCCGATCCTGTCCAGACTTGCGTCGTTCGGTGCGGTTGCGGGCGTGGCTGGGATGAGGTGGCTGGAGTTCCGTAGATTTATTTTCACCCGATAGTGGTCTCCATTGCGGGGTGGGTCGTTTAATTGTGATCTTGCGGTAGATTTGTGCCATGGACCGAGCGGCGGCTATCGACAATATGCTGTTCATACAAAAGCAAGTTGATTACTGGCAGGCCCAGCTATTGCGTCAGCTGGCCGACTTCGCCATCGGTACCGCCGACGACGAATTCGCGGCGGCCGAGATCGTCGCGGCGATGAAGTGGACCTCGAAGTGGGCCGAGGATCAGCTGCTGGTCGCGCGGGAAACCGTCACCAAGCTGCCCCGCACGGTCGACGCCCTGCAGGCGGGGGAGATCGACTCCTACAAGGCGAAGATCCTGTTCAACTACACCCACCGGCTCACCGCCGACCAGGCCGCAGAGGTCGAGGAACGGGCGCTGGTCAAGGCACCGGGACAGACCAGCACCCAGCTGCGCCGCTCGTTGCAGCGCATCGTGATGGCGGTGGATCCCGAGGGTTGCGCCGAGCGGCGGGAGGCGCGCAAGGCCGAGCGGATCGCCGGGATCGAGGAGCGGGTCGACGACATGGTGAAGCTGTTCGCCTGGCTGCCCGCCGACCGGGGCATTGCGGCTGCGCATCGGGTGGACAAGCTGGCGCGGGCGGCGAAGTTTCCTGGTGACACGCGCACGTTGAGCCAGCGCCGGGCCGACGTGGTCGCGGACATGCTCCTCGCGACGCCCGACCACACCCCGAGCGTGAAGGTCAACCTCAACGTCACCGTCTCCTCGACCACCCTCATGGGCCTGGATGATCACCCCGGCGAACTGCAGGGCTACGGCCCGATCAGCGCCGAACTGGCCCGCGAGCTCGCGGGTGACTCGACGTGGCGTCGACTGCTCACCGATCCGCAGTCAGGGATGCTGCTGGATGTGGGCACCAGCACCTACCGGCCGCCGGAGCATCTGCGCCGGTTCCTGTGGGCGCGTGATCAGACGTGCCGCCAGCCGGGTTGCATGATGCCCGCGCAACGGTGCGAACTCGACCACACGGTGCCCTGCCCCGACGGCCCCACGGCGGCCTGCAACCTGTGCCCCTTCTGCAAGCATCATCATCGCTTGAAGCACAAGAGCAACTGGGCGGTCACCCAGCCGATCCCCGGGCACTTCATCTTCAAGGCCCCGTCGGGAAAGGTGTACGTCCGCGAACCCGAACCGGTCCTCGCTGGCTTCCCGGCCGATCCACCCTTCTAAATCAACAAACAACGAAACTCAAGCCACACATCCCGGCCACGCCCGCAACCGCACCAAAGCTACGCAAGTCTGGGCGGTGTCTGGGGCACGACGGCAGCCAACCACAGACCTCGGTACGTTGGCATTTTCGCGCGGACGCGGCGCCCTAGCGCCGTGGCCGCGCGAAAATGCCAACGTGTCGCGGCGCAGCCGCGTCCAAGCCAGGACCTTCCATCCGTACAAGACCGCAGGCGCCGCCAGGAAGCACCATGGACACCATGCCGACATGGGACGAAGTCGTCGAGATGGCGCAGCAGCTGCCCGAGGTCGAGGTGACGACCTGGTACCGCACCCCGGCCCTCAAGGTCGCAGGCAAGGGCTTCGCCCGCCTACGAACCGAGGCCGAGGGCGGCCTGGTCCTGATGTGCGGCCTCGACGAGAAGGAAGCACTCCTCGCAACCGGCGACCCGGCGTTCTACACGACCCCGCACTACGACGGCCACGGTTCAATCCTCGTCGACCTGACAAAAGTGGACGCCGGTCAACTCAAGGAACTCATCGAGGAGTCCTGGCGCCAAAAAGCCCCGACCCGCCTAAAGCGCGGCGAGGCGTCGCACGACTGACCCAGGCGAAGGCATGGAGGCGATCTCGTCCCGCACCTCCCGCGCAGCAACGCCAAGCTTCTCGTCAGCCAACAGGCGCGACACCAACGAAGCAGACGCGTCGGCCGCAGTCGCCTGAATACCGGCCCCACGATCGTGCACAGCCTGAGCAGTGATGAACCGATCGGAACCATCGGGCAGCACCAGCTGCGGAATACCCTCGGCGAGCGCCGCCAACGCGGTACCCGAACCACCGTGGTGAATGGCCGCGTCAGACGTCCGCAGCAGGCCATCCCAAGGCACCCACCCGTACGAATGAACGTTGGGCGGCAACGGCCCCAGCGTGTCGATGTCCAAGCTACCCATGGCAAGGACGAACTCGGCGTCCACAGCAGAAGCAGCCGACACCACGGCCTCCAGCCGAGCCAGACCGTCCACTTTGGGCGCAATCGTCCCGAGAGTCACGGCGATCCGCGGCCGAGAACCGCGCGGAGGCACCGCACCACCAGTGCTATGCGGGGTAGGACGCAACGGCCACCCGCGCGAGACACCACCCACCATGCTCGGCGGCGCAACATCCAGCGAGTACCCGGCAGGCAGCGCAACGCCCATCTCGTCGAGCATCAGCCGGTGCAGCGGCGCGATATCGGTGAACCCCAGATCGTGCCGAACCGCCGGAACGCCCAGCGCTGCGGCAGCCACAGCCGCGACCGGAAAGACGTAGTCGTACACGATGACGTCTGGAGACCAAGACCGGGCCACCGAAGTCATCTGATCGACCAATACGGAGTTGACCAAGGCAGCCAAGGGCACATATGCCTGCCGATCGGCGGAGTTGGTTTCGAACGTTCGTTGTAACAACTCGGGACGATGTGTTCGCCCCAGCGCACGGATCTCGGTGAACCAATTTACGTTACGGTCGATGTTCACGAAGGGCACATCGCCCACGATCTCGCCGCCCTGCAGTGAGGCGACCAGCACGTCATGCCCCTGCCCCTGAGCGGCTGCAAGCAGGCTGACCAGCGGAAACAGATGTCCGGCGCCGGGTGCGCCACAAAAGAGAACCCTCATGTAGATAATTGTGTTCACACGGGTGCAAGTTTCTATCAGAGTATCGAAAGAAACGAGGATCGCTCAGGTGCCGGAGCGGGTGGTACGGCTTTACAAGAATTATCAACTATCGAACAGCCTGCTGGTGTGGCTGCCGATCTTCTACCTTTACCAGCGTGAAAGCGGTCTCAGCGACGGGCAGATCTTCGGCATTCAGGCGATCTATTACGTCGCGTTCTGCCTGCTGGACGTCCCAACCGGCATGATCGCCGATCGGTACGACTACCGGCGGTTCCTGCAGGCCGGCGCGGCGCTGCTGACACTCGCGAACCTCGTGCCGGTCTTCTTCCCGTCGTACTGGGGCTTCCTCACCCACTTCATGATCATCGCGCTGGCCTACTCGTTCACCTCCGGCGCGGGCAGCGCGTACGTCTACGAGTACCTGCACCGCAGCGGCGCCGACCATGCCTACCGGCAGGCCGAGGGCAGCGCCCGCGCGTACGCGTTGATCGGGCGGGTCGTGTGCCTGCCCGCCGCCGGTGTGCTGATGCAGTGGGAACCGACGGCGCCGTACTGGCTGTCGGCGGTCGCGACGACGGCGGCTTTCGTTGTCGCGCTGCGGTTTCCCAAGCTGCCACCTGGGACTGTCCACCACGAGAACGCGAGTGTCGCGCAGGCGTGGAACGTGCTGCGCCGGGCACCGCTGCTCGCGCTGATCATGGTGCAGGGCGTCGCGATCTTCACGCTCGCGCGGATCCTCCAGGCGAACCTGTTCCAGCCCGTGCTGGACGCCAAACACCTGCCGGTGGCGTGGTTCGGCGTGCTGATGGCGGCCACGCAGCTGTTCGAGGCGGCGGGTGCGGCGCGGCCGGGACTGTTGCGCCGCCGGGTGAGCGACCTCGGAGCCGTGTTCGGCCTGACCGTGATCATGGCGGTCTGCCTGGCGTTCATCGTGCCCGCGGGCATCGCCGGGACGATCGCGTGTCTGTGCGTGTTCTCGCTCGCGACCGGACTGTCGTTCCCCGTGCAGCGGCAGCTGATGAACGACGCGATCAGCGACCCGCGCACCCGCGCGACCCTGCTGTCGGCGGAGTCGCTGATCGACCGGGCGGTGTGCTCCGGCGCGATCTTCGTGCTCGGCAGCTACCTGTCGGCGGGCGCGATGAACACCTTCCTGGTGCACGCCGCGATCACCACCGTGGTGCTGATGATCGCGATCGCCGTGCTGATCAAGTGGGTCCGGCTACGGCAGGGTGACCACCTGCGACGCCACCGCGAGGCCAGCTCCGAACCCGACCAGCAGCGCTGACCCGCCCGGCGCCACCTCCCCGGACGACAGCAGGGCGTCCAGCGCCAGTGGGATCGACGCCGACGACGTGTTGCCCGCCGTCACGACGTCGCGCGCCACGGCCACGTGCGGCGGCAGGCCGAGCTTCGAGGCGATCGTCTCGACGATGCGCAGGTTGGCCTGGTGCGGCACGAGCGCGGCCAGCTCGTCGGCCCGCACCCCGGCCTTGGCCAGCGCGGCCGCGGCGGCCTCGGGCACGTGCTGGGTGGCCCACCGGAACACCTCCTGGCCGGACATGCGCATCGTCGGCCACTCGGCGTCCGGCTTGTCGCGCAGATCGAGCCACGACGACGAGTGCTCGATCAGGTGGTGGTTGCCGCCGTCCGAGCTCCACTCGACCGGGCCGATGCCGCGCACGTCCGACGGACTCACCACGGCCGCGCCCGCGCCGTCGCCGAAGAGGAACGCCGTCGTGCGGTCCAGCGGGTCGATGATGTCGGTCATCTTCTCCGAACCGACCACCAGGACGTGCTCGGCACAGCCACCACGCACCAGGGCGTCCGCGACACCCAGGGCGTGGCAGAAGCCGGCGCACGCGGCGCTGATGTCGAACGCGGCGCATTTGGTGCCCAGTCTCGAGGCGATCTGCGGTGCCGCGGCCGGGCTCTGGTGCAGGTGCGACATCGTCGCGAGGATGACGGTGTCCACTTCGGACACATCGAGACCCGCGCGGGACAGGGCGATCCGGGCGGCCTCCTCGCCCATCGTCACCACGGTCTCGTCCGCACTCGCGTACCTGCGGCTGGTGATCCCCGACCGGCGGCGCACCCACTCGTCGGTGGAGTCGATCAGCGCACACACCTCGTCGTTGCCCACCTCGCGGGCAGGGCGGTACGCGCCGACACTGACGATACGAGATTGCCTCATCAACGCACCCCGCCGCTTAGAAAATGTAGGGAATTCACCAGAAAATAATCTCATTTGGCATTTGCCCGCACTCCGAGTTCAAACATACGCGCCTGAGAATGTGAACGTCCATACACGTCTCACCTCGCAGGCGGCGAATACGCCGACTCCATAACATAAGGTCTTCTCATGACGCGGTCGTGGTGGGGCTGGGGTCACGTCGAGGACGCGGTGGGCGCGCGGGAGCGCGCCAAGCTGGTCGAACGGGTCCGGGCGGTGCTGCCGGACGCCGATCTCGCCCTCCACGAACCACCCGATCCAGCGACGCTTCCGGTCCCGCGGAGCCGGATCGCGCCGCGCTTCGACCACTGCTCGGCCGACCCGGTCGACCGGCTCGCGCACGCCCGCGGCAAGGCGTTCCGCGACGTGGCGCGCAATCTCGCCGGACAGGTGTCCGACGTGCCCGACCTCGTCGCCCGGCCGCGCACCGAGCAGGACGTCGTGGACGTGCTCGACTGGTGCGGGCACGAGGGCATCGCGGTCATCCCCTTCGGCGGCGGCTCCAGCGTGGTCGGCGGCGTCGAGCCGCGCGGGCTGGCCGGCCCGGTCGTCACGCTCGACCTGGGCGCGCTCGACCGCGTCCTCGAGGTCGACCCGGTGAGCCGCGCGGCGCGCATTCAGGCGGGCGTTTTCGGACCACACTTGGAACAGCAACTGAAGCCGCACGGACTCACGTTGCGGCATTTCCCCCAGTCGTTCGAGTTCTCCACACTCGGGGGCTGGCTGGCCACCCGCGCGGGCGGTCACTTCGCCACGCTCTACACCCACATCGACGACCTGACCGAATCACTGCGCGTCGTCACACCCGCCGGGGTCAGCGAGTCGCGGCGGCTGCCCGGCTCCGGCGCGGGCCCCTCGCCCGACCGCATGTTCCTCGGCTCCGAGGGCACCCTCGGCGTGATCACGGAGGCGTGGGTGCGCCTGCAGCGGCCACCGGGCCACCGGGCCAAGGCATCGGTGCGGTTCGCCGGCTGGCCGGAAGCGGTCGCGGCCACGCGGGCCGTCGCACAGTCCGGTTTGTACCCGGCCAACTGCCGGCTGCTCGACCCCGCCGAGGCGTTCCTCAACGCGGGAACCGGCACCGCGGTCCTCGTGCTCGCGTTCGAGTCCGCCGACCACCCGGTGGACTCGGCGCTCCAACGCGCGCTCGAACTGTGCCGCGACCACGGCGGTGAGTCCACAGTGGAGGACACGAGCGCGGCGTGGCGATCGTCGTTCCTCCGCATGCCCTACCAACGTGACGCAATGGCACAGCACGGCATGATCACGGAGACGTTCGAGACGGCGTGCACCTGGGACGGTTTCGACCGGCTGCATGCCGCCGTGACCGAGGCGGCGACCGACGCCGTGCGCGAGGTGTGCGGCGCCGGACTGGTCACGTGCCGCTTCACCCACGTCTATCCGGACGGTCCGGCGCCCTACTTCGGCGTCTACGCGCCGGGACGGTGGGGCAGCCTGGTCGCGCAGTGGGACGAGATCAAGGCCGCGGTCTCGGAGGCGATCGCCACCGCGGGCAGCACGATCACCCATCACCACGCGGTCGGGCGGGACCACCGGCCCTGGTACGACCGGCAGCGGCCGGAGCCGTTCGCGCTCGCCCTGTCCGCCGCGAAACGGGCGCTGGATCCGCACAATGTGCTCAATCCCGGCGTGCTCGTCGGATGAACGACTCGCTGTTTTGATCAGTTCCAATGCGAGGCCTTCAGGTGCCTCATACTCGCATCGGCCTCATGAAATATCGTAAGTTTCACGAGATCGGAAAAGATTTCTTTACAGCGTGTAGCGGATGACTACTCGGTGTATGTGAAGCTTGCTCAAACATGTTCCCATGAACTACCTAGAAATTTTGGGCTAATACGGTACGTTTCGGTCCAAACGCGTCTGATTGGGTGAACCGGAGGGCCACCCCGATGAACAGCCTGTGACATCGAAAGCCCGTCTAGCGTCCCAATTGGGGAAATGCACACGCATGCTCCATTCGGCGGTCCCGGTCGGTGACATGTATTTGACAACGTACGACCGAGGCTGAACGGTCTAACGAGTTGATCCTTCAGGGCTTCCAGCAAAGGTCAGCGAGGAACGATGGAACACGCCAACTTGTCTCATTTGCTCGAAAAGCTTGCCAGACATCACCTCATTCCCGGTGCGCAACTCGTGGTTCACCGGCAGGGCACCACGGAAGCATTCGAGTTCGGGGAACAGGTGCACGCCGGCGGCCTGCCGATGTCGCGTGAGGCACGCGTTCCCGTGGGGTCGATCAGCAAGACGTTCACCGCCTCGCTCGCCATGATCCTGGCGTCCGACGGCGACCTCGACCTCGACGAGCCGCTCGCCGAGTACCTGCCCGAGGCGGGCGGGCTGAGCGACCGGCTCACCGCGCGGCACCTGCTCAGCCACACCGGTGGCCTGCCGTCGGAACCGGATGAGGTGCGCGCCACGACGCTGCGCAAGCACGTGCTCGACTGCTGCCGCCGGGTGCGCCCGATGCACGAGCCGGGTGACGGGTTCTCCTACTCCAACATCGGCTACTCCCTGGCCGGGCACCTCATCGAGGTCGTGACCGGTATGAGCTGGTGGGAGGCCATGTCGTCGATTCTGCTGCAGCCACTGGGAGTGCGTCCGCACTTCGTGGTGGCGCCCGGCGGCGGACATGTTTCGGTGCCCGGCCACGCGGTAAACCCGGCGCGTGGGCGCATCGTCCCGGTGCAGCAGTCCCTCACGCTCGTGGACGCCCCCGCGGGCGCGATCGCGGCCAGCGCGACCGACCTGGCGCTGCTCGGCGAACTGCTCGCCGGGCGGGGCCCGGAGCTGATCGGCACCGCCGAGCTCAAGGAGATGCGCCTGCCGGTCGCCGGCGCCGAGCCGTTCGGAATGGCCGACGCCTGGGGCCTGGGCGTCGCGTTGTACGACGACGGATGGTTCGGACATGACGGCACCGGCGACGGAACCTCATGTCATCTGCGCGTGCACCCGGAGTCCGGAACTGTTGTTGCGCTCACAACAAACGGCAGCACCGGATTCGCGATGTGGCGTGAGTTCGCCCGAGAAGCGGGTATAGGTGACTATGACCCGCTGCGTCAACTGGGCAAACCCCTAGAATCCGCGCCGGAATTCACCGGACGTTTCTACAACGGCGACACGGAGTATTCAGTCATCCCCGGTCATGAAGCACCACTGCGTCTCGTCGTCGACGGCGAGCCGTTCGCCGAGCTCACCCTCTACGACGGTTTGATGTTCGCCATGAGGGACGTCGACACGGGAGAGACCAACCAGAGCGGGCGCTTCATCCGGGATTCGAGCAATTACGAAATCGGATGGCTGCAGGTAGGCGGCAGGCTCGCCCGCCGGCACGTCGCCGCCTGACCCTCCCCCCGTTTCTCAAACCGCCTTGTCCCCCCGAAAGGCTCTCGCGTCCGATGATGCTCCATGAACTGTTTCGCGCCCAGGTCGACCGGACACCGAACGCCACCGCGATCGTGTCAGCCGACGAAACGCTCACCTACGCCGAGCTGAACGCGCGGGCCAACCGGCTCGCGCATTGGCTGGTCGCGCGAGGGGCGGGCCCGGAACGGGTCATCGCACTGCGGCTGCCACGGTCCGTCGAGATCCTCGTCGCGCAGCTGGCGGTGCTGAAGGCCGGTGCGGCGTACCTCCCGATCGACCCGGCCTACCCCGCGGAGCGGATCGAGTTCATGCTCACCGACGCCGCGCCGCTGCTGGTGCTGGACGGCCCGGTGGACGCGAGTGGCTGCCCGGACACCGACCCGGTCACGGACGTCACGCCGGACAACAGTGCCTACGTGATCTACACGTCCGGCTCGACTGGACGGCCCAAGGGCGTCGTCGTGCAGCACACGGGACTGGCCAACTTCTCCGCGGCCGAGATCGAGCACTTCCAGGTCCGGCCGGGTGACCGGGTGCTCGAGTTCTCGTCCCCCAGCTTCGACGCCTCGGTGCTGGAGCTCTGCATGGCCTGGCCCGCGGGGGCCGCAATGGTCGTGCCGCCGGAGGGGCCGCTGCTCGGCGACCAGCTCGCCGAGGTGTTGCGGGACAACCGGATCACGCACGCGCTGATCCCGCCGGTCGCGATGGCGACCGTCCCGGACGTACCGCTGCCCGACTTCCGGACGTTGATCGTCGGCGGCGACGCCTGCACGGCCGAACTGGTCGCGCAGTGGGCGCCCGGCCGCCGGATGATCAACGCCTACGGGCCGACCGAGTCCACCGTGGTCTCGACGTGGAGCGAGCCGCTCGTCCCCGGCGGCACCCCGCCGATCGGCAAGGCCATTCGCGGCATCGTCACCCACATCCTCGACGACGACCTGCGGCCCGTGCCGGACGGCACCGCGGGTGAGCTGTACGTCGCCGGGGTCGGGCTCGCCCGCGGGTACCTCGACCGGCCCGGCCTGACCGCGCAACGGTTCCTGGCCAACCCGTTCGCGCCCGGCCGGATGTACCGGACCGGTGACGTGGTGCGGCGTGGCGCCGACGGCGTGATCGAGTTCGTCGGACGCGCGGACCACCAGGTCAAGATCCGCGGGTTCCGCATCGAGCTCGGCGAGATCGAGACCGTGCTGCGGACGCATCCGGCGGTCCGCGAGGCGGTCGTGATCGCTCGCGAGGAACAGGGGCTCAAGCGGCTCGTCGCTTACTTCGTCGGCGACGCCACCGCGGCCGAGCTGCGGGAGCTGGTGGCGGGCCGGCTGCCCGACTACATGGTGCCCGCGGCGTTCGTGGCGCTGGAGGCCTTCCCGTTGAGCCCCAACGGGAAGCTGGACCGCAAGGCACTGCCCGCCCCGGTCGTCGGCACCGAGACGCCCGGCTACGTCGCACCGCGTACGGCCGCGGAACGGACCGTCGCGGCGGCGTGGTCCGAAGTGCTCGGCATCGCCACGATCGGCGCCGACGACGACTTCTTCCGCCTCGGCGGCGATTCGGTTTTGGCCGTGAAAGCGCTATCCACGCTCGGCCTGCCGTTGCGGGCGATCTTCGACCACCGGACGGTGGCGGAGCTGGCGGCAGTGCTGCCCGAACGCCCGGCCGACGCGATCCCGCGAGTCCACACCGGACAGCCGGTTCCGCTGTCTCCCACCCAGAAGCGGTTCCAGCAGGCCGAGGGCATCGACAACAACACGGCCGTCGGTGTGCGGCTGACCGGCCCGCTCGACGTCGACCGGCTGCAGACGGCTCTCACCGCGCTCGCCGGCCGGCACGACGCGCTGCGCACCACGGTGCACGACGACATGCAGGTCATCGCGCCGACAGCCGACCTGCGGCTCAGAGTGGTCGGCGAGGCCGAACTCACGGACGTGCTGGCGACGCCGTTCGACCTGCGCACCGGGCCGCTGACCCGCGTGCTGCTGGTCCGGCTCGCACCGGACGAGCACGTGCTCGTGCTGAACCAGCATCACATCGTCACCGACGGCTGGTCGGTGTCGCTGCTGCTCGAGGAGCTGGCCGCGCTGTACGCGGGCGAGGAGTTGCCCGAGAGCGGCCTGCAGTACCCGGACTTCGCGTTGTGGCAACAGGACCAGCCGGAACCGAGCCTGGAGTACTGGCGGCACCGGCTGCACGGGCTGGAGGCCCTGGACCTGCGCACCGATCGCGTGCGCCCGCCGTTGCGCACCACCTCCGGTGCGGTACACCGCACGCTGTTCCCGCGGGAGCTGGTCGACCGGCTCACGACGGTCGGCCGCGCGCACGACGCCACGCTGTTCATGACGCTCACCGCCGCCATGAAAGTGATCATGGCGCGGTACAGCGGACAGCGGGACATCGCGATCGGCACTGTCAACTCCGGCCGTGACCGCGCCGAGCTGCACCGCGTCGCGGGGTTCTTCGTCAACACGCTGGTGCTGCGGTCCTGGCTGGACCCGGAGGCGCCGTTCACCGAGTTCCTCGACCGGGTGCGCGACACCGTGCTGGAGGCGTTCGCCCACGACGACGTGCCGTTCGACCGGCTCGTCGAGGCAGGGAACATTGATCGCGACCCGAGCCGCACTCCACTCATCCAGGCCGCGATCGCGCTGCAGCAACCCCTGTTGCGGCGCGACGACTTCGGTGACCTGACCGCGGCCGAGTTCGACCTGCCCCGGCCGGCCGCCCGGTTCGACCTGGTCGCGGACTTCTGGCCGCGCGCCGAAGGGCTGACGCTCGCGCTGGAGTACAACACCGACCTGTTCGAGGCGAGCACGGTCGAGCGGATGGCCGCCGACCTGCTGGAGCTGTGCGAGGCGATCGTCGCCGACCCGGACCGCGACCTCACCGCGTTCGCGGGCACGGCGTCCACCGCGGCCCGTGTACGTGGCTTCCGCGTCGACACCGATGTCGTCGAGGCCGCGCTCGCCGGGCACGTCCGGGACGCGCACGTCGTGGTCCACGGCGACCGGCTGGTCGGGTACGTGGTGCCGGGCGAGCTGCACACCGCCGCGTTGCGCGGGCTGCTCAGCCAGGTGCTGCCCGACTACCTGATCCCGACGACATGGGTGGAGCTCGACGCCATCGATCGCACCGACCTGCCCGAGCCGCCCGAGGAGCGCCCGGCCGAAGTCCGTTACGTGGCACCGCGCACGCCGGTCGAGGCGGTGCTGGCGACGATCTTCGCCGAGGTGCTCGGAGCCGGCCGCGTCGGCGTGCGGGACAACTTCTTCGCGCTCGGTGGTGACTCGATCCTGGGCATCCAGGTCGTCACCCGCACCCGGCGCGCCGGGCTGCGGCTGACGTCGCGCGACATCTTCCAGCACCAGACGATCGCGGCGCTCGCCCCGCATGTCGAGACGTCCGCGACCGGCCAGGCAGACCAGGGCCAGGTGAGCGGTGAGGTGCCGCTGACGCCGATCCAGCGGTGGTTCTTCGAGCACCACCCGCAGCCGGACCGGTTCCACCAGTCGATCATCGTCGACTTCGACGAGGACGTGGATCCGCAGCGGCTGCGCAACGCCGTGAGCTCGCTGGTCGACCACCACGACGCGCTGCGCATGCGATACACCCGCGACGGTCTGGTGTGGCGGCAGCACAACGAGCTCACCGGCCATTCGCAACTCGAATACTCGCTCGTCGGCCCGCGCTCGGTCCGGCTGTCGGCGCACCACCTCGTCGTGGACGGCATCTCGTGGCGGATCCTCGCCGAGGACCTGCTGACCGCGTACTCCGGCCGTCCGCTGCCCGCCAAGACCACCTCGTTCCGTGACTGGGCGCTGCGGCTCAAGGAAAGTGCGGAGTCCGGCGGGTTCGACGACGAGCGCGGGTACTGGGAGCGGATCACCGGCGACACCCCGCGGACCGGCACCACGGCGTCGCAGCGATCGGTGACCGTGCGACTGTCCAAAGCGGACACCGACGCGCTGGTGCGGGACGTGCCGCCGGTCTACCGGACGCAGATCAACGACGTGCTGCTCGCCGCGCTGGGCTGTGTGCTGAGCGGCTGGACGGGCGACCGTCGGGTGACCGTGGCCCTGGAGGGGCACGGGCGCGAGGAGCTGTTCGCCGGCGTCGACCTGTCGCGCACGGTCGGCTGGTTCACGACGATGTTCCCGGTAGTCCTCGACCTGCCTGAGGCGGGCTGGGGCGCGACGCTCAAGTCCGTCAAGGAACAGCTGCGGGCGGTGCCGCGCAAGGGCATCGGGTACGGCGCGCTGCGGTACCTGACCCAGCCGGGCCTGCCCGAGGTGATGCCGTCGGTCGCGTTCAACTACCTGGGCCGGTTCGACGGCGGGCACCGCGACCTCGACCTCGACGCGGGTCCCGCTTCGCCGCGTCCGCACGTGATCGACGTCGTCGGCCGGATCGAGCGCGACGAGCTGGAGCTGACCTGGTTCTACAGCACCGAGCTGCACACCGAGCCGGAGATCACCCGCCTCGCCGACGAGATGGCCACGGCGTTGCGCGACGTCGTGCGCCACTGCGCGTCGCCGACGGCCGGTGGCCGCACGCCGTCGGACTTCCCGCTCGCGGCACTGACCCAGGCGCAGGTCGACGCGCTGGGAGTCGTCGAGGACGTCTACCCGCTGACGCCGATGCAGGCGGGCATGGTGTTCCACTCGCTCGACGGCACCTACCTGCAGCAGACCAGCTTCGTGGTCGACGGTTCGGCCGACCGGCTGGCGAGGTCGTGGCAGGAGGTCGTCGACCGGACGCCGATCCTGCGCAGCGGCGTGGTGTGGGAGGGCGTACCCACTCCGGTGCAGGTCGTGCACTCCGGGGTACGGCTGCCGGTGCGGAAGCTCGACTGGACCGGTGTGTCCGAAGAGGAACGCCGCGCCCGGCTGGAGTCCCTGCTGGCCGAGGACCGCGCCGAGGGCCTCGACCTCTCGTCGGTGCCGCTGATGCGGATCACGCTGGCAACGCTGTCCGAGCGCGAGGTGCAGGTGCTGTGGACGTTCCACCACGTGCTGCTCGACGGGTGGAGCGTCTTCCACGTGCTCAGCGACGTGCTCGAAGGGCCAACTGACCGGCCGCCGTTCCGTGACTACGTCGAATGGTTGCAGCGGCAGGACGACGGCGAGGCCGAGTCGCACTGGCGCGGCGTGCTCGGCGACTTCCGCGACCCGACTCCCCTGCCGTACGACCGTCCGCCGTCCGGCCAGCACTCCTCGTCCTCCTCACAACACGTGCGAATCACGCTGGACGCTGCCGCCTCTGAAGCGCTTTACACGTTCGCGAGACGCAATCGCGTCACGTCCGGCACCGTGGTGCAGGGCGCTTGGGCACTGCTGTTGTCGCGCTACAGCGGCTCGTCCGACGTGTGCTTCGGCTCGACCGTGTCAGGCCGGCCGGTCGAGCTGCCCGGTGTCGACGCCATCACCGGCATCTTCATCAACACGCTGCCCGTGCGCGTCCCGGTCTCACCGGATTCCGAGGTGGGGCCGTGGCTGCGCGGGCTGCAGGCCGCGCAGGCCGAGTCGCGCCGGTTCGAGCACCTGCCGCTGACGCGGCTGCACGGCTGGAGCGGTGTCGACGGCGGCACGAACCTGTTCGACAGCGTCGTGGTGTTCGAGAACTACCCGGTGGACGGGCTCGCTTTGCGGTCGCTGGAAGCGGTCGAGACGACGAACTTCCCGTTGAGTGCCACGGTGTATCCGCACGCCGAGCTGGCCGTGCTGCTCGGGTACGACCCGGCGCTGTTCGACGAGTCCACCGCCACCCGGCTCGCCGCGCACCTGCGGGAGTTGCTGCTCGGCCTGTCGTCAGCCCGGCTGGTGGGCGACGTGCCGATGCTCTCCGCCGCGGAGACCGAGCAGGTGCTCGTCGGCTGGAACGACACCGCCCATCCGGTGCCCGACCGCACGCTGGTGGACCTGCTGCGGCCCAGCGATCTGTCCGCCGAGGCGCTGCGGTTCGAGGGTGAGTCGCTCACCTACCAGCGTTTGCACGAGCGGGCGAACCGCCTGGCGCACAAGCTGATCTCGCTGGGCGCCGGGCCGGAACAGGTGGTCGCGGTGCGGCTGCCGCGGTCGATCGACCTGGTCGTGACGTTGCTCGCGGTGCTCAAGGCCGGTGCGGCGTACCTGCCGATCGACCCGGACCTGCCGGCCGAGCGGATCGAGTTCATGCTGTCGGACGCGGCCCCGGTGCTGGTCGTGGACACGCCTCACGACGCCTCCGCTTTCCCGGCCACGGAACCGGACGTCGACCTGGATCCGTCGAGCCCGGCCTACGTGATCTACACGTCCGGTTCGACCGGCCGCCCCAAGGGCGTGGTCGTGCCGCACTCGGGCATCGTGAACCGGCTGCTGTGGACACAGCATACGTATGGGCTTGGAAACACCGACCGCGTGCTGCAGAAGACGCCGGCGAGCTTCGACGTCTCGGTGTGGGAGTTCTTCTGGCCGTTGGCCGTCGGCGCGACCCTGGTGGTGGCCAAGCCCGAGGGGCACCGTGACGCCGCCTACCTCGCCGACCTGATCCAGCACGAGCAGATCACGACCGTCCACTTCGTACCGTCGATGCTGCGCGCGTTCCTCCGCGAGCCCTCCGCTGCGGGCTGCACGGGCCTGCGCCGGGTGCTGTGCAGCGGCGAGGCACTGCCGCCGGACCTGGTCCGGGCGTGGTACCTCGTCCTTCCGTCGGTGCCGCTGCACAACCTCTACGGCCCCACCGAGGCATCGGTCGACGTCACGTCGTGGGCGTGCACCACTGACGACGTGGTCGTGCCGATCGGACGGCCGGTCTGGAACACCGGGCTGCGGGTGCTCGACGCGGACCTGCGGCCGGTGCCACCCGGTGTGCCCGGCGAGCTCTACCTGACCGGTGTGCAGCTGGCGCGCGGCTACCTGAACCGGCCCGGTCTGACCGCCTCGCGGTTCATCGCCGATCCCTTCGGGGACGGGCGGATGTACCGGACGGGCGACCTGGCACGATGGCGCGCCGATGGCTCGGTCGAGTACCTCGGGCGCACCGACCACCAGGTGAAGATCCGCGGTCTGCGGATCGAGCTCGGCGAGATCGAGGCCGCCCTGACGCGCGTCGCCTCCGGTGCCGCGGTGGTCGCGCGGGATGATCGGCTCTACGCCTTCGTGACTCCAGCTGACTGTGACGTCTCCGCGGCTCGTTCGGCCGTCGCGGCGGCGTTGCCCGAGTACATGGTGCCGTCGCTGATCGTGCCCATCGAATCGCTTCCGTTGAGCCCCAACGGAAAGCTCGACCGGCGTGCTCTGCCGATCCCGTCCTTCGAACCGGCCGCCGTCTACGTGGCGCCGCGCACGCCGACCGAGGAGGCGCTGGCCGCCATCTGGTCGGAGGCGCTGGACGTCGAGCTGGTCGGCGCGGAGGACGACTTCTTCGGGCTGGGCGGTGACTCGATCCGCAGCCTGCACGTGACCTCGTTGGTACGCACGACTTTCGGGGTCGAGCTGACCCCGCGGGACGTGTTGTCCACCCGGACGGTCGCCGCGCTCGCCGACCACGTCGAGGAACTGATCCTGCGGGAGCTGGAACAGGTCGCAGCCATGGACCAGGCCCCGTAACGGGCCGCTCCCCGCCCCTTCCCCATCCACTCCCGCGCATCGTCGCCGCCCCCGACGAAGTCTGGTGAAGCACAAACATGACCACGTCCAAGCACAGCCGCGTCTCCGCCCTGCCCGCCCACCTGCGCGAGCAGCTGCGTCAACGCCTCGCCGGCGGGGCCGCGCCCGCCAAGAGCACCGCGCCGGTGATCCCGGCCGTGCCCCGCACCGACCCACTGCCGTTGTCGGCCGCGCAGCAACGGTTGTGGTTCCTCAACCGGATGCAGCCCGGCAGCAACGAGTACAACTCGGCGCGGGCGTTGCGCTTCACCGGAAAACTGGACGTATCGCTGCTGGTCAGGTGTGTGCAGCGGCTGGCCCGCAGGCACGAGTCGCTGCGCACGACGTTCGCCGACGGGCCCGTGCAGGTGGTGCACGCACCGGGTGAGCTCGACGTGCGGATCGTGGAGTGCGCGCCGGCAGCGCTGCGGGAAACCCTCACCGCGGAGTTCGCGCGGCCGTTCGACCTGCTGCGCGGGCCGTTGTTCCGGGCGATGCTCGTCCGGCTCGCACCGGACGAGCACGTGCTGCTGCTGAGCGCGCACCACATCATCGTCGACGGCTGGTCGCTCGGTGTGCTCACCGAGGAGCTGGCCGCGCTCTACCGCGGCGAGCCGCTGCCCGAACTGTCCATCCAGTACGCGGACTACGCGGCGTGGCAACGCAAGCAGCAGTTCGACCTCGACAAGTGGAAGACGAAGCTCCAGAACGTCGCACCACTCGAACTGCCGACCGATCGGCCACGGCCCGCCGAGCGCACCGGACAGGGCAGCGCACACACGTTGACCGTGCCCGCGCACATCACGCGCAACCTCAACCAGGTGGCGCGGCAGCACGGGGCCACGTTGTTCGCCACGCTCATGGCCGCCTGCCAGGTGCTGTTCGCGCGGTACGCCGGGCAGGACGACATCGCGGTCGGCACGGTCACGTCCGGCCGCGAGCGAGCCGAGCTGAGCAAGCTCGTCGGGTTCTTCGTCAACACCGTCGTCGTCCGCTCCACTGTGGACACGCGCCGGACGTTCGCGGACTTCCTTGCTCAGGTCCGGGAAACGACGCTGGACGCGCTCGGCGCGGAGGTGCCGTTCGACCAGGTCGTGGACGCGGTCGGCGCGCGGCGCGACCCGAGCCGCAACCCGTTGTTCGACGTCATGGTGCTGCTGCAGAACACCGAGCGCGGGCTGCCCGAGTTTCCCGGTCTCACCACCGCCGATGTGGCGCTGGAGCGGTGGGCGTCGAACTTCGACCTGTGCGTCGAGTTCACCGCCCGTGGTGACGAGCTCGAGTGCGTCGTCGAGTACAGCACCGATCTGTTCGACGGGTCCACGATCGAACGGCTCGGCCAGCATCTGGTCACGCTCCTCGACGGCATCGGACGGGAGCCGAGCAGGCCGATCGGTGAGCTCCCGCTGCTGACCGAGGTCGAGAAGCAGCACATCAGCCGGTGGAACCGCACCGCGCTCGACGTGCCGGGCACGACGTTCACCGCGGTCTTCGAGGACCAGGTTCGGACGACCCCCGAGGCGACGGCCCTGGTCTGCGGCACCTCAGAGCTGACGTACGCGGAGCTGAACGCGCGGGCGAACCGCGTGGCGCACAAGCTGATCGCGGACGGACTCGAGCCCGAGCAGGTCGTCGGCGTCGAGCTGCCCCGCACGGCCGACATGATCGTGGCCATCCTGGGCGTGCTCAAGGCCGGCGGCGTGTACCTGCCGATCGACCCGTCGCTGCCGGACGAACGCCGGGAGCACCTCGCGCAGGACTCGAAGGCGGTCCGGATCATCAAGGACCTGCCGGACAGCGACGACGAGTCGAACCCCGGCGTCGAAGTCGCACCGGACAACGCCGCATACGTCATCTACACCTCGGGATCGACCGGCACGCCCAAGGGTGTCGTGGTCGAGCATCGCAACCTGGTCAACCTGCTCTTCAACCACGTCAACGACTTCGCACCCCGCGACCAGCGGCTGAAGGCGGCCCTCAGCGCGGTGTTCTCGTTCGACACGTCGTGGGAGGGCCCGGTCCTGATGGCCGCCGGGCACGAGCTGCACGTGCTCGACGACACCGTGCGCCTCGACCCGGACGCGCTCGTCGCGTACGTCCGCACCCACGGCATCGACTTCCTCGACCTCACGCCGTCCTACCTGCAGCAGCTGATCCCGGCCGGGCTGCTGGAACAGAACCCCAAGGTCTTGATGCTCGGCGGCGAGGCCCTGCCCGAACGGCTCTGGAAAGAGCTCGGGAACACTGCCGCGTACAACTTCTACGGCCCGACCGAGGTCACGGTCGACGCCGTGTCCTGCAAGGTCAGCGGCGATCGGCCGGTCATCGGCACGCCGCTGAGGAACCTCCAGGCACACGTCCTGGACCCCGACCTGAACGAGGTTCCGGTCGGGGTCGCGGGCGAGCTGTACCTGAGCGGTGCGCAGGTCGCGCGCGGCTACCTCGGTCGTCCCGGTCTGACGGCACAACGGTTCCTGCCGAATCCGTTCGGTACGGGCCGGATGTACCGAACGGGCGACCGGGTGCGGTGGACCGCGGAGGGGCAGCTCGAATACCTGGGTCGCGCGGACGACCAGGTCAAGGTGCGCGGGTTCCGCATCGAGCCCGGCGAGATCGAGGCCGCGCTCACCAGGCACGCCCTGATCACCGACGCCGTCGTGGTTGTGCGATCCGACGGCGGGCACGACCGGCTCGTCGCGTACACCGTGGGCACGGCACCGGATCTGCGGGCGTGGCTCAAGCGCACGCTGCCGGACTACATGGTGCCGTCCGCGTTCGTCGAGATCGACCGGATGCCGTCGACGCACAACGGAAAGGTCGACAAGCGCGCGCTGCCCGCGCCGACGTTCGAGCAGGAGACCTTCCAGGCACCGCGCACCCGCACGGAACAGCAGCTCGCCGCGATCTGGGCGGACGTGCTGGGCGTCGAACGGGTCGGCGTCGCCGACAACTTCTTCGGGCTGGGCGGCGACTCGATCCTCGCCATCGGCCTGGTCTCCAAGGCTCGCAAGGAAGGCCTGCGGCTGTCGTCGCGGGACGTGTTCCGCCACCAGACGATCGCGGAGCTGGCCCTGGTCGCCGCAGCGGACGAGGTCGACGACACCCCGGTCATCGAGGGCCCGGCGCCGCTCACGCCGATCCAGCACTGGTTCTTCGAGCACGAGAACAGCCCCGGCTACGTCATGTCGATGTACGTCGACCTGGTGTCCGATGTGGACCACGCGCGGCTGCGGCGAGCCTTGGACACCGTTGTCGTTCACCACGAGGCGCTGCGCACGCGGTTCGTCGACGGCAGGCAGGAGGTCACCGGGCTCGCGCCGTTCCTCGAGGTCATCGACGACGAGGACCACGAGCCGCACCTGCGTGACGTCCACCTGGACATCACCCGCGGACCGGTCGTGCGCGCGGTCCTGTTCACCTCGCCGACGCCACGACTGTTCCTCGCCGTGCACCACCTGGTGATCGACGGTGTGTCGTGGCGAATCCTGCTGGAGGACCTGGAGAAGGCCTACCAGGGCGAAGAACTCGACCCCATCGGCACCCCCTTCACCCAATGGGCCCACCGCCTGACCGCCCACGTCCAGTCCGGCGCCTTCGCGGACGCTCTCCCCCACTGGAATGCCGTTAAGGCCACCATCACTGCGTCCAGCGCAGCAAAGGTGGCCATAACGGCACCTCGGCGGAGGTTCACGGTGGAGTTGGATGAGGGGACCACTGGGAAGCTGCTGCACGACGTCCCGGGGGTATACCGGACGCAGGTCAACGACGTTCTGCTCGCTGCGCTTGCGAAGACCGTTAGCCCGCACATCACGCTGGAGGGTCATGGGCGCGAGGACGTTGTTGACGCGGATCTGTCACGCACGGTCGGCTGGTTCACCACCCAGTTCCCGGTGGCGCTCAACGTCCCCGACGGTGACTGGGGCACGATCCTCAAGTCCGTCAAGGAACAGCTGCGCGCGATCCCGCACAAGGGCCTGTCCTACGAGGCGCTGCGCTACCTGACCGACAGTGGTCTCACCGGTGATCTGCCGGACGTCGTGTTCAACTACCACGGCCAGTGGGACGCCGGCCGGTCAGCGTTGTTCGGCGCCCGGCACGAGGTGCCCGGCGACCTGTCCCGGCACGCCCTGGAGATCAACGGTCTCGTCGAGGACGGCCGGCTCAAGCTGACCTGGTCCCACGTCGGCGAAGACCGGAAGCCGCAGGCCGAGGCGATGCTCCAGGCGCTGCGCGAGATCGTCGAGCACTGCGCCACCAGCCCCGGCGGCCGCACGCCGTCGGACTTCCCGCTGGCCAGGCTCACCCAGGCGCAGGTCGACGCGCTCGGACCGGTCGAGGACGTCTACCCGCTGACGCCACTGCAGGCCGGCATGGTGTTCCACAACCTGCTCGACGAGAACGCCTACGTCGACCGGCTCGAGCTCGTGCTCGACGGCGTCGACGACCCGGAGAAGCTGCGCGAGGCGTGGCGGAAGGTCATCGCCCGCACTCCGGTGCTGCGCACGAGCATCGTGTGGGAGGGCGTCGACGAACCCGTCCAGGTCGTGCACCGCGACGAGTCGCCGTTGGTGAAGATCGACATCGAACCGCTGGGCGAGCAGCGGGTCCGGCTCGGCTGGGAGTCGCACCACGTGCTGCTCGACGGCTGGAGCACCGCGCAGGTGTTCGCCGAGGTCTGCGCCGAGTACCGAGGTGAACGACCGCCCGTCCGGCGCCCGTTCCGCGACTACCTGCAATGGCTCGCCGACCAGGACGCGACCGCCGCGGAACAGTACTGGCGCACCGCGCTGCACGGCGCCGAGCCCACGCCGCTCCCCTACGACCGGCCACCGGCCGAAGCCCATCAGGCCGAGTCGACGTCGTCCGTCAAGGTCGCACTGTCCACTCCGGACTCCGCCGAACTCCGCGAGTTCGCCAGGAAGCACGGTCTGACGGTCAACACGCTCGTGCAGGGCGCGTGGGCACTGCTGCTCTCCCGGTACAGCGGCGAGCGCGACGTCGTCTTCGGCAGCACGGTGTCCGGCCGTCCCGCCGAGCTCGCGGGTGTCGAGTCGATGATCGGCATGTTCATCAACACCGTCCCGACCAGGGTCGTCGTCGACAACCGGCCCGTCACCGAGTGGCTGCGGCGGCTGCAGGACACGCAGAGCGAGTCGCGGGCGTTCGAGCACGTGTCGCTCGCGCAGCTGGGCGCGAACCTGTTCGACAGCGTCGTGGTGTTCGAGAACTACCCGTTCGACCGGGCGTCCACGGCCGTGCCGCGCGTGGTCGAGGTCAACGCCACCGACACCACCAACCTGCCGATCACGCTGACCGCGCACCTCGACGAGCGGCTGAACTTCGACCTCGCCTACGACCCGCGGCTGTTCGACGACACCACCGCGCGACGCATGGCGGACCGGCTGCACCTGCTGCTCACCGGCATCGCCGCCGACCCGGCCCAGCGGATCGACGAGATTCCGTGGCTCACCGCTTCGGAACGCACCCAGGTGCTCCACGAGTGGAACGACACCGCGCTGCCCACGTCCGGTGAGCTGTTCCACCGGGTGTTCGAGCGGCAGGCCGAGGCGACTCCGGACGCTCGGGCCGCGGTGCCCTACACGTTCGCCGAACTGAACGCGCGCGCGAACCGGTTGGCGCACAAGCTGATCGCTCAGGGCGCCGGTCCCGAGCGGATCGTCGCGCTGTCGTTGCCGCGCACCGCCGACATGGTCGTGGCGATCCTGGCCGTGCTGAAGGCGGGCGCCGCGTACCTGCCGATCGACCGGGACCTGCCGCAGGAGCGTGTCGACCAGCTGCTCGCCGACGCCGGCGCGACGTTGCTCACCGAGATCGGAGACCTCGACTTCCCGGACACCAACCCGGACGTCGCGGTGCGGCCGGAGAACGCGGCGTACGTGATCTACACGTCCGGATCGACGGGCAAGCCGAAGGGTGTCGTCGTCGAGCACCGGCAGCTGGCGAACCTCTACGCCGACCACCGGCACACCCTGATCCCCGATGAGCCGCAACGGTTCGCGCTCACCGCGGCGTTCTCGTTCGACACGTCGTGGGAGGGCCTGCTGTTCCTGGCCGCCGGCCACGAACTGCACGTGATCGACGAGGAGCTGCGGCTCGACCCGCCCGCGCTCGTCCGGTACGTCACCGAGCACGGCATCGACGTCATGGACGTGACGCCGACCTACGCGCGGCAGCTGATCCCGGCCGGCCTGCTCGACTCCGGCCTGCGGGCGCTCATGCTCGGCGGCGAGGCGGTCGACGAGGCGCTGTGGCGTGAGGTTCGCGAGAAGGTCAAGGCGTACAACTACTACGGCCCGACGGAATGCGCCGTCGACGCGACGTGGTGCACGCTCGACGAGTCCGAGCGGCCGGTCATCGGCCGGCCGATGCGCAACCTCCAGGCGCTCGTCCTCGACTCGTCGCTGCGGCCGGTTCCCGTCGGCGTTCCGGGCGAGCTGTACGTGGCGGGTGCGCAGGTCGCCCGCGGTTACCTCAACCGGCCCGGCCTGACCGCAGAGCGGTTCATCGCCAATCCGTACGGACCGGGGCGCCTCTACGCGACCGGTGACCGGGTGCGATGGACGTCCGACGGACTGCTCGACTACCTCGGCCGCACCGACGACCAGGTCAAGATCCGCGGCATGCGGATCGAGCCCGGCGAGGTCGCCGCGGCCCTGCTGGCCGTTCCCGGTGTGCGGGAGGCCGTTGTCGTGGCGCTCGACGGGCGGCTCGTCGCCTACCACGTCGGCACGCCGTCCACGGATCCACGCGAACACCTTTCGCGGATTCTGCCCGATCACATGGTTCCGTCCGCCATTGTCGAACTCCGTTCGCTTCCGCTGTCCTCGAGCGGCAAGCTCGACCGGAAGGCGCTGCCCGCGCCGGAGTTCAAGACCGCCGAGTTCGTGGCACCGCGCAACGCCACCGAGCAGGTGATCGCGGACGCGTGGGCCGAGGTGCTCGGCGTCGACCGCGTCGGCGCGCACGACAACTTCTTCGCGCTCGGCGGCGACTCGATCCTGAGCATCCGGGTCATCTCGCGGATCCGAACGGCGTTCGACATCGTCGTGTCGCCACGGGCGGTGTTCCAGCACCCGACCGTCGCGGGCCTGGCGTCGGTCCTGCCGACCGGGTCGGCCGACACGATTCCCCGTGCACCACGCGACCAGGCGCTGCCCCAGTCGTTCGCCCAGCAGCGGTTGTGGTTCCTCGACCAGTTCGAGCCGGGCGGCACGGAGTACATCACCCCGACCGCGCTGCGACTGCGCGGACCGCTCGACCTCGACGCGTTGAACCGATCGCTGACGGCACTTGTCGCGCGACACGAGTCGTTGCGTACGACATTGTCGAACGGCGTTCAGATCGTGCACGAGCCGTACGAGGTGCAAGTGCCGGTCGTCGAGGGCTTCCTCCACGAGATCCTCCTGGAGGAGACGACCCGGCCGTTCGACCTGCGCACCGGCCCGCTGCTGCGAACGCGCCTCGTCCGGATCGACGACGAGGAGCACGTGCTGATCCTGACGCTGCACCACATCATCACCGACGGCTGGTCGACCAGCGTGCTCACCGAGGAGCTCGGCACGTTGTACGCGGGCGGCGAGCTGCCGCCGCTGCCGGTGCAGTACGCGGACTTCGCGGTGTGGCAACGGGAGCAGGACCTCGACGGCCAGCTCGACTTCTGGCGTGAACAGCTGCGCGGCGTCGCACCGCTGGAGCTGCCGACCGACCGGCCACGCCCCGCGGTGCGCACCAGCAACGGCGCGATGCACGAGTTCGCCGTACCCGAGTCCGTGCTCAAGGGCCTCCGCGACGACGAGCACACGTTGTTCATGACCCTGGTCGCGGCGTGCCAGCTGCTCTTCGCCCGCTACGCCGGGCAGGAGGACGTCGCGGTCGGCACCGTCACGTCCGGGCGCGACCGCGCCGAGCTGGAGAACGTCATCGGGTTCTTCGTGAACACCGTCGTGCTGCGGTCCACTGTGGATCCGGCGCGGCCGTTCCGCGACTTCCTCGGCGATGTCCGCCAGACCGTGCTGGACGCGTTCGCGCACCAGGACGTGCCGTTCGAACGCGTCGTGGACGCCCTGCGGCCCGAACGCGACACCAGCCGCAACCCGCTGTTCGACGTGATGGTGCTGCTGCAGAACACCGCGTCGGAGGTGCCCGACCTCGCCGGTCTGGCCGTCGAGGAGGTGCAGCTGCCGGTCGTCACCTCGACGTGCGACCTGACGATCGAGTTCCAGGAGCAGGACGGGCTGCTGCGCGGCGCGTTCGAGTACAACCCCGACCTGTTCGACGCGAGCACGATCGAACGGATGGCGCGGCATCTGGTCGTGCTGCTCACCGAGGTCGCCGCCGGTCGGCCGGTCACCATGCTCGACCAGGGTGAGGCGGCCCAGGTACTGGCGTGGAACGACACCGCCACCGAGGTGACCGACCGGCCGTACCCGCGGATCTTCGAGGCGCAGGCGTGGCTCACGCCCGACGCGACCGCGCTCGTGTGCGAGGGCACCGAGCTCACGTTCGCCGAGCTGAACGCGCGGGCCAACCGGTTGGCGCACAAGCTGATCGCCGACGGCGCCGGTCCTGAGCGGATCGTCGCGCTGACGTTGCCGCGCACCGCGGACTTCGTGGTCGCGCTGCTCGCGGTGCTCAAGGCGGGCGCGGTGTACCTGCCGGTGGACCGCGACCTGCCCGCCGACCGGATCGAGTTCCTGCTGCGGGACGCGCGGCCGGTCGTCGTGCTGGACGAGATCGGCGACCTGTCGGGCTATCCCGACACGGCCCCCGAGGTGGCGATCGACCCGGCGCACACGGCGTACGTGATCTACACGTCCGGTTCGACGGGCACGCCGAAGGGTGTCGCGGTCGAGCACCGCAACCTCACCAACCTGGTTGCGAACCACCGGGCCGAGTTCCCCGCGGACCGGCTCAAGGTCGCGCTGACCGCGGTGTTCTCGTTCGACACGTCGCTGGAAAGCCTGGTGCTGCTGGCCTGCGGGCACGAGCTGCACGTGATCTCCGACGACGTGCGGCGCGAACCGGAGGCGCTCGTCGAGTACGTGGGCCGGCACGGCATCGAGTTCCTCGACCTCACGCCCGCCTACGCACAGCAGCTCATCCCGGCCGGTCTGCTCGACCAAGACCCGAAGATCATCATGCTGGGCGGCGAGGCGGTGACCGACGCGTTGTGGCGGCAGCTGGCCGCGGCCGACGTGACCGCGTACAACTTCTACGGCCCAACCGAGTTCACGGTCGACGCCACGTCGTGCGAGATCACCGGCACGCGCCCGGTCATCGGCCGGCCACTGCGCAACCAGCGCGCGTACGTGCTCGACGAGGCGCTGCGGCCCGTACCGGTCGGCGTGCCGGGTGAGCTGTACCTGGCGGGCACGCAGGTCGCCCGCGGCTACCTCAACCGTGCCGGGCTGACCGCGCAACGGTTCGTCGCGAACCCCTTCGGGCCGGGCCGGCTGTACCGCACGGGTGACCGCGTCCGCTGGACGCCCGAGGGCACGCTCGAGTACTTCGGCCGGGTCGACGACCAGGTCAAGGTGCGCGGGTTCCGCATCGAGCCCGGCGAGATCGAGGCCGTCCTGCTGCAGCACCCGGACGTGTCAGCCGCTGTGGTCGTGGCGCGGGAGGTCAACGGGCACAAGCGACTCGTCGCGTACGTGGTGTCGAGCAACACCGACCTGGCCGGCTGGGTGGGGAAAACACTGCCCGCGCACATGGTGCCGTCGGCGTTCGTCGCGCTGGAGGCGTTGCCGCTCACGCCGAGCGGCAAGGTCGACAAGCGGTCGCTGCCGGAACCGGTCTTCGCCGAAAAGACGCGCACTGAGCCGCGCACGGGCACCGAACGAGTCTTGGCCCAGGTGTGGGCCGAGGTGCTGGGCGTCGGCGCGGTCGGGATCGAGGACAACTTCTTCGGTCTCGGCGGCGACTCGATCCTCAGCATGCAGGTGGTCGCCCGCGCGCGCCGTGAGGGTCTGCTGATCACGTCGAAGGACGTGTTCCTCCACCAGACCGTCGCGGCGTTGGCGACCATCGCGCGAGAGGCGCCGGAGCCGGAGGGCCACGACCTGGTCACCGGCCCGGCGCCGCTCACCCCGATCCAGAACTGGTTCTTCGCCCACGACGGCACGAACGACTACACGATGTCGATGTACGTCGAGCTGGCGCTTGGCACCGACGTCGACCGGCTCGCCAAGGCGGTCGAGGCCGTGGCACGGCACCACGAGGCGTTGCGGACGCGGTTCGTGAACGGGCGCATGGAGGTCACCGACGAGGTGCCGCGCCTGGAGCTGGTGTCCGAAGTGGACCGTGGTGGTCTCGACATCGCCGCCGGGCCGGTCATGCGCGCGCAGCTCGTCGGTGGAACTCGACTGTTCCTACTCGTGCACCACCTGGTGATCGACGCGGTGTCGTGGCGCATCCTGCTGGAGGACCTGGAGCTGGCTTACGAGAACAGGCCACTCCCGGAGACGACCACGCCGTTCGGCCAGTGGGCGCACCGGCTCACCCGCCGCGACTTCCGCGACGCGCTGCCCTACTGGCGGGCGATCGAGCTGGGTGCGGCGAATGTTCCAAATCAACGGGAGCAGTTCGTCGTCGAGCTCGACGAGGACACGACCGCGAAGCTGCTGCACGAGGTGCCCGGCGTGTACCGCACGCAGATCAACGACGTGCTGCTCAGCGCGCTCAGCAAGACCCTCGGCGGCACCTTCACGCTCGAAGGACACGGCCGCGACGACAGCGTGTCGCGCACGGTCGGCTGGTTCACCAGTCAGTTCCCCGTGCACCTCGACATCCCAGACGGCGACTGGGGCGTGGTCCTCAAGTCGGTCAAGGAGCAGCTGCGGGCCATCCCGCACAACGGCCTGTCGTACGAGGTCCTGCGATACCTCACGCCCGACAGTGGCCTGACCGGCGACCTGCCGGACATCTGCTTCAACTACCTGGGCCAGTGGGACTCCGCCGACGCCGAGGGCCTGTTCCGCGACCGGCTCGACGCACCCGGTGAGGACGCGAAGTCCACGCACCTGATCGACATCACGGCCGCAGTCGAGAACGGCCGGCTGCGGATCGACTTCGATCATGGTCTCGAAAAAGCCGAGATGCGCACCAAGGCCGAAGCGCTGCTGCAGGCGTTGCGGGAGATCGTCGACCACTGCGCGACCAGCCCCGGCGGCCGCACGCCGTCGGACTTCCCGCTGGCCAGGCTGACCCAGGCGCAGGTCGACGCACTGGACCTGCCCGAGGACGTCTACCCGCTGACGCCGCTGCAGACCGGCATGGTGTTCCACAGCCTGCTCGACGAGAACGCCTACGTCGACCGGCTGGAGGTCGTCATCCACGGCGTCACCGACGCCGAGGAGTTCCGCGCCGCGTGGCAACGGGTCATCGCACGCAACCCGGTGCTGCGCACCAGCATCGTGTGGGAAGGCGTCGACGAACCGGTCCAGGTCGTGCGGGCCGGGCAGTCACCACTGCTGAAGATCGACGTCACGGAGATCGACGCGAACACCGTCCGTCTCGTTTGGTCGACGCACCACGTGCTGCTCGACGGCTGGAGCGTCGCGCAGGTCTTCGCGGAGGTCTGTGCGGAGTACCGGGGTGAGCCGATCGGACCTCGCCGTCCGTTCCGCGACTATCTGGGCTGGCTCGCCGAGCAGGACGCCCAGGCCGCCGAAACCCATTGGCGGGCCGTGCTCGACGGGTTCACTTCGCCCACCCCGCTGCCGTTCGACCGGCCGCCGGCCGAGGCGCACCGCAGCGAGTCCAGCGCGGTCCTGCAGCTCGACCTGGCCGTAACGGAAATCGACCGCATGGCCCGGAATCACGGGTTGACCGTCAACACCGTGGTCCAGGGCGCCTGGGCGTTGCTCCTCTCGCGGCTCAGCGGTGAACGCGACGTCGTGTTCGGCAGCACGGTCTCCGGCCGTCCCGCCGAGCTGACCGGCGTCGAGTCGATGATCGGCATGTTCATCAACACCGTCCCGACCAGGGTCGTTGTCGACGACCGCGTCGTGGCGGACTGGCTGCGGGACCTGCAGAACGCCCAGAGCGAGTCCCGCGCGTTCGACCACGTGTCGCTCGCCCAGCTGCAGGGCTGGTGCGGAACCCGGCTGTTCGACAGTTTGCTCGCGTTCGAGAACTACCCCGTCGGCGATTCGGATGACACTCTGCGGGTCGAGATCATCGAGGGCAGGGACACGACCACACTCCCGCTGGCCGTGCGCGCCCATGCTGATGAGGAGCTGCACGTGGAGCTCACATACGACCCGCGTCTGTTCGACGCGGAGACGGTGGCGCTGCTGGGCAGACGACTGTCCGAGCTGCTGCAGGAGCTGGCCGCCAAGCCCGACCGGTCGCTGCGGGAGCTGCGCTGGATGTCGGCCGAGGAAGAGCACCAGATCCTCGTCGAGTGGAATGGAACCGCGACCGGCCACCCGTCGGCCACGCTCCCCGAGCTGTTCGCGGAGCAGGCGGCACGCACGCCGGACCGCATCGCGGTGACGTTCGAAGGGGAGCACCTCACCTACGCGGAGCTCGACTCGCGGGCGAACCGGCTGGCACACCGGCTCATCGCCGACGGCGCCGGGCCGGAGCGGTACGTGGCGCTGCGGCTGCCGCGCGGCCTGGACCTGGTCGTCGCGATCCTCGGCGTGCTCAAGTCCGGCGCCGCCTACCTGCCGATCGACCTCAGCTACCCGCCCGAGCGCGTGCAGCGGATGCTCGACGACGCGAAGCCGATCACGTTGCTCGAGGAGCTGCCCGACCTCTCGGAGTTCCCGCACACCGAACCGGCGGCGCCGCTGCGGGCCGACCACCCCGCCTACGTGATCTACACGTCCGGGTCGACCGGTGTGCCCAAGGGCGTGGTCATCCCGCACAGCAACGTCGTCCGGCTGTTCGAGCAGACCCGGCAGTGGTTCCAGTTCGACGAGGACGACGTGTGGACGCTGTTCCACTCGTCCGCGTTCGACTTCTCCGTGTGGGAGCTCTGGGGACCGCTGCTGTACGGCGGCCGGCTCGTCGTGGTGCCGCACGACGTGTCGCGCTCGCCCGAGGCGTTCCTCCGGCTGCTGCACGACGAACGCGTCACCGTGCTCAACCAGACGCCGTCGGCCTTCTACCAGCTGATGGCGTGCGAGCAGATCCCGTTGTCGCTGCGGTACGTCGTCTTCGGCGGTGAGGCGCTCGACCTGTGGCGGCTCGCGGACTGGTACCGGCACCACGACGCGGTGCTGGTCAACATGTACGGCATCACCGAGACGACCGTGCACGTGTCGTTCCTCGCGCTCGACCCGGACCTCGCGGCGAAGGCGAACGGCAGTCTGATCGGCGCCGGCATCCCGGACCTGCGCGTGTACGTGCTCGACGAGAACCTGCGGCCGGTGCCGCCCGGTGTCATCGGCGAGATGTTCGTCGCCGGCGAGGGGCTTGCCCGCGGCTACCTCAACCGGCCGGGGCTGACGGCGTCGCGGTTCATCGCGAACCCGTTCGATAGCGGACGCATGTACCGCACCGGCGACCTGGCGCGCTGGCAGCCGGGCGGGCAGCTCGAGTACCTCGGCCGCGCCGACCACCAGGTCAAGATCCGCGGGTTCCGCATCGAGCTCGGCGAGATCGAGGCCGTGCTGCACCCGGCCGTCGAGCACGTCGCGGTGATCGAACGCGACCAGCGGCTCATCGCCTACTTCGTCGGTTCCTCGGAGATCGCCGACCTGCGGGAGCTGGCCGCCAGGTCGCTGCCGGACTACATGGTGCCCTCGGCGTTCGTGCGCCTCGACCGGCTGCCGTTGAACTCCAACGGAAAGCTCGACAAGCGGGCCCTGCCGGATCCGGACCGTGACGCGGCCACCAGCACCGAGTACGTCCAGCCGCGCACCGAGACCGAACGCGTCATCGCGCGCGTCTGGGCGGACGTGCTCGGCGTCGAACGGGTCGGCGCCGCGGACAGCTTCTTCGAGCTGGGCGGTGACTCGATCAGCAGCATCCGGGTGATCTCCCGGCTGCGCGGCGAGTTCGGTGTCGACCTCTCGCCCCGCGACCTGTTCGACCACCCGACCGTCGCCGGGCTCGCACTCGTGCTGCCCGGCCGCGGGATGACGACGATTCCCGTGGTGTCGCGCGACGGCGAGCTGGAACTGTCGTTCGCGCAGCAACGGCTGTGGTTCCTCGACCAGTTCGAGCCCGGCGGCACGGAATACGTCACGCCGCTCGCGGTCCGCCTGATCGGTGACCTCAACGTGGTCCTGCTGTCGTGGGCGATGACCGCCCTGGTCGCCCGGCACGAGTCGCTGCGCACCACGTTCCGCACGATCGACGGGCGCGGGGTGCAGGTGGTGCATCCGCCGGCTCCGGTCGTGGTTCCCGTGGTGTCCGGTGACGTCGAGGAGATCCTGGCGCGCGAGGCGAACACTCCGTTCGACCTCACCACGGGTCCGCTGCTGCGGCCCTTGCTGATCAAGGTCTCTGATAGCGAGCACGTCCTGGCGCTCACCATGCACCACATCGTCACCGACGGCTGGTCCGGCGGACTGGTGATGGAGGAGCTCAGCGCCCTCTACGCCGGTCACGATCTGCCGCCGCTGCCCGTGCAGTACGCGGACTTCGCGGCGTGGCAACGATCCCTGCCGCTCGGCGAGCAGCTGGACTACTGGCGCGAGCAGCTGCGCGGGGTCACCGCGGTCGAGCTGCCGACCGACCGGCCGCGCCCTGCCGTGCACACGACCAACGGCGCGCAGCACGAGTTCACGCTGCCCGCCTGCGGACTGCGCTCGCTGGTCCGGGGGCACGACAGCACGATGTTCACCGCGCTGGTCGCGGCGTGCACGCTGTTGCTGCAGCGGTGGTCCGGGCAGGACGACATCGCGATCGGCACGGTCACGTCCGGCCGCGAGCACCCGGAGCTGGAGCGGCTGGTCGGGTTCTTCGTGAACACGCTGACGCTACGGTCCACTGTGGACGGCGAGAAGTCGTTCACCGAGTTCCTCACCGACGTGCGCCGGACCGTGCTGGACGCGTTCGCGCACCAGGACGTGCCGTTCGAGCGCGTGGTGGACGCGGTGCAGCCGGACCGCGACACCAGCCGGACTCCGCTCTTCCAGGTGCTGGTGGCGTTGCAGAACGCGCCCGGCGCGGTGGCCGGCCTGCCGGGCATCGAAGCGGAGGACATCGACCTGCCGGTGCAGACCGCCAGCTTCGACGTGGCGTTCGAGTTCACCGAGCTGGGCGACGAGCTGCTCGGGTCCATCACCTACAACACGGACCTGTTCGACCACTCGACGATCGCGCGTCTGGCCGAGCATCTCACCGTGCTGGTCGACGGGATCGTGGACGCGCCGCACCGGCCGGTCGGCCAGCTGCCGATGCTCACCCCGGCCGAGCTCGACGTGCTGCGGTCGTGGAACGACACCACGCGTGCGGTCTCGCCGGCATCGCTTTCGCAGCTGTTCGAGGCGCAGGTTCTCCGGACGCCGGACGCCCCGGCGCTGGTGTTCGCCGGTGGCTCGATCAGCTTCGCGGAGCTGAACGAACGGGCGAACCGGCTGGCTCGGCTGCTGGTCGATCGCGGTGCCGGGCCCGAGCGGATCGTGGCGGTCAAGCTGCCCCGGTCGGTCGACATCATCGTGACCGAGCTGGCCGTGGCGAAGACCGGCGCCGCGTTCCTGCCCGTCGACCCGAACTACCCGGCCGAGCGCATCGAGTTCATGCTGCGCGACTCCGCACCGGTGTTCGTGGTGGATTCCACTTTGGACGCGTCCACGTATTCGGCCGAGAACCTCGACACCCCGATCGACTTCGACCAGCCGGCCTACGTGATCTACACGTCCGGTTCGACGGGCACGCCGAAGGGTGTCGTCGTGACGCACGCCGGCCTGGCGTCGTTCTCGGCGGCGGAGATCGAGCACTTCCAGGTGCGGCCCGGCGACCGGGTGCTGGAGTTCAGCTCCCCCAGCTTCGACGCCTCGGTGCTCGAGCTGTGCATGTCCCTGCCCGCCGGTGCCGCACTGGTCGTGCCGCCACCCGGACCGTTGCTCGGGTCCGCGCTCGCCGACGTGCTGCGGGAGTTCGGCGTCACGCACGCGCTCATCCCGCCGGTCGCGATGGCGACCGTCCCGGACGAGCCGCTGCCCGACTTCCGGACGTTGATCGTCGGTGGTGACGCCTGCTCGGCCGAACTGGTCGCACAGTGGGCGCCCGGCCGCCGGATGATCAACGCCTACGGTCCTACCGAGTCCACTGTGGTCACTTCGTGGAGCGAGCCGCTCGTCCCCGGCGGGCTGCCGCCGATCGGCGGGCCGATCTGGAACACGCAGGTGCATGTGCTCGACCCGTCGTTGCGCCCGGTGCCGGTCGGGGTGGCCGGCGAGCTGTACGTCAGCGGTGTCGGCCTGGCGCGGGGATACCTGAACCGGCCGGGACTCACCGCGGCTCGGTTCCTGCCGAACCCGTTCGGGCCGGGCCGCATGTACCGGACCGGCGACGTCGTCCGGTGGAACACCTATGGAGAGCTGGAGTTCGTGGGGCGCGTCGACGAGCAGGTGAAGATCCGCGGGTTCCGCGTGGAGCTGGGCGAGATCGAGACCGCCCTGTTGCGGCACCCGGCCGTGCGCGAGGCCGTCGTGGTGGCGCAGGAGTTCCACGGCCACAAGCGGCTCGTCGCCTACGTGGTCGGCTCGGTCGACGGGTTGCGCGAGTTCCTCGGCGAGACGCTGCCGGACTACCTGGTGCCGTCGGCGTTCGTTCCGCTGGACCGGGTGCCGATGTCGCCCAACGGCAAGGTCGACCGCAAGGCGCTGCCGGTGCCGGACCTCTCGGCCCTGCACACCGCGGCGTACGTGGCGCCGCGCAACGAGGTCGAGTCGTCGCTGGCGTCGCTGTGGGCGGATGTGCTCGGCCTGGACCGGGTGGGCGTCGAGGACAACTTCTTCGGCCTGGGCGGCGACTCGATCCTGAGCATCCAGGTGGTCGCCCGCGCCCGGAAGATCGGTCTCGGCCTGGCGACGAAGGACCTCTTCCTGCACCAGACGATCGCCGAGCTCGCACCGCACGTGTCGCACTCGTCCGCTGAGGGCGACCGCGGTGAGGTGGTCGGCGACGTGCCGCTGCTGCCGATCCAGCGCTGGTTCTTCGCCGGGCAACGCCGGTCGCCACACCACTTCAACCAGTCACATCTGGTCCGGTTGACGTCCTCGCCCGACCTGGATGCGCTGCGGCTCGCCTTCCAGGCGTTGCTCAAGCACCACGACGCACTGCGGATGCGGTTTGTGGACGGGGTGCAGCACAACCCGCCGTTCACGCCGGTGGACGTGCTGTCGGTCGAGGCCGGTGATATCTCCGAGGTGGCCGACGCGCTGCACGCCGGGTTCGACCTGGCCTCGGGCCCGCTGCTGCGGGCGGCCCTGTTCGACGGCGACCTGCTGTTCATCGTGGCGCACCACCTGGTGGTGGACGGCGTGTCGTGGCGCATCCTGCTGGACGACCTCGACACCGCCTATCACCAAGCGCTGCGGGGTGAGCCGATCGACCTGGGCACCAAGTCGACGTCCGTCCGCGACTGGGCCGTCGCACTGGAGTCCTTTGTGGATTCCGGCGGCCTCGACCACGAGATCCCCTTCTGGGAGTCGGTGACCCCGTGCGCTTTGCCCGGGTCTGTCGTCGACGAGTCCGTCGCCGCGTTCGAGCTGTCGGCCGAGGACACCACGGCCCTGCTGCGCGGCGCGCCCGCCGCGTACCGCACGGGTATCAACGACGTGCTGCTCGGTGCGTTGTCGTGGGCGCTGACCCGCTGGACCGGGTCGTCGTCGGTGACGATCAACCTGGAGGGCCACGGCCGCGAGGACGTGCTGGACGGCGTGGACCTGTCCCGCACGGTCGGCTGGTTCACCACGATGTTCCCGGTGCAGCTCACCGTCGGTTCCGGCTCGAACTGGCGCGATCTGGTCAAGTCCGTACGCCGGCAGCTGCGCCGCGTACCGGGCAACGGCTTCGGCTACGGCGCGCTGCGCTGGTCCGGCCGCGTACCGGGCGTGGACCCGCTGGTGTCGTTCAACTACCTGGGCCAGTTCGACTCGCGGGCGGAGGACACCTCGCAGTCGCTGTTCGGCGAGGTGCTGCCGGCGGTGGGCCAGGAGCACGATCCCGCGGACCGCGACCCGCACCTGGTGCAGGTGGTCGGCGAGGTCGGCGACGGGCGGATGACGTTCAGCGTGATCCACCGGGTGGCCGGATTCGATCAGGTGATCTCGGACTTCCAGTCCGCGCTGCGGTCGATCGCCGAGGATTGCCGGGGTGCGCTGTGACAGTCCCCTTGTCCCGCAACCGCAACTACACCCTGCTCTGGGCCAGCCAGGCGCTGTCCGAGGTCGGGTTCAACGCCTCACTGATCGCCTTTCCTTTGGTGGTCCTGGCGGTCACCGGCTCCGCCGCCGCTTCCGGCCTGGTGCTTGCCGCCGACGCGGTGGCGCAGCTCGTGGTCGGTCTGCCCGGCGGCGCGTTGGTCGACCGGTGGGATCGCCGAAAGGTGATGCTGTGCTGCGAGGCGGTGCAGGGGCTGTCGCTGGCGAGCCTGGCCTTCGCGCTGTGGCAGGACACGGCTTCCGTGGCGCACATGGTGTTGGTTTCCGCGGTCATGGGCACCTGCCGTGCCCTGTTCGAACCTGCCGAGGACGCGTGTCTGCCGAACGTGGTGCCCGAGTCGCAGCTGTCCACTGCGGTCGCGATGAACGCGGCCCGCTCGTCGGTCGGGCAGATGGCGGGCACCGCGCTCGGTGGCTTCCTGGTGGCGCTCGGCCGCTGGGTCCCGTTCTTCGTCGATGCTGTTGCCCGCCTGATCGCGGTGATCGCGTTGTCGTTCCTTCGCGTGCCGCCGCGCCCACCTCGGGTCGAGGAGCGGCACTTCGGCCGCGAGATCCTCGAAGGGTTGCGGTGGGTGTGGCACCAGCGGGAGATGCGGGTTACCGCCTGGTGCGCGGTCACGCTGAACCTGTTCTTCAGCGCCTACTACCTGGTGATCATCGTGCTGACCGAGCAGCGTGGTGTGCCCACCGGTGAGATCGGTGTGATGGCCGCGATGCTCGGCGTGGGCGGGATCATCGGGTCGCTCCTCGCGCCCAAGCTTGGCGAGTGGCTGACGCCGTACTGGTCGATCGCCGGGGTGTTCTGGGCTTTGACTGCGATCACCCCGCTGGCGGTGTTCGTCCACAGCGGATACGTGATGGGGTTGTTGTTCGCGTTGATGGCGCTTCTTGCGCCTACTGCCAACACGGTTATCAGTACTCACCAGCTGCTGCACACCCCGGACTCGTTGCGTGGCCGGCTCAGTGGGGTGATGAGCGTTGTGGTTGGCGCTGCCGCTGCTGCCGGTCCGGCGCTCGGTGGTGTGTTGGTGGAGTTGGTTCCTGGTTCTGGCGCGGTGCTGCTGTGCGCGGGCGGTATCGCGGTCATCACGGTGCTCGTCACCGTGAATCCTGTGCTCCGCGCTTATCCACGGAAGGTCATGGCATGAGGGACGACATCGAGTACCAGGTGCTGATCAACGAGGAGGAGCAGTACTCGTTGTGGCCCGCTTCGCACGAGGTGCCCGCCGGGTGGCGGGCGGTTGGGTTTACTGGGTCGCAGGAGGAGTGCTCGGCTCACGTTGACTCGGTGTGGACGGACATGCGGCCGCTCAGCCTGCGCCAGCGGATGGGCGCCTAAGGGGCGACACGCGGGGGCTGAACGGGCAACACGCGCGAGTCGGCCGTTCGGACTAGGACCACTCCGACTGGCGTTGCCACGTCAGCAGGTTGTCTAACACCTCGCCCGGCCAGCCTCGGTCGTCCAGTTCGGCCATTGCGGCGTACCGGCCACGGTAGAAAAGCAGCGGCGCCTCGTTCTTTGGCTCGCCCAGCTCCACGACTCGGCCGATCACCACGTGGTGGTCGCCCGCGTCGTGGACCGTGGACACCGTGCAGTCGACCCATGCGAGCGCCCCGTCCAGTACGGGCGCCCCGGTGGACGAGAGCGACCACGAGATGCCGGAGAACTTGTCCGCACCAGCGCGCCCGAACACGGCGGACACGTCACGCTGCGACTCCGCCAGCACGTTCACACAAAAGTGCCCGGCCGAGGCGATGGCTGCCCAACTCCGCGAACTCCGCTGCGGGCAGAACAACACCAGCGGCGGATCCAGCGACAGCGCCGCGAACGCCTGACACGCGAACCCGACCGGCTGCCCGGAGGACACACCGGTCACCACGGTCACGCCCGTACAGAAATGCCCGAGCACCGACCGAAACCGGGTCACTTCTGGAAGCCCACGCTGAAGTCGTGTCCCCACAGGCTCACCGCCGTACTCTCTCGCGCGATCCACTCCTCATCGGACACCTGACGCCCTTCGCAGCCGAACTCCACGTCAAACCCGCCGGGCGACTTCATGTAGAACGACAGCATCAGGTCGTTCACGTGCCTGCCCAGCGTCGCGGACATGGGCACCTTGCGGCGCGAAGCGCGGTCCAGGCAGAGGCCCACATCGTCGGTGGAAGCCACCTCGACCATGAGGTGCACGATGCCGCTGGGCGTGGGCATCGGCAGGAACGCCAGGCTGTGGTGTCTTGGGTTGCAGCCGAAGAAGCGCAGCCACGCGGGTGGGCCGTCCGCCGGGCGGCCTACCAACTGCGGGGGTAGCCGCATCGAGTCGCGCAGGCGGAAGCCGAGCACGTCCCGGTAGAAGTGCAGGGCGGCCTCGTCGTCGTGGGTGGAGAGCACGACGTGGCCGAGGCCTTGTTCCTCCGTCACGAAGCGGTGTCCGTAGGGCGACACCACGCGGCGGTGTTCCAGGGCCGCGCCGTGGAAGACCTCCAGGGTGTTGCCGGACGGGTCGTCGAATCGGATCAGGCCGTTGACCCGGCGTTCGGCCAGCTCGTCGGGCGAACCCTCCTTGAACGCGACTCCGGCGGCGGTGAGCCGGTCACCGATCTCGCCCAAAGCAGCTTCGTGCGCCACTTCCCACCCGGACGCCAAAAGCCGGTCGGTGGAGCCCGGCACGATCACCAGACGTGCGGGGAAGTCGTCCATCCTCAGGTACAGGGCACCGTCCACAGCGCCCTTGCCCTCGACCATGCCTAGGACCTTCAACCCGAACTCGCGCCACCGGTCCATGTCGGTGGCCTCGATCCGCAGATAGCCCAGGGAACGGATACCCATCTACGCCTCCGCCAAGAAGTCCATCGCCAAGCGGTTGAACTCGTCGAACTTCTCCAGCTGCGCCCAGTGCCCGCAGCCGCCGAACACGTGCAGCTGCGCGCGCGGGATGAGTTTCAACGCCAGCAACGCCCCGTCCAGCGGGTTGACCCGGTCCTCGCGGCCCCAGATCAATAGCACACGCTGGCGCAGCTTGTAGGCCTCCCGCCACAGCATGCCCTGCTCGAAGTCGGGGCCGGCGAACGACTTGCCCAGCGCGGCCATGGCGCGCAGCGACTCCGGTTGGGAGGCAACGGAGAACCGTTCGTCGATCAGTTCGTCGGTGACCAGGGACTGGTCGAACACCATGATCCGGAGGAACTCCTCGATCCGCTTGCGGGAGGGATCGCGGGCGAACGCGCTGAGCTTGCGCACGCCCTCGGTCGGGTCCGGCGAGAAGACGTTCAGCGAGAGACCACCGGGACCCATCAGCACCAGACGAGCCGCGCGACGAGGGTTGTCCAGAGCGAACCGGACTGCCGTGCCGCCGCCCAGCGAGTTGCCCAGGATGTGTGCCTTCTCGATCTCCAGAGAGTCGAGCAGGTCGCGGAGTGCGGCTGCCGCGAAGGTGAAGTACTGGTTGTGCTCCGTGGGCTTGTCGGACTCGCCGAAACCCGGCATGTCCACCGCCAGCACGCGGAACGACTTGGCGAACACCGGGATGTTGCGGCCGAAGTTGCTCATCGCCGACGCGCCCGGACCGCCGCCGTGCAGCAGGACCAGCGTCTCGGCGTGGTCGGCGCCGGCCTCGTGATAGTTCAACCGCATGCTTCCCCCTCAGAACAGGCCGTCGCGGACCGGGATGCCGAGTTCGCCCTTGCCGTACATGACGAGCGCGCGTTCCGGGTCGTTGGCCGCGTGCACTCGAGCGGCGTGGGCGTCGCGCCAGAACCTGGGTAGCGCCTTGCCGTTGTCGATGGCCTTGCCGCCCGCGCTCTCGAAGAGGCGGTCGATGGCCGCGATCGCCCTGGCGCTGCCGAGGACCTGGTCGCGCCGGGCCCGCAGGCGCAGCTCGATCGGGATCTTCTCCGAACGCGCGGCCAGATCCATCTCCTCGTTGATGTCGCGTTCGAGCTGCAACCAGGCGGAGTCGATGTCGTTGGCCGCATTGGCGATCCGCACCTGTGCGAACGGGTCTTCGGACGACTTCTCGCCCAGGTACGCCGACCGGATGCGTTCGCGAGTGGCGCCGACGTGCGTCTCGTACGCGCCGACGGCCATGCCGATCATCGGTGCGGTGATGGCGTACGGATGGATTGTGCCGTAAGGCATCCGGAACAGCGGGCCGGGGTTGACGTCCTGGCCGGGGCAGACACACCTCGCCGTATTAGCCATGCTCAGCGTGCGGTGCTCGGGCACGAACACGTCCTCGACGAGGATGTCGTTGCTGCCGGTGCCGCGCAGGCCAACCGTGTCCCACACGTCGATGATCGTGTAGTCGGCGATCGGCAGCAGGAACGTGCGGAAGTCGACCGGCTTGCCCTCGTCGTTCATCACCAGGCCGCCCAGCAGCACCCACGTCGCGTGGTCGCAGCCGGACGAGAAGCTCCATCGGCCGCTGAACCGGAACCCGCCGTCGACGGGACGGGCGCGGCCCACGGGAGCGTAGGAGGACGAGATGCGGGTGTCCTGATCGTCCGCCCACACCTCGTCCTGCGCTTGGGCGGCGAAGAGCCCGACGTGCCATGGATGCACGCCGAGCACCGAAGCCACCCAACCGGTCGAGCCGCACGCGCTCGCGATCAGCTTCACGGCAGTGTAGAACGCGAGCGGGTGCGCCTCGAACCCTCCGTGCCGCAGGGGTTGCAGCAACCGGAAGAACCCTGTCTCCTGTAACGCTTTGATCGACTCCACGGGCACGCGCCGGAGATCCTCCGCCTCCTGGGCCCGGTCGCGCAGCGCGGGCAGCAGCTCGCGCACCTTGTCGAGGACCTGCTCGGTCATGCCTGCTCCCTGCTCAGCTCCAGTGCGATGTCGATCAGCTGATCCTCTTGCCCGCCAACGAGTTTGCGTTCCCCGGCACGAACCAGAATCTGCGCACCGGACACGCCGTACCGCGCGGCCTGCGTATACGCGTGTTTGAGGAAGCTCGAGTAGACGCCGGCGTAGCCCATCATCAGCGCCATCCGGTCCAGCAGGCACTCCTCAGGCATCACCGGCCGGACGACGTCCTCGGCCGCGTCCACGATCTTGAAGAAGTCCACCCCGGTGGAGAAACCGAGCTTGTCACACACGCCGACGAACGCCTCCAGCGGCGTGTTCCCGGCACCGGCCCCGAACCCGCGCACGCTGCCGTCGATCTGCTGCGCCCCAGCACGTACCGCCGCCACCGAGTTGGCCACCGACAGCCCGAGGTTCTCGTGCCCGTGGAACCCGACCTGCGCGTCATCGCCCAACTCCCCGACGAGAGCAGACACACGGTCCGAAACCTGTTCCAGGACAAGGGCTCCGGCCGAGTCCACCACGTACACGCACTGGCACCCGGCGTCGGCCATGATCCGCGCCTGCTTCGCCAACGCCTCCGGTGGCCTCGAGTGGGACATCATCAGGAACCCGACGGTCTCCAGCCCGCGCTCACGGGCGAGCCCGAAGTGCTGCACCGAGATGTCCGCTTCCGTGCAGTGGGTGGCGATGCGGCAGATCGAAGCGCCGTTGTCCTGCGCGACCAGGATGTCGTCCTTCACGCCGACACCGGGGAGCATGAGCACGGCGATCTTGGCAGAACGAGCCGTGTCCGCCGCGGTCTTGATCAGCTCCTGCTCCGGGGTGTGACTGAAGCCGTAGGTGAACGACGAGCCGCCAAGCCCGTCGCCGTGCGCGACCTCGATGACCGGCACACCGGCCTCGTCGAGCGCGCCGACGATCGAGCGGACGTCGTCGACGGTGAACTGGTGCCGCTTGTGGTGCGAGCCGTCACGCAGTGACGTGTCGGTCAACCGCAGCATGCGCGATCTCCTCCCCCACCTTGGTCGCGGCGGCCGTCATGATGTCGAGGTTCCCGGCGTACGCGGGCAGGAAGTCGCCGGCGCCCTCGATCTCCACGAAGATCGACACGCGGCCGGGATCGAACTGCGGTTCGCTGAGCAGCCGGTAGCCGGGTACGTACGACGCGATGTCCGCGGCCATCCGGTCGATCGAGTCGGCGATCACGTCGACCGGCGCGCCCTCGGGGATCGCGCAGAAGATCGTGTCCCGCATGATCATGGGTGGGTCGGCCGGGTTCAGCACGATGATCGCCTTGCCACGCTGGGCGCCGCCGATCGCCTCTATCCCCCGGCTCGTCGTGCGGGTGAACTCGTCGATGTTGGCGCGCGTCCCCGGTCCCGCGCTGACCGACGCGACACTGGCGACGATCTCCGCGTACTCCACCGGAACGACCCGGGAAACCGCGTACACCATGGGAATCGTGGCCTGGCCACCGCACGTGATCAGGTTGAGGTTGGGCGCCTCGCGGTGTTCGCCGAGGTTGACCGGCGGCACGACGTACGGCCCGACCGCCGCGGGCGTCAGGTCGACCGCGCGGATGCCGGCCTCGGCGTAGCGCGGCGCGTTGGCCGCGTGCACAGCGGCCGAGGTGGCCTCGAAGACGATGTCCGGCAGCTCGTCCTGGCGCAGCAACCAGTCGACGCCCTCGACGGTCGTCTCCAGCCCCGCCTCGCGGGCCCGCCGAAGCCCCTCGCTCGACGAGTCGATGCCGACCATCCACCGCGGTTCGATCACCGGCGAACGCACGAGCTTGTACATCAGGTCGGTACCGATGTTGCCGGACCCGACGATGGCCGCCTTCAACCCGTTCACCTCACTCGAATCGCAGGGACACCGTGCCGAGCCCGGAGAACTCGGCGTCGAACGAATCACCCGCGCGCGCGTCGATCGCCCGCGTGCACGAGCCCGGAAGCACCACGTCACCCGCCTTCAACCGCACGCCGAAGCTCGCGACCTTGCCCGCCAGCCACGCCACCGCGATCACCGGATCGCCCAGCACCGCGTCACTGCGCCCTTCGGCCACGGTCGAGCCGTTGCGCCGCAACACGACGTCGATCGCACGAAGGTCCACTTCAGACGGAGGAACTCCGTTGTCACCCAGGATGAACCCGGCGGACGACGCGTTGTCGGCGATCGTGTCCGGCAGGCTGATCCGCCAGTCGATGATCCGGCTGTCGATCAGCTCGATACTCGGTGCGACATAGGACGTCGCCGCCAGCACGTCGTCGACCGTGCACCCCTCGCCGGGCAGGTCGGCGCCGAGCACGAACGCCACCTCGACCTCGACCCGCGGATACAGGTAGTCGGACGCACGGGCGACCCCGGTCAGCTCCATCTCGTCCAGCAGGTGGCCGTAGTCGGGCTCGTCGACCCCCATCATCTGCTGCATCGCCAGCGACGACAGCCCGACCTTGTGCCCCAGCACCTTCCGGTCGCGCCGCCGGATGTTGATCAGCTGGATCTCGTAGGCGTCCACCACGTCGATGTCCGGGAAGAGCTCGACAAGCGGTTTGATCGGCGCGCGGTCCCGTTCCGCCGCGCGCAGCAGGTCCGCCGCCTCCGCCCGCTGCTCCGGGGTCAACATCCGCTCTCCTTCGCCACGTGCTGGCCCGCCCGTCGACCTGAGAAGACGCAGTCCGCCAACGACAATCCGCTCACGTAGGACTCCGAACACACGCCGACCGCCGACCGGCCGGCCGCATAAAGCCCCGGCACGCCGACGACCTGGCCGGTGTCCTCGTCCACCACCAGCCCGCCGAGCGTGAGAATCGGGGTCGGCCCTGCTTTCCTGCTGCGGAACGACACGTCGATCAGCGAATATGGCGGTTTTCCGAACGACCCGGCGGTGTCCCGCAGCCCTGCGGCGTCGACGCCCGCGCGCGCGGCGACCTCGTCCAGCGTCGCGCCGCGCACCCGCCCGCGTCCCAGCCGGTTCAGCGCCGTCAGCCGCTGGAACCACAGCGTCTCCACCGGAATCTGCGCTCGCGCCTCGCGCACGATGTCGTCGTCCACCAGCAGCCACGCCCTGCCGCCGTGGTCCCGCACGATCGCGTCGCCGATCGCCGCCCCGTACAGCCGGGCGTCGCAGACACCACGTCCGTTCGCGCCGACCAGGATGCCCTTCTGCAACGCGCTGGGCGGCGTGATGAACCGCCAGGCCGAGACGTTGTCCATCCGCGCTACCCGGCCGCCGACGGACGCGCCGAGCTCGATCCCGCGACCGTCGTCGCCAGGCGTCCCGAGCGGGAGGCCACCGCGATATCCGGGCGCGTACAAGCGCATCATCTCGCGGTTGTTGACGAACCCGCCCGCGCTGATCACGACCCCGCGCCGCGCCCGCACCTCGAGCGGGCGCCCGAACCGGCGTTCCAGCGCGGCGGCCATCGCGTGTAGCTTCCGTCCGATCTTCGGCACATAAAGCCCCGGCTTGGCGGCATAGCGGGACAACACTCGGTGCACGGCCCGCGGCCACCCGCGCAGCACGCGACACCGCACCCCGGCCACCCGGTCATCAGACATGATCAGCTCGCGTGCGTCCGTCTGGGTCAGCACGCGGACACCGTGGCGGCGCGCGGACTCGGCCAGCCGAGCGAAGAACACCTTGCCGGACGTGCCCGTGCCCTTGGCCCGGTGGCCCCGCGCGGCCGGCGGCGCGACCTCGCTTCGCACGATCTCGCTGCCGGAGTGGTAGAGGTAGTACTTGTTGCTGGGGTAAGAGGTCTTGTACGGACAGAGGCTCGCCTCGAACGGCACGCCCTGGTCCTCCAGCCAGGCCAGCATCTTCGCGCTGTCGTCGCAGAACCGCCGCAACGTCTCCTTCGACACGGCGCTGCCGACCTCGGTGAGCAGGTACCGGAACATCGCGTCCGTCGAGTCGGTCACGCCCGCGGCCACCTGCTGCCGCGTCCCACCACCCGCGTAGACGACGCCGCCGGACATCGCGGTCGCACCGCCACCGGCGAACCGGTCCAGGACCACTACGGACACGCCCGCCGAGGCCGCCTCGATCGCGGCGCAGACGCCCGCGGCGCCGTATCCCACGATCACCACGTCCGCCTCGACGTCCACCAAAGCCTCCGGAACACGTTCTCGTTAGCCCGACATCCCCACCATAGCGCCAAACTGTTCCGGAACTATAACCTGTTCTAGTCTGGAACGCAGGGAGGTGCCGTGGGCAGCGAGTTCGACGTGGTGGTCGTGGGCAGCGGTGCTGCCGGCATGACCGCGGCACTGTGCGCGGCCCACCAGGGGCTGCGCACGGTCGTGATCGAGAAGGGCTCAGAGTTCGGCGGGTCGACCGCGCGGTCGGGCGGCGGGATCTGGATCCCGAACAACGCGGTCCTGCGCGCGGCCGGTGTCCCCGACTCACCCGAACAGGCCGCCACCTATCTCGAACATCTCGCCGGCGACGTTCCCGCTGAACTGCGGGAAGCGTTCCTCCGGACGGGTCCGGCGATGCTGGAGTTCGTCCGTGCGCACACACCGCTGGACTTCCGCTGGGTGCGCGACTACGCCGACTACTACCCCGAAGCGCCCGGCGGCCTGCGGCAGGGCCGTTCGGTCGAGCCGAAACCGCTCAGGGCGGCCGTGCTCGGCGCGGAACTGGCGAACCTGATCCCGCCGTACGTCCCGACACCGGCCAACATCGTCATCACCCAGATCGACTACCGGTGGCTCACGCTCATCACCCGGCATCCGCGCGGCGTGCTCACCGCGGTCAGGGTGTTCGCGCGGAAGTTCCTGCCCGGCAGGCGGTTGTCGATGGGCCAGGCCCTCGCGGCCGGCCTGCGGGCGGGACTGTTGCGCATGAACGTGCCCGTCCGGCTCAACACCCCGCTGACCGACCTGCACTTCGAGAACGGCCGGGTGGCCGGGGTGATCTCGAACGACAAGGTCATCTGCGCACCCAATGTCGTCCTGGCCGCGGGCGGGTTCGAGCACAACGAACGCATGCGCAAGGAACACCAGCGCGCACCGATCAGCACCGAATGGACCGTCGGCGCCAAGACCAACACCGGCGACGCCATCGAGGCGGGCATGCGGGCGGGTGCGTCGACCGCGCTGCTGGACGACGCGTGGTGGGGCCCGTCGGTCCCGTTGCCGCGCGGGCCGTTCTTCCTGCTGGCGGAACGCTCTCTGCCCGGTTGCATCCTGGTCAACGGCCGCGGCGCGCGGTTCGTCAACGAGGCGGCGCCCTACATCGACGTGGTGAACGCGATGTACGAGCAGAACATGCCGACGTGGCTGATCGCCGACCAGCGCTACCGCGACCGGTACCCCTTCATGGGCTTCCCGCCGCGCCGGCCGCTCCCCCGCCGCTGGCAGATCACGCGAGCCTCGAGCCTCGAAGAACTCGGCAAGGAAACAGAACTCCCTGGTCTCGTCGACACCGTCCGGCGGTTCAACGAGCTGGCGGAATCGGGAGAGGACACCGACTTCCGCCGCGGCGACAGCTCGTACGACCGCTACTACGGCGACCCGACCAACCGGCCGAACCCCTGCCTGGCCGCGTTGGTCAAGCCGCCGTTCTACGCGGTGCGCATCGTGCCGGGCGACCTCGGCACCAAGGGCGGCCTGCGCACGGACGCCCGTGCGCGGGTGCTGCGCGACGACGGTTCCGTGATCCCCGGCCTGTACGCGGCCGGCAACACCAGCGCACCCGTGATGGGCCGCAGCTACGCGGGCGCGGGCTCCACCCTCGGTCCGGCCATGACCTTCGGCTACCTCGCCGGCCTGGACATCTCTGGAGGAACTCCATGACGCAGGAAGCGTTCCGGACGATCGACACGAGCACGCCGCCCGCGCGGTTCGCCCGCGGCTGGCACTGCCTCGGTCTGGCCGACCACTTCCGCGACGGCCAGCCGCACGCGATCGAGGCGTTCGGCACGAAGCTCGTGGTGTTCCAGGGCGAGGACGGCAAGCTCAACGTGCTCGACGGCTACTGCCGGCACATGGGTGGCGACCTCACCCAGGGCACGGTCAAGGGCGACACGATCGCGTGCCCGTTCCACGACTGGCGCTGGGCGGGCAACGGCCGCTGCGTCGCGATCCCTTACGCCAAGCGGGTTCCGCTGCGGGCGCGCACCCGGTCGTGGCTCACGCTGGAGGAGAACAAGCAGCTGTTCGTGTGGAACGACCCGCAGGGCAACCCGCCGCCGGCCAACGTGATCATCCCCAAAATCGACGCGGCGTTCAGCGACGAGTGGTCGAACTGGACCTGGGACTCGGTCGTCATCGAGGGCGCGAACTGCCGCGAGGTCATCGACAACGTCGTCGACATGGCGCACTTCTTCTACATCCACTTCGCGTTCCCGACCTACTTCAAGAACGTCCTGGAAGGCCATGTCGCCACGCAGTACCTGAACACGCGCGGGCGTCCGGACGTCACGGGTGCGGGCACCAACTACACCGGCGACACGGAAGTCCGATCGGAGGCGGCCTACTACGGGCCGTCGTACATGATCGACTACCTGTGGAACGACTACAAGGGCATCACCATCGAGACCGTGCTGATCAACTGCCACTACCCGATCACCGCCAACTCGTTCAAGCTGCAGTGGGGCGCGATCGTCAAGAAGCTGCCCGGTGTGTCGGACGAGCACGCGGACAAGATCGCGGCGAAGTTCGCCCGTGGCATCGGCAACGGTTTCCTGCAGGACGTGGAGATCTGGCAGAACAAGACGCGCATCGACAACCCGTTGCTGTGCGAGGAGGACGGCCCGGTCTACCAGCTGCGCCGGTGGTACGAGCAGTTCTACGTGGACGTCGAGGACGTCACCGACGAGATGGTGCGCCGGTTCGAGTTCGAGGTCGACACCAGCCGCGCGATCGAGGTGTGGGAGAAGGAAGTCGCGGAGAACCTGGCCAGGCAGCAGTCCCATGAGTGAGGTTGACGAGTTCCTGTCGGGTGGCCTGCGCCCGGTGACGTGCGACTGCGGGAACCGGGTGCTGGTCAAGAAGAACAGCCTGCAGCACACCAGCGTGCAGTGGCTGTCGGACACGCGTTCCTGCCCCGAGCTCTGTGGTCCCGGCTCGGCGTTGGTGCCGACGTGCCTGCGGCTGCGCGACAGCATCGAGAAGGCCGTGCGCGAAGGGACGCTGGAGGTCGCCGATGACTGAGGTCCACCGCGTGCGCGTGGTCGAGGTGATCGACGAGACGCCGGACACCCGGTCGTTCGTGCTGGAAGGCGCTTCGTTCACCCCGCGGCCCGGCCAGTTCCTGACCGTGCGGATCGGCGACGCGGCCCGTTGCTACTCGTTGTCCAGCGCACCCCACGAGCCGTTGAAGATCACGGTCAAGCGCACTCTCGACGGCTACGGATCAAACTGGATGTGCTCCGAAGTGTCCGCGGGCACCGAGCTCGACGTCCTGGCGCCCGCCGGCGTGTTCACTCCCGCTTCCCTCGACGGTTCCCTGCTGGCGTACGCGGGCGGCAGCGGCATCACCCCGGTCATGTCGATCATCCGGACTGTGCTGGCGTGCGGCCTCGGCCGGATCACGCTCGTCTACGCCAACCGCGACGAGCGCTCGGTGATCTTCGCCGCCGAGCTGGCCCGGCTGGCGGCGTCGTTCCCCGAACGGCTGACCGTCGTGCACTGGCTGGAATCGTTGCAGGGACTGCCTTCCGTCGAACAGCTGCGCGCGCTGGCCCGACCGTGCGACGAGGCGTTCATCTGCGGACCGGGTCCGTTCATGGACGCCGCCAGGGCCGCGCTGCGGGGTGTCCCACGGGTGCACGTCGAGAAGTTCGTGTCCCTGTCCGAGAACCCGTTCTCCCGGCCGGTCGAGGAGCCGGGTGCTGTTGTGGCGACGGTCGAGGTGGAGCTCGACGGCGCGCACCACACGTTCGACTGGCCGGCGCGCACCCGGCTGCTGGACCTCTTGCTGGACAAGGGACTCGACGCCCCCTACTCGTGCCGCGAGGGCGCGTGCAGCGCGTGCGCGTGCCGCCTGGTCTCCGGCGAGGTCAAGATGCTCAACAACGACGTGCTCGACGAGGACGACCTCGCCGAGGGCATCGTCCTGGCGTGCCAGTCGGTCCCGGTCACCGACACGGTGAAGATCACCTACACCTGAGAGGACCCGCATGCCGATCGACCCCGCCATCGCCATCGGCGCCGAGCTGCCGGAGACGAAGTTCTCCTGGAGCACTTCGGACATCCTGCTCTACCACTTGGCACTGGGCGCCTCCGAGCTTCGCTACGTCTACGAGGAAGGTTTGCGGGTGCTGCCGACGTTCGGCATCGTCGCGCCGCGCTTCCACGAGACCGCGCGCCCGGTCGTGTCGTTCCCCGGCGTGGACATCGATCTGGCCCGCGTGCTGCACGGCACCCAGTCGATCACCATGCACCGGCCGCTGCCCGTGGCGGGTGAGGCCGTGCTGCGCACCCGGATCGCCGACGTGTACGACAAGGGCACGGCCGCGGTGCTGGTGCAGGAGGCCACAGCGGTCGGGCTCGACGGCACGGCATTGTTCACGACGCGGTCGAGCATCTTCGCGCGCGGTGAGGGCGGGTTCGGCGGCTCGCGCGGCCCGTCGACCCGTGTGGAGGTGCCTTCCGGCGAGCCGGATGCCGTGATCGACACACCGACCTTGCCGCAGCAGGCGTACCTCTACCGGCTGTGCGGTGACCGCAATCCGCTGCACGCGGACCCGGAGTTCGCTCTTCGCGCCGGCTTCGAGGCGCCGATCCTGCACGGCCTGTGCTCGTACGGCATGGTGTGCAAGGCGGTCATCGACGCGATCCTCGACGGACCGGAGCAGGTCGGCACGTTCAGCGCCCGGTTCGCCGGCGTCGTCTATCCCGGCGAAACCCTGCGCACCCGCGTGTGGCGCGACGGTGACCGGCTCGTGCTGACCACGATCGCGGTCGAACGTGACGCGCCGGTGCTGTCCGACGCCGTGCTGACCGCGTCCACTTCAGACGGACCAATGGATCATTCGACCGGGTGAACAGGGCCAGACGGTTCCGCCTTCATACGCCCGTACGGCATAGCCTGTGCCGTCTTCGCCGCGGAAGGCGAAGCGTCCGAAGGAAGAGCAACCATGCGTCTACGCAACATCTTCGCCATGTTCGCAGCGGTCGTCGCCGCACTGCTCATGGTGACCTCACCCGCTGGGGCCGACGCCCCGAAGTTCCACACGGCCGGCAGCAGCGTGAACGGCTCTGGTGCACTCGCCGTCAGCTTCGACGAGAGAGGCCTCGGCAACGCGAACATCGACTACGTGCTCAGAGCCGACGCGACCGCGACGTACGCGTGCATCAACGGCGGCGGGAACCACCCGCAGGCCGCGAACAAGGAGACCTTCAACGCCGGCGTGTCCGGTGGCGGGTCGTTCGAGCCGAAGAACGGGCGCGTCACCGCGAGCCTGTCCGCCGGCCCGATCCCAGCCGGCTCGTTCAGCTGCCCGAACGGGCAACGCCTGGTACTGGCCGGCGTCTCCTACAGCAACGTCGTGCTGACCGACACGACGAACGGCGTCAGCACCTCGGTCGCCGGTGTTTCGAGGACGTTCTTCAACGTCTGACCCTTCGGCGACACGGCGGGCGCTCGGGAGAGCGTCCGCCTACCCACGCCGTTCGAGCGCCGCCAGCCGCATCTCCAGCTGGTCCACCCGGTGCCGCAACAACGCCACCTGGGCCTCCAAACTGACTTCGCGCTCCGCCCGCCGCTGGATCCGCGGCGACTTCGCGGCCCGGTCGACCACGGCCTCCAACGGCACCAGGCGCTGGGGCCCGTTCGGACCGTCCACCAGCCGCGACTGGATCTCGCCGTTGCGGTACCACGCGCGCAGCGCCGACCGTGACACCCCGGTCTCCGCCTCCGCCTGTGCCAGCGACACCCAGGCGGTGTCCTCCAGCTGCGCGAACAGCGCCAGCTCGTCCTGCCACTTCGCGAGCCGGTCGTCCCATTCGGCTGACATTGACACCCCACCCTGTCAGTGACACTGCATTGACAGGGTTAATAGTACGGCGGACTCTGGAGAAATGTTCGAGCGATTCACAGGGGAAGCCCGCCAGGTCGTGGTCAACGCCCAGGAAGCGGCTAGGGGAATGCAGCACGGCTACATCGGGACCGAGCACATCCTGCTCGGTCTGGTCGAGGCACCGGCCAGCGTCGCGACGCGGGTGCTCCGGCAGCTGGGGTTCACGCGGGAGTCGATCGTCGAGGGCGTCGAGATGATCGTCGGCCGCGGCGAGAAGCCCGTGAAGGGCGGGCACATCCCGTTCACCCCGCGGGCGAAGAAGGTGCTGGAGCTGGCGCTGCGCGAGGCGATGAACCTCAAGCACAACCACATCGGGACCGAGCACATCCTGCTGGCGCTGATCCGGGAGGGCGAGGGCGTCGCGGCGAAGGTGCTCTCGCAGCACATCGACGACCTGAACAAGGTGCGCAAGATCGTGCTGGCCGAGATGAAGGCGCAACCCGAGGGCGAGGGCCGCGCACACAAGGCGACCAGCGCCGCGGGCGAGGTCTACACGGCCGCGGAGGCGTTGGCAGGTGGCGCGCCGGTCGGCAGCCACCACCTGCTGGAGGCGTTGGTGCGCACCGAGGGCAGCATGGCGGCGAAGGTGCTCGCCGAGCTCGGCGTCGACCCGAAGACGATCGCCGCCAAGATCGACGAGCTCGATCCGGAGACCACCACCGACGCCACGCCGGAGGAGACGGCCGCTCGCAAGATGGAACTGCGCCTGGTGGAGGGAGAGGCGCAGCTCGTGTTCCGCGACGACCAGACCATCGAGCTGGTCGGCAAGATCGTGGAACTCACCGGTGGCCCGATCAAGGGAACCGGTCCGGTCGCGGGCGACTTCGTGCCGTTGTGGAGTTCCACCAACGACCTGTTGCTCAAGCTCCTCGAGTACCTCAAGACAGAGCCCGACGAGGAGACCACGGGACTCCTGCCGTTCATGCGCCGCGTCATGCGCGACCGGCTACGGCGCGCCCAGGACTAGGCCGCTCGTCGGCACACCGGTACCCGCGGTGACCAGGACGTGCTCCACGTCGGCGACCTGGTTCACCGCGGTGCCGCGCACCTGACGAACCGCCTCGGCGATGCCGTTCATGCCGTGGATGTAGGCCTCGCCGAGCTGGCCGCCGTGCGGGTTCAGCGGCAACGACCCGTCGAGCTCCAGCGCACCCGAGGCGACGAACCCGCGAGCCTCACCGCGGCCACAGAATCCGAGTTCTTCCAGCTGCACCAGGACGAACGGCGTGAAGTGGTCGTACAGCACCGCGACGTCCACATCGGACGGTGTGATGCCGGACTGACGCCACAACCCCCGCGCCACTACGCCCATCTCGGGCAGCTGAGTGAGATCGTCACGGTAGTAGCTCGTCATGGTGAACTGGTCGCGGCCACTCCCCTGCGCCGCCGCCCTGATCACTACGGGCGACTGCCGCAACGACCGCGCACGCTCCAGTGACGTGACCACGAGCGCGACCCCGCCATCGGACTCCTGACAGCAGTCGAGCAGCCGCAACGGTTCGGCGATCCACCTCGACGACTGGTGGTCGTCCAGGGTGATCGGCCGCTCGTGGAACCACGCGTGCGGGTTGGTGGCCGCGTGCTTGCGGTCGATCACGGCGATGCGGCCGAAGTCCTCGGACGTGGCGCCGTACTCGTACATGTACCGCTGCGCGAACATGGCGACCATCGCGGCCGGCGTGCCCAGGCCCATCGGGTAGGACCAGCTGTTGTCGACGTTCACCGCGGCGGCGGCCGACACCTGGCCGAACCGGTGGCCCGACCGTTCGTTGAACGCCCGGTAGCAGACCACGACGGAAGCCGCGCCGGTCGCCACGGCCATCGCGGCCTGCTGGACGGTCGCACACGCCGCGCCACCGCCGTAGTGCACGCGGCTGAAGAACGTCAGCTCGGGAATCCCCAGCTCACGTGCCACGGCGATCTCGGCGTTGGTGTCCATGGTGAAGCTGACCAGACCGTCCACATCGGACGGCTCCAGGCCGGCGTCCGCCAACGCGGCCCGCACGGCCTCGGCGGCCAGTTGCAGCTCGCTGCGCCCGGAGTCCTTGGAGAACTCCGTGGCCCCGATACCGACCAGAGCCGCCGTCACCCCGGTACCCCGATCCGAACCGTGCCCGTCACGTGGTCGCCGTGACCGGTTCGTCCGACGACCTCCACGACGAGGTCGTCTTCGACCCGCTCGATGACCTGACCGAAGAACTTGAGTGTGTCATAGGCGTAACAGGGCGCCCCGAGACGGATGTTGACCTGTTTGACCTGGGCATCTTCACCCGCCCAGTCCGTTACGTAACGTTGCACCAACCCGGTAGTGGTCAGGATGTTGATGAAGATGTCCTTCGACCCGCGCTTGATCGCCAGATCGCGGTCGTGGTGCACGTCCTGGAAGTCCCGCGTCGCGAGCGCGGTGCTGATCACGAACGTCGGCGTGGCCTCGACGTGCCACTCCGGCAACGAATCACCGATCCTCACGGGGCCTCCAGGTGGGCATGGTCAGCTCGTCGTCGACCTTGGTGAACACGACCTGGACGGGCAGCCCGATCCGCGGCACCCCCGCCAGTTCGCCGAGCATCCGCACGCCCTCGTCCAGCTCGACCAGGGCGATCACGAACGGAACCTCGCGGCCCGGCACGCGCGGGTGGTGGTGCACGACGTAGCTGTAGACCACGCCATACCCCTCCGAGACGAGGTACTTCGGCTTCGTGGCACCGCATTCCGGGCACATCGGGCCGGGCGGGTGACGCAGCAGGCCGCACTGTCCGCAGCGCTGGATGCGCAGCTCGCCCTGCTTCAGGCCTTCCCAGAAGTACTCGGTGTCGCGGTTGATCGCGGGCCGGATGACCTGCGTCCGCACAGGTTCGGCCTTCGGCTTCTCGGCGACCGCGGGCCGGAACTTCAGGATCCGGAACCGCATCTCGGCGACGATCTCGTCCTCGACGTACCAGGTGCTCCGGGTCGTCACGAACCAGCCTTCGCCCAGCGCGGTCTTCTTCGGCCCGGTCACGTCCTCCAGCCGGGCCGTCACCGACACGTGCTCGCCGGGTTTGAGGTAGCGGTGGTAGGTCTGGTCGCTGTTGGTCGCCACGACGGACGTGAACCCCGCCTCGTCCAGCACGCGCACCATCGCACCGAGCGGATCGTCCGCGTCGCGCACGCCGTTCAGCCCGTACATCGTCCAGACCTGAACCATCGCCGGCGGCGCGACCGCGTCCGGCCCGGTGTAGCGGGGGTTGGTGTCGCCGATCGCCTCGGTCCAGTTGTGGATCATCGGCAGGTTGACCGGGTCACGCGCGAACCGGCGCGCGCTCTCCCCCGCCTCCGCGATCCGCGCGGCCTCCTTCTCGACGTCCATCACCGCACCACCCTGGGCAGGCCGAGACCGATGGACGCCACGAGCTCGCGTTGTACCTCGTTGACCCCGCCGCCGAACGTCAGCACGAGGTTGCGCCGTGACTGCACGTCCAGCCACCGCACCAGTTCCGCGGTCTCCGGGTCCGACAGATCCCCATGTCTGCCAACGACTTCTTCCAGCAACCGGCCGACCCGTTGCGTCCGGTCCGCGGCGAACACCTTGGTGGCGGAGGCGTCCGCGACCTCCACCGGCCCGGACGCCACCTGCCAGTTGAGCAGTTCGTTGACCCACAGCACGGCCCGGACCTCGGCGAACGCCCGCCGCACGTCCGCGTGCCGCAACAGCCCGCGCGGAACAGCCCACTCGTGTACGCGGTCCAGCAGCACGGCGATCCGACCGGCCGGGCCGAGCATGACGCGCTCGTGGTTGAGCTGCGTGGTGATCAGCCGCCAGCCGCCGTTCTCCTCACCGACCCGCATGCCGACCGGCACCCGCACATCGCTGTAATAGGTCGCGTTGACGTGATGCGCGCCGTCGCACGTGATGATCGGCGTCCACGAGTAGCCGGCGGCCGTCGTGTCGACGATCAGGATGGTGATCGCCTTGTGCCGCGCCTCCGCCGGCCCGGTGCGGCAGGCGAGCCACACGTAGTCGGCGTCGTGCCCGCCGGTCGTGAAGATCTTCTGCCCGTTGACGACGTAGTGCTCGCCGTCCAGAACCGCCTTGGTGCGCAACGAGGCCAGGTCCGTGCCCGCGTCCGGCTCGGTGTAGCCGATTGCGAAATGCAGGTCGCCGGCGAGGATGCGCGGGAGGAAGAACTCCTTCTGCTCCGCGGTGCCGAACCGCTGCAGCGTCGGCCCGACCGTCTGCAACGTCACGTACGGCAGCGGCACGTCCGCGCGTGCGGCCTCGTTGACGAAGATCTGCTGCTCGACCTGGCCGAACCCGCGCCCGCCGTACTCGACGGGCCAGCCGACGCCGAGCCACCCGTCGCTTCCCATCCGGCGCACGACCGCGCGATAGATCTCGCCGTGCCGATCGGTCAGCATCGCCTCGCGTTCGACCGGGGTGATCAGGCCGCCGAAGTACTCGCGCACCTCGTCGCGCAACCGGCGCTGCTCGGGCGTGAGGTCAACGAACACGGTGTTCCTCCTCCGCGAGCACGGAAAGCCGATGGTCCACGCCGCCGACGAACCGCGTGAGCTCCTTCGCCATGCCGTAGAACCGGTGCATCGGATACGTGATGTCCAGGCCCAGCCCGCCGTGCAGGTGGTGGCACGTGTGCACGGCCGGAAGCACCTCGGCCGCCAGCCAGTAGGCCGCCGTGCTCAGGTCCGCGGGATCCAGACAGCCGGCGATCGTGGCCAGGTGCAACGTGCGCGAGGCGATGTAGACGTCCGCGACGTGACACGCCACGGATTGAAAGGCCGACAACGGCTTGCCGAACTGGTGGCGTGTGCCGACATGCTTCACGGTCAGGTCCAGCGCACCCGCGAGCACGCCGTCGCCCAGCGCGCACGCAGCCGCCAAGGCGTGCAGGTACAACGCTCCGGATGTCACGTCCCCGAGCAACCGTCCCGGTGTCTCCGCCAGCCGGACCGTGCTACCGGAGATCCGGGCGTCCGCCGCGTCGACCACGAACACACCGCGGTCGGCGGTCACCAGAATCCGGTCCGCCTTGGTCGCGGACGGCACGCAGATCTTCGTGCCGGACAACAGGAATCGCTCGCCGTCCGGCCGGGCCGTCGTGCGCGGGGCACTCGGCAGCGGCGCGGACGGCTCGCTCAGCGCGACCGTGACCAGGAGGTCGCCGGTCAGCAGCTCGTCCTGCTGCTCGGGCGTGCCGAACCGCGCGATCGGCAGCACGCTCGACGCCCATGCCAGCGCGGGCACGTCGGCGGCGCGGCGGCCGATCTCGGTGAGCACAACGGCGACCTCGAGCACGCCCAGGCCGTCGCCGCCGAGCCGTTCGGGGACGGGCAACGCGAGCAGACCCGCCTCCCGCAAGGCCTTCCACGGGGTGCCGGCCTCCCGGTCGAGCACCTGGGCGGTGAGCCGGGCGATCTCCCGCTGTGTGTCGTCCAGGGTGAAGTCCATCAACTCTCCCTCGGGAGTCCGAGAATCCGTTCCCCGGCCAGGTTCAGCAGCACCTGCGTGGTGCCGCCCGCGATGCTCAGACAGCGGGTGAGCAGGAACTCGTGCACCAGCGGGTGATCCGCCGTCGCCTCGAGCCCGAGCAACTCGACCCCGAACTCCGCCACGGCCTGCCGATGCCGCACGCCGACGAGCTTCCGCACACTCGACTCCGCACCGGGATCCTGACCGCTCAGCGCGCGCAGCCCGGCGCGCAGTTCGAGTACCGACCCGGCCAGTCCCTCCGCGACGAGCGCGCCGATCCGTTCGCTGGTGTCCGGATCACGCGCCGCTTCGAGCTCCAGCACCCGTTCCAGTCCCTCGCCCAGCGACGACCCGCGGCCCATAGCCACGCGTTCGTTCGCCAGCGTCGTGCGGGCCAGCCGCCAGCCGCCGTTCACCTCGCCGACCACGCACTCGTCGGGCACGAACACGTTGTCCAGGAAGACCTCGTTGAACCGGGCCTCGCCGGTGATCTCCCGCAACGGCCGCACGTCGATGCCGGCGGTGCGCATGTCCACGAGGAAGTACGTGATGCCCTTGTGCTTCGGCGCTTCCGGATCGGTCCGCGCCAGGCAGATCGCCCAGTCGGCCTCGTGGGCGAGCGACGTCCACACCTTCTGCCCGGTGAGCAGCCAGCCGCCCTCGGTTTTCGTGGCTTTCGTCCGCAACGATGCGAGATCCGATCCCGCCTCGGGTTCGCTGAACAGCTGGCACCAGGTGATCTCACCGCGCAGCGTCGGCCGCACGAACCGTTCCTGCTGCTCGGGTGTGCCGTGGTTGAGGATGGTCGGCGCCGCCCACGCCCCGATGATCAGGTCCGGCCGGTGCACGTCCGCGAGCTCGTCGTCGATCACCAACTGGTGTGCCGGTGAGGCATCCAGCCCGTACGGCTTCGGCCAGTGCGGCACCAGGTAACCGCTCTCCGCCAGCCTGATCCGCTGTTCCTTCTTGGGGAGTCTCGTGATCTCCTCGGCGAACTCCCTTGCCGCGGCGCGTTCCGCGTCGTGACCGTCAATCTCGACCCGCAGCGACCGGCGCGCGCCGGCCAGGGTCAGCTCGGCGACCCGCCTGCGCCACTTCGCGCTGCCGCCCGCGTGCTGCCGCAACGCCAGCGCCCGGCGCAGGTAGCGGTGGGCGTCGTGTTCCCAGGTGAACCCGATGCCGCCGAGCACCTGGATGCAGTCCTTCGCGTTCTCCACCGCGGCGTCCAACGCGACGGCGGCGGCGACCGCGGCCGCCAGCGGAAGTTCATTGGAACTCTCGTCGGCGGCCCGCGCGGCGGCCCACGCGACGGCGCTCGCCTGCTCGACACGGCACAGCATCTCGACGCACAGGTGCTTGACCGCCTGGAACGACCCGATCGGCCGCCCGAACTGCACGCGGTGCCGCGCGTACTCGGTCGCCGTGTGCAGGCACCACGCGGCGATTCCGCTGGCCTCGGCGGCGAACAGTGTCATCGCCAGGTCCGTGGGGTCGGCGATCTCATGGTCGGTCACGACTTCGCCGACATGCGTGAGTGGACGGGTCAGGTCGACGGCGTCCAGCGGCGTCGGCGTCGCACGTGCGAGGAACCAGCCGTCGTCGGTGCGCAGCAATACGTGCGGCGCGTCGCCCAGCACGTACCGGGGACCGTTCAGCCCCAGCCCGACGGTCACGCTGCCGTCCGCGATCTGCTCCGCTATCGGATGATCGGCCAGCACCACGCCGGCCAGCGCGGTCGTCAGCACGGGACCGGGGACGAGGTCGGTCGCGGTCTGCTCGAGCATCGCGGCGAGGTCGGTGATCGTGCCGCCGTCCCTGGTGACCGAGAAGATCCCGAGCCGGGCCAGATCAGGCCAGTGCACCGGATCCGCCTTCGCCGCCCACTCGCGGAGACTGGACTGGGCCGCGCGTTGCTCGTCGGTCGTGGCAATCGGCATTCGAACTCCTCCCGGACATGAAGAAGTTTATAGAACGTGTTCTACTTCTATCAAGATCCGGGAACGGATCACTCCCGCAACAGCGGTCAGGTAACATGAAGCCGCCGCTGAAACAGGTTCCAGGAGGGTCAGCTCCGTGACAGCATCGAAGCCTCGCGCGGACGCACTGAACGTGCTGTCCGGTGAGGAACTCAGCTCGGCCGCCCAGCGCGAACGGCGCAAGCGGATCGTGGACGCGACGATCGCGCTCGCGTCCAAGGGCGGGTTCGACGCCGTGCAGATGCGAGCGGTCGCGGAGCGCGCGGACGTCGCGCTCGGCACCCTCTACCGCTACTTCCCGTCCAAGGTGCACCTGCTGGTGTCCAGCCTCGCCGTCGAGCTGGAGCGCGCCCAGGAGAAGATGGATCGCGGCAGCATCCCCGGCGAGAACGCCTACGAGCGCGTGCTGTTCGTGCTCGGCCGGATCACCCGCGGCCTGCAGCGCAACCCGCACCTCACCGAGGCGATGACCCGCGCGTTCACCTTCGCCGACGCCTCCGCGGGCACCGAGGTCGACAACGTCGCCCACTTGATGGAGCGCATGTTCACCAGGGCGATGAGCGACGAGGAACCGACGGACGAGCAGAAGGCCATCGCCAGGGTCATCGGTGACGTCTGGCTGGCCAACCTGGTCGCCTGGGTGACGCGCCGCGCCACCGCCACCGACGTCGCGACGCGCCTGGAGCTCACCGTCCGGCTGCTGCTGGCCTGACCACCTCGTACTGCAGCACTCCGTCCACCAGCGACGATGCGAGTTCACCGCGGACGACGAGCACATCGAGGTGCGCGTTCGTCTCGCCCACAGCGAGGATCCGGTCGAACAGGTTCAGGTCCTTGTACGCCCGCTGCCTGCTGGTCCACCCCAGCTTCTCGGCCACCTCGCGCGCCGTGTGCTCGCCACCCTGAACCGCCGCCAGCGTCGCACCGAGCCGGTCCTCGTGGTGCTGCAACAGCTCGTCGACCCGGTGGTGCACGCTCGGCGCGACCGGGCCGTGTGCCGGCAGCAGCCGCATGTCCGGGAAGGACCGCACCAGCCGCAACGAGTCCAGGTAGTCGCCGAGCGGCAACTCGGCCCGCGCGGTCTCGAACCCGATCGACGGCGTGATGTGCGGCAGCACGTGGTCGCCCGCGAACATCAGCTGTTCGGCCGCGTCGACGTACACGACGTGCCCGTTGGTGTGTCCTGGCGTTGGCACCGCACGCAGCACGCGTTCGTGCAAGGCGATGTCGGTCGTGCCCTCGAGCCACTCGTCCGGCTGGTCGTACAGGCGCAGCGACTCCGCCGCATCCTGGCCTCGGTACGCACCGCGCAGCTCGTCGGCGAGATCCGCCGCACCCCACCGGACGAGGTCGGCGAGGTGCCGCTCGCCCTCGCCGTTGAGGATCGCGTTCAGCGTGGGCTGTTCGCCAATTCCGAGGGAGACCTTGGCGCCGAACAGCTTCCGCAGCACGACCGCCATCGTGTAGTGGTCGCGATGCAGGTGCGTCACCAGGAACCGGTGCACCTGCTCCAACCCGAACCCGATGTCATCGAGCGCTTTCTCCAGCTGTTTGCGCGCTTCGTCGAGCGCCCACCCGGAGTCGATCAGCACCAGCCCGTCGCCGTCCTCGACCGCGTAGACGTTCACCGCGCGCAGCCCGTCCATGGGCAGCGGCAGCGGGATCCGGTGCACGCCCGGCGCGACCTCGAAGGCTCCCGGTTCGATCCAGGCGTGCTTACTCATCAGCGCCACCGTTCAGTTCTAGGTCGAGGAACCGCGGCCGGTAGATCCGCGCGTCCGCGAGGTTGTCGGCCAGGTCGAGGCTGTTGACGTTGTAGGACAGTACGTTCAGCTGCGGGTGCGTCGTCGCGTCGTACACGATGATCCGCCGCTCCGGCGTGGCCCCTTCCGGCGCCTCGTAAAGTACGCGCGGTGCGCCGAACGGACCGGTCGGCGAGGTGGCCGGGTAGGCGAGGATCTTGCGGCTGAACGGAGTCGTGCCGTCCACGGTCACCAGCACGAACCCGGTTCCCGCGCGGGTCACCGAGAACGCCGTGCCGATCCCTGACAGCGCGGGCGCCGCGTCCGACTCGTGCGGCGACCAGCCGGCGCCGGTCCAGAACTCCCACGCTTTGCTCAGGTCGTGCGTCCTCGCGATCAGCAACTGTTTCGGCTCGTGCCCCCGATGTTCGGCGCCGTACACGTACGTGAACTCGCCGTCGTCGAGGATCTCCGATCCCCACGCGACATCCGGGCTCAGCGGCAGCGGCGTGACGGTGTCGAGCTTGAGGTCCGGCAACGCGAACGTGGCCAATGACGTTCCGGTGCTCCGCACGTCCAGCGCGCCGTTGCCGGTCTTCTCGTACCGGTTGTAGAGCACGCTCAAGGCGCCATTCACGACAGTTCCGTCAGCCACCCACAGGTGCTCGTTGCTCGTCCCCTCCACCAGCGCCCGCGGATGCTCGGGCGTACCGCCGTGCAACGTCGCGCCGAGCGTGCCGTCCTTTTCCTGCACGACCATCGTGTTGCGCGGCATCGGACTGCCCGGCGGCCTGCTGTGGTCGGGGTTGACCGTGCCGAGGAACGTGTCCGAGAACAGCCACGCGGTGCGCCCGTCCGGCAGCGGGATCGAGGTTGTGCGGTCACCGCCCGTCCAATGACCGCCCTGGTCGCCGTAGGTGTTCCATAGGGCGTTGAGCACGCCGGACGGCGAGGCGATCATCGGAGCCTGCTGGCTCGCGGTCATCGCCATCGACGTCAGCACGACCCACGGCACCCGCCACACGCGCCACGTGTACCGCATGAAACCACTGGCGCACAACATCGTGCTCCACTGTGGACGGGTCCATATGCGATGAGGGGACCCTTCATGGCGGTCAGCGCTTGCAAAGCTCCCCTCATGGCACCTCTAGAGTTGGGGGCATGTTCGTGAAGCTGTGCGGTCTGCGGACCCCGGAGGACGTCGCGGTCGCCGTCGAGGCCGGCGCCGACGCGGTCGGGTTCGTCTTCACCACGAGCCCGCGCCAGGTCTCCCCCGACGCGGTCCGCCGCCTGCTCGCGGGCGTCCCGACGCACGTGCTCAGCGTCGGCGTCGTGCACGGCATCACGGCGGCCGAAGCCCGTGAACTGGCCCACGCAGCCGGCGTCGACGCACTCCAGCTGCACGGCGCGTACCCGCGTGAGGCGTTCGACGAGCTCAAGGACCTGCGACTCCTGCGCGCCACGTCCCTGACCGCCGACACCGACGTCGTGACCGGAGCGTTCGGCGAGGAGTGGCTGCTGCTCGACTCGCCGGTCGCCGGGTCGGGCGAACGCTGGGACCTCACCGCGCTCAACGCCACCCGCCCGTCCGGACATTGGCTGCTGGCAGGCGGCCTGTCCCCGGACAACGTCGCGGAGGCCATCGCCACGGCCCAGCCCTGGGGTGTCGACGTATCCAGCGGCGTCGAGTCCAGCCGCGGCGTGAAGGACCACGGCCGCATGCGGGCGTTCGTGGCAGCGGCCCGCCACTGAGGCGATGATGTCCGGCATGACCGCGACCGGACGTTTGGAGCTCGTCGCCTTCGACGCGACGGACATCGAGGGACTGGCGTCGTTCTACGCCGACCTGACCGGCTGGGAGACCGTCCGCAACGTGGGGGGCTGGATCACGCTGCGCGCCGACGACGGGCAGGAGGTCGCCTTCCAACAGGTCGCCGAGCACAATCCCCCGCGGTGGCCGGGCCAGGAACGCCCCCAGCAGTTCCACCTCGACCTGCTGGTCGACGGGCACGAGGAGGCGGCCCAGCGCGCGGTCGCGCTCGGTGCCACCCGGCTCGCCGATGGCGCCACCTGGATCACGCTCGCCGACCCGGCCGGCCATCCGTTCGACCTGTGCCAGCGGGACGGCGTCGGGCCGCAGATGCAGCTGTTCGCCGTGACCATCGACGCTCCCGACGCCTCGGCGCTGGCCCGCTTCTACGGCAGCCTGCTCGGGATGGAGCTGGCCTACGACGGCCCCGAGGGCGCGCTCATCTCGGAGGGCGGCAAGAGTCTGATGTTCCAGCAGGTCAGCGACTACACGCCGCCGCGGTGGCCGGATCCGGCGCACCCGCAGCAGGCGCACCTCGACATCATCGTCGACGACGCCGATCACCTGAAGGCGGTCGGGGCGAGGGCCGAGGAGCTCGGGGCCACCCGGCTCGCCGGCGGCACCAGCTGGATCACGCTGGCCGACCCCGCGGGGCACCCGTTCGACCTGTCGGTTCCCTGACCTGCGCTTCCCTCACCCGTGCGCGTCCCTGGCCATCGCCTCCCTGACCCGCGCGCCCTCCTCCCCTGACACCACCAGCCGGAAAATGAGTTGCGACTCATTTCACGTCGTGCAAACTTGCACGTCGTGCAGAAATGCTCGTACCTTGGTCTGGTGACCGAGACCCTCCGCGACCGCAAGAAGCGGCAGACGCGCCAAGCACTGGTGCGCGCGACGCTGCGCCTTGCCGCCGAGAAGGGCCTCGACCACGTCACCGTCGAGGAGATCAGCACGGCCGCGGACGTCTCGACGCGCACGTTCTTCAACTACTTCCAGGGCAAGGACGAGGCCGTGGCCAGCTCGGACCCGGAAGCGGGTCCCCGGCTGCGCGACCGGATCCGCAACCAGCCCGCGCAACACACTCCGTTCGAGGCGCTCAAAAAAGCATTGCTCGACGAGGTGGCCGACGAGCTGACCGAGGACCGGGACCTCTGGCTGCTGCGCAAGCAGGTGATCGGCCAGCACCCGGAGCTGCTCGCGAAGGTGTTCGCGAGCGGTGAGCTCGCCGAGCGGCACCTCGTCGCCGCCATCGCCGAACGGTCCGGGCTCGCCGAGACCGACACGTACCCGATGATGCTGACCGCCGCGACCGGCGCGGCGTTCCGCGTCGCGATGGCCCGCTGGGCCTGCGTCGAACGACCGCTGGGCGAGCTGCTCGGCGAGGCGCTCGACGTGCTCGGCGCCGGACTGTCCGAAGTTCCAACGCAAGGGGGATCATGACCACGCCAACCCACTCCAGACGCGACATCGTGCAGGCGATGTCAGGCCTGATGCTCGGCATGTTCGTGTCGATCCTGGCGTCGACGATCGTGTCGAACGCCCTGCCGCGCATCATCTCCGACCTGAACGGCTCGCAGTCGGTCTACACGTGGGTCGTCACCACCGAGCTGCTCGCGATGACGGCGACCGTGCCGCTGTGGGGCAAGCTCGCCGACCTGTACAGCCGCAAGCTGCTCATCCAGTCGTCGCTGGGCCTGTTCGTCGTGGGCTCGCTGATCGCCGGGTCCGCGCAGAACGTCGAGGTGCTCATCGCGAGCCGCGTCGTGCAGGGTCTCGGCGCGGGCGGCATGACCGCGCTCGCGACGATCGTGATGGCCGCGATGATCCCGCCGCGTGAACTCGGCCGGTACTCGGGGCTGTTCGGCGCCGTGTTCGGCGTCGGCACGGTCGCGGGTCCGCTGATCGGTGGCCTGCTGGTCGACACGTCGTGGCTCGGCTGGCGCTGGTGCTTCTTCATCGGCGTGCCGTTCTCGCTGGCCGCGATCTACCTGCTGCAGAAGACGCTGCACCTGCCGTTGGTGCGCAAGGAGAACGTCCAGATCGACTACCTGGGCGCCGCGCTCATCGTCGGCGGCGTGTCGACGCTGCTGGTGTGGTCGACGCTGGCGGGCAACAAGTTCGACTGGTGGTCGGCGTGGACGGCCGTGCTCGTCGCGACCGGACTGGCGCTGCTCGTGCTGGCCGTGTGGGTCGAGTCGCGGGCGAAGGACCCGATCGTGCCGTTGACGATCTTCCGCAACCGGACGGTCGCGCTCACCACGATCGCCAGCGCGCTGGTCGGTGTCGCGATGTTCGGTGGCACGGTGTTCCTGTCGCAGTACTTCCAGATCGCGCTCGGCAAGACGCCGACCCAGGCCGGTCTGCTCAGCCTGCCGCTGATCTTCGGCCTGCTCGTGTCGTCGACCCTCGCCGGTCAGCTGATCACCCGGTTCGGCCGCTGGAAGGCGTTCCTGGTCTCCGGTGGCGCGATCACGGTCGGCGGCATGCTGCTGCTGAGCACGATCGACGCGAAGACGACCGTGTTCAACGTCAGCGTGTTCATGGCGGTGCTCGGCGCCGGGCTCGGCCTGCTGATGCAGAACCTGGTGCTGGCGGCGCAGAACGACGTGGCGGCCAAGGACCTCGGCGCCACCACGTCCACGCTCACGTTCTTCCGCAGCCTCGGCGGCGCGATCGGCGTGAGCGCACTGGGTGCGGTGCTGGCGAACAAGGTCACCTCGCTGATGACCGAGAAGTTCGGCCCGATGGCCACCTCCGGTGGCGGCAGCAAGGTGCCCGACCTGTCGGTGCTGCCGGCGCCGGTGCGCGAGATCATCGCGGACATCTACGCGACGGCGACCGCCGAGCTGTTCCTCGTCGCCGCACCGATCGCGGCACTGGCGCTGCTCGCGGTCATGTTCATCAAGGAGAAGCCGCTGAAGACGCAGAGCGGTGACGACCGGCTCAAGGCCGAGGCGGAGCTCGCCGCGACCCACTGAGACACCGGTTGAGTGCGGTGATCGCCGGTTTTCGGCGGTCACCGCACTACTGTGTCCGCCATGACCGGGCTGCGTGAGCGGAAGAAGGCGGCGACGCGTGCCGCGCTCGCGGACGCGGCGCTGACCCTGTGCGCGGAACACGGCGTGGACGTGGTGACCGTCGAGCAGATCGCCACCGCGGCCGGCGTGTCGCTGCGGACGTTCTTCAACTACTTCCCCTCCAAGGAGGAGGCGGTCGTCGCCGGCGACATGGCCACGGCCGAGGCGTTCGTCCACGCGTTCACCGAACGACCCGCGTCCGAACCCGTGCTGGTCGCTCTGGGCGCCGCGTTGCACGAGACCATCCCGGAGCAGATCGAGCTCGGACGGCTGAAGCAGCTGCGGGCGTTGCGCCACACGCCGTCCCTGCTGCCGCACCTGATGGCGGCGTATGCCGTGCGGGAACGCGAGCTCGCGGACGCGGTGGCCGCGCGGGCCGGGATCGACGCGGACGCCGATCCCTACCCCCAGATGACGGCCGCCGCCGTGATGGCGACGTTGCGCGCGATCGTGCAGTGGTGGTTCGACAAACCCGACACGCACACGACCGGGCAGTTGATCGACCGGCTGATCGCTCAGCTCGGCGCGGGGTTCACGCGTCCCAGCTGACCGGTAGCGCGTGCACGCCGTAGATCGCCATCGTGTCGCGCGTCGGCACCTCGTTCGCGGGCACCGCGAGTCGCAGCCCCGGCAACCGCCGCAGCAGCTCGCTGAACCCGACCGCCATCTCGACCCGCGCCAGCTGCTGCCCCAGGCACTGGTGAATCCCGTACCCGAACGCGATGTGGTGCCCGCGCTGACGGTCGAGTGTGAGCCGGTCCGGTTCCGGGTACTGACCGGCGTCGCGGTTCACCGCGGCCACCGAGATCAGCACCGTCGTGCCCGCCGGGATCGTTGTGCCACCGACTTCCAGCTCGGTGCGGGTGTACCGCGGGATTCCGATGTGGATGATCGACAGATAGCGCAGCAGCTCCTCGACCGCGCCGTCGATCAGGCTCGGGTCGTCGCGCAGTTTCGCCAGTTCGTCCGGGTGTTCCAGGAGCGCGAACGTGCCGAGCGCCAACATGTTCGCCGTCGTCTCGTGCCCCGCGACGAGCAACAGGTTCGCGACGCCGACGAGCTCGTCGTCGGTGAGGTCGCCCTCGACGATGAGCCCCGAGACCAGGTCGTCGGCCGGCCGGGCCCGCTTCTGCCGCACGAGCCGGTGCATGAATTCGCGGAACCCGTCGCGCACCTCGACGATCTCCTCGAACGACGTCTTCAGGTCGAGCAGCTTCGCGGTGCGGTGCTGGAACGACGCGCGGTCGTCGTACGGCACACCGAGCAGCTCGCAGATCACCAGTGACGGCACCGGCAGCGCGAAGTCCCGCACGAGATCGGCGGGCGGCCCGGCGGCGATCATCGCGTCGATGTGCTCGGTGACGATCTCGTGGATGCGCGGCGTGAGCTGGCGCATGCGGCGCACGGTGAACTGGCCGGTCAGCAGTTTGCGGAACCGAGTGTGCTCGGGAGCGTCCATCGCGATGAACGACCCCGCGCGCGCCTTCGGATCCAGCAGCTTCTCGCGAACCTCCTCGCTCGCCTGGGCGAACAGCCGCGGGTCGGCGAACCGGTCGGAACTCAGCCGCGGGTCGGTCAGCAGGGCGCGAGCCTCCTCGTGGCCGGTGACGAGCCACATCGAGTCGCCCACATCGGTGGTCACCTGGTGGACGGGGCCGTCGGCGCTGAGGTCGCGCAGCCCCGCGGCGGGATCAAACGGGCAGCCGGATCGGTCCATCAGCTCGGCCGGGAGCTGGAGACGCAGACCGGCCCGACTGGGTGTAGCCGTCTTGTTGCTGGGCGTCATGAAGTCCACGGTACCGAAACTTGCACAGCGTGCAAGATTTCCAGGTGACGGCGGTCCTGGGATGCTGATGGCATGCGACTGAAGCAGGTCGAGCTGCCCGCTCGGCGGATCATCGATCTGGGCCTCGGCCAGAGCCGCTCGGCGATCGAACCCGACGTGCTCGCCTGGGACGCGCCGGTCGCCCGCGACCTGGCCGGCCGGGTCGTCGACGCCGCCGACAAGGGCAGCGGCACGTTCCTGGAGAAGCTCCGGAACGAGATGTCCGGCGCGCCACGGGAGTCGCTCCTGCTCCTCGCCGAACTGCTGACGCTGCACGCGTTGCCGCTCACGAACCTGAGCCCCGCGGCGAAGCTCGGCCGCGTCACCACCGTGCTGTCGTGGCTCACGCCGCCCGCCGAACTGCCCGCCGATCTGCGCGACGGCCTGCAGGCGCGCGGCGTGTTCAACGGCGGGGTCGGCTTCAACGTCCAGATCTGGCAGCAGGTCGGGTGGCTGCTGTCGTTCCTGGAAGAGTGGCACGAGCTGCGCGCGAGCGAACGCGAGGCCGCTCTCGCGGAACCGTGGCGGTTCCGCAGTTTCGTGCACCAGGTCGACACCGGTCAGCAGGCCATCCGCAACTCGTTGCTGTACCTGGCTTTCCCGGACGTGTTCCTGCCGATCGTGCGCCAGGCCGACAAGGTCGCCATCCGCGACGCCTTCGCCGAGGAGCCGAGCGGCACCGACCCGGTGTCGATCGACCGCGACCTGTACGAGCTCCAGGACAAACCGGTCGACTACTACACCCCCGAGTGGGCTTCGCGGTGGCAACGGCGAAAGCCCAAGCGTGCCGACAAGGCCGCACGCGCGTGGCTCGTCTCCGGGACCGACGACGAGTCCGTGTTCATCGACGCCGAACACCTGGGCGAGCTGAGCCCGGACTCCACCCGCGAGCAGGTCGCGGCCCTGGTCGACGCCGGCTACGAGCACCTCGACTACGCCCGCCGCGACACGCTGGCCACCAGCTACTTCAACTTCCTGTCGACGATGAAGGTCGACGACCTGGTCGCCCGCATCACCGACGGCAGGCTCTACACCGGAGTGATCACCGGCGAGGCGGAACGGGTGGACGACCGCCTGCGCCGGTCCGTCACCTGGACGTCCACCGCCGCGGGCCGCGTCGAGGAACCGGAGCTGGCCGCTTTGCTGTCCGGCCGGCAGGGCGCCGTCGTGGACATCACGGCCGCCCTGCCCACCCTGACCGCCGAGGCACCCGAGGAACCGACCGGCCTCGAGCTCCCCGGCGCCACCCGCGAGTTCGCCGAGTCCCTGCACTTCGACCAGAAGTGGCTGCAGAAGCTGATCACGCTGCTGCACCACCGCAAGCAGATCGTCCTGTACGGCCCGCCCGGCACCGGCAAGACCTACCTGGCGCGCGAGCTGGCCCGCCACATCGCCGCGCCGACGGCGATCCGGCTCGTGCAGTTCCACCCGTCGTACGCCTACGAGGACTTCTTCGAGGGTTTCCGCCCGCGCGCCAAGGGCGACACCGCCACGTTCGAGCTGGTGCCCGGACCACTGCGCCAGCTGGCGGCCGCCGCCGAGGCCGATCCAGGCCGGCCGTACGTGCTGATCATCGACGAGATCAACCGCGCCAACCTGTCGAAGGTGTTCGGCGAGCTGTACTTCCTGCTGGAGTACCGCGACGAGACGATCGACCTGCAGTACTCCCCCGGTGACCGCTTCAAGCTGCCCGCCAACGTCTTCGTCATCGGCACGATGAACACCGCCGACCGCTCCATCGCCCTGGTGGACGCCGCGATGCGCCGCCGCTTCGCGTTCGTCGAGCTGCACCCCGACCACCCGCCGGTGCGCGATCTGCTGTCCCGCTGGTGCAGGGCCAACGGCAAGACCGACGGCCGCGCCGACCTGCTCGCCCGGCTCAACCGGGAGATCGACGACCACGAGTTCAAGATCGGCCCGTCGTACCTGATGAAGCCGGACGCCGACCACGGCCTGGAAGTCGTGTGGGAGCACTCGATCCTGCCGCTGCTGGAGGAGCACTACTACGACCGCATGTCGCGGCAGAAGCTGCACGACACGTTCGGCCTCGACGCCATCCGCCGACTGCCGTGATCACCCTGCGGGAGAACTCGACCACGGGCGCGGTGACGGAGTTGACCGCGCCGCAGCTGGCGTTCCTCCGCTCGTGTCCGCTGGTCTCGGTCCGGGCCGCCGGTTCGGGCTACCGCCTGGTGCCCAGGCCACGTCAGGTCGGCGCTGTTCACGCCCACGGCCTCGACGTGGTCGTGTCGCCCAAGGTCAGCATTCCGCGCCTGCTGTTCATGATCGGTTACGCGAACAATCCCAGGTTCCTCCCGGAGAACGTCGAGGGCGTGTCGGCGTCCGGCCTGTGGGCCATCGTGGCGGAGACGTTGTGTCGCAACGCCGAACGCGCCCTGGCCGGTGGTGTGTTGCAGGGTTACACGACGACTTCCTCGGCGAGCACCGTGCTGCGTGGCCGGATCCGCGTTGGCGACCAGATCACGCGGCGACCGGGTCGCTCTCTGCCGGTGGAGATCACGCACGACGAGTACACCGTGGACATTCCGGAGAACCGAACTCTGCGCGCCGCGATCCGTCGCATGCGTACGGTTCCGCGCCTCTCGCCTCTCCTGCTGGCGCGCTTGCGGCACCTGGACAATCGGCTTCCTGATGTTTCGCCTGTTGTTTCGCCTTGGCGGCCGAACCGGTTGAACGCTCGCTACCAGCCGGCGTTGCGGATCGCCGACCTCGTGCTCGACACGATGTCCTTCGAGGTTGGTGCTTCCGGGCTGTCCATTGCCTCGTTCGTCGTGAACATGGATCGGGTGTTCGAGGCCTTCGTCACCACCGCTTTGCGGGAGGCCTGGAGTTCGTTCCCCGGCCGGACTGTCGATCAGTTTCGTACCAGCCTGGACGAGGACGGCTCTCTCGCCATGCGCCCTGATGTCGTGCACCTGGTGGACGGCCGGCCTCGGTTCGTCGTCGATGCCAAGTACAAGCTGGAGTCGCCCAATACCGATCACTACCAGGTTCTTGCCTACTGCACCGCCTTACAGGTCACCTCTGCCTGGCTCGTTTACGCCAGTGGCACGGGGTCTGTGCGGCGTCGGCGGGTTCGGAACTCGCCGATCACCATCACCGAGTACCCGCTGCGGCTTGATGTCCCGCCTGCGGATCTGCTGGCTCAGATCTCGGATCTGGCTCACTCGGCTTGGGCTTCCTGAATAGCATCGGTCCATGACCTATGGTTCGCCTCGTCCTCAGGGTCCTTGGTTCGGGCTCGCCGCTGTGGTCCTTGGGCTGCTTGGATGTGTGGTGCCGTTGCTGCCGATCGATCTGACGAACATTCGGTTCTTCATCGCTCTTCCGTTTGCGGCTGCTGGGTTCGTTTTCGCGATCGTCGGGCTTACTGGGCGGCGGCGGGGGAAGGCGTTGGCTGCTGTTGGTGTGGTGCTGTCGCTTCTGGCTTTGACGCTCGGCATGATCATGTCTGGTAATCGGATCGTGCATGAGGTGCTTGGTCTTTAGGTTTGGACGCGGCTGCGCCGCGACACGTTGGCATTTTCGTGCGGGCCAGGCGCTAGGGCGCCTGGCCCGCACGAAAATGCCAACGTACCGAGACGGTGGTTGGCCGCCGTCGTGGTCCCGATCCTGTCCAGACCTGCGTTCGTTCGGTGCGGTTGCGGGCGTGGTTGGGATGAGGTGGCTGGAGTTGGCACCGTTTGTTCCCATGCGTCAGCTCACCATGTGCAGCGGGTTGCGTCTCGGCTGCCGTAGCGGATCGAGGAAGGCCGGTGGGATGAAGTACGGGATTCCGTTGCGGAGCTTCACTTCCCAGTCGCTGTGGTGGATCAGGTCGTGATGTCGTCGGCAGAGTAGGACGCCGTTGTGCAGGCTCGTCTTGCCGCCCTCGACCCACGGTTTGATGTGGTGGCCTTCGCAGTGCCGTGGTGGCCGGTTGCAGCCCGGGAAGGCGCAGCCTTTGTCCCTGGCGACCAGCGCTCGGCGTAGGCCGCTATTGAACAGCCGCGCCTTGCGGCCGACGTTGAGCGGTTGCGAGCGGCTGCCCATCACGATCGGGATGACGCCTGCCTCGCAGGCGAGTTTCCGGAGTTGCTTGACCGGGATGTGTTCCTGGTTGTCCAGCAGCGCATGACCGGTCTTGGCGGCCAGGTCGTCGTAGGAGACGGTGACGGCCAGGGTGACGGTTTCGCCGCCGTGCTCGGGCAGCACGTCGGCGCGCAGCACCAGGTTGATCAGCTCGACGAAGGCGTCGCCCTGCCGTTCGGCATAGGTGCGCGTGTCGGGGCCGTCCGGGCCGGTGGGACGGGGCTTGGCCAGCGGGTCCAGCGCGCCCAGGAATTTAGCGCCGATCTCCGGGCCGAGATCGAAGCTGCCGCGGCAGCGGCCGCGTTCCCAGCGGGCGATCAGCTGGTCACTCGGTGGCGCCGGATCCTTCTCGTCGGGTTCCTCGTCGTTCTGGAACATCCGGTAGATGATCTTCTTGCCGAAGTCGCGGATCGCGCCCGGCTCGAACGTCCGGCCGAACTCGGCCAGCTGCTGCTCGACGAACGCCGTCTTGTCGGGCGTGGCATCGGCAGGCATGTTCTTCATCGCCCTGGCGATCGCGTCGACATGCTCCTCGGTCAACTCGCCCTCGGCCATCGCCTCGGCGGTCGCGGGCAGCTCCGGTGCGATCTCCGCACCGGACGGGCCGAGTTGATGTGTCAGCAGCCGCGCGCGGCGCAGCTTCCCCTTCGCCACGCTCGGATCCCAATGCACCTGATCCTTCAACACCCCGACCAGGTCCTTGTAGCCCAACTCTGCCGCCAGGCCACGCCGATCCATCTCGGCAATCCAGCGCAGCAGCCGCTCATGACGCGCACGGATCTCACGCTCCATCTCGGCGAAGCCGTCAAGCAGCTCACCGCTGGAGAGAAGGGACAGATCCGTGTCGACCATGCGTTCGACTCTACCGCAAGATCACGACCAGATAACGCGTTTACCAGCGAAAACATGTGACCCGATCGGGTGAATCAAATAAACGATCAAAACGCAAGCCACCTCATCCCAGCCACGCCCGCAACCGCACAACACAACGCAACCCAGCCAACGGATCGGGACCACGACGGCAGCCAACCACCTTCTCGGTACGTTGGCATTTTCGCGCGGACGCGGCGCCCTAGCGCCGTGGCCGCGCGAAAATGCCAACGTGGCGGCCGAAGGCCGAAACACCCCGGATCAGACCGCCACAAGCTCCCACTGCTGACTGTCCCCACCGTTGGCCCGAGCCTGCACCACGGCCGCACCATCCCCCGAGCCAACAACATCCGCAACCAGTCCACTGTAGACAGAGGTCAGCGTGCCTGAGACAGTCCACTGCTGATTGGCCCCACCGTTGGGCTCCCACTGAATCAACTGCGTCCCGGGAGTAGTAGAGAACCCAGGCACATCCAAAGCCTTACCACTGGCCACATTCAGCAAGGCAGCCCCACTACGCACCCACTGCTGATCAGCAGACCCGTTGTCAGTCCACTGGACGATCTGAGAACCAGAGGTGGCGAGCACCTTCCCAGTCCCCCGATTAACGATCTTGACCTTCGACGAAGACCCACCACCACTCAAGGCAAGGTTGTCGAACTGAACGTTCCGCCAACCCCCAACCTGCAACCCACCAGGCCCAGACCGGTAAGTGCCATCAACCGCACTACCAACCACAGCCCCGTCAACCCGAGCCGTAATAGTGCTCCCAGCGAACGACACGGAGAGGTTGTGCCAAGTCCCGACCCCAAGGCGAGCACGCGTACCGCTGGCCAACGTGTCCAAAGCCCCGTTGGTACGCCCACGCAGGAGAGCCCAAGCCCCGGTATCCGAAACCCGGAAGTAGTAGGCGTTGATACGCCCAACCTCCCAGTAGTCACGATCACCGTGCCGACCGAGCAAGGAGACGGACCCAGCCTGCTCGAACAGCACGTCAGAGGAGATCGTGTAGTCCGACAAACTGTTATCCCCGATCAACGCATACGGCGTAGCGGAGTTCTGCTGCCAGGGAATCACCTTGATCGGAGCCATCTGCCGCACACACTTCCCAGTCCGGCCAGTACAGGGAACGACCTCGAACGACCCGTGCTGATCAGCCAGGTAACGCGCAGGCCGAGCCACGTCATAGGACTCGAAGTCATCCCGATGCGGCAACGGGAAGGGCCGCGAACCAGGTGACACCGCAGTCCCTTTACCCTGTCCACCAACGGAACTGATCGTGTAGATGTACCCAGGCTGCAACGACAACGCGGTCCCCGGCCGATAGTCGGCCTGCCGCACGAACCAGTCACCGGGCGAGTTGGACCGCAGGTTGGTGGCATAAACCCGCGCCGCCCCACCAGGCAACCCACGCACGTCCAACGTCACCGACTGCGCCGAAGACGCACGCGTAGTCTCGATCACCGTCGAATAGGCGGAGTGGTCCGCAGCCTGCAGGCTGATGTAACTACCGTTGACCCGGTTCCCGGAGAGCAGCCCAGACCCGGAGTCGATGAACTTCCAGCCGATCTGCGTGAACTGCGTGAGGTGGGCCATCGTCCAGGCCTGCTTACCGATCTCGTACGCACCAGACCAGGGCTGAGCGGCCACTGCAAGCCCCGTGGTCTGGAACGGCAACCCAGGCGGCAACGCGGCGATCAACGGCCAGTTGATGTACGCGGTCATGCGCGCGTCGACGTACCCGAGCGTGAGCTGCCGAGCCATCCGATCCGCCCCGCGATGGAAGTCCAAGGACCCGTTCTCACTGGCCCACAACGGTTTCCCGATGTTTCGCGCGGTAGCCGTGGAGTGACAAGAGTAGGCGGTAGCGTCATCACCGTTGGCCCCGTCGCACGGATAGTGCGTGCCCAGAACGTCGACCGCGTCGTGGAACGACGCATCGCTGACCATGTCATCGGCGACACCCCACCCGGTGGAGTCCGCGCCGACCACAAGCGTGGGCAGGCCGTTGTCCCGCAAGGCCCGCTTCAACCGGACGAACCACCCGCGGTCCCAGCCGTTCTCGTTCCAACCACCGATGTAGTCGATGGTCAAACCGTGCGAATCACGCGCACCCTTCAGCCACTTGACCAGGTAGTCGATCATGTCGTCGGACCAGAACTCGCCGCCACCGATCCAACCGGGCGCGCCCCACGCCAGGCCGGCGAGCTTGATCGACGGGTTGCGCGCCTTCGCCTGCTCCATCAGCCACCACTCGTAGCCGCGCTGGTAGTTCTCGTCGTCGCGGCTGTGCATGTGGCTCGGCTCGGCGCCGTCGGTGGAGTTCATGTCCCCGCCGACCTCGACCTTGAACAGCTGGATCGACGCGCCGTAGCCCGGTTTGAACAGGTAGTCGAGGATCCGGCTGCGTTGCGGCTCGGGATAGTCGAGCAGCAGTTTGCTGTTGCCACCGCCGCCGCTCACCGCGCCGACGCCGTCGTATGTGCGACCGCCCTGTGCGCCGTCGACCATGATCGTCGTGGCCGCGGCGGCCGGGGTGACGACCACCGAGCCCGCCAGCAACGCGAGCACCGCCAGGAGTTTCCGCATACTCCGCGACGCTAGGGCGATCGGGCGAACCCGAGACCGAACTCTGTCCAGTCGGGACAGCAGCATTGCCCGTTCGGGCGTCACCCCGCCGGTTCAGGCCGATCGTCGTAGTCCGACGGGGAAACCGTAACTCCCGTAACGGAGGGGGACGAAGCGTGCGGGACGAGGAGGCGGGGCGCGCCCGACCCGTCGGCGCGCACCGCCCAGATGCCCTCGCCGGGCAGGCCGTAGGCGATGGTGGAGTCGTCCAGCCACACCATCTGGTCATCGACGCCGCGGGTCTCGGCGAGCGCCGTCTCGGTCATGGTCGCGAGATCGAGCACGTAGGCCCGCCAGGGCCGCGCGCCGTCCGAGGCCACGCGTTTCTTGAACGCCACGCGCCGGCCGTCCGGGGACAACGAGGGGCACTCGGCGTTCTCCCGCAGCACCGTCGCCTCCCACGTGTCGTAGGAAGCCCGGACCAGGTACGTCCGGCCGCCTGCCCCGACCGTGGCGAAGAACGTCTTGTCATCGGCAGAGAACGTAACGCCCCAGATGTTCGTGTCAGGCGACTGAGACACTCCTTCCACCCGCAGGTCCTCGATGTTGCTGGACAACTGGTCGTCTCGCAGGTCTCGAATCGCCGTGCGAGTCGAGAAGCTGCCGGGCGCGGTGTAGGAGTCGCCGGTGACGAACGTCGTCCACGACGCCATCCGGCCGTCCGCGGACAGCTTCACCCGGTTCGGCACCCCCGCGACCTCCACGCGTGACCGCTCGGTCAACGACGAGTCGACCGACACCGCCACCGCGCTCGGCAACGGCCCCGACGCCGTCGCGAGGCATAGCCCCGTCCCCGCAGCCACATAGAACCGTTGGCATGACAGGGAACTGAGCCGACGAGCCCCACCCGGATCCAAGAGGGACACCGAAGCCACGCGACCGCTCACCTCGTCACGGAACACCAGCCGCCCAGGCTCGGACAGGTCCACCGGACCGGGCTCCACCGCCACCGAGGGCGCGGGCGCAGCCCGCATCGCGTAGAACACCCCGGCGGCAGCGAGCACCACCGCACACCCAAAAGCGATCAGGACGCGAGCCATGTCCACACCGCCCCCACGAGCAACGACGAGCACATCCGTGCGAGCGCCTGCGCGGTCTGCAACACCGCGAGCCCACTGGTCCGTGAAGCGGCAGGCACGAGCGGGCCCGCCGCCGCCATCAGCACCCCGTCGGTCGCGGCGTAGAACACGCCGTGTGCCACCAGAACGCACACGAGCAGCACGACCCCCGAAGCACTGAACAGCAACACGTACATGCACAACAGGGCGACGTGCCCGGCCACGAACATCCGCCACCGCCCGACCCGGTCCGCGAGCCCGCCGAGCGGCACGGCCAGCAGCAGGTACACCCCGGCCGTGCCGAGCGGCAGCAACGCCACATAAGCCGCGTCGAGTCCCAACCGCTTCTGCAGCAACAGGAAGACGAACCCGTCGCCGAGCGTCAGCAGCCCGAGCCCGACCGCGAGCAGGCAGAGCCGCCGGAACGGCCGGGAGCGCAGCAGTCCGAACGACACCGGAGCCGAGACCACCGGGCCGCGCCGGTCCCGCACGAACAGGATCAGCAGCACCACGCCGAACAAGGCGAACAGGAAGCTGACGACGAACACCGTGTCGTACCGGCCCGGCAGCGTCCACAACAGACAGAACGCGACGAGCGGTCCGAGGAACGCACCGACGGTGTCCATCGCCCGGTGAACGCCGAACGACCGGCCGAGCGCCGAAGGCGTGCTGCTCAACGAGATCAGCGCGTCCCGGGGCGCGGTCCGGATGCCCTTGCCGGTCCGGTCCAGGACGAGCACAGCACCCATCCCGAACGCGGACCCGCCCGATGCAAGCAGCCCGAGCTTGGCGGCACAGGACAGCCCGTACCCGAAGCCCGCCACCAGTTTCCGGCGCTGCCACCGGTCCGCGAGGCCGCCGCCGACCACGCGGACCAGTGCGCCGACCCCGGTGTACAGGCCGTCGAGCAGGCCGAACTGCAGTGGGGAGAACCCGAGCCCGAGCACCAGGTAGAGCGGCAGGACCGCGGTCACCATCTCCGACGAGATGTCCGTGACGAGGCTGACCGAGCCCAGGGCCAGCACGTTCGCCGCGATCCGTCCCGCGGATCCGGTGACCGGGGCCTGCCTTGCCGACGCGATGTACATCAGCGGCAGGTGTAGGGGCCGGCCTTGTCGAGCACCTTGCCGTCCAGGCCGATGATCTCCCACGAGTAGGAGCGGCCGGACAGGGTCAGCTTCATGACCCCGTGCTTGGCGAACGACCTCTCCACGCCGACCCGCGGCTTGATGTCCTTGTACAGGTTGTCACCGCCGATGCCGACGATCGCCGAGCGCAGCCCGTTCGCCTCGTCGACCTTGCCGCTGGAGTTCAACGGCTTGAGCCGCTCGTAGTGGTGGTCGTGGCCGCTGAACACCACGTCCGCGCGCGCCTTGACCAGCTCGTCCCAGAACGGCGCCATCTTCTTGAGATCGCCGTACTCGCCGGAGTTGAACCGCGGGTGATGCCAGTACCCCGCGACACACGGCTTCTTGTTGTCCTGGAGGTCCTGCCGCAGCCAGTTGATCTCGTCGCCCGGCTTGCCCTCGTACACCGGGGTGGAGTCCAGCGCGAGGAAGTGCCAGTCACCGACTTCCCAGCTGTAGTAAGGCTTTCCCTGTGGTGTGGCGATGGCGGCGCCGAAGTAGGACTTGTACCCGTTGAGCTGGTTGTACCACTCGTGGTTGCCGGGCGTGGGCTTGGTGATGTTCTTGAACTTGCCCCACGTCTTGGCGTAGTACGCCTGGTACTCGGCGAGCGTGCCGTTGTCGTACTGGTTGTCGCCGACGGTCAGCACGTACGCGGGCTTGATGCCCTCCACGAGCTTCGCGGTCTGGCTGTGCTCGGCGGGCAGCTGGGCCTTCGCGATGTCGCCCGCGACGACGAGGACGATCCCCTCGCCCGCGGTCGTCCCGGCCTGCACCGGCGCACTGGCCGGCGAGACGTTGCCCGCCGCGTCGCGCGCCCGCACGGTGTAGGTGAACGTCGTGCCCGACGCGAGACCGGTGTCGGTGAACGCCGACGAGGCCGACGTGCCGACCACGTTTCCGTTGCGCAGCACGTCGTAGGACGTCACGGCCACGTCGTCCTGCGCGGCGTTCCACGCGAGCGAGACGGAGTCGCTGGTCGAGCCGGTGGCCTTCAGCCCGCCCGGTGCGGTCGGCGGCGTGACGTCACCGCCGGAGCGGGAGCCGTAGACCTCCAGCTCCCACAACGAGTAGCCGTACGTCGTGGCGCGCTTCGTGCCGTAGACGCGCACGTAACGGCCGGTGGCGCCGATGCTGACCTCGTCGGTGCCACCGTCGCCACTGGTGACGGTCTTGGCCGACGTCCAGGACGTGCCGTCGGCGCTCGTCTCGACGCGGTACTCCTTGGCGTAGGCGGCCTCCCAGGTCAGCTTGACCGTGGTGATCGTGGCCGGGGCACCGAGGTCGACCGCGATCCACTGGGGATCGGAGCCCTCGGCGCTGGCCCATCGGGTGGTCGCGGAGCCGTCGACGGCGTTGCCGCCGTTGAGGCTCGCGTCCTCGACGGACGAGGTGGTGGTCGGTTTGTCATGGGACAGCAGCGTGTCCGCAGCGCTCGCCGGAACGGGTGGGGCGAGCAGCGTCAGCAACGCCAGCAGGATGGCTGTTCGGTTCACTTCTCTCCTCGACAGACAGGGGCGGCGTCGAAGTATTCGTAAAGAAGCTTTCCTATTGAGCCGGAGGTTAACGGCAGGCAAACGCGCACGTCAAGACGTGTTTCAGTCCACAGTGGTCAGTCAACCACTGTCATGATCCGGTCAAGACCTGTCAGGTCGTCAGAAGATCGCGAGCACGATCGAGCGCAGGATGATGGCTCCGATCAGCACGACCGTGAATGCCAGATCGATGCCAACGGCACCGAACCGGACGGGCGGCAGGACCCGTCGAACGGGCGCAAGAACGGGTTCGGTGGCGCCGTGCGTGACGCGTCGCGCGGTGTACAACCAGGCGCCGCTCGCGCCCGCCACCGAGATCCAGTCGACGATCATCCTGGCGATCAGCACGAAGATGAACAGCGAGATCAGGGCCCCGAGCAGAAAACCGATCACTGGTTCCTCCCGACCACGAGCGCCGTGGCGTTGTCGGTACCGCCCGCGTGCAGCGCCGCGCGCACGAGTCGTGCGGCCGCGTCTCCCCCGCCCGCGATGGCGGCGATCTCGGCGTGTGACAGCACGCCGTGGACCCCGTCCGACGTGAGCACGAGCGTGCCGGAACCCACTGAGGCGCGCCCGATGTTGTCGGGCGTGCAGTGGCGGACCGTGTTCGTCACGACGTGCTCCATGCGTGGTGCGGGGACCGCCCCTCGGCTGCGGAAGTACTCGGCGACCGTCTGGTCGCGCGTGAGCAGCGAGAGGGTGTCACCGTCCCAATGGTAGGCGCGCGCGTCGCCGACCCAGGCGACGTCGTAGCCGTCGTGTCGCGCGGCGGCCACGACCAGCACCGCGTCACCGGCCGCGGAGCCCAGCGCGGCGGACGCGGCCAGCACGCCGGCGACCGGGTCGCCCGCCAGTACGGCGGCGTCCGCGGCGAGGCGGGCGGCGTGGGCCGCGGCCGGGTTGTCGCCGATGCCGTCGGCGAGCGCGAACACGGGATCCCCCGACGCCACGGCGTCGGCGTTGCACTGGCGCAGTCCGAGGGACGACGCCGTGTCCACGGTCCGTTGCATCAGCATGGTGACCTCCTACACCTCCATGAGGCCACGCATAGCGAAGAATTCGCTGTCAAATCCCTGAGAACATCCCTTAAGGCGAGAACGAAATGAGACTCAGCGCAGAGCCACCGACCACCCGTACATCAGCGGAATGAGCGACTCCGGCGTCCCGCCCCGCGCCCCGAGCGCCGCGTGCGACACGATCACCCGCTGCGGGTGCTCCGAGGTGTCATAGCTCAGGTACGCGGGCGAGTCCGGCCACAGCCGCGACACGCGCTCGGCGTCGGTGACGTTCGGTGCGAACTCCCCCTCCTCGATCGCGGTCACGATCAGCCGCGCCCGCGAGTCCGTCAGCAGGAACTCGATGCGCGACTCCTCCTGGTACGGGTCGATCGGCAGGAACGCCGCCCCCGCCTTCAGCACGGCCAGCTGCGCGATGATCATGTCGATCGACCGGGGCAGCACGAGCGCGACCACGTCGTCGGGTCCGATGCCGCGCCGGATCAACGACCGGGCGAACCGGTTCGCTCGATCGTTCAGGTCCACATAGGACAGCTCGGCGAGACCGGCGATGACCGCGATCCCGGACGGGTTGCGCCGCACCTGCGCCTCGAACTGTTCCGCGACGAACCGGCCGGCGTGCGGGTACGGCAGCACGGTCCACTCCGGAGACGGCTGCCGCTGTGCGTAGGCCGAGGCGAGCTCCGCGGCGAACGACTGGAGGGACCAGCCGTCGACCGCGATCTCGTGCACGGCCAGCACCAGCGCGTGCTCGGCCGGGTTGACCGAGAACAGCGTCGCCCGCAGCGGGATCTCGCGGACGAGGTCGAACCCGGTGAGCGCGACGCGCTTCACCTCGTCGTGCAGCTCGTACTCGGACACCTCCACGACGGTGAGTTCGGGGAAGTGGTCGAGCACGACCCGCGCGGGGCCGTCCACGGTGTCCGGGTACACCGTGCGCAGGCTCTCGTGGCGCTCGGCCACCTCGCCGAGCGCGTCCTCGACCGCCTGCCAGTCGAGGGCGCCGTCGAGCCGCAGGGTCAGCGAGATCGTGCACGCCGAGTCGAGCGGATCTCGCTGGTTGGTGTGCCACAGGCATTCCTGGTCGAGGGACAACGGCTCGAAGGGCGGCTCGGGTGGTGGTCCCGCCGCCGGGATTTCCAGGTGCTCCAGCATCAAGAAGCGCATCACGCCCCCACAACGTCGGACCGGAGAGTTGTGATCAGCAAACCGTCGCGCGCGGGGTGTCGACCATCGGGAGAACGTGCGGCGTGACACATCCCGGAGAGCAAATGGCCTGCTCTGACACAACAAGCCGTCCCAGATGGTGCGTCCCAACTGGCGTCAGGCCTGCTGGCGCAGGTACCAGCGCACGATCTGCCCACGTGAGTCGAGGGCGAGCTTGGCGCGGATCCGTCCCAAATGGTGTGCCACGGTCCGGACGGACGCGGGCAGCCTGCGCGCGATCTGCGCACTGGTGTTGCCCTCCGCCAGCAACTCCACGACCCGGTACTCCTGTTCGGTCAGCACCCCGGCCGGCTCCTGCGCCGACTCACCGCGCAGGCACATCAGCAGCTCGGCGTCGGACATCGCGTCCGCCCGCCGCCGGGCCGACAACAGCGCGCGCGGTGACAACGCCGCCTCGGCCGACGCGCGGACATGGCGCATCAGCTCGTGCCACACGCGGGTGAGCCGCGGCTGGCTGTCCTCGCGCAGCGGTTGTGCGGCGGCGAACAGGGTCGCCGCGCGGCCCGCCTCGCCCTCGTGCCATGCCAGCACGGCGAAGCCCTCCAACAGGAACGGCCACAGGTAGCGCTGGTGGCGGCTCGCCAGCCGCAGGCTCTCCGGCAGCGCGGCGCTCAGGTCGCGGTGCGCGGCCTCGACGTCACCGGCGACGAAGCTGACCGCGGCGGAGGTGTGCAACGCCAGCGCCACCTCGTCCGGGGTGCCGTCCCTGCGGAAGACCGGCATGCCGGAGTCCACCAGCTCGCGCGCCCTGATGAAGCCGTCGGGCAGCAGGGACCACGCCAGGAAGTTCTGGCAGATCGCGGCGTCGAGTGGCCGGCCGAACGCGCTGGTCTCGGCGATGGCGCGTTCGTAGTAGTAGTCGAACAGGACGGCGTGATCGAGCTCGTAGAGCACGCCGGCGACGGTCCGCAGCGCCCGTGCGCGGATTCCCGGCGAGGAGTCCGCGCGGGCGACCGCCGCCATCGCCACCCGGAGCGCGGCGAGATGATCCCCGCGCTGGTTGAGCAACGCGGCGTGCAGCACGAGGGCGGCCGGGTGGTGCAACTCCGGCGAGACCTCGTCAAGCATGTTCTCCAGCAGCCGCAACGCCGCCTCGCGCCGGCCGCGCAGCCGCCACGCGCGGGCGAGCGCGACGGTCAGCACCACGCGGTCCGCGGCCCGCCCGCCGTGCCGTTCCAGGTGCGTGACCGCGACCTCCAGCGTGTCGCGGTGCGCGTCGAGCAGCTCGGTCAGCTCGGTGCCGGGCAGCACCTGTTCCGCGAGCGGCGTGGTGATGCCCACGGCCCAGTCGACGACTCGGCTCTTGGTCCACTCCACCTCGAACGCGGCGGTCAGCCGTTCCCACGCGTACCAGCGGACCGGGTGCAGCAGGCGGTACCACCGCGGATCCGGCAGCCGCTGGATCAGTGACTTCGCGGCGAGCGCGCGCACCAGCGCGGGCACGGCCTCCGGGCCGACCTCGCCGCCGCGGCACACGCTGGTCGCGAGGTCGATGTCGAACCTGCCGGGGCAGACCGCGAGGCGCCGCAACGCCTGCTGCTCGGCCGGTGACAGCAGCCGGTAGCTCCACTCGATCGTCGTGCGCAGGTTGAGGTGCCGCAACGGCACGCCGCGCATGTCCTGGGTGAGCAGCCGCAGCCGGTCGCCGAGCAGCTCGTGGATCTCGTGCACGGACAACGCGTGCGCCTGCCGGGCGGCCAGCTCGATGGCCAGCGGGATGCCGTCCAGCCGGTGGCAGATCCGCGCGACGACGCGCAGTTCGTCCTCGCCGGGCGTGAAACCCGGCGCCACCTCACGGGCCCGCACCACGAAGAGCCGCACGGCGTCCAGCGCCTGCAGCTGATCACGCGGCACGTCGGGGATGTCGGACGTGGGCACCTCGAGCGGGTCGAGCCGCACGGCCTGTTCCCCGTCCAGCCCCAGCGGTTCCCGGCTCGTCGCGACCACGCGCAACCGCGGGCAGTGCGCCAGCAAGCGGTCGACAAGCGCGGCGCACCCGGCCAGCAGGTGCTCGCAGTTGTCCACCACCAGTACCAGCGCGCCGGCCGCCCGCACCCGTTCCACCAGGGTATCCACAGTGGACTGTGTGGTTTCCTTCAACGACAACGCGCTCGCGAACACCTCGGCGAGCCGCCGGGCGTCGTGCACCGATGCCAGCTCGACCAGCCGTGCGGACCGGTCGCCGCGGAACAGCACCTCGCCCGCGAGCCGCGTCTTGCCGACTCCCGCGGGCCCGGTCACGGTGACCAGCCGGTGCGCCCGGACCAGCGCGCGCAGCTCCCCGGACTCCTCCTGCCGCCCGACGAACGCGTCGAGCGGCTCCCACACCGGACGGACCGGCTCCGGCGGGACCGCGGTGTCGCGAGCCCGTTTCCGGTAGGCGCGCTGGCGGCACGCCTGGGAACAGTAGGACGCCCGGCTGCTCGCGGTGTCGCCACCGCAGAAGCCGCATTTCGTCATCCGTGTTCCACCAGGTACCACTGCTGCAGGCTCGTCCGGTCGTAGATGCCGAGCTTCTCCTTGACGCGCTCGAGGTGGCTGCTCACCGTGCGCGCGGCCATGCCGAGGTTGCGGGCGATCTCCTGGTTGCCGTCACCGTCGGCGAGGCAGCGCACGACCTCCAGCTCGCGCGTGGTCAGCGTGCGGTCCCCGGTGTCCGCGACGAGGTAGGCGCGCAGCGCGTCCTCGCTCATCCGGCGGCCGCGGCGCTGCGCGGCCAGACAGTCCTTTCTGGACACCTGTGCCTGCGCCCTGGCCGCGCTGTCCTGGATCCGCTTGCCCCAGCCGGTCGCGTGCACGCGCTGCATCCGCGTGCGGAAGGCGTCGGCCGCGGCGAACAGGACGAGCGCCCGCCTCGGGTCGCCCTCGTGCTCGGCGATGTAACCGAGGCCCTCCACGACGTTCGGGAACGCCATCCGGTTGTCCCCCGCCACCCGCAGCGTCTCCAGCAGCCATTCCCGTGCCTCGGCGAACCGGCCGAGGCCCAGGTCGACCGCCGCGGCGGTGTGCAGCGGGTGCGCGAGATCCCGGTCGGGCAGGTGCTCGCGGTACACCGGAAGCGCCAGCTCCAGCAGCTCCGCCGCCCGCTCGTGGTCGCCCGCCGAGGACAGCAGCCACGCGCAGTTGTGCCGCAGCATCGCCACCGCCATGGGCGACAACGGCTTCGCGAGCCGGATGGCCCGGCGGTACACCGCCTCACCGGTGACGAACCGACCCTCGCCGATCAACGCGCACCCGACCTGGTTCAACGCGCGCAGCTGCACGACGAGGTGGCCGTGTTCCCCGGCGAGCCGCACGGCCCGCGCGGCCACCTCGACCGCCGCGGTCCGGCGGCCGGTGTTGCACAGCCCCCAGGAGAGCGGGATCAGCGCCACCGCGAGGTACGGCGAGTCCGGCACCTCGGCGAGGACCTGCTCCAGCATGTGCAGCGACGCGGTGACGCGGCCGAAGAGCTGCAGGCTGCGTGCCAGCGCGGCGCTGAGCAGCACCCGGTCGTCCGGCCGCTCACCGGTCGCGGACATCCACTGCGTCGCCGCGAACAGGTTGTCGCGTTCGGCGTCGAGTGTTCGGTTGAGGCCGCCCGGTGTGTGCACCTCGTTGAGCAACGGCGGTGTCAGGCCGACGAGCCAGTCGAGCGTGCGGTGCCACACGCCCAGTTCCTCACCGGCCGCGCGCAGCTTCTCGCGGGCGAACACCCGGATCGGCTCGGGCATCCGGAACCGGATCGAGTCGTCGGCAGACCCGGTGCGCTCGATCAGCGATTTCGCCGCGAGCCGAAGCAGAATGGGCAGCGTCTCGTCCGGCGACACCGAGCTGATGGCCGTGGCGGCGTTGAGGCTGAACCCGTTGACCAGCAACGACACCCGCCGCAGCACCGTGCGTTCCGCATCGGACAGCAGCTGGTAGCTCCACTCGATGGTGGCCGCCAGGTCGTGGTGCAGCAGATCGGACAGTCCGACCGCGACCTCGCGCACGCACGTCGCGCGCGCCCGGCGCGCCGCCAGCTCGACCGCGAGCGGCAGGCCCTCGACGTTCTCGCAGATCCGGGAGATGACGGCGCGTTCGTGCTCGGTCAGCTCGGTCAGGCCGGCGCGTTCGGTGAACAGCCGCACGGCCACGTCGGTGGGCAGCGGTCCGAGCCGGACGACGACCTCGCCGGGCACGGACAGCGGCTCGCGGCTGGTGACGACCACGTGCAGCTTGCGGCACCGCCGCAGCAGTTCACCCACGAGGACGCTGCACTCCTCGGCGAGATGTTCACAGTTGTCGAGCACCAGGACGAACCGCCGGCGCTCGATCTCGGCCACGATCGCGGAAAGCGCGGTTTCCCCGGCCTTTTCCGGAAGACCCAGTGTGGCGGCCACGAAGTCGGGCAGGACTTTTCCACTCCGGATCGGGTGCAGCTCGACGATGCGAATGTCCTGAGTGGATCGCGCCACCAACTCCCGAGCAATCCTCGTCTTCCCGACTCCACCCGGTCCCACCAGCGACGTCAGCCTGCTGTTCCGCATTGTGGACCGCAACAGGGAGATCTCGTGCTCACGACCGACGAACGTATTCGTCACCGCACGTCCGGAGTTCGCAAACAATGCCGACCCCCACCACACTTCGGATCATCAGATTACGCATCATTACACCGAACGTGGCGATATGGCAACCCTGAGTGACTTTCCGACATAAACTGAATAGCAGAATCATTTGTTTACTATTGAAGTCTTCTCAATTGGCGGGTCAGAAACGCAACACCCCTCCGATGTATGGTCATCGGCGATGTCAGCCGCCGAGTTCAACCTCCTGGGGCCGTTGGAGATCCGCGCGGACGGCAGGGAGGTCCCCATCGCGGGCTTCACCCGCCGCGCCGTTCTCGGGTTTCTGTTGCTCAACACCAATCGCGTCGTCTCGATTGGTGAGCTCACCTCGGCCCTGTGGACCAGCGAGCATCCGCCGACCGCGCGCGGGATCGTGTTGAACGTCGTGTCGGCGTTGCGCAAGGTGCTGCACACCGGACCGGCGGAGCTGCTCACGCAGAAACCCGGCTACGTACTGCGGCTCGACCCAGGACTGGTCGATCTCTACCGCTTCCGCACGCTCGCGGCGTCCCTGCGCTCGGATCCGGCCGACATCGCGGCGAACCTGCGCAGCGCGCTCGGCCTGTGGCGCGGTCCGGCGCTGGCCGACCTGGTGGCCGACGGGGTCGCGTGGCCCGCGCTGGCCGAGATCGAGAACTCGCGCAGCGTCGTCCTCGAGGACTGCCTCGACGCGGAGCTGGCGTGCGGCCGGCACCGCGAGGTGCTGCCCGAGCTGGAGACCCTCGTCCGGGAGCAGCCGCTGCGGGAACGGCTGCGCGGCCAGCTGATGCTCGCCCTCTACCGATCCGGGCGGCAGGCCGACGCGCTGGCCGCCTACCGGGCCGCACGCGAGCACTTCATCGACGAGCTGGGCATCGAACCGGGCCTGGAGCTGCGCGAACTCGAACGCGCGATCCTCGCGCACGACCCGGCGCTGCGGCCGCCGCGCATGTCCGAGCCGCTGCTGACGGTCGAGCGCAAGCGGGTCAGCGTGCTGGCCGTCCGGCTGACCGTGTCGTCTGACGAGGCGTTGGACGCAGCGCTCGACCGCGTACGCAAGGACGTGGCCCGGTTCGGTGGCGTGGTGACGAGCGTTCTCGGTTCGACGGTGTGTGCCGCGTTCGGAGTGCCGCGCAGCCGGGAGGACGACGCCCGGCGAGCCGTCGCCGCGGCCGAGGCGGTGGTTCGGCCACACCAGCACCGGGGCTGCTCCCCCACCGCGAAGCTCGTGGACACCGCCCGTGCCGCGGTGGTCACCGGTCCCGCGCTGGTCGGATCCGGCAACCGTGAGCTGACCGGGCGGTTGCTCGACGAGGCACTGCGGCTGGTCGCGTCGGCGCCGGACGGTGGGGTCGAGCTCTGCGACGTCACCCGTGCCGCGTGCGCGACCGACGACCTGCCGCTCGCCCCATTCGTGGGGCGGACCGCGGAGCTGGGGCGGCTGCGGGACGGGCGGGGACCGCGACTGGTGACCGTGATCGGCACGCCCGGCGTGGGCAAGAGCCGGTTGATCCGGGAGTTCAGCCGCGAAGCGCGGTGCCTGATCGGCCGCACCCCGACGTTCGGCCGCGACGCGCCCTTCCAGCCGCTGGCCGACATCGTCCGCGCGCACGCCGGGGTCCTCGACAGCGACTCCCCCGAGGTGGCCGCGGAGAAACTGCGTACCGTCACGGACGATCCCTGGCTGTACAACCATCTCAGCGCGTTGCTGGGCCTCGGCCAGGCCGGTCCGAACGTGCTCGCCGCGTTCCGCCGGTTCGCCGAGCAGGTGGCGCCTGCGGCGGTGATCATCGAGGACGTGCACTGGGCGGACGACGCGCTGCTCGACTTCGTCCGGTCGCTCGCGGAGTCCGTGCCGGTGATCGCGACGGCCAGGCCGGAGCTGCTGGACCGCAGGCCCGGCTGGGACGCGATCACGTTGGCACCACTGGGTCCCGGCGAGTCGGAGAGCCTGCTGCGGTCGTTGCTCGAACGCCATGGTGTCACCGTGCCCTCGCTGGGGCCGCTGCTGGACCTGACCGCGGGCAACCCGCTGTTCACCGTGGAGTACGTGCGGATGCTGCGCGACGGTTCGCCGGCTTCCACGACGTCACCGGACACCGTGCAGACGGTGATCGCCGCGCGCCTGGATACGTTGCCGCCGGTGGAAAAGGCCGTGCTGCGGGACGCGTCCGTGGTGGGCGGCGTGGTGTGGACGGGTGCCGTCGCGGCCATCTCCGAACGTCCGGTCAGCGAGGTCGCACATGCGTTGGAAGCGTTGCGGCGCAAGGAGTTTCTCCGCCGCTCGGAGTCCAGCACGGTCGCGGGCGAGACCGAGTACGCGTTCACGCACGTGCTGGTCCGCGATGTCGCGTACGGCCAGATTCCGTTGGGCCAGAAGCAGATGATGCACTACCACGCCGCGGTGTGGGTGCGGGCGTTGCCGGTGGAGCATGTCGAACTGCTCGGTCACCACTTCCGTGAGGCGGTGCTGATCGCCGAGGCGACCGGCAACCAGTGCGAGATCCTCGGCGCGAACGCCCGCGCGGCGCTGATGGAGGCAGGGCATCGCGCGACCTCGCTGGCGGCGCGCGAGACGGCCGTGCGGTGCTATCGGTTCGCGCTGGAGGTGTGCCCGGAGGACCACGAGGATCGGCCGAACCTGTTGCTGCGCCTGGGCACCGCGCTGGTCTGGGAGGGGTCCGGCGAGGACGTGCTGACCGAGGCGGCCGAGGCGCTGGTCGTCGCGGGCGACGTGGCCGGTGCCGCCGAGGCGGAGCTGGCGCTGTGGCGGTTGAGCCGCGGCCGCCACGACGAGCCCGCGGCCCGCGGCCACCTCGACCGGGTGCTGGCGCTGGTCACCGAGGCGCCGCCGTCCGATCGGCTGACCGGCGTACAGAGCGACCTCACGAAGACGCTCGCGCTGCTGGGCCGGTGCGAGGAGGTCTTCGCCGTCGCCGCGGCCGTGGAGCGCACCGGCACGCCGGCGCAGCGCGCGCAGGCGGTGGAGGCGCGCGGCATGGCGCGGGTGAAGCTCGGTGACGCCGGTGGTCTCGCCGACATCGAGTCCGCGATCGCCGCGATGCGCCGCAACGGCATGTGTCCCGCACTGGCGCTGTACAACTTCGGCACCGCGCTCGGTCTGGCCGGGGACCTGGGACGGCGGCACACCGTGCGGCTGGAGGCGCGGAGCACGGCCGAGCGGTTCGGTGACAGCTACACGCTGGGCTGGCTGGACCGGACCGCCTACATCGACCACTACTGGTCGGGCGACCTGGTCGCCGCCGAGGCCGCAGTGGACGCGGTGATCGCGGCCGAGCCGTCGATCTCCAACCACCTCGCGATGCGGGCGCGCATCCGGCTGTTCCAGGACGACCTGGCCGGCGCTCATGACGACGCGGTGAATGCGTTCTCATTGGGCGTGGCCATGCTGAACGCCGACGCGATGCAGGACCTGGTCGCGGTCCGCGCGCGGCTCGCGCTGGCGTACGGCGACATCGACCTGGCCCGCTCCCTGGCGCACCGGCTGCTCGGCATGCTCGACGGGCGGTGCGTGCGGGCCGTGGTCGGCGCCGACCTGCCGATCGTGCTGGCCGCGACCGGGTACGGCGTCGACGCGCTGGACCGGGTGGCGCCTTCCCGCTGGCTGGACGCCGCGCGGGCGTACCTGCGCGGGGACCGGGCCGGTGCGGCGAAGATCTACACGGAGATCGGCTCGCGGCCCGACGCGATGAGCGTTCAGTTATCGGACGCTCCTACCGTGCCGCCATGCCCTCCGCCGTCCCCCGCTACTACGAGGCGCGCTCCAGGCTGACGGAACTGGCGAACGGCATCCCGGACGGGGCGCCGTTCCCGTCGGAGCGCGAGCTCGCCGACCTGCTCGGCATGTCCCGCACGACGATCCGCAAGGCGCTGGACGACCTCGTCTTACAGGGCAAGCTGATCCGTGGCGCGGGCCGCCAGGGCACCGTCGTAGCGTCGCGGGCGCAGACGCGGCGGCTGAGCGTGACGGCGCTGGTCAACGACCTGGTGCCGCGGCGGACCGTGTCGTTCAAGCACGTCGGGGACACGCACGACCTGGTGCACGTCGAGTGGGTGCTGCACGCCGACGACGACCAGCCGATCGGGCTGAAGTCGTCCTACCTGCCGGCCGCCCGGTTCCGCGACTTCGTGGAGCGCTACGACCCGGCCACGCCGTTGCGCCGGTTCCTGCGTGATCACTACAGCATTCGGTTCGCCGAGACCCACCCGTGGTGCACGACCGTGCTGGCGACGCCGCGGGTCGCGCGGCTGCTCGACACCCGCCCGACCACGCCGATGATGTCGCTGGCCTGGGTCTCCCGGGACACGGCAGGCGTGCCGGTCGAACGCTCGTGGACGGCGTTGCGTGGTGATCGCACCCATTTGACCATGCACATTCCAGGTGGCGCGGAATGACCGTGGCCATGCGCTCCCTCAACTGGGCCGACTTCTTGTCCTCGATGGACCCGATGTGGCGCGGCCTGCCGGTCCAGGGGCCGTTGCTCGGCAACGGCAGGCGGACGGTCATCGCCTCGGCTTCATCAACTGGCGTCCGAATCGGTGATGTGTTCTTGGAGTCGCTCGGCGCTGTGACCGATGTGGACTGGCGCCTGTCCCTGTGGGACGCGGAGCTGCGCGGCACCGTCACCACCACGCGCGGCGGGTTCTTCCTGCGGGCGTTCATGCACTGGACGCGGTCCGACCTGGTGGTCTCCGTGATCCCGTTCGGCGGCGAGCTGCTGCGACGCGACGTCCCCGACCTGCGGCTGCTGGAACTCACGCACCGTGCGTGGTGGCACCGTTTCTACCGGCGCAGCTTCGTGTCTGCTTCTTCGAGCGACGTGTACTGGCGTGCCCTGTACGAGGCCGCCTCGACGCCGTTCGACTCGTCGTTGATCTTCGCGTCGAACCACCTGGAGCTCGACGTCGTGGACGTGTCGACGCCGTGCGGGCTGTACCGCGCGTGGCAGACGTTCGAGCACACGATGGACCTGGTCCTGTTGCGCCGCACGGTGTTCCCGGCACTGCGCCGCGCGGTCAACGACCATCTCGACTTCCTCGCCCTCGGCGAGGACGGCAGGCTGCACCTCACCTCCGACTCACTACAGCCGGCGTTCGTCCGGTGGGGGTGCGGCGCGCTGCTGTACGCGGCCAGGAGGCTGGGCCGCGACGACCCGCTGTTGTCGCTCTGGCAGACCGTGCTGTGGGATCTCGCCCCCTGTCCGGATCTCGCGGCCCTGCCGGCGGGCGACGAGGCACAGGGACTCCTGGACTCCCTGTGCCGCAGCGGGGACGGCGTGATCACCGCGTTTCCCGGCGGTGGTGACGGTGTGTTCGACAAGCTTTTGATGCCGGGGGCGTTCGCGGTCAGCGGCGTGCGGCGTTCCTCGGTCACGCACTGGGTGTCGGTCCGCAGTCTCGCCGGGACGCCGCTGCGGGTACGGCACGGCATCCCGGGGTTCGCGGTGTCCACACCGGAGGGCAAGCCACTGCCGTGGCGGGGCGACTCCATCGTGGAGGTCGATCTCGGGGTCGGCGAGACCGCGGTGATCCACCCGGCCGGACCAGTGCCGGAGCGGGTGATCGAGCCGCTCTAGCGCCCTTCGGCCTCGGCGAGCCGTGCGTGCAACCGCTCCCGGATCTGGTCCGGTGTGTACGCCGCGCGCTTGCGCTGAGCCCGCGCGACCATCACCCCACTGGCGGCAACACCGACGAACGCGGCCACGCCAAGCACCTTCCACCACCGCATGTGCCTAGGCTACGGGTCCATGGCGATCACACTGGACGAGGCCGTCGACCTGACCCGGACGGGCGACGTGTGGATCTTCCGAGGCCGCAGTGCGGCGGACCGCGCCATCCAGGCCATGACCAACAGTCCGGTCAACCACGTGGGCATGGCGGTGGTCCTCGACGACCTGCCCCCGTTGATGTGGCACGCCGAGCTGGGCCGGTCCCTCACGGACATGTGGACCGGCACACGTCAGCGCGGCGTGCAGCTGCACGACCTGCGTTCGGCCGTCGTCACGTGGTCACAGAAGTACGGCCAGCGGGCGTGGCTGCGCCAGCTCGACCACCCCGTCACGCGCGAGATGGAGGACGCCGTCCTGCGCACCATCGCCCGCCTCGACGGCACACCGTTCCCGACCACCGCGCGCCTCGCCTCCCGGTGGCTGCGCGGCCGCCTTCCCATCAAGCACCGCGAGGGCGCACCGCTGGAAACCGCGTTCTGCGCCGAGGTAGTAGCAGTCACCTACGAGGCCATGGGCCTGCTCCCGAAGCGCCGCCCCAACTGGTACGACCCAGGCCGCTTCTGGAGCGGCGACGACCTGGACCTCCTGAACAACGCCAAACTAGGCGGCGAGATCGCGGTCGACGTCCCAAACGAACGTAAAACTCAGGGGTCGTGAGCGTAAGACTCAGGGGGCCGGAGCGTAAGACTCGCGCGTGTCTTACGCTCCCGCCCCGCGTGTCTTACGTTCCGGACCCCTGAGTTTTACGTTCAGGCCACTGCGGTTCCGTAGGTTCGGTCTCGTTCTTCTTCGATCAGGCGGGCCACTGAGAGCAGTGCGCCTTCTGCGGATGGGACCGCGACGAGGGTTACCGGTAGCGGGAAGCCGTCCGGGTCCCAGCCCGCCAGCACGGACACTGCCGGGTAGCCGCTGACTCGCCACAGGGGTGAGAACGGCGTGGTGGCGCCGTTGCGCACGAGGACCGCGCCCGGCAGGGACGTCGACTCCGCCGGCCCGGTGTAGCCGGGCGTCACCAGCACGTCGATCCCGCCGAACATCGAGTCGAGCATCGTGCGCTCGGCCGACACCAGGGCACGGCACAGGCCGCGCAACGGTGACGGCACGAGCTTGCCGAGCAGCTCCAGTTCCCGCGGGCTCGCGGTGAGGTGCGGCGCGAGCAGCAACCGGGCGTGTTCGGCCAGCACCGGGTCGTGATCGACAACCTCGTTGGCGTGCAACGAGAGCAGCGCCGCGACGTCCTCGACGACGCGCCGCATCGACGGACGCGTACGCGCGGTCATTGATACGCCACGCAGCGAAATGCCGATCCGGAGTGGACGGTCGGGCCCGGAAACACCCCAACCCAGTCCGGAAAGGACATGCGCGACATCGGAGACATCGCGCGCCAGCACGCCGGATCTGCCGGACGTCTGGTAGCCAACAACCCCGACGGCGCCCGCCGGAACCTGGCCCGCGCCAGGGGCTTTCCGAGCGAGGACCGCAGGCACGACCCCTGATGCCACCGCGACCGCGGTGCCGCTGACCAGCGGATCCAGTGCCGTGGCGGGGAGATCGGGTGCCGGGTTGCGGTGCCGTTCCAGGGCCGAGGTCCGGCCCACGACGACGGCGCCGGCCGCTTGCAGGACGCTGATCGCGTTGCGCGGCAAAGAATCTTCGACGGCCATGGGCACGCCGAGCAACGGGCCGCGGTCGCCCGACCGCAGCCTCCGATCGGCGTCCTCAGCGCTACGACGAGCGCCGGAGGCGTCCACCTCCGAGAAGCCGTACCGGTGCGGGTCGAGCTTCTTCAGAACCGCCGCAAGGAGTTCTGCTGCGGTGGTCGCACCGTTTGTGAGCAACCGGGCTTGGGCGGCTGCTCCGGGATAGCACATCGGTGTTTCGTCCACGTGTCTCGTTCCTGCCGGGATGCTCCTGGTTGGTCCCTTCGGCCGCCACCCGAGTCACAGCGGGCATGCCGCCGAACGGCGGGCTGTACCTACCGCCGAGTAGGGCCTTTCTCCACGCGGACCGATCAAGATGACTTGCGTCACCCCGATGGGAGGGTTGCGCAGAGGTTACTGTCCGGTAGTTTGCTCGCCACTGTGACGTCCATCTCACGCCTAGAAGGAGGAAGGTTGCGACGTGTCGCGAGCCTGGTGCTGGTCGGCCTGGGCATCTTCACGCTGACGCTCGGAGCAGTGCTCCGGTTCTACGTCTACCCCGAGCTCGCCGTCGTGCCGCTCGACCAGAAGACGGAATCGGTTGCTCAGGGTGCCGCGCGGGTCTTCTACCCGAAGGACCTCGTGGTGAAGGATGCTCAGCTCACCGCCACGCGCAAGGTCGAGAGCAACCGCGCTCGCCCCGAGGTCGAACGCAACGGTTCCGTGATGGTGTGGGATCAAGGCCTGCTCGTCACCGATTCCAACAACACGATCGTGTCCGCGGTCAAGCATCAGGTCTGCCTCGACCGGCACACGAACATGGCTGTGCCGAAGTGCAGTGAGCAGTACGTGACGGACAACAAGGACGGCCCCACCGACGACGACCGCGCGGTCAAACAGGAGGGCCTGAACTACAAGTTCCCGTTCGGCACCGAACAGACGGACTACCCGTACTTCGACCTCACGGTGCGCAAGGCGACCACGGCGCGTTTCCAGGGCACGGAGACGCTCGGCGGTCTCGAGGTCTACAAGTTCGTGCAGGAGATCCCGCGCACGAAGCTGCGCGAACAGGAGGTGCCCGGCTCGCTGGTCAACAGCACCGAGGCCTCCGTGACGGCGAGCCGGTACTACCAGAACACCCGTACGTTCTGGGTCGAACCGCTCAGCGGGATCATCGTCAAGGGCTCGGAAAAACAGAAGCAATTGCTCGTCGGACCGGACGGCAAGGACGGCACCGTCCTGCTCGACGGAACGCTGACGTTTACCGACCAAACCGTCAACGAATCGGTTCAGCGCGCCACCGAGGCGCACGACAAACTGAAACTGATCAGTTCGACCGGACCGTTGGTTCTCGGCGGTCTAGGTTTGGTCATGTTGCTCGGCGGAATTCTTCTCGGCGTTACCGGAAAGCGGTCGGCTAGGCACGTCGCCTGAGCACGACCACGAAGTTCCACGAGGCGAACTCCCGGACCACCGGTACGTGGGCGATCCATTTCGCCCACCACGGGTGGTACCGGGGGAACGTCTCGACCACGTCGGCGTCGGCACATCGGTACGCCCATTTCCGCACCGACCCGACGCTCACCGCGAAGAGGCTCGTGCCGAACTTGTTCTTCGGCGGCTTGCCCATCTTCTTCTCGTAACGACGTCGCGCAAAGTGACCGCCAAGGAAGTGCCACGGCGCGGTCTCGTGGCCGCCCCACGGCGAGAACCACGGCGTGTAGGACATGAAGACGATGCCTCCGGGCCTGGTCACACGGACCATCTCGGACAGCATCAGCCACGGGTCGTCGACGTGCTCCAGCACGTTGGACGAGTAGCAGACGTTGACACTGCGTGACCGGACCGGCAGCGCAGTACCGCTCGCCCTGATCATTCCGGGGTCGGGTTCACCGCGTGCTGACAGTTCGCCGACGTCCGGGTCGAGCCCGAGATAGACGGCGCCCGCGGCACGGAACGCCTCCGCGAAGTAGCCCGGCCCGCCACCCACGTCGAGCACGGTCGCGCCTTTCAACGGCGCATATGCGCCAAGTTGACTGACTGAGTCGTCAGCCAGAATCCGATAAAAATAGTTTGGGTCCGTTTGCTCTTTCAAGAAAGCCCGGAAAAGGCGCACGGAACGACTGAAGGTTGGCCTGTGGTAACTTTCCCGGCCACCAACTGAATCGATCTCGACCATTGCCACTTCCCGCATTCCGTCTAATATGGCTACCTAGCAGTAACCTAGCATCCAGGAGACACTGATGTCGCGATGCCCGGATAACCGTCCGAGCGTTCTGCTGGTGAATTGGCGCGACACCAGACACCCCGAGGGCGGCGGCTCCGAACGGTACGTGGAGCGCATCGCGGAGGGGCTGGCTCAGCTCGGCTACCGGGTCGCCATTCAGTGTGCGGACCACGGGCGCGCGCCGCTGGGCAACTGGGTCGCGGGCGTCCGCTTCCGCAGACGCGGCAACAAGTTCACCGTCTACCTGCACGCGCTGCTGGCCATCCTGCGGTCGGACGCGGATGTGATCGTCGACGTGCAGAACGGCATGCCCTTCTTCAGCCGGCTCGTGGCGCGCTGCCCGGTCCTCGTCCTGGTGCACCACGTGCACCGCGAGCAGTGGCACAGCGCGCTCGGCCCGTTCTTCGGGCGGATCGGCTGGTGGATCGAGTCGTGGCTCGCGCCGCGGCTGTACCGCAAGTGCCGGTACATCACCGTGTCCAACGTGACGCGCAACGAACTGGCGGCGCTCGGGATCGAGCTGCGCCGCACGGTCGTCGTGCCGAACGGCCTGGACGCCCCGCCCGCGGTCGTCGCGCGCCCGGCCCAGGAGCCGGTGCTCGTCGCGGTCAGCAGGCTGGTGCCGCACAAGCGGCTGGAGCACGCGATCGACCTCGTCGCGCGACTGGCCCCGGTGTGGCCGAAGCTGCGGCTGGAGCTGGTCGGCGAGGGCCCGTGGAAGGAAGTGCTGCGGCAGCACGCGATCGACCGCGGCGTCGCTGACCGCGTGGTGATCCACGGGTGGGTCGACGAACACCGCAAGCACGAGATCCTGGCCGGCTCCTGGGTACACCTGTGCCCGTCGGTGAAGGAGGGCTGGGGCATCGTGATCATGGAGGCGGCGGCGCACGGCGTGCCGACCGTCGCATACCGGTCCGCGGGCGGCGTCGCCGAGGCGATCGTCGAAGGCGAGACCGGCTTGCTGGCAGGAGACTTCGACGACTTCACCAAGCACGTCGACGCCCTGCTGCGCGACCACCCGCGCCGCAAGGCCATGGGTGCGGCGGGCCGGGAGCGGGCGCAGAAGTTCAGCTGGGAAGAGAGCCTGGACGCGTTCGAAAGCGTCCTGCACAGTGTTTTTGCCGACCCCCTGTCGGGGGCCCGCCCCCTCCGACCATCAGGTCAGTCTGGGCGGCCCATCCTCGACAACAGCCGCGTCGCACAACAGGTCGAGTAGCTCACCGGCCGAGCCGGCACTGAAGTCGCGCCTGCGGGCGCGCACGGTCACCGTGGTGACCTCCCCTGCCGTCACCACGCCGAACGCGACACCCGAGCGCCCGCTGGCGCTCGGGTAGAAGCGCAGCGCGCGCACGCCGGCGTCGGCCACGCCGAGGTTCGACACGAGGAACGTCGAGCCGAGTCTGGATGACAGCAGCCGCATCCCGAGCTGTGCCAACGGGTTCGTCGCCTTCGGAAAACCCGCCTCCGGCGTCGCTGCGGCCAGCAGACCGCGCACGGTGTCCTCGTCCGCGCCGGACGGCAGACGGAGCCTCAGCAGCGCGCTGGCGGCCTCAGCCTTCAGATCCTCGCCACCACGCCACGACGCGCCGATCGCGGCCACCACGCGGTCGCTGCGGGCGTTCCAGCGCCGCACGGCGTGCAGTGCCGCCCAGGTGAGCCTGGTGCTGCCCAGCTTGGTGCGGTGCAGCTCCCTGCTGACGAGATGGTCGCCGGCCTCAGAGGCTCGCTGAGTCGGCTGAATGCGCGTCGGCGGCGCGAAAACGGCCTCGCGCAGGCGATCGGCCGTGTTGAGGAGAAAAGACCGCGTGGGAACCCGTTGCGCCACACCGGTCGCGGAGCTGCGCACACGTTCGTCCAACGCCGTACCGAGGAGCGCGAGCAGGCCGAGCCCGTCGACGGCACCGTGGTGCGCGGCGATCATCAGCCGCTTGTCGTCCACGGCGACCCGGATCAACGGTTCGCCCTCGCGGTAATGGGAATCGGCGAACTCTGCGCGCGTTTCGTCCCAGTTGGACGGTTCGCTGACGGCGAGCCCCAAGCGCCGGGACACGGCGCCGGGGTCGAGCGCGTCGGAGAGGTCCGCCTCCAGCAGGATGCTCCAGGAGGCCTCCGGGTCACCGGAGAACCTCACCGTCACCTCGAGCCGTAGTCGATGACCTCCGGCTCCGCCGCCTGCTGCTGGAGCTCGACGACCTTGTCGGGGTGCTGCGTGTTCACCACGATCGCCCCGACACCACCCGCGATGCCCGCGCCCGCGAGCACCACGAGCAGGGTTACCACCACGCCCACGACTACTCCTCACTTTGGGGTGGCAGGAATCTACCGACCAGTAACCATCTCCACAACAGGCTGGCGCAGATCAGTGACCCAGCTGCGATCCAGGCGAGCACAACGGGCGCAACGGGTGGTCCGTCCGGAGCATTCGGCGCTCCTCCGGGAACCCGGTACAGCGCGAGCTCCGGTCCGTCGTGGACCTTCTCCAACCGGGCCAGCAGGTTCGGATCGACGCGACCGGGCGTGCCGTACTCGACGAGCACCCAGCCGAATCCGTCGAGCGTGGCGAGGTCGCGCGCCCGCGGATCCTCACCGCTGATTCGTTTCCCGCCGACCTGCAGGGAGTCCTCGACAACCGTCGTGCCGGGCAGGAACCGCGGCGCGGGGTCGAGCTGCGTGCGCCGGTCGTTCCAGTCGAACCTGCGGAACGCCTGCGCCGGCAGCACGGCCACGTCGCCCGGCTGATCGACGAGGAGATCCCGCACCTCGGACCATTCGGCCGGATAGTCGACCGGTTCGAGGCGCCCGAACCCGCCCCACGCCAGGTCCGGCAGCAGCGCGATGAGCAGGACCGGAACGACCAGCTTGGCCTTCAGTCGCTCCGCCGCCATCGCGAGACCGAGCGCGAACGGCAGCGCCCACCACGCCACCCACTTCTGCGAGTCCCGCAGCAGACCCGCGCCCGGCACGTGGTCGATCAGATAGCCCAGCAGTGCCGTGCCGCCGGGCAGGTTCGCCGCCACCGCGATGACGAACCCGAAGGCGCCCAAGGCGATCAACGGTTTGGCGAACGGCACCCGGCGCAGCCCGATGAGCGCGATCGCGGTGAGCACGACCGTGATGACGGGCAGCACCGGGTTGGCGCGGCTGTCCGGCACCACCTCGGCGTTCCACACGCCGCCGAGCCCGAGCACGCTGAGCAGCGGCCCGCCCCAGTTCTCCCCCCGCGCGCTGAACGCCGCGACGCCGGCCGGGTCGCTGAGTCCGTTGTGGAGCAACGATGGCACCCACCAGGGCGCGTTGAGCACGATGCCGATCGCCAGCACATGCGGAATCTTCTTGCGGCCCGCAGTGGCCAGTGCCGTGCCGAGCGCCAGGATCCCGCCGGGCGCGGACAGCACCGCGGGGAGGCTGGCGAGCACCAACCCGGTCCAGTCGCCGGTCTTCTTGAGCTTGAGGCCCGCTTTCGCGACCCACGGCAGGGCCGCGTAGCCGAGCAGCAACGTCCAGTGGCCCAGGAAGAGGCGTTCGGCGACGTAGGCGTTCCACACGTACGCGACGGCCGCGACGATCTTCACGGTCGTACTCTCGGACGGCACGAGCTTCGCCGCGCCCAGGGCACCGCCGAACAGGATGGCCATCAACGCCAGTTTCTGGACGATCTGACCGGGCACGACCGTGGTCGTCATCGCCACCAGCGCGTCGACCGGAACCGCTCGGGGGATCGCGCTGCCCAGGCCGAACGCCTCGGCGTTGAGCGGCTGGCGGGGCGTGAACACCATGTCGTAGACGAGGACGTAGCCGGGCAGCAGCACGGGCGCGAGCACCGCGAGGGTGATCGCGGCGCACGTGGCGTAGAGCTTGAGTCCGTTCGGACGCACTTCCGCCCTCTCCGGTCGTCCTGCCGTTACAGTCGCCGAAACTACCGGCCAGTAATAGCGGAAGGACATGGCGTGGCCGCTCCGGCTTCGACCACCGCTCGCCTGGACGCTCTACTCATCACCGGTGCCCTCCTGGGTGCCAACGCGGCGAGCTACGTGCTGACCATCGCCGCCGCGCGCGCTCTGGCGCCCGCGGTGTTCGGCGAGCTCAGCGCGCTGCTGGCGCTCGTCGTGATCGGTGTGGTTCCCGCGATGAGTCTGCAGACCGTGGCGGCTCTTCGCGTGACGACACTCGGACCACGTCCCCTGTTCGGGCTGGGTTTGAGCGTCAGCGCGGGCATGACGGTCCTGACCTTGCTGCTGACCCCGCTTCTGACGAGCCTGCTGCACCTCAACGGCCCGTGGCCCGGCGTGTGGCTGGCGTTGTCGCTCGCCCCCATGACCGTGCTCGGCGTGTGTCACGGCCTGTTGCAGGGCAACCGCCGGTTCGGCGCACTGGCCCTGCTGGTCGCCCTGGAGGGCCTCGGCAAGGTCGGCGGCGGTCTGGTCGGGTTGTTTGTTTCCCCAACGTCGACGTCCGTGCTGGCGGGCACGGCGGTCGGCTCCCTGCTCGTCGTCTTCACGGGCTGGACGCTGTGCGGCCGGCCGTTGCCGCTGCGCCCTCTTGGTGGCGCGGAGGTGTTGCACACGGTCCAGGCGATGCTCGCGCTGGTGTTGCTCGTGAACCTCGATCTCGTGCTGGCCCGGCACCAGCTCGCCCCGAACGAGGCCGGCGAGTACGCGGTCGGCGCGGTCGTCACGAAGATCGCGTACTGGCTGCCCCAGGCCGTCGGCGTGCTCCTGTTGCCCCGCATGGCGGACGCCGACGAACGCCGCCGCACGCTCCCCCGCGCCCTCGCGGTGTGCGCCGGGCTCGACGCCCTCGTGGTCGCCGGGACCGCGCTTTTCGCACCGCTGGGCGTCTCGCTGATCGGTGGCGCGTCGTACCGGGCGCACGCCGTGCCGCTGTGGGAGTTCGCTTTGGTGGGCTCGTGTCTGGCTCTCGTACAGCTGTTGCTGTTCGCGCGTATCGCCAGTGGTGACCGGCGGTCGACCGGTGCGGTGTGGATCGCCGTGGCGGTCGAGGTCGCGCTGATCACCCTGTGGCTGCACGGTTCCACGGGTCAGGTGGTGACGGGGGCGTTGATCGCCACCGGGTCCCTGGTCGTCGCCGGCTTCGTGATCGAACGCCGGAACACGCTTGAACCGGTTGCGGCGCAGACCCGTTGAGACTCCTGTGCGCCGTACGAACGCGGCGCCGGGGGAACCAAGGGGAGAACAGAAATGCGCAAGTACATCGGGGTCTTCGCTGCCATCGCCGGCTGCACGCTCGCACTGACGAGCCCGGCCAGCGCTGCGACGAACTTCTTTCGTATCAACCAGTTCGACAGCAAGCTGCCGCTCACGGCCGAGTCGGCTTCCGAAGGCGCGCGCGTCGTGCTGTCGGGGATCAACCAGTTCAACTTCCGCCAGCAGTGGAGCATCAAGACAAATGCGGGCACAGCGGCGCTGACCTACGTGTTACGGCAGAAGATCTCGTCGAACGGCCAGCTGGTCGACGGCTGCCTCGACCTGCCCAGAGACGTGAACCGCGACCAGCAGCAGCCGGGTGAGGTGCTCGTCGTGCGCAAGTGCGACGGCTCGAACTCGCAGAAGTGGTTGGACGTCAACACGAACTCGTCCACCGGCACTGTCAACCTGGAAAACTCGCTGAGCCTCATGAAGCTCGACGTCGTGAACAACGTGGCGGTACAGAAGTTCGTGTCGTCACCCAGCCAGCGGGTCTTCAAGGTGTTCGTCACGTCGGCCTGAGCCGGGCGGCGCGCTCGTACACGATCTCCAGACCGTCCTCGTCGTCCCACTGCTCACCGACCTCGGCGAACCCGTACTGCGCGGCCAGCCGGTACGACGCGACGTTGTCGGGGCTGATGGTCACCCGGACGGTACGTACGTCGGGCTCTTCGCTCGCGCGGTGCAGCAACGCTTCCAGCGCCGCGCGGGCGTAGCCGCGCCGCCGGTGCGCGGGGTCGACGGCGTAACCGATCTCCACCATGCCTGCCGCGTCGGGCGGCCCGTGGTAACCGGCCCTTCCGACGGCGAGCCGCCGCTCGGCGTCCCAGATGACACCGGTGACCCACGCGGCGCTCGCAGGGTCCTCGTCGGCCTGCGCCGCGCGCATCCGCCACACCCCACGTGCCTCGGGCCGGGCGAGGTAGCTGGACAGCAGCACGGGACTCGCCGCGTTGGCCGCCTCCAGATCGCCGACGGCGAGCGCGTGGAAGACCGGGCCGGTCAGGTGAACGATGGTGATCACAGCAGCCACCATATGCAGCGCCGCAACCGGCTTTCCCGGGCATATTCGGATGCGACGTGGACATCCGGCTGCCACTCTCGGCACCATGTTCGACGACCTGGTAGCCGAAGCCGAGTCCGTGCCCACCGAAGGCTGGGACTTCTCGTGGTTCGACGGACGGGCCACTGAGGACCGTCCGTCCTGGGGCTACCAGAAGATCCTCGCCGACCGCATGGCGAAGGCCGAGTCCGCATTGGACCTCCAGACCGGCGGCGGCGAGGTGCTCGCGGGCATCCCGGTGAAACCCCGCACGCTCAAGGCGACGGAGTCGTGGCCGCCCAACCTGGAGATCGCCAAAGCCAACCTCCCGACCGCCGAGATCGTCCTGCTGGAGAACGACGCCGACCTGCCGTTCCCGGACGAGCAGTTCGACCTGGTGAGCAGCAGGCACCCGGTGCACGTCCGCTGGGACGAGGTCCATCGGGTCCTGAAAAGGAACGGCACCTACCTCAGCCAAGACGTCGGCGCGGGCTCCGTCCGCGAGCTCACGGACTTCATGATGGGACCGCAACCCGTGCATCCGGCCCGCAGCCCGATGACGGCGGTCAGGAACGCCGAGGCCAGCAACCTCGAAGTCGTCACCATCAAGCAGGAGGCGACCAGGATGGAGTTCCACGACATCGCGGCCGTCATCGTCTTCCTGCGCAAGGTGATCTGGATCGTCCCCGGCTTCACGGTCGAGGCCTATCGCGACAAGCTCAGGGAGCTGCACGACTTCATCGAACGGCACGGCCCGTTCGTCGCGTACAGCCAGCGGTTCCTCATCGAGGCGCGGAAGCGGTGAGCATCAACTCGATCTCGTCGGCGATTCGCCTGCCCGTGTGGCACAAGACCAGCACTTGGCGGTCCGACACGGTCTGTGGTTCCACCAGGTAACTGCACAACAGCCCGCATGCCTCGAGCCGGGCGAGCAACTTCAGGGCGTAGTCGCCGTCGGGGTAGAGGACCCGAGTCGCCTCAGCGACCAGGGTCCGCCGGATCTTGCTACGCGCCTTGACCGGCACCAGCCACGTCGTAACCAGCAACAGGACCGCGGCCATGACGAACGCCGAGGCGGCGATACCGTGCTTCAGCCAGCCCGACCGGTCGACCTGCGACGAGAACTCCAGCCGCGCGACGAAGATGCCGATCGCCAGATACACACCTCCGTAGACCGCGGCCCAACCGGCGACCGCCGCGGCGGGGTGTTCAGCCCGGCTCAGGATCCACGTGTCTTCCTTGGCGGACCACAACTTCAGGGTTCTCCCCTGCCACCGGGCGACGAACAACGCGGGCACGACCACGATCAGCAGCCACCACGGGTTGAACGAGATCGTCCGCAATCCGTCGTAGACGTCCGGGAGCATCCCGCCGGAAACCGCGGCCACGCCGAAGACCCCGACAACGACGATCCACACCGTCGTCAGCGGCCGGCGTCCGATCGCTTTGCCGAGACGTCCGGACGCGTCGAAAAGCAACGCCAACGGTGTCTTGCGAACCGCGGGGATGCTGCCGAGCACGACGAGTACGATCGCCATTACGAGGATGCCGGCCAGGCTGACCGTCGCGGTGGACGCCTTCTGCGCCGTTTCGGGGTCGTCGTAGTGGTGCCGCCAACGGTCGGCGGCATAGATCCCGAGGGGGATCATCGGGCTCAGGAGCACGAGCCCGTGCAACATCGTGCCGGACCGCAGCGCCTCGTAACCGAACATCCCCAGCAGCAGCGCCGCACCTGCCGTCGCGGCCGGAGCGATGGCCCACACCGGCAGCAGCGTGAACATTGCGAGCACGAGCATCGCAACGCCGAGCGTCCCGGCCAGCACGGCGAGACCGTTCGCGACCCGGCTGCCCTTCGTCAGGCCGATGACCATCCAGTACGGCAGCAACGCACCACCCCGGATCGCCCTGGTCACGGGCTTCACGACGGCCAACCCGGACCGGTCGCTGTCCAGGACCGTCACGGCCGTGGCGGCCGCAGTGGCCGCCGTGCGGATCATCTGGTCGCTGCCCGCCTCGGCCTTGAGCGGCTCCCGGCCGATGCCCGCCCGGTCGAACGCCTGGAGGGCGTCGAGTCCCTTTTGGACGTTGGTGGCAAGGTCGTTGTCGAACGTGCGTGGCGTCGGCAGGTCGTCCAGCAGTTTCGCGTACTGAGTCACGAACAGCTCACCACGCGACCGTGAATTCGCACCATCGTTGGCGTCCGCGAGGATCGCGGCCCTCAGCGCCGGGAGCTCCTCGACGATGATGCGGACGTGCAGGCCCCACGCGGCCAGCTCGGCCAACGCGAGTGCGGAGGGTTCCAGGTCCTGGGCCGAGCTCGCCGCGTAGATCCTCGTCACCTCCGCCGTGGCCTTGTCGATCAACACGCGCAGTTCGGGGTCGTTGGGCGTTCCGCCGAACATCGTGCGGACCAAGCCGTCCACCAGATCCGCGGCACTGCCCTGCGGGTTGAGCTCGTGCCGCCGCCACAACCGTTCCGGGTCGAACACGATCTTGCACAGCATCGTGGCGGCGTCCAGCCTGCCCCAGATCCAGTCGTTCACCCGCCACGATCGCTTGAGGAACCCCGAGAACCGAGCCAGTGAGGCACCGCCGGCCTTGTCGTCCGGGGTCACCGACAGCTTGGCGAACGCGTTCTTCGTCTGCAGGCTCACCTGGGCGAGCTCGACGGGCTGGTCGAGCCCCTTCGGTGCCTCGTCGCCGAGACACGTCGCGGCGATCTCCAGCGCCAGCAGCCGCGACACCCACCCGAGCTTGCCATCGAGTTTCTTCTCGGCGTCGGTCAGATCCTGAAGAAGCAGCTTGTGCCACGGCTGCAGGTCGGCCATCTTCAGCTTCGGCTCGTCCAGTCTGATCAGCACGGATCTGGCCCGCTCGACGACGTCGCCGATCCGGTTGATGTCGACATGCAGCTTGTTTCCCTCGTCAGCGTCCGGTCCCACCATTCGCTGGGCGAAGTACGTCAGCCGGTCGGTCCAGTACACCGAGTCGAGCCTCGTCGACGTGGATCCGGTGAAGCCCGCATCCACCTGCTCGCGCAGGTTCCGGATGTTGCAGCGAGACATGTGGAGGTCCCTGCGCGCCTCCTTGATCTCCAAGTAGTCAGCATCCGACGTCACCCAGACGAGCCGCTTGAGCAGATCCAGCGCGGCGGACGCCAACCGTTCGGCCATGGTGAACCCCCACGGCCAGCCCTGGTCGTAGACGCATGTCGGCGGCACATCAGCAGGTACGTACGGCAACACCTTGGGGGACTTGAGGTAGGCGCGTTGTGCCTTCTCTGCGGTGAGGCGGACGCGCTCGAACGACCATCCCTCCTTGTTCGCCCCCGGAGTGTCGATCTGCTGCGTTGTGACCTCACGCGCCACGTACCGGATCATCAAGTCCTCGTAGTGGCTGCGCAGCCCCTTCGCGAGGTCGTAGATCTCCTTGACGAAGTCCGGCCCCTGCAGGCGTTCGAGCAGGTCGTTGCGTCCGCCACGCCGCGAGGCCGCCGCCCGGTTGTGGTCCTCCACCTTGTCGACGTACGTCCGGCCGCTCTGGCTGTAGAGGGCGGTCAGCAGGCGTCCGCCCGCGCCGACGATGGTGGGTGGTTTCTCAGTCGTGTCAGCGCGCGGCTCGTCGTTGGACACGGGTGCATGCGGGAACACGAGCAGCATGACGCGCCGCACGAGACCGTTCGCGGGCATCCGGTCGATCGCCTCGAGCGCCTCCTTCGTGGGCGTGTTCACCAGCACGCCGCCGTCGACGGCGAACCGCGACCGGTCGGTGCCGGCGGCGAACCAACTGGCCGCTTCGCCCATGTCGTCGTCGTCGCGCACCTGGACGAAGGAGGGCTCGAACGCGAACGGGAACGACGCCGTCGACCGCGCGGCGAGCGCGAGCCGATCGATGGTCTTCTCCAGGTCGCCGGTGAAGTCGGTGTTCTCGCCGTCTGTCCTCTTGTAGAAGTCGTCGGTCCAGCGACCGTTCGGTGGCTTGGCCCACTTGGCCGGGTCTCGCCGGAAGTTGAACACGCCCTGGTGCACGGTCTGGACGAGCGGTTGACCGAGGTCGTCGAAGGTCACCTTCGGCACACCGTTGAGCAGGGTGGTCGTGATGCGCAGGTCGATGGGCCGCTCGGAAGCGGGGCGCGGGACGAAGTCCTTGGTCAGCGCGGTGAACGCGGTGCGCAGCTTCGGCAGGAAGAACTCGTCGCCCTGCAGCAACGACATCGGTTGGCCGCTGAACGGTGGCCGCAGCAACTGTTCGAACGCACCCTGCTCCACCCACAGGTCACGCAGGCTGCTCAGGTCGGCCTTTTCGTTGACCTGGGACAGCGCGAGTGCCGCGCCGTTGATCCCACCGGCCGACGTGCCGGTGATGACATCGACCCGCGCGACGCTGCCGACTTCGTTCAGGAAGTGCTCGTACAGCCCGGCCCGGTTCGTCAGGCGGTCGAGTTCCAGGGCCACGCCGCCCATCCAGACCGCCAGGCTCACGCCGCCGTTCAGCACGACCGCGAACCGGATCTCCTCTGGCGCGACTTCCATGCCCCTAGATCGCCGATCAGCGGACCAGGGTTACCGCATTCAGCCCAATGGCGCAACCGTCCGGATAGGCTCCGTCAATGCGTCCTGCTGGCGCTTTCGTGAGCCGAACGGACGGAACGCCGCCGCCACAACGGCCGACACGGCGAACAGCAACGCGGCCTGCACGACCGGCGAGTACGCCCACTCCTGGCCGTGCCCGAACAGCCGGCCCAAAACAGCGACACCGCCACCGACCGCCACACCGGAGAGAGCGATCACCTTGGGAGCCGGAGCCCACAGCTCGCGCGCCAACAGGCATGCGATCAGCGCAACGATCGGCAGCATCCCGCCGAGCACCCCGAGCAGCACGATCATCACCACGACGGGCCAGCGTCCGCGAGACGGTTCCACGAACGTCACGAGACGCCGAGACCGTCGCACCGCGAGGAACACCACCAGAAGCACCGACAGGACACCGATCAGCAGGCCGAACCGGTACTGCGTGTCCGGCGTGAACGACAGCTCGACCTCACCGCCCGCGCCCTCGGGCAGGATCCACGCCTGCTGCCACCCGTCGACCCGCGTGCGCTCCAGCACGGCACCATTCAACGTGGCACGCCAGCCCTCGTTCACGTTCTCCGGCACGACGAGCAACGCCGCAGCACCAGCACCGACCTGCACCGAACGCGAAGTGCTGTCCCACGACGACACGGAGACGGTGCGATGCGTCGCGGCCGGCGCCTTGGCGTCGAGATGCTTCAGCGACACGTCCTGCACGACGAACGAGTCGGACCGGCTGGTCACCAGCACGTGATCACCGGCGGGCAACTCCAATGCCGAAGCCAGGTCGTCGTCACACAACGTCAGCTTCAGCGGCCGGTGACCGACGACGTCACCGACGGTTCCGCTCACGGAACTGTTGATGCGCTTGCCGTCCACGTCGATCGGGGGGCCCTGGCCGCACGGCACGGTGAACTGCGTCGTCGGCGCGGTGCCGCGCAGCACGTCGTCCAGCGCGGGCACGTGCAGCTCGCCGATCTCCGCCGGGCCGCCGCCAGACCCGCTGGTCTCGCGGATGACCAGCTCCAGCTTGTCCGTCTTGACGGGGTTGAACTTGGCCACTCCAGACGGATCGACGCGCACGACCTCGCTGCCCGCGGCCGTCCGCACCTCCAACTCGGCCGGGCGTCGTGCGCCCTTGGGCCACTCGATGCGGAACTCGGACACCTCACGGGCGCCGCTCCACGACAGCGCCAACGACGGCCGCAGGTCCGTCACGTCCGGCACCCACGACGTGCCCGGATCACCGTCCACAGCGGACAGTGGACCGGCCGCGACGTCACCCGCCAGCGAGGTCGACGACAGTACCGAGAAACCGTTGGGTGCCAGCGGGTTGCGGCCACCTGCCGCGGGGACTGCCGTGGCGTTCACGACGAACTTACCGTCAGCTGATGTCCGGAAGAGGCGCGTCAGGCCGTTCGTCTCCTCGCCCAGCCGCGCCAGTCCGGCGTCGCAGCGGACGAAGTCACCGGCCTTGTAGCAGGCCGAACGCGCCTGGCTGCCCCTGGTGAACGAGAACGAGGCCTTCGGCGACGACACGTCGTGCGGCACCCGCAGCGCGCGCTGCGCGGACGTGCCCGGCACGGTCAGCTCCTTGATGCCGACGTTGCCGTCCTGCCGGTCCGCGGCCACGCCGAGGATCGTCACGCGCACTGTCGACGTCAGGCCGGACTTCACCTGGAACTTCTTCACCCCGGCGCCCGGCGGCACCTCGGTCTCGATCGACCCCGCGTCGGTCGTCAGCCGGATCCGGTTGACCGTCCACCCGACGCGCAGGTCGTCCAGCAGGTCGAGGCTGACCTCCGACACCTGCCGCGGCGTGTCCAGCTCGATCTCCAGCCACTGCCCGACCGGCCCGGTGAACGACGACGAGTGCCACGCCGATCCCGGATTCCCGTCCACGGCGGCAAAAGGCGAGTCCGCCGGGTCGATCGCGCCGGCCGCGTCCGCGTAGGCGGTGGACGTCGAGGCCCGCACCTCGCGGATGCCGCGGTACTCGGCGACGGTCTGGTGCGACACGTCCTGGAACGGCGACACGTCCAGCGCCACCCGGCCCTGCCGCGACGGTTCGTCCGCGGACATGGTCTGACTGAGGTTGTCCGCGACCCGCCCCACGTTGCGTTCCCGCCGCCGCAGACCGTCCGTGACGAGCAACTGATCGGGTTCGGAACGCGCGTCACCGGCCAGGACGGTCGGCTCGTCGGCCTTCAGAAGTCCTTGGGACAACAGGGGAAGCAGCGACTCCGGCCCGCCACTGACCGTCGGCACATCGGCGAGGTTCACCGCGGTCACGGTCGGCACCGGCGTCTTGACCTCGTAGACCTCCAGCGACTTTCCGGTCAGCTGCGCGTCGACCGAGCTCGTCAGCTTCTGGTCGCGCATCCGGACCTCGGGCCCGAACTCCGCCACCTTCTGCACACCGGGCGTCGCGAGAAGTCCCTGCCGCAGCACGGCGAGCGGCGGTGCCTCGGTCGCCGCGCGGTCGATGTCGTTGCGCAGCAACAGATAGCGATAACCGCCGCGCGCCAGGAAGTCTGCCAGCCCTGCGTTGCCGCGACCGTCGGCCAGCGCGTCCATCACGGCGTCCATGAACCGCGTGTTGCCCTCGGACCCCAGCGGCACCTGGTTGCGCACCGCCCACGGCGCCTCGGCCAGCGACTGCATCGGCTCGTCGACCGTGCGGCCCCACGTGTACTGGCCGAACCCGGTGGCGGGCAACATCAACGTGCGCGCGCGTTCGTCCTGTTTGGCCAGCCACGCGGTCGCCTCGCGCCAGTGGTCCGGAACGTCGCTCCACCCCAGCCCCGGCCGCAGCGTCAGCAGCCACGCGGGTGCCGCGATGACCGCGATGAGAATGAACGCGAACCCGATCCGAATCCGCCGCCGCCAGTACTCGGGCGCCGCGCGCAGCCCCGTCGGCCGCGACAGGTGCAGGCCGTGGATGAACCCGAGGATCAGGCACAGTCGAAGCACGGGCTCGAACTTGTGCACGTTGCGCAACGGCGCCAGCGGCCCGTCCAGCAGTCCGCGCACGGTCTCCGCGAGCGGGCTGTCCAGCGACCCGACGTACCCGACGGTCAGCAGTGTCAGCCCGACCAACGTCCCGAGCACCAGGAAACGACGCTCCGGCAACCCGAGCCGCGCCAGACCAACCACACCGATCAGCGCCACGAGAGCGGTTCCCGCCATGAGCACGGGGTTGTCGACCAGCACGAACCCGTTCGGCCACCACGGTTCACCGGACAGGACGTACGCGACCCACTGGTTCGTCCCGCGCAGTACCTGGAAGAGCGACATCGGCGCGGTCGTGTTCGCCGCGGACTCGATGTAGTCGAGGAACGGCAGGCTGTAGCGGCCGAGAAGAAGCAGAGGAAGGATCCACCACAGCGCGCAGAGGATCACGCACCCGCACCACCACACGAACAGCCGCACGTGCTGCCGGTTCCACTTGCGCGTCAGCAGCCAGATCCCAGGCAGGACGAGCGCCATCACGACCATCGCGCCGTTGACGCCGCCCATCCCCAGCACAGCCAACGCCGATAGCGCGGCCGCCCGGCGCGGCGACCCGATCTTGTCGGCCAGGACGAGCGGCAGCAGCACCCACGGCAACATCACCGCGGGCAGCATTTCCGCTGATAGCGGCCCGATTTCGGTGAGGACACGCGGCGCCAGCGCGTACGCGAGCGCCCCGACGTTGCGCGTCGGCTCGGTGCCGATTTTCAGGGCTCGCGCCAGCCGGAGCGTCCCGTAGTAGGCCAAACAGAGCAGCAGCGCACACCAGAGCCGTTGGGTAATCCACGGCGGCAGGTGCAGGATCTGGCCGATCGCGAAGAACGGCCCCATCGGGAAGAAGTAGCCGTACGCCTGGTTCTGCAGCTCGCCGGCGGTCGCTTCGGGGTTCCACAGATGCAGGGCACGCCCAAGGAACCCCAGCGGGTTGACCGCGAGGTCCAGCTTCGTGTCGAACGTCGTACGCCCAGGGCGCTGCACGAACGACAGCACGATGAGCGCGATCAGCACCCACGTCGTCGGGTTCCGGTGCCAGGTCTTGATGAGGCGGGAAGTTACCACTGGGTAGTGCTGGAGCGGAACCATCGCTATGGTGATGCTTCCGCGATCACTGGGGCGCAGAGACACGTGGAGCATCTGTGACAACACCCCGATTCACCGAGGCGTGGGAGTTAGGCGATCAGGTTCCAGGCTGGCTGACCAGCGACCAGGCGCGCATGCTCTGGGACGCGGCGCTGCGCCTCGGGCCGGGTGCCCGCGTCGTCGAGATCGGCAGCCACCAGGGCCGATCCACCACCGTGCTGGGTATCGCAGCGCGTTCCGTCGGCGCGACAGTCGTCGCCGTCGACCCCTTCGTCGAGGGCAAGCTCTTCGGCGGAACCCCCACGCGCCAACGGTTCGAGAAGAACGTCGCGGCCGCCGGGTTGAGTGACGTCGTCGAGCTCGAGGCCGAGTACAGCACCCGGTTGCGGCGCCGTTGGGACAAGCGCATCGACTTGCTGTACATCGACGGCAAGCACGACTACTGGACCTACACCGACGACATGCGCTGGTCGGCGTTTCTGGTGCCGAACGGCGAGATTCTGGTGCACGACGCGTTCTCGTCCATCGGGGTGACGCTTGGCGTCATTGCGAAGGTGTTGTGTGGCAACCGGTACGTCTACGTCGACCGGGCGGGCTCCTTGGCGCGCTTCCGTTTGGCGCAGCCTTCGTGGGCCGACCGGCGGCGCGTGTTGGCGGAGATGCCCTGGTTCCTGCGGAATGTCGGGATCAAGGTGTTGCTGCGGTTGCGGCTGCGGTCAGTCGCGCGGATGTTCGGGCACGACAGCCCCTACGACCCGTACTGACGCGAGGAAGCGTGACCACGCCGACGCGCTGACGGGAAGGTGGACGGCGGGCGCCTTGGTGTCCCGGATGCCGATGCCCCGCCCCACTTCCACGCAGCTGTCGCCGGTCGCGCTGTAGCTGCTCTTGCGCCAAGTGGCCATGCGGGGGCGCCTCCTCAGGTCACGATGCTGATGATCACCTCCCTCGATTCTTCCACGCTCAATGCGATCTGATCGAGCGCCTCCAACACCTTCTCGTACAGGTCGATCGATGCCTTGTCGTCGAGGAACAGCTCGGAGTTCAGACTTTCCAGGTAGACCACCGGCGTGAACTTCTCGAAGGTCATCATCCGGAAATCTCCGCTGGTCGCGGGGTGTGCGCCAATGACTGTCGGCACGATCCGTACGTTGATGTACGGGCGGACCAACATCTGCAGCAAGTCGTGCAGCTGCTCGGAAAGAACGTCGTACCCGCCTACCGGGAGATGCAGCGCCTGCTCGTGGATGTAGAAGGTGAAGTGGCACTGCCCCCGCAGAATTTCGCGCCGAGCGATCCGCGCAGCGATGAGTTCGTCGACGTTCGCCGATGGCACCGCCACCGACGAGCGCACTATCGCGTCGACATACCGCGGAACCTGTAGAAGTCCGGGGATGATGTTCATGTTCCAGGCTGCACTCGCGGTCGCGAGCTTCTCGTGCTTGATCAGCGTTTGCACCTGCTCGGGAACCACGGATTCGTAGAGCTGCAGCAGCCCTACCTCGCGACTCTCCTGGAAGAGCCCCAGCAGGCGATCGCGGGTGTCAGGCGCGGTGCGGCACAGGCCCAGCACCATCGCGACCTCGACCTCGGACACGCCGCCCTTGCCGTTGCACATGTCCGAAAGCTTGGCGTGGTCCCAGTCGAGCAGCTCGCACGCCTGGCGATAGCTGAATCCGGCGTTCTGAAGCTCGGTGCGGACACCGTCGCCGAACTCGCGCCCGCAGACAGTAGACATTCTCCGTGGCATGCACGAAAAGTAGGGGCAGCTTTCGGTTCCGCTCCACCGTTTCCGGCCAAATCAACCTAAAAGAATGAGCCGTGGAGCAGCTCCACCACCCTCTACTGAGGACGGCAGGCCGGCGGCTGGCACAGCATCGTGCTCAACGCCTGCGCGAAGATGTCGCTGATCCCAGCCGGATCCGCAGTGGTGAACGCGCGCCCGCCCGTCGCCTCAGCCATCTTGGTGAGTTCGTCGACGTCAACGTCCGGTCCCATGCCGATCGCGATGATCGGCAACGGCCGGCGCTTGTCCTGCAGCTTGGCCAACTCTTCGAGCAACTGCTTCTGGCTGATGGTCTTAGGGTCGTCGTTGCGGCCGTCGGTCATGACCGCGACGATGTTGATGCGGCCGAGCTCCCAGTTGGCGCGCGCCTCCTGGTACGCGGCGAGCACGCTGTCGTACATGCCGGTGCCACCATTGGCCGTGGCGCGAATGCTCTTCAACACGGCCGCGTCACCTCTTTCAAGGTGCTCCTTGATGGACGCGGTGGGCAGGAGTTCCTTGTAGTCCTTGTCGCCGTCTAGGAACGTCGAGAACTTCCACAAAGAGAGCTTCGTCCCGGGCTTGAACAACCCGAGCCCACGTTCGGCGGCGGCGACCGCCAGCTGCATACGGCTTTGGCCGGTGCGCGGCACGACCTGGTTCATCGAACCGGAGACGTCCATCAGCGCGATGATGCGCGCCGTGAGCGTCACGCCGGCCCAGATCTGCAGCGTCTTGTCGACGGTGTCCTGGTCGGGCAGGGCGTTCTCGGTAGGCTTGTGGAGTCCGAACTTCTGGAAGTTCTCGAATCCCCTTGCCTTGGCGAGGAACTTCTCGGCGCCCTTGCGCTGCTCCTCCCCCGCGTCCGGCAGCACGACGTACGGGAAGTCCAAGCCGGGCATGGGGGTTTCGGCGGCGACGGGCGTGAGTTTGGCGGCGCCGGGTTCCGCGTTGTGGCGTTCGACGTCCTGCTCGCTCGCGGGGAAGACGTCCACGGGCTTGTTGAACAGCTCCTCGGGCTGTTCGGCGTAACTTCCGGCGGGTCCGCGCAGCAGTGCGACCGTGGCGGCCGCCGGGTCCTTTTCCTTCTCCGTAAAGGAACGCACGGCGAGCAACGCCGTCAGTGAGGCGGGATCCTTTGCGGGGTCGGCGAGTCCGCTGACGGCCTTGGCGCCGGGACCGATGAGCTCGGCCCAGTTCTTGCCCTTGGCCGGATCCTTCACCGCCAGCACAACCGGCGAGCTGGCGATCGACGTACCCGCCTCGGGAACGCGCCAGGCGCCGGAGTCGCGGGCCTGGCGCAGCCACAACGTCGAGTCCGGCACCCACACCGTGGGGCGGTTCTTGTTCTTGTCGTCGGCGAGGCGCGTGAGCGTGTCGCGCGCGGGTTCCGCGCGTACCTCGACCTGGTAGCAGTCGGCCTTGGTGTCCTGCTGCGCGAGTTCGCCCAGCACCTGCGCGATTCCGGGCGCGGCCACGATCGACACCGACGCCGGGGACGTGCAGCGGGGTGCGCGGAGCCGATCAATGACGACGTCGAAGACGATCCAGCCGATGATCGACAGCACGAGCAGCACGCTGAGCCCGACGACGGGCGGGGTCAAGCGCCGCGGTCGCACCATGGCCGACACCTTAGGCGACTACCAGCGGCGCAACCAGAACTCGTCGGTTCCGGGATTCAATTGATCCAATCGCCCGCTCAGTACGTACACACCGCACGGGCTCTTCGCCATCGTGGTTGGGGCCTTGTCGGTCCACGGAACGCTCTTGGTGACCTTCGCGGTGGTCCAGTTGTCGGTGGACTTCAGCGAGATGACCCGGTTGGCGGCGGTGTTGTCGATCGCGAGCAACTGGCCGTTGTCGATCAGCAGACCGTCCGGTGCCCCGATCGGCGCATCGGTCGTGACCTGCGTCAACACGTTGTTCGACAGCTTGTAGAGGGCGCGGCCGGACGAGTGCGCGATGAGCAGGTCGCCGTTGGGCAGCCGGACGATGCCGTTCGCGCCGTTGCCCCGGCCCGCCGGCAGCAGCCGGTCGTCGCGGAAGAAGACCTCGGCCTTGTTCTTGACCTTGTAGATCGCGCCGCTGTAGGAGTCGGTGACGTACGCCGTGCCGTCCGGGGCGACCGCGACGTCGTTGCCGAAGTGCTCGCGGGACGGGTCGAGCGCGCCCAGGTCGTAGTAAGCGATCTTCTTGCCTGTCCAGGCGTTGTAGATGCCCAGGCCCGCGGTCTTCTTCAACGTCGCCGGCGACGACTTCTTGCTGATGCCGACGTCGCCGTTGATCACGTACAGCCTGCCCGCCCGGACCGCGAGGCCCATCGTGGTGATCAACGCCGGGTCGTCGACGAGGGTCTTGGCCTGGCCGTCACGTTCGACCGTCGACACCGTGCCGTGGACGACGGAGCCGACGACGAACCTGCCGTGCGCCCGGTCGTATGCCACCCCCTCGGGGTGCAGCTTCGAGCCGTTGCCCTTGATCACCGCCGGGCAGGCCTGTGCCGGCGTGGTGCCGACGAGGACGAGCGCGAGTGCCACGATCAAGCTCCGCATACCTCGATCTTCGCCGTGCACCACCACCGCGCCTAGCCGCCGATCGTCGCGTGCATTTCCCACACCAGGATCTCCGCGGGCCCGGTTGCCGTGACCTTCTGCCCGCCGGTCGCCGTGAACCGCACCGCGTCGCCCTGCCTGAGCTCGCCGGCACCTTCGAGCGTCACGTCGCCCTGCGCGACGAACAGGTGCAGGAACGGCGCCTCGGGGAGTTCGACGTGTTGCCCCGGCTGAAGGCGCGCCGCGTGGAGGGCGGCGTACTTGTTCTTGATGCGGATCGCGGCGTCGTGGTTCATCCCCGAGGCCACCGGCACGAGACCGCCCTTGAGCAGCTCGTCGTCGATCTCCAGCTGCTCGTAGCCGGGCGTGATGCCGGGCTCGTCGGGGACGACCCACATCTGGACGAAGTGCACGGGGTCGGTGTGCGAGTCACCCTGCAGCCGCCACGAGTCGTTCTTCTCCGAGTGCAGGATGCCGGTGCCCGCACTCATGCGTTGCGCGAGTCCGGGATAGATGACGCCGGAGTGGCCCGTGGAGTCCTGGTGCACCAAGGATCCCCGCAGCACCCAGGTCACGATCTCCATGTCCTGGTGCGGGTGTGTCTCGAAGCCCATGCCCGGCTTGACGATGTCGTCGTTGTTGACCAGGAGCACGCCGTGATGGGTGTTCCGGTCGTCCCAGTGGCCGCCGAACGAGAACGAGTGCTTCGAGTCGAGCCAGCTGATCCGGGTCTTGAACCGGTCGTCCGCCCGCCTGACGTCGACAGTCATGACAGCTCCCTCAAGTAGTTGAACTATCATCCATCAACCTAGTTGATGCGTCAACTATTCCGCTGCTCCACACCGGTCAGGAATCAAGAAGCACCGGTCACCGGCCCGCGCCTAGCGTTGCTGCCATGACGACGATCAACACCATCACCCTCGAGGTGGCCGACCCCGCGGCCGCCGAGCGCTTCTACACCGCCGCCTTCGGCCTGGGCGACCTGCTGCGGGTGCGTGCCTCGCAGGAACCGACCACCGGCTTCCGCGGCTTCACCCTGTCACTCGTGGTGTCCCAGCCTGCCGATGTCGACGCACTGGTCGGCGCAGCCCTCGACGCCGGCGCGACGGCGCTCAAGCCGGTCGCGAAGTCGATGTGGGGCTACGGCGGCAGCGTCCAGGCCCCGGACGGGACGATCTGGAAGATCGCGACCTCGGCGAAGAAGAACACCGGCCCGGCCACCAGGCAGGTCGACAGCGTCGTGCTCCTGCTCGGCGTCGCCAACGTGGCCGTGAGCAAGCAGTTCTACCTCGACCGGGGCCTCACCGTGGCGCGCAGCTTCGGCCGCATGTACGTCGAGTTCGCCGAAGGTCCGGTCAAGGTGGCGCTGTACCGGCGGCGGGCGCTCGCCAAGGACGCGGGTGTGTCGCCCGAGGGCACCGGGTCGCACCGGATCGCGGTCGGCGGCGCGGAGCCGTTCACCGACCCGGACGGGTTCGCCTGGGAGTCAGTGGTCGCCGCCGCTCGTTAGCACCAGGTCGAACTCGACGCTCGCCCACGGCCCGGTCAGCTCGCGGCCGTCCGGCGCGACTCCGGCCTGGTGTTCCTCGAACGTCGTGACCAGCCCCTCGCGCACACCGAACACGGCATCGGTCTCGAGATAGGGATCGCCGGCCGCGAACACATGGGTGATGAGCGGGCGGTACCCCGGCGCCTCGACCTTGAAGTGGATGTGCGCGGGCCGCATCGGCCCGCGTCCCGTCTTCGCCAGCAGCTCCCCCACCGGGCCGTCCATCGGGATCGGGTACGGCGACGGCCGCACGGACCAGAACCGGTACCCGCCGTCGGGTCCCGAACGCAGCCGACCGCGCCCGGCCACGCCGCCGTCCCGCTGCACGTCGTACAGTCCGTTGTCGTCGGCCTCCCACACGTCGATCCGCGCGTCCGGGATCGGTGTGCCGTCCTTCGAGCGGACCGTGCCGCTCACCCAGCACGGCACTCCGTGCGCATCACCCGTGATGTCGCCGCCGAGCGGCACCTCGGGCGCACCTTCGACGAAGAACGGGCCGAAGACCGTCGCGTTGTCCGAGCCGTTGAGGGCGACGGTGAGCATCGAAAGGCCCAGCACGTCCGACAACAGGATGAACTCCTGGCGCCGGTCGTCGGTGATGTGGCCGGTGCGGGTGAGGAAGTCGATCGCCTTCGCCCACTCCGCTTCGGTGAGTCGCACGTCCTCGGCGAACGCGTGCAGGTGCCGGACGAGCGACCGCATCACGTGGGAGAGCCGGTCGTCCCCGCCGAAGCTGTCAACGACCTGGTCGGTCAGTGTCATACCTCTGCACTCTGCCGCAAGATCCCCGTTGACACGGCTGACACAGTGGATCTTTGTGGGAGACTTGGAAACGCTGCGCCGGATGGCAGGCCTGGCCACCCCGATGTCGCTGCGCGTGGCGGTGACGCTGCGCCTGCCGGACCGTCTGCTCGACAGTGACGCGACCGCCGACGAACTCGCGGCGGAGCTGGACCTGAACCCTGGTGCGCTGGACCTGCTGCTGGCCCACCTCGCCACCCTCGGCATCGTCGAACGCACCGGCGTCGGCTACCGGACGACGGCGTTGGGCGCGAACCTCACGGCCGACGCCGACAACGGACTGGCCGGCCTGCTGGACGTGAACACCGCGGCCGGCCGCGCCGACCTGGCGTTCGTCGAGCTCGCCCACAGCGTCCGGACCGGAGAAGCGGCCTACCCGCAACGCTACGGGCAGGGCTTCTGGGAGGACCTGGCCGAGCATCCGCACCTGCGTGAGTCGTTCGACCGGCAGATGACGCACCGGTTCCGCGCGGAGATCCCGCGGTTCGTCGCGGGGTTCGACTGGTCGCGGTTCGAGTCCATTGTGGACGTGGGCGGTGGACAGGGTGACCTGCTCGCCGCGATTCTGGCCGCGCATCCGCACGTGAGAGGCCATCTGCTGGATCTCGAACCGCCCGCGGAGTTCGGTGAGCACGAACGCGCCCAGGTGACCGCGGGGAGCTTCTTCGACCCGCTCCCGGCCAATGCGGACGCCTACCTGCTGGTGGACATCCTGCACAACTGGGACGACGAGCACGCCCACCGGATCCTCGCCCGGTGCGCCGAGACGGGCGGGCGCGTGCTGGTGATCGAGTCGGTCCGGCCCTACACCGGGTTCAGCCTGGTCATGCTGATCATGTTCGGCGGCCGCGACCGCACGGTCGACGAGTACCGGGCGCTCGCCGAACAGCACGGACTCGTCCTCGACGGCGTGACCGAGCTGACCGAACAGCGCAGCCTGCTGGAGTTCCGGAAGGGTTAGCCGCGCATCGTCAGCACGACGCGGAGCACGTGCTCGACGGCCGACGGGAACGCCGCGCCGCGCAGTTCGCCGCGGACCGCGAGGGTGCGGGAGGCGAACTCGAGCATGCGGTCCTCGCCCATGCGCCGCACGACCAGGGCGGCGACCTCCTCCAGGTCGAGGTCCGGGTTGTCCAGCCTGGTCAGGGCGAACTCGACGACGAGCTCCTCGTCGGTCATGGCATCACCCGCGATCAGCCGAACAGGTCCTCCAGCGCCTTGATCGTAACCGCAGGCGAGGTCGCGAGGACCGTGGTCATTCCGAAAGCGGCGGCAGGGTCGAGGAACTTTGCCGAGTCGTCGACGTACACGCACTCGGCCGGTGGGATGCCCAGGCGGTCGGCGGTCAGCCGGTAGATCTCCGGATCCGGCTTGCGCATCCGCACCTGGTCCGACGCCACGATGACGTCGACCTTGAGGCGGAACCGGTCGAACAGGTTGTACGGCTCGGATCCGAGCGAGTTCGACAGCACGGCCACCTGGACGCCGCGCTGACGCACCCGCGCCACCGCGGCCATCACGTCCTGCTGCAGCTCCAGGCCGGCGGTGATCCGTTGCACCAGGTCGTCGGGGAAGATCCGCAACGCCAGGCCGATGGTCGCGGCGAACTCGGCCTGGGTCGCCTTGCCGCGTTCCAGGTCGGCCACCAGGGCCGCGTGCGCGGTCAGCGCCGTCCGCAACGCGTTCGGTTCGATGCCCTCTGTCAGGCAGAACGCCCGCATGGACTCGTCGAACGGGTTGGTGAGCACGCCTCCGAAGTCGATGATCAAGCCGCGGTTCATGGCCCGCACCATCGCACGATTAGTCCATGCGAGGTCAACTCGTGTATCGAATGGCCCGGCCCCGCAGGGCCGGGCCATCAGGTGATCAGCTCACCAGCTGGTCGAACATGCCGGGCTGGTACGAACCCGCCGGGGTGCGCAGGATGACGTTCATCCGGTTCGCCGCGTTGATCAGGCCGATCAGGCAGACCAGCGTCGCGATCTCGTCGTCGTCATAGTGCTTGCGCACCTGGGCCCACGTCTCGTCCGACACACCGCGGTGGTGGTCGGCGATCCGGGTGGCCTCCTCGGTGAGCGCCAGCGCGGCCCGCTCGGCCTCGGTGAACACGGTGGCCTCGCGCCAGGCGGCGACCAGGTGCAGCCGGACCGGGTCCTCCCCCGCGGCCGTCGCGTCCTTGGTGTGCATGTCGGTGCAGAAACCACAGCCGTTGATCTGGCTGGCCCGCAACGACACCAGCTCCTGCGTCGACTTCGGCAGCGGCGACTGGGTGAGCAGCGTGTTCATGTTCGCGAACCGCTTGGCGAACTTGCCACCGATCTCGCTCTCGAACATGTTGAATCGGGTTTCCATGATCGGGTCCTCCCTCGTGGTGTGGAACGAACACCAGATGCCGGCCACCCGATCCCTGTGACAGTGATCCACGTCACTGTCACAAAGGCGCGATGACCGGTGTCTTTTGGGGAGTCACCGTCGAGAGGGGAGGCACGAGTGAGTGCCACAGAGGCGTTCGTCGCCCACCGCAACCTGCTGTTCACGGTCGCCTACGAGATGCTCGGCTCGGCCGCCGACGCCGAGGACGTGCTGCAGGAGACCTGGCTGCGCTGGTCCGGCGTCGACCTCGGCACCGTGCACGACCAGCGCGCGTACCTCGTGCGCATCACCACCCGTCAAGCCCTCACCAGACTGCGCACGCTCGGCCGGCGCAAGGAGTCCTACGTCGGTTCGTGGCTGCCCGAACCGCTGCTGACCTCGCCCGATGTGGCCGAAGACGTCGAGCTGGCCGACAGCGTGTCGATGGCGATGATGCTCGTGCTGGAGACGCTCACGCCGACCGAGCGGGCGGTGTTCGTGCTGCGTGACGTGTTCGACTTCGACTACGACGAGATCGCCGAAGCCGTCGAGAAGACCCCGGCCGCGGTCCGGCAGATCGCCCACCGGGCGCGGGGCCACGTCGCCGCGCGCCGCCCGCGCGGGCCGGTGTCCGCGGCCGACGCGAAAGGCGCGCTCGACGCGTTCCAGCGCGCGGTCGAGACCGGTGACCTGCAGGGACTGCTGGACGTCCTCGCGCCGGACGTCGTCCTCGTCGGCGACGGCGGTGGGATCAAGCAGGCCGTGCTGCGCCCGGTCATGGGAGCCGACCGCGTGGCTCGCGTGCTGGCCTCCGGCCTCGGCCGGGTCGCCGACGTGATCACGGTGGAACCGGTGCACGTCAACGGGTTCCCGGCGTTGCTGCTGCGGCTCAACGGCGAGGTCGACAGCATCGTGGCGGTGCGCATCGACGACGGTCTCGTCACCGGGCTCTACGCCGTGCGCAACCCGGAGAAGCTGTCGCACATCGACCGGGAGACGACACTGGTCAATCGGTGAACACGGGAAGCGCCGCCGTTGTTCCGTTGTTGATCTGAGAATGAGCCTGCGCTTCTCACTGATGGGTCCGGTCCGCGCCTGGCGAGATGACCGCGAAGTTCCACTCGGCCCGCGTCAGCAACGCGCCGTGCTCGCGGCACTTCTGCTGAACAACGGCACCTGGCTGCCGAACGAGCAGCTCGTGTCGATGGTGTGGGACGACCCCACGCCGAGCGCGGTCACGGCGTTGCGCACGTACGTCTACAAGCTGCGGCGCACGTTCCCGGAACTGGACCTGCGGTCGGTCGACGGCGGCTACTCGCTTCATGCCGAACTCGTCCTCGGCGAGGACGAACCGTTGGAGGGACTGCGCGGCCGCTACTTCGACGCGCAGCGCGCACGGTTGCGGGAGCAGCAGGTCCGGGCACGGGAGGACCGGCTGCGCCGGTCGCTGGATGTGCACGAGCTGCGGCGGTTCGTCGCGGATCACCCGTTGCGCGAACGGCCGCGCGGCCTGCTGATGTACGCGCTGTTCCGTGACGGCAGGCAGGCCGAGGCGCTGGAGGAGTTCCACGTCGCGCGCAGGGTGCTGCGTGACGAGCTCGGCGTCGAGCCCGGTCCCGAGCTCAGGGAGATGCACCAGGCGATCCTGCTCGGAAACCCAAGGCTGCTGGGCAAACCCGAACAGCTGCCACCGGATCTCGCCGATTTCACCGGCCGGGCAAGGGAGATCGACGAGATCGTCGCGGCACTGCCCGGCGTGGTCGGACTCGCCGGCCTGCACGGCAGCGGCAAGACCGCGCTGGCCGTGCACGTCGCGCACCGGATCAAGGAGCGCTACCCGGACGGCCAGATCTTCGTGCGCGGCGACGACGTGGCCGGTCAGCTGCTGCGGGCGATCGGCGCCGACGGTGGTGACGCGGCCACGTGGCGGGAGAAGGCCAGGCACAAGCGGCTGCTGGTGATCATCGACGACGTTACTTCTGGGGTGCAGGACTTCGTCACGCCCGGCAGCGCGTACCTGCTGACGAGCGTGCCGCGGCTGAACGCGCTGCCCGGTGTGCACTGGGTCAAGGTCGGCGGGTTCACGCCGGACGAGTCGCTGCGGTTCCTGCGCACCGGTCTCGGTGCACGGGTCGACGCGGAGATCGCGAACGCCCAGGAACTCGCGGACGCGTTGTCGCACATGCCATCGGCGTTGCGGGTGCTGCGCGGCAAGATCGCCGCGCGTCCGATGTGGACGTTCGAGATGGTGCTGCAGCAGATGGCCAGGGAACGCGCACTCGGTGGCGCCATCCCGTCGGACTGCGCGGCCGTGCTGTCGCCGCTCGTCCGCGCGCGGGCGGCGCTCACACCGGTCGAGGAACTGGCGATCATCGGCATCGCGCAGCGCGACGCCGATCGGGTCACGGTGGCCGAGGCGGCGGAGGTCCTCGACGCCGAGCCGGGTGCGGCGGAGCTCGTGCTGGAGGCGCTCGCGGACGTGCACCTGATCGAACCGGTCGTGCTCGGCGTCTACGCCGTGCCGCGGTTCGTGCGGCTCTACTTCGGTGTGCGGGCGACGGCCCTGGCCTGCTGATTCATGCGGAATTGATGGCCGGATGACGTCGCGTCGGCACGGTCGTGGCATGGAACTCCAGGGACAGAAAGCACTCGTGACGGGGGCGACGTCCGGCATCGGCCGGGCGATCGCGGTGAAGCTCGCGTCGGCGGGCGCGACCGTTTATGTGACGGGCCGCCGGGCCGAGCTCGGCAAGGAGACCGTTCAGTTGATCGAGCAGGCGGGCGGCGTCGGCCACTACATCGTGGCGGACGTCGGCGACATCGAGGACGTGCGCAGGCTCGCCGAGGAGGTGGGCGAGGTCGACGTGCTCGTCAACAACGCGGGCATCTACCCGTTCTCGCCGACGGCCGAGCAGTCGCTCGAGACCTACGAGCAGGTCTTCGACGTCAACGTGCGCGCCACGTACTTCCTCACCGCCGCGCTCGCGCCGGCGATGGTCGCGAAGGGCGCCGGCACCATCGTCAACGTCTCGTCGATCGCCGCGGTGATCGGCACGCCGGTCGGCTCGGTCTACAACGCCACCAAGGCCGCGATGGACGCACTCACCCGCTCGTGGGCCATCGAGTTCGGCGCGAGCGGGGTACGGGTGAACTCCGTGGCGCCCGGCCCGATCCGCACCGACCAGGTCGTCGAGCAGGCCGGTGAGATGTTCGAGGTGATCTCGTCCGGCACGCCGCTGGGGCGTGCCGGTGAACCCGAGGAGATCGCCGACGTCGTGCTCTTCCTCGCTTCGGCGCGGTCGAGCTACGTGACGGGTGCCGTGGTCAACGCCGACGGCGGCTACGTGGCGACCTGAGCCGGGGTGCCGGACCCGCCGCGGCGGGTCCGGCACGATCCGATCAGTACATCGGGTAGAAGTCGGTGTAGTGGTTGGGCGAGAAATAGACCTGACCGGTCGTCCGGTCGACCACGATCCGCTTCGCGTCACGAGGCGCGCCACACGCGCGCGGGTAGACGTCGAACTCCTGGTAGGTGTGGCCGCTCGGCAGCTGCCCGTCGCGGTTGTAGTACGTGCCGCCCGCGAAGTTGCACTGGCCGTTCGGCCAGCTGTACCAGTTGCGCGCGCTCGGGTAGCCCTTCGACTCCCAGATCGAGTCGGCCGAGCGAGCCGCGGAACAGCCCGAGATGCCGCAGTAGCTGTAGACCCGCGCTTCGGCTGCGGGAGCGACGGCCAGCGACACGCTGAGCAGGGACGCCACGGCCGCGAGCGCGACCAGGAGTCGGCGGGTCCAGTGCGGTTGCAGGGTGTGCACTTGAAACCTCCTTGGCAGGGATGGAAGCTCCATGATCATGGCTTGGAATCCCTGACGAAACCCCGCAAAAGTCGGTGAACTTTCGGCAACCAGTTGTTGGTCGTGATTGGATCGTCCTCAACGACATCGTCCTCGACGACGAGGAGCGTGCGGCCATGCTGATCTACTCGATGAGCGTCTCTGTGGACGGTTTCATCAACGATCGCGAGGGCGGGTTCGCATGGGGCGTCCCCAGCGACGAGCTGTTCGCGTTCCACCTCGAGCGGGTCCGCGGGCTCAGCGCCTATTTCTGCGGCCGCGGGCTTTACGAGATCATGCTGCCGTGGGAGACGGATCCCTCGATGCGCGCCGACGAGCTCAGGACCCAGTTCGCCGACGTCTGGTCCGCTCTCCCGAAAATCGTCTTCAGCCGGACGCTCGACCGCGTCGAGGGCAACGCCCGGCTCGCCAAGGCGCCGCTGGCCGAGGAGATCGCCGCGACGCTCGCGCCCGGCGAGGACGCCGAGATCGGTGGCCCCGGCCTCGCCGGGACGGCGATCGAGCTCGGTCTCGTCGACGAGCTGCGCATCTTCCGCTGTCCGATCATCGTCGGTGGCGGCACGCCGTACCTACCGCCGGTCACCAAGGACGTCCCGCTGGACTTGGTCGAGACCAGGGCGTTCGACTCACGGGTGATCTACGAACGCTACCGGCGCGTTCACTGACACCCGAACAGAACTCTTACATTCCAAGGGCTTCTCGCTCAGTACGGTGATGTCGGGACTCCGCCGCCGCCCAGCATCAACGGAGGAGCCGTATGTCTCGAACCCGTCTGATGGCGGCCGCGCTGATCGTGGCCGCAGCCGTGGCGCCGGCATCCGCAGGTCCCCCTGCCGGCGCGGCACCGGCCAAACCGAACGTCGTCGTGATCATGGTCGACGACATGAACCTGTCGGCCCTGGAGTACCTGCCCAACGTGCGGTCGTTGCTCGCCGACCAGGGCACCAGCTTCGACAACAACGTGGTGTCCTACTCCCTGTGCTGCCCGTCGCGCAGCACGTTCCTCACCGGGCAGTACGCGCACAACCACGGTGTCCTGGGCAACGCGCCGCCGGACGGCGGGTTCGCGAAGCTGCGCGGCGAGCAGACCCTGCCGGTGTGGTTGCGGCAGGCCGGATACCAGACCGCGCACGTCGGCAAGTACCTCAACGGCTACGGCACCGCGAACCCCACGCAGGTCCCGCCCGGCTGGGGCGAGTGGTACGGCTCGGTGGATCCGAGCACGTACAGCATGTGGGGCTACACCGTGAACGAGAACGGCAGGCTGCACACCTACGGCTCGCCGGCCGTCGAGGACCCGGCGCTGTACCAGACGGATGTCTACGCGGGTAAGGCCATCGACTACATCAACCGCAAGGCCCCCGCAGCGCAGCCGTTCTTCCTGTCGTTCGCACCCCTCGCACCGCACGGCGAACGAGCCCTCGACGGGGTGGACCTCTCGAAGCGCAACCCGCGCCCGGCGCCCCGCCACCGCGGGGACCTCGACTCGGTGACCGTGCCGAAGCCGCCGAGCTACGACGAGGCCGACGTCTCCGACAAGCCGCCCGCCGTCCGCAACCGGCCGCGGATCACCCCCGCCGCCGAGCAGCAGATCGAGGCACGGCTCAAGGGGCGGCTCGAGTCCCTGCTCGCCGTCGACGACGCCGTCGCACGGATCGTGTCCACGCTGCGCACCGCGGGTGAACTGGAGAACACCGCCATCGTGTTCACCTCCGACAACGGCTGGATGCAGGGCGAACACCGCATCGTGGCCGGCAAGATCGTGCCCTACGAGGAGTCCCTCCGCGTGCCGTTGATCATCCGTGGCCCCGGTTTCCCCGCGGGCAAACGGGTCACGACGCTCGCCGCCAACGTCGACCTCGCGCCCACGATCCTGGACGTGACGGACACACCCGCCGGGCTGACCGTCGACGGACGTTCACTGCTGCCGATCGCCAACGATCCCGGATCGTTCGCCCGCGGCATCGTGATCGAGACCGGCCCCAAGGAGAGCGGCACCTGGTACGCGGGGCTGCGGACACCGCGGTGGACCTACGTCGAACACTCGGGTGGCGCACGCGAGCTCTACGACCTGCAGCTGGATCCCTACCAGCTGAACAGCGTGCACAACGACCCGCGCTACGCGGCCACGCGGCGGGCGCTGGCGGACCGGCTCGCCACCCTGCGCACCTGCTCCGGCGACGTGTGCCGCCAATGGACTCCGGTGCCTGGACCCCAGTGATCAGGTCCCGGCTCGCCGCCACCGCGCGGGGCTCATCCCGTGGACCTTGCCGAACGTCCGGGCGAAGTAGCCGGCGTCCGGGAAACCCACCTGCCTGCCGATCTCACTGATCGGCAGCTCGGTGGCGGCGAGCAGCCGCCGCGCCTGCACCATGCGCCGCTCGGTGATCCACTCCTGGACGGTGCGGCCGGTCCGCCTGCGCACGGTCGAGGTCAGGTGGCCCGGCGAGATGCTGACCGCGGCGGCCACGTCGCGCAACGACAACGGTTCCGGGTAACGCCGTTCGATGACGTCGAACACCTCGGCGAGCAGCGGTTCGCTGTTCTCGCGCAGGTCCCCCACCACGTCGGCGGCGAGCCTGGAGACCGCGACCAGCAGCAACACGAGGTGGGCCGGCACGGCGTCGCGATAGCCGTCGCGGCGCTGGGCCAGTTCGTCGTGCAGCGCCTGGATCCGGTTCGTCCACTCCGGACGGTCGGCCTCGGGCACCCGTAGCCGTAGCGCGCCGATGGCTCCGCCGCGGACGAACGGGAACAGCAGCGGATGCGTGCGCCAGGCCAGGTGGGCGCCGGGCACGTCGGGGCCGAGCGCGTCGGCGGTGAAGAACACGCCCCAGCCCTCGGCGTGGGGCAGGTCGGTGGCCTCGATGCGGCCCATCACGTCGCCCGGCGCGATCACGAACAGGTCGCCCGCCTCGACCGGCCACTCCCGCCGGCCGGTGCGCAGCACGCCGCCGCCGGACTCGAAGTAGGCCAGGCCGGGGAAGTCGTGCGTGTGCTCCTCGAACGAACCGTTGATCCCCATCTCGTGCTCGAGGCGCAGGGCCGCCACGGGCAGCTCGCCGGGAGCGGGCAGCATCGAGTAGGTCGGGGGGCGGCCCCCGCGGGGCGCCGTTCGTACCGCCTTCACCGTCAAATCATCCCATCGAAGCAGCGGATCGGCACAGATTCCCAGCTACAGAAGCGATCAGAATGGTGCCATGAGCGAAAGAATGTCCGAGCGCGACTACGTCCCGGCAATGGGCAAGCACCACCTGACACCGCTCTACGACCTGGTGCACCACCTGTCCGGGCTGCGCCGGGTCCACCTGGAGATGATCAAGCTCGCCGAGCTGCGCGGCGGGCATCGGGTGCTGGATGTGGGTTGCGGTACCGGGAACCTGCTGCGGTCGATCGAGAAGCGGCACCCGGACGTCGATCTCACCGGACTCGACCCCGATCCGAAGGCGCTCGCTGTGGCCGCACGCAAGGTTCGCCGCGCGACGCTGGACCGCGGGTTCGCTCAAGAGCTGCCTTACCCCGACGGATCGTTCGACCGCGTGTTCTCCAGCCTCATGCTGCACCACCTCGACAGCCCCGTTAAGGACACGCTGCTCGCCGAGGTACGCCGGGTGCTCAAGCCGGGCGGGCTGCTGGTCCTGGCCGACGCGGTCGCCGGACACCACCACAACCACGGGCCCGGCCGGATGCGGAAGATGTTGCACGACAACGTGGGCGACGCCGTGTCCCGGCGGATCGCCGCCGCCGGCTACACCGTCGAGCCGACGCGGACGATCAAGCTGCGGATCGGCCCCCAGATCGGCATCGAGCTCGCCAAACCGACGAGTTAGGGCTTCGGCTGCTCCTGGCCCGACGCGAGGCGCCGCAGCCGGTCGTCCAGGTCGCTCGACGTGGGCGCGCCGATGATCACGTCGACCTTGCCGGTCGCCGAAATGAACGCCCACGCGGGCTGGGCGGTCACGCCGAACCGCTTCCACACCGCGCCATCCACATCGGCGAGGTGCGAGAACCCGTCAACGCCCTTCTCGGAGACGAACTTCTTCATCGGGTCGAGCTTGTCGCGGGACGCGACGCCGACAAACTGGACGTCGGGGTGTGTCTTGGCAGCCGACGCCACGCCCGCGGCTTCCTCGTTGCAGCTCGGGCACCAGGGCGCCCAGAACCAGAGTGCGACCGGTTTGCCCGCCAGGTCCGCACCGTCGAAGGCATCGCCCGAAAGGGTCTTGGCGGTGAACTTCAGCTGGTCGGCGGCCGGAGCAGGAGAACCACACCCGACCAGCAGCAGCGCGGACAGCAGCACGAGAAGGCGCACACCAGGGAGTACGCGCAGGTCACGCGGCCGGTTCACGTAGGCTTGATCGGTGCTGAACCGGAGCGACCTCACCGCGGACTGCAGCCGGTGCGCCGGGCTGTGCTGCGTGGCGCCCGCGTTCGCCAAGTCGTCCGACTTCGCGATCAACAAACCCGCGGGCAAGCCGTGCCCGAACCTGCGGCAGGACTTCCGCTGCGGGATCCACACCCAGTTGCGGCAGAAGGGTTTCCCGGGCTGCACGGTGTTCGACTGCTTCGGCGCCGGCCAGCAGGTCGTCCAGATCACGTACGACGGGGCCGACTGGCACGACCAGCCGCGCATGCTCGACACGTTCCCGATCATGCGGAACCTGCACGAGCTGCTCTACTACCTCGCCGAGGCCCGCACGTTCGACCAGAACCCGAACCTGGGGAACACCCAGGCAGAGATCGAACACCTCACGAACCAGAGCCCGGACGTCCTCGACCGGGTCGACGTCGACCAGCTCCGGAAGGCGGTCAACGTCCTGCTGACCGAAGCGAGCAACCGCAGGCGAAAGGGCCTCGGGCAACGGGACCTTCGCGGCCGCGACCTGATCGGCAAGAGCCTGCGCGACAAGGACCTTCGCGGCGCGAACCTGCGTGGGGCGTTGCTCATCGGCGCGGACCTCAGCGGTGCGGACCTGCGGCTGGCCGACGTCATCGGGGCCGATTTCCGGGGCGCCAACCTCGCCGGCGCCGACCTGAGCGAGACGATCTTCCTGACGCAGGCGCAGCTCAACGCCGCGCGGGGTGACCGGTCGACCAAGCTGCCCGCGTCACTCGAACACCCCGCGCACTGGCGCTGAACCTCGGTTATCGCCCGAGATCAGTTGTGCATCGTCAGTAGCTGCCGCCGCACGCGCTCGTGCAGCAGGTCGATCACTTCGGTGACGGTGCCGGCCTCCGCGTACGCCTGAACCTCGTCCCACTTCAAGTCGAGCCGGGCGTGGGCCAAGATCACGTCGGTGGTGGTCGTGAGGCCGATCCAGGCGAAGTCCACCGGCGCCGGCGCGTACCGGTCCAGCTCTCCGATCCTGGCGGACACGTATTCCCTGGCCTGCTCCGGAATCTTGTCCGCGAGCGTGACCTGGATGTAGTCCATTTTCGTCGCCGCCTCCTCGATGGGGTCCCCAAGGAAGACCGTACGAACCAATAGCGTCCAATGGACCTGGCATAGGTCCCTATCTGCTAGGCCCGTTTGGCCAGGTACATCCGGCGGCATGCCTGGCGCTGGACCTTGCCACTCGCGGTGAGCGGAAGGGAACCCTGAGCGAGCAGAACGACTTCGTGCACGCGCACGCCGTGCCCGGAGTGCACCGCGTGCCGCACGGCCATCTCGACCTCCTCCCCCGGCGCGTTCGGCGACGCCTCGACGAGAGCGACCACGCGTTCCTCGCGGCCGTCGTCGACCGCGAACACGCAGCAGCCGAGCTGGCGGATCGCCGGGTGTGCGGCCTCGATCGTCGCCTCGAGGTCGTGCGGGTGGTGGTTGGCGCCCGCGACGATGATCACCTCCTTGGCGCGTCCGGTGACGAACAGCTCGCCGTCGTAGACGAACCCGAGGTCGCCAGTGCGTAGTTCCTTGAACCGGTCCGAACCCCAGTAGCCGAGGCCGACCGAAGGCCCGGTCACCACGATCTCGCCGACCTCGGCCTCCGCGCACCCGTCGATCACGACGTTCGGCGGCATCGGGCCGCTGCTCACCAGGCGCCGCCCGCCGGGCGGATCAACGGGCACGGCCCGGCCGCGCGCGAGCTCGTCGGCGTCCACGCGCAGGGTCACCGGACCCTCACCGATCTGCGCGCACGTGACCATCACGGTCGACTCGGCCAGCCCGTACCCCGGCACGAGCGACTCGCGCCGGAACCCGGCGGGCCCGAACACCTCGCAGAACCGGTCGAGCGTCGCTGCCCGCACCGGCTCGCCGCCGATCAGCGCCATCTCCCAGCCGCTCAGGTCGAGCGCGCCGAGCTGCATCTCCTGCACGCGGCGCACGCACAGATCCAGCGCGAAGTTCGGTGCGAAGCTGTCCACCCGGCCGATCTCCGAGATGATCCGCAGCCAGCTGATCGGGCTGCGGACGAACACCTTGGCGGGGAACAGGTGTGCTGGGCAGCCCGCATAGAGGGGTTCGAGCACGCCGCCGATCAGTCCCATGTTGTAGTGCGACGGCAGCCACGACACGACCGGCGGTCGTTCAAGACCGTCCTCATCGGACGGACGGCGCAGGTTGTCGTGGATCAGTTCGAGGTTCGCCAGCACGTTGCCGTGGGTCAGCACGACGCCTTTGGGATCACCGGTCGAGCCCGACGAGTACTGCAGGTACGCGACCGAGCCCGCGTCGATGTCCGGGTGGCGCCACCTGCTCGCGTGTCCCGGATCGACCTCGTCGACGGACATCCGGACCAGCGTGGCGAGCAGCGGCGTTTCCTCGATCACGGGCAACGACTTGGCGATCGTCAGTCCGGTCGACAGGAACAGCTCCGGCTGGGCGTTCTCGATGATCGACTCGAGGCGCCCCACCTTGAGACTCGTGCGGGTGCCGTCGAGTGGCGCGACGGGCACCGCGATCACGCCGGCGTAGAGGCAGCCCAGGAGCGCGATGTGGAAGTCCAGTCCCGGCTCGAAGCACAGCACCGCCCGCGCGCCCGGTGACGTGACGTCCTGCAGGACCGCTGCCAGCGCCCGCGCCCGAGTGTCCACTTCGGACGCGGTCAGCGTGTCCCACTCGGTCCGTCCGTCGGCGAGGAATGTGAACGCCCTGCGGTCGGGATCGGCGGCGGCGCGCGACTCGCACAGGTCCACGAGGGTCCTGAGCTTGCGGCGGGTCTTGGTGAACATCAGCTTCCTCCTGCTTGCTCGTGAAGGCGACCTTCATCAACCTCAGCCTCGCGAGGGCCACCCCCACCAACGTGAACCTCAGGGTTCGGTGCTGGCGAACGTGACGTTTGGGGACATAGATGTCCGCGAACGTCACGTTCGCCAGCACCGGATCTGAGGGTGGCCTTCACGAATCAGCTGCCTCCTAGTTCACGAACCGCCGCGCGGCACAGCTTGCCGCTGGTCGTGTAGGGCAACGCGCCCGGCATGAGCACCACGACGGCGGACACCTCGTAGCCGTGCTCCGCCTGCACGGCGGCCCGCACGGCTTCCCTGATCTCGTCATGCGGCGTGGAGCGATACCGCCGGTCGAGCTCCGCGAACACGCGCCGGTCGACGGCACAGGCCGCGCGCACGGCCGGATGCGCGGCCTCCGCGGTCGCCTCGACGTCGTACGGGTAGAGCTGCCGGTCGTCGATCACCAGCAGGTCCGGCACGCGGCAGGTGATGAAAAGCTGTCCCTGGTAACGGAAACCGAGGTTGCCGGTGCGCAGGAACCGCTGGTCGCCGCGCCCGAGCACCGTCGCACCGAAGGTGTCGCGGGTGGCCTCGGGGTCGCCCCAGTAGCCCTCGCCGATGCTCGGCCCGGACACGAGGATCTCCCCCACCTCGTCCACGTCGCACGGCACGTCGGTGCCCGGCCGGACGATCACGATGGTCAGCGAAGGATCGGGATCACCACAGCCCACCAGGCGTTGCACGCGTTCGCACGCCAGCGCTTCGCGCACCCGGCCGTGTTCGAGTGCGTCGGCGTCGAAGTCGACGACGATCGGCTCCTCCTCCACCGGGCCACCGCTGACGAGCACGGTCGACTCGGCCATCCCGTAGCTCGGGAAGAACGCGGCCTTGCGGAAGCCGCAGGGGGCGAACCGTTGCGCGAACTCCTCGATCGTGCGGGCGCGCAACGGTTCGTCGCTGATCGCGGCGATGCGCCAGCGGCTCAGGTCGAACGTGCCCAGCTGCTCGTCGGTCACGCGGCGCAGGCACAGGTCGTACCCGAGGCTCGGCGCGGCGGCGACCTCGGCGCGGTAGCGGTCGATCGCACGCAGCCAGTTCGCCGGTGTGCGATAGAACGCCTGCGCGGACATCAGGACCGACTCGTGGCCCAGGAACAACGGTTGCAGAATCCCGCCGATCAGGCCCATGTCGTGGAACGGCGGCAGCCAGCACACCGTGGTGCCGCGCTCGAACCGTTCGTCCGGGCGGGAGCCGTTGCGGACGATCAGCGACAGGTTGCGCAGCACGTTGTGGTGCGTCAGCACGACGCCGCGCGGCCGGCCGGTCGTACCGGACGTGTACTGCAGGTAGGCCACGCCGGTGGGACTGTCCTCACGCCACTCGGTTGACCGATCAGTCAGCACATCGGTTGCCAGCTCAGGGATCCCCATCGAGAACCCCGTGTCCTCTGTGGACAGCAGTAGGTCGGGGTCGCAGTCCTCGGCGATCGACAACAGCCGGACGTGCCGCGCGTCCCCGCTGGCCCGGCGCACCGGCGGCGCGGGCACCGCCACCACGTCGGCATAGAGGCAGCCTAGGAACGCCGACACGAAGTCCAGTCCGGGTGGATGGCACAGGAGCGCTCTCGCGCCCGGCCGCACCATCGAGCGCAGCCACACGGCGATGCTGCGCGCCCGGCGGTCCAGTTCGGAGTACGTCAAAACTTCCTGCTCCACGACACCGCTGTCGAGGAAGACGAACGCCCGCTCGTCCGGCATGATCTCGGCCTGCCTCCGGCAGAGGTCCACCAGGCTTGCCACGTCCACTCCCAGCATGAGCTCCCCTTTCGCGGATGCGGTTTCCGACCGTACGGAGTCCTCGTCGTTGGGGAATCGGCCGCGCGACTGATACCGGCGTCAGCCGCGCGACGAATGTTCTTCGTTGCACACCAATGCTTTCCTCGGTGTATGCCTGTGGACTTCTCGCTGCTGCACCCCGCACTGCCGCCGCTGCCCGGCGTCGACGACTCCGACGTCGTCGTCACCGGACTCGGTATGTCGACTCCCCAAGGCGGTGACGTCGATTCCACGTGGACCGCGCTGCTGGCCGGCACATCCGGCGTGCGCGTCCTCGACGAACCGTGGGCCGACCAGCTCCCGGTCCGCATCGGCGCACCACTCAAGGAGGAACCCGAACTCGACCGCGTGTCGCGTCGCCGCATGGACCGCTGCCAGCAGCTCGCGGTCGTCGTCGCGCGCCAGGCGTGGGCGGACGCCGGGAAACCCGACGTCGACCCGACGCGGCTCGCGGTCGTCTTCGGCACCGGCCTGGGCGGCGGCGCCACCCTTGTCGACCAGTACGAGCGGTGCCGCGAGCTGGGCCCGGACCGCGTTTCGCCGTTCACCGTAACGATGTTGATGCCCAACGGCCCGGCGGCCGTGGTGAGCATGGACCTCGGCGCCCGCGGTGGCGCCCACGCCCCGACCAGCGCCTGCGCGTCGGGCGCCGAGGCCATCGCGCTGGGCTCGGCCCTGATCCGCCGCAACGTCGCCGACGTCGTCGTCGCCGGCGGCACCGAGGCCTGCCTGGGCCGACTGTCCATCGCCGCGTTCGCCCGCATGGGTGCCTTGTCCCGCAAGCATTCGTCGCCTGATTCGGCCTCGCGTCCATTCGACGCGAACCGCGACGGCTTCGTCATGGCCGAGGGCGCCGGCGCTGTCGTCCTGGAACGCGGCTCGTACGCCAGGTCGCGTGGCGTTCGCGGCTACGCGCGCCTGGCGGGAACCGGCATGAGCTCCGACGCCCACGACATGACGGCACCGTCACCGGTCGGCCAGATCCAGGCGATCCACCAGGCCGTGCGCTCCGCCGGCCTCAGCGGCTACGACGTGTCACACATCAACGCCCACGCCCCCGGCACCCCGGTCGGCGACCGCGTCGAGGCGTCCGCGATCCTCGACGCGATCGGCCCGCATCCCCTTGTCACGGCGACGAAATCGGTGACCGGCCACCTCATCGGCGGGGCGGGCGCGGTCGAGGCGATCTTCACCGTGCTGGCGCTGCACCACGGCGTCGTCCCGGCCACGCGGAACCTGGACGAACTGGACCCCGAGGTGAAGCTCGACATCGTGACCGGCACACCCCGCAAGGCCCGGATAGTGTCCGCACTGTCCAACTCGTTCGGCTTCGGCGGCCACAACGTGGTTCTCGCCTTCACCCGTGCTACCTGAGCGAGTAGTCGGCTCCCAGGCAAATGAGCTGGCGCCGCAACGGGTCTTCCGGCATGGCGCGGGCCAATGCCTCGGTGGCGGTGAGTCCGTCGGCCAGACCGCGGTGATAGGCGGGCATCGTGTGGTAGGCGGCCTCGTCGCTGAGGCTGCCGACGGAGGCGATCACACTGCTCACCCCGTGGCTCAGCAGCACCCCGGCGAAGCCGAGTACGTCGTCATCCTGTGTCCTGGCGTTCGGCGTGATCCCTCCAGCGGCGAGGACGACCTGCCGCGGAGGACGCCGCAGCCTGCCGAGGTCGTGGGCGTACAGCGGCGCGTCGGTGAGCACGAGCGAGGAGTACATCGCATTGTCCCGAGCACTCTGGCCGTGCGCGGAGACATGCACCAGGTCGCACCCATCCATGGCGTTCAGTACCGCGTCGACCGTGGCCGCCGCACCCGTCAGGACCGTTGCACTTCGGTGGATCGCGGCGGCCTCACGGACTTCCCGGTCGGCCCACCACAGGTCCGGCCCGCCGACAAGCAGCACCCGGCGGGAGCGCGAACGCCGTCGCTTCGCCGCGGCGACCCACGCGGTGGCGGAAGGCGCCATGGTCACCGAACGCCCGCGGAGAGCGGCGAACGCGTTCCACGGCATGGCGAACAGCGCACCCACCGGCACGATCACCAGGCCATAGTCTCCGATCAGGTGCCCCACCGGTTCGATCAGCTGCCGCTCGAGGCCTGTCATCCGCCGGGCCGCCGACACTCCGATCGCCTCCAATACCGACGGCGCCTCAAGTTCTCCCCCTCCGGCGGTCAGATCGAGATGGAGTTGCCGGATGCTTTCGAACACAGGCTGTGCCGGGCCGATCGGGACCAGCGTGCTGCGCTCACCCGCTACAACCACCGCGAACAGGTTGCCGCCGGAAATTCCGTATTCGATGAGGGCTCTGCCTCGCAGCGCCTTGGCGATGGCGCCGGGCGACGCCACCGCTGCGGGCTTCGAAGTGCTGATGCGCGGCCCCAACTGCTGAACGTGCCGCAGCACCGCGTCGCGCTCGGCCTCCAGGGCGGGATCGACCGCGCCGCGAACCCGCTGCAGCAACACCATGTGTGTCAGGCGAGTCAAGTCGTTCAGTACACCGGGGTGCGCCGGATCGTCGTACCGCGGCGGAGGATTCCGGTACAGCTGCGCACGGGTGCGCTCCAGCCAGCGCAGGACGTGTTCCGCGCCTTGCCCGACCTCGAACACCACCCGGACGATGAGCCTGCCGAGCTCACCGCCGTACAACGCCGCCCCACGGTCGACGTCGACCCCACCGGACCGGTCACGGGCATCCGAGAGTTCCGCCAGACCGGTCTCGGCCTCCGCGAGTGCCGCCGAGAGCGCCCCTCGGGCCGCCCAGAGTTCCGCCCTGACCAGTCGACGGAACACCTTCAGCTCCAAGGGCGTGCCGGGCCTCGGCAGCCGCGCCTGGCCGAACAACTCCATCGCGACGTCGATCGCGCCGCCTGCCGTGTTGAGTCGGGCCGCCCACAACAAGGCGTGGTCCGCTTCGTTGGGCATCGCAAGCTCCAGGAGATCGACCGCGATCTCACGGGCGATGTCCGCGTATCTGTCGATCCCGGCTCCCACCGCCATGGCGACGGGAGCCTCCCCACGCACTTGCGTCAGCCACGCGATGGCAGACCACCGCTTGTCACCTGCCTCGATGAACCGCTGCCGCGCGGAGATGTAGAGCCGTCGCACCGTGCCGGCGTCGGACTGCAGTACCCCGCAGCGCGCTCGGGCGAGCTCGGCGTGGGCGATCATCTGCTCCGACGCGGACGAATGGCGCAGCGAACGCAGGACGTCGTCCAGGTACTCGGCGGCCTCGGTGATCAGCCCTGCGGCCACCAGCGTGTCGGCCTGATCGAGCAAGATGCTCGCCACGTGATCGGGATCGTCCGCGTTGCGTTCGGCCGCCCGGTCGAAATGCGCGACAGCAGCCGGAAGATCACCACTCTGCTGCGCGACGATCCCAAGCAGGCGTTCCGCAACAGACAGCACTGGCAGCGGCACCACATCCGCGCCCACGACCACACCGACGAGCGCGCTCAGGCTCGAAGTCTCCGCGCGCAGCCAGCGGGATGCGGATTCGTCATCGCCGAAGGGAGGAGCACATGCCGGGATGATGATCTCCGCGGGCCAGTCGCCCCGCCTGCCCGGCGCGACCGTGTCGACCGCGCGGCACGCGGTGTGCACGTAGTAGTGGACGAGACGGCCCAACGCCTCGTCGTACTCGGCGGGATCTTCCTCGCCGAACAAGTCGGTCGCGTAGGACCGGAGCAGGTCGTGCCAGCGGACGCGGCCGTTCCCAGCGTCCTCGAGCAGGTGCGCGCGACGAAGTTCGGCGACGGCCTTCCGTGCGCCGGCGAGATCGACGCCGGCGGCCGCGGCGACGACGTACTCGTCGAAGTCGCGGCCGGGTACGACCGAGAGGAAGCGGAACACCCGCGCCGTGTCCGGGGACAGCTGCCGGTAGGACCAGGAGAACACCACTCGGACGGCCGTCCGATCGTCGCCGCCCAGATCCAGAAGGTCGAGCCGGTTCTGCACGTCGGCGAGCTCGATCGCGAGGTCGGTGAGCGAGCAGCCGGGGCGGGAATTGGCGATTTCCGCCGTGATGCGGATTGCGAGCGGCAACCGGGCACTCCACTCGCACAACGACCGCACGGCGTCCGGCTCGTCCAGAGCCCGCCGGACCACCAACGAACGGAACAGCTCGAAGGCTTCATCGGGTGGCAGCAGGTCGAGGTCGACGCGCTTGGCTCCGTGCCGCACGACTAGGCCGACCAGGTTGTCGCGGCTGGTGATCAGCACGAAGTTCGACCCGGCGCCCGGCAGCAGGGGCCGGACCTGGTCGACGCTGCGCGCGTTGTCCAGCACGATCAGCATCCGCCGGTCCGCGAGCAGTGTGCGGAACCGAGCCGACCGCTCCGCCAGGGTCGGCGGCACGGGTTCGGACGACAGGCTGCGCAGCAGGCCGCCGAGCGCTTCCTCCGCCGGAATGGGCTGGTTGGGGTCGTAGCCCTGCAGGTCGACGTACAGGTCACCGTCGGGGAAGCGGTCGCGAACCCGGTGTGCCCAGCGGATCGCCAGGGCGGTCTTGCCGACCCCCGCGGTCCCCGAGACCGCGGAGATCACCACCGTCCCGCCCTGGCCGAGCAGGGCGTCGAGCCGGTCGAGCTCGGCCTCCCGGCCGGAGAAGTCCACGACGTCCAGCGGAAGCTCGCGCGGCGTGCGGACGCGCGACTGCGAGACGGTGATGTTGACGTTGTCGATGTGGCCCGACTGAATCACCGGGCCGGCGACATCACCGGTCTCGTTGCTGACGTCGTCGGGCACGGCGACCACCGTAGCCCGATCACCCCGTCCGGCTCACCAAACCCATCCGTTGGGCGTACAAGGCCGCATGCATGCGGTTCGGCTGACGCAGCTTCGCGAGGATGTGCGACACGTGGGACTTCACGGTGGCGCGGGTGAGGTAGAGCTCGCGGGCGATGTCGTCGTTGCTGCGCCCGCGCGCCACGCACGCCAGCACCTGCAGCTCGCGCGAGCTGAGCCGCCCGAGCGAGAGCTGGTCGGCGGGCGGGACGAGCTCGAAGCGGTCGACCAGATGGGCGGTCATCTCCGAGCAGATGAACGCGTGGCCGCGGGCGACCGCCCGGACCGCGCCGACGAGTTCCTCGTGCGACACCCGTTTCAGCAGGAACCCCCGCGCACCGCCCAGCAAAGCGCGGTGCAGCAACGCGTCCTGGTCGCTGGACGCCACCACGATCACGCCCGCCCGGCCGTGCAACGGTTCCAGCACCGAGAGGTCCGCGGTCAGCACGACCGAGGGTTCGCAACGCGGGAAGAGATCGACGGCCTCGGCGCCGGTCCGCGCCTCGGCCACCACGGTCACGTCCGGGGTTTCCTCCAAGGCGTTGCGAAAGCCCCGGCGCACCAGGTCCTCGTCGTCGACCAGCAACACCGACACCATCAGTGCCCCATCCCGAGACCGCCGTCGACCGGGATCACCGCGCCCGTCACGTAGTCGGCACCGGCCAGCCACACCACCGCAGACGCGACCTCTTCCGGCTGCGCGAAGCGGCGCAGCGGGATGGCCTCGCGGTACTGCTTGCCGTACTGCTCGGGCAGCACGGCGGTCATGTCCGTCTCGACGTAACCGGGCGCCACGACGTTGGCCGTCACACCGCGGCTGCCCAGTTCGCGCGCGAGCGACCGGGCCAGTCCGACCAGACCCGCCTTGCTGGCCGCGTAGTTCGCCAGCCCGGCGCTGCCGTACCACCCGACCACCGAGGAGATGAAGATCATCCGGCCGTGACGCCGCCGCACCATGCCGGTGGCGGCCCGGCGGGCGCATCTCCACGCACCCGTCAGGTTGGTGTCCACAACGGACTGGAACTGGTCCTCGCTCATCCGCGTGATCACCGTGCTGTCGGTGATGCCCGCGTTCGCGACGAGCACGTCGATCGGACCCAGCTCGGCCTCGACGACGTCGAACGCGGCGTTCACCTCGACCGTCGACGTCACGTCGCACTTCACGCCGAACGCGCCGTCGGGCAGCTCGCCCCCGCGGTGGGTGACCGCCACCTTTGCCCCGTCGGCGAGAAAGGCTGTGGCGATGGCGCGGCCGATTCCGCGATTTCCTCCGGTCACCAGCACTGTCATCGGGTGCTCCTTTCGACTGATACCGCGGGCATCACCGCACGGCTGCCCTATCGTTGGGATCAACGCGGGCACCGGCGCCCTTTCCGAATTCGAGGTTAGGGAGAGCAGCGGTGTGCGCCTCGTGCCGCAACGGCCGTCCGGTTGACGTTTCCGGCCAACACCCGCGCGGGCTCGCCGGCGTGCGCGCCATGCTCGAGGTCGGCGCGGAACACGGTGTCCCGAGAGAAACCCTGTTGCGTGACACGGGAATCGCGCCCGGCACCGACGAGGTGTGCGGCGAACAGGAACTTCGAGTGGCGGCGAATCTCGTCGCGGCGATCGGCCCGGCGCCCGGCCTGGGGCTCGCCGTCGGGCAGCGGGTGGGGCTGCGCGCGTACGGCGTGTGGGGGTTCGCGCTGCTGACCAGCGCCACCCTCGGGCACGCGAGCGACTTCGGACTTCGTTACCTGCCACTGACTTATGCGATGACCGGGCTGCGACTGCAGGTGACGACGCACGAGGTCCGGCTGATCATCGAGGACGCCCCGCCGTTCATCGTCGAACGCGAAATCGCGACGGTCACCGGGATCGTGCGCGCGATCCTCGGCTCGCAGCCGCGCACCATGCACGTCGAACTGCGACTGCCGCACGCGGACTACGAGTCCGTACTCCAAACACCGGTCAGCTTCGGCAAACCGCACAACGCGCTCGTCGCGGACGTCGCCGTGCTCGACCAGCCGCTGCCCCAGGCGGATCCGGTCACCACGGCCGCGTGCGAACAGGCGTGCCGAACCCTTGTGCAGCAACGCTCCCCAGGCAGCACGGCCCGAATCGTGCGGCGCATCGTCGCCGAAGGCGTCACGGACGCGGACGCGATCGCCGCCCGCATGCACCTCTCGGCCCGCACGCTGCGCCGCCAGCTGGCCGCCGAGCACACGTCCGTGCGGCGGCTCGTCGAGGAGACGCGGCGCGCGTCGGCGTTCGCGTTGCTCGCGAACGGACATACGGTCGAACACGTCGGCGCGCGCCTCGGCTACACGGACGCCGCGACCTTCATCCGCGCATTCCGTCGCTGGACGGGAACCACTCCGGGCACCTATCGAAGATGACCAATATTTGTCACAAATACACCGAAACCATTCCAGTCCACAACGAAGAACCAGCGGCATTCGGGTGAAGCTGGTCAAGAATCGATCACACACGGCAACGCGCGCGCGAAATCCGGTAACTCTGGAGTACGAGTCCACTCGAACCAGGGGGGTGCCGTGGACGAGCTTGGGCGCATCCTGACCGCTGACGCGCCGTTCGGTCCCAGAGCGACCGAGGACCTCATCCACTTCGGCACGGCCGGAGCGGATCTCCTCTTCGACCGCAGCAACCTGATCTACGCGCAGACGGAGAGCGACTCGCTGCCGACGTACATCATCGGCCGCAAGGGCGCGGGCAAGACGGCGTTCCTGGTCGGGTCGCGGATACACGGCAAGCTGCCGCGGGTCATGCTCACCACCTCGCACGTCTACGCGGAGATGCTGCGGGTGCTGCACGTCTACAACCGCGAGCGCGGCGCGTTGTTCGTCGACCAGCGTGCGGACATCTGGATGGCGCTGTTCGAGCACGTCGCCGTGTTCCACGCCGCGCACACCGCCGACGAGACCGATCCGCAGGGCCCGATCCAGGTGCTCTCGGACTACGTCGGCGACGCGGTCGGCGACCCCGACGGCGCCACGATCGTCGCGGAACGGTTCCTGCAGCAGCTGCAACGCCGGGTCGTCGAGGAACCCGGCGCCGGGTTCCGTGACGTGATCACCGGGTTGTCGCACGGCCGGGTCCGGTTCGCCGAGGCCCGCAGGGCCGCCGCCGAGGTCCTGGAACGCCGGGCGCGGCCGCCGATCATCGTGATGGACAACCTCGAGGACCTGCACGTCCGGCTGCCCGAGCTCAAGGAGGTCATGGCCGGCCTGTTCCGCGCGGTCGGCCACGTCGTGTCGCGCAACGTCGACCACCGGCCGTACGGGCTGCAGATCTGTCTGCCGTCGGAGCTGTTCGACCAGTTCCACGAGATCTCGGCGTCACCGGAGAAGGACCTGCAGGGCCGGTACGTCAAGATCTACTGGACGGCCCGCGAGCTGCTGCGGCTCACCGGCACGCGGCTGCAGCTGTTCCTGCGCACGCATCATCCGTCGAAGCTCGAAATGTTGGAACGCAAGGCCTCGCTCTACGACGAGCCGATTCCCGAGATCGCGCTGCTGCGCGCCGCGCTGCCCGACCGGATCCACAGTGGACTCGACATCGAGGAGGATCCGCTCGCGTACCTGTTGCGGCACACGCAGTTGCTGCCGCGGCACCTGATCCAGATCCTGAACAGCGTGTTCAGCAGGCGGGACCGCGGATCGGTGCCGTGGGAGGTGACCCCGGCCGCGGTGCTGTCCGGGGTGCGGCACGCCGAACACGAGCTGGCGGTCAGCATCCTCAACGCCTACCAGCTGTCCTACCCGCTGGCGACGCCGGCGTTGCGGCGGCTGACCGGGCGGCTGGACATCTCGTTCCCGGCGTCGCGGCTGCACAAGATCTACAACCAGCAGGGCCTCAAGAAGCTGACCGACCTGGACTTCGACGACTTCCTCGCGATGCTCTTCACGCTCGGCGTCGTCGGCGTCCGGTTCGACCAGACCGGCCGCTACAACAAGGCGCATTTCCAGTACACGTTCGACTACGAGCTCGTGGCGCAGGAGGACGTCGACCACCTGTGCCTGCACCCGTTGTTCACGCGGTACCTCCTGGAACGGACACTGCCCAGGTTGCGGGAGCTGCGCGTGCACGCGACGTATCCCTACGGCTGCGATCCCAAGGGCGACGACTACCGGCAGTCGTTCGGTTATCTGGGGGCCTGATGCCACTCGCACCGCGCACCAACAAGACGTTGCCGAGTGTCGGCGACGAATACCGTTGCGCACCACCGGATCAGCACCGCATCGGCATCGCGCTGAGCGGTGGCGGCATCCGGTCCGCCGCCTTCAACCTCGGCGCCGTGCAGGCGTTGCAGGAGCAGGGCGTGCTGGCCAATGCCGAATACCTCGCCGCGGTGTCCGGCGGCAACTACGTCGCGAGCGCGCTGGCGATCTCGTCGGCGCATGCGACCGAGGAGACCACGAACGGGAAACCGTTGTGGGGCCGTGGTTCTCCCGAGGAACGGTACCTGCGCCAGCACACCGACTACCTCGCGCCGGGCGTGGTCGGCAAGCTGTGGATGGCCGCCAGCGTGATCACCGGGTTCCTGCTGAACTACCTGCCGTTCGTGCTGTGCGCGGTGATCGCGGGCCGGCTCGGCGGGTGGCTGCTGCACGCGCTCGGCCTGAAGCTGGAAACCCTGCGGCTCAACGGTCTGCACTGGCCCGAGCACGGCCTGATCACCGGGCTGCTGATCGCCGGCGGGCTGTGCCTGGTGCTGCCGCTGGTCCTAGTCGCGTACCGCAGGCTGCTGCGCGAGTCGACACCGGGCAACTACGGCGACTCGCTCGCCGAGCCGATCGCCGCGTGGCTGCTGGTGATCTTCGTGGGCATCGTGGTGCTGCTGGCACTGCCACCGCTCGCCGAGCTGTACGCCACGTTCTCGAAGGCCGCGCTGTCGCGGATCTTCGAGGAACAGACCTTCGATACCGCGCCCGGCCGCATCACGATCGCCGTGCTGTGGCTCATCGCCTCACTGCTGCTGGCCGCCGTGACCGTCGCGCTGAGCCGCCGGTTCAAGGCCCGCCGGGTGATGCTGATGACGTCGTCGCTGGCGGCGTGCGGACTGCTGCTCGTGCCGCTCCTCTCGGCCCTGGATCACGCCGCGCACAAGGGATTCCAGGGTTTCGGCGATGCCGTGGGCATCGGTGTGATGGTGTTGCTGGTGCTGATCATGGCGCTGTGGGTGCACAACCGCCGGTACTCGATGCACCTGTTCTACCGCGAGCGGCTCAACAGCGCGTTCGCGTTGAAGCGCGTGAAGGAGGGCGATCGGGTCAAGGCCGAGCCGATCGCGTTCACCGAGAAGCTGTTCTTCTCCGACATGGAACCGCGCACGCGGCTGCCGAAGCTCGTGGTGTGCTGCGCGGTGAACGTGACCACCGACGACGTCCCGGTCGGACGCTGGGCCGAGTCGTTCACGTTCGAGCGCGACCGCAGCGGCGGCCCGTTGTTCGACTATCAGGAGACACAACGGTTCGAGGGCCGCGCGGGGTTGCCCGGCACGCAGCTGACCCTGCCGTCGATCATGGCCGTGTCGGGTGCCGCGGTGTCGCCGCTGATGGGCAAGTTCACCTATCCCCCGCTGCGGTTCCTGATGGCGCTGACCAACGTCCGGCTCGGTGTGTGGATCAAGAACCCGAGCCACCCGCACTGGGCACGGCCACGCCGTCGCTCAAGGCTGCTGCAGGCCATCCGGGACGGCTGGTTCGAACCGGGCGCGCTGTACGTGCTGCGGGAAGCCTTGGGCGGCGCCAGGTCCACGCACCGCTACATCTACCTGACCGACGGCGGGCACTGGGAGAACCTCGGCCTGGTGGAGCTGCTGCGCCGGCGGTGCACCTACGTCCTGTGCTTCGACGCGAGCTGCGACATCAAGGGCGACGGCATGGACATCGGCCGGGCCGTCGCGCTGGCGCGCAGCGAGCTGGACGCCGACATCGTGCTGGACCCGCGTCCGGTCCGGCCCTCGGCGGAAGGCTTCAGCGAGAAGATGGCCGTCGCGGGAACCGTGCGGTATCCCGACGCGCAGACCGCGAAGCTCGTGTACGCCAAGGCGGTCCTGACCGAGCAGGCGCCGTGGGACCTGCACGCGTTCAAGGCGCGCGACGGCCGGTTCCCCAACCACTCCACCAGCCAGCAGATGTTCACCGACGAGGAGTTCGAGGCCTATCGGTCGCTCGGGTACTCGGCCGGGCTGAAGGCCGTCGAGTGCGCGAACCTGCCCGCCTACCTGACGAGGCCGGAGCCGAGCCCGAACGGGTCACCACGTGCCGCGACGCACGACGAACCGGCGGATCTTGCCGGTGGGAGTGCGGGGTAGCGCGTCGACCATCCGGATCACCTTGGGCACCTTGAACGCCGCCAGCCGCTCCCGTGCCAGCGCCACCAGTTCCTGGTCGAACGCGGCCACCCCGTCGTGCGGCACCACGAACGCGTGCAGGCGGGTGGCGCCCAGCTCGTCGGGGATCGCGGCGACCGCCACCTCGGCGACCCCTGGGTGTTCGGTCAGCACGCGCTCGACTTCCAGCGGGGACAACGTGATCCCGCCGACGATCTCCATGTCGTCGTCGCGCCCCAGGTACCGGTAGGTGCCATCGGGTTCGGCCACCGCCCGGTCGCCGGTGGCGAACCAGCCGGAGAACGCCGGGCCGTTCAGGTAGCGCCGCAGCACCGTGGACCCGCGTACCCACAGCCGCCCGTCCCGCACGTCCAGCTCGTAACCGGGCACGGGCCGGCCGAGGGTTCCGGGCACCTGCTCGTGCACGCTGTTCATGCAGTAGAAGCCGCCGACCTCGGTGGACCCGATGCCGTCGATGATCGGTGCGCCGAGCAACGCCGACGCGCGCTCGTGCACGGACGGCAGCAGCGCCTCGCCCGCCGACACGCACGCCCGCACCGGGAACGGCGTGGTCATGCGGGCCAGGGCGGAGGGCACCGAGTACAGGATCGTCGGGCGGAAGCCGTCGAGGTTGGTTGGGCGTCGCGGCGTCAGGATCGCCGACGAACCCGAGTACAGCGGGTAGACCAGCGAGTTGCCGAAGCCGTAGGCGAAGTGCATGCGTGACACGGACAGGGCGATGTCGTCAGCGGTGATACCCAGCAGCGGGCCGGCCGACCGGTAGTAGGTCGCGAGATCGCCGTGACAGTGCACCGCGCCCTTGGGCTGCCCGGTCGTGCCAGAGGTGTACTGCACGTACAACGGGGTCTCCGGCGTTACGTCCACGGCCTGAGCCGGTGGGCCGTCCGCTTCGAGTAGGGCGGTGACGTTCGCCGTGGTGATCGTCATCCGCGGCGCGCAGTCGGACACCAGATACGCGTGGTCGGCCGCGGGGAGATCCGGGTTCACCATCACCGCGACCGCGCCGAGCCGGGCGATCGCCAGGAACGCCACGACGAAGCCGATCCCGTCCGGCAACGCCATCAGCACGTGGTCGCCGGGCCGCACGCGACGGGCCAGCACCGACGCCGCCCGCGCGGAGACCTCGTGCACCTCGGGATGTGTCCACACCCGGTCGCCGCAGAAGAACGCCGGACCCCGGTGGTCCAACGAGGACAGTTCCACCGCGACGTTCACCATCAGCCTCCGGCGCATTCATGATTCACGAAACCGACAGAACCTCGACATTCCCACCGTGGCCCGGCCGATCGGCGTGCACCAGTAGCCATTCGGCCCGCACAATGTGGAACGCACTACTCATTCGAGTAGTTTGAAGTGCAGTGGTGGGACCGAATGCGCCAAATGAGACGTAACAAGACTCGAACACGGTACCTGTGCAAGTGGTCTTAGGTGAGTAACATCAACCCGTGCTCGTCAGTCGCCTCGTGAATCGCGAAGACGAACTAGCCGTTCTTGCCGAGTCCATTTCGGACGCACCGAGAATAACGGTGCTGGAAGGCGCACCGGGCACTGGGAAAACCGCACTTCTCGACGAGCTGGCGCGGCTGTGCGACCACGGTGGCGCGCGGGTGATCCGCGCCCGCGGCAGCGAGCTCGACCTGGACCTGCCGTGGGGCATCGTCGGGCAGCTCTTCGAAGGCGTCGAGGTGCCGGACGAGGCGCGGCCCGCGTTGGACATGTCGGCCACTACGGCGGACTACGCGGTGCTGCAAGGGCTGTACCGGCTGGTGGTCGGCATGGCCGCGGACGCGCCGCTGGTCGTGATCGTCGATGACGCGCACTGGTGCGACGCGCCGTCGTGGCGCTGGCTCGCGTACCTGGCGCTGCGCATGGTGCGTCACCCGATCTCGCTGGTCCTCGCGATCTGCTCCAGCGGCCGGTGCACGGGCGCCGCGTGCGGTGAGGTGATCACCCAGCCGTCCTGTCGCAAGCTGCACCTCGGCGACCTCGACCTCGCCGGGGTCACCCGGCTCGTGCACGAGGTGTCCGGCCGGCTGCCCTCCCCCGAGTTCTCCGTGGCATGCCTGCGCGCGACCGGCGGAAACCCGTTGCTGGTCAACAGGTTGCTCTCCGCGCTGGCCGAACGCGGCGCCACGCCGAACATGGTGCTGCCCGACCAGGTCGCGCGGCTCGGCGCGAACGTGCGCGCGAGCGTCGTGATCACCCGGCTGCGCCGGCAGGGACCGACGGTCGCGCTGGTCGCGCAGTGCCTCGCGGTGCTCGGGAACGACGTCCAGCCCGCGGTCCTCGCCGAGCTCAGCGGCCTCGGCCAGCCCGAGGTCGACGACGCGGTCCGGGCGCTCGGCCACATCGGCATGCTCGACGACGGAGTGGTCGCGGATCCGGAGATCTCCGCGTCCGTGCTGGACGACCTCACGCCGGCGCAACGCTCGGCGACCCGCCTGCGGGCCGCCCGGCTCCTGCGCCGGCACGGTGCGGACCACGCGCGTGTGGCCGAGCAGCTGCTGGAGACCTCGCCGGGGATCGACGCGTGGGCGTGCGAGGTCCTCGACCGCGCCGCGCGGGCGGCCGTCGCGCGCGGCGAGTACGAGTTCGCGGCAAGCCTGCTGTGGCGTGCGCTGCGCGAACCGCAGACCGACCCGGCGTTCCTGCCCAGGACGTTGCGGCTGCTCGGCACCGCGGAACTGCTCGGCGGGCTGCCCGGCGCCACCGCGCACCTGCGCGAGGCCGTGGAGCACGCGACCGACTCCCGCACGCGCGCCGAGACCGCGATCTCGCTGGCGTTCGCACTCGACGCCGAGGGCGCGGCACGCGAGCTCACCGACCTGTTGTGCGACGTCGAAGCCGGCCTCGGCCCCGGTGAAGAGCAGCTGCGCCAACGGTTACAGGCGCAGCTCGTGATGCACTCGATGAGCTGGCCGGAGCCCGCCGCCCGCGTCACCGCCTACCGCCACGGCGTCACCGAGGGCCACGCGCTGGCCGCGTTCACCCTGTTCGACGCCCTGTCCGGCCGCCTCGACGCGAAGGCCGCGGCGCTGGCGCTGGAGCCGATGCTGGCCGAACAACAGGAGCCGTTGTCCGAACGCGTGCTGCCGTACTTCATGTCCGCCATCACGATGACGTTATGCGACCGCTTCGACTCCGCGATCATGTTGCTGGACCGCATGATCGCCCAGGAGCAGCACCTGCACGAACGCGCGCTGCGCGGCGTCGCGTACGTCATGCGCGCCAACGTCTACCGCCGCGCGGGCGATCTCGCGGCCAGCCGAGCGGACCTCGACACCGCCGACGAGTACGTGCGCGAGGACGAGCGGTGGTCGACGATGCGCATGCTGGGCCTGTCGATGCGCGTCGACGTGCTGCTCGAGGACGGCCGCCTGGACGAGGCGGACCTGTTGCTGCACGACGACTTCCACGATCGCGACCGCCGCTGCTGGGCGTGGGCGACCGTGCTCGTCTCGCGCGGCCGGGTCGCCCAGTGCCATGGCGATCACCGCACCGCCCTGAACTGCTTTCTCGCCGCCGGACGGCACGTGGCGGCGTGGCCGTACAACAACCCCGCCCTGCTGCCGTGGCGTTCGGGCGTCGCCCTGGCGTCCGCCGCCGTGGGCGACTACGACCAGGCGCGTCGCTACGCCGACGAGGAGCTGGCCCTGGCCCGCGACTGGGGTGCGCCGCGCACGGTCGCCCTGGCCCTGCGGGTGGCCGGCCGCGTGCGCGCCGACCAGTCCGGCCGCCCCATGCTGGAGGCGGCGGTCGAGGTGCTGCGCGACTCACCGGTCCGGCTGGAGCTGGCGCGGGCGTTGACCGAGCTCGGCACACACCTGCGCCGCCACGGCGACAACGCGAGCGCCCGGACACACCTGCGCGACGCGCTCGACATCGCGCAGAAGTGCGGTGCGACATCCTTGTCCGCCAAGGCTTACGCCGAGCTGGTCGCTTCGGGGGCGCGGCCGCGGCGGATGCGGCAGACCGGGCCCGCCGCGCTGACACCGACCGAGCATCAGGTCGCGCAGATGGCGGCGGCGGGCCGGTCCAACCGGGAGATCGCCGGGACGTTGCTGGTCACGCAGCGGGCCGTAGAGGGGATGCTGACGGCGGCGTACCGCAAGCTCGGGATCTCCGGCCGACTCCAACTCCCCCAGGTGCTGAAGGGCCGCTGACCACCCGTCCGAGTGGACGATGAGGGGAGCCTTCATCGACCTGAGGTGGATGAAGGCTCCCCTCATCGACGGCAGGCCGCCCGCTGGGTGAAGGTGATGGGGAGATTGGTTAGGCCGTAGTTCAACCCCTGGATCAGCTGCAGCGAGTCCGGGTCGACCACCCGGATGTCGTCCAGGCGCTCCAGCAGCCGGCGCAGGATCACCCGGCCCTCCAGCCGGGCCATCCCCGATCCCTGACACGTGTGCACCCCGGCGCCGAACGTCAGGTGCGGGTTGGGCCGCCGGTGCATGTCGAACACGGCGGGATCGGTGAACACCGAGGGGTCGCGGTTGGCGGACAACACGGTGGGCAGCACCATCGCGCCCGCCGGAATCTCCACCCCGCTCAACGTCACGGCCCGCGTGGTCACCCGGTACACGGTGTTGAGCGGCGGCCGCAACCGCAGCGTCTCCTCGATCGCACCGGGCAGCAGACCCCAATCAGCGCGGATCAGGTCATGATCGGCCTGCGTGGTCACGATGAAGAACCACGTCACGAGGTGCCGGGCCGCGGCGATGCCCGCGGCCATGATCTGCACGCACATCCCGACCTTGTCGTCGTCGGTGAAGTCCGGCAGATCGGCGACGTGGCTGATCAGGCCCTCTCCCGGTTCGGACCGAGCAAGCTTGATCTGCCCAGCGAAGTACTCGTAGAACTCGCCGCTCGCGCCCGCGGTCTCGACGCGGCCGGTGTCGAACTTCTCGAACTGCTGGTGGAACATGTCCTCGTCGGAACGCGGGACGCCCAGCAGGTCGAACACCGCGCGGGCGGGAACCAGTTTCGCCAGGTCGTGGCCGAGATCCATCGCTCCGCGCGAGATCACGGCGTCCAGGCACTCGTCCACGTGTTGTTCGATCTTGGCCGCGCGGGCGGGCAGGTCGCGGAACGCCGACTCGGTCGGTGCGCGGTAGCGGCGGTGGTCGGGCTCGTCCATGAACAGGTAGATCGGCACCGGATCCGGCCACGGGACCTTCGCCGAGAACGTCTCCGAGTCACGCAGCACGCGGCGGGCGTCGTCGTAACACAGGATCCGCCACCCCTGCAGCTCCTCGTCGAAGTGCACGGGCGAGGTCTCGCGCAGCTCGCGGAGCCCGCCCTCCGGCGTCATCGTCTCGTAGACACTGACCTGCATCGAAAGAACCCTTCTACTGTCGTGCCCCGGCCGTGTAGAGATGTGAGGCCTCGTAGGTCCGCAGATGCGCGGTCAGCTTCGTCTCGTCCGTTACGCGCAGACCGGTGGAGTCCTCGACGAACTCCGCCCCGCAGTTCTCGAAGTACTCGAGATAACGCCGCATCGCGGGCAGTTCGCGCATCGTGGCGAACGGGAACCCGAACAGCCGCTCGAACCGCGCGTAGTCGATGCCGTTCCACATCAGCAAAGCGAGTCGCAGTTCGCGGGTGAGCAGCTCGAACCGTTGCGGCGCATAACGTCCGTACGACTCGAATGTGAGCGGGTCGTCGCGGAACCGGTGGAACGTCTTGTGCGTGTTGGACGCGATGTGGTGCCCGAGAATGGACACCGAGCCGCTGCCGAACCCGATGTAGTCACCGGTCAGCTCGAAGTAGTAGGACTCGCCGAGGAACCGCTTGCCCTCACGGGCGAAGTATCCGAGCGCGTATTCCTCGTATCCGGCGGCGGTCAGCCGCGAACGCACGATGTCGAACGCCCGCAGCATGGACGTCACGTACTGCGTGGGCCGGTCGCCGCGTTTGATCTGCCGTCCCATCACCGTCCGCTTGTCCGGCCGGTAGTTGTAGACGGTGACGTGCATCGGTTCCAGCGAGATGCACGTGTCCAGCGAATACTTCAGGTCGTCGTCGGACTGGCCGGTGAGGCCGGCGATCAGGTCGATGTTGAAGTTCGTGATGCCACCGCCGCGGATGGCGCGGGCGGCGTCCACGGCGTCCTGGGCCGAGTGCGCCCGGCCGGCGCGGGCCAGCTCCTCGTCGTTGAACGACTGCACGCCGATGCTGACCCGGTTGACGCCCTCGGCGACCAGGCGCGAGACCTTCTCCAGCGTGAGGCTGTCCGGGTTCGCCTCGAAGCTGTGCTCCTCCAGCGACGACATGTCGAAGCTGAGGTTCAGCGTGCGGCAGATGTCGACCAGCTCGTCGGCGTTCAGCTGCGACGGCGTGCCGCCGCCCCAGTAGATGCGCTTCGGCTGGTATCCCATGGCCGCGAGCTTGGGCGCGTACGCCCTGATCTGGCTCTGCAGCGCGGCGACGTACCTGGCGCGGATCGGCGGCCCGCTGCGCAGGTCGGCCGTGTCGAGGTCCGCCACGAAGTCGCAGAAGTGGCACTTCGACGGGCAGAACGGCACGTGCAGGTAGATGAGCAGGTCGTGCGGGCCCGGTGGCAGCTCGGCTTCGACGGCCGCGAACACCTCGTCCGGCGACGCGTCACGGCTCATGGGCAACGGTCCTGGCGGCAAGAGGTGGGTGGTCACGCGATCACCCTGCCCCCGAACGCCGGGACACCGGGTGCCCATGTGGGGTGGCCGTCCTGGGCTGTCAACGGCAATGCGCGCGGACGATTCTTGCGTTGTGAATCACCCGCTGTGGCACGGAATCGGCGTACCCGACGACTTCCTCGTCGAGGGCGACGGCGTGCGCGTCCGCGACCGGTCCGGGCGCTGGTACCTCGACGGCCGGTCCACGCTGTGGCACGGCACGCTGGGACACAACCACCCCAAGGTGATCGCGGCGATCCAGGAGCAGCTCAACACGCTGGCGCTCGGCACGTTGCTGATCTACGACCGGCCCGCCGAGGTCACCGTCCGGTTCGCCGAAGCGCTGGCCGCACAGCTCCCCGACGGGCTGCGCCGGATCCGGTTCGGCAACACCGGCTCGCAGATGACCGAGGCCGCGGTGCTGTTGTCGCGCTACCACCGGCGGATCACCGGCGAGCGCGACCGCACCGCCGTGATCACGTTGTGGGGCAGCTACCACGGCCAGGGCGCGGGCGCGACGCCGTTGAGCGGCATGCTCGCCGACCGCGTCGACTGGTGCGGGCCGCTGCTGCCGGACGTGCACCACGCGCAGTACCACGGCAGCTGGGCTTCGTCGATCGCCAAGGTCGCGGCCAGGCTCGGCCCGGACAGGGTGACCGCCGTCGTCATCGAACCTGTCATGGGGACGACCGGCGTGCTGGCCGAACAACAGGACCTCGCCGAGCTCGCGAAGTACTGCCGGGACAACGGGATCCACCTCGTCGCCGACGAGGTCTCCACCGGATACGGCCGGGTCGGCGCGCTCTCCCGCAGCGTCCAGCTCGGCGTCGTACCCGACATGCTGGTGCTGGCCAAGGGGATCACCGCGGGGTACCTGCCGGCGGCCGCACTCGTGGTGAACGAACGGATCTACCAGGACCTCAAGGACGCCGAACCGTTCCCGCACGGATCCACCACCGACGGCAACCCCCTCGCGGCGGCGGCCGGGCTGGCGGTGCTCGACGTGTTGTTCGGCGACGGCCTGATCGACACGGTGATTCCCAAGGGCGAAGTGCTTCGGAAAGCGTTGGAACAGCAGGGTTTCGACGTGGCGCATGCGGGGTTGTTGCAGCGTGTCGCACTACCGGGCCAGACGTTCGACCAGGTGTCGAAGCTGCGCCGGGCCTGCGAGGACAACGGGCTGCTGGTCAGCGCGGGACTCGGCTGCCTGTGCGTGCTGCCGCCGCTGGTGATCACCGAGGACGACTGTCGTGAGATCGCCGAGCGGCTCGGCGGGGCGAGGGGCTGACATGCTGCGCAACGTGCTGGTCGTCGGCGGCGGGACCGCCGGCTGGATGACAGCGTCCTACCTGCGGGCCGCGTTCGGCGACCGGCTCAACGTCACCGTGGTCGAGTCGCCGAACGTGCCGGCCATCGGGGTCGGCGAGGCGACGTTCAGCACGGTCCGGCACTTCTTCGGCTACCTCGGCCTCGAGGAGTCCGAATGGATGCCGCACTGCCAGGCCACCTACAAGCTCGGCATCCGCTACGAGAACTGGCGGGGCGACGGCACGTACTTCTATCACCCGTTCGAACGGCTGCGCGTGGTCGACGGGTTCAGCCTCACCGACTGGTGGCTGCACCTCAAGCCGGGCGAGCGGTTCGACCAGGACTGCTTCGTGATCCCCCGGCTGTGCGACGCGCAACGGTCGCCGCGGTTCCTCGACGGCCGGCTGTTCGAGCAGGAGTTCACCGCCCAGTTCCGGACCACACTGTCCGAACAGGACACCCAGTTCCCCTACGCCTACCATTTCGACGCGGCGCTGCTCGCCCGCTACCTGACCGGCTGGGCCACCTCACGTGGGGTCGGGCACGTCCTCGACCACGTCGTCGACGTCGCCCTGGACGAGCGGGGCTGGATCAGCCACGTCGTCACCTCGGATCATGGTGAGCTGCACGCGGACCTGTTCGTCGACTGCACCGGGTTCCGGTCGTTGCTGCTGGGCAAGGCTTTGAACGAGCCATTCCAGTCCTATCAGGACACCCTGCCCAACGACAGCGCGGTCGCGTTGCGCGTGCCGTACGACGGCAACGCGATGCGGCCGTGCACGACCGCGACCGCACAGGACGCGGGCTGGATCTGGACAATCCCGCTGCAGAGCCGCATCGGCACCGGATACGTCTACGCGCGCGACTACTGCACGCCCGAGGAGGCCGAGCGGACCCTGCGCGCGTTCGTCGGACCGGCCGCGGACGGAGTGGAGGCCAACCACATCCGCATGCGGATCGGCCGCAGCGCGCGGTCGTGGGTGCACAACTGCGTCGGCGTTGGGCTGGCCGCGGGTTTCGTCGAACCGCTGGAGTCGACCGGGATCTTCTTCATCCAGCACGCGATCGAGCAGCTGGTGAAGCACTTCCCCGACGCGGCCTGGGACGACGGTCTCCGTGACTCCTACAACCGGTTGTGCGCCAACGTTCTGGACGGTGTGCGGGAGTTCCTCGCGCTGCACTACTACGCGGCATCGCGCCAGGACAACCGCTACTGGCACGACACGAAGACGCGGCCGCTGCCGGACGGGCTGCGTGAGCGGCTCACCGAGTGGAGGGTGAAACTCCCCAACGAGGAGAACATCTTCCCGTACTACCACGGGTTCGAGCCGTACTCGTACACCGCGATCCTGATGGGCATGGGCGGCGTGCCGCTCGGTGCGCCACCGGCGTTGGGCCTGGTCGACGCCACGGTGGCGCGCAAGGAGTTCCAGCACGTCCGCGACCAGGGCCTGGACCTGGTCGACCGGTTACCGGGCCAGTCCGAGTACCTGGCGCGGCGATGACGCCCACCTGTTTCCGCGAGCTGATGGCGACGTTCCCCACGGGCGTCGCCGTCGTCACCGCTGACGACGGCACGCCGCACGGCATGACGTGCTCGTCGGTGTGCAGCGTGACGCTCACGCCGCCGACGCTGCTGGTGTCCATGAGGTCCGCGAGCCCGACGCTGCGCGCGATGCTGGACGCCGGCCGGTTCGCGGTGAACCTGCTGCGCTCCGAGGCACGTGGCACGGCCGAGCTGTTCGCATCCGGCAACCCCGACCGGTTCGACCTGGTGCGGTGGAAGCCTTCGGACAGCGGCCCGCACCTGGTCGAGGACGCGCACGCGATCGCCGACTGTTCGGTCGCCGACACCCACCTCGTCGGTGATCATCTGGTGGTGTTCGGCGCGGTCTTCCACGTGCGGCGCGAGGACCCGGCCGTGCCATTGCTGTACGGGCTGCGGCGGTACGCCAGCTGGTCCTAGTACTTGCCCCCGTTGCGCGGACCGTACAGCGCGCCGTCGAGCCACGCGCCGAACCGCGGCACCACCGGCGCCAGCAGCGCGGCGCCCTCCTGCCGCGCCTTCATCAGCAACGACGGTGCGTTCATGTGCGCAGTGGCGGCCATGGTCGCGTCGCGGTTCCGGTACGCCGCCGCCCGCCGTTCGACGTCATAACTGGAGGTCGAGGCCTCTACGACCGCACGCACGGCGGCGTCCGCGTCCGCGATGCCGCTGTTCATCCCGCGCGCGCCCAGCGGTGAGAACAGATGCGCGGCCTCACCGGCGAGCAGCACGCGATCCTTGACGAAGGTCTCCGCCACCCGCTGCAGGAACGGGTACGACGACACCCACATGACCTCGCCGGGCCCGCCGACTTTCGGCAGCCACTCAGCTGTTTCCCCGGCGAGCGCCTCGGCGTCCTGCTGGGACCGGCACTGCACGTCGACCTGACGTCCACCGGCGAACGGCACGATCATCACGTGCCGCCCGTCCAACTCGCGGTGGTGGTAATGGAACACCCGCTCGTCGATCTCGCCGTACATGTCGACGGCCACGTGGTAGTCGTCAGACCTGTTGCCCGCCAAGGGAATCTTCATGGCGCTCCGCACGGCCGACCGAGCCCCGTCGGCGCCGATCAGGTAGTCGGCGGACCACGTCCGTCCGTCGGAACAGGTCACCGAGACCCGATCAGTCGACTCCACCGACTCCACGCGCGCGTCCCATACGATGTCGACACCGGCCTCCACACAGGCCTTGTGGAGGAACCGCTCGGTGTCCACCTGACGCAGGCTGGTGAACGGCGGCAGCCCAGGTTTCGGCTCGGGGTAAATCCGCGAGTGCACCTCGCGCCCCCGAAAGAACGTCCGGCGCCGCCGCCACACGACGCCGAACTCGGCGATCGCGCTCCCCAGCCCTGGCCGCATGGCCTCCAGCAGCCGCAAAGTCTGGCCGTGCACGAACAACGCGCGCCCGCCAGGCCGGACCCGGTCGGCCGACTCGGCTTCGAGCAGCGTCACGGACAGTCCGTGCGCGCGGGCGGCGAGCGCCGCGCTCAACCCCACCGGCCCGGCCCCGACCACCAGCAGTTCCATGCTTTCGAGCCTCGCGGGCGCGCGGCACGGGCGCGAGTGCCCATCCGGGCAGCCCGACCGAGCGTTGCCGGGATTCTGCCGGCGGAGGAGGGTCGGCCGGGTGAGCTTCGCTGCGAAAATCCGGGAACTGGGTCCGTTCGACGCGTTGCTCGGGACCTCCACGAGCAACGGCAAGCCATGGCAGCCGGTCGTGCCCGACCACGAACGGGCGCACCTCGAACCTCTGGACCGCGAGCCGGATCCGCGGGATCCGCGTGCCATCACTCGCGTCGGCGTCATCGGCGGCGGCACCGCCGGTTACCTGACCGCGCTTGCCCTGCGCAAGAAGCTGCCGTGGTTGGACGTCACGCTGGTCGAGTCCAGCCGAATCCCAGTGATCGGTGTCGGCGAGGCGACCACTCCCCCGCTGCTCGCGTTCCTGCACCACTACCTGGAGATCGACCCGCACGACTTCCACGAGAAGGTCCAGCCGACCTGGAAGCTCGGTATCCGGTTCGACGGCTGGGGGCCGCATCCGGACGGGTTCATGGCACCGTTCGACTGGGGCGAGAACTCGGTCGGCGTGCTCGGCTCGCTCGCGGCGCAGGGCGACCCGAACGCGTACACGTTGCAGTCGCTGTTCATGATGGCGGACAAGGTGCCGGTGTTCGACGGGCCGGTGTCCTTAATGGACTCGATCCCGTTCGCTTACCATCTGGAGAACCGCCGCCTCGTCTCGTATTTGACGGCCCTCGCCCGTTCCCGCGGAATCCGGCACCTCGACACGGAGATCGCTTCGGTCGACGTTTCCGACGAGTGGGTGTCCGGGCTGCAGACGAAGGACGGACAGCGCCTCGAGTTCGACCTGTACATCGACTGCACCGGGTTCCGTTCGCTGTTGCTGGGCAAGGCGCTCGGCACCGAGTACATCAGCTACGCGGACAGCCTGTTCACCGACACCGCGATCACCGGGTATCTGCCGCAGCCGGATGTCATGGAGCCCTACACCCGCGCCGACTGCATGGACGCGGGCTGGTGCTGGAACATCCCGGTCCCCGACGAGGACCACGTGGGTTACGTGCACTCGTCGGCTTTCCTGTCCGAGGACGCGGCCGCCGACGAGCTTTGCCGGCACCACAAAGGCGTCGACGACCTCAAGACGGTGCGGTTCCGAGTTGGCCGGCACCGGAAGATGTGGCGCGGCAACGTGATCGGCATCGGCAACTCCTACGGCTTCGTCGAACCGCTGGAGTCCAGTGCGTTGCTCATGCTGACCTTCACGATTATGGCGCTGATGCCGCTCATCCCGCGTTCGTGGAACGAGCCCAATGCGGCTGAGGCGTTGAACGAGGTCACCGGCCAGCGGTGGGACGGGCTGCGCTGGTTCCTCGCCCTGCACTACCGGTTCAACCAGCGGCGCGACACGGAGTTCTGGCGCGAGGTGCGCGCGACCGCGAACATCGACGGCGCCCGCCCACTCCTGGACGTCTTCGCCACGGGCGCGCCGCTGCACCACCGCGACGCGTTCACCCGCCGGCTCGTCCGGGCCGCCGCGCCCACGTTCTACGAGCTCGACGGCGTGGACTGTGTACTGCTCGGCAACGGCGTCCCGCACACGCTCGTGCGCACGTCGGAACCGCTCGATGCGTGGAAGGCGCGCAAATCGGCCGCTGACCAGCTGGTCGCGCGGGCGCTGCCGCATCGTGAGGGCCTCAAGGCGTTTCGGACGCACCCGGAGCTGGTGGATGAGCTGGTCAACTCACCGACGAGCTGGCTGGCCCGCTACGGCTCGGAACGCTGGCTACTCGCCACCAACGCCTGAACCGCTATGGGGGGAGCTTTCCAAGCGCAGACCGCTGGGAAAGCTCCCCCCATAGCACTCAGCCGGCCACCTCGGCGACCAGGGAGACCACGTCGTCGAGGTGTTCCTCGGTCGTCAGGTGGCCCATGCCGGGCAGGACTCGCAGATCCAGGCCCGTGGTCCGCCGCACCGCCGGTGCCAGTCGCCGGGGCGGGAGAAACCGGTCGTACTCCCCCGTCCCGACCACCATGGGCCGCTCGGCGCGACGGGCCAGCAGGTCGGGCGGCAGCGGCGGCGGGGCCAGCGTGGTGCGGCAACTCGTGGCCATCAAGGTCATCCACTCGACCTCGATCTGCGGCGGTTCCTCGCCGGGCGCGACGAACAACCGGAGCATGCGACGCGTGTTCTCGTCGGTGGGACGCAGCAGCCACCGGGTCGAAGCCAGCACCAGTGCCGGATCCACCGTGAGCCGGATGAAACCCGCGGGCGAGACGAGCGCCCGTGCGGCGATCCGGGACGAGTCGGCCGCCAGCGCCACGGCCGCTCCCAGCGAGTTGCCCACCAGGACGACCTGATCCAGATCCGCGGCCGCCAGTACCTCGTTCACGACCCGGCCGTACCAGGCCAGCCGGTCCCGCCGCGGCCGGCGCGGGTCGCTCAGCCCGGCCTGACCGGGCAGATCCAGCACCGTGGTCGCCCAGCGCTCCGACAGCGCCCGCAGCCACGGCAGGCCCACTGCGGCGTTGAAGGCTGTACCGGGCACCACGACGACGCGCGGCTCTTCGGTTCCGGCCGACACGAGCGCGACCTCACCGGCACTCGTGTCCACGGTCGTGACCGGAAAACCCGCCCGTACCAAGGTATCCGTGCACCACTCGCGGACCGCGAGCCGACTGTCAGCGGTCTTGTACACCGACGTCACGGCGCCAGTGTCCCACCTCAGGGCGCGAGCACGTGGGTGTGCGCGTGAATGCGGAACGGCGCGCTGACGATCGCGGCGGCGCCGTTGGACACCAGGTGCACGGGCGGGCCCGCGAGCTCGAACGAGTCGAGCTTCAGCAGGAACTCCTCGAACGCCATCCGCAGCATCACCCGGCCCAGGGCGTGGCCGGCACACCGGTGCGTGCCGATGCCGAACGCCAGGTGCCGGTTCGGCGTGCGGTTCAGGTTCAGGTCGAACGGCCGCTCGAAGACCGTCTCGTCCCGGTTCGCCGACGCGATGCACGCCGAGATGGGCTCACCGGCCCGGATCAGCGTGTCGCCCACCGCGACGTCCCGCGTGGCGTAGCGCAGGAACTGCACCGAGGGCGACGACCAGCGCAGCGCCTCCTCGACGGCCGTGGCGACGTTGATGTCCGGTGGAATCGCACGGCCGCGCTCGGCCAGGGCGATCATGAGCGCCGTGACGGCCTGCGGCGTCGTGATCACCGCGCCGACCAGCAGGTTGTAGCAGTTGAAGATGATCTGGTCGTCGGGCATGGGCTTGCCGTCGACAGTGGCGGCCAGCAGGTGGCTGATGAAGTCGTCGCCGGGCTGCCTGCGCCGTTGCCGGATCTTGCCGGCGAAGTAGTCCATGATCTCGAAGTGCGCGCGACGAAGCGTGTCCACTTTGGAGCCGTGCGCGAAGTACGGATCGTTCGGTGCGATCGAGGCATAGGTCCAGTGCAGCAGCGGGTCGACGTCCTCGAGCGGCAGATCCATCAGGATCAGCACCGCCGCGACCGGCAGCCGCGCGAACGCCGCGGCGACGTCCCATTCGCCGCGGTCCCACGCCGGAGACACGATCTCCTGCACCAGGGCACGCATCGCCGGCGTCTGCGTGACCGCCATCTGCGGCGACAGGGTCTTGCCCATCGGCAGCCGGATCTGCCCGTGGCGCGGCGGATCCGTGACGGTCAGCATCTTGCCGCCCGCCGCGTCGTCGACGCCGAGCATCAGCAGCACCGTGCCGCGTTCGGAGGTGAACGTCTCGTGCTCGGACAACACGCGCCGCACGTCCGCGTGCCGCGTCGCCACCCAGAAGCCCGGCTTGCTCCAGAACACCGGCTGCTCCGCCCGCAGCGTCTGCCACGCGAGGTGCGGGTCGCCGTGGGTGTAGAGCGCCTCGTCGAACAGGTCGTCGACCTCGACCCGCGCGCCGGGGACCGGTGCCGTGATCCGCATCAGTAGACCCCTTCGACTACGACCGGCCCGTCCTCCGGTGGCCGCACGTCCGCCACTCCGTCCCAAGGGAAATCGGCAACAGGAGCGATGCGCAGAGCGGTGTCACGTTCCATCACGTTCGGCATGAAGTAGTCACGGCACAGCACGGTCGACCGCACGCGGCCCCGCTGCCCGTACTCCACAAGATCACCGTCAGGTGACAGCAACTCGACGATGCAGTTCGGCTGGAACGTCTGGAAGACACAGGGCTCGGTGTCCTCGGGCACGCGCGGGCGTTGCAGGGACACACCGCCCATCGTGTTGCCGTACATACCGATCAGCGCCGCGTCCGGGAAGATCTCCTCCTCCAACAACCGCAGCGACTCGCGCGAAGTGCTGGTCCCCGCCCAGATGATCGCGCGAACCTTCTCCTGCACCAGGTCACGGGCCGCGGGCCGTTTGCAGATCGCCTCGAGGATCGGCGGCGTCGACACCAGTACCCGAATATCCTGTGTGGACAGAACATCGACCGCCTGGTCCAGTACGTGCTCGACGTACTTGCCAACGGTCACGAAGTCGCCCGCCCGGATGCACGTCTTCACCCAGCGGGCGTCGAGGTCGACGAAGTGGCACAGGCTGCCACGGTGGTGCGCCAGCCCGCCGATCGAGTAGCCGACGATGTGCGGGCCGGTCGGGCCGAGCAGCAGCCAGTCGCCCGAGCGCGGCGTGCCGTGCACGTTGAGCAGCGAACTCAGCCACGGGTAGGTCTCGCGGCAGAAGCTCGACTCGACGATCCGCTTGGGCGAGCCGGTCGTGCCGCCGCTCTCGAAGACGCGGACGTAACCGGAGGCGCCGGCGGGTACCAGGTCGCGCACCGGCGTGGTCCGCCAGTGTTCGGACAGGTCCGGGAAGAGCCGCAGGTCCTCGACCGTGCGAACGTCCTTGCGCGGGTCGAAGGGCAGCACCGTCTCCCGCCAGAAGCGGCTTCCGTTCTCGCCGAAGTGCCACTCCATCAGCTCTTGTACCAGATCGTCGTTCACTGCCCACCTCGCACGGTCACCCAGCGGGTCTCGGTGAAGGCGTCGAGGTTCGCCGAACCCCCGACACGCGACCCGGCGCCCGACGATTTGACGCCGCCGAACGGCACGTGCGCGGCGGCGTCGATGGTCTGGTCGTTGATGTGCACCATGCCCGCGGGGATCCGCTTGGCCAGCGCGAGCCCGCGCATCACGTCCCGGGTCAGCACGCCCAGCGACAGCCCGTAGTCGGTGTCGCACGCCAGTTTCACGGCCTCGTCGTCGTCCCCGAAGGGCGTCACGGGCGCGACCGGGCCGAAGATCTCCTGGGTGAACGCCGGCGCGTGCGGCGGCACGTCGGCCAGGACGGTCGGCCGGTAGTGCAGCCCGGTGTGCCCGCCGCCCGCGATCAGCCGCGCGCCCGCGTGCACGCTGGTCGTGACGATCTCGTGGATCCGTGCCAGCTGCCGTTCGTCGATGATCGGGCCCGCCGGCGTGCGGTCCGCGACCGCGCCGAGCATCGTGATGTACCTGTCGTACAACGACTTGTGCACCAGATGGCGCCCGACGGCCATGCAGACCTGGCCTTGGTGGAAGAACGAGCCGAACGCCCCGGCCTCCACCGCCTTCTCGAGGTCCGCGTCGTCGAGCACGATCAACGCCGAGTTCCCGCCCAGCTCCAGGTGCACGCGCTTGAGGTGCCGCGCGGCCAGCTCGGCCACCTGCCGCCCGGACGAGGTGGACCCGGTGAAGCAGATGACCGAGACGCGCGGGTCCGCGACGAGCTCGGCCCCCTTGGTCGCGCCGCCTTTCAGCACGTGCAGCACACCGCCGGGCAGCCCCGCCTCGGCGAAGATCGCGGCGATGATGTCGCCACCTGCCGTGGACGTGCGCGGATCGGGTTTCAGCACCACCGCGTTGCCCAGCGCCAACGCCGGCGCGACCGACCGCACGGCCAGCTCGATCGGCGCGTTGTAGGGCGCGATCACGCCGACGACACCGACCGGCACGCGTTCGTAGAAGCTCAGCCGATCCTCTTCACCTGCGAGAACCTCACCGGCGGCGTGCGACGGGAGGACCGCGGCCTCGTGACAGTCCTGCGCGGCGAGCCCGACCTCGAAGTGCGCCTTCGCCGGTGTCGACACGGCTTCGCGGATCAACGCATCGGCGAGCACGTCCGCCCGTTCGACGAACAGATCGCCTGCACGGCGCAGCACCGCCGCCCGTTCCGTGAACGGCGTGACCGCCCACGCCCGCTGGGCGGCGGCGGCCTGTGCCGTGATCTCGTGCACGGTCATGACAGGGCTTCCCCGATTCTCCTGACGGCTTCCCGAATCCGGTCCGGCTCGACGCCCGCGAAGCTCAGCCGCATGGTGTTGTGCCGCGGCCTGGTCGCGTGGAATTTCCCGCCCCGCACGAACGCCACGTCCTTCACATCGAGGTTCCGCGCGTCCACGGGCAGCTCGCACCACACGAAGAACCCGCCTTCGGGCTTGCGCCAACGGACCTGCGGGCAGAACTCGGTCAGCGCGTCGATCATCGCGTCCCGGCGTGGCCGGTACGTCTCGATGAGCGTCTTGACGTGCGTGGGCAGGATCGCGCTCACCTCGGCGACGGCCATCTGCGCCCCGAACGCGCCGCACAGGTCCGACCGCTCCTTGAGGTGCACGAGCTTGCGGATCACCTGCGGCTCGGCACGGATCCAGCCGACCCGCAACCCTGGTGCCAGGACCTTCGAGAACGACCCGATCCGGATCACCCTTGGATCCAATATGGACAGATTCGGCACCGGTTCGCCTTCGTAACGCAGGTCGCCGTACGCGTCATCCTCGACGATCACCAGCTCCCGCTCCCGTGCCGCCTCGACCAGCTCGCGCCGCCGCCGTTCGCTCATGGTGCGGCCGCTGGGGTTGGCGAAGTTCGGCATCGTGTAAAGGAACCGGGCTTTTTCGAGCGCGTCGACCCGAATGCCCTCGTCATCGGACGGCACCGCGACGAACTCCGCGCCGTACTGCCGGAACGTCTCCAGCGCGCCCAGGTAGCTGGGGTCCTCGACGAGCACGCGGCTGCCCTGGTCGACGAAGAGCCGGCCCAGCAGGTCCAGCCCCTGCTGGGCGCCGCTCGTGAGCAGGATTCCTGCCACGTCGGTCTGCTCGCGCTCGGCGATGATCTCCCTGAGCCTGCCGTACCCCTCGGTCGGCCCGTACTGCAGAAACGTACCCGGCGCGTCGCGCAGCACCTTGTCGTAGGCCGCCCGGAACTCCGCGGCCGGGAACAGCCTGGCGTCCGGAACACCACCCGCGAGCGAGATGAAGTCCGGGTTGGCCGCGTCCGTGATCCCCTTGCGGATCTCGGACTCGGTCATGCTGTGCACGCGCTCGGCGAACTCCACGTCAACCCCCGTACCCGTCGAGCGCGGCGCGCGCCATGGCCAGCTTGTCCGGCGCCTTCTCGGGCAGCCGCGCCCCGTCGGGCAGGTGCATCCCGAACCGCTCGCGCAGCACATCCGCGCTGTCGGTGGGGTCGATCTCGTGCTCGCCCATGGTCCCGTCAAGCCGGTACTCGATGAGGACCGTGCGCACCGGCCCGTGCATCCAGTGCGCCCAGAACGTCCACCGGGCGTCGAGGTCGCCACGGTGTGCCCAGAACATGCTGAGCAGCCCCGAGTCGGGGTGCGTGCGGGCGAAGTGGTTGAGCATCAGCAGATCGGTGAACGCCTTGGGCTCCAAGGTGAAGCTGTACATGTCGATCCAGTCGCCGACCCGCCAGGTCTGCAGGTAGTACTCGCCGTTCTTCAGCACGAACCGGTACTTCCACCCGTGCTGGTCGAACTCCCGGCCCAGCTCGATCGGCACCGGCCACAGGATTCCGCCGCCGAACGTCACGTCCACCAACCAGTTCCGCCCGTCGAGCCGAACCGCGAGGATCATGTGCGGCCGCGGAATCCCGGTCGGCCGCGCGGCCGGGCCGCCGTTGTGCACCTTGGCGAGCAGCGTGGTGACCTCGAACCCGATCTCCCGCAACACCTCCGCGAACAGCAGGTGATGCTCCAGGCAGTACCCGCCGCCCCGCTGCCGGATCAGCCGTTCCTCCACGGTCTCGAGGCTGAGCGGCTTGACCGGGTAGAACAGCGCGTCGATCGTGGAGAACGGGATCCGCAAAAGGTGCGCGAGGTGCAGGTCGTGCAGGACGTTCTCGGCGGGCTCAACAGGTTTGTCGTAGCCGATGCGGTCGAGATACGCGGTCAGGTCCATGGCAGGAACCGCTCCAGGTCCGGGCGCAGCACCACGCTCTCCTGCTCGTTCGGGTCGGTGCGCGCGAGAATCCCGTCACAGGGCTCGGTGTCACTGAGGTTGATCGAGCAGTGCGGCATGCCGGCTGGGATGTATAGGAAGTCGCCCGTGACCGCGATCGCCTCGTGCTGCAACCGATCGCCGTAGAGCGTCAACGACCGTCCATTGACGACATACAGTGCTGTCTCGTGGTTCTCGTGCACGTGCACCTCGCCGCGCACACCGGCGGGGATGGTCACCTTGTGCATGCAGATCCGTTGCGAGCCAACGGTTCCGGTCGCGATCCCGGCGAAGATCTGGGTAAGCTGCTTACCCTCGTACATCTCGGCCGACCTCACCACCAGGCACGTGTCCGTCATGGTTCCGACCGTAGGTCTACGTCTTCGTGGTGGTGTAGTGCCCGTTCGGCCACTGGGCTCCTTAGTGCGGCGACGGGACCATTCTTGAGTGGAAGAGATTGCCCTGATCCGGCCGTCCGGCGACCGCATGTCCCGCGATGTCTCGACGTTGACCGCAGTCGACGGCTCCGCGCTGGCGTCGGTGAGCCAGGCGCCGCCGCTGCTGGTGTCACTAACGTTGCGCTCGCTGTCGGCCGGAGCGGTGTCTGCTTCCGTCCTGGCGGACGCCGGGAAGCTCTTCGCTTCCGCCACCTTGTGCGGCGAGACTCCGGACGCCTATGTGCGCAACGTTGCCGCGGCCACCGGGCTTCCGCTTTCGGTGGTGGACTCGGCTTTGCCCACCTTCGCGTCCGTGTTGCCTCGCATGGAGGAGATGGTCGACGCTGCTCGGCCCTGGGGTTCGCCCTCCTCGCGGTGGGTGCGCCGGGGGCGTACTTTGGGCGTGGTCGCGCCCTCCAACCATCCGATGGTGCACATCGAGTGGCTTCAGGCTCTCTTCCTCGGGTACGCGCTGCTGGTGCGGCCCGGTGGGCGTGATCCGTTCACGCCGCGGCGGCTCGCCTGGGCGTTGTTCGAGGCTGGGCTTCCTCGGACGCAGCTCGCTGTGTTGCCTGGGCCGCATGCATCTGGCGCTACCTTGTTGGCCGAGGCCGACTTGGGGCTCGTCTATGGGTCTGCTTCGGCTGTGGCTCCCTATGTCGGTTCGTCGCGCGTTGCCGTTCGGGGGCCTGGGCGGGCAAAGGCTCTCGTGCTCGGGTCGGACGTCTCTTGGGTCCTGGAGCAGATTGCTGGGGACGGTGGGGTGCGGTGTAACAACGTGTCCACTGTCTTCTGTTCTGGGGCTCCTGAGTCGTTGGCTTCGTCGTTGGCTTCGCGGCTGGCTGCTGTCCCCAATTCCGCCTTGCCGGTACACAGCTCGGACGCCGCCAAGGCTCTCCGAGGACTCTTGGGGGATGCTCGGCTGGTTGGGGATGAGCCGTTGGTCGAGCTTGGAGATGGGCAGGCTGTGTTGCGGCCTGCCGTTGCGCTTGCTGCTCGGCCTGGGCCGGAGCTGCCGTTCCCCTGCGTGTGGGTGGTGCCCTGGGAGCCGGCTTCGGGGATTGCTCCGCTGCGGGACTCGCTTGCGGTGTTGTTGCCTGCGGATGTGCCTGGGGATCTGTTGGCTGAGGCTTTGGATGAGCCGTCGATTCGGGCTGTCGTCTGTGGGGATCGTGGGGAGTGGTGGGCGGATCCTCTGCTGCCGCACGACGGGTACCTGGCTCACTTCTTGATGGAGTGTCGTGGGGTGGTTGGTTGTCCGCCTGGGTTTTGACGCGGCTGCGCCGCGACACGTTGGCATTTTCGCGCACGCCCGGCGCTAGGGCGCCGGTCGTGCGCGAAAATGCCAACGTACCGATACGGTGGTTGGCTTTTGTGGTGGGTCCCGATCCGTTCCAGACTTGCGTCGTTCGGTGCGGTTGCGGGCGTGGCTGGGATGAGGTGGCTGGAGTTCCGTAGTTTTATTTTTCACTCGATAGTGGTCTCCATTGCAAGGTTGGCCGTTTAATTGTGATCTTGCGGTAGATTTGTGTTATGGAC
>NZ_BSTQ01000002.1:0-744332 GCF_030269605.1 Lentzea sp. NBRC 105346
CTCAGTCCCAGTGTGGCCGGTCACCCTCTCAGGCCGGCTACCCGTCGTCGCCTTGGTAGGCCATTACCCCACCAACAAGCTGATAGGCCGCGGGTCCATCCCATACCGCCGGAACTTTCCACCCTCCATCATGCGATAGAAGGTCGTATCCGGTATTAGACCCAGTTTCCCGGGCTTATCCCAGAGTACAGGGCAGGTTACCCACGTGTTACTCACCCGTTCGCCGCTCGTGTACCCCGAAGGGCCTTACCGCTCGACTTGCATGTGTTAAGCACGCCGCCAGCGTTCGTCCTGAGCCAGGATCAAACTCTCCAATAAGGACTTAGTTTGATCACACCAGACGGAATAGGTCTGGTTCTAGCAATCATTACTCAAAGGAAACCCCTGACGAGGGGTTTCATATTACTGGCTGTGTTTCGGCACGCTGTTGAGTTCTCAAAGAACACGCGCTCACCGCAGCTCATCTCCCTTAGGAGACTTACTTCCGAGGCTTTGTGTTGCCGCACTCCGTTCCGATTTGTTTCGGCCCGTTCCGCGCTGGCAGAGAGAAACTTACACGAGGGTGTTTCCAGCTCCAAATCGGGGGGTCGGAAACACGTCTACCTGGGCTTTTCCAGTCGAAACACGGGGTGAAACGCGGCTTCGGCGGCGAACAAGTGGTCCGGATCACCATGACGAGCTTCGAAGAAGGGCCGCGTGACCGGTTCGGCGGCGACGTACGCGCGCAACACCGGCCCCGCCTCGAGAGCGGACACCTCCACGACCTGCGCGTTTCGCACATGCCGGCCGTTCCGCAGCGTCACAGCGCCAGCGGCCCGGACGTTGCGCACCCAGTCCCGGACCCCATAAGGAGCGACGAGCCACTCCTCGCCCGCGAACCGCAGCACCCGGATCGGAGTCGTCCGCGGCAGCCCGCTCCTGCGACCGGGCACGGTCAACAGCACGTAGATGGACGGCGCGATCCCCCACGACACCGCCCGGCCGATGACGGCGTTGCCCACCCGGCGAAGCAGTCCGTACCGATATGTCTTGACCACGGGAGCAAGACAATCATGGATGCCGTGACCGATGTGCTGATCGCGGGAAGTGGCCCGGCGGGTCGCGCCCTCGCGCGGGCGTGCGTGACCAGAGGGCTCACCACGGCTGTGGTCGACCCGAACCCGGACCAGGTGTGGACCGCGACGTACGCGGCGTGGGAGGACGAGCTCCCCGAAGACACACCGACGACGTCCCGCAGCACGACCGTCCGAGCCATCGCCATCGAGGAACACCGGATCGACCGCACCTACGTCGTCCTGGACAACACGTCCCTGCGGAAGCTTCCCGACACCATCACCCGATACAGGGGAAAGGTCGCCGAGCACGTGGACGGTCCACACGGCACGACCGTCCAGCTGACCGACGGCCGCCGGCTCGCCACCGCCCTTTTCGTTGACGCCCGCGGCACCCGCACCTCCCCGAGCAACGCCGAACAGACCGCGGTCGGCACCGTCATCACGTCGGACGAGACCGAAACGACACTGATGGACTGGCGCAATGGCGACACGTTCCTCTACACCGTTCCGCTGGGCAACGGCCGGGTACTGAAGGAGGAGACGTCCCTCGCGCGCCGGCCGGGGATGCCGCTGAGCGAGCTCCGCAAACGACTGCACCAGCGGGTCACGCCGGAGAGCACCCTGGAAGAGCGGGTTCGCTTTCCCCTCGACGTCCCCAGAAGCCGACGACTCTCGTTCGGCTCGCGGGCGGGGTTCGTGCACCCGGCGACGGGCTACAGCGTCGCGACGGCGCTCAGCCTCGCCCCGCGCGTTGCGGCCGCGTTCGCCGACGCCCTGCCCGCGAGCCCGCGCGCGGCGCGGATGGCCGCGCAACACCTGCTGTGGCCGCCCTCCGCCAAACTGGTGCACCAGCTCAGGCGAAAAGGTCTGGAGGCGTTGCTGAGAATGGACGCCGCCGAGACCCGGGAGTTCTTCGAGCTTTTCTTCCGTCTGCCGCCGGACCTGCAGCTGGCCTACCTGAGCGGCCGGGACGACGTCAAAGGCACCACGACGGCGATGTACGAACTGTTCCGCGCCGCCCCGTGGCGGCTGCGCGCCAAACTCATGAACACCTGGTGAACGCCCTAAACAAAACTCGTTCGGGACGGCACCATCTGAGACCGTGCCCGCATTGCTGGATGACGTTCGCTTCGCCTTCCAGCCGCTGTTCAACCTCAACACCGGGGGCGTCGTCGCGGTCGAGGCACTGGCCCGCCCGCACGACGGCAGCGTGCAGGATCTACTGCGAACCGCCCACCGGGCGGGATTTCTGGCGAACACCGACGTAGGACTCGCCTGCCGCGCACTGCGCCAGGCCGCGGACTTCGACATCCTCCTCCCGCTGCACCTCAACCTGCTGGCGCTGACGATCGCGGACAAGCCCGAACTGATGGGCCCGCTCTACGGGGCGCTGCGCGACACCCGGCGCGACCCGTCGTCGGTGGTCATCGAGGTCAACGCCCCGTACACGCGGGTCGGCAGGCGGAGGCTGTTGCAGGGCCTGCAAACGTTGCGCAACAACGGGTTCCGCATCGCGCTCGACGAGATCGGCGAGGGTGACGTGCCGTTGTCGCTGCTGGCGGAGTCTCACCCGGACTTCGTGAAGCTCGATCGGGACGTCGTCACCACGCTCGCCGACGATCCGGCGCGCTGTGCCCTGGTGCGCTCGCTGGTGCACCTCGGGGAGCACACCGGCGGCCTCGTGGTGGCCGAGGGTGTGGAGACCGAGACGCAGCTCAGCAGCCTGCGCCGGCTCGGGGTCGGGCTGGCGCAGGGCAACATGCTCGCGCCCGCGTCGCGCCGGCCCGCGATCAACGCGCGGATCGCGCCGGAGGCGGTGACGAACACCGGCGAGATCCGGCGTAACCGGGGACCACGCATCACTGACTTCCTGCACCCCGCCACGACGCTGCCCGAGCATGCGACGTCCGACGAGGTGCGCGAGGTGCTCGCGTCGCAGCCGGGGATCACCGGCGTGGTGCTGGTGGACGAGGAGGGCCGGCCGCGCTGGTCGGTGGACCGCAACCGGTTCCTGCTCGCCGTCACCGGGCCGTACGGGCACGCGTTGCACGCCAAACGGGAGGCCGCACGGCTCGCGGACAAGCCGCACCTGATCGGGCCCGACGCGAGCGCGCTGGAGCTGCTGGACGTCGTCGCGCACGCCAACCGCGAGCGCACGACGGACGACCTCATCGTGGTGGACAACGCGGACCGGTGCATGGGCATCGTGCGTGTCGCGGACGTCGTTCGCGGTGTGGCGGAGCTGAAGGTCGAGCAGGCCGCCGCGTTGAGTCCCCTCACCCGGTTGCCCGGCAGCGAGTCGCTGGCGGGTGAGGTGGAGGGGCGGATCGCCCGGCAGGAGATCTTCGCCGTGTCGTGGCTCGACGTGGACGGCTTCAAGAAGGTCAACGACACCGTCGGGTTCGCGGCGGGTGACGACCTGATCCGCGCCATCGGGCGAGACCTGTCGGACGTCGCGGCGCGGTTCCCCGGCGTGCAGGTGGGTCACGTGGGCGGCGACGACTTCCTCATCGTTGCGGGGCTTGACGAAACGGTGCCGCTGTCGGCCCGGTTGCTCGACAAGCCATACACGGCAGAGGGGATGGCGGTGACGGTTTCGCTGGCTACGCTGATCTGTGCGGCAGGCTCGGTCGGGTCGTACCACGAGCTGTCCCGTCTACTCGCTCCGGTGAAGGAGCACGCGAAGTCCCTCGCCGGCTCGAGCTGGGTGATGGGCCGTCCGGGTACGGAACGACGCGATGTCCTGCGAGGAGTGGCGCAGCGCGCGGTGAGTTAACAAGTTCAACCCAATCGCCTCCTGTCCGCTCCTGCTGCTCACTCATAGCATCGAGCTGGCTACTCAGCGCACAGGAGGCTCGCGTGAAGGTCAGCAGCCCAACCCAATCCGTCCCGGCCCAGCGGACGAGCGTCGACGGCGTGCTCTCCGTTGGCGTCGAGGAGGAGTTCGTCCTGGTCGACTCGGCGACCGGGCACCTGGTGAACCGCGCGGCGGACGTGCTGGAGGACGCCGACCAGTGCCTGCAGCCGGAGATCGCGCAGTTCCAGGTCGAGTCGGTGAGCGGCGTGTGCATGGGGATGACCGAGCTGCACGACGAGCTGACGGCCGCGCGCCGGACGCTGTCCGAGCGGGCGGCCCGGTATGGCGCCGCGCTCGTCGCGGCGGGCACACCGGTGCTCGGCATGACGACGCCGACGCCGTTGACGAGCTCCGCGCGTTATCACCGGATGTCGCAGGAGATGGGCGCCCTCACCAACGACATGGCCATCTGCGGCTGCCATGTGCACGTCGGGCTGCCGGACGACGAGTCGAAGGTCGTGGTCAGCAACCACATGCGCCCGTGGCTGCCGGCGTTGCTGGCGTTGACGGCGAACTCGCCTTACTGGACCGATGGCGACACCGGCTATGCGAGCTGGCGGTACATGGTGTGGAGCCGCTGGCCCTCGGCCGGCCCGCCGCCGCTGTTCGAGTCCGCCGCCGAGTACTTCGCGGCGCGCGACGAGATCGTCGCGAGCGGCGCGGCCATGGACCGCGGGATGTTGTACTGGGACGCCAGGTTGTCCGCGCGGCACCCGACGCTGGAGCTGCGGGTGTGCGACGTGGCGGCGACGGTCGAGGAGGCCGTGCTGATCGCCGCGCTGGTCCGGGGGATCGCTTCCACCGCGCTGACCTCACCGGTCGACGCGATACCGGTGCCGCAGCACCTGTTGCGGGTCGCGATGTGGCGGGCCGCGCGCGACGGTCTGGAGGGTTTCGGCCTGGACCCGATGACCGGTGCGCCGACTCCGGCACCCACAGTTGTGGCGTCACTGGTGCGCGCGATCCGGCCGGCGCTGGAGCTCGCCGGCGACTACGAGCTGGTCAGCGACGGCGTGGACCGGTTGCTGCTGCACGGTTCCGGTGCCGCGCGGCAACGCCGGGTGTTCGCTCGGAGGGGCCGATTGGATGACGTGGTGAAATTCTTGGCGGCCCAAACGATCGAGTGAAGTGTCACCCGATCGTGTGTACTTGCCTGTGCGCCGTCGAGGTCGCCCGGCCACTGGTGTACTTACTCCACCGTGGCCACTCCCATCTGGGCTCCCGGCGTGAACGGTCCGGAGCGACCGAACACCGCCCGAGTGCGTGATTACTGGCTCGGTGGTTCGCACAACACCGAGGCGGACCAGGCACTCGCCGACCACTTCGTCGCCGTCGCACCCAATCTGCCTTACCTGGTGCGGACACACCGGTCGTTCCTGCGCCGGGTGGTCACCAAGCTCACCCAGGCCGGTGTGCGGCAGTTCCTGGACCTCGGTTCGGGCCTGCCGACCGCGGGCTACGTGCACGAGATCGCGCCGGAGGCGAACGTCGCGTACGTGGAGATCGATCCCGCGGTGGTGATGGAGGGCCGCGAGGTCGTTGCGGACAATCCGCGGGCCGAGGTTCTGTGCGCCGACCTCTGCGACGTGGAGAACGTGCTCGCCTCCACGACGGTCCTCGACCTGTCGCAGCCGGTCGCGCTGCTGCTGATCGACGTGCTGCACTTCGTCCCGGACTCCGCGGACCCGGCCGGGGTGATCTCGAGGTACCTCGACGCGTTCGTGCCCGAGAGCTACCTCGCGATCTCGCACTCGTGCCAGGACCCGTTCCTGCTGTCCGCGCCGACGTTGTACACGGCGATGTACCCGGAATCCGTGCCGCAGTTCACCTTCCGCTTCCGCAAGCAGGTCGAGGTGTTCTTCGCCGGCCTGGACGTGCTGACGCCCGGTGTCGTGCCGATCCCGATGTGGCACCCGGACCTCTCCGAGGACCAGGACCGCAACCCGGAGAACTTCGAGGGCTTCGGCGGGGTCGGCCGCAAGTTCTAGTGGCGTGACACGCAACGTTGGCGGTGAATTCACGCTCAGCGGGACACCTCGCGGCACCGGCCCCACGCCCACAGCCAACCAGGATGAGGACGCGGGGCCGGCACCCCGATGCGTCCACCTGACCGCGAATTCCCACGGCAACGTTGCGTGCCACGCCACTAGGCCAGCATGGGAATCGACGCGACGACCACGGTCGAGCAGATGACCAGCGTCATGCCGTAGCGGCGCATCAGGCTTGTTGTCGGGAGTTCCGTCGCGAGCAGGAAAGTCGCGCTGGCGACGACGCCGGCCACCGCCCACGCGCCGCCGTATCGCAACCACAGGCCGCCGCCGAGCAGCAGCAGGCCCGCGACGGTGATGCGGGCCGTGACCATCAGCGCGTGCCGCCTGCCGTGCAGCACCACCGGTGTCAGCGCGCCGACCCGCGCGTCGGCCGTGCGGTCCGGAACGGCCCACCACACCGCGCGGGCCGACGCGAGGATGCACGCACCGGCGAACACCAGCCACACGGCGGGGTCCGGTTGTCCCCCGGCGGCGCCGTAGGCGATCACGGAGGGCAACAGCCAGTTCGTGATGCTCATCGACACGGGACCGAGGTAGCCGCGGCGTTTGAGGCGCAGGGGTTCGACGTTGTACGCCAGGTACACCAGGATGATCAGGGCGATTCCGGTCGCGGCCTTCCAGCTCACGACGGTCGCGATGGCCAGCGCGATGATCATTTCCAGCGCGACGAGCACGCCCAGCCGGTACGTGCCGATCTCCCGGACGGCGTCGGCGATGTGGCGCTTGTCGTGCGTGGCACGGTCGTTGCGGACGTCGGCCAGTGCGTTGAGCGGGTTGCCGGAGACGATCACGATGAAGTTCGCGACGATCGCCAGCACGACGATCAGGTCGAACCGGAGCCCGTAGCACGCGCCCCACGTCGCGCACACGATGTAGTGCAGGCCGAACGGGTGCTCCAGCCGGTGCACTCTGATCAGGGGCGGCATGTGGTCACCATCGAGAGTCCCGGCGGCGGGGCCATCGCTGCTCCTCTCAGTTGCGGCTCACAGCTGCGGGGCGGCGGCACGCAGACGACACGTCTTCGGGCCAGCAGCGCGGTGACGATGAGCCGGATCTCCAGCAGGGCGAGGTCCATGCCGGGGCAGTGCCGCACTCCCCCGCCGAACGGGAAGAACCGGTTGTTCGGCGGCTTCCCTTTAAGGAACCTCTTGGGATTGAACGACTTCGGATCGTCGAACTCCGGGCGGCGGTGCGCGAGGTAGATGCTCGGCGAGAGCACGACGCCGTCTGAGGTGACGCGGTTGCCCGCGAGCGTCGCGGGCGGGCAGAGCCGCAGCGACTCCATGATCGTGGCGGTGAGAAGTTCCTCCTCGCCGGCCTGGATCTGCTCGACCAGCTCGGGATTGCGGTCGAGCCAGTAGACGGTCCACGCCGTGGCGCTCGCGGTGGTCTCGTGTCCGGCGAAGAGCAGCGACACGAGCTGGTCGCGCAGACCTTCTTCGGGCAGCAGGGCGGCGAGCGCGGGTGGTTCGGCGGTTCTGGCCCGCTGCAACAACATCCGGTCGAGCTCGTCGTCGAACCGTGGCGCTCCCCCGCCGAGGAACCGGTGTGCGAGCGTGCGCATCCGGTTGCCCAGTCTGCGGTCGAGCCAGTTGGTGAACGCGGTCAGCAGCACCTCGTCGTCGGTGCCGAGCAGGATGCGCCCGACGACCCGCAGGGTCAGCTTGCGGGTCCACGCGGCGAGGCCGACGCGATCGCCGGGTCTCAGCTCGGCGACGGTGCGGTCGACGAGCTCGCGAATCGTGGCCTCGTGCAGCCGGCCGCGCAGCGCGGGCACGATGATCCTGCGGTACGCGGCGTGCGATGGTCCGTCCATCCAGAGCAGGGATCCGTTGCCCAGCAACGGACTCAGCGTGCGGCTCTTGGGATGACCGAGCTCGCGGTCGCGACGCCACAGCCACGAGATCACGTCCGGGTGCCACACGAGCCACCGGTCGTCGCGGAGCCGCAGCACGCCGTCGGTGTTCCCGTCCTGCTCGTCGAGGAACGGGATCATCCGGAGGGCGAGCCGCAGCTCCTGACGGTTCATCCCGCCACCCCGCAACAGGATTCGTGCAGCGCGGCCATGCCTTCCGCGTGCACGATCCGGGTCGGTGTGTAGAGATCCTTGTCGTGCCACAGCGGCGGATGCTCGCGGTCGCCCCACTCGGTGAGGAACCGGCAGCCGAGCGCGATGGCGGGGCTGAACCTGTTGGAGCGCACCAGGATCTGGATCGCGTACGCGGTCTCCTCGTACGTGCCCTCCCAGCGGCCCCACGAGCCGTCGGGCCGCTGCGTGCGTTCGACCCAGTCCGCGGCACGGTCGTCACCGTGCAGCGCCGTGACGCAGCAAACCGTTGCGTAGTAAGGCGAAGCGTGCCACTTGTCGACCCAGAAGCCCTCCGGGCTCTGCGTGTCCCTGATCCACTCCTCGAGCAGCGGATCGTGTTTCAACGCCTGCAGCACGTGCGCGTTGGTGCTCGTCGACGGCGTGCGTTCGTCCGGGAAGCAACCGAAGTGCCGGCCCGTGCGGTACCGGTCGAGCACCGCGGTGTCGGTCCGGTCGAGCGCGAACAGCGCGGTGGCCGTGTCGTCGGCGTCCGGCGGCAGCCCCGGTCCGGCGCAGGCCCCCTCGTCGGTGATGAGCAGATCGAGCGCGGGCGCCGGGATCCCGGCGTTCTTCAACGCGGTGAGCACCCAGGCGCGCTCGAACAACGGCACCGGCACGCCGACCGGCACGGGTCCGCCGTACTTCGCCTGCACGGCGTTCAGGTAGTCGAGGCTCGGACTTGGTCGAGGTTGTCGCAACCAGGTTGCCGTAGCGGCCGGTGAACACGCCACGGCACCGTCCACGGGCACGACCTCGGGCCGGTCACCACCGAAGATCTCCAGTGTGTGCCACAGCTTCGCGGGCAACGGCCGGCTCGCGATGTGGTCGAGCACCGTCGTGTCCGCCGGGATCCCGAGCTCGCGGCACAGCGCGGGCACGATGAGCTCGACCGCCACGGTGTCCGGCAACGGCAGGCCGAGGAGCCGGTCGAGCGCTCTTCGTCCCTTCTCGTTGTGCGGCAACGCCGCCACCGCGCTCAACGTCGGGACCAGCGCGTACTCCCCCGGCCCACCCCAGGTGCCGTCGGCGTGCTGTGCCCGTTCGAGGTACCGGATCCGCTCGGCGTGTCCCGCCAGCCAGGGTGCTTTCGCGACGACACGCGCCGTCTCGTACACAGACGGCGTGACGTCGCCCCACGGATCGGCCACCATGTCTGATAACAGCTCGTTGATCTCCATGAGCTGGCCCCCTATATCAGCTGAGTAACCGCTACACCACTGAGAGTAGCATTTCCCAGCAGACGGTCTAGAGGCTTTAGCCCTTTCAGTCCATCAGACGGCGCGGCGCTCTGACCGGGAGCATGCTGAAACGCGGCAAGCGGAAAGGAGGCCAGCTGTGACCAAAGCGCGCGAAATCATGCATCCCGGTGTTCAGTGCATCGGCGAGGACATGAGCCTGCTGGAGGCCGCGCGAATGATGCGCGACCTGGGCGTCGGCTCGCTGCCGATCTGCGGCAACGACGACCGCCTGAAGGGCATCATCACCGACCGCGACATCGTCATCCGCTGCGTGGCGGAGGGACTCGACTGCTCCCGGACGAAGGCCGGTGAGCTGGGCGGTCACGTGCACTGGGTCGACGCCGACGACGACGTGAACCACGTGCTGCAGACCATGGAGTCGCACCAGATCCGGCGCCTGCCGGTGATCGAGAACCACCGCCTGGTCGGGATGGTGTCCGAGGCCGACCTGGCCAAGCACCTCACCGAGGACCAGCTGGCGGAGTTCGTGGAACGGGTCTACGCCTGAACCGTTGAAGTGCCATGAGGGGACCTTTGCGAGCGCTGACCGCCGTGAAGGGTCCCCTCATCGCACTTGCGCGAGCTCTTAGGGTCATTCGGCCGTAGGAAGGACGGGCGGACGGACCTACGATTCCATCGGGTCGGGGCAGGCACCGGGAGATTGCCATGCGCCGCACCCGAATCCTCGTCCTGGCCGCCGCCCTTCCGCTGGCGGTCGTGTCCCCACCGGTCACCGCCACGGCCGCTCCGGTGGCCGGAGCGGCCACGCGGGCGGTGTTCTTCGCATCCGACGGGATGCGGCCGGACCTCGTCGACCAGTACGCGGCGGCGGGCGCGATGCCCACGTACGCGAAGCTGATGCGTGATGGCACCAAGGGTGTCAACGGCATGGTCCAGGCGTTCCCGCCGAACACGGGCGTCGGCTGGTACACCATGGCGACCGGCACCTACCCCGGTGAGCACGGGTCGACGAACAACACCTTCCACCGCGTCGGCGAGTCGAACTTCAACAACCGCACGTCGTTCTCCGGCGCCGGGGTGCTGCAGGCGGACACGCTGGCCGCCAGCGCCGAGCGGGCGGGCAAGAAGGTCGCGCAGGTCGACTGGGTGGGCGGCGTGGCCGCGAAGATCGCGGGCCCGACCGTGGACTTCGCCAACTTCTTCTCCACCCGTGGCGTGCTGACCGCGCCGACCGTGCCGGACGAGCAGGCGGGTGCCGCCGCGTTCGGCCTGTCGTACCAGGTGGCGGCGTTCGCCCCGGCGAGCGGCTGGACGAACGTTCCCACCGGTGACCCCGCCGCGCCACCGCAACAGACGAGCCTGACCATCAACACGACGTTCGCCGCCCAGAACCCGACCCGCACCTACGACGTGTACGTCTTCGACTCGAACGCCGACGGCACGGCGGCCTACGACCGGGTGCTGCTGACTCCGGCGAGCGCTGGCAAGGACGGCGCGCAGGCGGTGTCGTTGACGCAGGGCGACTTCAAGGAGATCAAGCTGCGCGGCGCGAACGGCCTGATCGGCGCGCGGGCGGGCCAGGCGGCGGGCTTCTACACCAAGCTGATCACCCTCGCGCCGGACCTGTCGTCGTTCAAGCTGTACTTCACCTCGGTCGAGCGCCTGATCGCCACGTGCTCGACGGCGGCGTGCAACGCGTTGCCCGCCGGTGGCGCCGGGGAGGACCGCCTGGAGAAGTACCTCGCGGAGAACGTGCCGACCGCGGTCGCCGCGGACTTCGCCCCGCTCGAGGCGCGGATCATCGACGAGGACACCTACGTCCAGCAGGGCCTTGATCTGGAGAAGGCCTACGGCGACGCGACGCTCGACTACATCCTCGGCACGCTGCAGCCGGACACGCAGCTGGCGCAGGTCGGCTACCCGGTGACCGACGAGTTCTCGCACCAGTTCCTCGGGCTGACCGTTCCGACCGACATGGACGGCGTCGCGAACCCGTACTACGACGACGTCAACGGCGACGGCGTCAAGGACAACCGCGTCGCGGCCCGCGAGGGCTACATCCGCTCGGCCTACCACGAGGCCGACGCGAAACTCGCGCGCGCCCGCGCGTTGATGGGCGGCAACCCGACCACGTTCGCCGGCAGCGACCACGGTTTCGCGCCCCAGTGGTACGCGCTCAACGCGGGCAAGGTCCTTCTTGACGCGGGCTTGCAGGGCGTCGAGCAGTCGGGCAACTGCCGCGTCGGCTCGTCCGGCGTGACGAAGGCCAAGGCCTGCTATGCCGGTGGCACAGCGCAGATCTACATCTCAGTGGCAGGCCGAGATCCCGGCGGCGTGGTGCCCGCGGCGGACTACGAGGCCGTGCGCACGCAGATCATCAACGCCTTCAACGGGTTGACACACAACGGCAAGCAGGTCGTGCTGAAGGTGATGAAGAAGGAGGAGCTGCGCAACGTCGACGGCTCCGACTCGCTGCACCCGTCGCGGTCCGGTGACGTGGTCGTCGTGACGCGGCCGCCGTACCAGTTCGACGGGGCGACACCCGGTCAGGTGGTCGCGTTCAGCCAGTTCTTCGGCCAGCACGGTTACCTGCCGGACCTCGTCGACCTGGCGCACAGCGTGAACATGCACGCGACGTTCGTCGCGGCCGGACCGGGCATCCGCAAGCAGAACCCGCTGGCCGGCGTTCGCGCGATCGACCTCGCACCGACCATGGCGCTGCTGCTCGGCGTCCCCGCCCCGCAGAACGCGCGCGGCCGCATCCTGTACTCGCTGCTGCCACAGCCCGGCGCGCTGAAAGAGCTGACGCTGTTGAACATCAGCGACTACCACGGCCAGCTCGTGCCGCTGTCCGAGGCGGCCGACACAGTGCCGGGCGGCACGGACCCGCAGTTCGGCACCGGCGGCGCGGCGTTCCTCAAGACGTGGTTCGACGTCTACCGCGCCGAGTCCACGAACGGCTCGATCACCGTCGCCGGCGGCGACTCGGTGGGTGCCACGCCGCCGATCTCCGCGTTCTTCGGTGACAAACCGACCATCGAGCTGATGAACGCCATGGGCTTCACCTTCGACGGACTGGGCAACCACAACTTCGACAAGGGTCAGACGTACCTGCGGCAGACCCTCGTCCCGTTGGCACAGTTCAAGTACCTGTCCGCCAACATCGTGGACGCGAACGGAAAGACGCCACCCGAGTGGGCGCCGTCGGCCGTCGTGGACATCTTCGGCGGTGTGAAGCTCGGCGTCATCGGGTTCTCCAACGACGACCTGCTCGAGCTCACCAGCCCCGGCGCCATCGCCCCGTTCCAGCTGACCAACTCCACGGCGGCGGTCAACGCCGAGGCCGCGCGCCTGAAGGCCCGTGGTGTCAACGCGATCGTGGCGCTCGGCCACCTCGGCGCCACGGCCGGGACGCTGACCAACCCGACCGGCCCCGTGGTGAACCTCGCCGACAACGTGTCCAATGTGGACGCCGTGCTCGGTGACCACACGGACTTCCAGGTCGTCTCCACGAGGTCGAACGGCGTACTCGTGACGGAGAACCGCAGCAAGGGCCTCCGGTTCACGCGCGTGCGGCTCGTCGTCGACACGAACGCCAAGAAGGTCGTCTACAAGACCGCCGACTTCCACAAGCCGTGGGACATCGGCGTCACGCCCGACGCGGCGATCCAGGCCCGCATCAACGACCTGAACGCCCAGCTGGCCCCGATCCTCGGCACGGTGATCGGCAACTCGACGCGCGTGATCCCGCGCGCGGACGCGTGCGGCAACGCCCAGGGCCGCACCTGCGAGTCGCTGGTGGGCAACCTCGTCACCGACGCCATGCGGGTCAAGTACGGCACGGACTTCGCCGTCACGAACTCCGGCGGCCTGCGCGCCGACCTGACGTGCCCGACGACGGACAACCCGAGCGACTTCTGCCCGGCGTTCGTCCCGCCGCCGTACCCGATCACCCGCGGCCAGGTGCTCGGCGTGCTGCCGTTCGGCAACGTCGTGGCGACGCTGACCCTGAACGGGGCCGAGCTGAAGACCATGCTGGAGAACGGGGTCTCGCAGATGCCGGCCGTCGCCGGGCGCTTCCCCGAGGTGTCCGGGCTCTGCTTCACCTACGACATCTCGGCGCCCGCCGGTTCACGCGTGGTGTCCGCGGTGCGCTCGGCCGCCGACGGTTCGTGCACCGGTGCGCCGGTCGATCTCACGGCGGGTTCCACGTACACGTTGGCGGAGAACGACTTCATGTCGACGGGTGGCGACGGCTACCCGAACTTCGCCAGCCGCGTGACCACGCGGGAGATCATGGACCAGGTGCTGGCCGACCATGTCGCCGCGACCACGCCGGTGTCCCCGGCGATCACCGGCCGCATCACGTGCACAACGAGCGGCGCGACCCCCTGCCCGGTGGTGGTGCCATGACAGGTGCCGACTAACGCCGCTTGATCCACATGCCGGGCCGGCGCTGGTGCAGGGTGAGATACCCGAGCCCGCGCGGCCCGGCGTGCAGCGAGCGGCGAGTCCCCCGAGGCAGCCACACCAAAGCACCTGGCTCCAACGAGTGTTCGACGTCGTCGGCGTGTGCAGTGCCATCCCCCTCGACGACCACGATCAGCACGTCAAGGTCCGGCTCGACGTGCGGCTCGATCCGGTGTTCCGGCGACAGGCGCACGAGGTTGGCGTCCAACTGCCTGCCGGGCTCCGTCAGCCGCCAGTCCACCATGGCTCCCATACCCCGCATTCTAACTATTTCCACGAGTGAGATTCGTGTAATACTGCTCGCATGGGCCGAAGGGACGAGGTGCTGGCTGTACTGCGCGACGGTCCGCGCACTCTGGCTGAGATCGCGTCCGCCATCGGCATCCACCCGAACACCGCAAGGTTCCACCTGGACGCGCTGATGTCCGAGGAGTTGATCTCCGCTGTGCCGGGCACGTCGTCCGGACGCGGCAGGCCTCCCACGACGTATGCGCTGCGCCCGGTGATGGCACGCGGCGGCCTGCGCGAGTACCGGCTACTGGCGGAGATGCTGCTGGGCACAGTGACTCCACGACGCGCCGAGAAAATCGGTGAGTCGTGGGGGCACCACCTGGTCGAGCGGCCGGCGCCAGGACAGCAGGTGGATGCGACCGGCCGCGTGGTCGAACTGCTGGACCGCATCGGTTTCGCGCCCGAACCCGTAGTGGACGGAATCCGCCTGCGGCACTGCCCGTTCCTGGAACTGGCGGAGCACAACCGAGAGGTGGTGTGCCCGATGCACCTCGGGCTGATCCGAGGCGCGCTGGCCGAGCTCGGCTCGCCCGTCACGGCGGAGCGGCTGGTGCCGTTCGCCGAGGGCAACGCGTGCAGGGCGTACCTGAGGTGATCGCTGCGTTGGCGTTCGTCTGGCTGGGGATGGTGCTGGCGATCTCGTTCGTCGAGGCGCCACTGAAGTTCCGCGCGTCCGGCGTGACCGTCCAAATCGGACTGGGCATCGGGCGGATCGTGTTCCGCGCGTTGAACATCATCGAGGCGGTGCTGGCGGCCGCGCTGATCATGACGGCCATCGTGACGCGCCCGCCCACGACCGGATGGGTTATCGCGGTGGTGGCACTGTTCGTCGTGCAGGTCGGCGGCGTGAAGACGTGGCTGGGCCGCCGGTCGAACGCGGTGCTCGCCGGAAACGGCGAAGGCCGGCGATCTCGAGCTCACCTGGCGTATGTCGCCATGGAAGTGCTCAAGGTCGCCGGCCTCGTCACGCTCGGCGTGCTGGCTACACCGTGAAGCCGAGGGCGCGCAGCTGGTCGCGCCCGTCATCAGTGATCTTGTCCGGACCCCACGGCGGCATCCAGACCCAGTTGATCCGGAAGTCAGACACGATCCCACCGCCGGGCCCGCCCGTCAGAGCGGCACGCGTCTGGTCCTCGATCACATCGGTCAGCGGGCACGCCGCGGACGTCAGCGTCATGTCGATCGTGGCCACGTTGTCGTTGTCGACGCGGATGTCGTAGACGAGACCGAGGTCAACGACGTTGATGCCGAGCTCGGGGTCCACGACGTCGCGCATGGCCTCTTCGACGTCGTCCAGCGCGGCGACGTCGGCCTTGGGCTCGACATCGGGCATGCCCTCGACGCCGCGCACAACCTCTTCAGAAGTACTCATGCCGCGCTCCTAGAAACCGCGTCCTTGAACGCCATCCACCCCAGCAGCGCGCACTTCACGCGAGCCGGATACTTGGCGACACCGGCGAACGCGATGCCGTCCTCCAGCACGTCCTCGTCGGGCTCGATCTGGCCGCGGCCTTGCATGAGCTCGACGAAGGCGTCCATCTTGGCGAAAGCCTCATCCACCGGCTTACCCACGACGAGGTCGGTCAACACGGACGTCGAGGCCTGGCTGATCGAGCAGCCCTGGCCCTCGTACGACACGTCCTCGACCACGCCGTCCACGACGTGCACGCGCAACGTCACCTCATCGCCACAGGTCGGGTTGACCTGAAACGACTCGGCATCGAAAGGCGCCCGCAGGCCGCGGCCGTGGGGATTCTTGTAGTGGTCCAGGATGATCTCCTGGTACATCTGCTGCAACTGCATCACGCGACTCCGAAGAACTTCTGCGCCTCACGCACACCGGCGACCAGCGCGTCCACCTCGTCCAAAGTGTTGTAGAGGTAGAACGACGCACGCACCGAAGCCGGAACGCCCAACGCCCGATGCAACGGCCAAGCGCAGTGGTGACCGACACGCACGGCGATGCCCAGGCTGTCCAGCACCTGGCCGGCGTCGTGCGGGTGCACGCCGTCGATCACGAACGACACCGCGCCGCCACGGTCCACCAGATCGGCGGGACCGATGATGCGAACACCGGAGATCCCAGCCAGACCGGACAAAGCCGCGGCGGTCAGGGCGTGCTCGTGCGCGGCGATCCGCTCCATGCCGACGACCCGCAGGTAGTCCACGGCGGCGCCGAGGCCGATGGCCTGCGACGTCATCGGGACACCGGCCTCGAACCGCTGCGGCGGCGGGGCGAACGTCGAGCCCTCCATCTTCACCAGCTCGATCATCGAGCCGCCGGTGAGGAACGGGGGCAGCGTCTCCAGCAGCTCACGCCGTCCATAAAGGACGCCGATGCCGGACGGGCCGAGCATCTTGTGGCCGCTGAACACCGCGAAGTCCACGCCCAGCGCGTGGAAGTCCACCGGGAAGTGCGGTACGGACTGGCACGCGTCCAGCACCGTCAACGCACCCACCCGCTGAGCCGCCGAAACGAGCGAGGCAACCGGGTTGATGGTGCCGAGCACGTTGGACTGGTGCGTGAACGCGACGACCTTGGTCTTCGAGTTGATCAGCGTGTCAACGTCGGACAGGTCGAGCCTGCCCTCCGGAGTCACGCCGAACCAACGAAGAGTGGCGCCGGTGCGCTGCGCGAGCTGCTGCCACGGCACGAGGTTCGCGTGGTGCTCCATCTCGGTGATGACGATCTCGTCACCGGGACCGAGCGCGAACCTGGAAGCCGACGGGCCGAACGTGGCCGCGTTGCCCATGGCGTAGGCGACCAGGTTGATGCCCTCGGTCGCGTTCTTGGTGAACACGACCTCGTCGAACGACACGCCGATGAAGTCCGCGATCCGCGCGCGGGCGGACTCGTACGCGTCCGTGGCCTCCTCGGCCAGCTGGTGCGCACCGCGGTGCACGGCCGCGTTGTGCTGCTCGAGGAACGTGCGTTCCGCGTCGAGCACCTGCGCCGGGCGTTGCGAGGTGGCGCCGGAGTCCAAGTACACCAAGTGCTTCCCGTCGCGCACGGTGCGCGACAGGATCGGGAAGTCAGCCCGCAGTGCGGCGACGTCCAGTGGAGCTGCGGTGGTCGTCACAGCGCCTCCTCTCCTCACACTCGATGCAACGTCAGGACAGCGAAGCTGCTTCCTGCTTGCCGGTGTACTTCACGTAACCCTCGGCCTCAAGCTGGTCGGCCAGCTCCTTGCCACCGGACTCGACGATGCGGCCGCCCGCGAAGACGTGCACGAAGTCCGGGGTGATGTGGCGCAGGATCCGGGTGTAGTGCGTGATCAGCATGACGCCGACGTCGCCGGACTCCTTGTAGCGGTTGACGCCCTCGGACACGACGCGCAGCGCGTCGACGTCCAGACCGGAGTCGGTCTCGTCCAGGATCGCGATCTTCGGCTTGAGCAGCGCCAGCTGCAGGATCTCGTGGCGCTTCTTCTCACCGCCGGAGAAGCCCTCGTTCACCGAACGCTCGGCGAACGCCGGGTCGATGTCGAGGTCGGCCATCGCGCCCTTGACCTCCTTGACCCAGTGGCGCAGGGCCGGGGCCTCGCCGCGCACGGCGGTCGCGGCGGTGCGCAGGAAGTTCGACATCGAGACGCCGGGCACCTCGACCGGGTACTGCATGGCGAGGAACAGGCCGGCGCGAGCGCGCTCGTCCACGCTCATCTCCAGCACGTCCTCACCGTCGAGGGTGACGGAGCCGGAGGTGATCTCGTACTTCGGGTGACCCGCGATGGCGTAGGACAGCGTGGACTTGCCGGAGCCGTTGGGGCCCATGATGGCGTGCGTCTCGCCGGCCTTGATCGTCAGGTCGACGCCCTTGAGGATCTCCTTCTGGGCATCCTCGGCGTTGACCGAGACGTGCAGGTCCTTGATCTCGAGCGTGGCCATGACTACCTGTATCTCCTGGTGCTTGCGAAAAGTCAGTTCGTGGTGACGGTGACGTCGACGAACACGTCGCCGTCACGGATGTCGACGGCGTAGACGTCGACGGGTTCGGTCGCGGGGAACGACGAAGGCTTGCCGGTCTCCAGGTCGAAGCACGACCCGTGCAGGTAGCACTCGATCCCCTTGCGGGAGACCTCGCCCTCGCTGAGCGAGATCGCCGCGTGTGAGCATTCGTCCGCCAGTGCGTGCACCCGCTCACCGACCCGGACGAGGACGACGGCGGTGTCGTCGACCTCGGCCAGGAACGGCTTGCTGTCGTCCAGGTCAGACACTGCACACACCCTCGTCAAAGGCACGGTCACGCCCCGACCGCCTCGAGCTCCGCCTCGATCGCGGCCTCCAGGCGTTCGCGCACCTCGGGCACGGAGATCTTCGCGATCAGCTCCTGGAAGAAGCCGCGGACGACCAGACGGCGTGCCTGGTCCTCCGGGATGCCGCGAGCCTGCAGGTAGAACAGCTGCTCGTCGTCGAACCGGCCGGTGGCGCTGGCGTGGCCCGCGCCCTCGATCTCGCCGGTCTCGATCTCCAGGTTCGGCACCGAGTCGGCGCGCGCGCCGTCGGTGAGCACCAGGTTGCGGTTGAGCTCGAACGTCTCGGTGCCCTCGGCCGCCGCCCGGATCAGCACGTCGCCGATCCACACGGTGTGCGCGCCCTCGCCCTGCAGCGCGCCCTTGTAGACGACGTTGCTGCGGCAGTTCGGCACGGCGTGGTCGATGAACGGCCGGTGCTCGAAGTGCTGGCCGGCGTCGGCGAAGTACAGGCCGACGAGCTCGGCGTCGCCGCCGCGGCCCGCGTAGGTCACGACCGGCGTCACGCGGACGACGTCGCCGCCCAGGGTGACCACGGTGTGCCGGAACGTCGCGTCGCGGCCGAGCTTCGCGTGGTGGTGCGTCACGTGCACCGCGTCGTCGGCCCAGTCGTGGATCGCGACGACGGTGAGGTGCGCGCCGTCCGCGACGACGAACTCGATGTTGTCCGCGTACGCGCCGGAACCGCGGTGGTCGATCACCACGACGCCCTCGGCGAACTGCTGCGCGTGCACCTGCAGGTGGCCGTACGCGACCTTGCCCTCGCCGGGCCCGGTGATCGTGACGGTCGTCGGCTCGACGCGCGCGTCCTTCGGCAGCGTCACGACGGTAGCGTCCACGAAGGACGCGTACGCCTGCGCCGCGATCCGGTCGCCCGGAACACCGGCCTTGCCGATGCGCTCGTCGCTCTTCGCGACCGTCTCGACGGTCACGCCCTCCGCGGCGGAGACCTCAACGGTGGCCGAACCCGTTGCGGCGGCACCCTTGTGCAGGTCCGCGAGGCGCTTCATCGGCGTGAAGCGCCAGATCTCCTCGCGGCCGCCGGGGACCTCGAAGGCCTCGACGTCGTACGAGGTGAAGTGAGCCGCCCGGGAGGCCACAGGCACACCGGCGCCGTGCGAGTGGGCGGTCAAACCGTGTTGCTGGGTGTCGGTCGCCATGTCAGCCGACGGCCCCTTCCATCTGCAGCTCGATCAGGCGGTTCAGTTCGAGGGCGTACTCCATGGGGAGCTCGCGCGCGATGGGCTCGACGAACCCGCGCACGATCATCGCCATGGCCTCGTCCTCGTTGAGGCCGCGCGACATCAGGTAGAACAGCTGGTCCTCGGAGACCTTCGAGACCGTGGCCTCGTGACCCATCGAGACGTCGTCCTCGCGGACGTCGACGTACGGGTAGGTGTCCGAGCGGCTGATGGTGTCGACCAGCAGCGCGTCGCACTTCACCGTGGACTTCGAGTGGTGCGCCCGCTTGTTCACCTGAACGAGACCGCGGTACGAGGTGCGACCGCCACCGCGGGCCACCGACTTGGAGATGATCGTCGACGACGTGTGCGGCGCGAGGTGCACCATCTTGGCGCCCGCGTCCTGGTGCTGGCCCTCGCCCGCGAACGCGATCGAGAGGACCTCGCCCTTGGCGTGCTCGCCCATCAGGAAGACGGCCGGGTACTTCATGGTCACCTTGGAACCGATGTTGCCGTCGATCCACTCCATGGTCGCGCCCTCTTCGGCCTTGGCGCGCTTGGTGACCAGGTTGTAGACGTTGTTCGACCAGTTCTGGATGGTCGTGTAGCGGCAGCGGCCGCCCTTCTTCACGATGATCTCGACGACCGCGGAGTGCAGCGAGTCCGACGAGTAGATCGGCGCGGTGCAGCCCTCGACGTAGTGCACGTAGGCACCCTCGTCGACGATGATCAGCGTGCGCTCGAACTGGCCCATGTTCTCGGTGTTGATCCGGAAGTAGGCCTGCAGCGGGATCTCGACGTGCACGCCCTTCGGCACGTAGATGAACGAGCCGCCGGACCACACGGCCGAGTTCAGCGCGGAGAACTTGTTGTCACCGGCGGGGATGACGGAGCCGAAGTACTCCTTGAAGAGCTCCGGGTGCTCCTTCAGACCGGTGTCGGTGTCGAGGAAGATGACGCCCTGTTCCTCGAGGTCCTCACGGATCTTGTGGTAGACGACCTCGGACTCGTACTGGGCCGCGACACCCGCGACGAGGCGCTGCTTCTCCGCCTCGGGGATGCCGAGCTTGTCGTACGTGTTCTTGATGTCCTCGGGCAGGTCTTCCCAGCTCTGGGCCTGCTTCTCCGTCGACCGCACGAAGTACTTGATCGAGTCGAAGTTGATCCCGGAGAGGTCGGCACCCCAGTTCGGCATCGGCTTCAGGTCGAAGAGCTTCAGCGCCTTCAGCCGGTAGTCGAGCATCCACTCGGGCTCGCTCTTCTTCGCCGAGATGTCGCGGACGACATCCTCGTTGAGGCCTCGGCGAGCGCTCGCGCCGGCGACGTCCGAGTCGGCCCAGCCGAACTCGTAATTGCCAAGACTGGCAATCGTCTCTTCCTGCGTGAGCGGAGACTGCACCGTGGTGGGCGTGCGCTGCTCGGCAGCGGCAGTCATGCGGGCTCCCCTCCATCATTCGGGATCCGTGGTGCTTTGTTCGGGATGTGCGTCGTGCACACGGCGTGGCCCTGTGCGATCGTCGCGAGGCGCTGGACGTGAGTACCGAACAGGTCCGCGAAGGCCTTGGTCTCGGTCTCACACAGCTGAGGGAACTCGGCCGCCACGTGAGCGACCGGGCAGTGGTGCTGGCAGAGCTGCTCGCCGGCCCCTACGTGGCGTGCCGACGCAGCGTAGCCCTCCCTGGTCAGAGCGGTCGCAAGGGCCTTCGCCCGGTCGGCGGGAGTGGCCTGCGCCACGATCGCCGCCCGGTGCCGGTCGACCAGCGAGTCGACGCGGCGCTGTGCGAACGCCGTGATCGCCTCGTCCCCGCCCTGTTCGGCGAGGAACCTGAGGGCTGCTACCGCGAGGTCGTCGTACGCGTGCCCGAAGCGGGCCCGACCGGCGTCGGTGAGCAGGAAGAGCTTCGCGGGACGGCCGCGGCCGCGCTGCATGCGCGCCGACGCCTCCCGGAACTCCGCCTCACCGTCCGCGACCAGCGCGTCGATGTGCCTGCGCACGGCCGTGGGGCTGATGCCCAGCTCCTCGGCCACCGCCGCCGCGGTCACCGGCCCCTGCTCCAGCAGCAGCCGTGCGACGGCATGCCGGGTCCTGCCGTCGTGCGTCTGCACGGCGTCATAGGGTGCCCCGGCGTTTTTCACAACACCAGTGTTGCTTATTTAGGCGTGCGTCGCAAAGATCCACGTCACAGGGGTGACCTGACTCATAGTTCCGGCCCGCCGCTACCCTCCTGGACGTGGCTGACACGGATGGCGGAGCGGTGACTTCGGAAAGCGACAGCTTGAACGGTTCCGAACGCCGCCAGCTCGACATCGTCCGCCGCTGGGGCACGATCGGCGCACTCCTGCTGGCCGTGGGCTCGCTGGGCGGCGGAGCCACCCCCATCTACAACCCGCTGAACGGCGTGCCCGTGCTCGGCCTGCTCGGGCGGATGCCCAGCGTGGCGATGGGCATCGTGTGGACCGGCATCTTCATGATCGTCTCGGCGTGGCTGGTCCTGGGCCGGTTCGTCCGTCCCGGTCGCGTGCGACTTGCCTCTCGGTCACAGCTCGACCGCACGCTGTTGATGTGGACCGTGCCGCTGGTCTTCTGCGTGCCGATGTTCAGCCGGGACGTCTACAGCTACCTCGCACAGAGCGAGATCGCCGCCCGCGGCCTCGATCCCTATGAGCTGGGACCCGCCTCCGCTTTGGGCGTCGACCACATCCTGACGCGCGGTGTGCCGAACATCTGGCGCGAGACGCCCGCGCCGTACGGTCCGCTGTTCCTGGCGTTCGGCCGGATCACGTCGATGATCACCGGCGACCACGTGCTGCCGGGCGTGTTCGTGCACCGCCTGCTGGTGCTGGTCGGTCTCGCGATGATCGTGTGGGCACTGCCGCGACTCGCCGCCCGGTTCGGGGTGCCGCCGGTCGGTGCGCTGTGGCTCGGCGCGCTGAACCCGTTGGTGCTGTTCCACATCGTCATCGGTGTGCACAACGACGGGCTCGCGCTCGGCCTGATGCTGGTGGGCCTGGAGCTGGCGCTGCGTGGCGTGGACCGGTTGCAGTGGACGCGGATCCTGTTCGGCGCCACGGTGATCGTGCTCGGCGCGATGGTGAAGATTCCCGCGATGGCCGCCCTGGGGTTCCTCGGCGTGCTGCTGGCCCGGCGGCTCGGCGGAACTATTCGTGATCTCCTGAAATCCGCTGCGTTGATGGCTTTTGTGGGTGGGGTTGTCGTCACGGCGGTGTGCCTGGGGACCGGGTTCGGGTTCGGCTGGGTCGAGACGCTGAACGTCGCGTCGACCGTGAAGTCGTGGATGTCGCCGCCGACCGCGCTCGGGTTCCTCGGTGGCGGGACCGGAATTCTGCTCGGGCTCGGGAACCACACCGAGGCCATGATCGGGATCACCCGTGTGCTCGGGCAGGCGGTGTCCGTGGTGATCATGGTTGTGCTGTTGTGGAAGTCGTTCCGCGGGCGGATCAAGGCGATGAACGGCCTCGGCGCGGGACTCGGGGCGGTGCTCGTCCTCGGACCCGTGTTGCAGCCCTGGTACGTGTTGTGGGCGATGCTGCCGCTGGCCACCGCCGTGGTCGGGCCGCGGTTCCGGCTGTTCGCGACCGTGGTGTCCGCGATCATCGCGATCATCCTGCCGCCGACCGGGTCGGCGTTCGACGGGCGCGCCTACACGGTTCCGCAGGCCGTCGCGGGTGCCGTGATCACGTTCGGCGTGGTCGTGCTGCTGTCGAAGAAGAGAATCGCCCCCCTGCTCAGACGCGACGAGGCCTGAGCACCACCGTTCGGCGGAACCGTGCGTAACCACGTCCGTTCGGCGGACGACTAATCGGCAAGGGGGTGCCGAGAGATGACTGACGGAATGCCGCGGGAAGAGATCCGCTTCGCCGTGGTGCTCAACGGAGGGGTCAGCCTCGCCGTCTGGATGGGCGGCGTGGTGCTGGAGCTCGACCGCCTGACCAGGCCCGGCGGCGCGTACGCCGACCTGCTGGACCTGGTGGGGTGCACAGCGCGTGCGGACGTGATCGCCGGGACGTCCGCGGGCGGGATCAACGGGGCGGCGCTGGCGTTGTCCCAGGTGAACAAGAACGCGGACCTGTCGCGGCTGCGCGACCTGTGGGCCGAGCAGGGCCGCATGGAACAGCTGTTGCGCACGCCGTTCCAGGGGCAGCCGGTGTCGCTGCTCAAGGGCGACGAGTTCTTCCTGCCACGCCTGCAGGAGGCGTTGCAGAGACTGACGACCGACTTCGACCCGACCGAGCCGCACGAGCGGCCGATCGACCTGCGCATCACGACCACGCTGCTCGGCGGCGTGCCGACCGTGACGTACGACGACCTGGGCCAGCCGCTGACGCAGTCGGTGCACCAGGGCAGCTTCTCGTTCCGCCGCGACCCCTACGAGTGGGCGCGGCCGGCGAACGAGACCGAGAGCCGCGACGACTTCGTCGCGAAGAACCTCGACCTGCGGACCCGTCAGCTGGCGCTGGCCGCGCGTTCGTCGGCGAGCTTCCCGTTCGCGTTCGAGCCGTCGTTCATCCCGGTGGGCGGGCAGTCGACGCCGGACCGGCCGGACATGCACGACGTGGCGTCGTGGGCGAACGGCGACGACCGGTCGCGGTTCGCGGTGGACGGCGGCGTGCTGGTGAACACGCCGACGCGCGAGGCGCTGGAGGCGATCGACCGGATGCCCGCCGAGGCGCCGGTGCGACGGGTGATGCTGCTGGTGTTCCCGCACGCCGAGCCGCCCGGCAGTGAACCGCTCGCGGCCACGCAGGACAAGGGCCCCAAGACGTTGAGCACCGGCGCGCGGCTGCTCGCGGCGATGTCGAGCCAGGCGAACCGGACGTACGTCGAAAAGATCGAGGAGCACAACCGGCAGGCCGCGTCCTCGCGCGGTGGCCGGACGGCGTTGCTGGACCGGCTGGCCGAGGAGCAGCCGTATCCGATCTCGGTGGCCGAGGAGCTGTACGCGTTGGCGGACAAGCTTTACGGCCACTACGAGGAGATGCGGATCCGGCAGGTCGCGCGGGACGTCGCGACGCGCAAGTTCACCGTGGCCGCGGGGTTGTCGTTCGAACGGGTGCGGCGCGCGGCGGAGGCGGCGCAGCGGGCGTGGAAGCGCGAGCACAAGTCGTTGCCCTATGTGCCGTCCTTCCGGCCACCCGCGCTGCTCGCGGACGTGGCCCGCCCGGACGCCGGCTGGGGCTGGGGCATCGCGATGGCCGAACGGCTGGGCGCGGCCGCGCTGGACCTGTTGAAGCGGCTCGTCTGGGTCGCGGGTGACGGGGCGGCGGAGCGGATCGGCGGCATGCGCAAGCAGCTGCACGAGGTGCGCGCGGACCTGCGGCGGTTGCGCGAGGAGCTCGACGAGGCGCCGGACGGCGAGCTCGACGAGAACTACTGGACCAAGCAGCTCACGACGTACAGCGACCAGATGCTCGGGCCGTCGGAGCGGTTCATCGGGCGTGAGGTTCGCAAGCAGGTCAACGAGATCGGCCGCATCGTGGCCGAGTCGCAGGTCGTGCTGCGTTCTTTGGACGACCGGCTGTTGCGGATGGGCGGGCTGCGGTCGTGGCGCGCGCTGCTCACCGAGGACTACACCGACCAGGAGATCGCCGCCGGGCTCGCCGACACGCAGCTGAACTGGTACCTGTTGCGCGGCACGGAGATCTGGCAGCAGGTGTGGCTGTCGCGGTTGCTGGCGCTGGAGATCGCGGGCACGTGCCTGTCGGAGGACCCGTCAACCGGGTTCGACCAGCCGGTCGAGCTGGTGCAGGTGTCGCTGCAGACGCGCAACGCGTTCGCCGAGCAGTCGATCACCGCGGACGACAAGGCCGGTGGAGCCTCGCTGAGTCGTTTCTCCGGGTTCCTGAAGCGGTCGTGGCGGGTCAACGACTGGATCTGGGGCCGGCTGGACGGCGCGACCATGTTGTGCCGCCTGGTGTTCGACCCGCGCCGGCTGCAGCGGATGGACCTGCTGTGCCGCCCGGACGACGACCCGCGCTCCCCCGCCGAACGCGCCAAGGACACCGTCGACGACCTGGTTTCCCGCCTGTTCGGCTCTTCGGTGCCCGCGGAGGTGTCTCGTTGTCGCGAGGACGCCGTCGCGGAGCTGACCGCCATCTACTCCTCTGACGGAGAACTCGAGCCGTCCTCGCTGAAGCTGGCCGAGCTGGCGGCGTGGGGCCTGCACGCGCGGATCATCTGCGACGAGCTGCCCCGGTTGCGGCAGGCGATCATCGCCGACCGCGGCGACGGCTCCGACGCCCGGTCGCGCGGCGAGCTGTTCCTCGACGAGCACGCACACCTGTTGCGGGAGCTGGAGTTCCCGGAGAAGCACACGGTCGCGCTCGGGATGGCCGCGCTGCGCGCGTTCGACCGGGCGGGCATCGGGCGTGAGCCGCTGTCGCAGGAGTCCAGCAGCGACCAGATGATCCGCACGGCCGCGACCGCCGCCGCGGTGGCCGTGACCGTCGCGGACAGCGACCAGTCCGGGCTGGCGGCGATGAAACCCGTGACGCGTGCGGTGCGCGGGGCCGCGTTGTTGCCGTACTGGATGATCACCGGGCTGACGCGGGGCGGGAAGCTCGCGCAGTTCCTGGGGTTGCTGGGGTTCGCGATCGGCGGCGCGCTGATCGTGATGTCGCTGTTCGGGCTGCTGCCGTCGTTCGCGACCGGGCCTGCAGCGGCTCTCGGTGGCGCCACCCTGCTGGCGGCTTTCGGTTATGCCGCACTGCGTTCGGGCACAATCCTGCACGGGCTCGTGCTGCTGTCGCCGGTGATTCCGTTGAGTGTCGTCGCGGCGGAACGGATAGCGCACACCGGGCAGGCCCGGACCGGTGCGGTGACGATCGGGGCGATCGCCCTGGTGGTGGTCGGGCTGATCGTCATCGGCAGCCTGCCCGCGCCGATCCGCACGCCGCTGGCGGTGGTCGCGGACTTCCGGCCGGGCCGGCTGATCCGGCGGGTGTGGCGACCTTTCCTCGTGCTGGCTTCGGTGGGTGCGCTGGTGTGGGCGTCGTTGGCGTTCCGGCTGCACGAGAACCGGTGGCTGGTGCTCGGCATGACGGCGGGCGCGATCGCGTTCGGCGCGTGGGCGGCGTTGCGGGGCGGGAAGTCGTTGCAGCGCTGGCGGCGTGAGGACGGGGACTGGGCGACCGAGCGGGCCGAGCCGCCCGCCGCCGCGACCGCCGGGTGGGCCGTGATCTACGGCATCGGGTTCCTGGTGGCTGCGGCCGCGATGCTGATGTTCCGGCCGGTTGGCTGGGGCTGGTTCGCCGCGATCGGGACGGCGGTGTCGTTCGGGCTGGTGCTGTTGCTGGTGACGAGCTGGCTGGTGCCGCGGCGGGAGCGGCGGCGGATCATGCGGCAGCTGGTGACCGAGGCGATCCCGGCCGTGTACTGCTCCGCTGAGACTTGTGAGGACGTGTTCAAGGCGCGGCTGGAAGGGCACGCGTTGCTGTACCGGTTCCTCGTGACCGGTGAGGGTGAGCACCCCTCAGAGCTCACCCTCACCAAGCATGGCCGCGACGTGGTCCGCCGCATCTCGGTCAAGCTCTTCTAGTGCCGTTAAGGCCACCTTTGCTGCGTTGAACGCAGTGATGGTGGCCTTAACGGCACCCCCTAGGCGGCGAGGGCTGGGGTTAGTGGTTCGTGGCCCATTGCCATCGAGTACAGCTCCTCGAAGGTGTCGAGGGTCTTCGCGATGGCGTGGCGGGCGATGAGGTCCTCGCTCGCCGCGCCCATCCGGGCCCTCGTCGGCTCGTCGTGCACCAGGGCGTGCAGGCGCTCGGCGAGGGCAGTGACATCACCGGGCGGGTAGAGCCAGCCGTTGCGTCCGGGCTGCACGAGGTGCGGCAACGCCATGGCGTCGGCCGCGATCACCGGCTTGCCCGCGGCCATGGCCTCCATGGTGGCGAGCGACTGCAGCTCCGCGATCCCCGGCATCACGAAGAGATCGCACCGCACGTAGGCGTCGAGCAGCGTCTCCTCGTCGACGAACCCGTGGAACCGCACGCGGTTGGTGATCCCGAGGTCACGCGCCATCAGCTCCCACTCGTCGCGGCACGTGCCGTCCCCGACGATCTCCGCGGCCGCACCGGGCACCCGCGCCAGGGCGCGCAGCAGTTCGTCGACGCGCTTCTCCTCGTCGAGCCGGCCGACGAACAGGGCGGTCGGCATGTCCGTCAACCGGCGGGCACTGCGATCCCGGTAGCGGGAGATGTCGATGCCGCACGACACGGGGATGGCGCGCTCCGGGAAACCGTTGTCGTGCAACAGCTGCACGGCGCGCGGCGTGGGCGCGGTGACGATGTCCGCGGCGCCGAACACGTTCGCCAGGTCGCGGTACGCCCAGCGGGACGCGGCCTCCTGGAGGACCCGCGGCACGTGGGCGAGGCCGAACAGGTTCTCCGGCATGAAGTGGTTGGTCGCCACCGTCGGGATGCCCAGCGCCTTGGCCTGCCGCAACGCCAGCCGTCCGACGACGAAGTGGGCCTGCGAGTGCAGGACGTCCGGCTGCAGTTCCGACAGCAGTGCCCGGATCTCCGCGCGCGTCTGCCACGGCAGGCAGACCCGGAAGTCGCGGTAGAACGGTGTGCCGTGTGATCGCAACCGGTGCACCGTGATGCCCGGCAACGGTTCCGCGCGCGGGGTGTCGGGGCACAGGACGTGCACGTCGTGGCCACGGCTCGCCAGGCCGGCCGCCAGGCGGTGCGCGAACCGCGCGGCGCCGTTGACGTCCGGCGGGAACGTGTCGGCCGCGATGACGATTCGCGTGGCGGCGGCAGGGTTCTTCACAACGAGCTCCGATCGGGTTGAAGGCTTGGCCAGGGCGAGTACTCCGCCGATGGCGACGAGTGCGCAGGTGATCTCCGCGACGGCGGTCCACCCGGAGGTCCGGGACGCCTCGCCGAGCAGCAGTGCGCCGATGCCGACCGCGACGAGCGGGTCGACGACGGTGAGGCAGGCGACCGCGACGTGCGGCGGTCCGCCCGCGTAGGCGTGCTGGACGAGCCAGCCGCCGACGATCAGTGCGATGACGATGCCCGTCACCGTGAGCACGGTGGACAGTCCGAACGGTCCTTGCTGGACCGCTCGCATGAGGACGGACACGAAGCCGTACGCCACGCCCCCGGCGGTGGCGAACGCGACGGCGCTCGTGCGGGGACGGTTCGTCAGTACCGCGACCAGTCCGGGCACGGCGATGAGGCCGAGCACGATCAGCGCCGCGGTCAGTTCCGCGTCCGGAGCGATCTGGGTGGCCGTGGCGCTGCCCGACGCGAGCAGCACGAACCCGCCGACGCCGAGCGTGGTGACGGCCACCGCGGGCAGCTCGCGGGTGCGCCCGTCGAGCAACGCGGTGATGCCGATGGCCAGCACGCCGATCGGCTGGATCACGGTGAGCGGTGCCATGCCGAGCGCGACGGCATGCACGCCCGCGCCCGTGACCAGCAGCGCGAGCCCGGCGAGCCAGCGTTTGTTCTTCAACGTGGCGAGGCGGGGTGCGCCGTCGACGGCCTGGTGCTGCAGGCGGGCCGCGAAGGCGAAACAGAACGCGCCGAGCACGGCGAGCAGGATCGCGATCATGACGTCGGCCCCGTCCCCCGAGGCGCCACATCACGCCTGGTCCCTTCCACCCCGGCGCCCGTGACCAGCAGCGCGGCGCCGCCCGGCAGGATCGCGATCATGATGTTCGCCTCATTCCGGCGAGCGCGAACAGCAGTCCGTAGAGGACGGCGAACAGCACCCGCTCCGCGAGCCCGCGCGCGCTGAACCCGTGAATCGAAACGTGGCTGAGCAGAAATGCGGCGCTCGCCGCTCCGCTCACCACGGCGAGGGCGCGCAGTTTCGGATAACTACGGGAAATGAGCAGTCCGGCGAGCGGCAGGCTGACGAACATGACCGCCCCCGCGTACCGGTGCACGAGTCCCGAAAACGACGTCGGCACGCCTTCCGGGTCGGTCGGGAAGATCGTCGCGACGGTCAGTCCCGCCGACCACAATCCCATCAACCAGGCCGCCGGCCTGCGCAGATCCTTGATCAGCAACGCCGACGCGGCGGCCAGCGTCAACGCCGTGGCCGCCAGCAGCCCGGTTCCCCCGCTGACGAACACGTAGTCGCTGATCGTGTACCTGATCGGGCTCAACCCACCGGACACGAAGTGCAGATAAACCACCGGGAACAGCGACAGCGCCAGTCCCCCGACCACGAATATCCGTCTTTTCGCCCCCGTTGCGATCACGCGCTCAGTCTCTTGCGGACTTCTTTCCGCAGGAATGGGGAACTCCCCCGACACAACCCTGAAGCCACCCCGAGGTGAGGGGTGGGGCTGCCCCCACCACCGCTGGCACTAGGCTTGCCGTCCGTGAGCCCGAATTCCCAGCCCCTTGCGGTCGAAGTGTCGGGGCTGGTCAAGCGATACGGCTCGAAGACCGCCGTGGACGGCCTCGATCTGGTGCAGGAACGCGGCACCGTCCTCGCCCTGCTCGGCCCGAACGGCGCAGGCAAGACGTCGACCGTCGAGATCTGCGAGGGATTCCGCGGATACGACGCGGGATCCGTGCGCGTGCTCGGCCTGCCCGCCGGTTCCCCGGCGCTGCGGCCGCGCATCGGCGTGATGCCGCAGGGCGGTGGCGGCTACCCCGGTGTCCGCGCCGACGAGATGCTGAACCTGGTCGCGTCGTGCGCCGCCAACCCCCTCGATGTCGGCTGGCTGCTGGACGTTCTCGGCCTGGGCGGCGTGCTGCGCACGCCCTACAAGCGGTTGTCCGGCGGCCAGCAGCAACGGCTGTCCCTGGCGTGTGCGCTGGTCGGACGCCCGGAGCTGGTCTTCCTCGACGAGCCGACCGCGGGCATGGACCCGCAGGCGCGCCGCCTGGTGTGGGACCTCGTCGAGGCGTTGAAGTCCGACGGCGTGACCGTGTTGCTGACGACGCATCTCATGGACGAGGCCGAGGCGCTCGCCGACCACGTGGTGATCATCGACCAGGGCCAGGTCGTCGCGTCCGGCTCGCCGGTCGAACTGACCACGCACGGGCCGGACGACCAGCAGCTGCGCTTCCGCGCCCGCGCCGGGCTCGATACCTCTCTGCTGACCGCCGCGTTGCCCGAGGGCCTGCGCGTGCGTGAGGCGTCGCGCGGCACGTACCTCGTCGAGGGCCTGATCGACCCGCAGGTCGTGTCGACCGTGACGGCGTGGTGCGCGCAGCAGGGCGTGCTGGCCGAGGAGCTGCACGTGGCGAAGCGCAGCCTGGAGGACGTCTTCCTCGAACTCACCGGCAGGGAGCTGCGGTCATGACTTTCGCGCCGGGAACGTTCACGCCCGCGCCGGGCCGCGGCCGGTTGGGTCGCATGCTGTTCGTGCACGCCCGCACCGAGGCGATGCTGACATTGCGTAACGGCGAACAGATTCTGCTGACAGTACTGATCCCGCTGGCGCTGCTCGTGGCGTTGTCGTTGATGACGGTCATTCCGCTGCCGGCCCCGCGGGTCGGCTCGGCCGCCGCGCGGATCTTCGCGCTGGCGATCATCTCGTCGGCGTTCACCGGTCAGGCGATCGCGTTGGGCTTCGACCGGCGCTACGGGGTGTTGAAACGGCTGGCGGCGTCCGCGATGCCGCGGTGGCTGCTGGTGGCCGGGCGGGTTTCCGGCGCGCTCGCGGTCGTGGTGGTGCAGCTGGTGATCCTCGGCGTGACCGCGCTGGTGCTGGGGTGGCGGTTGCCGCTGTCCGGGCTGCCGTGGCTCCTGGTGCTGTCGGTGCTGGGCACGCTGTCGTTCGGCGCACTCGGGGTGCTGCTCGGCGGATCGCTGCGCGCGGAGATCGTGCTGGCGCTGGCGAACATCGTGTGGTTCCTGCTGCTGATGGTCGGCGGTGTCGCGTTGACGATGCCGGTCGGGTTCGTCGACCTGCTGCCGTCCGCGGCGCTGGCCAAGGCGATGGAGGCCGCGGTCGTGCATGGCACCGCCCCCGGTCTCGGGCCGGTGCTGGTGCTGATCGGGTGGGGTGTGGCGGCCGGTGTGCTGGCCACGCGCACGACGAAGCTGACCTGACAGGCTGTTAATAAGTTATCGTTCCAGGTCGCCGTTTTACCGGCGACCATTCCTCCACCCTGCTTATTTGGAGGAAGAACCATGTTCCCTGCATGGAAACGCCGGACGGTTTTCGCCGTCGGGACCCTCGTGGTCGGTGCCTTCGCCCTGCCGGGCGCCGCTCCAGTCTCGATCGCCACGACCTCGGCGGACTGCTCGTCGGCACGCGTGGCGCCGGGCGCCCACGTCAAGGAGCGCAACGAGATCTCGCAGGCCGAGGCCAACCTGCGGGAGGCCGACCTGCGCACGAAGCTGGCCAAGGCCCCCATCTCGGCCCAGGCCGGTGGCACGGTCCAGGTCGTCTTCCACGTCGTCACCGGCAACAACGGCCTCGGTGCGATCTCGGACGCCACGATCGCCAAGCAGATCCAGGTGCTCAACGACGGCTTCGCCGGCGCCGAGGCGCCCGGCACGGCGGCGAACACGGGCTTCAAGTTCGTGCTGCAGGCGACCAAGCGCTGGTCGAACAACACCTGGTTCAACAACGTCGACGACCCCACCACCGAGCGGCAGATGAAGTCCGCGACGCGGGTCGGCGGCGCGGCCACGTTGAACGTGTGGTCGACCAACACGAGCTACCTCGGGTTCGCGACGTTCCCGAGCAGCTCCAGCGCGACCTCGAAGACCGACGGTGTCGTCATCAGCTTCACCAGCGTGCCGGGCGGCAGCGCGACGAACTTCAACCTCGGCAAGACCCTCACGCACGAGACCGGCCACTGGATGGGCCTGTACCACACGTTCCAGGGCGGCTGCACGACGACGAACGACCGGGTGTCGGACACGCCCGCGCAGTCCAGCTCCACCTCGGGCTGCCCGGCGGGCCGCGACTCGTGCAACCTGCCGGGTCTCGACCCGATCCACAACTACATGGACTACAGCTACGACAGTTGCTACAACCAGTTCACTCCGGGGCAGAACGCGCGCATCCAGAGTGCGTGGACGGCTTACCGCGCCGGTAAGTGAGTTCTTCCGGCCGCGGGCGGGGTTTCCCGCCCGCGGCTACCTTCGTTCCATGGAGTTCAGGGGTGAGCGGTTCGAGAACGTCGACCTGACCGGCGCGTTCTTTTCCAACGTCGACCTCACCGGCGTGCGCTTCCGCGGTGCCCTGGTCGCCGACGTGACGATCGACGGCTGGATCAAGAGCCTTCGCGTCAACGACGTGGACGTCGGCCCGTTGATCGAGGCCGAGCTCGACCGCCGTTACCCCGACCGGGCCAAGATGCGGCCCGTCGACGCCGACGGATTCCGCACCGCATGGGCCATTCTCGAACGACTGTGGGCCGAGACCGTGGCCAAGGCGTCTTCGCTGGATCCCGCGCTGTTGCACATGCGGGTCGACGGCGAGTGGTCGTTCATCGAAACGTTGCGGCACCTGGTGTTCGCGACCGACGCGTGGATCCGGCGGGTGGTGCTGGGCGATCCGTCGCCGTGGGACCCGCTGGACCTGCCGCACGACGAGATGCCCGATATCCCTGGGGTTCCACGCGACCTCACCGCGCGGCCTTCGCTCGACGAGGTGCTCGCGTTGCGGGCCGACCGGATGGCCACCGTGCGTTCGCTGATCGACGACCTGACCGACGAGCAGCTCTCGGCGCCCACCACGCCGGTGCTCACGCCGGGGTATCCGGAGTCCGTCAGCTTCACCGTTGGGCGGTGCCTGTCGACGATCCTGAACGAGGAATGGGAGCACCGGCTGTTCGCCGAGCGCGATCTGCTTGACCTCCAGTAATGTCGAGGTTGCACGCTGGTCTCATGTTCACGGACACCGAGATCGCCTACCTCGCCACCCAGCGGCTGGGCCGGCTCGCGACCCAGCAGCCGAACGGAACGCTGCAGGCCAACCCCGTCGGGTTCCGCTACAACCCCGACACGAAGACGATCGACATCGCCGGGCACAACATGGCGGCGAGCCGGAAGTTCCGCAACGTGGCCGCCAACGGCCGGGTCGCGTTCGTGGTCGACGACATCGCCTCCGTGCAGCCCTGGCGCGTGCGGTGTGTCGAGATCCGGGGGACGGCCGAGGCGCTCACCGACCCGGCGGACTCGAACGCGCCGTTCCCCGGACCGATCATCCGGATCCACCCGGACCGCGTGATCAGCTTCGGCCTGTCCAGCAGCTGATCTCCATACCGTCCCCCGTCGGGAACGAGGCGTTGACATAGCCGTTGGCCGGTTCGCGCACGTAGTCCAGGTAGCCGGCCACCGTGGCGAACGAGGTGTTGTCGGCCACGACCAGCGCGCCCGGCGCGAGCCGGGGTTCCAGCCCCCGCAACACCGGCACGTACAGATCCTTCCACCCGTCCAGCAGCACGAACCCGATCGGGCCCGGCAGCTCGGCCAGGGTCTGTGTCGCGTCACCCTCCAGGATCGTCACCACCTCACCGACGCCGGCCTCGTCTACATTGGACCGCGCGGCGGCGATCTTCGCGGCACTCATCTCGGTGCCGTACACGTGGCCCGTGCCGTTGTCCGTGACCGCCGCGGCCAGGAACAGCGTGGAGACGCCGAACGATGTCCCGAACTCCACCACGGTCTCGGGCTTTCCGTTGCGCACCAACGCGTAGAGCAGATCGCCGCCTTGCGGGGAGATCGGCAGGTAGACCTCCGCCATGGCGTCGGCGCGCTGTTGCGCCGTGGCGTTCTCGGGCACCGACGGGCGCCTGCTGTCGTCGAGCTCGGCGTCGGCGTACAACCGGTCGAGGACCTTCATCACCTGTGGGCTGCGCATGGTCGCAACAATAGACATCGAGGAAGCCCACCTGCCCAGATATGACGATTCTCTGACGTGACCGGCCGATCGGCAGCCACGGCCGGTGATCGTCTCTAGCGTCTGAGGGGTGCGAACACTCGTAACCGGCGGGGCCGGCTTCGTCGGCTCCCATGTCGCCGATCTGCTGTCCGACGAGGGGCACGAAGTCGTGGTCCTCGACAACCTCCTGCCCACCGCGCACGGCTCGCCACACCCGCCCGCTTACACCGCCCGCCACCGGTTCCTACGTGGCGACGTCACCGACCTGGTCGCCGAACTGCTGGACGGCGTCGACGCGGTCTGCCACCAGGCGGCCGTCGTCGGGCACGGCATCGACCCGTCCGACGCGCCGGCGTACGCGCTGAACAACGACTATGGCACCGCCGTGCTGCTGGCCGCGATGCACCGGGCCGGCGTCCGGAAACTGGTGCTCGCGTCGTCGATGGTGGTCTACGGCGAAGGGCGTTACGAGTGCCCAGAACACGGGATCGTCCCTCCGGAGCCGCGGAAGCGGTCCGATGTGGATGCCGGACGCTTCGAGCCCACCTGCGCCTGCGGCTCCGAGCTCGGCTGGCGGCTGGTGCCCGAGGACGCGCCGCTGCAACCGCGAAGCACTTATGCCGCAACGAAACTCGCTCAGGAACATCTGGCGGCGGCGTGGGCCCGTCAGACCGGCGGGACGGTCTGGGCGTTGCGCTACCACAACGTCTACGGTCCCCGGATGCCGCAGAACACCCCGTACGCCGGGGTGGCGTCGCTGTTCCGCTCGGCCTTGCTGCGGGGCGAGGAGCCCACGGTGCTGGAGGACGGCGGACAGCAGCGCGACTTCGTCCACGTGCACGACGTCGCGCGGGCGAACGTCCTGGCGCTGCGCACCGACGGGCCCGAAGGCGACCTCGTCCCGTTGAACATCTGTTCCGGTCAGCCGCACACCGTCGGCGAACTGGCCGAAGAGCTCGCGAAGGCCTGCGGAGGGCCGGCCCCACGGATCGTCGGCGGCGCCAGGCCCGCCGACGTCCGGCATGTCGTCGCCGATCCCGGCAAAGCCGAACGGGTGCTCGGCTTCGTCGCGCAGACCGGCTTCGCCGACGGCATTGCGGGATTCGCCACCGCCGAACTGCGGGAACCGGTGTGAGATCAGGGCATGGCGAGGGGCAGGCGGACCTCGAAGCGGCAGCCGGGGCCGTGGTTGCGCACGCCAATCCGGCCCCGGTGTGCTTCGACGAGTCCCTTCGCGATCGCCAGCCCGAGCCCACCACCGCTCGCGACGCCGCCGCGTTCGGGGGTGCGCGCCTGCGTTCCCCGGAAGGCGACGTCGAAGACCCGCCCGATCTCGTCGTCCGGGATGCCGCCGCAGCCGTCGTCCACGGCCAGCAGCGCCTCGCCGCCTTCGATGCCCAGCTGGACCGCGACCGTCCCGTCCGGCGGCGTGTGCCGGATGGCGTTGGAGACCAGGTTGCGCACGATCCGCGCCAGCTCGGGGTCGCTGCCGGAGACCACCGGCCACGCCTGGGCGTTCGCGACCATCCGCACGCGTTTCTGCCCGGCGAGCGGGGCCTGTGCGGCGACGGCGTCGCTCACGACGTCGCGCAGCGGCACGGACGCCATGGTCAGGTCCAGTGCGCCGGCGGTGATCCTGGACAGCTCGAACAGATCGCCCACCATGCCGGACAGTCGGGTGGTCTCGGCGCTGATCCGCCCGGCGTAGTCCGTGACCTCGGCGGGATCGACCACGATGCCGTCCGCGAGGGCCTCGGCCATCGCCTGGATCGCGGCCAGCGGGCTGCGCAGGTCGTGGCTGATCCAGGCGACCAGTTCCCGCCGGGACGCCTCGGCCGCGCGCTCGCGGTCCCGCGCCTCCCGTTCCCACACGCTGCGGCGCGCGATCGCGCGGCCGAGAACGAGCGCGGCCGGCACGGTCACCAGCGCGACCAGCAGGCAGACCAGCGTCATCGTGGTCAGTGCGGGGGTGAACATGAAGCCGCTGATCCCGAGCACCGCGGTCAGCGTCGCGAGCACCGGGATCAGCACCAGGATCGTCATGGTGCTGGCCAGCGAACCGCGTCTGAGCAGGTACAACACCAAGCTGCCGAGCAGCACCACGGGCAGGGCGAACAGCAGCGCGAACGGCAGGATGTGCCAGGCGTGCGCCAGCATCTCGCCGAACGACTCCCCGGAGCCGATCATGACCGCACCGGGTCGTACCGGTAGCCGACGCCCCACACGGTGGCGATGCGGACGGGTTTGGCGGGGTTCTGCTCGATCTTCTCCCGCAACCGTCGCACGTGGACGGTCACGGTGGACTGGTCGCCGAAGTCCCAGCCCCAGACCTTCTCCAGCAGGTCGGCCCGGGAGAACGCCACCCCCGGATGGGCGAGGAAGAACGCGAGGAGCTCGAACTCACGGCTCGTCAGGGGAAGTTCGACCTCGTCGAGGCTCGCCTGCCGCGCGACCATCTGCAGCCGGAGGTTCCCGTCGACGAGCTCGCGCGCGGCCGGTTCCGGCCGGGGCATCCTGGCCCGCCGCAGCACCGACGCCACGCGCAGCGTGAGTTCCTTGGGACTGAAGGGTTTCGTGACGTAGTCGTCCGCGCCCAGCTGGAGCCCGGCGATCCGGTTCTCCTCCTCGCCGAGCGCGGTCAGCATCACGACCGGGACCTGGCTCACCTGCCGCAGTCGGCGGCACACCTCGAGCCCGTTGAGCCTGGGCATCATGACGTCGAGCACGACGAGGTCCGGCCCGGTCGCGGAGAACAGCCGCAGCCCTTCGGCGCCGTCCCCCGCGACGTCGACGTCGAAGCCCGCGACCTCCAGATACCGCCGGACCACGTCCCGGACGGTCTCGTCGTCGTCGACCACGAGCACCCGGCCCTGCTCACCCATCACGTCCACCTCACCAACCTGTCAGCACCAGATGGTTCACCATCAGTGCCGTGACCGCCTGCGCGGCGAGCCACCACCGGCGTCCGGGGGACGGCAGCAGCGACACGGCGGGCAGCAGCCACACCTCGAACGGTAGCCAGATGCGTTCGACCTCGGCCTTCGACAGGCCCGACAGATCGGCGAAGACGATCGCGAGGGTCGCCGCGAGCACGATCATCGTGACCGGATCGCCGAACGACCGCGCCGAGCCGGTCCGCCGCATCCCGGCGATCACGGCCGGGCCGAGCGCGACCATTACCGCCGCGAGGTTGGCCCACACCCAGTAGGAGTACGGACGCTGCGCGGCTATTCCCTGGTAGTAGCGCTCGACCACCAGGTGGTAGCCGTCGAGCCACCAGAAACCGCTGAGGGCGAACGCCACGACAACAGCGGCCACACCGAGCGCGGCGAGGAGCAGGATCCGCCACTGGCGCGTCAACACCACGACGGCCAGCGCGATCAGGCCCAGCAGCACGAGACCGTAGGAGAGGAAGAGCCCGAACCCGAGCAGCAGACCGGCCGGCAGCGCCAGGATCCGGCGCCGCGTGGCGAGCGCCAGGAGCATGACCCCGGTCGCCGTGACACCGGCGAACAGCCCGTCCGCCGAGACCCCGAGCCAGATCGCACCCGGTGTCAGGACGGCGAACGGCAGCACCGTGCGGGCGGCATCTTCTTTGCCCAACGTGGAAAGCGTCACGGGGACGGCGACGACGACCAGGCAGCCGGTCAGGACGACCAGGGTCGAGGCCCAGGCGCCGCCGTGGAGTCCGAGGCGGTCCAGCCAGACGAAGACCAGCGTGGCGCCCGGTGGATGACCGGAGACGTGCGTCGTCCACGAGTCCGGCTGAAAATCGAGGATGCGCGACGAGAACCCGCGCACCATGCTCGGGATGTCGGTGATCCCGGGAACCTCGTGCAGGTACTCGTCGTCGCTGGTGAGCCTGCCGGCGAACCCGCGCGCCCAGCCGTCGATCATGGCCAGCGAGAACGTCCACGCCACCGCGGTCGCGTAACCGAGCGCGAGCAGTGGCCGCCAGCGCAGCCGGGCGGCGAGATCCGCTCCCCTGGTGACGACCAGGATCGCGATCACCACGGCGGCGATCGACCCTGGGCCGACGTGCGGCAGCCACCGTCCGAACAGCGGTGGCGCGCCGGCGTAGATCGAGACGCCCGACCCCGGACGGTTGAGGTGGAGTCCGACGGCGATCGCCGAACCGGCCACGGTCGCCGCGATCGCGACGGCGATCAGGTCGGCGCGACGGCCCTTCGATGCGGTAACGGGCTCGGCGAGCCGGACAGTGGACATCACCGGCACGATAACCGCGTCCCCGCCGCCCGGCGGCACGGGAAGGCAGTTCGTCAGAACTCGGTAAGAACTTCCCCGACGTCATGATTCGGTAAGCACGCCAAGGGTTCTGGTCAGTCCAACCCGGACCTAGCGTGTTTTGGTGTGAACGATGTTGACGTCGTACTTCCCTGTCTCGACGAGGCGGCTGCCCTCCCCCAGGTCCTCGCGGCGCTGCCCGCACGTTATCGGGCGATCGTGGTCGACAACGGCTCCACCGACGGTTCGGCCGAGGTGGCGGCGGCGCTCGGGGCGAAGGTCGTCCACGAACCACGGCGCGGCTACGGCGCCGCGGTGCACACCGGGCTGGAGGCGGCCACGGCGGACGTCGTCTGTTTCGCCGACGCCGACGGCTCCCTCGACCTCGCCGAACTACCGATGCTGGTCGACGGGCTCGGCGGAGCCGATCTGACGGTTGGACGACGGGTGCCGAGCCGCCCCGGTGTCTGGCCATGGCACGCGAGAGCCGGCAACGCGCTGATCTCGTCCCTGTTGCGGCGCAAGGGTTTGCCGGTCCGCGACATCGCGCCGCTGCGAGCCGCCCAACGACAGGCGCTGCTCGACCTCGGCGTCACCGACCGCGCGTTCGGCTACCCGCTCGAACTGCTGATCAGGGCACAGCGCGCGGGCTGGCGGGTCGCGGAGTTCGACGTCTCCTACCGCGAACGCGCGAAGGGCACGAAGTCGAAGGTGTCCGGTTCGCTGAAGGGGACACTGCGGGCTGCCCGTGACTTCGGGCGGGTGCTGAGCCGATGACGTGCCTGTTGATCGTCGCCAAGGCGCCCGTGCCCGGATACGCGAAGACCCGGCTCTGCCCGCCCGCAACTGCGGACCAGGCGGCCGGAATCGCCGCCGCGGCACTGCTCGACACCCTCGAAGCCGCACTCCTGACTCCTGATGCCCACGTCGTCGTCGCCATGACCGGGGACCTCACGGCCGCGGTCTGTGGCCCGGAGTTGAGCGCCACCCTCGACCAGGTGGACGTGATCCTTCAGCGCGGCAGCGGTTTCGACGTCCGGCTCGCGAACGCCCACGCCGACACGGCCGCTCTCCACCCGGACCGGCCGGTGCTGCAGATCGGGATGGACACGCCGCAGGTCACCCCGGACTCCCTCGCCTCGGCGGCGGATCTCCTCGGCAACGGCCGGGACTGCGTGCTCGGGTTTGCGGAGGACGGCGGCTGGTGGGCGCTCGGTCTGACCGATCCGTTGCACGCCAAGGCACTCGTCGGCGTCCCGATGTCCCAGGACGACACCGGACGGGAGACCCTGCGTGCCCTGACCGAGGTCGGGCTGTGCCCCGGAATCCTGCCCACGCTGTCCGATGTGGACACCATGGCCGACGCGCGCCGCGTCGCGGCGGCGATTCCGCGCAGCCGGTTCGCCCGAGCGGTCGCGGCCGTCCGATGACCGCCTTCGACCGCGGCCTGCTGGGCCATCGTTGCTGGCTGGAGCTGGCAACCGGGGAACGGGTCGACCTGCCGGTGGAACGCTGGACCGCGATCCCGAGCGACGGCGACGACGTCCTCCTCGACGCCTGCGCCGGTCCGACGATCGACATCGGCTGCGGCCCCGGCCGGCTCACCGCCGCGCTGACCGAACGCGGGGTCGCCTCCCTCGGTGTCGACATCTCGGCAACGGCCGTGCGGCTCACGCACGCGAGAGGAGCCGTCGCCATGCGGCGGGACATCTTCGACCGCGTCCCCGGCGAAGGCCGCTGGCGGCACGCCCTGCTCGCCGACGGGAACATCGGCATCGGCGGCGATCCGCTGCGCCTCCTGACCCGCGCGGCCGAACTGGTCGCCGACCGCGGAACGGTGCTCGTCGAGCTCGATCCACCGGGCCGGGGCATCCGCCGGGACCGGGTCCGGTTGCGTCCCGGCGAAGGCGGCGCCTGGTTCACGTGGGCGTGGGTCGGTGTCGAAGCGATCGCCGAACTCGCGGCCCGCAGCGCGTTGCGGGTCGCCTGGTCCGCGTGCCGCGGTCACCGCTGGTTCGCCTGTCTGGAGAAGGCATGAAGTTCAGCTCGCCCGCGCACGCGGAACGGGTGACGTCCAGGATCGGGCTCGCCCTCGCCGTCACGTTCACCCTGTGCTTCGTCACCGGCCTGATCAGCCATCTCATCCAGCACCCGCCGCCGTGGTTCGGCTGGCCGAGCCGCCCGGTGTGGCTGTACCGGGTCACGCAGGGCACGCACGTCCTGTCCGGGATCGCGTCGATTCCCCTGCTGCTGGCCAAACTCTGGAGCGTCTACCCGAAACTGTTCGAGCGTCCCGTGATCCGTTCGGTCGCGCACGCCCTCGAACGGCTGTCGATCCTGGTGCTCTCCGCGGCCGCGTTCTTCGAGCTCGTCACCGGTCTGTTCAACATCGCGCAGAACTACCCGTGGACGTTCTACTTCCCGCAGCTGCACTACGCCGTCGCGTGGGTCGCGATCGGGTCGATCCTGGTGCACATCGCGGTGAAGCTGCCAAAGGTCAGGCTCACCAAGGAACCCGACCCCTCCCGCCGAGCCTTCCTCCGGACCACCTGGCTCGCCGCCGGAGTCGCCGTCGTCGCCACGGCGGGGGCGACGGTTCCGTTGCTGCGCAACGTCTCCGGTCTGTCGTGGCGCAGCGGCAAGGGGCCGCAGGGTCTCCCGGTGAACCGGACGGCCGCGGCCGCCGGTGTCCTGGACACCGCTCGCGACCCGAACTGGCGGCTTTCGGTGGTGACGCCGAAAGGCACGAAGACCTACTCACTGGACGAACTCCGCGCGTTGCCTCAGAGCTCGGCCGAACTGCCGATCGCCTGCGTGGAGGGGTGGAGCCAGTCCGCTCACTGGAGCGGGGTCTCGCTGCCGGAGTTGTTGCGGGACGCGGAAAGCGCTCCGGGCACGCCTGTTCGCGTGATCTCGCTCGACAAAGGGATCTACGGAAGCAGCGACCTCCCGGGCGAGCACACCGCGGACGAACTCACCCTGCTGGCGCTGGAACTCAACGGCGAGATCCTCGACATCGACCACGGCTTCCCGTGCCGGATCATCGCGCCGAACCGGCCCGGCGTCCTGCAGACCAAATGGGTGACCCGCTTGGAGACGCTGTGAAAACGTTGCGGCTGCTGCTGTTCCTGCCGGGGCTGGGCGCGATCGCCTGGGGCGCCGTACTGTTCGCCGACTACGCGTTCCCGTTGCGCCCGGACGTCTTCGGGACGCTCGGCTGGCTCGTCGGCGGCCCGCTGGTGCACGACCTGCTGGTCGCGCCAGTGGTCGGCGCCGCCGGGCTCGTGCTGAGCAGGTTCCTTCCCTCGTGCTGGCGAACTCCGGTCCGGACGGGCGCGGTACTGACCGGTGTGTTGACGCTCCTCGCGATTCCGTTGCTGTGGCGAGTGGGTGACGGCCCGCGCAACCCCGGCCTGCACGACGCCGACACCCTCACCGGCCTGCTCGTCAGCCTCGCCGTCGTCTGGCTCGGTGTGCTCGTGGCGGCAGGCCTGGATCAGGCCCGCGTCCTGCGCGAGGATCGCCGTCAGTCCGCCAGCGCGGCCACCACCGGACACTGCTCCTGAACGCCGTCGCGGGCGAGTTCCAGCAGCGCGTGACGCACCCGCCCCAGGTCGTGGATCCGCTGCTCGATCTCGGTGACCTTCTCGGCGATCACCCCGCCGAAGTCGTCGGTGGTCTCGGGCAGCTCGAGGATCTGCTCAACCTCGGCGAGGGTGAACCCGAGGCGCTGCGCGCGGCGGATGAACTTCAGCCGCCGCAGCGCCTCGTCGTCGTAGTGGCGGTAACCGCTGTGGGTGCGAGCGGTGGGCGTCACCAGGCCGCGGCGCTCGTAGAACCGCACCGTGCTGATGCCCACGCCGGCGGCGCGGGCCAGGTCGGAGATGCGCACCACCGGAAACTACCCGGCGCGCCGGCCGACGAGCAGCGCGCGCAGCTGGGCCGCACCCCAGAACAGCTCCAGGCCCAGGTACAGCGCCAGGATCTTCGGCTGGCCGTGGGTCAGCGCCCAGACGAACCAGATGCTGAACAGCGCGCGGCCGACGGTGTCGATGGCGATCAGCAACGGCTCGGGGCGGTACCAGCGGGCGATCGACCACATCACCACCACCGTGCCGAACAGGGTGGCCAGCAGCAGGGACATCCCGTCCACGGGCGAGCCGAACAGGTCCAGGATCCACGCGGCGCTCCAGGGCGTGAGGAACGCCGCGCTCGCCACCAGGTCGTACAACGCGCCGGCCCGGCCCCAGCGGGCAATGATCATCATGGTGACCACCATCGCCCCTGCACCTTGGTGCAGAGTCAAGCGACTTCCTGGTTCACCGCCACGAAGGTGCGCACGGTCCGGTACCCGAGGGCTTCGTTGACGCGCCGCATGGGCACGTTGTGCGCGCTCGTGGCGGTCTGGAAGCGATCGACGTCCGGACGATCGGCCAGCCGGTGAAAGCCCCGCAGATCATCTTCAGACGCCTTCACGGCGTCGAACGGTTCAACCCCCATGCCCCCGAGCGTAGTAGCCGTGCCACCCGGCCGGCGCGTCTTCGAGATCGTCCCACCGCGGCAGGTAGTGCTGCAGGAACACCTGCCCGACGAGCTCGCCGCGGCTGCGCACCCCGGTCTTGTCGAAGATCGACTTGAGGTGGTCCTGCACGGTGTACGCGGAGACCGACAACTGCTGAGCCATCTCCTTGGTGGACCGGCCCTCGATGCACAACCTGGTCACCGCACACTCGCGGACGGACAGGCCGTAGGCGAGCGCGACCAGCGGAGCCACCTCGCCCGCCGGGGCGGGCTGGATGACAACGACGGTGCGGCCCGGCGGTGAGCCGGACAGGACGCTGCCGTACAGCAGCAGCCAGCCGCCGGTGTGGGTCTGCGCACGGGTGCGGGCCGCGAGGCGCAGCGGGTCGCCGCCGGCACGGGCGCGGGCGGCCACCGCCTGCACGATGCGCGACTCGGCGGGGGTGGGTGGAGGTGGGTGTTCGACCAGCTGGTCGATCCAATGCGAAGCGGCCGGGGTGAGGGACTCGGCCTGGCCGTGCTCGTCGAACACGATCACGCCGGGGCCGTCGTTGGACGGGACGAGATCGGCGACCGTGGCGCTGACCAGCGCGCGGCGGGCACCGGCGGCGATGTGCCGCGACAGTGAGGCCAGCAGGCGCACCTCGTCCTCGGTGTACCACGGCCGGTCGGCCTCGCGCAGGAACCCGGCGGCCGCCCAGTAGTTGCCGTCGACCACGAAGGAACCGCGCAGCTCGTCGCCGATGCCGTACTCGGAGTGACTGCGGTTGCGGGCGCTGCGCATCAGGTCACCGTGGGTGGCGATGCTGGTGGCTCCGGCGAACCGGCCGCTCTGCGCCAGGAACGCCCACTTGTTGACGTCCTCGATGACGAACTCGTGCTCGGCCAGCCAGAAGCCGGAACAGCCGACGTTGCGGTTGACGCTGCCGGTCAGCAGCACGGTGCCGGGATCGACGGAGTGCCAGCAGCTGCCGTCGAACGGGATCACGCGGCGCAGCGCGTCGTCGACCGCGGTCGCGAAGCTCACCCAGTCCAGTCCGTCGGAGGCGAGCCCGCGTACCTGGTCGGTCAGGCGGCGAACGTCCACTCCCGAATGGTAGGTACCGCGGCCGGACCACGTGAGCCCCAGATTTCTGGGGGGACGGCCGCCGAAAACCCCACACAGATGGGATCGTGCCCGCAAGCCTCAGAACCCCACGATCCAACGTATGACAACCACCGTTTCCCCGGAACCGATCATGCGGATCGCCGCCGGGTTCATGGCCGCCAAGCACCTGTTCGCAGCGAGCGAGCTGGGCATCTTCGAGGCGCTCGGCGACGCGCCCGCCACCCTCGAGGCGCTGGCCGCCCGCACCGGGCTGACCCGGCGCTCCACCCGGATCAGCGCCGACGCGATGGTCGCGCTCGGCCTGCTGGAACGCGACGACGACCACTACCGCAACTCGCCGGCCGCCACGGCGTACCTCGCGGGCGGCGACAGCGACCTCCGGCCGCTGCTGACGTTCTGGGACCAGATCAGCTACCCGTCGTGGTGCACCCTGACGCAAGCCCTGACCACCGGCGTCGTGCGCGAGATCGTCCTGGAAGACGCCGAGCACCAGCGGATCGCGTGCGCGGGCATCGAGGCGGTCCTGGCCGGGCCTGCACATGCGCTCACCGAAATGCTCGACGGGCACCACCGGCTGTTGGACATCGGTGGCGGGACGGGCTCCTGGTCGATCGCCGCCGTCAACCGGCACCCGCAGCTCGAGGCCACCGTGGTCGACCTGCCCGTGGTGACCGAATTCGCCCGGAAGCGGATCGCCGAAGCCGGGTGTGCCGACCGGATCCAGGTCGTCGCCGCCAACGCGCTGGAGGATCCGTTGCCCGGCGACCACGACGTGCTCCTCGTCGCCAACGTGATCCACTACTACTCCCCCGAGACCAACCTCGAACTGCTGCGGCGCATCCGGAAAGCCGCCCCGCCGAACGCGCGGCTGCTGCTCGCCGACTTCTGGACCGACCCCACCCACACCCAGCCCCTGCACGCGGCGTTGATGGCGGGCGAGTTCGCGGTGCACGTGCGCGAGGGCGACGTCTACAGCGTCGACGAGGTGGCCGGCTGGCTCGGCGAGACCGGGTGGGACTTCCAGGGGCACCAGCCGCTGGTGGGGCCGCAGAGCCTGATCACCGCCACTGCGAGGGGCTGACCGGCGGCTCTCAGCGGGCGCGACCTACCATCGGTGCGTGTCCCGTTTGACCGCTCTGCTCGTGTCCATCCAGCGCGCCCTGGCCATCGCCGCCGTCATCGCCCAGGGCGGGATCGCGGTCACCGGTTCGATCGTGCGGGTCACCGGCTCCGGGCTCGGCTGCCCGACGTGGCCGGAGTGCGTGCGCGGCAGCGTGGTGCCGGTGGAACACCCGGACCTCGCCGCGGTGCACCAGTGGATCGAGTTCGGCAACCGCACGCTCACCGGTGTGGTCGGCGTCATCACCGGGCTGTGCCTCCTCGCCGCCTGGTTGAACGAGCCGCGCCGCAGGCGCGTGGTCGTGCTCGCCGCGATTCAGCTGGGTGGCGTGGCGTTGCAGGCGGTCCTCGGCGGCATCACGGTGCTGACCGGGCTGGTGTGGTGGAGCGTGTCCGTCCACTTCCTGGTGTCGATGGGCTTGGTGTGGTTCGCGGTGCTGCTGGTGAAGGCGATCGGCGAGGGCGACGGTCCCGCGCGGCCGCTCGTGCAGCCGGGCCTGGTGAAGCTGCAGGTCGCGCAGGCGGTGGCGTTGTTCGCACTGCTGCTCGCGGGCACGTTCGTCACGGCCGCCGGGCCGCACGCCGGGGACTCGACCACGCCGCGGCTCGCCGTGCCGGTCGCGACCCTGGCGCAGCTGCACGCGGACCTGCTGTTCCTGTTCCTGGGCATGCTGGTCGCGATGGGCTTCCTGCACCGGTCGCGGCCCTACTGGATCCTCGTCGCGACCGTGGTCGCGCAGGGTGCGCTGGGCATGATCCAGTACTGGACGGGCGTGCCCGAGGTGCTCGTGTCGCTGCACGTGCTCGGGGCCGGCGCGGTCGTGGTCGCGACCGCCGCGTTGTGGGTGTCGACGCGCGAACGTGCTAACACCGAGTCCACTGTGGACGAACGCGAGCTAGTGGCCGCCCAGTAGTTCTTCGGCTTCGGTCTGGTTGTTGTGCCGCGCCCAGTTCTGGGGCGTTGAGTCGAAGCTGGCGTCCTTCAACGAACGGTCGGCGCCGCCGTCAAGCAGCGCCGTGATGACCTCGAGGTGCCCCTGCTCGGCCGCCAGGTGCAACGCGGTGACGCCCTCACCGTGCATGGGGCCGCCGAACGTCGCCTGCCGGTTCGGGTCCGCGCCGAGCTTCAGCAGGGTTTCCACTGCGTGCCGCCGGTTGCACCACGAAGCCCACGCCAGGGCCGTGCCGCGGTAAACGTCCGCGTCGATCCGCGCACCACGCTTGAGCAGCGGCTCGAACACCTCGGTCCGGTCGTTGCGAGCGGCCCAGCTCAACGCCTCGTCGACCACTTCCTGCGAGTCGTCGGTGGGCCACCAGCGCGGAAACCCGCTGTGCGGCCGGTAGAACTGCCTGCCGGCACCGGGATCCACGGCCAGGTCGAGGTTGCCCAGACCGGCGGCGACGCGCAGGTTAGGCGGGTGAACCCCGTGCTGTGCCAGGAGATCAGCGGTCTCCGTGTGTCCCCAGAAAAGCGCGACAGCCAGGGGTGTGCCGCCGTCGCCGCGTGCGGACACGTCGGTGGGCGCACCGGCGTCGAGAAGTAGCTGCGACATCGCCGGCAGGCCCCGGTAGGCGGCCTGGTGCAGAGCGGTCCACCCGTGCACGTTCTGGTGCGCGACGTTCGCACCGGCCTTCAGCAGCACCTTGACGAGCCGCTCGTCGCACGTCGCCGCCGCCATCCCGAGCAGGTCGTTGCCGTTGGTACCACTGGCTTTGGCGAGCTCCGGGTAGTTGGACAGGATGGCCTGCAACTCACCGGGGTTGTACGTCTCGATCGCCTGGTACGCGCGGGCGAACGGCCGCGGCTTGCGAATGTGCTTGGCGAGCTCGCGCCAGTCCGCGCACCCGTGCTCACGCGCCACGACCTCACGCGCACCCTCCTCGGTCAGGGGCACGTCGCCGAAGATCCCCAACGCCGTCGGCGTCGCATCCCACGCGGACGCGAGCAGCCCACGGGCGCGCTCTTCGTAGTAGTCGATGTCATCCCTGAACGGGTGCCACATGCCACCACGCTACTTGGGCGCGGCAGGCCTGCGCTCCCACAACGGCGGAAGCTCGTCCGCCAGCCACGTGTACAGCTGGTCGACGGTCCGCAGCCGCATCGCCCGCTCGGGATCGCCGCTGAGCAACCGCATCCCGGACTCGGTCAGGTCCCGCACGCTGACCAGCGCGTCCAGCTTGCGTTGCACGAGATCCGCCCACCGCTTCTCGTCGATGCGGTACTGGGCCGCCTGCCGGCCGCGCCGGGTCCGCTTCGTCACCAGGCCCGCGCTCACCAGGAACTTGAGGTTCGTGCTGATCGAGCCGCTGCTCGCTTCCAGCTCCTGCGAGAGTTCGGCGGCGGTGCGTTCGCTTGGCTGGCAGATCAGGAGGTAGCCGAGGATGCGTCCGCCGATCAACGGGATGCCCTCTTCGGCGAAGTGGGCGGCGAAGCGCTCGATCCAGGCCGACAGCCGGGTTTCCCGTCCGATGCTCACGACACCTCCGGTCAGGCTTCGGTCAACACTGAAACCATAGTATGGATCTTCGACGCGCGGTGCAACGACACGCGGTTGGGCCGTTAGGGGAATCGTCTGAGATTCGCCGACGAGCGATACTGGGATGTTCCTCGGAGGGGGTGGCGTCATGGCAATTCTCCGCTGGCTCGTTCCCTCGATGACTCTGCAGATGGAGCTCCCCGGCCACAAGGCGGTTGCGCCGCACACCAACCACACCTACGCACCACAGTGCACCTTCGAACCCTGCTCGATGATCTTCCCGTCGCGGCGGACCAAGAACGACCTGCCCGTTTGCCGGGGGAGCGGAAAACTCGAAGCGAGTGTCAGGCCGAGGCCCGAACACGACCCCGCGATCACCGTCATGCGGAAGCTGCACGTCTGCAAGGTGTGCGGGCTGGAGCTTCTACTCGTTCCTAAGCACGCCAACAGCCGGAGCGTCGACGTAGGCGAGGAGAACCAACACCTGAACAGCCCGAACGTGCTCTCGCAGCGAAAACGAGGCTTCGCCAGCTACCCCAAGAGCCGCTGATGTGGATCGCAGGCCTCCTCACGTCCGGAACGGCATCACTCGGACGCCTCGTCATGGTCGGGCTACTCCCGAACACGCTGCTGGTGTCGACCGTGCTGGTGCTGTTGCGCGCGAACAGCTTCGGAGGGCGTAGCCAGTGGAGCCGCGTCCTGCCGTCGGACGTCGCGGGTGGTGTAGTCGGAGGACTGGCACTGCTGGTCGCGGTCGTGCTGCTGACCGTTCTGCTGCAACCGTTCCAGATTCGCGTCGTGCGGGTCGTCGAGGGGTATTGGGAGGGCTGGTCGATAACCGCACGCCTGGCTCCCCTGTTCACCGAACTCCAGTACCGCAAGGTCAAACGGCTACGTGACCTGGACAACCAGCTGCAAGCGCACACTGAGGAACTCGAGGATCGAGGTCGCCTCGTGGGCACTCTCGTGGAGCGCAGCCGCAACTCTCGCGACTATGCACGCAAGTTGTCCGACTCTCGACGGATACAACGCAAGCTCCAGCGTTATCCGAGTCATGACCCGGATGAATCTCGGCCGCATGAATCCCTGCTGCCGACAGCCCTCGGCAACGCTTTGCGCACAACCGAACTCACCGCGGGCGAGCGGTACGGACTGCACACCTTGGCATCGTTCCCCCGGTTGTACTCCGTACTCCCCGACCAGTTCAGACAGATGTACGACGCCGTCCGGAACTCCGTAGACGCCGCGGTCAACCTGTCACTCGGCTTCTTCCTCATCGCCGTCATCACAACGGTCGCCCTGCTCGATGAACCGGCAACGTATTGGATCCCCGCAAGCGCATTGGCGCTCTGCGTGTTCGCGTACGTGGGCGCCATCGCTTCAGCTTCGAGCCACGACCTGCACGTCCGCACCGCATACGACTTGTACCGCTTCGATCTGCTCAAGGCGGCACATCTCGAACTGCCGAAGACAACGGACGAGGAGGCCCAGACATTCGAAGAGCTCTCGGGTTTCTACGCCACGGAAATGCCCCAGGAACTGACAACAGAGTCGCGTCCCGACTGGACGTACGTGCATCACGAGAAAGACGAGGACACACCTAAACCCACGTGACCTTCACCAGGCCCGCGACTCCCAGCACCCGTAGATCAACCTTCTGGGGCGCGTTGGAGTCGTGGTATGTCGGCATCGGCTCCTCGGACAGGTGCACTAGTAGTCCACCTTCGGTGCGTACCTGACCCACCGACCAGTTGCGCGGCAGAACCAAGCGGACACAGCCCAGGAACACGGTCGCATGCACGATCAGCGCACCTGACGACTCTCCCCGGAGGTCGACGACGTCGATCACGCGCGTGAAGTCGACCTGCAACTCTCCCAAGAACACCCGAGGCCGTACGACACCAACCACCTGCGCGGGTGCTCGCACGAAACCGGTGACCGCGAACCTCGTCCACATCGGCTTTCGGCGTCCCCACAAGGACACCAGTAGCAACAGTGCGCCGACGATCACGACCACGGCAGGCAGCAGGACGTTCAATACGGTCGACGTGGCGACACCGCGTCGCAACGCCAAAGCCACCAGCGCGACCATCGCCAGCAGGCCGGGCGCGAGCACCGACTCCAAGCGGAACACCGAGCGGGCGACGTTGACACCCGCGAGCACGAGGAGCAGGACAGGCCACTCGCGGGCGAAGAATTCCCACGCCGCGGAGAGGCGGTTGAGGGTGTCGCCGGCGGCGAACGCACCGAGCGCGATCAGGACCAGGCCGAAGCCGACCCACGCGTGCGGCCTGGCGACCGGTTGGTCGTCGGTCAGCACTGGTTCGGGGGCCACAGAAGCAGGGTAAACCCGCGACCGATCTTCGGGGACTGCTCCGGTTGGCTGTCAGCAGCTGTCAACGTGTGGCACTTTGTTGACATCCGTCGATTCTTGTGAAGACTTAGCGTGCCGCCGCGATCGGAATACCACCTGTCCATCGAAGGGGCTGGGACATGGCGGCAAGTGGGAGCGCTCTCAGATCGAGCGTGTTATTGGTATCTCTTATCGCTGCGCTGGTCACGGCGCCCGCGAGCGCCCAGGCGGAAACCCGCTACGAGGCCGAAAGTGCGGCGATAAACCGAGGAGTCGTCGAATCCAATCACGCCGGGTATACCGGATCCGGATTCGTGAACTACGACAACGTAACCGGAAGCTACGTCGAGTTCACGGTCACGAGCGACACCGCGCAGCCGGTGCCGCTGACCTTCCGCTACGCCAACGGGACCAGCACCAACCGGCCGCTGGACATCACCGTCAACGGCACCCTCACCACCGACGAGCTGGCATTCACAAGCACCGGCGCGTGGACGACCTGGCGCACCCAACAAGTCACGGTCGACCTGCCACAGGGCACCAGCAAGATCAGGGCGACCGCGACGACCGCCAACGGTGGGCCGAACCTCGACTCACTGACGCTAGGCAGCACCACAACACAGGACTGGTCCGTAGCAGTCGTCGAGTCGACGATGGCCACCAAGACGCCGAGTCAACTGGGCGGCTGGGGCTACCAGACGGGCCTCTACCTCTACGGCCAGTACCTCGTCTACCAGCGCACCAAGGACCCGCGGTACCTGAACTACATCAAGGCCTGGGTCGACCGCTTCGTCGACAGCAGCGGCAACATCTCCAACAGCTTCAACAACCTCGACAGCATGCTGTCCGGCCGCCTGCTGGTGATCCTGCACCGGGAAACCGGGCAGAAGAAGTACGAGACGGCCGCCCGGAAGATCCGCAACCGCCTCAACACCTACCCGCGCACCAGCGACGGCGGCTTCTGGCACTCCACCAGCGAGTCGCGGGCCAACCAGCTGTGGGCCGACGGCGTGTTCATGGTCAACCCGTTCCTCATCGAGTTCGGTAAGGAGTTCGGCGACGCGACCTACGCCAACGACGAGGCGTCGAAGCAGATGAACGTCTACGCGAGCCATCTGCAGCAGGCCAACGGGATCCTCAAGCACGCCTGGGACGAGAGCAAAGTCCAGTCGTGGGCGGACAAGACCACGGGGCTGGCGCCGGAGTACTGGTGCCGCGCCATCGGCTGGTACGGCATGGCGACGATCGACATTCTCGAGCTCCTGCCGGCGACCCACCCGCGGCGCGCGCAGATGATCACGGACCTCCGGGAGTACGTCGCCGGACTGAGGAACTACCAGGATCCCGCTACGGGACGGTGGTTCCAGGTCGTCGACAAGGGCAGCCGCACCGACAACTGGACCGAGACCAGTTGTTCGATGATGTTCAGTTTCACGATGTCGCGTGGAGTTGAACGGGGTTACATCGACCCGAGCTACAAGGACACAGCGAAGAAGGGCTACGAAGGCGTCCTCGCCAAGACCAGCCTGAACAGCGCCGGCCGCACCGAGATCCGCGACATCTCGATCGGCACGAACGTCGGCGACTACGCGTACTACATCGCGCGCACCAGGGCCACCAACGACTTCCACGGCCTCGGCGCGTTCTTGATCATGAACGAGCAGTTCATCAGGGTAGGTGCCTAATGAGAATCGCAGTCGTAGCAGCACTTGTAGCCACCAGTATCACGATCACGGCACCGCAGGTCGAGGCGTTGGAGAACGGCCTCGCGCGCACTCCCCCGATGGGCTTCAACAACTGGAACACCACGGGCTGCCGCGCCGAGTTCAACGAGGCGATGGTCAAGGGCATCGCGGACATCTTCGTCAACAAGGGGCTCAAGGACGTCGGCTACCAGTACGTCAACCTCGACGACTGCTGGGCCAAGACGACCCGCGACAGCAACGGAAACCTCGTCCCGGACCCGGTCCGGTTCCCCAACGGCATCAAGGCCCTCGCCGACTACGTGCACTCCAAGGGTCTGAAGATCGGCATCTACACCAGTGCCGGCACCAAGACCTGCAACACCGCGGGCTTCCCCGGCGCGCTCGGGCATGAGCAGCAGGACGCGAACCTGTTCGCGTCTTGGGGAATCGACTACCTGAAGTACGACAACTGCAACAACCAGGGCGTCGACGCCGTCCAGCGGTACACCAAGATGCGCGACGCGCTCAAGAACACCGGACGCCCGATCGTCTACTCGATCTGCGAGTGGGGCCGGAGTGAGCCGAAGGTGTGGACGTGGGGCCCGGACACCGGAAACCTGTGGCGCACCACGGGTGACATCTCCGACAACTGGACGAGCATGATCGGCAAGGCCAAGGCGAACCGCGTGCTCGCGCAGTACGCCAAGCCCGGCGCGTGGAATGACCCCGACATGCTCGAGGTCGGCAACGGCGGCATGACGGCCACCGAGTACCGCACGCACTTCAGCCTGTGGGCGATCATGGCCGCTCCCCTGCTGATCGGCTCCGACCTGCGCAAGGTCAACGACGACACGTTCACGATCCTCAAGAACACCGACGTGATCGCGGTCGACCAGGACCCGCTCGGCAAGCAGGGCACGGTCATCAGCAACTCGAACGGCCTCGTCGTCTACAGCAAGGTGCTGGCCAACGGCGATCGCGCGGTCGCACTGTCCAATGAGAACACTTCGACCGCGACGATCAGCACCTCGGCGAGCGCCATCGGGATCGGTGGAAGCAGCAGCTACACGTTGAAAGACCTGTGGTCCAAGCAAACCCGCACGACCACGGGTTCCATCAGCGCCAGCGTGCCCGCCCACGGCACGGTCATGTACCGCGTCTCGCGCAGTGGCAACGTGAACCGGATCGAGGCCGAGAACGCCACGATCAGCCAGGGCGTCGTCGAGTCCAACCACGCCGGCTTCTCCGGCACCGGGTTCGTCAACGGCACCAACGCGGTCGGCCCGTACGTCGAGTGGACCATCAACGCCACGCAGGCGGGGACGGTCACGCTGACGTTCGGCTACGCCAACGGCACCACGGCGAACCGGCCGGTCGACCTCACGGTCAACGGCACGCTCGTCCGCGACGAGCTCGCGTTCAACGGGACGGGGGCGTGGACGAACTACAGCAGTGTTACCACAACGGTCACCCTCGTCGCGGGTGAAAACAAGATCCGCGTAACCGCGACCACTGCTAACGGAGCGGCGAACCTCGACTACCTCGACATCACCTGAACAGGGCTCGTGAGTGGTCAGGAGGGTTACAGGCCTCCTGGCCACTCACGAGGTCGTACACCCTCGGAGATATGTTCTACTGGCTGTACGACCTGCCGAACTGGCTCGTGTTCGTCCTCTTCACGGTCGCCGCTGTCGCGATCGGGTGGATGTTCATCTTCGCGCTGCGGCGGGTCAACGCGAGACTCTTCGGCGAGGACCGGGAGGAACGCAACGGCCTCGTCGAGCTCGTGCTCACCGGCACGGGCCTGTTCTACGGCCTGCTGCTCGGCCTGATCGCGGCCGCGACCTACACGACTTACTCCGACACCGAGAACTCGGTGAACTCCGAGGCGACCTCGGTGTCAGCGCTGTATCGCGACGTCTCCAACTACCCGGAGCCGACGCGTGCCCAGTTGCGCAAGGACATCGAGGACTACGTCCGGTACGTCATCGATGAGGCGTGGCCGGAGCAGCAGAAGGGCGAGGTTCCGCTGGGGGGCCGGGACCGGGTGACCGTACTGCAGAACCACCTCGTCGCCTTCGAGCCCGTGACCGAGGGCGACAAGATCCTGCACGCCGAGGCGTTGAGCCAGTTCAACAGCTTCCTGGTGCTGCGTCAGCAGCGCATCAACGCGGTGACCACGAGCCTGCCCGCCGCGCTGTGGTGGGTGCTCATCCTCGGCGCGCTGATCAACCTCGCGCTGATCTCCATGCTCGCGGTCCGGAAACTGGCCGCGCACCTGGTGATCTCCGGGCTGTTCGCGGTCTTCGTCGCGATGATGATCTTCCTGATCGTCTCGATGGACAACCCGTTCCGCGGCGAGTTCAGCGTCCAGCCGGACGCGTTCGTCAAGCTGCAGACACGCCTTTTCGGGACTTGATCCCGGCCAGGAACGCCGACCAGGCGGGCGCGGTGATCTGCAGATGGACGGCAGGAGACTTGCTGTCCCGGATACCGACGCCGCGCCCCACCTCGACGCAGTCGCTCGCGGTCGCGCTGTAGCTGCTCTTACGCCACTCAACCATCGGCGTGGCCCCCTCAGCTCAGGATGTCGGTGATCAGCCTCCTCGATTGTTCCTCATCCATCGCCGTCCGATCGAGTGACTCCAACACCTCTGTGTAGATCGCCAGCGTGCCCTTGTCCTCCAGGAAGAGGCCCGCGTTCTGGCTCTCCACGAAGACGACCGGCTCATACTTTTCGTACGACAGCTGGATGAACGAACCCGCGAGCCCGGCGTGCGCGCCGAAGCTGGTGGGCACGATCCGAATCGTCACGTAGGGCCGAACCCGCATCTGCAGCAGATCGTGCAGTTGGGCTGACATCACGTCGGGTCCGCCGACCGGAAGACGCAGGGCCTGCTCGTGGATGTAGAAGGTGAATTCGCGGGTCGGGTGGAAAATCACGCGCCGGGCGACGCGCGCGGCTACCAGCTGCTCGGTGTCCTTCGGGGCGACCGTGGAGCGTTGGACGACCGCTCGGGTGTACTCGGGGATCTGCAGCAGGCCTGGGACCAGGTTCAGCGCCCAGACCTTGATCCCGGTCGCGAGCCGTTCCTGCTCGATGAGGGTGCGAACCTGTTCGGCGGCGCCAGAGTCGGTGATCTGGAGCCAACCCTTGTCGCGTGACTCCGTGAAGAGCTCCATGAGGTGCTGACGCTCGGCGGCGGGCACCTGGCAGAAACCGAGCAGCACAGCCAAGTCCTCCGACGAACAGCCGCCCTTGCCGTTGACGAGGTCGGACAGCTTCGCGGGATCCCAGCCCAGCTGCTCGCTGATCTTGCGGTTGCTCAGCCCGGTCCGCTTCAGCGCGGCTTGTACGCCCGCGCCGAACTCGCGTCCGGACACCGTCGACATTCTCCGTGGCACACCAGGGAAGCTAGGGGGCGATTTCCCCCTAGCTCCACCATTTCGTGCCAAATCGACCTGAAAGGATGTCCTGTTGGAAGGGCTCCAACAGCGCTAGCAAACAGGAGCCAGCGGCGTGGTGTCGCCAGGGCCGGGCTCGCGGCGCCAGCGGTCGAGCTTCGCGTGCTCCGCCAACGCGATCAGGGTCTGCCGCACGAGGTGGCGGTAGCGCGGGTCGCAGTTGACGATCGGCACGATCGGGTCGATCCCCATGGCGTGCAACACACCCGCGACGTCACCGCGCGGGTGGGCGTGCAGGTTGTTGAGCGCGATCACGTACGGGATCTTGTGGTCCTCGAAGTACCGGATGGCATCGACCGAGTCCGCGGGCCGCATGATGTCCAGCAGCACCACGGCACCCACGGCGCCGCGCACGACGTCGTTCCAGCCCGCCTGCGGCGTCTGCCACTGCGGCGCCACGAACAAGTGCAGCGCGAGGCCCGGATCGAGCCACAGACGGCCGAACTCGATGCGGACGAGCTTCGTCACGGCCCCCGCGCGTTCGGGCGGCAGCGCGGCACACGTCAGCAGGTCGCCTTCCACTATCGACCTGATGAACGTGCTCTTCCCGACACCGAATCCGCCGGCCACCACAACCTTGGCCGACGTGAGGTCACGACCAGGAGGGCCGTAGTCGGGAAATCTAGAGCCGACGTAGTCCACTCAGCACTCTCTCCATCAACCCGAGGTCCGGCATGTCGCCACCCGCGGAGGTCGCGGTCAGGTGGACGTCCACCAGGCCGCGTTCCGCCAGATCACCGAGCAGCACCTTCGCGACTCCCAGCGGGATCCGCATCAGTGCGGCCACCTCCGCGACGGATCGCGGCGCGCGGCACAACTCGATGATCTGTTGGTGCTCAGCCTGCAACATACCTGCCGACTGGTGCGCCTGATCATTCGCGGACACCAGTGTCTCGATCTCGAGATTGACGTTGGACCGAGTGCGCCCACCGGTATAGGCATATGCACGAACGATCGACGCAGCCGGAGGAATCGGCGCGGCGGGCGCGAGTGGCTCGTCGGCGATCGTCGGCCAGTCCTCGTGCGCGACGGAGGGTGACTCCTCGCGAGGGTTGGTGCGCGGCGGCGGCGCGACACGACGTACCTTGCGCCGACCACTGTCCAGGCTGAACCCGTTCATGAGGTCGGCGAACGTCTGCTCGGCGGGCGCCTCCGCGTGCCTGCGGCGGCGGTGTCCGTCAGGGGCGGGAGTCATGATCACCTCACACTGTGCAGCTGAGCTCGCAGTTCGGGGGTGAGGATCTGGCCGACCTGGTCGACGACGACCGTCATCTCGTAGGCGACCTGGCCGACGTCGCTGTCGGGGGCGGCCAGAACCGCCAAACAAGACCCGTCTCGAATGGACATGAGGAGCATGATCCCGTAATCCATCTCGACTACCGTGCGCAACACACCGCCACCTTCGAAGCAACGCGAAGCGCTCGTCGTCAAACTGGCGACGCCGGCGGCGATCGCCGCGAGCTGCTCCGCGCGGTCCGGTGGCAGGGCGGTGGACTTGGTCAGCAGCAGGCCGTCGACCGAGATCACCACGGCGTGCGCCACTCCGGGCACGCGTTCGGTGAAGTTGGTGATCAACCACCCGAACTGGTGCACCTGGCGCGACTGAGGTGTGCTCATGCCTTACTCCTGACCGTTCCGCTGGCCGTTCCCACTGCCGTTCCCGTTCCCACCCAGGGGCGCCTGCCGCAGACCCGACTGGTAGCTGCTGAGGAACCCTCGGGCGCGTTCCGGGTCACGCCTCGGAAGCTGCGAGCCCCGCGCTTCCGGGCGTTCGGCGAGATTGGGGGTCAGGTTCTTACGCGGAGCCCGTTTCGGCAACCCGGCACCTGTCTCACCGTCGTCCTCGGCAGCGGTTTGCGCCTCGTCGAAAACCGATCCGCCCGCGTTCTTGCCGAACCAGGATCCGGTGACGGACGGTGACGGCGCTGGTGAGGGGGTCGACGAACGTTGCGGCGCCACGTCGGCCGGCGCGTCATCGAGCGCGGCGCCGGACGCGAACCACGAGGAAGAAGAAGTTTCCTCCTGCGTCTCATATGGCGGCTCGACCGGCGTGTCGTGGGCCGGCAAGTCGATCGTCACACCGCGGAAGGAGGACCAGCCGTTGGCGGTCGGCGTCGGCGTCTCCTCCTGCGCGGGAGGCGGCTTGGGAGCGGGAACGACCGGCGGTGGCGCCAGGTTCGGGGTCTTCACCACGACCCGAGGGGTCGCCTCGGGCAGGGGCTGCTTGGGCTGGGCCTGCGTCGGCTGGGCCTGTTTTGGTTGGGGCAGGGCCGCGTGCTTCGGCGGGACCGGCAGCTCGTCGTTGTTCTTGCGGATCAGGTCGGACGGCACGAGCACGAACGCGCGCAGGCCGTCGCGGCCCTCGGCGGCGCGCAGCCGCACGGTGATGTTGTGCCGCTTGCCGAGCCGGCCGACGACGAACAGGCCCATCTGCCGCGACACGGGGACCTCATCCTCGGTCTGCGAGCTGAGGCGGTCGTTGGCCTCGGCCAGTTCCGCCGGGCCCATGCCGATGCCCTGGTCCGCGACCTCGACGAGGACGCCGCCGTCGCGGTCGGCGCGGGCGCCGATCATGACCTGGGTGTCCGGCGCCGAGAACGCCGTCGCGTTGTCCAGCAGCTCCGCGACGAGGCGCACGAGGTCGCTCGCGGCGTAGCCGACGACCTCGACCGTCGGTGTGGACTTCACCACAACCCGTTGGTAGTGCTCGATCTCCGACGCCGCGGCGCGCAGCACGTCCGCCAGCGGAACCGGCTGGGTGAACCGGCGGGCGACGTCGGTGCCGGACAGCACCATCAGGTTCTCGTTGTTGCGGCGCATGCGCGTCGCGAGGTGGTCGAGCTTGAAGAGGTTCGCGAGCTGCTCGGGGTTCTCCTCGTGCCGCTCCAGCTCCTCCATCAGCTTCAGCTGCCGCTCCACGAGACCCTGCGAGCGGCGGGAGAGGTTGACGAAGATGTTCTTCATGCCGCCGCGCATCGTGGCCTGCTCGACGGCCGAGCGGATGGCCTGCTCGTGCACCGCGTCGAACGCGCGCGCCAGCTGGCCGAACTCCTCCACGGTGTGCACGGGCACCGGTTCGATCTCGGTGTCCGGTTTGCGGTCCGCGCGGATCGCGGCGACCACCTCGGGCAGGTGGTGGTGCGCCACGTCGAGCGCCGAACGCCGCAGCTCCTCCAGCGAGCGCAGCAGGTAGCGGCCGATGACGAAGCCCAGTGCCACGGCCAGGATGAGCATCGCGAGCAGGACGACGGCGGCGCCACCGGCCTTGTCGGACGTCTCGTCCTGCAGCCGCGCCGCGGTGCCGGCGAGCTCGTCCTGCAGCTGCTTGCCGACCTGTTCCATGGCGTGCACGGTGACCTGCGACGTCTTGTTCCAGTCGTCGACGCCGATGCCGAGCGTCGGCTCCGGCGGCGGAGCCTGGCGGTTGTTGCCGGCCTTGTTGGTCGCGGGCGCCTGCTCGGGCTGCGTCAGGGCCTTCTCGACCATCTTGGCGCGGGCGGCGACGTCCGGGCCGGTGACGGTCTGCTCGTAGGTGCGGCGCTGCGCCGGGGTCGCGATCGCCTGGAAGTCGTTGAACCGGTCCTGCAGGCGGATGTCGGTCTGTTCCAGGGCGCGGACCTCGGTGCCGACGAGCTTGCCGCGGCCGATGCCCGACAGCACGATCGCCTGCTGCTGGGAGACCTGTTCCTGGGCGATCATCACGTTGTGCACGGCGATCGCGGTGCCGGAGATCGCCGGGTCGCCGAACTGGCTGATCAGCGCCTGTTCGAAGTCCAGCAACGACTTCACGACGCCGGTGTAGCCGGTCGTGACCGCGGACGGGTCGCCGGTGCCGGACGTGGTCTGCTCGCGCAGTCCCTTCAACGTGCCCAGCTGGTCGCCCAGCTCGCGGAACCGCGAGGTCGCCACGTCGGTCAAGCCCTTGGTGCGGTCGAACCGGCGGCGCACGGTCGCGGCGGCGTTGTCCGTGGCGGTGATCTGGTTCTGGAAGCTGGAGCTGCCGGAGCCGCTGGTCTGGCTCTGCGCGGCGAGCGTGCGTTCCTGCTGGACGCTGGACACCAGCGGCGCGATGTCCGCGCGCAGCCGCACGAGCTGCTGCATCTGCACGTAGGCGTTCGACCGGTCCACGTAGCCCGCGATCTGCAGAACACCGGCGCCGATCGCCACCGCTACCGGGACGAGCAGCACCACGCCGAGCTTGACGGGCAGGCGCCAGTTGCGCCAGTCACTGATCTTTCTCCACCCGAGTGCATTCACGAAATGATCCCCATGGCGCGCTCGAAGTGCCCCACTATCGGCTACCTCCTGGCCCGGCGAATCACTGCAAGCGTTGGTGGAGCGAGCGATTTCGCAAGTGACGGAACGTGTTGCTGCGGGATAGTAGGCCAGGGAGCTTGCGGCTACAACGGTGGGCGGTCCCCGTCCGGGTGGCGCTCATCGCGCGGGCATTGACTCGTGGCGTTCCGTGGTTACGCTGTGGCCCTCCCCTGCGTACCGGACCCGCCGACGTCACCCTCCGTGATCGTCTCAGCAGGGTTTCCCCCGCCCACGAATGCGAGTTGTAGATGACGAAGGCGCTGCCCTCGCCCGGATTCGCGACGTTCGAGGACTCCGATCACGCATTGCTGTTGAGCGGTGACGGAGAGCCCGATTTCCGCGCCATCCAGCAGAGCGAGGATTTCCAGCTGCTCCGCCGCCGGATCGCCCGTTTCGTAATCCCGGCGACGATCCTGTTCCTCAGCTGGTACGTCACCTTCGTGTTGTTGTCGGCCTACGCGGACGATTTCATGAGCACCCCCGTGTTCGGTGTCATCAACGTCGGTCTCGTGTGCGGGTTCCTGCAGTTCGTCACCACGATCCTGATCACGCTGGCGTACGCCCGGTACGCGCGGAAGAAGCTGGATCCCCAGGTCGAGGCGGTCCGCGGGCTCGTGGCCGACGAGGAGATGCTGTGAACGGCGCCAACACCTTCGTCAACCTCGGCGTCTTCGGCGCGTTCGTGCTGCTGACGCTGTTCATCGTCTACAGAGCCAGCAGCCGCAACCAGTCCGCCTCGGACTACTACGCGGCCGGCTCCTCGTTCACCGGCGCCCAAAACGGCGTTGCCCTTTCGGGTGACTTCCTCTCGGCCGCGTCGTTCCTCGGCATCTCGGGCGCGATCGCGGTCAACGGCTACGACGGCTTCCTCTACTCGATCGGCTGGGTCGTCGCGTGGCTGATCGGTCTCATGCTGATCGCGGAACGGCTGCGCAACACCGGCCGGTTCACGATGGGCGACGTCATGGCGTTCCGCATGCGCCAGCGCCCGGTGCGCGCGGCGGCGGCGAACGCCACGCTGGTCATCTCGATCTTCTACATGATCGCCCAGATGGCGGGCGCCGGCGGTCTGATGGCGCTGCTGCTCGACGTCCACTCCAAGGTCGGGCAGGCGATCATCATCGCGATCGTCGGCGTCGTCATGGTGCTGTACGTGCTGGTCGGCGGGATGAAGGGCACCACGTGGGTGCAGATCATCAAGGCGGGCTTCCTGATCCTGTCGGTGTCGCTGCTGACGATCTTCCTGATCGGCAAGTTCGGGTTCGACCTGTCGGCGATGCTCGAGCGCGCCACGCAGAAGTCGCCGCTCGGTGACGCCGTGCTCTCCCCCGGCGTGAAGTACGGCGCCACCTCGACGTCGAAGATCGACTTCCTCTCGCTGGCACTGGCCCTGGTGCTCGGCACCGCGTCGCTGCCGCACGTGCTGATGCGCTTCTACACCGTGCCCAACGCGCGCGAGGCCCGTCGTTCCGTGGTGTGGGCGACGTGGATGATGGTCATCTTCTACCTGTGCACGATGGTGATCGGCTTCGGCTCGATGGCCCTGGTGGGCACCGACGCGATCACGTCCGCGCCCGGTGGTGAGAACTCCGCGGCGCCGCTGCTGGCCTTCAAGGTCGGTGGCGCCGTGCTGCTGGGTGTCGTGTGCGCGGTGGCGTTCGCGACGATCCTCGCCGTGGTGGCCGGACTTACTTTGACGGCGTCGGCTTCGTTCGCGCACGACGTGTACGCCAACGTGATCAAGCACGGTGAGGCGGACCCGCGGCAGGAGGTCCGGGTCGCGCGGTTCACCGCGATCATCGTCGGAATCCTGGCGATCCTCGGTGGTATCGCGGCCAACGGTCAGAACGTCGCGTTCCTGGTGGCGCTGGCGTTCGCCCTGGCGGCTTCGGCGAACCTGCCCACGCTGCTGTACTCGTTGTTCTGGAAGCGGTTCAACACCCGTGGCACGCTGTGGTCGATCTACGGTGGCCTCTTCTCCTGCATCGTGCTGATCGTCTTCTCCCCCGCCATGTCGGGGACGAAGTCGTCGGTGTTCCCGCACGCGCACTTCGACTGGTTCCCGCTGAGCAACCCCGGCATCGTGTCGATCCCGCTGTCGTTCCTGGCGGGTTTCCTGGGCACGATCCTGTCGAAGCAGCCGGCCGATGCGGACAAGCAGTCCGAAATGGAGGTCCGGGCGTTGACCGGTATCGGCTCCGGGCTGCGCTAGATGTGCGATGAGGGGACCCTTCATGGCGGTCAGCGCTTGGAAAGCTCCCCTCATGTCACTCCGTTAGGCCGAGCACAGCAACGCCGGGTCGTCGGTGATGATCTGATGGCGCAGCCGGCGTAGTTCGAGACCGGGGTCCAGTCCCAGTTCGTCGGCGAGCACCCGGCGCGCCCGCTCATAGGCGGCGAGCGCATCGGCCCGGCGTCCGGCGCGGTGCAGGGCGAGCATCAGCAACGCCCACAAGGGTTCTCGCAACGGATGCTCGATGACCAGCCCGGTGAGCTCGCCGGCCACGTCTTTCGCACCGCAGGCGAGGCCGGACCGTGCCCATTCCTCGACGACCGTCATCCGGGCCTCACCGAGTCGCGCGGCCGCGGCCCGGGTTGTTCCGCGCAGCTCGACGTTCGCCAGCGCGGGCCCGCGCCAAAGTTCGAGCGCGCGGCCGAACAGCCCCGCGGCCGCGGCGTGCCGGTGTCTTCGCGCCATGCGTCTGCCCTGCCGCACCATGTCCTCGAACACCTCCAGGTCCAGCTCGCCCGGCCCCACCTGCAGCGAGTAGCCGCCGGGGCACGTGACCACCCGCGCCCCCAGCCGCCGGATCACGACGACCTGGTTGCGCAGGTTGGCCACGGCCGACTCGGGCGGGTCGTCACCCCACACCGCGCCGACGAGGTGGTCGACGGTCACCACCTTGTTGGCCGACAACAACAACGCGGCCAGCAGCGAACGTGCCTTCACCGGCACGACCTCGCCCCGGTCGCGGACTTCCAACGGGCCCAGCACGCGAAACTCGACCATGTCGCCCCTCCCCGGCCGACCACGGTGCCAGCGAGCGAGTCCACGCCGCAAAGGTTGTTCCACATCGGCCCGACCAGGGCACATATGTGAATCATGCGGACCTCGTATGTCCGCCGGGCACGGTGTCGCCGTCAACCGGAATCGAGGGGGCTGCACGGATGAAATCGTTGAGGAGCGTTGTCGCGGCGGGGATCGGTGTCGCCGCACTGGTGGCGGTCGCCGCGTCCGGCACCATGGCGCAGGCGGAGCCGGCCAACTCGGGTGTCCCGCGACAGGAACCCCTGAAGTCGGAGAAGGTCGAGTCCACCAAGCAGGTCACGAGCGCGATGGGCAGCGTCTGGGGCGGGCGGACGTGGTGGTGTGGCGTCCACGGCACGCGCGACCTCTGGCTGTCCATTCCCGAGACCGGAATCCAGTCCAGCAGCGCGATCACGATGTCGTTCACCGAGCGCGGCGGCGGGGGCGTCGACTTCAACGGCGACGCCACGATCACCGTCCAGAACGTGGCAATCCATGCGAACGGGTCGGTGTACGTGAGGGTGAACATCGCCTGGGGCTCGGATCTGTGCATCAACGGCAAATGGGTCGCCGTCATCTGAGTCGAAGACACACCGGGGCTGGGTTGAGGACTCGCGCGAGTCCTCAACTCGGCCCCCGCGAGTTCTTACTTCGCGACCTGCCAGGTGATCTTCACGACGCCGTCGTCCACGTCGGCGATCTTGGCGAAGGCGGCCTTGTCCAGGTTCAGGTCACCCTTCTTGGGCCCGGCCGCACGGTCGACGACCGGCACCTTGATCTTGCCCTTCGGACCGGTCACCTCGATGATGACGCCGCAGTTCTCGTTCTTCTTCCCCTGGTCGAACTGAACGGCGTTGAGGCCGGTGATGAACTCCTTCGGCAATGACTTCAGGTGGTCCGACTTGGGGCAGGCCACGATGTTGAAGTCCGGCTTGTAGTCCTCGGTGAACGTCGCTTTGCCCTGGAACGAGCCCGTTCCCAGGTTTCCGGCGTACGGTGCGGGTGCGACCAGGCCGGCGACAGCCAGTGCCACGGCCCCGACCGCGGTGGCAGCAGACAACACAATTCCTCCAGCAGGAGAAGGGAAATTTGGGGACGCCACCGAAGTTAGCGATCTCCATTCCCGGGTTGCCAGCCACCGAGTGTGCGATAGACGAAAGCTATCTCAAAATGATCCTTAAGCTACTTTTCTGTCAGTTTGCCAACGCGCGAACCGCGGAGGCGAACCGCAGCGGCGCTCCGACATCTGCCTGACGGAAACCGAGCGACGGTTCGGTCAGCTCCAGCTCCAGCAGCAACGGCCGGCCGTCGGCGCCGGTCACCAGATCCACCCGCGCGTACAGCAGGTCGGATCGCTTGAGGCGCAACAGATCCGCGGCGGCATCGAGGACGTCCTCGGCGAGCGCGCGCTTCGCGGGTGAGGGCCTCGCGGGCGCGAGCTTCTCCTCGACGTACAGGCCGGAAGCGTCCTTTGTGGCGTCCGGCGACAGCATCGCGCCCTTGGTGAACGCGTGCGAGTAGACACCGCCGAAGAACACCAGAGCCGTCTCACCCTCACCATCCACTCGGGACTGATAGGGCTGCACCAAGGCGTTGGCGCCCAACGAGTCCAGGTGCGCCTGCGCCTCGTCGAACTGTCCGGCGGCGAACCGGCTCGCACCGCGTGACCCCGCGCCGATCGCGGGCTTCACGACGAACTCGCCGTCCGGCCACACCGGACGCTCCCCCGGTTCCACGACCGTGGTCGGCACCACCGGGACGCCGAGGTCCAGCAGAGACACCAAATAGGACTTGTCGGTGTTCCACTTGACGACCTCGGGCGAGTTCACCAGCCGCGGCACCGAGGCGCACCAGTCGAGGAACTCCGGCAGCCGCTCGGTGTAGTCCCAGGTCGCGCGCAGCACGACGAGGTCGGCGGCCACCGGGTCGCCCCAGACCGCCCACTCCGCGGCGATGCCCAGGTCCGACAACGCGGTCAGCGCCGCGTCGTCGTCGCCATCACCGTGTGGCAGGGCGGCACAGGCCGCGAACGCGACCTTCACCGTTGCATCGTCGCCATCTTCTTGCGGTGCGCCGAACCGATCTTGGTCGCGGCGATGGTCTCGCGATCCCACTCGGCCGGCTCGAGACCCGGCACGGCCGCGACGACCTGCTCGGCCACCTCGACCGACTCGACGATCACGTCGCCCATCGCACCGTCCTCGCCGACGAGCACGATCCGCGCACCCGCACGGCCGATGTTCTCGACCACCGCGCGCGCCGTCTTGCCGTGCGCCTGCAGGAAGTCCTGCGCAATCTTGACAGCTTTCTTTTCGGCCACGGCTCCCTACCTTAGAACCAGGCGGTAACTTCCGTGACGTGACCGCTGACACCCATGTAGTCGATGAGTTCCTCGACTGGTACTTCGACCGGCATCCGGCGCGCGCCGCGTCACTCGGATCGCTGAACCACGACCACACGCTCGGTGACTTCAGCGCCGCGGCGTTCGAGACGACCGAGCGCGAGACGGACACGTGGCTGGCGCGGCTCACCGCCGCGCCCGCGGCCACGCTCGACGAGGAGGTCGACCGCGACCTGCTGATCTCGGTGCTCAGGGGCGACCAGCTGCTCGCGGCGTGGCCGGGCTGGCGGCGTGACCCGTCCGAGTACACCTCGATCGCGCTGTACACGCTGCACGCCGCGTTCACCTACGGGCTGCGGCCGGAGCCGGAGCTCGTGGAGACGGTCATCGCGCGGCTCGCCGAGATCCCGTCGATCCTCGCCGCGTGCCGGGCGAACCTCGACCCGTCGCTCGCGTCGCCGGTGATCGTCCAGCGCGGCATCGATCAGGCGCGCACCGGCCGGGCGTTCCTCACGCGTGCGCTGCCGGTGTCGGTGCAGGACGAACGGCTGCGCGCCCGGCTCGTCGAGGCGGCGGAACCGGCGGCGGAGGCGTTCGACGCGCTGGTCGTCTTCCTGGAATCGTTCCTCGACCGTGCGCACGGCGACTGGCGGATGGGCGAGAAGCTCTACTCCGGACTGCTGCTGGAGCACGAGCTGCTCGGGTACGGCGCCGGCGAGCTGCACGAGCGCGGCAAGGCCGCGTACGCCTCTTTGGAGGCGGAGATCGTTTCGCTGGCGGGGACGTCCGACTGGCGGTCCGTGCTGACGGCGTTGCAGGACGACCACCCGCCGACGCTGGAGGCGATGCGGCAGGAATATGAGGACGAGACCGAGCGCGCGCGTCAGTTCCTCATCGAACACGGGCTCGTGACGTTGCCCGACGGCGAGGAATGCCGGGTGGTGCCGTCGCCGATGTTCCATCGGCCGGTCGTGGCGGTCGCGTCCTACATGCAGCCGCCGCCGCTGACGTCCGGCCGGGTCGGCCACTTCTTCGTGCCGTACACGCCGGACGGGTTCACGCAGGAGCAGATCACGCAGCGGTTGCGCACCAACGCACGATTCCAGCTCGCGACGATCTCGGTGCACGAGGCGTACCCCGGTCACCACTGGCACCTGTCGTGGCTCGCCGCGCAGGACCGGCCGGTGCGGCAGGTGTTCCGCACTCCTTACTTCTCCGAGGGGTGGGCGCTGTACGCGGAGAAGCTGCTGCGCGAGCACGGCTACTTCACGTCGGTCGCGCAGGAGCTCGGGCACGTCGAGGCGCGCCTGTTCCGGGCCGCCCGGATGGTCGTCGACACCGCGTTGCACTGCGGGGACATGACCGTCGAGCAGGCTCAGTCGCATCTGGTGGCCAACACGGCACTGACGCCGGGGACCGCGGCGGGCGAGGTGTCGCGGTACTGCGCGTGGCCGACGCAGGCGCCGTCCTACCTGACGGGCGCGCTGGAGATCGAGCGCATCCGCGACGATTACACCGGTGGCCTGCGGGAATTCCACGACACGATCGCCGGGTCCGGGGCGTTGCCGCTCGGACTCGCACGCAGGGTCGTTCTCGGCAGGTGAGACCGGGAACATCATCTTCTGTCGATTGGTTGTGCCGGACATGACGAAGGCAGTGGTTGCACGGGCCGCGGGCGGTCCGGAGGTCCTGGAGTACACCGACGTCTCGCCGCGTTCGCTCGAATCGGGTGAGCTGCGCGTACGGGTGAGCGCGGCCGGGGTGAACTTCATCGACACCTATCAGCGGTCCGGGCTGTACTCCGTGCCGCTGCCCGCGGTGCTGGGGCTGGAGGGTGCGGGCGAGGTCGTCGAGTCCGCTTCTCCCGACTTCGCCGTCGGCGACCGGGTCGCGTGGATGTCCTCGCTCGGCAGCTACGCGGCCGAGGCGATCGTGTCCGCGTCCGTCGCGGTTCCGGTGCCGTCCGGGGTCGACGACGAGACCGCGGCCGCCGCGCTGCTGCAGGGCGTCACGGCGCACTACCTGCTGCACTCGACGTTCTCGGTGTCGTCCGGTCAGACGGTTCTCGTGCACGCCGCCGCCGGTGGCATGGGGTTGCTGCTGACGCAGTGGGCGACCGCGCTCGGCGCACGCGTGATCGGTACGGCTTCGACCGACGAGAAGGCCGACTTGGCTCGTGCCGCCGGTGCTACCGACGTGTTCAAGTACGGCGACTTCGCCGGTGCTGTTCGATCGGTGACCGACGGGCGTGGCGTGGACGTCGTGTACGACGGGGTCGGCAAGGACACGTTCGACGGGTCACTCGCGTCGCTGCGGCCGCGCGGGCTGCTGGCGTTGTACGGCGCGGCTTCCGGGCCGGTGCCGCCGTTCGACCTGCAGCGGCTCAACCAGTCCGGTGGCCTGTTCGTCACGCGGCCGAGCACCGTCTGGTACACGCAGACGCGCGACGAGCTGGAGTGGCGGGCGCGGGACGTGTACGCCGCGATCGCGGACGGCACGCTCTCGATCCGGGTCGGTGGCCGCTACAAGCTGGAGGAGGCGCGGCAGGCACACGAGGACCTGGAGGGCCGCCGCACGACGGGCAAGCTCCTCCTAGTCCCCTGAGACCGTTAAGGCCACCTTCACTGCGCTGAACGCAGTAAAGGTGGCCTTAACGGCACTCACTCAGCTGCCGGACTTGACCTCGATGGCGTCGACGACGAAGACGAGCGTCTCGCCGGGCTGGATGTCGCCCTGGCCGGCGTCGCCGTAGCCCTTCTCCGGCGGCACGACCAGCAGGCGGCGACCGCCCTGCTTGAGACCGATCAGGCCCTCGTTCCAGCCCTTGATGACGGTGCCCTTGCCGACGTTCTGCACCGCGAACGGCCGGCCGGAGTCCCAGGACGCCTGGTTCTCCGCCTTCGTGGAGAAGGTGTAGAGCACGTAGTGGACGGAGGCGGTGTCGCCTTCCTTCACAGCCGCGCCGGTGCCGGGGATGACGTCCTTGGTGAGGAGCTCCTTCGGCGCGGAGCAGGTGGCCGGAACGGTGACCGACGGCTTCTTGCCGGGCTCGGTGGTCACCTTGAAGTCGTCGGCCGTGCAGGCCGGACCGGAGGGCGCCGTGCTCGAAGACGGAGCCTTGGACGACGACTTCGGAGCGGTCGCCGTCGGGTTGTTCCCGAGCGTCTGCGTGGACGGGCGGTCGCTGGCGGTGCAGCCGACGGTCGCCGCGGCCACGAGCGTCAAGGACGCGATGAGCAGGACGTTGCGCATGCCGGGGAGCTTATGAGCACGGGTGCGGCTGCCCGTCGGCGGGCCCTTCCGTGATCAATTATTGCGCGCCGAAATACATCATGAATTATGGCTTCCCTATCTTTTGACCGGCGCGTACAGTAACTCCGCGCACTCGGTCGGACACCGAGAGCATTCGTCCGTTCGTGTGCGGACCAAGGAGGTGACATCGTGTCAGCGGAGCCAAGGGGCGTCCGCAGCAACCTGCTCCAGGAACTTTTCTGGACCCGCACAGGTTTGCTCCTTCTGGTACTCGTGGTCACTTCGGGTATCTGCTTGACCATATCCAGTCAAATGGAGCCGGGAACGCTGCGGAACTTCGTGACGTCGGTCGGCACCGGCACGTTGATTTCCGCGGTGGTGAGCTTCACGCAAACGCTCATCACCAGTTCGGCGGCGCAACGGGCATTGGTGGCGCCGGTAGTCGAGGAAAGCCGCAAGGCATTGCAGGACCTGACCGCCGAGTACCGCGCGCTCGACCGCGAGTTCTTCCCCAGCCACGTGTTCGAGCCGACCGCAAAGCCGGACCCGCAGTTCAACCAGCTGATGATGCAGGACCTCGAGCGCACCCGCCTGTACTGCTTCCGCGGGTTCGCGGGCCGGTACGCGGCGTGCCGGGTGCTGCTGTCACAGTCGGAGTGCGAGCTGCGAACGGTGCTGGCGGACCCGCGCGACGGCAACGCGATCAGCGGCCGGGCCAGGTACATGCTGCGTCACGAGGGCGCCGAGGGCGACTACGACGTGATCGCCGCGCAGCTGCGCGAGCAGATCTCCATCGGGCTCGTCGGGCTGTTCCTCGCGCGCGGCCGATGCAGCCGCATCGACGGCACGATCGTGTCCGACCCGCCCGTCGACCGGCTCGAGCTGTTCGACGACAGCGCGTGGCTCACGCTGTACAGCAACACCGCCGGAGTGATCCGGCCCTATCCGCGGACCCTGCGTTTCACCGAAAGCTCTTTCCTGTACGGGATGGAGCGCGCAGAGTTCCTGCGGATCAGCAATTCCCGCGCCGGCTATCACTTCACGATCACGCCGTCGACATCCCGCACCGATTTTCAGGCTTTGTTCGAGAAGATCACCGGCACTCCCCTGTCCTCGGATGAGTTCGTCTCATTGGAAGACAAGTTCCACGAATTCCGCCGAGAGTTCTTCGCCTCCGCACAGCTGAGGAGCTGATCGTTTTGCTAGCCGAGTTCACCGGGCTGACCGCACTCGCCGAACTCGCGTCCCGCCTCACTAGAGTCGATTCCCCTGTCATCGACAACTGGTCAGACGTGGCCACCTGCTTTCGTTCGTGGGCGGGACGGCCTTCGCTGCGCAATGAACTGCGCGACCACCTCAACACGCTGTCACCACGGGAAGCCATGTGGGTGATCGCGCACTCACGCGAAACGACCACCCACTTCTCCTGGTGCCTGCGCGACGAACCGGACGAGCCGTTCACGTTCTGGCTGCACGAGTACAAACCGTGGCGCGACTGGCGTCCCGGCTACGCGGACTCCGTCCACAACCACCGCTACCACTTCTGCACCACCCTGCTACGCGGCTCCTACCTGCACGAACGCTACGACGTCCGGCTGGGCCTCGGCGGCCGTTCGGTCGTCTGGGCCAAGATGGAATCCCGCGCCCAGTGCGCCGCCGGCGCGGTCGGCACCCTGTTCGCCGACGACTTCCACCGCATCCCGCGCGCGGCGGACGGCACCATGACGTTCCTGGTGAAGTCGCGTGCCGTGTCCGCGTTCAGCCTGTCCTACGACCCGGAATCGGGCATTTCGCACCGGCACGTACCGGTCGAGGAGCGACTGGAGGACCTCACCAAGAACCTCTGAAAGCCTCTAACTGAAGGGCCGCCGCACACTTACGATCGGGGGCTGTGCCCACCCGGACAGCGATCCCACGATCCGCGATCACGGCCGTCGAGCGGCAGGTCTTCGAGCTCTGCCAGGAGCTCGCCCCTCGGCTGCAGTTCCACGGCTGGCACCACGTGAGCTTCGTGCGCGACAAATCCGTGCACTTCGCTTCTCGGAACGGCGCCTCCTCGGACGTGGTCGAGGTGGCCGCACTCGTGCACGACCTCAACTACATGGTGCGGCGCAACTCGCTGCCCGTGGAGGGGTCCGAACTGCGGGCCTCCGTGCTGTCCTCCGCGGGTGTCGCCGAGGTGGCGTGGATCGAGGACATCGTGCTCGAGGCCGAGATGCGCACGCGGCACCGCGACATCTCGCTGGAGGCGCAGGCGTTGTCGGACGCCGACACGCTGTTCAAGGCGCTGCCCGTGACGCCCGTGGTGCTGGCGCACAAGTACCTGCAGGAGAACGGGATCACGCTGCGGGAGCTGGCGCAGAAGATCGTGGGCGAGCAGGTCGGGAAGCACGACTCGGGGTTCTACTTCTACGACGCCGAGGCGGCCGCCACCTACTCGAAGTGGGCTTCGGCGAACCTGAAGCTGTGGCAGTGCATCGTGGAGTCGCTGGACGACCCCTGCGTGGAGGACCTGCTGACCGCGGTCGCTTCCTGAAAAACGCGTGGTCGGCGGTCCCGTCTGGAAGGCCTGGCGACCCTGCCTTCCCGAGCAGCCGATCTTCTACCCGGTGCTAACGAGGAACACGCGGGCAAGATCGCGCGCGGAGTGGAACGTGCCGCACCACGGCATCAGCTGCGTCACCCGGTTCCGGGTCGCGTCAGGGTTCCCGGAGCGCTACCCGGTCGTGCACGAGTTCCGCTGACCGAAAACGGGCAAGAACCGGGCACCCTGTGATCTGAACCGCACCAGGCCAGTGCCCGTACCCCGTGAGGTGCAGGAGGAACTAGAACGGCCAGCCAAGCACCGGAAGCCCGACCACGGCGTCGACCGCCAGCCCGCAGAAGACGAGCATCAGATAGAGGTTCGACATGTGGAAGAACTTCATGGTGTTGGTCGACCCGCCCCGCCGGACGACGTTGTGCAGCTTGTGCGCGAACACCGCGAACCACACGCCCGAGACGAGAGCCACGCCGACGTAGATCCAGGACGTCACCGGCGCGAGAGCCAGGGTGCAGGCGACGGTGATCCAGGAGTAGATGACTATCTGCCGCGTCACCTGCGTGGCGGTGGCGACAACGGGAAGCATCGGTACCCCAGCGCGCGCGTAGTCCTCCTTGAACTTCATCGCGAGCGCCCACGTGTGCGGCGGCGTCCAGAAGAAGATGACGCCGAACATGACGATGGCCGGCCACTCGACCGTGCCCGTCACCGCCGACCACCCGATGATGACGGGCATGCACCCCGCCATGCCGCCCCAGATGATGTTCTGCGACGTCCGGCGCTTCAGGACCAGCGTGTAGACGAAGATGTAGAACAAGATCGTCGCGACGGCGAACACCGCGGACAGCAGGTTGGTGAAAGTCCAGAGGAACGCGAAGGACACCACGCCCAGCAGCACGCCGAAGATCAGGGCGTTGCGGGGTGGGATGGCGTTCTGCGCCAGCGGACGGGCCGTGGTCCGCTTCATCACCGAGTCGATGTCGGCGTCGACGAAGCAGTTGAGGGCGTTCGCCGAGCCGGCGGCGAGGGTGCCGCCCGTCAGGGTGCAGGCGATCAGCCACAGGGGTGGGAGGCCCCGCTGAGCCAGCAGCATCGCCGGGATGGTCGTGATGAGGAGCAGTTCGATCACGCGTGGCTTGGTCAACGCCACGTACGCGCCAACGACCTGACGAGGTGACCGCGCTGGGGCCTCGAGGACGGCACTCATCGCGATGGGCTCCTCGAATCAATACGGGGTGAAAACCGACGACCGATAGTAACGAGCGCCGGTCTGCGAGGCCCGTTCGGGTAGTGGTGTGCCTGGGCACACAACGAGGTAACCGAGTTCCAAGCGGATTCGTCGGTCCCCAGGACTAGGCTGGCGGCCGGACGAGGAGAATCGCGGGTCAGGTCATCGGGATCGATTCACCGGCCCGCCCAATCGAAGAGAGTGGAGCGACAGTCCGTGTCCGACGACATCACCCGGCTGACCGAGCCCCATCTGCCCGAAGACTGGACCGAGCTCGACAGGCGTGCTGTCGACACGGTTCGGGTGCTCGCGGCCGACGCGGTGCAGAAGGTCGGCAACGGTCACCCCGGCACCGCCATGAGCCTCGCCCCCGTCGCGTACGCGCTGTTCCAGCGCGTCATGCGGCACGACCCGGCCGACCCGGACTGGCCCGGACGCGACCGCTTCGTGCTGTCCGCGGGGCACTCCAGCCTGACGCTCTACATCCAGCTCTTCCTGAGCGGCTACGGCCTCGAGCTCGACGACCTCAAGGCGCTGCGCACGTGGGGCTCCAAGACCCCCGGCCACCCCGAGCACGGCCACACCGCGGGTGTCGAGACGACGACCGGACCGCTGGGCCAGGGCCTCGCGAACGCCGTCGGCATGGCGATGGGCGCGCGTCGCGAGCGCGGCCTGTTCGACCCAGACGCTCCCGAGGGTGAGAGCCCGTTCGACCACCAGATCTACGTGATCGCGTCCGACGGTGACATCGAGGAGGGCATCACCTCCGAGGCGTCGTCGATCGCCAGCACGCAGAAGCTCGGCAACCTCACGGTCATCTACGACGACAACAAGATCTCGATCGAGGACGACACGACGATCGCGTTGTCCGAGGACACCGCGAAGCGCTACGAGGCCTACGGCTGGCACGTGCAGGTCGTCGAGGGCGGCGAGAACGTCACCGGCATCCTCGAGGCGCTGGAGAACGCGAAGAACGAGACGTCGCGGCCGTCGTTCATCGTGCTGCGCACGGTCATCGGCTTCCCGGCGCCGAACAAGCAGAACACGGGTGCCGCGCACGGCGCCGCGCTGGGCAACGACGAGGTCGCCGAGGTCAAGCGGATTCTCGGCTTCGACCCGGAGCAGACCTTCGAGGTCGCCGACGAGGTGCTGGCGCACGCCCGCGAGGTCGTGAAGCGCGGCGAGCACGCCAAGGCCGAGTGGCAGAAGTCGTTCGACGCCTGGGCCGAGAAGAACCCGGAGCGCAAGGCGCTGTTCGACCGGCTCGTGGCGCGGGAGCTGCCCGAGGGCTGGGCGGACGAGCTGCCGGTGTACCCGGTCGACGCCAAGGGTGTCGCGACGCGCAAGGCGTCCGGTGAGGTGATCAACGCGCTGGCCAAGCGGCTGCCCGAGCTGTGGGGCGGTTCCGCGGACCTCGCCGAGTCGAACCTGACCACGATCAAGGGCGAGCCGTCGTTCGGTCCGGAGGAGATCTCCACCGGCATGTGGAAGGCGCACCCGTACGGCCGCACGCTGCACTTCGGTGTCCGCGAGCACGCCATGGGCGCGATCCTCAACGGCATCCGGCTGCACGGCCCGACCCGCCCGTTCGGTGGCACGTTCCTCGTGTTCTCCGACTACATGCGCCCGGCGGTGCGGCTCGCGGCGATCATGCAGGCCGCGGTGACCTACGTGTGGACGCACGACTCCATCGGCCTCGGTGAGGACGGCCCGACGCACCAGCCGATCGAGCACCTCGCCGCGCTGCGCGCCATCCCGGGCCTGAGCGTCGTCCGCCCCGGTGACGCCAACGAGACCGCATACGCGTGGAAGGCGACGATCGAGCAGTTCGGCCCGGTCGGCCTCGCGCTGACCCGCCAGAACGTACCGACGCTGGAGGGCACGTCCGAGGAGGGCGTGAAGAAGGGCGGCTACGTCCTGGCCGAGGCGTCGAACGGCGCGCCGGAGCTGATCCTCATCGGCACGGGTTCCGAGCTGCAGATCGCGGTCGAGGCGGCGAAGGTCTTCGAGGCCGAGGGCGTTCCCACGCGCGTGGTCTCCATGCCGTGTGTCGAGTGGTTCGACGCGCAGGACCCGGAATACCGCGAGTCGGTGCTGCCGTCCGCCGTCAAGGCCCGAGTGGCAGTCGAGGCGGGCATCGCCCAGCCGTGGTACCGCTACGTCGGCGACGCGGGCGAGATCGTCTCGATCGAGCACTTCGGCGCCTCGGCGGACTACCAGACCTTGTTCAAGGAGTTCGGCTTCACCACTGAGAACGTTGTCGCGGCGGCGAAGAAGTCGCTGCAGAAGGTGAGGGGAGACAAGTGAGCAACGCAAACCTGACGGCGCTGTCCCAGGCGGGCGTCTCGATCTGGCTGGACGACCTGTCACGGGAACGGCTCACGACCGGCAACCTCGCCGAGCTGATCGCCGACTGGAACGTCGTCGGCGTGACGACCAACCCGACGATCTTCGCCAACGCCCTGTCGAAGGGCGAGTCGTACGACGAGCAGGTCCGTGAGCTCGCCAACCGCGGCGCGGACACCGACGCCACGATCCGCGAGGTCACCACGACCGACGTGCGCAACGCGTGCGACGTGTTCCGCGAGATCTACAACGCCACGGACGGCGTGGACGGCCGCGTGTCGATCGAGGTCGACCCGCGCCTGGCGTTCGACACCGAGAAGACCGTCGCCGAGGCGCTCGACCTCTGGAAGACCGTCGACCGGCCGAACCTGCTGGTCAAGATCCCGGCGACCAAGGAGGGCCTGCCGGCGATCACCCGCACGCTCGCCGAGGGCGTCAGCGTCAACGTCACGCTGATCTTCTCCGTCGAGCGCTACCAGGGCGTCATGGACGCGTTCGTCGAGGGCCTGGAGCAGGCCAAGGCCAACGGCCACGACCTGCGCACGATCCACTCGGTCGCGTCGTTCTTCGTGTCGCGCGTCGACACCGAGATCGACAAGCGGCTCGACAAGATCGGCACCGACGAGGCGAAGGCGTTGCGCGGCAAGGCCGCCATCGCGAACGCGATCGCCGCGTTCGCCGCGTACGAGCGGACCTTCACGGGTGCGCGCTGGGAGGCGCTGGTCGCCGACGGTGCCCGCGCGCAGCGGCCGCTGTGGGCCTCGACCGGCGTGAAGGACCCGGCGTACAAGGACACGCTGTATGTCGACGAGCTGGTCGTCGCGAACACGGTGAACACGATGCCGGAGAAGACCCTGCACGCGGTCGCCGACCACGGCAATATCGAGGGCGACCAGGTCACCGGACGCGAGCAGGAGGCGCGTGAGGTGTTCGCGAAGCTCAGCGCCGTCGGCATCGACCTCGAGGACGTCTTCCAGGTGCTCGAGACCGAGGGCGTCGACAAGTTCGAGAAGTCCTGGGAAGAGCTGCTCCAGACCGTGACGAACCAGCTGGCACAACTGAAGGGCTGAGTTTCAGCTATGAGCGACGTGATCTCCGTGGAGATCGTCCGTTCGCCGAACGCCGACCAGGTCAGCACGATCGTCGCTGACCTGGTCGCGGGTTCGGTGGCGAGCAAGCTGACCGCGCAGGACCCGACGCTGTGGGGTCCCGAGGCCGAGTCCGAGGCGAGCATCCGCCTGTCGTGGACAACGCTGCACGAGACCTCCCGTCCGCTGCTCGCGGAGATCGCGAAGCTGCGTGAGGAGCTGCACGCCGAGGGCGTCGACCGCGTCGTCCTCGCCGGTATGGGCGGTTCGTCCCTCGCGCCCGAGGTGATCACCCAGACCGCCGGTGTTCCGCTGACCGTGCTGGACACGACCGACCCGGCCCAGGTCGCGGACGCGCTGGAGGGCGACCTGCAGCGCACGGTCATCGTCGTGTCGTCCAAGTCGGGCGGCACGGTCGAGACCGACAGCCACCGGCGGATCTTCGAGAAGGCGTTCACCGAGGCCGGCATCGACACGGCGTCCCGCATCGTCGTCGTCACCGACCCCGGTTCGCCGTTCGCCGAGCTGTCCGAGAAGCTGGGCTACCGCAAGACCTTCCTCGCCGACCCGAACGTCGGCGGCCGCTACTCGGCGCTCACCGCCTTCGGTCTCGTCCCGTCCTACCTCGCCGGTGCGGACGTCGAGTCGCTGCTCGACGACGCGGCCGCGGCGGCGGAGATCCTGTCGCAGGACTCCCCCGACAACCCGGCGATCCTGCTGGCCGGCATCTTCGGCGCCGCGCACGCGCACGGTGCCGAGAAGATCGTCTTCGCCGATTCCGGTTCGGGCATCAAGGGTTTCGGCGACTGGGCCGAGCAGCTGATCGCCGAGTCGACCGGCAAGAACGGCACGGGCCTGCTGCCGGTCGTCGTCGAAGGACCGGGCGCGCCGGGCTTCGTGGACGCGCGGTCGGACGCCACGACCGTCGCGATCGGACCGGCCACCGGCTCGTCCGCGGTCGCCGTCGAGGGCACGCTCGGCGCGCAGTTCCTGTTGTGGGAGTACGCGACCGCGCTCGTCGGCCGGGTGCTCGGCATCGACCCGTTCAACCAGCCGGACGTCGAGGCCGCCAAGAAGGCCGCCCGCGCACTGCTGGACAACCCCGTGTCCGACTTCGCCGATCCGTCCTTCGTGGAGGGTGACGTCGAGGTGCACGTGAGCGGCGAGTGGCCGGCCGGCACCAGCTTCGGCACGGTCGCCGAGGCGTTGCAGGCGCTCGTCGCGGCCGCGCCGGACCACGGCTACGTCAGTGTCCAGGCCTACCTCGACCGCATCGACGACGCCTCGTTCGCCTTGCTGCGCCCCGAGATCGCGAAGCGCTCGCACCTGCAGACCACGTTCGGCTGGGGCCCGCGCTTCCTGCACTCGACCGGCCAGTACCACAAGGGCGGTCACCAGAACGGCGTCTTCCTGCAGATCACCGGTGCGTCCGAAGTGGACCTGGACGTGCCGGACCGGCCGTACGACCTCGCGACGCTGCAGCTGGCGCAGGCGCTGGGCGACGGACAGGTTCTGGCCGGGCACGGCCGTCCGGTGCTGCGACTGCACCTGACGGACCGCGTCGCCGGCCTCGCACAACTCGTCGAAGCAGTCCAGGAGGACGGCTCTTGAGCGCACCATCCAAGCAGTGGCGGAACCCACTGCGTGACCCACGGGACAAGCGGCTGCCGCGCATCGCCGGTCCCAGCGCGCTGGTCATCTTCGGTGTCACCGGTGACCTGTCGCGCAAGAAGCTGATGCCCGCGATCTACGACCTCGCGAACCGGGGTCTGCTGCCGCCGGGCTTCGGTCTGGTCGGGTTCGCCCGCCGCGACTGGGCGGACCAGGACTTCATGCAGGTCGTGCACGACGCGGTGAAGGAGCACGCGCGCACGCCGTTCCGCGAGGCCGTGTGGAACCAGCTCGCCGAGGGCATCCGGTTCGTGCAGGGCACGTTCGACGACGACGCGTCGTTCGACAACCTCAAGGCGTGCCTGGAGAAGCTCGACGCCGACCGCGGAACGGGCGGCAACCACGCGTTCTACCTGTCGATCCCGCCGGGCGCGTTCCCGACGGTGGTCAACCAGCTCAAGCGCGCCGGGCTCGCCCAGAACACCGACCACCCGGACCAGTGGCGCCGGGTTGTCATCGAGAAGCCGTTCGGCCACGACCTGAAGAGCGCCCAGGAGCTCAACCACACGGTCAACGAGGTCTTCCCCGAGGAGTCGGTGTTCCGCATCGACCACTACCTCGGCAAGGAGACCGTGCAGAACATCCTGGCGCTGCGGTTCGCGAACCAGCTGTACGAACCCATCTGGAACGCGAACTACGTGGACCACGTGCAGATCACGATGGCCGAGGACATCGGTCTCGGCGGCCGTGCCGGGTACTACGACGGCATCGGCGCGACGCGCGACGTGATCCAGAACCACCTGCTGCAGCTGCTCGCGCTGATCGCCATGGAGGAGCCGGTCTCCTTCAAGCCCAGCGACCTGCGGGCGGAGAAGGTGAAGATCCTCTCGGCGACGCGGCCGCTGGAGCCGTTCGAGCAGACCACCGCGCGCGGTCAGTACACCGGCGGCTGGCAGGGCGGCCAGAAGGTGCCCGGCCTGCACGAGGAGGGCGGCTTCTCGCCCGAGTCGAAGACCGAGACGTTCGGCGCGATCACGTGTGAGATCAACACGCGGCGCTGGGCCGGTGTGCCGTTCTACCTGCGCACCGGCAAGCGGCTCGGCCGCCGGGTCACCGAGGTCGCGGTCGTGTTCAAGCGCGCGCCGCACCTGCCGTTCGACCACACCGCGACCGAGGAGCTCGGCCAGAACGCCCTGGTGGTCCGGGTTCAGCCGGACGAGGGCGTGACCATCCGGTTCGGCTCGAAGGTGCCGGGCAACACGATGGAGGTCCGCGACGTCACGATGGACTTCGGCTACGGCCACTCGTTCACCGAGTCGTCGCCGGAGGCCTACGAGCGGCTGCTGCTCGACGTGCTGCTGGGCGAGCCGTCGCTGTTCCCGAAGAACGACGAGGTCGAGCTCTCGTGGGAGATCCTCGACCCGATCCTCGAGTTCTGGGCGAAGAAGGACCTGCCCGAACTGGAGAAGTACAAGGCCGGTACGTGGGGGCCGCCGTCGGCGGACGCGATGACCAACCGCACCGGAAGGCACTGGAGGCGTCCGTGATCATCGATCTGCCATCGACCACCACGTCGCAGATCAACTCCCGGTTGGTGCGGCTGCGCGACGAGGGCGGCGCCACGACGCTGGGCCGCGTGCTCACGCTCGTGATCGTCACCGAGGACGGCCAGCGCACCGACGCCGCCATCGACGCCGCGAACGACGCGTCGCGCGAGCACCCATGCCGCGTGATCGTCGTCGCCCGCGGTGCCCGGCAGGCGGCGCCGCGGCTGGACGCGCAGATCCGCGTCGGCGGTGACGCGGGTGCGTCCGAGGTCGTGGTGCTGCGGTTGTACGGCCCGCTGGCCAACGAGGGCGCGTCCTGCGTGATGCCGCTCTTGTTGCCCGACACCCCTGTTGTGGCGTGGTGGCCGTTCGACGCACCTGCTGCACCGTCGAAGGACCCGATCGGCCAGCTCGCGCAACGCCGGATCACGGATGCGGCGGCGGAGAAGAACCCGATCAAGGCGCTGGAGAACCGCAAGGCTTCGTACGCGCCGGGTGACACCGACCTGGCGTGGACCCGGCTGACCCTGTGGCGCGGCATGCTCGCCGCGGCACTGGACCTGCCGCCGTACGAGAAGATCACCGACATCGAGGTGACGGGCGAGGCGGACTCGCCGTCGTCGGAGCTGCTCGCGTCGTGGCTCGCCGCGTACTGCAAGGTGCCGGCGAAGCGGTTCAAGGCGACCAGCGGCGAGGGCATCGTCACCGTTCGCCTGGAGCGCGAGTCGGGTCCGGTCGAGCTGCACCGGCCCGACGGCAAGGTCGGGACGCTGTCGCAGCCCGGTCAGCCGGAGCGGCGGATCGCGTTGCAGCGCCGGTCGATCCGCGACTGCCTGGCCGAGGAGCTGCGCCGGCTCGACCCCGACGAGGTGTACGAGGTGGCGCTGAAGTCGCTCGGCAAGGCGACCAAGGCCAAGGCCGCGACGCCGAAACCGGCGGCCAACGGTGAGGCCGAGAAGAAGCCGAAGGTCCGTGCCAAGGCGAAGGCTTCGTCGTGAGTCGTCCGGAAGTTGTGGTCCATCGCGACGGCGGCCTGCTGGCCGCCGCCGCGGCGGCCCGCCTGGTGACCCGGATCGTCGACGCGCAGACGGCTCGGGGGTATGCCTCGGTCGTGCTGACCGGTGGCCGGACGGGTACCGCGGTGCTGGAGCAGCTGAACCGGAACGCGGCGCGGGATGCCGTGGACTGGGGCCGGGTCGACCTGTACTGGGGTGACGAGCGGTTCCTGCCGTCCGGTGATCCGGAGCGCAACGAGACTCAGGCGCGGGCGGCGTTGCTGGATCACGTGCCGCTGGATCCGGCGCGGGTGCACGTGATGGCGCCTTCGGACGGCGCTTACGGGGACTCGCCGGAGGCCGCCGCCGAGGCATATGCCGAGGTGCTGGCGCGGCACGCCCGGCCCGAGGACCACGGGGACGTGCCGACGTTCGACGTGTGCCTGCTCGGCGTGGGCGAGGAGGGGCACTGCGCCTCGATCTTCCCGGACTCGCCCGCGGTGTACGAGAAGGAACGGACGGTCGTGGCGGTGCGCAACTGCCCGAAGCCGCCACCGACTCGGGTCTCGCTGACGTTGCCGGCGATCCGGCACGCGCAGGAGGTGTGGCTGATGACGACGGGCGAGGCCAAGGCGCCCGCGGTCGCGATGGCGCTGAACGGGGCGGGCGAGATGCAGATCCCGGCGGCGGGCGCGCGTGGCCGGCGCCGGACGTTGTGGCTGCTGGACTCGGCGGCGGCCTCCAAGGTCCCGGATCTCTTCCAGCCACCCCTGGCGTAATGGCAGCAGGTACCACCGCCCCGCACGTTGGCGTGACGCCAGCGCTTACGCCATGTGTTGCACCCGCCATTAGCCTGATTCCACGCGCTATGTGTTACCCAGGCCACAACCGGGTGCGTATCATCTGGCGTCGGTTCAGATCACGCGGGGAGACGGCCTACTAGTGCGACCCACCATCGGCATGGTCACCGCAGGACCGCTCATCGAGCTCGCGGGTGAGCAGTGGCGCGGCGCCAGCGACGGAGCGGCCGCGAACGACTGCGACTTCGTGTGCTTCGTCGGCACCGAACTGGAGCACCCGAACCCGCACAAGCGGCGCGCGAACGCCGTCTACGACCTGATCTCGCCCCACCGGCTGGACGCGTTGATCATGTGGACGACGCGGGTCGGGCAGCTCGTGGGTGAGCAGTCGATGCGGGACTTCGCCACGCGGTTCGCGCCGATGCCGATCATCAGTGTCGAGACGACGCTGGCGGACTGGCCGACGATCCTGATGGACAACCGCGGCGGCATGGAGAAGGCCGTCACGCACCTCATCGAGGTGCACGGGCACCGCCGCATCGCGTTCGTGCGCGGGCCGCAGACGCACGCCGGCGCGCAGGAGCGCTACCAGGGATACGTCGACGCGCTGAAGAAGCACGGCATCGAGGTGGATCCGCGGCTGGTGACGATGCCCGGCTCGTTCTCGTGGGACCCGTCGGGCGCGGCGGACGCGGTGGCGAAGCTGCTGGAGGTCGTCGACGGGCCGCCGGACTCGATCGCCGCGGCGAACGACGACTACGCGCTGGGCGTGATCGCGGCGCTGGACGACGCCGGGCTGCGCGTGCCCGAGGACGTCGCGGTCGTCGGGTACGACAACCACACCAACATCCGCACGCACGACCTCGGGTACGTCACGCCGCCCGAGGGCGACGGGGCGACGTCGACCGTGCAGCGGCGGGTGAACATCGACGCGGGCACGCCATCGTTCACGACCGTGCGGGCGCCGTTCTTCGACATGGGCCGCCGAGCGGCGGACCTCGCGGTCGCGCTGATCAACGGGGAGAAGACGCCGCAGGTCGAGACCATGCCGACTGAGCTGGTCGTGCGCCGGTCGTGTGGCTGCCTGCCGTCGGGCTACAAGAGATCCGGGCCCGCGCACGGCGGGCTCTCGATGCCGAAACGCCACACCGCCGACTCGGTGGCGACGAACCTGCGCCTCGCGCTCGGCCCCAAGTCCGACCTGCTGCCCGAGGGGTGGGCCGAGAACCTGCCCCGCGCGTTCCTCGTCGCCGGACGCACCGGCGACGGCAGCGAGTTCCTGCACCTGCTCGCGGAGTGCCTGCGGGCCAGCGCGCGGGCCGGGTTCGAGCCCGAGCAGTGGTGGCCGCCGCTGTTCGACATGCACCGGTTCGTCTCCGCGCGGATCCCGGACGCGCTGGCGCTGGGCGACATGTGGCTGCGCGTGCAGCTGATGGTCGCGGAGGCCTTCGCCAGCGCCAGCACGTTCCAGTACCTGCTGCACGAACGGCGCGACCAGACCGTGCGCGAGGCCGGTCAGCGCCTGATCGCGTCGCGGGACGTGGCGGAGCTGACCGACGCGCTGGTCGAGGAACTGCCGCGGCTGGGCATCCCCGGCTGCCACGTCATGGCGTACGAGCCGGATGCCGGTACCGAGCTGGCCCGGCCGGTGGTGTCGTACGAGCTGGGCAAGCTGCGGCCCGACGTGGACGACGAGCTGTTCCCGTCGGTGCAGCTGACGCCGTACCCGCTGGAGCGCGACACGCCGTACAGCATCCTCGCCGCGCCGCTGCACGGTGTGGAGGAGCAGCTGGGGTTCGTGCTGTTCGAGGTCGGCCCGCAGATCGGCTGGATCTACGAGGCGGTGCAGCAGCAGCTCAGCAGCGCGTTGCGCGGCATCCGGATGATCCAGCGGGAACGCCAGGCCGTCGCCGAGGCACAGGACGCGCGCCGCAAGCTCGAGCTCGCGCACGGCGAGCTGGAGGACCGCGTCAAGGAACGCACGCGGCACCTGCGCGCGGAGATCGCCGAGCGCGAGCGGCTGGAGACGCAGCTGCGGCACGCGCAGAAGATGGAGGCGATCGGCCGGCTCACCGGCGGCATCGCCCACGACTTCAACAACATCCTGACCGTGATCAGCGGCAACAGCGAGGCACTGCTGCGCCGCACGCAGCCCGACGACCCGCGCCGCCCGGAGATCGAGGACATCCGGCACGCGGGCGAGCGCGCCACGAACCTGACGCACCAGTTGCTCGCGTTCACCCGCCAGCAGGTGCTGCACCCGACGCGGGTCGACCTGAACCGGACGATCACGAAGGTGCGCGCCATGTTGTCGACGCTGGTCGGCGAGGACGTGGAGCTGACGCTGCACCTGCCGGCGCAGGTGTCGCCGGTGTGGGCGGACGCCGGTCAGCTGGAGCAGATCCTGTTCAACCTGGCCGCGAACGCCCGCGACGCGATGCCCGACGGCGGCGTGCTGCGCATCGAGACCAGCAACCACGACGAGAAGTTCGTGTCGTTGCGGGTAATCGACACCGGCACCGGCATGGACGAGGCCGTGCTCGCGCGTGTGTACGAGCCGTACTTCACGACCAAGCCGGTCGGCAAGGGCACCGGTCTCGGCATGGCGACCGTGTTCGGCATCGTGCAGCAGAGCGACGGCCAGATCGACATCACCAGTGCCGTCGGCGTCGGCACGACGGTCGAGATCCGGCTGCCGCGCGGCACCACGTCCGGCTCCAGCTCCTCATCGGCGTCGCGCGGCGTGGCCGCGCACCAGGGGTCCGAGACGATCCTGCTGGTCGAGGACGACGACCAGGTGCGCACGCTGACCAAGCGGTTCCTGCAGCGCGCCGGGTATCTCGTGATCGAGGCGCGCAACGGCAAGGCGGCGTTGAAGGTCGCCTCCGACCAGGAGATCGACCTCGTGGTGACCGACGTGGTGATGCCCAAGATGGGCGGCCCCGAGCTGGTGGCCGAACTGCGGCGGATCCGGCCGGGCACGCGGGTGCTCTACATGTCCGGCTACACCACGGAGGAGAAGCTCGGCGACACGGCGGTGCTGCTCACCAAGCCGTACACCGAGCACGACCTGCTGGACCAGGTACGGGCGCTACTCGATCAGGACTGATCGATCGCCTGACGAACCGTCTCGTCAAGCGTCTCGATGCGAAACGGCTTCTGCAGGAACCCCGCCACCGGATACCCGTCGAACCGCCGCCGCAGCGCCGCCTCGTCGTGCCCACTGGTCAGCACAACCGGAATCTTGACCCCGTCACGCTCGAGCGCGGCCAGCACGTCCTCGCCGCTCATCCCCGGCATGCTGTGGTCGAGCAACATCGCGCGCAGCTCGCCGCCGCGTTCGCGGACGATCTCGATGGCCTGTGCGCCGTCGGCCGCCTGCACGACTGTGAATCCGAGTTCCACGAGCAGACCGACGGTGTACCTGCGCACCGGATCCTCATCCTCGACCACGAGAACGAGCCCGCTCGTTGGTTGCATGCAGTAAGTATGCGATACGGCCTCGGCGGTCACAGAGCGGGGCCCTCGTTCCTTTAACCTGACGATTGTCGGACATTTTCGCCGTCAAGCTGGGCCGAAGGTGTGAAAAGACGCGTGTAACCCGTTCGGACCACACTCGTGAAGAATCTTTACGATACCCTCCCCTTCAACGCCGCCGCCACCGCTCTGAAAGGTTCCAGGAAAGGCCACTCATGCGTATAGCGACGGCTTCCGCCGGATTGGCTCTCTTATTGTTGGCATCGTCCGCTCCCGCGTATGCGTCATCCATTCCGTCGGAACGCGTCACTGTGGACGTGGTGACGGTCAACGGATCCGGCTGCAAACCGGGCACCGCTTCGGTGTACGTGTCGCCGGACAACACGTGGTTCAAGGTGACCTACCGCGACTACTACGTGGTGGCGGGCAACGAGGCCCCACCGACCGACTTCCGCAAGAACTGCCAGATCGTGCTGCGGGTCAACACCCCGCAGGGCTTCAGCTACGGCATCTCGCGGGCGGACTACAAGGGCTTCCTGTACATCCCCGAGAAGGCGTCGGCGCTCCAGCGCGCCAACTACTACTTCCAGGGCAGCCCGGCGAACAACATCCGTGACCACCGGTTCAGCGGACCGTACGGCGACTACTGGCACACCACCGATGAGACGGAATTCGCGAAAATCGTCTACTCGCCCTGTGGCGAGCAGCGGAACCTGAACATCAACACCGAGTTGCGCGTGACGCGCGGTGATGAGGGATCCACGAGTTTCATGACGATGGACTCCTCACGCGGCGAAGAGGAAACCCTTTACCACTTCTCCTGGAAGTCCTGCGAATAATTCTCTTCGCTCCGCCGCCGCACCTTCAAGTTTGGTCCGGAAAGGTGTCTCATGCTCAACACGGTGACTGCCGCTCTCATGGCCGCGTCCATCATCATCCCGCCGGGTGCCCCTGGCACCACCCCGCCGCCTGATCACATCACGATCGACATCGTGACCATCAACGGCTCCGGCTGCCCGGCGGGCACGGCCGCCGTCGCGATCTCCGAGGACAACAAGGCGTTCACGGTCACCTACAGCGACTTCCTAGCCCAGGTCGGCGTCGGTGCCAAGCCGACCGACTTCCGCAAGAACTGCCAGCTGAACCTGAGAGTGAACGTCCCACAGGGCTTCACCTATGGAATCGCGTCAGCCGACTACCGCGGCTTCGCGTCACTCGAGGCCGGGGCTTCCGGGCTCGAGAAGGCCAACTACTACTTCCAGGGCATGTCGCCGACGGCGTACTCGACGCACAGCTACGCCGGCCCGCTGACCGACAACTGGCAGGCGACCGACACCACCGAGGTGGCCGCGATCGTCTACCACCCGTGCGGTGAGCTGCGGAACTTCAACATCAACACCGAGCTGCGGGTCAACGCCGGCTCGTCCGACACGACCAAGACGACGAGCTTCATGTCGATGGACTCGACCGACGGGAACATCGAGACCACCTACCACTTCGCCTGGAAGACCTGCCCGCAGCACCCGTAATCCCCTGGTCGGTGCCGCCTCGGTGAATCGCTTCGCCGGGGCGGCATCGCCGTCCGCGGGCAAAACGCGTTGCCGAGCCGCCACCAACACGTACGCTCACCTGCGTGAACGCTCGGGTGGCGTGTGCGCTAGCACATTTCTTCCGGGCGACACGTCCCGATCGAGGTGTTGAGTCGTCTCGGAAGGTGACGGGGCAGGTCGGGGCGAAGGGGCGGTCATGTCAACCGCAACATACGCGCAGTACGGTGAGGACCGGACAGACACGGGAGGTCGCGCGCTGACCACCAAGGCGGCGAGGGAGCTGCCGTCCGGACGCACCGAGGCGCCGGCCGGGAGGCGCTGGTCGCTGACCGGAAGATTCCTCCAGGTGAAGCGGCGCGACCTGCTCATCGACGTGGCCGCGATCGCGGGCGCGACGCTCGACGTGTGGCTGGGCGCGTTCCGCGAGTACCTGGTGCCGCTCGAGGGCTATTCGTACTGGCTGACCGGGGTCGCCGCGGGCGCGATGCTGCTGCGGCGCAAGTTCCCGTTCCTCACGTTGCTGCTGACCATTCCCGGCTTCATCGCGGGCTGGGCGCAGATGGCGGCGATGATCGCGCTCGGCACGGTGGCGTGGCGCAACCAGCTGGGCTGGAAGACGCTGGTCGGGACCATTCTGGTGTGGGTGGGGCGGTTCATCTCGTGGCCGCCCAGCTTCTTCTTCGACCAGAAGTGGCAGGCGATGGTGCACGACGCCATCTGGGCGGTCGTCGTGGTCGGGCTGCCGCTCACCATCGCGTTCCTCGCGCGCGCCCGGCAGGACCTCGCCGACCGCATCGCCGAGCTGGCCGCGTCGCGTGAACGAGAACGGGTGCTGCACGCCCACGCGGTGCGCGCGGATGAACGGGCACGGCTCGCCCGCGAGATGCACGACGTGGTGTCGCACCAGGTCAGCCTCATCGCGATGCAGGCGGGGGCGCTGCGCATGGCGGTCGCGGACGCCGAGCACAAGCAGGTCGCGGGCACGATCCGCACGCTGTCCACGCGCACGCTGGACGAGCTGCGGCAGCTGGTGTCCGTGCTGCGCACGACCAACGGTGACGAGGCGCGCCAGCCCGGCGTGGACCAGTTGCCCGAGCTGGTCGCCGACGCGGGCATCGAGGCGTCACTGAGCATCGAGGGGCCGACGCTGGAGCTGCCGCCGCCGATCTCCGGTGCGATCTACCGGACGGTGCAGGAAGCGCTCACCAACATTCGCAAGCACGCGCCTGGCGCGCACGCCGAGGTGCTGGTCGTGGCCGACGAGCACGAGGTGCGGGCCGAGGTGCGCAACACGCACACCGACGCGTGCGACGCGCAGCTGCCCAGTGGCGGGCACGGGCTGATCGGGCTCAAGGAACGGGCGAAGCTGCTGGACGGCGAGTTCGACGCGGGTCCGACGGAGGACGGCGGGTTCCGCGTCACGGCCACGTTCCCGATCACGCGCAAACTGACCGACTGACAGGTTTGCTATGGGGGGAGCTTTCCAAGCGGTCAGCGCTTGGAAAGCTCCCCCCATAGCAATCAGTCGCCGCGGATGAGTTTTCGCAGCTTGGGGAGACGCTCGGAGACGGCACGCTCGGCGCCGCGGGGCGTCGGGTGGTAGTAGTCGCGGCCGACCAGGTCGTCCGGCGGGTACTGCTGGGTGAGCACGCCCTCGGGCACGTCGTGCGGGTAGCGGTAGCCCTGAGCGTTCCCGAGCCGGGCGGCCCCCGCGTAGTGGCCGTCGCGCAGGTGCGCGGGCACGGTGCCGACCATGCCCTTGCGGACGTCCTCCATCGCGGCGTAGATCGCGGTGGTCACGGCGTTCGACTTGGGCGCGGTGGCGAGGTGGATGGTGGCCTGCGCGAGGTTCAGCGCGCACTCGGGCAGACCGATCAGCTGCACGGCCTGCGCGGCGGCGACGCACGTCTGCAACGCGGTGGGGTCGGCCATCCCGACGTCCTCGGACGCGTGGATCACCAGCCGGCGCGCGATGAACCGGGGGTCCTCCCCCGCCTCGATCATCCGGGCCAGGTAGTGCAGGGCGGCGTCGACGTCCGAGCCGCGGATCGACTTGATGAACGCCGACGTGACGTCGTAGTGCTGGTCGCCCTGGCGGTCGTAGCGCACCGCCGCCTTGTCCACCGTGGACTCCAGCACCGCCAGCGTGACCACGGAATCATTCGACGCCACAGCGGAATCCGCCGCCGCCTCCAAGGCGGTCAGCGCCCGCCGCGCGTCCCCACCGGCCAACCGGATCAGGTGGTCCAACGCCTCGGGTTCCACGACGACCGAGCCGCCCAGGCCCCGCGGATCCGCGATCGCGCGGGAGACCACGGCCAGCACCCCGTCATCGGAGAGCGGGCGCAGCTGCAGCACGAGGGACCGGGACAGTAGCGGTGACACCACGGAGAAGAACGGGTTCTCGGTCGTCGCGGCGACCAGCAGCACGATCCGGTCCTCGACCGCGCCGAGCAGGGCGTCCTGCTGCGTCTTGGAGAACCGGTGCACCTCGTCGATGAACAGGACCGTGGACTCGCCGGAGCGCACCAGGCGGCGGCGCGCCTCGTCGATGACCGCGCGCACCTCCTTCACGCCCGCCGACAGCGCCGACAGCGCGACGAACCGGCGGCCGGTGGCGCGGGACACCAGGGTCGCCAGCGTCGTCTTGCCGGTGCCGGGCGGGCCGTAGAGCATCACCGACGCGGGTGTGGCGCCCTCGACCAGCCTGCGCAGCGGCGCGCCTGGGCCGAGCAGGTGATCCTGACCGACGACCTCGTCCAGCGTCGCGGGCCGCATCCGCACGGCCAGCGGCGCGTTCGCGGCCAGACGCTCGGCTTTCTCCTCGTCGGTGGCGCCGAACAGGCCTTCGTCGAACAGACCTTCGCTCATGCGTTCGAGCGTAACGTGTGCGAAAATCGCCGCTCGTGGAACCGCGTGCCGTCCTTCTCGCCGGCCCCTCCGGGTCGGGCAAGTCCACCCTCGCCGCCAAGCTCGGCTGGCCCGTGCTGCGGCTGGACGACTTCTACCGCGACGGCGACGACCCGCTCCTGCCCCGCGACGAGCACGGCCGGGCGGACTGGGACGCCGAAGGCTCCTGGAACACCGGCGCGGCCCTCCAGGCGGTGATCACCCTCGCGCGCGAGGGCACGATCGAGGCGCCGGTGTACTCGATCGGCGAGGACCGCAAGGTCGGTACGCAGACCGTGTCCCTCAACGGCGCCAACGGGTTCATCGCCGAGGGCCTGTTCGCGGACCTGCTCGTCGACGGGGCCCGGCAGGCCGGTGTGCTCAAGGACGCGATCGTGCTCGCGCCCAGCGCGCCGGTGACGTTCGCCCGCCGCTTCCTGCGCGACGTGGCGGAGGCGCGTAAGCCGATTCCGGTGCTGCTGCGCCGGGGCTGGCGGCTGATGCGCGAACAGCCGGGCGTGGTGCGCCGGTGCGAACGCCAGGGCATGCGCCGCCTGACTCCCAACCAGGCACGCGACGAGCTCGCCGAATCCGGCCGTCCGGCCGATAGCGCGGCCGTGTAGACGCGGTCACGCCGGGTATCCCTTGGCCGTGGCGCCACAGCCGAGGGACCTGGTGGTCGTAGGCGCTTCCGCCGGAGGGGTGGAAGCGTTGCGCGGCTTCGCTTCGAGCCTGCCCGAGGACTTCCCCGCCGCGGTCGCCGTGGTGCTGCACATCCCGGCCAGAGGATCAAGCGCGCTGCCGGGCATCCTCGAACGCAGCGGGCCGCTGCCGGCTTCGTTCGTGACCGACCGGCAACGGCTCCAGCACGGCTGCATCCACGTCGCTCCGCCCGACCACCACGTGCTGGTCGAGGACGGCGCGCTACGCCTGTCGCGCGGCCTCACCGAGAACGGCCACCGGCCGTCGGTGGACGTGCTGTTCCGGTCGGCCGCGGTGTCGTGGGGACCGCGCACGATCGGGGTCGTGCTGTCGGGCGCGCTCCACGACGGGAACGCGGGCATGATCGCGATCAAGTCGCGCGGCGGCGTCGCCGTCGTGCAGGACCCGGACGAGGCGAAGTACGCGGGCATGCCGAGCAGCGTGCTGCGCGACGTCGACGTGGACCACGTGCTGCGGCTCGCCGCGATGGGCCCAGTGCTGGCGCGCCGGGTGCGCGAGCAGGTGGAGGCCGTGACGGCGTTCCGGCCGCCGCACCGCGGGGCGCACGCCGCCGACGGCAGCGAGGTGGAACGCGCGCTGTGGGTGGCGGTGCGCACGCTGGAGGGCCAGGCCGACATGGCCATCCGGATGCGGAAGACCTCGCTGGAGCGGGGCCGGTCGTTGCTCGCCGACCGGTTCGGCAACACGGCGAAGGAGTGCTCCCACGCGGCCGGTGTGCTCAGGAGCCACCTCACGCGCGCGGGTGACCACCGATGATCGCCAACCTGCTCAGTCTGGACGTCTCGCCGTTCGGCCGCGTCACCGTCGTCCGCCCGGTCGGCACGCTCGACCTGGCCGGCTATCCCGTACTGCGCGACGAGCTGCTCAAACTGACGACCGAGGAACCGGCGGCACTCGTCGTCCGGCTGGACGAGGAGTTCTTCGCACCTCAACAGCGGATGCTCGCGGTGTTCACCACGGTGTGGCTGAAGGTGTCGGAGTGGCCGGGCGTGCCGATCGTGATCGTCGCCGAGACGAACCGGCACCGCAAGGCGCTGCACGCGAGCGCCGTCGACCGGTTCGTGCCCGTGCACGCGACGTTGAGCAGCGCGGTCGCGTCGCTCGCCCGGCCCTCGCCGCACCGGGTCGACCGGGTCCGGCTGCCCCGCTCCCCCGCGGCGCCGCTCTACGCCCGCACGTTCGTCCGGGACGCCTGCAAGCGGTGGCGGGTGTCACTGATCGCCGACGACGTGGTCGTCATCGCGAGCGAGCTCGTGGAGAACGCCGTACAGCACGCGGAGTCGGAGATGGTGCTGCGGCTGGAGCTACGCCCGGACGGGCTGTCGGTCGCGGTGCGCGACGAGGACCCGCGTCCGCCGACCCGCCTGGGGCTGGGGCACGGAACGGACCTCGTGGCCCGGCTGAGCCGCACTTCCGGGTGGTCACCGGCGTTCGACGGGGGCAAGGTCGTGTGGGCCGTGCTCGCGCACCCGTGAGGCGAGTAGTTTCTGTGTGTGACCGACCGCCAGGCCCCGGCCCCGTCGCCCGATGACGCGTTCGAGGAAGTGCTGCTGTATCTGAAGGAGTCGAGAGGGTTCGACTTCACCGGCTACAAGCGCACCAGCCTCATGCGCCGCGTCCGGCACCGCATGGGCCAGGTCGGCATCGAGGGGTACGGCGACTACATCGATCATCTGCAGGTCAACGCCGACGAGTTCGACGCGCTGTTCAACACTATCCTGATCAACGTCACGGGCTTTTTCCGCGACCAGGAGGCGTGGGAGGTGCTGCGCGACGAGGTCGTGCCCGCGTTGATCGCCGAGCGCGGACCGGACGACCCGCTGCGGGTGTGGAGCGCGGGGTGCGCGTCCGGCGAGGAGGCGTACAGCCTGGCGATGGCGCTGTGCGAGGCGATGGGGCCGGAGCGGTTCCGCCAGCAGGTGAAGATCTACGCCACGGACGTCGACGACGAGGCGCTCGCGCAGGCCCGGCACGCCAGCTACACCGACCGCGAGCTGCAGAACGTGCCGCCCGACATGCTCACGCGGTACTTCGAGCCGCAGAACCACCGGTACAGCTTCCGCAAGGACCTGCGCCGGTCGGTCATCTTCGGCCGCAACGACCTGGTGCAGGACGCGCCGATCTCGCGGATCGACCTGCTGGTGTGCCGCAACACCCTGATGTACTTCAACCAGGAGACGCAGGCGAAGATCCTCGGCCGGTTCCACTTCGCGCTAGTCCCGCGCGGGGTGCTGTTCCTCGGCAAGGCCGAGATGCTGCTCTCGCACAGCCGCATCTTCGACCCGATCGACCTCAAGCGGCGCATCTTCCGCAAGATCCCGAACGGCAGCGGCGGCCCGCAGCCGTTCATTCCGCATTCGTTCGTCCACGACCGGCGCGCCGACGTGGGCGGGCTCGACGAGCTGCGCGAGCACGCCTTCTCGGCGAGCCCGGTCGCGCAGGTCGTGGTGTCGGCCGACGACGTGGTCGCGCTGGTGAACCAGCAGGCGGAGAGCACGTTCGGCGTGTCGGCGAAGGACATCGGCCGGCCGTTGCGCGACCTCGACCTGTCCTACCGCCCGGTGGAGCTGCGCGGCTACGTCGAGCAGGCCAAGGTGGAGCGCAAGTCGTTGCGCGTCAAGGAGGTCGAGTGGACGCGGGGCCCCGGCGAGAAGCTGTGGTTCGAGATCCACGTGAACCCGCTCGTCGGTCAGGACAACATGATCCTCGGCGTGTCCGTGGTGTTCCACGACGTCACCTCCGCGCGGCAGCTGCTCGACGACCTCGAGTACGCCAACCGGCAGCTGGAGTCGGCGTACGAGGAACTGCAGTCGACCAACGAGGAGCTGGAGACCACGAACGAGGAACTGCAGTCCACGGTGGAGGAACTGGAGACCACCAACGAGGAGCTCCAGTCCACCAACGAGGAACTGGAGACGATGAACGAGGAGCTCCAGTCCACCAACGACGAGCTGCAGACGATCAACGACACGCTGCGCGACCGCAGCACGGAGCTCGACCAGGTCAACGAGTTCCTCGAGTCGATCCTCACCTCGCTGCGCTCCGGGGTGGTCGTGCTCGACCTGCAGATGCGGGTGCTGGCGTGGAACCGCGGCGCCGAGGAACTGTGGGGCGTGCGCGGCCACGAGGCCGAGGGCGAGCACCTGCTGAACCTCGACATCGGGCTGCCGATGCCGGAGCTGCGGCCGATCGTGCGGCAGGCGCTGGCGGACCCGGCGTTCTCGGCCGAGGTGCAGGTGCCCGCGGTGAACCGGCGCGGGCGCGAGGTCATGATCCGGGTCGTGTGCTCGTCGTTGCACGCCAACAGCGGCCAGCCCAGCGGCGCGATCCTGGTGATGGAGCAGCAGCAGCTCTGACCGTCTGACAGGATGTGGGCTCATTCCAACGACCGGGGGTTACTCGCCATCATGAGCGACACACCAGAGTGGTCCTCGCCCGACGCGCGGCCCGAGCGCGAGACTCCGCCTCCCGCGCCGCCGCCGCAGCAGTACTACGGGCAGTACCAGCCGCCGCGACAGGCGTTCAAGCCGGGCATCATCCCGCTGCGGCCGCTCGGGGTCGGCGAGATCCTGGACGGCGCGATCACCACGATGCGGCGCTACCCGAAGGCGGTGCTGGGCGTCTCGGCGATCGTCGTGGCGGTGACGCAGCTGCTCTCGCTGGTCATCATCTGGCCGATGATCGACGACCTGAACCGGTTCGCGGCGATCGACCCGAACACGGCCACGCCGCAGCAGCAACAGGACATGGCCCTCGACGTCCTGTCCAGCGGGTTGATCAGCGGCACGGTCGGGCTGGTCGTCACGCTCATCGGGCAGGTGTTCCTCTCCGGGTACATCACGGTCATCGTGGGCCGTGCGGTGCTGGGCCAGCCGATCACCTTCGGCGAGGCGTGGGCCGAGTTCCGGCCGCGGCTGCTGCGGCTGCTCGGCGCGACCATCCTCTATGGCCTGATCATCGCGGCGGGCGTCCTGCTGGCCGTGGTGCTGGGTGTCTTCGCGTCGTTCTTCCTCTCGTTCCTGGTGATCCCGCTGATCGTCTGGCTGGCCGTCATGTTCAGCCTGGTCACCCCGGCGCTGGTGCTCGAACGCGGCACGGTCGGCGAGTCGTTCGGCCGCTCCCGGCTCCTGGTGGACGGCGTGTGGTGGCGGACGTTCGGCATCCTGCTGCTCGCCGCGTTCCTGGCGTCGGTCATCGGCAACATCATCGGCATCCCGTTCAACCTGGGCACCCTCGACATCAACGCGCTGCTCGAGGGCCGGCCGCAGGTCATGACGTTCGGAGCGCTGCTGCTGGCCACGATCGGCGGGGCGATCGCGGGCACGATCACCCAGCCGTTCCGCGCGGCGGTGACCGTGCTGCTGTACGTCGACCGCCGGATGCGCCGCGAGGGCATGGACATCGAGCTCGCTCGGGCCGCCGGTGGCCAGGTCTGACGTTCCCGTCGACATCGGCCCGGACGAGGCGCGCGATGCCGCGGTTCGCGAGCTCGCCGATCCGATCTACGCGCAGGCGCGGCCGGGCTGGTTGCGGCAGGGGCTGGAGTGGCTGCTCGACCGGCTCAACGAGCTGCTCGGCGCCGCGAGCGGTTCCGGTGGCATCGCGCTGCTGATCGTGGTGCTCGCGATCGTGCTCGTCGTCGTGATTCGGCTGGCGGGTGGGCGGATCGGGTGGGCGGCGCGTTCGTCCGGTTCGGTGTTCGGCTCCACCGTTCTGTCGGCCGCCGAGCACCGTTCTGCCGCCGAGGCGGCGTTCGCCTCCGGGGACTTCGCGGGGGCTGTGCGGGAACGGTTCCGGGCGCTGGTGCGGGAACTGGAGCAGCGCGGGGTGCTGGACGTGCGGGCCGGGCGCACGGTGGACGAGGTCGCTTCGGACGCTGGGCGTGAGCTGCCTGCGCTGGCCGGGGAGTTGCGGGCGGCCGCCGTGCTGTTCGACGACATCTGGTACGGCGGGCGGGCCGCGTCCGCGGAGAGTTATCAGCGGGTGGCCGCGGTGGACGACCGGGTGCGCGGATGACCGCGACCGCTTGGCGGGCACAAAGGTCCCCCCGAAGCCCACAGTACCGATGGGGTCCGACAATTCCGCGAGTCCTCCCATGACCGCCACCTCGCCCGACGCGCGCCGCATCTGGTCGGTCGCCAAAGGCCCAACCCTCGTCGCGCTGGTCATCCTCGCCTCCAGCCTGATCGTCGCCCTCCTCAGCGCACCGGGTGAGGGCGGCGAGCTGGACCCGCGATCGGCCACCGAACAGGGCACCCGAGCGCTGGCGAAGCTCCTGGAACGCCAGGGCGTCACGGTCGAGTTCACCGAGACCACCCCGTCCACAGTGGACGACGCGACGCTGCTCGTGACCCGGCCCGACCTCCTGGCCCCCGAACACCTGGCGGCCCTGAGACCAGCCGACCTCGTGCTCGTCGCACCCACCCAGTGGCTCCCGCCAGGGGCACAGGTAGCCGGCGGCTCGGATGTGCAGGACCAGCAGCCGGGATGCGCCTGGGCGGCACGGTTCGGCGAGGCGACGACCGGTGGCGTCGAATACACCGGCGGCGACTCGTGCTACGGCGGCTCCGTGGTGCGGCTCGGGTCCGTGACGCTGCTCGGCACGGGTGCGCCGATGATGAACAAGTCGTTGGCGGACAAGGGGAACGCGGCGCTGGCGATGACGGTGCTGGGCAGGCACCAGAAGCTGGTCTGGTACTCCCCCGCGGTCGCCGACCCCGGTCAGCAGCGGTCGCTCATCGCGCTGCTGCCCGACGGCTGGAAGTTCGGGTTGCTCCAGCTGATCGTGGCGATCGTTCTGCTGGGGCTGTGGCGGGCGCGGCGGCTGGGGCCGGTGGTCGCCGAACCGCTGCCCGTCGTGGTGCGCGCGGCGGAGACGGTCGAGGGGCGGGCCCGGCTCTACCGGCGGTCGCGAGCGCGGGGCCACGCGGCGGCGTTGCTGCGGCAGGCCTCGCGGGACCGGATCGTGGCCGCATTGGGACTGCCGGTCGACGCTCCCCCGGCCGCGGTGGCGGACGAGATCACGACTCGTTCCCGCGACGAAGTGCTTGCCCTGCTTTACGGACCGGAACCTGGGGACGACCGCGCGCTGGTCCGGCTCGCCGACGACTTGGACGCTCTGGAGAACGAGGTGTGTTCGTGACTACGACCGTGGGGGTGGACGAGGCGCGCGGAGCGTTGCTGGCGCTGCGGGCCGAGGTCGGGAAGGCCGTCGTCGGCAACGACGCCACGGTGACCAGCCTGATCCTCGCCCTGTTGTGCCGCGGCCACGTGTTGCTCGAAGGCGTGCCTGGCGTGGCGAAGACGCTGCTGGTGCGGGCGTTGGCGCAGACCCTGGACCTGACGTACAAGCGGGTGCAGTTCACGCCGGACCTGATGCCCGGCGACCTGACCGGCTCGCTGGTGTACGACGCGCACTCCGCGGAGTTCTCGTTCCGCGAGGGCCCGGTATTCACACATCTGCTGCTCGCCGACGAGATCAACCGCACGCCGCCGAAGACGCAGTCCGCGCTGCTGGAGGCGATGGAGGAACGGCAGGTCTCGGTCGACGGCCGGGCGCGGCCGTTGCCGGCGCCGTTCATCGTGGTGGCGACGCAGAACCCCGTTGAATACGAGGGCACCTACCCGTTGCCCGAGGCGCAGCTGGACCGGTTCCTGCTCAAGCTCACCATGCCGGTGCCGCCGCGCGAGCAGGAGATCGACGTGCTGACGCGGCACGCGTCCGGGTTCGATCCGCGGGACCTGTCCGGTTTGAAACCCGTTGCGGGAGCGGCACACCTGGACGCCGCCGCGGCCGCCGTGCGCACGGTTACCGTGGCGCCGGAGGTGATCGGGTACGTCGTGGACGTGTGCCGCGCGACCCGCCAGTCGCCGTCGGTGCGGCTCGGTGTCTCACCGCGTGGTGCGACGGCACTGCTGGCCGCGGCACGCGCGTGGGCGTGGCTGTCGGGCCGCGAGTACGTGACGCCGGACGACGTGAAGGCGTTGGCGCGCCCCGCGTTGCGGCACCGGCTCGACCTGCGGCCCGAGGCCGCGCTGGAGGGCGCGACCGCCGACGGGATCCTGGACGGCGTGCTCGCCGCGGTCCAGGTTCCGCGCTGACGTGGCGCTGACCGGCCGGGCCGGCCTGCTGGCGCTGCTCGGTGTGGTGTTCGTCGGTGTCGCGATGCCGTCGTGGACCGGGATTCTCCTGGTGCTGCTGGTGGTTCTGGTGTGCGTGGGGATCGATCTCGCGCTCGCGGGCAGGGTGCGTTCCTTGACGTTCACCCGGTCCGGTGCCACGCAGGTTCGGCTCGGTGAAACGGTTTCCGTGTCGCTGACCGTGCGCAACCCCGGCCGCCGCCGCGTGCGGGGTGTGCTGCGCGACGCGTGGCCGCCGTCGGCCGGGGTGGTCTCCGACCGGTTCTCCGTCGACGTACCCGCTGGCGCATCGCGGACGGTTTCCGTTGAGCTGCAACCGGTCCGGCGCGGTGACCGGATCGCGTCACGGGTGACCGTGCGCTCACTGGGGCCGCTGGGCGTCGCGGCGCGGCAGGGCTCGCACGCGGTGCCGTGGACGGTGCGCGCGCTGCCGCCGTTCCACAGCCGCAAGCATCTGCCGCCGTTGCTGGAACGGCTGCGGGAGCTGGATGGCCGCCGCGCGTCGCTGGTCCGCGGCCAGGGCACGGAGTTCGACTCGTTGCGCGAGTACGTGATCGGCGACGACGTGCGGTCGATCGACTGGCGCGCCACCGCCCGCACCACCGACGTGATGGTGCGAACCTGGCGTCCCGAACGCGACCGGCAGGTCGTGATCGTCCTCGACACCGCGCGCACCGCCGCCGGACGCGTCGCGGGTGAGCTGGGCGGCCTGCCGCGGCTGGACACGGCGATGGACGCCGCCCTGTTGCTGTCCGCGCTGGCGATCCACGCCGGTGACCGCGTCGATCTGATCGCCTACAGCCGCCAGGTCCGTGCCTCGGTGAGCCGGGCTTCGCTACCCGAACTGGTCTCCGCGATGGCGCCGCTGGACGCCGAACTGGTCGAGTTCGACGCGCGCGGCATGGTCGCCGAGGTGCTGCGCCGAGCCCGGCAGCGGTCACTGGTGGTGCTGCTGACCGGCCTCGACCCCGCCGCGCTGGAGGAGGGCCTGGTCCCGATGCTGCCCGCGCTGGCGTCCCGGCACCGGCTGCTGGTCGCGTCGGTGACGGACCCCGCCGTGACCACGATGGCGCGCGGCCGCGGTGACGCTGCGGAGGTCTATGGTGCCGCCGCGGCGGAACGGACGCTGGCGGAACGCAGGCACGCCAAGGCATTGCTGACGCGCCTCGGCGTTGACGTGGTGGACGCCGTGCCCGCCGAGCTACCGCCCTCGCTGGCGGACCGGTACCTCGCGTTGAAAGCTCAGGGCAAGCTCTAGTCGTGAGTGGTTTCCGTTGCTATAGCGACGGAAACCACTCACGAGCTCACGGGTGCGGTGTCGCCCGCGTACTGCTCGTCGAGGTCGCCGGTCACGCCTGCCTTCGCCGCCTTGCGCCCCAACCAGAAGACGTAGACGAGGAACGCCGCCTCAGCCGCGATGCCGATGCCGATCCGCGCCTCGGTCGGCAGTTTGCTCGGCGTCACGTACGCCTCGATCAACCCGGACACGAACAGCACACACGTCAGCCCGAGCGCCATCAGCACGACCGTTCGCCCTTGCCGCGCAAGGGCTTGCGCGCGCGGCAGCCCTCCCGGGTCGATCACCGTCCACCCGAGCTTGAGCCCGGTGCCCGCGGCGACGAACAACGCCGTCAGCTCCAGCAACCCGTGCGGCGCGATGAGCCCGAGGAACGCGTCACCCCGCCCGGCGGCGAACATGAGGCCGCCGCTCACCCCGACGTTGACCGCGTTGACGGCGAGCATCAGCACCACCGGCACACCGCCCAGCACGCCGAGCATGAGGCAGCCCGCGGCCACCCACGCGTTGTTCGTCCACACGCGAGCGGCGAACGAACTCGCCGGTGAGCTGGAGTAGTAGGTCTCGAAGTCACCGCCGGCCTTCGTGAGCTGGCGGACCTCCTCCGGGGCGGCGATCGACGCCTGCACGGTCGGGTCGTTCGCCACCCAGGCCGCCAGGCCCGCCGTGACCAGCAGGAACACCGCTGCCGTTGGAACCCACCACGGCCACGCCCGATACATCGCGGCCGGCAGGCGTTGCGTGAAGAACAGGCCGACCTCGCGCCACGCCGGGGCGTGTGATCCGGTGACCGCACCCCGAGCCGAGGCCGTGAGGGCGGAGAGGCGTTCTACCAGTGCCGGGTCCGGGGCCTGGCTGCGGACCATCGACAGGTGGGTCGCCACGCGCTGGTAGAGGGTGATCAGCTCGTCGGTTTCCGGGCCGCGCAAGGAGTTCTGGCGGCGGACCAGGGCCGACAGGCGATCCCACTCGGCGCGGTGCGCGGCGATGAACACGTCCAGGTCCACGGCATGCACAGTAGTCAGAATGTGGCGATCGGGTTGACCGGACTGCCGGATGTGCCTGCGAAGCGGACCGGCGCGACCGCGAGCTGGAAGTCCCACTGGCCGAGCTCGCCGGCCGTCGCCGCGCACGCCTCCAGGTCGCAGTTGTCGAGCAGCCACAAACCCATCGCGACGAGCCCCACGGCGTGAACCGGCATCAGGATGTCGTCGTACCCCGACGGCTGAACGTCCTGGGGAGTGTCGGCGCCGATCAGCGCGACCTCACGTTCGTGCAGCCACGGCAGGCAGGACGCGTGCCAGCCCGCCTGGGTGAAACCGCCGGACGCACCGGACTCGTGCCGGGAGCGGCCATAGCCGGTCCGCAGGAGTACCGCATCACCGGAGCGCACCCGCACGCCCTGGCGACGCTCGGCCTCCTCGAGATCCTCGGGGAACACACCCTGCCCCGGTTCCAGCCACGGCACATCGCGAACCGCCGCGATGTCGAGCAGGACACCACGCGTGACGATCCCGTTCGCCGCCGCCGTGACGGCCGCCCACGCCGATCCCGTCTCGGCGTCGACCACCGAGTGCGACCGCCCGTTGTACGTCCTGCCGTCCCAGAAGATGTGGCACGGCGAGTCGACGTGGGTGACGGTGTTGCCGTGGAACATGATGCCGAGCCGCTCGTTCGAGAAGCCCCAGCGCCGGTCGTTGTGGAACGCGGCCGGCATGTTCTCGGCACCCGGCATGTCGGCGGCGCACGGGCAACTGTTGGTCGACCGCTCCATGTCCTCCGGTACGGCGACCTCCCACGCACACGACACGCTCCGGCCGTGGCGCACGGCCCGCGCCGCCGCCAGCCGCACGTCGTCGGTGATGTGGTTCAGAGTGCCGAGCTCGTCGTCATCGCCCCACCGTCCCCAGTTCGACAGGGTGTCGAAGTACCCGAGCACGTCGTCCTGTGTGGGCATGGTCAGCCACACTACGACAAAGCCGCCCGGCAACCCCGGCCATTCACATTAGGCTGAAAGGCGTGGGAGATCTGGTCACCGGGGAAGCCGTAGTCGTCTCGCTGCGCACCGCCCGCCTGGCGAGCCGCGCCCTGGCGTTCGGCCTGGACGTGGCGATCCAGGCGGCGACCCTCTACGTCCTGTACCTGATCCTCCCGACCCCGCAGGACGCGGCACTCCTGCGCGCCGCGGCCCTGGTGGCGGCGATCTCGGTCCTGATCGGCTACCCGGTCCTCACGGAGACGCTCACCCGAGGCCGCACCGTGGGCAAGCTCGTGTTCGGCCTGCGCGTGGTGCGCGACGACGGCGGCCCGATCCGGTTCCGGCACGCGCTGGTGCGCGGGCTGGCCGGGTTCTTCGTGGACTTCTGGGCGCTGGGCCTGGGCGGGGTGGTGGCGCTGCTGGTGTCGCTGGCGTCCACGCAGGGCAAGCGCGTCGGCGACTACCTCGCGGGCACGGTCGTCATCCGCGTGCGGGTGCCGAAGGAGAAGGCGCCGCAGATCCTGATGCCGCCGGAGCTCGCCGCGTGGGCCGCCGGGCTGGACCTCACCGCCCTGCCCGACGACCTCGCCCTCGCCGCGCGCAGTTACCTGGCGCGGTTCGCCAACCTGTCCACCGAGGCGCAGTGGACCCTCGGCACCGCGCTGGCGGACGACGTGGCACAACGCATCGCGGCGCCGAGGCACAACCTGCCCCCGTACGCATACCTGAGCGCGGTGCTGGCCGAACGCCGGGAGCGGGCGCTACGCGCGCAGTCCGTCCATCACAACGGCCAGTAGCCGCTCCGGCCGCGACGTCTCGGCCAGCCCGGCCAGCAGGCCCTTCAGCAACGCAAGCAGGTCGGGGAACTCGAGGTCACGACGCACCGCACCCGCCGCCTGCGCCCGCACCAGCAGCGCGTTGAACGCCTCGTGCAGCCGTGCCTGCAGATCCGACGGCACGACGAAGGCGTCGGACAGGTCGCGTTTCAACGCGGCCTCCTCCCCGATCCGGCCGAGGAACGCGAAGAACGCCGCGCCGGGATCGGCCGACGACGAGGAAGCGAAGTCGATCAAGGAAGCGATCCGTTCCTCCATCACGGCCTGGAAGAGGGCCTCCTTCGTCGGGAAGTGCCGGTAGACGGTGCCGGGGCCGACACCGGCCAGCGCGGCGATCTCGTCGAGCGGCACGCCGAACCCGCCGGACGCGAAGGCGGACGCGGCGGCGGACAGGACTTTGGCGCGGTTGCGCTGGGCGTCAGCACGCATGGTTGCAAACCGGGGCGTGCGTTCCGTATCGTCGAAACGGGGTCACCGTTCCGATTCTAGGGAGTCCTGATGACACGCACACCACGAGACGTCGCGGAGGAGACCCGGCGCATGGTCGCCGGCGAGAGCACGATCCCCTTCGCGGACCTGTTCGCCGAGGACGGCGTGATGGAGTATCGGTTCGCGCCACCGGGATTTCCGACCGAGCTCGTCGGCCGCGAGGCGATCCGCGCGCACTTCGCGAAGGCGGGCCGGCACCGCGAGGTGCTGGAGATCGAGCAGGTCGATCTCATCGTCCGGCAGACCGACGATCCCGAGGTGATCGTCACCGAGATCACGCACAAGGGCTGGTCCAAGGCCGCGAAGGATCACTACACGTTCACCGCGCTCGGTGTCGTCCGGGTGCGCGACGGCATGATCGTCCACTATGACGACTACATGAACCCGATCGCCATGGCCCGTTTGCTCGGGCGCACCGACGAGCTGGTCGCCGCACTGTCGACACAGTAGGAACAGGCCTCTGGCACGTCACCGGCAAACCGGGTACGTGTGGAGGCATGGACCTGCTGACCAGGCACGAGGGTGACACCGTCCTGGTCTCTCCGACCGGACGGCTCGACCTGTCAACGTATGCCGAACTACGCGACGGACTGCTCAAACAGGTCGCCGAACAACCCGCCGTTCTCGTCGTCGAGCTGACCGAGCGGTTCGAGATCGGCAGCGACACGCTCGCGGCCGTGTTCGCCACCGTACGGGTGCGGATCGCGCCGTGGTCCGGGGTCCGGCTCGTGCTGGTACCGACCACCACTGAACACCGGAAACTGTTGGAGCGCACCGGTGTCGGGCGGTTCGTGCACACCTACGCGACGGTGCGCGACGCCCGGTCGCACACGCCGGCCCGCCGCCGCGAGGAGATCCAGCTGCCCCGCGGCGACGGGGTCGCCGACGCGGCCCGGCGGTTCGTGCTGCGCGTGTGCGACCGCTGGCACGCCGGGCCCGCCACCGTCAGCGCCGTGCTGATGGCCGGCGAGATGGTCGAGAACACGTTGCGGCACACCACCGGGGCGCCCACGGTGCGGGTCGAGCACTTCCACACGAACCTCGTCGTGACGGTCCGGGACAACGAGCCATGGCACGACGGCCCGCACGGTCGCGGGATCGCGTCGTTCGAACGGCTCGCGACCGCATGGGGGAAAACCACCACGCTCGACGGCGGGAAGATCGTGTGGGTCAGTGTGTCGCTTTAGTCCAAAACGAAACCGAACGGCAATTCCAGCCGGTGCCGCGCCAGCAGTTCGGTGTCGCGCAGGATCTCCCGCGTCGGTCCGTCCGCGACGACCACGCCGTCGTCCACCAGCACACTGCGCGGGCACAGCTGCAGCGCGTACGGCAGATCGTGGGTGACCATCAGCATCGTGCGGTCCAGCCCGAGCAGCACCTCGGCCAGCTCGCGGCGCGCCACCGGTTCGAGGTTCGCCGAAGGTTCGTCCAGCACCAGGATCTCCGGATCGCACGCGAGCACCGACGCGAGCGCGACCCGGCGGCGCTGACCGCCGGACAGGTGCATCGGCGAGCGATCCGCGAACGACTCCATGCCCACCGCCCGCAACGCCCGCTGCACGCGTCCGTCCACATCGGACAGCCCGAAGTTGGCCGGCCCGAACGCGACGTCCTCGCCGACCGTCGACATGAACAGCTGGTCGTCCGGGTCCTGGAAGACCAGCCCGACGCGGCGGCGGATCTCCCGCAGGTTCGCCTTGGTGACGGGCAGCCCGGCGACGGTCACCTCACCCGACCCGCCGGAGAGGACTCCGTTGAGGTGCAACGCGAGCGTCGTCTTGCCCGCGCCGTTGGGACCGAGCAGCGCGACCCGCTCCCCCTGCTCGATCGTGAGGTTGACGCCGTACAACGCCTGATGCCCGTTGGGATACGCGTACGCGAGCCGCGAGACCGTCAACGCCGGAGCGGCCGGCCGTTCCGGCGTGAAGGTCGAACCCGCGACGGCGGAGCCGGACCAGCCGCGCGAGACCATCGCGAGGTGCACGCGCTCACCGCGTTCGTAGGCGCGGATGAACAACGTCCCCACGCCGCGCGCGGTCGCGCCCAGCTGCCAGAGGAACCGCGGGTTGTGGCCGCGCGAGACACGGGCGACGCTCATCCGCCGCGCCTCCCCCGCGATCACCTCGACGTAGCGCAGCATCAGCGTCGCGATGGTGATCATCACGCCCGGAACGCGCAGCTTCCGCAGCCCCAGCAACAGATCCTTCGGCGCCGTGGTGGCGGCGAGCGTCAACGACACCAGCACGCCGAGCGTGCCCTTGGCGAGGATGTTCCACCCCGCCAGCGCGCCGTCGACGGAAACCGAGAGCCCGTGGAAGTCGGTGCGCGGGCCGGCGCCGACGAACGGCAGCAGCACCGCCAGCACCACGAACGGCAGCTCGATCAGCGACCGCGCGAGGAACCAGCGCACCGGCACGCGCGCGACGAACCACACGGACACGACGAGCACCAGGTAGGCACCGAACGCCCAGTACTGCTCTCTCGGGGTGGCCACCACGCACAGCACCGCGACCAGCGCCGCGAGGATCTTGGTCTGCGGGGCGAGCCGGTGGACGGCGGAGTCCCCCGGCCGGTGTAAGGCGCCGTGCGCGTGCCCGGCGCTCATCGCACGGACTTCTTGCGCAGCACCATGAACAGTCCGAAGGAGAGCGCCAGCACGACGACCACGCCGAGCACGCCGGCCAGGCCGGTGAACCGGGAGTCGCCGCCGAGCGCGTAGTCGGCGAACGTGCCACCGCTGAACGGGTGTTCCTGGGCGTGCTGGGCGATACCGGTGTCCTCGGTGACCTTGTCCAGACCGTCCGGATCGGACGACGCGAAGTACGACAGCACGCCGGCGATCAGCAGGGACACGACGGCGAACCCGACGAAGAACTTCTTCACGCCCGCACCTCCAGCTCGGGCCGCGTACCCCGCAGCAGGTGGACCAGGTCGGGCCGGACGGACGCCACGGCCGTGACGGTGGCGGCCGTGATCAGCCCCTCACCGATGCCGATCAGGACGTGCAGGCCGATCATCGCCAGCGCGACCGTGCCGATCTCGACACCGCCCACTCCGCCGATCGCGTACTCGGCCACGAAGCCGGCCGAGGCGAGCACGGTGTTGACCAGAGCGGACACGAACGCGACGAGCGCGAGGCCGCCCTTCTTGCGCACCAACGACTTCATCGACATCGCGACGAAGAACCCGACCGCGGTGCCGATCAACGCCATGTTGGTGACGTTGGTGCCGATCGCGGTGAGACCGCCGTCGGCGAACAGCAGCGCCTGCACCACGAGCACGATCGTCACGCACAGCGCGCCGACCCATGGTCCGACCAGGATCGCGGCGAGCGCTCCGCCGAGCAGGTGGCCGCTGGCGCCGGGCAGGATCGGAAAGTTGATCATCTGCACGGCGAAGATGAACGCGGCGACCAGACCGGCCATGGGAGCGGTCTTGTCGTCGAGGTCGGCGCGCGCTCTCACCAGAGCGAACCCGACCCCGATCGCGGCGATCAGCAGGAACGCCACGGACGTCGGCGCGTTCAGCAGGCCGTCGCTCATGTGCATGGCTACCGGGGACATGGTCGACACGCTAGTTGCCACCTCCACGTTATGGCCAGCTTTATGCAACAACGAGTCACTGGCTTCACCGCGGACGTACGTGCGAAACCCGCTTTTCGGTTCACCAACGCACCTAGTCATCGGATGAATGTTGGCTATGATCCGACCCGCCGCCGTACCACACGGAGGGACACGCATGACAGAGTTGTCCAGAAGGACCTTCCTGTACGGGACTGGCGCCGCGGCGGCCGTATCTGCGCTACCGAGCACGCCCGCGTTCGCCGAACCGCAGACATCGGGTCATCGCGTGCACCAGAGCGTCGTCGAAGACGCCAGGATGGAATGGCGCACACTGCCGAAGAACTGGGGCGACAGCCCGTTCCTCGCGAACGGCTTCCTCGGCGTGCAGATCTACGCGGGCCGCACCGCCAACGAGCTCAAGCTGATGCTCAGCCACTCCGAGGTGCAGGACCAGCGCGTGCAGTGGGAGGCCGCGATCGGCCTGTCCCGCCTGCCGATCGGCTACCTGACCATGACCTACGCGGGCGCGATCACCGCCGTGAACTGGACGCTCGACCTGTGGAACGCCGAACTGCGCGGGACCGTGACCACGGCGCAGGGCAGCTCCGAGTTCGCCCTGCTGGTGCACAACGACCGCAGCACGCTGATCGCCCGGCAGCAGGGTTCCGACCAGGCGAAGTGGGGCTTCCAGCCACTGGAGAGCGCGACCACCCGCACGATCCGCAAGCCGCCGGAGTACACCGCGAACCCGCCGGCCACGCTCGGCACCGCCAACGGCGTCTCCTACGCCGCGCAGCCGTTGCACGCGGGCGGCGGCTACACCACGGCGTGGCGCGCGGACGACAACGGCAGGTTCGCCGCACACGTCGGCTACAGCCACCCGCAGGACACGCACACCTCCGACGCGATCCGCGAGGTGCGCCAGGCGCTGGCGATCCCGCACCCGGTGCTGACCGCACAACACCGCCGCTGGTGGCACAACTACTACGAGCGCAGCCTGGTGTCCGTTCCGGACAAGCTGGTGCAGCGCTACTACTGGATCCAGCTGTACAAGATGGCGTCCGCGACCCGTGCCGGCGGACCGGTGATCTCCGAGTGGGGCCCGTGGTTCCCGGAGCAGGGCGCGAGCTGGACCGCCGTGTGGTGGAACCTCAACGTCCAGGTCTCGTATCCGATCGTCAACGGCTCCAACCACCACGAGCTCGACGCCGTCACCGCGACGCTGCGCAAGTACGAGTCGAACCTCGAGTCCAACATCCGGCCGGAGTTCCGCGACGGCAACTCCTACGCGATCTGCCACCCCGGCGACCGCACGCTGCGCCCCGGTCCCCGCTACTGCGGCGTGCCCGGTGTCGCGCCCAACGACCACACCGGCAACCTGTTGTGGGCCATGCACAACGTGTGGCTCGGCTACCGGCACACCATGGACCGCCGGGTGCGCGACGAGGTGCTGCTGCCGATCCTCACCAAGGCCGTCAACTACTACGCCCGGTTCCTCGTCGAGGGCACCGACGGCAAGCTGCACCTGCCCGAGACGCGCTCGCCGGAGTACGCCAACGCCACCGACACGACCTACGACCTGTCGCTGATCCGCTGGGGCGTCAGGACGTTGCTCGAACTGGGCGGCGAGAACCCGCGGTGGCGCGACATCCTCACCCGGCTCGTGCCGTACCACCGGGGCGACAACGGGGTGCTGATCGGCGCGAACGTGCCGTTGAACGACTCGCACCGGCACTTCTCGCACATGCTGTGGTTCTACCCGCTGCACGAGCTGACGTGGGACTCGCCGGAACACCGCGACCTGATCACGAAGACGTTCAACCACTGGACGAGCCGCACCAACCTCTGGGCGGGCTACAGCTACGGCGCCGCGTCGTCCATGGCGTCCAACATGAACCGGCCCGAGGACGCCCTGTCGTTCCTGCGGTACTTCCTCGACCGCAAGCCGGTCGGCGCGAACGCGGTGCTCACCGAGAACACCTTCTACCGGGAGGGCGGCAACCTCGCGATCGAGAGCCCGCTGGTGTCCGCGCAGGCCGTGCTGGAGATGCTGGTCCAGTCACACAGCGGGGTCGTGCGCGTGTTCCCGTCGGTGTCCTCGACGTGGCGGGACGCCTCCATCGCGTCACTGCGCACGCAGGGCGCGTTCCTGGTCGACGCGTCGCGGTCGAACGGGGCGACGGACTGGGTCCGCGTGCACAGCGAGGCCGGCGAGCCGCTGGTGCTGCGGCACGGCATCGTCGGCGACATCGACGTGCGCGACCAGTTCGGCCGCCGGCTCGAACACAAGCAGCAGGCCAACGGCACCGCGATCCGCCTGCGCAAGGGCCAGACCGCGATCGTCAGCCGCCGCGGCACCCGCCCCGACCTCTGCCCGCGGGATGTCCCCGCCAACGGCTCCGCCCCGCGCTGGGGCCTCCCGTAACCGCCGTCAAGGGCACCCTCACGGCGTCTCATGTCGCGAGGGTGCCCTTAACGGCACCCACGTTCGCAGCTATCGTTCAGTTTTGAACGGTTTCCCCGTATGGACGAGTGAGGCTGCTGTGGATCTCCGGTACTGGATCGACAAGGCTTTGACCGCCCACGAGAAGTGGGCCGCGGAGTTCGGTGCCTTCACCCCTCACTCGTCCATGCGGGTGGACGACGCGTCGCTCGGGACCGCCCTGGAGCGGCTGCAGGACCGGTTGCGCGACAACTATCCGTTCTTCCACCCGCGCTACGCGGGCCAGATGCTCAAGCCGCCGCACCCCGTGGCGATCGTGGGCTACCTGTCCGCGATGCTGATCAACCCGAACAACCACGCCCTCGACGGGGGCCCGGCGACCGCGAAGATGGAACGCGAGGTCGTCGCCCAGCTCGCCGCCATGTTCGGCTATCCCGCCGAGCACCTCGGGCACCTCACGTCGAGCGGCACCATCGCGAACCTGGAGGCATTGTTCGTCGCCCGCGAGCTGCACCCCGGCCGCGGCGTGGCGTACAGCGCGGAGGCGCACTACACACATTCGCGCATGTGCGGCGTGCTCGGCATGCGCGGCTACAGCGTGCCCGCCGACGGCCGTGGGCGGATGGACCTCGACGCGCTGGAGGACCTGCTGAGGACCGGCGAGGTCGGCACGGTCGTGCTCACCCCCGGCACCACCGCGCTGGGCGCCATCGAACCCGTGCACGAGGCGCTCCAGCTGCGGGAACGCTACGGCGTGCGGATCCACATCGATGGCGCGTACGGCGGGTTCTTCACGCTGCTGGCCGGTACCGAGCTCGATCCCGAACCGTGGCGCGCGATCGCTGAGGCCGACTCGATCGTCGTCGACCCGCACAAGCACGGGCTGCAGCCCTACGGGTGCGGCGCGGTGCTGTTCCGCGACCCGTCCGTCGGCCGGTACTACCTGCACGACTCGCCGTACACGTACTTCACGTCCGACGAGCTGCACCTCGGCGAGATCAGCCTGGAGTGCTCACGGGCGGGCGCGGCGGCGGCCGGGCTGTGGCTGACGTTCCAGATGCTGCCGCCGACCCGCGAAGGGCTCGGCGAGGTGCTGGCCGCGGGCCGGCGCGCAGCCGTCCGGTGGGCGTCGATGATCTCGGCGTCGGACGATCTGGAGCTCTACCAGGAGCCCGAGCTCGACATCGTCTCGTACTTCCCGCGCACGTCGCCGCTCGCGCTGTCCGCGATCGACGAGGCGTCGAACCGGATCATGCACGACGGCATGACCGCGGCCGACCCGGTGTTCCTCAGCGTCGCGCGGGCCTCGGCCGCGGCGTTCGAGTCGCGCCACCCGTCGGTGGTCGCGGACGCGGACGGCGCACGCGTGCTGCGCAGCGTGCTGATGAAGCCCGAGTCCGAGGACTTCCTCGACACCCTGCATCAGCGCGTGCTGGAGCTGACCAGGGGCAGGTAGACGTCGTCGACGATCTCGACGATCACCTCGTCGGCGACCTCGGTCACCCCGCGCGTCACGTACTCGTTGCGCAGCAGCACGACCGCCACGGTCGCGACGCGCGGGTTCAACGCCTCCGGCCGCGCCTGGCCGCGCTCGACGGCGCGCCGCAGGATGGTCAGCCACAGCTCGGAGCCTCCGTCGGCCATGCGTTCGTGCAGCTCGGTGAGCAGCTCGGGTTCGGTGTGCAGGCTCGCGAGCAGCCCGCGCAGGATGTCGCCGTTCGGCGAGGACAGGTGCCGGTTGGCGTTGCGCAGCGTCTCCAGCACGTCGGTGCGCAGGTCGCCGGTGTCCGGGATGACGGTGCGGTCCTGCATGAGCTGCCGGTACGCGGCGATGCCGAGCGCCGCCCGGTTCGGCCATCGGCGGTAGATCGCGTTCTTGTTGGTGCCCGCCCGCTTCGCGACGCGGTCCATGGTCAGCCCCGGATACCCGGACTCGGCCAGCTCGTCGGCGGCCGCGCGCAGGATCGCGTCCTCCAGCACCGCTCCTCGCCGCCTCATGGCTTGATCCTACATAAGGTACTTGGTGTACCTTATTTTCATGAGAGCGAGAGGCATCAGCTACGACACAGGCTTCTTCGACCACGGCTTCAGCACCCACGAGCCGTGGGATCCCGAGGTGGTGGCGCGCGAGCTGCGCGTCATCCGCGACGACCTGCACTGCAACGCCGTCCGACTGATCGGGTCCTCCCCCGACCGTCTGATGACCGCGGCGTCGCTGGCCGCGGACCTGGGGCTGGAGGTGTGGCTCTGCCCGTGGACCTCGGACTTCACCCAGTCGGAGCTGCACTCGTTGCTCGTGGACCTCGCGGCGCGGGCCGAGCCATTACGGGCGCGCACCGAGGTGGTGATGGTGCTGGGCGCCGAGCTGTGCCTGCTGACCAGCGGGTTCCTGCCGGGCGACACCATCCACGAGCGGATCGAGGGGCTATCGGCTCATCGTGCCGAGCTGCCGAAGCTGCCGACGAAGATCAACGCGTTCCTGGGGCGGGCGGTCGCGGCCGTGCGCGAGGTGTTCGACGGAAAGGTCACCTACGCGTCGATCCCGTTCGAAGGGGTCGACTGGACGCCGTTCGACATCGTCGGCGTGGACGCGCACCGCACCGCGGAGGTCGCCGATATCTACCCGGAGGCGATCCGGAAGCTGGTCGCGCAGGGCAAGCCGGTCGCGATCACCGAGTTCGGGTGCGCCACGTTCAAGGGCGCCGGGGCCATGGGGGCGCGGGCGGCGATGATCGTCGAGTACGACGGCTACCGCCCCGCCCGGCTCAAAGGCCAGTACGAACGCGACGAGCAGGAGCAGGCCGAGCAGCTGCGCGAGCTCATCGGGATCTACGAGGACACCGGCGTGGACGCGGCGTTCGTGTTCACCTTCGCGAACTTTCCACTCACCGGACCGCTCGATCTCGCCAGCTATGGCGTCGTCGAGGCGCGCGAGGACCGCACGTGGACCCCCAAGGCGGCGTTCGCCGCAGTCGCAGAGTCCTACGCGAAGTCGCGCCGGCGTCTGGACTGAGTCATTTCGTGTGCGATCGGCGCCCTAGCGCCGGGCGCGCACGAAATCACGAGGGAAGACGGCGGCATCCGGCGACTTCGCCGCGCGAGCGGGCGAGCGCCATCAGCACAGCTAGCTCGTCTTCGCGCGGCGTCCCGATCGGCGCGGCGGCAGCGGGGTGTCGCCGCGCAGGTCGAGCCGGCGCTGCTCGCCGTTGGCCTCCAGGTGCGTGACCATGCGGCGGAGCATGTCGGCGAGCGACTGCGCCTCCTCGCGCTCGAGCGGGTCGGAGACGAAGACCTCTTCCTCGTTGAACCGCGGGAAGAGCTCTCCCATCAACTCCTCGCCCTCGGGCGTGAGGCGCAGGACCGCGAGCCGGCCGTCCGTCGGGTGGCCGAGGCGTTCCAGCAGGCCACGTGACTGCAGCGTCTTCGCGACGCCCGTCAGCGTGCCCTTGGAGATACCCGCCTCCTCCGCGACGTACCTGGTCTCCATCTCGCCCCAGATCCACACGACCCAGAGCACGACGAAGCCGGTCCAGGTCAGGTCGCTGCTGCGCAGCACGGAGTTCTCGAGGTGCTGACGGATGGCGGTCGCCGCCCGGTGGATGTTCGACACAGCCGCCATCTGCTCACGATGCAGCGGAACCGCGCCGAGCTTCGCCTGTACGGCCTTCTCGGTCTCGGCGATCGTGTGGTGACCAGACAACTGACGTTCTCCCGTGCTCGGACGTGGTAGTTCCCGGCACAATACTTGCGCTAACAAACTATGTCTTGGAGATGTTGCGAGTCTCCTCGCAGTTTGATCACGATCGAACACTGCACATGATCTCGTGACGGTGGTCACCCGTCCAGTTACGGAGGGTTGCCCGATGCTGGACGATGAGTGTGGAGTGCCCACTGAGACCGATCATGGTCTTTAGCTCCACGGCCGGGTAGATAGCGTTTGTCTCCTTACGTTATCCCCTCCGAGCCTGCAAGACACGTTGCCGGAAAGGTAGTTCGGCGTGGTCGGTGAACACGTGACACGAGAACTCGCGGCGAAGCTCGGCGAGGACGGGATAGACGTGGTGCGGGTGGTCTTCCCCGACCTGCTCGGCACCGATCGGGGCCGTGACGTGCTCGTTGAGCACCTGGAGACGGTCACCCAGCGGGGGCTGTCGTTCTGCCGCGCCGTCTACAACGCGACCGCCACGGGTAAGACCACGCAGACCGGTGGTGTTCTCGACGCGGGCCTGCCGGACATCATCGTTGTACCCGATCTGACCACCATGCTTCCCATTCCTTGGGAACCGGGGGTCGCCTGGTGTATCGGCGACGCCGTCAGCCCGGCCGACGAGAGACCCGTGGACGAGGCGCCGCGGCAGGTGCTGCGCCGAGTCCTCGAGATCTTCGACTCCACCGGACTGACCCCTGTCGTCGGTCCGGAGCTGGAGTACTACCTGTGCGTGCCGGACGAAGATCGCCCGAATGGGTGGCGTCCGTATAGCGACGAGCCCGGGAGTGTCTACGCGACCGGGCGGCGGGGCGATGGCGACGGGCACCTCCTGCAGACGTTGCGCACGCTCAGCTCGGCGGGGCTGCAGGCGACCGGCGGCAACCACGAGTACTGCGGCGGCCAGTTCGAGATCAACCTGATGCACTCGCGGGCCATGGACGCGGCCGACCGGGCGTTCCGGTTCAAGACCTCGGTCAAGGAACTGGCGCGGCGCGAGGGCCGGCTGGCGACGTTCATGGCGAAGCCGTTCAACGAGGGCGGCGGCTCCGGGTTCCACCTGCACCTGTCGCTGCACGAGGCGGACGGGCGCAACGCCTTCCAGTCCCCCGACACCACCTACGGGCTGTCCGACCAGGCTCGCTGGGCGATCGGCGGGATCCTCTCGCACGCCCCGGCGCTGGCGGCGCTGCTCAACCCGACGGTCAACTCCTACAAACGGTTCGGGCCGGACTCGCTGGCGCCGTGGCTGATCGACTGGGGGCTGGACAACCGCAGCGCGATGGTCCGCGTGCCCGCCGAGCGCGGCGAGACGACCCGGCTGGAGCTGCGGCTCGGGGACGCCTCGGCGAACCCGTACCTCGCGATCGCCGGCCTCGTGGCGGCCGTGCACCTGGGCATGCGGGATCGGATCGACCCGCCGCGCCCGTCCGCGGGCTACGGCTACGACCCGGCGAAGGCGCCGACGCTGCCCGCCACGCTGCCGGACGCCCTGGCCTATCTGGAGGAGGACACGGCGCTCGTCGACGTGCTCGGCAAGGACTTCGTGCGGTCCTATGTGGACTTCAAATGGGAGGAGGTCGCTCGCTTCCAGCGGTTCGTCACCGACTGGGAGTTCACCGAGTACGCCTACCACATATGATTCAGCGGCGATGACGAAACTCACCGACCGGCTGCTGACCATTGCCGACGAAGACGAACTCTACGACGCCTTCTCCGCCTGGGCGGGTGAACGCGGCCTGGAGCTGTACCCGGCGCAGCAGGAGGCGTTGATCGAGCTCGTCTCCGGGTCGAACGTCATCCTCAGCACACCCACCGGCTCCGGCAAGAGCCTCGTGGCCATGGGCGCCCACTTCGCCGCGATGGCCGGCAACCAGCGCACCTTCTACACCGCGCCGATCAAGGCGCTGGTCTCGGAGAAGTTCTTCGCACTTTGTGAGGTGTTCGGTCCCGAGAACGTCGGCATGATGACCGGCGACGCGTCGGTCAACGACGGCGCGCCGATCATCTGCTGCACCGCCGAGATCCTGGCGAACATCGCGCTGCGCGACGGCGCCTCGGCCGACGTCGGCCAGGTCGTCATGGACGAGTTCCACTTCTACTCCGAGCCGGACCGCGGCTGGGCGTGGCAGGTGCCGATCGTGGAGCTGCCGCAGGCGCAGTTCCTGCTGATGTCCGCGACGCTCGGCGACGTCACGTTCTTCGAGAAGGACCTGACCCGCCGCACCGGCCGCCCGACCGCCGTGGTCCGCTCGGCGCAGCGGCCCGTGCCGCTGAACTTCCAGTACGTGCTGACGCCGTTGCACGAGACGATCGAGGACCTGCTGCACGGCCGCGAGGCGCCGATCTACGTCGTGCACTTCACCCAGGCGTCCGCGCTGGAGCGCGCGCAGTCGCTCATGAGCGTGAACGTCTGCACGAAGGCCGAGAAGGACGCGATCGCGGCGATGATCGGGAACTTCCGGTTCACCTCCGGGTTCGGCAAGACGCTGTCGCGGCTCGTCCGGCACGGCATCGGCGTGCACCACGCGGGCATGCTGCCCAAGTACCGGCGGCTGGTGGAGACGCTGGCGCAGGCGGGCCTGCTGAAGGTCATCTGCGGCACCGACACCCTGGGTGTGGGGATCAACGTCCCGATCCGGACCGTGGTCTTCACGGCGTTGTCGAAGTACGACGGCGTGCGCACCCGGATCCTGAAGGCGCGCGAGTTCCACCAGATCGCCGGCCGGGCGGGCCGCGCCGGGTACGACACCGTCGGCACGGTCGTCGTGCAGGCGCCCGAGCACGTGGTCGAGAACGAGAAGGCGCTCGCCAAGGCGGGTGACGACCCGAAGAAGCGGCGCAAGGTCGTGCGCAAGAAGCCGCCGGAGGGCTTCGTGTCCTGGGGTGACGCGACGTTCGAGCGCCTGGTCGCCGCCGAGCCGGAGCCGCTGACGTCGTCGTTCGCCGTCTCGCACGCGATGCTGCTGAACGTGATCGGCCGTCAGGGCGACGCGTTCGCCGCCATGCGGCACCTGCTGGAGGACAACCACGAGGACCGGCCCAAGCAGCTCAAGCACATCCGCCGGGCGTTCATGATCTACCGCGCGCTGGCCGCCGCGGGCGTGGTCGAGCGCGTGGACGGCGACTTCCGGCTCACCGTCGACCTGCAGGCGAACTTCGCGCTGAACCAGCCGCTGTCGCCGTTCGCCCTCGCGGCCATCTCGCTGCTGGATTCCTCGGCGCCCGGCTACGAGCTGGACGTGCTCTCGGTGATCGAGTCCACTTTGGATGATCCGCGCCAGATCCTCGGCGCCCAGGAGCACAAGGCGCGCGGCGAGGCCATTGGGGCGATGAAGGCCGAGGGCCTGGAGTACGAGCAGCGGATGGAGCTGCTCGAGGACGTGACGTACCCGAAGCCGTTGGAGGAGCTGCTCTTCGCGGCGTTCGAGACCTACCGGCGCGGTCACCCGTGGGTCGCCGACCATCACCTGTCGCCCAAGGCCGTCGTGCGCGACATGTACGAGCGCGCGATGACGTTCAGCGAGTACGTCTCTTTCTACGGGCTGGCCCGCTCCGAGGGCCTCGTGCTGCGTTACCTCGCGGACGCCTACAAGGCGATGTCTCAGACCGTGCCCGAAGAGGCGAAGACCGAGGAGCTGCACGACCTCATCTCGTGGCTGGGCGAGCTGGTGCGTCAGGTCGACTCGTCGTTGATCGACGAGTGGGAGAAGCTGACCAACCCGACCGATGCCTCGCCGGAGGTCCGCGTCGACGACGGGCCGCCCGCGGTCACGCGGAATGTGCGGGCCTTCCGGGTGCTGGTGCGCAACGCGTTGTTCCGCCGGGTCGAGCTGGCCGCGCGCCGCGACTGGTACTCGCTGGGCGAGCTGGACCACGAGTCCGGCTGGACGGCCAAGGAGTGGATGGACGCCCTGGAGCCGTACTTCGAGGAGCACTCGGACATCGGCATCGGCGCCAACGCCCGCGGTCCGGCCCTACTGATCATCAACGAGGAGCCCGATCGCTGGGTGGTGCGGCAGATCTTCGACGACCCCGCGGGCGACCACGACTGGGGCATCAACGCGGAGATCAACCTCGCGGAGTCCGACGAGCTGGGCGCCGCGGCCGTCACGATCACCGATGTCGGTCAGCTCTGACTTCCCTCAGGTCGTGGGCAAGTCCCGCGTCCTGCTGGAAGCGTTGCTGGACGGCGAGAAGTCCACCGCGGAGCTCGCTTCCCTGCTCGGCACCAGGCACGTCGCGACCTACGTGCTGCGGCTGCGCAAGGCACTCGGTTCGCCGGAGCTGGTGCACACGACGTTCACCGGGTACCGGCTGGAGCTGCCGGCCCGGCCCACGCCGGTGTTCCAGCTCCCCGCCCCGGTCGGCAGTTTCGTGGGCCGCTTGGGTGAACTCTCCCGGATCCTGTCGGCCACTGGACCGGTCGTGATCAGCGGCCCGCCCGGCATCGGCAAGACCGCGCTCGCCATCACCGCCGGGCACGCGCTGGCTTCCGACTACCCCGACGGCCAGCTCTACGCCGACCTGCGCGGCTACTCCCCCGAACCACCGCTAGCGCCTTCCGTTGTGCTGTCCCGGTTCCTGCGCGCGCTCGGCGTGCACCCCGACCGCATGCCGATGACCGAGGAGGCGCTCGCACGCGAGTTTCGCGCGTTGGTCCGCGACACGCGAATGCTCGTCGTGCTGGACAACGCCGCCTCCGACGACCAGGTGCGCCCGCTGCTGCCGGGCGGCCGGTGCGGGGTGCTGATCACGAGCCGCGCGGACCTGCCGTCGTTCACCGGCGTCCGGCTCGGCACGCTGCACCCGGACGAGGCCGCATCCCTGGTGCACGGCGACACCGAGCTGGCCGAGTGGTGCGGCTACTACCCCTTGGCACTGCGCATCGCACTGGGCAACCTGATCGGCCGCCCGGACGTGGAATCCTATGTAGACGAGCTCCGCACCGACCGGCTCGACGCGCTCGCCGTCGATGGAGACGCGGGCGTACGGCGGGCGTTCGACCTCTCGTACGCGACACTCGGACCGGACGAGGCGAGGTTGTTCGGCCTGTTGAGCGTCGTACCGGGAGACTTCAGCGTTCACGCCGCCATGGCACTGCTTGAGGTCGATCACCCGGCCGCGTCGGCGTCGCTCGACCGGCTCGTGTCGGCGAACCTGGTGCACCGTTCGGGCGACCGGTTCGTCCTGCACGACCTGCTGCGCGACTACGCCGCCGAGAAGGCCTCCGCGGAGGCGGCCGGCGCGAGGTTGCTCCGCTGGTACATGGCCGCCACGCAGACAGCGGCCAGGATCGTTTACCCCGAGCTGAGCACCAGCCCGGTCCCGCCCTCCGCCGCCGTGCCCGACCTGCCGGACACCGACGCCGCACTCGCCTGGCTCACCGCCGAGCGGCAGAACATCATCGCCGCCATCCACCGGTTCACGGCCGACGGCCCGGCCGAGCTGACGCCGCACCTGGTCGACACAGTCGGCGGCCTGTTCGGCGCATACGGCCACACCGCCGAGTACTTCGCGGCCGCCGACGCCGCACTGCGGGCCGCCCACGCGTCCGGGAACACCGAGGCGGAAGGCGCGATGCTCGTCATGCTCGGCGGCGCCCACCACAACCGAGGCGAGCTGCGCCGGGCGCTGGAGCTCTTCCGCGCGGCCGACGACCTCGGCGCCACAGCGCGCAGCCCGTGGCTGCTCGGGTTCCGCTGCGTGCTGGAACTCGAGCTGGGTGACCTCGCGGCCGCGCGGGCTACCAACGAACACGGACACGAGGTCGCCGCGGCATGGCCGGACGTGCCGTTCCTCGAAGCCGGTCCGCTGCTGGGCGAGGGCACGCTGGCGCGGCTGACCGGCGACGTCGCGACCGCCGTCGCTCAGCTGCGCGCGGCACTGCGCCGCGTCGAGTCGCACGGCCTGGACAACATGAGAACCGCCGTGCTGCTCGAACTCGGCCGCTGCCTGCCACCCGCCGAGGCGATCCCGGTGCTGCGGGACGCCGTGGCCACGGCGACCAGCCTCGAGGTGACGAGGTTCCACGCCGAGGCCCTCGCCGAGCTCGCCGTCGCGGAATGCGCGGCAGGGGACATCGCGACCGCACGGGACACGGTGACACGCGCGCTCGACCTCGTGGCCGCGATGGGCGACACCCCTCGCGTGGAGTCGACCGTGCACCACGCCCACGGCGCAGTGCTGACCGCCATGGCCGCCCACGACGAGGCGCACGCGGCGTTCACGCTCGCCCTCGACCGCGCGCTGACCGCCGAGTCCCCGTACGACGCGATGCGCGCCCACATCGGACTGGGCGACGCGGACTCCGCCCGCACCCTGGCCGACCGACACGGTTTCGCGCTCGCATGAACGCGTACCCGACGGTCACCGGCAAGTCGCGCCTCCTGCTCGACGCACTGCTCGACGGCGAGAAGACGACGGCCGAACTGGCCGCACTGCTCGACACCAGGCACGTGGCGACCTACGTGCTGCGCCTGCGCAGAGCCCTCGGTTCCCCGGAGCTGGTGCAGACGACCTTCACCGGCTACCGCCTGGACCTGCCGCCGCGCCCCGCACCCGTCTTCCAGCTGCCCGCGCCGGTCAGCGGGTTCGTGGGCCGCACTCGCGAGCTGGACCGCATCACGGCGACCACTGTGCCCGATGCGCCTGGGTCGGGTGCGATTGGGTCAGACGCGCCTGGATCTGGTGCGATTGGACCGGTCGTGATCAGCGGCCCGCCCGGCATCGGCAAGACGGCACTCGCCATCACCGCCGGCCACGCCCTCGCGTCCCACTACCCCGACGGCCAGCTCTACGTAGACCTGCGCGGCTACGCACCCGAGCCACCGCTAGCGCCTTCCGTTGTGCTGTCCCGGTTCCTGCGCGCGCTCGGCGTCGAACAGGTGCCCACCGACCCGGAGGCCTTGGGCCGCCGGTTCCGCGCCCTGGTACGTGACGCGCGGCTGCTGGTGGTGCTCGACAACGCCCGCTCGGCCGATCAGGTACGGCCGCTGTTGCCCGGCACGCCGACCTGCGGCGTTCTCATCACGAGTCGATCCGATCTCCCTTCGTTCCCCGCCATCCGCCTAGGCACGCTGCACCCCGACGAGGCCGCGTCCGTGGTCCACGGCAACGCCGAGCTGGCCGAGTGGTGCGGCTACTACCCCCTGGCTCTGCGCATCGCCCTGGGCAACCTGGTCGACCGTCCGGACGTGGAGTCCTATGTAGACGAACTCCGCGCCGACCGCCTGACCGCCCTGTCGGTCGACGGCGACACCGAGGTGCGCCGCACCTTCCACCTGTCGTTCGCCGCACTCGACCCGGCCGACGCCGAGCTGTTCGGACTGCTCGGCACCGTTCCCGGTCCCGACTTCAGCGCCGCCGGCGCCACCGCATTGGCCGGCACCCCGGTTTCACTGGACCGGCTCGTCCAGGCGAACCTCGTGCAACAGACCGGCGATCGCTTCGCCCTGCACGACCTCCTGCGCGAGTACGCCCTGGAGCGCGCCCCGCACTCCCCCGCCGCCGCGCACCGCCTGTTCCAGTGGTACCTGGACAACGCGCGGTCCGCGAGCGCGGCTCTGTTCCCTGAAATCACCTCCGATGCCGTTGCTCTTCCGGTCGACGCCGCCCTCGCGTGGATCACCGCGGAGCGCTCCAACGTGCTGGCGGCGGCCGCACATTGCGCCCGCAACGGACCCGTGGCCCTGTCGTGGCAACTGGTCGACGCGGTCGGCGGTTTCCTTGGCGCGCAGGGCAACGAGGTCGAGTACACCCAGGCCGTCGTCACGGCCCTGGACGCCGCCCGCCGCGCCGGCGACCGCCCCGCCGAAGCCGCGATGCTGATCCGCCTCGCCAGCGCCTACCGCAATCGCGGCGACCTGCGCGCGGCCTACGAACTGTTCAACGGTCTCTCCTTCCCCGACGTCGAGAATCCCTGGCTGCCCAGCGTCCGCGGCACGGTGGAGCTGGAGTGTGGTGACCTCACGGCCGCCGCGGCCTCCTTCCGTGAGGTACTCGGCTACTCGACTCCTTCCGCCCAGGTCAGCGGACTGTTCGGCCTGGGCACCATCTCCGTGCTGACCGGCGACTTCGCCGCCGCGGCCCCGACGCTCCGCTCGGCCGCAGACCTGGCCGCGGCCCACGGCCTGGCGAACCACGAGGCGGCATGCCGCACGTTCCTCGCCTTGTGCCTCGCCGAGTCGGCCGAGTTCGACGAGGCGATCTCGTTGCTGCACAACGCTTTGGCCTTGCGCGGTTCACGGGGTGCGTCCCACCTGCACGCCAGCACTCTGGCGCACCTGACCCTGGTGCTGTGCCGGGCTGGGCGTCTCGCGGAGGCGCGCACCACCGTCACGTCGGCTCTCGAGATGCTCACGTCACTGGGCGGCTCCACGCGGATCGAGGCGCAGGTGCATCACGCGCACGGGACCGTGCTGGCGGCGCTGGGCCTGGATGCCACTCCCGCCTTCTCACTGTCACTGGAACTGTCGGTGGCAGCCGCCTCTCCGTACGACGAGATGCGAGCCCGGCTCGGGCTGGGCGACGTGGCCGGGGCGCGGGCATTGGCTGCCAGGCACGGATTCCACCTGGCATAGCCGGGGACACCACGCGGTGGTGTGGGCGCGGAGCGCAGGTGCATCACGCGCACGGGACCGTGCTGGCGGCCCTGGGCCTGGATGCCACTCCCGCCTTCTCACTGTCACTGGAACTGTCGGTGGCAGCCGCCTCTCCGTACGACGAGATGCGAGCCCGGCTCGGGCTGGGCGATGCGGCCGGGGCACGGGCATTGGCTGCCAGGCACGGATTCCACTTGGCATAGCCGGGACACGCGCCGGCGTGCGGAACGGCTCGCCGGGCTTGCCCCGGCCTAGGCCGCCGGGCACGGATTCCACCTGACATAAGGAAAAAGCCCGCCGACTGGTCGATCAGAGACCAGGTCGCCGAGTTGCTCTGCAAGCAGAAGTGTTCGCTCATGCGTTCGAGCATGCCACAAGATCACGACCGAACAAGCCGCTCACCTGGGTTTTTGACCAAACACGATCGGGTGAACCTTCTGGCGCGCGGAACAAACCCGCGTGACGCGAACGGAAACCCTTTCACCCCAGCGAAAACCTCCAGAACCCCTTGCAGCGGACTTGCAGCCGCCTTGAAGAGGAGCGGGCGAATCTTTCGGTGTCCACGACGGAAGAGGGAGACACCGTGAACATCAAGACCGCACTCGCCGCCACCACCCTGGCCATCATCGCCGCCACCACCGCCCAGGGAATGGCGCAGGCACAGGACATGACCATCCAGTACAACTGCGGGACCTACGCCGGCAACCAGCAGACCTCGCGCGGCGCGGCGCTCACCAAGTCGCTCACCTGGATCCAGGAGAGAGTGCCCTACAGCCAGAGCGCGTGCCACCAGAACCAGTACGGCAACTACCGGACGGACTGCTCGGGCTACGTCTCGATGATCTGGGGGCTCCGGCAGTCGTACACGACCTCCACGATGCACGAGGTCTCACACACTATCGCCCGAGGGGACCTGCGACCAGGTGACGCGTTGAACCGGCCGGGCGAGCACGTGGCGCTGTTCATCGGCTGGGCGGACGCCGCGCACACCCAGGCGCGAGTCCGCGAGCAGGCCGGGCCGAACGGCTCCCCCACCGTCGAGCGGACCTGGAGCGCCGCCACCACCAACAGCTACACCCCCATCCGCTACAACAACATCGTCGACGACCAGGCGCCGCCGACCGGCGGGTCCTCGCTAAGCGGTGACGGCAAGGCGGACATCGCAGCCGTACTACAAGACGGCCAGGTGAAGGCTTGGCGCAACGGCGCCGGTTTCAAAGACATGCCCTGGGACGCCGACGCGATCATCGCCAGTGGCTTCACCAACGAGTCGCTCCACTTCGCCGACCTGGACGGTGACGGCGACAAAGAGATCATCACGGTCCTGGCGGACGGCCAGGTCAAAGCGTGGCGCAACGGCGGCACGTTCAAGGACATGCCGTGGGACGCCGACGCCATCATCGGCACCGGGTTCACCAACGAGTCGCTCCACTTCGCGGACCTCGACGGCGACCGCAAAGCCGAGATCATCACCGTACTCCCCGACGGCCAGGTCAAGGCCTGGCACAACGGCGCCGGCTTCGCCAACAGCCCCTGGGACAACGACGCCATCATCGGCACCGGCTTCACCAACGAGTCACTGCACCTCGCCGACCTCGACGGCGACCGCAAGGCAGAGATCATCACCGTTCTCCCGGACGGCCAGGTCAAGGCCTGGCACAACGGCGCCGGCTTCGCCAACAGCCCGTGGGACAACGACGCGATCATCGCGAGCGGCTTCACCAACGAGAGTGCACACTTCGCGGACCTGGACGGTGACGGCAAGGCGGACATCGCGACCGCCCTCGCCGACGGTCAAGTGAAGGCCTGGCACAACGGCGCCGGGTTCCACGACATGCCGTGGGACGCCGACGCCATCATCGCCAGCGGCTTCACCAACAACGGCCTGCACCTCATCTGACCCGAGCGCGACGATCCGGAAAGGACTGATCATGAAGACCGCAGCAGCAGCTCTGTTCATCGCGCTCGCCGTCACCGGCACCGCGCACGCCGCGCCCACCGACATCAACCAGCAGGAGACCCGCGAGATGGCGATCGCCGGGTACCAGGACGACTTCATCGCCCAGGCCGGACCGAACGCCCAGGCCGTGCAGGCCGAGTACCGGGTCCCCGCGTCCGTCGCCGCCGCCCAGTCGATCCTCGAGTCCAACTGGGGCCGCAGCAAGCTGAGTGTCAACGACCGCAACTACTTCGGCTTCAAGTGCACCAGCGCCGGCAACCCCGGCCCGATCGCGACCGGCTGCCACCAGTACTCGACGCAGGAATGCACGCCCGAGTGCCACACCACGACCGCCTACTTCCGCGTGTACGCCAGCATGCGGGACTCGTTCCGCGACTACGGCCGGCTGCTCTCCACGAACCCGGTCTACGCCCCGGCGTTCGAGTACACCAACGACCCCGACGAGTTCGCCCGCAAGATCGGGTCGAAGTACGCGACCGACCCGGACTACGCGAACAAGGTCATCACGCTGATGCGCAACTGGAACCTCTACCGGTTCAACAGCGGCGGAGGCACCGGGGGCTCTTCGCTCAGCGGTGACGGCAAGGCGGACATCGCCGTGGTTCTCGCGGACGGTCAGGTCAAGGCGTGGCGCAACGGTGCCGGGTTCGCCGCGATGCCGTGGGACGCCGACGCGATGATCGCCAGCGGCTTCACCAACGAGAACCTCCACTTCGCCGACCTCGACGGTGACGGCGACAAGGAGATCATCACCGTGCTCGCCGATGGCCAGGTCAAAGCGTGGCGCAACGGCGGCACGTTCAAGGACATGCCGTGGGACGCCGACGCGATCATCGCCAGTGGCTTCACCAACGAGTCGCTCCACTTCGCCGACCTGGACGGCGACCGCAAAGCCGAGATCATCACCGTACTCGCGGACGGCCAGGTCAAGGCCTGGCACAACGGCGCCGGCTTCGCCAACAGCCCCTGGGACAACGACGCCATCATCGGCACCGGGTTCACCAACGAGTCACTGCACTTCGCCGACCTCGACGGCGACCGCAAAGCCGACATCCTCACCGTCCTCCCGGACGGCCAGGTCAAGGCCTGGCACAACGGCGCCGGCTTCGCCAACAGCCCCTGGGACAACGACGCGATCATCGCCAGCGGCTTCACCAACCAGAGCCTGCACCTGGCCGACCTCGACGGTGACGGCAAGGCCGACATCGCGACCGCTCTCGCCGACGGTCAGGTGAAGGCCTGGCACAACGGCGCCGGGTTCCACGACATGCCGTGGGACGCCGACGCCATCATCGCCAGCGGCTTCACCAACGAAGGCCTGCACCTCATCTAGACGCTCAGCACCAACGACTCCAGGCCGCGCAGCGCCGGGTCGGGCCGGAACACCGGCTCCGGCCCGGCCAGTCGCAGTTCCGGGAACTTCCGCGCCAGCATGGGGAACAGGATCTGCCCCTCCATGCGGCCCAGCGCGGCGCCGATGCAGAAGTGGATGCCCGAGCCGAACGTCAGGTGCGTGACCGCGGACGAGCGCCGCAGGTCCAGCCGGTCCGGGTCCTCGTACTGCGCCGGGTCGCGGTTCGCGGCACCGAGCACCGGGAAGATCAGCTCGCCCGCCCGGATCACCCGGCCGGCGACCTCGATGTCCTCGGTCGCCATCTGCGGCGTGATGATCGGCGCCGGGCTGTCGTACCGCAGCAGCTCCTCCGCCGCCGTCACGGCGATCGAGGGATCCACTCGCAGCAGGGCGTACTGGGAAGGGTTGCGCAGCAACGCCAAAGTCCCGTTGCCGATGTAGTTGGCCGTCGTCTCCAGCCCCGCGTTGATCAACGCGATGACGTTGACGATCAGCTCCTCGTCGGACTCCCAGTGCCCGCGGTCCCCGAAGAGGTCACCGTCGTCGTCCGCCACGCGCAGCTGCTCGGACAGCAGGTCGTTCCCGGGAGAACGACGCTTGTCCGCGATCAACGCGTGCAGGTACTCGACGAGGGAATCCATGGCCGCGCTCGACAGGTGAGCGATCGCGATCGGGTCCTCGCCGAACTGCGCCTCACCGAGCGTCTTCATGACGTCGGTGCCCCACTTCATCAGCTGCGGCTGGTCCGCACGCGGGATGCCCACCAGGTCCATCACGACGCGCGACGGGAACGGGTAGGCGACCGATGTCATGAAATCGCCGCCGTCAAAGGAATCCAGCAGCTCCGCACAGGTCTGCTCGATGACGCCGAACCGTTCCTGCATGGCCCGTGGCGTGAACGACCGGTTCATCAGCTTGCGCAGCCGCGTGTGCGACGGCCGGTTGCTGAACGGCAGCGACGAGTCCAGGCGCCGGATGAACGGGTTCATCGACTCGAGGACCTCAAGAGGCAACCGCGTCAGCAGCGTCGCCGTCGACGGCCGCACCACGGTCGGCCGCCGCAGCACGTCGGTCACCTCGGCGTACCGGGTGAGCACCCAGCCGTCCAGCGCCTCGTCCCGGTACACCGGCGCGAGGTCGCGCAGCAGGTGGTAGAAGGGGTACGGGTCGGCGAGGAAGTCCGGGTTCATCGGGTTGATGTGGATGGACGACTCGACGTTCAACGCACGCGGCGGCGGGGGCGGCGGGATCTTCGCGATCGCCGTCATCACCGCGTCCGCCAGCGACTTCAGGCACGGCGGCACCAGCGCGTTGAAGTGGTCGCCCGCGACGTGCACGACCTCGAGCGAGCCCGTCTTGACGCGTTCCCAGCCGTTGGCCGCGTCGTCGAGGAACAGCTCGATGTGCCGGTCGTCCTTGAGCACCTGCGGGAAGCCGCCGTCGGCCTTGATCAGCGTGATGTCCAGATCGGACGGTGCGGGCTCGTACCGCGTGATCGCCTCCACCTGCGCCTGGTAGACGCGCATGATGTTGGCGATGTGTTCCTCGACCGGCAGGTTGCCGGACGCGCCGAGGAACCGGCCGAGCTGCTCCCGTTGTTCCGCGGGCGACAACGACTGGTCGACGCGGCGCCGCGGGGCGTCCTTGTCGCGGAACGCGTACTGCCGGATCGTCCACAGCTCGTCGATGATCGCGGCCTCGTCCCACGGCGGGTCGAGCTGGCCGGGCACCGCCGGGTAGGAGTCGATCATGATCACGCGGGAGACCTGCTCACCGCGGGCGCGCAGCTGCCGGCCCACCTCGTAGGCGACGATGCCGCCGAACGAGTGGCCGCCGATGACGTACGGGCCGTACGGCTGGATCAGCTTGATCTCGTCGATGTACCGCGCCGCGAGGATCTCGACCTCGTCGATCGGCTCCTCGGTGCCGTCGAAACCGGGGCCCTGCAGGCCGATGAACGGCTGCCCCTGCCCCATCGCCCGCGCGAGCGGCAGCAGGTAGTAGGCCGCGCCGACCGCGCCCCCGATGCAGAAGAACGGCCGCTGCGGCGTGAGCGACAACGCGAGCTTCGGCTGCCGCTGCTCGACGACCTCGGGTTCGGCAACCGAGACCTGTTGCGCGGCAAGGTGTGCGGCGACCGCGTCGACGGTCGGCAGTTCGAGGAACAACGTGTGCGGCACGCGGAACCCGAGCCAGTCCGACAGCGCGGACTGCAGGGTCGCCACCGACAGCGACTCCAGGCCCAGCGAGCTCAGCGGGGTGTCGGCGCTGATCGACCGCGGGGACACCCGCAGCTCCAGCGCGATGTGCTCCAGCAGCCAGGCGCGGATGGTGTCCGCGGTGATCGCGCTCTTGGGCACGACGCCCTCGCGGAAGAACCGGTCCACCACGTCGTGCGCGTACGCCATGTTGCACTCGACGAGCTCGAACGCCTGCAGGCTGCCGACGTGGTACGTGTGCCGCTGTCCCTGCAGCAGCTCGATGCGGTCGAGCACGCCGTCCGCGAGCTGGTCGGTGGTGAAGTGCGGCATGAACTGCCAGCCGCGCTGCGCGTGCGGCGTGCGCATGGCGCCGCCCATGTCCGCGAGGTCGCGCCGCAGCTCCTCGGACACGTCGAGGCCCTCGTGGCCGTCGACGCCGTCCAGTTCCGAGGCGCCGTAGGAGTAGCACGCGTAGACGTCGGTGTCGGCGTAGCGGTGGTGGAACGACACGCAGTGCCCGGCGCGGTCGGAGTGCACCGTGTTGCGTTCCACGAGTGAGAAGGCGTTGTGCGGCAGGCCTTCCGCGGAGCACATCGTGGTGTAGTAGTCGAGGTAGCGGACCTGCCGGGCGAGGTCGCGTTCCTCGTCGCACGCGTCGAGCGCGGGCAGCACCTGGTCGATCGGCACGGTGAGCACGAGCGCGTCGGCCTCGATGACCTCGTGGTCGACGCGGATGCGCACGCCGTCCTCGTGCCGTTCGATGCTCTCGACACGCACGCCACAGCGCACGTCCCCCAGCTCGGCGGCGACGCGCTGCCACAACGAGCCGAAGCCGCCCTTGATGGTGAAGCTGCCCGCGTGGCCCAGCAGGTCGCGCGTCGACGACAGCAGGCCGGTCATCTCGGCGTACTTCACGAAGTACAACGCCGGGATGTCGCGGTCGAGGTAGCCGTACCCGGCGGCGGTGTAGCCGGTGCCGAGCGACTCGGCCATCTCCTCCAGCCGGTGCTCGCGCAGCCACTCACCGATCGGCGTGCTCAACGCCTTGGCGGAGTGGGCGAGACCGGGGTCGCCGATGCGCGGGAATTCCTCCGCGCGCAGCTTCGTGTAGCGCTGGAACACCTCGCGGGTGAAGAAAGCCGAGCTCTGCGGCCGTGACTCGGTGCCGTCGAACACCCGGTGCGGCGTGGTGTCCTCGGTCTCCATGCCGAGCTCGGTGACCAGCTCGGCGAGCCGTTCGTACTTGGTGGTGCAGACGTGGCCGCCGAGGTCGTAGGCGTGGCCGTCGATCTCGATGGACGCGCACTTGCCCGCGATGGTCTTGGCCTGTTCGAGCACGATGACGCGGTGGCCGGCCTTCTCCAGCTCGCGCGCGGTGGTCAGACCGCTGACGCCGGCTCCGATGACGCAGATGGTCTTCATCCGGCGGTTCCTTCCAAGTAGGCCTGGCGGCACGCGCGGCGGCGGATCTTGCCGCTGGTGGTCTTGAGCACCAGTCCCTGCCGGCCGACGACGACCTCGGCCACGAGCTGATGGGTGGCGAAGAGGCGTTGCCGGACGGCGTCGGCGATGTCGGCTCGATGTTCGTCGGAGGGCTTCTTCTCCTTCGACTCCACGAAGATGACGAGCTTCTCGCTGTCCTCGCCGGGGACGCTGAACGAGGCGAGGCCGCCGGGCCGGATCTCCGGGTGGCTGTCGCGGACCGCGTCCTCGATGTCCTCGGGGTAGAAGTTGCGGCCGTTGATGATGATGACGTCCTTGTGCCGTCCGGTGATGTAGAGCTCGTCCTCGTGCAGGAAGCCGAGGTCGCCGGTGCGCAGGTACTCGACGTCGTCGCCGGGCAGGGTGGCGTGGAACACCCGCCGGGTCTCGGCCTCCAGGCCGTAGTAGCCGAGCGCCGTGGTGGCGGCGTGGACCCAGACCTCGCCGACACGGCCGGGTTCGCACGGCAGCAGCGTCTCCGGGTCGACGATGCGGACGCGGCCGCCGGGCTTGGTCATCCGGCCGCAGCCCATGAACCGGGTGCCGCCGGGTGCGATCTTGACCTCACCCCGCTGCAGCGCGTGCTTGTCGAGCGTGAGCTCCCGCTTGCCGCCCATGGTCACGCTGACCGTGGCCTCGGCCAGGCCGTACGCGGGATAGAAGGTGTAGCGCTGCAGGCCGCTGGGCCCGAACGCGCGGTAGAACGAGTCCACAGTGGAGGGCCGGATCGGCTCCGCGGCGGACATGACGACCCGCAGCGAGCTCAGGTCCCACGCGGCGCGCTGCGCCGGTGTCGTCTTGCGGACGGCGAGCTCGAACGCGAAGTTCGGCGCGGCTGTGTGGGTCGCCTTGACGCGCGACATCACGTCGAACCAGACCGACGGGCGCTGCAGGAACGTCAGCGGCGACAGGAGGTGGGTGTGCGAGTTGCCCGCGATCGTGCTGATGATGCAGCTGATCAGCCCGAGGTCGTGGTACTGCGGCACCCAGAAGACACCGCGCGTGCCGTCACCGAGCTCCAGGTCGCGCGCGTTGGAGCGGACCTCCTCGCTCAGGTTGCCGTGTGTGATGATCACGCCCTTGGGCGCCGCGGTGGAGCCCGAGGTGTACTGCAGCAGCGCCGGTTCGTCGGCGTGCGCCGGCTCGTGCCACTCGAACGCCCCGCCGGCCGGTCGGCACTTGTCCGTGCGGTGCCAGCGGATCCGGGGCCAGCTGGGCTTGGTCTTGTCGAACAGGCCCGTGACCGCGCCGACCGTCCGCGCGCGTTCATAGGTGGAGTTGGTCAGGACCGCTTGTGGCTTGCAGCTCTCCACGATGCGGTTGAACCCGACGAGATCCTGCTTGAGCCGCATGGGGTTCGGCGGGTACACCGGCACCGGCACGACGCCGGCCGCCATGCAACCCAGCAACGCTCGCACGAAGTCGGGGCCTGGCGGGTAGACCAGCACGGCGCGATCACCGGGCAGGAACCCCCAGGCGCGCAACGAGGAGGCGATCATCTCCGCCGAGTCCGCCAACCCGGCGACGGTGATCGTCTCCTCGTCGCGCCCACGTTCGTCGACGAACGTGAACAGCGGCCGCTCTGGCTCGCGATTGCGCAACGAACAGAAAGCGGAGAGCAGGGAATGCTCGGTGCTTGTTTTCATCTGGAGCCCGATCCGTCAGAACCGTAGAACAACGAGACACAGACGAAAGCAACGTCTGAAGCTTTTGACCGGGACCGTAGCAACCGAGACGGCCCGGTCAAAGCCCGAGATACCCGATTGGCTGATCGCCGTTACGGTTGCACCGCTCACCGCAAACGAAACAGCGCGTCAAGGTGAGACAAGGTTCTTGACTTCCGGACAACCGAGTACTTTTGGATACCGTTGTCCTGTCGATCGAAACCGACAGACTGTCGATTCCATGTCACACGTCTGACCAGCGGATACATAACATTGAGTACTCCATTTGACGTACCAAAGATTGTTCGTTTGGGCACGAAGAGTGCAGCTGGCGGACGCTGTTGCGGCCATTGGCAGGCATCCAGTTGAGACGTAGCAGGTCCGCTCGACCGCTCGTCGCAAATCTGGTGCCAATTGAGACGAGATGTGGCCGTTGGATACCTATTGAGACAACGGCTCCCCCCTTCGTGTGATTGCACAGAAAAGCATCGGGAAGTCAATATTTCTGCGGTAGCTTCGGCCCCGACTAGAGATACATTTGTCTCCATTGGGTTCGAATGGACCCAAATAAAGTGAAGTCGAGCAGGCATGTTCCCACTCCGCCAGGGACTGACCCGCACCTACTTGTCTGGAGTGACGGAAGTGCTGGCCTATTCTCCCGACGCACGAGCGGTTTTGCCGTCGATCTCCGAGTGGAGTGCGGGCACCCCACGGTTCAGCCCGGACGCCATCGCGGCGGCACTGCAACGCTGCCGGGACCCCCTGCACATCATCGCGGGCGACGAGGGCGTGGGCGTCGCGGTCGACGGTGTGGCCGCCGGTCCGGGTGAAGGCACTCACCGGCTGTTGGGCGTGCTGCCCCCGCTCTACCCCGAATGGCTGGGAGACCGCTCGTTCTGCACCACTCACAGTGTGCGTTTCCCTTATGTCGCAGGCGAGATGGCCAACGGCATCGCGACGACGCGCATGGTGATCGCGATGGCGCGCGCGGAGATGCTCGGCTTCTTCGGCGCCGGCGGTCTGGGGTTCGAGGCCGTGGAGCGCGCGGTCGACGAGCTGGTGTCAGAGCTCGGGTCCCAGGAGCAGAACTGGGGCGTGAACCTGATTCACTCGCCCAACGAGCCCGAACTGGAGGAGCGCGTCGCCGATCTGTTGCTGCGCCGCGGGGTGCCCAAGATCTGCGCGTCGGCGTTCATGGGCCTCACGCCCGCGGTCGTGCGGTGTGCGGCGGCGGGCCTGCGGCTCGCGGCGGACGGCACGGTGGTGCGCCGCACCTCGGTGTTCGCCAAGGTGTCCCGGCCGGAGGTGGCCGAGAAGTTCATGTCCCCGGCGCCGCAGGAGCTGCTGAACGTCCTGGTGGCGCGGGGACAGCTGACCGCCGACGAGGCCGCCTTGGCGGCTCGCGTGCCGGTGGCCGAGGACGTGACCGTCGAGGGCGACAGCGGTGGTCACACGGACAACCGGCCGCTGGTGTCGTTGCTGCCTGCGGTACTCGGGTTGCGCGACGAGTGCGTGCGGAAGTTCGGTTATGCCCGGCAGATCCGCGTCGGCGCGGCCGGCGGGCTCGGCACGCCTTCGTCGGTGGCCGCCGCGTTCGCGCTGGGTGCGGCCTATGTCGTGACCGGTTCGGTGAACCAGGTCGCGGACGAGTCCGGACTGTCGGCGGACGCGAAGTCGATGCTCGCTGAGGCCGACGTGGCGGACGTCGTGATGGCGCCGGCGGCCGACATGTTCGAGCTCGGCGTGAAGCTGCAGGTGTTGCGGCGCGGCACGATGTTCGCCGGCCGCGCGCAGCAGCTGTACGACGTGTACCGCTCGTGTGCCGGGCTGGAGGAGATCCCGGCCGCCACGCGGGCCCGGCTGGAGCGCGACGTGTTCCGCGCGCCGCTTTCGTCGGTGTGGGCCGAGACCGAACGGTTCTGGCTCTCGCGTGATCCCGGTGAGGTGGAGAAGGCCTCCCGTGATCCAAAGCACCGGATGGCGCTGGTGTTTCGTTGGTATCTCGGGAAGTCCTCCCGGTGGGCCATCGAAGGCGACACCTCGCGCCGGACGGACTACCAGATCTGGTGCGGCCCCGCGCTGGGCGCGTTCAACCGCTGGACGCGCGGCAGCTTCCTCGCGGCCGACCGGCCGGTCGTGCAGATCGCACTGAACCTTCTGGAGGGCGCCGCGGTCCTGACCCGCGCCCACCAGGCCCGTTCCTACGGCGTCGCGGTGCCGGCGCTGTCGTTCACCCCTCGCCCTCTTTCCTAGGAACCACCATGAACTCCACCGTTCCCGTCGCCGTGGTGGGACTCGGCGCGTTCACGCCGGGCGCTTCCGACGTCGCCGGTTTCTGGCGCACCGTGCTCTCGGGCCGCGACATGATCACCGACGTACCCGCGTCGCACTGGCTGATCTCGGACTACTACGACCCCGATCCCAGCGCCCCGGACAAGACCTATGGCCGGCGTGGCGCGTTCCTCTCGCCGGTCGACTTCGACCCGCTTTCCTATGGCGTGCCACCGAAGTCCGTGCAGGCGACCGACACGACGCAGCTGCTGTCGCTGATGGTCGCCGACGCCGTGCTGCGGGACTACTCGGGTGAAGTGGACCGCGACCGCACGTCCGTCATCCTCGGCTCCGCGCCGCTGGAGCTGCTGTACAACATGGCGTCGCGACTGCAACGTCCCGTGTGGCTGAAGTCGTTGCGCGAGGCCGGTGTCGCCGAGTCCCTGGCGGTGGAGGTGTGCGACCGGATCGCCGCGCACTACGTGCCGTGGCAGGAGGCGTCGTTCCCCGGCATGCTGTCCAATGTGGTCGCCGGCCGCATCGCCAACCGCTTCGACCTGCACGGCACCAACTGCACGACGGACGCCGCCTGTGCCTCCTCGCTGGCGGCGGTGTCGGGCGCGGTGAACGAGCTGTCGCTCGGGGTGAGCGACATGGTGATCACCGGTGGCGTCGACACCCTCAACGACATCTTGATGTACATGTGTTTCTCCAAGACACCCGCGCTGTCTCCCACCGGCGACTGCCGCCCGTTCTCCGACTCGGCCGACGGCACGATGCTGGGCGAGGGCCTGGTCATGTTCGCGCTGAAGCGGCTGGCTGATGCGGAGGCCGCGGGTGACCGGATCTACGCGGTGATCCGCGGCATCGGCACCGCGTCCGACGGGAAGAGCACGGCGATCTACGCGCCGCTGCCTTCGGGGCAGGAGCGCGCGCTTTCGCGTGCGTATGTTTCGGCCGGCTACGGGCCCGACACCGTGGAGCTGGTCGAGGCGCACGGTACCGGGACCGTGGCCGGTGACGCGGCGGAGTTCGCCGCCCTGCGTTCGGTGTTCTCGGCTTCCGGACGCTCGGATACCCAGTGGTGCGCTTTGGGATCCGTGAAGTCGCAGATCGGTCACACGAAGGCCGCGGCGGGTGCGGCCGGGATGTTGAAGGCCGTGTTGTCGTTGCAGCACAAGGTGTTGCCGCCGACGATCAAGGTGGATACGCCGAACCCCGCTTTGGACCTGGAGTCGTCGCCGCTGTACCTGAACACCGCCGCCCGCCCGTGGGTACGCTCGGCCGACCACCCGCGGCGCGCGTCGGTGTCGTCGTTCGGGTTCGGCGGCAGCAACTTCCACCTGGCGCTGGAGGAGTACACCGGGCCGACGCCCGCCTATCGTTCGCGGTCGATGCCGTGCGAGCTCGTCCTGTTCAGCGGCACTTCGGTGGACTCACTGGTGCCTTCGTCGTTCACCGGCTCGCTGGCGAGCATCGCTCGTTCGTCGCAGCTGTCGTTCGACGCCTCTGCTCCTTGCCGCTTGGCCATTATCGCCACCTCGGTTGAGGATCTTTCTTCGAAGGCTTCACAGTTCGCTTCCCGGCGAACCTCTCTGCCCGGTGTCTGGTACAGCTCGGGTCCGGCCGCGGGTCCGGTCGCGTTCCTGTTCCCCGGCCAGGGCAGCCAGTACGTCGGCATGGGCGCTGACGTGGCGATGCACTTCCCCAGCGCCGGTGCGGTGTGGGACGACGCTGCCTCTCTCGGTCTGCACAATGTCGTGTTTCCGATTCCGGCGTTCTCTGAATCTGAACTGGCGGCGCAGCAGGATCGTTTGACGGCAACGGAATGCGCCCAGCCCGCCCTGGCTCTGACAAGCCTGTCCCTGTTGTCTGTTTTGGACTCTCTTGGGTTGCGAGCTTCGTTCGCCGGCGGGCACAGCTTCGGCGAGCTCGTGGCTTTGCACTACGCCGGGGCACTGTCTGTTTCATCTTTGCTCGCTTTGGCGCGCCGGCGCGGCGAGCTGATGCGCGATGCCGCCTCGACGCCCGGCGCGATGCTGGCGGTGACGGCGTCGCGTTCGTCCGTCGAGTCGGCGTTGTCCGGTGTCTCGGACTGGTGGATCGCCAACCACAACGCGCCTTCGCAGGTGATCATCTCCGGTTCGCTCGAGGCGATCTCTTCGGCTTCGTCGCTGCTGGCGTCGTTCAACCCGCAACGCCTCAACACCGCGACGGCGTTCCACAGCCCGATCGTGTCGTCGGCCAGCGCTCCCCTGCTGGAATTTTTGTCTACTATGGATGTCAGCGCTTGTTCTCTTCCCGTGTACGGCAACGCTGATGCGGCCGTGTATCCGTCGTCGGCCGACGAGATCCGGTCGCGGGTGGCGTCGCACCTCGCCACGCCGGTCGACTTCGTGGCGCAGATCGAGGCCATGTATGCCGCTGGGGCGCGCACGTTCGTCGAGGTCGGCGCCGGTTCTACCGTGTCGCGCCTGACTTCGCGCATTCTCGCCGACCAGCCCCACGTCGCGGTGAGCCTGGACCGCAAGGGGCGTGACGGCGTGACGAGCCTGTTCGACGCCCTGGGGCAACTCGCCGTTGCGGGTGTCGCCATGGATTTCGCGGCCCTGTGGGCCGATTACGCGCCCGAACCGGAGGTTGGCGCCAAGCCGAGGATGACGTTGGCGATCTCCGGCGCCAACTACGACCGCCCGTACCCGCCGGTGAACGGCGAGGCCGAGCTCCCGCCGCCGAACCCGGTCGCAACTGCTCGCGCCGATGCTGCCGCATTCGGGCTCACGGCAGGGTTGTCCGGGGCCGCCGCAGGAGTGTCCGCGCTCGCCACCAACCCTGCCGGGCTCGACGCCGCATCCGGCATCCCCGCCGCATCCGGGCCTGCGGCGGGCGGCCCTGGGCTCGCGGCGACCAACAGTTCCCGCGCAGCGGCCGCCACCCCAGCGCTCGTCACTTCCGGTTCCCCCGCCGCCGCACCGCAAACGACCCCACAGCCCGCAACTGTGCCGCCAGCCCGACTGGCCGAAGGAGCACCGGTGACGCTGCCCACCGCCCGCCTCGGCGCCGCACCCCTCGCCGCCACCACGACGTCGCCGACCATCGCGGCCCCGGCCGCATCACCGACGACCGCTGCGTCGCCGGCCGTCTCCGCACCGCCCGTCGCGTCGCCGGCCACCGCAGCACCTGGCGCGTCGCCGATCCTCGCCCCCGCCGCACCGCCGGCCGTGTCCCCCACCGCCGCGCCGACGGCCCTCACCTCATCTTCCCCAGCCGACTCCGGCTGGCTCGCCGCCTACCAGGACCTGCAGCGCCAGACGGCCGAGGTACACGCCGCCTACCAGCAGGCGATGACCGAGACCCACCTCAGCTACCTGCGCGCCACCGAGGCGGCCCTGCGCAACCTCGCCGGCTCCGACCTCCCGCCCACGGGTCCCGTACTCCCGACAGCCGACTCCTTCCTCCCCGCCGCCCCGCCCGCGCTTCCTCTTTCGCGGAACGAACCGATCGCGGCACCGGTTCCCGCGCCGGCGGGTCAACGGCCCGTTGACGAACCCGACTTCCCGACGGCCCTCGCAACCCCGCCTGCCACGCCGCCGCCACTCCCCCTGCCGACGGCGCCGCCCGCTCCGACGAACGATCTCCGCACCACTCTCCTAGAGGTCGTCGCGGACAAGACCGGTTACCCGGCCGACCTGCTCACCCCGGACATGCAGCTGGAGACCGACCTCGGCATCGACTCCATCAAGCGCGTCGAGATCCTCTCCGCGCTGCGCGAACAGGCCCCGCACCTGCCCGAGGTGGACGCCGCCGAACTCGGCAAACTCCAGACCCTCGGCCAGATCGCCGCCGCCTTCGGCACCACTTCGGCGCCCCCACCGGCACCCGACCTCACCACCACAGCAGCCTCGGCACCCGACCTCAACACCACCCTGCTCGCCGTGGTGGCCGACAAGACCGGCTACCCGGCCGACCTGCTCACCCCGGACATGCAGCTGGAGACCGACCTCGGCATCGACTCCATCAAGCGCGTCGAGATCCTCTCCGCGCTGCGCGAACAGGCCCCGCACCTGCCCGAGGTGGACGCCGCCGACCTCGGCAAACTGCAGACCCTGGGCGAAATCGCCGCCGCCTTCGGCGCTACGCCCGCACCGGCAGCCAACGTCACTACCACCGCGGCCCCAGCCGCCCTCACCATCCCCGCCCCGACCACCCCGGACCTCAACACCATCCTGCTGGCGGTGGTCGCGGACAAGACCGGCTACCCGGCCGACCTGCTCACCCCGGACATGCAGCTGGAGACCGACCTCGGCATCGACTCCATCAAACGGGTCGAGATCCTCTCCGCGCTGCGCGAACAGGCCCCGCACCTGCCCGAGGTGGACGCCGCCGACCTCGGCAAACTGCAGACCCTGGGCGAAATCGCCGCAGCCTTCGGCACCACCCAGGCGCCGGCACCAGCCGCATCGGACCCCACCACCACGATCCCGGCCGCACCCGACCCGACCACGCCGGACCTCAACACCATCCTGCTCGCGGTGGTCGCGGACAAGACCGGCTACCCGGCCGACCTGCTCACCCCGGACATGCAGCTGGAGACCGACCTGGGCATCGACTCCATCAAACGGGTCGAGATCCTCTCCGCGCTGCGCGAACAGGCCCCGCACCTCCCCGAAGTCAACGTGGCAGACCTGGGCAAACTCCACACGCTCGGCGAAATCGCCCAAGCCCTCGACACATCCCCGACAACCACACTGAGCCGACAGGTGGTCCGGATGGTGCCGGCCCAGGCCCCAGGCCTGAGCGTCGCCGGGCTCACCGGCCGCCTCGTCGTCACCGACGACGGCCACGGCACGGCCGAGCAGGTCGTCAGTCTCCTGGCGGACCTGGACGTCAAGGCCGAAGTGGTGACCGAAGTGCCGCAGGACGCCGACGGCGTCATCTTCCTCGGCGGCCTCAAGGACGGCGACGTCATCCACGAAGCGTTCGAAGCCGCGCGCAGGGCGGCCGGCAAGAAGCTGTTCGTCACCGTGCAGGACACCGGCGGCGACTTCGGGTTGAGCGGCAGCGCGCCGGACCGGGTCCGCCACGGCGGCATCGCCGGGCTCGCCCGGTGCGCGGCGCGCGAGTGGCCGGACACCGCGGTGAAGGTGATCGACGTGCGACGCGACGAGCACACCGCGAAGCACATCGTCGACGAGTTGTGGCGCGGCGGCGACACGCTCGACGTCGGCATTCGCGACGGGGCGCGGTACACGGTCGCGACGGTCGAGGAGCCCGTCGGGGACACCGCACCGATCAGCGGCGTGATCGTCGCGACCGGCGGGGCGCGGGGCGTGACCGCGGAAGCGCTCATCGAGCTGAGCAAGCAGGACGTCAAGCTCGTCCTCATTGGACGGACGCCGCTGGAGCCGGACGAGTTCGCCCACATCACCGACGAGAACGAGCTCAAGCGCGCGGTGATCACGGGCGGCGGCTCGCACGCCACGACGCAAAAGATCCTGGCGGCACGGGAGATCCGGCGCACGCTTGAACGGATGCGGTGCGAGGTCCGTTATGAGGCGGTCGACGTCACGGACGCGACGGCGCTCAACGAGAGGCTCGACCGCGTCCGCGCGGAGTGGGGTCCGATCACGGGCATCGTGCACGGCGCGGGCATCCTCGCGGACCGGCGCATCACCGATCTGAGCGTCGAGGAGTTCGACCGCGTCATCGACACGAAGGTCAAGGGGCTCCAGGCGTTGCTCGACGCCACGCACGACGACCCCATCACGCACCTGTGCCTGTTCTCCAGCATCGCGGCGCGCGCGGGCAACGCCGGGCAGAGCGCGTACGCGATCGCCAACGAGGTGCTCAACCAGGTCGCCGGCGCCGAACAGGCGAAGAACCCGGACCGCAAGGTCGTCTCCATCGCCTGGGGCGCCTGGGCGGGCGGCATGGTCACGCCCAGCCTGGCGCAACACTTCCACAGCATCGGGGTTCCGTTGATTCCGCTCCGCGAAGGCGCCGAGCAGTTCGTGAAAGAGCTCACCGGCCAGGGACGTGCCGCGCAGGTCGTCATCGCACCGCACGGCACGGCCTCACTGACCGACGAGGTGCGCACGGTCAAGGCCGACGTCCGGCTGGAGCACTTCCCGGTTCTCGCCGACCACGTCATCGAGGGCACGCCGGTCGTGCCGATCGCGCTGGCCGTCGAGTGGTTCGCCGCGGCCACCGGGCACGACACGCTGCTCGACCTCACCGTGCTGCGCAGGATCACCGCCGAGGACGGCGTGATCACGTTGCGCGGCAAGGGGAACACGGTCGAGCTGAGCACGGGCGTGCCGCACTATCGCGCCGTGCTGGGCACGCCGTCGGACAAGTCGCGACAGTGGAATGCGAAGACTCCCAACGAGAAGACGTCCTACGACGGCTTCCCGTTGTTCCACGGCCCGCGGTTCCAGGCGATCACCGATCACGTCGTAACCAACAACGACGCGACGGCGAACGTTGTCGGGGCGCGGCGGCTCGGGTGGGATGGCGACCACTGGCGCACGGACCCGGCGGCGGTCGACGCGTGCCTGCAGCTCGCTCTGTTGTGGGGCAAGGAGGTCTTCGGCGGCAACAGCCTGCCGATGGGCGTCCGCGAGTTCCGGCTGCACCGGCCGGGCCTGCTCGACGGCGGCGCGCGATGCGTGCTCAACGGCGGCGTCGTGCACGACGGCCGCGCCGAGTGCGACGTCGCCATCGTCGACGCCGACGGCGAGGTCCGCGCCGAGCTGTTCGGCATCTCCATCGTCCGCCGGCCCCAGTGAGTGTGTGACGTGTTCGAACCGATCGCGATCGTCGGGCGCGGCTGCGTGCTGCCCGACGCGGTGACGCCAGAAGCGTTCTGGCACAACGTGTCCACCGGCCGGATGAGCCTCACCGCCGTGCCCGACGGCCGGTGGCGGCTGCCGCACTGGTGGGCCATCGGCACCCCGGAGGACAGCGCCGACCGCACGTGGAGCGACATCGGCGGCTACGTGCACGGCGTCGAGTTCGCCGGCCTCGGCGACCTCGACCCGCTGTTCCAGTGGACCCTGCACAGCGCGCGCGAGGCGTTGCGTGAGGCCGGCACGACCGGCCGCACCGGGCTCGTGCTGGGCAACCTGTCGTTCCCGTCAGCGGGGCTCTCGCGGTTCGCCGAGAGCGTCTGGCTCGACCAGGAGCGGCCGGACGCGCGGAACCGGTTCTCCAGCGGCCTGCCCGCGTTGCTCACGGCGGAGATGCTGGGACTCGACGGGGCGTTCGCGCTCGACGCCGCGTGCGCGTCGAGCCTCTACGCGATCAAGCTGGCCTGCGACCGGCTGCACGACCGCACCGCGGACGTCATGCTCGCCGGTGGCGTGAGCTGCGCGGACGACCTGTTCATCCACACCGGTTTCTGCGCGCTGTCGGCGCTCAGCCCGAGCGGCCGCAGCCGTCCGCTGCACCGGCTCGCCGACGGGCTCGTGCCCGCGGAGGGCGCGGCGATGCTGACGCTGATGCGGCTGGACGACGCCGTCGCGCAGGACCGGAAGATCTTCGGTGTCATCCGCGGCATCGGCCTGTCCAACGACGGCCGCAGCGGCGGCCTGCTCGCTCCCGCCGAGGACGGGCAGGAACGCGCGATGCGGGCCGCCTACGCCGCCGCGGGCGTCGCGCCGGAGTCGGTGTCCCTTGTGGAGTGTCACGCGACCGGCACGCCGGTCGGTGACGCCATCGAAATGCACAGCATGGCAAGGGTTTTCGCGAACGCCACCGATCTGCCGATCGGGTCGGTGAAGTCGAACGTCGGCCACCTGATCACCGCGGCGGGCGCCGCGGGCGTGCTGAAGGTGCTCGGCGCGATGGCGTCGGGCATGCGGCCGGCGACGCTGTCGGCCGACGACCCGCTGCGCGCGCTGCACGGCACGCCCATGCGGGTGTTGCACGAGGCCGAGGAGTGGACCGGACCGCGGCGCGCCGGCGTGAGCGCGTTCGGGTTCGGCGGCAACAACGCGCACCTGATCATCGACGAATGGACCGGTGACAGGTGCTATGAGGGGACCCTTCATAGCGGTCAGCGCTTGGAAAGCTCCCCCCATAGCACGCGCAGCGAGGTGGCCATCGTGGCGATCGCGGCCCGTGTGGGTGACGGACGCGGAACGCACGAGTTCGAGCACGCCGTGTTGCAGGGCAGCACGGTGAACCCGCGCCGGGAGAACGTCGAGGTCGCGCTGGAGGGCCTGCGGTTCCCGCCGAAGGACCTGGAGCACGCGCTCCCGCAGCAGCTGCTGATCATGCAGGCCGCACGCGAGGTCGTGCACGGCCTGAGCCTGCCGCGCGACCGCACGATGATCCTGGCCGGCATGGGCTGCGACGCCGAGGTCGCCCGCTACGGCGCCCGGTGGCGGGTGGCGTCGTGGCTGCAGGACGAGAACCACGACGTCGCCGACAATCCCGAGGAGCTGGCACGGTTCCGCGACGCGTTCATCCCGTCGCTCACCGCGCCGGGTGTGCTCGGCACGATGCCGAACATCGTCGCGAACCGGCTCAACGCGCAACTCGACCTCGCGGGCCCGAGCTTCGCGGTGTCGGCGGAAGAGGCGTCGGGCATCGAGGCCCTGCGCGTGGCCACGCGTGCGGTCGCGACCGGCGAGGTCGACGCTGCCGTAGTCGGCGCGGTCGACCTCTCGTGTGAACCCGTGCATGCCGAGGCGTTGCGCGCACTCGGCGTCGACAAACCCGCGGGCGACGCTGCCGTCGTGCTGGTGCTCAAGCGGGTCTCCGAAGCCGAGCAGGTGCTCGCGATCATCGACGACACCACGCCGGACCTGGTCCTGAGTTCGTCCGACGTGGTCAAGCGCTTCGGCTCCGCGCACGCGGCCGAGGGGCTGCTCGGGGTCGCGACGGCCGCGGTCGCGTTGAGCCGCCGCGCCGAACTCCGAGCCGGCGAACCCGCCGGCCCGGCTCTGGCGCCGCAGTCGGCCGAGGTCGTCGTCTCGCAGCTAGGCGGTGAGCCTCACCGCGTCGGCCTTCGTGCCGGCTCTCGAAAGCCTTGGCTGGCAACGGTTCCCCCGCGCCCTTATGTCTACTCTGGACCAGATGTCGAGGGCGTGCTGGCCGCTCTGGAGGCTTCACGGGAGTCCGACACCGGACCCGCCAGGCTGGTGATCCTCGCTTCGTCGGCGGCCGAACACGCGACGCGAGCCCAGGCCGCGCGCCAGTGGCTGACGGGCCGCGGAATCCGTCCGGAGGGCGTGGCGTTCCGCGCCCGGCCGATCGGCGGCGAGCTGGGTTTCGTCTACACCAACGGATCCGCGTGCTACCCGGACATGGGCCGCGAGCTGATGCTGGCGTTCCCCGACCTGCTGGACGAGATCGCCGCGCGGTGCGGTGACCTGCCTTCGCTGGTCGGCTGGGCGTACCGCGGGGCGGCGCCGGCCACCGTGCTCGACCAGATCTGGGGCGCGTCCGTGCTCGGCCAGCTGCACACCGGGATCACGCGCGACCTGCTGGGCCTCTCGCCGTCAGCCGTGCTCGCGTACTCCTCGGGTGAGTCGACGTCGCTGGTGTCCATGGGCGTGTGGCGTGACGTGCGCTCGCTGGTCGCCGACGCGTCGGCTTCGCCGTTGTTCACCACGGAGCTCGCGGGCCCGATCACCGCGGTGCGCCGCGTGTGGGAACGGCTCGGCGTGCCCGGTTCGGCGTGGCGGAGCTACATGGTGAGCGCGCCGGTGGAGGCAGTCCGCGCGGCGCTGGCCGACGAGCCGGCCGTGCACCTGATGGCGATCAACTCGCCCGACTCGTGCGTCGTCGGCGGCGAATCCACGGCGTGCCAGCGGGTTCTGGCGGCGTTCGAGCACACGATTCCGATCGACTACGACATCGCCGTGCACGCGCCGGAGGTCGCCGAGGTGCGCTCCTCGTGGTGGGAGCTGCACCGGCGGGAGATCTTCGACGTGCCGGGGGTGCGTTTCTACTCCGGCGCTTCTGGTGTCGCTTACACGCCGTCGCCTTCGGCCTGCGCCGACGCGATCACTTCGCAGGCGCTGGACACGATCGACTTCGTCCGGGTCGTCGAGAACGCCTGGAACGACGGCGTGCGCGTGTTCGTCGAGCACGGTCCGCGCGGGCTGTGTACCGGTTGGATTCAGCGCATTCTCGGCGATCGCGAGCATGTCGCGGTCGCTCTGGACGCCACGGATGGTCTCCGTCAGCTTCTGCGGTCGGTTGCTGACCTGATGGCGGCCGGGGTGCCGGTCGACTCGTCGCGGTTCTTCGGGCATCTGGCGTCGATCGGTCCGCGGGTTGTCGACGATGGGCCGCACATGCTGTTTCCGGCGCATCGACCGCCGGTGCGGCTGCCGGAGCGGGGGCCGCGGGTGCAGGAGATGCCTCGCGCGCCTTGGTTGCCGCCGGTGCCGGCGCTCGCCGCGCCTGTTGCTCCGGCTCCGGCTCCGGCTCCGGCTCCGGTTTCGGTTCCGGTTCCGGTTCCGCAGTTCGTGGATGCCTCGCGGGCCGCGGTGATCATGGAGCAGCAGCGGGTTTTGAACGCGGCGCATGCGGAGTTCATCGCGACTCAGGCCGCGGTGCACGAGCAGTTCCTGCGGGGGCGGGAGCTCGCGGCGGCAGTGCTGCTGCGGCGGGTGGGCATCGCGCCGGCAGGCACTGCGCTGCCAGGCACCGCGCCAGCAGGCACCGCGCCAGCAGGCACCGCGCCAACAGACATCGCGCAGGCAGACATCGCGCCGGCAGGTGCCCCGCCTGCGGGTGCCGCGCCTGCGGGTGCCGACATGCTGACGCAGGCGTCCCCGTCGCTTGGGGGTCCTCCGATTTCAATTATCCCAGCTGACACCGACAGTTCCGGGGCCTCGCAGCGATCTGTGGACAACTCCCGGTCAGTCGCTCCGAAGCACGTGGACAACCGGAAGCCGGGCCCGAAGTTCGACCGCGCCCAGCTGGAACACCTGGCCGAACACCGCATCTCCGACCTGTTCGGCAAGCAGTTCGAACCCCAGGACCAGTACGCCCGCCAAACCCGCATGCCGATGTCCCCGATGCTGCTGGCCGACCGCGTCACCGGCATAGCCGCGGAACCGGCGAGAATGGGCACGGGCACCATCTGGACCGAGACCGACGTAACGAACACCGCCTGGTACCTGGACCCGACCGGCCGCATGCCCGCCGGCATCATGATCGAAGCCGGGCAGGCCGACCTGCTGCTCATCAGCTGGCTCGGCGCCGACCTCCTGAACCGGGGCGAACGGATCTACCGCCTCCTCGGCTGCGAGCTCACCTACCACGGCGAACTCCCCAAGCCCGGCGAGACGCTCGAGTACGAGATCACGATCGACGGCCACGGCGAGCATGACGGCATCAGGCTGTTCTTCTTCCACTACGACTGCTACGTCGACGGAGAACTGCGGCTCAGCGTCCGCAACGGACAGGCCGGCTTCTTCACCGACGAGGAGCTCGCGAACACCGGCGGCGTGATCTGGGACGAACCACAGATCCAAACCACAGATGTAGAACCACACACCCCGCCCGCCTGGCACACCCGCACCCCCACGCCGGGCAACATCAAGCTGTTCGACAAGGTCACCGACCTGAAGCCCAAATACATCCGCACCGAACTGCCGATCCACGAGGACGACTGGTTCTTCGAAGGGCACTTCAAGAACGACCCGTGCATGCCGGGCACGCTGATGTTCGAGGGCTGCCTGCAGTCCATGGCGCAGTACCTGATCGCCACCGGCCGCACGCACGACAAGGACGGCTGGCGCTTCGAACCCGCGCCGGGCAACACGATCCCGATGCGCTGCCGCGGTCAGGTGACACCGCAGAGCCAGAACCTGATCTACGAGGTGTTCGTCAAAGAGGAGACCGACACGTCGCTCAAGGCCGACGTGCTCTGCACGGTCGACGGCGTCAAGGCCTTCCTCGCCGAGAACGTCCAGCTCAACCTGAAACCAGACTGGCCTCTGAAGGGCCGCACCACGCCGTTCAAGTTCGACGAAGAGTCCCTCATGGCGTGCGCGTGGGGTAAGCCGAGCGACGCGTTCGGGCCGTCCTACGCGGTGTTCGACGGCGAACGGAAGTGCGCGCGCCTGCCCGGACCGCCGTACCACTTCATGACGCGCATCAAGGAAACGCGCGGCCCGCAGAACGGCATGCAGCTCAACAGCGAAGTCACCGCCGAGTACGACGTCCCCGACGAGGCCTGGTACTTCGAGGACGGGACGATGCCGTTCGGCGTGCTGATGGAGGTCGTCCTGCAGCCGTGCGGCTGGCTCGCCAGCTACGTCGGCAGCTCGCTCACCACCGAGCAGGACCTGTTGTTCCGCAACCTCGACGGCACCGGCACGGTCCACAAGACGGTGACGCCGAAGACCAGGTTCCTCACCACGAAGAGCACGATCACCCAGATCTCGCGGTCCGCCGGGATGATCATCGAGAGCTTCACCGTCGAGTGCCACGACGACCAAGGGGACCTCGTCTTCGACCTCAAGACGGTCTTCGGTTACTTCCCGCCGGAGGCGTTCGACAACCAGGTCGGGTTGCCGACCGACGAGGAACAGCTCGAGGACAACGTCCGGCACGAGATCCCGCAGACGATGCTCACGATGATCGACCGGGTCACCGGCTACTGGCCGGACGACGGCAAGGCCGGGCTCGGGCGCATTCGCAGTGAGAAGGACGTCGACCCCGACGACTGGTTCTTCAAGGCGCACTTCTTCTCCGACCCCGTGCAGCCCGGCTCGCTCGGCGTCGAGGCGATGCTGCAGCTGCTCGGGTTCCACCAGAAGCAGAGCCCGTGCATCCGCACCGGCAAGGAGATCACCTGGAAGTACCGCGGGCAGGTCACCCCCAAGAACAAGGTCATCCGCATCGAGTTGGAGCTGACCGGCGACGGCGAGGCCGAGGCGTGGCTCTGGGCCGACGACAAGCGGATCTACCACGCCACGAACCTCGCGCTCGGCAAGGTCTTCGACGCCCAGAAACAGACGTGGCTGCAGGACCACCGCCCGACCTGGACGGTGCCCGCGCTGCCGATGATGTCGACCATCGACCTGATTGCCGGTGACGCCACGGCACTGCGGGACGTCACGCTGCACCGCTGGGTCCCGCTCGACGGACCCGTCGAGATCACCACGACCCACGACAACGACCAGGTCACCCTGTTCGCCAGCGGCAAGAAGGTGGCCACGGCGCACAAGGCACCTATCGGCGAGCGGCCCGAGCCGTTCCCGAAGATCAGGGTCAGGAAGCAGCCCGACCCGTACGAGGCCGGCATCCTGTTCCACGGACCGGCGTTCCGGTATCTCACCGACCTGCGCACCGGTCCGCGCGGCGCCAGCGCCACGCTCGACGCGGGCAAAGGCTCCGTGCCGCCCGGCAGGCTCGGCCAGGGCGTCCTCGACGCGGCCACGCACGTCATTCCGCACGACGCCCACCCCGATCGAGTCGGCTTCCCGCACCGGATCACCTCGCTCGAGGTCTTCGAACCGCTGCCGGAGAGCGGCCTGCTGCAGGTCGAGGCCCGCTGGAGCGGCGACGAGCCCGTGTTCGACGTGCAGATCCAGCGCGACGGGCGCGTGCTCGCGGCGTTCCGGCTCGTCGACGTCCTGCTGCCCAAGGGGCGCCTCGGCAGCGCCCAGCCGCGTGAGCGGCGCGCTTTCCTCGAGGAACGGAAATACGCCGGCGGGCTGGGCCTTTCCACCACGGAGAACGGCCGGACCACGGTCACCGCGCAGGACGTCGAGATGTGCGACTGGCTGCCCGGAACGGTCGCCGCGGTGTACGGACTACCGCCCGGCGCGCGGGGCGTGGATCATCTCGATGAGATCGCGGTGCGGGATCATCTGGCGCGGGCGCTGAAGGTTCACCCGTGTGAAATCATGTATGAACCCGAACGAATGATGTTCGAACGTGAACAGGGGCGAGTGACTACGTACGCGAAGACCTGACGGTTCAAAAGAGGGACGACGACAGTTCTTTCGGTTACTCATAGGGCAATACATTCGGGATGCGATCTGCGACACACCGGATCGGCCCAATCTGACCGATCAGTCGTTCCACCAGGCGGTCCATTGCTGGCAGGAACCGACAAGGCGTTGGGTAAAACCGACGCTTCGTCGGTTCCGCCTATTTCCCGGACGTGCACATATCAAACCTTCCAATTGAGACACGAACCTATTGAGACGAATTGCTCCGGCGATTGACCGCCCCGCCCGGCGTCAGGCAACATCATTGCGCTGGACCGATGCGGCCGACCGCTGCCCGTTCCGCCGACAATGGTGTGTTTCACGTAGTGGAGAGAGAATTCCGCCTTTGTCCTCACCAGCCGCAGCGGTCCACCTGGTGCAGCACGATCGGGAGGCAACCGTGGACCAGGCCCTGGACGCCCTGCGTGACCGCCTGGCGGAGATCGTGGCGTCGCCGCCGGAGAACACCGAGGACCTGGTGGAGACCCTGGCCACGCTCGCCAAGCTGTCGAACCAGTGGTCCGAAGCGATCCAAGCCCTGCGCGCCCCCACCAGACGCCTCGTCGGCCCCGCGGCCGCCGCGTCGGTGAGCGTCGCCGCGCGCCGCGCCGAAGAGTCGTTCATCGAGCTCGAAATCACTCTCGGTGACGCGTTGGCCGCACAGCCACGCGTGATCCGCCAGCCCTGAGCAGGCCTCTGCACTCTGCGTAGTGCTTTCCCGATCGATCCTGTCCCTAGACACACCCGATCGGAGGTTCCCGGACGTCCTCCGGCTGGCGGATGATGCGCCCGATCAAGGTCGTCGAGATGGGGTGGAGGTGGCGACGTTGCGTGGGCACACCCCCGCTCACAGTCACCCTCCGTGACGGTACATGATCGCGTATCCATCGCTGCCGACTCACCGGGCGCGAGCGGGCCTCCCGTGGTCTAATCGCCGCCACGTGAGGGTCGGCCGTAAACAGTTTGGACTCGATCTCGAATGACCTCAGGTCTGCCCTGCCCCGTGTGCGAGGGGCCAGATCGACGTGGCAGCCTCGAGCGCTCCCTGCGGGTGCTCGCAGTTGACGACGAGGCACCCGCGTTGGAAGACCTCGTGTACCTGTTGCGCTCCGACCCGCGCATCGCCCACGTGGAAGCCGTGACCGACGCGACCAAGGCCCTGCGCGTGCTGCACCGCGCGATGGACGCCGGCCAGCCGCTCGACGCGGTCTTCCTGGACATCCGCATGCCCGGACTCGACGGCCTGGACCTGGCGCGCGTGCTCTCCCGGTTCGCGCAGCCGCCGCCCGTCGTGTTCGTGACCGCCCACCAGCAGCCCGCGGTCGAGGCGTTCGAGCTCAAGGCGCTCGACTACCTCCTCAAGCCCGTGCGGGCCGAGCGGCTCGCCGAGTCGGTGCACCGCATCGTGCACGAGGTGTGGGACAGCAAGGCCCCGGCCGAGTCGGCGCCCGCCGCGCAGCAGCAACAGCAGGGCGCGCCGCCCGAGGTCGGCGACGAGGTCATCCCGGTCGAGCTCGGCGGCGTCACGCGGTTCATCCGGCTCGCCGACATCCGGTACGTCGAGGCGCACGGCGACTACGCCCGGCTGCACACGGCGACCGGTAGCGGCCTGGTACGCGCCGCGCTCAACGGGCTCGAAGAGCGTTGGCGCTCCGCGGGTTTCGTCCGGATCCACCGCAGCCACCTGGTCTCGCTCGGGCACATCGACGAGCTGCGCCTGGAGGACGGCCACCTGAGCGTCACGATCGGCGGCGCCGTGCTGCCGGTGAGCCGCAGGCACGCCCGGCACCTGCGTCAGCTGCTCGTGCGCCGGGCCCGGCCGATCGTGCCGCCCGCCGGTCAGGGCCAGAGCGTGCCCACAGCGCCGCAGCCCCGGAACGGACTCGGTTCGTGACGAACCCGCCGTCGTCGCCGAACAGACCGGCCGAGAACAGACCAGTCCAGAGCAAACCGGTTCAGCGCGTGACGGTGACGAGTCCCCGCACCCGTGCGCCTCGCGCGCGCCGCCCGTACTCGGGCACGCGGGAGATCAACGAGCAGAGCGAGCTCGGCGCGGTGTACATGCGCACGCTGATCCGCGCGCAGCGCCGGCTCGGTCTGTTCGTCTGTCTCATCGCGTGCGGCAGCCTGATGACGCTGCCGTTGCTGTTCACGTTCACCGACGTCGGCCGGGTCAAGGTGATGGGGCTCGGCCTGCCGTGGTTCCTGCTGTGCGTCCTCGTCTTCCCGATGCTGCTGCTCGCGGGCTGGTTCTACGTGCGGCAGGCCGAGCGCAGTGAACGCGAGTTCGCGGAGCTGGTCGAACGTCCATGACGCACACCTCCGCGATCGTCGCCGTGATCACCGTCGCGCTGGGCACGATCCTGGTCGGGACCTACGGCCTGCGGGTCTCCCGGACCACTTCGGACTTCTATGTCGCGTCGCGGACGGTGTCGCCGTGGTGGAACGCCTCGGCGATCGGCGGTGAGTACCTGTCGGCGGCGTCGTTCGTCGGCATCGCGGGCCTGATCTTCGCCTACGGGCCGGACATGCTGTGGTTCCCGGTCGGCTACACGGCCGGGTATCTGGTGCTGCTGACGATGGTCGCGGCGCCGCTGCGCCGGTCCGGCGCCTACACGCTGCCGGACTTCGCCGAGGCGCGGTTCCGTTCACGTGTCGTACGCGCGGTGGCGAGCGTGCTGGCGCTGATGATCGGCTGGCTGTACCTGTTGCCGCAGTTCGAGGGCGCGGGCCTGACACTGCACACGGTCACGGGCGCGCCGGACTGGGTGGGCGCGCTGATCGTGGCGGTGGTCGTCACGGTGAACGTGATCTCCGGCGGGATGCGCAGCATCACGTTCGTGCAGGCGTTCCAGTACTGGCTCAAGCTGACCGCGATCACCGTGCCGATCGTCTTCCTGATCGGCGCGTGGCAGTCGCAGGGCGCGGAGAGCCTGACGAAGCCGGAGTTCCCCGTGTTCCGCGAGGACACCACGGTGACGTTCCCGAAGACGACCGGCGTGCACGCCGAGAAACCGGTCTTCATCAACGGTTCCGGGGTCGTCGACGGGCTGCGGATCGAGAACGCGGGGCACTTCCTGACCACGGGCGACCACGTGATCGGGGAGAACTCGCGGTTCGAGTTCCCCGCGGGCGCCGTCGTGCCGCACGTGCACGGCACGGGCCACAACACCAACGAGTCGTGGTCACTGCCGCTGTCGAGCAACTCGCCGTTCCCGCTCTACGCGGCCTACTCGCTGATCATCGCGACGTTCCTCGGCACCATGGGGCTGCCGCACGTCATCGTTCGCTTCTACACCAACCCGAACGGCCACGCGGCACGCCGCACGACGCTGATCGTGCTGGGGCTGCTGAGCGTCTTCTACCTCATGCCGCCGATGTACGGCGCGCTCGGCCGGCTCTACACCCCCGAGCTGCTGATGACCGGGCAGACCGACGCGGTGGTCCTGGTGTTGCCCAGCAAGATGATCGCCGGTTTCGGCGGCGAACTGCTGGGCGCGCTGGTCGCGGGTGGCGCGTTCGCGGCGTTCCTGTCGACGTCGTCCGGGCTGATGGTGTCGCTCGCGGGCGTGCTGTCGCAGGACGTGCTGCGGCTCGGCGGCGTGCGCGGCTTCCGGGTGTCCACCGTGCTCGCCGGGCTCGTGCCGCTGTCGATGACGTTCCTGTCGACCGGGATGCCGGTGGCGGACATGGTGGGCCTGGCGTTCGCGGTGGCGGCGTCGTCGCTGTGCCCGTTGCTGCTGCTGGGAATCTGGAGCAGTCGCATCACGACGGTCGGGGCCGTCGCGGGGATGCTCGCGGGTGGTCTGCCCGCGTTGACGGCCGGGCTGGTGACCATGTTCACCGAGACCGGCAACGCGTGGTACCAGGTCCTGCTGTCGCGCCCGGCGGCGTGGACCGTACCGCTCGGTTTCACCGTCATGTACGTCGTCTCGCTGCTGACCCCGCGCAGGGTGCCCGCCGGCGTGAACCGTGCGATGGTCAAGCTCCACGCCCCGGAGAACCTCGGACTCGAGGCGGGCGAGGACCGGAGTTGAGGTGTCAGCAATGCAGGACTTCCTGACCGCCGGGGCGATCCTGATCGTCGGCGGCGCCGCCGTACTGGTGTTGTGGCGCGGGACGCGCAACAAGCAGTCGCTGTCGACCGAGGCGCAACGCGTCACGTACGAGACGCTGCACACCGCGTGGTCCGCCGCGCCGCCGCTGCGCGCCGGTCTGGTGCCCGACGCCGCGAAGAAGTCCGCGCGGCACCTGCGCACCCTGCTGGACACGCCCGCGCTGGCGCTGACCGACGAGACCGAGGTCGTCGCGTGGGAGGGCGTGTCCGAGCACCACGCACAGGACGCCATGGCGCAGGCGGAGGACGTGTTCCTGACCGGCCGCACGCAGGCGTTCGACATCGGCTGCACCGAGCCGAACTGCCCGATCAACTGCTGCGTGGTCGCGCCGCTGACCGTCGAGGGCCGGGTCGTCGGGACGCTGGCGGCCTACTCGCGTGAGGCGTCGGCGGGCCTGGTGCGCGCGACGAACCAGGTGGCGCGCTGGGCGGCCGGTCAGCTGGAGCTGGCCGAGCTTGACCGCTCGCGCACGCGCCTGGTGGAGGCCGAGGTGCGCGCGCTGCGGGCGCAGATCTCGCCGCACTTCATCTACAACTCGTTGTCCGCCATCGCTTCTTACGTGCGGACGAACCCCGAGCGGGCGCGGACTCTGTTGCTGGACTTCGCGGACTTCACCCGCTACTCGTTCAGGCGACACGGCGACTTCACGACGTTGGCGGAAGAACTGAAGTCGATCGACCAGTACCTGGCTTTGGAACGCGCCCGGTTCGGCGAGCGGTTGAAGGTCACTTTGCAGGTGGCGCCCGAGGTGCTGCCGGTGACCGTGCCGTTCCTTTGCTTGCAGCCGTTGGTGGAAAACGCTGTCCGGCACGGCATGGAGGGCAAGGTCGAGCCGGGGCACATCCAGATCCACGCGGCGGACGGCGGCGCCGAGGCCGAGATCACCATCGAGGACGACGGCATCGGGATGGACCCCGAAAAACTTCGGCGCACCTTGGCCGGTCAGGTCGACGAGTCGGCCGGAATCGGGCTGGGCAATATCGACGAACGGCTGCGCCGCGTCTACGGCGACGAGTACGGACTCGTTGTCGAGACGGCGTGCGGCTTGGGCACGAAGATCACGGTCCGCGTGCCCAAGTACCACGCGGGCATCAACGGCATGTGATCTCCGCTAGAGGAAGCTCCAGGTGACTTTGACCCGGCCTTCGCGCGTACCGCCGATCTTGTTGAACGCGGCCGGACTGAGGTCGATGTCGCCCTTCTTGCATCCATCACACTTCTGCGTCACCGTGGCCTGCCCAGTGCCTTCGGGACCGGTGACGGTGATCTTGCTGCCGCACCCGTGTGCTTCGTAGAGCTCGTCGGGGATCGCGGCCGTGTCGTCGAGGAGGCCGGGCAGTCCCGCGCACGTGGACGGCACGAGGACGTTGAGGCCCGCGGTCCCGTCGATCGCGAAGGCAGGGGTGGCGGTCGATAACAGCAGGAGAAGCACGGCGCATAACGCGGTAGTTGTTCGTCTCATGACTAACGAGTCTGCGCTCCCGTGCAGCCCAGGTCGCCTGGCATCACCCGTTCGCGTCGCCGAGCGGTCAGGCGGCCAGCGCGTGCATCCCCGCGGGAGTCAGCTGGGCGGGCACCCACGTGCCGACCGGCCCCTCGCACTTCGGCGCGACGAGGCCCAGCGCCACCAGCAGCCGGGTCACGCTCTGGTCGCAGCAGCAGAGGTGGTCGACCCGCAGGTCGGGCTCGCAGCTACGGGTGAGTTCGGCGCGGCCGGCGGCGACAGCGCGGAGCATCGCGATGGCGCGATGGGACAGGGTTTCCATGACGACTCCCTTCCATGCGGAGAAGACGCCATCGACGATGTCCCATGACGGTTATATTCCGGCGATGTTTTCGGGTGCTCGTTCGTTGCGGCTGAGCGCCCGGATCACGTTGGTCGCACCGTGCCGCTGTATCGCGATTCGGGAGAGCAGGTCGACCACGGCCTCCACGGCGCCCGGCGGGAACTCGGGCGTCTCGACGCCGACGCTGAACGCCAGATCGTCGGCGTGCACGACAAGTTCCATCATGCGGGTGATCAGCAGGTCGTCGGTCGTCAATGAGTACGGCCCCCAGAACGGCAGCCTGGCGGGGCCGTCGCGGAACTCCAGCTCGCCGATGGCCGCCTCGACCTTTGCCGCCAGGTCCTCGGGACCGTTCGCGGCTATGCGTTCGCCGCCTTCGCGGATGCCGGTGTTGAACTGTGAGTCGAGCGGTTCGCCGATCCACTGCGCTCGGTTGTAGTGCTCGAGCAGCGGGATCGTCTCTTCGGCGGGGACGGTTTTCAGGGCGTCCGGGAGTACGAGGACCTGAAACGCCAGGTGACCGGCGAGCCCGCTGACCCGGAACTCGGGCAGTGCGCTGGGTTTGTGCCAGTTCGCTTTCACAGCCGGGTTACGAAGGAGAGCTGCGGCGCCGCGGGCCACGGAAACGAAGTCGTCTCTGATCACTTGTTCAGTGTGCCAAGTGAAATCGGCCCGGCCGGCATGACTCCACCGACCGGGCCGAAGACTCGGGTAAATCAGCTGGCAGCCTTGGCCGCCCGACGGTCAGCAGCGTCCAGCACAGCGCGAATCCAGTCGACCTCGTCGGCACCGGTGGCGCCCTCCATGGCAGCGCGACGCAGCCGCACCCACAGCCCGAGGTCGGTCCACTCCTGGAACCGCCGGTGCACGGTCGGCACAGTCACCCCGAAGGACGCGGGCAAGTGCCGCCACGCACAACCGGACGAGAGCACGAAGACGATCGCGGTGAAGACGGCGCGGTTGCACACACGGCCGCGGCCGCCGCCCTGGCGGCGGACCTTGGCCGGCGGGATGAGCGGCTCGACGACCGCCCACAGCGACGGCGGCACCAGGCGGGCCGACAGCTGCTCGATCACGTCACCACGGCCACCGTCGCAGCTGTGCTCGGGCCACGCACCGGGGCGCATCCACGAGTCCTGGCGCGGCGTGCTGCAGTCGGCGTTCCGTGTGTCCTGGCGGGCGGACTCGGCACGCTGACGCGAACGCAGCAGGGTGGCCAGTGCGGTGTCCTCGGCCGTGGTGCGGCGCTGCGGGACGCCGGCGTACGCGGACTGCTGCTGCGCGTGCCGGGCGATCTCGGCGCCGACGGTCCGGCGGAACGAGGGGGAACCCGCGAGGCGCGGGTCGACGGGGGCGCCGTAGCGCTGGGGGACCTGACCGGATGCGTGCGGCCCGGCCGGCACATGCCTCGGGGGAAGCGGCCGTTGCGGCGCTTGGCGTGGCGGTACCTGCCGCGCGAGGCGTGGGTCGGGGGTGCGAGCTGCGAACTGTGACTCGGTCATTTGGGGTCCTCCGCCAGGACTTCTACCGTTCAGGTGACTGCGATCACAGTAGGAAGCGTCCGGAGAAACAGGTAAGTAGGTAGGCCATCCCCGGCGACGAGCGGGGCGGGTATCGCGGCACGTGGTAAGACGTACTGAGACGAGCGGACGCGCACCTGCGACGAACGGATAGACGGTCGTTTCCCGTCAAACGCCACTGGTCGGTGAGATATGGTCCGAAGCGTGAAGCTCTTGGCCACCAGCGACCTCCACGTCTCCTACCAGGACAACCGTCATGTTGTGGAGACGATGCGTCCGTCGTCCGACGACGACTGGCTGATCATCGCTGGCGACATCGGCGAACGGTTCACCGACATCGAGTGGACCCTCACGACGCTGCAGAAGCATTTCGCGAAGCTGGTCTGGTCGCCGGGCAACCACGAGCTGTGGACCACGAAGGACGACGCGGTCCAGTCGCGCGGCGAGGTTCGCTACAAGCAACTCGTCGAGCTGTGCCGCGGCCTGGGCGTCGTCACGCCGGAGGATCCGTACGAGGTCTTCGACGGCGAGGGCGGGCCGGTCACCGTGTGCCCGCTGTTCATCGGCTACGACTACACGTGGCGCCCGAAGGGCACGCACGACACGACGAGCGCGCTGAAGGCCGCCCACGACGCGGGCGTGGTGTGCACGGACGAGTACTTCCTGCACCACGAGCCGTACGCCTCACGCGCCGAGTGGTGCGCCGCACGCGTCGAGGAGACCGCGCAACGACTGTCCGCGGTCGAGGGACCGACGGTGCTGATCAACCACTACCCGCTCGTGCGCGACCCCACGTTCGTCCTGCGCTACCCCGAGTTCGCGCTGTGGTGCGGAACGGATGCGACCGCCGACTGGCACCTGCGGTTCAACTGCAGGGAGATGGTCTACGGGCACCTGCACATTCCGCGCACCACCTGGTACGACGGCGTACGGTTCGACGAGGTCTCGCTGGGCTACCCGCGCGAGTGGCAGCCGCGCGGCGACCGGCAGGTCCTTCTCCACGACGTGCTGCGGGAGTCCTAGTGCTGAAGGAGTTGCTGCCGCCGCCGATCGCGGCGGTGGAGCGGTTCGACGACGCCGAGATCACCCTCTTCCCCGAGGAGGAGGCCGTGCTGGGCAAGGCCGTCGAGAAGCGCCGCCGCGAGTTCAGCACCGCTCGCTGGTGCGCGCGCGAGGCGTTGAACGTCCTGGGCCTCCCGCCGTCGCCGATCCTGCCCGGTCCCAAGCGTGAGCCGCTGTGGCCGACCGGCATCGTCGGCGCCATCACGCACTGCACCGGGTATCGGGCCGTCGCACTGGCCCGCGGCACGGACTTCGCGACGATCGGCATCGACGCCGAGCCGCACGCGCCCGCGCCGGACGGCGTGCTGAAGGCGATCGCCGTGCAGACCGAGCTCGACCGGATGCCGAAGCTCGAGGCCATCGATCCCACCGTGTGCTGGGACCGGTTGCTGTTCAGCGCCAAGGAGTCCGTCTACAAGGCGTGGTACCCGGTGGCGAAGCGCTGGCTCGGGTTCGAGGACGCCGACATCACGCTCGACCCCGGCGGCACGTTCGAGGCGCGCATCCTGCTGCCCGACGCACCCGTGAGCGGGTACAGCGGCCGGTGGATCGTTCGCGACGGCATCCTGCTGACCGCTATCGCCGTGCCGGCCTGACCTGAGTCCCAACACCCTCAGGTCGCTCGCCGCAGCCCATTGACAAAAAGTTTTTTGACGTAAAGACTGGTTTTCGCCATGAGAGATGTCGTCTACCTCGATCAGATCGAGCAGGCCGAGGCCCTGCTCAAGCCGCAGCGGATCGAAGTGCTGCGGCACCTCGCCGAGCCCCGGTCGTGCACCGAGGTGGCGGTGGAGCTCGACCAGACCCCGCAGCGGGTCTACTACCACGTGAAACGCCTGCTCGAGGCCGGTCTCGTCCGGCTGGTGGCCGAGCGCCGGGTGCGCGGGATCAACGAGGGCATCTACCAGGCGGCCGGCCGGTCGTACTGGCTGTCCCCGAGCCTCGTGGGCCGGATCGGGCTGCGGCAGACCCGCGACCAGCTCAGCCTGGGCTACCTGGTCGACCTGATGGAGGACGTGCAGGCGGACGTCGCCGCGCTCGACCTCACCCGGCCGGACCTGCCGTCGATCGGCGTGTCCGGCGAGATCCGGGTGCGCCCGGAGCAACGCAAGGCGTTCCTCGACGAGTTGCAGCAGTCGTTGCAGGACCTGTTCACCCGCTACGGCGGCGCCGAAGGCGACGCGTTCCGCCTGGCCGTCGCCTGCTATCCCAAGGGAGATCCCGATGACCGAACCTGACATGCGTCTGACCGCCGTCGTCGCGGCGCCGCTGAAGCTCACGTACGAGGCGCTGACCGATCCGGCCGCGCTGCGCGTCTGGCTGGCCGAGCACGCCGAGGTCGACCTGCCCGGCAAGTACGAGTTCTGGGGCCGCTTCACACCGGACGGTGCCGAGCCGCACCAGCGCGTGCTGCACGTGGACGACCACACCATCCGGTTCGGCTGGACCGTGGAGGGCGTGGAGGCCACGGTGGAGTTCGCGTTGGCCGAGGACGAGGAAGGCACGCTGGTCACGCTGAGCCACAGCGACCTGCCCAGCTTCGAGGACATCATTCACGACCGGGCCGGTGCCCGTGGCGCGCTGCAGACGTTCTGGTCGCTGGCGATCGCCAACCTGGCCGACTATGTGGCCGGGCGCGAGCTGACCCCGATGGTCGACTTCACGTCGAGGGAACTGAGCACGTCGGTCGTCATCGACGCGGCACCGGAGCAGGTGTTCGACTCGATGATCCAGCCGGAGGTGTTCGAGAAGTGGTTTGGTGCCAAGGTGGACATCGAGCCCTATCTGGGCGGCCGCTTCGCGATGGGCGGGTTCGAGGTGGACCCCGGCGGGGCCAAGTTCGTCGAGTTCGAACCGGGCCGCAAGGCGGCGCTGCGGTTCGTCGACAACGAGACCACCACCTGGGAGCTGGAAGGCTCGGAGGGCAAGACCCGGCTCACCCTGGTGCACAGCGGGTTCGACCCCGACAACCCGCCTTATGCCGCGTGGGGCGGCTGGCTGAGCGGCGTCGCCGGGCTGCGGCGCTACCACGAGCTGCCGGGCACGCGTCAGATCTGGCGCCAGGTCGACGTCGCCGGCATTCCCGAGGGCATCCTGGTGACCGACTGACGAGATCGCGCTGACGAGATCGCGCCCCGGAACCCGTTCCGGGGCGCTCCCGCGCCGTTTTGAGGACTGCACACGGCTGTCGGATTGATCAACCATGGTGCACAGTGGTGGGGTGAAGCCTCGACCGCGAGGAGGCAGCCATGGGTGAGGACGTCGCCAAGCACGAGTTCACCCGAGAGGACCGGACGCGGTATCGCACGAAGGTGCGCCGATGCCTCGACGTGTTCGCCCGGATGCTGCGCGACTCCCGGTTCGAGTTCGAACGGCCGATGACTGGCCTGGAGATCGAGCTCAACCTCATCGACGAGCACGGCGACCCGGCCATGAAGAACCACGAGGCCCTCGAGGTCATCGACGACCCGGACTTCGTCACCGAGCTCGGCCAGTGGAACCTCGAGATCAACGTGGCGCCGCGCCGGCTCGCCGGCGGCGGCATCACGGCGTTCGAGGAGACCGTGCGGCGCAGCCTCAACGACGCCGAGAAGAAGGCCCGCGGGGTCGGCGCGCACATGGTGGTCAACGGGATCCTGCCGACGCTGCGGGCCAGGCACCTCAACCCGGAGCAGCTGTCCAGCAACCCGCGGTACGCGTTGCTCAACGAGCAGGTGCTGGCGCAGCGGGGCGAGGACCTGCAGATCGCGATCGACGGCGTGGAACGGCTGCACCTCACCGCGAACTCGATCGTGCCCGAGGCCGCGTGCACCAGCACCCAGTTCCACCTTCAGGTCAGCCCCGAGCAGTTCCCCGCCTACTGGAATGCGGCGCAGGCCATCGCGGGCGTGCAGGTGGCGCTCGGCGCGAACTCGCCGTTCTTCCTCGGCAAGGAGCTGTGGCGCGAGACGCGCATCGCGTTGTTCCAGCAGGCCACGGACACGCGTGGCGACGAGCTGAAGGCGCAGGGCGTCCGCCCGCGCGTGTGGTTCGGCGAACGGTGGATCAACTCGATCTTCGACCTGTTCGAGGAGAACGTCCGGTACTTCCCCGCGCTGCTGCCGATCTGCGAGGACGAGGATCCGGTCGACGTGCTCGACCGCGGCGACGTGCCGAAGCTGTCCGAGCTGCGGCTGCACAACGGCACGATCTACCGGTGGAACCGGCCAGTGTACGACGTGGTTCGCGACAAGCCGCACCTGCGCGTCGAGAACCGCACGCTGCCGGCGGGCCCGACCGTTGTGGACACCCTGGCGAACGGCGCGCTCTACTTCGGACTCGTCCGCGCGCTCGCCGAGGACGAGCGTCCACTGTGGTCACAGATGAGCTTCAGCGCCGCCGAGGAGAACTTCTACGCGGGCGCCCGCAACGGCATGGACGCGCAGATGTACTGGCCGGGCGTCGGCACCGTCCCGGTCGTCGAACTCGTGCTGCGCAGGCTTCTTCCGTTGGCACACGAGGGACTGATCCGGTGGGGTGTGGACAGCACGGAACGGGACCGGCTCCTCGGCGTGATCGAGCAGCGCGCCCTCGCGGGTGTCAACGGGGCGACGTGGCAGGCCCGTGAGTTCCACAAGCTTTACGACCACAGCCACCTCGACCGGGCCGACGCGTTGCGCACGATGCTGCGCACCTACGTGGAACTCATGCACGCCAACGAACCGGTCCACACCTGGCCGCTATGACAGTCGTGAGTGGTTTCCGTCGCTATGGCAACGGAAACCACTCACGACCGGTTGTCAGCTCGTCGGGAAGTCGTCCGGCGTGCGCATGCGGTCGCGCACCCAGACACCGGCGGGCTTCAGCACCGTGGTGCCGGTGAAGTTGCTGCCCGAGCAGGTGCCCGTCTTGAACACCGCGCCGGACCGTTCGTCGTCGGAGAAGTTCCAGTTGGCCCAGCTGATCTTCTTCTGTGCCATCAGGTCGATGTACTTCTGCGACGTGGTGAAGTCGTTGCCGCCGTCACCGGACGAGGTCTGCGTGCCGAACTCGGTCACGAACACCGGCACGGCGTCCGCCACCTGCGACAGCGCGTTGATGTACTCGGTCTTGTGCGACGCGGCGTAGAAGTGGAACGAGTACATGAAGTTCGTCGCGTTGACCTTGTTGTTCAGCACCGACGACACGTCCTGGCCGTCGGAGATGCCGAACGTCGACCAGCCGTGCGTGCCGGACACGATCAGGCTGTCCGCGTCGATCGCGCGGATCACCGGGACCATCTGCTCGGCGTAGGACTTGACCTTCGCCCACGAGACGTTGTTCGGCTCGTTCGCGATGTCGTAGATGATGTTCGTCTTGTCCTTGTGCCGCTGGGCGATCTCGGTGAAGAACGTCTTGGCGCGCGACAGGTTGTAGTTCGGGTCGCCGGGCGTCAGCTGGTGCCAGTCGACGAGCGCGTAGATGCCGCGCTGCGTGGCCTGCTCGATGATGCTGTGCACCAGGTCGGTGAACTTGCGCGGGTTGGTCTCGTAGCCGCCCTCCTGGATGTACATGGAGATGCGGATGAAGTCACCGCCCCAGTCGTTCACCAGCGCGTCGAGCGACGCGGGCTTGATGCACTGCGCGTACCACTGCAGGCCGTGCGTGCTCATGCCGCGCAACTGGATCGGCTTGTTGTACTGGTTGCACAGCTTCACGCCACAGACGTGCAGCTGACCGTTGACCTCGGCCGGTCGCCCGCCGCTGGACGGCGGCGACGTCGTCACGGTCACCGGCGCGGAGGCGTCGGACAGGTTGCCCGCGGCGTCGCGTGCCTGGACGGTGAACGTGTAGGTCGAGCTGGGCTGCAGACCGGTGACGGTCGTCGTCGTCCCGGTCGCGGTCTGACCGCTGGAGAGCACGTAGCCGGTGACGCCGACGTTGTCCGTCGAGGCGTCCCACGCGAGCGTCACGCTGGTCGAGGTCTTCGACGGCGAGCGCAGGTTCTGCGGCTGGCTCGGTTTCTCGGTGTCCGGCGGTCCGGACGGCGGCTCGACGTCGAGGCGGTCGAGGTTCGGCCCGCCGTTCGCGGTGGTCGCGACGGCCTTGACCTTGTTGGTGCCCGCCGCCAGCGGCACCGTGACGGTGCGGGTCTGCCACGTCGTCCACGCGCCCGTGCCGGGGAACGACAGCTCGTCGGACGCGAGCGCGCCCGCGACGAAGATGTCCATCGGCCGGTTCGCCGTGGTGCCGTTGGCGTACCGGAACGTGAGCGTCGCGAGGCCGGACGCCGGCGAGCTGACCGTGAACTCGACGGCGCTGCCGACCATGTTGTTGTAGTTGACGAAGCCGCTGCCGGTGAAGCCGGCGTGGTTCGACTCGACCACGCCCTGCGTGATCACCGTGCCGGTCTCTGCCTGGTACTGCGTCGGAGCGGCGACCGCCGGCGCGGGGAGAGCGAACGCGAGCGCGGCTGCCGGGACTATGGCTAGCAGGGATCTGGCCACAGGGTGCCTCCCACTTTCCGTTCTGGATGAGCAGGTGCGGCGGCGGGTTTCGGTAAAGAAAGTTTCCTATCTGTGCGATGGATCACAGCACTAAAGGGCTAGACCTGTCAACGTTTCGCGAACGTCCCGGCACAAGGCGTGAGCACCTCTCAAATGCGGTCGCGGGACCGGCGCCGGGTCGGGCACCCTGCTCCGCGTGCGACCAGCGTTCATTCCCGGTGTGGAGCTGTCCGGCCGCCTCTACCACGAGGCGGTCCGTCCCCTGCTGTCGCGGCACTTTCCCGGACTGGCCCATACCGCGGCGTTGATCGGTCGTGGCTCCGAGATCCTCGGGTTCGACACCCAGCGCTCCACCGACCACGACTGGGGACCACGCATTCAACTGTTCCTGCACCCCGGCGAACCGTGCGCCGAGGTGTCCCGCATGCTCACGGAACACCTGCCCGCCACGTTCGCCGGCTACCCGATGCTGCCGAACGGAATCGTGGTCACCGAGCTCGGCGCCTGGTTCGAAGGCCACCTCGGTTTCGATCCCCGCACCGAGATCACCACGCTCGACTGGCTGGCGACGCCCACCCAGACGTTCGCCGAGGTCACCGGCGGGGAGGTCTTCCACGACGACCTCGGGCTGCACCGGATTCGGCGGGACCTGTCCTGGTACCCCGACGACGTGTGGCGCTACCTGCTGGCGTGCCAATGGCAACGCGTCTGCGAGGAAGAACCCTTCGTCGGGCGGTGCGGCGACGTCGGCGACGACCTCGGATCGGCGGTGGTCACCGCTCGCCTGGTCCGCGACCTGATGCGGCTGTGCCTGCTGCTGGAGCGGGTCTACCCGCCCTACAGCAAGTGGCTCGGCAGCGCGTTCGCCCGGCTACGGTTCGCGGCACGACTGACCCCGATGCTGACCGCCGCGCTCGCGGCCACCGACTGGCACGACCGCGAGCGGTGCCTGACCGCCGCATACGAAGCCGTTGGGACGCTGCACAACGAGGCCGGACTCACCGAACCGGTCGATCCCGCCACGCGTCCGTTCTTCGACCGGCCTTACCGCGTGCTGGCCGCCGGGCGGTTCTCTCTCGCCCTGATCGCGGCCATCGACGACCCGGCTTTGCGCGACCTGCCGTTGACCGGCGCCATCGACCAGTTCGTCGACAACACCGTTGCCCTCGAGAGTCGCACGTTCAGCCGAGCGCTCTTCGGCCTGCGATGATCGAGATCGCGTGCGACGAGTCCGGCTCCGAGGGCACCAACCTCGTCGGCGGGGTCACGGACGTCTTCGCCCACGCGAGCGTCGGGATATCCCGGTCGGTCGCCGAGGACTGCGTGCGGCGGATCCGCGACTGGATCCGCTCCCCCGCCGTCGAGTACAAGGCGAACCACCTGTTGCGGGAGAAGAACCGCGCGGTGCTCGAATGGTTCCTCGGCCCGCGCAGTCCCATCCACGGCAACGCTTTCGTGCACCTGGTGGACAAGGCGCTGTTCCTCGAACGGCACGGCGCCTCGGATCCCTTGTACCCGGCCATTCTCCGGGCGGTCGAGCTGTGGCCCGGTCAGGTGTCGATCATCCACGACCGGCAGCGTGCGCTCACCGACGAACGCATCGCCGCGTTGCGTTCGCGGTCACCGCGGCTGGCAGGCATCACGCTCGTCGCCGCGCGGGCCGACGCCCGCATCCAGGTCGCCGACTTCCTCGCGGGCGTCGCGCGCCGCATCGCTTCCGATGCGTTGAACGGCCGCCCGGATCCCGTACTGACGGAACTACTGCTACCTCACGTGGACAAGAGCTCCATCTGGCACGCGGTCGGGTTCGCCTGACCGGCCAACAGGTCCGAGGTCGTACATCAGTACCCGTCGCCGCCCCAGAACTGTTCCTCGAGCGTGTCCGCGGTGCCGGCGAGCAGGGCCAGCGGCTCGGTGAACTCCTCGATGTCGAGGTTCGCCAGCGGCAGCGAGTGGCGCAGCACCACGTGGTCGCCCATGATCGCGACACCCGCGGCGACGGTGGACTTGCCGACCTCCTCCAGCAGCGCGTGCAGGTTGACCGTGGACGCGAGGCCGCACGGAGAGGCGATCTGCACCCACTCGTGCTGCTTGTCGAGCACCTCGCGGCAGATGAGCACCACCTGGGTGCGCGGGTCGTCGTCCTCCTCCACGTCGCCGAAACCGACGAGAATGCGGATCTCGTCCGGCTCTTCGCTGATGACTTCGTAGGACTGGCGGACGTACTCCGCGAGGTGACCCCAAGTTGCCATGGCAATAACCCTACGGGCGGACGACCGACCACACGGCGTCGATCACGAAAGATCGCGCTTCTCCCAACGGAAAAGCACCCATCAGGGCGCGGCGCACGGTCTCGTGTGCGGGGCCCATCACGACGGGATCCAGGGCCCAGTCCGGCAGTCGGCGCAGGTCGCCCGACTCCATTCGGCTGCCGAACCACGTCAGCACCGGTTCGAACAGGGCGCGCTTCGCCTCGACGTCGGCCGTCGCCGGGGCGGTGTAAAGGAAACGGGCACGCGACGGGTTCGCCACGACCCAGTCGAGGTAGCGGCCCACCAGGTCTCGCACGACGAGAGCGGCCGGCCGGTCGTCGAGTGCGGGTCTCATCGCGGCCACCGCGCTGGCGTAGCTGTCGACGTAGAGCGCGGCGAAGACCCCGGCCCGGCTGCCGAAGTGGTGGTAGATGCTCCCGTTCGACACGCCGGAACGGTCGGTGAGCGCGGTGATCGTGACGGCGTCCAGGCCGCCCGAGTCGACGAGCGCGAGCGCGGCGTCCAGCACAGACTTCCTTGGGTCGGCCATAGGCGCTAGAGTACCGCTCTAGAGCGACGCTCCAGAGGAGACCTGCAATGGCGCAATCGATCCCGGACCTGCTGCGCGAGCGCGTCGGCGTGACACCCGGCGCGGAAGCGATGCGATACCGCGACGGCGACGGCTGGACCAGCCTGTCGTGGGCGCGGCTGCAGGACCGGGTGCGGCGCCAGGCGTTCGGCCTCAAGGAGCTCGGTCTCAAGCCCGGCGACCGGGTGGCGCTCATGGGCGCCACCAGCATCGACTGGGTGATCACCGACCTCGCGGTGCTCGCGGCGGGCGGCGCCACGACGACGATCTACCCGAACAGCACGCCGGGCGAGGTCGCGCACATCCTCACCGACTCGGGCAGCACGATCGCCGTCGTCGACACCGACGAGCAGGCTGCCATGGCCGACGTCGAGCACGTGCTCAAGTTCGGCGCCGTGCCCGAAGCCGACGGCGACTACGACGCGTTGATCTCCGCGATCGGCCCCCAGGACCTCGCCACGCTGATCTACACCTCCGGCACTACGGGCACGCCGAAGGGCGTCGAGCTGACGCACGACAACTGGTTGCGCACCTCGGAGGCCGTGGCGTCGCTGGGCATCCTGCGCCCCGACGACCTGCACTTCCTGTGGCTGCCGCTGTCGCACGCGTTCGGCAAGGTGCTGACGATGGCGATGATCGCGGCGGGCGTGCCGACCGCGGTCGACGGTTCGGTGGACCGGATCGTCGACAACCTCGGCGAGCTCAAGCCCACCATCGTGGCCGCCGCGCCGCGCATCTTCGAGAAGATCCACGGCCGCATCGTGGCCGGCGCGCGGGCCAAGGGCGGTCTCGCGCTGAAGATCTTCGAGTGGGCCGACCGCGATCATCCACAGTGGACGCACTGGCTGGCCGATCGCCTGGTGTACTCCAAGCTGCGCGAGCGGGTCGGCGGCCGGATCCGGTATTTCGTGTCCGGCTCGGCGCCGCTGTCGGAGGAGATCGGCCGCTTCTTCGAACGGGCGGGCATCACGATCCTCGAGGGCTACGGCCTGACCGAGTCGTCGGCGGCGACGTTCCTCAACCGGCCGGGCGACCACGCGTTCGGCACGGTCGGCCCGCCCATCCCGGGCATGGAGGTCCGCATCGCCAAAGACGGCGAGGTGCTGGTGGCGGGCCCCGGCGTGATGCGCGGCTACCACAACCGGGCCGCCGACACGTCCGCCACGCTCATCGACGGCTGGCTGCACACCGGGGACATCGGCGAACTGGACGAAGCGGGCCGGCTGCGCATCACCGACCGCAAGAAGGAACTGATCAAGACCTCCGGCGGCAAGTACGTGGCGCCGACGCCCATCGAGTCGAAGCTGAAGGCGGCGTCGCCGTACATCAGCAACGTGCTGGTGCACGGCGACCGCCGCCAGTACTGCGTGGCGCTGGTGACCATGGACCCCGACACCGTCGCGTCCGACCTGGACATCGACCAGGAGGTCCAGCGCGCGGTGGCCGCCGTCAACTCCGACCTCCCCCGCCACGCGACGATCAAGAAGTTCGCGGTGATCCCGTGGGACTTCAGCGTCGAGGACGGCCTGCTGACCGCGAGCCTCAAGCCACGGCGGCGGGAGATCGAGAAGCGCTACGCGGACGTGCTGGACTCGCTGTACTAGCCAGCGCCCACACCCCGAGGATGAGCAGGGCCGCCACCTCGGTGGCCACGAGCAACCTTTCCGTGTAGCCCAACGGGAACACGCGCCACCAGGCCGTGCCCACGGCGACGTTCACGCCGACCGCGTACAGGATCGGCGCGAACGCCAGTACGGACAGCACGCCCGCCCCGAGCGTCCACCGGGCGTGTGAGGCCCAGCGCGCGTGCCGCAACCACGGCCGGGCCAGCAGGACCAGCGCCACCGGCAGGCTCACGAACGCCAGCAGGCTCGCGAACCGGTGGATGCTGCCGCTCATGCTGGGCCCGACCGCCCAGTTGTGCTTCGGGAACGCCACGACGAGGGCCAGCCCCACCGCCCACAGTTGCAGAAAAATCGCCCCACCCGACCGCCAGCTGGTAAGCCCTCTATGCACCAGCACGCCGAGGATCGCCAGCGAGCCCGCGGCCAGCAACAGCACCGCGCTGTCGAACACCCAGCGGTACGGGCCGAGCGCGTAGACGCTGATCGTGCGACTCACGGCGCCGACCGTCAGGTCGAGCGCGCCGATCATCGCCACGGTCACGAGCACGGCCAGCGATCCGCCGGCGGCGGTCAGTCGGGGTAGCAGCACGCCCGACCAACGGATGGGCGTTTCGCCCGGTTCCGGGCTTCAGCGAACCGACAGGCTCACCTCAGGTGCCGGTCGAAGAACCGGTTCCCGTCGTCTCCCTCGAACCACGGGACGCCGGTGTGCCCGCCCATGTTGGCGTGCAGCGTCTTCTCCTTGGAGCCGAAGGCGTCGAACAGGTCGAGGGCCTGCTGCCGGTCGTTGCCCTCGTCGTCCCACTGCAGCAGAACCAGCAGCGGAATGGTGACCTGCCGGGCCTCCTCGACAATGCTGCGGGGCACGAAGCTCCCGGCGAACAGCAGGGCAGCCGAGATGCGCGGCTCGACCACCGCCAGCCGGGTGCCGACGGCGATCACCCCGCCCGAGTACCCGACCGGGCCGCAGATCTCGGGCAGCGCAAGGAGGGCGTCCAGGGCGGCCTGCCATTCCGGGACCGCCTGGTCGACCAGCGGGAGGACGAGCCGGTCGACGATGTCGTCGCCGACCGGTTCGCCTGCCTGCACCGCCCGGCGCAGGTCGGCGCGGGCCTCCTCCGCGGCAGCGGAACGAGGCCGGTCACCGCATCCAGGCAGCTCAATGGTGGCCACGGCGTAGCCCTGCGCGACGGAGTGCCGGGCCCTGGCCGACAGGCGGGGGTACATCTTCTGAAGTCCGCCGGGATGGCCGGCCAGGATCAGCGGGGCCGGTGCGGATGCGGGCGTCCAGAGGATGCCGGGGATGTCGCCGAGGGTGAACTCGCGCTCGAGGACGCCGTCGTCGAAGCGCTGTTCGGAGGTGAATTTCATGGTCGTGCCTTTCGGGAGCTCGTAAAACGGCGCTCCCGGACGACCTATCGCCCGACCGTGACCCCTGAGGGGAGCACCCATGTCGAAACGTTCACGGGTACCACCTCCTCGGTCTCTCGCACGGCTGCCGGCAAGGTAACAGGGGCCTCCGTGGTCCGCCAACGGTTTTAATCATCGCGTGAGGAACCTCTGGATCGTCCACGACGACCCGATGATCACGTGGGTCGCCGAGGGAGCGCACCCCGATGACTTCCGGGAAGCGGCCCAGCGCCACGACCTGAACCGCATGGCGTTCTACGACGCGACGGGCCGGATCGTCGAGCAGGAGATCGACAACCTGGGCGCGCTGCTGCGCGAACTCAGGCCCGAGGACGCGCGGCACGACGACATCCTGATGAAGGACCGGCCACCGCTGGAGATCTCCGCGGGGAAGGACCAGGTCCGGTTCCACGTGTACAGCGATATCTGGTTTCCGCACGTCACGGGCGTCCTGGACGGGTTCACGGACTTCCCGCCCACCCACGACAACCCGCTCGCGAAGTACCACACACCGCGCCTCAACGCGTTCCTCGAAGAGGCGAAGGCGATCACCAAGGGCGCCTGGTACCTGGACGAGGAGATCTACTACATCAGAAAAGAATTGGTCACCGACACGAGAATCATCGTGTGAAGATCCGCGAGTTCACCGAGTCCGACTGGGACCAGACGTGGCCGATCCTGCGCGACGTGATCCGCGCCGGCGACACGTTCACCTACGAACCCGGCATGTCCGAACGGGAAGCGCACGACATCTGGGTCGAGCGCCCGCCGGGCCTGACCGTGGTGGCGACCCGGAACGACCGCGTACAGGGCACGGCCAAGATGGGCCCGAACCGGGCGGGCCCCGGCGCGCACGTCGCGACGGCCAGCTTCATGGTCGCCGCAGACGCGCGCGGCCTGGGTGTGGGAACGAAGCTGTGCGCGTTCGCACTTGATTGGGCGAGAACACAAGGGTTCGCGGGCATGCAGTTCAACGCCGTCGCCGAGTCCAACACCACGGCGACCGCGATCTACCAGAGGCTGGGCTTCGAGATCGTCGGCACGGTGCCCGGAGCGTTCGCGCATCCGCAAAAGGGCCGAACCGGCCTGTACGTCATGTACCGCGCCCTAGAATCGCGATCATGAACGCAGGCTGCCGCGAGTTCGAGATCGACGACATCCGCGGGCACTTCATGTATCCCACCGAATCCGCGGAACGGACCGAGAACTTCGGCCCTTACCAGGTCGACGTCGCGCTCGACGCACCCGTTGCGGGAACGGGGTTCCCGCTGATCGCGATCTCGCACGGCACGGGCGGCACGCACCTGATGCACCGCGAGCTCGCCGCGCACCTGGCGCGCAACGGGTTCGTCGTCGCCATGCCGGACCATCCGGGCAACAACCACCGGGACGACTCGCTCGCCCACACCGTGGAGATCCTGCTCAACCGGCCGCTGCACATCAGCAAGGTCATCGACCACGCACACGAGGCCTTCGGCATCACGACCGTGGGCTTCATCGGCCACTCACTGGGTGGCTACACGGGCCTGGCGCTCGCGGGCGGCAACCCGGTCGCACCACCCGAGCAGGAGGGCGGCGAGCCGAGGCCGTTCGAGGTCCACCACGACGACCGGATCAAGGCCTTCGTGCTGCTCGCACCCGCCGCGCCGTGGTTCCCGGGGGACGCGCTCAAGGACGTCACCGCGCCGATCCTCGTGCGCAGCGCGGAGAAGGACCCGTACACGCCGCCGTGGCACGGCGAGGTCATCGCGAACGGCGCGAGCGGGCCGGTCGAGCACCTCGTGGTGCCCGGCGCGGGCCACTTCTCGTTCCAGGACCCGCTGCCGGCTGAGCTGGTCCGGCTGGACTTCGAGCCGTCAATCGACCCCGAAGGGTTCGACCGCGAGAGCTACCACGAGACGCTGAAGGACGACGTGCTCTCGTTCCTGCGCAAGGAACTTCAGTCGTAGGCACGGATCCAGTCGACGGCGAACTCCTGCGGGTACGTGGCGGGTTCGGCGCCGGGGAACTCGTACATGCCGAGCATGAACTGCATCGGATAATCCGGCGCCTGGTCGACGACCTTGACCTGCTCGCCGTCCACGAAGAACCGCACGTTCCCGGGCCGCCACTCGGCCGCGTAGACGTGGAACTCGCGAGCGTCGATCGGGACGTCGACGACCTCGAACTCGTCGCGGATCCCCGGATCGTTGAACGGATGCAGCCCCATACCGATCCCGGCGCTGTCGCCACGCACGTTCTTGCCGAAGATCTCCGCGACGCAGATCTCGCCGGACCGGTGCGGCTCGTCCTCGTAGCCGATCATCCACAACGCCACCATGAACCTCGGGTGGTCGAGGGCTTTGGCGCGCATCTCGAAGCGGCCGTACGTCGGCGTGAACAGCCGCCGGTTCTCCTGCGCCTCGCGCACGACGAGGTCCTCGCGGAAGTGGCATTGGCCGAGACCGCTGCCCACCGGGCCGGAGAACACGCCGGTCTGCAGCACGGTGGCCTTGATGTCGCCGTCGAACTCCGGGCACCACGGCGCCTGGCCGGCGTCGATGCGCAGCTTCAACCCGTCGCCGACGGTGTACCGGGTGGCGGTGGCCGCCCTCGAGCTCCACTGCGGCAGGTAGTACGGCAGCCAGCGGGCCTCGTCGAGCGTGTCGAACCTGTCCTCGAAGAGCAGGGTCATTCCAGCAGCCCCTTCTCGTGCAGGTGGGCGAAGATGATGCGGTCCACCGGCGAGACGCGGTCGCGGTCGGCGAGTGTCAACCAGGCCAGTTCCTCGATCTCGTTGGCGGCCGCGAGGTTACCGCTGAACGACGCGGTGTAGCACGACATCCGCACGATCGTTCCACTCGCGTGGCCATGCGCCTGCGCCTCGAACACACCGACGGGAACGGCCGACTCGCGATCCACGAGCACGGACAGCTCCTCGGCGATCTCGCGCACGAGAGTGTCCACATCGGACTCCCCCGGCTCGCGTTTGCCGCCGGGCAGATAGAACGTGTCCTTGCCCTTCGACCGGGTGCCCAGCACGCGCTTGTCCCGCAGCAGAATCCACGCCACCTTGTCGATCACGAGGGTCAGCATAGGCCGTGCCTGACGGATGCCGTTCGATGAGAGTCACGGGCGAGCGGTCCGGAGGCGGTGCCGCCGAAGTGGCCTCATACCGGGCGTATTCGGTCGCCTCGGCGGTGCCGCCTCCGGGCCCCTCGGCCGCGACTATCGCGGGCGAGCGTCCGTCAGGCGCGGCCTAGCCCGCGCCGATGCAGACGAACCCCGCCGCGGCGGCCAGGTCGGCGGGGCCGCGCGACGCCACCTGTTGCTGTGCCAGCGCCAACGCCAGCGCGGGCGGTTCGCCGAGCGCGAGCCGCTGGTGCATCGCGATCATCAACGACCGGGTCTCCGCGTCCGGAATGGGCACCACGGAGGCGATGAGCCGGGCGCTGCCGCGTTCGATGAACGTGGCGCCCAGGCCGAGCAGTTCGTCGCCCGCGCAGACGACCGGCCGGCCGATGTCGCACGCGGCGAGCACGACGGTGTGCGGGACTCGGTCCAGGCGTTGGACGTCGTGCACGATCAGCGAGCCGTCGTGCAGGCGCAGCGCGGAGAACAACGGGTTGTCGGCGACCAGTTTGCCGTGGGCGGCGAGGTGCACGGTGGCGGCCGACGACAGGCCGCGCAACACGTCGTCTACAGAGGCGGTGACCGCGGCCGTGGTGCGGTGGATCGCGGCGACGGCGACGGCTTCCTCGTGGGCGCCGGGCAGGCCGGGGCCGCTGGCGACGAAGACGCCGTCCGACGACGGCGCGCGCGTCGCGGCCTCGTGCCAGAGCGTCGCGGACGGGCAGACGGTGACCGCACGGCCCACACAGGACGGCAGGATCGACCACGGCACGCTGTGCAGTACGCCGGTCGGCACCACGACGAGCGGGCGCGCGTCCAGGCCGAGCGGGGCGAGCAGGGCGGCGTCGAGCTGGGCGGCCGTGGCGCGCAACAGGCCTTCGGCGCGGGTGCGCGGTGACCGCGCGAGTTGCAGCAACGCGAACGGCACGCGGTCCAGCAGGCTCGCCACGGCCTGCGCGGGGCCGAGGTTCCACAGGCGCAGCCTGCCGTCGACCGAGGTCAGTGCGCGCAAGTCCGGGCCCACCTGGATGAACTCGACCAGCACGCGGTCGCCCAGCGCGCGGCTCAGGTCCCTCGGCGACACCGGGTCCGGCGGCCGGCCCGGCACGCCGGGCAGCTGCCTGCTGCGGTCGCGGATGCGGCGTTCGAGGTCGACCTGGCGGGAGAACAGCTTGGCGGCCGGCAACCCGTTGGCGCGCGCCCGTTCCAGCTCACCGCTGGTCGCGCGCAGCTGCGGCAGCAACTCGGCCAGCTCCGGGTCGTCGGACGGCCGGGCCGGGCGGTGCAGCAACCGGCTGGCGCGGCCGCGTTCGGCCCACTCGAACACGCCAGCCGGGCGGCCGTCGCGCAACGCGATCCGCAGGCCCAGCTCGACCAGGTCCGCGCGGTGTGCCGCGGAGTACGCGCGGAGGTCGCTCGCGCCGAGCGCGGCGTGGTGCTCGTCGAGGATTCGCAAGCCGATCCGGGCCGCGCTCGCCGCACCTCGGGGGTTGGACTGCTCCCGCAGCAACGCCTCGGCGTACCAGCCGCGGGCGCGCACCGTGGCGGGTCCGCGCCGCCGGGCCACCCGGCTGGCCTCGACGAGGTGTGCGGCGCCGGACCGGCCGCGTTGCTCGGCGAGCCGGGCCGCGTCGAGCCGGGCCTGCAGGACCGCCAGCGGACGGCCGTTCGCCGCCAGCGTCGCCACCAGCTCGTCGACCTGCCGTGCGCTCATCCGGCTGCGCTCGCCCGCGCCCAGTTCGGCGCGCAGCCCCGCGAGCCGGGCGAGCGCCGCCCACCGGTCGCGGCCCTGGCGGGTGAACTGGCGCAGCGCGGCGCCCGACTGCTCGGCCGCGGCCGCCCAGTCGCCGCTGAACAACGCGGTCAGCGCGAGCAGCAGCCGCAGCTCCGGCACCTTCAGCTGACGCCCGCTCGCCTCGAACGCGGCGACCGCGCGTTGCGCCGCGAGCCGGGCCTCGGTCACCAGGCCGACCGACAGCAGCAGTTCCGCCCGGTCCTGCAGGACGGACGCGACCTGCCCGCCGTGCGTCACGATGATCTGCTCGGCGCGTTCGAGGTACTCCAGCGCCACCGGCACGTCGCCGCGCTGGCTCGCCACGAACCCGAGGTTCTGCGCGATGATCCCGACTACCAGGTCGTTGCCCAGCTGCCGGGCGAGCCGGTCGGCCTCCATCAGGTCGCGGGTCGCGGCCTCGAACTCCAGCCGTTCCGCCTGCAGCACACCGCGGTTCAGGATCGCGCGCTGCAGCTCGAGCGGGTCGTTGCCGCGGCGCAGCACGTGCACCGCGGCCTGGTAGTCGACGAGCGACTCGTCGAACCGCCCGACGTGGTACAGGATGACGGCCCGTTGCGACAGTGCGCGCGCCTGGCCGGGCATGGCGTGCACCGCGAAGTCGATCTCCCGCAACGCCGTCCGCGAGCTGCCGCGTTGCACGAGCACGAACGCCAGCTTCATCCGGCTCTCCGCCACGAGCTCGGTGAACCCGGCCCGTTGCGCGAGCCGGATCGCCCGGCGCAGGTGCCGGATCGCGGACGCCACCTCACCCCGTTGCACGAGGGCGCGCGCCCACGCCTGCTCGGCCACGACCTCACCCTCGAAGTCCCGGTCCCCCGAGGCCAGGCGCACCGCCCGCTCGGCAACCGGGATCGCGAGGTCTGGATCGACGTCGGCGAGCCTCATCGCCTCCCGCGCCACCAGCGCGGCGCTGTCCGGCGGCATTCGCCCATGTTCACCCGAAGAGCGCTACTACGCCAAGTAAGTATCTGGCGGCATCCGGGCGACATCTCAGTTAGGCAGCGAACCAAGCTTGCTGGGAGGCAACCGCCATGCCTGACCAACCGCCCCTGAACTACGTACCCGACCAGCTGGTCATCGACAGCACCGAAGAGGCCGTCGTGCTGCCGGAGCTGGACGATCTCCAGATCAAGTACAGCGCCGTGGAGACGATCCCCGAGTTCGATCTGAAGCTGTTGCAGCTCGAATACCGGGCCGATCTCGAGAAGAAGATCGACGCCACCCCCGTCCTCGAACTCGACCCCATCCTCTTCGAACTGCGAAGACGGTTCGAGAACTCCAACCAGATGCCGTTCCTCGCCAAGAACCGCACAATCTCCAGCCGGTTCGGCGCAACTCCCGAGACGCAGTCGCACACCGACTTCGATCCCGCCTTCATCGCTCCTCCGGCCACACCGCTCTTCGCGCCGAGCGGCGGCCGGGGCGTACGGATCGGCGTGCTCGACACCAAGATCGCCAAGCACGACAAACTGCTCGACCACATCGAGACGCGCAGCCCGGACCCTTACCTCCCGTACCTGCCTGCGGATTCCTATGTGCAGTTGTGGGAGGAAGGCCATGCGACGTTCGTCGTCGGGCGCATCCTGGCCGCCGCGCCGGAGGCGACCGTCGTCGTGCGGCATGTGCTCGACCGCAAAGGCGAGGCGCCGGCGTGGGACACGGTCAAGGCACTGGCCGGGTTCCTCGCCGACGACGTCAAGATCCTCGTGCTGGCCATGGGGTGCTACACCGACGACGGGAAGGCACCGAAGATCGTCGCGCGGGCCGTCGAGCGGCTCAAGTCCAAGATGCTCATCGTCGCGGCGGCGGGCAACCACGGCGCCGTCAAAGGCATGAAGAACGGCATCACCAAGGACTCACCGACGTGGCCCGCCGCACTGGACGACGTCACCGCGGTCGGCGCGCACACCCAGACGGGGGCGCTGACGGAGTTCAGTCCGCGCCCGCTCTGGGTCAACTGCACGGCGCTCGGCGAGCACGTGGACAGCACATACCTGACCGGCGATGTCCGGCTACGCGAAGGCGGCGTCGTCACCTTCCAGGGGTACGCGCGCTGGGAGGGCACCTCGTTCTCGGCCGCGACCGTGGCCGGGGCGATCGCCGTGGTGATGGCACGCGACAACGTCGACGCGCACGAGGCGCTGAAGAAGGCGATCGCCGAGAACGGCGCCGTCCACAAGTACCCGTAGCGGCGCCTAACGGGCGGCCGGGGGCAGGTCCTCGGGGCTTGCCACCGGCCACTTGAGGGGGTCCGGGCCGAGCTCCACCAGCTCAGCCACCTGCAGGCGGCACCACGGGGAGATGTCGCGCGACCCGTCCAGCACGGACGAGGCGAACTCGGCCCACGGCATGCGTTCCGTGGAGTCGACCTCGTCCGGGTTGGGTACCGGCAGTGCGTCGGTGACGACGCGGAACACCGGGCACATCTCGTTCTCGACGATCCCGTCGGGCATGACGGCCCGGTAGCGGAACCGCGGCAGCACGAGCTCGGGCACCAGACCGGACATGCCGAGCTCGTCGGAGAGGCGGCGCACGACGGCGGACGTGACGTCCTCGGCGGGCAGCGGGTGACCGCAGCAGGTGTTGGTCCAGATGCCCGGCCACGTCTTCTTGTGCAGCGCGCGGCGGGTCAGCCAGAAGCCGCCCGAGGCGTCGAAGACGTAGCTGGAGAACGCCAGGTGCAGGGGCGTGTCGGCGTGGTGCACCACGGCCTTGTCCTCGACGCCGATCGCGGTGCCGTTCTCGGCCAGCAGGACGACCTGTTCCACAGTCACGGAACGAACGTACCGAGCGACCAGGCCGAACGGCCAATCCCGGTCTCGGTACGACCGTTATGGCCACCTTCGCGGACCTGAGGTCCGCGAAGGTGGCCATAACGGCACTCCCGGTCTCGGTACGGTCGGGATCATGCTGGTGGACGTCCTGCGGATCGGGCTCGGCGTGCTGTTCCTGGTGGCGGGCCTGGTGGGGCGGCGGTTCCAGCCGGGCAACCCGATCGGACTGCTGTTCGTCCTCGCCGGATGCAGCTGGCTGATCGACCGCGTCGTGAGCGACACCTCGTTCTGGTGGCTGCTCCCGCAGAACGTGTGGGCACCGCTGCTCGGGCACCTCGTCGTGGCGTTCCCGACCGGACGGTTGCACACGGTGCCGCGGCTGGTGGTGGTGGGCGCGGCGTACCTGGAGACCGCGGTGCTGGCGGCGGCGCGGGCGTGGGGGAACCGAGCCCTGCTGGACACCGAGTTCGCGATGACCGCGGTCGTCGGGAGCGGGATGCTCGTGCTGCTGGTGCGGCAGTGGATGTGCAGCAGCCCGGCGCAGCGCCGCACGCTGAGCATGATGGTGGGCGCGTCGCTGCTGGCGGTCGGCGTGGTCACGGCGTGGGCGCCCGCGTACCGGGCCGGGATGCAGCCGCCGTACGTCGCGCTGGTGCTGTCGCTCAGCGGCATCCCGCTCGCCTACCTCGTGGGACTGCTGCGAAGGCGGATGGACCGCGGTGCCGTCGCGGACCTCGTCGTGCGGCTCAGCGCCGGGCACCCTCGTGCGAGCGTGCGGGACGCGCTGGCCACCACGCTCCATGATCCTGAGTTGCGCGTCGGGTACTGGCTCGCCGAGCAGCAGCGGTACGTCGACGCCGACGGCAGTCCGATGGCGCCCGAACCGTCGAACGTGCTCACCCAGGTCAACCGCGGTGAACACCGCGTCGCGCTGCTCGCGCACGATCCCGTGCTGCTGGACAACCCGGAGCTGGTCGACGCGGCGTGCGCGGCCGTCGCGCTGGCGCTGGACAACGAACGGCTCACCGCGGAGCTGCGGGCCCGGCTGCGGCAGCTCGCCGAGTCGCGCGACCGGGTGCTCCAGGCCTCGGAGGCCGAACGCCGGCGCATCGAACGGGACCTGCACGACGGTGTGCAGCAACGACTTCTGTCGGTCGCGATGACGCTCGGGCTCGCCGAGGCGACGGCGCCGCACCAGCTGACATCCGAGGCGAAGGCGGCGGTGCTGGCCACGATCGACGAGCTGCGCGCGCTGTGCCACGGCATCCACCCGCCGGTGCTGACCGAACGTGGGCTGCACGGCGCGGTGCGCGAGCTGACCGCCGTCACCGCGGGCGTCGACCTGACGTGGGAGCTGACCGATCCGTTGCCGCCGCAGGTGGAGACGACCGCGTACTACGTCGTCGCCGAGGCGCTCGCGAACGTCGTCAAGCACGCGCACGCCACCCGGACGGTCGTAGCCGTCACGGGCGGGGCCGGCTCGCTGCTGGTGCGGATCGAGGACGATGGACGCGGTGGGGTCGACCCGGAGCGGGGTTCCGGGCTGCGTGGCCTCACCGATCGGGTCGAGGCGAACGGGGGGACCTTGCGGGTGCACAGCTCCAGCCGAGGCACCAGGGTGCACGTGGAACTGCCGTGCGCGTAGCGATCGCCGAGGACTCGATCCTGTTGCGGGAAGGGCTGACGCGGCTGCTCGCCGAGGCCGGGTTCGAGGTGACGGCGGCGGTCGAGGACGCGGCCGGGCTCCTCGACGCCGTCGCGGACGACCCGCCGGACGTCGCACTCCTGGACATCCGGCTGCCGCCGACGCACACCGACGAGGGGCTGCGGGCGGCGATCACGTTGCGCACCGACCATCCCGGCATCGGCGTGCTCGTGCTGTCGCAGTACGTCCGCGTCAGCTACGTCGCGGAGCTGCTGGAGTCCGGCGCGGACGGTGTCGGGTACCTGCTGAAGGACCGCGTGTCGGACCTCGCCGAGTTCGCGGCGGCGATCCGGCGCGTCGGCCGCGGCGGGTCGGCGTTCGACCCGACCGTGATCAGCCAGCTGATCGGCCGGCGCGCGCACAACCAGGGCCAGGACGAGCTGACCGACCGGGAACGCGCGGTGCTCGCGCTGATGGCCGAGGGCCGGTCCAACCAGGCGATCGCGCAGCGGCTGTCCATCGCCGAACGCACGGTCGAGAAGCACTGCACCAACATCTTCGTCAAACTGGACCTGTCGGCGAGCCCGCACGACCACCGGAGGGTGCTCGCCGTGCTGCGTCATCTGAACGAGTAACTTTCGGTGGTGCGGTTATCCGCACCGGTTTCCGGGTGGCAGCACGCTGGTGGCGCGCTTCGCTGATCACCAGGCTGGTCGACATGTTGCGACAAGGGCGCGCGATCGCCGGCGCACGCGCGGATTTCGTCACGGTACTGCTCGGAACGTGGTTCGCCGCCGGGCTTTTCCTGGACGCGTGGGCGCATTCGAACCTGACCGACCTGGAGTCGTTCTTCACGCCGTGGCACGCGGTCTTCTACTCCGGGTTCTCCGCGACAGGTGCGTGGATCTGCTGGCTCATCTACCGCAACTACCAGCGCGGCCGCCGGGGGCTGCAGGCCGTTCCCGTCGGGTACGGGCCCGCGGTGGTGGCCCTGCCGGTGTTCGCGGTGATGGGCGCGCTCGACTTCACGTGGCACTCGACGATCGGCATCGAGACCGACATCGAGATCGTGTTCAGCCCCACGCACCTCGGCCTGGTCTCGGCGATGATGGTGATCATGGCGACGCCGCTGCGCACCGCGTGGCTGAACCGCGCGACGGACCGGCCGACGTTCCCCGCCCTGCTGTCGCTGGCGCTGTGCGCGTCGCTCGTGCTGCTGTTCCTGCCGTACGCCAGTGCGGCGACGTACAACTCCGAGCTGATCGTCCGGATCTACACGTTCATCAAGGGCCAGTCGACGAACGTGGTCGGCAAGCTGAGCGCATCGATCCTCATCACCAACCTGGTGATGCTGGCACCGCTGCTGTACGCCGCGCGCCGGTGGCGGCTGCCGTTCGGCACGGCCACGCTCCTGCAGGTCGTGCTGATGTCGCTCACCACGGCGGTCACGGAGTACACGACGATGAGCACGGCCGCCGCGTTCGTGGTGGCCGGTGTGGTCACCGATGTGCTGCTGCTGAAGCTGCGGCCGTCCGAGGAGCGGGTGACCCAGTTCCGGCTCTTCGGGTTCCTCACGCCGCTCGTGACTTGGTACCTGTACTTCGCGTCGGCGATCATCGCGACCGGCCGGTTCCCGAGTGTCACCGAGATGTGGACCGGCGCGCCCCTCGTCGCCGCGTTCGCCGGGCTGCTGCTGGCCGTCGTGATGGTGCCGGGCCGCCGGTGATCGTGCTCGTTCTGGTGCTGTTGCTGGCTTTTCCGCCACCAGCACACGCGCACGCCGGCGGGCTGACGCCGCGCGACCAGCTGACCGAGGTGGTGTCCGTCGACCCGCCGCTGCCCGGTGTCGGGGTGCGGATGGTGAACCACGGCACGCAGCTGGAGATCCGCAACGACGGGACGGCCGCGCTGCCGATCGGCGGCCGGACGGTGAAACCCGGTGAGACGTCCCGGTTCCGCGACGACCGCACCACCGCGGACCGCTGGGACATCGCCCTCGGTACGTCCGTGGTGCACGGCAGGACCACGACGTTCCCGCCGCCGAACACCGTGCTGTGGCTGCTGATCACCGTGCTGGTGGCCGGTTCCGCCGTGGTGCTCAGCCGTGGTCTCGTCCTGCTCGGGGTCGGCACGGTCGTGGTGGCGGGCGCGAACGTGGCGCACGCGTTCGGCTCGGTGTTCGCGGTCACCGGCGGGGAGTTCCTGCCGTTGTTCTTCGGCGCGAGCGGCGTCGGGCTGGTGTGCTGGCCGCTGGCCGTGCTGTGCCTGGTCGCCGGGGTACGGCGCAGGCCCGCGACCGCGTTCGTCGCCGCGATCGTCGGCGCGATGCTCGTCGTGGCAGGCGTTCCGGACTTCGACAGCTTCCGGTTCTCGCAGCTGCCGTTCGCGTGGAGCGCGACGCTGGACCGGGCTCTGGTCGCCGCCACGCTCGGCGGCGGCCTCGCCCTCGCGATCGGCGGGTTCGCCCGGATGAGAAGGGATACCGCACAGTGAACCTGGCGCACGGCGTCGGCGAACGCCACGGCCTGCCGCTGCCGCTGGACCTCGTCCTGCAGGCCGCCGCGATCGCCCTGCTGGTGTCGTTCCTCGGGCTCGGCCTGCTGTGGAAGCGGCCGCGGTTCACGGAGACGGTCGACGACGAGGGCCGTGACCGGTGGCCGGTTCGGTTGATCGTCCTCATCGGACTGCTGCTCGTGCCCGCGCATCACTGGCCGCACCTGGTGTTCGTGGCGCTGTGGGTGGGCGTGGCGGTGCTGTCGATGCTGCTCGGCCCGGTCTGGCGGGTGCTGAACCCGTTGCGGCTCGCGGCGCGGTTCTCGTTCAACCGGGCCTACCCGGAACGCCTCGGACACTGGCCGGCCGCGGTCACGCTGCTCGCCTTCGCGTGGGTCGAGCACGTGGAACCCCATGCGCTGCCGTGGTTCCTCCTCGGCTATGTGATCGTCAACGTCGCGGGCGGTGTCGTGTACGGGCCCACGTGGTTCGCCCGCGCGGACGGCTTCGAGGTCTACTCGACGTTGCTCGGACGCCTGTCCCCCATGCACGGCAACCCGTTCCGGCGGCTGATGAGCACGCCGGTGCGGCCGGGACTGGTCGCGGTGATCGCGGTGCAGCTCGGTGCGACCGCGTTCGACGCCATCGGCGGTGGCGGCACGGCCGGGCTGCTGCTGGCGGTCGTGATCGTGGCGGGCAGCTACCTGCTGTGCACGCAGTTGCTCGGCGGACCGCTGGCGCACTCGCTGATCCCGATCGTGGCCGGGTACGTGGTGGCGCACTACTACTCGCTGCTGGTCGTCGAGGGCCAGCGGATGTTCGGCGTACATCACCCGGACGAGACGCTGGTGGCGCCCGGAACCGTGGCCGCCGTGCAGATCGTCGCGGTGCTCACCGGGCACGTTCTGGCCGTGATCGCCGCGCACGACCGGACCATCGCGCTGCTGCCGAAGCAGCGGCACCTGACGGGCCAGGTGCCGCTGCTTCTGCTGATGGTCGGCTACACCGCGGGCGGACTCGCGCTGCTATTCGCAGGTTAGCCGCGCGTCACCCCAGGTGGCGTGGTCGAGGCTCGTCCCGTCACCGCCGTCGGACACCTTGAGCGTCAACGACTTCACGCCGGTGACGTCCGCGGTGATCGGCAGTGCCTGGTCCGTCGACTTCAGCACCGGGCTCTCGTAGAGCACCCTGCCGTCGCCGATGACGGTGAAGACGACCGTGCCGCCCTGACCCGCGGCGCGGTCGACGCGGCCGTCGACCTCGTCGTCCACGCCGACCGTGGCCTGGAAGGACTTGCAGGTGCCCAGTGCGAGCGTCACCTCGTTCGGCGAGGCGACCCCGAGGCCCTTGCCGAACCGCCGGCCACCGGTCGTCAGGGTGTTGCCCTCGATCGACAGGTCGGTGCCCTGGACGTAGGACTGCCCGGCGGGCAACGGTTTCCACACGTGCGTCCGCACGGCCCGCTCGGACTGGTAGCGGGCGAGCCAGTGCAGCTCGGGCCGGAACTCCGCGATCACCGGCACGTCCGTCAGGCCCACCACCGGGTCCGGGCCGACGGTGACCGTCCAGGTGCCGTTGATCGAAGCGCCGGGCAGCAACCGGGGCGTGCGCACCGGGCCTTGGGCGGCGCGCCAGCCCGCAGGCAGCTTCGGCGCGAACTCCACGTCCCACAACGCCTTCGGGCCGGTGTTGGTGAACGTGCCGGCGACCTGGAACGACTGTCCGGGTTGGACGGACGCCTGCTCCGGGGTCGTGGTCACCGTCGTCGGCGGGACGCCATGCGTCGGCCGTGCACAGGTGTCCGCGACCGGCCGGCACACCAGCGCGACGAACCCGCCGTCCTTCGCCACCGGAACGGTGATCTTTTCCGACGTCACCTGGGTTTCCTTGACCAGACCGGCGTCGCCGTCCCTGATCACCTCGACGAGCCACTTGCCCGGACCGAGCGCCGGCACGTCGAGCGTGCGTGCGGCACCGGAGACGGCGCCGCCGACGAACCACCGGTCACCGCTGCGCCGCGCGAGCACCGCGCTCTCGGTCGGGCGCCCGGAGATGAGCTTGGTGTCGTCCCAAGCGGTCGGCGTCTGCTCCAGGAACCAGCGGGCCAGCGGCCGCGCGTCGTAGGAGTCGGGGCGCCCGGCCAGGTTCTGCACACCGGACTCGAACAGCACCGAGAGCGCCAGCTCGCCGCCGTCGGTGTTGCTGCGGTTGGTGCGGTGGAACGCGCCGGGCGTGTAGTCCATGCCGCCCACCACGTTGCGGGTGAACGGCAACGCCGTGAGATGCGAGGTGGTGACGCCGGTGGACTTCTCGGCGCCGTGCACGGCCTCGACGGTCATCACGTGCGGCCACGTCCGGTGGTAGCCGTGCGGAATGACCGCGCCGTGGAAGTTGAGCAGGAAGTGCAGCTTCGCGGTCTCCGGCAGGATCTCGTCGTACCAGCGGTAGCGCTCCTGGCCGTCGGAGTCCATGAAGTCGATCTTCAACCCCTGCACGCCCCAATCGTGCAGCAACGGCAGGAAGTTCGCGCGCTTCTCGACGGTGTCGACGCTGCTGAACCGCACCCACGTGTGGATGCCGACGCCACGGCCCTTCGCGTACCGGACGAGCTCGGGCATCCAGCTCGTGGTGCGCCAGTTCGGATCGTCGTACCAGCCCGCGTCCACCACGACGTACGGCCAGCCGCGCGCCGCCGCGTAGTCCACGAACCCCTTCTGCTGCACGAGGTTCTGCTGCGTGGACCGGCCACCCGCGATCCACGTCCACACCGCCGGTCCGGGCTTGATCCACGACGTGTCGCTCACTTTGGACTTCGGCGCCAGGTCGTCGATCAGCGTGCTCTCGGTCACGGTGGCCAGGCTGCCGACGATCATCGCGCGCCACGGTGTGCTGAGCGGCTTGTCGACCAGGACCTTGTCGTCCCACAGCTTGATCTGAAAGTTCCCGTTGCCGGTGTGCACCAAGTGCCCGCCGGAGTATCGTCCGTCCACATCGGACTCGCTGAGGAACAGGTAGTTCCCGCCGACGTCGAACAGCGCGGGGTGCATGAACTCCGCGAGCTCCACTCCCCCGGCCTGGTACTGGATGAACGGGTTCTCGTAGTCGCGCCTGAACTTCGCGAGCCACGCCGTGGCGTCCGCGGGCACCTTGAACGCCGAGCTCTCCTTCAGCACGTTGCCCGTGTGCTGCGGCAGCACATAGCGGTATGCGACGCCGTCCCGTGACGTGCGCACGACGAGGTCGAGCCGCGCGCCCTGCGGGTTCTCGTACTGGTAGGTGGTCTCGGTGGCGTTGACGAACCGGTCCAGTCGCTTGCCGACCGTCGCCCGGTACCTCTCGACGACCTTGCGCTGCGTACGGCCCACCCTGGTGAGGCCCTGCGACAGGTCGGCGCGTTCGGTGACGATGCCGACCGGCGACGGTTCCAGCACCGTCTTGCCGTTGTTCGTCACCGACAGCGTGACCGCGCCGCCGGTATCGCTCACGATCGCTTGTGGCCCAGCGGGTTCGGCTTGCGCGGGCACGACAACGAACCCGGCCAGCAGGATCCCCAGGGCCAGCGTTCTCACCGCCACGGACGGCTCCCCTCGTGGTCCGGGGCGGCGGCCACCCGGAGACATCCAATGAATCCGGAACCTATGTCGGCGATTTCGCTCAGGTCAAGGGCATGTAACAAGCCTGAGCGAGGTGCTTCACGAAGAAGTGCTCCGCATAGAGCTTGTCGTGGTACGGGTCAACCTCCAGGTACCCGTGTCGCGCATACAGCGCGCGGGCTTCCACGAGGTCATTACGGGTGTCGAGGCGAATCTTCGTGATCCCCAGCCCCACCGCCGCGGTCTCGACCGCGTTCAGCAGCACGCCCCCGCCGCCCAGGCCGCGGTGCGACTCCCGGACGTACATCCGGGTCAGCTCCCCCACGCCCGGTTCGACGATCCGCATGCCCAGACATCCGACGGGCTCGCCGTCCCACGACGCCTCGACGTACACGGGCAGCACCTCGTCGTCCATCTCCTGCTCGACCTCGGCGATCGTCGCCGGGCGCCCGTAGTAGCGGCCGATGATGTCCGTCAGGTACTCGCGGGTGAGCGCGGGACGAAAGGAGTCGGCGGGGGCAACAGTCCAAGTCACCGCGCCACCCTCCCCGAGCCCCGTCCCTTCGCGCGACCGAATAACGGCAGCGACTGCTATGGGGGGAGCTTTCCAAGCGCCCAGCGCTTGGAAAGCTCCCCCCATAGCACTCAGCGGGGGTCGTAGGAGCGAGGCAAATACCAGGCCAGCGCGGCCCGCAGCTCCGCCACGTCACGCTCCCGCCTGCGCCTGGACCGTTCGTGCGCCACGGGATACACGCGCACGCCGCCGTGGTGCGCGCGGAAGAACCGGCGCTGCACCGGTTCCTTCAGCCACACCACGAGCCACGGGCGGCGCCGGTGCGGCACCACCCGTACGCGCGCGAGCTCGTACCACCAGTACTGCTTGAACGCTCCCGCACGGGTGATCGCGACACCCTCGCGGCTGACCTCTAACGACACCTTGCGCCGCACCGCGATGCTGAAAAACCGCGCGGCGCGGATCATCAGCACGACGAACGCGGCGATCGCGAGCAGCTGCGTGGCGCCGTTCGCACGAGCGGCCGGGTCGGCGATCGCGGCGGCGAGCAGGGCCGCGAACAGGTTCACGCCACCCCAGAACACCGGCACGAGGCGCGACGTCGTGAACCGCGCGCCCGGCGGGGTGTCCGCCGGCTTCACCAGCACCTTGGTGGCGGGCTTGAGCAGCTTGGTGAGCTCGGCGGGCTCCGGTCGGCGCGCCGGGTCGCGCTGCAGGCAGCGGGACACGAGCGGGCGCAGGGACGCCGGCACGCCGTCGAGGTCCGGCGAACCGTGCACCGCGCGGTACAGCATCGAGGCGGTGGCGCCCTCGCCGAACGGGCCGCGGCCGGTGCAGGCGTAGACGAGCACCGCGCCGAGCGAGAACACGTCCGACGCCGGGCCGATCTCGTGGCCGGTGATCTGCTCCGGGGACAGGAATCCCGGCGTGCCGAACACCATGCCCGTCTCGGTCAGCGCGGAGTGCTCGAGTGCGCGCGAGATGCCGAAGTCGATCACGCGCGGGCCGTCGGCGCCGAGCAGGACGTTGGAGGGCTTGAGGTCCCGGTGCACCAGGCCGGCGCGGTGGATCGCGGTCAACGCGTCGGCGAGTCCGAGTGCAAGGCGGCGGACGTCGGCCTCCGGCAGCGGGCCGTTCGACTCGACGGCCTCCTGCAGGTTCGGGCCCGGCACGTACTGCGTGGCCATCCACGGGCGCGGGGCGCGGGTGTCGAAGTCGACGACGGCCGCGGTCGCGACACCGCCGACGGCCCGCGCCATCTCCACCTCACGGCGGAACCGTTCGCGGAACCGGGGGTCGTCGGCCAGCTCGGCGCGGGCGACCTTGACGGCCACGTGCCTGCCGTCCGGGGTCTGGCCGAGGTAGACCGTGCCCATGGCGCCCCGACCCAGCCTGCTGACGAGCAGGTACTGGCCGATGTGCTGGGGCTGATCCACCTTCACCGGTTCGAGGGTAGCGAACGGCGGGGTGCGTAGTTCTACGTATCTTTGTCGGTCATGGCCCGGTCTCGGCTTTACCGCAACGGCGAACTCGTCGAAGAGGACTTCCCGCTGGAACGCGTCGCATCGTTGTCGCGGGCGCCGGAAAACGTCGTCTGGTACGACCTCTGCCAGCCCTCCGACGACGAGATCGAACTGATCAGCGCAGAGCTGGGCCTGCACGAACTCGCCGTCGAGGACGCGTTCGGCGATCACCAGCGGCCCAAGCTCGACCGCTATCCGTCACACCTGTTCCTGACCGTATACGCGGTGCGCTACGACGAGTCCGGCATCGCCAAGACCGAGATCGACGTGTTCCTCACCGATCGGGCGATGATCACCGTTCGGGGGAACCCCGATTTCGAGTTCACCGGAGTGTTGCGGAACTGGGATCGGGGCGCGTCACTCGCGCGCAGCGGCGTGGGATTCCTGTTGCACGGCCTGCTCGACAACGTCGTCGACACCCACTACGCGGCCGCGCAGCAGCTCGACGACGACCTCGAGGAGCTGGAAGACCTGGTGTTCGAGGAACGGCCGCACCTCGGCCGGCGGGCGCTGCGGCTGCGGCGCAACCTCACGCTGCTGCGCCGGGTCGCGTTGCCGATGCGCGAGGTGCTCGGGTCGCTGATGCACCGCGACCACCAGGTCGTCGACGAGCAGATGATGCCGTACTACCAGGACGTCAAGGACCACGCGCTGTTCACGTTCGAGCTGACGGAGTCCATGCGCGAGCTGGTCTCGTCGCTGCGCGAGTCCGAGCTGAACGTGCAGTCCAACCGGCTGAACCTGATCATGAAGAAGGTGACGAGCTGGGCGGCGATCATCGCCGTGCCCACCGCGATCAGCGGCTACTACGGCATGAACGTGCCGTATCCGGGGTTCGGCCAGCCCTGGGGTTTCTGGGGATCGACCGTCGCGATCATTCTGCTTTCGGTCTATCTGTATGCGATGTTCAAACGACGTGATTGGCTGTGAGCATGATCGAGGTCGCTCCAGATCCAAACTTCGGCGGGCTCGCCGTGATCACCATCTCGGCACCGCCGCTCAACCTGTACACGCCCGAGCTGGATGCCGCTTTCCACACCGCGCTGGACTCCCTCGGCGACGCGCGGGCGTTGCTGATCCGCGCTTCCGGACGTGTGGTCAGCGGCGGCGTCGACGTGTCCGTGTTCGCGGCCCAGGAGTCCGCGATCGCGGCCCGCGACCTGTTCGACCGGATGCTGGTGCTGCCCAAGCGCATCGCGGCGCTGGAGATCCCGACCGTGTTCGCCGCGCACGCCCTGTGCCTGACGTGGGCGTTCGAGGTCGCAGTGGCGTGCGACATCATCCTGGCCGCCGAGTCGGCCTCGTTCGGTCTCGTCGAGAAGGTCATCGGCCTGACGCCGACGATGGGCGGCACCCAGCGCCTCGCCGCGCGGGCGGGCGTCGGGCGCGCGGCGGAGTTCGTGATGACCGGCGACCGGTACTCCGCTGCGACTTTGGAGCGGTGGAACGTGGTGAACCGCGTGCTGCCCGACGAGGGATTCGACGACGCCGCCCGCTCGTACGCCCAGAGCCTCGCCTCGGGACCTACGCGCGCGCACGCCGCGACCAAGCAGGTGCTGCGGCACTTCGAACACGGCGGCGTCGCCGAGGCCGACGCACACGTCACGTCGATCGCGGGGGCCCTGTTCGACACCGAGGACCTGCGCGGTGCCGTCCAGTCGTTCCTGACCGACGGGCCGGGCAAGGCTTCCTTCAGCGGTCGGTGAGCTCGCGGAACCGCATCCACCGGGTGCTCAGGTTGGTCCAGATCTCCTGGTACTCGTCGAAGGCCGCCCGGATCCTCGCGGCGTCGAGTTCCTCCGCCGGAACCGACGCGATGTAGTACGTGAGCTCATCGTGCAGCAGGTGGAAGCGGGACGTCGCCTCCTCCATCAGCACCCACAGCGAGCGCCACGCGAAGAACGGTTCCAGGGCGCCGAGCACCGTCGCGACCGCGACCAGAGAGAAGGCGGTTCCGGTCCACGGGTTCAGGTTCTGCAGCCCGAGGATGATCGTGGACGCGGCGGTCATCCCCAGCGTCGTGACGCGGACCGCCACGGACTTCCAGCGGAAGCCGTGCTTGCGACTTCGCGTGTAGCCGGTCGCGCTCTCGATTCGGGTCTGGACATGTCTGGCGAGTTCCAACGGGGTCAGCCCGCTCGGAAGATCGTTCACGCGCCGTAGGTTAGCCAGACGCGGGCGACGGTCAGCTCGGCGCGCCCTGCCACTCGAACCGGGTGTCCACTCCAGTAGACGTTCGCATGCGGACAACGTTAGCACCGACCGTCAACCCCAGTGGACAGCCAGTAGACGCACGCGGACGTCACGCGGGAGCCCCGCGATGCATGACATGCATCGCGGGGCTCCCGCGTGACCGAAAAGTGGACGGTCAGTGGACGCGCATCGCCCGGTCCAGCGCCAGCAGGTACCGCATCTCGGCGTGCATCGTGGACTGATCGGCCTTGAGCTCCGGCAACAGGTCGTGCCCGACCCCGCTGTGCCGCTGCGGCGCCCCGTCCAGCGCCGCGCGCCGGGTGACCTCGAGCCAGTGCGCGACGGGATGCTCGGCGGTCCGCGCCTCGTGCAGCAGCTGGGGCCACGCCCACGTGTCGTGCAGGTAGAACGCGCTGTCACGGATCTCGACGACCCGGCGGTGCAGGCGTTCCCACGAGTTGCCGAACGTCAGCAGGTCCCGCCAGCGCGCCGGCGGCGGTTCCAGCGCCAGCTCTTCCGTCGCGTCGCGCAGCCGCCGCCACAGGCCGTAGAGCCGGACGCGCCGGTAGTAGAACAGCGCCGCCTGCCGGACGGGTTCGAGCGCCGCGATGCAGCAGCCCAGCGGCACCAGGATGAACCGGACGACGCCCAGCACGAACGCGAGGTCCGGCAGCCACGGCGGGATGCCGGGCAGCAGCCGCTGCCACGTGCGGATCAGCATGAACGGCACCTGGGTCGAGTGGCCGACGGCCACCATCAGCAGGCCTGCCCACAGGGTCCGGCCGCGGATCAGCGGCAGCTCGCGGAACAGCAGGAACGACGCGTACCCGGCCGCACCGACCATGTACACCAGGGCGATCAGCGCGTACACGGTGAACCACGGGTGACCCGGCTTGAACCGCAGCGGGCCCGGCGTCAGGAAGAACGCCACGGTCATGCCGAGAGCGGCGGCGAGCGCGTACGGCCACCGGCGGTGGGTGACGCCGACGAGGTAGGCGACGAACTCCAGCACCACGGCCGCGTTCAGGATCCCGGACAGGCCCTGCACCAGGTTGTTGAACTGCGCGACGCCGGTGACCTCGTTGACGAACCGGCCGAACCACGACTGGATGGTGATCGAGCCGAGCGCGAACACGGCGAGCACCAGCCACAGCCGCCGCTGGCGCCGGTCGCGCAGCATCGCCGGGGTGCGCAGCACGAGCACCGTCCACACGACCGCGAGCACGACGGTGCGGGAGATCTCCTCGAACATCAGACCGTGCCGAACACTTCCCGCGCGCGTTGCTCGACCTCACCGACCGGCGCGGGCCGGCGGGCGCTCTTCAGCACACGCGAGGCGAACATCTCGGCCAGTTCCTCCTGCCGGGTGTCGAACCGGTTGCGCGCGGCGTTCTCCACGAGGTCCTCGAACGTGAACGCCCGCGTGGTGTTGTGCCGGGCGAGCAGGTGGCAGATCTCGTGCAGCACGACGTGGTCGCGGTGGTAGCCGGTGACGCCCGATCTGTACAGCACGTGATCGCGCTCCCCGTCGTCGTACCAGAGCCCGAACGGCAGCGCGGGCAGGTCGATCGGGTGCAGCAGGAGCGGCCGTTTGCGCTGGTCGGCGAGCCTACGGCACAGCTCGGCCACATCCCACGGCTCCGGCAGCGGCGGCAGCATCGCGACCAGCTCGTCGAGCTCGTCGTGGGTGCGGCGCCAGCCCATCGCACGCTCCAGTCCACCCGTGTTCGGGCAGCGTCGAGACATCCAAGCCCCCAGGATAGCGATCTTCAGTGACCGCGCGTGACGATCTCGATGGCCTGCTTGATCGCCGCGACCTGCTTCTCGTCGAGCGTGGCGAACCGCGCGGCCAGCGCCTGAACGGTGTCGTCGGTCTGTTCCGGTGGCAGGAACGCCGTGAGCGGCTTGTCGAAGAATCTCGCGAGCAACGCCCTGGTGCGGTCGGTCAGGTTGTCCGCTTCGCCGGACAGGATGTTGTGGATGTGCCCGTGCGAGATCGTCTCACCGTCGCACGCGGCCTTGATGTCCGCCGAGACGCGGCGGACGCCGGGCACCTTCCCGCCGTACTTCTCGTCGAGAAAACCCCGGATGGTCGTGGCGAGCCACGTGTCCATCGGCCACCCCCAGAAGCCCGTCCATCAACCATCCACTGTACTGGACACCATGACCCGAACGCTGCTGGCCGTGCACGCCCATCCCGACGACGAGTCCACGTCGACCGGCGGAATCCTCGCCCACTACGCCTCGCTCGGAGTGCGCGTCGTGCTCGTGACCTGCACGAACGGCGAGCTCGGCGACGCACCGGATGGCGCGAAGCCGTTCACGCCCGGTCACTCCCCCGCGGCCGTCGCGCGGCACCGGCTCGGTGAGCTGCAGGCGGCGTGCCGGCACCTCGGGGTCACTGACGTGGAACTGCTGGGCTACCACGACTCGGGCATCGCGGCCTGGGAGAAGCCGGTCGGCGCGTTCGTCGACGTGCCGGTCGCCGAGGCCGCCGACCGCGTCGCCGCGCTGATCGAGCACTACGAACCGCAGGTCGTCGTCACCTACGACTACGAGAACCCCGCGCAGCACCGCGACCACCTGCACGCCGCGCGGGTCGCCCAGGCCGCCTGCGAGCGGGCGCCGGTGCCGAAGCTGTACCTGAAGGCGCACGGCCGGGCGTACTGGGAACGCATCGTCCGGATCGCCGCCTCGGTCGGGATCCACCGCGAGGTGCCCGCCGGCCTCGACGAGGTGGACCGCCGCATCACGACGACGATCGACGCCCGGCACGTCGTGGACCGCAAGCGGGCCGCGCTGCACGCCCACGCGAGCCAGATCGCGTCCTCGCTGGCCGGCAAACTCCCACCCGCCGAGTTCGCCGAGGCCTTCGGCATCGAGGACTACATCCTCACCCACCCGACCAGTGCCGTGAAGGGCACCCTCACGGCACCAGACGCCCTGAGGGTGCCCTTCACGGCACCCCCGACCGCCGAGCGGGAAACCGACATGTTCGACGGGATTGACTAACGGGTGGGGGGTGTTCGTCGACTAACGGGGCATGCGAGTGCTCGTGACGGGCGGAAGCGGTTTCATCGGCGCGCACCTCATCCGGCGGTTGAAGGACGTCGAGGTGCACGCCGTCAGCAGGCATGACCAGGTGCCGGAGCACGGGGAGCGGTGGCACGCCGCCGACCTCACCGACGCCGTCGCGGTGCGCGAGCTGGTCGAGCGGGTCCAGCCCGAGGCGGTGCTGCACCTCGCCAGCGAGGTGACCGGGGTACGCGACGTGCACCAGGTGCGCCCGGTCCTCGACGCCAACCTGCTCAGCGTCATCAACCTGCTGACCGTGTGCGCCGACCGCGGGACGCGCGTGATCCTCGCGGGCAGCGTGGAGGAGCCACAGCACGGCGAGGTCCCGTCATCGCCCTACGCGGCGGCGAAGTCGGCGGCCACGAACTACGCGCGCATGTTCCACGCGCTCTACCAGGTCCCGGTCACCGTCCTGCGGCTCGCGATGGTCTACGGGCCGGGCCAGAAGGACACGGGGAAACTGCTGCCGTACGTCACGTTGTCGTTGCTCCGCAAGGAGGAACCGCGGCTGACGAACGGCACGCGGCTGATCGACTGGATCTACGTCGAGGACGTCGTCGAGGCGTTCGTCGCCGCGATGTGCTCCGACCGCGCGGCGGGCGCGGTGCTCGACGTCGGTTCCGGCGAGCAGGTCTCCATCCGCGACACCGTCGAGCTGCTGATCCGGGTGGCGGGCAGCGACATCACGCCGCAGTTCGGCGCGGTCGCGGCGCGGCCGCTGGACAGCGCGCAGGTCATGCGCATCGGGCCCACCGCGGACACGATCGGCTGGAAACCGCAGGTCGACCTGGAGGAAGGGCTGCGGCGCACCCTGTACTACTACGCGAACACCCTGTAACCCCAAGCATTCGGGAACCGATACCGAGGGCATGGCACCCAGAGTCGTCAACCTCACCGTCCACGGCGTAGGGCCGACGTCGCGCGCGCTCGAACCCGGAGAGGACCGCACCTGGGTGACCGTCGAACAGTTCGAGCAGGTGCTCGACGCCGTTGTCGGCCGTCCGGACGTGCGGATCACGTTCGACGACGGCAACGCCTCCGACATCGAGATCGGGTTGCCGCGCCTGCTGGAACGGGGACTGTCCGCCGAGTTCTTCGTGCTGGCCGGGAAACTCGGTGAACCGGGCCGCCTCACGCGCCAGGACGTCAAGGAGCTCGTCGCCGCGGGCATGCGGATCGGGTCGCACGGCTGGGCGCATCGCGACTGGCGGCGGATCGACGAACGGCAGGCCGCCGAGGAGATGGGCGACTCGCCCCGCGTGCTGGAGGACGTGAGCGGTCAGCCGATCACCACGGTCGCGATCCCGTTCGGCTCCTACGACCGGCACGTGCTCAGCAGGTTGCGCAAGGCGGAGGTCACGCGCGTCTACACCAGCGACGGCGGCCGCGCGAACCCGGACTCGTGGCTGCAGGCCCGCAACAGCCTCCACCACGACCTCGGGCCGGACTGGATCCACCAGGTGCTCGACGGGTCCGATTCGCCCAAGTTGCGTGCTCGGAGGCTCGCCGCGCGAGTGGTGAAACGCCTTCGCGGGTAACGACTTCACGGCTGCGCACGATGTCGCAGACATGATGCCCGGTACCCCGCGGACCGCCGTCGTGATCGTCACCTACAACAGCGCGGCCGTGCTGGGCGGCTGCCTGCTGTCCCTTGCGGACGGCGCCAAGGGCACGCACCTGCGGTCCGTCGTGGTGGCCGACAACGACTCCGCCGACGAGACGCTGGAGATCGCGCTGTCGGCCGAAGCATTGCCGGTGCGCACGGTCCAACTGGGACGCAACGCCGGCTACGCGGCCGCCATCAACGCGGGCATCGCCACCCTGGACCTCGCCGAGCTCGACGCCGTGCTGGTGCTCAACCCCGACTGCCGGCTGCGGCCGGGATCGTTGCTGCTGCTGGCGAACGCGCTGGAGGACCGCCGGGGCATCACCGTCCCGTTGCTGCTGAACGACGACGGCTCGTTGCAGCCGTCGCTGCGGCGCATGCCCACGGTGTGGCGCGCGGCCATCGAGGCCGTCATCGGCGGCGACGTCGCCGGGCGCGTCGGGAAACTGGGCGAGCTGGTCACGAACCCGCGCGAGTACGAGGTTCCCGGCGCGTTCGCGTGGGCGACCGGCGCCGCGATGCTCATCTCCACCGACCTGATCCGTGAGGTCGGGCAGTGGGACGAGTCGTTCTTCCTGTACAGCGAGGAGACCGAGTACACGCTGCGCGCGGCCGATCACGGGTGGTCGCTGTGGTACGAGCCGCGGTCGGAGTTCGAGCACATCGGGGGCGACTCGGGAGTGAACCCGAGGCTCGCGGCCATGCTGATCGTCAACAAGGTCCGGCTGTTCCGCATGCGCCGGGGCGCGATCGCCGGCGCCGCCTACTACGCGGCCGTGACGCTCGGCGAGGCCGTGCGGGCGCTCACCGGGCGCGCCACGTCGAAGGCCTCCGTCCGGGCGCTCACGAGCTCCAGACGAAGAGCGGAGCTCTTCGCATGAGAATTCCCTTCAACGAACTCACCTCCGAACAGCTCGACACGTGGCACTCGTTGCGGGACAACGACTCCGCACTCGACAGCCCGTACTTCCACCCGGCCTTCGCCGCCGCCGTGCACGACTCCGGGACACCCGTCGAGGTCGTCACCAACGGCACCGCCTTCTTCCCCGTCCACCGCACGGGCCGCGTGCTGCGCCCGGTCGGCTGGCCCGGCGCCGACTTCCAGGCCCCGATCGGAAGTCCTTTCCTCCCAACGGATCTGCTCACCGGTGGCATCCGGAGCTTCGAGTTCGACCATCTGCTCGATCTGCCGGAGTTCGCGCCGTTCGTCACGTCCCGGCGCGCCTCGCCGTTCCTCGACGTCACCGGCGGCCTGGAGGGCTACCTCGGCCGCGCGTCCAAGAGCGGCAAGGAGAACATGGGCCAGGCCCGCCGCCGCACGGCCAAGGCGGAACGGGAGATCGGACCCATCCGGTTCGTCGCGGAGTCGCTGTCCGGGGACGACCTCGCGCGCGTCATCGGGCTGAAGCGGGCGCAGTACGCGGTGACCGGTGCCGTGGACTACTTCGCCGCGCCCGGACGGCGCGAGCTGCTCACCCGGTTGCTGCACACGCGCAAGGGGTCGTTCGGCGGAGTGCTGTCCACTTTGCACGCCGGCGACCGGTTGGTCGCGGCACATTTCGGGCTGCGCTCGGGGAAGGTGCTGCACTGGTGGTTTCCCGTGTACGACCCGGAGTTCTCCAGCTATGCGCCGGGCTGGATGCTGCTGCGCGAGCTGGTGCTGGCGTCGGGCGACATGGGGTTCACGCGCATCGACCTCGGCCGCGGCGACGACGAGTACAAGCGGCGCGCCAAGACGGGTGAAACCACCGTGTGTCAAGGAATGGTGACTCGCAGTTCGGCGCTCCTGCGGTTGCGCCGGACGCGGGAGTCCGCGCTCGCCAAGGTCAAGTCGTCCCCGCTGGCGCCGGCGCTGCGCGGGATTGTCCGAAAGTTCCGGTAACGAATGCCGCACGCCGGCCGACGAACGAGTGACCCTCCTGGAGGTTCGATGAAGATCAGCGTGTTCGGGCTCGGCTACGTCGGCTGCGTGTCGGCCGCCTGCCTGGCGGCGCGGGGACATCAGGTCGTCGGCGTCGACGTCAACCCGCTGAAGGTCGAACTCGTCCGGAGCGGCCGAGCGCCCGTCGTCGAGGAGCGCATCGGCGAGCTGACCGAGGAGGTCGTGCGGTCGGGGGCGTTGCGCGCCACCACGGACGTCACGGACGCGATCCTGGACAGCGACGTGTCCCTGGTGTGCGTGGGCACGCCGTCCGCGCCGAACGGCAGCCTGTCGACGGCGTTCCTGGAGCGGGTCGCCGAGCAGATCGGCGAGGCGCTCGCGCAACATCCACGAAGACACACCGTCGTGTTCCGCTCGACCATGCTGCCCGGCACGTGCCTGGACCTGCTGGTGCCGATCCTGGAGAAGTCATCCGGCCGCACCGCGGGCATCGACTTCGGCGTCGCGGTGAACCCGGAGTTCCTGCGCGAGGGCACCAGTGTCCGGGACTTCTTCGACCCGCCCAAGACCGTGATCGGCGAGTACGACCCGGCGTCCGGCGACGTGGTGGCCGAGCTCTACGAGGGTCTGCCCGGCGAGGTGTTCCGGGTCGGCATCCCGGTCGCCGAGATGACCAAGTACGCGGACAACTCCTTCCACGGCCTGAAGATCGCGTTCGCCAACGAGCTCGGCTCGATCTGCCACGCGCTCGGCCTGGACTCGCACGACGTGATCGACGTCTTCCTCGCCGACACCAAGCTGAACATCTCCCCCGCCTATCTCAAGCCGGGCTTCGCGTTCGGCGGCTCGTGCCTGCCCAAGGACCTGCGCGGCCTGGTGTACGCGGCGCGGCGCGCGGACGTGTCCGTGCCGCTGCTGTCGCATGTGCTGCCGTCCAACGAGGAACACCTCAAGCGGGCGTTCGAGCTGATCGCGCAGACGGGCAAGCGCCGGATCGGCCTGTTCGGACTGTCGTTCAAGCCGGGCACCGACGACCTGCGCGAGTCGCCGCTCGTGGAGCTAGCGGAACGCCTGCACGGCAAGGGTTTCGACCTGCGGATCTACGACGCGAACGTGTGCCTGTCGCGCATCATGGGCGCGAACCGCGAGTACATCGAGGCGCGGCTGCCGCACCTGGGTGACCTGCTCAGCGACTCCGTCGAGGACGTGCTCTCGCACTCCGAAGTCTGTGTGGTCGGCACCAAGGACCCGACCGTTCTTCAGGCGTTGCAAGGAACCGACCGCACGATCGTCGACCTCGTCCGCATGCCCGACGCCACGGAGCGCCGGCACGAGCAGGGATACGTGGGCCTTGGCTGGTAGAGCACTCATCCTCGTCGAGAACCTGTCCGTTCCGTTCGACCGCCGGGTGTGGCAGGAGAGCAAGGCGCTGCGCGACGCCGGGTGGGAGGTGCACGTCATCTGTCCACAGGGGACGAAGCGCGACACCGAGCCGTACGCCGAGATCGACGGTGTGCACATCCACCGCTATCCCCTCACCGCGGCCACGGGTGGCCCGAAGGGGTACGTGAAGGAGTACGGCCTCGCGTTGTGGCACACGTACCGCCTCGCGCGGCGCGTCGGCAAGGTCGACGTGATCCACGCGTGCAACCCGCCGGACCTGCTGTACCTGGTCGCGAAGCTGGTGCGCCGCAAGGGGACCAAGTTCATCTTCGACCAGCACGACCTGTGCCCGGAGCTGTACGAGTCGCGGTTCAACCGCGGCCGTGACCTGCTCTACCGGGCCGTGTGCCGGTTGGAGAAGTCCACCTACCAGGCCGCGGACATCGTGATCTCGACGAACGAGAGCTACCGCCAGGTCGCGTTGACGCGTGGTGGCAAACGGCCCGAGGACGTGTTCGTGGTCCGCAGCGCGCCCGCCGTCGAACGGTTCCGCGAGGTGCCGCCGGATCCCGCGTTGAAGCACGGCAAGCAACACCTGCTGTGCTACCTCGGGGTGATGGGCCCGCAGGACGGCGTGGACTACGCGCTGCGGGCGATCGCCGCGCTGCGCGACGAACTGGACCGCACCGACTGGCACGCGGTGTTCGTCGGCGGCGGCGACACCTTCGACGAGATGGTCGAGCTGTCGCGGCAGCTGGACCTGAGCGACCTCGTCACGTTCACCGGCCGCATCCCGGACGAGGAACTGCTGACCGTGCTGTCGAGCGCGGACGTCTGCCTGGCGCCCGACCCGCTGAACCCGCTCAACGACGTGTCGACCATGAACAAGATCATGGAGTACATGGCGATGGCCAAACCGATCGTCTCCTTCGACCTCGTCGAGGCGAAGGTCTCCGCGGGCGAGGCGGCGCTCTACGCGCGGCCGAACGACACCTCGGAGTTCGCGAAGCTCATCGCCGGGCTGCTCGACGACCCGGCCGAGCGGACCCGGATGGGCCGGCTCGGGCAGGAACGCGTGCGCGGGCCGCTGTCGTGGGAGAACTCCCGCAAGGCGCTGATCGCGGCGTACGAGGCGGCGATCAGATCATGAGCGTGCTGGGGTCCGCCCGCCGGCTGGTCGGTCAGCTGCTGTTCGAACGCCGCTACGGCGTCCGGACCGCCGAGCTCGTCAAGCTGGAGCGGTTCGGGCTCGCCGGCAACGAACGCGTCTACTACGTGCCGGCGAACTGGACGACACTGCGCAAGACGCTCAAGCGCGGCGAGGTCGGGCCGGACGACGTGTTCATCGACTTCGGCGCGGGCATGGGCCGCATGGTGCTGGAGGCGACGCGGCTGCCGTTCAAACGGGTCATCGGCGTGGAGCTCTCCGCCGAGCTGCACCAGATCTCCCGCGAGAACCTCATCAAGACCACCGTGCGGCGGCGGTGTGGTGACGTGGAGCTGGTCTGCTCGGACGTGCTCGACTACGACATCCCCGACGACGTCTCCGTCGTGTTCTTCAACAACCCGTTCCGCGGCAGCGTGTTCGAGTCGGTGATCAAGCGGCTGCTCGAGTCGGTCGACGCCGCGCCGCGGCTGGTGCGCGTCATCTACTACAACCCCGCCGAGGCGCCGTTCCTGGAGTCGACCGGCCGGTTCCGGCTCGTCGGCACGTACCGGCAGTCGTGGCGCAGCCGCGGCGAGGGCCCGTTCGGCATCACCCACGTCTACGAGATCACGCCGTGATCGCGAGCGTCGTGGTCCCCGCCCACAACGAGGAGGCAGTGCTCGGGCGCTGCCTCGCCTCGTTGCGGGATCCCGGCCTCGACGTCGTCGTGATCGCCAACGCGTGCACCGACGGGACCGCCGCCATCGCGCGTGAGGCGGGCGTGCGCGTGATCGAGACCCCCACGCCCGGCAAGGCGCACGCGATCCGGCTCGGCGACGAGTCCTGCACGACGTTCCCCCGCATATATATGGACGCCGACGTCGAGGTGTCCGCTTCGTCGGTCCGCGCGCTGGCCGCCGCGCTGGCGCGGCCGGGGATCCTCGCGGCGGCGCCGGTGCCGTCGTGGGAGCTTTCCGGGGTCGGCTGGGCGGCGCGGCGGGTGCATCGCGTGCACGACGCGTTGCTCGCGCCGACCCGCGCGCTGGCCGGGGTCGGTGTCTACGCGCTGACCGCCGAAGGACACGCGCGGGTGTTCCCGCTGCCCGACGTCATCTCCGACGACGGGTGGGTGCACCGGGCGTTCACCGCCGAGGAACGGGTCGTGGTGCGCGAGGCGACGTCGGTCGTGCGGCCGGCCCGGACGTTGCGCGCCGAACTGCGGCGTCGCGCGCGGGTCCGCCGGGGAAACCGTGAACTGTCAAATCTCGGCCGCCCCGCCCCGGAAGGCGGGCTGCGGCTCGGCTCGCTGCGCGGGCTGGTCCTTGATCGCACGGTGTCACCGATTGACGCGTTGGTTTATTTGACGGTCGTCGCGCTCACGCGGGTGCGGGCGCTGAACGGCCGCTCGGGCTGGGGACGGGACGGAAGCAGCAGATGAGGGTCGAGACGACGAAGCTGGACGGCGTCCTGCTGTTCGTGCCGGAACCGCACCGCGACAGCCGGGGTCTGTTCACCCGGACATTTGATGCGGCTATAGCGGCCGACTATGGCTTGATCGCGTCTTTCATTCAAGACAGCCAATCACGATCATGGCAGGGCACCATCCGCGGAATGCACGGCCGGGGCGGCCGGGGCGAGGCTAAATTGGTGCGCTGCGCACACGGCGCCGTACGGGACGTGATTGTCGACGCGCGTGCGGAGTCGCCTACTTTCGGTGACAATCTGAGCGTTGTTCTGGACGACGAAACTTTCGTGACCCTGTACGTCCCACCAGGCTTCCTGCACGGATTCCAGGCCCTCACGAAAGTTGCCGACGTGTGTTACCGCATAGATCGGGAACATGATCCCGCCGAGGACCTGGCGGTCCGCTATGACGACCCTGACCTGGGCATTCAATGGCCACTACCGGTTGGAGCGATCAGCTCCAGAGATCAGTCCGCCGGCAGCTGGGCCGAGTTGTGCGCGCGGCTCGGCCGCTGAGGGTGGTTGTGTTCTTGAAATCCCATCGTTATCGTTCCGCGGGTCCGCCGGGGGGTGTCGAAATGACATCTATCTGAAAACGATGGAGTAACAGCTGATGCGACGGGTCCTCCTGTCCGCGGCCCTTGCAGGAGTCGCGGCAGTGTCCCTGGCAGCGTGCGACAAGGGTAGTGCCGCACCTGTTCAACCAACAGAGAGCTCGTCGGTTTCCTCGTCGGCCGCGACGACGACCACGACGGCTCCCAGCTCCTCGAGCGCAACGTCCTCGAGCAGCAGACCGGCCACGACCACGACCACCGCGAAGCCGGTGGCCCAGCCGCCGACCAGTGGCGGCAAGTGCGCGGCGTACCCGACGCCCGCCTGCACCGGTGTCCCCGCGGGCACCGCGCTCACGCAGGTGGCGCTGAACTCCGGTGGCGCGTACCGCGTCACGCAGGCAGGCGCCGTCATCGAGGGCAAGCACATCACCGGTGACCTGCTCATCACCGCGAACAACGTGATCGTGCGCAACAGCCAGATCGACGGCAGCGTGATCAACGAGTACGGCCCGAACCACTACTCGTTCACCATCTCCGACTCGACGGTCGGCCCGGCCAGCGGCTGCCTGACGGCGCCCGGTGTGGGCGAGTCCGAGTTCACCGCGACCCGCGTGCACGTCCGCGGCCACGGCGACGGCTTCCGCGCGTCCGGCAACAACATCAAGATCGACGAGTCGTACGTCAAGCTCTGCTCGAACCCCGGAGACCACTCCGACGGCATCCAGACGTACATGATGGGCACCGGCCTGGTGCTCAACCACACGACGATCGACCAGCGCTCGGCCACGTCCGTCACCGCGCCGATCTTCATCGTCGACAGCGGGACCAGGGACGTCTCGGTCACCAACAACCTGGTCATGGGCGGCACCTACAGCATCCAGCTGAAGAACGCCTCCGGCACGCAGGTCGTGCAGAACAACCGCCTGGTCGACAAGTCCTGGATCTACGGACCGGTCGAGGCCGACTGCGCCGAGATCAACTGGTCCGGCAACACGCTCGTGAACATCGACGCCAACTACAACGTGACGTCGACCGTCGGCCCCCTGAACTGCAAGTAGTCCCCGACTCCCCGTTAGTAGGACAGACACAGTGGCGAACATTCGCATTCGCAACGGCGTGCTGGCCGTGGCGGGCCTGGCCGCGCTGACCGCCTGCGGCCCCCAGCAGGTGATCGGCGGCCCGTCCGCCGCACCCAGCACGAGTTTGACCACGGAAACGACGACGTCCTCGTCCCCCGCGCCGTCGTCGTCTTCCGTCGCTCCCACCACGACCACGGCGTCATCGACCGTGAAGCCGCCTACGTCGACGGCCCCGCCGCCGATGACCGGCTTCCCGAACGCCACCAACACCGGTGTCCCCGCGGGCACCAGGCTCGAGGTGGTCAACGGCGACAAGACGTTCGACGTGGACAACCAGGTCATCACCGGCCAGGAGTTCCGCGGCTTCGTCCGCGTGACGGCCCGCAACGTCACGTTCCGCAACAGCATCTTCCGCGGCGGCGTCGCCCGCGGGAACAACGCGCTGCTGGACACCGAGCGCGGCTCGGGCACCGTCATCGAGAACTCGGAGTTCGTGCCGTCGAACCCCGCGGCGACGATCGACGGGCTGTGGACCAAGAACACCAGTATCTTCCGCAGCAACATCCACGGCGCGGTGGACGGCGTGAAGGCCAACAGCAACACGCTGATCCAGGACTCCTACATCCACGACATGTCGTGGTTCGCCTCCGACCCGAACCAGGGTGGCGGCGAGACGCACAACGATGGCGTCCAGTCGTTCGGCGGCGAGTCGAACGTGACGCTGCGGCACAACACGATCGACATGTCCACGACGAAGAACGCCAACGCGGCGCTGCAGTCCTCCGCGGCCAACACGCGCGTGGAGAACAACCTGCTCGACGGCGGCGGCTGCATCCTCAACTTCAACCACAACGTGCTGCCCGGCCCGTTGACCGGCATCGTCATCGTGAACAACAGGTTCGGCCGGAACTCGGTCTTCAAGTGCCCGATCCTGCTGAGCACCCAGACGCAGGTCGCGCAGAACAGCGGCAACGTCTGGAACGACACCGGCGAGCCGATCCCCGCGCCCCAAAGGCACGACTAGTTCAGGCGATAGCTCACCCAGGTCCGTGCGGCCTGGGTGAGCTTTTCCCTGTGTCGCAACGGATCGTCTCGCTGTTTGAACTTCCCGCGCAGTGTCAGCGAAACCTCAGGAGCGATGCGATCGGGACGCTGCTCGAAGCAGAACAACTCGCACCGGAACAGGTTCGGGTGCACTTTCTCACCGGGCGGTTGGTCCGGAGCCTGGTTCGTACTGAACGCGGTCGCCCGAGCAGCGAACTGGCCGCGTTCGCGACCCGCGTGCGAGCGCTGATCTGAGTCTGGTTGGGTGGCCGCATGGCGGCTGACCACGCATCAAGCTCCAGCCGGGCGGTTTCCGCGTCCGGAGCGCTGTTCGTCGACGAGCAGAACCGAATCCTGCTGCTGGAACCGACCTACAAGGACCACTGGGAGATTCCGGGTGGGTACATCGAACCCGGCGAAACCCCGAGCGAGGCTTGTGCGCGAGAAGTCGAGGAGGAGCTCGGACTGGTCATGAAGCCGGGCAGGCTGCTGGCCGTTGACTGGGCTCCCAACGACCGAGATGGCGACAAGATCCTGTTCGTGTTCGACGGCGGGCTCCTCGGCACCGAGGAGCTCGCGGCGATCCGGCTCCCCGGCGACGAGATCGCGTCTTACGAGTTCGTGACCGTGGACGCCGCCGCAGATCGCCTGATTCCCCGACTCGCACGCCGCGTCGTGGCCGCGATGCGGGCACGGCAGGCGGGCGCGACCCTCTACCTCGAACATGGCGCGCCTCATGAGTGATCGCCCGTACGTGCTGCTCAGTTGTGCGATGTCGCTCGACGGCTACATCGACGACGCCTCCGACACGCTCCTGGTCCTGTCCAACGACGAGGACTGGGAGCGTGTCGACGCGGTCCGGGCGTCGTGCGACGCGATCCTGGTCGGCGCCAACACCATCCGCCGCGACAACCCGCGGCTCCTGGTCCGTTCGGCCGCTCTTCGTGCTGATCGCGTGGCGCGCGGACTTCCCGAGAATCCCGTCAAGGTCACCGTGACGTCCTCCGGTGGCCTTTCGCCGTCCGCCAACTTCTTCGCCCTGGGTTCGGGCTTGAAACTCGTCTACACGCCACCCGCCCTGGTTCCGTCCGTTTCGGACGACCTGGGCGCGTGCGCGACCGTCGTCGGCGCCGCGGATCTGCCCGCGGTGCTGGCGGATCTGTCGTCGCGTGGGGTGCGGCGGTTGATGGTCGAGGGCGGGACGACCATGCACACCCAGCTGCTCACCCTGGGCCTGGTGGACGAACTGCACCTCGTGGTGGCGCCGATGTTCGTGGGCGACTCGAAGGCGCCCCGGTTCGTCACCGACGGTCCGAACGCGACACTGAAGCTGGTCGAGGTTCGGCAGCTGGGTGAGGTCGTGCTGCTGCGCTACCAGGCCGCGCGCACCTGATCGAGCGTGGCCACGGCCCGCGCCACGTCGGTCGCCAGCAGGTGCGGCACCGTGGCGAGCAGGTCGAAGTCGCACTCCAGATCGGCCTCGAACACGCACAGCACCGTCTCCGCGAACCGTGCGTGCGCCCGGAACTCCTCGCGCAGCCTGCCCAGCTTGGTGCCGTCACCGGCGGCGAGCCCGGAGGCGTCCGACGCGTCGAGTGCAGCCTTCAAAGCGGCGACATCCGGACCGAGGCCCAGCTTCAGCACCGCCTCACGGATGTGCGCGGTCCGGTCGCGCAGCTCGTCGTGGACCAGTCGCCGGACCACCTGGCCCTCGTCGAGCTCCTTCGCCTTGCGCCCCAAGCGGATCAGCGCGTGCGGGGTGCCGCCGGACAGGCAGTGGCACAACGGCCGCAGGTGCTCGGGCAGCTCGCGGACGCGTTCGGCGAGCAGTCGTTCGGAGGCGTCGAGCTTGAACTCCGGCGGGCCGGTGTCCTCGTCGAGCCGCCAGGCCCGGCGGAACTCGTCGAGCGTGACGGCCGCGAGCATCGGGTGCGCGGCGAGCCGTTGCGGCACGGTGGTCAGTGAGTCGAACGAGCCGGGGTCGTCCGGCACCGCGCCGGCCACCTTGAGCCTCGGCCGGTCCAGCCGGTTGTCGAACACCTGCAGCAAGGTCGCCACGTACCGCAGGTAGACGCGTGACTCCAGCCGCAGCCGCGCCAGCGGTGTGTCGCCCTCCTGCGCGGCGGGTGCGTTGCGCAGCAACATGACCGGCGTCGGGTTGGCCACGCAGGCGTGGATCGTGCGGACGAACTCGGCGACGTCGGGACCGGTCCCGAGCTGCGCGGCGACCTCCTGGATGGACGTGGCCCGGCGCCGCAGCTCGTCGACGACGATCCGCTCGGCCACCTCGCCGAGCGACGGCATGACGTCCGGCCCGGCGAGCGCGGCCATGGTGCGCGCCACCCGGATCAGCTCGCGCGGCAGTCCACCCGACAGGGCGTGGCACAGGTACCGGAACGGCTCCGACATGCCGATCACGCGGACCTGCAGCAGCTCGTGCGCGTCGCGCAGGCTCAGGTATCCGACCCGGACGATCTCGTCGAACGCGCTGTCGAAGGCGTCGCGCAGGGCGAGGCCCCGGCGTTCGAACACCGTCAGCGCCTCCTCGGACACCGACACCAGGAACTGGCAGCCGGGCACGCCGAAGACGCCCTTGATCTCGTTGACGAACCGGTGCGCGTCCTCGGCGGCCTCGACCTTGTCGAGCTCGTCGATCGCGATCACCACGGCGGGCCGGTCGTCTTTGGGTTGCAGCGTCGCCACGACCCGGTCCAGGAACCGGCGCAGCCGGTCGACGAGCTCGGGATGCGTCAGTGGCCGCTGGGCGAGCTGGGTCGATCGGGTGACCGTCAGGTCGGCCTTCACCGGGACCGTCAGCTTCCCGGACCATCCCGTCGTGTGCGTCTGCAGGAAGCGGATCTGCTTCAGATCCTGCTCGGCCAGCCGTACTAGCAGCTCTTCGTCGGTCTTGGGCCGCGGCCACTTCAACCGTTCACCGAACGCCCCCAACGCCGCCCCGACCCGCTGCCACGGCACGGTCCAGCCGGTCCACCGCAGCACCCACAGGCCGATATTGGCGGCGCCGGCCACCGCCAGGGCGAGACCGGGCAGGAACCACCACGTTCCGATCAGGTTCCTCAGCGCGGTCATCGGACCGGAGAACCCGAGCGCGACGCCCACCCCGACGTAGGCCACGCCGAGCACCGCCGCCGTGACGAGCAGGACCCAGCACAGCTGGGCGAGGCGAAGGTTCCTGGCGCGGCGGGCGACCAGCCCCGGCCAGTCCGGGTGGTCCCTCGCGCCCTGCCCGCCGAGCACCCGGATGACCTCCAGGCACAGTTCGCCGTACAGGTGCAGCACGAAGTCCCTCGGCTCGTACCGCACCGGTGCGGACACCAGGCACGCGATCCGGTTCGGAGCGTCGCGCGTATGCCGCAACAGCAGTGCGCTCTTGCCGGATCCACGCGGCCCGGCGAGCCCGATCGCGCCCTCGCGAACCCGTTTCTCCGCCTCGGCGAACCGAAGCAGCGACTCGGTGTCCACTGTGTACTTGTCGTCCTGCGCGTGGACGAGGCCCGGGGTGTCCGTGACGACGAGGCTCAGCCACTCCAGCGGCTCCAGCCTGAGGTTGATCGCCGCGCGCATCGCGGGCATCACGCCGTCGGCGAGCACGGCACGTTCCCACTCGAAGGTGAGGCCGTCGAGCTCGCTGTCGACGTCGGGTGGTGTCAGGCGGTCGAGCAGCTCCACGAGGCCCTCGGCCAGCAGGGCCACCGCGCCGCCCACGAGATTGCCCGCGAGGAGGGTGCTCGCGGAGATTCCCATGTTGAACAGCCTGCGGTCCAGCCGCTGCCACCAGCGCCTGCGGCGGGGCCGGCTGTCCGGCAACGCGAGCAGGGCGGTGTGCAGGCGCTCGGACTCGCGTTTCACGTTCTCGCGCACCAGCGCGGAGGCGGCGAGCTCGGCGGCCAGGACCGAGCGGTCAAGCTCGGCCCGCCTGATCGCGCGCTTGGCCTCCGCGGTGTCCAGCGCCTCCCCGATCAGCTGCGGCAACCGTTCGCGCTCCAGCAGCTCGACGACGGGGTGCCGCCGTTCGGCGACCGGTGGCTCCACAACGGCAACGGGCTCCGGCCGAGTCACCGGGGACCCCTCCGGCAGGTCGAGCGGCCACAGTCCCCAGGCGGCGCGGAAGGCGGCGATGTCTCCCGCGGCGCGGCTCGGGTCGCTCTCCAGCGTGCGGCGCGCGCCGGCCAACCGGTCGAACGCGTGCGCCAGGTCGTTGTCCCACTCCCGGCTCGCCGCCTCGAGCACGGTTCGCTCGAACGCCACCACCAACGGGCTGTCGACACCGAGGAGTGCCTCCCGCACGCGCCGCTCGAGAGGCACGTCGAGATCACGCAGCGCGCGCATCATGGCCCTGGGCACGCCGCCCGTGATCGCGTACAGGATCGCGATCTGCTGCTCCGGCACGCCAACGATCACGTTGTGCACCAGGCGCGACGTCTCCGCCAGGGTGGGCTCCGCGAGCTCGACGGGCCGCACCCGGCCCGCGAGCGCGGCCCGCACGTCCGGCCGTCGCGTGACCTCGGTCCCGATCGCCAGCACCGCTCGGCAGCCCGGTGCGCTCAGCACGGGCAGCACGTCGTTCAGGAACCGCACGACGTGCTCTTCCGGCGCGATGCGCGTGACGTCGTCGACCGCGATCCTGATCGCCGTCGTCCGGCCCACGCGCAGGATGAGCTTGTACAGGTCGTGGGTCACCCGCGTCAGCGAGCGCGTGTCCGGCAGCGCGGGGATCTTCTTCACCCGCCCGGCGGCGGCGTCGGCCAGCAGCGCGTACAACCCGCTCAGGAAAGCCAGCGGCTCGTATCGCACCTCGACCTCGATCAGCACGGCGATGGCGTCGCCGTCGTCCTTCTGCAGCCACCGGCGCAGCTCCGTGGACTTGCCGCTCCCCCACGGGCCGACGAGCGCCACCGGACCGCGGTGGTCGTCCAATGCGGACTCGATCCGCCCGACCACATCGGTCATCGGACGCGGGTGTCCAATGTGGATATGGTGATCCGCAGCAGTGCGCCGATGCACCCGATCAGCATGAACATCAGGCCCGTGACGGTGTGGAACGACATCAGGTCGAACGTGGCCGACCCGATCAGCGGCACCACCAGTGTGGCGGCCAGCGTGAGCCCGAGGTTCTGGGTGGACTGGTCGGCGCTCAGGTAGCGGGCCCGCAGCGCGCAGTAGAACCCGGTGAGGATCAGGACGGCGAAGGCGATGGTGCCGATGAGGCCGGCCTCGACCATCGTGAGGATGTACTGGTTGTCGAACACCTGGTGCTTGGGCGCGTACCAGGTGCCGATGCCGCGGCCGAACCACAGGTTCTTGCTGACCTCCGCGGCCGCCGTGGCGTAGTCGTGGGTGCGGTACTTGACGCTGTCGTCGCGCCCGGCGTTGGCGAAGAGGTTGTAGAACGTGCCGAGCAGGCCGGGCACGGTGACCTTGACGACGGCCAGGAACACGACGCCGATGCCGAGCACCTGCAGGCGGCGGCGGGCCGGCCAGCCGAGGAACAGCACGATGCCGACGCCGAGCAGTCCCAGCACGGCCGAGCGGGACACCGAGAACATCAGGCCCATCGCGATCAGGCCCGTGCAGATCCACCACCGCGCGGCGGGTTCGTTCCGCAGCTTCGCCTGCAGGCCGTAGTGGGCGGCGATCGGCAGGACCATCGAGCACAGCACGCCGAACTCGATGGGGTGGCCGGTGGTGCCCGCGACGCGGCGCATAGCCGAACGTTCGGTGATGAAGCCGTCGGAGGCCGTGTAGCGCAGGCCCGGAAGGGCGAGGTACTGGGTCAGGTCGACGGAGAAAATGAACTGGAACGCGCCGACGACGGCGACCACGGCGCCGCACACGACGATCGTCTTCAGCACGAAGTCCAGGCGGTCACGGGTGCGCACGCCATCGCAGATGCCGAGCCCGACACCGACGGTCGCGACGACGAGGACGGCCGCGTGGTCCATCAGCTTCAGCTCGTCGGGCGGCAGATAGCGGTACGCGGCATAGCCGTAGGTCGCGAAAAGCGCGACGCCGTAGCAGAACAACGCCGTGCGCACCGGGCTGCGGCCCTTCGCCATGCCGAGCGTCGTCGTCATCTGCGCGCACAGCCACGCCATGGCGATGACAAGGCTGACGAGGTCGGCCGGCGTGAGCGAGAGCGGGATGCCGCGGAACACCAGGCGGGCCGGGATGATCAGCAGTGCGACGGCCAGGATCGCGGTGAGGGTGGCACCGTCGGCGCGCCGCTGGACCGGCAGGAAGTCCGTGGTCATCTAGACCCCGATGGGTTCGGCGGCCTTGGGCTTGCGCGCCACCGGTGTTTTGCGGTGGGGGCGCTTCCTCCGGTGCGCGGCAAAACTCTCGGCGCCGAACGCGGAGGCGAGCGCGGCGACGCACCCGAGGCCCAGTGCCGCGGCCGCGGCGCGGGTGCGGCTGCCGCCCTGCGCCTCGGGTGTGGTGGGCGGGACGACGTCCCCCACGGTGATGAAGGTCGGCGACGGCGCGTTCAGCTCGGTCTGGCGCTTCTGCAGCTCGACGCGGGCGCGGTCGGCGACGTGCTTGACGATGTCCCGCGCGGCGCCGGCGTCCTCGCTCTCCCCCGCGATGAACACGAACGGACCACTGGTGAGCAACTCCGGGTTGCTCGAGCCGTTGGTTACTTGGTAGGTCGTGCCGCTGCCGGGCGCGGCGCCGAGCTCGGCGGCCATCTCGGGCGTGCTGAGCGCCTGGATGAGGAGCGAGGCCGACGTGCTGAGTCCCTTGTCGAAGTTCAGGAAGGGGTTGGTCAGCTTGTCCGGGCTGGGCTTCTCGACGTTCTCGGTCGCGCCGGTGAGCGGTGTGGTGAGCACGAGGACCGACGTGGAGATGTACACGACCGGAACCGACGCGTACACGGCCGCGGAGGCGCCGATGGCGAGCAGGAACGCCGGAAGCACGACGTACCACCGCCGGAACACGACGAGCACCGTCCGCCAGAAGTCCACGCGGGTCCCTCTCCGTCAGCGGTCAACTAATCAAGGAATCGCATTTGCCACGGTTGGTCGTTACGCCAACAGGGTCACCGCTGATTCGGAGCTGATTCGGACGTAACGGACACCGATCGGAGACCGATATCGGTTCAGGCGAGGAGCCCCCGATCCAACCTCACTTGGAGGCCGTTGGCCATGACCGAGCTGGCCGTCATCACGCCGAGTTTCGCCCCCGACGCCGAACTCTTCGCGGAGCTGCACCGCTCGGTCCTCGAGCACACCTCGGACGACACGATCCATCACGTCGTCGTGCCCGCGGCTCACCGGTCGATCTTCGAGAAGTACGCCAACCGCAGGCTCCGTATCTGGACTCATCCGCAACTCGTCCCGCGGCGTTACGTCCGCCTGCCCGCGCCGGGCGGCGTGTGGATCAACCGCATGCGCCCGTGGCCCCCGATCCGCGGCTGGGTGATGCAGCAGGCGGTCAAGATCGCCGCCGCCGCCATGGTCGAGGCCGACGCCGTGATGATCGCCGACTCGGACGTGGTCCTGGTGCGCCCCACCGGTTTGCGCAACTTCAGCTCGGACGGCCGGCTGTGCCTGTACCGCGACGAGAACGCGGTGCACGAGGGCCTCGACCGGCACATTTTGTGGCACCAGGTGGCCCGCGAACTGCTCGGCCTGCCCGACGCGCCGCCTCCCCCGCTGCCGGACTACGTGTCGCCGCTGAACTTCTGGGACCCCTCGGTGGTGCGCAAGATGCAGGAACGCATCGCCGACGTCACCGGCATGCACTGGATGGACGCCTTCAACCGGCGGCTGCACGTCTCCGAGTTCATCATCTACGGCGTTTTCGTGGACGAGGTGCTCGACGCTTCGGCGCGGCCGCCTTCGAACACCACGATCTGCCACAACAGCTGGGAACGCGTGCCCATGTCGCGCGACGAGGCGGTCGCTTTCGGTGACCGCATCCACTCCGACGCGATCGCCATGATGATCTCCAGCCACTCGGGCACGCCGATGGATGTCCGCCTGACGGCGGAACAACACTGCATCGGCGCCTGACACGTCCTGGGTCGCCCGGTCGGCTTAGCCGACCGGGCCCGCCGAGTTGAGGGGCCGTGCGGCCCGCGGCCTGCGTGAGCAGCCCCCGAATCGAGCCTAGCCAGGCACCCTGACAGTTCCGCGAGTCCTCAGTTCAGTCCCGGCGAGTCCTCACTTCGGCCCCTGGGCTTCAATTCGCGCCCGCGGGTTGGCCTCCTGGGAGCAGGGCGACTCGGGGGGCTGGAAGGGCGACTCGCGCGTCAGTTCTTGGGTTTCGTCTTCGCGGGCGCGCCGTTGCCGTTCGACGCCACGGGAGTGATCTTCACCGTGGGCGGGTCGAACTGGGTGCGTGGGCGAGCGGGCGGCGTGGCGGCGCCGTGGTCGGCGTCCTCGGCCGGCCACTTCTTGCGCCGCGACCGCGCCACCACGGTGCGTTCCCACCCGTAGGCGCCGGCGAACCCGAGCAGCACGGTCAGCACGAAAGCCACGGCCGCCGCCTGGAACTTGTCCATCAGCAGCGCCTCGGGCTCGGACGCGGACACGACGTCGACCACGGAGATGAACGTCGACTCGGGGGCGCCGAGCTCCTTCTGGCGCGTGACGAGCTCGTCGCGGATCTTCTTCTGGCCGCGTACGACCACGCCGCGGGCTTCCTCGTACGACGTGCTGTCGCCCTCGACGTACACGAACGGGCCGTTGGTGCCCAGCAGGTCGGGGTTGGTGCTGCCGTCGTTGATGAGGACCTTCGTGGGGCCGTGTTCGACCACGCCCAGCGAGGCGAACGCCTCGGGGGTGTTCATCGACTGGATCAGGATGGCGGCCGTCGTGCGCAGTCCGTCGTTGAACTGCAACAGCGGGTTGGTGAGACCCGTGTTCTTGGACGGGTCCTGGGTGCCGCCCGCTGCGGGCGTCGTCAGCACCATGAAGGCGCTGGACTGGTAGTGGGTCGGCAGCAGGAAGAAGACCAGCGCACCGACCAGCAGGCCCGTCGCGATGACCGGCGGGCCGATGAACTTCCTCCGCACGAGGCCGAGGACGGTCTTCCAGAAGTCCATGTCTCCCCTTGTGGCCTCGGCACCTATCTGTCTCGCAAATCGTGAAAAAACACAACCCTGTTACACCGGTCAGCCCATCTTCCCCAGGACGACGTTACGCAGGCGGGCGCGGGAACGATGTGAAGTACGTGTCGTCCTCTTCGGACCAAACTTCTCCGGCACGAAGCCGGTTGGCCGGGCTCGACGGAATCCGCGGCCTCGCGGCCCTCTTCGTGGTGCTGCACCACAGCTGGCTGATGTCGTTCCCCGGATTCCCCGCCCCGGTGGGCCCTTGGTGGGCCGCCTGGCTGGCCTACGGGCACTTCGCGGTCGTCATCTTCATCGTGCTGTCCGGCTTTTCCCTGGCCGTCTCACCGGCCCGCAACGAGTGGCGGATCAACAGCCTGCGGCGGTTCGCCTTCCGGCGCGCCTGGCGGATTCTGCCGCCCTACTGGCCCGCGCTGCTCTACAGCTGCATCGTCGCCTGGACGCTCGTGCCGCAGCCTGGTGAGGGCGCGCCCACGCTCAAGTCGATCGTGGTGCACGGGCTGTTGCTGCAGGACGTCTTCGGCTCGCCCAGCCCTAACGGGGCCTTCTGGTCCATCGCCGTCGAGGCGCAGCTCTACCTCGTGTTCCCCCTGATGCTGCTGATCATCCGCCGTTGGGGCGCATCGGTGATGCTCTCCGCGGTCACCCTGACGGTCGTGCTCGTGGGCGCACTGGCCCCGATCGTCCGGCCGGTCGGCGAGCTCATGCGGTTCACGCCGCAGTTCGCCGCGCTGTTCGCGCTCGGCGCGGTCGCCGCAGGCATCGTGGTCGCCGCCGACCGGTGGCGCGCCCTGCCGTGGCACTGGTTCTCGCTCGCCGCGGCGGTCCCGGTGGCGCTGTTCATCGCGATCATTGGTCCGGAGTGGACGGTCAAGCACTTCTTCTGGGTGGACCTGTCGCTGGGCCCGGCGTTCGGGTTCCTGCTCGCCGCGGTCGCGACCGGACGCCCGAGGAGTTTCGTGTGGCTGCTGGACACGCGGCCCGTGCGCAGCCTGGGGTCGTTCTCCTACAGCCTGTACCTGATCCACGCGCCGATCGTCGTTTCGGTGCACACGCTGCTGATCGCGCCCAACACGGAACCCGGCGTCGGTCAGTTCCTGATCACGCTCGCCGTGTGCGTTCCGCTCAGCGTGGTCGCCGCGCGGCTGTTCGCCGGGGTGTTCGAGCTGCCGTTCACGCGCAACCGGTCGGTGGAGGCGCTCAAGCAGGCCCTGCTACGCCGGAACAACCAGCCGGAACAGCTTGCGGCCGCGGTGCCCGACAGTCCGGCCGTGACGCCTTAGGTACATCCGCAGCACGGCTGCCCGAGCCGCCCGCACCTGCTCAGGAGACAGGCCGGCCGACGGCAGCCACGACAGGATCTCGCGCAGCTGCAACGAGTTCGCGAACCGCGTCTGCCACACCGGCACACCGAGCCGGCGCGCCACGATGGGCATCTTCTCGGCCTTCCAGTGGCGGTGCGCCAGCACCTCGGGGATGTGCCCCCACGGCCCGGCCAGCGCGAGCTTGCACGCGAAGACCTCGTCCTCCTTCAACATGTTGCGCCGTGCCAGTGCGACCACCGGTTCACGGCGCATCATGCTGTACAGGGGGTCCAGCGCGAGATACGACTCGTTGAGCATGCGCAGCATCTCGCGCAGGCGCACCACCGGATCGTCCGAGGACAACCCGGTTCCGGAGTAAGGCGCGGTCTCCGTGACACCGTCAGCACCCGTGTAGGCGACCTGTGAGGACACGAGCAACAACCGGGGATCGACAAGAAACTCCTTGACGCCACGGGAAACGCAGTGCGGCTCCAGCGTGTCGTCGTCACCCATCCACCGGAACAGCTCGCCACGGGCGTGGCGGGCGGCGAAGATGAAGTTGTTCAACAGTCCGACGTTCTCGGCGTGCCGGTGGTAGACGATCCGGGAGTCCGAAGCGGCCAAAGACCGGCACAGCTCTTCGGTGCCGTCGGTCGAGGCGTTGTCCGAGATGACCAGCTCGATGTCCGTGTGGTCCTGCGCGAGAACGGTCCGCACGGCCTTCTCGACGCGATGCTCGCCGTTGCGGGTCGGCAGGCAGATGGAGACCAGGGTCATGCCGTTTTCTCCTTACGGGCCGCGAGGATCTGCGGCAGCACGATGACCGCGTACACCAGCGAACCGGCACCGCCCGCCACCACCAAGGGCAGCAGCACGCCCGGTCCCAGGAGCCGGGCCACCACCAGGATCACCAATCCGGACAACACACCACCGAGCACCGGGCGCACGAGCCGCGGCCACATCGGCCACAGGCGCACCCCGGCCCGGTGCAGCACCAGCACGGCCAGCGGCAACGCCACCACGGTCACCACGACCGCGTGCCCGATGGACGCGCCACGGATGCCGTCGGTGGAAGTCGCGTAGTACAGCACGGGCACCAGGACGACCGCCCACGCCAGGTTCAGCCACACCGTCGCGCGGGTGTTGCCGGTCGACGTCAGGATGTCGAACGCCAGCGACGTCAGCATCCGGCCGACCATCAGCACCGCGAGGAACCGCAGCACGCCCGCGGCCTGGTCCCACTGCGCGCCGTAGAGCAGCGCGATCATCGGGTGTGCGAGCGTGGCCATCAGCACGGCCAGCGGCAGCACCACGGCGATCAGCAGCGGCACGGACCGTTGCACACCAACGGAAAGCGTGTCCGTCTCGTCGTTCTCGGCGAGCCGGGAGAACGACGGGATCGACACCCAGCGCACGGCCGTGCCGATCAGGCCGGGCACCCAGCTGGAGACGTTGAACGCCAGCAGGTAGTAGCCGAGCGCCTCCGGGCCGAGCAGGTCGCCGACGATCACGTAGTCGGCGTTGAGCAGCACCGACTCGACGCCCAGTGACGCGGCCAGCGGGATGCCGAACTTGAGCAGTCTGCGCACGACCGGGCGGTCCCACCCGAAGTGGACCGGGATGGCCGCGCGGAACCACACGATCACGCCCGTCACGACCGACGCTGACAGCTGGCCGATCGCGAAGCTGTACGGTCCGGCGCCGTTGGCGGCCAGCGTGATCGCGAGCGTGGCGTTCACGACGAAACCCGCGGCGTTGGCCATCATGATCTTGTCCTGCTCGAACCGCCGCAGCAGCGTGCCGGAACGCACCGCCGTGATGCCGTCGATCAGGATGACGGCGGTCAGCAGCCGGACCACGCCGGTGGCCTCGGGGCTGCCCGACAAGGACGCGAACGCGGGTGCCAGGAACCAGAAGATCGCGTACACACCCGTGGAGAAGACGATCGCCATCGTGGTCGCGGTGGCGGCCATCTCCTCCAGCCGGCCGCGCCACTGCACGGTCGCGGCGATGATGCCCACGTCGTTGACGTGCATGACGAACTGGGTCGCCGCGAGCGCGACCGCGTACATGCCGAAGTCCGACGGGGTGAGCAGGCGGGCCAGCACCAGGCCCATCGCGAACGAGCCGGCCTTGGTGGCGAGCGTGCCGAGCAGGCTCCAGCGCAGGCCCCGACCGGCCTTGCGGCCGATCGTGCCGACCTCGCTGTGGGCCTCGCGCTCGTCCAGCGTCATCAGTCGGCCACCCGCTCCAGCCAGATCTCCCGCCAGAACGGGACGAACTCCCGCGGGCAGTTGCCGTTGTAGAAGCCGGCGCAGATGTTGTCCTCGAGGATGATGCACGGGGACTTCATCTTCAGCATCCGGCCGGTCGGCTCGTCGATGCACCGGTCCACGCGCGCCTTGACCACCGCGGTCTGGCCGCAGTAGCGCGCCATCTCCTCCTCGAAGCCCAGGCCACGGTTCAGCCGGTCCTCATTGAGCGTGGACATGATGAACTCCTTGGACTTCACCCTGACCACCTCACCGGGCTGCAGGTCGAGCGTGCCGGTCGGCGTGCGGCCGGACAGCATGCCCTTCACGAACCCCCAGTGCATGCCCTCCCTGATCCACAGCCTGCGCGGCAGGACCTTCTTGCTCAGGCCCTGGTACTTGTTGAACAGCTGGATCAGGAAGCCGCGGATCGTCGCGAACACACCGGCGTTGCCCGTCCGCACGTCCTCGACGTACTGGCGGACGTCCTTGAACGGCAGGCACACCGGCGCCGCGCGCAGCAACTCCGTGGCCTGGCACGAGAACAGCTCCTCGCCGTCGTCCGACGGCGGCTTGCGCGTGTTGACCTCCAGCAGCGGCAACAGGATCCGGCCGTCGGAGACCACCGGAGAAGGTTCGTCGCCGGGCTCGACCTTGCGCAGCCAGGCTTCCTTGAAGTACAGCGAACACGCGGTCTGGCAGCCACCGTGCGCCTCGCCGTCGCAGCGCGCACCGGTCAGGTGCACGGCGTTGGTCATCCTGCGCATGCCCGTGTGGCCGATCGTGTCGCACAGCTTGTGCGCCACCTTGTGCACCTTGAGCCGCTTCCCGCAGAACGCGAGCATCTCCGGCATGAAGGGCAGGTTCTCGAGCTCCCCCCGCTCGTCCAGCGTCGCGGCGATCTCCTCGGCGCTGAGGACCTCCACCAGGTCTCCCACCCGCAAACCCATACGAGTCACTCCTTCACCAGTCCCGCGTCGTGCAGGGCACGGGCCGCGTCCGCGACGGCTGAGAACGGCAACCCCGACTTCCCCGCGATGTCGAGGAGGCTGTGCTCTCCGTCCGAGAGGTTCAGTACCCAGAGCATCGCCAGCTGGGCCTGTTTCGTGTCACTGCGACCGCCGAGCGAGTCGTAGAGCCCACGCCGGCCGAGCTGCGGCTCGCCGTACGGGCTCTGGTTGACGTACGTCCGGTTGCGGTCGAGCACGCCGACGACCTCCCACAGGGTCTCCAGCGTGTCCGTCATGGCGCCCGGTGACACGAAGTCCGGGTTGTCGCCCGACGTGTGGTACTCGGGATAGCCCGCGTACGGCGTGCGGGTCAGCGACCCGACACCGAGGTTGAAGCCCGGCGAGCAGTACTGACGCTCGTCGTAGCCGTACGGCGAGAAGTCGACGATCGTGTGGTCCCGGCCGGAGGTCTCCAGCACGTAGCGGACCACGCGGTCGATCTCCGCGTCACCGCGGCGGCTCTTCTTGTAGGTCAACGCACCCTCATCGCCCGCGCAGGCCAGCACCACGCCGTGCTTGACCCGCTCGATCGTGTCGAAGTTGCGCGCCAGCCACGTGATCGCGCCGATCGTGCCGGGCGCGAAGACGAACCGGTAGGTGTACCAGGGGTTCTTCAACCGCTGAGCCAGCTCCACCGCCACCGCGATCCCGGCCAGGTTGTCGTTGGCCAGCGACGGATGGCAGGTGTGACACGTGATGATCACCTCGTCGGACACCTGACCCGGCACCACGTGCTCGGCATAGGTCAGGTGGCCGTCGGCCAGCGTGGAGTCGATCATCACCTCGTACGGCCCCGAGGGCAACGCCAGCAGGTCGTTCTCGCTCAGGCAGAAACCCCACGCGGGCGAGTAGTACGACGTCCGGTACGGCACCAGCGAGGGCTGTTCGGGAATGGTGTGCAGGTGCGGCCGCAGGTCGTCGAACGACATCCACTCGTGCACCGGCACGCTGTACCCGACGACGTGCAGGTTCAGCTTCCGGAAGTCGATCAGGCGGTTGCCGGCGGCATCCGCGACATAGGCGTCCCGGATGTTCCACTCCTGCGGCACGGTCCAGTCGAGGACCTGGGTCCCCGTCGGAACCTCGTGCACGTCCAGGTCGAGCGACTCCCCCACGACCGCCAGCGTCTGCCGGACACCATCTCCGGTGATGCTGCGGCACAACGGGTACAGCCGCTCGACCAGGTCGTGCATGCGCCTGCCTGGCGTCACCGAACCACCCGCAAGGTGGCGTCGATGTCACCTATCAGCTGGCGGTCCGACAGCCACGCGAGCCGGGTGAACCGGTGCGTGAAGTCGTTCTCCCGCAGGTCGAACCGCTGGTAGGCCTCGATCAGCTCGAGGGCACCGGCCTTGACCGTCCATCGCGCCACGTAGTCCGGCAGCGCCGCCCGGATCCGCGAGAAGTCCACGCGGTAGGACCGCGGGTCGCCCGCCGTCTCACCGGTGATCACCAGCTTCGAACCGGGCACCGCCTCGACCACCTCGCCGGCGATCTCGGCGACGGTCAGGTTGTTCTGCTCGCTGCCGACGTTGAACGCCTTGGCGTGCACGGCCTCCCGTGGCGCCTCCAGCGCCATGAGGAACGCGTCCGCGATGTCCAGCGCGTGCACCAGCGGCCGCCACGGCGTGCCGTCGGAAAGCACCCGCACCTCGCCGGTGAGGTGGGCACGCCCGACCAGGTTGTTCAGCACGATGTCCGCGCGCAGCCGCGGCGAGAAGCCGAACGCCGTGGCGTTGCGCAGCGACACCGGGGTGAACTCGTCGTCGGCGAGGGCGATCAGGTCGTCCTCGACGCGGACCTTGGAGACCGCGTACGGGGTGACGGGACGCAGCGGCGCGTCCTCGTTGACCAGGTCGTCGCCGCCGGACGCGCCGTAGACCGAACATGTCGACGCGTACAGGAATCTTCGCACGCCGGCGTCCTTGGCCAGCTTCGCGAGCGTCACGGACGCGTGGTGGTTGATGTCGTAGGTGAGCTCCGGAGCCAGCGACCCCATCGGGTCGTTGGACAGTGCCGCGAGGTGGATCACAGCGTCCACATCGGACAGAACGTCGCCGGTGACGTCCCTGAGGTCGACCGCGTGTCCACGCGGGTCGACGGGCACCGTGCCCAGGACGCAGTCCGCGAAGAGACCGGAGTCGAGTCCGATCACCTCGTGTCCCGCGTCGGCGAGCACAGGCGCCATCACGGTGCCCAGATAGCCCTGGTGCCCGGTGAGCAGCACGCGCATCTCGGTTCAGCCTCCAGCCAGATCGAGGACCAACTTGTTGACGTAGAACGCTTCCGCGTAGTGCGCTTTGCACTCGATGCCGCGGATTCGGGCAAGACCCAAGAACGCTTCCCTGTCGTACCAGGGCCGGCCTCGCTGCGAGGCGTAGTGCTGTTGCAGCAGCGCCACCTTCGCCTCCGCGAGGTCCATCGTCAGCGGTTGGTACACCGAGGGACGACCGAGGTCGCCGTCCCATTTCACGATCTCGTACCCCAACGCGAGGTGGTCGCGGAACGCCTGTGGCACGAGCTCCGCGAGCCCTCGGTGGTCCTGGTGGGCGTCCTGGACGTTGGGCGCGATCACCAACTGTGGATCGGTGCGCGACGCCAGGTCGTGGACGCTGTTCTTCACCTCGTCCCAGTGCGCGGGCAGCCGGCCGTCCGGCATCTTGCCCACGGACAGATGCAGGTCCGCGCCCGGACAGAACGCGGTGAGCGCGGCGAACTCCTCGTCCTCACGCTCGGTGCCGCCGCCGGACAGCACCAGCGCGTCGACCCGGATCCCCGGCCGGGACCGGCAGATCGCCAGCAGGGTGCCGCCCGCGCCGATCGCGATGTCGTCGCAGTGCGCCCCGAGGGCGACGATCCGGTCCAGGCCGGTGAGCTGGGGAGCGATCATGCGGTCCGCTCCCCACTGGAAGGGGCCGTTATGGCCACCTTCACGGACTTGAGGTCCGTGAAGGTGGCCATAACGGTCAACCTGGGGGCGGTCATGCGGATCTCTCCCCCTGCTTTTGCTCCCACAGTGCCCAGGGGCGGTCGCCCTTCGAGTAGGCCTCGTCCAGCGCCATGCGTTCGCGCACGGTGTCGGTGGGCTTCCAGTAGCCGCGGTGCGGATAGGCGAGCAGCCGGCCCCGCTTGGCCATCTCGACGCACCCGTCGGCGACGAGGTCGCCGCCCTCGGGGATGTGCTCGAAGATCTCCTGCGACAGCACGAAGTACCCGCCGTTGACCCACAGCGGCATGTCGGTGACCGGGGCGATGCCGCCGACCAGGTTTCCATCGCCGACGTCGATGCAATGGAACGTTCCGGGCGGCGGCACCACCATCATCGACGCGCCCGCACCCGAGGCGGTGAACCGGTCGACGATCTCGGGCAGCGGCGCGTCGGTCAGCACGTCCGCGTAGTTGGCCAGGAAGACCTCGTCGCCGTCGAGGTGGTCGCGCACGCGGCGCAGCCGTTCCCCGATGGGCGAGTCGATCCCGGTCTGCACGAACGAGATCGACCAGTCGGAGATGTCCGTCGACAGCAGCTCCACGTGACCGTTCTTGAGCACGAAGTCGTTGGACGTCGTTTCCTGGTAGTTGAGGAAGAACTCCTTGATGTGGTGCGCGCCGTAGCCGAGGCAGAGGATGAAGTCCGTGTGCCCGAAGTGCGCGTAGTACCGCATCACGTGCCAGATCAGCGGCCGCGGGCCGACGAGCTGCATCGGCTTCGGGACGTCGCCGGGTGTCCCGGATCGCATCCGGGTTCCGTAGCCACCGCAGAACAGGACGACCTTCACGGTCTCACCACTTCCAGAGCAGGGATCGGGAAGACCAGCTGTCCGCCCCAATCGGCCACATAGGACAGTTGCTCGACCAGTTCGTCGCGCAGGTTCCACGGCAGCACGAGCACGTAGTCCGGTTCGTCCTCGGCGATGCGGTCGGGGTGCAGCACCGGGATGTGCATGCCGGGCGTGTACTTGCCGTGCTTGTAGGGGTTGCGGTCGACGGTGTAGGCCAGCAGGTCCGTGCGGATGCCGCAGTGGTTCAGCAGCGTGTTGCCCTTGCCGGGCGCGCCGTAGCCGACGACCGTCTTGCCCTCCGAAGCCGCGGTGACGAGGAACGCCAGCAGGTCGCGGCGGACCTTGGCGATCCGCGCGGAGAACTCGGCGTACCCGGAGAGCTCGTGCAGGCCGGCGGCCTTCTCCCGCGCCAGCACGTCGAGCACCGCCTTCGACGGTTCGCCCGCGACCTCCGAAGGCCTGGCCCACAACCGGATCGAGCCGCCGTGCGTCGGCACCAGCTCGACGTCGACTAGCGTCAGGCCGCCGGTCGCCAGGGCCCGCTGCGCGGACGCGACCGTGTAGTACTGGAAGTGCTCGTGGTAGATCGTGTCGTACTGGTTGAGCTCGATCAGCGTGAGCAGGTGCTGCACCTCGATGCTCACCCAGCCGTCGTCGGCGACGAGCGCGCGCAGGCCCTGCGTGAACCCGATGACGTCGGGGATGTGCGCGTAGACGTTGTTGGCCACCACCAGGTCCGCCGCACCGTGCTGCTCGCGCACCGCGGCGCCGGTCTGCGGCGTGAGGAAGTCGGTGACGGTCGGGACGCCCTTGTCCCGCGCGGCCTTGCCGACGTTGACCGAGGGTTCGATGCCCAGGCAACGGATCCAGCGCGCGACCACGTGCTGCAGCAGGTACCCGTCGTTCGAGGCGACCTCCACGACGAACGAGTCGGCGTTGAGCCCGAGCCGCTCGACCGCGCCGTCGACGAACCGCTTGGCGTGCTCGACCCAGGACGTGGAGTAGGACGAGAAGTAGGCGTACTCGGTGAACGTCTCCTCGGGCGTGATCAGCGGCGGGATCTGCGCGAGCCAACACTCCGTGCACACGCGCAGGTGCAGCGGGTAGGTGACCTCCGGCTCCTCCAGCTGTTCGGCGGTGAGGATCAATTCGCAGGGTGGCGTCGCGCCGAGGTCGGCGACGCTCGCCATGCTGGTCGAACCGCAAAGCCTGCAGGTGGTCATCAGTACGCTCCCTCACCGCTGAGCACGGCTCTCACCGTCTTCCACAAGATCACCGCGTCCAGCGCGAGTGACCAGTCCTCGACATAGCGCAGATCCAGGCGAACCGACTCCTCCCACGAGAGATCGCTGCGGCCGCTCACCTGCCACAGGCCGGTCAGGCCGGGCTTCACGAGCAACCGGCGGCGCACCACGGGCCCGTACTTCGCGCTCTCCTCCGGCAACGGCGGCCGCGGGCCCACCAGGGACATGTCGCCGGTCACCACGTTGAACAGCTGGGGCAGCTCGTCGATCGAGTAGCGCCGCAGCAGCTGGCCGACCTTGGTGACGCGCGGGTCCTTGCGCATCTTGAACAACAGACCGGCGCCCTCGTTGGCCGAGGCGAGCTGGGCGCGCAACGCGTCGGCGTTGGTCACCATCGTGCGGAACTTGACCATGGTGAACTGGCGGCCGCCCTTGCCGGTCCGCTTCTGCGTGTAGAACACCGGGCCGCGGCTGTCGACGACGATCGCGATCGCGACGGCGGCGATCAACGGCGCGAGCAGCAGGAGCAGCAGCGCCGCGCCGGCGCGGTCGACACCGCCCTTCACCATGCGGCGGAAGCCGGTGAACGTCGGCTCGCTCAGGCGCAGCAACGGCATGCCGAGCACACCGCTCACGTGCAGCCGCGGCCCGGCGACGTCCATGATTCCGGGCGCGACGACCATCTCGGTGCCGGTGCCCTCGAGGTCCCACGCGAGCTGCTGCAGCCGGCGCGGCGTCCAGTAGGCGTCCGGGGTGATCGCGACGATCCGGTACCCGCCGCGCTGCACGTGGTCGGCGAGGTCGGGGTACTGCCCGACGACCGGCACGTCGTCGATGTCGGTGCCCATCAGGCCGCGGCCGTCGGGCGTGCAGACCGCCTCGACGTTCCAGCCGACGTGGGAGGCGAGGCGCGACCGGGCGATCAGGTCGGCGACCATCGCGGGGTTTCCGGCGGCGAGCACCGGCAGCAGGCAGCGGCCCTCGCTGCGGCGGTGGTGCAGCACGCGGCGCAGCACGTACCGCTGCGGGAAGGCCAGGAGGCCGATGGCGGGCACCACGACGAACACCCAGAGCCGGGCGCCGGGGATGGCCATGGCCAGCGCTCCGAGCCCCAGGACGACGACGGCGCCGAACAAGCCCCGGCCCAGCCGGGTGAACTCGTCGGCGCCCTGTCCCAGTACTGCGATGTTCCAGACGCGTCCCACGGCCAGCGAGGCCATGACGACAGCCACGGTGATCGACTCGAGTGCCAGCAGCTCGAGGGAGGAGACCTCGGCGTGGCGGGAGACGAGGATGCTCCCGACCGTGAGCACCACGAGGAGTGTGGCGACGAGGTCGCTGAGTATGACTGATCTTCGGTACTTGGGTTCCCACCCGGTCAGCAGCGAACGTCCGGACGTCCCGTAGCCGGCCACCCCCAGAACGGGCCTGCCGTTGACGGTCCTTCCGGTGCCAGGTCTGCGTCGGGTCGGGCGGACCTGTTCACTCATCGCGTGATCTCCCCGGTTCAGCGGCGGTTGGCGGGCGTGCTGTCACACCAGGGCATCCCCGAGGACCCTGTCGAGCAAAGCATTTCGTTGGCGCGCACCGCTTCGCTCTTCGGTGCTCGCATCCCGTGATTCGCCGGACTCGGCGCGGGCGTTACACGCGCTCCAGACGTGGGAAGAAAAAGTTCTTGTGAGTACTCTGCGATCGTGGTTCTCACCTCAGAGTGACCACCCGTTGGGCGTAGTGAATGGTAAGGAAAAGCCTTTCCGCATACCGATTTCACATAGTCCAATGAGGACAGCCAGTGATCGCACGATCACTATCGATCGCCAGGTCAGCGGCGTTACATCCGGCCCGTTCGTCTTAACCGGACGACGTCAAAATGGACCAAACAGGGCCTTATGCCCCTGGCGCGCCGCCGTTCCGGACGATCTCATTACCGCCGACCGGAGTAATCGACTACCAGCAAGATCGACACGTGATCGAGGCCGCACGGAGGTCAGCCCCGCCGAAGCCGCACGGACAAAACCGTGCAAATTGGTAATTCCAGTTCACACCGTCAGCCAGACGGCGGCGTCGGGCGGTACCGTCCCAGAGATCGGGACGCTGCTCAACAACACGCCCCGATGATCGGGAATCGGGAAGTTGTCCGCCGACAGGTTGACCACGCAGATCACACCCGGATCACGGGCGAACACCAGCACGCCCTCGGGCGAGTCGAGCCAGGTCATCGTCCCGTCGCCGAACGCCTCGTGGGCGCGCCGGATCCGCAGCGCCTCCCGGTACAGGTTCAGCATCGAGCCCGGATCGTCCTTTTGGGACTGGGCGGTGAGCATCGCCCACTCGGCGGGCTGGGGCAGCCACGCGCCGCCGCCACCGAAGCCGAAGGGCGGCTCGTCCCCCGACCACGGCAACGGCACGCGGCAGCCGTCACGCCCACGCACGGTGTGTCCGGACCGCTGCCAGGTCGGATCTTGTAGCACGGACACCGGAAGGTCTTCGACCTCCCAGAGCCCCAGCTCCTCGCCCTGGTAGAGGTAGGCGCTGCCGGGCAGCGCCAGCATGAGCAGCACCGCCGCCCGCGCGCGCCGCAGCCCGACGGCGAGGTCGACCGGCTCGTCCGGGTCGTGCCGCGGCCCGGTGTGCTGCGCGCGGCCGTAGCGGGTGACGTGGCGGACGACATCGTGGTTGGAAAGCACCCAGGTGGCGGGCGCACCGACCGCGCCCAGGGCGTGCAGGCTGGAGTCGATCACCGCGCGCAGCCGGCCCGCGTGCCACGAGCAGCGCAGGAAGTCGAAGTTGAACGCCGTGTGCAGCTCGCCGGGCCGCACGTAGTTCGCCAGCCGCTCGGGCTTGGCGACCCACGCCTCGGCGACGAATACCCGTTCCCCCGCATAGGAATCGGAAATGGCGCGCCACGACCGATATACCTCGTGCACGCCCTCACGGTCCCAGTGCGGGTGATCGGCCCGGCGCGGCGGCTCGGCGATGTCCTCGCGGTCGGCGCCGAGATCCGGCAGCGCCGGGTCCTTCACGAGCCCGTGCGCCACGTCGATGCGGAAGCCGTCCACGCCGCGGTCGAGCCACCAGCGGATGATCGACTCGAACTCGGCGCGGACCTCGGGGTGGTCCCAGTTCAGGTCCGGCTGCTCAGGTGCGAAGAGGTGCAGGTACCACGTGCCGTCGTCGACGCGCGTCCACGCCGGCCCGCCGAAGACGCTGCGCCAGTCGTTGGGCGGCCCGCCGTCGCGGCCCTCGCGGAAGACGTAGCGGTCGCGCCGATGGCCGCTCAGCGCGTCCTTGAACCACGGGTGCTGGTCCGAGGTGTGGTTGGGCACCAGGTCGATGATCACGCGCAGGCCCGCGTCGTGGGCCTCCTCGATGAGCCGCTGCGCGTCGTCGAGGCTGCCGAAGAGGGGGTCGATGTCCCGGTAGTCCGCGACGTCGTACCCGCCGTCGGCCATCGGTGACGGGTACCAGGGCGTGATCCACAGCGCGTCGACGCCGAGATCGGCGAAGTGCGGCAGGCGCGATCGGATGCCGGCGATGTCGCCGACCCCGTCGCCGCTCCCGTCGGCGAGGCTGCGGATGTAGACCTGGTAGATGACGGCGTCGCGCCACCAGTTCGTGGTCAACCGAACCTCCTCATCGGCCGATGGAGACCGTCACTTCCTCGTCGCCCACGACAACGACGTCGCCGTCGCGCAGCTGTGCGCCCCGGCGGTTCTCGACGCGGCCGTTGACGTGCACCTCGCCGTCCTCGATCAACTCCTTGGCGTGCACGCCGTCCTCGGCCAGCATGGCCAGCTTGAGGAACTGGCCGAGCCTGATCGGCTCCTCCCGGATCTCCACGGTGCGCATGGGTCCGATCATCCCAGTATGGACAGCCCCACCGCGCGTCCGGGTGCGGACACCAGCGCTTTCCGATCTCCGCGCTGGCAGCGTTGCCAGATATGACGACACTCGCCGCCGCGCCACCGCAACGCCCCGCCGTGCGCCGGCCATCTCGCTTATACCTGGTCTGGCTCGTCCTCGCCGGACTCGTATGCGTCGCCATCGCGGCCTTCGCCGCCGGCGCGTACGTCACGCTCGACATCTCCCAGAGCAGACCGCCGGTGCGCGGGGCCTGGCACTACGGCCTGCTGGTCACCCACATCTTCACCGGTTTCATCGCCGTGGTGACCGGCATCGCACAGTTCGTGCCGTGGCTGCGCGACCGGCATCCCCGCGTGCACCGCTGGACCGGCCGCGTGTACTTCGCCGCCGTGTTCCCGTCCGCGGTCTTCGCCTTCGTCGTCGCGTGGCTGTCGCTGGCCGGCCTCGCGTCCCTGGCGCCGCTGTCGCTGCTGGCCGTGCTGTGGTTCGTCTCCGCGGTGCAGGGCCTGCGTTACGCCCGCGCCCGGAACTTCCGCGCCCACCGCGTCTGGATGATCCGCAACTACGCGATCACCGCGGCGGCCGTCACCGGGCGGCTGTGGGCGCTGGCGCTGATGGCCGTCTTCCCCAACGACCTGGTCAGCTTCACCACCGCGAACTGGCTCGGGCTCGCGATCAACATGCTCGTCGCCGAGTGGTGGATCCAGCGCCGGTACCACCGCCTGTAGTACCCGATCGGGCACTGTCTTTCGATTCTTTCGATGCGACCTTGGGGCCGTCCGGGCGACGACCCCTGTTCGCGTACTTGCGAAGCTGGGACCGTCGGAAACCATGACGGCGACGCTTCCCTCGCAGACTCCGGTTCGCCCTCCTGCCAAGCGGAAGTCTGGGGCCGGATTCCTGGCGTGGCTCGCCTTCGCGGGCGTCGTGTCGCTCGTCGTCACCCTCGTGACCGTCAGCACCTACGTCTCGCTCGACATGTCGCAGAGCCGCCCCGCCATGCGCGGTCCGGTGCACTACGCGTTGCTCATCGGCCACATCGCGACCGGGTTCGTCGCCTTGCTGGCCGGGTTCGCCCAGTTCGTGCCGCAGCTGCGCAACCGCCATCCCGTGCTGCACCGCTGGGTCGGCCGGGGATACATGGCGTGCGTGTTCTCGTCGTCGGCGTTCGGCGTCGTCGTCGCGAACCTGTCGCTCGCCGGACTCTCCGCAGCGGCACCGCTGACGCTGCTCGCGGTCATGTGGTTCAGCACCGCGTTGTGCGGCCTGAACGCCGCGCGGCAACGCGACTTCCGCGCGCACCGAGTGTGGTTGATTCGCAACTTTGCGTTGACCACCGCGGCGGTGACCGCCCGGCTGTGGGCCGCGTTGTTCTTCAGCACCGTGGCGGACGGCGGCGAGGAGATCGTCGCCGCCGCCAACTGGCTGGGTTTCGTCGTGAACGCGATCGTCGCCGAGTGGTGGTTGCAGCGACGCGTGCTGACCGTCCGCTAAACGCCCGCGCGCTCGGCGGACTTGCCGTCGTGGGCGGTCAGGCCCAGCATCTCCAGGAGTTCAGCGCAGTCCTGCGCGTCCCAGGAGTGGCACGCGACCGTGCGCGCGGCCTTGCCGTTCTGGATCTCGTTCTGGACCTTCTCGATCGCACGTGCCTCGGCGAACCTGCCGGTTTCCGCCTCGGGGGACGAGGCGGTTCGTGCCCAGGTCATGTCCTACCTGCTTCCGCTCGGGGGCTGCGGTGGTGCTCGGTACTGCTCGGGGGATGAGGTCATCATTACAGCGGGCACACCCTGAACACCAGCACCGATGCCAACCGTAGTCAGTCGTCCACACAGCGTGCGGTGCGTTGTTCGCCTTACGGCGACACTGCCAGGTGCGTCCGATGTGGACGGTCGGCTCCAAAGAAACCTTTACTCTCAACGGCTTCATAACGCTGGGATCTCAGACAAGGGCCGGAATCGGCTACCGAACGACAACTCACGGTGACAATGGGAACACAGAGTAACGCCCGCGCTTTCTCCTGAGATGCACAGGCATCCACCGCCGCTGCGTGCTCTGGAGGACCGAGCCAGTGAGAACCCCGTCCAGGTTGATCTCCGCATTGGCCGTGATCGTGCTCGCCTTCGCGCTCGCGGTGTCGGCACAGCCGAGCTCCGCGGCCCCGCCGAGCGACTTCCAGACCTCACTGATAGTCGGCGAGGGCCTGGACGGGCCGTCCGGCTTCGAGATCGCGCCCGACGGACGGATCTTCATCCTGGAGCGCGCGGGCAAGATCAAGATCGTGAAGAACGGCGCACTGCTGCCGACGCCGTTCGCGGACCTGCCGTCGGAGGCCACCGGCGACCGCGGCCTGATCGGCATCGCGTTCGACCCCGGGTTCGGCGTCGCCAACCACTTCGTCTACTTCTACTACACCGGCCACGACCTGCTGAACCACCTCGTGCGCTTCGACGCGTCCGAGGACGTCGGCCAGGACGGCCCGTTCCAGCTCTTCCAGACGTCGTCGCCGTCGCAGCTGCTGCACGTGGGCGGCAGCATCCGGTTCGGCCCGGACGGCAAGCTGTACTTCGCGGTCGGCGACAACGGGCAGCCGGAGAAGTCGCAGCAACTCGACAACCCGCACGGGAAGTTGTTGCGTATCAACCCGGACGGCTCGATCCCGCCGGACAACCCGTTCGCCGGACAGCCCGGCAAGCTCGGGGCGATCTGGGCGTACGGTTTCCGCAACCCGTGGCGGTTCCAGTTCGACAGCGCGACCGGTGAGCTCTTCGGCGGCGACGTGGGCGACTTCAGCTGGGAGGAGCTCAACCACATCGTCAAGGGCGGCAACTACGGCTGGCCGCTCAAGGAAGGCATGTGCACGTCGTCGTGCACCGGGTTCATCAACCCGATCCACACCTACCCGCACAACGGCAACTCGGCGGCGGTCACCGGTGGGCCGGTCTACCGCGGCGACATGTTCCCGGCGGAGTACCAGGGTTCGTTCTTCTTCGGTGACTACGCGCAGGGGTGGATCAAGCGGGCCAAGCTCGACGGCAGCGGCAACGTGACGTCGGTGCAGGACTTCGACACGCAGGCGGGCAGCGTCGTCGACCTGAAGGTGGCGCCGGACGGGTCGCTGTACTACATCACCTACTACCCCGGCGCGTTGTACCGCGTGGGATACAACACGACCTCGCACGACCCGATCGCGGTGTCCACTTCGGACGTCACGAAAGGCGACGAGCCGCTGACCGTCCACTTCTCCAGCGCGGGCAGCAACGACCCGGACGGCGACCCGATCACGTACCTGTGGACGTTCGGCGACGGAACCACCTCCACGGACCCGAACCCGACGCACACCTACATCGCGAAGGGTGTCTACACCGCACGGCTCACGGTGTCCGACGGCACCGGTCAGACCTCCGCGACACCGATCGTCCTGCAGGCCGGCATACCGCCGGCACTGACCGTCGCAACCCCGGCCGAGGGAGCGCTCTACCGGGCGGGCGACACGATCACGTACAACGCGTTCGCCAGCGACGCGGCCGGGTTCGACCTCAACGACGCGGACATCAAGACCTCGGTGCGGCTGCACCACGGCACGCACTACCACCCGTTCGTCGGCCCGCTGACCGGCCGCGTCGGTTCGTTCACGATCCCCGCTACCGGTGAGGCATCGGCCGACACGTCCTACGAGATCACCGTGACGGCAACGGACTCCAGTGGCCTGTCGACGTCCAAAGTGGTCAACGTCCGGCCGCGCACGACGCAGCTGACCTTGGCGTCCGACCCACCCGGTATCGGCGTGACGCTCGACGGCATCCCGGTCGCGACGCCGCACGCCGTCGAGGGCGTCGTCGGGTTCGAGCGCGAGCTCGCCGCGCCGTCGAGCGCGGTGGCCGCGGACGGCACGCAGCTGCAGTTCGCCGGGTGGTCCGACGGCCGCAACATCCGGCACGGCATCACCACTCCGTCCTCGGACACGACCTACACCGCGCGCTATGTGCCGACGGCGCCGTTCAACGCCCAGTACTTCGCGAACATGGACCTGTCCGGCACGCCCGCCGTGACGCGGCAGGACCCGAAGATCGACTTCGTGTGGGGTGACGGGTCACCCGATCCAGCGTTGCCCAGCAACGGTTTCTCCGCGCGCTGGACGAAGACGCAGTGGTTCGGCGCGGGCCGCTACAAGTTCAGCGCGGTCGTCGACGACGGCATGCGGCTGTACATCGACAACCGCAAGGTGATCGACGAGTGGTTCGGCGCCAATGTGGAGCACACGTATGAGGCCGACCTCGGCGAGGGCAACCACACCATCACCATGGAGTACTACGAGGCCGGTGGCGGCGCGCTGGCGACGTTGCGCTGGGACAGCACGCTCGAGCAGTCCAGCGAGGCGTTCCACGCGTCGTACTGGAACCTCGCGTCCGGCGCCGACCCGGCGATCCCCGGCGCGGGCACGATCCCGGACCTGGCACGCGACGAACTGAAGGTGCAGCACGACTGGGGTTCCGGCTCGCCCGGCCAGCCGATCGGCACGGACCGGTTCGTGGCGCAGTGGAAACGGACGCTGTCGCTGGCACCCGGTGAGTACGACTTCACCGTCACGGCCGACGACGGCGTGCGGTTGATCATCGACGGCGTGCGCGTGATCGACAAGTGGCTGTACCAGGCGCCGACCACGTACACCGCGCGTGTGCCGATGGACGGTGGCCCGCACACGGTCGTCATGGAGTACTTCGAGAACGGCGGCGGCGCGGTCGCGTGGCTGTCCTACGCGCAGGTCGGCGACCTGCCGCAACCGCCCGCGTGGGACGCCTCCTACTGGAACGACCCGACGCTGTCGTGGACGCCGACGATCCCGGCGACCGCACCGGACCTGGTGCGCACCGACAACGTGATCGACTTCGACTGGGACTCGGGCTCACCGGGCGCGCCGATCGGCAGCAACAACTTCATGGCGCGGTGGACCCGCACCGACGTGCTGTCGGCGGGCGTCTACCGGTTCAGCGGCCGCAGCGACGACGGCATCCGCGTGTTCGTCGACAACGTGCCGGTCGTGGACCTGTGGCAGCCGCAGAACGCGACGTACTCGGTCGACAAGGTGGTGCTGTCCGGTCAGCACACCATCCGGGTCGAGTACTTCGAGCTCGGCGGCGGCGCCAAGGCGTCGTTCACCTACGACCGGATCAGCGACGTCGTGCCGGCCGATCCCGGCTACGCGGCCGACTACTTCGCGAACCGCGACCTGACCGGTGCACCGGCGGTGTCACGGCAGGACGAGAAGATCGACTTCGACTGGGGCGGCGGCTCGCCGGCGAGCGGTGTGCCGGCGGACAACTTCTCCGCCCGCTGGACGAAGTCCGTGGCGCTGACCGCGGGCACCTACAAGTTCACCTCCACCACCGACGACGGCGTGCGCGTGTACGTCGACGGTGTCGCGGTGATCGACAAGTGGGTGAACCAGGGGCCGACGACCCACACGGGTTCCCGTGCGCTGGCCGAGGGCACGCACCAGATCGTCGTCGAGTACTACGAGGGCGGCGGCGGTGCTGTGGCCCGGTTCGGCTTCGAGAAGACCGACGATCCGCCGCCTGTTCTGGACGTTCCGTTCGCCGCCTCGTACTGGGCGAACACGGACCTGTCCGGTGACCCCGTGGTGACGCGGACCGACGAGACGGTCAACTTCGACTGGGGTCCGGGCTCACCGCACCCGTCGTTGCCGGACAACGGGTTCTCGGCGCGGTGGACGCGCACGAAGACCTACGAGGCGGGCACGTACCGGCTCAGCGTCACCGGTGACGACGGCATCCGGGTTCTGGTCGACGGCACCCAGGTGATCGACGGCTACCACGACCAGGCGCCGACCACCTACACGGCCGACGTCCCGCTGACGGCGGGCGACCACACCGTGGTGATCGAGTACTACGAACGCAACGGCGGCGCAGTCGCCAAGTACTCGGAAACGAAGCTGTAGGTTGCCGTTAAGGCCACCTTTGCTGCGTCCAGCGCAGTGAAGGTGGCCTTAACGGCGGAAGCTAGCGGCCGTAGCGGAAGACCGACTCGACCTCGGTGACGAAGGAGACGAGCTGTTCGTCGTCCACGTCGTCCGGGGTCGGGCCGTCCACCTCCAGGCGCTGCAACGCCGTCACGGTCGTCGAGTACTCCCGGGCCAGGCGGCGGAAGCCGAACGTGGACTCGTACGCCGAGACCGCCGTGGCCAGCGCCGCGAAGGCGGTCGCGAGGAACGCCCACAGTGGACGGCGCGGGCCGTCGGCCATGCCGACCGCGCCGAGTGCCGCGGCGGTGATGAAGAACGTGGCCGCGAAGGCCACCGTCCACGTGCGGGCCGCGGCGTAGCGGGCCTTGCCTCGTTCGAAGTGCGTGAGCCGGTCGTGGAAGCGGTGCCGCAGGTACGCCTGGACGAACTGCGACTGACGCTGCTTGTCCGTGTCCGTCATGGCCGCACCACCTCGTGCCTGCGGTCGGAGACCGCGCTCTCCAGGTCGCGCACGCGATCCTGCCGCTCCTCGTCGTTACCGGGCGCCGGCGCCGCGAGGTGCGCGAAGTACAGGGCGCGCAGGCGTTCCGCCCGCGACCGCGCCGTGAGGTAGCGGTCGAGCGACTCGCGCTTGCGGGCCACGATCGTGATGACCGCGGCGAACGCACCGCCCGCGACGACGAGCACGCCGGGCCACGGCGTGTCGCGCAGCCACGTCTGCAGCGCGCCGAACGTGGTGGTCGCGAGCCCGCCGGTGATGGCGAGCACGGTGAGCAGCCGGTAGCGGTTCTGCTCGCGGGACGCCTCGTTGTCCAGCTCGTGGAACGCGGGCGCGACAACCTGGTTGGCATCGTGGATCGCGTCGGCCAGCAGCGGGTACGCGACGACGAAACCGGGGTCCACCAACGGTTTGGGCTCCGGGTCGCGATACCGCAGGCGCGGCCACACCGACGGTGCGGGCGTGCGTGGGGAATCCTTGCCCAGCAGGCGTTCCAGCGCGTTGACGACCTTGCCGGGACCTTCGTCCACGTGCACCACATGGACCTTGCCGCTGCGGACCAGCACGGCCAGGTCGCCGGTGATGTCACCGGACGCGATGCGGTCGGCGAGACCTTCCGTGCCGGCGATCACCAGCAACGGGTTGTCCCCGCTGAGATGGTCGACGACCGGGGCCTCCGCGGCGTCACCGATGAGCAATCCGATGACGGGCCGCTTGCGGCGGATGGCGTCCACCACGCGGAAGTAGACCGGCGTGGCGTCCGTCCACTCCGAACCCGGTACCACGACGGCGGAGTCGTGATTGGACTCGAGCTTCACCTCACCGTCGGCCAGCTCGCCGCCGTCGGTGTTCACCTTGCTGGACGGGAAAACACCGACGCTGAACGGCCAGCGCTCCTCGCACGCCTCCAGCGCCATGCCGAAGAGGTGCACGACGCCGCGGTCGGCGCCTTCGGTGACGAACACGGCGTCGTGCCGTGAAGCGCTTACCACGACCGATCTCAGCACGGGTAACAGATTCGCCGCTAGATCAGTCCCAATGTCCTCTGTGGTACCGAACAACGCGACCACCGTGCGTCCTCGGGGAAGTCCGAGGGAGCGGGGCCGGATGCCGGCGTCCGGCTGGGCAAGCCGGTTGACCGTCGGGCCGCCTGCTTTGGGCATGGGGCGCACCATAACGGCCAGAATGGTGCGAAACCAGAGGCCGTTCAGACTCCGTCCTCTTCATCAACTGAGACGATTCGGTTCGCGTCCTCGGTGACTTCTTCGTCAGGCTCCGGGAGGACTTCCTGGAGCTGCTCGGCGGTGTCGGCTTCGGGCTTTTCAGGACTCATGCCTCCACCATGGCCCGACGTCCGGGCGGCCGCATCACAGCCCGTAAAATCGGCCCATGACCTCGATCGACCCGGAGCAGATGGACATCTGCCTGCGCGTGCTGGCGGAGGTCGAGGAGCTGCCCGCGGAGCACCCCGACGCCGTCCGCGTACGGCGCGCCACCGCCCGCATCTTCAAGGCGGCGAAGAAGTTCCGGAAGTCCGAGCGCCGGGCCGCCATCACCGAGGCGGACCGCGCTGTGACAGCTCTCACGGCCACCGGCTCGCCCGACCGCATCGACGACGAGACCCAGGGCCTGCCCCTCGTGTCGAACGCCCGTGGCGCCACCGCGGGCACCCTGCTGCGCGCCCGCTCCTGCTACACGTGCCGCCAGCGCTACACCGAGGTCGACGCGTTCTACCACCAGCTGTGCCCGTCGTGCGCGGCGTTCAACCACGCCAAACGAGACGCGCGCACGGACCTGACGGGCCGGCGCGCCCTGCTCACCGGCGGCCGTGCCAAGATCGGCATGTACATCGCCCTGCGCCTGCTGCGTGACGGCGCCCACACCACCATCACCACGCGTTTCCCGAAGGACGCGGCCCGGCGCTTCGCCTCGATGCCGGACGCCGCCGACTGGATCGACCGGCTGCGCATCGTCGGCATCGACCTGCGCGACCCGGCCCAGGTCCTGGCCCTCGCGGACTCCGTCGCCGCCGCGGGACCACTGGACATCCTGATCAACAACGCGGCCCAGACCGTGCGCCGCTCCCCCGGCGCCTACGCGCCCCTGGCGGCCGCCGAGTCCGCGCCCCTGCCGTCCGGGCCGATGCCGGAGCTCATCACGTTCGGCGAGCACGGCCAGCTCGCCCTGCCCGGCACGGCGGTGCCCACCGCGCACGCGGTCACCGCGCTGGCCCTCACGGCGGGGTCCAGCGAGATCGACGCGGGCGGCCTGGTGCCCGACACCGCTCCGATCAACAGCTGGACGCAGCTGGTGCACGAGGTCGACCCCGTGGAGCTGCTCGAAGTGCAGCTGTGCAACATGACCACCCCGTTCCTGCTGGTCTCGAAGCTGCGCCCGGCCATGGCGGCGGCGCAGGCCCGCCGCAAGTACGTGGTGAACGTCTCCGCCATGGAGGGCCAGTTCGGCCGGGTCTACAAGGGCGCCGGGCACCCGCACACGAACATGGCGAAGGCCGCCCTGAACATGCTGACGCGCACCAGCGCGGAGGAGATGCTGTCCGACGGCATCCTGATGACGGCCGTCGACACCGGGTGGATCACCGACGAGCGGCCGCATCCGTTGAAGATGCGGCTCGCCGACGAGGGATTCCACGCGCCGCTCGACCTGGTGGACGGCGCGGCCCGCGTCTACGACCCGATCGTGCGCGGCGAGCTCGGCGAGGACCTGTACGGGTGCTTCCTCAAGGACTACGCGCCCTCCGCCTGGTAACCGCGAGTCCCACCTTCCCGCACCCCGAGTCCCACGCTCGGGTCCGCACGAAGGTGGGACTCACCCTGCGGGAAGGTGGGACTCGCGCGGGTGCGCACGTGCGTCGGACACTCGGACGGGTGCGTCCGTTTGTGTCGTTTCGTCACGGATGAGTGCGCTGCTGACCTGCGGCGCGTACGAAGATTGTCATGAAGACTGTGTGGCGGGGGGCGCTGTGGCTGGGCGTCGCGAGAATCGCGGTCCGGATGGTCACGGCGACGGAGGACCACCGGGTCCGGTTCCATCTCATCCATCGCGCCGACGGCGGCCGCGTGCGGCACCCGCAGGTGTGCGGCACCTGCGGTGAGCAGCTCGCCCCGGACGACATCGGCCGCGGCTACCCGCTCGAGGACGGCCGCATGGTCGTGATGGAGGACGAGGACTTCCCGGTCCCGCAGGCCGACCACGCCATCGAGGTGCAGCAGTTCGTCCCCGACGGCGAGATCGACCCGATGTACCTGAAGCGCAGCTACTACCTGGAACCGGACGCGACGGCGACCCGGCCGTACGTCGTGCTGCGCGAGGTGCTGGAGCGGGAGAACGCCGTGGCCATCGTGAAGGTCGCGCTGCGCAGCCGGGCGACGCTCGCCGCGATCCGGGCGCGCGACGGGCTGCTCGTGTTGCAGACGATGCTGTGGCCGGACGAGATCCGGCCACCCGAGTTCCCGTTCCTCGACCGCGACACCTCGATCAGCACCTCCGACCTCGCGTCGGCGTCCGCGCTGGTCAAGTCGATGACCCGGCCGTTCGAGCCGGACGAGTACCGCGACGACTACCGCGAGGCGCTGCTGCGGACGATCGAGGAGCGAACCGCGCTGGACATCCCGTCGCAGGCCACCGCGCGCGACCCGATCATCACCAGTTAGCGGGTTCCGCCAGCGCGTACGACGAGGCGATGCGGTGGTGGTCGTGGTAGATCGACAGCACCGACTGCCCCGCCGGCTTGCCGTTGCGCCACGCCGTGGCGTAAATGCCGGACGACCAGCGCATCGTCTTGGACGTCTTCGGCAGCACGGTCTGGGTGCGCGACACCTTGCGCTCGCCGTTGAGCCACACCTCGAACTTGCCGGTGTCCTTCTCCAGCTTGAACCGCGTGACGACGCGGATCCACTGGCCGCGCGCGATCTTGCCGACGGTGCCGGAGATGCCACCCGAGCCGCCGTAGCGGATCTCGTCGTTCTGCACGAACATCAGCAGCCACGGGCCTTCCGGGTCCTCCGGTGACCACTGCTGGAACGTCACGTTCTGGTTGTGGAACTGCCAGTTCGCGGGCAGGTAGATCGCCTGGCCGTAGTACTTGTCCTGGCCGACGGACTGGGCGCCGCGGTCGATCGTCTCGGAGTGGTAGCCGCCGGTCTCGCCGATGTAGGTCTGCTTCGCCTCGATCGACGTGGTGCCCTTGTACTTCACCGACGTGACGTCGCGGATCACGCCCTGCTTCTGCGTGTAGTGGTAGTCCCAGCCCGACAGCGTGCCCTCGTTCTGGAAGTAGACGCCGGGCGGAGCGGGAGCCAGAGCGGCTACCAGGGCTAGCGAGAGCGCAAACATCAAGCCTCCACTGTGGTCTCTACAGCGGCGGCTGGTCTATACCATATACCAGGCGGCGACATTCCGAGGCAGGGGCAATGCCGGGCATCGACGCGCTGATCGTGTATGCACCTGTGCATGCTGATGAGCGAGGACGGCGTCGTCATCTCCCCGACCGACCTCGTGGACCTGCTCGAATGCGAGCACCGCAGCACGCTGACGCACGCGCTGGCCGCGAAGGTCCCCGGCGCGCCCGAGCCCGGCTCCAAGCCGGACGCCGTCGTCGTCAAGCACGGCGTGCAGCACGAGCTGAACGCCCTCGAACGCTTCAAGGCCCGCTACGACGTCGTCGAGATCGGAACGCCCGCGCCGCACCCGGCCGCGCTCCGCGAAGCCGCCCGGCAGACGCAAGAGGCGATGGACGGCGGCGCGCAGGCGATCTACCAGGGCGTCTTCTTCGACGGACGGTTCTACGGCCGCGCCGACTTCCTGATCGCCAAAGACGGGAACTACGAGCCGCACGACACGAAGCTCGCACGCAAGGCAAGCCCGTCGGCCGTGCTGCAGCTGACGGCGTACGCCGCCGCGCTCGGCGAGCTGGCCGGGCCCGAGATGCACCTGCTGCTCGGCGACGGCACGCGGCAGACGTATCGCGTCCACGACTTCAAGCCGCTGCTCACGCGGTTGCGCCGCCGGCTCGACGAGCGCCTGGCCATCCCGCCCCAGCTGCCCGAACGGCTGTGGGGCGACGAGCGGCCGGCGTGCGCGACGTGCCGGTTCGCGCAGCACTGCGCGGCCGGGCGCGACAGCGGGCGGGACCTGTCGCTGGTCGCGGGCATGCGGACCGACCAGCGGCGCAAGCTCGTCGCGGCGGGCATCGGCACGATCGACGAGCTCGCGGTCGCCGAGACGCGCCCGCAGAACCTGTCGCCGAGCAGCTTCGAGCAGCTCCGGGCGCAGGCGCGGATGCAGGTCGCACAGGACCGCACGAACAAGATCAGCTACGAGCTGGTCGGCACCGAGGCGCTCGCCGAGCTGCCGTCGCCGAGCGAGGGCGACGTGTTCTTCGACATGGAGGGCGACCCGTTCGCGGGGCTGGAGTACCTGTTCGGCGCGCTGACGCCCGATCGCGTGTTCACGCCGTTCTGGGCGCACGACCACGCCGAGGAGAAGAAGGCGTTCGAGGCGTTCGTCGACTTCGCGCACGGCCGGCTGCAGGAACACCCGCAGGCGCACATCTACCACTACGCGCCCTATGAGCTGAACGCGTTGAAGCGGCTGGCGAACGTGCACGGCACGCGGGAGATCGAGGTCGACGAGCTGTTGCGCGGCAACAAGCTCGTGGACCTGTACGCGGTGGTGCGCAAGGCTTTGCGCGTCTCGCAGCGGTCGTACTCGATCAAGTACCTGGAGCCGCTGTACATGCCGTCGCACCGCGAGGGCGACGTGAAGACCGCGGTGTCGAGCATCGAGGCCTACGAGAACTACCTCGTCACCAAGGACCCCGGGATCCTCGACGAGATCGCGGACTACAACGAGTACGACTGTGTGTCCACTTTGGAGCTTTACCGGTTCCTGTTGCGGATCAGAGAGGAGCACGGCATCGAGCCCGTGCCGCCGGTCGAGCCGGACGTCGCGGTCGACGAGGTGGCGCAGCAGAAGGCGAAGGAGCGCGCGGAACAGATCGCACGACTGGTCGAGCCGCTGCTGGACGCGGGCCACGACCTGCTCGCGGCGTCCGTCGGGTACCACCGGCGCGAGACGAGCCCGGCCTGGTGGGAGTTCTTCCGGCAGGCGAGCTCGCCGCTGACGGACCTGGAGACGGACAGCACGTGCGTGGTGCCGATGTCCGTGCGGGCGGACGAGTGGGTGGAGCCGACCGGGCGGGCGCGCACGACCAAGCGGGACCTGACGTTGCGCTGCGATCCGGAACGCCCGCATCCGTTCAGCGCGGGCGAGGAGGTGCGGCTGCTGTATCCCGGGCAGGTCACCAGGTCCGCGAAGGTCACCGAGGACAGCCCGAGCGAGCTGGTGCTGACCGAGAGCGTCAAACCCGGTGAGACCACGCCGGAGCTGCCGGTCGCCGTGCTGCCCGGCCCGCCGGTGCGCCCGCAACCGAAGGACGAGGCCGTCGCGGAACTGGCCGAGCAGGCGGTCGCGTTGCTGCCGCTGCTCCCCCAGAACCCCGGCATCGACCTGCTGCTGCGCACGCCACCGAGCCGGCCGTTGCCGCAGGACGACGACCTTGTCGCCGCGGTGATCAAGGCGGTCGACCAGCTCGACGGCGGCACGCTCGCCGTACAGGGACCGCCCGGCGCGGGCAAGACGTACCTCGCGGGCCGGCTGATCACGCACCTGATCGCGCAGGGCAAGACCGTCGGCGTCACGTCCAACAGCCACAAAGCCGTCGAGAACGTGCTCTCTTCGGTCGATCCAGGTATCCCAACGGCCAAGCGCCCCAAGGGAAAGCCGGTCGACGACTGCCCGTGGGAACAGCCGAAGGACAACGGCGCGCTGGTCCGCTGGCGCGCCGAGCACCCCGGCGGCCACCTGGTCGGCGGCACCGCGTGGACGTTCGCGAACGCGGCGCTGCGCGCGGACCCGTTCGACGTGCTGATCATCGACGAGGCCGGTCAGTTCGCGCTGGCGGACGCCGTGGCGGTGGCGACCGGCGCGCGCAACCTGGTGCTGCTGGGCGATCCGCAGCAGCTGCCGCAGGTCGTGCAGGGCACGCACCCACCGGGCGCCGACGCGTCCGCGCTGGGGCACCTGCTCGGCAGCGAGGACGTGATCCCGCGGCACCTCGGCTACTTCCTCGACCAGACCCGGCGCATGCACCCCGACGTGTGCCTGCCGGTGTCCGAACTGTCGTACCAGGGCCTGCTGCACTCGCACCCCGTCGCGTCCACCCGAGCGGTCGAGGGAATCGCTTCCGGCATCTACCTGCGTTCGGTGGAGCATCGGCACAACATCACGTCGTCCGTCGAGGAGGCCGACGCCGTCGTCGACACCGTGCGGTCGCTGATAGGTCGCAAGTGGACAGACGGTTCGGCGTCACGCGAGCTGACCGATTCGGACATTCTGGTCGTCGCGCCGTACAACCTGCAGGTCCGGGTGACGCGGCGGCGGCTGCAGAAGGCGGGCTACGACGGCGTGCGGGTCGGCACGGTCGACCGGTTCCAGGGCCAGGAGGCGCCGGTCGTGATCATGACGATGACCTCGTCGTCGACGACCGACCTGCCGCGCGGGCTGGACTTCCTGTTGTCCCGCAACCGGCTCAACGTAGCGTTGTCGCGTGCGCAATGCGTGGCCGTGATGATCTGCTCGCCCCACCTGCTCGACGCGGACATCCGCGGCGTGGACCAGATGCGGCTGGTCGCCGGGACGATCGGCCTGATCGACCACATGCGACCGTGGCCCGGAGAAACTCGCATACGTACAGAATGAGCCGCCGGTTCACTATTCTTTGCGTTAGTCCACACCGTTCGCGAGTGGACGAACCATATTCATCGTTGGTCATTTTTTGCGACCGGAGCGTTGCCGGACGGTGACCTTCCGCGACCTGCTCGTTGCTAGCGTGCCCGGGATCTGATCACCCTTTCGAGTGATCGGCTTTCTTTGTGCTCGATCCGCCATGCGACAACCAGAGCAGGAGACCGGACTATGGCAGGCAGAGTTCTCGGCGCACTCGCGGTCGCGGCGACCGCGGGCCTGACCGTCCTGGCGATGGCCACCCCGGCCCTCGCGCACACCCCGAAGCTCTTCGCGGCGTGTGTGGGCGAACAGGTCAAGGTGTCCGTCGAACTCAGGGACTACGTCGATCGGAAGCCCAACTCCGTTGTCGTCAAGGACAACGGCACCGAACTCGTCAAGAAGGAGTTCGGTGACGACTACAAGTACTCCAAGAGCGACATCAAGGGCGATGTCGGCCACACGTTCGAGATCGTCGTGACGGCTTGGGACGACCCCAAGTTCGAGCGCGGCTGGTCGTTCAAGAAGACGCTCGAGGTCGAGAAGTGCGTGCAGACGCCCCCGACGTCGTCGAGCACCACCACCCCGCCGTCGGAGACCAGCAGCAGCGTCCCGGTGCCCTCGTCCGAGACGCCTGCTCCGCCCGCCGGTGGCACCCCGGCCGAGCCCCCGCTCGCCGCGACCGGCGCGTCCCCGATGTGGACGATGCTGGCCGGACTCGGCCTGGTCGGCGCCGGTGCCGGTGCGCTGTTCCTGGTGCGCCGCAAGCGCGCCTGATGTGGTTGGGGGCCCTCCGCCGGGCCCCCATTCCTCACAGCGCGAGTGAGGTCTCCGTGATGCCCGGCCCGTGCCCGGCGCGGATGAACCACTCCGTGCCGAACGCCACCGCGAACGCCTCGTCCGGCATCGCCAGGAAGAACGACTCCTCGCTGATCTGACTGGCGTGCGCGCGCATCGCGGCCCGCTTGTGCTCCAGCACGTCCCGCACGTCCACGCGCGCGGTGAGCTCCGCCGCCGGCTTGCCGAACGACTCGGGCGGGTCGGGCAGCTCGATGCCCGCGTCCTTCATGTGGGTCAGCGCGAGGTCCCGGTTGACCGTCGCCTGGTAGACCGCCGGCGTCCCCGCCAGCTCCGCCGCGCGCAGTCCGACACGGTGCACCTGGATGTGATCCGGGTGGCCGTATCCGCCGTTGTCGTCGTAGATCGTCAACGCTTCGGCCTGTTCCTCCTCGAGGATCGCCGCGAGCTTCCGTGCCGCCTCTTCGACGTCCGCGGTCCAGAACGTGCCGGGGCCGTCGTTGGTCGGTTCGCCCATCATTCCGGAGTCCTTGTAACCCAGGAACTCCACACGGGACACTCCCAGGATCTTGGCCGCCTCGTGGGTCTCGGTGACCCGCCGTTCCCACAGCTCCTCGCCGTCGTCCAGGAAGCCGTCCGGCACCTCGCCGACCTCGCCGCGGGTCGCGACCACCAGAACCACGCGGTGGCCGGCCTCGAAGGCCTTGCGCATGACGCCGCCGGTCTGGATGCACTCGTCGTCGGGATGCGCGTGGAACGTGACCAAAGTTGCCATGCCACAGCCAACGCGCGCTCCGGGCGGCATGTTCCCCGTTCGCGTCCGGCGAAACCGTCAGACCCTGAGACTAGACTTGATTACGGGGGTTCCCCCCAAGGCGCCGCACACGAACAGACCCCCAGCCGACCGTACCCGCGAGGTCCGACAGTCCAGGCCTACAGCCAGCCGCGGCGCATCGCCTGCACCCCGGCCTGGAACCGCGTCTGCGCACCGGCCCGGTCCATCAACTGCCGCACCCGCCGCTGCACAGTCCGAGGCGCGAGCCCCATCTGCCGAGCGATCGCCTCATCCGTCAGCCCAGCCGCCAGCAAAGCCAGCAGGTGCGGATCCACATCCTCCACAGCCGCGTAAATCCCGCCTGGAGAAAAGGGAATCCCCTTGTCCCAGTAGAGCTCGAACGTGGACAGCAGCACGTCCAACAAGGGAGAAGGCCGGATCAGCAGCACCTTGTCGATCCGCCCATCGACAGCGATCGGCAACACGGCGGCACGAGCGTCGATGACCGCCAGCTTGAACGGCAGGGTGGGCGTGACGCGAGCCCGTTCACCGGAAGCCACGAGCTCGACGATCTCGGCCACCCGCCCCGGCAAATCGACAGCGGACCGGTCGTACACCACCCGCCAAGCCACACCCCGCGACCGGGTCTCGTCCTCCAGCGCCGCGTGCTGTTCCTGCGGTGACAGGTAGGGCGGCTGGTCCAGCACACAGACCTCCGCGCGCGCACCGGACAACAGCGTCAGCCAGACATCACGGACGGCAACGGAGCCGGCGACGACCTCGACCACCCCGGAGTCGTCGTCCTCGGTGCGGCTGCGGACGTACTGCTCCATCAACGGCCCGGCCAGCGCGCGGGCGCGGTGGTGTTCGACCTCGCGCGCGGCGATGAGCATCTCGACCGCCAGGTCCGGCGGGACGGCCTGCCAGACGTCGCCGGGACGGTGTTGCACCAGGCCCAAACGAAGCAAAGCGTCCAAAACAGACGAAGGAACGGACAACTCCGCAGTGGTTCGGCTACCGCCCGTTACCAGAAGCTCGTAAACGGCGGACTGTTCCGAAGTGACGCCCAGGTGCTCGAACACCGCAACATTCTGAGCCATTCGGCGCAAGCACCGTGGCGGGAACACGCAACTGTCGCGAAACTGCCGCGTTCAGCTCTGTATTCCAGGCCGAACCAATGCCTACCTTCTGCGCACTTCCGCAGCCGGATCAGATCCCTGACGCCCTTGACGGCCACGCGGAAGCCCTGCGTGGAAGGAACGTTCCGTGAACGCTTTGCGACGCACGACCCTGTGCGCCGCGGCTGTTTCCGCCGCCGTGCTCAGCGTGGTGTCACCCGCCATCGCAACCGCCTCACCTCAACCGGACGTGGCCGCACAGCCCAGTGGCACCCGTCCGTTCGAGCGACTGATCGTCGCCTACAAGCCCGGAACCGCCGAGGCTTCGTCCGATTCCGCTGCCGCGGACGACGCCCGCGCGAAGGGCGAGACCCTGCACCACCGGATGTCCACCGGTGCCGTGGTCGTCGACCTCGGTGAGAGGACCACGAAGGCCGACTCCACGATCCAGGCGTTCCGCAACGACCCGGACGTCGCCTACGTCGAGCCGGACCTGCTGATGCAGCCGCTGGCCGACCCGAACGACACCGAGTGGTCGCGCCAGTGGGACCTCTACGAGGCCACCGCCGGCATGAACGTGCCCGGCGCCTGGTCGTCCTCGACCGGTCAGGGCGTCACGGTCGCCGTGATCGACACCGGCTACGTCGCGCACTCCGACCTCGCGTCGCAGATCGTCGCGGGCTACGACTTCGTGTCGGACGCCGCGCGCGCCCGTGACGGCAGTGGTCGCGACAGCGACCCGTCGGACAACGGCGACTGGATGAAGAAGGGCGACTGCGGCACCGACCTGTTGGGCAACCCGATCCCCGCGCAGGACCAGAACTCCTCGTGGCACGGCACGCACGTCGCCGGCACGATCGCCGCCGCCACCAACAACGGCAAGGGCGTCGCGGGCATCGCGTACAACGCGAAGATCCAGCCGCTGCGCGTGCTGGCGCAGTGCGGTGGCGCGACGTCGGACATCGCCGACGCGATCATCTGGGCCTCGGGCGGCACGGTGAGCGGCGTGCCCGCGAACCAGACGCCGGCGAAGGTCATCAACATGTCGCTCGGCGGTCAGTCGTCGTGCTCCTCGACCTACCAGAACGCGATCAACTCGGCCGTTTCGCGGGGTACGACCGTCGTTGTCGCCGCTGGTAACTCGAACGCCGACGTCTCGGGCTTCACGCCGGCCAACTGCAACAACGTGATCAGCGTCGCCGCGCTGGGCCGTGAGGGCAACAAGGCCTTCTACTCCAACTACGGCGCCAAGATCGACGTGGCGGCACCGGGTGGCGAGACCCGTCGCGGCACCGACACGCCGGGCACGATCACGACGCCGCAGAACGGCATCTGGTCCACGCTGAACGACGGCGCCACCACGCCGGGTTCGGAGACCTACAAGCCGTACCAGGGCACCTCGATGGCCGCGCCGCACATCGCCGGTCTCGCCGCGCTGGTCAAGGCCCGCAACTCCGCGCTCACCCCGGCGGAGATCGAGACGCTGATCAAGAACAACACGCGCCCGATCCCCGGCACCTGCTCCGGTGGCTGCGGCACGGGCCTGGCGGACGCGACCAAGACGGTCGCGGCGGCCGGTGGCGGCACCACCCCGCCCGGTGGCGGCACGCTCGTGAACGACACGAACGTGACCATCAACGACAACAGCACCGCCACGTCGACGATCAGCGTGACGGCGTCGGGCAACGCGACCTCGGGCCTGAAGGTCGGCGTCGACATCAAGCACACCTACCGCGGTGACCTGGTGATCGACCTCATCGCGCCGGACGGCACGGCCTACCGGCTGAAGAACTCGTCGACGACGGACTCGGCCGACAACGTGCTGGCCACCTACACCGTCAACGCCTCCAGCGAGGTCGCGGCGGGCACGTGGACGCTGAAGGTCCAGGACGTCTACTCCGGCGACACCGGCTACATCGACTCCTGGAACCTCACCCTGTAAAGGACCTCACGCTGCAGAGGCGTGTTGGAGGGGGCCGTCGCCGAGCCTCGACGGTGGCGGCTCCCTCGCTCCCAAGTGTCGTTAAGGCCACCTTCACTGCGCTCAGCGCAGTGAAGGTGGCCTTAACGGTTTCAGCTGGTGACCTTGCGCGCGGCCACCAGCTTTCCGCCCGAGAAACCCTCGACGCGGAGCTTCTGTCCACTGGGGACGGTCAGTGCGTGCACCCCGTCCGCGACGTCGCGCGTGGCGACGGGACGGTCGTCGACGTAGAGGTCGACCCGGTCCAGGTTGACGGTGTCCAGCGACACCGTGGCCCCGGACCACGCCACCCCGAGCCGCCGCACCGGGAGTGCAGCGAGCAGCTCTCCCGCCTTCGCCAGCAGATCCTTGTTGCCGTGCAACAGGTCGTCGGCGGTCATGTCGTGCTGGTGCGTCGGCCGCACCCCGAGGTCCTCGACCGGTGTCCCGGCGAGCTTCCCGACCCGCAGCGTGCGCCGGATCGAGACGCGCATGTTCGCCTTGTTCGGCAGGTCCTTGTACGGCGTCGCGAGGTCCGGTTCGGGGATCCTCATCAACGTGGCGAGCAGCCCGTGCGTCCACACGTTCGCACCGCCGGCGCCGGTGTTGGCGTCGACACCGAGGATCGGGCCGATCTCGTGGTCCGCCCAGCCCGCCGAGAAGATGTCGGTCGCCGAGTAGCACCGGGCGTCGGTGATCAGCACCGTCGGCCCGTGGTAGGTCTGGCCGATCGCGTTGGCGTCCTCCTCCGGCGTGATCGAGTGCGCGCACGAGAACGCGGCGCCGGTCTCGGTGGACTCGTCCAGCGACGGGAACCACGGCCCGAGGTCGATCTGGTGCGTCGGGTTCTTCGCGTGCCGGTTGCAGATGCGCAGGTTCAGCGGAGTGCTGAGGAACTGCACCGGCTCGGGCTCGATGTGCTTGGGCGTCAACGTCTGCAGCGTCATCTCGCTGGCGAAGATGTGCCCGCCGCCGTTGCCGCGCACGTCGACGATCAGGCCGTTCTGCGGCAGCAACGCGGCCAGCCGCACGAACTCCTGCACGAACGCGTCCGGATCGTTGACGCTGAACGAGAAGATCCGCAGGTGCCCGAACGTGCCGGACGGCGTCGTCACCGGACGGGCGCGGAACACGTTGGGCATCGTCGTCGGGACATCGTCCGACGCGGCCGGTGCGACCTCCTTGGCGTCGACCGAGGCGACGGCCGGGCGGTACAGCAGGACCTTCGCGCGTGACTTCTCGTCCGCGTCGAGGTCCACGCCCTGCGCGACGGACGACGCCGACAGCTCGTCCGGATCGGTCATCGCGGGCGGGTTCTTCGCGACCCGCCACTGCTCGCGCAGGTCGCGCACGGTGCCGTCGAGACCGCGGTACGTGACGACGACCCAGTCCTCGTCCGGCGGCAGCTGGATCACCAGCGGCCGCAGCGTCAGCGACTCCAGGCCGCGCGCGAGGTTGGCGGCGCTGTTGCTGCCGGCGAAGCGCTGGCCGTTCACCTCGACCGCGCGGTCGATCGGTGTGCCGTTCCAGTGCGTCACCTCGGCGCCGGGGCCGAACGACGGCTGGTCGTAGCCCTCGACGATCCGGGCCACGAGGTAGCGCGTCTCGCCGGACGGCATGCGGCATTTCTCGAACGCGAACGGCAGGAACGCGCTCATGCCGGCGAACGGCGCGGGCAGCAGGTAGTTGGTGTGCAGGTCGCGCACCGAGTGGAAGGTGGTCGACAGCTCGCGGTGGAAGAGCCATTCGTCTTCCATCGAAGCGTCGGTGAGCCGCTCGAGTCTGGAACGCAGGACTCTCAGACGTTGCACGGGGTTCACGGCGTGCATCGCCACCTTGAGCGGCAGGTGCGCGTAGTTCTGCTCGATCAGCACGAGCGCCTGCTCGACGATCAGCTTGCGCTGCGCGAGCGTCAGTGTGCCCGCCGTCCTGCGGAACTCGGCGAGCCCGGCGGATTCGGCCAGAACCGGGTTGATGGTTGTCGTCATGCTCGGCCTCCTTGTCCAGTAGAGGACGCGCAAGCCCGCTGGATACAACAAACTTCACCCGAATGGCCGCTAACCCGTGGCTCCGGATGCGCGACTACCTGGTAAGGCCAAGGGGGCGACGCGCATGAGTCCACGGACTTTGGAACTGCGTATCCATGGGGTCAACAACACGCCGCCGCACGCGATGCTGGGGCTGCCACGTGAGGCGGTCGGGCAGACGGGCGGCGACCACCTCGGCGGGTTCTGGACCGCGCTGGAACCCGGCGAGGAGCTGCGCACCGAGGCGTACTCGTGGGGCGGGATGGCGCGCAACTCCATGAGCCTGCCGGTGAAATATCGGTTCCTCGACACGGCGGCCCGCATCGGCTGGGCGTTGCTGCTGCCGTTCGGGCTCGCGAACGTCGCCTACTGGAGCCGGAAACTGCCGATCGGGAAGCAGCGACCGGACTGGCACAGCGGCAGTGGTGCCGCGACGACCCGGTTGTTCGGCCTCGGCCTGACCGTGCTGCTGGTGCTGGCGGCGTGCGAGATCGCCTTGGATCTCGCCGCGATCCAGTCGGCCCGGATGCCCGACTGGTTCACCGGGCTGCCCGTCGCCACGCGGGTCGCGATCGCGTCGGCGGCGCCGGTGTTGCTGTTGCTGGGCCTGTGGTTGCTGACCGCCAGGTCGCGCGTGCGGTACGAGCAGAAGACGACGTCGGCCGGGCGATCCGACCGTGGTGCCGTGATGCTCGCCGATCCCGAGCTGTGGCGCGGTGACACGATGCTGCGCGAGCTGACGCGGGTGCACCTCGCGGCCGGCCTCTCGGTCGTCGCCCTGGTGTCCTCTGTGGACGTTTGGGCGTTCGCCCCGGCGTTCCGGGTCACTTCCGTGCTGTCGTTCGCCCTGCTGATCGCGGCGGCCGCGCTGGCGTCACGGCGGGTCGCGGACGCTCCGGACGTGAAGTCCGAGCCGCACGGTCCGCGCGGTTCGATGGTGCTGCTGGCCGCATCGGTGACGGTCCTGGTCGAACAGATCATCGCTCTGGTGGTTGTTCAGCCGTCGTTCACGGCTCCGCTGATGGTGCCGGCGGGGCTGCCGCCGATCCTGCTGGCGTGCCTGCTCGGGATCGCCGCCTCGGCGTACGCGTGGCGCGCGAACCCGTGGCGGATCCCGTTGCTGCTCGGACTTCTCGTCACCGCAGGCCTCGTCGCGACGCGCTGGACCTGGATGGGACCGATTGTCGCCGTGCTCGGCGGGGTCGCACTGGTCGGGTTCGCGCTCAGCGCGAAGGAACGGCGGTGGCAGGCGTGGTCGGGCACCGGGCCGGGTGTGCTGCTCGGGTTGTCGCTGGCGTCGTCGATGACGCTCTCGACGGTGGCGGTCGTGGGGGCCGGGAAGTGGCTGGTGGGCGCGCCCGCGGTACCGGCGGTCTACACGTGGTTCAGCGGGTCGTTCATGGTCGCCGGGCTCGTCTTCGTGCTGGTCGTGGTCGTGGCCGGAGCGGTGATGGCGGTCCGCCTGATCAAGCCGTCGGTGCTGCTCGACGCGCTGCAGGAGGAGGGCGCCGCGCGCAACGTCCGGGCGCGGCACCTGGCCGCGCTGGCACATCGGGCGGAGAAGGTCGTCGGGCTGCTGTCGGCGGTGAGCGTGCTCGCCGTCGGGCTGGCGGTCGACGCGACCCTGTCCTCCCGCCGGGACCTCCCGCAGTGGATCGTGGACTACGGACTGCTGGCCACGATCGCCGTGGGCGGAGCCGTGGTGGCCGCGTTCGCCGGGGCGCGGGCGACCCGGCCACTGGGGTTGGTGTGGGACCTGCTGTGCTTCCTGCCGCGCACCGCCCACCCGTTCGCCCCGCCCTGCTACGCCGAACGCGCGGTGCCCGAACTGGTGGAGCGGGTGCGGGAATGGCTCGACGAAGCGCCGGAGAACCGCGTGGTGCTGTCCGCGCACAGCCTCGGCGCGGTGCTCGCGGCGGCGACGGTGTACGCGCTGCCGTCGACCGAACGGTTGTCGCTGATCACCTACGGCTCGCAGCTGCGACCGTACTTCGGGCGGATCTTCCCGGAGCTGCTCGGACCGGTGGTGCTCGGCCTGCCGGCGAGCCGTGGCGGGCGTCTGTGGTCCGTCGATCCGTGGCGCTGGCCGCACGTGAACGGTGCCGTCAACGGCGGTCTGTCCACTATGGTCCCGTGGACGAACCTGTGGCGCCGCACGGACTTCCTCGGGTTCCCGGTCCAGGGCTACACGACCAACGACTGCGACCGGGCCGCCGCCGAGTGCAACGGGTCCGGACACATTCAACGACACTCGGACTACCAGACGAGCGCGGAGTATCAGGCGGCACTAGCGTCTCACTTGGAATGAACCCTTTCCCGCTCAGGCACGTGCCGTGTCTGGGAATCTGGAAAGCGTTGACCAAGGAGAAGCATGCGTACGTCTGTGGCGGTCCTCTTCGGATCCGTTCTGTTCCTGACCGCCTGTTCCGGTGGCACCAACACGGCGGCGCCGGCCCCGACCCCGACCTCGGCACCCGTGACGCCGGTCGCGGAGACCGCGGTCGCCGAGCCGGCCGCGTCGGGTGACCAGCCGAAGGGCATCACCTACGACGCGAAGCGCATCCCAGTCGGCGCGAAGCTCGCGGTGGCGTCCAAGGTGGCCGACGGGCAGACGACGGTCGAGCTGACCGTCAGCGGCCTGCTGCCGAACACCAAGTACGGCTCGCACGTGCACACCAAGCCGTGCGGCGCGAAGCCGGCGGACTCGGGCCCGCACTACCAGAACGAGAAGGACCCGGTGTCGCCGTCGGTCGACGAGAAGTACGCGAACGCCTCGAACGAGATCTGGCTCGACTTCATCACGGACGACAAGGGCGCCGGCAAGGGCACGGCGACCGTGAAGTGGCAGTTCCGCAAGGGCGAGGCGAACGCCGTCATCGTGCACGCCGCGCACACGAGCACCGAGCACGGCAAGGCGGGCACCGCGGGCGACCGGCTCGCCTGCCTCACCGCCCAGTTCTGACACGTCTGACCAGGGCTAGCGAACGCCCTCGGCTGGCGTGCCTCACCGCACAGTTCTGACCAGGCGAAACGCTGAAACGGGGCCGGAGCGATCCGGCCCCGTTTGCGTGTACGGGCCAGGGGTATCCGCCAAATGCTTCCACTTTGAAGCAAGGGAGGACACACCATGGTCGACGTCAGGGTCACCGCACCTGTACAGCGCGCGGCAGCGTCCGTGGGCGCGGTGTTCGGACTGGTGGGCATCCTGGGCTTCATCCCAGGCGTCACCACGGACTACGACAGCATGACGATCGCCGGGCAGGAGTCCCACGCGATGCTGCTGGGCGTGTTCATGGTCTCGGTCCTGCACAACGTGGTGCACCTGCTGTTCGGTGTCGCCGGGCTGCTGCTCGCCCGCACGGCCACCGGCGCCAGGTCGTTCCTCATCGTGGGCGGCGCGATCTACCTCGTCCTGTGGCTGTACGGCCTGCTGATCGACAAGGCGAGCGATGCCAACTTCGTCCCGCTCAACAACGCCGACGACTGGCTGCACCTGGTGCTCGGTCTCGGCATGATCGCCCTGGGTGTGACGCTTGGGCGCCGGGCGATCCGCTGAGACCGTCGGCGTAGAGGAGGAGTTCCTGCTCGCCGACCCGGCGACCGGGCGCACCGCACCGCGTGCCGCCGAGGTGCTGGCGGGTCTGCGGGACACCGGACTGACACGGTTCCACGCCGAGCTCTCGGCCACCCAGGTGGAGGCCGCCACCGGGCCCTGCACGGATCTCACCGAACTGCGCGCGGCGCTCACCGAGGCGCGGTCGCTCGTGTGGTCGGCCGCGGAGTCGGCGGGCCTCCGCGTGCTCTCGGCCGGGGTGCCACCGTTGCCCACGCAGCCGATCCGCGCGGAAGGCGACCGGTTCCAGCGGATCGTGGCGCGGTACGCGGGTGTCGTCGCGGACTACGAGGCGTGCGCGTGTCAGGTGCACGTCGGCGTGCCCGATCGGGACACCGGGGTGGCCGTGCTCAACCACGTGCGGCCGTGGCTGCCGACGCTGCTGGCGTTGTCCGCGAACTCGCCGTGCCACGCGGGCCGGGTCACCGGCTACGCGAGCTGGCGGATCGTGCAGGTGTCGCGGTTCCCCGGCGCGGGCGTGCCGCCGTGGTTCGACTCGGCCGCCGCCTACGACGAGCACGTCACCCGCATGGTCGACTGCGGCACGCTGGTCGACCGCGGCATGACGTTCTGGCTGGCCCGGCTTTCCCCGCGTTATCCCACGGTCGAGTTCCGTGCCGCCGACGCCGTACCTGAGGTCGATGACGCCGTCCTGCAGGCGGCTTTGGCGCGGGCGCTGGTCCGCACGGCACTCACCGAACTGGAGGCCGGGCGGGAGGGTCCGCGTGTCCGCGACGACGTGCTCTCGGCGGCCCTGTGGTCCGCGGCGCGGTACGGGCTCGCCGGCCCGGCCGTGCATCCGACACTCGAACGACAGGTGCCCGCGCGCGAGCTGCTGGACGAGCTCTTCGCACACGTCACGCCCGCGCTGCGACAGACCGGCGATCTCGGCGTACTGGAGGGCCGATGACGAAGCTGCCCGAACCCCGCGGCCCGCTGTCGGCCGCGCTGGTCGACGCCTTGCGCGGTCGCGGCAGTCTGCCCTCCGTGGACGCGGACCCGTACGGCGAGGACGCCACGATCGCCTTGCACACCATGTACGAACTGCACTACAGCGGTTTCGACGAGGTGACACGCGACTGGGAATGGGATCCGGACCTGTTGCGGTTGCGCGGCGAACTCGAGCGGCGGTTCCTGGCCGCACTGCGGTCCGATGTGGACACTCCCCCGCTGACGGACGCGCTGGACGCCCTGCTGGTGGAAGGCGAGCCGGGCGTCTCACACTTCCTGCGCGACCAAGGCGACTGGGACCAGATGCGGGAGTATCTCGCGCATCGCTCGGTCTACCACCACAAGGAGGCCGATCCGCACGCGTGGGTCATCCCCCGGTTGCGCGGCCGGGCGAAGGCGGCGCTGGTGGCGGTCGAGTTCGACGAGTTCGGCGGCGGGCGCGCCGAGCGCATGCACTCCCGGCTCTACGCCGACCTGCTGGCCGCGGCCGGGATGTCCGCGGACTACCTGCACTACCTGGACGACGTGCCCGCGCCGTCGATCGCGCTGGTCAACATGATGTCGCTGTTCGGCCTGCACCGGTCGCTGCGCGGCGCCCTGGTCGGGCACTTCGCGGCGGCGGAGATCACGACGGCGCCGAGCGCGGCCCGGCTGGCGCGGGCGCTGGAGCGACTGGGCGCACCGGCGGCGTGCCTGCGGTTCTTCACCGAACACGTCGAGGCGGACGCGGTGCACGAGCAGATCATGCGCCGCGACGTGATCGGCGGTCTGCTGGCCGACGAGCCCGCGCTGGAGCCGGACGTCGTGTTCGGCATCCAGGCCACCGAGTTCCTCGAAGCCCGGCTCGCCGATCACCTGCTCGCGTCGTGGCGGTCCGGCGGATCGTCCCTGCGCACCCGCCGCCGATGGCTGGTGTCGCAGAACGGATAGATCTTGCTGCGCCGGCACATGCAGACGGCCACCACGAACCGGTCGGACACCCGCGTCTCACCATCGTGCTCGATGGCGACCGGGCCCTCGACCAGCATCGGCCCGCCGGGCACGACGGTGATCCTACGAGGGCTTCTCGGGCCGGTCACCGCGGATCACCACCAGTTCCTCGTACCGCAGACCGGGCTCGACGAGCCCGTGCCATTCCAGGAAACGGATCCGGCTCCGCAGCACCGGGCCGAACGGGATCCACCGCCGGTCGACGACGGACGCCTTCAGCCCTGCCGCACGCAACCGGTCCAGCGTCAGCTCCGCACCGCACAGCCCCGAGTGGACGAGCAGCATCGTCCCGCCGGGCCGTAACAGGTCGAACGCCTTGTCGCACAACGGGTCCAGCAGGTCGCGACCGTCGGGCCCGGCGTCCCACGCGCGTTCCATGACCTCGTCCGACGGCACGTACGGCGGGTTCGCCAGCACGAGGTCGAAGGTGTCACCGCCGACCACGCGCAGCACGTCGCCGAGCCGCACGCGCACGGGCTGCCCGATGGTGTTGAGCCGCGCGGTAAGCACGGCGCGCAGCGACACGTCGACCGCGACCACCTCGGCGGCACCGGCGCGCAGCGCGGCGAGCGCCAGCGCACCGGTGCCGGTGCCCACGTCGAGGACCCTCGCGCCGGGCGGGATCGCTGCGCCGCGCAGCACCTGGGCCAGCAGCCTGGTGTCCTCCTGCGGCGCGTACACGCCCGGTGCCCGAATCAGCCTCACAGTGGGGAAATACCGCTCACCGGACGTTCCAAACGTCCACAGTGGCTATTGCTACCGAAGGTCAACTGCGAGAGAGCTCCTCGCTCACGGCGTTCGGACCGTTGTACTGCCGGTCGGGCAGGCCGCGCAACTGGCTCAGCACATCGTCGCCGGCGCCGTTCTCCTCGGCCTTGGCGACGAGCTGGTCCTTGCCGACGGGATAGTCGATGCCGGACAGGTGTTTCTGGATCTGGATGGGATTGCTGATGGCAGCCGTGTACCCCTCACGCGCCGGCCGAACCGGGTTCGCTCATCGTCCGGTGCAGCTTCGCCTTCACCGGCTCCGGCAGCACGCGGCTCACGGCGGCCTGCACCTTGTTGCGCAACGACCCCGCGACGACGTGGTCCTTGCCCTTCATCAGCGCCTCGAACCCCGCGCGGGCCACCTCGGCGGGGTCGTCCTTGGATCCCTGCGCCACCTTGGTGTCCTGCATGCCGGCGCGGTCGAAGAAGTTCGTGTCCGTGGGACCCGGCATGAGCGTCGTGACGGTCACGCCGGTGTCCTTCAGCTCCTCGCGCAGGCCCTGCGCGAACGACGCCAGGAAGGCCTTCGACGCGGAATAGACGGTCTGGTAGGGCCCCGGCGTGGTGGCGGCGACGGACGACGTGAACAGCACACGGCCCGCCTTGCGATCCACCATGTCCGCGACGATCCGGTGCGTGAGGTGGATCGACCCGGTCACGTTCAGGTTCACCACCTCCAGGTTGTCGTCGACGGACGTGTCACGGACGAAGTCCCCGCCGACACCGACCCCGGCGTTCACCGCCAGCACGTCGACGGGCCGGCCCATCGCCCGGACCTGGCTCACCAGCGCCTCGACGCCGTCGTAGGACGCGAGGTCGGCGCGCACGGGCACGACCTCGACGCCCGGCAGCTCCATCCCCGTCATGTCCTCGGCGGCCACGACGAGGTCGAAACCGTTGTCCGCGAACACCTTCGCGAGCTCCAGTCCGATTCCGCTCGACGCGCCGGTCACCACCGCGAGTGGTTTCACCGTTCACTCCTCAGCCATCGACAGTCGTAGGCCCCCAGTGCCATCGGGAGTTCCGCCCGCTCGCCCGTGAAGACGTCTGTGAAAGTGCCGTCGAGCGGCACCGTCACGTCGCGGTCGCCGAGGTTGTGCACGGCCACCACGGAGTCACCGTCGATCGAACAGCGGTGCGCCAGCACGGCGGGCTCGCCGACGTCCAGCACCTCGTAGGTACCCCAGGCGAACTCCGGGCATTCGCGATAACGCTCGATCAGCGTACGCAGCCACGACAGCAACGACTCCGGATCGCGCCGCTGCTCGTGCACCCGGTCCCATTCCATCGGGGTGCGCACGGCGAGGCGGCCCTCCTGCGAGAGGTCCTCCTCCATACCGATCTCCTCGCCGTAGAAGAGCACCGGCGTGCCCGGCAACGAGAACAGCAGGCTGTAGACCATCCGGATGCGGCGCATGTCGTGGTTCAGCATGCCGGGCAGCCGCCGGCGCAGGCCGCGTCCGTAGAGCTGCATGTCCTTCGACGGGCCGAAGGCCTCGAACACCTCCTGGCGTTCGGAGTCCGACAGCTTGTCCAGCGTCAGCTCGTCGTGGTTGCGCACGAACGTCGCCCAGTGCCCGTCGCGCGGCGGCTTCGGCCGTTCGCGCAACGCCTGCGCCAGCGGACGGGCGTCCTTGCGGGCCAGCGACAGGTACATCTGCTGCATGCCGATGAAGTCGAAGCACATCGTCAGCTCTTCGCCGGTGTCGTCCGGGTCGCCGAAGAACCTCATCGTGTCGTCGTAAGGCAGGTTGACCTCGCCGAGCAGGACGGACGAACCGTTGCGGCGGCCGATGAACGCCCGCAGGTCGGCCAGGTAGTCGTGCGGGTCGGGCAGGTGGTCCGACTGGGTCTCCAGCAGGAACGGCACGGCGTCCACCCGGAACCCGGAGAGCCCGAGCTCCAGCCACAGTCCCATGATCCGCGCGATCTCGTCGCGCACGGCCGGGTTCTCGACGTTCAGGTCCGGCTGGTGCTTGTAGAACATGTGCTGGTAGTACTGCTCGGTCTTCTCGTCGTACTCCCAGAGCGACTTCTCCTTGTCCGGAAAGACGACTCCCTTGTCGGCGTCCGGCGGCGGCTCGTCGCGCCAGACGTACCAGTCGCGTTTCGGGTTGTCCCGGCTCGATCTGGCCTCCTGGAACCACGGGTGCTGGTCGGACGTGTGGTTCACGACCAGATCCGCGATCACCCGCAGCCCGCGGTCGCGCGCGGTGCGGACGAACTCGACGAAGTCGCCCAGCGATCCCAGCCGCGGGTCGACGTTCTGGAAGTCGGTGATGTCGTAGCCGTCGTCGCGGTCCGGCGACGGGTAGTACGGCATCAGCCAGACACACGTGACACCGAGCGAGGCGAGGTAGTCGATCCGTTGCGCCAGTTCGTCGAAACCCTTGTCGCAGAACGTCTCCACGTCCAGGCAGTAGATGACGGCGGTCTTCCACCACAGGTCGGCGGTGCGGGTCAGCTTCACAGTACGGTTCCCTTCAGCTGCGGCAGGACCTGCTCACCGAAGGCGTCCACGAACGCGTCCTGCTCCTGGCCCACGTGGTGCAGGTTGATCTCGTCGAACCCCAGCTCGGCGTACTCGTGCAGCCAGGCCGCGTGCTGGTTGAGGTCGGCCGAGATGTTGACGACCTTCGCGACGTGCTCGGCGGGCACCTGCTCGGCGATCACGTCGAAGTGCTCTACGGTCTCGAGGTCCCAGCACACGGGCGCCGGGAAGACGTTGGTGCGCCACTGTTCGTGCGCGATGCGCCCGGCGGTCTCCTCGTCGGGCGCCCAGCTCAGGTGCACCTGCAGACACAGCGGCCCGCGGCCGCCCGCATCGCGGTAGGCCTCGGCCACCCGGCTGAGCTGCGCGGGCGGCGCGTTGACCGTGACGAGGCCGTCCGCCCAGCTCGCGCACCACTCCGCGGTCTCCGGCGTCACGGCGGCGCCGATCAGCGGCGGCGGTTCGTCGGGGAGCGTCCACAGCTTGGCGCGGTCGACGTGGACGAGGCCGTCGTGGCTGACCGTCTCGCCGCGCAGCAGCGCCTTGATCACGTCGACGCACTCGCCCAGCCGGGCCTTGCGCACGTCCTTGCGCGGCCAGCCCTCACCGGTGATGTGCTCGTTGCTCGCCTCACCCGTGCCGAGCGCCACCCACAGCCGGCCGGGGAACATCGCGGCGAGCGTGCCGATGGCCTGCGCGGTGATCGCGGGGTGGTAGCGCTGGCCCGGTGCGGTGACCACACCGAACGGCAGCGTCGTCGCCTGCAGCGCGGCCCCCAGCCACGACCAGGCGAAACCGGAGTGGCCCTGCCGCGCGCTCCACGGTGAGAAGTGGTCGGACGACATGGCGCAGCGAAAGCCCGCCTCCTCCGCGCGGCGCACGGTCGCCAGCAGGGCAGACGGGTGTACCTGCTCGTGTGAAGCGTGAATTCCGTACCTCGTCATGCACTTGTGGCTACCCGCATGCAACCTTGATCCACCGTCAGGTGTCTTTGTAGATGTGCACACCAAACTCCTCGCGCTGCTGTGTGCCCTCACGACGGTGACGGCGTGCAGCGCGTCCGGTCCGGGGGAACCGAATCCGGAGCTGGCACCACGCGGCACCACGATGACCACGGTCAAACCGAGCAGACAGGACCTGACGAACAAGGTCTCGTTGACCGGCAAGGTCACGATGAACCCGATGTTCGGCCTGGTCGCGCCGGTCGCGGGCCAGGTCAGGTTCCTCGACGTGAAAGCGCCTTCCGGCACTCCGGCGAAGCCGACACGCGTCGCGAACATCTGGGCGAACGGCACGGCCACACCGGTCGAGGTGCCCGCGGGCGCGGTGCCCGGCGCGCGCCTGGTCGACGACAAGGCGACCGTCACGGCCGGCATGCCGATCTTCTCCGCGAAGCACGCCGCCTACGGCATCGTCGCGGACGTCGCGGGCGACCAGGCCTACAAGATCACCGACTCGCTCGCCGAGGTGACCGCGCAGATCAAGAACGGGCCGGGCCCGTTCGCGTGCGCCGTGCTCGGCACGATCGCCGCGCTGCCCGCGGGGACCGTGCCGGAGACACCCACGCCGACCGAGCAGAAGCCGCCGCCGTCCGGGCCGCCGACACCGCCGGGTCCCCCGGCCGAACAGCAGAAGCCGACCGAACCGACCGGGCTGCGCGTCGTCTGCACGCCGCCCGCCGACGTGAAGATGGTCAACGGCGCGGCCGCGACCGTCGAGCTGATCACCGGCAAGGCGACCGGCGTGCTCGTCGTGCCGGTCGAGGCCGTCGCGGGCACCCAGGGCAAGGGCAAGGTCGACGTGCTCAAGGACGGGCAGCGGCAGACCACCGAGGTCGTGCTCGGTCTGACGGACGGCAAGGTCGTCGAGGTCAAGTCCGGCCTGACCGGTGACGAGGAACTGGCCGTGCCGGGCCCCAACCTCCCGGAAGCCCAGCAGGAGCCCGGAAGGCCGACCGGCCCGTGACCGCGCTCATCCAGTCCCCTTTGATCCAACTCAGCGGCATCACGAAAACGCTGAAGGGCCAGGACGAACCGCGCACCATCCTGTCCGGGGTGGACCTGACCGTCCACAGCGGACAGAGCGTGGCGATCCTCGGCCGCTCGGGCAGCGGCAAGTCCACGCTGCTGTCGTTGATCGGGCTCTTCGACCGGCCCGACGGTGGCCAGTACATCTTGGGCGAACGCGACATCACCAAGCTGCCGGAACGAAAAGCCGCTCAGCTCCGCAGTGCCGAGTTCGGGTTCGTCTTCCAGCGGTTCTTCCTGCTCAAGCACCTCACCGCCGCACAGAACGTGGCGATGGCGCTGGTCAACGGCCAGGGCTGGCACTCGCGGCGCAAGCGCAAGGCCAAGGTGCTGGCGGCACTCGACCAGGTCGGCATCGCGCACCTGGCCAAGCACAAGCCGCCGCGCCTGTCCGGCGGCGAACAGCAACGCGTCGCCATCGCGCGGGCATTGGTCCGCGAGCCCCGCGTACTGCTGGCCGACGAACCGACCGGCGCGCTGGACACCGAGACCGGCAACCTCGTCGTGGACGTGCTGCTCAGCGCCACGCACCGCGGTTGCGGCCTCGTGCTCGTCACCCACGACCACGACCACGCGGCGAAGATGGGCCGTGTGCTCAGCCTGCACGACGGGAAGTTGGCCTGATGCTGTCCGGAAAACTCCGCTCCGCGGTGATCATCGGCGGCCAGGGCATCCGGGCCCGCAAGCTGCGCACGTTCCTGTCGATGATCTCGCTGTTCATGGGTGTGCTCGCGGTCGTGACCGTGCAGGCCGGCGCCGAGATCGCCGAACGCGCGCTGCTGACCGACGTCGAGCTCACCCAGGGCATCGACGGCACGCGGGCGATGTACATACCGGACAACGGTGCCGCGATCGTCGAGGACACCGTGCGCGGCCGCAAGGACGCCGTCGCCGCGCTGAACATGAGCGCGATCATCGGCGAACCCGGCGTGCGGCCGGTGAACGAGGGCGGAATGCCGTTCGAGTACGCGGGCCAGGGCCGCGGCGGACCGCGCGGTTACAAGTGGTGCGACCAGAACGGGTGCTACGGCGCCGAGGAGACGCAGGCGCCCAAGCCGGACGGCCAGGCGATCGAGGTGCGCCTGTACGCGCTGACCGGTGACGTGCGCACGTTCCGGCCGTTCCGACCGGTCTCCGGGCAGTGGCTGGACTTCGCGTCCGCCCCGGCCATGGCGCCGCGCCTGGTGCTCAACCGCGAGGCCGCGAAGGGGTTGCGGCAGTACCACGTTCCGGCCGAGATGCAGGTGACCGGCGCTTCGGCGAACATGACGCCGCAGATCACCGGTGTGGTCGACGACGGCGGCATGGAACCCGCGGCGTATGTACGGATCGACGAGCTGCGCACGTGGTTGCCCAGTACTGCCAAGCAGAACGGCGGGCAGGGTGGTCCCGGGCTGCAACTGCTCCTGTCCCCCGGCACGTCCGATCTCGAGCAGACCTTGCGGGCTCGCCTGGTGGGACTGGGGATTCCGGCGGACCAGGTGCAGGCGCACGAGATCGACTCGCGGTCGCGGATGTCGTCGCAGCTGTCGATGATGCGGTGGATCTTCCTCGGACTGGCCGCGCTCGTGCTGCTGATCGGCGTGGCGGGGATCCTGAACGTCGGCCTCGCGACGGTCGGCGAACGCATCGAGGAGTTCGCGTTGCGGCGCGCGGTCGGCACGTCCCGCATGCTGCTCGCCGGAATCGTGCTGTCCGAGACGCTGCTGACCGGTCTGCTCACGGCGGGTGCCGCGATCGGCGCCGGGGTCGTCGGACTGAAGATCGGTTCGCAGATCTTCGGCGGGCGCCACCCGTCGTTGCAGGGCATCGAGTTCCCGTGGCAGGCCGGTGTCGCGGGCGTGATCGCCGGTCTGGTGGCGGGAATCCTGGGCGGCCTGATCCCCGCGATCCGGGCCGCCCGGATCCCCATCGCCACGGTCATGCGCGCGTAGTCACGCGGAGTTAGATCGACCTGACACCCGGTTGGGCGATTGCTTGCCCCGCACCCCGCTCGTTGGCACTAGTGGGAGCGATCGGTACTTCGCTTCCGCCGCACGGGTGAGCGCTGGGGTGATGCTGTTGTACAACAGGAAGTTCTGCACCAACCGGTCATGGAATCAGCGTGGGCGCGGTGCCTCCGTCGACGCGCAGGGCCGCGCCCGTCGTCGCGGAGGCGAGCTCGGACGAGACGTAGGTGATGAGGTTCGCGACCTCGTTGGGGCGGATCAGCCTGCCGAGCATGAGGGTTGGGCGCTGCGTGGCGATGAACTCCTGTTCACCGCCGTCCCCTACGCGATCTCGGATGAACTCTTCGACACCTTCGGTGAGGGTCGGTCCGGGAAGGACGGAGTTGACGGTGACGCCGGTGCCCGCGACCGCCTGGGCCATGCCGCGTGCGACGGCGAGCTGCGCGGTCTTCGTCATGCCGTAGTGGACCATCTCGGTGGGGACGAAGACCGCGGACTCGCTGGACACGAAGATCACGCGGCCCCAGCCGCGCTCGACCATGCGGGGCGTGTAGTGCCGGGCGAGCCGGACGCCGGACAGGACGTTGGTCTCGAAGAAGCGCAACCACTCCTCGTCGGGCACCTCGAAGACGGGCGCGGCGGAGAAGATCCCCAGGTTGTTCACGAGCACGTCGACGTCGGGCTCGGCCGCGATCAACGCGTCGGCGCCCTCGGCGGTGCCCACGTCGACGGCGACGCCGCGGGCGGATCCGCCGAGCTTCGCGACGGTCTCGTCCACCCTGGACTGAGAGCGCCCGTTGACGATGACGGTCGCACCGGCTTCGTGGAGTGCACTGGCGGTCGCGAGACCGATACCGGACGTGGAGCCGGTGACGAGGGCGGTGCGGCCAGACAGATCGATATTCATCGATTCCCCCGATAGACTTGCATTGGACGATTACCAGCGTACGCAATAGTTGCAGACGCTGCTTATTGGGAGTGAGCCGTGTCACTGACCGACGACGCTGTGCAAGCACGCGCCCAGGGCTGGCGCACCCTGGCGGCCCTGCACGCCCGCATCGAGGACCGGCTGGAGCGGGCGCTGCAACGTGAGCACGACCTGTCCGTCAGCGAGTACACCGTGCTCGACGCACTGAACCGCCAGGTCGGCTTCCATCTGCGGATGAACCAGCTGGCGAACGCCGTGGTGCTCAGCCAGTCCGCGACCACGCGGCTGGTCACGCGGCTCGAGGACCGCGGGCTGCTGCAGCGCTACCTGTGCCCCACCGACCGCCGCGGCATCTACACCGAGGTCACCGACAAGGGCCAAGAGCTGCTCGCCGAGGCCCGGCCGACCCACGATCGAGTGCTCAGCGACGCGCTGGACGAGGCGGACGGGCTGCCCGAGCTCGCACCACTCGTGAGGGCGCTAGCCCAGCTCTGACCGACCGAGCAAGATCGGTGCGGTGACCTCGATCCTCGACCTGATCCGCCGCGACGCCCCCGCGGCGGAGTCCACCCGCCAGTTGACCGACGCGGTCGTCACCGCGCTCGTGGACGAGGGGCTGCACCGCCTGATCAGCCCCAAGCAGTACGGCGGCGCCGAGCTGGGCCCGCCCGAGTTCAGCCGCCGGGTCCAGGAGTTCGCCCGCGCGGACGGCTCCACCGGCTGGACGATCATGACGACGTCCATCTCGGCCGCGCTCGCGTGGTACCTGCCGGTTCCAGGCGCGGACGAGGTGTTCGCGGACCCGCGGTCGGTGATCGCCGGAACCGCGGCGCCGGTCGGCCGGGGCGTGGTGGCGGACGGCGGTTACACGATCACCGGGCGCTGGGGCTGGGGCAGCGCGACGCCGCACAGCCAGTGGATCATCGGGTCGGCGATGACGCCGGACGGGCCGCGAATGTGCGTGTACCCGCGTGCCTCCGTGACGATCCACGACACCTGGGACTCGGCCGGGCTGTGCGCGACCGGGTCGCACGAGTTCTCCGTGTCCGACGTCTTCGTGCCGGTCCGGCGTGCGATGTGGCCCGCGACGGACGCTCCCGGCCTGGAGGGACCGATCCCGTCGTTCCCCTACTTCTGTTTCCTGGCCATCGGTGTCGCGTCGGTCGGACTCGGGATCGCGCGGCGGGCACTGGACGAGATCGAGGCCCTGGCCGTCGAGAAGACGCCGCAGCACGCGTCGGCGCGGCTGGCCGAGCAGACCGGGGTCCAGATCGACATCGCGGTGGCCGAGGCCCGGCTGTCGTCCGCGCGGGCGTTCCTGCTCGACGAGCTGGAGACCTGCTGGGAGCTCGCGGTGGCCGGTGCTGACGTTCCCGTCGAGGCACGCGGCCGGCTGCGGCTCGCATGTTCGCACGCCGCCGCCGAGTCCGCCGAGGTCACGCGGCTCGCGTTCGCCCTGGGTGGCGGCACGTCGGTGTTTTCCTCCTCGGCCCTGCAGCGCTGTCTGCGGGACGCGCACGTCGCCGGTCAGCACACCATCGTGTCCCGGCGGCTCCTCGAGACGTACTCCAAGATCCGCTTCGGCTTCGGCCCCGACACGGCTCGGTTCTGACATGGATGCGCTGGAAGCGATCATGACCACGCGGGCGATGCGGCGGCTCCGGCCCGATCCGGTGTCGTCGGAGGACCTGTGGACGTGCCTGCGGGCGGCCCAGCAGGCTCCCCACGGCGGGAACGTGCAGCTGCTGCGCTACGTCGTGGTGACGGACAAGGGCCTGCGGGCTCGTATCGGCGAGGTGTACCGCAAGGCGTTCGACGTGTACGCGGACGCGTTCCAGAACGAGACGCCGGCCGCCCGGCACCTCGCGGACAACATCGGCTCGGCGCCCGCGCTGGTGTTCTTCCTCATGCCGGTGATGGAGTGGGGCGGCGGGCTGGACATCGGGCCGCTGCACGCGTCGATCTACCCGGCGGTGCAGAACTTCTGCCTGGCGGCGCGAGCCCTGGGGCTGGGCACGACGCTCACCACGGTGATCCGGGTGCACCAGGCGGAGGCGTTGGAGTTGCTCGGGGTCTCGTCGGGCTTCGAGATCGCCGCTCTGGTACCGGTCGGTCACCCGGAGGGGTCGTTCGGCGTGGCCGCGCGGCGTGACGTGAAGGAGCTCGTGCGCTGGATATAGGCTCGCGACCATGCCGGACACGCAGTACGAAGACCTGCTCCGCCACGTCCTGGAGACGGGCACGCACAAGGAGGACCGCACCGGAACCGGGACGCGGTCGATCTTCGGGCACCAGCTGCGCTACCGGCTCGCCGACGGGTTCCCGCTGGTCACGACCAAGAAGGTGCACTTCAAGTCGATCGCCTACGAGCTGCTGTGGTTCCTGCGCGGCGACTCCAACGTGAAGTGGCTGCAGGACCACGGCGTGACGATCTGGGACGAGTGGGCCGCTCCCGACGGTGAGCTCGGTCCCGTGTACGGGGTGCAGTGGCGGTCGTGGCCGACGCCCGACGGCGGGCACGTCGACCAGATCAGCGAGGTGCTGCACACGTTGCGCACCAACCCCGACTCGCGGCGGATCATCGTGTCCGCGTGGAACGTCGGCGAGATCCCGCAGATGGCGTTGCCGCCGTGCCACGCGTTCTTCCAGTTCTACGTGGCCGACGGCAAGCTGTCGTGCCAGCTGTACCAGCGCAGCGCGGACCTGTTCCTCGGGGTGCCGTTCAACATCGCCTCGTACGCGCTGCTGACGCACATGGTGGCGCAGCAGTGCGATCTCGGCGTCGGTGACTTCATCTGGACCGGCGGCGACTGCCACATCTACGACAACCACGTCACGCAGGTCCGGGAACAGTTGTCACGTAAGGCTTTCGCGTTCCCTTCTCTGGAGCTGCGGCGGGCGTCCTCGTTGTTTGACTATTCGTACGAGGACTTTTCCGTTGTGGGATACCAGCATCACCCGGCGATCAAGGCTCCGGTGGCGGTGTGATCGGCCTCGTGTGGGCACAGTCGTCGACCGGTGTGATCGGCCGGGACGGCACGATGCCGTGGCACCTTCCCGAGGACATGGCGCATTTTCGAGAGCTGACGCGCGGCGCTTCGGTGATCATGGGGCGGCGGACGTGGGAGTCGTTGCCGCCGCGGTTCCGGCCACTGCCCGGCCGGCGCAACATGGTGCTGTCGTCGGGGGTCGTTTCCGGCGTGGAGACGTTCCCGTCACTGGAAACGGCTCTGGCGGCCGCTTCCGGTGACGTGTGGGTGATCGGTGGTGCGGCGGTGTACAAAGCGGCGCTGCCGTTCGCGGACACCGTTGTGGTGACGGAGATCCAGGAGCCGTTCGAGGGCGACACGTACGCACCGCCGGTGGACCGCCCCATTCAGTCCACTTCGGACTGGATGGTGTCTTCGTCAGGCCTGCACTACCGGTTCGTTCGTTACTAGGTTTTACAGGTCCGGCGGGCGCTGCTGCTCGGCGAGGAACCGTTCGAACTCGGCACCGAGTTCGTCGGCGCTCGGGATGTCGTCGCCCATCGCCTGGGTCTGGACGAACGCGTCGTACTGCCGTTCGAGCGCCTCGACGACCTGCCCGACCTCGTCGGACTCGGCGACCTGCCGGTGGATCTCGGCGTCGGTGCGCTGCGCGGCCTCCAGCAGCTTGTCGATCTTCCACGACAGCCCGGTGGCCCGAGCGACGGCGTCGAGGAGCGTGACCGCGGCCGTCGGGTAATTCGACTGCGCCAGGTAGTGCGGCACCTGCGCGGCGAAGCCCATGGCGTCCTGGCCGTGCTCGCCGAGCCGCAGCTCGATGAGCCCGGCGACGTTGCCGGGCACCTGGACGCGGTTGAAGAACGGCTGGTGCTCGGAGACGAGCTCGGCCCTGGTCGCGTGCGCGATCACCCGCAGCGGCCGGGTGTGCGGTACCCCCATGGGAATGCCGTGGAAGCCGACGACGAGCCGCACGCCCCACCGTTCGACGAGCGAGTGCACGGCGTTCACGAACCGCTCCCACCGCTGGTCCGGTTCGGGCCCGCTGAGCAGCAGGAACGGTGTGCCCGCGTCGTCGTGCAGCAACCGCACGACGAGCTCGGGCTTCGCGTAGTCCTCCCAGTGGTCGGTCGCGTAGGTCATCAGCGGCCGGCGCGACCGGTAGTCGATGAGCTCGTCGACGTCGAACCGGGCGATGACGCGGTTCTCGTAGGTGCTCAGCAGGTGGTCGGCGAGCAGGCGTCCGGCGGCCCCGGCGTCCATGAACCCGTCGAAGTGGTGCAGCAGCACGGCTCCGGTGAGGTCCGGAACCTCGGAGTCGACCTCGTACAGGTTCTCCGGATCGTGCACCACTACCTCCTCTTTGGCGATCTTTCTCGGTACAAGCCAACCAGACCGGTTCGAATTCCCGCTTCGAGGGTATTCCTCCCGCATGAGACGGCGCTGGGTGACGGTCGCGTTGGTGTTCGCCTCGGTTCTCGTTCTGGTCGGGGTCTTCGTTGTTCGGTCTTCCCCGTTCTCGGGTTCCTCCGACACGGTCGACCGCAGTCAGCCCGCCGTGCTGAAGGCGGTGCGGGATCTTTCGCAGTTCCACGCCGCCGCCGGCGACTACCAGGTCGTGCTGGACATCGAGAAGGACGTGAAGTGGGTACCGTCCGCGCTGGCGGGCTCACGGACGTTGTTCGTCGCCGCGGGAACGGTGAACGCGTACGTGGATCTTTCGAAGGTCGCCGAAGACGGCCTGACCGTGTCGCCGGACCGGAAGTCGGTTTCTCTTGTGCTGCCTCCGGCCGCGCTGGACAAACCCAACATCGACCACTCGCGCAGCTACGTCTTCTCGCAGGAACGCGGTCTGATCGACCGGCTGAACTCGCTGGTGTCGTCGCCGGACGACCAGGGCCATTTCTACGTGGCGGCCGAGGAGAAGATCACTTCGGCGGCGCAGTCGTCGGGACTGCGGGAGCGCGCCCGTGACAACACCCAGGCGATGCTGACGGGCATGCTGTCCGCCCTCGGGTTCCAGGTCACCGTGCGGTCAGCGGACTAGTCCCACCAGAAGGCCCACTCGTGGGCGTTCTTCAGTTCGTCCGCGTAGGCCCGGAGCGATTCGGTGCCCTGCCAGACGTTGTCCGGGCACAGCGCGAAGTGCTCGGCGGCGATCCTCAGGGCTTGTTCGTCGTCCTGGGGCGGGTTCGCCACGCTCATGTGGAGCAGGGAGTGGTCCTCGAGCCCGACCACCCGTGCGCCGAACCGGTCCTCCCAACTGCGCAGCACGGCGGCGATCTTGCCGGTGTCGTTCTCATAGTTGACCGGGCCCGCCCAGCCCATCGTCGCGAGTGCGTCGGCGCCTCGTTCCGCCGCGACCAGGCCCAGTCGTCCGGTCTGTAGCAGGCGCTCGGCGAGTTTCCCGGCGCTTTCGCCGGGGTCGTTCCGGGCCGGCGTCGCGGGCGCGAGTCCGGGCCAGTCCTCGCCGAACGGGTCGGTCACCGGCTCGAGTTCGTCCTCCTCGGGGTCGATCGCCGCGCGGTCGCGCCACCACCCGGCCAAGAGCTTCCCGGCATTGTGCGTGTCGGGTGCCGTGATGCTGTCGTGCCACACCTCACCGGTCACCCACGGCCGGTCCCCGATCAGCACGAGCGGCCACAGCCTGGGGTCGTCGTACAGGCCTCGCCAGGTGTTCGCGTCGACCGGGCCGTCACTGAGCCAGAAGGCCGGTTCGCCGTTGCCCTCGTCCGCCCGGATGACACGTCCAGGTGGCAACGCGATCGTTTTCAGGAGGTCGGTCAGCACGGGGGGACTTTAATGGGGGCATGACCGAACCCGATTACACCGAAGACGGCGTGCCCACGTTCGACTTCGTACGCGACAAGATCGAGAGCCGGTTCACCACCGGTGAGGCGGCCACCGAGCTGGCCGGTGACCCCGGAGACGTGGCGGAACAGCTGCGTGAGCGGGAGGCTGCTGGGCGCGACCGGCTGGAGGAGATCCGGCGGTCGATGCGCCCCTCCGAATAGCGTTTTCCCAGGTTTTCCCAGGTCGGTTTTGGTCAACGGCCCGTTCGCGCCACCGACTCCGGGTTTCCCGCAACTTTTCGGCCCCGAAATTCGTTCCGCGAGGAAGGAAGCGCGGGGGGCGGCGGGCAGGAACACGGGCCCGGCCGAGTTGTCCACAGGCCGACTGTTTCGGGCCATTCGTGTCGGGGGTCCCGGCTAGGATCTGGATGTGGAGGACGAGTTACTGGCCTGGGCACCACAGCCGGGCGCCCAGCCACGGGTGAGCTTGCCGGGCTACAGCGACTTCAGGCTGATCGCGACAGGCGGAGAGGGGGCGATCTACCGCGCACGCCAGGACGGCCTGGGACGCGACGTGGCGGTGAAGGTGCTCGCATCCCTCGCGGACGCCGCCCGCTTCCGGCGCGAACTGGCCATCACGGTCGAGCTGGGCCGCCAGCACCCGCACATCGTGACCGTCCTGGACACCGGCACCCTGCCGGACGGCCGCCCGTGCATCGTCATGGAGTACTACGAACGCGGCTCCCTGCACGACCGCCTGCGCGCCACCGGTCCCCTGCCGGTCCCGGACGTGATCGCAGCGGGCATCGCGGTCGCCGACGCCCTGGCCTTCGCCCACAACTCGGGCATCCTGCACCGGGACGTCAAGCCGCAGAACGTCCTCGTGCTGCCGACCTCCTACGTGCTGGCGGACTTCGGCATCGCCCGCGGCTTCGACGCCGAACACTCGGCGTCGCTGCAGATGGTCAGCTACCGCCACGCCGCGCCCCAGATGCTCGACGGCGACTCACCCGCGGCGGCCGACGACCTGTGGTCGCTCGGCTCGACCCTCTTCACCCTCCTCGAGGGCAAGCCGCCCTTCGCGTCCGACAACCCGGACGAGGACACCCTCCTGTCGTACGCCGGCCGCGTCCGGTCCGGCGCGCCGCGGGCGCTGACGCGCCCGGACGTGCCGCCGGCGCTGGTGGCGGTGATCACCCGATGCCTGCAGAAGGACCGCGCGGCGCGGTTCGCCGACGCGGGTGCGTTGCGGGACGCGCTTTCGGCGGCGGGCGCGGTGTCCGTGGCCGATTCGGTGCCCGTGGCCGATTCGGTGGCCGTGGCCGATTCGGTGGCCGTGGCCGATTCGGTTTCGGTGGCCGGCTCGCTGTTCGAGGCCGGTTCTGTGTCCACTGTGGACCCTGATGCCACGTCGCTGTCGCGCGACCGGGTCGAGATCATTCCCGACGGGCCGACCGCGGCCCCTGGATTCGGGCCGATTCCGGCGCCGCCGGAGGAACCCACCGCGGTCGTGGAGCCCGATCCCGAGCCGGTGCGGACGTGGGTCGAGCAGTTGGACGACTTGACGCGACGCCAGAATTCGGTGAACGTCCAGACGATCAGCACGCCGGGCGCGGCGGTCCCGACAGAAGCGGTTCCGGCGGCCGACGAACCCAGCACGGATCGCCTGGCGCCGGCTCGGAAACGGCGCCGCGGGCCCGTTTTGGCGGTGCTCGCGCTCGTGGCGGTGACGGTCGGCATCGTGCTGGGCGTGGTGCTGAACAAACCCGCGCCGCCAGCCGCGAACCCGAGCACCCCGACGGTCCAGCCGTCGACAGGGGCGGGAGCGGCGGGACCGGCGACGTCGGCGCCCGAGACGACAGCGAGTGTGCCGCAGGGTGGGGACCCGAAGTTCTCGCCGGTGCTCAAGCGCGCCGAGTTCGACGGGCCGGTCATCGAGCTCGAGTGGACCGATCCCAGCGGGGGCAAGGCGCAGTTCGTGGTCGTGGACGTGTCGGGGACGAAGCCGCAACCGTTGCTGACGGTGGCGGCCGGCGGCACCAAGCACACGATCGAGAACGCCGGGGACCGGCAGCGGTGCTTCCAGATCCTGGCGATCGGGCTGGACGACCCGACGACGCAGCGCGGCAGCTCCGCCAAGGTCTGTGCGGTGCGCAACTAGCCTCCGCAGTAGCCGATGGTGTCCGGACGGCGATAGGCCGAGATGCGCCAGCCGTCCTGAGTCTGCTTCGCGGTGAGCGCCCCCAACTCCGCAGTCGGTAATCTCGACGAACTTCTGCTTGTCCTCCTTGGGGTGCGGCGCCACGGCAGGGGGCCGACAGAACCGGGCGCTATTCAGAATAAGCAACCCTCGAACGGGTGATCAGCGGTACAGGCACAGGAACCGGCAGTCAGGATTCGGCGCGGAACTCGTCCGCGATGCCGCGCAGGAACTCGCGGCACTCGTCGCCCTTCAGCGTGTGCTGCTGGAAGTACTCGAACAGCTCCAGGTGCTCGGCCACGTCGGCAGGGTCACGGAGCACGGTCGCGCCACCATGTGTCTCCACAAGGACAAGGCGCTCGTCGTAGACCATGAAGATGTTCAACGGCAACCTGGATAGAACCACGTCGAGCGGAAGCACCTCGATTCTCACCGACGGCAGGTGGCTGGCCGCGACCAGATGATCGACCTGGTCAGCCATCCCCGCGGGCGGGAGCAAACGGTTCCGCACCGCGGTCTCGGTGAACAGGAACGTGAACGTCTTACCGGGCAAATGCAGCAACTCGTGCCTGGCGAGCTTCGCCTCCACCAGCCGGGCCTTCTCGTTGTCGCCGTACTTGGACAACGGGCTGTACACGTTGCTCACGACGTACTCGCGCGTTTGCAGCATTCCAGGCGGCATCACGGGCAGCACGTACCTGATGTGGGATGACTGCTCGACCAGGCCGGTCAGCTCCCGCTGCCACCGCGTCGCACCCCGCTGTCGTCCATCCCGTCGGCTTTCGTACTCGGTGTTGGCTACCTTCGCCAGCTCGAGCAGTTCTCGCGCCTGATCCTGCGGCACCTCCAGGGCCCGAAGGATCTGCTGCACATCGGTGATCGAGGGCAGGAGCCGGCCATTCTCGATCCGCGAGATCTTCGACTGGCTCATGTGCGTGCGCGCTGCCAGCCGCTCACCGGACAGACGAGCGGCTTTGCGCAGATGCCGAAGGATCTTCGACAGATCCGCACGGTCGAAGTCGATCTGAGCCGGGTCGAGCATCAGCTGTCGAGTGTCTCCTCGTATGTCAGAAAGGGGACAGAGTGGTTCAGTGCCAACTCCTTGTACCGGCGGTGTTGGGCCAACGCGGTGTCCGGCAGCAGCTCACGTTCGAGTGGCGTGCCGTTGTCCGAGGAGTAGTACAGCTTGATAACGGCTTCATCATCGAGCAGGGAGAAATCGTAGTCGGGCAGGCCTAGGTTCCCGGTTCGCGAGACGTCCAGGATCCTGAGGTCTTCGCCGGCCTGCGCGTAGTGGTGGTACGACAGGAAGACATAGCGCTGGTAGTCCGTCAACGGGGGCTCGATGACGTAGACACGCTGAAAGCCACCACCCGCTGCGACCAGCCGCCGGATCCGCCCGAACCACGGCGAATCGGGGTCTATCTCGCGGGTGCCCGTCTCGAGGTACCTGCGAAACTCGGGTTGCTCGTAGTCGACCGTGTACACGGGGTGCACCTGAAGGCGGAAGCACCACTTCGCCGCATCGATCCGGCCGACGTACTCATCGCGCGTCAACACACCCTCACGGTGTGGCATTCGCGGCCTCCAGCAAGAGCGCGACGGGAATCTCGACAATCGCTTCACCGAGCGGGGTGTTGATGTAGTCCACCAGATCGCCCTGTACCGCGATCGTGCCGCGTTCGGTCAGAAACACTGCCGGACAGTCGATACCGTCGTCACACGTTCCGGCCAGCTTGGTCATCCGCACGCCCTACTCCCCTCGTTCACTACTGAGGGTAGGGCAGGGGTCTGACAAAACCGGCGGCTATTCAGGGTTCGGAATAAGCGACCCTCGAACGGGTGATCAGCGGCGCCACAGCGGCCGGGGATCCAAAGACCACAACAGCTTGCGGTACCAGGGAACCGTGCGGCGCACCTGCCGCGCCGCCGTGCGCGCCAGCGACCACGCCTCGGGCGCCGCAGGGGCGTCGGGGCTGAACGCCGCGCGGTCGGCCAGTACCGCCAGGCGACCTCCGGCGGGGCCTAGACCACGCGCCACGTCGGGGGCCGTCCGCGACGCGGCGGGCGAACGCCCGGCCAGCAACAGGGCGTCCAGTACGTAAGCCCAAGCACCGGGAGGACCGGCGAGGCGCAGCCGCATCCGGCGTGCGAAACGCAAGCCCCACAACAGAAGCGGAACCAGCAACACCGTCAGCAGCCACAGGGGCTGGAAGCCGGACGAAACGACAGGTGACGGAACCGGCGCGGGCGCCACCGAGGGAAGTGCCAGCGGTGGCAAGGAAGCAGATGGCGGCGGAGGTTGCGCCGTGGTGGAGGCCAGGCGGTTCAGGACCTCGCGTTTCGACGCCGCGCTGGGGCCGCTTCCGTTGCCCGACACGGGATCGAAGGGCACCCAGCCCCAGTTCGTGAAGTAGACCTCCGGCCACGCCGTGGCGTCGGCCGCGCGCACGATGCGGTCACCGGTCGGAGAAGCGGGCACCGGTTGGAAGCCGACCACCACGCGGGTGGGCAGGCCGACCGAGCGCGCCAGGACTGCGAACGACGAGGCGAACTGCTCGGCGGTGCCCGCCTGCGCGCCCGCGGAACCCGGAGCGCCGAACAGGAAGGTTTCCAGGCGGGCGTAGGAGGAACCGACCGGGGCGTCGGCGTCCGGGCGGCGGTTCAGGCGCACCACCTGTTCGATCGCCACGGCCTTCTCGTAGGGGGTGCGGGCGTTCACTACGATCTGACGGGCGTAGTCGGCCAGCGAGAACGGCAGGTGCGGCAGCGCCAGGTAGCGGCGAACCTCCGGGCCGGACGGGACGGTGGCCGTGGCGAGTGACTCGTCCTGCGGTGTGTCCAGCACGCCGCGCACGGTGTAGCGCAGGCCCGTTCGCACGCCCTCGGCCAGCACCAGCGAGCCGGAGTTGGGCTCGACCATGGCGTCGCTCAGGCTCACCGACGACGGCTTGCCCACGCCGGGAACCCACTCCCCCGCCAAGGCACCGATCTGCACGTCGACCAGAGCGTCCAGGGTGCGGCTGCCGAGAGGGAGGTCGGGCGCCGACACTACGCCCAGCGGGCCGTAGGTGGACGACGCCTCCCACGTCGCGCCGGAGTAGTCCGACAGCGTCATCAGGCGCATCGGGACTTCCGGGCCACGCGTGCGGAAGAGTTCGGTGTCACCCAGAGCGGCCCAGGAAGCCAGTTGTGGCAACGGGTTCGCCACCGCCACGTCGGTCACCGGGGGTCTGATCAGCTTGCGGGGTTCGAAGGCGTCGCCGCGCGGCAACACGATCGCCACCAGCGCCAGCAAGGCCAGAACGAAGCCCACGGGCGGGGCGATCGGGCCGCGGCGGTCGGCGATCAGCCAGCCTACGGCCAGCAGCAGCACCAGCAGCAACGCGACCAGGCCGTAGCGGTCGGTGCGACCGGCGGTCAGCAGCGCGCCCGCCACGTACAGCACGGAAGCACCCAGAGCGGGCGCGAACAGCGAGGATTTCCTCGACACCGCAACGGATACGACGACCGAGGTGCCGAACACCAGCAGCAGTCCCGGCGTCAGCAGCTCCGGCGTCGACGGGGCCGGGCGGGCCGCGGTGAGCAGTCGGGGCACGCTGTCCAGTAGCACCTGCGTCGGGTCGGAACGGCCGGGAACGGCTTCGCGGCACGCGAAGTAGCCGCCGGCGAAACCGAGGACCAGCATGGTCAGCACCGCCAGACCGGCGGGCATCCAGCGCTTCAGCAGCAGTGCGCCATAACCGGCCACAACGGACAGTCCGAAGAGGACAGGAATTCCGTCCCACGCAAGCCCGAGCTGCACGGCCGCGACGACCAGGACCACACCGGACCAGAGCGGTTTCATCGCGCCACCACCGCGTTCCAGGCGTCCAGCAGGTCCTCGGCCCGCGGACCACGCAGCATCAGCACCGAACCGGAAGCCGAGACCTCGGAAACCGGCGAAACCTCCAGCAGCACACCGACCGCCGCCCGACCGGCCTCCAGCAACAGGGAGGAGGACGACGAACCGCAGATCACCGCCACCACGTCGAGGTCGCGCACCGGAACCACGGCACCGCCACCGGAAGCCGGCCGCAGATCGGCCAGGGCCGCCAGAGCCGCGTCGGAATCGGTGCCGGGAAGATCCAGGGAACCCGACGTGGTCAGCAGGTGGACCGGATGCCCGTCCTCCAGGGCGGACGACACCAGCGACGCGGCCACCTCCACCGCGTGCTCGAACGCGTCGGCCGACGGATACGCACCGTCGTCCAGCAGAACGGCTAGGTGCGGGCGGGCCGGGTCGGCGTCCTCGCGGACCATCAGGGTTCCGGTGCGCGCGGACGTCGCCCAGTGCAGGCGGCGCAGGTCGTCGCCCGGGACGTACTCGCGCAGTCCGACGAGGTCGGTGCCGCCGCGTTCGACGCGCTCGTCGGCGCCCACCTGGCCGCGGCGCACGCCGGACGGCAGGCCGCGCACCGGCAGCACACGCGGGACCACCCGCACCTGCACGACCTCGCCGAGCACGACCCGCGCGAAGGCCAGACCGGCCAAACCCTTGCGGTGCAACGTCAACGGGCCCACATCGAACACGCCACGCACAGCCGTGGGAATCGGATACTCGACCGCGACCGGCGACCCCGGCGCGAGCACCGGGACATCGACCACCACGGGCGACCCCGCGACCATGTCCGACGCGTCCACCGCCACCGGCCATCGCGTGCCCGACGACTCCAGCGACAGCCGCCCCGAGCACCGGCCCAAGCGATGCACGGTCCGCGGCCGCACCACCCGAGAAGGCACGATCGGCGGCGACCTCAGCACCGACACAACAGCGGCGACGACCAGGCCCGCGAAAGCCAGACCGAGACCGGCCACCCCGGGATACCGCCACCACAGGCCCAGCCCGACGAGCACCAGGCCCAGCACCAGCACCCCGGTGCCGCGCAGCGTGAGTCTCATGCGGGCTTCGGCACCGGCACGGTCGCGAGCACGTCCGACAGCACCTCGTCGGTCGTCGTGCCGGACAGCACCGACTCACGCGTCAGCACCAGGCGGTGGGCCAGCACCGGCGATGCCAGGTCCTGCACGTCACCCGGCACCGCGAAGTGGCGCCCGCGCGACGCGGCATAGACCTGCACCGCCCGCACCAGCACCCGTAAACCACGCGTGCTGGCACCGAGGCGCAGCCGGCCGTCGGACCGCGTCGCGGCACCGAGATCGCTGATGTAGCGCAGGATCGGATCGGCCACGTGCAACAACGACAGCCGCCGGCTGAACTCGCTGATCTCCCGCGGGCTGGACACCGTGCGGACTCCGCTGATCCGCCCGGCACCCGAACCGGGCCGCAGCACGTCCAGCTCGTCGTCGACCGACGGATAGCCGATCGACGTGCGCAGCATGAACCGGTCGAGCTGGGCCTCGGGCAGCCGGTAGGTGCCGTCCAGGTCGATCGGGTTCTGCGTGGCCACCACCAGGAACGGGTCCGGCACGGCGTGACCGACGCCGTCGACGGTGACGGTCCGCTCCTCCATCACCTCGAGCATCGCGGACTGCGTCTTCGCCGCCGCGCGGTTGATCTCGTCCGCCAGCACGATGTTCGCGAACACCGGACCCGGCCGGAATCGAATCTGACCGGTCTGCGGGTCGTACACCGACGTGCCGGTGACATCCGACGGCAGCAGGTCCGGCGTGAACTGCACCCGCCGCGACACGCCTCCCAGCGCACCGGCGACCGCCCGCGCCAGGGTCGTCTTTCCCGTACCGGGCACGTCCTCCAGCAGCACGTGCCCGCCCGCGAACATCGCGACCAGGACCAGGTCGATCACGTCCCGTTTGCCCCGGACCGCGGTCTCCACCGCGTCACCGAGGCGCGTGTGCAGGTCGCGGAACGCGAGAACCTCGCCGTCGCCGATTGCCGTGCTCACTCTTCCTCTTCTCTACGACGGCCGATGCGCAACAGGTAGGCGCACGCGAGCAAACCCAGTCCGCCGACACCCATGGGCGCCGTCTCGATCGACCTCGGGATCTGACACGGCTTTCCACCGCACGTGTCTTCACGGACGGTCGCGCTGCGGGACGCCGAGTCGACCTGACCGCTGCCCGACGCGGCATAGGCCCGGACCACGATCCGGTTGATGCCGATGTCGAGGTCGATCCGCGCGGACGTCGCGTTACACGCGATCGGCGTCGAGTACCCGTAGGTGGTGTTCACGACCTCGCACCGGCCGTTGTGGCTCGCCCACGCCGGGGGCGGCGCCATGTTGACCGTCCGCTGGTACGACGTCTGCGTCCCGACGATGCCGGTGATCACGGTGGCACCGGCCGGGGGTAACGACGGTGGCGGTGGCGTGGTGGTCGTCGTCACCGGAGGCGGAGTTGTGGTCGTAGTAGTAGGCACGATCGGCGGAGTAGTGGTGGTAGTTGTCGTCACCGGAGGCGGTGTCGTCGTCACGGGAGGACCGCCGGTCACCGTCCACGACGCCGTCCCCGCGGGCCCGGTCGACGAACCCGACGACGCCGCGACCGACACGTCCAGGCGGCCGTTGGTGCAGAAAGTCGTTCCGCCGCAAGGCAAGGCCAGGTCGGCGGACGTGGAGGCCGACTGCGCCGACTTCGACCCGCCGGTGAACGACCCGGAGCCGGTCACCACATACCCGACCGACCCCGCCACGGCCGTCCAGCTCACCGTCACGGTCAGCGTCGAGGCGTTGCGCGACTTCTCCCGGACCGAGATCCCGGTCGGCGCCGCCAACGCCGACACCGAAGAGGACGGAACCGAAGGCGGCGTCACCACACCGGAAGACGAGTCCGTGTTACCACGCGGCGGCTTGATCGGCTCGTTCGGCTGCGGCGGCGGAGGCGGTGGCACGGAAGGCAGCGGCGAGCGGTCCGGGTTCGTCACCTGGAGCTCGGGACTGCGGATCGTCACCGACCGCGTCGAGCCGTCCGCGTCCACGAGCACACCCGTCGACGAGCCCGGCACGTTCACGAACAGCCGGCCGTCGTCGAACACGAGCTGAATGTCGTCACCGGGTGCGGCCACGTCATCGCCGCCGCGCTTGCCCGACCGGTCGAGAATGATCACCTTGCCGGACCCGCGGCACGGCACGTACACCTTGTCGCGGAACACCGCGGGGCGACCGGGTTTGGGGCAACCGAGAGCGCCCACGTCGACCCGGATCACCTGGCCGTCCACGACGAGCACCACGGTCGAAGCGTCGGGAACCGAGGCAGGTACGAGACTGTCCGGCGACGTCTGCGCCGCGATCACCTCACCGGTCAACGACACCGTGGTAGCGGACACCGCGGATCCGGTGCCGTCCTGCACCACGACACCCGCGTCGAGCCCCATCAACGTGACACCGGTGTCGTGCGGCACCAGCACCGTGCGCGGCCCGGCGCCCGAGATCGACCGGTGCGACCGTTCCACGAAACGCTCTTCGTCGTCGGACCACTCCAGCGCACGCAACGTGCCGCCGTGGTCGACGAGCCACAGGACGCCGCGCTCGTCGACGACGACGTCGGCCAGCGGCTGACCCGCCTGCCACGCCGTGCCGACGTCCGCCAGCGTCACGGGATCCGCGGTGTGGACGGTGCCGGCCGCACGGTCCACGACGAACACGTGCCCGCCCGCCACCAGCACCTTCGAGCCCGGACCGGGCGGCGCCTGCCGGCGGCCGGAAGCGAGCAGCGTCGAGAGATCGATGACGGTGATCTGCCCGGACCGCCGGTCGAGCACGATCAGCCGGCCGTCCTCCTGCGCGATCTCCAGCTGCGCGTCGGCACCGCTGATCTGCAACCGGGTCTGGGGTTTGCCCGACGCCGGGTTGACCTGCACGACCTCGCCGCGCTGATCGTCACCGAGCCAGGTGAGCCCGTCGGACACCTCGACCGAGGTGCGCGAGATCCCGTGCCCGAACGCCGCGCCCGCGAGCAGCAGGACACCGAGCAGGGCGGCCCCGAAACTGGCCGACTCCCTGCCCCCACTGCCGACCAGTCGTCTGAGCAGCCGCATGTACAGACCTCCTCCACCCGCCCGGGATGCTAACCCGCCCCTCTGACAATTTCGGAAGCCGAACGGTTCCTGGATCACCCATTGCGACCAACGGCCGACCGGATAGGGCAGAGTGGACGCATGGAGATCCCAGGACTGGGCCTGGCCAAGTCAGCCGTCAACTGGGCCGTGGAGTCCGCGGTCACCGTCGCCTCGGTTCCCGGTCGCATCAACACGTTGCTGACCGAGGTGGAATCACTCGTCAAACGGGTCGACAAGGTCGTCACCGACGCCGAGGAGGCCGTCGACGAGGTCCGCGCGATCACCGCCCACGCGGGCGAGGTCGCGGACGGCGCGAGCGCGGTCGTGACCACCGCCGAGCACACCGCGCGCACCGCGGGCGAGCTGATCACGCTGTACGAGCCGGTCGCGAAGCAGGCGCATCCGCTCGCGCTGCGGTTCGTCGAGGAGCTGTCGCCGCACGAGATCGAGGCGGCCATCCGGCTCGTCGACGAGCTGCCAGGACTGACCGAACGCCTGGTGAACGACATCCTGCCGATCCTCGCCACGCTGAACCGGGTCGGCCCGGACGTCCATTCGCTACTGGAGGTCACCAACGACGTCCGGCAGGCGATCCTCGGCATCCCCGGCTTCGGGTTCATGCGCAAGCGCGGCGAGAACAAGGAAATCGAGAACAAAGAGGTGTGAGTGCCGCCGGGAGTGGGTACTCCCGGCGGCATGACTGCACCCCAAGATCAGACCTGGTGCCTGCTGAGCAGCGTGTTCGCCCTGTTGGCCATGGTCAATCTCAGCCTCGCCATCACCGAACACGCGCAGTGGCCGTACGTGTCGGCGCTGTTACTCCTGACTGCGGCCGTCGCGTGCGGACGAAGAGCGGCTACGACTTACCGGTCGTCTCGTGCACCAGGTTCGAGGGTTCTCCGAAGCGATACGGCCGAACGCGATAAGACGCCTGTTTCTCCTCGGGCAGCGTGACCAGACCGAACGACGTGACGTTCGGATCGAGCTGCGCCGCGATCCGATAGTCGGTCGCCCCCGCCGGCTTGATCTCCAGCAGATATCCCTGTTCGTCGGACGCGTTGTCGGTCCACGTGAACAGGATCCCGTTGGCGTGCTTGATCACCGCCGACAGTCCGGACGGCGCCGCCTCCGGTGCCGGCAGCGGGTGTGTGCCCTGACCGTCCGCCTTGGGCGGCGCCCAGTCGTGACCGTCCGATTCGGACACCTCGTCACCGGGCGGCAGCGAGACCTCCACCTCACCCGAAGCGGGCCCGGTGTACGGCCGGACCCGGTAGTAGAAGTTCGTCTCCGGGATCAGATCGGGATGGGTGAAGGTCGACTGTCCGGAAGGGACGAACCCGAGGATCACGAACTCGCCGTTCTGCTCGTTCGCGTACTCGACGACCTGACCGGCGGCACCCGGAACCGGCTGCCAGTCCAGCTTCACGTTCGTGGGCGACGTCAGCGTCGACTTCAGCGCCGGATCATTTGGGTGCAGATCCCGCTGTTCCTGGCCACAGGCCGCCAGGAACAGCAGGAGCACCGCGAGAATCCGGGTCACTTGCGCCAGAACCTGATGTTGCTCCACACGACCGTCGCCGGTCCCTGACCACTCGCGGTCCGGTACGCGCCGAACTTGTCGTAGAAGTTCCCGCCGGAGCTGCCCACGGTGTGCTTCAGGGAGCCGTTGATGTACGTGCGATGCGTGCTGCCGACGACGTGCACGGTGTTGACGCGCACGGTCGTGCCGACGGTCGCGCCGGTCGCGATGGTGTTGCCACCGTGCACGGCGTAGAGCCGGCCGCCGCGCTCCACGGCGAGCATGAAGTACGGGCCGGCGCCGGGGTCGTCCTTGAACGTCTGCTTGAGACTGATCCGGGAACCCCCCAGGCTCTGGATGCGGAAACTGCCCTCGAACTGCCAGGTTCCGCTGCCGTGCGTGGCGTACCGGCGCTCGGCGCGCTGGTCACCGCTGCCGGTCGAGCACGTGAGCGTGAAGGTCAGGTCGCTGACCTTGCCGCAGCCGCGCTGCTGGACCGAGAACGACGGTGAGACCTGGGTCCACGGGCCCGACTCCACCTGTGCGTGGGCGGGCTGGGCGGTGAGCAGCAACCCGGTCGCGAGCATGAACCCCGCGAGTCGTTTGAGCATAAAAGAAAGCCTCCTTCACGGCGCGCTGGTAAGCGCTTTCAGGGGGCGGCTTTCCCAGAGTAGCCGATACTGTTCAGGTGTTCGACCTACATCGTTTGCGACTGTTGCGGGAACTCCAGCACCGCGGCACGCTCGCCGCCGTCGCGACCGCGCTGTCCTACAGCCCGTCGTCGGTCTCGCAGCAACTGTCCCAACTCGAACACGAGGTGGGCGTCCCCTTGCTGGAACCTGTTGGGCGGCGGGTGAAACTGACCCCGCAGGCGGAGATCCTCGTGGCGCACACCGAGGCCGTCCTGGCCCGGCTGGAACAGGCCGAGGCCGACGTCGCCGCGTCGCTGCACGAGATCACCGGGACGCTGCGCGTCGCGACGTTCCAGACCGCGACGCTCGCGCTGATCCCGGCCACGCTGGCGCGCATGCGCGACGAGCACCCGGCGTTGCGGATCGAGCTCACCGTGGCCGACCCGGAGGAGGCGCTGTCGGCGTTGATCGCCCGCGACTTCGACCTCGTGTTCAGCGAGGAGTATCCGGGCCTGCCGGAACCGAGGTTCGCTCAACTGGAATACACCGAGCTCGTGCGGGACCCGATCCGGCTGGCCGTCCCACCCGGACTCCCCGCGTCGGCGATCACGTCGCTGCCCTGGATCATGGAGCCCACCGGCTACCCGCAACGCCAGTGGGCCACCACGTTGTGCCGCGACCACGGCTTCGAACCGGATGTCCGCTACGAGTCGACCGACATCCTCGTGAAGCTGCGGTTCGTCGAACACGGTCTCGCCGTCGCCCTGCTCCCCGAACTGATCCTGCGATACCGGGACACGGACGTGGCGTTCTACGACCCGCCCGGCGGCCCCCAGGCGCGCCGCCTGTTCACCGCGGTACGGGCAGGGCGGGGATCTCATCCCGCACTGCTGGCGTTCCGGCGGGCGCTGACGGAGTCGGCCGCGCCGTAACCGCGGCGCCGACCCCGGCGATGATCACCAAAGCGATGGCGCCCAGCGACACCGGGCTCAGGTGCTGGTGCAGCAGCAGGGCCCCGGCGAGCGCGGCCGCCGCGGGCTCCAGCGCGAGCACGACGCCGAACGTCTTGGGCGGCAACGTCTTCAGCGCCCGCAGCTCCAGGGTGTAGGGAATCGCGCTGGCCAGCAGCGCGACGACGAGCCCGAGCAGCAGCACCTTCGGGTCGAACAACGCCAGGCCACCACTTGCGAGGCCGTACGGGAACGTCAATGCCGCCGCGATCATGCTCGCCGCGGCCAGGCCGCCACTGCCCGGCGTGGCCGCGAGCCGCGACCCGGCGATGACGTAGCAGGCCCAGAACGCGGCGGCCAGCAGAGCCAGCGCCACGCCGACCAGGTCGAGGTGCTGGGCGTGTTCCTTCAGGCCGAGCGCGATCACCCCGCTCAACGCCAGCAGCGCCCACAGGAAGTCCTTCGGTCTGCGGGACATCGCCAGCGCGACGCCGAGCGGGCCGAGGAACTCGATCGTGACGGCCACGCCGAGCGGGATCCGTTCGATCGCGAGGTAGAACGTGCCGTTCATGCCGGCGAGAGTCATGCCGAGGACGAGCGACTCCTGGCGGAACTTCGGGCGCCGCACGAGCGCCAGCAGGATCGCCGCCACGCCGAGGCGCAGCGCCGTCGCGCCGGGTGCGCCGACCTGACCGAACAGCTGGCTCGCGAAAGCCGCGCCGAACTGCAGGGAGATGACCGAACCGAGGACCAGGAAGAGCGCCATGTGAGTCAGCCTCGGTCACCCGATCACTTCGGTAAAGCGAACCTTTCCGAGCGATACCGTTCAGTTTTTCCAAACAGTTAGGCTCGTGAGGGTCGCCCTCGCGACTTGAGGTCACGAAGAACAGGGTGGGTGGGATGAGGCGGAGGCCGAAGGCGCCGTTGCCGCAGCGGCACGGGCTGGACCCGGCGCGCCTGCGCCTGCCCGAAGGGCCGTGGCCCACCATCCGGGATCACCTCGTCGAACGCCTCCCGCGCGTGTCACCGGACCGGATCGACATGCTGCTGCGGGAAGGCCGCATCTACAACGCCGACGGCCCGGTCGAGCCGGACGCGCCCTACGCACCCGAGTCGTACCTCTGGTTCCACCGCGACCTGCCCGACGAGGTCCCGGTCCCGTTCGAGATCGGCATCGTGCACCGCGACGACGACATCCTCGTGGCCGACAAACCGCACTTCCTCGCCACGATCCCGCGCGGCAAACACGTCCTGGAAACCGCGCTCGTCAAGCTGCGCCACCAGCTCGACCTACCGACCCTCATACCTGCGCACCGCCTCGATCGCGTCACGGCGGGCCTGATCCTGTTCGTGATCAACCCTGAACGAAGAGGCAAGTACCAGCTGATGTTCAAGGACCGGCTGGTGCACAAGGAGTACGAGGCGATCGCGCCGTACGACCCCGCGCTCGAACTGCCGCAACGGGTCGAGAGCCGGATCATCAAGGAGAAGGGCGTCATCGCGGCCCAGGAGGTCGACGGTGAGCCGAACGCCGTGTCCGAGGTGTCACTGGTGGAACACCGGGACGGCCTGGGCCGGTACCGGCTGCACCCGCTGACGGGCCGCACGCACCAGCTGCGCCTGCACATGGCGCGGCTGGGCGTGCCGATCATCAACGACGACTTCTACCCGGAGCTGAGAGAGCAACCGCTGGACGACTTCAGCAAACCCCTGCAGCTGCTGGCGAAGGTGCTGGAGTTCACCGATCCGGTCACGGGCGAGCGCCGGCGGTTCGAGAGCCGGCGCTCGCTCGCGGCCTGGTCAACCTAAAGTGATCGCATAAAGCTGCACCCTCGGATCGTTCGGCAACGTCAGCGAACGCACGGTCTTGCTCCCATCTAGAGGAATCGCCGCACCGAACAGGCGGACCGGCGGTGTGTCGATGCCCTTGCCCGCCTTGATGCGGTGCGGCATCTCCAGCACGACGCTCGACCCGGAGCCCGCCCAGTCGCCGACGGTCACCGGGACCTCCAGCGACGTGCCGTCGGTGTACCAGACGGTCAGCGCCGTCGACACCGGGCCGTTGTAGGACGACCCGACGATGTTCAACGCCTTGTGGGAACCGGACGGCAACAGCAGGCCCTGTCCCTGTGCCTGGACGAAGTTCGGTGCCGTGCCGAGGGGATCGGGCGTCGCGTACCTGACGCCGTTCCACACGACCGTGCCCGCGGGCGGCAGCAGGGCGCCGTCGTAGCTCCAGCCCTGCCCGTCGAAGTTCCCGGACGCCGGTGCGTCCACAGTGGCCGTTCCGTCGTGGTTGCGTTCGGGCGTCAGGTCGACCGGGCACTCGGACTGCACGCACAGCGCGGCGGGTCGCACCTCGACGGTCGCGGGACGGGTCACGGTGTTCGAGGATCCCTTCACCACCACGGACACCGGGTACTTCCCCGGCGCCGTCCCGGCGGGCACGGTCACCACCAGCGGCACGGTCTTCTGCACCGGCAGGTGGCGTGAGGTGATGACGAACGGCGTGGCACCGCTGGCCTTCCAGCCGTCCGGAACCGTCACGGCAGGAGACACCGGCATCGCGCCCGGCGTCTGCGCCAGCACGTCCAGCGGCAGCGTGACCGTCTGGGCATCCGACGACGTCGGCACCACGACGGAAGACTGACGCAGCGACGCGTCGAGGTGCCTGCGGCTGTCCGGGCGGCCGTCGTTCACCGAAGGCGGCTCGTCCCCGCGGCCGGTTCCCCACGCGGACGGCTCGGCGCCGACCTGGTAGGTGAGCCTGCCGCCGCGTGCGAGGGTGGTCCAGTCCAGCCAGGTCTTGCGCACGTCACGGTTGTTGAACGAGACACCGCGCACGTACCGATTGGTGTCCGACACCCCGGCCGCGGTGATCGTCAGCGCACCACCCTGACTCCCGTATCGTCCGATCTGGACGGTGGCGGACTGGAACTGGGGCGACGACAGGGCGAAGAAGTTCGCTCCCGAGACCGTCGGATAGATGCCGAGCGACGAGAAGACGTACCAGGCCGACATCGTGCCGAGGTCGTCGTTGCCCGTCATGCCGTCCGGCCCGGTGGTGAACAACGTCATCGCCGCCCGCACCACGGTCGCGGTCTTGGCCGGCGCCCCGGCCCACAGGTACACGTAGGGCGCGTGCAGGTCCGGCTCGTTGTTCGGGTTGTAGGTCGGCTTGCCGTAGTAGTCGTACGGATCGGTGATCCAGTCCTTGCGGGCGGTGCCCGCCGGGTCGGTCAGCAGCTTGTCGTAAACGAAGAACGAGTCGAGGCGTTTCTCGGTCTCCTTGCGGCCACCCATCAGCGACACCAGCCCGGCCGGGTCCTGCGGCACCAGCCACTGGTACTGGTACGCGCCGCCCTCATGGAACTGGTGCGAGGCGTCGACCGGGTTGTACGGCGACAGGAACGTCCCCTCGGCCGTGCGCGGCCGGAACTGCTTGAGCGAGGAGTCCCACAGGTTGCGGTACCACTGGCCGCGGTCGGCGAACATCCGCGCGTCTTCCCGGAAACCGAGCCCGCGAGCCATCAACGCCAGCGCGGCGTCCGCAGCGGCGTACTCCTGCGTGGCCGACGCGGGGTGCACGCAGTCGTTGTCGCCGCCCTTGTGCGCGCAGTCCGTCCCGCGCTTGAGCCCGGACGGGATGTACCCGCGGTCGTTGTAGAACGGCACACCGGCCCGGCCGTTGTACGGCGAGTCAGCGGGTGGCACCGACACGGCGTTCTTGCGCAACAGGTCGTACGTCTCGCGTTCGTGCCCGCTCAGCAGCCCCTTCGACCACGCCTCGACGAGGAACGGTGTCACCGGGTCGCCGGTCATGATGTTGGTCTCGCTGTTGGCCAGTGCCCACCGCGGCAGCCAGCCGCCGTCGCGTCCACTCGCGACGACCGACAGCGCGACGTCGCGCGCCACCTGCGGTTCGAGCATTTCCAAAAGCTGGTTCTGCGGCCGGTAGGTGTCCCACAGCGAGAAGTTCTGGTACGGCGTGTATCCCGCGGCCTGGTGCACGGCGCCGTCGAACCCGCGGTAGCGGCCGTCCACGTCACCGGCGAGGTTCGGGTGCAGCACCGAGTGGTACAGCGCCGTGTAGAACGCCGACTGCCGCTCGCGCGACCCGCCGGTGATCTTCACCGCGCCAAGCTGCTTCCGCCAGGTCTCACGCGCCTGCGCCAGCGTCGCGTCGAAGTCGAACGACGGCGCCTCCGCAGCGAGGTTCGCCCGCGCGCCCTCGACGCCGGTGTAGGACAGGCCGAGCTTCACCACGACGTCGGAGTCGGCCGACGCGTCGAACGTCACCCAGGCGCCGTTCCCGCCGGTGCCCGCGGCGTCGCGCGAACCCGGCGTGGCCACGTTCCCGCGCCACGAGCCGAACGCGGTGAACGGCCGGTCGAACGTGGCGCTGAAGAACACCGTGTGCTCGTCGCGCCCCGCGCAAAACCGGCCCGCGCGCACGCGTCCCTCGACCGTCCGGTCCCCCACGACGTGGATCTCGGAGTCGAGCACGGTCTGGTTCGACTTACCCGTGTTGAACAGGACGTTCGCCGCACCGGACGCCGGGAAGGCGTACCGCTGCCAGCTGGTCCGCTTCGTGGCGGTGAGCTCGGCGTTCACCCCGTACCGGGACAGTCCGACCCGGTAGTAACCGGGCGAGGCGGTTTCGTCCTGATGGGAGTAAGGCGACTTGTAGGCGTTGATGTCAACGTTGTCGACATTCCCGGTCGTCGGCATGATCGGGAGCTCGCCCATCACGCCACAGCCCACACCGGACAGGTGCGTCTGGCTGAACCCGTAGATGGTGTTCTGTTGGTAGTCGTACCCGCCTTGGCCGCCGGTGTCTGGGCTGACCTGCACCATTCCGAACGGCACTGACGCGCCGGGGAATGTGTTCCCGAAGTTCTGGGTGCCCACGAAGGGGTTCACCAGAGCCGACGGATCCTCATCCCCCAGTGCGACAGCAGGTACGGCGAGCGCGGTCACGAGTCCGGCTACGAGCAGTATCCGCATGAACCCAGTATTGTGTGCACGCCGCCGCCGCGGATACCTCCGGAGGTCGGCGATGCGCGTGGTCCTCAGCGCACTGCTCTTGCTTCTCTGCACCGCAACCCCTGCTCAAGCGGCGACGATCGACACCGTCACCACCGCATCCGTCTACGGCTGCCTGCGCACCAACGGCGCGGGCGTCTACGACGCGACCGCCAAGAAGACGTTCGCGACGTACTCCGGTACGAAGCACGACATCTACATCAAGGCGTTCGACCACACCACGAACACGTGGAGCGCGGCGGTCAAGGTCGCGACGCTGAACCTGACGCACGACAACGCCTACCACGACTACCCCGTGCTCACCCAGCTCGCCGACGGCAGGCTGGCGGTCTTCCAGGCCACGCACGGCAAGAACCTGCACTTCTACACCGCGCCCACGGCCCACTCGATCACCGGCACGTGGTCCGCGCGCGTGATCAGCTCGGACCGGACCGCCTACCCGGAGCCCGTCGTCGACGGCAACACGATCCACGTCTTCTACAGCCAGAACACCGAGATCTCCTACCCGTACCGCGTCTACCGGGTGATCAAGTCCACGGACTCCGGCAAGACCTGGTCGGCGCCGAAGACCGTCATCGACTCGGGCAAGACCGCCGACAGGTACGCCGAGGTGTACGCGTTCGGCGTGACGCGCAGCGCGAACCGGATCTACCTGACGTGGTCGCAGCACGGTGGCCCGAAGGGACACAACGGCGGCGGCAAGAACATCTACGCCGGCTACTACGACACCAGCGACTCGACGATGCACACCATCGGCGGCGCGTCGCTCGGCGCGGGCGTCGAACCGGCCGAGCTGCAGCAGACGCGGGTCGTCACGACCAACCCGTTGGACCTGCCCGAGGGCAAGGCGCTGCCCGAGGAGAACCCGGTGGCCGTGCGGCTGCCCGACGGCACCGTGGTGCTCGGGTACGGCGTGCACACCAAGACCAGCGCCAAGATCGTGCTCGCGCACTTCGCGAACAACGCGTGGACGTCGACGACCGTGGATTCCAGCACGTCGCTGTTCAAGGACATCGCGATCGTCGGCAACGGGGTCGAGTTCGTCTACGCCACCGCCGACCGCAAGCGGCTGATCTCGAAGACGTGGACGCCCGGCTCGGCGGCCGCCGCGAAGTGGGATCTGACGGTTCCCTACGCGTCCGGGGCGGACACCACGTTCTACGCGGACTTCGTGGAGAACCGGGTCTCCCCTGGGATCAGCGTCATCGCCAGCACGATCGACTACGAGACGCGCAAGACGAACCACACGGCCAAGTGGCCGATCTTCGCGGTCAGGGATTAGAAATGAGGTATGGCCATCCAGCTCAACCACACCATCGTGTGGGTCAAGGACCAGCAGGAATCCGCCCGCTTCCTGACTGAGCTCTTCGGGCTCCCCGAGCCCGTGCGCTACGGCCCGTTCTCCGTCGTGGAGGTGTCCAACGACGTGTCGCTGGACTACCTCTCGACGGACGGGCCGGTCCGGGCGCAGCACTACGCGTTCCTGGTGAGCGAGCAGGAGTTCGACGAGATCTTCGGCCGCATCCGGGAGCGCGGGCTCGAGTACTGGGCCGACCCGTTCCACTCCCAGCCGGGCGAGATCAACACCAACGACGGCGGCCGCGGCGTGTACTTCGACGAGCCCGGCGGGCACAACCTGGAGATCATCACGCGGCCCTACGGAAGTGGACAGAGCCAGTAATGTGAGAGTGCCGCCCCGCCGCCGATTCCTTTCGGCACATGGGAGGGCACATGAAGCTCCGTTGGTGCTGGGCCATGATCACGGTTCTCTTGGTGGTCACGGCACAGCCGGCGGGCGCGGCCGTCACAACGGTCGCGAAGAAGCTCGAAGTCCCGTGGGGCATGGCGTTCCTGCCCGACAAGACCGCACTCGTCACCGAGCGGACCGGGCGCATCCTGTCGATCAAGGGCACGACCGTCAAAGAGGTCGGCAAGGTCGCCGTGGAGACCGGTAGCGAAAGCGGTCTCCTCGGTCTCGCCGTCTCCCCCACCTATGCCACCGACAAGTACATCTACGTCTACTACTCCGGTTCCGAGGACAACCGCATCGGCCGGCTGAAGCTCGGCGGCACGGTCGAACCGATCGTCACCGGAATCCCGCTGGCGTCCGTGCAGATCGGCGGCCGGCTCGCGTTCGGCCCGGACGGGTTCCTCTACGCGAGCACCGGTGACGCGACCAACGGCGACAGCGCGCAGGACCTGAACTCGTTGGGCGGCAAGATCCTGCGCATGACCGCGGACGGGAAACCCGCGCCGGGCAACCCCTTCAACTCACTCGTCTACAGCTACGGCCACCGCAACGTCCAGGGATTCGCCTGGGACGCGCAGAAACGGATGTACGCCTCCGAGCTCGGGCAGCAGGAGTTCGACGAGCTCAACCGGATCGAGGCGGGCAAGAACTACGGGTGGCCCGAGTGCGAGGGGACGTGCGGCAACCCCAAGTACACCAAGCCCCTGGTGACCTGGGCGGTCGATCAGGCATCGCCGAGCGGGGTCGCGATCTACAAGAACACCGTGTACGTGGCGGCGTTGCGCGGTGAGCGGCTGTGGAAGGTGCCGCTGAAGGCGGACGGCACGGCCGGCAAGCCGGCCGCGACGTTCAAGGGCACCTACGGGCGGCTGCGCACGGTCGTCGCGGCGCCGGACGGGAAGTTGTGGGTCACCACGACGAACCGAGACGGCAACGGCGGGACGCCTCGAAAGGACGACGACAGGGTCCTGCGTACCGACGGCTGAAGCCGTACTGCCGAACGGTCGAGAACGCTGTCCGAACCCGGACAGCGTTCTCGCGGAAACACCTAGATTCCCTTGCGCGGTCTAGACCATCGCCCGGTTTCGTAACGAAAGTTACCTCCGCAGAGCGTCCTGAGCTGAGGAGTTTCTTTCGTGAGAACGCGAATCGTGGCCGCACTGGCCGCTGCCGTCGTGACGAGCGCGCTGGCCGCAGTGATCCCCCTGTCCACTGCGTCCGCCGCCGCGTGCGACTACCCGAGCTTCGTGGCGGGCAAGCAGTACTACACGGGCAACGTCGTGAAGTACACCGACGGCAAGTTCTACATCGCCGAGCACGACAATCCCGGCTACGACCCGACGGTCAGCACCTGGTACTGGGATCCGCACACCTGCAACGGAACCACCCCGCCTCCCGGTCCCGGCCCCGGTCCCGCTCCCGGCGGGTTCGTGGTCAGCGAGGCGCAGTTCAACCAGATGTTCCCGAGCCGCAACAGGTTCTACACCTACAACGGGCTCGTCGCCGCGCTCAGCGCGTACCCCGGTTTCGCCAAGACCGGCAGCGACACGGTGAAGAAGCAGGAGGCGGCGGCGTTCCTGGCGAACGTCAGCCACGAGACCGGCGGGCTGGTGCACGTCGTCGAGCAGAACACGGCGAACTACCCGCACTACTGCGACCGCGGCCAGCCCTATGGCTGCCCCGCCGGGCACGACAAGTACTACGGCCGCGGGCCGATCCAGCTGAGCTGGAACTTCAACTACAAGGCGGCGGGTGACGCGCTCGGGCTGCCGTTGCTCACCAACCCCTCGCTGGTGCAGACCGACGCGGCGGTCGCGTGGAAGACGGGCCTCTGGTACTGGAACACCCAGCGCGGGCCGGGTTCCATGACGCCGCACAACGCCATGGTGAACCAGCGCGGGTTCGGCGAGACGATCCGGTCGATCAACGGGTCGCTCGAGTGCAACGGCGGCAACCCCGGTCAGGTCCAGAGCCGGGTGTCGAAGTACCAGCAGTTCACGTCGCTCCTCGGCGTCTCGCCGGGCGGCAACCTGTACTGCTGATTTCAGTCACGCGGGAGCCCCGCGATGCATGTCATGCATCGCGGGGCTCCCGCGTGACGTCAAAGCGGTTGACTTGGAACATGATGGCTGTTCGGATGCACAGCATGCGTGTTGGAATCACGATTCTGCCGGAATACCCGTGGAACGAGGCCAGGGCGCGGTGGCGCGCGGCCGACGAGCTGGGGTTCGACCAGGCCTGGACGTTCGACCACATCGGGTTCACCGCGTTGCTGGACACGCCCTGGTACGGCGCGCTGCCCACGTTGGGGCTGGCAGCCTCGGTGACGTCGCGGATCCGGCTCGGCACGCTGGTGTCGTCGCCGAACATCCGGCATCCGGTCTCGTTCGCGCGTGACGTGATCGGGCTGGACGACGTGTCCGGCGGACGGTTCACCGTCGGGCTCGGGTCGGGCGGACGCGGGTACGACGCGCGGGTGACCGGCGACCAGAACGTGCGGCACCGGGGGAAGCGGTTCGCGGAGTTCGTCGAGCTGCTGGACCTGTTGCTGCGCGAGGACGACGTGACGTGGCGCGGCGAGTACTACGAGGCCGTCGGCGCGCGGAACGTGCCCGGATGCGTGCAGCGGCCGCGGGTTCCGTTCGTGGTGGCGGCGGACGGGCCGGGCGCGATGGAGGTGGCCGCGCGGCACGGTGCCGGGTGGATCACGGCTGGGCCGCTCTCCGCTTCGACCCTCGACGAGTGGTGGGAGGGCGTCGCTTCGATCGCCGGTCGGTTCGAGGCGCCGGGCGTGCAACGGTTGCTGCAGACCGATCCGGCGCCGGTGTACGCACTGTCCAGTGTGGAGTGTTTCCTGGACTTCGCCGGCCGGGCGGGCGACCTCGGGTTCACCGAGATCGCCGTGCCGTGGCCGCGTCTGGAGGGCCTGTGGTCCGGGCCCCAGTCGATCGTCGAGGAAGTGGCTGCCGTCAGGCCGCCAGCTGCTCCTTGACCTGGGTCAGCGACGGGTTCGTCAGGGCCGTGCCGTTCGGGAAGTGCACGGTCGGCACGGTCCGGTTCCCGCCGTTCACACTCATCACGAACTCAGCGGCGTTCGGGATCTCGTCGAGGTCGACCTCGACGTACTCGATGCCCTCGCGGTCCAGCTGGTTCTTCAGGATGCGGCAGTAACCGCACCAGGTGGTCGAGTAAACGGTGAGGGTGGCCGGTGCAGTGGCCATCGGGGCACTCCTTCTCACGAACGGGTCATCCGTTCCAACGTTCCGTCACACTTCGGTATGCCTGAGTGAGGGCTACGTCACTTCCGCTTGCCGATTTTCACGAACGTCCCGCCGGGCTTCTGCGACTCGAAGTCGAGCTTCGCCCAGTTCTTGTCCTTGGGAACGCCGAGGATCCGCGCTTCGTCGAGCATCCCGTCGAACGACCGCTTGCGGGAATTGCTGCCGGGCGTCTTCTCGTTGTTCCCGATCGTCACGGGCTCGGTGCCGGTGGTCTTCCAGGCGCCGGTGTCCTGCTTGGTGACCTCGAGCTTGCCGTTGATGTAGTACCAGGCGTTCGGCTTGTCCAGCACGAAGACGAAGTGGTACCACTTGTTGTTGTCCACCTTGGTGAACGGCCCGTCCGGCAGCGGGCACCAGTCGTAGTTCGCGACGTCGATGCACGGTTCGGTCTGCGGTCCCGCGCCGAAGTAGTGGATGCGGAAACCGCTCTCCCCCTTGGAGAACATCGCGATGTAGTCCTTCGGGTGGCTGCGCGCGTTGCTCCAGATGGAGAACGTCCCCTTGGCGGGCAACGGGTTGAACAGTTTGCTCGTGTCGCTGCCGTCCAACAGGACGTACTCGCTCTTGTTGCGGTCCAGCTTGAGGGCCGGTCCGACGCGGCCGGGCGCGGTGGCGTCGCCGGTGATGTTGACGCCCTTGCCGTGCGCGCCGTTGCCCGTGGAGTCGCGGTACTGGCCGCCGCCCGTCTCGGCGAGGTGGTGCGCGGTGATCCAGCCGTCCTTGGGGTCGAAGACCTTGCTGCCGTCGCTCTCCGACTTCGCCTCGGGGTTTCCGTACAGCATCGTGATGTGCTGGCCGGCGTTGTTGCCCTTGACGTCCGTCTTCACCCAGATCGAGGCCTGTTTGGCGGCGGCGTCCCACCGTTCGATCTCGTACGGCAGGGGCGTGTTGCCCGTGCCGGTGAAGCGGATGTCCGAACCATCCGGTTTCGCCTGGGAGAAGTCGAAGTTCGTCGCGTCGAGCCGCACCGGCACGGGGAAGCCCGGGACGTCGGCCCCGACGTTCGCACCGGCGGCGGAGGTGTCGAGCACGATCTTCTTCGTCTGGCTCCAACCGGCCGGCCGTGCTCCCTGCGCTCCTTGTGCTCCCTGTGCTCCCGGAGTGAGGAACGAGAGTCCGACGGACATGGCGGCGACGGCCGCGAGCGTGCGCCTCGAGTTGTGCATGAAACCCCTCGTCGTCAGTGCGGCGGCGCCCCTTCTGCCTACTGGAAACCTTGTTGCCTGTCACGCCCGCTTCACTCGTTCGGCCTAACCTGACTCGATCGTCAGGCAATCGTCAGGTCAATCCTCCGACCGATACACGAGCATGGTCACACCATGATCGATGGCGCGATCATGCATTTAGCCCTGCTCGATATAAATTGGTTACAAAACGAAGCAAGTCACCCATTCGGCGGCCCTTCGTCAAGACCCCTTACGATATCGTCGGATTCCCGCCGCCGTGTACCAACACGGAGAGAAAGGCTTGCCATGCTGAATACGGTGGCGGCTGCCGCCCTTGCCCTGGCGTCAATCATTCCTTCTAACGCGGTTGCGGCCGGGGACGACGTTCCCGACTACATTACGATCGACGTCGTCACCGTCAACGGCTCCGGATGCCCGGCCGGAACCGCCGCCGTCGCGTCGGCGGACGACCGCACGGCCTTCACGGTGACGTACAGCCAATATCTGGCTCAGGCCGGCGCCGGCACCGGCCCCACCGACTTCCGCAAGAACTGCCAGCTCAACATCAGGGTCGGCTACCCACAGGGCTTCACATTCGGCATAGCCCAGGCCGACTACAGAGGGTTCGCCCATCTGCTGGCAGGCGCGAGCGGCACCGAAAAGGGCAACTACTACTTCCAGGGAATGTCGCAGACGGCCAGCCGGTCGCACTCGTTCAACGGCCCCCTCAGCGATGACTGGCAGGCCACGGACAAGTCCGACGTCGCGGCCATCGTCTACGCGCCGTGCGGCGAGCGGCGTCACCTGAACATCAACACCGAACTCCGCGTCAACGCCGGCTCGGCGAAGCACGCCACGAGCTTCATGACCATGGATTCCACCGACAGCAGCGTGAGCACGAAGTACCACTTCTCCTGGAAGCGTTGCTGACAACTTCTTGCTGAATACCGCCGCCGACGTTTCACAACTAGTCGGAAAGGTGCCTCATGCTCAATTCCGTGGCTGCTGCCGCCCTGGCGATGTCGACGATCATCATTCCTCCCGGCGGATCACCGGGCACCACTCCGCCGCCGGATCACTTCACCATCGACATCGTCACGGTCAACGGTTCCGGCTGCAGAGCGGGAACCGCCGCGGTTGCGGTGTCTCCGGACAACAAGGCGTTCACGGTGACCTACAGCGAGTTCCTGGCACAGGTCGGCGTGGGCTCGAAACCCACAGATTTCCGCAAGAACTGTCAGTTGAACCTCCGGATCAACGCGCCGTCCGGCTTCACGTACGGCATCGCGTCGACCGACTACCGCGGCTTCGCCTCGCTGGAAAAGGGCGCGTCGGCTTTGCAGCGCGCGAACTACTACTTCCAGGGAATGTCCGAGACCGCGTATACCCAGCACCCCTACAAGGGACCGCTGGTCGACGACTGGCAGGCCACCGACACGACCGACGTCGCGTCGATCGTGTACCACCCCTGCGGGGAGAAGCGGAACTTCAACATCAACACCGAGCTGCGCGTCAACGCGGGGACCTCGGACCCCAAGAAGACGACCAGCTTCATCTCGATGGACTCCACGGACGGGTCGATCGAGACCACCTACCACTTCGCGTGGAAGACCTGTCCGCCACCCAAGCCCTGATTCTCGTCCGGTAGTGGACTGCCTCCGCCCTCGTGGGCAGTGCACCGGCGAGGCTCCGCCTCAGTGCTTGGGAAGGGAAGCCGCTCCGCACTCGCGGGGCGGCTTCCCGTCGTGCCCAAGTAAGGACTCAGCTCAGATCAGGAAGCGGTACGCCGTCGTGCCCGGAGCGACGAGCTGGATCTTGAGCGGCGAGCCCTTCATCCGGCCCCACAGTGCGTCGTAGTCCTCGCGGCGCGAGATCTCGATGCCCACCAGGGCGGCGCCGGTCTCCCGGTTGTCCCGCTTGATGTACTCGAACAGCACGATGTCGTCGTCGGGACCGAGCACGTCGTCGAGGAACCGCCGCAGCGCGCCCGGCTCCTGCGGGAACTCCACCAGGAAGTAGTGCTTCAGGCCGCGGTGCACGAGGGACCGCTCGACGACCTCGGCGTAGCGCGACACGTCGTTGTTGCCACCGGACAGCAGGCACACGACCGTCGAGTCCGGGGCCACCTCGATCTCCGACAGCAGCGCGGCCGACGCCAGTGCCCCGGCGGGCTCGGCGATCACGCCGTCCACCTGGTACAGGTCGAGCATTTCCGTGCAGACCTGTCCCTCGGGCACGGTCACCAGGTCCGCGCCGCACGAGCGCACGAGCGGGAACGTCACGTCGCCGGCCCGGCGCACGGCGGCGCCGTCGACGAAGGTGTCCACATCGGGCAGTACGACGGGTGAGCCGGCGTTGAGCGCGGCGATCATCGACGCTGCACCCGCGGGTTCGACGCCGACCAACCGGACCGACGGGTACATGGCCGCGAACCAGCTGCCGACGCCAGCCAGCAGACCGCCGCCGCCCACCGGGACGATCACGACGTCCGGTGCGCCGCCGAGCTGCTGGACGATCTCCAGGCCGACCGTGCCCTGGCCCGCGATGGTCCGCGGGTCGTCGAACGCGGGCACCAGCGTCGCCCCCGAGGACTCCGCATAGGCGGCGGCCAGGTGGGCGGCGTCGTCGTAGGTGTCACCGTCCACGATGAGCTCGACCATGTCGCGGCCCAGCGCGGCGATGCGCTCGCGCTTCTGGCGGGGAGTGGTCGACGGGACGTGCACACGGCCCGGAATGCCCAGGCGGCGGCACGCGTACGCCATGCCCTGACCGTGGTTGCCCGCCGAGGCGCACACGGCCGACTCCGGCGCCGCCTGGGACAGCAGGTTGTAGGCGCCACGCAGCTTGTAGGACCGGCCGACCTGCAGGTCCTCGCGTTTCAGCCACACGCGGGCGCCGGTCGCCTCGGACAGGCGCTGGTTGACCTCGAGCGGGGTCGTGCGGGCCACGCCGGCGAGGCGGGCGGCGGCCGAGGCCACCTCTTCGACGAACATGGCCAGGCATTCTCCTCTGAACGACCTGGGCACCGCATGCGTACCCCTACGAGAAGACTCGGGGAGGTGTTCGATGCGGCTCGTCGCTGCATGCGTTTTGATCATCCTGGCGACGGCCGGAACGGCACAGGCGCACGGTGCGCCGTCCAACCCGCCCAGTCGCGCCTATCTGTGCGCGCCGGACCAGCCGAGCTCCGCGGGCGACGCGTGCAAGGCCGCGGCGGCGTGGGGGCTGCCCGCGAAGCAGTGGGACAACGTGCGCCGGCCGAACATCGGCGGGCGCGACAAGCAGCTGATTCCGGACGGCAAGCTGTGCAGCGCCGGGATTCCCGCCTACCAGGGGCTCGACCAGCCGCGCGCGGACTGGCCGACGACCCAGCTGAAGAACAAGTTCCGGTACGTCGCGACGATCCCGCACAAAGGAACGTTCCGGTTCTACGTCACCAAGGACGGCTACGACCCGACTCAGCCGCTGAAGTGGGACCGGCTCGACGAGTTCCAGACCGTCAAGGACCCGAAGCTGGTCAACGGCGAGTACATGTTCGACCTCAGGCTGCCCGCGAACAAGAGCGGGCGGCACGTGATCTACACGGTGTGGCAGAACTCCGACACGGCCGACACCTACTACTCGTGCACGGACGTGATCATCGGCGCCACCGAGAAGACGGCGGGCACGGCGAACATGCGGCTGCCGCTGTCGATCGGGGTCGCCGTGCTGGCGTTCGTCGCCATGATGGGCGGGTACTACCTGTTCCGGCGCCGAATTCTGTGAACGTCCCGGTTCCCACGCGTCAGCCGCACCCAATAGCCTGATCACGGGCGCACTCGAAGAAAGGTGTGCCCGTGAAACTGTTGGCGTTACTGGCTTTGCTCGCGTCGACCCTGGTGCCGACGCAGGCCGCGTTCAAGGTTCTGGCGTTCTACAACGGAACCTGGGACGCCGCGCACATCAGCTTCGTCAAGGAAGCGAACCCGTGGTTCCAGCGCACGGCCGCGGAAAACGGTTTCACCTACGAGTCCACGAACAACTGGAACCGCCTGACCGGGGACCTCAGCCAGTACAAGGTCGTCATGTTCCTCGACGACCACCCGCAGAACTCCGCGCAGCGCAACGGTTTCCAGCGCTACATGGACAACGGCGGCGCGTGGTTCGGCTTCCACGTCGCCGCGTTCACCCAGAACGCGAACGAGTGGCCGTGGTACCACAACACGTTCCTGGGGTCGGGCAACTTCGTGAACAACACCTGGGGTCCCACGACGGCCGTGCTGCGCACCTCGCAGCACCCGTCGACCATGCGGCTGCCGCAGACGTACACGTCGTCGGTGAGCGAGTGGTACGGGTGGGCCAACGACCTGCGGCGCAACCCGAACATCCAGATTCTGGCGAGCATCGACCGCTACCCCGTCGGCACGGATCCAAACCAGACGTGGCGGGGCGGCTTCCACCCGATCATGTGGACGAACAGGAACTACCGCATGCTGTACGCGAACTTCGGGCACAACGCCATGGACTACGAGCACAACGTGCCGAAGTCGTCCACGTTCGCGAGCGAGATCCAGAACCGTTTCATCATCGACGGGCTGCTGTGGCTGGGAAAGCGCTAACCATCCCGCTGCACGGTCACCCTTGAGCTTTCCTGCCGGACGGGCTGCTCCGGTACGCCGCCCTTCGGCAGGAAGCCGTACATGTCGTTGAGCTGGTGCAACATCGTCATGGCGTCACGCCACACCGGACAGGGCCACGGCCGGCTGCGCCCGTACCAGGTCCGGCAGGACCGGCACCGGTGGCCGGCACTCGGTTCGTGCACCCGCAACAGCCCGCGCCACCACGGCATCGCGCGGCGCAGTTCCTCCCGCAACTCGAACGCCTCGGACGGCGACGCGGACTGCGAGAGAAGGTCCATCGTGCGGTACACGACGTCGATCACGGATCGATGGAACTCGTCCTGTCGCTCAGCCAAAGCCATGTCCGCAGTCCCTCGGTGATAGGCCAACAGAGGTTGAACCGTTCACGCGAGGAGTCTAAGTTGGCCCCTGACAGTGTTTCAACTGGCGAAAAACCTGTCACCCAGATGGCCCTTTCCGTGAGTGGAGAAACTCACGGAGCGCGACGGGAGACGCGATGGCTGAACGCAGCCTGGCCGACAAGCTGAACCGCCTGTTCGCCCTCCACACCTCGAGATCCGGGGCGGAGTACAGCAACGAACAGGTGGCCGCGGCGATCGCGGACACCGGTGTCACGATCTCCCAGAGCTACATCTGGCAGCTGCGCAAGGGCAGGAAGGACAACCCGACCTTCAAGCACCTGCAGGCCCTGGCCGCGTTCTTCGGCGTGCCGGTGAGCTACTTCTTCGACGACGAGGTCACCGACCGCGTCAACGAACAGCTCGAGCGGCTGCGCGACGAACAGCGCAAGCTCGACGAGCTGGGTGGCGAGGTACAGCTGATGGCGATGCGCGCGGGCGAACTGTCGCCGGACCGCCGCCGGCTCGTCATGGAACTACTGGACGTCGTGTACCGACAGGAGCAAGCGGAACGTGGCGAACGAACGTGAGCTTCGCAAGCGCTGCCGCCGACTGCTGAACGACCTGGACATCCACCCGCCGCTGGACGTCGCCGAACTGTGCCGCAAGGTCGGTGAGCAGCGCGGCAGGCCGATCAGGCTGCTGGCCCACCCGATTCCGGTGCCGGGCCCGTTCGGCGTGTGGATCAGCACGGCCGGCGCCGACTACATCCTGTACCAGCAGGAGACGACGAAGTCGCACCAGAACCACATCATCCTGCACGAGCTCGGACATCTCATCGCCGGTCACACGAGTGACGAGTCCGACGATCTGTTGCTCTCGCAGCTGTATCCGGACCTGGAGCCGGACGCGGTGCGGCGGGCGCTGAGACGCACCTCCTACGACAACGACCAGGAGCGGGAGGCGGAGACCGTCGCCACGATCATCCTGGAGTGGGCTTCCGTGCTGGACCAGGTGGCGCCGCGCGCGTCCGACGGGCCGGCGCGGCGGATGTCGTCGGCGCTCGCGGATCGGTTGGGGTGGCTGTGAACTACCTGAAGGAGCTCACCGGGATCGTCCTGATCGTCGCCACGATCGGCATGCTCTACCTCGCGCTGCGCCGCCCCAACGAGGTGCGCCTGCGCGCGGTCGCCGGCATGGTGACGGCGTGGACGATCGGCTACCCGTTCGGCCGGGCCGCGTCCATGGGCGAGTGGTTCCTCGGCCTGGATCCCATGGTGTGCCAGCTGATCCAGCACGCGACCCTGATGCTGGGCGCGTACAGCGTGGTGCTGTTCTTCCTGTTCTCCGCGCTGGACGACACCAGGGCACGCCGGCACGCGCTGCTGCAGACGATCCCGCTCAGCGTCGCGGTGCTCGTCATGGGGCTGGCGGTGCACTCGATGCCGGACAGCCTGCGCGTGCAGGCGGCACGCGTGCCGAACTCGCTGGGCGGCGGGCCGGTGGGCATCGAGAGCATCTCGATCTTCTACGCCACCGGCAACTCGTACCTGATGTTCGCGTTCGCCACGATGTTCGTGTGGACCCGGCGGTACGCGCGGACGGCCGAACCGCGGCTGCGGCGCGGGCTGACGCTCGCCTCGATCGGGCTCGCGCTGATGGTGTTCGCGGACCTGACGTTCGTCAGCGGCAACCTCGCCCGCCTCTTCGGTACCACGGCCCCGCGCCCGGTGCTCACCGTCGGCAGCTTCGCGCTGCTGATCGGGTTCATCTGCTTCCTGCTCGGGGTCGCGTACCCGGCGGTGCTGATGCGGGCGGCCGCGACGCGCGTGTGGACGCGGCACCTGCGGTCGTACCACCGGCTCTCTCCATTGTGGACGATGCTGCACGCGCGGTTCCCCGAGGACGCGCTGAGCCGCGTGCCCGCCGGGCGGTGGCGCGACCTGAGTCTGCGGGGTGTGCATCGGCGCTACTACCGGCGTGTGATCGAGTGCCGGGACGGGCTCGTGCGCGTCAGCCCGTTCCTCGCGCCGGACGAGCGGCCGCTCGCGCTGCGGCTCAAAGAGGCGCTCGATGCGTGCGCGGACGGCGTGGCCATGACGCACCAGCCCGTCCCCGTCGCGGTTCCGGACGGGGACGGGCTGGACGCCGACGTGCGCGAGCTGGAGGAGCTGGCCTACGCGCTGCGGACCTCGTAGGCACGGATCACGGTCACCTCGGAGGCGTTGCCCGCGAGGTCGACCGCCTTGGCGCGCAACGACACGAAGCCCGGCCGCGCGTTGACCACCAGCGCCTGGGAACCTACGACCGTGACGCGCTGCCAGGTCCTGCCGTCGTCGACCGACGACTCGACCTCGATGCGGCGCACCCGCGGCGTGCCCGGTTGCTGCCGCACGACCAGCGGCACGCGCAGGACGCCGGGACCGGTGGAGTCGGTGTCCGGCAGCCGGGGCTCGAAGCGCACCACGGACAACGGCAACGCGGTCGCAGAGTCCACATGGGACGAACGGAATGTCCACGCCGCGCTCACGCTCGTGGACACCGGGAAGATGTTCTGGCCGAGCGAGGTCTCCACGCGGTACGCGCCATCCTCCGCGGGCAGGCGGAACTGACCGAAACCGGGGAAAGCGGTCTCCCCCACGGGTTTGCCGTCGCGGGTCAGCACGGTACGCGCCGAGGTGAACGCCGCGAGGTCGCCCGGCGCGCCGGTGCCGTCGCCGAACATGGGCACACGCACCAGCAGGTCGTTGCCCGCACGGCCGAGGGCGATGCCGGAGTTCGGCAGCGCCGGGCCGTGCACCGCGGTGTTCAGCCGCTGCCCCGACGCGCGCGTGACCCGGCGCGGTGAGCTGGTGGTGCGGACCTCCATGCTGTTGGTCCGGAGGTTGCGCTGGTAGTAGGTCCAGGACCAGCGCGGACCGTCTGCGGTCACCAGATCCACGATCTTGCCGCCCTCGGGCACCGGTGCCAGCCACGAGGTCCCGCCACCGCCGCGCGGCGTCAGCGGTGCGGCGCCGATCAGGTACTCGCGTCCGGGCGGGCCGGGGCGGTAGGTGGAGGTCACCTCGGTGAGCTCGCCGGCCGTCGCCGTGTGGTCGAAGCCGGTCGGCGCCTTTCCGCTGTGCGAGTAGGAAAGCCGGTACGCGACCTTCGTCTTCGGGTCACGGTCGGCGCCTTCGAACTGCGCGGCGATGGTCGCCTCGAACTCCGGATCCTCCGGGCCCAGGTGCCCGATGGACAGCTGTCCGCCGAACCCGAGCAGGAACAGGTACCCGTCGCTGTACGCGCCGCGGCGGAAGTCGAGGTCGCCCAGCTGTTCGCGAGCGCCCGCCTCGGCCGGGCGCACCGACACCGGCTTGGCGGTGCGGGCGTCCAGCGTGAGCTCGGTGCCGCGGGTGACCTCGAACCCCGGGTAGGCGAGCACGGCCAGCTGCTCACCGGTCGTGATCGCGGAGACGAGCGTGTAGCGGCCCTTCGGCAGCCGCACCCGGCCGTCCGCGAAGTACCCGCGGCCGGTCTCGGTGTTGACGAGCCTGGTCGAGAACCGCCCGGCGGGCTGTCCCGCGGCGTCGAGGTGGTGCACCGACAGGTCGTAGCTCTCGACCTCGCGCGTGACGTTCAGCGGCGTGCGCAGCGGTCCCGCGCGCAGCACACCGACGTAGGCACCGTCCGGCGCGTCGACCGTCGTGTCCGCGACCACCGTGGCCTTGGCCTCGCCGCCCGCGGGGACGACGAGCTTCGAGGGACTGACGGTGAACATGCCTGCGGGTGCATTGACATCAACTGACAGGTCCAGCGCCACCGGCGAACCGGAGCCGTTGCGGTAGGTCACCTCGCGGGTGATCTTCGGGTCGTCCTGGTGCGGCCACCGCTGCACGCCGAGGCTCAGGTTGGCCGGTTCGGCGGTCACGGTCTGCTTGATCGCGGCGGCCAGGTCGACGCGGCCGGTGCCCTGGTCGTACACCGACAGCGCGGGATTGGGGCGAGCGGACGCCATCAGCGCCGCCTTGATCCGCGCGCCGGTCCAGTCCGGGTGCTGCTGCTTCAGCAGCGCCGCCGCGCCCGCTACGTGCGGCGTGGCCATCGAGGTGCCGTCCATGGCGACGTGCGTGTCGTCGACCGGTGTGCCGATCACGCCCTCCTTGGCCTTGGCGGCGACGATGCCGACGCCCGGCGCGGTCACGTCCGGCTTGATCGCCTTGTCACCGGGCGTGGGGCCGCGGCTGGAGAAGTTCGCGATGCTCTCGTCGCGGTCCACCGCGCCGACGGTCAGGGCTCGATCGGCGCTGCCGGGCGAGCCGATCGTCTCGGCGCCGGACCGTCCGTCGTTGCCCGCGGCGATGACGAACAGCGCCTGGTCGGACAACCGGTTCACGGCCTCCTCGAGCGGGTCGAGGCCGGGGCCGTCCGGGCCGCCCAGGCTCAGGTTGACCACGGTCGCGCCCTGGTCGACCGCCCACTGCAGGCCCGCGAGGATGGCCGAGTCGCTGCACCCGCCGAAGGTGCACACCTTGCCGTCCAGGATCTGCGCGTCCGGCGCGACCCCGCGGTACTTCGGGCCGTTGCTCGCGATCGTGGCCGCGACGTGCGTGCCGTGGCCGACCTGGTCGCGGCTGTCCGGTGCCTCGGTGAAGTTGCGCTCGGCGATCTCGCGGCCGGCGAGGTCCGGGTGTCCGGCGTCGACGCCCGTGTCGAGCACGGCGACCTTGACGCCCTTGCCGGTGAACCCAGCCGCCCACGCCTCGGGCGCGCCGATCTGCTTCACGCTCCGGTCCAGTGAGGGCTGACGGATGCCGTCCAGCCACACCTTCTCGAAGGCGCCGCCGCGGATGGCCGACCAGGTGTCCTGGTTCTTGGCGGCCTTCATGGTCCTGCCGCCCTGGAGGATCAACGGCGTCGTGTCGCGCTTCGCGTCGTCGTAGCCGAAGCCGAGCAGCGCGGTGACGTCGAACAGGCGCGCGTCGACCTTCCCGGACGCGATCAGCGGCTCGGCGTCGGACGGCACCAGGAACCGGTGGCCGCGCTCGGTGTAGCGGTGCACGGTGAGGTGCTCGCGCCCCTCCCCCGGCAGGTAACCGGCGACGTCCTGCCCGTTGAGCAGGACGCGGTCGCCGGTGACGAGGGTGATCGACGCACCGGTCGGCGCCGGGGGCGGATCGGCCTGCGCCGCGGGTGCGAGCGTCACCGTCAGCACGGCCGCGGTGAGCAAGGGTTTCAACATGTCACGGACGGTAGAAATTCGATCACCCCGTCCACACCGGTCAGCAGGCGGAAACGCTCGGCCACCAGACGGACTTCCGTTCGCCGGAAAACCGGCCCTTCGGCCGATGCGGGCCTACAGTGCCGGTGTGGACCTTCCCGTGATGCCGCCGGTGGCGCCGATGCTCGCCAAGGCCGTGCACGAGGTGCCGCGCGCGCCAGGACTCGTGTACGAGCCGAAGTGGGACGGCTTCCGCTGCATCGTGTTCCGCGACGGGGACGAGCTGGAACTGGGTTCCCGCAACGACCGGCCGCTCACCCGCTACTTCCCCGAGGTGGCCGCACTGCTGCGCGAGGCGTTGCCGCCGCGGTGCGTAGTGGACGGTGAGATCGTGCTCGTCACGCCCGGCGGGCTGAGCTTCGACAAGCTGCAGCTGCGCCTGCACCCCGCCGCTTCGCGCGTGAACAAGCTCGCCGAGGAGACGCCCGCGAGCTTCGTGGCGTTCGACCTGCTGGCGCTCGGCGACCGCGACCTGTGCGAGGAGCCCTACAGTGCCCGGCGCGAGCTGCTGCAGCAGATCGTCACCGAGGTGCCGGGCTGCTACCTGACGCCGGCGACGACCGACCCGGACACCGCACAGGACTGGTTCACCCGGTTCGAGGGCGCCGGGTTCGACGGGGTCATGGCCAAGCAGGCGGACCTGCCGTACACGCCGGACAAGCGCGTGATGTGGAAGGTGAAGCACGAGCGCACCGCGGACTGCGTGGTCGCCGGCTACCGCGTGCACAAGGACGGCGAGACGGTCGGGTCCCTCGTGCTCGGCCTCTACGCCGAGGACGGTTCGCTGCGGCACGTCGGGGTGGCGAGCAGCTTCACCGCCGCGCGCCGCCGGGAGCTGCTCGACGAGCTGGCGCCGTTGCGGGACCGCGCGCTGGAGACGCATCCGTGGGCCGAGTGGGCCAACTACAGCGGGCCCGGCGCGAACAGCCGGTGGAACCCGCAGCGCGAGCTGTCGATGGAGCTGCTGCGGCCCGAGCTGGTCGCCGAGGTGCGCTACGAACACGTGATGGGCGGGCGCTTCCGGCACACCGCGCGGCTCGTGCGGTTCCGGCCCGACCGCGACGCGTCGTCGTGCACGTTCGGCCAGCTCGAAGAGGTGCCGCCGGCCGAGCTCGCGGCGCTGTTCGCCGAGGAGGCCCGACGGTGACGACTTTCGGGATCACCAATCCGGACAAGCAGTACTTCCCCGAGTTCACGAAAGGCGACCTCGCGCACTACTACGAGGCCGTCGAGGAACCGTTGCTGCGAGCGCTCGGCGGCCGGCCGCTGCTCATGGAGCGCTACCCGGAGGGTGTGGGCGGGAAGTCCTGGTGGCAGAAGCGGGTGCCCAAGAACGCGCCGCCGTGGCTGACGACGACCGTGGTGTCCACTCCGAACGGCACGACCAGCGACGCGCTCGTGGCCGCCGACCTCGCGCACGTGTTGTGGGCGGTCAACCAGGGCTGCCTCGGTTTCCACGTGTGGCCCATCAAGGCCGCGGCGCCCGAGGTGACCGACGAGCTGCGCGTCGACCTCGACCCGTCACCGGGCGTGACGTTCGCGCAGGTCGCGGAGACGGCCGGGCTCGTGCGCGAGTTCCTTGCCGCGGAAGGCATCTCGTCGTGGATCAAGACCACCGGCTCGCGCGGGCTGCACGTCTACGTGTCGCTGGAACCGAAGTGGGACGGGTACCAGGTGCGCGCCGCGGCCGTCGCGCTGGCGCGGGAGCTGGAACGGCGGTACCCCGAACTGGTCACCGCGCAGTGGTGGAAGGAGGAGCGCGGCTCGCGCGTCTTCGTGGATTTCAATCAAAACGCGCCGCACAAGACCGTGTTCGGCGCCTGGTGCGTGCGGCCGCGCGTGGGCGCGCAGGTGTCCACGCCGATCTCATGGGACGAGCTGGAGTCCGTCGTGCCCGACGAGCTGACCATCGCCACCGTGCCGAAGCGGCTGGCGGAGCGCGGCGACCCGTGGGCGGACCGCTCGCCGCAGTCGCTGCTGCCGTTGCTCGAACGCTCCGAGCGCGACCTGGCCTCGGGGTTGATGGACGCGCCGTGGCCGCCGGTGTACCCGAAGATGCCCAATGAGCCACCGCGGGTCGCCCCGTCACGAGCGAAGCGGACAATCGACGGGTGAGGGTGATCGCGCGCGACGGCGTGCACGAGATCGAGATCCAGCGCTCGCGGTTCCTGTGCCACCTCGCGCGGGTGGCGACCGAGGAGGAGGCGCTGGCGTTCATCGCGGGCGTGCGCAAGGAGCACTGGCAGGCCACGCACAACTGCACGGCCTTCCGCGCCGGTGACACGCAACGTTCCAACGACGACGGCGAACCCGCGGGCACGGCCGGTGTGCCGATGCTGGAAGTGCTGGTGCGCCGGGATCTCGTCGACACCGTCGCGGTCGTCACGCGGTACTACGGCGGCGTGAAGCTCGGTGCCGGCGGCCTCGTGCGGGCCTACGGGCGCGCGGTGTCCGAGGCCGTGGACGAGCTGGGCACGTTGCGCCGCACCAGGTTGGCGGCGCTGGACCTGTCCGCTCCGCACGCGATGGCGGGCCGGCTGGAGCACGCGCTGCACGCGTCCGGGCACCGCCTCGCCGGGACGAGCTACGGGACGTCGGTGACATTCACCGTGCACGTGCCAGACGTGGCGGTGTTCCAGGACTGGCTCGCCGCCCAGACCGGGGGTGCCGTGACGGCGGCACCGGCCGGTTTCGTGGACGTCGACGTGCCGGACTGATCGGTTTGCCTTGCCGCACAAAGAAAACCGTTGATCGGCAATGGAAACGGCGGTTTTCGGCCTGTTGTCCCGGTTTCAATTGCGTGTGCCGGATGCGACACTGGTCGCGATGAGCGCGACCGGACGCGAGCGGGCGCGCGAGCGCCACTGGATCTGTGCGCGCCGGCTGCGGGAACGCCGGCGCCAGCTCGGCCTGACCCAGGTCGACCTGGTGCGGCGGCTGGACCGCCGTGGCGCGCGCACCACGAACCGCGTGCTCAGCGAGATGGAGAACGGCCGTGGCCTGGACCTGGGCTGGCTGCCGGAGCTCGCGATCGCCCTCGAGTGCACGGTCACCTACCTGGTCGGACTGACCGCCGATCCGACGCGCTGGGAACCGGATCCGCGGCCGAGCTGGGTGCTCGGACCGGACGTTCCCGACGTGAACCAGCTGTGAAAACGCCGCGGGCGCCATCTCATTTGGCCTTCTGATTGATCCTTCGGCCACATGGAAGCGTGTTCGCTGGAGACGAATCCTGCGGGGAGGACTCTTCCGTGAGCGTGTGCGGCGCGTGTGAGATACCTATTGCCCGGTCGGGGCGCGGCAGGCCGGCCTCCTACTGTTCGAACGCCTGCCGGCAGCGGGCACACCGGAAACGAACGGTCGCTCCGAAGGCGACCCCGGTCCGGCCGGACCGCTTCGTCGGCCGCGCCGCCGATCTGGAGTTCGTCGCCAGGGCGCTGCGGTCGGCGCGGATCGTCACCGTCGTCGGCGCCGGCGGCATCGGCAAGACGCGGCTCGCGCAGGAGCTGCTGCACCACCGGCACCCGCGCGGCGAGGTGGTCCGCACGGTCGACCTGACGTCCACAACGGACGGTCGCGATCTCACCGAGGTCGTCGCCGACGCATTGGAAGTCCATGACGGCGCGGACGAGGAGCTGCTCGGCACGATGATCCGCGCGGTCGGCGGCCGGCGGACGCTGCTGTTCGCCGACAACTGCGAGCACGTGGCGGAGCAGGCCGCGCTGGTCTTCACGACACTGCTCGAACGCTGCCCGGAGCTGCGGATCCTGGCCACGTCCAGGGAGACGCTGCGCGTGCCCGGCGAGATGGTGCACTGGCTGGCGCCGCTGTCGCCGGAGGAGACCAAGGAGCTCGTCCTGAACCGGGCAGGGCCGGACGCTCCCACCGAAGTGTGCGACCGGCTCGACGGCGTACCGCTCGCGGTCGAGCTGGCCGCGCGGCGGGCGGAGGCCATGCCGCTGGAGGAGATCGCCGCCGCGGTGCACGCCGACCTGGCCTCGACCATCGAGTGGAGCTACCGGCTGCTGTCCGCGCGCGAACAGGAGGTGTTGCGGCGCATGTCGGTCTGCGAGGGCGGGTTCGGCCTCGACGCCGCGCGCCGCGTGTGCGGTGGTGACTCGGTCCTGCCGATCGTGCTGGGGCTGAACACGAAGTCGCTGCTGTACCGCGCCGGTTCGGCGGACTCGACGCGGTTCCGCATGCTGGAGTCGATCCGGCGCTTCGCGTTCGCCGAGCTGGCGGCCAGGCCGGACGAGCTCGCCGACGCCCACGCCGGGCTGGTGCGCTGGCTCGCCGAGGTGTCCGCGCCGATCATGCACCCGATGCGCGCCCGGTCCACGTCCGCGCTGGATACCGGGGACGCCGCGAATCTCGCCGTCGCCCTGCGCTACCTGGAGGGCCGGCCGGATCCGGACGACGTGCGCACCCTGCTCGCCTGCGCGCTGGCCCGCACCTGGCGGTACCGCGGCCGCGTCGACAGCGCGCTACGCCTGCTGTCCACCACGCTCGCCACCACGACGACCACCGAGCCGGACTCCCCATACCGCCCGATCGCGCTGATCCACCGCTCGTGGTTCGCCGGCCTGCGCGGCGATCACGCCACCGCGATCGGTGACGCCACCGAGGCCGCCCGGTCGGCGGACGTCGCGGTGCGCGTCCGCGGGCTCAACCGGCTCGCCGGCGCGCTGGTGGCGGCCGAGCGGACGGGCACGGCCGTCCTGGTGTACCGCAAGGCTCTCGCGCTCGCCACCACCCCGCTCGCCACCGCGATCAGCAGGCAGAACCTCGCCTGGGCACTGGTGTGCGCCGGTGAACCGCAGGAGGCGCGCGCCCACGCCGACCGGGCGCTGCTGGAGTACCGCACGCACGCGCAGCCGTTCGAGTGCGCCGGTGTGCTGCACACCTCCGCGGCGGTGCACCTGGTGCTGGGCGACATCGACCGGGCCGGCCGCGATCTGGAGGAGGCGCTGCGGGTCGCCCCGAGCGACAGCCACCAGCGCGCCTGGGTGCTGGAAGGGCTGGCCATGGTCGCCGAACAGACCGGGGATCCGGTGCGCGCCGCGACCCTGCTGGGTGCGGCCGCGGCTCACCGAGCCCACAGGCCGGTGGTCGACACGCCGGTGTGGCCGCAGTGGGTGGACGACACGCGGGTGCGGCTGTCGGCGGCGCTGACCGACCGGTCGCTGACCGCCGCGACCGAGCACGGGCGGAAGCTGACCCCACCGGAGGTGCTGACGCTCGCGTTGTCGCCGGCGACGCCCGACAGCCCGCTGACCACGCGCGAGCAGCAGATCGCCGCGCTGCTGGCCGAGGGGTTGTCCAACCACGGCATCGGTGAGCGGCTCGGGATCGCCACGAGCACGGTCGGCAACGTGCTGGACCGGGTGAAACAGAAGCTGGGCCGCTACAGCCGGGCCGAGCTCATCACCTGGCACATCGAGCGCGGGTCTCGGCGTACCAGCGCACGACCTGGGCCCGGTTCTCCAGGCGCACCTTGGCCAGGACCGCGTCGAGGTGGTTGGTGACCGTGCTCGCGGAGATGCCGAGCCTGCGGGCCACCTGCGAGTTGGAGTTGCCGCCGACGATCAGGTCGAGCACCCGCCGTTCCACCGGCGTCAGCAGCGCCCGCACCAGGTCGGCGACATCGGGCACGGCGCACGCGTAGTTCAGCACGGTCTCGTCGGCCGGCCCGTCCGCGGCGGGCACCCTCGCCTCCGCCTCGGCGACCCACTGCCGCCACGTCGGTGTGGCACCGACGCCGTAGCGTTCGCGGCTGGTCCGGGCCGCGGCGAACAGCTTGCCCGCGCGCTGCACGTCGCCCTGCCGTTCGGCGACCATCGCCAGGCCCTCCAACGCGTACGGCCGGTTGTGGGTGTCGTCCGGCGCGACGTCGAGCACCTCTATGAAGAACTTCTTCGCCTCGTGCAGGTCACCGCCGCGCAGTTCGATGGCCCCCGCGGTGTGCAGGATCGAGCCGAGCTCGTCGGGCCGCTGCCCGCGCCGCGCCACCGGGAGCGCCATCGCCAGCAGCCGCCGCGACTCGGCGACGTCGTTGGCGCACAGCAGGAACCACGCGAGGTCCTGGCGCGCGTGGGCGAGCGCGAGGGGGTCGTCGAGCCGTTCGCACAACGCGACCACGCGGCGCCGGACGCACTCGCTGGTGGCCGTGCGGCCGTCGGCGCTCAACGCCCAGCCGAGCTGCTTCAGCGCGCGCACCAGCAGCTCCGGCCGTTGCTGCGGCAGGATCGCCGACACCGCGGAAACGGCCTGCCGCAACGCTTCCCGCGGTTCGCCCTGGGTCATCGCGAGCCACGATCCCGCGATCATCACGATCGGCGCGTTGACCGAGTCGCCGTGCAGGTCGAGTACGGTCCGGACGAGCCGGCCCGCCGCGGACCGGCGGCCCCGCTGCTGCCACACGCGGGTCAGCGCGGCCGCCAGCAGCACGCGGGTGTCGACCTCGTCCGGATGGTCCTGCAACAGTTCGAACACCGTGAGCAGGTTGTCCTGCTCCTCGTCGAAGCCGCGGTGCGTCGACGGCGAGATGAACGCCGCCACCAGCAGAGGTTCGGCGACGTCGGCGAGCCAGCGCGCGGCCAGTCGCGTGGTCTGCTCCTGTTCGTGCTCGGCGCGCAACTGCTCCAGCCCGTACCGGCGGATCACCTCCAGCATGCGGAACCGTTCGCCCTCCTTGCGCACCAACGACTTCGACACCAGCCCGGTCAGGACGGGCTCGATGCCGGACACGCCGCACACACGTTCGGCGGCGGCGAGCGTGAGCCCGCCGGGGAACATCGCGAGGCGCCGCAACACCTGCTGCTCCACCGGGTTGAGCAGCAGGTAGCTCCAGTCGATCGCGGCGCGCAGGTTGCGGTGCCGGTCCGGCGCGGTGCGGGCGCTCTCACTGAGCAGCCCCAGCTGGTCGTCGAGACACCACTCGATCTCGCGCACGGACATCGAGTGCACCCGCCGCGCCGCGAGCTCGATCGCCAGCGGCAGGCCGTCCAGCCGGTGGCACAGCCGGCCGACAGCTTCGAGATCGGTCAGCTCCCCGCCGGCGGACCTCGCGCGGTCGAGGAAGAGCTGCACCGCGGGCGAGGCGAGCACCTGCTCGCGGGACGCGCCCGACGCCAGCCCGTCGACCGGCAGCGGTTCGATGTGCAGCAACGCCTCCCCCGCGACACCCAGCGGTTCGCGGGACGTGGCGAGCACCCGCAGCAGCGGGCAGCGCTCCAGGAGCTCGCGCAGGACCACCGCGCACGGCACGGTCAGCTGCTCGCAGTTGTCCACGACGAGGCTCAGCCGCCGGTTGTTGATCGCGTCCACGACGGGCCGCAACGCCGGCTCGCCCGCGGCCTCCCGCACACCGAGCGCGGTCGCGATGGTCTCCAGGATGCGGGTGCCGTCGACGACCGAGCCGAGCTCGACGAGCCGGAACTTGCGTTTGCGCCCGCCGACCGCGCGGCGCGCCACCTCCAGCGCCAGCCGCGTCTTGCCCACGCCCGCCGTCCCGACCACGGTGACCATGCGCGCGGACCGCATCAGGTGCCTGAGGGCGGCCATCTCCTCCTCGCGCCCGACGAACGAGTCGAGCGGCTCGGGGATGGCCTGGTCGCCGGCCCGGCTGGTCGATCCACCGCGCCGGCGAAACGCGCGCTGACGGCACGCGTTGGAGCAGTAGCGCGCGGGCCTGCCGCGGTCGTTGAGCGTGACCTCGGCGCCGCACGCGCCGCAGTTCACCGTAATGTTCTCGGTACCGAAACCCACGGCACCGAGCTTGGTGAGAGCGCGTCCATGAAACATCGGTAGGTACCACAGCGTTACGGATATCCGTAATCTCAACTGGTGACCCAGCGCGCCGCCCACGCCGCCACCTGCGCGCGTGACCGCACGTGCAGCACCTCCTTGATCTGCCGCACACGTTCCTCCACACCCCGTGCCGACAGATCCAGCCGCTGGGCGATCTGCCGGTTCGTCAGCCCCTCGGCGATCAGCCGCGCCACGTCCAACTGCCCGCTGGTGAGCACGGCGAGCGCCGGGTGCCGGGCCGGCGGCACCGGGCCGCCCTCCGCGAGCGCCACTGCCTCCGCCCGGCTCAGCCAGCCGCCGGCGCGGACGGCGTCGTCGTGGTCGAGCACGGCCTGCCACGCCTCGTCCAGGCGCGCCTGCCACCAGGCGTCGACCTCGAGCGTCCTGGACTCCCGGATCTGGGCGGCGGCGCCGAGCAGCATGGCGGCGCGTTCGGGTTGCCGCCGGGCCAGTTCGACGAACGCCAGGCCCTCCAGGGCCTCGGTGAACGTGACATGGTCGAAGCCGCGCATCGCCTCGCGGAACACCTCCTCGGCGGTGTCCACGTCGTGGATGAAGAGCTTGGCGACCCCCAGGTTGATCAGCACGTGCCCGGCGGGCAGCCCGTTCTCGCGGTACCCCTTCAGCGCCTCTTCTGCCGCCGCCGCGGCGGCCGCGTACTCGCCCAGGTTGATCCGCAGGTAGGCGATCCGGGCGAGGCTCGACGGCCGCGCCATCGGGTCGTCGAGGCGGGCCGTGACGTCCAGTCGTTCGTGCATGCGCGTGATCGAGCCGAGCAGGTCGCCCGCCGCGTGGCTGGCGTAGACGTGCGCGTCGAGCAGCCGGGCGAGGTTGACCGGGCGGTCGCGTGTGCGTTCCTCGGCCAGTGCCGCGGTGATCGTGGGCAACGCGACGTGCAGCTCACCGACGCCGGCGGCCGAGTAGACCAGCGTCTCCTGCGCGGGTGCGCGGTACGGCGAGTCCGGGGCGGAGTGGGCCAGCGCGTGGCGCAGTAGCTCGGTTCCGTCTCCCGAGACGCGGCCCCACATCGCGGCGAGCAGCAACCGCCGGTCGTCGGTGAGCGCGCCGGCCACGTGCGCGAGGTTCGCGACCTCCTCCCGCCAGCGCCGCAGGTCCGCCTCCGGGGTCATGACGTGCTCGAACCACGTCTGTCCCATGTGGACGAACAGGGTGGCCAGCCGGTCCAGCGCGGCGTCGTACTCGTTGAGTGACCGCAGTTCCTCCTCGGCCAGCAGGCGCACGGGTTCGAACAGCCGATATCTGTCCATTTCGGACACCGCGAGCGACCTGGTCACCAGCACCCGCAGCAGTTCCTCGGGCACCCCGGCCAGCTCCGCGTCCGCGCCGCCGGGCAGCAACGCGAGCGCCCGCACGGCGTGCCGCAACGGGTCGGTCAGCAGGTCGTAGCCCCACCGGGCCGCCGCCCGCAGCCCTTGGTGGCGCGGCGCGCCGGTGCGGAAACCCTGGTTCAGCAACGCGAACAGGTCACCCGCGATTTCGGCCGGTGTCAGGACGGTCAGCATGCGGGCCGCGAGCTCGATCGCGAACGGCGAGCCGTCCAGTGCCGTGCACAGCCGGCCCGCTTCTCGCAGCGCGTCGTCGTCAGGTTCGAGGTCGGGCGCGCGGTCCAGGAGCAGCCGCACGGCGTCGGATCCGAGGCACTCGGCGGCCGTGCGGTCCGCGACGGGCAGCCCGGCGAGGCGGTGCTCGGCGAACCCCGGCAGCGGAATCGTGCTGGTCGCGAGCACGCTCAGGTTCGGGTGTTCCTCGGCCATCCGGGTCGCGAGGCCAGCCCGATGCTCGCACGTGTCGAGCACCAGGAGTCCGGACGGCAGCGCCACCGGGTCGGCGACGCGGGTGAGGTCGACCAGCTTCGCCTGCCCGCCGCGGGCCACCCGCTGCCGGGCGATCTCCAGTGCCAGCCGGGTCTTGCCGATGCCGGTCGGCCCGGTGATCACCACCGTCCGGTGGTCGTTCAGCAGCCGCCGCACGGTGGCGAGGTCTGTTGTGCGGCCGAAGAACCGGTCGGCGGCGAAGGGGACGGTCCGTTCGCTGGGCGGGCCGGGGTCGTCGCGGCGGCCGCGGTAGGCGCGCTGGCGGCAGGCGTTGGAGCAGTAGATGCCCGATCCCGGCACGTCCCGCCCGCACACGGCGCACACGCTCACGCCCACCTCCGCGGGCCGTCTGTGAAGGCGGCGTTCACGGATCTCAGGTTGGCGAAGGCGGCGCTCGCCCACCCCAGACCGGCGAAGGCGGCCCTCGCCCACCCCACACGTGCAAAGGCGGCCCTCGCCGACCCCGACCCCGCGAATGCGGCGCTCGCCCACCCAAGACCCGCGAGAGCGGCCCCCACCAACCCCGGTCTCGCGAGAGCGGTCCCGGCCCTCATGCGCTCGCCCACACGGCCAGCTGGGTGCGCGTGCGCAGCCCCAGACGCGTCAGCATGTGCCCGACGTGGTGGTCCACCGTGCGTTCGGCGATCCCCAACTCGGCCGCGATCTCCGCGTTGGTCCGCCCCGCGGCGACCAGCCCGAGCACCTCGTGCTGCCGCCCGGTCAACGCCGGATCCAGCGGCACGTCCCGCGGCGGCGCTGGAGCGGGCAACCCGCGCAGCCGCTCGCGAACCGCCTCGGCCTCCCCGCGCGCCGCGAGATCGAAAGCGGCATACGCCCGAGTCGCGTCCAGCAACCGAAAACCCGCCCCGGACCGCAGCACCATCGACTTGGCCACCAGCCGGGCGAGCACGGGCGCGACCGCGCCGAGCGGTTCGAACGCCAGCGCCGACGCCGTCGCCAGGTCGAACTCCGTCAGCACCGAGAGCCGGCGCAGCAGCAAGCGTTCCTCGGTGTCCAGCCGATGGTAGGCGGCGGGCACGGCCTCGGTCAGCACGAGCGCGGTCTCGTCGAACGGGGCCACGCGCAGCACGCGCTCCCCCGGCACGTCGAGCACCTCGGTGCTGGTGACCACGATCCGCAGGTCCGCGTGCCACGCGAGCAGCTCGGTGACGACCGTCGCGCACACGTCCAGCGCGCGTTCGGCGCCGTCGAGCACGAGCAGGGTGCCGGGGTCGCGCACGACGAGGTCCTCGGTCACCGCGACGGCACCCGGCGCGAAGGCGTTCACCAACCACGTTTTGCCCGCACCACCGGGACCGTGCAGGGTGACCAGGCGATGCTGCGTGAGAGCGCGACCAAGTTCGGTCAGCTCTCGCGTCCGGCTCACGTTGCGCACCCGATGGTTCTTATCATGAGAGCGCGACCACATTGTTAGGAAACGATGTGGGCGATAAACGTAACGCTGAAGGTTTGCCCCATGACGCCGAGAACCGATCGCCCGAAACGGAACCGATGGACCGAGAACCCGGCCGCGCCCGCACAGGCGTCGCGGCGCTGACCAACTCCGAACGCCGGATCGCGCTACTGGCGATGCGGGGCAAAACCAACCGGGCGATCGCCGCGGAGCTGTTCGTCCAGCTGCGCACCGTGGAGATCCATCTGACCAACGCCTACCGCAAGCTCGGGATCCGGCGGCGTGGCGAGCTGGGCTCCGTTCTCCGTCCGGCAATTGCGACGGAAAACAAAAGTGCCGTCAGCCGAGGTGAACGGTTCCGGAGCGGCGCACGTTCTACAGGTGACCGACGGGACGCCAGCAGGGGGCGTCCCGTCGGCGCCTAACGGTTCGGCCGGGCCGGCTTCTCGACCTCGACCAGGTAGTCGCGGATGTCCCCGTTCATCACCCCTCCTCGCAGGTCAGCACCTACTTCCTAGGGCAAATGCGTTGTTCGGTTCCGCTGACTGGACGCCGGACAAACAATCTGGGGACAATCCCGGCCGAGGGGGTTTGCACATGCCACGGCCGGAAAGACCGATCGACCAGGAAGAGGGCACACTTCCCGCCTTCGCCGCCGACCTGAGAAAGTTGCGTGAGAAAGCAGGTAAACCGACTTATCGCGAACTGGCCCGCACGGCGCACTACTCGGTGACCGTGCTCGCCGAGGCCGCCGGGGGCCGGAAACTGCCGAGCCTCGCCGTGACCCTGGCCTACGTCGAGGCGTGCGGCGGTGACGCCGAGGAGTGGCGCCGAAGATGGCAGGCCGCGGCGGCCGAGTACAGCTCCTCGTCCGACGACCAGGAACCGCCGTACGTGGGGCTCGGCGCGTTCCAGCCCGGCGACGCTGACCGCTTCTTCGGCCGGGACAAGCTGGTCCGCCAGCTCATGACCAAGGTCGCCGAGTGCCGGTTCGTCGGCGTGTTCGGCGCGTCCGGTTCCGGCAAGTCCTCGATCCTGCGGGCGGGGCTCGTGCCGCGGACCGAGGGCGAGGCGAAGGTGATCACGCCCGGCGCGCACCCGATGGACGAGTGGCGCGCCACCGACGGCGCCGACCTCGTCGTGGTCGACCAGTTCGAAGAGGTCTTCACCCTGTGCCGTGACCCGCAGGAACGCGCGGCGTTCATCCGCGAGCTCGTCCGCGGCGACACCCACGTCGTCATCGGCGTGCGCTCGGACTTCCACGGCCACTGCGGGCAGTACCCGGAGCTGGTCGACGCGTTGAACGACGCGCAGATCCTCGTCGGCGCGATGAGCCCCGAGGAACTGTACGAGGCGATCACCCAGCCCGCGGTCCGCGCGGGTTACACGGTGGAGAGCGCGCTGGTGTCCGCGCTCGCCGCCGAGCACCAGGCACTGCCGCTGGTCTCGCACGTGCTGCTGGAGACGTGGAAACGGCGGCGCGGCACGCGGCTGACGCTGGAGGCCTACGAGGAGACCGGCGGTGTGCGGTACGCGATCGCGCAGAGCGCCGAGGACGTCTACACGTCGCTGGAGCCCGCGGAACAGGACGTCGCCCGCCGGATCCTGCAGCGGCTCACCGCGCTCGGTGACGGCACCGAGGACACCAAGCGCCGCGTCGCGCGCAGCAGCCTCGACGACGACCCGCAGACCACGACCGTCCTGGAACGGCTGGCCGCCGCACGGCTGGTGACGCTGGACGCCAACGCGGTCGACCTGACCCACGAGGCGTTGATCCGCAGCTGGCCGCGGCTGCGCGGGTGGCTCGACGACAACCGCGACGCGCTGCGCATCCACCACCAGCTCACCGAGGCGACGGCCGCGTGGGAGTCGCTCGACCGCGACCCCGGTGGGCTGTACCGGGGTGCCCGGCTCGCGCTCGCGCGGGAGTGGGTGACGCCCGAGGCGCTGACCGTGCGGGAACGCGAGTTCCTGACCGCGAGCGTCGACGCCGAGTCCGCCGAACTGGAGGCCGCCCGCCGCCGCACGCGCCGGCTGCGTCAGCTCGTCGGGCTGCTCACCGTGCTGCTGGTGCTGGCCGTGACGGCCATCGGGTCCGCGATCCGCGCGCAGAACCAGGTGACCGAGCAGCGCAACATCGCCATCGCGCGCAAGGCCGACACCGACGCGGAGTCGCTCGCCAACGCCAACCCGGCCCTGTCCCGGCAGCTGAGCCTCGCCGCGTACAAGCTCGCGCCCAACGCGGAGACGCGCGACCACCTGCTCTCGTCGCAGGCCGCGCCGCGGGCAGCGCAGATCCGGGGCATGACCGGGGAGATGCGGCTGTCGCTGAGCCCCGACGGCCACCTGGTCGCCGCCGGCAGTGCCGCCGGGCGCGAGCTGTGGCTGTCCGACGTGAGCGACCTGCACCACCCGCGCGTGCTGGCCAAGCTCGCGCTGCCCGACGAGCAGAAGCTGACCGCTTTCGCGAACGACGGCCGCACGGTGATCTCCGTCGGGCTGACCGCGGTGCGGTTGTGGGACATCACCACGCCGTCGTCGCCGCGCGAGCTGCCCGCGCTGGACAGCACGCCGATCGAACCGCACGCGGTCGCCGTCAGCCCGGACGGAAAGATCGCCGCCGTCACCTACGGCGACAACTCGCTGAAGCTGTGGGACGTCACCGGCACGCCACGCCAGCTGGCGCACCTGCCGGGCCTCGCCGGCCGTCCGACGAACGTCGCGTTCAGCCGCGACGGCAACCGCATCATCGCCGCGACCGGCACGATCGCGCAGCTCATCGACGTGACGGACCTCGGAAAGCCGCGGCTGGCGGGCAAACTGGTGGGTCACCGGGACGTGACGTGGTCCGGCGCGTTCAGCCCGGACGGCACCGTCGTCGCCACCTCCAGCTGGGACCACGACATCCGCCTGTGGAACGTGTCCGATGTGGATGATCCGAAGGAGATCGGCGTGCTCACCGGGCACACCGGCCTCACCTGGGGCACGGCGTTCTCACCGGACGGGCGCACGCTCGCCACGGTCGGCGCCGGGGACACCCGCCTCTGGGACGTCACGGACATCAAGCGCCCCAAGCCGATCACCGTGCTGGCGGGCGGCGTGTTCACCGTCCTGTTCACCCCCGACGGACAGGGCCTCGTGATCGCCGAGGGCTCCGAGGTGCGCCTGCAGGACCTGCGTGACCTGCCGCTGGCAGGCCACGGCGACCTCGTCTCCTCGGTCGCGCTGCGTCCCGACGGCAAGGTGCTGGCCAGCGGCAGCTGGGACAAGACCGTGCGGCTGTGGGAGGTGACCCCGCGGCGGGAGCGGATCCCGCTCGCCACGATCACCGATCCGGGCAACTTCGTGCGCTCGGTCGCGTTCAGCCCGGACGGCAACACGCTGGCCGCCGCGTGCGACGACGGCGTCACGCGGCTCTGGGACGTTCGCGAACCGCGCGCGCCCCGGTTGATCGGGACGATGATCACCGAGCTGGACAAGGAAACCCTCGCCACGGAGTTCAGTCCCGACGGGAAGCTGCTCGCGGTGGCGGGCGCGACCGGGGTGCGGCTGTGGGACGTCGCGTCCCGGCGCGAGCTCACCTCGCTGCCGGGCTATCCGCGCCAGGCCTGGCTGGCCTTGTTCAGCAAGGACGGCCGCACCCTCGTCACCGGCGGCGGCGGTGGACCGCGCACCACGCGCCTCTGGGACGTGTCGGACCCGGCCCGGCCGCGCGAGCTGGACGCGCCGTTCGATCCCAACGACGGTCCGGCGAGCGGCGCGTGGGGTCCCGATGGGCTGCTCACGCTGTCCGGTGCGCTGCACGGCCTACGCCTGGTCGACGCCGCCGGCGGGCGGGTGCTGAGCTCGTTCGGCGACGAGTTCGAGCACGTGTACTCCGTCGCCTACAGCCCCGACGGACGCACGCTCGTGGCGACCGGCGACGCGATCCGGGTGTGGGACATCTCCGATCGCTCCCGGCCGCGCCTGACGGGGACGATCCACGGGCAGCAGGCCACCTCGCCGTCCGTGGTGTTCGCACCGGACGGCCACACGGTGATCACCGCGGGCAACGAGCGGCAGGTGCGCGTCTGGGAGACGTCGGTCGACGCGGTGGCCGCGGAGGTGTGCGACTACCAGCGCATCACGCGCGAGCAGTGGTCAACCCACTTCCCCGACATCGACTACGCCGACCCCTGCTGACCGTCATGGCCACCTTTGCGGACCTGGGGTCCGCGAAGGTGGCCATGACGGCACTACGAGAGGCCCGCGTTGCGGCAGAGTTGCGCCATGTCCTCGGTGCACAGCTGGGACATGCGCACAGCCTGGTCCTCGACGACCACGCGGACGTTGTCCTTCGTGATCGCGACCGGTGTGAGGAGCAGCGACTTGATCTCCCGGCCCGTCTGCGGGTCCTTGATGGTCTGCGTGGCGACCGTGTCAGCGTTCCCCGTTCCGCCCTTCGCCAGCGCGCTGACCAGGCCGGTGGCCGCGGCGGCCTCCTCGCGGATGGACTTGTAGACCGTCATGCACTGGTCGCCGGCGAGGATCGCGCGCAGGCCCTCCACCGTCGCGTCCTGGCCGGTCACCGGGACCTTGACGTTCCTGCGCTTCAACACGGCGATGATCTCCTGCGCGAACCCGTCGTTCGCCGCGACGACACCGTCCACGTCGTCACCCGCCGCCGTCAGCATCCGCTCGAACTGCTGACCGCTGAGCTTGTTGTCCCAGTTCTCGATCCACTGGTTCGCGACCAGCTTCAGCTCGCCCGCGTCGTACCTCGGCTTCAGCACCTTCTGCTGTCCGTTGTAGAACAACGTGGAGTTGTTGTCCGTCTTGGCGCCCTCGACCTCGATGAGCCGCGCCTTCGGCTTGCCGCCGAGGCATTTCAGGAGTCCCTCGGCCTGCAGGGACCCGACGGCCTCGCCATCGAAGCTGACGTAGTAGTCCGCACTGCCGCCGACCGTGAGCCGGTCGTAGTTGACCGCGGGGACGCCCGCCTCGTTCGCCTTCTTCTCGACCTGGGACGCGCTGGCGGCGTCCACCGCGCCGAGCAGCAGCACCTTCACGCCCTGGGAGATCATCTCCTCGCCGAGCCGCACGAACCGGCTGGGATCGTTCTGCGCGTTCTCGATGCGTGCCTCGACGCCGGCGCCCGCGAGGTACTTCTCCAGCCACGGCTTGTCGAACCGCTCCCAGCGCACCGAGCTGGTGGTGTCGGGCAGGATGACGCCGACCTTGGGTTTGGTACTGGATTGCCCCTCGTTGCTTTTCGCCGTCCCACACGCCGATAACGCGATCACCAGGGCACATGTGATCGCGACGACTCTTCCAGACCTGCTCGGCATTCGGTGAACCGTAATTCAAGTCACACCGATGTCAAGGATTGGTTTACGCGGTGAGACGCAACGGACTGCCCTGAAGGGCACCTTCGGGGCGTCTGGTGTCCCGAAGGTGCCCTTCATGGCACTAGGTGAGTTCGGCGCAGGTCTTCGCGTCGGGATCCTTACCGGCCTTGGGCACCCAGCGGACGTCGGCGAACGACGCCTGGAACGCGCCGTCGGTGTAGACGAGGAACGGCGTGTTGACGTTCTCGAAGTCCAGCGTGTTCGCGAAGCACGACACCGGGATCTTGACCTTGGCCTTGGTGCCGGCGGGCAGGTCCTGGAAGAGCTTCGTGGCCACGACCTCCGAGAAGCACGGGTACACGCAGTGCACGCTGACCACGGTCCGGTTCGCCGGGGCCTGGTGCACGATCACGTCGAACACCAGCGCGGCGTCGGCGTTGAGGTACCCGCGCAGGTCGCTGCCGCCGGCCGGGTCCTGCAGATAGACCTGGCCGGGCGCGGTGCCGTTCCACGTCACCTTCAGCCCGTCGCCCTGCACGTTGACGTCGGTCGGCACGGTGTTGATCGAGCTGTGCGCGGCCTCGCCGTCCGGACCGATCTCCGTGCCGCTCCAGTTGTCGGGCGAGCCGATGAACGACTTGTACGGCGCGATGTCCTGACGGTTGAAGATCTCCAGGTCCTCGGTCGCGTTTCCGCCGCCACCACCGCCGCTGCAGTTGCCGGTCGGCGACGACTCGTCGAGCACGGGCACGTTGCCGGTCTGCCAGTCGCGAAGCCCATAGCCGAGCTTGAACAGCGGGTCGTACCCCTCTTGTCCCGGATTGAGCGGCGTCTGGCACGCGCTGCGCGGCCACGAGTAGGACAGCTTGCCGCTGAATCCGTTGTGGCGTCCGCGGATCAACAGGTCGGCGACGCCTTGTCCTTCGGTGCCGGGCAGCCACGCGGCGACGAACGCGTCCGAGCGGTTGATCTCCTTGTTCGTGTACAGCGGACGGCCGGACACGTAGACCGTGACGACCGGCGTGCCCTTGCCGGAGACCTTGTCCAGCACGGCGAGGTCGCCCGGGAAGAGCTTCGCCGCCTCCAGCGTGCGCTTGCCGATGTCGCCGACACCCTCGGCGTACGGGGTCTCACCGATGACCGCGATGACCGCGTCGAAGCCCTTCGGATCGACGTCACCGGCCTCGCTGAAGGTCACGTTGGCGTCGCCCAGCGCCTGCTTGAGCCCACCGAGAACGGTGGTGCCGTTGGGGAAGTCGGCGTTGGTGTTGCCGGTGCCCTGCCAGGACAGCGTCCAGCCGCCGGTCTGGTTCTGCATGCTGTCCGCGCTCTTGCCGACCACGAGCACCTTGCTGCGCCTCGACAACGGCAGCACGCGCTTGTTGTTCTTCAGCAGCACCATGGACTCGCGCACGGCCTCGCGGGCGAGCTCCTTGTCCTGCAACCCCTTCGCGTCACCGGCGTGCTCGCGTTGCGACGGCTTCTCGCCGTCCAGCACACCCGCGCGCAGCTTGACGCGCAGGATGCGGGTGACCGCGTCGTCGATGCGGCTCATCGGGATCTGGCCGGACTCGACCTGCGCGGTCGTGTTGGCGATGAACGCCTTCCAGTCGTTCGGCACCATGATCACGTCCAGACCGGCGTTGATCGCCTGCGGGCAGCTCGCGTTGGTGCAGCCGGTGACCTGGCCGATGCCGTTCCAGTCGGACACGAGCAGGCCGTCGAAGCCCATCTTGCCCTTGAGGATCTCGGTCTGGGCGAGCTTGCTGCCGTGCAGCTTGCCCTCCTTGATCTCGTCGTTCGTCCAGCTGTTGAACGAGATCATGACGGTCTGCGCGCCCGCGGCGAGCGCGCCGTAGTAGCCCTGGCCGTGAATGTTGATCATGTCCTGGACGGACGAGGCGTTGACGCCCTGGTCCTTGCCGCCCGTGGTGCCGCCGTCGCCGATGAAGTGCTTGGCGGTGGCGATCACGCCGTCCTCGCCGATCCGGCGGTGAGCGTTGTCCTGCAAGCCTTTCACGGCCTCGTAGCCGTAGGCGCGGGTGATCCGCGGGTCCTCGGAGAAGCCCTCGTAGGTGCGGCCCCACCGGTCGTCGCGCACGACCGCCAGCGTCGGCGCGAACGCCCAGTCCTGACCGGTGACACGGATCTGCTCGGCGGTCGCCCGGCCGATGTCGCGCACCAGGCACGGGTCGTGCGCGGCGCCGAGGCCGATGTTGTGCGGGAAGAGCGTGGCGCCGTAGACGTTGTTGTTGCCGTGCACCGCGTCGATGCCCCAGATGACCGGGACACCGGTCCGGGACGCCTTCGACGCGTCGTAGTAGGCGTCCGCGAGCTGCAGCCAGGCCTGCGGGGTCGCGTGCTTGTCGCGGTTCGGCCACGAGCCGCCGCCGTTGAGCACCGAGCCGATGGCGTACTGGCGGACCTCGTCGGGCGTGATGGCGCCGATCTCCGGCTGCGTCATCTGCCCGACCTTCTCGGCGAGTGTCATGCCCGCGAGGATCTTCCGGATCCGCTTCTCGTCGGACTCGCTGCGCCCGACCTGACTGCGCACCTTCGGCCAGTCGGCCAGCGGGCGGTTGTTCTCGATCTTCGCGCACCCGTGTTCCTGCTCGGGTGCGCCGACGACGGGCTGGCCGTACTCCTGATCGGCGACGGCGGTCCCGCCGGCGATCATGGTGAGCCCGAGCAGTGCGGCGACGACGCTTCTTCGAGGCATGGCGCAGATCCTCATCCGGCCTACCTGCGACAGTCAATGGGAACGCTCTCACGAATTTGTGCCGGGAAATCTCCTCCCCTAAGTTGACCTTCCTGGGGATAGGGGGAACCTATGGCTAAGACCAACCTGTTCGGCCTGCTCGGGATCGACCCGGCGGGATTCGACGTGCAACAGATGTGGGCCTCGCTGCCACCCGCGCGGCGGTCGAAGGTGCCGATCGGCGCCACGGCGTCCGGTGTGCCGGTGGTGCTGGACCTCGACGGGACGCACCTCTACGTGCGCGGCGGGCACCGCTCGGGCAAGTCCGAACTGCTGCGCGCCGCCGCGCTGGGGCTGATGCTCACGCACTCGCCCGCCGACCTGAACGTGGTGTTCGTGGACGGCACGCCCGACCGCACGTTCGCCGACCTCGCGCAGGCGCCGCACGTGCTGGCGTCAGTCGAGCGCGCGACGCCGTCCGACGACACCCGGCTGCAGCAGGCGCTGCGCGGTGAGCTGAACCGCCGGTCCGGCTCGGCGGAACCGCTCACCGACCTCGTGCTCGTGGTCGACGCGCTCGAGAGCGTGTCGCCGGAGTGGTTCGACGTGCTGTGGAACCTCGCCTGGTACGGCCGCAAGCACGGCATCCACCTGCTGGCGAGCGGCGACAGCGACGCGCCGCAGTGGCTGGAGCGCGTCGCTGTTCTGAGTGCGCCGGGTGCGGCTCTGCTGGACGGCACCGAGTTCGGTCCCTGCTTCGTCTCGCAGCCGGCCGAGGGCGGAACCCTGCTGCAGCTGGCGGCCGCCCAGCTGACCGGCAAGGGCACGCCGGCGCTGGACTTCGTCAAGCCGCCGCTGACCGAGCTCGCGCTGTCGGCGATCACGGCCGCGGCGCCGCCACTGACGGTGCCGATCGGCCTGATCGACAACCCCGAGCTCGGCCGCTACACCGGGCTACTCGTCGACCTGTCCGCTTTGGACGGTCACGTCGTCGTGGTCGGCGCGCACGGCTCCGGGAAGTCGACGCTGCTGAAGACGTTCATCACGTCCCTCGCCCTGAACCACACCCCGGCGCAGGTGCAGGTCTACGGCCTGGACTTCACCGGCGGCGCGCTGACCACCCTGCTCGACGTGCCGCACTGCCGCGCGATGGTGTCCTCGTCCGACCCGACGATGGTGTGGCACGTGACCAGGTCCATCGGCGACCTGATCAGCCGCCGGGAACAGGCGCTCCGCGGCGCGGGGGTGCACACGATCGCCGACTACCGCGCCCACGTGGCCGAGCAGGGCATGGTGAACAACGAGCCCGCCGACGTCGTGGTCGTCGTCGACGGCTGGCCGGGCGCGGCACTGCAGGAGTGGCTGCGCTACTACCTCGTCGACTTCGTCAGCCGCGGCGCGGACTTCGGCATCCACGTCGTGCTGACCGCGAGCCGCTGGTCCGAGCTGGCGCCGGAGTTCTACGGCGCCTTCGGCACGCGCCTGGAGCTCACGCTGACCGACCCGGCGACGTCCGTCGTGGACACGACCGTTCGCCATCCCGGCCCCGGCCACGGCATCGACGGCTCCAGCCGTCGGTTCCTCATCGCCTTGGCGGACGTCGACGTGCCCGCGGTCGACGATGCCCCGCCGAAGATGCGGCCGCTGCCGGATGAGGTGCTCCGCACATCGTTGTCCACCACCGGTTACCGGATCCCGCTCGGCATCACCGAGGGCGACCACCAGACCGTGTTCGCGAGCGACACGCGGCACCTGCTCGTGTACGGCGACGAGGGGTCGGGCCGCAGCGCGGCGCTGCGCACCTACCTGAAGGGCATCATCGGCACCCACGAGGCGGCCCAGGCGCTGTTCATCCTCGTCGACCCCCGCAAGTCCAACATGTCGGGCGAGTGGGGCGACCACCTGCTGCAGTACGCCCCGTCCGCGAACGCGCTGAAGGACCCCATGTCGGATGTGGTCGCGTCGTTGCGCAAACGGGTCGGCAACGAGTGGAGCGGCCCCAACCTGTATGTGGTCGTCGATGACTACGACCTGCTCGCCGCGTACGACAACCCGCTGCAGCCGCTCGCCGAGTTCTTCCCGTCGGCCCGGCAGATCGGCCTGCACGTGGTGATCGCGTCCCGGCACCACCACATCAAGCAGGACTCGTTCCTGGCCGCGTTCCCGCCGGACGAGACGTCCGTCCTGATGCTGAGCGGCACCTCGGGTACGGCGGAGGCGATGAGCGGGCTCATGCCGACGCCGATGCCGCCCGGCCGGGGCGTGCTCTCCTCCCCGGCCGGACAGCGGACGATCCAGGTCGCCTGGTCGCCTGCCGGCTGATCAGACGAGGGCGCGCACCCGGCGCAGAACCTCGTCCTCGCCGAGGGTGCGCGCCACCGCGTGCAGGTCCGGGCTGCGGGTCGAGCCGGTGAGCGCGACGCGGATCAGCTGCGCCGCCTCCCGGATCGAGCCGTGGTAGGCGTCCGGGTTCTTCTTGAACTCCTTGGGGTTCGGGGCGAACCCGTGCGGCTCGAGCAGCGCGCGGATCTGCCCGAACCACTCCTGCCCGTCCTCGAGGTGCTGGTAGTTGTTCGCGAAGTCGGCCGCGACCGCGGACACGATCTTCGGGTCGAGCCCGCCGAGGCGCTCGTCGTCGTTGCCGACGAGCTCGAACAGCGCTGGGAAGAAGAACCCGTACGCGGGGCGGAAGTCCGACCACTTGCGCAGGTCCTTGCGCGGGTTCGCGACGTCCGCGCCGCGTTCGACGGCCAGGGCCTTGAGCGCGAGCTCGCGCTCGTTGTCCAGCAGCTCGACCAGCGCCGGGTCGTAGGTCTGCGCCCACGGCTTGATGGCGTCGATGATCTCCTCGCCGCTCATCGTGGCGACCAGGTCCGCGCTGATGTCCTCGAGCTTCACCAGGTCGACGAGCGGCCCGGCGACACCGCAGTCGTCGAGGCTGATCGGCGAGCTCAGCGCCTCGTCCAGCGGCAGCTCGGCGAGCCGGCCGTTGGCGAGCCCGCGCAGGTAGTACTGGACGGCGCGGGCCGGGAAGCCGGCCTCAATGTAGAAGTCGACCGACGCCTCGGGGTCCTTGCGCTTGGACAGCTTGCGGCGGCTGCCGCCCTGCTGCTTCATCAGCGGCGCGATGTGCGCGTACTCGACCCGCTCGAAGCCGAGCGTGTCGAACAGCTGCAGGTGCGTCGGCACGCTGGAGATCCACTCCTCGCCGCGGATCACCAGGTTGACGCGCATCAGGTGGTCGTCGACGGCGTGCGCGAAGTGGTACGTGGGCAGCCGCGGCGACTGGTCGGACGCCTTGAGGATCACCACGTCGTTGCGGTTTGCCTCGTGCTCCAGCGTGCCGCGGATGGCGTCGGAGAAGCTGACCCGCTCCCCCGCCTTGCCCGGCGAGCGGAACCGCACGACGTAGGGCTCACCCGCGTCGAGCTTGGCCTGGACCTCCTCGGCGGACTTGTCACGCCAGATCGCCCAGCGGCCGTAGTAGCCGGTCGGCAGCTTCGTCGCCTGCTGGCGGGCGGTGATGTCGGCGAGCTCGTCCTTCGTGGCGAAGCACAGGTACGCCTTGTCCTGGCGCAGCATCTCCCGCACGTAGGTCAGGTAGATCGACTCGCGCTGCGACTGGTGGTACGGACCGTAGGCACCCCGGTCGTCGGCCTCGTCCGGGACGATGCCGAAGTACTCGAACGCCCGGTTGAACTGCTCGACGGCGCCCTCGACCTCACGCGCCTGGTCGGTGTCCTCGACGCGCACGATGTAGGCGCCGCCGGAGTTCGTGGAGATGTCCCGGTCGAGCAGCCCGACGTACAGGCCGCCGATGTGCAGGAACCCGGTCGGCGACGGCCCCAGGCGGGTGACCTTCGCACCCTCCGGCAACCGCCGCGGCGGGTACTGCTGCTCCCAGTGCTCCGGCTCGGGCAGGTCGGAGGGGAACAGGGCGTCGACAACGGCACGGTCGAGCATGGCTGATGAGTCTCCAAGACACCTCGGGAAGTGCCGTTGAGGCTATCAACCTGCGCTGAAGACCTCTCTGGCCGCCGTCACTCGCAGCTCCTCCAGCAGCTCGATCTGCTGTTCGGCGCGGCGGCTCAGGTTGTCGAGCTCCGCCTCGTCCAGCCGGGCGTCCTTCAGCTCGCGCAGCGACCGCCACAGCGCGGCCTTGCCCTGCACGCCGAGCATCATCGTCTCCAGCTCGAGCACGGCGCTGAGCGGCGAACGTTTGACGAGGTAGCCGTTCAGCTTGAGCCGGCCCGCCTTCTCCCCCACCCAGCCCAGCGCGGCCCGGTAGGCCTTGGGGTCGTGGCCGAGGACCTTCATCAGCCGCACCAGCGTGACGCGGTCCTCCTGGACGTCGGCGGCGAGCTTGCGCAGCCGTGGCGCGGCCGGCGTCTTCTTGAACTGCTCGGCGATGCGGCTCGCCAGCTCGCCGCCCGTGACCGAGCCGGTGTAGTGGTCGTTGAGGTACACGCCGAGCAGCTCGGGCCCGGAGCGATCCACGAGTGTCATACCGGTTGGTTACCCGTTGTTCGCGCGGGGAACGCCTTCGGTCATGAAGGCAGTGACTTGGCACGGCAGGCGAGACGTCCGCGTGGACACGGTCCCCGACCCGGTGCTGAAGGAGCCGTCCGACGTGATCGTCCGCATCACGTCCAGCGGCATCTGCGGCTCCGACCTGCACCTGTACGAGGTGCTGGGACCGTTCATGACAGAGGGAGACATCCTCGGCCACGAGCCGATGGGTGTCGTCGAGGAGGTGGGTTCCGAGGTCACGGCACTGGTGCCCGGTGACCGCGTGGTCATTCCGTTCAACATCTCGTGCAACTCGTGCTTCATGTGCGCGCGGGGCCTGCAGTCGCAGTGCGAGACGACCCAGGTGCGCGAGCAGGGCACCGGCGCGGCCCTGTTCGGCTACACCAAGCTCTACGGCCAGGTGCCGGGCGGCCAGGCGGAGTACCTGCGCGTCCCGTTCGGCGACACGCTGCCGATCAAGGTCCCGGACGGCCCGCCCGATGACCGGTTCGTGTACCTGTCCGACGTGCTGCCCACCGCGTGGCAGGCCGTCGAGTACGCGGGCGTCGCCCCGGGTTCCTCGATCGTCGTCCTGGGCCTGGGCCCGATCGGCGACATGTCCTGCCGCATCGCGCAGCACCGCGGCGCCGAAACGGTCATCGGGGTCGACATCGTCCCGGACCGCCTGGACCGGGCCCGAGCCCGCGGCGTCGAGGCCCTCGACCTGCGCACCCACGGCAACCGCCTCGCCGACGTCATCCGCGACATGACCGCCGGCCGCGGCCCGGACGCCGTGATCGACGCCGTCGGCATGGAGGCGCACGGCGCCCCGGTCGCACGCCTCGCGCAGCAGTTCACCGGCTTCCTGCCGGACGTCATCTCGGAGAAGCTGATGCAGAAGGCCGGCATCGACCGCCTGAAGGCGCTGTACACCGCGATCGACGTGGTGCGCCGCGGCGGCACGATCTCGATCGTCGGCGTGTACGGCGGCGCGGCCGACCCGCTGCCGATGCTGCAGATGTTCGACAAGCAGGTGCAGCTGCGCATGGGCCAGGCCAACGTCTGGCACTGGATTCCGTCGCTGCTGCCGCTGGTCGTCGACTCCGACCCGCTCGGTGTGGAGGGTTTCGCGACCCACCACCTGCCGCTGGCCGAGGCACCTCGGGCCTACGACATGTTCCAGAAGAAGGAGAACGGCGCGGTCAAGGTTCTGCTTCGACCATGATCGCCCCGTATGCTCCCGGCCCATGGCGAAGTACCTCGACGTCCACCCGGTCAACCCGCAGCGCCGCGCGATCGACCAGGCGGTGCGGATCCTGCAGGACGACGGCCTGATCGCGTACCCCACCGACTCGTGCTACGCGCTCGGCTGCCGGCTCGGCAACAAGAACGGCATCGACCGCATCCGGGAGATCCGGCGGCTCGACGACAAGCACCACTTCACGCTGATGTGTCAGGACTTCGCTCAGCTCGGCCAGTTCGTACACGTCGACAATGACGTGTTCCGGGCGATCAAGGCTTCCACTCCGGGGAACTACACGTTCATCCTTCCGGCTACCAAGGAGGTGCCGCGGCGGATGATGCACCCTCGCAAGAAGACGGTCGGTGCTCGGATTCCGTCGCATGTGGTCACTCAGGCTCTGCTCGCTGCCATGGGCGAGCCTCTTCTGTCTTCCACCTTGTTGCTGCCGGATGAGGCTGAGCCGTTGATTCAGGGGTGGGAGATCAAGGAGCGGCTCGATCACGTGGTGGATGCCGTCATCGACTCCGGCGAGTGTGGGACTACGCCTACTACGGTGATCGACTTCTCGCAGGGAGAGCCGGAGATCGTTCGCGTTGGGGCTGGGGATACTTCTCGGTTCGAGTGATCCTTGGCTTTGACGCGGCTGCGCCGCGACACGTTGGCATTTTCGTGCGGGCCAGGCGCCCTAGCGCCTGGCCCGCACGAAAATGCCAACGTACCGAGACGGTGGTTGGCTGCCGTCGTGGTCTCGATCCTGTCCAGACTTGCGTTCGTTCGGTGCGGTTGCGGGCGTGGTCGCCATGAGGTGGCTTGAGTTGGCACCGTTTTTCCCATGCGTCAGCTCACCATGTGCAGTGGGTTGCGTCTCGGCTGGCGTAGCGGGTCGAGGAACGCCGGTGGGATGAAGTACGGGATTCCGTTGCGGAGCTTCACTTCCCAGTCGCTGTGATGGATCAGGTCGTGATGTCGTCGGCAGAGCAGGACGCCGTTGTGCAGGCTGGTTTTGCCGCCCTCGAACCACGGTTTGATGTGGTGGCCCTCGCAGTGCCGTGGCGGACGGTTGCAGCCCGGGAAGGCGCAGCCCCGGTCGCGGGCGACGAGGGCTCGGCGTAGGCCGGTGTTGAAGAGTCTCGCTTTGCGGCCGACGTTGAGTGGCTGGGAGCGGCCGCTGAGCACGATCGGGATGATGCCCGCGTCGCAGGCGAGCCTGCGCAGTTGCTTGACCGGGATGCGTTCCTGGCTGTCCAGCACCGCCGACCCGACGTTGGCCTTCAGATCCTCGTAGGAGACGGTGACGGCCATGGTGACGGTTTCGCCGCCATGCTCGGGCATGACGTCCGCGCGCAGCATCAGGTCGATCAGCTCGGCGAAGGCGTCGCCTTGCCGTTCGGCCAGGGTGCGCGGGTCGGGGCCTTCGGCGTCGGTGGGGCGGGGCTTGGACAGCGGGTCCAGTGCGGCCTGGAACCTCGCGCCGGTCATCAGGTCGATGTCGCCCCAGAGCTTCAGGCGGCCGTGCTGCTCACGCAGCACTATCTGGTTGCCCGGCGGCGCCGGATCCCGATCATCGGGTTCCTCGTCGTTCTGGAACATCCGGTACACGATCTTCTTGCCGAAGCCACGGATGCCGCCCGGCTCGAACTGGCGCCCGTAATCGGCGAGCTGCTGCTCGATGAAGGCCGTCTGCTCCGGTGTGGCGTCCTTGGGCATGCGCTTCATCGCCTTGGCGATCTCCTCGACATGCTCCTCGGTCACCCCGCCCTCGGCCATCGCCTCCGCGGTGGCGGGCAACACCGGTGCGGTCTCACCGCCGGACGGACCGAGCTGCGGCATCAACCGCCGCGCGTTACGCAGCTTCGCCCGCGTCACAGCCGGATCCCACTGCACCCGATCCTTCAACACTCCGACCAGGTCCTTGTAACCCAGCTCGACGGCCAGGCCACGCCGGTCCATTTCGGCGATCCACCGCAACTTCCGCTCGGCGAGGACACGACTCTGCACCTCCAGGGCGGCGAAGCCGTCGAGCAGCTCACCGCTGGAGAGGAGGGACAGATCCGTGTCGACCATGCGTTCGACTCTACCGCAAGATCACGAGCAAACAGCCCGTTTACCAGCGAAAACAAGCTACACGATCGGGTGAACCGCTTTCAAGAAACGATCAAAACGCAAGCCACTCATCCCAGCCACGCCCGCAACCGCACAACACAACGCAACCCAGCCAACGGATCGGGACCACGACGGCAGCCAACCACCTTCTCGGTACGTCGCCCTTTTCGTGCGGGACAGGCGCCCAGCGCCTGGCACGCACGAAAAGGGTGACGTGGCGGCCGAAGGCCGAAACACCCAAGATCAAGAAACCACGAGCGCGAAGTCAGCGTCGGTAGCCGTAGTCTCCACGTGAGCGTCCACATTCACCTGCGAAGCCAACACTTCCACGGTCCAAGTCCCAGCAGCAGGCTTCTCAACGAACACGTTCTCCACGGTGTCAATGGCATTGGGCGACCCACCGGGCGTGGACCAGTTCCCAGCCAACAGCCCGTTGTTGCCGTAGTAGACAGTCCCATTCGGAGCAGTGACCCGAAGCGTGAGGTCGTTGACCCGAGCCAGAGCAGCGGTAGGCGACCCGGCCGGATCGGTGTACGCGAGCGTCGCCTTCAAAGGCTTGGTACCACTGGAAGAAACGGTGTAGCGACGAACCTGCCCGTTGGACACGAGGTCGGTCTCGTTCACCAGCAAAGGCAGCTTCCACCCCGAGGCCTTCGCGGAGTCGTAGAGGTTCCGCACGGACGCGGTCCCCCAGCCCTGGTGCACGCGGGTCATGTCCGCCGTGGTGCCGGAGAACGGAAACTGGTCGGCCGAGTTGATCAAAAGCGCCTTGGCGGTAGCAGCATGCGGCCGCGAGGCGAACACGTCGCGCGCCTTGCCGGGACCGCCGTCGAAGACGCCGTCCGCCCACATCTGGAACAGCAGACCCGCGTTGCCGCACGTGATGGGCGTGGCGCCGGACGTGCCGCCGAACGACGTGGTGTACGCGGTGTCCGAGTTGCCGGACGTGGTGTCGATGCGGTCGTAGAAGTTGGAGATCTCCGGCTTGATGCGGCCGTCGGCGGCGGGGCCGATGCTGGCGCCGTTGTTCCACTTGTCGTCCGCGCGGGACAGCGTGTTGTAGTGGTACTGGCCGCCGACCGACAGGACGTTCTTCGCCCACGCCTGCGGGCGCGAGTTGCGGGTGCCCGCGTTGGACTGCGACTGGCAGATCAGGATGTCGTGGTCGAACACGATGCGGTCCATCTGCTGCGAGATCGACGTGTACGACGTGGTCAGGCTGTTGCCCCAGCTGTTGCTCTGGAACACCGCGCGGTACGGGCCGGCCGGGTTCACCAGTTCCTTGGTGTGCGCGTACCGGTCCGGGACGCTGGACTTGGCGAAGATGCCCTGCGCCTGGGGCAGCAGGCCGCGGTGGGCGGGCGAGACGCCGGAGGCGAAGATCTGGCCGTAGGTGGACGTGCCGTGGCCGACCTCGGTGGTGTTGCCGTTGTGGATGATCACCGGGCGGGCGCGGAACTCCTGGTGCGTCGCGCGCATCCCGATGTCCATCACCTCGCCGCGCACGCCCTGGCCGCGGTAGCCGCCCGCGGTCTCGATGTAGTTGGCGCCGCCCGACTCGCGGGAGATCGCCATGTCCGTCGACTCCTCGCCAACGGCGCCGACGGCGAGCACGTCGGCGGAACGGGCCACGCGGGCGGCCTGGGCGGAGGTCAGGACAGCGGTGAGGTGTTCCCGGCTGGCCGACACGTTCTCGACCTTGCCGCCGACCGACGACACCAGCGAGGCGACCGACTGCTGGGCGGCAGCGTCCTGGTCGACCAACGTGATCAGGAAACGAGAGGAGCCGCCGAACGCGACCACGTCGGCCGGGGCTGAGTACGCGGAAACCCCGCGTACGTAAGGAAGACGCGACACCCGTGCGGCGTCCTTCGTCCGGACCACGTAACCGGAGCCGGTCACGTAGGTGCCGACGCGGGCGCCGAGCGCGCGGAGCTGGATGCGCTGGGCGTCGGTCAGAACCCCGTCGAAGCGCACCAGGTATGCGCCCTCCACGGGTGCGGCGACCGCGGGTGCGACGCCGAGTGTCAGTGCCACGGCCGAGGCCACGGCGAACAAGCGCAGCATGAATCGAACCTCCTGATCGGCAGGGAATGCCCGAACCGGAGGAGGGTCCGGGCCCGTGATCAGGACGTTACCGAGCGCAGTGCGCGCTGGTCACCGGCCGATTGGCGGCAAACCGGGGTGCCACTCGATCGCCGGGCAGCGGTCCATCACCATGCGCAGGCCCGCGGAGGTCACGCGGGCGAAGGCGTCGGTGTCCACCACGTCCAGCTGGAACCACACCGCCTTGGCGCCGATCGCGACGGCCTCGTCCGCGAACGCGCCGGCCTCGCTGGAGCGCCGGAACACGTCCACGCAGTCGACACCGAACGGAATATCGGACAGCGACGCGTATCCGGGTTCGCCGTGCACGGTCTCGGCGCGTGGGTGCACGGGCACGATGCGCTTGCCGTGCCGTTGCAGGAATCTCGCGACGCCGTGCGCGGCGCGCGACGGGTTGTCGGCCAGCCCCACGATCGCCCAGGTCTGGCAGTTCTCCAGAATCCAGTGCACGGACTCACCCCAAGATTCCATACCTCCAGCATGAACCTCGCGCACCGCGGCGGCGACTGTTCTCATGACGAGGAGGAGGTGACGTGGATCCCACCGCACTGCTGGTGGTCCGCTGTCAGCTCGGGGAACGCGACGCGCTCGCCGAGCTGGTCCGGACGTGGCACACCCAGCTCTGGAACTACGCGCGCCGGATGGCCGGCGACGCGGAGACCGCCGACGAGCTGACCCAGGAGACTTGGGTCGCGGTGTTGCGCGGCCTGCCGAAGCTGAGGGAACCGGAGAGGTTCGCGCCCTGGCTGTTCACGATCGCGCGCAGGTCGCTGATGAACCGGCTGCGAGCCCAGTACGCGCAACCACCCGACGAAGCACCCGAGGAAGTACCGGAACCGGACCCGCTGGACCGGATCGAGCTGCTGAACGGCCTGAAGGGCCTGCCGCTGGTCGAACGGGAGGTCCTCGTGCTCTTCCACGTCCACGACCTCTCGCTGCAGGAGTGCGCCGAGGTCATCAGGGTCCCGGCGGGCACCGTCAAGTCACGTCTGTTCCGCGCGCGCCGGATGTTGCGCGAACACCTGGTGGAAAGGGGATTCCACGGTGAACGATGACCGGTTCGAGGAACCGACCCTGCCCGCGGAGACCGTCGTGCGGCGGCTGACGCCGAAGTTGCGGTACGCCGCGCTGGGCCTGGCCGGGCTCACGGTGGCCGTGCTGGTCGGCACGTTGTGGGCGACGGAACCGGCCCTGCCCGCCCGGACCCACGTCGCGTTCGGCGGCGTCGTGGCGATGGGACTGGGGTGGGCGGTGTTCGCCGCGTGGGCGCTCACGCGAGCACCGCTGTTCGCCCGCGACCGTGTGGTCGCCGCGACGCTCGCACTGGGCTTCTCGGCCGTCACGGCGATCGGTCTCGCGATCACCGCGAAGATCACTGGTGTAGCGGTGGGGCTCGTGCTCGTCGCGGCAGCTGGGGTACTTCTGGTCAACGCCCGGCGCACGCGCGCGGATCTGTTGCGCCGCAAGGAAGAGCTAGAGAACGGGTAACGACGGCCGGATGGACCGCACGGCGTGCGCGGTAAGTGCCGCGTCCAGCGTCAGCACGCCGTGCGGGGACGTCGGCCGGGCGCCGGTGAGGCGTTCGATGGCGCGCAGGCGGTAGTCCAGCGTGCTGCGGTGGATGCGCAACCGGCGGGCGGCGCCGGCGCGGTTGCCGTCCTCGGCGAGGAACGCGCGCAGCGCCTCCAGCAGCTGGGGGCGGTCGACGACCGGCTCGATCAGGCGTGCCAGCCGGGCCGAGGTGTCGGGCCGCCGCAGCACGGCGAACCCCGCCAGCAGGTGCCGCAGTTCGTACACGCCGGGATCGCGGCGCGAGGCGAGCGCGAGGGTGAGCAGGTCGGCCGCGGTGGCGCGAACGGTCGCGAGGTCTTTACGGGTGCCCCAGGCGACGCCCATCCACGTGTGGCCGGTGAGCCGGACGTGCAGGTCCCGCACCGCCTCACCGGCCATGCGATCCGAAGCGCACGGCACGAGCAGGTAGCCGCCGGGTCCGGCCAGGACACAGAGCAGGTCCTCGTGGGCCGCCAAGGTTGCCACGACCGCCGGATCGGCCGAATGACAGGCCACGACGGCGTACGCGGTGGGCAGGTCGTCTGGCCCTTCACCGGTGAGCAGGGCCCTGGCAAGCGCGTCCGAAGGCGGGGACAACGACACGGCCTCGGTGATCGTCACAGGCCCGCCTCCAGGTTCAGCTCCCCACGGCACCATACAAAGAGCCTGTTGAGACGGCGTACGCATTTCGGGTGTGTCTTGGGAATCCCGGTCTCACTTCGTGGAAACGCGACCACACACGTCGAGTGCGATGCTGAGCATCGCGAGGTCGCGCGGATGGACGGGCGAGAGCCCGGTCAGCTGCTCCACCTGCCACAGCCGGTAGTCGATGGTGCTGCGGTGGATGAACAACCGCTTGACCGCGACGGCGCGGTTGCCGTCCGACTCCACCAGCGCCATCAGGGTTTCCACCAGCACCGGGTTCGCCAGCAGCGGCGTCACAATGCGGCTCAACTCCGCGGTCACCTCCGGCGTCGACACCGCCGCGTACTCGAACAACACGTCGTCGAGCCGGTACACACCGGGCGGGCGCCCGAGCGAGGTGACCAGGTCGAGCAGCTCGTCGACGTCCTTGCACACCACCGGAAGGTCGTCGGCCGTCTGGCCGGACACGCACAGCCAGACCGACCCGAACAGCTCGTCGTGCGCCCGGCCGCACAGCTCGGTGGCCGCGACTTCCGCCAGCGGTAACAGCAGGTGTCCCGACGTGGTCGAGCCCGCCCCGGACAGCCGAGCGACGACATCCGGTTCCAGGTCGCGGAAAGCCTTCTCGACGTCGGCCGGCGACGACCCGGCCGCGCGCACCGCCACCACGGTCGACCCCGCGGGCGGCACGGGCCAGCCCGCCGGTTCCACCGCCGCGACACGACGTTCGTGGTAGGCGCTGAGCATCTCGGTTCCCACAATGGTGCCCGCAGCCGCAACCTGCACGGCGGCGCGCATGTTCAAGGCCACAGTCTGGGTCAGCAGCCGATCGACGAGCCGCAACGCGGCGACGAGGTGTGAACGTCCGACGTTCGCCTCGGCAAGGCGCTCCCCCGTACTCGACGCGACGGCGACAGCGCGCTTCTCCCACCCCGCCGCGTTGCGCGCCGCGTCGCGGTAGACGGGGCGCAGCTCCTCCCGGAGGCGGGCGACGAGGTCTCCAGACGACATTCGTCGATTCCACCAGGTTCCGCCCTGGCACAAGGACCACTTTGTTCAGCACCACGCCAGATTCGGCCGCCCTAACCTCGAAAGACCAGTCCAGAGAACGGAGCCGGCCCGTGGCCCAGCAGCTCCTCACGAGACCGACCTCCCTGCCCGACGTCTGGAGCCAGTTCACGCACACCCTGGAGCCCGTCGAGTTCAGCAGGGGCGCGGTGATCCTGCCCGCGGGCGCGCGCACCAACACCTTGTACGTCCTCAGATCCGGCAAGGCGAAGACGACGTGCTCGTCGGCCGACGGCAAGGAGCTCCTGCTGGACTTCCACGCCTCAGGCGACGTACTGGCCGAGCCGACCCTGTTCGACGCCGGGCCGTGCGCCACCACTACCACCGCGATGACCCGCATCGAGGCCGGCCAGATCGCGCTCGGCACACTGCACAAGTGGCTGGTCATGTGCCCGGAGATCACCGAGCACCTGCTGGGCACCATGGCGCGCCGGCACCGGGAGCGGCATCAGATGCGGATGGACCTGGTGCAGATCGACGCTCCGGCGCGGCTCGCGAAGGCGTTGCTGCGGCTGGCGGGACGGGTTCAGCGGCTCGTTATCGAGGACGTTACGCAGCAGGAGCTCGGGCAGTACATCGGGTCCGGGCGGGATACCGTCAACAAGATTCTCGCCGACTTTGCTCAGCGCGGGTGGATCGTTATTGAGCGGCGGACGATTCTGTTGACGGACACGGCTGCGCTGGGCCGGCGGTCCCGCCACTGATTGACCATCCATATTGGACGGCACCGCATGGAATCAGTGTGCGGCAACGATCGACAGATGGTCGGCCAGCCGCCGCAGATCCACCACCAGAGCGTCCTGCAGCTCCTGCGTCAGCCGCACGGTCAGGATGGTCACGCTGACGGCGGCGCAGATACTCCGCCCGCCCGCCAGCGCGATCCCGAAACAGGTGACGCCGTCGGTGTTCTCCTCGCGATCGATGGCATACCCCCGCCGCCGCGTCTCAAACAGGTCGCGCCGCAGCTCCGAGACATCCCGGTGCGACCGCCGAGTCAGAAGAGGCAGCGAATCCAGAGCGGCCAGCCGCGACTCCAGCTCACCCGGCGGCAGAGCGGCCAGCAGAGCCTTGCCCATACCGGACACGACGGCGGGCAGCCGCTGCCCGACATCCGAAGCGAGCCGGATGTTCTGTGTGCCGTCGTGGCGCGCCAAGTAGACGACGTCCATGTCGTCGAGCACGGACAACAGGATCGTCTCGGCGGACGCGACCGGCAGCATGGCGCAGTACCGCACGAACTCGTCCACCACCGAGGTCCCGGGCAGGAAGCCCTGCCCCAGCTCGACGACCTTGTGGTCGAGGGTCCACCGGCCGTCGACGCGGCGCACCATGCGGCACGCCTCCAGCGCCGCGCACAGGTTCGCGACCGTGGACTTGGCCAGATCCAGCCGGCGCGCCAGCTGGGACAGCGGCAGCGGCGAGCGCGCCAGCTCCTCCAGGATCGCCACCGCGCGCGTGACCGCCGGGGAGCGGCTGTGCACTGCCCGGAGCGACCTGTGCGGTTCGGTGGCCACCACAAGATGATCGCTTGGTGGCCGCTGGTGTTTTCACCAGCGGACCAGCAGGCGCTCCGGTGGTGACTCGGAACCGCCGGGCCGCAGCGTGATGTCCGCCAACGGCGTCGCGAGGCTCAGGCCGGGTAGCCGGTATGCCAAGCGGGACAACGCTATTCGTAGCTGCGTGCGGGCGAGGCTCGCGCCCGCGCAGTAGTGCACGCCGCGGCCGAACGCCACGTGTGGGTTGGGACAGCGCGTGGGGAGGAACATGTCGGCGTCGCCGAACACCGAGGGGTCGCGGTTGGCCGACGCCGTCGACACCATGACCAGGTCGCCCGCGCGCACCAGGACCGGGCCGACCCGTACGTCGCGAAGGGCGCGGCGGGAGCGTAGGGCGTCGCCGAAGGCGGCGAAGCGGAAGAGCTCCTCCAGGGCGTCGGAGTCCAGGTCCGGCAACAGTTTTCCGTGTGCGGCCAGCAGGGTCAGCACGGAGTTGGTCACCCCGGCGGCCATCGTCTCGTAGCCGGTGACAAGCAGGGTTGCCACGAGGCCGACGACGGGTTCGGGCGAAGCGTGCCGCAGCAGGTCGGACACCAGATCGTTGCCGGGGTTACCAGTGCGGGTCTCGACCAGGCCGCCGATGTAGGCGAACAGTTCCCGTTGCGCGCGTTCGACGTCTCCAGAAGAACGGCCGTCCACGGCGAGCACGGTCTCCGACCACGCCGCGAACTGTTCCTGGTCGGATACCGGGACGCCGAGCAGGTCGCAGGTGGCGCGCATGGCCAGCGGCGCGGCGAAGGAGGAAACCAGATCGGCGGGCGGGGTCATGCGCTCGATCAGGTGGTCGGCGTACGCGACCATGCGCGGACGCAGCGACAGGATCCGCCGGGTGGTCAGGGCGCGGGACAACAGGGCGCGCAGCCGCGTGTGCTCGGGCGGGTCGGTGGTGAACAGGACGCCGCGCGGCAGTTCGCCTGGGCGGGCCTTCGGGGCGTCCGGCCGGGTCATCGCGGCCTTGCTGAACCGGGGGTCGGACAACACGAACCTGGCGTCGGCCCACGTCGTCACCAGCCACGCGTGCGCACCGGTGGGGAGGCGGACGCGGCACACCGGGCGTTCGCGGCGCAGCTCGTCGTAGATCGGCGGCAGCGAGAGCGGTGAACCCGCTGGGGCGAAAGGGAAGCCGAGCACCTCGTCAGAGGCCGGGTGTTCGGAGCCGCCACCCCTTGCCGGACAGCCGTTCGCGGGTTCGGTGTTGGGCATCGGCGACCTTCCCGGCCATGAGCACGGCCGGCATCCGCCCCGGCCCGATACGGACGACGGACGACATGCGGCGCAGGCCGAGTCCCTGGAGCCCCGGCGCGGCGGCCGCGGTCGAGGTGACCACCAGGTCGTCGACGGCGCTGTACCGGCTCCAGTGCACGCAGGCCGCCAGCGCGAGTACGGCCGACACGCCGACGCCGCGGCACGCGGGGGCCACGATCTCCCGGCTGAACGTCACGAACTCGGGTCCGGCGTCACCCAGGTGCAGCGGCCCGAAGTCGTCGGCCACCTCGCCGTGCCAGATGTTGTTGTGCACCAGCCGGATCGCGCCGACCGGTTCCGAATCGGCCAGGCAGAGCAGCTGCACCGCGGCCTCGTCGTAGGCGTCCCAAGCACTCACGCCGAAGCCGCGCAGGGCTTCGGCGTGATGGCGGGTGCGCATGGCGAGCACGGCGCTGCGGCGGGGGACGCTGTTGGCGACCCGGACCCGAAGTTCGGAGCCGTTGCGGTGGCACACCAGGATTTCCGGGTCGAGCGCGTCGGTCGCTTCGGCGGCCTCGGCGAAGAGGTCCCGGACGCGCGTCCGCACGGATACCCCCTCGTCGAGGTCGTCGACATCGATCAGGCTCACTTGATGTAGTCGGGCGAGACCTTCGGCGGCCAGCTCGCCACGCTCAGCACGCCGAGGCTGTAGGCGCGCGACACGAGCGCGGCGCGGTTGGGCGCCTTGAGCTTCTTCAGCATCGTCCCGACGTGGTACTCGACGCCCTGGCGGCTCAGGAACAGCCGCGACGCGAGGCGTACGGTCGACTCACCGGTCGCGATGCCCTCGAGGATTCTCGCGTCGAGCTCCGTGAGGATGCGGTTGCGGTCGACCACGACGGCGTTGGCGTCGTCGGTCTTCTCCGGGTTGACCACCACGACGATGAGGGCCAGCTCGCCGGACGGCGCGTGGACCGCGATGCCGGTGATGTCACCGGTGAACACGGCGTCGCGCGGGCCGACCCCGGCGAGGTGCTCGACGAAGCGGTGCCGGCGGCCGTCGAGCAGGCGCTCGAACTGCCGGCGCATCGGGCCGTGCACGCCGGGGTGCAGCAGCTCGTAGAAGCTGCGCCCGCGCAGCGTCTCGCGGGAGTGCCCGAAGCGGGTCACGAAGTCGTCGTTCGCCTCGACGACCCGCAGGTCCAGGTCGAGGCTGGCCAGACAGAGCCCCGACCTTTCCAGCAGTGACCGGAAAACGTCGATGTCGGCGACGGCGTTGTCCCGGGCGCCGGACACGGAATGGTCGTAGGCGAGAGTACCAGCGGCAATAGTGTGCATCGAGACTATCCCCTCGAACTCGCTCAATCCCGACTCTGCAGGAAGAAATCGGTGAACGACGAACTTCGGTTTCATTAACGTGGATATCGAAGCTGTCGACAGGGACAATAGTAGGAAGATCACAATGCCGGGGTCAATAACGCGCTCTAATGTTGTGGTCCGCACCGGCTGGAGGTTCGGGCCGACCGAACCACCACCCCAGCCCCGGTGCCGATGCGCCGGTCAGAGCAACCGTAACGGCCCTACCAAGTACGCTCTGACCTGGACTTTTACGACCGCACCGCACCCAAAGGTGCGGACCGTACCACCGAACCGCCCGGACACCGCACCATCGGTGGTTCGGTGTCCCAAACCCCGCCAACCGGGTGAATGTTATGCCGACTTGATGTTTTCTTAGGAATCACCGAGGGCCTCCGGAGGCCGGCCTGAGCGTCGTCACGGCGGTCTCGGGGTGGGCTCGGGCCAGCGCCTCGGGCAGTTCGGTTCGGCGCCGGATGCCCAGCTTGCGGAACGAGTTGGTCAGATGCTTCTCGATCGCGCGGCACGTCACCTGCAGGATATCCGCGATTTCCTGGTTGGTGTGCCCGTCCACCGCCAAACCGGCTACCTTGTATTCGGATTTCGTTAAGGCGGTTCTCAACCCGGATGTATCGGTGGTTTCCAGTTCCTCCGCCGACTTGGCGACGAGCCAGTTCGCACCGCATTGCAGAGCCAGTTCCTGGGCCCGGCGCAGGTGGTGCCCGGCGTCGGGCTCCCCCTCGGCCCGCTCGCGGGTGCCCAGCTCCAGCAGCGCCTTGGCGAGCTCGAACGAGTTGGCCGACTCACCCAGCACCTCGACCGACTCACGCGCCAGGTCGAGCCCGCGCGGCCCCGGCGTCAGCCGCGCCAGCGTGCACAGCGCGCGGCCCACGCCGGACGGCGCACCCCACGTGACGGCCCGCGAGCGCGCCTCCTCCGCGAGCTCCAGCGCGGCTTCGCGATCACCGAGCCGGGCGTGCAGGGACGCGGCCGTCAGCCGCCACGGGAACAGCACCGGGTTGCGCCAGCCCGCGCGTTCCAGCGCGCGACCGCATTCCAGGTTGTACTCCAGCGCCCGGTCGAGGTCCCCGCTCAGCGCGGCGGCCGCGCCGTGCAGCAACCGGTAGATGGCCGCGAGACAGGCGTGATCCGTTCGTTCCTGCTGCAGGTCGAGCAACCGCGAGATCAGCTGCGGTTCGCGCAGCTCGATCGCGACGGCCGCGAGCGCGACCGCGGCGGTGGCGTTGGAGCCCTTCCAGTCCAGCGCGGTGAGGTCGAGCGCGTCGAACGCAGCCGACCGCGCCTCGTCGAGCCGGCCGAGATGCAGCAGCGTGAGGGCTTGTTCGGTACGGATCAGCGCATGCTCGATCGTCACGTCCTGCATGCGCGCGCGGTCCAGCGCCAGGTCCAGCCACGGCGCCAGGTCCTCCAGCGCGTCGGCCGCGGCCATCGTCGTCACCAGCAGCGGCAACGCGGTGTGCACGTGACCGGACGACGCCGGCTCGTGGTCGAGCACCCGGCGCCCGAGCCGCGCGACCTCGGTGGCGGGCAGCTTCGCGGTGAGCATCGCGGCGTCCAGCAGCACGACCAGCAGCTCGCGTTCCGCCCCGCTGCCGACGAGATCCTGGTCGCCGAGCGCCAGCAGTCGCCGGACCGAGTCGCCCAGCTGGGCCGGGTCGGAGTGCCACGAGTACCGCAGCCGCGCCTCCAGCCGGAACGCGAGCTCGCGGTCCACCCCGGCGAGCATCACCGGGTCGCCGAGCTCGTCCGATACGCGTTCCAACAGGTCCCGCACCGGCCGCGAGGCGCTGACCAGCACGGTCGGCGCGATCCGCACCACGGCCGCCGCGCGATCGCGGACCGTGCGCAGCAACGGGACCGCATAGGAGATGTGCCGCACCGATGCCGACGCGTCGAAGCCGCGTTCCGCCGTGGCGAGATCGACGAGCAGCCGGGCGCGGTCCTCGCCGTCGGGTGAGGCGTCGAGCAGCGCCCGCCGCAGGTACCGCGCGGCGACCTCGGGCGCGCCGCGGCGCATCGCGGTGTCGGCGGCCGACCGGAGCACCTCGATGGCCCACCAGTCGTGCTGCGAGGTGATCGTCATCAGCTGCGCGGCCACCTGCTCGGCCGGATAACCGCTGCCGTGCAACAACTTCACCGCGCGCAGGTGCAGCTCCTCGCGTTCCTCCGCGGTCATCCACTCCTCGATCGCGTCCTGGACGACGAGGTGCATGAACGTGGGGTGCTGGTCGCTCTTGAGCAGCCCGAGCTGGTGCATGGTGCGCATCGCGGTGGCCGAGCCGATCGCGTCGAGCCCGGCGAGGTGCCCGATCAGCTCGACGTCGACGTGCTCACCGAGCACCGCGACCGCGCGCGCGAACGACCGCACCGGGTCGGACTGCGTCTGCAGGCACTGGATCAGACGTTCTCGCAACTGCGCGGGCCGCAGGGAACGCACCACGTCGACGTGCTTCGCGGCCGGGACGATCCCCGAGTACGCGAGGTTCAGCAGGATCGACATGAGGAACATCGGGTTGCCGTCGGTGGTCTCGTGGCAGGCGAGGACGAACTCCTCGTCCGGCCACTCCCCCGTCTGCTTGCACACCAGCTCCGAGGTGGCGGTCACCGACAGCGCGGCCGGCCGCAGCTCGTGGTGGCAGAACGACGTCATCTCGGTGACCAGCGGCCGGTCGGTGCGGCTGTCGCCCTCGCGCACCGCGGTCACCAGCAGCACCCGCAACGAGTCCAGGCGCTTGGCCAGCCGGGTCAGCCAGCGCAGCGACGGCTCGTCGACCCACTGCAGGTCGTCGATCAGGATCAGCGACGGCTTGTCGAGGCTGATGTTGCGCAGCAGGGCGGTGAGTCCCTGCAGCGCGGCCTCCTGCACGATCACCGCGGGCGCGGGGTCGGTGGCCTCGGGCGCGTCGTCGGCGAACACCACACGCGCGAGCCCGGCGGCGCCGGTGAGCCAGCGCTCCCGCAGCTCGGGCACGGCGCGTGAGAGCACCGGGTCGAACAGCTGCCGCACCACGCCGAACGCGAAGTCCTGTTCGAGCGAGGACGCGTTGGCCCGCAGCACCCGGAAGCCGTCGGCGGCCTCCAGGGACGGGATCTCCTGCAACAGCGCGGACTTCCCGTTGCCGAGCGGTCCACCGACCAGTAGCTGTGATCCGCCGCCAGCCTGCGCGTCGCGCAGAGCTCTGCTGATCTGCTCCAGCTCACCCTGCCGCTCGAGCAACACGGCCTCTCCTCTCCCAGGTTGGGACTCCGGGCTGACTGCGCTAGTTGCCGCTCGCAATCAGGCCCCGTGCCCGGCTCGCGAGCCCTGTCGCACCGTGCGCGGCGGCGACCCGCTCGGCTTCGACGAGGAGCGTCCGGGCGTCGCCCGCCGCGCCGGTGTGCAGGCGGGCCTCGCCGAGTTCGACCAACGCCGTCGCGTACCGCAAACGCGCCGGCGCGTTCCGCAGGATCTCCACGGCCTGTTCCATGTGTGCCAACGATTCCTGGCCCTGCAATGCCACGGCCGCGCCCAGGTGCGCCGAGCCGATGCTGCTCGCGTCCCCCCATCTTCGCGACAGCCGCAGCTCGTCGGCGCACATCCGGGCGGCCTCCTCGTGCCGCCCGCAGCCCCGGTAGGCGATGGCGCACAACGACCGCCAAGGCAGCAGCGCCGGGTTGGTCCAGCGCCGGGCGAGCATCCGCCGCCCGGTCTCCTCGAAGATCGTCGCGGCGTGCGCCGCGTCGCCCTCGGAGAGGTACACGAGACCGCGGCCGAACTCGAAGCACACCCAGGAGAACCCGGCCTTGGCGGTGGGCGGGAACTCCGTGGCCGCGATGCGTTCGGCCTGCCCCAACCGGCCGGTCTCGACGACCATCGCCAGCTCGACACCGACGAACGCGGGCCGCACGGCGGGGTGCCAGCACTCCAGCGGCAGTCCCGTGACCGCCCGCTCGATGTCGATCGCCGCGTCGCCCAGCACGCCCTGGCGCAGGAACGCCTTGGCGCGGTGCAGCAGTGCCCACCCGGCCGTCGCCGGCACCTGCCTGCGGCTGGCCTCCAGCACGACGTCGTCGAACGCGGCGATCGACTCGCCGTAGTCGTCGGTGTGGAAGAGCACCCTGGCGGCGACGATCCTGGGGTACAGCAAGGATTCCCGCACGGGCGCCGCGAGCGCGGTGCGGGCGAGCCTGCGGGCGCGTTCGATGTCGCGGCCCTCGGTGACGGTCTCCCACGCGGCGACGGCGGCCTGCGCCGGTTCGGTGGGTTCGTCCGGCAGCGGGGGCAGCGCGGCGGGACTGAACTCGCGCTGGTCGTGCGGCGCCTCGTCGGCCATCCAGTAGAGCGCGCACATGGTGTCGCGTTCGCCGGGGTCCAGGTCCTGTCGCGTGTGGACGGACACGATCGCCTGCTTGACCAGATCGCAGTTTCCCCTGGCGAGCAACAGATCCACGGCCGCCAACCGGCTGCGGGCGATCTCCTGACCGCCGGTCGTGGCGAGCGCCGCGGTGAGCCTGCGGTCACCCGCGTCGGGCGACAGCGTTGTCTCCACAGCGCCGCACTCGACGAGCAGGTGCGCCCGCTCGGCCATCGTCACGGGTTCGGCGAGCGCGCGGTCCAGCAGCCGCACGGCCTCGCGGTGCGCGCCGCGTTGCAGGTGGTACTTCGCCGTGCCGCGCAACACGGTCAGCGCCCACGGCGCGCCGATCGGCCCGGTGCCGAGCAGCAGCCTCGCGACGACCTCGTCGTCCAGTGCCGCGCGGTGCGCCAGCTCGGCCGCCTTCGCGTGCAGCTCCTCCCGTTCGGCGCGGGTGGCGAGCGCGAGCACGCGGTCCACGACGAGCGCATGCGACGGTTTCGGGTCCCAGCGCTGGACGAGCAGCCCGGACGCGCCGAGCACGTCGACCTCGCGCGCGAACTCCCGGGAGAGGCCGGCCATCGCGGCGGCCTCCTGCGCGGAGAACACGCCGTCGCACACGGCGATCACGTGCAGCAGCCTGCGGCTGGCCGGTGACAGCGCCCGGATGCGCAGGTCGAGCCGGTCGCGGATGACCGACGTGGCGAGGTCGGCCACGCGCGGGACGGCCGCGGTGTCCGGCACGACCCCGTTGCGCACCAACCAGGTCACCACGCGGTGCAGCACGGCGGGCAGGCCCTTGGTGTGCGTGACGAGCGCGTCGAGGAAGGCGTCGTCGGCCGGTTCCGGGAAGGCGGCCGCGGCGATCTCGCCGACCCCGGTCCGGGTCAGCCGGGACAGCCGCACGTCGTGGGTGACCGCGCTGCAGGACTCCAGTTCGGCGGTGATCGTCATGCTGGGGCACAGCACGCTGGCCCCGACGGCGAGCACGATCGGCGCGTGGTCCATCCGCCGCACCAGCGCCCGCAGCAGCTCGAACGACGCCCGGTCGATCCACTGCGCGTCGTCCACGACGATCACCACGGGCCGCTGCTGCGCCTGCTCGAGCACCGCGTGGCACAACGGCATCACGACGTCGGCGACCGCCTCCGGCGCACCGGTCGGCTCGTCGATCTCCAGCGCGCCGAGGAACTGCCAGGCCGCGCGGAACTGCACGGACGCCTCGTCCGGTGAGCAACGGCAGCGGGTGACGCGCGCGCCGCGTTCCCGTGCCCGCCCGGCGACCTCGCCGAGCACGGCGGTGAGCCCGCCACCCGGCGGCGCCTTGACGTGCACCAGCGACGAACGGCCACGGGCCAGGTCGTCAGCGACCCGGTCGGCGAGGGCGAGCGCGTCCCGCCGCTCGACGAGCAGATCCGACCAGCGGTCGTCCGGCGTGGTGAGGACCGTCATGGCCGGGTACCCGCCGGACTGCGCCGCAGCGCGATCGCCTCCGAGAGGTCGGCGCGGCGGGCCACACCGAGTTTGCGGTAGACCCTCGTCAGGTGTACCTCGACGGTGCGGAGCGCGACGAACAGGCGTTCCGCGATCTGCCGGTTGCTCGCGCCCGCGGCGGCCAGCTCGGCGACCCGGCGTTCGCTGGGCGTGAGGCCGACCAGGTCCACGCGCTCGGCCTGCTCGGGGATGCGCATCCGGCCGCCTGCACCGAGCAGCAGCTCGCGGGCCTCGTCGGCCAGCGGCCGGTGCCCGCACCGCAACGCGAGCCCGACGGCGGTGCGCAGGTGGGCCCGCGCGGTCTTCTCGTCGCCCATGCCCAGCCACAGCCGGCCGAGCAGCACCTCGGCGCGGGTCTGCTGGATGAGCGCGGGCACGCTGCCGAAGTTGCGCGACGCGGCCGCCGCCAGGTCGGCGGCGTTCGGCCCGGTCGTGACGTAGCCGCGGGCCAGCTGCGAGAACGCGAGGGTCTCCGCGCTGTTCCACGACTGTGCGAGGTCCTCCGCCGCGCGGGCCGCGTCCAGTGCTTCGCGCTCCCGGCCGCACAGCGTCGCCATGAACGCGAGGTCGACCCACAGCGGGACGGCCGACGGGTCGTTGAGACCGGTCTCGCGCATCACCCGTCCACATCGGACCAGGTAGTCCAGCGCCGAGTCCAGGTCGTCGCGCAGGAACGCGATCCAGCCGCTGACCCGCAGATACTCGCGGTGCTCGCTGACCCGGTGCCCGACGTCGGTCACGTCCAGCGGCCCGATCAGCTTCTCGGCGCGTTCGACCTGGCCGAGCTGGCACGCGATCCACGCCAGCGCGACCGACGGACGCGGCACCTCGTGCTGCCACGAACCGTCCTGCACGACGAGCACGGCGTCGTGCGCGTCCTGCTCGGCCCGGAAGAGGTCCCCCATGGACATCAACACGGTCGCGCGCTGCGTGAGGGTTCGGCAGCGGGCCAGTTCGTCGCCGTTGAGCGTGAACGCCTCGACCGCGCGGTCGAGTACGGCCAGCGCCTCGGCCGGTTCGCCGGAGCAGCGCAGCACGGTCGCGGCCGACAGCATCGACCAGTCGGTGAGCGTGAGGTCGTCCGACACCGCCCGGCGCGCCTGGTCCAGGGCCCTTCCCAGCGATCCGCCGCCGCGCATGGTCGCCTCGGACAGCACACCGAGCAGGCAGCGTTCGGCGGTGGTGTCGCCGCGCGGCGGTTCGAGGGCCCTGGCCCTGGCGACGGCCTCCGCGGCCGTGGCGCTGTGCCCGAGGTCCAGCGCGAGCCCCGAGGCGTCCAGGAGCGCGCGCAGGTCCGCGGGCCGGTCGAGGCCCGCGGTGTCGAGGTCGCGGCGCGCGGCGTCGAGCAGGTCGCGGGCGTCGCGCGCCATGGTCCAGTCGCGGGCGGTGAGCGCGAACTTCACCGCCAGCCCGGCCCGCAGCGCCGGGTCCTTGGTGTGGTGGAACGCGGCGGCGAGGTGTTCCGACGCGCTCACCGGGTCCTTGCGGGACAGCTGGGTCGCGAGGCCGATGCGGACCTCGACGTTGTCCGGGTCGCGTTCCACCAGCCGTTCGAGATAGCGGGCCGCGGCCTCGGGGGCACCGCGCGCGGAGACGGTCGCCGCGGCCTCGATGAGGACGTGCGACATCCACGTCTCGTCGATGCGTTCGAGCTGGACGAGCTGGCGCGCGACGTCCTCCACCGACCGGCCGCCCTCGTCCAGCAGCAGTGCCGCGCGCATCCGCAGTGCGGCGAGGTGCGCGGGGTCGAACACGTCCTCCAGACAGTCGCGGAACCAGTCGCGCAGCGGGTGCGGCAGCCCGTGACCGAGCAGGTGTTCGCGCTGCAACGTGTCGACGGACTCCAGCGCCACCCTGGACGCGACGCCCGCGAGCGGTCCGACGAACTCCGGGTTCATCCGGCCGAGCACGACGACCGCGGCCGCCACCGCCCGGACCTGGTCGGGCTGTTCGAGCATGCGGGCACGCACGACCGCGGCGACGGCGTCACGCGGGAACGCGGAGATCCGCAGCAGGCCGGTGTCGTCCGGCTCGATGCCGCTCAGGTTCTCGAGCAGGTTGGTGAGGTGGCCGGGGTTGCCGCCGGAGAGCCGGTGGCATGTGTCGACGAACACCGGGTCCGGTGACGCGCCGAGCGTCGCGGTGACCATCTCGACGACCTCGTCGCGGTTGAGCGGTTCGAGGTCGATCACGTCGGTGCACCACATGGCGAGCAGGTTCGCGATCACCCGGTCCATCGGCCGGCTCGCCGGTTCGGTGCCGCGGGTCAGCACGACCGAGATGGGCCGGTCGGGCATCCGGCGCATCAGGAAGTCGATCCACCGCACGGTCGCGAGGTCGCACGCGTCCAGGTCGTCGAGCAGCAGGCACAGCGGCGCCTCTTCGGTGAGGTCGGCGACGCGCTGCCACAGTGAGCGGAACACGGAGAACAGCTCCGCGGGCGCTTCCGGTGCCTCCGGCACGGTGATCCCCGCGGGCGCGAGGAGCCGGCGGGCCACGGTCAGGTCCGTGTTCTCACCCCGCCCCTCGGCGGTGAGCACGGTGGTGCCGTGCTCGATCTCGATCATCGCGACGCGGTTGAGCAGTGCCGATTTCCCGGTTCCCCTGGGCCCGCGCAGCAGCACGGCCCTGGCGCTGCCGGTACGCGCGGTGGCCCCGTGACGCCGGAGCACGGTGAGAGCGCTCTCCCGACCAATCAGGCCGGTGCCGGAGCGCCCTTCGAAGTTCACCGCGACGACCCCCTTGGACAGGACCGGACACGACACCCGCTCACGTAGTAACCGCTTCACTGCCAAGAGTGACCGGTTTCAGCCGATCATAATCACATCGAGTGAAGATGTACCAAGTGAGTGAGACGCGTACCAGGTTCTGACCAGCCGTTTCCGTGATTCGCGGAATCAAGAGGGTAGAAATCCTCCTAGAACGGCCCAGGTCACGCCCTAGCGACGGGCCAAATGAGACGCTGAGGGCTCCCGCAACTGCTCCGGAACAACGACGAAACCCGACCGCGAGACGAACTGATCGAATTCATCGTCGAAGAGTCTTCCGTCTCGATTCGTGTCCGCGAACAACCCCCATCCGCGGGCACAGGTGCGGGCGACGGCGCCGGCGCTGGCGTCGTGCACCACGAGGTCCGGGACGTCGTCCTCGAAGTAGCCGAGCACGACCGCGACCGGCTCATCGGTGTCGTCGAGGCAGCCCACGACATCCCAGCGACCGTCCGTGGCACCCGAGAGCGCGAACCGCGAGGCGACTTCCGAACTGGTGACGTAGGTGACCCGGTAATCACGTTCCACCAATTCCTCGACCACCGCGAGCACAGGAAGTGCCCGCGCGTGCTCCGGATTGGCGAAGATCGCGACATGACGTCTCATTGTCGACGCCTCGCTCATCTGCGACGACCACCTCTCTGCGGACCTCGGCTCGATTGTCGTTATAGCGCTCACGAACGCCCGAACCGCTGCATCAACACCATAGCGAGGAACCGGCAAGGTAATCCACAGGTGCGCCGGTATCCTTCGGTACCCCAAACATGAAGAAGTAGTTCGACATTCCGTCCCATAGCAGGGCGATGTTGGGGAAACCCCTAAAGGTCCGGCACGTCGCGGGGGCCTCTTCGAAGGCGCAGGTCAGCGCCGAGTAGTCGGTTCGCTTCGTCGCGTAGTTCCCCGCCATCGCGACCACGCCCTTCGGCTTGGAAATCCACTCCAAATGTTCTCGTTCCGCGCACTAGTGAACTCACCGAAGATGCAACGCCATCATCGAGGAACACCACCGGCGATTGGGGATGGCAGTGACCGCGATCATCAACTCGAAACCGCCCGCACCGCTTTGGCTGCGCGAACTCGCTTCCGCGCGCACCAGCTACGAGGAAGAACTCGGCTGGCCCGCGCACATGGAGGTGACGCACCGGCGGCTGACGGTCGAGGTCGGCGGGGTTCTCGCCGCGGTTTCCATGCCCGTGCCGCTTGGTTCCGACGTGCTGGCCGAGTTGCGGTTGATGATGCTGACCGGTCCCGTGCTGGTGTCGCCGGGTGACCGCTGGACTTTCCTGACGGCCGCGCCCGCGCACTCGTCGCCCGTGCTGTGTCCCTCGCTGGGGGCGGCCGGGGTGCGCAACGTGCCGCACGGCACCACCATCGTGCTGCCGTGCGATCTCGGGTCCGTGGAGTGGATCGTGGAGCCTTCGCGGTCGCTGCCGCCTTGGTACACGGTCGTCGGGGCGGCGCGCCGAGTCTTGGGCTGACGCTTGGGTGGCCCTCAGGCCGCCCGCGGCGCCCCACGCTCACGCGTGCGTCCCCGCCGCAAGGGGGACCCCCGGTTTTGATTGTTCCAGCGGGGACCGACAGTTCCGGCCCCGCAGCCGAGTCTGACTGCAGATTCGCCGTTCACCCAGAGCGAATCCACGACGCGGCCGCTCAGACCTACCGCGGCGCAGCCGATCCGGCCGCCCGCGGCGCCAGGCTCACGCGGACGTCCCCGCCCGCAAGGGGGACCCCCGGTTTTGATTCTTCCAGCCGGCACCGACAGTTCCGGTCCCACAGCCGCGCCGAGCCCCGGATCCGCCGTTCACCCGTGGCGAATCCGAGACGGCGGACCTTCGACGCGTGGCGAATCCCCAAGCAGCTCACGCCGCCCGCGGCGCCGCCACCCCGGCCAGCCCGGCCAGATCCGACAGCGTGTCCAGCGGCTGCGGCTCAACGACCCACCGCAACCCGGTAGCCAGCGGATGCCCCGGCAAAGCGGGCAGCGCCACGTAAGCCCCCCGAGCGAGCACCGGAAACCCACCGGACCCGAACAGCGGCGCGAGCGAAGGCCGCACCAGGAACGTCCACCGGGTGCCCAGCGCGTCGCTGAACACGGCACATCTGACATCGGCCTCGAGCGCACGGCTCAGCAGGGCCTTGGCCTCGGCCACGGGGACCACGACGGCACTGATCAGGTCGCCGACGAAGATCCGCGGGCTGTTGTTGGCCGGGTCGGCGACGACCGGCCAGCCGAGACGCTCGCGGTAACGGGTGCACACCATCTGCAGCACTGGATCAATCCGCACACTGTCAGACTGCCGAAAGCGTTACCAGGCATTTCCCCAGAAAATGAAGAGGGTGGTGACCGCACGACCGGAGTTCGAGAGACGGTCGTGCCGCCACCACCCAGTGCGTCCTGCACCGCACTGAGAACAGTTTCCCACCTGGTCCACTATGGATTCCCTAGGGCGTGATCACGCGCCGCCCGCGCGGTTTCACGTGCACGCGCTCGCCCTGCGGCCCGAACAGGTTGAGGATCTCCGCCGAACCCGAGGAGGCGTTGCCCACCCAGTGCGGCACTCGCGTGTCGAACTCGACGGCCTCGCCGCGGCGCAGCACCAGGTCCTGGTCGCCCAGCACCAGCCGCACGCGTCCACTGAGGACATACAGCCACTCGTAGCCCTCGTGCGTGCGCGGGTCCGGCGCCCGCTGGTCGTGGAAGATCGTCTTGAACGCCTGCAGCCCGCCCGGTTGCCGCGTCAGCGGGATGTAGGTGCGGCCCTCGCGCACGATGGGTTGCTGGTGCACGCGCGGGTCGCCCGTCTGCGGCGCGCCGACCAGTTCGTCCAGCGCTACTCGGTGGGCCCTGGCCAGTGGCAGTAGCAGTTCGAGTGACGGTTTGCGCGCGCCCGATTCCAGGCGGGAGAGCGTGCTGATGGAGATACCCGTCGCCCGCGACAGCGTCGCCAAGGTGGCGCCGTTCCGCTGACGCAACGCCTTCAGGCGCGGCCCCACACCGCTGAGCACCTGCTCGTCGTCCATCCCGTTATTGCAGGATCGGCAAACACGTTTGTCAAACCCAGGAGACAACGTCAAGGGTGAAACACATGGACGTTGTGGTGATCGGCGGCGGGGCCGCGGGACTGAACGGGGCGCTCATGCTCGGGCGCGTTCGACGGAATGTGCTGGTGATCGACGCGGGCGAACCGCGCAACGCACCGGCCGCGCACATGCACGGGTTCCTCACCAGAGACGGCATGCCGCCGGGGGAACTGCTGGAGATCGGGCGGAAGGAAGTGCGGCAATACGGTGTACGAATAGCTGATGCCAGGGTCACCGAAATAGTCAGGGACGACGACGGGTTCATCGTCTCCTATGACGGCACCGAAGTGCGGACAAAGCGAGTACTCGTCGCAACCGGGCTGGTCGACGAACTGCCGGACATCCCCGGCCTGCGCGAACGCTGGGGCCGGTCGGTGATCCACTGCCCGTACTGCCACGGGTGGGAGGTGCGCGACCAGGCCATCGGCGTCATCGGCGACGAGCACCTGGAGCTGATGTTCCGGCAGCTGAGTGACGACGTCATCCGGTTCGAACAAGACCAGGTCACCGCGATCACCGGCACCGCCGACGTGCACCTCGACACCGGCGAAACAATTCCAAGGCAGGCGGTCGCCATCCGCGGCCGGCACGTCGCGCGATCGGAGATCCTCACGCAGCTCGGCCTCACGCCGACCCCGCACCCGCTGGGCGAGTTCATCGAGGCCGACCCGATGGGCCGGACGGCCGTCCCCGGCGTGTACGTCGCCGGGAACGTGACCGACCTGTCCGCGACCGTGCTCATGGCGGCCGCCTCGGGTGCCAAGGCGGGCGCGGCGATCAACTTCGACCTGCTTCAGTCCGACCAGCGCTGAACCTCGGCCACACTGAAAGCGTTGCCCGCGTCGAGCCGCAACGCGGTGTCGATGGCGGTCTTCACGGCCGTGCGGAACAGCAGTGAACCGGTGCTCACCCGGCGGACACCCAGGTCGCGCAGCTGCGGCAGGGTGTGTTCGCCGGTGTAGAGCACGTTCACCGGCGCGTCGACCCGCTCCGTGAACGACCCGATGTCGCGCAACCCCGGCACGAAGATCCCGTCGGCACCGGCGTCGAGGTAACGCAACGCGCGGTCGAGCGTCGACGAAGTGTCCTTGTGCAGCCAGTAGGTGTCGATGCGGGCGTTGAGGAACACGTCCGGCGCGCGTTCCTTGACCGCCCGCACGAACTCCGCCCGCTCGCGCGGGTCCTCGACCCCGTCCTCCAGGTTCACCCCGGCCACCCCGAGTCCGGCCACCAGGTCACCGACGGCGGCCGGCGAGTCGCTGAACCCCATCTCGATGTCCACCGACACGTGACACGGCAGGTGCCGCAGCCGCCGGGCGAGCTCCACGGTCTCCGGCCGCGTCAGGCCCGCGCCGTCCGGGATTCCGAACGATGCGGCCACCCCGAGGCTGGTCGTCCCGATCGCCGGGAACCCCGCGTCCACCAGCGCGGCCGCGGACGCGTGGTCCCAGGCGTTGGGCAGCAACAGGAATCCCCGGTGCAGATCATGGAACGACACGGCCCCGGCGGCGAGCGCCAGTGCCGTCGAACGGCCGGGACACGCGTGCCGTCCACTGCCGAACGGCGTGCCGGACAGGTCCACCTCGACGACCGAGCCGTCCGGGGCGACCCGCCGCGTCACCGGCACGGGCGCCTTAACCGAACCACTGAGGTACTTGTCCACCAAGGCATCCGTAGCATCACACGCCTGCACGAGCAGCCCGATCCGGGCCGCGGCACGTTCGTCGCGCGCCCCACACAAGGCAACGAGCCGTTCCACCGCCGCGTCCGCCTCGGGCGTGATCGGCAGGTGCGGCTGGTAGGACCGCGCGATCGCGTCGATCCCGTCAAAAGGCAACCCCATCGCCGCAGCGAGCGCCACCACCGGCCGCCCACCCGGCCGCACATCAAGGGATTCCAGGATCTCCACGGCCAGCGCGCGCCGCCGCACGTGGTCGGCACCCTCGCTGAACCGGGCGACGTTGGCTCGCAGCCACGCCACCCCGGAAGAACCCGCGGGCACCGGCGGCACCACGTAGTCATTCAGGACATCGGTCATAACCCAGAAGCTAGGCACAGAACAGTTCGGCCGCGGCCGAAGTGTCGCGGGCGCAGAATGATCCGCATGACCCAGGCCGAAGACCTCGCCCGGCTGGCCGGACTGCTGGCCGACCGCACCCGCGCGACGTTCTGCGTGGCGTTGCTCGACGGCCGCGCGTGGACGGCCAACGAGCTCGCGGCCGAGGCGGGCGTCGCGGCGTCCACGGCGAGCGAGCACCTGACCAAACTGCTGGCCGGTGGGCTCGTCGTCGAACGACGGCAGGGCAGGCACCGCTACGTCCAGCTCGCGGACCCGCGGATCGGGCAGCTGCTGGAGGATCTGACATCCCACGCGGGGCCGCCGAAGGCCATCGGGCTCAAGCAGGTCACCCGCAACAAGGCGCTCGCGCAGGCCCGGACGTGCTACGACCACCTCGCGGGCCGGCTCGGCGTCGCGATCACCGACGGGCTGACCGAACGCGGGTTCCTCAGCCAGGACTTCGCGTTCACGCCGAACGGCCTGCACTGGCTCGAAACCCTGGGCGCCGACCCCGACCGGCTGCGCGGCACCCGCCGCCCGCTGGCGAAGGCGTGTCTGGACTGGACCGAACGCCGTTCCCATCTCGGCGGCGCGGCCGGTGCCTTCCTCTGCACGCACTTCCAGGACCAGGGCTGGATCAAGCGCGTCGGCACCAGCCGCGCGGTCCGCGTCACCGAACCGGGCCACCGAGCACTCAACGACCTGCTGGGAATCGCATGAAGAACGAAGTGATGTCCTCGACCAGCCCCTCGGGATCCGACCACGCGACCATGTGACTCGCGGACTCACGACCTGACCACTGCACGATGTCGTTCTTCTGCCGGGCGTTCTCCTCGAACGGCCCGCCGTGCGACACGCCGGTCGGCACGACGTCCTGATCGATCGGCAGCCCCGCCGCGCCCTCGTAGTAGGTCCACGACGATGAACCACCGGTCGCGGTGAACCAGTACAGCGACGCCGTCGTCAGCACCAGGTCGTGGTCGAGCACGTCCCGGCCCTGGTCGAACTCCTGGTACCGCTCGACGAGGTACGCGAGCTGCGCCGCGGGCGAGTCGGTGAAGCCGTAGCTCAACGTCTGCGGCCGCTTCGCCAGGTAGGGCCCGTAGTTGCTGCCCTCGGCCCACCACTCGCCACCACCGCTGAAGTCGATCCCCAGCCCGCCGGTGATGTGCGACCCGACCACGTTGGCCGGGAACAGCGCGGCAAGCTGCGGAGTGACCAACGCGCCCGCGTCGTTGCCGTGCGCGCCGTAACGCTCGTAGCCCAGTTCGGCCATCAGCTCCGCCCACCGCCGCGCCACGCGTTCCACACTCCACGGCTCCTCCCCCAGCGCCGAGAACGCGAAGCCCGGCAGCGACGGCGCCACGACGTGGAAGTTCTCGGTCAGAGCGGGGATGACGTTCAGGAACTCGGCGATCGAGTTCGGCCAGCTGTGCGTGAGGATCAACGGCAACGCGTCCGGGTTGGCCGACCGCGCGTGGATGAAGTGGATCCCGTCGGACGTCATGAACTGCGGGAACGCGTTCAGCTTCGCCTCCCATGACCGCCAGTCGTACGAGGTGCCCCAGTACGACGTGAGCTCGCGCAGGTACGGCACCGGCACACCCCTGGATCCGGGCAGCGGCGCGGGCCAGCGGGTGTGCGCCAGGCGCGCGCGGAGGTCGTCGAGTTCGGACTGCGGGACCGAGATGCTGAAGTTCTCCATGACCAGCACGCTAGAAGCCATGTAGGCCAGTTCGTGTCCTACTTGCGGATCGGGCTGATCGGGTTGAGGGTGATCCAATGGAACTGGACGGGGTGCCGCTGACCAACCTCGACCAACCCCTCTTCGAGGGGGCGACCAAGCGCGACCTCGTCGACTACCTCGACCGGGCGAGCGACGTCTTCCTGCCCGAGCTGCGGGACCGGCCGTTGTCGGTGATGCGCGTGCTGCGCGGGCAGGGACCGTTCATGCAGAAGAACGTCCCCAAGTACACGCCGGACTGGGTGCGGACCACGACCATGTGGGCCGAGTCGTCGCATCGCGAGGTGCGGTACGCGGTGTGCGACGACCGGCGCACGCTGCTGTGGTTCGGCAACCAGCGCGCGGTCGAGTACCACCCGCAGCTGTTCCGGCTGGACCGGCCCGACCACCAGACGCACATGATCCTCGACCTCGACCCGCCCGAGGGCGCGAAGTTCGACGTGGCCGTGCGGGCGGCATTGCTGATCCGGGAGGCCCTGCGGCAGGACGGGCTCGACGGCGCGGTCAAGACCAGCGGGTCCAAGGGCGTGCACGTGTTCGTGCCGCTCACCCCGCACTCGCCCGACGACGTCGCCGCCGCCACCAGGGCGGTCGCCGTGCGCGCCGAGCGACTCGACCCGGCGCTCGCCACCACGGCGTACATCAAGGACGAACGGCAGGGAAAGGTCTTCCTCGACTCGACGCGCGCGTACGGCGCGACCGTCGTGGCCGCCTACAGCCCGCGCCTGCGGCCGGGTGTGCCGGTGTCGTTCCCCGTGCCGTGGGACGACATCCTCGACGTCACGCCGGCCGACTTCACCCTGAAGACCGCGCCGATCGGCGACTCCCCGTCGTGGGCCGACCTGCTGCCCGCGCCCCAGACCCTGCCGGCGGACCTCGTCGCGGAGGGCCACACCATTCCGGTGGCCAGGGTCGTCGCGATGCACGAGGGCAAACGCCGCAAGCGCGCCAAGGAGGCGGGCGATGGGTGAGGCCGTCGAGATCGAGGTCGAAGACCGGACCGTCCGGATCTCCAACCCGGACCGCGTGTACTTCCCCAAACGCGGCGAGACCAAGCTGGACCTCGTCAACTACTACCTGTCGGTGTCGGACGGGATCGTCCGCGCGCTGCGCGACCGGCCGTGCATGCTGCACCGGTTCCCCAAGGGCGTCGAGGGGCAGAAGGTGCACCAGAAGCGCCTGCCCGCCGGGGCACCGCCGTGGGTGCAGACCGTGCGCGTGCACTTCCCGCGGTACGGCAGGCACGCCGACGAGCTGGCCGTGGCACATCCCGCGGACGTGATCTGGGCCGTGCAGATGTCCACTGTGGAGTTCCACCCGTGGAACTCGCGCGCCGCGGACACCGAGAAGCCCGACGAGTGGCGCATCGACCTCGATCCCATGCCCGAATGCCCGTGGGAGACCGTGCAACGGGTCGCGCACGTCGCGCACGAGGTGCTCGACGACCTCGGCGCGGTGGGCTGGCCCAAGACCTCGGGCGGACGTGGAATGCACATCTACGTGCGCATCAAGCCCGAGTGGGGCTTCCAGGACGTGCGACGCGCGGCGCTGGCGTTCGCGCGCGAGGTCGAACGACGGTCGGAGGAAGTCACCACCGAGTGGTGGCGCAAGGACAGGTCGCCGCAGGACCTGTTCGTCGACTACAACCAGAACGCGCGCGACCACACGATCGCGGCCGCGTACTCGGTGCGCGGCAACGCCAACGCCACGGTCTCGACGCCGATCCGGTGGGACGAGATCGACGACGTCGAGCCGGACGACTTCACCATCGCCACCGTGCCCGCGCGGTTCGCCGAGCTCGGTGACCTGCACGCGGGCATCGACGACGCGGTGTTCTCGATCGAGCCGCTGCTGGAGTGGGCGGACCGGGACGAGAAATCGGGCGCGGCGGACCCCGGTGGCCCGGAAGAATGACCACGTGACCACTGAACGCATCGGCCCGCCCCTGACCGCCGGCGAACGCGAGACGCTGCGCGCGTTCCTCGACTTCCACCGCGCCACGCTCGCCATGAAGTGCGAAGGACTGTCCGATGAGGACATGGCGAAGCGGTCGATGCCGCCGTCCACGCTGTCGCTGCTCGGTCTGGTGCGGCACATGGCCGAGGTCGAGCGCACCTGGTTCCGCCGGGTGATCAACAAAGAGGACATCGGGTTCGTCTGGTCCGAGAAGGGCGACTTCCAGGAGGCCTACAACACCGAGGGCGCCACGCAGCAGGAGGCGTTCGCGGCCTGGCACGCCGAGGTCGAACACTCGCGGCGGATCGAGCGGGAGGCCGAGTCACTCGACGTCACCGGCTACTTCCCGCGGTGGGAGGCGGACGTGTCGCTGCGGCTGGTGATGCTGCACCTGATCCACGAGTACGCGCGGCACAACGGCCACGCGGACTTCCTCCGCGAGGGCATCGACGGCACCGTGGGTGCCTGAGCGTCAACCGAGAATCGCGCGCACCACCTCGACGGTCGTGGCCGCCTTCTCGGTGCCGAGCGCCCGGATCACCGGGCCGGCGATGGCGTCCAGCTCGAGTGGCCGGCCGGCCTCACGGTCGCGCAGCATCGAGGACTTCATCTGTTCGGGTGCCGCCCGCAGCCGCGCCTCGATGACGTCGGCGTCCACCTCGACGCCCCGCGTCGCGGCGGCCGCGGCGGTCTCGTCGATCAGCGGCCGCAGCCACGGCGACGTGCGGGCCTCGCCGAGCGGGGCGTTGACACCGGTGGTGACCAGCGCGAACGGCGCCAGGAACGACAGCTTGCCCCACAGCACGGTGTCGTCGTCCGGAGCGACCGACACGCGGAACCCGGCGTCCCGCAGCAGGACCGCGACGTCCTCGTCGGCGACCACGACGTCGCACATCACCGACAGCTGCTCGATCACGCCCGGCCGGTGCCGCGCGGCCTCCACGGCGATACTCGCGGCCACCACCTTCGGGTGGGTCGCGCGCAGCAACGGCATGTGGTCGACGCCGTTGAGCAGCGGCACGACGGTGCCGGCGAATCCGGCGGCCACCCGTTGCAACGCCGGCAGCAGGTCGGTCGCCTTCACCGCGATGAACAGCACGTCCACCGGCTTCGTGAGCCAGGGCCGCGCTTCCGGGAACGTCAGATGCTCGCCGTCCGGCGCGGTGAACGACAGCCCACGGGCGGTGATCTCCGCGGCGGTGCGATCGGTGGCGATCACGGTCACGTCGTGCCCCGCGATTCCGAGCCGGGCCGCGAGCACGCCGCCGACACCACCCGGTCCGAGCACAGCTACTTCCGTCATGGAAGCGACCGTACTAGAGTGACTTCCACAACGGAAGGGACTGGACGCGGATGCGGCACAAGCGGTTCGACGGCATGGACTGCCCGACGGCACGGACGCTGGACCAGGTCGGCGAGTGGTGGAGCCTGCTGATCGTCCGGGACGCGCTGCACGGGCTGACGCGGTTCGACGAGTTCCAGCAGAGCCTCGGCATCTCGCCGAACTCGCTCACCCGCCGGCTGACCGAGCTGTGCGACGCGGGCCTGCTCGAACGGCGCCGCTACTCGGAGCGCCCGCCGCGCGACTCCTACCACCTGACCGCGCGCGGCCGTGATCTACAGCCGGTCGTCGAGGCGCTCGCCGCGTGGGGCCGCAAGCACGTGACGCGGAAGAAGGGCAACGTCCGGCTACGCGACGCCGAGACGGGCGCCGAGGCGGATCCCGTGCTGACGGACCGCAACTCCGGCAAGCCGATCACGCCGGACACCTTCACCTACGCCGCGACCCGCACCGCCCACCCGGTCAAGCGCGACCGCCTGCCACCGGCCTAACAGACACCCTTCGCGGTCAGCACGTGGTGCAGCGCCTCGTCGACGCGCGCGGCGGGCAACTCACCGGACGCGAGAGCCTGCTCCAGCCGCGTCAGCACCTCGCTCACGTGCCCACCGGACGACCACAGCGCCACATCGGCCCCCGACACCAGTGCGCGCAGCACGGCGTCCGGCAGCGGGAACCGCGCGGACACGGCCTTCATCGCGCCCAGGTCGTCGGTCATGACCTCGCCGCCGAAGCCGAACTCCTTGCGCAGCAACGTGTACGCGTCCGGACTCAACGTCGCGGGCAGATCCCCGGTCAGTCCGGGCACGACTAGGTGCCCGACCATCACCGAGACGGGTCCGTACGTGCCGATGTCGCGGTAGGGCTGCAAATCTCCGGCGCGCAGCTGGTCCAGCGGCGGCGTGGTCACGGCGCCCTGGTGCGAGTCACCGCTCGCGTTGCCGTGCCCGGGGAAGTGCTTGAGCACCGGCCGCACCCCGGACGCGCGCAGCCCGTTGGCGAACGCGGTGGCGAACTGGCGCGTGATCGCGGGATCGGCGCTCCACGAGCGGTCGCCGATCACGGTGTTGTCCGCCTGCGGGCTGGTGTCCACGACCGGCGCGAGGTCCATCGTCACGCCGCGGGCTTTCAACGCGGCGCCGCGCGCGCGGGCCAGTTCCTCCACCGCGGGCGGCGCCATCGTCCTGGCCATCTGCCGGGCGCTGGGGATGTCGCCGACCTGGTCGTCGATGCGCTGCACGCGGCCGCCCTCGTCGTCGACCGCGACGGTCAGCGGGAGCTTCGCGGCGGCGTGCACCGCCTTCAGCGCGTCGTTCGACAACAGGCCGGGGGCGTCGCCGCCGATGAAGATGCCGCCGATCTGCTCGTTGGTGACCAAGCCCAGCGCGTCGGCCGGGCCGGTCGGGTTCACGCCCACCATCACCAGCTGGGCCAGCCGGGCGCGCGGTGTCAGTGCCGCGATCGGGGCGGCGCACTTGTCGACGGGTGGCGCCGAGGTCGTCGTCGGAACCGGAGAACTGCTGGGCAGCGGGCCCGGTGCCGCGGTGCCGGGCACCGGCGCGGGACGGTAGAGGGCCGCCGCCAGCAGTGCGCCGAGCGCCAGCACCACGAGGAGTACCGGTGTGCTCAGGCGTCGCGCGTTCACCCCGACACCGTAAGGCGGTTACGACGCACGCGGGATGTCGGCCCACACGGTGGTGCCGCCGTGTCTGCGATCGACGCCCCAGCGCTCGGCCAGCCGGGCGACCAGCATCAGGCCGCCGCCGTGCGCGGGCCGGGTCTGCTTGCGCGCGATGGTGCGCGGGTCGTGCACGACCTCGATGCGAATGCGATCCCGCTCACACCCCACGCGCACGCTCGAAGGACCTGCCGCATAGCGGTAGGCGTTGCTGACCAGCTCGTTCACCACGAGCAGCACGTCCGCCACGACGTCCGGCGACTCGGCCGCCAGCTGCCCGGACGCCCATTTACGCACTTCCGACAGCGTCGGCCGGTGCCGGCCGAGCGACAGCTCCTGGTCAACGCGGGCTGAGTTGCGGCGCACGAATCACCCTTTCGCCACAGCGTTGCACCGGTCGGCGGAGTGAGTACCCACCGAACAGCGGCCCCAAACTCACGACCTCGTGTACCGATGCTTCACACCGGCGGGGAAGTACTCCGGGTCGCCGTGCGGGCGCAGCTCCACGTACGGGAGTTGCCGTTCCTCCGGGACGTAGTGCGCGAACTCGCTGTTCAACCGGATCAGCTGGGTCTTGATCGACTCGGCTGTGCTTCCTGGGTCACCGGACTTGCCCGGCGCGAGCTCCACCGTGATGTGCAGCCGCGTGTTCCGGTCGGCGTCCTCGACGGTCTCCAGCACGAACTTGCCCGTCACGAAGTCGCTGATGCCGGGCTGCTCCAGGCCGACCGTCACGTTCTCCGGATACACGTTCGCGCCGAAGAACGACACGGTGAACAACGACCGCCCGAACACGTACACGAACGGCAGGTCCGGTCCGGGTTCCGGGGTGAACCCGTGTTTCTCACAGAACTCGTTCATCTGCTCCCGCGTGACGATGCCGCCCTCGTCGGCGATGTCGTAGCGGATCAGCGGAATCCCGTTGTCACCGCTGAACACCAGCCGGCCGTCCACCTCCTCGAAGAACCGGCTCTCCGGGTCGTACTGCACGAGCGTCGGCAACCGTGAGCCACCGAAGAGCTCTTGTGCCGCAACGGGATCGCTCGCCAGGAACCGTCTGATCGACACACTGCGCGGTGTCTCGTTGCCCAGCACGCCCGCGTCCGCGGTGCCGTACAGCGAGGCGGAACCGGTGACCGGGTCCCGCATGCCCGCGCGTTGCCCGACGAGCGTGCGCCACTCCTCGCTGAACACCTCGCCGGCGAGCACGAGCTTGATGTCGTAGGCGTCCCAGCCGCTTCCGCTGTCGATGACGTCCTTCACGAACGGCGGATAGCCCAGCAGCACGACCTGCTCGAAGTGCCGGCCGAGCTCCGGGATGACGCGCAGGATCTCGGCCTTGTTGTTGCCCGGCGCCACGGACGTGATCGGATGCCCCTGGTCGGACAGGTGCCGCAGGCACGCCAGCGTGAACAGGCCGCCGACCCACGTGCCGAGCGGAAAGCACACCACCGCGAGTGTGCTCACCTTGTCCGCGTTGAAGGTGCCGACGAGCACCTGCTCGAACCTGCGCGTGATCGCGAGCTCGTCGCGCTTCGAACGCGGCCAGATCGTCGGCTGCCCGCTCGACCCGGAGGAGACGGCGATCATGTCCCCGATGCGGCCGTCGCGGCACAGGTCCGGCAGCGGGAAGCGGCGGTGGTAGTTGTCCTTCGTCAGCACCGGCAGCTTCCGGAAGTCGGCCTCCGTACGGATTTGCGCCGGATCGATGCCGTGCTCGGCCAGAATCGCCTGGTACGCGGGCACGTTGCGCGCGGTCTCCCGGAAGAGCTCCAGCATGTCACCGACTCTATCGGTACCTTGCAGTCATGGGGCTTCTCGACGGAATCATGGGCAATGCGTCACGGGTCGACCCGGCGGCCGCGGCCAAGGAGTTCGGCCGGCTGCTGACCCAGGGGGAACAGATCCACGCCGCCTACCAGCTGGTGCGCGACTCGTTCCTGTTCACCGACCGGCGGCTGATCCTGGTGGACAAGCAGGGCATGACGGGCCGGAAGGTCGAGTACCACACCATTCCGTACCGCAGCATCACGCACTTCAGCGTGGAGACCGCCGGGACGTTCGATCTGGACGCGGAGCTGAAGATCTGGCTGTCCGGGTCGGCCACGCCGATCCAGAAGCAGTTCGGCAAGGGCGTGGACGTGTACGAGGTACAGGCGCTGCTGACCACGTTCGTGTCGCGCTGAGCAGCACCCCCTCTGGCCTGCACGGATAGGATTCACCGAACCGGGTGCATCACGACGGTCGGGTGAGTTCTCTGGTTGTCATGAGCATTGTTGCGGCAAAATCCGTGGTCGTGTCCGACGACAACGGAGCCCTGCTCGCGGCCGCCGCGCGAGGCCACCAGGCTTCGTGGAACGAGCTGGTCCGCCGGTACAACTCGCTGCTGTGGTCGATCGCGCGCAGTTTCCGGCTGAGCACGCAGGACGCGTCGGACGTCGTGCAGAACACCTGGCTGCGGCTGGTCGAGAACCTCGACCGGATCCGCGATCCCGAGCGGCTCGGCGCGTGGCTCGGGACGGCCGCCAGACGGGAGTGCCTGCAGCACCTCAGACGCAACGCGCGGCATACGAAGGACGTCCCGGCGGAGGGACTGGCGGAGCTCGCCGACGAAGGGCCGGGCGTGGACGCCTCGCTGTTGCTCGAAGAGCGCGACGCGGAACTGTGGCTGGCGGTGTCCAAGCTGTCGGACCGGTGCGCACAACTATTGCGCGTGCTCATGGCGTCGCCGCCGCCGAGCTACGCCGACGTCGCCGAGATTCTCGGCATGCCGGTCGGCAGCATCGGGCCGAACCGGATTCGGTGCCTGGAGCACCTCCGGAAGCTGGTGGGACCGTGAACGACGAAGAACTGCTGGACCGGTTGCGCGCAATCGCGTCCGAAGTGGACGGTGTGCCGGAGCTCGTGCACGAGGAGGCTCTCGCGGCACTGGAGACGCGGCGGATGGGCGAACGGCTCGCCGAGCTCATCGCGGACTCACTGCAGGACCTGAACGAATCGGTGCGCGCGGCGGAACAGATCCGGTCGCTCACGTTCGAGGCCGGTGAGGTGTCGATCGAGGTGCAGCTCGACGACACGCTCCGGGGACTGGTCACCGGCGCGTCCGGCACCATCACCATCGAGACGCCAGGCGGGAGCACGACGGTCCGGCTCGACGAGAGCGGCTGGTTCACGTTCACCGGCGACATCCGGACGGCCCGCCTGAGAGTGCGGACGGACGACGGGACCGAGGTCGTCACCGGCTGGTTCACCAACTGAAACTTTTGGTCCATACCATTCCGTCGTCCGCGCAAGGATCTTGCACAACACTGGCGGCATGAAACGTGCCATCGCCATCGCACTGATCATCACGGCGACCATGACCGGTGTCGCGAGTGCCGACGTCGGTCCGTGGGTGACGCAGGGCTCGGACCGGGCCCGGCCGGACACCGAGAGCCAGGGGCTGGCCACCGTCATCCGCGGCGGAAGCGGCCAGATCCGGTACACCGGGTTCGGCACCATCCCGGCCGACGTCCGCAACCGCGGGTGGGACCACGTGGGCGATCCCGGCTCGCGGCTCGGCTACTACGTCGAGCCGTACCAGAGCGAGTCGTCGCGCAACAAGATGTTCCGCGTCCAGGCGCCCAACGGCACGTGGTCGGAGTACGTGCACCAGCGCGAGTCGTGGGAGCTGTACAACAACTCGTTCGCCGCGATCTCCCCCGACGGCCGATGGCTGGTGTCCGGAGAGTGGGGCGACACGACGCGCCTGCTCGTCTACCCGTCGCCGGGCATCGCGTTCACCACGCCGGGCCAGAACCTGCCGTACTCGTCCGCGATCCGGCTCAACCGCACGGTCAGCGACATCCAGGGCTGCGAGTTCACCACCGCCACCCAGTTGCTGTGCACGTCGGACGGATCCGGCAAGCAGCTGCTCCAGGTCGACCTCGCGGGGCAGCTGTCGGGCGGTGACGTTTCAGGGAACGTCACCGCCCTCGGTCAGCTGCCGCTACAGAGCGCGTGCTCCGGCACGTTCGAGGTCGAGGGCGTCGACTACGACGTCCGGGACGGCACGCTGCGCGTCATCGTGCTGTCGCCGGGGTGGTGCGTCGCCCTGGACAGCAAGACGTGGCGGTTCAAGAAGATTGGATCCTGACGGTCCAGCCCTCGGCGCCGGACCGGATGTCGACGTAGTCGCACACCTGCCGCGTGAACCACAGCCCTTGACCGGGCTGTGGTTCCAGCGCGTCCGGCGGCCGGAACCCGATCAGCAAGTCCTCGATCTGCCCCGTTGGGCTGAAAACCTCACACACCGACGTGGCCACCTGGGCCGACGCGGAAAAATTGTCAGACCCCGGCGGTACGCTCTGAGCGCATAAGGAAGCGCGCGGGGGAAGCGGCCACGTATAGACGACACCCGCCTCGGCCATGTGCAGCACCTCGGCCACCGCGGACTCGAACACACCGGCCTCGACCGCATTGAGCCCGTGCGACCGAGCCTGCTCGCCGACGAACCGGCACACCGCGTCGGCGTTTCCGTCCAGCGCCATCGCGCGCGCGTCAGCGGGACGCGGTGGCAGGGGCGCGGCGTCGAGGCGAGCCATCAGCGCCATCGGGTTCTGGTAGGCCGTGCTGACACGCCGTTCCGGCCCATGCATCTCGGTGGGATGCGTGCGCCGCGCGGCGTCGATGATCTCGGGACTGGCCGCGCGGGTGTCGTACGGGCAGATCACGTTGAGCGCCAACGGGGCCAGCAGCAGGTTGAGCATCGCCTCGTAGCGCACCCACTCGGCGATCTCGCGGGCGGACGAGCCCGCGCGGCCCGTCCAGTCCGGTTCGGCGACCGCGTGCATGGCGCCGCTAGGCCCGGCGTTGAGCGCGATGTAGCCCGCGGCCTTCGCGAGGGTGTTGGGCGCGGACCCGTCGTACCACGACGAGCTGGGGATGAACGTGACCTGCTCGCGGTCGCGGCCTAACGCGTCCCGCACGAGATCCATCTTGGCCGGGCTGCTGATCATCAGCGGTGGGGGTTCGTGCTCGGCGGCGATGCCCTCCAGCAGGAACGGCACGGTCACCGCGACGAACTCGTCGTCGGAGCCGTGGACCGCGACCCTGTGATCGAACGCCCCGTCTGGTCGTGCACTCATTCGGTTCTCCTCTCGGTCGCCGGCACGCCGGCCGGCTTGATCACCGCCACGCCCCCGCTCAGTTCACCGCCACGCCCGGCCGGCTTGATCACCGGCAACCCCAGGTCACCACCGCGCCCGCCGGCTCGATCACCGTCACGCTGGCCACCCCGGTCACACCAGTCACTTCAGCCACACCAGTCATGCCAGCCACTGCAGTCACGTCAGCCATCCCGGGCACCAGCCACCGCAGGCACAGCAGTCACTTCAGCCACAGCGGTCACCTCAGGCACACCAGTCACTTCAGTCACTGTGGTCACTGCGGTCACACCAGCCACTGCAGCCATCCCAGGCACACCAGCCATCTCAGGCGCACCAGCCACCCATCACCTCAGCCACCCCACTCAGCCGCCCAGGTCAGGGCCGGGGCCGCCGTTTCGAGCCGGAGGACATCGACGCGCTGGTGCGCGCTGTTCGAGTCACGCTTGGCCACCCCAGTCACACCAGCCACACAAGACACCCTGGTCACACCAGCTACACCAGCCACCTCAGTCACCATCACGCCCACCAGCAATCCAAGCCGCGATCTGGCTGCGCGAACTGAACCCGAGCTTCCCGAGAATCCGCTCCACGTGCCCCTCCGCAGTCCGCCGAGCAATCACCAGCCGATCCGCGATCTCGGCATTGCTCAACCCCTCCGCCACCAGCCCGGCGACCTCCAACTCCCGCCGAGTGAGCGCAGACCCCTTCCCGACAGGCCGACCCACGTCAACCCGCTCGAGCGCATAAGAAACCCCCCAGTCCAGCCCCCGAGCACGCCCCCGCCGATAGGCGAGCTCAAACCCCCGCTCCCCCACCCGTTTGGCCCGCTGAGCCGCGTTGTAATGCAAAGACCCGAACCGATTGATGTCGATATCGCGCCACACCCCGTCGGCCACCCCGAGAAGCACGGCAGCACGCTCGTCGCGCTGCCGTGCGGAAGCGATCACCGCGAGCAGGTCGAGGGTGAGTCCGATACCGACCATGTCGTGCAGCGGATGCTTGAGCGCGAGGGCCTCCCGCGCGTAAGCATCCGCGGTCTCCCATTCGTCCTTCACAGTGTGCGCCAACGCAAGCACGCGCAAGACGTACGACAGCACCCACTCCTCACCCGCACGCTGACACGTGATCCGCGCGCGGCGGCACACCTGGATCGCCAGGTCCGCCTCGCCACCGAACGCATACGAAGCGGCCAGCTCGACGTGGTCGAGCAACGCAAGGCTCATCAGCTGCCCGTCAACCACCGGCCGCGCCACAGCCGATTCGAAAATCGAGCGAGCGAGCGAAACGTCGTCGCTGAACAACGCCATCAGTCCCACGACGTGGTCGGCGTGCGCGGCCTCGGCAAAGGCGCCGAGCGAGAGCGCGAGCTCCGAAGCCTCCTGAGCCAGGGCGCTGCCGGTGCTCAGGTCCTCCACGCAGTTGGCGAGCAGCCCCGCGACCCAGAGGCCGCGCGCCCGCGAGGCCGTCGGCTGAGGGTTGGCCTCGAGCGTGAGCTCCAGCCAGTAGCGGCCTTCCAAACGCGCCGAACAGCCGTGCCAGTAGAACCACAGGCTGCCGGCGAGCCGCAGTCCCATCAGCGCCTCGCCGGGCGTGGTGAGGCAGTAGTCCAGCGCGGCGCGGATGTTGTCCTGTTCGGCGCGCAGCAACGCGACCGTCGAGCGTTGCCCCGGCCCGAACCACTTCCGTTCGCAGTCGGCGGCGAGCGCCAGGAACCAGTCCCGATGCCTGCGCCGGATGCCGGGATCGGCGAGCTTCTCGCGACCGTAGTGCCGGATGGTGTCGAGCATCCGATATCGCAGCCGGTCGCTGTCGCGTTCCCGGATCAGCACCGACTTGTCGACGAGCCCGGCGATCGCCTCGAGCACGTCCGGCACGTCGGGGCCCGCGCACACGGCCTCCGCCGCGTCCAGCCCGAAGCCGCCGGCGAACACCGACGCCCGCGCCCACACCAGCTGCTCCTGCCGGGTGCACAGCGCGTAGCTCCAGTCGACCGTCGCGCGCAGCGTCTGGTGGCCGTCCAGCTTTTCCACCAACTGTTCGATCCCCTGGTCCCGCAGCCGGACCGCGGCGAGCTCGATCGCCAGCGGCAGCCCGTCGAGCGTCCGGCACAACGCGCTGACGGCGTCGCGGTTCTCGGCGGTGACCTGGAAACCCGGCGCCACCACCGCCGCCCGGTCGGCGAACAGGCTCAGCGCCGCGTCCTTGAGCGGCCCGATCTCGAGCAGGTGCTCCTCGGTGAGCCCGAGGCGGTGCCTGCTCGTGGCGACGAACCGGATGGCCGGCACGTTGCGCAACAGGGTGGCGACCAGCGCGCTGCACGTCTCGATGACGTGCTCACAGTTGTCCAGCACCACCAGCAGACGCCGGTCCCGCAACCGTTCTACCAGCGCCTGCTCCGGCGACAGGTCGGCGAAGTCGTCCAGCCGCAACGCCTGCGCCATCGCGACCGGCACCAGCGCCTCGTCCTCGATGTCCTGTAACGCCACCAGCCACACGCCGTCCGGGAACGCCCGCTGCACCGCACCGGCGAGCCGGACGGCGAGGCGCGACTTGCCCACCCCGCCCGGCCCCGTCAACGTCAGCAGGCGCGTCGACGACAGGGCCTGCTTGGCCGCCGCCAGCTCCTCTCGCCGGTCCACAAAGCTCGTCGCCTCGAGTGGCAGTGATCCCACCATGTTCAGCAGTGCCCCCCAGGGGTTCGGCCGGACGCAGGGTAAGCGCTCACCTCTCGTCGTCAACGAGAAGACACTCGATCGGGTAGCCCATGACGCTGTGCAATCAAACGATGGGAGGATGTCGACCCGTGCCCCGTGCTGAACGACCGCTGGATTCCGACGGCTCCTCTCTCACCGACTTCGCCGGCGATCTGCGGAAACTGCGCGAACAGGCCGGAGCCCCGACCTACCGCGAACTCGCGGGCAGGGCGCATTTCTCCGCATCGTCGCTGGCCGAGGCCGCGGGCGGCCGCAAGCTCCCCACCCTCGACGTGACGCTGGCGTACGTCGGCGCGTGCGGCGGTGACACCACGTCGTGGGAACGGCGCTGGAAGGAACTGTCCGAGGAGCTCTCCGGCAACGGCGTCGCCTCGGAACATCCGCCCTACGCAGGGCTTTCCGCGTTCGGCGCGCAGGACGCCGACCGGTTCTTCGGCCGCGACCAGCTGGTGCGGCAGCTGTGCGAACTGGTCGCGGCCCGCCGGTTCACGGCCGTGATCGGGCCGTCCGGGTCGGGCAAGTCGTCGCTGCTGCAGGCGGGACTGCTGCACGCGCGGGCGCACGGGCGGAACGGCCTGGAGACGGGCCCATCGGTGCTGATCACACCGGGCCCCCGGCCGATGCGGCGGCTGACCGGGCTCGACCCGGACGCGCTGCTCGTCGTGGACCAGTTCGAGGAGCTGTTCACGGTGTGCCGCGATGCCGAGGAGCGCGCCCGGTTCGTCGCCGCGCTCGGCGAGCACCACGTCGTGATCGGGGTGCGGGCGGACTTCTACGCGCACTGCGCGCAGTACCCGGACCTGGTGGAGGTGCTGCGCGAGGGCCAGCTGCTGGTCGGCCCGATGACCACCGACGAACTGCGCTCGGCGATCATCGATCCCGCGACACGGGCCGGCTGCCGGGTGGAGCACGCGCTGGTGGCCAAGGTGATCGAGGACGCGACCGGGCAGCCGGGCGTGCTGCCGCTGGTGTCGCACGCGCTGCTGGAGACGTGGCGGCGACGCAAGGGCAACCTGCTCACGCTCGTCGGGTACCGGACCGCCGGCGGCATCACCGACGCGATCGCGCGCACCGCCGAGACCGCGTACGAGTCCCTGTCGCCGGACCGGCGGGAGATCGCGCGGGACGTGTTCCTGCGGCTCGTCGCGCTCGGCGAGGGCACCGAGGACACCAAGCGGCGGCTGTCGCTGACCGAGCTCGACGACGACGCGTCCGCGGTGCTGGAACACCTCGCGCAAGCCCGGCTCGTGACGGTCGACCGGACGAGCGTGGAGATCACCCACGAGGCGCTCATCCGCTGCTGGCCGCGGATGCGGGCGTGGCTCGACGAGGACCGCGAGGGCCTGCGCAGGCACCGCGAACTGACCGCGGCGACCGACGCGTGGGAGGCGCTCGACCGCGACCCCGGCACGCTCTACCGGGGTGTCCGGCTCGCGCTCGCCCGTGAACTGCCGCGGCTCACCACGCGGGAACGCGAGTTCGTCGACGCCAGCGTCGCGCTGGAGACCGCCGAGCAGACCTCCGCGCGGCGCCGCACGAAACGCATGCGGTATCTGGTCGCGCTGCTCGCGATGCTGTTGGTCGTGAGCACGGTCGCGACGATCCGGGCGGTGCGGTCCGAGGCGACGGTGACCGCGCAGCGCAACTCGGCTCTGGCGCAGAAGGCCGCGGCGGCCGCGATGACGTTGCGGCAGACCGATCCGGCGCTGGCCGCGGAGCTCGCTCTCGCCGCCTACCGGCTGGAGGCGTCGGACGAGACGCGCGACGGTCTGCTCAGCATGGTGACCGCGCCGGTCGCCGGGCACACCGACTACGTCAACGCGGCGCTCTTCACCCCGGACGGCAAGCGGCTCGTGACCGCGGGCAAGAACAAGACGGTCCGCATCTGGGACCTCTCGAACCGCCGCGAGCCCAGACAGGTCGCCCTGCTCGACATCGGGCACAACGCGCACTCGCTCGCGATGACCCCGGACGGCAGGCGGATCGCGGTCGGGGGCGGCGGCACGCTGGCGGCCCAGGTGTGGGACATCAGCGGCACGCCGGCGAAGATCGCGACCGTGCGTGGTCACACCGACGTCATCTACTCGGTCGCGCTCAGCGCGGACGGCGGGACGCTCGCGACCGGAAGCTGGGACCACACCGTCAAGTTGTGGGACGTCGCGACCGGCCAGGAGCTCTCGACCGTCGGTGGGTTCACGCTCAACGTCAAACCGGTCGCGTTCAGCCCGACCGGCCACACGCTGGCGGCGGGCAGCGACGACCGGACCGTCCGCCTGTGGGACACCACCGATCCGCGCCACCCGGTCGAGCTGGGTGTGCTGACCGGCCACGAGAACTTCGTGACGAGTGCGGCGTTCAGCCCCGACGGCCGGTACCTCGCGACCGGCAGCGACGACCACACCGTGCGGCTGTGGGACGTCGCGGCACGCCGGGAGGCCGCGGTGCTCAGGGGTCACGAAGACGTCGTGATGACGGTGGCGTTCAGTCCCGACGGCCGCACCCTGGCGAGCGGCGCCATCGACCGGACCGTGCGGCTGTGGGACGTCGGGAAGCGGACACCGCGCGATGTGCTGCGCTGGACCGAGGGATTCGCGTCCGTGGCGATCGGCCCGGACGGCACGCTCGCGACGGCCGCCAACGACGCCACCGCCCAGCTGTGGGATCTCGACGTCGCGCATGCGGAAGCCGTGGCCTGCAAGGGTTCCACGCACCTGACCCAGGAACAGTGGGATCGGCACTTCCCCGGCGTCGGCTTCGATCCGCCCTGCTGACCCAGTTCGGCCGGTTCCATCCGCCCCCTTCGCGGATGGAACCGGCCGACCGAACGTGAGAATACTTCACGACGGACCGCGCACTGCTCTACGGTGGGCAATCGGGCCGCCACCCGCCGTCAGAAGGGCACGTCAATGCGCTTAGCCGCGCTCGCGCTCGTGACAACGTTGTCAGCAATGTCACCGGGACTGTCCACTCCGGCCGCCGTCGCTCTGCCCGACGGGCAGGCGCTCACGCCACCGATGGGCTTCAACAACTGGAACTCAACGCACTGCCGGGCCGAGTTCAACGAGGCCATGGTCAAGGGCATCGCGGACATCTTCGTCGCGCAGGGACTGAAGGACGCCGGGTACCGGTACGTCAACCTCGACGACTGCTGGGCGCTGCCGTCGCGCAACGCGTCCGGCGATCTCGTCCCGGACCCGGCCCGCTTCCCCAGCGGTATCAAGGCCGTCGCCGACTACGTCCACGGCAAGGGCCTCAAGTTCGGGATCTACACCTCCGCGGGCACTAAGACCTGTGACACCTCGGGCTTCCCCGGCGGGCTCGGGCACGAGCAGCAGGACGCGAACCTGTTCGCCTCGTGGGGAGTCGACTACCTCAAGTACGACAACTGCAACAACCAGGGCGTGGACGCGAAGCAGCGCTACCGGGCGATGCGCGACGCGTTGCGGGCGACCGGCCGGCCGATCGTGCTGTCGATCTGCGAGTGGGGCGAGAGCCGCCCGTGGACGTGGGCGAGCGACACCGGGCACCTGTGGCGCACCACCGGCGACATCGCCGACAGCTGGTCCAGCATGTTGTCGATCATGAAGAGCAACCTCGCGCTGCACCCGTACGCGGGGCCGGGGCACTGGAACGACCCGGACATGCTGGAGGTCGGCAACGGCGGCATGACCGACACCGAGTACCGCACGCACTTCACGATGTGGTCGATGATGGCCGCGCCGCTGCTCATCGGCACCGACCTGCGCACCGCGTCGCCGGCCACCCTGTCGATCCTGAAGAACACCGATGTCATCGCGCTCGACCAGGACCCGCTGGGCAGGCAGGGCCGCGAGGTCCGGTCGGGCGGCGGGCAGCACGTCGTGGTCAAACCGCTGGCGAACGGAGACGTGGCCGTCGCGTTGTTCAACGAGAACTGGTGGACATCGACGATCAGCACGAACCTGACCGAGATCGGCCTCGGCGCGGGCACCTACGCGACGAAGGACCTGTGGTCCAAGGCGACCGGCACGACGAGCGGCGCGCTCAGTGCTTCCGTTCCCGCACACGGCACCGCCGTGTACCGCCTGAGCCGCACGAGTGCGCCCACCCCGCCGCCGCCAGGAACCTCGTACCTGTCCGATCTGAACGAACTGCGCGGCGGCAACGGGTGGGGCCCGATCGAGAAGAACCGCAGCAACGCGGAGCAGCCGGCGGGCGACGGCCGCGTCATCACGTTGTCGGGCATTACGTACGCGAAGGGGTTGGGCGCGCACGCGTTCGGTGACGTGGAGTACTTCCTCGGCGGGCGTTGCTCGACGGTGACCGCGGACGTCGGTGTGGACGACGAGGCGGGCGACCGCGGCAGCGTGACGTTCCAGCTCTACGCGGGTTCGGCACTGATCGCCGACAGTGGTGTGATGACCGGATCGTCGGCGACGAAAACGTTGGGCGGTAACGTTTCCGGAGCCGAGACGCTACGCCTCGTGGTCACCGACGCGGGTGACGGCATCGACTACGACCACGCCGACTGGGCGGCCGCGCGAATCGCGTGTTGAGGCTGCGATCCCCCAGCGTCGGTGTAAGACTGCGGTTCCAAGACCAAGTGGAGGAGGATCCGGTGGCCTCGCGTCTCAACCCCTACATCGGTTTCAAGGACAACGCGCGCCAGGCGATGGAGTTCTACAAGGAAGTCTTCGGTGGTGAGCTGAGGATCAACACGTTCGGCGAGTTCGGCATGGAGGGCCCCGACGCGGACAAGGTCATGCACGCCATGCTCGAGGCGCCGAACGGCTACACGATCATGGCGAGCGACACACCACCCGAGCAGCAGTTCACACCCGGCTCGCAGATCTCGATGAGCATCAGCGGCACCGAGGCCGACGAGCTGCGCGGCTACTGGGAGGCACTGTCCGGCAAGGGCGGGACGGTGACCGTCCCGTTCGAGAAGCAGATGTGGGGCGACGAGTTCGGCATGTGCGTGGACCAGTTCGGGATCAGCTGGATGGTCAACGTGGTGGCCGAGCAGCAGCAGGGCTAGATCGTCGCGAGCCTCCCCCGGTAGGTTCAGACCGACTGGGGGAGGTTTCGCGTGATCGACGAGTACGCGGTCGAGATCACGGCGCTGCGGCGCGTGTTCGCGACCGGCAAGGGACTTCGCAAACGCGGACCGGGGCACGTCGCGCTGGACGGCGTGGACCTGGCGGTCCGCAAGGGCGAGGTGCACGGGCTGCTCGGCCCGAACGGCGCGGGCAAGACGACACTCTGCAAGATCCTGTCGACCGTGCTGCTGCCGACGTCCGGCACGGCGAAGGTGCTCGGGTTCGACGTCGTGGGCCAGACGTCGCGCGTGCGGGAGTCGATGGGCATCGTGTTCGGCGGCGAGCGCGGGCTCTACGGACGGCTGACGGCGCGGCAGAACCTGAAGTTCTGGGGTGCGCTGCACGGGTTGCACGGCAAGGCTTTGCGCACTCGCGTGGACACGCTGCTGGAGCGCGTCGGGCTGACCGGCCGTGCGGACGACCGCGTCGAAGGCTTCTCGCGCGGCATGAAGCAGCGCGTGCACCTCGCGCGCGGCCTGGTCGGTGACCCCGCGGTGCTGTTGCTCGACGAGCCGACGACAGGCATGGATCCCGTGGCCGCCAAGGACTTCCGCTCGCTCGTCGGTGAGCTGCGGGCGGAGAACCGGACCGTGCTGATCACCACGCACGACATGGTCGAGGCCGAGCAGGTGTGCGACCGCGTGTCGCTCATCGACGCCGGACGCATCCTCGCCACCGAGCCGCCCGCGGCCCTGTCCGAGTGGATCACCCGGTTCGAACGGGTCGACGTGCCCGCGGCGCCGGCGGAAGTCGTTGCCAGGCTTCGGGAACTGCCCGGAGTCGGCAGCGTGTCCACCGAGGACGGACGAGTCCGCTTCGAGACGACCCAGGAAGGCGTCGCGGCCCAGCTGGTCCGCGCGCTGGTCGACGAGGGCGTCACGTCGGTGACCACGTCGAAGCCGTCACTCGAAGAGGTCTACCTGCACGTGTTCGGCCACAACGGGATGGCGGTGCGCAAGTGAGGACGGTGCTGACCGGTTGCTGGTACCAGCTGCTCGTCCTGCGCCGCTCCCCCGCCGATCTCATGGCGTTGTTCGTCGCGCCGGTCAACACGGCGGTGTTCCTGGCGATCGTGCGGCACGCCGATCGGCCGGACCTGGTCGGGCACGCGGTGCTCGCGCCGGGGCTGATGGCCTTGTGGGCGATCGCACTGATCACGTGCGGCGAGCTCATCGACGCCGAGCGGTTCGGCGGCACGCTCGAGGCGCTCGTCGCGGTGCCCGCGCGGATGCTGCCGCTGCTGACCGGGCGGGTGGTGGTCGTCACGACGGCCAGCCTGTTCGCGTTCGCCGAGTCGTGGCTGGTGGCAGTGCTGTTCGGTCTGCGCGTGCCGATACCGCATCCCGCGATCTTCGTGATCTCGATGCTCGGCACCGCGCTCGCGATGGCCTGCTGGGCGGGCGTGATGGCGTCGGTGTTCGTGCTCGCGCGGTCGGCGCGGATCTTCCAGAACGCGCTGGGCTTCCCGTTCTTCGTGCTGGGCGGCGTGCTGGTGCCGGTCGCGATGCTGCCGGACTGGGTGCGGCCGCTCACGAACGTCGTGTTCCTGTCGTGGAGCTCGGATCTGTTGCGCGACGCCCTGAAAACGGCGCCGGTCCAGGACTTCGCGGGCAGGTTGACCGCGTTGCTCGGGCTGGCGGCGGTCGGTGCCGGGCTGGGCGCGTACCTGTTGTCCGCCGTGCTGAAGCGGGTTCGCTCGCTCGGCACCCTCACCTACGCCTGAGGCCGCGATGCACTGGATTCGAGTCTTCGCCGCTTCGACGGTCAACGCCGCGGCCGACTTCGCCGCCACCTACACGTGGCGCACCTGGACGTTCGCGTGGCTCAGCAGGATCATCGCGCAGGTCCTGTTCTTCACCCTCATCGGCACGCTGCTCGGCTCGCCGGACAAGCAGCGGTTCCTGCTGATCGGCGCCACGGTGATGGCGATCGTCGCCGAGGTGCTGTTCACCTGCGCCTCCAGCACGTGGGAACGCCGCGCGGGCACGTTGCCGCTGCTCGTCGCGTCGCCCGGTGACCTGCTCGCGGTGTTCGCCGGGCGCAGCATCCAGTGGGTGCCCAGCTCGGTCGCGACGTCGTCGGTGTGCCTGCTCGTGGTGGGGCCGTTCTTCGGCGTGCACTGGACGTGGGGAACCGCGCTCGCGCTGGTCCCCGTGCTGGTGGTCACGGCGGTCACCACGTACTGCTTCGCGCTCGTGGCCGGCGCGTTCGTGTTGAACGCCATGGACATCCGCAACATCGTCGCCAACGTCCTCGGCGCGCTGATGACCGCGTTCTGCGGCGCCGTGGTGCCCGTGTCGTACTGGCCGGGCTGGGTCGGCCAGGTCGTCACCCTGCTGCCGACCACGCACGGCCTGCGCGCCGTGCGCGCACTCGCCGACGGCGGAAACCCGGTTGGCGGCTGCGTCGCCGCACTGTTGACTGGCGTGCTGTGGCTCGTGGTGGCCCGGCTGGTCCTGCACCGGCTGGCGGAGCACGGGCGGCGGGACGGCACCATCGAGTTCGGGGACAGCTGATCATGAAGATGCACGCCGACGAGGTCGACACCTCGGTCTCCCTGGTACGCGAACTGATCGACTCGCAGTATCCACAGTGGACCGGCCTGCCGATCTCGCGCGTCGCGGCCGGGGGCACGGAACACGCGCTCTACCGCCTGGGCGACGACCTGGTGGTGCGCATGCCGTTCGTCGCCACCGGAGCCGGGCAGGCGAAACGCGACCTCGCGCTACTGCCGCGGATCGCCCCGCACGTCCCGCTGGCCGTTCCCGTGCCGCTCGCACTGGGCGAGCCCGCACTGGGCTACCCGTTCACGTGGTCGGTCTACCCGTGGCTGCCCGGCACGAACGCGACCACCGCATCCGCCGACCCGCACACCCTGGCCGAGTTCGTGCTGGCACTGCAGCGAATCGACACCGCCGATGGCCCTGCCGTCAACGGGCGGGGTGGCCCGCTGGCGCCGCGCGCCCCCTACGTCCGCGCCGCGCTGGCCCAGCCGGACGGGGTGATCGACACCGCGGCGGCGTGGTCGGCCTGGCAGCGATCGCTCGCGGCCCCCGAGTGGGACCGCCCGCCGGTGTGGCTGCACGGTGACCTGCACGCGGCGAACCTGTTGGTGCACGAGGGAAGGCTCAGCGCGGTCATCGACTGGGGCTGCGTCGCCGTCGGCGATCCGGCGGTCGACCTGCTGCCCGCCTGGGGACTCCTGTCCGTCGAGGCGCGCCCGGTTTTCCGTTCGTCGCTGGACGTCGACGACGCGACGTGGGAACGCGGGCGCGGCTGGGCCCTCTCGATCGGGCTGATCGCGCTGCCCTACTACGCCACGACCAACCCGGTACTGGCCGGGATCGCGCGTCAGATGATCGACGCCGTGCTCGCCGGGTGATCGAGCACGCGTTCCACCAGCGCCGTGTCGCAGTGTTCGATCAATTCTTTCAACAGGCCGTTCTCGACCGTGAAGATGAAGCAGTACGTCTGGTTGTAGCTGTGGCCCTTCTTCGTGGTGGCGTGGGCTTTCGCTTGGACGACCACGCGGTCGCCGTCCGCGATGATCAGTTCGGCCTCACTGCGGTAATGCTCGAACTGCGCCATCAACGGCCGCAGAAGTTCCCGCACCACAACGCTTTTCGGCTCCCAGCTGCCCGACCACGACCAGTCGCCGGGGAACACCCACCGGAAGTCCTCGGCCATCGCGTCGCCCAACGCCCGCACGTTGCCTAGGGCCATCTGGTCGAAGATCCCGCGCAGCAGCTTCTCGTTGTCCATGACTTCGAAGCTATGCCGCAGCCAGTCATGCGACAAACGACGGTCTCGCATGTGTGGTATCTCCTTTACGCATGAGTGACTTCACCGTCGCCGGTCTGCGGGTGGTCCGCGAGGCCGCCCGGCACGGCTCGTTCTCCGCGGCGGCCGACCGGCTCGGCTACACCCAGTCCGCGATCTCCCGCCAGATCGCCCTGATGGAACAGGCGGCGGGCCGGCCCCTGTTCGACCGCGAGGCGCGTGGTGTCCGCCCCACCGAGGCGGGCCGGATCGTGCTGCGCCACGCGGACGCCGTGCTGGGCGAGCTCGACGCGGCACGTCAGTCCCTGCAGGACCTGACGCACCCCGCACCCGTCCTGCGGGTCGGCGCTTTCTCGACCGCCATGGCGGCTCTGGTGCCGCGGGCGATCGCCGCCTATCCCGGCGACGTGAAGCTGCGCGAGGGCCTCTCGCCGGGCCTGACCAAGGCCGTCGCCGGCGGGCGGCTGGATCTCGCCGTGGTGACCGGGGACGGCGTCCCGCTGCTCGACGACCCGCTGCTCGTCGCCATGGCACCCGGCCACCCACTCGCGGGACGCAGGTCGGTCACACCCCGGATGCTGCGCGACGAACGCTGGATAGTCGGCAGCACCACGCCGGGGACGACGCTCCTCGGCGCGTGGGCGCCCGACGCCACGGTCGCCTTCGTCGCTCGCGACTGGTTCGCCAAGCTCGGCCTGGTCGCCGCGGGTCTGGGCGTCACCGTCGTGCCGGGTCTCGCCGTGCCCGTGCTACCGCCGGGGATCGCCGTCGCCCGCATCGACCACCCGGAGGCCGTGCGCCGGACGGCTGTCGTGGTCCGGGCCGCGGGTGTGTCCGGCGAGTTCGTGGAGGCGCTGCGGGACGCGGCCGCCGAGGTGTCGGCCGCCGTCCGAAACCGTCTCGGTTAGTCGCTCACCCTGACTGCGGCGGCGTCGTGGAGGTGACGCTCGGCCGCGGCACGCGCTGCGGCATCGTGGGCATGGTCGGCATCGTCCACGTCGGCCGCGGCTTCGCGGACGAAGACGGCTTCGAGGAAGTCGCTCCAGAGGAAGACGGACCGGCGGAAGGCGGCGGAGCGCTGGACGTCACCCCGGCCTGAGCGGCCACAGTGGACGGTGGAGCCGAGGTCGGTTTCGCGTCCGGCAGCACGGGCACGGTTCCGGTGCGGTACGCGGTCGCGATCGCCATGACCAGCCGGACGTACTCGTCGGAGTGGTTGTAGCGGTGCACGGCCCGCGCGGCGGCGGCGTCGTCACGCAGGTCGCCGCCCGCACAGAGGTAGCGGGCCGAGGCGAGCGCGGCGTCGAAGATGTTGTCGGGGTCGGTTTTGCGGTCGCCGTTGCCGTCGGCGCCCCAGCGGCGCCAGGTGGACGGGATGAACTGCATGGGGCCGACGGCCCGGTCGAACACAGGGTCGCCGTCGAGCGTGCCGCCGTCGCTGTCGCGAATGGTGGCGACGCCAGGCCGGCCGTCGAGCTGGATGCCGCGGATGACGGGCTGCGTGCTGCCGTCGGTGTGCAGGCGGGCGCCGCCGAAGCGGCCGTGGTTGGACTCGACGCGGCCGATGGCGGCGAGCACCGACCAGTTGATCAGACAGGCCTTGCCCGAGGCGTCGCGGTAGGCCTGCAGCGCGGTCTGCGGGATGCCGCCGGTCACGACCGCGGAGACGGGTACGGCGGCGGCCGCCGGAACCAGCTCACGCCACGGAGGTTGTTGCACCACAACGGGTCCGTCGATGACCGACACCCGCTCCGCGGTGTGCAAGCTCGCCAGCCCCACCACCGACGCGGGCGCCGGGAAAGCCAGCACACTCGCGACCGCGAGCGCCGCCCAGGCACGCCTCAAGATCACCACTCAGGTGACCATAGCCAAAGATCGTCTCACCACGCGGCGCGACAGCCACCCGATCACCGGATCGGATGGCCGGCACCGCTGTGGGTCAACTCGCCGGTAGCTCCGAGCGTGACAGTGTCGCCGCGTTCCCTGCAAATTGCCGAAGCCGCGGTTGGCCAGCGGTTGTTCACATCACCGAAATCATGGGAGCGATTTCTTCGACACACTTCCGTACGCCGCGCACCGCCGGCCGGAGCATGACGATCATGCGGGGACCTCGTGCCGGACAAGATCCGCGCGTGGCCGGGACACGTCGTGAATTCCTGACGACCCATTCCCAATGCACGTATTGCCCCAAACTGGTGATACGACGAACCGGGTCGAGTTACGCGATCCCGGCGATGTCTTGGATGGTTCTTGGTAATGTGGCGTGGCTGCGATGGCCGAGTCCTGGAGCTGCCATGGGCGAAGCGAACCCCGACGGACGAAGCATGCAGTCTTCTGTTCAGAACACCGTGCACAACAGCTCAGGTCCCGCACTGCAGATCGGCACGATCGCGGGCGATGTGGTGGTGCACGGCCGGTTCACTCCGGACGGTCTCCCCCAGCAGGTTCCACCGGCTCCCCGCGGTTTCGTCGATCGTGAGTCGATGTTGTCCTGTTTGGACAGCACATTGCTCGGAAGTTCAGCCACACCAAGGCAGATCGCGGTGATCAGCGGTCTCGCCGGTGTCGGCAAGTCCGCGGTCGTGCGGCAGTGGGCGAACCGGGCGGCCGATCACTTTCCCGGCGGTCAGCTGTATGTCGACTACGCCGCCATTCGTACCGTCTCCGGCACACCGGTCAACGACGCGCTCGCCGAATGCCTGAGCGCGCTGGGCGTGCAGCAGGAGCACATTCCCGCCACGTTGTCCGCGCGGGCGAATCTGTTCCGGACCAGGACCGCGGGCACTCCCATTCTGGTCGTGCTCGACGACGTCACCGAACCCGCACAGGTACCGCCATTCGTACCCAACTCGAATGGCAGCGTCGTACTGGTCACGAGCACCGACCGGCTGGCCGAGCTCGCGCTCGACGGCGCGCACCTGTTCACGCTCGAACCGCTCGACGACGCGAGCGGCCTGTCGCTGCTGCGGGAGCTCTGCGGGCCCGCCAGGGTGCTGGCCGAGGCGCAGACGGCGGCGAAGCTCGTGGCGTTGTGCGCGGGGCTGCCGGTGGCGTTGCGCGTCGTCGCCGCGCGGCTGATGTCACGACCGCAGTTGTCGATCGCCCGGCTGGCCGACGAGCTCGTGGACGAACGCACGCGGCTCGCCGCCTTCTCACTGCGAGGTGAACCACTGGTGTCCGCGGTGTTCGACAACGCCTACCGCAATCTCCCGCCGGGAGCCGCCGAGCTGTACCGCCGCCTCGGGATGGCGCCGGTGCGCACGATTCACGCCGAGATCGCCGCGGTGGTGCTCGACCGCCCGCGGCCGGAGGCCGCGCGGCTGCTCGAGTCGCTCGTCGACGCCTCGCTCGTGGAAGAGTTGCCCGGCAACGGTTTCGCCTTCCACGATCTGGTGCGGCTGCACGCCCGGCATCGGGCGGAGGTGGAAGACCCCGCCGCGGAGCAGGAATCGGCGCTGGAGCGGATCCGCGACCATTATCTGCGCAAGACCGCGCTCGCCGACCGCGCGGTGATGGGCCGGCGCATGCGCATCGCAGATCCGGCACCTCTCCTTGCGGGCCAACCGGATCCGTTCACCGGTGAGCACGGCCGGGCCGCCGCGCTGGACTGGCTGAGCGAGGAACGCGGCAACCTGCTGGAGGTGCTCACCGCGATGGCCGGCCGTGGCTGGGACGACGCGGTGTGGCGGCTGTCCGAGGCGATGCTCGCGTTGTACCTCAACCGCCGGTTCCTCGACGACTGGATCGAGGCGGCCGAGGTCGGCGCGGATTCGGCGGCACGGGTGGGCAACGCGGCGGCCGAGGCGCGCCTGCGCAGCGTGGTGTCCCGTGCCTACACCGAACTGGGTGAGCTCGACCGGGCCCGCGAGAACCTGGATCGGGCCCTGGTGCTCGCCGAGCAGTCGGGCGATCCGGTGCTGATCGCGTCGGTGTGGGAGTTCATCGGCCGATTTCGGGACCGCGTCGATCCGGGTGGTTCCCGAGAGGCCTATCAACAGGCGATAGAACGCAACATCGAGGCGGGTGAGGAAAGAGGCGTGGCTTTGGCCACGTACTTCCTGGGCTGCGCGATCAGCTCGCACGGCGATCAGCGGGAGGCATTGGAAATCCTCCAACGCGCCCAGCGGCTGTTGCTCGCGGTGAATGACGAGCGCATGGCCGGTCGCGGGTCGATCAGCCTCGGGGTGGCGCATTTCCGCCACGGTGACGCGGAGGCGGCAAGACGCGAGCTGGAACGGGCGGTCCGGGTTTTCACCAAGTCGAAAGCGTCCTATTACGAGGCCGAGGCCAGGGAAGCGCTCGCCACAGTCGCCGAGCACGAGGGTGACCTGGACTCGGCGCGCGAGAACCTGGTGCGGGTGCTGGACATCCGCCGGGCCAGCGGTGCCCCGGACGTCGAGGGCCTAGTGGCCCACCTGCAGCGGCTGGACGCCTAGTGGCGTGGCTCGCAACGTTGCCGTGGGAATTCGCGGTCAGATGGACGCATCGTGGTGCCGGCCCCGCGTCCTCATCCTGGTTGGCTGTGGGCGTGGGGCCGGTGCCGCGAGGCGTCCCGCTGAGCGTGAATTCACCGCCAACGTTGCGAGTCACGCCACTAGCTCAGACCAGCGCGGAGCTGCGCCGGACCGTCATGACGGCGTCCGCGGCGCTCGTGTGCACGGCGATCCGGCCGGTCAGCTCTTTTTCGGCGACGAGCAGCAGGTAGCAGGCGAAGGCCGACACGGCGACCGGCAGGTCGCTCGTCACGCGGAACCGCTCGCCGCCGCGCACGAGGATCTCGCAGCCGCCCTCGCACGCGACCGCGATGATGCGGCTGTTGGGGGACTTCTCGGTAGCCAGGAACCGCAGGCGGTCGGCCGTCGCGCTGTCCGCAACGGACGCGGGATCCACCAACACGGCGGCGTTGTGGTACTGCGTGAGGTGGCGTTCACCGAGCTCGACGACGAGCCGGCCGCCAGGGTGCCGGTTCTTGTCGCGAAAGGCATCGGGGTAGGTGTCCACCCGGACCTCACGGTCGCCGACGACTTCGCCGTACGCGCGCAGCGAGTGCACCCTACCGCTGTCCGGGGCAGGGACCGGGGCGGCGTGAACGGACAGTTCGCTGTCCGGAACGGGCCGCCCCGCCTTCTCGTAGCACAACGCGCGCAACAGCGGAGCGGCCTGACCGGGCCGCGCGATCATCCGCTCGACCAGGGCGGCCGCCCTGGTGTGGTCGTGCCCGGCGATCTCGTCCTCGATCTGCCGCCGCAGGTCGCCCGCCGGGTCGATGTGGCGGGCAGTGCGGCCCAACTCGGCCATCACGGTGCCGGGCACGACCTGGTCGCTGAACCCGGCCAGCAGCAGCGGCTTGTCGAGCATCGCGGCGTACAGGCTCGTGGATCCGTTGTCGCCGATGAACAGGTCGGAGGCGATCACGGCGCCGTGCCAGCCCTCGGCCGGCCCGATCAGCATGAGGCCGGACTCCAGGTGCGGCTTCAGCCACCGGCGAATGTTGTCCTCGCCTTCCCAAGACCACACACCGGGGTGCAAGAAAATGGCCAGTCGATACAACTCACAGGGCAGTTCTCCAAGCAACCGACCGATCAATTCGAACTGCTTGCCGAACAACGACTTCTTACTCCACGTCGAGCCGATCGCGATCAAGCGCTGGTGATCGGAGACGCGCAGCGCCGCCCGATAGGCCGGGCGTTCACCCCGGCTGTCGAGCAGCAGGTCGAAGCTGCTGTCACCGACAAGCGCGGTCTTGCCGACGATCTCCTCGGTGATCTCCGCGAGCTGTCGCTCCTGATCCGGATGGGTCAGCCCCTGCGTGACGTGCCCCAGGCGCAGCACGTACGGGCACACCAGGCCGGACAACCTCGGTTCTCCGGTCTCCGCGTCCGGCACGTACTTGTGGAAGCCGAGGCCGTGCGGCACGACGATGACGGGCTTCGACCTGAAGGCCGCCAGGTCGACCCGCTCGCTGGTGGTGATGACCAGGTCGCAGTAGCCCTGTTTCGCCTGATCCAGCGTGATCATGCTGATCTTCTTACTGATGAACCATTCCCTGACCCCATGCGAGAGGCGCGAGCCGTTGCAGTAGACCCACACGAGCTTCACGCCGGAGTCGCCGTCGAAGATCCGCAGCGCTTCCTCGAGCCTGATGGCGGAGACGAGGGTCCGAACGAGACAGAAGATCACCAACGCACCGCCGCGGGTTTCCCAGCGGTGCGCATCCTCCGCGGCCGGCCCGAGATCGGGCCGCTCAGGGGCCAAGGCGTTCACCGGTCGCGCGAGCTATCCGGCCGCTCAACGCGGCCGGTGACCGGTGAACGAGGCCTCGCGATGCCGGTGTGAGCTCCCGCGCGACCCCGTTGCCGAGCCGACATGACCGTGTTCTGGATCTGGTTGTCCACAGCATCGTGTCAGCCCGCCTTCGTGGGTCGCGATTCCTGAGCCCACGAACAGCGTACTTCAATTCGAAGCCAGTGGAAGTTCAGCTTGCGGGTTTCTCAGCTCGGCTTGAAGTCCACCATGAGCGCATAACCGAGAGCGCCCTGGACGCCGGCCAGCATGCCCAGGTCGGACTGCTTGATCGTCGTCGGGGCCGGATGGCTGAACATGCCCTCGAGCGCGTTCTGCTGGAAGGTCTGCGTCGCGGGACCGATGACGAGATCACCGGCGCGCCCCAGCTCACCACCGACCACGATGAGCTCCGGGTTCACGATATTGGACACCCTGGCCAGCGCGAGGCCGATGTTGCGCGCGGCGTCCTCGACGATCCGGCGGCACACGCGGTCGCCGGTCTTGGCCCGCTCGATCAGGTTCTCCAGGCTGCTCGGCAGGTCGACGCGGTACCCGGCGTAGGCCAGCCGGACCTGCTCGACGAGCCGCGCCCCGCCGACGAGCGTCTCCAGACAGCCCCGGCTGCCGCAGCGGCAGACGACGCCCAGCGGGTCCATGGTGAGGTGGCCGATCTCGCCGGCGAGGCCGTGCCGGCCGCGGATGATGTAGTCGCCGATGATGAGCCCCGCGCCGATGCCCGCGGACGACTTGACGAAGAGCAGCACCTCCACGTCGCGCCCCAGGCCGTAGAGGTGCTCACCGTAGGCGGCGAAGTTGCACTCGTTGTCCGGGATCACCGGCACACGGGGGAACTCGTGCGCGAACCACTCTTTGGGGTGCCCCTTGAGGTCCCAGTCCTGCGAGGACGCCACCTGGGAGATCTCCGCGTTGCGCGGGTCGATCGCGGCTGGGATGCCGAGCCCGATCGACACGATGTGCTCGTCACCGAGGCCGGTCTGGGCGACCAGGTCCTTGATCATGCTCACGCATTCGCGAAGCCAGGTGTCGAGCCCCTGAGCAGCGCCGAAGTTCACGACACTGTGCACCATGTCCTCGGAGTCGACCCGCCGGACCGCCACGGTGAGCCGGTCGTGCCCGACCTCCACGCCGACGGCCACGCCTCGGACGGACCCGATGCGGATGCGTTTGCCCCGCTCGCCCTCCCCGCCGTCGACCCGGAACACGCGCTGCTCTTCGAGCTCCTGCACGACGCCGGACACGGTGCCCTGCGACAGCTCCGTGCGCCGGGCGATCTGCACCTGGGTCGCGGGCTGGGCCATGACAGCACGGATGACCTTGCGCTTGTTGCCCTCACGGATCGAGTCCGATCTCGTGCTCAGCAACTCGCGCGCGTCATGCACCTTGCCGCCCTGTGAAGTCATCAGCACCCCATCCAGTGTAGAACTTGGCTTCAAGTTGAAGCAACACGGGTGTCAAGATCATGACACATGGCAGGCTTCCATCCCTTCTCAATCCCGAATTCGAAGGCCCGCTTATGGTGAGCTACCTTCTCCCGTTCCGCAAAATGGCGAGCCCCGTCCCCCACTCGGTCCCTTACAGATCCTGGCGACCGCCCCTTAGGCTTGTGCACCTAGAGTCACCTGACCAAGACTCTCCGAATTGCCATAAGGGGGGCGAATGGCCACAACCAGGGACGATGAAGGTTTCCGAGAGGCCGTCGAAGGCGTACCACAAATTGTTGACTACGAGCCACCGGCCGTGTTCGACGCCGGAAAAGTGTCCGCGGTGACTCATGGCAACAGCAGCGGGAGCAACGACGCGAACGGACGGGGCCACGGCTGATCGGTGGAACTACGCCCGGTCCGCGGGGACACCGGGAGAGCACCTGGTGGTCCGCGGGTGACGGGAGTCGCCGCGTCGAACGACCGGGCCACACCACTGTCCTGATCGGACAGTGTCTGGCGACCGATGAGCAGGTGCGTCGCGCGGAGGGCGACCTCGGACGGCTGATGTCCTTTCCCGGCGCGTATTCCGCGGTGCTGGTCGACGAGACCGGCGAAGTGACGCTCGTGGCGGATGCCGCCGCCCAGTTCCCGCTGTTCGTGTCGGCGACAGGGCAGCATGTCGTGTTCGGCTCCGAAGCCCGTGCCGTGGCGGGACGAACAGCCGCCGAGCCCGATCTCGTCGCGCTGGCGGCCCAGGTCGTCGCGTTGTTCGTCGACCGGACCGCGTTCAGCGGTGTACACCAGCTCGAACCAGGGTCGGCACTGCGCATGGGAGCCCACGGGACAACGCGCCTCACCGTGACATCGCTGGCGGCCGACGCCGGGAAAACGCTCGGCGAGTGCGCGGACGAGCTGAGGGAATGCCTGGTCACGGCAATCGAGGCACGATCCACCACGAGCGCGGCCCTGTCGTCGGACTTCAGCGGCGGCCTCGATTCCACCTCACTCGCCTTCCTGGCGACCCGGCACGCGGACCCACTGCCCGTGGTCACCTTCGCGCAGGCGGACGCGCCCGTCGACGACGACCTGCGGCACGCCCAGCGTTACGCGACGCTCGACGCGCGACTGCGGCACCACGTGGTCACCGGCGGACCGGAGCATCTTCCTTACCGCGACTGGCTTTCCGGTGCCGATCAGCCGCACTCGAGCCGGCTCGCGATGGGACCGACCGGTCTGCAAACGTCCACAGTGGCCTCGTTGGGGTGCGACACGCACTTCGTCGGTGAGGGTGGCGACCTCGTGCTCGGGGCACCGCTGGGCTACTTCATCGACCTCGCGCGACGGGGTGAGCTGACCACGTTGTGGCGGCACTGCACGGCGTGGGGACGGCTGCGGCACCGATCACCGCTCTCGCTGTTCACGAGATCGGTACGGCTCGCGAGCACGAGCCGGAGACGAAGCCTCCTGATGCTCGCCCGGCAGCTCGGACACGGTGCGTTCGCCCGGTCGTGGGAGGAACACAACATCACGCCCTGGGGCGGCCCGATGTGCGACTGGCTCGCGCCACCGGCACGGGAGGCGCTCGCCGAGCACCTGGTCGTTCTGGCCGGTGAAGCGGACGACGGCATGGACGCGGGTGACCGGGCGACGATGTCCCAGCTGAAGTCGGCGGGCGGAACCCAGCAGGCGGTGCGCGAGACCGGGGCACGGCACGGCGTGACCGTGCACGCGCCCTTCCTCGACGCGCGGGTCGTCCGGACCTGTCTGAGTCTGGCGGCGTGGCGCCGGTGCGATCCGGCCGGTCCCAAGCCGTTGCTGCGCAAGGCCTTGTCGGGTCTGGTGCCCGAGGTGGTGTTGTCCAGGCGCACGAAGGGTGATTACACCGGCGCCGCGCATCTGGGCGTCCGGCGGAACATGCCCGCGCTGAGGAAACTGATGGAGAACCCCGTGAGTGCCGAACTTGGCCTGATCGAGCCGAGGCGCGTCCGGGAGGCGTTGACCCTGGCGGCACGCGGGATAGAGACGCCGTGGGCGTCGCTGAACCAGGTGCTCGCCATCGAACTGTGGCTGCGCGAGGTGATGGGGCGTGCGTGACTTCGTGGTTCCGCCGACCGTGCACGTGACGCTCGACGAGCACGGGGGCATGGTCGTTCTCAACACCCACACCGGACGATGGCACGTGCTCAACCGCACGGGTGGCGTCGCCTTCGAGGAGCTCAGGCGCACCGGCGACCTGGAATGCGCGCTGTCGGCGCTCGAAGAGAGGTTTCCGTCCGTCCTCGCCGGCGAGATCCGCGCGGACGTCGACCGTCTGGTCACCGCGCTCGTGGAGCGTGATCTGCTGCGGCTGGCCCGGCACGCCGGTGGGGTACCGATCGCGCTGACCGAATCCGCGTCGCCGGCGATCACCTGGCGCAGCCGGGTGGTCACGATGTTGTGCCTGTTCGCCGCTGTGGTGCTGCTGCGACTGCCGTTGCGGGTGCCGATCGCGCTGGTCCGGCGGCTGAAGGCCCGCAAGGTGGTCCGGCCCGCCTCCGTCGCCGAGGGTATCGCCGTGCTCGACGCGGTACACGCGGTGAGCCGCGGGTTTCCCGGTCGCGTGGCGTGCATGGAGCTCTCGCTCACCGCGGTGCTGGTCGCCGCCGTCGAGGGACGTGCGCTCGACTGGTGTTTCGGGCACTCCAGCGACCCGGTCACGTTCCACTCGTGGGTCGAGACCGAGGGCACCCCCGTGCGGCACCCCGACGACGAGCCGGTCACCCCCACTTACCGGCGCGTTCTGGCCGTCTGAGTCCTCCGATGAGTCCCGACTGATTGCTTCCAAATCAGTCTTGACCTGCGCAAGTCCGGTTGTAATCATCGGATCTCTCCGCCGCCGCCCCCGACGAAGAGAGCGACCGGTCATGCGACTGAGACTCTGCATTGCGATCGTCATCGCGCTGATGGTCAGTCTGGTCAGCCCACCCGTGCAGGCGGAGGTGCAGCATCCCCGGCAGGCGTGGATGCGCGCGTCGACGGCCGGGCTGTTCCTGCACTGGGGCATGTTCACCGCGCCCAAGCACCTGAACTGCGCCGAGTGGGAACGCGACGTGACGGGCGGCGGGTGGAATCCGGACTACTGGGTGGACGAGACGCGCAAGCTCGGCGCGTCCTACCTCGTGCTCGCCACGTTCCACAGCCGGCTGGGGTACGCGCGGCCGTGGCCGTCGAAGATCCCCGGCAGCTGCGCCACGCAGCGCGACCTGCTCGGCGAGCTGGTGAAGGCGGGCAAGGCCAAGGGCGTCAACGTCATCCTCTACATGACCGACGACCCGCAGTGGCACGCCGAGCAGGGCGTCGAGATGCTCGACTCGGCCGCGTACTCCGCGTACAAAGGCAAGCAGGTCGACCTCACCACACGCGACGGGTTCGGGCAGTACAGCTACGACCTGTTCTTCGAGGTGATGGACAAGTACGCGGACCTGGCCGGGTTCTGGATCGACAACGACAACGAGTACTGGGAGAAGAACCGGCTCTACGAACAGATCCGCGAGAAGCGGCCCACGTGGTTGTTGAGCAACAACAACGAGGACACGCCGATCATGGACACGGTCAGCAACGAGCAGAAGACCGGCATGACGCCGAACTACGACTACCCGCAGGCCGCGTTCACGCCGATGCCGCGGCTGACCGAGGCGTGCTACAAGCTGCCCAACACGGGCGACTGGTGGTACGACGGCGGCAACCACCAGGTCGACACGCGGCTCAACGTCGGCCGGTACATCACCAACGCGGGCTCGTCGATGAAGTCGCTGATGGCCGAGACGCCCATGGTGAACGGCAAGATGCCCGCGCAGCAGGAGGAGTTCAACAACTTCATGGCGGGCTGGCTGGCGCCGATCCGCAAGTCGTTGTACGGCACCGAGGGCGGCGGCTACATGTACGGCGGCATGCAGCCCGGCTTCTGGAACGACGGCGCCCACGGCGTGATCACCGTCGAGCCCGGCGCGAAGCGGCAGTACGTGCACGTCGTGACGCGGCCGCGCACGGACCAGGTCCGGTTGCGGGACAACGGGTATCGCGCGTACCGGGTCACCGACGTGCGGACCGGTGAACGGTTGAAGTTCACCCAGTCCGGCGGATACCTGACCATTCTCGGGATCAAGAACTGGGACCAGTACGACACGGTGTTCCAAGTGGACACTCTCGGCCAGCAGTTCTACTACGACGACGTTCGCGCCACGGCCTCGTCTTCGAAGGACGGCTTCCCCGCGTCGAACCTGACCGACGGCAGCTTCGAGAAGTACTGGGACGCCAACGGAAAGCAGCCGGTGTCGATCACGCTGGACCTCGGCCGCCGGCGGGAGGCCTCCTACCTCGCCGTGAACCAGCGGGAGCAGTCGCCGACGCACGCGCGCGTGTCGTTCGGGCGGCCCGAGGACTCCGCGCGCATCAAGGACTACAAGGTCTACTCGTCCAACGACGGGCGACGGTGGGACCTCGTACGCAGTGGTGCGATGCCGAGCAACCGCGGCACGCAGTTCATCGAGGTCGGCGTGCACGCCCGGTACCTCAAGCTCGAGGTGCTCAACACGTGGGCCGGGCCGCAGGCGCCACGGTTCTCCGGGCAGCTGGCGATCGACGAGATCAAGGTGGCGCACGGCTACCAGCGCTCGTATGGCACGTCGCTGCCGCTGGAGGCCGAGCACGCGGCGTTGTCCGGGTGGGTGCACCGCGAGTGGTGTGACGCCTGCTCCGGCGGTTTCGAGGTGACCGGGCAGGGTGCGGTGACGTTCAAGGACGTCACGGTCGCCGCGGACGGCGACTACCGGCTCGAGCTGGACGGTTCCGGCACCGCGTCGTTGAGCGTCAACGGTTCCGCTGCTAGTGAAGTCACGTTGGGCAGCGCGGTCGTGGTGCCGTTGAAGGCGGGCGCCAACACGGTGAAGGTGTCGGGGCGGGTGTCCTTGGACCGGATCGCGGTGGCGCCGCTGCCGCCGGAGTCCTACACGCCGAAGACCACGCTGACCGTCCAGCCCCATGGCGTGCAATGGGTCGGGCCTGGGCAGCAGTCGGTCAAGGTCACCGCGAAGCTGCGGCTCGACGTCGACGACCAGATCGACCAGGTGTCCCTCGTTCCGTCGGTGCCCGCCGGGTGGACGGTGTCCGGTGCACCGGCGACGGCCGCGTCCATGCGGCTGGGGCAGGAGCTGAGCGGGTCGTGGACGCTGACCTCGCCCGCCGGCGCGGACGTCGGCTCTGTGGTGTCGCCGGTGACGGCGTCGTTCAAGATCCTGGGCCGGGCCAAGCAGGCGGTCTCGAACGTGCCGATCCAGACGAGGCCGGCGAACGTCGTGTTCCGGCGTGAGGCCGAGGATTCGGTCAACAAGATCGGCAACTCCGGTCTGACCGGCTGCGGCCAGTGCTCGGGCGCCGAGAAGGTGCGCAACATCGGTGGCGCGCCGGACCAGTTCGTGCTGTTCGAGAACGTGACCGTGCCGTCGGCCGGTCAGTACTCGATGGACATCGTGTACACGGTCAACGGGCCGCGGTCGTACTTCGTGTCGGTCAACGGCGGCGCACCCGTCGAGGTGAAGACCAACGGTCAGGGCAACAACACGCCCTACACCACGACGATTCCGGTGACGTTGAACGCGGGCGCCAACACGATCAAGTTCTTCAACGACGAGTCGGGAGCGCCGGACCTGGACCGGATCTCCCTCAGCTGATCGGTACCACCGTTAAGGCCACCTTTGCTGCGTCTGACGCAGCAAAGGTGGCCTTAACGGCACTACGGGAGGGTCCAGCGCTGGTTGGCGCCGCCGTTGCAGTCCCAGATGATCAGTTGGGTACCGTTGGTGGTGTTGAAGCCGGGCACGTCGAGACAACGGCCCGACTGCGGGTTGACCAGCGCCCCACCGGACGCCGACCACTTCTGGTGGGCGAGCCCGTTGCACGTGTAGAGCTGCACCACGGACCCGTTGGCCGACCCACCGCCGTAGATGTCCAGGCACTTGCCGAACGCCTGCAGCGTGCCGTCCGGCGCGACGGTCCAGTTCTGGGCGGCGGTGTCGTTGCAGTCCCAGATCTGCACGCGGGTGCCGTCGGCGTTGCTGCCGCCGTTGACGTCCAGGCACTTCCCCGCCAGACCGGAAGCCACCGGACCGGACCGCACCGGGGAACCGGCTCGCTGGTGCAGGCTGAAGGTGGCGATCGCCGGGGCCGCGCGGGAACCGGTGATCCGCAGCCGCACCCGTGAGGTGGTCACCGGCGCCGGGAGCCGCACCAGCTTCTTGTAGCCGACCGTGGTGTCCGTGGCGACCTGCACCCACGTGGCGCCGTTCCAGCGGTCGACCGCGAACGACTGCGTGCGCATGCCGACGGCCATGTCCTCCTGGACGTTGATCACGTTAAAGGTTCGGGCAGAACCGAGATCCAGTGTCAGCGAACCCGTTGTGCCCGCGAGCTTCCACGACGTGTCGGCATTGCCGTCGACCGCCGAACCCGGCGAGGTACCGGAATCCGTCGACGCCGACGCACCGCGGGCCGAGTCGACGGCGAACGTCGACGAGATGGTGTTGCCGAACGTGGTCAGCGCGTCGATCGTCGGCTGGTCCAGCAGCCCGCGCCGGTCGGGGCCGACGTTGAGCAGCAGCTGACAGTTGCGCCCCACCGACGTGTAGTAGGTGTCCTCCAGCTGCGCCGGCGACTTGATCGACGTGTACGGGTAGAACCAGCCGTCCGGGTAGATCGACGCGTCGCACTCCGCGGGCGTCCAGCGCAGCACGCTCCACTTGCTGGTGCCGTCGGACTTCCGTTGCGCCAGAACGGAATCCCCGCCGATGTCGGCAGCGCGCTCGTCCTCGGGTTCGAGGAACCGGTCGGCGGCGGTCGAGGCGTCACCGATCAGCGGGATCGGCGACCACTCGCTCTGGCGGCCGACGCCGTCCTCGTTGCCGACCCACCGGTTGTCGATGTCCTGGAACATCACGGCGTTCGGCTGCAATGTGCGGACGATGCGGATGAAGTCCGTGTAGTTGTACGGGTTGTCCTTGCCGGTCGGGTTGGCGCCGTCCCACCACACCTCGTCGATCGTGCCGTACCGGGTGAGCAGCTCGTACAGGTTGTTCATGAAGTACTGGTTGTAGTCGTCGGCCGACACCGTGAACCTCTGCCCGCCCACGACGTCGGCCGGGTCGGACGGGATGGTCCGCGACGTGAAGGCGCTGCCGTTGGCGTAGCGGCCGCCCGGCTGAGCCTCGTGCAGGTCGGACGGCGAGATGTACACGCCGACCTTCAACCCCTGCGCGCGCAGGGCGTTGGAGAACTCCCGCACCACGTCACCCTGACCGCCGCGCCACGAGCTGGAGGCCACGCCGAACGACGAATAGCGTGACGGGAACAGCAGGAACCCGTCGTGGTGCTTCACGGTCAGGATCACCAGCTTGAACCCGGCGTTCTTCAACGCCGTGGCCCACTGCGCGGTGTCCAGCTGGTTGGGCTGGAAGTCGTTCGGGTTCTCGGTGCCGGTGCCGTGCTCCCGCCCGGTGTAGGTGTTGATTCCGAAGTGGACGAACGCGGTCAGCTCCAGCCGCTGCCACGCCAGCTGGCGCGGTGACGGCGTGACGGACGCGGCCTTCGCCCTGATCTGCGCGGGTGTGTCCGACGGGGAGATCCCGACGACCGGGGAGGCGGCTGTCACGTCCGCCGCCGCTGTGCCCCCTCCCAACAACACCAGGACGAGCGCCAGAACTCTTATCGCAGCTCCCATTGCTGGTTCGCACCTCCGTTGGACGGCCACTGGATGACCGGTGCGTTCTCGGCGGTCGAAGCACCGGAGACGTCGGCGAGCATGCCGCTGTGCCGGTTTGTCAGCGTGTTACCGCTGAAAGTCCACTGCTGGTTCGCGCCGGGATTCACCGTCCACTGCACGAGCTGCGTGCCCTGCGTGGTGGAGAAGCCCGGCACATCGAGGGCCCTGCCGGTGCCCACGTTGACCAGCTGCACGTACCCGCCGGACTGGACGAGCCGCCAGCGCTGGTTCGCCGAACCGGAATCGGTCTGCTGGACGATCACGGCACCCTCGTCGGCCGAGACCGGCGCGAGCAGCTTGCCGCTGTTGCGGTTCACCAGCCGGTAGGTGGCCGCGGTTCCCGGCGTGATCGACAGGTTGTCGAACTGCGGGGTGCGCCAGCGGGTCCCGATGTCGCCCTCCCCCACGCCGACGGCGATCCCGGCCGGCCCGACCCCGTAGGTGCCGTCCGAGGCCGATCCCAGCGTCACGCCGTCCACGACCGCGGTCAGCGAGGCGCCCTCCAGGCGCAACGCCACGGTGTGCCACGTGTTGACGCCCAGCGCGGCCCGCGTGCCCGACGCGAGGACGGCCATGCCGCCGCCGGTGTCGCCGCGCAGGATCTGCCAGCCACCGGACTGCGACACCTTCAGGTAGTAGGCGTTGATCTGGCCGACCTGCCAGTAGTCGCGGGCGCCGAACCGGCCGAGCACGGCCACCGATCCCCCGGACTGCTCGAACATCGCGTCCGTCTGCACGGTGTAGTTGGCCATGCTGTTGTCGCCGATCACCGCGTACGCCGGGCTCTGGTGCGGGTGCCACGGGATCGGCGCGACCGGCGCCATCTGCCGCACGCACAGCCCACCACGCCCGCCGCCGCACGACACCGTCTCGAACGAGCCGTGCTGGTCGGCCAGGTAACGGGCCTCACGCCCGGTACCGTACGAGTCGAAGTTGTCGTTGTGCGGCAACGGGAACGCGCTGGTCGCCGGGCTCGTCGCAGTGCCCTTGCCCTGACCGGACGTCGTGCTGATCGAGTAGATCCGGCCGGGTTGCAGCGTGATCGACCACGTTCCGTTCGAAGGCGTCACGTCGGACTGCCGCACGAACCAGTCGGCGGGGTTGTTCGAGTTCAGGTCGCTCGCCCACACCCGCAGCGAGCCGGTCGACAGGCCACCCGTCACGGTCGCGGTCAACGTCTCCGCGCTGGTGGCCCGAGTAGTCTCGACAATCGTGGTGTACGACGAGCCGGACTTCAGCGTCACGTAGCTGCCGACGTTGCGATTGTTGGACAGATACCCGCTGGCGGAGTCGATGAACTGCCAGCCGGGTTGCGCGAACTGGTTCCAGTGCGCCTGCACCCACAGCGACTTGCCGTCGCTGTACTGCCCGGACCACGGCTGCGGCGCCACCATCAGCCCGGTCGTCTGGAACGGCAGGCCCGGCGGCAGCGCGGCGATCAGCGGCCAGTTCATGTACGCCGTCATCTTCGCGTCGATGTAGCCACGGTTGAGCTGCCGCGCCATCACCGGACCTCCGGCGCGGTAGTCCTGCGAGCCGTTCTCGCTGGCCCACAACGGTTTGCCGATGTTCTGCGCCTCGGCGGGCGAGTCGCAGTAGTCGCCGGTCGACTCGGACACGCCGCGGCACGGGTAGTGCGCGCCGACGACGTCGATCGCGTTGCGGAACGCCGTGTTGCTCCGCATGTCGTTGACGACATCCCAGCCGCCGTCCGCGCCGACGATCTTCACATTGCCGAACCCGTTGCTGTTCAACGCGTTGCGCAGGTTCACGAACCAGGTGGTGCTCCAGCCGTTCTCGTTCCACCCGCCGATGTAGTCGATCGTGAGCCCGTGGACGTCACGGGCACCGCGCAGGTAGTTCAGGATGTAGGTGATCATGTTGGCCGTCCACACGTCGGACGTGCCGATCCAGCCCGGCGCGGCCCAGGCGAGTGCCGCGAGCTTGATGTTCGGGTTGCGCTTCTTGGCTTCGGTCATCAGCCACCACTCGTACCCGCGCTGGTAGTTCTGGTCGTTCGCGGTGTGCATGTGGCTGGGCTCGGCGCCGTCGGTGGAGTTCGCGTCACCGCCGATCTCCACCTTCAGCAACGACAGCGCGGCGCCGTAACCGGGCTTGAAGAGGTAATCGAGGACCTGGCTTCGCTGTGGTTCGGCATAGTCGTACAACAGCTTCGTGTTGCCGCCACCGCCGCTCACCGCGCCGACGCCGTCATAGACGCGGCCGGATCCGTTCCCGCTGATCGTGATGCTCGTCGCGGCACGCGCCGGTGTCGTCACCAGCAACGCGCCCAGCAAGATCAGGACGAGCCCCATTGCTCGTTTCATGGTCACACTCCGATGAGTTGCCACTGCTGGCTGGTGCTGCCGCTGAGCGGCTGCTGCACGGCGGCGGCGCCGTTGGAAGTGTTTGCGACATCGAGTGCCTTGCCACTGTTGCGGCTGACGAACGTGTAGTAGCCGCCCGTGAGGCGGGCCTCCCACTGCTGGTTGTTACCGCCGTTGTGCGCCCACTGCACCAGCGCGACGCCGTCCGATGTGGACGCTCCCGGCACGTCGAGAACCTTGCCGCTGTGCTGGGACGTCAGCCGCGAGTAGCCGCCCGTGGTCGTGACGATCCAGCGCTGGTTGGCGTTGCCGTGGTTGTCCCACTGGATGACCGCGGCACCGTCGGAGACCGACGCGGCGCTGACGTCCAGAACACGCCCGGAAGCCCGGTTGACCAGGCGGTAGGTGCCCGACAGCGGCACGGTGACCCGCTTGATGCCGCGCAGCACGTTGCCCTCGGTCGTGAGGTAGTTGGTGGTGTAGTCGAATCGCGGCGCGGCCGCCCACATCAGGTAGTAGTACTTCATGTTCTCGGAGAACCAGTAGCCCGGCGTCGTGTCGCCCTTGGTCGTCGGCGTCGTGGTCATGTTCGTGACGACCGCGTACCCGTTGGCCACCTTGCAGTGCGCCTTCTGCCGGTCCCACAGGTCCTTGCCCCGCGTCCGGTACACCTCGTTGCCGGTCAGCAGCCACAGGAACAGCGCCGAGTCGACGTACTCGGGCCGCAGCTCGTAGCCGGTGCTGAGCGCCGCGAGGGTCTGGTAGTTCACCGACTCCGGCGGCAGCCGGTGCTGTGCGAGTACGGCGGCCCAGGACGAGTGGTAGGCCTCGCCCTGGGCCAGGTTCCCGCCCTGGGCGAGCAGGCCGGCGTAGAACGCGGTGAGCTCGGACTGGTAGCGGCTCAGCGTCGCACCGGTGTTCATGTCGACCTGGCGGAACCACAGGCGGCCGTTCACGGTCTCGGCCTGCCGCTGCAGGATCGCGTCGGTCAGCGTGCGGTACCAGCCGAGGATCTCGGTGTCGCCGAAGAACTGGTAGGCGTCCCACAGGTACTCGAAGAAGGAGTCGACCGGCGGGTCGACCTTCGACGACGAGTCGACCCAGGCGCCGGTGTCGACGTTGAGCGTGGTGCCGACGAGATTCAGGCCAGACCGTCTGTCGTACACCGCTCTGAGCGCCTTCTTGGCGGCGTTGAAGTACTTCGGGTCGCCGGTGAGCTGCGACAGCCAGCCCAGCTCGGTGATGTTGCTGCCCACCTCGGCGAGCGGTACCTGGTTGCCGCTGACCGCGCCCGTCCGCAGGTTGACGTAGCGGTACGGCGCACCTGTCGGAGATTTGGTGAACGCGGGCAGGACGCGGTCGGCGAAGTCGCGGGCCTTGGCGAGCAGCCCGGCGTCACCGGTCGCGTGGTAGCCGGACAGCAGGCCGCCGAGGATCCGGATGATCGACTCGAAGACGTGCACGCTCGCGTCGCGGTCGAAGTTCAGGTTGCTGTCGCACCAGCTCACGCTGGCGGCGAGCTCACCGTCGAGCTCCATCAGGTACAGCGTGTCGAGCGACTCGACGATGGTCAGGCCGAGCGAGGCGCCACCGATGAAGAAGTCGGAACCCGTGCCGCTCAACGGCTTCAGCTCGTCGCGGCCCCAGGTGAGGCGCCGGTACGCGGTCCACGCGGTCAGGAATTCCTGGCGGACATCGTTGGCGAGGACGGGATCGCCGGGCCCGAGGGCCGCGTGCGCGGATCCGGTGTTCGCGGCCAGTCCGGCGCCGCCAGCAGCAAGGACGCCACCGAGTCGCAGCAGGGTTCGACGCGACAGCACCGCCATCAGGGACCTCCAGGAAAGGCGTTGGCGGACAACGTTGTCCAATCTGGAGGCGGGGGTGCGGGCGGTCAACGCTCCGCCCGCACCCTGTCCGGTGCCACTCTGAAATTGTCCTTCGCAGCCCAGTCGGATCGGCCGATCGGCGCCGAATGGTCCGCTGTCCGCGTGTTCTACGGTGTTACGTTTCGGGCGTGTAGCGGTACATCAGCACCCGGCCCAGCGCGTCCTCCTCCCGGAAGACCACGTGCTCCCCGCTGGGCAGCCGCGTCGCGGTGATGCCGGTGACGGCGATGTCCACGAAGCCCGCCGCCTTCGAGACCTCGGGTCCCGCGTACAGGGAGCCACGGTAGACACCGTTGGTGGTGTTGTAGGTGCGGACCCTGCCCTGCGGGACGCCCGCGGGAGTCGCCTGGTCGGCCACGTAGACGCGGTTGCCCGCGATGGCGAGGCCGTACGGGATGCAGAAGTCCTGCTTGTAGTTGTCCGCCCAGCACCGCGTGTACCCCATGTCGACCGACCACGTCAGCTTGCGCTGCGGCGTGGAGAAGGAGTCGTAGCGGGCCAGGATGTACTTCGGTGACGCAGTGGGCGAGGCCTGCGGGCCGAGCGCGCCGTACAGGTACAGCGTGTCGGTCGCCCGGTCGTACTGGACCTGGAGGATCCGGTCGACCGGCGCGTCCGTGAGCTCGGTCAGCTGCCCGTTGCCGTACTTCGGGTTGTTCGCCGCGTCGAAGCCGACCAGCGGGAAGTGGTGCACGTACTTGGGGTTGAGGCCACCGCCCCAGATGTCACCGTGGTCGTCGATCGACTGCGCGTACGAGATGTACTGGACGTTGCCCTCCATCTCGGTGATCTCACCGGCGTCGACCTTGCAGTTCGCGTTGGTGTCGACCCACTTCTGCCTGACGCCAGGTGTGCTCGGCGTGCCGTCCGGCCACGGGTTGACGCCCTCGGAGAACAGCACGGACGGCCGGACGTTGTCGCCGTCGAACCGGTAGATCCCGAGGTTGTAGAAGGTGTTGCCGAGGGGCCGGGCGAACAGGTACTTCCGCTCGACGCCGTCGGCGCCCTTGAGATACCGCAGCGCGACGGACTGGGTCTGGAACGTCTTGCCGCTGCCGGGCATCGGCGTACGCGGGTCCTGCGGGCAGGTCGCCCGGTTCACGGTCAGCCTCGTGCGCTCCGGTGCCCACTCGGCGCCGGGCGTGGTCGTGTTGTAGTCGAGCTTGTAGTGGTGGAACGCCGAGTACACGTCGCCGGGGTTGCGCGGGTCGGGTACCACGGTGTCCATGAAGATGTAGTTGACCACCTTGGCCCGCAACGTCTTCTGCGGTGAGAACAGCCGGATGTCGGTCCAGCCGTACGTGCCGCGACCGTTGGCGGCCACGAACACGTTGCCCTGGGCGTCCACGCCCACACCGGTCAGGTTGTCGAACCGGTCGTCACCGTAGAACCCGTTGGCGCCGACGAGTCCGCCCGCCTGACCGAGCTTGTCGACCAGCACGCGGTTGGCGTAGATCCGGACCTGCTGCGGGCCGTTGTCCGCGATGTAGAGCTTCGTGTCGTTGACCGCGATCGCGACCGGATCGGTGCCCGTGTCGGTGATCGCGGCGCCCTTGGTCATCGCACCGGTGTACTGCACCTGATACTCCTGCACCACCTTGTTCTGCAACACGAACAACGTGCTGGTGGAGTGGCGGAACGCGACGGCGGTCGGGTTCACCGTCGAGTACTTGGTCACGAGCGTCATGCGTTCCCGCTCGTAGACGTAGATCGCGTTCTCCTCGGGCCGCGTCACGAAGACGAACCCCAGCCCGGTCGCCAGCCCGCCCGGCTTGCCACTCAGCTTGCGGCCCGCCGTCCACCCTGACGCGACCGGGTCGCCGCCCGGGAAGTCCGACATCGGGATGGTGCCGTCGGTGTACGGGTTCGGGTGCGGCCCGTCCCCTCGTTGGAACCGCACCAGCACCTGGGTGTCGATGCCGTCCTTGTGCTGGGTGAAGTCGGCGTAGAAGTACTTGTCGTCACCGGAGACGACGGTACCTCCGTCGCCCTGCCGATAGAGCCGCGTGACCGGCCGCAGCAGGGCGCCGTCCTGCTGGTAGACACCGGCTTCCCGGCCGCTCTCGTCGTACACCGAGTTCGTGTAGACGCGGCCTTCGGCCGACTGTGGATCCACGAAGACGGACTTCACCCGTGTCTGCACCCAGCGCCGCTTGCCGGGCCACGTGGAGCCGTCGGTGTAGGCCGCGTCCTCGGGTGTCAGCGTCTCGCCGAGCCACGAGGTTCTTTGCCGCAACACCGGTTCCGCGGTCGCGGTGGCCGGTGTGAACAGTGGAATGACGAGCAATGCCGCCAGTACGAGTTTCATCGTTCCCCCCGATCTCCAGTTCGAGGGGAACGATGTCAGCGACTCGCCAGGTTGTGGAGCGTTGGGACCACTGAGCGGATCAGATCTTCTCCCACAGGGCCGGGACGTTCGGCGGTTCCCAGCCGGTCAGCGAGGTGTGCGCCTGCCGGCACCGGTAGGCGACCCCGTTGTAGGTCACCTGGGCGCCGACGGCGTACCACGTGTTCGGCTGCCAGGTGCCGCCACCCGGAGGCGTCGTAGTGGTCGTTGTCGTGGTGGTAGTCGTTGTGGTCGTTGAGGTTGTCGTCGATGTCGGTGGCGTGCCGCCGCCGCGCGGCTGGTCGGCCGTGATCGCGTAGGTCGTGCCGCCGAAAGCGAAGGTGAAGTTCGACGGCGTGGCGATCGGCATGTAGTAGTTGATCGCGATGTCGACGCTCGCGCCCGGCGCCAGCGACTGCCAGCTCGGCAGCGTGACGGCGACATGCTGGAAGTCGCCGCGCAGGCCGCCCACGTTGTTGCCGCTGTGGCCGCGGCTGGTGACGGCGAGCCCGAAGCCGGACTGGTCGGTCATGCTGCCCGGCGCGCTGGTGCCGTAGTCGAACTCGATGCGCGTGCCGCCGGGGATGGTGGTCGTCGAGTTGTTGGTGAACCGCAGCTTCGGGTTGATCGGGTAGTTGTTGTCGCCCAACGCGAAGCCGGACACGCTGACGCCGACGTTGAGCACGGTGGCCGGCATCGTGCGGCCCGCCTTGGTGTTGCCGTAGGGCGCGGCGGAGGCGAACGTGTCGCTGATCTTGTTGACCAGCGTGTTGCCCATGAACCACTGGTTCCTGGCGCTGTCGAAGGCGTAGTCGCCGGCGAGCTCCCAGATCATGATGCCGCCGATGCCCTTGCTGGAGACGTAGCTCGCCTTGGCCGCGATCGACACGTCGTCCTCAGTGGACAGATACACCTTCTTGTCGTTGTTCCACAGCCACGGCGTGACCATCGTGCTGTTGTAGTTGCGCGTGTAGGTTCCCGTGAGGCGGTCGGTCGGGTCGTTGACCGGGTCGAGGCCGTACTTGGCCAGGTAGTCACCGGTGATCTTGTTCTCGAGGTTCTTGGCGTGCCACATGGGGTTCACGCCGGACGGCACCTCCTTGCCGTTGAGCATGTCGTGCCACAGGTTGTCGATGCCGATCGCACCGTTGCCGCACGGCACGGTCGACCCGACGTTGCCCCCGGTGCCCGGCGGGCACTGCGCCTGGTTGGGCAGCGCCGCGGTGCCCCACAGGCCGTTCGTGCCACCGTTCACGCCCTGCCAGCCGCGCGTGTAGAAGCCGACGCCGATGTTGATCCGGCCGGCGGGCATGGCGCCGCGGAAGTAGTGGTAGGCCCAGTCGGTGTTGAGGTAGCCCTGCCCGTCGTACTGCGGCGTCGTGTACACCTGCCAGTGCGCGAGCTCGGAGTCCTGGCCGTTGTCGTAGAGCGCGGCGTTCGGGCCGACGAAGTGGTTCCACGCTCCGTGCAGGTCGTAGCTCATCACGTTGACGTAGTCGAGGTAGCGCGTGACGCCGTAGACCTCCTGGCCCCGCAGCAGCCAGCCCGACGCCGGTACGGCCGCGGTCAGGAGGTAGTGCTTGCCGTCGGCGGCACCGGCCCGGTCGAGGCGGTCTCTTAGTGTCCGCATCAGGTTCTCGTAGCCCTGCCACAGGTTCCCGCGGTTGGCGTTGGAGATCCAGAAGTCGTCGGGGTTGCCCGCGTAGTTGTTGGACGTCGCGTACTCGTAGTCGATGTCCGCGCCGTTGAACCCGTACGTGCGCAGGAACGCGACGACCGAGTCGGCGAACGTGTCGATCGCCGACTGGCTCTGCGCCAGCTTGTAGAACCCGCCCGTAGCGTTGCGCGTGCCGTCCGGGTTGAGGATGCCGCCCGTTTCAGCCCAGCCGCCGACGGAGACCAGCGTCTTCACGTTCGGGTACTGCTTCTTGTACTTGGTGAGCAGGTTGAAGTGGCCCTTGTAGCTCAGGCTTGGATCCATCTCGGCGCCCGGCACGCCCGGCCACTCCATGCCGGTGCTCGCGTTGTTCGCGCCCGCGGGGCCGACCGAGATCTTGTTGTCCGTGCCGATGTGCGCGAACGCGTAGTTGAGGTGCGTGACCTTGGTCCACGGGATCTGGCTCGGCAGGTACGCGGGGGTGCCGTCCTTGCCGGTGCGCCAGCTGGTGAAGTAGCCGATCACCCGTCGGGTCTTGCCGGTGCCGAGGAGCTCACGGCCCGCGGTGTCGTAGGCCGTGCAGTACGGGACGTCCACGCCCGGTGTCCGGTAGAGGCCGTCCGGGCGGCAGTCCTCATGGCCGGCGGCCTGGCTGGTGGCGGGGTTCAGCGCGACGACCACGAGTCCGACCAGGGTGGCCAGCGCGGCGAGCAGGGGGAGGAGTTTTCTTCGCACGCCAAAACCTCCTGCAGGGAGGCGGCCTGGGGAACTCCAGGTTCCGGTCCCTTTCCCGGTCCTGTCAATAGGTATAGACCAATAGGGGTAGAGCTCGATACGGCGAGGCGCAGTAGCCGGTCGCGTGGCAAGCTGGCGGGCATGAGCCGGGTCAACGACGTCGGCGGCCAGCAGGGGTTCGGGCCCGTCGGCCAGGAGCTCGACGAGCCGCCCTTCCATGCCGACTGGGAGGCGCATGTGTTCGCCATGAACCGCGCGCTGATCGCCCGTGGCGTCTACAACCTCGACGAGTTCCGCGACGCGGTCGAACGGCTGGATCCGCGGGAGTACCTGCGGTCGGGCTACTACGAGAACTGGTTCCGCGCGATCTGCACCCTGCTCGTGGAGAAGGGGGTGGCGACGGAGGATGCGCTTCAGCCCCGGTGACCGCGTGCGCACCCGGCACACGGATCCGCCGCACCACACGCGGCTCCCCCGCTACGCCCGCGGGGCGGCCGGAACCGTCCTGCACGACGAGGGCGAGCACCCGCTGGCCGACGACCGGTCCCGCGGGATGCACCCGGTTCCCCAGCCGGTGTACGCCGTGCGGTTCGAGGCGCGGGAGCTCTTCGGCGCGGGCGAACACACGGTGACGCTGTCCTTGTGGGAGGACTACCTTGAGCCACTCTGACGCGAGCATCGCCGCGCGGGTGCGGCACGTCGAGGCGCTGCTGGAAGAACGCGGGCTCGTGGACGCGCAGGAGCTTGACCGCGCGCTGGAGGCGTTCCTGGCGAACGCGAAACCCGCGAACGGCAAACGGATCGTGGCGCGGGCGTGGGCCGACACCGGCTTCAAGGCCAGGCTGCTGGAGAACGCCAATACCGCCATCGAGGAGATCGGGCTGTCCATGGGCGGCGGGTTGCAGCAGCAGACGCTCAAGGTCGTGGAGAACACCCCGGAAGTCCACAACGTGATCGTGTGCACGCTGTGCTCGTGCTACCCGATCGCGCTGCTCGGGCCGTCACCGGCCTGGTACAAGAGCCCGGCCTACCGGTCCAGGGTCGTGCGTGATCCGCGCGGTGTGCTCGCCGAGTTCGGGTTCGACCCCGAGGGCGAGATCGCGGTGTGGGACGCCAGCGCCGAGACCCGGTACCTGGTGCTGCCCCGCAGGCCGGCCGCCACCGAAGGCTGGGACGAGCAGCGGCTGGCGGAGGCCGTGACGCGCAACGGTCTCATCGGGACCGCGCCGGTGTAGGGAGCGGACGGGGAGCGCTTCGGTAGCGGGGTGCGCTGTCATCTCAAAACCGTTGTGGCACATGGTCTTTGGTACCCATTTGCCGCAGCCTCTCTTACGCGTTCCGAGATCGGGCACTCACATTCTCTGCGTTCCCACAGCAGATGGAGTGCCCATGGTTTCGACGCGCGCGACCACCGAACTGCGCGTGCGTGCGTTCGGCGTGCTGACCCCGACCGGGTGCGGCCCGCGACTCACGGTCTCGATCGACACGGTCCAGCTGCACCGCACCCCCGACGGCCGGGTGACCCGGTCGAGACGGCTCGGGCCGATGGACCACGACGACGAGTCCAGCCGCCTGTGCGGACTCGTGCTGCGGGAGGCGGGCGGCCTCGGTGACGAGGTGCGCAACGTCGTCGCGGAGGTGCATGAACGCGAGTACCGCCGGCCCACCGCGACGGTCGTGGCCCGCGTGGACACCATCGCGGGCCCGGTGCTGGTCGGCGCGGCCGGCGGGCCGGACGTGGCGCTGCCGCGGCCCGCGTTGCCGGTGCGGCTGTCCGCCGAACCGGCCGGCTGGCGCGGCCTGCCGGTCGTGCTGCAGCCGGCGGTCGCGGCCGTGATCGTCGCCGCCGCGGCGACGGCGCTCACCACGCCGACCGGCCGGGAGACCGCGCGCCGCCGCGCCGGAAACCGGCTGCTGCCCGACCTGACGCTCGTCGACAAGCCCGCCTCGTGGGGCGTCGACGACCGCGGGCACGACGCGAACTCGCTCACGTTGCTGGACAAGGGAGTTCTGCGCCCACCGGGCGAGATGATCGCGGGCATCCCGCGCGGACGCGCGATGTGGCACCACGACATGCGCGCGTTCGTCACGGAACCGGTGCGGCGGCTGGAGGTTCAGACCGTCGAGCTGCCGCCGCGGGACGCGATCGAGCTCGTCTGGTGCATCGAGGACAGCCGGCCACGCATGGAGGACGGCGAGCTGCGGCTGCGGTGCCTGGCCCGTGATCCGGAGGGCAAATGGTTCTCGACGGTGTTGCGCGGCAAGCCGCTGCTGTTGCTGCGGCACGTGCGCGGCGGGCACGGCCCGGCCCGCTGCGTGTTCGGCGACAGCGAGGTGACCACGCCCGCGCTGGTGTTCGGCCCGACCGCCGACCTGGAGGAATCGGGCCGCGGGTCGCTTGCGGTCCTATGACTTCGCACTCGTCGGCGCCTGCCTGGCGGAGGAGCTGGCGGCCCGCGGCGCCACGGTGATCGTGTTCGACGCGGGCGCCGAACCGGGCCACGCCTCGGCCCGTGCTGCACGGGGTGCGGCACGTCGACGAGTCGACGTTGATCACCGACTTCGGCGTGGTGCGTGTCCGGGGTGCCCGTGATGGGCAAGGTGCCCGGCCGGTCACGTGTCCACGTGTCGGCCGGGCACGCGAGCCACGGTCTGCTGTCCGCCCGCTACACCGGCAAAGCGATGGCCACGGGATTGATCGACAACGAGTGGGACCTGCCGGCTCAATCGGCGTGAGCCCACGCCTTGGCCAGCTTCACCTTGCCGCGCGTCTGCAGCAGCGCGCCGGAGTACACCCGGCTCGCCAGCAGCACGATCACCACGACCGAGCCCGCCAGCACCCCTAGCGACAGCAGCGCTTCCCACACGTGTGCCTGCCCGGCGAACATCCGCACCGGCATCGCGACGGGCGCGGAGAACGGCACGTACGACATGACCGCGAGCGCGGCGGCGTTGTCGAAGAAGGCCTGCACCAGGATGTACGGGCCCATCACGAGGATCATGACGACGCCCATGCTGGAGCCGAGGTCCTCCTGCCTGCTGACGAGCGACCCGGTCACGGCCCAGATCCCGGCGAGCAGGACGAAACCGAGCACCACGAACGGGATGAACCAGCCGAGCGCGGGCTGCACGACGGCGAGCAGCTGGGCCTGTCCGCCCAGCCGCATCGCGATCGGTGTGACCAGCGCGAGGACGACGACCTGGCCGAGGGTGAGCAGCGTGTGGGCGGCGATCTTGCCGGCGAGCAGCGCGCGCACCGGGATCGTCGAGACGAGGATCTCCACGATCCGGGTCTGCTTCTCCGTGACCGTGCTCTGCGCGATCGCCGCGCCGCCCATCGCGAACAGCACGAACACCAGCGCGAACACGGTGATCACGAGCTGCCGTTCACCGGTGCTCACCGCGGCGGCCTCGAGCAGGTCGACCGGTGGCGCGGTGGCCAGCCTGGTGACCACGTCGCGGGGCGGGTCGTACAGCGCGATCACGCGCACGCCGGTCGGGGACGGGTCACGGACGATCGCGGCCTGCACCTCCTCCTTCCGGACGAGATCCTGGGCGGTGGCGAGGTCGCCGACCGTGCGGACGTCCAGGTCCTTGCCCGCCAGCGATGTCGCGACATCGCTGCCGACGGCAGCGACCTTCGGCGGTCCGCTGTCGAGGACCGCGGGGAGCACCGTGATCGCGAACAACCCGATGATCGTGACGGCGTAGCCGATCCAGAATCCCTTGGTACGCACCAGAACGCCGATCTCGCGTTCGGCGACGAGACGCGTCGCGGCGGCGAAACCCGTCATCACACGGCCTCCTTGAAGATCTCGCCCAGCGTCGGGACGAGCGGGGTGAAGCTGCGCACCTCGCCGCGGGCCATCGCGGCCTGCAGCACCCGCTGGTCGCTGTGCCCGTCCCGCAGCTCGAACACCGCGCGCGGGCCGTCCAGGTCGACCACGGCAACGCCGGGATCATCGCGCAACCAGCCCGCATCGGAGCCGACGACCAGCTCGAACCGTGGCGTGCCGAAGTTCCTGCGCAGCTCGTCGCGCGAGCCGCTGGCCGTGATCACACCCCGCGAGATGATCACGACGTCGTCGCACAGCCGTTCCACCAGACCGAGCTGGTGGCTGGAGAACAGCACCGGCGCCCCGTTCGCGGCGCGCTTGCGCAGCACGTCCAGCACGGTCTCGACGGCGATCGGGTCGAGCCCGGAGAACGGCTCGTCGAGCACCAGCACCTCGGGGTCGTGCACCAGCGCCGCGGCGATCTGCACGCGCTGCTGGTTGCCCAGCGACAGCGTCTCGAGCCTGTCGCCCGCCCGCTCGGTCAGCTCCAGCTGTTCCAGCAGCTCGTCGGTGTTGCTCTTCGCCCGGCCCCGGTCCAGGCCGTGCAGCCGGCCGAGCCACGTGATCTGCTCGGCCACCTTCATCTTCGGGTAGAGGCCGCGTTCCTCCGGCATGTAGCCGAAGCTCGGCAGGTCCTCGGACCCGTTCCAGGTCACCGTTCCCCCGTGTGCGGCGAGCACGCCCAGGATGATCCGCATCGTGGTCGTCTTGCCCGCGCCGTTCGCGCCGAGGAAGCCCGTCATCCGCCCCGGCCGGACGTCGAACGACACGTTGTCGAGTACCCAGCGGTCGCCGAAGGTCCGGCTGATCGAACTCACCTTCAACATGACCGGAACGCTATGCCGGGCCCGCGCCCGAGCGCGTCCTGCGTCAGACGTCCTCCGCGCGACGGACCCGGACGATGCCCTGCTCGTACGCGAAGACCACCGCGTGCGTCCGATCGCGCAGGCCGAGCTTGTTGAGCACCCGCGAGACGTGCGTTTTCACCGTCGTCTCCCCCAGGTAGAGCGATCGAGCGATCTCCGCGTTCGACGCGCCGCGCGCCAGCTCGACCAGCACCTCGTACTCGCGGTCGGTCAGCTCGGGCGGCCGCTTGGGTTCGGGCGCAGGCGCGTTGAACCGCTCGATCACCCGCCGGGTGACCTCGGGCGAGAGCAGCGCGTCGCCGCGCGCGACGATGCGGACGGACTCGATCAGCCGCTCCGGTGAGGCGTTCTTCAGCAGGAACCCGCTGGCCCCGGCCCGCAGCGCCTCGAAGAGGTAGTCCTCGCGGTCGAACGTGGTCAGCATGACGATCTTGACGTCGTCGTGTCCGGACAAGATCCGCCGGGTGGCCTCCAGGCCGTCGAGCCGGGGCATCTGGACGTCCATCAGCACGACGTCCGGCCGCAGCTCACGGACCAGCTCGACGGCCTGCTCGCCGTCGCCCGCCTCGCCGACGACCTCGATGCCGGGCTCCGTCCCGAGGATGACCCGGAAGCCGGCACGCACGAGGTCCTGATCATCCGCGAGGAGGACCCGCAGCGGGCTCACGCGTCACCGTCCTTCGTGGGCAGGCTCGCCCGCACCAGATAACCCGCGTCGCGCCGCGGCCCGGCCTCGAACTCGCCGCCGTGCACGGCGACACGTTCCCGCATACCCACCAACCCGAATCCTCGCAGGGATGTGTCAGTGCTGGTTCCTCTTCCGTCGTCGGTGACCTCGATCTCCAGCGCGCTGTCCAGGTACCGCACGCGCACGCCCACCCGTTTCGCCTGGGCGTGCTTCACGACGTTCGTCAGCGCCTCCTGCACCACCCGGTACGCCGAGAGCGCGACACCGGCCGGGACCTGCCGCGGTTCGCCGTAGACGCCGTGCTCGACCTCGAGCCCGGCCGACCGCGCGGAGGCCATGAGCTCGGGGAGCTGTTCGAGGCCGGGCGCGGGCCGGGACTCGGTCTCCTCGGTCCCGGAGCGCAGCACGCCCAGCAGCCCGCGCAGCTCGGTGATCGCGCCGCGGGCGGTGTCCTCGACGGCCTGCAGCGACTCGCTCGCGAGCCGCGGGTCGTGGCCGAGCGTGCGCCGCGCGGCCCCGGCCTGGATGCCCATGACCGACACGTGGTGCGCGACGACGTCGTGCAGGTCGCGCGCGATGCGCATGCGTTCGGCGACGATCGCGCCGCGCGTGTTCTGCTCCTGCGAGAGCCGCAGCTGTTCGGCGCGATGCTCCAGCTCGGCCTGCCTGCGGGCCGAGAGCCACGCCATGTTGCCGAAGAAGTAGGCCGAGACGAAGAAGAGGATGTTCTGGATCAGCCCGTAGAGCACCGACGCGAGCACGGGATCGAGCGGCCCGGCCGCGCCCTCGAACTTGGTCGGCGGCCCGATGAGGAACCGGACGAAGCCGAACCCGAGCCAGGCGAACATGGCGACGATCACGCCGATCCGCGACCAGCGCGCGACCACGCGGTTGCGTTCCCAGGCGCCCGCCGAGAAGAGCGCGAGGAACAACGCGATCGACGGCACGAAGTTGTCCCCGACGTGGCGGGCCTGCGCGGCGATGAACACCGCGGCGACCGACAGCAGCACGACGAGCGGGAACCGGCGCCGCACCGCGAGCGGCAACGTCATAGCGGCTACCCAGACGAGCTGCTCGGGCAGCGACGGCGCGTCGCCGAACATGAACGCGCCCATGCTGTTGACCAGCACCGTCATGCCCAGCGCGCCGGCCGCGACGGCCAGCCCGACCCACAGGTCCTGACGCTGCTGTGCCCTGGTCGGCCGGGGTCGCCGCCACTCACTCCAGACCGGTTCCACGAGCCGGAACCTTACTCGTTGTATACGCATCACCACGGCAATTGGGCTGTCCGAGTGCATCGGTAACGAATCTTGCGGGCGCTCCGACTTCGGAGGGCAACCGCGAGACGTCGGAGGTCGCTCTATGCCCAAGATTCGAAGACGCACGGTCATCGTCGCCGGTGCGACGGCCGCCGCCGGCACCGCGATCGGGCTCGGATCGGGAACCGCTCACGCGGCCGCACCGACGGGCGGCGCGAGCTTCGTGACGATCATCGCCCACAGCGACGACGATCTGCTGTTCATCAACCCGGACATCCAGCCCGCGATCCTCGCGGGCAACCCGGTCCGCACGATCATGCTGACCGCCGACGAGTTCAACGGCACGAGCAACCTGACCCGTGAGCAGCTCTCGGCGCAGCTGCACGACGGGCAGCGCAACGCCTACGCCTTCCTCGCGGGTGTGCCGAGCCAGTGGACCAAGAGCAAGCTCGCGGTGGCGGGCACGGACCTGACCGTCGAGCTGAACACCCTGACCGGCGCACCGCACGTGCAGCTGGTCTACCTCAATCTCCCGGACGGCGGCGACAGCAGGCACGAGGACGCGCTGACCAAGCTGTGGCAGGGCGCGACGTACGTGACGTCGACGATCATCCCGACCGGCTGCCCCGTCAACTTCCTGCAGTACTACAACCAGTCCGATGTGCACAACGTGCTGCTCGGCCTGCTCCGCCAGTTCCAGCCGACGGTCGTCCGCACGCAGGACCCGTTCCCGGACGACGCGCGGTTCGGCGGCTCGTTACCCGAGCACCTCGACCACAAGGCGGCGGCGAAGTTCGCGCAGAAGGCCGTGAAGGCCTACCAAGGCCCGACCGCACGGCCGTACGCGCTGCTCACCCGGTACCGCTGCTACAACACGCAGAAGGCGCCGGCGAACGTGCCGGCCGCGTTGCGCGACCCGAAGACGGCGGCCTACCAGAAGTACAAGGCGAAGGACCCGTTGACGGGCGGGGTGTTCGACTCGAACCTGGCGCGCAACTACGAACGCTGGCCGGTCGCCGCGCCGTGGGTCGTCATGGACGGCGCGGGCACGTTGCACGCGTTCGTCGTCGCCGGCGGCTCGCTGATGCTGTGGACGCAGCCCAACGGTGGCGCGTGGACCGGGCCGGCGAAGGTGCTGACCGGTTCGTTCGCGCCGGGCGCCTCGGTGGCGCGGCGCGGTGACGGCAAGATCCAGGTCGCCGTGCTGGACCTGGACACCGGCGGCGTTCGCACGTCCAACGGCACGTTCACCACGTGGACCAGCGTCGGCAACCCCAATGGCAGCACGCCTGCGTACGGCACGCCGTGCCTCGGCCTGAACGCCGAGGGCCTGCTGGAGCTGTACGTCGTGAACCGGGCGGGCACGTTGAGCAACGCCTACCAGATCGGCAGCGGGTTCAGCGGCTGGGCGACGGTGTCCGGCGGCAACGGCAAGGCGATGACGCCTCCGGCCGCCATGATCGCGCCGAGCGGGCGGCTGCACGTGTTCGCCGACGGCAACGGCAAGGCCTACCACTGGTACCAGAATCCCAACGGCGGCACGGTGTACCAGGCGCTGACCACCGCGGCCGAGTCGACGCACACGCCCGGCTCGTGCGTTGACGCCGCGAACAAGGTGCGTGTGTTCACCAGGGAGCAGAACGACGGCGCCATCGGGACGTTGAGCGAGAACACGCCGAACGGGTCGTGGCAGATCACGCTGACGCACATCGGCGGCCAAGGTGGCACCGGGCCGGTGGTGGCGGTGACGTCCGGCGGCGCGGCGCCGCGCGTGCTCGCGTTCGCGCGCAACAACAACTACGGCGTCAGCATGACGGTGCAGGACGTCAACGGGACGTTCCCGGTGTGGCAGGACCTCGGCGGCTACTGCGAGATCGGGCCGATGGCGGTCCGCGACGCCATGGGACTGGTGCGAGTCCTCATCGTCGGCGGGGACGCCAAGCTCTACGAACGCAGGCAGACGGCTCCCGGCCCGGACGCGGCGTTCACCGACTGGCAGGAGGCGGGGGCATGATCGTCACCGAGCGCGAGGCGGTCCTGGAGGCCGCCTCCTGCACATCGCGATCGCTGGAGCAGTACCTGCGGGCGCTGTGGTGGCTGGGGCGCGCGGAGTCCGACCGCGCGTCCGTCCCGCCGGAGATGTTCTTCTGGATGCTCACCCGCGCGATCACGGCGCCCGTCGCGCCGTTCGACAACGCCTGGCGCACCGCGGATCTCGGAATCACACCGGGGATGAGCGGGTTCGAGCTGTGGGAGCGGGTGATCCTCTCGCAGATCGCGGACCGTCACGATTTCGCCGAGGTACCGGATTTCCTGTTGGCGGACTTCGGGATGGAGGCACCGCGTAACGGTGTTCGCGCGACCGGTCTCGTTTGGTACAACCACACCGTGTGCGACTACCTCGACTGCGCGCTGGCAGGCACATTCGACGGCACGCGGCCGAAATCGTTGTCGTGGAACGAGATGACGGGCTTCTTGATCTGCGGGCAGGAATACGAGTGAGGAGCCTTCAACGCGCCGACAGCATTTCCGCACTCTGTTAGGGAGTTCCCCAGAAAGCGCTCTTCTGCTTGTACGACAACTGTTTCCAGCTCCTACGGTGGGCCCCGTCCGCTGCCACGGGCCACACCCCAGGAGGCTGCATTGTCGTCTCGAACCATCGTGCTCGCCGCTGCTCTGCTCGCCAGTGTCGCGATCCCCGCCACGGCCCAGGCCGCGCCCGACTTCCGCGCCGAGGTCACCACGCTGACCAACGCCGAGCGGGCGAAGGCCGGCTGTGGCGCGCTGTCCCGGCACACCGCGCTGGACGCCGCGTCGCAGGGCCACGCCGAGGACATGGCGAAGAACAACTACTTCAGCCACACCGGCCGGGACGGCAGCAGCCCGTTCGACCGCACCAAGCGCGCCGGCTACCCGAGCAACTCCGCCCAGGGCGAGAACATCGCGGCAGGCTACCGGGACGCGGCCGCCGTGGTGGCGGGCTGGATGAGCTCGCCCGGTCACCGGCGCAACATCCTCAACTGCAAGTACAAGTCGATCGGTGTCGGTTACGCCACGGCCACCAGCGGCCAGTGGCGCACGCTGTGGGTGCAGAACTTCGGCTCCGTCTGATCTATTTTGGGGCCATGCGGCTGCTGACCACAGCACTGACCATGGCACTGCTCGGCGCACCCGCGGCGGACGATCCGCCGCGGGTGCTCTACGTCGGCGACTCGGTGGCGGCGCAGAACGCCTCGGCGCTCGCCGCCGCCCTGCCCGGTTCGTCGTTGCACGACCACACGCTCGGTGGCACGGCTGTGTGCGACTACCTGTCCGGCACCCCGACGTGGCTGCCGTCCTCCGCGAAGTTCGCGCAGTCCATCCGGGACGTCCGGCCGGACCTGGTCGTGTTGCAGTTCTGGGGCAACGAGTACTGGTCGCCGTGCGCGAACCACACGCGCCGCGGCACGACGGAGTTCTACGACCTGTACTTCTGGAACGCCCTGTCCGCGCGCCGCGAGATCGACGAGGCCGCGGACGCCATCGGTATCCCGCGGCCGAAGATGTTGTGGGTGCTGCAGGCTCCGATGCCCGCACCGCAACGGGAGGTGCCGCGCCGGTTGAACGAGATCTACCAGTACGCCGCCTCGGTGTCCGGTGATCGCGTCACCGACGCGGGCGCGACGGTGAGCATGGCCGCCTACCCGTACGACAACCTGCCGAAGGACCGGTACGAGTTCACTCGGTTCCTGCCGTGCGACGAGACCGAACGCAGCGGTGGTCTGTGCACCGATCCGGAGTCGTTCGGTGGTGTCACGCGGCTGCACACCGACACCGACGACATCCACTACTGCCTGGACGGCCGTGATCCGTCACGCACGTGCTCCGGACCGGCGCCCGGCATCGCCCGGTACGTCAAGCGGATCTCGGCGGACGCCCGAGCGTGGTTGGATGAGTCCCATGCCGCTCACCGTTGAGACCGCGCTGCCCTTCGGCTCGATGGCCGCGTCGGACCAGCCGTGCCTCGAGGCGGACGGACTGGTCCTGCGGCCGTGGCGTGCCGACGACGTGCCCGTCGTGCGGGCGGCGTTCGACTGCCCGGACATCCAGCGCTGGCACGTGCGGCGCATGGACACCGACGAGGAAGCCCGGTTGTGGATCGACCGCTGGCAGCGGCGGTGGACCGCCGAGCTGGAGGCCAGCTGGGCGATCGTCTCCGGCCCGGTGGTCGGTCAGATCGGGTTGCGCGAGGTGCAGTTGTTCGACGGGTTCGCCGCGTTGTCGTACTGGGTGCTGCCGGAGCATCGCGGTTCGGGTGTGGCGGCGCGTGCCGTGAACGCGCTGACGCGGTGGGCTTTCGACACGCTGGGGCTGCATCGGTTGTCGTTGGTGCACTCCACTCGGAACTCGTCGTCGTGCCGCATCGCCCAGAAGTCCGGGTTCGCGCTGGAGGGCACGCAGCGTGCGGCGATGCGGCTGGCCGACGGCTGGCACGACCAGCACACGCACGCACGGCTGCGCACCGATTAGCGCCCTTGCCAGCGGGGCGACCGCTTCTCCACGAACGCGCGTGGCCCCTCGACTGCGTCCTCGCTGTGCATCCGCCGTTCCTCCCACAGGTAGCGCGTCGTGAAAGCCCGTTCCAGCGGGAGATCAACGGACGTCAGCGCGGCCTCCTTCACCGCGCGCACCGCCAGCGGTGCACACGCCAGGATGTCCTCGACCCAACCGTCCACACAGGAGTCGAGCTCCTCGGGTGACACGACCTCGTTCAGCAGCCCCAGCTCGTAGGCCCGGGACGCGGGCAACCGCCGGCCGGTCATCAGGTGGCCCATGGCGGTCTTGAGCGGCAGCTGCCGGGCGAGCCGGAACACCCCGCCCGCGCCCGCGATGAGCCCGAGCCGCGCCTCGGGCAGTGCGAACTCGGCGGTGTCCGCGGCGATGACGATGTCGCACGCCAGGGCGAGCTCGAAGCCGCCGCCTAGGGCGAGCCCGTTGACCTTGCCGACGATCGGTTTGGCGAGCGAGAACCGTTCGGTGAGGCGGGGCCAGCCCGCCCGGCCGAGGCTGCCGAACGTGGACGGGGTCGCGACGCCCGCGTTCGTGCGTTCGGCGAGCTCCTTGAGGTCCTGGCCGACGCAGAACGCGCGGCCCTCACCGGTGAGCACGCCGACCCACAGGTCGTCGTCGGACTCGAAGTCGTCCCAGATGACCGCGAGCTCCTCGTGGGTGGCGAGGTTCATGGCGTTGAGCACGTCGGGGCGGTTCAGGGTCACGTAGGCGACGTGGCCGCGCTTCTCGTACTTGACGTTCATGAGGCGCACCGGCGCAGTTCCCGGTCGCACGCGGCGAGGTGGGTGCCCAGTGACTCCTCGAACGGCGTGGTGACGGCCTCCAGCAGCAGCCGCCTGCGGATCGCCAGCTCGGAGCCCTCGCGGCCGCGCACCAGTTTGCTCAGTGCGGCGACGCGTTCCACCGGCTCGTTCACCACCTCGTCCACGAGGCCGAGCTCGGCGGCCCGCGCGGGGTCGACGTCGCCGGCGAACAGCACGAGCTGGCGGGCTCGGGTCAGGCCGATCTGGTTGGCGAGGCGGTGCAGCACCATGCCCGGCCACCAGTCGCGGCCGCCCGCGGCGGGGCTGAGGCGTGACTCCGGGGTCATCAGGCGGAAGTCGGTGGCCAGCAACACTTCCAGCGCCGGTCCGGTGCAGACGCCCTCGACGACGGCGAACGTGGCCGCGCCCAGGCGTTCGACGCGGCGCAGGGCCTGTTCCCATTTGTTGATGACGTGCACGCCGACCTCGCCGGGCCAGTCTCGTGCGCCTGTCGAGGTGTTGGCCACGTGCAGCAGGAGGTGCGCGTCACCGCCCGCGTCCTCGACGCGGTCGCAGGCGATGGTGACGGCGGTGACCAGGTCGGCCGACAGCGGCAGGGCGTCGTCGATCCGCACGTGCACGCGGGTCGGGTCGTTCTCCATCCTCAACACCTTTCAGTACCGGACCAGTGCGGTCTCGATCGTGGAACCCGGTCCCATCGTCATGAACACGCCGTAGTCGCCGGGGCTGACGACGTTCTCGTCCAGCAGCCGCCCGAAGGAGAACAGGAACGAGCCGCTGGAGAGATTTCCGTGGTCGCGCAGCACGCTCATCGTGTGCCGCACGTCGTGCTTGGTGAGGCCGAGGTTCACGCTCACCGAGTCGATGACCTTCTTGCCGCCGGAATGGATGATCCAGTGCGCGACGTCGCTGCGCCGCACACCCGTGCCCGCCAGCAGTTCGCCGATGACGGTCTCGGCGTTGGCGCCGACGACGTACGGGACGTCGCGGTCGAGATAGAAGCTGAACTTACCGGCCTCGTCGTCCCAGTCGTAGCGCATCGCCTCGAGCGCCTCGGGGATGATGCGGCTGGAGAACTTCAGCAGCTCCGGCCCCTCCCCCTCCTCGCCGGCGCGCAACGCGACCGCCGCGGCGCCGTCGCCGAACAGGCTGTTGACGATCGCGGTGCGCATGGTGCCGTCGAAAACGTAGGCGGCGGAACACACTTCGACGCACACCATCACGGCCAGCTCGCCGGGGTGAGCGGCGGCCCAGGTGGCGGTGGCGGTCAGCCCGTTGAGCCCGGCGTTGCAGCCCATGCCGACCACGTCGAGCCTGCTCGTCGACTGCGCGAGGCCCAGATCCTTGATGATGCGGGCACTGATTCCGGGCGTGAGGAAACCGGTTGTCGTGACGCAGCACAGGTATTTGACGTCCGACAGGTCGGCGCCGGTCTCCTTGAGACACGCCTGGACCGCGCGTGAACCCATGTCGACGGCGTTTCTTGTGTGCTTCCGCAGGAGCTCGCCCTGCGTCTCGGTCTGGGGCACCCCGTCCGGGCCGCGCGGCGGCAGGGTCAGGTTGCGGCGTTCGATCGCGCTGTTGCGGAACACCGCGCGGATGCGCTCGTCGGAGATCGAGAAGATGTCGAGCAGCTCCTCCTGGGTGTAGGAGTCCTCGGTGACGGCCGTGCCGTTGCCGATGATCTTCGGTCGGGTGGTGGTCAGCATCATCTCGTCAACACCTCTCATCCGAGCCAGTCGTGCACGACGCTCGCGGTGTGCTCGTTCATCATCGTGAAGTGGTCGCCGGGCACGTCGATCACGTCGTGCGCGTACTCCCACGCCGCCCGCCAGCCGTCGACCGGCGCGCCCAGCGGTTCGGTCGCGCGCACCAGCAACGTCCTGGCGCGCACCGGTTCCGGCCGATGGTTCGCGTACAGCTCGCCGTACGCGGCCATCGCGGTGAGCCGGTGGTCGTCGATCGGACCGGTCAGCTTTGTTCGCAGGTCGTCGTGCCAGGCCCTGATGGTCGGCTCGCTCAAGACGTCCAGCAGCACCAACGCCTCCGGGAACACTCCCCTGGCCTCCAGGTGCCGCGTCAGCGCGTGCGCCACCACGCCACCGGCCGAGTGTCCTATCAGGACTGTTCCCTTGGTGATCAGTTCGGCCTGTTTTTCGATGAGTGCCTCGAGGCTTTCCGGCAGCGGCTCGCCGGGTTTGAACCCGGGCTGCCCGAAGGCGCTGACCGCCCTGCCGTTCTTCGTGAACGGCAGGAATTCGTGCGGTCCCGCGGTCGCCACGAGCCCGCCGCAGCCGATCAACGCCGGGCCTCGTCCTTCGGCGAGCTTGACGAGCTCGATGCCCTGGTTCTTGCGGGGACGCAGCCGGGCGGCTTCCTTGAGCAGGGTGGTGATGTCGGTTCCGCTCCGGAACAGCTCGCTGATCAGGCTCGCCGGTACGGCTTTTTCGAGGTGCTCGGCCAGGTCGGCGGGCGTGGGGTGGTCGTAGATCAGCGTGGTGGGCAGCTCGCGGCCGATCGCGGTCTGCAGTGCGCGGCGGAACCGGGCGGTGGTGAGCGAGTCGAAGCCGAGTTCGAGGAACTTGCGATCGGGGTCGATCTCGGTGTGCCCGAGGACCTTCTTCGCGATGCTCTTGATCGTGCCGAGAATGCTCTCGTCTTCTGTCGGCTCGTGGATTTGGATTGGTGTGTCCGGCCAGAACCTTTTGTGCTGGAACGGGTAGGTCGGCAGGTCGATCCGCTGTCCGCCCCGGTACTCGTCCGGTTTGCCGCCGGTGGCCAGCAGGGTCGCGCGGGCGCGGGCCGGGTCGGTGCTGTCGATGAAGACGGCGTGCGGGTCGGTCACGCAGTCGGCGGCGAGTGCGGTGAGCTCGGTGCCCGGCCCGATCTCGACGAACCTGCTCACGCCGGTGAGCTTCCTGATGCCGTCGTAGAAGCGGACGGGTTCGACGATCTGCCGCACCCAGTACTCGTCGCAGTTCGTGGCACAGCGGAAGTCGTCGAGCATCGGCTGCATCAGCGGTGAGTGGAATGCGTGACTCACGTTCAACCGCTTGGCGCGCATGCCTTTGACGAGCTCTTCGAGCTCCTTCTCGTCGCCGCTCAGCACCAGCGAGGCTGGCCCGTTGATCGCCGCGATGCTGACGTTGTCCGGCAGCGGCGGCAAGTCGTTCTCCTTGGCACGCACCGCGTACATCGCGCCGCCGCGCGGGAGGTTCTGCATCAGCCTCGCGCGGGCGTTGATGATCGTGCATGCCTCGTCGAGGTTCAGGGTTCCCGCGACGTGTGCGGCCGCGATCTCGCCGACGGAGTGGCCGAGCACGCGGTCGGGTTTGACGCCCCATTCTTCGTACAGCCGCACGAGCGCGACCTGGAACGCGAAGAGCGCCGGCTGCGCGTGGCCGGTCTGGTCGACGGGCAGGTCCGGGATCTCCAGCTTGCTTGTGACCTCGTCCCACGCTTCGGCGAACACGGGGTACTTCTCGCACAGCTCCCGCCCCATGCCGGGCCTCTGCGTGCCCTGGCCGGAGAACAGGAACGCCGTCCCGCCCTCGACCGCGACACCTTCGGCGAGCACCTCTCCGTCCACCAGGACCGCACGGTGCGGGAGGAGCGCCCGCGTGGTGGCCAACGAGAACCCGACGTCGAGGGGCGTGGCCTCCACGGCCTTCACCCGCTCCACCAGCACCCGCAACGCCCCGGCCGACTTGGCCGACACCACCAGCGGAACCGAGTTATCCACAGATCGCCCAGCGGCCGCCCGAGCCCCCTCCAAACTCGATACGCTGGAAAACGGGGGGATCCCCGTCGCGGCGGCTTCCAAGATCACGTGCGCGTTGGTGCCGCTGACCCCGAACGCGGAGACGGCCGCCCGGCGCGGGCGGTCGACCGCCGGCCAGGGGCGCGCGGAGGTCAGCAAGGAGACCGCGCCGCTCGCCCAGTCGACCTCGGGCGTCGGCCGGTCGACGTGCAGGGTCTGCGGCAGCAGTCCGTGCTGCATGGCGTGCACCATCTTGATCACGCCGCCGGCCCCGGACGCGGCCTGCGCGTGCCCCATGTTGGACTTCAAAGACCCCAGCCACACCGGAGCAGATCGCTGCCCGTAGGTGGCCAGCAACGCACGCGCCTCGATCGGGTCGCCCAACCGAGTCCCGGTACCGTGCGCCTCAACGGCATCGATGTCCGAAGTAGACAGGCCAGCCGAAGCCAGCGCGGCACGGATCACCCGTTCCTGCGCGCGGCCGCTCGGTGCGGTGAGCCCGTTGGACGCGCCGTCCTGGTTGATCGCCGAACCACGGACCACGGCGAGCACGCGGTGCCCGTTGCGTTCGGCGTCGGAAAGCCGTTCGAGCAGCAACACGCCGACACCTTCGGCCCAGCCCGTGCCATCAGCCGTCGATGAGAACGACTTGCACCGGCCGTCCGCCGCCATCCCGCCCTGGCTGGTGAACTCGAGGAAGATGCCGGGCGTCGCCATCACGGTCACGCCACCGGCGACGGCGAGCGAGCAGTCACCGCGCCGCAAAGCCCCCGCGGCGAGGTGCAGTGCGACGAGCGAACCGGAGCACGCGGTGTCCACGGTCACCGCGGGCCCTTCGAGGCCGAGCGAGTAGGCGACGCGTCCGGACACGACGCTGACGACGTTGCCGGTCGCGATGTGCCCGTCGAGCTGTGCCCGCAACGGCGGCAGCAACGACAGGTACTCCTGCGAGTTGGTCGCCGCGAAGACACCGGTCCGGCTGCCGCGCACCGAAAGCGGGTCGATTCCCGCGCGTTCGAACAGCTCCCAGGAGACCTCCAAGAACAGCCGCTGTTGCGGGTCCATCGCGAGCGCTTCCCGTGGCGAGATGCCGAAGAACTCCGCGTCGAACCCGGCGACGTCGTCGAGGAACCCGCCCGGCCACGCGCGTTCCCAGCGGTCCGACGGTGCCACCACGTCCCGGCCCGAGCGTGCGATCTCCCACAGGTCCCCGGGCGATCGCACGCCGCCGGGGTAACGGCAGCTCATGCCGATGATCGCGATCGGCTCCGACTCGATCTCGGCGAGCCGGCGCTTGGTCTTGCGCAGGTCGGCCATGACGAGCTTCAGGTTGTCCAGCAGCTGTTTCGTGTCGGCCATGTCAGCCGACCTCCCGGCTGATGATCTCCAGCAGCTCGTCGGCCGAGACGTCCGCGAGATCGTCGTCGGCGGACTTGTCCCACCTCGCGAGCAACGCCCGCAACCTCGCCGCCGCCTCCTCGCGTTCGGTGTCGGGCATCGCTTCGAACGCCGTCTCCAGCTCGCCGAGGACGTCGGTCGTGGGGTGGAGCAACTGCTCCAGATGGTGCGCGAGCGCTGCCGGCGTTGGATGGTCGAACACGAGCGTCGAGGGCAGCGTCAGACCCGTGTCGGCGCTGAGGTGGTTGCGCAGTTCGACCGCGGTCAGCGAGTCGAACCCCATGTCGTTGAAGGCTTTCTCCACGTCCACAACAGACGAGTGGCCCAACACGTCCGCTACCCGTTGCCGCACCACGTCGAGCAAACGCTTGCTGTCCACAGCGGACTCTGATGGTTGGAAGGCCTCGAACAGCGGGCTGGGCCGGGCGGAGGTGAACGTGGGCAGGAACCGCGGCCAGTCGACGTGCGCGACGGTCAGGTTCCCGTCGTAGGCGACCGCGGCGACGGCCACCTCCGGCGCCATCAGCTCGAGCCCGCGTTTGCGCAGGAAGTCGCGGATCTCCGCGCTCTCCCCCATGCCACCGTCGTCCCACGGTCCCCACGCGATCGACGTCGCGGCCAGGCCGCGGGCGCGGCGCCGGGCGGCGAGCGCGTCGAGGTGGGCGTTGGCGGCGGCGTAGGCCGGTTGATAGGCGCTGCCCCAGGTCGCCGAGATCGAGGAGAACAGCACGAACGCGTCGAGCGGCTCGTCGAACACCTCGTCGAGGTTGTTCGCGCCGGCGACCTTGCCGTGCAGCACGGTCGCGAAGTCGCCGACCGTGCTGTCGGCCAGCCGCTCGTGCTGACCGACACCCGCGGCGTGCACGACGGCAGTGATCGTCGTGCCGTCGGCGCGCAGCTTCTCGACGAGCCCGGCGAGCGCGTCCCGATCGGCGACGTCCAGCGTCTCCACCGTCACCCGCACCCCGAGTTCGTCGAGCGCGTTCAACACCAAGGCATCCGCACCGCGCCGGCTGACCAGCACGAGGTGCTCGGCGCCGTGGCGAGCCGCCCACGTCGCGACGCGCATACCGAGCGCGCCGGTGCCACCGGTGATCAACACTGTGCCACGCGGCCGCCATTTCGCCGTCGCTTCGGCGGGCACGAGCCGCCGCGCGTACACGCCGTCCTCGCGGATCGACACCTGGTCCTCGGTGCCCGTGACCACGCGGCACAGCCGTTCGACGTCGGGCACGGCCAGGTCGACGAGACCGCCCCAGCGTTCGGGGTGCTCCAGCGCCGCCACGCGACCGAGCCCCCAGATCTGGGCCTGTTCCGCGCTGTCGTCGTTGGTAACGCACCACAGTCGTGCGGTGCTGCCGATGTCGCCGAGCGCCTGCGTGAGCAGAACCGTGCCCGCGAGGCCCGCGCTGATCTCGCCGTGCGGCGTCGTGTCGAACGCCAGCAACGAGATCACGCCGTCGAACTGCCGGTGCCGCAACAGGTCCGCAAGCTTCGCCCGGTCGAGATCTTCTTTCCGGATGACCAGTCGTGAGAACGGGAGCTGCAGTTCCTCGTCGTAGGCGATGACGAGCCAGTTGCCCGCCTTCGTCGCGGGTTCGGCGACTCGCCGCCACTCGACCCGGTACCGCCACGGATCCACTGTGGACTGCCGACCGAGCCAGAAGCGCTGTCGCTGGAACGGGTACGTGGGCACGTCCACGATGCGGCCGCCCTCGAACATCGCGGCCCAGTCGACCTCCGCACCCAGCACGAAGAGCTCGGCGACCGCTTTGACAAGGGTTTCCGGTTCTGCTTTTCCGGCTCGCAGTGCCGGGACGCAGCCGTCGACCAAGGCGGTGAGCGCGGCGTCCGGTCCGACCTCAAGAAACCTTTTGGCACCGGTTTCGGTGACGTCGTCCGCGAATCGAACGCGTTCGCGCACCTGCCGCACCCAGTACTCGGGGTCGTCGCAGTCGAGGGTGCGGACGATGCCGCGGAACTCGTCCAGCATCGGCTCCATGTGCGCGGAGTGGAAGGCGTGCGACACCTTGAGCCGCTTGCCGCCGAACCGTTCCGCGACCGGCCGCACAACGTCCTCGTCGCCCGCGAGAACGAGCGAGCGGGGCCCGTTGATCGCGGCGATCTCGACGCCGTCGGGGATCTCGGCCTCCGTCGCCCGCACGGCGTACATGACGCCGGGCCGCATCTCGCTCATCAGCCGGGCCCGCGCGGCGACGAGCGTGCAGGCGTCGTCGAGCGACAGCCTGTCCGCGACGTGTGCCGCGGAGATCTCACCGATCGAGTGGCCGACAAGGTGGTCTGCTCGCAGTCCCCACGACTCGAGCAGCCGGAACAGCGCCACCTGCAACGTGAACAGCGCGGGCTGCGCGAACCGCGTCTCGTCCAGGCCGTCACCCGACCACATCACGTCGCGGATCGGCCGGTCGAGCAGCTGGTCGAACCGCCGGCACACCCGGTCGAACGCGTCGGCGAACACCGGGAACGCCTCGTACAGCCCACGCCCCATGCCGGCGCGCTGCGTTCCCTGCCCGGAGAACAGGAACGCCGTCGCCCCCTCGCGCGCCATCCCCTTCGCGATCACCTCACCCGCGCGCAGCACCGCCCGGTGATCGAACCGAGCCCGCGCGGTCGCCAGCGTGAACGCGACGTCCAGCGGATCCCCCTCCGCCACCCGCACCTTCGCGATCAGCGCATCCAACGCAGCCTCAGACTTCGCCGACACCACCATCGGAATCGATCCCGCCTGGCCCCCCGCCGGGGGGCGCGAAGCCCCCTTCTTAAGCGTCTCACGGGGGTCCGACAAAACCGGCTCGAAGGCGCCGCTGACCAGCGAGTTATCCACAGCCGACGAGTTGTCCACAGATCGCCCGGCGGCCGCCCGATCCCCCTCCAAACTCGATACGCTGGAAAACGGGGGGATCCCCGTCGCGGCGGCCGCCTCCAAGATCACGTGGGCGTTCGTGCCGCTGACCCCAAAAGAGGACACACCGGCCCGACGGGTGGTCGAGTCCCACGGGCGGGCGGCGGTAAGCAGAGAGACGTTGCCAACGGTCCAGTCGACCTCGGGCGTGGGTTCGGATACGTGCAGGGTGCGCGGAAGAACCCCGTGCCGCATCGCCATGACCATCTTGATCACGCCGGCCGCCCCCGAAGCGGCCTGCGTGTGGCCGATGTTGGACTTCAAGGACCCCAGCCACACCGGAGCAGACCGCTGCCCATAGGTAGCGAGCAGCGCCTGCGCCTCGATCGGATCACCCAGCCGAGTCCCGGTCCCGTGCCCCTCAACGACATCGACGTCCGAAGTGGACAGACCGGCGCGTTGCAACGCCGCGCGAATCACGCGTTGCTGCGAAGGACCGTTGGGCGCCGTGAGCCCGTTGGACGCGCCATCGGAGTTCACCGCCGACCCGCGGATGACCGCGTGCACGCGGTGGCCGTTGCGCCGCGCGTCGGAAAGACGTTCCAGCAACAGCAGAGCGACACCTTCCCCCCAGCCCGTGCCGTCGGCCGACGAGGAGAACGACTTGCACCGGCCGTCCGCGGCCATGCCGCCCTGCCTGCTGAACTCGGCGAACACCGTCGGCGTCGCCATCACCGCGACACCACCCGCGAGCGCCATCGCGCACTCACCACGCCGCAGCGCCTCGGCCGCGGTGTGCAGCGCGACCAGCGACGACGAGCACGCCGTGTCGATCGACAACGCAGGCCCCTCGAGGCCGAGCGCGTAGGCGACACGGCCAGAGATCACGCTCATCGCACTGCCGGTCAGCAGGTAACCGTCCGAGTCGTCGGCGCCGAGCCCGTACAGCGACGGCGAGGCGCCGATGAACACGCCGGTCTGGCTGCCGCGCACCGACGACGGGTCGATGCCCGCGCGTTCGAGCACCTCCCACGCCATCTCCAGCACCAGCCGTTGCTGCGGGTCCATCGCCACCGCCTCGCGCGGCGAGATGCCGAAGAAGTCCGCGTCGAACGAGTCCGCGTCGCGCACGAACCCGCCTTCGTCGGTCGCGGCGCCGGTGGTGCTCCAGCCGCGGTCACGCGGGTAGGCGGCGACCGCGTCCACCTCGTCGACGAGCAGCCGCAACAGGTCTTCCGGCGACTCGACACCACCGGGCAACCGACATCCCATCGACACGATGGCGATCGGTTCGTCCACAGTGGATTCCGCAGCAACCTCCGTGGCGACCGAACCACTGAGGTGCGCGGCGAGCACGGCCGGCGTCGGGTGGTCGAACACGAGCGTCGCGGGCAGCCGCACGCCGAGCACCCGGCTGAGGCGGTCGCGCAGTTCCACGGCGGTGAGCGAGTCGAACCCGCCGTCGCGGAATGCCCGCCGCGCGGGCACGGCGTCCTTCGACGGGTGACCGAGCACGGCCGCCGCCTCGGACCGGATCAGGTCGAGCAGTTCGGTCTCGGCCAGCGCGACCGCCGTCTCCTCGACCACGTCCTCGCTGAACTCCGCGAGCAGCGGACTCGGCCGCAGCGCCGTGAACGTCGGGACGAACCGCTCCCAGTCGACGTCGGCGATCGACAGGAACGTCTCGTCGTCGTCCAAAGCCTGCGCCAGCGCGGTGATCGCCAGTTCCGGGGCCATGTCGCGCATGCCGCGCCGCCGCGCCCGGTCGCCACCCGCACCGGCCGCCATACCACCCGCACCCCAAGCTCCCCATGCGATCGAGGTCGCCTTCAGCCCACGGCTACGCCGGTGTTCGGCGAGCGCGTCGAGGTAGGCGTTGGCCGCCGCGTACGGGCCGGCGCCACCGGCACCCCACACGCCCGCGTTGGACGAGAACAGCACGAACGCGTCCACGTCGCCGAGCAGCTCGTCCAGGTGCGCGGCACCGTCCACTTTGGCCGCCGCGAAGTCCTCCGGCGTGGCGTCGGCCAGCGATACCGGGTCGCCGACGCCCGCCGCGTGGAACACCGCCGTGAAGTCGTACTGTGCGACGAGGTGCGCGAGCGCCTCGCGGTCTGTGACGTCACACGCCACGACCGTCGCGTTCAGCTCTTCGGCCAGCTCCGCGGCACCTGGCGCGTCGAGGCCGCGCCGGCTGGTGAGCACGAGCTGCTCGGCGCCGTTGCGATGCAGCCAGCGTGCGACGTGCGCGCCCACAACGCCCGTACCGCCGGTGATCAGAACCGTGCCGCGCGGCTGCCACGGCTGCGGCGTGCCCGCACGTTTCGCGCGCACGAGCCGTCGCGCGTAGGTACCCCTCGCGCGGATCGCGACCTGGTCTTCCTTGCCCGCCAGGGCATTCGCGAGCCGTTGCAGAATCCGGTCGTCGCTCTCCTCGGGCAGGTCGATCAGGCCACCCCAGCGTTCGGGGTGCTCCAACCCGGCCACGATGCCCGCGCCCCAGATCTGCGCGCGGCGCGGGTCGGCGATCCGGTCGGACCGCCCGGTCGACACGGCCTGGCGGGTCACGCACCACAGCGGTGCGCCGACCGTGCGCAGCAGCTCCGCCACCTCGTAGGCGGACTCGGGCGCGGCCAGCACGCCGTCGACCGGCCGGTCGCGGTCACGGGTCGTGTCGACGTGGCCGGGGAGTTCGACGTCACCGATGAGCAACCAGGTGCCGGTGAGTGTGACCGTGCTTTCGACCGTCTCCCAAGCGATCCGATAGCGCCATCCGTCCACAACAGACTCATCGCGCGAGCGCTTGCGCCACTGCGCCAGCGCCGGCGCGACCGCGCTGACCTCGTCGGGAGTGAGCGACAACGTGTCGGCGAGCGCGTCCAGGTCCTGGTGTTCGACCGCGGTCCAGAACCGCGTCTCGTCCGGGCTCGCCTGCGTTTCGGCGCGTGGCTCGGGCCAGAACCGCTGCCGCAGGAACGCCGTGGTGGGCAGCTCGACGCGCCGGCCGGTCACGCCCCACTCGACGGGCACACCGCTGACGTGTGCTTCGGCGAGGGAGAGCCGGATCCGGTCGAGGCCGCCCTCCTCGCGGCGCAGCGTGCCGACGACGGTCGCGTCGAGGTTCATCGACTCAGCGGTGTCGCGCAGTCCCAGGCGCAGCACGGGATGCGGGCTGACCTCGATGAAGATTCGATGCCCCTGCGTGAGGAGCGTGCGCGCCGCGGCTTCGAAGTCGACCGGCTCGCGCAGGTTGCGGTAGAGGTAGCCGGCGTCCATGCCGGCGACGTCCATCACCTCTCCGGTGACGGTCGAGCAGAACGGAATCCGCGCCGTGCCCGGAGTGATGTCGGCGAACTCGCGCTCGAGGTGCTCGCGGAGGGCGGCGACCTGCGGCGAATGCGCGGCAGTTTGTACGCCTGCGACCCGCCGCGACCGGATGCCCTCGGCCTCCACTTCGTGGTGCAGTTCGTCGAGGGCGGCCGCGTCGCCGCTGAGTGTGACCGTGGCCGGGCCGTTGACGGCGCCGATCGAGATCACGTCGGCGCGGTCGCCGATCCGGCGCAGGGCCTCGTCCTTCGACAGCGGCACGGACAGCAGTCCGCCGCGTCCGTCGATCGTCGTCAGCGCTTTGCTGCGCACGGCGATGATCCGTGCCGCCTCCTGCAACGACAGTCCGCCGGCGACGTGCGCGGCGGCGATCTCCCCCTGGCTGTGCCCGACGACCGCGTCCGGTTCGACGCCGAAGGACCGCCACACCGCGGCCAGCGACACCATCGTCGCGAACAGCGCGGGCTGCACTACGTCGATCCGATCGAGTTCGCCGTCGCGGAGCACGTCTTCAAGGGACCAGTCGAGGAACGGCTCGAACGCCTCGGCGCACTTCCGCACACTGTCACGGAACACCTCGCAGGTCGCCATCAGCTCGGCGGCCATCCCGCGCCACTGCGATCCTTGACCGGGGAACACGAACACCACGCCGCCGGGGTTGACCTCGCCGCGCACCACGTGCGGCGCCGGCCGATCCTCGGCCAGCGAGCCCAACCCGTCCTCGAGCCCGGCGCCGTCCTTCGCCAGCACGACAGCCCGATGCTCGAACAACGACCGCCCGGTGATCAGCGAATACGCGACATCCTCGACGGCAAGCCCCGCCACGCCGTCCCGCAACCGCCGAGCCTGCTCCCGCAACGCCCCGGCCGATTTCGCCGACACCACCAACGGGACCGCCGCCGACGCCGCCCCCAATTCCGGCTCCAGCTTCGGAATCGATCCCGTCTGGCCCCCCGCCGGGGGGCGCGAGGTCCCCTTCTTAAGCGTCTCACGCGGGTCTGACAGATTCGGGGCCGAAAGGGAGTTATCCACAGGGGAGTTTTCGAGAATCACGTGCGCGTTGGTGCCGCTCATCCCGAACGACGAGACACCGGCTCGGCGGGGGCGGGTGACCGACGGCCAGGGGCGGGTGGCAGTGATGAGCTCGACGTTGCCCGCGGTCCAGTCGACGTGCGGGGTGGGCGCGTCGACGTGCAGCGTGCCGGGAAGTTCGCCGTGCCGCATCGCCAGCACCATCTTGATCACGCCCGCCACACCCGCCGCCTGCAGCGTGTGGCCGATGTTGGACTTGACCGATCCGACCAGCAGCGGGTCGGCCCGGTCCTGCCCGTAGGTGGCGAGCAGCGCACTCGCTTCGATCGGGTCGCCCAGCCGAGTCCCGGTGCCGTGCGCCTCGACCACATCCACGTCCGAAGTAGCCAGACCGGCATCGGCCAGCGCGGCGCGGATCACCCGCTGCTGGGCGAGTCCGTTGGGTGCGGTGAGCCCGTTGGACGCGCCGTCCTGATTGATCGCCGACCCGCGGATCACGGCAAGCACCGGATGTCCCAGCCGCTGCGCGTCGGACAGCCGTTCCACCAGCACAAGACCAGCGCCCTCACCGAACGAGGTTCCGTCGGCCGCCGCGGCGAACGGCTTGCAGCGACCATCCGCCGCGAGCCCGCCCTGCTCACCGAACTCGGTGAACACCTCGGTCGTCGGGATGATCGCGACGCCGCCGGCCAGTGCCATCGAGCACTCACCCGCGCGCAGCGCCCGCACCGCGAGGTGCAACGACACCAGCGACGACGAGCAAGCAGAGTCGATCGTGATCGCCGGGCCCTCCAGGCCGAGCGTGTAGGCGATACGTCCGGAAAGGACACTCGCGGCCGCGCCGGTCAGCACGTGTCCGTCGGCGCCGGTCACCAGCGTGCCGTAGCTCGTGGCGGTCGCGCCGACGAACACACCGATGTCCTTGCCGCGCAACGATCCCGGCGCAATGCCCGCGCGTTCGAACGACTCCCAGGCGACCTCCAGCAGCAGCCGCTGCTGCGGGTCCATCGCCAGCGCCTCTCGTGGCGAGATCCCGAAGAACGCCGCGTCGAACGAAGCCAGGTCGAGGAAGCCGCCCTCGCCCGTGAGACTCCAGCCGCGATCAGCGGGAAAGCCCGTGATCGCATCCCCGCCGCCGGACACGAGGCGCCACAGGTCGTCGGGCGACTCGACACCGCCGGGGAACCGGCAGCCCATGGCCACGATGGCGATCGGCTCGTCGGCCGCCACCCGCACCGGTCCATCGTCGGACACACCACCGAAGAGCTCGGCGCGCAACCGGTCCGCGAGCGAGGTGGCGTCCGGATGGTCGTAGACGATCGTGGCGGGCAGCGTCAGGCCGGTCACCTTGTTCAGGCGGTCTCGCAGGTCCAGCGCGGCCAGGGAGTCGAAGCCGAGTTCCTTGAACGCACGCGCGGGCTCGACCGCCGCCGGCCCGTCGTGGCCAAGTGCCGCAGCAGCATGGCTCCGGACGAGCTCCAGCAGCTCGCGTTCACTGACCACGACCTCGCGCGGCGGCAGGATCTCGTCGAACAGGTGACTGGGCCGCCTCGACGTGAACGCGGCCGCGAACACGTCCCAGTCGACGTTCGCCACCACCAGGGAAGTCTCGTCCCGGCCGACGGCCGCGCTCATCGCGTCGATCGCGCGATGCGGATCCAACGGCACGAGCCCGCGACGTCGCAAACGTTGGGACGTATGGGCTTCGGCGGCCATGCCGATCTCGGCCCACGGTCCCCACGCGATCGACGTCGCCTTCAGGCCGCGGGCCCGCCGGTCGTGGGCGAGCGCGTCCAGGAACGCGTTGCCCGCGCTGTAGGCGGCCTGCTCACCACTCCCCCACGTGCCCGAGATCGACGAGAACAGGACGAACGCGTCCACGTCGCCGATCAGCGCGTCGAGGTTGCGGGCACCCTCGACCTTGGCCGCGAACACGGCGTCGAGGTCGCCCTGCGTGAGGTCGTCGAGCGAAGTGTAGGGGCCGATGCCCGCCGCGTGCACGACGGCCGTGAAGTCGTGCTGTGCCACCAGGTTCGCGAGCGCCTCGCGGTCCGCGACGTCACAACCGGCGCTTCGGCTGGCCACCACTACGTCGTCGGCGCCGTTGTCCAGCAACCACCGCACGACGGCCGAACCGAGCCCGCCGGTGCCACCGGTCACCAGGACCGTGCCGCGCGGCCGCCACACCGCGTCGTTCTGCCTTTCCGCGCGCACCACCCGGCGCGCGAAGACCCCGTCGGGCCGGATCGAGACCTGGTCCTCGTCGCCGGCCAGGACGTCCACGAGCCGCGACCAGTCGCCGGTCACCTCGACGAGGCCGCCCCACCGGTCGGGGTGTTCCAGCGCGGCGACGCGACCAAACCCCCACACCAAAGGATCTTGGGTGACACACCACAACCTGGCGGACCGCAGCAGCTCGACGTTCGTCATAAGGTCGTCGGTGAACGACAGCACACCGTGCGGCGACTCCCCTTCGAGCGACGCCACGGCGCGAATCCCCAGTGCCGCTGCGCACTCCAGTGCCCGCGGGTTGTCGCCGTATACGAGCCATTCGCCGTTCAGGCTCGCCGGCGCCGGGTCGACGGGCCGCCACACGACACGATATTCGTCCGGAGTGGACAGATCCTCCGGCCAGAACCGCTTCCGCTGGAACGCATACGTGGGCAGGTCGATCCGGTGCCCGTCGAGCACGGCCGACCAGTCGACCGGCACACCATGGACGTGCAGCTCGGCGACCGCTTCTCGCACATCAGCCCGCAGCGCCGACACCACTACCCCGTCGACGTACTCGGCCACCATCGTGCTCAGCACGGGAGCCGGGCCCAGCTCCAGGAAGTGCGCGCCTTCGGGCAGTGCGCGCACGGCGTCGTAGAACCGCACCGGCTCGCGCACCTGCCGCACCCAGTACTCGGGGTTGGTCACGTCGCCGGCCATCGGGATCACCGGCGGGCGGAACGTCAGCCGCTCGACGACCCGGCGGAACTCCGCCAGCATCGGGTCCATCCGCGCGGAGTGGAACGCGTGGCTGACGCGCAACCGCTTGCCACCCCACCGCTTTTCAATGTCCGCGATGATTTGTTCGTCACCGGAGAAGACCACCGACTGCGGTCCGTTGATCGCCGCGACATGCTCGGCGAACTCGCCCGGATCGTCACACCGGACGGCGAGCATCGCACCGCCGCGCGGCAGCGCCTGCATCAGCTCGGCACGCGCCGACACCAACGCGCACGCGTCTTCGAGCGACAGCACGCCGGCGACGTGCGCGGCGGCGATCTCGCCGACCGAATGCCCCACCACGTGGTCCGGCTGCACGCCCCACGACTCGAGCAGCCGGTACAGCGCGACTTCGAACGCGAACAACGCGGGCTGCGCGTACCCGGTCTCGTCCACGTCGAGGTCAGGCAGTTCCAGGTGTTCGAGCACCTTGTCGTAGGCGGCCGCGAACACTGGATACCGCTCGTACAGCGCGGTTTCCATCCCCACGCGCTGCGATCCCTGGCCGGCGAACAGATACGCCAGCGCCCCATCCGTCGCAACACCGGTCAACGGTTCCCGGTCGTCCGCGAACACCGCCATCCGATGCTCGAACCGCGCCCGCGTGTTGGCCAACGACCACGCGACATCGGCCGGCTCAATCTCGGGCCGCTCGGCCAGCCATGCCCGCAGCCGCGCGACCTGTTCCCGCAACGCCGCTTCCGACCGACCCGACACCAGCAACGGAATCGATTCCGCCTCGGCCCCCGCCGGGGGGCGCGAGGTCCCCTTCTTAAGCGTCTCACGCTGGTCTGACAGATTCGGGGCCGAAATGGAGTTATCCACAGGGCAGTTTTCGAGAATCACGTGGGCGTTGGTGCCGCTCATCCCGAAGGAGGACACGCCGATTCGGCGTGGGCGGTCGACCGAAGGCCACGGGCGCGCGGAGGTGAGCAGCCGGACGTTGCCCGCGGTCCAGTCGACCGCCGTGGAGGGCTCGTCGACGTGCAGGGTCGCGGGCAGCACCGCGTGGTGCAGGGACATGACGGCCTTGATGACCGAGCCGACGCCCGCCGCTGCCTGGGCGTGGCCGATGTTGGACTTCAGCGAACCCAGCCACACCGGCTCAGAACGCTGCCCGTAGGTGGCCAGCAACGCCTGCGCCTCGATCGGGTCGCCCAACCGGGTTCCGGTGCCGTGCGCCTCAACAGCATCAACGTCTGAAGTGGACAGACCGGCGTCGGCCAGCGCGGCGTGGATGACCCGTTGCTGTGCGGGACCGTTGGGCGCGGTGAGGCCGTTCGAGGCACCGTCGGAGTTGACGGCCGAGCCGCGCACGATCGCCAGCACCGGGTAGCCGCGGGAGACAGCGTCGGACAGCCGGGCCGCCGCGAGCACACCGACGCCCTCGGCCCAGCCGGTTCCGTCGGCCGCAGCGGAGAACGACTTGCAGCGGCCGTCGGAGGACAGTCCGCCCTGCTTCGAGAACTCCTCGAACGCCTCGGGCGACGTCATCACCATGACACCGCCGGCCAGTGCGAGCGAGCACTCACCGGCGCGCAACGCCCGCACCGCCAAGTGCAGCGACACCAGCGACGAGGAGCACGCCGTGTCAACGGAGAGGGCGGGGCCTTCGAGGCCGAGGACGTAGGCGACGCGGCCGGACACGATGCTGGTGTGCGTGCCGGTCAGCTCGTTGTCCCCGTACCGGCCGCGCGACACGCCTGCGTACACGCCGGTTTTGCTGCCGCGCAACGAGAACGGGTCGATGCCCGCGCGTTCCAACGCCTCCCAGCACGTTTCCAGGAACAGCCGCTGCTGCGGGTCCATCGCCGCGGCCTCACGCGGGGAGATCCCGAAGAACTCCGCGTCGAACCCGGCCACGTCGTCGAGGAATCCACCCGGCCACGCCCGGCCCCAGCCGCGGTCCACGGAGGAAACCACGTCACGGCCGGATGAAACGAGCTGCCACAGGTCCTCGGGCGAACCGACGCCACCGGGAAAACGACATGCCATGCCGACGATCGCGACGGGCTCGGTGAACCGCTTGTTCTGCTCCCGCAGCCGCTGCACTTCCTTGACGGACTCGCGCAGCGCGGCGAGCGCCTGCTGGTCAGGCTGCATCGAAATCCTCCCGGCCGTCACGGACCAACGCCAGCAACTCCTCGACCCCCATCTCGTCGACGCCGTCGGGGATGGCCGGCTGGACCGGCGGCACCAGTTCGCCGCACAGCCACGAGGCCAGCGCGCCGGGCGACGGATGGTCGAATGCCACAGACGCGGGCAATCCGATTCCGACCGCCGCCATCAGCCGGTCCCGCAGCTCGACCGCGGTCAGCGAGTCGAACCCGAGGTCGCGGAACGACGTCATCACCGGCACCGGGCTCGCGTACCCGAGCACCAGCGCGGCCTCGCGGCGGACCACGTCGAGCACCGCCCGTTCCCGCGCCCGCTCCGGCAGCTCGGACAGCCGCACGCGGAACGCGTCGGACACCTCCACCGCGCGAGGAACGAAGTCCGACAACAGCTTGCTCGGCCGGCTGACCGTGAACCCCGGCACGAACGCGTCCCAGTCCACGTCGGCCACCACGACCGACGGACCGCCGATCGCCGACAGCAGCGTCGTCACCGCGACCGACGGCGCGAGCGGCACGAGTCCCAGGCGCCGCAGCCGATCGCCGAAGTCACCGGCGTCGGCCAGCATGCCGTCGCCGTCCCACGGACCCCACGCGATCGACGTTCCAGCGAGCCCACGGGCCCGACGGTCCTCGACCAGCGCGTCCAGCGCGGCGTTCGCGGCGCTGTAGGCGGCCTGACCGCCACTGCCCCACACGCCGGCGATCGACGAGAAGCACACGAACGCGTCGAGATCGCCGCACAGCTCGTCCAGCAACTGTGCGCCGGTCACCTTCGCCGCCAGCACGGCTTCCAGGTCAGCAGGTTCCAAAGTGGACAACGGTCCGTACCCGTTGACGCCCGCCGCGTGAATGACCGCGCGGATCGGCCGGCCTTCATCACGCAACCGCGTCACCAGCGCGGTCACTTCGTCACGCGAGGACAGGTCACAGGCCACGACCTCGCCGGGCAACGAAGACGCGCCCGGCGCTTCGGGGCCACGCCGCGACACCAGCACCAGGTCCGCTCCGGCCAACCGGTGAGCGACCGCGGCTCCAAGAGCACCGGTCCCGCCGGTGATCAGCACGGTTCCATTTGGTGTCCACTGTGGGCCGGTGATCGACGTCCGCGCGAGCCGGCGCACGAACACTCCGGTCGGCCGGATCGACACCTGGTCCTCGTCGCCGCCCAGCACCGCCGCCAACCGTGCGGCGGCCACATCGTCGAAATCCGAAGGCACATCGATCAGCCCGCCCCACAGACCGGGTTGTTCCAGCGCCGCGGTCATTCCTAGACCCCACAACTGCGCCTGCCGCGGGTCGCGCGCCGCGCCGGAGGTCACGCACCACATAGGCGCCGGGACGTCGCGCAGCAGCTCGACGGTCTCGGCCGGGCCGAGCAACGACAGCACGCCGGACACGTCGTCGCCGGATCGCACGACCCGAGCGCCATGGCGGGCCAGGGCCCGCTCGAACGGCGCCGCGTCGACTCCGTCCGGAGCGACGAGCAGCCACGTTCCGCTCAGCCGCGGCTCGACATCGGGTACCGGCCGCCATTCGACGCGGTATGCGTCCACAGTGGATGAAGGCCAGAACCGCTGGTGCTGGAAGGCATACGTCGGCAGGTCGACCTTGCGCGCGTCGGTGAACGACTGCGTGGCACCGGCCACGATCAGCTCGGCCACCGCGGTCTGCACGGACGCCGAGCGCAGGGCGGGCACGAACACCCCGCTGGGCACGCATTCCGGACCAAGGGCGCTCAATACCCCGGTGGGCCCGAGCTCCAGGTATCGCCCCGCGCCGAGCGAGGACAGCCGCCGCATGCCGTCGCGGAACCGCACCGGCTCGCGGACCTGCCGCACCCAGTAGTCGGCGGTGCACGGATCTCCCGAGGAAGTGGAGATCATCGGCACCGTCGGCGGGTGGAACGTCACGCCGGACAGGGCGGCGCGGAAGTCGTCCAGCATCGGGTCCATCGCCACCGAGTGGAACGAGTGCGACACGTCGAGCCGCTTGTGCTCCCACCGCGTGGCGATCTCGGCGACGCCGGGGCCGGACAGCACGACCGAGCGCGGGGCGTTGACCGCGGCGATCGACACCTGGTCGGTGAGGAACGGCCGGACCTCGTCCTCGCCGGCGCGCACCGCGTACATCTCGCCGCGCGGCAACGCCTGCATCAGCGCGGCGCGCGCGGAGACCAGCGTGCAGGCGTCCTCGAGCGACAGGATTCCTGCGGCGTGCGCGGCGGCGACCTCGCCGACCGAGTGGCCGAGGACGAAGTCCGGCCGCACGCCCCACGACTCGGTGAGCCGCAGCAGTGCCACCTGCAGCGCGAACAACGCGGGCTGCGCGTACCCGGTGTCGGTCGGGGGCAGGTGGGGCACCAGCGACATCAGCGAGTCGAGCCCTGGGACGTCGATGCCGGGCCGCATCCCGCCCTGCCCGGAGAACAGGAACGCGGTGGCGCCGCCGACCGCGGTGCCTTCCGCGAGCAGCTCACCGGCCGGCGACAGCACCGCGCGGTGCTCGAACGCCACCCGCGTCGTCACCAGCGAATGCGCCACGTCGACCGGGTCCAAGTCGCCTGGGTCCAGGTCGCCGATCCACTCGGCCAGCCGCGCTGCCTGCTCCCGCACCGCGCCGCGCGTCTTGGCCGTCACCAACAACGGAATCGATTCCGCCTGGCCCCCCACCAGGGGGCGCGAAGCCCCCTTCTTAAGCGTCTCATGGGTGGCCGACAAAACCGGGCCGGAGACGCCGCTGACCAGCGAGTTGTCCACAGGCGGCGAGTTGTCCACAGATCGCCCAGTGGCGGCCCGAGGCCCCTCCGAAGTCGATACGCTGGAAAACGGGGGGATCCCCGTCGCGGCGGCGGCCTCCAAGATCACGTGGGCGTTGGTGCCGCTCATCCCGAATGAGGACACGGCAGACCGGCGCGGCCGGGCGCCGACGGAAGGCCACGGGCGGGCCGCGGTCAGCACGGAGACACCGGACCAGTCGACGGCGTCGGACACGGCGGCCACGTGCAGGGAGCGCGGCAGCAGGCCGTGGCGCATCGCGTGCACCATCTTGATCACGCCCGCCACCCCGGCCGCCGCCTGCGTGTGGCCGATGTTCGACTTCACCGAGCCGACCCAGAGCGGCTGGTCGCGCTCCTGACCGTAGGTCGCCAGCAGCGCCTGTGCCTCGATCGGATCACCCAGCAGAGTCCCGGTCCCGTGCGCCTCCACCGCATCGACGTCCGAAGTGGACAGACCGGCGGACGCCAGCGCCGCGCGGATGACCCGTTGCTGTGACGGGCCGTTGGGCGCGGTCAGGCCGTTCGACGCGCCGTCGGAGTTGACCGCCGAACCGCGCACGACCGCGAGCACCGGGTAGCCGTGGGCGACCGCGTCGGACAGTCGCGCGACCAGCAGCAGACCGGCGCCCTCGCCCCAGTTCGTGCCGTCCGCACCGGACGCGAACGACTTGCACCGGCCGTCCGCGGCCAGCCCACCCTGCCGCGAGAAGTCCTCGAACAGCTGCGCGGTCGACATGACCGTCACACCACCGGCGACCGCCAGCGAGCACTCGCCGGACCGCAGCGCCTGCACCGCGAGGTGCAGCGCCACCAAGGACGACGAGCACGCGGTGTCGACGGTCATGGCCGGGCCCTCGAACCCGAACGCGTAGGACACGCGCCCGGCCAGCACGCTCGCCGCGGTGCCCGTGAGCGCGAAACCGTCCGAGGCGTCGACCAGGTCGGTGTAGGTCTGACCGTTGGTGCCGGCGAACACGCCGACCTCGCGCAGGTCGCGTGGGTCGACGCCCGCGCGTTCGAAAACCTCCCACGTGAGCTCCAGCAGGATCCGCTGTTGCGGGTCCATCACCATCGCCTCGCGCGGTGAGATCCCGAAGAACTCGGCGTCGAACCCGGCCGCGTCGTCGAGGAACCCGCCCTCCCGCACGTAGGAGCCGGAAGCGTTGAAGCCGCGATCGGCCGGGAACGGGCCCACCGCGTCGACCTCCGACACGACCAGCCGCCACAGATCCTCCGGCGACCGGACCCCGCCGGGGAAACGGCAGCTCATGCCGATGATCGCGACCGGCTCGGTGAGCCGCTCCGCCTGCGCCCGCAACCTGTTGTTCTCGCTCAGCGCCGCCCGCAGCGCGGCGACCACACGCTCCTCGGATGTCATGCCGCGCACCCGGTCAGCGTCGTCCGCACGTGATCGAGGATCCGCGCCACCTGGACCTGCCCGAAACAGTCGGGCCGGTGCGGGATCGAGATCTCCAGGCGGCCGTCGAACGTGAGCACGCTCGCCGGCAACGGGTCGCGGTCGACGTCCGGACGGAACCGCGACGCCACCGACACGAACGTGCGCAGGTCGGTCATCCGCAGACCGCGCGGCAGCCGCGGCGCCGGGATGCGGCCGAGGTTGTTCATGCTCACCGTGGTCTGGTCGCGGAAGCCCGGATCGACGCGCAACTGTTCGTACGCCAGCAGGTCCAGGTCCGCGACCCCCGACGACACCGCCAGGCTCAGCCGTTCATTGATCCCCCGCGCGATCATCAGCGGGTCACCGCCGTGCACGTCCACGCGGTCGAAGAACCACCCCGAACACGGCGTGATCGCGTCCTCGGGCAACGGCGGCACCAGACGCGGCCGCATGTCCACACTGGACACAAAGCCGAGCTCGTCACACGTGCCGATCTCGGCCCGCGCCGCGAGCAGCAACGCCGCCGCGATCAGCCCATGCATGGACGTCCCGCCCGCCCTGGCACCGGCCGCGATGCGGGCGGTGGTGTCGCGGTCGATCAGCATCCGCGTCACCTCGGGCCGATCACCTATCGCGGGTTCGAACGGAACGTGCGGCACCCGCACCACCTCCGCGCGCCGGCGTTCCACGTGCGCGGCGACCTCGTCGGCGGTCCAGTGGGCGAGCCCCGCCAAAGCTGATTCCGGGATGTCGGCTTCGATGATCGGCACCTCGGTGCCTTCCACCAGCGCCGTGTAGACGCGCCAGATCTCCTTCATGATCGCGAGCACGCTGCGGCCGTCCGCGATGCTGTGCGAGACGCCGACCGCGATGATGTCCTCCTCGGCGCCGGGCAGCAGCGCGACCCGCACCAGCGGGCCCTCGGGTCCGACCGGGATCTCCAGCTCGTCCTCGACCGACCCGGTGCCGAGGATCAGGCCAGGCGCCTCGACCTCCGGCTGGTGCAGGAACAGCCCGTGCTCGTCGCGGCCGAGTCGCGCCCGCAACGGCGCCATGCCGTCGACCACCACGTCGACCGCCTTGACCAGCAGGCCCTCGTCGACGCCGCCGCGCACCGTGCACAGCCAGTTGATCCGCGCCGCGACCACATCGGACTCGGTCACCGTCAGCCGCCTCAGCATGTGGCACCTCTCGTCAACGTCTCGCGCACGTGGTCGAGGATCCGCTCGATCCGCTGCGGCCCGAAGCAGTGCGACTGGAACCGGATGGTGATGTCGAGCCGTCCGTCCACCGTGAACACACCGGCGGGCAGTACCCCGTGCGGCGCATCGGGATTCCACCGGTCGACGGCGGAGGACATGTAGCTGGACCAGTCCGTCAGCTCGAGCCCGCGCGGAAGTCGCGGGCTGGTGACGCGGCCGAGGTTGGTCAGGTTGACCGTGACTAGGTTGCTGAAGCCGGGGTCGCGCACGACCGTCTCGAGCGCCAGCATCTCCAGCTCCGGGTAGCCCGTGTCGAGCGCGGCCCGCAGCCGCCGCCGGATCCCGCGGGCGAGCTCGAACGGGTCACTGTCCTCCGCGACCTCGACGGAGTCGATGAACCACGAGGAGCAGTGCGTCAACGCGTCCGGCGCCATGGGCGGCACCAGCCGCGACCGCAGGTCCACTGTGGACACAAGACCGAGCGGGCCGGGCACGGGACCGATCTCGGCCCGCGCAGCCAGCAGCAACGCCGCCGCGATCAGACCGTGCAGCGAGGCGCCCTCGGCTTTCGCGCGGGTGGCGAGACGACCGGTCAGCTCCGGAGCGAACAGCAGCCGCCGCAGGTCGAGGCCGCCTTCGGGCAGGTGATCGAACGGAACGCGCGGCACATCGGCAGCCGTGGCGCGGCGATGTTCGATGTGTGCGGCGACGTCCGCCTCGGACCAGTGCCGCAGCCCGTCGAGCGCGGATCGCCCGTGGTCCGGCGGCAAGACTGGAACTTCCATGCCTTCGGCCAGCGCGGTGTAGGTCTCCAAGATTGCGCGGAACAGCGCGAGCGCGGCGCGGCCGTCGGCGATGGAGTGCTCGACGGTGAGCACGAAGGTGCCGGGCAGCAGCGTGGCACGGAACGTCTCCTCCGGTCCGAGCGGCACCGCCAGCTCGTCGGCGAGCGAGCTGTCGCGCACCAGCAGACCGCGGCTCGCACGTAACGCGGACCTGGTCGCGGCGACGGCGTCGACTGCTTTTGCGAGCAATCCTTCGTCCACATCGCCACGAATGTCACCGATGTGGTTGATGCGGATTCCGGTCAGGAAAGACTCTGCGGGTGTCAACCCTCTCAGCACGGTACTCCTTCCCATTTATGGCAATTTGTGGAGACACGGGCAGCGAAAACGCGTCACCGCCACAGGAATGGGGCGAGTTGCGAAACGATTCAACAATCGGCGCGCGATCCAGGTCAATGCGCTCGCGTCAACACACGGTCTCGACTGGACGCGTGGTGTTACGTCACGCGCCCAGCGGCGCACGTGCTGACCTGCACGCAGTACCCACAGGAAATCGACAGCTCACGTGCAGAGTTGCAAGTGTCACGAAAACGTCAGCCCTGACGTCGTGCCGCCCACGCCATCAGCTCGGCCCGGTTGCGCAGGCCCAGCTTGGCCCGGCCGCGGCGCACGTGGTCCTCCACCGTGCGGACCGAGAGGTGCAGCCTGTTGGCGATCTGCCGGTTGTCCATCCCGGCAGCGACGAGCCGGGTCACCTCGGTCTCGCGCCGGCTGAGCCCGAACGCCGCGGCCGTCGCCGACGCGCCGTCCAGCGCGAACGCCGTCGCCTCGTCCAGCCGCAGGCTGTGGCCCCACGCGATGGCGGCGTCCACGGTCGGGCCGGGCAGCGCCTCGATCGCGGCCGTCCGGGCGGCCGCGACCAGGTCGAGCCACCACCGCGCGCGTTCGGTGTGGGCGAAGAGCGCGAGGTTCTCGGCGGCCGCGATGAGCCGCAACCCGTGCTCGGGGCGGCCCGCCCGGATCGCGGCGACGCCGAGGCCGTCCAGCGCGTTGGCGACGTCCTGCGGGTGTTCGCCCGCCTCGACCAGCGACCGTTCGAAGTGCTCGCGGGCCTCGTCGTGGTTGCCGCGCAGCAACGCGTGCGCGCCCGCGGTGTGCACGAGGCGGACGCGCGCGGAGACGGCGTCGATATCGGGGCACAGCGGCAGGGCTTCGGCGAGCACGGCGGCCGCCTCGTCGAGCTCGCCGCGTTCGAGGGCGTGCCAGGCGAGGTCGTCCAGCGCGAGCACGGTCGCGGACGACTCGCCCAGCCTGCGGCTGAGCTCCAGCGCCTCGATGGCGACGGTGATCACGCCGTCGGTGTCGCCCTGCGCCATGAGCACCTGGATGGACGCGCGCAGGGCACGGCCGAGCAGCGTCGCCGAACCGCGGGCGCGTTCCAGGCGGACCGCGTCGGCGGCCAGCCGCATGGCCTCCTCGTGGCGGCCCGCCCACGCGGTGTGGATCGCCATGTGTCCCAGGGCGAGGCCGCGATAGGCGGAGTTGTGCGACGTGCTGCGCAACGCCGACGCCAGCACGTCGCCGATGTCGCCGGGGTGGCCGTGGTGCAGCCGCACCGCGGAGGCGGCCACGGCCAGCAGCAGCTGCCGGTCGTCGCCGCTGCCCGCGAGCCATTCGAGCACGTGCACCACGTTGTCGTGCTCGGCCCGCAGCCGCCGCGCCACCTCGTACGGCAGGATCATCGTGCTCAGCAGCGGCGCCGCCAGCCTGGCCAGCCAGGCGACGAGCGCCTCGTAGGAGACGGTCTCCTCGTTGTGCGCGATGAGCTGCTCGCGCGCGTAGTAGCGGATCGACTCGAGCATCCGGAACCTGGCCGCGCCCTCGCGGCGCACCGCGGTGATCAGCGACTTCGCTTCCAGGTTCATGACCAGCTCGACGTCCAGGCCGAGGGCGGTCACCGCGTCCAGGCCGAACCCGGCGGAGCACACGGAGAGCCGGCGGAACACCGCCTGCTCGTCCGGCGACAGCAGCTCGTAGCTCCACGCGATCGCCTCGCGCAGGCTGCGGTGCCGGCGTTCCGCGGTGCGCCAACCGCCGGTGAGCAGCGAGAACCGTTCGTCGAGGCGGGCGTGGATCTCGGTCAGCGGCAACGGCCGCACCAGCGACGCGGCCAGCTCGATCGCCAGCGGCAACCCGTCCAGGCGGGCGCAGATCGCGGCGATCTCCCTCGGCTGGCCCGCGCTGAGCCGCCATTCCGGGTCGGCGGCGCGGGCGCGGTCGACGAACAGCCGCACGGCGTCGGACCGCGAGCCCAGCGGCATGCTGCCGACCGGATAGACGACCTCGCCGGGCAGGCGCAGCCGCTCCCGGCTCGTGACGAGGAACCGCAGGTCGGGATGGCTCGCGAGGAACGAGCCGAGCAGCTCACCGCAGTGGTCGAGCACGTGCTCGCAGTTGTCCACGACGATCGCGCCCGCGTGGCCGCCGCGTGCGTCCAGCGCGTCGACGAACGCCCGCCGCACCTCGTCGCCACGCGTGACGTTCGCGAGCCGCACGATCGTGACGCCCATCGAGCGGCGGACCAGCACCTCGACCGCCAGCCGCGTCTTGCCGACACCCGCGGGCCCGACCAGCGTCACCAATCGGTTGTCCCGCAGCAATGCCGTCAGCTCCGAGAGTTCACGCTCACGTCCGACAAAACTGTCCATGTAGCAAACCGGATGTTCTGTCACATTCTCGACAGAGCGCGTTCGCTCCCGATATGCGCGTTGCCGGCACGCCGCTGAGCAATACTTCGCCTTTGCGCTCACCGGCTGGCCGCACGTGTCGCATACCAGCGGTTCGGCTGTCACAGGACCCCCTGGGTTACGAATTCCGCGCAGAAATCGTAACCCACCGGACCAGCGCCGATCTCAATTGGCCCGCCGTCTCAACTCGTTTCGCCGAGAGCTGTGCGCACGAGTGCGTCGAGATCCATCGAGTCGAGATCGTCCGCGGGCACCCCGGGTTCTTCGGTGGGCGCCATTCGGGTCCGCAGGAACTGGGCCAGCCGGGCGGGGGTCGGTTCGTCGAACGCGACCGCCGGGGACAGCCGCAGTCCCGTCGCCTTGGCCAGCCGGTTGCGCAGTTCGACCGATCCCCGTGAATCGAAACCGAGGTCGCGGAACGCCCGGTGCGGGTCGACGGCGTCCGGCCCGTCGTGGCCGAGCACCGCAGCCGCGTGTGTGCGGACCAGGATTTCGAGGTCGCCGGTGAACACCTCCGTGGTTTGTTCGGGTTCGCGCCGGTCGGCGATGGTGATCGTCGTGTCGGCGTTGATCGCGCGGCTCATCGCACGGATCGCGTCGTCCGGCGACATCGGGGTGAAATTCTCGAACTCGACGAGCGAGTCCGCGGCCATTCCCGCACCCGCCCACGGTCCCCACGCGATCGAGGTCGCCTTCCGGCCCTTTTTGCGGCGCCGGCAGGCGAGCGCGTCGAGGAAGGCGTTGCCCGCGGCGTACGCGGCCTGGTCGGCGCCGCCCCACGTGGCGAAGATCGACGAGAACAACACGAACGCGTCCACGTCCGGGAAGACCGCGTCCAGGTTCGCCGCGCCCAGGGTCTTCGCCGCCATGACCTCGTGCAGGCTCTTGGCGTCCAGGTCTTTCAGCGCGCCCATGCGGGCGACTCCGGCCGCGTGGAACACCGCGCGCACCGGTCTTCCTTGTGCCGCAAGCTCATCCGCGAGACGTTGCAGCGCTTCCCGTTCCGTCACGTCACATTCTTGGTCGCCGCCGGTACGGCTCACCCGCACGACGTGTTCCGCTCCGGCGTCCTCGAGCCACCTGGCGATCTCCGTGCCGATCGCGCCCGTGCCGCCGGTGATCAGGACCGTGCCGCTCGGGGTCCAGTCGCCGGTTGCGGGCGGGGCCGCGGTGATCCTTGCCGCGAGGACGCCGTCCGGGGTGAGAGCGAGCTCTGGTTCGTTCAGGGTGAGAGCGGCGCCCAGGTGTGTGACGTCGTCGCCGAGGTCGATCAGTCCGGTGTTAGGGATCTCGTGTCTCGCCGCCCGGCCCAGTCCCCACACCGTTGCCTGGATTGGGTTCGTGCGGTCGGTCGTCGCGCACCACACCGTCCGGCCGGTTGTGTTGCGCAGCAGGTCGACGGTCGCGACCAGGCCCCTCGACACGCCTGGGTGGTCCGGGTGCGGGCGGTCGTCCAGTGCCAGCAACGAGAGCACGCCGTCCGCTTTGTCGACCTCGTGCACCACTTCGGCGCCCGCGGCCTTCAACGCCTGCACGCAGTCCGTCACTCGATCGCATCCCTCGGGTGCGATGACGGCCCAGGTGCCGGTCAATGGTGCTTCCGTTTGCACCGGCTGCCAGGTGACCTCGTACCGCCAGCCGTCCACATCGGACCCAGGCCAATAGCGCTTTCGTTGGAAGGCATAGGTGGGCAGGTCTATTTGCCGCCCCTTGGGCAGGATGCTCTTCCAGTCGACCTCGGCGCCGTGTACGAACATCTCCGCGACGGCCTTCAAGGCGGATCCGTTGTGCTGCAGCATGCTTGCCGCGTGTTCGGGTACCAGCGGGATCAGGGTGCCGGGTCCCAGTTCGAGGAACCGCTTGGCGTTCGCCTCGGTGACCGCGTCCGCGAACCGCACCGGCTCCCGCACCTGGCGCACCCAGTAGTCGGGGGTTGTCACGTCGCCGGTCGCCGTGGGGATCATCCGGAGCCGCGGCTCGCGGTAGGTGAGCGTGTCGGCGATCTTTTGGAACTCGGCGAGCATCGGGTCCATGTGCTTGGAGTGGAACGCGTGGCTGACCTTGAGCCGCTTGCCGCCCCAGCGTTGCTCGATCTCCTTGATGAGGTCCTCGTCGCCGGAGAAGACCAGGGAGTCCGGTCCGTTGTAGGCGGCGACGTGCTCGGCGAACTCGCCGGCGTCGCCGCGGCGCACCGCGAGCATCGCTCCGGTTCGCGGCAACGCCTGCATGAGCCGCGCGCGTGCGTTGACCAGCGTGCAGGCGTCTTCAAGCGACAGGACTCCCGCGACGTGCGCGGCGGCGAGCTCGCCGACCGAGTGGCCGATCAGGACGTCCGGCCTTACGCCCCACTTCTCCAGCAGCCGGAACAACGCCACTTGCAGTGCGAACAGCGCGGGTTGCGCGTGGCCGGTCTCGTCGATGTCCAGGTCCGGCAGGTCGAGGTGGTGCCTGGTTTCGTCGAGGGCTTGGGCGAACGCCGGGAACGCCCGGTACAGCTCCTCCCCCATGCCGGCGCGCTGCGCTCCCTGCCCAGGGAACAGGAACGCCGTCTTCCCTTCCACCGCGACACCTTCGGCCAACCCGACCACGGCCCGGTGATCGAACAGCGCCCGCGTCGTGACCAGCGACCACGCCACGTCGACCGGATCCGCCTCCACCTGCCGAATCCGCTCCACCTGTTCCCGCAACGCCCCGGCCGATTTCGCCGACACCACCAACGGAATCGATTCCGCCTCGGCCCCCGCCGGGGGGCGCGAGGCCCCCTTCTTAAGCGTCTCATGGGGGTCCGACAAAACCGGGCCGGAGGCGGCGCTGACCAGCGAGTTGTCCACAGGCGGCGAGTTGTCCACAGATCGCCCGGCGGCGGCCTGCGACGCGTTCAAAGTCGATACGCTGGAAAACGGGGGGATCCCCGTCGCGGCGGAGGCCTCCAAGATCACGTGGGCGTTGGTGCCGCTGATGCCGAAGGACGAGACAGCGGCGCGGCGGGTGGTCGAGTCCCACGGACGGGCGGCGGTGAGCAGGGAGACGTTGCCCGCGGTCCAGTCGACGGCGGTGGAGGGTTCGTCGGCGTGCAGGGTGCGCGGGAGGACGCCGTGCCGCATCGCCATGACCATCTTGATCACGCCGGCCACGCCCGCGGCCGCCTGGGTGTGGCCGATGTTGGACTTCAGGGATCCCAACCACACCGGGGAGGAGCGCTGGCCGTAGGTGGCCAGCAGTGCCTGCGCCTCGATCGGGTCGCCCAACCGAGTCCCGGTGCCGTGCGCCTCGACGACATCAACGTCCGAAGTGGACAGACTGGCGGAGGCCAGTGCCGCGCGGATCACGCGTTGCTGCGACGGGCCGCTGGGTGCGGTGAGGCCGTTGGAGGCGCCGTCGGAGTTGACCGCGGAGCCGCGGATGACGGCGTGCACGCGGTGGCCGTTGCGGCGCGCGTCAGAGAGGCGTTCCAGCAGGAGGATGCCAGCGCCCTCGGCCCAGCCCGTGCCATCGGCCGACGACGAGAACGACTTGCAGCGGCCGTCCGGGGCGAGGCCGCCCTGACGGGTGAAGTCGACGAAGATGCCGGGCTTCGACAGCACGGTCACGCCGCCCGCCAGCGCCAGCGTGCACTCGCCCGCTCGCAGCGCCTGCGCCGCCGTGTGCACCGCGACCAGCGAAGACGAGCACGCCGTGTCGACCGACAGCGCCGGGCCCTCCAGGCCCAGCGTGTACGCGACGCGGCCGGACACCACGCTCGGGCTGGTGCCGGTCAGGCCGAAGCCCTCCGAAGAGGACAGTGGCGGGCCGTACTCCTGCGCGAACGTGCCGGCGAAGACACCGGTCCGGCTGCCGCGCAACGACGACGGGTCGATGCCCGCGCGTTCGAGCACCTCCCACGACAGCTCCAGGAACAGCCGCTGCTGCGGGTCCATCGCCAGCGCCTCGCGCGGCGAGATGCCGAAGAAGCCGGCGTCGAACATCGTGGCGTCGGCGACGAAACCGCCGGGCCAGGAGCGGTCCCAGCCGCGATCGGGTGGGACGGCGCCGATCGCGTCCCGTTCCGCGATGAGCAGCTCCCACAGGTCTTCCGGCGAGCGCACGCCACCGGGTAGACGGCACGCCATCGCGACGACGGCGATCGGCTCGTCGGACCGGGCGATTTCCTCGAACACCACGGCGTCGCCGCGCAGGTGCGACGCGAGTCGGCGCGGCGTGGGGTGGTCGAACAGCGCGGAGTCCGGCAGCGCGCGGCCCGTTTCGGCGGACAGCCGGGCGCTCAGTTCGACCGCCGATATCGAGTCGAAGCCGAGGTCGGCGAACGCCCGGTCCGCGGCCACCGGCTCGGCGTGACCGAGCACGATCGCCGCCTGCGCGCGGACCACCTCGAGCAGGTCCCGGTCCTCCGCGACCACCACCGGTGGCTCCGCGTCGAACCAGTACTCCTGCCGCTGGAACGCATAGGTGGGCAACGTGACCCGCTTGCCGCCGCCGATGATAGCGGGCCAGTCGACCGGCACACCGGCCACGTGCAGCGCGGCGATCGCCGGTAGCAGCGGCTTGTCCTTGCGCAGCAACGAAACGAACGCACCATCGGCGCAGGAGCGCGCCAACGTGGTCAGCATCCCACCGGGCCCGACCTCGACGAACCGCGTCACGCCTCGGTCGGCCAGCCGGGACACGCCGTCGGCGAACCGCACGGTCTGCCGCAGGTTGCGCACCCAGTACTCGGGGGTGTCGAACGCCGCGTCTTCCTCCACTGTGGACACCATGGTGTCGGTCGCCTGGAACTCCAGGCCCCGCAGGAACTCCTCGAAGTCGCCGAGCACGGGATCCATCGCCTGGGAGTGCGCTGCGAAGCCGATCCGCACCCGCTTGGCCTTCTCCCAGCGTCCGGCACACGCGAGCACGGCGTCCTCGGGCCCCGACAGCACCACGGACGAAGGCCCGTTGACCGCCCCGATCTCAACGTCCGCGGCGAGGAACCGCCGAACTTCGTCCTCACCGGCCGGGACAGCGACCATCACGTCGCCCGCGACCCGCTGGCACAGCTGCGACCGCAGCACGATCAACCGGCACGCGTCGTCCAGTGACAGCACGCCGGCGACGTGCGCGGCGGCCACCTCGCCCGCCGAGTGCCCCAGGACAAGGTCCGGGTGGATCCCCCACGACTCCAGCAGCCGGAACAACGCCACCGAGACCGCGAACGTCAGCGGCTGCGCCACCGACGCGTCGTCCAGGTCACCGGTGGCGACGCCGGTCCGCGCGACGATCTCGTCGAACGCCGCCGCGAACACCGGATACCGCGCGTGCAGCTCGCGGCCCATGTCCTCGAACTGCCCGCCCGCGCCGGGAAACAGGAACGCCGTGGCACCCTCGACCACCTGGCCGCGCACTTCACCGGTCCCGAGCACCACCGCCCGGTGCTCGAAGTGCGTCCGCGTGGTGGCGAGCGAGAACGCGACGTCCTTGGTGGCCAAGGGCAGCCGCGCGATCTGCTCCCCCAACGCTCCTTCCGAACGAGCCGACACCACCAACGGAATCGATTCCGCCTCGGCCCCCGCCGGGGGGCGCGAGGTCCCCTTCTTAAGCGTCTCATGGGGGTCTGACGGTTTCGGGGCCGAAATGGAGTTATCCACAGGGGAGTTTTCGACGATCAGGTGACAGTTGGTGCCGCCGATGCCGAAGGAGGAGACGCCGGCCAGTCCGGGCGGCCACGGCGTCAGCTCCCGCTGCACGGTCAGGTTGCGCAGCGGCACGCCTGGGCGTTCGAAGTTCAGGCTCGCGGGTAGGCGGTCGTGCACCAGTGACAGCACCACCTTGAGCAGGCCGGCGATTCCGGCCGCGCCCTCGAGGTGACCGATGTTGGTCTTGACCGACCCGACGCGCACCGACGGGAACACCGCTTCCAGGGCCGCCGCCTCGACGGGGTCACCGACCTTCGTGCCGGTTCCGTGCAGCTCCACATAGGACACTTTGCCGGGAGAGACACCGGCACGCGCCAGAGCGGCCCGCACCACGGCTTCCTGCGCCGAGGGATCGGGCACGGTCAGCGCGCCGGGACCGTCGTTGTTGACCGCGGACCCGCGGATCACGGCGAGAATGGGATCGCCACCAGCCAGCGCGTCGGAAAGTCGTTTGAGCACCACGAAAGCGCCGCCCTCGCCGCGCACGATGCCGTTGGCGCGCGAGTCGAACGTGTAGCAGCGGCCGTCCGGCGACAGGGTGCCCAGTTCGGCCATCGCGGTGTGGCTCTCCGGCGCGAGGTTCAGCTGCACCCCACCGGCCAGCGCCAGCGACGACTCGCCGCGCAGCAGGCTCTCGCACGCCAGGTGCACGGCCACCAAGGACGACGACTGGCCGCAGTCGACGGTGAAACTGGGGCCGCGCAAGCCGAACACGTTCGACACGCGATTCGCGATGACACCGCGCTGCAGGCCGGTGACACTGCGGGCGTTGACGCCGTGCCGGAGTCGCAGTAGCGCGTAGTCGTCACCGATCGCCCCGACGAACACGCCCGCGGCCGTGCCGTGCAGCGCCGCGGGCACGATCCCCGCGTGCTCCAGGGCCTCCCAGCCCAGTTCGAGCATCAGCCGCTGGCGCGGGTCCATCTCCGCGGCCTCGCGGGGCGGGATGCCGAAGAACTTCGCGTCGAACGACCGGACGTCTTCGAGGAAGCCGCCGTGGGTCTCGCGCCGGGTGATGGCGTGCTCGCCCGCGCTCAGCAGGCGCCAGAACGCCTCGGGGTCCGCCGCGCCGGGCAGCCGGCACGCGACGCCGATGATCGCGATACCGGTCAACAGACCCTCCCAGGAGTGGCCGAAAGTTGCACCGATTCAAAGCGCGCCGCGGCCGGAGGGTCAACGAAACCGCGGGAACTCACGGTCTCGAATGGACGCGTGGCGTTACGTCACTACCGGCACGGACCAGGCGGTTCGGGCCCGCAGGAACGGAACCGTCAGCGTGAGCGCGGCCACCGCGAACATGCCGAAGGCGACACGGAAGTCGAACCACTCGGCCAGCAGTCCGGCGACGGCCGCGCCGACGGGCATCGCACCCCAGCTGAACAGCTTCGCCGCCGCGCTGAACCGGCCCATCAGCTCGGACGGCACCAGCTCCTGCGCGATCGTGCGCGAGTTGACCGACCACACGGTCCCGCCCAGGCCACCGAGGAAGGCGGCGACGGCCACCGCGACCGTGTTCCCGGTGATCGCGGGCACCCCGACCATCGCGGCCGTGCCGACGAGGTCGGCGACCATCACCGTGTGGCGGCCGAACACGCGGTTCAGCGTCGTCACCGCCAGCGCGCCCACCAGTCCCCCGACGCCCAGGGCGCTGAGCAGCACGCCGTAGCCGCCGGCGTCCAGCCCCATCGCGGTCGTCGCGACCAGCGGCATCAACGCGAGCCACGCGCCCCAGCACGCGCACAGCACGGTCAGCACCAGCGACATCAGCCGCAGCACCTCGTTGCGCCACAACACCTTCAAGCCTTCCGAGAGCTGCGAGCCCACGGTTCCGGACGGCGTGCGCGCCACGCGGAACCGGCCCACGAGCAGCAGCAACGTGCCGATACCGAGCACGTAGCCGGCGGCGGTGGCGCCGAGCGCGACGGACGTGCCGGCCGCGACGAGCAGGCCGCCGAGGAACGGGCCGCAGAACTCGTTGCACAACGTCTCCGCACCCGCCACCCAGGCGTTCGCACGTTCGCGACCGACAGGTGGCACCGCGTCGGGCACGAGCGCGGCCGCCGAGGTCAGCGCGATCACCTCGGCGACGCCGAGGGTGAGCCCGCCCGCGTACAGCACGGGCAGGCTCACCCCGGTCAGCAGGATCGCGACGACCCCCAGTCGCATCGCGTTCGCCACCCACAACAACCGCCGCCGGTCCATCCGGTCGACCAGCACGCCCACGGGCAGCGCGGCCAGCAGCCACGGCAGCGTCAACGTCAGCGCGACGCCGCTGACCTGCAGCGGAGAACTGGTCAACGTGGTGGCCAGCAGCGGCAGCGCGACCTTGGTGATCCCGTCCGCGAGGTTGGTCACCGCGGTGAACGCCACCAGCACGGCGGTGTTGCGCACCCTCACTCCCCCTTAACCGTCTAACGCGATAGCCGGTTAGGCGGTACGTTAGCGGGCGCGGAGATAACCATCAAGAGCGATAGCTGGTGAGTTCAGGTGCTGGAGCCCTCGCCCGAGGCCGAGCTGGTGATGGCGTTCGCCAACACCGTCGACCTCGAGGACGGCACGGACGAGCTGGCCACGTCCGCCGAGGCGAACAAGTGGCTGCAGGCCAACGACCTGCCGCGCGTCAACGCCGCCGACCACCGCCGGCTGCTCGATCTCCGCACCGGCATCCGAGCCGCACTCGCCGGAAGCACGGAAACAGGCACCGGGCAGGCGGTGCTCGCCGAACTGCCCGTGTTCGTGAACCTCACCGGCGATGTGCTCACCGCCACCCACAGCGCCCTGTCCCGGCTGGCCATCGCGTGGGCGGTCGTCGCCCTGACCGGCCAGGCCGAGCGTCTCAAAAGGTGTGCGGACGATGCCTGCGGCTGGGTTTTCTGGGATGTTTCCCGTAACCACAGTCGTCGTTGGTGCACGATGCGGGTGTGTGGCAACCGCGCCAAAGCACGCCGTTACACGGCTAGGCAGAAGCAAGAAAGGTAAGCACGGTGGAGACGCTGGAGTTCCAGTCAGAGGCCCGTCAGCTGCTGCAGCTGATGATCCACTCGATCTACTCGAACAAGGACACGTTCCTGCGCGAGCTGATCTCGAACGCCTCCGACGCCCTCGACAAGCTGCGGCTGGAGACGTTCCGCGACAAGGACCTCGACGCGGACATCTCGGATCTGCACATCACCATCGAGGCCGACACGGAGCAGCGGACGCTGACCGTGCGGGACAACGGCATCGGCATGACCCGCGAGGACGTGGTCCGCCTGATCGGCACGATCGCGAAGTCGGGCACCGCCGAGTTCCTGCGCAAGCTCAAGGAGAGCGACCAGTCGCAGGACCTGATCGGGCAGTTCGGCATCGGCTTCTACTCGACGTTCATGGTGGCGGACAAGGTCACCCTGGTGACGCGGCACCCGCACTCCGCGCAGGGCGTGCGCTGGGAGTCCACCGGCGAGAGCACCTACACCATCGAGGACGTCGAGGACGCGCCGCAGGGCACGTCGGTCACGCTGCACCTCAAGCCGGCCGACGCCGAGGACAACCTCGCCGACTACACCTCGACCGCGAAGATCACCGAGATCGTCAAGCGCTACTCCGACTTCATCACCTGGCCGGTCCGGCTGGAGGACAAGGAGATCAACTCGCGGAAGGCGCTGTGGGCGCGCCCGTCGAGTGAGGTCACCGAGGAGGAGTACGCCGAGTTCTACCGGCACATCAGCCACGACTGGAACGCGCCGCTGGAGACCATCCGCATGCAGGCGGAGGGCACGTTCGAGTACCAGGCGCTGCTGTTCCTGCCGTCGCAGGCGCCGCTGGACCTGTTCATGCGCGAGCGCAAGCGCGGCGTGCAGCTCTACGTCAAGCGCGTCTTCGTCATGGACGACTGCGAAGCGCTGATGCCGGAGTACCTGCGGTTCGTCAAGGGCGTCGTCGACGCGCAGGACCTGTCGCTCAACGTCTCGCGCGAGATCCTGCAGCAGGACCGGCAGATCCAGCTGATGCGCCGCCGCCTGGTCAAAAAGGTCCTGTCCACGATCAAGTCGATGATGACCGACAAGCCCGAGTCCTACGCGACGCTGTGGCGCGAGGTCGGCGCGGCGATCAAGGAAGGCCTGATCCAGGACACCGAGAACCGTGACGCCATCCTCGCGATCTGCTCCTTCGCCTCCACCCACTCCGCGGACGAGCCGACGTCGCTCGCGCAGTACGTGGAGCGGATGAAGGAGGGCCAGGAGCACATCTACTACATGACGGGTGACTCGCGGGCGACCATCGAGAACTCGCCGCACCTGGAGGCGTTGCGCGCCAAGGACTACGAGGTCCTGATCCTGACCGACCCGATCGACGAGATGTGGGTCGACTCGGTGCCCGCGTTCGACGGCAAGCAGCTCCAGTCGATCGCCAAGGGCCAGGTCGACCTGGAGACCGAAGAGGAGAAGTCGGCCAACGAGGAGCGGGAGAAGGACTTCGCGGACCTGCTCACGTGGCTGGCGGAGACGTTGTCGGAGAACGTCAAGCAGGTGCGGCTGTCGACGCGGCTCACCACCTCGCCCGCCTGCATCGTCGGCGACACGCACGACCTGACGCCCACGCTGGAGAAGATGTACCGGGCGATGGGCCAGGAGCTGCCGCAGATCAAGCGGATCCTGGAGCTCAACCCGACGCACCCGCTGGTCGAGGGCCTGCACAAGGCGTTCGCCGAGCGCTCCGGCTCCGACGAGCTCGCCGAGACCGCGGAGCTGATCTACGGCATGGCGCTGCTCGCCGAGGGCGGCGAGCTGGGTGACGCGTCCCGGTTCGTTCGGCTGCTGGCGAACAGGCTGGAGCGCACGCTCTGACCTGGAGGTTTCGCGCGTAGCGTTGAGGCATGTCCGAAGACGCCTTGGACGCGTACTCCCGCGCCGTGAGCACGGTGGCGCGGACGGTCACGCCGCACGTGGCGAGCGTCCGCACCCCGGTGGGCAGCGGCTCGGCGGTCGTGTTCACCGACGGGCTGCTGCTGACGAACGCGCATGTCGTCGGCTCCGCGCGCAGCGGGGCGCTGACGTTCTCGGACGGGTCCGAGTCCAACTTCTCCGTGGTGGGCTCGGACCCGTTGTCCGATCTGGCCGTGCTGCGCGCGCACGAGGGCACGCCCGAGCCCGCGTCGCTCGGCGACGCCGACCGGCTCGTCGTCGGGCAGCTGGTCGTCGCGATCGGCAGCCCGCTGGGACTCGCGGGAACCGTGACCGCTGGCGTCGTCAGCGCGCTGGGGCGGGCCATTCCCGCCGGTCGCGGGCGCAACGTCCGGATGATCGAGGACGTGATCCAGACCGACGCCGCGCTGAACCCCGGCAACTCGGGCGGCGCGCTGGCCATCTCGTCCGGTGCGGTCGTGGGGATCAACACCGCCGTCGCGGGCATCGGCGTCGGGCTCGCGGTGCCGGTGAACAGCACCACCCGCAAGATCATCGACGCGCTGCGCACCGACGGCCGCGTCCGGCGCGCCTACCTCGGGATCGTGGGCGTGCCCGCGCCGCTGCCGGACCCCGTCGCCCAGCGGACCGGGCAACGCGCCGGCGTGCGGCTGGTCGAGGTGATCCCCGGCGGGCCCGCGGACCGGGCCGGGCTGCACGCGCGCGACCTCGTGCTGACCGTCGGACGCGAGCCGGTGCAGGACGCCCAGGGCATCCAGCGGCAGATGCTCGCCGAGGTGATCGGGGTGCCGCTGCCGGTGACCGTGCTGCGGCACGGCGCCATGGTGGACGTGTTCGCCGTACCCACCGAACTGCGTCCCTGAACCGTCCCATCCCAGCGCCATCCCAGCAGGTCAGCGGCCTGATGGGCGTTTCAGCGTCCCAGCCGGGTTCCGGTACTCCCGACCGCCGGGTTTCTTGGTGCCGATCACCACACGCATCAGGGAGCACCCATGGGAAGAACGGCGCTGCCCGTCGCGGCAGCGGTCCTCCTGGCAACAGCCTGGACCGGAGCGGCCGCCACCACGGCGTTCGCGGCTCCGGTCGCGGTCTGCGGCCACACCACCGACCAGCCCGAGCTGCGGCAGGGCGCGACCGGTGCCTCGGTCGTCGAGGCGCAGTGCCAGCTGAACCTCGCGACCAAGGCGAGCCGGTACACGCCGATCGCGGCGGACGGCTCCTTCGGGTCCGGGACGCTGGCGCGGGTCAAGGCGTTCCAGGCCTGCGCCGGACTGTCGGTGGACGGCAACATCGGCCCGCAGACGTGGGCCGCTTTGAACACGTGGTCAGCGCACCCACGTCGTTGCGGCACCTCCACGACCTCGGCCGTTCAGTCTTCCGTCTGCGGGCACAGCTCCGCGCAGCCGACGTTGCGCAAAGGCGCCAACGGGGTGGACGTCAAGGAGCTGCAGTGCCGGCTCAACCTGGCGATGGACCCGTTCCACTACGCACCGCTGACGATCGACGGTGACTTCGGCGGCGGCACCGAGAACCGGGTCGTGCAGCTGCAGATGTGCGCGAACCTCGGCACCGACGGCGTGGCCGGGCCGAACACCTGGGCCAAGGTCGTCGAGTGGTCGCGCACGGGTGGCTACTGTGCCCCGCCGAAGCCCGCCGGGTACTCGATCGACGGCGTCGACACCGCCAAGTACCAGCACCCCGGCGGCGCGGCCATCGATTGGGCCAAGCTGCGGGCGGGTGGCGTCGAGTTCGCGACCGTCAAGGCCACGCGGGGTCTGAACGTCACCGACGAATACCTTTCCGCGGATCTCTCCGGCGCTCGGGCGGCTGGGCTTGCCGTTGCGCCGTACCACTTCTACACCGCCACCGCCGCCGACACGGGTGCCGCGCAGGCCGACCGGTTCATCAACGCCGTGCGCGCCACCGGTTACACCGCCCAGCGGGCCGGTGACCTGCCACCGGTGTTCGACCTGGAGCGCATGGACGACGGCTCCGGCCGCTGCCCGCCCTACGCGACGGTGGCCGACGCCAAGGCGTGGCTGGACCGCGTCGAGTCGGCGTTCGGGCGGCGTCCGATCATCTACACGCAGAGGTCCTTTTTGGACGACTGCATGGGTTCCACCACGGCGTTCTCCGCGTACCCGTTGCAGCTCGCGGACTACCGGCGGTCGATCACGCAGCCGCCGCTGCCGAACGGCTCGTCGAGCTGGCTGATGTGGCAGTACACCGAGTCGGCCATCCCGGACGGCATCCAGGCGCCCGTCACCGCCGACGTCTTCAACGGCACGCAGGCCGACCTCGACCGGCTCGCCAACCGCGGCGCCGGGTCCAGGTGAAGTTCGCGAAGACCGGCAAGTGCAACCACTGGACTCGCGTGGGGCGCGAATGGACCGTGATCGCCTCCGATGTCCTCGACGGCACCAAGTTCACGGTGCCGAACGGCGTCCCGCTCGAAGGTGATGACGCCACCGTTCAGATCGCTTTCTGACCAAGGGGGTTTCCCAATGATTCGCGGTCTATTAGTGGCGCTGCTGTTCGCTGGGGGCATGCTCGCTCCCACGTCGTCGGCATCCGCGGCCACCTGCTACGACGGCGCCATCAAGCTGCACTACGACTACCAGTCCGGCGCTCGCGACTACGGCCCCTACACGACGTCGTCGCGGTGCCGCGACATCAACATGCGGCTCATCACCGACATCCCCGGCGTGTACCTGGCGGCGTGCGTCGTGTTCGTCGACCACACCTCGTTGTGCAACCACGACAACAGCTACCGGATCTTCGGGCCGCCCTGGGGCACGGTCGCGACGGACGTCCGCGACGGCACGCACTTCAAGCTCCGCGTCCGCGCCTATGACACCGATGCCCAGCACGTCGACTTCAAGATCGCTTACTAGGGGGTTTCTCATGAATCGTCGGACCATGTTGCGCGGCACGTTCGCCGTGAGCGCCGGGGTGGCGCTCGGGCCGGTCCTGTTCTGGGGTGAGGCGAACGCGTATCCGTGGTCGCGTCAGCTCGAGCAGGGTATGAACGGCGGGGACGTGCTGGAGCTGCAGATCCGGGTGGCCGGCTGGGCGGCCGACAGCCCGTCGCAGACGCGGGTGTCGCTCGACGGCGACTTCGGGCCGGGCACCGCGGCGGCCGTGCGCCGGTTCCAGTCCGCCTACGGGCTGGGCGTGGACGGAAAGGTCGGCCCGCAGACGCAGGCGGCGTTGAACGCGCTGGAGCAGTCCGACGGTTCGACCGCGCACTTCAACTGGAGCGAGTTCACCGACCGGACCACCGGCACGTTCGAGGGCGGCAAGCTCTCCGCCGCAGCGGTGAAGGAGAACGCGCGCCGCTGCATGTACAAGCTGGAGGCGTTGCGCAAGAAGCTGGGCGATCGGGCGATCACGGTGAACTCCGGGTTCCGCAACATCAAGCACAACGCGGAGATCGGCGGCGCCAGCGACAGCATGCACCTGTACGGCACGGCCGCGGACCTGACCGTGCCCGGCGTGCCGAACAAGACCGTCTACCAGAAGGCCGAGACCTGCGGTTTCTCCGGCCTCGAGCGGTACACGGTCGACCACCAGCACGTCGACAGCCGTGCCGACCTCGGCCGCTCGTGGTGGTGGGAGAGCGGCACGATCTAGTTGTTGCTCTGTGGGGCGGTCTTGATGGCCGCCTCACAGGCCGGCCAGTCGTGGAAGTCCTTCTTGACGCTCCACAGCCGGTGCGCGGCCTCGATGTTCCAGGCAGGTTCGAACGCCTTGCGGGGTGTGCCGTCGAGCTCGCGGAGCCGGTTGTCGGAGATCTGGAAGACGCCCCAGTTGCGGCTGCCGTTCGTGTTCGGCAGGACGTGCAGCGGGTCGAGGAAGCTCGCGCACTTCGCGATCTTCACCGCCGTGTCGGGGTCTTCCGTGAACACCTCGCGGACCTTCTTCTCGACCTCCTGCGGTGACCAGGTCTCCATGCTGACCTTCTGGTCGTACAGCGCGTTCTTCGTGGGTTCGTCGACCACTCCCCGCGCTTGGAGGTTGGCCAGCACCTGGAATGCCGTGACCCGTCTCAGGGTTTCCGGGCCGAAGTCGCCGTCGACGCTCAGCCTGGCGTGGGCCTGCTTGAGCAGGCGCTGGACTTCGCTTACACAGTCGTCGTGCTGGCCCATGATCACCGACTGGCACGCGGGCGAGAACAGCAGTTCCTTGGCGTGCGGCTTGGCTGTTTGCGGGTTTCCCGTGGTGGCCCAGACGATTCCGGCGATCAGCAGTACCACCGCTGCGGCGATCGGCACTATCAGCTTCGGGGACAGTCGTCTTTTCTGCGGCTGCACGGTTGGGGTTTCTTGTACTACCGGCTCTGGCTCGGCTGGCTCTGGCTCGGCTGGCTCTGGCTGGGGTGGTCCTGGCTGGGGTGCTTCGATGCGGGCGGCGTCGGCCAGGGCCCAGAGTTGGTGGAGTTCGCGGAGCTCCTCGGGGCTGGCGCCGCAGGCCTTGGCGAAGCTGTGGACCACCCGGTAGTCCGCCGGGACGCTCGCGCCGGAGCAGTAGCGGTGCAGGCTCGAGGCGCTGACGCCGGACTGCTTGCCCAGCTTGTCGAAGCCCCGGCCGGTGCGGTCCTTCAGCATCCGCAGGTATGCGGCGAACTTGTCGGTGTGCCCAGACGCGATCACGGTCCCCACCCTCGCTTCGGCTGGAGCGGAAACTTAGCACTGCTGCGGTGGTCGTGGCTGGCGTTTGGCGGGTGGGCTTCGGTGTGGTCTGGAGAGGGCGGGGCGCTGGTCGGCGGCGTGGCTGGGGCGGTGGTGGGAGGCGCCGACGGCGCGTGGCTTGGACGCGGCCCTCGCCTACGAGACGAACCGGCGGCTGAGGCTTGGCCGCTGCCTGGAGGCCAGCTCGGCGCCTCGGCGGGCGTTGGCGGGAGGCGGTGGCGGGACGCGGCTTCGACGCGGCCCTCGCCTACGAGACGAGCTGGCGGCTGAGGCTTGGCTGCAGCCTGGAGGCCGACTGGGCGGCTTGGCCGGGGCACTGGCGGGAGGCGCCGACGGCGCGTGGCTTGGACGCGGCCCTCGGCTTCGAGACGAGCCGGTGGCTGGGGATTTGGCTGGGGCGCAGGCGGGGGCATGGTTGGGGCGCGGTCGTCGCTCGCCGACAAGTCGTTGACTGGAGCGCCTTGGCTGGCAGCCTCGGCAAGCGCCTAGCTCAGGGGGCTGACTGGGGTTGGGCTAAAGGGCTGGCCGGGAACCTTGGCTCAGGGTTGTGGCTCAGGGCTCTGGCGGAGGCCATTGGCTGCGGAGCATTCGCCTGAGAGCTGCGGCCGGCCAAGGCCATGCCTGAAGCCCCTTGCCTGGCGGCCTTGGCTGGACCCTTGCCTGAGGACTTGCCTGGACGCCTTTGCTGGGGCGTTGCCTGGACGCCTTGACTTTGACGCGGCCTGCGGCCGCGACACGTTGGCATTTTCGCGCACGCCCGGCGCTAGGGCGCCGGGCGTGCGCGAAAATGCCAACGTACCGAGACGGTGGTTGGCTGCCGTCGTGGTCCCGATCCTGCCCAGACTTGCGTTCGTTCGGTGCGGTCGCGGGCGTGGCTGGGATGAGCTGGCTTGAGTTTCGATCGTTTATTTCCTTTCCGTCAGCTCACCATGTGCAAGGGGTTGCGCCTCGGCTGCCGTAGCGGGTCGAGGAAGGCCGGTGGGATGAAGTACGGGATTCCGTTGCGCAGCTTCACTTCCCAGTCGCTGTGATGGATCAGGTCGTGATGTCGTCGGCAGAGCAGGACGCCGTTGTGCAGGCTCGTCCTGCCACCGTCGGCCCAGTGTGTGATGTGGTGGCCTTCGCAGTGCCGTGGCGGGCGGTTGCAGCCCGGGAAGGCGCAGCCCCGGTCCCTCGCGACCAAGGCTCGGCGTAGGCCGCTGTTGAACAGCCGCGCCTTGCGGCCGACGTTGAGGGGCTGCGAGCGGCTGCCCATCACGATCGGGATGACGCCTGCCTCGCAGGCGAGCTTGCGCAGCTGCTTGACCGGGATGTGTTCCTGGTTGTCCAGCACCGCGTGACCGGTCTTCGCCGCCAGGTCGTCGTAGGACACGGTCACGGCCAGGGTGACGGTCTCGCCGCCGTGCTCGGGCAGCACGTCCGCGCGCAGCACCAGGTTGACCAGCTCGGCGAACGCGTCGCCCTGCCGTTCGATCAGGGTGCGCGGGTCGGGGCCCTCCGGGCCGGTCGGGTGGGGTTTGGCCAGCGGATCCAGCGCGGCCCGGAACATCGCGCCGATCACCGGGTCGACGTCGCCCCAGAACCTCAGGCGGCCGCGCTCATCGCGCAGCACCACCTTGTTGACCGGCGGGGCCGGGTCCTCGTCGACCGGTTCCTCGTCGTTCTGGAACATCCGGTAGATGATCTTCTTGCCGAAGTCGCGGATCGGGCCCGGCTCGAAGTTCCGGCCGAACTCGGCCAGCTGCTGCTCGACGAACGCCGTCTTATCGGGCGCGGCATCGGCAGGCATGTTCTTCATCGCCTTGGCGATCGCGTCGACATGCTCCTCGGTCAACTCGCCCTCAGCGAGCGCCTCGGCCGTCGCGGGCAGCTCCGGCTCGATCTCCGCACCGGACGGGCCCAGCTGCGCCATCAGCAGCCGCGCCCGGCGCAACTTCGCCTTCGACACACTCGGATCCCAATGCACCCGGTCCTTCAACACCCCGACCAGGTCCTTGTAACCCAACTCCGCGGCCAGGCCACGCCGATCCATCTCGGCAATCCAGCGCAGCAGCCGCTCATTACGCACACGGACCTCACGCTCCATCTCGGCGAAGCCGTCAAGCAGCTCGCCAGTGGAGAGAAGGGACAGATCCGTATCGACCATGCGTTCGACTCTACCGCAAGATCACAAGCGAACAGGCCGTTTACCAGCGAAAACAAGCCACACGATCGGGTGAACCTCGTTCAAAAAACGATCAAAACGCAAGCCACTCATCCCAGCCACGCCCGCAACCGCACAACACAACGCAACCCAGCCAACGGATCGGGACCACGACGGCAGCCAACCACCTCTCGGTACGTTGGCATTTTCGCGCGGACGCGGCGCCCTAGCGCCGTGGCCGCGCGAAAATGCCAACGTGTCGCGGCGCAGCCGCGTCCACAACGGACTCACACCGACAATACGGAGGCAGGCCGGAACGCGAGCATCACGCGAGCGAAGGAAACAACGATCGACCCACCCACCCGCGTATCCCCAGCCACGATCACGGTGTCGGACAACGACTTCACCAGCCGCACGTCGTGCACCAACACGTCCCCGGGCAACACAGCGCGCTCAAAAGACAACCCGGACAACTTCCCGGCCATCGGCACAGACCCGACCGGCACGTCCAAGTCCAAAGCCAGCCCGACGAACAACCCGGCGGCCTGCATCCACGACTCGACCACGAGCGTGAACGGGTACGAGTGGTCAGCGGAATCAGCGACCGACGCATACCAGGGCTCGTTGCAGGAAACGGCCTTCACGGCGGTCAACCCGGCACCAGGCGACACGGAAGTCACCCGATCTACCAGGAGCATCGGATATCGATGCGGCAACAACGCCTTGATCTCAGCCAAGCCGGTCACCCAGCACCTCCGGAATACTGCAGCTTCACCGACGCAGCAGGCCCACGCGGAGTCGTGACCTCGGCCGCACAGACACCGTCCCGCCACTTCAAGGCGATCGTCAGCACGTCCCCAGGCACCACAGGCCCCTGAAACCGCACGGAGTCCATGGCAACCAACGACCCGCCGAACAACGAAACCGCGGCCCGGTGCACACACTCGACGACACAAACCCCTGGAAACAAAGGGAAGGAAGGATAGTGCCCAGCGAACACAGGCTCACCAGAACCAACGGTGAAGGACGCAATCGCACAGAGGAACCCGTCGACCAGAACGGGCGACCCGGAAACCGAGACCGCGCCAAGCACAGGAGAGATCACAACGCCACCATCCACTGTGGACCACTCAACAGCCGGGCGAGCTCAGTCCGCGTGGCCTCAGGAGAAACAACGGACGCGACCGACGGATCCGCGGCCCCAGGCCACGCACACACAGCCGTGACGCCCAACGAGCACGCGTTCACGGTGGAGTAAGCACCGTGGTAAGCCTTGCGGGTCACGAGAGCAACTCGCGGAACCGAAGCCTGGGCGAAGGCGCGCAACAGGACCGTCGACTGCCGAAGCATCGACGCCCACGACTCCTCCACGCCGGGCAACGAACCGGGCACGTCGACCAGAACGAGCAGCGGCAGGCCGAACGTGTCGCACATCCGCACCAGGCGAGCGGCCTTCTCGGCGCCACAAGGATCAAGGCGGCCCCGCGAGCGCAGCGGGTTGTTGGCGATCACGCCGACCGCGCCCCCGCCCAGCCGTCCCAAGCCGGTCACGATGTTCGGAGCCCAGAACGAGTGCAGCTCCTCGAAGGTGCCGGGGTCCAGCAGGGCGCGGACCAGAGGGCCGACGTCGTAGGCGCGATGCGCGCCGGCAGGAAGCAACGAAGCCAGATCGGAGTAGCCGCAGACCGAGGAAGCCGAACCGGGCCGCGCCAGCAAAGCGGCCAACCGGCCGGCGCGACGCAAAGCGTCGGACAGATCGAGAGCCATCACGTGCGCCAGACCCGAAAGGGCGCCCGCGCTGACCACCAGGTCGGTCAGAGCGACGGCCTCGGGAGCCGAAGCACCGGCCAGCACCGAGATCTGCGGCACGCGACCGGAGGCGCGGGCCATGGCGGTGTAGACGGGTCCCATCTCGGCGAGGAGGTCGGTGTGCCACACGCCGATCACCGGCGTGGACGAGGCGACCGCGCGGTCGATCGCCTCGACCACGTCCGCGGGCGACGTCTCGTCGGAGACGTAGTGGACCAGCGTGTCCAGTACCGCCGCGGTCATCGTGTTGTCCCGTAACGGCTGAGCTCGGCGAAGAAGTCGGGCACGACCTGCAAAGTGCCCGAGGCGGCGATCGAGTCGTACACGAACCGCGCCAGCGCGAGGTCGAGCACGCCCAAACCGAAGGGCGAGAAGATGATCGGCTGGTCGGACGGCACGGTCACGCCGCCGGCGAGCACCTGGGGCAGGGTGGCGTGCACGAAGGAGCGGTTGCCGACCTGCTGTTCGGCCAGGTGCGGGGACGTGTCGGCCTTGAGGCAGTGGTCGACGTCGTCCACGACGTTGAACGACGACAGGATGATCTCGGGCGACAGGTCGCGCAGCGACACGTGCAGCACCAAGGGGTTGTGCGCGAACCAGGAGACATCGTGCACGTGCGGCGACGCGGCGACGGTCGTGAACACGACCACGTCGCTCGAACGGATGACCTCTTCGGCGCTGCCGAACAGGACTTCGCCGTCCACACAGGACTTGAAGCCGAGGGCGGACGAAGACGACAGGTCGTGCACGCGCACGGACGAGAAGTCCCACCCGGTACCGACGAGATGGGTGTGCACGTAGCGGGCGATGAGCCCGGTGCCGATGTAGCCGATGCGAGTGGGCCGCGGGCGGTCGCGCGTCAGCACGTCCGCGGCCAAGGCGGCGGAGGACGCGGTACGGGCGGCGCTGATGATGGAACTCTCGAAGCAGGCGAACGGGTATCCGGTGTTCGGGTCGTTGAGGATCAGCACGGCCGAGGCACGCGGCAGGCCACTCTCGACGTTCGATGGGAAGCTGGACACCCACTTCAGGCCGTCGACACCATCAGGGCCACCCAAAGACGCGGGCAGCGCGATGATTCGCGACGACGGGCGGTCGGGGAACCGCAGGAAGTACGACGGCGGGTTCACCGTGCGGCCTTCGCCGTGCATCCGGTACGCGTCCTCGACGAGGTCGCGCACCTTCTTCTCGTTGCCCTGCAGGACGCTCCGCACCTGAGCGCCCGAGACGACCGCGAACGGACGCGGCTCCACCATGACTACCTCCCCTGAGCGAGAATTCGGAACACACCGCACCCCACGTGGCCGTCCGGGTCCACGGAGGTGACCATCGCGAGCTCGCCCTCTGGTGGGGCGTGCGCGATCGCGGTGGCGAGCTGGAACGCCGCCGAGGCGCCGTCCGTGTCGCCGATGAGGCTGGCGGGCTCGAGCACGCGTGTGCCCGAGCCGAGCACCGTCGAGACCGCGGAGAGCTCATCCGAGGCGAACGGTCCGGAGACGACGGCTGTGCGCACATCCCCCACGGACAGGCCGGCGCGGTCCAGCGCCCGGTGCATGCGGGCGGCGAGCGCGTCGGCGAGCCCGTCCACCCTCAGTGGCACCCCGAACTCCAGGGCCAGCACCTCGACCAGCGCCGGCCTGCCGTGGGCGGCTGCCGCCTCGGCGGCCTCGATCATGAACACGCAGCACCCCTCTCCCAGGGGATCCGTCGAACCCGCGCCGTGGCCGTGCCACGTGAGCCACGACCGTCGCGGGTTCATGTCCTCGACAACGCCGGCGAGAACCATCGGCGCACGTCCGAGCGCGTGGAGGCGCTTGGCGTAGCCGAGTACGGACAGGCCGGTGACGCGGCCCGTCGTGATGGTGGTGTTGGGTCCCCGCATCTTGAACCGGATGGCGGTCTGGGCCGCGCAGTGGTTCATCAGGCTGCTGGGGAACTGTTTGGTGTCGACCTGGTAGGGCGGTGACGCGATCAGCGACTCGATGGTCAGGCCCATCGCACGGTCGGTGGCGATCAGGTTGCCGCCCATCACCACTGCGCGTTCGCCCGGCGAATACGGGGAAAGTGAATCCTGGAGCAGGCCGACCGTGCCGAGCGCGAGGCTGCCCGCGCGGCCGAGCACGCGGAAGCTGGGGACCTCGTCGAGGATGTCGCCGATCTCGAACGACGCCAGGCCTTCCTGTTTCTGTGGTACGTCGGCGTCCACAGTGGACAGGGTGGAGCGGCCCGACCGCATCCCCTCGGTGAAGGCGTCCAGGCCGACGCCGAAGGGTGAGATGACCGAGACCGCGGAGATGATCACGTCCCGAACCCTCCGTGGATCTCCACCACCGAGCCGGTGATGTATGCGGCGCGGTCGGAGCCGAGGAACGCCACGAGGTCGGCGACCTCGTCGGCGGTGCCCATGCGGCGCAACGCGATCTGGTCCAGCATCTTCTTGCGTGCCTGGTCGGGCAGCACGTCGGTCATCGCGGTCTCGATGAGGCCGGGGGCGACGACGTTGGCCCGCACACCGGCGCGGCCGAACTCCTTGGCCAGCGCTTTGATAAACCCGATGATGCCGGCCTTGGCGGCGGAGTAGTTGGTCTGGCCGGCGTTGCCGTAGACGCCGGAGACCGACGAGATGGCGGTGATGCTGCCGCTCTTGCGTTTCATCATCGGGAACGCGACGGCCTTGCAGACGTGGAAGACGCCGTCCAGGTTGGTGCGCAGGACGTCGTTCCACTTCTCGTGCGCCATGGTCACCAGCGGAGCGTCGGCGGTGATGCCCGCGGAGGTGACCGCGGTGCGGATCGGGCCGAACTCCTTCTCGGTGCGCTGCACCCATTCCGTGACGGCGGCGTGGTCGGCCACGTCGACGCGCACGGCCGAGGCGCGCACGCCGAGCTCGGCCAGTTCCTTCTCCAGGGACGACGCCGCCTCCGCGTCGCTGCGGTAGGAGAACGTCACGTCGAACCCGTCGAGCGCGAGCTTGCGCACGCAGGCCCGGCCGATCCCCCTGGACCCGCCGCTGACCAGCGCGACCCTGTCACCCGTCATGATCACTCCTCGAATTCCCCAGGCGCAGCAACGCGCAGGCGACCGCGCCGTCGGGGTCCGCCGACGTCACCAGCACGACCTCGCCCGGCAGTCGCAGCACGCCGAGCGCCGTCACGATCGCGTAGGCCGACGACACCGAGCCGGTGTCGCCCATGAACGAGAGGTCCGGCACGTCGGCCAGATCCTTGAACAGCCCTTCGGGCTCGGGGCCCACCACGGCGTGCACCGACGAGGGCGAAACCTCAGCCCGCGCAAGCACTTCACGGACGCAGGTCGCGAGGGTGTCGTGAAGGCCACCTTCACCAACCTGAGGTTTGGGAAGGTGGCCTTCACGAACGTTCAGGGCGAGGCGGGTGCCGATGCCGAGCACCTCGGCGAGCACCGGGCGGGACGTGCCGGACGGCTCGACGCGGAACGCGGCGCCGCCCTCCCCCAGCCACTGGCCGGGCCGGGTGCCCGCGGCGTGGGTGAACCACGCCCTGGCGAACGTGGCCTCCTCGACCGCGCCGACGATCACCGAGTCGGCCCGGTCCATCGCCAGCAGCCGGCGCGCGTACCCCAGCGCGTGCAGCGCGGCACCGCGGCCGCCGGCGACCGTCGTGTTAGGACCGTGGATGCCGAACCGGATGGCGCACTGCGCGGCCGCGCAGTTCATCGTGCCGCTGGCGACCTGCTTGGGCGCCAGGTGGTGCGGCCGGGCGTTGCGGTGCGTGTCGCGGATCTGGTCGAGCTCCACCTGGTGGCTGCCGGCGGTGGTGCCCAGCACGACGCCCGCGCGTTCGCCGGTGTCGACACCGGGTTCGACGAGTTCGCTGAACGTGGCCAGCGCCAGCTGGCTGGCCCGGTCGAGGTGCCGGATTCCCTTGCCGTCCAGGATGTTCTTCGGATCCAGGTCGGGCACCCAGCACACGTGGGTGTCGGGCGCGCCTTCCATCGCGGGCGCGGCGGTGGCCCGGCCGGAGACCACGCCCTCGGTGAACGCGTGCCTGCCGAAGCCGTAGGCGGACACCGCGGACCATCCGGTGATCACGGCGTTCATCGCGAGCTCCTGTCGTAACGGCCGAGCACCACGACAGCGTTGTCGCCGCCGAAGGCGAACCCGTTGTTCTGCACGATGTCCACCTGAGCGGAGACCGCCGCGTTGGGCACGCAGTCGATCGCGCACTCGGGGTCCATCTCACGGTGGTTGGCGGTCGGCGGGATGAACCCGTCGTTCATCGCGGCGACACAGCCGATGGCCGCGATCGAACTGGCCGCGCCCATGGCGTGCCCGAGCATCGACTTCAGCGCCACGACCGGTGGCGGCGAGTCGCCGTAGACGTCGCGGATCGCGTTGCATTCCGTGATGTCGTTGGTCTTGGTCCCGGTGCCGTGGGCGGAGATGAAGCCGACCTCGGACGGTTTCACGCCCGCGTCGTCCAGCGCGAGCCGGATGCACCGGGCGACGCTTTCCCGCGTCGGCGCGACCGGGTCGACGCCGTCGCAGTTCAGGCCGTAGCCCAGCACTTCGGCGTAGATGTGCGCGCCGCGTGCGAGCGCCGACTCGAGGTCTTCGAGCAGCAGCACGCCGGCACCCTCGCCGGTGATGATGCCCTTGCGGCCGGCGTCGAACGGGCGGCACGCGTCCGGTGCGACGAGGCCGAGGCGGTGGAACGCGGCGAACGTGCGGCGGCTGGCCGCGTCGGCGCCGCCGCACAGCGCGAAGTCCGCCTCGCCGAGGCGGATCGCGTCGACGCCGTCGCCGATGCCGTAGTTGCCGGCGGAACACGCGGTCCCGATGACGTAGGAATCCACATTGGACAACCCCAGCGAACGCGCGATGTCGTTGGGGATGCCCTGGGAGGTGACCCGGCGGGCGATCGCCGGGTCCATCCGCTCGGGGCTGTCCAGCACGGCCGTCGTCGCGATCGCGTCGACATCCTGCGACTGGGCGTTGGTGGTACCGATGGAGATGAGCGCCCGCCGCGCCCGCAGGTAGTCGAGATCGACGCCCTCGACCGCCATGGCAGCGGCAGCGACGGCGAACTGGCTGGCCCGGCCCAGCCGCGACGGGTCGTCGATCCACCGCTCGGGCTCGAAACCGGCGACCTCGCCGACGAGCTCGGACGGGAACCCGGTCACGTCGAACGAGGTGGCCCGCCGGGCGCCGATCCGGCCCGAGCGCAGCCCTTCGGTGAAGTCACCGAGGCCGATCCCGATGCTGGAGACGACGCCCATCCCGGTCACGACCACCCGGCGCACGGCGGCCGCTGTCATCACGCGCTCGCAGTGAGGGGCCAGCCGGCCACCTCGGCGACGACCTCGTACACGGCGTCGATGTTGACCAGCCGCGGCAGCTCCGCCTGGTCGATCTCGACGCCGAAGCCGGTCTCCAGCGCCGCCAGCAGGTCGATCGCGCCGAGCGAGTCCATGCCCAGGTCGTCGACGAACATGGCTGTCTCGGTCACCTCTTCGGGCTCGACCTCGAGTGCCGAGACGACCATGTCCTTGATACGGGCCTTGCGCTCCTGAACCTCGTTGCTCATCAGAAACTCCTCACCGTCTGGCCGATCGGTCCGTAGTTCTCGGAAACCCAGTTCTGGTCGTAGACCGAACCGAGGTAGCGCTCGCCCAGGTCGGGCGAGATGAGCACGGCCGTGCTGTGCTCGGGGTAGTCGTGCGCGTCCAGCCAGGAGAAGGCGCCCGCGAGGACGCTGCCGGTGGACCCGCCGAAGAGGAAGCCCTTGCGGGACAGCTTGTGGCACATCCGGATGGCGTCGCGTTCGGACGCCCACACGACGTCGTCCACATAGGACTCATCGAGCATGGGCGGCCGGACGGAGGTGCCCAGTCCGGGGATCATGCGCTTGCCCGCGGGTGTGCCGAACGTGGTGGAGCCCTCGGTGTCGATCGCGACGATGGTGACCGGCAGGCCTTCGTCGCGGATGTAGCGCGAGACGCCCATCAGGGTTCCGGTCGTGCCCGCGCCGACGAACAGCACGTCGAGGTCGGGGAACTGCTTGATGATCTCCGGGCCGGTGGTCCGGTAGTGGGCGCCCCAGTTGTCCGGGCTGGCGTACTGGTTGAGCCACACGTGGGTGTCGTCGAGCGCGCACAGGTTGCGCACGTGGTCGAGGCGCGCGCCGAGGAACCCGCCGCGCGGGCAGGGCTCGGTGATCACGTCGACCTGGGCGCCGTACGCGCGCATCAGCTTGACTGACTGCTCGTTCGCCCTGGCGTCGGTGACACAGACGAACCGGTAACCGCGGTTGGCGGCGATCATGCTCAGAGCGATGCCGAGGTTGCCCGACGAAGACTCGATGAGCGTGGTGTCCGGGCCGATCTCGCCCGTCATCTCGGCGGCCTTGAGCATCTCGGCGGCCGCCTTGACCTTGATCGACCCGGCGAAGTTGAATCCCTCGCACTTGAGGTACAACCTGCGGCCGAGCACGTCGTGCAGGTCAACGAAGAGATCGTCCACGTTGAATTCCTGCGGAGCTGAAATCACCGGCATTTCGGGTTCTCCTTGGAGATCGCACGGGTCGACCGTGCTGGGGTATGCCGGCCGGGGCGTCTCAGGGAGTTCCGTTGACGCCCGTCGGCACGGCGGACACGGCAGGCCCGGCAGGCCCGGTCTGGGCGAGCCGGCCCGCGATGAGCGGCACGTCTTCCATGAGGGCGCGGAGGTCCGGCATGTCCTCCGGCCGCAGTGCCTGTTTCCCGTCGCACAGAGCCTGCTCCGGCTGCGGGTGGAGCTCGATGATCATGCCGTCGGCGCCGACGGCCGCCCCCGCACGACCGAGCGGCAGCACCAGGTCACGCCGGCCGCCCGCGTGCGACGGATCGACGATGACGGGCAGGTGGCTGAGCCGCTGGACCGTGGGGATGGCGCTGATGTCGAGGGTGTTGCGGGTGGCGGTCTCGAACGTGCGGATGCCGCGCTCACACAGGACGATGTCCGTGCAGCCGGCCTGCGCCACGTACTCGGCGGCCATCAGCCACTCCTCGATCGTCGCGCTCATACCGCGCTTGAGCAGCACCGGGAGGCCGACGGAGCCGGCCGCCCGCAGCAACGAGAAGTTCTGCATGTTCCGCGCGCCGATCTGGAGCATGTCGGCGTGCGTGGCGACCAGGTCCACGTCGCGGGTGTCGAGCACCTCGGTCACGAACGGCATGCCCGTCTCCGCCCGCACGCCCGAGAGGATCAGCAGACCCTCGCGGCCCAGCCCGTGGAACGCGTACGGAGAAGTGCGCGGCTTGAACGCGCCACCGCGCAGGAGTGCCGCACCGCCGGCCCGAGCCATCTCGGCGGCGCGCAGGGTCTGTTCCGGCGTCTCGACGGCGCACGGTCCGGCGATGAGCGTGAAGGTGCCCGGACCGATCGGCACACCACCCACGTTCACCGTGGAACGTCCGGCGCGTGCCTGCTTGTCCACCAGCAGGTAAGGCGAACTCTCGGGCATTTCCGTGCGAGCGATGGACATGACCACTCCTGAAATCCAAGAAAAGGAAGCCAACTATTCCGGACCAGAACCCCTGTTGCGGGAATAAATCTATTGGAACGTGACTTCCACAACTATCCGCACGACGCGGAAGCGACTCGGGAAATCCCTAGGAACCGGTATTGCGAACCGACGGACTGAGCGCGGCCAGCGCGGTGAGCACGGCCATGACGCCCGCGCACACCCAGACCGTCCCCGTCGCGCCGAGTTCCTCGATCACGAAACCGCCCAGCAGTGAGCCGAACGCGATGGGCCCGTAGGCCATCAACGTCGCGATGCTCGCGACCCGGCCCATCATCTCGCCCGGCACGATCTCGTAGAGGTGCGCCGTGATCGCCACCGTCCACACCGCGCCGACGAACGCGGTCGCCGCGAACACGACGCCGAGCCCAACCGGGTGCCGCACGAACGCCACCATCGCGACCAGCACGGTGAACAGGGCGTTCGCGCCGATCACCGCGGTGGCCAGGCTCATCCGCTTCGCGAACCTCGGCCCGTTCACCGCACCGAGCACGCCACCGGCGCCGGCGACGGCGGACACGACGGCGGCGGACGCCGTCGAGCCACCGCCGTCCCGCACCAGCACGAGGATCAGCAGCATCATCACCTGGAACAGCAGGTTGCTGACCGCGATCAGCCCCACCGCCGTCCGCACGAACGGCCGCCGCCACATCCACGCGAAGCCTTCGCACACGTCCCGCCACGGGTGACTGTCCTTAGTGGACCGCGACGCGCGCATGTCGCTCTTGATCATCAGCAGCGTGCCGAGCGAGACGAGGTGCGCCACCGCGGTGAACAGGAACGGCGCCCAGTTCGTCAGCGCCGCCAGCACACCCGCGGTGGGCTGGCCGAGCAGCCCCGCCGCCCGTTCCCGGGCCTCGTTGCGCCCGATCGCGGCCGGCAGCTGCGCCTTGGTCACCACGCTGGGCAGCGCGGCCCGTTCGGCGATGCGGTAGAGGACGGTGAGCGTGCCCTCCACGAAACCCGCCGCCGCCAGGTACCACGGCGAGATCGCCCCGACGATCCACAGGATCGGGATGGTCGCGATCACCGTCGCGCGCCCGATGTCGCAGAACACCATCAGATGGCGGCGGTCGAGCCGGTCCACCACCAGCCCCGCCGGCAGCTGCGACACCACGTACGGCAGCTGCGCGGCGAAGGCGACGAGGCCGGCGGCCGAGGCCGACCCCGTCGTCCACAGCACGATCAATGGATACGCGTAGGCGCTCACCTGGGACGCGAGGAAAGACAGGCCGGTGCCGGTCCACAACCACGTGAAGTCCCGGTTGCCGCGCAACGAGTCCGTCGGCCGCTCGGCGAGCGTGGTCACTGTCCCGCCTCCCCGAAGTTGCCATGGGGGGAGCTTTGCAAGCGCCCAGCGCTTGGAAAGCTCCCTTCATAGCGCGCCGTCATCGGTCGACACCCATGAACTCGGCGAGCAGCGCGGCCAGTTCCGCACCCCGCTCCGGGCGCAGGATGTCGTAGTGGTCACCGGACACCCGGTGCAGCGTCAGGCCCCGCGGCGACAGCTCGGTGAACCGGGCCACGTAGTCCTGATAGGACCGGTTGCGCAGCACGCCGTGGCTCTCCTCCACCACGTCGTCGGTGACGACGAGCCGGACCGGGGTGCTGCCCCTGGAGTACCGGTAGGTGTACATCGCCCTGGTCAACGCGCGCATGCGGTCGACCTGCAGCAGGACGGTGTCGCGGTCCTTGGCGTGCTCCAGCGCGTTGACGCTGGTGAGCAGCTCCACGATCTCCGGGTCGTCGAGCCCCTTGCCCGCCCGCAGCAGCTCCGCCAGCCGCTCGGAGATCACGTCCGTGGTGATCACGTCGGCGGACGAAGCGGACGGGTCGCACGTCGGGTCGATCAGCACCAGGCCGGTGGCCGGCGTGCCGTGGTCCGCCAGCTGCAACGACATCTCCCACGCCAGGGTGGCGCCGGAGGACCAGCCGAGCAGGTAGAACGGCCGGTCGGTCGGCATCTCGCGGACGTACTGGGAAGCCAGCGCCGCCAGGTCCACGTCGGAGGTGCCGACCGAGTCCGGCGCCTCGAACGCGGCCACCGAGCTGACGTCCCGCATGCCCTCGGTCATCGGCAGGTACCAGTGCGCGCCGCCGCCCTGCGTGTGCGCGCAGAACAGCACGGGCCCGGTGGCCTTCTTGCGGAACCACACCAGGGCTCGGTCGTCGTCACCGCTGTCCTTTTCGGACAGTCGCTGGGCCAGGCCGGCGATGGTGCGGCACGCGAACACGTCGCGCACCGACAGCGGGAAGCCCGCCGCGCGCATCGCGGACTGCAGGGTCAGCGTGCGGATCGAGTCACCGCCGACGGAGAAGAAGTCGTCGTCGACACCGATTTCGTCGAGGCCCAGCACCTGGCGCCACACCTCGGCCAGCGCGGCCTCGGTGGCGTTGCGCGGGGCGACCATCGCGCCACCGGCGAGCGCCGTGCGGTCCGGCGACGGCAGCGCCTTGCGGTCGACCTTGCCGTTCGGCGTGAGCGGCAGCTCGGGCATGACCACCAGCGCGGACGGCACGAGGTGCTCGGGCAGCTGGGTGATCAGCAGCCGGCGCAGCTCGGCGACGTCCACCTCACCGACCACGTAGCCGACGAGCCGCTTGGCGTCGATCTTGGCGGCCGCGTCCGTCACTCCGGGCAGCGCCTGCAGCGCGGACTCGACCTCGCCCAGTTCGACGCGCTGGCCACGGATCTTGACCTGGCTGTCGCGGCGGCCGAGGAACTCCAGCTGACCGTCGGCACGGTGCCGCACGCGGTCGCCGGTGCGGTACATGATCCCGCCACCGAACGGGTCGGGCACGAACGCCTGCTCCGTCTTCGCCGGGTCGTTGAGGTAACCGAGACCGACGCCGACACCGGCGACGTAGAGCTCGCCGGGGATGCCGATCGCGGTCGGCTGCCGCAACGGGTCCAGCACGTACAGCTTGGTGTTGCGCACCGCGCGGCCGATCGGGACGAGCGGGGCGTCGAAGTCATCGGCGGCCCGCAGGACGGCGTGCGTGACGTCGTCGGAGCACTCGGTCGGGCCGTAGGCGTTGACCAGCGGCACGTGCGGGAACCGCTGGAACCAGCGCACACACAGGTCCGGCGGCAGCGCCTCACCGGTCACCACGAGCCAGCGCAACCGGGCGAGGTCCGGTACCTGGCCGCCCGCGTCCCAGTCGTCCAGCGCGGCCCGCAGCAACGACGGCACGACCTCCAGCACGGTCACGCCCTCGTCGACCGCGACCCCGAACAGCGCGCCCGGATCCTGAGCCGTTTCCTTGGAGACCACCCGCACCTGTCCCCCGCTGACGAGCGGCGCGAGCATCTGCCACACCGACACGTCGAACGTCAGCGGCGCGTTCTGCACCAGGATGTCCCGGTCGGTCAGCCGCAGATCCTCCACCTTGGCGAGCAGGTGGTTGACCATGCCGCGGCGGTGCACCATGGCGCCCTTGGGCGTGCCCGTCGAGCCGGACGTGTAGATCACGTAGGCGAGGTCGCGCTCACCACCGCGCAACGGTGACCACGGAGCCTCGGTCCCATCCAAAACGATCACATCGACGTCAAGCCCCGCAACGGCTTCCGACGCATGCGAGAAGTGGGCGGGGCCGACCAGCAACGTCCGGGCGCCGCTGTCGGACAACAGCTTCGCCGTGCGCGCCACCGGAGCCGCGGTGTCCAGCGGGATGTAGGCGCAGCCCGCGCCCTGGACTCCGAGCACCGCGGTGATGAACGCGGCGCCGGGGTCGTCCAGGATCGGCACGACCGAGCCGACCGGCAGGTGCAGCAGCTTCGCCGACACGGCGCTGGCGCGACCGGCGAGCTGGCCGTAGGTGAGCTGCTCGTGGTCGTCCGCCACGGCCGGGGTGTCCGGCGTCAGCGTCGCCGTGACCCGCATGCGCTCGACGACGCCCTCGGCGCTCAGCGGCGCGTCGGTCCGGTTCCAGTCCTCCAGCACCCGCCGGCGCTCCTCGGGGCTGAGGAACACCGCGTGGGCGTCGCCGTCCAGGTCCGCGATCATCGCCTCCAGCACGCCGCGGTACATCGCCATCAGGCGCGCGCCGTTCTCCCGGCTGAGCACGGAGGTGTTGGTGTGCAACAACAACGTGTCGCGCATGAAGTTGACGGTGAGCGCGAACTCGTTGGGGCTGTCGTCGAGGACCGTGTCAGTCTCGACCATGTCACCGTCCACGACATGGAAGTCGAGATAGATGAAGAACGTGTCGATCAGGCGGTTCGTCGCGCCGGCGTCGCGGTGCACCTCGGCGAGCGGGAACCGGCGGTGCGGCCACAGCTCGACGTGCTGGTCGAACGTCCGCTTGAGCAGCTCGCGCCACGTCTTCGCGGACCGGTCGTGGGCGAACGGCAACGTGTTGAGGTACATGCCGGGCACCTTGTCCGCGCCCAGCACCTCGGGCCGCGTGTCGCAGACCAGGCCGGTGTAGAAGCCCACGGCGTCGGTGAGCATGCTCATCGTCTTGAGGTACGCGGCGTGGATCACGGCCTTGAGCGACACATCGGCGCGGCGGGCGACGTCCTTGAGCTCGTCCATGATGTCGCGGCACGACGTGTCGTGGCGGTAGCGCTCGGGCTCGCCGGCCTGCTGCCACGTGGGCGGCAGCTCGAACCGCTCGTTCTTCTCGACGATGGCGCGGAAGTACTCGCGGTCCTCGGGCGAGGCCAGCGACTTCTGCTCGGCGGCGATGAAGTCGACGTACCGCACGTTGTCCGGTACCTCGGGCAGCGTGGCGGTCCGGCCGCGCTTCTCCTCGTCGTAGGCGGTGAGCAGCTGCATCAGCAGCATGTGGTAGCTCCAGCCCTCGAGGATCGGGTGGCACTCGGTGAACGAGCACCACCAGCCGTCGTCGGTGATGTGCGCGAAGTACCGCACCAGTCCGGGTTTACCGACGTCGAACTTGTTGGCCCGCTCCTGCGTGCTCCACTCGCGGATCGCGGTGATCGCCGCGTCCCGGGAAAGGCCGCGCAGGTCCTGCACGCCCATGTCGAGCGTGGCCTCGCGGTGCACCTGCTGCATCGGCACGGAGAACCCGTCGAGGTGCAGCGACGTGCGCAGGATCTCGTGCCGGGCGGCCAGCATCGCGCCGGCCCGCTGGAAGGCCTCGAAGTCGAACGGGTGGGTGTCCTTGATCTCGAAGGAACTCACGTTGTGGTAGAGGTTCTCGGCGCCGTCGGTCGCTTCCATCTCCACCAGCATGATGATCTGCAGCTGCGACATCGGGTACGCGTCGTACGCGCCCTCCGACACCAGAGCGCGGTCTTCGGGAGAGATCAGCTCGAACGGCTTGGTGCCGACGAACTCGACCGTCGGCGCGGCGTGCTCGTCGACGAACTCCGCCAGCCGCTCGATCGTGCGGTACTCGAACACGTCGCGCACCGCGATCTCGAAGCCGTGCTCCCGCAGCGAACCGACCAGCGTCACCGCCATGATCGAGTCACCCCCGAGGTCGAAGAACCCGTCGTGCACGCCGACGGTCTCGACACCGAGCACCGTGCGGTAGACCTCGGCCAGCTTCTCCTCGGTCGGGGTGCGCGGCGCCACGATCTCACCCTTGGCGCGCATCGCCGACTCGTCCGGCGCGGGCAGCGCGCGCTCGTCGAGCTTTCCGTTGGGCGTCAACGGGATCCGGTCCAGCGTGACGAACGCGGACGGGATCATGTACTCGGGCAGCGTCCGGCCGAGCAACGCGCGCAGCTCACCGGGGTCGGCGGCTTCCTCACCGACTGGTACCAGGTAAGCGACGAGCTTCTTGTCGCCGGGGCTGTCTTCGCGCAGCACCACAACGGCTTCGAGGACGTCCTCGTGTTCGGACAGCGCCGAGTTGATCTCGCCCAGCTCGATGCGGAAACCGCGCAGCTTGACCTGCTTGTCGATCCGGCCGAGGAACTGCAGGCTGCCGTCGGGCAGGCGGCGGGCGAGGTCACCACTGCGATACATCGTTGCGCCATCAGGACCCCAGCGGTCCGGCAGGAACCGCTGCTCGGTCAGCTCGGGCCGGTTGAGGTACCCGAGCGTCACGCCGGGTCCGCCGACGTACATCTCGCCGGGCACGCCGATCGGCACGAGCTGCTGGTGCTGGTCGAGGATGTGGATGCGCAGGTCGTCGAGCGGGTAACCGATCGGGTTTCCCGCTCCCGGCAACAGATCCGCCTCGACGATCTCGTAGTAAGTCGAGTGCACGGTCGTTTCCGTGATGCCGTACATGTTGACCAGAGTCGGGTTGTTCAGCCCGAACTTCTTGATCCACGGCGCGAGGTCGGCGAGCTCCAGCTTCTCGCCGGCGAACACGACCGCGCGCAGCGTCAGCTGGTCGAGGCGGGGGTCGCCCGCCTCGGCCAGCGTGACGAGACCGCGGAACGCTGAGGGCGTCTGGGAGAGGATCGTCACTCCGTTGTCGGCCAGCAGCGCGAGGAAGTCCGCGGGGGAACGGGACACGTCGAACGACACGACGACGAGTTGCCCGCCGTGCAGCAACGCGCCCCACAGCTCCCACACCGAGACGTCGAAGGCGTAGGAGTGGAACATCGACCACACGTCGGTGTGATCGAACTTCAGGTGCCGATGGCTGGAGGTGAACAGCCGCTGGACGTTGCGGTGGGTGACCTGCACGCCCTTCGGTTTGCCCGTCGACCCGGACGTGTAGATCACGTACGCGAGGTCGTCCGGAGTGGACACGGCCGCCGGGTTCTCGGCGGGCCGTGCCTGCAGTGCGTCGGTGTCGGTGTCCAGCACCACGACGGCGCCGGAGTGGATGGCGCGCACGGCGTCCACGTGCCGTGAGGTCGTCACGACGATCTGGACCTGTGCGTCTTCGATCATGAACTGCAGCCGGTCCGCCGGGTAGGCGGGATCGAGCGGCAGGTAGCCCGCGCCGGACTTGGTGACGCCGACGAGGGTGGGCACCAGGTCGCCGTCGCGGTCGAGGCAGACACCGACGAGCTGGTTGGGGCGGGCTCCGAGCGCACGCAGGTGGTGCGCGAGGCGGTTGGCGCGGGCGTTGAGTTCGTTGTACGACAACGCTTCGCCGCTATAGATGACGCTCTTGGCGTCCGGGGTGCGGGCGACCTGCTCCTCGAACACCTCGCCCAGGCTCTTGACCGGGGCGGGAACCTCGATACCGGAGCCCTTCGTGAGGAGCTCGCGTTCGTCGTCGAGGAGGAAGTCGATCTCGCGGACCGGGGTGTCCGGGTTCGCGGCGATCCGGCCGAGCAACCGCGCGAAGTGCGCGGCCATGCGGGAGACGGTGGTCTCCTCGAAAAGGTCCGTGGCGTACTCGAACACCGCGCCCAGCGAGCCGTCGGGCAGCTCGGCGACGCGCAGCGCGAGGTCGACCTTGGCGACCTGCCAGGTCAGCTCGACGTGCTCGATCGCAAGGCCCGCCACATCGAACCGGCCGGGCGGCAGGTCGTGCATCGTGATCGCGGCCTGGAACAGCGGCGTGACCGACATGTCGCGCTCGGGCTGCAGCTCGTCCACGAGCTTCGCGAACGGCACGTCCTGGTGGTCGAACGCGTCGAGCACGGTGGTGCGCACGTTGTTCAACAGCTCACGGAACGAGCCCTCGACCCGTGTCCGCAGCACCAGGTTGTTGATCAGATAGCCGAGTGTGCTGTGCAGGCTGGGCTCGGTGCGGCCGGAGACGACCGTGCCGACCGAGATGTCGTCCTGGCCGGTGTAGCGCGCCAGCAGCGTCTGGAACGCGGTCACCAGCACCATGAACGGCGTGGCCGAGTGGTCCATCGCTAGTTCCCGCACCGACTGCGCGGTGTCGGCCGGGATCAGGATCTCCGTCGCCGCGCCGCGCCAGCCGCGCACGCTCGGCCGCGGCTTGTCGGTCGGCAGCTCCAGCCGGGTCGTGCCCGCCAGGTGCTCGCGCCAGTAGCCGAGGTGGCGGGCGTGCTCCTCGGTGCGGCCCTGTTGCCACGACGCGAAATCGGCGTACTGGACCTCGACCTCGGGCAGGCTCGCGGTCGTGCCGGTGCTGAACGCCTGGTACAGCCGGCCGATCTCGCCCAGCAGCACCTGCTGCGAGGTCTGATCGGACGCGATGTGGTGGAACACCGCCACCAGCAGGTGGTCCTCGCGGCCCAGGTGCAGCAGCGTGAGCCGCAACGGGTGGTCGCGCTCCAGGTCGAACGGCTGGGTCGCCAGCTCGTCGGCACGGGCGAGCGCCTGCTCCTCGCCGTCGACGCTCTCCACGGTCCACTGGACGTCCGCGGGCTCGTCGATGACCTGGACCGGCTCGGTGCCGTGCAGCTCGTAGCGGGTGCGCAGGATCTCGTGCCGGGCGACGATCTCCGACCACACCCGGCGCAGCGCCTCGGTGTCCAGCGGGCCGCGCAACCGCAGCACCAGCGGCACCAGGTACTCGGCGCTGTCCGGGTTGAGGCGGTTGAGGAACCACAGCTGCCGCTGGCCGAACGACAACGGCAGGGGCTTGGTGCGGTCCGCGGGTGCGATCGCCTGGGTGGCCTCGGGCCGATCGCCTTCCAGCCACTTGAGCAGTGCCTCGTCGCGATACATCTCGGTGGTCATGCCCGTCGCCTTTCCAGTTCTGTCCTGATGTGGTCTTCGAGCACGCCGGCCAGCCCGGCGACGGTGGGTTTGTCGAAGAGGGTCCGCACGCCGATCTCGATCCCCAGCTCCTCGCGGATCAGCGAGACCAGCTTCACGGCGGCCAGCGAGTGACCGCCCACGGCGAAGAAGTTGTCGTGCACGCCGACCGCGCCAGGCAGCACCCGCGTCCAGATCGCGGTCACGCGCTCCTCGATCGGGTTGCGCGGCCGATCCTCTGGTATCGCTTCCTGTGCCTGCGGCTTCGGGAGCGCCTTGCGGTCGACCTTTCCGTTGGCGTTCAACGGCAACGTGTCCAGCCAGACGATCACTTCGGGGACCTGGTGGGCGGGCATGCGTTCGGTGAGGAACGCCCGCACGTCCTGGTCCTCCCCCGCGCAGTACGCGACGAGCCTCTGTTCATCAACGACCACAACGGCTTCGCGCACGGTCGGGTGAGCGAGCAGTCCGGCCTCGATCTCGCCAAGCTCGACGCGGTAACCGCGGATCTTGACCTGGTTGTCCGCCCGGCCGCGGAACTCCACGTCGCCCGTGGCGGTCATCCGGCCCAGGTCACCCGTGCGGTAGAGGCGGGATCCCGGTGCGCCATAAGGATCCGGCAGGAACTTCTCGGCCGTCAGGTCGGGCCGGCCGACGTACCCGCGGGCCACACCGGCGCCGCCGATGTAGATCTCCCCGGTCGCGCCGATCGGCACCGGCCGCAGGAACTCGTCCAGCACGTACATCGTGGTGTTCGGGATCGGCCGGCCGATGGACAGGAACTCCTTGGCCCACGGGCGGTCCGAGTCGAACAGCGAGTTGCCGATGGTGATCTCAGTCGGGCCGTACTCGCCGACGAACTTGGTGTCGGCCGTACCGTTCACCGCGCGCCATTGCTCGGCCATCGCCGCGGGAACCCAGTCGCCCGCGGCACTGACCAGGCCCGCGAGTTTCGCGGGCGGCCGGTTGGCCAGCTGGTGCAGCACCAGTTCCAGCTGCGCGGGCGCCATCTTCATGAACGCGAACGGCCCCGCGTCGGCCAGCGTCGGGCCGAGCTTCGTCAGGTCCAGGTCCACGCCGAACAGGTGCGCGGGCTGGCCGGTGAGCAGCGGCGTGAACAGGTTCGGGATGCCCAGGTCGTAGGCGATCGACGTGAACACCGGAGCGCCTCCGGTGCCGTGCGCGGCGTACGCGCCGACCGACCAGCTCAGGTAGTTCGCCAGGCCGCGGTGCGACACCGCGACGCCTTTCGGCCGTCCCGTCGAACCCGACGTGTAGATGATGTACGCCAGGCGGTCCAGGTCGCCGTCGTCGACCAGCACCGGATCCGCGGGCGCGTGGTCGATCGTGTCGACGAGCAGTTTCTCGACCGGGTAAGGACTTCCGAGCTCGGTGTCGGTGACCAGGAGCAGGGCGCCCGAATCCTCCAGCACACTCGTCAGGCGGTCGGCTGGGAACGACGGGTCGAGCGGCACGTAGGCCGCGCCCGCCTTCCACACGCCGAGCAGCGTCGCGACCAGGTCCGGGGTGCGGTCGAGCAGCACGCCGACCACCGACTCGACGCCGACGCCGCGGGACTGCAGCGCGTGCGCCACCTGGTTCGCGCGGGCGTCCAACTCGGCGCACGTGGTGACGCGGCCGTCCGAGACGAGGGCCGTGACGTCCGGGTGCTCGCAGGCGCGTTCGGCGATCGTGAGGTGCACCGGCAGGATCGGTTGCGGGGCCGCGGTGGCGTTGAACCGGTGGATGATCAGGTCGTGCTCGGCTTCGCCGAGCATCGGCACCATGGCGACCGGCACGTCCGGGGCCTGCGCCAGTTCGCCGGCCAGCCGGACGAAGTTCGCCGCCATCCGCTCGATCGTGGCCTCGTCGAACAACGCGGTGGCGAACTCCAGGATGCCCTGCAGGCTGCCGTCGTCGTGCCTGCGCATGATCAGCGTCAGGTCGGTTTTGGCCGTCTTCCAGATCGCCTTCATGGCCTCGAGGTCGGCCTCGGTGTTGTTCGACGTGGCGACGTCGCCCTCGTGCAGGTCGAAGATCACCTGGAACAGCGGCGTGCGGGACAGGTCGCGGTCGGCCTGGACCTCCTCGACGAGCCGCTCGAACGGCACGTCGGAGTTGCGGAACGCCTTCTGGCACAACGACCTCGTGTCCGCCAGCGCCTCGGCGAACGTGCGGTCCGGGCGGACCCGGTTGCGCAGCACCAGCGTGTTGAGGAAGAAACCGACGACGTGCTCGACCTCCTGGCGCGTGCGGCCCGAGGTCGGGGTGCCGACCGCGAAGTCCCACGTATTGGTGTAGCGGCCGAGCAAGGTGCTGAAGACCGTCAGCAGGGTCATGAACGGCGTCGCGCCCTGCTTCCGTCCCTGTGCCAGCAGCTTCTCGGCCTGGTCGGGCGGCAGCGTGAACGTCAGGCCGGCGCCGGCGGAGTCGCGTTCGGCCGCGCGGGGACGGTCGGTCGGCAGGTCGATCGGCGCGAGATCCTTGAGCTCGTCGCGCCAGTGGTCGAGCTGCTCGGTGTGCCGCGCGAGGTTCGCGTGCTGCCACGCCGCGTGGTCCACATACCGGACCGGCAGCTCGGGCAGCTCCTCCCCCGCCACCAGGCGGTGGAACTCGTCGGTCAGCACCGCGATCGACTGCCCGTCGCACGCGATGTGGTGCAGCGTGACGAGCAACCTGTTGGTGTCGCGGACGAACAGCGCCCGCCACACCGGGCCGTTCTCCAGGTCGAACCCGCGGGCGAGCTCCTCGGCGAACAGCGCGTTGTCAGCGGTTTCGACGACCCGCAGCTCGACCGGTCGCGGCTCGTCGATGATCGCGAACGGCTCGCCGTCGCGGACGCCGAACCGGGTGCGCAGCACCTCGTGCCGCTCGGCCAGCTCGCTCAGCACGCACTTCACGGTCTGCGGCTGGATGCCGTCGGGCACCGGCAGGAACACCGGCACCAGGTACTCCTGGCCGCCTCCCCGAAGCTTTTCGAGGAACCACAGCCGCTTCTGGCCCGAGGACAGCGGCAGCATGCCGTCGACCGGAACGGCCTCCGGGATGGGTGCGTCGTTGACGTCCACAGTGGACATAAGTTCGGCCTGCGCACGGACGGTCGTCGCGGCGAACAGGTCGCGGATCTCGACGCGACGGCCGAACCGCTCGCGCAGCCGCTCGGCGAGCCGGGTGATCAGCAGCGAGTGGCCGCCCAGCTGGAAGAAGTCGTCCTCGGCGCCGATCTCGTCCTGCTCCAGCAGGTTCGCCCAGGCCTCGGCGACCGTGTGCTCGGCGGGCGTCGACAACGGCACGTGCTCGCGGACCGGCGTCAGCTCCTCGATGTCGAGCAGCAGCAGGGCGTTGCGGTCCGGCTTGCCGTTGGTGGTCAACGGGATCTTGTCGATCGGCACGAACAGCGTGGGGATCATGTAGTCCGGCAGCCGTCCGCGCAGGAACGCGCGCAGCTCGGTCGGGTTCAGGTCCTCGCCCTGCACGTATGCGACGAGCCGCTTGTCAGTGCCGTTCGGAACCGCGAGCGCGGCGCATGCCTGGACGTTCGGATGGGCGCGCAGCGCGGACTCGATCTCCGCGGGCTCCATGCGGACGCCGGCGACCTTGATCTGGCCGTCCGTGCGGCCCAGCCACTCCAGCAGGCCGTCATCGCGCCAACGGGCCCGGTCACCGGTGTTGTACATGCGGGAACCGGGCGGGCCGAACGGGTCCGGCACGTAGCGCTCGGCGGTCAGGTCGGGCCGGCCGATGTAACCGAGGCCGACCTGGGAGCCGCCGACCCAGATCTCGCCGGGCAGGCCGGGCGGGACGAGCTCGCCGGTCTCGTCGAGCACCAGGATGTGGCAGCCCTCGATGGGCGCGCCGATCGGCACCGGGCCCTCGGCCTGGTCGCGGCCGACGAGCAGCTCGGTCTGCTCGACGGTGCATTCCGTTGGGCCGTAGGTGTTCCAGTACTCGATCTCGGGCAGCTTCGCCCAGAGCTGGTGCAGCAGTTCGTAGTGCAGCAGCTCGCCGCCGGACGACATGATCCGCAGCGACGTGCAGTCGGCCAGCATGGGCTCGGCGAGCAGCAGCCGCAGCACCGACGGCACCACCTGCAGGACGGTGGCCCGGTGCCGCACCACGGCTTCGAGCATCATGCGGGCGTCGCGCTCGGCGCCGTCCGGCGCGAACACGACCGACGCGCCGCAGATCAGCGGCGAGAACAGTTCCGTGACCGACGCGTCGAAGCTGAGCGCGCTCTTCTGCAGCCAGCGGTCCGCGGGCCGCAGCCGGCGCGCGGCCACCAGCGTGACGATGCGGTTGGCGGCGTTGCCGTGGCTGAGCACGGCACCCTTGGGCCGGCCCGTCGAGCCGGACGTGTAGAGGATGTATGCGAGGTCGTCGGCCTGAACCTCAACGCCCGCAACGGGTTCGAACCGGTCGACGGCCGCGCGTACGGTGTCGTCATCGACGACCAGTCCGCAGCCGGTCTCGGCCATGATCGCGGCGATGCGGTCCGCGGGGTGGTTGTGGTCGAGTGCGACGTACGCCGCGCCCGCCTTCCAGATGCCCCACAGGGCGACGGCGAGGTTCACGCCGCGCGTCATCCGGACGCCGACGACGGCGCCGGGGTGGCCGCCGTCGAGCAGTGCCGCGGCCAGCGCGCCGGAAGCCCGGTCGAGCTGGGCGTAGGTCAATTCCTGGTGGTCGTCGGCCACGGCGAGCGCGTCGGGTGTCAGCGCGGCCTGCCGGGCGAACAGTTCGGGAAGCAGTTGCATCAGACCGTCTCCCGCCTGCGGACGCTGAGCGGCGTGATGTCCGTCCACACCTCGGCGATGTGGGCGAGGCAGTCCTCGCGGGCACCTTCGAAGCCCGTGGCGCGCCAGCCTTCGGGGAGCGCGCGGTCGGCCCACCAGATGGCGTGCTGACCTTCGTCGTTCACGACAACCAGGTACGTCATGAGAGGTCTCCTTCTGCTGGGCGTCGACCGGTGGCGAACGCGAGCAGCCGCGCCCGTTCGCTCTCGTCGACGAGCGACACGCTCGCCACGCGTTGGCCGGGATCGGCGGCGGCCGCGCGGAGCAGCCGCTCGTAGTGCGTCGCCATCCGCTGGATGGAGGCGGCGGTGAAGAGGTCGGTGTCGTACTTGAGGACACAGCGCACGGAGTCGCGGCTGCGGACCACCTCGAGCACGAGGTCGGTCTGGCCGACCTGCTGCGGCAGGTCCAGTGCGCTCAGCCGCAGCTCGTCGAACGCCACCTCGTGGCCCTCGCCGAGGTTCGCGAGCGACACCAGCTCGTCGCGCGGGTCGACGGTGATCATGCTGACGCTCACCTGGGCGAGCGCCTGCGTGCCGGCGCGGCTGGGGAGGCCGAGTGCGCGGTGCAGCATGGCGAACGGGAAGTCCACGTTGGCCATCGCGCCGGACATCTGCGTGTTGACGTCGGTGATCAGGTCGCGGAACGTCGTCGCGGTCGTGCACTGGGCGCGCAGCACGATCTTGTTCGAGTAGTAGCCGGGCACGCCGCGGTTCGCCAGGCCCATGCTGGACTGGGAGTCGCAGCCGATCAGGAAGTCGTGCTGCGCGGAGCAGCGGTACAGCAGCGCCTGGAAGACGCCGAGCATGTGCCGCACGGGCGTGACACGGGCCTTGCGGGAGGCGTGGAAGATGCCGTCCACGACGTCCTGCGGCAGTTGGAACCGGTAACCGGCGCCCTGGAACCGTTGCCGCGCCGGGCGTGGGTGGTCCAACGCGAGCTCGAGCGTGGCCGGGGCGCCGCGCAGGGCGGACCGCCAGTAGGCCGCCATCTCCTCGGCCCTGGGCGATTCGAGCAGCCGCTGTTCGGCGGCGACGAAGTCGGCGTAGGTGTGGGCGAGCGGCGCCCAGTCCGGGTCACGCGCCTCGCGCACCGCGCGGTAGGCCTCGAGCAGATCCTTGACCACCAGCGTGAGCGAGGCGAAATCGGTCGCGATGTGGTGCACCACAAAGAGGAGCACCGCGTCCTCGGACGTCATTTTGAACAACACGAACCGGGCGGCGCCGTCGATGTCGAGCTTGAACGGCCGCGCGATCTCCGCCTGGACCAGCTCGGTGAGCCGGGCGTCGTCGGCGCCACGCGCGTCCCGCACGTCCAGGCCCACCAGACCGTCCTGCAGCACCCGTCCCGGCACGCCCGCGATCTCGGTGAACAGCGAGCGCAGCATGTCGTGCCGCTCGACGGTCATGGCCACCGCGCGCAGCAGCGCGGGCACGTCCAGCGGGCCGCGCACCCGCATCGGCCACGCCACGTTGTAGGCCGCCGTCTCCGGTGCCATGCGGTGGATCAGCCAGAGCGCGTTCTGACCAACGGACAACGCGTGTTCCATCGCGATTCGTCTCCTCGCTGAAATGCCTTTCCGGGCCGCATTTCCGCAAAGGACAATCGCTCGCGCACCCTGGGGGTCACATCACCCATGTGGGTACCCCCATCCAGGAAATCCCTTGTCACAGCGCTCGTCTAGGTGTTTCACGCAAGCCCCTCGACCACATGGGCGATGTGACCCGCACGTGTTTTGAAGAGGCTGGTTGCCAGTTCTGCGGAAATAGAGGGGAACGCGCACATGACCACCCAGAGCGAAATCCGGAATCCCGCGCTCGACACCACGTGCGGCGGGCCGACCACGATCCAGCTGACCGATGAGGAGCGGTCCGCGATCCGCCGGCTGACCGACGACCTCACCGCCGATCCCGACGCGCGCATCGACACCAGGGACTGGGTGGAACGCGCGCGCGAACTGTCGTGCGAGCTTCCCCTCACCCTGCGAGTGGCGCTGCGCCGGTTCCGCCGCAGCCCCGGCCCCGAGGGCGTCCTGCTCGTCCGCGGCCTGCCCATCGACTCCTTGCCCGGCACACCATCGGTGCCCGGCTCGGTCGAACGGATCCCGACCCCGTACGCGTCCGCGCTGGTGCTGGCGTGCATGCAGATCGGCGACATCACCGCGTTCCGTCAGGAGAAGAGCGGTGCGCTGGTGCAGAACGTGGTACCCGTTCCCGGACAGGAGGACTTCCAGGGCAACGCGGGTTCGGTCACGTTGAAGATGCACATCGAGAACGGCTTCCACTCCTACAAACCGGACTACGTAGCGTTGCTGTGCCTGCGCAACGACCACGACGACGTCGCCGGCCTGCGCACGTCGAGCATCCGCCGCGCCCTGCCGTTGCTGTCCAACGAGACGCGCGCCATCCTGTTCGAGCCGCGGTTCATCACCACGCCGCCCGCGTCGTTCGGCGACTACATCAGCGTCACGGGCGCGCGCCCGATCCTCGAGGGCGACCCGTCGGACCCGGACGTGCAGATCGACTTCGCCACCACCTCGGGCCTGGACTTGGGTGCTGCCGCGGCGATCGACGAGCTCGGCCACGCGTTCGACCAGGTGGAACGCACTTTTGTGTTGCGGTCCGGCGATCTGGCCATTGTGGACAATCGGCTCGCCATGCACGGGCGGACCGCGTTCCGGCCGCGGTATGACGGGTTCGACCGCTGGCTGCTCCGCACGTCCATCCACATCGACCCGCGCCGCACCCGCCCGGCTCGGCCGGCCGACGGAGATGTTCTTTCCTGATGCACCTTCACCTGGAAGGCAGCAGGCAGCCACTCTCCGGCGAGATCACTGTCCCGCCGTCGAAGTATCACGCCCACCGGGCGCTCATCCTGGCCTCGCTCGCTCCCGGCGTCTCCCGGATCAACGGCGTGTGCAACGCGCGGCACGTCCGCTACACCATCAGCCTGCTGCGCAAGCTCGGTGTCCGCGTTGCCGTGGACTCCTCCGGTTATACGGTGACCGGTGGGACTTATGTTCCTGCCGCGTCGTCGGTCTCCGCGGGGAGTTCCGGGACGACGCTGTACTTCATGCTGGGGTTGGCTTGTTTGGCATCCCAGCCGGTTGCCGTAACTGGTCAGAAGTACTTTCAGCGTCGGCCTGTTGGGCCCCTGTTGACTGCGTTGCGTTCGCTTGGGGTTTCGTTGGAAGGGGACGGACTGCCGGTTCTCGTTCGACCCGGCCGTCCTACCGGTGGTCACGTGCGCATCCCCGGCACGTTGTCGCAGTGGGTGTCGGGGCTGATCCTGCTCGCGCCGTTCGCCACCGGGCCCACCGTGATCGAGGTTTCCGGGCCGTTGAACGAGCGGCCGTACGTCGAGCTGACCGTGTCGATGATGCGCCAGTTCGGGTTGTCCGTCTCCGTTTCTCCTGACTGGCGGCGGTTCTCTGTGGCGCCTGGGCAGGTGGCGGTGCCCTGTACTGTGACGCTGCCTCCGGATCTCGGGTCGGCGGCGTTTGGGATTGTCGCATCTGCGATTCGGCCCGCTGATGTCACTCTGCACGGGCTTGGTTCGCTGACCGACCACCCTGAGGCTGCGTTCCTGGAGGTGGTCCGCGGGATGGGCGTGCCGCTGGATGCGTCTTCGTCCGCGGTTCGTCTGCGCCACGACGGCGTGGACCTGCAGCCCGCCGTCGTGGACTGCCGGCTCGTACCCGACATGCTGCCTGTGCTGTCCACTTTGGCCTGTTTTGCTGGTGGGGAGACTGTGTTTGAGAACGTCTCGCATGTGCGGCTCAAGGAGTCCGACCGGGTGGTCGCCATGACGCAGCTCAACAAGATGGGTGGCGATCTGCGGATGTCCGGGGATCGGCTTGTTGTCCGTGGAGTGCGTTCTTTGACTGGTACCGCCCTGTCGTCGTACAACGACCACCGGGTGCTCATGTCTCTGGCGCTGGCGGGGTCGGCGGCGCGGGGTCAGACCCGGCTTAGCTATCCCAACGCTTATCGGATCTCGTATCCCGGATTTTTGGGGGACATGGCCTCGCTGGGCATGCAGATCTCGGTACGTCGCAACTAGTCCACCTGTCCGGAGAGGCCCGTGGCTGCCCCAGCCGCGGGCCTCTCGTGTGTCTACCGGGGTCGTGCGTGGCGCTCGCTCGGCTGCCGGTTCCGTGCGTGGTTGCTGGCTTGGCTGCCGGTTCCGTGCGTGGTCGCCTGTTTGGCCGCCGGTTCCGTACGTGGTTGCTCGCTTGGCTGCCGGTTCCGTACGTGGTTGCTCGCTCGGCTGCCGGTTCCGTGCGTGGTCGCCCTTTTGTCGGCTGCCGGTGTCGTGGGGCGCTGCCTCTTCCGGGGGCGCCTTCGGCGCCGCGATTGGGGCTTGACTTGGGGCCCCTCGCGGCGTGGTGGGCCGGCTCCGCCGGCAGATGCAAGATCTGCCGGCCCGACAAGGGCTACCACACCGCACCCCAAGTCAAGCCCCAATCGCGTTCCGTACGTGCCCACCAAACGCGCCCCACTCTGGGAGCGTGGTCGCCACCCTGGCTGCCGGTTCCGTGCGTGGTCGCGTTTCTTTGGTCGCTCATACCAGCGCCGGTTCGAAGCGGCGGAGCACTACCGCTGCGTTCGCCCCACCGAAACCCAGCGCATTGACCAGCACCGTGCGGACATCTGCCGGACGGGCTACCGCAGGCACGTCTACCGGACACTCCGGGTCCGGCACCCTAGGCCCACCAACCGTCGGCGGCATGAACCCGTGCTGGATCGCCAGCACCCCAGCCACACAAGAGTGGGCGCCCGCCGCCCCGGCCGTGTGCCCGATCATGGACTTGATCCCGGTAATGGGCGGCAACGGCACGTCCCCGAACACATCGGCCAGCGCCCCGCACTCCATGGGGTCATTGGCCTTCGTGGCAGTCCCGTGCGCCATCACGAGGTCCACTTCCGACGGTTCAACCCCGGCGTTGTGCAGAGCCCCACGCAGACACTCGGCCACAACCTCCTGGAACGGCCGCGTCGGGTGGTTCCCGTCGCAAGTCAGGTTGTAATCGAGCACCTCGGCCAGAATCGGCGCACCACGTTCGAGAGCGAACTCCAGCGACTCGAGCATCAGCATCGCAGCGCCCTCGGCGAACACCACCCCGGTCCGATCAGCCGAGAACGGCCGACAGGTGGTGGGCGACAGAGCCCCGTAGCGGTACATGGCCGAAAAGAGCCGCCGGTCAGTGGCGTCACCCCCGCCGACCAACGCGTACGAAGCCTCCCCGGACCGAATAGCGTCCAGCCCAGCACCGATGGCGAAGTTCCCCGCCGAGCACACGTTGGGAAACGCGAGGGGCTCGACATCCATCAACCCCAGCGAAGAAGCCACGGAGAGCGGCATCCGGCTCATCCGGAACCGCCTGGCCAGCAAGGGATCCAGGTTGGGCAGCCCCTTCTCCAACTCCATGGCACTCAGCGCGTCAAGGTCACGCCCGTCGCCATCGGTGGTGCCGACGGCGACCACGCCGCGAACGGAGGAGAACACCGAGGGGTCGGTCACGGCCTGGCGGGCGGCCGCGACGGTCATCTGCGTTGCGATGCCCTGGGTGGGGTGCTCGGGGTCGTAGGGGAAGTCGGGTACCTCGTGCATGCGGGCGTGTGGGAAGCCGGTGGTGTCGAAGCACGTGATGTCCCGCGCACCGCAACGCCCCTCACGCAGGCCGGTCAGGAACTCGGCACCGGTGCCGATGCTCGAGACGGCGCCCACGCCGGTGACCACTACACGAGACATAGGAATACCCCTAAGCGATGCGGTGACGGAGGCCCGTCAGCTCGACTCGCGAGCTGACGCCCAGTTTGCGGAACACGCGCCCCAGGTGCGCGTGCACGGTGTGCGGGGATACGAACATGCGGGCCGCCACCTGGCGGTTGGTCAGGCCCTCGGCTACCAGTTCGACTACGTCGCGTTCGGTGGGGGTCAGGCTTTCCCAGCCGGTTGCGGGGCGGTCGGCGTAGGTCCAGTGGCGGCGGCGAACACCGGCTTCGCGCAGCAAACGGCGTACGCGCGCTACCTCGCGGGAGCAGCCGGCCTCCTCGTACGCCGTCATGGCGGACTCCAAAGCCTCGACCGCCTCTTGGCCGTCGGCGTGTACCAGGGCCAGGTCCTCCCACGCCACGCCGCGCGACCATGGGTCGCCGTAAGACGAAGCCGCCTTGCGCAGCAACGACGTGTCGCGGTCCAGTAGGCCGCGGACGTGGTCGGCCGCGGCGGTCAGGGTTTCGAGAGTGGGGTTGCGCTCGGCCAGCAGCTCGGCGTGGGAGGCTACGCGGTTGGCGATCTCGTCGTCGCGGTCCTCCAGGGCCAGGCGGACCAGCCATGCCGCCGCGGAGGGCTGCAGTAGGAGTTGGGACGGGCGTTCCAGCAGGTGGGCGTGCGTGGTGTCCAACATGGACAGTACGTGGCGTGGGGAGTGTTGGGCGGCCGCGATCTGCAGTTCGGCCCACGCCTGCCTGCCGTGGGCGTAGACCGGGCCCGTGCCGTCGCCGCGTTCCAGGTGTTGTTGGGCCTCAACGAGATCGCCGCGTCGCAGGGCCGCGGTTGCCAGCGTGGTGGCGGCGAGCGGTAGGAACCAGGTTACGCCCAGCTCGTCGGACAGTTCGATACCGGCGGCGGCCTCGGTCTCCGCCTCGGACAGCGAACCTGCGCGGACGCGTACCCAGCCGCGGACGATGTGCAGGGACAGGCTGTGCACCAGGTGTTCGGTCAGTTCGATCTCGGTTTCCGCTGCGGCGATCTCCGCCTCGGCGCCGGTCAGGTCGCCGATCTCGGCCAGCATCGCGGCCAGCACCAGGCGTGGATGTGGCGCGGGGACGTTCCACCATGCCGATGCCGGGCAGCGGGTGGCGGCGCGTAGCAGTTCGAGCGCCTCGGCCATTTCGCCCTCTGCCCAGCGTTCCCGCGACAGCATCACGCGCGCTACCGCTACCGCTACCTCGTCGTCGCGATCCGGACGGTCCACATCGGACCCTGCTTCGTATTCGACCAGGACCTGTTCGGCCAGGCGGCTCGCCAGGCCGCGGTCACCTCGGGCGGCCGCTGCGGCGAGCATGGTGGCTCGGGCGGACGCGCGTACGCCGGCGTCGCCCTCGGGGACGGCCAGTGCTTGTTCGATCTCGGCTACCGCGCTCGCGTAACGGCCGGTCAGTACGCGGACCGCGCCCAGGATCGTGCGCAGGTTCGCCTCGACCGCGGCGGGGACCCGGCAGGCCAGTGAGGCGGACACCAGTTCCTCGACGTCGGTGAGTTTGCCCAGTTGTAGCAACGCGTTCGCGCGCACGCCGGTCAGCGCGTGGAACTCGGGGCTGCCGGGCATGGCCAGGCGCAGTGCCTTCGCCGAGATGTCCGCGGCGGTGCGCGGCGCGCCGTGCAGGGCGCGTTCGGCGGCGTCGACCAAGGCCTCGATCGCCTGCGTGTCGCCGGGTAGGGCGCCGCGCAGCAGGTGGTCGGTGGCCGCGCCGGACGCGCCCGTGCGGCGGATCATCAGCAGGCCGATCTGGCGGTGCAGCGGGGCCGCTACGGACGGGGCCACCAGCTCGCCTACCGCGCGCCACACCAGGCCGTGCCGGAACGACAGGGCGTCGTCCTGCTCGTCGCTGTCCAGCAGACCCGCGCGCAGCACCTCACGGATCGCGCGCAGCACGTCGGCGAGGCTGCGGCCCAGCACCTCGGCCACGTCGGCCAGGCGGAACGACCGGCCCAGGATCGCGGCCACCTCTAGTACGCCGATGGTGTCCGCGCCGAAGCCGTCCAATCGGTTGCGCACGGCCGAGATCAGTCGCTGCGGCAGCCGCGGCTGCTCCAGCACGGCGCGCCCATCGCGCACCACCACGGCGTTCTCCTCGCGCAGGCCTTCCAGCAACGCCGCCACCAGCGCCGGGTTGCCGTTCGAGCTGGCGCACAACGAGAGCAGGTCGGTGTCGGGTGCCGCGCCGAAGAAGTCCGTGACGACCCGCACCACCGAGCGCAACCGCAACGGAGTCAGGCGAATCCGCAGCGCGCCGTCCGCGGCGAGCCGGTCGAACAGCCGGCCCGCGGCCGCGGCGTCACCCGTGCCGTCGCGGCTGGCCAGCACCCACACCACCGGCCGCGGGCTCAGCTGCGCGGGGAACGACCGCAGCGCGGCCAGCGTCATCGGGTCGACCCACTGGACGTCGTCCAGCACGATCATCAACGGGCCCGCGGAAGCGCGTTCGTGCAACGCCTGCAGCAACTGCGTGGCGAGGCGCAGTGAGTCGCCCGACGCCCACACGGTCTGCCCGAGCGCGGCGGCGAGCGGGGCCAGCGGAGTCCACCGCGTCAGCTCGTCGCCTCGGCCCGCGCACACCGCGATGCCCATCTGTCCCGCGGTCTTCGCCACGTCGGCGAGCAGCCGGGTGCGGCCGATGCCGGCCTCACCTTCCAGGAGCAGCACGGCACTTCGGCCATCGACGACCTCGCCGAGCGTCTCGGTGATGCGCGTCCACGCCTCACCGTGCCCGTTCCTGCTGTCGACCACCGCCGGGAAATCTCGCATCACCTGCGTTCCTCCATTCAGGACAACGCGAACATCGTCATCGCGAGGCTGAAAAGCTGGGACCCGCGGCGACTCAGCGGGTGGAAGCCGGTGATCTCCTCGACGCGGCCGAGCCGGTAGTCGAGGGTGCTGCGGTGGATGAACAGCTCGGCGGCCGCGCGGTTGCGGTTGTGGTCCACGCGGACGAGCACGGCGAGCGTGTCGAAGAGGGTGGGGCTCGACTTGAGCGAGCGGATCAGGGACACGAGCCGGTCGGACACCGCGTCGTTGCGCGCGACCGCGTACTCGACCAGCACGTCGTCCAGTTCGTAGACGCCGGGCGGCCTGCGGGAGGCACGGACGAGCGCGAGCACGTCCACCGCCTCGGTGTGCGACGACGAGATCCGCGCGCGCGGTCCACTCGCGACCGCGCACCAGGCGCGGCCGTCGAGGCGGCGCGCGAGCTCGCCGGCCGTCCAGGTCCTGCGGTCGGGGTTCTCCGGCAGCAGCACGACGCCGCCCGCGAGGGTGGGGGCGAACAGCGCGTCCTCGTCGTCGAAGAGCGCCGGCACCGGTTCGGCGGGCGGCTCCTCGGCCCATTCCAGCGCGGCCACCGTGTAGGCGGACGCGAGCAGCGTCTCGTCGTCGACCCCCACCTCGGCGCCGTCGATCAGGCGCGTGGCGAGGTCCCCGGTGGCCGCGGGCGGGCACAGGGTGAGGCGATCACGGCCGAGAGTGGCATTCCGCATGACTGACCCCGCCTCCAACTGTCGGCAAAACCGGGAATTACCTGCTGAGACAAGCACTACCGAGACTATGTAATGGGGCTTGCCAGCGAGCAACGGGGATATACCTGGTATGGCAAAGAGTGTGGTCGCCCGAGGGCGGATGGTTCGGTGTCGTCCGGCCGAAACGGCCGCCCGGCTCGACACCGAACCATGACCGCACCTCGGGTATACCTGTTCAACCGATCAGGCGTTGTTGTTCAGGTTCAGGTTGTTGTTGTTCACGTTGTTGTTGACGTTGTTGTTCAGGTTCGCGTTGTTGTTCCGGTTGTTGTTGCGGTTGTTGTTCATGTCGCACCACTTTCACCAGGGGGAGTGGAACCCGGTCTCGCCGGGTAGCAGCAACAATCCAGGCCGCGGCCCATCGGTCACATCGCCCACGTGGGTACATGAGCTATCAAAGAAACACCCAGTACCCAGTTGACCGCATGGGTGATGTGTGACCCCATGGCGATTCCCCAGGCTGATTCACAGTTCCCGCCCGGCCGAGAGGACCTGTCATGACCACGCAGCTCGACCGTTTCACGCCCCTGCACACCGACACCGGTGCGGACGTGTTGACCGTGACCCTGACCGACGAGGAGAAGCGGGACGTCCGCCGGCTCACCGGTGCGCTCACCGCCGACAAACACGCGCTGATCGACTCACCGGACTGGGTCGACCGGGCGCGTGCGTTGTCGTGCCGGCTGCCGCTGTCGCTGCGCAGCGCGTTGCGCAGGTTCCGCCGCGAGCCGGGGCCGGAGGCCGTGCTGCTGGTGCGCAACCTCCCGCTCGGGCCACTGCCCCCCACGCCGAGCAACCCCGGTTCGGTCGAGCACCACCCGTCCACGCCTGCCGCCGCGTTGTTCCTGACGACCGTGCACATCGGTGACGTCACGGCGTTCCGCCCGGAGAAGGGCGGCGCGCTGGTGCAGAACGTGGTACCGGTGCCGGGCCAGGAGGACTTCCAGGGCAACGCCGGCTCGGTCGCGCTGAAGATGCACGTGGAGAACGCTTTCCACCAGCACCGCCCGGACTACGTGGCGCTGCTGTGCCTGCGCAACGACCACGACGACATCGCGGGCCTGCGCACGTCGAGCATCCGCCGCGCGCTGCCGCTGCTGTCCGGCCACGCCCGCGCCGTGCTGTCGCAGCCGCGGTTCGTCACCAACGCGCCGCCCTCGTTCGGCAACTCGGTGCCCGCGGCCGAGCCGCAGCCGATCCTGCTGGGCGACCTGGAGGACCCGGACGTCGTCGTCGACTTCCACGCCACCGACCCGCTGGACGTCGAGGCGGCCGCCGCGCTCGACGAGCTCGGCCACGCGTTCGACCAGGTGACGCGCACGTTCATCCTGCGCTCCGGCGATCTGGCCATTGTGGACAATCGGCTCGCCATGCACGGGCGCACCGCGTTCCGCCCGCGGTACGACGGCCAGGACCGCTGGCTGCAGCGCACTTTCGTGCACCTGGACCCGCGCCGCACCCGGTCGCTGCGCGCGGGCGACGGCAACGTCCTGTCCTGAACCCTCGTGAAGGCCACCTTCAGGGAAGGTGGCCTTCACGGAGGTCGGCGCGGCCGGAGATGCCGAGCTTGCGGTAGCTGTTGGTGAGGTGCTTCTCGACGGTGCGGCGGCTGAGGCCGAGCTCCTCGGCGATGTCGAGGTTGGTCAGGCCGCGCACGGCCAGTTCCAGGACGCGCTGCTCCGCACCGGACAGCCCCGTCGAAGGCGGCGGCGCGGGCTTCTCTGCCTCGGGTTCGGCGGGATATCCCAGTGCCTGCAACGCTTTCGCGAGCTGGGCACTGTCCGCGGAGGTCTCCAGCACGTCCACCGCCTGACGCAGCAGGCCGGCATCACCGGTCAGCTCCCCCAGCACCCGCAGGGCGCGGCCGAGCGTGGCGGGCGCGCCCCACGCGGCGGCGAGCTCGTACTGTTCCTCCGCGAGCCGCACCGCGTGCTCGACGTCGCCGAGCCGCACCTGCAGCGGCACGACCCACATGCGCCACGGGAACATCGACGGGTTGCGGCGGCCCGCGCCGTCGAGCTGCTTGCCGAAGTCCAGCGCCTGCGCCACGGCGAACGCGACCTCGCCGTCGTCGACGATCTCCGCGGTGCGCAGCAGCTCGATCAGCATCGACTCCCACCGGCGGGTGGCGGAGCGTTTCTCGTAGTGCGCGAGCAGCCGTCTGCGCAACGACCGGTCGCACGTCTCCAGCGCGAGCCACGACAGGGCGGGCACGAACAGCGAGTCCTGCACCTCCCAGTCGAGCACCGAGTGGTTCATCGCCTCGGCGGCGAACGCCTTCGCGCGGTCCCGCTGCCCGGTGCGGGCGAGCACGAGGGCCTGTTCGATCCGGATCAGCGCCCGTTCCTCTGGGGTCGCGGACCGCGCCGAGGTGGCGAGCCAGTCGGACAGTTCCGCGGTGGCGTCGGCGTTCACCAGCGCGGTCACCACCAGCGGCAGCGTCGAGTGCACGTGCTCGGGCACCGGGTCCTCCCGCGCGAGCACCTGCCGCAGCAGCGCGGCCGTGTCCGCCGCGGTCGTCAGGTTCGCGGTCACGGTGAGGTGCAGCAACATCACCAGCAGCTCGCGCTCGCCCGCGGTGGCGAGGCGGTTGCCCAGCTGCGCGAGCCGGTCCGCCGCGGCCACCAGGCCGGGCTCCTCCCCGGCGTGCACGAACCGGACCCGTGCCTCCAGCCGCAACGCCAGGTCGCGGTCCGCGCCGGTCCACCGTTCCGGCGCGCCGAACTCCTCGCCGACCGCGCACACCAGCTCGCGGACCGTCCGCGACGCCGAGTCGAGCATCGGCAACCCCAGTCGCACCACGGCTTCCGCGCGGTCGCGGATCGAGGTGAACAACGGCACCGCACGTGTGATGTGCCGGGTCGAGGCCGAGGGGTCGACGCCGCGCGTAACGGTCGCGAGGTCCACCAGCAGCCGGGCCCGCGTCACCCCGGCGACCGCGCCGTCGACCAGCGCACGCCGCAGGTAGCGCACCGCGACCTCGTGCGCGCCCCGCCGTGCCGCCACGAGCGCGGCCTGCCGCAGCACCTGGATCGCCCACGGCTGCAGGGAACTGGTCACGACGGTCAGGTGCGCGGCCACCTCCTCGGCGGGTTCTCCCCTGCCGTGCAACAGTTCCGCGATCCGCACGTGCACGCGCTCGCGTTCCTCGATCGGCATGGACTCCTCGACGAGGTCGCGCACGAAACCGGGCAGCGCGCGGTCGGCGAGCATGTCCATGCCCGCGAGGTGCTGCTGCGCGGCGGCGTACTCGTCCGCGGTCAGGCCGGCCAGCGTCGCGCACAGGTCCGCGTCCACCTGCTCCCCCGCGACGGCCATGATCCGCACCAGGTCGTTCACGCCCTCGGGCTGCGTCCGCAGGCACGTCAGCAGCCGGTCGCCGAGCGAGGACGGGCGCAGCGCCAACGCCACGTCCACATTGGACTCGGTCGGCTCGATGCCGCCGCAGAACAGCTCCAGCAGCATCGTCGTCAGGAACAACGGGTTGCCGCCCGACGTGCGGTGGCAGGCGGCGACGAAGTCCTCGTGGCCGGGCTCGCGGAACCGTTCCCGCACCATCACCGCGGTGGCGGCGGCGGACAGCGGCCGGGGCCGCAGCACGTGAGCCTGGTCGACCAGGTCGCCGATCCGCGGTCCGGCCGACCTGCGGTCGCCCTCGCGCAGCGCCACGACGAGCAGAACACGCCTGGTGCCGAGCTCTCCGGCGATCTCGGCGAGCCACCGCACGGACGACTCGTCCGCCCACTGCAGGTCGTCGATCATGACGACGAGCGGGCGATGTGTCCCCCACGTGCTCACGTCGCCGCCTGCCGTCAGCTGCCGCACAACGCCGTACGGCACATGGCCTTCCAACGGTGACACGCGCACGAACACCGTCTCGGCGCCCAGCTCGGTGGCGATACCGGTAACCGCGCCCAGCAACGCCGACCGGCCCGCGCCGAGCGGGCCGGTGATCACCACGACCGAGCCGGATCCGGCGGCCGCCGCGCGGGCGGCGGCCGTCAGGAGCGTGACCTCCGCGTCACGCTCCAGCAGCATCGCGGGCCATCCTGGGCCGGGTCAGCGCGTCGACCCAGCGCGGCTCGGTGAGCGCCCGCACGTCCGCGACGAGCCCACCGGCGTCCAGCGGCACCGTCGCCTGCTGCACCATCCGCGTGAACCGCAGCGTGGATCGGGCGGTGCGCGACGCCTTCACCGCGCGCTCGCGGTGGTGCGCCGGGCGTTCGCCGATCATCGCGGCCCGCAGGTGCGCTCCGCCGAGCGTGCCCGCGTCGCCCCACGCCTCGGCGAGCCGGATCTCCTCCCGCACCAGGCGGAGCGCGTCCTCGGTGCGCCCGCAGCGGTGCAGGGCGACCGCGCCGAACGACCGCCACGACATCAGCGCCGGGTTGCGCCACCGGCGGGCGAGCATGACCCGGCCGCATTCCTCGAACAGCGTGGCGGCACGGGTGAAGTCGCCCGTGACGAGGTTCAGCAGGCCCCGCGCGAAGTCGAGGTGCACGCCCTGGAACCCGCCGGCAGGCTCCGCGGTGGCGGAGATCCGCTCGGCCTCGTCGTGCCGCCCGGCTTCCAGCTCCAGCACCAGCCGCAGGCCGGTGAACACCGGCCGCACCGTCGGGTGCCAGTGCTCCGGGGGCAGTTCGCGGGTCGCGCGGTCCAGGTCGTGCGCGGCGTCGGCGAGCATGCCCTGACGCCAGAAACCCTTGGCACGCATCAGCAACGCCCACCCGGACAACACGGGCAGCCCGCGCCGGCCCGCCTCGATGATCACCGCGTCGAGCGCCGCCGTCGACTCGCCGAAGTCACCCATGAGCGAGAGCGACCGGGCCGCGTGCACCCACGGCAGCAGCAACGGTTCCCGCTGGGGTGAACCGGCGAGCACCGCGCGGGCGAGCTTGCGGGCGCGGCCGATGTCGCGACCCGCGGTCACCAGCTGCCACGCCGTGATCGCCGCGTCGGCGGGATCTCCGACCCGCGGCACCAGGGGTGCCAGGCCGGCCAGCTCCGGGGCCTCGTGCGGCGCGTCGTCCGAGAGCCAGTACAACGCGGCGAGATCGCGATCGGCGACCATGCGGTACGCCAGCTCGGTGTTGCCGCGCGCCAGCACCAGTTCGACGGCCGCGGCGGTGCCGGCCGCGACGAGCTTGCGCTCACCGGCGTCCGGCGCGTGGCGGACCTCGGCCGCGCCGCAGTCCACCAGCAGTGCGGCGCGTTCTTCCGACGCCGTGGGTTCGGCGAGCGCACGGGTCAGCAGGCGCACGCGGGCGCGGTCGTCGTCGGTGCCGCGGGCCGCGTTGCGCAGCACTTCCAGCACCCACGGTTCACCGATCGGGCCCGCGCCGAGCAGGAGGTTCGCGATCACGTCGTCGGGCAACGCGGTCCGGTGCGCCAGGCTCGCGGCAGCGGCGTGCAGTTCGGCGCGTTCCTCCCACGACGTCGTGCCCAGCACGAGCGAGGCGGCGACGCAGCACGGCAACGAACCGCCGACGAGCAGTCCCGCGGCGGTCAGCGCGTCGGCCTCGTCGGCGTAGGCCGAGCCCAGTCCCGCGACGACCGCGGAGTCGCGCAGGCCGAACACCTCGTGGCACACGGCCATCGTGCGGACCAGCCGTTGCGCCGGTCGCGGCAGCGCGTCGACGGCGCGCGTCACCAGGTCCTGCCACCCGCCGAGCGCGAGCTCCGGCACGTCCTGCGGCCTCGGCATCGCCGACCGGGCCGCCAGCGCGACGAGCACGCGCCGCACCACGGCGGGTGAGCCGCGCGTCTCGTCGACCAGCACGTCGACGAACTTCTCGGAGACCGGTGCGGGGCAGGCCGCGGCGAGCAGGCGGGTGATCCCGTCGCGGCCCAGCAACGGCAGCACGTACTCGTTCAGGCGGGCCGCGGCGTCCCGCAGCGCGGCGACGATCGGGTGCGCGGCGCTACAGCCCGCCACGAGCAGCAGCGGCGCGTGCGACGTGCGCATCGCCAGTGCCACGAGCAGGGACGCCGAGTCCGGGTCGATCCACTGCACGTCGTCCACGACCACGACGAGCGGGCGTTCCCGCGCCGCTTCCAGCACCGCCCGGCACCTGCGCTGCCGATCGTCCACAAAGGACATACTGAGTGCGGACAACACCTGGCTCGCCGCACCGGACGGCACGGTGCGCTCGTCCGGGGAGCAGCGCGCCCACACCACACGCGCGCCGCGGGACCGCGCGGTGGACGCCGCCAGCTCCAGCGCGGTGGTCAGGCCGCCACCCGGCGGCGCGTGCACGAGCAGTACGGACGACATGTCCGCCACGGCCCGGTCGACCACCCGCCGGTACTGGTCGCGTTCCACCAGCAGCCCGGCCCACGACGCCTGGTCGTGCCACGCGAGGCGCGTCATTGGACGAACTCGGGGGCGACTCTCGGCGGCCAGCTCGCGATGCTCAGCACCCCCGCGCTGTACGCCTTCGACACCAGGGATGTCCGGTTCGCGGCGCCGAGCTTTTTGAGCATGCCGCGGATGTGGTACTCGACGCCCTGGCGGCTGAGGAAGTTGCGTGAAGCGATCCGCACGGTCGACTCGCCGCCCGCGACGCCCTCGAGGATCCGGGCGTCGAGCTCGGTCAGCGTCCGCCGTGAGTCGGCGGACGATGCCGGCTCGGGGATGTTGACCACGACGACGAGCTGAGACAGCGAACCGGTGTGGTCGCGGACCGCGATGCCGGTCAGGTCACCGCTCACCGCACCGCCCAGGCCGCCGAGATGTTCGACGAACCGCTGCCGCCTGCCGTCGATGAGCCGCTCGAACTGCAGCCGCACGCGCGCGCGGTTCGCCGAATGTAACAGGTCCAGGAAACTCACGCCTTCGCGACCGCCGAAGCGGGCCACGAAGTCCTGGTTGAGCTGCACGATCGCGAGCTGGGCATCCAGGCTGGCCAGACACAGGCCGGAGCGTTCCTGCAGGGACCGGAAGACGCCGACGTCCGCGGACGTCGCCTCCCCGAACGGGTAAAAGGAGCGAAGCGTCACGGGATACCACTTCCTCTCATTCGAGTTGCTTCCGGTCACAATCACCGCCGTGGGCATTTTCCGATGTTTTCGGAATTACTTGTGATCCGCACCGCCGATCGTATGCAGTGCGCGAGAGGGGGGTCAACTAAAGTTACGAGAGCGATCCTAACTTTACGGTCCACCCCTACTCGGGGTGCGGTCGCCCGGCAGCGTCCCAACTGATGGTTCGGTCCAGCCAGTTGAGACGTTTTCTCCATGGTTTCCCCCACATCTACCTGCACGGACGTGACCGAACCACCCAATCGGATCATCCTGGCAGGGCCATCCGCGAAACAGGCAAGAACGTTGCGGAATACCGCAGGTGAAAACCGGATACCTAAACGTTGCGCGCGGTCATCGGCGCATGCAGCGCCAGTGCCGCGGACAGCTCTGACCTGCGCCGGATGTGCAACTTGCGGAAGCACGATGTGAGATGCTTCTCCACCGCCCGCGTCGTCACCCGCAACAGGCCGGCTATTTCCTGGTTGGTGTGCCCGGCCACGGCCATCCGCGCGACCCGTTCCTCGGACTTGGTGAGCGTCACGACGTGGTCGCGTTCCCCGCTGGTGTCGCCGATCAGCCACGCCGCCCCGGCCCGCCGCGCGAGCTCCCCGGCCTGGTGGAACAGCTCCACCGCGGGTTCGCCGTCGTCACGCAGCCGGGTGGCCAGCCGCAGCACGGACTTCGCGTGCTCCAGTCGGTGCCCCGAGTCCTCCAGCACGGCCGCCGCCTCGCGCAGCAGCTCGACCCCTTCGTTCCCAGGCGTCAGCTGCCCCAACGTCCGCAGCGCCCGGCCGATGCCTGAAGGCGCTCCCCAGGCGACGGCCTGGTCGCGTGCCTCGTGCGCGAGCGCCAGCGCGGTGTCGAGGTCACCGGTCCGCGAACTGAGCAGCGCCGCGGTGAGCCGCCACGAGAACAGCACCGGGTTGCGCCAGCCGCCGCGGTCGAGCAGGCGGCCGGACTCCGTGAAGTACTCGAGGGCGCGCTCGTCGTCGCGGTCGAGGGTGAGCCCCTGAACCATGCGGCGGATCGCGGCCTCGCACGTGTGCTCCTCGCCGGCCGGCCACAGTGCGAGCAGCCGCGCGGCGAGCCCGGTGTCGCGCAGTTCCAGCGCGACGCCCGCGAGCGCCGCGGCGGCGGTGAGGTTGCCGCCGCCCCAGTCCAGCGCGACCAGGTCGAGCGCCTCCGACGCGGCGTCGCGTGCCTCCTCGGCCCGGCCGCCGTGCGCGTACACGAGCGCCTGTTCGGCGCGGATCAACGCCTGTTCGACGACGAGCTGCTGGCCGCGGGCGCGGTCCAATGCGAGGTCGAGCCAGCCCTCGACCTGGGTGAGCGAGTCCGCCGCGACGAGCGACAGCACGGCGAGCGGCACCGCGGTGTGCACGTGTGTGGCGGCGGCGGGTTCGCGGTCGAGCACCATCCCGCCGAGCTTCGCGACCTCGGCCGCGGGCGCGCCGACGGCGAGCATGACCTCGCGCAGCAGCACCAGGATCAGCTCGCGGCCGGCACTGGTCTCCAGCAGGTTCTGCTCGACCGCCTCGCCGAGCCGGTGCACCGAGTCGGCCAGGTGCGCGGCGCCGGGCTGCGGCAGGTAGCGCAGCCGGGCCTCCAGCCACAGCGCCAGCTCGCGGTCGCCGCCGGTGAGCTCCACCGGGTCGCCGAGGTCGCGCGCGATCTGCTCGATCAGCTCGCGCACCGGTCCGGCGCTGGGCACCAGCTGGGTCGGCGCGATGTGCACGACCGCAGCCGCCCGGTCGCGCACCGAACGGATCAGCGGCACGGCGTAGCAGATGTGCCGCACCGAGGAGGCCGCGTCGAACCGGCGTTCGGCGATGGCCAGGTCGACGAGCAGCCGCGCGCGGTCCTCGCCGTCGGGTGAGGCCTCCAGCAACGCCCGCCGCAGGTAGCGGGCCGCGGTCTCGGCGGAACCGCGGCGCATCGCGACGTCGGCGGCGGAGCGCAGCACCTCGATCGCCCACGTGTCGTGCCGCGCGGTGGTGCCCAGCAGCAGCGCGGCGACCTGTTCGGCGGGATGACCGGCGTCGTGCAGCAGCCGGACCGCCCGCACCGCGAGCTCCTCGCGTTCGGGCACGGCCATCGACGCCTCGACCGCGTCCCGCACCACGACGTGCGTGAACGCCGGGGAGCCGGGCGCGGCCAGCAGGCCGAGCCGGTGCAGCGTGCGCATCGCGGCGCTGCGGCCGATCGAGTCCAGCCCGGCGAGGTGCCCGATGAGTTCGACGTCGGTGCGTTCGCCGAGCACCGCGGTGGCCCGCGCGAACGCCCGGACCGCGTCGGTCTGCGCGCGCAGGCAGTGCCCGAGGCGGTCGCGCAGCTGCGCCGGGCGCAACGTGGGCACGGAATCCGCGTCGGTCAGCTCGGGGACCATCGCGGTGACGAACATCGGGTTGCCGCCGGAGGCCTGGTGGCAGGCGCCGACGAGGTCGGCGGCGGGGTTGCGGCCGGTGTGCTCGCGGATCAGCGTCGCCACCGCCGCGGCGGACAGCGGCGCCGGGCGGACCACGTCGGCCGAGCACGACCGCAGGTCGGTGACGAGCGGCCGGTCCGCGCCCGCGTCCCCCTCCCGCACGGTCGCGACGACCAGCACGCGCATGGTCTCCAGGCGCCGGGCGAGGCGGGTCAGCCAGCGCAGCGACGGGTCGTCCACCCACTGCAGGTCGTCGATCAGCAGCAGCACCGGTTCGTCCGCGCTGATCAGCTCGATCAGCGCGGTGAGGCCCTGCAGGGCGGTCTCCGGCACATCGTCGGTCACGTCGTCGGTGAAGACCACGCCCGCGGCACCGGTCAGCCACTCCGTTCGCGCCTCGGGCCCGGCGTCGGCGAGCACCGGGTCGAACAGCTGGCGCACGACGCCGAACGCGTGGTCCTGTTCGAGCAGCGCTCCCCCGGCGCGCAGCACGAGCATGCCCTCGATGGGAACGGCGTGCAGCAGCGCGGACCGGCCGCTGCCCAGCGGGCCGCTGACGAGGACCTGCGAGCCATGACCGTCCCGCGCGAGCCGCAGGGCCCGTGCCATCAGCTCCAGCTGGCCACGCCGTTCCAGCAGCATCATGTGCCCGACACCAGCCCTGTCACCAGTTCTGGTAACTCGGTGCGGCCGACGACACCGAGTTTGCGGTACGCCTTCGTGAGGTGTTTCTCGACCGTGCGCAGCGTGACGAACAGGTGCTGGGCGATGTCGGCGTTGCTGGCGCCGGACACGGCCAGCTCGACGACCCGCCGTTCACTGTAGGTCAGTCCACTGAGGACGGGCGAGCCGTGGTCGGACACCCGGATCCGGCCGCCCGCGGCGACGAGGTGGAACCGCGCCCGGTCGGCGAGCAACCGGTAGCCGCAGCGCGTCGCGAGCCGCACGGACGACCGCAGGTGCACGCGGGCCCGCTGGTTGTCGCCGGTGCGCCGCAGGAACACGCCGAGCACCAGCTCCGCCCACGCCTGCGCGGCGAACGCGCCGGCCGCGGCGAACCGTTCGGCGCCCTCGGCCGCGAGCTGGGTGTCCATCCGGCGCATGGTGGCGGCGCGGGTGATCGCCGAGTATCCGGCCGTCTCGACGCTGCGCCACTGGTTCGCGAGCTCGACCACCCGGCGGGCCGCGGCGTCCGCGACCTCCTTGCGCCGCGCCATGTTCGAGAACGAGGCGTACTCGGCCCAGAGCATGATCCACGCCGGGTCCGGCACGCCGCGGCGGTCCAGCAGTCCGGCGGCGGTGTGCAGGACGTCGGCCGCCTTGGTGACGTCGCCCGCCGCGAACTCGACCAGGGCCAGGGCGTACAGGTGGTCCACCTGGTCCACTTCGGACACTTCCGCGCCGTCGAGCAGCGCCCGCGCGGGCGCCACCTCGTCGAGGCGGGCCAGGGTGCGGGCCAGCACGACGGTCGCCCTCGAGTCGCCAGGGACGAGGTCGTAGGCACGCCGTGCGTCCGCCACGGCCCTCGGGTCGCCGGCCGCCATCGCCGCCACCGCGCGGTCGGCCAGCACCCGGCTCAGCGCGGCCCGCTCGGTGATCCGCTCGACCGCGGTGTCGAGCACCTCGAACGCCTCGGCCGCGTGCCCGGCGAGCCGAAGCACCCTGGTGGCGCAGAGCATCGACCAGTCGTTGATCACGAGCTCGCCGCCGACCGCGCGCCGGGCGAGGTCGAGGCTGGTCTCGAGCGTCCCGCCGCCGATCGCGTTCGCCTCGGCGAGCACGCCGAGCAGGCATCGTTCGCCGCGGTCGTGGCCGGGCGGCGGCCGCAGTGTTTTCGCGCGTTCCACGGCCGTCTTGGTGGTCGCCGGGTGGATCAGGTCGAGCCACAGCGTCAGCGTGTCGACGAGCAACTGCTGTTCATCGGGCAGGCCGGTGCAGTCGGCGAGCAGCCCGCGGGCCTGCGCGGACCGGGTGGTGAGCGCGTACCGCACGGCGGCCTCGGCGCGCAGCTCGGGATCGGCGGCGCCATGGAAAGCCGCCATGAGGTGGCCCGCGGCGGTCCGCGCGTCCGCGCTTTCCGCGAGGCGCAGCCGGGCCTCCGCGTCGTCCGGGCGGCGCTGGACGAGCAGCGTGAGACACCGGTTGGCCACGTCGGGTGAGAGCTTGCCCGGTTTCGCGGTGGCGGCCTTGAGGACGGGCGTCCACGACACGTCCACGCTCTCCAGGTGCGCCAGCTGCCGGGCCACGTCGACCGCAGGGCGGCCGTTCTCGTCCACGATCATCGCCGCCCGTTCACGCAACGCGGTGACCTCGGCGGGGTTCATGACGTCCAGCGCGGACTGCCGGACCCACTCGCCGTACGGCGGCGGAAGTCCTTGGCCGAGCAGGCATTCGGCCGTCAGGCTCGCGACACGGGTGGCGAGCTCGTGCGCCGACACACCGGCCAGCGGCCCGGCGAGCTCGGCGTCGGCCCGGCCGAGCACGGCGAGCACCGCCGCGACATGCCGCGTGGTCGCGGGTAGCCGCCGCAGCCGGCGCCCGATCACCTCCCGCACGACGGTACGCGTGATCGGCCCGTCGGTCGCCGAACGCAGTTCGGTGAGCCGGCCGGGATTGCCGCCGGTGAGCAGATATGCCAACTCCGGGTCGGCATCGTCGAACAGCTGCCCCGTCTGTTCGAGATTCAGCGGGGCCGGTTCGACGATGTCGAACCCGTGGCTGACGGTCAGGTCGGTGAGGCCTGGGGCGTCGTCCCGTTGGGCGAGGAGCACCGCGATGTCACGGCGGCGCAGCACGAAGTCCAGCCACCGCAGGCTCACCGGGTCGCAGTCGTGCGCGTCGTCCAGCACGAGCAGGTCGTCGTCGCCGAGGCGTCGCGTGAGTTCGCGGAACGTCGCGTAGGTGTTGGTGGCGCTCGGGACTTCCCCGACCAGCCCGCGGGCGACGTCGAGCTCGCCTGGCGTGCAGCTGATCCTGCGCACGTGCCGTGTCGTGAGTGCGACGGCCCGATCCAGCAGGGCGGACTTGCCGATCCCGCGCGGCCCGCGCACGACCACCCGTTGCCCGGTGACGACGGCCGCCATCGCATCCGCTCTGCCGACCAACTCCACTGGGGGGACGACGGACACGCCCCCGAGGTTACCGAATGCTACCGGGGTGTGACATCTGGTGAATGACCTAGAGGTTGGCATGATGGGTGCGTGGAGTCCACCCGTGTCGACCGCTGGCTGTGGGCGGTCCGGCTGACGAAGACCAGGCCCGACGCCGCCGCCGCGTGCCGTGGCGGCCACGTGCGGATCAACGACCGCCCGGCCAAGCCCGCGACCACCGTGTCGCCGGGCGACGAGGTGCGCGCGCGGGTCGGTGACACGACGCGCGTGGTCGAGGTCGTCCGGGTGATCCAGAAACGGGTCGGCGCCGCGGACGCCGCCACGTGCTTCATCGACCGCACCCCGAAGCCGCCGCCCGAGGCCGTGGTGAAGGTGGCCCTCCGCGACCGCGGCGCGGGCCGGCCCACCAAGCGCGACCGGCGGCTGCTGGACAAGTGGCGCGGGGTCTGACTTTCGGTGCTGACGCGGGCCGCGTTACGGGGTCGCGCGAAGTCCACTCGGACGGCGCATCCCTTGGGGCACACCGGTAACACCTCGTGAGGACTCGCGATGGTCAGGCGTAACCACGCCTAGCCCGTCTGGAGTCGTTCGTGATCGAGAACTCGTCGGCCGGTCTCATGTTGCTCAACGCCGAGGTGTCCGTCACGGTCACCCGCGAAGAGCACCACCAGGCCGTCCTCGCCCGCTATCCCGTCGGGGCCCAGGTGGCCGTGGAGCTGGCCTGGTGCACCATCGCCACGGGCAAGCACCGCGGACAGCACGCCATCGAGGTGCGGCTCGACGGGTACCGCGTCGGCGAGCTGACGCACCTGATGTCGCAGCGCTACGGCCCGCTCGTCGCGCACGTCACGTCGGGTGGCGGGCGGCCGGGCTGCTACGCGACGGTTCAGCGCAGCCACAAGGGACTCGAGGTCGTGCTGCGGCTGCCGCGCGAAGCCACTCCTGTTGTGCCGATTCCCGTTCCCCGGCCCGCTCCCGCGGGTGGCTCCGCGCCGATGAAGAAGGGTCCTTTGTGGGTCGCCGGCGGTGTCATCGCCGCGATCCTGCTCATCGGCGTGCTCGCCAACACCGAGTCCCCCAGCACCCCGTCGACTCCGGCCGCGCACATCGGCACGACGACCGAGACCACGACGACCACCACCACCACCACCAAGCCGACGACCACCACGTCGTCCACGACCACGACCACTACGACCACCACCACCACCACGACTACGACCACGCCGCCGCCTGCCCCGAAGACGCAGGCACCGCAGCCCCCGGCACCCCAACCGCCCGCTCCCCAGCCGCCGGCTCCCAAGCCCGCGTGCGACCCGAACTACAGCGGCTGCGTCCCGATCGCGAGCGACGTCGACTGCGCGGGTGGCAGCGGCAACGGTCCCGCCTACGTCGCGGGCCCGATCCGCGTGATCGGCCGTGACATCTACGGGCTGGACAACGACCACGACGGCATCGCCTGCGAGTAGCGGAGAATGGGCGGGGTGCGGATCCGAGTCACGCGGGACAGCGTCGCGATGGGCGACGACGTGTACGCGCCCCACGAGGAGTTCCTCGACCTGCCCGACGACGCCACGATCGCGGACGCGCTCCACGTCGTGCTGAGCCGCCCGTACCTGGCGCAAATCCAGGGCGGGCAGGCCACCTGGTTGGCGAACAGCGACGCCGTCGTGGCGCAGCAGTGGCCGGAGCCGCGCTGGGTGACCTCACCGAGCTCACCGGCCCCGGCCGCCTTGCACTTTCGGTACCTGCAACAACGGGATCCAGAAGAGGTCCACGCGGAGCTCACGAAAACCAGCTGACAGCACCGCTACCGTTGGTCTCATGAAGCACGCAGCGATGACGACGACGCCGGATCCAGTCCCGGCGCGCTGACAGCTGCGTTTCCGTCCGGGGCGAGTGCCCCGGACCCCGCGGTCGCTCGTCCCCTTTCCACGAGGAGACCGCCATGCCAGACCACCGCAAGCTCGGCCGTGAGCTGAACCTGTTCGACACCGACCCGTTGATCGGCTCGGGACTGCCGTACTGGCTGCCCGACGGCGCCGTCGTGCGGCACCTGCTGGAGGAGTACATCCGCGGCGAGGAGCGGCGCGCGGGCTACCGCCACGTGTACTCGCCGGTCCTGGGCAAACGGGAGCTGTACGAGATCTCCGGACATTGGTCGCACTACCGCGACGACATGTTCCCGCCGATGGACGTGGGCGGCGAGCAGATGGTGCTGCGGCCGAGCCTGTGCCCGCACCACGCGTTGATCTACCGCTCCCGCTCACACAGCTACCGCGAGCTGCCGTTGCGGATGGCGGAGCTGGGCGGCATGTACCGCGCGGAACTGTCCGGTGTGCTCGGCGGGCTCAGCCGGGTGCGGGCCATCAACCTCAACGACGCGCACATCTTCTGCACCCCCGAGCAAGCTGCCGAGGAAGCCAGGGCGGCGCTGGACATGATCCGTCGCGCGCACGAGGCGCTCGGCATCAGCCCGTGCTACTACCGGCTCTCCCTTCCAGGTGATGGCGGCAAGTACGTGGACGCGCCGTGGGAACGTTCGGTCGAGGTGCTGCGCGAGGTGCTCGATGACCTGCCGTACAAGGAGGTCGACGGCGAGGCCGCGTTCTACGGGCCGAAGATCGACGTGCAGTTCCACGACCACGCCGGCCGCGAGCTCACCCTGTCCACCGTCCAGGTCGACTTCTACCAGCCGGAGCGGTTCGACCTGCACTACATCGGCCCGGACGGCGCGAAGCATCGGCCGGTCATGGTGCACCGCAGCATCATCGGCAGCGTCGAACGCGCCGTGGCGCTGATGCTGGACCACAACGGTGGCGCGTTCCCGGCGTGGCTCGCGCCGGTCCAGGTCGTGGTTCTGCCGGTGTCCGAGTCCGAGCTGCCGCACGCTTTCGTTGTGCTGCAACGATGTCTGGAGCTCGGACTGCGGGCGGAGATCGTGGCGGACGGAAGTCTGGGTGCTCGCATCCGGGAGCACCGGCTCGTGCCGTACCAGGCGATCATCGGCCCGGCCGAGGCGGCTCACGACGAGATCTCGGTGCGGCTGCGCGACGGGAGCCGCCTCGACGCCCGGCCCGCCGAGGAGGTGCTCGCCCGCTTGGCCCAATAACGTAGTCACGCGCGATTTCCGTTCCCCCACAACGAGAAGCCGCGCTAGCGTCGATGACCGTGTGGCCCAGGCGAATGTTCCTGGCGATGGCGGGCACCGGGCTGGCGCTCGCCGAACTCGGTATGGCACCAGCCGGCGCGGTACGCAGGTCTTACCGCGCCGGCGGCGCGTTGCCGGTGCTGGAGCTGAACCAGCCGGAAGTCGCCAGGGCGTACGAGTCGGCGCTGACGAACGTCGTCGGCATCAACACCGTGTACGCGGACCCGGCCACGTACGACCGCGCCGGCCTGCTGCGCTACCCGCCGGGCACGTTCGTGCGCGCGGGCAGCGGCTATCCCGAACCGCAGCGGTGGACCAGGGACTGCGCGGTCAACGCGTGGAACGCGGCGTCGCTGCTCAACCCGCTCGTCGGCGGCAACACGCTGATGGCCGTGGTGGACGACCGGATCGTGCAACAGGACAACCAGTGGTGGGACCAGGTCGTCTGGATCATCGCGGCCTGTCACCACTATCTGGTCACGGGCGAGTTCCTCGGCGAGGCCCACGAGATCTCGGTGCACACCCTCGCCGCGCGTGAGGCGAACTTCAACGCCTCGCGCGGCTTGTTCGAGGGCCCGAGCTTCATGAACGACGGCATCGCCGGCTATCCGAGCCCGCCGTGGCGGCCGGGCGTCAGGTCGAGCTTCGTGCTCGACTATCCGGGCGCCGACAGGTTGATGTGCCTGTCGACCAACTGCCTGTACCACGGCGCTTTCCTCGCCGTCGCGGCCATGGCGGAGGCGTTGGGCAGACCCGCGGACGGGTTCCGCCGCCGGGCGGCCGAGCTTCGCCGGGCGATCAACCAGAACCTGTGGCGTGGCAACACGTACGGCTACTTCGTCACCCCGGACGGGCGGGTCGATCCGACGCAGGAGAGTGCGGGCCTGGCGTTCGCGATCATGCTCGGCGTCGCGTCCGCCGAGCAGACCCGTCAGATACTCGATGGCGCGCACTGGGAACCTCGCGGAATCCCGACAAGCCGGCCGCACTTCCCCAGGTTCGGCGACGACCGGCCCGGCCGGCACAACGTCAGCGTCTGGCCGGTGGTCCATTCGATGTTCGGCCACGCGGCGGCACTCGGTGGCCGGACCGACCTGTTCGGGCGTGCGGTCACCGACCTCGCCCGCCTCGGATTCTTCGAGCTGTACAACGCGAGAACCGGCGCGGTGGACGGCGGCTGGCAGACCGACGGCAGCGGCGAGCAGACGCACTGGCGGTCCGAGCCGGACCAGGCGTGGTCGGCGAGCGGCTACCTGCGGATGATCTACTCGGGCCTGTTCGGCTTCGCCTTTGGTGGCGATGGCCTCACGTTCGCGCCGACCCTGCCACCGGGCTGGGGCCCGGCGAGCCTGTTCGGTGTGCCGTACCGTGACGCGACGTTCGACATCACGTTGACCGGCGCGGGAAGCCGCGTCACGGCCTGCACGATCGACGGCCGGCCGATCCGGCGGATCGACCCCACCGCCACCGGCCATCACACCGTGCGGATCGCGCTCGAACCCTAGATACCCCCGGCCACGATGCGCCGGGCGACGAGGGTGAGCGGATCGAGGGCGGCCTCGCCTAGGAAGGCTGCGACGAGGTGCAGCTCGGTGCACCCCGCGACGAAGCCGGGCACCTCGTACCGGTCGAGCAGCGTGTGCACGAACTCGACGGTCTCGGGCAGGCCGCGGTGCTGTTTCAGGCCGTAGATCAGCGCGTGCAGTCGTTCCTGGTCAGCGTCCGACGGCAGCACGAGCCGACGGTTCGACGGGAAGACATCGGCTTTTCGCGTGCCGTTGGTGCACAGCAACAGATGCGGTGTGCGGCGCGCTGCGAGCTCCTCGTGGACAATGTCCACAAGGGACACGCAGTACTGCGACAGTTCCATCGGCAGGTGCGCGATCGCGTGGTGTGCGGTGACGCACGCGACCACGATTCGCTCGGCGCCCGCGCCGAGCAGCTGCTCGATCGAGTGCGCGAGCGACTTGCACAGCGGGCCGATCGAGCCGTGGGCGATCGCGGTGGAGCGGTCGACGACGGCGGGGTCGGACCACAGCAGGATCCGCGGCGCGTCCTGTTCCCGTTCGACGGGTGACATCCGGTAGATCGTGCGCAGGAACTCGGCCGAGGCCAGCGGGCCCATGCCGCCGACCACGCCGATCAGTGGTTTCATCCCGCCACCCCCAGGCCGAGCAGGATCTTCTGCAGCCGTTCGGCGACGGGCGCGAGCGCGTCGCCGCTGAGCTCGCCCAGGTAGCGCTCCAGCTCGTCCAGCACGGCGGCGTCCGGGTCCGGCGTCAGCTCCCGGTACACGTGATCGGCGAGCGCCTCGGGTGTCGGGTGGTCGAACAGCAGGCTGGTCGCGAACCGCAGTCCGGTCGCGCCGCTCAGCTTGTTACGCAGCTGGAGCATGAGCAACGAGTCGAAGCCGCTGCTGAAGAACTCCTGCCCGTCCTCGACGGGCCGGCCGAGTACCGCGGCCGTGTGCGTGCGCACCAGGTCGAGAACCGCCTGCCGGCCCAGGGTTTCCGGCATCGCGGTGACCGAGGGTTTGGGCGCCTGACGCCGGGAGGCAGTCGGTGCCAGCGGTGCCGCGACGACCACCGCGGCGTCCACGCCGAGCGCCGCGTCCAACAGCGCCAGGCCTTCTTCGGCCGACAACGGCGTGAATCCGGTGCGGCTGAAGTCGGCGTGCGCGGTCATCTCACTGCGGTCCGCCCACGGCCCCCACGCCACGGACAGCGCGGGCAGCCCCTGCGCGCGGCGGTGCTGGGCGAGCGCGTCCAGGTAGGCGTTGGCCGCCGCGTAGTTGCCCTGCCCGGCGTTGCCGATCGTGCCGGCGACCGAGGAGAACAGCACGAGCCGCACGTCACCGGCCAGCTCGTGCAGGTTGCGCGCTCCGTCCACCTTCGGCCGCAGTACCCGTTCGATCCGTTCGGGTGTAAGGGTTTCGAGCAGGTCGTCGTCCAGCACACCGGCGGTGTGGATCACCGTGGTGAGGCGCGGGATCGTCTTCAGCAACGCCGCCAGCGCGTCCCGGTCCGCCACGTCACAGGCGACGACGCGAGCGCCGGGCACCTCGGGCGCGACGCCGCTGCGACTTGCCAGCACCACCTCGGCGACCTTGCCGGCCAAGTGCCGGGCGACGATCGTGGCCAGCGTCCCGGTTCCGGTGATCAGCACGGTTCCGTCGGGATCCCAGTCCGGCGCGCGTTCGGCCGATGCCCGCGCCAGGCGGGGCGCCAGCACCTCGCCGTCGCGGACGGCCACCTGCGGTTCCCCCGAGGCCACGGCCCGTCCGACGCCGTCGATCGAGCCGTCGATGTCCACCATGACGAACTGGCCCGGATGCTCGGACTGCGCGGTCCGCATCAGGCCCCACGCCGTGGCGGCGGCGAGATCCGGGACGTCCGCATCGGGTTCGGTGGCCACCGCCCCGCGGGTGAGCAGCACCAGCCGTGCCGTACGCGGTTCCTTCAGCCAGGTCTGCACGAGTTTCAACGCCCAGCACGTCACGTACCCCACTTCGCCGGTGGGACAAGGAATCACCACGACGTCCGCGTCGACGTCGAAGTCGATCGAGGGCTCGAGTGTGATCCCCGCGGCCCGGAACGCCCGCAGCACACCGACGTCACCACCGACCAACGCCCACCGGTCCACCTCGTCGCCGTCCACAGTGACCGGTTCCCAGACCGTGCGCGACAACCCGTAGCGCGGTCGCGCGGAGTTAAACGGCCGCGTGACGAGCGACTCGACCGAAGCTATGGGAGCGCCCGTCGCGTCCGCGATCACGACGGCGAACGCGTCCGCCCCCACCGGCGACAGGCGCACCCGCAGTCTTGAGCTCCACGCCCCGTGCACCGAAACCCCCGACCACGAGAACGGCAACCGCACCTCGTCCGAGTCGACCGCCAGCGCATGCAGGCACGCATCCAGAGAAGGCGCATACGAGCCAACGGTTTCGGGCAACGACACCTCGGCGAAGATCTCGTCCCCGTGCCGCCACATCGCGGTGAGCCCGCGGAACGCCGGCCCGTATCCGTAGCCGTTTTCCGCGAGCCGTTCGTACACGTTCTTGATGTCGACCGCGACCCCGGCCGGTGGCCACGCGCCAAGCCCGACGTTCAGGAACTCGCCCGACTCCACGAGGCCGGTGGCGTGCAACGTCCACGGCTCGTTCTCGTCTGGTCGCGAGTGGACACTCACCTTGCGATCCGCGCCGACCCGCACCTGAATCTCGGCGGGCACGACGAGCGGCGTCTCCAGCGTGAGCTCTTCAATCCTGTCGCACCCCGCTTTCGCGCCGGCGCGCAACACCAGTTCCACGAACGCCGCACCCGGCAGCAACGCCTCGCCCATGACCTGGTGGTCGGCGAGCCATGGCTCGGCGAGCCGCCCGGAGCACACGACCCCGCCGTCGGCCAGCGACACGACCGGGAGCTCGCCCGGCATCCAGTACCGCTGCCGCTGGAACGCGTACGTGGGCAGGTCGACGTGCCGCGCCCCGGCGAACACCGGTCCCCAGTTCACTTTCCGGCCACTCACATGCACTTCCGCCAGCGACCTCAGGAATCGCTGCCAGCCCTGGTCGCGGTGCAATGACCCGGTGGCTTTCGCACCGGTCTCCTCGATGCCCACCGTGAGCACCGGATGTGGACTCACCTCGATGAACATCGCTTGCCCTATGGTGTTGACGGTTTGTTCGAACTGGACGGTCTGCCGCAGGTTGGTGAACCAGTACCCGGCGTCCAGTTTCCCGGTGTCGAACAGTTCGCCGGTGACCGTGGAGTAGAACGGCACGTCGGACTTCCTGGGCGTGATCGGCCGCAGCACCTCTTCCAGCCGATCGCGCACCGCGTCCACCTGTGGCGTGTGCGAGGCGTAGTCCACAGGTACTTTTCGCGCCCGCACGTGGTTCGCCTGGCACTCCTCGACGAACTCGTGCAGTTTCCGTGGATCGCCCGCCACAGTCGTGGCGTTCGGCCCGTTGATCGCCGCGACGTACAACCCGTCGGGCAGCCGCAGCCGGTCAGCGGGCAGCACGACGGACGCCATACCCCCGGCCCCAGCGAGCACGTCGCGGATCACCTGACTGCGCAACGCCACCACGCGTGCCGCGTCCTGCAGCGACAACGCACCGGCCACGCACGCCGCCGCGATCTCGCCCTGCGAGTGCCCGACGACGGCGTCCGGCTCGATCCCGAACGACCGCCACAGTTGCGCGAGCGACACCATCACCGCGAACAGCGCGGGCTGCACGACGTCGACCCGGTCGAGCGGGCCGTCCAATGCCTCGAACAGGTTCCAGTCGACGAACGGCGCCAAAGCGTCCGCACACTCCGTCATCCGCTGCTTGAAGACCGCGGACTCCTCGAGCAGCTCCAGCGCCATGCCCTGCCACTGCGCGCCCTGGCCCGGGAAGACGAACACCGTCTTGCCGGGGACCGCCGGCCCGGTGATGAGGCAGTCCGCCTCGCGGCCCTCCGCCAGCGCCTCCAGCCCGGCGTCGAACTCGTCACGCGACGAAGCCAGCAACACGGCGCGGTGATCCAGGGCGGCCCGTGCGGTCAGCGAGTAGCCGACGTCCCGCACGTCCGCCTTGACCTCGGCCAGCCGCCGCGCCTGGGCGCGCAACGCCGCCTCTGACTTCGCCGACACCAGCCACGGCACCGCCGCGGACGCCGCCGACTCCAGCTTCGCCCCCGACTCCGCTTCGTTGGCCAGCCCCGGCTCCGGCTTCGCCGCCGGCTCCGGCTCCACCCCCGGCTCCGGCTCCACCCCCGGTTTCGGCTCCACCCCCGGTTCCGGCTCCACCCCCCGTTCCGGCTCCACCCCCAGTCCCGGGTTCGCCGCCAGTTCCGGCTCCACCCCCAGTCCCGGCACCACCCCCAGTCCCGGCACCACCCCCAGACCCAGGTTCGGCCCCCGCCCCAGCTTCGCCCTCGGCTCCGACTGCAGCCCCAATTCAGGCCCTGCCGCCAGCCCTGGGTTCGGAATCGATCCCGCCTCGGGGGCCCCCAGGGGGCGCGAGGCCCCCTTCTTAAGCGTCTCACGCTGGTCTGACGGTTCCGGGGCCGAAATGGAGTTGTCCACAGGGGAGTTTTCGAGAATCACGTGCGCGTTCGTCCCGCTGATCCCGAACGACGACACCCCCGCCCGCCTCACCGAGGAGGTCCACGGCACCTCCGACGTCAGCAACGCAACCGAACCCCATTCGACATGGTCGGACGGCGTGTCGACGTGCAACGTCCGCGGCAACACCCCGTGCCGCATCGCCTGCACCATCTTGATCACGCCGGCCACACCCGCGGCCGCCTGCGTGTGCCCGATGTTCGACTTCAGCGACCCCAGCCACAACGGCCGGGACCGTTGGCCGTGCACGGCGACCAGCGCCTGCGCCTCGATCGGATCCCCCAGCCGAGTCCCGGTCCCGTGCGCCTCCACCACGTCCACATCGGACGGACCCAACCCCGCCGACGCCAGAGCAGCACGAATCACCCGCTGCTGCGAAGGACCATTAGGCGCAGTCAAACCGTTGGACGCACCATCCTGGTTCACCGCCGAACCCCGCACCACAGCCAGCACGCGGTGCCCGAGGCGGCGCGCGTCCGACAGACGTTCGACCGCGAGGACGCCGACGCCCTCAGCCCATCCCACCCCGTCGGCCGACGAGGAGAACGACTTGCACCGCCCGTCCGGCGCCAGCCCCCGCTGCCGCGAGAACTCGACGAACGTGCTCGGCGTCGCCATCACGGTCACCCCACCGGCCAGTGCCAGCGAACACTCACCAGACCGCAACGACTGCGCCGCCAAATGCAAAGCCACCAAGGAAGACGAACACGCCGTGTCCACCGTGACCGCCGGCCCCTCGAACCCGAACGCGTAGGCGACCCGGCCCGACGCCACGGCACCGGACGACCCCGTGCCCACGTACCCTTCGACCTCGGGCGTCGACCGATGCCCGTAGTCGTGGTACATCACGCCGGCGAACACGCCGGTCTGGCTGCCGCGCAACGACAAGGGGTCGATGCCCGCGCGTTCCAGCGCCTCCCACGAGGTCTCCAGCAGCAGCCGTTGCTGCGGATCCATCGCCAGCGCCTCCCGCGCCGAGATCCCGAAGAATGACGCGTCGAACGCGGCCGCGTCGTGCAGAAAGCCACCGGAACGCACATAACAGGCGCCGGGCTGGTCCGGATCGTCGTCGAACCGGACGTCCCAGCCGCGGTCCACAGGGAAGTCGCCGATCCCGTCGCCACCGGAAACCACCAGATCCCAAAGCTCCTCGGGCGACGACACGCCGCCAGGGAACCGGCACGCCATCCCGACGATGGCGATCGGTTCTTCGCTCGACGAGGCGACCGGAGCCTGTTCCTCCGGTGAACCGCGCAAATAGTCGATCAGCGCCTGGGGCGTCGGATGGTCGAAGACAACGGTGGCCGGGATGCGACGCCCGGTTGCCTCACCGATCCGGTTGCGCAGCTCGACCGCCGACAGCGAGTCGAACCCGAGCTCGCTGAACGCCTTGCCCAGCTCCACGGCCCGTGGGTCGGCATGCCCGAGCACAGCGGCGACGTGCGACCGGACGAGGTCCTCCAGGTCACGCGCGGGAGCCGGTTCGGGCCGCCGGACCGTCAGCTTCGCGGGCACGACCACGGGTAGGTTCGCCGCGCACGCCGCGTCGAACAGCACCAGTCCCTCCACAGTGGACATGGGCACGATGCCGACCCCGGACACCGCGACCTCGTGCAGCCCTTCGGCCATCCCGCTGTCCCACATGCCCCACGCGAACGACGAGGCGGCCAGCCCCAGCGAACGCCGATGCTCGGCCAGCTCGTCGAGCGCCGCGTTCGCCGCCGCGTAGTTGCCCTGCCCCGGCGTACCGAGCACCCCGGCGACCGACGAGAACAGCACGAACGCGGGCACATCACCGACCAGCTCGTGCAGGTTCCACGCACCATCCACTTTGGAACGCAACACCGCGTCGAGCCGCTCAGGCGTCAGCGCGGTGATCACGCCGTCGTCCAGCACACCCGCCGCATGCACCACCCCACCGAGGTCCGGCACAGTGCCGAGCAACGCCGCCAGCGCGTCTCGATCGGCGACGTCACACGCCACGACGCGCACGGTCGCGCCGGGGATGTCCACCGAGCCGCCGGTCCGGCTGACCAGCACGAGGTCCCGCACACCGTGCTCACGCACCAGATGCCCGGCCACCAACCGGCCGAGCGCCCCGGTACCGCCGGTGATCAGCACCGTGCCGCTCCACGTGATCGGGCCGCCGGACGGCTCCGCCCGCACGAGCCGCGGCGCCAGCAGCCGTCCGTCGCGAACGCGCACCTCCGGTTCGCCCGACCCAACGGCCGCCGACACCATGTCGTCCCCGTCGACGAGCACGAACCGGTCCGGGTGTTCGGCCTGCGCGGACCGCACGAGACCCCTCACTGCGGCCGATGCGGTCCGCACGACCAGGCGTTCCGCCCGGTCCTCGGCCACCCACTCCTGCAGTGATCGCAGTGCCGCGCGAACGTCGTCAACCTCCAGCGCGACCCACCGCGAATCCTCGCCCGTCGGCGCAACCTCCTGCCATTCCGTGCGATACAGCGGCGCCGCCACGGTCATCGGCCGCAACGCCAGCGACTCGACCTGCACCACCGGCCGCCCATCCGGATCCCAGGCCACAATGGACACCCGGTCGCCTTCGACCGGAGTGATCCGTACCCGCAACTCCTTCGCGCCAGTGGTCTGCAGCGACACACCGCTCCAGGCGAACGGCACTCCCCGATCCGCCAGCCCGTGCAGGGCCGAGTCGAACAAAGCCGGATGAACGGTGAACCCGGTGGCTTCATGGGGCAACGCGACCTCGGCGAAGAGCTCCTCCCCGCGCCGCCACAGCGCCCGCAGTCCCTGGAACGCCGGCCCATACTCCAGTCCCGCATACACATCGCGCAGCGCCTCGCCCTCCGGCGGCCACACGGGTGGCGCGACCGGCTCCGGCCGGGTGGCACTGACCGTCCCCGTCGCGTTAGTCACCCACGCGCCGTCCTCCGCCCGCGAGCTGATCGTCACCGCACAGTCCACAACGGACACCCGGACCTGCACGCCACTGGACTCCGTCAGGACGAGGGGCTCCTGCAGCAACAACTCCTCGACCACCTCGCGGCCAACCTCACGCCCGGCCCGGACCACCATCTCGACCAGCGCCGTGCCCGGCACGACGACCGTGCCCCCGACGACGTGGTCCGCCAGCCACGGCTGCTCGGAGAGCGAAAGGCGTCCGGTGAGCGTCACCCCGTCATCGGCGGCCAGCACGGCCTTGAGCAACGGATGCCCCGCGTCGCCGAGGCCGAGCGCCGCCGGGTCACTGGAGTTGACCGCGGGCAGCCAGAACCGCTTGCGCTGGAACGCATACGTGGGCAGTTCGACCCGCTGTGCTCCCTCGAAAACCGCCGCCCAGCCAACCTCGACGCCCTGCACATGCAGCCGCGCCAGCGCCTCCATGACCGACGCGGTCTCGTCCTCCCGCAGCAACGGCACGCTGTCGACCAGCGCCGACAGGGCCGCGCCGGGCCCGACCTCCACGAACCGCGTGACCCCGGCGTTCTCCAGCGTGCGCAGGCCGTCCGCGAACCGCACCGCGTGCCGCGCCTGCGCGACCCAGTACTCGGGCCTACTCGGATCACCCGCTGTCGCGGTCACGATCGGGATGGCCGGTTCGGCGTACGGCAGTCCTTTGGCCACCTCGGCGAACTCCGCGAGCATCCCGTCGAGGTGCCGCGAGTGGAACGCGTGCCGCACGTTCAGCCGCCGCGTCTTCCGCCCGCGCGCGGCCCACTCGGCGGCGAGTTGTTCGACGGCGTCCTCGTCCCCCGACAGCACCACGGACTCCGGCCCGTTGATCGCCGCGATGTCCAGTCCGCACGAGGACACCTCGTCCTCGGTCGCCTGGATCGCCACCATCGCCCCGCGCGGCAGCCCGTGCATCATCCGCGCGCGGGCCGTGACCAGCGTGCACGCGTCCTCCAGCGACCACACGCCCGCGACGTACGCGGCGGCGAGCTCGCCGATGGAGTGGCCGAGCAGGAAGTCCGGCCGTACGCCCCAGCTCTCGAGGAGGCGGAACAACGCCACCTCGATCGCGAACAACGCGGGCTGCGCGTATCGGGTCTGGTCGAGCAGCTCGGCGTCGTCCCAGACGGGCGTGAGGTCCAGCTGTTCGCACACCTCGTCCAGCGCGGCGGCGAAGACCGGGAACTTTTTGTACAGCTCGCGCCCCATACCGGCGCGCTGCGAGCCTTGCCCGGTGAACAGGAACGCCAGCTTGCCGTCGGTGCGCGCGCCGGTGAACCGCCGGTCGCCCACCAGCGCCAGGCGATGCTCCAGGTGCGAGCGCGTGGTGGCGAGCGAGAACGCGACGTCGACCGGATTCAGGTCGCGGGCCGCGGCCAGCAGCCGTGCCTCCTGATCGCGCAACGCCTCCGGACTGCTCGCCGACACCACCCACGGCACCGGCTGGATCGATCCCGCCTCGGGGGCCCCCAGGGGGCGCGAGGCCCCCTTCTTAAGCGTCTCACGCCGGTCTGACGGTTCTGGAGCCGAAATGGAGTTATCCACAGGGCAGTTTTCGAGAATCACGTGGGCGTTGGTGCCGCTCATCCCGAACGACGACACCCCGGCCCGCCTCACCGATGAGGTCCACGGCACGTCCGACGTCAGCAGCCGAAGCCCGCCGGCCGACCAGTCCACGTGCGGCGACGGCGAGTCCACGTGCAGGGTCCGCGGCAGCACCCCGTGCCGCATCGCCTGCACCATCTTGATCACGCCGGCCACGCCCGCCGCCGCCTGCGTGTGTCCGATGTTCGACTTCACCGACCCCAGCCACACCGGCGAAGACCCGAACACCCCGAGCAACGCCTGCGCCTCGATCGGATCGCCCAGCCGAGTCCCGGTCCCGTGCGCCTCCACCACGTCCACATCGGACGGACCCAACCCCGCCGACGCCAGAGCAGCACGAATCACCCGCTGCTGCGAAGGACCATTGGGCGCAGTCAAACCGTTGGACGCACCATCCTGATTGACCGCCGACCCTCGCACCACGGCCAGCACCGGATGCCGAAGCCGCCGAGCATCCGACAGCCGCTCCAAGAGCAGCATGCCCGCCCCCTCGGCGAACCCCGCACCGTCCGCCGAAGCCGAGAACGACTTACAGCGCCCGGAAGGCGACAGCACCCCCTGCCGGCTCAGCTCCACGAGCACGCGAGGCGTCGCCATCACGGTCACTCCACCGGCCAACGCCAGCGAACACTCACCAGACCGCAACGACTGCGCCGCCAAATGCAAAGCCACCAAAGACGACGAACACGCCGTGTCCACCGTGACCGCCGGCCCCTCGAACCCGAACGTGTACGAGACGCGGCCAGAGATCACGCTGGGCAGGCTGCCGGTCAGGAATCGCCCGCCATACTCCGGAGGCGCCGTCTGCCAGCCCGCGATGTAGTCCTGGTACGGACTGCCGACGAACACGCCGGTCGCACTCCCGCGCAACCCCCACGGGTCGACACCCGCCCGCTCGATCGCCTCCCACGTCAGCTCCAGCAACAGACGTTGCTGCGGATCCATCGCCATCGCGTCACGCGGCGAGATCCCGAAGAACGCAGCGTCGAAATCCGCCACCCCGTCAAGGAAACCGCCACCGCGCGAATAGGTGGTACCGGGAACCGACGAATCCGGCGAGTACACATCGGCCCAGCCACGGTCCGAAGGGAAGTCACCGATCGCGTCACGGCCGGAGATCACCAAATCCCACAGCAAGTCGGGCGACGATACCCCGCCGGGCAACCGGCACGACATGCCCACGATCGCGATCGGCTCACCCGACACGAACGGTGACGAGGAAACCGCGGAACCGTTCTCCAGGAAACGGATCAGCGCGGCCGGCGTTGGATAGTCGAAGAAAACCGTTGCCGGCAAGGGGATTTCGAGCGCCGAGCTCAACCGGGAGCGCAGCTCGTCGGCGCGCGAACGGTAGATGCCGAGCCGGCGCCACGCACGATCCGGAAAGTACTCGCCGGTCAGTGCGAGAACGTGCGAGCGAACCAGTTCATTCATGGCACACCTTGCCCAGCGCTTCGGCGAGTAGGGGACCGATCAGCGATACCGCGTGGTCGTTCAGCATCTCCTCGTGCGTGCACGGGATGTCGTGGTTCGAAATGCGCCCGCCGACGAACGGCTTCCACGCGGAGACGGAAAGCGGGTCGGGTTGCGAAGTCGCGGTGAAGAACACCAAGTCACCGGGGAAATGCCGGGGTGACAGGTTGAACAGGATTCGCCGGATACCCGCGATCCGGCGCAGGCCGAGAGCGAGCTCGTCCTCCGAGAACGACGCGACGGGGTTGCCCTCGATGTCGGCCAGCGCCACGCTCATCAGCTCTTCGTGGCTGGGCTCGGAATACGAACCAGAGGAGCGTCGCGGGTAACCATCGAGCACCGCGAGGAACTCGACATCCCCCAGCCGCGCGGCGATTTCGTGCGCGATGCGGCCGCCCGCCGACCAGCCGAGCAGCCGGTACGGGCCGTGCGGCTGGATTCGCCGGATCTCCGCGATGTAGTCCGCGGTCATCTCCTCGATGTCCGCGGGCAGGCCACGCGCCTGCAGGCCGTAGACGGGCTGGTCGGGGCCGAGGTACGGCAGGAGCTTGGCGTAGCACCACGCCATGCCGCTGGCCGGGTGGACGCAGAACAACGGCGGTGCCGAGCCAGCCGTCCACAGTGGAAGGATGACGTCGAGGCCGCCTCGCGTGCCGAACGAAGCCACGGTCGGCGCCGCGAAGATGTCCCGGACGGCCAGGTCGACACCCAGCTCGGCCTTGATGCGGGCGACCAGCCGCATGGCCAGCAGCGAATGCCCGCCCAGCGCGAAGAAGTTGTCGTCGATGCCGACCGACGGCAGCCCCAGCACCTCGGCGAACAGACCGCACAACACCTCTTCCTGCCGCGTGCGCGGCGCCCGGCCGGACACCGTCGGTTCGAAAACAGGCAGCGCCTTGCGATCCACCTTGCCGGTCGACGTCAACGGCATCGCGTCCAGCGGCACGATCACCGACGGCACCAAGTGAGCCGGCAAGCGTTCGACCAGCCACGGCCGCACGTCGGCCGAAGCGACCACATACGCCACGAGCTGGTCGTTCCGCACCGCCACGGCGCTGTGCGCGACGGCGGGATGTGCGGCGAGGACGGCCTCGACCTCGCCGGGTTCGACCCGGATGCCCCGCAGCTTGACCTGGTCGTCCACGCGCCCGATGAACTCCAGATTCCCATCCGAGGTCCACCGCGCCAGGTCGCCGGTCCGGTACATCCGGCCACCGAACGGGCACGCCACGAACCGCGATGCCGTCAGGCCCGGCTGACCGAGATAGCCCTGCGCCACACCGGCCCCGGCGATGTAGACCTCGCCCGGCACGCCGGCCGGAACCCGCGCCAGCGCCGGGTCGAGCACGAACACCGACGCGCCGCGAATCGGGCGGCCGATACCGACATCACCGGCGGTCGTGGTCATGGTGCACTCGCTCGGCCCGTACATGTTCACGATCCGCGCCCGCGGGAACACCTTGCGCGCGGCCTCGCGATCGGCTTCGTGCAAGACCTCGCCACTGACCAGGATCGTGTGCACCAACGGATAAACACCGCCCTGCCACACCAGTTCCCGCAGCACCGACGGCACGATGGCCAGGATCGCGGTCACCTCCGGCAGCGACTCGGTCGAGAACACGACCCGCGCGCCCACGGTCAGCGGGAAGATCAGGTCGCGGAACGACGCATCGAACGTCGGTATGGTCAGCTGCAGCACCACGTCGGACGGGCCCGCGTACCCCTCCGCGCGCATGTCCGCGAAGTAGTTGGCGATCCCACGATGGGTACCGAGGATGCCCTTCGGCCGGCCGGTCGACCCGGACGTATAGGCCACGTAAGCCACATCGTCCAATGACACCGGCACACCGGGATCTGTGACCGGTGAACCGAGACTGTCCGCCAGCACATCGTCCGTCACGACGAACCCGCAGTCGGACCGCCCCCGATCGGCGGGCTGGTCCGGTTCGACAATGACGAACGCCATTCCGGCCTTCCAGATGCCGAGCATCACCGACGCCAGCTCGTGCGAACGTCGTACGGACACGCCGACCAGACCGGAGACACCCTGTCCCAGCAACCAGTGCGCGATCTGGTTCGCCCGTTTGTCCTCAATTGATACCGGCGAGACCGGCAGCGCCGGGCGGCTTTCGAACGGCACAACGGAATCGGAGTTCACCAAGCGGGACAACCGAACCGACGGATCCCCGACCACGGCGGCCAGCAACTCGACCAGCCGGTCGGCGATGCCCCGGACGGTGTCGCGGTCGAACAGGTCGGTGGCGTAGTCGAACCGGGCGTGCAGGTCCTCCCCCACCACGAACCGCAGGGTCAGGTCGAACTTGGTCGTCGTGCCGCCCATCGGCTCGACCGACACGGTCAGACCGGGCAGCTCGATCCCGCTGGAAGACACGTTCTCCAGCGACATCATGACCTGGAAGAGCGAGTTGCGGGCCAGCGACCGCGAGGGGTTGAGCGCCTCGACCACCAGCTCGAACGGCACGTCCTGGTGCGCGTACGCGGCCAGGCACGTCTCCCGCACCCGGCCGAGCAGGTCGGCGAACGACGGGTCGCGGGACGTGTCGGTCCGCAGCACGAGCGTGTTGACGAAGAAACCGACCAGGTCGTCGAGCGCGGAGTCGGCCCGGCCCGCGATCGGCGTGCCGATCGGGATGTCCGAGCCCGCGCCGAGTCGTGTCAGCAACGCCGCGAAACCGGCCTGCAGCACCATGAACAGGCTCACGCCGTGCGCGCGGGACAGCTCGACCAGCCCGCGGTGCAACTCCTGAGGGACGCTGAACTCCAGGACGTCACCGCGATGCGACGACACCGCTGGCCGCGGCCGGTCGAACGGCAGCATGAGCTCGTCCGGCAGGTCGGCGAGCTGCCGCGTCCAGTAGTCGATGTCCAGCGGCAGTTCTCGTTGCCACAACGCGTAGTCCGCGTACTGCACCGGCAGCGGTGCCCAGTCCGGTGCCGCACCACGGCACCGCGCCGCGTAGGCGGTGGCGAGGTCGCGCATCAGCACGTCGGTCGACCAGCCGTCACATGCGATGTGGTGCACGAGCACCACCAGCACGTGATCTGCTCCGTCGCGGCGCAGCGACGCCCGGATCGGCGGCTCGGAAGCAAGGTCGAACACGTGCCCGGCCACGTCACCCCACACCGGAGCCACGTCCAGGACCTGCTGGTACGGCTCACCCTCGACGTCCCGGAACACCGTCCGCAACACCTCGTGCCGCGCGACGACGTCCTCGAGAGCCGCGCGCAACGCAACCGCGTCCACCTCGCCGGTCAGGCGCAGCGCCAGCGGCATGTTGTAGACCGGACCGGGCTCCAGCCGGTCCAGGAACCACAACCGCCATTGCCCGTACGACAACGGCACGCGCTCCGGCCGCGCAACCGGCACGACCGGTCGCACCACGGAAGCAGCCGCCCTGGCGAGTCCGGCCACGGTGGGCGTGTCGAACAGGGCCCGCACCGGCAGCTCCTCGCCGAGCGTCACCCTGACCCGGTTCACCAGCCGCATGGCCAGCAGCGAATGCCCACCCAAAGCGAAAAAGTCGTCGTCGATGCCGACCGAAGAGGCGCCGAGCACCTCCGCGAACAGTCCACAAAGGATCTCCTCGCGCGGGTCCCGCGGACCACGACCGGACGACACCACAGGATCCGGCAACGCGGCACGGTCGAGCTTTCCGTTGGGAGTCAACGGCAACGACTCGATCGAGACCAGCGCAGGGACCATGTACTCGGGCAACGACGCCGCGGCCCGCTCCCGGAGGCCGTCCACGGGCCCGACGACGTACGCCACCAGCCGGTCGTCCCGCACCACGACGGCACACGGCACACCCAACGCCGCCTCGACCTCACCGGGCTCGACCCGGTACCCGCGGATCTTCACCTGGTCGTCGGCCCGCCCCAGGTACTCCAACCCGTCCGGAGTCCACCGCGCCAGGTCGCCGGTCCGGTACATGCGGCCGCCGAACGGGCAGGCCACGAACCTCGAGGAAGTCAGGTCCGGCCGGTTCAGATACCCGCGCGCCAGACTGACCCCGGCCACGTACAGCTCGCCGGGCACACCGACGGGAACCGGCCGCAGCGCTGCGTCCAGCACGTACGCCCTGGTGTTGTGGAACGGCCGCCCGACCAGCGGGCGCGCGCTGTCCCGCAGGTCGGCGACCAGCGAGTCGACGGTCGCCTCGGTCGGCCCGTACAGGTTCAGCGATCGGATGTCCGGCCGGTCCCGTAGCCGCGTCCACAGCCGTTCGCCACATGCTTCACCACCGAGCAGCACGATCGACGGACCGCGATCCAGCAGACCGGCGTCGATCAGCATCTCGGCATACGAAGGCGTCAGGTCGACGAGGTCGATATCGTCCATATAGGACACAGTGGCGCGGGCGTCCCGCCGCACGTCGTCATCGAGCACGTGCAGCTCGTGCCCGGACACCAGGCACAGCAGCCCTTCCCACGACGTGTCGAACGAGAACGACGCCGTCAACGCCACCCGCAGCCGCTCGCCACCGAACAGCTCCCGGTGGTGCCGCACCAGGTTGGCCAGCGAGCGGTGCTCGATCACCACGCCCTTGGGCCGTCCCGTCGAGCCCGACGTGTAGATCACGTACGCCGGATGCTCCGGCCGCAGCTCGACGTCGACCGGCGGACCTTCACCCAGCACGTCACGCAGCACCACCTTGGGTGCGGCGTCGGCGAGCATGTACTCGATGCGCTCTGCCGGATAACCGGGGTCGATCGGGAGGTACGCGGCGCCGGTCTTCAGCACGGCCAGCAGCGCCACCACGAAGTCCTCGCGCGGCACGGCCAGAGCGACGATGTCTTCGGGCCCGACACCACGCCGGGCGAGGTCACCCGCCAGCGCGTCGGCCCGCCGGTTCAGCTCGGCGAACGTGAAGCGCTCGCGCGACGTCACGAGCGCGACGGCGTCCGGAGTCCGGCGGACCTGGTCGAGGAACATATCCGGCACCAGCTCGCCGGACACCTCGTGGTCCGTGTCGTTCCACTCCACCAGCAGCCGGTGCCGTTCAGCCGGTTCCAACAGGTCGATCTCGCCGATCGAGCGGTCCGGATCGGCGACGACCGCGGCCAGCAGACGCGTCAGCCGACCGGCCATGGCCTCGATCGTGGAGCGGTCGAACAGGTCGGTGGCGTACTCGAAACACGCGTGCAGCCCGTCGCGCTCCACGAAGTTCAGGGTCAGGTCGAACTTGGTGGTGGCGACCGAGACCGGCTCGGACCGGATCGTCAGGCCGGGCAGGTCGACGTCGGCGGACGGAGTGTTCCCCAGCGCGAGCATGACCTGGAACAAGGTGTTGCGCGCCAACGACCGCGTGGGGTTGAGCGCCTCGACCACGACCTCGAACGGCACGTCCTGGTGCGCGTACGCGGCCAGGTCGGTCTCCCGCACCCGCGCCAGCAGCTCGGTGAACGACGGGTCGCCCGCGACATCCGTGCGCAGCACCAGGGTGTTGACGAACAGCCCGACGAGGTCGTCCAGCGCGTCGTCGGTGCGCCCGGCGATCGGTGTGCCGATCGGGATGTCCACCCCGGCACCGAGCCGCGTCAGCAGCGCCGCCAACCCGGCGTGCAGCACCATGAACAGGCTCGTCCCGGTCGCGCGCGCCAGCTCGGTCAGACCGCGATGCACCGCGGGGTCGACGGAGAACTCCACCACGTCACCGCGATACGACGACACCGCCGAGCGCGGCCGGTCGAACGGCAGCGCCAGCTGCTCCGGCAGATCGGCCAGTTGCCGGGTCCAGTACTCCACGTCCAGTGGCAGTTCTCGTTGCCACAGCGCGTAGTCCGCGTACTGCACGGGCAACGGCGCCCAGTCCGGCGCCGCACCACGGCAGCGTGCCGAGTAGGCCGTGGCGAAGTCCCGCATCAGCACCGCGGTCGACCAGCCGTCACCCGCGATGTGGTGCAGCAACACCGTGAGCACGAAGTCGTCGCCCTGCCTGGACAGCGACGCGCGGATCGGCGGTTCCGAGGCGAGGTCGAACACGTGCCCGGTCAGGTCGCCGCCCCACTCCGCCGCCGCGTCGATCACGAGCTGGTACGGCTCGCCGCCGGCTTCCGGGTACACCGTGCGCAGCACCTCGTGCCGGGCGACGACATCGTCGAACGCCGTTCGCAAAGCGGACTCGTCGACGTCGCCGCTCAGCCGCAGCACCAGCGGCATGTTGTAGACGGGACCGGGTTCCAGCCGGTGCAGGAACCACAACCGCCACTGCGCGTACGACAACGGCACGCGCTCCGGCCGTTCAACCGCCACCAAGGCGGGGCGCGCCGCGTCGGAGAAGGCACCCGCCAGCCCCGCGACGGTCGGCGTGTCGAAGATCCGGCGGACCGGAAGTTCCAGCCCGAGCGTGGCGCGGATGCGGTTCATCAGCCGCATGGCCCGCAGCGAATGGCCGCCCAGCGCGAAGAAGTCGTCGTCGATGCTGACCGACGGCAGGCCGAGCACCTCGGCGAACACCCCGCACAGCAGCTCTTCCTGCGGGGTGCGCGGCTCCCGGCCCACACCGGAGGTGATCTCCGGGGCCGGCAACGCCTTCCGGTCGATCTTCCCGGTCGAGGTCAGCGGCATCGCGTCGAGCGAAACGAACACCGAAGGCACCATGTACTCGGGCAACAATGAGGCGACCCGGTCCCGAAGGCCGTCCACGGATCCGACGACGTACGCGACCAGCCGGTCGTCCCGCACGACGACGGCGCACGGCACGCCCAGCGCCGCCTCGATCTCGCCGGGCTCGATCCGGATCCCGCGCACCTTGACCTGGTTGTCGGCGCGGCCGAGGAACTCCAGGTTGCCGTCGGCCCGCCACCGCCCGCGGTCTCCCGTCCGATACATGCGGCCACCGAACGGGCAGGCGACGAACCGGGACGCCGTCAGCCCTGGCTGACCGAGATACCCGTGCGTGACACCGGCACCGGAGATGTAGATCTCGCCCGGCACGCCCACCGGCACCCGTGCCAGCCCCGCGTCGAGCACGTGCACCGACGCCCCCGGAATCGGGCGGCCGACGCCGATGAACCCGGCGGTCGTCGTCATCGTGCACTCGCTCGGTCCGTACATGTTGACGATCCGCGCGTTGACGAACACCGTTCGCGCGGCCTCGCGGTCGGCGTCGTGCAACACCTCGCCGCTGACCAGGATCGTGTGCACGGCCGGAAAAACACGCTTCCCCGCCTGCGACACCAGCTCCCGCAACACGGACGGCACGATCGCCGGGATCACCGTCACCCCGGACAAGTCGTCCGTCGAGAACACCTGTCGCGCACCGACGATCACCGGGAAGACCAGGTCCCGCAACGACGCGTCGAAGGTCGGCATTGTCGATTGCAGTACGACATCGTCGGCTCCGACGTACTGACGCAGGTCCGCGAAGTAGTTCGCGACACCACGATGCGTCCCCATCACGCCTTTCGGGCGACCGGTCGACCCGGACGTGAACGACACGTACGCAAGATCGTCCAACGACACCGGCACACCGGGATCCGTCGTCGACTCCCTGAGGCTGTCCGCCAGATGATCATCCGTCACCACGAACGCACAGTCGGCTGTCATCGCACGCACGCGCTCAGCCGGCAGGCTCCGTTCGACAATGACGAACGCCATTCCGGCCTTCCACACGCCGAGCAGCACGGAGGCCAGCTCGCGCGAACGCCGTACGCACACGCCGACCAGGCCGGACACGCCCAGCCGCAGCAGCCAGTTCGCGATCTGGTTCGCCCGCGGATCCGCCACCGACACCGGTTCGTTCGACAATGCCGAACGGTGTTCGAACGCCACCACCTCGGCCACGCCCGGCAGCGCCACCCTGCGGGCCGGATCAGAACCCAGCAGTCCCACGAACAGATCGAGCCACCGTTCGGCATTGTCGATCAGATGCGGCTGGTAGCGCAGCCGAAGCCCCAGTCGTTCGCCGGGCAGCGCCACGAGGTTCAACGGGTAGTGCGTGCCACCGCCGCCCTCGACGTCCACGATCCGCAGCCCGCCCGACCGTTCCGCGAGGTGGTCGGCGTCGATCGGATAGTTCTCGAACAGCACCAGCGTGTCGAACAGGTTCCCGGTGATCTCGGGCAGCGAGAGGTGGTGGTGCGCCATCATGCGCGTCTGCTGTTCCTGCACCGCGGCGCACACGTCGAGCAGCGACGCGGCCGGGTCGAGGCGGACCCGCACCGGCACGGTGTTGAGGAACAGCCCGATCATCGTCTCGATGCCGGGGATCTCCGGCGGCCGGGTGGACACCGTGGCGCCGAACACCACGTCGTCGCGCCCGGTCATCCGTCCCAGCAGCACCGCCCACGCGGCCTGCACGAGGGCGTTCAGCGTCAGCCCGTGCCGCCGGGCGAGCTCGACCAGCGACGCGGTGAGCTCGGCGGACAGCTCGGTCGAGAGCTCCACCGGCTTCCCGGCTCCCCGGTCGAGGCCGGCCACGAGCGTAGGTCCATCCACATCGGACAAGAGCGAGCGCCAGGCCGCCGTCGCCGCCGCGCGGTCCTGGTCGCCGAGCCACGTGAGGTAGTCGCGATACGGCGTCACCGGGCCGAGCTCGCCGCCGGCGTGCAGCTCCAGCAGCTCACCCACGAGCAGCGGCATCGACCAGCCGTCCAGCAACAGGTGGTGGTGCGTCAGTACGAGCGCGTGCCGATCCCCCGACCTGACCAGCGAGAATCGCATCAGCGGCGGTTGCGTGACGTCGAAGCGCGCCCGGTCCTCGCGCGCCACCTCTGCCACGTCGCCGTCGACGACCCGCCACGGCACGGTGAAGTCCGCCGGGACGAACTGCACCGGCTCATCGGAGTACCTGAATCCGGCTCGCAGGTTCGGATGCCGTTCCAGCAACGTGCGGGCAGCCGCATGGAGGGCGTCGGGATCCAGCCGGCCCTCCAGGTGGAGCACGACCTGCACGACGTACACGTCGGTGGCGTCCTCGTCGTACACCGCGTGGAAGAGCAGGCCTTCCTGCAACGGCGACACCGGCCACTCGTCCGATTCGTCGTACAACGCGATGCCCGCAAGCGCTTGCTGCCACAGGTCGGCAAGAACGTCCATTCCGGACAGAGAGCCCGTCAGGTTCGCCGACAGCTTGTCGCCGTGGGTGATCGCGTTGATGTCGAGCAGGTGACCGGACACCGACTCACCGGCCGGGAGCTCGGCCGTCTCGGCGGCGATCGTCCAGTCGGCGTCGGGCGCCTCGAAGCGACCGAGGTAGTTGAACCCGATCCGCGGCTGGGGCAGCGCGGCGAGCACCGGAGCCGTTTCGGGATTCAGATACCGCAGCGCACCGAAGCTCAGGCCGTGGTCCGGCACGCGCAGCTGCTGCTTGACGCGCCGCAGCACCCGCCCGACGACCGGTCCACCGGCGACGAAGTCGTCCCACGACAGGATGCCGTGATCGAGCCGCACCGGGTACAGGCTGGTGAACCACCCGACCGTGCGGGACAGGTCGACGCCCTCGTCCTCGTGCCTGCCGTGTCCCTCCAGATCGATGACCGCGTCCGCGCCCCAGCGGCTCAACGCGACCGCCAGCGCGGTGAGCAACACCTCCTGCGGACCCGCCAGCCGCGTGGTGATCTGGTCGACCGGCAGCGAGACGGTGACCGACGTCGCCGAGGCCACCGGCGTGGGAAGCGCTTGCGGCGCATCGAGAACCGCCCGCCAGGTGTCGAGCCGGTCGGCCCACAAGGTGGCCTTCTCGTGCATCGAACGGGCCCACCAGCGCAGCGAGGTCCCGACCGGCGCCAGCGGCACCCCGCTCCAGGCGGCCTGGAGGTCCGGCAACAGGATCCGCCACGACACCCCGTCCACCACGAGGTGGTGCAGGACGAGCAGCAACCGGCCCGGCTCGACCAGGACCGCCTGCACCATCACGCCGGACGAAGGGTCGAGCCGGTCGAGCGCCGTCTCGGCCTCTTCAGCGAGGCTCGCAACGGCCCGGCGCACGGTCACGGTGACCGAGCCGGGTGGGGTGATCTCCAACGTCCAGTCGCGGACCCGCATGCGCAGCGCGTCGTGGTGGTCCACGACGGTTTGCAGCGCGACGGTGAGGTCGTCGACGGTGGCGTCGACCGGCACGCGAACGACGACCGACTGGCTGAACCGCCGCATCGATTCGCCGCGTTCGCGCAGCCACTCGACGATCGGTGTCCGTGGCAGATCACCGAAGCCCTCGTCAACACCGACCACTTCACCAGCGGCGTCGACCGTCGCCAGCGCGGCGACCGTGCGGCGTTCGAACACGTCGCGGATCGACAGCTCCACCCCGGCCGCCCGCGCCCGCGACACGAGCTGGATCGACATGATGCTGTCGCCACCCAAAGCGAAGAAGCTGTCGTCGACGCCCACCGACGGCAGCCCCAGCACCTCGGCGAACAGGCCGCACAACACCTCTTCCCGCTCGGTGCGCGGCGCTCGCCCGGACACCGCCACCGACGGAGCAGGCAGTGCGTTCCGGTCCACCTTCCCGTTGGGCGTCACGGGCAACGCGTCCATCGGCACGATCACCGACGGCACCATGTGCTCCGGCAACCGTGAAGCCAGCCAGGAACGCACGTCGTCGGAAGACACCACGTAGGCGACGAGCCGGCCGTCCCGCACCACCACGACGTTCTGCGCGATCTCCGCCAGCACGGCCTCGATCTCACCGAGCTCGATCCGGAAACCGCGCACCTTCACCTGATCATCGGCCCGGCCGATGAACTCGAGCTCGCCAGAACGGTTCCAGCGCACCATGTCCCCGGTGCGATACATCCGCCCGCCGAACGGACAAGCCACGAACCGCGACGCGGTCAACGCAGGCCGCCGCAGATACCCGCGCGCCAGACCGGCACCCGCGACATACAACTCCCCCGCCACACCAGCGGGAACCGGCCGTAACAACCCGTCCAGCACGTAGACGCGCGTGTTGGCAATCGGCCCGCCGATCGGCGCCCCCGAGCCCAACGGCGAGCTCATCGTGGCGCACACGGTCGTCTCGGTCGGGCCGTACGCGTTGATCATCCGACGACCGGGCGCCCACGCCGACACCAGCTCGGGCGAGCACGCCTCACCGGCCACAACAAGGCATTCGAGCGAAGGAACCGGCGACACACCGGCCAACGCGACCGGCGGCAGCGTCGCATGGGTGACGTCGCGAAGAACGGACGCGAGGTCGTCGCCCAGCACCTTTCCGCTGGTCAGCACGAGCGTCGCGCCGGACAGCAGCGACATGCAGATCTCCCAGAACGCCGCGTCGAAGCTCAGCGATGCGAACTGCAGGACCCGTTTCCCGGGCCCGACCCCCAGCTGAGACCGTTGCGACTCAAGAAGACTCGCCACGCCGGCGTGCGACACCACGACACCCTTGGGCCGCCCGGTCGACCCGGACGTGTAGATCACGTACGCCGGATGCTCCGGCCGCAGGTCCACCACCGGGTCGTCGACCGGCCCCGACAGTTCGGGCAAGGCGGTCAGCACCACCTGTGGCGCGGCATCGGTCAGCATGAACTCGATGCGCTCGGCCGGATAGTCGGGATCGACCGGCAGGTACGCGCCACCGGTCTTCAAAACACCCAGCACCGCCACGACCATGTCGATCGACCGCGGCAACGACAGAGCCACGATCGACTCCGGTCCCACCCCGAGCCCGATCAGGTGGTGCGCTAGGCGGTTCGACCGCTGACTCAGCTCCAAATAGGACAGTGAAGTGCCGTCACACTCCACGGCCGTACGATCCGATACCTGGAACAGCGCGGGCACGGTCGCCGCCGACACGGGACGCGCCGAGTCGTTCCACTCCAACAGCATCCGAGAGCGTTCGGTCGGATCCATCAGCTCGACGCGCGCCAGCGGCCGGCCGGGATCCGCCGCGAACGCCGCCAGCACGCGGACGAGCCGATCGACGATCAACCGCACGTCGGCGTGGGAGAACAGGTCGGGCCGGTAGCTGACCCGCAGCCGCAGCCGCTGACCCGGCACCGCGACGAGCGACAGCGGATAGTGCGTGACGTCCCCGCCGTTGGTGCCGAGATACGAGACCCGCACCGCACCGACGGTGTGCTGGGTGGACGCGTCCACCGGATAGTTCGCGAACTCCGTGACGGTGTCGAACAGCTCGCCGTGCCCGCGCTGGATTTCCACGAGGTCGAGGTGCTGGTGGTTCAGCAGCGCGGCCCGCTGTTCCTGCAACCGTTCCAGCACCGTGCCCAGCGAGTCACCGGGCCGCATCCGCACCCGCACCGGCACGGTGTTGATGCACAACCCGACGAGCCGGTCGCAGCCGGGCAGCTCGGGCGGTCGCACCGCGACAGTGGCGCCGAAGACCACGTCGTCGCTACCGGTCAGATAACCGAGCAGAACACCCCACGCGCCCTGCACTACCGTGCTCAGCGTCAACCCGTGCCGCCGCGCCTGCGCGGTCAGGGACGACGTCAGCTCGGGCGACAGCAGCTCGGCGACCTCCGACGGGATGACGGAGGCGTTGTCGCCGGGCCCGATGCGCGTGGGCGTCACCCCGTCCAGCGCCGCGTGCCACGCCTCCCCCGCCGCGTCCTGATCCTGCCCCAGCATCCACGCGAGGTAGTCCCGATACGTTGGCGGATAAGGCAAAGTGGTACCGGAGTAGAGGGCGAACAGCTCCTGCAGGAAGATCGGCGCGGACCAGCCGTCCAGCAGGATGTGGTGGTTGGTGAACACCAGCCGGTAGCCGTCGTCCAGGCGGATCAGGGTGAACCGGAGCAGCGGCGGTCGCACCGGATCGAACCGCCGGGCCCGGTCCTCGGCGAGCGTCCGCTCCAGGTCGTCGGTCTCGATCTCCGACCACGGCACCTCGATGTCGGCCGGCACGATCTGGACCGGGAAGTCCAGGCCCTCGTAGTGGAATCCGACCGCGAGGTGCGGATGGCGGCGCAGCAACGCCTCGGCCGCCGCGCGCAACGCGGGCACGTCGAGCGGCCCGGTCACCTCGAAGACGGTCTGCACGACGTAGACGTCCGGGGCGTCCGCGTCGTACAGCGCATGAAACAGGAAGCCCCGCTGCAACGGCGACAACGGCAGCACATCGGCAACACCCGTCACGACTTCGTCCTCCGCGCCGACTCGAGCATCGCGATCTGGGCCTGGCTGAGCGGCACCAGCAGGTCAGATGGGGTGAGCCCGCCCGCCTCAGGCCGTTGCGCGTGCGTGACCAGGCCTTCCAGCGCGGCGAACCACAGTCCGGCGAGCTCACCGATCCGCTCGGCGGAGAACAGGTCCGCGGCGAACAGCCAGTGCGCCACCAGTTCCGGCCCGTCCGGCCGGTCCTGGGTGGCGGCGTCCAGCGCGATGGCGTGGGCCAGCGGCATCTCCCCGTGTTCGATCCCGCTCAGCAGCGTCGCGTCCGAGGATGGTGCCCAGTCGTGATCATCGGTCACGGTGAACCGGCCGAGATAGTTGAACCCGAGCTGCGGCCGCGGCAACCCGGCAAGCGCCGGTCCGGTCTCGGCGTCGAGGTACCGCAGCACGCCGTAGCCCAACCCGTTGTCCGGCAACGCCCGCAACTGTTCCTTCACCTGTTTGACCGCCTGGCCGAGCGACACCCCGCCGGACGTCACCTCGTCCCACGCGAGCTGGCCGGGGTCCAGCCGCACCGGGAAGATCGTGGTGAACCAGCCGACCGTGCGGGACAGGTCGACGCCCGGCACACCGAGCGCGTCCGCCTCCCGGCCGTGGCCCTCGACGTCCACCAGCACCGGTCCAGGTTCGCCGCGCCACTGCGCGACGGCCACCGCGAACGCGGTCAGCAGGACGTCGTTGATCCGCCCGTGGAACAGCTCCGGCACCCGCGTCAGCAACGGCCTGGTCACCGATGCGGGCAACGTCAGGGTCAGCGATCCCGCCTTGGTGTCCTGGTCGGTGAGTGGCCGGACGGACAGCAGTGGATCCGGACCGCGCAGCACGTCTGTCCACAATGGCAGCTCGGATCGCCTGTCCTGCTTCGACAACAGCCTCGCCCACTCGCGGAACGACGTCCCGCCCCTCGGCAGCGGCCGGCCTTCGAAGGCCGCTTGCAGGTCAGGCAACAGGATCCGCCACGACACTCCGTCCACCACGAGGTGATGCGCGACCAACAGCAGACATCCGCTGCCGAACCAGACGGCCTGCAGCATCACGCCGGACTCGGGGTTCAACCGGGCCAGCGCCTGTTTCGCCTCCTCGGCCAGTCCCCCGGTCGCAGGCCGCACGGTCACCTCGACGGAGCCCGGTGGCGTGATCTCCAGCTTCCGGCCACGCACCCGCATTCGCAGCGCGTCGTGGTGATCGACAACCTTCTGCAGCGCGGCCGTCAAATCTTCCGCGCTGGTCGGCGGAACCCGGATCACCATCGACTGGTGGAAGTCGTCGATCGACCCGCCGCGCTCCCACAGCCAATGGATGATCGGTGTCGCCGGCAGCTCACCCGCTCCAGCGTCGGCGGCCCGTTCGACTACGTCCCCGGCGCAGGCGGCGAGCGCGGCCGGCGTCTTGCGGTCGAACACGTCCTTCGGGCTGATCAGCAGACCGGCCTCGCGGGCGCCGCTGACCAGGCGCAGAGTGTTGATGCTGTCGCCACCCAGTGCGAAGAAGTTGTCGTCCACACCCACACGCGGCAGCCCGAGCACGGACGCGAACAGCCCGCAGAGCAGCTCTTCCCGCTCGGTCCGCGGCGCGCCGTCCGACACCACGATCTCCGGGTCGGGCAGCGCCGCGCGGTCCACCTTTCCGTTGGGCGTCAACGGCAACGCGTCCAACGACACGATCACCGATGGCACCATGTACTCCGGCAACCGTTCCGCCAACCATGACCGGACATCGGCCTTGGACACCACATAGGCGACCAACCGCCCGTCGCGCACCACCACGACGTTCTGGGCGATCTCCGCGAGCACGGCCTCGATCTCACCGAGCTCGATCCGGAACCCGCGCACCTTCACCTGATCATCGGCCCGGCCAACGAACTCGAGCTCGCCAGAACGGTTCCAGCGCACCAGGTCCCCGGTGCGATACATCCGCCCGCCGAACGGACAAGCCACGAACCGCGATGCGGTCAACGCAGGCCGCCGCAGATACCCGCGCGCCAGACCGGAGCCCGCGACGTACAGCTCACCGGTCACGCCGACCGGAACCGGCCTCAGGAAGGCGTCCAGCACGTAGACCCGCGTGTTGGCGATCGGCCGGCCGATCGGCGCCCCCGAAACCAGCGGCTCGCTCATCGTGGCGCACACGGTCGTCTCGGTCGGTCCATACGCGTTGATCACACGCCGCCCCGGCGAGAACCGACTGATCACCTCGGCGGAGACGGAATCGCCCGCCACCACGAGGGTTTGCACATCCGCCAGCTGTTCGGGCGTCCATGCCGCCAGCATCGACGGCGGCACGGTCACGTGCGTGATGTCGTCCAGCCGGTCGCGCGGGCCGATCACCAGCGCCGCGCCGGACAGCAACGCCATGCACACCTCGGAGAACGCGGCGTCGAAGCTCGGCGACGCGAACTGCAGCACCCGGCTGCCCGACGTGACGCCGAACCGCGCGACCTGCGACGCCACCAGGCTCGGCACACCCGCGTGCGAGACCACAACACCCTTGGGCGTGCCGGTCGATCCGGACGTGTAGATCACGTACGCCGGATGTTCCGGCCGCAGGTCCACCGCCGGTTCGTCGACCGGCCCACTCAGTTCGGGCAGCTCGGTCAGCACCACCTGGGGCGCCGCGTCACGCAGCATGAACTCGATGCGTTCGGCCGGATAGTCCGGGTCGATCGGCAGGTACGCGCCACCGGCCTTCATGACGCCGAGCATCGCGACGACCATGTCGACGGACCGCCCGAACCGCAGCGCCACGACCGACTCGGGTCCGACGCCGAGCCCGATCAGGTGATGCGCCAGCCGGTTGACTCGCTCGTTGAGCTCCACATAGGACAGTTCGCCGCCCTCGAACACGATGGCCGGGTTGTCCGGCGTCGTCGCCACCTGCCGCCGGAACAGCTCCGGCACGGTGCCCGACAGGGCACGGCCGGTGTCGTTCCAGTCAACCAGCAGCCGCGCGCGTTCGCGTTCGTCCAGCAGATCCAGGCGAATGATCGGACACGAGTCATCCGTGAAGGCTTGGAGCACGCGAAGGAACCGTGCGGCGATCGCGTTCGCGTCCAGGTCCGGCCGGTGGCTCAGCTTGAACCTCAGCCGCTCGCCGGGCACGGTCAGCAGCGACAACGGGTAGTGCGTGACGTCGCCGCCGTGGGTGCCGACGAACCGGATCCGTTCGTCGCTCTGGTCGATCGGGTAGTTCTCGAACACCGTGACGGTGTCGAACAGCTCGCCGTGCTCCCGCTGGATCTCCGCGAGGTCCAGGTACTGGTGCTCGAGCAGCGCGGTCTGCTGTTCCCGCAACCGTTCCAGCACCTCGCGCACGGTGCCGGTGAGCCGCACGCGCACCGGCACGGTGTTGATGCACAACCCGACGAGCCGCTCGCTGCCCGGCAGCTCCGGCGGCCGGACCGCCACGGTGGCGCCGAAAACCACGTCGTCGTTGTTCGTCAGGCACCCGAGCAGCACCGCCCACGCGGCCTGCACCACCGTGCTCAACGTCAGCCCGTGCCGCCGGGCCAGGCCGGTGAGCCCGCGGGTCAGCTCCTCGGACGCCGCGACCTCCAGCAGCTCGGGAACAGCGGGGGTCGCGTCCCCGATGCGCGTCGGCTGGGCCCCGGACAGCGCCTCGCGCCACGCCTCTATCGATGCCGCTTGGTCCTGACTTTCCAGCCACGCCAGGTAGTTCGCGAACGGCACCGGTTCGGGCAGCTCGTCGGTGAGCAGCTCGTTCAGCAGGATCGGCATCGACCAGCCGTCGAGCAGGATGTGGTGGTTGGTCAGCACCAGCAGCCGCCGGCCCCCGGTGCGGATCAACGTGAACCGCAACAGCGGCGGCCGTGCCGGGTCGAACCGCCGGGCCCGGTCCTCCGCGAGCGTCCGCTCGAGGTCGTCGGTCTCGATCTCGGCCCACGGCAGCTCGACGTCCGCCGGCACCACCTGGACCAAGGCCTCGTGATCGAACGCGGCGGCCAGGTGCGGATGGCGGCGCAGCGCCCGTTCCGCCCGCGCCCGCAACGGGCTCACGTCCCCGGTCACCTCGAAGACCGTCTGCACCACGTAGACGTCCGGCGCGTCCGCGTCGTACAGCGCATGGAACAGCAGTCCTCGCTGCAACGGCAACAGCGGCAGTACCTCCGGGTTCAGCGACATCGGTTTCGCCTCGGGGATGTCCGTGCCCGCGGCCGCCGCCAGACCCGCGGGCGTCTTGTGCTCGAAGACATCCTTCGGCCGGATCAGCATTCCGGCGTCCCGCGCTCCGCTGACCACGCGCAACGTGCTGATGCTGTCGCCGCCCAGCGAGAAGAAGTTGTCGTCCACGCCCACGCGCGGCAGCCCGAGCACGGACGCGAACAGCCCGCACAGCAGTTCTTCCCGTTCGGTCCGCGGCGCGCCGTCCGACACCACGATCTCCGGGTCGGGCAGCGTCGCGCGGTCCACCTTTCCGTTGGCGGTCAACGGCAACGCTTCCACCGACACGATCAGCGACGGCACCATGTACTCCGGCAACCGTTCCGCCAACCACGACCGAACATCGGTCTCGGAGACCACATAGGCAATCAGGCGGCCGTCGCGCACGATCACGACGTTCTGGGCGATCTCGGCAAGCACGGATTCGATCTCCCCGAGTTCGATCCGGAACCCGCGCACCTTCACCTGGTCATCGGCCCGGCCGATGAACTCCAGGTTCTCGCCCGCCCACTTGACCAGGTCGCCCGTCCGGTACATCCGCCCTGGTCCGAACGGGCACGCCACGAATCGTTCCGCCGTCAGGTCCGGGCGGTTCACGTAGCCACGGGCCAACCCGGCGCCCGCGATGTACAGCTCGCCGACGACACCGGCGGGCACCGGCCTCAGGAACGCGTCCAGCACGTAGACCCGCGTGTTGTCCAGCGGCGACCCGATCGGCACCGCGCCCTGGTGGTCGCGCGGCACGTCGTACGTGGTCGCGAACGTCGTCGTTTCCGTTGGCCCATAACCATTCGTGACCACGGTGTCCGGGCAATGGTCGAGCACACGCCGCACCGCGTTACCGGACACGACGTCACCACCGGCCAGGACGCGCCGCACCCCGGCGAACACCTCGGGCTCGCGTTCGGCCATGACGTGGAACAACCCGGCGGTCAGCCACACCGCGGTGATCCGCTGCTCGACGATCGTCCGCGCGAGATCCTCCGGCGCCACGACCACCGTGCCGCCGCGCAGCAACGGAACCCACAGCTCGAAGGTCGAGGCGTCGAACGCGTGCGGCGAGTGCAGCAGCACGCGTTGCGCCGAGCCGTCGTCCCAGCGCCGGTCCAGCGCCAGTTCGACGACATCGCGGTGGGTGATCTGGATCCCCTTGGGCGTGCCCGTCGAGCCCGAGGTGTACATGACGTACGCGATCTGGTCCGGGTCAACCGTCAACTGAGGCTCGTTGGCCTGGGCCCCGGTCTCCTCGGCACCGGTGAGCACGATCGCCGCGCCGGTTTCCCGCAGCCCCAGCTCGATCCGGCTCTCGGGATACGACTCGTGCACCGGAACGTAGGCGCCACCGGCCTTGGTGATGGCCAGAATCGCCACAATCAGTTCGGTGGAGCGGTTCATCCGCAGTGCGACCGGTGTTTCCGGCCTCACACCTCGTTCAATCAGATGGTGCGCCAACCCGTTCGCGCGCGCGTTAAGTTCCTCGTAGGTCAAGGTTTCTTCGCCGCACACGACCGCGGTGTGCTCGGGCGTCCGGGCGACCTGCGCCGCGAACAGCTCGGGCAGCGTCGCGTCCGGAACCGCATGTTCTTTGAAGGTCAGCAGCTTCCGGCGTTCGTCGGGATCAAGCAGATCGATGTGGCTCAGGGGTTTGCGCGGGTCGCCGGTGACCGCGTCGAGCAGCCGGACCAACCGTTCGGTCAACATGCGCACGGTGTCGTGGTCGAACAGGTCGGTGGCGTAGCCGACCTGGCCGTGCAACCCGTCCCCTTCGCGGAAGTCGAGCAGCAGGTCGAACTTGGCGCCGTGCGTAGGCAGCGGTTCGAGGTCGACCCGCAGGCCGGGCAGCTCGAAGCTGGTCTCCGCGGCGTTGCGCAGCGTCAGCATGACCTGGAACAACGGGTGGCGCGCGAGCGACCGCTCCGGGTTGAGCACCTCGACCAGGCGGTCGAACGGCAGGTCCTGGTGCGCGTACGCCGCCAGAGCGGTGCTGCGCACCCGGCCGAGCAGCTCCTCGAACGACGGGTCGCCACTCGTGTCCGTGCGCAGCACCAGCGTGTTGACGAAGAACCCGACGAGGTCGTCGAGCGCGTCGTCGGTGCGGCCCGCGATCGGGCTGCCGATCGGGATGTCCGTGCCCGCGCCCAGCGCGCTGAGCAGGGCGGCCAACGCGGCGTGCAGGACCATGAACAGGCTCGTGCCGCTCTGCCGGGCCAGCGTCACCAGCTTCGCGTGCAGTTCCGGCCCGATCTCGAAGTCCAGCGTCGCGCCCTCGTGGCTCGCCACGGCCGGGCGCGGCCGGTCGGTCGGCAGTTCGAGGTGGTCGGGCAGGTTCTCGAGGGCTTTGGTCCAGTACGCCTCCTGCTCGGCGACCGGCAGATCCCGTTGCCACAGCGCGTAGTCCGCGTACTGCACCGGCAGCGGCTTCCAGTCCGGCGCGTTGCCGGTGGAGCGCGCGGTGTAGGCGGTCGCGATATCACTCCACAGTGGACCTATCGACCACTCGTCGCCCGCGATGTGGTGCAGCAGCACGACGAGCACGTTCCCGCCGCACAACCACGCGCGGATCGGCAGCTCGGTCGTGAGGTCGAACCGGTGGCTTGTCAGCGTGGCCGGGTCGACGTCGACTTGTTGTAGTTCCGGTGTCAGGTCGGTGACCAGCTGGCTCGGCACGCCGTCGCGTTCGACGATGATCGTGCGCAGGCTCTCGTGCCGCTGCACCACATCCTGCAGTGCTTCTTGCAACGCCACCACGTCCAGTGCGCCCGTGAAGCGGACGGCCAGCGGCACGTTGTAGATCGCGTTCGGCCCCTCCAGCCGGTCGAGGAACCACAACCGCTGCTGCGCGAACGACAACGGCACGACGTCCGGCCGCGGCATCGGCTCAATGCGCGGCGCGGTGTTGCCGGCGTTGGCGATCCCGGCCACCGTGGGCGCCTCGAACACCGACTGGACCCCGATGTCCAGGCCCAGCACCGCACGGATGCGGCTCACCAGCCGGGTCGCCAGCAGTGAATGCCCGCCCAGCGCGAAGAAGTCGTCGTCGATGCCGACCCGCTCTACGTTCAGGACTTCGGCGAACAGTCCGCACAGGAGCTCTTCCCGCGGTGTTCGCGGTGCTCGACCTTCGGCGACGAACTCAGGTTCTGGCAGTGCATTTCGGTCGAGCTTTCCGTTGGGAGTCAACGGAATTTTGTCGATCTCGACGAACTTTGCGGGCACCATGTGGCTCGGGAGCTTGGCTTTCAGCTGCTCCCGCAGTCCGTTGGTGTCGCCGACGACGTAAGCGACTACCTTGTCGTCTTTTGCGATTACTTTGTTCGGCGCCGGGATCGCCGCTTCGATCTCGCCGAGCTCGATGCGGTAGCCGCGGATCTTGACCTGGTCGTCGCTGCGTCCGAGGTACTCCAGCTGGTTTTCGTGGTTCCACCGCGCAAGGTCGCCGGTGCGGTACATCCTGCCAGGGCCGAACGGGCACGCCACGAACCGTTCGGCCGTCAGCCCCGGCCGGTTCAGGTATCCGCGCGCGAGCCCGGCGCCGGACACGTACATCTCGCCGGGCACGCCGGGCGGCACAGGCTTCAACCGGTCGTCGAGGACGTGGACGCCCAGGTCCGGGATGGGCTCACCGATGATGCTTCCATCGCGCGGCCTGTCGACCTGGAAGTATGTGACGTGCACGGTGGTCTCGGTGATGCCGTACATGTTGACCAGCGCGGGTCCCTCGACCCACGCCCGCCGCAGGTCGAGCGCCTCGCCGCCGAAGATCACGTACCGCAGGCCGTCCACGCGTGGCAGCTGGTAGAACGCCGACGGCGTCTGGTTGAGCACCGTGACGCTTTCTTTTCGCAGCAGCTGTGCGAACTCCTCAGGCGCACGGCTCACCTGCTTCGGCACCACGACCAGCCGTCCGCCGTGGAGCAACGCACCCCAGATCTCCCACACCGAGAAGTCGAAGGCGTAGGAGTGGAACAACGTCCACACGTCGTCGGGCCCGAACCCGAACCAGTGGTCGGTCGCCTCGAACAGCCGCACGACGTTGCCGTGCGGGATGACCACGCCCTTGGGCCGGCCGGTCGAGCCGGACGTGTAGATCACGTACGCCGGATTCTCCGGCCTGACCAGCACTTCCGGATCCGTGTCGGGGTATCCGTTGGTGTCGGGGATTTCGGTGAGCGTGATGACGGGAGCGGCGTCCGTCAGCGTGGTGTTGATGCGCTCTTCCGGGTAGTCCGGGTCGATCGGCAGATATGCCGCGCCCGACTTCAGCGCCGCCAGGATCGCGACGACGAGGTCCTTGGATCGTGGCATGACGAGTGCGACGATCCGTTCCGGTCCGGCACCTCGCTCGATCAGGTGGTGCGCCAGGCGGTTCGTCCTGTTGTTCAGTTCCACATAGGACAGTTCGCCGTGCTCGTCGGTGATGGCTGTGTTTTGGGACTGTTTGGGGAACAGGTCGAGCAGCGTCCTGGGTGTGGTCTCGATCGGTCGCGGCAGCACCGCGTCGAACAGCTCGACGTCGCCGATCCGGACGTCGGGGTCGGCGATGACGGCGTCGAGCATCCGTTCCCAGTACCCCTTGACGGCCTCGATCGTGGTGGCGTCGAAGAGATCCGTGGCGTACTCGAAGTGTCCTTCCAGTCCGTGCGGTGTTTCTTGCAGCGTCAGGCAAAGGTCGAACTTCGTGGTGCCGGTGGCGACCGGCTCCACCTCGACCTCGAGTCCGGGCAGGTCGATCTCGGCCGGGCCGGCGTTCTGCAGCACCAGCATGATCTGGAACAGCGGGTGGTGCCCCCGCGACCGAGCCGGATTGAGCGCCTCGACGAGGTACTCGAACGGCACGTCCTGGTTGGCGTAGGCGGCGAGGTCGGTCTCGCGGACCTGGTGAAGCAACTCGCGGAACGTCGGGTTGCCCGCGGTGTCGGTGCGCAGCACCAGTGTGTTGGTGAAGAACCCGATCAGGTCGTCGAGCGCCGCGTCGGTGCGCCCGGCGATCGGGGTGCCGATCGGGATGTCGTTCCCCACGCCGAGCCGCGTCAGCAACGCCGCGAGTGCCGCGTGCAGCACCATGAACAGGGTCGCGCCTTCGCGGCGCGCCAGCTCCTTGATCCCGTTTCCGGCGATCGAGACCCCGGTCCGGGCGCCCCGGTCCGACGCGACCGCGGGCCGTTGCCCGCCCATCGGCAGCGTGGCGAGCTCCGGGAGTCCGGCCAGCCGCTCTTTCCAGTACTTCAGCTGCCGGTCCCGCTCGTTCTTCAGCGCATCTCGTTGCCACAGCGTGTAGTCCGCATACTGCACGGGCAGCGGTGCCCAGTCCGGGGTCTTTCCTTCGGTTCGCGCCCGGTAGGCCGTGGCCAGGTCTTTGAGGAATGGCCCCATCGACCAGCCGTCGCCGACGATGTGGTGCACTACTACCAGCAGTCGGTGTTCGGTCTCGCTGATTTTGGTGAGCTCCACACGGACCGGGACCTCGCCTGCAAGGTCGTACACGATTGGGTGACTGAAACTGTCAACAGTTCGGCCCTGCGCCTGCGGCGGCTCAAAAGTGTCAGACCCCCGCGGTACGCTTTGAGCGCATAAGGAAGCGCGCGGGCCAAGCGGCTGCTCTGACACGGGCACAACGACCTGCTCCGGCTCGCCGTCCGTGGTCGTGGTCGGGAAGAACGTTCGCAACGACTCGTGCCGGGCTACCACGTCAGCCACCGCGGCCCACAGCGCATCGGCGTCCAGGTCGCCGGTGAGCCGGAGGGCCAGCGGCATGAGGTAGGTGGCGCTCGGGCCTTCGAGCTGGTGCAGGAACCACAGGCGGCGCTGGGCGAACGACAGTGGGATCCGGTCTGGCCTCGGCTGCGAGGTCAGGGCGGGCCGGGGGTTGGCGGCGGCCAGCGTCAGGCCGGCCACCGTCGGCGTGTCGAAGAGGGCGCGCATCGGTAGTTCGATGCCCAGTACGGCTCGGACCCGGTTGGTGAACCTGGTGGCCAGCAAGGAGTGGCCGCCCAGTTCGAAGAAGTTGTCGTCGATCCCTATGTGGTCGACGCCGAGTACTTCGGAGAACAGGCCGCAGAGGACCTCTTCCTGTGGGGTGCGCGGTCCGCGTCCGCGCCCGGCGAACTCCGGGGCGGGCAGCGCCGCGCGGTCGACCTTGCCGTTCGGGTTCAGCGGCAGTTCGTCCAGTTCGACGAACGCGGTGGGGACCATGTGTTCGGGAAGCAGCCGAGCGGCGTGCTCCCGCAACCCGTCCGCGGAACCAACGACGTAGGCGACGATTCGCTCGTCCCGCACGACGACGACCGCCCGGCGAACCCGGCTCAGCAGGGCCGCCTCGATCTCTCCGGGCTCGATCCGGAATCCGCGCACCTTCACCTGATCATCCGCGCGACCGGCGAACTCCAGCGATCCGGAACGGTTCCACCGGGCCAGATCGCCCGTGCGGTACATGCGGCCCCCGAAGGGGCAAGCCACGAAACGGGATGCCGTCAGCCCCGGCTGCCGCAGATACCCGCGCGCCAACCCGGCGCCGGCCACGTACAGTTCACCGACCACCCCCGGTGGCGCGGGCCGCAAACGCTTGTCCAGCACGTAAACCCGGGTGTTCCAGATTGGACGTCCGATATGGACATCCGTCGAGAACAGGCAATCGCCGGTAACCTCGGTCGAGCCGTAGAAGTTGATCAGCCGGGCGTCCGGCAGAACGGAAGCGAACCGGGCGGCGTGGGCCGCGGTCAGGGCCTCGCCGCTGGATATCCAGAGCCGGCAAGCCGGAGGTGTCCGCGACTCGAGCAAGGTCATCAGCAGGCTGGGTACGACCGTCAGGCGGCCGATGTCGTGCCGGGCCACCAGATCGGGGTCGACCGACGTCGACGGCGACAGCACCAGGTGGCCGCCGTGCAGCAACGGGCCGAGCAGTTCGGTGGTGCCGTCGATGAAGCTGAGCGACGTCTTCGCCAGGACCGGTTCGTCGTAAGGGAACTCGTGCGCACCCCACAGCAACCGGTTGACCAGCGCGGAATGCGTTCCGACGACCGCCTTCGGGCGGCCGGTCGACCCGGACGTGTAGATCAGGTACGCGGGATGCGACGGGCGCAAAGGAACGACCGGGTCCGACGAAGGCACATCGGCAACAGGCAGCGAGCGAAGAACCACCGCGGGAGCGGCGTCGGCCAGCAGGAACTCGACCCGCGAGGCCGGATACTCGGGATCGATCGGCAGGTAAGCCGCACCCGCCTTGAGCACGCCGAGCACGGCGATCACCAGGTCGAGCGACCTGGGCATGTGCAAGGCGACGACGGATTCGGGACCCACGTCGGCCAACGCGTGCGCCACGCGGTTGGACAAGAGGTTCAGCGAAGCGTAGGTGAGACTCTCATCGCCGAACGTCACCGCCACGGCGTCGGGTGTGCGGGCAACCTGCGCGCGGAACAGCGCGGGGATCGTCGTGTCCGGCACGTCTACAAGCGTGTCGTTCCAGTCGAAAACGACCTGACGGTCCTCGAGAAACGGGATCTGCCCGACCGGTTCGCGACCGGAGCAGAGCGCGCCGACGAACGCGGTGAACCGGGAAGCGTGCGCGGCGAGATCGGCAGCGGAGTACAACGCCGGATTGGCCTCGAACTCCACGGTGTCGCGGCCGTAGGCGTAGATCATCAGGTCCTTGACCGGCGCCATCGGCAACGCGTGCATGGTCGAGACACAGGAGCCGAACCGGACGTCGTGGTCGAACGACATGGGGTTGACGACGACGCTGAACGCGGAACGCCGCGCGAACTCCGCACCGGGGTGGTCCTGATGCTCGACGACACGCCGCAGGCTGTCGGCCACCGAAGCGACGACCTCCGTGAACGGCATGCCGGGATCCACGTGGACCCGCAGCGGCAGCTGCGTCGCGCGCATCGCGGGCGTCGCGAGAGCAACGCCGCTCGAACGGCCGGCCGAAGTAAGCCCGAGGACCACATCCTCGGTACCGGACAACCGGTGCAGGTAGACGGCGGTCGCCGCGATCAGCACCGTCGACCAGGGCACCCGGTGCGCGGACAGGTCGGCCGACAGGGAAACACGCAAGGTTTTCGCGGAGGCGGGTGCGGCCAGGCTCACGGGCGCGGCGCACTGCGACAGCCAGAAGTCGCGGTCCAGCGCGAACTGCGGCGACGAGAGGTACGCGGCCTCCTCGGCCACCAGGTCGTCCAGCGAGCCGAACGTCGACGGCGGTGGTTTCTGCCCGGCGACCAGAGCCGAATAGATCTCGGCCAGCCGCTGCAGATAAATCGTCTGTCCATAGCCGTCGAGCAGGATGTGGTGCACGCGGAATTGAAAGAAGTAGCGGGAAGGAGAAATACGGAACAGGGTGTGACCGAACAGCGGACCGTGTTCCAGATCCATCGGATCAGCAAGAAGTGCACGCATCCGGTCGTGTGCCGCATCCGGACCGTCAACGTCCACAATAGACAGATCGACATCGAAGAGTGGCTCGACGACCTGCCATGGGGTGCCGTCCTCGTCCGGGACGAACCGCGCCCACAGGGCCTCGGTCTCGGCGACCGCCTGCCGCACCGCCCGGCTCAGCAGTCGCGCGTCCAGCGAACCGTTGATGTCGAACCAGATCGCGCAGTTGAACTGCGCTTCGGCCGGACTGAGCTGCTGCGCGACCCACACCCCCGACTGGGCGGCCAGCAGCGGCCGGCGGGTGGTACTGGTGTCGAACAACATCCGCTCACACTCCTGTCGAGAGGGCAACGCGCCGGATGGGCGGTGTTGTTCTCTAGCGGGGTCAGGAGCGCGGTGCCGACCATTGTTCGCCCCAAGGAAACCAGGGCGCAGGCCGGTCAGCAGTAGAGCGTTTCCATGAGGCGGTAATCACTCAGGCCGGTGGCGCCAGCACGATTACCGAGTTGTGACCGCCCATTCCCAAAGAGGATTTGACGGTGATGCCGTCTGCCACCTGCGACGGTCCGTCGAGCAGGCGGGGATGTCCCGGTGCGACGACAGGTGGCGCGGGTAGGACGCCCCGGTCGTAGCCGAGGGCGGCAACGGCCACCTCGACCGCGGACGCCGCGCCCTGACAGTGGCCGGTCATCGGTTTTACCGAGTACACCTCGGTTTCCGGGAACAAACGGTCCAGCACGGCGGCCTCGGCCCGGTCGCATTGGGCGGTACCGGGACCGTGCGCGTTGAGGTAACGCACGGCGGACGCGGGTACGCGGGCGTTCTCCAGCGCGTCCTCGAAACAGGCTGTGATCTGTGAAAGGTTCGGGTCTATCGATGTCACGTGGTAGGCGTCATGGGACATCGCGCCACCCAGCGTTGTCGCATATGGCCGATCGGCGCGCGACGAGAGCACGAAGGACACCGACGCCTCGCCCATGATGAAACCGCGGCTGCCCTGCTGGAACGGGCGGCACGCGTCGAACGGCTCCGCGTCGGCGATCGCGACGCCGAGCCGGACGAAGTGCGAGACGTTCTCCGGGGTCAGCGAAAGATCAGTCGCGACGAACACGACGTCGTCGACGATTCCGGCGTCCAGCCAGGACTTCGCGGTGATGAGGCCCGCGTTGCCGGACGCGCACATGGCCGACACGTTCATCGCCGGACCGTGGAACCCGTACTCCTGCATGAAGGTGGACATCGGCGTGGACGGCATCAGCGCCAGGTAGTCGTGTACGGACAGAGATCCGCCACGGGTGGTGTAGAACTCGCGCCACAGGTCGACCTCGCCGAGCACGACGGCGTGCAGGAGGCCGACGCGACGACCCGGCCGCCAGCCGCGGTCGGCGGCGTCGTGGATCGCTTCGCGGGCCGCGGCGCGCATGGCCTGGGCGAACCGGCTCGGTCCGTCCTGGAGGTCACCGCCGTCGTCGGACACACAGGCGGCCCACACGGTGTCGCCGGGATGTTCGGCCAGTCCGGACACGATGCTGGCCGCGGGTTTTCCGCTCATCAGACCGTTCCACAGCGGTTCGCGGCCCCAGCCGTACCCGCTGACGACTCCGATTCCGCAGATCGGCATGCCCTGCACGGTCATTTCGCTCCCCCTCACCTCGAGAGCTGACACCGCCCGCCGGCGAACTCACAGAAGCAAACTCACCCAGAAGCGAACTCATACAGCGCGATCCGCCGAAGAGAGCAACCGTTGACGTGCTGTTCAAGGGCAGGCGTGACCATGGTAACCGCGATGACACACGAGTAGGCACATCCGCTTCCAGTGGTCCACCATGGACGCGGTCCGATATAACGGCACACCGTGGACGCATCAGACGGGTGGGAATTACGTCCTCGATGTAGTACTACTCCCCGATGGCGCCACCACGAATCGGACCTGACTACGGGCCTGGGGGCCACGCGGTGAAGGAGCTCATGGGCGACGCCGAGTTCGACCAGGAGGTCCTCGTCGAACTCGCGCTCTCGGCCGGGTCGGCCGTGGTGTGGTGGTACGACTTCGCTTCCGACGGTGTGGCCTGGCTATCCGGTCTGGACGACATGCTGGGCCTGTCCGGCTCGGACGAACCGGTGGTGCGCGCCCGCCTCGCGGACCTGATCGCGCCGCTGACCGTCGCCGCGAAGGCGGCCGCGGTGTGGCAGACCTTCGAGCTGGAGCAGGAGTGCAAGACCCCGGCCAACGAGGTCCGGTGGATCCTGTTCCGGGCCAGGGTGTCCGAGCACGACGGCAAACGCACCCTGCTCGGTGTCGCGAGCGACGTGACGAGCCAGCGTCTGCAGCAGCAGGCGCTGACCGATCTGGCCGACCGGTACCGGCTGCTGATCGAACTGTCGCCGGACGCGATCGTGGTGCACGAGGCCGGGCACGTCGTGTACGCGAACCCGGCGGCGGTGCGGTTCGTGCACGCGAGGTCCGACGCCGAGATCCTCGGCCGGCCGATCACCGACTTCGTGCACGCGGACTCGGTTCCGCAGATGTTGCAGCGCATTTCGGAGCTGAACGCGCCGGGTGCGGCGAGCGAACCCGCCGAGGCCGTGCTGCTGCGGTTCGACGGCGGCACGATCGACATCGAGTCCGTCTCGGTGCGCACCACCTGGGAGGGCCGCCCGGCGTTCCAGGTGATCATGCGGGACGTCACCGCGGCCAAGGCCGCCGCGGCGGCGGTGCACTACCAGGCCGCGCTGGTCGCCCACGTCAGCGACGCGTTGATCGCGACCACCGCGAACGGTGTCGTCACCAGCTGGAACCCGAGCGCCGAGCAGGTGTACGGGTATTCGTCCGCCGAGGCGATCGGCCGGCCGATCCACCGTGTGGTCGGCGCGTCGCTGGACCCGTCGTCCGTGCTGGAGGGCGGCGGGGTCGTGCAGACCGTGCACAGCCGGTCCGACGGCAGCGCCCTCGCGGTGCGCGTGTCGGTGGCGCGGATGGACGACGGGTACGTGCTGATCTGCGCGGACGAGACCGCGCGCCGCCGCGCCGAACAGCACTTCACCACGGTCGTCGCCGCCATCGAGGAAGGCGTGATCGTGATCGGGCCGTCCGGTCTGGTCGAGTCGGTGAACCCGGCGGCCGAGCGGATTCTGGGGATCCACGAGGAGATCGCGGTCGGCACGCCGATCACCGCGGCCGCGTTCTTCGACGAGACCGGCGCCCTGGTGCCGCCGTCGAACTATCCGTCGGTCCACACGCGGCTGACCGGGCAGCCGCAGCACGGCCGGATCGTCCGCGTGGATCGGCCGGGTAAGGCGAGCATCTGGCTGTCGGTCAGCAGCCGCGCCCTGACGCCCGGCTCCCTGCCGTCGGCGGTCGTCGTGTCGTTCACCGACATCACCGAGCGCCGGATGATCGACGGCCGGCTGGAGCACGAGGCCACGCACGACGCGCTGACCGGGTTGTTCAACCGGACGGTGACCATCGACCGGCTCAGCCCGAGCGCCCGCGGCCACCGCTCCGGCCACACCGCGGTGCTGTTCATCGACCTGGACAAGTTCAAGGTCATCAACGACTCGCTCGGCCACAGCGTCGGCGACGAGGTGCTCAAGGTCATCGGCACGCGGCTGACCCGCAGCGTCCGCCGCGGTGACGTCGTCGGCCGGCTCGGCGGCGACGAGTTCGTGGTCGTCGCGTACGGGATCATCAGCAAGGCCGAGGCCACGGCGCTCGCCGACCACATCCGCGCCGAGCTCAACAGACCCATCGAGCTGGAAGGCCGCAACCTGCACGTCGACGCAAGCATCGGCATCGTGATCGCGGCGCCGGAGGACACCCGCGGCGGCGCCGACCTGCTGCGCGACGCGGACCTGGCGATGTACGAGGCGAAGACGCGCGGCCGCGGCCGGCACGCGTTCTTCGACGTCGACCTGCGCGAACGCACCCAGCGCCGGCTGCAGCTGGAACAGGACCTGCGTGAGGCGCCGCGCACCGGCCAGCTGTGGCTCGCCTACCAGCCGATCGCCGACCTGCGGACCGGTGAGATCAACACGGTCGAGGGCCTGCTGCGGTGGACGCACCCGTCGTACGGCCCGATCTCGCCCAGCGAGTTCATCCCGCTGGCCGAGGAGAGCGATCTGATCAACATCGTGGGCGCGCACATGCTGTACGCCGCGTCCGCGGAGATCGTCTCCCTGCGGTCCACGACGAAACCGGACCTGCAGCTGACGGTCAACCTGTCGGCGCGCCAGCTGGACGACCCGTTCCTGGTGCCCGCCGTGCGCAACGTCCTGCGCACCACGGGCCTGCCGCCCAGCGCGGTGTGCCTGGAGATCACCGAGAGCGCCCTGATGCGGGAACCCAAGCTGGCCGCCCGCACGCTGGCGGCGTTGCGCGACCTCGGTGCCCGTCTGGCGATCGACGACTTCGGCACCGGCTACTCGTCGCTGGCGCAGCTGCTGACGTTGCCGCTGGACACCCTCAAGATCGACCGCACGTTCGTGTCGGGACTGGGTTCCTCCGAGGACGCCGAGGCCATCGTCACCAGCATCATCGCCATGGCGCACGCCGTCGACCTGACCGTGGTCGCCGAAGGGGTCGAGGACACCGTGCAGCTCGACATCCTGCGTCAGCTCAACTGCGACCAGGCGCAGGGCTTCCTGGTCGGTCGTCCCATGCCGTCGTCGGAACTGTTCTAGCCGGGCATGTTGCGCGCGAGGGCGGTCACCGCAGGCAGCACCTCGATGAGCTGGACCTGAACCAGCTCAACGGCTTCGTCCGGGTCGCGCACCGGCTCGACCAGTTCGCGCAACAACGAGCCGACGACGTCGTTCGCGCACCGGTCGATCTCCGGCACGAGCTCGCGCAGCTGGTCGGCGGCCTTGTCGAGCAGCTCGAACCGGGTCGACTCCTCCAGCATCAACGCCACCAGCCGCAGCACGCGCCGGCACGTGCGCAGCGCCAGCGCCCTGGTCGCACCCGTCTGGCCGCCCTGCAGCCCGAGCCGTGACCGCACCCGTTCGATCCAGGGCGCGACCGTCTCCGCGCGCCAGATCGGGCCGGACGCGAGCTCCGCGTCCGGGTCCGGCATGCCATGCGACCTGCGTCGCCGCCACACCGCCACCAACTGCCTGCTCAGGCCCAGCGCGTCCGCGATCTCCGCGATTCCGTAGAACTCCCCCACGCCTCGACTGTAACCTGAGACAACATCATCTGTCATCTCACATGACACTCCAGCGCTGGTTCGCTCCGCCGTGGCACGGAAACTGCTGCAGCACACCGTGATCGCCCAGCGCTCCCGCCCGGATGTCGAGACACATCCCGCTGTGCCTCGCGACGATGCCGGTGGGCCAGATGCTCCACTGCTGGTTCGTCCCGTCGTGGCACTGGTACTGCTGGACGATCTCCCCGGCGTTGTGGCTCGCGTACGGGACGTCCAGGCACTTCCCGGTCGCGACCGACTTGATCCGGTAGTAGCCGTCGCTCGTCTGCTGCAACAGCCACCGCTGGTTCGGCGCACCGTGGCAGGTGTACTGCTGGAGGTTCACGTGGTCGGAGGGGTCGGCGAACGGGATGTCCAGGCACAACCCGCTGTGCTCCACCCTCAGCGTGTACTCGACCGGACCCGACGGACACGTCTCGCCTCGGGCGACGACGGTGATCCGCGTGGCGGTGTCGATGGCGCTCACCACGACGGCGTGGTTGCCCGTGTCGGGCAGCACCTCGGCCTGTCCCGACACGCACACCTTGACGTCCTCACTGCCGACGTCCAACCGGTACCGGCTCTGCACCGACTCGCCGCCCGAGTAGTGGTTGATCGCCAGCACGGTCTGCGACGACGACCCGGACAGCGACGTCTTCGCCGCCACCTCGAACTTGAAGGTGCCGATCGGAGTCACGATCTGCGTGGTCCGCGATACCGCGATGTCCCCGTTGGCGCTCAACGAGAACTCGACGGGGAGCCCGGTCGGCTGGTACTTGACCGTGGGCTCACAGGCCGCGAGAACCAGCAGGGCGGCGAGGACCAGCGCTCTCATCCGCGGCAACCTACGTCCGAACGACCCAGGCCGGGTGATCAAGGAATGCCGGGCGATAAGGAAACCCGATGATCATTCCTCGTAGTACTCGGCGTACCACTCCGCCTGCCGCGAAACCGAGAAGTCCTCGAAGTCACCCGACTCGACGCACAACTTCAGGTAGTCGAGCGCCTCGCCCTCGAGGTGCGCGAGGGTCGCCTCAAGACCCGCGCCGCACAGGAGCTGGACGTCGATCGAGCAGTGGGCGTCCCAGCCGGACTCCTTGGCCTCCCAGATCAGCGGCGCGTCCTCGAGTGAGCCGTTGAGGAAAAGCTGAACGCAGCACAGCTTCATCAGGCCGACGTCGGGTTCCGGCTCGCGCATCTCCCGCGTGAGGATGCCGCGCACCTCGTCCAGCTGCGCGCCCGTGGGTCTCAGGCCGTACTTCTCCAGCAGATCGTCCTCGGTCATCGGCAGATCATGCATGCTGTGATCCATGGCGCGGAGACGGTGGCGGCGGACCGGGTTGGTCATCGGCCTGTGCGGCGTGATCGCGCTGCTGGTCGTGACCGGTTTCGTGTTGCGGCGCCAGGGACTTCAGGACGCCGCCAACGTGGCCCAGCTGACCGGCGGCCTGCTCCTACCGGTGGCTCTCGCCGCGCTCGGCGTGCTCGCCTGGTTCCGGCGGCCGGCCGGATCCGCCGACGTCGACGAGCTCGCCAAAGCCGTCAAGAAGCAGTGGGGCGCCGAGGCCGGGCGGCGTGGCATGCAGCCCGGGATCAGGGTGCGGTGGCGGCTCGCAGATCGCCCCGAGCTGGCCGAGGATCCGCGGCTGCTCGACCACGGGTCACTCGCCGGGGACGCGTTCGGGCTGAACGAGATCGTCGAGGCGTTTCTCGCGTCGCGCGAACGACGGCTCGCCGTCCTCGGTGGTCCGGGCACCGGCAAGACCACGCTCGCGGTGCAGTTGCTGCTGCGGCTCGTCGGAGAACCGCGCCGCGCCGGGGATCCCGTGCCGGTGCTGATGTCGCTGACGGACTGGAACGTCAGCGGCGACCGGACCGTGCTCGACTGGCTCACCGAGCGGCTGCGGCGCGACTACCCGCGGTTCGACGCCGAGGCGCTGGTCGAGGAGGGGCTCGTCCTGCCCGTGCTCGACGGTCTCGACGAGGTGCCGCACAACATCGGCACGCAGGTGCTCACGAGCCTGAACGTCGCGGCTCACCGGCTGCCGGGGCTGATCGTCACCAGCCGCGCGGAGGAGTACGCCGAGGTGGTGCGCGAGGCGGGTGACGTGCTCGCGTCGGCGTTGGTGATCGAACCCGAGCCGCTCACCCCGACCGGGGCGGCGGACTACCTGCGCGGGGTGCGACCGGCGCTGCCGCCGGCGTGGACGGAGGTGGTGGAGGCGTTGGAGAGCCCGCAGCCGCCCGCCGCGCTCACCAGCGTGGTCTCTACCCCGCTGGGTCTGTGGCTGCTGCGGGTGACCGCGCACCGTGAGGGCGATCCGGCGGCGTTGCTGCGCTTCGAAACACCAGAGGAGCTGCGCGGACACCTGTTCGGCATGCTGATCCCGGCGCTTGTCGAGGACCGGCCGCACCACCCGCGGCTCGGCGGCCCCTTGCACCCGCGCACGAAACTCGACGCGGACCAGGTCGACGCCTGGCTGCAGACCATCGCGCAGAACCTCGGCCGGCCGCTCGGGTACTGGCCCAAGACGCCGGAGACTCCCCGCGACTTCCGCTGGTGGCAGCTGGGGCGGGACGCGCTGCCGCGCTGGGTGCTGCCGTGGACGATGATCGGCGCGGGAGTCGTGCTGGGAGCGGTGTTCGGCGTCGTCGTCGGCTTCGGCATTCAGGTCGATCCGCAGTTCCGGCCCGATGACTATCCCGGCGCCTGGGTGATGGTGCCGGTGTGGAGCGTGCTCGGCGGCCTGCTCGGACTGCTCTCGGCGACCACGGCGAACTCCGCCACCACGAACCACCTCACCTACGGTGCGTTGCGCACACCGCGGCAGTGGGGCGCTTTCGTGCTCTTCCTGATGCTGGGAGCCTTCGTCGCGGGACCGGCCCTTGGACTGCTGCTCGCGCTCATCGAGTGGCTGGTCTATCGGGTATGGCTCGGGATCGCGGGATCGCCACCACCCACGTGGATCGGCGTCGATCTCACCTCCAGGTCGATCCTCGGCGCGATCGTCATCTGTTCAATCGTCGGCCTGGTGGGCGCGTTGTCGGTGTGGCGAACGTCTTCCCCGGAGAACGAGTCGGCGACACCCGCCGACTCACTGAAGGCGGCCCAGGACGGTGTGGTCGCCCGCACGATCGGCTACGCCGTCATCGGTGTGCTGATCGCTTTCCCGAGGGATCTCAGCCATCCGGCCTTCTCCGCCCTGCTGATCACGGCGTGGGCGGTGATCGGGCTCGCCGTAGCGGTCCTCACCGAACGCAGCCCGTGGATCGCCTACGTCGTGACGACACTGCATCTCGCCCGGCGTAAGAGAGTTCCGCTGCGACTGATGTCCTTTTTGGACGACGCGCACCGGATAGGCCTGCTGCGGGCGGTGGGTCCGATCTACCAGTTCCGCCACGCCGAGCTGCAGGACCACCTGATCGAACGCTACCGCGCGAGCCTGCCACCACCTGTCGAGGAGGATCCGGAGCCGGCCCGCACCCGGCTGTGGCGGGTGCTCGGCTTCGCCCAGGGCGCCGGGCTGGTCGCGGGCGGCGGCGTTCTCGGCGAGCTGTTCCTTTCCTCGGATCCCGTTTCGCTGGGCTACCTCATCTTCCTCGGCGTGCTCGTGCTGGCCGGACTGATCGCGTTCGGCGTGAGCTTCTGGTTGCGGCGCAAGGAGGTCAACGACGCCGGTTGACCGTGTGCATGACGAACAACGTCAGCAGCAACAGCACGAACCCGGCCCCGGACCCGCCCAGCGCCCACAGGATCGGCTCCCAGTCCTTCGCGGGCGGCGCGTTCACCACCGTGATCATCGGCGCCGGCCGCACGGGCACCGCCCCAGGTTGCTCCGCCGGAATCACGGCGGTCAGAGCGGCGACCGGATTCACCATGCCGTGCCCGACCTTGTGGTCCCGCCCGTCGATGTTGCCCGGATGCTGCGCCGTCGCCTTCAACCGGGCCATCACCTCGCGGGCGTTGAGCCGCGGAAACCGTTCCCGCACCAGAGCGGCCACACCCGCGACGTAGGGCGAGGCGAAGCTGGTGCCGACGATCGGTTGCGGCTTGCCGGACTCGGGATCCACGACGGCGTCGACGAGCCCGGCGCCCGCCGGGTCGAGCGTCACGATGCCCTCGCCGGGCGCGGCCAGCGAGACCCACGGGCCCCACACGCTGAACTGCGACACCGCACCTTCCGGGCCGATGGAAGCGACGGACAGCACGTCGTCGGCGAACCGCGGCGGTGACGCGACCACCTTGACGTTCTCCGGGTCGAGGTTGTCGTTCTGCTCGGCGCAGCCGGTGGGGCCGAGGTTGCCCGCGGCGGTCACGATGACGGCGTCCTCGGCGTCGACCGCGTACTTGATCGCGTCACGCAGCGCGATGTCGTTGTCGGACAACGCATGCGGCTTCTCGCAGTTGGTCACGCTGATGTTGATGACCGCGGCGCCGGACGCGGCGGCGTGCACGATGGCCTGCGCCAGGGTCTGCACGGTGCCCGCCTTCTTGCGGGGCGGGTTGCCGCCCTTGAACTCGTAGCGGTCGCTGGACTGGCGGATCGCCATGATCGTCGCCTCCGGTGCGACACCGATGTCGGTGGCCGCCAGCACGCCCGCGACCTCGGTGCCGTGGCCGTCGCAGTCCTTGCGACCATCCGACCTGTCGACGTAGTCACCGCCGCCCTCGAGCCGCCCCTTGAGCCGCGGATGTTCGTTCACCCCGGTGTCGATCACCGCGACCTTCACGTCCTTGCCGGTCGCGAAGCGATGCGCCTGGTCGAGTTCCATCCGTACCGGCGCGTCCAGGGACTTGTCCGCGGGGCCGATGCAGTCCTGACCATTGCGTACATACGCGACATCCGGTGCCGGTGCCGCGTGCGCCGGTGCCGCGAGCACGATGAGCATGACGGCAGTGCAAACAAAGATTCTGCGCAACACCATGTCCCCCTCAGAACATCCCCGGTGCGCAGTATGGGCACACTCCCCGATTCCATGCCTGTAGCCAAATTCAGGAACGCGACCGTCCGCAGTGGATCCCAGACGCTTGCACGGTGCACAAGTTGTACGATCCGTGGTGCAGGTGAATTAATCTCTCGAACACCGTCCAACCGGTTACCAAGCACCGTCCGAGCGTCTACTGTCTGCGCGGTGCAGTTCGGAGTGCTCGGCCCCCTGACCGTCTCGACCAGCGACGGGACCCCCGTCGCCGTCGGCGGTGCGCGGCTGAGAACCCTGCTCGCCGTGCTGCTCTTCCACACCGACGAGCCCGTGTCGGTAACGCGCCTGGTAGAGGCACTGTGGGAGGGCGCGCCGCCCAAGTCGTACCTGTCGAACCTGCACACCTACGTGTCCCGGCTGCGCGACCGGCTGAACCTGCGGATCGAGCACTTCGACGCCCGGTTTCGCCTGGTCCTGACGCCGGGCGCGCTCGACCTGCAGGTGTTCCGCGACGAGGCGGAACGGGCGCGGCGGACCGGGGACCCGCGGCACTACCGCGCCGCCCTGGAGCAGTGGCGGGACCGCCCGCTGCTCGACCTGAGCGTCCCGGTGCTCGAACCGGAGATCGCCCGGCTGGAGGCGACCCGGCTGACGCTGGTCGAGGAGTGTTTCGACGCCGAACTGGCGGCCGGCCACGGCGCCGAGCTCGTCGGTGAGCTGCAGGCGACGGTGACCGGACATCCCACCAGGGAACGACTGTGGGCCCAGTTGATGACCGCGCTGTGTGCCGCGGGCCGTCCGGCCGACGCGCTCGCCGCCTACCGACAGGCGCACGCGACGCTCACCGAGACGCTGGGCGTCGAGCCGAGCCGGGAGCTGCGGCAGCTGCACGAGGAGATCCTGCGCGGCGAGCCGCCGACGCCGGTGAAGTCCGAGTTCCCGATCTGCCAGCTGCCGCCGGACATCCCCGACTTCGCGGGCCGGGACCGGATCGCGGCCGATGTGGCGGATGCCTTGCGCGCCAACGGTTCCGCGGTGCCGGTGGTCGTGCTGACCGGTGAGCCGGGCGTCGGGAAGACGGTGCTCGCGCTGCGCGTCGCGCACCGGACCAGGGCGGACTTCCCCGACGGCCAGCTGTTCACCCGGCTCGCGGGCGCGTCGCCGGAGCCGAAGACCGACGCGCCGGCCGCGTTGCTGCGCGCCATCGGGGTCGCCGGGCCGGCGATTCCGGAGGACCTCGACGAACGCGCGGCGCTGTTGCGGGCCAGGCTGGCCGGAAAGCGCGTGCTCGTCGTGCTCGACGACGCGGCGTCGCCCGAGCAGGTCGTGCCGCTGCTACCGGGAACGCCGGGCTGCGCGGTGCTGATCACCAGCCGCCGGAAGCTGAGCGGACTCGTTGGCGCGCAACGGTTTGCCGTGCTGCCGTTCGACGACGCCGAGGCGCACACGTTGCTCGAACAGGTCGTCGGCCGGGCCCGCGTCCAGGCCGAACCGGGCGCCGCGGCACAGGTGGTGGCGCTGTGCGGGAACCTGCCGCTGGCGTTGCGCATCGCGGCCACGCGGCTGGCCACCCGCCCGCACCTGACGCTGGCGTTCCTGGCGAAACGGCTGGTCGACGAACGCCGCAGGCTGGACGAGCTGGCCATCAGCGGGCTGCAGGTGCGGGCCAGCGTGACCCTGTCCTACCGCGGCCTGACCGCGCCCGCGCGCACCGCGTTCCGGCGGCTGGGGCTGCTCGGCCCGCACAGCGTCGCGGCGTGGGCGCCCGCGGCGCTGCTGGACACCGACGACGTGGACCCGGTGCTGGAGGAACTGGTCGAGGCGAGCCTGCTGGACCCCGCCGGCCTGGACGCCGCGGGCGAGGCGCGGTACCGCATGCACGACCTGCTGCGCGTGTTCGGGCGCGAACGCGCGGAGGACGAGGACCCCGCGGCCGACCGCCTGCTCGCCACGCGGCGCCTGCTGGACACCGCGCTGACGCTGGCCGACGAGGCCGCGCGCGCGATGCCGCGGTCGTTCCTGCTGATCCGCCTGGCCGACGGCGGCCACCACGACGACCCGGTCGCGTGGTTCACCGCCGAGCAGAACACGCTGGTCAACCTGGTCCGCCTGGCGTGCGCCGTCGGCTGGCACCGCGAGGCCGCGGCGTTGACCGAGCGGCTCACCGTGAAGCTGTGGAGCCGCAGCGAATGGGCGGAGATGCGTGCGCTGCACCAGCTGCTGCGCGACGCCGGGGACGACCGGATCGCCGCGCGAGCCGACTTCGTGCTCACGCTGATCGACTTCCACCGTGGCCACTACGACCACGTGGCAGCCGGGTTCGAGCGTTGCCGCGTGGCGTTCGAGCGGCTGGGCGACCGGCACGCCCTGGCGTGCACCCTGAGCAACCAGGCGCATTTCCTGGCGGTGAACGGCGAACCCGAGCGCTCGCTGCCGCTGGCCCACCACGCGGTCGAGCTGTTCCGGGCCGAGGGCGACGGCTTCGGCGAGGCCGCCGCGTGCCGGGGCGCCTCGATCGTGCTCGGGCGGCTGGGCCGGCTGCCCGCAGCATTGGCTGCGAGTGAACGCGCGCTGGCGCTCGCCCGGAAACTCGACGAGACCCGGCAGGTCGCGCTCGCACTCACCGACGTGGCGTGGACCCGGCTGCTGATGGACGACCTGGAAGAGGCGCGGTCCGCGGGCCGCGAGGCCGTCGCGCTGTTCCGGTCACTCGGCGAACGGTCGGCGCTGGCCAACGCCCTGTACGACCTGGGTTTGGCGTCAGCGGGTGGTCCGGATGCATTGCGGTGCTTCGAGGAGAGCTTGGGGTTGGCTGAGGAGATCGGCGAACGCCCGCTGGTGGCGGCGGCGCAACGGGCGCTGGCCTGCATCGGAGTGGTCGACGCCGGTGCGACTCTGGAGGACAGCCTGGCGACGTTCCGCGAACTGGGCGCCGTGTCCGAGCAGGTGACCACGTTGCGGCTCATCGCCCAGACGTGCCCAGAGCGGGCCGCGGAGGCGCTGGCCGAGGCGGAACTGCTGACCGACGAACGCGATCTGGTCGGGAAGGTCAAGCTGCGGGCGCTGCTCGCGCTGTGCACGACGGGTGCAACGAGCGTGTGGTGAACCGAGCGAACCTGTTGGTCGTCCCCCACCCCGAGAAGGGAAGACGACCATCAGAACACTCGCTCTGTGCCTCGCGGCCACCACCGCCATCACCCTGATCCCGGCCGAGGCGAACGCCGCCACCGGGCAGGTCATCGCGTGGGGCAGCAACTACTACGGCCAGTCCGCCCCACCGGCATCGGTCGCCGCGGGCGCCACCGCAGTGAGCGGCGGCCTCACGCATTCATTGGCGCTCAAGGACGGCATACCGATCGCGTGGGGCGACTCGAGCAACGACCTGACGTTCGTGCCGATCGACCTGCGCCGTGGTGGCGTGACCGCGATCTCCGCCGGGTACAAGCACAACCTGGCCATCAAGAACGGCGGCGTGCGCTCGTGGGGCCGCTACACGAACCCCGGCCAGACGCTGGCGCCACCACCGGAAACGGCTAAGGACGTCACGGCGATCTCCGCCGGATACCTGCACAGCCTGGCCCTGACCAACGGCAAGGTCGTGGCGTGGGGCTTCGGCAACCACGGCGAGACCGCGGTGCCGCCCGAGGCGGAGTCCGGAGTGGACGCCATCGCCGCGGGCATGTACTTCAGCGCGGCGTTGAAGGACGGCGAGGTCCTCTGCTGGGGCCCCAACCGCTTCGGCGAGTGCAATGTGCCTGAAGAAGCCAAGTCCGGCGTCACCGCCATCGCGACCGGCTCGACGTTCATGCTGGCGCTCAAGGACGGCCACATCATCGGCTGGGGCAACAACTCCAACCACCAGCTCGATATGCCCATCGAGGTCGACGACCACGTCGCCGCGATCAGCGCCGGATCGGCGCACAGCCTGGCGTTGAAGGACAACGGCCAGGTCGTCGCCTGGTGGTACAACAACGCCGGGCAGAGCACGGTGCCGGAGGTCGCCGCCTCCGGCGTCACCGCCATCTCCGCGGGCGGATACTTCAACCTGGCCCTGAAGTGACCTCGTGAGTGGTTTCCGTCGCTCTGGCAACGGAAACCACTCACGAGAGGTCAGACTCCGGTGCAGACCGCCGAGGCGAACGGCCCGCTGTCGGTCTTCTCCGACACGACCTTGCCGTCCACGGTGATCTTGCAGGAGACGGTGCCGCCGTTCTCGTCGGCCGTGACCGTGAGCATGCCGCCCTTGTACACGCCCTTGTTCTGGACCTGCTTGGTCCACGGCAGGGTCGTCACCTTCTCGTCGACGGGGTTGAGCACCTCGCCGTAGGTGACGTCGACGTTCTTCGCGTCACCGGTGACGTCATAGGTCACCTCGGCGACGCGCTCGACCTCCTCCTTGGCCTCGTTGACCGCGGAACCGATCACAGCGACCCACACGATGCAGACCACGAGGCCGATCACCGACAGGATGATGCCGAAGATCGACAGAACCTTGTTGGTGGCCTTGCCCTTCTTGACCCGGACGAGGCCGACCACGGAGAAGATCAGGCCGAGGATCACCAGCGGCCACGCGATCATCCCGACGATCGGGATGGGTGAGAAGACCAGACCCGTCACTCCGAGTACGAACCCGGTGATACCCAAGCCGTTCTTCGGCTGCACGGGGGTGTGCGGCGGCATGGGCGGCTGGTAGGTCTGTTGGGACACGGGTGTTCCTTTCCAAGATGAATGACGCAGAACACCCTGCCGAAGCCCACCACACGCGCCGTGCACACGCGGAACACACTCCGCGTCAACGCTCCAGCGCCGCGCGTTCCTCCAGCCACACCGCGAACTCGTCGGCGGGCAACGGTTTGCTGAGGCAGTACCCCTGCACGATGTCGCACCCGAGCGCGGCCAGCTCCGACCACGTCTCGTGGTCCTCCACGCCCTCCGCCACCACCTCGAGCTCGAGGTTGTGCGCGAGCCCGAGCAGCGACCGCGTGATGGCGTTGCTGCTCGCGTCGGTGAGCATGTTCGTGGTGAACGACCGGTCGATCTTCATCTCGTGCACCGGCATGGTGCGCAGGTAGGCGATAGACGAGTAGCCGGTGCCGAAGTCGTCGATGGACAGCCGCACGCCGAGGTCCTTCAGCCGGCGCAGCACCTCGGTGGCGCACTGCGGGTCGGCGATGATCGCGCTCTCGGTGATCTCCAGCGTCAGCGTGTCCGCGGGGACGTCGTGGCGGGCGAGCGCCTCGGCCACCTGTTCCGGGAACGAGCGGTTGTGCAGGCACTGCGCGCCGATGTTCACCGAGACCGGCACGTCCCAGGTGCGCGTCTGTACCAGCGCGCCGTCCAGGACGTACAGGGTGAGCGGTTCGATCAGGCCGCTCTCCTCGGCCGCCGGGATGAACTGGTCCGGCCCGAGCAGGCCCCGTGTCGGGTGCTGCCAGCGCGTGAGCACCTCGACGCCGCAGACGGCGCCACTGTGGACGGCGGCCTTCGGCTGGTAGTGCAGGACGAGCTCGCCCTGGTCGATCGCGCGGCGCAGGTCGCTGATCACGGTGAGCGCGGCGGTGGTGTACTCGTCGAGTCCAGGCTCGTAGACCGCGATGCCCAGGCGGCCGCGCTTGGCCGCGTACATGGCGATGTCGGCGTGCTTGAGCAGGTCGTGCACGTCGGCGCAGCCGAGTGACGGGTACGTCGCCACGCCGATGCTGCCGCTGACCTCGAGGGACAGTCCGTCCAGGTCGACCGGGACGTCCAGTGCCTGGTGGACGCGTTCGGCCACGCGCACGGCCGCGTCGCCCACGTCGGGCAGCAGCACCGCGAACTCGTCGCCGCCCAGGCGCGCCACGGTGTCGTCGTCGCGCACGGCCTCGCGCAGCCGGTCCGCAACGTGCTTGAGCAGCCGGTCGCCGAAGGCGTGTCCGAGCGTGTCGTTGACCGGTTTGAAGCGGTCGAGGTCGATCAGCAGCAGGGCGAGCGGGGTGTTGCGGCTCAACGCCTGCGTCGTGCGCTGGGTGAGCAGCGCGCGGTTGGCCAGGCCGGTCAGCGAGTCGTGGGTGGCCTCGTGCTCGCTGGTGGCGGCCTGTCTGAGGATCTTGCGGCGGTGGCCGAGCAGGGCCATGCCGCACAGGCCGACCAGGCCGAGGTCGACGAGGAACGCCAGGGTGGCCGCTAGGCGCAGCTGCTGGTTCCGCAGGTCGGCCCGCTTGAGGTAGTCGGTGGTCTCCAGGCGTTTGAGCTGCACGACCGAGGCCAGCTGCTTGCGCAGTGACGCCACGGTGAGCTCGGCCTGGTCCGCGTGCAGGCGCAACGCCCTGGCGTCGCCCGCGTCGCCGAGCACCAGCATCTCCTGCAGCAGGGTCGCGTAGTCGGAGTACAGGGTGCTGATCTTCGCGGCCGCGCGGACGTCGGGCGGGAGACCGTGCTCCGCAAGCCAGCGCAGGCTGTCGTGGTCGGCGCCGGCCGCCATCGCGAGGGGTTCACGCAGCGCGCCCTTGCCGCCGGCCCGCAGGTAGTCGCCCATCGCGTGGTCGGCGACGTCCACGTGCTGGACGACCTGCCCCCAGCGGTCGCTGGTCTCGTTGAGCTCACGCAGGTGCGCGTTGGTGCTCTGCATGCTCAGGCTGGTCCACAACGCGAGTCCGGCCAGCGTGATCAAGCCGATCGACAGACCGGCCACCGACGCCCGCGCGGTGGCCCGAGCTTCGATCCACTTCCACAGCATTCGTAATCCCGTGTCACTCGGACATGGACGGGTGATCGTAGCGCGATTCGGCCGGGATTCCGTCATCGCTACACGAAATGGGGGAATACCGGCCAAATACCGTCACTCACCGTGGTCGAGTAGCGTCGAGCGCCGCGAACAATCAGGGATTGGCGGCCAATGGCGCTTCTTTCACGTTCCTTCGCGTTGACTGTTTCCACCGGGTTGATGCTGGTAGCAGCCCTGAGCGGGTGCGGAACCGAGAAAACATCCGCTGATCGGCCGACAATCGGTTTCCTCTCCCAGAACACGAGCCGCGACTTCTCCAACGAGATGAGCGACGGCTTCGGCGCCGGCGCGCGCATCGCCGGTGGAGTGGAGTCCATCACCACCGGTCCGCCCACGCACGACGGGTTGAAGCAGGTCGAGTTGTTCCGCGACCTGACCACCAAGGCGAAGGGCGGAATCGCCGTGTCGGCGGTCGCCCCGGAACTGCTCGCGGGCCCGATGGCCGAGGCGAAGGACAGCGGGATCCCGCTGATCGCGGTCGCGGGCGGCCAGATCGCGCCCGGCGCGGGCGTGAAACTCCTGCTCGAGAACGACAACTACGAGCTGGGCCGGATGCTGGCCGACGAGGCGATCAAACGCCTGCCGTCCGGCAGCACCGGCAAGATCGTGCTGGGCAACAACTCCCCCGCCCAGCCCGCACTGGACCAGCGGGCCCAGGGCATGCGCGACCGGTTCACCGAGAAGCTGCCGAACGTCCGCGTGACGGGCCCGTCGGACACCCAGCGCGACGCGCCGGCCAACATGGTCGCGTGGCAGACCTTGGTCACCGCGAACCCGGACGCCCTGGCGTTCCTGGGCACCGGCGACATCGACGCGGTCAACCTGGCCACGATCCGGGCGAACACCGGTGGCAAGTGGCTGGCGGGCGCGTTCAGCCTCGACCCCAAGGCGCTGCAGGGCGTCAAGGACGGCCACCTGTTCGCGCTGGTGTCGGCCGAGCACTTCGTCAAGGGTGCGATCGGCGGGTGGCTGCTGGCGCAGCGCGCGAAGGACGTCCGCAAGCTGCCCGAGGGCTGGCTGGTCACACCAGGTCTGGTCGTCTCCTCGTCCAATGTGGACGACATCGTGAAACGTCAGGCGGCCAAGGACAAGCAGTCGTTCTTCCAGCCGCAGATCGACGCGGTGATCTCCGATATCGACAGGTTCCTGCGACCTCTGGACCAGGTCAGATGACTAGAGTCCGGTGGGACCACGCTCCCCTGCTCCAGGAGTGCCGATGATCAACCGCAGAACGCTGCTAGGCGCCGCGGCCGTCATGACCGCCACCGGATCCGGTGCCGCCCAAGCCGCACGGCGTGAGCGTTACCTGGTCAAAGGCGGATCGGTCGTGACCGTCGACCCGGCCCTGGGCACCCTGCCGCGCGCGGACGTCCTGATCGACAACGGCCGTATCGAAGCCGTAGGCCCGGACTTACCCGCCCGCGGCGCCCGGATCATCGACGCCACCGACATGATCGTCATGCCCGGCCTGGTCAACACCCACTACCACATGTGGAGCGCGCTGGGCCGCAACTACGTCGCGGACGGCTTCGGCTACTTCGCGGCGAAACGCGCCACGTCCATCCACTACTCGGCAACCGACTTCTACCACAGCGTCCTGCTCGGCCTGGCGGAACTGGTGAACGCCGGCGTCACCACCGTCCACAACTGGTCGAACAACACCCGCTCCCCCGCGCACGCCGACGCCGAGCTACGCGCACACCGCGACTCGTTCCTGCGCGCCCGCTACTCCTACGGCCACGTGGACCAGATGCCACGCGACCAACCGGTCGACTTCACCGACCTGGACCGCGTACGCCGCCAGTACTTCGCGGACGGCCCGGCGTTCGACGGCTTGGTCTCGTTCGGCATCAACCTGCGCGGGCTGTCCCAGAGCACCGAGGCCGCGTTCTTCGCAGACATGGAGGCGGCGGTCGGTCGTGGCCTGCCCATCGCCCTGCACGCGGGCCAGGCGCCGCCGCGGATCGTCGACGCGGCCGACTACGAACGTCGCGGGTGGCTCGGGCCTCAGTTGTTGCTGTGCCACTACGTGACCGCGCTCGAGAGCGATATGGAGATCCTCGCGCGGACTCGGACGCCGCTGAGTTGGTCGACGCACTCGGAGTTCCGCTTGGGCACCTCGGGGGACCCGCGCGCCACGTTGCTGCGCATGCGGAAGGCGGGTGTCACCGTGTCGCTGTCGTCCGACGCGACGTCGATCGCGCCGCCCGACCTGTTCGAGACGATGCGGCTGACCTGGACGACCGGGATCCCCTGGTCTCCCGAGACGTTGCCGGAGATCGGGTTTCGCGACGTGCTGGGTATGGCGACGATCAACGGCGCTCGCGCGCTTGGGCTCGGTGACGTGACCGGTTCGCTGACTCCCGGGAAGCGGGCCGACGTGATTCTCGTACGCACCAATGACGTGAACATCGCGCCGATCTGCTTTCCCGAGACGACTCTTGTTCAGTCCGCCACGCCGGCGAATGTGGACACGGTGTTCGTGGACGGCCGGATCCTCAAGCGGGGTGGACGGCTAGTGGCGTTCGACGTGGCCGAGCTGGTGCGCAACGCCAAGGCGTCGTCGTTGCGAATCAGGAAGGCGGCGGGAGGGATCCTGACCCCCTAAGTCGGTCAGCCCGCCGCCCGTGAACCACCGGGCACGGCGCCGGAGGCATCGTCCGCCGATTCCAGCCCAGTCCGAGGCGGCGGCACCACGCGTGGGGCGCTCTCGTCGACGACAAGGTCGAAACGTTCGCACCGGTGCACGTACGTCGCCGGCGTCAGCAGTGGCGCCTGCACGCAGAACTCGTGCGTCTCACCGGTACGCAGTGGCCGTGGAAACCGCAGGGCACGTCCGTCCGGAACCGCTCCGTAAACGACCTCGAAATTAGCCGAGCACGGCAACGGAATTTGGTCGACGCCATCACGCAACGCGATTACGGTCCACTGTTCGACACGCACCGGCGATGGGGCGTCGAGCCGGAGGAGAACCTGGATCCGGGCGACGTACCAATCCTCCTGCGCCTGCTGCGCGGGGTGCAGCGCGGCTTCCACGAGACGGGTGAGGCCGTCGTCGATCCGGCGACGGACGGTCCGCGAATCGCGTTGCAGGCGGCTCGCCAGCCACTCGACCCGATGAGCGAGAAAGACGTGCTGCGCGTCGGGGTTCAACCCCAACGGTGTGGTCACGGCCAACCTCAGGTCGTCAGGAAGCGTGCGGACAAGGTCGGCGACCCATGCGCCGAGCTTCTCGCGGACGACCTCAGCCCCATCGCAATCGCTGATACCGCAAGCCTCGCGCAACGCTGGGCCGACGTGGCGGTCGAGGCCCGGAGTGTGGACGCCCCGGCCCCGACGGAGAGCCTTGAGCTCACCTATTAGCAGTTTCGATGAGACGGCCATCTTCCCTCCGTGCGAGAGATTGCGCGGAAATCACACTGCGTTCTGGGCGCTATGTCGCAGATCGAACCGTGGGCGTTACTCCGTGACCGCCATGTAACTATTTCCAGTTGAACTCGAATAGTCAAATATAAGGAAAGTCGACTAAAACCTGACAGAATCATGACTCAGGCTTTGTGCGCCACCTCCGGTCGAGCCAGCCGAACGCCTGCACAGCGATGCCGGGCAGGAACGAGGCCAGGACACTGCCGGTCCACGCCTGGCCGTAAAGATCGTTGCGGCGACCGACCTCTTGCACCGCGTCGCGCTTCACCGACTCGAACGCGGCGAGGGCGGCGGCGCGGTCGCCGGCCAGCCACCGCATCACGCCGAGTTCGTACCGGCTGCGCAAGGTCTCCGGGTGCCCAGGGCCCAGCACGCTCTCCTGCCCGGCCAGCGCGGTCTGGTACTGAGCTGTCGCGGTCGGATAGTCGCCTTTCTGGGCGTGCGCCTGTCCGATGAGGAACACCGACCTGAGGTACAGCCGGTGGTCGGGGCTCAACTGCACGGCCAGCTCGGTGGGCAGGGTGCCGTACTCCCGCACGGTCTGTTCAGGACGGCCAAGGCCAACCATCACCTTGAGGTGCGCCACCTTGATCGTCAGTGTCCTCGGGTTGTCGGGACCGAAACGGCGTTCGGCGGACTCAAGGAGCTTGCGCAGCTCCACCTCGGCGTTCAACCACTCCGCACGGTCGGGGAACCGCTCGAGGATGTGGACCTCGAGCTGGGCCTCATACAGCAGGGTCGCTGCCTCGATCGCGTTGATGTGACCGGGAAGCCCGAGACGCCGGTAGTGGTCGACCACTTCCTGCGCGGCGGTCCGCGCACCTTCCCGGTCATCACTGGCCATGCCGATCGCGACCAGTTCGAGCCGAACCGGAATCACTTCTTCCGCATACCGTTCGCCGAATTCCCCGAGAAGATCCCGTGCGAGCGAGCGGGCTTCGGTGAAGTACCCCAGCGCCCGCCGGTTGCGGATGTACGCGGTGCGGACTTCGATTCGTTCTTCAGGCGCGGCGGTGGCGAGCACATCGTCATGGACGAGCCGAGCCCAGACCGCCTCCGCTTCCCGGTGATGTCCTATGGCGTCCAGCACCGCACCGTGGACGCACTCCGCCCGCATCGCCATCAGGTCGTCACAGGCCAAGCCGAAGAGCTTCCGCGCATGGTCACGCGCCTGCTCGTACTGACCTGCGGCGTGCCGTGCCCGCGCGGCGGCGAGCAGGTGATCGAGCCGATCAGGTTCCAGCCCGCAAAGATTCTCGTGGAACGGCGCGGCCAGGCCGGGTTCGCCCCGCCGGTCGTGATGCCGCGCCGCGACCGTGTTCAGCCCGATGGACAACTCGGTCGACCGGCCGGTACGGGCCAGCAGTGCGGTCGCGTGTTCGGCCAGCGCGGCTGTACCCAGCTCGGCGAGCTCGATCAGTTTGCGGGCCGCGACCACCGCGATGGCCTCGAGCTCGTCGGCTGCGATGCCCTGCCGTGCCGCTTCCCGAACCAGCTGGTGCACCTGCCACGACGTCCCCACCGGTTCGACCAGCATGTCCCGATCCAATGTGGACAGAATTTCGTTGGTGCGAGACCGGTCGGTGGAGTCCACAGCGCCGATCACGTCCCGGATCAGCACCGCCGGTATCGGGTCTGCCGCACACACCGCTGACAACGCGAGCACCACGCGTTCGGCGCCAACCCGACGCTCGACTGCGAGCCGCACGGTCGCCAGCGCGCGGCCGAGCACGGTCGCGTCGGTAGTCAGGTGCTCGACTCGTTCCCACAGCCGCCACAGTCCCTCTCGGCCCCGCGCCCCGGCCGCCGCGAAACTGATCGCGTACGGGTGGCCGCCGAGCCTGGCCACGACGTCGTCCACGGCCTCGTTCTCGTCCTCAGCGGGCGCGCGGTGCACCGCGAACAGCTCCCTGCCGTCGTCACGGGTCAGACCGCTCAGCCGTACGGGTTCGGCGAACTCACGGGGGAACTCGTGCTGTCCGATCAGCAGCGTGTACACGCCCGCCGCGTGCGGGACGAGTTCGGCGAGCACCTCGGCGGGCTCCCCTCGAGGCACGTCGTCAACCACCCACAACACCGGCCCGGCGCAGGTCGCGAGGTGACGGTTCCACCAGCCGAGCAGCTGACGCCGGGACATATCACCCAGCGGAAGGCCGATGTCATCGGCAAGCCGACGCAGCTTCGCGGTGTGTGTGGCACTCACTTGGCGCGCCGAGCCACCCGCACCGGTGAGCTCGGTCCAGAACACACCACCGCCGTACAGGAAACCGAAGTCGTGCACGTAGACCTTGGCGAGAGACGTCTTGCCGATGCCGGTCATACCGCTGAGCGCGGCGACCGGACGTGACGTCACGGTCTCCGTCAGTGGGTGATCGCCGCGGTGCAACGCGCGGTGGATCGCCCAGCGGTCGCGGTACCGGCCGACGAACCCGGCCGTCGGTTCCGCCGGCCCGTGGTGGGCGGTGGCCCTCGCGGAGAAGTCGATACCGGGAAACGGGGAGCCGACCTGTCGCACGGCGTCCCGGATCCCTGACACGATCTCCGCGAGCTCCTGTTTGGTGTTCCAAGTCTTCCAGTACCGGTGTGCGCCCGTCTCCAACGGCATCAGGTGCTCGGTTCTGGGGTCCTCCGGGTTGATCACGAGGATTCGCCGCTCGACCTCACCCGCGCGCAGAGCGGACAGGTAGGCGTGATGCAGCTCGAACTGGCAGGCGGGCCGGGTTGGGAACGACGTCGAGTAGTACGTGAGCATCGTCTTCGAGCCGCGCAGCGCCGCCTCGATCTCACCGGTGATGTCGTGCGCGTATCGGATCTCCCAGTCGTCGACGAACGGGCGGACCCCGGCCCGCCTGAGTGCGCCGGCCAGCTCGGCGACGCGCTGCCGGTCGTCGCCACTGAACGAGAGAAACACATCATAATGAGGCCCCACAACTGAAACGATATCCGCGAGAGCGGAGTAGTTTTGCACGCTGTCGGCTTTCTTACGCGTTCTTGTCCACACCTTGTCCTGTACGCAGGCGTGCACGATCCTGTTCCCTGCTCCAATGAACTGGAGCAGCTATGAGATCTTCTCGATCCTCAGCGGCGTCTCGTTGCTCGCCGCCGTATTCTTCCCCGACGTCAAGCCCAAGGACCGGGCACTGTGCGCCGCCGGTGGGCTGTTCTTCCTGATCTACGGCTTCTACGTCGCGAACCAGACCACCGGGACCTGGACCTTCCCTTGGGTGATCTTCGTGATTCCGTTCGGCGCCGTCGCCTATCTCGGGTACACGATCGCCAAGCGTAAAGGCTACTTCGACAGCGAGGCCGACGACTGAGATGCGGCCTTGAACTGTCCCTTGTTTGTCCACTGCCGACCCGTTCGGTCGACCTAAAATCTCACCCGTCGAGAGAACAAGAATGTGAGGTCTGTGCGCATGGGGCGAGCTTTGGGGAGTCGGTACGTGCTGGGCGAGCTCCTCGGTTCCGGCGCGATGGGACAGGTCTATCAGGGTGTCGACAAGGAAGGCGGACAATTCGCTTTCAAGCTGCTGCGCAGCGATCTCGTCGACGATCCTGAATTCGTCGCGCGGTTTCACCAGGAGCGCTCGATCCTGATGAACCTCCGCGGGCAGCACCTTGTCGCCGTGCACGATCTCGTCGTGGAAGGCGACACCGCGGCGATCGTCATGGACCTGGTGCTGGGCGGCAGCCTCCGCGACCTCCTCACCAGGTCCGGCACGATCCTGCCCGCCGAGGTCGCCAGGATCGGTGCGGGGATCGCCGACGCGCTGCACCACGTGCACGTCGCCGGCATCGTTCACCGGGACGTCAAGCCGGAGAACGTACTGATGGACTCCGCGACCCCGAAGCTCACGGACTTCGGCATCTCCAAGATGACGGGCGCGTCCAAGGTCGGCCGCAGCACACTCCTAGCGGGTACGCCGAACTACGTCGCGCCGGAGGTCGCCGACGGCAGGGACATCACTCCTGCGGCGGATCTCTACTCGCTCGGCATCGTGCTCTACGAACTGTGTTGCGGCGTCACACCGTTCGCCGGCGACTCAGTGTTCCAAGTACTCAAGAGCCACGGCGAGATGGCACCCGGCCGCCCGGACGGCATCCCTGACGAACTCTGGGACGTCATCTCCAGCCTGCTGCAGAAGAACCCGGCGGCGCGGCCGCGTTCCGCCGAGCAGGTCGCCGCGGTGCTCATGGTGCTGGCCGACCGGCTGCTGAGCTGGCCGGTCGGCGACCGGCTGGACAAGCCGCCGGCCGCCATTCCGCTCAACCACGGAAACGACAACGAGACGGTGCTGCGCGTGTCACCGAAGACCACCGCATCGAGTCAGAAGCCCAAGCGCCGCAAGCTACCGCTGGTGCTGAGCACGATCGTGCTGCTGGGTGCCGCTGGTGGCGGCTACGCCCTGGCGTCACGTACTTCGACCGACAACTCGAGCACGACCGCCACGTCCACTCCGGGGGGTGTGGACGCCGACGGAGCGCGGGGCACAGCTTCGACGTCCGCTCGCGCGACGACCACGCAGGAGATCCGCCTCACCTCCATGCCGAACCTGGTCGGCAAGAAGCTCGGTGAGGCAAGGGACCTCCTGCCCAAATCGATGAACGTCGAGATCATCGAGCAGGTCACCGAGGACAAGCCGGACGGCGAGGTGCTCAGCCAGGAGCCCGCCGCAGGGCAACCCGTGGACAACAGCGCGAAGCTCACGGTCGCACGCCCCGCGGTGACCGTGTACCTCGATGCAGTCCGACCCGCATCAGGTCAATGGGGTTCAGGTGGCGATGCCATTACCGCTGGTATGGCAGGCAAACCGTATCTCCACTCGCTCGCGTCCTACACCAGGTACTACTGCACGGCTGACCTGCAGGTCGTGGAGTACAACGTGTCGAAGGGCTACCGTCGGCTCGTCACCACGGCAGGAATCACTGACAGCTCCCAGAACACAGCGATGAAGGTCCAGCTGGAGATCTTCGGAGATGGCAGACAACTGACCAGCAAGCCGATCGAGTACGGCACCGTGGTACCCCTCGACATCGACCTCACCAACGTGCTCCGGCTCAAGATCCAGTGGGTGATAACGAGCAACAGGACTACCTGTGGCGACAACTATTTCGTGCTTGGCGAGGCCAAGCTGCTCGGCCTGGCGGGCGAGGTACCCACTTCTGGTGTGCCCGCGGCACCCACGTCCACGACGACCACGACGCGGTGATCGATGAACGCCGAGCTGGAGATCAGCGCCGGGGACAGACGGTGGACGTTCCAGCCCGGCGCGTCGATCCGGGTGGGCCGCGGCCCCGGTAGCGACATCGTGCTGGACGACCCATCGGTGTCACGCGACCACCTGCGCGTCGAGTACGACAACGGCTGGGTTGTCCGCGATCAGCGGACTCGTGGTGGTACCTGGCTCGACGGCCGCGAGCTGCGCGAGCACCGGATCGTCGGCGACCTCGTCGTCCGGCTCGCCGATGTGGTGGAGGTGGCGTTCCGTGTCGCCGGTGCGCCACCGACCTCGGTGCTCACCATCGGCAGGGCGTCCAGCAACGACCTCGTGCTGAGCGATCCCATGGTGTCGCGTCATCAGGCGACCGCACGGCGTTCCGGCGACCAGTGGCTGCTGTGCGACCTCGGTGGGCCGAACCCGGTTCTGCGCAACGGGAAAGCGATGGGTTCCGAGGCACTCGTGTCCGACGGGGACCTGCTCACCATCGGGTCGACCGACGTGGCCGTCACGGCACTGGGGTTCACACCGCTGCCGGACTCGCAACGGCACCTGGTCGTCGACGAGGTGAGTTTCTCCTTGCCCGATGGGAAAAGGTTGCTCGCCGACGTCGCACTCGACGTGCGGCAGGGTGAGTTCGTCGCGGTGGTCGGACCGTCCGGGGCGGGCAAGTCGACCCTGCTCAAGGTGATGACCGGGGAGCTCGCGCCGTCGCGCGGCCGCGTGAGCTACGACGGGCTCGACATGCACGCGAACAGCGCGGTGCGCAGCCGCATCGGTGTGGTGCCCCAGGACGACGTGCTGCACCTGAAGCTCAGCGCGCGCAGTGTGTTGAACTACGCCGCCAAGCTGCGCTTGCCCGCCGACACCACGCGCCGCGAACGCAGGTCCGCGGTCGACGAGGCGCTCGACCAGGTCGACCTGGTGGCACAAGCGGGAACCAGGGTGCGCAGTCTCTCCGGGGGACAGCGCAAGCGGGTCTCGATCGCGATGGAACTGCTGACGTCACCCCCACTCTTGCTGCTCGACGAACCCACCTCCGGACTGGATCCCGGACTGGACAAGGCGATCATGGCTTCGCTGCGGGCGATCGCGGACACGGGTCGCTCGGTTGTGGTCGTCACGCACAACCTGACCAACCTCGCCGAGTGCGACCGGATTCTCATGCTGGCGCCCGGCGGTGTGCCGTTCTTTCTCGGCGCGCCGTCCGACCTGCGCGTGCGGTTCGGGTCGGCGGACTGGGCCGAGATCTTCGACGCCGCCACCCGTCACCCCGCGCCCGAAGCCTCGGCATCCGATGCACCGAATCCACACTCTGCGGCAACCGATCCAACACCGGCGCCCCGCTCGTGGTGGCGCCAGACCAGGACGCTGATGTCCCGCCACTGCAGGCTCATCGCGGCAGACTTCGCGTATGCGGCGTTCCTGGTGGTCATGCCGCTGGTGCTAGCTGGCCTCGCGCTGGCCGTGCCAGGCAGCGGAGGGCTCGGGCCGCCGAATCCCGCCGACCCGACCGAACCGACGCAGATGCTGGTGTTGATGTACGTCGGCGCCGCGTTCACCGGTGGCGCATGTGGGGCCCGGGAGATCGTGTCGGAGCGGGCGATCTTCCTCCGGGAGCGAGCCGCCGGGCTGCACGCCCGCGCCTACGCGATGGGGAAAGTGCTCGTGTTCGGGCTCATCGCCGTGATTCAGGCCGTCCTGCTCGTCGGCGGCACAGTCCTGGTCAAACCGGGCCCTACCGATGCTGTGCTCCTCGGACACCAGACACTGGAGCTCGTTGTCGCGGTGTGGCTCACGACGTTCGCCTCGTGCGCGCTGTCCCTGCTCATGTCGGCGCTGGTCCGGTCGTCGGAGCAGGTGATGCCGGTGCTGGTCGTGCTGGTGATGGCGCAGCTGGTGTTGTGCGGTGGCATGATTCCGGTCACCGGCCGCCCGGTCTTGGAGCAGCTGTCCTGGCTCGCGCCTGCTCGGTGGGGTTACGCCGCCGGTGCATCCACAGTGGACATCAGGACGGTCGTGCCCGGTGTGCCGGATGATTCGTTGTGGCGACATGAGGCACCGTGGTGGCTGCTGTCGGCGACGACGCTCGCCTCCCTCACGCTCACCTTCGCGCTGTTGCTGGTACGCAGGCTGGGCCGGCTGCGCGCCGGATGACGGTCACTCGTCCCAGGCGATACCGAACGACAAGTTCGGCGTGAGCCCACGAAACACCATGCTCACTTCTCCCGCGGCGTCCGCGCTGATCGGTTCACGCGGCGCCGCGTGGTCGTTCACCTCACTCATCCGCAACCCGTCGACTTTCCAGATGGCAGAAGGCAATCGGCCGATGCCGAATCTCACGTGGAGATCGAACAACTCACACGGAAAACTCGGCGTACACATGTAGAAGGGACCCATCTGACGCTTCCCGGCAAATCGGAAGCACACGAAGAACTCATGTTCGGCACCAAGTTCCAGCGGGAACGGCAGTTCGAGGTCGAAGACAACTCGCGTAGACGAGTAGTTCAGCCGGGTGCGCAGCGTTCCACCGTGCAGGACGATGATTTCCGGATCGTTGGGCGGCTCGGCTCCCTGCCAGTTCGACGGAACCGGGATGGATAATTCGAGCCGCACTTCCCGCAGCCCCTCGACCGTCGCGGCGATTCGACGCATTTCGTAGATCTCGGCCACCTCCCGATCGAGAACGACCGATGTCCGCAGCGCGGTCGTGCGCCATGGTGTCCCGCCCGGCATCTCCTCGCGCTGTTTGTGCTTGCGCCCCGCCGCCGACTCCGCCATCACCCGAATGCCGTCATCAATTCGCCTGATCGCGGTCCGCTCGTCGCGCCGCATTCGCTGGGCGAGCAGCTTGACGCGATCGCCGTACAAACGGGTCCGGGTGCCTTCAACCAGCCCGAAAGCGGTCGACACGGCGTCGGCCAGATCCGTCGGCAGGCTGCTGACCAGCGCTTTCATCTCACTGATCAGCCTCGCCCTCACATCGGCCGGATCGTCATCGGCCTCCAGCGAGAAGGCCGCGTGCAGTGCGGGCCCGATCCTCGCCACGATGTCGGGAGCATCGAGCCCGCGACCCTTGCGCAGCGCCTTGAGCTCCGCGATCAGCTCGTCGACGTCGAGGACGCCGAGCGGTCGCGGGCCGAGTTCGTCGCACTGGGACTCGACCTCGACGTCGTCATGTCGGTGAACTGCGAGGCGTGGGCCTACTTCCGGGCTCACCACCACGAAGCCGCAGTCGAACACTACGAGCAGGCCGTCGAGCTGAGCGACCGCTGCGGCAGCCGGTACGAGCTGGCGCGAGCGACGACCGGGCTGGGCAATGTCGAAGCCGCGGCCGGCCGTCACACGCGGGCCGCCGAGTTGTGGGCCAAGGCGGACGAGCTGCACGGCGGCCTCGATGCGGTCATGGTCGGCGAGATGCGGGAGCGCATGTTGTTGGAATGAAAGGATTGTGTACAGATTCTGGGCAGTTCCATGACAACCTCCAGCGACCTCGTAACAGCATTCGACACCGTCCGATGTCGAGCGAGGGGAGGCAATGACGACGCGAGATTCGGAGACGGTCATGGACGAAACGCAGGCGCGGCAACGACAACAGCGACCACATCGAAGGCGCTCGATCGCGTGGGTGTACTACGCGATTCTCGCGGCAGCGGGCGTGTACGTCGGCTTCGACATCGATGTGACGGCCCTGATCCCGGCCGTGCTGTGCGCGGCGTACTCGGTGTATCTGTTCCGCGGCGGCCGTTACGTCTGGTGGATCTGGTGAGCGCCATGTCCAGGTACCTGATCGCCGGAGTCACCGTGCTCGTCGCCGCCTGTTCCATCGGACCGACGACGAAGGAGGACGTGTGCCAGAGCTTCACCGAGCTGGGCAACAGTGTCCTCAAGGCCAACGGCATCGCCGACAACGCCATCTTCCGCAACGCCGACAGGCTGTCCGGCATCGCGATGCGCTACCAGGGCGGCACCACGTTGAAGTCGGACGCGGACGCACTCGCCAGGATCGCCGACTCGGGTAGGACGAACGGATTGGAGCTGATGACAGCCACAACGGGCATCGCGAAGCTCTGCGGACACCCGCTCGCGCTCGACTCCTTGTTGTCCGGGAACAGGTAGGACGACGCGGAGGCGGGCGCCGGTCCGACCGACCGGCGCCCGCCTCGGCGTGTTTCAGCAGTGGCCGACCGACGTCTGGTTCTCCACCAGTGACGAGTGGGTGTAACCCGTGCCGCGTGGCGTGGCGATCCGGAACCACCGCGGGGAGGCGTAGTCAGAGGCCGGCGGGTACACCCACTGCGTGTCCGTCCAGCACTGCATCGTGACCAGGGTGCCGTTCGGGTTGTATGCGATCACGCTGCAGCCGGTGTTCGGGCAGGTGCGCAGGTTCGCGCCGCCCGAGTTCGAACCGATGTAGCTCGGCCCGTAGAGCGCGTGCACGTCGGCCGAGGCCAGCGGCGCGGTCGTGACCAGAGCAGCGCCGGACGCCACAGCCGCGAGCAGCACTGTCCGCCACCTGTGCGTCTTGCCGGTTCCGTTCATCAGGAATCCGCCTTTCGACAGAGTTCGATTTGCATCAGAGACGTCGACCATCGTGTTCGGGTACGGTCGCCAAAAGAAGGAGAAGAACCGGTCAGAACACGGACAGGACAATTCACGGGGAATACCGCATGAGTGACACCGGAGTCGAGCAACTGGTCGCGGAGCTGAAAGCCCTGAGGAGAGGTTTCGGCGTCCAGTCACGCGACATCTCGACTCGCATCGGTCCGGCGTTGCGGCATGTCTGCGGATTGTCCGCGGAGGACAGCCAACCTGAGCAGCGCGAGAAAGTCATCTCGATGCTCACCACTGTGATCGACGAGCTGCCGCTCAACCTCGCCGACATGGCGAAAGACGTGTTCGGTCTGGCAGGCACCGCGGACGTGCGATACGAGGAACGAATGGCCAGGCGGGCGAAGGCGGTGGACCGTGACACCAGGACCGTCCGCAGGTACGTCGACGATGTGCTGGTCAGGATCGCCGAGACCGCGCTTCATTCCCGGAGTCGTCGGCCGTTCACGCGACCGGCTGAGAATGAACACCCCTGGCACACCGCCGAACTCACCACGATCGTCCTGCTCGACCCGGCCATCACCGAGGTGTTCGAGGAGCGACGAGTGGTCAGCAGAATCTCGGACCTGGCAAGCGTCGACTACTCGATGACCATCACCGAGGACGGACCACTCGACGTCGCGACGCTGGGGATCACCGTCCTCCGCGGCGCCTGCCTGGATTTCCCCGAACGCGTGGGCTCGAACCGGCTCACCTTCCAACTGCGGCTTCCCCGCCCGCTGGCGGTGCATGAGGAACACGTGATCTCACTGCGCATGCGGATCCCGAGACCCTTCGCCCCGCACTACGTGTGCACGCCGAAGCGACCGTGCGACCGGTTCACCCTGATCATGCGCTTTCCGGGTGACCACGTCCCGAACCGGGTGTGGCAACTCGAGGACGAGTTCCCGCTCGAACTGTCGGACCCGCTGCTCGACCGGATTCCGCTCACCGTCGACGCCATCGGTGAGGTCACTGCCTCGTTCACCGATCTCGCACTCAACCGCTCTTACGGCATCGGCTGGGAGGCGCGGCGATGCGACGCTTTGTAGGCTCCGTCCGGCGGATCTCAAGCCGAACGGCCGCCCACCTGTTCGATGTGGTCAACGATCTTCTGCCACAACAGGTCGAAGAACCCGTCGGCTGACAACAGGTCATGCTGCTTGTTTCCGACGAGTGCGAAGTCGACGTACCTGAGTCGACCTTCACCGGCCTCGTTGTCCCACTCCGCTGTGGCCCACCCGTTGAACGCGTTCCCGGTAGCTCTGGGCCATGCGAAGTTCATCGCGATCCGGTCCTCGCCGAAGGTGTCGTCGAGCCACACCCTCAGGCCGCAGATCTGTTCACCTGACCTCTCGACCCGAACGTCGACCGCCGTCTCGGTTACACGAACACGACACAGGTATCCGAACGGCTCGAGCTGCGACGCCGCATCAGTGAACCTCGCACCGACCCTCGTCAGCGTCACCTCGAGCGTCCGGTACGGGCTGAAACCCAGCGGGGCGATCTTCGGGAGCCGTACCTGCGGAAGACCAACCGACGCCGGCTGCGCGTTCTCGACACCACCATCGACTCGAGTCGCGCCACGAACCCGGTCGGCCGTGATCTCCGCCAGTTCCTCGACCGTGTAGCCCCCTGCCTCGAGGTATGCAACCGCAGAGCTGATCAGCTCTTCCGGCACCTCCACGTCGCCCACCAAGATCGGCAGAAGGTACGGATCATCCGGGCGCTCGATGGACCGCGCAACGGCGGCGTTGAACTCGTCCATCGGATATGAGCCAGCCAGATACTCCGACGAGATGAACGGAACGACGTAACGTGCCCGACCGCCGTAGACCTTGCGGAACTCGTAGATGAAGTTGTGGCCCCACACGCGAGTGGTCACGTTCCGGTCGTAGAAGACGACCGGCCCGAGCGCCTCACACGCGCGGACGTACCTCTCAACCAGAGGGCGCTGAGCACCCGCGAAAGACACCGCGAGGTCATACATGGTGGCTCGATCAAGCATCGAAAGATTGTATCGAACGACCTTTTCGGGTACTGCCCGAGCCGATATTCAGCCGAGTTGACAGAACGCGGACTGGTTCTTGACATCATCATGACGACCTCGAATTTCCGTTAACAGCGTCACCTCCTGGCCGATGTCCACGGTGGACTTGGCCGGGTCAGGAGATCCCCACGATTTCCACGACCCGCCCACAACCGCCGTAAGCCGATCACAAAGGCGCCGACTACCAGGAGGAATTCATGACCGTAATGCTCACCAAGGGCGGCAACGTCTCCCTGACCAAACAGGCTCCGAACCTGACCGCGGTCCTGGTCGGACTGGGCTGGGACGCGCGGACGACCAGCGGCACCGACTTCGACCTCGATGCGAGCGCGCTGATGTGCGACACCGGCGGCAAGGTCATCTCAGACGCCCACTTCGTCTTCTTCAACAACCTGAAGAGCCCCGAGGGTTCCGTCCAGCACACCGGCGACAACCTCACCGGCGAGGGCGACGGTGACGACGAGTCGTTGCTGGTCGACCTCGCGACCGTGCCATCCGGATGCGACAAGATCGTGTTCGCGGTGTCCATCCACGAGGCCGCCCAGCGAGGGCAGTCGTTCGGTCAGGTCCGCAACGCCTTCATCCGGGTGGTCAACCAGGACGGTGGCTCGGAGCTCACCAGATACGACCTCAGCGAGGATGCTTCGACGGAAACCGCGATGATCTTCGGCGAGCTGTACCGCGCTGGTGCCGAGTGGAAGTTCCGCGCGGTGGGCCAGGGCTACGCCACGGGGCTGGCCGGTATCGCCCGGGACTACGGCGTCAACGTGGCGTGATCGCATCCTGAGCACACAGGCGGCGGGCCGCCGCAGGCCTCCCCCGAGCATCGCCCGCCGCCCTCCACCTCGCCGGAGGATTTCCATGTGGTTCAAGACGTTTGGCGGATCGCTCGCCATCACCGCGGTTGGACTCACCGCCGCCTACATCTACGCGGGTCCCGCGGGTCTCGCACTCGCGGCAATCCTCGGTGTACTGGAGTTCACGCTGTCGTTCGACAACGCCGTGGTCAACGCCACGGTGCTCCGCACGATGAACGCGTTCTGGCAGAAGCTTTTCCTCACGCTGGGCGTCGTCGTCGCAGTGGTCGGCATGAGACTCGCCTTCCCGTTGCTGGTCGTGGGAATCACCGCCGGGCTGTCCCCCGCGTCCGCGATCTCGTTGGCGATGCAGCGAGGGGACCCGCACACCGAAGGCTCGTATGGTTACCTTCTACACGAGGCCCATCCGGCGATCGCCGCCTTCGGCGGAGTCTTCCTGCTGATGTTGTTCTGCGACTTCGTCTTCGAGCGACGCGAGATCACCTGGATGGGCTGGCTGGAACGCCCGCTCGCGCGTATCGGACAGCTTGACCAGCTGTCCATCGCGGTAACCCTCATCGTCGTCTCCGTCGCCGCCGTCGAGTTCGCCTCCGAAAGCAAGTCCACCACCGTGCTGATCTCTGGCGTACTCGGCCTCGTCACCTACGTGCTCGTCAACGCCCTGGCCGCCAGGTTCGATCCGGAAAGGCACTCCGGACGCGGCACGAGCGCCGCGGTCATGAAGGTCGGCAAGGCCGCACTCATGTCGTTTCTCTACTTGGAAGTACTCGACGCCAGTTTCAGCTTCGACGGCGTCGTGGGCGCGTTCGCGATCACGTCCGATCCGATCATCATCGCGATCGGGCTCGGCCTCATCGGGGCCACCTTCGTCCGGTCACTGACCGTGTTCCTCGTCCGGCAACGGACGCTCGAGGAGTACATCTACCTCGAGCACGGAGCCCACTGGGCCATCGGCGCACTCGCGGTGCTCCTGTTGTGCACCATCAGATTCGACATCCCCGAGCTGGTGACCGGGTCGATCGGGATCGGCTTCATCGGGCTCGCCTTCATCTCCTCGATCGTGCGGAACAAGCGATCCGCACCCAGCGTCGCACAGGGCGACTCACTGGAAACCGCCAGAACGTGAGGATTCCCATGGCAATCGACTACACCAAGCGACCTCGGGAGGGCCACGTCGTCCTGACGAAGGCCGCCCCCAGTGTCTCCTTGCACAAGCAGACGTCCGGTCTGCTCCGCGTCAACCTCAACTGGAAGTCGCGTCCCGCGCGCACCGGATTACTCCGTCAGCTGTTCGCACCGCCGGACATCGACCTCGACCTCGGCTGCCTGTACGAGTTCACCGACGGATCGAAGGGCGTCGTGCAGGCATTGGGAAACTCGTTCAGCGCGAGCCCGGCCGGTGTCCGCGAGGCCGTGATCCGGCTGGACGGTGACGACCGCTCCGGCAGCAACCAGAACGGCGAGAACCTCTTCGTCGACCTGGCCCATGCCGCGAAGATCCGCCGGATGATCGTCTTCAGCTTCATCTACGAAGGTGTCCCCAACTGGGCCGCCGCGGACGCGGTCGTGACTCTCCATCCTGTATCCGGGCCGTGCATCGAGGTTCGCCTCGACGAACCCGACGACCGAGCCATGATCTGCGCGATCGCGATGATCGAGCATGCTCCCGGCGGAACTCTCTCCGTTCGCCGTGAGGTTCGGTACCTGCACGGTGGCCAGCGGAAGCTGGACGAGACCTACGGCTGGGGACTCAGCTGGACTGCGGGCCGCAAATAGCCGCCTCACCACCACCGAAAAGTATCCCGGACATGACGATCAGGTTGACCAAGGGCCAGCAGGTCTCCCTGCGCAAGCACGACCGCGGCACGCTGCCCCGCGTACGCATGGGACTCGGCTGGGACACAGTGAAGAAGCGTGGCCTGTTCGCCCTGCGCGACCAGAGCATCGACCTTGCCGCTTCCGCGCTCCTGTTCGACACCCATGGCACCCTGGTCGACCTGTCACGCGTGCCAAGATCGTCAAGTACAACTTGACGGGTCTGGCAAGCACCCGGTGCAGATCATGGCCAAGATGTTCCGGAACGGTGCCGCGCCGGGCATCCACCTCCAGGCGCAGGAACTGCTTCAGGCGCTCACCGGAGTGATTTGAGCGATGCGGTGGCCGTCATACACACGCAGGCGGCCGCCGCGCCTGCATGAGCGCGTTGCGTGTGCTGAGCGTGTGGTGGCGCGAGGCAGGATGCAACTCTCCCGACATCAGCATTCAAGAAGAGGTTTGTCGTGCGTGTTGTAAGCGCCTGCGCGGTCGTGCTCGGACTAATCCTGACCACCACGGCCTGCTCCGAGAAGGGCAAGCCCGTAGCGGGCTCCACTCCCACAAGCACCACCACCAGCAGCAGTTCAACGAAAAAGGCCGAACCGGCGGGCGACAAGAAGATGGGCAAGACCCTCACCATCACCGACGAGACGATGGGCTACTCGGCGGCGATCACCCTGGAGTCGGTCACCACGGCCACCAAGGGCGGCCCGCCGATCGACATCAAGCCGGAGAGCGGCACGTTCGTGATCCTGGAGCTGACCTTCGAGGGCAAGAAGGGCAAGTTCCCGGTCAACCCGCTGTACTTCCACCTGATCACGCCGGACGGCAAGGACATCGACCAGATGAAGGGCAACGGGATGCTGGCGTCCCCGCCCGACGACCTGGAGGCCGCGGACCTGCTGGAGGGCAAGACGGTCAAGGGACGGGTGGCGCTGGACGCGAAGCTCGACCCCGGCACGAAGATCGTGATCACGGACGTCCTGGACAAGCCGGCCGGTGAGTGGGTGCTCTAGATCGGGTTCTTGGCCAGGGCCAGCGCGGTGGCGTGCAGGTTCGCCGCCATCGCGCGCCCGGTCTTGGCCGACCAGTCGTGGCCCTCGTCGGTCTCGGAGAAGCTCGGGCCGGGGCCTGGACCGCGGTTCCAGTACGTCCAGGCCTGGCCGGGGATCGTGTACCCGATGTCGCCGAGAGCGCCGGCGATCTCGGAGATCACGTGGTGCGCGCCGTCCTCGTTGCCGGTCACGACCACGCCGGCGACCCGGTTGTAGGCGACCGGCCGGTCCTGCGAGTCGGTCTCGGAGATCATCGCGTCCATTCGCTCCAGCACCCGCTGCGCGATCGACGACGGGTGGCCGACCCAGGTTGGCGTGGCGACCACGAGGATCTCGGAGCGCAGGAGCTCGTCGTGGATTCGCGGCCAGTCGTCGCCGTCGCCCATGTCCGTCGACACACCGGGCGGGATGGAGAGGTCGGCCAGCCGGTAGGTGCGTACGCCGACGTCACGACCCCGCAGCTCGTCGATCACTACCTGGGCCAGCGCGTCGGTGTTGGACGGCTCGGGCGACTTCTTGAGCGTGCAGTTCAGCACGACGGCGCTCAGCTGGGTCATGCCACGCGAGTACCCACCGGGGTGACCGTGAATCGCAGGCCGAAGTGGTTCAGCGTCTTCGGCAGCGGCGCGGACAACGTGGGCCACTTCAGGTGCTCGGACACCATGTCGATCAGCGTGCCCGCCGTGGTGAGCACCAGGTCGCGGCCGGGACACACGCCCGGACCGCCGCTGAACGGCACGATCGCGGGGTCGCGCGGGCCGTCCCAGATCTCCGGCGCATAGCTGTCGGCGAAGTCCAGGCGGTCCGGGTCGCGGTGGAAGAACGGCGTGAACACTACGAACGTGGTGCCCTTGGGCAGCCAGGTTCCGTGCCACTTCGTGTGTTCCGTGCTCTCGCGCAGGATGATCGGCGTGGTCGGCCACAGGCGTGCGGACTCGAGGATGCCGGGCGCGCCCGTGCCGCCGATGGCCAGTGCCCGCATCGCGACGATGCCCGCCGCGTCGAACGCGAACAGCCAGTGCGGCACCTGGCCCTCCAGGTCCTCCGGTGGCGCTACCGCGGCCAGGCTGCCCTGCTCACCGCGTTCGAGGTGCTGCCGCAGGCGGCGTTCGAACCGCTGCCGCAGGCCACGGCGGCGGGGATGCAGGTACGCCCAGTTCCCGGACTGTCGCAACGCCTTCAGGTCGTCGATGAGCTGCTCGTCGTCGCGGGCGGCGTTGCCCAGCACCACGCGCCGCGCGATGCGCCACCACACCTGGGCGAAACCGTCCCAGTCCAGGCTGCCGGTGTTCAGCGCATGCCGCACCAGCAGGTCCGCCTCGTCCCGCACGATCTCCTCCACCGGGACATTCGACGGGCGCAGCACCCGCTCGTTGAGCTCACGCCGGCGTTCGCGCACCGCGCCTCGGGACACGATCACGCCGTGCGGCTGGAAGTGCTCCAGCGCGGCGTTCTTTTCCTTGGTGGCCAACGAGAACGGCTCCGGTGACTCGGCCAGCAACCGGCTGACGTCGTCCGGGTCCACCAGCAGCGCGATGTTGCGGCCGGTGATGCGCAGCCGGATCGGCTCCGGGCCGTAGCGCTCACGCAGCGCGCGCATGGTGGCGACGGCCGTGGCATCGGCCTGGATCTTCTCGGCCGCGCCCATGACGTGCGGCCGGCGCACGATGACGCCTTTCGCGAGGGTGGGCAGCAGCACGGTCGCCACCGCGCGGACCGTGTCGATCCGGGACGCGATCGCCATGTGTCCTCCTAGAGCATCGGCGGGAACGTTCGGTAGCTGTCGGTGTAGTAGTCGCCCAGACGGTCGCGGTAGCTCTCGTCCGGTTCGTACTCGGGCGCGTCCTTCACCTGCTGCTTCGTGCGGTCGATGTAGACCTTCTTCGCCTCGTGGTCGACGCGGTTCACCGTGCCGACCGGCAGCACCACCTTGCGGCCGAAGATCCACGGGCCCGTGTCGACCATCAGGCAGTCGTTGGGGACCTTCGCGTTGTCGCTGGAGATCGAGCCGATCGAACCGTCGGTCGCCTCGACGTCGTACCCGACCACGCCGACATCCGGGCGGTCACGGGTCTCGTCGTCGGTGCGTTCGTAGTCGGGACGATCCTCGAAGATGTCACGCCACATCCAGGGGCTGAACGGGAACGGCTGCATGTCGTCGCCTCCCGGTATCTCGGAAACTCCGCTACTCGCTGTGCGTACCCAGGGCAGCGGCGTTTCAACCGGGAAGCGCCGGGTACCGCCCACACGTGGATCGCATCGCGGACATTTGGGGCCCGCGCACGCCGCACACGCCCGGCGCGGCGTGGCCGGTGCGCGTCGACCAGCATCTCGAAGAGGGACTGACGGAGTCCGATGTGGACCGGTGGGTCCAGTCGGCCTGCGTGTTGTGCAGCAACGGCTGCGCGTGCGACGTCGCCGTCAAGGACGGCCGCATGGTCGGTGTCAGGGGCCGCGCCGAGGACGTCGTCAACCGGGGCAGGCTCGGGCCGAAAGGCCTCTACGGCTCGTGGCAGTGGAGCGATACAGACCGGCTGACCCGGCCGTTGGTGCGGGAAAACGGGAAACTGGTCGAAACCGACTGGGACACGGCGATGGACCTGGTCGTGCGGCGGTCGAAGGAGCTGCTCAACGAGGTCGGACCGCTGTCGCACGGCTTCTACACCAGCGGCCAGCTGTTCCTCGAGGAGTACTACACGCTCGCGGTCATCGGCAAGGCCGGGCTGGGCACGCCGCACATGGACGGCAACACGCGGTTGTGCACGGCGACCGCCGCGGCGGCGTTGAAGGAGACCTTCGGGGCCGACGGGCAGCCCGGCACCTACACCGACATCGACGTGTGCGACGCGCTGTTCCTGTTCGGGCACAACATGGCCGAGACGCAGACCGTGCTGTGGTCGCGCGTGCTGGACCGGCTCGAAGGGCCGGACCGCCCGGTGCTGGTGGCCGTCGACCCACGCGAGACCAAGGTCGCCCAGCACGCGGACGTCCACCTGGCGCCGTTGCCGGGCACCAACCAGGCGCTGATGAACGGCCTGGTCCGCGAGCTCATCACGCGGGGCTGGGTCGACCACGAGTACGTCAAGGCGCACACGATCGGCTTCGCCGAGCTCAAGCAGACCGTCGAGCCGTACACGCCCGAGCACGTGGCCGAGGTGTGCCGCATCGACGCGAACGACCTGCGCCGGGCCGCCGAGCTCTTCGGGACGAAGGACCGCGTGGTGTCCACGGTGCTGCAGGGCTTCTACCAGTCACATCAGGCGACCGCCGCGTCGTGCCAGGTCAACAACCTGCACCTGCTGCGCGGCATGATCGGGTCGCCGGGCCGCGGCGTGCTGCAGATGAACGGCCAGCCGACCGCGCAGAACACGCGGGAGACGGGCGCGGACGGCGACCTGCCGGGGTTCCGGAACTGGAGCAACCCCCAGCACATCGAGCAGCTCGCCCGGTTGTGGAACGTCGAGCCGCTGACCATCCCGCACTGGGCGCCGCCGACGCACGCGATGCAGATCTGGCGCTACGCCGAGCAGGGCACCATCCGGTTCCTCTGGATCTCCGGGACGAACCCGGCGGTGTCGCTGCCGGAGCTGAGCCGCGTCCGCGCGATCCTGCGGCAGGAGAACCTGTTCGTCGTCGCGCAGGACGGCTTCCGCACCGAGACGACCGAGCTGGCCGACGTCGTGCTGCCCGCCGCGTTGTGGGGCGAGAAGCACGGCACGTTCACCAACGCCACGCGGACCGTGCACCTGTCCGAGCAAGCCGTTGAGCCGCCTGGGGAAGCGCGCAGCGACCTGGACATCTTCCTCGACTACGCGCGGCGCATGGACTTCCACGACAAGGACGGCGATGTGCTGATCAAGTGGAAGGACGCCGAGGGCGCGTTCGACGCGTGGCGCGAGTGCAGCCGCGGCCGGCCGTGCGACTACAGCGACCTGTCCTACGAGCGGTTGCGTGGTGGCAGCGGCATTCCGTGGGGTACGGAACGGCTGTACGGCGACCATCGGTTCCCCACCGACCCGGACTACTGTGAGGACTACGGCCACGACCTGCTCACCGGCGCCACCACGACGCCCGAGCAGTACCGGGCGAAGCAGCCGGGCGGCCGGGCGTTCCTCAAGGCCGCGGAGTACGTGCCCGGACCGGAGCAGCCGAGCGCGGAGTACCCGTTCGTCTGCACGACCGGGCGGACCGTGTACCACTTCCACACGCGCACCAAGACCGGCCGGTCGCGGCGGCTGCGGGACGCGGCACCCGAGCCATGGGTCGAGGTGTCGGCCGAGGACGCCGCGGAACTCGGTGTCGCACAGGGGGATGTCGTCCGCGTGGAGTCCGAACGCGGAGCCGTCGAGGTTTCGGTCCGGATTGGACGGTGCCGCCAGGGTGTGGTGTTCCTGCCGTTCCACTACGGCTACTGGGACACCGATTCGGACGAGCACGACCGGGCCGCCAACGAGCTGACGGCGACCCGCTGGGACCCGGTGTCCAAGCAGCCGGTGTTCAAGGTCAGCTCGGTGCGGATCACCAAACGGGAGGGCTGATCGTGCATCTCGCGACGTATGTCGGACTGCTGCACAGCTCGTTGCGCACGCTCGCGGACGCGTTCCGGGCGGTAGGCGACGGGCACGGCGAGGAGCCCGACGTCAAGACGACCTGCCAGGTGCTGGCCGGGCGGATCGACGGGCAGGTCGAACGCCTCGGCCCCATCGTCGAACGCTACGGCGAGCACCGCGAGTCCGAACCGGAACGGCTACGCGCGGCGGAGTTCGAGGCTGGTTTCACCGGGGCGCGCAGTGGCGGTGTCGGACTGGTGCGTGACCTCCAGGACCTCTACGCGCTCACGTCGTTCACCGACATCACGTGGACGGTCGTCGGGCAGGCGGCACAGGGCCTGCGGGACCAGGAGCTGCTCGACACCGTCACCGCCGGTACCCAGGACACGGCCCGGCAGCTGGCGTGGCTGCGCACGCGGATCAAGGAAGCCGCGCCGCAGGCGCTCATCGCCGCGCACGGCTGAACGTTTGCGCGTCGCTGGACCGGGTAGACGACTGTCATGCGTGTCGGAATGATTGCGCTGCTGGCTCTCCTCGCAGCCGGGTGTTCGTCGGCCGACGAGCCGGACGCACGGGCCGCGGCCGAAAAGTATGTCTCAGCGGCGCAGAACGGACAGAGCTGCGCGCTGGTCGCACCGCGCGCCGCCCGTGACTGCACCGATCCACGCCTCGACGGGTCGGTCGGCGAAATGCAGCTCTGGGGCGACGAAGCGGTCGCCGCGGTGGGTGACAAACGCGTGTACCTGCACCGTTTCTCCGAGGGCTGGAAGGTGACCGGCGCCGGTTGCTCGGGCGAACCGGCCGAGTGCGAGGTGGGTGGGCCGTGAAGAAGTTCCTGCGGGAGAACAGCCTGACGCTCGCGTTCGGGCTGCTGTTCCTCGGCGCGCTCGTCGGCCAGTTCTTCGTGGGACACGCCGACTTCAACGAACGGCAACTCACCGCCGGACTCAACGAGGTGAGCCTCGGCGAGTACCTGGTCTCGTCGGACTTCTGGGTCGACGTGACGGAGAACTGGCAGTCCGAGTACCTGCAGTTCTTCCTCTACGTCACGGCGACCGTGTGGCTGATCCAGCGCGGGTCGCCGGAGTCCAAGCCGCCGGACAAGGCGGGCCCGCAACCGGACAAGGAACAACAGGTCGGACAGTACGCCAGCGACTCCTCACCCCGCTGGGCGCGCGTGGGCGGCTGGCGCACGCGGCTGTACTCGAACTCGCTCGGCCTGGTGATGCTGCTGCTGTTCCTGTTCTCGTGGTCGATGCAGTCGATCACCGGCTGGTACAGCTACAACAGTCAGCAGCTGCAGGACTTCATGTCTCCCGTCGGCTGGCTGAGCTACGTGGGTTCACCCGACTTCTGGAACCGGTCGCTGCAGAACTGGCAGTCCGAGTTCCTCGCGATCGCGTCCATGGCAATCCTGAGCGTGTGGTTCCGGCAGCACAGCTCGCCGGAGTCCAAGCCGGTCGGCGCCGCGCACTCGGTCAGCGATCGCTCGGGCTGAGCGCCGGCAGCAGCTCTTCCTGGGCGAACGCCAGGAACTCCTCCTGGTGGTCGCCACCGACCTGCACGATCGCCACGTCGGTGAACCCGGCGTCCAGGAACCGCTCCACGCCATCGACGATCGGCTTCACGTCCGGTCCACAAGGGATGGACGCCGCCACGTCCTCCGGCCGCACGTACTGGCTCGCCCCGGCGAACGCGGCCGGGCCGGGCAGCTCGGCGTTGACCTTCCAGCCGCCACCGAACCAGCGGAACTGCTCGTGCGCACGGGTGATCGCGGCCTGCTCGTCGCGGTCGTAGCACACCGGCAGCTGGCCGACGAGCCGGTCCGCGTCCGGTGCCGCGCGCCGCCACTGCCGGCACAGCGAGGGATCCGGCTCGACGGCGATCATCAGGTCGGCGGCCGGCGCGAACAGTTCGATCGACTGCTGACCCGACACCGCGACGCCGACGGGCACCCGGTGCTCGGGCAGGTCCCACAGCTTCGCCGAGTCGACCCGGAAGTGCGTGCCCACGAAGTCGACGTGCCCGCCGTCGAACAGCCGGGCGATGATCTCCAGCGCCTCGCCGAGCATCTCGTGCCGGACGTTCACCGGCGGCCACCCACGGCCGACGACGTGCTCGTTGAGGTTCTCGCCCGCACCCAGCCCGAGCGTGAACCTGTTGTCCGACAACAGTTGCACGGTCGCGGCCTGCTGTGCGACCACGGTCGGGTGGTAGCGCATCGTCGGGCACGTCACGTACGTCATCAGCCCGACCCGTTCGGTCGCCCGCGCCACCGCGCCGAGCGTCGCCCACGCGTTCGGCGAGTGCCCCTGCTCGGTCAGCCACGGGAAGTAGTGGTCGCTCATGACCTCGAAGTCGAAGCCGGCCTCCTCCGCGCGCACCGCGTGCTCCACCAGCTCACGCGGTCCGGCCTGTTCGGTCATCAGGGTGTAGCCGATCACTTCAACGCCTCCTCGATACAGTCACGGCGACCAGTGCGCCGAACAGCAGGCCGCCGAGCACGTCCGTGGGCCAGTGGACCCGTGTCCGCAGGCGGCTGTAGGCCACCAGGAGCACCAACGGCGTCACGAACGCGCCCGCCGGCCGGTCCTCCATCGCGACCGCGGTGCCGAACGCGGCCGCCACGACCGCGTGTTTCGACGGGAACGAAGGCGAGTGCGGATGCTCGGGCGTCGCCCGGCGCGCGGGCATGCCCGCGGCAGGCGGCCGGCGGCGGCCGACGACCCGGCTCAGCAGGTGGCCGAGCGGCATTGCCACGGCGCCCGCGACGAGACCGCTTCTGGCGGCCTTCTTCTTGCCGAACCACGCGAGCAGTCCGGCGACCGGTAACCACAGCGCGCCTCCGCGGGCCACGACGCCGGTCGCGACCACGATCGCGGGCGGCCGTTCGGCGGGCAGCGCTTCGCTGTCCTCCATGGACAGCTCGTCCACGTCGTTCATGGTCTTCGAGTACCCAGAAGTGCCGTTAAGGCCACCTTGACTGCGTTGAGCGCAGTAAAGGTGGCCTTAACGGCACTCACGGCCAGGAGGGTTCCTCGGCGTGGGCGACCACCAGTTCGCGGAGCTCGGCGCCCCAGGGCTGGCGCAGCGCGAACAGGATCGCGTCGGCCACCCGTTCCGGCGGATTCAGCTTGGCGGTATCACCCGGCTTGTACTGCTCGGCCCGATCGTCGAAGAAACTCGTCCGCATTCCGCCGGGGATCACGAGCGTGACCCCGACCCGGCCGGCGGTCTCCACCGCCAGCGCCCGCGTGAAGCCGACGACGCCGAACTTCGAGGCGCAGTACGCCGTCGCGTCGCTCACGGCACGCAACCCGAGGGTCGACGCGACGGTCACCACCCGTCCGCGGTCGAGGAACGGCAACGCGGCCCGCACCACCGCGGCCGTGCCGAGCAGGTTCACCCGCACGACCTGTTCCCACTCCTCGGCGGGCACGTCGGCGAGCGTTCCGCACCGGTCGATCCCGGCCGCGGTCACCACGGCGTCCAAGCCGTCCCCGGCCAGGGTTCGCACCGCGCGTTCGGCCGCGCGCCCGTCGGCCAGGTCGACCAACTCGAACTTCCCCACCCGCGGCGCCACCTTGTCCAGCACCAGCGGCGTGCCGCCGGCCTCGTGCACCGCCTCGGCCACGGCCGCCCCCAGCCCGGACGCACCCCCGGTGACCAGCACCCTCATCAGCCCCTCCTCGCCAGGATCTCGGTCGTCGAACGGCCGGAGTGGTACGGCACGACGACCGTCCGGCCACCCCAGCGGCGCACCACCGGCGCCTCGGACAGCAGTTCGGCGGAGTAGTCACCGCCCTTCACCCACACGTCCGGGCGCAGCTCGCCCAGCACGCGTTGCGGGGTGTCCTCGCAGAACACCACCACGTCGTCCACGCACGCCAGGGCGCGCAACACCTCCGCGCGGTCGGCCTGCCCGTTCACCGGGCGACTCGGCCCCTTCAACCGGCGCACCGACGCGTCGGAGTTGAGGCACACCACCAGGCAGTCGCCCAGGGCGCGGGCGGCCTGCAGCATGCGGACGTGCCCGCTGTGCAGGACGTCGAAACAACCTCCGGTAGCGACCACGGTTCCACCCCGCGCGCGCACTGCGTCCACAGTGGACTGTTGCGCGGCACGCATCCCCGACACGCCACCGTCCGCCAGGAACCGCGCGGCCGCCCGCACGGCGTCAGCCACCGCCTCGTCGGCCGCGGCACCCGCACCCAGGCGGGCCGCCACCGTCACGGCGAACCGGTCGCCCGCACCGCACGGGTCCGGCGCGGACACCGCGGGCGCGGGCACGGCCACCGGCGTCCCTCCACAGTGGAGCAACGCACCCCCGGCGCCGAGCGTCACCACGACCGCTTTCGCCCGCCACGTCCGCAGCAGCTCGTCCGCCGCCTCGAACGGGTCGGCCCGGCCGCTGAACGCCGTGGCCTCCGCACGGTTCGGCGTGACCAGACGCGCACCTTCCACCGGTGCGGGACCACGCGGGTGCGGGTCCCACACCACCGGCACCCGGCGCAGCACCTGGCGCAACCGCTCGTCCCGGAGGAGTCCGCGCCCGTAGTCCGACGCCAGCACGAGGTCCGCGGACAGCACCGCGTCGAGCATCTCGTCGGTCACCTCGGGCAGCCCAGGGCCGCCACCGCGGTCGAGCCGCGCCAGCGACGTCCCGCCGCAGCGCAGCCGGGTCTTCACCGAGGTCGGTGCGGTGGAAGTGCCATACACACCAGGGATATCGGCCAACAGCGAGCGGATCCGTTCGCCGTCGGCGTCGTCGGCGATCGCGCTGACGAGCGTCACGTCCAGGCCGTCGCCGCGGGCCATCGTCGCCGCCAGGGCCGCGCCGCCGGGCCGGGCGTGCTCGGCCGACACGTCGAGCACGGGCGCGGGCGCGTCCGGGCAGAGCCGGTCGGCGGTGCCCACTACGTCGACATCCAGCAACGCGTCCCCCACCACGACGAGCTTCCACCCGTTCGGGGGGCGCGAAGGTAGGACTCGGGGGGCGGGAACGTAGGACTCGCGGCTCGTCATGAGGCGTTCCTCGCCGTCAGAGGCAGGGCGGCCTCGAAGGCCTCGCACACCGCGTGCACCGCCACCAGCTGCGCCTCCTGGACGTTGCACGGTTCGCCGGGCAGGGCCAGCACGTCGTCGGCCAAGTCCGCCAGCGGGTTGGGCAGCGGGCCGGTCATCGCCCACACGTGCGCACCGGCCAGCCGGGCCGCCTGCGCTGCTTTCAGGAGGTTCTCGCTGCGGCCGCTCGTCGACAGCAGCATCACGACGTCGCGGGGTCTCGCGTGCGCCGCGATCTGGCGCGCGAACACCTGGGCGTAGCCGTAGTCGTTGGCGATCGCCGTGACGCTGGAGGTCTCGGCGCACAGGGCGATCGCGGCGAACGGGGCCCGGTCGTCGCGGTAACGGCCGACCAGCTCGGCGGTCAGGTGCTGGGCTTCGGCGGCGGATCCGCCGTTGCCCGCGGCGAGCAACCGGCCGCCATCGACGAGGCGGCGGGCCAGCGTCGCACCCCAGCGGGTGATGCGAGGTGCCTGGGCTCGGAGTGCGGAAAGGGTGTGGTCGAGGCCATTGAGGTGGGTTTCGACCGTCATCGCGCCACCGCCAGGTTCTCCTCGGCGCAGACCCGTTCGTAGAGCAGCTCGGTTCGCTTGGCGACCTCGGCCCACGTGTACCGGGCGGAGATCCGGTCCTCCCCCGCGACCGCGAAGGCATGCCGCAGCGACGCGTCGGTCAGGAGCTTCCGCAGCTTGCGCACCAGCCGTTTCACGTCCCGGGGCGGCGTCAGCAACCCGGTCACCCCGTCGACGACCGTGTCGGTCAACCCGCCGACCGCCGACGCGACAACCGGCACACCGCACGCCATGGCCTCCAGCGGCACGATGCCGAACGGTTCGTACCACGGCACGCAGGCCACCACGTCGGCCGAGCGCAACAACCGGGGCATGTCCGGCCGGGCGACCTGGCCGATCAGGTGGACGCGGTCCCGCACCCCGCACTCCGCGGCCAGCCCGGCCAACCGGCCCGCCTCCGGGTCGGCCGAGAGGTCCGGCGGGCCGCCGGCGATCACGAGTTCGGTGCCGGGTAACGACGGCAGCGCGGCGATGAGATCCGCGAAACCCTTGCGCGGCACCAGTCTGCCGACGGACACGATGCGATGCCGCGCGCCCCGCGCGGCCACGGGACCGACCGAGTGGAACAGGTCGGGATCCACGCCACACGGCACAACGGCGATGCGCGTCCGCGGCAACCCCATGCGGCCCAGCTCCTCCACCTCGTCCGCACAGGTGGCCGCGATGAGCGACGCCTTGCGGCCTACCAGCCGCTCGATGGCGATGCGGTCACGCGGGCTGGTGTCCTGGTCGCCCTGGTAGCGGCGCTTCACCGTGCCCAGCGCGTGATAGGTCTGCACGACCGGGACGCCGGTGCGTTGCGCCGCCAGCACCGAGGCGAGACCGGACATCCAGAAGTGCGAATGAGCGACGTCCGGCGGCCGCGCCGCCCATTCACCCGCCAGGAACTGGGCGAACTCGCCCATGTGCGGCAGCAGTTCGTCCTTCGGCAGGGGTTCAGCGGGTCCGGCGGGCACGTGCACGACCTCGTAGCCCTCCGGGGCGGTAACTCGGTCGGGCAGGCCGGGATCATCTCGGCGCGTGTAGACGGTCACCTCGTGCTGTCTGCGCACCAGGGCGGCTGACAACGAAGCCACATGCACGTTCTGCCCACCGGCGTCGACGCCGCCCAGTCCCGCCAGCGGGCTCGCGTGCTCGGACACCATCGAGATCCTCATGCCGTCACCTCCGTGAGCAACCCGTCCCAGCCACGCAGGAACGAATCGAGTCCGTATCGGGCCAGCGCGAACTCGCGGGCCCGTTTTCCCTTCTCCCGCGCGAGTGCCGGGTCGGCGATCAGCTCCTCGGCCGCCCGCACCAGTTCGGTCACGTCCGTCGACACCGCGCCCGCTTCGGGCGGCACGGCGCGCACCGCCTCCGTGCACGCCAGCGCGACCACCGGCATGCCGAGGTGCATCGCCTCGATCAGCGACAGGCCCAGCGACGTCCAGCGCGCCGGGTGCACGTAGACCCGCCGGCGCGCGAGTTCCCGATGCAACGTCGGGAGATCGTGGTCGCCCAGCCCGCCGATCGCCTCGGTCTTCATGCCGAACACGTCGATCGGCTCGAACCGCGGCAACAGGTCCGTGCCGACCACGCGGCCACGCCGCACCGGGTCGTTGATCACGGCCGCCGCGCGCGGCAGTTCGCCGGTGTAGAGCGGGCCCGGGTCGACCACGCCGTGCTCGATCACGACCGTCCGGGTCGTCCCGCAGTCCCACATCAGGTCGTTGAAGTGCGTGACGTGCACCAGGGTTCCGTCCCAGTCGGCCATCGGATGTCGTTGTCCGGGCGCGCTGGGCGTGTTGTGCTCCAGGTAGATGACGGGAAGGCCGCTGACCACCTGGTCCGGGTGCTGCGCCACCATCACATCAGCGTCCACTTCGGACAGACACACTTCGTCAGCCCGCCAAGGGCGCCCGGCCAGTCCGATGCCGTCCGGCGGGCCCGGGATCAGGTAGTCGTGCCCGCCCTGGACGAACGAGTGCGTCCACGAACCGTGGACGTGCCACAGCAGAATCCTCACGCCGTCACCTCCGCAACGGCCGTGACGACCTGGGCGGGTTCGACCAGATCCAGGCACGGGTGTCCGGGAACAGGACAGTCACGCGCACGGGAGTCTCGGCACGGCGCGTTCTGGTCACCGAGCAGCACATGCCGCCCGTGCGGCGCCCACCGCGCGGCCGGGACGACCGGTGAGAACAGCGACACGACCGGCGTGCCGACCGCGGCCGCGAGGTGCGCGGGCCCGGTGTTGCCGACGACGACGGCCTCGGCGGCGGCGAGCACGCCGGCCAGCTCGCGGAACGTCGTGCGGCCGCCGAGGTCGATCCCGCACGCCCCGGCGACGTGCCCGGTCAGCTCGGTCTCGCCCGGCCCGCCGGTCACCACGACCCGGTGGCCGGCCGCGGTCAGCGCGACGACCGCCTTGGCCCAGCGGTCCTCCGACCACGTCCGCGACGGAGCCGTCGCGCCGGGGTGGACGACCACGTACCGGCCGTTCACCGGGGACGCGGGTGGTGTCTTGACAGCGAGACGCCCGTCGTCGCCGGCGGGCAGCTCGAATCCCACGGCCTGTGCGACCTGTAATGCCCGTTGTGCTTCCGGGATGTCCGGATCGTCCGTGAGCCGGACGTCCAGCAGGGAACCGGGATAGTCGATCGACCGCGCCGCGATCCGCGGAACACCGGCGAGCCGCAGCACCAGCGCGAGCGGCAGCGGGCTCTGGTGGAACGACGTGAGCACCAATGCCACGTCGGCCCGAATTCCGCGCAACCACGCGGTCACGGCGTCGACGTCGCGCACCTCGGGCGCCGGGTTGGCGATCCACGGGCATTCCCACTCGAGGACACGGCCGACGCCGGGCAGCAGCTCAGCGGCCTGCACACCGGCCGGACCGCACAGCAGGACCACCTCACCGGCCGCTGCGGCCGCGCGGATCGCAGGGCCGGCCAGCAGGACGTCGCCGTCACTGTCGAGTCGGGCAACCAAGGTCCTCACCGCAACAACCCCAACGCCGCGCGCAGGTCGGGTGCGGTGTGCCGGGCCCGGCCGACCTCCTCGGGCAACGTTTCGGCCGTCGGCACCAGGACGGCGGACGCTCCCGCAGCATGTGCCGCCACCAGGTCGGCTTCGATGTCGCCGACCACCACGGTGCGTTCCGGCGCCACGCCCAGAGCGGCACAGGCCGCGTGCACCAGGCCCGGCGCGGGTTTGCGGCACGCACACCCGTCTTCGGGAAGATGGGGGCAGATTTGCCAAGTGCCGAACCGGCCGAGCAGTTCCTCGACGCGCATGTTGACGGCGTCGACCTGGGCTCGGGTGAGCACACCCCGGCCGATGCCGGACTGGTTGCTCACCACACCCGTGCGAACTCCGTGTCCGCGCAGGTCGCGCAGCACCTCGCCGGCGCCGGGCATCGGTTCGACGAGTGCCGGGTCACCGTTGTAGGGCACATTTTTGATCAACGTGCCGTCGCGGTCGAACAGCACCGCGTGCGGGGGTCGGTCCATAGAGGAGATCTAGCCGTGAGAAACGGCTTGAAACACTTCTCGGAGAATCGCTTCGCAGCGTGACGCCTCGGTGTGGTTTCCACCTGCACTGATGGGTACCCGACCGCCATGACCGCCATCGACGTGCACAGCCCGCTGGATGGTCAGCTCATCGGCTGGCTACCGACCGCGACCGACTCCGACGTCTCCGCTGCCGTGGCCGCCGCTCGCGCGGCGCAACCGGGATGGGCGGCCACCCCCGCCGCGGAACGGGGCGGCGTGTTGCGCGCGGCGGCCGAGGAGCTGCGAGAACGCGCGGGTGACCTGGCGACCGTGGTGGAGAACGAGACGGGCCGTCCGTTCGCGTCCGCACGAGACGGCGTTATGGCCGGTGTGTCCACCTTGTTGCAGTATGCGGAGCTCGGCCCGCTCCACTGTGGACGATCGCTGCAGGGCTCCGCGATCGACTTCATGATCCCCGAACCCCGTGGTGTCGTCGTCGCGCTGACGCCGTGGAACGACCCGGTCGCGGTGGCGTGCGGACTGCTGGGCGCCGCACTGGTCACCGGCAACGCCGTGGTGCACAAGCCGAGCGAACGCTGCCCGCACACCGGTCTGCTGCTGGACACCGTGCTGCGCCCGCACTTCCCGGACGGCGTGCTGCAGACGTTGCTCGGCGACGGCGGCGTCGGTGAGTCGCTGGCACGCCAGGACGTCGACGTCGTCGCACACGTCGGGAGCACCGCCACGGGCCGCGCGATCGCGCGGGCGTCGAACGCCAAGCTGTTGCTGGAGAACGGTGGCAACGACCCGCTGCTCGTCGACGCCGGCGTGGATCCGTCGTGGGCGGCGGAGCAGGCGGCGCTCGGCGCGTTCACCAACGCGGGCCAGCTCTGCACGTCGGTGGAACGGATCTACGTGCACTCCGATGTCGCCGAGGCGTTCGTGGAGGCCCTGTGCGATCGCGCCCGCGAGTGGAACGACGACCCGCAGCCGCTGGTGGACCTGCGCCATCGCGACCTCGTCCAGGCCCATGTCGCCGATGCCCGGGAGAAAGGCGCGAAAGCGCTGGTGGGCGGCGAGGTTCCGGACGGGCGGGGCGCGTTCTACCCCGCGACGGTGCTCACCGGATGTACGCCGGAGATGCGTGTGATGTGCGAGGAGACCTTCGGCCCGGTGGCCCCGGTACGCGTGGTCTCCTCGTTTGACGAAGGTCTGACCGAAGCCTGTTCGGGCGAGTACGGACTTGCCGCCACGGTGCTGACCGGGTCGATGGAGCACGCGCAACGGGCGTGGCGCGCGCTGCCCGTCGGGACCGTGAAGATCAACGCGGTGTTCGGTGGCGCTCCCGGCGGTGCCGCCCAGCCGCGCGGCGCGTCCGGCACGGGGTTCGGCTACGGGCCCGAGCTGCTCGACGAGATGACGACCGTCAAGGTCGTGCACCTAGGCCCGTTGTGAAGTGCCCTGAAGGGCACCCTCAGGACGTCTGATGCCCTGAGGGTGCCCTTCAGGGCACTTTCCGGCCCGTTGTGACCAACCGGAATCCGGCCTCGGTGACCTTGTCCGCGGGCACCACGTTACGAGTGTCCACAATGGCCGGATCCGGCATTCCCGCGGCGAGCGCGGGCCAGTCCAGCTCCGCGAACTCCGGCCATTCGGTCAGCACGACGAGCACCTGCGCGTCCCGTGCCGCCGCTTCCGCCGAGTCCAGCACCGTGACCGGACCGACGTCGGCGTCCACACACGGGTCGTAGCCGGTCAGGGTCGCTCCCTCGGCGGCCAGCAGGTCCGCCACCGCGAGCGCCGGCGAGTCGCGCAGGTCGTCGGTTCCCGCCTTGAACGTCAGGCCCAGCAGTCCGATCCGGGCGCCGGCCAGCGTTCCCGCCACTGCGCGCACCTTCGCCACCACGCGGTGCAGCTGGTGGCTGTTGGTGCTGATCGCGGCGCGCAACACCGGGAAGTCGACGAGCGCGGCGTCCGCGGTGGAGAGCAGCGCGCGGGTGTCCTTCGGCAGGCAGGAACCGCCCCAGCCAGGTCCCGGCGCGAGACAGGAGGAGCCGATCCGCTCGTCGAGGCACATGCCCTCGGTGACGCCGTCGATGTCCGCGCCGACCTCCTCGCACAGCTCGGCGAGCGTGTTGACGTACGACAGCTTGAGCGCGAGGAAGCAGTTGCTCGCGTACTTCACCAGCTCGGCGCTGGCGTTGTCGGTGATCACCACGGGCGCCCCGGTCGCCGCGTAGAGCCTGGCCACCCGCCGGGCGACCGGCTCGTCCGCCGCGCCGACCACGACCCGTTGCGGGCGCAGGAAGTCCTCGACGGCGAACCCCTTTCGCAGGAACTCGGGGTTCGACACCACACCGGGGTAGCGCGCGGTCGTACCGACCGGCACGGTCGACTTCACCACCAGCACGGCGTCCGAGTCCCCGGCCTCGTGCAGCACCGCCGACACCGCCGAGAGGTCGGCGCGGCCGTCGGGCCCGCACGGCGTGGGCACGCACACGAACACCAAGTCCACATCGGACAGTGCGGCGCGGTTGCCGGTGACGAACCGCAGGCGACCGGCCCGCCGGCCCTCGACGACCAGGTCGCGCAGCCCCGGTTCGTGCGCGCCGATCTCGGCCGCGTTCAGGGCCCGGACCTTGTCCGCGTCGACGTCCGCGCAGATCACGTCATGTCCGAGGTGCGCGAAGCACGCCGCCGTCGTCAGGCCGACGTAGCCCGCGCCGATGACACCGATTCGCGGCACAGCACACCTCCCACGGCTTCGAGGACCTCGTCCACGGTGATCTCCAGCAGGCCCGGATCCGGCGATCTGGCGAACGTGTCGCCGGTGCGGCCGTGCCACAGCACCCGGTGCGGGCCCGAGAGGGGACCCCACAGCTTCGGTGACACCGGCCCGAACAACACGACCGACGGCGTGCCGTAAGCGGTCGCGACGTGCGCTACCCCGGTGTCACCGCAGATGACGAGCCGTGCCGTCGCCACGAGGTCGAGCAGCTCCGCCAGGCTTCCGACGAACGGGTCCCGCACGATCCTCCGCGCGAGCGGCACCTCGCCGGGGCTCGCGGTCACGACCACGTTCGGCAGCTCGCGCGCCACCGCCGCGAACCGGTCGGCGGGCCAGCGCCGCGACCCGTGGCTCGCGCCGGGGTGAATGACGATGCGGTCGGTCCGGGCGCCGACCGCGGGCAAACACAGGTCTTCGGGGTCGCACCGGATGCCGTATCCCTCCAGCAGGTCGCACCAGCGCAGCACCTCGTGCCGGTTCTCGCGCCAGACGTCGTAGGTGATGAGCCTGCGCGGCCCGGTCGCGAGCAGCCGCGCGACGCTCTGCGGGCCCCGGCCGTGCAGGTTCACGGCAAGGCCCGGCCGGTCGAAGTCGATGGGCGCCAGCGCCTCCGTGGGCAGCAGCCGGTCGACGGCGTCGATCCGTTCGACGACGTCCGCCAGCCAGGCGGGCGCGGCTAGCGTGATCTCCGCGTCCGGGAACGCCCGGCGCAGCCCGCGCAACGCGGGCACGGCCGTCAGCAGGTCGCCGAGGCCCAGCGCGCGCAACACCAGGATCCTCATCGCCGCACCCCCCGGAACCGCAGCTCGCCCCGGATCCGGTGCGCGCACGCCGCGGGCGGGATCGCGACGCTGGTGACCAGCATCCGCGCCAGCTCGTCGCGCGTCCGCGGGCCGGGCTCGATCCGTTCCGCCGCGAACCACGCGGTCAGCAACGCCCACACCAGCCCGAACCCGATCGCCTCACGCCGCCGGAACACTCCACAAAGGACTGCCAGTAACGCGGCTGTCGTCGTCACCGCGTGGATACGCAGTCTCCCCCGGTGCCCGCCGATGCGGTCCCGCCAGCCCGGACCCGCCAGGCGGCGCAGCAACGCGTCGTCGGCGTTGCCCCGCTGCTGGCGCAGGCTGGCCAGGAACCCGGCCTCGCGCACGGGGTGCGTCGTCACCCGTGAGCCGGCACAGATCCGGTACCCCAGGTCGCATACGCGCAGGGCCAGCTCCGCGTCCTCGCGGTAGGCCCTGGGAAAACGTTCGTCGAACCCGCCGGTCCGGCCGAGAACCTTCCGGCGGTAGGCCATGTCGGCGGTGATCCACCTGGCGGAGGCCAGCCCCGCGGTGCCGCGTTCCCAGTCGGTCGGGCGCCGATCCGTGGGCAGCGGCACGACGATCCGCGCCTGGCTCGCCACCACGTCGGGGCCCAGCCCGTCCAGGTCCTCCGCCAGCCGTGCCTTCCAGTCGTCCGGTGGCACCACGTCGTCGTCCAGGAACGCCACCCACTCGCTGCGAGCGGCGAGCCACCCGGTGTTGCGGGCGGCCGCCGGTCCGCGACCACCCGAGCGCAGCACGCGGGCCTTGACCCCCAACGGTTCCGGATGCGGGCGGTCGTCGACGACGATCACCTCGTCCGGCGGTGGGCCCTCGCCGCGCGCCAGGGCGTCCAGCACGACGTGCAGACTCGGGCGGCCAACGGTCGGGATCACCACGGTATAACTCATCGGCGCACCACGAACGGCCCGATGGCGAGCAGGTCGACCGGCGCGGAACCGAAGCACTCCAACGCATCGCGGGGAGAGTCGACCATCGGCCGGCCCGCGGTGTTCAGGCTCGTGTTCACCACGACCGGCACCCCGGTGCGCACGTCGAACTCGCGCAGCATCCGTTCCAGCAGCGGGTCGTCCGCCACGGTCTGCACGCGCGCGGTGCCGTCCACGTGCACGACGGCCGGGATCCGCTCTCGCCACTCCGGACGGACATCGTGCACGAAAAGCATGTAGGGGCTGGGAATCGGGCCGCGCGTGAACAGGTCCGCGGCGCGCTCCTCCAGCACCATCGGCGCGATGGGCCGGAACTGTTCGCGCCCCTTCACATCGTTGAGCCGGGTCAGGTTCTCCGGATAGCAAGGGTTCGCCAGCAGCGACCGCCGGCCCAGCGCCCGCGGACCGTACTCGCTGCGCCCCTGGAACCAGGCCACGATCTTGTTCCCGGCCAGCGCCTCCGCCACCTCGACGGCGACGTCGGCCGGTTTCTCGTACGGCACCGCGGCGGTCCGCAGCACGGACTCGATCTCGTCGTCGGAGAAGCCCCGCCCGAGGTCGGGACCGGGCATCGGGCTCACCGGTTCCTGTTGCACGGCAACGTGCAACGCGGCCCCCAATGCGGTGCCCGCATCGCCCGCGGCCGGCTGGACCCATACCTCGTCGAACGGCCCCTCGGCGAAGATCCGCGTGTTCGCGACGCAGTTCAGCGCCACGCCGCCGGCGAGCGTGAGGCGCCGCTCCCCCGTGGTCCGGTGCAGCCACCGCACGAGGTTCAGCAGTACCTCCTCGACGCGGACCTGCACGCTGGCCGCGAGCTCGGCGTGTTCACGGGTCATCTCGTCTTCGGGCGCGCGCTGCTTGGCGAGGGTGTTCCAGTCGATCGGCCGCACCTGGAACCCGCCGTTCCCGTCGGCGAAGATGTGCTGACGCATCAGTTCCAGGTGCACCGGCTCGGCGTGCGAGGCGAGCGCCATCACCTTGTACTCGTCGCTGGACCGCAGGAACCCGAGGTGCTCGGTCAGCTCCTCGTACAGCAGCCCGAGCGAGTGCGGCAGGCGTTGCGTCGCGAACGTGGTCAGTGACTGGTCGACGTACCGTCCGGCGAGGTACGACCCGCACTCACCGCGCCCGTCCGCGACGAGCACCGCGCAGGTCCCGCCGAACGGCGCGGCGAGCCCGGTCGACGCCGCGTGCGCGACGTGGTGCGGCACGTACCTGAAGATCTCCGGATCGAGGCCGGGCAACGCGCTGGCGAGGAACTGCGGCGCGCGCATGGCATACATCGTGCGCACGGCCTCCCACGGCGCGTAGTCGTCATCGACGAGCGAGGGGTCGTAGGAATAGGCGACGGCGTCGAGGTCGCCGGGGGTGAGCCCGGCGTGTTCCAGGCACCATCGCGCGGACAGTTCGGGTAACTCCCACGTGGAGAATGGCACGGGACGTTTGCCGTGCTTGCGCCGGGAGAACCGTTCCTCCTCGGCGGCCGCGACGACGCGTCCGTCCACCACGAGCGCCGCAGCCGGATCGTGGAACACCGCATTGATACCGAGAACCCGCATGGACAGCGGCTACCCGGCGAAGTGCCCGGCAAACGAGCGGCGCAGCCCTTCGTCCAACGAGATCACCGGCTCCCACCCCAGCACCCGGCGTGCCAGCCGGATGTCCGGCCTGCGTCGTTTCGGGTCGTCCGTCATGGACGGCAGGTGCCGGATCGGCGATGAGCTGCCGGTGAAGTCGACGATCTTGCGGGCCACCTCCAGCACGGTGACCTCGTGCGGGTTGCCGAGGTTGATCGGGCCGGGATGATCGCTGCGCGCCATCGCGAGCAGTCCGCGGACGAGGTCGTCGACGTGGCACAGCGATCGCGTCTGGCTCCCGTCGCCGTGCACGGTCAGCGGTTCGCCGGTCAACGCCTGCCGCAGGAACGTCGGGATCATCCGACCGTCGTCCGTCCGCATCCGCGGCCCGTAGGTGTTGAAGATCCGCACGATTCCGGTGTCCGTACCGTGTTCGGTGCGGAACGCCGTGGTCATCGCCTCGCCGAACCGTTTCGCCTCGTCGTAGACGCTGCGCGGGCCGATCGGGTTCACGTTGCCCCAGTACGTCTCGCGCTGCGGATGCTCCAGCGGATCCCCGTACACCTCGCTCGTGGACGCGACGACGACGCGCGCTCCCTTGCGCCGCGCCAGTTCCAGTGCGTGGTAGGTGCCGAAACCGCCCGTGCGCAACGTGTCCACGGGCATTCGCAGGTAGTCGACGGGTGACGCGGGACAGGCCAGGTGCAGCACCAGGTCCACGGAGCCGAGCACGTCTATCGGCCGGGACACGTCCGCCGTCACCAGCCCCACGCCATCCGGCAGATTGTCGCGCACGCCGGTGCGGAAGTCGTCCACGCACACGACCCGCTCGCCGTCACGCAACAACGCCTCGCACACGTGCGATCCGAGAAAGCCCGCTCCACCGGTGACCACAACCCGCTCCATACCGGTTGAGCTACCCGGCGACCCGAAGTTTGAACACGCTGGTTCGTGGGAAGACGGATCTTGAGGCCGAGGGAGGACATCATGGCGGTAACTGGGGTGCGCACGCTGATCCCGGCACGGATCGACCGGCTCCCGTGGTCGAGTTTCCACACCAGGATGGTCGTGGCGCTGGGGGTCGCCTGGATCCTCGACGGCCTCGAGATCACGGTGGCCAGCGCGGTCGCCGACACCCTGACCAAGCCCGAGACCCTCGCCATGTCCTCGGCCGCGGTCGGGCTCCTGGCCACGGTGTATCTGGTCGGCGAGGTCGTCGGCGCGTTGTACTTCGGCAACCTGTCGGACCGCCTCGGCCGGCGCAACCTGTTCATGCTGACACTGGCCGTCTACCTGGTCGGCAGCGGCCTGACGGCGTTGACCCTCGGCAACGGTCCCGGCTGGGTCATCTTTCTCTACCTGACCAGGTTCATCGCGGGCATGGGCATCGGCGGCGAGTACGCGGCGATCAACTCCGCGATCGACGAGCTGATCCCGGCCCGCTACCGCGGCCGCGTCGACATCGCGGTCAACGGGACCTATTGGGCGGGAGCGGTCCTCGGCACGCTCGGCTCGTTCATCCTGCTCAACAAGATGGACCTCTCCCTGGGCTGGCGGCTCGGGTTCCTAATCGGTCCCGTGCTCGGTCTAGTGATCCTCCTAGTGCGACGCAACCTGCCGGAGAGCCCGCGGTGGCAGATCATGCACGGCCGCAACGACGAGGCCGAGAAGTCGATCTCCCAGATCGAGCGCGAGGTCGAGGACGCCGGCGTCACGCTGCCGCCCGTCGACGAACGCAAGGCCATCGAGGTCGCGCCCGCGGAGCAGATCGGTTACGTGGCACTGGCCAGGGTGTTGTTCCGCGAGTACCCGTCCCGCGCGATCCTGGGCGCCTCGCTGATGATCAGCCAGTCGTTCCTCTACAACGCGATCTTCTTCACCTACACGCTCGTGCTGGGCAAGTTCTACGGCGTCTCCTCCGAGGCCACCCCGCTGTACCTGATCGCGTTCGCACTCGGCAACCTGATCGGCCCGTTCACCATCGGGCACCTGTTCGACACCATCGGCCGGCGCGCCATGCTGTTCAGCACCTACGTCATCTCCGGGGTGCTGCTCGGGCTCACGGCCGTCCTTTTCTACGCAGGTGCGCTCAACGCGGTCACGCAGACCATCGCCTGGTGCGTCATCTTCTTCTTCGCGTCCGCCGGCGCCAGCGCCGCCTACCTGACCGTCAGCGAGATCTTCCCGCTGGAGGTGCGGGCCAAGGCCATCGCGGTGTTCTTCGCGATCGCCCAGTGCTTCGGCGCGCTCGGTCCGGTGATCTACGGGGCGCTTATTGGGACGGGCGATCACCCGGTTCGGCTTTTCGTCGGTTACCTTTTGGGGGCGGCCGTCATGATCGCCGGTGGACTGGTGGCCCGGTTCCTCGCCGTGGACGCCGAAGGCAAGTCACTCGAGGACATCGCACTTCCGCTGTCCGCAACCGGGCGGCAGGGACGCACGCGGGCGGAGGGATCGGCCTCGCCGTTCTCGACGTGATCTCCGGCCTATCGAGACACCGGGTTTCGGCGTGACTCGTAACTGCGGATAGCACGGATGTCTGTCACCCCTTGATCGGTAACTCTGTGAGCGAATCACGGTGCGACCGAGAAGGTGACTCGTATGTCCGATGTGGACAACCGTCGGCTGCCCCTCTCCGCTGCACAGCGCGGTATCTGGTTCGCCCAGCAGCTGGATCCGGCGAACCCGACCTACGACAACGCGCAGTACCTGGACATCCGCGGCCCGGTGAACATCGGGCTGCTGCGGGAGGCGGTCCGCCGGACGGTGCTCGAGGTCGACTCCTGCCACTGCCGGTTCACCGAGGACGCCGACGGGGTGTGGCAGACCGTCGTGCGCGACCACGACTGGGCTCCCGAGATCGTCCACACCGAGGAACCCCACGCGTGGATGCGCGAGCAGCTCACCGAGACCTTCGACCTGGCCGGCGGGCCATTGATCAGCTTCGCCATCCTGCCGGTCGACGCCGGTCGCACGTTGCTCTACCTGCGCACCCACCACCTGGTCACGGACGGGTTCGGCGGCGCGCTGCTCGTCCGTCGCATCACGGAGATCTACACGGCGCTGGAGAACGGCACAGACTACCCGCCGACCGAGTCCGGGTCCCTGCAGCGGGTCCTGGAGGACGACGCCGCCTACCAGAGCTCGGAACAGTACACAAAGGACCGCGAGTTCTGGCGCAACGAGCTCCGCGACCTGCCGGAGTTCACCGGACGGCATGCCCCCGCGTCACACACCTTCCTCCGCCACACCCATCACCTGGCGGCCGAGACGGCGGCGTCACTGCGCCGACTCGCCCGTGAGTGCCGGGTGGGGTTGTCCGCGGTGCTGATCGCCGCACTCGGGGTCCAGCTGCACCGAGCCACCGGCGAGACGGACCTGATGATCGGGCTGCCCGTCCCGGCCCGCAAGGGCTCGGCGGTGCGCGACACCATCCTCATGATGGCGAACGAACTGCCGTTGCGGCTGCGCGCCCGGCCCGAGACCACCGTGCGCGAGCTCGCCGCCCACGCCGCCGGGCAGGCACGGAAGCTGTTGCAGCACCAGCGGTATCGCAACGACTGGGTGCAACGCGATCTCGGTGCGCTCGGCGCACGGCTGTACGGCCCCGTCATCAACATCATGTCGTTCGACTACGACCTGCCCATGGGCAACTGCACGATGACCGTGCACAACCTGTCCAACAGCGCGGTCGAGGACCTCGGCATCTCGGTGTACGACAACGCCGACGGCTCGCTGCGCATCGACTTCAACGCCAACCCGGCGCTCTACAGTCCCGACGACAACCTCGCCACCCTGCACCGCTTCGTCACCGTCCTCGACTCCATGGCGCGGAACCCGGACCGCGCGATCGGCTGCGTCGACGTCATCACGGCGGAAGAGGAGACGCACGCCCTCGAACGGGCGCAGGGCACGAGGTCAGAACTTCCCGCAGTCACCGTGCCCGAGTTGTTCGAGGCGCAGGTTGCGCGCACCCCTCACGCTCTCGCGCTCGTGTGCGGAGACGCCCAACTGTCCTATCAGGACCTGAACGACCAGGCGGACGCGCTCGCACGACACCTGGCCGCGCTGGGCGCCGGACCCGAACGCGTGGTCGCGCTGATGCTGCCCCGCGACGCGGACTTCGTCGTCGCGATGCTCGCCGTTTTCAAGACCGGCGCCGCCTACGTGCCGATCGACCCAGACCTGCCCGCCGACCGCATCGCGTTCCTGCTGGGCGACACCGACCCAGTGGTCACGCTCACCGAACTGCCGGAAACCCTTCAACCCGGAGAAGTTCGCGGGCCGGCACCGGAGAACCCGGCCTACGTCATCTACACCTCGGGGTCGACCGGCACACCGAAGGGTGTCGTGGTCCCGCACCGGGCGCTCACCGCGCTCTTCCACGCCCACCAAGAGCAGCTCTTCGGGCCACACGTCGGACCGGTCGCGGTCACCGCGAGCTTCTCGTTCGACACCTCGCTGGACGGTCTGCTGTGGATGATCGCCGGACATCCGCTGCACGTGCCGACCGACGACGTTCGCCGCGATCCGCGCGCGGTCGTGGACTACGTGCGCGAACACGGCATCGACTTCCTGGACGTCACGCCGAGCTACGCCGACCAACTGGTCGCCGCCGGGCTGCTGGACGGGCGCGCACCCTCGGTGCTCATGCTCGGCGGCGAGCCGGTGCCCGCGAACCTGTGGAACCGGCTGCGCGACCACGGCATCACCGCCCACAACTACTACGGGCCCACCGAGACCACCATCGACGCGACGTCGATCCCGGTGCACGACAGCGAGCAGCCGGCCATCGGGCGGCCGCTGCCGAACCTCACCACCCACGTGCTGGACCGCGGCCTGCGGCCGGTGCCGCGCGGTGTCGCCGGTGAGCTGTACATCGCAGGCCCGCAGCTAGCTCGCGGTTACCTGAACCGGCCGGGCCTGACCGCACAACGGTTCGTGGCGTGCCCGTTCGGAAACGGCAGGATGTACCGCACCGGCGACCTCGCCCGGTGGAACGACAATGACCAGCTGGAGTACCTCGGCCGCACCGACGACCAGGTCAAGGTGCGTGGCTTCCGGATCGAGCTCGGTGAGATCGAGGCGGCGATCCCCGGCCAGGCGGCGGTCGTCGTCAGGAACGACCGGCTCATTGCCTACGTCGTAGGCGACACCAGCGGACTGCGGGAGCACCTGGCCGCCACCCTGCCTAGCCACATGGTGCCCGCCGCTATCGTCGAACTCGACGCACTGCCGTTGACCCGCAACGGAAAGCTCGACCGATCAGCATTGCCGGATCCCGAGTACATCGCGCAAAGCCAAGCGCCACGCACCCCGCAGGAACAGGTCCTCTGCGAGCTGTTCGCCGAAGTCCTCGGCCTCGACCAGGTCGGCGTCGACGACGGCTTCTTCGACCTTGGCGGCCACTCCCTGCTCGCCACCAGGCTCGTCAGCCGCATCCGCACGGTCCTCGGCGTCGAGGTACCGATCCGGTTCGTCTTCGAGGCACCCACCGTCCGTGCCCTCACCGGTTTACTCGGCAACACCGGCACCGCGCGCCCGGCGTTGACCGCGCGCCAACGGCCGGAGCGCCTGGAACTGTCGTTCGCCCAACGACGGCTGTGGTTCCTCAACCGGTTCGAGGACAACGCCACCTACCACATGCCGCTGCTCTTGCGGCTGTCCGGCGAGCTCGACCGCGAGGCGCTGCAGGCCGCACTCAAGGACGTCGTGCGGCGGCACGAGGCACTGCGTACCCGGTACCCGGAGATCGACGGCCGGCCCCACCAGATCGTCACCGACGACTATCCCGTTCTGTCCGAAATGGACAGCGTGGAAGAGGCCGCTGCCAAGGGGTTCGATCTCGCGAACGAACTACCGATCCGGGCCTCGTTGTCGTCTACCAGCCCGACCGAGCACGCGCTGCTCCTTCTCGTGCACCACATCGCGGGCGACGGCTGGTCACTGGCACCGCTGGCCCGCGACCTCTCCGAGGCCTACCAGGCACGACTCGCGGGTATGTCCCCGGACTGGACCCCGCTGCCCGTCCAGTACGCCGACTACACCCTCTGGCAGCACGAGCTGCTGGGTGCCGAGGAAGATCCGGACAGCGTTGCGGCCCAGCAGATCCGCTACTGGCGGGAACAGCTGGCCGACCTGCCCGACGAGATCGCCCTGCCGGCCCGGCCACGCCCCGCGGAGACCAACAACCAGGGCGCGGCGATCACGGTCGACCTGGATGACGCCAAACTCGCCAAGCTGGCCCACGACACCGGCACCACCCGGTTCATGATCATGCACGCGGCCGTGTCGGCACTGCTGACGCGGCTGGGAGCGGGCACCGACATACCGCTCGGCAGCCCGATCGCCGGCCGCACCGACGAAGCGCTCGACGACCTCGTCGGCTTCTTCGTCAACACCCTCGTGATCCGCACCAGCACCGCGGGCAACCCCACGTTCCGCGAACTCCTCAACCGAGTCCGCGACACCATCCTCAACGCCCACGCCCACCAGGACCTGCCGTTCGAACGCCTGGTGGAGATCCTCAACCCGCCGCGGTCGCTCGCCAGGCACCCGCTGTTCCAGGTCATGCTCGCGGTCGAGAACGACGGTGACGCGAACATCGCCCTGCCGGGACTCGACGCCACCGTCGTCCCGGTCGACCTGGGCACGACGCCGTTCGACCTCTCGATCACCGTCGACGGCCCGGCCTGCACCGTCCAGTACCGCACGGACCTGTTCGACCACGACACCACGCGGTCGATCCTCGACCGCCTCGTCCGGCTGCTCGACGTCGTGACCGCGAACCCGGACCTGCCGATCGGCCACGCCGACATCCTCACCGACGGCGAACGTCAGCAAGTCAGCGACAACTCCAGCGGCCCCAGGCACGACCTGCCGTCCACCACCCTGCCGCAGCTCTTCGAGCTCCAGGCCGCCCGCACCCCGCATGCGGAAGCGGTCGTCTGCGCGGACACCCGACTGTCCTATCAGGACCTGAACGAGCGGGCCAACCGGCTGGCCCACCGGCTGATCGAGCAGGGGGCGGGCCCGGAACAGGTCGTGGCGCTGCGGCTCGACCGCTCGGCCGACCAGGTGGTGGCGCTGCTGGCCGTGCTCAAGACCGGCGCCGCCTACCTCCCGGTGGACACCGACCTCCCTGCCGACCGGATCGACTTCCTCCTGCGCGACGCGGCCCCGGCCCACGTGCTGACCGAGATCGGCGACCTCACGCCATATCCGGCGACCAACCCGGACGTCGTGATCGACCCGTCGAGCGCGGCGTACGTCATCTACACCTCGGGCTCCACCGGCCGCCCCAAGGGCGTCGTCGTCGAGCACCGCGGCGTCATCAACCTGCTGCACAACCACCACAACACGCTCGTCACCCCAGACGACATTCCCTTCGCCCTCACCGCGTCGTTCTCGTTCGACACGTCGTGGGAGGGCCTGCTGTGGATGTTCGCCGGCCATCCGCTGCACGTCCTCACCGACGAGGTGCGGCGGGACGCGCAGGCAGTCGTCGACTATGTGCGCGCCAACGACATCGGCGTTCTTGACGTCCCCGCGTCCTACGCCGAACAGCTCCTGTCGGTGGGACTCCTGGACAGCCCGCTGAAGGTCCTGATGCTCGGCGGCGAGGCCGTCGGCGCCGCACTGTGGCGTGAGCTGCGCGAACACCCCGAGACGATCAGCTACAACTACTACGGCCCCACCGAGGCCACCGTCGACACGGTGGCGCTGGCGTTGCGAGACAGCGTGCAGCCGGTCATCGGCCGGCCGCTGCGCAACACAACGGTCCACGTCCTGGACGACAACCTGCGCCACGTCCCGCCGGGCGTGCCCGGCGAGCTGTACCTCACCGGCGCGCAGCTCGCCCGCGGCTACCTGAACCGACCGGGCCTGACCGCACAACGGTTCCCGGCGAACCCGTTCGGCAACGGCCGCATGTACCGCACCGGCGACTTGGTGCGCTGGAACGACCGGGGCCACCTCGAGTACCTCGGCCGCACCGACGACCAGGTCAAGATCCGCGGTTACCGCGTCGAGCTCGGCGAGATCGAGGCGGCGATCCCCGGCCAGGCCGCGGTCATCGTCAGGAACGACCGGCTCATCGCCTACGTCGTCGGTGACACCAGCGGACTGCGCGAACACCTGGCCGCCACCCTGCCGAGCCACATGGTTCCCGCCGCGATCGTCGAACTCGACGCGTTGCCGTTGACCCGCAACGGGAAACTCGACCGTGCCGCACTACCCGAACCCGAGTTCACCACCGAAGGCCAGGCGCCACGCACGCCGCGGGAACAGGTCCTCTGCCAAGTGTTCTCCGAGGTCCTGAACGTCGAGCGGGTCGGCATCGACGACGGCTTCTTCGACCTGGGCGGCCACTCCCTGCTCGCCACCAGGCTGGTCAGCCGGATCCGGACGACGCTGCACGCCGAGGTGTCCGTCCGGGCCATCTTCGACACCCCGACGGTCCGCGGGCTGGCGGCGGCACTGGACGACACCCCGGCCCGGCCCGCGCTCACCCCGGCCGAGCGGCCCGAGCGAATCCCGCTGTCGTCCGCGCAGCAACGCCTGTGGTTCCTCAACCGCCTCGGCGACGACGCCGCCTACAACATGGCGCTGGTACTGCGGCTGTCCGGCGAACTGCACGTCGCCGCGCTCGAAGCCGCGCTCAACGACGTCGTGGCACGTCACGAGACGCTGCGCACCCGCTACCCGGACGTCGACGGCACGCCGTACCAGCTGATCGGCACCGATATCGTGCAACTGTCCCTTGTAGACGATCTCGACGAGATCGTCACCAAACGGTTCGATCTCGCAACGGAACCGCCGATCCGCTTCGCCCTGACGACCACGAGTCCGACCGAGCACGCACTGCTCCTGGTGGTGCATCACATCGCGGGCGACGGCTGGTCAGTCGCTCCCCTGGCCGAAGACCTGTCGGCCGCCTACACCGCCCGGCTCGCGGGCACCGCCCCGGCCTGGACCCCGCTGCCCGTCCAGTACGCGGACTACGCCCTGTGGCAACGCGGCGTGCTCGGCGACGAGCACGACCCGGACAGCGTTGCGGCACAACAGGTCCGCTACTGGCGCGAGCAGCTCGCCGATCTCCCTGACGAGCTCAACCTGCCGTCCCGGCCACGACCAGCGCACCCCGGCAGCCGCGGCGCCCTGATCCCGATCGACCTGGGCGCACAGCGGTACGGGCGGATCGAGGCGTTGGCGCGCACCACGGGCACCACGGTGTTCATGATCGTGCAGGCCGCGGTCGCCACCCTGCTCACGCGGCACGGCGCGGGCACGGACATCCCGCTCGGCACGCCGATCGCCGGGCGCACCGACGAAGCACTCGACGACCTCATCGGCTGCTTCGTCAACACCCTGGTCCTGCGCACCGACACTAGCGGCAACCCCACGTTCCGCGAACTGCTCGCCCGAGTCCGCGACACCACCCTCGACGCCCACGCCCACCAGGACCTGCCCTTCGAACGGCTCGTCGAGATCCTCAACCCGCCGCGCACGCCGTCCCGGCACCCGCTGTTCCAGGTCATGCTGACCATGGACAACACCGCCGACGGCATCCCGAACCTGCCGGGACTGGACGTCACGGCCGAGGGCAAGGTGGTCGACGCGGCCAAGTTCGACCTGTCGATCACCCTGCGGGACGGCGAGGGCTGGATCGAGTACCGCACCGACCTGTTCGACCACGACATGGTCGAGAGCCTGCTCGCGCGGCTGGTCCGGCTGCTCGACGCCGCCACGGCCGACCCCGACGCGCGGATCTTCGGCGTGGATCTCCTCACCGCCGACGAGCGGACGGACACACTGGCCCGGTCCCGCGGGCCGCAGCGGCCCGTGCCCGCCGCAACGGTCGTCGACCTGTTCGAAGCCCAGGTCGCCCGCACCCCGGACGCGATCGCGCTGGTGCACAACCAGGAAAGTCTGTCCTATCAGGACCTGAACGCGCGGGCCAACCGCCTGGCAAGGTCGCTCGTCGCCAAGGGCGCGGGACCCGAACGCCTTGTCGCGCTACTCATGTCCAACTCGGCCGACGCCGTCGTCGCCTGCCTCGCCGTGCTCAAGACGGGTGCCGCGTACCTGCCGATCGACCCGGACGCCCCGGCCGAGCGGATCGAGTACACCCTCGCCGACGCGGCACCGGTGTGCGTGCTGACCAGCGCGGACACCGACGAGCAGGACGCCTCCGAACTAAAGACCCACATCGACCCGTCGACCCCGGCGTATGTGATCTATACGAGTGGGTCCACGGGCCGGCCCAAGGGCGTCGTGGTCGAACACCGCAGCGTCGTCGACTACCTCACGTGGTGCGCGGACGCCTATCCCGCGGCGACGGGCCGCACGCTCGTGCACTCGCCGATCACGTTCGACCTCACGGTCACCGGCCTGTACACCACGCTCACCACGGGCGGCTGCGTGGAACTGGGCAAGATCGACGACGCCGGCGAGGAGATCGCGTTCCTCAAGGCCACCCCGAGCCACCTGCCGCTGCTGACCGCGTACCGCTCCCCCACCGACCTGCTGATCCTCGGCGGCGAACAGCTGCGCGGCGAGGCTCTCACCGAGTGGCGCGCACAGCACCCCGGCGTCACCGTGATCAACGCCTACGGCCCGACCGAGGCGACCGTCAACGTCACGCAGTACACCGTGCCGGACGTCGTGGCGCCAGGTCCGGTGCCGATCGGCACGCCGTTCCCCAACACGGCGGTCTACGTGCTGGACGAGGCGCTGAACCTCGCCCCGGCCGGGGTGACCGGCGAGCTCTACCTCGCGGGCGCCGCGCTGGCCCGCGGCTACCTCAACCAGCCGGGCCTGACCGCGCAACGGTTCGTGGCGTGCCCGTTCAGTGAAAGCAGGATGTACCGCACCGGCGACCTCGCCCGGTGGAACCACGACGGACAGCTCGAGTTCGTCGGCCGCGCCGACGACCAGGTCAAGATCCGCGGCTTCCGCGTCGAGCTCGGCGAGATCGAGGCGGCGATCCCCGGCCACGCCGCGGTCATCGTCCGCGACGACCGGCTCATCGCATACGTCGTCGGCGAGACCGAGGGCTTGCGGCAACGGCTGGCCGACCGGTTGCCGAGCCACATGGTGCCCGCCGCGTTCGTGCGCCTCGACGCGCTGCCGTTGACGCGCAACGGAAAGCTCGACCGCAAGGCGCTGCCCGACCCGGAGTACACCGCGCGCGGCCGGGGACCTCGCACGCCACGGGAGCAGATCCTCTGCCGGTTGTTCGCCGAAGTGCTCGGGATCGACCACGTCGGCGTCGACGACGACTTCTTCGACCTCGGCGGGCATTCGCTGCTCGCGACCAGGCTGGTCAGCCGGATCCGCACCACGCTGAAGGTCGAGGTGCCGCTGCGCGCGGTCTTCGAGCGGCCCACGGTCGAGGGGCTCGCCAAGCTGGTCCTGGACACCGCTCGCCCGGCGCTGGTCCCGGCGAACCGGCCCGAGCGCCTACCGTTGTCCTACGCGCAGCAACGCCTGTGGTTCCTCAACCGCCTCGACAACGACGCCACCTACAACATGCCGCTGTTCGTGCGGCTGTCCGGCGAACTCGACCGCGACGCACTACAGGAGGCGCTCGCCGACGTCGTGCGACGGCACGAAAGCCTGCGCACGCTGTTCCCCGATGTCGACGGCAAGCCGTATCAGCTGATCGTCGACGACGTTCCGCGACTGTCCTTTGTGGACACCATTGACCTGGCGAAGGACGCGGCTGAAGCGGCGAACACCGGGTTCGACCTCGCGGCGGAACTGCCGATCCGGGCCACCCTGTTCGCGACCGGCCCGGCCGAGCACGCACTGCTGCTCCTGGTCCACCACATCGCGGGCGACGGCTGGTCCCTCGCACCACTGGCCCGCGATCTCGCGCACGCCTACACCGCGCGACGGGACGGCACCGCACCCGACTGGGCTCCCCTGCCCGTCCAGTACGCCGACTACACCCTGTGGCAACGCGAGGTCCTCGGCACCGAGAACGACCCGGAAAGCCTGCTGTCCCAGCAGATCCGGTACTGGCGCGCCCAGCTCGCCGACCTCCCCGACGAGCTCGCGCTGCCCACCGACCGCCCGCGGCCCGCCGAAGCCAGCAACGAGAGCGCGACCGTCACCGTCGAGGTGCACGCGAAGCTCGCCGAGCTGGCCCGAGACACCGGCACGACCGTGTTCATGGTCGTGCAGGCCGCGGTGTCGGCCCTGCTGACCCGGCTCGGTGCGGGCACCGACATCCCATTGGGCACCCCGATCGCCGGGCGCACCGACGAAGCGCTCGACGACCTCGTCGGCTTCTTCGTCAACACCCTGGTGCTGCGCACCAACACTCAGGGCAACCCCACGTTCCGCGAACTGCTCACCAGGGTGCGCGAGATCGACCTGGCCGCATACGCGCACCAGGACCTGCCGTTCGAACGGCTCGTCGACGTCCTCAACCCGGCCCGCTCGCAGACCAGGCACCCGCTGTTCCAGGTCATGCTGGTCGTGCAGAACTTCGCGCGGCCGGAGCTGGAGCTGCCCGGCCTGGACGTCGGCGCGCCGCTGCTCCCGGCGAACACCACCCCGTTCGACCTGATGTTCCGGCTGGAGGGCACGGCACTCGACGTCCAGTACCGCACCGACCTGTTCGACCAGGACACCGTCCGGTCGATCGCCGACCGGCTCGTCCGGCTGCTCGACACCGTCGCCGCGGATCCCGACGTGCCCTTCGGTGCCGTCGAGCTGCTCACCCCGGCCGAACGCGCGGGGCTGCTCACCTGGTCCGCAGGCCGTCCGCTCGCCCCGCTGGGCGTCACGCTGCCCGCACTGCTGGAGGCGCAGGCCGCTCGCACCCCGCACGCGGTCGCCGTGCGGTGCGGCGCCGCCGAACTGTCCTATGCGGAGCTCAACGCGCGGGCGAACCGGCTGGCGCGGTGGTTGATCGCGCACGGCGCGGGACCGGACCGGCTCGTGGCGGTGAGCCTGCCGCGCACGGCCGAGCTGCTGGTCGCGCTGCTCGCCGTGCTCAAGTCGGGCAGCGCCTACCTGCCGCTGGACCCGGAGTATCCAGCGGAGCGGATCGACTACATGCTCGCCGACGCCGCTCCAGCGCACGTGCTCACCGCGCTCGCCGAGACCGGCGAGTATTCCGACTCCGACGTGACGGATGCCGACCGGATCAGCCCGCTGACGCCCGCACACGCCGCCTACGCCATCTACACCTCCGGCTCGACCGGCCGGCCCAAGGGCGTGGTGATCACGCACGACAGCGTGGTGGACCTGCTGCGGTGGGCGGTCGAGGACTTCGGCCCCGACCGGCTGCGCAAGGTTCTCGCAACGGCGTCGCTGAACTTCGACCCGTCGGTGTTCGAGCTGTTCGCGCCGCTGGCGTGCGGCGGCACGGTCGAGCTGGTGCGCGACCTGCTGGCGCTGACCGAGCTGCCCGGCGGGCGGTGGCGGGGCAGCATGATCCTGGCACTGCCATCGGCGTGGTCGCGGGTGCTGGCGCACGGCGGGGTCACCATCGCCGCCGACGACGTGGTCTTCGGCGGCGAAGGCCTGACGCTGCCGACCGCTCGGATGATCCGGACCGCGGTGGGCGCCACCAGGATCACCAACGCCTACGGCCCGACCGAGGCCTGCATGACCGCCACCGCGTGGTACGGCGAAGACGCGGTCACCCACGCGCCGCCGATCGGCGGGCCGCTGCCCGGCAAGCGCACCTACGTACTCGACGGCGACCTCCAACTCGTGCCGCGCGGCGTGCCGGGCGAGCTGTACATCGCGGGTTCCGGGCTGGCGCGCGGGTATCTGCACCGGCCGGCGCTGACCGCGGAACGGTTCGTGGCGTGCCCGTTCGAACGCGGTCGCATGTACCGGACCGGCGATGTCGTGCGGTGGAACGCGTCCGGTGATCTCGAGTACCTGGGCCGCGCCGACGACCAGGTCAAGATCCGCGGGTTCCGCATCGAACCTGGTGAGGTCGAGGCCGCCCTCATCGGCCACGACCACGTCCAGCGGGCGGCCGTGGTCGTGCGCGAGGACCGGCCAGGCGACCGGCGGCTGGTCGGCTACGTCGTCACCTCGAAACCGTGTGCGCCCACCGAGCTGCGGGACTTCGCCGCGGCCCGGCTGCCCGTCCACCTGGTGCCGTCGGCGATCGTCGTGCTGGACGACTTCCCGTTGTCCCCCAACGGAAAGCTGGACCAGCGCGCGCTGCCCGCACCGGAGTTCGAGATCGTCGCCGAGGCGCCGCGAACTCCACGCGAGGAGCTGGTGTGCCGCCTGTTCGCCGACGTGCTCGGGCTGCCCGCGGTCTCCCCGCGCGACGGCTTCTTCGCGCTGGGCGGCGACAGCATCCTGGCGATCCAGCTCGTCAGCCGGGCCCGCAAGGCGGGGGTGCACTTCACACCACGGGACGTGTTCGCGTACCAGACCCCGGCCGCGCTCGCCAGGGTCCGCGAGCAGGAGGTGCTCGTCGAGCGGGACGATCCCATCGGCCCGGTGCCCGCCACGCCGATCATGCGATGGCTGGCCGACATCGGCGGTCCCGCCGACCACTTCCACCAGTCGGTGCTGCTCGTCGTCCCGCCCGGTATCCGCAAGGAACACCTGGTCGGCGCACTGCAGGCCGTGCTCGACCACCACGACATCCTGCGATCCAGGACGACCGAGGACGGGCTGGAAGTGTTGCCGCGCGGCGCAGTCCGCGCGGAAGACGTGCTCCGGCGTGTCCCCAGGCTTGATCGGGAGCTCGCCGAAGAGACCAAGAAGGCTCTGGATCCGGCCGGTGGAGCCATGATTCGGGCGCTGTGGGTCGACGCCGGGCCCGAGCATCCGGGCCGGTTGCTGCTGTGCGCGCACCACTTCGCGGTCGACGGCGTGTCCTGGCGGATCCTGCTGCCGGACCTGCTGGCCGCGCACGACGCCCTCGCGGCCGGAGCGGTGCCCGAGCTCGAACCGGTCGGCACGTCGTTCCGGACGTGGGTCGCGCAGCAGGTCGCCGTGGCCGCCAAGCGCGGCGCGGAACTCCAGGTGTGGCAACACGAGGACGCGCCGCTCATCGCCCGGCCGCTCGACCCGGCGGTCGATGTGGCGGCCACCGCGCGGCGCCTGACGCTCACCCTGCCCGCCGCGGTCACCACCCCGCTGCTCACGACCGTCCCCGCCGCGTGCCACGCCCGCGTCACCGACGTCCTGATCGCCGCACTGGCGCTGGCGGTCGCCGGGTGGCGGCGCACCACGGACGTGCTGCTGGAGGTCGAGGGCCACGGCCGCGAGGACATCGGCACCGGTGCCGACCTGTCCCGCACGGTCGGCTGGTTCACCAGCGTCTATCCCGTGCGGCTGGACGTGGCCACGGCACCGGGGAACGTGCTCAAGCACGTCAAGGAACAGCTCCGGGCGTTGCCGGACAACGGGATCGGCTACGGAATGCTGCGCTACCTCAACCCGGACACGGCCGAGGTGCTGGCCGCACAGCCACGGCCGCAGATCGGGTTCAACTACCTCGGCCGGGTCGGCTCCTCGATGTCCGGCTGGGACATCGCCGACGAGGACGACGTGCTGGCCGATGGCGCCGACGAGCGGATGCCGCTGCCGCACGTGATCGCGGTCAACGCCTCCACTGTGGACGGTGAGCTGTCCGCGACCTGGACCTGGGCGGGCGAGGTGCTCACCGAGGCGGCCGCGCGGGACCTGGCCGAGCGGTGGTTCCGCGCGCTCGAACTGCTCGCGGAGCAGCCGGGCGGCGGGCACACGCCGAGCGACTTCCCGCTGACCGCGGTGACCCAGCGCGACATCGACCGGTTCGAGACCTCACCGCACGGCATGGCGGACGTGCTGCCGCTCGCGCCGCTGCAGGAGGGCCTGCTCTTCCACAGCCTCTACGACCAGGACTCGCCGGACGTCTACCTGCTGCACATGGTTCTTGAGCTCGAAGGACCGCTGGACGCGGCCGCGCTGCGGGCCGCCGGGCAGGGGTTGCTGGACCGGCACGCGAACCTGCGGGTGTCGTTCGAGCAGACCGAGGCCGGCGACCCGGTTCAGGTCGTCGCCGAGCACGTCGCGTTGCCGTGGCGGGAGATCGACCTCACCGGGCAGCCGGACTCGGAGTGGGAGCGTGTGGTGCGGGAGACCCGTACCCAGCGGCTCGACCTCTCCGAGCCGCCGCTGCTGCGCGGCACGCTGGTCCGGCTCGCGCCCGACCGGCACCGGTTCCTGTTGAGCGCGCATCACATCCTGCTCGACGGCTGGTCCATGCCGGTGCTGTTGACCGAGCTGTTCACGTTGTACGGCCGGAAGAACAGCCTGCCCGCGGTCACGCCGTACCGCGACTACCTGGTGTGGCTCGCCGGGCAGGACCACGAGCTGGCGCGCGCGGCGTGGACGAGGTCGTTGGCGGGCCTCGAGGAACCCACCCGGATCACCCGCACCGCGCCGGGTCTCGTGCCGGTCGCCGGGCAACGGGTGATCGTCGAGGCGTCCGAGGAACTCACCGACGCGCTGACCGCGCTGGCCCGCAAGCTCGGCGTCACGCTCAACACCGTTCTGCAGTGCGCATGGGGTCTGCTGCTCGCGAGCCTCACCGGGCGCGACGACGTGGTCTTCGGCGCGACCGTGAGCGGGCGTCCCGCGCAGCTCGCGGGCGCCGAGACGATGCTTGGCCTGTTCATCAACACGCTGCCGGTCCGGATGCGGATCCGGCCCGGCGACTCGGTGGCCGCCCTGCTCCGACGGGTGCAGGAGGAGCAGTCCGAACTGCTGCCGCACCACCACTTCCCGCTCGCGCGGCTGCATCGGATCACCGGCCTGACCGAGCTGTTCGACACCACGATGGTGTTCGAGAACTACCCGCTCGACAGCGAGGCGCTCGAGGAGGCGATCACCGGGATCCATGTCACCGACGCGCACGGGTTCGACTCCAACCACTACCCGCTCAACCTCACCGTCATGCCGGACAAGCGGCTGGGGCTGAAGCTCGGGTACCAGCCCACGCTGCTCGACCACGAGACCGTCACCGCGCACGCGCACCGGCTGCTGGCCGTCCTGGCGGCCTTCGTCGCCGATCCCGAGCGCAGCGCCCGCGGCGTCGAGCTGTTCGCGCCCGGTGAGCGGGACCGGCTGCTCGCGGCGTCGCGCGGACCGGTCCGCGCGGTACCGGACTCGACGCTGCCCGCGTTGTTCGAGGCACAGGTCGAACGGACTCCGGACGCCATCGCGCTGATCGTGGGTGATACCCAACTGTCCTATCAGGACCTGAACCGGCGGGCGAACCGGTTGGCGCACCACCTGATCGGCCGTGGTGTCGGCCCGGACCAGCTGGTCGCGCTGCGGTTGCCGCGGTCGGCCGATCTGGTCGTGGCGTGCCTGGCAGTGCTCAAGGCGGGCGCGGCGTACCTGCCGATCGAGGCCGACCACCCGGCCGACCGGATCGCGTTCACGCTCGCCGACGCACAACCGGTTCTCGTGCTGGATTCCGTTGCCGGCGCCGGAGGTCCGGACACGAACCCAGCCGTCGAGTTCTCTTCGCACACCGCCGCGTACGTGATCTACACGTCCGGGTCGACCGGCCGCCCGAAGGGCGTCGTGGTGTCCCACCACAACGTCGTCAACTACCTGGCGTGGTGCCTGGAGGCGTACCCCGGCGTCCGCGACAGCGCGCTCGTGCACTCCCCGGTGTCGTTCGACCTCACCGTGACCGGGCTGTACGCGCCGCTCATCTCCGGCGGCACCGTGCACCTCGGCGAGCTGGCCGAAGGGGCGTACAGCTTCATCAAGGCGACGCCCAGCCACCTGCCGCTGCTGACCGCGTTGCCCGAGCGGTGCTCGCCGACCGGTCAGCTCGTCCTCGGCGGCGAACCGCTGCCCGGCGACCAGCTCGACGCGTGGCGGCGCCTGCACCCCGCGGTCGCGGTGGTCAACGAGTACGGGCCCACCGAGACCACCGTGGGGTGCAGCGAGTTCCGGATCGAGCCGGGTGCGGAGATCCCGCGGTCCGTGCTGCCGCTGGGGCTGCCGATCTGGAACACCGACATGTTCGTGCTGGGCGACCGGCTCACCCCGCGGCCCGCCGGCGTGACCGGCGAGCTGTACATCGCGGGACACCAGCTCGCCCGCGGCTACCTGAACCGGCCCGGTCTCACGGCGGAGCGGTTCGTCGCCAACCCGTTCGGCGGTCCGGGTGAACGCATGTACCGCACGGGTGACCTGGCGCGGTGGACCGTGTCCGGCGAGCTGGAGTTCGCGGGCCGCGTCGACCACCAGGTCAAGATCCGTGGCTACCGCGTGGAGCTCGGCGAGATCGAGGCGACGCTGGCGGCGCACCCTGCGGTCGCACAGGCCGTCGTGATCGTGCGCGACGACCGGCTGATCGCCTACGTCGTGCTCGGCGAGGCGTTGGATCCGTTGCTGCTGAAGGACTTTGTGACGGACCGGCTACCCGAGTACATGGTGCCGTCGGCGTTCGTCGAGCTGGACGAGCTGCCGTTGACGCGCAACGCGAAGCTGGACAAGGACGCCCTGCCCGCGCCGGGCGTCACGGTCAGCGGCCGCGCGCCGCGCTCGCCGCGGGAACAGATCCTGGCGCAGCTGTTCGCCGAGGCGCTGGGGTTGGACGAGGTCGGGATCGACGACGACTTCTTCGCCCTGGGCGGTCATTCGCTGATCGCGACCAAGCTGGTGAGCCGCATCCGCACGGTGATGCAGGCCGAACTGCCCATCCGCGCGGTGTTCGAGCACCCGACGGTCAGCCGGCTCTTCGCGCTGCTGGACGAGACCACGATCGCCCGGCCGACGCTGGTGCCGGTCGAGCGGCCCGAACGGGTTCCGCTGTCGTTCGCCCAGCAACGCCTGTGGTTCCTCAAGCGGTTCGAGACCAACGAGTCCACGTACAACATGCCGATCTTCCTGCGGCTGTCCGGGCCGATCGACGCGGACGCGCTGCAGGCCGCGCTGGCCGACGTGGTGGGGCGGCACGAGAGCCTGCGCACGCTGTACCGGGAAGAGGACGGCCGGCCGTACCAGCTCGTCGTGCCCGCCAGTCCAGTCCTGTCCACTATGGACGTTTCGAGCCACGAGCTGGACCGCGTCGTGGCCAAGATCGCCGCGGCAGGGTTCGACCTCGCCGAGGAGCTGCCGATCCGGGCGACGTTGTTCGCGCTGGGCGACGACGAGTTCGCGCTCCTGCTGCTGGTGCACCACATCGCGGGTGACGGCTGGTCGCTCGCACCGCTGGCCCGCGACCTGTCCCAGGCCTACACCGCCCGGCTCGGCGGCACCGCCCCCGAGTGGGAGTCGCTGCCCGTCCAGTACGCGGACTACAGCCTGTGGCAACGCGACGTCCTCGGTGACGAGAACGACCCGGAAAGCCTGCTGTCGCAGCAGATCCAGTACTGGCGGGCCCAGCTCGCCGACCTCCCGGACGAGCTGGCGCTGCCCACCGACCGGCCACGACCGGCCGTCGCCACCCATCACGGCGCGACGGTCACCACCGAGCTTCCCCAGGAGCTGCGCAAGAAGCTGGCCGCGCTCGCCCGCGGCACCGGCACCACCGAGTTCATGATCATGCACGCGGCGCTGGCCACCCTGTTGACGCGGCTGGGCGCGGGGACGGACATCCCGATCGGCAGCCCGGTCGCCGGGCGCACCGACTCGACGCTCGACGACCTGGTCGGGTTCTTCGTCAACACCCTGGTGCTGCGCACGAACACCGCGGGCGACCCGGCGTTCCGCGACCTGCTCGCCGGGGTGCGGGAGACGCATCTTTCCGCGCACGCCAACCAGGACCTGCCGTTCGACCGGCTGGTGGAGCTGCTCAACCCGAGGCGTTCGCTGGCCAGACATCCGCTGTTCCAGGTCATGCTGGTGGTGCAGAACTACGCCGACGGCGCGCTGGACCTGCCCGGTGTCGAGGTCGGGTCCTGCGAGCCGGTGCGGCTGGACACCACCAAGTTCGACCTGACCTTCACCCTCGACGGCACGTCGCTGGACCTGCAGTACCGCACCGACCTGTTCGACCAGGGCACCGCGCGGTCGATTCTCGACCGGCTCGTCCGCGTGCTCACCGCGGTGACCGCGCACCCGGACCGGCCCATCGGCCACATCGACGTCCTCACTACCGATGAACGGCAGAGCCTGCTCGCCCACGGCCGCGGACCGGTGTGCGCCGGGCCGCCTGCCACGCTCCCGGCGTTGTTCCGGGCCCAGGTCGCCCGCACCCCGGACGCGACCGCGGTGATCTGCGGCAACGCCCGACTGTCCTATCAGGACCTGTATGACCGGGCGAACCGGTTGGCGCACTGGCTGATCGCGCGGGGTGCGGGTCCGGAGCGGATCGTCGCCGTCATGCTGCCGCGGTCGGCCGACGCCGTCGTCGCCCAGCTGGCGATCGCGTTCGCCGGCGCCGCCTACCTGCCGATCGACCCGGACTACCCGCGGGAACGCATCGACTTCCTGCTGCAGGACGCGGCGCCGCGGGTGTTGCTGACCGAGCTGCCGGAGCTCTCCGGGCCGGTCGCTCCTCCGGTGACCACCCTGTGCCCGTCACATCCGGCATACGTGATCTACACGTCCGGATCCACCGGCCGGCCCAAGGGTGTCGTGGTGTCGCATGCCGGCCTGACGAACCTCGCGCGGGCGCAGGCCACGACGCTGGGTGTCCGGCCGGACAGCCGCGTGCTGCGGTTCGCGTCGGCGAGCTTCGACGCGTCGATCTGGGAACTGGCCATGACGTTGCTGACCGGTGCGACCCTCGTCGTCGCCCCTGCGGACCAGGTGCTACCGGGCGCTCCGCTGGCGGAACTGGCCGCGCGCCAGGAGATCACGCACGCGACGCTCCCGCCGGCCGCGCTGGCCGTGATGTCCCCGGACGACCTGCCGTCGGTCACCACGCTGGTCGTCGCGGGCGAGGCGAGTTCCGCTGAGCTGGTGGGCAAGTGGTCGCAGGGCCGCACGTTGTTCAACGCCTACGGCCCCACCGAGACGACCGTGTGCGCGACGATCAGCGCGCCGCTGACGGAGGCAGTGCCGCCCCCGATCGGCCGGCCGCTGGCGAACACCGGCGTGTACGTGCTGGACTCGGCATTGCGGCTGCTGCCACCCGGTGTGACCGGCGAGCTGTACGTGTCGGGCGCCCAGCTCGCACGGGGCTATCTCGCGCGGCCGGGCCTGACCGCGCAACGGTTCGTGGCGTGCCCGTTCGAACCGGGCCGGATGTACCGCACCGGTGACCTGGCGCGGTGGGACACTGCCGGACAGCTGCATTTCGTCGGCCGCGCCGACGACCAGGTCAAGATCCGCGGCTTCCGGATCGAACCGGGTGAGATCGAGGCGGCGATCCCGGGACAGGCCGCGGTGATCGTGCGCGACGACCGGCTCGTCGCGTACGTGGTCGGCGAGACCGAAGGGCTGCGGGAGCGCCTGGCCGCCTCGTTGCCGGGCCACATGGTGCCCGCCGCGATCGTCTCGCTGGACGCGTTCCCGTTGACCCCGAACGGAAAGCTCGATCGTCGCGCGCTGCCCGCGCCGGAGTACGCGTCCACCGGCCGGGAGCCCCGCACGCCGCAGGAGCACGAGCTGTGCCGGTTGTTCGCGGAGACGCTGGGACGGCCGTCGGTCACCATCGACGACGACTTCTTCGACCTGGGCGGGCATTCCCTGCTCGCCATGGGCCTGCTCAGCCGCATCCGCGACGAGCTCGGCACCGAGGTGTCGATCAGGTCGCTCTTCGCCACGCCGACCGTCGCCGGGCTGGTCGGGTTCCTGGGCACGGGCGGCCGGGACGACGCGCTCGCCGTCGTCCAGCCGCTGCGGGTGCAGGGCAACCGCCCGCCGCTGTTCTGCCTGCCCCCGGCGGGCGGGATGAGCTGGAGCTACGCCGGTCTGCTCCGGCACCTCGATCTCGACCAGCCCGTCTACGGCCTGCAGGCCGCCGGGTTGTCCGATCCCGCCGCGGTTCCGTCGAGCGTCGAGGACGACGTACTCATGTACCTCCACCACATCCAGCGGATCCAGCCCACCGGCCCGTACCAGCTGCTGGGCTGGTCGTACGGTGGCCTGCTGGCCCACGGCATCGCCGTCGAGCTGCAGCGCCGCGGCAAGGAGGTGGCGCTGGTGGCGCTGCTCGACTCGTATCCGCACGACGGGCCGTTCGAGGAGACTCCACCCGAGGGTGTGCTGGAGGCCCTGCTGGAAGCGGTCGGCGTACCCGCCGCCACGGACGTCACCACGGCAACGGCTTTGCTGCGCGAACATGGCGGATTCCCCTGGGAGGTCGAGGAATCCGACGTCGCCGCGTTCGTCGCCACGTACCAGCGGAGCAGCCGGCTCGCCCAGCACCACACCCCCGGCCTGTTCGACGGCGACATCCAGCTGTTCACCGCCAGGGGATCCACGCGTTCGGACGCCTGGCGCCACCACGTCACCGGCGAAATCCACTCGCACGCGATCGACGCGTCGCACCACCACATGACCCGCCCCGAACCACTCGCCCGCATCGGCGCCGTCCTTTTAGGAGCGACATGCTCACGATGACGTCCTTCGACGAGGTCCTGACCCTCACCGACGCGATCTCCGTCGAGAAGGTCGCCCACGAACTGTGCGCGGGCACCATCGACTCGGCCGCGTGGGTGGACACCGCCCGCGAGGCGTGGGACGACCTGCCGTCGTCCCTGCGCCGGGCGGTGCGCCGCTTCCGCAGGCACTCCGGCCCGCGCGGCGCGTTGCTGCTGCGCGGGCTGCCCGTCGACGAGACAGCACTGCCCCGCACACCGACCGTCGACGGCTCGGTCCAGCGCGTCGCCACCACCCCGGCGGCCGTGCTCATGCTGCTCGCGTGCGGTCTCGGCGACCCGATCGCGTACCGGCGGGAGAAGTCCGGCGCGCTCGTGCAGGACGTGGTTCCCGTGCCGGGCAAGGAGAACTTCCAGGGCAACGCCGGCTCGGTCATGCTGTCCTTCCACACCGAGAACGCCTTCCACCCGTACCGCCCGGACTACGTCGCGCTGCTGTGCCTGCGCCCCGACCACGACCGCCAGGCAGAGCTGCGCACCGCGTGCATCCGCGAGGTCTCACTTCCGTGCGACACCAAGGAAGTGCTGTTCAGCGCCGAGTTCCGCACCGACCCGCCCCCGTCGTTCGGCGGCGGCGACTCCACGGCGCCGCACCCGGTGCTGACGGGTTCCTGGGACGACCCCGACCTGCGGGTCGACCTCTCCGCGACCGCACCGCTCACCGCGCGGGCGGCGTCCGCCCTGGCGTCGCTACAGGAACACCTGACCCTCGCCGTGCGGACCGTGCGCCTCGTCCCCGGCGACCTGGCCATCGTCGACAACCGCGTGACCGTGCACGGGCGCAGCGAGTTCACCCCGCGCTACGACGGGCGGGACCGTTGGCTGCAACGGACTTTCGTCGCCACCGACCTGCGCCGGTCGCGCGGATGCCGGCCGTACGACGGGTACGTCGTCGAGGACTGACTCGATCTCATCGCGCTCATGAGTGACGCCGTGGAGGCCGCTCAGGTACTCCGCGGCCCGCCGCCTGCTCCAGCCGTGGGCGTCCATCAGGCCCAGGCCCAGCATCCGCAGGTACGGCTTCGACGGCGGGACGAGCGGCTCGAACCTCGACGGTGCCGTGAAGGTCAGCATCGGGTGGCCGTCGCGGGTGCCGAGGTGGAGCAGCGTCTCGTACCGGCCGTCGCCGAGCCTGGCCCGGCCGGTCGCCAGCACCTCGCTCAGGTCGAGGTCCGCGCCCGGTTCCCGGTACATCTCCTGTTCGCAGACGTCCGAGAACTGCCGGCTGGTGATCAGGTACGCGCGCATGTAGGCGGTGCCCGGCAGGTCGCGGTCGAAGAAGGCACGTCCGCCGAACCACACCGGGGACTCGGTGGCGAAGTAGACCCCGCCGTCCACCTCGACGCCCTCCGTCCGCCTCGGCGCCTGGGTGTCGCGGCATCCCGGATAGCAGCGGTTGGCGCCGTCCGGGGTGCCGCCCGCCAGGTAGCAGGCGAACCTCTCCGCGTGCATGTTCGACCCGTAGCTCACGTACCAGACCAGGTCCGTCATCGCGCCACCTCCACGCCGGATTGTTCAACAATCCAAGGGTAAGATTGTTCAACAGTTGAGCAATCCAACGATCGGTGGACATAGGGGATCTGAATCCCCGGCTAGCGAACGTGACGTTCGGGGACATAGATGCCCCTGAACGCAACGTTCGCTAGAGCGCCCCCGGCAGCCCCAGCAGGGTGAAGTGCTCCTCGCCGATGAACGACGTGATCTCGCAGATCCGGTCGTCCCGCAGGGTCAGCACGTTGATCGACCAGGCCAGGTACTCCTCGGCCCCGTCCCGCCGCAGATAGGCGGCCACCGCGGGCTGCCCGTTGGCCGAGACGAACCGATGCCGCCACGCCCCGCACGACGTCAGGGGCACGCGCACCGCGAAGTCCATCGCGGCGTCCAGCCCGGAGTACCACTCCGGCAACGGCGGCATCGACCACGTCACGTCCGACGCCAGCAGGGCCATGAGCGCGGAGGCGTCCCCGCGTTCCAGCGCGGAGGCGTACCCGGACACCACCTCCCGCAGCCGGGCGTCGTCGATCTTGCGCAACGTCTGCTGCTGCGACACCGAGGGCACCTTGGCAGCGATCACCTTGCGGGCACGGGCGATCGCCGAGTTGACCGACGTCGTGGAGGTGTCCATGACGGACGCGATCTCGGCGGCGGAGAAACCCAGCACCTCGAACAACACCAGGGCCGCGCGCTGGTTCGGCGGCAGGTGCTGCAGCGCGGCGACGAACGCCAGTTCCACCGACTCGCGCTGCTCGTAACTGTCGGACGGCGAGGTGGGGTACGGGCCCAGCCACGCAACTTCAGCGTCGTCGTCGAGGTCCATCGGCAGCACCCGGCGCCCGCGAACGGTGTCCAGGCAGGTGCGGGTGACTACGGTGTAGAGCCACGCGCGCAGTGAGCTACGGCCCTCGAACCGCGCGATGCCGCGCCACGCCCGCAGCAGCCCGTCCTGCAGGGCGTCGTCCGCGTCGTGGCTGGAGCCGAGCACGCGGTAGCAGTAGGCGTGCAGCTCCGGGCGCAGCGGCGCGACCAGCCGGCTGAACGCCGCGGAGTCGCCCGACCGGGCCAGCGCGAGATCTTCGCTCACGAGCGACGATTCTGCCCGACGCCGGGAGTCACAGGAGTAAGACCAAGGAGGAACACATGTACCACCAGACTCCCGACGCGAAGCTGTACTACGAGGTCAGGGGCTCCGGGCCGCTGATCGTGCTGGTCGGCGCGCCGATGGACGCCCAGTCGTTCGAGCCGCTCGCGGACGTGCTCGCAACCGACCACACAGTGCTCACCACCGACCCGCGCGGCATCAACCGCAGCATCGTCGACGACCGCGACCGGGACTCGACGCCGGAGCTGCGCGCCGACGACCTGGCCCGGCTGATCACGCACGTCGACGCGGGCCCCGCCGTGGTGCTCGGCTCCAGCGGCGGCGCGGTCAGCACGCTCGCGCTCGTGCAGCAGCGGCCCGACCTGGTGCACACCGCGATCGCGCACGAACCGCCGTTGAGCTCGCTGCTCGACGACCGAGCGGAGCTGCGGGCACAAAGCGAGGACATCATCGCCACCCACCTGTCCGGCGACGCGTTCGGCGCGGGCAAGAAGTTCCTGGCGCTGGCGAACATCCACCTGCCCGACGAGGTCGTCGAGCAGATCTTCGCCGGGGACCGCGACGAGCAGGCGATCGCGGACGCCGACTTCCAGCACGCGCACATGTTCATCCCGACCGCCTTCTGGGAGCCCGACCTCGACGCGCTGCGCAAGGCGCGCGTCATCGTCGGTATCGGTGAGGAGTCCGGCGGTCAGCTGTGTGAACGGACGTCGCAAGCGCTCGCGGACCGGCTGGGGATCGAGCCCACCCGGTTCCCCGGCGACCACATCGGGTTCGTCGGCGACCCGGAGGCGTTCGCGCGACGGCTGCGAGATGTGCTCTAAGTAGGCCGTGCGAGTCGGCATGCCGCCGGCGCTCACGCGAGTTGGGTCTTGAAGCGGAGCGAACGTGACGTTCACGGACAACTATGTCCCCAAACGTCACTTTCGCCGCGCACCACCACCGTGAGCTCTAAGCAGCGGGAGCGAACGGGCGCAGCTCCTGCAGACCGCCGTGCACGACGACGCACGTCGACTCGGGCACCTCTTCCCAGGCGCCGCGCAGGTCGCCGAGCGGTTCGGACACGACGAGCCGCGAGTCGTCCGAGAGGTCGTGCAGCTGGGGGTTGTCCGGATACTGCCGCCGCAGCGTCGAGACGTCGGTGCTGTGGAACAGGCTCCGCGACTTCCCCCGGCTCGAGTACCGGAACGCCCACGTGGTGGCGCCGTCGGTCGTCGCGACGGTCATCTGGATCGGGAACTGCACCCCGTTGCGGCGCCCGACCTCCTCGACGAACCCGACGGCGCGCGCGACCGCGGCGGGCGGGTCCTCGGTGAGGCCGAAGCCCACGGCGAGGAAGAACAGGATCTCGGAGTCCGTCGACCCCTCGATCAGCGTGTACAGCGAGGGGTCGACGGCCAGCGCCAGCTCGCGGCGTACCAGGGGGAACTTGGCGATCAGGCCGTTGTGCATCCACAACCAGTTGCGGTAGCGGAACGGGTGGCAGTTGGTCCGCTGCACCGCGGACCCGGTGGACGCGCGGATGTGCGCGAAGACCCGGTCGGCCGTGATCTGCGCGGACAGCTCGCGCAGGTTGCGGTCGTTCCACGCCGGCTCGGTGCTGAGGAACAGGCCTGGGATCTCGTTGGTGCCGTACCAGCCGAGGCCGAACCCGTCGCCGTTGACCGTGTCCACGCCCATGCGGGCGTGCTTGCTCTGCATGACGAGCGAATGCTCCGGCTTGTAGAGCAACTCGACCAGCCGGACCGGGGAACCGGAGTAGGCGAGCCACCGGCACATGGGGGGACCTCCTCAGCGCGATGGCACAGTGGAACACAGAGCCGTGCCCCGCGACGCCACCCGCGCCGGATGGGTTGGTTTGCGCCGACGCGGCCGTGTCGGGCACCATGGCCGACGTCGGTTCAGGTCCCCTGATGTGGTGATCTGCCTTGACAGCCCCGGATCCCGATCTCACGGAAGAACGTGCGTGACTGCTCCTCACCTTGTTCCACCCGACGGGCCCACCGTCCGTTTCGAGCGGCCGCACCGCGTCACGCGCCTGCGTGAGGACGACCGGCCGGCGGCTCCCGAGCCGCGGTCGGACCTGGCCGTCGTCGGGCCGCTCTCGGCGTTCGTGCTCGCGCTGACGATCTCGACGCTGGTGCTGGACAACCCCAACGCGCGCGTCACGGCCGCGGGTCTGGCGGCGCTCGCCATGATCGCCACGGTGCTCGTCATGTTCCGGGGCAAGCGGCCGAAGCCCGGCCGGCACGTGGCCGGCGACGACACCGTCCCGTTCAGGTAGGCAGGACCGCCCGCACCACCGAACCGGCGGGCGAGCTGATGATCACCAGGGTGCCGCCGAGCCGCGCCAGCCGGTCGCGCATCGACGAAAGTCCCATCCCCTCGGTCCCGCTGAAACCACAGCCGTCGTCGGCGACCTCGACCACGAGAGTCCCCGGCTGAGCTCCGAACCGGACTTCCACGGACCGCGCCGAAGCGTGCTTCACGCAGTTGTGCACGGCCTCCCGCACCACCCGGAACAGCTCGTCCTCGGTGGAATCGTCGAGGTCGAGCGGGGCCTGCGGTTCGATCACCCGCACGGCCGGGCCGCCGCGCCTGGCGACGGCCTCGGCGTGCTCGCGGATCGCCGCCACCAGCCCGGCCCGGCGCAGTCCGTCGGGCCGCAGCTGGAACAGCACCGACCGCATCTCGGCGTGCACCTCCTGGGCGAGGTCGCGCAGCAGCGCGATCCCGGTGCCGAGCGGGCCGTCGGGGGAACAGCCCTCCCGCGCCGCCGCCAGCTCGAGTGCGCGGGTGTGCATCGCCATCGAGAACAGCGACTGGCACACGGAGTCGTGCAGGTCGCGGGCAAGCCGTTCGCGTTCGTCCAGCACGGTCATCAGCCCACTCCGATCTTGCGGCGTTGATGCACCCAACTGTCGTCCGGGGGCGTTACGAAAACATCGGTAGCCCTACCGACTTCAGACCAGCAGGTGCAGCGACTCCAGGCCGCGCAACGCGGGATCCTGTCGGTATACCGGCGCCGGCTTGCCGGGGTTCAGCCGCAACCCCGGGAACCGCCGGGCGATCGTGCCGAACGCGATCTGCCCCTCGAGCCGCCCGAGCGCGGCCCCGATGCAGTAGTGGATGCCCGAGCCGAACGTCAGGTGCGTGACCGCCGAGGATCGGCGCAGGTCCAGCACGTCCGGGTCGGCGTACTGCGCCGGGTCGCGGTTCGCGGCCGCCAGCACCGGGAACAGCAGGTCACCCGCCTTGATCCGGCGACCGGCCAGGGTGAAGTCCTCGGTGGCGAGCTGCGCGGAGATGATGGCCGCCGGGCTGTCGTAGCGCAGCAGCTCGTCGGCCGCGGTCTCGGCGACCGACGGGTCCTCGCGCAGCAACGCGAACTGGCCTGGGTTGCGCAGCAGTGCCAGCAGGCCGTTGCCCAGGTAGTTCGCCGTGGTCTCCAGGCCCGCGTTGACCAGCGCGACGACGTTGTTGATCAGCTCGTCGTCGCCGGTCCACGTGCCGCGGGCACCGAAGAGGTCACCCTCCTCCACGCCGAGCAGGCCGGACAGCAGGTCGTCACCGGGCTTCGCCCGCCGTTCGTCGATCAGGTCGTACAGGTAGGCGACCAGCGAGTCCATCGCGGCGGACGACAGCCCGGCGACCTCGATCGGGTCGGCGCCGAACTGACCGGGTCCGAGCACGGCCATCACGTCGGTGGCCCAGCGGCTCAGCCGCGGCAGGTCCTCGCGCGGCAGGCCGACGAAGTCCACGATCACCCTGGCGGGCAACGGATACGCGAAGCCGGTCAGGAAGTCGCCGCCGCCCGCGCGTTCGAAGTCGTCGAGCAGCTCGTTCACTGTGGACTGGATGCGGTCGCGCCAGCCCTGGATGGCACGCGGGGTGAAGCTGCGGTTCATCAGCTGGCGCAGGCGCGTGTGCACCGGCCGGTTGGTGAACGGCAGCGACGAGTCCAGCCGCGCGACGAACGGGTTCATCGACTCGCGCACGTCCGCGGGCAGCCGCGCCAGCAGGGTGCCGGTCGTCGGACGGATCACCGTCGGCTTGCGCAGCACCTCGGTGACCTCGGCGTGCCGGGTGAGCACCCAGCCCTCCAGCGCCTCGTCGTAGTAGACGGGCGCCAGGTCGCGCAGCAGGTGGTAGAAGGGGTACGGGTCGGCGAGGAAGTCCGGGTTCATCGGGTTGATGTGGATCGACGCCTCGACGTTGAGCTGCGGCGGGGGCGGCGGCGCGGGGATCTTCTGCAACGTGGTGCGCAGTGCGTCGGCGAGCGACGTGAGCGCGGGCGGCACCAGTGCGTTGAAGTGGTCGCCGGGGACCTCGATGACCTCCAGCTCACCGACACCGACGTGCTCCCAGCCGTTGGCGGCGTCATCGAGGAAGAGCTCGATGTGGCGCTCTCCCTTGAGCACCTGGGGAAAGCCGCCGGCCGCCTTGATCAACGTGACGCGCAGGTCGCTGCGTGGCGGCTCGTACCGCACGATCGCCTCCACCTGCGCCTGGTAGACCCCCATGATGTTGGCGATGTGGTACTCCACCGGCAGGGTGCCGCTCGCGCCGAGGAACCGGCCGAGCTGCTCCCGTCGTTCGGCGGGGGTGAGCGTCTGGTCGACGCGGCGGCGGGGCGCGCCCTGGTCGCGGAACGCGTGCTGCCGGATCGTCCACAGCTCGTCGATCACGGCTTCCTCGTCCCACGGCGGCTCGCTCTGGCCGGGCACCGCGGGATAGGCGTCGATCATGATCACCCGGTCGACCTGCTCGCCGCGTTCGCGCAGCTGCCTGCCGACCTCGTAGGCCACGACGCCGCCGAACGAGTGCCCGCCGATGATGTACGGCCCGTACGGCTGGGTCAGCTTGATCTCGTCGATGTAGCGCTGCGCCAAGGTGGGCACGTCGTCCACCGGTTCCTCGGTGCCGTCGAAACCCGGTCCCTGCAGACCGTAGAACGGTTGCGCCTGCCCGAGCGCACGGGCCAGCGGCAGGAGGTAGTGGGCCGCGCCGACCGCGCCGCCGATGCAGAAGAACGGCCGCGGCGGCGTCAACGGCAGGGTCAGCGATGGCTGCTGCCGCGGAGGTTCGACGTCCTTCTGCGCCGCCAGATGTTCGGCGATCGCGTCCACTGTGGGCAGTTCGAGGAACAGCGTGTGCGGCACGCGGAACCCCAGCCAGTCCGACAGCGCGGCCTGCACCCCGGCCACCGCCAGCGACTCGAGCCCGAACGACGCCAGCGGCGCGTCGGAGCGGATCCAGTCCTCCGGCACGCGCAGCGCCTCGGCGATCTGTCTCACGAGCCAGCGGCGGATCTCTCTTGCGGTCTGCCTGCCGAACAACGCCCGGACGTAGGCGATGTTGCACTCGACGAGCTCGAACGCGGGCAGGCTGCCGACGTGGTACGTGCACCGCTCGCCCTGCATGGCCTCCAGCCGGTCCAGCACCCCGGACGCCAGCGCCTCGCTGCCGAAGTGCGGCATGAACCGCCACTGCCGCTGCAGATGCGTGGCCTCCACGCGGCCGCCCATCTCCGCGAAGTCCTCGCCGGGACCGTAGGAGTAGCAGGTGTAGACGTCGGTCTCCGGGTAGCGGTGGTGGAATGACACGCACTGTCCGGAATGCCCTCGCACCAACGAGAACGCGGACCGCGGCAGCCCGGTCGCGGTCGTGATCGTCGTGCGGTAGTCGAGGTAGCGCACCTGTGCCGCGAGCTCGAGCTCCGCCTCGGTGGCGTCGAGCGCGGGCAGGACCTGATCGATCGGCACGGTCAGCACGAGCCCGTCGAACCGCAGCTCGGTGCCGTCGACCCACACGCGCACCTCGTTGCCGGTACGCACGATCCGCTCGACTCGCACCCCGAGCCGCACGTCGCGCAGCTCGTCGGCGACGCGCTGCCACAGCGTGCCGAAGCCGCCTTTGACGGTGAACGCGCCCGCGTGCCCGAGCAGCTCCGGCGTGCTCGACAGCAGCCCGGTCAGCTCCGCGTACTTCACGAAGTACAGCGCGGGAATGTCCTGGCCGAGCAACCCGTATCCGGCCGCCGTGTACCCGGTGCCCAGTGACTCGGCGAGCCCGAACAGGGCGTGGTCGGCGAGCCACTCCGAGATCGGCGCGGCGAGCTCACGCGCCGAATGCGCCAGACCGGGTTCGCCGATGCGCGGGAACCGCGCGGCCCGCAGCCGGGCGTAGCGCTGGAAAACGTCCTGGCGCACCGAGCCGGGCGGTTCGGACTCGCCGGTCTCGGCATCGAACACGCGGTACGGCGTGATCGGCTCGGTCTCCAGGGCCAGTTCGGTGACCAGCTCGGCGAGGTTGACGTACGCCGTCGTGCACAGGTGCCCACCGAGGTCGTAGGCGTGGCCGTCGATGTCCACCGAGCCGCACTTGCCCGCGATCGTGTCGGCCGCCTCCAGCACGACGACGTCGTGCCCGGTGCGCTCCAGTTCGCGAGCGGCGGTCAGTCCGCTCACGCCCGCGCCGATGACGCAGAACTTCTTCATGTGGTGGCTCCTCGCGGTCGGCTGACACCAGGAACCGTCTCGCGCGCCCGCTTACCGAACATCCGTGTTGTTACCGATGTTTCGTCTCGCGACCGGCCCGAACCTATGGGGCCATGAACCTGGACAACGGCACTGTGGCCGAGCTCTACCGCATGCACGGGCAAGCGCTGCTGTCGTACCTGCGCCGCCGTGCGATCGTCGACTCGCACCTGGCAGAGGACATCGTGCAGGAGACCTTCCTGCGTGCCTGGCGCAATCCGGCCGTGGTGAAGAACAAGCCGGAGGCGTACCGGGCGTGGCTGATGACCGTCGCGCGCAACCTCCTCATCGACGCGCTGCGCCACCGGGCCAGACACCCGCGTGAGACCGGCGACGGTGAGCTCACCGGGATTCCGCTGCCCGGCACCGACATCCAGCGGTCCACCGACGCGCTCTCGTTGCGGCAGGCGATCCGTAACCTGACGCCGCGGCAGCGTGAGGTGATCGCCGAGATCTTCATCATGCAGCGCACGCATCCCGAGGTGGCCGAGGTGCTCGGTATCCCGCTCGGCACCGTGAAGTCACGGGCGAGCGGTGCGTTGTGCGCGCTGCGCCGGGAACTGGCCGCGCTGCGCCCCGAGGACCAGTTAGAGCTGGCCGGCTGAGCGCACCACGCGCCGTGAGCGGCGCGGTGCCGCGCTGCGCAGGGAGCTGACCGCGCCGCGGCCCGGCTACTTCTCTCCGGCCGAGCGCACCACCGCCGCCAGCGCCCGGTACTCGGCCACACTGTCGATCTTCCCCACCTCGAACCCGCGCGACCGCGCGTGGTCGAGCAGCGGACCGTGCGGCGCCACCCCGTGCCGCACCAGGTATCCGGCGTACCCGGCAGGCCACACCCACATCCCGTCGGTCCGCCACCCGTCCGGCAGATCCACTCCGGACTCCAGAAACCGCCGCAGCAGCGTCCGCACGAGCCCATCCACCTGCTCAGCCGAACACAACGCCGAGAGCGGCGGCGCAATCAGCGGCACGTCACGAACACCATCGGTCCACAGCAACGCGGCACCCATCCGAGCCCGGTAGTGGTACTCGGGCACGCGTACCCCGGCGCGCAGCACCTCGAGCAGCGCGTCACCCCCGACGACCGCGCGCAACCGCCGCCACGCGGCCATCGGATCCGCCACCGTCTCCGCCAGGTAGAGCTTGGTGCGCCACTCGTCGAGCCCGAGCGGAACGCGCCAGGTCCGCCACACTCCGCGCAATCCCGGCACGTCCCCGGCCAGCGTAACCACGGCCCGGTCAAGCGAATCACACCACGCATCGGCCAACTCGGGATCGGCCACCAGATCCAGCGGCCCGTCGACGAACGAGTAAGGCGGCACCGGCGTGCGAGGAAAGACGAGCATCGCGACGTCCTCCGCGGGCGCCCCGGCGGCGGCGAACAGGGTCAGAGCGACGTCGTAGCAGTCGGGCGGCACGGTGCAGCCGAACGCGGCCCGGCTGAACCGGACCAGTCTGCCCACCTCGGCCAGGTCACCGTCGGCGAGCCGGTCGCGGGCTCGCTCCAGCAGGTCGTCGGGCACCTGGCCCGCGAGGTGGGCGAGGAGCTCGGCCGCGGTGAGGTTCACGCGGACACGGTCCCCTGCCATGCGAGGCACAACATCGGTGAGATTACCGATGTTCGGCGACCGCCAGCTTCGCCACGTCGACCCGGCTGCGCAGGCCGAGCTTGGCCAGGATGTGCGACACGTGGGTGTCGACGGTGCGCCGGGACAGGAACAGCTGCTCGGCGATCATCCGGTTCGACCGCCCCTCGGCCACCAGGTGCGCGACCCTCGTCTCGGTGGCGGTCAGGCTCTGCCAGCCCGACGCCGGGCGGTTGCGCGGCTCCCGTGCGCCGGTACGCAGGCCGTGTTCGCGGAACGCCGCGCGCACGCGTTGCAGATCCCACACGGCGCCGAGCGACTCGTATCCCTCCAGCGCCACGGCCATCGCCCGCCGGGCCTGCTTCTGCTCACCCCGTGCGGCCCAGGCCAGGCCCGCGGACTCCCAGGCCTCCGCGGCACACGGCACCAGGCCGCGTTCGGCGTACGCCTCCGCCACGGACGCGAGCAGCTCGGGATCGTTGTCCAACAGCCCGCGGCAGTGGGGTACCAGCATGGACCGCACGCTCTCGGCCGCGTGCCCCATGCCGAACGCCGCCAGCTTCTCCGCGTCGGCGCGCCGGCCGCACTCCAGGGCGAGCCGCACCCCGTGTGCCGTCGGCATGTAGGCCGTCTGCCACAGGCCGCCCTCGACGGCGGCCAGGACCAGGTCGACCGCCGCGTCCCGGTCACCGGAGTGCTCCAGCACGAAGGACCGCACGATGACCGTCCACTCGGTCCGGTTGCTGCCCTGCGTCGACGTCCAGCGGGCCTTGCCCAGGATCTCGTCCACGGCCTCCAGGTACTGCTCGGCGGCGCGGACGTCGTCGCGGTGCAGCGCGGCCACCGCCGCGCGCTCGAAGCAGGCCGAGTAGGCCGGTTCGGGGGTCGCGGCGGCCACTTCGGACAGCATGTCGGTCCAGCCGCCGCTGTCGAACAGGCGCATCACGTCGCTGACCACGCACTGCTGGAGCCTGCGCTCGTTGCCCGTGCGTTCGGCGAGAGCGCGCAGGCGCACGGTCGTCGACCGCGCCTCGTCCCACCGGCACAGGGTCAGCAGCGCCAGCGAGCGGTCCGCCAGCAGCGACATGTACACGTCGAGCAGCTCCGGGTCGTCCACGACCAGCGCGAGCCCCTCGTCGCTATGGCGGAGCATGTCCTCGACCCGGCCCCGGTTGTACCCCGCCATCGCCAGCGTGTGGCACGCCGTCGCCGCGGCCCACGGGTCCGCGAGCCGCTGGGCCTGGGCCAGCGCCTCCTCGGCCAGCTCCGGCACACCGTCGCGGCGGTCGGAGAACGCGAGGTGGACCATGCCGCGCAGCACGAGGAGCCGCAGGCGTTGCTGTGGCGTCCAGTCCGGCTCGGAGTCGAGGCGGTCGAGCATCTCGAGCGCGTCGTGCGGCCGCCCGGCCACCTGCGCGCTGTCGATGATCGTCGTGCCGAGCTTGAGTCTCGTGTCGGCGTCCGCCTGCTGTGCGGCGTCCAGCGTCTGCCGGGCCAGCCGTTCGGCCTCCACTGGATCCCCGCCGCGCAGCAGGGCCGACACGAGCGGCGTCGCGATCCGCGCACGCCGGGCGTCGCTGAGCGGCAGCCGCCGCATCGCCCGCGTGAACAACGTTCGCGCCACGGCCGCGGACTGGTTGGCCAGTCCTTCGCCCTCGGCCACCAGCCAGTCGATCAGCCAGTCCGATGTGGACAGTTCACCGCCCAGTTCGACCGCGGCGAGCAGCTGCCGCGCCACCGTCGCCGGCGCCTGCCCGGCCTTGGCCAGCGCCCGGCCGACCTCCTGGTGCCACGCCGCGCGCACGCTGCCCGCCACCTGGTCGCACAACACGTCGCGCAGCAACGGATGCCGGAACTTCAGGCCCGTCTTCGTGGTGGCCAGCAGTCCGGCCGACTCCGCGCGGTCGAGCATGCCCGCCAGCTCCGCGACGGGCCGGCTCGACGCCACCGACAAGTCGGTGACGGTGAACTCGACGCCCAGCAGCGCCGCCATCCGCAACAGGTCGCGCACGTCGGGCGGCACGGAGTCGAACCGGGCCGAGATCACCGAGGTCAGCGAATCCGGGCGTTGACCGGACTCGACCTCCACCGTGCTGTGGCCGGACAGCGCTCCGTCGCGCATCAGCGCCCCGGCCAACTCGGTGAGGTACAAGGGATTGCCGCCCGCGGCGGAGACGAGCGCGGTCAACCGGTCGCCGGGCGTGCCGCCCACCAGTCCGGCGACCAGCTCGACGGAGTCCTGTGGCGACAACGGTTCCAGCTCGGCGAGCACACCCCGGCCAATCGCGGCCAGCTGCCCCGCCCGCCGCACGAGCGCACCGAGATCGGCCCGGTCCCCCGCCGGCCGCATCGACCCCACCACGAGCAGCGGCGACTGCTCGGCCAGCCGAGTGAGCCGGTTCCACAGCCGCACCGACGCCTCGTCCGCCCAGTGCAGGTCGTCGAACACCAGCACCACCGGCGTCCGCGTGCACAGCTCGTCGACCCAGCCGACGAGGATCTCCGACGCGGCGAGTGCCGGGTCCGAGATGCCCGCACCGCCGCGCAGCACCGCGTTGAGCTCCGCCTTGTGCGGGCCGGTGACCGCCTCGGCGAACGGCAGCAGCGGGAACACCTGGCTCAGTTCGTCGCCGGAGATCCAGATGACGCGATGGTCGCGGTCGCTCGCCCTGAACACCGCCCGCAGCAACGCGGACTTGCCCGCGCCCGCGTCGCCGACCGTGAGAGCGATGCCACCCTGACCTCGGGTAAGCGCTCCCACGAGTGACCGCAAGGCGGCGACCTCCGCGCGGCGCCCCACCAGCGACGGTGCGGCGCCGCCGCCAAGGTGATGAACGCTCGGCATGGGCGCAGCGTAGCCGGGTGCGTCGACGGCCGAACTACTGCGGTGCCTGACCTGCGGTAACACGGTGGGCCTCGGCGAGGTCGGTGAGCACCTCCACCTCCAGGTGGCGGTTCTGCAGCACCCGCGTGAGCTCCAGCGCCTCCTCGTGCACCGCGACTGCCCCTTCGGATCGGCCACAGGAGACCAGCACCCGCCCCAACGGGTCAGCGCTTGCGCCAACGTTGTCGCGGCGCAGCCGCGTCCAAAGCTCACTCCCCCGAACGCAGGGTCACAGGCCGAAAGCGCCGCCCTCGATCAGGATGACCAGGCCGATACCGATCAGCACGACCGGCAGGATCACGTGCCCCCAGCGCGACAGCACGGTCGCGACCGCAGGCCGGCCGGCCAGGAACCAGCCGATCGCGCACCACAGTGCGACACCGATCAGGAACACCACGACATAGCCGATCATGCCGGTGACCCCGACGACGGCGAATACGGGCACGTAGACGCCGATGTTGTCCCCGCCGTTGGCGAACGTCACGGCCGCGACCTGAAGGATCCCCACGCCCTGCTCGCCCACGACCTCGTCGTTCTCACCGTCACCGGCGCGGTGCGACCTCCACGTCCGCCACGCCGCCCGCAATCCCAGCGCCAGCGGCAGCAACCCCAGATACGGGATCACCGATTCCGGCAGCAGTCCCGCCCCCAGCGCACCGGCCACCGACGCCACCAGGATCGCGCCGAACCCGAGGTACTGGCCGATCACCACCCGCAGCGCGGCGGCGCGGGTGCCACCGGCCTGGCCGAAGAACACGGCCAGCACCAGCATGTCGTCGATGTTGGTCACCGCGAACATGCCCACGGCCTGCCCCAGCAGCCCCAGCTCCACCAGCGCCGGTCCTCTCCGATGACGATCACTCGCTCAGCGCCGCTGAACCTACCTTGCCGAGAGGACACGGCCTTCCGGTCCCGATTCCCTACCGAGGAGGGTGTTGGCCTGGGACCGCCAGTGCTTACGTGAACCCTGCAGACCGCCGCCCGCCGCCGAAGCCCAATTCGAGGAGGGCATATGTCATGGGATTACGTAACGGCCTGGTGATCGGGGCCGCGCTCGTCACCGCCCTGTCATCGGCACCCGGTGTGGCGACCGCAGCCGAGCGCGACGTGGCGACGAACGTCGTCGTGCCGTGGGACATCGCATTCCTGCCCGATCGTTCCGCGCTGGTCACCGAACGCATGTCCGCGCGCGTACTGTCCATCAAGGACGGTGTGACGCGCGAGGTGGCCCGCATTCCCGGTGTGACACCGGCGGGCGAAGGCGGCCTGCTGGGCATCGCCGTCTCGCCGAACTACGCCACCGACAGGTACGTCTTCGTCTACTACACGTCCCCTTCGGACAATCGCATCGCCCGGTTCCGCATCGGCGAGGCACCGCAGCCGATCGTGACCGGGATCCCGCGCGGCCAGCAGATCCACAACGGCGGCGGGCTGTCGTTCGGGCCGGACGGCCTGCTGTACGCCGGCACCGGCGACGCGGGCAACGGGTCCAACGCGCAGAACCCGAACTCGCTGGGCGGCAAGATCCTGCGCATGACGCCGGAAGGACGCCCGGCGCCGAACAACCCGACAGGATCGCTGGTCTACACACTGGGCCACCGCAACGTGCAGGGACTCGCGTGGGACGGCCAGGGCCGGATGTTCGCGGCCGAACTAGGCCAGAGCCGGCTCGACGAGCTGAACCGCATCCAGCCGGGCGGCAACTACGGCTGGCCCAACTGTGAAGGCCCCTGCAACGACCCCAGGTTCGTCAACCCCCTGCTGACCTGGTCCACGGCCCAGGCCTCGCCCAGCGGCCTGGCCTTCCGCAACGGCAACCTGTACATGGCGGCCCTGCGCGGTGCACGACTCTGGAAGATCCCGGTCAACGCCAACGGCAGCGTCGGCCAGCCGCAGGCGCTGTTCTCCGGGCGCTACGGCCGGTTGCGCGCCGCGGCGGCCGCACCGGACGGCACGCTGTGGTTCTCGACGTCGAACCGCGACGGCCGCGGCACGCCGAACCCCGGTGACGACCGCATCGTCAGCACGACCAGCTGAACCACCGTCAAGGCCACCTTCACTGCATTCAGCGCAGTGAAGGTGGCCTTAACGGTCAGATCGACTCCAGATCCCGTTCGATCGCAGCCAGTTCCTCCGGCGTGCCCTGCACCTTGGGGCCCTTGAACCACTTCCGGGCCGAGGCGAACCACCAGATGCCCGCGAACCCCAGCACCACGAGCACCGCGATGGGCGTGTAGTTGAAGTTCTTCGCCGTCACCGGACTCGCCTGCGGCAGCATGAACAGCACGCTGATGAAGATCACCCACACCACCGCGATCCAACCGACGAGCGTGCTCCACCGGCCGAGGTGCCACGGCCCGCGCTGGAAGCGGTCACCCTGCAGCAGCCGCAGGAACGTCGGCAGCACGTAGGCGATGTAGAGCCCGATCACCGCGATCGACGTGACCGCCGCGTACGCCGTGGCGTTCCACAGGTACGGCAGGCCGAGCACGAACGCGCCGCCCGCGGCCAGCCAGATCGCGTTGGTGGGCGTACGGGTGCGCTTGTTGATCGCGTGCCAGAACCCCGACGCGGGCAGCGCGCCGTCCCGCGAGAACGCGTAGATCATCCGGGAGTTCGCCGTCACCGACGACATGCCGCAGAACAGCTGCGCGCCGATCGCGATGAGCAGCAACAGCTTTCCGCCCGTCAGGCCGAGCGCGTCGATGAAGATCTGCGCCGGCGGCACGCCGGTCGAGCTGCCCACCGCGCCGTCGTAGTCCTTGATGGCGAACGTGATGCCGACCAGCAGCACCCAGCCCGCGATCAACGAGACCACAATGGACATCACGATGCCGCGCGGCCCGCTGCGGGCGGCGTCGTGCGTCTCCTCGGTCATGTGCGCCGAGGCGTCGTAGCCGGTGAACGTGTACTGCGCGAGCAGCAGGCCGAGCAGGGCGACGTAGAACGTCGAGGACCAGCCGGTGTTGTTGACGAACGTCGTGAAGACGTAGTCGGCGGACTGGTGCTCGCTGGGCAGGATCGCCAGCGCGCCGACGATGACGAGCACGCCGATGACGTGCCACCACACGCTGATGTCGTTGAGCCGGGCCACCAGTTTGACGCCGAAGGTGTTCAGCAGCCCGTGCACCAGCAGCACAACACCGAAGATCAGGATCGTGTGCCCCGGCGTGGCGGTGTAGCCGAACTGCAGGTCCAGGAAGGCGTTGATGAAGAAGGCGGCACCGAAGTCGATGCCCGCGGTCACCGCGACCTGGCCGAGGAAGTTGAACCAGCCGGTGAACCACGACCACGCGGCGCCGTTGCTCGGCGCGAGCTTGGCGGCCCAGTAGTACAGCCCGCCGGCGGTCGGGAAGCTGGAGCACACCTCGGCCATGGCGAGCCCGACGAGCAGCGTCATCAGGCCGACGAACGGCCAGCCCCACACGATCAGCGCCGGGCCGCCCGTGTTCATCCCGAACCCGTACAGGGTGAGGCACCCCGACAGGATCGAGATGATCGTGAACGACACGGCGAAGTTGGAGAACCCGGACATGGTCCGGGACAGTTCCTGGGCGTAGCCCAGCTCGTGCAGGCGTTTCTCGTCGGCGGACAGGGGTGCCGCCGAACGGTCTACCGCATCGCTCATGCGTCCTCCTCAATGGGCCGGAACTGAACCATTGAGCTCGCCGTCGCATGGGCGTGTCAAGGGCGCGATCGACGATCGTTACAGCAGCGCGCCGATGAACGCGTCCGCGAGGAAGTCACGGAACCGCTCGACGCTCCACTTCTGACGAGTCACCATCAGCTCGTAGCGGGCCGGGTCGGTATCTCCACCGAGCTACCGGTCACCCGCATGGCGGCTGGTACGGATGCGTCCCGAACTGCGCCACCCACTCCTCACGCGTGATCGGCGTCCCCGCCACCTCACAGACCCGCCGCGCGGCCGCCTCGAGATCGGTGTCCCAGAACCGGATGGTGTGCTGGTTGTTCGCCACCGCGATGCGACGGCCGTCCGGGGTGAAGAACACGTTGGCCACGTTGGCGTCCGGACTGCGCAACACCGCACCCGGCGCGGGCTGCCGCGGGTCCGTGATGTCCCACAGCCGCGTGGAGCTGTCTCCGCTCGTGCTGATGAGGGAACGGTTGTCCGGACTGAACCACACGGACCGGATCGGTCCACTTTGGTCGGTCACGGTAGACAGCAACCCAGTATCGGCAACGTTCCACAGGCGTGCGGTGCGGTCGAGTCCGGACCCGGCGAGCAGCTTGCCGTCCGCGCTGAACGCGACCCCGGTGACGGCCTCGCGGAACCCGGTCAGCTTCGCGATCTGCCGGGGCGTGGAGCCGATGTCCCACAGCCGGACGGTCCGGTCGGTATTGCCCGAGGCCACCAGCCGGCTGTCCGGGCTGAACGCGATCGCGTTGACGTTGCGCACGTTGTCGGCGAGCGTCGCGAGTCTGACGGCCGCGCGGGGGTTCGTGACGTCCCACAGCACGAGGTCGCCCGCGTCGTCGCCGGTGGCCAGCCTCTTCCCGTCCGGGCTCCAGGCCAACCTGCTGACCGTCTCGCGGTAGCCGTCGAGCACAGCGAGCGGCGACGAGCTTTCGACGTCCCACAAGCGCACGGTGCGGTCGCGGGACGCCGTCGCCGCCGTCGAACCGGACGGATGGAACGCCACGGCGTGGACCGAGTCGGTGTGGCCGGTCAGCGTCGCCAGTGGCGTGAGTTTCTGCCAGTCGGTGCGCCACAGGCGAACCGTCGGGTCGAGGCTCGCCGTCGTCGCGACCAACCCGCTGGGCGGATGCGCGTAGATGCCCTGCAGCTCGGTCGCGTGCCCGGTCGGGTTGGACAGCGGCTGGTGCCACAGGTAGGCGCGGCCGGCGCTGCTGGAGCTCGCGAGCAGGCTGCCGTCGCGGCTGAACGCGACGTCGCGGACCCGGTTCGGCTGGGTGAGCCGGGCGATCTCCTGGCGCGCGGGCACGTCCATGATCCGGATGACGCCGTCGTTGCCGCCCAGCGCCAGCCGGGTGCCGTCCGCGGTGAACGCCAGGCCGCGCACCAGCACGTCCGGGCCGGGGAACGCGACCGCGGTGTCGGTCACCAGCGAGATCGCGTGCGTCTCGTCGGCCACCGCGAGCGTCCGTCCGTCCGGGCTGAACGCGAGTCCGCTCACCGGCCCTTTCGCCGTGAGAACCAGCTTGTCCTGCAAGAAGACCCGGCCGTCCGGTCCTGCGATGGCGAGCATGCCGGATGAGCTGAACGCGACGCCGGTCACCTCATGATCGGCAGCCAACCCCATGGAGACCGGCTCGCGCGGCCGCACATCCCACAGTTGCGCGGTCGGCCCGGCGGTGGCGAGCACGGTCGTGTCCGGGTTGAACGCGACGCCGTTCACCTTGGTACCGGGCAGGATCGTGGCGACCGGCCGAGGCGAGCCGGGTGAAGAGACGTCCCACAACCGCACGCCGTCGTACCCCGATACCGCGAGCAGCCGGCCGTCCAGACCGAACGCCACGTCCGTCACCCGGCCGGTGTTGGGCAGGGTCGCGACCTTCACCGGACCCGCCCACAGCTCGACGACCCCGTCCACGGCGCCGGTCGCGAGCAGGCCGCCGGAAGCGGTCAGAGCGATCGTGTCGATCTGGTCACCGGACCCGTGCAGCCGCGTGGGGTAAGGCGCGGCGAACGTGCTCAGCACCGCGCTGCGCGCCTCCGGCGTGTCCGCGATCCGGTAGGCCGCCAGGCCCACCTGACCGGCGAGCGACGGGTCCGACGCGAGCAGACCGACGGCGCGTTCCCCGGCCTGCCGTGACGTCGCCCGGTCCCGGTCCGCGACCGCCTGCCGCCACTGCACCACGGCCGCGGCACCGGCGATCGTCGTGAGCAGCACGAAAACCGTCAGCGCCGCCACGAGCTGCCGCAGCCGCCGGGTGCGGCGCCGGGCGGCGGTCTGCTCGGCGGCCTCCGCGTTCAGGCTCGCCGTGAGGAACCGCCGTTCCCTTGGTGTGAGGGCGTTCTCGTTCGCGGCCGCCCAGTCGCGGGCCGACGCGAGCCGCACCCCGCGGTACAGCGCACCGTCGTCGTACTGGACCGCCGCCCACGTGTCGGTCGCCTCGGTGAGCTGGCGGTGCAGCCGCAGCCCCTCGCGGTCGTCGGACAACCAGTCGCGCAGCCGCGGCCAGCTGCGGATCAACGCCTCGTGAGTGATCTCGACCGTGGTGTCGTCGATCGTGATCAACCGCGCGGCCGCGAGCCGTTCCAGCACGTGCACCGTGACATCGCCGTCGTCGAGGGTGTCGCGCGCGACGCGCCGCTTGGTGTCGGCCGTGCCCTCGCCGAGCGCGGTGAGCCGCAGGAAGATCTGCCGGGCGGCGGCCTGGCCCGCCGGGTCCAGCGTGCCGTAGACCTCCTCGCCGCTGCGGGTGATCGCGTGCTGGATGCCGCCCGCTTCCTCGTATCCCTCGATGGTCAGCCGCAGGCCGCGCCGCCGGCGCCACGTCTCCAGCATCGCGTGCGACACCAGCGGCAACGCGCCGGGCTGCCCGGCCGCCTCGGCCACCAGCCGCGCCACCAGCGCGGTGTCCAGCACGCAGCCCGCCCGCGCGGCGGGCTGGGTGATCGCCTCGCGCAGTTCGTCGGCATCCATCGGCCCGACCAGGACCTGGCTGTCCTGCAACGCCGCGACGAGCCGCGGGTACCGGCCGCAGTGGCCGTAGAAGTCCGCGCGCACCCCGATCACGACCCTGGTGCGGCTGGTCGCCGCCTCGGCCGCACCGACCAGTGCGTCGACGAACCACGCCCGCTCCTCGTCGTCACGGCAGAGCGTGAAGATCTCCTCGAACTGATCCACGACGAGCAGCACGTCTGACCCGGTCATCCGCAGGTGCAGATGCAGGTTGGCCGGATCGCTCAGCTCGACCCGCATCCGGCCGACGGGCTGGCCGGTGAGCCCCGCGAGCATGATCGCGCACTCTTCGCGCGGACTCGGTCCGGGCGTGAACACGACGACCCGCCCCTCGAAGCGGGCGGCGAGCCCGGCCCGGAGCAACGAGGACTTCCCCGAGCCGGACGCGCCGAACACCCCGAGGAACCGCCGCTCCCCCACTCGTTCGACGAGCTGCGCGACCAGCGCGTCCCGTCCGAAGAACCGGTCGGAATCGTCCACTTGGAACGCCGACAACCCCAGGTAGGGCGGCCGGCCGCCGTCGTCCAACGGCGGCCCGGCCAGCTCCGCGGATAGCTCACGCCACCGCTCGCGCCACTCGTCGACGTCTCCCCCGCACGCCTCCACATAGGCCAGCGTCACCGCGAGGCTCGGCAGCTTGCGCCCGCTCGCGGCGTCCGACAACACCGTCACCGAGTAGTGCGCCCGCGCGCTGAGCTCGCGATATGTCGGCTTGCCCGCCTTCTCCCGCAGCAACCGCAGGTCGGCCGCGAACATGCGCAGCGCGCTGTCCTCGGGCCCGAGGGGCCGTTCGGGTCGAGGCATGAGGGCTTCCCCGTTCTTCGTTCCGCTGAGCGGAACGGTAGCGGGCCCCCTCCGCCGAACGCCTCAGGACAGCTCGGCCGCCAGGACCGCGGCGGTCCGCGCGACGAGCTCCTCGTCCCGCGGCGCCTGCGGGTCCGGTTTCGTGGTCAGCACCGACAGGACGAGCGGCCCGCGACCGGGAGGCCACGTGATGCCGACGTCGTTGGCCGTGCCGTAGTCGCCGGAACCGGTCTTGTCGGCCAGCCGCCAGTCCGCGGGCAGTCCCTTGCGGAATCGGTTGAGACTGGTGGTGTTCGCGAGCAGCCACCCCATCACCCGCTCCCGATCCTGCGGCTGCAGCACCCGCCCGAGCGCGATCTTGGCGTACGTGCGGCCGATCGCCCTCGGTGTGGTCGTGTCGGTGATCCGCCACGGTTCGGCGGTGTTGAGCTCGGGCTCCCAGCGGTCGAGCCGCGTCACGAAGTCGCCGGTGTGGCGGCAGAACGACGTGACCTCGGTGGGCCCACCGAGCTCGCGCAGCAACAGGTTGCCCGCGCAGTTGTCACTGAACGAGATCGCCGCCGAGCACAGCTCCTCGATGGTCATCCCGTCGGCGACGTGGTACTTGGTCTTCGGCGCGTACTTGGACTTGTCCACGTCCTCCTGGGTGTAGAAGACCCGCTTGTCCACAGATATGCCGCGGTGCAGCACGGCGGCCGCGGCGAGTGTTTTGAACGTCGAGCACATCGGGAACCGCTCATCGGCCCGGTATCGCACCGACGCACCGGTCCGCGGGTCGAAGGCGAACACACCGAGCCGGGCTCCGTGTTCGCGTTCGAGGTCACGCAACTGTTGGGTCACATTGGACGCGGACGCGGTCCCCTGAACCGCGACCGACAACAGCGCGCCCGCACCCAGTGCCAGGGCCGAACGACGGGAGGTGGCTTTCACACCGATTCCTCTCGATAGTCGTGAACGTCTATCAGGACGTCGCACGATCATGAAAGGTTGCTCAGACCACGAGGGCTTGCACCCGCGACCCGCCGTTGCCGCCCAGCTGCCGCCACGCCGCCCACGCTTCGGTCAGCCGGCGGACGCACTCGGTCAGTTCCTCCGGCGGCGCGGTGAACGGCAGCCGCAACCGGTCTTCGCTGCCGCCGCTCGCGTCCAGCGCACCGCCGGGCAGCACCGACACACCGTGGCGCAGCGCGAGTTGGGCGAAGCTGGACGCGTCGCAGCCGGGCAGCCGCACCCACAGGCACTGACCGCCGGCGACCTCCTCGAATGTCCAAGGCAACGCCGAACGCAGCGCCGCACACAAGTGATCATGGCGCTGTTTCAACACCTCGGCGCGGCGCCGGCCCAGCTCGTCGAGCCGTGGCACGAGCTCGGCCGCGGCGAGCTGCTCGAGCGCGGCGCTGCCGAGGTCGTGGATCACCTTCACCCTGGCCAGGCGCGCGATGTCCGCCTCGCCCGCCCGGATCCACCCGACCCGCAGGCCGCCCCACACCACCTTGCTGAGCGAGCCCACCGTGAGCACGTCCGGAGCGAACGCGGCGAGACCGGGCGGCGGGTCGCCGTCGAACGAGAGTCCGGCCTGCACCTCGTCATCGATGAGCTGGATGCCTTGCGCGACGGCGGTTTCCACGATCCGGCGCCGGACCAGTGTGGACATCGTCGTGCCGGTCGGGTTGTGGTTGGTGGGGTTGACGTACGCCAGGCGCGCACCACCCGGCGCGTCCAGCGGTACGACGGCCGCGGCGGCGTCGCGGAACACCTCGAGCGCGCCGGGATAGGTCGGCACCTGCACGGCCACGGTGTCGCCGGGACCGACGAACAGCCGCGCCAGCAGCGCGAGTGCCTGCTGCCCTCCCGTGGTGACCAGGATCTGCTCGGCGGTCGTCGGCACCCCGGCCTCGGTGTACCGGCAGGCCAGCGCCTCCCGCAGTGCGATGTGCCCCAACGGGTAGTAGCCGATGTCGCCGCTGTCCACGCCGGGCAACCGGGACAGCGCGCGCTCGTAGGCAGTGATCAACTCGGGTGGCGGCCCGTGCGGCGCGGTGCACGCGAGCGGCAGCACGCCGTCGAGCGGTTCGAGGTAGTTGACGAACAACGGGTTGATCGCCGGCACCGCACCCGGCAACACGGGCACCGCCGGCGCGACGCGGGTGCCCCGGCCCTGGTGGCGTTCGACCTTGCGTTCCTGGCGCAGCCGTTCGTAGGCGTTGACCACGGTGCCCCGGCCGACCGCGAGGTGTTCGGCCAGCGTGCGGTCCGGCGGCAACGGCGTGCCGGGCGGCAGCTGCCCGGAGTCGATGAGGCGGCCCAGGCGGTCGGCGAGCAGCAGGTACAGCGGCCCGCGACCGGCCGACCAGCGGCCGAGCTGACCGATCAACCGGTCGATTGGCTCCACAAGCAAACCAATTTAGCCGGAATTGGCTCTGTCTGGGAACCATTGGCCTGGCCAGGCTGAAGGACATGACGACATGGAAACCAGCCACCACTGCAGTGCACGTGTCCGCCCCCTCCCTGTCGAACTCCCGCCCCATCAGTGTCCCGATCTACCAGGCGTCGAACTTCGCGTTCGACGACCCCGACGCGCTCGCCGAGGCGCTGGAACGCCCGGACGGCGCCTTCGCCTACAGCCGCTACGCGAACCCGACGACCCGCGCGCTGGAGAACAAGCTCGCCGAGCTGGAAGGCGGCGTGGCCGCCGTCGCCACGGCGTCCGGCATGGGCGCGATCAACTCGGTGCTGCTGGCGTCGCTGCGGGCCGGCGACCACGTGATCGCGCAGCAATGCCTGTACGGCGGCACGTTCGCGACGTTCAAGGACCTCGCGGAGCGCTTCGGGATCGAGGTCACCTACGTGCCCGGCGACGACCCGGCCGAGGTCGCGGCGGCGGTGCGGCCGAACACGCGGCTGTTGTACCTGGAGACCATCGCGAACCCGCTCACCACGGTGATCGACCTGCCCGCGTTCCTCGCGGCGGGCAAGGAAAAGGGGCTGCTCACGGTCGTCGACAACACGTTCGCCACGCCGCTGCTGTGCCGCCCGATCGACCACGGCGCCGACGTCGTGCTGCACTCCGCGACGAAGTTCCTCGGCGGTCATTCCGACGTCACCGCGGGCGCACTGGTCTTCGCCGACGAGCAGCGGTACCGGCAGGTGTGGCAGCACACCATGGAACTGGGTGCGTGCATCGACCCGTTCGCGGCATGGCTGCTGATCCGCGGCATCCAGACCCTGCCGCTGCGCATGCGCCAGCACTGCGCGAACGCCGCCGTGATCGCTTCACGGCTCGCCGCACATCCCGCGGTCGCGGAGGTGCACTGGCCCGGCAACCACGCTGTCGCGCAACGGCTGCTGCCCCACGGGTTCGGCGGCGTGGTGTCGTTCGACCTCGCCGGCGGCCGGGAGGCGGGCCACACGCTCGGCAAGAGCGTGCGGCTGATCAAGCTCGCGGGCTCGCTCGGTGGCGTCGAGTCGACGATCATGCACCCGGCGAGCACCTCACACCGCCAGCTCGACGCCGACGCGCTGCGCGCGGCGGGGATCGGTGAGGGCACGGTCCGGCTGTCGGTGGGCATTGAGGACGTCGAGGACATCTGGGCGGATCTGACCCAGGCGTTGTGAGGCCTAACGCGCGCGAAGGTGCCGGATCACGTCCCGGTACCATCGCGCGCTCTGCTTGAGCGTGCGCTCCTGCGTGTCGTAGTCGACGTGGATGAGGCCGAACCGCTTCGCGTAGCCGTAGGACCACTCGAAGTTGTCCATCAACGACCACGCGAAGTACCCGCGCACGTCCGCGCCGGCCTGCCGTGCCCGTGCCACGGCCGCGAGGTGCGCGTCGAAGTACGCGATGCGGTCGGCATCCTGGACGACCCCGTCATCGAGCACGTCGTCGAACGCCGCACCGTTCTCGGTGATCACCATCGGCAGACCGGGGTACTCGCGGCTGATCTTCACCAGCAGCTCGGTGAAGCCCTCGGGCACGATCTCCCAGTCCATCGCGGTGACGGGTCGCCCGAACGGCACGACCCGCTCGTCGGGATAGGCGTTGAGCTCGTACCCCTCGGCGTCGACGCCGGTGTAGCGGGCGCTGGAGTAGTAGTTCACCCCGAGCACGTCCAGCGGCTGCGCGATGATCTCCAGATCCCCGTCCAGCACGGGGATCTCGATGTTCACCTTGGCGAGGTCGGAGAGCACGTCCTCGGGATAACGCCCGTACACCAACGGATCCAGGTAGATCCGGCGCGCCAGGCCGTCGTAACGCCGCGCCGCCTCCCGGTCGGCCAGGCTGTCGCTCGCGGGCGTGGCGTTGCCCATGTTCAACGAGATGCCGAACTCCGTAGGCAACGTGGCCGCCTCGCGCATTCGTTGCGTGGCAAGGCCATGGCCGAGCAGCAGGTGGTGCACCGCGTTGATCGAGGCCGGGAAGTCCTGTCTGCCCGGCGCCTGCCTGCCCTCGTAATAGCCCAGATGAGCCGAGCACCACGGTTCGTTCAGCGTCGTCCACGTGCGGACCCGGTCGGACAACGCGTCGAACACGAGCATCGAGTAGTCCGCGAACCGGTAGGCCGTGTCGCGGACGGGCCAGCCGCCCGCGTCCTCCAGCTCCTGCGGCAGGTCCCAGTGGTAGAGCGTGAGCCACGGGTCCACGCCGCGGCCCAGCAGTTCGTCCACCAGCCGGTCGTAGAACCCGAGGCCGGCCGGGTTGACCGGCCCCTTGCCGCCGGGCTGCACCCGCGGCCACGCCACGGAGAACCGGTAGGTGTCCACGCCGAGCGCGGCGATGAGCGCGACATCCTCGGGCATCCGGTGGTAGTGGTCGCACGCCACGTCGCCGTGGTCTGCGTTGTGCACCATGCCGGGCACCCGGCAGTAGGTGTCCCAAATGGACGCTGTGCGGCCGTCCTCGGCCACCGCGCCCTCGATCTGGTACGCCGACGTCGCCACACCCCAGTGGAAGGTGGCGGGCAGGGTGTCGATCACCGCATCGTGTGCGGCGATCGGTGCCGTGATGTCCAATGTGGTTCTCCTGTTCACACGACTGGATGCAGCCAGCAGGCGACGGTGCGGTCGTCGCCGGCGTGGCCGGTCGGGACGCCCAGTTCCGGGGAGTGGTCACCGCATCGATCCATCGCGCGCGGGCAACGCGGGTGGAACGCGCACCCGGCGGGCATCGCGCGCAGGTCCGGCGGTGAGCCGGGGATGCCGCTCAGCTCACGGCGCGGTCCCTTGAGCGCGGGGAACGACCGGAGCAGACCGTCGCTGTACGGGTGCAGCGGCGTGCGGTAGAGGTCCGCCGACGCGGCCTCCTCCACCACCCGTCCGCCGTACATGATCGCGATCCGGTCGGCGAACTCGGCGAGCAGCGACAGGTCGTGGGTGATGAACACGACCGAGAAGCCGAGCCGTTCACGCAGCTCGGCCAGTGTGCTGAGGATCTGCCGCTGCACCACCACGTCCAGCGCGGTCGTCGGCTCGTCCATGATCACCACGCGGGGTTCGAGCGCGAGCGCCATCGCGATCATCACGCGCTGGCGCATGCCGCCGGACAGCTGGTGCGGGTAGCTGTCCAGCCGGTCGGCCGAGATGTTCACCAGCGCGAGCAGTTCGCGGGCCCGCGCTTTTCTCGACATCGCCGAGGAACGCGGGGCGTGCGCCTTGATCACGTCCATCAGCTGCGTGGAGACCCGCTGCACCGGGTTGAGGGAGTTCATGGCGCCCTGGAAGACCAGGGCGACCTCGGCCCACCGGAACCGGCGCAGCTCGGCGTCGCGCATCCGCAGCACGTCCACGGTCTCGCCGTCGTCGGTGTGGAACAGCACCTCGCCGCCGCGCACCACGCCGGGCGGTGGCAGCAGCCGGGTCATGCCGTAGGCCAGCGTCGACTTGCCGCTGCCGCTCTCCCCCGCCAGCCCGAGCACCTCGCCCCGGTGCAACGTGAGCGTCACGTCCCGCACGGCCTGCACGGCGTCGGCGCCGAGTCCGTATTGGACGGTGAGGCCGCGGATCTCCAGCACCCGGTCGCTCACGACGCCTCCTCGGACAGCACTGGAGTGAAGCCGACGCGCATGCGCACACCGCGCGCGGACGTGCGGCCGCGCAGGCGCGGGTTGACGTACTCGTCGATGCCGAAGTTGACCAGCGACAGGGCGGTCCCGAGGACCGCGATCGCCAGCCCCGCCGGGACGAACCACCACCACGCGCCCTGCGCGAGCGCCTGCTGGCTCTGCGCCCAGTACAGGACCGTGCCCCAGTTCCAGCCGCCCGCGTCCGACACCCCGATGAACGCCAGCGTGATCTCCGAGACGACGGCGAAGAGCACGGTGCCGACGAACCCGGACGCGATCACGGCCGTGAGGTTCGGCAGGATCTCGAAGACGATGATCCGCCACGTCGACTCGCCGGTCGCCCGCGCCGCCTCCACGTAGTCGCGCCGGCGCAGCGACAACGTCTGGGCGCGCAGCACCCGCGCGTTCCACGCCCACGACGTCAGCCCGATGGTCAGCGCGATCGTCAGGTTGCTCGTCTGCGGCAGCGAGGACGTGATGATGATGATCAACGGCAGCGCCGGGATCACCAGGAAAACGTTCGACAGCGCGGAAAGCCCCTCCCCCGCCGACCCGCTGAGGTAGCCGGACGTGACGCCGACCAGCACCGACAGCACGGTCGCCACGACCCCCGCCACCGCCCCGACGAACACGACGCTGCGGGTGCCGACCAGCACCTGGCTGAAGATGTCCTGACCGAGGTGCGTGGTGCCGAACCAATGCGCGGACGACGGCGGCAGCAGCAGGTCACTGCTGCGCTGCGACGGGTCGAACGGCGCCAGCCACGGACCGGCCACCGCGAGCACCACGAACACCCCCAGCAGCAGGAGTCCCGTGAGCGCCTTGGGATTGGATCGCATCAGCCCTCCCGCCGCGTGCGCGGGTCCAGCGCCAGGTAGGCGACGTCGGCCAGCAGGTTCGCCAGCAGCACGGACAACGTGATGATCAGGAAGATCCCCTGCATCAACGGGTAGTCCTTGGCGCCCACGGCCTGGAACAACTGCAGCCCAAGTCCGGGGTAGGAGAACACGATCTCCACCAGCAGGGTGCCGCCGACGATGAACCCGAGGGCGAGCGCGAAGCCGGACACGTTGGGCAGCAGCGCGTTGCGTGCGGCGTAGGCCACCATGACCCGCCGCTCGCTCAACCCCTTGGCGTGCGCGACGGTCACGTAATCCTCGGAGGAGACCGTCACCATCATGTTGCGCATGCTGAGGATCCAGCCGCTGACCGACGAGATGAGGATCGTCACCGCGGGCAGCAGGCTGTGCCGCAGCACGCTGCCGACGAACTCCCAGTCCCAGCCCGGAACCAGGCCGGTCTCGTAGGCGCCGCCGGCCGGGAAGAAGCTCGCCGGCCCGGTGAGCAATGCGATCGCCACCAGACCGAGCCAGAAGTACGGGATCGACGACAGGAACGTCGTGATCGGGATCAGCGCGTCCGCCCACGAGCCGCGCCGCCACCCGGCGACGGTGCCCGCCGCGGTGCCGATCGCGAAACCGATCACGGTGGTGATGCCGACCAGGCCGACGGTCCACGGCAGGCCGGTGCCGATCACGTCCGCGACCGGGCTCGGGAAGAACGTGAACGACAGACCGAGGTCGCCGCGCAGCAGCTGACCGAGGTAGTGCACGTACTGTTCGGCCAGACTCTCGTTCTTGTCGAGTCCGAAAAGGACGTACAGCGACCGGACGGCCTCGGTCGTCATCTGGCCACGCTGCTTGGTGATCAGCGCCTGCACCGGGTCGCCCGGGATCAACCGCGGCACCAGGAAGTTGATCGTGACCGCCGCCCACGCCGTGACCAGGTAGAAGGCGAACCGCTTGAGGAGGAAGCTCACGTCTCCTCCCGGTACAGCCAGCAGGCCGCGAAGTGACCGCCGCCCAGTTCGAACCGCGGCGGCACCTCCGCCCGGCAGACGTCCATCGCGAACGGGCAACGCGGGTGGAACCGGCAGCCCGGCGGCGGGTCGATCAGGCTCGGGGGTTCGCCGAACCCGCCGTCCTTCTCGGCCACCGCGGGCCGGTCCGGGTCCGGCGCCGACTCGATCAGCAGCTGCGTGTACGGGTGCGCGGGTTCCTGCGTGACGGTCTCGCTGTCACCGCCCTCGACGACCTGGCCGGCGTACATCACGATCGTCTCGTCGGCGAAGTAGCGCGCCGAGGCGATGTCGTGGGTGATGTAGAGGATCGCCAGCTGCAGCCGTTCCTTGAGGTCGCGCAACAGGTTCAGCACCCCGAGCCGGATCGAGACGTCCAGCATGGACACCGGCTCGTCGGCCAGCAGCACCTCGGGGTCCGCGCCCAACGCGCGGGCGATCGCCACACGTTGCCGCTGACCGCCGGACAGCTCGTGCGGGAACTTGTCCAGGTACTGCTCGTTGAGCTGGACCTTGCGCAGCAGTTCCGCCAGCGAACGGTTCAGGTCCTCGCCCTGGTTGCCGTGGATCTTCAACGCCCTGGTGAGGTGATATCGGATGGTGTGCACCGGGTTCAGCGACGCGAACGGGTCCTGGAAGATCATCTGGACCCGCTTGCTGTACGCCCGGAACCGCTTGCCGGACACCGGTTCGCCGTGCAGCCGGATCGTGCCCGAGGTCGGCGGGTGCAACCGCGCGAGCAGCCGTGCGACCGTCGACTTGCCGGACCCCGACTCGCCGACCAGCGCGGTCACGCTGCCCTGGCGCAGCCTGATCGACACGTCCTCCACCGCGCGCACCGCGCGGGCTGCCCCGAAGCGCCGGACCGGGAAGTGCTTGGTGAGACCGTCGGCCTCCAGAACGGGGGCCGACGGCCTGCTGTCCGTCATCATGCGGCGGGCTTCAGGTGCATCACGATGTCCAGCGCGTTCTCCAGGGTCGGCTGCGCCGGGGCGTACGGGTTCTGCTCGTCCGGCCAGCCCACCCAGTTCTTGGTGCTGTACTGGCCACCGCCGTTGGCCGCCGAGGTGATGATCACCGGCATGTCCTCGACGAAGATCCGCTGCAGCTCGTGCAACGCGTTCGTGCGGGTCGTCTCGTCCGCGGCGTTGGCGAACTCGTCCAGCGCCTTGGTGGCGGCGGCGTTCTCGTACCGGCCGTAGTTGCCGTTGATGCCGCCGGTGCCGAGCGGCTTGTACAACGCACCGTCCATGATGGACTGATAGATGTCGTACAGCGTGGCGCCGTTGTTGGTCCAGTGCATCGCGGCCTGGAAGTCGCCGGTGTCCAGGGCCTTGGTCCACGAGTCGGCGTTCTGCAGGTTGACCGTCGCGGTGACGCCGATCTTGGAGAGGTTGTCCTTGATGATCTCCAGGTCGGTGACGTAGTCGGACCACCCGGACGGCACGGTCAGCGTGATGGCGACCGGCTGACCATCCTTGCCCTTCAACGTGGTGCCGTCGTAGCTGTACCCGGCGCCGGTGAGCAGCTTCTTGGCGCCCTCGACGTCGACGGTGACCTTCTTGTCCTTGTACTGCGGGGCGATGAACGAGTCACCGGCGGGCGTGGGGATGCCGGTGATGTTGTCGACCTTCGGGTAGAAGTAGCCGGCCTCGCCCTGGGTGAAGATGTCGTCGCGGTTGACCACCATGTTCGCCGCGCGCCGCAGCGCCGGGTCGTCCCACGGCTTCGACTTGGTGTTGAACCACAGGCCGTGCACGCCGAGCACCGGCGGGAACCACAGCTTGTGGTTCTTCGGGTCCTTGCTGGTGTAGACGGCCTGGTGGTTCGGGATGAACACGAAGCTCCACTCGGCCGCACCGGTCGCGAGCGCCGTGGTCTGCGCGTTGTTGTCGCTGAACGAGGTGTAGCGGAACTCCTTGACCTTGGGCAGTTCCTGCCAGTACGAGTCCCTCACGGTGAGCGTTACCGCCTGCGGCGTGAAGGACTTCAGCACGTACGGGCCGCTCCCGACGGGGTTCTTCACCGTCTCGGTCGTCGGGTTCGCGATGGCCGACCAGACGTGCTTGGGCACGACGAACTGTTCGAGGATCTTCTTCTGGTTGACGAACTGCGACTTCGCGAAGCCGAGCGTGACCTGGTTGCCGGCCGCCGCGATGTCGCCGTACTGCACGCCCTCGATGTTCAGGCCCGCGTTCTTCTTCAGCAGCTCGAACGTGAACGCCACGTCCTCGGCGGTCAGCGGCTTGCCGTCCGACCACGTCACGCCGTCGCGGATCGTGAGCGTCAGCTTGCGGTAGTTGTCCGACCAGTCGAACTTCGTGGCGAGCCAGGGCTTCGGCGCGTCGGTCACCTTGATCTCGTTGACCATCGCCAGCGGTTCGAAGATCAACCGCCGGTAGCCCAGCGACGACGCGGCCGACGAGTTGAGGAACGGGTTGTTGTTCTCGGTCTGGGGACCGTTGGGCATGCCGACGTTGAGCACACCCGCGGAACCGCCCGCGGTGCTCGAGTTCGAGGCCGAACACGCGCCGGTGAACACCACGGCTACAGCGACGACGACGGCGGACGTTCGCCTGAGTCGCATGGGGTCTCCTTGGGGGACAGGGTGAGGCGCCCTCGAGTTGGCGGTGAGTCAACAGCGGTGACCGTCGTCACGTCAATAACGAACAGGTCACGAACTTAGGCTTATTTTTAGACTCGAACTAAGCTTCCCGCCATGCCAGCGAAACGTGCGACCGTGCGGCACCTCCGCCGGCAGAACCGGTCGGTCCTGTTGTCCGCGCTATTCTTCGACGGGCCGCTGAGCAGGCAGGAGCTCAGCGCTGCGACCGGCCTGAGCCCCGCCACCGCCAGCACCATCACCGCCGAACTGCTGGACGAGGGCCTGCTCGCCGAGGCGGGCTCGGTCGAGTCGGACGGCGGCCGCCCGCGCGTGCTGCTGCGCATCAACCCGGACTTCGGCCGGGTGATCGGCGTCGACGTGGGCGAGACCGGCATCAAGGTCGAACTGTTCGACCTGGCCATGACCACGCTGGCCACCGTGGAGCACGCGATCGCACCGGGCGACCCGCTGGCGGTCAGCGCTCTGATCGCTTCCTCGGTGCGCGATGTCGTCGACGGTGCGTTGGACAACGTGCTGGGCGTGGGCATCGGCGTGCCGGGCACGGTCGAGCAGGGCTCCGTCGTGCACGCCCAGACCATCGGGTGGGACGCCGTCCCGTTGGCGGACATGATCCGTGCCGCCGGGATCACGGCTCCGCTGTTCATCGAGAACGGCGCGAAGACCCAGGGTCAGGCGGAGATGTGGTTCGGTGCGGGCCGCGGGGCTTCGCATGTGGTGATAGCGCTGATAGGTTCCGGTGTCGGCGCGGCCGTCGTCACCGATGGCACCCTCTACCGCGGGGGCGAGTGGGGGCACACCACGATCGTCTACAACGGACGACCGTGCCGCTGCGGTTCGCGCGGCTGCCTGGAGGCCTACGCGGGTGCCGAGGGGATGCTCGACCGGTACCGGGAAGCCTTGGGACACGACGTTCCCGGTTCCGACGAACAGTCCAGTGTGGACTCACTGCTGGATTCGGATTCGCCGATCGCTCTTGAGATCGTTGCCGAGACCGTCGGCTACCTCGGTGCGGGCATCGCGAACCTGGTGAACCTGTTCAACCCGGAGCGGATCGTGCTCGGCGGGTGGGCCGGGCTGGCGCTGGGTGCGCGGGAGCTGGACCGGATCGTGGCCGCTACCTCCGCGCACGCCCTGCGGCACCCGTACGGCCAAACCCGGATCGAGCTCGGCCAACTCGGGCCGGACGCCGTCGCCGTGGGCGCGGCGACCCTTCCCGTGGCCGCGCTACTCGAGGCCGGAGCCGACCCCCGGCAGGCCCGCGTGGTCGCCTGACTCTGCTCAGATTCTGGGCAGGTGAGCAGCGACGGCGTCGAGGGTGTCCTTGCCGAAGCTGCCGGCGACATTCTCGGCCTCGGCGACAATGACGATCTTGCCCTCGCGCTGACTGCCGTAACGCAGAAGTCCGGCACTGGCCCCTCACGATCATCTACTCGTGGCCCGTCAGCACCATTGACCGTGCCGCACACCCGGACGTAGATGCGCGCAGTGGCCGCGTTCCGTGCTCGCCTGACGTTGTCACGTCAGGGTTTCCACGACATACGCGGCCGCCTCGGCAATGACACCCTCGTCGTACTTCGCATCCGCGGCCGACTTGCTCGACATGATCGCGACGAGCAGCGGCGCCGAGTCCGGCGGCCACACGAAGCCGATGTCGTTGAGCGTCCCGTAGTCCCCGGTGCCGGTCTTGTCGGCGATCCGCCAGCCCTGCGGCACGCCCGCCCTGATGCGCTTGGCCCCGGTGACGTTGCGCTCCATCAGGTCACGGAGAAAGTCACGCTTGTCCGCGGGCAGGGCGTCGCCGAGGACGATCCGCTGGTAGCTGGTGCCGATCGCCCGCGGCGTGGTCGTGTCGCGCGGGTCGCCGGGCGTCGCCTCCACGATGGCGGGCTCGACCCGGTCCATCCGGGTCTCCGTGTCGCCGAGGCCGCGCAGGTACGCCGTCAGCTCGGCCGGACCGCCGATGTCGCGCAGCAGCAGGTTGCCCGCCGTGCCGTCACTGAAGCGGACCGCGGCGTCGCACAGGGCGCGGATCGTCATGCCCGTGGCGAGGTTCTGGCCGGTGATCTTGGAGCTCTTCATCAGGTCCGCCTCGGTGTAGCGGACGACGGTGTCCAGATGGGACATGGGGTTGCGGTGCAGGACCGCCGCCGTCGCGAGCCCCTTGAACGTCGAGCAGAACGCGAACCGCTCGTCCGCCCGGTGCGCGATGCTCGCACCGGAGCCGGTCGCCACCGCGAAGACGCCCAGTCGCGCGTCGAACTTCCGCTCGATTTCGAACAGCTTGTCGTGCCGCTCAGGTGTGGAGGTGGGCGGTGCGCCAGGTGTGGCGGCGCACCCCGCCAGCGGCAGCAGTGCGAACGTTTTGAGCAGAGTGCGGCGAGCGGTCATCGTTCCCCCGATTGATCGACTACCGCAAACCTACCCGGCGAGCACCTCGCGAAGCTTGGCAGCGAACGCCTCGGGCTGACCGGCGTAACCGTGCTCGCCGCCGAGGAAACCGCCGTGGTGGCCGGGAAACACGGTCGCTTCCTGCCCGAGCAGTTCGGCCATCGCGACCGAAGTTCGCCCGGTGAAGGTGCCCGCGGACTCCTCCCCCACGGCGATCACGATGCGAGTGGGTGCCGCGAGCAGCGCGTCGACGTCGGGCTGATAGTCGGTGATGGCCAGGGAGCGGTCCGACAGCAGCGGGTCGTCGCGTTTGCCGTCGTCCTCGGCCGGCATGCCGAACTGGGCGGGGTCGGCCGGGGGCTGGGCGAAGTACTCGTCGGTGAACTCGCCGTGCCACGAGGTCATCGCGATGAACGCGGCCATGCCGGCGCCCCATCCCTTGGACTGGTAGGCGTCCATGAAGCCGTTGCGCGCACGCTCGGCGGCCGCGGCGTCGGGCAGCACCCGGATGAGCGGCGGTTCGTGCGCGACGAGGGTGGTGACGTCGCCGGGGTGGGCCGCGACGAGCGCGAGTGCGGTGACCGCGCCGCCGCTGCTGGCGAACATCTCGACCGGGCCGGCGCCCACGGCTTCGATGACGGCGTGTACGTCGGAGGCCTGCACCACCGGCGAGTTGTCGACGCGGCCGTCGTCGCGGGTGCTGCGGCCGAGGCCGCGCGGGTCGTAGGTGATGACCATGCGATCGCCGAAGTACGACGCCAGCGTCGTGAAGCCTTCGGCGGTCATCGGCTGGCCGATCATGAACAGCGGCGCGCCCTCGCCGTTCACGTCGTAGGTGACGCCGTTGTTCAGCACGTGCGTGGCCATCGCAACCCCTCCCAGTGTCGAGAAACCGCAGCTTACGCCGGTCTCGAAGATATTCCTTGACACGACTATTCTGTACGGTGAATACTTCTGGCCATGGAGCAGATCGCAGCAGCACTGGGAGACGGAGCGCGGTGGCGCATCGTCGAACTGCTCGCCGAGCGCCCCCGGTCTGTCGGCGAGCTGGCCGAGCTGACCGGGTTGCGGCAGCCGCAGACCACCAAGCACCTGCAGACGCTGGCCCGCGCGGGGCTCGTCACGGTGTTCCCGCTGGGGCAACGGCGGGTCTACGCACTGGAGAGCGAACCGCTGACGGCGTTCGAACGCCGGTTGCACGAGCTGGTCGAGAGCGTGCGCGCGGACGAGCGGGACGTCATCGAGCGCTACCGCGCCGCGATCGAAGCGGAGACCGCGGACCGCGAAGGGTGGGCCGATGGGCGCACCTTCTCGTTCGAGCGCGAGATCGCCGCGTCACTGGAGGTCGTCTGGCGGCACTGGCTGGAACCGGAGCTGCTCGCGTCCTGGTGGGCGCCGTCGTCGATGACGGTCACCGAGTGCGTGCTGGAACCCGGTGGCCGCGCGGTTCTGGAGTATCGCGACGCCGAGGGGCGGTACCGGTCCGAAGGACGGGTCCACACCGCCGAGGAACCCGAGCACCTCGCGTTCGACCTGTCCGTAATGGACGCGTTCACCGGCCACTACGACGTGAGGCTCGACGCGGTCCCGGCCGGAACACGGCTGCGAGTTGATTTGCGCATAACAGAAACGACCACCGAAGCCCTCCCCTACGTCGCCGGAATCGCGACAGGCTGGGGCCAGGTCCTCGACAACCTCGTCAACACCATCACCAGGGGAGCCAAGTCATGAGCCGCAAGGTCACCGCGAACATCAGCATCACCCTAGACGGCCGCTACAACGGTCCGGGCGGGCCCGGTGACCTGGGCGCGATCGTCCCGTACGCGATCACCGAGACCGCGCGCAACCAGATGAACCGGATCTGGGAGAACGCGACAACAGCCGTGCTCGGCCGGCGCAACGCCGAGGGGTTCCTCGGGTTCTGGCCGTCGGTGGCCGTGGACGACAACGCCGACCCGCGCGACCGCGGGTACGCGAAGTGGTTGGTGGACACGGAGAAGGTGGTCCTCTCCACCACGCTGACCGAGGCGCCGTGGGAACGCACGCGCATCGTGAACGCGCCCGCCGCGGACGTCATCACCGAGCTCAAGGCCGTCGGAACCGGGGACATCCTCGTCAACACCAGCGCCAGCGTGATCAAGGCGCTCCTCGCGGCGGACCTGCTCGACCGGCTGTACCTGATCATCTGCCCGGAGATCGCGGGCGGCGGCGAGCGGTTGTTCGAGGACGGTCTGCCGGGGTCGAAGTGGCAGGTCAGCCACCAGGAGATCGGTGACGCGGGCGAGATCGCCGTGGTCTACGACCGCGTCCGTCGAGGAGAACAGCAGTGACCATCCTGATCACCGAGTCCGAGTCGGCGGCCCTGGTCGACGAGGACCTGGCGCTGGCCGCCGCGCGCGAGGCCTTCCTGGCGGCCGGCACCGTCTTCCCGGTCGTGATCGGGCACGCTGCGGTGCCGCACAACCGGTTCACGCTGAAGTCGGGCTCGGCCGACGGCCTCGCCGGTGTCAAGATCGGCAGCTATTGGCCCGGCAACTCCGATGTCCCGCGGCACAGCTCCACCATCGTGCTGCTCGACCCGGACACGGGCCGCCTGGCCGCGGTGGTCGAGGCGGCGACCGCCAACGCCTACCGCACCGCCGCGGCCGACGCGCTCGCCGTCGACACCCTCGCGCGGCCCGACGCCCGCACGCTGACCGTGTTCGGCACCGGGCACCAGGCGTTGTACGAGGTACGGGCGGTGACGAGGGTGCGGCCGATCGACCGCGTCCTGGTCGCCGGCCGCCGTCCCGACGCCGCGCGGACGTTCGCCGAGCAGGTCACCGCGCACACGGGTCTGCCCGCCGAACCCGCGTCGGCGCAGGACGCAGTGTCCGCCGCGGACGTGATCGTGACCGCCACGACCGCGCGCGAGCCCCTGTTCGACAGCGCGTGGGTCGCGCCGGGCACGCACATCTCCGCGATGGGCGCGGACGGTCCCGGCAAACAGGAGCTGCCGCCCGAGTTGTTCGCCCGCGCGTCGCTGTTCTGCGACCTGCCGGACCAGTCCGTGACCATCGGCGAGTTCCAGCACGCGAGCAAGACTCCGGTCGCGCTCGGGGCCGTGCTCGCGGGCGAGGCCGAAGGCCGTCGATCACCACAGGACGTCACGGTGTTCGACAGCTCCGGGTTCGCCCTCCAGGACCTGACGCTCGCTGCCGCGCTCTTGCGTAGGTCGGGGCGCTGGTGAATGTGAGAGCGCTACTCAGAAGTGATCTTGACGGACAGCGCAACGGCCCTGGCCGGCTAAGATCGTTTTCTTTCCACAGAACACGATCAGCCAGGCAGGGCCGTTGCGCTCCGCGTCTACGACCGGACTTGATCACGACGAAATCGAGGAGCCGGTCGCGCGGATCCACCTGATCCGCCCATCACCACCGGCCCGGACGGCCCCCAGTGTTGGGCCTGTACCGATCAGTGTTGCTCGCCGCTACCTGCTCCTGATCGGGCAGGTGCTGTGCCCGCACACCCCACCGTTACCCGAGGCCACCCCAACGACCTGGGCTGCCAAGGCACACCGGTGATCCGGCCCCGCCGCAAACGACCCGGCCACCCCGGCCACACCCCCGACAACCACCGTCTGGAACACAGGCATCCGCATCGTCACCACCTTCGAGCACTACCGCCAAGGCTGGTGATCCACTTCTGAACAACGCTCTTACGTTCGGGTACATCGGAGTTTTCGATCGTCATGTTCGCCGGCACTAAAGGAGGAAACCCCGCTATACCAAGGAAGGCAGCCGAAGCCTCCCTCCTTTACCGACAATGGGCGCATGGGGGCACCGGTCATCGGCCTGTTTCTGCTGGCACCGTTCGTCGGCGAGTTCCTGCTCGGCAACATGCGGGTCGACGAGCTGTGGCTCGGCGTGATCCTGATCCCGTTCTACGGCGGCGGCGCCCTGCTGGTCCGCGAGCTGGGCCGCCGAGCGGGCGGCTGGCCGGCCATGGTCCTGCTCGCGGCGGCGTACGCGTTGATCGAGGAAGGCCCGGTCGACCAGCTGCTGTGGAACGACTCGTACGCGGGCCACAACCTGCTGACCGGCGACTCGTACATCCCAGCGCTCGGCATGAGCGTCGAGCTCACGCAGGCCGTGCTCGCGCTGCACACCGTGTGGAGCATCTGCGTGCCGATCGCGATCGTGGAGACGTTCGTCCCCGCCCGGCGGACCACGCCGTGGCTGGGGAAGATCGGACTCACGGTCGTCGCGCTGATCTACACGAGCACCGCGACCCTGGTGTTCCTCGGCAACTACCTGGAGTCGCACTTCCTCGCGAAGCCCGCGCAGCTGATCGGCATCACGGTCGTGATCGCGGCGCTGATCGCGCTGGCGTTCCGCGTCCGGCCGCTGCCCGCGGTGCCCGGCAAAGCACCGCACCCGCTGCTCGCCGGCGTCGTCGCGTTCCTGGGCACCAGCCTGTACTGGGGACCGGCGAACCTGGTCACGGCCGGGTGGTACGAGTGGGTCGGCGTCGCGGTGTGGTGCCTGCTCGTGGCGGTCGGCGTGCCGCTGGTGATCGGGTGGTCGGGGCGTGACGGGTGGGGGCAGCGGCACGTGTTCGCGCTCGCCGCCGGAGCGGTCCTGACCTACGTGTGGGTGTCGTTCCCGGTACAGCCCGAGTCCGGTGGGTCACCCGCGGTCGACCTGGCGGGCAACGCGGTTTTCGGCGCGATCGCGCTCGTCATCCTGGTACTCGCTGGCCGGAAAGCAGGCGTTGTATTGTCCTCCAGGGGGATGTCGGCCGACTCCGGCGCGGCGGCAGCAGGAGGAAGTCCTTGATCGCGAAGTTCGTCCGGTTCGGGCTGGGCCCACTGGTCCGCTGGATCTACCGTCCACAGATCCACGGAGTCGAGAACATCCCGGCCGAGGGTCCGGTGCTGCTGGCCTCGAACCACCGCGCCGCGCTCGACACCGGCGCCATCACGTTCGCCACGCCGCGGCAGGTGAAGTTCCTGGGCAAGGCCGAGTACTTCGTCGGCAAGGGCTTCAAGGGACGGCTGATGGCGGGGTTCCTCGGTGGACTCGGCTACGTGCCGGTCGAACGCGGCAACGCCCAGGCCGGGCTCGCCGCGCTCGAGGCGGCCCGCAAGGTCCTCGACGCGGGCGGCGTGTTCGCGATCTACCCCGAGGGCACGCGTTCGCTGGACGGCCGGCTGCACCGCGGGCACACCGGCGTCGCCGCGCTCGCCCTGGCGACGCAGGCGAAGGTCGTTCCGGTAGCCCTGCACGGAACCGAGAAGCTGCAGCCCAACGGCGCCCGCATCCCGCGCCTGGCGAAGATCACCGTGCGGTTCGGCGAGCCGATGGACTTCTCCCGCTACGAGGGCCAGGACGCCTCGCCCGCCATCCGCCGCTCGGTGACCGACGAGATCATGTACCGGATCCTGGAGCTGTCCGGCCAGGAGTACGTGGACAAGTACCACAAGCGCCCGGACGCCCAGTAGGAAAGCACTGTGAGGTGTGCCCGGCCGGGCACACCTCACCGCGTCATATCACTGGAACGAGATCCGAGCCGCCACGTGCACGGTGACCGGCTGGTCCACCGCGCCGATCACGCAGCCGCCCGCCACCGTCACGCAGTCGACCGCACCCCAGTGGGCGCCGTCGAGCGTGTACCCGTCGAACGCCTTGTGCGCGACCAGCGTGGTCGAGCCGCCACCCGACGCGTCCGCGGTGATCGTCTTGACCTGCGACCTGTCGCAGACGATCACGCCGTTCGACGGGATCGCACACTCCGACACCTGCACCGTTCCCCCAGCGGTGAAGCCGCTGACCGTCGCGGTGACCTCGGCCCCGTCCACCAGCCCGGTCGACGGGGTCACGGAGATCCCGGGACCCGCGGCGAACGCGCTCTGCGGAAAGGCGAGTGCCAGCGCGACAGCGACGCCACCGAGCAGCACAGAATTCCTCTTCAACATCCACTCCACTTGTTCTGATCAACCGCGGCGGGCCACTCCCGCCGTGGAGTCGAGCCAGTAGCGGCGGCGCTGGAAGGCGTAGGTCGGCAGGTCCGGTGCCGCGCGGCCACCCGTCACGGCGGCCCAGTCCACCGGCAGGCCCCACGCGTGTGCGATCGCGAGCCCTTCGATCAACGCGCGCACCTCGGAGGTCCCCGTGGTGGGCACGAAGTTCATCGACGGGTCGTCGATGTGCCCTCCGAGTTCGAGGACGGCCGTGACCCCTTGCGCGCGCAGGGTGTCGATGGCGTCGGGCAGCCTGCCCGGTTGCCCGGCCCAGTAATCGGCGGACGCCAGCTCGTCGCCGGTGACCAGCTTGCCGGTGACGGTCGAGACGAGCGGGAGCCGCGGCGTGGCCGGCGTGGTCCGGGCGCTGCCGGTGCTGATCAGCTCGCCGGCGACGTCGAGCGGGAACGCGCCGGCGGCGTACGCGGCGGTCACCTCGCCCATGCCGTGACCGAGCACGTAGTCCGGCCGCACTCCCCACTCCGTGAGCAGCGCGAACAGGGCCGCCTCCACCGCGAACGCCTGGTGGTCCACGACCGCGCGGACGCGGTCCAGTGCGGCGGCGAACACGGGGAACGTCCGGTAGAGCTCGGCGCCGTCGCGGTGACCGGCGGAGAAGGCGATCGCGGTGGCCCCGCCGGTCGTGCCGAGCACGACGTTGTCCGCGGGACGTCCTTCGGCGAGCGCCCGCGTTCCCTCCCGGAAGTCCGGGCCGATGATCACGGCCCGGTGCTTGAACGCCGACCGGGTGGTGGCCAGTGCGTGCGCGGGATCCTGGGCGTGCCGGTACAGCCGGTGTGCCTGCTCCCGCAACGCTTCGGGAGTCTTCGCGGAGACGAGCCACGGCAGGGCCACGGCACTCTTGGTCGGCATCGTGGGAGCGGCCTGCTCGATGATCACGTGCGCGTTGGTGCCGCTGACGCCGAACGACGACACGGCCGCCCGCCGGTTCTCCCCCCACGGAACGGGTTCGGTGAGCAGGGACACGGCGCCGGCGGACCAGTCCACCCGCGGTGTCGGCTCGTCGACGTGCAGGGTGCGAGGCAGCACGCCGTGCCGCATCGCCATGACCATCTTGATCACCCCGGCGACGCCGGCCGCGCTCTGCGTGTGGCCGATGTTCGACTTCACCGAGCCGAGCCACAGCGGTTTCCGGCGCTGCTGCCCGTAGGTCGCGATGAGCGCGTTGGCCTCGATCGGGTCGCCGAGCGGTGTGCCGCTGCCATGCGCTTCCACAACGTCCACATCGGACGGTTGCAGTTTCGCGTTCTCGAGTGCCGCCCGGATCAGGCGTTCCTGCGCCGGGCCGCTCGGTGCGCGCAGCCCGTTGCTGGCGCCGTCCTGGTTGATCGCGCTGCCGCGGATGACGGCGAGCACCGGGTGCCCGTTGCGCCGGGCATCGGACAGCCGTTCCAGCAACAGCAGACCCGCACCCTCCGCGAACCCGGTGCCGTCAGCGGCCGCCGCGAAGGCCTTGCACCGGCCGTCCGGCGACACCCCGCGCTGCCGGCTGAACGCCACGTATGTCGCGGGCGTCGACATCACCGCGACACCCCCGGCCAGCGCCAGCGAGCAGTCGCCCTGCCGGATGGCCTGGGCCGCCATGTGCAGCGCCACCAACGACGACGAGCACGCCGTGTCGATGCTGATCGCGGGGCCTTCGAAGCCGAACGTGTAGGCGACGCGGCCCGACGCGACGCTGCCGGAGCTGCCGGTGCTGAGGTAGCCCTCGAGGCCGTTCGGGTCCGCCATCAGGCGTGAGCCGTAGTCGTTGTACATCACGCCGGCGAACACGCCGGTGTCGCTGCCGCGCAGCCTTGCCGGGTCGATGCCGGCGCGTTCCAGTGCTTCCCACGTGAGTTCGAGCAGCAAGCGCTGCTGTGGGTCGGTGGCGAGTGCTTCGATCTCCTTCATCGCGAAGAACTCGGCGTCGAAGTCCGGGGCGTTGTGCAGGAAGCCGCCTTCGCGGGTGTACGAGGTGCCGGGGCGGGTGCGGTCCGGGTCGTACAGGGTGCCGAGGTCCCAACCGCGGTCCGTGGGGAAGCCGGTGATGGCGTCCGTGCCTTCGGCGACGATCTGCCAGAGGTCTTCGGGCGACATGACGCCGCCGGGGTAGCGGCAGCTCATGGCGATGATCGCGATGTCGTCGCCGCCGGGCTCGGGGGTCGCGGTGACCGCCGCCGGCACGGGCGACGAATCGGCGAGTGCACCGCGGATGTGCTCGCCCGGCAACTCCGGCGGCGCCGCCGCGGGGGCCGGCGCGGTCCGGGCGTGCTCGGCCAGCCGCCCCGCCATCGCAGCCGACTCCTCATCCGCACCAACCAGCCCGACGCGGTCGCGCACGCCCGGCAACTCCGGCGGCACGGCCGCGGGGGCCGGCGTGGTCCGGGCGTGCTCTGCCGACCGCCCCGCCGACTCCTCATCCGCACCAACCACCGCGACGCGGTCGCGCGCGCCCAGCGACTCCGGCGGCACGGCCGCGAGGGCCGGCGTGGTCCGGGCGTGCTCTGCCGACCGCCCCGCCGACTCCTCATCCGCACCAACCACCGCACCCCGGATGTATTCCGCCAATGCCTCCGGCGTCGGGTGGTCGAACACCAGCGTCGACGACAACGCCACACCCGTCACGGCCACCAACCGGTTGCGCAGCTCGACCGCCATCAGCGAGTCGAACCCGAGCTCGCTGAACGCCCGCTCGGCATCGACCGCCGCGGGACCGTCGTACCCCGACACCGCGGCCGCCTCGGTCCGCACCAGGTTCAGCACCACCCGGCGCTGCTCGACCTCCCCCAGCCCGGCCAGCCGCAACCCCGCCCGCTCGACCGGCCGATCCGGGGCGCGCACGAGACCACGCAGGATCGACGGCACACCACCGGAGCGCAGCGCGGCCTGGTCCAGCGGCGCCGCAACCAACGCGACCTCGTCATGCCGCACGGCCCGATCGAACAGCTCGAGCCCCAGGTCCGCGCCGAGCGGGGCGATCCCCATCCGCGCGAGTCGCGCGCGGTCGGCGTCGCCGAGCCGGCCGGCCATCCCGATGTCCCACTGGCCCCACGCGATCGACGTGGCGCGCAGGCCGAGCGAACGCCGGTGTTCGGCGAGCGCGTCGAGGAAGGTGTTGGCCGCGCTGTAGGTCGCCTGCCCCGCGGTGCCGAGATACCCGGCCACCGAGGAGAACATCACGAACATCGACAGGTCCAGGTGCGCGGTGAGCCGGTGCAGGTGCCAGGCGGCGTCGACCTTCGGCCGCAGCACGGCGTCGGCGCGTTCGAACGTTTGCGAGGACAGCACGCCATCGTCGAGGACGCCCGCGGCATGCACCACCGCGGTGAGCGGGACACCGGCGATCAGGTCGGCGAGCGCCTCCGGGTCGGTCACGTCGCACCGGACCACATCAACGGAAGCACCCGGTATGTCGATGTCCGCGGTTCCGCTTCTGTTGGCGAGCAACAGATGCCGGGCGCCGTACCGGGTCACCAGGTGGCGGGCGATCAGCGAGCCGAGCGCACCCGTGCCACCCGTGATCAGCACGGTGCCGTGCGGTGCGAGCGAGACGGCACCGGACGGCTCGGGCGCACGGGTCAGCCGGGGCACGGTCACGACGCCACCCCGGATCGCGAGCTCCGGCTCACCACTGCCGACGGCCTCAGGCAGTGCCTCCCACGAGAGCGGATCGCCGTCGACTTCCACGAGCACGAACCGGTCCGGGTGCTCGGTCTGCGCGCTGCGGACCAGTCCCCGCACCGCCGCGTGCGGCAGGCTCCCGGACGTGACGATCACCAGCTTCGCCGAACCAGGACGGTCCAGCCACTCCCGCATCCGGTCGAGCGTCTCGCGCACGGCGGCCCTGGTCGCGTCCGGGACGTCGCCTGCGGCATCACCACACCGCATGACGACGAACCCCGAAGCCGGATCGCCGCATTCGACCGGCTGCCAGGCGAGTCGGAGCAGAGGGGCCGACGTTGCAGGCCGGAGCCGGAGTTCACCGATCGAGCCGACCGGCCTGCCCTGGTCGTCGGCGAACTCCAGGCGCACCGCGCGATCGCCGACCTGGGTCAGGGCGACGCGGAGGACGGAGGTGCTGGTCGGTGTCAGCGACACGTTCTGCCAGGAGAACGGGACCAGCGGCGGGGGCAGATGCAGGAACACGGCGTGCAGCGCGGAGTCGAGCAGCGCGGGATGGACCGCGAACGAACCGCCGGCGTGTTCAGAAAGCCGGGCCTCGGCGAAGATCTGGTCTCCGCGGCGCCAGGCGGCGGTGAGGCCGCGGAACATCGGGCCGTAGTCGTGACCCTTGTCCGCGAGCCGGTCGTACAGATCGGTGACGTCGACCTCGGAGGCGCCCGCCGGTGGCCACGACGACAGGTCCGGGACGTTCGGTGCGGAAGCGTCGAGAACGCCGGTGGCGTGCCGCGTCCAGGGCTCGGATCCGACCTGTGAGTGGAAGCCGATCTCACCACCGGAGATCGTCAGCTGGATCCGCACTTCGCCCTCTTCGGGCAACACCAGCGGGGTTTCCAGTGTCAGCTCGCGGATCGGCCCACCGAGCAACGCCAGCTCGGCGATCACCGTGCCGGGCACGAGCGTCGCGCCACCCACGACATGCTCGGCGAGCCACGGCTGGGCCGCGCGGGACAGCCTGCCGGTGAGCACCCGCCCGCCGTCGGCAAGAGAAACGGCCGTGGTGAGCAGCGGATGGCCGGTCGCCTCCTGGCCCAGCGCCGCGGGATCACCCGGATCGGCCAGGGCGTCCAGCCAGTAGGACCGGCGCTGGAACGGATACGTGGGCAGGTCGACGCGCCGCGCGCCGGGAAGGTAGGCGGTCCAGTCGACCGCGTGCCCGCGCGCGTGCAGGCCGCCGACGACCGCCGCGACGGTCTCGGATTCGGGCCGCTTGCCGGTCGACGCGGGCAGGAACGAACCGGCGACCGCCGATCGGCCGAGCGCGCTGAGCACGGCGGCCGGGCCGACCTCGACGTAGGTGGTCACGCCCAGGCGTTCCAACGTCTTGATGCCGTCGTGGAACCGCACGCCCTGCCGGACGTGCCGCACCCAGTACTCCGGCGTCGCGATCTGGTCCGTCGCCAGGTCGCCGGTCGTGTTGGACACCACCGGAATCGTGGGCGCGGCGAAGGACAACTTCTGCGCCACGCGGTGGAACTCGTCGAGCACGCCGTCCATCAGCGGCGAGTGGAACGCGTGGCTGACGTTCAACCGGGTGGTGCGCCGGAACGCCGCGGCGACGGCCAGGACCGCGTCCTCGGGACCGGACACGACCGTCGCTTGTGGACCGTTCACCCCGGCGATCGTGACGTCCGGGCCGAGCAGGGGCAGCACCTCAGCCTCACTCGCCTCGATCGCGACCATGGCACCGGTCGCGGGCAGGTTCTGCATCAGGGTGCCGCGGGCCGCGACGAGCGTGGTGGCGTCCTCGATGCTCAGCACCCCGGCGACGTGGGCGGCGACGAGCTCGCCGAGCGAGTGGCCGATCAGGTAGTCGGGGGTCAGCCCCCAGTGCTCGAACAGACGGAACAGCGCGACCTCGTAGGCGAACAGCGCCGGCTGAGCGTAGCCCGTCCTGTTCAGGGCGGCCGAGGAGGCGGGATCGAACATCAGCTCGCGCAGGGGTGCGTCGAAGTGCGCGCAGAGCTCGTCGAGCGCTGCGGCGAACACCGGGAACGTCTCGTAGAGCTCCTTGCCCATCCCGGACCGCTGCGCGCCCTGCCCGGTGAACATGACCGCCACCTTGCCGGGACCGCCGGTGGAAGCGATGTCGAGCGTGGCGAGACGAGCCCGCAGCTCGGCGTGGTCGGCGGCGACCACGACGGCGTGGTGCTGATGGCCGGTTCTGGTGGTGGCCAGCGAGAAGGCGATGTCGGCGAGGTGGTGATCGGTCGTGACGTGGCCGAGGAGCCGGCGAGCCTGAGCACGCACCGCCGCATCAGTCTGTCCACTGAGGACGAAAGGCAAGGCGTGCGCAACTTCCGGTTCCGTGGAAAGGGGTTGCTGCGGCGGCTGTTCGAGGATCAGATGGGCGTTCGTGCCGCTGATACCGAACGACGACACCGCCGCGCGGCGCGGCCCGCCACTCACCCACTCCGCCCGTTCGGTCGCCAGCGCGACCGAGGGCGTCCACTCGACGTGCGGTGACGGCGCGTCGACGTGCAGCGTCCTGGGCACCGTGGCGTGCCGGATCGCCAGCATCGCCTTGATCACCCCGCCGACCCCGGCCGCGGCCTGCGTGTGACCGATGTTGGATTTGAGCGACCCCAACCAGAGCGGACGCTCACGATCACGGCCGTAGGTGGCCAGGATCGCGTTCGCCTCGATGGGATCACCGAGGGTCGTGCCGGTGCCGTGCGCCTCGACCAGGTCAACGTCCGAAGTAGACAGACCGGCGTTCGTCAGCGCCGCCCGGATCACGCGTTCCTGTGCGGGGCCGTTCGGCGCGGTCAGTCCGTTGCTCGCGCCGTCGTGGTTGACCGCGCTCCCCCGCACCACGGCCAGCACAGGATGTCCGTGGCGTTGTGCGTCGGACAACCGTTCCAGCACCAGCAGTCCGGCGCCCTCACCGAACGCGGTGCCGTCGGCGGCCGCGGCGAACGGCTTGCACCGCCCGTCCGGCGCGAGCCCGCGCTGCCGGCTGAACTCGACGAAAGTGGCGGGGGTGGACATGATGGTGACGCCGCCCGCGAGCGCGAGCGAACACTCCCCCTGCCGCAACGACTGCGCCGCCAGATGGATCGCCACCAACGACGACGAACACGCGGTGTCCACTGTCATCGCCGGGCCTTCCCAGCCGAACGTGTAGGAGATCCGGCCGGAGGCGACGCTCGGGTAGCTGCCGTTGCCCAGATGTCCTTCGAGTCCTTCCGGAACCTTCGGCAACCGCGCCCGGTAGTCGCCGTACATCACACCGGCGAACACACCGGTGTCGCTGCCGCGCAAGGACTTGGGATCGATACCCGCGCGTTCCAGCGCCTCCCAGGCGACCTCCAGCAGCACCCGCTGCTGCGGATCCATCGCCAGCGCCTCGCGTGGGCTGATCCCGAAGAACTCCGCGTCGAACCCGTCCGCGTCGTACAGGAAACCGCCCTCACGGGCATAGGCCTTGCCCGCGGCCGCCGGGTCCGGGTCGTACAGGTCGCCCCAGCCGCGGTCGCGCGGGAACTCGCCGATCACGTCCCGCTCGGCCATCAGCAGGTCCCACAGGTCCTCCGGGGATCGGACTCCGCCCGGATAGCGGCAGCCGACGGCCACGATCGCGATCGCGTCGTCATCGAGCGGCACGCTTCGTTCAATGATCTCCGGTTCGACATCGCCGAACTGTGCGTGCAGGTGCGCGGCCAGTTCGGCCGGCGTCGGGTGGTCGAACACGACGGTGCTCGCGAGCCGGACCCCGGTCGCGGCGACGAGCCGGTTGCGCAGCTCCACCCCGATCAGGGAGTCGACGCCCAGGTCCTTGAACGCCCGGTCGGGCATGATCGCGTCGGCGTCGGCGTGGCCCAGCACCGCGGCGGCCTCGGCCAGGACGAGCGAACGACAGTCCTCCTCGGACCGTCCGGAGAACGACACCGCCTTGCGCTCCGGACGACGGAACAGGTCGCCGAACACCTCGGGCAGCCCGCCCGCGCGGGCCTGCTGGTGCAGCGACGCGGTGTCGAGCGCCGCCGCGACGGACACCGGTTCGCCCGCGCCGCCGAGGATCTCGTCGAACAGCGCGAGCCCGTCCTCGGCGCGCAGCGGCGCGATGCCACGCCGGCCCATCCGCGCGATGTCGAGTTCCGCCAAGTGCCCGGTCATGCCGCTCGCGTCGGCCCACAGGCCCCACGCGATCGACGCACCCGGCAGACCGGCGGCCACGCGAAGACGGGCGAGGCCGTCCAGGAAACCGTTGGCGGCCGCGTAGTTGGCCTGACCAGGACCGCCGACCGTGGCCACGACCGACGAGAACAGCACGAACGCCGCCAGATCGTGGTCACGCGTGAGCTCGTGCAGGTTCCAGGCGGCGTCCGCCTTGGGCCGCAGGACCGCGTCGAGGCGGGACTCGTCGAGGGACTGCAGGATGCCGTCGTCGAGTACTCCGGCGGCGTGCACGACCGCGGTGAGCTCGATGCCGTCGATCACGCGAGCGAGGGCGTCGTGGTCGGCCGCGTCGCAGGCGACGATGGTGACGTCCGCTCCCAGAGCCGACAGTTCCGTGCGCAGGTCGTCCGCACCGGTGGCGCGGCGGCTGAGCAGCACGAGGTGGCGGACACCGTGCCGCACCACGAGATGACGGGCGAGCAGGCGGCCCAGGGTGCCGGTGCCGCCGGTGATCAGGACGGTGCCGTCGGGGTCGAGCGTGCGTCCTGAGCCGAGCGCGTTTCCGGAGCCGTGCCCGTCCGACCGGGTGAGCCGCGGCACCCGGACTTCTCCGCCGCGCACGGCCAGCTGCGGCTCTCCGGTGGCCAGCGCCGGTGCGAGATCAGCCGACTCGACATCCCGGTCGAGCAGCACGAACCGGCCCGGGTTCTCCGCCTGTGCCGACCGCACCAGCCCCCACACGGCCGCCCCAGCAAGATCCGTGACGTCATCCACCGCGCCTTCGGTGACGATCACGAGCCGCCCGGCCTGCTCCTCGGCCAGGAACACCTGCATCCGTTCGAGAACACGTGCGGTAGCCGCCCGGACGGTCTGACCTGGTTCGCAGACGAACACGACGTCCTGGGTCTCGCCGGCCTCCGGGACGTTCACCGAACGCCAGGCCAGGTGCAGCAGTGTGCCGTCGCTCTGCGAGAGCAAGCGCGGGGAGAACGGCCGCAGCGTCAGCGAACCGACCGAGGCCACCAGCCGCCCCCGGTCATCGGTCATCACGAGCCGAACGGCGTTGTCCCCCAACGGAGTGCTGTGCACGCGAAGATTCGTCGCCGGCACGCCGGTGAAGTACACGCCGCTCCACGTGTGTGGCAGCACCGGCCCATCCATGCCGAGGACGACCGCGTGCAGGGCGGCGTCGGTCAGCGCGGGATGCACACCGAACCCCGTGCCGTCCGCCTCCACCTCGGCGAAGATCTCGTCACCGCGACGCCAGGCGGTGCGCAGGCCCTGGAACGCGGGACCGTAGTCGTACCCCTGGTCGGCCAGCCGGTCGTAGACGCCGTCGAGGTTCATCGGGATGGCTCCGGCGGGCGGCCACTCGATGGTCTCCACGGCAGAACCGCCGGACGTGAGCATCCCGCTCGCGAGCGATCGCATGCCGTCGCCGGACTCGGCGTACACCTGCACCGAACGCTGTCCACAGTCATCGGAGCCGACGAGCACCTGGAACCGGACCTGGTCCCGGCCGAGCAGCAGCGGCGCGTGCAGGATCAGCTCGTCGATCCGGTCGCAGCCCACGTGCCTGCCCGCCGCGAGCACCAGGTCGACGAAAGCCGTACCCGGCAACAACACGGAGCCGAACACCACGTGATCGGCGACCCACGAGTCCGCCGACAGCCTGCCGGTACACACCACGCCGTCGTCCGTGCCGAGCGGCACCACCGCGCCGAACATCGGGTGGTCCGCCGCCGCGAGCCCCAGCGCGGCCGGATCCGCGGCCCGCGCAGTGTCCAGCCAGTACCGGTTGCGCTGGAAGGGATACGTCGGCAGGTCGACGCGCCGCGCGGCCGGCGGGAACGCGGCGGACCAGTCCACCGCGACACCATGGGTGTGCGCCTGGGCCAGCGAGTCGAGGAACCGGCCGAGCCCGCCGTCGGCACGGCGCAGCGAGCCAACCACGACGGCGTCCACACCGGCCGCGTCGAAGGTCTCATGCAGGGCCGAGGTCAGCACGGGGTGGGGACCGCATTCGATGAACGTCGTGTGGCCGTGCTCGAGCAACAGCCGGGTGGTGCGTTCGAAGTCGACGGTCTCGCGGAGGTTGCGGTACCAGTAGCCGGCGTCCAGCGAACCAGCGTCCACAACGGACCCGGTCACCGTGGAGTAGAACGGGATCCGCGGTGCGAGCGGCTCGGTGTCGGCGAGCAGCGTATGCAGTTCCGCCTCGATCGGTTCGACCATCGCGGAATGCGACGCGTAGTCCACCGCGATCCGTCGCGCCTGCACGCCGTCGCGTTCACAGGCGGCGAGGAACCCGTCGATCGCCGCACCGGCGACGACCGTCGACAGTGGACCATTGACGACCGCGATCTCCAGTCCTGGAAGGAGGATTTCGCGAACCTGAGCCGCGGGCAGCTGCACCGAGGCCATGCCGCCGCCACCGGCGAGCGCGAGCAGCGCCCGGCTGCGCAGCGCCACGATCCGGGCGGCGTCGGACAGGGTGAGCGCTCCGGCGACGCACGCGGCGGCGATCTCGCCCTGCGAGTGGCCGACGACGGCCGCCGGGTGCACACCGAACGAGCGCCACAGCCCGGCGAGCGAGACCATCACCGCGAAGATCGCGGGCTGCACGACGTCGACCCGGTCCAGCGACGGCGCGTCCGGGTGCTCGCGCAGGACATCGGTCAGCGTCCAGTCGACGAACGGCGCCAGCGCCCGTTCACACGCCGCGATCGACTCCGCGAACACCGGAGAACACTCCAGGAGCTCCCGCGCCATCCCTGCCCACTGCGACCCCTGCCCCGGGAACACGAACACAACCTTCCCCGTGGAATTGCCCTGAAGGGCACCCTCAGGGCGTCTGATGTCCTGAGGGTGCCCTTCAGGGCACTTCACCAGCGCGGTGAGGTGGGTGCGGAGTTCGGAGTGGTCGGCGGCAATGACCGTGGCCCGGTGCTGGTGAAGGGTTCTGGTGGTGGCCAACGAGAAAGCCACGTCAGCGAGGTTGTGCTCCGGCGTGAGGTGATCGACCAGCCGCGCGGCCTGTGCCCGCAACGCCGGTTCCGTCCGCGCCGAGAGCACGAACGGCAACGGGTGCGCGACTTCCGGAGCCGCAGAAAGAGGTTGCCGCGGCGGCTGTTCGACGATCAGGTGAGCGTTGGTCCCGCTGATCCCGAACGACGACACGGCGGCCCGGCGCGGACCTTCGCTCACCCACGAAGCCCGCTCGGTCAGCAGCTCGACCGACGACGACCAGTCGACGTGTGGCGACGGCGCGTCGACGTGCAGCGTCTTCGGCAACACGGCGTGCCGGATCGCCAGCACCGCCTTGATCACCCCGGCCACCCCGGCCGCGGCCTGCGCGTGACCGATGTTGGACTTCAACGACCCCAGCCACAGCGGACGCTCCCGATCGCGCCCGTAGGTGGCCAGGATCGCGTGCGCCTCGATGGGATCGCCCAGCGTCGTGCCGGTTCCGTGCGCCTCGACGAGATCGACATCCGAAGTGGACAGACCGGCGCTGGCCAGCGCCTGCCGGATCACCTGTTCCTGTGACACACCGTTCGGCGCGGTCAGTCCGTTGCTCGCGCCGTCGTGGTTGATCGCGCTGCCCCGCACGACGGCCAGCACGGGATGCCCGTTGCGTTGTGCGTCGGACAGCCGCTCCAGCACGAGGATGCCGGCGCCCTCGGCCCACGCGGTGCCGTCGGCCGCGGCCGCGAACGGCTTGCACCGGCCGTCCGGCGCCAGCCCGCGCTGCCGGCTGAACTCCACGAACATCCCGGGCGTGGCCATGACGGTCGCGCCACCCGCGAGCGCGAGCGAACACTCCCCCTGCCGCAACGACTGTGCCGCCAGGTGAATCGCGACCAACGACGACGAACACGCGGTGTCGACGGTCATCGCCGGCCCCTGCAGGCCCAGCGTGTAGGACACGCGGCCGGACGCGACGCTTGCGGTGCCACCGGTGAGCGCGAACCCGTCGGCGCCGGTCGCGAGCCCCGGACCGTATTCCTGGCCGGTCACACCGGCGAACACGCCGGTGCTGCTGCCGACCAGCGTCGCCGGGTCGATCCCGGCGCGTTCCAAGGCCTCCCACGCGACCTCCAGCAGCACCCGCTGCTGGGGATCCATCGCCGCCGCCTCACGCGGACTGATGCCGAAGAACTCGGCGTCGAACTCGGTGGCGTCGTAAAGGAATCCACCCTCACGTACGTAGGACTTGCCCGCCCGCGCGGGATCCGGGTCGTACACGTCGCCCCAGCCGCGGTCGCGCGGGAACTCGCCGATCACGTCCCGCTCGGCCATCAGCAGGTCCCACAGGTCCTCCGGCGAGCTGACCCCGCCGGGCAGCCGGCAGCCGATGCCGACGACGGCAATCGGCTCGTCGGCCACCAAAGACACCGCCACCGGTGCGAGCTCCGTGGTCTCCCCGCGCAGGTGGCAGGCCAGCGCTTCCAGAGTCGGGTGGTTGTAGAGCGCGCTGGAGTCGAGCGGCCGGCCGGTCAGCTCGACGAGCCGGTCGCGCAGCTCCATCGTGCCGAGCGAGTCGAACCCGAGGTCCTTGAACGCCACTGTGGTGTCGACGACGTCGCGCCCCAGGACTTCGCGCGCCGCGGTCCGGACGACGTCGAGAACGTCCGTCGAAGGGGCGGCGGCGGGAACCTCGGGCAGCGATTCACCGACCCAGTAGGGCTTTCGCTGGAACCGGTAGGTCGGCAGTTCGAGCCGCGCCTTTCCGAGCACGCGGGTCCAGTCGGGCGACACCCCGGTCACGTGCAGGCGGGCCAGAGCGAGGGCGACCGCGGTGCTCTCGTCCAGGTCGCCGCGCAGGGTCGGCACGAACGTCGCCCGGCCGTCCGAGGCGGCGCGACCGGCGACGCTGAGCACGCTGTCAGGGCCGAGTTCGAGGAACGTCGTGGTGCCCTCGTCCAGCAGGGTGCGTATGCCGTCGTGGAACCGCACGGCGTCCCGCGCGTGGCGCACCCAGTACTCGGCGGTGAACCGGTCGACGGGCGCACCCGTCAGGTTGGAGATCACCGGAATTCGTGGTGGCGCATACGGGATCCCGGCCGCCACCTCGCGGAAGTCGTCGAGCATCGGGTCGATGTGCGGGGAGTGGAACGCGCGGGTGACGCGCAACCGCTTGGTGCGGTGCCCGCGGGCCTCGAAGACGGCCGCGATCGCGGTGACGGCGTCGTCGTCGCCGGAGATCACGGTCGCGGCCGGGCCGTTCACCGCGGCGATGCTCAGCGCGGCCTCGTGCCCCGCGAGCAGCGGCTGTACCTCATCCTCGCTCGCCGACACCGAGAGCATCGCGCCGCGCGCGGGCAGGGCTCGCATCAACCGGCCGCGCGCGGCGACCAGTGCGCACGCGTCCGCGGCGTCGAGGACGCCCGCGACGTGCGCGGCCGCCAGCTCGCCGATCGAGTGGCCCAGCAGGGCGCCGGGCCGCACGCCCCAGTGTTCGAACAACCGGAACAGCGCGACCTCGAAGGCGAACAGCGCGGCCTGCGCGTAGTCCGTCTCGTCGAGCAACGCGCCGTCCGACATCACCGTCCGCAATGAACGGTCGAGGTGCCGGTCGAACAAAGCGCAGAGCTCGTCGAACGCCGCCGCGAAGACGGGGTGGTCGCGGGCGAGCCGCTCGCCCATGCCGGGTCGCTGCGATCCCTGGCCGGTGAAGAGGAACGCCGGGGCGCCCTGTTCGGAGGCCGTGCCGGTGACCACTGTGGACGGAAGTTCGCCCGTGGCGAGCGCGGACAGGCCGGCGAGCAGGTCCTCGCGGGAGGAGCCGACGATGGCCGCGCGATGAGGGAAGTGGGTGCGGGTGGTGGCCAGCGCGCGGGCGACGGCGACCTCGTCGGTGTTCTCGGTGACGAACTGGCCAAGCGCTTGCGCCTGGGCGCGGAGGGCGGTTTCGTCGCGGGCGGACACCAGCCAGAGCGCGGGCGCACGCTCCTGGACGGGCGCAACCTCAGGTGCCGCAGGACCTTCCGCCAGCACGACGTGGCAGTTCGTGCCACCCATACCGAACGAGCTCACCCCCGCGACGAGCGGCCGGTCCGGCCGCGGCCACGCCCCGGTCTCCCGGCGCACGGCGAGCCCGAGTTCCTCCAGCGGTATCAACGGGTTCGGCCGCTCGAAGTTCAGGCTCGCCGGCAGCCGCCGGTGTTTGATCGCCAGCACGGTCTTGATCAGACCGGCGATCCCGGCGGCCCCTTCCAGGTGCCCGATGTTGGTCTTGACCGAGCCGACCTCGAGCGGCCCGTCGCGCCCGCCACCCAGTGCCGCCCCGAGCGCGGCCGCTTCGATCGGGTCGCCGCGCCGCGTCCCGGTGCCGTGGAGCTCGACGTACTGCACGGCAAGAGGATCGTGGCCCGCCCGCGCGTGCGCCGCCCGGATGACGTCGCGCTGGGCGTCGGCGTTCGGCACGACGAGCGCCTCGCCGGCGCCGTCGTTGTTGACCGCGCTGCCGGAGATCACGGCGTGGATCAGGTCCCCGTCGGCGATCGCCAGCGACAGCGGCTTGAGCACGACCAGCCCGCCGCCCTCGCCGCGCACGTACCCGTTCGCCCGCGCGTCGAAGGTGAAGCATTGGTAATCCGGTGACAGGGCGCCGAACTCGGCCACCGCGTCGGTGGTCTGCGGGACGAGGTTCAGGTTCACGCCACCGGCGAGCGCGATCGTGCTCGCGCCGGTGCGCAGGCTCTCGCAGGCGAGGTGGACCGCCACCAGCGACGACGACTGCGCGGTGTCGACGGTCATGCTCATGCCGCGGGCGCCGAGCAGGTACGAGATCCGGTTGGCGAGCATGCCGCGCTGCGTGCCGGCGAGCGTGTGCCGCGTGGCCGGCAGTCCGTTGCCGATCGCCGCGTAGTCGTCGCCGATCGCGCCGATGAACACGCCAAGGTCGCTGCCGTTCAGGTCGCGCGGCACGATCCCGGCGTGCTCCAGCGCCTCCCAGGCCAGTTCGAGCATGAGCCGTTGCCGCGGGTCCATCGCCGCGGCCTCCCGCGGCGTGATGTCGAAGAAGGCCGGGTCGAACGAGTCCACCTCGTCGAGAAAACCGCCCCGCACCACGCTCGGCACCCGGCCCGCCGGGGGTTCGGTGATCGCATTCATCCCGTCGTGCAGCAACCGCCAGAACGCTTCCGGACCAGGCGCCTGCGGAAGCCGGCACGACATTCCGATCACGGCGATGCGATCCAGTGTTGGCACAGGCACTCCGAATCGGGCGGACAGACGTGGTGCTCGACTTTAGTTACACCCGATTATCGGCCACTAAAATATGACTAAGAAACGACCGAAAAGGTGCCTAACACCGTGCTGAGCTGCGGATTTCATCGATTCCTCGACGAACTGCCGCACTCGGAGGTAATGTGCCCGGATGGGGTGCAGCCGAGGCTGCGCAAGATTAGGCACATGGGGGGAACCTGTGCTCGAGAATGTCCAGACAGTTGCCGTTGCCCAGAATTGGTGGCCCATCAAGGAAGCCGACCACATCCTGACCGCCGCGGGCGCCCACAACGGGCTGACCGCGCGTCTGGTGGAAGAGGCCGGCTTCGACTTCATCTGGGCGAGCGGTCTGGAGATCTCGGCATCGCTCGGCCTCGCCGACGCCGACATCGCCGGGCACAGCGAGTCCGCGCACGCCGTGAGCGCGATGCGGCGGGCCTCGTCGCTGCCGGTGATCGTCGACTGCGACGCGGGGTACGGCAACGCCGTCAACGCGTGGCACACGGCCAAGGGCTACTTCGAGTCGGGCGTCTACGGCCTGTGCCTGGAGGACAAGACGTTCCCGAAGATGAACAGCTTCGTGGAGCACGGCCACGCCCTCGTCCCCGTCGCGACCATGATCGGCAAGATCGAGGCGATGGCGAGCTGCAAGGTCGTCGAGGAGCAGCAGGTCATCGCACGCACCGAGGCCCTGATCGCGGGCGCCGGGGTCGACGAGGCACTGGAACGCGGTTTCGCGTACGCCGAGGCGGGCGCCGACGCGGTGCTCATCCACGACAAGACGAAGCACGCCGAGCAGCTGCTCGAGTTCGCCGCGCGGTGGACCTCGCCGACACCGCTGGTCTGCGTGCCGACGACGTTCTACGAGTTCACCACCGAGGACCTGGAGCGCGCCGGCTTCTCCGTGGCGATCTACGCCAACCAGGGGATCCGGTCGCAGATCGCGGCGGTCAAGCGCGTCCTGACGCAGATCCGGGCCGCGGGCAGCAGCCGCGACGTCGAGGCCGAGATCGCGCCGGTGAAGGAGGTCTTCGCCCTGCAGCGACTGGACGAGGTCTCGGCGCTGTTCGACAAGTACGTGCGTTGACGAGGAGAGAACCAATGACAGACATCGACACCTCCGCCTTGCACGCGCGGATCACCAAGTTCGTCGTCGAGCGCGCGGCCTACTACCTCGACCTGCCCGACGCCACGGTCGACGTCGACCGCCCGCTCGGCGACTACGGGGTCGACTCGGTCTACCTGCTCAGCATCGTGACCGACCTGGAGGAGGAGCTCGACATCGAGCTCGACCCGCAGCAGCTGGCCGACGTCCGCACCGTGCGCGAGCTCGCGGGCAAGGTCGCCGCCGAGGTCCCGGAGTGACGAACCAGCTCCCCGCCGCGTTCGAACTGGCCGCCGTCACCGCCGACCTGCCCGCCATCGAACGGCTGCTGGCCGACGACGCGGTCCTGCGCAGCCCGGTGATGCCGAAGCCCTATCGGGGGCGGGAGGCGGTGATGGAGCTGCTGAAGGCGTTGTCGATCGCGCTCGACGAGATCCGCTACCCCGAGCCGCCGATGGCGGACGAGGCCGGCGGCCGGTACGCGCTGCAGTTCGAGGCCGTCGTCGACGGAAAGGTGGTGCACGGTATGGACGTCCTCACCGTGCGGGACGGCCTGATCCGCGAGATCACGGTCTACGCCCGGCCGATGCCGGCGCTGATGTCGCTGGCGCGGGCGGTCGGGCAGGCGGCGGGAGCCGTCCGATGAACGCCGGGCCGTCGATCGAACTCGGCGACTTCTTCGACGACGACAACCCGTGCGGGCTGCGCGCCCTCAACGATCACTTCAGCCGCCGCGCCTATCCGCGGGAGGTCGAGGAGGCCGCACTGCGCGCGGGCTTCCACCACTACACGGTGCCGGCGGCGCTCGGCGGCCTGCTGACCGACCCCTGGGACCTCTTCCTCATGGCACGGCAGGTATCCCGGCGGTCGATCACGCCCGTCATCAAGTACGGGTCGAGCCTGCTGGGCGCGAACCCCGTGTGGCTGTGGGGATCCGAGGAACAGCAGGCGCTCGTCGCGAAGCGGTTGCTGGGCGGCGATGTCACCAGCTTCGCGGTGTCCGAACGCGACACCGGCAGCGACCTCCAGGCGACCGGCACCGAGTACCGCGTAACGGGTCCGGGCGAGCTGGAGCTGCGCGGCGAGAAGTGGCCCATCGGCAACGCGGCGCGGTCGTCGGTCTGCACCACGCTGGCCCGCACGGGCCGGGGCCGCCTGTCGATGCTGCTGGTCGACCGGGCCGCGGGCGGCGCCATCCGCACCGGCGAACCCTCCGCGTGCATCGGCATGTGGGGTCACGACCTCGGCGGGATCCACTTCGAGGGACCGGTGACCGGGTCCTTGGTGGGACCGGAGTTCGTCGGTGTCGCCCAGGTGCTCAAAACCCTCCAGATCACCCGCACCGCGATCTCCGGCCTGTCGCTGGGCAGCCTCGACAGCGCGCTGGCGATCGCGGTCCGGTATGCCGACCAGCGCAAGCTCTACGGGCAGGCCATCTCCGGGCTGCCCGAGGTGCGCGACGAGATCCTGACGATGGCGCTCGACGCCGCGCTCGGCGAGCTTTTCGTGCACGTCGCACTGCGGGCGCTCGTCCTGCGGCCGCAGAGCTTCGCCCTCTGGTCGTCGATCGCGAAGGCCGGCATGCCGCATCTCGCGGAAGGCGGAATCCGGGCGGCGCAACGGGTTCTCGGCGCTCGCAGCTTCCTCGACACGCCGTACGCCTGGCGCCTGCACCAGATCTCGACCGAGCACGACATCGCCGGCATCTTCGAGGGCACGTCACACGTGAACCTGCGCAACGTGATCGAGCAGGCCGGGACCGAACTGCGGGAACACGATCCCGAGGCGCTGCCCCCGCTGGTGTCGGTGGACGGGCCGCCGCTGACGTGGCGGCCGTCGGGGCGCGACCTGCGGGTCACCAGCCTCGGCGACAACCCGGTCATCCTCGACCTGATCCACGGCCTGGAGACCGGCACCACGCCGGTCGACCTCAGCCGCCGCGAGACCGACGTGCTCCTCGGCCGGTTGCGGAGCGCGAGCCGGTCGGCGGCCGCGGGCTACGCGCTCGTCTGGACGCACCTCTTCGGTGCGGTGTGCGGCTTCCTGAAGGTCAACGCCGACGTCCTGACCAGTCACCAGAAGGACATCGCCGAACTGGCCGCCATCCGCGCGCTGCACCTGCTGGGCATCCGGTCGGACTACCCCGAAGGCCCCACCGGCCGCGTCCTCGACCTGGTGCTGCAACGGACCCCGATCAGCATGCTGAACGAGAAGGCATAGCCATGTTCCTGGACCAGTGGGCGGACAACGTCGCCAACGACGCGGTGAGCACGGTCTGTTTCTGTGAGTTCGAGCGCGACGAGATCGTCATCACGAAGCGGTCGTTCGGCGAGATCGACGAGCAGGCGCGGCGCTTCGCGGCGGCCCTCGGCGAGCACACCGGCTCGTGCGTCGTCATCGCGCTGGACCACCAGGTCGAGTTCGTGTACGCGTTCCTCGCCTGCCTGCTGCGCGGGATTCCCGCCGTGCCGCTGCCGCCCCCGTCCGGCGGTTCGCGGGCGAAGGAGCGGTTCGGCCGGATCGTGAACGACAACGACGGCGTCGTGATCGTCACGTCCAGGAAGGCGATTCCGGAGGAGACCGACTACCCGCGTGCACAACTGCTCTATGTCGAGGATCTCCTGCAGTTGCAAGAGGTCTGGCCGGGCACACCGGAGGTGTCTCCCGGTGACGTGGCCGTGGTGCAGTTCACCTCGGGCTCCACGTCGTCACCCAAGGGCGTCCCGATCACGCACGGCGCGCTCACCGCGAACCTGCGGTCCATCGCCGAGCTGACCGCGGTGACGGCACAGGACGTCGGCGTCGGGTGGATCCCGTTCCACCACGACATGGGGCTCGTCGGGTCCCTGCTGCTGCCTCTGCACCGGGGTTTCACCGTGAACTTCATGTCGGCGTCGGCGTTCATCCGGCGCCCCGGCCGCTGGCTGGACCTGATCGACCGGGTACGGGCGACGATCACCGTCGCACCGGACTTCGGGTACCGCCTGTGCGTCGACCGCGTGCCCGCCGGCTGGCAGGGCGACCTGTCGTCGTTGCGAACCGTCCTCAATGGATCGGAGCCGCTGAGTCACGCGACGCTGCGGCGGTTCGAGGAGCGGTTCGCCGGTGCCGGCTTCGACCCGGCGGCCTGGATGCCGTGCTACGGGATGGCCGAGGCCACGCTCATGGTGTCCGGCCGGCGCCGGGGCACCGGCGCGGTGAGCCACGTCTTCTCGGCACAGGATCTCGACCACGCCGGAATCGCACGCCCGGTGGAGGACTCCGGCCGGCGGCTCGTCAGCTCGGGCCGGCCGGTGGGCTGCGAGGTGGAGATCCGCCAGGACGGGCGGGCGGTGCCGGACGGGACGGTCGGCTCGGTGGTGATCCGCGGGGACAGCGTCTTCGGCGGAACCTACTGCCGGTCGATCACGTCAGTACCGTCCACATCGGACGAACGGGTGTGGCACGAGTCCGGCGACCTCGGGTTCTTCCACGACGGCGAGCTGTACGTGTGCGGCCGGGAGGCGGATCTGATCAGCCGCAACGGGGTCAACCACCACGCCGTGGACATCGAGCGGAAACTGTCGGAGATCGCGATGCGCGACGTGCCGTCCGCGGCCTTCGGCATCGCGCGCGGAACGTACGACGAGGCGATGGTCCTGCTGGAGGCGCCACGGTCCCTGGTGCGCGAGTTCGACGGTCTCGTCGCCGTCCTCGACACCTGGGGCCAGGAGCTCGCGGCGGCGCTGGACCTCCCGCGGGTCGGCATCCAGGTCGTCCCGGTCGGGTCCCTGCCGCGCACGACGAGCGGCAAGGTCCAGCGCGGGCTCGCGCGCAGCCGGTTCTGCGACCGGAAGTTCGAAGCGTTCGGCACGAGCACCGTCGGACAGGACATCGTGGAGCTGGTAGTGCGGAACGAGGTGGCCACATCATGATCAGCCCACTGCGAGTGTGGCGTCAGCGCGACCTGCGGGTGTCCTTCGTCGTGCTGAAGTACGTCTTCCCCGGCCCGCTCCTGAAGGCGATCATCCGCCCGCGGGTGAAGGGGCTGGAGCGGCTCGCCGCCGAGGGCCCGATCATCCTGGCCCCGAACCACCTGTCCCCGTTCGACCCGTTCCTGCTGTCCCTGGTGTGCCCCAGGCGAATCGTGTTCCTCGCCAAGCGCGAGTACTGGGAAGCGCCGGGGATCCGCGGCCGGCTGATGCGGGCGCTGTTCCAGAGCCAGGGCCAGATCAGCACGATCCGCGGCGGGACGATCGGCGGCCTCAACGCCGTCGACGTCTCCGTGGCCAACCTGGAGCAGGGCAAGGTGTTCGGCGTGTTCCCCGAGGGCACCCGCGGCCGGCCCGGTCTGCTCTACCGCGGGCACACCGGGGTCGCGCAGGCGGCCTTCCGCACCGGCGTCCCGGTGCACCCCGTCGTGATCACCGGGACGTCCGAGTTCTCAATCGGCGCGCTGCTGTCCGGCAAGCTGTCGGGGTGCACGGTCGAGATCGGCGAGCCCATCGCGCCGCCGGACGGCAACGTGAAGAGCCCCAAGGAACTGCACCGCTTCACGAAGGAAGTGATGGCGAGAATCGCCGAGCTCGGGAACCTGGAGATCCAGGAGACGTTCTCCCCCGGCCGCGCGACGTGAACCCCGCCAGGTACACCCGGTAGTCCGCCCCGGTGAACCCCGCCCGAGCCCGTTCGGGGCTCAACGGCCGGGGCCGGGGCGCGATCTCGCCGCGCACGATCGGACAGCAACGTGAAGAGCCCCAAAGAACCACACCGCTTCACGAAGGAAGTGATGGCGAGGATCGCCGAGCTCGGGAACCTGGAGATCCAGGAAACGTTCTCCCCCGGCCGCGCGACGTGAGCCCCGCCAGGTACACCCGGTAGTCCGCCCCGGTGAACCCGACGCGAGCCCGCTCAGGGCTCAACGGCGCACCGGTCCCCGGCACGATCTCGCCGAGCACGATCCGCGGCACCAGGTCCGCCTGGATCTCCGCACACGCCATAGCGGCGCCCTTGCAACGGAAGCCGTTCAACAGGATCAGCCGGTCCACCCCAGGCGGCAGCATGCCCAGCAACAGGCCGGAATCCTGCACACCCGCGGGCAGATGGGGCAACGTCCACTCGTAGCCGGTCGCCGACACGACCACGTCGTAGCGCTCGGTGCTGCCATCGGCGAACAGGACGTCGTTCTCCCGCAACGAACCGACCGCGGGCCGGACCGTCACCAGCCCGTGCCGCAGCACGTGCAGGAAGAGATCGGACACCACGGGCATCGACTCCCCCGCGGGTTCCGGCAGGCCCCACTCCTCCTGGCGGCCGACCAGCAACCGCAGCAGTCGCCGTTTGACGGGCGACGTCACTCGGCGGGCGAGGCCGCCCGACCGCGGCGCCCGGACCGGCTTGCCGAGGATGTACTTCGGCACGATCAGGCTGCCGGAGCGCACGCTGACGTCGACCTCGTTGCCGCGCAACGCGAGATCGCTCGCGATGTCCACACCGGACTGTCCGGTTCCCACGACCAGGCAGCGCGCGCCCTCGATCGACGACAGCGTCCGGTACTCCGACGCATGCACATGCCGGTACGCCGTGCCACCGGGCGGAACGGCCAGCGCCCGCGGCCGGTTGTTGCGGCCGGTCGCGTTCACGATCCAGTCGAACTTCCCAGTGAACGAATCGGCCCGCACCTCCCAGCCGTCCTCGACCGGGACGCACTCCCGCACCCTGGCGCCGAAGACGCGTACCTCCCCGTCCTGCGGCATCGCCTGGGACAGGTACTCGGCGTACTCGCTCCAGCGCAGGAAACGGTCGCCGAACCGTGACCGGTCGTCGCGGAACACCGAGTCACCGGACGGTGTGATCATCAGCAGTGACGGATACACCTTGCTGGCAAGGGAATCCGCGCGCCACAACCCGCCGGGCGCCTGGTCCTCGGACAGCCAGGTCACGTCGAGGCCGCTGCGCCGCAGGCTCCGGACGGCGGCGATACCGAACAGCCCGGAGCCCAGTACCGCGACGGACATTCAGGCCGCGTCTTCCGGCTTCCAGCCCGGCGGACCGAAGAGGTACTTGAGGCGCTCACGGTTGTTACGCGCCTTGCGGACGTCCTGCCACAGGGCCTTGAACTCGAACGTCTGCAGGCCGATCACGTTCTCCGTCGGCGGCTTCTTCGTCAGGCCGTAGGTGGGCTTCTCCTCCTCGGCCTGGAACGTGCCGAACAGCTTGTCCCAGATGATGAGGATGGACCCGTAGTTCTTGTCCAGGTACTTCGGGTCCGAGCCGTGGTGCACGCGGTGGTGCGACGGCGAGACGAAGACCGTCTCGAACCAGCGCGGCATCTTCTCGATCTTGTCCATGTGCGCGAACACACCGTAGACCAGGTGCCAGGCGTGCATGAAGAACACCGCCTGCGGCGGGTAGCCCAGCAGCGGCAGCGGCGCCCAGACGAGCTTCTCGAACCACTGCGACCACTTGCGGCGGAACGCGGTCGAGACGTTGAGGTAGTCGCTCGAGTGGTGCACCTGGTGCCCGGCCCACAGCAGCCGCCGCTCGTGCGCCTGCCGGTGGTACACGTACACCAGGAAGTCCACCGCGATGAACAGCACGATCCAGTCGTGCGGCTTCTGCAGGCGGCGCTTGCTCGGCGCGACGTGCTCGTAGAAGTACGAGTACGGGATCGTCGCCAACGCCCGCAACGCGCTCGAGAAGCCCAGGCCGATCAGCCCTTGCGCGATCGAGGTGGCCGTGTCCTTCAGGTGGCGCTTGCGCTCGTCGCCCTTCTCGTCCTGGATCAGGTCGATCGCCTCGGCGACCAGGATGACGGAAATGGCGGGCAGCGCCCGCTTGATCGGGTCCTTGAACTTCAAGACCTCTCCCCCCGGAGTTTCGAACGTGCACTCGTCGGCCCGGCCTTGCGCAGCCGGCGCGACATCGGAACCTCGACGTACTTGTGCAACGCCCAGGCCGCGAAGGTGCAGATGGTGAAGTACAACAGACAACTGAAGACGGTCAGCGGGACCGGGAGGTCCACCGACGGCGCGGGGATGATCCCGAGCGTCGTGTACAGGTTCAGGATCACCGGCTGCAGCGGCAGGAACGCCAGCACGTGCACCAGGTAGAAGCTGTAGGACCGGTCGCCGAACCAGGTGAACGGCTTCACCCGCAACCAGGACATCCGGCCGCTCAGGTCCGCCTGGGACAGTGCGGCCATCAGCAGCAGCACGGCGGGCAGCAGACCACCGACGCGCTGGATCCGGTTGGGCAGGAACAGGAAGTCGACGACGAACATCACCGCGACGATGATCAGGGTGACCTTCATGCTCGGGCCCCGCCACGAACCCCGGCGCATCAGCATGCCCACCGCCGCCCCCGAGACGAAGTCGACGAGCCGGAACCCCGGGAAGATCATGGTGAACCAGAAGGTGAACTCGCCGCCCTGCTCGGAGTGGTTGAAGAACGTCGACCCGCCCGTCTGCGCCAGCGTGAACGTGTCGCCCACCAGATAGGGCAGCCACCACGCCAGGACGAGCGCGACGACGACCGTGATCCGCAGCATCCGGTCGGTCGCCCGGCTCAGCAGCACCAGCATCGCCGGGAAGACCAGGTAGAAGAAGACCTCGACGCTGAGCGACCACGAGACCGGGTTGATGCCGTAGATGATCCCCTGGTCCGGCACCCAGGCCTGCAGCAGGAAGACGTGCAGCAGGAAGTTGTCGAGCCCGACCGGCATGTGCAGCACGACCAGGGCGCCGGCCGCCAGGACGGTGGTGACGAAATAGATCGGGAACAACCGCGCGAACCGGCGTTTCCAGAACGCCTGGGCCGTGTCGTCCGGCCGGGCCGCCCACGCCATCACGAATCCGCTCATCGCGAAGAAGACGTTCATTCCGGCGTACGTGATCGGCACGAGGATCGACGGCGTCGGCGTCGTGACGAACCGCATGTGCCCGTCAACCGGCAGCAGATGCAGCGTGAAGAAGTGCGCCAGGAACGCGAGCGCGGCGAGCAACCCGCGCAGCCCTGTCAAAGAATGGAGCTGAACGCGAGGTGTCGGCCTGAGCGGAAGCGAACCGCTGATCTCCTTACTCAGGCTCATCAATTCCCCGATCAATGTTTCATCCGCTGGTATGCTCGAACGAAGTTTACGCATCGTCGGTCACCCGAGGGGTCCGGTCCCGGATTCTTAAGGCCCGCTTTAGCGCATTTTTAGGACCGGCTTTAGTGCATTTTTAGACGACCGCGAGGTTTCGGTATGGACCAACAGCTCACCGGCAGGACGGCGGTCGTGACCGGCGGCAACAAAGGGCTGGGACTGGCGATGGCCGAAGCCCTGCTCGCCGAGGGGTGCCAGGTGGTCTGCGCCTCGCGCACCCCCGGCCGGACCGGCGGACTGCGGGAACGCTTCGGCGAGCGGGTGCTGCACCACGAAACCGACGTCACGAGCCCGGAGTCCGTGGCCGCCGTGCTGCGGGCGGCCGAGGACGCGTTCGGCGGCGTCGACATCGTCGTGTCGAACGCCGCGGTCCGCCACGACGGGTTCGTGAAGAAGCTGAGCGTCGAGCACTGGCGCGAGACCGTCGACACCTGCCTCACCGCCACGTTCCTGCTGACGAACGCGGCCATCCCGCACCTGACCAGGCGCGGCGGCGGGCGGATCATCAACGTCTCCTCCGGCATGGCCCGGCGGCCGACGCCCGGCGCGGCCGCGTACAGCGCGGCCAAGGCCGGCGTCGAGATGTTCACCAAAACCAGCGCCATCGAGCTCGCGCGCTACGGGATCACCGTCAACTGCCTCTCACCGGGCCTGTTCGACCTCGGCATGGGCCTGGACCTGCAGCAGGTGCCGGGCCTGTGGGAGAAGCACCTGGCCAAGATCCCGCTCGGCCGCGCGGGCACCGGCGAGGACATCGGGCGAGCGCTCGTCTACCTCTGCACCGCCGCGAGCAGCTACGTCAACGGACACGTGCTCGAGGTCGACGGCGGCTACCTCGGCTGACCACTCAGGGAGTGAACACAGTGCGCACACCACCGGATCTCACCGAGCGGATCGGCCCGATGTTCGCCCAGCGGCCGACCGACGACTCCGCGTACGAGTTCTACGACGCGATCCGCGAGCAGTCGCCGTTCGCCATTCCGGGGCTGAACATGGTCTGCGTCGGCAAGTACGAGCACGTCGCGGCGGGGTTCCGGCTGCCCGGCCTGGTCAAGCAGGACCCGGAACGCCGCGACCGCAAACACCCCGGCTGGCGGGACCGGATCGGCCTGGCGCAGTTCTACCAGTCGCTGCTCTGGCACAACGGGGACACGCACCGCCGGCTGCGCGGCCTGGTCAACAAGGCGTTCACGCCGAAGCGGGTCGCGGACCTGTCCGGCGGCGTCACGGAGATCGTCACCGGTCTCTACCGGGACATGGCGGCGGCCGGCCGCGAGGCCGACCTCGCCCGTGACCTGTGCTCCCGGATCCCCATGCACGTCATCGGGAACCTCGTCGGCGTCCCGACGGCCGACCAGTTCGAGCTGCTGCCGCACGTGCTCGACTTCCTGCTGGTCATCGACCCCGTGCACGCGGCGGAGGCGACCGAGCGGGCCGTGGCGTCCGGGCAGATCCTGCACGACTACTTCCTCGACCTGGTGGCACGGCGGCGGCGCTCACCTCAGGACGATCTCGCCTCGGCCTTGATCGCCGTCCGCGACGACTCCGCGGCGCTGTCGGAGGCCGAGCTCATCCAGACCGTCTACCTGCTGTTCGCGGCGGGGTTCGAGACGACGTCGAACATGCTGGGCAACGGCTGCGTCGCGCTGCTGACCAGGCCGGAGGCCGCCGAACGGCTGCGCCAAGGCCACGCGCGGGCGTTCACCGAGGAGGTCCTGCGGCACGACCCGCCGCTGCACTTCGTCAGCCGCATCGCCGAGGAACCGGTCGTCATCGGCGACACGCGGATCGAGGCGGGCACCGAGGTCGTGTTCCTGCTCGGCTCGGCGAACCGCGATCCCGCCGCCTACAACGACCCGCACGCGTTCGTGCTCGACCGGTCCCGCACGCCGCTGGCGTCCTTCGGGTTCGGCTCCCACTTCTGCATCGGCGCCGGGCTGGCCCGCCTGGAAGGCGAGATCGTCTTCGGCACGCTGCTCGAGCACTTCCCCGGCATCGCGCTGTCCGGCAAACCCGTGCGGCGCAAGACGTTCAACATGAACGGCTACGAGTGCGTCCCGGTCACGCTCAGCTGACGACCTTGCGGGGCGAACGGGCGAACAAGGCGCACACCAGGGCGATCATCAGAATCGCCGCCAGCACCAGCAGCGTCGGCCGCACCGCGCTGATCACCGACTCACGCAGGACGTCACGCGCGGCCACCGCCCCGGCCACGCCACCGGGCGCAGGAGCTCCACTGCCCGCGAACTCCGCCGCCCTGCCGATCGACGACATCGAGTCGGCGACGAACCGCCCGGTCACGCTCAGCTGACGTCCTTGCGGGGCGAACGGGCGAACAAGGCGCACACCAGCGCGATCATCAGAATCGCCGCCAACACCAGCAGCGTCGGCCGCACCGCACTGATCACCGACTCGCGCAGGACGTCACGCGCGGCCACCGCCCCGGCCACGCCACCGGGCGCAGGAGCTCCACTGCCCGCGAACTCCGCCGCCCTGCCGATCGACGACATCGAGTCGGCGACGAACTGCTCGAACGCCGGGCGGTCGGCCGGCGGGACCCGGTCGGACAGGGCGGCGGTGTGGGTCGTCACCGCGGTCGCGAGGAACGCCTGCATCAGCACGGCCATCACGGAACCGCCGATGACGGAGCCGAACTGGCGGGCGGTGTGCAGGATGCCCGACGCGGCCCCGGCGAGCTGCTTGGGGACGTTGTGCATGGCCATCGAGTTGAGTGGAGTGAACGTGCAGCTCAGGCCCATGCCGACGAGCAGCAGGCCCGGCATGAGCACGGGCCACCACGTGTCGACGTCCGCGACCGCCGCGAACCACAGGATGCCGACGCCGAAGAACACCGGCCCGGCCATGAAGACGCGTTTGCCGCCGAGCCTGTCCGCGAGCTTCCCGGCGAGCGGTGCGCAGATCGCGACGGTGAGGAACATCGGGAACATCAGGGCGCCGACCTGGGCGGGCGTGAACTCCAGCGCGTACTGGCCGAACATCGCCATCGGCAGCATGGTGCCCACGATGACCAGCGAGACCACGGTCGTCGCCGGCACCATCAGCGTGTAGTTGCGGTCCCGGAAGTACTGGAACGAGATCAGCGGAGACCTGCCCTGCCTGCGCCGCTCGACGACGACGAACGCGGCGAACAGCACCGCCGAGACCACCAGGATCAGCCCGTAGACCGCGCCCCACCGGTGTTTCGCGCCCTCGATGAGCCCGAACGACAGCCCGGTGAGCGCGAGCGTGACCAGGGTGGCGCCCAGCCAGTCCAGGCTCTGCCGCTGCCGTGCCCCGGCCGCGGGCAGCACCAGCGCGCCGACGACGATCAGCGCGCACCCGATCGGCAGGTTCAGCACGAAGTTCGACCGCCAGCCGGCGAGCGAGGTGAGCGTGCCGCCGATCAGCGGGCCCAGCACGGACGCCAGGCTGGAGACCGCGCTCCAGATCCCGATGGCGGCGCCGCGCCGCGCGGGCGGGTACGCGGCCACGATGATCGCCATCGCCTGGGGGTAGAGCATCGCCGAGCCGACGCCCTGCGCCGCCCGTGCCACCAGCAGTGCGGTGAGGTTGGGCGCGGCGGCGCAGGCCAGCGAGGCGGCCGTGAAGACGGTCGCGCCGATGAGGAACATCCGCTTGTGCCCGAACATGTCGCCCAGGCGGCCGCACAGGATCACCAGCGCCGCGTTCGCGATGAGATAGGCGTTGATCACCCACGTCATCGCCGCGAGGCTGCTCTCGAACTCCCGCGCCAGCACCGGGGTGACGATGTTGATGATCGACATGTCCAGGGAGGACATGAACGACCCGAAGCTCACGACCGCGAGGATCAGCTTCGGGTCACGAACGCTGGTGACGGTCACTTGACCTCGGCAATCACGGGTGCCAGTGCTTCCATGTACTGCTCGTGCACGCTGATGTACGTGACACCCCACCGCTGACGGCGTTCCCGCAGGATCTCCGCCATCTGCGCGGTGGTGCCGATGAGCCCGGCCGGGGCCTCCAGGCGCTGCTCACCGGACATCGCCGGCGCGATCGCCTTCAGGTCCTCCGCGGCAGCGGCCCGGTTCTCCGTGGGGTGCACGTGGTGGATCATCAGGTTCAACTCCAGCGACGCGAAGCGCGAACCAGCTCCGGCACGGACCTTCGCCACCCGGTCGTCGAGCTCCTCGGCGGTGATCGCGCGCAGCGTGCCGGGCTCGTCGGCGAGCACGCTCAGCCCGACGATGTCGGCGTACCGCGCGGCCAGCCTCAGCGTGCGGTCGCGGCGCCCCGCGACGAGCAGCGGCGGCTTCGGCAACGCGCCGGGTGTGGACTCGTCGGACCGCGCGACCTCGATCGCGCGGCGCAGGTTCTCGACCCGGCCGGACCGGCTGGGGAAGGGAATGCCGGCCTGCTGGTACTCCGCCTCGACGTACCCGGCGCCCAGGCCGAGCTCGAACCGGCCGCCGGTCATCAGCTGGGCGGTGGCGATCTCCCTGGCGAGGATGCTGCCGTTCCAGAAGCCGCTGTTCAGCACGAACGTGCCGACCTTGACCTTGTCCGAGGCCTCCGCGGCGAGCAAGGTCGCGGGAAACGGCGACGGCATCCACAGATGGTCGGGCACGGCGAGCACGTCGAAGCCGAGCTCGGCGGCGCGCTGACACTTCGCGACGAACTCCTCGCGCGTGCACCGCTTGTGCAGGCTCACGCCGAAGCGGAACGGCCGCGAGGAGAATTCGGGTATGGCCGAACTATTGCCCGCAATTCCAGCTGACGACACTTATCCCCCCAGGTGACCGACCGTCGCGCGGCCATCGGATGATACACCCCCAGCCTCAAGCCGAGAGCTCGTCATATCAGCGGGCCGCATACCGCGACCCAATGTCTTTGATCTTCCTTGACACCCACCTACCCACTGCTACGCTCGGAGTAGGCGATCTGTACAAACATTGCCAGATAGAAGAGGCGGCCTGGGGAGGCCCGCCTGAGGTGATCTCAGCATATTTGGGGGAAACTTTGCAATCCGCATCCATCTGCTGACGTCCGAGTGACGTTTTCTCATGCACCGCGGCCCGGCGACCGTGGGCATTCCCTGCTGCGCGTTTTCCGACGATGACGTCGAAGTACGCCACACGCTGTGCGATCACGGCTTTGCCATGCCCGAAAACTTGGAGAGAGACGAGTTATGACTGCCGAGCCCATCGCAGTGGTCGGAGTCGGCTGCGCGCTTCCCGGTGGTGTTTCCAGCGCACCCGACTTGTTCGCCGCCCTACGAGACGGCCGCGACTGCATCAGTGACATCCCCGCCGACCGATGGAGCGTCGACGGGTTCTACGACCCGGACCCCGTGCGGCCGGGCAAGACGACCGCCCGGCACGGCGGCTTCGTCGACGGCGTCGACGAGTTCGACGCCGGGTTCTTCGGCATCTCCGGGGCCGAGGCCGCGCGCATGGACCCGCAGCAGAGACTGCTGCTGCAGACGGTGTGGCAGGCACTCGAGTCCGGCGGGCAGAACCCCGACGAGCTCAAGAACACCGACACCGGCGTGTTCATCGGCGCGTCCAACACCAACAGCCACGCCTCGCTGAAGCTGCACCAGGACGGGTTCCCCGGTCTCACCGGGTACGACGCCACCAGCGACGCCATCAGCGTGACGGCCGGCCGGATCTCCAGTTTCCTTGGGCTGCAAGGCCCCTGCCTCACCGTCGACACCGCCTGTTCCGGCTCCCTCGTCGCCCTGCACCTGGCGCGGCAGAGCATCCTGTCCGGCGAGTGCGACGCGGCGATCGTCGCCGGGGTCAACGTGATGGTGTTTCCCGCCGTGCACATCGCCTTCTCCAAGGCCGGTCTGCTGTCGCCGACCGGCCGAGTCCGGGCGTTCGACGCGAACGCGGACGGATACGTGCGCAGTGAGGGCTGCGTGGCCGTGCTGCTGCGGCGCGAGTCCACGGCTGTCAGCCGCGGCGACCGGATCATCGCCAGCGTCATCGGCACCGCGGTGAACCACCACGGCCGCTCGGTCGCCATCACCGCTCCCGACGGCACCGCCCAGCAACGGGTGATGCGCACCGCGCTCGCCCAGGCCGGTGTGAAGCCGGAGCAGATCGGTTACGTGGACGCGCACGGCACCGGGACGCCGGTCGGCGACCCGATGGAGATGAGCTCGATCGTCGAGGTGTACGGCGAGTCCCGGCCGGCCGGGCAGCCGCTGCACGTCGGTTCGGTGAAGAGCAACTTCGGTCACCTGGAGGCGGGTGCGGGCCTGCTCGGGCTGGTGAAGGCCGCGCTGTCGCTGGAGCACGAGACGATCTTCCCGAGTGTCCACTTCGAACAGCTGAACCCGAAGATCGACCTGCGCGGCGCCGACATCCGGGTGCCGACCGCGCCGACGGCCTGGCCGCGCAACGGTGAGCCCCGGCTGGCCGGGGTGAACTCCTTCGGTTACAGCGGCACCAACGCCTGTGCCGTCCTGCGTGAGGCGCCCCAGCCCAAGCCGGCCGCGCAGACCGAGGCTCGCCCGCACGAGCTGCTGGTGCTGTCGGCCAAGTCGGAGGAGAGCCTCGACGAGCTCGCCGGGCGCTGGGCGGACTTCCTGTCCTCGGACGACGCCGTGCCGCTGCCCGCCGCCGCGAACACCGCCGCCACCGGGCGCGCGGCGCTGCGGCACCGCCTCGCGGTGGTCGGCACGAGCTCCGCCGACGCCGCCGAGCACCTGCGGCGCTGGCGCGGCCGCCGCGGCAACGCGTCCGTTGTGGACGGTCGTGCGCGCAAGAACACCAAGGTTGCCTTCGTGTTCACCGGCCAGGGTTCGCAGTACGAGGGCATGGGCAGGCAGCTGTACGAGCACGAGCCGGTGTTCGCCGCGGCGATCGATCAGTGTGCCGCGGTCATCGACCCCGAGCTCGGCACGTCGTTGCGCGACATCGTCTTCGGCGAGCTGCCGGGCGATGGGGCCGAGGACACGCGCTTCGCGCAGCCCGCGCTGTTCGCGATCGAGTACGCGCTCGCCGAACTGCTGCGCTCGTGGGGCGTCGAGCCGTCGGTCGTGATCGGCCACAGCGTCGGCGAGATCGCCGCCGCGTGTGTCAGCGGCCTGCTCGCGTTCGAGGACGCGGCCCGCTTCAGCGTGCTGCGCGGCCGGCTGATGGGCGCGCTGCCCCGCGAGGGCAAGATGCTCGCGCTGGGCACGTCCGAGGACGTCGCGCGGAACTGGTTGGCGGACAAGGAGAACATCGCCGTCTCCGGCGTCAACGGCCCGCGCAGCGTCGTGGTGTCCGGTGCGGCCGAGGCGGTAGACGAGGTGGCCGAGCTGGCGGACGAAGCCGGTGTCCGCGCCACGGAACTGAAGGTCTCGCACGCCTTCCACTCGCCGCTGATGGACCCGATCCTGGCCGAGCTGGCGGAGTTCGCCGCCACGTTCGAGCCGGGCACGCCCGTCATCCCGATGGTCTCGACGCTCACCGGGGAGATCCTCACCGGCGAGGAAGGACCGGAGTACTGGAGCAGGCAGGCCCGCGAGGCCGTGCGCTTCCACGACGGCGTGCGCGCGGTGATCGAGTCCGGCTGCACGGCGATCGTGGAGGTCGGCCCGCACCCGGCGCTGTCCCCCGCCATCGCCGGCGTCGTCGGCGCCACCGACATCCGGCTGATCCACACGCTCCACCGCGACCGCGAGGACGTGCGCAACGTGCTCCGCACGGCGGGCGCGCTGTTCGTCACCGGCGCCGGGATCGACCCGGCCACGTTGTTCGAAGGTGCTGCGCACCAACGAATCGCCGCGCCGCTCTACCCGTTCCGCCGCGACCGCTACTGGTTCTCCGCCGACGGTCCGGGCACGCCCTCAGCCGTCGTGGAAAAGGCGGCGCCGGTGGTCACCACGCGGCTCGGCTACGAGACCATGCTGACCACCACCACGCCGTGGGTCGACCACCGCGTGCTCGGCAAGACCGTCTTCCCCGGCAGCGGCTACCTGGAGCTGGCCGTCCGCGCCGCGGGCGGGGACGCGGGACCGGTCGTGCTCCGTGACGTCGGGTTCCTCCGGCCGCTCGTGCTGGCGCCCGGCCGTAAGGTCGGCGTCGGGGTCCTCCTGCGCGACACGAACGCGGGCACGACGTTCACGGTCACCAGGCGGGACAAGGACGACGACGGTGTCGAGCACTGCCGGGGTGTGATCGGTTCCCCGGACGCGGCCGTCGAACCGGTCGCGCTCGACGACCTGCGAGCGGCATTGACGACCTCGGTCGTGCCCGGCCGGTTCTACGGGCGGCTACGCGAGGCCGGCATGGAGTACGGGGCGAGCTTCTCGACCGTGCGCGAGCTGTGGACCGGCGAGCAGGCCGGCGGAGAACAAGGCAGCGGCGAGGCGCTCGGCCGGATCACCGCGGTGCCCGACGGCGCACCCGAGGAGCGGCACGGGTTCCGCTTCAGCACCCTGGTCGACGGTGGCCTGCACCTGGTCGCCGCCGCACTGGGCACGTTGCCGGGCCGCGCGCTGAGCGGCGCGTACCTGCCGTTCCGCGTGAACCGGCTGACGGTCACCGGCCCGCTGCCCGCCCAGGTGTGGGGCCACGTCCGCGTGGAGCTCAACGACACCGGGTCGGCCGCCGTGGCGACGCTGCGGCTGACCGGCGACGACGGCACCGTGCTCGTCGAGCTCGACGGGGTCGAGCTGCGGCACGCGGACTCCCTGACCACGAACGGCACCGGCGGGACGTCCGCCACGGCGTCGCGGCGGACGGGTGAGTCCCGGGCCGAGCTCGTCGCGCGGATCGAGCCCCTGTCGCGCGACAAGCGGCTGGCGGTCGTGACCGAGTGGGTCGTCGAGGAGGTCCGCGACACGCTGGGCCGGCTCGCGGCCGAGTACGAGCACGAGTTCGACCTGGGCAACCTCGATCCGTCGAGCGCGCTGCTGGAGATCGGACTCGACTCGCTCATGATCACCGAGTTCCAGCGCCGCATCCAGGAGAAGCTCGACTTCCGCTTCGCGGCCATGGAATCCGTCGACTACCAGAGCATCGCGGACCTCGCCGAGTACATCCTCGACCAGGTGCTCGCGCTCGCTCCCGCCGAATGACGCCCGCCACCACGATCCACAAAGGACTGAAGCCGTGCTCGACGCCAAGTTCGTCAACGACTACATCGACACACATCTCGACAAGCGGCAGGTGAACAAGGTCCAGCACGGCTTCCCGTCGCCGCGCTACTGGACCGACCCGTACGTCCCGGTCAAGGAGGTGGCCGAGGACCGGCGCCTGATCCGCGAGGCGAACCGGTCCACGCCGCTGAACCTCTACGTCGGCGTGCCGTACTGCATCAAGACCGATCCCGGCAAGTGCGGCTACTGCCTGTTCCCCGTCGAGGAGTTCCAGGGCAACGAGGCGCTGGAGAACTACTTCGGTTACCTGCAAAGGGAAGCCGCCATGTACAAGGAGGCGCTGGAAGGCGCCACCCTGGGCGGCGTGTACTTCGGCGGTGGCACGTCGAACCTGTACAAGGAGCCGATGTACCACAAGCTGATGGACCTGGTGCGGGACCTGTTCCCCAACATCAGCCCGGCGGCCGACATCACGCTGGAGGGCATCCCGCAGCTGTTCTCCCGCGCCAAGATCCAGGCGATCCGCGACTCGGGCATGAACCGGATCAGCATGGGTGTGCAGCAGATCAACGAGCGGCTCAACAAGCTCAGCGGCCGCAAGCAGACGTTGAAGCACACCACGCAGACCCTGGACTGGGCCGCCGAGTTCGGTCTCGCGGCCAACCTCGACCTGATCTTCGGCTGGCCGCAGCAGACGGTCGAGACCATGGTGGAGGACCTGGAGAAGGTCGTGTCCTGGGGTGTCCACGACATCACCCACTACGAGCTGAACGTGGGCGGTCCGACCGACTTCGCGCTCAACCGCTACCACGAGCTACCGGCTCCGCTGAGCAACCTGGAGATGTACCGGGTCTCCCGCGACCTGCTCAAGTCCCACGGCTACGAGCAGCTCACCGCGTACAACTTCCGCAAGCCCGGCGACCCGTTCGGCCGCGACTACGAGGAAGGCGTCGTCCCGCGCCTGGACAACCTGGACTCCATCGGCCTCGGCTACGCGGCGATCTCGTTCTTCGGCGACACGATGCTCGAGGACGGGCACGCGTGGTCGTTCATCAACCAGCGCAACATCGGCCGCTACCGGTCCATGATCGACAACGGCGAGTTTCCCGTGGAGCAGGGTTTCCGGCACACCAGGCAGGACTGGCGGCTGGCGATGCTGTTCCGCAACCTGCTCGGGCTCAGCGTCGACCGGACAGCCTACCGCGAGGCGTTCGGCATCGACGTGTACGAGGAGTTCCGGTCCATCTGGGACGCGCTCGGCGAACGCGAGCTCGTCGAGGTCACGCCGGAGGCGGTCACCCTGGTCGGCGACGGCCCGTTCTACACGCCGATGATCCAGGCGCTGCTCGCCGAGGAGCGCTACAAGGATCTGCGCGAGCGCGAGGTGAGCCACAAGACGGCCCCCACGGTGCTGAGCCTGTCCGCTCCGCAGCCGCTGGCGAGTGCGAACGCGGCGACCGAGTGAGCAACGCGATCGCTCCCGACGCCCGGCTGACCGGCGACCTGCCGTTGGCGGGCAAGCGGTTGGTGGTCACCGGCGGTTCGCGCGGCATCGGCGCCGCGGTGGTGCGGCTCGCCCTGGCGCAGGGCGCCGAGGTGGTGTTCGGCTACCACAGCAACGCCGGCGCGGCCCGTGCGCTGTGCGCGGAGATGAACGAGGCCCACCCCGACCGGCAGTGCCTGGCGCTGCCGGCCGAGGTGTCCGACGCGGCGGCCGTGGACGGGTTCGCGACCGCCGCACTGGAGTGCCTGGGCACGCTCGACGTGCTGGTCAACAACGCGGGCATCGTCCGCGACAGCTCGTTCGCGCGGATGGCCAGGGACGACTGGGACGACGTGATCGAGACCAACCTGGGTGGCGTGTTCAACGTGACCCAGCAGCTGGTGCTGCCGATGGTGAAACAGCGCCGAGGTGCCGTGATCAACGTCAGCTCGGTCGTCGGTGTGCACGGCGCGGCGGGCCAGACCGGTTACGCGGCGTCGAAGGCCGGGGTCATCGGGTTCACCAAGGCACTGTCCAAAGAGGTCGGCCGGTACGGCGTCACCGTGAACGCGGTGGCGCCGGGCCTCATCGAGACCGACATGACGGCCGGGCTGCCCCAGGAACGCGTCGAACTGATGAAGGCGCTCATCACCGCCGGGCGGTTCGGCACACCCGAGGACGTCGCGCACACCATCTGCTTCCTCGCCTCCGACCGGGCGCGCTACATCACCGGTCAGGTCATCGAAATCTCCGGAGGACTGGTTCTATGAGTTTCGTTCAGGCCGACGAGCCGGCCGTGCCGCAGCCGGAGGAGGACGTCGAAGTCCCGTCCTTCTGGCGCGCGCTGGGCCTGCCCGGACTCGCCGACGTGCACGTGCACTTCATGCCTTCGTGGCTGATGCAACGGGTGTGGGCGCACTTCGACAAGGCGGGTCCGCTGGTCGGCCGCGAGTGGCCGGTGCGCTATCGCTGGTCCGACGACGAGCGCGTAGCCTACCTGCGCCAGCTCGGGGTCCGCCAGTTCAGCGCGCTGTCCTACGCGCACCGGCCGGGTCTGGCCACCGAGCTCAACGAGTGGGCGCTCGAGTTCGCCCGCAAAACGCCGGGGTGCCTGCGTTCCGCGACGTTCTACCCCGAGGAGGGCGTGGCGGACTACGTGACCGAGGCGCTGGACTCGGGTGCGCAGGTCTTCAAGGTCCACCTGCAGGTCGGCCGGTACGGCACCGACAACCCGCTGCTGGACCCGGTGTGGGGACTGCTGTCCGAGGCCGGGGTGCCGATCGTGATGCACGCCGGCCACGTGCCCATCGGCAACGAGCACACCGGGCCGGACCCGTTCGCCGCGCTGCTGGCCCGCTTCCCGCGGCTGCCGGTGATCGTGGCGCACATGGGCATGCCGGACTACGAACCGTTCCTGCGCATGGCCGAGGAGTACGAGCGGGTCGCGCTCGACACCACGATGGCGTTCACGACGTTCTTCGAGGGGATCATCCCGTTCCCGCGGGAGCTGATGCCCCGGCTGCACGCGCTCGGTCTCGCCGGGAAGGTGTTGCTGGGCAGCGACTTCCCGAACTTCCCGTGGGCCTACGCCGACCAGGTCGCCGGACTCGCCCGGCTCGACCTCGACGAGGACTGGCTGCGGGCGGTGTGCTGGCACAACTCCGTCGCGCTGTTCGGGTCGCCGCTCGACTCGGTCGCGACGGCTGCCGACCGGTGACCGCCGTGGACGTGACCACCGAACCTGTTGTCGCCCGGCGGGGACTGCGACTGGTCTTCGTGTGCCTCGGCCTGTTCATGGTCTACCTGGACACGACGATCGTGAACGTGGCGCTGCCGGAGATCCAGCGCGACCTGGACGTCGGCGTCAGCGGCCTGCAGTGGGTGTTCGACAGCTACGTGCTGACGTTCGCCTGCTTCCTGCTCACCGCGGGCCGGCTCGGCGACGTTCTCGGCCGCGGCCGGGTGTTCCTCGTCGGTCTCGCCGGGTTCACGGTCACGTCCGCGGCGTGCGCGCTCTCGACCAGCATCGAGGCGCTGCTGGTGTCCCGATTCCTGCAGGGCGCCTTCGGCTCGGTGATGATCACGACGTCCCTCGCGCTGGTGCACACGATGTACTCCAGCCCGCGCGAACGTGCCCGCGCGGTGAGCGTGTGGGCGGGCATCGGCGGCCTCGCCCTGGCCACCGGGCCGGTGCTGGGCGGCGTGCTGGTGGAACAGGCCGACTGGCCGAGCATCTTCTGGCTGAACATCCCGATCGGTCTCGTGTCCATCGTCGCGCTGCTGCTGTTGCCGTCGCTGCCGAAGGCCACCGAGTCGCGGCACCTCGACCTGGTCGGCCAGGTGCTGTTCGCGGGAGCGGTCGCGGCGCTCACCTACGGCCTCATCCAGGCGAGCACCGACGGCTGGACGGCGGGCCGGGTGCTCGCGTCGTTCGCGGGCGCCGGTGTGGCGGCGGTGCTGTTCCTGTGGTGGGAGTGGCGGTGCGCGGAACCCATGCTGCCACTGGGTTTCTTCCGCAACCGCGTCGTGGTCTTCGCCTGTGCCGTCAACTTCCTGGTGTTCTACGGGTTGTTCGGCGCGATGTTCCTGCTGACGCTGTACCTGCAGTCGATCAACGGCCTGTCGGCGACCGAGACCGGTGTCCGGTTCCTCGCGTTGAGCGTCACGATCGCGGCGGGTTCGCTGATCGCACCCCGTCTGGCACATCGCGCCGGCCGCGGCTACGCCTACCTGTCGGCGCTGGGCGCGTTGCTCACCGGCGTCGGCCTGCTGGCGCTGCTGCGGCTGGAGGTGGGCAGCGGCTACGACACCTACTGGTGGGCGCTCGTGCTGCTCGGCCTCGGCATCGCGTTCGCGATGGGACCGGCCACCATCGCCCTGCTCGGGTCGGTGGAGCAGGACCGCGTCGGCGTCGCGGCCGGTGTGTCGCAGACGTTCCGGCAGATCGGCGGCGTTCTCGGGGTGGCGCTGTCCGGAACGCTGGCGCTGCAGCACGTCCGCGACGGTCTGCCCGGCGCGCTGTCCGGGCTGCCCTTGCCACCGCCGGTGCGGGACAAGCTGATCGAGGCGGTCGGCAGCGGGCGGCTGACGCCGTCGAACGAGCTGCCCGCGCCCTTGCAGGCGGCGGTGACGAGCCGGGTCGGGCCGTTGCTGGTGGACGGGATGGCCGTGTCGTTCACGGTCGGCGCGTGCATCGCGCTGGTCGGCGTCCTGACGCCGCTGATCGTGTTGGGAATGAAGAAGAACTAGAGCCGCCCACCCGGCCACACCGCGCAGTGACCAGCCGGGTGGGCAACCAGCCGAGCCGCCCACCCGGCCAGACCCCCAGTGAGACCGGCCGGGTGGGTGCCCCCAGACCTGATGCGTCGTGAGTGGTTTCCGTCGCCATGGCGACGGAAACCACTCACGACATCGCGTCCAGCAAACGCTTGGGGTGCATGCCATCCACCATGCCGACGAACGGCGGGTGAATGCTGTAACCGAGCATCCGCCGGATGTCCTCGGACACCGCGCGCACGACGTCCCGGCTCGTGGACAAGGTGAACGCCTCCTGCGTGCGCAGCCACGGCTGGCAGTACTGCGCGGTGGCCGCCAGCCGGGGCGCGCCGCTGCGGTTGGCGCCGCCGCCGTGCCACAACGTGCCGACGAACAGCACACACGAACCAGCGGGCATGACCGCACTGATCCGCACGTCGGAGTCAGCGGGGAATCGGCCGTCGGGCCAGCGATGGCTGCCGGGCAGGATGACGGTGGCGCCGTTGTCCTCGGTGAACTCGTCGATGGCCCAGACGGTCGCGGCCGACAGCGCCGGGCGCGGGCGCGGCACCGGGTACATGCCGTCGTCGGGGTGCATCAGCTGGGCGTCCTCACCGGGCTGGATGTTGATGACCTGCAGCTGGGAGAGCAGGTAGTTGGGCAGCAGCAACCGGTCGAGCAGCGCCAGGACCCGCGGGTGGTCCACGAGACGGTCCACGGCGCGGGTCTTCTCCAGCACGCTGTAGATCCGTTGCGTCTGATGGCCTTCGAACGCGTTGCGCCCGGTCCGCCCTAGCAGCGGGACGATCTCCGCACGGAGTTCGGCGCACTCGGCCGGGCTGAGCAGTCCGGGCAGGATGACGTAGCCGTGTTCGATCAACGACGCGAGATCGGCTTCGAGCTGGGCGGGGTCGACGTCGCGGTCGGCGCCGCCGGTCGCCCGGTGGGTGCGGGCGAGGTCTGAGGACAGGTCCTCCAGCCGGTGCACCTGGGGGTGGTCATCGATCATGGCGCCCTCTCTCGGTATCAGACGTACCAGCGGCTCCGGCGACGAAGGCCCACAGTTCGGCGGCTACGAGGGCGCGGTCCGGACGGGGTGAACGGGTCAGTGCGACCGCGACCGCGGTGTGGACACCACCGAGGATCGCGGCGACGAGCATCTCGGGGTCCCGGTCGGCGGGCAGGTCGCCGTCGCGCTGGGCGTGCGCGATGTTGCGGGCGCCCCGCCGGATCGCCGCGTGCAGGCGTTGCATCTCGATGCCCGCGGCGTCTGCGTCGCCGGCCGTCCGGCCGAGCACGACCGGGGAGAGCGGGTCGTCGTAGAGATGGTCGACCCAGGCGATGACGCGGGCTCGCTCGCGCTCGTGCCAGGTGTCGCCGGCGAACTCACGGTTGGTGGCCGCCTCTTCGAGCCGGTCGTAGAACGCCGAGATGATCGCGCTCAGCAGACCGCTGCGGGTGCCGAAGTAGCGGTACGGCAGGCCGACGCTCACCCCGGCCCGCCGCGCCACGGCGGCCACCTCGACGTCGCCGGTCTCGGCCATCTCCTCGGCCGCCGCCGCGAGGATCCGCTCCCTGGCCGCCGAGCCGCGGGCGGACCACTGCTGTGTCATGGGCGCCAGTGTAAGTTGAGCTCAACTCAACACACAAGTGCGAGCATTCCGGAAACAGCTCAGAAACGACACGCATAAGTACATTAATTTGTACATTTGGCCCACCCGAAAAGGTCAACTAAAGCGCCACTAAAGCACGGCTAAAGCGAAACAGGACTTGTTGTCCACACAAGGACACCCGGCTCAAGTCCATGTCAAATCAACCGTGGCCGACTTGACTGTGCTACGCACGTCAAGCAGACTCGGACGCCTGGGGCTCGGGGGTTGTTCACACGTTTACGCCGGTTGGGGAACCGGCGGCGAACGTGTTCTGGGGATGAGTAACTTGCTGGACTTCCGGCGCGAGCCGGACCTCCGCGCCCCGTCACCACTGCTTGACACAACAGAGGGGGCGAAGGGGTGCACGTACGAATACTCGGTCCGCTCGAGCTGGCGACCGACGAGGGACGGTCGCTCACACCGAGGGCGTTGAAGCTGCGCTCACTGCTCGCGTTGCTCTCGGTCAACTCCGAGCGCGTGGTCTCCGCGGACACGCTCATCGACGCGCTCTGGTCCGGCGCTCCCCCGCGGACCGCCGGCACGGCGTTGCAGGTGTACATCTCCAAGCTGCGCAAGCATCACGAGGACCTGGCCAGCGACCTGCAGACCAAACCTCCCGGCTACTTGTTCGACCTGCGGTCGCACCAGCTCGACCTGCGTGACTTCGACTCACTCATGGCGCGGGCGCGGCAGGCCGAGACCAGCGGGCTGACCGAGGAGGCCGCCGAGCTCCTGCAGGCGGCTTTGGACCTGTGGACCGGTCCCGCGCTCGCGGACATGCGGTCGCTGCCGGTGCTGGACAGCTTCGCCCGCCAGCTCGACGAACGGCGCATGGTCGCGCACGAACGGCGGTTCGAGCTGGAGCTGACGCTGGGCAGGCACAACACCATCATCAGCGAGCTGCACGGGCTGATCAGCGAGCACCCGATGTGGGAGAACCTGCACTACCTGCTGATGCTGTCGCTGTACCGCAGCGGCCGCACGGCCGAGTCGCTCAAGATCTACAACCGGGCGCGGACCACGCTGGTCGAGTCGCTCGGCATGGAGCCCAGCCTGCGGGTGCAGCAGCTGCACCGGGCCATCCTCGCCAGGGCGGCGTGGCTGGACAACCCATCGCTGCTGCACGCGTCATGACCGGGTCTTGAGGAAGTTCAGGACGGTCAGCCGGAGTACGACGACATCGTCCTGGTTGACCATCTCGGCGAGCGTGCGGACGAGTCCGCGGTCGGGCTTGGACTCCGACCGCCGCGTCTCCAGCACGGTGACGCGAAGACCGAGCACGTCGCCGGGACGCACCGGCGCGAGCCAGCGCAGCTCGTCGACGCCCGGTCCGCCGAGGCTCGCGTTCTTCGACAGGTAGTGGTCCGCGAACAGCCGCATCATCAGCGCGGTCGTGTGCCAGCCGCTGGCGATCAGCCCGCCGAACGGGCCGGTCGCCGCGGCCTCGGCATCGACGTGGAACGACTGCGGGTCGAACTCCTCGGCGAACTCGATGATGCGCTGTTCGTCGACCTTCACCGAGCCAAACTCGTATTTCGCACCGGGCACGTAGTCCTCGAAGTACCGGTCATCGATCGGCACGGAAAAGTCGCTCACGACGACGCCCTCTCGCCGGAATCAAGACCGGATCGATGTTAGCAAATTGCGCAATACCGCCTCCGGAACGCCGCAGCAGAATTGCCATCGCGGGACCGGTCATCATCATCGTCACGACCGCCATGACGACCATCAGCGAATAGAGCTCGCCGTCGAGCATGCCGAGCTCCGGCCCGACCGCCAGAATCACCAGCTCGGTGAGCCCCCGCGTGTTCATCAGGGCGCCCACACACCGTCCACTTGAGACGGACCGCTCGACCGCCGCGCCGCACGCACGGCGAAGTGGTCCCAGATGGTCGGCCAGAACCCGGAGACGTCGTCGACCGGCCAGCGCCAGGGCGCGCTCGGTTTTCAGCCAGTCCGAACAGGTGCCGATGCGCGAGTCCTGCCCCGCCGGCTCCCCCAGCTGATCAACCATGTGTCTCAGTGTGCCGACGGACGCTTAATCCAGAACAAAGCCGAGCTATCGCCCGGACCTGGTCAGCAGCCCGGCCGCCGCGCCGACAAGTCCCACGACGCACGCGACGGTCAGCGTGAGCGACATACCGCTGACGAACGACGAATGCGCGGCCTCGGCGACCTTCGCCGCGACATCGCTGGGCAGCCCCGCGACATCGGGGATCCGGCCGACCGACACGGCGTCGGAGGCGTCGGGCAATGTGGGAGCGCCCGCCTCCGCGAGCCGCCCCGGCAGCACGGCGTCGACGCGTGACCCGACGATCGCGCCCAGCGCGGACGTGCCGAGGCTCGCGCCCACCTGCATCGCGGTCTGCTGCAGTCCACCCGCGACGCCGGCGTACTCGGGCGGAGCGTTGCCGATGATGCTCTTGGTGGCGCCGATCATCACCGGGCTGAAACCGAAGCCCAGCACCAGGAAGCACAGCCCGATCTGGAGCACGGACGACCGCGCGTCGAGCTGTGCCATGCCGAACGTCGCCGCCGAGGTCGCGAGCATGCCGCAGACGACCGGGATGCGCGTGCCCACGCGGTTCATCCACAACGCGACCAGCGGCGCGCCGACGATCATCGTCACGGTCAGCGGCAGCACGACGACACCGCTGCGCGACGGCGACAGCCCGAGCACGTTCTGCAGGTAGAACGTGAACACGAAGGACGCGCCGAACATCGTGAACGCCATTGTGATCATCAGCACGACCCCGGCCGACAACGGGGCCGACCGCCAGAGACCGGGCGGCATCAACGGATCCGCCGCCCGCCCCTCCCACAGCACGAACCAGGTGCCGAGAACGACCGCCGCGCCGAGGGTCGCCACGGTGCCCGCGTTGGTCCAGCCGTGGTCGCTCGCCGCGGTGAGTCCCCAGATCAGGGTGAACAGCGCCCCGCACAACAGAAAGACGCCCAGCACGTCGAAACGTCGCGCGACGTGCTGGTCGGCCCGGTCGCGTACCACGAGGAGCGTCAGCACGATCGCCAGCAGGCCGAGCGGCGCGTTGAGGAAGAACACCGACTGCCAGCTGACGTGCTGCGCGAGCAGGCCGCCGATGATCGGGCCCGCGGCGGTGGACGCGGCGATCACGCTGCTGCGCACCGCGATCGGCATGTTCATCCGGTCGACCGGGAACACCGCGCGCAGCAGCCCGAGCGTGGCGGGCTGCATGACCGCGCCGAAAACACCTTGCAGGACCCGGAAAACGAGCACCCAGCCGATGTCGTGCGACAGCCCGATCGCGACCGAGGTGGCGACGAACCCCGCCGTGCCCACCAGGTAGGTGGTGCGGTGGCCGAACCGGTCGCCGAGCTTCCCCGCGGTGATCAGGAGGGTGGCGAGCGCGAGCAGGTACCCGTTGGTCATCCACTGGATCTGGGTGAGGCTCGCCCCGAGGTCCGCCTGCAGCACGGGCTGCGCCACGGTGACGATCGTGGTGTCGAGCGACACCATCATCGCGCCGATGGCGATGGTGACCAGCGTGAACCAGGGGTTGCTCAGCCGGGTGCTCGTGGTGGTGCTCATCCGGTCAGTGTGCCGTGCCCGCCGTGGTGGGTTGCGGGGTTTCGCACAACCGTGTTCGCCGCTAAAGGCCGGCTAAACATCGCCATCACGTCACCCCGGCCGGAGGTAGGTTCGCCGGATGCAGGCTGGAAGTGTGACGGCCGCCGTCGACCCGGCCGTGCTGGTGGACGCGCTGCTGGACAACGGCTTCGGGCCGTTCACCGGCGTGCCGTGCTCGTTCCTCGGGCCGGTCATCAGCTGCCTGGAAGACCGTCACACCGGCACGTACGTGACAGCGGCCAACGAGGGCGAGGCCGTCGCGATCGCGGCGGGCACGCGGCTCGCGGGCCGGCGCCCGGTGGTGATCCTGCAGAACTCCGGACTGGGCAACACCGTGAACCCGCTCACGTCGCTGTGCCACACGCTGCGCATCCCGGTACTGCTGCTGGTGACGTGGCGCGGCGAACCCGGCCGCCCGGACGAGCCACAGCACGAGCTGATGGGCCGGATCACCCCGGACCTGTTGTCCGCCATGGAGATCCGGCACGAGCCGTTGCCCGGCGAGGTCTCCCTGCCCGAACGCCTGGCGGTGGCGACCGAGCACATGGAGGCGACGGGCCTGCCGTTCGCGTTCATCGTCCCGAAGGGATCCGTCGCGCCATATCGCGACGGCCCGGCCTCGCCGTCGCGCGGCACGGGGACGATGCTGCGGGAGGAGGCGATCCGGCACGTCATGGGCGGCCTCGGCCCGCGGGCGCTGGTCGTCGCCACGACCGGCAAGACCGCGCGCGAGCTCGAGCGGGACTGGGACCGGCCGGAGAACCTGTACGTCGTCGGTTCGATGGGCTGCGCCTCCAGCGTGGCGCTCGGCGTCGCGCTGGGCGCGCCCGACCGGCGGGTCGTCGTGCTCGACGGCGACGGTGCCGCGCTCATGCGGCTGGAGGCGATGGCCACGATCGGCCACCGCCGCCCGGCGAACCTGCTGCACGTGCTGCTGGACAACGAGGCCTACGAGTCGACCGGAGCGCAGGCGACCACGTCGGCGTCCGTCGACTTCGCCGCGATCGCCTCCGCTTGCGGCTACGCCAGCACCGCGGACGTGGCCGACGCCGCCGCGCTCCAGGCAGCGGTGGCGAGCCCGGCGCCCGGTCCGCGGCTGATCCGCGTCCGGATCTCGGCGGGGTCCTCGCCGTCGCTCGGCCGTCCGGCGCTGGCCCCGCCCGCGTCCGCGCAACGCTTCCGCCGGGCGGTGACCTCATGACCGAACGCCTCGTCCTGATGAACCCCGGCCCCGTGACCACCGACCCACGGGTCCGCGAGGCCCTGGCCGGGCCGGACATGTGCCACCGCGAACCGGAGTTCGGCGCGCTCCTGTCCCGCGTCCGCACCAAGATCACGGCGATCTGCGGCGGTACAGCCGGGCACACCTCGGTGGTGCTCACCGGATCCGGCACCTCGGCGGTCGAGGCCGCGATCGCCTCCGTCGTCCCCGCGGACGGCGGCCTGCTGACCGTCGACAACGGCCATTACGGCCAAAGAATGCACGACATCGCCACCGCGTACGGCATCAAGAGCCACCGGCTGGAGCTGGGCTGGGCCACCCCGGTGGACCTCGCCGCCGTCGACCGGGCGCTGGCCGACCCGTCCCTGACCCACGTCGGCCTGGTGCAGCACGAGACGAGCAGCGGCATGCTCAACGACGTGCGCGCGGTCGCTGAGATCGCGCACCGGCACGGCAGGCGGCTGATCCTCGACGCCGTGAGCAGCGTCGGCGCCGAGGACCTGGACCTCGAGCACGTGGACTGGCTCGCCGGCTCGGCCAACAAGTGCCTGGAGGGCGCACCCGGCCTGGCGTTCGTCGCCGGTCGCCGCGCGGAGTTCGAGCGGCTCGGTGGCGGCCGTGGCTACTACCTCGACCTGCACCGGCACTTCCGCGCGCAGGAGGCGGAGTCCCCCGCGTTCACCCCGGCGGTCCCGGCCTTCTACGCGTTCGACGTCGCGCTGGACCTCGCGCTCGCCGAGGGCGTGCCCGCCCGCGGCGCCCGGTACCGCGCGCTCGCCGGGCGGTTGCGCGACGGGCTGGAAGACCTGGGACTGAAGCTGTTGCTGGCACCCGAGCACCGCGCCGCCGGGCTCACCGCCGTGCATCTGCCCGACGGTGTTGGCTATCCCGAGCTGCACGACCGGCTGCGGGAGGCGGGTTTCGTCGTCTACGCGGCGCAGGAACACCTCGCGGCCGAGTACTTCCGGCTGTCCACCATGGGCGACATGACGGCGGCCGACATCGATCGGTTCCTCCACACGCTGGGCGATGTGTTGCGAGGTGCACGATGACGTTCCGCCTGGCGATCGTCGGTGGCGGGCCGCGCGCGACCTATGCGCTGGAGCGGCTCTCCGCGACCGCGGACCGCCTGCGTGGCCGGGATCTGGAGGTGCGGATCTTCGAGCTGAGCGGCGAGTTCGGCGCCGGGCAGGTGCACAGCGCGCGGCAGTCGAAGACCAGCTACCTCAACCGGATCAGCAGGCAGGTCGGCTTCAGCGCGGACGAGACCGTGACGGACGCGGGCCCGCTGCGCCCGCCCGGCCGGCGGCCGACGTTGTACGAGTGGAGCCGGCGCCGGTTCGCCGAGACCGGCGACCCGGACTTCGACCTGCGCCCGGAGGACTGGCCCAAGCGCTACGTGCACGGCACGGCGTTGCGCGAGATGTTCGCCGAGTTCGTCGCGGACCTGCGGGCGCACGCGACCGTGCACCTGCACGCCGAGGAGGTGACCGACGTCGTCCGGGAGGCGGGCGGCCTGCGCGTGGTCACGCCGCGGGACTCCTACCCCGCCGACCACGTGCTGCTGCTCACCGGCCACTCCCACCACGACCCGCTGCGCTCCCCCGAGACCGCGCGGCTGGCGGAGTTCGCGCACCGCAACGGACTCGCGTATGTGCCGTCCGCATACCCGCTGGAGACGGCGCTTGCGGTGGACCAGGGCGCGGTCGTGGGTTGCGCGGGTATGGGCCTGACCGCGATCGACGTGGCGCTGCACCTGACCGAGGGGCGCGGCGGCCGGTTCGAGAGCGTCGGCGGCGAGCTGGTGTACCGCGCGAGCGGCGCTGAGCCCGCGTCGGTCGTGGCGTTCAGCCAGACCGGTCTGTTCACGTATGCGCGGCCCGAGAACTTCAAGGAGGCCGACCCGGCCCGGTTGGAGCACAAGGGTGTCTTCCTCACGACCGAGGCGATCGACCGGCTGCGGGAGAGCGTCGGTGTGCCGGTCGAGCACGACGGCGGCAAGGTGCGGCAGCTCGACTTCGAACGCGACGTGCTGCCGCTCGTGCGACTGGAGATGGCCTACCTGCACTACACCACGCTGCTCGGTCCCCTGCCGGTCGATGAGGTTCGACCGTCCTATGAGGCCTTTCTCGACGGACGGCCGGCCGATCCGCTCGGCGCGCTGGAGCGAGCGGTCGACGTGACGCCGCGGTTCTCCTGGCACGACACCATAAACCCGATGTCCGATGTGGACAACTATCGTGAGGCCGTGCTGGCGTTCATGCGCCGCGATCACCGCTGGGCGGCCGAGGGCAACCTGGCCAACCCCCACAAGGCGGCGGCCGACGGCGTGTGGCGCGACCTGCGTTCCGTGCTGTCGTATGCCGTGGATGACGGCGGCCTGACGCCGGCGTCGCACCGGGTGTTCCTGAGCACCTACACCCGCCACCACAACCGGCTGGCGAACGGCGCCGCGCTGGTCGTCATGGAGAAGATCCGGGCGCTGATCGAGCACGGAATCCTCGATGTCGGTGCCGGGCCGGACGCCCGCGTCGCGCTCGAGTCCGGGCGCTTCCAGGTCGTCGGCCCGCGCACGGGGTTCCGCCGGCCGGTCGACACCCTGGTCGACGCGCGGGTTCACCCGTTCGACCCACGTCGCGACGCGTTGCCGCTGTACCGCGCCATGCTCGCCGCGGGCACCGTCACGCTGTGGAAGAACGGCACGTTCACACCGGGTGGCCTGAACCTGTCGGACAGATTTCATCCCGTACGATCCGACGGCGTCGTCGATCACCGGATCACGATCATGGGGCCGGCCACCGAGGGGCAGAAGTCGTTCCTGCTGGCCGCCCTCCGTCCGTGCCAGAACCACTACGTCATGCGCGACGTGCTGGTGTGGCTCGAGGACTTCTGGCGGATGTTCGAGGTCTAGGAAGGGATCGGCTTGTCACTCGCGTACTCGGCGCTGCGGATCGTCGCGGTGCCCACCCTGCGTGCTCTTTGGACGTTGCGCGCCGAAGGCGTTGAGCACCTGCCGCGCACCGGCGGCGCGATCGTCGCCGCGAACCACCTCTCGGTGTCGGACCACCTGTTCCTGCCCGCGGTGTGCCCGCGGAAGGTGTTCTTCATGGCGAAGGCCGAGTACTTCCGCGGCACCGGCCTCAAGGGCGCCTTCACCGCGAAGTTCATGCGCGCCGTGGGCCAGATCCCCGTCGAACGCGTCGGCGGCGCGGCGGCGCGGGCCGGTCTCGACCAGGCCGAGGAGCTGATCCGCTCCGGTGAGCTGTTCGGCATCTTCCCGGAGGGCACCCGCTCGCCGGACGGCCGGCTCTACAAGGGCAAGACCGGGGCCGTCCGGCTCGCGTTCGCCACGGGCGCGCCGGTCATCCCGGTCGGCCTGCACGGCACCGACAAGGCTCAGCCCATCGGGGCGCCCCGCCCGCGGCCCGGTCACGAGATCACCGTGAAGTTCGGCGCGCCGATGGACTTTTCGCGGTTCGCGGGCAAGGAGCCGGACCACGCGGTGCTGCGCGAGGCTACCGACGAGATCATGGCGCGGATCCGGGAGTTGAGCGGGCAGACCTACGTCGACGACTACGCCCCCAAGCACGCCACGCTCCGGGACTAGCGGGAGACCGCAACGTCCCGGTGCGCGTTGAGAGGTCATTGGCGCGGTCGTGATGTTGTCCGCGGCGATGGCGCGGTGTTCTGGGGGCAGGGCGCTGCGGTGCTTGCGAGTGCGCTGCCCACCAGACGCGCCACTTCTCGGATCAGCCGAGCTCTTCCAGGTCAGGTGGGCGGAACCGGCAGTGCTGCCACTGCGGCCACGACCCGGCTGATCCGGTCCGCCGCCTGATCTGGATCGGGCTGCCCGACGTCGAGCCAGGCGAGCACGGCCTCGAACGTGACCGTGGGCAACAGCCCGGCGACCGCATCGGAGAACTCCGCCTCCCACACGGCGTGGCGGAACAGCACCCGGAACCCGTCCGGATCAGCGGCAGCCGCCGGCACCAGCCCCGGAACACCGTCCAGCCCTTCGAGACGGGCACGGGCGCGCGCCAGGACCGCCCGGTACAGATCACTCTTCGACGAGAAGTGCCGATACAGCAACGCGCGGGTGACACCAGCGGCAGCGGCGACATCCTCGAGTCCGGTGGCGGCGTAACCGCGGGCAGCGAAGGCACGCGTCGCCGCGCCAATAATCTGCGCGCGACGCTCAGCCCGCTTCACCGGGGCCGCAGCACGAAGAACCGCTGCTGCCACAACTCGATCAGCTCAGGAAGCAACGTAGAGCTGAACCCGAGCTCCCCCAACGACGTCCGACCGTCCGCGCGAGCGAGCAGCTCATACATGCCAAGAGACACCTCGGCACGCGGCCCGGTGGCATAGTCGAGATGGATCTCGTACGTCACCCCGGCGGCGGATCCGCACCGCACCAGCTTGGTGACCGGACGGAACTCCAGCACAAAGTCCGCCAACGACGGAAGTGAACGCTTGCGCACCACCCAGTCCTCGACCACGAGCACGTCGAGGTCGGTCGTGAGAAAGCAGGTGAGAACGTCCGAAATGGACTGCACGATCGGCTCGGCGTTGTTGTTGAACGAAGTGTTGAGCAGCACCGGGGTTCCGGTGAGCTCGCCGAACCGCGCGACCAGCCGGTGAAACCGCGACCCCGCCGAAACGACCTGGACGCGAGCGCTGCCGTCGACATGCGTGACCGCGCCCAGCGAAGAGCCGCGGACCGGCACCACGAACGACATGAAGTCGTGGTAGCCGACCGCATCGGGCAGGTCGAACCAGTCCGCGGCGGCCTCGGCCGTCACCACCGGCGCGAACGGCCGGAAGCTCTCGCGTTTCTTCACCATCGCGTTGATGCGGGTGCGGTTCGACGCGGGCCGCGGGTCGGCGAGGATGCTGCGGTTGCCGAGTGCGCGCGGGCCGAACTCCGAACGGCCGTGTGCCCAGCCGACGACGTTGCCGTCGGCGAGCAGCCGGGCGGTGGTGTCGATGATGTCGTCGGGGCGTTCGAAGTCGACGAGTGCGCTCCACGCCTTGAGCACGGGCTCCGGGTCGCCGAGGCCGGGGCCCAGGCTCGCGCTGCGCAGCCGGGGTTGCGGCCACGCGCGGTCGCCGCGTTCCCACGCGACGGCCAGCGCCGCACCCTCGCTGGAACCCGCGTCGTGCGAGGCCGGGTGGACGAACACCTCGTCGAACAGTCCGGAGGCGAGGATGCGGCCGTTGAGGGTGGAGTTGTGCGCGACGCCGCCGCCGAACGCGAGCCGGTGCAGGCCCGTCGCCCGCGCCCAGTGCCGCAGCACGTGCATCGCGATCTTCTCGGTGGTCTCCTGCAGCGCGGCGGCGATGTCCTGGTGCACCTGGCTGAACGGCTCGCCCTTGCGGCGCGGCGGAATGCCGGCCGCGTGGAACGCCTCCGCCAGCCGGTTGATCACCGGCATGCCCGCGCTCAGCTCGTACCGACCGTCTGGCGCCAGCGTGTAGAGCGTCTCGAAGATCCCGCGGTACACGCCCGGGTCGCCGTGCGGCGCCAGGCCCATGACCTTGTACTCGTCGCCGAACCCGTAGCCGAGCAGCCGCGTGCCGTCGAGGTAGAACAGGCCGAGCGAGGAGCGGATCGGGTACGTGCACAGCTCCGTCAGCTCGGGACCACGGCCGTGGAAGATCGTGATCGAGCCCCGCTCGCCGGCGCCGTCCATGATGACGACCAGCGCCTCGTCCATGCCCGACCGGACGTACGTCGACAGGCCGTGCGCGAGATGGTGTGGCACGTAACGCAGATCGGCGTCGCCGAGCTCCCACCCGAGGTCGGCGCGCAGGCGCTCGTGGATCAGCTCCCGCGAGTACCGCACCGGCACGCCGGGCCGTTCCAGGTAGAGCCGGTGCAGAATTCCGTCTACAAAGGACTCGGGGAAGTAGTAGCCGACGGCGTCGACGTCATGCGGTGTGGCGCCCGCGATGTCGAGACACTCGCGGATCGCGGCGGCGGGGAACTTCGTCGTCTTCTTGATGCGGTTGAGGCGCTCCTCCTCCACGGCGGCGACGAGCTCGCCGTCGCGTACGAGGCAGGCAGCGGCGTCGTGCAGGTACAGCTCCGACAGGCCGGGCACCACGTCGGCGCCCGCGGCGGACAGGTTGCCGTTCAGGCCGAGCACCAGCATGCCGATTCCCCTTACCAGGTAACGGGAATCGCGGTCGCGCCGGAGCCCATGAGCCGGTAGCTCCAGCCCACCTCGCTCTCGGGCACGGCGAGCTCCAGCGCGGGGAACCGGTCCATCAGCGCGGTGAACGCGCACCGCAGCTGCAGCCGGGCGAACGCCGCGCCGATGCAGAACGAGTGGCCGTAGCCGAAGGCGAGATGGCGGTTCGCGTTGGTGCGCTTGATGTCGCACACCTCCGGCGCCTCGATCCAGGTGTCGTCCTGGTGTGCGGACTGCCGGACCACCAGCACGGTCGCGTTGCGCGGGATGAGCACGCCGCCCACCTCGATGTCCTCGGTGGCGAACCGCGGCAGGCCGGTGTAGATCGGGGTCACCCGCAGCAGCTCCTCGATCGCGCCGGGGAGCAGGTCGCGGTCCGCTCGCAGTGCGGCGAGCTGGTCCGGGTTGCACAGCAGGGTGAACACGCCCTGCCCGATCTGCTGCGCGGTGCTGATGTTGTTGCCGACGATCAACGCCATGAACGACAGCACCAGCTCCTCCTCGGAGAGCTTGCCGTCCTCTTCGTCGTGCGCGGCGATGAGGCTGGTGACCAGGTCGTCACCCGGCTCGTCCCGCTTGTACGCGATCAGGGACGCCCCGTACTCCCACATCTCCCTGCCCGCCTCGGCGCGTTCCTCGAAGTCGGCGGCGCTGCTCGTGCCGAGTGCGTCGACACATCGGCGGATCTTGGCCCGGTCGAGCGGCGGGATGCCGAGGAACACGCAGATCGCCTCGACGGGCAGCCGCGTGGCGTAGGCCTCCAGGAGGTCGACCGGAGGGGTCATCGCCGCCATCTCGGCCGCCAGCTCGTGGGCGATCTCCTGGATGGGACCGTGCGCGCGTTCCACCACACGCGGGTTGAGCCCGAGCGCCATCAGCCTGCGCCAGCGGATGTGCCACGCCCGGTCGTCGCTGAACGGGTTGCTGAGGTTGCCGTCCGGCCCCTCGCGCAGCCGGGCCGCCTCCGGCCGGCTGATGTTCGCGCTGAAGCGGCGGTCGGCGAGCACGGCCTGCGCGTCGGCGTACCGCGTGATCAGGTACGCGGGGTCACCGCTGGGCAGCACCACCCGTGGCACGGGGTTGTTCGCGCGCATGTCGCCGTAGCCGTCGGACAGGTCGTTGAGGTGGTTGACGGCGAACGGGAACGGGCACGAGTCCTTCACCATTCGACCGGGAGCGAGACGCATCGCGGCATTACCGTGTTCTTCCACTCGATCTCCTCTGCCGGAACGGCAAGACGCAGTTTCGGAAGTCGTGACAGCAGGGCCGTGAAGCTCACCTGGAGTTCCATCCGCGCGAGCTGCGCGCCGATGCAGTGGTGCGGGCCGTGGCCGAACGTGAGGTGCGCGGCGGCGTTGGGCCGGTCGAAGTCCACGGTGTCCGGGTCGGGGAAGACGGTCTCGTCGCGGTTCGCGGCCCCTGGATCGGCGACCACCGCCTCACCGGCGCGCACCAGCGTTCCGCCGAGCTGGACGTCCTCTCGGGCGACCCTGGCGAACGTCCCGCCCGCCGCACCGAGCGGGACGAACCGCAGCAGCTCGTCGATCGCGCGCGGGATGCGGTCCGGTTCGTCGAGCAACGCGCGGAGCAGTTCCGGCTCGGTCAGCAGGAGGTGGGCGATGCTGCCGATCTCGCTGGCGACGGTCTCGAACCCGGCGGCGAGCAGGGTGGTGCCGAGCTTGACGAGCTCCAGGTGGTTCTGCCCGTCCCCGGCTTGCACCATCGCGCTCAGCAGGTCGTTCTCCGGGCAGGCCTTGCGTTGTGCGAGCAGGGTCGCCAGGTACCTGCCGAGCTGCACGCGGGCCTCCGCGGTCTGCTCTGCGGGTAGCTCTTCGGCGGTCGACAGCAGGGAGTCCGTCCAGCGCCGGAACTCCGCCTGGTCCGCGCCGGGGACGCCGAGCAGCTCGGACAGCACGGTGATCGCCATCGGCACCGCGAAGTCCTCGACGAGGTCGGCCGGCGGGCCGAGGCGTTCCATCTCGTCCAGCAGCTTTGCGGCGATGTCCTCCGCCTTGGCGCGCAAGGACTCCGCCCTCCGGGCGGTGAACCCGTGCTGGACGACGCGGCGCAGCGCGGTGTGCTCCGGCGGGTCCATGGCCAGGATCGAGAGCTGCGTGCCGACCCTCGCGAACACGCGCGGCTCGTCCTCGCCGACCGCGAGCGCACGGCTGAACCTGGTGTCCGCCAGCACGGCGCGCACGTCCGCATAACGGGTCGTCCGCCAGGCCGGTCTGCCGTACGGGAGCTGGACCCGCACCAATTCACCGCTCATGGCGGCGACATTAACCCAGGAATCCGATAACGCCGCTCCCGTCTCAGTCCCGTTGCGTCTCGATAAGACACAACATTCCCACGAATACGGTATCGCCGGTATCGTCGCCTTCCCGCCGTTAATCCGCATGCACAATGACGGATGGAGTTGGTGGTGCTCGACCAGAAAATCAACGACGAGCTGGCGTCTCGCTGGCCGGCCGAGGCCGACCTGCTGGACGGCATCTGCCGCTATGCGCTCATGCCCACCGGCAAGCTGCTGCGCCCGGTACTGCTGGTGGAGTCCGCGCTCGCCGTGGGCGGTCGCGCCGAGCAGGTGCTACCGGCCGCGATCGGAACCGAGTACGGCCACACCGCAAGCCTTGTCCACGACGACATCATCGACAACGACGAGCTGCGCCGGGGCCGCGAGTCGGTGTACCACCGGTTCGGCGTCGCGAACGCGATCGTCGCCGGCGACGCCCTGATCTTCCACCTCTTCCGTTGTCTGGCCGAATGCCGCAATGCCGGGGTTCCGGCCGCACGGGTGGTGACCGCACTGGAGGTCGCCGCCCAGGCGGGAATCGACCTGTGCCGGGGACAGTGCCTCGAATCGGAAATCACCGAGAACTCCTTGCTGGACGTCGACACATATCTGCGGATGATCGAGCTCAAGTCCGCCGCGCTGTTCCGGAGTTCCTGTCAGTGCGGTGCCATTCTCGGCGGCGGCGACGCCGAATCCGTGGCGAAACTCGGGCAATACGGACGCGAGCTCGGAATCGCTTTCCAGATCGTCGACGACCTGTTCGCGTTCACCGGCGACAGTGAGACGACCGGCAAGAAGCCCGTCAGCGACGTCCGCAACCGGCGGCTCACCCTGCCTGTGCTGCTCGCGCACGAGAAGGGCGACGACGCCGACCGCGCGCTGCTCGACGAGGTGTTCGCCGGTGCGGTCGATGCCGAGGAGGCACTCCCCGCGGTCACCGAAGTGCTGGTCCGCACCGGCGCTCTCGATGCCGCCCGCTCGGTCGCCTGGGAGCACGCGACGTGCGCTCAGGAGGCGTTGCTGGAACTGCCGGAGTCGCCGAGCCGCGACCACCTGTACTCGTTCGCCACCCGCGCGGTCGATCGAGTGGCCTGACGTGACAAGGAAACTGATCGCCCACGTCGAGACGTGGCGCCCCTACACCGCGACCTACGTGGGCCTCGTCGGGTTGGCCGGAGCCACCCTGGCCGATGACGGCGCCCCGGCCTGGCGGTTGCTGGGCGCGTGGGCCGTGCCCACGCTCGGCTGGCTCGCGGGCCTCTACGGCGGCGACTACTTCGACCGCGAGCTCGACGCCGTCGCCAAGCCGCACCGGCCCATTCCCTCCGGCCGCCTGCCCGCACGCGAGGCGCTGGCCGCGATGGTGCTGTGCGCGACGGCCGGCGCGGTGCTCGGGCTGCTGCTCAACTGGCGCACGCTGCTGCTGGTCGTCGCGGCGCTGGTCATGGGGATCTCGTACAACACCTGGTTCAAGGCCAGAGGGCTCACCGGCAACCTGGTGCGCGGCGGCCTGACGGCGTTCGCCTTCCTCTTCGGCACCATGACGACCTCCACGTGGCCGCCGGTCGAGCTGTTCGCGGTCGCCGCGCTGTTCTGGCTGCACGACGCGGGGACGAACCTCGTCGGCGCGTTGCGCGATCTCGACGGGGACCGGGCGGGCGGGTACGCGACGCTGCCCGTGCGGCGCGGCGTGTCCGTGTCGCTGGCCTGCGCGGCCGTGCTTTACCTGCTGTGGCTGGGAATCGCGGTGTGGACGCGGATGCATCCGTTGTTGCTCGGCGTCGCGGCGATCATGGGTGCGGTGGCGCTCCTGGTGGTCCTGTGGGCGCCTCGGCCGTTGTCGCGCCGGACCGCGTTGCGCGCACACGAGATCCTGGTGCTGGAACGGGTCGTGCTCGCGTGTGCCCTGCTGAACACGGGTCTAGCCGTGCCGCTGGCGGTCGTGGCACTGAGCTTCACCTGGCTGACCCAGCACTTCATGCGGCACCGCTACGAGTTCGCGGGGGCGACCGCGTGATCGATCAGGTCATCACGCGCGCGATCGACGGCCTCCTCGCCATCCGGCGCGACGACGGGTCGTGGCAGGACACCCTGCCGTCCGCGGCGGTCGCGACCGCGTCGGCGATCGTCGCGTTGCACTTCGCGGACCCCGGCTCGGATCTCATTGCCGCGGGAGCGCGATGGTTGCGCGAGACGCAGAACGCCAACGGGGGCTGGGGTGACGCGGTCGGCGCACCGTCCACATTGAACGTCACGCCGTATGCCGTGGGAGCGCTGCACTTCCTGTCGCCCGAGGAGTCCGTCGAGGCGGTCCGGCGCGGGCTCGAGCGCATCGATCGGTTCGGCGGCATGGCCGCGGTCGGCGACCGCGAGCGGTGCAAGCTCTTCGTGATGTGCCAGCAGTTCCTGGCGTTCGCCGGGCTGTACAACGAGTCACGGATCATGCGGCTGCCGATAGAGGTGATCCTGCTGCCTCGGCGGTTGCGGCAGAAGGTGTCGTTCACGGTCCCTTTCCTGCTGTCGTGGGGCCTGATGCAGGGCCGGACGCGCGTGTTGCGCAGGGTGATCACCCGGCGTGCGCTGGCCTACCTCGACGAGCTGCACGAGTTCGAAGGCCCTGGCGGCGGCTACCAGGAGTCGCCGTTCATGGTCGCGCTGGTCTGCATCGGGCTGGCCAGGGCGGGTCTGCGGCCCGACATCGTGCGGCGGTGTGTCGACTACCTGCGCGCGACCGTGCGCCCCGACGGCTCGTGGCCGGTCAACCGGGACCTGGAGTTCTGCGGCACGTCCTACGTCGCGCAGGGCCTGCAGGAAGCCGGCCACACCTCGGAGCTCGAGCGCACGCGCGACTGGATCCTGTTCTGCCAGCGTGATGTCGCCTTCCCCGCCACCGGTTGCCCGCCCGGCGGCTGGGGCTGGTCCGCGCGCTGCGGCTGGCCGGAGGCCGACGACACCGCCGGTGCCCTGACCGCGCTGGCCGGGTTCGGCTACTACGGCGACCCGGTGCGCCGCGGCGTCGACTGGCTGCGCGCCATGCAGAACCGCGACGGCTCCTGGAGTTGCTTCTGCACCAACAGCTTCGTCGACCTGGACGGCCCGTGCTCGGTGATCACCGCGCACGTCGTGACAGCACTGCGCTCGGTGGGCGCTGCCGGCGAGCCGATCGCCAGGGCCGTCCGCTGGTTCGCCTCCGCGCAACGCCCCGACGGTTCCTTCACCTGCCGGTGGTACAGCGGCCTCACCGCGGGCACTGCGGCCGTGCTGGACGCGCTCGGCGGGCTCGGCCTAGCGGGGTCTCCGACGGCTACGGGATGCCGGAAGTGGTTGCTGGCGAACCAGAATCCCGACGGCGGCTGGGGTTCACCTTCCACCGCCGAGGAAACGGCGTGGGCGGTGCTCGGCCTGCTCAGCGTGGGCGAAACGTCCGCGGCGCGGCGTGGTGTCGCGTGGCTGACCGAGCACCAGCGCCCGGACGGCCTGTGGGAACCAGCGCTGATCGGCGTGTACTTCCTCGATCTCATGTTCTCCAGCGACCTGTTCGCCACCGGGTTCGCCCTCCAGGCCGTCGCCCGGTTCCGGAGGACCGTCGATGCCTGACTACGACGTGCTGATCTGCGGCGCGGGCGCCGGCGGCCTGTCCCTCGCGCACTTCCTGAGCCGGCAGGGCCGGCGGGTTCTGGTGGTGGACAAGCAGTCCAGGCCACGCGACCAGCACAAGGGCGAACTCCTGCAACCGCGGTCCGTGCAGCTGCTCTCCGCGGCCGGCCTGATCGAGCCGCTGACCCGGCAGGGTTCCCGGACCGTCAACCGACTGGTCTGCCGCACCGCGCACGACGCCGAACTGGTGGACCTCGACTTCGGCCTGCTCGACGGCCCGTTCAACTACGGCCTGCTGCACTTCTACCGGGACTTCCGCGAGGTCCTCGGCGCGGAACTCGCCGCGGACTACCGGCAGGGAACAAAGGTCGAAGGACTGCTTCGCTCTTCGGACGGCCGCGTGACCGGCGCGCGCCTGGCGTGCGGCACCGAGGTCAGCGCCGCGCTCACCGTCGCGTGCGATGGCCCCCGGTCCCGGCTGCGTGCCGGAATCCCTTCTTCGCAACGACGATACGGCCACCAGCTGGCGGCGTTCGAGCTCACCGGGGTTCCCGAGCTCGGCACCGACATGACCATGTACCTGACCTCCGCGGGCCTGCGCCTGCTGTTCGGCATGCCCGGCGGCCGGGCCCGGCTCTACGTGCAGCTTCCGGTCAACCGGTTCCGGGACATCGGGCGGGCGGGGCTCGCGGACTGGATCACCACGCTGCTGCGTGAGGTGCCCGCGCTGTCGAAGGTCGAGTCTCCCTTGCGGGCCAACATGCACAGCGTTCAGGTGCTTCCGGCATGGCGTGCCTCGGTCTCGGCGTGGCAGGTGCCCGGCATGGTGCTGCTGGGCGACGCCGCGCACACCGTTCACCCCGTCGTGGGTCAGGGCATGAACGCGGCCATCGGTGACGCGTGGTCGCTCGCGTCAATATTGTCCACTGTGGACGTATTGACGCCCGGTGCCGTCGACTCGGTGGCCGCGCGCTACGAAGCCGAACGGCGGCCGGTCATGGCCTACGTCGCACGGTTGAGCCACGTGCTGGCCCGGTTGTTCACCACCACGTCCGCTGTGGCCACGTTGGTCCGGCCACACCTGCTGCGGCATAACCGCGACAATGCCGCACTGCGGCGGAGAATCGTGCACAACATGGCCGGGTTCGGTTCCGACCCGTTCACCGCGTGGGCGGTGATGTCCGCGGTTCGCGGCCGGTCAGCTTCGTACTGACCAGAGTGATCAGCGCGACCACCGCCATCACGGCGGCGAACACGTAGAACGTCGCCGACAGCCCGATCCGCGTGGTCACCACACCGGCACCGATCACCGGCACCGAGATGGCGAGATAGGCGACCACGAAGAAACTGGCGAGCACCTGCCCGCGCTGGGCGGCGGGCGCCGCCTGGGTCACCAGCCGCGTCCCGCCCATGAACGCCAGCCCGAACCCGGCACCGGTGATCACGTCGCCCAGCAGGAAGAGCGGCGCACTGGTGAGAAAGACCGACAACGCGACCGTGGCCATACCGGTGATCAAAGCGACACAGCCGAGCACAGACGCATCGCGACCGGACAGGTGAGTCAGCGCCAGCTGCGACAGACCCCCGACGCCCTGAACGGACAGGATGACGATCCCGGCCACCAGGTGGTTGTCGATGTGCAGCAACTCCTTGGCGAGGCTGCCACCGAGCGCCAGGTACAGACCGCCGACGGACCACGCGGCGAGCACGCCGAGGCAGCCGATGAGGAACGTCCCGCGCATCGACGCGGGCACACCGATCCGCTGCGGGCGCAGCAACCGGACCTTCTCCCGATGTGGCACCGTCTCGGGAACCTTCACAACGACCACTGCCAGCAGCACCACACCGAGAACCATCAGCAGCGCGTACGGCGTCACGAGCGGCCAGGGCGCCCACTGCGCGAGCGCGCCGGACACCACCGCGCCGACCGCGATGCCCATCGACGTCGACGTGCTGTTGACGAGCGCGGCGATCCGGCTGTCGCGCCGCGGGTGCAGATCGGTCAGCGCGGCGCTCGCGGCGCCGGTGAAGACGCCGGTCGCGAGGCCCTGCACCAGGCGCGCGACGCACAGCCAGACGGCGTTGTCCGCCAACAGGAACAGCACCAGGCTGCCCAGCAGACCCAGCACGCTGCCGATCAACACCGGCCGCCTGCCGATCCGGTCGGACAGGCCGCCCGCGAACAGCAACGTGATGACGACACCGCCGGCGTACAGCGCATAGACGACCGTCAGGGTCGTGGCCGAGAAGTGCCAGCGCGCCTGGTAGTCGACGTAGAGCGGGGACGGCGTGCCGCTGGCCGCCAGGGCGAGCGCGATCGCCGCGGTGACGGTCCAGAACGCGAACGGGGAGCGGGTCGGCTGCGATGTCCGCTCGGCGAGCAGGGCTGTCATGCGCATTCTTCCTTTGTGGGGATTCGACTCGACTTTAGGGCGGAAATGCCGCCACGTCGAAGACCTGCGGCACTATGCTGCCTATAAGCGCTGGGCTATACCTGGGGGAGAATGTGGACGAACTCGACGGCCTGGAAATCCGGCACCTGCGGTATTTCCTGATGGTCGCGAGGGAGGGCAAGATCCTGACCGCGTCGCAGGAGCTGAACATCGCCCAGCCCAGCCTCAGCCAGTTGATCCAACGACTGGAGCGCAGGCTCGGGTTGGTGCTGTTCAACCGCACCGCACGTGGGATGGAGCTCACAGCGGCGGGCGAGGTGTTCCGGCGCGGCGCGGAACGGATCCTGGCCGAGCTCGACGAGGTGCTCGCCGAGGCCGGCTCGACCGCGCGGGTCGTGCGGGCCGGGGTGTGCGCGGGCGTGGTGCCCGCACTGCTCGGCGACATCGAGAACGCGATCATGCGCAATTCCGAAAAGCCGGTCTCCCCAAAGTTCTCGGCGGAGAGTTCCAGCAGGCAACTGGAACTGCTCAGGACCGGCGAACTCGATTTCGCAATCGTGCGCCTGCCGTTCGACGCGGCCGAGTTCGAGGTCGTCACCGTTGCCGACCAGGAACTCGGTGTCGTCCTCCACACCGGCCACCCGCTGGCCGGCCGGACCGAGCTGGAGTGGGCGGACCTGCGCGATCAGTGGCTGCTCTGGTTCGACGCCCGCCGCGCACCCGGCTACGCCCAGGGCCTGCTGGCCTCGCTTGCCACCCACGGCTGGCGGCCGCGGCTGCACACCATGGACAACGACCGGCACGCGCTGTTCACGCACACCCTGCGCTCGGTGCCCGGCCTGGTCGCGCTGCGGCCGCGGTCGACGGCCGCCGGTGATCCGCAGCTCACCTGGATCCCGATCTCCGGGGGCGGGCCCCGCGAACAGCTCGGTCTCGCCGCGCTACGCGAGGGCGGTCACGGCGAGACCCTGCGACGGATGGGTCGTGAGTGGTTTCCGTCGTCATAGCAACGGAAAACACTCACGACCTCACTTGGCGGTGCGGGCGGCGATCGTCTCGCCGGCGATGCCCCAGTTGTCCTTGGAGGTCTCCTCGATGGTGACCCACACGGACTCGGGCTTCGCACCGGTCACCCGCACGTAGGTGTCGGTGAGCTCGCGGATCAGCTCGGCCTTCTGCTCGACGGTCTTGCCGGTCACCTGGTTGACGTTGATGAGTGGCACAGCGGTGTCTCCTGTTCGTGTTTTCCTGGCAGGGCAAGCAGTTTGCCGGGCGTGCCGGCGGTGATCGCGGCGACCCGCGCCGGGGTGAGCCCGGCCTCGGCGAACCACGACGAAGCCAGCCCCAGCCATTCGGAGACGTCGGGCTGCTCGGGCTGCCCGAGGTCGGAGCTGTGGACCACCCGCGGGTGCGCATGCAGCACCTCGGCGAACCGCGGGCCGTCGTGGTGCCCGAGCAGCCGGGTGAGCGCGGTCAGCTCGACGTACACCTGCGGCACATCGGCCAGTGAGGCGAGATCGGCGAGGGTCAGTCCGCACATCGGATGCGTGGGATGGGTCAGCAGCAACCGATCCAGCCCCAGCGAGACCGCGCAGTCCACCACGGTCAGGATCTCGTCGCGAGTGGCGTGACCGGTCGCGACGACCACCGGCAGGTCCCGCGCCGCCCGCAGAATCTCGCGAACCGCGGGCAGCGACGAGCTGACGGACGTGCCGCGCAGCGAAGGCACGTCCAGCAACGGGTGGAACGGAACCCTGGTGAGCCGCGACGTGTGGTGTGAACCGACCAGCGTCGGCAGGTACACGACGAGGCGGGCCGGGCCGTCGTCGCCGTGCTCGAACACGGCCCGCTCCATCGTCCGGACCGAAAGACCGCCGCCGATGTCGTTCAACGTCACCGATCCCGAGACCGGCAGCCCTTCCTGCCTGGCCTCCCACGCGGCCGCGGCGGTCGACCCGAGGTGGCTCTTGACCACCACCCAGCCGCCCAGTTCGGCGTAGACGCGGCCCGTGGCCAGCACCGACCGGCGCCGCCGGTAGAGATCGGCGCCGGCGTGGTGGTGCAGGTCGACGAACCGGGCCAGCGGTTCAGGCATGGGCCCAGGGAGCGGCGTACCCGTGTACCGAACGGGCCTCGTCGAGACGGCTGCCCGCGGCGACGGCCGCCGCGATGCGGCGCTCGGTGCCCTCGACGCGTTCCGCACGGTCCGCGACCTCGTCCGCCAACGACGCGGGGATCACCAGAACTCCGTTGTCGTCGGCCAGAATCACGTCGCCGGGCCGCACGACGGTGCCGTGCACGTCGACGTCCGCCCCGACCCCGGCGAGCTCGACCCGGTTCTTGCCGCTGACCATGGTCACGCCCGTGCTGAACAACGGGTAGCCGGCCGCCCGGACCTCGGCGATGTCGCGCGCCGAACCGTGCATCACGGTGCCCCGCACACCCCGAGCCTGAGCCACGGCGGTCAGCAGCGATCCCCAGTTCGTACAGGACGTGCTGCCACCGTTGTCCACCACGACAATCGAACCCGCCGGCACGTCGTCCAGGTAGTTGGCGGCGTTGCGGAACCTCGGCCCATCGGCACCGACGGGCTGGTAGGTCACGGTGTAGGCGAACCCGCAGGTCCTGCTGCCCGGCACCCGAGCGGACACACCGGGGAGCACGCCGGTCACCCCCAGGCTGTCCAGCGCGTCGGAGACCGCGGCGGTGTCCAGCGCGGCCAGTCGGTCGATGATCACTTCTCCCCCTCGTCCAGTGCGCGGATCGCGCTCCACGCATAGAAAGCCGCGGCGTGGTCGGCGACCTCCGGTCCGCGCTTGGGCACGGTCAGCTCGAACGGGTGCGTCCTGCCGGAAACCTCCACCGAAGCGGTCAGCGTCAGGGTTCCGGAGTACTCGGTCGGACCGCCCGACCACGACGACCGTCCGACGATCGCCAGCGGCGGCCCGTCATTGCCGGCCACGCGGAAGTCGCCGAACGACAGGTCTACTGTGGACAGACTGAACGACCGCGTTGCCAGCTCGGCGAAAGCATCCCGGCCGTCGCGGCTGACGGTGTGCGGGGCCAGCACGTCATCGAGTCCCTCGGGCACCGGCCCGGTCACCGTGACATCGACGTACGGGTAGTTCCACAGGTAGGAGACCTTGTCCTGGACCAGAGCGTCCACGGACGCCGCGATGTCGCTCTCGATCACGCCCAGCAGCCGCCAGGAATGCGACTCCTGGCGCGGCACAGCGGGCAGCGAGGCCACCGCCGAAGCAGCCATCGGCAGGCACTCCTTCGGCGGGCCGGGCAGCATCAGCACGGTCGTGCCGGGCAGGTCGACCCTGGCACCCCACGCGGTCCCGTTGTCGTTGGGCAGCAAGGTGCTCCCCGCGGGGAACAGCGCCTGGCGCCGGTTGTCCTCGTGCACGGCGAGGCCGAACGACTCGAGCCGGGCGCGCACCGCCTGCCACGCCGGCTCGTCGTGCACGAGCGGCAGGTCGCAGGCCGCCGCCACGGCGTCGCGCGTGACGTCGTCGGACGTGGGACCGAGGCCACCGAGCACCACGACCACGTCGTCGGCGCCGATGCGGGACCGCACGGCGTCCTGGATGTCCGCGAGCGTGTCGCCCACGGTCAACCGGCCGCGTACCTGATATCCGGCCGCATCGAGCAGCTTGCTGACCGCCGTGCTGTTGGTGTCGGTGACGGTGCCGCTGAGCAGCTCGTCGCCGACCGCGATCACCGATGCCTGCCGCGCGACGGAAACGCCGCCCAGCGCAGTCTCCACCGCGGCGGCGGCGACCGGCGTGGTGGCGGTGCCGCCGAGGTCGTACGTGACGGCCCGGCGGGCCCGGACCACCGTGCGCACCGCCGACCGGATCTGCTCGGCCGGGGCCGGCAGGTCCAGGTGGCGCAACAACATCGACACAGTGAGGAACAACGCGAGCGGGTTGGCCTTCTGCTGCCCGGCCATGCCCGGCGCGCTGCCGTGCACCGGCTCGAAGTAGCTGCCGCGCTCACCGATGTTGCCGCTCGGCGCCAGTCCCAGCCCGCCCATCACGCCCGCGCCGAGGTCGGACAGGATGTCGCCGAACATGTTCTCGGCGACGATCACGCCGAACCGCTCGGGCCGGCGGACCATCCACAACGCCACCGCGTCGACGTTCAGGATCTCCGGCTCGATCTCCGGATACTCCGTCGCGATCCGCTCCAGCCGCTCGCGCAGCGCGTTGCTGCTGTTGCGCAACACGTTCGGCTTGTCGGCCAGCGTCAGCCGCCGGTAGCCGCTCGAGCGCGCGTGCTCGAAACCGAAGCGCAGCAGGCGATCCACGCCGAACCGCGTCTGCAGCCGCAGCGTCGCGCTGGTCGCCTCCGGACCCGACGCGGCCGCGTTCGGATGGTCGGAGACCACGTCCCACAACGCGGGCGTCAGGCCGTGGAAGTCCAGTCCCGCATAGAGCCCTTCGGTGTTCTCCCGGATCACGGAGAACGCGAACCGGTCGGCGCGCACATCGGCGACCGGCCGGACGTTGGCGTACAACGAAAGCCGCTGCCGCAGCTGCACCACCGGTGAGACGTAGGACAGACCGGTGCCGCGCAGGTGCTCGGCCAGCTCCGCCTCGGCCTCGCGCACCGGCTTGCTGGTGATCGCGCCGAGCAGGCAGGTGTCGGTCTCGTCGAGCAGCTTCCAGGTCTCGGCGGGCATCGCGTCGCCGTGCTCGCACCAGGACGACCAGCCGACCTCGCCGAACCGGAACTCCAGTGGCAGCCCCATCCGGTCGATGACCGGCAGCACCGTGTCGACCACCTCGGGGCCGATGCCGTCTCCCGGCAGTACCGCAACGCTCTTCATCGGCTGAGGTTCTCCTTCACGAACCGGTTCAGGTGATCTGCGACGAACTCGGGCCGGTCGTAGTGCGGCCGCATTCCCGCACCGGGCACCACAACGGCGTCACTCACGTGATCGCTGGTGACGAGCTGGGACCGCTCGCCCACGAAGTGCAGCAGCGGTCCGGCGTGAGCGCTGACCTGTGCGGTCAGGTCGATGTCGAACAACAGCCGCAGCCCGCCCGCGATCCGGCGGCACGCCACCTCGTCGGTCGGCACCGCAGGCGCCTTCGGTACCTCAACACCTTCTGGTGCAACGAGTTCCGTGAGCCGCCGCAACGACCGGGTGAGGTCCCCGGCCGCGGCCGGCTCGGCGACGGAGGACAGTCGGCTCTTCAGCACGTGGTCGGTCCTGGTCGGCGCGGACACCAGCAGCACTGGCACCGGTCGCAGCGACGGCAGCAGTGCCTGCACAACCGCACCGCCCAAAGCGTTGCCCGCCACCAGGTCCGCGGACTGCGCCTCCGCAGCCCAGCGCTGTGCCAGATCGGCCACGCCGGTCACCGAGTCGTCCAGCCGCGACAGGGTGTCGAACACCTCGACGCGACAGCCCAACTCGGTGAGCAGCCGGATGATCGGGGTGAAGAAGCGGCCCTCGTCCCAGTGCGGCAGCACCGGTGCGAACACCACCGCACGCGGCTCGCTCATCCCGCGGCCAGGCTCTTGGCGGTGTGCACGGCCAGCCGGTGGTCGTCGTGCTCGACGATGTCGCCGCGCAGCTCGACGGACAGGTCGAAATGCCCCAGCACCAGGTCCGGCAGCGGCAGCGACGGCGCCGACTCGGGCACGCTGCGGCCGAGCAGGTCCGCGAGGTGCAGCACGGTGCCCAGGTCGTAGCCGGTGACCAGCTTCGTCCGTTCCAGGTATGCGATCCACTGCTCGGCCACGAGGTTGCCCGGCCCCTTGCCCATGCCCAGCACCGAGGAGTCCATCCACGTAGCGCCCGCGTCGACGGCCGACATCGCGTTGGACATCGCCAGCCCCAGGTTGTTGTGCGCGTGCAGGCCGACCTCGACGTTCGCGACGGACTTCACCAGCGTGGTGAGCCGGGCCGTCTGCTCGGGCAGCATGCTGCCGTTGGAGTCCGCGAGGTACACCACCTCCGCGCCGGCCTCGGCCGCGGCGACGGCCAGGTCCACGACCTTGCGCGCGGGCAACTGCGTGACCCTGGTCAGGTTCACACAGGTGGTGAACCCGATCTCCCTCGCCCGCCGGACGGCGTCGAACGCGGGCTGCGGGTCGCCGGCCGCGACGCAGACCCGCACGAGGCGCGCGCCCGCGCGGTACATAGCGGGCAGATCGGTGTCGTCGATGTTGCGCGGGTGCAGGATCAGCCCCACGTGCTCGGCGCCGACCTCACCGGCGATCGCTTCGATGTAGTCGTCGTCTCCCCGGCCGGTCAGACCGAGCTTCGGGACCGGCTTGAACGAACCCTTGCGATACGCGATCTCGACCCAGTCGAAGCCGGCCGCGAGGCTCAGCCTGGCGTGCGCCCGCGCGTAATCGAGGTCGAAACCGAAACCGTTGCGGTAACCACCGTCCCGCAATGTGACATCAATGTTGACGAGCGACACAGTTCCCCCTTTTTGTATGTCCAAAAGCAGCGAAACGGACAGACCTCCCCCGAAACTCCCCAGCCCCAGGTCACACGGAGTCGTCGCGTTCAAGACGAAATTATTTGGCCACGATTCGGCACGTCAAGGCAACCGACGGCTATAGCCGATATAGGGCGTCGGCTATCCCGATCGATTCCGAACAGGTCAGGACCACACCCTCATGGCGCGCCGCATCGACCGTTCGGGTAATTATGAGCGGCCTCACAACGTGCGATCCCGACATACCGACGGGTAATATCAACAGCAGGTTAATTCACGCTGTTTCAATTAGCGGCGTCGGCCGGCGGCACCGCCAGCAGCCGCCGGTAGTAGCCGGCCGGGAACGGTTCACCGACCGGTGCCCCACCGACCTCGACCCAGGCGTGCGCGCTGAACGGCGCCGTCCGCACACCGGTGCACCACGTCGGCCACGTTCCGCGCAGGCGGCACAGCAGCGCTGTGGCGATCGAGCGCTGCAGGCACCCCTGCTCACCCGCGCACCGCAGGCTCACGGACACCACCGCGTCCCTGGCCGCCAACGCCTCAACGGAGGTGGCGGGCCGGGCGCCGGCGCGAACTCGTTCCAGCACCAGGCGAAGGCGCTTGGGACGCAACCTGGCCAGTCCGCGGGCGACGGCGACGGCGGCCAGCGGCGTGACGCGGCGGTGCAACGCCAGGCGTCGCCGCTCGGGCAGCGCACCGGGGGCGCTCACGTGGTCACCAGGCCGGACACGGCACGCAGCCACAGCTCGGTGGAGAGGGTGGCGTCCAGCGCGAGCAGGCCGTGGTTGTCGCGGTGCGCGCCGAGCAGCCGCGTCCGCAACACGCCGACGTCGATCAGGCCGCGTTCGGCCAGCATCGAGTCGGCGAACAGGTCCATGATCCCAGGAAGATGGTCGCGCAGGCCACTGTGCGCGTCCACGCTGAACTCGCCCTTGGTGCGGCGGGCCAGGACGGCATCGGGTACGACTCCGCGCATCGCCTCGACCAACAGGGGCTTGTACCGCCACGGCGTGGTGCGCTCGGACAGTCGCACGGCCAGGACGGCCTCCGCGACCCGGTCGTCGAGATACGGCAGGCGCAACGCCAGGCCGCCCGACCGGAAGGTCCGCGCCATCATCCGGTAGCTGTGGCTGTAGGCGCGCAGGTTGGCCAGCGTCCCGTGCTGGCCCCGATCATCGTGGAACGGCTCGGCGTCCCCCGCAGCCTCGGCGAACAGCCGCCGCGCCGTCGCCACCAGGTCCGGTGCCGCCCACGCCGGGGCACGCAGCGGCAGCAGCCAGTCGAGGTGCGGCCTCCGCGGCATCGGGCGCGGGCCGTCGAGAGCGTCCGCCAGCCGCTTCCACGACTCGGCCAGACCACGGTCGCCGACGAGCGCCGCGAACGTCTCGCGCCGCGACCATCGGTACCGCGCCCGATATCCCCGCACGTGGCTGAGGGCAGTGCGGGGCGCCTTACGGGTGAGCGTGTGCAGGTACGACAGTGGCGCGGTGAACAGCTGGTCGCCGCCGTGACCGGCGAGGTGCCGGCGGACGTCCCGCGTGGCGAGCAGCTGCGCGTACCTCAGGTTCCGGGCCGCCGTGCGCATGTTCAGCACCGGCGCCTCGGTGTCGACGACCGTGCCGAGTCCGCCGAACATCGCGGGCAGATCGTCTCGTGGGATCACGACGTGGTCGGCCGCGGGCAGTTCAGCGGCGGCGAGCGCCGCCCACTCCGGGTCGTCGTTGCCGGGGTCGCCGTTGAACATCCTGGCGGTGACCAGGTCTTCGCGGCCGGTGAGAAAACACAGTGACGTGGAGTCGAGTCCTCCGGACATGTCCGCGGACAGTCCTCCGGGCGTGGCCGTCGCCTGGCGCAGGGCGGCCCGTACGACCGGTGCCCCCTCGGCGAGGCTCAGCTCGGGTTCCGGTGCCCGCCACCACCGGGTCACCCTGGCCGGTTGCAACGTGAGGTAGCTGTCCGGTGGAACCGCGCGCACACCGCGCCACACGCTCCGTTCACCAAGTGGCGGCGGGAGTTTGACGCTGATCAACCGCACGGCGAGCACGTCCTCGTCGAGGCCGGCGCCGATGAGGCGGGCCAGCACGTCGGCGCGGTCGGCCGCCACGGTCAGGCCGTCCACGTTCGCGTGGAACACACCGCGCAGACCGGTGATGGTGCCCTGGACCCGGACGACACCGCCGACGTCGGCGATCAGGTGAGCGCTTCCTGGGAGCGCTCGCGCCAGTGCGTCGACATCACCCGGTGTGCGGATCTTCGCGGCCAGCTCGGCCAGCCGGGTGGCGCCGACCGGACACCAGCCGATCAGCGCCACTCGCACCGAACCCGAGCTCACCTGGATGAACTCGTCGGCTCGCCAGCGTCCGGCCAACCAGGGCCGCCCGGACGGGAACCGCACGATTTCCGTTGCCTCGAAAGGCAAAGACTCGACAACGCGAGCATTGTCGACGTCCGGGAGTACGACGAACCCGTCCTTCATGCACCAGTCCTCGTTGTTCGGTCACCACACGAGCGCACACCGGTTTACGGGAACTCGTCCTCCAGGTCGTATCCGCTGATACCCCAGCCCTGGGTGTCGTCGTTGAACTCGCCGACCTCGTCCAGGGACGGGGGCACGTAGACATCCGCCATGGCACTGCACCTCCCTCTGTTCCGCCAGGCGGCAACGTTAGGAGGTCGGTGGCGGCACGAAAGTCTCTATCACGCAGCGAATCGCGCATCCTTTGATCGCCGCGTTACGCCGAAGAACCGCCCGTCCCAACAGGAAGGTCGTGAGTGGTTTCCGTCGTCATGGCGACGGAAACCACTCACGACCTCTGGTTAGTAGGTGATTTGCGGGAAGGTGGCTCGAGCCTGGTCGAACTGGGCCCGGTTGAAGCCCGAGTTGAACGCCTTCTCCGCCATGGAGCTGAGATCCCGGCCCACGGCACCGCTCATGAAGTGGACGAACTCGCCCGCGTTCATCCGCCTCGTGTAGATCAGGTTGCGGTTGTTGTTCTCCTGTCGCTTCGGGAAGTACTGGTTCAGCAACCCGAAGAAGCGCTCCATGAACTTCATGTCGCTACCGGTCTCGGTGTACAGCGGGTGGAACCAGTCGCGGAACCAGGCCGCCTGGCGGGCGCCCTGCGGGAGGTCGTCCCGGTTGTTCGTGTACTGGTTGAACACCCGAGTGGCGTCGGCCGTGCGGCCGGTACGGCGGTAGAAGTCGTACTGGCAGATCTCGGCCCACTTGCTGTCGCCCCAGATCTCACCGAACGCCGGGGACTCGTGCACGCCCTGGCTCGCGCCCTCGACGATGTGGCACTCCTCGTGGGTGATCACGTCGCGCAGCGTCTCGTTGCTGGAGCTCCACCCGTTGTCACCGACGTCGATCGTGTTGCGGAACCCGGAGAACTCGTCGAACCGGTTCGCCACCGTGCCGCCGTGGTAGCGGTCCTGGTGGAAGAACGCGATCAACGGCTTCGGGTGCCCGAACCTGACACAGCCCGGCCCGATCGGCGCCGGCAGCGGCCGGTCGACGGCACAAGCCCCGTAGGTCTCGCGGTAGTGGCGCCACACGTCCGTGACGAATCCCGGCGCCCACGCCGTCTGACCGGGCGGAAGGGCGAGCAGCGCGGGGTCGAAGTAGACGGCCGCGTCGGCGTTGCACGACACCCTGGTCATCTGCGCGGCGTGGTCGGAGATGTAGTCGCTCAGCGTCGGCGGCGCGTCGGGGTGGCACGTGCCGGGGTCTCCACCGACGGGCGGCGGGTCGAGGTACACCTCGAACTCGTAGATCCGTGCGGTGGGGTCGCTGACGTTCAACCGCACATAGCGCGCGCTGCGCTGGGTCCACGTGTGCCGGGTGACGTTCGCGGTGTTGCCGCTGACCGTCGCCACCGTCGTGAAGCTGGTGCCGTTCGTGGACACCTGGATGGTGAACGCGGCGGTGTTGTAGCTCGCCGACTCACCTCCGGCGCCGGCGTGCCGGATGATCGCGCCACCCACGGTCCGGTTCGCCTGGAGGTCGACCTGGAGGAACTTGGTGCTCGCGGAGGAACACCACTTGTCGCTGTTGCCGCCGGAAACGCTGCCGTTGACGGCTTTCTCCGGTCCCTCGCTCGCGGCGCACGCGGCACTGCCGGTGGCCGGGCGGTTCAGCGCGAGGTTGCCCGGCGGCTGCTGCCCGCCACCGGTGTCGTACACCTCGAACTCGTAGATGCGGGCCGTGCCGTCGCCGCCCTGCTCCGCCTGCGTGACGGAAAGCCGCACGTATCGGGCGCTCGTGGCGGCGATGTCATGGGTGGACACGTTGGCCGCGTTGTCGGTGACGGTCACCGCGTCGGTGAACGACGTGCCGTTCGTGCTCACCTGAATGGTGAACGCGCGGGTGTTCATGTCGGCCGACTCGCCGCCCGCCCCCGCGTGGCGGACCACGAACTGCCCGATGGTGACCGGTGCGCCGAGGTCGACCTGAAGGAACTTGGTGCCCGCATAGGAACACCACTTGTCCGTGTTGCCACCGGAAACGCTTCCGTTGACCGCCTTCGCCGGTGACTCGTCCGGCACACACGACGCCGACCCCGTCGTCGGCTTGCCGAGCGCCACGTTGGTCGCCGCGGCGGCTTCCGGCGCGCTGACCACCGTCATCCCCAGGACCACTAACAAACCGACCGCACAGCGGGAGAAACGACGACGTGGTGATCTCCGCATGGTTAGAGCTCCCATCCGTCCTGACAACGTTGTCAAGCGGCGGCACCAAAAACGCTACTCCCGCGCCTCGAAACGGACATGCGCTCAACGGGTGAACGGATTCGCCGAATATTCGGCATGTCAGCCGACCGGCGGAGCCATCCCGAACCAGTTGTAGCCCTCCGCCAGCTGCACGGTGGCTCAGAGGAGCCGGACGCCGTGACCATGCCCCCTAGTCGGACTGCTCCATGGGGTCGAGACGATCGCGGGGCAACAGAACCCTGTGGCTGCACTCGATCCTGACGTAGTCCGGAGCGGTCCACAGCTACGTCTTGGGTCCAACTAGAAACGCGGCTGGCGTGTCGAAGCCGGATTCCCATCCGCGAGCAGCAGCTGACACCGTCAGCACTAGTAACGGCGTGGGCGCGCGAACCGCCAGCAACGTGACCAGTCTGTCTCAGAATCGCGCTTCGCGATCTTTCAGCCGCACAAGTCGTGCATGCCACCGAGCTCAGCGGCATTTGCGCCAGCGGCAGCGTCGCCACCCGAACGGACATGCAGCCGGATCGACCGGCCCAGTCCGCTCACCGATCATCATCCCTGACATCGGCATCGCACGTCGCCTTCGGCGTCGCCGGACACGGCCATGAAGTAACACACCTCGAGCCGTCCGCGACAGACAAGACTACGCACTACAGCGCCGGGAGTCGCTATGTCCCATCAACAGAACCCACCCTCCCAGAAACAGCTTCCTCCCGTTGTGCTTTTCCTGCCGGGAGTATTGCCTTCAGCAGCGAATTCCGGCGCTAGAGTCACGGAACTCATGAATTTGAAGGCCAACCGGGGGCCGGGCCAGTTCATCGTTGAGAACATCGGAAGCCCTTCTGGGCATCTCACCGAAGGACGTCGTATCGTGCGGATCGACGGCGACGAGCCGGTGCCCGAGGTCGACGTCTACACGCTGGACTACCAATCCCGGCTCGATCCGCTGAAAGCCAACGACAGCGCACTGAGACGTGGTTTGTTAGCGATCGGTTACCTGATTCACACGATCATTCCGGTGCGCGCGGCGATCAGACGACAGGGAAATGTGACCGTCAAGTCATGGGCCGCGAAGGGATGGCGTGCAAAGATCCAGCTGCTGCTAGGTTTTGCTGCAATCGGGTTGACTCTTATGGCTGCGGTGGCGTCGATCTGGACCGTTCTCGAGACCGCCAACCTCGTCGACACCGGTCCGGTGCCATCATCGTGGTCTGCAGCATTGAAGCTCGGCGCCGCCGGGGTGACTTCATTTCTGTTCTTCAAGCTTCGACGGATCGCGGCCACAGGAGCTGGGTTCGTCCAGCAGTTCATCGAATACACGAAGAACGAATTGCACGCAGCCAGCGTCGCCGCCGTTCTTGCTGATGCCGTCGACGAACTGATCGAGCAGGACGGCAAGCGGTCCATTCATCTCGTAGCTCATAGCTTCGGATGTCTCGTTGCATTCGACTTCCTGTACCCGTACGAAGACCAGCACTTGCCAGCCGACGCTCGCCACGCCAGAGCCATCACGACGTTGTTCACGATGGGGTGCCCACTGGACTTCGTCCGATTCTATGAGCCCGGCTATTTGCGAGCGCCTCGCAACTCACGGATCAGCGAGCTCAAATGGACGAATGTGTTCATCCCGGCCGACGTATTCGGCTCAAATCTGGACGATCACGATGACCGCAACGTCAAACACGGAACCGATACGCTCGGCATCAACGCCACGGTGAAATCGATTCGCTACACAGATGAAAAGCTCACATTGCTCAGCACCCTAAGACGTCGAGGCTTCCTCAGTCACAACGATTACTGGAGCGAGCCCGAGCGGGAGAACTGCCTCCACCTCGTCATGAAACATACCTGGGCGCCAGACATCCATGACTTCCCAGCTAAATCACCGGGCGCCACCCGGAAGCAACGCAACGGTCAGCCAAGCGGAAACGCAGCGAAATCAGCTGCCAACTCAACTACCCAAACCCTGACTATTTCTTCGAGGATGGCAATAACCTCAGATCAAACAGAATCAGCGCGATCCCCTTCCGAAGACCTATAAGCGAGGTAGACATGGTCGCTCAGCGTTCAACCCGTGAACCCGTCGATGAAGTCGGATCTCAAGGTACTCGATCCCGACTCACGACCGTCATCTGGACCATCCTTACAGTGTTAGTTACCTTCTTGATCGGAGTTGCCGTCCTACTGCTACTCAAGTCGAACCTGTTTGCCGGCGACAAGCTGTCCGCCGATGATACGAAGAGCCTATGGACGTTCCTTGGTGTCGCATTCGGCATAGTCGGCACCCTGATCGGCGCCTTGCTCACCGCCCAGCACAACCATCGCACACACATACTGGCTGAACAAGTGAAGATCCAGGAGCAGGAGCTGGCGCGAGAAACAGAAGAGCGACTGAAGGTCGATACGGTCGCGAAGATACTTGAACTCGTAACGGTTGACGGCGGTTATGCTCCCCGCGCACGCGTTGCCGGCGCAATAGCAACACTTATGCAGCTCCATGGCGGCGCGGTGAGCATTCGCATCCTTGGCGAGCTTTGGGCGGCTGACGCCGTCGACTCTTCGACCGCAGTTTGGCTGATCGACCGCACCCTCCGTGACAGTTCTGCGACGGAGGACGAGACCGGGCAGGCCGCGGACGTGCTTGCATTGCAGGTGAAACACCTGGTGCCTTCACACCAGGACATCCACCAGGAATGGTGCCACTGGCCAAAGAGCTTGACCGAGTCATGGCCATCCGACATGGCATTCGGGACCAGGAACGCACTAATCGCTGCTGTTACACAGATCTTACTGGTGAGAGAGCTTGCCTGGTGGGAGTTGGGCGCCCTTCGCACTCCTGTGCGAACCATGGTCAACGCACTTCACGACCCCGAGCTCGGGAAATGCTCCGCATTGATCCTCAAGACGCTTCTCGACAGTGGAGCGCTAAAAACGGTCCGCCTGAGCGAGGACGACACTGCAAGAATTAACACGATGTCCAGCTCTGTAGAACCGACGGCGTGGTTCAGGACTATCCTGGACAAACTTGGCATCTGGGCATCCGGACAGCCGACGGAGAAATCTATTGTTCCAGCAAGCACCTTGGGCCCCTCTCCTCTCACCAGCAAGAAGCCCCGATCGACAGAAGATTCCGAGCTAGCAGCCCGGACAGCCTTAACATCCGCGCTAGAGGGAAAGACGACGAAAAGCAGCCGCAGGAAACGGAAGGCTAGAGGTGCATCAGCGGCGAAGCGCGGGTGAGTTCAGGCGCCGTTGGGACGACCGGAGTTCCCGTGTGTTCCGCTGCATTTCAGCCACGAAAGCCAAAGATGACCTGTTCCAACTGCTGGTCGAAGTACGTAACGATGTCGATCTCGGCGGGCTGGTACACGGCAATGGGCTCCGACTGCTCGATCCGCCGCTTCACGTCCAGCGCAGCCCGGCGGCACGCGGCCACGAGATCTTGCCCAGTTACGGTTCCGTCGGAGGTGAAGCACGTGTGTGGGCTGTCGTGCACGTAGTGCCGACCGATGGGTCGCGATCAGCACCGCGCCACACGCGTAGGGCTGCAGGCCATGTTTGTGCGGATCGACGACGATCGAGTCGGCGTCGGCGACCGCGTGCCACGGCGAAGGTTCGACCAGGTCGCCCGCCAGCAACGTGAACAAGCCGCCATAGGCCGCGTCCACGTGCACGCGCGCACCGAAAGACCACGCGAGCGGCACGATGTGCTGGATCTGGTCCACCGATCCCGGCCCCCGTCGTCGGACGGCACCGCGATCGCTTCCACATCAAAGGGGCCGCACATCGGTGAGTGCGTCTAGTGCCCCTCGGCACTGAACGCCACGGCCCGCCCGGATGCGTCCCGCGGGCCACGAACAACGCCTCGACGTTCGCGATTGTGCCGTTGCTCGTGACGTGGCCGAGATGGTTGGTGAACCCGAGGGACGGATGTCGTGTCACTGGACCGAGTTTGGCTCCCACGCGCGGGCCTTCTGGTCGCTCATGACGTCCGCATCGGCTTGCGGATGCCGCGGAACTCCCAGTCGCCGCCGAGCGCCGTCGACAGCACCTCCTCGCTCTCGGTGGGCTGCGCGCCCACGTCGGAGCGAATCGGCACCGGGCCGGTGACGATGTGGTTCGTCAGAACGCCGAGCCCCTCGACCTCGACGGACACCACATCGCCCGGATACACCGTGCGGGACACGGCCGGAGTGCCCGACAGCAGGACATCGCCGGGCAGCAGCGTGATCGTGCGGGCGATGTCGGCGACGAGATAGTGCATGTCCCACATCATCTCTTCGGTGTTGCCGTCCTGGCGCACCTCGCCGTTGACCAGGGTGCGCAGCCCCTTGCCGCGGAAGTCCCAGCCCTCGACCAGCCCGGGACCCAAGGGGCACAACGTGTCCGCGCCCTTCACCCGCAGCATCGAACCGGCGTCGGTGTCGCGGAAGTCGTGCAGGCCGTAGTCGTTGGCGATCGTGTAACCACGGATGTACTCGCCCGCCTCCAAAGGCGAGATGTTGCGGGCCGTGCGGCCGATCACGATGGCGATCTCGCCCTCGTAGTTGAGCCACTTGCACCCCTCCGGCCGGACGACCGCGCCACCGTGGGCGTTGAGCGCGGTCGTCGGCTTGTGGAAGTACGTCGGGGTCGACGGCAGGGATATACCGAACTCCTCGACGCGGCTGCGGTAGTTCAGGTGCACCGCGATGATCTTGCTGGGTTGCACGGGAGGCAGGTGGACCGCTTCGGCCACACCGGTTTCCCGGCCGTCCGGGGCGACCAGGGTGTCACCGCGGCGGACCACCTCGGTCGCGTTGCCGTCGAGCAGGATGCGCCGGATCTCCACTACTCAGACCTCCATCAGGCCGGTGCGCCGGGGAACGGGGAAGCCGCCCTCGGGACGGTCGAACCACAGGTGCACCTGGCCGGTGCCGATGGCGTTCTCGTACTCGCCGTACTGGCGTGAGGTGGCCTTGCAGTCCTCCTCGCCGAGCGCGCCGATCATCATCAGGTAGTGCCCGAACCGGGCTTCCGGCTTGAACCTCAGGTACTCCGGCATCGTCTCCAGCACCTGGGCGTGGTCGCCGCGGGCGAACCAGTCCAGCCGTTCCGCGTCCGCCGCGGCGGCCTCCTTGCTGAAGATGTGCGTCACGTCGGACGCCTCGTGCGCGCGCAGTTCCCGCAACGGCCAGAACGTGTGGCTCATCGCGCCGGACGCGATCAGCACGACCTTGCGGTCCGACTCGGCGATGGCCGCGCCGAGTGCCCGGCCGAGCCGCAGGTTGTCCTCGGTGTCGGCGGTCTGGCACATGCCGATGGAGATCCACCGCTTGTCCGGCAGGCCCTGGCCGAGGAACTCCCAGAGGTTCGTGGTGGCGTAGAAGATCGGCAGGTGCTGGTCGTCGATGGCGGTGATCCAGGTGCCGTGCCGGTCCGCCTGGGCCGCGATGCCGTGCGCCAGTTCGGGATCGCCCGCGAAATCGTACGGCCGGCGCTGCATCCCGCGCGGCAGTTCCTCGGAGGTGTAGAGGCCCGAGCGACGGGCGTGCGCGGTGACGACGAACTCCACCGTGGTCGCCCAGTGCGAGTCGAGCACCACGACGGTGTCGTAGTCGATCGTCTCGAAGACCTCGCGGCGCAGCTGGTGCAGCCCGGTGACGAGCGTGATCTCCTTGCCGTTGTTGAGCTCCCGGCGGGTCTGCTCCGGGAGCACGATTGTCGGGACGTGCGCGAGCAGGCCCGCGCCCACGATCTCACCCATGTCAGCCCTCCTTGTCTCCACCGGCAGCAGCCCAGCCGTCCGGCGCGAAAACGGTGTTCTTGACGTCGCAGTAGAAGTCGAACGACCAGACGCCGCCCTCCCGGCCGATGCCGGACTGGCCGTTGCCGCCGAACGGGGCGCCGAGGTCGCGGACGAAGAAGCAGTTGACCCACACGGTGCCCGCGTTGAGCCGGCCGCTGACCCGCTCGGCCCGCTCGGGGTCGCCGGTGACGAGCGTGGCCGCGAGCCCGAACCGCGTGGAGTTGGCCTGCCGCACCGCTTCGTCCTCGGTGCGGAACGTCTGGATGGTGAGGACCGGCCCGAAGACCTCCTCGGTGAGGATCTCGCTGCCGTCCTCGGCTCCGACGAGGATCGTCGGCCGGTAGAACAGCCCGCCCAGCTCGTCGTTGGGGCCGCCGCCGAGCACCGCGCGGGCCCCGGCGGCCTTGGCGCGCTGGACGAACCCGTCGACGCGCTCGAAGTGCGGGCGGGAGATCAGTGCGCTCACGTCGGTGTTCTCGTCGCGGGGATCCCCTTGTACTAGCCGGAAAGCCCGTTCGACGACCCGCTCTTGGAACTCTTCCGCGATGCTCTCGTGCACCAGGATCCGGAACGCGCCCAGGCACACCTGGCCGGCGTTGTCGAACTGCTCCACCGCCAGCCGCACGGCGAGGTCCAGGTCGCAGTCCTCGAACACGACGAGCGCGGACTTGCCGCCCAGCTCGAACGACAGCGGCACGATCTGCGGAGCCGCGGCGGTGGCGATCAGCCCGGCGGTCGGCACGGAGCCGGTGAACGCCAGCCGGTCGATGCCGGGATCGGCCGAGAGCGCCGCACCGGCCCGCGCGCCCGTTCCCTGCACCACGTTGAACACCCCGTCCGGCAGGCCCGCTTCGGCGGTGATGTCGGCCAGCAGCGACGCGGTCAGCGGCGCCCACTCCGGTGGCTTGAGCACGACGGTGTTCCCCGCGGCCAGCGCCGGGCCGATGCGCCAGGTGGCGAGCATCAGCGGCGCGTTCCACGGCGTGATCACCGCGACCACGCCGGCCGGGTCGTAGGTGACCCGCTGCCGGTGGCCGCGGATGTCCTCCAGCGGGTGGTCCAGCTTCTCGAGCAGGTCGGCGAAGTAGCGGAAGTTGTTCGCCGAACGCGGCATCACGCCCCGCCGGTGTGACCGCAGCAGCGCGCCGTTGTCGCGGGTCTCCACCTTGGCCAGATCCTCGGCGCGGGCGTCGATGCCGTCGGCGACCCTCCGCAGCACGTCCGCCCGTTCCTTGCGGGGTAAGGCGGCCCAGTCCGGGAAGGCCGCGCGCGCGGCGTCCACGGCGGCCTCGGCCTCGGCGGTGTCGCCCGACGCGATCTCGGCGATCGGCTGCTCGTCGATGGGTGAGACATCGGTGAAGGTGGTAGCGGACGCGACGCGGCGGCCGCCGATCCAGTGGCGGGTGTCGACCTCGACACCTTCGACGACGGCCTTCATCGGACGCTCGTCTGGTCGCGGGCGAGCAGCTCGCCGCCATTCCACTCGACACCGACCTGGCGGTAGTACGCGCCGATGATCTCCTGTGGCCGCAACAGGCTCAGCTCCTCCGTCGGGGATTCGAACAGGGCAAAGTGATCGACCCGCGCCCGCCACGGCGTGCCGCCCTCGAACCCCGCCGCCGAGGTCGAGATCAGCTCGTCGAGCGCCAGGCGGTCCGGCCGGTCGATGGCGGGCAGCCACCGGTGGTGCGCCATCGGGTGCGCGTTGACGAAACCGTTGTGCTCACTCGGTTCCAGCAACGTCACCCGCAGCTCGGCGAGCCGCCGGTCGGCTGCCGCGAGCGTCGCGCCGAACCGGGCGCCCTCGGTAAGCCTGGGCGCCGGGCCGTAGGGGTGCAGGCGGGTCTGGTGGATCGACCCGAGCTTCTTCGGGTAGCCCTGGTGGAAGCCTCGGGCCACGGCGAAGTCCTTGTCCACCCAGATGTAGGCGGCGCGACTGTACGTCTGTCCTTCGTGGACACAACGCACGACGAGGAACGCCTCCCGGTACTGCGAGAGCACCGGGTCGAGCAGCTCCTCGCCGCCGGTCGAGCAGGACTGCCAGTCCGCCCAGATCAGGGCGACCGCGCCAGGGTCGTCGGGCGCCGGACGCAGGGGATCCGGCAGCAGCTCGGCGACCCTGGCGGGGTCGGTGCGGTACTCCACGGTGAGCAGGTCACCGCTGTAGTACCACGGCGGAGCGGGCACGAGTGACGACCGACCGCTCGCGGTCTTGGGATGGAAGAACCCGGCGACGCTCACGACCCCTCCTGCATTTCGTTTCGTTCATTTGTGGACGAACTGTAGCTAGCGTCGCAGATTATGCAAGTAGTTCACGGTTCTGACAGGAACTGTAGACCGTTCACGGCTGAACGAATATGGTTTCGAGCCATGAACCCGACCGCGCAGGAGTGGGCCCTACGGGCCGCCGGCGTCCGCCTGCCCAGTGCCATGCTGATCGGGGGACGTCCGCACGACGCCGCCGCGCACTGGGCCCTGACCTCGCCACGGGACGGCGCCGAGCTGGTCGTCCTGCCGGACGCGGACGAGGCCGACGTCGACCTCGCGGTGCGCCGGGCCCGGCAGGCGTTCGACTCCGGGCCTTGGCCCACGCTCGCGCCGAAGGAACGCAAGCGGGTGCTGCACGCGCTGGCGGACGCCGTCGAGGCGCACCGCGAGGAGCTCGCCCTGCTGGTCAGCCTGGAGATGGGCAAACCGGTCGGCGACGCGCTCCTGATCGAGCTGCGCACCACCGTTGACACCTACCGCTGGTACGCGGAGTGGGCGGACAAGCTCACCGGCGAGACGCCCGAGGTCGGCCCGGACGCCCTCGCGCTGGTCACCAGGGAACCGGTCGGCGTGGTCGGCGTCGTCGTGCCGTGGAACTTCCCGATGACATTGGCGGCGTGGAAGATCGCGCCCGCGCTGGCCGTCGGCTGCACGGTGGTGGTCAAGCCGAGCGAGCAGTCGCCGCTGTCGGCGTTGCGGCTGGCCGAGCTCGCGACCGAGGCGGGGCTGCCGGACGGCGTGCTGAACGTGGTGACCGGCAACGGCCCGCGCGCCGGGCGGGCGCTCGGCCGCCATCCCGGGGTGGACACCATCGCGTTCACCGGGTCCACCGAGGTCGGCGCCGCGTTCCTCGGCTACGCGGCCGAGTCGAACCTCAAGCGGGTGTGGCTGGAACTCGGCGGCAAGTCGCCCAACATCGTGCTGCCCGACGCCGATCTCGACCTCGCGGCGTCGACCGCGGCGTGGGGCGTCTACTTCAACCAGGGCCAGATGTGCACCGCGCCGTCACGGCTGATCGTGCATCGCGACGTGCACGGCGAACTGCTGGACCGGATCACCGCCCGGCTCGCTTCGATCCGGATCGGCGATCCGCTCGACCCGGCCACCGAGATGGGCCCGTTGGTCAGCGCCGCCCATCGCGAACACGTCGAGTCGCACATCGCGCTGGCCCAGGCGCAGGGCGCGCGGCTGACGTTCGGCGGCGACCGTCCCGACTCGCTGCCGGGCGCCTACCTGCGGCCCGCGGTGTTCGACGATGTCGAACCCGGTACGGCATTGTCGCGCGAAGAGGTCTTCGGGCCGGTCCTTGCGGTGCATCCGATCGACAATGTCGAACAGGCCGTGGCCATGGCGAACGACTCCGAGTACGGCCTCGCCGCCGGCGTGTGGACCCGCGACCTGGCCACCGCACACCGCGTGTCCCGGCGGCTGCGCGCGGGCACGGTGTGGGTCAACTGCTACGAGGAGGGCGGCCTGAGCGTGCCGTTCGGCGGTTACAAGCGCAGCGGCAACGGCCGGGACAAGTCCGTGCACGCGCTGGAGAAGTACACCGAGCTCAAGACCACCTGGGTGCAGCTGTGAGGCGGCCGCTGATCGCGATCCCCGCACGGATCTCCGCCACCGCCTCCGCCCTGCGCCACCACGCCGACATGACCACCCGCGCACTGGCACAAGCCGTGCACGCACTCGAGAAGTACACCGAACTCAAAACCACCTGGGTGGCGCTGTGAAACGGCCACTGATCGCGATCCCCGCACGGATCTCCGCCACCGCCTCCGCCCTGCGCTACCGCGCCGACGTGACGGCCCGAGCGCTGGCACGAGCGGTGTACGCGGCGGGCGGCGAGCCGTTGAGCGTGCACGTCACCGAAGGCGATGTGGCCGCACGACTGGGTTTCGCCGACGGACTGCTGCTGCCCGGCGGCGGCGACGTCATGCCCTCGCAGTACGGAGGCATGCCACACCTGGAGGTCTACGACGTGGACGCCGAGCAGGACTGGTTCGACCTGACCGCCGCGCGCTGGGCGTTGCGGGAAGCCGTGCCGCTGCTGGCGATCTGCCGCGGCGCCCAGGTGGTCAACGTGGCGCTCGGCGGCGATCTGGAGATTCACATGGAGAACCCGCATCGGCATGTGAACATCCCGGTGGACATCGCCCCCTCGTTGCGGCCGATCATCGGTGCGTCCACAGTGGACGTCAGTTGCTTCCACCATCAGCGGATCGACCGCCTTGGCCACGGAGTCACCGCGGCCGCGCACGCGCCGGACGGCACGGTCGAGGCGATCCAGGCGGCCACCGCGGGCTGGTTCCTGGGCGTGCAGTGGCATCCGGAGGACACCGCGGACTCCGACCCGCACCAGAAGTCCGTCTTCGCCGCGTTCGTCGAGGCAGCAGGGAGTTCCCGATGACCGTCACCGACAGCGAGATCGAGCTCAAGCGTTTCCTGGAGGACCTGGAGGAGAAGCAGGTCGACATCGTCCGGGTGATGTGGTCGGACCTGCACGGCGTGGCCCGCGGCAAGGACATCGCGCTGGAGGACTTCGGCCGCGACGGGATCGCGTTCTGCCAGACGTTGCTGCACACCGATCTCGCCGCCCACCCACGGGCGTCCTCCGACCCGGCGGAGATCGGTTATCCGGACACCCGTGCCGTGGCGGACCTGTCGACCGCCCGCGTGACGCCGTTCAGCTCCGGGGTCGCCGTGGTGCTGGCGGACTTGGAGGACCCGCTCACCGGCCGGCCGCTGCCCGAGTCTCCGCGCGACCTGCTCCGCCGGGTCGTCGGCGACCTGATCGCCGAGGTCGGCCACCCGGTGGTCGGGCCGGAGCTGGAGTTCTACCTGGCGCACCGTGACAACGTTGGCGCGCTGCGTCCGTACGTCAACCGCGACACCGCCGGGTACGTCGTCGGCGCCGCGAACGACGACCTGGCCAGTCGCGACGTGTTGCTCGGGCTGTTGCGCCAGTGCCGCGCGATGGGGCTGGGGGTGTTCGCGGCGAACCACGAGTTCTCCGGCGGCCAGTTCGAGGTGAACCACCACCACTCCGACGCGCTGGACGCGGCCGACCGGGCGTTCCTGTTCAAGTACGCGGTGAAGGAGATCGCGGCGGTCGTCGGCCTGCACGCGACGTTCATGGGCCAGCCGTTCAACGACAAGGCGGGCAACGGTTTCCACCTGCACGTCAGCCTCGTCGACGAGCTCGGCGTCAACCTGTTCGACGAACCGGCCGCAGAGCACGGGCTGAGCGAGCTGGCGCTGCACTTCCTCGGCGGCGTCCTGGAACACGCGCCCGCGCTCACCGCGCTGCTCAACCCGACCGTGAACTCGTTCCGGCGGCTACACCAGGGCGGGCTGGTCGCCTCGATCGCGAACTGGGGACTGGACAACCGGTTCGCTTTCGCCCGCGTACCAAGGGATCGGGGCCGCGGCACGAGGTTCGAGGTGCGCAGCGGCGACGGTGCGGCCAACCCCTACCTCGCCGTCGCCGCACTACTCGCCGCCGGGCACGACGGCGTCAGACGGTCGCTCACCCCGCCCCCGCCGGCCGAGGGGCGCCACCCCGGCCAGGGCGCCGTGCTGCCCCGCAACCTCGAGGAGGCGCTCGACCACCTGACCGCGGACGCACCGCTCGTCACCGCGTTGGGCGAGACGTTCGTGGATGCCTTCACCGGCCTCAAGCGACAGGAGCTCGCGCGCTACGAACGACACGTCAGCGACTGGGACATCCGGGAATACTCGTGGATGCTGTGATTCCACCCGTTCGGGGCCACTGCAGGATCTGCTGCACCGGCTACCGTCGAGTGAATGAACGGCGATCCGTCCACTCCGTACAGCCGCGACCTGGGCGATCAGTTGCGCACGATCCGCGAGGTTTTCACGACGTTCAGCGCGCGGCGGATGGCGCGCATGCTCGGCTGGGACCACTCCAAGGTCACGCGCATCGAGAACGGCCAGGTGCGCGCGACCGAGATCGACGTGGTGCAGTATCTGGGGAGGTGCGGGCGGACCCAGCAGTTCATCGAGGGTTTCTTGGGCTTGTATCGCAGCGCCTTCGACAAGTACTACGTGCAGACGCCCGAGAACCTGCGCACGATCGCGCTGTCCGAGGCGCAAGCGACCAAAATCAAGACCATCGATCCGGCCACGATCCCCGGCCTTCTTCAGACCGAGGACTACGCGAGGGCTCTGTTCGTGGAGGGCGGCTGCGTCCCGGCGGAGCGGATCGAGATCAATGTCGAGGCTCGGATGGCGCGCCAGGCGATCCTGCGTCGGCCCAACCGTCCCGACTACACCTGCTACATCCATGAGAACGCGCTGCGCCTGCGGATCGGCGACGCCCTTGTGATGGAGGAGCAGTACTACCGACTGCTCTTCCAAACCCACTCCATCCGGATCATCCCCGAGTCGAGTGGATCAGCGGGTGTCGTGTCGTCGTACTACGCGCTGTGGGAGTTCGAGAAGCAGGCGTCCGTAGCCGTGATGGAAAGCGAACTCGCGCAGGTCTTCATTCAGGATGACCTGGGTGTCCAACGGTGCAAGGCTATATTCAATCAAATGGACCAAGTCGCATGGAGTGAGGAAGAATCCCGGAGCACGCTGGCCGACCTGGCCAGCCGAGCGCGGGAGAACCTCACCAATGTCACGAGAATCCACCTGGCGTAAGAGCAGCTACAGCAGCAACACCGACGGCAGCTCGTGCGTCGAGGTGGCGTTTGCGCAGGTCGTACGCGTGCGTGACTCGAAGAACACCGGGGGCTCGTCGCTGGCGTTCAGCGCGGGGGCGTGGCGGGCGTTCGCGTCACGGGTTGGTGCCCAGCAGCAGGTGTAGCAGGCCCGCGAGCTCCTTCTTCTGCTGGGACGACAGGGCGTCGGTGAACGTGCCCTCGGCCCGGTTGAACCGGGGGAACAGGCGTTTCATGAACGCCTCCCCCTTCTTCGTCACGCTCAGGTAGACCCGCCGCCGGTCGGCCGGGCTCACCTGCCGCTTGACCAGAGCGCGCCCCACCAGCTGCGTCGCGATCACGGTCATGCCCGACTTGGATATCCGCAGCGCCTGGGCGACGCACCGGCTCTCCTGTTCGCCGAACAGCCACAGGTGCCACATCACGTCGAACTGCGACCACGACAGGTCCGACTCCAGCAGCGCGTGCTCCTCGAGGTGCCTGCGCGCCGCGTCGGCCGCCTGGTTGAGCAGCCACACCGCTTGGAACGACTCCAGGTCCAGCTCGGGCGCGATCGGGCGCAGCCGCTCCTCCGCGGCGGCCTCGAAATCGGCCTGGCTCAGCTCCGGGCAGCTCACGAATGCCATCCCTTCGTCGTTCTACCTGGTCAAAATATCATTCACGAGTGGACGATTCAGTGAGGTGGAAGACGTGGCCGCCGCGATCCCGGGCATGGGCTCTCGCCGGCCTCATCGCCCTGTCGCCGCGGTGCTGATCGGCGCCTGGTGGCATTTCAGGTGGGGAGGTGCGCCCGAGCGCCAGAACACCGGATTCACCTGTGCGGCTTGGGACACCGGCCAGGACGACTAGTGCAACCTCGCCGCAGCCGACGCCACCCGACGGCTTCCCCTTTCCGAGGCCCAGCGATCGGCGGCCGAGGTGGCATCCAACGATATCGACCGTCTCCTCCCGCGAGATGGCCGGTGCATCACCCTGGATGGCGTCCCTTGTAACGGTTCGGTTGTCGTCCACCCGCCGACGGACGCCGATGCCGACGCTGTGGCCCAGGCGCTCAGAGCAGCCGGCACCCGGACACCACGGCCCGACTGGCCCGCTCGACCGACCCGACTCCGGTCGGCACCCTGCTCTACGCCGTGAGCGTCGGCGACGAGGCGTGCGTTATCGGATACATCCACGACCTTCCCGGCGGCGCGGGCGGCCGTGCCGTCTTGGGCAGACTGCCCGGCGGCCTCTGCCTGGAGCACTAGGTGTGTCCGCGGGCGCCTGGTGCCCGAATTCCGGCGATTCTGTTTCGGCGGGCTACTTGATCACTGTTGGGAGCGTTCTCACGTTTTGCGAGGGGCGAGTTTGTGACGCTGGACGTCCCGAATGTTCCCTTCGCGAAGATCAACGATCTCAGTCGTGCCCGATTTGCCTGATGAGAGCGTGGCCATCGGGTCGTTCTTAACGTGGTGTTCGACTCGGGTGATCAGCTGGGCTGGGATGTGCGGCCTGCGGCCGACACATCACGTTTTCTCGCCTGGCGGCTCGAAAACGCGACGTACCGAGAAAAGCCGGCTGGCCGCCGTCGTGGGTCCCGATCCGTCCCAGACTCCCGTCGTCTGCTGCGGCTGCGGGCGTGGCCGTGATGAGGTGGGTTGGCTTCCATGCGCTTTTAAGAACAACGCAACTCAGCCCACCTCATGCCGACCACGCACGCACCCGGACCCACGCAACGCAGGTCTGGACCGGCCTGGGACCACGACGGCGGCCAACCGAGCTTTTCCGGTACGAGCGCGCCGACGAAGGAGGCCCGCTCGTACCGCCGCGCAGCGGCGTTTCCGGCCGCAGGCCGGCGTCCTTCCGCCGCGCAGCGGCGTCACCGGCCCGACGACTTCGCCGGACCCGGACGCGGTCGATCGGGCCAGAGCCGTGTCCGAAGGGACAAAGGACCGCTCGACGCACCCCACCGCGGCGCCACGAGATGGGAGCGTGGCCACACGGACGAGGGAGGAAGTGCACATGTCAGCGGGCGGATTCGGCGCCGCGCCTGAGGAGTTGCGGGCGCACGGCAGCCATTTGGACGGACTGACGGACCGGCTCAACACCGTGGTGGACGCGGCGCGGATCGCGAGCATGCCGGGCGATTCCTACGGCCTGCTGTGCGGGTTCATGCCGTTGGCCATCAGTCCGATGGAGGAGAAGGCCGCCGAGGCGTTGTCCGCCGCCGTCGAAAGTTTCTCCAAGACCGCCGGCAGCATCCGCGACACCGCGGCCTCGTACGACGACCAGGAATCCGCGCACCGCCAGACGATGACGGCGCTGCGCACTCAGTCGCTGGGAGATGGCTCATGATCGGCTTCGGCGAAGTGGTCCGCGACCCCGAGGAGGCCGAGGCGCGGATGGCCGCGTGGGCCAAGGGGTTCGAGGAGAAGGCGGCGCGCTACCGCGCGGTGGGTGAGCAGACCGAGGCGTTGCGGCTGACCGCCTCCAGTCCCAACGGCGCCGTGCGCGTCACCGTCCGGGCCGACGGCAGCCTCACCGGCATCGAGTTCGGTGACCGCGCGCGCACCATCCCGTTGGAGCACCTGCCCTCGATGATCATGGACACCGTGCACCGGGCGCAGTCCGGCATCGCCGGCCGGGTCGCCGAGGTGATGGCCGAGGGGCTCGGCGACGAGGACCTCCAGACCCGCTCGATGATGCTCGACAACCTGCGCGAGCGGTTCCCCGAACTGGAAACCGACGAAAACGACGAGGAACCCGCTCAGGTTCGTGACGACGTTCGTGACGACGAGGAGAACGAGCCGTGGTGAACCCGTTGGTCGCGCAGCCGCAGGACTCCACCAAGGCTTACAGCGGCGCGACGATGGTCGAGTCCGCGATCGAGCTCAAGTCGGCCATCGAGAAGGGTGACTGGGCGGCGACCGCGCTCGGTGCGGTGGACGTCGGGCTGACCGCGCTGGGCATGGTGATGGACCCGTTCGGCTCCATCCTCGCCGCCGGGGTCGGCTGGCTCATGGAGCACGTGGGCCCGCTCAAGGAGGGGCTGAACCAGCTCGCGGGCAACCCGGACGAGATCAAGGCGCACTCCGACACTTGGAAGAACGTCGCCAAGGAGCTGGAGGCCATCGCGGGCGATCTCACCTCGATGTCGACCTCAGACACCCAGGGGTGGCAAGGAGCCGCGGGCGACGCGTACCGGGAGCAGGCGGCGAACACCGCGAACCTGCTCACCGCCGCCAAGGAGGGCGCGGACGGCGCGTCGGGCGGCGTGAAGACCGCGGGTGAGGTCGTCGCGGCGGTGCGCAGCCTCGTGCGCGACATCATCGCCGAGCTGGTCGGGCACCTGATCAGCTGGGCACTGCAGGTCGTCGCGACGCTGGGCATCGGCCTGACCTGGGTGGTGCCGCAGGTGGTCGCGGAGGTCGCCAAGGTCGGTTCGCAGATCGCGCGCCTCACCAACCGGCTGACCCAGGCGCTGCGGGCACTGGTGCCGTTGCTGAAGCGGGCCGAGGACCTGTTCGGTGACGCCGCGAAGGCGTTGCGCAACACCAAGCCGCCCAAGGGTTCCGCTCCGGCACCCACGCCGAAGTCGCCGCCGCCGGCCGTGCACGACCCAGGCAAACCCAAGGGCGGTGACAGCACCAACACCTCGGGTGCCGGCGCCCCGCCACCACCACAGCCGAAGGTCGAACCGCCGCCCACGCCGAAGGGCAACGGCGACAGCACCAACACTTCCGGCGCGGGCACCCCGCCACCGCCACCCAAGGCAGACCCGCCGCCACCGATCAAGAACAACGGCGACAGCACCAACACTTCCGGCGCGGGCACGCCACCACCGCCACCGAAAGCAGACCCGCCACCGCCACCGAAGAACGACACTCCCCCGCCACCGAAGTCGGACGCACCGCCGCCACCACCGCCCAAGAACAACACGCCGCCACCTCCCCCCAAGAACGACACTCCGCCCATCAAGGACCAGGCGACCCCCAGGGGAGCACACGACACCCCGGTCGACAGCCGGCCGAACTGCGGCGACCCGATCGACGTCACGACGGGCTGGATGCTCCTGCCCCAAACCGACGTCGAGCTGCAGTCGACCCTGCCCCTGATCCTGAAGCGCACCCACCTGTCGAACTACCGGCTGGGCCGGTCGTTCGGCCGCTCCTGGGCGTCCACTGTGGACCAACGCCTCGAGGCCGACGACACCGGCGTCGCGTTCGCCGCCGAGGACGGCACGCTGCTGCTGTACCCGCTGCCCGCCGACGGGCAGGAGGTGCTGCCCGAGCGCGGCCCTCGCTGGCCGCTCACCCGGACCGCGACCGGCTACGCGGTGCTCGTCGCCGAGCAGGACCGCATCCTGCACTTCGCCGGCCGCGACGGTCTGCTGAGCGCGATCTCCGACGCCAACGGCAGGCGCATCGAGTTCGGCCGCGACGAGCACGGCACCGTGACCGAAGTGGTGCACTCGGGCGGCTACCGCATCCGGGTGGAGTCCCAGGACGGCCTGATCACCGCATTCTGGCTGCGGGACGTGCTGCTCGGCGAGTTCCGCTACAACGACGCACGCCGGCTCACCGAGCACGTCAACTCCAGCGGCACGCCGACACGGTTCGAGTACGACGACCAGGACCGCATCGTCTTCTGGCAGGACCGCAACGACATGTGGTACCGGTACGCCTACGACTCGGCGAACCGCTGCGTGCGCGCCGAGGGTCCGGACGGGTACTTCAACTACTCGCTGGAATACGCGCCGGGCGTCACCCGCGCGACGAACTCGTTGGGCCACACCACGGTCTACGAGCTCAGCGAGCACTTCCAGGTGGTGCGCGAGACGGACCCGCTCGGCAACGTCACGCTGCAGGAGTGGAACGAACGCCACCAGCTGCTGTCCCACACGGATCCGTTGGGACGCAGGACTTCCTTCCTCTACAACGAGCAGGGCCACCCGGTCGCGGTCACCTATCCGGACGGCACCCAGTCGCTGGGTGAGTACGACGCGTCCGGCCGCCTGGTCACCACGGTGGACCCGGACGGCGCGGTGTGGCGGCGCGAGTACAGCCCCAGCGGTTCGCTCACCGCCACGGTCGACCCTATGGGCGCCCGCACCGAGTACGCCTACGACGAGCTCGGCAACCTGCGCACCGTCGTCGACGCCGCGGGCGGGGTGCACACCTACGAGGTGAACCTGCTCGGGCTGGTCGTGGCGGCCACCGATCCCACTGGCGCCACAACCCGTTACGCCTACGACGAACTGGGCCGCCAGGCGCGGGTCGTCGACCGCAACGGTGGCGAGACCCTGTTCACGTGGACGCCGGAAGGCCGTCCGGCCGGCCGCGTCGACCCCGACGGGTCCAGGGTCGTGCTCGGGTACGACGGCGAGGGCAACCTGCGCGGCGTGGCCGACGCCATGAACGCCGTGACGCGCATCGAGATCGGCCTGTTCGACCTGCCCGTCGCCGAGGTGCGCCCAGACGGCACCCGGCTGGAGTTCGCCTACGACACCGAACTGCGGCCGTCGTCCGTCACGAACGAGCACGGCCAGGTGTGGCGTTACACCTACGACCCGGCCGGGCGGTTGGTGTCCGAACAGGACTTCGACGGCAGGCTCGTGCGGTACGCCTACGACGCCGCCGGGCAGCTCACCGGGCGGACCAACGCGGCCGGGCAGACGGTCCACTACACGCACGACGCCCGCGGCCGCGTGGTCGCCAGGACTCACGGCCAGGTGACCACTCATCTCGCCTACGACCCGGTGAACCGCATCATCCGCGCCACCACACCGGATGCGGACGTCGCGTTCACGTACGACGCCGCCGGACGCGTCCTCGCGCAGACGGTGAACGGCCGCACCCTCGAGTCCCGTTACGATCTGCTCAGCCGCCGCGTCAGCCGGCGCACGCCGTCCGGCGCGCTGAGCGCGTGGGAACACGACGCGGCCGGACGTCCGGCCGCGCTGCACACCGCGGGCCGCACGATCAGGTTCCGCTACGACGCGGCGGGCCGTGAGGTCGAACGACGCATCGGCGACCGCGTCATGCTTGCGCAGCAATGGGATTCCGCCGACCGGCTGCGCGCGCAGAGCCTGGTCGGCAACGCCGGGACGATGCTGCAGCGGCGTTCCTACCACTACCGGCCGGACGGCCTGCTCGTCGGGATCGACGACCAGCTCACCGGCGGGCGCGCGTTCGACCTGGACGCCGTCGGCCGCGTCACCGCGGTGCGTGGCGCGCTCGGCACTGAGACCTACGGCTACGACCGGTCGGGCAACGTCGTGCACGCCCAATGGCAGCGGGGACAGGACGGCCAGGGCCCGCGCAAGTACCACGGCACGCTGGTGACGCGCGCGGGCAACGTCCGTTACGAGTACGACGCCGAGGGCCGCATGGTGCTCCGCGAGATCTCGCATCCCGGCCGGATCGACACCTGGCGGTTCGGGTGGGACGCCGAGAACCGTCTGATGTGGACACACACGCCCGACGGCGCGCGGTGGCGTTACGGCTACGACGCGTTCGGGCGCCGGGTGTGGAAGAAACGCCTGGCACCGGACGGTTCCGTGCTCGATCGGACCGACTTCACGTGGGACGGCGCGAACCTGGCCGAGGTCGTACACGGTTCGTCGGTCCTGGTCTGGGACTTCGAGCCCGGCACCCACCGGGCGATCTGCCAGACCGAGGGTGACCGGTTCCACGCGATCATCACCGACCTGACCGGTACGCCGGCCGAACTGGTCGATGCCGACGGAACCCTTGCCTGGCACCAGAACATGGCACTCTGGGGCGCCTCGCCGAACCCCGCCGGGACGCCGCTGCGGTTCCCCGGCCAGTACCACGACGACGAGACCGGCCTGTACTACAACCTGAACCGCTACTACGACCCGCTGGTCGGCCGCTACGTTTCGCACGACCCGCTCGGTCTGGCGCCGTCAGCCAACGCGCGGGCCTACGTCGGCAACCCGACGGCGGCCACCGACCCGCTGGGGCTGGCGCCCGTGCCGTGCCAGGAGTTCAACAACCAGGGCCACTACGACGGCGACAAGACGCACGCGTTCACGGGCTACAACCAGTACCAGAGTGGCTGGACGGCGCCTCCCGGCCGGTTCGACTCGGTGGCGCCCGAGACCATCATGAACAACTCCAACCTCCCGTTCCCGACGCACAACTTCGACGGCGGTGTGCCGGGCAAGTACTACGCCTCGCACGCGGAACTCCAGGCGTGGCACGCACAACCGGGCAACCCGATCGTCGTGTCGCGGCCGATGTGCAACTCCTGCCAGCCCCAGTTCCAGGATCTGGCCAACAGCAACAACACCAACATCCACGTGGGCTCGCCGGACGGCATCCACACGTTCACGCCGGGCGGCACCCCGCAGACCAGCCTGGGGAACCAGCCGGTGAACGGTGTCGACTCGCACGGCAACGCGTGGCAGATGCACACCGAGAACGGCAAGACCGAGCTGATCACCCACCGCCCCAACGGGGAGTGGACCCATTCCAACGTGCAGAACGACTACATGGGATCGCAGTACTTCCACAACCCCAACGGTTCCAGCTCGTACGCCGAGTACTACCCGAACAAGATGACGGAGATCATGACCCTGGACAACCAGGGCAACGTGGTCGGCACCACGCACGGCGGGCCCTCGGGTGGCGCTTACGACATCGTCGGCGACAACAAGCACAACATCCCGCCGAAGCACCGCGTGTAGGAGAGGCAGATGAAGAAGACCGAGCACGCGCTGCGCGCCGACGCGGTCACGCTCGACCCCGAGGCCGGCGAGAAGCTGAGCAAGGCGTTGCGCGACCAGATGAACCAGGTCGACTCGTGGCTGGAGCGCGCGGGCGAAGTCGCCCGTCCTGCTCCGTTGGGCGCGAACCCCGTCAGTGACGCCATGACGTCCAAGTTCTCCGGGCGAGCCGAGGGCGATCGGCTCTCGTTCGTCAACGTGATGACCGCGTACCGCACGGTGCTGGAGCAGACGCACTCAGCCGTGACTACCGCGATCCGCAACTTCCAGGCCGTGGATGAAGACCACCAGGTCGCGTTGCGTCGTCTCGAAGGAGGTGCGTGATGACCGAACCCGTGTTGCGGGACACGCAGAACTGGGCGTCCCGTTCCCATCCCGAGCTGTACGCCGCCGTGCATCAGAACAACGATCCGGGGCAGGCCGGCGAGATCGGCTCGACCTGGGAGAGGTTCGGCGCCGAGCTCACGGATGCGGCGCACGCGCTCACCGAACAGGTCGCGGCCACCCAGTCCGGCTGGACCGGTTCCGCGGCGGAAGGTGCGCGGGCCGCTTTGAAGGAGCTGACCGACTGGCTCCACTCGACCGCGCAGACCGCGGTCGTACTGGGCGTCCAGGTGGCCGATCAGGGTCAGGTCATGGCTTCCGCCCGTGCGAACATGCCGGAGCCCGTGGCCTTCTCCTGGCCTTCCGCGACCGGGATTCACAGCGAGGCTGGGCTGGCGGCGTTCACCGCGTCGCTCGCCGACGCGCAGGCCGCCAACGACCGCGCCCGTGCTGCGCATGATCAGGCCGTTGCGGTGATGAGTTCGATGGAGGACAACACTCGGGCGATCGACCGGACGACGCCCGTGTTCACGGCGCCGTTCAACCCGGTGACCGGGGAGACGCAGGAGCCGGTGGTCGCGATGCGTTCCACCGATGGCGTTGCGTTGCGTGGGGCGGAGGTCGCGGGGACGCGCACGCGGGCCGACTCTGCCGAGGCTGTGTCCGCGCCGGGCGGTGGTGCGGGTGATCAGGCGCGGCTCGACCGCACGGCAGTGGCCGCGGCGCCGACGCCGACGCCCACCAGCAGCGTCTCTCCTGGGAATGCCGGCGCGCCTGGGTTCACCCACACCTCGGGTAACACGGCGACGAGCCCGGCGATCGGCGGCAACACCGGCCCTGGTGCGACCGGCGGGCCCAGTCCCTTGCCGAGCACGGGACCGCTGCCGACCGGCGGACCCGTGGGCATTCGCACGCCGAGTCCGAGCCGTACCGTGCCCAGCGGAACATCCGGTCCCCGAAGCACTTTCGGACCCAGCGGCACTACCGGCCCCAGCGGCACCTCGGGCCCCGGTGGTCCGCGCATCCCCGATATCGAGCCCACCTCAGGTCCCGGTGGAACGCGCGTCGGTGCACCCGGCGCCACTTCCGGCCCCGGCGGAACACGTACTGGCGGACCCGGCGGCACCTCGGGCCCCGGCGGCTCTTCCGGGCCTCGCGGGACGCGCGTCGGCGGACCCGGCGGCACCTCGGGCCCCGGCGGCGCACGCATCCCCGGAATCGAGCCCACCACCGGTCCCGGCGGAACGCGCGTCGGCGGACCCGGCGGCACCTCAGGTCCCGGCGGCGCACGCATCCCCGGAATCGAGCCCACCACCGGTCCCGGCGGAACGCGCGTCGGCGGACCCGGCGGCACCTCAGGTCCCGGCGGCGCACGCATCCCCGGAATCGAGCCCACCACCGGTCCT
>NZ_BSTQ01000002.1:744428-837120 GCF_030269605.1 Lentzea sp. NBRC 105346
ACCTGGAGGATCGCGCATCCCCGGCAGCGGGGGCACTGGCGGCCTTGGCAGCGGCGGCTCGGGCAGCACCGGCGGCGGCTCCGGCGGCCTCGGCTCCGGCGGGCGCGGGTCCGCCCCCGCGTTGTCACCCTTCGGCGGCGGCCCCAGCGGCACCGCCATGGGCAGCGGCAGCGCAGGCACCCAAGCGGGCGGCTCAACCGGCGTCGCGCCGAACACCACCTCGTCACAACCAGGCCGCTCCACCGGCCCTGCCACCACCAGCCCCGGCGCCGCCGCCGCGGCCGGAGGCCCGATGGGCGGCCACGCGGGCGGCAAGTCCGAGGAGGACAAGGAACGCAAGTCCCCCAACTACATCATCTCCGGCGACCTCTTCGACGTACCGGGAGCAGACCTACCCCCGGCGGTGATCGGCGACGCGAAGCCCAAGAAACCAAAGGACAAGCAGTGATCACGCTGACAACCCGTGACCTCGACCTGTGGTGGAACAAGGCCGAACTGGGCCCGCTCCCCTACCCCCTCGACGTGCCGAGCATCGGCGACACCGAGGAGGAACGGACCCGGCTGCGCCAAGAGATCCAACCGGACCAACGAGCCGAGGATCTCCTGCGACTGCTGGCCGAACACGAGGTCGCGGTGCACGCGGTGGGGAGCACCGGCCGCGCCATCGCCACCTCCGCCGGCACGCGGGCCGTCCTCGCGGTGCTGGACGACGAAAAGGTCAGTTTGACCGAGATCCGGCCGACCTCGCTCGCGAGGTCGATCGTCGAGGTGCTGCCCGCCGCAAAAGCAGGGCCGGGCAGCTCGTTGTCCGTCCGGCTGGAGGCGCTGAAGCAAGCGGCCGAACCACAAGAGGACGAGAACGACCCCTGGGGCGGCGAAGACGACGACCGGCAGGCACTGCGTAAGGCCGGACTGTCCACTCAGGACGCCGCTCTGCTGGACGAACTGACCGCCGGCCGGGTGGCCGGCGGTCAGTTCGGCGTCACAGGAAGCAAAACACTGGTCAACTGGTTCGACACCGACCAGGGACGCTACCTCGTGGTCACCGAGGACGGCTGGATGAGCCTGTCCCCCGCCGACAACGAGCGCATCGCGACCCGCATCGAGGAAGTGCTCAGTCCGTGAGCCCATTCCGTGCGACGACGGACGCGAAGAAACGTCCGCTGTCCTTGACGATCCGCTGCTGTGTAACGAAATCGACGTGCACCAAGCCGAACCGCTGCGTGTACCCCAGGGCCCATTCGAAGTTGTCCAGCAGCGACCAGGCGAAGTATCCGCGCACGTCCGCACCGGAGACGATCGCGGCATGAACGGCACGCAGGTGCGAGTCGAGGTACCGTACCCGTTCCCCATCGCGCACGCGGCCGTCCGGTTCCACCACATCGACGAACGCGGCGCCGTTCTCGACCACGACGAGCGGCACCGAACACCGTGAACCCAGCCACAGCAGGAGATCGGTCAGCGAAGCCGGGCGTTGCTCCCAGCCCATCGTGGTGAGCGGCCCACGGGGCGGGAGCACGTCCATCCCGCGCAGGCCCGGCAACGGGCAGTTACCGCGAGCCGTGAGATCGTCCAGCGGCGCCGTCCTGGTCGGCGCGTAGTAGTTGACGCCGAGCCAGGACAGCGGCTGGGCGATGGTCTCCAGGTCGCCGTCGCGGATCGCGGGCTCCAAAGCGCCCAGGTGCGCGACGTCGGCAAGCACGTCGGGCGGATACCCCTGACCCAGCAAGGGATCCAGGAAGAACCGGTTGTGCAGGCCGTCGAACCGGCGGGCCGACTCGCGGTGTGCCGCGTCGCGAAAATCGGTGAGTACCGGCGAGAAGTTCAGCGCGATCGAGGCGGTGCCCAGCACCTCACAAGCACGGCCGTGGGCCAGCAGGTGGTGGTGCGCGGCTACGAGCGCCTTGCCCTCGTCCTGGATTCCGGGGGCGTGCACACCGGTTCCGTAGCCGAGAAAAGCTGAACAGAACGGTTCGTTCAGCGTGGTCCACTGCTTCACCCGGTCGCCGAGCCGGTCGTGGACGACACGCGCGTAGGAGGCGAAGTGAGAGGCGATGTCCCGGTTGCACCAGCCGCCCTCGTCCTGCAACGCCTGCGGCAGGTCCCAGTGGTACAACGTGATCACCGGCGTGATGTCGCGCTCGAGCAACGCGTCCACGAGCCGGTCATAGAACGCAAGGCCACGTGACGACACCGTGCGGCCATCAGGCATGATCCGAGGCCAGGCCGTGGAGAACCGGTACGCCCGCAGGCCGAGCGAGTCGATCAACTCGACGTCCGTCAGATATCGGTGGTAGTGGTCGCACGCCGGATCGCCACTCTGTCCACCGCGCGTGAATGTGTCCCAGATGGACGGTCCGCGACCGTCGTCGGACACCGCGCCCTCGATCTGGTAGGCAGCCGTGGCCGCACCCCAGAGAAATCCCGGTGGAAACCTCACCCGTTGATCGCCCCCTTCATGATCCCGTTGACAACTCTCCTGGCCAGCAGGAGGAAGAGCACGACCACCGGGACAGTGCCCAGCGTCACCCCGGTGAGCATCAGCGAGTAGTCGGTGAAGTACCCGCTCGCCAGCCGCGACAACGCGACCTGCACGGTCGGCGTCTCGTTGGGGTCGAGGACGATCAGCGGCCAGAAGAAGTCGTTCCAGGCCGCGGTGAACGTCAGCATGCCGAGCACGGCGGCGTGTGAGCGCAACGCCGGCAGCGCGACGTGCCAGTACGTGCGGAGCAGCGAACAACCGTCCATTGTGGCCGCGTCGACCAGCTCCCGCGGCACCGCCTCCTCGCAGGCCTGCCGCATCCAGAACACGCTGAACGCGCTGACCAGCCCCGGCACGATCACCGCCGCCAGCTTCCCCTGCCAGCCGAGCTCACCCACCAGCAGGTACAACGGGATCACGCCCAGTTGCGCCGGGATCATCGCGGAGCCGACGAGCAGCAGGAACAACGTGTCCCGGCCCGGAAAGCGCAGCCGGGCGAACGCGAAGCCGGCCATTGTGGACAGGAGCAGGTTCGACGCCGTCACGGTGACCGACACGATCAGCGAGTTCTGCAGCGCGAGCCAGAAGTCGACGGTGTCGAACACCCTGCGGATGTTCTCGACCAGGTTGCCGCCCGGGACCAACGGCGGCGTACGCGAAGCGATCGCCGAGCCGTCGCGCGAGGCCACCACGAAGGACCAGTACAGCGGGAAGACCGAGGCGAGCGCGATGCCCGTGAGCAGGGCGTAGGTCAGCCGGTTTCGCATCACTTCACCACGCGCCGGACGAGCTTGAAGTTGACCATCGCGAACACCGCGCACAGCAGGAAGAGCACCCACGAGATCGCGGCCGCGTAACCCGCGTCCAGCCGCCCGAACCCGTTCTCGTACAGGTACATCGCGATCGTCTGGAACTGCCGGTCGTTGCCGCCGACCCCCGAGGCGTCGAACAGCTGGGGTTCGGCGAACAGCTGGAAGCCACCGATGGTCGACACCACCACGACGAACAGGATCGTGGGCCGGATCGCCGGCACGGTCACAGCCCAGAAGGCCTGCCACCGCGACGCGCCGTCGAGCACGGCGGCCTCGTGCAGCTCGCCCGGCACCGACTGCATCGCCGCCAGGAACAGCAGGGCGTTGTACCCGGTCCACCGCCACGTCACCATCGCGGCGACACCGAGGTGCGACGACCACACCTCGGACTGCCAGGAGATCGGCTCCACCCCGACCAGTCCGAGCGCCCAGTTCACCAGCCCGTAGTCACGCCCGAACAGTTGAGCGAAGATCAGCGCGACGGCCACGACGGGCACGACGTTCGGCAGCAGTACGACCGCGCGCCAGCCCGTGCGGCCCCGCAGCGGGCGGTCGAGCAGCGCCGCGATCCCCAAGGCGCACAACAGTTGCGGGACCGTGGCGAGGACGAAGATGCTCACCGTGTTGAACAACGCGTTGTAGATGAACGGATCGCCCAGCAGCGCCAGGTAGTTGGCGCCGCCGACGAACCGCTGCCCGCCCTCGATCAGGTGCCAGCGGTGCAGCGACACCCACACCGTCGACAGCAGCGGGAACACGCCGAACACCGCAAACAACACAAAGAACGGTGCGACGAACAGCAGCGGTCCCGCCCGCCGGACCATCAGCTCCCACCCCAGCCGAGCACTGTGGCGCACCGCAGTGAACGTGACGTTCGAGGACTTCTATGTCCCTGAACGCCACGTTCGCTCCACCGCCCAGCGACGAACAGCAGCGGTCCCGCCCGCCGGACCATCTAGCGCACCGCCGCACGAGCCTCGTCGACGGCCTGCCGCCACGCCTCGTCCACGGTCTGCTTGCCGTCCTCGATCCGGCCGAGCGCCATGCCGAACTTCGGCCGCACGTCCGCGTCACGCAGGCCGCGGTAGTTCGGCCTGATGTCGTCCGACGAGGCGCCGAACAACTTGCCGACCGGGGCGTCGCCGAAGTACGGGTCGGTGTGACCGGTGACCGCTGGGTCCCGGTAGACGGCGGGCTGGCTGGGCAGGATCTCCTTGCTGAGGAACAGTTTCTTCTGCTGCTCCGGCGCGGTGAGCCACTCGGCCAGCTGGTACGCCTCACGCTGGTGCGCGCCCTGTGCGGGCACCGCCAGATAAGAACCACCCCAGTTGCCGCCACCACCGGGCACCGTGGTCACGTCCCATTTGCCGCTGTTCGCGGGTCCGCTCGCCTGCTTGATCAGGGCGAGCATCCAGGCGGGGCAGGTCATGGTCGCGAAGCTGCCCTGCGCGAGCGCGACGTTCCACGGTTGCGTGAACGTCGTGACGTTCGCCGTCTGCTTCTTCGCGCCGATACTGCCCGCGATGTCGAACGCCTTGCGCACGTTGGGGTTCGTGTCGCCGATGAACCTCTCGTCCCGGGCGAAGTAGTTCTCCTCGGCCTGGTTGATGATCGCCGTGTACACCGTGCCGGCCGAGTCGGTGAACTTCGCGCCGGGAACCGAGAACCGGTCCGCCACCGACGCGTACGCCTCCCACGTGGGCCACAGCGCGGCGACCTCGTCGCGGGCGGTGGGCAGACCGGCCTTCTCGAACAGGTCGCGCCGGTAGCACATGGCCAGGCCGCCCATGTCCGTGCCGAGTCCCATGACGAAGTCGCCGTCCACCCCCTGTTCCCACTTCCAGGGCGCCCAGCGGTCACGCAGATCCTTCGCCCCGAACTGAGCGAGATCCGCGAACTTGTCCTTGGACTGACGGAACTTCGGCATGTACTGCTCTTCGATCGCCACGACGTCCGCCGCGCCGTTGCCGCTCGCGAGCGAGGTGATCAGGCCCTTGTGGTGTGCGTCGAAGTCGGCGACCCGGCCGACGACGTCCACCTCCGGGTGCGCCTTCTCGTACTCGGTGAACAGCTCCTCGTACCCGAACTCCCCGAAGGTCGCCACGGTGATCTTCGTCTTGCCGTCACCCGAGGCGCCACACCCGCCGGCGAGCAGCGCCAGTACAGCCATGAGGCCGGCCAGCGACCGTTGCATCGCAGTTCCTTCCAAGAAGTGATCAGTTCGACGCGCCATCATCACCCAGCCCGGCGGCGCTACAGCATTCCGGCTCGCATGGCGTACGCCACCGCGTGAGAGCGGTTCCGCAGCTTGAGTCGGGTGGTAACCCCGGAGATCACGTGTTTGACGGATCGCTCGGAATAACACAGCTTCTGCGCGATCTCCCCGGTGTCCATCCCGTCGGCGACCAGCCGCAGCACGTCGATCTCCCGGCCGGTCAGACCGGCCGCGTTCACGCCCTGCGGCATCAGCACCTCGCGTTGTACGCGCTCGACGTGCCGGAGCAGCTCGCCGAGCAGCTGCGGCGGCAGGACCCCTCCACCCGCCGCCGCGGACTCCACCGCCCGCACCAGCCGCTCGCCGGTGGCCGCCGCCCGCGGCACCACCGCGACCACCTTGCACTCCACCGCCGCCAGCAGCTCGGCCTCGCTGATCTCATTGACCACCAATACGGTCGGCGTCCCGAACGCCGCGGCCGAGCGGCGTAGCACGGTGACGACCTCGGCCGTGAGGCGATCGACCGCGACGACGGCGACGTCCGCGTCGGCACGTCGATCGGCGGGCAGCACCTCGACTTCGTGGTGGGACGCGAGGTGGCTGGTGAGTCCCGCCCCGCTGATCGGATCGGCTGCCTGTACTGCGACGAACATGCGTTCCACTCCTCCCCAAGTGGTCGGCCGGTACTGGGGAGAAGTGTGGGAGTGCGGTCCTTCACGAAACCTCATCGCGCACGTCAGCACGGGTTTGGGTACGTACGAGTAGGGTGGATCCTCGTGGCCGGGTTACGTGTTGACGTACTGGGACCGGTGCGGGCCAAGCGGGGAGACGCCGAGATAGATCTCGGTTCGGCACAACGGCGTGCGGTGTTCGCCGTGCTCGCGTTGCGGGCCAACGAGATCGTGCTGCGCACGGAGATCATCGACGCCGTCTGGGGCGAACAGGCGCCGGAGCGGGCCGCGGGCAGCGTCTACAACCACGCCTCCGCGCTACGCCGGGCCGTGGGATCCGAAGCGCTCACATCGGCGGGCGGCGGCTACCGCCTACAGGTGACGTCGGCCGACATCACTGACTTCCAAGCGCATCGGGAAGAAGCACGTCAGTGCCGCGAACGCGGTGACCTCGCGGGCGAGCGCGCCGCACTGGAGGCCGCACTCGGCCTGTGGCGGGGCGAGGCGCTGGAGGGGCTGACCGGCCCGTTCGCCGAGTCCCATCGCGTCCGGCTGGGCGAGCTCCGGCTGTCGGCCGTCGAACGACGTGCCGCCGTCGCACTGGACCAGGGCGACGACCTGGTGGCGGAGCTCCGTGACCTCACCGAGCAGCACCCGCTCCGGGAAGGCTTGTGGGAGCTGCTGATCACGGCTTTGGCCAGGTCCGGCCACAGGTCCGAGGCGCTGGCCGCGTTCGACACCGCGCGCGAGATCCTGGTCGAACACGCGGGCACCGAACCGGGGCCCGCGCTGCGCAAGCTGCGTGACACGTTGTCCGGCGGCACCCCGGTCCGCGCGGGTGACCGGGCCGAGGTCTTCGTCGGCCGGGAGTACGAGGTGGCGCGGTTGCGGGGCGCGGTCGCGGACGTCGTCGCGGGGCGCGGTGGCTGCGTGTGGGTCGTGGGCGATCCGGGGATCGGCAAGTCCGCACTGCTCGCCGAAGCTCTGCACGACGCCCCGGCACAGGGGTGCGTGCTGGGCTGGGGAGTCGCCGACGAGTTGTCGCACCAGGTCCCGTTCGGCGTGGTGATGGAAGGCCTGCCGCACGTCGCCGAACCGTCGGTCGAACGCGCGGTCGAGGTCGTGCGGGACGTGTGCCGCCGGTCACCGCTGGTGTTCGTCGTCGACAACGCGCACTGGGCCGACGGCGAGACGCTCGAAGTGCTGCAACGCCTGCACGAGTTGACGTCGCGACTCCCGTTCCTACTGGTCGTCGCCTCGCGACCGATGCGGGCCGAGTTCGACACCCTGCCGCTCGGCCCGCTCTCGCCCGACGAGCAGCGCCTGCTGGTCGGGCAGCCGTCGAGCGAGGCTGCGGGCAACCCGCGCTATCTCCGCGCGCTCGCCGGACACGAACCCGTCGGTCCCGCTGTCGAGCGGCACCTCGGCGCGCTGCCGGAGTCCGCACGCGACACCGCGCGCACGGCCGCGCTGCTCGCGGACCCGTGCACGGTCGAAGAACTGGCGGCCGCCACCGGACATGACGTCGCCACCGACGTGGAGGAGGCTGTCCTGGCCGGCGTCCTGAACGCCGGAGGCGGGTTCCGGTATGCGGTCGTGCGCCGGGTGCTGCGCGACTCCGTGCCCGCGGCGCTGCGGGCCACGCTGCATCGGCAGATCGCCGAACGGATCGCTCCGGTCAGTACGCCGGAGCGGGTCGCCGCCCAGCTGCTCGCCGGTCCGGTCCCGCTGGACGACTGGACGTCCCGTTGGCTGACCGCCCACCTCCCCGCGCTCGCCGAAGGCGCGTCGCGGACTGCGCTGGCCCTGCTGCGCTATCTGGCCGACCAGCCGAGCGTGCCGGGCGGGCTGAGTGACGGGGTGGCGGCTGCGGTGGGAACTCTGCTTGCCCGCCAACGTGATGGGGCCGCGTGATCCGCGTCGACGTCCTCGGACCGATGCACGCCTGGCTGGGCGACGAGGAGCTGTCCCTCGGCCCGGCCAGGCAACGTGCGGTGTTCGCGGTGCTCGCAGCGCAGCTCGGCCGGGTCGTCAGCCGCGACGAGCTGATCGGTTCCGTGTGGGGCGAGACCGCCCCGGCGACGGCGGCCGGCAGCGTGCACACCTATATATCCGGGTTGCGTCAGGTGCTCCCGCCGGACGTGCTGGTCTCGTCGCCGGACGGGTACGAGCTGCGGCTCGGTGAGGAGGCGCTCGACGCGGCGAGGTTCGCCCGGCTGCGGAACGACGCGCAGCAGCGGCTCGCCGAAGGTGCCAATGCGGACGCGGCCAGAACACTGGACGAGGCGCTCGCGTTGTGGCGTGGCGAGGCGTTCGCCGGCGTGCCCGGCCCGTTCGCCGAGGTGGAACGACGCCGGCTCGCCGAGCTGCACCTGTCGACCGTCGAGCAACGTGCGCGGACGCTGCTCGAGCTCGGTCACCACCACGAGCTGATCGGCGAGCTGACCGGGCTGGTGCGCGAGCACCCTTGGCACGAACCGATCTATGAACTGCTGATGGTCGCGTTGCACGGCGCCGGGCGCACCGCGGAGGCGCTGGAGGTCTTCCGCGAGGCGAGGCGGACGCTGGTGACCGACCTCGGCGTCGAACCGGGCACCGCGCTCCAGCAGGTGCACCAGCGGATTCTCCGGGACACCGGCGACGTGGCTCCGCTCGCGGTCATGCCCGCCTCCGTGGCCAGGGCGATGCGTGCGGGCACGCCGTTCGTCGCCCGCGAGTCCGAACTGCGGCTGTTGCGCGGGCTTGTCGCGGATGTGCGGGCGGGCATCGGCCGCACCGTGTGGATCGAGGGCGAGCCGGGCATCGGCAAGTCGGAGCTGCTGGCCGTCGCGTTCGCCGGGGTGACCGTGGACGGCTGCCAGCTCGCCTGGGGTGTGGCGGACGAGCTGAACCGGCACCTTCCCTTGCGGGTCATGGCCGACGCGCTGGAGCTGGATCTCGCAACCGACGCGACCGCCGACCAGGTGGTGGCGGCCGTGCGCGCGTTGTGCGCGACCGCTCCGCTCGTCCTGGTGATCGACGACCTGCAGTGGGCCGACGAGACCAGCGTCCTGGCGTGGAGCCGGCTCGCCGCGGCCACGCGGCAGCTGCCGCTCCTGCTCGTCGCGGCGACCCGTCCCGAGCCGACCCGCAAGGAGCTCGCGCAGCTCCGGCGCGGCGTTCTCGCTCGTGATGGACAGGTCGTCGTGCTGGATCCGTTGGCGCACCAGGACGTGGAGCGGTTGATCGGCACGATCGTGCCGACGCCTGCCTGCGACGGGACGCGCGCGATCGCACGGCGAGCCGCCGGGAACCCGTTGTACGTCAAGGAGATGGCGCACGCGTTCGTCCGCGAGGGCGCCGTGCCCGACGAACCGCTGTCGCTGGCCGCGACGATCGCCAGGACGCTCGGCTTCCTGCGGCCGGACACCAGGGACGTCCTGCGGGTCACCGCCGTGCTGGGCATGGAGTTCGCGGTCGGCGAGGTCGTCGAGCTGACCGGCCGATCCCCCTACGACCTGGTGCGGATCTTCGACGAGGCCGTGTCGGCGAACGTGGTCGTGGAGGCGGGCCCGCGCCTGGCGTTCCGCCACCCCGTGATCCGCCGCGCGCTGGCCGACGGGGTCGCCGCACCCGCGGCCGTTCGCCGGCGGGCGGCCGAGGCACTGGCCCGCGTGAACGCCTCGGTCACGCGGATCGTCGAGCAGCTCACCGCCGACGAGGTCCTGGTGGACGCGTGGGTCGTCGGCTGGGTGGCCGAGCACCACGTCGCCGTCACGAACCGGGCGCCCGACCTGGCGGGCGACCTGCTGCGCCGGGTACTCGACACCGGCCTGCCCACGCCGGCGCAGCGGGAGGCCCTGCTCGTCGCACTGGTGCGCACGTTGTTCCGGCTCGACCGGCTGCCCGAAACCGAGGCGCGGCAAGCAGTCCGCCTCGCGACCGACCCCGAGCACGCCGCCGAGATGCGGCATCTGCTCGCCGCCATCCGCTACCGGCAGGGTGCCGTCGAGGAGGCGATCGCGCTGCTCGTCGAGGTCGAGGACGACCCCTCCGTGCCGGACCAGTGGCGGATCTGGAACCGGGGGCTGCTGGCCAACTTCCGGCGTGGCGACCTCACCGACCTCGACGCGGCCGAACGCCGCGCGCACCAGGTGTTCGCAGACCCTTACTTCATGGCACACGCGCAACAGACACTGTGGCTGATCAGCTCGATCCGCCGCGACCACGTCCGCGCGCTGTCGCATGTGGACAGTGCGCTGCGGTTGGCCGCCGACGAACCCGCTCTGCGGCACGACCTTCTGGACAACCGCATCTTCACGCTGCACAACCTCGACCGGCTCGACGAGGTGTCCGACCTGTCCGGGGAACTCCCCGCGGGCCTGCGGGTGTCCATCGCGGTGCACCACTACTGGACCGGACGGTGGGACACCTCGCTCGCCTGGCTGGCGGCGGTCGAGAACGGCGCCACGGTCACCGGTATCCGCGACTTCGGCGCGGTCGCACTGCTGCTGCACGGCGTGACGGCGCTGATCGCCGGGCGCCGCAACGACCACACGTCGGCCGAGGCGCACCTCGACGCCGCGGAGGCCAGGTTCCCGGCGTCCAACACCGAACGCGAGAACTGCGACTTCCTGCTGGTCGCCCGCGCGCTGAACCTCGAACAGCGGGGCATGCCTTCCGAGGCACTGGCCGTGCTCGAACCGGTGCTGCGCCCCGCCTACGCGCCGCTCATGCTGCGCCACCAATGGCTGCCGTACATCACGCGGCTCGCGCTCGACCTGGACGAACCCGCCATCGCCCAGGAGGCCATGGACATCTGCGCGTCGGAAGCGGCCCGCGAGACGACGCCCGCGCGGGCGTTCACCGCGGCTCTGCACTGCCAGGCTCTGGTCACGGACTCGCCGGAGCCCGCACTGAAGGCGGCGGCCCACTACCGGCGCGTGGGCCGGGTGCCTGAACTCGCCGCGTCGTTGGAGGACGCCGCGGTACTACTGGCCCGCGCCGGCCGGATCGGCGCGGCCGTCGACGCGTTCGGTGAGGCCGTGGACATCTTCACGACCCTGTCCGCGCACTGGGACCTGCGCCGCGCGGAAACCAGGCTGCGACCGTTCGGCATCGGGCGCCCCGCCGGCGGCAGCACCGAGCTGTCATCGATCGAACGACGCATCGCCGCACTCCTCGCCGACGGCAAGTCCCGCGCGGACATCGCGCTCGAACTCGGCCTGCCACCGCTCACCGTCCAGTCCCACGTCACCAACATGCTGGGCAAGCTCGGATCCTGAACTCGCGATCCGCAACGCCTCGATGTACTTGGGCAACTCCACTACCGCGCGCCCTCGCAGTCCGGTGTCGCACCGCGCGGTCACCTCGGCGAGCGTCGCGGTCAGGCCCTCGATGACCGGACCGGCCTCGTCCGGGCCGAGCACGAGCGCCCCCTCGACCGCCAGCCGCAGGAAGACCTCACCCGCGAAGCCCCACTCCTCGTTCGACTCCACGCGCTCATCAGACCGCATCCGATACGTCGCCGCCACCGTCTTGGCACCCGCGGCCACGTGCTCTGCCCCTTCGGGCCGAGCTCCACAGTGGACGGTGTGTGACCGGCTCTGGCCACGACCGCCACGGGCCATCGGCGGCCCTACCCGGCCGGCCGAGGGCCGTGCCATGGTCGTCACCATGACCGCTGCTGTGCGCACCGCCCTGGTCACCGGGGCGAGTCGGGGGATCGGGCGCGCCGTCGCCGAACGCCTCGGCCGCAACGGGTTCGTCGTCGCGGTGCACTTTCGCGAGGACGCCGCTGCCGCCAAGGAGACCATGTCGGCCGTCGAGGCCGCTGGGGGCCAAGCGTTCCCCATCCAGGCCGAGCTCGGCGTGCCGGGTGACATCGACACGTTGTTCGCCGGGCTCACGGCGGGGCTCGCCGAGTACGGCGGCAAGCTGAACGTGTTGGTCAACAACGCGGGCATCGGGTGCAAGGGCGGCGTCGACGAGATCACGCCCGAGCAGTTCGACCGGGTGTTCGCGGTCAACGTGAAGGCGCCCGTCTTCCTGGTGCAGCGGGTGTTGCCGCTGATGCCCGAGGGCGGGCGGATCGTCAACGTCTCGTCGCTCGCCAGCCGCGCCGCGCACCCGCAGATCGTCGGATACGCCATGAGCAAGGGCGCGCTGGACGTGTTCGGACGCTCGATCGCCGCACAGCTGGGTGCCCGCGGCATCACGGTCAACACCGTCGCGCCAGGTCTGATCGACACCGACTTCCACGGCGACCGGTTCGCGCGGCCCGAGGTGCTCGCCGAGGCCGAGGCGCTGTCGGTGTTCGGCCGGCTCGGGCAGGCCGGCGACGTCGCGGACGTCGTCGCGTTCCTCGCTTCCGACGAGGCGCGCTGGCTCACCGGCGAGCGGATCGAGACCGCGGGCGGGACGCGGCTGTGACGCGGCTGGTGACCCGACACGCCAGCCCACCAGCCAGCGACTCGAAACCGTGGGCCGAACGCGCCTCCGACGCCGCCCGCCGGCCCACCAGCCAGCGGATCGGACCGCGGGCGGGACGCGGCTGTGACCATCTCTGAAGGAGTCTGACCTTGCGCCTCAACGACATCTTCGTCGACTCGATCGGCGTCCGCCTCGGCCGGTCCATCGACCTGGCCGACGCGGTCGCCGACGGGCGGTACGAAGCCAGTGAGTACACGGCCAACGGCCTGCTCAAAGCCGTCGTCTCCGACGACGAGTTCGCCCCCGACATGGCGATCAAGGCCGTGCGAACCGCCATGGCCCGTGGTTCCGCCACGCCCGAGGAAGTCCGGCTGATCCTGCACGCCAGCGTGTACTTCCAGGGCCAGGACATGTGGACGCCCGCGTCCTACATCCAGCAGGCCACCATCGGCGGGAGCGCTCCCTCGATCGACGTCGACCAGAAGTCCAACGGTGGCATGGCCGCCCTCGGGCTCGGCGTCGCGTACCTGTCGAACCTCGACGACGACGCGGCCGTGCTGATCACGACGTGCGACCGGTTCTGCCTGCCGGGCTGGGACCGGTTCCGCAGCGAGAGCGGCACCGTGCTCGGTGACGGCGCGACGGCCACCGTGCTGACCAGGCGCCCCGGCTTCGCGCGCGTGCTCTCGTGCGTCATGACGGCCGACCCGACGCTCGAGGAGATGTACCGCGGCGACGGGCTCACCACCACGCCCGCGCCGACCGATCGGCCGCTCGACCTGCGCAAGCGCAAGAACAAGTACATGCGCCGGAACCTGCGCCAGCTCGACGAGATCTCGCTGCGCATCGCGCGGGGCGTCGGCGACTCGATGACCCAGGCGCTCGACGAGGCCAAGGTCGAGCTGGACGACGTGACCCGCGTCGTGCTGCCCAACATCGGCAAGACCGTGCGCTGGTGGAGCCTGCTCGCGGAGATGGGTGTCGGCGAGGAACGCACCACGTGGGACTTCGGCCGCAATATCGGCCACCTCGGCGCGGGCGATCAGTTCAATGCACTGCACCATTTGGTCTCCACTGGACTACTGGCGCCGGGGGACCGTGTTGTGCTGGCCGGTAGTGGACACGGGTTCAACTGGGCCAGCGCGGTGATCGAAATTCTGGACATTCCGGACTGGTCGAGCCATGAATAGTGATTTGAATCGCAGCCAGCTCGTCGAGGAATGCGACAAGGCATTCGCGGACGTGCTCGGCGCCGATCTGACCGTGCCATTGGTCCGCGGCGGGGAAACGCGGTACGTCAACCTCGACCACGCGGCCAGCACGCCGCCGTTGCGGGCGGTCGCGGACCATCTCGCCCTCATCACGCCGCACTACAGCAGCATCCACCGCGGGGCGGGTTACGCCTCACTGGTGTCGACGTCCATGTACGAGGCGGCCCGCGACTCCGTCGCGCGGTTCCTCTGCGCGCGACCGGACGACAAGGTCGTGTTCACCCGCAACACGACGGACTCGCTGAACCTGCTGTCCCGCTGCGTTCCCGGCGAGGTGCTGGTGCTCGACGTCGAGCACCACGCGAACCTGCTGCCCTGGCAGGCCGGGTCACACCACGTCCTGCTGGCGGCGGACACGCTGGCCGAGACGTTGGCAGAGCTGAACAGAACGCTCGCCGAACGTGGTTCCGCGCTGCTCGCGATCACCGGCGCGTCCAACGTGACCGGCGAGGTCGTGCCGCTCGAACGGATCGTCGAGATCGCGCACCGGCACGGCACGCGCGTGGTGGTGGACGCCGCGCAGCTGGCGCCACACCGGCGGATCGACGTCACCCGCAGCGATGTCGACTACGTGGCGTTCTCCGGGCACAAAACCTATGCGCCGTATGGCGCGGGCGTGCTGCTCGGCCGGCCGGACTGGCTGGACGAGGCCCCGCCGCACCTCGCGGGCGGCGGCGCGGTGCGGGAGGTGCGGCTCGACGGAGCGCTCTGGGCGGCCGCGCCGGAACGGCACGAAGCGGGCAGCCCCAACGTGTTGGGCGTCGCCGCGCTCGCGAAGGCCTGCGATGTGGTCGGCGAACTGCTCGGTGACGCCTCGGCCGAACACGAGGCGCGCCTGCGGGAACGCCTGGTCAACGGCCTCGAAAGGCTCGACGGTGTCAGCACGCATCGCTTCTGGGCGGACTGCACGGATGTCATCGGCGTGGTGACGTTCTCCGTCGCCGGCTACGACGCCGGGCTGGTCGCGGCGTACCTGTCCGCGGAGCACGGCATCGGTGTGCGGGACGGCCGGTTCTGCGCGCATCCGGCGATCACGCGCCTGGGACTCCCCCGCTCCGGTGCGGTGCGCGCCAGCTTCGGACTGGGTTCGCGGCTCGACGACGCGGACCGGTTGGTCGCGGCGGTCGAACAGCTGCTGATCGAGGGACCCGGCTGGGGATACGCGCAGCTGAACGGTCGCTGGACGCCGGCGCCCGACCTGCGTCCGATGCCCGAGTGGCTGCCCGTCGGCACGAACGCGGTGCCGCGCCTCTGCTCGTGAAAACGGCCGGGGTGTGTTGTCCCCCGGCCGTTTCACCTCTCGCGCTCAGCCAGCGCAGCTGAGCTGCTCCATCGATTCCCGCGGCTGCGCCGCCCCCAGGAGGTCGTGATGACGTGCCGCCACCAGACCGGCCTCGAACCGGCTGCTCACGCCGAGCCGCCGCAACAACGACGAGACGATGCGCCGCAACGTTCGCGGCGACACCTGGAGCTCACGGGCGATCGTCGAGTCCTTCCGGCCACACGCCCACAGCCGCAACACCAGCAGCTGCTGGGTGTCCAGCCGGAGCGTTGCCGCAGGCCGGTCGGCCGACTCCGCCACGAGTTCGGGTACGGGCAACGCGTTCGTCGTACCGTCCCAGCAGAACTCGAACATCCGGCGCAACAGCCGCACCACCGTTGGATCACGCACGAGCAGGACCGCACCAGGCTCGTCGTCCGGACGATGGGCCGCCGAGACCAGTGCCAGCGACTCGTCCACGACCAGCAACCGGTAGGGCAGCAGCAGCGATGTGCGCATCTGCACGCCCATCGCGGCGAGCTTCCTCAGGTAGGCCGTGGACTGCGTGCCCTCCGCGGGACTGGTCTGCATGATGGCCCGGACCTCGACGCCACGCTCCCTCGCAAGGCGGTTGCGGGACAACGACCGCGCGTGCTGGTCGGTGGCCGCGATCACGGGGTACATCCACAGGATCTCCCGCGTCGCGAGCACCGTGGCGTGCTCGACCAGCTCCTCGGCCTGGAGCGGGTCGGTCACCTCCTCGACGCCCAGCATCCCGGTTTTCGGGTTACTTGCGTAAAGAGCGAGCGCGGAGATCTGCGCACGGACCGAATTCGCATGGTTCGACGCACTTTCCAGCGTTCGCTGCTGTTGTTCCAACAGTCCGCTGAGCACTTCCCAGGGACAGTTACCCGCTGTGGTAGCCGTTCCTTCCAGGATCACTTAGACATCCCCCTGAATGATCCGCTGTCCGCCCATGGCCACGACCGCCACGGGCCACCGACAGGTCTACACGAAGTCGAAGACTTCTGACAACGTCGGACTCGAATCAGTGGATTTCCACCGTTTCACGAATCTTGATCATCCAAACGCCGTAGAAGAGCGCGCCCTGGAACAGGAAGCGAGGAGTGCACGGGTGAACGGTTACACGCCCGCCTTGTACGCCCCATCGGGGTCCGTCGGGGTGCTGGACTCGGCGATCAGCACTGGTCAGGACGCCTCATGGCGCTGGGACCGGATGATGCTCACCGCGCCCGCCGGTACGCGCGCGGTCGCCTGCCGGGACGTGCCCGCCGAGCTGCGCCCGGTGCTGCGGCTCTTCGACACCGCGTCCGCGGGCACGCTCAACGGTGGCCCGTCGGTGCCATCGGCCGGAGCGTTGCACCCCTACGAGTACTTCGCCGCCGTGGGCGAGGCGATCTACGCGCTCGACGCCGCACGGCATCGGTGCACGCTGGTCCGTTCCGGCGCCGCGGTGCGCACGGCGCTGGAGCAGGCCGGCCTCGCCGACACCGACGCGGCCGTGCTCGTCGTTCTGCGGCCGTGGTTGTCGATGCGCAAGTACGGCGACCGCGGCTACCTCTACGCCCAGCTCGACGCCGCACATCTGGCCACCCACCTGCTGGTTCTCGCCACCGAGTCGCACGATCGCGCGGAGCTCCGGACCACCCCGTCCGGCTCGCTGGGCGAGCTGCTCTCGTTGGACGCCAACTGCCGGTACGTGCACAGCGTGCTGGCGTTGCGTGGCGCGCACCACGACACCCACCCGCACGAATGGTCCTTTGTGGACGAACGCGGGGCCGCCGTGGCCGGTGACCGGTTCTGGCTGGAGCAGGAGTGCTGGAAGTCACTCGCCGGTCTGCGTGGTGACACCCCCGGCCCGGCCGCGTCGGTGCGCCGTGGCCCGTTGTTACCCGAGATGCGGGCCCAGCCGGAGACCGACCCGTTCCCCGGACCGGAGTCGATGACGTCGCTGGCCGCGAAACGCCGGTCCGCCAAGGACTTCGCGCCCGCCGTACTGACATGTGACGAGATCGACCGGACGCTGGCCGCGCTGCGCACCCCGCTGCTCACCGACCTCCCGCCGGACAGCGGGCTCGGCCTGACGCTCGTGGTGCGCGAGGTGGCGGACTGCGCGCCGGGCAGCTACCCGCTCTACGGTCCCGGCCGGATGTCCGACCCCGCCGCGGTCGCCCCGAGCGGCGACGAGCTGGTGCGGGTGTGCATGGGCCAGGAGCACCTGCGGCACGCGAGCGCGGTGCTGTTGTGCCACACCGATCGGCAACGGCTGCTCGATGCCGGCCCACGCGGTGTCAGCGACGCGTTGTTCCGCGCGGGTGCGCTCACCCACCTGCTGTACCTGGGCGCCGCGGCCACCGGCGTCGACGTGACCGCGATCGGCGGTTTCGACTCGATGGGCTGGCGCGTGCTCGCCGGACTGCCGGACGGGCACGAGGTGCTCTACGTCGCGCTGCTGGGCCGGTCCGGGCGCACCTCCGTGAAGCTCGACCGGCTGCACCGCGCCTACGCGCACAACGAGAGGTGATCCGATGCTGAGCGCGCTCTTCGACGAACTCCTGCGCCGGCACGGCGACCGCGTCGCGGTGTCCGACGGCGAGACCACCCTGACCTACCGGGAACTGGCCGACGCCGTCAGGTCCGCACGCCTGCCCATCCCAGCGGTCGAGCGGCCACGGGTCGGTCTGTGCGCGGGCAACTCCACCGCCTACGTGGTGCGCTACCTCGCCCTGCTGCACGCGGGCTGCGTGCCGTTCCTCATCGACCGCGCGACCGGCCCGCAGGACCTCGACGCGATCGTGGCCGACTGCGGGCTGGACCTGTTGCTGCACGAGGAGAACGTCACCACGTTCACCCCGCACCAGCGGCCGGACCTGCACGCGGACACCGAGGTGTGCCGCTTCACCTCGGGCTCGACGGGCCGGCCGAGCTGCATCGAGTTCTCCGGTCACGCCGTGCACCGCGCGGCGGTCAACTGGGTCGACGGCACGAAACTGACCGGCGACGACCGGATCGCGTGCTTCGCGACGCTGGCGAACGGCCTGGCGTTCAACACCTCGCTGCTGGCGGCGTTCCTGGTGGGCGCGCAGCTGCATCTCGGCCGTGGCCTGCCGACCGCGGGCCGCGTGGCGCGGATGCTCGACGGGTGCGGCGCGACCAGGCTGGTCGGTTTTCCGGCGCTGTACGAGTCTTTGGTGCGCCGCGGGCAGCGGTCCCTCGGCGCGCTGCGGCTGGCGATCTCGTCGGCCGCGCCGCTGTCGCCCGAGGTCAAGGCCGCGTTCACCGAGCTGACCGGCGTGCCGGTGCACAACTACTACGGCGCCGCGGAGGCCGGTCCCCTGACGTTCGCCACCGAGCCGCTGACCGATCCCGGTCTCGGCCGGCCGCTGCCAGGGGTGTCACTGCGGGCGGGCACGCCCGGTGAACCGGCGCCGATCGAGGTGCGCAGCGAGTCCATGGGCACGCGGTATCTCAACGCGCCCGGCCTGCTGGAGAGCCGGTTGACCGACGACGGCCACTACCGGACCGGCGACCTCGGTTACCTCGACGGCGGCAGCCTCGTGCTGACCGGACGTACCAGTCACATGGTCAACGTCGGCGGCCGCAAGGTCGACGCCGTCGAGGTGGCGTCGGTACTGCGGGACGCACCCGGTGTCGAGGACGCCGTGGTGCTGGAGGTGGCGGACCGGCACGGCGCGCCCGCGCTGGGCGCGGTGCTGGCCGGATCCCCCGACGCCACAGAGGTCCGCCGGTACGCGGCGACCAGGCTGGCGCCGCACCAGGTTCCCGCGCTCGTGCGGACCGTGCCGCTGATTCCCCGTGGCAGCACCGGAAAACCCGCGACGGCGCAGCTGCGCCGGATGTTCGAGACAACGTCATGAAAGAGGAGAGCACCGCCATGTCGCAGCCGGACGACCTCCGCGCCCGCATCGTCCGCATCGTCGTCGAGTCCGCCGAGGGTGACCTGTCCGAGCAGGACCTCGTCGCCGCGGGCGGCTCGCTGCCGGGCGTGAGCTACTCGTCGCTGTCGCTGATCCGCATGATCGACGCCGTCGAGAACCAGCTGGGCGTCTACCTCGACCCGGATTCCGACAGCGCGCGGTTCGAGACGATCGACAGCCTCGTCGAGCTGGTTTCGGAGAACCTGTGCGTGAGCCAGTGATCGGTGTTGTGGGCTTCGGGCGGCTCGGCCGGGCGATCGCCGCGCACACCAAGGTGATCCAGCTCGACTCGCGCTCTCCGCACGAGTGGGGCGAGGGGCCCGAGGTGATCGTCGACTGCGCCGCGCCCGAGGTCACCCACCAGGTGATCGACCTGTGCCACAAGCTGCGCGTGCCGCTGGTCGAGTGCGTGTCGAACCTGTGGCCCGGCCACGTCGAACGGCTGACCGAGCTCGCCCGCGACGTGCCCGTCGTGCGCGCGACGAACCTGGCGGTGGGCAACTACCTGCAGGCCCGCGTCGTGGATCACCTGGCCGAGCTGCTGGGCAAGCTGGGCGTCGGCCTGCCGGAAGCGTCCGTGCTGGAACGGCATCCGGCGACGAAGGCCCATCGGCCCAGCGCCACGGCCGTCGCGCTGGCCGACCGCTGGCACACCCGGACCGGACAGCAGGCCTCCGACATCGCCTCGCTGCGCGCCGGACCTCCGGTGAGCGACCACGAGATCCACCTCGGCTGGCCCGAGCAGTCACTGGTGGTGCGCCACGAGGTCCGTTCGCTCGACGCCGCGGCCGCGGGCGCGGTGACGGTCGCCCGCTGGGTGGCCGGGCGAGCACCGGGGCTCTATCCCGTACACGCGATCTACGACGATCTGGTGGAGGCGAACTCATGACGACCGTTCCGGCCCGCCTCGCGGCGCAGCTCGCGTTCGGCGCCCGCATGCTCTCGCTGGACGGGCACGACGACTTCAACCAGGGCCAGATCTCGGCCCGGATGCCCGGCTCGGACACGTTCTTCATCAAGAACGCGTTGTGCGGCTTCGACGAGGCCACCCCGGAGCAGGTCGTGGCCGCGTCCGTGCACCCCGACGCGCCGATCGACCCGCTCGCGCCGCCGGAGCTCCCGCTGCACCAGGCGATCTACCGGGCACGCCCGGACGTCAACGGCATCGTGCACAGCCACGCGCCGCACACCCTGGTGTTCGGCGCGACCGACCTGCCCGTGCGGCCGATCTCGCACGAGGGCGCGCACTTCGTCGACCGGCTCGGCCTGTTCACCGACACCAGCAACACCGTGCTGGACCAGGAGACCGGCGAGGCGATCGCGAAGGCCCTCGACAACGGCGAGGGTGTGCTGCTGCGCAACCACGGCGGAGTCGTCATCGGCAAGAGCGTGCGGCACGCCGCGGTGTTCGCGCAGGTGCTCGAACGCGCGTGCCGCCTGCAGCTGCTGGCCGAGCAGAGCGGGCAGCCCTACCACTACTCGACCGACACCGACGTGGCGTTGAAGCGGGACTTCATCTACGCGGACCTGTCCGTGCGGTCGTACTGGGACTACGCGGTGCGTCGCGTGGCGCGGGTCTGGCCGGAGGCGGCCGGTTGGGGGCGGGCATGACGTCTGTCGAGGTGCAAGATCTGCTCGCGTTGACCCGTGAGCTGGCCGACGAGGAGCTGGCGCCGCGCGCGGACGACTTCGAGGCGCGCGCCGAGTTCCCGCGCGAGCTGCTGCGGCTACTCGGCAAGTCCGGGCTGCTCAGCCTGCCGTACCCGGTCGAGCACGGTGGTGGCGGCCAGCCGTACGAGGTGTACCTCGAGGTGCTGGAGATCCTGGCGCGGCGCTGGCTGTGCGTGGCCCAGTCGGTCAACATCCACGTCCTGTCGTGCTACGGGGTAGCCGCACACGGCACTCCGGAACAGCGCGAGGAGCTGCTGCCCGCGTTGCTGGGCGGCGAGCTGCTCGGGGCCAACTGCCTGTCGGAGCCCGAGGTCGGCTCGGACATCTCGGCCATCGGCAGCACGGCAGTGCTCGACGGCGACGACTACGTGGTCAACGGCATGAAGTCGTTCACCAGCCACGCCGGTCAGGCGGACTTCTACAACCTGTTCTGCCGCACCGGCGGACCGGGTGTGCGCGGGTTGTCACTGCTGCTCGCCGACGCGTCGACGCCGGGACTCTCGTCGCTGGCGCCGGAGAAGAAGATGGGCGTGCGGTCCTCGCCGACCGCCACCGTGGTGCTCGACGACGCGCGCGTGCCCGCGTCGCGGCTGGTCGGCCGGCCCGGCAAGGGCTTTCTGATCGCCATGGGCCTGTTCGACCGCGGCCGGCTCGGCATCGCCGCGTGTGCCGTCGGGCTGGCGGACGCCGCGCTCGCGCACGCCGTGCGGTACGCGAAGACCCGCAAGCAGTTCGGGCAGCCGGTGGCGGACTTCCAGGGCGTCGGTTTCCTGTTGGCGGACATGTCCACGCAGGTGGCGGCCGCGCGGGCGCTCGTGCGGGAGGCCGCGCGGGCGTTGGACGCGGGCGCGCCGGCCGGTGAGGTGACCGCGATGGCGTCGCGCGCGAAGCTCTTCGCCACCGAGGCGGCCATGCGGGTGACGACCGACGCGGTGCAGGTGCTCGGCGCCTACGGCTACGTGCAGGACCACCCGGTCGAACGCTGGATGCGTGAGGCGAAGCTGCTGCAGATCATCGAGGGCACCAACCAGATCCAGCGGCTGGTGATCTCACGTGGCCTCAGTGGGTCATGACCGGACGTGGCCACCCCCTCGCTGACGGTCACAGCGGTGGATCTGCCAAGGTCGAGCCTGGTTCGTCTTCTCTCGTGAAGGTAAGGCAGTGGCACAACAAGCCGAAGAAAAGTCCACCCCGGTGGACGACCGGATCGACCCGGCTCTGCTCAAGATCGCGATCGTGGTGCTGCTCGGCAGCTTCACGACGTTGCTCGACACAACCATCGTGGTGGTGGCGTTCGACTCGCTGGTCAGCGAGTTCCACAGCTCGCTGGCCGCGGTCCAGTGGGTCAGCACGGCGTACCTGCTGGCGTTGAGCGCCGTCATCCCGCTCACCGGGTGGGCGTCGCACCGCTTCGGCGTCAAACCGCTGTGGATGGTGTCCATCGCGCTGTTCGCCGGTGGCTCGCTGCTGTGCGGACTCGCCTGGTCGTTGCCGAGCCTCATCGTGTTCCGGATCGTCCAGGGCCTCGGCGGCGGCATGATCATGCCGCTCGGCCAGACCCTGCTCGCGCAGGCCGCGGGTCCCTCGCGGATGGGCCGGGTGATGGCGCTGGTCGCGATCCCCGCGCAGCTCTCGCCGATCCTCGGCCCGGTGCTGGGCGGTGTGCTCACCGACGGGCCCGGCTGGCAGTGGCTGTTCCTCATCAACGTCCCGGTCGGCGTGGTGGCGCTGGCGATGTCGGTCAAGGCGATCGCGCCGACGACGCCGGAACGCGGCGAGCGGCTCGACTTCGTCGGCCTGCTGCTGCTCTCCCCTGGTCTCGCCGCGCTGGTGTACGGGTTGTCCGAGGTCGGTGGGCACCGGACCGTTGTGCTGCCACTGGTACTCGGCGCGGTGCTCGTGGCGGCGTTCGTGGTGTACGCGCTGCGCACGAAGATCACGCCGCTGCTCGACCTGCGGCTGTTCACCCGCCGGGCGTTCACCGCGCCGACGCTGGTGATGTTCTTCTTCGGCTTCTGCTACTTCGGCCCGATGTTCCTGCTGCCGCTGTACTTCCAGCAGGTACGCGGGCACGGGGCCCTCGCGGCCGGCCTGCTGCTCGCCCCGCAGGGGCTCGGCACGCTCACCGCGATGCTGGTGGTGGGCAAGAAGACCGACAAGATCGGCCCGCGACCGTTGATCATCGCGGGCCTGATCATCACGCTGCTCGGCACCGTCGCCTACACGCAGGTGCAGGCGGACACGAGCGAGCTGCTGCTCGGCCTGTCGCTGTACGTCCGCGGCATCGGCATCGGCGCCGCGGTCATCCCGATCATGGCGGCGGCCTACATCGGGCTGGAGAAGACGGCCATCCCGAAGGCCAGCACGACCGTGAACATCATGCAGCGCGTCGGCGGCTCGTTCGGCACGGCGCTGCTCGCCGTGGTGCTGCAGCACGAGCTCGCCGGTGGCGGCGACGTCTCGGTCGCGTACGGCCACACGTTCTGGTGGACGCTCGGCTTCAGCGTGATCGCGCTGGTGCCCGCGTTCCTCATCCCGCGCAAGGGTGCTTCGTGAACCCGGTGCTCGGTAGCGAACGTGGTGTTCAGGTACATCTATGTCCCTTTTCGTCACGTTCGCTACATCGGCCGCCCTTCGTGAAGCCTCAGAGAACTGGAGTCTAATGTGGACCGACGGCTGGACTCGCTGACCGGGGCGCGCTTCGTCGCCGCGTTCCTGGTGTTCTGCTTCCACGTGGCCACGCTCGGCCTGTTCGCGCCGGAGACCGGCGTGAGCGGGCCGCTGACCCTGCTCACGAAGAGCGCGGGCACCGTCGGTGTCTCGTTCTTCTTCGTGCTCAGCGGTTTCGTGCTCACCTGGTCGGCGCGTCCGGCCGACACCTACGGCGGATTCCTGCGCCGCAGGCTCGTGAAGATCTTCCCGAACCACGTGGTCACGTTCGCTCTGGCGATGGCCCTGTTCGCCGCGGCGGCCACCCCGCTGCCGACGGTGCTCGCGAACCTGTTCCTCGTGCAGGCCTGGGTGCCGGACCCCGCCACGTTCCTCAGCGTCAACGGCCCCAGCTGGTCGTTGTCGTGCGAGCTCGTGTTCTACCTGCTGTTCCCGGCGCTGCTGGCCTTGTCGGGACGGATCAAGCGGCTGTGGTGGTGGGCGGGTGGCGTGGTTGCGTTGATCGTGCTGCTGCCGGTGCTGGGTTCGCTGCTGCTGCCCGCCGAGCCGCGGTTCGAGCTGCCCGGAACCGTCCTGGATGGACAGTCGATCTATCCGATGTGGCTCGTCTACATCTTCCCGCCCGCCCGGCTGCTGGACTTCTTCCTGGGCATCCTGATGGCCCGGATCGTCCTGTCCGGCAAGTGGATCGGGCTCGGGGTGCGGCCCGCCGCGCTGCTCGCGGTGGCCGGGTACACCATCGGCCTGTTCACGCCGATGGTGTTCACCGTCGATGTGGTGACCGTGGTGCCGCTGGCGTTGCTGATCGCGGCGCTGGCCACCGCCGAGCGACAGGGTGCTTCGACGCTGGGCGGGCCCGTGTGGCGCCGGCTGGGTGAGGCTTCGTTCGCGTTCTACCTGATCCACGAGATCGTGCTCGTCCTGGTGCGGGCCACGGTCGGCTTCGATACGCAACTTTCCCTGTTGCCGGGCATAGCGGCCGTGCTGGTCGCGCTGGCGTTGAGCGTCGGCCTGGCGTTCGCGCTGCACCGCTGGGTCGAACAGCCCGCGATGCGCCGCTGGGCCCGCAATCCTGTTCCCGCGCCAGTGGCGTGACCCGCAACATTGGTCGTGACGTTGCGACTACCTGAGAGGTTTGCATGCGGATTCTCTTCGTGACCGGTGGCAGCCCGGCAACGGTGTTCCCACTGACCCCGCTGGCGACGGCGGCCCGCAACGCCGGCCACCAGGTGTTCGTCGCCTCCACCGAGGAGACGATGCCCGCGGTGGCGGGCGCGGGCCTGCCCGGCGTGTCCGTGTCGCCGACGCCGATCCGGACCTACATCACCACCGACCGCTCCGGCGCGCCGATCCAGGAGCCCACGGACCCGTTGGAGCACATGCACTACATCGGCCACGGGTTCGGCCGGCTCGCCGCCGGGCAGCTGCCCGGACTGTTCGAGCTGGCCCAGGCGTGGCGCCCGGACGTCGTGGTGGGCGGCTTCCTGGTGTTCGCCGCGCCGGTGCTGGCCGCCCGGCTGGGCGTGCCGTACGTGCGGCACTCCTGGGACTCCGGCGAGCCGCCCGTGGTCGACGTCGCCGCGGAGCAGGAGATGCGGCCCGAGCTGGAAAACCTCGGGCTGTCCGGAATCCCGGCCGCCGACCTGTGGATCGACATCTGCCCGCCGAGCGTGCGGCCGCCGGACGCGCCCGCGGCTCAGCCGATGCGGTACATCCCGTGCAACATGCAGCAGACGCTGGAACCGTGGATGTACACCAAGGCCAACGACCGGCGCATCCTCGTCACGGCGGGCACCAAGGTCGCGATCGACAACTTCTTCGACTACCTGGTGAACCTGGTGGACAAGGTGAAGCCGCTGGACGCCGAGATCGTGGTCGCGGCGCCGGACCGGGTGTCGGCGCAGCTGACCGAGCGGCTCGGCGTGCGGGCCGGATGGCTGCCGCTGGACGTCGTCACCCCCAGCTGCGACCTGCTGGTGCACCACGCGGGCGGCGGGACGGCGTTGACCGGCATGGCCTGTGCGGTGCCGCAGCTGCTGATCCCCAACATGCCCAAGCTGATCGGCCCTTCGGAGCGACTGGCCGCCTATGGCGCGGCGAAGATGCTGCGTGAGGGCGAGGACACCCCGGACGCGATCGCGGCGGCGTGCGAGGAGTTGCTGACCACGCCGTCCTACGCGCAACGTTCCGTCGACATCTCGCAGGAGATCGCGGCCATGCCATCGCCCGCCGAGGTGCTGAGCGTAGTGGAGAAGCTGGCGTGAACCCGTTCTACCACATCTGTTTCGTCGTCCCGGACATCGAGGCGGCGATGGCCGACCTCACCCGGACCGTCGGGGTCGAGTGGGGTGCGGTGAAGGACGACGAGCTGGGGCCGTGGCAGTACCGGATGGCTTTCTCCCGCTCCGGGTTCCCCGCGTTCGAGCTGATCGAGGGGCCGGCGGGCAGTCCGTGGGACTCGACGCTCGGCGCGCGCTGCGACCACATCGGCTACTGGGCCGACTCGGTTGAGGAAAGCGCGCAACGCCTGACGGAGGAAGGGTTTCCGGCCGACTTCAGCGGCTGCGCGTACGGCCGGCTGTACAGCTATCACCCGGTGCCGAGCCTGGGTGTCCGCCTGGAGATGATGGACATCTCCAGGCAGGACAACTTCATGGCCACCTGGATGAGCTGAGGCGGGTCGTGAGTGGTTTCCGTCGCCACAGCAACGGAAACCACTCACGACCTGTGCAGAATCCGCCGGTAGGCCTCAGTGAGCGCCCCCGGCTCGCCCGCCTGGGTCGCACGCCAGCCTACGAACCCGTCCGGCCGCACCAGCAATGCGCCGGATTCCCCGATCCCGGCCCGGCGCAGCCAAGCCCGATCCTCGATCACGTGGCCGTCCACCTCGGGCAGTTCTTTAAGCCACTGCTCACCATCAGGCCCGGCCAGCACCGTGAACCGACCCCGCACGAGATCCAGCGTCGACCGGCCATCGGCGAGCCACGCGTGCGGCAACCGCGAACCGGGCGCGCCGTCGAGGTCCAGCTCCACATCCTCTGTGGACGGAAGCACCGGCTCCGGACCGATAACCGCGCCGGAGTCGTAGCGATAACCCAAGTGCACCACCGGGGCGTTGAGGACACCGGCCGCGGCCCGCCGTTCGGCCCCCTCCGGCCCGCGTGCCCAGTGCAGGCTCGGATCGGCCAGCCGGGCCATCGCCTGCTCCATCGCGGTCAACGCGACCGGACGGCGTTCCGCTTCATAGGTGTCCAGCAAGCCAGGTCCGGCGCTTCCGTCAAGCACCGCCGCCAGTTTCCATGCCAGGTTGTGTCCGTCCGCGACACCGGTGTTCATGCCGAACGCGCCGACCGGTGGAATGACATGCGCCGCGTCGCCGGCCAGGAACACCCGCCCGGACCGGAACGCGGTCGCCACCGCACCGCGTGCCTGCCACGGCAACACGCTGACGATCTCCAACTCCAATTGAGACTTCCCTGTGGCAGCACGGATACGCTCCTCGATGCGCTGCGTCGTGAAGTCCTCGAAGCTATCGGCGGCCGGGTCGTAACGAAAGTGGTAGATCCACTTGAAGTGGCCGTCCACCGGGAGCAGTCCGCCGGGAGCCTCAGGAGTGGTGATGTCGCAGACGATGAAGGTGTGACCGCCGGTGAGATCGCTCAGATCGGCGTGGAACAACACGCTCACCAGCGGCTGTCCCAAAGCGCCCGGCCCGGTCGTGCCGATTCCGGCCGCCGCGCGTACCGTGCTGCGGGCGCCGTCCGCACCGACGAGGTACCGTGCCCGCACCTCGCGTCCGTCTCGTAACATCGCGGTCACTCCGGCGTCATCCTGTTGGTAGGACAACAGTTCCGCGCCGAACTCGGCCGGAGCGCCCGCGGCCAGCAGCGCGGTGTCGAGCTCGTGTTGCGGGCACGTGCCGCGCAAAGCCCGCGGTGTCAATTGGTCGAACTCCGCGGTGCGCGGCGGAGCGGCCGCGGCCAGCGCGTCCAAATCGGCCTCGGCCAGTGTGGGCGCCGAGAACATCTGCAGGTTGCTGCCAGTCATGTCCATGCAGGCGGCGTCGACGACATCGACTATTTCAAGTTCCCGCAACAACTCCACTGTGCGCGGACCGATGCCCATGGCCCGCGGGTGCACGGGCGGGGCGGCGGCGCGGTCGATGGCCAGCGCCGAAACACCCTGCCTGGCCAGCATCAACGCGGTGCACAGGCCAACGGTGCCCGCGCCGGTGATCAGCACGTCGGTGCGCATGTGAGTCCCCATTCTTTGTTCTCCCCCAACATAGTTCTCCTGACCTGCGAAAGGCGTGTCCGCCGGTGGCCACGACCGCCGGTGGCCACGTTCCGGATCTACCCGGATGCGCTCGGCTCTGGGAAAGTCAGATCGGTCGTGTGGGTGGAAAAACCATTTGGGAGGCGGGTCTCGATGTCCGATCTTGTGGCGGAACAGCCCGCCATCGACGGCTGGTTCACGCTTCCCGCGGCGCAACAGCCACAGTGGAGCAACAGCTGGTTACGTCATCAGATCAGGGCGGATCTGGCCGGCCTGCCAGGTCTGGTGGACCACGACGCGGTCGCGTTGCTGCGCAGGCAGATCGGTGAGGTCGCAGCCGGGCGCATGCGCGTCGTCCAAGCGGGCGACTGCGCCGAGGATCCCGCCGAGTGCGGCGCGGAAGACGTGCGACGCAAGGCTGTGATGCTCGACGCACTCGCGGGTGTGTTGCATGCGAACACTGGTAGGCCCGTGCTGCGGATCGGCCGGCTCGCCGGGCAGTTCGCGAAGCCGCGGACGGAGGCGACCGAGCGCGTCGGCGATCTGGAGCTGCCTTCCTACCGCGGGCCGATGGTGAACGGGCCGGAGCCCGTGCCGGGTGAGCGCATGCCGGATCCGTTGCGCCTCATGGCCGGCTACCACCTGTCGGCCTCGGTGCTGAACGGGCTGGCCGAGCTCGGCCGCACGGAACCGGTGTGGACGAGCCACGAAGCGCTGCTCCTGGACTACGAGGTGCCGTTGCTGCGCCGGACCCCGGCCGGGGAACTGCTGCTGGCCTCGACGCACTTCCCGTGGGTCGGCGAACGGACCCGCGCGCTCGACGGCGCGCACGTGCGGCTGCTCGCGTCCGTGGTGAACCCGGTGGCGTGCAAGGTCGGGCCCTCGATGACGCCGGACGAGCTGGTGCGGTTGTGCGAGCTGCTCGACCCGGACCGTGAGCCCGGCAGGCTGACGTTGATCGCGCGCCTCGGCGCGGACGCGGTGAGCCGGGTGCTGCCGCAGCTGGTGCGCGCGGTTCGCGAGGCGGGGCATCCGGTGGTCTGGCTGTGCGATCCCATGCACGGCAACACCGTGCGTGCCGTGTCCGGCCGCAAGACGAGGGCTGTTGAGACGCTGGTGCGGGAACTGGCGGGATTCCAGGACTCGATGCTCGCCGAGGGTGCCGTCGCCGGTGGGGTGCACCTCGAGGCGACACCGAGCGCCGTGGCCGAATGCGTGTGGCGCTCCGGTGATCAACCAGGAGATCCCTACCTGACCTTGTGCGACCCTCGACTCGACCTGCGTCAGGCGGTCGAAGTCGTGTCCACCTGGTGGGCCTGACAGATTCCTGGAGGATTTCCTTGGCAGCCAACGACTTCTCCGGCAAGATCGGCATCGTGACCGGTGCGGCCGGGGGCATCGGCGAGGCACTGACGCTCGCCCTGGCCGAGAGCGGCGCGACCGTGGCCGCGGTCGACGTGCACGACGAGCCGCTGCGGGCGCTGGAGCGCAAGGCCGGCTCGGTCACCGGCTTCGCCGCCGACGTCGCGTCCGCCGAGGCGGTTGAGTCCATTGTGGACCAAGTGGAGCAGACGCTCGGACCGATCTCTTTCCTGGTCAACGGCGCGGGCGTGCTGCGTGCCGCGAAGGCGCTGTCGCTGACCGCCGAGGACTGGGCGAAGACGTTCTCCGTCAACGTCGACGGCGTCTTCCACTTCTCGACCGCGGTAGCACGCAGGATGGTGCCGCGCCGTTCAGGCGCGATCGTCACCGTGGCGTCCAACGCGGCGAGCGTGCCGCGGATGCACATGGCCGCGTACGGCGCGTCCAAGGCGGCCGCGACGGCGTTCACCAAGAACCTCGGGCTGGAGCTCGCCGAACACGGCATCCGCTGCAACGTGGTCGCCCCCGGATCCACGGACACTCCCATGCTGCACCAGCTGTGGCACGACGAGACCGGTCCGGCGAGCTCGCTGCGCGGGTCGCTGCCCGAGTACCGGGTCGGCATCCCGCTCGGCAAGTTCGCGACCCCGGCCGACATCGCGAACGCCGTGCTGTTCCTGTTGTCCGACAACGCTTCCCACATCACCATGCACGACCTGTACGTCGACGGTGGCGCGGCGCTCGGCCGATGAGCACCGCACGAGAGGACACGACCGTGGGCATTCCCCCCATCACGCCCTATCCGATGCCGCTGCAGGACGACCTGCCGGCGAGCACGCCGGCCTGGGCACCCGACCCCGGCCGGGCCGTGCTGCTCGTGCACGACATGCAGCGCTACTTCGTGCGCCCGTTCGCGCCCGTCCAGGCACGCGAGCTGGTCGCGAACTGCGCGGCGCTGGTGGACCGCGCCCGTGCGCTCGGCATCCCGGTCGCCTACACCGCGCAGCCCGGCGGCATGACCCCGGAGCAGCGCGGACTGCTCAAGGACATCTGGGGTCCGGGCATGACCACCACGCCGGAGGACCGCGAGGTGATCGACGAGCTGGCGCCGGACGCGGACAGCGCGCTGTTCACGAAGTGGCGCTACAGCGCGTTCTTCAACAACGGGCTGCTCGACTACCTGCGCACCCTCGGCCGTGACCAGCTGATCATCTGCGGGGTCTACGCGCACGTCGGCTGCCTGATGACGGCGGTCGACGCGTTCACCAACGACATCGAGACGTTCTTCGTGGCGGACGCGACCGCGGACTTCACGCCGGAGTACCACCGCCTGGCACTGGACTACGCCGCCGCCCGGTGTGCGGTCGTGCTGACCACGAGCGCGATCCTGTCCTCTGTGGACCGGATGGTGGCGACATGACCGCGGAGTTCACCTCGCTGCTGGCCCGTGTCCTGTACGCCGAACCGGGCCCGTTCGTGCTGCTGCACCGGCCGGAGGCGGTCGGTGACCGGGTCGAGCTGCTGACCGGCGACGTGGCCGAGTACGCCACGCTGGCCGACCTGCCGCTGCCCGAGCCGGTGGCCGGGCAGCCGCGGCACGAGCTGTTCGCGCTGGTCCCCTACCGGCAGATCGGCGAACGCGGGTTCGAGTGCCACGACGACGGCGCGCCGCTGCTCGGGCTGACCGTGCGCGAGCAGATGACCTGTTCCGTGGCCGACGCACAGCGGATCATCCCGGCCACGCCGATCACGTTGTCCGGCGGCGGTTTCGAGCCCGCCGACGAGGAGTACGCGGAGATCGTCGACCGCGTGCTGGCGGCCGAGATCGGCCACGGCGCCGGTGCGAACTTCGTGATCAAGCGCGCGTTCACCGCCGACGTCACCGCCTTCACCCCGCGCACCGCGGCCGGGCTGTTCAGCCGGCTGCTGGCCGGGGAACGCGGCGCCTACTGGACGTTCGTCGTGCACACCGGCGAGCGGACGTTCGTCGGCGCTACGCCGGAGCGGCACGTCAGCCTGTTCGACTCGACCGCGCTGATGAACCCGATCAGCGGCACGTTCCGCTATGCGGCGGAGGGCCCGAAGCTCAGCGACCTGATGGCGTTCCTGCGTGACGCCAAGGAAACCGGCGAGCTCTACATGGTGCTCGACGAGGAACTGAAGATGATGGGCCGCATCACCGAGCGGGGCGGCCGCGCGGTGGGGCCGTTCCTCAAGGAGATGGCCACCCTCGCGCACACCGAGTACCTCATCGAGGGCCGGACCACCATGGACGTCCGGGACATCCTGCGCGAGACGATGTTCGCGCCCACCGTGACGGGCAGCCCGGTGGAGAGCGCCTGCCGGGTGATCCGCGAGTACGAGCCGCACGGCCGCGGGTACTACAGCGGGGTCGCCGCACTGATCAGCCACGACGTCAACGGCGGGCGGTCGCTCGACTCCGCGATCCTGTTGCGCACGGCCGAGATCACCGGTGACCGGCTTGCCATCTCGGTGGGCGCGACGCTGGTCCGCGACTCCGATCCCGCGTCCGAGGTGGCCGAAACCCGGGCCAAGGCAAGGGGAATGCTGCGCGCTCTCGGCGTGGAGGACACACCGTCCGGCGGGCCGGTCTCCGCGCACAGGTTCGGCGACCATCCGGACGTGCGCGCCGAACTGACCGCGCGCAACAGCGACCTGGCGCGGTTCTGGCTGGACCGCCCGGCACCCGACGAGCTCGTGGTGCCCGCGCTCGCGGGCAAGCGGACGCTGGTCGTCGACGCGGAGGACACGTTCACCTCGATGCTCGGCCACCAGCTGCGTGCGCTGGGACTCGAGGTCGAGGTGGCCTCGTATGCCGACGCGTGCCCCGCCGGGCACGATCTCGTCGTGATGGGGCCGGGTCCCGGTGATCCGCGTGCTATCGATCATCCGAAGATCGCGGCGCTGCGCGCGCACATGCGCTCGTTGCTCGACACCGCCACGCCGTTCCTCGCGGTGTGCCTGAGCCACCAGGTGCTCGGCGGTCTGCTCGGCTTCGAGACGATGCGCCGCGAGAGCCCGAACCAGGGCGTGCAGCACGAGATCGACTTCTTCGGCCGGCGGGTCGGAATGGGGTTCTACAACACCTTCGCGCTGCACAGCCCGAGCGACGAGGTGGCGTGCCCCGGCGTGGTGGAGAAGGTCGCGGTGAGCCGGGATCCGCTGACCGGTGAGGTGCACGGGCTGCACGGGCCGGGGTTCCGCTCCACGCAGTTTCACATGGAATCGGTGCTCAGCCCGCACGGCCTGGACGTGCTGAGCGAGCTGGTGACGTCGTTGCTGGAGGTGGACCGGTGTCCGAGTTCGTGGTAGCCGGCGGTGGGATCAGCGGGCTCGCGGTGGCGTTGGGCATCGCTCGCAACGGGCACACCGTGCGGGTGCTGGAACGCAACGCGGAGTTCGCCGAGCTCGGCGCCGGAATCCAGTTGGCCCCCAACGCCTTCCACGCGCTCGACCAGCTCGGCGTCGGTGCCGAGGTGCGGGCGAGCGCCGTGCACGTGGACGCGCTGCGCCTGTTCGACGGTCTCTCCGGCGCGACGCTCGTCGCGCTGCCGCTGGGCGAGGAGTACCGGCGGCGGTTCGGCAACCCGTACGCGGTCGTGCATCGGGCGGACCTCTACGCGCCACTGCTGCGGGCGTGCCGCGAACATCCCGGCATCGAGCTGCGTTCGGGCAGTGAGGTCGTCAGCTACACGCAGACGGCGTCCTTGGTGGAGTGCATGTTGCGTTCCGGCGAGCGGCTGACGGCGGACGGCCTGATCGGCGCCGACGGCATCCGTTCCGCGATCCGGCGGCAGCTGGTCGGCGACGGTGCCCCGCGCGTCTCCGGCCACACGATCTTCCGATCGGTGGTGCCGATGGACTCGGTGCCCGCGCACCTGCGCTGGAACTCGGTGTGCCTGTGGGCCGGTCCGGACTGGCACTTCGTGCACTACCCGATCGCGGGCGGCCGCGAGCTGAACATGGCGATCACCCGCAACGACGGCGCTTCGGTGGCGGTGTCCGGGGATCCCGTCGACCGGGACGTCGTGCTCAACGGGTTCCCCGGTCTGGCGCGCACCGCGTGTGAACTGCTCCGGCTGGGCCGCGACTGGCGGACCTGGGTGCTGTGCGACCGCGACCCCGTCCAGCGCTGGGCCGACGGCCGCGTGGTGCTGATCGGCGACGCGGCCCACCCGATGCTGCAGTACGCCGCACAGGGCGCGTGCCTGGCCCTGGAGGACTCGGTGGCGCTGGCCGGTTTCCTGGGCAGCGGTTCCGAGATCGCCCCGGCGTTCGAGACGTTCACGGCCGCACGCCGCGACCGCACCGCCCGCGCGCAGCTCGCCGCGCGCTGGATGGGCGACGAGCTCTACCACCCCGCGGGCGCCCGCGCGACCGCGCGCGACGCCATGCTTCGCGAACTGTCCACAGAGGACCTCTTCGACACCGTCTCCTGGCTGCACGAGACACCTGTCCGACAAGGAGTGTGAAATGCCTTTCCCGCCGCTCGTGAGCCCGGCCGACGACCTCGGCGACGACTACGTGCGCGCTCATGCCCACCAGCTGATCCTGGTGGAGGTCGGTGCGGCCGGCCAGCGCCGCCTGCGCGCGGGCAGCGTGCTGGTGGTCGGCGCGGACGAGATCGGCGCCCCGGCCCTGACCCACCTGGCCGACGCGGGTGTCGGCCGCCTCGGCATCGTCGACGGCTCTCCCCTGCACCCGTGGGACCAGTACGCCGGACTGCCGGGCTACACCGGCACGCGCGCCGCGGCGTGGACCTCGACGCTGCAAGGGGTTCACCCGTCGCTGACCATCACCGCGTACGAGAGCCGCCTGTCCGCGGACAACGCGCTCGAGCTCATCTCGGACTATGACGTCGTGCTCTACGCCGGCGAGGACCCCGCGATGTGCTGTCTGGTCGACGACGCGTGTGCACGCCTGGGCAAGCCGTTCGTGTGGGCGGGCATGGAGGCGGCGCAGGGCCGGGTCAGCGTGTTCTGGGAGCAGCACGGCCCCACGTTCCGCGACCTGCAGCCGATGCCGTCGCCGTACTTCCGCGGCATGGCCGGCGCGCTGAAGGCGTTGGGCGGCTGGCTTTCCGCGGTGATGGCGACCGAGACGATCAAGCTGCTGACCGGCACCGGCGAGCCCCTCGTGGGCCGGCTGATGACCTACGACGCGATGAGCGCCCACACCTCAGTGGTTCCTTTGGACCGGACTCCCCACGTCCGCCCCGGCAAGCTGACCGCGGCCGAGCCCTTCTTCGGCCTGCTCTCCCCCGCGGCCGCCGACGCGGCGCGGGAGTCGACGATCTCCGCCGAAGAGCTGAAAGTCATGCTGGACAACGAGGTTCCGTTGTTGCTGGTGGACGTGCGCGAGGCGGACGAACACGCGTTCGCCGACCTGCCGGGCTCAGTCCTGATGCCGAAGAAGGAGTTCCTCGAAGGCGACGCGGCGCTGTCGTTGCCTCAGGATCGCAAGGTGGTCCTGTTCTGCCGCATGGGTATCCGCTCGGCCGAGGCACTGGCCGTGGTCAAGAAGCACGGGCACCCGGACGCCGTGCATCTGGGCGGCGGCATCCTGGCCTGGGCGGACCGGGTCGACCCGAGCCTGCCGAGGTACTGATGTCGAACCTGCTGGCCACGTTGGCGGAACAGGAAGAACGCCTCCAGTTCGCGTCGTTCTCCAACTCGACGGCCCTGGCACTGGGCCAGTTCCTGCTGGCCGCCGCCCAGGCTCAGGGCCTGGCTGTCACGATCTCCGTGCGCCGCAACGGGCAACGTCTCTTCCACGCGGCGCTGCCCGGCACGTCCGCGGACAACGACGCGTGGATCGAGCGCAAAAGCCGGGTGGTGGACCGCTACGGTCACAGCTCGTTCTACGTCGGCGAGCGATTCCGGGCGCGCGGCAGCACGTTCGAGGAGCGGTCCCGGCTGGACCCCGACCTGTACGCCGCGTACGGCGGGGTGTTCCCGGTGATCGTGCGCGGCACCGGGCCGGTGGGCACCGTCGGGGTGTCCGGTCTGCCGGAGGTCGAGGACCACGCGTTCGTCGTGGCCCAGCTGGAGGCGTTCCTCACCGATCACCGGAACAACAGCTGAAGCACCGACCGCCCAGGCGGAATAGTCGCGGGCATGACATCGCGATCTTCAGCCATCGCACTGGTGCTCCTGGCCGTGGCTTTCGTCTTCGTTCCCGGCATGGTGGCGGGCGACCTCGGTCAGGACAACCTGGCTGAGGTCTTCCGCAAGGGGTTCGTCGGATACTGGAGTTCCGGTGCGGGCTTGGACGGCGTCGTCGACTACTGGTTCCGCTACCACGTGGTCAAGGCCGTCATCGCGGCGCTGCTGGTGATCGTGCTCGGCGTTCTGCTCCGGCAAGTCACGTCTCGCGTGGCCGTCGTTCTCGTCACGCTGCTCGGGCTGTTGTCGTTGGCGGCGTTGATGGCCAACGTCCAGGGGATGGTCGCGCCCCTGTCCTCGTTGTTGCCGATGCTTCAGGGCGCCGGCCCGGAGCTCGCCGACACGCTCAACGAGGTCAGGCGGCGACTGGCCGCGGGCGACCACACGCCCGTCCTGGACGTGTTGGTCGACGACTTCGCCCGGTATCACTGGGCGATGGCCGTCATCGCCGGGGTCGTGGCGGTCGTCTTCGCCGGCCTGAGCGTGTGGTCGTGGAAGAGGCGCGTGTGGGGCTTCGGTGTGCTCACGACGTTGCTCTCGGCGGCCCTGATCGTTGTCGTCGTGGCGAACACGATCACCGCGGCGCACTCGGCGCCCGCTCTCCTGGCCCTCTTCGAGGGCGGCTGGTAACGCCACGCGGTACGGTCTGAGTATGCCGCAAGACGCGGAAGGACCAGTCCTCGAAACCACGCTGGCCGAGTGGCTCAAGGCCCGCGATGAGACCAGGCAGCACCTGGATGCCGCGGACCCGCCGCTCGACGTGGGCTGGGTGCAGCGGCTGGCCGACCTGCTCGCCACGGAGCGGTCGTGGCAGGACCAGTACACCGAACTCGTCGCTCTGGGTAGCCGCGGCGGCAGGTTTCCGAACTCGAACCGCTGAACCAGCGGTGGAACACGCAGAGCGGGGCCCGACGGGCCCCGCTCTGTGAGTGGATGGAGATCAGACGGCGCGAACGCCGACGGCCTGCGGACCCTTGGGGCCCTGCTTCACCTCGAACTCGACGCGCTGGTTCTCCTCCAGGCTGCGGAAGCCCGAGCTGTCGATCTCCGAGTGGTGCACGAAGACGTCAGGGCCGCCCTCCTGGGCGATGAAGCCGAAGCCCTTCTCGGCGTTGAACCACTTGACGGTTCCCTGGATCATGTTCTCTCCTTGTCAGAGCCTTGGTACAGGCGCCGCAACACACGGCACCCCCGGCCGGTTTTCAGACGACGACTTCTCCGGCTCGGCCTGACAGGGCAAAGTGAGAAAACGTCCGCAACATCGTTCCCGAAGTGTGTGGAACCACGGACCCAAGATTGACGACCAACCCCTACAACGCGGGAGGCGCTCAATCGGTTCCCGGAGGTGTCACACGTCACCATTTCGTGAACAGACCATAGTAGACACTTTCGGGCCGCACGCCCGTCAGTCGCGCCGATGAAGTACTGTCGGCTGCGTTGGGACGCGAGCTGCCGGCATTCGGCCGGCGCGGTACCCGACCAATCCGGCCAGGATTCATCATTGGCCGGGGACGGGGGCACCCGTTTGCCACCGGATGGTCTGTTCACATCGTCAGTCGCAAGTCCCAGCGGTTTCGCGGAGGCGCGAGCCGCGGCCGACCGGGCCGAAGCCGTCACGCGGTCCCGAGCCGCCCTCACGGTGGCGGGCCACTCGCGGGACTCACTCGACTGCCACGAGCTGTTGCGCATGCTCGGTCTCGCCGAACCTGAGCACGCACGGAGACGGTGATCCACTGTGGACTGTTCAGACCCGGCTGCGCCGTACGCATCCGGCCCCCAGCAGGAGGAGCGCCCAGTGACGCAGGGAATCGTCAAGTGGTTCAGCGGTGCCAAGGGGTACGGCTTCATCGCCCCACAGGACGGTGGAGCGGACCTGTTCGTGCACCACTCGCAGATCCAGGACTACGACTTCAAGGGACTCGCCGACGGCCTGCGGGTCGAGTTCGAGGTCGGTGCGGGCCAGAAGGGCCCGCAGGCCAACTCGGTTCGCGTGCTCTGACGCCGGTTCCCAGAGTGACGCGAACGGCGTAGTGTTCGAGGCACGTGCCCTGGACCCCGGCTGACTGCAGCCGAGCGAGGGATCATTCCATGGCACGTCTCGATTACAGTCCTGCCACCACGACGATCCCTGGCGCCGAGCCGAAGCCGCTGATCGTTCCCGGCCGGTCGATACGCGACCAGGTCCTGGTCAAGGTCTTCGTGCTGATCCCGTTCGCCGCGCTGGTCGCGGCGGTGCCGATCGCCTGGGGCTGGGGGCTGGGCTGGACCGATCTGATCCTGGCCGCCGTCTTCTACGTGGTGGCCTGCCTCGGCGTGACGGTCGGTTACCACCGGTACTTCACCCATCGTGCGTTCAAGGCGAAACGCGCCATGCGCATCGCGTTGGCGGTGGCCGGCGGCCTGGCCGCACAGGGCCCGGTGATCGGGTGGGTCGCCGACCACCGGCGACACCACGCCTTCTCCGATCGCCAGGGCGACCCGCACTCGCCGTGGCTGTTCGGCACCGGTCCGCTGGCGTTGGCCAAGGGCTTCTGGCACGCCCACATGGGGTGGCTGTTCGAACGGGTCAGCACCAACGAGGAACGGTTCGCCCCCGACCTGCTGGCCGATCGCGACATCCGGGTGATCGACCGGCTGTTCCCGTTGTGGATCGCCGTCAGCATCGGGTTGCCCACAGCTCTGGGTGGCCTGATCTCGTGGTCGTGGTGGGGCGCTCTCACCGCCTTCTTCTGGGCGGGCCTGGTGCGGGTGTCGTTCCTGCACCACGTGACATGGTCGATCAACTCGATCTGCCACATGATCGGCGACCGGCCGTTCGTCTCGCGCGACAAGGCCGCGAACTTCTGGCCGCTGGCGATCCTGTCGATGGGCGAGTCCTGGCACAACTCGCATCACGCCGACCGCACCTGCGCCCGGCACGGTGTGCTGCGCGGTCAGATCGACATCTCGGCCAGAGTCATCTGGATCTTCGAGCGGCTCGGGTGGGTGTCCGAAGTGCGCTGGAGCAACCCGGCCCGGCTGGCCCGGATCAGCGCCACTTCTCGTTCGGGGTGAACCTCAGTCCGCGCGCGACCACGTCGGTCGCCACCTCGGAGAGGCGGCGACCGGTGAGGTAGGAGTGCGCGCGCAACCGGATGAACGCCTCACCGATGTCGGTGCCCAGCTGCACCGACACCATGCCCGCGGCCTGGTTCACCAAGCCCCAGCGTTGCTCCGGCTCGATACCTGGCTGGTCCAGCATCAGCGTGATCGCCACATCCGCGTACAGCAACACGTCGGTGAGCTCGTCCGGTGCCAGCGCACAGCCGGTGTCCCGGCAGATCTCCAGCACGCCGAGCGAGATCGCCCCCAGGGTCAACGGGATCGCGAACACCGCGGCCACGCCTGCCGCCATCGCGGCCGGGGTGAAGACGGGCCAGCGTTCAGCGCTCGCGGAGTCGTCGAGATGCGGCACGAGCACCGGCTGGTTGTGCCGGAGCGCATCCCGCAGGGGCCCTTCCCCGACCGTGAGCTGTAGCTCGGCGATCTCCTGGCCGACCTGGCCGGTCGTCTCGAGCGGGTGAGCGGCACCGCCACTGGCGAGTAGATAGACCGCCACGCCGATGGCGTTCGTCCTTATCCCGCAGGCAAGACAGACATGGCGCACACCCGCCCGTTCGCCGTCGAGCTCGGCGATCTTGTTGACCGCCTCGATGGTGTCGAGATGCCGTTGTGCGTCCACGTGGAGTTACTTCAAGCCGCGTTCATGCGGTGTCGCTTACGGTGCTCACTGACATCTCCTCACGAGACCAGGGCAACCGCGGGGTCCAGGCGGGACGACGTGACCTCAGCGTAGACCCGGAACCGGCGATATCAAAGCGTCTCCGGTGAAAGAGTGTCGAGTCGAGCCACATGTTCTTGTCCGAGCGCGGAATCAAACCGATTCGGTGAGTAACGTCTGCACGCGCGTAGTGCTGCCCAGCGGTGTGTCCACAATGCACTACAGGTCGATGGTCGTGCACACCGAGGAAGAAGACACAGCCGCAAGTCCGTCCACAATAGACGACCCTGCGGTCAGCGTTCCTCGGAGTTGGTGACGCCGGAGGGTTCCTGGAACAAACCCTGGTACGACGGCTCGCCATCGGCGTCCGGTGCCGGGACGGGGGTGTGCGGTTCGTGCGTGTCGGGATGACTGAAAAGTGGTGACATGGTTTTCCGATCTCCCTGTCCACCGGCGTACGGATCACCGCGACGCGGGACTCGGGAACTCTTGGAGCGAGTGCTCCAGACACCTCAACCCTACACGACGCTCCTCAGCCGCCGCAGATGCAGCCTCGGACCAGCGTGAACGTCGTCGTCGCCGTGCAGTACCGCACCCCGAGCGCGTCGTGCTCACTCCAGCTATGAACGCACGCGGCGCACGTGTCGTCGGCGCGGGCGCCACCCTCCGCGGAGCCTGGGTCAGAGATTGCCATGCGGGTACTCCGATGAACGGTTCTGGAACGAGAGGATGTTGGGGTTCTGGACGACTCCGTCGCGAATCTCGATGGCCCGCCGGATGGTCTCGCTGCCGTCCCAGGCGCCCGTGAGCACCGGCCGGAGGTGGGGCAGCAGGGCCTCGCTGATCTCCCAGCTGGCGGAGTCCCACAGGTAGGACGGGCTGTGGTCGACGCCGTAGTAGTACACGTGGTCGCCGACCTGGAAAACCGGATGCGTGAACGACGTCGGTCGCGCCCAGCCGAAACCCATTGCCGCGTCACAGGAGACGTCGACGATGAGGGTTCCGGGCGCCAGCGTGGCGAGGTCGTCGTCGACGAGGAAGGTCAGCGGTGCCCTGGTGTCCTGCAGCACGCAGTTGACAATGATGTCGAAGCCGGCGAGGAACTCCGCCAGCGGGACCTCGCCGTGGTCGGTGAACGCCTGGCTCCGACGCGGGTTTTCGTCGTCGTGCGCGAAGTGGACCATCCGCGCGGAGTGGATGGGCGAACTGACAGCGGCGACGCGGCGGTTGGTGAGGATGCTGACGTCGTGGATCCCATGCGCGTTGAGCGCCGTCACGGCGCCTCGTGCGGTCGCTCCGAAGCCGAGCACGGCGGCGCGCAGTCGTCTGCCGTAGTCACCGGTCGAACCGATGATCTGCAAGGCGTGCAGCACCGAGCAGTACCCGGCGAGCTCGTTGTTCTTGTGGAAGACGTGCAGGCTGAACGAACCGTCGGCCGTCCAGTGGTTCATGGCCTCGAACGCGATCAGCGTCAGCCGTCGTTCGATGGCCGTCTGGGTGAGCTTTCGTCCTGGACACAGTGCGGCCAGCCCCACAGCACCTGTCCGACCCGCAGATCGGCGAGGTCCTCCGCGAGGGGCTTGGGCAACAGGATCACGTCGCAGTCCGCGATGAGCTCCTCGCGGGAGCGCATTCCGGCCACGGAAGCGGCGACCTGCGCGTCGGACATGCCGAAGCGCTCGCCGTAGCCATGTTCGAGGTAGATGCGTTCGCGAAGGTCCGCGGCTATCCGCTCGATGTGCCGCGGGTGAATCGGCAGCCGCCGTTCGTTCTCCTTGCGCGATCGCGAGATGACGCCGAGGCTGAGCTGGTTCACGTCGTTGGTCCGTCCCCGGCCTTGGGTGACCGCTGTGGCGTGCGCCGGGAACGGCGCCGGCTTGTTCGCCGGCACACGACGGGCTCTCGGTTCCTCCGATACTACCAGGCAGCACTTTGTCCTTTTTGGACATGACGGAACTGGTTCCACCGAATCCCGCACAGACTCCGAAATGCGCGTACAGTCGGCCCGGTCGAGGATCCTCGACGAACCAGACCGGCCGGATCCCCCCGAGCGGCCGGGGACGGGAACACGGCACGACGCCGGATCATCCGCTCACTTCATCACTCCGCCGGCCGTACGGCCGTTGAGCAGCCGGGGCTGAAGTCAGCCCGTGGCGCTCACCTGGAGTCTGCCGAGCGATCCGATCCCAGCCGGCCCGACCGTCGAACCCTCCGCATCGAGGGTTCGACCCTGGTCCCGGCTACCGCCGCGGCTCGGGTCCGTCCACCGCGCCGGCCAGCGCGGCCACGCCGATCGTTCCGGCGACGACCGCTTCGGCGACCGAGCTGAGGTACTGGTTGTGGCCTCTCGCGTAGCGCCGGAGTATCCCGAACGCCTGGTCCACGTCGACGTGCAGTCGCTCGGCGAGCACACCCTTCGCCTGTTCGATGAACACCCGGCTCTGCAGGGCTCTCTGCAACTGCTCGGCGAGCAGCTCCTGGTGACTGATGATCCGCGCCTGAAGCAGGCCGATGGTCGCGACGTCCGCCATGGCCTGCGCCACCCGAACCGTCGACTCGCCCAGCCGGCGCGCGGCGACGGTGAACAGGTTCAACGCACCGATGGCCTGCGCGCGCAGCCGCATCGGCACGGCGTGCACCGCGCCGAACCCCGCCGCCACGGCCGCCGACGTGAACTCCGGCCATCGTCGTGCCGCCTCCGTGACGTCAGCGGTCACCCGCTGCTGAGTGCGGTAACTCTCCATGCACGGCCCCTTGTGATGTTGCAGCTCGAGGAGCTCGAGCAGTCTGGCGCGTTCGCTGGACGCGCCGAGCACCTGCAGTTCGCCGCGGTGGTCGACGAGGAGGATGCCGGCGGCGTCGACCCCCAGGGTGTCGACGCACCGGTCCGCCAGCAGGTGCGCGAACTCGACGGGGTCGAAGTCGGCGACGAGGGTGTCCGCCAGCTCGACGAACGTCTCGGCCAGGTTCTCCGCGGACATGGGGCACCTCTGTTGCTCGGGCTCACGGACCTCGTCCATGGTCACACCGAGTCGGGCGGCAGGCATCACGGCTCGAGGCCGACGCCGATGACCAGTTCGATTCTCCGGGCACGGGCGCGGGTCTTGGCGATTCACTGGGGTGGACAACCACGAAAGGCGTCTCATGACGATGTCGAAGCGCGGCGGAACATTGCTCCGCCGCGAGCTGGGTGGCCTGATGTCGATGATCCTGCTGGTACACGGACGCAAGGACGTGCCCGCGGACGCCACCCCGATCCGGTACGGGTCCGCCCAGAAGACGTTCATCATCGTGATGATGGTCCTGGGGCCGTTCGAGATCGTGCTCGTGGAGCTGGTCGTTCCGTGGGCGTGGCTGCGCACCGTCCTGCTGGTCGTCGCCATCTACGGCGTCATCTGGATGTTCGGGTACTACTCGGGCCTGCACACACGGCCCCACTACATCGACTTCGAACGCCTCGTGCTGCGCAACGGCCACCTGGCCGCCGCCTCGGTCGACGTCGGTTTCGTCAACGCCGCGCGCCGCGAGACCCACGAGAAGTACAAGGGGCTCGTCGCCGTCGAGGACGACGTGGTCGCGGTGCCGGGGATGAACGGCACCGCGCTCACGTTGACGCTGGAACCCGAGACGCCGGTTCAGGTTCAGGGCCGCGGAACCGTGCGCGCCCGTGAGATCCGGTTCGACGCCGACGATCCGGAAGCCGCCCTGAGGTCCATCAGGCAGCGGCTGGCCGGCTAGGTGCCAACGCCGTGAACAGAACGATGGCGCCCGCTACGAACGGCGCCGGCGGCATCAGCTCGTCCAACGCGGTCCGCCGCCAGCGGGCCCAGGACGAGCATGACGCGTTCGTTAAACCGAGCGATACATCGGATGACTTAGGGAACGAAGGGTCATATTCCCTGCTCGTCGGTTGTCAATCGGGACTATTCATCGTATGTTTCCCGCTGTTTGGTCAAGGGCGACCGCACAGTAGGAGCGCGTGATGGACGATTCCGCGACTTGGCCCGATCACCCGACCCGCCGGGGCTTCATCAAGGCCGGTGCGGTCATGGGAGCGGCCTTCCTGGGCTTACCCGTTTTCCCGGCCGCGGCCGACGTGGTCCGGCCGCGGTCGAGTCCGCTCGTCCCGGACCCGGTCACGCTCTGGTACCGGAAGCCGGGCACGGAGGCCCGGATCATGGAAGAGGGTCTGCCGGTCGGCAACGGCAGGCTGGGCGCGCTGGTCACCGGCGACCCCGGCCGTGACGTGCTCTGCCTGACGGACGCGACGCTGTGGACCGGTGGTCTCAACGACACGCTCGGCGCGGACGGCCAGTTCGACTACGGGACCGGATTCGGCTCGTTCCAGCAGCTCGCCAAGATCGTCCTGAACGTTCTGGCGCACGCCTCACCCACCGGCTACCGCAGGCAGCTCGACCTGAGCAACGGCTTCGTCAGCGCGCGCTACCAGGTCGGAGGTGTCACCTACCGCCGTGACGTCTACGTCAGCCACCCCGACGACGTGCTGGTCATCCGCCTGTCCCAGAGCGGCGGCGGCCGCTACACCGGGTCGTTGTCGCTGAGCGGCACCCACGGCGAGACGACCACCGGCGCCGGCGGCGCGATCTCGTTCGGCGGCACGTTCTCCAACACGCTCAAGTGCGGCGCGGTCGCCGGCGCGTCCGGTTCGGGCGTGGTCGAGGTGAGCGGTTCGACCATCGCGTTCACCGACTGCGCGGACGTGCTGATCGTCGTGGCGGGCGGCACCAACTACGCCCCCACTCGCGCCACCGGATACCGCGAGCCGACGCTGGACCCGCGTTCCCGGGCCGCGGCCAAGGCGAGGGCGGCGCTCGCGGCGGGCGCCACCGCCCTGCTCGACACGCACGTCGCCGACTATCGGCGGCTGCACCGGGCGATCACGGTCGACCTGGGCGTTTCGACGAGTTCCCAACGGGCCATGGACACTCCGGCCCGCCTCGCCGCCCGCGCCTCCTCGGGCATCGCGGACCCGGAACTGGAGGCGAGCTACCTGCAGTTCGGCCGCTACCTGGCGATCACCGGCTCGCGCGGCAGCCTGCCGACCAACCTGCAGGGCCTGTGGCTGGACCGCAACAACCCGGCGTGGATGTCCGACTACCACACCAACATCAACGTCCAGATGAACTACTGGCCGGCCGACCGGGCCGGTCTGGGCGAGACCGTCACCGCGCTGGCCGACTACTGCCTGTCCCAGCTGCCGTCGTGGACCGACCTGACCGCCCGCCGCTACAACGACAGCCGCAACGCCTTCCGCAACAGCACCGGCAAGGTGGCGGGGTGGACGGTCGCGACATCGGCCAACATCCACGGCGGCCTGGGCTGGCGGTGGAACCCGGCGGGCAACGCGTGGCTGTGCGCCTCGCTGTTCGAGCACTACGAGTTCACCGGGGACAAGTCCTATCTGGACCGGATCTACCCGTTGCTCAAGGGGGCGTGCGAGTTCTGGGAGGCACGCCTGATCACCACCACGGTCAACGGCCGCAAGGTGCTGATCGACGACAACGACTGGTCGCCGGAACACGGGCCCTGGCCGGCCGGCACCAAGGGCATCACCTACGCCCAGGAACTGGTGTGGGGGTTGTTCGAACACTACCGCGAGGCCGCGGCGACCCTGGGCCGCGACGCCGCCTACGCCCGTACAGTCGCTGCCCTGCAAGCAAAACTCCACCTGCCGGTCGTCAACGCGGGCACCGGCTGGCTGGAAGAGTGGATGAACGCGGGCAACCTGGGCGAAACCACTCACCGGCACCTCTCGCCGCTGGTGGGCCTGCACCCCGGCGACCGCATCACCGCAGACCGCAGCGACGCCGACCTCCTGGCGGGTGTGCACAACCTGCTCACGGCACGCGGCATGGACAGCTTCGGGTGGGGGTGCGCGTGGCGGGCGCTGTGCTGGGCGCGGCTCAAGCACGCGGGCAACGCCTACCGCTCGTTCCTCAACGTGCTGCGGCCGTCGGTGAACTTCAGCAACGGCACCGCGATCAACTTCTTCGACATGTACAGCCGTGGCAGCAGTTCGGTGTTCCAGATCGACGCGAACTTCGGCGCCATCGCCGCGATGCTGGAGATGCTGGTGTACTCCCGCCCCGGCGTGGTCGAGCTGCTGCCCGCCCTGCCAGACGCCTGGATGACCGGCAGCGCCACGGGTCTGGGCGTGCGCGGCGGCTTCACCGTCGACCTGACCTGGGCCGGCGGCAACGTCACCAGCGCCACGATCCGCAGCGTCGGCGGCACCAGGACCACCGTCCGCTTCGGCTCGTGGAGCCAGACCGTCTCCCTGCGCCCAGGCCAGTCGACGACGCTCACCCCGCCCGCCCGCGTGTCCATCTACCGGCTCGTCAACCGGTCCAGCCGCAAGGTGCTGGACGTCCCGGGCGCCTCGAAGCTCGAGGGCGTCGGGTTGATCGAGTGGCCGGACCGCCACTCTCCCAACCAGCACTGGGAGTTCCGGTCCGACGGCGCACTGGTCAACGTCAACTCCCGGCTGGTGGCGGACATCCGCGACGGTGCTTCGGTGATCCAGTCCTCCGACCGGGGCACGCCGAACCAGCGCTGGCGGGTGGCCGACGCGGGTGGCGGCTACCTGAAGCTGGTCAACGTGCGCAGCGGCAAGGTCATGGCCGTTCGCCGAAACCCCGACGGCAGTACCGCGGTCGTACCGCAGACCGACACGGGCGACCACAGCCAGCACTGGCTGCGGCTGCCGGTGTGAACGGCGTCACCTGTCAGCGCATTGTCAGCGTCGGCTCCTAGCTTGTCGGTACCCGCCCGATCATGAAGCTGGGAGTTCGACGATGATCAGCATGGCCAGAACGGTTCTCGTCGGTGTCGCCGGTGTCGCGCTCGCGGCCGCGATCACCCCGTCCGCCTCCGCGGCGACCTACTACAACCTGGTCAACCAGAAGAGTGGCAAGTGCATGTCCGTCGCGGGCGGCGGCAGCACCGCCAACGGCGCCAAGATCGTCCAGTGGACGTGCAACGACAAGGGCGAGCAGCTCTGGTACCGGGTCGGCGACCAGCTCAAGAACCGCAAGAGCGGCAAGTGCCTCTCGGTGTCCGGTGGCGGCAGCCCCGACAACGGCGCCGAGCTCGTCCAGTGGAGCTGCAACGGCGCGTTCGAGCAGATGTGGAAGCCGATGGACGGCTACCTGATCTGCCACAAGAACGGCAAGGTCGCGTCGGTCTCGGGCGGCGGCAGCACCGCGAACGGCGCCAAGATCGTGCAGTGGACCGCACACGGCCACGCCGACCAGCTCTGGCGCTTCGACGCCCGCGTCATCGACGCCTGATCTCCCGACGAGGCCCTCGACCGGCACGAGCCGGCCGAGGGCAGCACAACCGGCTACGCGGCTCGCAAAGCGGGCCAGGTCAACGCCGACGAACCCCAGGTCGCGCCGCCGCCGAAGGCCGTGAGCAACACCTTGTCCCCCGCAAGCAACTCACCCGTCGCGACGGCGTCGGCCAGCGCCAGCGGAATCGAGGCCCCGGCAGTGTTGCCGACCCGGTCGATATTGATCACCGCACTTTCTGGCGCGACCTCCAGTTCCCGCGCGACCGCGTCGAGGATCCGGCGGTTCGCCTGGTGCCCGACGAAACGGTCGACGTCCTGGGGCTTCCAGCCCACCGCGTCGAGAACGGCTCGGGACGAGCCGACCATGCGCCGTACCGCGTGCCGGTACACCGCCTGGCCCTGCATCGCGAACCAGCTGTCCGCCGCGTCCGGCCGCGGGTGCCTCGCGCCGCCGCCCTTCGTCATGATCAGCTCGGCTAGCCCGCCGTCGCTGCCCAGGTCGAACGCTTGCACGGCACCGAGTTCGCCGGGCTCCCCCGCACGCACCACGACGGCTCCCGCGCCATCGCCGAACACCGAGACCGTGGCCCGGTCGTACGGATCGAGAATCGTCGTGTAGGCCTCGGCGCCGATCAGCAACACGTGCCTCGCGAGACCGGAGGCGATCATGCCGGCCGTGACGGCCAGGCCGTAGACGAAGCCCGAGCAGACGGCGCTGACGTCGAACGCCGGTACGCAGCCGAGACCGAGCCGCTGTGCGACGGTCGGAGCCGTCGCCGGGCAGGGGTGATCCGGGGTGGTCGTGGCCAGCACGACCACGTCGATGTCCCGCGTACCCGCCGACTGCAGTGCCGCCTCGGCGGCGCGTACCGCGAGGTCGGAGGTCGCCGTGCCCGGTTCCACCACGTGCCGCTGGTGAATGCCGACGCGGCTGCGGATCCACTCGTCGGACGTGTCCAGCCGCGCCGCCAGATCGTCGTTGGTGACCACCTTGGGTGGCACGTATCCACCGACGCCGCACAGAACCGCCGCCGGTGTCCGGGCCGTGATCACAGAGCGGTCTCCACGAACTCGACGAGCGCCCCGACGGTCGTGATCACGGGAATCCCGCTGTCCGGCACCGCGATGCCGAACTCGTGCTCCACGCTGTTCAGGAGGTCCACCACGTCCATCGAGTCCAGGCCGAGGTCCCGGAACTCCGCGGACGACGGCAGCTCCCCCTCGACCTTCGATCCGACCTGCCGGATCAGCCGGCCGACACGGGAGCTGATCTCCTGGGTTTCCATGCGACTACTCCTTTACAAGGCTCGGCAAGTCATGCCGAATTTCGGGAACACGAATCCCGCGACCGCCATGGAAAGTACGCACATTCGCGAGCGTGATCTTGCGTTTGTCCCCCGTTTTATGGAGCCGTTCGTACCAGCCAGGTCGCCGTCGAGCAGCCGTCGCAGGGCTCCCGGAACCACGACACCATAAGGACCACCGCGATTTCTGGAGGCGTGGTCGTGAGGAAGATCGTCCTGGCCCTGGTGCTCGGTCTGGCCGGAACCGGGCTGAGCGCACCCGCGGACGCCGAGCCACGGTCGGACAGCGTGCGGGTGTGGAACGAGCTCGCGTTGGCCGCGGTGCGCGTCACCCGCGCCACCGACGCCGACGCGGCCCGCACATACGCGATGCTCAACGTGGCCATCTACGACGCGGTCAACGGACTCACCGGTCCGGCACGCGCCCACGCGCTGATACCCGGCCCCGGCCCACGCGGCGCCGATCCCCGCGCCGCGGCTGTCGCGGCGGCACACGACGTGCTGGTCCGGCTGGACCCCGGCCGGACCGCCGTCTACGACACGCAACTGCGTGCCGACCTGGCCGGGCTACCTCCCGGCCGGCACCGCGACGCCGGGGTGCGGTGGGGAGGTGAGGTCGCCCAGCGCGTCGTGACCTCCCGCGCCGACGACGGCTCGACTCCGGTGCGAAGCCAGCCCGCCGGCTCAGGGCCCGGTGTATTCCGGGCCGATTGGTCCGGCGTGCAGTACCGCGACGTCCGCCCGTTCGCCGTCATCAACCCCGCCGCGTACATACCGGGTCCGCCGCCTGCCTTGGACAGCCTGGACTACGCCGCGGCCTTCGCCGAGGTCGCGCTCCTCGGCGACGCCGCGATACCCGCCCCCGACAAGCTCGCCACCTTCCAGTTCTGGTCCTTGCCGGCCGGCACCGACCAGCCCGCCGGCGAGTGGGTCAAGATCGCACTGACCGTGTCCCATGGCCAGTCGCTGCCGGCCTCGGCGCGCCTCCTGGCGTTGCTGACGATGACGCTGGCCGACACCACGGTCACCACCGTCGCGACCAAGTTCAACTACCGTCACTGGCGTCCGGCGACGGCGATCCGCGAGGCGGACACCGACGGAAACCCGTTCACGCAGCCGAACCCGAGCTGGGCTCCGCGGGCGGGCAGCACCGGCGGAACACCGGAATACCCGTCCGGACACAGCTCCTACAGCGGCGCGGCGGCCGCCGTGCTGGCCGGGTTCTTCTGCGCGGACGACATTCGCTTCACGCACACCACGGACACCGCACCGGGCGGCCAGGCGCGCAAGTACCCGGGTTTCTCCGCCGCCGCTGCCGAGGCCGGCCGGTCGCGCGTGTTCGGCGGACAGCACTTCGAGTTCAGCGATCAGGCGGGTTTTGCCATCGGACGCGGCGTCGCAACCGAAGTTCTCTCCACCCGGCTGCTGAAGCGAACCGGACCCACACACCACGGCGATTGTCCATTGTAGACGAACTGGTGCGCCTGGTTCGCTTGCCGTCGTCCGCGAGACCGACTGCGACATCTTCGAGGACATCGAGCAGCACGTGCGTCCGTGACCTCCGGTCAGCCTCCCGTCCTGAGCAACTGCTCGTTCATGATGAGAAACGCGCCCAGCCCGTGGAAGTCGTTCGTCGCACGGGTGCGGTTGACGTAGTAGCTGTAGTCGCCGACGTTGGTACCGATGGAGATGTCGGCGATGTTCGTGAGACCGTCGCCGCCCAGCGACACCTTGGCGAGCACCCCCTGATAGCCGGAGCTCGCCAGCGCCCGGTAGCCGGCGTCGACATACCCGCGTTCCACCGCCCTGGAGGCGACGAAGGTGAACATGCTGGAGCACGACGTCTCGGTCCAGTTGTCGGAGCGGGAGCCCTTGTCCACCACCTGGAACCAACGTCCGGTAGCGGGATCCTGGTAGCGCGCGTACGCGCTCACGAGGTCCCGGATGTAGGTCACCAGCTGGGCCCGCCGGGGATGGTCGGCCGGCAGGTGCTCCAGCACGTCGATGGTGGCCATGCTGAACCAGCCGATCGCGCGGCACCAGTACTCCGGCGCCACACCGGTGACCGGGTCCGCCCACGTCTGCGCTCGCGCCTCGTCGTAGGCGTGCCTGAGCAGACCTGTCGACTGCCGCAGGTGGTTCGCGTAGGTCACGAGCTGGTTCGACGCCTCGTTGTTCGCGTACGTGCTGTCGCCGAACCGTTGCCCGTACTCGACCAGGAACGGGCTCACCATGAACACGCCGTCGGCCCACAGCTGGTTCTCGCGGCTGGTGGCGTGCCAGAACCCCTTGTCGGACGTGCGGGGATAGGTGTTGAGGCGGGTACGGATCCTGTCCGCGGCGATCTTGTAGCGGGACTGGCCGGTCTCGGCGTGCAGGATCACCAGCAGCCGCCCGGACAGCATGCTGTCCAGGTTGTTGAAGCTCTGGCTGATGTTGCCGCTGCTGTCGACGAAGCGGTCCACCCAGTCCTTGATGTAGCGCAGGTATCGCGGATCGTGCGTGCGCTGGTAGACGAGGTACTGGCCGTAGAGGTACAAGCCGCGCGTGTACGACCAGCCGCCGAGGGTGTCCGGCGGGTACCGGCGCATCGTGGACTCGACCACCGCGACCGACCAGTCGGTGCCCCCGCCGCCTGCACCGACGGTCAGCGAGTCCAGGTTCGGGCCGCCGTTGCCGGTGGTCGCGGTGGCGCGGATCTTGTTGGTACCCGCGTTGAGCGGCACCTGGACGGACGCCGTCCGCCAGGTGTCCCAGGTGGATGTTCCGGTGAACGCGAGCTCGTCCGCGGCGAGCGCCCCGTTCACGCTCACGTCCATCGGCCGGTTCGTCGTCGTACCGTTGGAGTAACGGAACGTCAACGCCGTCGTGCCCGAAACCGCCGCCTCCACGGTGAACTCGACGTAGCCGCCGACCATGTTGTCGTAGTTCACGAAACCGGTCCCGGTGAAGCCGGTGTGGTTCGCCTCGACGACACCCAGCGAGATCGTCGCGTTCTCCGCCTCGTACGCGGTTGCGGTGGCGGCGGCCGGAGCCGCCGTCACCACCGACGCCACGAGTGCGGCCAGCAGGGGCAGTGCTGCTCGTCTCATGTCGTCGCTCCCTCCTCAGCCCGCGTACTGGGCGATGATCTTCGTGAAGTCGTAGGGCTGCTGGGAGATCCCGCTGCACGAGTCGCCGGCGGAACCCGACGTGCACGGCCGGTCGCGGTTGACCGACCAGAACGTGAACCGCGCGAGGTGGTGCTGCTGCGCGTAGGACAACATCGCCTGGAAGTCCTGCAGCCGGACCACCTCACCCGCGACGTCCGTCTTGCCGTTCATCGACGAGATGCCCATGTGCCGGTACGCCGTGTCGTCGCTGTAGCCGTAGGCGGTCTTGATCCTGCTCTTGAGTCCCTCGGCCGCCTGGATCGTCAGCGGGCCCATGTTCGTGCTGCCGCCGCCGAAGTCGAACGGCATGATCACCCAGCCGTCGTTGGCCAGACCGGACGCGGCGCCCTTGCCGATCAGGCCGGTGCCCCACGAGTTCGGACCCGTCTGCTCCGTGCCCATGGTGATATAGGTCTTGATGCCGGGGTTGTTCGTCTTGACGATCTTCAGTGCGTCGATGACGCGCTGCTGCACCGTGTTGTTGGTGAACTCGGTGTCCTCGATGTCGATGTCGATGGCCTTGAGCTGGTAGGCGTTGATCACCTTCTGGTACGCGCCGGCCAGCGCCGAGGCCGACGAGCAGTACTCGCCGAGCTTGCGGCCGGACCAGCCGCCGAACGACGGGATGACGTCACCGCCCGCCGCGCGGATCGCGTTGATCGCGGACTGGTCCGTGCCGCCGGTGAGCGGCCGCGCGCCGTCCCAGGCCGGATTGCACGTGCCGTCGGACAGGATGAACGCGAGCGTGAACCACTTGATCCCGGTCGCGGACATCACGGTGGTGGGCGACTGCGGGTCGCCCCAGCCCAGGTACTCGTAGGGCGCGGCCGCCATCGCGCCGGCTGATGGCGGTGCCGGGTCTCCCAGGGTCAGCTTGTCGAGGTTGGGACCGCCGTTCGCGGTCGTCGCGGTCGCGCGGACCTTGTTGGTGCCGGCGTTGAGGGTCGCCTGAACGGACTTCGCCTGCCAGCTGTCCCAAGTGGACGTTCCGGTGAACGCGAGCTCATCGGCTACCAGAGCACCATTGACCGTGATGTCCATCGGCCGGTTCGTCGTGGTGCCGTTGGAATACCGGAACGTCAACGCCGTCGTGCCCGCTGCCGCCGAGTCGACGGTGAACTCGACGTAGCTGCCGATGACGTTGTCGTAGTTGACGAACCCGGTCCCGGTATAGCCGGTGTGGTTGGCCTCTACGACGCCTTGCGAGATCGTGGCGCTTTCGGCCTGATAGTCGGCGCTGGGCGCGGCGACGTCCACGTCCACGTGGTCGAGATTGGGGCCGCCCGCGGCGGTGGTCGCCGTGGCGCGGATCTTGTTGGCGCCGGTGTTGAGCGCCACCTGGATCGACTTGGTCTGCCAGCTGTCCCAGGTGGATGTTCCGGTGAACGCGAGCTCGTCCGCGGCAAGAGCACCGTTGGCGGTGATGTCCATCGGCCGGTTCGTCGTGGTGCCGTTGGAATACCGGAACGTCAGCGTCGCCGTCCCCGCCGCGGCGGCGTTGACCGTGAACTCGACGTAGCCGCCGATCACGTTGTCGTAGTTGACGAAACCGGTCCCGGTGAAGCCGGTGTGGTTGGCCTCCACCACGCCCTGCGAGATCGTCGCGGTCTCCGCCTCATAACGGACGGGAGCCGCCGAGACGGTCGTGGCGGGCGCCCACAGGGCGACCAGCAAACCCGCCACGAGCACAGAAATGCTCCTGAGCATAGTGATCCTCCTGGTCGGGGTCGTGAGTGCTTTCCGTCGCCATGGCGACGGAAAGCACTCACGACCAGCGTGGGCGTCAGGCGATGGTGATCCGGAAGATCTTGTCCGAGCCGTCCGCGGCTCCACCGTTGTTGTCGCAGTTGGTCGTGCTCAGCCACAGCTGGTCGGCGCCCGGCACCTTGGTGACCGTGCGCAGGCGTCCGTACGTGCCGACGTAGTACGCCGTCGCCGTGCCGACGCTCTCGGTGTCACCGTTGATCGGGATCCGCCACAGCCGCTCACCGCGCAGCGCGCCCATGTAGATGACGTTGCGGACGATCGCGATGCCGCTGGGCGACGCGCTGCTCACCGACCACGTCTTCTTCGGGTTCTCCATGCCCGTGACCGAGCACGTGCCCTCACAGGTCGGCCAGCCGTAGTTGCGGCCCGGCTTGATCAGGTTGAGCTCGTCGTAGGAGCTGTTGCCGAACTCCGCCTCCCACAGCCGCCCGTTGCGGTCGAACGCCAGGCCCTGCGGGTTGCGGTGCCCGTAGCTGTAGACGAGCGTGCCGAACGGGTTGCCCGGCGCGGGCTGACCCGTCGTGGTCATCCGCAGGATCTTGCCGTTGAGCGAGCTCTTGTCCTGGGCGAGGCTCGAGGTCTGCGCGTCACCGGTGCTCGCGTACAGGTAGCCATCCGGACCGAACGCCAGCCGGCCGCCGTTGTGGTAGCGGTTCTTCTTGATCCCGCTGACCAGTGTGGTGTACCCGCTGAGCGACGTGCCGCTGTAGGTCATCCGGACGATCCGGTTGCCCTCCGAGGCCGTGTGCATGAAGTAGACGTAGTGGTTGCTCGCCCAGTTCGGGTCGACGGCGACGCCGAGCAGACCGCCCTCGCCGTCGGTGGTCACCACGTTCGGGACGGAGCCGACCTGGGTCTTGGTGCCGTTGAGCGCGACCTTCCAGACGCGGAAGTCGTCGCGTTCGGTCACCAGTGCCGTCTGACCGTCGGGCATGAAGTAGGTGCCCCACGGAATGGTCAGTCCGGTCGTGATGGTGGTGATGCTGGACGGAACGCCGCCGTCGGTGGTGCACGGGCTCGTCCGGAACGACACCGAGTTGCTCTGGGCCGAGACGTTGCCCGCGGCGTCCCTCGCCACGACGTGCAGGGTGTACGGGCTGTCGCACGCCAGACCGGTCACCGTGGTCGAGGTGGCGGGCGGGTTTCCGGTGACCGTCTTGTAGACCGAGGTACCGCTGCGCACGTCGTACGCGGTGACGGCGACGTTGTCGGTGGAGGCCGTCCAGCTCAGGCCCGCACTGGTCGACCCGACGCTCGACTGCGTCAGGTTCGCCGGCGCGGTGGGCGCCACCACGTCCGAACTGGGCGAGGTCGTGCAGATCGCCTGGGCGCTGCTCTGCGACACGTTGCCCGCGGCGTCACGCGCGAACACCGACAGCCGGTACTGCGTGTTGGGCGTCAGGCCGGTCAGGTTCTTGGTGGTGCTGCTGCCCGGCGCCTCGCCGAGCTTGTTGCCGTCGTGGTAGATGTCGTACGCGACCACGCCGACGTTGTCCGTCGAGGCTCCCCACGTCAGGGTCAGGCTGTTCTCGGTGATGTTGCTGCAGCTGGGCTGTCCCGGCGTGGTCGGAACCTGGGTGTCGGGCGACAGGCCCGCGCGGAGGCGGTCGACGTTCGGCCCACCGTTGATCGTGGTGGACGTCGCGCGGATCTTGTTCGTGCCCGCGTTCAGTGTCGCGGTGAACGTCGCGTCCGCCCACGTGTCCCAGGTCGTGGTGCCGCCGAACGCCATCTCGTCGCGCACGAGGGTGCCGTTCACCGTGATGTCCATCGGCCGGTTCGTCGTGGTTCCGTTGGAGTACCGGATGGTCAGGCCCACGGCGCCCGCCGCGGCGGCGTCGACCGTCCACTCGACATAGCTGCCGACCACGTTGTCGTAGTTGACGAAACCGGTCCCGGTGAAGCCGGTGTGGTTGGACTCCACCACACCCTGCGAGATCGTCGCCGTCTCGGCCTGGTAGTCACTGGTGGGCGCCGCGACCTCGACCGCGAGGTAGTCGAGGTTCGGCCCGCCGTTGACGGTCGTCGCGGTCGCCCGGATCGTGTTCGCGCCCGCCCTGACCGCCGCCTGAACCGACTTGGACTGCCAGGTGTCCCAGGAACCCGTGCCGGGGAAGGACAACTCGTCCGAGACGAGCGTGCCGTTGACCGTGATGTCCAGCGGCCGGCCCGTCGTGGTGCCATTGGCATAGCTGAACGTCAGCGTCGCCGTGCCCGCGGTGGCGGCGTCGACCGTCCACTCGACGTAGCTGCCGACCACGTTGTCGTAGTTGACGAAACCGCTGCCGCTGAAGCCCGTGTGGTTGGACTCGGCCACGCCCTGCGAGATCGTCGCGCTCTCCGCCTCGTACCGGACGGGTGCCGCGGACACCGGTGCCGACAAGGCGGCGACCAGGCCCACCGCAAGTAATGCCGCTGTGCGTTTCCTTCTCATGGCCCGCTCCTGTCAGCTGACGGTGATCTTGTCGAGGTTGGGTCCGCCGTTGGCGGTCGTCGCGGTCGCCCGGATCTTGTTGGTTCCTGCGTTGAGCGCCACGGTTCTGGTGACGGTCTGCCAGGTGTCCCAGGTGGACGTTCCGGCGAATCCGAGCTCGTCGACGGCAAGAGCACCGTTGACCGTGATGTCCATCGGCCGGTTCGTCGTGGTGCCGTTGGAATATCGGAACGTCAGCGTCGCCGAGCCCGCTGCGGCGGCGTCCACGGTGAACTCGACATAGCTGCCGGTCACGTTGTCGTAGTTCACGAATCCCGTGCCGGTGAAGCCGGTGTGGTTGGACTCCACGACGCCCTGCGAGATCGTCGCGTTCTCGGCCTGGTAGTCGGCCGAGGGTGCCGACGTCAGCTGGTATGCCCGCATGTTGGTCAGCAACAGATAGCAGTCCTGCAGCGAGCCGGAGGTGTCGCCGAGCGAACGGTAGATGCCCCACTTCGGCCGCACGCGGTCGTCCAGCCACGTGTCGACGCCGGACTTCGAGGCGTCGATGACCGTGCTCGTGCCGTTGCGCACGACCCAGCGCACCCAGCCGTTCGGCGCGTCGTCGATCTTCATCTCGAACTCGACGTCGACCCATCGGTTCTGCAGCGGGTCCAGGTCGACCGCGCCGACCAGGGTGTTCGACCCGACGACCTTCAGCTCGATCTTGGGCACACCGCTGTAGCGCCGCAGGGACATCACGACGATCGGCGCGGTGTCCGTACCGGGCATCTTCATCTGCATGATGTGCGTGAAGGTGGTGGTCGCCTTCAGCGAGCTCGGGATGAACATCGACTGGGTGAACCGCCAGGTCTGCCCCTTGAGCAGGCTCAGATAGTCACCACCGGCGGGCGACCGCATGCCCTTGACCTCCTGGCGCTGCCGGTCGGTCGACGAGTCGCGGTCCACCATGTGCATGTTGAAGCGGAAGTTGTTGTCCTGCACGAAGATGTGCGGCTGGCCTTCCGGATGCGAGTTCGCCCGGTCGTCCTCGACGCCCTCGAAGGCGTCGAGGCCGTCGGTGCTCGCCTCCGGGGCCCAGCGCAGCTGCCAGGCCGCCTGCGCGGCGGCGGTCGGCTGGGCCAGCGTGAGACCGGCGAGGAGCAGGGAGCCGCACAGGGTTGTCAACAGCCGACGCCGCAGGGATGAAGCCATTGCCGCACCTTCCATGGGGAATCGCGCCACCGGCAGGAACCGGTGGGCATAGTCAGGAAGGCCACCCCTGGCGGCGGTGGGGTGGCCGTCCGGTCAACCGATGCTGATCTGGTCCAGGTTCGGGCCACCGTTGACGGTGGTGGCGGTGGCCCGGATGGTGTTGGCGCCCGCGGTGAGGTTCACCGTGAGGGTCGCGGTCTGCCAGTTGTCCCAAGTGGACGTTCCGGCGAACCCGAGTTCGTCCGCGGCGAGGGTGCCGTTGACAGTGATGTCCATCGGCCGGTTCGTGGTGGTGCCGTTGGCATAGCGCAACGTCACCGTCGCCGGACCCGTCGCAGCCGCGTTCACGGTGAACTGGACGTAGCTGCCGATCACGTTGTCGTAGTTGACGAACCCGGTCCCGGTGTAGCCGGTGTGGTTCGACTCCACCACGCCCTGGGAGATCGTGGCGTTCTCCGCCTGGTACACCGTGGCGGGCGGCGGTGCCGTGGCGACAGACACGTCGAGGTAGTCCAGGTTGGGACCGCCGTTGGCGGTCGTCGCGGCCGCCCGGACCAGGTTGGCGCCGGCGTTCAGGTTCACCGTGACGACGCTGGTGCGCCACAGGCTCCAGGCGCCGCTGCCGGGGAACGACAGCTCGTCGGCGGCCAGGACGCCGTTGACGGTGACGTCCATCGGCCGGTTGGTCGTGGTGCCGTTGGCGTAGTCGAACACCAGCGTGGCGGGACCGGCCTGGGCGGCGTTCACCGTCCATTCCACCGCGGAGCCGGTGACGTTGGCGTAGTTGACGAACCCGGTGCCGGAGAACCCGGAGTGGTTGGACTCGACCACACCCTGCGAGATGGTCCCGCGCTCGGCCTCGTAACGGTTGGACGTACCCGCCCGCGAGACCCGATACAGGACCGTGCCGTGCGGCGGCACCGAGGCGCTGATCGCACCCGTGGTGGTGCGGATGCTCTTGGTCCACAGGTCCTTGAGCGTGTACTGCGGCGAACCGCCCAGGCCGATCGCCGACGCGGTCGTGCCGATCGTCGCGGTCGCGGTCGTCTCGTTCGACAACGCGACCGCGCGGTCACCGTTGGCCAGCACCTTGCTGTAGACGACGAGTCCATTGGAACTGCTGATGACCGTGCCCTGCCTGCCGAGCGGATCCTGGTCCACCGCGATCACGTCGGTGTTCTTCAGGATCGTGAACGTGTCATCGTTCACCTTGCGCAGGTCGGCGCCGATCAGCAGGGGCGCGGACATGATCGCCCACAGGCTGAAGTGCGTGCGGTACTCGGTGGCGGTCATGCCGCCGTTGCCGACCTCGAGCATGTCCGGGTCGTTCCAGTGCCCCGGACCGGCGTACTGGGCGAGGCCGCGGTTCGCCTGCGCCTTGCCGATCATGCTCGTCCAGTTGTCGCTGATGTCGCCGGTGGTGCGCCACAGGTTGCCGACGTCCTCGCCCCACGTCCACACCTTGGGGTCGGACCGGCCCCACTCGCAGATGCTGTAGACGATCGGCCGGCCGGTCGCCTTCAGCGCGTCGCGCATGGTGGTGTAGCGCTGGACGGCGTCGACACCCTGGTTGTTGCAGTTGTCGTACTTGAGGTAGTCCACTCCCCACGACGCGAACAGCCGGGCGTCGGAGTACTCGTGCCCGAGCGCGCCGGGGAACCCGGCCGTGTTGCAGGTCTTGGTACCCGCGCTGGTGTAGATGCCGAACTTGAGCCCTTTGGAGTGGACGTAGTCGGCGAGTCCCTTGATGCCGTTGGGAAAACGGGCCGGGTCCGGAACGAGGTTGCCCTGGGAGTCGCGTTGCGGCAGAGCCCAGCAGTCGTCGATGTTCACGTACTGATAGCCGACGTCCTTCAGACCGCGCGAGACGAAGATGTCCGCAATGGACTTGATCATCGCCTCGTTGAAGGTCGAGGTGCAGTGCGTGGTGTTCCAGTTGTTGAAGCCCATGGGCGGCGTGCGGGCCAGGCCGTTCTCGAGGGCCCGCGCCGGCGGGGGCGTCGCGATCTGGGTGACTGCGGTCAGCAGGACGGTGATGAGGGCCGCTGAGAGCGGGCGAAGGCAGGGCGATCTTCGCACGGACGTAACTCCTCGGATCCGGGGGCAGCGGATGCCCCGGAGTGGTCGAGGTGGCAACACGTCCGTCCGACCGGTGCCGAGCAGGAAAACACCCGTCGCGCGTTTCTCTCACCCCAAGGCCACCTCGACTCGGGACGAAAGATAGGAGGTCTAGTCCATCAATGCGAGATGTAAGTAAAGGGCTCTGTCAAGTCCGTGTCAAGCGTTGTGGGCGCCGGATAGAGAACTTTGTTTCCTGACAAGGGTTTCGACGTCTCATTGCCCCGCAGCTACGCGCCGGATCCGACGTTTGGTCGTTATCGCGATCGGCCAAACGGGTCATTCGTCCCATGAATACGTTGAAACTCGCCGTTGACGTCGCGGTGTAACCGGTCGCATGCTCTATGGCGCTCACAGTGGATTGATCGGATCTCTGGCCGCCGCCTCCTTATCCGCCGCACCTGTGGGAGGAAACCCCGTGCGCAGAAATCCGGGCAAGAGAGCCTGGCCCTGTCTGGCCGCCCTGTTGATCGCCATCGGCGCGTTGGTCGCGCTTCCGCCGCCGTCCGCTCACGCCGAGCTGAACCATCCGCGGCAGCAGTTCCTGCGCGACTCCACCGGCGGGTTGTTCCTGCACTGGGGCATGCGCACGTCGCCCGGCTACACGAGTTGCGGCGCCTGGGAGTCGGCCGTCACCAACGGCGGCTGGAACCCCGGCTACTGGGTCGACGAGACCAGGAAGCTGCACGGCCAGTACCTGGTGCTGGCCACGTTCCACAGCCGGCTCGGCTACGCGCGGCCGTGGCCGTCGGCGATCCCGGGCAGCTGTCACACCAACCGCGACCTGCTCGGCGAGCTGATCACCGCGGCGTCGGCCAAGGGACTGAAGGTCATCCTGTACATGACCGACGATCCACAGTGGCACGCCGAAGGCCTGCCCGCGGGCAGCAGCTGGCTGAACTCCAGCGCGTACTCGCAGTACAAGGGGCACAGCGTCGACCTGACCACGCGGGACGGCTTCGGCGAGTTCGGCTACGACAACTTCGTCGAGGTCATGCAGCGCTACCCGAGCCTCGGCGGGTTCTGGATCGACAACGACAACGGGTACTGGGAGCAGCACGGGTTGTACGAGCGGATCCGCAGCGAGCGACCGGACTTCACGCTCAGCAACAACAACGAGGACACGCCGATCATGGACATGATCAGCAACGAGCAGAAGACCGGCATGACGCCGAACTACGACTACCCGCAGGCGGTCTACACCGCCGCGCCGCGGTTGATCGAGGCCGACTTCAAGCTGCCGAGCTCCGGCGCCTGGTGGTACACCGGCACGGATTCCACAGTGGATTACAAGCTCACCCTCGGCAGGCTGATCACCTGCGCCGGGTCGTCGGTCAAGGCGTTGATGGCGGAGACGCCGATGGTCAACGGCCGGATGCCGGCGAACCAGGAGGCGTTCAACAACTTCGCGAACGGCTACCTGAACACCATCTGGGAGTCGATCGGCGGCACCGAGGGCGGCGGCTACCTGCGCGGCGGGCTCAAGCCCGGCTTCTGGAACGACGGCGCGCACGGCGTGACGACCATCAGCAAGACCAATCCCGACCTGCACTACGTCCACGTGGTCACCCGTCCGTCGGGCAGCACGCTGCGCTTGCGGGACAACGGCTACCGGGTCACCCGCGTCAGCGATCTGCGCACCGGGGCCGCGGTCGCCTTCTCCCAGGGCGGCGGGAACCTGACGATCACCGGAGTGTCCACCTGGGACCAGTACGACACGGTGTTCAAGGTGGAGACCGCGGGCCGCGAGGGCATCTACCCGCCCTCGTCGTACACGATGAGCGCCAGTGCCTCGGCGAGCGGGCACGGTGCCCCGGCCGCGGCGGACGGCGACTACCTGACGTACTGGGACAGCAACAAGACCACGCCGGTGTCACTGCGGTTCGACCTCGGCTCGGCCAAGCGCGTGCAGTACATCGGGATCAACCAGCGCGAGGACTCGGTGAGCTATGCCCGTTCGGGTACCGAGCAGTCCGCGCGCATCCGCGACTACCGCGTCTACGTCAGCGCCGACGGGACCAACTGGGGCACCCCGGTCAAGACGGGCACCCTGCCCAGCCACCGCGGCGTCGCGTTCGTCGACATCCCCGCCACGACCACGCGGCACGTGCGGCTCGAGGTCGTCAACACCCACGCCGCGTCCACCGACACCACCCGCTACCAGCGACTGCGCGTCGACGAGGCGTGGATCGGCTCGGACTACGCCGGTACGACGGCGCCGTCGAGCCGCTACGAGGCGGAGAACGCCACGATCTCCCAAGGCTTGGTGGAGTCGAACCACACCGGCTACACCGGCACCGGCTTCGTCAACTACGACAACCTGACCGGTAGCTACGTCGAGTTCACGGTCAACGCCGCCGCGGCGGGGACGGCGACGCTGACGTTCCGATACGCCAACGGCACCACCACGAACCGGCCGATGGACATCACCGTCAACGGCACGCTCGCCGCGGACGAACTCGCGTTCATCGGAACGTCCACTTGGGACATGTGGCAGACCAAGTCCGTTCAAGTGACGCTCAACGCGGGCGCCAACAAGATCCGCGCCACCGCCACGACCACCAACGGCGGCCCCAACGTCGACCACCTCGTAGTGGCCCCGTAGCAACCCTGCATCCCGTCGGAGGAACCTGTGGCATCCAGATCCCGTCTGCGCGTGGCCGTCGCGATAGTGGCCGCCACGGCGATCGCAGCGACATCGATACAGGCGATCGCCGCGCCCATCCGTTATGAGGCGGAGAACGCGACGATCTCCCAGGGTGTGGTGGAGTCCAACCACACCGGCTTCACCGGCACCGGCTTCGTCAACTACGACAACGTGATCGGCAGCTACGTCGAGTACACCGTGAACGCCGCACAGGCGGGCGAGGCGACCCTGACCTTCCGCTTCGCCAACGGCGGTACCACCAACCGTCCCCTGGACATCACCGTCAACGGCGCCCTGGCCGCCGACGAACTGGCCTTCGCCCCCACCGGAGCGTGGACCACCTGGCAGACGGTCACCACCAAAGCGAACCTGACGGCGGGCACGAACAAGATCCGCGCCACCGCCACCACGGCGAACGGTGGCCCCAACGCGGACTCCCTGGACGTCACGGTGGCCGCGCCGAACACCGACTACCAAGCCGAAAGCGCGACGATCTCCCAGGGCGTGGTCGAGTCCAACCACACCGGCTTCACCGGCACCGGCTTCGTCAACTACGACAACGTGATCGGCAGCTACGTCGAGTTCACCGTGAACGCGGCGGCGGCAGGCGCGGCGACGTTGACGTTCAGGTATTCCAACGGCACCACGACGAACCGGCCGATGGACATCACCGTCAACGGCACGCTCGCCGCCGACGAACTCGCGTTCGCCGGAACGTCCACATGGGACACCTGGCAGACCACGTCCGTGCAGACGACGCTCAACGCGGGCACCAACAAGATCCGCGCCACGGCCACCACCGCCAGTGGCGGCCCCAACCTGGACAAGCTGAGCGCGAGCATCAGCGGCCCACCCGACGTCGAACCGCCGTCCGCGCCGGCCAACCTCCGGTCGACCGGCAGCACGTGCACCAGCGCCACGCTGACGTGGGACGTCTCCAATGACGACAATGGGGTCGTCGGCTATCGGGTCAGCCGCAACGGCACGGTGGTGACCACCGTTCCCCAGCCCCCGGCGACGATCAGCGGACTGACGCAGAACACGAGCTACTCGTTCACCGTCACCGCGGTGGACGCGGCGGGCAACGTCTCCGCACCGAGCAACGCGATCTCGGTGACCACCCCGTCGTGCCCGGTGGGCCGCACCCCGGTGGAGATCAACGGACAGCTGCACGTCTGCGGCGTGAAGCTGTGCAACCAGTACAACAAGCCGATCCAGCTGCGCGGTATGAGCACGCACGGGATCCAGTGGTACAGCCAGTGCATCAAGACCGCGTCGCTGGACGCGCTCGCCAATGACTGGAAGGCCGACATCCTGCGGATCTCGATGTACATCCAGGAAGACGGCTACGAGACCGACCCGCGCAAGTTCACCGACATGGTGCACGGCTACATCGAGGAAGCGACGAAGCGTGGCATGTACGCCCTCGTCGACTGGCACCAGCTCGACCCCGGTGACCCGAACTACAACCTGTCCCGCGCCAAGACGTTCTTCACCGAGATCGCCCAGCGGCACAAGGACAAGGTCAACATCATCTACGACATCGCCAACGAGCCCAACGGCGTGAGCTGGTCGGGAATCAAGAGCTACGCGGAACAGCTCATCCCGGTGATCCGCGCACAGGACCCCGACAGCGTCGTCTTCCTGGGCACCCACGGCTGGGCGTCACTGGGTGTCTCCGACGGCCGCAACGAGACCGACATCATCAACAACCCGGTCAACGCCACCAACATCATGTACACGTTCCACTTCTACGCGGCCTCACACCACGACGAGTACTTCAACGCGTTGTCCAGGGCCGCCGACCGGATCCCGATCTTCGTGACCGAGTTCGGCACCCAGACCTACACGGGCGACGGCGGGAACGACTTCACCTACTCGCAGAAGTATCTCGACTTCCTGGCGTCGAAGAAGATCGGCTGGACCAACTGGAACTTCTCCGACGACTTCCGGTCGGGCGCGGTGTTCAAGACCGGCACCTGCTCCGGCAGCACGTTCGCCGGAACCGGCGTGCTCAAGCCGGCCGGCGTCTGGGTCCGTGAGCGGACCATGACACCGGACGACTTCCCGACCAGCTGACCGCAGGCCAGGGGTCGTGAGTGTTTTTCGTCGCTCTGGCGACGGAAAACACTCACGACCCGATTGAACCACAGTGGACTGCGGCGTGCCGCAGGCCCGGCGCGGCACCGCGCCGGGCCTGTCCCCGTCAGCGGGTCACCTGCACCGGATCCACCACCACCGGCAGTAGCCGCGGACGTCGTTCTGGATGCCCCGCCCGACGCGTTTGGCTCCGCCCTTGATCTTCTTCCATCCCCAGTGGATGCCGTCCCAGGCTTTGCCCGCCGCCCAGTCCGAGCCGAGGCCACCCGCGGCGCGGCACACCCACTTCATCTTCCGGCCGCCGCACTTCTTCTTGATCCAGCCGGACGCGGCCTTCCACTTGTTCTTCACCCAGCGCCACGTGTGCTTCCAGGCGCTCCTGGCCCACTTCTTGACGTACTTCCAGCCCTTCTTCTTGAACCAGTTGACGACGGGCTTGCAAAGGATCCTGCAGAGCGGGCCGATGATGCCCCTTGGCCTGCTGTACCGCTCCTCCGCCACCCGGTTGCCGTCGAGGTCGAACTTGTTGATCGGGTCGGCGGGATAGGTGTAGGCGTTGGCGTTGCCGCCCACCTCCGGGTCGACCGAGGTGAACAGACCGGTCGCCGGGTTGTAGAGCCGCACTCCCATGAGCAGGAGCCCGGAGTCGGACACCGCCCGCTGCTCCTCGCCGAGCCAGCCGTACTCGACGTCGCCGGTCGAGGCGGTGTTCGTGTCGGCCGGGACACCGTACTCGTCGTACTGGTTCCAGCCCGCGATCGAGGTGGCGGCCGCGTCCGCCGGCAGCTCGACCGTGGTGACGACGTCGCCGTGCGGGTTGGCGAGCGAGAGCTCGGCCTTCCCCGCATCGGTGACCGTCAGCGCCAGGTCGTCGCCGATCAGCTCGGCGAACCGGGTGGTGCCGTCCTCAGTGGACACCCAGGACGGGCTGTCCGAGGAGTCCGAGTAGTGCCGCCTGGTCGCTTTCGTCGTGCCGCCGTCGGTGACGGTCTCGACGGCGCGCCGGTCGGCCGCGTCGAGCGTGAAGTCCGTCGTGACGGTGCCCTGGCGGATCGACTTGGGCAGGTCGTTGTCGTGGTAGGTCAACGCGATGTCGCCCAGAGCGGGCTTCGGTGCGTCGGACGCGGGCAGCGTCGTCGTGCGGCCCAGCGCGTCGTAGGTGTACGCGCCCTGGCCACCCGCTCCGGTGATCGGCCGGTCGGCCGAGTCGAAGGCCCTGGTGACAGTGGTGCCTCCCGCGGTCGAGCACGTGCCGTCCGCCGCGGCGGGGGCGGTGCTCTTGTTGAGGCGGTTGCCGTTGCGGTCGTAGTCGTAAGACCGGGTGACGCAGGCCGGGTCGGTGGTGCGGTCCCGGACCTGGGTCAGCCTGCCCGCGGCGTCGTAGCCGTACGCGCGGTCGTACGGCAGGGCGTCGGCGAAGGCGCCGCCGTCCGGGGTCCACTCGCGGGCCACGCGCCCGGTCACGTCGTTGTCGAGCGACCAGGACAACCAGCCGCCGTCGGGATCGACCTCGGTGCTGCCGTCCTCCTTCACGGTCGTGACCTGGCCGGTGTAGCGGCGGCCGGTCTCCTCACCGGCGTTGTCCACCTCCGTGTGCTGGGTGACGCCGCCGGGCAGCTTCTGCAGGACCAGCGAGCCGTCGGCGTCGTAGGCACCGGTGGACGACCAGGTGGAGCCCGCCGTGGTGACCTCGACCTTGGTGGCGAGGCCACGGCGTTCGGTCTTGCCGGCCGCGTCGGTGCCGTCGTAGGTGAACCTGGTGGATCCGTTGGCGTCGGTAACGGTCGCGACCGAGCCGGCCGCGTCGTAGACCGTCGTCGTCGGAGCCTCGTTCGACGGCTGGTAGCTGGTCTGCCTGCCCCAGCCGTCGTAGCCCGTGGTCACCGTGCCCGCGACCGACCCGTCGGCGTTGCGCGCGGTCACCTTGGTGGCCGCGCCGGTGGCGGGGTCGTACTCGTGCTCCTTCCTGGAGATCGGCGCCGAGCCGCTGAGCCCGGTCACCTTCGTCTCGGTCCACGCCATCTTGCCGTCCGGCCGGTAGCTCGTCGTCTCCGTGCGGGTCACCTGACCGGAGGTCTCGACGGAGGACGTCGGTGAAAGCAGGTAGTCGAAGCCCGTCGCCGTGGTCGTCGGCAACGACGGCCCGGACGTCGGTGGCGCGGCGGGGTAGCTCTTGCAGACCAGCCCGGCCCACTGCGGCTTGCCACCGCACTCGGCGTGCGATCCGTTGGCGGCCGCGGTGAAGTACACGGTCCTGGTGGTGCCCGCGTCAGCGCCGTTGGAGCCCGGCTGACGCTTCTCGACTTCCCGCCCCTCCGCGTCGTGCCGGGTGACCGCGACGATGTCCACAGTGGACGTTGCTCCGTCGAGATCCACGTCGGTGGTCACGGTCGTGGCGTCGCCCAGCGCCCAGCCGTCCGGATCGCCGGCGACGACCGGCGCGTACCCGGTCAGCGTCCGGGACACCGCCTCGACGTCCACGCTTTCACCGGGATCGTGCGCCCACACCGTTTCCGCCGTGCGCAGCCGGTACGGCAGGCCCGTCGCGGCGTTGATTCCGCCGTTCGGGGCGTTCTGGTCGTACTCGGTCCTGGTGTGGGTGCGCAGCCACCGGAGCGTTCCGTCGCGCAGCGCGGCCTCGCGGGCGGGACCGTAGACGTCCGTGACCATCGTGCCCGCCGGGGTCACCACGGTGTCCCCGTTCTTGATCTCGGTGTTGTACACCGTCACGGTGGCCAGCTGGTCCGCGGTCGCTCCCGCGGGCAACTGGTCGTCCGCGATCAGCCGCAGCGCGCGTTCGTCGAGCTGCCGCACGACGTTGCCCTGCGCGTTGTAGTCCGTGGCGGTGAGCTGCCACGCCCCGGCGCCGTACTTCGCGGTGTTGACCGTGTAGCCCTCGGCGTCGGTGTACTGCAGGTCCGCGTACTGCCAGTCGCTCGAACCCGCCGGCCGGTCGGAGCCGAAGACCGCGAAGCCCTTCACCGGCGCCACGGCCTGGTTCCACTTCTCGACGGCCGCCGCGGACAGGTCGGGCAGACCGGCGCCGGAGGTCGGGACGTCGTACCCGAACGACGCCAGCGTCGCCGTGCCGCCGGTGGGATCACCGGCGGGCCGATCGCGTTTGACGTCGGTCAGCTTGAAGTCCGGCGCGGCGCTGTACGAGAGCTGGAACGCCGTCTGGCCCGCGGGTTTGACCGACGTGAGCCGGTTGCCCGAGTCGTAGCCGTACGCGGTGCCCAGGTTGTTGCGCGGATCGGTGACCGAGGCGAGCCTGCCCGCACTGTCGTACGCGTAGGCCGCGACCTTGATCGAGTCCATGCCGGCGCCGCCCGTGCGGTCCGGGTTGAAGATGTCGAGCCACGCGGCGACGAGGCGCCCGTTCGCCGAACCCGTTGTGCCGTAGTCGAACCGCAGCGATCGGCAGCCGATCGCGTTGGTGTAGCCGCCCTGGGCGTCGGTGCAGACGACACCGGGCGCCGTGGGTGCGGTGATCCGGGTGACCCGGCCGGTCACGGGGTCGTAGGAGTAGGAGGTCTTGCCCGCGACACCGGGTTCGGTGACGCCCGCCGGGCGGAACCGGCCCGCGGCACCGGTCGTCGGCGCGGACGAGGCGGCGAAGGTGGTGATGGTGCCGTCGTCGTCGGTGTAGGCGATGGTGGTCGCCGCACCGGTACCCGCGACGGTCAGCTTGCCCGCGTCGAGCGAGGTCTCCTCGTCGGCGGCGACCCAGGTGCCCGCCTCCAGGTTCGCGGAAGTGCGCCGGGTACCGGAGGGTGACTCGTAGACCAGTGCGGTGCCATCGCCGTCGATCAGCACGACGGTGCCGTCGACCCTGGTGTTGTCCACGACCTGCATGCCCGCGGCACCCGCGTCGGCACCGTCGAACTGCGCGGTCCAGCCGGGACCGAACACGCCGGTCACCGCGTCGGTGGCGCCCGCGAACGTGGAGTGCGACCGCGACACCGTCAGGTTCCCGGTGTAGCCGGGCACCGTGATGTCGGTGGTCTCCGTGTTGAACTCACCGGTCCACAGCGCCACCTCGCCCGGTCCGGCCTCCGCGGTGGGGAAGCCGTTGCCGAACGCATGCGGCACGCGCAGAACCGTGGTACGGGACTGGGACCAGGTGCACTGGGTCGAGCCGGAGTACGCCAGGCACACCTGCACGTCCATCAGCACGGGCACGCGGTCGCCCAGCGGTGTCGGCTGCACGCCCGCGGTGGCGGGATCGGCGTCGAGCTGCGCGTCCTGGGTCTCCGCCGTGGTGTTCCAGGTGCCGGACACGGTCACGCCCGCGGCCCCGTTGTCCGTCACCGTCAGCGGCGCGTTCACCGCGGTGTTCCAGCCGGTGGTCTCACTGGTGCCGCCGTAGCCGGAAGTGCGCCAGCGCACGGTGGCCGTGACCGCGCCGGACGTGCCCTTGGGCGGCCCGGAGGCGCTGATGCGGACACCACCGGTCGTGGTCGTGCGTGGACTCACCGCCGGGCTCGCGAGCGTCGCGGATCCATAGCCGAACGAGTAGTTCGTGATCGAGGAGAGCTTGCCCGCCGGGCTTTCGGCGCGCACGGACACCGAGTGCTGGCCCGCGGTCCTGGGAATGGTGACGGTCGTCCTGCCGTCACCGCCCATGCTGGTCGGGGTGATCTTGAGCTGGCCGGGCGCGCCGCCGGCGAAGTTCGTCGGGTAGGGCTTGCCGTCCACGTTGACCCGCACGTAGCCCGGCGCGCTGTACCCGGTGCCCGTCGCGGTGAGGACGCACGTCACGACCATGGTGGGCAGGGAGTCGCTCCACGAACCGTTGGCATAGGGACACGCCACGGTCGGGGGTGGTGGCGTCCCGGCGGCGACCCGGAAGAGCGCCCAGGCGGACCAGCCCGATCGCAGGCTTCCGTCGAACGTCCGTGCTCGCACGACAATCGCCGTGTTGTCCGGCAGGTCGGCGTTGGGCTGGCAGCCCGCCTGGGTGCCCGACGGGTAGGACGAGCTCGTGCAGGTCCCCTTCAGCGTGGTGGAAGACGTGGTCGTCGAGGTGTGGAACTCGAACTCGTAGCGCACGTTGTTGCCGTCCGCGTCGGTGCCCTTCGTCGACACCCAGTTGCGCCGGTTCGCCGTGTAGAGGTAGGTCGCGGCATTCGGAGCGGCGTACGCGACGGCGTTGACGATCGTCGGCTGCGCCGGGACCGATGGCGGGCGGTTGTACGTGAAGGAGATGAACGGGGGCGCCGAGCCCTCGCTGGAGTGGAATCGCTTCCACGAGTTGGAGTCCGCCTCGTTCGCCGCCATCAGCACCATGCCGCCGACGGTGTAGGACGCGTTCGACCACGCCTGCACCAGGCTGGTGATCGGCACGGACGTCCGTCCGGCCGGGCAGTTGCCGTCGTGTCCCTTGGCGACCGACGCCGAGCCGTACTGGCTGCCGATCGGGGGCTGCGCCGTCCAGCGCGTCGCGGTCGACGCGGTCTGCGCGCTGCGGACCACGAACGTCGAAGCCGTGCAGGAGTAGGACCACGTCTCGTAGAGGGACAGGCTCGCCGAGACGATCTGCTTGCCCTTGAACGGCGCGACCGGGACGTTGAGGAAGGAACGCGCCTTCACGCCGCCGCCGTTGTAGGTGCCGAGCTTCAGCTCCTGCGACGCGGACTGGTCGGACGTGTAGTCCGACTGCACCCAGGTGTCGAAGTTCGGCTTGGCGGTCGTCGCCGCGTACGTCGGGTCGACGGTGACGGGGAAACTGCGGTTCGCGTCCATGAACCACGCGGGATCGGGGGTGATCACGAGGTTGTCGCCCTCGACGCGGAGGTCCACCTTCGCGCGGTTGACCGGCTCACCGCTGTGCTCGTCCACCTTCGCGTCCCACATGTACGCGACCGGGATCGACGAGTGCGGCTTGCCTTCGGAGTCCACGAACAGGATCGAGCCGTCCTCCTGCGGTTTCGGCTTCAACCCCTTGGTGCGCAAAGGAACCCGCCACACGGGGGCCTTCGCGGGCCGTTGCTTCACCACGAAGTCGTACTCGAATCCGGAACGACGCGAGTGCACGACGAAGTCGACGCCCGGCTCGACGTCTGCGTACCGCGCCTTCGTGTTCTCCAGCACCGGCTTGGGCAGCGGCCACGGCGCGTCCCAGCGCACCTCCCGTTCGGCGTCCGGTGCCGCCCTGAGGAGCAGTCCGCCGGCTTTCGCGTTCTGCTTGCCGAGCTTGACCTGCAACGGATGCCCGCCGGTCGCCACGGTGCCGTCGCGCTCCGAGTGCCAGTTGAGGTCCACGTTCTGCCAACGGCCGTCGGACGCGCGGAACCGCACCGCGGCGCCGTGCTCGTCCGTCGTCATCGTCCCGTCGGGGTTCGACCACGTGGTCGACGTCTCGGTCCTCAGCTCCTCCACCTCGACCCGGGAGCCCTGCGCTCTCGCCGACACCGCGGCGGACACGACATCGGTTCTGGAGGCCACCCGAGGGGCCTCGGCCTTGGCGGGTGGTGCCGCGAGCGCCGGGTCCGGCAACACCACCTCCACCGCGGACGCGGTCAGCGCCACCACGGCGGTCAACAGGATTGTTCTGCGCAGCCCGGACAGTCGTGTGGTCAGTCGTGTGGTCACAGGGCCCCCAGTCGGAGATCGGGACAGCTCGCGCCACTCTGGCGGCGCCCGGTCCGATCAGCCCAGCGACAACCTCTACAAATCACCTACACAGTTGTCGCTCAACCGCTCCGCGACCATCTTCTCCCCGGCCGGGTCGCCGTACCGGCGCATCAGCGCGAGCGCGTCGGTCAGCACCTGCCTGGCCGCGTCGGGCTCGCCCGCGGCCAGCAGCGTGTCCCCCAGCTCCACCAACGTGTTCGCCTCGCCTGGCGCGTCGGTGATCCGCCGCCACTGCTCGGCACTGCGGCGCAGGCTCGCGATCGCCTCCGGGAACCGTCCCTCCGCGCGTTGCGCCATGCCCAGCACGACGAGTGCGTAGGCCAGGCCGTGGGCGTCGTCCAGTGGCTCGAGCACGGCGATGGCCTCGGCGAGGTAGCGGTTCTGGGCGTCGCGATCACCGGCCAGCCCGCAAAGCTCGGCCAGGTTGACCATCGTCAGGCCGCACATGTGGTCACTCACCCGCGCTTGCACCGCAAGGGCCTGCTCGCCGAACGCGATGGCTTCGGCGACGGCTCCGCTGAGCCGGAAGACGTAGCACGCGTTGGTCAGCGCCCTGGCGGTGATGCGGTCGTCGCCGTGCGCCTCGAACAGCGCGACGCTGTCGCGGACGTGTTGCCGCGCAAGGCGAAAGTCACGCAGACCGTGGTGCGCGATCTCGGCTTCCGCCACGGCGAGGTCGAGCAACAGGTTCGCCTGGACCAGCCGGTCCCCCGGTTCGCGCAACGCCGCCTCGCACACCTGCCGCCAGTCGTGCCACAGCCCTCGGGTGCGGTAGAACTCGAAGAGTCCCAAGGCGAGGCTCGCGATCCGTGCTCGATCCACCTCGGGATCCGCCACCGCCTGCGTGACCGCCGCGACCAGATGGGCGCGTTCGGAGTCCAGCCACCCGAACGCGTCCGCGACCTCCGGTGCGCCCGCGATGCGCGGCGCCATGGCCAGTCGCGACGAGTCCGGACTGGCCAGGGCGAGCCCATGCCAGGCGACCGCGCCGTACCGCTCCAGGAGACGGGTCAACGCGGCCGGCCGCTCCGTGCTCGCCAGCCCGGCCCCGTACACGCGCAGCAGGTCGTGCAACCGGTAACGACCAGGCGAGGTCGCCTCCAGCAGGCTGGCGCCGGTCAGTCGTTCGAGCAGCCGTTCGGTGGCCGTCTCATCGCGGTCGAGCAGCGCGGCCGCGACGCCGACGGACAGGTCCGGCAGATCGGGCCACGCCAGCAACGGGTACGCGGCGGCAGCGGCCCGGTCGGCCGGATCGTCACTGCCCGACAACGCGTCGATGGACAACGCGAAGCAGGCCCGCACACCGGCCTCGTCCTGGTCCAGTTCCGCCAGCCGGTCCCTCGCATCGGCCAGCCGTTGCGCCAGGTAGGACAGCGGCCAGGCGGGTCTCGCCGCCAGGCGTGCGCCCACGAGCCGGACGGCGAGCGGCAACCGGCCGCAGCGGCGCACCACCTCCGCGGCCGCCTCCGGTTCGGCGTCGACCCGTGCCGCACCGGCCGTCACGGCCAGCAGCGCCAGAGCGTCCGGCTCGGCCAGCACGTCCAGGTGTACCTGCCGAGCCTGCCGAACGGCCGGCAGTGCCCGCCGGCTGGTGATGATCGCGGCGGCACCCGCGGTTCCCGGCAGCAGCGGCGCCACCTGCTCGGCACCGGCGGCGTTGTCGAGGACCAGCAACATCCGGCGACCGGCGAGCTCGGTCCGCAACCTGGCCGCCGCCTCGTCGACCGTGCCCGGCACGTCCCCGCCGGCCAGGCCGAACGCGCGGAGGAACAACCCCAGCGCCTCCAGCGGCGGCACCGGCTCGCGCGCACCGTGCCCCTGCAGGTCGAGGTACAGCTGTCCGTCCGGGAAGTCAGCGGCGACCAGGTGGCCCACGTGGACGGCCAGCGCGGTCTTCCCCACCCCGCCCATGCCGCTGATCGCGATCACCGCGGCCCTGGCCGGGTCACGCAGCACCCCCGCCACGTACTCGGCCACATCGGACCTGCCCGTGAGGTGCGGGACGTCCGCGGGCAGCTGCCGCGGCGTGGCCGCCGCACCTCGCCGCGGCTCGCCCTTGCGCGACGCGGCGCGCACGAACCTCTCCCGCTCCGGCCCCGGCAACCCCAGCGCGCCGGCCAGCCGATCGAGGGTGACGGCCTGCGGATACCGTCGATCGCCGCGTTCCAGCGCACCGATCGCCTGCTCGCTGAGCTGAGCCTTCTCCGCCAGCGCCTGCTGGGTCAGCCCGAGCCTGGTCCGATGGTCTCGAAGGAGCTCACCGAACGTGTTGTCCCCCAGCCTCAACGCGCCCACGGCAACACCATAGAGACCGACGGCCCCGCAGGTTGGCGCTTGCCGCCGACCGGTGTGATCCAGCACTCTTCTGCGAACTGGTACAGCGCTGTACGAGCAACTGGGGAGATGCCCTCATGCGTCATGTTTCCCGCGCGTTAGCCGCGATCTGCGTCAGTCTGGTGATCACACCCCTCGCGTCGTGCGGATCCGGCAGCGGTGGTTCCGGCGAGTCGGGTGCCATCAAGATCGGCGTCCCGGTCCCGCTGACCGGCGACTCAGCCTCAGCAGGTCAGGACATCCTCGCCGCGGCGCGGGTGGCCGCCGACGAGGTCAACGCCGCCGGTGGCGTCAACGGCCGCAAGATCGAGATCATCGAGGCCGACGACGCGTGCAGCGCCCAGCAGGGCGCGCAGGCCGCCCAGAAGCTGCTCAACAGCGGCGCGGTCGCCATCGCGGGCGGCTACTGCTCCGGCGCCGCCGTACCGGCTCTTCCGATCTACGGTCGCCGTTCCGTGCCGTTCGTCCTGGACGCGTCCACGAACCCGGTGCTCACCGACACCGGCGACGGCAAGGTCTTCCGGACGTGCGGCCGTGACGACAAGCAGGGGCTGTTCGCGGCCAAGTTCATCACCGACCAGCTCAAGGCCAAGCGGGTCGCGATCCTGCATGACAACACCACCTACGCGAAGGGGCTCGCCGAAGCCGCCGCGAACTCCGTCAAGCAGGCCGGCGCCGCCGAGGTCGTCTACCTCGACGCGCTGCAGCCCGGCCAGTCCGACTACACCCCGGTGCTCACCAAGATCGCGTCCACGACTCCCGATGTCGCGTACTACACCGGTTACTTCGCAGAGGCGGGCCTGCTGCTGAAGCAGCGCGCGCAGCTGGGGCTGAAGTTCCCGCTCATGGGCGGTGACGCGACGACCGACGCCACGGTGATCAAGACAGCGGGCTCGGCCGCCGACGGCTACATCGCCACGACCGCGCCGCTCCCCAAGGACCTGCCGACCGCCAGTTCGTTCGTGACCAGCTACAAGTCGAAGACCGGCGCCGACCCCGGCCCGTTCTCGGTGTACGAGTACGACGCGATCAAGGTGCTGGCGAAGGCGATCGGCGACGCGAAGTCGACCGAAGGCGCGGAAGTGACGAAGGCGCTGCACGCGATCAAGGACTTCGCCGGCGTGACCGGCAGGATCGGCTTCGATCAGAAGGGCGACCGCGAAGGGTTGCTCTACATCACGGTCACGGTGAAGAACGGCGAGTTCACCGGTTACAAGAAACTCGACGACGCCGGCGCCGCGTGGGTCGACGTCAAGCCGGCATGAGCGATTTCTTCCAGTATCTCGCCAACGGGCTGACCATCGGCGCGTTCCTGTCGCTCATCGCGCTGGGCTACTCGATGGTCTACGGCGTCATCCGGCTGATCAACTTCGCGCACGGTGACGTCTTCATGATCGGCGCCTTCGCGGGGTTCACGGTCCTGACGGCGATCGGCGTCACCGGCGGCTTGGCGCTTCCCGCCGTGCTGGCGGCCGTCGTCGCCGGGAGCCTCGCCTCAGGCGCCGTCGGCGCGGGCATCGCGCGAGTGGTGTACACGCCGTTGCTGAAGGCCCGGCGGCTTTCGCTGTTCATCGCGGCGATCGGCGTGTCGCTCGCGCTCGAGGAAGGCGTCAAGCTGCTCACCAGCGCGCGGTTCAAGTCCTATCCCAGCGCCCTGGACGGCGGGCAGCTCATGGCGGGCTCGGTCCGGGTCGGCTACGCGCAGCTCGTGCTGGTCGTGTTCTCGGTGGTGCTGATGGCCGGGCTGTGGCTGTTCGTGACGCGCACGGTCACCGGAACGGCCATGCGCGCGCTGGCGATGGACCGGGACGCGGCGCGGTTGCAGGGCATCAACGTCGAGCGGCTGATCCTGACGACGTTCCTGATCGGCTCCGTGCTCGCGGGTGCCGCGGGAGTGATGTACGGCCTCTACTACACCCAGATCAGCTTCGGCATGGGCTTCCTGATCGGCCTGCGCGCGTTCACGGCCGCGGTGCTCGGCGGGATCGGCAACCTGCCGGGGACGATGGTCGCGGGTGTCCTCATCGGACTGATCCAGTCCTTCGCCGCGGGCTACATCTCCTCCCGGTGGACGGACGTGATCATCTTCGGGGTGCTGATCGCGGTTCTCGCGTTCCGGCCGTCCGGGCTCTTCGGCGAGCGCGTCGTGGAAAGGGCGTGAGCATGCTGCGCGACTACGGTGGCTGGCTGCTGATGATCGTGATCATCGCCGCGACGGGATTGTTCTTGGACGACTACGCACTGACGGTGGCGGCCAGCACGCTGATCTACGCGATCCTCGGTCTGGGCATCAACGTCGTCGTCGGCTACGCCGGGTTGCTCGACCTGGGTTTCGCCGCGTTCTTCGCGATCGGCGCCTACGTCTCCGGCCTGCTCGTCCTGAAGCTCGGCTGGGACTTCTGGCTCACGTTGCCCGCCGCCGTCGCGGCCGCGGCCGTCGCGGGAGTCGTGATCGGCTATCCGACACTCCGGCTGCGCAGCGACTACCTGGCCATCGTCACGCTCGGGTTCGGCGAGATCATCCGGATCACCGTGATCAACCTCGAGATGACCGGCGGTCCGAACGGGCTGACCGGGATCCCGCCGGTGCGCATCGGCGGCACCGAGATCGTCACCCCGCAGGACTTCTTCTACCTCGTGCTCGTCTTCTTCGTGGTGGTGCTGGCGGTCACCGGCCTGCTCGCGCGGACGCGGCTGGCGTTCGCCTGGCGCGCGATCAAGGACGACGACCGCGCGGCGGAGGCGATCGGTGTGCCGACCCGCCGGGCGAAGCTGCTCGCATACGTGATCGGCGCCGCGGTCGGAGCCGTCGCGGGTCCGCTGTCCGCCGCGCAGCTCGGCACCGTGGATCCGTCCAACTTCACCTTCCTGACGTCGCTCTTCGTCCTGCTCGTCGTGATCATCGGTGGAACGGGCAGTCGTCCGGGAGTGATGGTCGGCGCGGTCGTGGTCGTCGCGCTCCCCGAGGCGTTGCGGTCGGCCGGGGACTACCGAGGCCTTGCGTTCGCACTGTTGCTGATCATCATCGTGATAGCCCGGCCGCAGGGCCTGTGGCCGGCCCGCCGGCGGCCGCTGCGGGTGCCCGCGGAAAGCACACCGTCCGAGGATCGGGTACCCGAGGGTCGCCTGGTGGTCGACGAACTGTCGCGCAACTTCGGCGGCGTGACAGCGGTGGAGGACTTCCGCCTCACGCTGGACGCGGGCGAGGTGGTCAGCGTGATCGGCCCCAACGGAGCGGGAAAGACGACGGCCTTCAACTGCGTGACCGGCGTGATCGAGCCGTCGCGCGGGACCATCACGTTGAACGGCAACAGTTTGCGCGGCCTGGCGCCGCACCGCGTCGCCGCGGCCGGGCTGACCCGGACGTTCCAGAACATCCGGCTGTTCGACGACATGACCGTCGCCGAGAACGCCCTGATCGGCCGCTTCTCCCACAACCGCACCATGTTCCGCCCACCGAACCACACCGACCTCGACGCCGTCCGCCGAACCCTCGAGTTCGTCGGGCTCGCGGACGCCGGTGACCGCGGGGCGAGCGAACTGTCGTACGGCGATCGGCGGCGACTGGAGATCGCGCGGGCCCTGGCCGGTGAACCCAGGGTCATCCTGCTCGACGAGCCGGCCGCGGGCGCGAACCCGACCGAGAAGCACGAGCTGATGCGACTGATCGGTCGGATCCGGGCGCTCGGCGTGGCGGTCGCGTTGATCGAGCACGACGTGAGCCTGGTGATGTCCGTGTCCGACCGCGTGATCGTGCTCGAACACGGCGAGACGATCGCGTCCGGTGAGCCGGACGAGATCCGGCGGGATCCGCGCGTCATCGCGGCATACCTTGGCATGCCTGAGGATCCGGAGCCCGATCTGGTCGCGGAGGTGCTGCGATGAACCTGCTCGAGGTGTCGGGACTCACCAGCCGATATGGACAGATCGAAGCCCTCGCGGGGATCTCGTTCGACGTCGGTGCGGGCGAGATCGTGGCCATGCTGGGCAGCAACGGCGCGGGGAAGACGACCACCCTGCGAACCATCACCGGGCTGCATCGCGCCAAGGCCGGCCGGATCCTCTTCGCCGGCAAGGACCTCTCCCGGCTCGGCGCCCACCAGATCGTCGAGCTCGGCCTCGGGCACGTACCGGAGGGCCGACGGGTGTTCCCCGCCCTCACGGTCGCCGAGAACCTCCTGCTCGGTGGCTACCTGAAGCGCCGTGAACGCCACGTCGTCACCGAGCGACGCGCGGAGATCTACGAGATGTTCCCGCGGCTGGGAGAGCGGCGAAGCCAGCTCGCCGGGTTGCTGTCCGGTGGTGAGCAACAGATGCTCGCGATCGGCCGTGCGCTCATGCACCGCCCCCGGCTGCTCGCCCTCGACGAACCGACCATGGGCCTCGCCCCGCAGACGGCGCGGCAGGTGCTCGAGATCGTCCGCCGGATCCGCGACGAGGGCACGACGATCCTGATCATCGAGCAGAACGCGCACCAGGCGTTGCGCCTGGCCGATCGCGCCTACGTACTGGAGAGCGGCCGGATCGTCCTCAGTGGACCGGCCGCCGAGCTCGCCGTGGACCCGCGGGTCAAGGCCGCCTATCTGGGTGGCGACCCGGCGCCGGAACGCGGGACCGCAACGGGTTGAGCCACCGGCCGAGCCACTCCGGATACCCGCTCGAGTCCAGGCTCGCCGAGATCTCCAGCATCGCGGACACCTCCTCGGACGAGTGCCCGCGCGACCACGTGGCGAAACTCGTCGCCGAGCACCCACGGCTCGGGAAACTCCCGCCAGTGCCCCGGATACGCGTCGTCGGGCCCGCGGAACCGGTCCGGGTCGACGGTCGGTCCGCCATCCGGGTCGAGGCTGGTCCACGGCACGGTCCGCTTCTCCTTGACGCCCCGTTTCTTCGCCGTGCTGACCAGGATCCGGTACACCCGCGTACGCAACGACGAGTGCCCGTGGAAGCCGTCGGCGCCGCGGATGACGGCGAGCCAGGTGTCCTGGACGACTTCGCCACCGGACCGGAGTCCGGCGACGAGCACGTCGTCCGCGGGCAGCGTCCAGGGGAATCCACCGGTACTCGAGATTGCGTCCCTGAGCGTGCGGGCGGCGGTCCGGGGAAAACCGCATGATCACCACGGCGAAGCCCCCGCGAGAGCGGGGGCTTCGTTCATTGTTTGGCGTAGTCGGCGAGTCCGGTGAAATCGAGGACAACGCACGATTCGTCACCGACGATCCAGGCGTCGTGGCCCGGCTCGATCAGGACGGCGTCGCCGGGACCGGCCTCGGCTTCGGTGCCGTCGTCCATGCGGACGTGCATCCGTCCGGAGACCACGTAGCCGGTGTGCAACGCCTGGCAGGATTCGGTACCCGCGATCGGCGCGACGTCGCGTGACCAGCGCCAGCCGGGCTCGAACTCGGCCCGGCCCGCGGTGACGCCGCCGATCATGACGAGGTCGATGTGGCCGTGGGGGAACCGGCGGACTTCCTCCGGTGCGCTCAGGTTCTTGGCTTCGATGGCGGCCATGACGGGCTATCCTTGCGCGACCGGGTAGATCTCGTCGGCGACGAGGCCGTGCGCTTCGCGGTGCACCCGGTGCGCCGCCTCGGCGTCCGGGGCCTCCACCAGGCAGAACACCTTGCCGGCCTGGTCGTCGACCCAATAGTTGATGTACCGCACGCCGTACTGGTCCTGCGTGCGCAGGTCCGCCGCGTGGGCTTCCGCCACGTCCTTGGCGGTGGCACCTTCGGGCAGTTCGTTGTGGACGTCCATGAACAGCATCGCGGTCCTCCTTTCTCAGAAGCTGTGCATCGACGCTAGGCCCCGCGGCGTTCCCCGAGCGTTCCCGGCCGGCCCGGCGTACGGTTCCGCCATGCCGGCCACCTGTCAGGTGCGTGTGCTCGGCGGGTTCGGCGTCACAGTGGACGGCAAACCCGTCCCCAACCACGCCTGGCGCAGCCGGCGAGCCGCCGACGTGGTGAAGCTCCTGGCGATCGAGGCCGGGCACCGGCTGCACCGCGAGCAGGTGATGGACCTGCTCTGGCCGGACCTGCCCGCCGAGGCGGCGGGCGCGAACCTCCGCAAGGCCGTGCACTACGCCCGCCGGGCACTCGGCAGTCCCGAGGCGATCGATGTGGAGGGCCACGTGCTCGTGTTGTGGCCAAACGGTGTCGTCGACTGCGACCTCGAGAGGTTCGACCGTGCCGCGGACGCCGCGCTGGCGTCCGGCGACGCACGGGCATGTGCGGCCGCGGCCGCGCTGTACGGCGGCGACGTGCTGCCCGACGACCGGTACGAGTGGTGGGCGGAGGAACGGCGGGCCAAGGCGAGAACCCGCCACACCGCGCTGCTGCGGGCCGCCGGGGACTGGACCCGCCTGCTGGAGCTGGACGAGACCGACGAGGAGGCGCACCGCGCGCTGATGCGCCGCCACCTCGCGGCCGGGCGGCGCCGCGAGGCGTTGCGCCAGTTCGAACAGCTCCGCGAGGCGCTGCGGGAGCGCATCGGCGTCGGGCCGGACGCCGAGACGGTCGCGCTCTACGAAACGGCGCTGGCCGAGGGCGCCGAGCCGCCGTCGGCGGAGCAGACGGTGGCGGTGACACTCGCCAACGGACTGGTCGCCTGGGGACGGCGCAACGTCGAGGAGGCCGAGCGGCTGGCCAAGCAGGCCCGTGCGCTGGCGCTGGACGCGAACCTCGGGCACGAGCTGGGCGAGGCGTCCACGCTGCTCGCCCTCGTCGCCTACGCGCGCGGCACCTGGCACGAACAGTTCCGGCAGGAGTTCGCCGACTCCGTCCGGCGGTCGGCCGACCTGGAGGGCGCCGTGTTCGACGCGCACCTGTGCTTCCAGGAGTTCTACCTGTACGGACCGGAAGGCCACGAGGGCGCCGAGTCGTTCGGCCGCGACCTGCTCGGCATCGCGGCCGAGGCGGACTCGCCGGCCGGCCGCGCGCTGGCCCAACTGCTGCTCGGTGAGTTCGCGCTGCTGTCCGGGCAGCTCGACGAGGCGCTTGTCCACCTCGAGCGGTCGCTGGCGGACGCCGAGGAGGCCGGCTGCCTCTCGGCACAGAGCATCGCGCTCGAACGATCCGCGGAAGCACAGGTCCGGCGCGGCGACCGGGCCGCCGCCGTCGCACTGCTCGACCGGGCCATGCCGCTCGCGCGCTCGTCGGGCATCCGGTCCCACCTGATCATCCGAATCCACGGACTGCGCGTGCTCGCGGCCGGCGGCCTGGTCGAGGCACTCGGCGCGGTCCGCGATGGCGAGCGCCTGCTCGCGGAGGCGGCACACGTGTGCGATCCGTGCTCGATGGGTTTCCGGATCGAGGCGGCACGGGCCTGCGCGCGTGCGAACGACCTGGGCCGCGCTCGGCGGCACCTGGCCGAGGCGGAACGGATCAGCGGGCTGTGGCAGGGCGGCCCGTGGTCGGCCGCGCTGTGGGAGGTCCGGGCCGAACTGCGCCGGGCGGCCGGGCAGACCACCCAGGCCGCCGCGCTGTTCCTCGAAGCGGCCGAGCTGTACTCCGCTCTGCGCCGGCCACTCGACGAGGACCGCTGCCGGATCGCGGCGGGTGTCCGCTAGGAGCATTCCAGCGTCCGTAGTGCCGGCTTGGCGCACCACGACCGCTCAACGACACGAACCTGACTCGATCTTCCCGGGTTCGCCGATCCCAGCACGGACGCTCGCCGCCTCGTCATATCGACGCTGGATGAAACTGAGGGCGGTCAACAGGTCGGAGCTCGACACGGCCGCCGGCCCCGCGGTGCCGTCGGCCCGGATCGGCATGGCACCCACCGATGACCACCGCAGGCGGCCGGTGTTGTCGAGGTAGCTGCGCGAGCGGCCCGTGTTGTCCGCGTGCAGGCAGTACGGCACATCCAGGTATCCGGAGGCGAAAGCGCGCACGATGGCCTTGCCGACGTCGGAGTGCAGCTCGAGCACGGCGTCCACGAACGTTCGCGCCTCGGCCAGGACGCCGGTGTCCTCCGGAGGTTCGCCCACGGTGGTCTGGCGCGCTCGCACGGCGGCGAACTCCAGTGCCTCGACGTTCTCGGCGATCGTCGGAATCCGGTATGACTCGGCGACCGTCTTGACGATCAGCCGGGCGGCGCCGCCTCGCACGGCCAGGGAGGTCGCGTCCGCGAGCAGGCTGAGCGCGCCTCGCGGGCTGCGCGGGTACACGCCCATGTACGCGTACAGGACGACGTGCCAGTCGATGTCGGACAGTTTCTCCGCGGCCAGCGCGTGCAACGCGGCCAGTGCCTCCAGGTCCTGCCCGGCGTGGGTCTGCTGGGTGAGGCTCAGTGAGACGCTGCGGACCCCGTGCTGCCGGAAGAAGAGCCCTTCCAGCACGGTGATCGCCACGAGCAGGCTCGGGGGACAGAGCTGCCCCAGCATGCACCCGCCGAAGCTCTCCAGGTGCGGCTCGAAGCCGAACTCGCTCAGTTCGGCGAACCGCTCGCAGCAGGCCGCCCACTCCTGTACCGCACGGCTCAGCGGAACGCGGCTGTAGGGCAGGCAGTACGAGGCGGGGCCGCCCTCGGTGGCATCGAGGCCGAGTCCGACCATCGCGTCGAAGACCGCCGTGGGCAACGCACTGCCGTGGCGCACCTGGACCGGGAATCGAGGGTGGCCGACAGTGTCCAACATGGACAGCGTGACGAACGGGTCGATACTGGCGATCGGGTAACCGTTGAGCTCGACATCGTTGTCGATCGCCTCGAGCACCGCGGCGAAGTCGCCGACCCTGGTGTAGCTGTCCAGGGTGATGGTGCCGGCCGTGTGCGCGGCGGCGTGCTTGGTGGCGAGCAGGCCGTGTAGCATCCGCTGTGGATCGCCGAAGCCCATGCGGGGCTGCACCACGAGGCCACCGCTCGCCGCGACGGATCGAACGTGGCCCGCGAACGAGGGCCGAGCGGGGACAGCCATCAAACGCCCACTTCCAGTGACGGCACCGACGACTCGATGAACCCCAGGAAGTCGCCGACATCGGCGTTGTCCTGGAACACCGCGTCGAAGCCCGCGTCGACCAGCTCCGCGGCGCAGGAGTGGTCCGCCGCGCCCGCGACACCGAGCTTGCCGCCGATGACGACGGTCAGCCCGCGCAGCGCGGGGTCGGTGCGGATCCGGGTGATCAGCCGCTTGCCGTCGGCCGCGCCGTGGCCGTTCACGGTGCTGATGACCACTACGTCCGGCCGGTGCTCGGCGCACTCGGCGACCAGCAGGTCGTCCGGCACGCAGGCGCCGATGTTCACCACGTCGTGCCCGGTCTCCTCCAGCAGCAACTGGAGGAACACGAGATTCCACGTGTGCGAGTCGGACGAGACGCTGGACAGCAACACCTTCGGCCGGCGCGGTGCGAGCGGACTCGTGGAAACTTCAACAGCGGTGTATTCGGCCACGAGTGACGCCTCCAGTGTTTCCGGAACGATTTCTCGGTCCCATTGCGTCTGGCCAGTCTCGGGACGTCCGGTCACACCGATCAATCGCGATGCAGTTACTTGCACTGGCTAACGACTTAAACCGCACGTTGCTGCAACGCGGTTGCCCTCGCGGGGCCGCGTGCCGTCTCCTGATCCGGTACGAGAACGAATGCCTCGGGCAGGCGACCCCAGGGTCGCCGCCGCCCGCATCGAGCGGGGCTCCGGCTAAACCCACCCCCATCTGCCGGAGTCCCGCGCCGCGGTGTTATCTCGCTGTGACGTCGCAACGACGCAGAGTGTCGCCGTTACTTACTATTCAGGTTTCAATGGTGACGAACGGTGTTCGCGCCCCTTCAGGTCGGTGTAGCGTCGGCTCATACGCTATAGCGGACGCTGGGGGTAGCGGGTGGACAGCGACGGGCGGCGGTTCGACGACATCGCTCATGTGGGACAGGACTCTGTCGACGTGTACAGATTCCTGACAGAGGGACCGGCCGACGCGGCACAATGCTGTGCCGCCACCGGAATTCCGGCCGAACAGGTGGCCTCGGCGCTGGCCGAGCTCGCCGAGTACAAGCTGATCCGGCCGACGCTCGAGGACCGGGCGCAGTGGGAAGCCGTCTCGCCGGACACGGCCATCGCCGAGACCCTCGCTCCCATGCAGACGCAGGTGCACAACCTGACGCGCTGGGGCGACCAGGTGCGCCGGACGCTCGGCAGCTTCGACTCGATCTATCACGACGCGTACCGCAAGCGGCACATGCAGTCGAGCACCGAGGTGATCTGCGGCGGCGACCAGGTCCGCCAGCGTCTCGCCGACCTCGCGAACCAGGCACAGAACCAGGTGCTCGCGGTGCACCCGACCATGGCGCCGATCGAGGTGCTCCGCGCCGGGTCCGACCTCGACCGCTCACTACTGGAACGGGGCATCAACTACCGGGTGGTGTGGCCGCATTCGGCCAGGCGCCAGACGGAGGCCGTCCAGTACATGCGGATGCTGCAGGACCTCGGTGGCGAGGTCCGGACCGCGGCGATGCCACCGTCCCGGATGATCCTGCTGGACGGTGAGGTGGCGCTGGTGCCGCTTCCCGCCCAGCAGGGCCCCGGCGCGGGCATCCTGCGCGACCCGGTGGTCCTGGACTTCCTCAAGCAGATCTTCGAGCACGTGTGGCAACAGGCTCAGCCGGTCAGCTCGATCGAGTACGACGACGCCGTGTTCGAGCAGATCGAGCTCGCCATCCTGTCCGAGCTGGCCCTCGGCAAGACCGACGAGGCCATCGCCCGGCGGCTCGCGATCTCGACCCGCACGTTGCGGCGCTACCTGAACACCCTGTTCGAACGGCTCGACATCGAGACCCGATTCCAGCTGGGTCTCGCCGCGGCCCGCTCGAACCTGGTCAAGCTGCCGGGTAGCTCTGGCGACCCGGAAGCGGACTGACCCGCTCGCGTCACCAGTTCGGATCGACCCAATACGGCAGCGGAGGTTCCGTAGCGGGATCCGCGGCGCCGTGCTCGGTTCCAAGTTCTTCTTCGGGGCATTCCTGCTGCGGTGGACACTGTCGCTTCTCGCCCTGATCGCGCCGGGGCTCCATGTTTCATCCTTTCGCGACTCCCCCACCTGATCCCCATTGTCGCTCGCGCAACCGGCCGGCTTCGCCGGCGGGGGTTGTCACATCGCGGACAGTCCGCAACCGGACGGCCCCGCTGGGATCGACCTGCCGCGCTCCAGCACGGCAGGATGACCATCAGCTAGTAACTCCCCCGGTCACGGGGCGTTGGCCTTGGTGAGAAATCAACCAATAATCAGCGGCTTTGGCCAGTTCTTGACACCCCCCGTCCGGGTTCGGACACCTCGAACCCCTGGCCCGGACCCCACCGATGAGATTGATTGGTGGCACAGCGCAATCCCGATCGAAAACGGGAAGCGAAGATTCTTCATCCAGGGGTGAAACCATGCTGAAGCTTGTTTCTCACACTCGTCTTGCCGCCTTGTTCGCGTCGACCGCGATCTCCTGCTTTCTGTTCTGCGGCACCGCAGACGCGCAAGAGAACGCTCCCACGACCGCAGGCGAACCGGCCCTCTGCGCGGACGGCCTGTTCTGGCCGAACGGCTGCCCCACACCGTGACCCGGCTAAACCGATGGCACGAACAATGACATCGACATCAACCACGAAAACCCCCTCATCACAATCCGCTGCTGAGCGAGGGATGTCATGAGTGAACTAGCAACAAGACCGTTGACCGACTCATCCTTCCCTTCCATCGAAAACCTGCTGATGGGAGTCAGGCGGGAAGTGTCGCTACTGGTGTCCACCTACTCACCCGACTCATTCGAGTTCTCCAGCCAGGTCGTCGATCTCGTACTGCGCCGGACCGGCTCGTTGCGCTTGGTTTGGTCGGCCGATTTCGTCCACGAACCCGCGGTGATCACTTTCGCCCGATGGCTCGGCGCCCGAGGCGTCGTACCCAGGGCCGTGCATCACGTGCCGGTACGCGCTCTGATCATGGATCGCACCGTGGGCGTGCTGTTCGACGGCGAGCAGAGCGAGCTGGTGCGCACATCGGCACTGCAATCGCTTTGCCAGTTCGTCGACCGGATGTGGGAACGAGGCAGGCCGGTTCCCAGCGCGACGGCCGCCGAGGCGGCGACCAGTCCGCCAGCGCGCAGTGAGCTGATCCTCCGGCTGCTCGCCGAAGGTCTCACCGACGAGGCGGTGGCACGGCGCATCGGGGTGAGCGTCCGTACCGTCCGCAACGACGTCGCGTCGTCCATGAGCTGCTTGGACGCTCGAAGCAGGTTCCAGGCGGGGGTTCGCGCCGCACAGCTCGGCCTGATCTGAGCCGAACCGCGGTATTTCTCTTTTCACACGAATTTCACCATCGGACGCCCCTGCGCTGAAGCGTCCGTCCACAATAGACACAACTGGGGTCGGGGACTGACAACCACGAAGCGCGGGGCACCGCATGCCAGCGGTGCCCCGCGCTTCGTCATGTCGTGAGCCAGTCGGCTTCCAGCAGGTCGATCTCGTCCTGGGACAGCGACACCAGCGACAGGTCCGACGGCGTGTGACCACCCGCGTCGGAGGCGGCGCCGAGCCCGCCGAGCACGTCCAGCGCACGGAACCAGGTCTCCGCGAGGTCGCGGACATCGGCTTCGGTGAGCAGTCCGTCCGGCCACGTCCAGGTCGCGACCAGCCGCGGCCCGGCCGGGTGGTCCTCGGTGTGCGCGTTGACCTCCAGCGCGTGCGTCATCGGCATCCCGGCGTCCGCGCCGGCCCCGAGCGGCTCGGCCTCGGCCGCCGCCGACCAGTCCGCGGGCCGGGTGGACACGGGGAACCGGCCCAGGTAGTTGAACCCGAGCTGCGGGGCGGGCCGGTCCGCGAGTACCGCCGCGGTGTCCGGGTTCAGGTGCCGCAACAGCCCGTAGCCGATGCCGTTGTCCGGCAACGCGCGCAGCTGCTCCTTGATCCGCTTGAGCACCCGGCCCGCTTCCCCGCCGCCGCGCCACAGCTCCGCCCAGTCCCGCACGTCCGGGTCGAGCCGGACCGGGTAGAGACTGGTGAACCAGCCGACGGTGCGGGACAGGTCCGCGCCGGCCACGGACTCCTCGCGGCCGTGTCCCTCCAGGTCGAGCAGCACGGTGCCGTCCCCGCCGCGCGAACGCCGGCGCCGCCAGTCCGCGACGGCGAGCGCCAGGCCGGTGAGCAGCACGTCGTTGACTCCGGCGTGGTAGGCGGCGGGCACGGTGGTCAGCAACGGTGAAGTGCGCTCGGCAGGCAGGGCCAGGACGAGCTCGCGTGCCGTGGACATCACGTCGGTCGTCAGGTCGAGGGCGCGGTCGCCGAACAGCGGGTCGGGCCCGTCGAGCTGTGCGGTCCACAACGGAAGCTCGCGCAGCCGTTGCTCCTCCGAAGCCGCCCGCGTGAGCCGTTCCGACCACGTCCGCAACGACGTGCCGACCGGCTCGAGTGCCGCGGCCCGCCCGGCGCTGACCGCCTCGCACGCGGCGGCGAGGTCCGGCACCAGGATGCGCCAGGAGACACCGTCGACCACCAGGTGGTGCACGACGACCAGCAACCGGCCGGACCGGTGCGGACCGGCGTCGAACCACACCACCCGCACCAATCGACCGGCCGCCGGGTCGAGCTGTGCCACCGCCGCGTCGAGGTGTTCCGCGATCGCCGCGCGCAGGTCGTCGAGGTTGTGCGCGTCGACCCGCCGCACCAGGCCCGCCGCGCGGACCACTCCCGGCGCCGGTACGTCCAGCGTCCCGTTCGCGGTGTTCAGCCTGGCGCGCAGGGCGTCGTGCCGGTCCAGCACCGCCTGGACCCCGGCCACGAGATGCTCCTCCCGCAGCCCGGCGGGCACCTGCAGCACCATCGACTGGTGGAACCGGCGGATCGGGCCGCCGCGCTCGGCGATCCAGCGCATGACCGGCGTGGCGGGCACCTGCCCGACACCGGTGTCCGGGCGGGCCGGCTCCGCCGCGGCCCGGTCGACCTGACGCGCGATCGAGGCGAGCATCGCGGGGGTCTTGTGCTCGAACACCTCCCGTGGCGTGAGCTCGACACCGGCCTGGCGAGCGCGGCTCACCAGCTGGATGGAGATGATGCTGTCGCCACCGAGGTCGAAGAAGCTGTCGTCCACGCCGACCCGGGACAGGCCGAGCAGCTCGGCGAACAGCCCGCACAAGGTCCGTTCGACGGGTGTCCCCGGCTCGCGTCCACCGGCCACTGTGGACAGATCGGGCGCGGGCAGGGCCGCGCGGTCGAGCTTGCCGTTGGGTGTCTGCGGCAGCTCGGTCAACGCGACGATCGCGGCGGGCACCATGTAGTCCGGCAGCGACTCGCCCGCGTGCCGCCGGAGCGCACCCGAGTCGATCGGTCCGTCAGCTCGGGGCACGACATAGGCGACGAGCTGCCGGACACCGGGACGGTCCTCCCGCACCACCGCGGTCACCTGCGCGACGCTCGGGTGCTGTGCCAGCACCGACTCGACCTCGCCGAGCTCGATGCGGAAACCACGGATCTTCACCTGGTGGTCGATCCGGCCGCAGAAGACCAGGTCACCGTCGGCGTTCGCGCGGACGAGGTCGCCCGTGCGGTACATCCGCGAGCCGGGCGGCCCGAACGGGCAGGCGACGAACCGTTCCGCCGACAGGCCCGGACGGTTGAGGTAGCCGCGCGCCAGTCCCTCGCCCGCGATGTAGAGCTCGCCCCGCACGCCGGGTGGAACCGGCATGAGGTTGCCGTCCAGGACATAGGTCTGTGTATTGGTGATCGGACGGCCGATGGGCGGCAGCCCCGCACCGGTCAGCGGTGCGCTCATCGACGCGCACACGGTCGACTCGGTCGGTCCGTACGCGTTGATCATCCGGCGGCCCTGCGACCACCTGGCCACGAGTTCCGGTGCGCTCGCCTCACCGGCCACGACCAGCGTGCCGCCGGCGAGCAGGTCGGTCTCGGCCGGCATCGCGGCCAGCGCCACCGGCGGGATGGTCGCGTGCGTGACCCGGTGCCCGCGCAACAGGTCCGCGAGCGGGTCTCCGGGCGCCAGGTGTTCCGGGGGCGCGACGACGAGTGCGGCGCCGGACAGCAGTGCCATGCACAGTTCCCAGAACGCCGCGTCGAAACTGGGTGAGGAGAACTGCAGCACCCGGCACCCAGGGCCGACCTCGAACCGTTCAATCTGAGCGGCCAGCAGGCTGGCGACGCCGCGGTGGGGCACCACCACGCCCTTGGGCCGGCCGGTCGAGCCGGAGGTGTAGATGAGGTACGCGGGCTGCTGCGGCGAGATCGGGGCGTCCGCAGCCGGAGGCGTGGCGTCCAGGAGCTCGACGGTGGCCGGGTCGTCCAGCAACAGCGTCGCCGTGCCGTCCGGCAGCCGATCCGCGACGCCCGCGGTGGTCAGCGTCAGCGCGGGGCGGGCGTCGTCGAGCATGTAGGCGATGCGGTCGCGCGGATACTCCGTGTCCACCGGGAGGTACGCCGCGCCCGCCTTGAGCACGGCGAGCAGCGCCACGACCATCTCGACCGAGCGTGGCACGGCGACCGCGACGAACTGCTCGGCGCCGATCCCCCGCGCCACGAGCAGACCGGCCAGCCTGCTCGCCCGCTCATCGAGGTCCACATAGGACAGAACCTGGTCACCCGACAGCAGCGCGGGCGCATCGCCGTCCCGCCGGACCTGCGTGGCGAACAGCTCGGGCACGCTCGCCAGGGGCACGTCGGCCGCGGTGTCGTTCCACTGTTCCAGCACGAGCCGGCGCTCGTCGGCTTCGAGCAGGTCGAGCCGTCCGACGAGCAGGTCCTCTTCCTCGACGACGCTGGTGAGCAGCCGCACCACGCGGCGCATGATCGCGGCGACGGCGTCCGCGCCGTACACGTCCGTGCGGTAGTCCAGCCGCACCCGCAGCCGCTCCCCCGGTGTCAGCACGATCGCCAGCGGGTAGTGGCTGGTGTCGCGGTCCTCCACCGCGGCGATCCGCAGGTCGCCGTCCGCCCCGGTCCCGTCGGTCTCGAACGGGTAGTTCTCCACCATCGTGGTGGTGTCGAACAACTCCCCGACGCCGGTGAGGCGCTGGATGTCGGCCAGGCCGAGGTACTGGTGCGGCATCAGCGCGGCCTGCTGGTCCTGGATCCGCACGAGCAGCTCGGCCAGCGACTCGGCCGGATCGAGCGTGACCCGGACCGGCAGCGTGTTGATGAACAACCCGACCATGTTCTCGACGTCGGGCAGCTCCGGCGGCCGGCCGGACACCGTGGTGCCGAAGACGACGTCCGTGCGGCCGGTGAGCCGCGCGAGCAGCAGTCCCCAGACGCCCTGCAGCACCGTGTTGATCGTCAGACCATGCCTGCGGGCCTGCCGCCGCAACGCTTCGGTCAGCTCGGCGGAGAGCTCCTCGGTCAGCTGCGCGGGAGTCACGGACACCCGGCCGGGATCCGCGGGCGCGAGCCGGGTGGGTTCGTCGAGTCCGGTGAAAGCCTGCCGCCACGCCGCCTCCGCCGCCGGGCGGTCCTGCTCGGCGAGCCAGGCGAGGTAGTCGCGATAGGGGCGAACGGGTGGGAGCGCGCCGCGCCCGCGCAGCCCGTCGTAGAGCGCGAGCAGATCCCGCGCGATCAGCGGGGTCGACCACCCGTCCATCAGCAGGTGATGGCTCGTGATCAGCAGCCGGTGCGCCTCCGGTCCGACGCGGACCAGAGTGCACCGCATCAGAGGTGGTCGCGCCGGGTCGAACTTGCTGCGTTGTTCCTGCGCCAGCAGGGCGTTCACCAGTTCCTCGTGGGCGAACTCCTCCATGGTGGACAGGTCGATCTCCTGCCAGGGCAGGTCGGCGTCGCGCGGGATGTACTGCAGCGGCTGTGCGACATCGGTGTGCCAGAACCCGGCGCGCAGGTTGGCGTGCCGGTCGAGCAGCGCCCGGCAGGCGGCGCGCAGCACTTCCACGTCGAGCGGGCCGCGCAGGTCGACGACCGTCTGTCCGATGTAGACGTCGATGCCCTTGTCGTCGTACAGCGTGTGGAACAGCAGGCCTTCCTGCAACGGCGACAGCGGCAGGATGTCGTCCACCGCGGGCAGCCGCTCCTCCAGCCGCTCGATCTCCCGCTGCGACAGGGATACCAGCGGCAGGTCGGAGGGAGTGCGCCCGCCGGTTCCGGCATGGCGCACGAGGGCGTCGAGTGCGGTGAACCACGACTCCGCGAGGTCGGCGATGTCCTCTTCGGACAGTGCTTCGCCCGCCCACGTCCAGGTCGCGCTCAGCCGCGGACCGTCGGCGTCGTCGCGGGTCAGCGCGTTGACCTCCACGGCGTACGGCAGTGGCAGGTCCGGCGCCATGCCGCTGTCCAGCACGTCCTGGCCACCGGCCATCGTCCAGTCGCGCTCGGCGTCGGCCCCGAACCGGCCGAGGTAGTTGAAGCACAGTTGAGGCGTCGGCGCCCCGGCGAGCGACGGAGCCGTCTCGGGGTTGAGGTAGCGCAGCATGCCGTAGCCGATGCCCTTGTCGGGCAAGGCGTTCAGCTGTTCCTTGACCCGCTTGATCGCGTCGGCCGCCGCGATGCCGCCCGTGGTCACCTCGGCCAGGTCGGTCACCCCGGCGTCGAGCCGGACGGGGAACACGCTGGTGAACCAGCCGACCGTGCGGGAGAGGTCCACCCCGTCCACGATCTCCTCGCGGCCGTGCCCTTCGAGGTCGATCACGATGTCGCTGTTCGAAGTGCCCCGGCGCCGGCGGCGCCAGTCCGCGAGCGCGAGCGTGAGACCCGCGAGCAGCACGTCGTTGACGCCCGCGTGGAACGCGGCCGGCAGGCTGCTCAGCAGCGGCGCCGTCCGTTCGGCGGACAGGTCGACGGTCAGCGCGCGCAGGGTGCCCGCCACGTCGCGCGCGGGCTGCAGCGGCCGCTCGGTCAGCGCCGAGCCGGGGCCGTCCAGGATGCCGGTCCACAACGGCAGCTCCGCGACCCGTTCCGGCGACGACGCCTGCTCGGCCAGCCGCCGGGCCCACTGCCGGAACGACGTCGGCACCGGCTCGAGGCGCGGGCGGTCGCCGGCCGCGATCGCCTGCCACGCGGCGGTCAGGTCGGCCAGCAGGATCCGCCAGGACACGCCGTCGACGACGATGTGGTGGATCACCAGCAGCAGCCTGCCGGGCCGCCGCGGCCCGGCGTCGAACCACACGGCCCGGACCATCTCGCCGGCTTCCGGGTCCAGAAGTCCTTCCACACGAGCGGTCTGCTCGGCGACGACGGCGTCGAGCCGTTCGTCGTCGAGCCCGGTCACGTCGACGCGATGCACGAAACCGGCCGCATCGACCGACCCGACCGGCGTGATCTCGGCGGAGAGCGTCTGCCCGGCGGGCGTGTGCACCACCCGCATGCGCAACGCGTCGTGGTGGTCGAGCAACGCCTGGATCGCCGCGACGAGCCGGTCCTCACCGAGCTCGGCGGGCACGCGCACGAGAATCGACTGGTTGTACCGCGTGCTGGACGCGGTCCACTCGCGCAGCCAGTGCATGATCGGTGTCGGGGTGACCGGCCCGATCCGCGTTTCGGTGCTTTCCGCGATCGGTGAGACGACCCGGTCGGCAACGAGCGCGAGCGCCTCGGCGGTCTTGCGCTGGAACACGTCGCGCGAACTGAACCGCAGGCCCGCGCGGCGGGCGCGGCTCACCAGCTGGATGGCGACGATGCTGTCGCCGCCAAGGTCGAAGAAGCTGCTGTCGACACCGACACGGGGCAGGCCCAGCACCTCGGCGAACAGCTCGCAGAGGAGCTTCTCCTCGGGCGTCCGGGGTTCTGCCGTGCTCACCGCGTCCGCGAGGTCGGGCGCGGGCAGCGCCTTGCGATCCAGCTTTCCGTTGGGGGTCAACGGAAGCGCGTCAAGTGCGACGACCGCCGCCGGCACCATGTACTCGGGCAGCAGCGCGGCGACGTGCGCGCGCAGCACCGCCGCATCGGGTACCGCCTTCGGGGTCACGTAGGCCACGAGCTGCTTGCTGCCGGGGCGATCCTCCCGCACGATCACCGCGGCGTTGGCGACGTCCGGATGTCCGGCGAGCGCGTTCTCGATCTCACCGAGCTCGATCCGGAACCCGCGGATCTTCACCTGGTCGTCGACGCGACCGACGAAGTCGATCTTTCCGTCCTCGGTCCAGCTGACCAGGTCGCCGGTCCGGTACATCCGCGACCCCGGCGGGCCGAACGGGTCGGCGACGAACCTCTCGGCGGTCAGCGCGGCCCGGTTCAGGTACCCGCGCGCGACACCGGCACCCGCGACGTACAGCTCCCCCGTGACGCCGGGCGGAACCACCCGCAGGTTCGAGTCGAGCACGTACAGCCGCGCGTTGCGAATCGGCACGCCGATCAACGGCCGGTCGCTGTCGGCGATCCGCCAGAACAGCGCGTCGACCGTGCACTCGGTCGGGCCGTAGGTGTTGTAACCGACCAGGTCGCCGCGCCCGGCGAGCTCCGTCCACAACGACTGCGGAACCGCCTCACCACCGAGGTTGACCGCGCGCGGCACATGCCCGCCCGGTTCCGTGACACCGACTGCGGCGAGCTGCTGGAAGTAGGTCGGCGTGAGGTCGAGGTAGTCGATGCGGTGCGCGGCGACGTACTCGGCGACCGCGTCGGCGTCCCGGCGGGTGTCGTCGTCGATCAGGTGCAGTTCGTGCCCGGACGCCATACCCGCCACGGGACTGAGGGACGCGTCGAACGAGAACGACGCCGAGTGCAGCAGCCGCAGCCGCCCGCCTTTGGCGACGGGATCGAACACGTTCACCCGGTAGTTGTGGGACAGGTTGGTGAGCCCGCCGTGGCAGACCACCACGCCCTTCGGTTTCCCGGTGGATCCGGACGTGTAGATGACATAGGCGGGATGCGCCGGCGCGGGCCGCTCGACGTCGAGATCGTTCGCCGCCCTGGCACTCAGCTCTTCGACGACATCGGGCGTATCGACGACCAACCGCTCGGTCTCCCCCGGCAGCTCGGCGGCCACCTTTGCGGAGGTGATCACCAGCATCGGTCGCGCGTCCTCCAGCAGGTACGCGATCCGGTCCGGTGGGTAGGCGATGTCGACGGGCACATACCCCGCCCCGGCCTTGAGCACGGCGAACAACCCGACCACCAGGTCGAGCGACCTCGGCAACGCCAGCGCCACCAGCGACTCCGGCCCGGCGCCCCGGCTCACCAGCACCCGCGCCAGCCGGTTGGCCCGCACGTTGAGCTCTACATAGGACAGACGTTCTCCGTGACATACCAGCGCGATGTCGTCCGGTGTCGTTCGCGCCTGCCGCTCCAACTGCTCGTGCAGGTGCTCGTCCAGCAAAGGGTCATCGGTGTCGTTCCACGCCAGCAACATCTCGGCGCGCTGGGCCGGCGTGAGCAACTCGACCAGCGAGGCGGGCCACATCGCGGGGTCCGACATCACTTGTGCGGTCTCAGACATGGTTTGTCCACCTCGAACTTCGTCGATCGCGTGCCGCCACGTGGAACGGCGCAATGCCCGATTATTGAGTGGCAAGGCCGGTTTTCGGCTCGCTGATGCCGCTACTTGCAACGGGTTCTTGGCTGCCGGTGTCGTGGGGCGCTGCGTCTTCCGGGGCGCCTTCGGCGCCGCGATTGGGGCTTGACTTGGGGCCCCTCGCGGCGTGGTGGGCCGGCTCCGCCGGCAGATCACGATCTGCCGGCCCAACAAGGGCTACCACACCGCACCCCAAGTCAAGCCCCAATCGCGTTCCGTACGTGCCCACCAGACGCGCCCCACTCTGGGTGCGTGGTCGCC
>NZ_BSTQ01000003.1:0-518865 GCF_030269605.1 Lentzea sp. NBRC 105346
CGGAACCGTTGCAGCGCCCGGAGTTGGGCACCCGGACCTTGATCGGGCAGACTATGAGCCACGGCCACCACTTGTCATGATCGAGTTCTTTGGACGGAACCCGAAAATGATCAAGCGGTGGCCGTGCCCATGTCAAAGATCAGGAGCTTCCCGGTTAAAACACCAGCGCTTGGAAAGCTCCCTTCATAGCATTCGTTTACTTGCCGGCTCGGGAGCCGTCGGGCTTGGTGGCCCACCAGGTGCCGCCGACGCCCTGGCCGTTGGCCTCGCCGCAGAGCTTGTCACCGGAGAACCGGTACTGCGGGTAGCCGTCGATGGTGATCTGCTTCGTGCCGTCCGGCCGGGTGATCGTGCCGACCAGCGCCTTGTCGACGCCCTGGACCTGGAAGTTGTCGCTCGTCACGAGGGCGGGCGGCCACTTGACGGCACAGTCGCCGACACAGTTGGTCTTGCCCTTCTCGTCCTTGTCGAACCGGTACAGCGTCATGCCGTCCTTGTCCGTCGCGATGACGCCCAGGTTGCCGATGGTCGACGTGGTGACCTCGATCGCCTTGTTCTCCTGCGCCTTCTTGCCGTCGATCGCGGTGGCGAACCAGACACCCTGCGCGCCCTGGCCCTTGGCCTCGCCCGGCTTGCTGTCCTTGGCGAAGTAGTACTGCGGCCAGCCCGCGATGGTCAGCTGCTTGCTGCCGTCCTTGCGCTGCACGGTGCCCACGAGGCTCGGGGCCACACCGGCGACCGTCGGCTTGTCCGTCGTGACGACCAGCGGCGGCCAGGCCTTGGCGCAGTCACCGTCGCAGTTGGACACCGACGGCTTGGCCGAGTCTTTGTCGAACCGGTACAGCGTCTTGCCCTCCGGGCCGGTGACGACCGTGCCGAGCCCGCTCACCACACCGGTGCCGGCGACGGCGCCCGCCTTGCCGCCGTCCGGCGTCGTGGCGAACCACACGCCCTGCGCGCCCTGGCCCTTGGCCTCGCCGGGAGCGGTGTCCTTCGCGAAGCGGTACTGCGGGTGGCCCGCGATGACGAGCTGACGGCTGCCGTCCTTGCGGGCGTAGGTGCTCACGAGCTCCTTGGCGACGCCCTCGACCGTGACGTCCTCGGACTGCACGATCACCGGCGGCCACGCGCCCGCACAGTCACCGTCGCAATTGGACACAACGGGTTCGGTGGTGTCCTTGTCGAAGCGGTAGAGGGTGAAGCCCTTGTCGTCGGCCAGAACCGGCCCGAGGTCCTTCACCTCGGCGGTCTTGGCGACCGCCGCCTGCTGTTGCTGCGCAACGGGAGTCGGGGTGCCCTGATTCGACTGGACGTTGCACGCTGCGAGACCGACCAGCCCGATCGCGGCGGCCACCGCGAAGACCGCAACACGAGTGCGGGTAGTCATCGAAACCTCCTGGAAGCCTGTGGATGCCGGTGACACGCAGGCTCCGCCGGAACGGTTCAATCGACTCCGTGGTCGCGGAACATCGCCCGTTTGACCGGCGGCACGGCACCGACGACCCGCAGCACCGTCTTGAACATGGTCCGCGCGGCCGCGCCGCCCTCCGCGAACTGCCGTGCGCTGCGCAAAGAGTCCCGCACGGCGGCGAACCCGTACTCGCGCATGCGCTCCTCGTAGCCGCCGATCGCATGAACGACGTCACAGTCTTTCCTGGTCAGCGCGAGGTACAGGTGCCGCGCGTCGCGCAGTGCCGTGTTCGCCCCGATCCCCCGCATCGGCGTCATGCTGTGGATCGCGTCGCCCAGCAGCGTCACCCTCGACGGCGCCCACGGGGCGACCGGCACGGACGTCCTGATCGGCCACAGTGAGGTCGCCTCTTCGTGCGACTCCCGCACGATCCTTTCGTAGACGGGATGCCAGTTCCGGATCCGCCGCGCGATCTGCTCACGCAGGTCGTGTCCGTTGTGGACTTCCAGGTCCTTCGCCGCATAGGACCACATCAGGTACGGCCGGGTGTTGTCGAACAACGCCCCGTCGGCCTCGGTGACGCCCAGCCCGTCGTGCATCGCGAAGAACATGCCGCAGTCCTTCGGCCCGATGACCGAGTTGGCCCGCACGGCGAGCTTCTCCGGGATCCACGTCCGCACATCGTCGTCCTCGTCGAGGAAGAGCTTCCCCGCGACCGCCGTGATCCCGGTGTCGACCCGCTCGGCGTGCGGCAGATACTGCCCGCGCACCGCCGAGTTCGCCCCGTCCGCGCCGACCAGCACGTCACACGTGGCAGTGGTGCCGTCCGTGAAGTGCAGCGTGATGTGGTCGCCGTTCTGTTCGTACCGCTCGAACCGCTTGTCGAACTCGATCTCCTCGAGCCCGTGCAACAGCACCTGCCGCAACGAGATCCGGCTGGCCGAGTAGTGCGTGTGGTGCGGATCCGGGTCGAGCACGAGCAGCTCACGCAGCTGGTCGTCGAGGAAGCCGAACCCGTTGCCGCCGGTCCCGCAGGACGCTTTGAACTTCTCCCACGCTTCGGGCGGTAAGCACTCCTCGAGCGCCTGCGCGCCGTGCGGGTTGATGTGGATCCGGTATCCCTGCAGCCGGTCGGTCCGCGACCGGTCGCGCTCGTACACCGTGACGTCGATGCCCTCCTTCTTCAGTCCCTGGGCCAGACACAGCCCGCCGATACCGCCGCCGATCACTGCCACCTTCATCGTCATGTCGCAACTATCAACCGTACGGTTGATTAAGTCAACCCAATAGTTGATTAGCTGCCGGTTGGGCTACTGTGTCGAGGTGGATCAAAGGACGCGCCGCTCCCCCGCGTCGGGCGAACGCAAGCGGGACCCCGAACGCACCAAGGCGCGGATCATCGCCGCCGCGATCGAGGAGTTCGGTGCGCACGGGTACGCCGCGACCCGCACGAGCGACATCGCCGCACGTGCGGGCGTCAACAAGCAACTGATTTCGTACTACTTCGGCGGCAAGGAAGGCCTCTACCGCGAGATCTCCGGCCAATGGCACCAGACCGGCGGCGAGATGGCGTCGCTGGACCTGCCGCTGGCCGACGCGGTCGCGGGCTTCGTGCCGCGCACCCCGGAGATGCACAGCCTCGGCCGGCTGATGGTGTGGGAGAACATGTCCGAGGGCACGCCCGACGCGGGTGGCACGGAGTTCTTCCAGCGCCAGGTCTCCCTGCTGCGCGAGCGCCAGGCCGCCGGCGAGATCCCGGCCGATCTCGACCCCGAGTGCCTGCTGATCGCGCTGATGGCCATGGGCAGTGCGTCCCTGGTGCTGCCCCAGGTCGTCCGGCAGGTCACCGGCTCAGACCCGGCGTCGGAGTCGTTCTCGTCGCGGTATGCCGAACAACTGGCCCGGCTGGTGCGGCACCTAGCTGGCGGTACGGACGGCTAGGTACTCCCGCAGGCCCCGCTCGCCGCTGCGCATCATCATCTCGTGGTTGGCACGCAACAACGGTTTCGCGACCAGCGCGGCCTTGCGCAGCAACGGTTTGCGCGCCTCGACCAGCTGGTCGAACAGGACGTCGGTGCCGCCGTCGCGCCCCGTCAGCTCCCAGCTGGCGAAGCCCTCCAGGTCGCCTTCCAGGTCGGCGCGCAGCAGTCCCGCCTGCCGATCCTCGGCGCTGTGGCTCGCCCGGAAGACCAGGTCGAACGGCAGGACCGAGCGGCAGCGCAGCTCGGCGCACTCGTCGTGCACGCGGATGGCCTGCTTCACCTCGGGCCACCACACCGGATAGCTGCCGATGTCCGCCAGCACGTCGAACACGGACCCCGGTGAGGCGTTGACGTGCCACTCGCTTCGGAAGCAGTAAGTGTTGATCGCCACTCTCGCAGTATCCCTCGTACGATCACGCCGCGGCGTCGCTGGTTACTCCGATCTGGTGATCACCAGACCTGGCCATACGCGCCAATGTATCCGGAACGTATGGCGGATGTACCCGGAACAGCTGTTGAGACGTCGTATGCGGATTGCAGGTAGTGGCGTCAGCCCGCGACCTCCACGTCCTCTCCCAGCACGTGCTGCAGGAACTGCCCGGTGTAGCTCTCCTCCACCTCGGCGACCTGCTCGGGCGTCCCCTCCGCGATCACCATGCCGCCGCCGGACCCGCCCTCCGGGCCCATGTCGACGATCCAGTCCGAGGTCTTGATGACGTCCAGGTTGTGCTCGATCACGATCACCGTGTTGCCCTTGTCGACCAACCCGTTGATCACCCCGAGCAGCTTGCGGATGTCCTCGAAGTGCAGGCCCGTCGTGGGCTCGTCGAGGATGTAGACGGTCTTGCCGGTCGACCGCTTCTGCAGTTCCGAGGCGAGCTTCACGCGCTGCGCCTCACCGCCGGACAACGTCGGCGCGGGCTGGCCGAGCCGCACGTAGCCGAGACCGACGTCGACCAGCGTCCGCAGGTGCCGGTGGATCGCGTTGATCGGCTCGAAGAAGGTGGCCGCCTCCTCGATCGGCATGTCCAGGACCTCGGAGATGGTCTTGCCCTTGTAGTGGACCTCGAGGGTCTCCCGGTTGTAGCGCGCGCCCTTGCAGACCTCGCAGGGGACATAGACGTCCGGGAGGAAGTTCATCTCGATCTTGATGGTGCCGTCGCCCGCGCACGCCTCGCAGCGGCCGCCCTTGACGTTGAACGAGAAGCGGCCCGGCTGGTAGCCGCGGACCTTCGCCTCGGTGGTCGCCGCGAAGAGCTTGCGGATGTGGTCGAACACGCCGGTGTACGTGGCCGCGTTCGACCGTGGGGTGCGGCCGATCGGCGACTGGTCGACCTGCACCAGCTTGTCGACCAGGTCCAGGCCCTTGATCCGGGTGTGGCGGCCGGGGACCTGGCGCGCGCCGTTCAGCTTGTTCGCGAGCACCGTGGCCAGGATGTCGTTGACCAGCGTCGACTTGCCCGAGCCGGACACGCCCGTGACCGCCGTGAGGGTGCTGAGCGGGAACGAGACGTCGATGCCGCGCAGGTTGTGCTCGCGCGCGCCGACGACGGTCAGCTGGCGCTTCTTGTCGACCTTGCGGCGCTTGGTGGGCATCGGGATCTGCTTGCGCCCCGACAGGTATGCGCCGGTGATCGAGTCCTTGTTGCTCAGCAGCTTCTTGTACGGGCCGCTGTGCACGACCTTGCCGCCGTGCTCGCCCGCGCCGGGACCGATGTCGACGACCCAGTCCGAGGTGCGGATGGTGTCCTCGTCGTGTTCGACGACGATCAGCGTGTTGCCGAGGTCGCGCAGGCGCGTCAGCGTCTCGATCAGCCGGTGGTTGTCGCGCTGGTGCAGGCCGATGGACGGTTCGTCCAGGACGTACAGGACGCCGACCAGGCCCGAGCCGATCTGCGTGGCCAGGCGGATGCGCTGCGCCTCACCGCCGGACAGCGTGCCGGACGCACGGTCCAGCGAGAGGTAGTCGAGGCCGACGTCGAGCAGGAAGTGCAGGCGCGCCTGGATCTCCTTCAGCACCGCGCCGGCGATCATCGACTCGCGCTTGCCGAGCTTCAGGCCGTCGAGGAACTCCGAGCACTCCGAGACGCTCATCGAACAGACCTCGGCGATGGACTTGTCGCCCTTGCGGCCGTGGTGCAGCGTGACGGCGAGGATCTCCGGCTTGAGGCGCGTGCCGCCGCACGTGGGGCACGGCACCTCCCGCATGTAGCCCTCGTACTTCTCCCGCATGTACTCGGACTCGGTCTGCTCCTGGCGCCGTTCGAGGAACGGGATCACTCCCTCGTAGTTGGCGTAGTAGGAGCGCTCGCGGCCGTAGCGGTTGCGGTAGCGGACGTGCACCTGCTCGTCGATGCCGTGCAGGATTGCCTTCTGCGCCTTCGCGGGCAGGTGCCGCCACTGTGTGTCCATGCGGTAGCCGATGGCCTCGCCGAGCGACTGCAGCAGCCGGGTGAAGTACTCGGCGGTCTGGCCGCCCGCCCACGGGGCGATGGCGCCCTCTTCGAGCGACAGCTCGTCGTCCGGGACGACCAGCTCCGGGTCGACCTCCTTCTTCACGCCGATGCCGGTGCAGACCGGGCACGCGCCGTACGGCGAGTTGAACGAGAAGCTCCTCGGCTCCAGGTCCTCGATCGTCAGCGCGTGGCCGTTCGGGCAGGCCAGGTTCTCGGAGAAGCCGCGGACGCGCTTCGGGTCGTGCTCCGGCAGGTCGACGAACTCGAGCTCGACCAGGCCGTCGGCCAGGCGCAGGGCGGTCTCGACCGAGTCGGTCAGGCGCTGCTTCGACGACGCCTTCACGGTCAGGCGGTCGATCACCACCGCGATGTGGTGCTTCTCCTGCTTCTTCAGCTTCGGGACCTCGCCGAGCGCGTACACGACGCCGTCGACCTTCGCGCGCGAGTAGCCCTGCGACTGGAGGTTCTGGAACAGGTCGAGGTACTCGCCCTTGCGGCCGCGGATGACCGGCGCGAGCACCTGGAACTTGGTGCCCTGCTCCATGGCCAGCACCTGGTCGACGATCTGCTGCGGCGTCTGCTTGCTGATCGCCTCGCCACACTGCGGGCAGTGCGGCTTGCCGGCGCGGGCGTAGAGCAGGCGCAGGTAGTCGTAGACCTCGGTGATCGTGCCGACCGTCGACCGCGGGTTGCGGCTGGTCGACTTCTGGTCGATCGAGACCGCGGGCGACAGGCCCTCGATGAAGTCGACGTCGGGCTTGTCCATCTGCCCGAGGAACTGGCGCGCGTACGCCGACAGCGACTCGACGTAACGTCGCTGCCCCTCGGCGAAGATCGTGTCGAACGCGAGGCTCGACTTGCCGGAGCCGGACAGCCCGGTGAACACGATGAGGCTGTCCCGAGGCAGGTCGAGATCCACGCTGCGCAAGTTGTGTTCGCGCGCGCCACGAACAACAAGGCGGTCTGCCACTGGGGTCCCTTCGGCTGCGATCTTGCGGCCCGAACAAGCGTTCGAGAGACTACTAGCTAGCATCTGGCGGACGCGACCGGGCCACCACCCATGCTAGGGGCGGGGTCTGACAAAAACGGCGGGCGCGGGGCCTACCGGCAGGTATAGATCCCTCCTAGGCTGGTCACTTTCACAGCCTCAACGTCGGGGAGAGGCATCACATGACTTCCACTTCGTCCACCCAGCACACCTCAGTACCGGCTCCGCGCGGGGTGCCGAAGCGTCTCCTGGACGCGATCGAACACGCCACCGGAGTGCTGTACGAGCTGGTGGAGGAGCTAGACCAGACGACCGTGCGGGGCCCGTCCCTGCTGCCGGGCTGGACCCGCGCGCACGTGATCACGCACCTCGCCCGCAATGCGGACGCGCTGGTCAACCTCCTCACGTGGGCCCGGACCGGCGTCGAGCACCAGGCCTACGCGAGCCGCGCGGACCGGGACGCGGACATCGAGGAGGGCGCCGGCCGGCTGATGCAGCTGCTGCGCGCGGACCTCGACTCGGCGTGCACCCGGTTCATCCGCGCGTGCCGCGACCTGCCCCACTCGGCGTGGCAGGCGGAGGTCGCCACGCCGGGCGGTCAGCCGATCAAGGCCGACGGAGTGCCGTGGCTGCGGCTGCGCGAGCTGTGGATCCACATGGTCGACCTGAACCACGGGATCACCTTCGACGACCTGCCCCCCGAGTGGGTCGAGGAGTTCGTCGCCGACTCGATCGAGCGGTTCGACGGCCGCGGCCCGTCGGTGACCATCGAGGCGACGCTGCCGGGCGGCCGTCAGCGCAGCTGGACGCTCAACGGCCCGGCGAGCACGTCGGTCATCGGATCCGGAGCGGACGTGCTGGGCTGGCTGACCGGCCGCACCGACGGCGCGGGCCTGCGCGGCGACGTGCCGGACCTGCCCGCCTGGGGCTGAGTCAGCAACCGGTACGCGGGGCGTTCGACGTACTTGGTGAGCAGCCAGCCGAGCACGACGGCCGAGGTGATGAAGCCGGCGAGCAGCGACCACGGGCCGAACCCGTGCGCCGCGAGCCGGTCCATCACGACCGTGCCGATCTGCTCGTGCACCAGGTAGACGCCGTAGGAGATGCCCGCCAGCCAGGTGACCAGGCGCGACCGCCCCCAGTCCGGCCCCTTCGCCGCGAGGCAGACGACGGCCAGCAGCACGGCGAACCCGACGGTCGACGCGGTCTCACTGGTGTGGAACTCCTGCGCCACGACCGCGGCCGCGAGCAGCGCGACCAGGTGTTTCGTGCTCATCCTTCGACGCGACCACAGGAAGATCGCGATCCCGGCCGCGAACAGCTGGGCCCGGTGCAACGCCACGCCGTTGTAGAACCGGAAGAGCCACTCCGCGTGGTTGACGAGCGGGCTGAGCAGCATCGGCGTGACGATCAACGCCCACAGGAACGCGCGCAGCGGCCGGTTGCGCAGCACCTTGATCAGCAGGGCGCCCGCGACGAAGGCACCGATCTGCACCGGGACGGTCCAGTAGGCGAAGTCGACGGTGTCGATGTCCGGGAACCACTGGTTGATCAGCAGCAGGTTGTAGACGAGGTCCCGCCCGTCGAGCTGACTCCAGCCCTCGGGGGCGATCCAGCGCTGAACGGCGAACGTCAGCAGGACCGCGACCAGATAGGCGGGCACCAGCCGCGCGAGTCTTTTCCGCAGGAACTGCCCCGGCTTACCGCTCTGCAGCGACGCGCACGCGAAGAAGGCCGAGATGACCATCAGTGTGCTGGCGCCCATCGAGAGCGGGAAGACGAACGGTGGCGCGCCGAGCTGCGGGTGACTGCTGATGCTGGTCTGCGTCGCGTGGTGCAGCAGCACACAGGCGATCGCGACGACCCGGAGGACGTCCCAGCTGACCCGTCGGCCGGACCGTGCGGTTCGCTGAGCTGGAATCAAGATGATGGGGACCTTGGTTCGGGGGTGGTTGATCGTTATCTACCCTAAAGAGGCAACCTTTATGCAACCTGAAGGGTGTGCGCCGTCACCGGTTCTCCGACTACCGTCTGCCACCGTGGACGTATCCGAGGACTACACCGGTCACGTTGATCCAGGCGGCGCCGCGGCCCGTCGTGTACTGGACGCGCTGACCATCACCAAGATCTCCGTCGGCCCGATGGACAACAACGCCTACCTGCTCGTTTGCCGTTCTTCCGGTGAGGCGCTGCTGATCGACGCGGCCAACGATCCCGAGCGGATCGGCGACCTGCTCGGCTTCGATCCGCAGCGCCCGCGACTACGCACGATCGTGACGACCCACCAGCACGCCGATCACTGGCAGGCACTGGGCGCGGTCGCCGGAGCCCACGGTTCCAACACCGCGGCGCACCCGCTCGACGCCCCCGTCCTGCCCGTCCCGCCGGACTTCCTCCTCGAGCACGGCGACACCATCAACGTGGGCGAAGTCGAGTTGTCGATCATCCATCTGCGGGGTCACACACCGGGGTCGATCGCGGTGCTGTACCGGGACCCGACCGGCCATCCCCACCTGTTCACCGGAGATTCACTCTTTCCGGGTGGTCCTGGGCGGACAACAAGTCCAGACAACTTCTCCAGCCTGATGAACGACCTGGAGGACCGGATCTTCGGCGAACTGCCGGACGACACCTGGTTCTACCCAGGTCACGGCGACGACTCAACCCTCGGGGAGGAGCGTCCCAAGCTCGGCGAATGGCGCGAGCGGGGCTGGTGAGCAGGGCCGAACGGGGCCGCCTACCGACGTTGTAGGCGGCCCCGTTCGCTGTTCCAGCAGCGCACGGGGCCTCGATCGGACGCAGGAGGTCCGACCGTGCGCACATCGTGCCGCATGATCCTCATCACGGCGGTGACGCCGTGAGCGTTGAGGCGATCTCGTGGGCGCTCAACCACGCCCCGATCCCGACCGACCGGAAGGACTCAAGCTCACTCGCTGTAGTCCTGATCGGCCTGGCGAACCACGCAGACTCTTTCGGGCGAAATTCGTTCCCGTCCGTCGCGACTCTCACCCGCTACACGCGTCTGTCCGAGCGCACCGTACGCGCGACTCTTGATCGTCTTCACGCATTGCGCCTGATCAAGCGCTCGGACCCCGACATCGTCGCCGCGCACATCAAGCGCGCCGACCGCCGTCCTCAAGGTTGGGACCTGGCCATGTCTGGCGAGGTGCACAAGTCGCACCCCGCTGAGCAGGACGGGGTGCAATCTGAGCGCGACGAGGTGCAATCCACGTCGCAGCGGGGTGCAAGCACTGCACCCGAACCGTCCTTTAACCGTCAGAGGAACCGTCCCGCGCCCAACGGGCGCTCGGCGGTCTGCGGCCAGTGCGACGCCCGCGAGTCCGATCCGGTCTCGGCTCGGGTCGTCTGGCTCGACGAGGACCGAACGCGGTCGACCCTGTGCCCGCGCTGCCACCCGCAGGCGGTGATGTCGCGATGAGCCGCGTCCACCTGTCCTACTCCGAGCCGGTCTCGCGGATTCATCCGCGTGGCTGGACGTCTCCAGAAGATTGCTTGGAGTCCCGCGCCACAGCTGAAGAACTGCGAGACGCGATCAACGTCCTGTCCGGCCGGGACGCCGCCCGGCGCCGCACCTGGAACTTCACCCCGTGCACCTGCTCCTCTTCTCGGGAGGCCCGGTGACTCCGATCTGGATCAAGCGAACCTGCGTCGTCGCAGTCGCTGCGGTCGCAGCGGTTGCCGCAGTGGTGTCGTTCGATCACATGCGTGCCCTCGCCTCCGACGCCGGGGAGGGCTGGAAGGCGTGGATCTTGCCGGTGTCGGTCGACGGCATGCTCGTCTCGGCATCCCTGGTGATGCTGACGCGCAAGCGAGCTAACCAACCTGTCGGTCTGCTCGCGTGGGCTGGTCTCGTCCTCGGCCTGCTGGTGTCGCTCGCCGCGAACGTCGCGGCCGCCGAGCCAACGCTGATCGGCCGCCTCGTGGCCGCCTGGCCGCCCGTCGCACTCGGCCTCTCGTACGAGCTCCTGCTGACCTTGATCCGCGAGACCGTGACCGTTCATGAACCCGTTCAGCTGCACGTCGTGAACGATGTCGAGCCCGTTCACAAGGGCGTCGAAGCGGACGTCCGTGAACGCCGCCACCCGAACCGCAAGCGTTCACGGAAGCTCCTCGACGACTATGTCGCCGAGGCTCGTGAACACCTCCGCCCAGGCGTGAACGTCACCCCCGCGTGGGTCCGCGAAGTCACCGACTGCTCCCGCGGGTTGTCGTCGAAGATCGCGGCCACGCTCAAGGCGGGGATGCAGGGATGACCGCTGCCGGTGGAGAACTGATCCCCTTCCCTGGCTCGCCGGCCACCGAGGCGGTGCTGGACGCGGAACTGATCACGGACGAGGAGTACCGGCGATCTCGCACCCGGCGGTTGGCCGAGACCGCCGTCTCACGGCTGCCTGCCCAGTGGCAGACCCGCGAATCGGCGCGGCAGGCCGGGGCTGACCTGGCCGGACGCGCCGTCCTCATCCCGGTCCACTACCCCGCAGCTGTCGGGCGCGGCCTGGCGGTGTCGGCACGAGCATGGTGGCAATGGGTCCGTGTCACCGACTTCTACGACGCCGCCAAGAGCGCGGACAAGCTCGCGGACCGGTGGCAGGAGATCGCGGTCGTTCGCCGTCGGCGGAGCGTGCTCTCCCTCGCGTTCGCGGGAACGACGGCACTCGGCGTTCTCGTGACCGAGTTGATGGCTGGGTCGATGCCGCTGGTGCTGACCGGCAGTGCTGTTTCCGCCGTACTCGCCGTGGCAGGCCGCCGCAAGGACGGCGCGGGCGGGCGCTCGACGCGACTAGGTTCACGGTCGCTGGCGTGGCTCATGAACGGCGACCACCTGGTGATCGCGTTTCGTGACGCGAAGCTGATCGGCAAGGACGAAAGCCTGATGCTGGTCAGGGCCCCGCGCCACGACGGCACCGGATGGGCGCTGACCATCGACGTGCCGCCGTCGCGCAAGGCGTCCGACGTGATCGCGAAGCGCGAGGCCCTCGCCTCGGCGCTCGCGGTAGACGAGATGCGACTGATCGTCGAGCGCGTACGCGGCGATGACGGCCACGCCGGGCGGCTGGCGCTGTGGGTCGGCGACGCAGACCCGTACACCGCCGCCCCGGTACCGAGCCCGCTCGCCGCCGCACCATCGTGGGATCTGTGGACGGCACCGCCGTTCGGCACGACGGCGCGCGGCATGGCGGTGACGCTGCCCATCGTGTGGACGTCGCTGCTGATCGGCGCCATTCCCAGGCAGGGCAAGACGTTCGTGATGCGCCTGCCGCTGACGGCCGCAGCGCTCGACCCACACGTGCGGCTGATCGTGGCCGACGGCAAAGGCGGAAAGGACCACCGCCCGTTCGAGCAGGTGGCGCACCGGTTCATCCGCGGAGCTCGGGAGAGCGACGCCCGCCGGCTGATTCGCGTGCTGGAGGAGTGTGCGGCCGACGTGGCGAACCGGTTCGACCGGCTTTCCGAGATGGACGATGAACTGTGTCCGGAGTCCAAGGTGACTCCGGAGATCACCCGAGCCTCCACACACGGGATGCCCCTGACCGTGATCGGCATCGACGAGGTGCAGAACTACCTTGGGATGGACGCCCCGCTGGACGAACAGAACCCGAAGGGCAAGAAGGTCGGTCAGCGGATCTGCGAGCTGCTCACCTACATCGCGAAGACCGGACCAGCAGCTGGGTACTCGCTGATCTTGGCCACGCAGAAGCCGGACGCGAAGGTCATCCCGGACGGGTTGCGCGGCCAGCTAGGCACCCGCTTCGCGCTGAAGGTCATGACCTACCAAGCGTCGGAGACGATCCTCGGGGCTGGCACGTATAAGGCAGGGATGGACGCCTCCCGACTGCTGACCTCCCACAAGGGCGTGGGGTTGCTGCTCGGAGCAGACGGCGAGACCGAGCTGGACGCAGGAACTGCGATCACGGTGCGGACCCACCTCCTGCACATCCGAGAGATCCGGTCGGCATGCGAGCGCGGACGAACTCAACGCGAAGCAGCCGGGACGCTCACGGGCGACGCCGTCGGCGAGCACGACGTGGCGACACTCGCCCCTGCAGCAGTGGCGCGCCTGGCCGAGGAGGTCACCGAGACGACGGCGGAGATCGAGAACATGCTTACGGTTGAGCCGATGCGTGAGCTGCCGGAGGTGCTGGCCCTGCTCGTGGATGTGATCGACGAGCACGAGCATGGTTTGGTTGCGATCCGCGACTTGGCCGCACGAATCGGATGGGAGCCAAAGACATTGGGCGAGGCTCTGACTCGCGCTCAGGTATCGCGCCCCACTCCGACCCGGCAGCGAATCAACGGTTCTGCAAACGCGGTTCCGGTGATTGACTTGGACGTCATCCGGGCTACCACAGTCGAACAGATCGGTGATTGACGGCGTTGGAGGTCCGCACACCCATGTGCGGACCTCAGGCCAGGTGTGCGAACTGTCTTCGACAGACTGATGCAACCTGAGCAGCGACGTCAGCAGCGGAACCCCTGCGACGGACCTAACACGCCGACCTGCCAAGCCCGCACAGGTCGACACAACGGCCGACTCGGTATCAACCCCCAGCACTCGCCCCAGAAGCCAAGGATCGCCAGCGAATCGGACGGTGTCCTGTGGCGACAAGCTACGCGGTGATCGTGAAGGCGGCGTCGTAACCGTCGGATTGTAGATCTTCGTAGATGGTTGTTGGTGCGACCCGGTTCCATCGGTGACCGAGCAATAGGGCGAGACCCATTGGCCCGGCGAGGAATAGGTGCACATGGCCGTATCCCCTCACTTCGCGACGTACGACGTCGCGGATTCCGACCGCGAGGGCGCAGGCGTCGTCGGGGCCCTTTACCGCACTATCCCGAGGCCCGCTGGGTGGGGTTATGGTGATCAAGCGCCCGATGGGGAGCTGAAGGTCATGCACGAAGGACAGGACGTCAGTCGTGATCGGCGTCGCGACCTCGACAGCCACGCCGAGGCCCGGTCCGAGGCCCAGGTCGTGGCCCGTGATGGCCGGTATGGTGGGTGTGCGGTACATGGTGTCCGATGACCAGAGTTGGCCGCGTTGAACAATAGCGAGATCGGTGTTGGTGACCATGCGCAGTGCCGCGCCGACTGCAAAGGCGGTGGCTTGCCGCAGACTTCCGGTGATGACGATGCTGGCGGAGCCGCCGAGATGGGCAGGGAGGCTCTCGATCTCGTTTTGAAAGTCGGCCCAGGTGAAGGGCGGCTTGGGGCGCCGCTTGTTGTAGGCGTCGTTGCCGTCGAAGCGATCTACCCAGTCGAGGGCGTGGTGTGCTTGGTGAGCGAGGGGATCGGGCTTGAGGGTGGCGATGGACACGACGGTGCGGACGGGCCCAGCGTCTAGCTGAAGTTCGTCGATGGCTTGTCGGACGTCGTCGAGGTCAAGGTCGCGGCGCCCATCTCGGACCTGCTGGGCGACCCAGTCCGCACCGGCGGCCACCGCAGCAGGATCAGCTCGCAGGCCGCTAACCAGCATGGTGAGCGAGACCAGCTCATGCAGGTGGGCGGGATCGCGGGCGAGGTCGAAGTGCAGCACGGCGAGGAGTTCGAGGAGATCGGGTTCGGTGAGCCCGGCCGCCGCTGCCCACTCAGCTCGCGCACGGCCCCGGCGTGACCTGGGTCCGCCGTTCGCACCCTGCGGGAGCAACAGTCCGGTCCGTGCGTCTCGACTGGCAATCAGTGGGTCAGAGGGATCTGGCGCCCGGTTGCTGATGAACCCGAGCTCGACGGGATCGCCGGCCTGCGCGAGGGTGCGCCAGGAGGTCGCGATCTTGGACAGGATCGAGGGTCCGCCCCTGTCGGTGGAGGTGGTGAGGTAGGCGGCGTTGACGGGGGTGCTGCTGTCGACGGTGTACTTCACCTGCATATAGGTGTGTGGCGGGCGCCGACGGTACAGGACTACGTCGTCGAGATTGCCGACGCCGTCGACCTCGACGCCGACCTTCACGACGGAGTTCGGCTCCCCGGTGAGCTGGTCACGCAGGGCGGTTACACACCCGTGCCAAGCGATCAGCCACTGGTAGCGGTCACCGGCAATGCGAACGCCGGTGGCACTCGGTGGCGGCAGAGGCTTGATCACGCGCCGATCTCACGGAACTCAGGAGTCGGCTGCAGGTCGCGAGCGATGGCGAAGAGTATGTCCTCAGTTAGTGGCTTATCCGGGAAGGCGGCCAGGATCGCCGCGGGGATGAGGCGCTGGGTGAGATCGGAGTAGGTAAAGCCCGCCTGTCGGTCGACGGACCCGGTCGCGGCGACGAGCTTGGCGACGGCTGCGCTGCTGATACCCGTTCCATCGAGCGCATCGGTGAGCACAACGCGCCGTTGCTCGTCGTTGGGACGGCCGAACCGGAAGGAGGCGGCCGCTCGGCGCATGACGGCCGGGTCGAGAGCGCGCTCCCGGTTGGTGCACAACACCACCAAGACTGGCACCCCTTCGCCAGCCAAGCTGTCTACCCCGGCGAGCAGTGCGTCAACGCCAGCGCGATCCTCGTGGTGCATGTGCTCGGCCGCACGGGATTGGGCCAGCGCGTCCGCCTCGTCGATGACCATGATGTAGAGGGTGGTGGGGCCATTTGCGCTGCGCGCCTTGCGCCCCAGAGCCAGCAGGTGGCCGAAGGCGTCGCCGATGAGCGTGGTCATCTCACCGACAAGACCGCTGCCGCGGGCGGTGAGCTTGAGCCGGTAGAGGTAGACGGGCAGGTTGAGAACATCGGACAGATCGCATCCGAACGACTCGGCGAGCGCGGACTTCCCGGCACCCACGTCGCCGGCGAAGACGAACAGCGGGCCACGGTCGGCGAACAGCGCCAGCGCGGGCACCTCAGCACCATGGTGCTCGAGCGACCAGGCTCGCAGGCTGGTCGGGTCGGCTAGCAACTGTGCTTCGCGACGGAGCCGGTCCTTGATGTCATCGAGCCCTACGAGGCGCCGGTAGCGCTCGGCACGAACGGGTTCGGGTAGTTCGACGACAGGGTGGAAAACATCTTCAACAGCAGCCATGATCGTTTCTCCTCACCAGGCGGTGTACAGGTCACGGTTCACCCCGACGCCGTTGCGGCCGTATCCGTGACCGGATTGGGTGCTGCCCGCGCCGATGGTCGGCTCCGCCATGCCAACGCGGGCGATCGGAAGACGCTCCTTGACCGTCGCCTGCTGCGCACTGGTCAGCAGCAGGAACTTCAGTGAGTAGGTGAGGTAGCTGGACCAGCCGTAGCTGGCGACGCTCTGGGTGGCCGGCAGGTTGCCAGGTCGACTGTCGAGGAGTTGTCCGCCGGTGGTGGCGGTGTAGCGGAGCCTGAGTTTCCAGGCGTTGGCCGTCGTGTCCTTGAATCCGTAGTCCACGGTGCCGAGGTAGCCGTCGCGCAGCAGCAGAGCTACCTCCTCGGTGTAGTCGTCGATGTCGGTCAATGCCGGACGTCCGTACAAGCTGTTGATCATGCGGAGGTCCGCGCCGATCTTGGCACCGACATAGCGCGCCTCGGTGATGGTGAAAGACGCGGACGCGGTTCTGGTGATGGTCATCAGGCCCCTTCGAAGGCTGGTCCGAGCAGGTTGCGCCATGCCTCGTTCGCGTCTCCCTTGGTGGGGGCGTGGGCAGCCCACACGACGTCCTCCAGGGCGGAAGTGGCGGTCTTCACCAGCCGTTGCCGATCGGCGTCGGTGTAGGTACGGGTGACGTTGTTGTCCGGGTTGACCGGATCCCAAACCTGGATCGGGTCGCTGATCGACTTCACCTCGGACGGCGCGTAGAAGTCCGCGAACACGACCGGGGCCGTCAGCTCGGTGCGGGCGATGTAGGACAAGACCTGCTCGAACGCGCGAGGGTAGTTGTTGACGGCAAGCCCCTCGCCGTTCCAGCCGTTGTCCCAGAGGTGCGCCACGATGAGCTCAAGCAGGAAGCTTTTGCACCGCAGCTGGTCGTCGTTGCGCTTGGCCTCGCGGATCCAGGCTTTGAGCAGCCGGATCAGCTCGCGGTAGTTGGGGCCTGCGGCGTTTCGGCGGGTGCGGATGAAGGTGAGATGCAGGGTGACCGAGGTGAGGACCTTGTCGCCCTGCCGGGTGACAAGGTGCCCCCGGTCGTCGGACTCGTCCTCGTATAGCACCGGTGCGACGTCGATCTTCAGACCCGAGCCGCGCAGCGTGATCCCCACCGCATGGTCGGAGATAACGAAATCCTCAGCGTCCTTGGCTGCCCCATACACCTCGACGCAACGGTCCTTCAGCCAGTCGAGCAGGCCGCTGACCTCGACATCGACCCCTCCGACACTGCTGGCGCGGACATAGGCGGCGACGTCGGCATCAGACCCCTCCCCACGGCGGCGTCGGATCGCGGTGTGCTTCGCGGTGCTGCCGGACGCTCGAAGCTTGACCAAGTCGTAGTCGGGGTGCGCCGCGATGTGCGTCTCCAGACGTGACCGGAGGTAGTTGACCTGCGTACGGCGTTTGGCCGCGTCGTCGGCCGGCACATTGACCTTGTTCTCGGCGTGCGTGACCAACACCTCGTGATCCACGTGGTACGCGGGCACCAGCACCCCTCCTTCTCGTAGAAAATCATGAACCGGTGCGGTTCACGATTTCGGCGGAGACTGTATCCGCCGCGGAGGCCTGCGGCAACTGTTACCCTGAACCGAGGCGGTTAAGGATTTGCGGGAGTGACGGCGATGGTGGCCCTGCTGTTTCGCACGGACACGGTCCGCCGTCAGTGCTGTGACCTTGCTTACATGCGAGACGTGTGGGGTCCCGAGGTCGCCCGCCGCATCTCACGTCGGCTCCAGCAGTTGGAGGCCATGTCCACATTGGATGACCTGGCTTTCCTTCCGTTCCGCTCGCACAACAACACGGACGGCTGCATTCATGTGATGATCACCCCAGACCTGGCTCTCGCCATCGAGCCTGCCCCGGAAGCGACGGAGAGAGAGGCAACCATGCGCAGCATCACCGTCACTAACGTCCTCGTCGTCTCCAAGGCAGCGCGGTCGTCATGAGGCCTCCCGCCGGTCGGCTGGGCTATGAGCCAGCCGAGCTCGTTCATCCCGGTGAGACACTCGCCGAGTGGCTTGACTACCAGGACATGAGTCAGGTCCAGTTCGCTCGTCGAGCCAGTCTGACACCGAAGCACATCAACCAGGTGCTCAAAGGATCAGTCGGCATTTCGCCAGAAGTCGCGCTCGCATTCGAACGCGTCACGTCCATTCCCGCGCGGTACTGGATTCAACTTGAGGCCAGCTATCAAACGGCAAAGCAGCAGATCCTTGAGGAACAAAAACTGAAGGAACATACCCATATCGTGGATATGTTCCCTGTCAAGACGCTAGAGCGACTTGGACACGTCACCTCCAAATCATCCAAAGTGGAGCAACTTCGGGAGCTGTTTAGATTCTTTGCCGTGGCAGATGCACACGCACTCGAAGAGGTATGGCTCAAACCGGCACTATACCGTAGATCACAGGCTTTCCAGGCAGACGAGGCTTCACTGGCGGCATGGCTCAGACTCGCCGAACTGCACGCCGCCCAGATTTCCACGAGGCCGTTCGATGCTGGACACTGCCGGGCAGCCATACCCGAGATCCGCTCACTGAGCAGGATGCCCGGTGTCGACTGGATCAAACCACTGCAAGATACTTGCGCCTCTGTCGGAATTGCGCTGGTCATCCTAAAAGAACTCCCAAAGTGTCGCATAAACGGTGCAACCCGGTGGTTGTCACCCGAAAAAGCCATGATCGCGTTGAGTCTCCGACACCGCCGCAATGACATCTTCTGGTTCACACTATTCCACGAAATGTGCCACATTCTTCGTCACAGCAAGAAGGAGACCTTCGTGGACACCAAAGGCAGCGGAATCGACCATGAGCTGGAGGTGGAAGCCGATACCTTTGCGTCACGAACCCTAATTCCGCCCGACACTGTCAGCGAGCTGCGCCAGCTCACCACCGCAACCCAGGTAGAGAATTTTGCGGAAAGAATCGGAGTCGCACCAGGCATCGTGGTCGGTAGAATGCAGCATGACGGCCTTATCCCGCATAGCCAATGGACGAAACTCATCGACCGGTACAGGTTCGCGGACGAATGAAGGGCCCGCAGATGAGTTCGCCACGGCGTGGTAGCCAACATCGGGTGACATCAGCGCGGACTTGACTGGATCGGCCCGAACTAGACATTGCCGCAGCAATGCAAGTGTCTCCGCCTCACACGCCGGGGAGCGCGGACACGCTCGAATCCCACGAACACAGCCTTCTCCTCCCCCGAACCGAGTGCGGTTAGTTGTCACGGAGAAACGCGGTCGCATCTAGAGCCACCGCTCCGGTGTTGATCGGCGAGGCCGCCTACGTTCGTGTCCGTTGCTAGTGAAGGTCGTCCCGTTGCCATCGAATTCTGTCCGGAGGCAAGTTTCTGCCACGCAAGTCGGTCCAGTGGCTTGCCGAATGATCAGGGGTGAGTTGGCCAACACGGCAGAGACCGCGCCTGGCGGCAACCGGTTCGTCGTCGAGCTGGACTTCGTCGACCGCGCGGGGACTCGTCAGCGGGCTGCAGCGGCGACGTGCTGGGACGTGGCACTCGAGCATGCCATTCCGGTGTGGATTTTCTGCTTGGCCAAGGGGCAGAAGCACTTTCCGGCTGGTAGTCGACGAGGAGTGATCGGCACGTGGGCCACGAGTCGTGGGCGCAACGTGATCGCTGACGCTTCGCATGCCTTGCTTGTCATGGTGGTTGGCCAAGGCCGGCGTCACGGGCTTTGGCAACGGCGGCGGCGCGGTCGCGGACCTGGAGTTTGAAGATGATCGTGGAGACGTGGTTGCGGACGGTCTTGTCGGACAAGGCAAGGCGGCGGGCGATGTCGTGGTTGCCGCAGCCGGTGGCGATCAGGTCGAGGACGTCGCGTTCGCGTGGGGTGAGCTCGGGGAAAGCGCTGGCGGCGTAGGTACGTTGGGCATCGGTGAAAAAGTCGACGATGCGACGGGCGACAGCGGCGCCGTAGACCGCGTCGCCACCGGCCACGGCGAGGACGGCCCGGATGATCTCGGCGCGGTCCGCACCCTTGAGCAGGTAGCCGCGGGCTCCGGCGCGGAGGGCGCCGAAGACCAGCTCGTCGTCTTCATGCATGGTGAGCACGACCACGCCGATGTCAGGGTGGCGGGCGAGGATCCGGCGGGCGGCGGTGGCACCGTCCATGCCGGGCATGGCCAGATCGGTGAGGACGACATCAGGCGCGGTGCGTTCGGTCACGGCGAGCAGTTCTTCCCCGGCTGCGGCTTCACCGACGACGTCGACCTCGGGCGCTGCGGTCAAGGCCGCGGTGAGTCCGTAGCGGAACATCGGGTGGTCATCGGCGACGACCACCCGCACGGGCTGGTCACGGCTCATCGTTTGTCCAAGGGCAGGGTCACGACGACGGTGGTTCCGACGGCGGTGGATTCGACGGTGCAGGAGCCGTGGAGGGCTTCGGCGCGGCGGTGCATCGAGGTGAGCCCTACACCTGTTGAGCCGGTGTCCGCGCCGCCGTCGCCGTCGTCGGCGATGGACAGCCGCAGTGTTTGGTCATTGGTGGAGATGTCGACTCGGGCATGGCGGGCGTTGGCGTGGCGGGTGATGTTGGTGAGTGCTTCGGTGACGATGCGGTAGGCGGCTGTTTCCACGTTCGGTGGCAGCCCGCGGGGGCCAGCGGTGGTGACGGTCACGGTCACCGAGCCGGCCAGCGATGCCGCGTGTCGGCTGACGGCGTCGGCGAGGCCCAGTTGGTCGAGGGCGGCGGGACGGAGGTCTTCGATGATGCGGCGGATGTCGAGGACCGCGGTGGCGACTTCGGTGCTGATCCGTTCGAGCAGCGCCGTACAGACGGCCTTGTTGCCGGTTTCGACGGCGTCGCCGAGGGCTTGCAGGCCCAAGCTGACGCCGGACAGGGACGGTCCGAGCCCGTCGTGCAGGTCGCGGCGCAGCCGTTCGCGTTCGTTACGGGTAGCGGTCACGACTCGGTCGCGCTCGGCTTTGAGCTCCTCGGCGAGTCTGGTTGCCTGGACCACCACGGCGACCTGGGAGGTCAGCGCGGCGTGCAGGCGGCGCTCGGCCTGGCCGCGGGACTGGGGCGGGGCGTACCGGGTGGCCAGTCGCAGCGTGCCGAGATCCTGGCCACCGAAACGCAGGGGTCCAATCTCATAGCCAGCCGGGTCCGTGCCGACGCTGCTGACCACGTGGCCGTCGGCGACGACGGCGGCTCCGGTAGCTCCGACTGATCCGGCCACGCTGCGCAGGGCGGTGTGCAGCAATTCGGCTTCATCGGCCTCGGCAACGAGGTTCCCGAGGTGGCCGAGTGCCTGGACCGGGTCAGGACGGCGGCCGTAGATGAACCGGTCCACAGCCCGTTGCAACTGGTCGCGAGCAGGTGTCAGACCGACCGCAACCACCGCCGCGGCCATCACGCCGGGAATCGGGGTGCGATCCAGCGCTTGCGCCGCGACCGCGCTGAACGCCAGGTAGACCACGACCACCGCTGAGGTCAGCACCACATACACCAGGCCTCGACGGAGAACGACCGCAATGCCCAGGAGCCGGTAACGCATCACCCCCACCGCGATCGCCACCGGCACTCCGAAGGCGATGACAGTGAGCAGGGGCTTCGCCGGACCGTACTGCGAGATGGCCAGGAACGCGCCGACAACACAAGCCAGCCAAGCCAACTGCTGACGTTCCGGAGAACGGGCTCGCACGAACCGCACAACCGTGCCGATCCAGATGATCACCGTCGAACCTGCTATCAGCGGCAGGCAGATGCCCACGAGCAGTATCTGCAGTACGACCTCCGGCACGACCAGCGGTGGCGCGCCTGGGGTACCGATGTAGGCATGGGGATCGAACGACGCGATGACTGTGAGCAGCAGGATTCCGGTCGCCGCCCCACCCACGGGCCAGCGCCACCACCTGGCCGGCAGCCGGCCGTCCGGATAGAAGGAGATCAGCAGGGTCGGTAGGACCAGCCAACCTGGCACAAAAAGCCCCGCACCGGCGAACAGCGTCCACCGAGCCGACGACCAGGCCGGATCAGCGATGGTGAGCCCGTACCAGCTGAAGGCCATGAGGCCGATGAACAGTACCTGACACGTACCGGCCGCCAGGAGCAACCAGCCGACCACGTTACGCGGCCGCAATGCGACCAAGGCTGCTCCAGACATGGTCCACACCAAGCCTGCGCAGACCTGGCCCGGCATTCCGGCGAGGAGTCCGCTGTCGGCCCACGGATCCCCGTGCCGCCAGACGAACCACATCACGAACCCCGCCACCGCAGTGGCGGACAACGTCACCGACCAAGCAACCCGGCTTGCTGACACCGCCCCAGTTTCCGCCGTGGAGTGTCCCGGTCGCTATCAGTCATGTCCCAGTGATCACAGGAAGTTCGCCTGCCGCACTGAGGACTGCCACCTCCGGCGCGCGGCCGACCAGGCGGCAGATGCTCCACATCGGCACTTCTGCCGCCACATCTCCACGACAGGCCGCTTCGCCTGAGGTGAAACAAGAGTCCTGCCGTGGTCCAACCTTGGAGGAGATCACGTTGAGCACACGATCAATCTGGACCCTCACCAGGTTCATCGCCCCGGTCGCAGCGGCAGCCGCGATCATCGGCGGGGCCGCCACCGCGGCACAGGCCAGCACGCCAACCCCGTCGCCTCCCTACGCAGGCGTTGCGCCGCAGGCCGGGCCGAGCAGACTGCCCGCCGTTTTCCCGTCCTGGTGGTGGGGGTCGACGACGGTCTGCATCAAGAATGTGGGTGAGGAGCCCGGTACGGCACTCGTCCTGCCGGTCCACGGCACCTTCAACGTGTCGCCAGGCGAGGAGAAGTGCAGGCCCGCCTGGGTTTTCGGCGCCCCGATCGTGGCACTGAATATCAGTACGTCGCACACCGAACTTGAGGGCCGGACGTACTGATCCCGGCGAGCGGCAACACAACGAAACCGTCGACCATCCTTGGCCGAAACCAGGGTGGTGCGGAGCGCTTAAACGCTCCGCACCACCCTGTTCGGCTGCAATCCGTTGACACCCTTCAGGCTGAACATGACCGCCACCGTCGCGGTGCCGAACCTCAGCACGCCGACCTAACGACGTTCTCCTGGCTCGCGGAGTACGACCAACCTCATCGAGTCGCCGCCGGATCGGACAGACTTGAGTGGCAGAAACCCTCATCCGGTCAGGCTTCGATGACGGTGGGACGACCTTTACTGGCAGCGGGCAGTTCGCTAGTCCGGACCGAGTCCGAGGACCAGACGAGGCGCATTCGGCTCGTCTGGCGCCGGCAATACGAGTAGCTCGCCGATCACGTCAGTGAGAGTTCCGGTCCGCTCCCAAACGATCTCCTGGTCTGGAGTCATACGGATGCCTAGGGCGTCGGTGGCCGACCTGATGCGGATACCGTCGCGCCACCCGTGGGGCCAGGTCCGGAAGCCGTCGAGCTGGTCACGACCAGGCTCCGGCGGCAGGAACTTCCAGCCACCATCACGGATCACGAGCAGCATCTCGATCTCCGGGAACGCCGCAACTGCGGCCGCGTCCACGGCGTTCACGCGATGTCTCCCCGATTGGAACCGACCGAAGCCGCCAGGTCGGGGTCACCAGCAGCCACGGTCGGAGTCGGATAGCGAGGCAGCGTGTCCGCGCCACACCGCTCGCGCAGCTCCGCAACAGTCGGCCGCGGCTCGACCGCAGCACGAACGCGCGTGACCTGACGGCGGCGGATTGCTTCGCGGCGCACCTGGTAGCCGAGCCAGCACACGATGCCGACGACCACGGCGCCCAGCACGGCGAGGATGGCGAACGCTCCCGGTGTCATGGTTCGAACATCGGGCAGCCGGCAACGCCCCGACAGGCCAGACGCAGGGGCAGACCGGGGCAGCACGGGGCACGCGGCGGGCTGACGCTTCGCGGTCCTGCGGTTACTCTCGGACCGTGCCGGAGCCGAACCGACTTCTCCGGGCGGTGCGCGAATCGACCGCGTCTCGCCAGGTTCCGGGCATGCGCATGTCCCGACGCGAGCTCGCTGAGGCGGCCACCGAGTGGCTGAGGATCACCACCGGCAAGAGCGTTGCTCTGGACGCGCACTACATCGCGAAGATGGAACGGGGCGTCGTCGCCCGCCCGTCCGAGCACTACCGGGCCGCGCTACGTGCGGTCCTCGGTGTCGCCGCCGATGCCGACCTTGGCTTTCCAGATCCGAATACTAAGGCGCAGCAGGTGGTGCGGCGGGCCGGCCGAGTCGCGACGATCCGGTCCGACGATGTCGAGGAGGTGTTGATGAGCGCGGCGGACGAGTCCTCGGACTTCCTCGCCTGGGCTGAGTCCACGAACGTTGGCGAGCTGACCATCGACCAGATGCACGCCGACGTGCGCCGCATCGCTCACTCGTACCTGAAGGTGCCGACGCTGCCGTTGTTCGCCCGCACCAAAGCATTGCGAGATCGGGCATTCACGCTGCTGTCCGGCCACCAGGCCCCGCGGCACACCCGCGAGTTGTACGCCGCTGCCGGATGGTCGCTGACCGTGCTGTCCTGGATCTCCGTGGACCTCGGACGCCCTGACGCCGCCGAAGACCACGCCCGCGCCGCGTGGATGTGCGCAGAACGAGCCGACCACAACGCGCTGCGCGCATGGGTGCGCGCGACCCAGCACACCGCCGCGTTCTGGCAGCTGGACTACAACTCGGCGGCCCAGTACGCGGCCGATGGCTTGAGCTACGTGGGGACCGGTAGTGCCGAGCTGTTCCTGTCCAGCGCCTTGGCCCTCGACTTGGCTCGCGCAGGTGACAGCGAACGCGCCACGACGGCGCTCCGCCGTGCACAGCACTGCGCTGAAACCGTCGCCCGCGCCGAGGACGAGTTGTCCGGCCCGCTCACCTGCTCGGTAGATCGGGCTGGGTCGCTTTGGTCGGACACCGAGCTCGCCCTGGGACAAGCAGATGACGCACTCGTGTTCGCCGACCGCGCGGTTGCGACGTTTGAGGCCACGCCGGAGGACAGGCGCAACCGAGGCTCTGAGCGAATGACGCGTCTGCAGCAGGTCAAGGCTCACCTCGTACTCGGTGATCTCGGCGGCGCCGAGGAGGCGCTGCAGCCTGTACTCGACACGGCCACTGCGCATCGCGTCAGGCCGCTTCTGCATCGGGTGGCCGAGGTTGGTGTGATGGCAACGCAGGCGAGCCGAACGTCCGACCCAGTCGCACGGCGGATACGCGCGGCGGTAGCCGATTTCGGCAGGGACACCGTGACCAAGGAGCTGAACGCGTGAGCGAACTCGAGCCGATGCGGGACCACTGGTGGTGGCGGCCGGGCTGGAAGGTTGGACGATCTTTCTACACCTGGCACGTCACCTTCGCCGACCAACCAGGCGCGCACCGGCTCGTCGACGGCTACGCCTCTGCGTTGGCCGAACTGCCCAGCATCGACCCGATTCCGACCGAGTGGTTGCACCTGACGTTGCAGGGTGTCGGCTTCGCGGACGAGGTAGACCGCGGCGACCTCGACCGAATCATTGCGGCGGCCGAGAAACGGTGCTCTGAGTTGCGACCGTTCACGGTGACCATCGGTCCCGCCCATGTCGACCCGGAGAGCATCCAGATGCCTGCGCGGCCGCTAGAGCCCGTGGCCAACGTGCGTCTCGCGATTCGTGCCGCGATCGGTGATGTGTGGGGACACGACAACGTTCCCGAGTCCGCGGACGGCTTCCGTGCACATGTCTCGCTCGGGTACTCGAACTCGGCGGGGCCGGCCGAACCGGTGGCAGACGTCCTGCACAGGCACACCGAGCACATGTCCGAAGTCACCATCTCCTCGGTGTCGCTGATCGACCTGAACCGAGACCACAAGGCCTACGAGTGGACGGACGTGGCGACTGTGCGGCTCGACGGGCGGCAACCGTGACCTTCGGTTGACGCCCGTCCCTGATTCAGCGCGTACGGCGACTCACCGATTGGTGGTTTGGCAACGCTCCAATCGACGGCCTCTGGAACCCCAACTTCGACGCTGCGGCAATCGGCGGGGTGGCCCCCGGCTTCTTCTCGTGATCGACGGGTACTTGGCCAAGCATCCTGTGGGCGGTCCGCGCATGCCGGGCCGCGACGTGACGCTGGTGCGTTTCGTGCCAAGCCGCGACCTCGGCGACGAGCGCTGACACTGCCATCAAGAGCGCGATGAACTGATCAGCTGTGGCGCGTTGACGTTGGGGATTGCGCACACCTGCTCTGATCAGATGGTTGGCAGCCGTTCGTAGATCGCGCGACACCCTGGCCCATCGACGCGGCAGAACTTGGTCGGGAACTCGGCCGGCCCGCGCGTATGCCTCCCAGGCGTCGGTCAGCAAAGGCACCTTGTCCGCGTCGGCGAACGCGACGAGAGCCAACATCATGTCGCCGGTCGCATGAGCGATGCCCTGTAGGGCCTCCTGCCCAAGGGCAGTCTTGAGCATCGGCCCACGGAGCAGGAAACGGTCGCGTGCCGGCAGCACCACCTGGTCAACGATCCCCTGCACCGAGTCCGGCACGGTCGTCTCCCGCGACTCCCACCGGTTGGTGAGCTTCGAGTAGGTGAGATCTGGGCCGAGCTTTCCCCCAGCGAAGTACAACGGGCTCCCCGACGCCGTGCGGCATGCCGGGTCCGAGGCATCAGTGACCGAGTAGCCGAGGATCTGCCCGAAGCGGCCTCGGCGCGTACGAACTGTCGCACCGGTCAACGCCATGTACTCCTCGAACTCGTCCCAGTTTCGCGCAGCGGCAGCGGCGCTGGACACTTGGCGACGGAGCTTGACGCGGATCGCGACATCCGACCGCCTTTCGCCCGTGCCGTGAAGCCTGGCGGCCTTCTCGTTCTCGGCACGAGTTGGACGCGGTGTCGCCGTACGGTCGGCGGCTCCGGTGCGGATCAGGCCGTATCGCTCCTCAGCGGCGTTGCACGCCTCCTTCACTCGCCGGAAGTCGTAGTTGTGGTGCGGGTGCACGATTTCCCCAGTGTCCTGTCGAACCAGCACCGCGGCGATGTGCACGTGGTCGGGTGCGTGGCGGATCGCAACCCATCGGCACCCACCGGGATCGTCGCGTTGAGCAATCCCGGTGCGGTGCAGCACATCCGTCACCACGTCGGTCCACTGCTCGTCGCTCAACAGCGGGTCGTCGGGATGATTCCGCAGCGAGCACTGCCACACAGGTCCTTTCGGGATTCGCCCCGACGGCCCTGGCCAGTCGTCTGCATTTGGACGCCGCTTGGGTACGCCAGCAAGCGCTGCAGGAACCCGGAGAGCCGAAACCAAGTCGCCGATGTCGAAACGGTCTGGTCCCAGTTGCTCGGGCTGGTGCGACTCGGGACGACCGTCCCAGGTCGCGAACACGTGCTGGTCTGTGTGCGCCGACTGCTCGGTACTTCCCGGTCCCATCAGGTAGCGGATGAGGCCGTACACGTTCCAGCCGCGCGTCACCTTGCCGATCATGTCGACTCGAAGCGATCGATGATACGAGCCAGGAGGGCATCGACGGCGGACAGACGCTCACCCACTTCAATCACGACCCGGTCGATGTTCGCGATGACGCGAGGCGCGGCCATGCCGACTTCGCCGGTTGCGTTCGCCGCGGCCGCCAGCTGGTTCAGGTTGTTGCCATGCACGACACTCACCCGACGCAGCTGCTGTAGCTCGGTCTGCAACTGCACCAGCTCGTGTCCGATCTCCTTCGCTGCCACCCTCTGCGGATTGTTGGCCGCACGCGCGGCTTCGACGGCTGTCTTCGCAATCCACGCTCCGACCTTGAGCTGTGCTCGCGCTGCGGCTTGAACGACTGCGGCGAGCTCGGGCACGTTGAAGCGCGCCGTCTTCGTGAAAACGCGCTTGTGCACGGCATGCGGCCGGTGCCCTGCGGCACTTCCCTTGCGTTCCATGACATCCCCCGATGAGTCGACCTTCGCCAGCCGCCGGCGGGCGAGGTCGAAAAGCTGCTTTTTCTCTACCTTGCTCCTGACGCGATCCCCGATCAGGGAGCCGTCTGGCGCCGGTGCCAGGCAGGCACCGGCGCTACGAAACGAGCTGGCTCAACGACATCCGTCGCGCGGTACCGAGTCGTCGCCGCTCGACAGGATCGCGGCGATCCTCAGCCGCTGTCGCGCGCTGAACGGCGGCGCGCTGCGCACGATCTCTTCGACGTAGTCATCGATGTGACGGGCGTTCTTGTGGCGCGACTTTCTACTGCGAGCCACGGGTCACCCCCGTAACCCGACGGGCAGCCGCGAACTCGTTGAGATCCGCGGCTGAAACGCGCACGAGCCGTCCAAAGCGGACGTGCGGAAGCTCGCCTGCCCTGATGGCACGGCGGATCGTGATCTCGGAGACGGACAGGTGTGCCGCCGCCTCTGACACCGGAAGGTAAGTGGGTTGCGTCTTGTTGTCTGCCACGGCGTGGCCTCTCCTGAACAGGAGAGCCAGCGACGCGCTATGCGGCTAAAGCGTTCCCCCGAACGCGCACAGCCCATCGTGACCCTCGCTGCGTTGAGCTGCGAGGGACACGGCGTCCTGGCGCACGGGCAACACGCGGCCCTGCGACAACAAGTCGTCCTGGCGGGTGCACTCGACGCGCCGGCGGCGCGTTCTGTACCGGCTCAGCGGTCACCGTCGACGCGAGCTCGCTGCTGACGAGAAGATCAAGCAACCACAGCAGAACCGACGTGGGGAACTTCTGCCTGGAGGCCCTGGACAACAGCGCCAAGAACCGGATAAGCAGCATCGCCGCGTCGACTTCGAGCGCAATCACAGGTCGATCCGCAGGGTTCACACCTGGGCCATACGCCCGGCCGAAGCCGCGGCTGATCGACCGTTTGAACACGTCGTGCTCGCTGAGGATCATCAGATCCTGGTGAATGGTGAACGGAAGATCCATCACCTTCGCAAGAAGCTTGGCGCGCTTTGGATGGCTCTCAGTGATGCGTCTGTTCGCCGCATCACTGCTGTCGACGAAAGCCCCAAACCCGCCTAGGAGACCACGTGGCAACGCCGCCTCCATGGCCTGCATCTCCTCAGGTGGAAGGGACGCCCGCAACGCGCGGAGGAGGTGCACTCGTTGGTAGATCTCACGAGCGGAGTAGCACTCGGCACGGGCAGCAGGCGCGGTCAGTTCGCGCACCACTGCTTCCCACAGCACCTCTGAGCTCCCCCGAGCACTCATAAGACCACAGTAGACAGCTCAGGAATGGACGTCCAAGGCTTCGGCGGGCATGTTGCGAATCGCGTCGGGCTCAGACTCGTCATCAGGCTCGAAGTGGATGTCGACCGACTCCGGCTTGAAGCCAGGGCCTCCGCGGGACGGGATGATCGTGACCGTCACGCCCATCGCCTCCAAGAGCGCCCTTCGCTGAAGTACGTTCAGCTGCTTCCAACGCTCTTCTGCTTGTGGCCCAACCATCCCGGCGACCAGGTCACTAGGCATCCCAACCACGAGGCGCAGAGCTTCGCGCTCGGCCTTCTGCAGCTCGGGGCTGAGCTTCTCGCTGATCCTCCGCAACTGCTCGCGATCAAGCACACCGTCCGCGTAGTCAACAGCAGCGGCGTCCAATCGCGCGCGGATGCCGGCCGCGTGCTCACGGGCTGCTTTGGCCGCGCTGTCGTCGCGTGTCAGCAGGTCGCGCGCATCGGGCTCCTGCAGTCGCCGCACGACCACTCGTTCGACCAGGTCATCCACCCACTCCTGCCGACGCCCGACGCATGATGCGGTCGAGTCGCAGACGTAGAGCGGCTTCTTGCCAAGCTCCTTACGGCGGGAGTTGACCCACCGATGGGACACCCTCAGTTGTGAACCACACTTGCCGCACCGGCCGATTCCGAACGTCAGCAGGTGCTGCCGGGCACCGCCACGCGTCTGCACCCGCGAGGGATCGGTCAGGAGAGCGACCACCTGGTCGTGCTTGTCTTGATCCACGATGGGCGGCCACGCCGCCGGCCCGAAGTCTTCGCCGTCGCGCTTCCGCCGCGCGATGTTGGACAGCCGAAGCGCCAGCTTGCGAACTGAGCTCGTGCGCCACGATCGGCCATCGCCATACGGCGTGGGCACGTCGCGTGCGTTCAGGTCTGCGGTAATCGCGTTCAGCGACTCGCGGGCGAGCAGGCGATCGACGATCTCGCGGACGATTGCGGCTGAATCTTCGTCGATCTCGTCCTTGAAGCTCAGAACGCGACCGTTTGCATCACGCTCGTAAATCCGACGCCATCCGTACGCAACCGCGCCATTGGCACGCCCCTCCTCAGCGCGTTGAAGGGCGGCTCGGGCGACACGCTCGCCCTTGATCTCGGATTCCATCGTGTCGAACTCGCCGAGGAGCCCGGCCACCACACGACCAGCCGCACTCGTGAGGTCGAGGTCGTTTCCCTTCACGAGCGCGATCGAGACACGAGCCTTGGACAAGCGCTCGATCCCATCCGCACGTTCGCGTCGATTGCGCCAGAGTCTCGCCATGCCGTAGGCGACGATGCGAGTGATCTCGCCTCGCTCGGCTGCCTCGATGAGCGCTTGATATGCCGGGCGAGGGCCGCCCCGCAGCGCGCTCAGGTCGTTGTCGACCCACTCGTCGCGAACCGTCCATCCGCGGGACTGCGCGAGTGCTCGACCGTCCTCCAGCTGACGGGTCACGCCCTTCTCCTGCTGCAGCGGGTCCTCGCTGATGCGCGCGTAGATCCCCACGACCTCGGTCATACGAACCAGGGTAGCTATGTTCATCGCTAGTGTGATTCACTCTTCTCGGTTTTTGCCGGAAAAATAATTCGCCGGCAGCTTCGTGTCCCTGATCGACGTCACAGAAGACCGCCTTGCCGGCGCGACTCGTGGTCGTACATGAGCCACTCCGACGCCTCGAGGTCGAGTAAGCAGCACCGTTACCGGCGGGGGCGGCGACCACGACTGACGGGACGAAACTGCCCCGGCGAGGCGCTCCTCAGTGCGGACGACTTGCCTGGATGCATCGAGGCCGAATGACGCTCCGCGCAGGCCTCGTCCACAGGGAATCTATTGCCGCGCTGACCGAGCAACTCAGTGCAGAAACGAACGATGTCTCGATCAGTCAAGGAACTCTATGGAGAAGACGGGCCGCCGACGCCACCAGAGGCCTACTCGACGTCCGCTTGCCAACTACATCCTAGAGGGGCAACACCCGACGCGCGCTTGACAGATTGCACCATACGCGCGACAGCATGATCGAACTTCGATACGGTAGTTCTCTCAGCTGGCACAGCTTACTGGTCTACGGAGTGACTGTGGTCTACGATCCACCGCCGGACATGAACGTCAGATACCATGCCGAGGCGTTTCCACCGGGCACAGTTCTAAACTCTGGGCAACTCACCTTCAACGCGGACGATCTCGCCCATGCACTATTCGTCACAGGTCGCGCACCCGGAGATAGGGCGAGGTACGGTGTTGTATCAGCATACGAATGGGTGCATCGCACCTCCCTAATTCCAGCGTATGTAAGACGCACATTTAGGGGAGCCCGATTGACCCGATCCAACCTCGCACTAGAACTGGACAGGTCAGAAAAGACAGCACTCTCGTACGCGCTCGGACAGGCTATGACCGCCATATTCTGCGAATGGGAGTTGGCGACAGCCTATCTTATGCACGTGGACCGGTACGCGAACCACTTCGGCATAAATTTTGGCGCAACCCAACAGCGCTCCGACCTCTTTGGACTAGCTCCCAGCGGCTGGGTAGTAGCAGAGGCGAAGGGGAGATCCAGCGGAGTAGGGTCAGACCTTCGAGAAAAGATGGTTGCACAGAAGCGCTCAGTGAGCGATATCAACGGCCAGCGGCCATGGATCGCCCTGGGTTGCGTAGCACATTTTTCGCCAACGACTGGATATATGCAGTTGAGCGCCTTCGACCCCGAGGAGGAGGATGTCGAAACGATCTCACTTCAGATATCGATGGATCGACTTACACTTGCATACTACCTGCCCTTTGTAAGAGCCATCGAGATAGGCGATGAAGAGGAACACCCGTCCGTGGACATGGCTTCACTGGGCCCACTCGGCCTACGCGTTGGCCTCCTCGCTCAACTCAGGCTGCGCGTGCGTAGCGCGGAACTCGGCGAGCTCCAAGGACTTCACGAAGATGTCACAAATATACTTAGCGAATGGTCGGAAACATCCGACCAGGTGCGCACTGACGGCACAATGGTGGCCACATCGTGGACTGAAGCAATGAGTATCGACGATTGGAAAACATTCCTCACGTCGGACTACGAGTAATTCTCCGCGTCACATTGCCTCACCGCCAACGAGGCGTCCAATAAGCCAACCATGCAGGACAGACTGCAAACCCCCTGCGATAGGTTTATCGCCAGCGTCACAACAGACAGGCAGCGTCGATGCACAGAGCGCCCGATGTATCTCGCAACAACGAGGCGACATGTAGCGCAACTGCGCGGTTGCGGTAGCTGGACATGTTCACCGCTAGTGTGATTCACTCTTTCCGGGGGTGCGGGGAAGACCACCTCCGCCGACAACTTCGCCTCGTTGATCAACGACGTGGAGGACCGGATCTTCGCCGTCCTGCCCGACGACACCTGGTTCTACCCCGGTCACGGGGACGACTCGACGTTGGGCAAGGAGCGGCCGGCGCTGGCGGAGTGGCGCGCCCGCGGCTGGTGAGTTCCCGCATGAACTCCAGCGCCGCACGCAGCCGGTATGCGGCGCTGGAGTTCGTTCCTACCGGTCGCGGCGCTTCAGGATGGCTGAGATCAGCTCGGCTGGCGCATCTGCGACGATAGCAAACCCGTCTGCCACCAGATGCTTGTTCGCTTCGGCGTCGAACGTGTAGGCAATCACCGCAATGTTCGGGCTTCGCTGTCGAACACTCGCAGCCAACTCGACACCTGCCTGAGGATTACCTGCTCTACCCAGATCCGTGATGACAACAGAGAAGTCGATGTTGTCCAGGTACCGTTCAGCACTCCTCGTGGAAGTCGCCGCCGTGACGAAGCATCCCAGATGCTCCAGCGCGATCACCTCGCGGACGTTGTTGTCAGGAAAGTCATCAACCCACAGCACACGCACAGGCTTGACGCTCTGGATACCTTCAATTTCTCGCTTCACTTCTTCGATCCCGGCAGGCTTTCCTCGCTCGGCGGCAACCTGCTCGATTGATTCAGCCGCCTGTTCGCGATCTTCCGACGTCAGCTCCACGTCGAGTTCGAAAAGATCGACGATTGCAACCTTCGCACGCCCGGAAGTTCCTTTTTTGGCAATCCGCCAGAACAACGCCACCAACGCAAAGATGAACAGGACGCCAAGAATCAGGGACACCCACTCGAAGGTCACCCCATCACACCCTCACGGTAGCCATATCCTGCGAGCTCTTGCCCTAGCTGAATCTGCACCCGACCAAGCGGAGGCAGATCTTCGGCCAGTGTCGTCATGCCATCCATGACCTGTCCCAGCCCAAGCTGGCTCGCCGCCAATGCTATAGTTCCGCAAATATCAAGATCAACGACATCCACCGGCGCAGCAGCGTGGCGCCAGCAGTGTTCATTGGCCATCGCAAGCTCGACCGACTGAACATATTTTGCAATCCAGTCGTGAACATGCTCGACCACCGCCGAAATCGGGCCGGTATCGGCGGTTCCGCCAACCATGGGCGCTTCCCGAACGTCACCGGCAAGCGCCGACGCCAAAGACCAGAACCGTCTGATCGGAATACCAAGAGCGCCCACCGGAGACACTCCGACGCTATGTGGCGACTCAGTCAGAACCGTCTGCACCATTCCTCGAAGCTCGTCATCGTCCTCGCCAGCAACGACCCCGGCCAGCAGCAGGTATGCCTGTTGCTGCGGATAGTTCAGCGCAGCCTCAACCGCTGGCTCGCCGACCTCCGATCTTTCCGTGAAGCCTGCACCACCCGACAGACGAGCAAAACTCCGGCCAATGCCGCGGCGGAGCTCACCAAGCTGCGCAGGCTCGGCAACCGCCAGAAGGTAGTACCCGAAGCCGAGGTTGAACTGGGAGTAGATGACACCCGCCCTCACAAGCAGCTGCCGAGATCGTTCAACATCAAACAAAAGGCACCATTGACCTGCCTCCCGAAATGCCGAGGCGGCATCCATGAGCAGAACCCATGATTCATCCCCCGGACCATCCGTAGAACGACGAAGCTCCTCGACCTCCTCGAGGCACCTTCGTGCATACCCTTCCAGGAAGTCGACGACGCCACGGACGCTGGACTCGTCAAGCTGCATTTCGCGAATATGTCGAACCGACACCTAGATCACCTCGCGAATATTCGAAAGTTGATCAGGAGGCACGAACAACGGGTTCGAAAACACCCACGAAAGTGAAAGCACAGCGGGACCGGAAGACACATCTAGCACCCACTTCTCGCAACTCTCGATCTGGTTTGCCGGCACGTTGACCTTGGCGGCTATTTCTCCTTCAGTTTGAAAATCAGAGTATCGCCTGTAGGTGTTCAGGTCGCGGACTTCCTCGGCCACTCCTTCGATCGAGACCGCAGCCCTCGGAGCAAGCACCATCCAGCACCTGTACAGGTATGCGGTTTTGACCCGACCGAAGTCAGTTCCAAACCATAGCGCGGTACGTCTGGCCCGGCGGACGATGTTCGTTTTCATGGCAACGTCGCGTTCCACAACCCCCGCACTCAACGAAATGAACGGGGTAGCACTGCTGAACGGCCGCCCGTCGGGCATGGTGACGGTGAAATGGTTCACGTGAAAGTTGAGGTTGCCCGGAGTCAGCTTGTCGCGAACTTGCGGCGGGCTGATTTGCCCTACATCACGCCACCAGTTGCAGATCAGGCCGTACCCCCCGGTTATCAGCGCCTTAGCGGCGTCATCATCAGGCAATGACATTCCCTTGATGCACCACTGCACGATCATCTCGTCGTCCCTCCACCGCAAAAGCGCTGTGTATAGCGTCGATCGCGCACACCCGAACGTTAGCCAGCGACATCCCGAAGCTGCTCGAACCACCCACTTGGAGGAGCCCTAAATTTCGAGGCGACAAGGAATCAACTGCCTCACATCCCTGATCAAGGAGGGGCGACGGGTGAGGTCTAGGCGTCCAGCAAATCCAGATGGCCGGTCGTGGTGCGCCACAGAGCGTCCGGCGGAATGAGCTTGCCTGGGCTCCAGCGGTGGGCGGCGTAGTCTTTGTTAACCCGCCGCGACGCCTGCAAGCTCACCCCAGCTCGTCGCGGCCAACGACTACGAGCGCCTGTCCGACCTGTTCGGCCACATCCCTCGCGGCTGCGGCTGCGCACGATCGTGACAACGCACCAGCACGCCGATCACTGGCAGGCACTCGGAGCCCTGGCCAGCGCCCACGGCTCGAACACCGTCGCGCACGAACTGGACGCCGCCGGCCATCCGCACCTCTTCACCGCTCGTGTGATTTACTCTTTCCGGGGGGTGTGGGGAAGACCACCTCGGCGGACAACTTCGCTTCGTTGATCAACGACGTGGAGGACCGGATCTTCTCCGTGCTGCCGGACGACACGTGGTTCTACCCCGGTCACGGGGACGACTCCACGTTGGGCAAGGAGCGCCCGTCGCTGGCGGAGTGGCGCGCCCGCGGCTGGTGAGGCGGCGGTGGGCCTTCTGTCGCGGAAGGCCCACCCGCTTCACGGCTCGACCGTGGTCCGGCAGAGGCAGAACTCGTTGCCTTCCGGGTCGGCGAGAACATGCCAGCTGACGTCGCCCTGACCGACGTCGACGGGCACGGCGCCGAGGCCGAGCAGGCGCGTCAGCTCGGCCTCCTGGTCGCGGTCGGTGGGATTGATGTCGAGGTGCAGCCGGTTCTTCACCCGCTTCTCCGCATCGGGCACGACCCGGAAGTCGATTTCGAACGGTCCATCGCCCTCGATCGACACGCCATAGCCACCTCGGTTGCTGATCCGCCAGCCGAGCACCTGCGTCCAGAACGCGGCCAGCGCTTCTGGGTCGGCGCAGTCGATGGGCAACGAGACGATGCGACTCGCCATGGGTTTTCCTCTCTCGCGGTGTTCCGTCATGCTCGTAGGAGCACCGAGGGAAGTACATGGCAACCTGAAGGCAGGAGCATCGAATTGCCTGCAGATCCACGGCACAAAGGCGGTCTCACCTTGCTGGACGAGGTCAACCGGCGGCTGCTCACCGAACTGCACGCAGATCCCCGGATCACGATGTCCGCGCTCGCCCGGCGGGTGGGCATGAGCGCGCCCGCGGTCACCGAGCGGGTGCAACGCCTCGAACGAGCCGGCGTCATCACCGGTTACCGGGTGGACGTCGATCCCGCCGCGCTCGGCCTGCCCGTGACCGCGTTCGCGCGTGTCCGCCCGGCCCCCGGCCAGCTGCCCAAGATCGCCGAGCTGGCCGCCGCGCTCCCCCAGGTCAGCGAATGCCATCGCATCACCGGTGAGGACTGCTTCCTGATCAAGGTGCATGCGTCGGGCGTGGACAAGCTGGAGGAAGTCCTCGACCGGTTCCTGCTCTACGGGCAGACGACCACGTCCATCGTGGTCTCCACACCGGTACCGCCGCGGCCGCTGCCGGTGGGCACTCGGGCAGGCTCGGGACCGTGATCGACCATCGGGAACTGCTGCGGAGCCTGCGGCTCCGCCCTGGGATGTACCTGGGTACCAGCGAACTGCCGTACGAACGGCTCGTCACCTACGTGCTGGGCCTGGATCAGGGCTCGGCCGCGCTCGACGGCTTCCGCGAGTTCCTCGTCCTGAAGGTGGGCACCGGCGACAACCTCACCTGGCCGGGACTGGTCGGCCTGCTGGGCGGTTCGATGGACGAGGACGCCAGGGTCGCGCTCCTCTTCGACCTCCTCGACGAGTTCCTCGCCGAGGTCCAGAGCGCCGGCCGGCTCGCCATCTACCGCGAGTACTTCGCCTGGTTGCGTGCTCAGCCCTGGCACGACGTCGATCTCGAGCGGTTCCACGGCTCACCGCCACTCGATCTGATCAACGTCGACGACACCGCCGGCCTGCTCGGCATCAGCAGGTTCGAGGTCTTCGATCTGGTCGCACGCGGTGAGCTCCGTCCGTTGCGCAGCGGCGCCGAGATCTTCTTCCGGCGTGGTGAAGTCCAACGTCCGCAACCGTGAGCGCGATCGACATCGCCGAGCAGGTCAACAACACGCAGGCGCGCGCTGTCGACGTCGTGGCCGAGGCACTGACGCGGCTGGACCGCGTCGAGCCGTGGCTCAACGCCTTCGACCGCGTTGATCGCGAAGGCGCTCTGCACATCGCACGCGAGGTCGACCGGAGGGTTGCGAACGGCGAACGGTTGCCGCTCGCGGGTGTCCCGATCGGCGTCAAGAAGGGCGAGCGACCGCTTCAGCGGGAACGGCTCGTGGCAGCGGGATGCGTGCCACTCGGCCGCACGACGGTGGCGGGACCGGGCACCCCGTGGCAGACGTGGGGCCGCAACGATCGCGGCCCTACCCGCAACCCGTGGCATCCCGGCCGCACGCCCGGTGGGTCGTCAGCGGGTTCGGCGGCAGCGGTCGCGGCGGGGATCGTGCCGCTCGCGACCGGTGTGGACGGCGCGGGTTCGGTGCGGATTCCGGCCGCGTGGTGCGGAGTCGTCGGTCTGAAGGTGACCGCCGGAGCGCTGCCGGATCGCGCTCAGGACGACCTCGCGGCCGTCGGGCCGCTCGCGGCGGACCCCGAGGATGCGCGCCGGTACCTGGAGGTGCTGCTCGGGGATCTCGGGCAACCGATCGAGAATCCCGTCGCCGTGTGGTCGGCGGATCTCGGGTTCGCGGACACCGATCCGGAGCAGGCGGCGATCGCCTACGAACGCGCGCGCCGACTGTTCGATCTTCATGATGTTGATCTGACGCTGCAGGACCCGGCGCCGGACTGGTTCGCGGCCCGCCAGGGGCGACCGGTACGAGGTGAGAACGGGCGGCGGCTGGCGGAGTTGTTCGAGTGCGCCGATCTGTTGCTCACGCCTACGACGCCCAACCCGCCGCACGGGCATGACGGGCCTGGGGCGCGGATGAGTACGAATCTGACGTGGGCGTTCAACATCAGTGGGCATCCGGCGGCCAGCATCCCGGCCGGGTTCGACCGTGATGGGCTGCCGGTCGGGTTGCAGGTGGTCGCGCGGCACGGCCGGGAGATCGACCTGCTTGCCGCGGCCCGCCGGGCGCCGCCGTTGAGCGACGCACGGCATGGCGATCACGGCCGGGTGTGAGCCACCAGCCGGGACCGACGCCGGTCAGCGACCAGGACGCCCGCCAGGCCGCAGAACGAATCTGACGTGGGCGTTCAATATCAGTGGGCATCCGGCGGCGAGCATCCCGGCCGGGTTCGACCGGGATGGGCTGCCGGCCGGGTTCGACCGGGGATGGGCTGCCGGCCGGGTTGCAGGTGATCGCGCGGCACGGCCGGGAGATCGACCTGCTTGCCGCGGCCCGCCGGGCGCCGCCGCTGAACGACGCGCGGCATGGCGATCACGGCCGGGTGTGAGCGACCAGCCGGGACCGACGCCGGTCAGCGACCAGGACACCCGCCAGGCCGCAGAACGCCCCGCGGCACAGACGCGAGATCGGCAACACGCACGCCAACCGCACAGGGCCTATCGGCCCGGTCTCGACGCATCGCATGCCAGGGCGAAGCGGCACACGGCGTCAAAGCGGCGCACGGTGGGCCGGTCACGGGCGGCCGTCACCGACCGGCCGGGCGACGCAAGCCGACAGCCACGACGCCCCCGCCGAACCGCAATCCGCCACCCGCACCGCACCCGGACTGATCCCGGCGGCCGAGGCCGTGCGCCGCCGCGGAGCGGCGCACGGCGTTGCGGTTACGGCTGGCCGTAGGCCACCAGACGGGTGGACGCCGGCACCACTAGGAGGCCGCCGCCCGCACCGAAGCCCGTCAGCGGCTGCGACACGTTGTGCTCGTCCGGGCCGTTGATGGGAGCACCCGCGTCCGCGGACCAGACCTGCGCGCCGGTGGCACCGTTCAGGGCGTAGACCTTGCCCGTCCTGGAGCCGACGTAGACCTGACCGTTGATGACCAGCGGCGCCGAGGAGAGCTGGCCGTCACCCGCGAAGGTCCAGCGCGCCGCCAGCGTGCGGCTGTGCCGCTCGGTCAGGGTGCCCTGCTCGAGGAAGTAGCCCTGGCGGCCGTCGAAGGCGGGAGCGGGATCCCAGAACGCGTGCGGGAAGGTGCCCCGCTCGGTGCCGTCGGACGCGTTCAGCGCCTTGCCGCCGGAGTCGCGGATCCACACTGCGCTGTCGGCGTACACCGGGGTGCGGCCGCCGCCGCCCGAGCAGCCCGTGCTGTGGTGCCAGATCAGCCCGCCGGAGTCCGGCTTGAACGCATAGGCCTGCTCACACGCGTAGGACACGTAGACGCCGGAGTCCGTGACCGCGGGCGAGCTGTTGTCGCCGTTGGCGACACTGGCCGTCCACAGCACCGCGCCGTCGGTCGCCCGGACGGCGTACACGGTGCCGCCGGAGCCCGCGCCCGCCGTGTAGACGACGCCCGCGCGGTACGTCGGCGGCGACGTGAAGCTCCACTGGCCGGGCAGCTGCACCCGCCACACCTGCTGGCCGGTCGCCGGGTTGAACGCGGTCAGCACGCCGTCGGAGTTCTGAGCGAACAGCGTCCCGCCGCCGTACGCCAGGGCCGCCCACCAGTACGTGCCGCCCAGGTCGACGGGCGGCCAGGCGTCCGTGCCCGTCGAAGCGTTCAGGCCATGCAGGAACGTCCCGTAACCGCTGGTCGAGCTGCGCACGACGAACACGCGCCCGCCGACCACCAACGGATAGGACAGCGAACCCCCCCAGATCGCGCGACCACTTCTCGGCCAGCGGACCCGTCCCCAGCTTCGAGTCGATCAGGCTGCCGTCGTGCCGCGCATTGACCTGGTACGTCACCGACGAACCGGTCACTTCCTGCGCCTGCGCGGGCACCACCACCAAGGATGTGATCGCGACCGCCGCGATCAACCCCGTCAGGAAACGTCTCACGGAACCCCCAAAGTCCCCCATGCGAGCGGGCCTTTCCCACCCGCTGATTCGACGGTATCGGGAGGGTCTGACAATTCGGGGCGGTAAGTTCTCCGGCCGTGAGCGAGTTCGTGGAGATCTACACCGACGGCGCCTGCAGCCCGAACCCCGGACCCGGCGGCTGGGGCGCGGTGCTGCGCTTCGGCGAGCACGAGAAGGACCTCTACGGCGCCGAACCACCGGTGACCACGAACAACCGGATGGAGCTGATGGCGCCGATCCGCGCGCTGGAGAGCCTCACCCGCCCGTGCGTCGTGAAGATCTACACCGACAGCACGTACGTGAAGAACGGCATCACGTCGTGGGTGCGGAAGTGGAAGCAGAACGGCTGGCTGACTTCGGCCAAGCAGCCGGTCAAGAACGAGGACCTGTGGCGCAGGCTCGACGCCGCCACCAAGGTGCACGAGGTGGAGTGGCTGTGGGTCAAGGGCCACAACGGTCACCCGGAGAACGAGCGCGCCGACCGGCTGGCGGTCAAGGGCGCCGAAGAGGCCAAGGGAATGAAGCCCGTCGAGCTGCCGAGAAGCCAGGAGCCACCTCGACACCTTTGGTGACAACGGAGGATCCCATGACCGACCCACGCGTCGACACCTACATCAACGCACTGCCCGAGTGGCAGCAGGACATCTGCCGTCAGGTGCGCGACCTCGTCCACGCGGCGGATCCGGAGGTCGAGGAGACCATCAAGTTCACCAACCGCCCGTACTTCGTGCTGCAGGGCAACGTCTGCGCCCTGCTGGCGGCCAAGGACCACGTCAATGTGTTCCTCTACGACGGCGCCATCGTCCCCGACCCCGAGGGCATCATCACCAGCGGCCACGACAACAAGACCGCCCGTTGCGTGGCGTTCAAACAGGGTGAACGCATCAACGAACGCGCCCTGAAGAACATGTTCCAGCAGATCATCGCGAACAACCGTGCGGGCGGCTGGCGGAAGCTGAAGCGTGATGGACTCGCATGACGTCTGGGCGGTCGGCAACGCCTACGAGCGCTACATGGGCCGCTGGAGCCGCCCGGTGGCACAGGAGTTCGTGCGGTGGCTTCCCGCGGCCGGCAGCTGGCTGGACGTCGGCTGCGGCACCGGTGTGTTGACGGCCCTGCTGCCCAACGCGACGGGCGTCGACGCCTCGGAAGGGTTCCTCGTGACCGCACGGGAACGGGTCCCCGGCGCGACCTTCCTGCACGGCGACGCGCAGGCCCTGCCGTTGCCGGACAACAGCTTCGACGCCGTGGTCAGCGGGCTCACCGTCAACTTCGTACCGGATCCCGCCGCGGCGGCCGCCGAGTTCGCTCGGGTCACGCGCGGGCTCGCCGCCGCGTACGTCTGGGACTTCGCCGAAGGCATGGAGCTGATCCGGATCTTCTGGGAGGTCGCCGCCGAGCTCGACCCGGCCGCGGTGGAACTCGACGAGGGCCGGCGGTTCCCGTTGTGCCGGCCCGAGAAGCTCGCCGAGCTGTGGGCGGGCTTCCGCGACGTCGAGGTCCGCGCCATCGACGTGCCCACGACCTTCCGCGACTTCGACGACTACTGGTCGCCGTTCCTCGGCGGCCAGGGACCCGCGCCCGGATACGTGATGTCCCTGCCGGAAGAACACCGCACAGCGCTGAAGGAACGTCTGCGCGAACGCCTGGGCGACGGCGAGATCCGGCTCACGGCACGGGCGTGGGCCGTGCGGGGCTCGGTCTAGCCGAGGGCGTCGAGCACGTCGAGGTAGCCGTCGCTCGCCCGCCACAAGGCGTCCGACACCGGGGTGAGCTTTCCGGGAGCCCACCGCCGGTCGTCGTACTCCTTGGTCTGCCGCCGCAACGACGCGAGGCACAACGCCAGCTCGTCCTCGAGCCGCGCGCGCAGTTCGTCCGCAGGAGGCGCAGAGGTGCGAACGTCCTCACCCCGGCCCTCGCGCACCGCGGTCAGCACGGCCTCGTCCACTCCGGACTCCACGTCCCAGACTAGCGCGGGCCGCACGATGTGGTGGTTCCAGACCGGTGCGTGCGCCGACCGCCACAGTCCCACGATCGGGTTCTTCGGCAGTCGCGCCGCGTTCGCCCAGTGTTCCGCGCCATGCGGCTGGCTCAACCAGGGCACGTCCTCGACCGGCAGGTCGACGACGAGCACCACGTTGACCCACTCGAGGTCATCGGCCGGTCCAAGGATGTTCCCGAACGCCCACAGCTGTCGCACGGACAGCGAGTACGACGGCCCGGTGGCGAGCTCAGCGCACTTCTCGGCCAGCTCGCTCAGGTGATGCACGGCGCGGGTCCACTTCACGCCGTCATTCTGCACGGTTCCGGATCCCATGCCGCGCCGGAGCAGCGCTCGGCTGATCGAGTGATTGGTGCGTATCGACGTACCGCTGTAAGTGACGGATCCGACATCCAAGTACCTAGGACCGGATCGAACACCGGAGCACAGCGATGGGGAATCACGGCGAACCACGCTTGGCCGGGATGCGGCCCACACCGCAGCGGTCCAGGTTCGACGTAAGCACCACTGACCGGCCTCACGCCTCCGGGTCGTAGGCGAGGTTCGGCCGCAGCCACCGCTCCATCTCGTCCAACGGCATGCCGCGCCGCGCGGCGTAGTCCTCGACCTGGTCCCGTCCGATCCGCCCCACGGTGAAGTATCGCGACGCCGGGTGCGCGAAGATCAGGCCACTGACGCTCGCCGCGGGCGTCATGGCGTACGACGACGTCAGATCCATCCCGAGCGACGACGCGTCCAGCAACGCGAACAGATCGCGCTTCTGCGTGTGGTCCGGCGAGGCCGGGTAGCCGAACGCCGGCCGGATGCCACGGAACCGCTCCGCGTGCAGATCCTCCAGCGCGGGCGAGGCATCGGGCTCGAACCACGCCCGCCGCGCCTCCAGGTGCACCCACTCGGCGAACGCCTCGGCGAGCCGGTCCGCCAGCGCCTTCACCATGATCGACCGGTAGGGGTCGTTCTCGGATTCATAAGTCGCCGCAAGCGCTTCCGCGCCGTGGATCGCGACCGCGAAGCCACCCAGGTGATCACCCGAGGGCGCGACGTAGTCGGCGAGAGAACGGTTTGGACGGTTCAGCGCCTTCTCGGTCTGCTGCCGCAGCATCGGGAACCGCACGTCGCCGACGAAGATGTCGTCACCCGACGAGTGAGCCGGCCAGAAACCGTAGGCGCCCACGGCCGACAGCGACGGCATGATCTCGTCGAACAACGTCTGGGCGTCGTCGAACAGCTCACGCGCGGCCGGCTGCCGGAGGATCGCCGGGTACTTGCCTTTCAGCTCCCACGCCAGGAAGAAGAACGTCCAGTCGATCATCGGCCGCAGCACGTCCAGCGAAGGACGCACCACCCGCACACCGGTGAAGGAAGGCACCGGCAGGTCCTCGAAAACAACCTCCTCGCGGTTCGCACGCGCCGCAGAGAAGCTCAGCAACGGACGCTGCTGGCGCGAAGCGTGCTGCTCCCGAAGAACCGCCTGCTCCTCGAAGTTCCGGGCGGCCAGCTCCTCCCCGCGCACCGGATCCAGCAGATCGGACACCACACCGACCACGCGCGAAGCGTCGAGGACGTGCACGGTCGCCATGTCGTACGCGGGCGCGATGCGGACCGCGGTGTGCTGGCGCGACGTCGTGGCACCACCGATCAGCAGCGGCAGCTTCAGGCCACGGCGCTGCATCTCCCCCGCGACCGACACCATCTCGTCCAGCGACGGCGTGATCAGGCCGGAAAGTCCCACCACGTCGGCGCCTTCGTGCACCGCGGTGTCCAGGATGACCGACGCGGGCACCATCACGCCGAGGTCGATCACCTCGTAGTTGTTGCACCCCAGGACAACGCCGACGATGTTCTTGCCGATGTCGTGCACATCGCCCTTGACGGTCGCCAGCACGACCTTTCCGTTGCGGTGCCCCGAGGACTTCGTCATGTACTGCTCGAGGTGCGCCACCGCGCGCTTCATCACGCGGGCGCTCTTCACCACCTGCGGCAGGAACATCTTGCCCGACCCGAACAGGTCGCCGACGATCTTCATGCCGTCCATCAGCGGGCCCTCGATCACGTCGAGGGGGCGGTCGAACTGCAGCCGCGCCTCCTCGGCGTCGGCCTCGATGAAGTCGACGATCCCGTGCACCAACGCGTGCGCGAGCCGCGAGGCGACATCCGAAGAACGCCACGACAGGTCGACTTCACGCTTCTTGCCCGTCCCCTTGACGGTCGACGCGAACTCGACGAGCCGCTCGGTCGCATCCTCCCGCCGATCGAACAGGACGTCCTCGACGAGCTCCAGCAGATCGGCCGGGATGTTCTCGTAGACCGCGAGCTGGCCGGCGTTGACGATGCCCATGTCGAGCCCCGCACGCACGGCGTGCAGCAGGAACGCCGAGTGCATCGCCTCGCGCACGATGTCGTTGCCGCGGAAGGAGAACGACAGGTTCGAGATGCCACCCGACGTCCGCGCGCCGGGACATCGCTGCTTGATCAGCGGCAGCGCGTCGATGAACGCCTTGGCGTACCCGTTGTGCTCCTCGATGCCGGTCGCGACCGCGAGCACGTTCGGGTCGAAGATGATGTCCTCGGGCGGGAACCCAATGCCCACAAGGAGATCGTACGCACGCCCGCAGATCTCGACCTTCCGCGAGCAAGTGTCCGCCTGGCCCTGTTCGTCGAACGCCATGACGACGACACCGGCACCATAGGACCGAATGACTCGAGCCTGCTCCAGGAAGGGCTCGGGCCCTTCCTTCAGCGAGATGGAGTTGACGACTCCCTTGCCCTGCAGGCACTTCAGGCCCGCTTCGAGCACGGTCCACCGCGAGCTGTCGACCATCACCGGGATGCGCGCGATCTCCGGCTCGGTCGCGATGAGGTTGAGGAACGTCGTCATCGCCCGCTCGCTGTCGAGCAGGTCGGCGTCCATGTTGACGTCCAACAGGTTCGCGCCGCCGCGCACCTGCTCCAGCGCCACGTCCGCGGCGGTCTGGTAGTCGTCCGCCTCGATCAACCGGCGGAATCGCGCCGACCCGGTGACGTTGGTGCGTTCACCGATCATCACGAACCCGGTGTCGGCGCCGATCTCGAACGGCTCCAGGCCGCTGAACCGGGTCCGCGATTCCGGAGACGGCACCACCCGGGAGGAAACGCCCTGCACCGCGGAGGCGATCCGCTCGATGTGCGCGGGCGTGGTGCCACAGCAACCGCCGACGATGTTGACCATCCCCTGCGACGCGAAGTCGCGCAACAAGGAGGCGGTCTCGGCGGGCGTCTGGTCGTAGCCACCGAAAGCGTTGGGCAGACCCGCGTTGGGGTGGCACGCCACGTAGGTGTTCGAGAGCCGCGCGAGGTCGGCGACGTGCGGGCGCATCTCCTCGGCGCCCAGCGAGCAGTTGACGCCCACGGCCAACGGCGACGCGTGCTCGATCGAGCGCCAGAACGCCTCGACGGTCTGCCCGGACAGGGTCCGGCCGCTCAGGTCGACGATCGTCACCGAGATCCACAGCGGCAGGTCCGGCGCGACCTCCTGAGCGGCGGCGATGGCGGCCTTGCAGTTCAACGTGTCGAAGATCGTCTCGATCAGCAACAGGTCGACGCCGCCCTCGGCCAGCGCCGCGATCTGCTCCGCGTAGGAAGCGACGACCTGGTCGAAGGAGGTCGCGCGGAACGCCGGGTCGTCGACCTTCGGCGACAGCGACAGGGTCACGTTCAGCGGGCCGACCGACCCGGCGACGAACCGGTCGCCGAACTCGTCGGCGGCCTGGCGCGCGAGCTGGGCGCCGCGCAGGTTCATCTCGCGGACCTTCGACTGCAGGCCGTAGTCCGCCTGCGCGATGGACGTCGCGGTGAACGTGTTCGTGGTGGTGATGTCCGCGCCGGCGCGCAGGTACTGCCGGTGGACGTCGAGGATGACGTCGGGCCGGGTGATGTTCAGCAGGTCCGGGTCGCCGGTGGTGTCGTGCGTGTGGCCCGGCACGTGGTAGTCGGCCGCCGCGAGCCCGGCGCCCTGCAGCATCGTTCCCCAGGCCCCGTCCAGCACCGCGATCCGCTGGTCCAGAAGCTCCCGCAGCTTGCGCACCCGACACCTCCCGTTGAGTGGGAGGCGCCCTTGCGGTGAGACGTTCGCGGCCGAGCGTGGCGGACCTCGCGATCCGTTGCAGCGCCTCTCGGCCGTGCCGTCGAGGGTACCGCGATCATCTCCCCAGTTGGGCGGGCGTCTCACCTCGTGAAACCTGGATCGCCGCTCGAACGGCGTCCGAGGCGAACCTGCTGGCGAACGCGTCCCGCACGCGCCAGCCCGCCCCGCGCAGGGCCCGCCAGCGCGCGATGTGGGCAGGTGGCCCGTCCGGGTGCGGGTGCGTCTCGACCGCGGCGGCGTCCTCCCCCGCGCCCACGACGAGGTCGAGCCGCCACTGCCCCACCGGGTACCCGGTACGCACGGTCTGGCCGACATTCGTCAGCTCGGTGGCCAGCCGTTTCGTCCATTCGTCGGTAGCCGGGCGGCCTTCGGTCTCGTTCGGTGGGACATCCGCGTGCCGCAGGTAGTCGCCGACCAGCCCGATCGGGCGCCGCGCGGACGTGATCACGTGCACCAGCCGCCGCGCCCGCGTGGTGAGCACCGCGAGCAGGTTCTGGTCGTTGACGAACCGCCACGCGTTCGGCTTGTCGTCGTCGGTCAGCGCGAGGCTGATGACGACCTCGTCGAACTCCGAGCCCTGCACGCCGTGCACGGTGCCGGTGCGCACGCCACCGGTGGTGATCTCGTCCAGCGACAGCCCGTCGAGCAAGGCTTCTTCGAGCGCGTCGGCCTGCGCGCGGAACGGTGTGACGACGCCGATCGAGCGGACGCCGGCGGCGATGCGGCTCTTCAGGTGGGCGAGCACGGCGTCGATCTCGGCCTGGTTGACGCCCTTGGTGTCGCGGGTGCCGTCGACGTGCTGGGTGTCGATGCAGTCGATGTCCGCGATCGACGGATGCGTGGTCAGCAACGCGATCCGGCCCTCGTAGAACCGGCTCGCGGCGAACCCGATCAGGTGCGGCGCGCAGCGGTGGTGCTCGGTCAGCCAGTGCACGCCCGCGGCCGTCGCGGCGGCGTCGAACAGGCTCACCTTCGGCACGTCCAGGCGGTCGGCGAGCCCTTCGGTGCCCTCGGCCTTCACCGCGTCGCGCACGGCTTGGTCACCGACGAACGACACGTGCCGCAACTGCCTCGGGTCGCCACCGATCACGGCGGTCCGCCCGCGCAGCAGGGCGGGCGCGGCGAGCGGCTGGTCGACGTGGCTGGCCTCGTCGATCACGACCAGGTCGAACATGCCGGGCACCGCGGGCAGGATGTCCTCGACGTCGGCGAGCGTGCCCACCCACAACGGCAGCGCGGCGGTCAGGTGTTCGGCCGCGATCTCCGCCAACGCGCGACGACGTGCCGCGCGACCCGATCGCAACGCCGTGGCCAGCGCGGCGACCGCTCGTCTCGGCCCCGACCCGCGACGGCTCACCGACAACGCCTTCAGCCAGGCCGCCACCGCGCGGTTGCTGCGCACGTCCTCCTCCGCGAGGAGATCCCGGAGCGACGCGAGGTCCGTGCCGTTGCGCGTCGCGATGCGCACCTGTGCGGCGGACTGCTCGGCCGCGGTGATCGCGGCGACGAGATCCTCACGGGAGACGTCGTCCCCCGCACCGGTCAGCCGCCTGGTTCTGCCGAGCGCCCAACGGGTTCGCATCGCGGCCAGAAAACCGGTCCGGGGGCTCAGCAACGCGTGCAGGCGGGCGAAGTCGACGTCCGGCTCGAACGCCTTCGGCGCGGCGAGGCGGTGTGCGGGCATGAGCGCCTGGTGGCGTTGGGCCTGTGCGGCCAGCTCCTCGTCGGTGAGCGCCTGGGTGACCGCGCGTTCGATCCGGGCGACGGCCGCCGCCGCGTCCCTGCGAGCCTGGTCGAGCTCCTCCAGCTCGCCCTTCCTGCTGACGGCTTCGAGCCCGTCGCTGAGCTCGCGCGCCATCTCCTGCCGCAGCTCCGAGTCGCCGAACAGGATCGGCACCGGGCCGCCCGCCTTGCGCAGCGCCGCGCCGAGCACGTCCGCCGCGTTGCGGGTGCGGCTGGCCAGCAGCACCGACCGTCCGGCCGCGACGGCGTCCAGCGCGAGCGCGGCCAGCGTGTGCGTCTTGCCGCTGCCGGGCGGCCCGCCGATGACGGTGACCGGTGCCGTGCGCGCGGCCCTGATCGCGGCCTGCTGGCTGGGGCTCAACGGCAGGGCGCTGATCAGCTCGCCGGTGTCCGGTTCGGTGTCGCCGCTGCCGTACAACGCGGCGAGCGCGGTGTTCTCGATGCCCTTCTTGCGTGCCCATTCATAGAGCGCGGAGCCCTGTTCGGTGCTGACCACCGGCTCACCGGCGTGCAGTCCGGTGCCCGCGACGACGACCAGCTCGTTGCCGCGAATGAGCTCCTGCGGGTCGTGCTCGGGTCCCAGGATCGGCACGTCCGGGTAGCCGCTGGCGTCGAGCGCGGCCCGGATCCACGCGTCGTCCGCGGCCAGCGTGCTCTCCAGTTCGGCCGACTTCGCCCAGTCGCTGAGCAACGGGAACATCCCGATGTCGCCGGCGACGTGGAACGCGTAGTTGCGCCCGGTCGCGTGGTGCAACCGGACCGGCCGGGAGACGAGCGGCAGGCACAGGCGGCGTTTCTGCCCGCCGATCTGCGCGGGACCGGTGAGGAACGCCCAGCCCACGCGCAGCAGGCGGTCCTCCTGGTGCAGCGCGTCGAACGAGGCCAGCCGCTCGACGGTGTGCTGCTGTCCTTTGGGCACGCTCCACGGGATGGGCGTCCACGCGGGCGCCTGGTTCCGATCGGTGAGCGCCTGCCAGCCCGCGTCGTGCCGCCCCAGCCACACCATGCCCGCGGTCTTGGTGAGGTCGAGCTGCACGCGTTGCGGCTGCTCGGCGGCGCTCAGCCGGGCGAGCGTCCGCAGGACACCGGAGACGGTCACGCCGTGCATCCTAGGAAAGAACTGTGACCGTGCCCCTTCCTCCATCTACACGGACGCGATCGCCGGTCCGGATCCGGGCGGTGGCGTCGCCGCAGCCGACGACCGCCGGGATGCCGAGCTCCCTGGCGACGATCGCCGCGTGGCTGAGCGGCGCGCCGACGTCCGTGACGACCGCGGCGGCCTTCGGGAACACCGGCGTCCACCCGACGTTCGTCACCGTCGTCACCAGGATCTCACCTTGTTGCAGTTCGTCCACTGTGGACGTGACGCGCGCGATGCCCTCGACCACCCCGGAGACACCTGGAAAACCGGTGATCGGATCACCGGTCTCGTCGTAGATCCGCGGGTTCGCCGCCCACGCCACCGGGTCGAAGTGGCCACGGATGAACGGTGGGTACACGGGCAGTTCCCGGTACCGCTCATAGGTTTCCCGCCGTTGCGCGGTGTCCGGCCTGTTGCCGGTCTCGAGCATGTCGAGCAGTTCGTCGATGGACAGGAAGAACAGGTCGTCGTGCCCGGTCAGCTCCTGTGCCCTGAGGACGAACGCGCGGAACACCCAGAAGGTGCGGACCATCTCGGACCGCGCGTTCTCCCGGTCCCTGGCCCGCTCGGCCGCCTTCGCGAGGTGGCGTTCGATGCGTTTCGCCCGGCGCGGGTATCGGTTCCGCAGCCGCTGCCACACCTCGTCGCGCGCCTTGCGCTGGTTGCGCAGGAGCTCCTCGGCACCCTCGTGCGGCCGGCCGATCCACCCCGGATCCTCGGCGGGCCGCGCCACGGACACCTCGAACTCGTCGGGGCAGCGGTGACCGGCCTCACCCAGGAGGGGCCCGAGGCTGGCGAGCTCACCGAGACCGGTCAGCAACGTGACGGTGTCCGCCTCACCCACGAGCCTGCGTATTTCGTTGGCGATCTTCGGTTGGGTGACCATGCGAGCGCCCGCGTCGAGCGTTCTCGCCGTGCCGTACAACAGGTCGTGCGGCCACAGCGCTCGCAACTGTTTCGTGCTGGTGGCTTTTTTGATCTGGCTGATGAGGCTCTCGCACCGCTTCGGGGTCTCCTCGATCAGCTCGCCGAGGTGCCTGCGGTAGGTGATGGCCTGTTTGATCAACGGCGGGGCCGAGCGGATCAGGTCGGCGAGGATACGCAGCTTCGAGACCGGCAGCTTCGGCGGCGTTTCCGGCATCATGCCGAGCAGTTGCTCGTCGGGTTTGCGGATGGCGCCCGCCACGCTGAGGTTGAGGTAGAACCGGCCGCCGATGTTGCCGGTGACCGGGAACCCGCCGATGCTCGCCTGCTGCGACAGCACGCGGACGAGCGACCACGTCATCGGCGTCATGACGCTCGGCACGGCCTCGCCGAGGTTGACGCTGGTCCACAGGAAGTCGCCCATGACGGAGTCGTTCCACTCCTCCTTGAGCCCCGTCACCGGGCGGGCCTGGACGATCGCGAACCGTCCTTTGTGGAGCACCCACTCGATGTCCATCGGCATGCCGTACAGCCGCTGGATCCTTGCTCCCAACTTGCTCAGGGCGTTCGTTTGCCGCTTGGTCAGCGTGTCGCCCTGCCGTTGGATTTCCTTGCCGTGCTTCAGGACGTACACATCGGGTGTGACCTCACCGCCGACGAGTGCCTCGCCCACGCCCCGGCCCGCGTTGATGACGGTCTCGTCCGCGCCGCTCACCGGGTTCACCGTGAACATCACCCCGGCGGCGTCGGCGGGCACGAACTCCTGCACCACGACGGCGATCTCGGCGTGCTCGATCCCGTTGCGCCTGCGGTAATCCACGGCCCGCTCGTTGTACAGCGAGGCCCAGCACTTCCGGACGGCCTCGACGACCTCGTCCGCGCCGGTGACGTTCAGGAAGCTGTCCTGCTGGCCGGCGAACGACAGGCCGGGCAGGTCCTCGGCGGTGGCACTGGACCGCACCGCGACCGCGCCCATGCCCTGGTACGCCTTCCGGATGGCCTGCTCGGCTTCCGGGTGGTTGGTCGCGCTGGTCGTCACGTGGAATCCGGGTGGGACGGGCAGGCCCGCTCGGGCGAGCTTCGCCAGTGACGCGCCCTTGCCGCCGACGGTCGGCAGGTCGGCTTCGGCGGCGTCCAGCGGAAGCACGAGTTTCTCCCCCATGTGGCCAGCGTAGGACCGGTTCGCACGACGGAGTGCCCAGGATCTCGAAACCGGTCCACTGTCGGTGCCTGCGACTAGAGTCGGACGGGTGATCTCGTGCCCGTGCCTGATCTGCGCGTCCCGGCCACCCGGCCGGGACGCGGGCATAGTGGAGCACGTCCGCAAGCACGGCTGGTCCGTCCTGCACGTGTTCGGCAACGTCGACTTCGTTTACACGGTCGGCCTGTGGCACACGTTCCGCCGCCCCGAGATCGCGATGTTCGGCCTGGACGGCAAGTCGATGCAGCACTGGGTGAACCTGTGCGTCACGGTCGGGCACGACAACGGCTGGCCCGCCGACGACGAACCGTTCCAGGGCGTGATCGACGGCGTCGACACGCAGTTGCGCAAGGTGCACAAGGACTGGGACGACCCGCTGTTCAACAGCGCGTTCCGCTTCTACTCCGGGGTGCGCGTGCCGTTCCTGCAGCTCGTGTGGCCGGATCGCGAGGGGCGGTGGCCGTGGGACGACCGCGCGACCACGACGTGCCGCACCCGCCAGGCGTGGGCGTGGCTGCCGGTGCACGAGCATCCGCCGGGCGGCTGGAAGCTGATCGGTGAGCTCGAACCGGACTTCCTGTTCCCGTGCGGCCCGGACAGCTGGACGTTGACCAGCCAGGCGGTCGTCGACGGCCGCCGGTCGCCGGTGTGGGTGCTGCACGACGAGGGCGCGTTCGACGTCCTCGACGAGCGTGGCTACGGCGCCGACGACCTGTGCCTGGCGTTTCTCGGCGACCTCGTCAACCGCCACCCCGGCCTGCGCCTGTGCGCCGCACTGCCGGACGGCCACGCGGCCACCAAGGACGGCACGGGCTGGCCGGCCGAGACCCCGTCCGACGTTATCCGCCACCGCAGCAAACTGGCCTGGGAGGGGATCCAATGACACCGGAGACATGGTTGCGCGAGCACGGCGCCGAGACGATCGACCACCCTGGGGGCACGCTCTACGCGCACCTGCTCCGCATCCGCGACCGCCTGAAAGCGCTGGGCCTGGCCGAACACGTCCAGCTCGCCGGTCTCGTGCACGCCGTCTACGGCACCGACGGCTTCCCGCTCGCGCTCGCCGACCACACGAACCGCGACGAGATCCGCGACCTCGTCGGCGCCGAGGCCGAGGACCTCGTCTACCGGTACGGCGCGTGCGACCGGAACGCCACGTGGCCGCACCTGCCCGGCTACACCGACCGCTTCACCCAGAACACCGAACAGCTCGACGCGGCATCGACCCGAGACCTGGTCGACCTCAGCATCGTCAACGAACTGGACGTGTACGAGCAGTCGGCGGAGATCGCGGAGAAGTACGGCGACTACTTCCGCGAGCAGTTCGCGAAGTGGGCTCCGCTGGCGTCCCCGGCCGTGATCGCCGAGGCGGACCAGGTCCTTCAGAACACGACGTGAGCTGAGTGTCCTGACTTGAGGCCGACTCGATCAGGCACGCGTAGCGTCGGCGCCATGACCGCCATTCCCGAGAGCGCACGGGCCGTACTGGAGTCGAACCGGCTGGCCCACCTGGTCACCATGAACCGCAACGGCGATCCGCAGGTGACGATCGTCTGGGTCGGCCTCGACGGCGACGAGATCGTCTCCGGACACCTGGCCGAGCACCAGAAGGTCCGCAACATCCGAAACGACGGCCGCGTCGTGTTGTCGATCGAGACCGACAAGATCAACGAGATGGGCCTGCAGGAATACCTCGTCGTCTACGGCACCGCGCACATCACCGAGGGTGGCGCGCCGGAGTTGCTGCAGGACCTCGCGCACACCTACCTCGGGCCGGACGTGAAGTTCCCGCCGATGGACAAACCGCCCGCGGGGTTCATCACGCGCATCAAGGTGGACCGGCTCGGCGGCGTCGGCCCCTGGGCTCAGTAAATCCGGGGGTTAGCCTTTCCCCATGCTGGGGCTGGAACTCGTCGTCATCCTGGGCGTGTGCGTGCTGGTGTGCAGCGCCGGCGCCGGCCGGTTGCGCATCGCGCCCCCGGTGCTCCTCGTCGCGTGCGGCGCCGCACTGGGTTTCGTGCCCGCACTGCGCGGGATCACGCTCCCACCCGAAGTGATGCTGCTGCTCTTCCTGCCCGCGTTGCTGTACTGGGAGAGCCTGACCACGTCGCTGCGGGAGATCCGCAGCAACCTGCGGCCGATCGTCCTGCTGAGCACCCTGCTCGTCGCCGCGACGGCGGGCGCGGTCGCGTGGGTGGCGCACGGCCTCGGCATGGAGTGGGGACCCGCGTGGGTGCTCGGCGCGGCGGTGGCGCCGACCGACGCCACCGCCGTGGGCGTGATCGCGCGCGGGCTGCCGCGGCGCACAATGACGATCCTGAGGGCGGAGAGCCTGGTCAACGACGGGACGGCGCTCGTCATCTACGGGATCGCCGTCGGCGTCACGGCCGGGCAGCAGCACCTCGACGGCTGGCAGGTGTCGTGGCGGCTGCTGCTCGCGTACGCGGGCGGGGCGCTGGCCGGTCTGCTTACGGCGTGGCTGGCCGTGCAGGCGCGGAAGCGGCTGGACAACCCGATGCACGAGAACGTGGTCAGCGTGCTGACGCCGTTCACCGCGTTCCTCCTCGCGGAACTGATCCACGGCTCCGGTGTGCTCGCGGTCGTCGTGTGCGGGCTGACGCTGAGCCAGGTCGGTCCACGCCTCATCCGCGCGGACACACGTCAGCAGGGCGAGGCGTTCTGGCGGCTGACGACGTTCCTGCTCAACGGCGCCCTGTTCGTGCTGATCGGGTTGCAGGTCAACGGCGTGCTGCGCGAGACCGCGATCGCCTACTCGTTGGGTCTGATCGGCATCGTGAGCGCCGTGGTCATCGGCACGCGCGTCCTGTGGAGCTACACGACGCCGTACATCATCCGGGCGCTGGACCGCCGCCCGCAGCAACGGCTGCGCCGGGTCGGCGCGCGCCAGCGATCCGTCAGCGCCGTGTCAGGGTTCCGCGGCGCCGTCTCCCTCGCCGCCGCGCTGGCCGTGCCGGAAACAACAGCCTCAGGGCAGCCGTTCCCCGACCGCGAGGAGATCATCCTGATCGCCTCCGGCGTCGTCGTGGTGACGCTCGTGCTGCAGGCACTGGCCCTGCCGTTCGTCGTGCGCTGGGCGCGGCTGCCCGCCGACACGGCGGCCGACGAGGAACGCCGGCTCGCCGAGGCCACCGCGTCCGAGGAGGCCTACGAGGCACTGCCCGAGCTCGCCATCCGTACCGGCGTGAGCGACGCGGTGCTCAAGCGGGTCCGCGCCGAGTACGAGCACCACCTCGACGTCGTGCGGTCGAGTTCGGACGACGAACCGCTGCGGCAGGCCGAGGCCGAGTACGCCGCGCTGCGGCTGGAGCTGATCGCGCACAAGCGCGCGACCGTCGTGCGGCTGCGGGACGAACGGGCCATCGACGACACCGTGCTGCGGGTCATCCAGTCCAAACTGGACGTCGAGGAGGTACGGCTGTCGCGGCGCGAGGTCAGCGACTGAACAGGGCCGTCCAGAGGAACGGCTCACCGAAGCAGGCTGAGCCGGTCGGCTCGTCGTTCATGCGCCGCAGCTCCACCTCGGTCAGGTCGCCGAAGATCGCCCGCAACGACTCGCCGGTGTACGCGAGCCCGCCGTCCAGCCGCGGCTCGCGGTAGAAGTCGGCGTCGGAGCGCTCGGAGCCCATTCCGCCGGACGCGAAGCAGGCGAGTCCGAAGTGACCGCCGGCCGTGACGGTGAAGCCGCGCGAAGCCAGAAAACGCGCGTTGCGGCCGGGTCCGCATCCCAGGTCCAGCGCCCGGCCGGGCTTGACCAGGCCCCGCTCCACATACGACACGGGTGTCGGAGGTGAACAGGCCGTCGAGCAACCGCAGCACGTCATCGATCGTGCGAACGTGTCGATCCCCCATGCAACCGATCCTAGTCTGGCGACCATGACGGAACTGAGTTTCGCCGGCGGCGCCCGTAGTACCCGGTAAAGGGAGGTCACATGAAGATCGAGGAACGCCCGGAGCAGCTGTACGTCGGCATCAGGGGCACCGTCACGATGACCACGTTCGCCAAGATCGCGGACCGGATCGGCGAGATCGTGGGCTGGCTGGCCGACAAGGGGGTCCCGATCGCCGGTGCCCCGTTCTTCCGCTACCTCGTCATCGACATGGAGGGCGAGATCGAGCTGGAGGCCGGTGTGCCGGTCGAGGGTCTCGTCGAGACCGAGGCCGACTACTTCACCGGCGAGCTGCCCGCGGGGCACTACGCGACGCTGACCCACCACGGCCATCCCGACCAGCTCGTCCGCAAGTGGGACGAACTGCTCACCTGGGCCGCTGAGCAGGGCGAACTCGACGTCTCCGGCCAACGGTGGGGCAGTCGCACCGAGTCGTACCTGACGCACCCGGCCGAGGAACCGGACCCGAACAACTGGGACATCGAGCTCGCGGTTCGCGTAAATATGCCGTAGCGGCTATATTGCTGATATGGCATCTACGTTCGCGGTGCTGGCCGATCCGAGCAGGCGGGAGATCCTCGACCTGCTGCGCACCGGGCCGAGACAGGTCAACGACCTGGTCGACGCGCTGCCGCTCAAGCAGCCGACCGTCTCGAAGCACCTCAAGGTCTTGCGCGAGGCCGGTCTCGTCGACGTGCGGGTGGACGCGCAACGGCGCTGGTACGCCCTGCGGCCCGAGCCGCTCGCCGAGATCGACCGGTGGCTGCGGCCGTACCGGCGGATGTGGGAGGCGAGCTTCGACGCACTCGAACGACACCTCGAGGTGATGGACCCGTGAACGCGGAACTGCTGACCGTGGACGGAAAACCGGTGCTGCGCTTCGAACGTCGGCTGAACCACCCGCCGGCCAAGGTGTGGCGCGCGATCACCGACCCCGCCGAGCTGAAGCACTGGTTCCCGGCGGCCGTGGAGATCGACGGCATGAAGATGCGGTTCACGTTCCCGGAGGAGGCACCGGTCGACGGCACCAGCGAGGGCGAGGTGCTGACGTTCGACGAACCGCAGGTGTTCGCGTTCCGGTGGAACCAGGACATCCTGCGGTTCGAGATCGTGCCGGACGGCGACGGCTGCCGCCTGCTGATGACGCAGGTGCTGGGCGACCGGTTGTCCGCGGGCCGCAACGCGATCGGTTGGGACGTCTGCCTTTCGGGTCTGACGGCTCGGCTGGACGGCACCGAGTTCGAGCCGCCGTCCGACTGGCTGCACCCGATGGAGGCCTACATCGACAAGTTCGGACTGAACCGCGGCACCGTCACCGAGGAGGGTCTGCGGTTCGAGCGCGACATGGTGTGGAAGCCGGTCGCCGACCTCTGGGCGCTGCTCGTCGAGGACTCACACCCCGAGGTCGCTGACGAGCCACCGGTCCGGGCCACCAACGGGTACGTCGACACCGGCCCGTTGACCGTCGTCGAAGCGCCGCACGTGCTCGAGTACGACTCGCCGCAAGGCCGCGTGCGCTGGGAGTTCGCGCACGACCCGGCGAAGGGCACCACCGTCACGCTCACGCAGTCGGTGGCGGAGAAGGACCTTCTTCCGCTGCTGCTGGCCGTCTGGCAGGTGCAGCTGGAACTGTTCTTCGCCGCGTCGTTCGGCGAGGTCCGCTGCCCGTGGCCCGAGGAGCGAACGCAGGAGCTACGGCTCACTTACCGCTAGCCGGTCGACGCCGATACCGCTGATCAGCATCCGCTCCTTGCGGTCGGCGAGGAGCCGCCGCGTCCAGTCGACGAGGCCGCCGTCGCCGATCTCGACGCCGCCGCGGAACACCTTGAAGCAGAAGCCGTCGTAGTAGCCCCGCCCCAGCTCGCGGGCGGGGTCCTCCACGACGACCCGGTCGACCCGCGAACGCACCTCGTCGAGCAACGGCCGGAAGCGGTCGTCGAAGAACGTCAGCCGGAACTCGTCACCGGGCGACGACCTCAGGTGCTCGACGACGTGCCGCCGCTCGAACTCCAGGGTCCCGGTGTCGCGCGCGGCGGTCACCCTGCCGAACAACGTGAAGTGCGCGAACGTGTTCGCCCCGCCGAACACCTGCGCGCGCACCACGCGTTGCAACGCTGCGAGCCGGACCACTGCTTTTCCGGCACGCCGTCGCACCGCGGCCTCCAGAGCCAAGGCGTTCGTGGGATCGGCCGCGACGTCCGTGCCGCGGATCGTCGACACCACGTTGTTCTGGTCCACAGTGGACATCACGGAGTGCGTGCCGAGCGGCGCCAGCGGGGCGAGCTGCAGCACCTCGACGTCGTCCGGCAACGCCCGCAGCAACCGATCCTCCGCCGCGCGCAACTCCTTGAACGGCGCGGATGCGGGCGCGACGAAGCGGTCCGACCGGTAGCGGCGCAGCACGTCCGGCGCGCTCATATCCGCCACCCGACGCCGCATCACGGCGAGCAGCACCGTGGTCAGTTCCGCACCCGGCAGCTCGGCCAAGCGGTCAAGGTGTTCGGAGCCGATCCGTCGCGACACCCAGTCCATGACCCCATTCTCACGACGCCCGCCACCGATTTCAGATAGTTTTGTAGAAAACCATCTGGGGGCAGACGATGATTGTGGTCACCGGCGCGACCGGCAAGCAGGGCGGCGCGGTAGTGAGGCACCTCGTGCGAAACGGCCGGCAGGTCAGGGCGATCACGCGGAATCCGCGCGCACACATCGCCGGCGCGGAGGTGGTCGTCGCAGATCTGGACGATCCGGCCTCACTCGACCGCGCCTTCCAGGGCGCGCACGGCGTGTTCAGCGTGCAGCCCGCCCCGCACGATCCCAAGGCACCCGCGGGCTACGACTTCGCGACGGAGACCCGGTGGGGCCGCAACGTCGCCGAAGCCGCCGCACGTGCGGGCGCGCACCTCGTGTACTCGTCGCTGGCCGAGGCGTCACGATCTACGGGCGTTCCGTCCTTCGACAGCAAGTGGGCGGTGGAGCGCCGCATCGCCGAACTCGGCCTCAGCGCGACGATTCTGCGCCCGGCGACGTTCATGGACGGTCTCTACTCCCCCGGCATGACCAAGCTGACGCACCTGCTCGACCCGGACACGAAGTACCAGCTGATCGCGGTCGACGACATCGGGGCGATCGCCGCGAAGGTGTTCGGCGATCCCGTGCCGGACCTCACCATCGCGGGCGATGAGCTGACACCTCGGGAGATCGCGGCTCAGATCGGCGTCGAGTACGAGCGGTTCCATGTGGACGACCCCGAGCTGGCGAAGGTGTTCCAGCCGCGTGCCGTCCCGAAGGCCGACATCGACCGGCTGCGGGACTGGTATCCCGGTCTCCGGACTTTCGCGGCCTTCCTGTCGGAGGCGCGCTGACGAACCGCTAGGGATCGCGACCGGTGTGTTTCATGCGGCGAGTGCGGCGTAACCGGACTCGGTCAGGCACGCCACCCCAGGTTGAGCGCTGATCAACCCGGCTTCCGTCAGTCGTGGCCCGACGAACTGGTCACAGCAGCCCATGCCGTCGACGAGCAGCGAACGGCCGGACAGTTCACAACGACCGGCGGCGACCGCGCGCAGAACGGCCCGGTCACGGTGGCTGAGGGCGGTGATGGTGTTCATGACCTTCTCCTTCGGCGGTAACGAACTTCTACTCACCGATACGTCGAAGAAGAGGGGTCCGGTTCGACATCCGTCACGAACTCCGCCCGAACGCCGAGCAGCCGGACGGGCCGGGAGAGTTCAAAACGATCGACAACGGCCAGTGCCGCGCGCTCGATGTCCGCGGGGTCCGTGGTCGGCGAAGGCAGCGTCATGCTGCGGGTTTGCGTGAAGAACGGGGCGAAGCGGACCTTCACCGCGACCCGCGCGCAGGCCCTTCCCTCGGCCCGCACGTCCTCGGAAACCCGTCTGGCCAGCAGGACAACTTGTTCGTCGATATCGATCCGGGAGACGAGGTTCTCCTGGAACGTCGTCTCGCGGCTGCGCGACCGGGGCACGTACGGCGTCGCGGTCACCTCCGTGGAGCCCGCACCCAGTGCCAGGGAACGGAAGTACGGCCCCATGTTCGGCCCGAAACGCTTCGCCAGGTCGGCGGGATCGGCGGCCGCGAGGTCCCGGACGGTCGCGATGCCGGCTTCGGCCAGCTTCGCCGACGTGCGGCTGCCGATCCCCCACAACGCGCGCGTCGGCCGGTCCGCCATCACCTCGACCCAGTTGTCCTTGGTGAGGCGGAAGATCCCGGCGGGCTTGGCGAACCCGGTCGCGAGCTTCGCGCGCAGCTTGTTGTCGCCGATGCCCACCGACGAGTCGAGCGCGCACTCGTCCAGCACCGCCTGGCGCAGTTCGAGAGCCAGGGCTTCCGGATCGTCGACAGCGGCACCGATGAACGCCTCGTCCCAGCCGATCACCTCGACACTGTGTTGCTTTCCTTTGGTCGGAAACTCGCGCAGCACGGTCATCACCCGCGCCGAGGCCTCCTCGTACGCGGCGTGGTCGGCCGGCAGGAACACCGCGTCCGGGCAGCGTTTCAACGCCGTCCGCAACGGCATGCCGGAGTGGACGCCGAACTCGCGCGCCTCGTACGACGCGGTGGCGACGACGGCGCGTTGGGTCGGGTCGCCGTTGCCGCCGACGACCACGGGCAGCCCGCGCAGCTCCGGGCGCCGGCCGACCTCGACCGCCGCGATGAACTGGTCGAGGTCGAAGTGGAGCACCCAATCCGACATGCTGTGCAGTATGCGACGCAGCGCCGGGATCCTGCTGTTCAGACGAAACCCCGAGGTCGAGGTCCTGTTGGGACACATGGGCGGCCCGTTCTGGGCGCGCAAGGACGACGGTGCCTGGACGATCCCGAAGGGCGAGTACCTCGACGACGAGGAAGCGCTCGCGGCCGCGCAGCGCGAGTGGGTCGAGGAGCTGGGTGTGCCGGTGCCGTCCGGCGATCTCACCGAACTGGGCGAGGTCAAGCAGTCCGGCGGCAAGGTCGTCACGGTTTGGGCACTGGAGGGCGACCTCGATCTCGACCAGGTCGTCCTCGGGACGTTCGAGATGGAGTGGCCCAAGGGCTCCGGGAAGATGAAGACCTTCCCGGAGCTGGACAAGGTCGCTTGGTTCGGCTTGGACGACGCGCGCGCGAAGATGGTCTCCGCGCAACGCGCCTTCCTGGATCGGCTTTAGGGCCAGATCGAGGCGACCCACTCCGGGTGGTCGATGAACGGGTTCCGGTTGTGCTGGTAGCTGTCGAAGATCACCTGGTTGCGCCGGTACTCGAAGGTGTCCGGCGGGTCCTGGGCGTTCCACTGCTTCAGCACGCTCAGCCTGCCGATGTACGGCGCGGTCCCGTTGCTCGTGCTGTCGTTGGGCTCGAGGTCGGCGAACCCGTCGTCACCCTCGTAGCGCACGGCCATGTAGAAGATCATGCGCGCGACATCGCCCTTGACGGCGTCGCGTGGCTCGAACGAGTCGGAATCGGCCCAGCAGTCGGAGCACTGGGAGACCGCCGATCCACCGTTGTCGAAGTCCAGGTTGCCGCGAGCACTGTTCACGGACACGTCTTCGGGGCGCAGGTGGTGCAGGTCGGTGCCCGGCCCGGTGGCGGTGCCGAAGTCGCCGTGCGACTTGGCCCAGACGTGCTCGCGGTTCCAGTCGTCCGGGTCGCCGCCGTTCAACGACTTGCTCCGGGAGACACCGCTGTAGAGCAGGATGACGTTGGCCGTGTTGGCCGGGTCCTGGTCGGTGTTCTTCAGCGCGTCCCAGACCTGGTCGTAGCTCAGCTTGGTCTGCGACTTGATGATCGTGTGCAGGGCGTCGCGCAGTTGTTCACCGGTCTTCCCGATGGCCGGGTCGTAGTAACCGCCACCGGTCGGCGGTGGTGTGGTGGTAGTGGTCGACGTCTTCACGAACGCGGTGGTGGACTTCAGGCCGGCGTGCGCGAAGTACGCGGTCAGGGTGCCGGTGACGTCGAGTTGCTGGCCCATCAGGCTCGGGTTGGACCTGAGCCCGTACGACGACTGGAAGTTCGACGTGATCTGGACGTAGACCATCTTGGACGTATTGGTCTCGCTCGCCGTGTCGGCCAACGCCAGCGCGTAGTCGCTGGGGAAGTTGGATTTCACGACCGTGGTCGTCGCGGTCGGCTGACCGACGACGTAACCGCGAACGGTCGCCGTGGCGCCGTTCTGCTGACTGATCGCCGAGGCGACCGTGATGGTGGTGGCTGCGGTGGCGGTCGGAACGGACAGGCCGACCGCCACGAGCAGTCCGAGGACCAGAGGCAGGGGTGTCCATCGCATGGTTCACACGATCGAGTGACACCCGTGCCTTGTCGATCACTTTCGAGTGAACATCAGATCACGGCACCAGGACCACTTTGCCCGTGGTGCGGCCCGAAGCCACCAGTTCGTGCGCCTTGGCGACGTCGGCCAACGGCAACGCGTGCTCGACGGTGACCTTGAACCCGAGCACCTCGGCGAGGTCGGCCGGGGACGGACGTACGGACACGACCTCGAACCGGATGCCCAGTTCGGCGGCGCGCACGATGTCGATGCCGAGGTTGCTGCCGACCGCGCCGACGAGCAGACCACCGGGCTTGACCACCTTGGCGGTCCGTTCCGCGTAGTCACCGCCGACGAGGTCGAACGCGACGTCGACCGGGTCGATCGCGGTGAAGTCCTCGGTCCGGTAGTCGATCAGCTCGTCCGCGCCGAGGCCGCGCACGAAGTCGTGCTTGCCCGCGCTGGCCGTGCCGATGACGTACGTGCCGCGCGCCTTGGCGATCTGCACCGCGAGGTGGCCGACACCGCCCGCGGCCCGGTGGATCAGGACCCGTTGCCCGGCTTCGAGTTTCGCGATGCCGACGAGCGCCTGCCACGCGGTGAGCGCGACCAGCGGCAGCGCGGCGGCCTCCTCGACGCTCAACCCGGCGGGCTTGCGCACGATCTCGCTCGCCTCGACGACCGCGTACTCCGCGTACGCGTTGCCCGGTCCTGGGAAGCCAACGAGCCCCAGCACCTCGTCCCCCCGAGCGAACTCCACGCCGTCGCCGACCTCCTCGACGATCCCCGCGACGTCCCAGCCGAGCGTGAACGGCGGCTCGCCGAGCAGCTTGAAGTACCCGGCACGCACGGCGAGGTCGACGGGGTTCACGCCCGCCGCACCCACCTTGACCAGCACCTGCCCGGCGCCGGGTGCCGGCTTCGGGACATCGGCGAGCTGGAGAACGTTCGGGTCACCGGTCTGGTTCTGAGTGCTGATTCGCATGGCGATCATCTTGCGGAAAGCGCTGCAGATGCGTAAGTAGGCACCTTTGAGGTATATAGGTACCTTGTGGAAACCAACCAGCTCAGCAGGGTCGACGCCTACCTCCGCCACTGTGCGTCCCGCACCGTGCTGGAGACCGTGGCGAACAAGTGGGCGGTCCTGCTCGTGGGCACGCTCTCGCACGGGACGCTGCGGTTCGGCGAGCTGCGCCGCCGGCTCGACGGGATCACCCAGAAGAGCCTGACGCAGAGCCTGCGCGTGCTGGAGCGCGACGGAATGGTCGTGCGCACGGTCTACCCGACAATCCCGCCGCGCGTCGAGTACTCGCTCAGCCCGCTCGGGCACAGCGTCGCCGACCTGATGGCCGGAATCCGCAGCTGGTCCGAGCAGCACCTGCTGGAGATCCTGGCGGCGCGCGAGGCCTACGACAGCCGGCCGGCACCCGCGCCGGTGAGCTGATCCGCGCGCAGGTAGAGGTCGCGCAGCAGCGCGATCTCGGACATGTGGTGGATCCCCTCGCGGTTGATGTGCAGCACGAGCGTGGCGAACGGATATTCGGCGTATGGTCCCTCGGCCTCACCGCACGGCCGCTCGAGGTCCGCGGTGCGCACGCCGTCGATCCAGTGCCCGTACGCCTCGTCGAGCTGTCGCAACGCTTCCCCGGCCGTCGTCGCGTACTTCCAGGTCAGGTAGTCCGCGGGCGGCGCACCGAAATGCGCCGCCGCGCGTGCCCCGAAAACGCCGACGATCAGGTGCGCCAGGCGCCACGCGATCGTCGTGACCGGCGCGGGCGTCGGTTCGGGGTACTCGAAGTCGACCTTCCCGTCCGGGTGGACCGTCCACTTGTCGGTGACGGGCGCCCAGAAGTACTCGTCGTCGGTCAGACCGTCGAGCCTCGGCCGCGCCTGCGCCCGCCAGTGCCAGTCGAGCTGTTCAACGAGTTCCTTGTTCCAGTCCATGGTTCGGACCGTAGACCGGAACAAGGACAACCACAGTCCGCTATGGCAGGCCCCAATACCGCTTGCTGTTTGAACCAGCCGGTTCGACGGCGAGCTCGGGGTTCGTCCCCTTCGTGATGATCACGACCTCGGCGTTCTTCGCGAGCGTGACGGTGAGGGTGCCGTCCGCGTTCTGCTGGAACGGCACGGAGTTGCCGCTCGGCAGCTCGCGCACGTCGAACGGTCCCGCGAGGTTGCCTGGATGCAGCCGCAGCGGTTCGCCCGCGAGGCTCTTCACCCGGATCCACTGCGTCTTGCCGCCCTTGCGGACCGCGCTGATCTCGAACGCACCTTCGGTCCGCACGTTGTGCAGCGTCACGCTCGCCCACGCCGCGGGCACCGCCGGGAAGACGCGCACGATGCCACCCCAGCTCTGCACGAGCATGTCGTGCATCGTCTGCGCGCCGGACAGCGGCGTCTCGATGACCGGCCCGCTCTCCTTGTACATCGTGTTGGGCTGAACGTACTTGTCCAGCAACGTGACCAACTGCCCGCGCGCCTTGTCGCCGTCGCCGAGCAGCGCGTACATCGAGCCGGAGCCGGTGAACGTGTAGCCCTGCTGCGCGCCGGTGAAGCTGAGCCAGTGCTTGAGCGACGTGGTGAGCGCGGTGCGGTTGGCGCTGTTCGTCGTGACGTCCAGCTCGTAGAGCGGGTAGAACCACAGCAGGTGCGAGTAGTGCCGGTGCGACTTGGTGAGCTTGACGTCCGCGCCGATCCAGAAGCCCTGGGTGCTGTCCTGCGGCGGTTTCGTCAGGTTGTCCATGACGTCACGCCACTTCGACAACAGCGGGTCGTTCAGGCCGAGCCGCTGGTTGATCGCGATGAGCGTACGGCAGCCCCAGTGCAGCAACGCCAGGTCGTAGTTGCAGTCCTTTGTGGACGCGTACTCGGGCGAGAACGTCTTGGGCAGGTGGTAGACGCCCTTGCTGTCCTTGGTGAGGAAGTGCAGGTGGTAGTTGACCGCGCGGCGCAGTGACGGGAAGACGAAGTCCCTCAGCTTGGCGTCGTCCATGCTGTGCCGGTAGGTCAGGTATGCGTTGTGCAAGGCCCACAACAGGTTTCCGCACTCCGGGTCGCCGTCGGCGCCGGGCTGCGCGACGTTGCCGCGGAGGTCCTCCTGCGTCGTGCGGGCGATCCCCATGGAGTCGCCGCGGTACTGGCTCGGGACGTTCGCGATGAGGTTGTCGCGTTCCTTCTCCAGGGAGTAGGACAGGGAGTCCAGCTCCTTGTGGTTCGTGGCGTTGAGGATCCAGTACTCGAGCTGCACGTTGAGGTTCCACCACGTGCCGGGCCACGGCGTCGGCTCCAGCCACGGCCCACACGTGCCGAGAACGGGCTTGTCGCGACGGGTGGCACTGGCCAGCTTGTACAGCTGGATCCAGTAGAAACTCTCCATCCTGGTGTCCGCGACCGACACGAAACTCTTGGGATAGAAGGCGTTCCACCAGTCCGTGTGCTCCTTGCGCAGCAGCGGGTTCGTGGTGGCCTCGCTCAGGGTCTGCGTCGCCTTGGCGTTCGCCGTCTTGTCGGGGAACGTGTGCGCGACCGTGGCGTAGAAGGTGTTGTTCTGGATCTGCCACTTGGTGACGGTCTGGCCGCCGGCCACGAGGTCCTGGGTGCACGTCGTCCCGCTGACCTTCGGATCCGGGTTGGTCTTGAGGCCGTCCGGCGCGGGCTTGAAGTCCAGCCGCGGACTGCGCGCCTTCGAGGGCGTGAACGTCCAGGCGACCTTCTCGTTGCCCGACTTGACCGTCGCGGTGACGACCAGGACGTCTCGCTCCGCGTGCACGTAGGCGCTGAGGTTGAGCACGCCGTTGGCGGTCGTGACGGTGCCGGTCAGCTCGGCGTTGTGGAGACTCAGCCGCAGGTCGACGTCCGTGACGTTCCCCGTGGTGTTGAGCGTGAAGTACCCGATCGGCAGCCGCGCGTTGCCGAAGTTCGTCCCGCCGGTCCCCTGGTGGTCACGCACCCTGGAGTCGCCGATCTTGAACGCCAGCTTGGTGCCGATCCGGTAGACGGCGGCGCCGAGGCCACCGTTGCCGAGGAACGGTCCCTGGTAGAAGGTCGTCGGCATGTTCTGCCAGACGGGGTCCAGACCTCCGAGGTAAGCACCCCAGTTGACGCGATCGTCGATGCCGATCGCGGCCTGGGCGGTCGAGGTGGTTGACAGCGCGATCGCGCCCGCAGCCGTGCCGGCGAACAGGGTGCGGCGGGAAAAGGTCGGCATTGACCGCTCCTCTCTCGGAAGCGGCGGCCCGACGAGTCATCGGATGTGTAGTCCTTCTGGCGGTTCCCTGTCAATAAACCGAGCGCTCGGTCTAATATTGCTTCCGTGACAACCGTGAGGGAGAGCGCGGCGGTCCGGTACGGCATCTGGGTGCTGTGCCCGGCGCTGGGGGCGCTAGTGCTGTGGGGGCTGACATCCATTGCCGCATGGGTGGCGGATCTTCGATGGTTTCCGTTCCAGGGCGTGTTCGAGCTGGTGGCGTCCATCCCGTCGCCGTATCGGGTCCTGGGCGCGCTGACGCTGGGCGTCGTGCTCGGATTGGCGTTGGCCTTCCTCTGGGCCGTGGACATGCTTTCGGTGACCGTGTCCCCTACCGAGGTCGTGCTACAGCGGGACGACAAGCGGCAGTCGTTCACCTCTGTACGTTCTGCCTACGTCGACGGCAAACACTTGGTACTACTGGACTCTTCCGACGCGGAGCTGGCGCGTGAGCCCTCCGACCTCGCTGCCGCCGATCTGCAGGCGGCGTTCTCGGCGCACGGCTACTCGTGGCTGTCCGCCGATCCGTTCACCGACTCGTACCGCATGTGGGTCGACCACGCCCCCGACCTGCCGGCCGAGGTGAACTCACTGCTCAGGGAACGTCTCGCAGCCGTGCGCAAGTCATCGGACGACGTCGGGCTGCTGTCCGCCGAACTGCGCAAACACGGCGTCTACGTGCGTGACGTGAAGAAGCGCCAGTACTGGCGGACGTGATGCGCACCGTCGACCCGGTCAGACACTCGGCGAAGCGCCGCCACATCATCGACACCGCGGCCGGTTGCTTCGCGGTGAAGGGTTTCGAACGCACCACCGTCGCGGAGATCTGCACTGCCGCGGGCATCAGCACGGGCAGCCTGTTCCACTACTTCCCGTCCAAGAAGGCCATCTTCCGCGCGATCTTCGAGCAGGACGGTCTCGACAACGCTCGGGTGCTGTCCTCGGCTTCCGGCTGGGCCGGCGTGCTGTCCGTGATCGACCATCTGGTCGCGCCTCTGGCCGACCGCGCGGTCGCCGGCCTGGTGGTCGAGCTCGTCGCCCAGGCCGGCCGCGATCCCTCGCTGGCCGCGTTGGTGGTGCAGAACGAACTGGCGCTGCGCGACGGGTTGGCGACGCTGCTTTCGTCGTGCGACATCGATCCGTCGGTACCGCCGGTGACCGCCGCGAGTTGGATCCAGGGTCTGGTGGACGGCCTGTACAGCCGGACCAGCCTGGATCCGTCGTTCGACCCGGCAGAGCAGGTGCCGGTACTGAAGCAGATCGTGACCCGCTTCCTGCGTCCTACGAGCTGAGCACCCAACCGCGGTAGACGTTGCCGTTGCGGTCGTCCTTGCGCCGAATCGGTTCGAAGCGAATCGCCTCGCCGGCGAAGTACTGCAGCACGACGGTCCGGTAGATGTCGTCGGAGATGACCAGCAGCAGGGGCGAGTCGACCTCGTCGAACCTCTTGACCTCACGTGATTCGAGCAACCGGAACGCCGAGTCGAGCGCCTCTCCGAACGGCCCTCTGCCGTCGTCGTGCACCTCGCCCGCGTGCAACACCGCCCGCAGCCGCAGCGGACTGCGCAACTCGCTCTCCACCTCGCCGGCGAGCAGCTCACGCAGCTTCGGGATCATCGTGCCGAGCACCAGGGTCTTCGGCACCTCGTCGAGCGGCCGGATCAACGCGAGAATCCCGTCCCCGCGGTCCACGAGCGGATCGCAGTAGTGCGGCTTGATGCCACACGACTCGAACGCGTCCCCGACCAGCCGGTACATCAACGCCCGGCCGACTTCCTTCTCACCGTTGGTCCACTTGGTGGACCCCATCGCGTCCACCGAGAAGATCGTTCTGTAGCCCTGCCACTTACCGCGCGAAGGGCTGCGACCCGGTTTGGTGTTCGTGGCCATGTCCCCTCCTCCGCCACGCTGCGGCAGTTAGCATTCTGCCACATGGCACTAGGGTAACAGGCACAGTGACCAACGTCATAGCTGAAGTTGGCAAATAGCGATCAACCAGGCAACTGTCCGAGCAGCCGGTCGATCAGCTTGACCGAGTCCTCCTCGGACAGGGCGATCTTCTCGAGCTCCGCGAAGATCGCGACATACTCGGCGGTCTCCTCGCTGCTCTCCTCGATCAGCTTGTCCTGGTAGGGCAGCTCGATGACCATCGCGTAGTCGTCTTCCTGCTCGGTGAGCTGGAAGATCTCGAACGATGCGCCCAGCCCGCGGTGCCGTCCGGCCGTGAAGGGCACCACCTGGACGGTGACGTTGTCCTTCGCCGCGATCTCCTTGAGGTGCTGGAGTTGGTCACGCATGATCGACTCGTTGCCGATCAGCCGGCGGAGCACCGACTCGTCGAGGATGAAGTAGCACTCCGGCCCGTCCCCGAGCAGCTGCTTCTGCCGCTCCAAGCGGACTTCGACGCCACGGCTCACCTTTTCCGGAGACTCACCGAAGGACTCGACAACGGCCGTGGCGTAGTCACGTGTCTGCAGCAAACCCGGGATGATCATCTGCTGGAACTGCCGAATGCGAATCGCCGATGCCTCAAGCCCGATGAAGTTGAGGAACTTCGGAGAGAAGAAGTCCTTGTACTTGTGCCACCAAGCACGCTGTTTGCTGGCACGCGCCATCTCCAGCAATTCATCGACGCGGGCATCATCGGTGACCTTGTAATGGAACAGCAGAGCCTTTAGATCGGTGATCGAAATGCCGACCGGGCCATTCTCTATCCTGATCACCTTGGACATCGACCATTCGAGGGCGTCCGCGACGTCCTTCTGGGTCTGCCCGGCCGCGTCACGCATGAGCTTGAGCTCGGCTCGTAGCCGCCGCAGCTGACTGACCGGCGTGACTCCCCGAGGCATGGGCCCTCCTGGTCCGTTGACATCGAGCGACATGCCACGTGACGAGTGCCATGTGGCAAGTTGCGCGAGACCCTATCGCCTACCGGCAACCTACCACCAAGCGGGTCGCCACGTGGCGTGAACTGAAGGTTCACCTAGGACCACAGGGGCACGCTCAAGCCTCGCTCGTGCTCCCCAGGAACCTTTCCCAGGCCGGCCATCGGAAAACCAGCGACGCACCCTCGGCGTCCTTCGAATCGCGGATGAACACAGTCCCGTCCGCGACCGCCAGCTCGACGCAACTGTCACTAGTGGTGGTGCTCGCCGAACTCTTCACCCAACGCAGTCCGGCGGGTTCTTCGTGCGCACTGTTCCGTCGGGCCACGTGTACTCCCCGGTGTCTCACAAGCGGTCCAGACAACCGAGCGTATGTGCATTGTTAATAAGTCGACTACCGCCGTCAGACTCAACTGACGACATAGGCCACATGGACTAGCGTCACAAGGGGCCAATCAGCGCGTCCACGCGGTTGCCGCCGTGGTGCGGAATTCGAACGTCCCGCGCGGGGCGCGGAGCGCGGACCCGTGGCCGAGAATCGAGGGGTGAGCTACGACCTGGCGGCGATACGCGAACACTTTCCCGCACTCGACGAGGGTGCATCTCATTTCGACGGCCCCGGCGGTTCCCAGACACCCGACGTCGTTGCCGAGGCGATGGCAGCCACGCTGACTTCCGCGGTCTCCAACCGCGGCAGTGTCACGAAGGCCGAACAACGCGCGGAAGAGATCGTGCACACGGCCAGACGCACAATGACCGATTTCCTCAACGCCGAGACGGTCGTATTCGGCCGCAGCATGACCCAGCTGACCTACGACTTCGCCCGCACTCTGGCCAAGACCTGGCACCCCGGCGACGAGGTCATCGTCACGAGACTCGACCATGACGCCAACATCCGCCCCTGGGTTCAGGCGGCCGAAGCCAACGGTGTCACGGTCCGCTGGGCCCCGTTCGACCCGGAAACCGGCGAACTCCACCCGAACCACATCACGAATCTGCTGACCAACCGCACGAAACTGGTGGCGGTCACGGCAGCGTCCAACCTCCTTGGCACCAAGCCCGACATTCCCGCGATCACGGAAGCGGCACACCAGGCCGGCGTCAAGGTCTACGTGGACGGCGTCCACCTCACGCCACACACCGCCATCGATGTCCAGGCGCTCAACGCCGACTTCTACGTCTGCTCCCCCTACAAGTTCTGCGGCCCGCACATGGGCGTCTTGGCAGCCGCGAAACACGAACTGGAGCAGCTGAACCCGGACAAACTCCTGCCGAGCACCAACGAGGTCCCCGAGCGCTTCGAACTGGGCACCCTGCCGTACGAGCTCCTGGCCGGCACCACGGCAGCGGTGAGGTTCCTCGAAACCCTGGGCATGGACAACATCGAAGCCCACGAGAACAAGCTGAAAGCCCGCCTGCGCAACGGCCTCAACCAAACAGAGAAGGTCAAGATCTACAGCCCGGAGCACAGCACCCCGACGGTCCTGTTCACGGTCAACAACCTTGAACCTCAAGCGGTGTACCGAAAACTGGCCGAGCACAACATCAACGCCCCGGCAGGCAACTTCTACGCGATCGAATGCTCACGCTGGCTGGGCCTGGGCGACCAGGGAGCGGTCCGGGCAGGCATCGCCCCCTACACCAGCGAGTCCGATGTGGACCGTCTGCTCGACGTCATAGCAGGCCTGTGACCAGATACAGCACCACGATCAACGGCACCAGCCCGAGCGACCGGCTGACGGGCGCGCGGAAGCCGGCGATCGATCCGCGCGCCCGCAACCACATCAACGAGCCACCGAGCCCGGGAACGTCCGGCACGGTGATCAGATCGCCGTGCGGGCCGAACGCCAGCACGAGCCGGCGTCCGTCGCGCCGCACACCGTGCAGTTGCGTCCAAGGCACGTGATAGACGAACAACCCGGCGTGCACGGTCAAAGCGGTGTGCGACAGGCGCAACGGCCGCAGCCGGTACCACGCGCCGACGAGGCACTGCGCCCCGAGCAACAGTACGAAACCGGACACGCCGGACCGCACGGCGATCAACAGCCCCACCGCCAAGGCCAGTAGCAGCAAGCCCTCCCACCGCGCGGGAGAACGCACCGAGACCGGCAGCGAGACCGGTGAACCGGCGGACACGGGCGTACCCGGAAGCGCACGGTCGAACCGGCCGCGCACGGGTCGCAGCACGGCGGACATCAGGATCTCGTCGCCGACCAGGACCGCGACGCGTCCGCCGTGGTTCAGCTCCCCCGCCACGGTCACCTCGGGCAGGTCGGGCGGAGGCGGCGGGGACTCCTCGCCGCGCCACACCCGGCCGAAGTGCGCGGCGTCGGTGAACGGCGGCGGCGCGACCGGCACGTCGGCGTCGACGCGCAGCAGCGCCAGCGGCCGGCCGTCCGGTGATCGCAGCAGGATCCGGTGCACGCCAACGGCTTCCACGCACAGGCGCACGGACGGCAGCGGACGGCCCCACAGCGCCCGTCGCTGCCACGCGCGCAGCAGGAAGAGGAACACCAAGAGGTACAAGGCGAAACCGAGCGTCAGCCGCCAGGTCACGTCCTCGGGTTCGGCGACGAGCCGCACCCACGGTCCGTCGACGAGCACCGGCACGCGGTCGCCGACGGCGTACTGCTCGAGCGGATCGACCATGATCCGGTTGCCACCGGGCAGCTCCAGCGTCACGTCGACGCCTTGCACCGCAACGACTTGCGCGTCCATCCGCGACGCCACCCGCAGGTGTTCGTCGACCTCTGCCGAAGCGCCGTCGTAGGACAGGAACGCCAACGCGCCGAGCACCGCGAACAACACGACCAGCACCGGCGACAGGCCCCACGACACCGGCGACGACAGCCCCACGAGCCGGCCGCCGGCGATGTGCCGTTGCTCGGCCCGCGCGCGCATGATCCAGACGGCTACGAGAAAGCAGACGACCCCGTACGCGCCGAACGCGACGTTCGCCGCGACCACGTCGTCGAACAACAGGTCCAGGACCGCGAAACCCGCGGCCGCCAGGCAGCCGGCCACGGGCTGGCCGACCAGCAGCAGCACCGGCGCCGCCAGCAGGAGCACGACGGCGAAGGCGAACGAGACGTCCGGGTCGCACGGCGTCGCGACCGTGCACCCGCCGGCCTCCGCGCCGAGCGCGATCGCCAACGCGGCCGCCCACCCCAGCAGCAGGACCCCTCTGGGGATCCACCAGGGCACGGCGGCGGCCACCCAGCGCTCGACGTCCACGGGCACCGATCATGCCACCACAGTGGACCGCATTGCTCCGAACGGGCTGGTTGTCGCTTGTCTCAACGGGTATCCGCCCTGTGACAAGGAGGTTCACATGCTGGCCATCATTGCCGCGGTCGCCTTCGGGCTCGCGCTGATCCTGGACCTGGCCGATGCGGCACTCGGAACCATCGGCGGCGGCACGCTCGTCACTCTCGGTCTGCTGCTCCTGGCACTACACCTCGCCGGTGTCGGCGCCACCTCGCGGTCCTGGAGCTGGCGGCGTGCGCGCAGGTGAACAGGTTGACAGCCCCACCGAGCTGCCCAAGCGGACTTGGTGGGGCGTCCTCAAGCGCACGGTCAAGGAGTTCAACGACGACAACCTGACCGACTGGGCGGCGGCGCTCACGTACTACGGCGTGCTGTCCCTGTTCCCGGGCATCGTCGTGCTGACCTCGATCCTCGGGCTGCTCGGCGAGTCCGCCACGAACGAGCTGCTGAAGTACGTCGACCAGCTCGCACCCGGCCAGGCCGGCGACCTGATCCACCAGGCGATCGAAGACCTGCAGCGGAACCAGAACGCGGCGGGTCTGGCGGCGATCATCGGCCTGGTCGTCGCGTTGTGGACCGCGTCGGGCTACCTCGGCGCGTTCGTCCGCGCGTGCAACGCCGTCTACGACGTCGAGGAGGACCGGCCGTTCTGGAAGACCGTGCCGTTGCGGGTGGTGCTCACTCTCGGCATGGTCGTCGTGCTGTCGCTCACCATCGGCGCGCTGGTCGTCACCGGTGGCGTGGCGAACGCGGTCGGCGACGCGGTCGGGCTCGGCGACACCGTCGTGACGGTGTGGGACATCGTCAAGTGGCCGGTGATCGTGCTGCTCGTGAGCCTGGCGTTCGCGGTGCTCTACTGGGTGTCGCCGAACGTCGACCAGCCGCGGTTCCGCTGGATCACGCCGGGCAGTCTGCTCGCGATCCTGCTGTGGGCGGCGGCGACGGCGGGTTTCGCGGTGTACGTCGCGAACTTCGCGTCGTACAACAAGACCTACGGGTCGCTCGGTGGCGTGATCGTGTTCCTCGTGTGGTTGTGGATCTCGAACATCGCGGTGCTGCTGGGCGCCGAGCTCGACGCGGAGCTGCGCAAGGCGAGCCCGGACGTGGAAAATGCTTCGCCGCAGCCAGGCCGGGACGGTTAGCGTCGTCGTTCGTGTTCGAAACCCTCGAAGCGTTCTACGACGCGGTGCCGCGGTCCAGTGCCAACGTTGAGGAGCACGGTTCGCTTGTGCTCTTCGTGCAGAAGCACGAGGGCGGCTATCCGTTCTACGCGCGCCCGGCCCGTCCGGCACAGGGCGAGCCGACGGTGTCCGACGTCCAGGCGATGCGGGCGCGGCAACGTGAGCTCGGCATCCCGGAGGCGTTCGAGTGGGTGCACGAGACGACGCCGGGGCTGCTCCAGGTCGCCGAGGAGGCGGGCCTGAGCGTGCTGCGCGCGCCGTTGCTCGTGCTCGATCCCGACCTGCTGCCCGCGCCGGACCCGCGGGTGCGGTTGCTCGACGGCGACATACCGGAGGAGTTCGGTGTCATCGCCCGGCTCGCGTTCTCGGTGCCGGGTACGGACAAGGGCGAGCTGGGCACGGCCGAGCGGGACGCGGCGCTGACCGGCACGCCGCCGGCACCGAGCGGCAACCGGCACGCCGTCGCCGAACTGCCCGGTCACGGGATCGTGGCGGTCGGCACCGCGCAACGCGCCGATGACGTGGTGGAGGTCGCCGGGGTGGGCACGTTGCCGTTCGCGCGCCGCCAGGGCCTCGGTGCCGGCGTCACCACCGCGCTGTCGCGTGACGCGTTGGACCGTGGCGCGAAGATCGTGTTCATCTCCGCGGGCAGCGAGACCATCGCCAGGGTCTACGAAAAGGCCGGCTTCCGCCGCGTCGGCACCGCGTGCATCGCGGAGCCCGCCTAGGTCAGGGTCGAGTCGACGATGATCTCGGCGGTCAGGGTCTTGTGGACCGGGCACTTGTCGGCGATGCGCATCAGATCTGCGCGCTGCTCGTCGGTCAGATCGCCGGTGAGCGTGATGGACCTGCGGATGCGGGTCACGTAACCGCTGGTGGACATGCAGTCCTCGCAGTCCTGGGCGTGCACGCGGTCGTGGTCGAGCACGACGTCGACGGACTCCAGCGGGTAGCCGCGACGCTCGGCGTAGAGCCGCAGCGTCATGGACGTGCACGTCCCAAGTGCGGCGAGAAGCAGGTCGTACGGTGTCGGACCGAGGTCGTTGCCGCCGAAGTCCGCCGGCTCGTCGGCGGTGAACTCGTGCCCGCTCGCGGTGACCGAGGTGGTGAACACCTCGGGCCCCGAGCCCCTCACGTAGGTCGTCATGCCACCAGATAAGGCGGCCGGAAGGGGCGGGGCAACTCCTCAGACGGCCCAGTCACTCGAGTGGAGCTCGCCGCTGCGCGGCATCGGGACCCGGAACAGGCAGCCGACGCACGGCATGCCGGAGGGCTGGGTGAGGAGCTCGGCCTCGCCACGGTGGATGAGCTCGCCGCAGTACGCGGTGAGCGCGAGCGGCGGCCGGCCGTCCTCGGGCATGGGGACGAGGTGGCAGGTGCGCTGGCTCTCGCCGACTATGCCTGCGCGCTTGCGGACGAGCAGCACCGGCAGGCGTGCGTCGGTTCGTTCCTGCGTGCTCATGCGCTCACCTCGGCGTCGTCGACCACGCACACCACGGCGTGCGGGGTCGCGTAGAACTGCAGCCGAAACGGGCCACAGTTCTGCTGGGCAACGGCCGCGCAGAACTCCCCCGAGGCCCCCTGTTTCGATTCAGGGAGCTCGGTCCGCGGCGTGCGGTCGGCTAGGTCGATCACAGGTAGATCGTGAGGCGTGCACGCGAAAACCGGGAGGGTTCAATACGATTTACGGGTCGGGTATGCGGAATCCGCATACACCCCTACCGCATCTGGGTGACGGTCTCAGTGAGCTCGTTGATGCCTGAACTACCTGCCCACGGCTCCAGCCTGCTCAGCTCGGCCAGGATCAGCCCCGAGCCGGTCGAGCGTGCCAGGTCGAGCGCCGCGTAGCCGCACTCGGCGGCCTGCTCGACGTCTCCGTTGGCGGCGTGCGCGAAGGCGAGCTTCGCCGTGTGCACGCCCTGTTCCCACGGGCAGATCTGGCCCCAGCGTTGCGCCACGTCCTCGTACTCGACGATGGCCTGGCGGTTCGCGCCGAGCTCGATCCAGCACGCGGCCCGTTGCATCGCGACGTGGTGCTCGGTGAAGCAGTAGCCGATCCAGTACTCGTCCGACGGCGGCCGTTCCGCGGTGAGCACCATCTGGGCGGCCAGGTCGAGCCGGGACATGCACGAGTCGTGGCCCGCACGCGCGAGGCCACGAGCTTCCTGGCGCAACGCCATCGCACGCACCATGACGCTCGCGCCCGTCTCACGTTGCGCGGCGCGGGCGAGGCCGATGACGCGGTCGTCGTCCCCGTCGACCTCGGCGAGCTGAGCCATCCGCACGTAGCAGTAGGCGACGACGTCGCGGTCGTCGGCGGCCTGACCCTGTTCGAGCGCGCGGCTCGTCCACTGGCAGGCGCCGCGCATGTCGCCGATCTCCTCGTGCAGCCAGCCGTAGAACTCGGCGTACATCGCGCCCACACCGAGCAGCCTGCGACGCAGCTCACCGCGGGCCGACCGGCGCAGCACTTCGATGAAGTCGTACATCGAGCGCACCGCCGGCATGAGCGCGCCGGTGCCGCGGAAGTTGTGCGCGTCGTTCACGATGCGGCGCAGCACCAGCAGCTGCGACACCGCGTCGTCGGTGATGCCGCCGCCGCTGGGCGACGCGCTGCCGAACACCGCGGAGGCGCACAGCGCCATCAGCGCCTTGCCCTCCATGCCGACGACCAGGTCTTTCGCCACGTTGTCGAGGCCGGCGAACTCGGGGACGCCACCCGCGAGCCGGCGGGCTTCGCCGGTGCGCATCGGCAGCGTGCGGTCGGTGAGCCCCAGCAGGTGGGCGGGGATGCCGAGGAGCCGTTGCAACGTCCGCAGCACGCGCATGTCGTAGGCGATGTTGCTGCCGGACTCGAGCCGGGAGATGGCGGACTGCGAGAAACCGGCCAGCGTGCCCAGCTCGTCCTGCCGCAGGCCGTGGGCCTTGCGGGCGATCGCGACGACGGCGCCCGGCGACTCGGCCGCGACGGCCTCCCTGATCTCCCTGGACTCCCAGATCGCGGGCGGCAGCATGGGCAGCGGGCCGTCCGGCACCACGACGGCGTTCTTCGCTGGTGTGCTCACTCGCTCCGCCTCCCGGTTGCGGGTCTCCAGTCGATCATGCCTCGTTCGAGTGACACGCGCCCTCCAACCCGACCGAGGCCGATTTTTTGTCAGACCCCCTCCCTAGCGTGGTTCACGAATCCCCGAACCGGAAGGAGCGAACGGATGGACTGCCGTTCTGGATCGACGAGTGGCGCGTCACGGCTATGCTCCGGCGGTGATCAAGGCGCTCCGCGACTTCGGCTCCGGTGTAGGTCTGCTGCTGCAGGGCTTCCGACTGGTCTTCAGCTCGCCGAAGCGAGTCCTGGTCGGCGCGCTGCCCGCGTTCATCACCGCGCTGCTGATGATCGGCGGCTTCGTGTGGCTCGCCTATCACATCGACGACATCGCCACCTGGGCGACGGGCTTCGCGTCCTCGTGGAACTCGGGCCTGCGCCGAACACTTGAAGTGGCCATCGGCATCGTGATCGTGGCCCTGTCGGTCGGCCTGGGCGTCCTGCTGTTCACGGCGGTCAGCCTGGTCATCGGTGGCCCGTTCTACGAGTACATCGCCGAGCAGGTGGAGGACGAACTCGGTGGCGTGCCCGAGGCGGAGCAGGCGAACTGGTGGCGGTGCTTTGTCATCGGCATCCGAGACGCCGTTCTGCTCATCACCGTCTCCGTGCTGTTCGCGATCCCCTTGTTCGCCGCGGGCTTCGTGCCGTTCGTAGGCCAGACGGTCGTGCCGGTCATCGCGGTGTGCATCAACGCGTACCTCTTGGGCATCGAGCTGACGGGCATCCCCTTCACCCGCCGTGGCCGATCCCTGAAGGAGCGCAGGCGCACCCTGGCCACGCGCCGGGCAATGGTCCTCGGCTTCGCGGTGCCGACGTACCTCCTGTGCCTGATCCCGCTGGCGGCCCTCGTGGTCATCCCGGCGGCGATGGCGGGCGGCACGGTCCTGTCCCACCGCCTGATCACCGCCCCAGCGCAGCATCCTCCGTCGCCTTACCGCCCGTAAGGCCGCACCGGCCTCCGGACTGTTCAGGTCGCCCCGGCGGACCAAACCAGCCGCCCAACCCGTGTATCGCCTCCGCTACCAAGCGGCCACGGCCAGCGCGCCGCCGACCCCACAAGCCATCCCGCGGGCACCGCCACACCGGCATCGCCACCCCGCACGGCACCATCAAGCCCGGCCCACAGCGCAGCACCCTCCGTCGCCCACCGCATAAGGCCGCACCCGCCCCCGGACTGTCCAGGTCGCCCCGGCCGACCAAACCAGCCGCCCACAACCACGTCCCACCCAACCCGTGTATCGCCTCACGCCCCCAAGCAGCCACAGCCAGCGCGCCGCCGACCCCACAAGCCATCCCGCGGGCACCGCCACACCGATATCGCCACCCCGCACGGCACCATCAAGCCCGGCCCACAGCGCAGCACCCTCCGTCGCCCTACGACCCGAAGGCCGCACCCGCCCCCGGACTGTCCAGGTTGCCCCGGCGGACCAAACCAGCCGTGCACAACCAACCCGTGTATCGCCTCGCGCCCCAAAGCGGCCACGGCCAGCGCGCCGCCGACCCCACAAGCCATCCCGCGGGCACCGCCCCACCGGCATCGCCACCCCGCACGGCACCGTCACGCCCGGCCCGCAACGCAGCCCGCCCACAACCATGCCCCACAAGGCGAACACGGCCGCGCCCCTACCCCGCGGCCCCCTCACACCTGCGCGGCGGCTCAACCGGCGGCCCAATCCCTGCAAACCCCCGACAATCCGCACCCAACCAGCCGACCACCCAACCTCCGTTCCGAACCGCGAACTCCCCGATACCGACCCGCGCACTGGCCAACACCAGCACGCAGGCCGGCCCGAGGAAAGCCTCAAGAGAAGGGAACCCAAGCCTGCTGAGCCAGTCCCTCCAGTGCACTGGCCATGGCGCCACCAGACGACACGGTCCACAACTGATCACCGATGACGAGCGCCCGCCGCGCCCCGTTGTCATACCCACCGGACTGCGGCTGCACGGTGCCCACCTCGGTGAAGCCACCGTCACGCACCCGCAGCACGAGTGACCCGGCAGCGAGGCCGCGCGAGTCGAACGACGTCACGGGAACGACGAGCGTCCCGTTGGCGGGCCAGTAAAGGAAAGCGTGGGGGTCGTACTCGGCCTCCGAGTTGGAGTGTGGAAGGAGGTGCTGGGCGAGCCTGCGCGGCGACGCCGGATTGCTGACGTCGAACAACGAAACCTGAGTGCCGGTGGCGCGCCCCTGCTCGGTGGCCTCCTGGCCGATGCCGATCAGCTTGCCGTCGCCGATCGGGTGCAGGTACGCGGAATAGCCGGTGATCTTCAGTTCACCGACGGCACGCGGCGCGGCCGGGTTCCCCAGGTCGAGCGTGTACAGCGGGTCGGTCTGCCGGAAGGTGACGACGTAGCCGACGGGTCCGGCGAACCGGACGCCGCGGATGCGTTCGCCCTTGCCCAGCCCGTCGACGCGGCCGGTCTGCGTCAACGTGGTGCCGTGCCTGGTCAGCACGATGACGCTGCTCTGCGTGGCCGGAGGCTGGTCGGTGGGACCACGCCACACGTCGCCGCCGGTCGTGGTGGCGACGCGCAGGTTCCCGTCGTACTCGGACATCGCGTACTGGTTCAGCAGCGTGCCGGCAACGTCACCGGAGGCGACGTGCACGGGCGGGCCGGGCTTGCTGATGTCGAACTGGTGGATCGCGGTCGTCGACGGCCGCGGCACGGGCGCGATGCCGGGCCGCTGGCGCGGCATCGGGATCAGCCGGTGGTCGTCGGCGACGTACAGCGACTTGTCGGTGCCGTAAACGGTGTCGCCGTCGGCCATGAGCGACACGGGCTGGCCGGTGCCGAGCTCGCGCGGCAGGTCGAGGGTGAGCACGGTGAGCATCGACGTCCCGGAGTGCACGACCGGGTGGCTGATGTGCGCGCAGTCCACGAGGGTGCCGCTCGACTTCTTGCCCGCGACATCGAGCTCGTAGCGCGGCAGCCACGCGTCGATCGGAGCGGAACCGACGATGTCGCGGTTCCTCCGCAACGAGTTCGGCTCGTCGGAGGCGCCATTGGGATAGACGAACGGAAGGCGCGGCGCCGAGCGGATGACGACGCGCGCGGTGCCGCCGATCTGCCTGGCGTCGACGTACCAGCCGTCGGTCTTCAGCGTGCCCAGAACCTTGGGCGCACCAGAGAGATCGACGAGCACCAGCTCGGTTCCCGCCTGGTACACCTCGCCGGACGGCGGCGCGATCGGCTTCTCCATCACCGGCTCGGCCCAACCGCCACCGTTGATCACGACAAGCGCGCGGTCGCCCTGCACGAGGAGCTGTGACGGGTACGCGTGAAACTCGAGGGTGCCGGTCACGGACTTGGAGGCGACGTCGACGACACGCAGCTTGCCGTCCGCGATGGAGACGATGCGCTTGCCGTCGGTCTTCACGATGTCCGGCTCGTCGATGCCCTTCTCATGGGTGTTCGTCGACGAATGGGCCGGCTCGGAGGCCTTCGACTCGGCGTTCTGCGGAGTGGCGGCCGTCGCCCTGCCGCTCGAGTCCTCCGCCATGGTGAACACGGGACCGCCGAACCCGTATGCGGTCACGTAAGGCAGTGCAGCGCGGCGGAGTTCGGTCAACGCCGTGTCGCACGAGTCGTAGGCGACGAGCTTCACCGGCTCGAAGTCGACGATCGGACGCGGCGGAACCTGGTCAGCGAAAGGGTTCGCGGAGCTGACACACCCCACGACGATGGCCAGGGCGGTGCCGGCCAGTACCCATCTTCCGGTCATGTCCCCAGGACGGATCCATCACCCGATCGGGTTGCGCGGGCGCCCGAAGACGCCCGCGCGATGGGTCAGATCAGGAGTTGAGCCGATCAGGAATTGATTTGGGCGGAGATCTGCGACGCGTAGGTCGCCACCCGCGTGTAGACGCCGGGGTAGCCGGCCGCGGCGCAGCCCTCACCCCACGACGTGATGCCGATGAGCTTGCCACCGGCCACCAGCGGGCCACCGGAGTCGCCCTGGCAGGTGTCGACCCCGCCCTGCGGATAGCCGGCGCACACCATGGCCGTCGCGTTGAACTCCGAGTAGCTCGACGCGCAGCTGGTGTTGCTGGTCAGCGGCACCGTTGCCGTGAGCAGGTACCGCGAGGCGGAACCGCCGGACGAGGTGGTGCCCCAGCCGAGGATCCGCGACGTGGTGCCCGCCGTGTACAGCGAGCTGTCCGCCGAGGTGGCGATGCTCAACGGCGCGTAGGACAGGTTGCGGTCGAGCGTGAGCACCGAGACGTCATAGCCCTTCGTGGCGTCCGTGTAGCTCGGGTGGATCCAGATCTTGGTCACCTTGGCGACGACACCGGCGGTCGAGTTCTTGTCGTCCCGACCGGCCACGACGCGCACGGCCGACGGCGAGTCGCCCTCGGTGCAGTGCGCGGCGGTGACGACCTTGTTGGCCTTGACCAGGGTGCCGCCGCAGTACTGGAATCCGCTGGACGTCGCGAGGTACACGACGAACGGGTAGGTGGACGTGCTGGCGCGCGTGCCACCGACGATCTGGGCGCCGACCTCACCATCGGTGGTGGTGGGCTGGTCGGCCGCGGCCACGCTGACGCCCGCCACCGGTAGCACCATCGCCACCAGCAGCGCGCCCAGCCATGACCGCAGGCGGTGCAGGGTTGCCGCCATGATCATCTCCTTCAGTTGTGGTTGCCCCGCAGGAGGGGCATAGATAGATCAACAGACACCCCGTGCGGCCACAAGAGCCAGTAGGCGTAGGCCATTCGGTCCCGCTGGTTCTGACGTGATTGACTCGCGCGAAGCAAATCCGATTCGAGGAGGACATCGCATGGCCGCGCAGAAGCCCGAGATCGACCCGGTCGACGGCCCCCCGCCAGCCGACCTCGTCATCAACGACATCACCGTCGGTGACGGCCCCGCGGCAGAGGCGGGCCAGTTCGTCACCGTGCACTACGTCGGTGTGTCCTTCTCCACCGGCGAGCAGTTCGACGCCTCGTGGGACCGCGGCGAGCCGTTCGGCTTCCCCCTCGGCGCCGGCCGGGTCATCGCGGGCTGGGACCAGGGCGTCGCGGGCATGAAGGTCGGCGGCCGCAGGCAGTTGGTCATCCCGTCTCATCTCGCTTACGGTGAGCGTGGCGCGGGCGGAGTGATCAAGCCCAACGAGACCCTCGTGTTCGTGGTCGACCTGCTCGGCGTCAACTGAGTCGTCCGAGGACAACGGCGTTCCCCTGAGACGCTCAGGGGAACGCCGTTGGTCTGTCCGGCCGATTTGCGAACCGAGCGGAACCGGCCGAAGAACCGCTGCGTCATCCTTGAAAGACCGCCTTGAACGACCGCCGCGTTAGGGGAGGAACATCACGGTGCCCGAGGACATCGCCGAGTCGGAGCGCATGGTTTCCCAGTGGGAACAGAGCGTGCGCGAGCGCGCTGACCGCTACCAGGCCATGGCGACCCGTGTGCAGGGAATGTCCATCAGCGAGCGGTCTTCCGACGGCTCGATCGAGCTGACCATCGGCTCGAACGGCATCCTCCAGAACCTCGTCATCAACGAGAGCGCCCGCGAGAAGCGGATGGCCGAGGTCAGCGGCGAGATCATGCGGTTGCTGCAACGCGCGCAGTCCCGCATCCCGGAGATCCTCCAGGAAGCGATGGCCGAGACGATCGGCACGCAGGACGAGACCGCCAACGTGTTGTTCAACGAGGCCAAGAAGAACTTCCCGGCTCCGCCCGCCGAGGAGGAGCCACCGCAGGCGGACCGCCGCAACGAGATCAGCTTCAACGAGGACGAAGCGGAGCGGCAGTCCACGCGTCCCGCACAGCCTCCGGCGCCTCCCCGCCGTCGTCCGCCAACCGATGACGACGACGACTTCGGCGGCGAATCCGTACTTTCCTGATCTCGTACACCACCACCCGAGGGGGAACAGCTATGACTGCCGGTGGTTTCGGTGTCACCGCAGACGCACTTGACGGCCACGCGCAGGCATTAGAAGGCCTGCAGAGCCGCCTGCAGGGCGCGGTCGACGCGGCCAAGACCGTGTCGATGCCGACGGACGCGTACGGGATCATCTGCCAGCCGTTCCGCATGATGCTCGACCCGGTGGAGCAGTGGGGCCTGGACGCCCTCAACGGCGTCGCCGAGGCGATGAACGCGACGGCGAAGAACGTCCGCGACACCGCCGCGCACTACCGCGAGGTCGAAGAGAGCATCCGCGCCACATTCGGCGGGGGTGCCTGATGTCGAATCCTCTTGTGCAGCAGCCGGATGCGGCGCCCACGGGGTTCATGAACAAGGGCACCGGCGACAACGGCTGGGCGACCGGCATCTCCATCGCCGAGTCGGCGATGGACACGTTCAACGGGATCAAGGACGGCAACTGGGTCGAGGCCGGCCTGGGCATGGTCGGCCTGGCCGCGGACGCGGCGTCGATGGCGATCGACCCGTTCGGCACGCTGCTGTCCTCGGCCGCCTCGTTCCTGATGGAACACATGCAGCCACTCAAGGAAGCGCTGGACTGGCTGGCCGGCAACCCGCCGGTGATCGAGTCGTACTCGGCGACGTGGAACAACGTCTCCAAGGAACTGGGCAAGGTCGCCGAGGACTACAAGCAGGCCGTCAGCACCGGCACCGCGGAGTGGCACGGCCAGGCCGGCGACGCCTACCGCGCGGCCGCCGGCGCGCAGGGTGACGCGCTGGCCGGTGCCGCCTCGACCGCGGGCTCCGTCGGCACCGTGGTCGGCATCATGGGCATGGTGGTCGGGTTCGTCCGGGAGATGGTCCGGGACCTGATCGCGGACCTCGTCGCGAAACTGATCACGTGGGTGCTGGAGGCCGTGTTCTCGCTCGGTTTCGGCACGCCGGTGATCGTGGCGCAGGCCGTGACCGCGATCTCGAAGTGGGCCACCAAGATCGGCGAGCTGATCCAGAAGCTCATCAAGACCATCAAGAAGGTCTCCCCGATGCTGGGGAAGCTGGTCGAGTGCTTCACCAAGATCATGAAGGTGGTGGGCAAGCTGGTCGGCAAGGTGACCGGCCTGGACGTGATCTCCACCAAGTCGATCAAGCCGGGCGGTTTGTTCCACCGAACCGGCGGCTCCCCGGACGTCACCCCGCACGGCGGTGGCGGCACGCACAGCAGCGGCTCGCCGGATGCTCCGTCCACTCCGGACTCCCCGTCGTCCCCGAACTCGCCGAACTCCCCGAACTCGCCGAACTCACCGGACGGTCCCGGCTCGAACAGTTCGCCCTCCTCGCCGAGTTCTCCGTCGTCGCCCAGCTCACCGAGCTCGCCGTCGTCGCCGGGCACGCCGTCCTCACACGGGCCCGGCTCTCCGTCGTCGCCGTCCTCACACGGGCCCGGCTCTCCGTCGTCGCCGTCCTCACCGGGCACGTCGTCGCCGTCGAGCGCGGCCCCGCCACACACGCCGTCCGCTCCGCACACCCCGTCAGCCCCTCATACCCCGGACGCGCCAAGCAGCCCGTCCACACCGCACACCCCGGCCGCCTCTGCACCAAGCGGCCACCCCGACGCCCCGTCCGCGCCGAGCACCTCGCACGCCGCGTCCGCTCCCAGCGCGGGCGCCCCGTCGGCGCACGGCCCAGGCGGCAGCCCGTCGAGCCCGAGCAGCCACGGCGCAGACGCCCCGCCGCCGCGCAACACGGGCCAGACCTACCAGTCCACGGCGGCAGCACCCGAGGCCCCACACCGCCCGGACGCCCCAGCAGCCCCGCACACCCAGACCCCGGCCGGCGGCCCGAACACCCCGTCCCAGCCGGGCATGGCCGGCGCCCCGGCCGCCCCACATACGGGCGGTAGCAGCCCCTCCACAGGCAACGCCCCGAGCGCAGGCGGCGCCCGCCCCGGCGGCGGTGGCGGCTGGACGGGCACCCCAGGCAGCCGCGGCGATCTGGGCTCCGGCATGCCGAGCCCGCGCACCCCGGACACCACGCCCTCGGCAGCGCGCCCGCACACCGGCAGCCCCAGCGCGCACGCGGGCTCCCCCACCGCGCCGCACACGAGCGCGGGCACCCCGCACAGCAACGCCCCCGCGGGCGCACCGCACACCAGCACGCCCGCAGGCGCGCCGCACACGGGCAGCCCGTCGGCACCGCACACGGGCGCCCCCGCCGGAACTCCCCACACCGGCGCCCCACACGGCAACACACCCGCGGGCGCTCCGCACACCGGCGGCCCATCCGCGCCACACACCGGCGCCCCCGCAGGAACCCCGCACGCCGGTGGCCCCAACGCGGGCACCCCGCACGCCAGCGCACCGGCAGGCGCGCCGCACACCAGCACGCCCTCGGGCGCGCCGCACACCGGTGCCCCCACAGGCACTCCACACACCAGCGCTCCCAACGCGGGCGCGCCACACACCAGCGCTCCCAACGCGGGCGCGCCACACACCAGTGCTTCCAACGCGGGCGCGCCACACACGAGCACGCCCTCGGGCGCGCCGCACACCGGTGCCCCCACAGGCACTCCACACACCAGTGCTCCCAACGCGGGCACCCCGCACACCAGCACGCCCTCGAGTGCACCTCACACAGGCGCCCCCGCAGGAACTCCACACACCGGTGCTCCCAACGCGGGCGCGCCACACACCGGCACGCCGTCGGGCGCGCCCAACGCCAGCGGCCCCTCGGCACCGCACACGAGTGCCCCCGCCGGAGCTCCGCACACCGGCGCAGGCACCCCGCACGGCAACGCCCCCGCGGGCGCGCCGCACACCAACGCCCCAGCGGGCACGCCCAACGCCGGCATGCCCGCGTCGGGTGCCCCGCACGCTGGTGGCCCGGCGGGCCGCCCGGACGCGCCCGGCACGCGCCCGCAGTCCGCGACCACCCCGACCCACGCGGACGCCCCCGCCGCTCCGCACACTCCGGCCAGCCCGCACAGCGGTCCCCAGCCGAGTGGCCCGCACACCCAGCAACCCGGCTTCGGCCCCACCGGCGGCGCACCGCACGCCGGAGGCCCCGCCGCGCACGGCCCCAGCGCCCCGAGCAGCCGGCCAGACGCACCCGGCTCACGCCCCGACGGCACGCGACCCGACGCCTCGCGTCCCCGCACCGACGGACCCGCCAACCGACCCGACGGACCAGGCAACCGGCCCGACGCACCTGGCAGCCGCCCCGACGGCTCCCGCCCGGACGCATCCCGGCCGCGCACCGACGGTCCCGGCTCCCGGCCCGACGGGCCCGGCAGCAGGCCGGACGCCTCGCGGCCTCGGACCGACGCGCCGGGCGGGCACCCCGGCGGCTCCACCCGTCCCGACGCCAACGCCCCGCACAACCGTCCCGACCCCGCTCGCCCGGACGGCGCCCGACCGCGCGGCGACAGCCCCACCACCCATCCGGGCCAGCGCCCCGACGCCCCCGGCCAACCCCACAACCGGCCCGACAGCCGCCCCGACGGCACCCACCCGGACGGATCACGGCCCGACGGCAGCCGGCCGGACGCACCGAGCCACGCCCCGGACACCCACAGCCCAGACGCACCGCACGCCGACACACCCGGCCACCCCGACACGCCGAACCACCACGACACCGACCCAAGCCACCACGACAGCGACACCCCAAGCCACGCGGACACGCACGAACGCCCCGACCCCGCCGAAGCCCACGCGAGGCACGCCGAAACGACCCCGGCGGGCGTGTCGCACCACGGCGGCGACCCGGACATGGGCGACCTACCGCACAAGGTCCCCAACGACCCGCGCTACTTCACCGCCGACGTGCACATCACCCCCGAGGGCAAGGCGCGCATCGGCGGCCACGACTACACGCCGGCCGAATACGCGGACATGCTTCGCCGCTCCGGCTACGACGGCAGCAAGCCCGTCCGGCTGATCGGCTGCGACGCCGCCAGCAACGACTTCGCGAAGCAGCTCTCCAAGCACCTGGACGCACCGGTCCTCGCGCCGAACAAGCCGGCCTGGACCGACAGCAGGGGCCGGGTGTTCACCAGCGACGCGGAAATCGGGCCCGACGGCACCCGCCAGCCGAAGATCCCGCCGAACGGCGAGTGGGAAACCCATCACCCGGACGGCACCCACTCCAAGACCGGCGACGACGGCTACGCGCCCGGCAGCGAGCACCACGACACCGACCACGACGTCGACGGCGCCAAGGACCGAGCGGCACAGCCGGGCGAGCGGGAGCGGCCGACGCACCAGGACATCGACTGGCAGGAGCCGCACCACACGCGCACCGAGTCGAGGACCGTCAACACCGGCGAGCCGTTCTACGATCCGCCGGCGCACAACCCCGCTCTCGAGCCGAACACCAAGTACGAGATCACCGACGCGAACGGGCGCAGGACGACCGTGTACACGGACGGGTCCACGCCGCCGCGGGTCACGCACGTCGACGCGCACACGAGCAACACTCGCACCGGGTACGCGGGCAGCCCGGTCGACAACCCGGACGCGAGCCACACGCAGCCGGATGTCGACTACCGGGTGCACGCGGGCGGAGAGCCGTTCACGTTCCACACCGACGACACCGGCAGGCCGGTGTTCGACATCGACGACTTCAACGCGCCACACGGCCCGGAGTTCGAGGTGGGTGGCGCGAACCACCGTGCGGAGACATGGGATCCGAGCGGCCCGCCGTTCAGCCACCGGACGGACCTCGAACCCGGCTGCCGGTACGAGGTCCGGACGCCGGACGGCGAGTGGCACGGCGATTTCTACACTTCTCCGCACCGGACACCGGACGGCGAATCGCAGATCACGCACGTCCGGACGTGGACGGACCAGAACCCCGAACTGGGCGACCGGCGCACCATGCGCGAGCCCGACGTGCGCCCCACCGACGGGTTGCCGCTCGCCGAGACGCGCTACGAAGTCGACGACCGCGTCTACCACACGACCGCCGACGGCAACGGCGCCATCTCGTTCGAGCCGGACTACAGCCCTGGCGGTCACCCGCCGCGTGACGGCGAGGTGCAGCGTCGCATGGGCCACGCCGGTGAGTACGACTACCCCGGCGCGGACTATCGTGGCGGCCACACGCAGGACCACGCGGCGGGTGGCATCAACGAGGCGCTCGGCGTCACGCCACAGCTCTGGCGGGAGAACAACATCCTGACGACGAACACCGATCCGCTCAGCCGCCACAACGACAGCTGGCGACGGTCCGAAATGGACCGCAGGGTCGCGCACGACCAGGGCGTCCCGGTCGAGCGGGTACGTGTCTTCCCGTCCGAGGCCTCAACCGGACTGACCCCGGACCGCCAGTACTGGGTCGAGCAGCGTGTCGACCCGACGACCGGCAAGCCCGTCGTCCACTACAGGAGCCACGACAATGTCTGACCCCCGGCCCCCCAAGGCCGAGCGCGAGGAACTCGCCGACAAGATCCTGCACTGGGTGAGCACCCGGTTGTACAAGGGCGTTGGTCCGGACTGGGCGCGCATCGACCTCACCGTCCGGATGGCGGGCGGCGTCGAGGACTACGCGTACGCGACCGTGAACCAGGACGGCTCCGCACAGGAGCGGGAATTCCCGAGCGAGATCCAGCGGGCGTTCCGGGACCTCCGCGACCTTCAGTACGAGGAGCAGACCGGCACGTGGTTCTCCGCACGCTTCACGATGGATCCGCCGGACTTCTTCAAGTACCGCTTCAACTTCGACATCGACCCGGTGTGGGATCCGCCGATCGGTCCCGAGGTGTGGGCGAAGGACCTCGCGCTGTACCCGCGCTCCGAAGCGAACATCCCGCGCTGGCTGCACAAGGCGCTTGATCCCGAGGCCGAGCTGCCGCCCGTGCCCCCCGGCGGGCCGGTCGAGCACACCACGTACGCCAAGCACGTGGAGCAGCAGATCTGGCACACCCTGCCGATCGGCTGGACCTACACCCAGGTCCAATTCCGCGAGATCGGATCGCACGTCGAGACGAACGCACTGGTCCGCGACGTGGCCGGACGGATGTATCAGTGGGCGCCGCCGCAAGCGGTCACCGAACGGTTCCAGGAGCTTCGCGCCTCGATGGCCGGCCCGCAGACCACCTGGTACAGCGCCAAGTTCGAGATGCAGTACAGCGGTGAGAAGAAACTGACCTTCAACCGCACCGACGAGCCGCAATGGGTCGCATCGCCACCGTCCGAGACCTACCAGGAGGAACTGCGCCGGGCGGGCTCGCTCGACGCGCTGCCCGGCTGGCTGCGCGCGCGAGTAACGGAGCCGGGCTCCTGACCAGTACAAACGTCGTGAGCCGGCGGACCGCGAAGTGGTGGAAGTGAGCCGGCACGACACCTACCCCAGCTATTCGGCCAAGCAACTCGGCAAGCTGGACCGCGTCGTCGAGCAGGAGACCGCGGACCTGCGGATGCAGACGGCTGGGCTCAACATCGGCGCCGCGATCTCCGCCGTGGCCGTCGCCGAACCCGGCACCGCGGTCAAGGTGGAACTGTGCTCAAGATCGTGTTCCCGTGGCTGGAGCTGTTCAACCACCTCGGCGAGGAAGGGCAGGAGCAGCAGTTCAACAACGCTCTGGCCGAAGCCCTGACGCTCCACAAGGAGCACTGGACCGCGACTCCCGAGAGCACCGACAACCCACTCGGGTACATCGCGCTCGGTCCACTCGCCCTGGCCTGCGTCGCCCGCGACACCGGCACGCAGATCGAAGTGGAGTCGGAATACCTGGCCGCGAAGCTGCTCGACCGTACGTGGGTTCTCGAAGGGCTGTGAACGAGCTGAATAGGCCACTTGACGAGCAGGGCGTGATCGACGCGCTGCTCGCGGCCCTGCGGGCCGGCGCCCCGGTGGGCTGGGCGCGGGTGAGGCTCGACGTGTGGGCCAACGTCACCGCCTACGAGATCGCGGCTTCCGCGCAGGACTCCCACGGCCGGTTCGCCGGCGAGGTGCGCCTGCCGGAGGTCACCAGAGAGCTCGTGGCGCTGCGCGACGAGATGTACGAACCGGCGCGCGGCGCGTGGCTGTCCGCCCGGTTCGTGGTGAACCGCGAGGGCGAGCCCGAGGTGTCGTTCAACTACGACGACGATCCGCAGTGGTCACCTCAGCTGCAGCCGGGACAGTTCGTGCGGGACCTGGAGGCGTACCCGCGCGCCGAGGACCGCGTCCCGCAATGGATGCGCGACGTTGTGGCACGCGCTGAGCCCGGCGGTAACTAGGCTCGAACGGCCACTACGGAGGAGGACCCGCGCAATGGCGAACTGGCCGCAGCTCACGCCCGTGGAACAGCAGGAGAAGCTCGCGGACATCACGCAGGAAGTGCTGGAGACCCTGCCGATGGGCTGGACGCGCCTGGTGGTGCGCGCCAAGATGATCGGCCCGCACAGCGAGGCGGACACCGGCGTCAAGATGAAGGACGGCTCGGTCCAGCCGTGGTCGTTCCCGCCCGAGGTGTGGCGGAAGTTCCAGCAGCTGCGCAAGGGCATGTACGCCGAGGGCCTCGGCTCGTGGATCGAGTTCGAGTACGTGCTGGACCCGCCCGGCCGCTACAGCATCCGGTACAACCGCGACCAGGACCCCGGCTTCGACACGCCGCCCACCAGCGAGAACTTCGCGACCGAGAACAAGTGGTTCCCACGCGTGGACGAGAGCATGCCGGAGTGGTTCCGCCGCGGCCTGGCATCGACCCCGGAGTGACCGAACCGGCCCGCACGTATCGCGACGGACGGTTAAGATCGGTTCACCGTCTGGGGGGATACGAAGGGGCGAGGAGAGCATGAGTCAGCCGGCGACACCGCTGAGCGACGAGGACCAGCAGCAGCTCGTGCGGCAGATCGGCCGCGCGATGCTGCCCGCGCTGCCACCGGACTGGCAGAAGGTGCGTGCGGAGTACCGCGCCGCGGGCAGGCACATCGAGGTCGACCTGGCGTTCAGCGGGCCGGACGGCCAGCTTCGGCCTGTGCGGCCGCCGATGGAGGTCGTACAGCTCTTCGGCCAGCTGCGCTCCGGCATGTACCAGCCGGACCGGGGCACCTGGCTGAGCGCGGTGTACGAGATCGAGGCGCCGGCGGCGTTCACGGTGGACTTCGAGGCCGAGGAGGAGCCGCGCTGGCGCAACGTGCCGCCGCCGATCGGCTTCCGGGACGAGCTGCAGACGTTCCCGCGGCCGGACGAGCGCATTCCGGACTGGTGGCGCCAGCGAGTGGGTCTGCCGCCGCTGCCTCAGCCGGAACCGGAGCAGCCGCAGGAGTACCAGGCCGCCGAGCAGCCGGTCGAGAACGCCGCGATGCGCACGGCCAGGGTGTACGACGGCAAGAACGACGAGGGCCGGATCTTCGTCAACCGGCAGCCGGTCGAGCCGCACCTGCTCGAGGGGCTCATCGCCTACCTCGAGGCCGCTCCGGTGGTGCTCGCCGCGCGCAACTACGACACGGACGAGTTCTCGCCGACCGAGCAGGACGTGCCGCTGAACTTCCGCACCGACGGCACCTGGATCTGGGCCGGCGCCGTGCCGCACTACCTGCGCAAGTACGGCCTGCCGCCGGAGCCGGAGCTCGTGGCGCACGCGGTCAGCCGCAACTTCCAGGTCGGCGAGGTGGACGAGGCGACGCAGGACCTCGCGGTCTCCATCATCACCGGCCAGCAGTAGGACGAACGGCCGAGGGCCGCTTCACCCCGCGCGGGTGAAGCGGCCCTTGTCCATTTCAGACAATCCAAATAGGACCAAGTTGCCGAGCGGGCGCATCCTCGCGACGATCCGTCCGAGGAGGTGCACGATGCTGCTGGAAACGCTGGGGCAACGCTGGTGGCTGTTCACGCTCAGGGGCGCGGTGGCCATCCTGTTCGGCCTGATGGCGCTCGCGTGGCCGGACATCACGGTGCTCGCGCTGGTCATCCTGTGGGGCGCCTACACACTCGTCGACGGCGTCACAGCCCTCTACATCGCGATCAGGCACAACGAATGGCCGACCGCCGACCGGGTGATGCACGGCATCCTGGGCGCGGTCGGCGTGGTCGCCGGGATCGTCGCGTTCGCCTGGCCCGGCCTGACGGCGGGCATCCTGCTACTGATCATCGCGATCTGGGCGATCATCGCGGGCGTGCTGCAGATCGCGGCCGCGATCCGGCTGCGCAAGGTGATCACCAACGAATGGTTCTACGTGGTGACCGGCGTGCTCGCCGTGCTGCTGGGCATCATCCTGTTCGCCAGCCCAGGCACGGGCGCGCTCGCACTGATCGTCACGATCGGGATCTTCGCGATCATGTGGGGCGTCGTGTTGCTGCTGTTCAGCTTCCGGCTGCGGTCGCTGACAACGACTTCCGGCGCAGAGCGAGCAGGCTGAGCGTCACCAGGACACCCAGACCGGCCCACACGTAGGCGTTGCCGATCACCTGCTGCCACCACGCCCAGTTCCGCTCGACGTCGTTGTCGTTGGGGAACCACCAGTGCGGGCCGAGCGCGAACACGACGATCATCGGCAGGAAGCCCGCCCAGAACGCCTTGCCGCGCCTCAGTTCCGGGCGGGCCAGCAACACCAGAGCGGGCGCGATCCACACCCAGTGGTGCCCCCACGAGACCGGCGAGATCAGCAGCCCGCCGGTGGCGACCGCGAGGAACGCGACGAGGTCGTCACCGGCGCGGCGCGCCCACGTCGCGACCACGTACGCCGCCACCACGATCAGCAGCGACAGCACGACCCACACGACGACCTGCGTGGTGTTGTCCGCGAACAGACGCGCCAGCAGGCCGCGCAACGACTGGTTCGCGGTGTAGGTGAGCCGGCCGACGCGGCTCGGGTCGAGCAGCGCGTGGAACCAGTACTGACGTGCATCGGAAGGCGCGACCAGGAATCCGATCAAGCCGAACGCGGCGAACGATCCGACCGCGACGAACACCGGCCGCCACTCGCGGCGGGCCACGAAGTACAGCGCGAAGAACGCGGGCGTCAGCTTGATCGCGGCGGCGAGGCCGATCAGCGCGCCGCGCGGCCACCGCGTGCGCGCGAGCAGGCAGTCCGCCATGACGAGCACGCCGAGCATCAGGTTGATCTGTCCGAACCAGAGCGTCTCGCGCAGCGGGTCGAAGATCGACGCCACGGCCGCGGCACCGAGCCCCCACTTCACCGCGTCGGGACCCCAGCCGCAGACCCGCGCGGCCGCGATGAGGCACAGCGTGGTCAGTGCGGCGAGGTTCACGAACGCCACGGCGAACACGGCGACCGCGAGCGGCACGAGCGCGAGCAGGCTGAAGATCATCGCGGCGACCGGCGGATACGTGAACGGCAGGTCCGGTCCGCCGAGCGGCTTGGCGAAGCCGTCGACGTAGATCGGGAAGTGCTTGAGCCACGCCTCGCCACCGACGCGGTACACGCGCAGGTCGAGCGAGAAGTCCAAGGGGCGCAGCATGATGTACACCAACGTGCCGATCATGACCGCGAGCCAGCCTGCCGCGATGAGCCGGCCGAGCCGGTCTAGTCGCGCCAGCGTCTGCATCGAGCACCCCCGTCTGAGCCGTTCGGACGCCGCATCGTATCCACCACCCTCGATGAGGTTTACGTCACGACCACACAGGGGTACCAGCCCGTAAAACTTCACGTAGCGTCGTTGCTTGTGCGCACACCGTCGAACCTCCAGGGCATTTCGGGTGAATGTGCGCACAAAGGCGCACGCACGGGATACTCTGTGCGCATGAGCCCTGCGCTGGAAACGGTGCTGGCCAAGGCCGGCCTCCAGGTGACCCCCGACGAGTTCCTCTCTCTCGTGGCCGACGCCGCGAAGAAACTCGCGCCGCCTCACCCGGACCCGGTCAGCTACTTCACACCGGACCAGCAGGAAGCCCTCACCGACGTCGGCCTCGACCTCACGCCGGCGCGCCCGGAGGATGCGAAACCACGCACCCGCACGGTCGTCGCGCACGCGGTGCTGAGGGACTCGGCGCTGACGGTCGCCGAGGCCGCGCGTCAACTCCAGGTCGACACGAGCCGCATCCGGCACCGTCTCGGTGTCGGCCGGCTGGTCGGCTGGAAGGACAAGGGCAGCTGGCGTCTGCCCGCCTGGCAGTTCGCGGGCGGCGGCGTGCTGCCCGGACTGGAAACCGTGCTGTCCGCCGTGCCCGCGGACCAGCCCGCACTCGTCGTAGCCGCCTTCATGACCACCGCACAGGAGGACCTGCTGGTCGACGGCAAGCCCGCCACACCGCGCGAGTGGCTCCTCGCCGGAGGAGATCCGCGGAAAGTGGCCGACCTGGCCGCCATGCTCGGGACACCCGTCTAGAGCATTCGAGAACACCTGGACCTGAATGTCACGGCTTCCACAGCCGCCCGCACCAGCCGTGCTGCAGGCGCACCTGCGCCGCACCGAGGACGTCGTGGCCGTACACCGGGCGACCCGCCTTGTACGCGTCTTCACCGCGAAGGGCCTGCACCCGCAGCGCTGGAACACGTTCCGCTACACGGGACCGCTCCCCCACGCCCGGTTCGACTGCCAGCCACCGGCCGAGGACGGCCGCCCCGCGCTGAACCACGAGCACGGCGTCCTCTACTTCGGACTGTCCGTGCGCACGTCGATCGCCGAGGTCTTCCAGGCCACGTCGATGGTCGACCGGCGCACGCGTTCGCCGTTCCTCGTCGTCCTGCGCCCCAGGCGCACGCTGCGGCTGCTCGACCTGGCGGGGCTGTGGCCCACACGCGTCGGCGCGTCGCAGGAGATCTCCTCGGGCCCCAAACACATCACGCAGGCGTGGGCGCGGGCGATCCGCGCGGCGTACCCCGAGCTGGACGGGCTCTGGTACCGGTCGTCGATGGACGCCGGCGATCCCGCGGTCTGCCTGTGGGATCCGCCCGGTGCCAGTGGGCTGCCCGCCGCGCCGGATGTGTTGCTACCGCTGGATCATCCGGGTCTGGACCTGCCGCTGGCCCGTGTGTGCGAGGAGCTGAACTACACGCTGCTCGGCTGAGGGCGCACCGCCGCCGCGATCATCACGATCACCGCCATCGCGGCGACCGAACCCCAGAGCAGTTCCGGTTCGTAGCGCGCGTCGCGCACCAGCAACGGCCGCAGGGGCGGCAGCTGGTAAAAGGCCACCGTGTTGCTCTTCAGCCGGTACGAGTGATCGAGCAGGAGCTCCACCGGTCCGCTGGGACACGCGATGACGTACTCGACGATGTGGTAGCTGCGACGCGGGGTGTCGCTGCTGGACTCCACCGCGTCGGTGACCGCGCAGGTCTCGATGCGGCCGTAGCCGCTGAGCACGACCTCGTGCGCTTCCATGGTGATCGCGAGCGGCGCGAACACCCCGACGGCGAGCGCGGGCCCGAGCATCCACCAACCGCGGCCGGCGAGCAGCGCCACTCCCCCGGCGAACACCAGGCCGCACAAGCCGGCGCACACCATGACCACGATCTCGCCGACGTCGTCGAACAACAGGGCGAGCGGTACACACAACGCCACACCGGCCAGTCCGCCCGCGATCAACCACCGTGCCACGACGCCAAGAGTGACCGGTAGCGCCACACGGGCACCACATCAGGCCAGGTGCCGGCCCCACCACTCGAGCACGGCCTCGAACCGCTGCCTGCGGTGACGCGGCTGGCCGGACCGCGTCAGCTCGTGCCCCTCGCCGGGGAACAGCAGGAGCTCGGTCTCGACGCCCTGCCGCTTCAGCGCGACGAACATGCGCTGCGCCTGCTCGATCGGGCAGCGCCAGTCGTTCTCCGAGTGCACGACGGCGAACGGGATGTTGATCTTCTCTACGTAGGTCAGCGGGGACATCGCGCGCTGCGCCTCGGGGTCCGGGCCGCAGTAGGCGTCGGCGAAGAACCAGCCGATGTCCGACGAGCCGGTGAACGAGTCCCACGAGTTGACGGCGCGTTCGCTCCACGCCGCGCGGAAGCGTTCACCGTGGTGCGCGGCCAGCCAGGACGTCATGAACCCGCCGTAGGAGCCACCCATCACGCCTACGCGGTCGGCGTCGAGACCAGGCAGCGCCAAAGCCAGGTCCAGCACTGACAGCAGGTCGTCGACATCGACCTTGCCGAAGTTGCCGATCACGGCCTGGCCGTGCGACTGGCCGTAGCCGGCCGAGCCGCGCGGGTTCGGTAGTACGACCGCGTAGCCGGCGTCGGCGTACACCTGCGCCTCGTCGAAGAAACCCCAGCCGTGGTACATGAACGGCCCGCCGTGCACCGCCAGCAGCACCGGGTGCGGCCCCTCGCCGGAAGGCAGGACGACCCAGCCGTGCACCGGATAGCCGTCCGAGGCGGTACCGGTGAGCTCCTGCACCCGGTACGTCGGAACGGAAGCGAAGGAAACCGAAACCCCGTCCACCCACACCGAACCCGGATCGTCCGGAGTGGACACCACGGCGGCGACGCGAGAACCGTTGGCGGCGAAGGACTTCACGAGACCAGACGAACCGGCGAGCAGAGGAAGATCCGTCAGCGCGCCACCCGAGAACGGCACGCGCCGCAGCTCTACAGCGCCGCGGTTGCGCACGGCGACAAGGATTCCGTCGGCGACCACGACCGGCGCTCCGGACTGCGGGTCGATGTCGACCGTTTCGGCGTCGGTCAACCGGACCGCCACGTCCCCATCGACGCGGAACAGGCCGCAGTTGCGCGCGACGGCGTGGATGCCGGTGAACTCCGAGCCCACGAAGAAGATCTCGGAATCGGACACCACCGGGAACCTGGCGTCGCCGGGGCACCGCACGACGAGCCGCGGCTCGCCACCGGCCACCGGAACCGCGCGCAACTCCTTGTGCAGCGTGTCGGTTTCGCCCAGGTCCTGGTCGGTGACCACGATGATCTCGCTGCCATCAGCGGACCACGCCGGGTTCTCGACGTCGAACGTGCCGTCGGTCAGCTCGGTCGACTCACCGGAATCGACATCGACGACGAACAGGCGCGGCCGCCGGTCGTTGAGGAAACCGACGTCGTCGAGCCGGTAGTACAGCCGCGTGATGCGGCGCGGCGCCTCGGCCTCGGGGCCGTCGTCGGTCGTGCCGTACCGGCCGGGCTCGGGCACGCGCGCGGTGAACGCGACGCGGCGCGAGTCGGGCGACCAGACCGGCGCGCCCGCCCCGAGCGGCAGATCGGTGAGGCACCTCGCGTCGCCGCCGTCGGTCGCGATGACGTGCAGCTGCGGCTTGCCCTTGCCGGTGACGCGCAGGAACGCGACCCAGCGCCCGTCCGGCGAGATGCGCTGGGCGAAATCGCGGTCGCCGGACGTCCACTGCCGCGTTGTGCCGTCGGGCAGCACGCGGTGCAGCCCGCCCCGATAGGAGTTCGACTCGAAATCGGGCGTTGCGACGCTCACCAGCACCAGGTCACCGGACACGTCGACGGTGCCGGGAGTGGCGAGGAGCTCCAGGTCTGCGGGGCGCACGAACGTGCACGTTACCGGAAATCGTTAGCAAAGCTTAGCGATGTTTATTGACTGATCACATAGATTCGACCCCCATGACGCGCATCGTCTTTTCTGGGGGCACGGTCTTCGACGGCTCGTCCTCCGGCTTAGCGGACCTGGTGATCGAGAACGACCGGATCGTCGACGTCGGTCCGGGCCTGGACGGCGACGTCCAGGTCGACGCCACCGGCCACACCCTGCTGCCGGGTCTCTTCGACTGCCACGTGCACCTGCTGTACAGCAACGCCGACCTGGTGCAGACGCTCAACACGCCGTTCTCGCTGCCGTTCTACGAAGCCATCGGCAACATGCGCCGCACCCTCGACTGCGGCATCACCACGGTCCGCGACGCGATGGGCGCCGACCTCGGGGTCGCGGAAGCGGTGCGGCGCAAGCTGATCCAGGGGCCGCGCCTGCAGATCGCGATCAGCATGGTGTCGCAGACCGGCGGCCACAACGACGACTGGATGGCCTGCGGCGCGCACGTCCCGTTCCAGCTCGAGCACCCCGGCCTGCCGAACACCGTCGCGGACGGCCCGGACGAGCTGCGCAGGGTCGTCCGCACCCTGGTCCGCGCGGGCGCCGATGTCATCAAGATCGCGTCGAGCGGCGGCGTGATGTCCCCCCGCTCCAACCCGATGCACGCGCACTTCCGCGACGACGAGATCGCCATGATCGTCCAGGAGGCGACGGCGGCCGGCATCGCCGTGATGTCGCACGCGATGAGCGCCGACGGCATCCTCACCGCGGTGCGCAACGGGGTGCGGTCGATCGAGCACGGCGTGTTCCTCGACGAACGGGGCATCGAGGCCATGCTGGCCAACGGCACCTGGCTGGTGCCGACCCTGATGGCGCCGCGGATGGTGCTCGACCAGGCCGCCGCGGGCGTCCCGGTGTCCGAAGTGATCCTCGCGAAGGCGCACACCGTTGTCGCGCAACACACCACGGCGTTCCGGTCCGCTTTGGACGCCGGGGTGAAGATCGCGATGGGTACGGACTCCGGCGTCGGGCCGCACGGCAACAACCTCAACGAGCTCACGCTCATGGCCGAGTACGGCATGAAGCCCGCGCACGCGTTGCAGGCGACCACGAGGAACGCGGCCGAGCTGCTGGGCCTGGAGAACGAGCTCGGCACGCTCGCCCCTGGCAAGCGTGCCGACGTGGTGATGGTCGAGGGTGACGCCGAGCAGCACGTCGTCGACGGCACCCTCAAGCAGGCGATCCGGGCCGTCTACCAGGACGGCGTCCAGGTGGTCTAAATGCTATGGGGGGAGCTTTCCAAGCGCCCAGCACTTGGAAAGCTCCCCCCATAGCAAAGTTGTCAGGCGTTGATGTGCTTGGCGGACTCGGGGTCGCGCCTCACCTTGAGCAGGCTGGCGATCGTCGTGATCGCCAGCACGCCGATGATCACCGACAGCGAGACCTCGATGCCGATGGTCGGCACGTGCAGCGGCTCGCCGCCGTTGAGGAACGGCAGCTGGTTGGTGTGCAGCGCCTCGAGGATCAGCTTCACACCGATGAACCCGAGGATGACCGACAGACCGACCGACAGGTAGACGAGCTTCGACAGCAGGCCGCCGAGCAGGAAGTACAGCTGCCGCAGACCCATCAGCGCGAAGGCGTTCGCGGTGAAGACGAGGAACGGCTCCTTGGTCAGGCCGAAGATCGCCGGGATGGAGTCGAGCGCGAACAGCAGGTCGGTGGAGCCGATGGCGACCATGACGATGAACATCGGCGTGACGAAGCGCTTGCCGTCGAGCTTCACGAACGAGCGGCTGCCGTGGTACTCGTCGGTCACGGGGAACACCTTGCGCACGAGGCGCAGCATGACGTTCTCCTTGAACTCCTCGTCCTCGTCCTCGCCACGGGCCAGCTGCCAGCCGGTGTAGATCAAGAACGCGCCGAAGATGTAGAAGACCCAGCTGAACTGCGTGATGAGCGCCGCGCCGGCCGCGATGAACGCGCCGCGCATGATCAACGCCAGGAGAATGCCGATCAACAGCACTTTGTGCTGATGGATCGCGGGTACCTGGAACGTCGTCATGATGATCAAGAAGATGAACAGGTTATCGATGCTCAGCGAGTATTCCGTGATGTACCCGGCGAAGAATTCGCCCGCGTACTGGCCACCGGAGAACATCCAGATGCCGAGACCGAAGAGCGCCGCGACCGCGACGTAGAACACGACCCAGCGGGCCGCTTCGCCGATCGTCACCTCGTGCGGCTTGCGGTCCACGATCACGAGGTCGACGGCGAGAAGAACGAGAAGACCTGCGAGCGTCGCGATCCACAACCACGCGGGGACATTCACAGCAAAACCTCCGGATCGACAGGCGCACGCCAATAACCCGGAGGTCTCCTCCGCCGACAGACCTGTCGACCGACGGCACCGGGAGCTCGACGCTGATACTCCGTACTGACGACACCGCCGCGAGGGAGTACTCCCCTCCTCTAGCGTTAGTAGTGTCCCCTATCAGCGCTGGTTCGCGCTACACGGGGTGACCAGACTTACCCCGGCCTGAGATGCTGACAGCCCGTTCTCAGCAAACTGCGCCTAAGGTCAACAACGTGTCCCGCCTCCCCCGCTTGCGAGGCCGGTGGTCACTCCCCGTTGTGATCGTGGTGCTGGCTCTCGCAGCAGGTGCCGTCTTCTGGTCACGCTCGGGCGGAGACCCCGCGCCGGTTCCGACCCGTGACGCCGTCATCGACGTCCCCGCGGGTCCTGACAGCACGGAGTCCGTGCAGATCGACACCACCCTCTACCTGCCACAACAGACGCCGGCACCGGCCGTGCTGCTGCCCCACGGGTTCGGCGGCAGCAAGAACAGCGTCAAGACGCAGGCCGAGGAGCTCGCGCGGCGCGGCTTCGTGGTGCTCGCCTACTCCGCGCGAGGGTTCGGCCGCAGCACCGGTCAGATCGCGCTGAACTCGCTGGACTACGAGGTCCGCGACGCGCAGAAGCTCCTCGACTGGCTGGCCACGCGCCCCGAGGTGCAGACCGACGGGCCGGGCGACCCACGCGTGGGCGTCACCGGCGCCTCGTACGGCGGCGCCCTGTCGTTGCTGCTCGCGGGCGTGGACCAGCGCGTCGACACGCTCGTGCCGGTCATCACCTACAACGACCTGAGCCAGGCGCTGCTGCCGAACTCCGCCGCGCTCGACCAGACCGACGGCGCCACGCCGTCGCCGAACGCCTTCTCCGCCGACGGCGTCTTCAAGAAGTCATGGGCGGGCATCTTCTTCTCCGCGGGGTTGACCAGCATCGACGCCTCCGGCCCCACCGGCGAGGCGGTCGAGGCCGGTCAGACGGAGGCGGTCAACGCGCCGGCCACCCCCGCGCCCGGCTCGGGCCAGGGCAGGCAGCCGACGCCGGCGCTCGGCGCGTGTGGCCGGTTCACGCCCGAGGTGTGCGCCGCGTACACCGAGGTCGCGACGACCGGCAAGGCTTCGCCGAGAACGCTGGACCTGCTGCGCCGCTCCTCGCCCGTCCAGGTCGCCGACAAGATCACCAAGCCGACCATGCTCGTGCAGGGCGAGCAGGACACGTTGTTCGGCCTGGACCAAGCCGACGCCACCGCGCAGCAGATCAGCAAGGCGGGCGGCAAGGTCAAGGTCGTCTGGTACTCCGGCGGCCACGACGGCGGCAGCCCCGGCACGCAGCTGCGCGGCCAGATCTCCGACTGGCTGTGGTTCCACCTGACCGGCAAGGGCACCGACCCCGGCACGGGTTTCGAGTACGCCGTGCAGGGCGCGTTCCGCAGCAGCGGGGCGCCGTCGTTGCGCACGGTCGTGGCGCCGAGCTACCCAGGCCTGAACGGTGGTTCGCCGACCGAACGGCGCGACGTGCCGCTGTCGAGCCGTGAGCAGCTCATCGTCAACCCGGCGGGCGGCAACCCGGCCGCGGTGAGCAGCCTGCCCGGCCTGGGCGGGGCGCTGAGCCGGTCGAGCTCGATCTCCTCGCGGCTGTCGCTCGACCTGCCCGGCCAGGCCGCCGTGTTCACGTCCGACCCGCTCACCTCGCAGCTGCTCGTGACCGGCTCGTCGTCGGTGCGCCTCAAGGTCGCCAACGCGCCCGGCCAGAAGGCCACGGACGCGGTCTTGTTCGTCAAGCTCTACGACGTCGGCACCGACGGGGTGCGCACGCTGCCGGGATCCGCGGTCGCGCCCGTGCGGGTCGCGTTGCGCCCGGACGGCAGCCCGACCGAGGTGACCGTGACGCTGCCCGGCGCCGTGCGGCCGGTGGAGAGTGAACACAAGCTCGCGGTCGTCGTGTCGACCACCGACCAGGCGTTCGCCAACGCCGAGCAGCCCGCCGCGTACCAGGTCTCGGTCGCCTCCGGCCTGTCCGTCCCGGTCGTGGCGGGGGTCAACGTCACCGAAGGCGTGCCCGTCGCGGCGTTGTGGGGCATCGGGATCAGTCTCGCGGTGCTGGTGCTCGCGGGCGTGATCGCCTTCTTCCGCCGGCGGCTGGCGCACGACGAGGATCCTTCGCTGGCGTCGGTGCCGTTGGTGATCGAAGGGCTGACGAAGTCCTATCCCGGCGGGCTGATCGCGGTGAAGGACCTGTCGTTCCGCGTCGAACACGGCCAGGTGCTCGGTTTGCTCGGGCCGAACGGCGCCGGCAAGACCACGACGTTGCGCATGCTGATGGGCCTGATCCACCCGACCGAGGGCCACATCCGGGTGTTCGGGCACAAGGTGCTGCCCGGCGCGCCGGTGCTGGCGCGCATCGGGTCGTTCGTCGAGGGCTCGGGCTTCCTGCCGCACCTGTCCGGCGCGGCGAACCTGAAGCTGTACTGGGCGGCGACCGGCCGGCCGTTGGACGAGGCGCACCTCGAGGAGGCGCTGGAGATCGCCGGCCTCGGCGATGCGGTGCACCGGCGCGTGAAGACGTACAGCCAGGGCATGCGGCAGCGGCTCGCGATCGCGCAGGCGATGCTCGGCCTGCCGGACCTGCTCGTGCTCGACGAGCCGACCAACGGGCTCGACCCGCCCCAGATCCACCAGATGCGCGAGGTGCTGCGCCGCTACGCCGCGGCCGGTCGGACGGTGCTGGTCTCCAGTCATTTGCTGGCCGAGGTCGAGCAGACCTGCACGCACGTCGTGGTGATGCACAAGGGCAAGCTCGTCGCGGCGGGCGAGGTCGCGGACATCGCGGCGGGCGGCGGCGAGGCGACGTTCCGCGTCGACAAGCCCGAGGACGCGGTGAAGGTGCTGCAGTCGTTGGACGGCGTGCACGAGGTGCACGTCTCCGACGGGGCCGTGCACGCGGCGATGAACGGCGTGCCGCGTTCGGCCGCGCTGTCGGCGTTGGTCACGGCGGGCATCGCGGTTGATCAGGCTGGTCCGCGCAAGCGTTTGGAAGACGCCTTTTTGGAGTTGGTCGGCGGTGAATGAGCACGATGTCCACACCGATCCCGGTGCGCTGAAGGATCTGACCGAGGCGACTCGGCAGACCCACTTCGAGGTGTCCGAGGACGGTTCTCCCGCCGGCTACAAGGCGAGCCGCACGTTGCGGCTACGCGTCGAGCTGGCGCGGCAGATCCGGCGCAGGCGCACGCAGCTGGTGCTGGGGTTCCTGGTGCTGCTGCCGTTCATCCTCGTGGTGTCGTTCGAGCTCGGTCAGTCGAACCCGAACCGCCGGTCCGGCGGTTTCGTGGACCTGGCGACCGCGAGCGGCATCAACTTCGTGGTGCTGACGCTGTTCGTGTCGGGCAGCTTCCTGCTGCCGATGATCGTGGCGCTGTTCTTCGGCGACACGATCGCGTCGGAGGCGTCCTGGTCGTCGCTGAAGTACCTCCTCGCGGCACCGGTTCCGCGGCACAGGTTGTTGCGGCAGAAGGCGATCTCGTCGGGGATCCTGAGCGTGTTCGCGCTCGCGCTGCTGCCCGCGGTGGCGCTGGCGGTGGGCGTGTCCTGGTACGGCGCGGGCGAGATGGTGAGCCCGACCGGCGAGGCGGCACCGTTCGGCGACGGCGTCATCGGAGTCGCGCTCGCGGTCTGCTACATCTCGATCAACCTGTTCTGGGTGGCGGGGCTGGCGCTGTTCCTCAGCGTGTCGACGGACGCGCCGCTCGGCGCGGTCGGCGGCACGGTCCTGGTGTCGATCGTGTCGCAGATCCTCGACCAGATCACCGCGCTCGAGGATCTGCGCAACTACCTGCCGACGCACTACGCGATGGCGTGGGCCGACCTGCTGTCCACCGACATCGACTGGTCGGAGATGACGAAGGGCGCCTGCTCCGCGCTCATCTACGGCGGCGTGTTCACCCTGCTGGCGGCGAGGAGGTTCGTGCGCAAGGACATCACGTCCTGATCAGTGCACGCAGAACTCGTTGCCCTCCGGGTCGAGCATGGTGATCCAGTACCCCATCGGTTCGTCGAACTCCTTGACGCGCCGGGCACCGAGCCCCTCCAGCTTGGCGACGTGCTCGGCCACCGCCTTCTTGTCGCCTCTGGTGCCGCTCGGGTTCACATCTAGGTGCACGCGGTTCTTGGCGGTCTTGCCCTCGGGCACCTTCTGGAAGAAGATCCGCGGTCCCTTCCCGGAGGCGTCGACGAGTGCCGCGGCCTTGTCGTGGTCCTCCTTCGGGATGCCCATCTGCTCCAGGAACGCGGGCCAGGTGTCGAAGCCGGGAGGCGGGGGCTGCGGGATGTAGTCGAGGGCCTGCGCCCAGAAGTCGGCGAGCTTCGCCGGGTCGTTCGCGTCCATCACTACCTGGATTCCGAATGCCATGGGGGCACGGTAGAACCGAATGCGGACAACCACTGTCCGGAGTAGCCTCCGGACATGCCTCGTCCAGTGCACTTCGAGATCCACGCCGCTGATCCGGAGCGGGCGCGGAGGTTCTACGAGTCCGTCTTCGGCTGGAAGTTCGAGCAGTGGGGCGAGATGCCCTACTGGATGGTGATGACCGGCGAAGAAGGCCCCGGCGTCAACGGCGGTCTGCTGCCGCGCCAGGGCTCCGACCCGGCACCCGACGGTCCGGTCAACGGCTGGGTCATGACCACCGGGGTCGACGACATCGCCGTGACCGACAAGGCGATCGCCGCCGCGGGCGGCACGGTCGCCCTGCCGATCCAGGACATGCAGGGTGTCGGCAAGGTCGGCTACTACAAGGACACCGAGGGCAACATTTTCGGTGTCATCGAGCCGCCGGCCGAGATGCGTTAGGGCCGTTTCCGCTTGGGGAGCTTGGCGACGATCGCGTCGTAGGACTGGTCGACGAGCTCCAGCAGGTCGTCGTCCGGCACGGAACCCTTGAGTCGCACCGTGTTCCAGCCGTAGCGACCGATGTAGCCGCTGATCGCGATGTCGTCTGGATAGCGATCGCGCCACTCCCCGGCGGCTTCGGCGTCCACGCCGCACTTCAGGCCGACCGTGTGACCGGTCAGCCCGATGAACGCGAACGCCTTTCCGCCGACCTTGCAGACCAGTTCCTCGTCGCCCCAGGGATAGGTCTCCTCGGCGCCGGGCTTGGCTCCGCAGTAAGCGATCAACTCGTCGAGCGTCACGGCGGCCATTATCTCGCGCCGAACGCGGCGACGAAACGCGTGAGCAGCCGGGCGAACTCGGCGCGTTCGTTCGGTTGCCAATCCGACATCGCCGACGCGAACGCCGCCTGCCGGTTGCGGTGGATCTCCGCGGACACCGCCCGCCCGCGGGCCGTGCGCACGAGCAGCGCGCGCCGCCCGTCCGCCTGGTCGGCCACCCGTTTCACGAGCCCGGACTCGACCGCCGACGTGACCAGCTTGCTGGCGCGCGGCTGGTCGACGTGCAACGCCGAGGCGACACTCGACACCGTGGCCTGTCCCCCGCTCTGCTCGGCCGCCTCGACCACGTCCAGCACGTCGTACGCGGGACTCGCCAGCGGAGCCAGCGCGCGTCTGGTCTGACTGCGCCTGATGGCCACCATCGCCTGCTCGACCAACTCGACGTCCCTGTTGCCTTCCACTCCCGCTCCGTTACTTGTACTCTTACATGTAGTTGTCAGTTTACATCTATTGGAGATGGCTGTGTACCAACCGATCGGCTACTACCTCAAGCGCCTCGACTCCCTCATCGACGCCGCGTTCGAGCGAACGATCACCGAGGAGGGCCTCACCAGGCGGCATTGGCAGGCTCTCAACGGTCCGGACGCCGCACCGCCTTCGATCATGGCGGAACTGGAGGCACGCGGGTGGGCGGCGCGGGGTCAGCTCACCCCAGAGGGCGAGTCGGCCCGCGCCGCCCTGATGATCCGCGTGCAGGGCGTCCGCGACATCGTCATGGCGGGACTGTCCCCCCAGGACTACGAGAACACCGTGCGCGTGCTCAGTCACATGACGGACAACCTTCAGCGCGTCAGCCCGTAGGCCCGGATCGTCGTCTGCTCGACCTCGTTGCCCGCGGCGTCGACCGCCTTGATGCGCAACGAGACGAACTCCTGCCGTTCGTGGACGGCGAAGGCGTGCCAGGCCGAGCCCTTGCCGATCACCGGCATCGCCCGCCAGGTCGCGCCGTCGTCCGTGGACATCTCGGCGGTCACCTTCTTGACGGCCGCCGCGTTCACCGAGCCCTTCTGCGGCGTGACGCTGATCTTCAGCGGGAAGACGCCGCAGGCGGGCGCCCGGTTGTAGTCGTCGAAGGTGCCCGTGACGTGCAGCGTCGGCACCGCCAGGTACTCCTTCGCCGCCGTCTTGGCACTCGTGAACGTCCATCGCGTCCGCACGCTCGGCGCGAACGGAGTCCACTTCGGGCTGCGCTTCGCCGCGACGTCCAGGACGTACCGCTGGGCCTGCTCGGGCATGGTGAAGAAAGCGAACACGTTCTCGGACTCCCCGAGCACCTTCCCGTCCTCAGTGGACAACTTCGTGTTCGCGGTGACGTAGGGCGCCCCGAACACGAACTCGTCGCTGGCGTCCGACTCCCCCGGCGCGAACGGCCAGTGCTGCACGTACCCGCTGTTGCCCTGCCGCATCAGGCCGTGGAACCCGCGCAGGTCGAGGTCCGTGCCGACCACCGCGGAGTTCCAACTGGTCGTGAGGCGCTCGCCGGGCGTGAACCCGTGCGTGTCCCGGCCGAGGTGCCCGTCGAACCCCACCTGGGCCTGGTCCGGCGGCCGCTGGAAGAAGTGGAACGTGAACCGGATGTCCTTGCCGGCGGAGAAGAACTCCGTCCGGCGAGCCGGGATCCTGAGGTCCAACGGCACGCCGAACGCGGCGAACTGACCGGGCACGTAGAACGGCGTGGACGACCGCGAGCCGATCTCCGGGCTGCCTTGCGCCCGGTACCGGACGTTCTCCGCGCCCATGTCCCGCTCGCGGATCTTCGGGCTCAGCTCCTCGGGGATCGCGCCGGCCGTGGGCGTGGCGACGTAGTACTCCTTGTTGGTTGTGGAGAGGACCTGGTGCACACCGAAGTTGAAGTAGGCCGGGTCGGCCTTGACCGGCACGGCGAAGAAGGTGTCGGCCTTCTTGGACGAGACGCCGTCCTGTGACCGCTGGTTCGCGTTCCGGTGCACCGCGTCGATCTGGATGTACTTGCGGCTCAGCGGTTTCTCCGTCGTGGCACCGATCTCACGCCCCTGCCGGGCGTCGATCGTCGTGGTGACGGGCCGGTCCACCATGATCGCGGGCGTGGACGCCCAGGTGTTCTCGACGTCCTCGCTGATCAACGCGTTCACCGCGTACCGCCCCTTGAGCAGGCGCACCTTCGTGACGCCGTCGACCGGCGGCGGCAGGTCGACGTCCTCGTCGTTGTCGAGCGAGAAGATCGACAACGACGCGCCGACCGGCTTGCCCTGCCGATCGATCGTGTTGATCGTCAGCTCGTACTGCTCGGGCTCGGCGGTGAAGCCGACCGCGGTCGTGTTCGGTCCGGCCGTGATGCGCGCGCTGCCGATCCCGACTTTGACCTTGTTCGGTTCAAGGGTGACTTGTGCTTGTTGTTGGTTGTGTGGCTGGACAGTGATCTCGTTGGCACTGAAGGAGATCGCTTCGTGGTCGGCCTTGAGCTGGTAGGTGACGGGCTGGTCGCCGTCGTTGTGGTACGTCAGCGTCTTGATGATCGGCGGCAGGCTCGTGTGCGGGAACTTGAGGACGCCGAAGTTCAGCGCACCGGGACTGGCGTAGGTGGCCTGGGTCGTCGCCTTGTCGAGGTCGAGCCGCCCGCTACCTTCTTCGTAGACGTTCTTGCCAACGTCCTTCGCGCTGGACATCAGCGCGGCTTTCAGTTGCGGCGCCCGCCATTCCGGGTGCTGCTGCGCAAGCACAGCCGCCGCCCCGGCAACGTGCGGCGTAGCCATGGACGTCCCGCTGGCGCGCGTGTACAGGTCGTTGATCGGCGTACCCATACTCGTGTCCTTGGCGCGCGCGGCCCCGATCGCCTCGCCGGGCGCGACGATCTCCGGCTTGACCGCCATGTCGTTCACGCGTGGTCCCCGGCTGGAGAACCGGCTGAGCGCGTCCTTCTTACTGACACTCCCCACCGCAAGCGCCGCGTCGGCCGCCGCCGGCGTCCCGACGGTCATCGCGCCGCCTTCGTTGCCCGCGGCGATGACGAACAACGTGCCGTACTGCTCGGTGAGCCGGTTGACGGCCAGGGAAATGGGATCCGTGCCGTCTGTCGCCTCGCCCCCGAGACTGAGGTTGACGATCTTCGCCTTCGGCGCCGCCCACTCCATCGCCTCGAGAATCGCGGAGTCCTCACACGTCTCGTCGCCGCACACCTTGCCGATCAACAACTTCGCGTCCGGCGCCGTACCGCCGTAGCTGCCTTGCCCGGCGATCGTCCCGGCGACGTGCGTGCCGTGCCCGTAGGTGTCCTTCACTCCCCTTTGCGTGAAGTCCTTGGCTTCGACCACCTTGCCCTGCAGGTCCGGGTGCGTAGGGTCGTACCCGCCGTCCAGCACCGCCACCGTGACGCCCTTACCGGTCAACCCGCGCTGCCACGCCTGCGGCGCCCCGATCTGCGCGTGACTCTCGGCGTCGACGAGCTTCTTCTCGCCGTCCAGCCAGATCTTGCCGGTGGTGCGCTTGATCTCGTCCCAGCGCGGGCTCCGTTTGCTGATGCTGCTTCGGCCTCGGTTTTCGACGATGAGCGGAACCGTGTCCCTGCTCGCGTCATCCCGGTGTTGGTTGATCAGCGTCGTGACGTCGAACAGTCGCTTGTCGAGCTTGCCTTGTTGGATGAGCGGCACCGCGTCCTGCGGGGTGACCGTGATGTGGCCGTTTTTGATCGCTCGGCGGAACACCTGGTCGTCGCGGCCTGGACCGGGGATGATCGTGATCTCTTCGCCCTGGACCAGGACTCTGTCACCGCTGATCAGCGTGACCGACTTTGTCGTCGGTGGTGGACTTTGGTCGGCTGTGGCTTGGGGAGTCGCCGCCGCTCCGACCAGGGTGACGACCACCGCACTCAACGCCAGACCGCGCCGCATTTGCCCTCCCAGCTGCTCGTTGCGCAGCGGCGGGTGCGCCCAGATCGACACTGGCGTGGCGGCGGGGCCGCGTCAAGGTCCACACCACGTAATCCCTTGGGCTCCTGCTCGTGCCTGGGATTGTCGGACCTGGTGGGTACGGTCGGCTGGGGGTGTGTCGTCGGGCCGTGGGGGTGAGCTGCCCCCGTATCTCAGGCTAGTCGCGGGGACCGACAAGATCGCGGCGCGTGGTGCTGGGCTTCGGAGTGCGCGACACGCGGCGCGAAGCGCGGTTCGTGGGAGCTGACGTGAGGTCTCGCCGGGGCTGAACTGAGGACTCGCGCGCACGAGGGTGGGCTTGTCGGACCCTGGCGGTACGGTCGGCGGGGGGTGTGTCGGCGGGCTGGCGAGTTGAGCTGCCCCCGTATCCAGGCTAGCGAGGGGGACCGACAACCGGGCTGGGTTCAGGGTTCGCGGGTCTGGGTTGGGGACTCGCCGGGGTTGGGTCGAGGACTCACCGGGCCTGGGTTGAGGACTCGCCGGGGTTGGGTTGAGGACTCGCGCGGGAACGTGGGACTCCCGGACGCGGGAACGTACGACTCGGGGGCCGGGAACGTACGGCTCATGGGTCGGGAACGTACGACTCGCGATGCGAAGCGAGCCCCACGCCCCACGCCGCACGGAGCGCGGGGTTGTGGCTGGCGGGCGGGTACGGGACCGGCGGGAACCGAAGGCGACCACGCACCAGGAGTGGGGCGCGTCTGGTGGGCACGTACGGAACGCGATTGGGGCTTGACTTGGGGTGCGGCGTGGTAGCCCTTGTTGGGCCGGCAGATCTTGCATCTGCCGGCGGAGCCGGCCCACCACGCCGCGAGGGGCCCCAAGTCAAGCCCCAATCGCACGCGCGAAGCGCGTCCCGGAAGACGCAGCGCCCCACGACACGCAAGACCCGTGGCACGCCAAGCAACCCCCGCGACGCCAACGCAAGACCCGTGGCACGCCAAGCAACCCCGCGACGCCAACGCGAGACCCGTGGGACGCAACGCGAGAAGAGGGTTACTTGACGCCGGCCGCGTCCATTCCTCGGAGTTCCTTCTTCAGGTCCTGGATTTCGTCGCGCAGGCGGGCGGCCAGCTCGAACTGGAGGTCGCGGGCAGCGTTCATCATCTGGTCGGTCAGCTGCTGGACCAGGTCGGCCAGCTCGGAGCGCGCCATGCCGGCACGGTCGTGCGACTGGAGTACGCCGGCCGAACGTCCGCCCTCGGCGCCCTGCGCGCGTTTGCCGCGGGACTGGTTGCGGCCCGAGCCACCGACTGCCACCTCGTCCTCGGCCTCCGAGTAGACGGCCTCGAGGATGTCGGTGATCTTCTTGCGGAGGGGCTGGGGGTCGATGCCGCGTTCGGTGTTGTAGGCGACCTGCTTGGCTCGGCGGCGGTTGGTTTCGTCGATGGCGTGGCGCATGGAGTCGGTGATGCGGTCCGCGTACATGTGGACCTCGCCGGACACGTTGCGCGCCGCGCGGCCGATCGTCTGCACCAGGGACGTGCCCGAGCGCAGGAAGCCCTCCTTGTCGGCGTCCAGGATGGACACCAGGGAGACCTCCGGCAGGTCGAGGCCCTCGCGGAGCAGGTTGATGCCGATCAACACGTCGTACTCGCCGAGCCGCAGTTGCCGCAGCAACTCCACGCGGCGCAGGGTGTCCACCTCGGAGTGCAGGTAGCGGACCCGGATGCCCAGTTCCAGCAAGTAGTCCGTGAGGTCCTCGGCCATTTTCTTGGTCAGGGTGGTGACCAGGACTCGCTCGTCGCGCTCGGCGCGGGCCCGGATCTCGTGGACCAGGTCGTCGATCTGGCCCTCGGTGGGCTTCACGATCACCTCGGGGTCCACCAGGCCGGTGGGGCGGATGACCTGCTCCACGAACTCCCCGCCCGTCTGCCCCATCTCGTACGGGCCCGGCGTGGCGGAGAGGTACACGGTCTGGCCGACGCGGTCCGCGAACTCCTCCCACGTCAGCGGGCGGTTGTCCAGCGCTGACGGGAGGCGGAAGCCGTGCTCGACCAGGTTGCGCTTGCGCGAGGCGTCGCCCTCGTACATGCCGCCGATCTGCGGGACCGTCACGTGCGACTCGTCGATCACCATCAGGAAGTCGTCCGGGAAGTAGTCGAGCAGCGTCGCCGGTGCGGAGCCCGGACCGCGGCCGTCGATGTGGCGCGAGTAGTTCTCGATGCCGTTGCAGAACCCGACCTGGCGCATCATCTCGATGTCGTACGCGGTGCGCATGCGCAGGCGCTGGGCCTCCAGCAGCTTGCCCTTGCGCTCCATCTCCGCGAGCGTCTGCTCCAGCTCCACCTCGATGTCGCGGATCGCGCGCTCCATGCGCTCCGGGCCGGCCACGTAGTGCGTCGCCGGGAAGATGCGCAGCTCGGACACCTCGCGCACCACGTCACCCGTCAAGGGGTGCAGGTAGTACAGCTTGTCGATCTCGTCACCGAAGAACTCGACCCGCACCGCGAGCTCCTCGTACGACGGGATGATCTCGACGGTGTCGCCGCGCACGCGGAACGAGCCGCGCGTGAACGACATGTCGTTGCGCGTGTACTGGACGTCCACCAGCGCGCGCAGGAACACGTCGCGGTCGACCTCGGCGCCGGCCTCCAGCGGGATCGAGCGATCGAGGTACGACTGCGGAGTGCCGAGGCCGTAGATGCACGACACCGAGGCGACCACGATGGTGTCGCGCCTTGTCAGCAGCGACATCGTGGCGGAGTGGCGCAACCGCTCGACGTCCTCGTTGATCGAGGAGTCCTTCTCGATGTACGTGTCGGTCTGCGGGATGTACGCCTCGGGCTGGTAGTAGTCGTAGTAGCTCACGAAGTACTCCACCGCGTTGTGCGGGAAGAGCTCCTTGAGCTCGTTCGCGAGCTGCGCCGCCAGGGTCTTGTTCGGCGCCATCACCAGCGTCGGGCGCTGCACGCGCTCGATCAGCCACGCGGTGGTCGCCGACTTGCCGGTACCGGTGGCACCGAGCAGCACGACGTCCTTCTCGCCGCTCTTCAGCCGGCGTTCCAGGTCGTCGATCGCCGCGGGCTGGTCACCGGCCGGCTGGTACTCGCTGACCACGCGGAACTGACCGTCGGAGCGCGGGATGTCGCCGACGGGACGGTGCTCGGAGTGCGCCTTGACGGTGCTCTCCTCTGGCGGGAGCTCGGTTGCGAAAGCCACGGACAGCACGTTACGCCGGGGGTCTGACAATTTCAGATTTGCCCAGGTCAGGCTAGTCGCAAGGGCAGCACGAGCAGTCGCAGTCCGAGCAGTCCTTGCAGCAGCAGTCGCAGCCGTCGCAGTCACAGTCGCACGCGTTCTCGCGGCGCTTGTCACTCCACGGCCCTGGGAACGGGTCGCGGCAGCAGAACTGGCAGGTCCCACACATGTAGAGGAACGCCCCGCAACCCGCGAAACAGCCGCGCGGCTGCGGCTGGTTGTGCAGCTGCGGCCACGCCCACAGGCCGCTGCCCGGATCGGACCAGGTGTGGTCCTTCGCACGACCACCGAAGACGCGGATGATCGCCTCGTCCACCTCGTGCGCGAGCAGCTTGTGCACCAGCCGCGAGTCGGAGAACTCCACCTCTTTCAATGCGAGCCGGATCCCCACAGCCGCGTCGTCACACAACCGCCGCGCCTCGTCGATCGAAGTCCCGGTGGCCACCAACGGGTTGTACGAACCAGACGCCTGATCGGAAGAAAGGTCCTCCACGGCGTCCAACAGGTGCGCGACCCGCCCGAACAACCGCCCGACCTCGCGCAACGGCGCCTCGTTCCCCGGCCGCCCGGCCAGAACCGCCGTCCGCGACACCGCGTACGCCGTCGCCTCCTCGGTCGGCGCCGTCACGAGCAGCACCGAGCTGCCCAGCCCGGCCAAAGCCTCGACCGAGGCCTGCCGCGACACCGCGGCGACCATCACGGCCGTGTCGACCCCGAGATCCGATGAGGCCGAGGAACCTTGCTCAGCCCAACGAGAAGCCAGACGACGGCCGGCCCAGCCGAACCGCCCGGCGAGCCCGTCGCCGTCGTCGACGTGGTCGCGCAACTTCAAAGACGCCAGTATCAGCGAAGTGGAGGCCGCGAGTCGCGCCCCATCGCCAATCGAGACGTCCGCGGACCTCAGTCCGCGCAGCGCACAGGGCCCCGCCTTGCGCGTCGAACGACCCGCCTGCGCCTCGACGAGAGCCGAGATCATCAGGCCGTCGTAGTTGGTCACGAGCCGCGCCAGATGACCGTGCTCATCCCGTAGTGACAAGCACATTCCGCACAGATGAGACAGCCACGCGGCCTTGAGTTCCGACCCCAGACGGTTGCGGCACGGCCGGATGATCCCGAACATGCGGCGTACTGTAGATCATTCGTAGTACTGCCAACTGTTAATCAGTCACTCAGCGTCTTGCATACCTCCTTTTGGCCCGCACTCGTTACGGGGAATGCGGTTACCAAAAGGAGCAACCATGCGGAGACCTGTTCTGCCAGTCGTGATCACCGCCGCTTTGTGCCTGGCGCTCGCGGTTCCGGCCGCCGCGACCGAGCCGATCCGAGGCGCGCGAATCCAGTGGGATCCGGCGTTCGGCACGCCGCGCACGATCATCCCTGCCAACGGCACCCTGACCGAAGCGAACAGCGGCGCCCCCACCGACATCGCACGCGACTGGCTCACCACCCATCGCGACACGTTCGGACTGTCCACGAGCGACATCGCCGACCTGGTCGTCACGCAGGACCACCGCCTCCCCAGCGGTAGCCACGTCGTCAACCTCGCCCAGACGAAGAACGGCGTCCGCGCGGTCCACGGCGGCTCGATGACCGTCGTCGTCCGCCCGAACGGCGCGGTCGAGTCGTACGCGGGCCGCACCACCTGGGACACGAGCCTCAAGGGCGCCTGGCTCCTCGGCACCACGGCCGCCCTCCAGAAGGTCGCAGGCGGCACCGCCAAGCTCATCGGCGAGAAGGCGGGCTTCGACGCGTTCGACAACGGCAGCTACGCCCGCCGGACGATCTTCCCCACGCCGCAGGGCCACCGCGCCGCGTTCCAGGTGCTGTACGTCAAGGCACACGACGAGGCCTACGACGTCACGCTCGACGCCGTCACCGGCGAGGTGCTGCGCAAGGCGAGCCTCGTCGACCACGCCGAGGGCACGGTCTACCCGCACTTCCCCGGCGCGCCGAAGGGCGGCAAGCCCGAGGTCCGGCAGTTCGGCCCGACCTGGGTCACCGCGGCCACGACGCTCGGCGACAACGCGAGCACCTATGCCAACTACTCGAACTTCCTGGTACCCGCCGACCAGGCGCCGCGCCCGGTGAGCGCCACGGGACAGTTCAACTTCCCGTACCAGAACAAGTGGGGCACGACGAACGGCCAGACCACGCCGCCGTCGTACGTCGAGGACCTGAACCCCGCGGCCACCAACCTGTTCTTCCACCACAACCGCATCCACGACGAGTTCGCGAAGTTCGGCTTCACCGAGTCCGCGGGCAACTTCCAGGGCAACGACCCGATCCTCGGCCTGGTGCACGCGGGCGCGGCGAGCGGCGGCGCGCCGACCTACACGGGCCGCGACAACGCCTACATGCTCACGTTGCCGGACGGCATCCCGCCGTGGAGCGGGATGTTCCTGTGGGAGCCGATCAACGACGCCTTCGAGGGCCCGTACCGCGACGGCAACTTCGACGCGTCGGTCATCGAGCACGAGTACGCGCACGGCCTGAGCAACCGCTACGTCTCCGCCGAGGACGGCGCGTTGAACAGCCACCAGTCCGGTTCGATGGGCGAGGGCTGGGGCGACTGGTACGCGCTCAACTACCTGCACCGCGAGGGCTACGAGACCAAGGCGGTCGTGGGCGAGTACGCGACCGGTAACGCGCAGCGCGGCATCCGCAACTGGTCCTACGACGCCAACCCGACGACGTTCGGCGACATCGGCTACGACCTGACCGGCCCCGAGGTGCACGCCGACGGCGAGATCTGGACCGCGACGCTGTGGGACTACCGCAAGCTGCTCGTCGCGAAGTTCGGCCAGGCCAAGGGATCCGAGATCGCGGCGCTGACCGTGACGTCCGGAATGCCGCGCTCACCCGTCGATCCGTCCTTCGTGGACATGCGCGACGCGATCGAGCTGGCGCTGGAGGACCTCTACCACGCCGACGCGAACTACGAGCAGATCTACGACGCCTTCTGGACCGCGTTCGCCAAGCGCGGACTCGGCAAGAACGCGACGACCAAGGCCGGCGACGACGTCGACCCGGTGCCCGCGTTCAACCACGAGAACCGGGCCCGCAACGGCACGCTGACCGGTGTCGTCGTCAACGCGGCCACGGGCAAGCCGGTCGCGGGCGCACGGGTGCTGCTCGGCGAGTTCGAGGCACGGTCCACGGCGTTGCGCACGACGTCCACCGAGGGCGGCTTCTCCGCGGCGGCGGTCACGGGCACCTACCCCGTCACCGTGCAGGCGCCCGGCTTCGGCATCCGAACGTTCACCGGCGTGGCCGTGCAGGCGGGAAAGACGACCAAGCTGCAGTTCCCGCTCGTGCCCAACCTGGCCTCGAAGTCCACCGGCGCACAGGTCGTCTCGGCGACCAGCGAGAACGCCCAGGCGTTGCTGGACGACAGCGAGGCCAGCTCGTGGCGGGCAACCAAGGGTGCCAACGCGGTGATCAAGCTGGCCACGCCGGCGAAGCTCACCGAGGTGCGCGTCAGCGCCTACACCACGTCCCGGTTCGAGGCGCTGAAGGACTTCACCCTGCAGGTCTCCGACGACGGCCAGGTGTGGCGCAACGCCCTGGTGCGCAAGGACGCCTTCGGCTTCCAGGCACCACGGCCGACCGCGCCGGACGTGAAGGTCAAGACGTTCACGATCGAGCCGACGCAGGCGTCGTACGTGCGCTTCTACGCGGACGCGCCGATCGGTGAGACCAAGCCGGAGGTGCAGGTCGCCGAACTGGAGGTGTTCGCGCAGAACGCCCGTGGTGTCGAGCCGCTGCCGCCGTCACCGCCGGACGCGCCCGTGGTCGACCAGGGCCTGATCAAGGCACCGAACCCCGGCCCGAGCAACGCGCCCGGCGTCACCATGACGGACCTGGAGACCAACTGCACCTTCCCGCCCGCGGCTCAGGGCGCGGACGGCTGGGTCACGAAGCTGCCGGAGTCGTTCGGCGACGGCATGCACGCGGTGTCCGCGACCAGTTCGTCGGCCGTGCCGTACGACCTCGACCTGTACTTCTACGACAGCAAGTGCAGGCAGATCGGCTCGGCGGCGAGCAGCGCGACGAACGAGTCGGGCACGCTGCCGTCCGGTGCACGGTATGTGCTGACGCACCTGTGGTCGGGCGCTGCGGCGGAGGTGACCGTGACGGCGATCGACACCCAGTGATACACCCGTTCGGGTGAAGAATCTCGGCGCGGACCCTATGTCGCCGCATAGGGTCCGCGCTGTGCACATCCACCCGCCGAAGATCGAGTACTTCGATCTGGACGCCAAGAGCAACACGGATCCGAAGGGCTATCTGCGGGGCGTCGACGAGTACCAGGTGACCCCGCACGGGCTCTACATGTTCCGCCCCGTCGCGGGCCATCCACAGCTGAGCGCGTTCGAGAGCTGGCTGATCCCCAAGCACGGCGTGCGCGTCACGCGCCAGTCGTGGCATCAGGGCCACGAGCGCGACTACGACTTCTATGTCGACGTCGTGGAGATCTCCGCCGTCGGCACTGTGTGGAAGACGATCGACCTTTATCTCGACCTGATCGTCCGCACCGGTCGCAGCGTCACCGTGCTCGACAGTGACGAGCTGCTCGGCGCGGTCCAGCACAACATCATCACGCCGGAACGTGCGCAGTGGGCGTTGGAGACGACCTACCGCGCGGTCTCAGGCATTTCGGCGCACGGACACGATGTGGTGCGCTGGCTTGCCGCTTCCGGGTGCCCAACTACCTGGCGGTAGTACACACAGTGTGTTTGTCATCTGACCGTGACGTAACGAATCGACCCTGTGAGTAACGGAACACACATATGTGACTACCCTCAGCGGGCGTGGGAGCGGTTACTACACCTCAGCTGGTCGACGTCGTGGACACCCTCAACGCCGTCCGCAGCTATACCTCCGGCGGCACCCGGCAGCTGACGACGTGCCGGGTCGAACCGTGGGGTCTGCGGCTGGAGTGTCCGACACCCGAGGATCCGTTCTCCGATTCCGAGGTGACCTGGCTGCTGCCGGACCTCGGCCTGCGCCTGACGACGCATCGCGCGCGGTCACGGCACGCCCGCACCGGCCCCAGCACCCTCACCGCGGTGCGCGTGCTGCGCGACGGACGGCACTGGCAGACCACGGACCTGTTGCTGGGCCTGGCCGTTCCGGGCGGCACGACCGCGCGCATCGTGCGGTCCGAGGAGTTCGCCGCCGCGGTCGCCGGTCGCGTGCTGCGTCCCGGTGACGCCGACCAAGCCCTGCGCATCGTGCATCGCACGCTCGAGGAGCTCAGCCACAACCGCCACGACCTCACGGCGTGGCTGTCGTGGCGCGGCATCTACGACGTGTGGCCGCCCCTGTAGGCCTGTACCCGCTGGATCGCGGCCTGCATCCACGGTCCCTTCGCGTCGCCGTAGTTGAAGCCGGTCGGCTCGTGCGCGAACTGCGCGGACAGCCCGAGCTTCAGCTCCTCGTACTCCTTACGAGCGTCGGCGTCGGCCCGGATCCAGTCGCGGAAGTCGATCGCCCAGTTCCACCCCGGACCACCCTCGACCCGCAGGTGCAGGTTGACGCGGCGGCCGGGGTCGGCGCCGGCGTGCAGGCGCTTGTCCCAGTTCCCCGGTCCCATCGGCGTGTCCGTGAAGTCGCCGATCTTCGGGAACCCGGCCTGCGCCAACGCGTCCGCCAGCGAGTCCGCGGTCTCCATCGAGTCGACGCCGAGCTGGAAGTCGAGCACGTCCTTCGCCGCGAGCCCTGGGACCGCCGTGGACCCGATGTGCTCCACGGTCCGGCCACCGGCAGCCATGGAAATCCGAGCGGCGACCCGCGCAGCCTGCGCGGGCCAGGTCTCGTCGTACGGCACGACGATCGGCGACCCGGCCGCGTACTCGCGCGTGCGCACGTTCTGCTCGAACGGCACCAGCCGCTCGTGCCACAACGCCGACACGTCGGGCACGTCGCCGGAGTTGTCGAGCCACACGTCCGCGACCGCCCGGCGCTGCTCGAACGTCGCCTGAGCGGCGATCCGGGTGCGCGCGTCGGCCTCATCCATCCCGCGCTTGATCAGCCGTTCGACGCGCAGCTCGGGCGCGGCGTCCACGACGATCACCAGGTGGTAGAGGGGCGCCATCCCCTTCTCGACGAGCAACGGCACGTCGTGCACCACGATCGCGTCGGCGGGCGCCTCGGCCATCCGTTGCGCGGTGAGGCTGCCGATCCTCGGGTGCGTGATGCCGTTCAACGTCTCGCGCGCCTCGTCCGACGCGAACGCCTTGGCGGCCAGCTTCGCCCGGTCGAGGGTCCCGTCCTCGTTGAGCACGTCGCCGAAGGCCCGGACGACCTCCGCGAGCCCCTCGCTGCCCGGCTCGAGCACCTCACGAGCGAGCTGGTCGGCGTCGATCACGACCGCGCCGAGCCCGCTGAGCGCCTTGGCGATCGTCGACTTGCCGGACCCGATGCCCCCGGTCAATCCCACCCTCAGCATGAGGGCCAGGCTAGACGGGCGGCGTCATCGCCTGCTGTGCAAGGGTGGCGAGAACGGCCGGCAGCTTGTCGTCCGGCAGCAGCCCCGGCCGCGCCCGCACCACGAACGTGGTCTTGCCCAGCGAGCCGAGCAGCAGCCGTTGGTCCTTTCCGGACACCATCGAGGCCTTCTGCTTGCCGACGTCGATCTCGGTGACGGACGACCCGTCCTGCCGCTCGGCCTCCAGGCTCTCGGTCACCCGCTCCCGCGCCGTCAGTTCGTCCACATAGGTCGACAACCCGACGACCACCGCGTTGGCCTGCAGCTCCTTGCCCGGCGGAATGCCGTAGTAGCAGTCGATCTTCGCGGTCTTCCCGACGCTCGGCTCCGGAATCCCGATGATCAGCTTCGGCTCTCCGGGCAGCTCCTGCCCGAGCACCTGGTTCATCCGCTCGGCGGTCACGACCAGCTCACAGTCGTCCGGCAACGCGCGATCCACCATCACCGGGGTGCGCGACGGCGTCGTCGGCGCGGTGATTTTGGGGATCTGCGGCGGCGGCGCCTGGGCTTTGGGCGCGGAGGAACAGCCCGCCAGGACGAGCATCCCCAGAGCCAGCACCGCGAAACTGTTCCCACGCATAGGTTTCAGAACCTACACAACGCCGATCGCCTGACACCACCAGGTGATGGGTGAATGGGTCAGTGGTGATGGGTGAGGCCGCGGGGCGTGGCCGATGGGTGAAGGCTGGACCAGCCCCATCAGCCGTCCCCGTACTGCGCGCGTTGCGCGGCATCGGGGACGAGGAACAGCTGCACCCCCAGCAACTCCAGCCGCGGCTTCCCGTCGACCCCCACCAGCCCGATGTCGCACTCGACGCTGTACTCCCCGGCGGGCCGCCCTCGGACGAAGGCCCGGACCGGACCGACGAGCAGCCCGCGCTGGTGCAGCCGGAACTCACCGATCGACATCGGCAACGTGGGCCCGCCGAGCATCTCCTCCGCCCACAACCCGGCCAGCTGCAGACCGCCGTCGATCGCCGCCGGGTCGGTCTGCCAGTCCGACTGCGGCCAGCCGAGCTCCTGCCCGCCGACCACCACGCCGACCGCGCCGACGGGTGAGACGCCGTGCACCCGTCGGATCGCGTGGAAGGCCGGCCCGTGGAACAGGAACCTGCCGTCGTAGGGAGCGCGCTTCGCCGGGCGCAGGCCCGGCGGCACCACCCACGCGACCTGCCGGTGCCGGCAGGCCGCGGGCGGCAGCAGTGCCCGGAAATGCGGAACGCCCTCGGCGCTGAGCAGCTGGAGCGACTGCCCCGACTCGGTGTTCCTCGACCGCACCGAGTACCGGTCGCCGGTCTGGTGGAACCCGGTCAGGGCGATCTTGCGCAGGACGCTGACGTCGTGCAGCACCAAGGGAGACCAGGCACTTCGCGTCGCCGAGGCGAACCATTCCATCACCATGGCGATGGGCACGACGGGCGTGCCGAGGAACGCGTGATCGGCCAGGTACGGGTGGGTGTCGGCGTGCACCACGATCGGGCCGCTCATGCCCGGCTCCCCTGCACCGCGGGCGGAAGTGCCCCGACCGAGGCGGCGACGGGTTTGCCGGACCGCAGCACTCGCGTCAGCACAGATGGGGTGAGCAGCGTGGACGGTCCCCGTTGCAGCGCGAAGACCCGCAGGAAGGCGTCCTGTACCCGGTGGTCGTTGTTGGCGGCGTGGATCAGCCGGTCGAACAGCCCGGCGACCAGCTTGTCCGTGCGGCCCGAGCGGCGGCCCTCGGTGCCGGGGAAGCGGCTGTCCGCGGCCGTCGTCATGTTCCAGATGGAGTCGTTGAGCCTGGCCAGCCGCGGGTAGAACCACCGCGCGAGGTGGTTGTCCGCCAGCGTCCCGGCCTCGATGCACTCGCCGAGCAGCACGGCGCCGAGCGCGCCGACGGTCATCCCCTGCCCGTAGATCGGGTTGAACGCGCAGACGGCGTCGCCGATCGCGGCGAACCCGTCCGGCTGGTCACCCGCCCGCTCGAAGTACCGGCGCCGGTTGCTGGTCGCGTGGCTGCCGGTGACGCCGGTCAACGGTTCGGCGCCCGCGAGCGCGTCGGCGATGATCGGGCTGGACAGCGTGCGCGCGAACGGCAGGAAGTCGTCCGCACCGGTCGACGGCGCGTCGGCGCCGACGCCCGTGAGCGTCACCTGCCAGCGGTTGCCCTCGATCGGCGTGAGCAGCCCACCGCGCGTCTGGTGCGGTCCGCCGAGTTGGACGTACGCGACCCGCCAGTCCTCCGCGTGCCCGTCCGGAATCGCGTAGAGCCGGGTCGCGTAGCCGATGTGCGCGTCGACGACGTCCTCCCGGACCGGCGCGCAGCCGAGGTCGCTCAGCCAGCGCGGCGCCTGCGAACCGCGCCCGGTGGCGTCGACGACGAGTGAGGCGGACACCAGCGTCGTCGATCCGGTGTCCATCGAACGGAGGGTCGCCCCCGTCACCCGGCTGCTGCTGCCGATGAGGCCGACCGCCCGGTGCCCGTCGAGGAACTCGATCCGCCCGTCGGCCATCAGCCGCCTGCGCACGGTCCACTCGAACAACGAGCGGCTCATGCCCAGCACTTCGAGTCCAGACACGAACCGGCTGCTCCAGCCGAGGTGGTTGCGGATGGCGTTCACCCCCATGTCCACCCGCACGGCGCCGCCGGCCACCAGTTCGGCGGTGATGCCGGGCATCAGTTCCTCGCTGACCTCGAGGCCTCGGGTGAGCAGCCCGTGCACGTGCACGCCCTGAGGAACACCGGTTCGGGTCGCGACCTCGGCGGGAAATCGGTCGCTTTCCACCAGCGTGACTTTCTCGCAATGGCGAGCCAGCACTCCGGCGGTGAACAATCCGGCGATTCCTCCGCCCAGCACCAGCGCATGGTCGAACGCCATGACGGACTCCAATGGGGAATGGGGAAATCTGACTGGTGGAAGTCTATGAAGTCGAATCGCCATTGACGGGGTATTCTCCGAAACCGGGTAGACACCGGGAAGGACGTGGGTAGGTGCTCCTCGACTTCCACCTTTTGGGGCCATTCGAAGTTCGCGCGAGCCACGGCCGGCTGAATGTCGGCGGCGCGAGCCAGCAGGCCCTGCTCGCCGCGCTCGCGCTCGACATCGGCCAGACCGTGCCGACCGAGCGGCTCGCGGGCGTGTTGTGGGAGGGACGGCCGCCGACGAGCTACCGGCAGCAGCTCTACAAGCGCGTGCACGCGCTGCGAGCGGTACTCGGCGCGGAGGCGATCGTCACCGAGGAGTCCGGTTACCGCCTCGACCTCGCGCCGGTGTGCTCGGACCTGCACCGGTTCTCCGAACAGGTCGCGCAGGCCCGCCGAATCCAGTCCGAGGGCCGTTTCCAGGAAGCGGCAGAACTGTTCCGAACAGCATTGTCATCGTGGCGCCGACCGGCACTCGACGGAATCATCAGTCAATTGCTTCGCGCGGATGCCAAGCGACTCGACGAGAAACGCGCGTTGATCGCCAGGGAATGTCAGGAACTCGAACGGAAACCGGAGGAGCCGGAGCCGGCGCAGGCACCGGCGCCGCGGTCGGCCCCCGCCGGCCTGCCGAGGGACATGCCCAGCTTCACCGGGCGGTCGGTCGAGCTTGCCGAACTCGACCGCGAGCTGAACTCCGCGCGCGACAACCCACACGCGCTCGTCATCACGTCGATCACGGGCACCGCGGGTGTCGGAAAAACCGCACTCGCGGTGCATTGGGCGCATCGCGCGCGGCACCTGTTCCCGGACGGGCAGCTCTACGTGAACCTGCGCGGATTCGACCAGTCCGCGCCGATGACCGCCGGCGAGGCGCTGATCATGTTCCTCCGGGAGCTCGGCGCACCCAGTGAACGGATCCCGCCCGACACCGACGGACAGTCCCTGCTCTACCGGTCCATGCTGGACGGCAAACGCATGCTCGTCGTGCTGGACAACGCGGCGACGATGGAACAGGTCGAGCCACTGCTGCCCGGTTCGCCTGGCTGCGTGGTCCTCGTGACCAGCCGGAACGCCTTGACCGGGCTGGTCGCGCTGCACGACGCCAGCCGGGTTCCACTGGACTCCCTCACGGCCGAGGAGTCGGCGGCACTGTTGCGACGCGTTCTCGGCGAGCAACGCACGAGCGCCGATCCGGTCGCCGCGGCCCGGCTCGCCGAACTGTGCGGGCACCTGCCGCTCGCACTGCGGATCGTCGCGGCGAACCTGGCGGGCAGCAGGCACACGTCGATCGCCGAGATGGTGGACCGGCTCAGCTCCGCGGACCGCCTCACCCAGCTGCGGATCGACGGCGTGCCGCGGGCGAACGTGGCGGCGGCGTTCGAGCTGTCGTATCTGGCGGTGCGCCCGGAGGCCCAGCGGCTGCTGCGGTTGCTGAGCATCGTGCCGGGTCCGGACATCACCGCCGATGCGGCGTCCGCGCTCGGCGTGCCCGCCGCGGACCTCCTGGCCGAGCTGGAGGCCATGCACCTGGTCGAGCAGTACCGCCGGGGCAGGTTCCGGCTGCACGACCTGGTCAAGCTGTACGTGCGCAACGTCGGCGGCCCGATCGACACCTCGGTGGTCACCGGCCTGCTCGAGTTCTACGTGCACAGCGCCGACGCCGCGACCGCCGCACTGAGCGCCGTCCGGCGGATCACGCCCCGGCCGTTCCACACGGTGCCGGGACGGGAGTTCACCACGGCGCCGGCGGCCCTGGACTGGCTGAGCGCGGAACAGGACAACGTCGTCGCCGCGGCGGTATGGGCACACGAGCACGGCGAGCACGTGCTGTGCGTGCACCTGGTCGACGCGCTGCGCGGCTTCTTCTGGCTGCAAAGGCACACCGGTGACTGGCTCGCCGTCGCCGAGGTGGGGCTCGCGGCCGCGCGCAAACTCGCGGACCCGGCCGCGGAAGCCCTGATGCACCGCTCGCTCGGCCGGGCCTGTCTCTCGATGGAACGGCTCGACGACGCGCTCGACCACTCGCTCACCGCCGTGCGGCTGTGGGAACAGGACCTGGACGCGGCCGCCGAGATGCGCCTCGACGTCTCGCTCGTGTACCGCGCCAACTGCCGCCTCGACCTCGCCGCCGACCAAGCCGGACAAGCGCTGGACCACGCACGTGAGCACGGCCGCGAGGACCTCGAGATCGCCGCGCTCAACGCCCTGTTCGACTGCCAGATGGGTCTCGGCCGGCTCGACTGGACCGTGGCGACCGCCGACCGGTCGCTGGCCACGCCCACCACGCAGCGGGACCTGCAGCTACAGGCCCACGCGTTCGCCGCGCGCGGGTGGGCGTTCCACGAGATGGGCCGGCTCGACGACGCACGGCGAGACCTGGCCGCCTGCGTCGACCTGCACGACCGGTGCGGGAACAAGGAGTCCGGCGAGCTCCAGCGTGCCTACCTCGGCCGGGTGCTGCTGGACGCCGGCGACGTCGACGAGGCGGTCCGCCTGCTGGAGCGGGCACGGGACGAGCTGCGAGAGCTCGTGCCGCACTGGGAATGTGTTGCCGTGCATGGGCTCGCGCTGGCGTCGTTCCGGCGCGGGCAGCTGGACGAGGCATTGCGGCAGGAGCTCGATGCGCTGGAGATCGCCCGGTCCAAGGACTTCCCGCCTGGGTGCATCGAGGCGCTGATCGCGCTCAGCCGGATCCGGCTCGAGTCCGGTGATACCGCCGCTGCCCTGTCGCACGCCCAGGAAGCCATCGACATGAGCGAGAAGCACGGTTGGCGGCTCGAGTTGGGCAGCGCACACCACGCGCTCGCCGAGGCCTGTCTCACCGCCGGGTGGGCCGATCGGGCGCGCGCCCACGTGACGACGGCGCTCGAACTGCACCGGGCCAGCGGGCAACGGCCGCGGGAAGCGGAGAACCTCGCACTGCTCGACCGGATCCCGGCGGGGTCGTGACCCCGGCAAACCAAAAGGGCCCTGTCCGAGGACAGGGCCCTTTCAGTCAGCTACAAACTCACATGCCGCCCGACAGCTTCTCGCGCAGAGCCGCGAGCTGCTCGTCGGAGGCCAGCGTGCCACCGGACTGCGCCGGAGCGCCGACCGAGGTCGAGCCGGCGTCGCCACCCGAGGTGTAGTTGCCCGCACCCTCGGCGGACGCCTCCTCCTCGGCCTCGGCGGCCTTCTTGATCTGCTTCATGTGGGCCTCGTAGCGCGTGTGAGCCTCGGCGTACTGCCGCTCCCACTCCTCGCGCTGCTTGTCGTAGCCCTCCTGCCACTCCTGGGTCTCCGGGTCGAAGCCCTCGGGGTAGATGTAGTTGCCCTGGTCGTCGTACTCGGCGGCCATGCCGTACTGGGTCGGGTCGAACTCGGTGTCGACCGTGAAGCCCTCGTTGGCCTGCTTGAGCGACAGCGAGATGCGACGGCGGTCGAGGTCGATGTCGATGACCTTGACCATGACGTCGTCGCCGACCTGGACGACCTGCTCCGGGATCTCGACGTGGCGCTCGGCCAGCTCGGAGATGTGGACCAGGCCCTCGATGCCCTCGTCCACGCGGACGAACGCACCGAACGGAACCAGCTTGGTGACCTTGCCCGGCACGATCTGGCCGATCGCGTGGGTGCGGGCGAACTGGCGCCACGGGTCTTCCTGGGTCGCCTTCAGCGACAGGGAGACGCGCTCGCGCTCCATGTCGACGTCGAGGACCTCGACCGTGACCTCCTGGCCGACCTCGACGACCTCGGACGGGTGGTCGATGTGCTTCCAGGACAGCTCCGAGACGTGGACGAGACCGTCGACGCCACCCAGGTCCACGAAGGCACCGAAGTTGACGATCGAGGACACGACGCCCTTGCGGACCTGGCCCTTCTGCAGCTGGTTGAGGAACTCGCTGCGGACCTCGGACTGGGTCTGCTCCAGCCACGCGCGGCGGGACAGGACCACGTTGTTGCGGTTCTTGTCCAGCTCGATGATCTTCGCCTCGAGCTCGCGGCCGACGTACGGCTGGAGGTCGCGGACGCGACGCATCTCGACGAGCGAGGCGGGGAGGAAGCCGCGGAGGCCGATGTCGAGGATGAGACCACCCTTGACGACCTCGATGACCGTGCCGCGGACCGGCTCGTCCTTCTCCTTGAGGGCCTCGATGGTGCCCCAGGCGCGCTCGTACTGGGCGCGCTTCTTCGACAGGATCAGGCGGCCTTCCTTGTCCTCCTTCTGGAGAACAAGGGCCTCGACCTCGTCACCGACGCTGACAACCTCGGCGGGATCGACGTCGTGCTTGATCGACAGTTCGCGCGAGGGGATGACGCCCTCGGTCTTGTAGCCGATGTCGAGCAGGACCTCGTCCCGGTCGACCTTGACGATGGTGCCCTCAACGATGTCGCCGTCGTTGAAGTACTTGATCGTCTTGTCGATAGCTGCGAGGAAGTCCTCCTCCGTCCCGATGTCGTTGATCGCGACCTGCTTGGGCGCAGCTGCAACGGGGACAGTGGTGGTGTCGGTGGACATTAGGTAGGTGGCTCCGGTACGGATTGGCATTATTGGCTGGTAGTGGTGCGCGCGCAGCGTCGCAGCGAACTCAAATCCGGCAGTTCTGGATCATGGGCAGCACTAACCCACTACGCGGGCGGTATCGTACGCGGCTGCGCGCAGCGTGAGCAAACCGGCCCCCTGTTAGGAGCAGTGTGCACAACCAGCACGTCAGCGCCGAGGCGACCCTCGGCACGACCGGGATCGTGCAGCGCGGCGCCGACGCCGCCGAGTCGCGGGCGGCGAACCGGATCTGGTGGGACGCGGACGCGGACGACTACCACGCTACCCACGGAGAGTTCCTCGGCAAGGCCGACTTCGTCTGGTGCCCGGAGGGCGTGCGCGAGGAGAACGTGAAATTCCTAGGCAACGTCGCAGGTCAGCGCATCCTCGAGGTCGGATGCGGTTCCGCGCCCTGTGCGCGTTGGCTCACGAAACAAAATGCGAAAGTCGTCGCATTCGACATCTCCGCGGGCATGCTGCGCCACGCACGTGCGCACAACGCCGAGACGGGCGTCTCAGTTCCGCTGGTCCAGGCGAGCGCGGACCAACTCCCCTTCGCCGACAACAGTTTCGACGCGGCCTGTTCGGCGTTCGGCGCGGTGCCGTTCGTGGCCGACTCGGGCGTGGTCATGACCGAGGTCGCCCGCGTGCTGCGGCCCGGCGCGCCGTGGGTGTTCGCGGTCACCCATCCGATGCGGTGGATCTTCCCCGACGACCCCGGCCCGAACGGCCTCACGGTCACCCAGTCGTACTTCGACCGCACGCCCTATGTAGAGGTCGACGACGACGGCCGCGCGACGTATGTCGAACATCACCGGACGCTCGGCGACTACGTCCGGCAGCTGCACGCGGCGGGCCTGGAGTTGATCGACCTGGTCGAACCCGAGTGGCCCGCGGGGCACACCCGCAACTGGGGCCAGTGGAGCCCCTTGCGCGGCAAGCTCTTCCCCGGCACCGCGATCTTCCGGACGCGCCGCAGGCCTTAGTCTGGCCCGCATGTCCACGGCACGAGGGCTGGTCGCCGCACAGTCGGCGCGGTTCGCTTCCCTCGACCCGTTGCTCCCGCCCGCCGTCGAGCCGCCCGAGGGTGACGTGATCACCGCGGCGCTGCCGGACGGCGGACGCGTGGCCGCTCTGCTCAGCCACCAGGTGTACCCGCCGCAGTCGGTCACCCGCCTGTGGTCCGCGGCCGAGGTGTGGGAGCTCGTCCCGCTGGTCGGCGACGCCGGCGGTGCCGGGATGGAGGCGCTCGTCCGCGTGTGGCGGCAGCGGATGGACGCCCTGGACTCGGGCGATCCGGACTCGTCGTGCGTCGTGCACTGGCCGAGCCGCGACGCCGAGGCGACCCGTGTGTTCCTCGGTCACGGCATGGTGCCGCTGTCCGTGCTGGGGGTCCGCATCGCGCCACCGCCGGCGCGCCCGCGCACCACGCTGACCATCCGCCGCGCCACGCCCGCGGATCTCGAAGCGGTAGTCGAGCTGTCGCTGGAGGAACTGCGCTACTCGTCGTTCGTCGGCTCCACGGTGATGCGCGACGAGGCGCCGGCGTTGAAGCGCCGGACCATGGGCGAACGGCTGGCCGCTGCGAGCCCGGTGTGGCTCGCCGAACGCGACGGCATCCCGGTCGCGATGGCCGAGTGCGCGATCGTCCCGTCCGAGCCCGGCACGGCCGCGTCGATCCGGCTGCCGCACGGCCGCTGGGGCTACGTGAACTGCGTCTCCGTGCTGCCCGGCGCGCGCGGCTCGGGCATCGGCCAGCAGCTGATGGCGTACGCGCACCAGGAGCTGCACCGGATGGGCGTGGTCGGCACCTACCTCTACTACAACCCGCCGAACCCACTCTCGTCGGTGTTCTGGCCGCGGCAGGGCTACCGCCCGCTGTGGACCGTCTGGGAAGTGCGTCCCGCTTCGGGGCTTCGGTAGCCGTTTGTCCGGGTTGCCAACGAGCCGAGCCTGCGCCACAATTTGAACTGACCAGTCAGTTCAAACGGAGGGTGAACGGTGGACATCCAGGCGGTGCGCGTCGGCGTCAACGGGGCTCATGGTCCCCTGCTCAAGCCGACCTCGCTGCTCGTGAAGAAGGGCGCGCTCACCCTGGTCACCGGTGATCCCGGCACCGGCCACACCGCGCTCGGCCTCGTCCTCTCCGGCCGCATGAACCCCAGCACCGGCACGGTCTCCCCCGACGCGAAGACGCTGCGCAGGGAGGTCGTGCTGGTGGACGCGCCCGAGGTCAACGAGCCGGAGGCCGCGCTCACGCTCGCCGCCGTCGTCGGCGAGGAGCTGGCGATGTGCAAGCTGCCCTCCGGCCGCAAGGCCGTGCACGACTGGCTGGCCGAACGATCTTTCGACGAGCACGCCCGCACGCGGTTCGAGCACGTGCCGCCGTCCGTGCGGTGCGCGGTGATGCTCGAGCTCGGCTCGACGCGTCCCGGCGTCACGACGCTCGTCCTGGACTGCCCCGACCGCTACCACCCCGACCCGCGCGAATGGCTGAAGCTCGCGCAGCAGCACGTGACCGAGGACCGGTCCGTCGTCGCGCTGTGCTCGAACACTTCGGCCTCGGTGCTGGACATCCCGGCCGCGCGCCTTGGTGAGGAGAACGCTCTGTGAACGCCTTCCGGCTGGCACTCAACGAACTGCGCCGGGTCACGTCCGGCACGCTGCCCAAGCTGGCGGTGCTGGCGCTCGCGCTGGTCCCGCTGCTGTACGCCTCGCTCTACCTGTACGCCAACAAGGACCCGTACGCCAACCTCAAGCACGTCCCGGCCGCGCTCATCGTGCAGGACAAGGGTTTCAAGGACCTGCACGCCGGCGAGGACGTCGCGAAGGAGCTCCTCGACGGCAACAAGTTCAAGTGGGAACAGGTCGACAACGCGGACGAGGGCGTGCGCAAGGGCAAGTACATCTTCGCCCTCACGCTGCCCGCGGACTTCTCCGAGGCGCTGCAGTCCCCCGCGGACTTCAAGCCGCGGCAAGGGGTTCTCACGCTGACGACCAACGACGCCAACAACTACCTCGGCAGCACGATCGCCAACCAGGTGGTGTCCGAGGTGCGGCGCGCGGTGTCCACGAAGGTGTCGAAGGAGGCGGCGGACAAGCTGCTGCTCGGGTTCTCCACGATCCGCGAGAAGACCGCGGAGGCCGCTGACGGCGCCACGAAGCTCGCGGACGGCTCGGCGCAGGTGCGTGACGGCGAGAACAAGCTGGTGGGCGGCCAGGAGAAGCTGCTCGAAGGTGCTCAGCAGCTGTCCGACGGCCTGAACCAGCTCGCCCCCGGCCTGCACGAGATGCACGAGAAGACGCGCGACCTGCCCGCGAAGACCAGGCAGCTGGCCGATGGTTCGCGCAAGGTCGCGGACGGCAACGAGACCGCGGCGCGCACGGCCGAGGAGTACGCGGCCAAGGCGCAGCAGTTCGTCGGCGCGCTCGACCAGATCAACGGTGACGTCGCCGCGAAGCTGCGGCTGCTGGGCTTCACCGAACAGCAGATCCAGCAGGTGATGTCGTCCCTCGGACAGGTGCGCAAGCCGATCGACGACACCAATGCGAAGGTCCAGGGCGGCGCGAGCAGCCTGCGGGCGCTGGCGAACGGCGCGGACCAGGTCGCCGACGGCAACGAGCAGCTCGCGGCCGCGATGCCCGCACTGGCCGATGGCATCGCCCGCGCGGACGAGGGTGCGACGAAGCTGGCCCAGGGCGCGGCACAGCTGCGGGACGGCGAACGGACCGCGGTCGACGGGCAGAAGCAGGTCCGCGACGGCGCCGTCCAGGTCGCGGACGGCAGCGCGAAGCTGCGCGACGGCCTCACCGGTGGCGTGAACGGCATCCCGAACCCGGACGACCCGACCCGCCTGGCGACCGCGCAGACGATCGGCGACCCGGTGGCGGTGCGCGGCCTGTCGCAGTCGAAGGCGGCGACCTACGGCGCCGGCCTGGCCCCGTTCTTCCTCGGCCTCGCCACGTGGATCGGCGCGTTCGTGCTGTTCCTGCTGCTGCGTCCGTTGTCCCGGCGAGCGCTCGCGGCCGGCCAGAACGCGGCGCGCATCGCGCTCGGTGGCTGGCTGCCCGCGGCACTGCTGGGCATCGCCCAGGTCGTGGTGATGTTCGCGGTGGTCACCATGATCGTGGACATCGAGCCGTCGAACCCGCTGCTGACGTTCCTGTTCCTCGGGCTGATGTCGCTGACGTTCGTGGCGATCCTGCACGCGTTGAACGCCGCGTTCGGCGCGGTGGGCAAGTTCCTCGGCCTGATCCTGCTGATCCTGCAGCTGGTCAGCGCGGGCGGCACGTTCCCGTGGCAGACGATCCCCGTGCCGCTGTACCCGCTGCACTTCGGCCTGCCGATGGGTTACGCGGTCGACGGCCTGCGGCACCTGATGTACGGCGGCGACCTGAGCGTCGTCGGACACGACGTGCTGATCCTGGTCGCGTGGCTGGTCGGGGCCCTAGCCTTGTCGTCCGTGGCGGCCTACAAGCAGCGGGTGTGGACACCGTCCCGGCTCAAGCCGGAGCTGGTGCTGTGAGCGCGCGGACGACGGCGACCAAGCAGAAGCTCTTCGACGCGGCGTTGAAGCTGGTCGGCGAGCGGGGCGCCGCGTCGGTCACCGTGGACGAGATCGCCGCCGAGGCGGGTGTCGCCAAGGGCACCATCTACTACAACTTCGCGTCGAAGGACGCGCTGGTCGAGGCGCTGCTGCGGCACGGGGTGGAGATCCTCGCGACGCGGCTGCGCTCGGCGGAGGACTCGCTGGAGAACCTGGTCGACGAGATGCTCGGCTTCTGGGCCGAGTACCCGGCGTTCGGCCAGCTCCTCGTGTCGGAGCTGTGGCGGACGCCGGGTCAGTGGCACGGCACGTTGTCCCTGCTGCGGGACGACATCGTGTCGATCGTGAAGGGTCAGATGAAGCGGCTCTCCGACGAGGGCCGCCTCCCCGCCGGTGTCGAGGTCGGCACCGCGTCCGCGGCGTTGTTCGGGACGTTGCTGGTGATCGCCCTGGACTGGCAGGTGTTCCAGCCCGAACGCAGCCGCGAACAGGTGCGCGAGTCGGTCATGCTGCTGGTGCGGGGCCTTCACTCGTAGCCGGGCTGCCGGGACAGGACTGCATGGCGGTGATCCGCCGCACCATCCGCACACCGAGCACGGCGGCCGCGATGCCGAGCACCGCCGACAACGTCGAGAACACCGCCGCCCGCAGGAACGACCCCGTGCTGAGCTGGCCGTTCTGGGTGTAGTTGACGTAGATCACGCCGAAGATCACGGCGGGCACGAAGGTGCCCCACCACGCGGTGACCAGCGGGTGCCGCGTCCGCTGCTGCAGCGGCACGGTCTGCTGCAGAGGATCATTGGCACGCCAGATGTCGTCGGCGATCTGCTTGGGCAGCACGAGGTTCGCGAACGGCACGAACCAGGCCCCGATCACCCAGCCGCGGGAGCGGCGGTGCTCCTGGACGTAGGTCAGGCGCTCGGCGTTGACGCGAGCGCGGTACATCCAGGTGATGAACAGGGCCGCGGCGGCGCCCTGCAGAACCAGCAACGGGAAGCCGACCAGGGTGTCGAGCGGGCCGAGGTCGCGGATGTCCGCGATCGTCGCCGTCCCGGCCCGGTAGTCGCGGACCGTCGTGTAGATCGTCCAGTCCACCGCCGCCTCGCCGATCTGCGCGAGCGCGACGAGTCCGATGAGGACCGACGCGGCCAGGGCTAAGCCGCGGACAGGTCTGAAGTGCTCCATGTTCCCCCCAAGAACCGTACAAAGATCGTCCGAACACCGATCAGACGCGGTACGAACGGGGAATGTTGAGTCGCCTGCTCGCGGCCACCTTGGTCGAGCCGGTCACACCGCTGGTGCGGGGGCTTCACTCCTAGCCGTCTGCATCGCGGTGATCCGCCAGACGACCTTGATCGCGAGCACCGCGGCCACGATCATGATGACCAGCCCGGCGGTGTTGATCCACGCGATCCCCGTCAAGTCCCCCGGCCGGTTGGACTCGAACACCAGGTCTACGACCGGCGGCAGGTAGAGGACGATCCATGCCGTCCACCACCAGGTCACGAGACGCCGGCTCCCGGTCGGGTCGGACGCGCGCCAGATGTCGTCGATGATCCGCTTCGGGATCCAGAACCACACGACGGGCACCAGCCAGCCCCACCAGATCCATGCCCGGTGGTACCGGTGGTGCGCGGTGGCGACGTTGTGCCGTGCGTCCTGTGTCCACCAGACGAACGAGACACCCGCGGTCACCTGCACCAGCGCCAGCGAAATGACCAGAACACCCGACGACTTGCTCGGGTCGACGCCCGCCCAGAGGTAGCCGACCCACAGGACTTCGCTGAGGCAGAACAGTCCGATGAGGACCGACGTGGCGGCGGCGAGGCGGCGCATCAGCTGTAGTCCTGGTAGTCGTGCTGCGTCTCGGGCACCGTCGGCGGCGGCGTGAACGGGACCGTCTGGAAGTCCGAGATCCGCACCACGACCTGCACGCCGAGCAGTGCCGCCACCAGCCCGCTGACCGTGCCCACGCTGGAGACGACCGCCGCGGTCTGCAACAGGTCGGGGGTGAGCTCCTCGCGCAGGTAGATGCGGGTGTAGATCCGGTCGAGCCACTGCGTCACCAGGAAAGCCGCCCACCAGACGGTCGTCAGACCGGCGCGCCGCCGGTCCTGCAACGGCACCGTCTGCTGGCGGGGATCACTGGCCCGCCAGACATCGTCGACGATCTGCTTCGGGAACCAGAAGTTCACGATCGGCACGAACCAGCCCAGCCACACCCAGACGCGGCTACGGCGGTGCTCGGTGGCATAGGTGAGGCGCTCGGCGTTGATGCGCGCGCGGTACAGCCAGACGATGAACACGACACCGGCCGCGAGCTGCAGCAACAGCATCGGCACGGTGACGAGCGCGGTGACCGCATCGACCTGCTCGAGGTCCGCGATGGTCGCGTTGCCGTCCTGGTAGTCGCGCAGCGCCGTGTAGCTCCACCAGTCGGTCGCGGTGTTGACGATGTTCGCGACGGCGACGAGTCCGATGAGGACCGAGGCGGCCAGGCCGATGCCGCGCACGGGTCTGAAGTGCTCCATGTTTTCCCCCAGGTGAAGTGAGCGCGGGCAGAGTAACCCAAACGGGCGACAGTTGGGGTCGAGCGGGCTCAAACGAGGCGCGGTACGAACGAAGAATGTTGATTCGCCTGCTCACGGCGATCTTGATCGCCGCCACGGTCACCGCACCCGCCCACGCCGCCACCCCTGTCGAAGCGTCCGCGTCGTTCGCGCAGGACCTCCTCCACGTGCCCACGTACGTGGTCGAGGGCGAGGTCGACTTCGAGGACACCACCGACGACCAGACCAAGATCACCGGTCACTTCACGCAGGGCTACACGCAGCCCAACGTCGAGGACTACAAGTGGGTTCTGGTCAACGACGCCGGCAAGGTCGTGGTCGACCTCACGCCGGACATCCGGGCGATCGCCGAGATCGCACCGCCCGAGGTCGGTGAGTTCCAGTTCACCTACAAGACGAAGGTCAAGGACCTGCTGGGCCTGGACTTCGTCGTCTGCCAGATCGTGGAGCTGGCCGGGCTGAAGCCGTGCTTCGAGCTGGGCCGGGCGAAGATCTACAAGGACCGCTAGCGGTACGAGTACTCGTCGACGCGGTGCAACGACGGCGCCCGCCCGGCCAGTGCGCGTTCGACCGCCTCCAGCACGCCCGCCGAGATCCGGCGGTTCGCGTCGTGCGCGAAGTGGCCGAGCAGCACCTGCTGCGTGGGATGACCGTCGAGCACCGGGTCGGGCACCGGCGCCGCGGCGTGCACCTCGACGACCGGGGCGTGCGGCGCGAGCAGCGGTTCGACGGCCCGCAGCACGGTCTGGCGGTAGTCGGCGTCCACCCACGCGACCAGCAGCTCGGCCGGTCGGCCGAGGGCGAACCCGGCGTCCTCGGCCAGCGTCGCGGGGTTGGCCCACTCGGCTCGCACCCAAGTCGGGCGATGCCCGGTTTGCACCGCGGCACGGGCGGCCCGGCCTGGCCCGTCGTCGGGCATCAGCGGGGCGCGGCGGGACGGCAGCACCACGTGCCAGCCCCGGTTGGACAGCTCCGCGGCGCAGAACGCCAGCATGCCCGTTCCACCGAGCACCAGTGCCGCAGGACTCATCGCGCACGCTCCTCCCCGGCCACGACGCTCAGCGGGCCGGACAGCCACTTTTCCACCTGCCGCTGGCCGCGCAACCGGACCACGACGATCCGCTCCTGCACCGCCCGCACCCGGCGGCGGTTGCGGCCGTATCCCTTCCACCCCCACCGGAGCAGGTGTTCGGGGTCGGTGAACACGGTCCACAGCGGCGGCTCGGAGTTACCGTTCCACAGTTCCGCGCGGGCCGCGCGGCGCCGGACGGTCCGCATCAGCAGGCGGCGCATGACGGCGAGCAGTGTGTGGTCCAGCCACACCAGTGTGTCCGCTCGTTCGAGCAACAACGGGCGCACCTGCTTGTACTGCCACTCCGTCACCCAGCGGGGACCGCTGGTGAACGCCAGCACGTCGGCCTCGAACGACGGGCGGGGTGTCCACTGTGGACCGTGGTACAGGGCGTCCAGCTCGACGTAACGCAGGCCGAGCACGTCGGAGATCCGCCGGGACAGGGTCGACTTCCCGGCACCGGTGTTGCCCGCGACCAGCACGCGCCGCGGCACGTGCGGCAGCGGGTCCGCAGGTCCGAGCACCGGATCAGGCTAACGCGTCCAGGGCGCGCCGAGCTCCGCGAACGTCGCCAGCTTCTCGGCCGCCCGGACCACGATGTCGTCGATCCCGTCGAGCACCACGCGGTCGCCGTCGCGACGCGCCTCGACCAGCGGCACCTTCGCCCGCCCCACGGCCTGCACCACTGCGGTGAACGCGCGCGTCGAGGCCAGCGGCGACAGCAGCGGCACGCCGCGCTCGCGGTGCTCGATCAGGTTGACCAGCAGATCCACCGGCGGCGGCACGTGCATGACGTGGTCGTTGACCTCGAGCCGGTCCTCGTCGTACCAGTACACCGCCCGCCCGAGGCTGCCGTGCACGAGCACGTACGGCGGCTGCGACTCCTGTGCGCACACCGTGGTGGCCGCGACGATCTGCGGGGCGCCGTCGGCGGTGATGCGTACACACGACGTGTCGTCGGCGGTGTTCCAGGCGCGGCAGCGGAACAGTTCGAGCTCGATCCCCAGGTCGTCGCGGTCCTCGATGCCCGCGAGCAGCAAAGCGTTCTGCACGCCGTGCGCGAACGGGTTGACCAGCGTGCCGTCCGGTCCCTGCGTGCCGGCCCACTCGGCGCGGTGGTAGTAGGCGTCGGAGCGCACCCAGCGGCCGACCACGCCGATGCCGTGGATGTCGCCGAGCGCGCCGGACCCGATCAGCTCGCACAGCTTGCGGAACGCGCCCTTGCCCTGCGACTGGAAGCCGACCTGGCACACCAGGCCCTGCTCCGCCGCGACCGCGCTGACCTCGGCGAAGTCCGCGCGGTTGAGCAGCGCCGGCTTCTCGACGAGCACGTCGCAGCCGGCCTCGAACGCGCCGAGCACCAGGTCGCGGTGGGTGTGCGGGGGCGAGGAGACCAGCACGATCTCCGGGTGCTGCTCGGCGAGCAACGCCTCGAGCGTCGGGTACACCGGCACCGGCACGTCCACCGCGGCCACGTCGCACACGCCGATGAAGGTGACCTGGCCCGTACGGCCGAGCCGCACCAAGTTCTCCACGTGCCGCGCGCCGTGTCCGCGGGCACCGACCAGCGCGACCCTCACTTGTCGACCACCGCCGCCGCGAACGCGACCGGTCCGCCGATCACCAAAGCGATCGGCGGCAACGTCCAGACCAGTACTCCTGCCACGACCAGCACGGCCATCAGCATCGGCTTGGGGGTCTTCCATTGCAATGCCGCTCGCCAAGAGATACGGGAAACACCCGCTCGCGCCGCGACCGCGAGCAGCAGGGCCCCGGCCGCCACACAGACGATCACCACGGCCAGCCGGAGCAACCACGAGCCCGGCAGCACGGTCAGCGCGAGCCCGACGTCCAGTGCGAGGAACAGCGTCAGTCCACCGAAGACGAAGCCCGCCAGCAGCTCGTCGGCCGGGGAACGCCAGCGGTCGCGCAGCTCCCGGAAGAACAGTCGCGGTGGGACGCCGGACGCCAGCACCCGGCACGCGGCGGCGAACCCGGAGGGCGCGGTGACGACCGGCAGAGCCGTCAGGGTTACGAAAAGCCCGACGAGCAGGCAGTCCGCGAAGTCCTCGAACCGCTCGCGGACCGTCACCCCTTCAGTCCCGTCGTTGCGACGCCCGCGACCAGGAACCGCTGGAACGCCAGGAAGAACAGCCCGATCGGCACGAGCGACAACACCGACATCGCGAACATCGCGCCGTAGGACGACGAACTGGTCTGGTCGATGAACAGCCGCAGCCCCAGCGGGATCGTGTACTTCTCCGTGCTGGACAGGTAGATCAGCTGGGAGAAGAAGTCGTTCCACGTCCAGATGAACGTGAAGATCGCGGTCGTCACGAGCGCGGGCTGCGACAGCGGCAGCACCACGTACCGGAAGTTGCGGATCGGGCCGCAGCCGTCGATGCGCGCGGCCTCGTCCAGCTCGTATGGGATGCCGCGCATGAACTGGACCATGAGGAACACGAAGAACGCGTCCGTCGCCAGCAGCTTCGGCAGGATCAGCGGCACGAACGTGTCCACCAGCCCGAGCTGCTGGAACACCACGTACTGCGGGATCAGCGTGACGTGCGCGGGCAACATGATCGTCAGCAGCGAGAACGCGAAGAGCGGGCCGGAGAGCCGGAACTTCAGGCGCGCGAACGCGTACGCGGCGAGCGAGCACGACACGACGTTGCCGACGACCGCGCCGCCCGAGACGATCAGCGAGTTCGTCAGGAACGTCCAGAACGACGACCCGCCGACACCATCGAACGCCTGCGAGTACCCATCGCTGGTGATGCCGCCTGGGAACAACTGCCGCATGTGCGCGACCAGGTCCTCGACGGGCGTGAACGACGCGCTGATCAGCCACACGATCGGATAGAGCACCAGCGCCAGCGACACGACGCTGATGGTGATGACCACGGCGCGCTTCATCGTTCGTCCCCGTAGAAGACCCAGTACCGCGAAGTCCGGAACAGCACCGCGGTGACCACCGCGATCACCACCAGCAGCACCCACGCCATCGCCGACGCCGACCCCATCCGGAACTCGGTGAAGCCGCGCTCGTACAGGTACAGCGTGTAGAACAACGTGGAGTCCGCCGGTCCACCACGTCCGCCGCTGACGATGAACGCCTGCGTGAACGCCTGGAACGCGTGGATCGTCTCCAGCACCAGGTTGAAGAACAGCACCGGCGACAGCATCGGCAGGATGATGCTGAACAGCCGCCGCCACCAGCCCGCGCCGTCGACCGCGGCGGCGTCGAGCATGTCGCGCGGGATCTGCTGCAGCCCGGCCAGGAAGATCACCATCGGCGCACCGAACTGCCACGCCGACAGCAGCACGATCGTCGTCAGCGCCGTGTCCGGCGTGTCGATCCAGGTGTCGAAGATCGCGCGCCACGCCAGGGCCAGGCCGACGCTGGCACCCAGCAGCGACGGGGCGTAGAACGCCGATCGGAAGAACGCCTGTCCCTTGCCGCGCAACGAGTTCAGCAGCAACGCCACGGCCAGTGCCAGCACCAGCTTCAACGGCACGGACACCACGACGTACCGCAGCGTCACGCCGACCGACTTCAGATAGCGGGGGTCGTCGCCGAAGAGCTTCGCGTAGTTGTCGAACCCGACCCAGTTCGGCGTGTTGAACAGGTCGTAGTCGGTGAACGACAGGTACAGCGACACGACCATCGGCGCGACGGTCAGCCCGATCGCGCCGAGCAGCCACGGCCCGAGGAACAGGTAGGCCACACCCTGCGATCGGGTTGGCCGCCGAGGGGGCGCGCCCTCGGCGGCCGACCTCACCGGCGCGGGGGTGACCCGCTCGGCGAGCACCACTACGACAGGACCCGTTCGGCTTCGGAGAAGAAGTCCTCGACGGCCTGGTCGAGCGACGTCTTGCCGAACACGACCTCCTCGTGCTTGCGCTGCATCAGCTTGTAGATCGCGCCGTCGCCCTTCGGCGGCGCGGGCGGCGCGTCGCCGAGGCTCGCGTCGACCGACTTCTCGTACTCGAAGATCGCCTTGTTGACGCCGGTGAGGTTCTGCGCCACCTGGTCACGGATCTTCAGGTTGGCCGGCAGGCCGCGGTTGGCGCCGAGGATCTTCCCCGCGTCCGGGTCGTTGAGCAGGAAGTCGACGAGCTTGACCGCCGCGTCCTTGTTCTTGGTCCGCGACGAGACACTGATCAGCTGCGACGGCTTGCGGTACGAACCGAGCTTGTCCTTGCTGTCACTGGGATACGGCCCGAGCTTCAGCTCACCCGGCCGCACCTTGTCGTACCCGCCGAACAGACTGTCGTAACTGTGCTCGGACGCCGACAACTTCTTACCCAACGGAGTCTGCTCGGCACCCGCGTTCAACGTCGTCACCAGCTCCGCCGACGTAGTCGCCTTCGCGTCACGGAAGTCCTTGGAAAGCTGCCAGAACGCCTTCAGGTCGGCCTTGGTGTAGCCGAGCTTCCCGTTGTCCTCGTACAGCTTCTTGCCGTGCTGGCGCAGCCACGTCTCGAAGACGTCCTCGGTGCCGCCGAAGTCCGTCGAACCCGCGATCTTGTTGTCGCTCTTGGCCTGGATCTTGCCCGCGGCGTCCTTGTAGTCGGCCCACGACCAGCCGATCTTCGGCTCCGCCACACCCGCGTCCGCGAAAAGCTTGGGGTCGTAGACGATCGTCGTGGCGTTCTGCGCCAACGGAAGCGCGACCTGCTTGTCGTTCAGCTTGCCGCTGCCGACGAAGCCCTGGTTCCAGTCCGCGGTGCGCAGCTGCTTGCCCACGTACGGCGTCAGGTCCAGCAGCACGTTGCGGCCCGCGTACTCGTTGAGGTAGCGGTAGTCCATCTGGATCACGTCCGGCGCGTTACCGCCGGCGATCTCGGTGGAGAGCTTCTCGAAGTACGTCTGGAAGTTCTGGAACGACGTGGTGACCTTGATGTCCTTGTTGCGCTCCTGGAAGAGCTGCACCGCCTCGTTGGTGAGCTTCGCGCGGTCGTCGTTGCCCCACCAGACGAACTTGATCTCCGCGGGGCCAGACGCCGAATCACCACCTCCGCACCCGGCCGCCACGAGCGTCGTGCCCAGCACCAAGCTCACAACTTTGTAGAGCTTCAAGGCATCTCCTCTATCGAAGGTCGAGGACGTCGACCACGCGGACAGGCTCTCCCGTCTCGAAGCTCCGGTTGGCGGCGAAACCCGTGAGCAGGGAGAGCGCCCCGTCGTGGTGCGTTGCGCGTCGTCCGAGTGGATCTTCCTGGTCGGTTCCGTACAGCGCGTCGACCATCCGCTTGTCCGCGCCACCGTGCCCGTCGCGGTCGTACTCCAGCGGGATGTACTCGCGCTGGTGGAACAGGCGCTGCACGCTGAGCGTCGCCCAGCCCTCCTCGGGGTTGGCGTTGACGCCGTGCACGGTCGGGTTCTGGCTGGACACCCAGCTGTTCTCGACGACCTCCAGCTCCAGCCTTCCCTTGCTGCCGTTGACCATCAGCCGGTAGCCCTCCCACGGCGAGTACGCCGTGAGGTGGTAGGTCAGGTTGGCGCCGCTGGCATACCGCACGATCACGGACATGTCGTCCTCAATGGACACACCGGGCGCGAACGGGTTCTGGTCGCGGTGGTAGCCGTCCTCGTGCTCGGCGTCGAGGTACAGCTTGCGCAGCCACTCGTTCTCTTCGAGCTTCATCGCGAACGGGTCGTCGGCGGCTGCTTCGTTGCCGTGGACCCGGTCGTAATCACGCCAGTTCCCGTGGCGCTTGCCGTTCTCCTCGCCGTAGAAGAAAAGGCGGCCGTGCGCGTACACGGTCTCCGGGATGGAGTCGACCCACCAGTTCAGCAGGTCGAAGTGGTGCGTCGCCTTGTGCACCATGAGTCCACCGGAGTTGGCCTTGTCGCGGTGCCAGCGGCGGAAGTAGTCCGCACCGTGCCGCGTGTCGAGCAGCCACTCGAAGTGCACGGACCCGATCTCGCCGACCGCTCCGTCTTTCAGGAGCTGCTTTACCTGTTCGTGGATCGGGTTGTAGCGGTAGTTGAACGTGACCGTGACGTTGCCGTCGTTGCGGTGCACGGCGTCCATGATCTTTCCCGCGCTGGGGACGTCCGTCGTCATCGGCTTCTCGGTCACCACGTCGCGACCGGCGTCGAGTGCCTCGACGATGTAGGTCATGTGGTGCCGGTCCACCGTGGTCACCACGACAACGTCGACCCGCTGGTCCTCGAGCATCTTCAGGAAGTCGTCCGCGTCGTAGGTCGGGACCGGCTCGACCCCGAGTTCGGCGAGCCGCGCGTTGTGGACGGCCATCCGGGTGTGGTTGACGTCCGCGAAGGCGACGAGCTCGCATGTGTCCGCGTGCTCGACGGCGATGGCGTGGATGTGCCGCTCCGCCCGTGAGCCCGTCCCCACGACCGCGTAGCGCTTGCGAGCCGCCATCACTTTCCTCCCCGGTAAGCGGTTTCCACACGCTAGTCGGAGGTGCCCTGACCACGTCAAGAGCTTCTCGAAAACGTTTTCGGCTGTTTCACGGACATGAACGCCACCAGACTGATCGCATGCCGACTCCTGTGGTGCTCGACTGCGATCCGGGGCACGACGACGCGATCGCGATCATGCTCGCGGCCGGCGATCCGGCGATCGACCTGCGCGCGATCACGACCGTCGCGGGCAACCAGACGCTCGACAAGGTCACGCTCAACGCGCGCCGCGTCTGCACGATCGCCGGCATCACGGACGTCCCGATCGCCGCGGGCTGCGCGCGGCCGCTCGTCCGGCCGTTGCGGATCGCCGACGACGTGCACGGCTCCACCGGTTTGGACGGACCATCGTTCTCGGATCCGACCGTTGGTCTCAGCGACCTGCACGCCGTGGAGCTGATGCGCTCCGTTATGCCCGCGACGATTGTGGCCACTGGCGCGTTGACGAACGTGGCGCTGTTCCTCAGCCGGTACGGCGCTGACGGTATTGGCGAGATCGTGCTGATGGGCGGGTCCACCGAACGCGGCAACATCACGCCGGCCGCGGAGGCCAACATCTACGTCGACCCGGAGGCGGCGGAGATCGTGTTCTCCTCCGGTGTGCCGGTGACCATGTGCGGGTTGAACGTCACGCACCAGGCGCTCGTGACGCCGGATGTGCTGGGCCGGTTGGAGGTGCTGGGTGAGTTGGGCCGGACGTGCGCGGAGCTGATGACGTTCTTCGCGAAGACCTACCGCGAGCTGTTCGGGTTCGACGCTCCCCCGCTGCACGACCCGGTCGCGGTCGCGCGGGTGATCGACCCGTCGCTGGTGCGGTGCGTGGACGCGCATGTCGCGATCGAGACCGCGGGCACGCACACGCGTGGCGCGACCGTGGTCGATCTCGACGGGTACCTCGGGCTGGAGCCGAACGCGCAGGTCGCGGTGGAGCTGGATGTGCCGCGATTCTGGGATCGGGTGATCGCCGCCATCGGTAACGTTTCGGGCATTCGTGCGGATTAACCCGTCGAACTGCGTCAACTGGGGGGATTTCAATGACTGACCCGACTTCTGCGTACCCGGAATACGAGCCGTACCCGCCGCAGCCCGCGGTGGCCCAGCTGCCGGGCCTGCCGCCGCAGGTCGTGGAGCAGCCGCCGGTCCAGCCGGCTCCCGCGCCGAAGCCGAAGAAGACCGGTCTGGTGATCGTCTCGATCGTCGCGGTCCTGTTCCTCGCCGCGGCCGCGACGTTCGGCGGCCTCTACTTCAACGAGAAGAGCCACTCCCGGGAGCTGGCCGACACGTCGTCGGCGCAGGCACGGGAGCTCACCAAGGCGGGCGACGACGCCAAGAAGCTCAAGGCCGATCTCGCGACGGCCGAGGACGCTCGCAGAAAGGCCGAAGAGGCGCAGAAGAAGGCCGAGGGCGCCGTCGGCAACGCCACCAAGTGCCAGGAGGCCGCCCGCACGCTCCGCGAAACCGCGATCGCAGGCGACTTCGACAAGCTCAACCGGGCTGTCGCCGAGGTGCTCGCGACCTGCTGACAAACGCTATGGGGGGAGCTTTCCCAGCGCTGGGCGCTGGGAAAGCTCCCCCCAGAGCAAGTAGCACTGCTAGCGGGCAAGCACCTGCTCACCGAGCACCGACCACGGGCTCCAGCCCGCCTTCTCCTTGAAGAAGCGGCGAACCTGCCTGCCGTCGTTGTCCCGCGCGAATACCTCGAGCGTCCTGGTCTGCGCGTGGTACACGACGGCGGGCGCCTTCGACACGGTCGCGCTGCCGAGCTTGGTCCACGAAGGGCCGCCGACGCGCTGGTACTCGACGAAGCCGCTCTCGCCCCACGCGACGATGTCGACGGTGGCGGTCTCGGTGTTGTAGACGGCCGAAGGCTTGTCCTTGATCTTGCCGCCGAGCGACTTCCAGTTCGCGCCGGAGACCTGCAGGACCGAGCCGTCGGCGCCGCGCGCGTAGACCTCGACGGCCTTGCCCGCGACGTGGAACAGCGCACTCGGGTCGCTGGTGATCGTCTGGTCGCCGACGACCTGCCAGTCCGAGCCCGCGCTGCGCAGCAGCTTGTCGTCCGCCGACCGGGCGTAGACCTCGACGGCCTTGGTCTCGGTGTTGAAGACGACGCCGGGGTTGCCCTGGATGGCACGCGAACCGACCGGCGCCCACTTGTCCGTGAACCGCAGCAGCGTGCCGTCGACGGCACGGGCGTAGATCTCGGTCGCGGTGCCGTTCCACACGGCGACGGGGTCGCCCGCCAGGACCTCGGAGCCGAGGGCCTGCCACGCGCCGTCACCCGCGCGCTGGTAGATCTTGCCGTCCAGGCCGCGGGCGTAGACCTCGATGAGCTTGGTGTTCGGGTTGAGCAGCGCGACCGGGTCGTCGGCGAATCGCTCGGTGCTGACGGCCTGCCAGCCGTTCCAGCGGCTCGTCTTGTGGAAGTTGCGGACGATCGTGCCGTCGGCGGCGCGGGCGTAGACGTCCAGCGAGCCGGCGACGGTGTTCGACAGCTGCGAACCCGCGAGCGCGGCCGGGGGCTCGGCATCCGGCGTGACGACCGGGGCGTCCGGGATGGAGCTGCCCTCGAGGAGGTTGTTGTAGCGCAACGGCGTGTACTGGCGCGCGTACGCGGCGGACCAGATGCGCTGCACCGGCTTCGTGCCGTCCGGGCCGGCCTGCTCGCGGACGATCGGGCGCGTCTTGGCCGAGTCGGCCCAGCCGACGAACAGCGCGACGTGGTTGAGCCGGTCGTTCAGCGCGTCGCCGGGACGCAGGTCCGACCAGTCGATCTTGTGCGCGACCTGCTCGAGGATGTGCGTCGTGTAGGAGTAGCGCAGGCCCCACGCCATCGAGATGAAGCCCGAGCAGTCGGTGCGGTACTCGCCGTACTTGTTGGTGAAGCAGTGGGACTGGCTGTAGGGGACGCGCGCGGTGAGCCACGTGCGCGAGCGCGCCAGGATCTCGCCACGGCTGATCTTGCGGTTCTCGGTGTAGTTGCCGCAGATCCCGCCCTGATCCGCAGCCGCCACCGAGACGTCCGGCATCGCCAGCGTCGAGCCGAACGTGATGGCCGCCGCGGTGATGGCCAGCATCCCCCAGTTCCTCATGCAGTCACCCTACGTCCTCGATGTCAGATTTCTGTAGCTTGCCGTTCTATCGACCGGTGATCGATTCTCGTTTCACCGTCAACAGAAAAGCGCCGGAGCGACACCCCCAGTGGTCGCTCCGACGCTCTCCGGTGTGCTACTCCGCGACGTTCACATATCGCCGCGGAACGTAAAGCTCGGACGAGGTCTCGTACGGGTAGCTGACGAGCCGCAGCGCGGTGCACGCCCCACCGGCCTGCTCGTAGCCCCAGTACTTCTCCCCCGCCTCGTCCGCCCACCCCGCGAACAGCACCACGTGCCGTGTCTCCCTCGTGCCGTCCGACCTGATCAACACGTCGCCGAGCGCCAACTCCCCCTTGGCGACCTCGACGCTCACCCCCGCCAGCCCGACCGTGTCGAGCCCCCCGTGCCGGTCCGGCGGTTTGCCGGGAAGCCCCCAAGCCATGGAGACGTAGCCGGAGCAGTCCGCCCGATAGATGCCGTACTCGTTCGCATGGAACTTGTGCTGGCCGTACGGGACGGGTCGCCGCAACCAGCTCTCCGCCCGTTCGATGATCTCGGCTCGACTGATGAGCACCGGCTCCGCTCCTTTCTTCCCTGACGAGAACAAGGTTGCGGGACCGGCCTACAAGTCACCTATAAGTCGTCTGCAAGTCCCTGAGCAGGTCCTCGTGGGTGAGCGCGGCCGTCGCCCAGCCGATCGGGTAACTGACGTGCACGACGTCGTCCTCCCTGGTCAGCCGCACGCCGGGGAACGCGCGGCGGACGAGCCGCAGCATCGCGTCGTTCTCCGGGAGCACCTCGCCGGTCAGCTCCGTGCAGCGCAACCGGGCGGCCAGGTCGCCCAGCGCGGTCAGCAGCCGGCGCCCCACGCCGCGGCGCTGCCACGCGTCCACGACGGCGACCGCGATGTCGGCCCTGCCGCACCCGGTCCGGATGAGCCGTGCGATGCCGATCGGCCGGTTGTTCTTCACCGCCACGACCGCGGCGTGGTCGTGACCGTCGACGTTGGACAGCGCCGTTCGCATGGCCGACGTCAGGCGTGGCGTCGGCGCGTGAAACCGCAGGTAGCGGCTGCGCCAGGACAGTCCGGCGAACACCGCCTCGACGGCGGCGGGCGCGGTGGTGCGGTCGAGCTCCCTCACGATCACGACACACCTCCAGCTGGGTTCGGAAACCGAACTCTAGCTGGGTTCGTTTTTCGAACGCAAGGGTATTCTTGGGTTCATGCGCCACCCTCAACTCGCCGAGCTGCCCTGCACCGTCGCCCGTCCGGCGGCGCTGCTGGGCGAACGCTGGATGCTGCTGCTCCTGCGGCAGGTGTTCCTCGGGACGCGCCGCTTCGAGGACTTCCAGTCCGCGATGGACATCTCGCGCAGCGTGCTCGCCGACCGGCTCGGTGTGCTGGTCGACGAGGGCGTGCTGCGCCGCGTGCCGTACGCGCACGAGGGCCGCACGCGGCACGAGTACCGGCTGACCGAGAAGGGCCTGGACCTCTACCCCGTGCTCGTCGCGCTGCGCACGTGGGGTGAGCGCTGGATGGCGCCCGACGAGGGTGAGCAGTTCTCGTTGCACCACAAGGACTGCGGCGGGGACGTGCAGGCCAAGGTCGAGTGCACCGAGTGCGGCGCCTCGCTGACGGCGCGCGACGTCCGGGTCACGCCGAACGCCTGACCGCCTCCGCCCACTTCGCGGGCGTCATGTCCGCGAGTTCGGTGGTCTCCCGGCTGCCCAGCTCCGTGAACAGCGCCACGGCCTCCTGCCAGCGCGTGTCGTCGTTCGTGGCCGCCGCGAGGTCGCGCAACGTCCGCGCCCGCCAGATCGGCAGCCCGAGCTCGGTCCACTGCCCCAACGCCTCGGTGAGCGACGCCGTCGCTTCGTCCAGTTCCCCTTGCGCCAGCGCGAACTCGCCCTGGGTACGGGTGACCAGCGCGACGCCGAACCGGTCGTGCTGCCGCGTGCACACCTCCAGGCACGCTTCGAGCAACTCCGCCACACCGGCCACGGTTCCGTTGCGGAACAAGGCTTTCGCGAGCGACTGCGCGGCGTAGGTGGCGCCGAGCTCGTCACCGGCCTCGCGCAGGATCTCCTCCGCGGACCGGCTCAGTTCGACCGCCTGGCCATACTCGCCCGTCGCCCGGTGACACAGGCTCAGGCCACGCAACGCCAGGGCGGCGCCGCGCTGGTCGCCGAGCTCCTGGTAGAGCCGCACGCACCGGTCGAAGGCCTCGACGGCGGCGGGGAGGTCGCCGTGGTCGCGGTGGATGGCGCCGACGCCGTAGCTTGCGGCGGCGACGACACCGGCGTCGCCCAGTTCGACGGCACGGTCGAGCAGCTTGCGTGCCTCGTCGAACTCGGCGAGGTCGCGGCGCACGGTGCCCATGCCGACGAGCGCGACCGCGAGAGTCGACCGGTCGCCGACCTCCTCGGCGAACATCGCGGCCTGCTGGAAGTTCTCCAGCGCCAGGGTGAAGTCGTCCTGTTCGTAGCGCAGCTGGCCGAGCCCGGCGAGCAGCACCGCCTCCGCCCGCCGGTTGCCGCGGGAGCGGGCGGACCGCAGCGCCACCTCGTGTGTGCGCTGCCAGCCGCCGAACTCGTTGCGCGCCGCGAACGGCGACGAGAGCAGTGAGGTGATCAGGGTCGTGGTGATCTCGTCGACCCCGAGGTCGTGGGCCCGTTCGACGGCACGCACGACGGCCGCCGTCTCGGACCGCAGCCAGCCGGTCGGGTCTTCCTCGACCTCCTCGGCGAGTGCCGGGTCGACGTCCACTTCGAGTTCCAGCTGAGGGCGCAGGCCCAGCGTGACGCGCGGCAGGCACTCGGAGCCGGCCTCGACGAGCGCCATCCACGTCGCGAGCGTGCGCGACACCGCCGTCGTGACCGCCTCTGGATCCTCGGCTTTCGCTTGCTCCGCACCGAAAAGCTGCACCAGGTCGTGGAACCGGTAGCGCACGCGGCCGATCTGGTCGACACCGATCACGTCGACGAGCCTCAGCTCGACCAGGTGCTCGACGATGTCCTCGGCCTCGTCCAGCGCGACGCCGAGCAGCGGTGCCGCGACCCACGAGCCGAAGTCCGGCAGGTCCAGCAGCGACAGCAGGTGGAACGCCCGCCGGTGCAGCTCGTCCAGCTCGGCGTAGTTGAGCTGCAGGCTGGAGCGGATCGCGAGGTCGCCGACCGCCAGCTCGTCGAGTCTTCGGCGCTCGTCGGACAACCGCTTGGCGAGCGTCTTCAACGGCCAGTGCGGCCGCGCGAGCAGCTTGGCGCCGGCGGCCCGCAGCGCCAGCGGGACGCCGCCGCACAGGTCGCAGATCCGTTGCGCCGCTTCGGGTTCCGCGGTGACGCGGGCGTCGCCGATGATGCGGCTGAGCATCTCGGCGGACACGTCCGGCGTGAGGAAGTCGAGCTCCAGCGGCGACGCGCCCTCGATGCCGGTGAGCCGGCTGCGGCTCGTGATGATCACGAAGCAGTTCGGGTTGCCCGGCAGCAGGCCACGCACCTGCTGCTCGTTGCGCGCGTTGTCGAGCAGGATGACCAGCCGCCGGTCCGCGACCGTGCGCCGGTACAGCTCCACGCGTTCGTCCGGCGCGTCCGGCTGGTCGGGCGCCGCCACGCCGAGCAGACCGAGGAAACGGCCGAGCACCTCGTGGGTGTCCAGGTCACGCCCGGCGCCGCGGAGGTCGGCGAAGAGCTGACCGTCCGGATAGGACTTGCGCAGCAGGTGTGCGGCGTGCACGGCGAGCGCGGACTTGCCCGCGCCGCCGAAGCCGGAGATCACCACGGTCGGGGTCGCGGTACCGGTGTCCGCGCTGTCGGCGATGGTCAGGACGTGCTTGAGCGCGTCCTCGCGGCCGGTGAAGTCGCTGATGTCCGGTGGCAGGTGGTGCGGGACGACGTGCGGCCGCGGTTCGGCCCTCGGTGGCGGCGGCACCACCTTCACCGGCGCCGCGAGGGTGCCATTGAGGATCTGGTTGTGCAGCTCGCGCAACTGTTCGCCGGGCTCGATGCCCAGCTCGTCGAGCAGGTAGGTGCGGGCGTCTCGGTAGACGGCGAGCGCGTCCGCCTGGCGGCCCGCCCGGTACAGCGCCCGCATCAGCAGGTCGCGGGTCTCCTCACGCGAGGGGTACGCGGTCGCGACGCTGGAGAGCCGGGCGATCGCGTCCTCGACGCGGCCTGCCGCGAGCTCGCACCGTCCGAGCGCCTCCTCGGCGCCGAGCCTGGACTCCTCCAGCTGCAGCGCCCGGCCGCGGGCGAACGACGCCTCGACGCCGTGCAGCGCCGGACCGCGCCACAGGCCGAGCGCCGCCTGGTACTGCTCGATGGCCTGCTCGTGCTCACCCGCCCGTTCGGCCTCACGCGCGGCGGTCAGGTGCCGGCCGAAGAGCTCGATGTCGCTGTGCTCGGCGGCGATGTTCAGCAGGTAGCCGGGAGCCCTCGTGACCAGCGCTTTGTCCAGCGCGCGCCGCAGTGATGACACGTAGGTGTGCACCAGCGCGCCCGCGGTCTGCGGCGGTGACTCGTCCCAGATCAGGTCGATCAGGCGTTCGACCGGAACGACCTGCCTCGGTTGGAGCAACAGCGCCGCGAGCAGGGTCCTCGGCTTCGGGCCTCCCAGGTTGACCTGACGGCCGTCGACCCACACCTCGATCGGGCCCAACGCCAGCGCGCGCACGCGCCACCCCCATCCCCACACTTTCAGGTGATCCTATGACGGCTCGTCAACGGGACGCCTGGCGTTGGGATCGATGACGTCAGTTGCGCTTGACCGTGCGCAGCACCGGGGCGCTCTCCACCTCGTTCACGTTCGGGCCGATCCGCTCGGTCAGGTAGCGGTACAGGTCGAGGGAGTCGCGGCAGACGACCGAGGCGACGAGCCCGGCCCGGCCGGTCGTGGCGGCGGCGAAGTAGACCTCGGGGTGCGTGGCGAGGTTCGCGCCGACCTCGGCCAGCTTCGCCGGTGGAGCCGTCATCCAGAGGCGGGCCTCGGCTGCGTAGCCGAACGCCTTCGGGTCGGCGTCGAGCTGGATGTCGAGGACGCGGGCTTTCCTGAGGTGCTCCACGCGGCGGCGGGCGGTCGACTCCGAGGTGCCTGCTCTGTGGGCCAGCTCGGCGTAGCCCATGCGGCCGTCTTTGTTCAGCAGGTCGATCAGGGCGTGATCGGAGTCGGTGAGTTCGACCTGTTCCGGTTCGACGCGTGGCTTGAGGTGCTCGATCTGGTCGTCGTCCAGGCAGGCGAGGCCGGACCACGTGCTCGGCGCGACGAACCCGCGCAGCACGGACTGCGCGCTCACGTCCAGGACGCTGCGCGGCAGCTTGTCCAGCAGCAGCTCGGTGTCCGACTCGGTCTGCTGGTAGCAGGAGATCTCGGTGCCGCCGCTGAGCAGGTGCACCCAGTGGGTGTCCTTCCGCTTGGCCAGTGCGGCCGCGAGCGGGGCGCCGACGTCCGGCGTGCACCGCAGGCGGATCGTCCAGGCGTGGTGGCCGAGCAGGATGCCGTTCAACGCGCCGACGACCCGGATCGCCTTGGCTTCTCTCAGTTTCCGGTACCGCCGCGCGACCGTGTGTTCGGAGACGCCGAGCACCTCGGCGACGCGGGCGAACGGCGCGCGCCCGTCGATCTGCAACGCGTGGACGATCTGCCGGTCGATGGATTCCACCATCTGATCGTAGATCGTGCCGGAATCCGCCGCCGTTTCGTTGTTGACTGGCCCTTTCAGTCACGTCTGGTCAGGCTCGTGCCGTGATTGATTTCGAAGCCTTCTACCAGGGTGCTCCGCTGTTGCCCGGCATTCCGCGAGACGGCGTCCCATGGGACATCGGCGCGCCGCAACCGGTCGTGGTGGCGCTGGAGCGGGAGGGCCGGTTCACCGGCTCGGTACTCGACGCCGGCTGCGGCACGGGTGACAACGCGCTTTTCCTGGCGTCCAAGGGATATCGGGTGACCGCGGTCGACATCGCGCCCTCGGCACTGCCGTCTTCGTCCGCTGTGGACTTCGTCGTGGCGGACGCCTGCGACCTGCCGTACGTCTCGGCGTTCGACTCGGTGCTCGCTTCGGCGTTGTTCCACACGGTGTCCCCGGCAGACCGTGGGGCCCTGGCCGCGTCGTTGTACCGCGCGGCCAAGCCGGGCGCGTTGCTCAGCCTCACGTGCCTGGACGTGCCGGCGCCGCCGTTCGCCGTGACGGAGGACGAACTGCGGGGCCGGTTGACCGAGGCGGGTTGGACCATCGGCGAGATCCGCCGCGACACGGTGTCCGTTGCCGGACAGGATTTCACCCTGCCGATCTGGGTCGTGCTTGGCTGCAAGGATGGACCGTCGTGACTTCCTGATCGGAACCGCGCTCCTCACCACGTCGTCCGCGCCGGCGTACGACTGGGACACCGTGCGGCGCGAGTTCCGGCTCGACCCGAAACTGGTGAACCTCGGCCTGTTCTACCTCGCGTCGAACCCGCGCGAGGTGCGGGCCGAGGTCGACCGCGTGAAACGGGTGCTGGACGCGAACTCGCACGACTTCCCGCCCGACCTCTCCTCCCGGCCCCGCGCCGCGCTGGCGTCCTACATCGGCGGCGCGCCGAACGACATCGCACTGGTGTCCAACACGACCACCGGCCTCGGCCTGGTGTACCAGGGGCTGCGGCTGCGGGCCGACCAGGAGGTGCTGGTGAACGACCAGGACCACTTCTGGCACCAGGAAGCCGCGCGCCTGGCGTGCGACAGAGTTGGCGCGCGCCTGCGGGTCGGCACGCTGTTCGCGTCGCCGGCCACCGCGACACCGGCCGAGATCGCATCGCGGCTGCGGGATTCGTTGACGCCCGCGACCCGTGCCGTCGGCATCACGTGGGTGCAGTCGTCGACCGGTCTGCGCATGCCCGTGCGCGAGGTGGCCTCGGTCATCGCCGAAGCCAACCGCGACCGGGCGCCCGCCGACCGCTGCCTGCTGATCGTCGACGGCGTGCACGGCCTGGCCGCGGTCGACGACTCGCCCGCGTCGATGGGCGCCGACGTCTTCGTGGCGGGCACGCACAAGTGGCTGTTCGGCCCGCGCGGCACCGGGATGGTCTGGGTCAACCCCGCGGTCGTCTCCGAGATCCGGCAGGTCCTCCCCGGCGCGGACCGGACGACGCCGACGACGTACCTGAGCCCCGGCGGCTTCCACGCGTTCGAGCACACCTACGCCGTGCACGCCGCCGTGGCGTTCCACCAACGCCTCGGCCGGTCTCGTGTCGCGGCTCGGATCACCGAGCTGAGCACCCGGTTCAAGGACGGGCTGGCCGGGTTGCGCGGCATCACGATCCACACGCCGCGCGATCCCGCCATGTCGGCCGGCATCACGTGTTTCGACGTGGACGGCGTGCCGGGGTCGCGAGTGGTGGAACACCTGGCGGCGCAACGGATTCAGATCACCACGGCGGCGTATCGGATTCCCTACGCACGGGTGGGCACGTCGGTTCTCAACACGCCCGAGGAGGTCGATCGAGCGGTCAGGGCTGTCGCGAGCGTGCCTCGGTGAACGCCCGCAATGCGTCGTCGCTGAACAACACGAACCGCACCAGGTCGACCACCGGCGTCTCCCGCACCGCGGCCAGGGCGATCTCCGCCGCCGACTCGAGCGGCCAGCGGTAGACGCCGGTCGAGATGGCGGGGAACGCGACCGACTCGGCGCCGAGCTCGGCCGCGACCCGCAACGAGTTGTGATGGCACGCGGTCAGCAGGGCCGAACGATCCTCGGTCGAAGACCACACCGGACCGACCGTGTGCACGACCCAGCGGGCGGGCAGCAGGCCCGCGGTCGTGGCGACGGCCTCGCCGGTCGGGAGGCCGCGGCCGAGGTGTCCGGCGCGCAGTTTGCGGCACTCGGCCAGGATCGCCGGCCCGCCGCGACGGTGGATCGCGCCGTCGACACCGCCGCCGCCCAGCAGGGACGAGTTGGCGGCGTTGACGATGACGTCCACCTCCTGGGTGGTGATGTCGCCCTTGACGATCTCGATGCGCATGGGTTCAGGCTATGCGCTGCCGCAGCGAGGCGATGAGCTCGGCGCGCGACGACACGGCCAGCTTCTGGCGGATCTTGGCGACGTGCTGCTCGACGGTCTTCGGCGAGATGTACAGCCGGGCGCCGATCTCCTTGTGCGTCAACCCGTCAACCAGCAGCTCGCCCACGGCGCGTTCCCGTTTGGACAGACCGTCGCCGGCGTCGGAGTCGACGGATACCTTGGCCCGCAACGCCCGCCCGGTGCTCAACAGGTCGCGAGCGGCAGTCGGGTCGGTCAGCCGCGCCGCCGCCGCACCGCACAGAGCCATGGCCTCCCAGGCGTCATCGAGCGACGAGGCGACCGCGGTCACCTGTTCGGGATCCACGTCACCGGCCAGCACCGAAGACCACGCGAAAGCCGCGGCGGCACGGGGTGTGCCCTGCAGCGCCAATGCCGACGAGGCGGCCACACCGGCGTCCGACGCGACGACGGCTCGTTGCAGCTTCCACCACGAGAACACGGGAGCCGCCCACTCCAGCGTCACCGCCGACATCGCCTCCACGACGGTGTCGCCGTCGAACCGGGAAACGCTTGCGGCACCGGCGGAAAGCTCACCCCACGCGTCGAGCAGCAACACCTCGACGTCGGCGCCCGCCACGACCGGAGCCACCCGCCGCCACGTGGCGCGCAGGGCATCGGCGTCACCAGCCCGGCGGGCCAGACCGATCGTCACCGCGGCCGCGAGCACGGCGTCACGTCGCAACACGGGAGTTCCTCCCGCAGCGGCGATCGCCGCGCGTGCGTCGGCCAGGCGACCGGCCCGCAGGTGCAGCCACGCCGTCAGCAGGTGACGGCGGGTCGTCGGCGGCCGGTCTTCGTAGGACGCCAGCACCTCCTGGGCCGTCCGGTCGTGACCGCCGGCGATCAGCACGGTCACCACCAGGTCGTCCCAGCGTTCGGCGGCGAGGCCGTCGGCGGGCACGTTCGCCACCGCGAGCCCGGCCAACCGCCGTGCGGCACGGTCGAAACCGCCCCGCACGGCCTCCAACGCGGCGTCCACGCCGTCGATGAACACGGTCAGCCCGCGCGGGGCGGCGCCGGACAACATCTCGCGTGCTTCCCTCAAATCACGCGAGGCGGAGTCGACGTCACCCACCAGACAGGCTGCCAACGCGGCCCTTGCCAACGCGGCCACGGCCGGTGCACCGGTCAGCGAGGCGGCAATGACGCGCCACCGTGCGGCGGCGTCTTCCAGCGAACCGTCGGCCGCGGCGGCTGCGGCGGCGACACCGGCGGCGACGCAGTCCTCGTCCGTGCCGTTCGCCAGAATTCGGTCCGCTCCCTCGATCGCGGCGGCGGTATCACCCGCGCGCCACGCCTGTTCCACGGCGAGCGCCTTCATCTTCTCCCCCCGGAGAACCAGGCCCGCGAGGCGGGCAGATACATCATGACAACCGCGCCCACGGCGACGCTCGCGGAGACGAGCAGACCCGCCAGAAAGGGCGACGACAGTGATCCGAACACCAGTAGCGCGTGCAGCGTCCCGAAGAAGGCCAGCAGCACCAACGAGATTCGGGCCCAGCGCTTGCGCACCGATGGCACGAGAGCCAGTTCCAGCAACGAGATCAGCACTCCGGATCCGAGCAGTAGGAGTAGTGCGGCGTACACCACCCGCGTTCGGTTGCCCAGCGACTGGCCAGGGAACGCCTGCGCCACCTGGGCCATCAGCTCGGTCTTGAGCTCGCCCGCGCCGAGGAGAACCAGCGCCGTGGTCAGGATTTGCAGGGCGACCGCTCCGATCCACAGCCACGTGGACGCTTTGATGGTGCGGGGTTTCGGCGCGGGCGGCGCCGGCTGCCAACGGGTCAGTTGGGGCCGGGGCGGTGAGGCGGGCGGCTGCCAGCCGGTCGGCTGCGGCCGGGCGGTCCTGGGTGCGGCCACGTTCGACGGGCCAGACGCGGTCGCCGGCCGCGGCGGTAGCGCGGTCCCAGATGCGGGCACGTTCGACGTGCCGGTCGCAGGCTGCGGCCGGTGCGGTAACCCGGTCACGGGGCGGCCACCTTGGTCGTGCCGGACGTGGTCGTCGTCGGCTTCGGCGGCGTCGTGGTGGTGGTCGTGGTCGTAGTGGTCGGCCGCGTCGTCGTCGGCTTCGGCGAAGTCGTCGTCGGACGCGGCGGCTGCGTCGTGTTCATCCGCGGCGGCGTCGCCGTCGCGGGCGGCGGAGGCTCGTACTGCACGGTCTCCACCGGCTGCTCCGAAGTCGTCTCCACCACCGAAGAGGTCGGCGCGGGCGTGGACGTCGTCGGCTTGGCGTCGGCGCCAGCGGGCTTGAAGACATCATTGACGATCAGCCCACCGACCACGGCCGCCGTCAGCACACCGGCCGTGACCAGCGGCGTCAGCGACCGCCAAGAACGCTTGGCGCGCAACGACGCGGGCGCCTGCGGCAGTGGCGGACGCGTCCACATCGTCGTGACCGCGGCGGCCGCCGGTTCGGGCTCGAGACCGCGGGCCTCCAGCGCCGCACCGATCGCGACGATGCCGGTCGGCGCGGGCGACACCGCGCGGCCCAGTTGAGCCGAAACCTCTTGCGTCACCAATGGAATCCGGGACGAGCCACCGATCAGCAGCACCGCCGCGAGGTCATCCGTGCCCGCGGCGCGGATCGCGCGGTCCAGTGCGGCCACGGTTTCCTCGACGGCCGGCCGGACCATGGACTCGAACTCGGCCCGGCCCAGCCGCACCTCCTTGGTCGCGATCCCCGGCAGCACAACGGGAATCAGCACCTCGGTGTCGGCGGACAGCATCTCCTTGGCCGCGGTGCAGCTGCGCCGCAGCTCGGCGACCGCGGTCAGCACCGCCGGATCCGTCACGTCGAGCGCATCCCACGACGGCCGCAGCGCCTCGACGACGTGCTGGAACACCGCCTCGTCGAAGTCCAGGCCACCGACCTCGATCTCCTCCGGCGGCCCGGCCAGCACGAACCGGTCGGCGCTCAGCTTCCGCACGACCGATGCCTCGAACGTCGCGCCGCCAAGGTCATATACGGCGACTACTGAACCGATCGGCGTCGGGTTGCGCGCGTCGTGCGCCCGCGCCGCGGCCAGCGGCTCGGGCACGAACAACGCGTCGGCCAGCCCGTACGTGGAAAGGGCCGTGCGCAACGACTCCAGCCGGTAGTGGCCCCACCCCGCGGGGTGAGTCATGGCCACGCGCGACGCGGTCTCACCGCATCGGTCGGCGATGGAGTTGAGCAGCTGCACGGCGAACCTGGCCGCGACCGACTCCGCCGTCAACGCGGCGTCACCGATGCGCAACGGAGTGGGGTCACCGATTCGCCCCTTGAACAGTCGCGCGACGCGACCGGGGTCGGCGAGCGCGCGGCGCTCCGCGTCCTCCCCCACGACGAACGCGCCGTCCTGGCTTGCGAAAACCACTGACGGCACAAGAACTTCGAGCCTCGTTGCCCGGTCTGGCTGACACGTCGACACGGTGGTGAAGGTCGACCCCAGATCGAGCCCAACCTGGTACGACATCGGACTCCCCTATGGCACTTACTACGCAGCGGACGTACATACACGTGCGTCTCACTTGGCTCGGTTCAAGCCCGTTGACAAATCAGGGGGCAATCCCCTAGCGAGGCCCTCCGTCCCCTCTCGAACCCTGTGTTCGTGCCGAGGACGAACCGGGTTCGGCCCAGATGGCAAGGGCGGCGCGGAAACCTAACTTCGTTGGTGTCAGCCGGACGGAAACCGCCGCCGGCGTCCAACACCAAGGAGTCACGTCATGAGCAACCCCATCGACCTCAACGCCTTTCTCGCCGACCTCACCGCCGACCTCGACCTGGACTCGACCCAGGCGGCCGAGCAGCAGGTGCAGTCCGCTCAGGTCAACCCGCAGAGCGCGGAGCAGGCCGCCGAGCAGGACCAGGACACGACCACCGTGACCAACACCGAGGGTGGCAACGGCGGCAACGGCGGCACGGCCGTCGGTGGCGACAGCGGTTCCGCCAACGGGGGCAGCGGCCTCGGCGTCGGCGGCGCGGGCGGCGACATCGACCAGGAGGGTCTGGTCAACGTCAACTTCGGTTCCACCTCGGGTGGCAGCGGCTTCGGCTTCGGCGGCAACGGCGGTGTGACCGGTGACGGCGGCGACGCCGACGCGTCCGGTGGCAACGGCGGCAACGCCTCGTCCGACGTCGACGTGGACGCCGACCAGGACGCCGACCTGGACACCACACAGGTCTCGGACCAGGACGCCGACCAGACGGCCGTCTCGGACCAGGACGCGGACTTCGACGTCGACCTCGACACGGAGATCGAGAACATCGTCGAGGACCTGGACCTGCCCATCTGATCCGAACCGGCCCCGTTGCGAGGGGTAATGGGGCCGGTTCCCCTGTAGTTGAGGAGCCATCATGCTGACCCAGCTCATCGACTTCCTGATGAACCTGCTCGGGGACGACGACGCCAAGAAGGCGTTCGACGCCGACGCGCAGGGTGAGCTGAACAAGGCGGGGCTGGGCGGCGTGACCGGCCAGGACGTCCGCGACGCGCGGCTGATCATGGCCGACAGCGGCGGCGTCAGACCGCGCAGCGGCGAGCACCGGCCGTCGCACGACAACGACCCCGTGCGGGAGATCCACCACACCACGCGGGAGTACATAGTCGAGAAGCCGATCCAGCACGTCGAGCAGAACATCAACATCGACGACCGCGACATCACGATCATCGACGACTCGTTCAACTCCGACGACGACACCGAGGTCAACTCGGTCGCCATCCAGGACAACGACACGAACGTCACGCAGGTGAAGGACTCGTTCAACGACCTCCCCAAGGAGGACGTGCCGAAGGAGCCTGAACCGGTCGAGGAACCGGAGGACGGAACCCCGCTCGACCCGGAACCACTCCAAGAGGACCCGGAGATCGTGCTGGACGACCCCGTTGTCGTCGAACCAGAACCGGAGCCGGCGCACCTGCCGGAACCGGAGTTGCACCACGAACCCGTTGACGACCCAGTGATTGCGTGAACCCGCCATGACGACCACACCGATCGAGTCCGTCGACCGCGCGCTAGCCGCCATCGCGCGCTACGACCGGCCTGACCTGGAGGCCAGGCTGCGCCAGGCAAGGGCACGACTGGCGGACGACCACGTCCGGCTGCTGGTCGTCGGTGAGTTCAAGCAGGGCAAGAGCATGCTGGTCAACGGCCTGCTCGGAGCACCTGTCTGTCCGGTGTTCGACGACATCGCGACGGCGGTGCCCACCGTGGTCCGGTACGCGGAGCAGCCGGTCGTCACCCTGGTGCGCGAGGAGGCGCGCATCGAGGTCCCGATCGACCAGCTGCCCTCGTACGCATCCGAAGCCGGTAATCCGGGCAACCGGGAGAGGTTGGACCACATCGAGGTCGGCATCCCGCGGCCGATCCTTTCCGAGGGGCTGATGCTCGTCGACACCCCCGGTGTCGGCGGGCTCAGCTCGGCGCACGGCGCGGCGACGATGTCCGCGCTGCCCACCGCCGACGCGGTGCTGCTGGTGTCCGACGCGTCCCAGGAGTACACCGCGCCCGAGCTCGAGTTCCTCCGCAACGCCGTGGCCGTGTGCCCCAACGTGGCGTGCGTGATCACCAAGACGGACCTGTACCCCGAGTGGCGGTTCGTCGCCAAGCGAAACCAGGAGCACGTGGCCGACGCCGGCATCAAGGCGTCCTTCTTCATGGTGTCGTCGACGCTGCGCTGGCACGCGCTGCAGACGGGCGACCAGGAGGTCAACAAGGAGTCGGGCTACCCGCCGCTGGTCACGTACCTGCGCAAGCACGTGCTCGGCGAGGCGGAGTCGCTGTCCCAGCGCTCGACGCGGCACGACGTCCACGCCGTGCTCGACCAGATCATCGCGAGCCTTCGCGCCGAACAGGCGGCGCAGGAGGACCCGGCGTCCGCGGCGGCGTTGATCGCCGACCTGCAACGCGCGGAGGAACGCGCGGCCGGCCTGAAGGAGCGCTCCGCCCGGTGGCAGCAGACGCTGTCCGATGGCGTGGCCGACCTGAACGCCGACGTCGACTACGACCTGCGCGACCGCATGCGTGAGATCGTCCGCGAGGCCGAGGACGCGTTGCAGGCCGGTGACCCCACGAAGATCTGGGACCAGTTCTCGTCCTGGGTCCAGGACGCCGCCTCCGCCGCCGTGTCGGCGAACTCGGTGTGGGCGACGCAGCGCGCCCGGTGGCTGGCGCGGCGCGTGGCCGAGCACTTCGACTCCGAACGTGAGCAGATGCTGCCCTCGTTGCGTACCGGTACCGCGGACCCGATGCGTTCCGTGCGCGAGCTGACCGTCAAGGAGGAGGAGAAGTTCGGGGTCGGTGGCCGGCTGTTGTCCGGTCTGCGTGGCGGTTACTCCGGCCTGTTGATGTTCGGGCTGCTGAGCAGTGTCATCGGATTGTCGTTGCTGAACCCGATCTCCATCGGCGCCGGACTGTTGCTGGGTGGGAAGACCATCGGTGACGAACGGAAGCGGATCGTGCAGCGGCGGCAGAACGACGCCAAGACCGCGCTGCGCAAGTACATCGACGACGTGACGTTCCACGCGGGCAAGGAGTCCCGCGACATGCTCCGTGGCATGCAGCGCGACTTGCGTGACCACTTCACAACGTTGGCCGAGCAGCTGAAGCGCTCGCTGCAGGAGTCCATTCAGGCGGCGCAGAAGTCCGTGAAGGCTTCTTCGGCCGACCGTTCGGCGCGGCTTTCGGAGCTTGTGGCCGAGATCGCGGCTCTCGAGAAGGTGCGGGAGGCGGCGTGATCATCGACGAGGTTCGGCGGGTGCTGTCCATGGCCATCGAGGCTTACCGCGACCAGCCGCGTGTCGCGCACTTCCTGCGGGGGCAGATGAATCGCCTCGACAGCCCGTTGCGCGTTGCGATCGCCGGGCGGGTCAAGGCTGGTAAGTCGACTCTGTTGAACGCTCTCGTCGGGGACTCGCTGGCGCCTACCGACGCCGGTGAGTGCACTCGGGTCGTGACCTGGTACCAGAACGGGCCTTCGCCTCGGGTGGTCATGGAGCCCGTTTCCGGTGATCCCGTGTCGCTGCCCGTGGTGCGGCGCTCCGGTGCGTTGTCGATTTCCCTTGGTGGGGTTGCGGCTTCGCGGCTTGTCGTTGACTGGCCCTCGCAGTCGTTGCGGACCATGACGTTGATCGACACGCCTGGGATCGCTTCGGTGTCTTCGGAGAACTCGTTGCGCACCACGCGGTTTCTTACGCCGGACGATGACACGCCTACCGAGGCCGATGCCGTCATCTACCTGATGAAGCACCTGCACGCCTCGGATGGCGAGTTCCTGTCCGCGTTTCGCGACCAGGGTGTTGCGCGTGCGACCGCTATCAACACTGTGGCCGTGTTGTCTCGTGCCGACGAGATCGGCGGTGGGCGTGCGGACGCCATGATTTCGGCTCGGGCGATCGCCAGTCGGTACCGGACTGAGCCTGCTTTGCACGGGTTGTGTCAGAACGTCGTTGCCGTTGCTGGGCTTTTGGCGCACACCGGGCGGACGTTGACCCAGGCTGAGTTCTCCTTGCTGGCTGGGTTGGCTGACGGGCCTCGGGATGCGTTGGAGTCGTCCCTGTTGTCCGCCGACCGGTTCTCTTCCGGGTCCTCGGAGCGGGCGGCATTGCTGGGGCGGTTCGGGGTGTTCGGGATTCGGCTGTCCGTTTCGTTGATTCGCCAAGGGGTGCGTAGTCAGGCGGCATTGGCTGCGGAGCTGGTGGCTCGCAGTGGGTTGGAGGACTTGCAGCGGGTGCTTTCCGTCCAGTTCGGTGAGCGTCGTGATCTGTTGAAGGCTCGGTCGGCTTTGCTGGCTCTCGACCAGGTGCTGCGCGGTGGGGGTGGGGGGCGGCTTGCTGGTGAGGTGGAGCGGATTCTGGCTGCAACGCATGAGTTCGCCGAGCTTCGGTTGTTGAGTGCTTTGCGGTCTGGGGTGGTTTCGTTGCCTCGGGCTTTGGCTTCGGAGGCTGAGCAGTTGCTGGGGCTTGGCGGGGTGGCGCCTGCTGCTCGGCTCGGGCTGGCTCCGTCCTGTTCGGACGTTGAGGTTCGGCGGGCTGCGTTTGCTTCTCTGCGGCGGTGGCAGGCGCACGCCGAGAATCCGATGTTCGGGCGGCGGTCGGCTGATGCTTGCCGTGTGCTCGTGCGGACTTGTGAAGGGTTGCTGGTCTGAGGCCGGGTTTCGGCCTTCGGCCGCCACGTTGGCATTTTCGCGCGGCCACGGCGCTAGGGCGCCGCGTCCGCGCGAAAATGCCAACGTACCGAGACGGTGGTTGGCTGCCGTCGTGGTCCCGATCCGTTGGCTGGGTTGCGTTGTGTTGTGCGGTTGCGGGCGTGGCTGGGATGAGGTGGCTTGCGTTTTGATCGTTTTTTGAAAGAGGTTCCCCCGATCGTGTGGCTTGTTTTCGCTGGTACACGGCCTGTTGGGCGGTGATCTTGCGGTAGAGTCGAACACGTGGTCGACACGGATCTGTCCCTCCTCTCCAGCGGCGAGCTGCTTGACGGCTTCGCCGCGATGGAGCGTGAGATCCGTGTGCGTCATGAGCGGCTGCTGCGCTGGATTGCCGAGATGGATCGGCGTGGCCTGGCGGCAGAGTTGGGTTACAAGGACCTGGTCGGGGTGTTGAAGGATCGGGTGCATTGGGATCCGAGTGTGTCGAAGGCGAAGCTGCGCCGGGCGCGGCTGCTGTCGCACCGGCTCGGCCAGTCGGGTGCGGAGATCGAGCCCGAACTTCCGGCCACCGCCGAGGCGCTCGCTGAGGGCGAGTTGACCGAGGAGCATGTCGACGCGATCGCCAAGGCGATGAAGAACGTGCCCGCCGATGCCACGCCCGACAAGACGGCGTTCGTCGAGCGGCAGCTGGCGGAGTTCGGCCGGACGTTCGAGCCGGGCGCGATCCGCGACTTCGGCAAGAAGATCATCTACCGGATGTTCCAGAACGACGAGGAACCCGACGAGAAGGATCCGGCGCCACCGAGTGACCAGCTGATCGCCCGCATGGAACGCGGCCGCTGCCGCGGCAGCTTCGATCTCGGCCCGGAGATCGGCGCTAAATTCCTGGGCGCGCTGGACCCGCTGGCCAAGCCCCGCCCCACCGGCCCGGACGGCCCCGACACCCGCACGTATGCCCAGCGGCAGGGCGACGCCTTCGCCGAGCTGATCAACCTGGTGCTGCGCGCCGATGTCCTGCCCGAGCACGGCGGCGAGACCGTCACCATGGCCGTCACCGTCTCCTACGACGATCTGAAGGCCAACGTGGGTGACGCGGTGCTGGACAACCAGGAACACATCCCGGTCAAGCAACTGCGCAAACTCGCCTGCGAGGCAGGCGTCATCCCGATCGTCCTGGGCAGCCGCTCGCAGCCCCTCAACGTCGGCCGCAAGGCACGGCTGTTCAACAGCGGCCTACGCCGAGCCCTCGTCGCACGGGACCGGGGATGTGCCTTCCCCGGCTGCAACCGGCCACCACGGCACTGCGAAGGCCACCACATCACACACTGGGCCGACGGCGGCAAGACCAGCCTGCACAACGGCGTGCTGCTCTGCCGACGACATCACGACCTGATCCACCACAGCGACTGGGAAGTGAAGCTCCGCAACGGAATCCCGTACTTCATCCCACCGGCCTTCCTCGACCCGCTACGCCAGCCGAGACGCAACCCCCTGCACATGGTGAGCTGACGCATGGGAAAAAACGGTGCCAACTCCAGCCACCTCATCCCAACCACGCCCGCAACCGCACCGAACGACGCAAGTCTGGACAGGATCGGGACCACGACGGCAGCCAACCACCGTCTCGGTACGTTGGCATTTTCGGGCGGGACAGGCGCCCTAGCGCCTGGCCCGCCCGAAAATGCCAACGTGTCGCGGCGCAGCCGCGTCCAAAGCCCTACAACCTCACAAGATCGTCGTAGGCGGAATGCGCGGAGTACTCACCCGGAGCCCGACCAACCACCCACCGGGCCACCACCAACGTCTCCGCAGCCCACCCCAACCGAAGCGAGTGATCACTGACCGGCAACCCAGCCCGAAGCGAAGCCACGTCCGAAGGAGGCACCCCGGTAGACGATGACCATCGAGCGGCCAAAGCGGTAGCGGTGGCACTAGGCCGGTGCACCTTGGAAGCAGGATGCCGTTCGAACGCAACAGCGGACCACGACGAGACGTCACGAGTGTTGTACAGCCGAGCATCAACGCAGCGGCCGGCGATAGCCCGACCCAGCCTCCCCAGCCCGGCGATACCGATGACGGTCATGTCACCTCTCGTTGTGAGCGTGAGCGCGCTGCAACCGATCGACCTTCACGGCCGCGCCACCAGGGCGACCGAGCAAGGCGACATAGAGAACGTCATGGCTGACAGGCAGACCAGCCGCAGAACGCCAACGGTCCGCGTCGAACCCACCGATCGCGGTCACGCCCACATCGGCGGCGGTAGCGCCGAGATACAGGAGGTGAGCCAGAGCCCCAGCCCGGAACACAGCACCGTTCAGATCATCCAGCAGCACGGTGCGGTCGGCGTGAAAGAGAACCGCGGAAGAGGCGTGCCGCAGGTGCTCCTGGCCCATGCAGTACCGGACCAGGTCGTCACCGGAGAACCCCGTCACGACGGAGGCATCGACAACCGCAAAGGGATCCAGGTCCGTGGTCAGCGGAATGCGCAACGCGTCCACCACCGAGTCCACAGCACAACCGCCAGGAGAAAAGTCCTTTGTAGACCGGCGAGAGGCGGCCAAAGAAGACAGCGACGGAAAGTCAGGCGGAAGTCCCGGCAACAGCGGAGCGCGGTGCACCGGCAGAGTCCGCCCCAGGCCCGGCGCAAGGAACGGAGCCAGCGAGTTCCAGCACTCCTCCTCCAGCCACGAGACCATGTCGTTGGACGCATCCCGATCGTCCGCACAGGACCACTGAGAGGAGCAAGCAAACCCCAGAGCCCCACTAAGAGAGAGCACGCTGTGCACGAAGCTGTGGCGCAGGTCCAGCAGGTCGGCGAACGGCCGGGTGCGGGCCCTGGTGCGCAGTGCGGCCGACGAGAACGACTCGGAGCCGACGCACAACAAATGAGTCGCGACATGGGCGGCATCGAGCAGGCAGTAGAGGTACCCGCGGTCGCCGTACTTGCGCATCGACAGCCACGGGCGCACGACGACGAACACCAGGGCATCCGCGTCGCCGAGACCGCTGCGGATCAACGCCAGCCGCACCGACTGACCGGCGTGGAGGAGCCGGCACCGACGGCGTCCGGGGTCCACGGAGTACAGCGAGTCGCCGACCAGCACGATGTGCTCGTACGGGTAGAGCGCGCCGGCCGACGGGGCCGAGCCGATCTCGAACAGACGCAGCACCGGCGACAGCGACGGCGGCACCGGCAGGGCTGGTGAGGACGGCACCGAGACGGAGAGCTTCATCCGTTCCCACAGCCGCCAGACGCTGGGCACGACCGTGGCGGTCATCGTGCACTCCGGCGCAGCTCGTCGAGACGGGTCAGGCCGTCCAGGACCTGCTTGGTGTCGAGGCCGAAGTCGATCAGGCACGCGACCTCGTCGACGCCGAGCGCGGTCAGCCGGTCCAGCATCTCCAGGTTCTCGGGGACGGTGCCGAGCAGGCTGCCGCCGGTGTAGTAGCGCTCGAAGGCCTGGCCCAGCATCCATTCCACGTCCGCGTCGGACAGGGTGACGTCCGGCGGCAGGAACAGGTCGAGCGAGCCGCGCAGGTAGTCGGTGAACGGCTGGCGCACGAGCTCCTTCACGTCGTCGCCGACGAACGTGTGCAGCATCAGCACGACATGGCCGGGGTTGCCCAAAGGAAGCGCCGCCCGGTAGGCGGCTAGCTTGCCCGCGAGTTCGTCCAGGTCCTGCCCCAGCAGGTGGGTGAGCACGCCGACGCCCAAGGAGCCGGCGGTCTCGAATGTGGCGAGACTGCCGGAGCTGGTGATCCACACCGGCAGCTCGGCCTGCACCGGACGCGGGTACACCCGCACGTCCACGACCTCGCCCAGCCCGTTGGGGAACGGGACCGGTTCGCCACGCCACAGCCGCCGGACGTCGCGCACCGCGTCCTGTACTGAAGAGCGGCGGGACGAGAAGGTGGACGGGTTGAGCACGAAGTCGTCGGCGTTCCACCCGGACGCGAAGGCGATGCCGACGCGGCCGCCGGAGAGGTTGTCCACCATGGACCATTCCTCGGCGATCCGGGCGGGGTGGTGCAGCGGCGCGACGACGCTGCCCGCGCGGATGGCGACGCGTTCGGTGCGGCCGGCGATCGCGGCCGCGGTGACCGACGGGTTCGGGTAAAGGCCGCCGAACGGGTGGAAGTGCCGTTCGGGGGTCCACACCGCGGTGAACCCATGGGTGTCGGCGAACGTGGCGCCGTCGAGCAGCAGCCGGTATCGGTCGTTGTCGCTGCTGTCGTGGGCGAAGTAGAACAGGCTGAAGTCCATTACCGCTCCTAAACCAACGCGGGCCACTCGGCGCGGCGCAGCGACTGTTGCGTGGCCGCCCAGCCGACGACTGCGGCGATCAGACCTGCCAACAACAGCACCGACGTCGCGGGCGCCAGGTTCTCCAGCAGGAAACCGGTCAGCGCGGTGCCGAGCAGTGCACCGACGCTGAACAGGGTGAGCACTGCGGCCATGGTCTTGCCGCGGTCCTCGTCGGGCACCACGCGGAACACGAGCACGTCCATCAGTACGCGAGTCGCCGGAAGTCCCATCGAGCCAAGGAGAAGCACGCCACCGACCCACCACGGTCCGTACGGCAACGCCAGCGCCGCGATGAACGGCACCTCGAGGCCGATCACCGCGAGCAGCACCACGCCCGGCCGGAACCGGCGGTGCAGCGGCGCCACCAGTGCCGCGCCGAAGAGACCGCCGACCGCGGTACCGGACAACGCGAGGCCGATCGTCCACGGCGGCGCGTCCTGTCGTTCCAGCACGACCGCGGTGATCAGCACCAGCGGACCGGTCGCGGCGCACATCGCGGTCACCAGCAGCACGGCCACGCGCAGCTTCGCGTCGCGCATCAGCGTTGCGATGCCCTCGAACAGGCCACCGGCGGGGCCGGAACCGGCCGCGGGCGACGCCCGGACGAACAGCACGGTCAGCCACGACACGGCGAACGCGACCGCGCAGAACAGGAACGGCAGCACGGCCTTCATGCCGTACAGCAGGCCACCGAGCGGTGGCCCGGCGAGCCGGGCGGTGTTGATCCGCACCTCCTCCGCGGTGAGCGCCGCGGTCACCTGGTCCGGCGCGACGACGGCCCGGACGAGCAGCATGCGGGTGAGGCCGGCGAACGGTGCCGCGGCGCCGAGCAGCATCGCCACCACGATCAGGTGCGCGAAACCGAGGCCGTCGAAGAACATCGCGATCACGATCGTCGCCGCCGCGACCGCCCGGATTCCCTCGGACAGCAACAGGATCCGCCGCCGGTCGTACCGGTCGACGATGTGCCCGGCGGGCAACCCGACCACCAGCACGGTCGCCAGCAGCGCCGACGCGACGACACCGGCCTTGCCCGGTGACCCGGTCATCGCCAGCACCAGCAACGGGTACGCGACGTCCACGGCCTCCAGGCCGAGATGTCCGGTCACCCCGCCGACCCACAGCGCGTGGAAACTCGAGTTGCGCCGCAACGGCACGCTCATTCCTCACCCCTCACGACGTGCGCGACCACGGCGGCCGCCTCCGGTCCGGTCATCTGGTTGTGGCTCGCCGCGACCAGGTAGGTCGTGATCGAGCCGGTCACGTACGGCCGCCAGTTCCGCGGTGACGCCGATGGGAGCTGGTCCACCGCGGCGGCGAGGTGCACGACGTCGCCGTGGAAGACGGGCGGGGTGTGCGCGTGCGCGATGCGGCCGTTGTTGCGGAACGTCGCGGTGATCGCGTCGATCCGCTCGGGCGAGAGCTCGCACGGCACGCTCACGTTGTCCCGCAACAGCTCCGCGACCTGCGCGGCGGTGAGCGGCTCATCAGAGGAGGACGCCCCGAACACCTCCAGCAGCAACGACAGGGCTTCGTGCTCCGAAGGATCGGTGAAGGGCGCGTCGAGCGCGGGATAGGAGTCGAGCAACCCCACCAGCGCGACCTTCTCGCCGGATTCCTCCAGTGCGGCGGCGATCGCGTGCGCCAGCGTGCCGCCGAACGACCAGCCGAGCAGGTGGTAGGGGCCGGACGGCTGGATCTCGCGGATGTGCTCGAGGTGCTGCGCCGCGAGCTCGTCGGCCGTGGCCGGCATCAGCGAGGGATCCGACAGGCTGGGCGCCTGCAGCCCGTACACCGGCTGGTCCGGGTCGAGGTGACGCAGCAGCCCGGAGTACGACCACGCCAGGCCACCGGCGGGGTGCACGCAGAACAACGGCGGCCGGTCGTCGCCGAGCCGCAGCGGCAGCACGGGTGCGAACGGGTCGCCCCGCTCCTCGCTGCCGAGCAACGCGGCCAGCGCCGCAGGTGTTGGCGCGACGTACAGATCACGCACGGACAGGCCGCCGCCGAGCCGGCTGATCAGCTTCGCGGCGAGCAGGGAATGTCCGCCCAGCGCGAAGAAGTCCTCGTCGACACCGACCGACTCGACGCCGAACAGCGAGGCGAACACGCGGCAGATCAGTGCCTCGCGCCAGGTGGCCGGTGCGCGTCCGGACGGCAGCGGCGCGGGGTCGGGCAACGCCGACCGGTCGAGCTTTCCGTTGCCCGCCAACGGCATCGCGTCCAGTATCTCGATCCGGGCCGGGATCATGTGGTCGGGCAACGCGCGGGCCAGCCGATCGCGCACCGAACCGACCGGTCCGTCCGCCACGATCCACCCGACGAGCCGGCCGTGCCGCATCCCGGCGGCAGCGAGCCGCACGTGCGGCAGGGCGGTCAGCGCCGCCTCGACCGCGCCCAGCTCGACCCGGTGACCGCGCACCTTCACCTGGTCGTCGTCCCGGCCCAGGTAGTGCAGCACCCCGTGGTTGTCCCAGCGCACGAGGTCGCCGGTCCGGTACATGCGCCCACCGGCACACGCGACGAAACGCGAGGCGGTCAGCGCGGGCCGGTTCCAGTAGCCGCGCGCCACCTGCGGACCGGCGACGTAGAGCTCGCCCACCACCCCCGGCGGCACCGGCCGCAGCCGCGAGTCCAGCACGTGCACCGACGTTCCGGGCACGGGCCGGCCGATCGGCACCGGGCCGTCGGCCGTCGAGGCCCGGTGCACCACACACCCGACGGTGGCCTCCGTGGGGCCGTACTCGTTGAACACCGCGTCGGACAGCCACGGCCGCAGCATCTCGCCGAGCAGCTGTTCGCCGCCGACCACGATGTCGCGGCACGGCACCGGTTCGAATAGCGTGAGGTGGCTCGGGGTCAGCTTGACGAACGCGGAGTTGTTGCCGCCCAAAGCACCCACGTCGACCCGGCCGCCGGAGACCAGCGGTCCCCACAGCGAGGTGACCGTGAGGTCGACGGCGATCGACGAGTGCAGCAACGCCGAGTCGCGCAGCGCCGGGTAGGTGTCGACCGCGACCCGCAGATACGTGGCGAGCGAGCGGTGGTCGACCACGACGCCCTTCGGGACGCCGGTGGATCCGGACGTGTACATCAGGTAGGCCGCGTGCGCGGGATCCACGGGTTCCAGGTCGCGGTCGTCATCCGCGGGTTCCGGCCAATCCGCGGTCACCTCGACCGAGAAGGACGAATCCTTCGTCATGCCGGTGATCCACTCCGGTGGCGACGCGGGATCGACCGGCACGTAGGCCGCCCCGGACTTCAGCACGGCGAGCAGCGCCACGACCAGCCGCGTGGATCGCGGAACGCTGACCCGCACCCGGCGGTCGGGCCCGGCGCCGAACCCGCGCAGGCTCCGCGCCAGCCGGTTGGCCTGCGCGTTGAGCTCGGCGTAGGTGAGCACGAAGCCATCGGACGCCACCGCGGGCGCGTCGGGTGTGCGGGCGACCTGGGCCTCGAACAGCGATACGACCGTCGCGTCGGACGGCACGAGATCCGGACCGACCGACCAGGTCGCGAGTTCCGCGCGCTCGTCCGCGGGCAGCACGTCCACGGATCCCACGGACATGCCGGGGTCGCGCGTCACCTGGTCCAGCACGGTGATCAGCCGCCGCACCAGCCGATCGACGGTCTCGCGGTCGAACAGGTCGGTGCGGAACTCGGCGCCACACCGACCACCGCCGGGACCCGCGAAGTAACAGAACGCGAGGTCGAACTTGGCGGTCGTGGTGTCGCCGGGCACCTCGGTCACCTCGACGCCGGGCAGATCGGGCGCGGGCGGGTCGAAGTCGCGGATCATCAGCAGCACCTGGAACAACGGGTGCCGCGACAGCGTGCGCTCCGGGTTCAGCACCTCCACGAGCCGTTCGAACGGGACGTCCTGGTGCTCGTACGCCGCGAGGTCGGTCTCCCGGACCCGCGCCAGCAGTTCACAGAACGACGGGTCACCGGACACGTCCGTCCGCAGCACCAGCGTGTTCAGGAAGCACCCGACCAGCTCGTCGAGTGCCGTGTCGGCGCGGCCGGCGACGGGCGTACCGATCGGGATGTCCGTGCCCGCGCCGTGCCGCGACAACACGAGCGCCAGCGCCGCCTGCAACACCATGAAAACGGTCGTGCCGGTGGTGCGGGCCAGGTGCTCGATCCGTTCGTGCAGCGAAAGGTCCACGTCGACGAGCACGTGGTCACCGGCCGGCCCAGCGACCGCGGGATGCGGCCGGTCCACCGGCAGCACCAGCTCCTCAGGCAGCCCGGCGAGCTCACGGCGCCAGAACTCGACCTGCCGCGAGTACGAACTGTCCATATCGGACTCATCACCGAGCGCCTCGCGCTGCCACAGGGTGAAGTCCGCGTACTGGACGGGCAACGGCTGCCAGTCGGGAAAAGCACCCCGAATACGCGCGCGGTAGGCCGTTGCGACGTCGCGCACGAGCGGCCCCATCGACCAGCCGTCGCCCGCGACGTGATGCAACACCAGCTGGACCAGGTACTCCTCGTGCCCCACCACGAAGAGCCCGGCCCGGACCGGCAGGTCCCGGCTCAGGTCGAACGGCCGGTCGGCGAACTCGGGGTCGAAGTCCAGCACGGACAACACGTCCCGCGGCTCGACCACCCGCTGGTACGGCTCGTCGCCGACCGGCACGAACACCGTGCGCAGCGACTCATGCCGGGCAATGACGTCCAGCAGAGCGGAACGCAACGCCGGGACGTCCAGGTCGCCGGACAGCCGGAGGGTGAACCGCATGTGGTAGGCCGCGCCGGCCAGGCCGAGCCGGTCCAGGAACCAGATCCGGCGCTGCGCATACGACAACGGCACCCGCTCACCGCGTTCCCGCGGCACCAGGGCGGCTTGCGAAGCCCGGCCGGTCGACAGTTCCCCGGCGAGCGCGGCGACGGTCGGCGCCCGGAAGACCGACCGGACCGACAGCCGCACGCCGAAGGCGGCGTCGATGCGGCTCACCAGCTTCGTGGCCAGCAGCGAGTGACCGCCCAGCAGGAAGAAGTCGTCGTCGATCCCGACGCGCGGCACACCGAGCAGCTCGGCGAAGAGCCCGCACAGGATCTCCTCGCGCGCGTCGCGGGGCGCCCGGTCGCCAGTGGTGAACGACGGATCCGGCAGCGCGCGCCGATCCACCTTGCCGTTCAACGTGATCGGCAACGTCTCCAGCGCGACGATCGCGGCGGGCACCATGTAGTCCGGCAGCTTCATCGCGACGTGCGCGCGGATCTCGGCCACGTCCACACACGCGGGGATGACGTAGCCGACAAGCTGCTTGTCCCCCGCCGCGTCCCGCCGGACAGCGACGACGGCCTGGCTGACCACGGGATGACCGGCGAGCGCCGCCTCGACCTCACCCAGCTCGATCCGGAACCCGCGCAGCTTCACCTGTTCGTCGGCGCGGCCAAGGAATTCGAGCACGCCGGTCGAGGTCCACCGCACCTGGTCGCCCGTGCGGTACATCCGCTCACCAGAGCCGAACGGGCACGCCACGAACCGTTCCGCGGTCTGCGCGCCCCGGCCGTGATAGCCGCGCGCCAACCCGGAACCGGCCAGGTAGAGGTCGCCCGGAACACCGGACGGCACGAGCCGCAGCCGGGCGTCGAGCACGTACATCCGCGTGTCGTCGAGCGGCCGCCCGATCGGTACCACAGCGGGAACATCGCGCAACGACCGCATCGGGTGCGACGTCACGCACAGCGTCGCCTCGGTCGGCCCGTAGCTGTTCACCACGACCGTGCCGGGGCACGCCTCCAGCACCGGCCGCACGGCCGCGGCGGGCACGACGTCCCCACCCGTCCACACCTCGCCCACACCGGCGAAGCAGTCCGGCGCCTCCTCGGCGAGCACGGTGAACAACCCGGCCGTCGCGTGCACCGCGGTCACACCGTGGTCGGCGATCAGCCCGCGCATGATCGACGCGTCGAGCAGTCCGTGCGGCGCGACGACGACCGTGCCGCCGCGCAACAACGGCACCCACAGCTCGTAGGTCGAGACGTCGAACGCGTGCGACGAGTGGAACAGCACGGTGTCGTGCGCCGAGTCCGCGAACGCGGTGTCGCGCGCCAGGGCGACCACATCCCGTTGCCGCACAGCGACACCCTTGGGCACACCGGTCGAACCGGACGTGTACATGACGTACGCGAGCTGCTCGGGATGCACTGCCACACCGAGGTTCTCCGCCGCACCCCGAGGAAGATCGTCAGTGATCACCAGGGAAACGCCCGCGTCCTCCAGCACGAGCCGCTGCCTGCTCTCCGGCGCGCGGTCGTCGACGGGCACGTACACGCCGCCCGCCTTGGTGATCGCGATGATCGCGACGAGCAGGTCGGCCGACCGCCGCATCCGCACCCCGACCGGCGTCTCCGGCCGCACTCCGCGCGAAACGAGCGTCCGTGCCACGTAGTTGGCCCACGAGTTCAGCTCGCGATACGACAGAGACACACCGGATGCCACGATCGCGGGAGCATCGGGCGACAAAGCCACCTGCGCCTCGAACGCCGAGCTAAGGGTGTCGTCACGATGCCCGGCCACCGGACCGGTGGAGAACTCCTGCAGCAGCGCGCGTTCCTCGGCGCCGAGCACGTCGAGCGCCCCGATCCGGATGTCCGGATCCGTGGCCATGCCGTCGAGTACGCGCACGATCCGTTCCAGGATCGCCTCGACCGTCTCGGGGTCGAACAGGTCCGCCCGGTACTCGGTGAAGCACCGGATGCCCGCGGGCTCGCCGTTGCGCCCGTGCTGTTCGCTGAAGTTCAGCGACAGGTCGAACTTCGCGCTGGGCAGGTCGGCCGGTTCCTGCGCGACCGCGACACCGGGCAGCTCGAGCGTTCCGTCGTCGGCGTTCAACGTGGTGAGCACGACCTGGAACAGCGGGTGCCGCGACTCCGAACGCGGCGGGTTGAGCAGCTCGACGAGCCGTTCGAACGGCAGGTCCTGGTTCGAGTGCGCGGCGAGGTCGGTCTCGCGCACCCGGTCGAGCAGCTCGCGCACCGTCGGGTCGCCGGACGTGTCGGTGCGCAGCACCAGCGTGTTGAGGAAGCAGCCGACGAGGTCGTCGAGCGCGACGTCGGTGCGGCCGGCGAGCGGCGTGCCGATCGGGATGTCCTCGCCCGCACCGAGCCTGGTCAGCACGACGGCCAGCGCCGCCTGCACCACCATGAACATGGTCGTGCCGGTGGTTCGCGCCAGGCCGGCCACACGGGTGTGCAGACTCGCGTCGATCTTCATCGCCACCGCGGCACCCGGTTGCGCGGCGGACCGCGGCCGGTCGTACGGCAGGGCCAGCTCGTCCGGCAGGTCCCGCAGAGCGTTGCGCCAGAACCCGATCTGCCGGGCGATCACGCTGTCCGGGTCCTGCTCGTCGCCCAGCACCTCGCGCTGCCACAGCGTGTGATCGGCGTACTGCACCGGCAACGGTGCCCAGTCCGGCGCGAGACCGCCGAGCCGGGCCGCGTAGGCCACGCTGAGGTCGCGGGCGAACGGCGCGGTGGACCAGCCGTCCGCGCCGATGTGGTGCAGCACCAGCAGCAGCACATGCTCCTGCGGCGCGAGGACGTATAGCGTCGCGCGCAGTGGCAGGTCCCGGGTGAGGTCGAACTCGGCATGCGTGTCGAACCCGGCCAGACCGTCCACAACGGACAGCTCGGGCACATCGTCACCGACGACCTGGTACGGCTCGCCGTCGATCTCGGGGAACGTCGTGCGCAGCGACTCGTGCCGCCACGCGACGTCCGCCAGCGCGTGCCGCAACGCCGCCCGGTCCAGCTTCCCGCGCAGCCGCAGCACTACGGGCATCGTGTACGCCGCGCCGCCGACGAACTGGTTGAGGAACCACAGCCTGCGTTGCGCGAACGACAACGGCACCCGATCGGGCCGGGGCACCGGCCGCAACGGCGGCCGGGCCGCGTCGGCGTCGTCCAGCCCGGTCAGCAGGCCCAGCGGTGTGGGCTCGGTGAAGACGTCGCGGATCGGCAGCTCGACGCCGAACGCGTCACGGATCCGGCTCACCAGCTTCGTGGCCAGCAGCGAATGCCCGCCGAGCGCGAAGAAGTCGTCGTCCACGCCGACCTGCGGGACGCCCAGCACGCTGCTGAACAGGTCGCACATCAACGCTTCCCGGGCTGTGCGCGGCGCCCGGCCGGTCGCGGTGAACCGCGGTGCTGGTAGCGCCCGGCGGTTCAGCTTTCCGTTGGCGGTCAACGGAAGCGCGTCCAGCACGACGATCGCCGACGGCACCATGTAGTCCGGCAGCACAAGAGCCATTGCGCGCCGGATCACATCCTGGCGCACCTCACCGACGACGTACCCGACGAGCCGGTCGTCGCGCGCGACGACGGCGGCGTTGCGCACGCCCTCCTGCCGCGCGAGCACCGCCTCGACCTCGCCGAGCTCGACCCGGTTGCCGCGGATCTTGACCTGGTCGTCGCTCCGGCCGACGCACGTGAGCGTGCCGTCGTCGTTCCACCGCACGATGTCGCCGGTGCGGTACATCCGCGCGCCCGCCTGGAACGGGTCGGCGACGAACCGCGCGGCCGTGAGCGCGGACCGGCCCAGATAACCGCGGGCGACGTTCACGCCGGACACGTACAGCTCGCCGTTCACACCGGGTGGCGTCATCCGCAGCCGCTCGTCGAGCACGTACGCGGTGACGTGCGGGAACGGCCGGCCGATCGGCACCTGACCGGCCGGCGTCGGCTCACCGGGCGACAGCCGGTGCTCGGTGCAGTTGACCGTCGCCTCGGTCGGGCCGTAGACGCTGAACACCGTGACGTCCGGGTGCCGCTGCCGCCACGGGTCCAGCACCTCGCCGAGCAGGTGCTCGCCACCGAACAGGATCTCCCTGGTCGGCGAGGTGTCGTCCGGCAGCAACGGCAGGTGGCTCGGCGTGGCCTTCATGAAGGTCGGCCGGGCGCCGTCGTCCAGAGTGGACACTTCGAGACAGCCGCCGGTGGTGAGCGTGCCCCACAAGCCGGTCACTGTGAGGTCGAACGCGAACGACGTGTGTAGCAGGGTCCGTCCGCGCAGCGCGGGATACGCCGACGCGCAGTACTCCAGGTAGGCCGCGACCGAGCGGTGCTCGACGACGACACCCTTGGGCTGCCCGGTCGAGCCCGACGTGTAGATGACGTACGCGGCGTGCTCGGGGGCCGTGACGTGCGGCGGTTCGGTGTCAGGTCCGTCGGCCAGCAGCAGCTCAGGCGTGATCACGACGACCGGGGAAGCGTCGTCGATGATCTGCTCGACGCGGTCCGCCGGGTGGTCGAGGTCCAGCGGCAGGTAGGCGGCACCGGACTTGAGCACCGCCAGCATCGCGATCACGTAGTCGGCCGAGCGCGGCAACGCGATCGCGACCACCTGTTCCGGCCCGGCACCCCGCGCGATCAGATGATGCGCCAACCGGTTCGCGCGGGCGTTCAGCTCGGCATAGGTCAGCGTCCCGTCGCCGTACACCAGCGCGGACGAGTACGGACCGCGCCGAACCTGGTGCTGGAACAACGAATGCAGCGTCCGGGCCGGCGCCGAGTGGTTGCCGAACTGGACGAGCCGCTGCCGTTCCGCGGGATCGACCAGATCGGCCGCGCTGACCGGCGCGTCCGGATCGGCCAGCACCGCGGTGAGCAGCCGGCTGAACCGGTCCGCGAGCCGCTGCACGCCGCACCGGTCGAACAGGTCCGTGCGGTAGGTGAGCGTGCCCTCGCGTTCGTCGAAGCTGAACGCCAGGTCGTACTTCGCCTCCGTGCCACCGGCTTCCTCGGGCACCACCTCGAGACCGGGCAGATCGAGCACCGGCTCCTCGTTGTTCTGCACGGTCAGCATGACCTGGAACAGCCGGCGACTGCTCGGGTTGAGCACCTCGACGAGCCGGTCGAGCTGGACGTCGGCGTGCGCGTAGGCCTTCAGATCCGTCTCACGGACGCGGCCGAGCAGCTCGCGGAACGACGGGTCGCCCGACACGTCCGTGCGCAGCACCAGCGTGTTGACGAAGAACCCGACCAGATCGTCGAGCGCGGCGTCGGTGCGGCCCGCGACCGCGGTGCCGATCGGGATGTCGGTGCCAGCGCCGATCCGCGTCAGCAACGCCGCCACAGCGGCCTGCAACACCATGTGTGGGGTCGTGCCGGTGCTCCTCGCCAGCTCGGCGATGCCTGATGGCAGCGAGATCTCGACCGTGTCCGCACCCGGACCGGCGCCCCGGCCGGTGGGCAGGTTCAGTGACTCCGGCAGACCGGCCAGCTCGCTCGTCCAGAAGTCGAGCTGGCGGTCGAGATCGAGCATCTCGTGCTGCCACAACGCGTAGTCCGCGTACTGGACGGGCAATGGAACCCAGTCCGGCTCGACACCGGAAACCCGTGCCGCATAGGCCGTGGAGAGGTCCCGGGCCAGCGGGACCAGCGACCAGCCGTCACCCGCGATGTGGTGCAGCACGATCTCCAGCACGTGATCGTCGCCGTCCGGAGTGAGCGAGAAACGGATGGGAATGTCCTTCGTCAGGTCGAACCGCGACGGCCACTCCGGCGAGTCGACGACAACCTGGTACGGCTCCCCGTCGACTTCAGGGAAGATCGTCCGCAACGACTCGTGCCGCGCCAGCACGTCCGACATCGCCAGCCGCAACGCCGACGCGTCGAGCTTTCCCTTGAGCCGCAACCGCATCGGCACGTCATAGGCAGTGCTGTCCGGGTCGAGCCGGTGCAGGAACCACAGTCTGCGCTGCGCGGGCGAGAGCGGCACGCGCGCCGGGCGAGGCCGCGCGGTCAGCCGGGGCCGCACCGATCCCGTGGCGATCTCGGCGAGCCGCTGCGGGGTGGGTGCGTCGAACACGGCCTGCAGCGGCACGTCGGCACCGAGCGCGGTCCGCACCCGGCTCAGCAGCTTCGTCGCGAGCAGCGAGTGTCCGCCGAGCGCGAAGAAGTCGTCCTGCGGGCCAACGGTTTCCACCCCGAGCACCTCGGCGAACAGCCCGCACAGGATCTCCTCGCGGGCACCGCGTGGCCGGGACTCGGAGCCGGTGGGCGCGGGCAACGCGGCCCGGTCGAGCTTGCCGTGCGGCGTCAGCGGAAGCTCGGCCAGCGCGACGATCGCCGGCACCAGGTAGCTCGGCAGGCTGGCCGCACAAACGGCGCGCAGCGCGGCGGTGTCGGCGGTCTCGGGCGTCACGTAGGCGACGAGCTGTTCGTCGCGCAGCACGACGACGGCGTCCCGGACGTGTCCGGCGAGCACGGCCCGGATCTCCCCGAGCTCGATCCGGACACCGCGCAGCTTGACCTGCTCGTCGGCGCGGCCGAGGAAGTGCAGCCGCCCGGCGGAGTCCCAGCGCACGACGTCACCCGTGCGGTACATGCGCTGCCCGGCCTCGAACGGGTTCGCGACGAACCGCTCGGCCGTGAGCGCAGCCCGGCGCCAGTACCCGGCGGCGAGGCCGGCGCCCGCGATGTACAGCTCGCCCGGCACGCCCGGCGGCACCGGCCGCAGCCACTCGTCCAGCACGTACGTGCGGGTGTTCTTGATCGGCTTACCGATCGGCGCCACACCGCCGGTCACCGGCTCACTCAAGGTCGTGCACACGGTCGACTCGGTCGGCCCGTAGCCGTTGATCGCCGACCAGCGCGCGGCGAGCTCGGGCGGGACCGCCTCACCGGTGATGATGAGCCGCTCCAGCGACGGCAGCGGCCGGGTGAACGCCGCCACCACGGTCGGCGTCAGGACGGTGTGGGTGATCGCCTGCGCGTGCATGAAGTCCGCGATCGACAGGCGTTCCTCGTCCGACGGGATCACGAGCGCGGCACCGGACAGCAGGGCGTGGCACGTCTCGAAGAAGATCGCGTCGAAGCCGAGGGCGGAGAACTGCAGCACGCGCTTCCCGACGCCGCCACCGAGGTGTTCGGCCTGCACGGCGACGAGGGTCGCGAAACCGTTGTGCGTCACCGCGACGCCCTTCGGCCGGCCGGTCGAGCCCGAGGTGTACGAGAGGTACGCGACCGTGCCGGGCGGCACCTCGACGCACGGGTCGAAGCAGCCGAAGGTGTCCGGTACTTCCCGCAACACCAACGCGGGCCGCGCGTCGTCGAGCAGGAACGCGATCCGCTCGGCCGGGTACGCGGGGTCGATCGTCAGGTAGGCGGCACCGGCGCGCATCACCGCCAGCATCGCGATGATCGTGTCCGCGGACCGCGGCAGCAACAACGCCACCACATCACCGACGCCGACGCCCTGGTCCGCCAGCCACCCCGCGAGCCGGCCCACGTGCTCGTCGAGTCCCATGTAGGACAACGACGTCTCGGCGCTCACCACCGCGACCGCGTCCGGCGTGCGCCGGACCTGGGCGCGGAACAGGCAGTCGAACGACGCCGCGGGGATCTCGGCACGGGTGTCGATCCACTCGCCAAGCACGCGCGCGCGTTCCGTCCGCGTCAGCACGTCGACCTGGCTGAGCCGCAACTCCGGATCAGTGGTGACCTCGCGCAGCAGCCGCACGAGCCGGGTCGTCAGCGACCGCACGGTGTGCGGCTCGAAGAGGTCCGTGCGGAACTCCGCCACGCCGTGCATGCCACCGGCGTGCTCGTCGAGGCTGATCGCCAGGTCGAACGTCACGCCACCGGTCGGCACCCGCTCGGGCGTCGCGGTCACGCCGGGCAGGTCCAGCACCGCCTCGGCGTTGTTCTGCAACGCCAGCAACACCTGGATCAACGGGTGATGCGCGGTGGACCGCACCGGGTTCAGCTCCTCGACGAGCAGCTCGAACGGCACGTCCTGATGCGCGTACGCAGCGAGGTCCGTCTCGCGCACCCGTACCAGCAGCTCCAGGAACGACGGATCGCCGTGCACATCGGTGCGCAACACCAGGGTGTTCACGAAGAACCCGACCAGGTTGTCGAGCGCCTCGTCGGTGCGCCCGGCGATCGGCGTGCCGATCGGGATGTCCGTCCCCGCACCGAGTCCGCGCAACAGCAGCGCCAGCGCCGCCTGGATCACCATGAACACGGTCGTGCCGCTCGACCGCGCCAGCGCCACGATGTCCTGGTACAGAGCGACGTCCACGTCGAACGTCACGCGGTCGCCCTCGCGTCCGGCGACCGCGGGGCGCGGATGGTCTACCGGCAGCTCCAGCCGTTCGGGCAGCCCGGCGAGCGCATCCCGCCAGTACTCGATCTGACCGTCCAGGTCGAGCACGTCCCGTTGCCACAGCGCATAGTCCGCGTACTGGACGGGCAACGGCTCCCACTCCGGTTCACCACCGGAAACCCGTGCCGCATAGGCCTGCGACAGGTCCCGGGCCAGCGGCGCGAGCGACCAGCCGTCCGCCGCGATGTGGTGCACGACGATGTCCAGGACGTGCTCGTCGCCGTGTGATGTCAACGAGAACCGGACCGGGATGTCCTTGGTCAGGTCGAACCGCTCCGGCCACTCCGGCGAGTCGACCACGACCTGGTACGGCTCCCCGTCAACCTCAGGGAAGATCGTCCGCAACGACTCGTGCCTGTTGAGCACGTCCGACATCGCCAACCGCAATGCCTCGGCGTTCAGTTTTCCCTTCAGCCGCAACCGCATCGGCAGGTCATAGGCCGTGCTGTCCGGATCGAGCCTATGCAGGAACCACAGCCTGCGCTGACCGAACGACAACGGCACCCGGTTCGGCCGCGCCACCGGCACCAGCGGCAGGCGCGCGCGTTCGCCGTTGTCCACCAGCTCGGCGAGTCCGGCCGGCGTGGGTGCGCTGAAGACGGCCTGGATCGGCACGTCCGCACCGAGCCGTGAGCGAATCCGGCTGACAAGGCGAGTCGCGAGCAGCGAATGACCGCCGAGCGCGAAGAAGTTGTCGTCCACGCCGACCGAGGCGATCCCGATCACGTCGGCGAACAACGTGCACAGCTGCCGTTCCACGGCGTTCCGCGGCTCCCGCGACGGTGCCTGGTGCTCACGCGACATCAGCGCCGCGCGATCGACCTTGCCGTTCGGCGTCAACGGAAGCTCGTCGACGGTCACGAACCCGGCCGGCACCATGTGCTCCGGCAGCACGGACGCCACGAACGCGCGCAGCGCTGCGACGTCCACCGTGGACGGTGTGACACACCCGATCAGCCGGCGTTCGTGCAGGACGGCCTTCGCGGCCCGCACCCCGGCGAACCGCCCGAGCACCGCCTCGACCTCGCCGAGCTCGACCCGCAGGCCGCGGATCTTCACCTGGTCGTCGGTTCGTCCGATGAAGTGCAGCTTGCCGTCGTTGTCCCACCGCACGAGGTCGCCGGTGCGGTAGATACGCCCCTCCCCGAAGGGGTTCGCAACGAATCGTTCCGCGGTGCGGTCGGCTCGACCGAGGTAGCCGCGGGCGAGGCCGGGTCCCCCGATGTACAGCTCGCCCGGCACCCCCACGGGCACCGGCCGCAACGAGGCGTCCAGCACGTAGTTCGGGACGTTCCACAGTGGACAGCCGATCGACGCGACCGCGGGCCACGTGTCCACGTCCGGGTCGAGGAACTCCATCGACGACGTGTGGATCTCCGCGGGGCCGTACGAGTTGCGCACGCGCAGGTTCGGGTGCGCGCGGCACAGCTCCCGCAGCGCCGGCCCGAGCCGGAACGCCTCGCCACCCTGCAGCAGCTCCCGGAGCTGCCCGAGCGCGTCGGGCGCAACCTCCAGCAGCGCGTCGATCACCGGCAGCGGCGCAAACAGCCGGGTGACCTCGTGGCGCCGCAGCCACGCCGCGAACCGCTCCATGTCGCGCCGCACGTCGTCGGGCGCGATGACGAGCGTGCCGCCGGAGGCCAGCACCGGCAGCACTTCCATGATGACGAAGTCGAAGGCCAGCGACAGGAACTGCGCGGTACGGCCGCTCGTGTCGCACTCGCTGACGTGCCACGCGATCAGGTTCCGCATGCTGCGGACCGTCTGGACGATGCCCTTGGGTGTGCCGGTCGAGCCCGACGTGTAGACCAGGTACGCCGGGTGGTCCGGCAGGAGGTCGGGCAGCTGTAGGGCGTCGTCGGGTTCGTCGGCCGACGCGTCGGTGATGACGTACACGGGACGCGCGTCGGCGAGGATCGTGTCGATGCGGTCGCGGGGCTGCTCGATGTCGAGGGTCAGGAAGGCGGCGCCGGTCTTGGCGATGGCCACGAGGGCGACCGCCAGGTCGAGCGATCGGGGCAGGGCGACCGCGACGACGCGCTCGGGTCCGGCGCCCTCGCCGAGCAACCTGCGCGCTAGGCGGTTGGATCGCTCATCCAACTGCCGATAAGTCAGGTTTCCTGTTTCAAGTTTTCTGCAAGTACCACCAAATGAAGGGTTGGTAGTATTTGCGGACCCCATCTCGGCCTCATACACCACCGCCACCGCATCCGGCGTGCGCCGCACCTGCGCCGCGAACAGCGACGCAAACGTTTCCGGCGCGACTTCGACCTCGGTCGAGTTCCACTCGACCAGAATCCGCTGCCGCTCCTCGACACCAAGGATCTCGATCTCGCTGATCGGCCGGCCGGGTTCCTCGACGACCGCCGCCAGGAACCGGACCAGCCGCGCGGACAGAGTCTCAACGGTCGCGCGGTCGAACAGGTCCGCGCTGTACTCGACCTCCCCCTCGATCCCCGGCACCCCGTCCTGCTCACGCAGGTTGAAGTTCAGATCGAACTTGGCCGCGTCGATGCTGACATCGATCCCCCGCTCCGCACCGGGCAGCGACAGCACGCTGTGCTCGTTGTTCTGCAGCACGAGCATCACCTGGAACAGCGGGTGCCGCGCGGCCGACCGGACCGGATTGAGCAGCTCCACCAGCCGTTCGAACGGCACGTCCTGGTGCGCATACGCGGCGAGGTCCACCTCCCGCACGCGGCCGAGCAGCTCCCGGAAGGTCGGGTCACCGCTCACGTCGGTCCGCAACACCAGGGTGTTCACGAAGAACCCGACCAGGTCGTCCAGCGCCTCGTCGGTGCGACCGGCGACCGCGGACCCGAGCGGGATGTCGGTACCCGCACCGAGCCTGGTCAGCAACGCGGACAGGGCCGTTTGCAGCACCATGAACAACGTGGCGTCGCACCCGCGGGCCAGATCGAGCAGCCTTTGGTGCAGCGAAGGCTCCAACCGAATGGGCACGACACCGCCGCGATAGCTCGGCTGCGCGGGCCGTAGCCGATCGGCGGGCAGCGCGATCTCCGCTGGCAGACCCTCCAGCGCCCGCGTCCAGAACTCCTCCTGGGCCGGCAGATCGGCGAGCTCCCGTTGCCACAGCGTGTAGTCCGCGTACTGCACGGGCAGATCAGGCCACGACGGCGCCACACCGGAAACCCGCGCCGCATAAGCAACAGACAGGTCGCGCGCCAGCGGCACCATCGACCAGCCGTCGCCCGCGATGTGGTGCACCAGCAGCAGGAAGCCGTACCCCTCGTCAAGAGAGAACAGCGAAGCCCGCACCGGCAGGTCCACCGACAAGTCGAACGGCTCCACCTTGAACCGCTCGATCTCCGGATCGTCCATCAGGGACGGAACCCGGTCGACCACCAGCTGGTACGGCTCGCCATCGAGATCCGGGTAGATCGTGCGCAACGCCTCGTGCCGCCACACGACGTCCTGCAACGCCAGCTCGAACGCCGCGACGTCGAGGTCCGCGGACAACGTCACGTAGAACGGCATGTGGTAGTTGGCGCTGTCCTCGAACCGGTTGAGGAACCACAGCCGCTGCTGCGCGAACGACAGCGGCACGCGCTCGGGCCGTTCCCGGCGCACCAGCGGGGTGCGCGCTTCCGCGAAGCTCTGCGCGGCGAGCGCGGCGACCGTGGGCGCGGCGAACACGGCCCGGATCGGCAGCTCGACGCCGAGCGCGGCCCGGACGCGGCTGACCAGCCGGGTGGCGAGCAGCGAATGACCGCCCAGCGCGAAGAACGAGTCGTCCACGCCCACGCGCGGCACGCCCAGCACGTCCGCGAACAGCCCGCACAGGATCTCCTCGCGCGGCGTGCGCGGCCCGCGACCGACCGACGTGAACTCCGGGGCGGGCAGGGCGGAACGGTCGAGCTTGCCGTGCGACGTCAGCGGCAACGAGTCGAGCGAGACGATCGCCGACGGCAGCATGTAGCTCGGCAGCAACGACTCCAGGTGCTCGCGCAGCCTCGTGCCGCCCACCACGTAGGCGACCAGCACCCCGTCCCGCACGACCACCGCTGCCTGTGTGACGTCCGGGTGCCTGCGCAGCGCGTCCTCGACCTCACCCGGCTCGATCCGGAACCCGCGGATCTGCACCTGGTCGTCGGTACGACCGAGGAACTCCAACTGCCCAGAAGAGTTCCACCGCACCAGGTCACCGGTGCGGTACATGCGCCCGAACGCCGAGGCCACGAATCGTTGCGCGGTCAGGTCCGGCCGGCCCAGGTAGCCGCGGGCGACGTGCGGACCGGACAGGTACAGCTCGCCCGGCACACCGATCGGCACCGGCCGCAGCCGGTCGTCCAGCACGTGCGCGCCGGTGTTCCACAGTGGACGGCCGATCAACGGAACGTCGCCTTCGACCACGCCGCCGACGGTGTCCACCGACGCCTCGGTCGGCCCGTAGAAGTTGTAAACCTTTTCTCCACCGCGCAACGAATTCCACAGGGAGGCGGGCACGTTCTCCCCGCCCAGCAACAGAACCGGGACGCGCAGGCCCGCGTCGAGCAACAGCGAAGCGTACGAGGGCGTGACGTCGAGAGCGCCGATCCCGTGCTCGCCGACGTACCGCACCACGGCGTGCACGTCACGCCGCACGTCCTCGGTCAGCAGGTGCAGCTCGTGCCCCGCGAGCAGCCACAGCAGGCCCTCCCACGAGGTGTCGAACGAGAACGCGGCGGTCAGTGCGAACGATCCCTCGATGATCTCGCGGTGGTCGTGGAACAGGTTGACCACGCCGCGATGCGCGACCACAACACCCTTGGGCCGCCCGGTCGAGCCCGAGGTGTAGATCACGTACGCCGCGTTGTCCGGCGACAGCGGGACATCCAGATCAGCATCGTCCACGGAGGACGGTGTGGCCGACCGCAGCACGAGCACCGGCCGCGCGTCGTCGAGCACGAACTCGAGCCGCTCGTCCGGCTGCGCCAGGTCCAGCGGCAGGTACGCGCCACCGGCCTTGAGCACGGCCAGCAGCGCCACGACGTACTCCGCGGAGCGCGGCAACGCCAGCGCCACCACGGTCTCCGGGCCAACCCCGCGCAGCACCAGGTCGCGGGCCAGCCGGTTCGCCCACGCGTTGAGCGCGCGGAACGTCAGCCGGACGTCCTCACACACCAGAGCGACGGCATCGGGCGTGCGCCGCACCTGCGCCTCGAAGATCCGCGCGATCGTGGTCTCCGGAACATCGCGAACGGGACCGAAGGCATCGACCTCGTCACCCAGCTCGATGTCACCGATGCGGACGTCCGGGTCGGCGGTCACGGCGTCGAGCAGGCGCACGAGCCGGTCGAGCAGCAAGGTCACCGAACCGCGGTCGAACAGGTCCGTGCGGTAGTAGGTCAACGCCGTCAGCCCGGACGAGTCGACCAGGTCCACCATGAGGTCGAACTTGGCCGCGCTCAAGTCAGTCGCTCGCGTCTCGCCCGTCATTCCCACCAGGTCGAGCCGCGCCTCCAGGGCGTTCTCCATGCCGAGCATGACTTGGAACAGCGGGTGGTACGCCGTCGACCGTTCCGGGTTGACCAGCTCCACGACCCGCTCGAACGGCACGTCCTGGTGCGCGAACGCTGCCAGGTCCCTTTCCCGCACGCGCGCCAGCAGCTCGCGGAACGTCGGGTCGCCCGAGGTGTCGGTGCGCAGCACGACCGTGTTGACGAAGAACCCGACGAGGTCGTCGAGCACCTCCTCGGTCCGGCCGGCCACCGGTGAGCCGAGCGGGATGTCCGTGCCCGCGCCCATCCGCGTCAGCAACGCCGACAGCGCCGCCTGCACCACCATGAACAGCGTCGCGCCGTGCGCGGTCGCCAGTCGCCGGATCCGCGCGTGCAGCTCCGGGTCGAACCGCGTCTCGACGACTTCACCGGCGTCCGACGCGACGGCGGGTCGTGGCCGGTCGGTGGGCAGCGGCAGAACCTGCGGCAGACCGGCGAGCGCGTCAGTCCAGAATCCCTCCTGAGTGGACAGATCACCGAGCACGTCCCGTTGCCACAGCGCGTAGTCCGCGTACTGCACGGGCAACGACGGCCAGGCCGGAGATGTACCGGAAACCCGCGCTGCATAAGCGAGCGACAGGTCGCGGGCCAGCGGCGACATCGACCAGCCGTCGGCGGCGATGTGGTGGACCACGATCAGCAACGCGAAGTCCTGCGGCCCCAGCGCGTACAGCGTCACGCGCAGCGGCGGTTCCTGCTCCAGGTCGAACCCGGTCGCCACCTCCGCCGACACGGCCGCGTCCAGCTCGTCCGAAGCGACCGACACCACCGCGAGCTCGGCACCGGACGGCAGTACGACCTGGTGCGGTTCACCGGCGATCTCCTCGAAGACCGTGCGCAGGCTCTCGTGCCGCGTGGTCACGTCCCGCACCGCCTGCCGCAGCGCGGGCACGTCGAGCACACCGGTCAGCCGCACGAAGAACGGCATGTTGTACGCGGGGCCGTGGTCCGCCAGCCGGTTCAGGAACCACAGCCGGTGCTGCGCGAACGACAACGGCAGCCGCTCGGGCCGCTCCCCCGCGACCAGCGGGCGCCGGGCCCGTTGCCCGGAACCGACGTGCTCGGCGAGCCGCGCGACCGTGGGCGCCTCGAAGACGATCCGCAGCGGGATCTCCACGTCCAGCACGGCGGAGATCCGGCTGATCAGCTTGGCCGCTCGCAACGACTGACCGCCGTTGGCGAAGAAGTCGTCGTCGATGCCGATCTCGGGCCGCTCCAGCACGTCCGCGAACAGGTCGCGCAACGTCGCCTCGACCGGCGTGCGCGGCGGCCGTCCGGTCCCGCCCGCAGCCGGTTCGGGCAACGCCCTGCGGTCGACCTTTCCGTTGGGGGTCAACGGGAACTCGTCCACGACCACGATCGCGGACGGAACCATGTAGTCCGGCAACGACCTCGCCGCGTGCGCCCGCAGGTCGTCCGGCGAGACGCGACCGGTCACGTACCCGACAAGCACGGTGTCCCGCGCGACGACAACCGCTCGTGTCACGGCCGGGTGCTCGGCGAGCACGACCTCGACCTCGCCCAGCTCGATCCGGAAGCCGCGGATCTTCACCTGGTCGTCCACGCGGCCGAGAAACTCCAGTGCGCCATCAGAACCCCACCGCGCCAGGTCCCCGGTGCGGTACATGCGTCCGTGCGCACAGGCGACGAACCGTTCCGCGGTCAGCGCGGGCCGGCCGAAGTACCCGCGCGCCAGGCCCGCACCGGTGATGTACAGGTGGCCCTGCATGCCGGGCGCGACCGGCCGGAGGGCGTGGTCCAGCACGTGCACGCCGGTGTTCCGGATCGGTCCGCCGATGTGCACGTGGTCGCCGACGTCGGCCGCGGTCGACCAGATCGTCGTCTCGGTCGGGCCGTAGAGGTTCGTGACGGTGTCGCCGTACTTGCGCATGTCAGCGGCGAGATCGGCGGGCAGCGCCTCGCCACCGACCAGCATCCGCAGGCCCCGCAGGCTTTCCGCGTCCTGCGTCAGCAGCGCCTGCCACAGCGACGGCGTCGCCTGCATGATCGTCACGCGCTCGCGCTGGATCAGGCCGAGCAGTGCCGCCGGATCCCGTACGACGGGCTTCGGCGCCAGGACGACCGCCGCGCCGGACACCAGCGGCACGTACAGCTCCAGGGCCGCGATGTCGAACGCGATCGTCGTGACCGCGGCCAGCCGGTCCCCACCGGACAGCACGAACCGCTCGGCCATCGACAGCACGAAGTTCGTCAGCGCCGACCGCGGGACCACCACGCCCTTGGGCCGTCCGGTCGACCCGGACGTGTACAGCACGAACGTCGGATGTGCCGGTGCCACAGGGATTTCCGGGTTGTCCGCCGAACGGCTCGAGGACTCCGCGAAGAGTGACCCGTCACGGATGGTCAGCGCCGGCTCCGCGTCCCGCAGCACGTACTCGATGCGGCCGGCCGGGTAGTCCGGGTCGATCGGCAGGTACGCGCCGCCGGACTTCAGCACGGCCAGCAGGGCGACGACCAGCTCGACGGATCGCGGCAGCACCAGCGCCACCACCGACTCCGGCCGCACGCCGCGCTCGATCAGCAGATGCGCCAACCGGTTCGCCCGCTCGTTCAGCTCGCGGTAGGTCAGCACGGCGTCCTCGAACACGAGCGCCGTCGCGTCCGGCTGCGAAGCCGCGCGCTCCGCGAACAGGTCCGCGACCGATACGGCCGGCACGTCGTGCGAGGGCCCCTGCGACCACGAGGCGACCTGCGCACGTTCCACCGGAGCGACCACGTCAAGGCACGCCAGCGGTGCGTCGGGATCGGCGCCGGCCGACGCCCGCAGCACGATCTCGAACCGGCACAGGGTGGCCCTGACGTCCTCGATGGAGTAAGCCGCCGGGTTGGCGTTGCAGTCGATGCGCAACGAACCGTCGGGGAACCGGTCGTACACAACGAACGCCATGTCCTCGACCGCGCCGTTGGACAGGTTGTTGGACGCCACCGCCTTCGCCTCGCCGAACGATAAGTCGTAGGAGAACGCCATGTAGTTGACGACCGGCCCGAACAGCCTGCGGCCGACCAGGTTGAGGTCGCGGCGCAGGTCCTCCCACCGGTAACGCTGGTGGCGCACCAGCCGCACGGTCTCCTGGGCGATGTGCCGCAACAGTTCCCGCAGCCCGGCCCTCGGGTCCACCCGCACGCGCAGCGGCAGCTCGTTGGCCATCGTGCCGACGTTGTCACGCGCCGCCGAACCCTTGCGGCCGGGCACGGGCAGGCCCAGCAGCACCTCGTCCGCCTCGGTCGTCCGCTGCAGCTGCACGGCCGTCGCCGCGATCATGACAGCCGACAACGTGGTGCGGCACTCGCGTCCCAAGGCGCGCAACCGGTTCGCCACGTCGGCGGGCACATGCGTGGTGACGCGAAGGAAGTCGCGCGCCGGATCGGCCGTGCGGGGTGAGAACGTGACCGGGTCGGGCGCGCCCGCCATCCGGTCGAGCCAGAACGCGCGGTCCGCCGTGAACTGCTCCGACGCGCGGTACGCGGCGTCGTCGGCCAGGTAGTCCGCCAGCGAGCCCGCGGTGGTCGGTGCGGGGGTTTCGCCGCGCAGCAACGCGTTGTAGATCTCGGACTGCCTGCGCGCCATCATCATGCCGCCGAAGCCGTCGGTGGCGATGTGGTGGCCACGCTGGTACATCAGGGTCCGCTCGTCATCGAGCACGAAGATCGCGACGGTGAACATCGGTCCTCGCGCGAGCTCGACCGGGGTGTGCAGCTCGCGTCGCATCCATTGCAGCGCAACGGCTTCCGGGTCGGACTCAGCACGCAGGTCCAGCACGGACGGTCGCCAGTCCGAGCTGTCGGCCAGCACCTGGCAGACCCAGTCGCCGTCCTGACGCACCCGCACGCGCAGGAAATCCAGTTCCTGGAAGGCCATCCGGGCCGACTCCGCGAGCAGGCGGACGTCCACCGGCCCTCGCAGGTCCAGGTACTCGGCCACACTGTGCGTCGGATTCTGCGGATCGAGTTGCTGGGCGTACCACACACCGGCCTGGGCCGCGGACAGCGAACGCGGAGCGGAGCTCATGGAAACCGGCCCTTCGCGATGGTTCTGCCATGGTTTCCTGTTCACGTTGCCCCTCCGCCATAGATGCGGGCATCGGGGAATACCGCAGTGTTGCGTTATGCGATCTGAGACGCGCCGCGCTGGGTCGCCCACGCGGCGATGTGGGCCCTGGAACGCAGGCCGAGCGTGTCCCGGATCTTGCGCAGATGAGTCTCGACCGTACGGACGGAGATGTAGAGCCGCGCGGCGATCTGCCGGTTGGTGAACCCCTTCGTCACGAGCTCGATCACGTCACGTTCCCGCTGGCTCAACGGATCCGTGCCACTGTCCTCGGTGAGCTCCTCGAGCGCGTACGCCACTGCGTCGCGCACGGTGGTGCGCCGTCCCGTTGCGATAGTCGCGCGCGCGTGGACCTCCGGAACACCCGAGGCGGTCAGCGCCTCGTCGATCCGCCGCGCCGACCACGGGTCGCGCGGCACGCCGGCGACCTTGTGCGCCGCGTCGGACGCACCCACCAGCAGGAGCCCGCGTTCGGCCCGTCCACACAGCAGCGCCACGACCGCGAGCCCGTCAAGTGCGTACAGCACTTGGGTTTCCAGGCACGCGCCGGCCGCGACGCGCAACGACTCCGCGAACCGCGCCTCGGCCGTGCGCAGGTCGTCCTTGTGCAACGCGATGGCCGCCCTGGTGTGCAGCACCGACGCGACCTGCCGGTCCGGCAGCCGCGCGAACCGCAGCACGCCGGCCCACGGGTCCAGCACGCGTTCCGCTCGCGCGACGTCACCCTCGACGAGGTGGTGCCACGCCAGGTCGTTGAGGCACAACACCATCCCGGTGTGGTCCTCCACGCGCCGGCTGATGTCGAGGGTCTCCCGCAACGCGCTCATCGCCTGCTCGCGTTCGCCGCGCCGATCGCGCACGCCGTGCAGCAGCCGCAGCAACCGGCCAAGCACCGTGACCCGGCCGCGCTGGCGTTCCAGCTCCACCGCCGCCTCACCCAGGCGCACGGCCTCGTCGTACTGGCCGCGCAGGCCGGCCAGCTGTGCGGCCTGACCGAGCGCGATGCTGCGGTGCGGTGAGTCCGGGTCGGTGCGGTCGAGCGCGCCGTCGAGCATGGCGACGGTCAGGTCACCGACCTGGCCGTAGTGCGACCGCACCTGCGCGAGCGCGGCGGCGATCAGCACCTGTCGTTCGTCGGCGCTTTCGCTGAGCCGCTCGACGACGTGCTCCAGGTTGTCGTGCTCCAGGATCAGGCGGCCCATGGCCTCGTCGGAGGTGATCACGGCTTCGAGCGCCGGCGTGACCACGACCTGCAGCCAGTCGACGATGCGGTCGAACGTCCAGTCGCCTTCCCCGGACGCGACCAGCTCCTCCTGCCCGAACAGCCGGATCGACTCGAGCATCCGGAACCGCGCGGTGCCCGGCGCCCCGGCGCACGGCATGATCAGCGACTTCGCCTCGAGGCTGAGCAGCAGCTCCAGGACTTGCGCACGGTTGGTCTCGCCCATCAGGACGCCCGCGACGTCCGGCCCGAACCCGCCCGGCAACGCGGACAGGCGCCGGAAGATCGTCATCTCCGGCGGGGTCAGCAGCTCGTAGCTCCATGCGATCGCCTTGCGCAGATCCTGGTGCCGCTGGTCCGCGGTGCGCCAGCCGCCGGTGAGCAGCGACAGCCGGTCGTCCAGCCGCGCCCGGATCTCGTCGAGCGGGAACGCCCGCACCAGCCGCGCCGCCAGTTCGATCGCGAGCGGCAGCCCGTCGAGCTTCGCGCAGATCTCGGCCACGACCGTGGTGTCGGCGTCCTCGAACTCCAGCTCGGGCGCCACCGTGCGGGCCCGGTCCAGGAACAGGCGCACCGCGTCGGACCGCCGGTCGGCGCCCGACAGCCCGTGCACCTGGTAGGCGACCTCGCCGGGCAACCGCAGCGACTCGCGGCTCGTGGCGAGCACCCGCAGGTCCGGAACCTGGGTCAGCAACGCGCCGAGCAGCTCGCCACAGTCGTCCAGGGCGTGCTCGCAGTTGTCCAGCACCAGCAGCAGGTCGCGGCCGGCCAGCACGTGCGGGTCGCCGTGCGTGATCCCGAGCGCCGACTTGATCTCCAGCGCGACCGCGGCGCCTTTCGTGCGGGCGAGCTCGACGAGCACCACCTCGCCGCGGCCGGCCCGCTGCAGCTGCCCGACCAGCTCCGCGGCCAGCCGCGTCTTGCCGACCCCGGCCGGCCCGACGAGCGTCACCAGCCGGGTCGTGCGCAGCAGGCGGCCGATCTCGACGAGGTCGTCGTCGCGTCCGACGAAGCTGCTCATGTTGGCGGGCAGGCCGAGCGAGGCGGAGCCGCAGACCGCGGTGGACTTGGCGCGGTTGCGATAGGCGCGCTGGCGGCAGGTGTTGGAACAGTAACGGCGGGCGCGGGCGCCACTAGTGCTTTCCGCGCCGCAAACAACACAGCCCTGCACCAGATTCATTCGCTCCGCCCCCTGCACTTCTGCTGTACGGATGGCCACGGCGGAATTCAGCCAAATCGTTTTCACGTCGTCGGAAAAACGACTGGACCCGAAAGATACGGCAGGCCAAAGCGTTACGTCCAGGGCGTCTCAGCAGGTACCGCGATTCGGCCGCCATTCCGTGCTTTCCGTATCAACAGGTAAGCTGATTGGCGGAATAGATGTGCGGGTATACACCCTCTCCAACTGGGGTTGTTACTAGACCTGAGTGGCGGACAAGCCGCCGATCTAGTGGGCCGCGTCGTCCCACGAGCGGCCGACGCCGACCGAGACCTCGAGCGGGACGTCGAGCTTGTAGGCGTTGCCCATGTGTTCGCGCACCAGGGTTTCCACCGCCTCCCGCTCGCCCTCGGCGATCTCCAGCACGAGCTCGTCGTGGACCTGCAGCAGCATCCGGGACCGCAGGCCGGACTCCTCCAGGGCGCGGTACACGTTCAGCATCGCGACCTTGATGATGTCCGCGGCGCTGCCCTGGATCGGCGCGTTGAGCGCCATCCGCTCGGCCATTTCGCGCCGCTGCCGGTTGTCGGACGTGAGATCCGGCAGGTAACGGCGCCGCCCGAGCACGGTCTCGGTGTAACCGTCCTTTCGCGCCTTCTCCACGACCTCGTGCAGATAGTCGCGAATTCCACCGAATCGCGCGAAGTAGGCCTCCATCTGCTCGCGGGCCTCTTCGGTGGGAATGCGCAGCTGACCGGCCAGGCCGAACACGGAAAGACCGTATGCCAGCCCATACGACATCGCCTTGACCCGGCGGCGCATCTCGGCGGTCACCTCGGTCGTCGGCACCGAGAACGCCTGCGAGGCCACATAGGTGTGCAGGTCCTCGCCGCTGTTGAACGCGGCGATCAGCCCCGCGTCGCCGGACAGCGTCGCCATGATCCGCATCTCGATCTGGCTGTAGTCGGCCGTCATCAGCTCGGAGAAGCCGGGGCCGACGACGAACGCCTGGCGGATGCGCCTGCCCTCGTCCGTGCGGATCGGGATGTTCTGCAGGTTCGGGTCCGTGGACGACAGGCGGCCGGTCGCCGCGATCGTCTGGTGGAACGTCGTGTGGATGCGGCCGTCGTCCGCGACCGACTTCAACAGCCCGTCCACAGTGGACTTCAGTCGCGTGACGTCCCGGTGTGCCAGCAGATGCTGCAGGAACGGGTGCTCGGTCTTCTCGAACAGGTCCTGCAGCGCGTCCGCGTCCGTGGTGTAACCGGTCTTGGTCTTCTTGGTCTTCGGCATGTTCAGCTCGTCGAACAGCACCGCCTGCAGCTGCTTGGGCGAACCGAGGTTGATCTCCTTGCCGATCACCGAGTACGCGTCCTGCGCCGCCTGCTTCACGCCGGCCGCGAAGTGCGCCTCCAGCGCCGACAGGTGCTCGACGTCGATCGCGATGCCGGTCGCCTCGACCTCGTCCAGCACGTTCATCAGCGGCAGTTCGAGCGTGCTCAGCAGCTTCGCGCCACCGGTCGCGTCGAGCTCGCGGTCGAGCGTGTCGGCGAGCTCCGCCACCGCGCGGGCCCGCACGATCGTGCCGGTCGCGATCTTCTGCTGCTCCTCGGCCTCGTCGGCCAGCAGCGACAGCTGCCCGTCGCCGGACTCCTCGGCGCGCAGCTCCCGCTTCAGGTAACGCAACGCCAGGTCGTCCAGCGCGAACGACCGCTGCCCCGGCCGCACCAGGTACGCGGCGAGCGCCGTGTCACTGGTCAGCCCGCGCACCTTCCAGCCCTGCCCGCGGACGCGGCGCAGCGGCACCTTCAGGTCGTGCCCGGCCTTGGCGATCGACTCGTCGGACAGCCACGCGGCGAACGCCTTCTCGTCGGCCTCGCTCAGGGTCTTCACGTCGAGGTAGCCACCCTCACCGGACGTGGTGGCGAGCGCGACGCCCTCCAGGTCGAAGCCGGTGATGCGGAACGCGAGCCCCACCCGTGCGCCGGACGCGTGCTTCTGCAGCCACTCCGCGACCTGACCGGCCGGGATCGCGCCGCCGGTGACCTCGAAGCCTTCCTCCGCCTCGGGTTCCGCCGCGGTGAGCGTCTGGAAGAGACGGTCGCGCAGCACCCGGAACTCGAGCTCGTCGAACAGGCGATGCACCGCGTCGCGGTCCCACGCCCGCGCCTCCAGCTCGTCGACCGTGTACTGCAGCGGCACGTCCTTGACCAGCTCGGTCAGCTGCCGGTTCAGGATGATGTTGGACAGGTTGCCGCGCAACGCGTCGCCGACCTTGCCCGGCACCTCGTCGATCCGGTCGACCAGCTCGTTGAGGCCGCCGAACTGGTTGAGCAGCTTGATGATCGTCTTCGGCCCGACGCCGGGCGTGTTCGGCAGGTTGTCCGACGAGTCGCCGCGCACCGCCGCGTAGTCGGCGTACTGGTCTGGCCGCACGCCGTGCTTCTCCAGCACGTAGTCCGGGGTGAACCGACCCATCTCGGACACGCCCTTGACCGGGTACAGCACCGTGACCTGGTCGTTGACCAGCTGGAACGCGTCGCGGTCGCCGGTACAGATCTGCACCTGGAACCCCTGCGCGACGGCCTGCGTGGTCAGCGTCGCGATGATGTCGTCCGCCTCGAAGTTCTCCTTCTCCAGCGTGCAGATGTTCAACGCCGCCAGCACGTCCTGGATCAGGCTGACCTGGCCGCGGAACTCGTTCGGCGTCTCGCTGCGACCGGCCTTGTACTCCGCGTACTGCTCGGTGCGGAACGTCTTGCGCGACACGTCGAAACACACCGCTACGTGCGTCGGCGCCTCGTCGCGGAGCAGGTTGATGAGCATGGACGTGAAGCCGTACACCGCGTTCGTGGTCTGGCCCGTGGCCGTGGAGAAGTTCTCCTTGGGCAGGGCGTAGAACGCCCGGTAGGCCATCGAGTGACCGTCGATGAGCAGTAGCCGCTTCGCGTCAGTGGTCGTCACGTGCCCGAGTCTAGAGTCGGGGTCTGACAGTTTCCGACGAGCCCTGGGAGCCTGAGTGACGCCCGACCTGCCCGTGGACTTCGCAGACGAACAGCTCGCCTCCCGCATGGGCATCGAAATCACCCAATGGGATGTCCAGGAGATGATCGGCACGATGCCGGTCAAGGGCAACCGGCAGCCCTACGGCCTGCTGCACGGCGGCGCGAACGCCGTGCTCGCCGAGCAGCTCGGCTCCATCGCGGCCGCCACCCACGCGCACACGTTGGGCAAGGTCGCCGTCGGCCTGGAACTGTCGTGCACCCACCACCGCGCCGCGCGCGAGGGTCTCGTGACCGGCGTGTGCCGCCCGATCCACCTGGGACGGACGACCGCGACCCTGGAGATCGTCATCACCGACGAGTTCGGTGAACGCACGTGCACCGCCCGCCTCACCTGCATCCTGCGTGACAAGGCGCCCGGCAAATGAGGGCTTTGGTGCTGCTGCTGTTGCTAGCCGCGTGCTCGGTCGAACCCGCCGCCGCTCCCCCGGCGCCTTCGTCGACGTATCCGGTGCCCGCGGAGACCGCGCGTCCCGATGAGGTGATCCTGCACCTGCCGCCCGTGAACGACGGCGACACGGTGTTCACGCCACTGGGCCTGAGCACCGGGATGCCAACGCTCATCGGCAGCCACGCGGAGATGGCCGCGCGGGGCCAGTTCGTCCGCATCCGGGTCATCGTGGTCAACAACGGGCGCAGCTCCGCGTTGTTCGACGCGCGCAAGCAGGTGCTGGTGGACGCTTCCGCCAAGGAGTACCTGCCGGACGAGCCCGCGATGACCGTGAAGCGACAGCCGGCGCAGACCGACCTGGGCGCGGGCGTACGCCTGGAGTTCGACCTCTACTACGACATCCCCACGGATGCAAAACCCTTGAAACTCAGGGTGTACGGCGGCCCAACCCTCACGGACCTGAAAGACGAAAAGGGCACCGACCTACCCCTCAACAACTGACGGGGTGTCCCTGAACGCCGTGAAGGCCACCCCCGGGAGAGGGTGGCCTTCACGAAACCGAGCGGATCAGTGACCGCCCAGGTACGCCTCGCGCACCGACGGGTCGTTCAGCAGATCCTTGCCGGGCGCGGACTTCACGACCCGCCCGGTCTCCAGCACGTACGCGCGGTCAGACAACTTCAGGGCCTGCTGCGCGTTCTGCTCCACGAGCAGCACCGTCGTACCGCGCGAGTTGATCTCCTTGATGATCGAGAAGATCTGCGCGATCAGCATGGGCGCGAGGCCCATCGACGGCTCGTCCAGCAGGACGACCTTCGGCTTGGTCATCAGCGCGCGGCCGATGGCGATCATCTGCTGCTCGCCACCGGACATCGTGCCGCCGAACTGCGAGCGCCGCTCCGCGAGCCGCGGGAACAGTCCGTAGACCTCGTCCAGGTCCTTGGTGAGGTCGTCCTTACGGGTGTAGGCACCCATCAGGAGGTTCTCCTGCACCGTCATACCGGGGAACACACCCCGGCCCTCGGGTGCCTGGCCGATGCCCATGATGACCCGCTTGTGGCCGGGCGTCTTGGAGATGTCCTCACCGTTGAACAGGATCTTGCCGCTGGTCAGCGGGCGCAGACCCGAGATCGTCTTGAGAGTCGTCGTCTTGCCGGCGCCATTGGCGCCGATCAGCGAGACGATCTCACCCTCGTTGACCTCCAGGCTGATGCCCTTCAGCGCGGCGATCTTTCCGTAGTGGACGTTGATGTCCTTGACCTCAAGAAGCATCGTCGGACACCCCCAGGTACGCCTGGATGACCTTCGGGTCGTTCTGCACCTCGTGCGGCAGCCCTTCTGCGATCTGCTGGCCGAAGTCGAGGACCGCGAGGCGGTCGCTGACCCCCATGACCAGGCTCATGTCGTGCTCGATGAGCAGCACGGTGCGGCCGCTGTCCCTGATCTTGCGGATCAGCTGCTGCAGCGCCACCTTCTCGGCCGGGTTCATGCCCGCGGCGGGCTCGTCGAGAAGCAGCAGCTTCGGGTCGGTCGCGAGCGCCCGTGCGATCTCCAGGCGGCGCTGGTCGCCGTACGGGAGGTTCTTCGCGGTCTCGGTCATCCGCCCGGAGATGCCGACGAAGTCGAGCAGCTCGCGAGCGAGCTCCCGGCCCCGCTTCTCCTCCTTGCGGTGCCACGGCAGGTTCAGCGTCGCGCCGATCGCACCGGTCCGGTGGTGCGCGTCGGCGCCCACCATCACGTTCTCCATCGCGTTCATGTTGTGGAACAGACGGATGTTCTGGAACGTGCGGGCGATGCCCTTCTTGGTGATCTTGAAGCGCTTGGTGCCGTTGATGCGCTCGCCGTTGAAGAGGACCTGGCCCTCGGTCGGCTGGTAGACGCCGGTGACCACGTTGAACACCGTGGTCTTGCCGGCCCCGTTCGGGCCGATCAGGGCGAAGATCTCGCCTTCGTTGATCGAGATGCGGGCTTCCTTCAAAGCGACGACACCGCCGAAGCGCATCGTCACGTTGTCCAGCTGGAGGACGGGAGTGCTCACTGGTTCACCTCCGCGGAAGCCTCGGTCGTCGGGCCTGCGACTTCGGCGCCCATGGCACCCATACCGCCCGTTCCTTCACGTAGCTCGGCCTTGCGCCGCCGCGACGGCAGCAGGCCCTCCGGACGCAGCGCCATCATCAGCACCAGCACGCCACCGAAGATCAGGATGCGGTACTCGGCGAAGTCGCGGAACCGCTCCGGCAGCCAGCCGATGAGGAACGCACCCAGGATGACACCGGGCAGGTTGCCCGAGCCGCCCAGCACCACCGCGGCGAGGATCGTCGCGGAGAGGATGAACGGGAACGTGTTCGGCTCGATGAACACTGCCTTACCGGCGTAGACGCCGCCGGCGAGACCACCGATCATCGCGCCGATCGCGAACGCGAGCAGCTTGAACTTGAACGTCGGCACGCCCATCAGCTCGGCCGCGTCCTCGTCCTCGCGGATCGCGGCCCAGGCCCGGCCGACCCGGCTCTTCTGCAGCCGCACCGAGAAGATGATGACCAGCGCGATCGCGACGATCATCAGGTAGTAGTACGGCGCGGGGTCGAGCAGGAACTTCGTGCCGAAGATGGGCGGCGGGTGCGGCACGTTCGTGATACCGCGGGCGCCACCGATCACGTCGGCGTTGTTCGCCGTGATGCGGACGATCTCACCGAAGCCGAGCGTCACGATCGCGAGGTAGTCACCGCGCAGCCGCAGCGTCGGGGCACCGAGGATGACGCCGGACACGGCGGCCATCGCGATGCCCATGACGACCGTGGCCCAGTAGTTCCAGTGGTACTGCGTGCCGAAGTAGGCGACGTTGTAACCACCGATCGCGAAGAACGCGACGAAGCCGAGGTCCAGCAGACCCGCCTGGCCGACGACCACGTTGAGGCCGACGGCGAGCAGGATGTAGGTGCCGATCGGGTAGACCAGCACGCTCGTCCAGTCCGCACCGGGCGACATGAACGAACCGATCGCGGGTGCCGGCAGGATCAGCGCGAAGACGACGGCACCGATGTACACGAGGTACCGCTGCCAGACCTTCGCGTGCTCCCACCAGTCACGCATCACGTCGATCCCGTGGCCGATGGCGCTGAACGGGTTGCGCCTCGGCGTGGTTTCTTCGCTCGTCACTTCGTCGCCTTTCATGCGCGTGCCCTCTGCAGCGATTCGCCGAGAATGCCGGTCGGGCGGAACATCAGCACGATCACGAGGACGGTGAACGCGATGACGTCCTTCCACTGGGAGCCCAGGAAGATGGCGCCCCAGTTCTCGATGAGTCCCAGCACGATGCCGCCGAGCAGCGCGCCGCGCAGGTTGCCGATGCCGCCGAGGACGGCCGCGGTGAACGCCTTGATGCCGAGGACGAAGCCGACGTTGAAGACGGTGTTCTCGATCTCCATCAGGTAGAGCGCGCCGGCGACACCGGCCATCGCGCCACCGAGCAGGAACGTGACCCGCACGATGTTGTCGATGCTGACACCCATCAGCACCGCGGCTTCGGGGTCCTGCGCGGTCGCGCGGATACCGCGGCCGATGCGCGTCTTGCTGACCGTCTGGTCCAGCGCGATCATCACGAGCACCGCGGCGATGATGACGATGACGTGGTCGAGCCGGACCGCGGCGTTGCCGATGTGGAACAGCTCGTCACGCGGCACGAACCGCGGAGCCGACGCCTGGTTGCGGCCGGGCTTGTCGGTCAGCCACGGGATGATCTCGAGCGCGAACAGCTCCTGCAGGAAGATCGACGCGCCGATCGCGGAGATCAGCGCCGCGAGCTTGGTGGCGCCGCGCTTGCGCAGCGGCCGGTAGGCGACGGTCTCCAGCAGGACGGCCGCGCCACCGGACGCGATCGCGGAGACCACCATGCAGAGCAGCAGGGTGCCGATCATCGCGATGCCGAACGTCGCCGGAGCGGCCGGGGCGATCGCGGTCAGCAGGACCAGCGACGCGAACGTGCCGATCATGAAGATCTCGGAGTGCGCGAAGTTGATCAGACGCAGCACGCCGTAGACCATCGTGTAGCCCAGGGCGACCAGCGCGTAGATCGAGCCGATCACCAGTCCGCCCACCGTGCTGGGCAGGATCTGGTTCAAGAAGTCTTGAAGCATGTCACCGTATGCCTTACGAGACGGGGCGAGCCCGAAAAGCTCGCCACAGTGGCGGGGAGCGGGAGCACGCGGCCCCCGCTCCCCAGCGCAGTCAGCTGTATGAATCCGTCTCGGATCAGCCCTCGAGCTTGGCCTCGGCCGACGGGCCGAGCAGCTTGAGGACACCACCCTTGACCTGGTAGATGAAGATCGAGTTCGCCTCGGGCTCGCCGTTGTCCTTGAACTTGATCGGCTTGGAAACGCCCTCGAAGTTCACGGTCTTCAGGAAGTCCATGATCTTCTCGCCAGTGGTGTTACCGCCCTCGACGGCCTTGATGAAGGCGGTCGCGGCGTCGTAGCCCTCGGTCGAGTAGATGGCCGGGTCGGCGTTGGCGGACTTCTTGTAGTTGTCGAAGAACGTCTTCAGGTTGCCCGTGACGTCCGCGGACGGGATGTTGCACGGGCAGGCGAGGACGGCGCCCTCGGCGGCGGCCTGGCCGGCACCCGAGATCAGCTGCGCGTCGAGCGAGCCGTCACCGGAGGCGACGATCGCGGTGACGCCACCGTCACGGAGCTGCTTGAGCAGACGACCGAGCTGCGCGTAGTAACCGCCGTAGACGATCACGTCCGGGTTGGCCGACTTCACCTTGGAGACCGTGGACGAGTAGTCCGACGCGTCCTTGGCGAACTTGTCGGTCTCGACCGCGACGCCCTTGTCCTTGAAGGTCTTGGCGACGGCCTCGGCCAGACCGACCGAGTACTCCTGGTCGTCGGACAGGACGAACGCCTTCTTCGGGCTCTTCGCCTTGATCAGGAACTCGGCGATGCCGGGGCCCTGGTCGTTGTCGTTCGCGACGACGCGGTGCCAGTACTTCCAGCCGTTCTTCGCGAGACCGGGGTTGGTCGCCGACGGAGAGATGCTCGGGATCTTGTTCTCCTCGAGCTGCGCGCCGATGGCCTTGGACTCACCGGAGAAGGCCGGGCCGATGAGGCCGACGATCTTGTCGGTGCCGACGGCCTTCGTGATCAGCGAGGTCGCCTGGTCCGGCTTGCCCTGGCTGTCGTACTCGACCAGCTCGATCTTGGTCTTCGGGTTCTTCGCGTTGTACTCGGCGATCGCCATCTTCGCGCCGTTCCGCGGCGGGATCACGATCGCGGAGTTCTCGCCCGTCAGGTCGCCCATGAAACCGATCTTCACGGTCGTGGCGTCGCCGCCACTGGACGAGCCACCACCGCCACCGGCACAAGCTCCCAGAACCAGCGACGCAGCCGCCGCCAGCACGAGGACTCGTCCGAGTCGTGCTCCTGACACCGGTACCTCCCATGAACCAACGTCCGCCGGGTTAGGCGGTGCCCCCTACGCAAGGGGCTGGGTTAGGGCAGGAACGTAGCTTCAGATCACATCGATGAACAGGTGGGCTTACCGCTCTGTGTCCACATCGTGACGGTCGTCACCACCAATACGTTCGCTGCCAGAAGCTTAAATCTAACTCAAATCGCCGCAGGTCACAGGGCATGCGCAGGCAGTGACCGCAAATTGGCGAAAATGGTTCGCCTACCGAACCAATCACAACCCGAACGGGTAACAGTCAAAGTTGGGGACTGTTCTCGCCAATACGGTCCGGTGACCGGTACACCCAGTTGGGAACATGCCGAAAAGGCCTGATCAGGGTTAGCTCTCGATCACGCCGTACACCGGGCATGTCGCCCATACCGCCCCCGCGTGTTACCCACTCGACCCCGGCGAGTTGCCCCGGTCAGACGCGAGCGTGCTCCCAATGCAGTGACATCGCGGGGTACGTCCGGATGAGCAACGGGCCGGAACGTCCAACTCAGGAGGCGGGAACGTAGGACTCGCGCGGGTCCGGACGCCCGCCCGCGCGAGTCCTACGTTCCGAACCCCTGAGTCCTACCTTCCGGACCCCCGGACGGCAACGGGCCCCGGCACCTTGGCGCCGGGGCCCGGTTCTGACGTCCGATCAGCCGAAGTTCTCGATCACGGCCTCGGCGACGGCCTTCATGGTCGTGCGGCGGTCCATCGCCGTCCGCTGCACCCAGCGGAACGCCTCCGGCTCCGAGAGACCCTGCTTGGACATCAGGATGCCCTTGGCGCGCTCGACCACCTTGCGCGTCTCCAACCGCTCGGTCAGCCCCGCGACCTCGTTCTCCAACGCCTGCAGCTCGCTGAACCGCGACATCGCCAGCTCGATCGCCGGCACCAGGTCCCGCTTGGCGAACGGCTTGACCAGGTACGCCATGGCACCCGCGTCACGGGCCCGTTCGACCAGGTCGCGCTGGCTGAAGGCGGTCAGGATCACCACGGGCGCGATGCGGTTGCCCGCGATCGCGGAGGCGGCCTCGATGCCGTCGACCTTCGGCATCTTCACGTCGAGGATCACCAGGTCCGGGCGGAGCTCCGTGGCCAGCTTGATGGCCTCGTCACCGTCCGCGGCCTCGCCCGCGACCTCGTAGCCCTCCTCGCGCAACATCTCCACGAGGTCGAGACGGATCAACGCCTCGTCCTCGGCGACCAGCACGCGGCGCGCCACGGGCGTGCGCTCTGGCTGGGCCTCGGCAGCCTGCTGGGTCACCGGGGTCCTCCTTAAATGTTCTTGCGGGCGAAAGCGCAGTTTACCTGGATTCCGGACCGTCTCAGTCCGTGACAACGGACACGAACTCGGCCGGCCAAGGCCAGGTCCGCAGGTCTGGATCGATGTCGACGGCGGGGGTCTCCTGCCGCCGAAACCCGAACGAAACGTCAGCGCCACCGAGTGGGTGCCGGAGGGCCGCCTCGACCGCGTCCACCGAGGGGCCTCCGGCCCATTCGACGAACCATGGATCCCGGGGCAGCACCCTGATCCACGACGCCGACGCGAACAGGTTGACGCGTCGGAGCAACGCACTACCAGTGGCCAATTCCGGAACCGGGTCGTTCACGCCACCGGTCCACAGCACGGTGTCGAGGCCGCGGAAGCCGACCATCCACTCGACCCACCGCATTCCACGGGCCCAGGCGGCCGCGTCGACCCCCGACAGCACCGCACTGGCCGCACCGAGCCGCAGCTCCGCCGAACGCCGGTGCTGGACGTATGAGAGCCCTTGCACGCCCATCGGGAATCCGGCCTCGACCCGCGGCACCAGCTCGTACAGCAAGGGGCCGAGCGCGTCCGGCGACAGGTGCAGCCGCACGTTCGCACCAGGCGACACGGCGGTGAAGACGTGCGCGGGCCGGATGATGCTGGCCGGCGGCCGGAACTGGAGGTAGCTCGACGCCGCCGAGGCCGCGATGAGCAGCCGCGACTCCAACTCGGCCTGAACCACCGAAGAAGCAGCGGGGATCAACGGCGAACCCGCGCGTACCGCGGGCACGGCCTGCGAGAGGTTCTCACCGGTGTAGGAGCGCCGGAGGTCGGCGAGCCGGTCGGTCATGGACGAACGTGTCACAGCAGTCCTCGTTTCCGCCGCCCGGCTCGGCCGACAAGGACGCATCAGCACGCGTCTTCGCACTCAACGGATGGAAGAGCAGGAGCCTCTGGACCCGGCGGCGGAAAGTGCCGCCCGAATGCCGGGGAGCGGCTCCAGCCTCGCGTCTGCTCGACGCCGCTGTCGAGGCTACCCGAGGTCGGCCCCGACGATCAGCCGATAATGCGTCTCGCCGGTGGCCTTGCCGCTGCTGCCGCGCACCACCAACGTGTGGTCACCGGACTTCGGCGCCGGGATCCACGCCCACAGTCCACATCCGACGGCGTTGACCCGGCCCGCGCTGCCGTTGACCACGTTGCCCGCGACACCGTCGAACGAGAACGCGACCGACTCGATCCGGATCAGCTCCTGCGCCACGTCGTCGAGCAGCACCTCACCCTTGGCGCCGGCCATGAACGAGCCGCACTCCAGCGAGTTGATCGCGGGCACCAGCAACGGTTTGTCCGCGGGGACGCGGCACTGCCGGTCGACGCGGCCGCCGGTCGACCCGGCGAGCAGCCACACGTCCTTCGGCTGGTCCCGGGAGCAGAACCGCCCGGAGGTGTCGGTGACCGGATTGGACTCACGCGTTTGCGTCGCCAGCCACGTCCACCACGTCGACTGCAGTTCGGACGCGGACATTCTGTCCTGCTCCTGCTGGGTGGCCGGAACCGCCAACTCGGGTTGTTTCGGTGTCGCCGAACATCCGGCGAGCAGTAAAGCCACCAGTAGGACCAGAACTCGGGTCACTGAGCTTCGCGTCCTTTACGTCGCTGTTCCTCAGCGCGCTCACGGCAGCGCCGCAGGAACTCCTCGTCGTCTTCCGGGTTCACCGCTGCGAAGCGACCGGGCCGGTCGTATTCGGGATACGTCGGCGCCGACCGTTCGTATGCCTGCGTGCGGCGCTGACCATAGCCAACCGGGCGGCCGGCCACCAGCCATGCGAGCGATCCCACGAGCGGGAAGAACAGAACGAGGAGTAGCCATCCCACCTTCGGCAGATGGCGACATGCACCCTCATCCGTGGTGATGACGTCCACGATCGCGAACACCCAAAGACACACGGTCACGATGGTGAACAGGCCACCGAAGTACAGCATCTCGAACCCCCAGGTCGCGTTTGCCGCGCACATAGTGGCACAGTTGACAAACCCACAATGCGGGAAACGGCGTTTCAATTCGTTACGAATAGGTCGCCTATTCAACAATCCAGGCGGCCCTCGCGTGGGGCTCAGGGTTAGAGCTGCTTAACTGAGGTTCCCTCCGGGGTAAGCAGCTCTTATCTTCAACCCATGACTGGTGCTGCGCGCCTGCTAGAGGTGCTGTCCGCTCACGGCGTGGAGGTCGTCTTCGGGCTGCCCGGCGTGCACAACCTGGCCGTCTGGGAGGCCCTCGAGGCCTCCGGAATCCGCATGATCGGGGTGCGGCACGAGCAGACCGCCGTCTACGCGGCCGACGGCTACGCGCGCACGACCGGCAAGCTGGGCGTCGCGATCGTGACGACCGGCCCCGGCGCCGCGAACGCGCTCGGCGCGACCGGCGAGGCGATGTCGTGCGGCTCGCCCGTGCTGGTCATCGCCACCGACATCCCGTCCACGCTGCGCCGGCCCGGCGTCTACCGCGGCGTGCTGCACGAGACACGCGACCAGCGCGCCATGTTCCTGCCGGTCACCAAGACCGCCTTCGACGTCCCCTCAGCCGCCGAACTCCCCTCGGTAATCGACCAGGCCGCCCGCCAAGCCCTGACCGCCCCACACGGCCCCGTCTACGTAGGCGTCCCCACCGACTACCTCTCCGCCGCCGTTGACAACGCCGTCGGGGGCCTATTCCCTACGGATTTCGCAGCGAATAGGCCCCTGACGGCAGTTCCGGACCTTGGGGAGGCGCTCCGCCTGATTGAGGAAGCGGAGAAGCCCCTGATCTGGGCTGGTGGGGGTGCGGCGCGGGCGGATGCGGGGACGGCCGTGGGGGCGTTGGCTACCGCGTTGTCGGCGCCCGTTATTACGACGTACGGGTCGCGAGGGTTGGTGGAGCATCCGCTCGTGGTGCGGGGGCCGGTGCACGCGCCGCCCGTTGGGGAGCTGTGGGACGACGCCGACCTCGTCATCGCGATCGGCACCGACTTCGACGGCATGATGACGCAGAACTGGCTGCAGCCCGCACCGAAGCGGCTCATCGCGATCAACATCGACAAGGCCGACGCCGCCAAGAACTACCACCCGGACGTCACGCTCGTCGGCGACGCGCGAGAGGTGACCGCCGCACTCGCGAACGCCGTTCCCAACCGGCCGTTCGAAGACCGGGTGAGTGAGGTGAACGCTGCCGTCAGAGCGCTCGTCGCCGCCGATTCCCCTGAGGCGAAAGAGTTTCTGGACGCCGTGGCCGATCTGGACGTCACGTTCGTCGCCGACATGTGCATCCCCGGCTACTGGATGGGCGGCTTCCACCACGTGACCCGGCCGCGCGGCCTCGCGTACCCGGTTGGCTGGGGCACCCTGGGTTTCGGCTTCCCCGCGTCGCTGGGCGCGGCCCTGGCCGGACGGACGGTCGCGGTGTGCGGCGACGGCGGCTTCCTGTTCGCGTGCGGTGACCTCGCCACGCTCGCGCAGGAACAGCTGCCCGTCACGGTCGTGCTCGTCGACGACGGCGGCTACGGCATGCTGCGCTACGACCAGCAGGTCGCCGGCCACACCGTGTCCGGGGTGGACCTGCACCGTCCCGACTTCGCCATGTTGAGCGCCTCGTTCGGCATCCCCGCCGTGACGGTCGACGGCTTCGGCCCCTCGTTCAAGGACACTCTCGACGTCCTGACCACGGCTGAGGGCCCGAACATGCTCATTGTCAACGCATCCTTGAAACCTCCCGTGAACACCTCGCCCCGTTGGTACCGTCGCCGCTCATGAGACCCAGGTACGCGGTCGGTGCGGTAGTAGCTGTGCAGGCCGTCGTACTTCTCGCGTTGTCCGGCCAATACGGGTTCCACCGCGACGAGCTCTACTTCCTCGCGGCGGGCAAACACCTCGACTGGGGCTACGTCGACCAGCCGCCGATCACGCCGTTCCTCGGTCGCGTTTCCACACTCCTGTTCGGCGACAGCCCGACCGGGCTGCGGATCGTCGCGATCCTCCTCGGCATGGCGACGGTCGTTGTGGCGGCGATGATCGCTCACGAGCTTGGTGGCGGCGAGGTCCTGACCGCGATCGGCACCGCGCTGTCGTCGTTGACGCTCGTGGTGTCGCACATGCTGTCCACGACGTCCGTGGACCTGCTCGTGTGGGTCGTGCTCGGCTACTTCGCCGTGCGGTTGCTGAAGTCCGGCGACGGTCGCTGGTGGATCCCGGTCGGCATCACCATGGCGGTCGGCCTCGCGAACAAGTGGCTGGTGCTGCTGCTCATCGCGGCGCTCGGCATCTCGGTCCTGATCGTCGGACCGCGATCGATCTTCCGCACGTGGTGGCTCGCCATCGGGGTCGCGGTCTGCCTGCTCCTGTCCGCGCCGGTACTGATCTGGCAGGCACAGCACGACTTCCCGCTGCTGACCGTCGCCGGTGGGATCAGCGAGAGCGACGGCACGGAGAACCGGATCCTGTTCGTGCCGATGCAGCTCGTCTACCTCGCACCCATCCTGGTGCCCGTCTGCGTCGTGGGTTTCCTGCGGCTGTGGCGCGACAGTTCCCTTCGCGCGGTGGCGTTGACCTATCCCGCGTTATGCCTTCTAACTCTTGCGACAGGCGGTAAGCCCTACTACACCGCGCCGCTGTTGTTAGTGCTTCTCGCGGCCGGAGCAGCACCCAGCGAACGTTGGGCGCGCTCACGCCGGTGGTGGATCCCCCTGGCCGCGCTGGGCGTTGCGACCAACCTCGTGGTGGCGCTGCCCGTACTGCCCGTCAGCGCACTCGCCCCGGCGATGGCGTTGAACCAGGAACAGGGTGAACAGGTCGGCTGGCCCGCGTTCGCCGAGACCGTCACGCGTGAGTGGAACAAGATCCCAGACAAGTCCCGTGCGGTCATCTTCACGCGCAACTACGGCCAGGCGGGCGCGATCGAACGGTACGGGCCCGCGCAGCCGTACTCCGGGCACATGTCGTACGCCGACTGGGGACCGCCCTCTGATGCCAAGGACGGCCCCATCCTGCTCGTCGGCCGGCTGAACGACCCGGCGCTGTTCCGCGGCTGCACGGTGCAAGCCGTGCACCACAGCGTCATCGACAACAACGAGAACGGCGTGCAGATCTCGTTGTGCGACGGGCCGTCCGGCAAGTGGTCGGAGATCTGGCCGAAGCTGCGCCGGTTCTACACGTAGTGCACCGGGAGTTGCCGCAACCCGCGCCCGAACGCCACGTGTGCGGCCGCATCCCGGGTGATGTCCAGCGAGTCCGGGTCGCTGAAGACGGTCTCGTCCCGGTTGGCGGAGCTGAGCACCAGCGACACGATGCCGCCCGCCGGGATCATGGCGTCCGAGTACTCCAGAACCTCTTTGGCCACCCGGAAAGTCGCCTTCTCCACGGACGTGGTGAACCGCATCAGCTCGTCGATGTCGCTGCTGCCCGGCGAGACTGTGGAAGAGCGGGACGCCCGCTTCATTCCCCGAATCCCCGCCGGCCGGATGGGCACCACCGACGACGTCGCCGCCGCGGTGCTGTGGCTGGCATCGGACGCCGCAGGGTTCATGGTCGGCCACGACCTCGTGCTCGACGGCGGCGTCACCGCGTAGGTCCACAGTGGACTGTGTGGATGGTGGAAGACTTCCACCGCACCGCCTTTTCGGCTGAACCTGGGCGTGTGCGGTGGATTAGGTGGATCTCTACGCTCTAGCTTCGGTGCATGCCTAGAAGGAGCTCCACCGTACGGGCCAGGGAGTTCGGCGCGGGTGTGCGAGAGGCGATCCGCCGCGCCGGGCTCACCGGCCGGGGCGCCGCCGCGCTCGCGGGGTGGGACCACGCGAAGCTGTCGGATCTGATCAACGGCAAGGGCGGCGTCACCGAGGTGGAATTGTCGCGCCTGCTCGGCATCTGCCGCACACCGGCGGACGAGCACGAGCACCTGCTGCGCCTCTTCCGCGAGGCCAGCACCTCCGGCTGGCTGCAGCTCCACGGCGAGAAGCTTCCCGTTCAGGTGCGCACGCTCGTCGAGCACGAGGCGCAGGCAACCGAGATCATTGTCTGGAGCCTCACCCTGGTGCCCGGCCTCCTGCAGATGCCCGACTACATGCGCACCCTGATGCTCGCCTCCCCCAACGTGCCCGACCCCAAGATCGACGAGTACGTGATGGCCCGGGTCGCTCGGCAAAAGATCATCGAAGGGCGCCGCCAGTTCACCTTCTATATCCACGAACAGGCGTTGCGGCTACCGGTAGGCAGCAGCCCAGTGGTGATGTCCGACCAGCTGGATCACCTCCAGCAGATGAACATGCGGCCCTACATCACGATGCGGGTCGTGCCGACCGCCATCGGCGCGCACCCAGGCACGTCCGGCTCGTTCACGTTGATGAAGTTCTCCAACGTTGAGCCGATCGTGTTTCTGGATACTGAGAACTCGAGCGTGTTTCTCGACGACAAGGCATCCTTCGAGGTGTACAGCAGAATTCTCAAGGCGCTCGATGCGGTGGCGCTCGATGCGGCAGAATCGAAGGAGTTGATCGCCCGCATCGCAACCTGAGGAGCCGCCGGATGTCCGAGTGGCACAAGAGCAGCTACAGCCCGAACGCCAGCGACTGCGTCGAGGTCAGGTGGCGCAAGAGCAGCTACAGCCCCACCGCCAGCGACTGTGTCGAGGTGGGGCACGGTGTCGGCATTCGGGACAGCAAGTCTCCCGCCGCCCACCTCGCCCTCGATGCCCCCGCCTGGACCGCGTTCCTGGCCGCCGCGAAGTCCGGCGGGTTCGCCGGCCGATGAGCGAGCGTCGCTGGCCCGAGCCCATGGCCCACGACGAGTTGCAGCTCCAGTGGGACTTCCTGGATTTCCTCCGCCACACCGCCGTCATGAAGGTCGAAGGTCTGACGCGCGATCTGGCCGCCGCCGCACCTGTGCCCACATCCCCGAAGATGACGGTGCTCGGCGTGTTGAAGCACCTCATCGCGGTTGAGCGCTACTGGTTGTGCATCGCGGGCGGCGGGTCGGATCTTCCCTCGTTGTGGCAGGGTAGTCCGGATCCGTCGTGGAATCTGTCCGAAGAGGACACTCCGTCGAGCCTCATCGCCAAGTATCGCGACGAGTGGGCGAACGCCAAGGACGCGCTCAGCGGTCGGAAGCCGGATGATCTCTCGGCTAATGGCGACTTCACTGTTCGGTGGATCATGCAGCACGTGACTCAGGAGACTGCCCGGCACGTGGGGCACCTGGACTTCCTTCGCGAGTTGGCTGATGGGGAGGTGGGTGAGTAACGCGGCCTGCGGCCGCGACACGAGGCATGCCTCCTTCGTCGGCGTGCCTCGTACCGAGAAAAGATGGCTGGCTTTGGGCGTGGGTCCCGATCCGTTGGCTGGGTTGCGTTCGTTCGGTGCGGTTGCGGGCGTGGCTGGGATGAGGTGGCTGGAGTTGGCACCGTTTTGCTATGCGTCAGCTCACCATGTGCAGGGGGTTACGTCTCGGCTGACGTAGCGGGTCGAGGAACGCCGGTGGGATGAAGTACGGGATTCCATTGCGGAGCTTCACTTCCCACTCGCTGTGATGGATCAGGTCGTGATGTCGGCGGCACAGCAGCACGCCGTTGTGCAGGCTCGTCCTGCCGCCATCGGCCCAGTGTGTGACGTGGTGGCCTTCACAGTGCCGTGGTGGCCGGTTGCAGCCCGGGGAACGCGCAGCCCCGGTCCCGTGCGACGAGGGCTCGGCGTAAGCCGCTGTTGAACAGCCGCGCTTTGCGGCCGACGTTGAGCGGCTGCGAGCGGCTGCCCAAGACGATCGGGATGACGCCTGCCTCGCAGGCCAGCTTGCGCAGCTGCTTGACCGGGATGCGTTCCTGGTTGTCCAGCACCGCGTGACCCGTCTTCGCGGCCAGGTCGTCGTAGGACACCGTCATGGCCAGGGTGACGGTCTCGCCGCCGTGCTCGGGCAGCACGTCCGCGCGCAGCACCAGGTCGACCAGCTCGGCGAACGCGTCACCCTGCCGCTCGGCGTAGGTACGAGTGTCGGGGCCCTCGAGGTCGTCGGCGGGCTGGGGCTGTGCCTGCGGATCCGAGCCTTCCGGGCGGGCGCGGCGCGGCTTGGCCAGCGGGTCCAGCATCGCCTCCAGCTTGGCGCCGGTCTCCGGCCCCAAATCGAAGTTGCCCCGGTACCGGCCACGTTCCCACCGCGCCACCAGCTTGTCGCTGGGCGGCGCCGGATCCTTCTCGTCGGGTTCGGGGTCGTTCTGGAACAGGTGGTAGACCACCCTGCGGCCGAAGTCACGGATCGCGCCCGGCTCGAACGTCCGGCCGAACTCCGCCAGCTGCCGCTCGACGAACGCCGTCTTGTCCGCGGTGGCATCGGCGGGCACGTTCTTCATCGCCCTGGCGATCGCGTCGACATGCTCCTCGGTCAGCTCGCCCTCAGCCATGGCCTCGGCGGTGGCCGGGCGTTCGGGCTCGATCGACGCGCCAGTAGGACCCAGCTGATGCATCAGCAGCCGCGCCCGGCGTCGCTTCGCCTTCGACACACTCGGATCCCAATGCACCCGATCCTTCAACACCCCGACCAGGTCCTTGTAGCCCAGCTCGGCGGCCAGGCCACGCCGGTCCATCTCGGCAATCCAGCGCAGCAGCCGCTCATGACGCACACGGATCTAACGGCAAGATCACGACCGGATAACGCGTTTACCTGCGAAAACGTGTGACACGATCGGGTGAATCAAAGATCAAGCTCAAGCCACCCGGAGGCATGCCTCGTGTCGCGGCCGCAGGCCGCACCCAAAGCCCAACCGGAGCATTACCGAAGAGTATTTCCGAAACCCTGGATAGAGTGGATTGTTTGCGCTCCGCCAGGCCAAGGAGTAGTCAATGTACGATGGAATCGCGCAAAAGATCGTAGCCATCCTGGAGGAAGTCAAGCCGCCAAAGGAGTTGATTTCACAGGTAGGCCGAGTCAACGACTTCCCGCGCCTCCTCCGCGCGCTACACGAGGTGGAAAGGTTCATCGCGGACAGCATCACGCTGGAATTAGTCAAGTACGACACCGAGACGGCCATCGCGAGACAAACGGACTACAGTCCGCTGATCTTCAAGCACGCCGACATCGCGTTCCGCGTGTACGAGACGGTCGTCTCCACTCCAGGAGCCGTGCCAGAGGGCAGCGGCGATCTCGCCAAGGCGCTGTCGAGCTTCCAGATCGGCCGCACGATCTCAACCGACGAGACCCTCAAGGCCATGGAACTGGAGTTTCTCGGTGCCGTGCGGGCGTTCCTCGCGCTCTCCCTGTGGGTCTCCGCGGAGGGCAAGCCCGGTCAGCGGCTCATCGCGTCACTGGCCCAGACCGGCAAGACGATCACCATCGGGATCGCCTACAAGTCCAAGCCGAGCAGCCTGATGGCCGACCCGAACGCACGCGGCGTGCACGCGACGGCGGCTCCGGACGCGGCTGCGATGACCGAGCAGGAAACGGAAGCGCAGGCACGCGACCGCCTGTCGAAAATCGTTAGAGGCCCCGGCGGGGAAAGCGTAATCACCGCACCCGTTTATGCTGGAACGTTGGAGGACCCGACGAAGGCATTCAAGAACACGACGGTACGCGACGCTTTGTGGAGCATTCTTCGCGGATCGGTTTCGTTCAACCAGAAGGGCGACCCGTACTTCTCCCCGAGCCGGGTCGAGCTGATGCACGAACTGATCCACGTCGACCACAACGCGCGCGGCGAGAACCGGGCGGACCTACCGTTGAACAAGCAGGCCCGTGACGTGTGGAAGGACGCCGAGGAGTTCTGGACCATCGAGGCGGGCGACCTGACGGAGAGCGACTTCGCCCGTGACCTCGTCCTGCCGAGGCGGCGCTCGCACTCCGGGCTGCGGCTGCACGCGTTCGACCCGAAGTCCGCGGACGCGCAGAAGTCGCTCAAGAAGCACTTCGAGTACGAGCCCGACTAGGACTGGGCCGTCGGGTGGATGAACTCACCACCCGCTCGAGCACCGGCCTCACGCAACGCCGACAGGGCGTCGCGTAGCAGGGGGTTGGTGTTGGCGGACCGGTGCACCGCGGACACGTGGCGCCGCAAAGGCTTCTGCCGCAACGGCATCGCGTGCACACCGGGCGACGGCTTGTACCCCAGAGCCGGCACCAGCGCCACACCAACCCCGGCGGACACCAGCGACTGCACGACGTCGTAGTCGTTGCTGCGGAACGCGATTCGCGGCGCGAACCCCGAAGCGGCGCACAGTCGCACAAGGCAGGTCGCACCGGAAGTCCCGTCACGGGAAGCGATCCAGCGTTCGCCGGCCAGGTCGTCCAACCGCACCGCAGGCCGGGCGGCGGGATGCCCGGCGGGCACCAGAACCAACAGGGACTCGTCGAGCAACGGGAGAACGGTCAGCTCCTCCGGCCACGTCACCGGCACGAGGTCGTACGAGTAGACGAGCGCCAAGTCGAGCTCGCCGGACAACACCAGCGGCAGCACGTCGTCGGGTTCGGCCTCGTCGAGCCGGATCTCGGCGTCCGGCAGCTCGGCCGAGAGCCGGGCCACCGCGAACGGCACGACGCGGGCCGAGGCGGTGGGGAACGTGCCGAGGCGCAGGCGCCCGCGCAGCCCCTGGACCATCGCGCGGATCTCGTGCTCGAAGCCGTCCCACGCGGCCAGCAGCTCGCCGCCACGGTCCGCGATGAGCAACGCCGCCGAGGCGGGACGGATGCTGTGCGCCTCGCGTTCGAACAGGGTCACGCCGACCGCGCGTTCGAAGGCGCTGATCTGCTGCGATACGGCCGAGGACGTGTAGCCGAGACGGCGCGCGGCCTCGGCGAACGAGCCGGTGCGCACCACCTCGACGAGCGTGCGCAGGTGGACCGGATTCAGCACCAGGACAGCTTATGCTGAGAAGGCCTGAGGTCCGCTACCCCTGGCGGACGAACGCCACAGGTACCAGGCTTGAAAGCATGCCGTACGTCTCCACGAACCCCGCGAACCCCAACGACGTGGTCACCGAGGTCCAGCTCGCCACAAGCAGCGACTTCGTCGACGCCGCCCGGCGCGCCAAGCAGGCCCAGCGCGAGTGGGCGAAGGTGCCGGCCCCGATCCGCGGCCAGGTCATCGGCAACATCGGCCGGCTCGTCGAGGCCAACGCCGAGCAGCTGGCCCAGCTCGTGACCCGCGAGATCGGCAAGCCGATCGCGGAGGCGCGCGGCGAGGTGCAGGAGATCGTCGACACGTGCAACTTCTTCGTCGGTGAGGGTCGCCGCCTATACGGCATGACCGTGCCGTCGGAGATGCCGGACAAGCAGCTGTTCACGTTCCGCAACCCGGTCGGCGTCGCGGCGATCATCACCGCGGGCAACTTCCCGGTGGCCGTGCCGTCCTGGTACATCGTCCCCGCCCTGCTCTGCGGCAACTCGGTGGTGTGGAAGCCCGCCGAGTACTCCGCGGCCAGTGCGCAGGCCTTCTACGAAATCTTCCAGGCCGGCGGCATCCCGGACGGGGTGTTCAACGTCGTCTTCGCCGAGGGGTCGGAGACGTACGACGGTCTGGAGCGGGCCCTGACCGAGGGACTGGTGGACAAGGTCGGCTTCACCGGGTCCAGCGAGGTCGGCGTGCGGATCGGCGAGCTGTGCGGCCGCCACCTGCAGACGCCGTGCCTGGAGCTGGGCGGCAAGAACCCGATGGTCGTCACCGAGGACGCGGACCTCGACCTGGCCGTGCAGGGCGCGCTGTTCGCCGGGTTCGGCTCGGCCGGTCAGCGCTGCACCTCGCTGGGCACCGCGATCGTGCACGAGTCCGTGTACGACGAGTTCCTGCGCAAGTTCGTGGCGGCCGTCGAAAGCGCCGTCGTCGGTGACCCGACCGGTGACGTGCTGTACGGGCCGCTGCTGGACGAGAAGTTCGCGCTGTCGTACGAGAAGTACCTCGGCTGGATCGGCGAGCACCACACCGTGCACGGTCCGACCGGACGCATCACCGAGGCCAACCCGCGCAACGGGTTCACCGGCGGCGACGGCTTCTTCTACCATCCCGCGATCGTCAGCGGCGTGCGGAAGACCGACGAGCTGTTCCTGCAGGAGACGTTCGGCCCGATCGTCGGCGTGACGAAGTACTCCACTTTGGACGAAGCCATCGAGCTCGGGAACCTGCCGGGCTACGGGCTTTCCTGCTCGATCTACACGACCGACCCGAACAAGGCGTTCCGGTTCCGTGCCGGCATCGGCGCGGGCATGGTCAGCGTCAACAACTCGACGTCCGGTGCCGAGGCGCACCTGCCGTTCGGCGGCAACGGCAAGTCCGGCAACGGTTCCCGCCAGTCCGGCGTGTGGGTGCTCGACCAGTTCACCCGCTGGCAGTCGATGAACTGGGACTACTCGGGCAAGCTGCAGAAGGCCCAGATGGACACCCTGGAGATCGAGGCCGACCTTGATTTCCGACTCAGCTGAGGTAGTCATCGTCGGTGGCGGGGTGATGGGCACGTCCATCGCCTTTCACCTCGCCGAGGCCGGTGTGCGTGATGTCGTTCTCGTCGAACGGGACGAGCTCGGCTCCGGGTCGACCTGCAAGGCCGCCGGTGGCGTGCGGGCGCAGTTCTCCGACGAGCTGAACATCCAGCTGGGTGCGCGGTCGCTGGAGGCGTTCAAGCGGTTCAGTGAGCGGCCCGGCCAGGAGATCGACCTGCACCAGGTCGGGTACCTGTTCCTGTTGTCGGATCCCGCGCACGTCGAGGCGTTCGAGCGCAACGTGGCGCTGCAGAACTCGCTCGGCGTGCCGTCGCGGATGATCAGCGTGGCGGAAGCTCGCGCCATGTCGCCGTTGATCAGCACCGAGGGGCTGCTCGCCGCGGCCTACTCCCCCGACGACGGCCACTGCACGCCCGAGTCGGTCGTGCTCGGGTACGCCACGGCGGCCCGCCGGCTCGGCGCCCGGCTGCACACGCACACGGCCGTGACCGACATCCTGATGTCCGGCAACGACATCACGGGTGTGGTGACCGACCGCGGCACGATCCGCACGAACGCCGTGATCTGCACGGCCGGTGTGTGGGCGCCTTCGATCGGTGAGATGGTCGGGGTCGATCTGCCCGTGGTTCCGTTGCGGCGCCAGGTGATGTTCACCGAGCCGATGCCCTCGCTCGACCCCGTGGTGCCGTTCACGATCGACTTCGCCTCGACGTTCTACTTCCACCGTGAGGGCCGCGGCCTGCTGTTCGGCATGTCGGACCCGGAGGAGACACCGGGGTTCAAGCTGGACGTGTCCGATGCCTGGATGCCCCGGCTGACCGCCGCGATCGAGAAGCGGGCGCCGTCGTTGCTGGACGTCGGCGTGCGGACCGGGTGGGCCGGGCTGTACGAGGTGTCGCCGGACCACAACGCGATCATCGGCGAGTCCCGTGGCGTGTCGCGTTTCCTCTACGCCACCGGGTTCTCCGGGCACGGCTTCCTGCAGGGCCCGGCGGTCGGCGAGATCATCCGAGACCTCTATCTGGAGCGCGCGCCGATGTTCGACGTGTCCTCTTTGGACGTCACCCGCTTCGCCGCGGACGAGACGCGCCCCGAACTCAACGTCGTGTAAGGGAAAGTGATGACGGACGTTCTGCAGCTCATGGACGAGTGGGGACCGGAGAAGGTCGTCGCCGTCTCGGACCGCCGCACCGGGATGAAGGGCGTGCTGGTCATCGACAACACCGCCCGCGGCATGGGCAAGGGCGGCACCCGGATGAGCCCGACCGTGACCACGGCCGAGATCGCGCGGCTCGCCCGCGTGATGACGTGGAAATGGGCCGGGGTCGACCTGTTCTTCGGCGGCGCCAAGGCGGGCATCGTGTTCGACCCGTCGTCGCCGGACAAGGAAGCCGCGCTGCGGGCGTTCGCGCGCAAGCTCTCCAACGAGGTGCCGCGCGAGTACGTGCTGGGCCTCGACATGGGGCTGACCGAGCGCGACGCGGCGATCGTGCAGGACGAGCTCGGCGATCGCGGGGCCATGATGGGCGCGCCTGCCGCGCTCGGTGGTCTGCCGTACGACGAGCTGGGCGTCACCGGGTTCGGCGTCGCCGAGGTCGCGGACGAGCTGATGTCGTTGGAAGGCAAGCGGATCGCGATCCAGGGGTTCGGCGCGGTCGGCGCGGCGGCGGCGAAGCGGTTCGTGGAGCTGGGCGCTGCCGTGGTGGCCGTGTCGTCGGTGCACGGCGCGCTGCACGACCCGGACGGTCTGGACATCACGCGCCTGTTGAAGCTGCGTGCGTCGTACGGTGACCTGGCGGTCAAGGAGTACGGGCCGGTGCAGGCGCTCGGCACCGAGCTGCTCGTGCCGTGTGACGTGCTCGTCCCGGCCGCGTTGCAGGACGTGATCGACGACGAGATCGCCGGGCACCTCAAGGCGTCGTTGATCGTCGAGGGTGCGAACCTGCCGACTTCCGTTGCGGCGCAGGACGTACTGGCTTCGCGCGGCATCACGGTCGTGCCGGACTTCATCGCGAACGCGGGTGGTGTGGTCGCGGCGGCATACGGGATGGATGCGCGGTACTCGCCGTTCCCGGTGAACCCCGCGACCGTGCTGGACGCGGTGTCGGCCAAGCTGCGCGCCAACGCCGCGCACGTGATCGTCGAGTCGCGCAACCGCTCGGTCACCACGCACGTGGCCGCGCGTTCGCTGGCGCAGGAGCGGGTGCTGGAGGCGATGAAGCTGCGGGGCCGGGTCGCATGACCCCCGCGAGTCTTACCTTCCGGCACCCCGTGTCTTACGTTCCCGCACCGGTGCCAGGGAGGGCGACAGCATGAACGTAAGACACACGGGGCCGGAGCGTAAGACACGCGCGTTGGGTGGCTTGGTGATCGCCGACTTCAGCCGCGTGCTGGCGGCGCCGTACGCGACGATGATGCTCGGCGACCTCGGTGCCGAGGTGATCAAGGTCGAGCAGCCCGGCCGTGGCGACGAGACGCGCACGTGGGGTCCGCCGTGGGTCGAGGACGAGGCGACGTACTTCCTGTCGGTCAACCGCAACAAGAGCTCGGTGTTCATCGACCTGGGCACGCCCGAGGGTGTGGAGTCCGCTCGTCAGCTGATCGCACGGGCCGACGTCGTGGTCGAGAACTTCAAGCCGGGCACGATGAAGAAGTTCGGTCTCGACTACGAGTCGCTGGGCCGTGAGGACCTCGTCTACTGCTCGGTCACCGGGTTCGGTGCCGGGTCCGAGCTGCCCGGCTACGACCTGCTGGTGCAGGCGGTCGGCGGCCTGATGAGCATGACCGGCACCGACCAGCCGGTGAAGACGGGTGTCGCGCTGGTCGACGTGCTGACCGGGTTGCACGCCACCATCGGCATCCTGGCCGCGCTGCGGCATCGTGACGCGACCGGTCAGGGTCAGTTGGTCGAGCTCAACCTGTTGTCAGTTCTGCTGTCCAGCATGGTGAACCAGAGCGCCGGCTACGCGCTGGCCGGCGCCGTGCCGCGGTTCATGGGCAACCGGCACCCGTCGATCGCGCCCTACGAGGTGTTCCCGACCGCGGACCGGCCGATCGTCCTCGCCGTGGGCAACGATCGCCAGTTCGAGCGGCTCTGCGCCTCGCTGGACCTGCCGGTCGATCCGCGGTTCGCCACGAACACCTTGCGGGTGCAGCACGTCGACGAGTTGTACGAGGTGCTTTCCGCGCGGTTGCTCACGAAACCCGCGGAGCACTGGTTCTCGGTGCTCGACGTGCCGTGCGGTCCGGTGAACGACCTCGCCGCGGCGTTCGACCTGGCGTCGTCGCTCGGGCTCTCGCCGACCGTGGACATCGACGGGCTCTCGTTCGTGTCGAACCCGATCCGGATGTCGCGCACCCCAGTTTCCTACCGGCTTCGGCCACCACAGCTCAGGAGTGAATGATCGTGCAGGATCCGTTGCAGTTGCTGGACATCCAGTCGTTGCTGTCCGACGAGGACCGCGACATCCAGGCGACCGTCGCCGCGTATCTGACCGACCACGTGCGGCCGCACGTCCCCGAGTGGTTCGAGTCGGGTTCGCTGCCGCGTGAGCTGGCGCAGGAGCTGGGCAAGCTCGGCGTGCTGGGCATGCACCTCGAGGGGTACGGGTGTGCGGGCACGTCGGCCACCGCGTACGGCCTGGCGTGTCTGGAGCTGGAGGCCGTGGACAGCGGCGTCCGCAGCTTCGTGTCCGTGCAGGGCTCGCTGTCGATGTTCTCGATCTGGAAGTACGGGTCCGAGGAGCAGAAGCAGGAGTGGCTGCCGCGCCTGGCGTCCGGTGACGCGATCGGCTGCTTCGGCCTGACCGAGCCGGACTTCGGCAGCAACCCGAAGGGCATGCGCACCCGTGCGGTGCGGGACGGTTCCGACTGGATCCTCAACGGTTCCAAAATGTGGATCACGAACGGTGGGCTGGCCGACGTCGCCACCGTGTGGGCGAACACCGAGGAGGGATTCCGAGGATTCCTCGTACCCCGCGGCACGCCCGGTTTTTCGACGGTTGACATCAAGCACAAGCTGTCAATGCGAGCATCCGTCACTTCCGAGCTCGTTTTGGAGGACGTGCGGCTGCCCGATTCGGCGCGACTGCCGCACGCGGTTTCGTTGGGCGCGCCTTTGTCGTGCCTGAACGAGGCGCGCTTCGGCATCGTGTTCGGCGCGGTCGGCGCGGCGCGCGACTCTTTGCAGGCGGCGCTTTCCTATTCCGGTACGCGCGTGCAGTTCGACAAGCCGATCGCCGCGTTCCAGCTCACGCAGCGCAAGCTGGCCACGATGACCGTGCAGGTGTCGAACGCGATGCTGCTGGCGCTGCACCTGGCGCGGCTGAAGGAAGCCGGCACGTTGCGTCCGGAACAAATCAGTGTGGGCAAATACAACAACGTGGAAGCCGCGATCGCGGTCGCCCGCGAGGCGCGGACCGTGCTCGGCGCGAACGGCATCTCGCTCGAGTACTCGCCGCTGCGACACGCCAACAACCTCGAGTCGGTACTGACTTACGAAGGTACTTCCGACATCCATTTGCTATCCATCGGCCACGCATTGACCGGAATCGCTTCGTTCCGCTGATCTCGCCTCTATCCTGCGAACGCCCCGCGGGACGGAGTCGAGGAGGGGAACCCTGACCGCGCCAGACGAACAGCGTGCCCGAAGTGCCGACCGCAGCGACGCTCGCCGCAACCGCAAGCGTCTGCTCGACGCGGCGACGCACGTGCTGCGAACGGAACCCGCCACGGCGACGATGCAGTCGATCGCCCAGCGCGCCGCGCTTTCCCAGGCCACCGCGTACCGGCATTTCTCGTCGCTGGACGCACTCGTCGTCGCCTACAACGAGGACGTGGTGGAGAGCCTGCGCGAGCACGGCCAACGCAGCAAGAAGACCGGCAAGGAGCTGTTCGAGCACGTGGTCGCCCGCTGGGTGAAGCTGCAGGGCGTGCACGGCCCGGTGATCGTGCGCGACCGGTCGCGGCGCGGGTTCCTGGAACGCCTGCGCAGCGGCGATCCCTTCGCTTTGCGGATTTGCGCGGCGTGGGACGCGCCGCTGCGCGGCGTACTGGCGGACCTAGGTTTGCCCGAGCAGTGGCTGGAGACGGCCCGGTTCCTGCACAACGTCCTGTTCGACCCGCGCGAGATCATCGACCTGACGAAGGCGGCCGGTCTGACCGAGGCCGCCGTCGTCAGGCGTCTGTGCGACGCGTTCTACGCCGCCTTACAGGGGTGGACGGGTCGTGAATGCTGATCAGGGCAAGGTGACGAACGGGCGCAGGAAGTCACGCGCCCCAGCGGTGTCGAGCCGGTAGACGACGTTCGTCGCGTAGCACGGCGTGTCACCGGTGATCGTCGTGGCAGCCAGCGTCAGCTTCCCGTCGATGACGGCGAAGTTGGGCCCGCCCGAGTCGCCGTAGCAGGCGCCGCCGTTACCCTGCGGCGCGGTCATGGCGAGCCGCACCCACGCGTTGTTGAGCGCGTCGAACGTGACCGGTGCCTTCATCCGCACGCCACCACCGGGGTGCGTCTGCCCACCCGGCTGCCGCTGCGCTTCCTGTGTGCCGTAGCCCGCGACCGTCCACGACGTGTCTTTCAGTTTTTGCTGGTCGAGCTTGTTCTCGGTCGGGAGCGTGGCCGCGGTGAACGTCCAGCGAGCCCTCATCTCCTTCGCGGGCACCTCGATCACCGAGATGTCGTGCGGATCCGAGGCCGGGCCGGGGTAAGCCGGGTGCGAGTGCGCGACGCCCTGCACACCCACGGCCGCCGCGATCTGCGCGGGCGTGCCGGTGGCGTGGTCGAGCGCCGACTGCACGTCCTGGTGCAGCGACACGTAGAACCTCACGTTCGCCGGCCAGTCGGTCGTGCAGTGCGCGGCGGTGAGGAACGTGTCGGCGTCGATCATCGTGCCGCTGCACACCCAGTCGACGCGATCGGGTGTGGCGGGGTTGTCGTCGTTGTCCCAGGTCGCTACCAGCGCGCCCACTTCGGTGCGTTCGGGCGCCGGGACGGCGTTGTAGGAGTTGATCGCGGACGCGGGTTGCGCGGCCACGGCGAGGACGGCGGCGGTGGCCACGGTGATGCTTCTCAAACGCATGCTTGAAGCTCCTTCGACGGCGTGCGCGGGAGTTAACCCCGTGCACGCCGTCGAGGACAGGTTTCACAGATGACGTATCAGCAGGCCTTGACCTTGTAGAGGTGCGCGCTCACCTTCGGCTTGCCGTCCAGCGGGTTCTCGCCGGCGATCCCACCAGCGGCGATCTTGTCCAGCGTCTTGAGCCCCTCGGGCAGGATCGTGCCGAACACCGAGTAGTTGGGCCGCAGAATCGAGTCCGTCTGCACGAAGAAGAACTGGCTGCCGTTCGTGTCCGGCCCCGCGTTGGCCATCGCGACCGTGCCGCGCGGGTAGATCCGCCGCTGACCGGTCGGGTCGTTGGGCGCCGGCTTCAGATCGGTCGGCAGCTCGTCCTTGTACTTGTAGCCGGGCCCGCCCTCACCGGTGCCGGTCGGGTCGCCGCACTGCAGCACCTTCAGCGTGGTGTACGCGGTCAGCCGGTGGCAGTCGGTGTCGTTGTAGAAGCGGTGGTTCGCGAGGTGCACGAAGCTGTGCACGGTGCACGGGGCCTTCGCGCGGTCGAGGAGCAGCGGGATGTCGCCCTGGCTCGTCTTGATGCTGACGTAGACCTTGCCCTTGGTGCGCCACGGATCCTGCGGGATGGACACCGGACGAGCGGGAGGTTCGTCCGGTGTCTTCGTGAACCCGCACGCGGGGCGTTCAGCCGCCTGAGCGCTGCCGACGGTGATGAATCCGACGGCCAGTGCCACAGCCGCCGCGCATGCCGCGATTCGCCTCATGCGCGATTGTCTAACGGGTGCTGGGGGTGGCGGCAATCATTCACCGATGACGCGGGTGGTCTGGGCGTCGGTTTCGTGGTCCGGGCCGTAGGCGCGGTGGTCCAGGGGGCGATTTCGCGGGTCCTGGGGCGGGGCGCTGCGGTGCTTGCGAGTGCGATTGGGGCTTGACGCCGCCAACCACAACCAGACCTAGTTGTCGGTGTCCTCGGTGATGGTGAACTCACACCGAGCGGGGTTCCCGGTCTGCCGGACCTCAGGCTCCTTCTCGACCTGCAGCACACACGTCAGGTCCCCGGAACCCTCGACCGGCTTCACGGACACCCACGTCTGCCCCAACCCGTTGGCGATGAACGCCCGCCGCTTCACCGGCAACTGCTGCGTCTCGGTCCACGTGGTACCCGCAGCCGGATCCTTGCCGGTGATCTCAACCGACCCGGTGCCGTCGATCGAGTAGAAGACCTCGTAGGTATAGCTCTTCGTGCCACAAGCCGCCACCGCGAGCAGGAAGGGAGGGATGAACAGCAGGAGTTTCTTCATGTGCACCAGTTTGTCCAGGTCCATTGTGGAGCGCTTCTGCCGCGAGACCGGTTGCCCCTCTTACTTTTGGCCGACCAGACGCGACTCCCACGCCCACGCCGCGATCTCCACCCGGTTCCGAGCATCCAACTTCGACTGAACCGAAGCCAGATGCGTCTTCACCGTGCCGATGGAAATGAACAACTCCCCCGCGATCTCGGCGTTCGTGCGTCCCACAGCCACGAGCCGCACCACGTCCAGCTCGCGCGCCGACAAGGAGTGCGAACGCACGGGCGCGGGCGGATTCAGGTGCTGCAGCAGACGAACCGTGATGGACGGGGACACCAAAGCATCGCCGGTGTAGGCCGCACGCACGGCTTCCAGCAACAAAGCAGGACCGGCGTCCTTCAGCAGGAACCCGCACGCGCCGTTGCGCAGTGCGGTGTGGATGTACTCGTCGTGATCGAACGTGGTGACCACCACGACGTTCACGAAAGAAGCTATCTGCGACAACGCTTCCAGGCCGTCCATGCGCGGCATGCGGATGTCCATCAACGCCACGTCGGGCTTCGTACTGCGCGCCAGAGCCACGGCCTGGACGCCGTCCTCCGCCTCCGCCACCACCTCGATGTCCGGCTCGGCACCCAGGATCATGCCGAAACCCACGCGGACCATCGCCTGGTCGTCCGCGACCATCACCTTGATCGTCATGCACCCGTCCTCGGCACGGCCGCGTCCACGACCCAGCCTCCGTCGATACCCGGCCCCGCCTTGATCCTGCCGCCCAGCGCCTGCACCCGCTCGGTCAGGCCGAGCAGACCGAAACCCTTGCCCTCGCTCCGTGGAGCCTTTCCGTCGTTGGTCACGCGCACGGTGACCCAGTCGTCGGTGCTGTCCAACGAAACCGCCACAAAAGAAGCGTCAAGAGCGTGCCGGCGGACGTTGGTCAACGCCTCCATCACCACCCGGTAGACCGACGACGTCACCTCGACCGGGAGGTCGTCGACCGGGCCGTTCACGCTCAGCGTCGCCTGCGGGCCGAAGCCGGTGACCAGGTCGGACAGCTCCGAGATGCCGGCCAGCGGGGCGATCGGCGCGTCGATGCGCAGCATGCCGACCATGCGGCGCATCGCGGTCATCGCCTCGCTGCCCGCGTGCTCGATGCGCTCCAACGCCTGAGCGGCGGCAGAGGGGTCACGAGAAACGATGCGGCGCGCGCCCTGGGCCAGCACCACGATGCCGGTGACGTGGTGGCCGACGAAGTCGTGCAGGTCGCGGGCGAACTCGGCTCGTTGCTCGGCCTGCACCGCGGCCAGCTGCCTTGACCGGGCGGATTCCAGCAGGCGCAGGTAGCCGACTACCGCGATCAGTGCCACGCCGATCACCAGCAGGATCAGCGAGAAGATCCACGCCCGCTCGCCGGTCAGCGTCTCCCACGGCTGGACCACGATCGCGAACAGGACCAGCACGACGATCGGCGCCTGCCACCACGAGCGGGCGCGCAGCGTCGTCACCAGGAGCACGCCGAACAGCGACGCCGTCTCCACCAGGCCCCAGTTGGTCTCGCGGTCCGGGTTGAAGAACACCCCGCACACGGAAGCCAGCGCGGCCAGCACGGCTAGCAAGGGATGCGGGCGGAACCACGCGATCGCCGGCAGCACGAAGATGACCAGCGCGAACGGCGCGAACCAGCGGTCGGCCGCCGGGAACCTGAGCAGGCCCGTGTTGATGTCGAACAGGGCGAGCCCGCCCAGGCCGGCTAGTGCGGCCAACCGCCAGTACCACTTCATGCCGGTGAGCCTATTCAGTCCCATGAACTCCGCAGATCGGCCGAAAGACAGACCCCTCCCTTGCTGCGGGCCGATGTTCGTGAGGCGGTCCACACGGGAGTGTCGAAGCGTGAACACTTCCACCAGCGCCGTGGCCGCGCAGAACCTCGTCAAGGTCTACGGCTCCGGCGACAACTCGGTTCGAGCGCTCGACGGTGTGACGGTCGGGTTCCCGCGCGCGGCGTTCAGCGCGATCATGGGGCCGTCGGGGTCCGGCAAGTCGACGTTGATGCACTGTCTCGCGGGTCTCGACACCGCGACGTCCGGGCACGCGCTGCTCGGCGGCACCGACCTGACCGGCCTGAACGACCGGCTGCTCACCCGTGTGCGGCGCGAACGGATCGGGTTCGTCTTCCAGGCGTTCAACCTGCTGCCGACGATGTCCGCGGCCGACAACATCACGTTGCCGCTGACGCTGGCGGGCAAGAAGCCCGACCGCAAGTGGATGGCACAGCTGGTCGACGTCCTCGGACTCAACAACCGGCTCGACCACCGGCCCAGCGAGATGTCCGGCGGCCAGCAGCAGCGCGTCGCGCTGGCACGGGCGCTGGTCACGCGGCCCGAGGTCGTGTTCGCCGACGAGCCGACCGGCAACCTCGACTCGAAGTCCAGCGCGGAGGTGCTCGGCCTGCTGCGCGGGTCGGTGCGCCAGTTCGGGCAGACCGTCGTCATGGTCACGCACGACCCGAACGCCGCCCGGTACGCCGATCACGTCGTCACCATGGCCGATGGGCGGGTGGCGGCATGACCAGGCGGTGGGGCCAGAACCTGTTCCCGGTCGTCTCGATCATGATCGCGGCATTCTTCGCGTACGGCACGGTGCTCGCGAAGGAAATCACCGTCCGGTCGCTCAACAACATCAAGCCGACCCAGCTGCACGAGGTGTTCGCGCTGCTCGGCGCGTTCGTCGTGGTCGCGATGATCGCGGCGGCGCTGGTGTCCACGTCGACGTTCCGCATCGTGTTCGCGCAACGGATGCGCAAGCTCGCGCTGCTGCGGGCGATCGGCGCCGGCCGGCTGACGCTCGCGCGCAAGCTCGTCGCCGAGGGCGCGCGGACCGGGCTGCTCGCGTCCATCGCCGGGGTGGCGCTCGCGCTCGCCGCAGGTCAGCTCGTGCCGGTGTTCGGGCTGGCCACGCCGGGTTTCCCGGTGCCGGAGGCGATCGGTGTCGTGGCCGGGTCGTTCGTGCTCACGACGCTGGCCGTGCTCGCGCCCGCGTTCAACGCCGCGAAGGTGTCGCCGCTCGAGGCGCTGCGCACGTCCGCGGTGCAGGACACCAAGAGCGCGATCGGATGGCCGCGCTGGGCCCTCGGCCTCGCGCTCGCCGGCGGAGCCGCGTTCATGGTGCGCAAGGTCATCATCGAGGGCTTCGCGGACCGCATCCGGCCGCCCGGCCTGACCGAGGAGCTGTTGCTGTCCACCGTGGTGAGCGCCGCGCTCGCGTTCGGCGCGCTGATCTGCCTCGGTCCGGCGCTGATCGGCCCGCTGTTGCGGGGCTTCAGCCTGCCGCTGCGCCGGCTCGGCCCGGTCGGCGGCCTCGCGATCAGCGGTGTCGGCGGGGCGCCGCGCCGGGCCGCGTCGATCACGACCGTCGTCGCGCTCGGCGTCGCGCTGGTGATCGGCTCGATGGTCGGCGCGGAGACCATGCGCAGCCTCGGCAAAGCCGAGATGGCGAGCGCCTACCCGGCCGACCTGGAGATCACCGGACCGGTCGAGCCGCGGTCCGGACTCACCGACGTGCTGCCCTACCGGCGGATCGAGGTGAAGCTGGACAACGGAGTCCAGCCGATGATCATGCGGGTGTCCGACCTGAACCTGCGCGGGCTGCGCGACCTGGCCGACTTCCGGTTCGACGGAAACCTTCAGGACATGGGGCCGGGCAAGATCGTCCTGTCGATGAAGACCGCGGAACGGCTGCACCTCGCGATCGGCGACCGGATCCCCGTGAAGTCCGAGACCGGCGAGGTCACGCTGACCGTCGCGGCCACCGCGTTCGGCGGCGTGCCGCTGGGGTCCAGCGCCGTGCTCGATCCGTCCGATGTGGACAAACTTGGTGGGCCGAAGACGCCGGACGGCGCGCTGGCCAACGGTCCGCTCGAAGCGGCACAGGGACTCGACGTCGAGTCGCTGGCCGCCAAGCGCGCGGCGAAGGAGAACTACTTCTTCTCGCTGTTCGCCGTCGCGATCGGTCTGATGCTCCTGACCATGCTGATCGCGGTCGTCGGTGTCGGCTCGACAACGGCGTTGTCGGTGCTGGAACGCACCAACGAGTCCGGCCTGCTGCGCGCGATCGGGCTGTCCCGCCGCGGGCTGCGCCGGATGGTCACGACCGAGGCCTTCCTGTACGGCGCGATCGGTACCGTTCTCGGCCTGGCGCTCGGCATTCCGTACGCCTGGCTGGGCATCGTCTCGCTGGGCGTCAACTGGCCGTTGCAGATCCCGCTCGCGGGAGTTGCGCTGGTCGTGGTCGGTCTGGGCGCGTTGACCGTCCTCGCCGGACTCCTCCCGGCGCGGCGCGCGTCCCGCACGAGTCCGGTCGCCGCACTGGCCGATGTTTAGGCCGTGAATACAGCCGGGGTACCCGATGAACTCGCGACACCCAGATGAGAGGGGAAATCAATGGGTTTCGACGAGCTGAAGGACAAGGCCAAGGACATGCTCGGCAAGCACGGTGACAAGGCCGACCAGGCCGTTGACCGCGCTGGTCAGATTGCTGACGAGAGGACCGGCGGCAAGCACACCGAGCACATCGACAAGGCCGAGGAGAAGGCCAAGGAAGGCCTGCGGAACTTCGGGAACCAGCAGTAGATCGCCCGGTCCGGCGCCAGTCGAGACGATCCTCTAGACGATCGTCGATTGTCGCCGGACCGCCCGCCGCTCAGCATCGGGCGCATGTTCAATCCGCAAGATCCCGATTTCGTGCAGGACCCTTACCCGGTGTACCGCACGTTACGAGAGCGCTCTCCCGTCTACTTCTCGGAAGCGCTGAACGGCTGGCTGTTCACCCGGCACGCCGACGTCCAGAAGGTGCTGAACCACCCGAAGATCATCCGTCCGCCGGTGGGCGACATCCTGTTCAGCCGGCTCCCGGAAGACGTGCGAGCCGAGCTGCGGGTGTTCGAACGGCGGCTCGGTTCGATGCTGCCGATCCTCAACCCGCCGGAGCATACGCGGCTGCGGTCGGCCGTGGCGCAAGCGTTTGACCGGGACGTGTCGGAGGCACTGCGGTCGCGGATCGAACGCCGGGTCGACGAGCTGCTGGACAAGCTGGAGGAGGCCGGTCGCGGCGAACTGCTGGAGGACTACGGCTACCAGATCCCGACGTGGGTGATCATGGAGCTGTGCGGCCTGCCGCAGGAGGACCTGTCGCTGGTCAAGGAGCTCGTCACCGGCATGACGCCAATCCTCGGGCAGGCTCTGCCGTCGGAGGATCCCGTCGGCGTCACCCGGACCGCGGCCGCGGCGATGGACCGGTTCAGCGCGTACGTCGAGAAGCACGTCGCCGAAGTCCGCAAGACGCCGCGCGACGACCTGTTGACCCGACTCGCCGACGCGCCGCTGTCCCCGGACGACCTGACGCTGACCGTCCTCGTCCTGCTCATCGCGGGCACGGAGACGACGACCCACTACATCACCAACGCCATCCACACGTTGCTGCAACACCCCGACCAGCTGGAACGGCTGTACGACGAGCCCGGACTGCTCGAGACCGCAGCCGACGAGCTGCTGCGCTTCGAGGGACCGGTGCCGTTCGCGACGCCCCAGGTCGTCCGCGACCCGATCGAGATCGGCGGGCAGCAACTGGAACCGGGCGCGCTCGTCTACCCGGTGATCGGCGCGGCCAACCGCGATCCGGAGCGGTTCACCAACCCCGAGGGGCTCGACCTCGCCCGGCCGCTGGGCAGTGTGCTGTCGTTCGGCGGCGGCATCCACTTCTGCATCGGCCGCCATCTCGCACGGATGGAGGCACAGATCGCGATCGGCGGGATCGTGCGGCGGTTCCCCAAGCTGCGCCACGACGACGCGGAGCCGGTTCCGGTGTGGCGGGCCGACCCGGTGCTACGCGGACTGGCCGCCCTACCCGTGATCACCTGCTGACCTGACGAACCACACGGCCAGCTGCGCTCGGGACCGCACCCCCAGCTTGTCCCGCGCCTGCCGCAGGTGAGCCGCGACGGTCGCCGGCGAGTTGCCCAACCGACGGGCGATCTGCCGGTTGGTCAGCCCGTCGGCGACCAGCGCGACCACGGTCATCTCCTGCTCGCTCAGCACACCGTCCGGCCGCGGCCGGACCGGCCCCGCCAACGCGAACTCCGCCGCGTCCGCCAGCGGAACCGGGCGCGCCGACGCGATCAGCTCGGCGTCCAGCGCGGCATCCAGCTGTTGCTGCCACCCTGGCTCGTTCACCTGCCCGGCCCGCTCGCGGATACCGGCGGCGCTGGCGGCGAGCCGGGCCGCCCAGGCATCGTGACCACGCCGCGCCGCGACGAGCGCCAGCCCCTCGATCGAGTACGGGACCTGGTTCGGGTTGGTGCGGTCGAGCTCCAGCGACTCGGCGAACAGCGCCTGTGCCGCATCGTCGTCACCGCGTTCCAGAGCCAGCGTGCCCGCGGTGTGCAGCATGACGGCGAGCTTGCGCGGCACGTCCTGATCACGCAGCACGGCAAGGCCCTCGTCCAGCAACGCCACCGCGGCCGCCCGGTCACCCCATTCGATCTCGGCCCAGGCGGAGTTGTTCAGCACGGTCCCCAGCGCGACCGGTTCGTCGTGTGCCCGCAGGATCTCGAGCGCCTGGCCATAGGCCTCGCGAGCCTCGTCGACGCGCCCGAGGAACCGCAGCGCCGCGCCGCGTCCGTGCAGCGCGGCGGCCCGCAGACCGGGCGCCTCGGTGCGCACGGCGTCGGCGGCCGCGAGGGCCGTGTCGTAGTCGCCCAGCGCCCCGGCGACGCCGGACAGCTCAGCGAGCACCTGTCCTCGTTGTGGCGCACGGGTCAGCACCCGGCGCGCCTCTTCGAGGTTCCCTCGGGCCACCCAGCTCGTGGCGAGGGCGTAGGCGATCAGTTCCTGCCGCGGATCGTTGTGCTCGATGGCCCAGTCGAGCGCGACCCGCACGCTCTGCCAGTGCCCGTCGAGCGCGCGCAGGACGGCAGGGGGCGCGGAGAACCGTTCGGCGTGCGGTGCGAGCTGGTCGTGCACCCACGCGGCCAGCCGCTCACCGGCGTCGCCGGTCCCCAGCTCCCGGCCGTGCGCGCGGATGGACTCCAGCATCCGATAGCGGCCGGGTTCGGTGTGCAGCAACGACTTCGCGGCCAGCTCGTCGAGCAGGTGCAACGCCGGCCGTCCGCACACGGCGTCGGCCATCTCCAGCGGGAACGGCCCGGCGAGCACCGACAACGCGCGGAACGCCGCCTGCCCGTCGGCGGACAGCAGGTCGTAGCTCCACCCGACCGCGGCGCTCAGGCTGCGGTGCCGCGGGCTCGCGGTGCGGTATCCGGTGGTGAGCAGATCGTCCAGCCGGGCGAGGACGTCCTGCACCGGCAACAGCCGCACCCACGGCGCGGCCAGCTCGATCGCGAGCGGCAGGCCGTCGAGCCGGGTGCAGAGCTCGGCGACGCCCGCGGCCGGTTCGAACCGCGGGTCGGCCGCTTTCGCCCGATCGGTGAACAGGCGAACGGCCGCGGTGGTGTCCAGTCCGGACAGCGGGTAGGTCCGCTCCCCCGGCACCCGCAGCGCCTCGCGGCTCGTGGCCAGCACGGTCAGCCGGGGACATTCCCGCACCAGACGGTCCACAATGGACGCACATGCGGCGATGACGTGCTCGCAGTTGTCCAGCAGGAGCAACAACTCCCGTGACTGCAGCGCGACGAGCGGAACGCCGATCGTGCGCGCGATGACCGCGGGCACCAGGTCACCGTCGTTGATCTCGGCGAGGTCGACGAACCACGTGCCGTGTTCCGGGCTGAACCCGGCCGCGACCTCGGTGGCCAGCCGGGTCTTGCCGCAGCCCGCCGGTCCGGTGAGCGTGACGAGCCGGTGCTCGCGCACCATCCTGGTGAGCGCGGCCAGGTCGCCGTCCCGGCCGACGAAGCTGTCGGCGCTCACGCGCACGGTGGCGGGCCGGGCGCGGTCGCGATAGGCGCGCTGGCGACACTTCGGTGAGCAGTACTTGGCCCGGCGCGCACCGGTGAGCACAGCGCCGCACGCGGCGCATCGGCCGGTGGAGACGGACATGGCGTGACGGTACTGCAGATCATCCGAGGTCAGGACGGCCGTCCGTCACTTTGGTCAAAACGAACGACTGCCGGGGTCCGGCCCGCCGCCGCAGCATCTCCGGCATGTTCAACCCGCAGGATCCGGCCTTCGTCCAGGACCCCTATCCCACATACCGCGCGCTGCGAGAGCGGGCGCCCGTGCACTTCTCCGAGGCGTTGAACGGCTGGATGTTCACTCGGCACGCGGACGTGCAGCGGGTGATGAACCATCCGAAGATCATGCGCCCGCCGGCCGGCGACATGCTGCTCGGCCGGGTACCGGCGGACGTACGCACGTCCCTGCAGGCGTTCGAACGCAGGCTCGCCACGTCGATGCCGTTCTCGAACCCGCCGCGGCACACGCGGTTGCGCTCCGTCGTGGCGCAAGCGTTCAACCGCGACGTGGCGGAGGGACTGCGGCTGCGGATCCAGCGACGGGTCCAGCACCTGCTCGACCGCCTGCAGGACGCGCGCCGCGGCGAGCTGCTGGAGGACTACGGGTATCAAATCCCGACGTGGGTGATCATGGAGCTCTGCGGCCTGCCGCAGGAAGACCTGCCGATGATCAAGGAGCTGGTCACCCGGATCACGCCGATCATCGGGCAGTGCCTGCCGACCGACGACCCGGCGGGCGCCGCGACGACCGCCGCGGCCGCCACCGAGGAGTTCACCGTCTACCTCGAGGGGCGCATCGCCGAAGTGCGCAGGTCACCACGTGAGGACCTGCTGTCGCGGCTCGTCGAGGCGCCCCTCACCGCCGACGAGATCACGCTGACCGTGCTCATCCTGATCATCGCCGGCACGGAGACGACGACGCACTACATCACCAACGCCATCCACACGTTGCTGCGGCATCCCAGGCAGCTCCGGATGCTGCGCGACGACCCGTGGCTGATCGAGCGGGCGGCCGTCGAGCTCCTGCGGTTCGAGGGGCCGGTGCCGTTCCTCACCCCGGAGATCGTCAGCGAGTCCGTGGTGATCGGCGGTGTGGAACTGCAGCCGGGCGAGCTCGTGTACGCGGTGATCGGCGCGGCCAACCGCGACCCCCAGCAGTTCTTCGCGCCCGAGGAGCTCGACCTGACCCGCCCGATCGGCGGCGTGCTCTCGTTCGGCGGCGGCATCCACTTCTGCATCGGCCGCCACCTCGCACAGATGGAGGCGCAGATCGCCATCAGCGCGATCGTCCGCAGGTTCCCCAAGCTGCGGCACGACGACGCGGAACCGGTTCCGGTGTGGCGGGCCGACCCGATCCTGCGCGGACTGACCGCTCTACCCGTGATCACCTGCTGAAACGTGAGTGGTTGACAGGTTGTGGGCGACCCGCTATCCAGACGTGAGAGCGCTCCCACAGCGCTCGTCTGGAGGGTAGCAATGACGCTCACTCGACGAGTCCGGACCCGTCTCTCGATCTCGCTGGCGGCGACGGCCGCGTTGGCGTGCGGGGTGCTCGTGGCGGTGCACCCCGACGCCGAGGCGGCGATCCCGCCGACACCACCGGGGTGGACCCAGGTGTTCGGCGACGATTTCACCGGCGGCGCGGGCCAGTTGCCCAACGGCGGCAACTGGCGGTTCAGCCTCGGCCACAGCTATCCCGGCGGCCCGCCCAACTGGGGCACCGGCGAGATCGCGGCGCACACCAACAACCCGGCCAACGTCAGCCTCGACGGCGGCGGCAACCTGCGCATCACGCCGCGCAGAGACGGTGCGGGCAACTGGACGTCCGCGCGCATCGAGACCAACAAGCAGGACTTCAAGGCACCGCCCGGCGGCGTGATGCGCATGGAGGCCCGCATCCAGATGCCGAACGTCACCGGCGCCGGCGCGCTCGGCTACTGGCCCGCGTTCTGGGCGCTCGGCTCGCCCTACCGCGGGAACTGGTGGAACTGGCCCGGTGTGGGTGAGTTCGACATCATGGAGAACGTCAACGGCGTCGACCGCGTGTGGGGCGTGCTGCACTGCGGCGTCGCGCCCGGCGGGCCGTGCAACGAGAAGAACGGCATCGCGAACAGCCGGCCGTGCCCCAACGGGTCGTGCCAGAGCACGTTCCACACCTACCGGTTCGAGTGGGACGCCTCGGTCAGCCCGCAGCAGTTCCGGTGGTACGTCGACGGCCAGCTGTTCCACCAGGTCAACCAGAACCAGCTGCCCGCGGACACGTGGAACCAGATGACCGGCCACGCGGGCTACTTCATCATCCTGAACGTCGCCATCGGCGGCGAGTTCCCCGACAACTACTCCGGCACGAAGACCCCAGGCCCCGGCATCGTGCCCGGAATTCCCATGGTCGTGGACTACGTGGGTGTGTGGACACGCGGCGGTGGCGTGCCTCCAACCACCACGACTCCCCCGCCGACGTGCGGCCCGCTGGTCTCGCGGAACAAGCCGGTGCAGGCGTCGAGCATCGAGAGCGGCAACCAGGCCGCGGCGTTCGCGGTCGACGGCAACCCGTCCACCCGCTGGTCCAGCGCGCACAACGAGCCGAACTGGTGGCAGGTCGACCTGGGCTCGGTGCAGCCGGTCACGCGGGTGCGGATCAACTGGGAGGCCGCGTACGGCCGGGCGTACTCGATCCAGCTGTCCGACAACGGAAGCAGCTGGCGTGACGCCTACTCGACGTTCGCGGGCAACGGCGGAGTCGAGGACCTCGCGGTCGTCGGCAACGCTCGTTATGTGCGGTTCAACGGCATCAACCGGGCGACCGTGTACGGCTTCTCGTTCTGGGAGTTCGAGGTCTACGGCGGTTGTGGCGGCACGACGACAACCACGTCACCCGGTCAGCCGCCGACCACCTCGCCGGGTCAGCCACCGGGACAGTATCCGGCGTGGGCGCCGGGTGTTGCCTATTCCGTGGGCACGAAGGTGTCCTACGGCGGCCTCAACTACCAGTGCCTGCAGGCGCACACGTCGATCGTCACGTGGGAGCCGCCGAACGCGGCGTCACTCTGGCAGCGGATCTGATCGACATGTGATCGTCTGCGCTCGGCGCGTCACTTCCGTGCCTCGGTAATCGCGGCTACCGTCGTTTGCCGAGGTCACGGAGGTGATCATGGAGTGGGACCGAATCAGCAGGACCGCGCGTATCACCGTATTGGTCGGGATATGCGTCGTCGTGCTGCTTCTCCTGCTCCCAGCAGCGATCAAGATGAGCACGGGCGCCGCGGCCCCCGAATATCTCGGCTCGATGCGCGACTGGCTATGGCCCGCCGCGGTCGGCCTCTCCTTTTTTGCGGTGGGCCTGCTCGTATGGGAACGCGTCCGCGGGGGTGAAACCAGCAGCCGTTCAGCAGCACTCGATCGAGTGGAATCTCGCGTACGAGCCCGCCTGCACGCTTCGTTGGCGACGCAGAGCCGCATCAAACTCGCACTGGCCCGCCAGCCCCGCGTCTCCGTGCGCGTGGCGGGCGAGGAACTCGACACCGACGACCTCGAGTCGGTCTTCAACCGCATAGATCAGCCGATCGTGCTACTCGGCTCACCGGGCAGCGGCCGCACGACGTTGATGCTCGACCTGTGCCTGCGCTTGATCAAGCGCGCCCGCTACGACCCGGAGGCCCCGGTCCCGGTCGTCGTCGATCTGGCTACCTGGTCGGCGTACGACACGCGCGGCCCCATGGAGTTCGGCGCGTGGCTGCAACGCGAGCTGACCAGGCGTTACGGGATCAGCCGCTCCGCGGGCACGATCTGGCTGCGGCGCAAGCGGCTGGTGGTGCTGGTCGACGGTCTCGACGAGGTCACTCCGGCCGACCGCGCCCAGTGCGAGTACGACCTCGCGCCCTACACGTCGGTCCTGTGCTCGTCGCGTCCGGTCGCCGAGTTCGTGCCGGTGTACGTGCAGCCGCTGACCCGCGGCCAGCTGCAGGAGTACATCGCCGCCGTGTCGCCGCGTTTGGACGGCCTGCAGACCGCTTTGGACAAGGAGCCCGCGCACTGGGACACGCTGACCACGCCGTTGATGCTCAACCTGGTAGCGCTGACGTACCGCGACCGTGAGGCTGACTTCCCTTCCGACCCCGTTGCCGGCTACATCGTCGAGCGGCTGGCCGGCCAGCGTGCGGCCGGTCCGACGATTCGGGCTTTGAAGTTCTTGGCTCGTTTGAAACGGCCTGATCTGGCTGCGCCTGCTCGGTTGCCCCACCGTCGGGCGTGGATCGGCCTGGTTCCTACCCGTCCGTTGTGGCTGCTTTTCGTGCGTGGTGTGCCTGCGGCGCTGGCCGGTGCTGTTGCCGCGGTGTCTGCTCTGGTCGGTCTGCGGTTCGGGGTTGTTCCTGGGGCTGTTTGTGCGGTCGCTTCGTGTGGGCTGGCCGCCTGGGTGATGCCGCTGCCGCACGTGTTCCGGCCGCCCGGTCGGGCGCACGGTGTCGTGGTGTGTTTCGTCGGGTTTCTCGGCGGTTTGGTCGGTGGCGGCCTGGCCGTGGCCCTCGGGTTGTGGCTGGCTGGTTTGACCGTCGGGTGGCCACCACTTGTGTCCTTGTCGGTCGTGCTGGTCGTGACGTTCGTGCTGGCGTTGGGCATGGTTCAGGGGCAGGCGCCCCTGCCTTGGGCGTTCCTGATCACCGCGATCCCCGGTGTCGCGATGATCTGGACCGGGCCTTCGGTGTTGACCGGGCTGTGCGTCGGGTTGGTCGTCGGGATCTTCGGTGGCGTGTTCTGTGCGGCCGCCGGCCGGGTTTGGGATTCCGTGCTGCCCGCTCAGCACGCGCGCTTTGTTGTGACGCGGCCTTGGTGGGTGCAGCCGCTGGTGCCCCTGTTCGGTCTCGCCTGCCTGGTCGGTCTGCCTCGTTTGGACGGTTGGCTGGCTCCTTCTTTGGGCCTGCTGGCCGGGTTGATGATCACTCCTACTGCGGCTCGCGACTATGTCTGGCCGTTCGATTCGTTGGCCGAGTTCTCGGCCGAGCTGCTGTCACGGCCGCTCGTGGTGGGTGAGTTGTCCTTGCGGCGCAGGGCTTTGCTGCACCTGGCGTCCGACCGGTTGCTACTGTCTCATGTGGACGGTGAGTACCGGTTCCCGCACTCCGTGCTGCGCGACCACCTGGCTTCGTGCGACCCGATCGCCCTGTCGGGTGAAGTGCGCCGCCGTTCCTGATTTGCCCCTGGTTTTGAACCGACCTTCGTCGCAGGCCGTACGGCCTGACATGAAGAGACGAAGGGAAGTGAGTGGATGAGACTACCCAAGGGCTGGGCCATACCGGCGGGTTTGTTCACGCTGGTCATCCTCGGTGGCGGCACCACTTTCGCGCTCGCCGGCTCCTCGTCGGCTGTCTGCGAGGGCCAGAACCTGACGTTCTCGGCCGAGGGCGGTGCGCCAGGGGTGACCAGCAACCAGTTCCCGGTCGGCACCCAGCTCCGGATCACCAACCTCGACAACAACAAGTCCACCACCGTGCCGGTCGTCGGCGTGTCCGGCAGCTGTGCGTTGCTGAATGCCGCGGCGATGGACCAGGTCCGTGAGCCTGGCAAGAACGTCATCCGTCGCAACCGGGTGGAGAAGGTCTCGGGTCCTGCGGCTGCTCCCGCAGCTCCCGCTGCTCCGGCCGCTTCGGGTCGGGAGGTTTGTCAGGGTCAGGCCCTGACGTTCTCAGCTGACGGTGGCGCTCCCGGCGTCACCAGCAACCAGTTTCCCGTCGGGACGACGTTGCGCATCACCAACCTCGACAACAACAAGTCCACGACAGTGCCCGTGACCGGCGTCTCCGGCAGCTGTGCCCTGTTGAATTCCGCGGCCATGGAGCAGGTCCGCGAACCCGGCAAGAACCTGATCCGGCGCAACCGGGTCGAGCTCGTCTCCGGGAAGCCTGCTGCTCCCCCAGTTCCCCAGAGTTCCCCCGCCGGCGGCCAAGTCGTGTGCGCGGGGTCCACGGTGACGCTCTCCGGCGAGGGCGGTGCACCCGCGGCGTCCAGCAACCAGTTCCCGGCCGGGACCAAGCTCCGGATCACCAACCTGGACAACAACAAGTCCACCACGGTGTCCGTGACCGGCGTCTCCGGCAGCTGTGCGCTGCTCAACAACGCGGCCTTCGAACAGGTCCGCGAGCCCCGCAAGTTCCTCATCCGCCGGGCGCGGATCGAGAAGGTCGGCTGAGCCTGCGGCGGCGGAGCCTCACGCGCCGAGGCTCCGCCGCCGCAGACCACTTCGGACCGGTCGTCTCGAGGCCTCGCCGCCGCAGCCCACTCGGACTGACTGACCCCAGGGTCGGCTGCCGTTTCGTACGTAGTCCGCCGCTTGCCCCCGCGCGCTTCCTTATGCGCTCAAAGCGTACCGCGGGGGTCTGACAATTTCGCCGCTCCGCCCCAGGTCGCCGGTTTATCGGTGTTCTGCACTTTCGGGTACATCAGCAACACAGCTATGGCAGTTGGTACCGGTACTCCGTCGGCGTGAGATGTTCCTCCTCGGCCTGCCACGGCCGGTACTCGCGCAAGTCCCCACCCGTAGCGCTCTTGTTCACGTAGTCCACCTCGATCCGAGACACCACGAAGAGCGCATGCTCGGCTTCGCAGGTCTCGGGATGATCCACCTCTTGCCTAGTCAGTGTCACGTGTTCCCGCGCGGTGCGGGTTCCCTTGACCTCCACGTGCAGGTCCTTGAGCTCGGTGTGCACGCAGTCCAGGTCGTAGCCGAGCTTGAGCGCACCTACGCGTTCGACCTGATAGCCGAGTTTTTCCAGCTTCTCCGCTGCAACGTCCTCGGCTCGCACCTCGATGGCCCGGTTCACGACCGGGTCCGGCGGCACCCTCCGGCGCGACTCGGCGACCTCCCGGCTCAGGCTGGACTCCAGTGGGCTGTCCACATCGGACCTCTCGTCGCCGCACAGGTCGGCCAGGAAGACCATCGCATCAGTGAGATCGCGCAGGAGGTCTGCATCCACCAGGTCGCCGGCGTACGTCCACGACCTGATGGCCGCGCCGTCCTGCCTGACCTCCAACGCGACCTGTGAGCGCACCAGGTACGCGAGCGAGTAGCGCGCATCAGGCCGAACGTGCACCTCGTCGGCGTGCGCGGTGATCTCAAGTACGCCGAGCCCCAGCCGCGAGGCTTCAGGCCCGACGATCGGGCGCAGCCGGTCCGCGACCGCGGCCGGGTCTCGGCGGCGGAGCGCCTCGGCGAGCCCGAGATCCGCGCGGCCGGCAAGATCGTCCTCGAGGCGCTTGGCGTCCTGCGGCCCGTAGCCGGGCACCTCCAGCCGCAGCCGGATCTTCTTGGTGGCGTTGCTCGCCTTCGGTGCACCCGGCTGCTGCCCGACTCGCCCTGCCCGCTCGCCGATCTGCTTGCGCAGGCGGTCCATGTCGCCGTGGTCGACGAGCCGCAATGGCTCGGTGAGCAACGCGCGCTGCGCCGATGTCAGCTTCAGCTTGTTGATCGCATGATCGGAGTCGACAAACCCCTCGGTGATCACCGCATTGCGATCCCGCAGCCGGGTGAGCAGCACGGTCAACGCCTTGCGGTAGTCCGGATTCGTTGCCGGTCTTGAGCCGTGAATGCCGGAGAAGCTCTCCATGATCAGCGCGAGCTGACCGCCGTCCGCCACCACCGTGTACTGGGCCAGCAGCTCGCGGCCCCCATCGAACGCATGCATCAGCCGGCCAGCACCTCGAGGATCTGTTCGCCGTACTTGGCCAGCTTGTTCTCACCAACCCCGCTGACCTGCCCCAACTCGTCCAACGACCCCGGCGCCGACGTGGCGATCGCGCGCAACGTCGCATCGTGGAAGATCACGTACGCGGGCACGCCCTGCTCCCGGGCCGCAGCCGCCCGCCAGGCCCGCAACTGCTCGAACACCGGCTCGGCCTCAGGCGAAAGCTCCACAACAGCAGCCTTGGGCTTCTTCGACGAAGAGGAAGACGCAGCCTTAGCCGCCCGAACCTCACGGCGCAACATAACGGAACGCTTGCGCCCCAAGACATCCGAGGCAGCCGGGGTCAGCACAAGAGTCGAATACTCACCCTCGACAGCCAACAACCCCTGAGCCAGCAACTGCCGGACAACCCCACGCCACTCACTCTCGTTGAGGTCCGACCCGATCCCGAACACGGACAACGAATCGTGGTCGAACTGAATGACCTTGGCCGTCTTCCGCCCCAACAGAATGTCGATGGCCTGACCAGCCCCGAACTTCTGCCCCCGCTCGTTCTTCAACCGCCACACGGTGGACAACAACTTCTGGGCAACAACAGTCCCATCCCAGGACTCAGGCGGCATCAGACACGTATCGCAGTTCCCACAAGAGGAAGCAGACTCCCCGAAGTACCCGAGCAACTGGGCCCGCCGGCAGGACACCGACTCGCACAGAGCGAGCATCGCATCGAGGTGCAAAGACTGCCGACGGCGATGCGCGAGATCCCCCTCCGAAGACTCGATCATCTTGCGCTGCTGCACCACATCCTGCAGCCCATAAGCCAACCAAGCGGTGGACGGCAACCCATCACGCCCAGCGCGACCCGTCTCCTGGTAGTACCCCTCGACCGACTTGGGCAGGTCGAGGTGAGCCACAAAGCGGACGTCCGGCTTGTCGATACCCATCCCGAAAGCGATGGTCGCAACCATCACCAGCCCATCCTCACGCAGGAACCGAGCCTGGTTGCGAGAACGCACAGACGAATCCAGCCCAGCGTGGTACGGCAAAGCCGGAATCCCGTTCTCCACCAAGAAGGACGCGTACTTCTCAGTCGACGCACGGGACAGGCAGTACACGATCCCGGAGTCACCGGCGTGCTCACCGCGCAGCAACTCCAGCAGCTGCTTCTTGGGCTCCTTCTTCGACACGATCCGGTACTGGATGTTCGGCCGGTCGAACGACGCCACGAAGTGGCGGCCGGACTCCAGGGACAACCGGGAAGCGATCTCCTTGCGCGTCGCCTCGGTGGCCGTGGCCGTCAGGGCGATGCGCGGCACCGAGGGCCACTGTTCGTGCAGCGAGGCCAGCGACAGGTAGTCCGGGCGGAAATCGTGGCCCCACTGCGACACGCAGTGCGCCTCGTCGATCGCGAACAGGGCGATCTCGCCCTTGTCGAGCAGGCGCAGGGTGGACTCCGAGCGCAGGCGTTCCGGCGCCAGGTACAGCAGGTCCAGCTCACCCGCCACGTACTCGGCCTCGACCAGGGCTCGCTCGTCCGGGTACTGCGTCGAGTTGAGGAAACCGGCTCGCACGCCCAGGTCACGCAGCGCGTCGACCTGGTCCTGCATCAGGGCGATCAGGGGCGAGATGACCACGCCCGTGCCGCGGCGCACCAGGGACGGGACCTGGTAGCACAGCGACTTTCCGCCGCCGGTCGGCATCAGGACCAGCGCGTCACCACCGGCGATGACGTGCTCGACGATCTCCTTCTGCTCGCCTCGGAACGAGTCGTATCCGAAGACGCGCCGCAACGCGTCTTCGGAGTCTGCGAAGTCCATGGCTCGGGATCGTACTGACGGACCCCGACAATCAGCGGAGCGTGCCCGTGACCTCCACCGGCACCCTCGAAGCGGTCACAGGCGCGGCCGACCCGACAATCCCGGCTCCTACCAGCGGAATTCGGACCGACGTGCCGGACAGGTCGACTGTAAGAGAAGGCAGCTGCGACGGACGACTGATCGCCGATGAGTCCGTGCCGCCGATGATCAACGCCAGGCGGTGGCCGGCGGGAACGATGTGGTCGGCGGTCGACAGGCGGAACGTCATCGAGTACCTGGTGCCGGGCACCAGCGTCCGCGGCTGCGACAACGACGCGTAGTTCGCCAGGTCCGCCCAGCCGCGCGCGACGACCTGGGCGTCCACCGAAGCCGACGTCGTTCGGGTGTCGAAGTAGCAGGCGTCGTCACCCGGACGGTTCTCGCCCCAGCACGACTCCGTCGACAACGTCTCGATGCCCTCACCCGACCGCGTGACAGCCGATCCGTAGTCCACCAGCAGCGCCGTCAGGTGGGCGGTCGGCGTGGACGACGACACCGACACCGTTATCGAGGACGTTCCGGCGATGCGCAGGTCCGACCCCAGCACTGCGGTCGCGTACTGCACCCGTCCGGCCGCACTAGAAACCCACTTAGAAGGCGTCCCACTGCCGTTGTCCGTGAAAGAAGCCGTACCGGACCCGGCCACGGTTCCGAGCCCCGAAGTCGACGGATAGAACGTCTGCAGTCCGGTGCCCGCCGGCGGCCACGTGGCATAACGCGCCCACACGTCCGGCGACCGCTCGACGTCGAGCGCGGGCTCGTTCTCGATGCCGTTCGGCACGTCCAGCAGCCAGCGGTCGAACCAGCGGTTCAGCGTCTTCACCCACTCCGCGCGCCGGAAGTCGAACGGGTCGACGTGCGCGGTCTGCGACAACCAGACCTTGCGCGGCACGGAAGCGGGAATCGCCGCCAGGAACTGGCCGTAGTTCAGCGGCTTCACGTTCTGGTCGTGCTGCCCGTGCACGACGAACACCGACGCACGGACATTCGAAGCCTTGCGCACGAAGTCGCGTTCCTGCCACATCGGCGTGTAATCGCCGTTCGCCGGCGCGCCGGACGTCATTTGCTGCCGCACGGCGCCGCACCGCGACTGGGCGTTGGAGTTCTCGAACCCGGAGCCCAGCGAGGTCGGCGTGCCGAAACCGCGGAACGCCACGCCGTCCGAGCGGAACCAGTCGTACCAGGAGCTGATGCCCGCGATGGGCACGATCGTCTTCAAACCGGCGATGCCCGTGGCGGCCACACCCTCGGTGACCGTTCCGTCCCACGACTTGCCGATCATGCCGACCGCACCGGTCGACCACGAGGCCGAACGAACCGAGCCGCCGGTCACCGCCGAGTAGCCGGTCCGGCGGCCGTTCAGCCAGTCGATCACCGCGGTGCCCGAGCTGATCTCCGCCTTGCCGCCGACGTCCACGCAGCCGCGGGAGCGCGACGTGCCCGCGAAGTCGACCAGCACCACCGCGTACCCGCGCGGCACGAAGTAGTTGTCGTAGAACAGCGGGAACTTCACCGGCACACCGGCCGAGTCGTACGTCTTCTTCTCGCCCTCGTTGCCGCGGCCCGCCGTCGTGTAGTACGGCGACGCGTCCATGATCACCGGGACCTTCGAGGACACGGCGGGCCGAACGATGTCCGCCGCCACGCGGTCACCGGCGCCGTCGCCGTCCAGGTCAAGACCGGTGTCGACCCAGACCGTCTCACGCACAGCGTCAGCCAACGAATGGATGGGCTGGGTTACGCCGTTCGCCAGCTTGAACGCCGGTGTGGCGGCCGAAACGGGAACCGGGATCACCAGCAGGGTGCCCACCAACGCCAGCAGAACGCGAAGACGCTTCATGGAAATTCACGCTACGGAGACGATCTTTCACCCATCAGGGCCGAAAGTCGGATTCCCATAACGCGAGAGACAGACGGAAAATGCCGCGATGACGTTCACCTACGAGGCCCCGCCCACCCGGATCGTGTTCGGCCGGGGCACCGTCGCCCAGGTCCGCGGTGAGGTGGAACGTCTGCACGGCACCCGCGTCCTGCTCCTCGCCCGGCACGCGGGCGCCGACCGGATCGCCGCCGAACTGGAGGACATCCCGACCACGAGGTTCGGCGGGGCGGCCATGCACACGCCGGTCGAGGTCACCGAGCGGGCGCTGACGATCCTGAAGGAGCACGGCGCGGACTGCGTCGTCGCCCTCGGCGGCGGCTCCACGACGGGCCTGGCCAAGGCGCTGGCCGCGCGCACGGGCGTGCCGCAGCTGATCCTGCCGACGACCTATGCGGGCTCGGAGGTCACGCCGGTGCTGGGCGAGACCGAGCACGGCGTCAAGAAGACCCGCTCCGGCAAGGAGATCCAGCCCGAGACGGTCATCTACGACGTCGACCTCACCCTCGACCTGCCGATCGACGTCACGGTCACCAGCGCGATCAACGCCCTCGCGCACGCCGTGGAAGCCCGCAACGCCAACCCGTACGTCGACGCGATCGCCCACCGGGCCATCCACGGCATCGTGCACGCACTGAGCGGCAATCCGTCCACTGTGGACGCACGAACCGAGCTGCTGCAGAGCGCGTGGCTCGCCGGAACGTGCCTGAGCGTCGGAATGGGGTTGCACCACAAGCTGTGCCACGTCCTGGGCGGCACGTTCGGCCTGCCGCACGCCGCGACGCACACCGTGGTGCTGCCGCACGTGATCGCGCCCGAACCGCTGGCGACCACGATCCACGAGATCGCGCGACGCTTCGGCGTGCCCACCTCGCTCCGGGAGCTCGGCATGGCCGAACAGGACCTGCCGAAGGCCGCCGAACAGGTCCAGCACGACCGCGCGCTGGACATCCTGACCAGGGCCTGGCGCGGCGTCACACCCTGACGACGATCCGTTCGTAGCTGCGGAACAACGGGTTGTTGCGCCAGTCGGACACCGAGACCAGCTCGACGTCCCGCGCCACCAGGGCACCGATCGCGATCTGCCCGGTCAACCGGGCCAGCGGCGCGCCGAGGCAGTGGTGGATGCCGTGCCCGAACGCGATGTGCCCGGCGGCTTCGCGCGTGATGTCGAAGGAATGCGGTGAAGGGAACCGCGCACCGTCGCGGTTGGCCGCTCCCAACGGCACCAGCACGAACTCCTCGGCCGGAATCGTCACTCCCCCAACGGAAACCGGCTCCAGCGTGAACCGCAGCGTCGCCGTCCCCGCCGGTCCCTCGAACCGCAGCAGCTCCTCGATCGCGCGCGGCAGCAACGACGGGTCCGCCCGCAACTCCGCCAACGACGCCGGGTGCTGCAACAAGGTCACAACACCGTTGCCGATGAGGTGCACGGTAGTTTCGAAACCCGCCGTGAGCAACAGGAACACCATCGACACCAGCTCGTCCTCGTCGAGCCGGTCGTCCACGTCACGGGCCTGCACCAGCGCGCTCACCAGGTCGTCGCCAGGCGCGGAACGCTTGCGCGCCACCAGGTCCGTGAGGTAGTCGGCCATCACGGCGAACGCCTGACCGACCGCCTCCGGTGAGGCACCCTGCGTGATCGACTGGGACATCGAACGGAACCGGTCGCGTTCCGGCACAGGTACCCCGAAGAGCTCGCCCGCCATCGTGCCGACGACCGGAAAGGCGTAGTCCTCCACCAGGTCGACCTCACCGGACAAACCGGACAGCAGCTCGGAAACGATCTCCTCGAGCCGCGGCCGCAGCAGCTCCACGCGCCGCAACGTGAACGCCGCGCCGACCAGTCGCCGCAACCGCGTGTGGTCCGGCGGGTCGAGGTTGAGCATGTGGTCGCGCAGCAGCTTCGAGATGAAAGTGCGCCGCACGCCTTCCTCGCGTGCGATCTTCTCGTACAACGGCGTCGCGCGCCGCGAGTCCTTGCTCAGCGCGGGATGCGCGAGCAACGCGCGGGCGTCGTCGTACCGCGTCGCCAGCCACACCCGTTGCCCGTTGGGCAGCCGCACCGGGCAAACCGGACTCTCCACCCGCATCCGGTCGAACCACTCGTGTCGGCGCTGGCAGAACTCTCCGTCGAGAATCGGCTCATCCCCCATGCTGACCAGCATAGACACGCAAAGTCGGATGGGTTGTACGACTTGGGGATGATGTTTCTCCAGACTGTCGGCAGATGTGCGAACCTGTCGGCGAGCTGAAGACTGCTTGACATGACGAGCCCGTTGGAGCTCTCCCTGATCAACGGGCCGGTTCCCGCGATGATCACTGCCGGGGGCGCGGTCGCACTGGTCTTTCTCGCCGTCACGCGGCGCCGCACGTGGTGGACCCGCGTGCTGCCGATCGTGGTGGCGGCGTGCGCGCTGTTCACCGCCGCGCTGTGGTTCTTCGTGAACCGCGTGTGGCGCCCGTTCCCCGAACCGGTGCCGGCGCTGGTGATCGGCTGGCTCGGCATCGCGGTGCTCGGGCCGGCGCTCGGCGTGGCGCGGTTCTGGCACACCCGCTGGTGGATGCGGATCCTCGTCACCCTGGCCGCGGTCGTCGTGCTGGTCAGCGGGCTGTCCGGCGTGAACCAGTTCTTCGGCCAGTACCCGACGGCCCGCGCCGCGCTGGGGCCGTTGCTCGGCGAGACGACCGACCTCGAGGAGGCGGCCAAGCCGGCGACGGACCTGGTCACCGGCAAGCTCGCGGACACGTGGAAGGCACCGAAAGACCTCCCCGAGAAGGGCACGGTCTCGGAGGCGCCGATCCCGTCGACCACGAACTTCAAGCCGCGCAACGCATGGATCTACCTGCCGCCCGCGTACCACGTCAGCCCGAGGCCGAAGCTGCCCGTGCTGGTGCTGCTCGCCGGGCAGCCGGGCACGCCGCGCGACTGGTTCGACGCCGGTCAGCTCACCCAGCACTTCGACGCGTTCGCCAAGCAGCACAACGGACTCGCGCCGATCGTCATCGTGCCGGACCAGCTCGGCTCGATGACGGCCAACCCGATCTGCGTCGACTCGCACCTCGGCCACGTCGAGACGTACCTCGCGAAAGACGTGCCGCACTGGGTGAAGACCCGGCTGCAGGTCGACGACCAGCGTTCGGCGTGGACGATCGCGGGACTGTCGCAGGGCGGCACGTGCGCACTGCAACTGGCCGTGCGCGCACCCGAGGTGTACGCGAACTTCATCGACATCTCCGGGCAGCGCGAACCGACGGTGATCAACACCGCCGAGACCATCCGGATCGTGTTCAACGGTGACGCCGCCGCGTACCACCGCGTGAACCCGATCGACATCTTGCAGACCAAGAAGTTTCCCCAGAGCGCGGGGGTGATCGTCGCGGGCGCGCGCGATCCCTACTACCGCAACGAGGACCGAGAGGTGTTTGAGGCATGTCAGCGAGCGGGCATGGACATGCGCTGGACGGAGTTACCGGGCGGACACGACTGGAACGTGTGGCGCCCTGGGCTCTACGAATCGCTCCCGTGGCTGGCGCAGCGCACCGGATTGGTCGCTTAGGCCGCCGGGCTCCGTTCACCGCGGGCGCGGTGCTGACGCTGTGGATCGTCGGCGCCGCAACGGGATCGCTCTTCGACGGTCCGTCCGAAGAGCTGATGGCCGGCATCGGGTTCGGCATCTCGTCTCCACTGTGGACGGCTGTCACGTCGATGCTGTGGTGCGGCAACTTCGCCGGCTACCTCGGCACCACGGCGTTGCTGGTGCTGTTCGGCCCGGTCGCGGAACGGGAGCTCGGCACCGCGCGGGCGATCGCGTTCTTCCTGGTGAGCCAGGTCTTCGGCGTCTTCACGGGTGCCGGGGTGGCGCGGCTGGGTGAGCTGATCGGCTGGCAGTGGCTGTCGTCGATGAACTTCGAGCTGGCCGTGATGCCGTCGGCCGGTGTCGTGGGCATGGCGCTGGCGACGAGCTTCCGGCTGCCCGAACTGTGGCGCAGGCGCGTGCGGCTACTGCTGATCATCGCGTTGCTGGTGCTCGCGCTGTACTCCGGCTACTTCGAGGACGTGCTGCGGCTGTGCGGCGGCCTGGTGGGCCTGCTCGCCGGCGCGCTGGTCGTGCGCACGCGGACCCGGCCGTCCCCGCCGTCGCACGAGGAGACCCGCGTGCTGGTGGCGTTGCTGATCGCGGCATCGGCGCTCGGCCCGGTCGTGGCGATGCTGTCGCCGTTCCCCAACGGCCCGCTGGCGTGGTACAGCGAACTCGTCGCGATGCCGCAGCCGGACATGGACCAGATCATCACGTTCTGCGCGGATCCCACTACGCAGGACCAGTGCCGGACCATGACCGCGCAGGCGGCATACGGCCGGTTCCCGGCGATGATCATGTCGGTCATGCCCGCACTGCTGATGCTGGTGCTCGCCGAGGGCGTGCGCCGCGGCCGCCGGTTCGCGTGGTGGGGCGCGCTCGCACTGAACATCGGGCTCACCGGACTGACCATCTGGTACGTCGTCGAGGCGCTGCAGTACGTGGACCACGTCACGCCCGGCGTACTGCTCGAGTACAGCATCCCGGTACTGCTGTACGTGGCGATCGCCGTCGTGCTGCTGGTGCTGCGCAAGCACTTCCCGTTGCCCACACAGGTGCGCCGGTTCTGGCGGCTGGTGGTCACCGGTTTCATGATCTTGAGCGGGCTGTACATCTTCGGCGGGTTCCTGGCCCGCGACCAGTTCACGCCCGAACCCGGTTTCCTCGAACTGGTGGCGGACCTGCCGTCCCGCTTCCTGCCGCCCGGCTATCTCGGGCTGCTGCCCGCGCGGTTCAGCGCGGACGACATGATCGCGAAGCTGCTCTTCGAGTACACCGGTGTCTTCTTCTGGCTGATCGTGTTCGGCGGCGTGCTGCGGGCGTCGTGGCGCGCCCGGCCGTCGTGCACCGAAAGCGCGGCACAGCAGGCGCGCGAGCTGATGGTGCGTCACGGCGGATCCTCGTTGTCCTACATGACGACCTGGGACGGCAACCACTATTGGTTCACGCCGGACGGCCGCGCAGCCGTGGCCTACCGCGTGGTCGCCACGATCGCGCTGACCGTCGGCGACCCGGTCGGTGAACCGGACGCGCGCAAGGCCGCGGTGCGCGGTTTCGCCGAGTTCTGCGCGCACGAGGGGTGGACGCCATGCCTGTACAGCATCAGCGCCGAGCTGCGTGACTCGGTCCGGGCGCACGGCTGGCAGACCGTCCAGGTCGCCGAGGACACCGTGATCCCGTTGCCGGCACTGGCTTTCACCGGCAAGAAGTGGCAGGACGTGCGGACCGCGTTGAACAAGGCCTCGAAGGAGGGCATCACCGCGGAGTGGTGGCGCTGGGCCGACCTGCCGCTCGCGTTGAGCGACCAGATCCGCTCGATCTCCGACGAGTGGGTGGCGGACAAGGGCCTGCCGGAGATGGGGTTCACGCTCGGTGGTCTCCCGGAGCTCGCCGGTGACGGGGTGCGGCTGCTGCTCGCGGTAGACGCCGACCGGACCGTGCACGGCATCACGTCGTGGCTGCCCGTGCATGTGGACGGTGCGGTGGTCGGCTGGACGCTGGACTTCATGCGCCGCAGGGCGTGCGGGTTCCGGGGCTCGATGGAGTTCCTGATCGCCTCGGCGGCGCTGACGTTGCGCAAGGAGGGCGCCGAGTTCCTCAGCCTGTCCGGCGCTCCGCTGGCGCGACTGGATCGAGGCGAGCAGCCGCGGGCGTTGCAACGCGTGCTGGACCTGACGGGTCAGGTGCTGGAACCGGTGTACGGCTTCCGTTCTCTGTTTGCCTTCAAAGCAAAGTTCCAGCCCGTGTACCGCCCGATGTACATGGCGTACCCGGACTCGGCGGCGCTGCCGCGCATCGCCAACGCGATCGGCCGCGCCTACCTTCCGCACATGAGCGCGCGGCAGGGCTTTCGTTTGGCGTCGAAGGTGATTCTCGCGAAACGCGTCATCCGTAACAGTCCGACTCCGTTGCACACCAAAGCTTGACAGCCATTCGAACACGTGTGCGACAGTGGACGGGTGAGGTACGAGGACGAGGTGCACGAGCTGCGGCGGCTGGTAGCCGCACTGCCGATCTGGCGGACCGAAGTCCGCAGTGGACAGACCGTGGTGATCGACGCGCGCAGCAACGACGTGATGCTGCGCGTCGAGGGCGAGTGGACTTCGCATCTCGTCCGGTTTTTCGACGCGTTCGACCGCTACAGCCTCTTGCATCTCGTTACGCTGCTCGACACTCTTCCGGAGCCACCCGAGGCGCGAACCTTCTTGGCCTCATTGCGTAACACTGCGCATTTTCCTGTTTGACCCCAAGCATTTTCGGCCGACAGCATCGGTTGCGTGCTCGACGTCCACGTCTCGTCCCACCCGTACCTTGCCGACCACTCCATCGAAGGCACACCCGTGGTGCCGGTCGTCATGGCACTGGAGTGGTTCACAGCCACGGTCGCCCGCTGGACCGGACCGTTGAACTCACTGACGCTGCACGGGGTCGACGTCCTGCGCAAGATCACCCTGCCCGGCTTCCACTCCGCGGGTGATCAGTTCATGGTCCGCTGCCGCATCGAGGAGTCGCAGATCGACCTGCGACTCCTCGGTCTGGGCGGGGTGCCGCACTACCGGGCCGCGGTCCAGCCGAGCACGTCGTACAGTCCTGACTGGACTCTTCCCGGCGACCTGCGTCCCCAGCCGATCGACTACGCGGGCAGCGTGTTGTTCCACGGCCCCGCTTTCCAGGCGCTGCACCGCATCGACGGCATCACCCGCGATGGCGCGGCGGGCGCGGTGGTCGGCGCGAGCAAGCTCGGGTGGCCCGGCCGCGACAACTGGCACTGCGACCCGGCCGCGCTGGACGGCGGACTGCAGCTCGCCGGGCTGTGGATCGCCGAGCAGATCGGCTGCCGCTCACTGCCCATGTCGGTCGGCGAGTTCCGCCTGCACCGCACCGGACTGCTCACCGAGCCGATCCGCTGCGTGGTCCGGCACCGCACGACCGACGACACGTTCACCTTCTGCGACATCGGTTTCCTCGACGACTCCGGGCCACGATGGGAACTGATCAACACCCGCTTCATCCTCGACCCGAACCGCTGACGCCCGAACCCGGTGAAACTGCGCGTAGCTGCCGAACCCGGCTTCGAGTGCCGCCGACATCGCCGTGGCGCCGCCGTCGTGCAGCAGCCGGAACCGGTGCAGCCGCTGCTGGTTGCGGTACCGCGTCAGTGAGATCCCGGTCTGTGCCTTGAAAAGCCGGCTCAGGTAGGTGGGACTCAACCCCACTGAGCGGGCGAGCTCCCCGAGCCCGCCCGCGTGTGGATCGGTGCGCAACGCGTGCGCGACCGCGCGGACCGCGGGGTGCACGTCCGTGCTGTCGACCACCTCGTCGCTGTCGAGGAACGCCCGCCACGCCACCGCCAGCAGGTAGCCCAGCCCGGCGTTGATCACCAACGGATCCCGCGCAGTCCGCAGGTCGGCGAAGAGCCGCGACAACGCCCGCACCGCGCGCGGCCCGAGGTGCCGGGAGAACGAGCCGGGCGGGTCCTCGCCGACGAGTGCGGGCACCGTGCGGGCGACCACGTCCGGGGTGAAGACCGCCCACCACAGCTCGTGGTCGGCGGACCGGTCGACCAGCAGGTGGTCCTGTCCGGGGAAGAGCCAGGTCAGCGCGCCGGGTGCGAGCTCGTACCGGCGGTCGCCGAGCAGGTACGTGGCCGTGCCGTGGACGACGAGGTTGACCTCGAGCTCGACGTGCCGATGCCGCCGCACCCGGACGTCGCCCCGGTGCCGCATCACCAGCCCGTCGAGTCCGGCGGGCAGTCGCAGGTCTTCGAGCATCGCAAGAAATGATAGGTACGGGTCGAGGAACGAGAAGACCGCGTCGCGTCCGGACTCGATCCTCGAACCATGGATCTCCTCAGCCCCCAGCACATCCGGCAGTTCCACGACGACGGCTTCTTCGTGCTGCCGAACGCTCTGCCACCACAGGATCTGCAAGACCTCCGCGGCGAGTGCCGGCGGTTCGTCGAGCAGCGCGACGCCGAGATGGACGCGCTCGGCGTCGACCAGCTCGACCTCGACCGCCGCGGCAGCCGCTACTTCGTGCACGCCTACGACCAGAGCACGGTGGCGCGCCGGTTCCTGTTGTCCGGGTTGATGGCGGGGATCGCGCGGGCCGTGCTGGGTGACGAGGCCCATCTGTTCAACGAGCAGTACGTCGTGAAGGCCGCCGAGCAGGGCATGAAGTTCGGCTGGCACCAGGACTCCGGGTTCGTCGACTACCCGCACCGGCCGTACCTGACGTGCTGGGTCGCGCTCGACGACGTCACCGAGGAGAACGGCACCGTGTACCTGCTGCCCTATCCGCGGGCCGGCACCCGTGAGGTCGTGCCGCACACGGTCGAGGCGGGGACGAACGACCGGATCGGTTACACCGGCGACGATCCCGGTGACGCTGTCGTGGTGCCCGCGGGCAGCATCGCGTGCTTCTCCAGCACGGTCCTGCACCGCAGCGGGCCGAACACCACGCCTCACGTGCGGCGGGTCTACCTGGCCCAGTACTCCGCGGGCCCGATCCTGGACGCCACCGGCACCGCCCCACGCCACCTGGCCATCCCGCTCCCCTGAATGCGATGAGGGGACCCTTCATGGCGGTCAGCGCTTGCAAAGCTCCCCTCATGTCACTCTCCCACTCCCCTGAACGACCGTTATGGCCACCATCACGGACCTGAGGTCCGCGAAGGTGGCCATAACGGCACTAGGCGGGTCAGCCCACCGGCGGGGCCATGTCGAACCAGTTGAAGGTCTCCACGAACTGGCGCGTGGTGCCCTGGTAGCGCGCACCAGTCAGCTCCCAGCGCGTCACGTACTTGTAGGTGCCCGGCTCGAGGCTCTCGTCCACGTCGGTGTTCGGGTCGTCGGACACCGGGCTGTACTGCAGGATGTTCTTGCGCTCCAACGTGACGTCGAGCGACTCGTAGGCGGACTGGGTGTTCAGGTAACCGGGGTCGCCGTGGTCGAGAGCACGGCCGGGGTCGGCCAGCTTCAGCGTCATCGTGCTGCCGTTGAACGTGCCGTTGGCCGCGACGACCGTGACGATGTGGCCACCGCCGCGCTGCAGGCTGCCCGCCGCCGGGCCGGCCGAGTAGCGGCCGTACACCATCTGCACGGGCCCTCTGGCCAGCTTCTTGGCCAGGTCACCCGCGAAGTCCGTGGCGGTCTTCGAGTCGATGTTGCCGACCGCGGTGGCCCAGCCCGCGTCACGGGCGGGCTTGGTGGCGATGTTCCACGCGGTCTGCAGGTTGCTCATCTTGGTGCCGCCGCTGTACTTGGCGTCCACGCCGATGCGCCAGATCGAGTTGGTGACGACGTTGTAGTCGGCGGGGTCCTGGGGGTCGAGGTCCTTGGTCTTCGTGGACAACCAGCCGACCGGCGCGTTCTTCTCGTGGCCCCAGTAGTGCAGGACGTTGTACAGCGAGGCCGGGCCGCAGTAGGCGTTGCCGTTGTTCTCCAGACCCGCGCGGAACTGGTCCACGTCGCTGACCCCGCACTGCTTGACCTCGAAGACCGGGCCCACGAGGTCGGTCACGCGAGTGCAGGGCGCGGGCTGGGCGATGTCGGCGGAGGCGACGCCCGGCAACGCGATGGTGGAGAGAGCGGCGGCGGCGAACAGAGCCTTGCGGATCATTTTCTTTCCCCTTACCTGTGGTGTTCCTTCCGTGAAACAAGATTCGCGGAGCGGAACCCCCAAAGGCATGAGGGACGATCCCTCAACCCTCAAAGGCGAAAGTTGGGTGTATCAGGCCATCCCCCACCCGACTCTGTCTCAGGCAAGAACGCGGGCCAGGTCGCGCCGGCCGCTGATCCCGAGCTTGGTGTAAATGCGCCCGAGGTGGTTCTCCACCGTCTTCGGGGTCACGAACAACTCCTGCGCGATCTCCCGGTTCGCCCGGCCCAGCGCGGCCAGGTCCGCGACCCGGCGTTCCGAGGCGGTCAACGACTCCAGCCCCACGAACGTCTCGCGCCGCGGCCGATCCCCCAACGCCTCCAGCGCCTCGACCGCGCGGGCGCGCAACACGGACGACCCGCAGTCCGACGCCAGCTTGATGCCCCGGTGCAACGGGTCGCGGGCGTCGGACCGGCGGCGCGCCACCCGCAGCGCCTCACCGAGATCGACCAGCGACCGGGCCAGCTGCAGCCGGGCCGGGGACGCGGACAGCACCGACACGGACTCGGTGAGCAGCTCGAGCCGCCGGTCGGGACACGCATACGCGAGCAGGCGCAGCGCGACGCCGATCTCGGTCGCCGCACCCCATTTGCGCGCGATGGCGAGCTGTTCCTCGGCAAGGGGAACAGCGTCCTCACCGAGCAGCATCAACGCCCGGACCGCCGGTTCACGCCACGGGATGGTCGGCGGATCGACCCCGGCGGCGGCCATCAGGTCGCGCTGCCGGTACGCCTCGGACAGCGCCCGCGAGGGATCACCCTGGGCCAGCGCGACCAGGGCCCGCGGTTCGTGCAGCCACATCGTCGGGATCATCGGCGGCCCGTCGAACGCCGCGAGCACCGAGAAGGCCGCGTCCACGTCCCCGCGTTCCAGGGCCGCATAGGCCGCGAAGTGGGTGGCCGTCGCGCGCAACGCCACGACGTGCTGCGACGCGTCGAAGTCCCGGACGGCCTCGAGCACGCCCTCGGACTCGGCGTCGATGAACTTGACGTTGCCCAGCCGCCAGTTCAGGAACATGGCCGCGTTGGACACCATGGCGAACTCGACCGGTGAGCCGTGCGCCCGCACCCGCAGCCGGGCGCGGTCGATCTCCCGGCCCGCCTCGTCGACGCCATCTGTCGACACCAGCGCGAGCACGGCGACCACCCACGCCACCATCGCGTCGGTGCTGCCGGTCGCGTCGTCGAGGTAGGCGCCGTTGGCGAGCGCCCGCACCGCCGTCGCCCGCACCTCGTCGGCGGGCCACACCTCGTAACGGCCCATCTGCGCGAACAGCCCGAGCAGGGTGCGCTCGTCGGGCGTGCCGCCGCTCAGGCCAGAAAAGGAGCTCAGGTGTTCGGACGCGATGTGCCGCTGGTCCGGCAGGAACGACCGGATCACCGCGAGCCGGGCCTCCAGGTGCAGCCGGCCGTCGCCGTCGGGGCGCGTGCGGATCGCCTCGGACAGCTCGGCGATCGCGGCCTGCGGCCCGGAGACCAGCGCGGTGGCCGACGCGGCCGCGGCCACGAGCTCGGCGTCCGGCACGCCGCCGGCCGCGGCCCTGAGCTGGCGTTGCGCACCCAGCGCGTCGCCGGCGCGCAGCAACGCCCGGCCCAGCTCGGCCCGCAGGCCGGCGTCGTCGGGGTCCTCGTCGACGGCACGGGTCAGGTGCGCGGCGGCCGTCGTGGCGTCACCCGCGGCGAGCAGTGAGGACGCGGCCTTGCGCAGCACCTCGGCGGCGTTCGGCAGGGTGCCCTTGGGGGCTTGGACGAGGTGCGCCGCGACCCGGTCGTACGGCGCGTTCGCGGCGAGCAACGTGGTGGCGGCGCGCGCGTGCAGGCCGGCCCGCGCGACCGGGCCGAGGTCGGTGAGCACGGCCTCGCGCACGACGGGATGCACGAACACCAGGTGGTCGCCGTCGCTGGTCAGCACGTTCGCGGCGGTCAGCTCCTCGACCGGGCCCGGCAGGTCGGCGAGTTCGGCCAGCTCGGCGGCCTGCCACGGGTCGCTGCCCATCCCGAGCACCGCGACCGCGCCCGCGAGCCGCACCGCCTCGGGTGACACGCGGCCGAGCGCCGCACGGAACACCGTGCTCGGTCCGAGCTTGCCGACCCGTGCCGCCGTGTCCGGCGAGTCGAGCGGCAGTCCCAGCGCGTCGAGTTCGTCGACCAGCACCTTCGCGAGGAACGGGTTGCCGCCGCTGGCGTCGTGCAACGCGGCTACGACCTCGCGTGACGGTGAGGTGATCAGCTTGCCGAGTGCCTCGGGCGTGAGCGGGCGCGGCAGCAGCCGTTCCGCCTGCCGCGACACGCTGAGCTGGGCGAGCGGACCGGTGTTCTCCGCGGGCGGGCGGGTGGCCACGACCAGCGCGATCGGCAGGTCGGCGATGCGCCGCGAGAGGTAGACCAGGAACTGCAGGGACGACCGGTCCGCCCAGTGCGCGTCGTCCACGGTGATCAGCAACGGCCGGGTCGACGACAGGTCGACGGCCACCCACCACAGCGAGTGCAGCGTGCGGGCCAGTTCGGCCTCGCCTGGGTCGGCGGCGGCCTGGTTCAGGGCGTCGAGTGCCGCGCCGGACGGCCCGGCGAGGATCTTCTCCCGGATCTCGCCGCTGTACCGGGAGACGGACCGCTCGACCATCTGCCGGACGACGCCCCACGCCATCGCGCTCTCCAGCGCGTCGCCGACCGCTTGCAGGCGCCCGAACCCACGGGCCTTCGCGAGGTCCCGCGTCTCCTGAACCAGCTTGGTCTTGCCGATGCCCGCCCGGCCCTCGATGACGACGACACGGCCCTCGCCGCGGGTCGCCGACTCCAGCGCCGCGGTGATTCCGGCGAGCTCGGAGTCCCGTTCGAGGGCGGTCATCCGACGAGTCTCTTCAGCCGGTCGGGGTCGCGCAGCGGCCTGCCGTGTCCGAAGAGGACGAGCTTGGGCCGCAGTTCGGCGAGCCGCCGCATCGACTCGCGGTTGCGCTCGTGGTCCCAGGTCAGCAGCTTCGGGGGCGCGGCCGGGCGGAACACGTTGAAGAACACGTCACCGCAGATCAGCACGCCGTCGTGGTCACGCCACAGCGCGATGTGCCCCGGCGAGTGGCCGGGCACGTCCAGCACGGTGAACCCGGCGATCTCGTCGCCCTCGACCAGTCCACGCGCGACCGGGTGCGGCGGTGGCATCTTCATCTTCCCGAGCAACGCGGGCAGGCGGCCGGGCGCGGGCACGGGCCGGGCGTGCTCGATCGCCTCGACGTCGCGCCGACCGGCCCAGAGCGGAACGTCGCGCGCCTCGCACACGGCGTGGCTGGAACCGAAGTGGTCGGGGTGCGCGTGCGTGACGACGTGCGCGCTCAGCCTGCGCCCGTCGAGCTGGCGCATGATGCGCCGCCGCGCGGCGGGCGTGCCCGCGTCGACCAGGACGTCCTCCACCAGGTAGGCGTTGATCGTGTGGGGCGGCCTGCCGAGCAGCTGGTGGACCCCTGGGGCGAGCTGACGCACGCGCGTGATCGTATCGGTGACCGTTCTATCAGGCGATTAGCCGAGGATTAACCGTTCGAACGGACGATCGCGAGCATGACTCGTCTTCGCAAAGCTGTTGCGTCGGCCGCTGTCCTCGTGGGGACCGCGGTCGTCTCGATCGTCCTGCCCGGCCACGCCAACGCCGCCGAGTACGGCTGCTCCGGCGCGCTGATCGACACCTGGCCGGTGAAGTCTCCGTGGAACACGATCAGCCACATCCGGCTCTACTACAACTCCAGCAACGGCTGGAACTGCGCGGTCAACGTGAAGACCGCGTACTACTCGCAGTTCAAGCACGATGCGTCGATCTCGATGTACAACGAGGACTTCCGCGAGGACGACAACAACCGACCCGGCTACAACAACGACTTCGACAGCGGCAAGTTCCAGTACTACGCGGGCCCCGTGAAGGTGTACGGCAAGGGCAAGTGCGTCGTGATCAACGCCGACACGTGGTACTACGACGAGCACGCCCACAAGAACACCGGCGCTGTGCACTGCTGAGTGGTCTGAACCTCGAAAGCAACCTCCCCCGGAGCAGCACGTCTTGTGAGGTGGCAACACACAACAGAATCTGGGGGATTCTCGTCATGACCCACGTCAGCCGACGTACCGTGCTGGCGGCGGGTGCCACCGCTGCTGCCGCGACCGCGATCGCCAACTCGGGCATCGCGTTCGCCGCAGGGGCGGGGGCCCGCAGCCTGCCCACCGGGGGAAGTTTCGTCAACATCGTCGCGCACACGGACGACGACCTGTTGTTCCTCAACCCCGACATGCAGCCGTCCATCCTTTCCGGACAGCCTTTTAGGACGATCGTCCTCGGGGCCGACGAATGGAACGGCTCCAACGGGATGACCCGCGAGCAGCTCGCGGCGAGCGTGCAGGAGGGGTCACGCGCCGCCTACGCGAAGCTCGCGGGACAGCCGAACAACTGGGTGCGCGACACCAAGGAAGTCGCGACGATGATCGTCGAGATCGACACGCTCGTCGGCGCGCCGAACGTGCAGTTGATCTACCTGAGCCTGCCGGACGGCCTCGACGACAACCACCTCGACGCGCTCTCCAAGCTCTGGGAGGACCCGAACTACGTCACGCCCACGATCCTGCCGGAGGGCAGCCCGGTCGGGCAGGTCCAGTGGTACAACCAGGCCGACCTGAACAACGTGCTCCTCGCGTTGCTCGACGAGTTCCAGCCGACCGTGATCCGTACTCAGGACCCGTTCCCGAACGCGGCGCTCAACCCGGAGCACCACGAGCACGACGACCACGTCGCGGCGGCGAAGTTCGCCACCAAGGCGGCCAAGGCCTACGAGGGGCCAACCGGGCGCGGTTTCGCGCTGCTCACCCGTTATCGTTGCTACAACACGGAAGTGTCGCCCGCGAACGTGCCGGACGCGCTGCTCGGACCGAAGACCGCGGGCTACCGCGCGTACGGCGAGCACGACCCGGAGACCGGGAACTCGTTCGACATCAACCTCGCCCGCAACTACCACCGCTGGCCGGTCGCGGCGCCGTGGGCGATCGTCGACAGCACCGGCACGCTGCACGCGTTCGTCGCCGCCGGTGACTCGATCATGTGGTGGCACCAGGCCAACGGCGGTGCCTGGATCGGGCCGGAGAACCTGCGCTCGGGCACGTTCGCGCCGGGTGTCGCGGTGGCGTTGAAGGGCGACGGCAAGCTGCAGATCGCGGCGCTGAACCTCGACAACGGGTCGATCGTCACCGCGGGCCAGACCGCGCCGGGCGGCGGCTTCGGCAACTGGATCGAGGTCGGCAACCCGGACGGCGCCGGCCCCGCCTACGGCACGCCGTGCTTCGGGGTGAACGCCGAGGGGCTGCTGGAGCTGTACGCGGTCAACGCGAACGGCGGCCTGAGCAACGCCTGGCAGGAGGGCGCCGGCTTCAGCGGCTGGGTGCCGGTGACCGGCGGCAACCTTTCGCTCCTGTCGCCACCGGTCGCGTTCACGTCGTCCACCGGCCGGTTGCACGTGTTCGTAGACGGCAACGGCACTTTGCGGCATTGGCACCAGAACCCTGCCAGCAGCACGGAATACAAGCCGATCACCGCCGTGGAGTGCACGCACGCGCCCGGTGTCGCCATGGACGGCGACAAGGTGCGCGCACTGGTCCGCGAGCACACCGACGGCGCCGTCGGCACGATCGCCGAGGGCTCACGCAACGGCACGTTCGGCGGGCTCGCCCACCTCGGTGGCCAGGGCGGTGTCGGGCCGGTCGCGGCCGTGACGTCCGGTGGCGCTTCGGGGAAGGTGCTGGCGTTCGCGCGCAACGACAACTACGGCATCAGCGTGGCGCGGCAGACCGACGGCAACACGTTCTCGCCGTGGGAGGACCTCGGCGGCTACGCGGAGGTCGGCCCGGCGGCGGTGCGCGACGCGATGGGCAACGTGCGGGTGCTGATCGTCGGCGGGGACGCGAAGCTCTACGAGCGCAAGCAGACCACGCCCGGCGCGGGGAGTGCGTTCACCGACTGGCAGCCGGCCGGGAACTAATCGTGAGTGGTTTGCGTCGCCATAACGACGGAAACCACTCACGACTCAGCGGTCACTCAACGCGATCTTCACGCCGAGTCCGATCAGGACGGACGCGGTGATCCGGTCGAACCAGACCTTCACCCGTTCCCTGAGCAGGACTCGGCGTGCCCGGTCGGCCGTCCACGCCACGGCGGGCAGCCAGATCAGCCCGATCGCCAGGTGGATGCCGACCAGCAGCACACCCCACGCCGCCGTGGCCGACGCCGGGAGGAACTGCGGCAGCAGGCTGAGGTAGAACACGCCGGGCTTGGGGTTCAACAGGTTCGTCGTCAGGCCCATCCGCATCGCCGACCGCACGCTCGTCGGCGGCCGTGGTTCCGCCGCGGGCTTGGATTTCCGCAGCGCCGTGACACCGAGGTACACCAGGTAGATCGCACCGAGGACGCGGACCACGTCGTAGGCGAACTTGGAAGTGGCGAGCAGTGCCGTGAGACCGATGAGGCCCGCGGTCGCCCACACGAGGCAGCCGAGCGTGGACCCGAACACCACGGCCACCCCGGCCCGGCGTCCGCTGAGTAACGAGGTTCGCACCACGAGCAGCGTTTCCAGGCCGGGCGTGACCACGGTCAGCACGGCGACGATCGTGAAGCTGAGCAAGGCGCCCCAGGTCATGGGCGCACTCTAGGCCGCCGCGAACGTCACGCGGGAGCCCCACGATGCACGTCACGCATCGTGGGGCTCCCGCGTGACGGAAAACGAGGGGGTCAGACTGAGGCCGCGACCGCGGCGCCGTAAGCCGCGAGGCCCTCGGCGGTCGGGTGCAGCGGAACGGTCGGCTGGACCGGCACCAGGCCCTCGATGTAGCGGTGGCCGATCGGCGCACACGTGTCGTACCCGACGGTCACGGGTGCCAGGTCGACGAACTTCGCGTTGTGCGCCAATGCCTGCGTGCGCATCGCGGCGCTCAGCTCGTCCACCATCGCCTGCATGAAGTTCGCGTCCCGCGCCCAGATCGGCTGCACCGGCCAGCACCCGTTGTGCCGGATGTACGTGCCGTACCCGGCGACGATCACCTCGGCGTCCGGCGAGCGGCGGTGGATCTCCTCCAGCGCGATGCCGAGCTTCGGCGCCCACGCCTGGATGGCCAGCGAGACGGAGTTGCCCAGCCGGTCCGCGCACGAGACGCCGACCGGTTCGGGCAGGGCATTCACGCAGCCCAGCGCGGTGCTGACGAGGCTGACGTCGTTGCCGCCGATGGTCAGCGTGACCAGGTCCGTGTCCGGGCGCAGCGCGTCGTACTGCGGCGGCACGAAGCCGAACTGCTTGGCGGAGAAGTCGTTCACCGTCGCCCCGCCGCAGCTGACGTCCGTGAGCTTGGCGTTCAGTTTGCTCGCGACCACCGCGGGCCAGTTGCGGTTGGACCGCGTGCAGACCAGGTCGACCTGGATCGGCACACCGCTGCCGGACACCGACGAGTCGCCGAGCGCCACGTAGTTCAACTCGGCCGCTGACGCCGGTGAGGCCAGACCCATGAGGGTCAGTGCTGCGACCACCGCGTACCTGATCCGCATCGCTCCTCCTTGAGCTACCCGTGGGTAACCCGATGATGGCCTAGATCGGTGACCGATGGAACCAGCGGAAAGTCGGGTAGCGACCACGACCGATCAAGTAGAAAGGGAGTCATGCGGACGATCGACTGGGGGAACGGCCGGATCATCGCGATCGAGCAGACGCTGCTGCCGGGCGAGCTGACGACGCTGGAGATCGACACGGTCGACCAGCTGATCGACGCGATCGGGCGCCTGGCGATCCGGGGCGCGCCCGCGCTGGGCGTGGCCGGTGCACTCGGGGTCGCGCTCGCCGCGGTTCGCGGCGGGGATGTGCGGGCGGAGGCGCTTCGGTTGCGCGCCGCCCGGCCGACCGCGGTCAACCTCGCGTGGGGCGTGGACCGCGTGCTCGCGGTCGCCGACCAGGGCGTGGACGCGATGGTGGCCCTGGCCGTGGAGATCCTGGAGGACGACGTCCGGCGCAACCGCGACCTCGGGTTGCGCGGCGCGAAGTGGCTGCTCGAACGCCTCGACGGACCGGTGAACGTGCAGACGCACTGCAACGCCGGCGCGCTGGCGTGCGTCGAGTGGGGCACCGCGCTCGGCGTGGTCCGGGCGTTGCACGAGGCCGGGTCGCTCGGGCACGTGTACGTCGACGAGACCCGGCCGTTGCTGCAGGGCGCGCGGCTGACCGCGTGGGAGCTCGCACAGCTGGGCGTCGAGCACACCGTCGTGGTCGACTCGGCGGGCCCTTCCGTGATCGCGCGCGGACTCGCGGACGTCGTCATCGTCGGCGCCGACCGGATCGCCGCCAACGGCGACGTGGTCAACAAGATCGGCACCTACCCGCTGGCGCTGGCCGCCGCGCGCGCCGGGATCCCGTTCGTCGTCGCCGCGCCCGAGTCGACCGTCGATCTCGCCACCTCCACGGGCGCGGACGTGGAGATCGAGATCCGGTCCCCGGCCGAGGTCGGCGTGCCGAACGCCCTGAACTACGCCTTCGACGTCACGCCGGCCGACCTGGTCACGGCGATCATCACCGACGAACGGGTGGTCCATGGAAAACCGCTGGGCTGACACGATCTCCGATCCGCTCGACGCGTGCGTGTACGCCTCGCGGCTGCTCGGGTCCGAGCCCGACCTCGTCCTGCACGGCGGTGGCAACACGTCGGTCAAGATGTCCGTTCCCGACATCACCGGTGCCGCTACCGATGTCCTGTACGTCAAGGGCAGCGGCTGGGACCTGGCGTCGATCGAACGTGCCGGGTTCGCGCCGCTCCGGTTGGATCGCCTGCGTGCGCTGCTGACCGTCGAAAGCCTGCCCGACAGCGCGATGATGAACGAGCTGCGCTGCGCGTTGCTCGACGCGAGCGCTCCGGACCCGAGCGTCGAGACGCTGCTGCACGCCCTGTTGCCACATCCGGTCGTGCTGCACAGCCACGCCGACGCCGTGATCACCCTGACGAACCTGGAGAAGCCGCTCGTCGAGGAGGTCTTCGGCGACCGCGTCGTCGTGATTCCGTACGTGATGCCGGGGTTCGACCTGGCGAAGACGTGCGCAACCCTGTTCCCTCAGCTGGTCACGTCGCGGACCATCGGCATGGTCCTGATGAACCACGGCCTGTTCACGTTCGGCGCGGACGCCCGTGAGGCCTACGACCGGCACATCGAGCTGGTCACGTTGGCCGAGGCGCGGCTGTCGCCGTTGGAGTTCGAACCGCAGTTCATCCCCACGGTGGATCCGGTCGACCTCGCGGCGCTGCGCAAGGAGATCTCCGCCGCGGCGGGCGCTCCGATGATCGTCAGCCGGCACACGGACAAGGCCTCGATGGCGTTCACCGACCGCCGCGACCTCGCCGACGTCGCCACCCGCGGCCCCGCGACCCCGGACCACGTGATCCGCACCAAGCGAATCCCGTTGGTGGGCAGGGACATCGCCGGTTATGTCGCCGACTATCGACGTTACTTCGAGGAGCACGCCCGTCCGGGCCTGACGATGCTCGACCCGGCACCGCGGATCGTGCTGGACAACCTGCTGGGCATGCTGTCGATCGGCCGGCGCGCCAAGGACGCGGACATCGCGCACGACATCTACGTCCATACGATCCGCATCATCGAACGGGCCGAGGCACTGGGCGGCTACCGCGCGCTGCCGGCGAGCGACCTGTTCGACATGGAGTACTGGGAGCTCGAACAGGCCAAGCTGCGCCTGGCCGGCGCCCCGGCCGAGTTCACCGGCGAGGTCGCACTGGTCACCGGCGCCGCCTCCGGTATCGGCCGCGCGTGCGCCGACGCGTTGCGCGCTCGCGGGGCGAGCGTGATCGGCGTCGACCTCACGCATACCAAGTCCACTTCGGACTATCTCGGTGTCCGCGGCGACGTGACCAATCCCGAGGACCTCGAGGATGCGATCCGCCTTGGCGTGGAACGGTTCGGCGGCATCGACATGGTCGTGGCGTCGGCGGGCGTCTTCCCCGGCAACACCCCGATCGTGTCGTTGCGTGAGGCGGAGTGGGCGCGGGCGATGGATGTGAACGCCTCCTCGGTGGCCTCATTGTTCAGCCAGGTGCATCCGGTGCTGCGCCTGTCCCCGCGCGGCGGCCGGGTCGTGGTGGTCGCGTCGAAGAACGTGCCCGCACCGGGACCGGGCGCCGCGGCCTACTCGGCGTCGAAGGCCGCTGTCACCCAGCTGGCCCGCGTGGCGGCTTTGGAGTGGGCGGCGGACGGGATTCGCGTCAACGTCGTGCACCCGGACGCCGTGTTCGACACCGGGTTGTGGACGCCCGAGGTGCTCGCGCAACGTGCCGCCCACTACGGGATGACCGTCGAGGAGTACAAGCGCCGCAACCTGTTGGGCACCGAGGTCACCAGCGCGACGGTCGGCAAGCTGGTCGCGTCACTGTGCTCGGACGCGTTCGCGTGCACGACCGGCGCGCAGGTGCCGGTGGACGGCGGGAACGAGCGGGTGATCTGAGGTCGTGAGTGGTTTCCGTTGCCAGAGCGACGGAAACCACTCACGACTCAGGTCGTGTAGTCCGCGTTGATCCTGATGTATCCGTCGGTCAGATCGCAGCCATACACGGTGAACTGACCCGAACCGATGCCCAGCTCGATGGTGATCACGACCTCGTCGCCGCGCATATGCTCCGCGGCAGCGGCGAGGACCTCGTCGGTCGAGGGCGCCGGGTAGGTCTCCACGTCGCCGAACCGGATGACCACGTTCGCCGGGTCGATGTCGAGCTCGTCCTCGCACTTGCCGATGGCCATCGCGACCCGGCCCCAGTTCGGGTCCGCGCCGTGCACGGCGGTCTTGACCAGCGGCGAGTTGACGACGACCTTGCCGACCCGCTTGGCCTGCGCGTCGTCGCGCGCGCCGAGCACCCGCACCTCGATCAGCTTGCTCGCACCCTCGCCGTCCGACGCGATCTGCCGGACCAGCCGCAGCGCGACGTCGTAGAGCACGGTCTCGAACGCGGCCTCGTCCACCGGGCCCGCGAGGCCGTTGGCGAAGACCGCCGCGGTGTCGCTGGTCGAGGTGTCCGTGTCGATGCTGAGCGCGTTGAACGTCTTGTCGACCACGCGGCGGAACACCCGGTCGAGCACCGGCTGCTCCAGCTCGGCGTCGGTGAAGAAGAACGTCAGCAGCGTCGCCATGTTCGGCTCGATCATGCCGACGCCCTTGGCGATGCCGGTGATCGTAGCGTCACCGCACGGCAGCGTCACGTGCTTGGCGACCGTGTCCGTGGTCATGATCGCGGTGGCCGCGGCGGCGAAGTCGGCCTCCGGCGCCGGCCACGGAAGCGCCTCCAGCCCGGCACGCACATCGTCCATCGGGTACTGACGGCCGATGACGCCGGTCGAGGCGATCAGCAGCTCCTCGGGGTTCAGCCCGGCCGCCTTGGCGACGATCTCGCGCACCTCGCGCGCGTTCTGCATGCCCTCCGCGCCGGTGGCCACGTTGGCGTTCTTGGAGATCACGACGACACCGCGGGCGGCACCTCCCGCTGCGGACTCACGGCTGAGGACCACGCTCGGCCCGGCGAATCGTGAGCGGGTGAAGACCGCCGATACCGCCGCGGGCACCTCGGACACGACGAACGCGAAGTCGTCGCCGCCCTCCTTCATGCCCAGTCCGGTGGTCCAGCCGCGGAAGCCGTGCGGATGCATGGCGCCGTCCTCTCCAAATGAATAGTCATGCAGTCTAGCCGATGAGGATACCGGCCCTGCGCCCATGCGGCAGCATTTGCAACTAGGGAATGCACCTTAATTACCGCACGATTCCCACCCTGTGACCGAGGTCACGTCTACCAACTGGCGGTGAATATACATCCAGGCTCATGCATGGATCTTGAGCTTGGCCTTAGACGCACTCGATGACGCTGGCCGCGGTGGACGTGGCCAGCACGCGACGCACGGTCAGGCCCGCCTGGGCCAGCAGTTCGCGGTACTCCGCGGCGGTGCGTTCACGTCCACCGGTCACGGTCAGCATGATCAGGTCGAGCAGCCGGCTCAGATGCGGCTCGTCGCCGTCCGGCAGGATCTTCTCCACGATCAGCAGCCGGCTGCCGGGTTTCATCGCCTCGGTGCACCGCCGCAGAATCCGCAGGCACGTCTCGTCGTCCCAGTCGTGCAGGATCCGGGACAGCACATAGGCATCCGCTCCAGCCGGAACCGCTTCGAGGAAGTCCCCGCCGACGACCGTGCACCGGTCGGCCATGCCACTGGCCTCGATATGCGCCCGCGCGTCCTCGACGACATCGGGCCGGTCGAACACCACACCGCTCAGTTCCGGGTTGCGCTGCAGCATGGCAATTAATCGCGTGCCGACCCCGCCGCCCACGTCGACCACTCGTTCGGCCCACGAGAGGTCGTACGCTTCGGCGACCGCCGTGGGTTCGTCGCCCTGGGTCGCGATCATCATGCGATTGAACGACGTCACCGCGTCGGGATCGCGGCTCAGCACGTCGAAGAACGGGGCGCCGTAAGCGATCTCGGGTCCCGTGCGGCCGGTCGCGACCCGTTCGGGCAGCACGGCCAGACTGTCCCAGAACATCGGCCCCTGCATGGTCAGCACCATGTCACGCGTGCCGGTCGGATGTCCGCTTTGCAGGGTCTGCCCGGTCTCGGTCAGCGAGTAGCGCTGATCATCGCTCCGCAGCAGTCCGGTGCCGGCCACCGCGCGCAACACCTGGCGCAGCGGAATCGGTGCCACGCCTAGTTTTTCGGCGAGCTCGTCGCTCGACTGTGGACGGTCGGCCAGCAGGTCGGCGATACCGAGGTCGGCCACGACGTACAGCGCGCGGGCGAGGAACACCGCGTGCATCGTCGACAGCACCGCCTGCGGCGCACCACCGTTCATCAGATCAGGCCGGTGATGTTGGGCTCCACGCCGAGCAGTGCCCGGCCGAACGCCTCGGCGTTCATCGCCGGGCTGATCATCGCGTGGCGCAGGGCGGTCTGCATGTCGCGCAGGTAGATGTTGAGCGGACTGGACTCCGACACGGCGGACGCGCCGTGCGCCGACACGAGCACGTCCACCGCGTCACCGCACTGCTTCACAGCATGTGCCGCGTGCAGCCGGAGACGTGCCCGCTTCAGATAGTCCGGATAGGTCCCTTCGACCGCGTGACCGTCCACGACGTCCGCGCAGGAGTACGCGAGCATCCGCGCGACGTCGATCTTCGCGGAGGCGTCGGCGACCGCGAGCTGGAACGCCGCGGAGTCGCTCTGCCGCCGGTAGCTGGTGAACGAGACGCCCCGCGTTCCCGCCAGCCCCACCACGTGCTCCAGCGCGGCTTCCGCGGTCCCCAGGTAGGTCGAGATCATGTACGTGAGCAGCGTCGGCACGAACGCCGAGCGGTAGCGCCCGGCCTCCTGGCCCAGGTCACCCGCGATGGCCTCGCGCATGCGCAGCACCCGGTGCTCGGGCACGAACACGTCCTGCCCGATCAGCAGGTTGCTGCCGGTGCCGCGCATCCCGACGGTGAACCAGGTGTCCTTGACGCGCAGCTCGCTGACCGGCACGACAGCCAGCCCGTTCTCCTGCTCGCCGAACGGGAACCCCAGCAGCGCCCACTTCGCGTACAGACAGCCGGACGACGGGAACCACTCGCCGGTGAGCCGCCACCCACCGTCCACTTGCTGCGCCTTGGAGCGCGGCGTCAGCACCGTGCACACGTGCGTGTCCGGCCCGTCGGCGTAGACCTCGCGCTGAACCTCTTCGGGGTACAGGCCGACCAGCCAGTCGCCCGCGCCGAGGATCATCACCAGCCAGCTGGCCGACGGATCCCCTTTGGCCACCTCGGCAGTCGCATCGACAGCCGTGCGCATCCCAAGTTCCATGCCGCCCAACGCGTTCGGCACGAACATCCGGAACAACCCCGCGTCCGCCAGCGCCGCCATCGCCTCGTCGGTGAGCCGGCGTTCCCGGTCACCGGCCGCCTGGTTCGCCTCGAGGACCGGCCGCAGCGCAGCCGCCCGTTCGACAAGCTCAGTGGATTCCCGCACAGTCCCCCGCTTCCGTCCCTGCCTCCACCCTATTCCTCGTCAAGATCGAATGCCGGGGAATAGTCCGCTGGGAGCTGAACGACTGCTCCGGGCGTTCGGCCGGTGCCACCATGCCCCTATGGCCGAAATCCTTCAGTTCCCGACCCCGGAGCCGCTCTGGCGTGAGGCACTGGGCCGGAGCCTGCGCGAGACCAGAGAGGACCGCGGCGACCGCCTGGCCGACGTGGCGGAACGCGCCGGCATCTCGCCGCAGTACCTGTCCGAGATCGAACGCGGCCGCAAGGAACCGTCGAGCGAGATGATCGCCGCGGTCACCGGCGCGCTGGGCGTCTCCCTGGCCGACCTGCTCATCGACATCGCCCACGACGTCCGCCGCGGTCCCGTGCTGATGGCCGCCTGATCAGGCCCGATGCTCGATGACGCGGTCCGCGAGCCCGTAACCGACGGCCCCCGCCGCGTCGAACACGCGGTCCCGGTCGGTGTCGTGCCGCAACTCCGCCACGTCACGCCCGGTGTGTTTGGAGAGGATCTCCTCCAACTGTGCCCGCACCCGAACCACCTCGTCGGCCTGCAGGATGAGGTCCGGAATAGCGCCACGCCCCTGTGCCGCGGGCTGGTGCAACACCACCCTGGTGTGCCGCAACACGGCACGCCGCCCGGCCTCACCGGCGGCGAGCAGGACGGCCCCGGCCGCCACCGCCTGCCCAACGCACGTGGTGGCCACCGGCGCCTTGATGTAGCGCATGGTGTCGTACAACGCGAGCATCGCGGACGGATCCCCGCCCTCACAGTTGATGTAGAGGTTGATCTCGTCCTCGGGGTTGTCGGACTCCAGGTGCAACAGCTGCGCGATCAACGTGTTCGCCACCCCGGAGTCGATCGCCGTACCCAGGTAGACGATCCGCGCACTCAGCAGGTGCGAGTAGACGTCCATAACGCGCTCGCCGCGCGCGTCCCGCGTGATGACGTTGGGAATGGTGTAGGTGCTCATGCGCGCACTCCCATCTTCGTCCGCACCGGTACGACCTGGCCGAGGTCGCCGACAACGTGGTCGATGAAGCCGTACTCGAGTGCCTGCTCGGTGGTGAACCACCGGTCGTGCAACGAGTCGGCGAAGATCCGGTCGAACGGCTGCCCGGTGTCCTCGGCGATGATCCCCAGCACCGTGTCCCTGGTGTGCCGCAGGTCGTCCGCCTGCACCTCCACCTCGACGGCCGATCCACCGATCCCCGCCGACCCCTGATGCATCAGGATCCGCGCGTGCGGCAACGCGAACCGCTTGCCCGGCGTGCCCGCCGACAACAGGAACTGCCCCGCGCTGCACGCCAGCCCCAGCGCGAGCGTGGCCACGTCGCACGGCACCAGGCGCATCACGTCACGAATGGCCAGCATCGCGGGCACCGAGCCGCCCGGCGAGTGGATCCACAACGCGATGTCCTTACCCGGATCCTCACTCGCGAGGGACAGCAGCTGCGTGGCGAGCACCGTCCCGTTGTCGTCGTCGAGCACGCCGTCGAGGACCAGAACCCGTTGACCGAAGAACCGTTCCCGGAGCCGATGGTCGAACAGCGGCTGCTTCTCGTTGTTCGTCATGGCCCCGACGATGCCGCCGCCGCGAGTCCTTTCGCCGCTTTCTCTGCTGTGGGCAGATCAGCCCCAAGCGGACGAGAAGGGCGACCAGCTTCCCGCTTTCCCGATCAATACCGACGCCCACGCGCGGGGTCCGGGGGCGCAGCCCCCGGCTGGGGTCTGGGGGCTAGGCCCCCAGAAAACACCACGGGCGAGGTGCCGGTTCGCGCTTTCCGCGAACACACCTCGCCCGAGATCCGTGCCCCCGGTGCGACTCGAACGCACACTGGACGGATTTTGAGTCCGCTGCCTCTGCCGATTGGGCTACGGGGGCCTGGCGGGCAAGACTCTATCGGATCAACCTGACGAAGACGCGGGCGACCCTCACGACTTGACCAAGCGACCGATCGCCGCCGACGCCTCGGCGAGCTTTTCGTCCGCGACCGGCCCACCTTCAGCGACGGCCTGCGCGACACAGTGCTTGAGGTGTTCGTCGAGCAACCCAAGTGACACGGCCTGTAGTGCCTTGGTGGCCGCCGAGATCTGGGTCAGCACGTCGATGCAGTAGTCGTCGTTCTCGACCATGCGCTGCAGTCCCCGGATCTGACCTTCGATGCGCCGCAGTCGCTTGAGGTATGCGTCCTTGTCCGAGGTGTAGCCGTGCATCTCTCCCGACCTTCCTTACCCTGGGCGGGTATGCCCCAACGATACGCGTGTCAGCAGGCTGTGACACTGGACTGGCGAGATAACCCACACGAGTGAACACATTCCCAGGTAGCCATTTCCGGCAACCGGCGCAACAGAGCGTCCACCGGCGAGGCGAACCGAGACGCGGCTCACCGGGACAATACGCCAGGTCACCAGGGCCGGTGTCCACATTTTTGGACCCATAACACCAGGAAAATGCCCCCCAACGGGGGTGAACAGTCACATTTTAGCGGCGAAACGTTAGCTGATAAACGGATCGTGGACTATGGTGATGTCGAAGCACGTGGTTACGTCGAGGACACCGCGGGCTATGTGAGTACACAACGGAGGAACAGTGGCACAGCAGACCGTCGTCCAACTCATCGACGACCTCGACGGCGGAGAAGCCGACGAGACCGTGACCTTCGCTCTCGACGGAGTCGAGTACGCCATCGACCTGTCGAAGGAAAATGCGGAGCGGCTTCGCGAGTCGCTGGCGGACTTCGTCGCCAAGGCTCGTCGTGCGGGTGGCCGCAAGCAGCGCAAGGGCAGCGGCAAGAGCAGCGTGAAGGCCACTGACAAGGCCGAGGCACAGCGGATTCGTGACTGGGCGCGTGCACAGGGGCACCAGATCTCGGACCGTGGTCGCATTCCGCAGAACCTGGTCGTGCAGTTCCAGGAAGCGCACGCCTCCTGAGCTGGGCGGTTTCACACGTCGGCCGGGTCAGCCGGCCGACGTGTTAACCCGACCGGGAAAAGTAGCACCGATCAGACGAAGGACCGGCGTTGCCTTGACCGCCGTCTCCTCGAATTCCTCGGCCGGGTCCGACAGGGCTACGACAGCTCCGCCCACGCCGAAACTCACCTTGTCGCCGTCCGCGACGAGCGTCCGGATCACGATGCTGAAGTCGGCAGTTCCGCTCAGCGAGAAGTATCCGAGCGCTCCTGAGTAGACACCGCGTGGCCCCGCTTCCAGGCCATCGAGAATCTGCATCGTACGAACCTTCGGCGCTCCGGTCATCGATCCACCGGGGAACGCCGCGCGTACACAACGCACCGCGGAACTGTCCGGTCTCAAGCGCGCGCGTACGGTGCTCACAAGTTGATGAACAGTCGCATACGACTCGACATCGAAAATCTTCGGTACCTCGACCGAGCCGACTACCGCGCACGTACCGAGGTCGTTGCGGACGAGGTCCACGATCATCAGGTTCTCGGCCCGGTCCTTCACCGACGAAGCCAGTGATTCCCGCAACCGCTCATCCAGCGAATCAGAAGCCCCGCGCGGCCGCGTGCCCTTGATCGGGGAGGACTCCACCACACCGTCTCGGGAGACCCGGAGAAAACGTTCCGGTGAGGTGCTCAGGACCGACAACTGGCCGAACCGTAACAACGCCCCGAACGGCGCCGGGTTCTCCGCCCGCAGCACCCGATAGGCCTCCCACGGATCCAGCTCGCCGCGCCACGACAACGTGTTCGTCAGGCACACCTCATAGGTCTCCCCCGCGGTGATGGCCTCCATGCACGCGTCGATGAGCTTCGCGTAATGCGCCCGGCCGTGCCGCAGCTGCACCTCGACCGGCCCCGCCGGACGTACCGGTGAACCAAGTGGAACGGCCGAAACGTCAAGCGACAGCCACGGGTCGTCCGGTGTCAACGACAACAGATAAACGCAATGTTCCAGATGGTCGAAGACGACTGCTCGATCCACGAACATCATCGAGGCGTCCGGTTGCTCGGACCGATGCGTCAGCTCACCGCCACATTCCGCCTTCAGCTCATAACCGAGATAGCCGACCCACCCCAGGGCGAAGTCGAACGGCACGTCGGGCTGCACCACGCGATGGGCCGCGATGTCGGCGTCCAGCCATTCGAAGAACGACGCGCAGGGCGTGTCCACCCCGTTGACCGTCAACCGGCCTTCCCACACGTCATAGGACGCCACACGGGCCAGCGGGCCGCTCGCGTCACCCATGAACGAGAACCGGCCGTCCCGGCCGCTGTCGAGCCAGAAAGCCGTGGCAGAGGACCCGTACCAGGACGCGAACAGCTCCTCGGGGTCCGGAAACGCGTCCACGCGCCGGACGTGCACCTGCCGCTCGGTAACGACATAAGGAAATACCGGCTCGGGCGTCACGCCACGCACACCGGGCGTCAGCCGCGCGAAGTTCGAGAGCAGTTCATAGCCGTGCGAGGTGCAGATCGACTCGGGGTGGAACTGCACACCCCACGCCGGCCGCGACACGTGCCGCACGGCCATCAGCACGTCGTCGTCCAGCGACCACGCGATCGGTTCCAGCGACGACGGCAGGTCCGTGACGGCCAGCGAGTGGTAGCGCACCACGGCTAGCGGTGACGGCAATCCGTCGAAGAGATCGACTCCGGTGTGCCGGACCAGGGACACCAGCCCGTGCCGCGGCGTCGGCGCGGGGCCTACCGAAGCACCCGCCAGCAGGCACAAACCCTGATGCCCCAGGCACACCCCGAGCAGCGGGATGTCCGCGTGCTCGATCACCGCTCGGCAGATACCGAAGTCGGCGCGGTTCTGCGGGCGGCCGGGGCCGGGTGAGATCACCACGTTGTCGAACGCCCGCAACGACGACAGCCGCCAGCGCGGGTCGTCGTTGCGGACGACCACGGGCTCGGTTCCGTTCACCTCGGCCAGGTACTGGTAGAGGTTGAACGTGAACGAGTCGTAGTTGTCGATCAGGAGAGTGCGCATTGCGAAGCGCACTCTACCTGCACAAACTCAGCTCAGGTGGAACCTCTGGTCGGTGGCCAGCGAGGCCAGTTTCTCGGTTGTGAAGACCTGTGCGCCGAGCTCGGGCCGTCGACTGCCGTAGAAACCCTTGTTCTGCCCGAGGAAGACGACCGTGCCGTCGGGATGCCGGTAGGCCGCCCACTGCTCGAACGTGTCGTCGCGCCCACTCGTGTTCTTGGTCACCAGGCCGACCTTCTTGCCCGCGACGTCGACCACCTGGCACTCGCCGTCCATGCCCCAGAACGTCTGGGCCAGCGCACACGGCTCGGATGGGAGCTTGTTGCCCACGGCGTGCACCTCGGTGATCAGCTTGCCCACCCCGCCGTCCTTCTGCACCGGCGTGATGACCATGTACTCCCAGGCTTCGTCACCCTTCTGCGCCTGGTGGGTCTGCATGTCGCTGCCGTTGTACGAGGGGTCCTGGTACTGCATCTGCTCGGTCTTGTACCCGTCGGGCACCATCGCGATCAGGTCGTTCAGCAGTTCCTTGCCCTTGTCGGCCTGCGGACCGTTGACCTGCGTGCGGCCGTTGTTCTCCGTCGGCCCGCTCGACGAGCCGTTGCTGCCGAACTGCAGGCCGGGCACCGACACACCGTTGGCCACCAGCGCGGTCCCGACGCCGACGCCGGCCACGAGCACCATCACCGCGGCGCCGGTCCACACGGCCATCCGGCGTGAACGGGCCTGCCGGCCACTGCGCAACACGGCGGACGGGTCCATCGAGGGTGGCGGGCTGCTCGCCACCATCACGTCGTGGAACGCCCGCCTGAGGTCCTGTTCGTTCATCGAACCCTCTCTTCTGCGAGCAGACCGCGCAGCGTCTGCAGCCCCCGCGCGGCCTGGCTCTTCACGGTTCCTTCCGAGATACCGAGGAGCTCGGCCGTGTACTCGACCGAGGCGTCCTCCCAGTACCGCAGGACGAGCACGGCTCGCTGTTTCGGAGGCACCTTCGCCAATGCCCCGAGCAACACCAGCCGTTCTTCGGGCAGGCCCGACGGGGTCACGGGCACCTCGGTAGGTGGCTCACCCACCGACTCGTGCCGGAACCAGCCCCGGCGCCGCTCGGACAGGAACGTGCGCACCAGCGTCTGCCTGGTGTACGCGTCCATCGCCTCGTGCCGCTGAATCCGACGCCACGCCAGGTAGATCTTCGTGAACGTCTGCTGCACCAGGTCCTCCGCGCGATGCCAGTCACCGCACAGCAGGTATGCCGTGCCGCGCATGGCGTCGGAACGCGCCGCGAAGTAGGCCTGGAACGCGGCGTCCCGATCACTCATGAAGTTCCTCCCCGTCCTGCGATACGGGTTAGACACGCCCCCTACGGCTGAGTGGGTTGCATCTTCGGGCCGGGTTGCACGAACCGCACCGTGAATCCGCCGTCGGGTTGCACCGGCAGGGACAGGGTCTCACCGGCGGTGACGGTGCGCGTGCTGAACGTGAGCTTGCGGTAGGTGTTGTCGTTGTAGATCTCCGCCCGCCACGTGCCCGAGCCGAGGAACGCGAGCGGCACGTCGATCGTGCGCCCCGCGCCGGCGACGTTCGTGGCGACGTACCACTCGTTGCCGTTGCGCCGGGCGAACACGGCCAGCTTGCCGGGGTCACCGGCGAGCAGGCGGGTGTCGTCCCACACTGCCGGCACGGTCTTCAGCAGCTGTTCCGCGATCGGGTAGTTCGGGTAGTTCGCGATCCGGTCGGCGAAGTTCTGCAGCCCCGACTCGAAGATCACCGACAGCGCCAGCTCGGCCGCGTCGCTGTTCCTGCGCACCGCGCTGAACGTCACCGGCGTGAAGTCCATCGAACCCGCGAGGTTCCGCGTGAACGGCAGCGTCAGGTAATGCGAAATCGGATAGGGCTGCTTACCGGGCTTGGGCTTGATGCCCTCGGCGCCGCGCACGGCCTCGTAGCTCATCACGTGCGGCCACGTGCGTTCGGTGCCGCGCGGGACGGTCGAACCGTGGAAGTTGACCAGCAGCTTGTTCTTCGCCGTCGCCGCCAGGATGGCGTCGTACCAGCGCATCCGCGCCTGCGAGTCCGAGTTCATGAAGTCGATCTTCAACCCGGCCACGCCCCACGAGTGCCACAACGGCAGCTTCGAGTCGCGTTCGGACGCCGTGTCGAGGTCGGTGTAGTGCACCCACAGGATCACGCCGACCTTGCGCGCCGCGCCGTACCGCACGAGCTCCTGCACCTGCCCGGACGACCAGGTCTTCCAGCCCGAGTCGACGAGGACGTACTCCCAGGTCTCCTTGGCGGCGTAGTCGACGTAACGCTTCTGCAGGGCCAGGTCGCCCGTGCCGTCGCCCCACCACGACCACGCCGAGATGCCCGGCTTGATCCACGACAGGTCGCCGGTCTTGTTGGGACTCGACAAGTCCGTCGACAGGTCGCTCTCCACGACGGTCGCAAGATCGCCGATGATCATCGTGCGCCACGGCGTGGTGCCGTTGCTCTGGGTCTGCGCGTCCGGCAGCGTCACGCCGAACTTCCCGTTGTTCAACGTGATCCGCGACGCGCCGTAGTTGCCGGACATGTCCGACTCGGTCACGAGCAGCCAGGTTCCGTCCACTTGGAACAGTGACGGGTAGCCGTACGCGGCCGGCTGCGCGGCCGCGACCGTGGTGTGCAGGTGGATGTTCTCGTAGTCCTGCCTGCCGTTGTCCCACGGCAGGAGCACGGCCCTCGCCGACGCGGGCACGGCGTACTCGGACGCCTCGGTCGTCACGGTCGCGGGCTTCCCGAGCACGTAGCGGTAGCCGAGGCCGTCGGCGGACACGCGGAACACCACGTCGAGCTGGTCGGCGCCCTTGGTGAACCGCAGGGTCGTCTCGTTCGCGTCCACCTGGTGCTGGCGGCGGCGACCGGTGGCCGTGACGTAGGACTCCTGCACGCGCCGGTCGGACCGGCCGGCGAACTTCAGGCCCGTGCTCAGGTCCGCGGTCGTGGTGCGGATGCCGAGCGCGGACGGGTTGAGCACGGTCGTCGATCCCTTGGCGACAGTGATCGACAACGTGCCGTTGTCGGCCAACGCGACGGTCGCCGACACGTCCGAATTGGTGAGCTTCCAGGATTGGGCGGCCTGTGCGGGCGGTGTCAGGCCGAACACGAGCAGTACCGAAACAAGCAACGCGGACCTCATCTGGTCCCTCCAGCGATCAAGCCCGCGGCAACGAAAAGGATACTGGTGTTGTGATTTTCCTGTTCCTCCTCGCCGTGCCCCTCGGACTCGCCCATCTGTACGTGTGGCGCCGGTTCGTGGTGAACACGACCGAGCCCGGCCGCGCGCGCCTGATTGGTACGTACACCGTCGCGGGCGGGTTCCTGCTGTTGATCAGCACGCTGGTCGTGACCAGGCGCGTTGGCCCGGAGATCGGGATGTTCTTCGCCTGGCCGGGCTACATCTGGCTGGCTTTGGTCTTCTACGCGGCGCTGCTGCTCGGCGTGGCCGAGATTCCCCGGCGCATCCTGATGCGGCGGGCCGTGCGGGTGCCGGCGGGCGGGCCCGAGGAGGAGCTGCCCGACGAGGGCCGCCGCCGGTTCATCGCGAAGTCGTTCGCGATCGGCACCGGCCTCGCGGCGGGTGGTGTCGTCGGCTACGGCATGACGCAGGCGCTCGGCGACCCGGTGATCAAGCGGGTGCCGGTGACGCTGGGCAAGCTCGACCCGAGCCTGTCCGGGTTCCGCATCGCGGTGGTGAGCGACATCCACCTCGGGCCGCTGCTCGGCCGGTCGCACACCGAGAACATCGTGCGGCTGATCAACGAGCAGAACGCCGATCTCGTCGCGATCGTCGGCGACCTCGTCGACGGCACGGTCGAGGAGCTGGGTTCGGCGGCCGAACCGTTGCAGGACCTGGTGAGCAAGCACGGCAGCTTCTTCGTGACGGGAAACCACGAGTACTACTCGGGTTATGAGCCGTGGCTGCGCGAGGTCGCGCGGCGCGAGGTGACGCCGTTGCGCAATGAACGGCTGACGATCGCCGGCGGCATCGAGCTCGCCGGTGTCAACGACGTGAACGGCCGCGCCTATGGAGACGCACCGGACTTCGATCGCGCGCTGGACGGTCGCGACGTGACGAAGCCGTTGGTGCTGCTGGCACACCAGCCGGTTCAGGTGGCCGAGGCGTCGAAGCGCGGCGTGGACCTGCAGTTGTCCGGTCATACGCATGGTGGACAGATGTTCCCGTTCCATTTGGCGGTTCCGGTGCAGCAGCCCGCGACCGCCGGACTGTCAAAAGTGGATGACACATGGCTCTATGTCAGCCGTGGCGCGGGGTTCTGGGGCCCGCCCGTACGCGTGGGAGCGCCGCCGGACATCACGGTCGTCGAACTCCGGTCCAGCTAGATCCATCACATGTTCGGCTGTCCGATGCGGCGTTTTCAACCAACAGGCCTTAGAGTGGACGGCCGTGCCCGCGTACGGATGAAGGGGGACCCCAAGGGAAATGGCCGAGAGCTTCGCCGTTGAACGGCGTGTTGCGACCGAGGCTCGTATTCGGCGTTTCCTGGAGCGGGAGAAACCTCAGACCCCCTGCCTGGTCATCGACCTGGAGACCGTGCGGCAGCACCACGCGGACATCGCGTCCGCGTTACCCCGCGTCGACATCTTCTACGCGGTGAAGTCCAACCCGGCGCCCGAGGTCGTGGCGCTGCTGGCCGCGGCGGGTTCCAGCTTCGACGTGGCGTCGCCCGCCGAGATCGATCTCTGTCTCGAGCAGGGCGCGGCGCCGTCGGTGATCTCGTACAGCAACCCCATCAAGAAGGCCGCGGACATCGCGTACGCGTACTCGAAGGGTGTGCGGCTGTTCGTGTCGGACAGCGAACAGGACGTCCGCGCGGTCGCCGCGCACGCGCCCGGTTCGTCCGTGCTGCTGCGAATCCTGGTGCACAGCAAGGGATCCACGTATCCGTTCGGCCGGAAGTTCGGTTGCGATCCGGAGATGGCGACGGACCTCTTACGGCTGGCGCACGAGTTGGGACTCGTTCCTCTCGGTGTCGCTTTCCACGCGGGCTCGCAACAGCTCGACGTGAACGCCTGGGACGGTGGCATCGCCGACGCCGCGCTGATCGCGGCGAAGCTGCGCGCCGAGGGCATCGAGATCTCCACGGTCAACCTGGGCGGCGGGCTGCCCGCGGTCTACCAGGCGTCCACGCCGACGTTGCCCGAGTTCGCTCTCGGCATCGAGGCCTCGCTCTCACGCCACTTCGGTGCCGCCCGGCCGCGCGTGATGATCGAACCGGGCCGCGCGATCTCCGCCGAGGCGGGCCTGATCCGCTCGTCGGTCGTGCTCGTCTCACGAAGGTCCTATTCGGACGAACGCCGCTGGGTTTACCTCGACATCGGCCGCTACCAAGGCCTGGCCGAGACCGAGGGCGAGGCGATCGCGTACTCGTTGCGGACGTCACGTGATGGTTCGCCGGTGGGACCGGTCGTCATCGCCGGCCCGACGTGCGACGCCGACGACGTCATCTACCAGCACACCAGGTACGACCTGCCGCTGGATCTGGAGGCGGGCGACTTCGTGGACATCCTGTGCGCGGGCGCCTACACCTCGTCCTATTCGTCCGTGTGCTTCAACGGTTTCCCGCCGTTGGCAACGGTCTGCATCTGATCCGGTTATTTCACATAGTTTGGAGTGATTGATGTCCGAAGCGCCCTGTCAGGTCGACCAGGAAGTCGGCCTGTTCGCGGGACAGCACGTACTGGCAGAGCTCTCAGGCGTGAGCGCGGAGCTGCTCGACGACGAGCGGTTCCTCCGGCACGCACTTGGTGAAGTGCTCACTCAGGCCGACGCGACGGTGCTGGAGGTGATCTCCAAGAAGTTCGAACCTCAGGGGGTGACGGTCCTGGCGTTGCTGTCAGAGTCGCACGCCTCGATACACACCTATCCCGAAGTCGGCTCGGTCTTCGTGGATGTCTTCACCTGCGGCACCCGTGCCAAGCCCGAGTTGGCCGTGCGGTTGTTGTCCGACGCTCTGGGCGCTACTCACACGAGCACGGACGTCGTTACTCGGGGCATTAAGGAGCATGTGGCGTGAACACCATCCACGAGCCGCTCGGCGCGGGCCTGACCCGCGAGTGGCGGCTGGAGGAGGTGCTGGTCGACACCAAGACGGACTTCCAGCACCTGGTGATCGCTCGGACCGCGCAGGGCGTCTCGCTGTTCTGCGACGACGACCGGCAGAGCACGGACTTCAGCCAGCTGACGTACCACGAGGCGCTCATGGTGCCCGCACTGCTGCTGGCCGACCAGGTTTCTCGCGTGCTGGTGATCGGGTCGAGCGAGGGCGTCGTGTGCCAGATGGCCGTGCAGCACGGCGCGTCGGTCGTCGACCACATCGACATCGACTCGCAGGCGGTCAAGCTGTGCGCCGAGCACCTGCCCTACGGCTACTCGCTTTCCGAGTTGGCCGACGCCGAGGCCGGCAACGGTCCGATCCGCGTGCAGTACATCGACGGGTACGAGTACATCCGCACCACCTCCGAGCGCTACGACATCGTCCTGGTGGACCTGCCGGACGAGCGTGAGGAGGCGGCGCAGCACAACCGCCTGTACGGCGCGGAGTTCCTGGCGATGTGCAAGAACCTGCTCACGCCGGGCGGTGTCGTCGTGTCGCAGGCCGGCTGCCAGACCATGTGGCGCAACACCACGTTGAAGCGCATGTGGCAGCGGTTCAACGAGGTGTTCGACACGGTGGCCTACTACGGCTCCGACGAGCACGAGTGGGCGTACCTGTTCGGGCGCGCCGACGTCGTCGAGGACCCCACCCAGCTGATGATCTCGCGGCTGCCCGCCGCGGGGTACCAGCCGGAGACGATCGACGACCTGGCGCTGCTGGGCAACAGCATCCCGCCGTACCAGGTGCGCAACGCCTGACGGTAAGACTCACGGGGCCGGAGGGTAAGACTCGCGCGAGTTTTACGCTCCGGCCCCTTGAGTTTTACGAAAGTGACCGCTTCAGGAAGTCGACCTGCAGCAGCAGGAGGTTCTCCGCGACCTGCTCCTGCGGCGTCATGTGCGTGACCCCGGCCAGCGGCAGGAACGTGTGCGGCCGCCCCGCCGCCAGCAGCGCGCTCGACAGCCGCAGCGCGTGCGCCGCCACCACGTTGTCGTCCGCCAGCCCGTGGATGATCATCAACGGCCGGGCGAGCTTGTCCGCGTCGTCGATCAGCGAGTTGGCGTCGTAGACCTCGGGCCGCTCGTCGGGGTGGCCCAGGTAGCGCTCGGTGTAGTGCGTGTCGTAGAGCCGCCAGTCCGTCACCGGCGCTCCGGCGATGCCCGCGTGGAAGACGTCCGGGCGCCGCAGCACGGCCAGCGCCGCCAGGTAGCCGCCGTAGGACCAGCCGCGGATCGCGACCCGCGACAGGTCTAGATCAGGCTCGATCGACGCGGCCGCCTGCAGGGCGTCGACCTGGTCCTCCAGCGTGGCGCCCGCGAAGTCGAAGGCGATCTCCCGCTCCCACGCCGGGCCGCGACCGGGCGTGCCGCGACCGTCGACCACCAGCACCGCGAAGCCCTGGTCCGCGAGCCACTGCGACGTCAGGTGGGCGTTGCGGGCGGACACCGCGCGCTGGGCGTGCGGACCGCCGTACGGGTCGAGCAGCACGGGCAGCTTCGTGCCGGGCACGTGGCCGCTCGGCAGCATCAGGGCGCCGCGCAGGCCGCGTTCGCCGAGCGTGACCATGCGCACCGACGGCGTGATCACCGGCGTCTCGGCGTGCGAGACGATCTCGTGGCCGGCGACGGTCACCCGTGCGCCGAAGCGGTCCAAAGTAGACGTTGCCAGCAGAACCGTGTCGCCGCCCCGAACCGCCGAGGACACACCGTCCTCTTCGGAGAGACGGGTACAGGTCGCGCCGACCGAGTACACGTGGATCACGGTCGAGTCGGACTCCGAACCGGTGATCAGCACGGAGTCGTCGGCGACGTCCAGCACCGCGCGGACCTGGATCCCCGAAGGCGAAACGACCTCGTCACCGACGGACAGGCGGTACTCGTCGGCCACCATCACGATCCGCACGAGCCGCCCGTCGGGCGTCCATGCCGGCACGCCGGAGGCGACCTCGAGCCAATGCGGGTCGGTCTCCTCCGCCAACGAAGAAACCTCACCCGAGGCGACATCAAGCGCGAGAACGCGCACGGTCCGCTGGTCCCGCGTCTGCACGGTGATCAGCGGGTCGCCGCCGGACGACCAGTGCACCGAGTTGAGGTAGTCGAACTCGGCCGCGACCGGCACCGCCGAGCCGTCCAGACCGAGTACCGACAACGTCACCAGCGCGTTGGGCGTGCCCGCGGCCGGGTAGGCGATCTCGTGGGCGGGCGTCGCCGGGTTGGCCGGGTCCGCGATGTACCAGCGGTGCACCGGGCTGTTGTCGACGCGCGCGGCGAGCAGGCGGGTGCCGTCCGGCGACCACCAGTAGCCGCGGTAGCGCGACATCTCCTCGGCCGCGATGAACTCGGCCAGGCCCCACGTGACGTCGTCGCCGTCCGGCCGTCCCACGACGGTGTCCGCGCCCGACTCGAGGTCCACGACGTGCAGCGCGCCGCCGGTGACGTACGCCACGCGCGTACCGGTCGGGTCGACGCGCGGGTCGATCACGCCGCCCTCGGTGGGCAGCTCATGGGTCTCGGCCGTGCGCAGGTCCGTGACGAAAAGCCTGCCGGACAACGCGAACGACGCGCGCGCCCCCTCCCGGTCCGTCGCGTAGCCGACGATGCCCGCCGCCTGCTCACGGCTGCGCTCGCGGCGCGCCTTCTCCTCGGGCGGCAGGTCCTCCTCCCCCGATGTCAGCAGCACCGCCGGGTCGGCGAGCAGCCGCTCCGTCCCGGTCTTCGGGTCCAGCTCCCACAGCCCGTTCGCCTTGCCGGTGGGCGTGGCGACACGGAGGAAGAACACACGGGAACCGTCGGGTGTGACGGTGAAGGTCCTCGGTGCGCCGAGGGTGAACCGCTGGGTGCGCGCGTGCTGGCGCGGGAAGGAGATCTCGTTGCCCACGCCTTGCACCCTAACCCGCCGGCGTGACCTTCTTCGGTGGCATGGGGATGAAACTAGACGTTCGTCGCACATACTCCGCGTAGCCGGGCCGTCGCTGGCCGATGTCCTTCTCCAGCAATGGTTTACCGGTCCCCTTGGCCAGCAGGAACGTCATCACAAGTGGACTGACAACGGTCAACAACGCGGCCCACGTGTGCAACGCGAAGAGGAACAGCCCCCACCACACCACGGCGTCGCCGAAGTAGTTGGGATGCCTGGTGTAGCGCCACAGGCCGCGGTCCATCACCGCGCCCTTGCTGGCGGGATCCGCCTTGAACTGCGCGAGCTGCCAGTCGCCGACCGACTCGAACGTGAAGCCCACCAACCAGATCACGATCGCGAGCACGTCGAGCACGTTCATCGGCGCGTCGAGGTGCAGCGCGACCTGCACCGGCAGCGATACCACCCACATGATCGCGGCCTGGATCAGGTACACGCGGTACATGTGCAGCCGCGGATTTCCCTTGGCACGCCTCATGATGTCGACGTATCGCTGATCTTCACTCTTCTTGCGGTTGCGCGCGAAGATGTACGCGCCCAGCCGCAGGCCCCACACCGCGGTGAGCACGGTGACGTGCCACTGCCGGGTCGGGTCTCCGTCCGCGAGCAGCGCGGTGACGATCGCGATCACCGCGAAACCGGGGCCCCACAACGAGTCGATCAGGTCGTAGCGCTTCACTCGGTCGGCGTACAGGAACAGCGCGGTGACCAAGCCCACCGCGACGAGGGCGCTGACGAGGAAGGTCATCGCGACACCAACTCCCGCCGCGTCCGCGGCATACCGCTGCGACCGCTCACGGTCGCGCGCACCGCCAGGATCTGGTCGACACCCATCCGGCCCTCCTCGAAGGTCAACGCACCGCCGGCGAGGTACAGCCGCCACACCCGTGCCTGGCCTTCGCCGACCAGCGCGACGACCTCGTCCCAGCGCCGCTCCAGTGTCTCGGCCCAGGCGCGCACGGTCCAGACGTAGTGTTCCCGCAACGACTGGACGTCGCGAATCTCCAGGCCCGCACCCTCCAGATGAGACAGAGTGCGGCTGACGGGCCGCATGTGCATGTCCGGCGCCACATAGGATTCGATGAACGCACCGCCGCCGGGTGCGTTCGCGCCCCGCGACATCTGTTGCAGCAACAAGCGTCCTTCGGGCTTGAGCAACCGGTGCAGCGTCGCGGCGTACTCGGGATAGTTCTCCTCGCCGACGTGCTCGCCCATCTCGATCGTGGAGATCGCGTCGAACCCGTCACCCGTGATCTCCCGGTAGTCCTGCAGCCGCACCTCGGCCGTGACACCTTCTTCCGAGATGCGCCGCGCGATGTGCTCCCGCTGTTGGGCGGAGATCGTCACGCCCACCGCGTGCACGCCGTAGTGCTTCGCCGCGTGAATGATCATCGAGCCCCAGCCGCAGCCGACGTCGAGCAAGCGCATTCCGGGTTCGAGGCCGAGCTTGCGGCACACCAGGTCGAGCTTGTTGCGCTGGGCGGTCTCCAGGTCGTCGGTTTCATCGGTGAAGTAAGCACACGAGTACGCCATGCTCGGGTCGAGCACGAGTTCGTAGAACGCGTTGCTCAGGTCGTAGTGGTGCGAGATCGCGTCGCGGTCGCGTTGCTTCGTGTGCCTCCTCCCGTTGAGCCTGGCCTCCTCGGCCGGCGGCTCCGGGTTCGGCCCGAACAGCCTGAGGTTCCACGCGGCCCTGAGCACCTCACCGATCTTCGGCCTCTTGGTGGTCCCCCGCCGGACGAGCGCCCAGATGCGCGCGAGCCCCTCGGTGAGATCCCCTTCGACGTCCAGTTCCCCGCTCACGTACGCGCGCGCGAGCCCCAACTCCCCCGGCGCCCACACGAGCCGGCGCAGCGCGTCCCGTGATCGGACGACCAGCACCGGCCCGTTCATCGGACCTGCCGTGCTGCCGTCCCACGCCCGAATTCCGATCGGCAACGGTGCCCCGAGCACCTTCTCCCCCAGCGCGGCGAGCTGACCTGCGACGATCACCGGCACCTCCTGCGGTTGCGCTCCCTGCCGGACGTTCGAGTCAGCATCGCATTCGGTTCGTTTCTGAACCGAGACGTGAACCAGTCCGTAAGGCCTCGATAGAGCGAACGGACGGACAAGGAGGACATGAGTGTGATCCGACGTAACCGCATCGCCATCGGGCTTGCCGCAGGGCTGGCAGTCGTGCTGGGTCTGGGTGTGTGGAGCGCCACGAGCAACGGCGCGAACTCGAAACCGGTGGCTCAGACCGAAACCGACCTCGGCGTTCTCGGTGACTACGGGGACACGGGTCAGGCCCCGGTGCTCCAGGAGCCTGCACAGGCCCCGACCACGGACACCCAACCGCCGCAGGCTCAGACCCAGGCGCCCGCCACGCAGGCGCCAGTCAGTAGCATCAAGATCGTGGGCAAGGACGTCGCCAAGATGGGCAGGGTCGTCCAGGACGGCGACGGTCGCACGCTCTACCGGTTCGAGAAGGACACTCCGAAGCCCGACACGAAGTCGAACTGCAACGACGCGTGCGCGACCACGTGGCCGCCGCTGCTGTCGGAGACCGTGCCCCAGATCGAGGGCGTCGACCCGGCGATCGTCAAGCTGATCACCCGTGCGGACGGCAAGAAGCAGGTCGCCATCGGCAACTGGCCCGTCTACACCTACTCCAAGGACGAGAAGCCCGGCCAGTGGAAGGGCCAGGGTGTGGGCAACACCTGGTTCGTCATCCAGCCGGACGGCAAGCGCAACATCGAGTGCTTGCCCGCGGGCACGGTCGTCCCCCAGACCTGATCAGTCCGAGGAGGACTGTCTATTTGAGAGACACAACACCCTGAACGGGACACCCCCGGCCCTGGGGAAGGGGCCGGGGGTTCCGCCTATCCGTCGTTCGCTCACCAGGTCGTGAGTGGTTTCCGTCGCTATGGCAACGGAAACCACTCACGACCTTTCGCTCAGAGGGTCGAGTAGAGCGGGTGCTTCGCCGCCAGCACCTCGACCCGGCCGCGCAGCTCGTCCAGGTTCGCGCCCGGCTTCAAAGCCTCGGCGATCACGTCCGCGACCTCGGTGAAGTCGACCTCACCGAACCCGCGCGTCGCGAGAGCGGGCGTGCCGATCCGCAGACCCGAGGTGACCATCGGCGGCCGCGGGTCGTTGGGCACCGCGTTGCGGTTGACCGTGATCCCGATCTGGTGCAGCACGTCCTCCGCCTGCTTCCCGTCGAGCTCCGACGAGACCAGGTCGACGAGCACCAGGTGCACGTCGGTGCCACCGGTCAGGACCTTCACACCAGCGGAAGCGACGTCCGGCTGCGAGAGCCGGTCCGCCAGGATCCGGGCGCCTTCGAGAGTCCGGCGCTGGCGGTCGGCGAACTCGGGCGAGGCGGCGTGCTTGAACGCCACGGCCTTGGCGGCGATCACGTGCTCCAGCGGACCGCCCTGCTGGCCCGGGAACACCGCGGAGTTGATCTTCTTGGCGATGTCCGCGTCGTTGGACAGGATCACGCCGCCGCGCGGGCCGCCGAGGGTCTTGTGCGTCGTGGTCGTCGTGACGTGGGCATGTGGCACCGGCGACGGGTGCAGGCCCGCGGCGACCAGGCCCGCGAAGTGCGCCATGTCGACCATCAGGTAGGCCTCGACCGAGTCCGCGATGCGGCGGAACTCGGCGAAGTCCAGCTGACGCGGGTACGCCGACCACCCGGCGACGATCAGCTTGGGGCGGTGTTCCTCAGCGAGCCGCTCGACCTCGGCCATGTCCACGCGACCATCGGAGTCCGACACGTGGTACGGGATGACGTTGTAGAGCTTGCCCGAGAAGTTGATCCGCATGCCGTGCGTCAGGTGACCGCCGTGCGCGAGGTCCAGGCCGAGGATCGTGTCGCCCGGCTGCAGCAGCGCGAACATCGCGGCCGCGTTCGCCTGGGCGCCCGAGTGCGGCTGGACGTTCGCGAAGCCGGCGCCGAACAGTTCCTTGATCCGGGCGATGGCCAGGCGCTCGACGACGTCGACGTGCTCGCAGCCGCCGTAGTAGCGGCGGCCGGGGTAGCCCTCCGCGTACTTGTTCGTCAGGACCGAACCCTGCGCCTGCAGCACCGCGACCGGGGTGAAGTTCTCCGAGGCGATCATCTCGAGCGTGCCCTGCTGGCGCGCCAGCTCGGCCGCGACGGCTTCCGCCACCTCCGGGTCGAACTCCGCGAGGGAGGCGTTGAACTGCTCGGACATGAATTCTCCCTTTACTTGGCGCGCTTGTAGAACGGCAGTGCGACGACCTCCACGGGCTGCTGCTTGCCCCGGACGTCGACGACGAGCTGAGTACCCGGCGACGCGAACTCCTTGGCCACGTAGGCCATGGCGATCGAGTACCCGAGGGTCGGCGACAACGCGCCGCTGGTCACCTCACCGATGACATCGGTTCCGGACAGGACCGCGTAACCGTGGCGCGGCGCCCGGCGCTCGGCCGTCTTCAGGCCGACCAGCACCGAGTCCACCCCGGACTCCGCGACCTTCGCCAACGCGTCACGGCCCACGAAGTCGCCTGGCTTGTCGAGCTTCACGACGCGGCCGAGGTTCGCGTTGAACGGGGTCAGCGACGTCGAAAGCTCGTTGCCGTACAACGGCATGCCGGCTTCCAGGCGCAACGTGTCGCGGCAGCCCAGGCCGGCGGGCTTCAGGTCGTGCGGCTTGCCCGCCTCCAGCAGCGCCTGCCACAGCTGCGGCGCGTACTCCGGCGAGACGAACAGCTCGAAGCCGTCCTCACCCGTGTAGCCGGTGCGCGCGAGCAGGACCGGCACGCCCGCGACCGTGGTCGGGTAGGACGCGTAGTACTTGACCGTCGCGAGGTCGGTCGAGGTCAGGGTGCCGAGGATCGTGGTCGACGCCGGGCCCTGCACGGCGATCAACGCGTACTCGGTCGACTTGTCGGTCACGACCGTGTCGAACCCGGCGGCCCGCTCGACCAGAGCCTCATGAACCACCGCGGCGTTCGACGCGTTGGCGACGACCAGGTACTCCTCGTCGCCGAGCCGGTAGACGATCAGGTCGTCCAGCACGCCGCCGTCGGCCTGGGTGATCATCGTGTAGCGGGCCTTGCCGACGGCGAGCGCCGAGATGTGCCCGACGAGCGCGAAGTCGAGGGCCGCACCGGCGTCCGGGCCGGTCAGGACGATCTCGCCCATGTGCGTGAGGTCGAACAACCCGGCCGTCTTGCGCACGGCGTGGTGCTCGGCGAGCTCGCTGTCGTAGCGCAGCGGCATCTTCCAGCCCGCGAAGTCGGTGAAGTGCGCGCCCAAAGCCTCGTGCTCTGCGTGCAACGGCGTGAGGCGGGATTCCATCCGGTCAGACCTCCTGGTGCGGGCGCGCTTGTAGGCCGGGCTGCACTGGAGCAGTCGGCCGACACGCCTGAAGGATTACACGGTCCACTAGGAGACTCCTCGTAGGTGAGTGAGCCTCCCCCTCTGTCATGAGCCTGAGAGCTTCGCCGCTCAAGAGCGACTTGCACCGTGGGCGAGGCGTGCGCCTGCTTTCCAGAGTTGCCTTCGTCGGGCGGTAGCTTTGCCTGAGAGATTCCGGGGAGGGGTTGCTCCTTCGGCGCCCAGTCCAAGTGCTGGGACTCTCCCGCGCGACATCGACGGCCGTGTTCAGTTGATACCGCCGGACGATAGCAGGTTCACCGGGCCGAAAAGGTTCACAAGGGCAGCCCAGCCTGCATCTTCTCGTGGACCCGGCGCTCCGCGTAGAACGACAGGAACGGGACCATGCCGGCGACGAGCACCAGGGCCGTGCCCTTCATGCTCCACCGGGCCTTGATCGCCAGATCGATCGAGACCACCAGGTAGACGGCGTAGAGGAAGCCGTGGCCGGGGCCGACGATCCGCATCATCGTGGGCGCGTCACCGAGGTACTTCAACCCGAGCGCGACACAGAGCACCAGCAAGGCGACACCGACCACGTAGGCCAGCACCCTGAACCGCTTGAGCTCCTTCTCCATCGACCCAGCCCTCACGCTCGCTCGTCCCGCGCGTTCAGCTCGGCGAGCATGCGGTTGTAGGCCGCAAGCTCGTCGTCATCGTCGCCACAAGAATCATCGACGTGCGCGGGTTTGACGGGCTCAACCCTAGTAACCGGGGGTGGAGGTGCTTCAACCGGCTTGGCCTTGCGCTCGCGGTCGAGCTTGCGGATGCGCCACACCATGAACGCCGGGAACAGACCGAACAGCGGCCACTGCAGCACGTATCCCAGGTTCTGGAACGTGCCGCTCGCGGACTCGAAGCGCGTCCACTGCCAGTAGGCGAGCCCGCAGCACGCCACGAGCGCCACCAGGCACAGCAGCCCGATGAGCAGTCGCTGGGGGGTGAGACGCACGACGTCAGACTACGTCAGCTCAGCGAAGAGGCTCCCGGACGGGAGCCTTGACTTCGGCGGCAACTAAATCAGGGCCTCCCGATCCCGGGAGGCCGTCCACTACCTACGCAACGCCGTCACGGCGCTGACGCTGCAAACGTGCAACACACCAGGCCGCGGCGGAACCACGGCGAAGGTGCTGGAGAACCGTCATCGGTCCCAGCCTGCGGCCCAGGTCTGCGGGCGTGAGCCCGGCGGCCCGGTAGTCGAGCGCGCGCTGGTCGAGCGGGCTGATCCCCGCGTCCCACCACTGCTCTGCCTCCGCGATGTCACCCACCAGCTGCCAGTAGCTCGCTGCGGCAGCGAGCAGAGCCTCTGGTGCCTCCGGCGCGCGCTTCCGCATAGCGGCGACGTAGGCGGGGTCGGCTGAGTCCACCTTGACCAAGCCACGCGACGACCCACCCCTGGAACCCCGCTGCATCGGGATGCCAGGCGTCGACGAGGGGGGAGCCTCGGCGAGCCACGCGTTCTTGATCCGGTTCACCTCCTGCATCTCAGCGTCGTCAGACCGTTCAGCTGCCCACTGCTGCAACAGCTCGTGGACCCCGGAGTCCTCGACCATCCAGTGCCTCCTCGTCGGTCGGGGATCGGCCATTGCAGCGCACCGTATTTGAGGGGTCCGACAACCGCTAGACCTTGATTCGAGAGAACACCCGTTACCAGTGCGTGATAGCCCTCATTCCACCCGTTAGGTCCAACGGTCGGCGCAGAATGTGACGTTGAGTGACCGCCCTACGCGAAGAGGCTCTTGATGAAGGTGATGATCGACTCCGCACCCTGCCGCAGCCACCCGAGCACGGTCTGCACGGCCTGTGCGGACTGCTCAGGCTGGGTGATCAGGAGGAACAGCACCAGCGCCACCGCCGCCAGCACTAGCACCTTCTTGAGGTTCACAGATCCCTCTCCGTCCGTTCGTCCACGTGGGGGCGACTGATCGCCCGGTTCACCCGACATGGTCCCTCATTCACCCTGGTGATGAACATCGACCACGCCCGGATGGTCCTAAGATCAGCCGGTTCGGCACGCGTGCACGCTACCGAACATCACCCGAATGGCGGCTAAAGAGGGCCCTGCCCTGCGCCGATGTCCTGTGTGCGAGGCCAGAACCGCCTTCCTCGCGCCCCCCAGACAGCCCCGAAGTGGGCTCACCCATACGCCAAGGCAGGACAACACGCAGCGTTACCGCGTGCTGTCCTTATTTATATGTGCGCCACACTCATGCAATAACGCCGGACCGCCGCAGTTCCGTAATTTGTTCGGGCGCCACACCTATGTCCTCGAGTACTTCGTTCGTGTGCATTCCGATCGTCGGCGGCGTGGCGGGAACCTCCGCCGGCGTGCGCGAGAACCGGGGTGCCGGAGCGGGCTGGACGCGCCCGTCGACCGAGACGAACGCGCCGCGCGCGGCGTTGTGCGGGTGCGCGGGCGCCTCGCCGGGGTCGAGCACCGGCGCCAGGCACGCGTCCGTCCCCGAAGCGAGCTCCGACCACTCGTCGCGGGTGCGGCTCTTCACCGCCGCGGCGATCCGCTCCCGCAGCTCGGGCCAGTTCACCGGGTCGTCACGCGAGGGCGCGTCCTCGATCCCCAGGACGCGCACGAGCTCGGCGTAGAACTTCTCCTCCAACGCCCCGACGCTCACGTGCCGGCCGTCCGCGGCCTCATAGACGTCGTAGAACGGCACGCCACCGTCGAGCATGTTGGTGCCGCGCGGCCCGCGCCACATGCCCGCCGACCGCATGCTGTGCAGGAACGTCGTCAGCAGCGCCGAGCCGTCCACCATGGCGGCGTCCACGACCTGGCCCCGCCCGGACCGCTCCCGCTCGTACAACGCGGCGAGCACGCCGAGGGCGAGCAGCAGGCCGCCGCCGGCGAAGTCGCCGAGGATGTTGATCGGGAACGACGGCGGCCCGCCGTGCCGTCCGAGCGGCTCCAGCGCGCCCGCGATGGAGATGTAGTTGATGTCGTGCCCGGCGCGGTCGGCGAGCGGCCCGTCCTGGCCCCAGCCGGTGAGGCGGCCGTAGATCAGCCGCGGGTTGCGGGCGAGCGCCTGCGCGGGCCCGAAGCCGAGCCGTTCGGTCACGCCCGGCCGGAAGCCCTCGACGAGGACGTCCGCCTCCTCCAGCAGTTTGAGCACGAGCTCGGCGCCCTCGGGAGTGCGCGTGTCGACTGCGATCGAGCGGCGGCCGCGCCCGAGGAAGTCCCCCGGCACCGCGGGCACGGCCGCGGGCCGGTCGACCCGGATCACGTCCGCGCCGAGGTCGGCCAGCACCATGCAGCCGAACGGCCCCGGCGCCAGCCCGGCGAGCTCGACGACCTTGAGTCCAGCGAGCGGCCCCATCTAGAGCGACCTCGCGATGATTTCCTTCATGATCTCGTTCGTACCACCGTAGATGCGCTGCACGCGGGCATCGGCCCAGGCGCGGGCGATCGGGTACTCGGTCATGTACCCGTAGCCGCCGAACAGCTGGACGCACTCGTCCACGACACGGCACAGCCGGTCGGTCGACCACCACTTCGCCATCGCGGCGGTCGGCACGTCCAACGAGCCGGTCAGGTGCTTTTCGATGCACTCGTCGACGAAAGCCCTGGTCACAGCGGCCTCGGTGGCGCACTCGGCCAGCTTGAACCGCGTGTTCTGGAACTTGAACAGCTCCTTGCCGAACGCCGTGCGGTCCTTCGTGTACTCGAGCGTCACCTCGACCGCGCGCTCGATGCCCGCGACGGACGCGACGGCGATGAGCAGCCGTTCTTGGGGCAGCTGCTGCATGAGCTGGACGAACCCCTGGCCCTCCTGCCCACCGAGCAGGTGCGACACGGGCACGCGGACGTCGTCGAAGAACAGCTCGGCGGTGTCCTGGCCCTTCAGCCCGACCTTCTCCAGCACGCGGCCGCGCCGGATGTCGTTCTCGACGACCAGCAGCGAGATACCCGCGGCGCCCTCGGACGGGTCGGTCTTGGCCACCACGATGACCAGATCGGCCTGGCTGCCGTTGGTGATGAACGTCTTGGACCCGTTGATGACGTACTCGTCGCCCTCGCGCAACGCGCGCGTGCGGATGCCCTGCAGGTCGGAGCCGGCACCGGGTTCGGACATCGCGATCGCGCCGACGTACTCCCCCGACGCGAGCTTGGGCAGCCAGCGCCGCTTCTGCTCCTCGGTCCCATAAGACAAGAGGTAGTGGGCGACGATCCCGCTGTGCACGCTGTTGCCCCACGAGCTGTCGCCGACGCGGGCCTGTTCCTCGATCAGCACGGCCTCGTGCGCGAACGTCCCGCCCCCGCCGCCGTACTCCTCGGGGATCGACAGGCACAGCAGGCCCACGTCGCCCGCGCGGCGCCAGAGGTCGCGGTCCACCTGCTTCTGCGCGGCGAACCGCTCCTGGTGCGGCGCGACCTCCTTCTCCAGGAACGTGCGGGCCAGCTGGCGCAGCTGGTCGAGGTCTTCGTCCATCCACGGCGATCGACGGTGTGCCATGGCACCACGAAACCACCGCGAGGGACCTCCCGCCATGACCGCCGCGCGTCACGGCCGGGCGAAAACCTGAGCGAAAAGATCAGGCCATCCGCCAGACTCCGGGTCCGGAGTGGCGCGTGTGACCTCAAGGTCGGTCTGCCCGGTGGCCCCGATGAGCTAAACGGTCACCCACGCCGGTCATGGCGACGCACCCCGGCCGTGCCTACGGTGGGGACATGAGCGAAGCCCTGATCTTCGACGCGGTCCGCACGCCGCGTGGCAAGGGGAAGCGCGGTTCGCTGCACAGCGTCAAGCCCGTGGCCCTGGCCGCGGGCGTGCTGCGCGCGCTGGCCGACCGCAACGACCTCGACACCTCGGCCGTCGACGACGTCGTGCTCGGCGTGGTCACGCCGATCGGCGAGCAAGGCGGTGACATCGCCCGCAGCGCGGTCCTCGTCGCCGGCTACGACGAACGGCCTGCGGGCGTGCAGCTCAACCGCTTCTGCGCCTCCGGCCTGGAGGCGGTGAACCTGGCGGCGGCGAAGGTCGCGTCGGGCTTCGAGGACCTCGTCATCGCCGGTGGCGTCGAGTCGATGTCGCGCGTGCCGATGGGGTCGGACGGCGGCGCCTGGGTCGCGGACCCCGCGACCGGGTTCGACACGTCGTTCGTGCCGCAGGGCGTGAGCGCGGACCTCATCGCGACGCTGGAGGGCTACAGCCGCGAGGACGTGGACGCGTGGGCGGCCCGGTCGCACCAGCGCGCGTACGTCGCGCAGCAGAAGGGCTGGTTCGAGCGGTCGATCGTGCCGGTCGTCGACCAGAACGGCACGGTCGTGCTCAAGGAGGACGAGACGATCCGTCCCGAGTCCACTGTGGAATCGCTCGGCAAGCTCAAGCCGAGCTTCCAGTTCCACGGCGACCTCGGCTACGACGCGGTCGCGATCGACAAGTACCCGTCGGTCGAGCGCATCAGCCACGTCCACACGCCCGGCAACTCGTCGCAGATCGTCGACGGCGCCGCCGCGATGCTGATCGGTTCCGCCAGGGCCGGCGCGGACCTCGGCCTGACGCCACGCGCCCGCATCGTGTCCGTCGCGGTCACCGGCACCGAGCCGACGATCATGCTCACCGGCCCCGCCCCGGCCGCGCGCAAGGCGCTGGACCGGGCGGGTCTGTCCATTGAGGACATGGACCTGGTGGAGATCAACGAGGCGTTCTCGTCCGTGGTGCTGAAGTTCCTGCGCGACATGGACCTGCCCGAGGAGAAGGTCAACGTCAACGGCGGCGCGATCGCGCTGGGCCACCCGCTGGGCGCGACCGGCTGCATGATCGTGGGCACGCTGCTCGACGAGCTGGAGCGCCGGGACCTGCGCCGAGGTCTGGCCACGCTGTGCGTCGGCGGCGGCATGGGCATCGCGACGATCATCGAGAGGGTCTGACACACATGCCGTTCCACTACGAAAAGGACAGCGACGGCATCGTCACCCTGACGATGGACATGTCCGGCACGGCCAACGTGATGAACGCCGAGTACGCGTCGCTCATGGGCGACGCCGTGACCCGGCTGGAGCAGGACGAGCTGACCGGCGTGATCATCACGTCCGCCAAGAAGACGTTCTTCGCCGGCGGCGACCTCAACATGCTCATCCAGATCACGCCGGAGAACGCGGCCGAGGCGCTGGTGGGTGTCGAGGAGATCAAGGCGCAGCTACGGCGCCTGGAGAAGCTCGGCAAGCCGGTCGTGGCCGCGATCAACGGCGCCGCGCTCGGCGGTGGCCTGGAGATCACGCTGGCGTGCCATCACCGCGTCGTGCTGGACGACGACTCGATCAAGCTCGGCCTGCCCGAGGCCACGCTGGGCCTGCTGCCGGGCAGCGGCGGCGTGACGCGCATGGTGCGGCTGCTGGGCGTGCAGGCGGCGTTGCCGTTGCTGATGGAGGGCAAGCAACTCCGGCCGCAGCGCGCGTTGCAGGCCGGGATCGTGCACGCGCTGGCGTCGTCGCGTGAGGACCTGTTCGAGCAGGCGCGCGCGTGGATTCGCGCCAACCCCGAGGCGAAGCAGCCGTGGGACGTGCCCGGCTTCACCCTGCCGGACCTGAAGTTCGCCGACCCGAACAGCTACGGCCTGCTGGCCGCCGCGCCCGCCGTGCTGCGCAAGAAGACCCACGGCACCTTGCCGGCACCGGAGAAGATCCTCGCCGCGGCCATCGAGGGCGCGTTCGTCGACATCGACACGGCGTTGAAGATCGAGGGCCGCTACTTCCTCGAGCTGGCCTCGGGCCAGGTCGCGAAGAACATGATCAACGCGTTCTGGTTCCAGCTCAACGAGATCAACGCGCGCGGCTCCGCGGGCCGCAACAAGGTCTCGAAGCTCGGCGTGCTCGGCGCGGGCATGATGGGCGCGGGCATCGCCGAGGTGAGCGCCAAGGCGGGCATCCCGGTCGTGCTCAAGGACGTCACGCTGGAGGCGGCTTCTCGCGGGGCACAGGACCTGCCCGGCATCACGCCGACCGACTCCGACGCGGATCTGGCCGGCTGCGACCTGGTCATCGAGGCGGTGTTCGAGAACCGCGAGCTGAAGAACAAGGTGCTGCCCGCGGCCGAGTCCGCCGCGCTGCCGTCCGCGGTGATCGCGTCGAACACCTCGACGTTGCCGATCACCGGGCTGGCCTCCTCGGTCAGCACGCCGGAGAAGTTCATCGGCCTGCACTTCTTCTCGCCGGTGCAGAAGATGCGCCTGGTGGAGGTGATCCGCGGCGAGAAGACGTCCGAGGAGACGCTGGAACGCGCGCTGGACTACGTGCGCCAGATCGGCAAGACCCCGATCGTCGTCAACGACAGCCGCGGTTTCTACACCTCGCGCACGTTCGGCACGTACCCGATCGAGGCGATCACGATGCTCGCCGAGGGCGTGCACCCGGCGTTGATCGAGAACGTGGCCCGCAAGGCCGGCATGGCGGTCGGCCCGCTGGCGGTGTCCGACGAGGTGACGCTCACACTGCAGCTGAAGATCCGCGACCAGACGCTGGCCGACGACCCGGCCGCGGCGGGCCTGCGCGAGCACCCCGCGTTCGGCGTGCTGCAACAGCTCGTGGATCTCGGCCGCACCGGCAAGTCGGGCGGTGCGGGGTTCTACGAATACCCTTCGGAGGGAAAGAAGTTCCTCTGGCCCGAGCTGGTCACGCGGTACACCAAGCCCGACGCGGGAGTGTCCGAACAGGACGTTCGCGACCGGCTGCTGTACATCCAGTCGCTGGAGACGATCCGGTGCCTGGACGAGAACGTGCTGACGTCGGTCGCCGACGCGAACATCGGCAGCATCTTCGGCTTCGGCTTCGCGCCGTGGACGGGCGGCACGCTGCAGTTCGTCAACTCGACCGGGCTCGCCGCGTTCGTCGATCGGGCCGACTACCTGGCCGACACCTACGGCGAACGCTTCCGCCCGCCGGCCTCGTTGCGCGACCGCGCCACCCGCAACCAGCCCTACTAACCGCGAGTCTTACCGTCCGGCCCCCTGTGTCTTACCGTCCGGAACCCGTCCGGGTGCGGGAACGTAAGACACGGGGGGCCGGAGCGTAAGACACGCGCGGCTGGATGGACGCACGTCGTGGTACCAATTCGGGATGAGCAAGCGCGGATGGCTGCTGGCCGGACTGATCATCGTCGCCGGTGCCACGTCCGCTGTCATGGCCGCTCTCGGCGTCAAGCAGTGGTGGGTGCTCGCCATCGGCGCGGTCGTCGGTGCGGTCGCGGTGTTCTTCAGCGAGTACCCGAAGGAGTTCCTCAAGCGGGGAGCGCAGCGACGCGAGGAGACCGGCTTCGCCCTGACCAGGGGCGCGGTGTCCGGCAAGGTCCTTGACCTGGACGACCCGATCCGGCTCGGCGTGCACAAGGCGGCGAAGGGCGTGCCGCCCTACATCCGGCGCGACGTCTACGACGAGGTCGTCTCCCACCTGCGGCCGGGCGGCTTCGTCGTGCTGGTCGGCGACTCGACGGCGGGTAAGTCCCGCACCGCGTACGAGGCGGTCCGGGCGACTCTGCCCAAGCACCACCTGATGGCGCCGGAACGCCGGGACCTCGTGGACGCGGCCGTCGACGACCTGGCGCGCAGGCCGAAGTGCGTCCTGTGGCTGGACGACCTGGAGAAGTTCGTCGGCACCGGAGGTCTCACCGTCGCAGGCGTCGACCGCCTCCGCCACGGCACGATCATCGCGACGCTGCGCCGTGAGGAGCTGAACCAGTTGACCGGCGGCGACGACCACCGGCTGAGCGACGAGGCCCGCCGGGTACTGGACCAGGCCCATCAGGTGCAGCTGGACCGCCACTTCACCCCGGCCGAGCTGGAGCGGGCCGAGGAGTACCGGTCCGACGCCCAGATCGGGGACGCGCTGCGCAACTCCGGCGAGTACGGCCTGGCCGAGTACCTCGCGGCCGGTCCCACGCTGCTCGCCCACTGGACCAACGCCAAGGCACCGAACGCGCATCCGCGCGGCGCGGCACTCGTGACCGCTGCCATCGACTGCCGCCGCGCGGGCTTCCACGCCCCGCTGCCGAAAGCCCTGCTGGACGAGGTGCACGATCACTACCTCGGCAACCGCGTCCGCCCCGAGTCACTCAACGAGGCGTGGAAGTGGGCGACAGAACCGCCGCGCGGCACCACGACCGCCTTGCTCGAACAGGGCGGCGACCACGTCCAGGTTTTCGACTACCTGGTCGACCACGTGCAGAGCATGCACGCGCCCGGTGACCACGTGCCCAGCGACATCGTCCTCGCCGCGATTCGACACGCCGATGCGTCAACCGCATACGCGATTGGACAAACGGCGTATGACAACGGCAGGTACGCGCTCGCGAAATCAGCTTTCGAACACGCCTTACGCCTCGACGAGGCCGAGCAAGGCCCCGAACACCTCGATACCGTCCGCAGCCGCCACTACCTCGCCATGGTGTTGCGCGCCCAGGGCGACCTCACCACCGCCGCCACGGAATACCGCGCCGTACTCAACATCTACACCCGCACCCTCGGACCCGAACACCCCGACACCCTCAGTAGCCGCAACAACCTCGCCAACGTGCTGTACGACCAGGGCGACCTCACTGCCGCCGCGACCGAATACCGCGCCGTACTCAACATCCGCACCCGCACCCTCGGACCCGAACACCCCCACACCCTCACCAGCCGCAACAACCTCGCCCTCGTGCTGCGCGCCCAGGGCGACCTCACTGCCGCCGCCACCGAACACCGCGCCGTACACGACATCCGCACCCGCACCCTCGGACCCGAACACCCCCACACCCTCACCAGCCGCAACAACCTCGCCAACGTGCTGTACGACCAGGGCGACCTCACTGCCGCCGCCACCGAACACCGCGCCGTACACGACATCCGCACCCGCACCCTCGGACCCGAACACCCCCACACCCTCCGCAGCCGCGACAACCTCGCCCTCGTGCTGCGCGCCCAGGGCGACCTCACCACCGCCGCCACCGAACACCGCGCCGTACTCAACATCCGCACCCGCACCCTCGGACCCGAACACCCCCACACCCTCACCAGCCGCAACAACCTGGCCGAGGTCGAGAAGCGGCTTCGGGGTCAGTGACCGCCGCGGTAGGCGCCGGGTGAGGAGCCCGTCCAGCGTTTGAACGCACGGTGGAAGGCGCTCGCCTCCGAGAACCCCAGCCGCAGCGCCAGTTCCTCCACCGACTCACCGCCGCGCACCAAAGACGCCACCGCCTGGTCGCGCAACAGCTGTTCGCGCACCTCGCGGAACGACGTCCCCTCGGCGGCCAGCCTGCGCCGCAACGTCGGCGCGGACACCCCGAGCCGCTGTGCGACGGCTTCCAGGCCCGACTCCCCCGCCCCGAGCAGCCGGCGCACGTGCGCGGACGTGTCGGCGCCGTGGTCGCGGCGCGACAACAGCTCCGCGGGAGAGTTGCGCAGGAACCGGCGCAACGCGGCCTCGTCCTGCACCACGGGCATCCGCAGGAACTTCGGGTCGAAGAACATCGCGGTGACGGGCGCGGAGAACTCGAGCGGGCAGCCGAAGATCAGGTGGTACTCGGCGGCGTGCGGCGGTTCGGGGTAGTCGAAGGACGCGCGCCGCAACGGGATCCGGCGCCCGACGAGCCACGACGAGAAGCGGTGCCACAGCACGAGCAGCGACTCGGTCAGGAAGTGGTCCGGGTCGTCAACGAGCGCCATGTCGAGCGAGAAACGCCCGTCCACCAACGACATGGCGGGCGCGGTGTCGAACAGGCCGTAGAACGCGAGGCCGCGTCGCAACGCCGAGCCGAGGTCCGGGCAGTGCACGGCGAGCAGGCACATCGTCGGGAACGTGCCCCGTTTGGACGGACGCGGGCCGAAGCCCATGAACTCGTCGTCGAGCTGCTCCCACAACGCCTGGATGAGGCGGGTGAACTGCTCGGGCGTCACGCGGGCGCGGTCGTCGTCGAGCAACGAGGGGCTGATGCCCGCGGCGGCCAGGACCGGTTCCGGCGCCGGGCATTCGCGCAGCGCGGCGCGCACATAGTGGATCGCCACGGTCCTGGTGTGCACAGCTGAGGTTAACGCCGACGGTGGCGCGACGTGTGCCGCGCCACCGTCTGCGCAGGGCCCACCCGGTGAGCCGTGCTCCTCGCCGATGGGGCATCCGCCCGCCCATCGACAAGGGACGTTGTGTTGTGTCCCACACCACGGTAGAAGGTCTAGACCAGCACCGTCAATAGGGCCGAAAGGCTATATGTGGACCAGACCATTCAAGACGCCAATGGCGCCACCCCGAAGCCGGCCGAGAACCGCTTACACCAGATCACCACGGATCGGACGGACGAGAGGTTCACCTCGGCGGGAATCTCGTAGACCTGGTCGCCGCGGTTGCCCTTCAGCTTGCCCAGCGAGGTGAAGCCGGTGCCGAACTCCTTCTCCGCCGCGGTGGACTCCTTGTCGGACAGGTAGACGTAGAGGTCCGGCCCGTCACTGGTGTTCAGCCCGGCGAACTGGACCGAGTGCCGCCCGTCCGGGAGCCGCACGAGCGTCGCGGTGCCGGTGGTCTCGTGCTCCAGCGAGCGGAACATGCCGGACGCCACGGCCACCGGGCCGGCGGGAGCCTGCGCCGAGGACGAGGTGGAGGTCGAACTGACGGTGGGCACGAGCAAGGTCTCGGCCGTCGTGCGGTTGGTCAGGAGCCGCCACGGTTGGAAGAAGTAGAGCCCAACCCCGAGCACGACCACGAGACCGAGCAGCAGGAATCGACGTGTGGACATATCGGAAATACTGACGCAGATCCGGCCGAGAAGATCTTACGTAGTTGTTAGGGTCCGTCCGTGGAACGAGTCGGGCAGGCGGTTCTCGGCGTGCTGATGGTCGGCTGCGCGCTGTTCGGCCCGTTCCCGAGGCCGGTGCCGCTGTTGTTCGCCATCGCCGCGGTCGGCACCGCGAACGCCGCGTTCCCGATGATGCGCGTGTTCGGCTCCGCACTCCTGGGCGGGGTGGCGGCGTCGAGCATCGCGCTCAGCTCGGTCCCGTTCGTCACGTGCTCCACATCGAAGTTCACCGACGTGTTCACCTGTACGGGTGATGCTCCGGTGTGGCATCTGACCGGAACCGTGCTCGTCGCAGGCCTTTCCGGAGCCAGCCTGGTGCTGGCCCGGATAACGAATCAGTGACGGCGATCACTCAACCGAGCGGCTTCAGCGACCGATAACGCATCCAGGTGAGCGATGTCCTGCGTTCGGGCTACCGGTATGGTCGCCGACGGGGATGATCTCACCTCTCTTTCCAAACCAGCGAGGAGGAACTTTGCGCGCACTGTGGGCCGCATCCGGCTCTGCCGTGCTCGGTTCCGCGCTGCTGGGCGTACTGGTGGGAGTCGTGATGGGTGGCGCGGACGAGGATCCGTTGAGCAGAACACCCGCGTCCACCTGGATCAGCAGCACACCGAGCGCCAGCAGGTCGACGTCGTCCAGCGCCCCATCCAGCAGCGTTGTTTCGACGAGCCCTTCGTCGGCGGCCGTCCAGGCCCCGAAGGCCACGCAGAACCAGACGTCCGCGCCGCCGCCCCCGCCGCCGCCTGCGGAGACCAAGCCGCCCGCGCCGACGACGACGGCGACGCCCTCCGGCTGGCCGTGCAGCCCGCTGAACCCGCTGCCACCGCCGCAGTGCAAGAACATGGAGAACAAGGGCAAGGGCTGACCCCGGCGAGTCCCACGCTCGCGCCATTGGGCTGCGCCCCCCGGTATCCAGCGTATCGGCCAGGTCTGACAATCCCGCGTGTCGTACGTTCCTGCCCCCTGTGAAGCTCCTATGGTTGTCAAGCTGCTTGCAGCGCTTGAAGGTCGGCCATGAGGCGGGGGTAGATTTCGCGGGCGAGGTAGCGCTTGAGGCATCTGATGAGGTGTTTCTTGGTCATTTTGGTGCCGGGGCGGAGCCGTTCGCGCATGTAGGTGCGGGTGGGTTCGTGGGTGGCCAGCCGGGTGATGATGATCCGGTAGAGGGCGGCGTTGGCGTGGCGGTCGCCGGCGCGGGAGAGCCGGTGGTGTTCGTGTTTGCCGCTGCTGGCGTCCTGGGGTGCGACGCCGGTGAGGGTGGCGAAGGCGGTCTCGCTGTGCAGCCGGTCGGGGTGATCGCCTGCGGTGACCAGGAGTTGCCCGGTGGTGTGGGTGCCCAGGCCGTGCAGGGCCATGGTGCGGGGTGCGATGCGGTGCAGCAGGGCGTCCAGTGTGGAGTCCAGGTCGTGGATGCGGCTGGTGTGGAAGGTGATCTGCCCGGCGAGCTCGCTTAGTGCGGCGCGGACCGCTGTGCCGGAGTCGAGCAGGGTCTGGGCGAGGGCGGCGGCGGAGACGGTGCGGGTTTTGCTGCCGGTGCGGGGTGTGGGCAGGGGGTCGGCGGCGAGGGTGGCGCAGCGCCGGAGCAGGGCGGTGGTGGACAGGCCGTGCAGGGCCTCGCGGAGTTCGGCGGGTGTGGTGATGAGCAGGGCTTTGAGTGCGTTGAGCGCCGCGGTGCGGGCGGTGATGTGCTGGTCGCGGGCGATGCGCAGCACCCGCACCGATTCCACCGGGCCGGTGCGTGGTTTCGGGGTGGCGGTGGCCTCGCCGGACTGGGCTGCCGCGGCGGCGTTGATCGCGTCCTGCGGGTCGGACTTGCCGCGTAGCCGGCGTTTCTGCCGGTTCGGCCGGTTGACCTCGACCACCCGCACTCCCCGTGCGGTGAGGAAGGTGGTCAGGCCGGCGCCGTAGCAGCCGGTGCCCTCCACACCGGCCAGGGTGGTCGGGCCGAAGTCGGTCAGCCAGGCCCACAGCTGGGCGAACCCGGCGCGGGTGGCGGGGAATTTCAGTGTGCCCAGGGTGCGGCCGAGGGCGTCTTTGGCGGCGGCGACGTGAAACTCGAGGTGAGTGTCGATCCCGGCGGTGATCTCGCCGACCGGGTCGATCGGGCAGGCCGGGGTGGTGCGGGTGGACTTCGTGCGGGTCTTTGCCATGCTGGTGAGGCCATCCTGTTCGCGGCTACGGGCGGGTGGCATGCACCGGGCCCGGCGGGCGGACAGGACAGTGATGGGGCGCCTGCGGCAACAGGCTCCTATGAGGTCACGGTCGCCGGGGCTGGTGCGCACCGGTGGTCCTCACCAGCCCGGACGTCAGATCTCACGAAAGGCACGAAACCGGTCATACGTCGAGACAGACCAGACCGGCGAGGACCACCAGCAGCATCCTCACGGACGCAACCCCATCCTCACTGTCGTACGTTCCCGGCCTCCGAACCGTACGTTCGCGGCCAGCGGGGCCGGGTCCTCCAGGACTTAACAGCGGTGTAGCGCCGACACAACAGGCCATGGCAACCCTGGAGTCATGAACTCCACCTGGCGCCTGCGTGTGGAACTCGCCGACAGCCCCGGAGCGCTAGCGCGCGTGACGATCCGGCTGGCGGACGCCGACTGCAACGTCCTCGCGCTGTCCGTCATCCCGGTGCCGGGCGGCGTGCTGGACGAGCTGGTCGTACAGACCGGCCCCGGCGTGCTGCCCGCGGACCTGGTGGCGGCGGTGCGCAGCGAAGGCGGCCGGTGCGTCGGCATCACGCCCGCGAACCTGCGCGACCTCGTCGACAGCCCCACGGCCGCCCTCCGCGCGGCGGCGAACGCGATGCAGGACGGCAACGTCACCGACGCGCTGCGCAAAGTCCTGGCGGCGGACTCGGTCGTCGTGTCGCCGGACGAACCCACCGACGAGCCCGGACACCACATCCGGATGACCGCGCCCGACGGCACCGTCGTCGAGGCAAGGCGGGGCTGGTCGCCGTTCACCCAGGTCGAACTGGCCCGCGGAAAGGCGTTGCTCGACCTGTTGTCGGTGCCGCCGCCACGGATTCGCGCGGCGATGAGCGACGACGGGATGGCATTGGTGCTGCGGCCCGGCCTGCCGTCGGACGAGAACGCGGTCGCGGACCTGCACACGCGCTGCTCGCTGCGGACGATGTTCAGCCGCTACCACGCGGGCATGCGCTCGGTGCCGCGCCGCTGGCTGCACCGGCTGCTCAGCCCGCCACGCGGCAGCACGATCCTCGTGCAGTGCGCGGACCGGGTGATCGCGCTCGGTCAGCTCATCCGGATGTCCACTCCGGAATGCGCGGAGGTCTCGCTGCTCGTCGAGGACGCGTGGCAGCACCGCGGCGTCGGCACGGCGTTGCTCTCGGCGCTGGCGGACACCGCCCGCGCGGCCGGCTACCGCGAGCTCGTCGCGTGGTGCCTGCCGTCCGAGGACGGCCTGCGGCGCACGGCCGAACGCGCAGGGTTGCCTTCGTCCGTTCGGCGGGAGGACGGGTTGTTACGCGTTACGCTCCACCCGCACGCGGGCACGATTCAGCGCCCAATTGCGACACTTTCTCTCGACAATTCGCGTTGAGCAGCGCGGAAACCCTCCCGGGAGATCTCTTCGGGCTAAGCTGAGCCCGATTGGGATCGTTTTCATAGGGAGTGGTGCTGGGTGTCGATCCACGCGCGTCCGACGCTGGAGGACGTGGCCGCCAGGGCCGGGGTTTCCCGCGCGACGGCGTCACGCGTGCTGAACTCCTCCCCGCGGGTCAGCCCCGAGGCGCTGGAGGCGGTCACGGCGGCCGTGTCCGAACTCGGTTATCAACCGAACCGCGCGGCACGGGCGCTGGTTACCCGACGCACGGGCGCGGTCGCGGTCGTATTCTCCGAGCCGGAACCGAAAATCTTCGACGACCCGCATTTCGCGCGGTTGATCCGGGCCGGCGCACGCGCGCTGGCGGACGTCGATGTGCAGATGGTTTTGATGCTCGTGCACTCCCCGGACGACCAGGCGCGCGCGCACCGGTTCCTGGCGGGCGGTCACGTGGACGGCGCGCTGGTGTTCGCACCGCACCAGAACGATCAGCTGGTGTCGATCGTGAAGAAGCTCCCGCTGCCGGTCGTCTACGCCGGTAAGCCGTGGGGTCCGCTGCGTGGCCTGCACCTGGTCGACAACGACAACGAGGGCGGCGCCGTCCTGGCCACCGAGCACCTCAGGTCGTTGGGCCGCAAGAAGATCGTGCACGTCACGGGCCCGCTGGACGAGCTGTCCGCGATCGACCGCCTGTCGGGCTTCAAGTCCGCCATGGGCATCGACGACAAGGCCGTCGCGAAGCTCACCGCCGACGGTGGGTTCACCAAGCAGGGCGGCCGCAAGGCCATGACCGAGCTGATGGCCAAGGTGCCGGACCTCGACGCGGTGTTCGTCGCGTCCGACCTCATGGCCGCGGGCGCGCTGGAAGCCCTGCAGGAGGCCGGGAAGCGCATCCCGGAGGACGTCGCCGTCGTCGGGTTCGACGACCACGTGGCGATCGCCGAGCACACCGAGCCGCCGCTGACCTCCGTGCGGCAGGACTCCGACCAGCAGGTCAAGCACATGGTCGCGCACCTGATGAAGCTCGTGCGCGAGGAGCCGGTGAAGCAGAAGCGCGAGATGCTTCCCACCACGCTGGTCCGCCGCGAGTCCGCCTGACCCGTCGAGTGAACCATGGGGGGAGCCTTCATGGACCTCAAGTCCATGAAGGCTCCCCCCATACCAACCCAGCGAGGGTGAGAGCGCTCTCAGAGTCAAATGTCGTAACCGGTGGGTGGCAGGCCGTTGTCGCGGATGATCCGGGACAACGTCGCCGCCGACTCCTTGACCGTGCGGCGCTGCGTCTCGTAGTCGACGTGCACGATGCCGAACCGCTGGCTGTACCCGGCCGCCCACTCGAAGTTGTCGAGCAGCGACCACGCCAGGTACCCGCGCACGTCGGCGCCCTGAGCGATGGCCCGGTGCACGGCCCGCACATGATCCACGAGATAACGCGTCCGTTCGACGTCAACGACGCGGCCCAGCCCGTCGACCGTGTCGGGGAACGCCGAACCGTTCTCGGTGACCACCAACGGCAGGCCGGCGGAATCCCGTGACAGCCGGACCAGCAGCTCGGTGAAGGCGTCGGCGTTCTGCTCCCACCCGAACCCGGTGAGCTCACCGCGCGGCGGCAGCAGCTCGACTCCGCGCAGCCCCGCGAACGGGCCCGGCGTCACCACGTCCCCGTCCGCGGGCGCGACGCGGGCGGGTGCGTAGTAGTTGACGCCGAGCCAGTCCAGCGGCGCCTCGATGATCTCGAGGTCTCCGTCGCGGATCACCCGCGTCCAGTCCCCCAGCCAGGCCGTCTCCAGCAGGACGTCCTCGGGGTAGCCGCGGCCGGTGATCGGGTCGAGCAGGATGCGGTTCTGCAGCCCGTCGACCTTCCGCACGGCCGTCAGGTGCTCCTCGGACGCGCCGTCCGCCCACACCGTGCTGAAGTTCAGCACGATCGACAGGCGGTGGTCCGCCGGTGCCAGTGACCGCAGCGCCGCCGTGGCCAGGCCGTGGCCGAGCAGCAGGTGGTGGGCGGCCTCCAGCGCCGCGCGCGGGTCCGCGATGCCCGGCGCGTGAATTCCGTTGCCATAGCCCAGAAACGCCGAGCACCACGGCTCGTTGAGGGTCGTCCACGCCTTGACGCGGTCGCCCAGCCGGCCGTGCACGATCGTGGCGTACTCGGCGAACCGGTACGCGGTGTCGCGGTTGCGCCAGCCGCCCGCGTCCTCCAGGGCCTGCGGCAGGTCCCAGTGGTACAGCGTCACCAGCGGCTGGATCCCGCTGGCCAGCAACGAGTCCACCAGCCGGTCGTAGAAGTCGAGCCCGCGCGTCTCGACGGCACCCGACCCGAGCGGCTGGATCCGCGGCCACGCCACCGAGAAGCGGTACGCCGCCAAGCCCAGCGAGGACATGAGCTCGACGTCGTTCTCGTACCGGTGGTAGTGGTCGCAGGCGGGGTCGCCGGTGTCGCCTCCCAGCACCTTTCCCGGTGTCGCCGCGAACGTGTCCCAGATCGATGTGCCGCGACCGTCCACTGTGGTCGCACCTTCGATCTGGAACGACGCGGTCGCGGCGCCCCACAGGAAGTCCGGCGGGAATTGCAGCAGTTCCCGCCCGACCTCGACATCCGGGTCGGTCGTCGTCATGAAGTCACCCCTTTACCGCGCCCTGCATGATCCCGCCGACGATCTGGCGGGACAGCAGGACGAACAGCCCGATCACCGGCAGCACCGCGATGGAGGCGCCGGCGAGCATCAACGAGTAGTCGGTGTAGTAACCACTGGCCAGCGCGGACAACGCGACCTGCACGGTCGGGCTGTCGTTGGGGTCCAGCACGATCAGCGGCCAGAAGAAGTCGTTCCAGGCGGTCATGAACGTGAACATGCCCATGACTGCAGCCTGTGGCCGTACCGCGGGGAAAGCCACGTGCCAAAAGGTGCGCAACACCGAGCACCCGTCCACCCGCGCCGCCTCGATCAGCTCGTGCGGCACGGTCTCCTCACACGCCTGGCGCATCCAGAAGACCGCGAACGAACCGATCAGCGCGGGCACGATGACCGCCTGCAGCGTGCCGTACCAGTCGAGGTCCGACATCAGCATGTAGAGCGGGATGACACCGAGCTGCGTCGGCACCATCGAGGTGCCGACGACGATCAGGAACAACGCGTCGCGGCCTTTGAACCGCAGGCGCGCGAAGGCGAACCCGGCCAGCGAGCCGAGCACGACGTTGGACACCGCGACGGTCGTCGACACGATCAGCGAGTTCTGCATCGCCAGCCAGAAGTCGACCGTGTCGAAGACGCGGGTGATGTTCTCCACCAGGTTCCCGCCGGGAACCAGCGGCGGCGTCGCGTCGCCGAGGACCGAGTTGTCCTGCGACGCCACGATGAACGAGTAGTACAGCGGGAAGACCGACGCCGCGAGGATCGCGGCGAGCAACCCGTAGACAAGGGGTCCGGGTTTCCGCATGGACACTCACCCCTTGGACGCGATGCGGCGCGTCAGCCGGAAGTTGAGCACGGCGATGACCGCGATGAGCAGGAACAGCATCCACGCGATCGCCGCGGAGTAGCCCGCGTCGAAGAGCCGGAAACCCTTCTCGTACAGGTACATCACGAGCGTCTGGAACTGCCGGTCCGAGCCGCCCGTGCCGAGCGCCGTGCCGCCTGGGTCGAACAGCTGCGGCTCCGCGAACAGCTGCAGGCCGAAGATCGTCGACGTGACGACCGTGAACATGATCGTCGGCCGGATCGACGGCACGGTGATGGACCAGAACGTCCGCCACCGCGAGGCGCCGTCGAGCATCGCCGACTCGTACATGTCCTTCGGCACGGACTGCATCGCGGCCAGGTACAACAGCGCGTTGTACCCGGTCCACCGCCACATCACCATCGAGCTGATCGCGAGGTGCGAGGCCCACGTCTCGGCGCGCCAGTCGATCGGGCTGACCCCTACCAGTCCGAGCAAGTGGTTCACGATGCCGAAGTCGCGGCCGTACAGCTGCGCGAACACGAGCGCCACCGCCGCCACCGAGATGACGTTCGGCAGCAACACGCCCGCGCGCCAGAACGCGCGGGCGCGCAACCCCCGGTCGAGCAGTGCGGCCAAACCCAGTGCCGCCAGCAGCTGCGGCACCGTCGACAGCACGAACAGGCTGATCGTGTTTCCGAGCGCGTTCCAGAACTTGCTGTCGGACAACAGTTCCGTGTAGTTCCCGAGCCCCAGGAACCCCTGGTCGCCGTCGACGAGGTGCCACTCGTGCAGCGACACCCACGCGGTGAACAGCAACGGGTAGAGCCCGAAGATCCCGAACACCACGAAGAACGGCGCGATGATCAGGTACGGCGTGTACTTGCCGTCCCACCGTGCCAAGCGGTTCTGGTGCCGTGGCGCGGCCGAGGCGACCGCCGGAGCGGCCGCCTCGGCGCGGTCTCGCGTGACCGTCACTTGACGGCGTCCTGCGCTTCCTTCAGCGCCTGCGCGTACGCCTCAGCCGCGGGCTGTTTGCCCTGCTCGACGCGTTGCAGCGCGGTGTTGAACACCGGCGTCACCTTCGAGTCCTTCGAGCCGCGGTAGGTCGGCTTCAGGCTGTCCGCCGAGGTGCCGAAGATCTGCCCGACGGGTGCCTTGTTGAAGTACTCATTGGTGGTCGCCGTGACCTCGGTGTCCTTGTAGACCTGAGGCTGGCTGGGCAGGTTGCCGGTCTCCTTGAAGATCCGCTTCTGCGACTCCGGGGAGGTCAGGAACTTCGCGAGCTCGTAGGCCTCCTTGGCGTGCGCGCCCTGCTTGGGCACGGCGAGGAACGAGCCGCCCCAGTTGCCGCCACCACCGGGCGCCGTCGTCACGTCCCACTTCCCGGCGGCCGCGTCGCCAGCCCCCGCCTTGATCAGGGCGAGGGACCACGCCGGGCAGGTGGTCGTGGCGAAGGAACCCTGCTTGAGGGCGACGTTCCAGTCCTGGCTGAACGGTTCGAGCGCGGCGGTCTGCTTCTTGGTGCCGAGCTCGGCCGCCTGGTCGAACGCCTGCTTCACCTTGTCGTTCTTGTCCGCGATGAACGCGTCGTCGGCCTTGGCGAAGTAGCCCTCCTCGGTCTGGTCGAGGATCGCCTTGTAGACGTTGCGAGCCGTGTCGACGAACTTCACGTTCGGCGTCTTCTGCGTGAACTGGTCGGAGACCTTCGCGTAGTCCGCCCACGTGGGCCACAGCTTCGCGACCTCGGCGCGATCCGTCGGCAGCCCGGCCGCCTCGAACAGGTCGCGGCGGTAGCACACGCCGAGGCTGCCCATGTCCGTACCGAGCCCCAGGACGAAGTCGCCGTTGTCCGTGGTGCCCTGGTTCCACTTCCACGCGGCCCACTGGCTCTTCAGGTCCTTGGCCCCGAAGTCCGCGAGGTTCACGAACTTGTCCTTCGAGGCGCGGAACTGCGCGATGTTGCCCTCTTCGATCGCCACGATGTCCGCGGCACCCCGGCCACCCGCGAGCTGCGTCGCGAGCTGCGTGTGGTGCTGCTCCATCTTCACCTTGCGCTGCTCGATCTCGATGTTCTGGTGCGACGCCTGATACTCCTTGATCAGGTTGTCGTACCCGAAGTCGGAGAACAGGCCGATCGACAGCTTGATCTTGCCGTCGCTCGAGGCGCTGCTCCCGCCACCGCATCCAGCCGCGGCCAGTACCACCACAAGGGTCGCAGCGGCGCTGCAGACCAGCCTTCTCCTCATCCGTCCTCCTCGGCGAAGCTCGATGAGAGCGCTCTCACACTCAACGCACGGCCTCTGCCTGTCAAGCCGTCGACATCGTTCCGTAACTTTGGCCGGTCCGCAGAAACACGAAAAAGAGGGGTGGCCCGGCCCTCGCTCGGGCCACCCCTCACCTCCATAGAGGGAGCATCACGACAAACGTGACGCGCCGCCCCACAGAAAAATGGGGCCGCTCTCCCCCCCGACAAGGAGAGCGGCCCCGACTATCGCCGGGCTCCCTCTTTAGGCCTCAGCCATCCCGGCGACGACTGACGTCCGAGCCGCCCGGCGAGCGGGCAGCGCGGCGGCGACGATCGCGGCCACCACGGCGGCGGCGAGCATCGCCCCGATGGACCCGTAGGGCACCGCGAACGTGAGCGAGAACTTGTCCGTGGACATCGCGGTGGTGAGGATCCAGCCGAACCCGACGCCCAGCGCGAGACCGATGGTGGCGCCGATGAGCGCCATCAGGATCGACTCGACGACTAGCATCTGCCGCAACTGCCCCTTGGTGAGGCCGAGCGCCCGCAGCAGCGCCGACTCGCGGGTGCGCTCCAGCACGGAGAGCGTCAGCGTGTTGGCGATGCCGAACAGCGCGATCACCACGGCCAGGCCGACCAGCGCCCAGATGAACAGCAGCACCTGGTCGATCTGCTGGTTGATCTCCTTCTTGGCCTCCGCGGCGCTGTTCAGCGTTGCGACCGGGGACGTGGCGATCACGGACTCCAGCGCGGTGCGCGCGGCGGCCAGGTCGGTGCCCGGCTTGAGCTTGACCAGCAGGGTCGTGTAGCCCTTGATCGGTTCCTCGCTGAGCTTGCGGGCCGTGTTCATCGAGACCAGGCCCTCGCCGAGCTCACGCCCCTTGTAGATCGCGACCACCTTCAGGGACTCCGCCCCGGCCTTGAGCGTGGAGCCGACCGCGAGGGCGCTCTCCTTGGCGGTGTCCTCGGACAGGGCGATCTCGCCGTCCTTCAGGCCACCGTTGAGCTGCCCCGACGCGAGGTCGGGCCGCACCAGCGTGCCGACCGCGTCGCCCGGCAGGCCGCGCAGGTACAGACCGCCGTACGGCACGCCGTCGGCCTTGACCCCGACGTTGACCTCCGGCGCGACCTTCTCGACCTGCGCCACCTGGCCGATCTTGGTGGCGAACTCCTCGGTCAGCGGCTGGTCGTACACCGACGAGGTGATCGTGTAGTCGGTCGGGAAACGCTTGTCGACCTGGGCGGTCGCGGTCTCGCGGCCGCTGTTGCCGACGACGCCGACCATGCTGACGATCGTCACGCCGATCATCAGGGCGGCGGTCGTCGCGGCGGTGCGCTTGGGGTTGCGGCCGGCGTTCAGCGACGCGAGCTTGCCGGGCACGCCCCGCAGCGCCCGCCCGAACAGGCGGTTCACCGGACCGACCAGGATCGGGCCGAGCATCAGGACCGCGAGCAGCACGACCATCGTGCCGCCGCCGGTCACGAAGACCGCGGCCTCCTGCTTCAACCGCATGCCCAGGCCGATGGCACCCGCGCCGACCAGCGCGACCAGGATGGCGAGGATGATCCGCAGCTTGCCGGTGCGGGCGACCTCGTCGTGGCTGTCCGGCAGCGACCGCAGCGCGGCGACCGGCGCGACCGTGGTGGCGCGGCGGGCGGGCAGCAGTGCAGCGAGGACGGTGACGACCACGCCAACGCCGAAGCCGGCGAGCACGGTCGTGAGGGTCATCGGCAGGCGGACCGTGACGTCGCCGCCCGAGGAACCAATCGAGCCGATCGCCCACTGCAGGCCGGCCGAGACACCGAGGCCGCCGAGGAGGCCGAGCACCGACGCGGCGAGGCCCATGAACAGCGCTTCGACGAGCACGCTGCGGAACACCTGGCCTCGGGCCGCGCCGACGCAGCGGAGCAGCGCGAGCTCCCTGGTGCGCTGGGCGATGAGGATCGTGAACGTGTTGTAGATGACCATCGCGGCCACCACCAGCGAGATGAGCGCGAACGCGAGCAGAAACAACTTGATCTCGCCGGCCTGACCGGCGACCTGCTCCAGCGTTTTCTTCGTCAACTCCTCTCCGGTCATGACGGTGACCTTGTCACCCAGCGAGGCCTTGAGGTTGTCGACGAGCTGCTGCTGCGACACGCCGGGCGCGGCCACGGCCGCCACCTCGTACACACTCGCCTTCGGCGCGATCGCGCGCATGCCCTCCGGCGACAGCACCACGTGGTCGGAGCCGGTGATGGACGCGCTGTTCACGCCCTGCTGGTAGGCGCCGACGAGGGTGAACTCGTGCTCCTTGCCGTCGGAGTCCATCAGCTTGATCTTGTCGCCGAGCTTCAGCTTGGCGGTCTCGAAGGTCTTCCTGTCGACGGCCGCCTCGGTGGCAGAGTTGGGGAACCGGCCGTCCTTGAGGTCGAAGTCGCGCAGCTTCTCCGTCGTCGGCAACGGACTGACCAGCGCGTTGCGCGCCTTGCCGCCGTTGCCCGGCACGAACGCCGCGCCCTGGAACTCGCGGCCGTCCGCTCCCTCGACGCCCTTCGTCTGGCGGATCTTGGCGACCATGGCCTCGTCGATCCGGTCGTCCTTGGCCTGCACGACGGCGTCGACGTTGCGCGCACTGCGAGCGAACTCGTCGCGCGTCTGCGCCTCGATGGCGTCACCGAGGACGAGGGTGCCCGTCACAAAGGCGACGCCGAGCGCGATCGCCACCGAGGACAGGATCAGCCTCGCCGTGCGGGCTTTGAGGCCCGCGAGGATCGTCTTCAGCATCACGCCCCCAGGTGCGTGAGCGCGTTGACGACGGACTGAGCGGTCGGCTCGTGGATCTCACCGGCGAGCCGGCCGTCGGCGAGCAGCACCACGCGGTCGGCGTAGGACGCGGCCACCGGGTCGTGCGTCACCATGATCACGGTCTGGCCGAGCTTGCGCACGGACATGCGCAGGAAGTCCAGAACCTCGGCGCCAGAACGCGAGTCCAGGTTGCCGGTCGGCTCGTCGGCGAAGATCACCTCGGGCCGCGCGACCAGCGCACGGGCGCAGGCGACGCGCTGCTGCTGGCCGCCGGACAGCTCGGTGGGCCGGTGGCTGAGGCGGTCGCGCAGGCCCAGCACGTCGACGATCGTGTTGAACCACTGCTTGTCCGGCTTGCGGCCGGCGAGCTCGAGGCCCAGCAGGATGTTCTGCTCGGCGGTCAGCGTGGGCAGCAGGTTGAACGCCTGGAAGACGAACCCGATGCGGTCGCGGCGCAGCTTGGTGAGGTCGCGGTCGTTCAGCCGCGTGATCTCGGTCTGTCCGATGTGGACGGATCCGGCGTCGACGTTGTCCAGACCCGCGAGGCAGTGCATGAGCGTCGACTTGCCGGAGCCCGACGGACCCATGATCGCGGTGAACCTGCCTGCCTGGAACGCGACGTTCACACCGTCGAGCGCCCGCACCGCGGTGTCGCCCTTGCCGTACACCTTCACCAGGTTGTTGGCCGCCGCGGCCGTCCGGGTGCCGACCTCGGATACCAATGCAGACATGTCCAGCCCTTCTCCGTCTCGTGTCCTGACGAGGAGAAAGGTATGGATCAGCCGCCTACGCGGACATCAACTCCGTGGCTCCTTCGGCATCAGCCTGAGGGATGACCTCGAATCGTCCTGAGGTTCGAGCAACCCGCGCGCCGCCTGTCGCGCGCTTTCGCTGGCGTACCCCCGCCTGGGGGTCCCCCTGCTTTCGATTCTTCCAGACAGCACCGACAGTTCGGGGGCGTCGAGCCGCCGGCTGTGGACAACTCGCCGCTTGTGGACAACTCCGGTGGCACCGCCCGCTACGGCTCGAGCAACCCGCGGTCGTACGCGATCGCCACGGCCTCAGCCCGCCGGCTCGCCCCCAGCTTCGCCATGATCCGCGTCAGGTGCACGCTCACGGTCTTCTCGCTGATGTAAAGCTCCTCGCCGACCTCACGGTTGGTCCGCCCCGCCGCCACCAGCCCGAGCACCGCCCGCTCCCGCGGCGTGAACAGGTCGAGGTGCTCCCGAGGCGCCGGAGCGTCGGACTTCAACGCGATGCGTGCCCGTTTCGCGGTCTGCTCGACGGCCGACGCAAGCGGTTGCGCCCCCAATCGCACAGCCACGTCCTCGGCGAGACGCAGCTGCTCGGCGGCCTCGTCCCGGCGGTCGGCACCGAGCAACGCCTCCGCGAGGCGCCACCGGCACACGGCCTGCTCGTACACGAAGCCGAACCCGAACTCGTCGACGGCCCGCTGCCACAACTCGACGGAGCCACTGCCGGAAAGCCGCGACTCCTCGGCCACGGCCCGCGCGAGCCAGCCGCGGCCCTCGGGCCCCAGCGAACCCAGGCGCGGCGTGCCCTTCTCCGCGACCGTGCGGACGTACTCCGCCAACCGCCGGCCGGCGGAGACCGCCTCCTCCTCGGCCTGCGCATCACGCTTGCGGCGGGCCTTCGCGGCGATCTCGGAGTACCCGGCGGCGCCGACCGCGCCGATGCGGATGCCCGCGAGGAACCACTCGCCGCCGAGCCTGCGCGCCCATTCCAGTGCGTCCGCGACGCGTTCCACGGCCAGTTCCGGACGCCCGCGCCACAGCGCCAGCTCCGCGCCCGAGCCGCCGGTGATCAGCGCGATCTGGATGTCGCGGTGCCAGTCGCTGCGCAGTTTGGTGATCATCCGCTCCGCCTCGGCGAACTCGCCCCGGCTGATCGCCAGGTGCGTGCCGGCGGCGGCCAGCCGGGCCTGCACGGTGCTCGACACCTGCATCCCGGGCGGCGTCGCGGCCCACGCGGCGTAGTCCCAGTCGCCCGCGTAGTAGTGCACCAGCACCCCGAGCACCCGGATCTCCAGGCCGAACGTGCTCCACTCGAGGCCGTAGTCACGGGCCCGCTCGCCCGCCTCCTTGAAGACCTTCGACGCCTCGTCGAGCACGCCCTGCTCGTAGTAGTCGAGACCGAGGTAGTAGTACGCGCGCAGCGCGGTGCTGACCGCTTCGACCGGCGTGGCGACATCGATCGCCAGCCGGAAGTTCGCTCGCGCGCGTTCGACGTCGCCGAGCCGGCCCTGGACGATCCCCAGTGACGTCAACGCGTCGGCCTCGGCGCCCTTGGTGCCGAGCACGCGCGCGTCCTCGACGGCCTCCTGGGCGAACGTCAGCGCCTCCTCCAGCCGGCCCTGGTAACGCCGCGCCGACGACAGGCCGCTCAGCACGCGCGACCTGGTCGGACCGGCCGGGCGGTCGCGCATGATCTCCCACGCACGCTCGATGACCTCGTAGTGCTCCTCCTCGGTCCCGTCGACCGTGGACAACGCCTGGGCCAGCCGCTTGAGCATCTCGGCGGCCTCTTCGGGGTCCTTCGCCGGGTCCGCGATCTTCGCGCCGCTGCGGGCGAACGCGATCGCGCGCTCGGGCTGGCCCGCCGTGCCCGCGACCCACGACGCGCGGCGCAGCAGCACCATTTCGTCCACATCGGACGGACGATCGGCCTCGGGCACGGCGTCCCAGAGTTTCAGCGCCTGTTCCAGGTAGCGCAACGACTCCGCGGGTGCGCCCGCCCGTTCGGACTCCTTCGCCGCCTTGATCGACGCGTCCAGCGCGAGCGCCAGGTCGTGGCTCTCCAGGCTGTGGTGCGCGAGCGCCGCGGCGGCACCGCGCAGGTCCTGGTGTTCCTTGAGGTGCTTGGCGTACGCGGCGTGCAGGCGCACCCGTTCACCGGGCAGCAGATCGCCGTAGACGGCCTCGCGCAGCAGGGCGTGGCGGAACGAGTAGACCTCGTTGTCCTCCACCACCAGGATGTGCTGCTCGACCGCCTGGCGGATCGCGCCGTCGAGGGTGAGGTCGTCGAGGTTCGTGACGGCCTTGAGCCGTTCGTGCCGGACCCGCCGTCCCCGCACGCTCGCGACGCGCACGACGTGCTGCGCCTCGGGGCTGAGGCGTTCCATCCGGCTGAGCAGGACGTCGGCGAGGGCGCTCGGCATGCCGTCCGGCGCACACGTCGCGACGGCGATCAGTTCCTCGGCGAAGAAGGCGTTGCCCTCGGAGCGTTCGGCGACCTGCCGCACGACGTCCTCGGGCAGGTCGTCGGTGAGCTGGCGGACGAACTCGGTGGCGTCCGCGGCGTTGAACGGCGACAGGTCCAGGCGGTCGACGGCCGGCAGCCGGACCAGCTCGCTGAGCAGCGGGCGCAGCGGGTGGCTGCGGTGCAGGTCGTCGCTGCGGTACGTGCCGACGACGAGGAGCCGCTGGTTGCGCAGACGGGACAACAGGAACGAGAAGAGGTAGCGCGTCGAGGCGTCCGCCCAGTGCAGGTCCTCGACGACCAGCAGGACCGTCCGGTCCTGGGAGAGTTCGGTGAGCAGCCCGTGCACCGCGTCGAACAGCTGCAGCTGGCCGACGTCCTGCTCGGGCCTGCGGCCGGGGATGAGCGACGGCGGCACGCCCTCGCTGCTCTCCCGCTCCTCGGGCAGCGCGAGTCCCGGCATCAGCATCGCCAGCGCGGGCCGCTTGGCGAGGTCGGAGTTCGTCTGGCTCAACGCCTCGGCGAACGGCAGGTACGGCAGTCCGGTCTCGCCGACGTCCAGGCACCGTCCCGTGAGGACGATCTTGTCCTCCGCGCACTTCGCGAGCTCCTCGACGATGCGCGTCTTACCGACTCCGGCGTCTCCCGCGAGCAGCACGGCACCCGCCGTGCCCCGATCGGCATGATCAAGGGCGGCACGCAGCCGGTTCAGCTCCCGGCCACGTGCCACCAGCGGAATTCCGGACCCCAGGCGCGCCACAGGTGGCATGTTTCCACACCTCAGGCGGCGTCGCGGTCTGCTTTTCGAGGCTCCGGGATGCGGTGCGTCACTCGGTGCCACCAGCTGGGCTGACGGCTTGACCGAAGACTCGTGTACCCGCGGTGACGCAGCGCGTCCTCACGGCGGTAGTCGATCTCTGCCTTGATCGCTTCGGGCGTCCACTCGTTCATGACGATGACAGTCGTCCTGAGGGGACACCCCTTACATCAGACGGTCACGCACTCCGCCCTCGCCGGATCCCTTACTCAGCCCACCGCCGTGCTGGACACCGACCGCGCACGGGCCAGCCGACCCCTTACCTCGTCCGCCTCGGGCGCGTTGAGCTCGCTGAACAACGCCAGCGCGCGCTGCCAGTGCGCCACCGCGCCGGCCGCGCCGAGCCGGTCGAACACCATCGCGAGCCGGTCGTGCGCCAGGGCCTGGTGGTAGGGCGAGACGGCGTCGCACGCGACGGCGAGCGCGGTGCGGGCGCTGCTCAGCGCCTCGTCGTACTCGCCGGTCTCCAGCAGCGCCGTGGCGAGGTCGACGTGGCACGCCGACTCACCGCATTGCTCCCCCACCTCGTGGTACATCCGCAGCGCGACGCGGAACCACGGCTTGGCGTCGGCGTACCGCGACGTCGCGAGGTACAGCAGGCCGAGGTGGTGGTGCGCGTTCGCCTCGGCCCACTTCGACCCGGCGGCGCGGCTGACCTCCATCGCCTCGCGGTAGTGCGACTCGGCCTCCTCGCTGCGGCCGAGGTCCTGCAGCGTGTTCGCGACCGTCGTGAGCGCGCGGGCCTGCTGGTGAACGTCCCCTTTGGACCGGGCGACCTCCAGCGCTTCCCGGTGTGAGGAAAGGGCTTCCTCGAACCGTTCGAACTGCAGCAGCGCCACGCCGAGGTTGAACAACATGACGAACCGCGCGTCCGAGTCACCGAGTCTCGTCGCGGCCTGCAACGCGGACTCCGTGCTGCGCAACCAGGTCTCGCGTTCCGTGCGCAGCCAGAAGAACCGGCTCAGCGTGTACGGCAGTTGCCAGGCATGCACGAGCCAGTCCTGCGCGTACGCCAGCTCGGCGGCCGCGATCAGGTTGCCGCGCTCGGCGTCGAACCAGGCCATCGCGTCCGCCGCGCCGCTCAGCGTCGGCACGTGCCGCGGGCGGTGCTTCGGTTCGATGTGGACACTGCCGCGGTTGAGCGGCAGCAGTTCGTCGGCGATGTCGGCGCAGTGCAGGTAGTAGTCGAGCATCCGGCCGGTCGCCTCGTGCCGTTCGTGCTCGGTCAGCTCGTCGGCGAGCGTCTTGGTGTAGACGCGGATCAGGTCGTGCGCGACGTAGCGGCCCGGTTCGGCGACGGTCAGCAGGTTCGCGGTCGTCAACGCGTCGAGGGAGCGTTGTGCCTCGACGAGCCCGACCTCGCCCATCGCGGCGACCACGTGCGGCGTGAGTGCGGGACCGGGGTGCAGCCCGACGACCGCGAGCAACCGGGCCGGGGTCGGCGACAGCGCGCGCCGGGACGCGTCCAATGCCGCGCGAACCGTGCCCTCACCGTCCTCCAGGCCCAGCGCGGCGAGCCGGCCATGCTCGTCCTGCAGCTCCGCGACCAGCTCGGCCACCCGCAGCTTCGGCGACACGGCGAGCCGCGCGGCCGCGATGCGCAACGCGAGCGGCAGGCCGTCGCACAGCTCCGCCAGCGAGTGCAGCGCGGGCATCTCCTGGTCCGACAGCCGCCCGGCGATGCGCCCGAGCACCTCGACCGCGGCGTCGCGATGCAGCATGTCCAGCTCGATGAGCCGCGCCTCGACCTGCGCGACGAGCCCGACGAGCCGCCGTCGTGACGTGACGATCACGCAGCTCGGCGCGCCGGGCAGCAACGGCAACAGGTCGGCGCTGCCCCGGACGTTGTCCAGCATCACGAGCATCCGCCGGTCGGCGAGCATCGTGCGCAGCAACGCCGACCGGTCGTCGATGCTCACCGGCATCTCCGCCGCGGGCACGCCGAGGCCGCGCAGAAACCCGTTGAGCACCTCGCCGATCTCCAGCGGCTCACGGTTCGGGTCGTACCCGTGCAGGTCGGCGTAGAGCTGCCCGTCGGGGAACTCCTCGCGCACGCGATGCGCCCAGTGCGAGGCGAGCGCGGTCTTGCCGACGCCCGCGGGCCCGGTGACCACGAGGACCAGTCCGGGATGACTGCGCAGCAGCGCGTTCATGTGCTCCAGCTCGTCGTCGCGCCCGATCAACGTGCCCGGCGCGCGCGGCAGCTGAGCCGGAATCGTCACCGGCGCCTGCTGCGGTTCCGCGGCCGGCGCGATCTTCAACGCGGGCCGCTCGGGCTCCGGGCTGTCCCCGGCGAGCACGGCCTGGTGCACACGCCGCAACTCCGGCCCCGGCTCCACGCCGAGCTCGTCGATCAACACGCGCCGCGCCTCGCGGTACGCCGCCAATGCCTCGGCCTGCCGCCCCGCCTGGCAGAGGGCCCGCATGAGCAGCCCGTGCCCGCGTTCCCTCAGTGGATGCTCGGCGACGACCCCACTGAGCTGGCTGATCAGCTCGGCTCCCTGCCCGATCGCGAGCCCCAACTCGGCCCGCTCCTCGAGCACGGCGAGCCGCCGCTCGATCAACCGCCCACGCTCGACGTCCGCGAACAGCCCGTTCAACCCGCCCAGCGGCTCGGCCCGCCACAACGCCAGCGCCTCGTCGAGCTCGACCGCCGCCTGCTGCAGGTCTCCGGCGGCCCTCAGCCGGTGCGCCACGGCCACCTGCTGCTCGAACACGTCGAGGTCGAGCGCCCCCGGTTCGACCCGCAACAGGTACCCGTCGCCGACGCTGGTGAGGGTCTCGGCCGGAGCACGTCTTGCCCGGCTGGGCTCCAGTACGCGTCTCAATCCGGCGACGTAGGTCTGGACCAGGTTCACGGCGGAGCTGGGCTCGTTGTCACCCCAGACCGCCTCGATGATCTGGCCACGACTAACCGGGGTGTTGCGCGCCAGCAGCAGCACCGCCAGTACCGCGCGCTGCTTCGCCGCCCCCAGATCAACCTCGTGACCAGCACGAACGACCCGGAGAAGGCCCAGAACCTCGAACCGCAGGGGTTCCTCGCCGTGCGTCACCGACCATTCCTTCGCCGCAGGGGCCGACCTCGCCGGAAGATCACTTCAGTCCGGCTCCAGTCGTGCTGTAGAACGCATTCTTACGCTAAGCGTGTCCAACCAACCACAGACGGCGAGATCGACGGAAAACCTGAGATCATCCGGACCTGGAGGGTTGGGCCAGACGGGCGAACACCGCTCGTCTCCATGATCGACGTGGGTCGGCCGGCGTGCAAGGGGCATCCAGCCCGCGGCGGCGGAACGCCGGCCGGCTCACGTCCCCCTGTCGAAGGCCCCGCCCCTCCCACCGGGCGGGGCCTTCGTCTTGTCTTGCTTTCTGTCTTGCTTTGTCTTTGCTCGGCTGCCGGTTGCGTGGTCTTTGGCTGCCGGTTTCGTGCGTGGTCGCCTTTTGTCGGCTGCCGGTGTCGTGAGGCGCTGCGTCTTCCGGGACGCGCTTCGCGCGTGCGATTGGGGCTTGACTTGGGGCCCCTCGCGGCGTGGTGGGCCGGCTCCGCCGGCAGATGCACGATCTGCCGGCCCAACAAGGGCTACCACACCGCACCCCAAGTCAAGCCCCAATCGCTTCCGTACGTGCCCACCAGACGCGCCCCACTCTGGGTGCGTGGTCGCCTTCGGTGCGGTCGCAACACGCGATGCGAAGCGAGCGCCCCACCCGCGCGCGCCAGCGCGCACAACCACCAGGTGGTGGGCCCCTCCCGTCGCATCGCAGGCGAAGCCCTGCCGCATCCGAGACCCCAGGTCAAGCACGCTTTTCGCTTGACCTGGGGTCTCGGATGCGGCTGCCTCAGGTGCGATGCGACGGGAGGGGCACACCACCCCAACGCAACCCACTACGAAACGACACCACGGCCGGGCCCCTCTTTGAGCTGAGCCGGGGTCCGGGGCGGAGCCCCGCGCACGAAAGCCGCCGCGTCACCCAACGCAACCCACCACAAAAGCCGCCGCGTCAACACAAACGCAAGCCGACCAGCAACGAGCAAAGCCTCGCGACACCCGAGAACGGCGTCGCGAGGCCTCACCCCTGCCCCGCAAAGAAGCTCAACGCGCCGAGAACCCCCCAGCCTTGGCAGCCGCGAGGAACCCAACCCACCCGGATGTGCCGAACCGCAACCGGTCCCCACAAGCGTTCTTCGAGTCACGAACCGCAGCACCCTCACCAACGAGGGCGACCTCAACACAGTCAGGCCCAGCTGCCGACGAACGCGAACTCTTCCGCCAGTTCAGGCTTTCCACGTGCTTTCACTCCCGGTTCCGCGCGAGAGTGCGAGCGGCTTCGGTGATCAGGACGGCCGAATCCTCGGGACCCAACGCGGTCGTCACAAGGCGCTCGAACATCTCGACGTACGTATGGACGTCCGATGGATGCTCCAAATAGACGCCACTCCTAGTGCTTTCGATGTATACCACGTCCGGATCCAGGTTCTCGGGGAAGCTCAGGATCACGAACGGGCCGTCCATCGCGGCGTGGCCGCCGACGCTGAACGGGACGATCTGCAGGGTGACGTTGGGCAGGGCACCGACGTCCAGCAGCCGTTGCAGCTGCCGGCGCATCACGGGGGCGCCACCGACCAGGCGGCGCAGGGCCGCCTCGTCGATGACCACGTGCAGGCGCAGGGGGTCTTCCTCGTAGAGCAACGCCTGGCGCGCCGTGCGCAGGGCTACTCGGCGGTCGATCTCGGACGGGGTGGCCGAGGGCATCACTTCGGAGATCAGGGAGCGGGTGTACTCCTCGCACTGGAGCAGGCCCGGGATCATCAGGCCCTGGTACTGACGCAGGGCTTCGGCGTCGGCTTCGAAGCCGACATAGCGGCCCGGCACGATGTCGCCGAACTCGTCCCACCACGCTTTGCGGCGGGCCTCCCTGGCCAGTTGGACCAGTTCTTCGAGAACGTCCGAAGAAGCGCCGTAGGCGGTCAGCATGTCGCGGACGTCGCGCGGGGTCACGCCCACGCGGCCCGTTTCGATTCGGCTGATTTTCGAGGCCGAGCACTCCAGGCGTTCGCCCACCTCCTCGATCGTCAGCTGCGCCGCCTCACGCAGCCGGCGCAGTTCGCTGACCAACCGGCGCTTGCGCAGGGTTGGGCTGCTGCCCCGTGGCATCCGGAACCTCCCACTGATCCGTTGGCCAGTTTTGTGGTTGCGGCAGACGGGGCAAAGCGAAGTCATCCATTCGTGTAGTGCAACTTGCAGTTGACCTCTCGCGGGCAGCACGCTGCCAGAGGCAAACCCTGCGAGGAGGCGAGACGCCATGGAGAGCGGCGAGCATCCGGTGACCGTTTTCCGTCAGCTCGACCGGTCGTTGCGCGACCACCTCTCCACACTCGAGAGCCTCGCCCAACGCGGTGACGACCAGACCGCGATCGCCCTCGCCCGCAACGAGCTGCCGCGCATCGTCGCGGTCGTTCGCGCGCTGCTCGACCAGCACCAGCCCGACGAGAACGGGCGGTGCCCCACGTGTCGTCGCGGACGGTGGTCGCGGCGCGCTCCCGCACCCTGTCGCGCGTACATCGGCGCCCAGTTGTGTCTGATGCTCGGCGAGCAGGAGTCACGGCACGGCAAGCATCTGCGCAGTGTCGGTTAACCAGGCGTGACGATCGGGTTCAAGATCACCCCGGTCGGCTGACATTTGTGCGTTCGGCCCGATTTGCCCGTCATGATGTCAACGGCGACGCGGCCACGTATCTCAACCGACACGGAGGTGTTCCCGTGCCGAACCGCGCCTTATTAGCGCCTTAACGAGCGCAAGCACTCCCTCACCCCGGCACGCCCTGCACTCCTGCAGGGCGTTGTCGCGTACCCCGAGAAAGGCATCAGGCATGAACAACCCGCATCCGAACAGGTCCCACGCGCACGAGCACACCACTGCGGGACCACCGGCGAGAACACTCCTGAAGCACGACCTGCCCGCGTCGTTCGTGATCTTCCTGATCTCCATCCCGCTCTCGCTCGGCATCGCGGTCGCCACCGGTGCGCCGCTCATCGCCGGCATCGTCTCGGCCGTCATCGGCGGCGTCGTGGTCGGCGCACTCAGCGGGGCACCGCTGCAGGTCAGCGGACCGGCCACCGGACTCGTCGTGATCGTCGGCGGCCTCGTCGCCGAGTACGGCTGGCCCGCCACCGCGGCCATCACCCTCGCCGCCGGGCTGCTGCAGCTCGCGCTGGGGCTCACCGGCATCGGACGGCTCGCGCTGTCCCTCTCCCCCGCCGTCGTGCACGGCATGCTCGCCGGCATCGGCATCTCCATCGCGATCGGGCAGCTCGTCGTCGTGCTCGGCGGCACGGCGTCCAGCTCGGTGCTGGAGAACCTGCGGCGCCTGCCCGCCGAGCTCGGCAGCACGCACATCGGATCGGTGGTCGCCGGAACCATCACCATCGCGGTGATGCTGTTGTGGCCACGGATTCCGCGCTCGTCGCTCATCCCGGCGCCGCTGGTCGCGGTCGGCGCGGGCACGGTGGTCAGCGCGCTGCTCGCCCTCGACCTGGCGCGCGTGCACCTGCCCGGCCACCCGCTCAGCCTGATCGTCCTGCCCCAGATGCCGAGCGGCAGCGTCGGCGGCGTCATCGCGGCCGTCGTCACCGTGGCGCTCGTCGCGAGCGTGGAGTCGCTGCTGTCCGCCGTCGCCGTCGACAAGCTGCACGACGGGCCGCGCGCGAAGCTCGACCGCGAGCTGATCGCGCAGGGCGCGGGCAACGCCATCGCGGGCGCCCTGGGCGGGTTGCCGATCAGCGGTGGCATCACGCGCAGCTCGACGAACGTCGCCGCGGGCGCGAAGACCCGGTATTCCACAGTGCTGCACGGGATCTGGATCGCGGTGTTCGTGATCGCGCTCGGCGGTGTGCTGGAACTCATCCCGCTCGCCGCGCTGGCGGGTGTGCTGATCGTCGTCGGTGTGCGGCTCGTGTCCGTCGACCACATGAGGACCCTGTTGCGGCACAGGGAGTTCATCGTCTACGTCGCGACCGTGCTCGGCGTCGTCTTCTTCGGACTGCTCGAAGGCGTCGTGGTCGGGCTCGCGATCGCGTTGCTGCGCGCGCTGTTCCGGCTCACGCACTGCTCGGTGCGCGTCGATGGCGACCGCGTGTGCGTCCGCGGCTCCCTGGTGTTCCTGGGCGTCGGCCGGTTGGTGCGCGAGCTGCGGCGCATCCCGCTGGGCCGCCGGGTCGTGTTGGAACTGCACGTCGACTACCTGGACCACGCCTCGTACGAGGCGATCAACGACTGGCGCGAGGGCTACGAGCGCCTCGGCGGCCGGGTGGAGGTCGACGAGGTGCACGACACCTGGTACGACCGCGCACACCAGGGCAAGCCGGGACGGCGCAAGACGTTGCCCGGACCGCTGCCGCGTTGGTTCGCGCCGTGGTCGCATTGGCAGGGAACGACTCTCACGCTGCCCGCACAGCGGTCCGAGAGCGACCCGATGCTCGTCGGTATGCACGAGTTCGAACGCCGGTCGGCACCACTGGTGCGCCCGTTCCTCGCCGAGCTCGCCGCGCGGGGCCAACGGCCGCAGCAGCTGTTCGTCACGTGCGCCGACTCACGCGTGGTGCCGAACCTGATCACCACGTCCGGTCCGGGTGACCTGTTCTGCGTGCGCAACATCGGCAACCTCGTGCCCACGCACTCCTCCGACGACCGGTCGGTCGGCGCCGCGATCGAGTACGCGGTCGAGGTACTGGGCGTCTCGTCGATCGTCGTGTGTGGACACTCCGACTGCGGCGCGATGAAGGCGCTGGTGCAGGGATCCGCCGGACGCGGGTCGCACCTGCACTCGTGGCTGCGCAACGCCGAGCCGTCGCTGATCCGGTTCCACGAGCCGTCGGCGCCGGGCTGCGCGGACCTGCCCGTCGCGGACCGGTTGTCGGTCGCCAACGTGGCGCAGCAGCTGGACAACCTGCTCGGTTACCCGAGCGTCCGGGAGGCGATCGCCGCGGGCTCACTCACCCTTGTCGGGATGTACTTCGACATTTCCCAGGCGCGGGTCTACCTGGTGAACCCGGACCGCAACGGCCTGGAGCCGGTCCCGGAACCCGCCCACTGACGCTATGGGGGGAGCTTTCCAAGCACTGACCGCTTGGAAAGCTCCCCCCATAGCAACTCAGCAGGCCTGGATCCAGGTGCACTCGACGTCGGTGCGCTGGGACGCGGGCGGTGGCGCGACCATGGTCGTCATCACCTGTTGCCCCTTCACGTCCGACGCCAAGCGGATCGCCACGCGATCCTCCAGATCCTTCGGTGCGTTACCGATGAAATTGTTCTGCACCAAGGAGAACACGAACTGGCGACCGTCCGCGGAAGTGACGTAGCCGGAGAGCGCCGTCACGCCGGTCATCGAACCGGTCTTGGCGTGCACGTTGCCCTCGGCCGGAGTGCTCTTCATGCGGTTGACGAGCGTGCCGTCGCGTCCGGCGATCGGGAACGCCTCGTACCACGTGGAGAACCACGGCTTCGACCGTGCCGCGACGAGCAGCGACGCCAGCTGGTCCGGCGAGATCTGGTCCATTCTGGACAGACCCGAACCGTCCTCGACGTACAGCTCGGCGGGGTTGATCCCGAGCGCGGCGAGCTTCGGCCGCAACGCCGCGAGACCGCCGTGCCACGACTTGCCCGCGGTCTTCACCAGCACCTCGGTCAGCATGTTGTTGCTGGCCTTGAGCAACGGCACGATCAGCTCGCGCAACGGCATCGAGTCGCGGTGCGCCGCCTGCACGGCCGACGCCGGCGTAGCCCCGGCAACAGTGCCACCCTGCACAGCGACACCGTTGGCGGCCAACGCCTTGCGGAACACGTTGGCGACGAGCCCGCTCGGGTCGTGCACGGTAGCCAGCACGTCGCGGCCACCGGAGGTCGCGCCGCTGACGCGGATCACGTTCGTCCCGTGGTCGCGCAGCACGCTGACCGACCCCGGCCCGGTGACCGCCGTGTTCACCACCTGCACGTGCGTGTTGGGCGGGTCCAGCTCGACCCGGACCGGTTGCCCGGCAACGGAAGGCCGCACCTTCACCAGGATCGTGCCCGCGCTGAACGCCGCGTCCGGCGACAGCGTCAACGCCGATGTCTCCGCGTTGTACGCATAGGGTTCGTCGTCCCACGCCCAGCCGAGCGCGTACGGCACCTGGTCGAACGCCGTGTCGTCGACGACCAGCGAACCGGTCACGACGCGGATTCCACCGGCCGCCAGCATGACCGCGAGATCCTGGTAGTGCTTGGCGGCCATCGTCGGGTCACCGGTTCCGCGCAGGTACACGTTGCCTTGCAACGTATCCCCAGCGCGCGAACCGTCGGTCAGCACGTCGGTGCGCCAGCGGAAATCCGGCCCCAGCGTCTCCAGCGCCAGGGCCGTCGTGAGCATCTTGAGGTTGGACGCGGGCTGCATGCGGCGCCCGCTCGAACTGCTGAACACGACCTCCCCCGACGTCGCGTCCCGGACGACGAGCCCGGCCTGCGCGTTCTTCAGCCGGGTGTCGGCGAGGATCGCGGAGAGGTCCTGCCCCAGCGGGTCGCCGTCCTGGGCGACGGCACCGCCGCCGCCCGGGACGAGCAGAAGACCTGCGAGAGCGAGGAGTAAGCCTCGTCTCACGCCTCGATCTCCGAGCGGTCACCGGACCACAGCGTGTGGAAGCTGCCCGGCTTGTCCACGCGGCGGTAGGTGTGCGCACCGAAGAAGTCGCGCAGCCCCTGCACCAGCGACGCGGGCAGGCGCTCGGACCGCAGACCGTCGTAGTAGGCGAGCGCGGACACGAAGCCCGGCGTCGGCACCCCAGCCTCGACCGCGCGCACCACCACGCGGCGCCACGCCTCCTCCGCCGCCTTGACCGCGTCGCGGAAGTACCCGTCGACGAGCAGCGACGGCAGGTCGGCGTTCGCGTCGTACGCCTCGCGGATCCGGTTCAGGAACCGCGCGCGGATGATGCAGCCGCCACGCCAGATCGTCGCCATGGCACCGAGGTCGATGTTCCAGTCGTAGTTCTTCGACGCCTCGCGGATCATGTCGAAGCCCTGCGCGTACGCGACGACCTTGGACGCGTACAGCGCCTGCCGCACGTCCTCGACGAGCTGCTCGTCGGGCTTCGCGACGACCTCGGACGCGCCGAACGCGTCCCGCACGGCCTTGCGCTGGTCGGTGTGGCCGGACAGCGACCGCGCGAAGACGGCCTCGGCGATGCCGGTGACCGGCACACCCAGCTCGAGCGCCTCCTGGACGGTCCAGCGGCCGGTGCCCTTCTGCTCGGCCGCGTCCTCGATGACGTCGACCAGCGGCCGGTCGCCGGAGTTGTGCGCGAGCACCTCGGCGGTGATCTCCACGAGGTACGACTCGAGGTCGCCGGTGTTCCACTGCTTGAAGACCTCGGCGATCTGCGCCGGCGACTGCCCGCCGACCCGGTTGAGCAGGTCGTAGGCCTCGGCGATGAGCTGCATGTCGGCGTACTCGATGCCGTTGTGCACCATCTTCACGAAGTGGCCCGCGCCGTCCGGCCCGACGTGCACGCAGCACGGCTGCCCATCGACCTTCGCGGCGATCTCCTCGAACACCGGGCCGACGTGCACGTACGACTCGGCGGGTCCGCCCGGCATGATGCTCGGCCCGTTCAGCGCGCCCTCTTCACCACCGGAGATGCCCGCACCGACGAAGTGCAGGCCCTTCTCGCGCAGCGCCTTCTCGCGGCGGCGCGTGTCCGCGTAGTGCGCGTTGCCGCCGTCGATGATCATGTCGCCCGGCTCCAGCGCCGCGGCCAGCTCGTCGATGACGGCGTCCGTCGGCCCTCCCGCCTTGACCATGATGATGATCTGGCGTGGCTTCTGCAGGCTCGCGACGAGCTCCTCGACCGTCTCCGCCGCGACGAAGTCACCCTCGTGCCCGTGCTCTTCGATCAACGCCTTCGTGCGCGTTGGGGTCCGGTTGTGGACGGCCACCCGGAACCCGTGCCGCGCGAGGTTGCGCGCCAGGTTGCTGCCCATCGTGGCGAGTCCGGTAACGGCGATGCGCGCCGTGCCTTCCGTAGTCATGCGGCACAGCTTGCCGCGCCCGGTGTGAGTTCGCGAGAAGTCACAGGGAGTTCTTAGGCACGATCGAGTTAGGGTTGCCTTATGAGCACCTTCACCAGCACCGGGTCCGCCGCCACCGACCGGCCCGAGCGCTACGGATCTCAGCTGGTCAAGCACTTCACGGCCAAGGATCGGCCGGGAGGGTGGGAGGACGGCAAGGGCTACGTCGAGTTCACCGCGGGAACGGCCGAGTTCTCGGTTGAACCGGGTGCGCTCGGCCTGCGTGTGACCGCGGCCGACCAGGACTCTCTGGCGCAGTTGCGCGACGTTGTCGAACGCCACCTCGTGCGGTTCGGCACCCGCGACGAGCTCACTGTCGTCTGGTCGGCTTAGGCGGCCATCACCGAGGCGGCCATGCCGATGAGAGCGGTCCCGCAGACCCGCTCGAACACCTTGCGCGCCTTCGGCCTGGCCAGCAGCACGCTGAGCTGACGCGCCAGCGGCACGACGATCACCCAGAAGAGCGCGAAGACACCGACCGTGACGCCACTGAGGAGCGCCGCCTGCGGCAACGGGCTCGCGTTCGGGTCCATCGCCTGCGGGATGAGGCTGAGGAACGTCAGCATCACCTTGGGGTTCAACAGGTCGCACAGCACGCCGCGCAGGAAGACACCACGTTCGGTGTGTTCAACCGTCTGCTGTGGACCCTTGGCGGCCTTCAGCGTCATCACGCCGAGATATCCAAGGTAGATGGCGCCGACCGCCTTCACCGCGAACAGCGCCGCCGGCACGGCCACAACGAGTGCTGAGAGGCCGATCGTCGCGAGCGTGGCGTGCACCAGCAGACCGGTCACGACGCCGAGCGCGGCGAGTGTGCCGAGGCGCAGGCTTTTGACGGCATTGCCCGTGATCAGCACGAAGTCGGGACCGGGCACGATCGTGATTACCACGAGCGCGAGCAGGAAGGACGTCCAGGCGATGTGCACGCGCTGATGATCTGCTGTTGTTCGGCGCGATTCCACGTCGCCGGTACGATGTTCGGTTGTGAAAGAAGTAGCCGAACTGGATTCGGTCGACTGGCACATCCTGGAGGAGTTGCAGAACGACGCGACGATCCCGAACCGGACCCTCGCGGAGATCGTCGGCCTGGCACCTTCGACGTGTCTGCAACGGGTGCGCCGGCTGCGTGAGCTGGGCGTGATCACCGGGTGCCACGCGGTGGTCGACCCGGCCACGACGGGCCTGCCGCTGGAGGCCGTCGTGAGCGTCAACGTGCGGCCGCACAACCGGCCCGTGACCACGGCTTTCCGCGCGTTCGTGATGGCGCAGCCGGAGACTCGGTCGATCTTTCACGTGAGCGGGAACGCGGACTTCCTGATCCACATCGCGGTGGCCGACTCGGCGCACCTGCAGGCGTTCCTGGTGGACAAGCTGGCCTCGCGGACCGAGGTGCGAAACCTGACTTCGGCGGTGGTTCTGGAGCGCGTCGAGACTCGGGCGCTGACGCCACCGGCAAACCTGCGCCCCACCCACCGCCGCCGCCGTGTCGACTCCTGAGGTGCCGTTATGGCCACCTTTACGGACCTGAGGTCCGTAAAGGTGGCCATAACGGCACTCCTAGGCGTATTCGGGGAGGCGGGCCGCCAGGTCGTCGGGTGAGGGCATGTCCGAGACCTCCTGCGCCATGCAGCGCGCGGCCGCCTCCACGGCCTCGTCGGCCAGCAGCCGCGCGGCCGCGGAGTACACGGCGTCGGCGGTGATCTCCTCGGACAGCAGCCGCTCCCCCGCCCCGGCCACGAGCACGGCCTCGGCGTTGGCGAAGTGGTCGGCGTCCAGAGGCAGCACCAGTTGCGGCACACCGGCGGCGAAAGCGCCGAGCGTGCTCGCGGAACCCCCGTGGTGCACGACGAGATCGGCGTGCTGCAGCAGCTCGGCCTGCGGCACCCACGACTCCAGACGCACGTTCGAAGGCACGGCACCCACATCGTCGACGTGTCCGGCCGCGACGAGCACCTGCAGCGGCAGCCGGGACAGCCCGTCGATGGCCGAACGCAGCAGAGAAACGGACCCGAGGGTCAGATAAACGAGCGGCAACCGCAGCGGCGGCAGCCCGCCCGGCTCGGCCCACGCGACGGGACGCAGCGGCACGCGGTGGGTGGCCGCCTTGAAGCCGGGATCCTGCACCGATGCCGGGCAGATGTCGATGAACGCATCACCGACCGAAGACGCACCGTCGAACGCCAACCCCAACGACGCCGCATAAGACGACTGCAGCGAAGTGATCGACGAAGTCTGCGGCACGCGGCCGAAACCGTGCGCCAGCACCGGAATCCCGGCGAGCCGCGCGGCGAACGCGCCGCCGGGGTTGGCGACGTCGCAGATGACGAGCTCCGGTTTGACCGACGCCAGCACCGGTTCCAGGTCGGCCACCACCCGTTGTGGCAGTAGCGAACCGAACACATCGGCAGCTGAACCGGCAAGGGAACCGGACGGCACGCCGGCGATGGCCACGGAGAGACCCGACGAACGCAGCCGCGGCAGGTGGTCCGCCGTGGTCGCGAACGTCACCTCGTGCCCGGCGCGGAGCGCGGCGACGGCGAGCGGCAGCAGCGGGTTGATGTGCCCGTGCCTGCCCAGTGCCGTGAAAAGAATGCGCACGACCCGAAAGTACTGAGCCAGCAGGGAAAAAGCGCTGTGATCTCAGTTCGGCCGCAGCACCCGGACGAGTCCCTCCTGCACGACCGTCGCGACGAGACGGCCGTCGCGCGAGAAGAACCGGCCGGTCGCGAGACCGCGGTTGCCCGAAGCCGATGGGGACTCGCAGTCGTAGAGGAACCATTCGTCGGCACGGAACCGGCGGTGGAACCACATCGCGTGGTCCAGCGACGCGCCGAGCACCTTGTCCAGGCCCCAGTACACGCCGTGCCGCACGAGCACCGCGTCGAGCAGCGTCAGGTCGGACGCGTAGGCGAGCACGCACACGTGCAGCAGCTCGTCGGACGGCAGCAGGCCGTCGGCGCGCATCCACACCTGCGAGCGCGCGGGCGAGGGGCCGTCCTCGCGCAGCGTCCACGGTGGCTGGGTCACGTACCGGACGTCGATCGGGCGCGGGAAGCGGGACGAGACGAGCTTGTCCGTGTACCCGACGAGCGACTCGCCCCACGTCGGCAGTGTCTCGGGATCGGGCACGTCAGGCATCTCGTCGGCGTGCTCGATGCCCTCCTCGTCGACCTGGAACGAGGCCGACAGAGCGAAGATCGCCTTGCCGTGCTGGACCGCCACGACGCGGCGCGTGGTGAACGAGCGGCCGTCGCGGATGCGGTCCACCTCGTACACGATCGGCACGCGCGGGTCGCCGCCGCGGATGAAGTACGAGTGCAGCGAGTGGACCCGGCGCTCCGGCGGGACGGTCCGTCCCGCCGCCACGAGCGCCTGGCCCGCGACCTGCCCGCCGAAGACGCGCACCGGCGACTCGGCGGGGCTCACGCCGCGGAAGATGTTCTCCTCGATCTTCTCGAGGTCCAACAGGGCGACCAGGTCGTTCAACGCGGGCTGGCCGTTCAGTCCACTCGGAACCGACGCAGCCGCACGGGCCACCTCTGTCACGGGTACTCCTATGCGTGGTCTTCCTCGCCGAGCCGGTGGACCCGGATGAGGTTCGTCGAACCGATGGTGCCAGGCGGTGAGCCTGCCACGACCACCATCAGATCACCCGCCTGGTAGCGCCCGATCGCCAGCATGGACGAGTCCACCTGGCGGACCATCTCGTCGGTCGAGTTGACCCTCGGCACGAGGAACGTCTCGGTGCCCCACGTCAGCGCCAGCTGAGACCGCACGCTCGGCTCCGGCGTGAACGCCAGCAGCGGCAGGTGCGTGTGGAGGCGGGCGAGGCGACGGACCGTGTCGCCGGACTGCGTGAACGCCACCAGGGCCTTGGCGTTCAGCCGCTCACCGATGTCGCGGGCCGCGTAGGAGATCACGCCGCGCTTGGTGCGCGGGACGTGCGTCAGCGGCGGGACCACAGTGGACTCGGTCTCGACGGCCTCGATGATCCGGCCCATCGTCTGGACGGACTCGATCGCGTACCGGCCGACGGACGTCTCACCGGACAGCATCAGCGCGTCCGCGCCGTCCAGCACCGCGTTCGCCACGTCGGACGTCTCGGCGCGGGTCGGCCGCGAGTTGACGATCATCGAGTCGAGCATCTGCGTCGCGACGATGACCGGCTTGGCGTTCTCGCGGGCGATCTGGATCGCGCGCTTCTGCACCAGCGGCACGTGCTCCAGCGGCAGCTCGACGCCCAGGTCACCGCGGGCGACCATCACGCCGTCGAACGCCAGCACGATCGCCTCGAGGTTGTCGACCGCCTCCGGCTTCTCGATCTTGGCGATGACCGGCAGGCGGCCCCGGCCCACGCGGTCCATCACCTGGTGCACCAGGTCGATGTCCGCGGGCGAGCGCACGAAGGACAGGGCGATGAAGTCCACGCCGAGGTGGAGCGCGAACTCCAGGTCCTCGATGTCCTTCTCGCTGAGCGCCGGCACGGACACGTCCATGCCGGGCAGGCTGAGGCCCTTGTTGTTGCTGACCGGGCCACCCTCGGTGACCTCTGCGACCACGTCGGAGCCCTCGACGTCGATGACGACCAGACCGACCTTGCCGTCGTCCACGAGGAGCCGGTCGCCGACCTTGGCGTCCTTCGCGAGCTCCTTGTACGTCGTCGACACGCGGTCGTGCGTGCCCTCGACGTCCTCGACGGTGATCCGGACGATGTCACCGGTGTTCCAGTCGACAGGACCCGCGGCGAACCGCCCGAGGCGGATCTTCGGCCCCTGCAGGTCGGCCAGGATGCCCACCGCGCGGCCCGACTCGTCCGCTGCCGCGCGGACCATGTCGTAGACCTGCTTGTGGTCAGCGTGGCTGCCGTGACTGAAGTTCATCCGGGCGACGTCCATACCGGCCGCTACCAGGTCACGCACCTTTTCCGGGGTGCCCGTGGCCGGCCCGAGGGTACAGACGATCTTTGCGCGTCGACTCACGTCTGCAGAGACTAGTCCCCGTTGCTGGACCGATCCCGAACTACCCGGCGGTAATCTTCGAACATTCGGGCGAGGTCGCGGAGAATCCTTCGGTTAGTGGCCGGAGTGTCGCTCAGCGTTCACCATTTGCCCTCGGACACGCCCACGTGATCGGCGCACCACTCGTTGAAGTCCCGCACCTGCCGCCACGCCTTGCGCACCCGGTCGATGCACTTGCGCTCGTGCAGAGCGTCATCGGGCGGCCACGTACGGTGAACGTAGATGGACTTGTGCCGGAGCAGATCGATCCGCGGGTGGTCCGCGTCGAACCCACGGGGCTTCGACTTCAGCTGCTCCCCCGCCAGAGTCCACCCCGCCTTGACGAGCTTGGCGATGATCTTGCGCAACGCCTCTCCGTGGATCTCCTCGGCGACCGCCGTCCGGTACCTGGCGACCTGATCGGACGCCATCGCGAAGGACCCGCCACCGACGAGCATCCCGGCCGGACCGACCTGGACGTAGTACGCGCCACCACCGCGCCCGGCCTCGACCACGCCACCACAGTGGTTCTTGTACGGCGTCTTGTCCTTGCTGAACCGGACGTCCCGGTAGGGCCGGAACACCTTGCCCGGCCCGAACTCGTCGGCCAGGTCCGCCAGCAGAGCCTCCATGGGCGCCCGAACGTCCCGCTGGTAGGTCTCCTTGTTGTCGTCCCAGTACGCCTTGGAGTTGTCCTGTTCCAAGCCGTCGAAGAAGTCGATGGCGTACTCGCCGAAGCCCGTGAACGTCACCCACAAAGCCTACGAGCACGGATGGCCTTCACCCATCGGGTGGACATCGTGTCTTCGGAAAGATCGTTTGGCCATACTCGGATGACATGGGACGCCGGAAAACCACGCTCGCGACCTGGCTGCTCCGTCTCGAACCCGATGAGGTCACCGCACTCCTGCTGCACCGGCGCGACGTCGCGGACCGGTATCTGAGGTCGTTGAAGGACCTCGCCGAAGAGCTCACCGCCCCGGACTCCGTCCGCGCCGCCGTCGCCACCCTCGACCAGGGCGCGCTGGACGTGCTCGGCGCCGTCGTGAGCCTCGGCGAGCACGCCGCACAGGACACCGTGTGCCGGATGCTGGACTGCCCGGCCGAGGAGTTCGAGCGCGCGCTGGCGGAGCTGAGCGCGCGGGCGCTCGTGTGGCCGGACGACGGCACGTTGCGGATGGTCAACTCGCTCAAGGCGGAAGGCGCCGCGAAGGGGCGGATCACGCCCCGCCCGCCGAAGCCGGAACTGAAGGACGACGAGCATGCGAGCGGCGTCGCCGCCGCACTGTCCACAGTGGATGGTGTGACGCGGCTGGTGGAGCACTGCGTCGCCGAGCCGTTCGGTGCCCGCCGGTACAGCGGTGGCGTGGGGACGCGCGAGGTGCGCCGGGCCGCCACCGCGATGCAGGCGAGTGAGACCGAGATCCGGTTCTGGCTAGAGCTCGCGGTCGAGGCGCAGCTGCTGGGCATCGCGAGCCACCAGGACCGGTTACTGCCGACCGCCAAGGGCGACGAGTGGCGCCAAGCGCATCCCGGACGCCGGCTCGCGGCGCTCGTCCCGGCGTGGCGGCGGATGAACTGGCAGCCCGCGACGGACAAACCGCGGTCGGCGTTGCTCGACCACCCCGGCGACCAGGGTGCGTTGATCCGCAGGGCGGTCGTCGAGCGGTTCGCCGGGATCCCGGACGGACAGGCCGCGGCGGACACCCGTGAGGTGACCGAGGAGCTCACGTGGCTGCGGCCCGCGCTGCACGACGGGCTCGCCACCGCGGCGGCCATCGCGGAGGCCGAGTCGCTGGGACTGATCGCCCGTGGTGCGCTGACCGAGCTCGGGAAAGCCACCGATGAGGAGCTCGGCGACCTCGCGGAGCGCCTCTTCCCGGAGGCGAGCCGCACGGCCAAGTTCCAGGCGGACCTCACGGCCGTGGTGAACGGGGTGCCGGCCGCGGAGCTCAGCGCGTTGCTCGATCTCGTTGCGGACGCCGAGAAACGCGACATCGCGTCGATCTGGCGGTTCTCTCCGGCGAGCGTGCGGCGGGCGCTGGACATCGGCATGACGGCGGACGAGGTGCTGGCCGACCTCGGCGACGTCGGCGAGGTTCCGCAACCGCTGGCGCACCTCGTGCGCGACGTCGCGCGGCGGCACGGTCAGCTGACCGTGACCGCGGTCGGCTGCTGTGTGCGCGGCGAGGACCCGTTGCTGGCCGAGATCACCCGCCATCGTTCGCTGCAGACACTGGGGTTGCGCTTCCTCTCGCCGACCGTGCTGGCGTCGGCGAAACCCGTGCCGGACACGCTCGCCGCACTGCGCGCGGCGGGATACGCGCCAACGAACGTCGACGCGCAGGGTCAGTCCATTGTGGAGCGAGTCGAGCCGGAACGGGCGAGCGGGCGCGGACCGCGGCCCAGCGGCGACCGGTCGTGGCACCGGGAGCTGACCGACGAGGAGATCACCAAGCTCGCGACGCGGCTCGTCGAGCAGGAACGCCCTCCGCCGGCCACACGCGAGTCGCCCCGGCTGAGCAACGCCCGGCTGTTGCGCGACCAGTCGATCTTCCTGGCGGACGCCGAGGTGCTGCTGCTGGCCGAGGCGCTCGTGACGTCTTCGAGAGTGGAGATCCGCTACGCCAACGGGCCGCGCCGGACGGTCCAGCACGTGATCACGCCGGTCACGCACGCCGCGGGCAACCTCACCGCCCAGATCGAACCCGGCGGCGACGCACGGGACTTCCTCGTCAGTCACATCCGGAAGGTGAGCGTCCCGGCCGAATAGCTATGGGGGGAGCTTTCCAAGCGGTCAGCGCTTGGAAAGCTCCCCCATGTCACCAGCGGATGTCGGACAGGCTGTCCAGCGGCTGCCGCTCGACCTGTTCGAGGAGCTGAACGCCGACGGTGTCCGCGGCCTTCAGCGCGTCCGGGAAGGTGAACCCGGTCCGGGCCTCGATCTCGGTCAGCGCCACCTGGAACGTGCGGAACTCGTCGAGGTCGAGCGCCTCGGCGAGCACCAGGTTCTGGGTCAGCAGGAACGCGCTGGCGTGCAGCCGGTCGTCGACCACGAACGCGATGACCTTCCAGAACTCGCGCGGGATCGCGACCCCGCGGAACACCCGGTCGTCGGCGTTGAACACCGGGCCGCCGTAGACGCTGATCTTCAGGTCGTCCACGTCGACGTCCGCCAGCACCGCGTCCTCGAGCCGCCCCCACAGGCCCTGCTTGGTGCTCTGGTTGAAGTCGTCCATCTGCGGCGTGATGTTGGTGAAGAAGAACGAGTCCCGGTTCGCCTTCTTCGCCTGCGCCGCCGCACCCCAGCACAGGTCCGCGCGCCGCGCGATGTGCCCGCGGTCGAGCCGGTTGTCGCGGTACAGCTCGTCACCGACCTGGAACTCGTCCGGCACCCGCGGGTCCTTGACGAACGGGATGTTGCTGCGGCTCAACGCCTTGAGCGCGCCCCCGTCGACGTTCCACGCCACCCAGATCGCGAACTTGCGCGTCCGGCTCAGGGTGAGCGAGAAGTGGGTGTAGTCGATCACTTCGCTGCCGTCGACGACGACCGCGTCGGCCTTCTTGGCGGCGGAGAGCTCCGGGATTCCGGTGGTGGTACCGAGGAACTCGCTGTCGAATCCGGTTTTCAACACAGTGCTGGTCATGGTCGCCCCCTTGGCTGTCACCCTGAGGGTCGGCCGTTCGAGCGAACCCGTTAGCCGCCTACACCCGTTCGGCCCATTGGCCGGATGCCGAACTTCTCCATGACGAAGCGCCAGAACAGCCCAACGATGCGCTCCGGGTCGGCGTCGATCTGCTCCCGCCGGCCCGTCGTGCTCAGGTGGTGGATGCGCACGAGATCGGGGAGCAGGTGCACCTGCACGACGCCCGCACCGGTCCAGTTCTCGGGCTCACGGTCCGCCACGAGCAGGTCGTGCATGGACGTGTTGACGAACAACAGGTCCGCGACGCCGCTGTCCAGCACGCTGTCGCACAAATGCGCCATCGGCAGCCGCCGCGAGTCCGTCTCCGCGATCTCCCACATCCACGTGCGGACCTCCCCCCAGGTCCGCATCAGCTCGCCTGCCCCAGAAGTCTGCGCGCGTGCGCCATCCGGATCAGCTGCGCCCGCGGGCAGGGCTCGCGTACGACGAGCCGCCACCGCACGTGGTCCAGCGACGTGCCGGGCACCAGGTCCGAGCGCAGCAGAACGACCTCGTCCGGGCCCTGGGGATCCCAGCCGAGCTCGGCGAGGCTGCAGAACATGCCGTTCGACACCTCGCCGCGGTACTTCCGCCTGCGCATCTTCTTTCCGTTGGGCAGCAATGAGCCGGGTGGCGCGAACGGCACAACGTCGTTCACCGCCACGATGGGCGGGCCGCCGAACACCACCTGGACCGGTTCCTCCCGGCCCCAGTCGACGTCAGCGATCCACACTCGCTCAGCATTCGGGTGGGAGCGAACCCAAACGACCCTCGCCGCCACGACTCCACGAGTCCGCACGGGAACAGAGAGTAGGCCACTCGAATGGAGTAGCGCTAGCTACAATCTTCCGGCACCCGCCCACAACGTCTCAAATGCCTCCTCGACGCGCCCCAGTTGCGCCCGGCTGACCAGCATGTCGGCGTTGGATTCGTTGTTGGGGCGCACGACATAACCGAGCCGCCCCTCTTCGTCGACATAGCTCGAGAACTGCTCATAAAGCATGGGTTCCTGGGCGTTGAGACCCTCGAGGTCCAACCGGTAGATCGCGGCACCTGCCAGCACCGGTTGGTCCGTTCGCCGGAAAACACAGTTCTGCCGAACGTAGTCGCGGCCGATGCGCTTGCTGAGCAGCGACTCGAAGCGATTGACGACATCGGTGTGCTCACCCGGCCGTCCGGGCAACAGGAAGCGGTACGTGCACCCTTTTCCCAGGTTCTCCGCGACCACTTGGAGGAATTGGCCGGGCGCCGCGTCGCCGTCGTCCATGCTGATCACGTTGAACGCCAGGTTGAGCGGCATGATGTCGGCGTGCACGCAGTGGCGTTCCAGCCGCTGGATCTCGTCGTCGAGCACGAGCCCCGCCCCCGCGGACGTCTCGAGCCTGGTAGCGGTGGCGTCGATGCCTTCCGCCAGCAGCCTGCCGAGCCGCGCGACGAGGTCGGAGTGCCTGCTCGCCTTGGCCTGGATGTCGTTGAGCGCGTGTTCGACGTACCGCGCCAGCGGGCCGTGGTCCACCGCGGTACCCGTGGGTTCGCCGTAGACCAGGTAGTCCAGCGTCACGTTGAAGAACGCGGCGAGCGCGACGAGGTTCTGCAGGCTCGGCCGGGATTGGTCGCGCGTGTACTGCGACAGGGCGGCCGGACTGATGCCCAGCGCGTCGAGGATCGGTCGTCGATTTCTGCTGTAACCCTCACGCTCGATGAGGTAGGAGAGGGTGTCGCCCAGCTTTATTTCGTGGCCTTTCACTTCAGCCTCCCGCACCTGCAGGTCGCGACCGGCGGTATCCACTCCAGACCGCGTAAAGCACAGCTTAACGACTGAATAGCGCTGCTGAAAGGCACTCTTGACTGGTCGTGCAGGGTCCGCATACTGAACGTGCACAACGTGATTTCAACCCCGGCAAATGTGCGCTCGAACTGTTCCGTGCGGCCGAGCACTGCGGAACGGCGTCGGCTGACGCGGCATGCCGCGGCCCCACAGCAGGAGGAGTTGTGGGGCCGCAGGGGGGTTATACGGAAAGTAGAACGATCGCCGAGGCGACCGAGCCCACGACGGCCGCGCCGTAGCAGACCGCCGCGATCAGCACCGCGAACCGCTTGAGCTTCAGCCCGTCGTAGAGCGTGTAGCGGAACCGGTGGGCGAAGTGGAACAGCCCGAGCGCGCAGAGCCCGAACAGCACCAGTTTCGTGATCGGGTGCCGCACCAGGGCGACGAGGTGCTCCTCCGACGGCGGTTCGATCCACCCGAGCGGGAACGCCAGGCCGAACAGGAACAGCAGCACCGGCACCAGCAGCGCCGCGGCCATCCCGCCGCCGCTGAACGCCAGCCACACCAGGGGTTCCGGCGAGCGCTTCATCGCAGCAACACCACCCAGGCCACGCCGGCCGAGAGCACGATCCACGCCAGGTAGTGCGCGACGAGCACCACCCACGGCGGCACGTGCGGCACCACCATCGCCCGCGGCGCCAGCGCGAACCACGTGACGGCGTGCAGCAGCAGGAACGCCAGCGCCACGACGTTGAGCACGAGCACCCAGCCGTGCCCGCTCCACGCCTGGAAGTCCGCATACGTGCCGTCGCCGATCGCGGACACCAGCATCAGCAGATACACCACGAACCACGCCACGAAGACGCTGGACAGCTCGCGCAGCACGAACACGAGGTAGGACCACTGGCGCAGCCACCAGAACAACGGGATGTGCTGCCGGTACGCGGTCATCGCCGGGCTCCTCGCGGCATCAGGAAGTCCTTCATCGCGGCGACCGCGGCGGTCAGCTTGTACCGCTGGATCGCGCCCGCCGGGTCGACGCCCTTGGGGCACGCGGTGCTGCACTCGCCGACGAACGTGCACGCCCACGCGCCCTCAGCCGACGCCAGCACGTCACGGCGGTCCTCGGCGCCGTGGTCGCGCGAGTCGAGGTTGTACCGCTGCCCCAGGGCGATCGCGGCCGGCCCGAGGAACTCCGGCTCCAGCGCGTAGACCGGGCAGGCGGAGTAGCACAGCATGCAGTTGATGCACATGCTGTACTTCTTGTACTCGTCCATCTCCTCGGGCGTCTGCAGGAACTCCCCCTCCTCCGGCGGATCGGCGATGAGCCACGGCTTGACCCGCGGCAGCTTCTCCATGAAGTCGCTGATGTCCACGACGAGGTCGCGGATCACCGGGAAGTTGCGCAGCGGCTCGACGCGCACCGGGCCCGGCGCGTAGTCGACGAGGAAGCTGGCGCACGATAGGACCGGCCTGCCGTTGACCGTCATGCCGCAGCTGCCGCAGATGCCCATCCGGCACGACCAGCGGTACGACAGCGTGCCGTCGAGGTGGTCCTTGATGTGGTTGAGGCCGTCGAGGACCGCCCACTCCTTGCGCAGCGGCACCTCGTACGACTGCACGGTCGGCTCGGAGTCCTCCCCCGGCCGATAACGCGTGACCTCCATGGTGATGGTGCTCATGGACTACCTCCCGTACACGCGTTCGCCGGGCGGCCAGCGGGTGATCGTCACCGGCAGGTAGCCGACGCGGCCGGACCCGTCCGGCTGCCGGTGCACCAGCGAGTGCGCGAGGAACTTCTCGTCGTCGCGCATCGGATGGTCGGTGCGCTGGTGTGCGCCACGGGACTCGGTGCGCTGCAAGGCACACGCCACGATGCTCTGCGCTACGTCGAGCATGCACGACAGCTCCAGCATGGCGACGATCTCGGTGTTGAACGTGCTGCTGTGGTCGTCGATCGCCGCGCGCTCGAACCGTTCGCGCAGCTCGTGCAGCTTCACCGCGGCCTTCTCCAGCGAGTTCCCGTCGCGGTAGATGCCGGCGCCTTCCTCCATTGTGGACTGCATCTCGGTGCGGATGTCCGCGATCCGCTCGGTGCCGTCGTCATGCCTGCCCAGCTCGTGCCGCAGGCGGCGTTCCTCGTCGTCACCCTGCTTGTAGACGACGGAACGTGGCCCGGTCTGCAGCGACTGCACGTACTCCGCGGCCGCTTTCCCCGCCCTGGCACCGAAGACGAGCAGCTCGGGCAGCGAGTTGGAGCCCAGCCGGTTGGCGCCGTTGATCGACACGCACGCGACTTCCCCTGCGGCGTAAAGACCTTCGAGCGGGGTGGCGCCGTCGATGTCGGTGTGGATGCCGCCCATCATGTAGTGCACGACCGGGCGGACCGGGATGAGCTCCTTGACCGGGTCGATGTTCTGGTACTTCGAGCACAGCTCGCGCACGAACGGCAGCTTCGAGTCGATCACGCTCGCGCCGAGGTGCCGCAGGTCGAGGTGCACGATCGGGCCGTACGGCGTCTCGATGGTGCGGCCCTTGGCGTGTTCGTGCATGAACGCCTGGGAGAGCCGGTCGCGCGGCCCGAGCTCCATGCTGCGCAGCACGGGTTCGGGCGTGGGCTTGCCGAGATCGTAGTCCTGCAGGTAGCGGTAGCCGTCCTTGTTCAGCAGCCAGCCGCCCTCGGCGCGGGTGGCCTCGGTGATCAGGATGCCGGTGAACGGCAGGCCGGTCGGGTGGTACTGGACGAACTCCATGTCCTTGAGCGGCGCGCCCGCCTGGTACGCGAGCGCCATGCCGTCGCCGGTCTTGATGTTCGCGTTGGTGGTGAACGGGAACACCCGCCCGCAGCCGCCGCTGCACACGATGACGGCGTTCGCGATGATCGTCTCGATCCGGCCGGTGGCCAGCTCGATCGCCACGACGCCGTGCACGCGCCCGTCGTCCACGAGCAGCTTGGTCACGAACCACTCGTCGTACCGGACGATGTCCGGATAGGACAGTGCGCTCTGGAACAGCGTGTGCAGCAGGTGGAACCCGGTCTTGTCGGCGGCGAACCAGGTCCGCTTCTTCTTCATGCCGCCGAACGCCCGGACGGCGATGTGCCCGTCGGGTTTGCGGCTCCACGGGCAGCCCTGGTGCTCCAGGCGGAGCAGCTCGCGCGGCGCCTCCTGGACGAACGCCTCGACGGCGTCCTGCTCGACGAGCCAGTCGCCGCCGGACACCGTGTCGTAGGCGTGCTCGTCGAGACTGTCGTCCTCGGCGATGACGGCGGCCGCGCCACCTTCGGCCGACACGGTGTGGCTGCGCATCGGATAGACCTTCGACACGATCGCGACGCTCAGCAGCGGGTTCGCCTCCGCGACGGCGACGGCGGCGCGCAGTCCCGCACCACCGCCGCCGACGATCACGACGTTGTGGAACTGGGCCATGGCGTCAAGCCTCGTGATCGCCGCTGTGCTCGTCGGCGAGGATCTTGCCGTCGTGCCGGACGGTCTGGACCCGCATGCTCCCGTCGTGGAAGGCGTGCCGGATCTGGCGGCAGCCGCAGTCCCAGATCAGGTCGTCGACCACGAACCCCGCGTCGTCGTCATCGCGGTGGTGGTCCCCTTCGGCCTGCCGCCCGCATGGCGCGATGTGCTTCGAGAAATGCGTCTTCGTACCGACCATGGCCGGCCTCCTAGACAGTTGTGACGCAGCTCACATCGAGCATATCGCTCTTGGCCGTTCGCGCCGTGCGAAGTGACAGCAGATGGACCACGAGGAGGAATGGCACGCCGAACGTCGGGATCAGGCTGAGCGGCAAACGGCTCACGATCGCCATCGCCGGGTCCGTGAGGCCGTGCGCGATGCCGAGGCTCACGGCGGTGACCAGATCGAGGATCCCGAGGGCCGTCCAGAGCGTGAAGATCCTGCCGGTCGGCGCGTACTTCGCCACGAACGGCGCCGTCGTCGCGATCGCCACGTCCCCGATTCCCGCAGGCAGGGCGAACCCGGCGGGCAGCAGCCCCTGCGCCCACAGCGCGACGAAGACGAACCCGCCGATCCGCCACGCCTGAAGGTTGATCAACAGGCCGTGGTCACGCGTGCCGACCCATTGGTTGAAGCGCGGCGACCACCGCAACGCGGCCAGCACGGCCAGCGGCGGCAGGCCCGCGGCGACCCCGAGCACGATCGGCGGCTCGGTCCCCTCGGTCTGGAACCAGCCGAGCGCCCCGGCGACGAAGGCGGCGATGAACCACAGTCCAGCGATCATGACGCACCCCTCACTTGTCGATTGCAAGTGACAAGTTATGCCCGTCACTTGTAACATGCAAGTCGTGCGTTCGGACTGCGCGGTGGCGAACACGTTGGACATCGTCGGAGACAAGTGGTCGTTGCTGATCGTGCGCGATCTGCTGGCCGCTCCCGAGCTGCGCTACGGCGACTTCCTGAGCAGCGGCGAGCACATCCCGACCAACACCCTGGCCGACCGGCTCAAGAAGCTGGAACAGGCGGGCATCGTGGAACGCGAGCTGTACAGCGAGCACCCGCCGCGGGCCGTCTACCGGCTCACGCGGGCGGGCCGCGAGCTCGGCCGGGTCGTGGACGCGATGGCGGACTGGGGCGTCAAGCACCTGCCGGGCACGCGCCGGATCACGCCGTAGCGAGCTTCTTCAGGCACCACTCCAGCTCGTCGGACCACTTCGAGCGGAACATCGGCTCGTCGCGGTGCTCGACCATGTAGAGCGCCAGCTGCAGACGCCGCAACATGATCAGGTCCTCGATCGCCTCGTCCGGCGGCAGCGGGCGAACGGACCGGTAGCCGGCGCGCACCGCGTCCTGCAGCTTCTCCCGGTCCCGCAGCCCGGAACCGCTGCGCAGTTCGAAGATCGTGACCGCGAGGTCGTAGGCGAAGTGGGCGTAGCCGCAGTCGTCGAAGTCGATCGCCCGCGCCTCCGCGCCGTGGAAGAGGAAGTTCTCGTAGTGCAGGTCGGCGTGGATGAGCCCGTACGCGTCCGGGCCGGTGCCGAGTGCCTCCTTGGTGCGGGCGATCCGCGCCATCGCGGTGGCGACGAGCTTGGCGCCCTCCGCGGAGTGCGCCGCACGCACCAGTTCCGCGGCCCGCTCGGTGAGGAAGTCGGGCGCCGGGCGTGCGAGGGGCGCCATCGTGGCGCCGTGCTCCTGCAGCCGGGCCATCAGCACGCCGACCTCGTACAGGTGGGCCGGCGTCAGTGAGCGGTCGAGGAACCGGCCCTCGACCCACCGGTACAGCACGCAGCCGCGTTCACCGGGCACGAGCGGGTCACCGGCGACCGCGACCAGGTCGCCGTCCCTCGTGGGCACCGGATCGGGCACCCCGAGGTCGGTGTCGTGGCGCAACCGTCTCAGCCAGGTCATCTCCGACCTGAGCTGCTCCGGCGTGGCGCCGTCCTCGCGTTGCACGCGCATGACGTAGCGCTCGCCCGCATCGACGCGAAATGTCGTGTTCCAGCCGCCGCCCATGGGGGTCAGCCGGGTCACGGGCAGGTCGTACTGGACCAACGCGCCGAGCACGAGCCGCCGCATCCGCCGGGTCTGCCCGGCCTGAGTCAGTTCGCTGAACATCAGGCCAGGCTAGAACCGGTCACGCGGATTTCTTCACGAGTTTTCCATCGGGGGCGACGAGGAACCACTCCTCGTCCACGCCCTGGCCGTTGATGTCGCCCGCGACCGCGTCGCCGACGTAGTAGTACAGCGGCCACTTCCCGTACACCGCCTGCGAGCTGCCCTCGGCCTGCTTCACCAGGTTCGGGTCCACGCCGTCACCACTGACCACTTTGGACTTGCTGGTGAGCGCCGGCCAGACCGCGATGCAGTCGGCGTCGCACGCGCTGGACTTGTTCTCGTCCTTGGTGAACGCGTACAGGGTGCGGCCGGCCTGGTCGACGAGGACCGGCCCGAGGTCGGTCTGCGCGACCTTCACGGTGGCCTGTTGTTCTGGTTGTGCCTGCGGCTGCTGTTCCGTTTGCCCGCCACCACACGCGGCGAGCAGCAGTAACGGTGCGGCGAGCAGTCCCATCCGTGTACGCATGTTCCATCCCTTCGCGGACCTGTTCCGAGGACAACACGTTCGCAGAGGTCATTAGGTTCGATAAAAAGTTTGTTGAACCGGACCACCGGTTCGTTGCGTGTATGGGGCGTCGGTCCGCCACTCGATGACTAGCTCCTGGAGCTGAAACCCATGCCAGCCAACAAGGTGGTCCTCACCACCGTCCTCGGCGCCGCGTTCGCGCTCCTCGTTCCCGCGACGAGTGCCGTGGCGCAGCCGAAGCCCGAGCCCGTGACCGTCACCATCAAGCAGAACGGCGACTACACCGCGACGCTGTGCGCCGCGGACACCCTCGAAGGCCGCTGCCTCGACGGCGCCAAGAAGGGTGACACGAAGACATTCACGGTACGACCACAGAAGGGCACACCGATCGAGGTGCGCGTGGTCGTCGACAAGGGAGGGTCGGCGTTCCAGAACTTCACCGCCGACGGTCCCACGTTGAACATCGAAACCGGTGGCAACGCCAAGAACCCCACCGCCACCAAGGCGGCCGGCGGCGGTCACGGTGACCACGGTGGTACGCAGCCGCCGACCCAGCCGACCCAGCCGGAGAAGCCGAAGCCGGCGCCGGCGAAGGGTCAGCCGGTGTACCTGGAGGCCGCGCTCGACGGCAAGCAGGAGGTGCCGGCCCCGAATGGCGCGCCGGTCGGTGACAAGGACGCCTCCGCCCGCGCGCTCGTCGAGGTGAAGGGCGACCGGATCACGTTCTCCGCCGCCTGGAAGAACACCTCGCAGCTCACGCTCGGCCACATCCACCAGGGTGCGGCGGGCCAGAACGGCCCGGTGAAGGTCACGTTCTTCGGCACCCCGATGCCCGAGACCGTCACCTCCGCCGCCGGCCAGGTGATCGTGGACGCGGCGCTCGCGCAGGAGATCGTCAAGAACCCGGCCGGGTTCTACGTGAACCTGCACAGCACCGAGTTCGGCGGCGGCGCGGTCCGCGGCCAGCTGAAGAAGCTGGGCAACCGCGTCAACCCGCTCGACATCATCAAGGGCGGCCGCCTGCGTGCGTTCTCCAACGGCGCGCAGGAGGTCCCGGCCCCCAACGGCCCGAAGGTCGGTGACCCCGACGGTCAGGCCATCACGTTCGTGCAGCCCAACGGTTCCGCGGTCGACTTCTCCCTGGCGTGGGTGAACATCGAGGCGCCCACCCTGGGCCACGTGCACCAGGGTGCCGCCGGCCAGAACGGCCCGGTGAAGATCACCTTCTTCGGCACGGCCGTCCCGGAGACCGTCTTCGCGGTCGCGGGCACCGTGTCCAATGTGGACAAGGCGGTCGTCAACGACCTGAAGGCCAACCCGCAGAACTTCTACTCGAACCTGCACACCGCGACGTTCGGCGGTGGCGCGGTCCGGGGTCAGTTCCTCAACTGACGGATCTGAAAGAGGCTCCGCGACCGGGCTCGCCCCGGTCGCGGAGCCGTCTCATGCGGCCAGTTCGGTGAGCGTCGCCGCGACATGGTCGAGCATGCGCCGCACCTGCCGATACCCGAAACAGTCCGGCCGGTGCAGAATCCCGACGTGCAGCCGACCGTCGAACGTCAACACGTTCGCGGACAACGGCCCCGTCCACAGGTCGGTCATCTCCAACCCGGCTCGACAGCCTCGGGGCTCGCCCCGGTCGCGGAGCCGTCTCATCCGGCCAGTTCAGTGAGCGTCGCCGCGACATGGTCGAGCATGCGCCGCACCTGCCGATACCCGAAACAGTCCGGCCGGTGCAGAATCCCGACGTGCAGCCGACCGTCGAACGTCAACGCGTTCGCCGAGAACGGCCCGTGCTCGACCGGTGGCCGCGGCCGGTCCGGCACCACCATCCCCGTCCACAGGTCGGTCATCTCCAGCCCGGCCGGCAGCCTCGGCGGCGTCACCACGCCGATGTTGCTGGTGATCAACGTGACGCCGCGGACGTAACCGGGGTCGACGAGCGTCTCGGCGAACCCCCGCAGCTCCAGCTCCGGCACGCCCTCGTCGACGGCAGCCCGCAGCCGCCGCGTGATGCCGTCCGCGAGCCGGAGCGGATCGCCGGCCCGCTCGACCGCGATGGTGTCGACGAACCAGCCACCGTTGTTGACCACCGCGTTCGCGGGGAGTGCGAGCCGGGTACGCAGGTCCACACCGGTGAACAGTCCGAGCGGCATTGCTCCGGTGGCGGGCATCTCGGCGCGGGCGGCGAGCAGCAAAGCCGCCGCGATCACGCCGTGCATCGTGACGCCCTCGGCTTTGGCGCGGGCCGCCAGCAGGCCGGTGGTCCGCTCGTCGAGCCGCGTCCGGGACAGCTCGGTCCGCGAACCGGTCTCGGGTGCGAACGGGACGTGCGCGACGTCCACCGCCGACGCCCGTCGCTTCGCCACGTACGCTTCGTCCACAGTAGAAAGAAGGTCGAGCGGTGAGACCAGTGCCGCCTCGGGCGGCACCGGCGCCGGACACCCCTCGGCCAGCGCGGTGTAGGCCTCCCAGATCCAGTTCAGCACCATGAACGCGGAGCGGCCGTCGGCGACGAGGTGCTCGATGCCGAGCACGAACACGTCCTCGTCACCGCTGGTGCACAGTGCCGCGCGCACCAGCGGTCCGTCGAACGCGGTCGCCGCCTCCTCCTGCGGCGACACGCCGGAGACCTCCAGCCGCGGTGGTTCGGCGCCCACGAACAGGTGGTCCCGGCCGGACAGCCGCGTGCGCAGCACCGGCTGCGTCGCCACGACGTGGTCGAACGCCGTGGCCAGCAGGTCGCGGTCGACACCTCCCCGGAGGTGGCACGCCCAGTTGACCCTGGTGAACGGCATGCCGCGCTCGAACGGCCGGAGCTGTCGCATGCGCGGATTCAACCGACGTGATCCGCGCAGCCGCAACGAAACGGCCGAGAACCACGGTCTCGAATGGAGTCGTGGTGTTACGTCACGCCGTTCAGTAGTACCCGTCGATCGGCACGCGGGCCTCGTCCAGCAGGGCGGGGCCCTCCTGCCGTGGTTCCGGAAATCCCTGGAACCCGGTGAGCTCCACGAACTGTTCGGCGGACAGCGCGTACACGACCCGGCCGAGCCCGGACCGGGCGAGCCCACCGGCGCACATCGCGCACGGCTGCGTGCTGGTGTACATCGTGGTCTTCGCCGCGGTCTCGGCGTCCAGCTCACGCGCCGCCCAGCGGGCCATCTTCAGCTCGGGGTGCGCGCTGATGTCCTTGTCCCCCAGCACGGTGTTCCACGCTTCGGCGAGAACCTGCCCGTCCGGCCCGACCAGCAGCGAGCCGAACGGCGCCTCGCCCGTTTCCCGTCCGTGCTTCGCCAGCTCGATGGCGCGGCGCAGAAACCGCTCGTCCTCCGGTGTCATGACTTCCTCCCCAGGTGTTCCGCGATCGTCTCGATGTCGGAGAAGTCGACCGGGTCGAGCACGACGGTCTCCGCGCCCAGCCGCCCCAGTTCGTTCAGGTCGTCCAGCACTTCTTCGATCGTTCCTTCGCCGGCCTGCTCGCGCTTTCCGTTGAGCCGCAACTTGATCCGCGGCACGAACGGTCCGCCGTCCAGCCTTTCCTCGAGCCACGGCATGGTGAAGTGCAACGGGTGCCACGCGTCGCCGATCCGGCGCGCCCTGGCGATGGCGGCGTCGCTGTTGCCGCCGACCCAGATCGGGATGTGCCCGGCCCGGTAACCCTCGTCCTGCCAGGCCTTCCTGATCTCGCCGAGGTGGTCGTCGGTGATCCTTCCCCTGCGCTCGAAGGGAATCCCCAGCGCCTCGAACTCCTGCCGGGCCCACCCGACGCCGACGCCGAGCACGAGTCGCCCGCCGCTGAGGTCGTTGAGGTTCGCCGCCATCCGCGCGGTCAGCAGCGGGTGCCGGTACGGCACGATGAGCACGGTCGTGCCGAGCTGGATGCGCTCGGTCATGCCCGCCACGTACGCGAGCGTCGTGAACGGCTCGTAGAACGGTGCCGGGTACTGCGCGGCGACGTCCGGCGTCACCACGACGTGGTCGGACATCATCAACAGGTCGAAGCCGAGCCCCTCGACGGCCTGCGCCTGGTCGCGCAGCCGACCGGGGTCGGTGTCGAAGTTCGGAATGTTCACGCCTATTCGCACAGCTCAAGGCTATTGCGGCGGGCTATGTGGACTGAAGGGATTCCTCACGGCGTTCAAGCCTCGGCACCGCGAATCTCCCGGTAGTTTGGCCGCATGGCCGAGAATCTCGACGCGACCGACTGGGCGATCCTGATCGAGCTGCAGAACGACGGCCGGGTCGCCATGACCGAGCTGGCGAAGCGGGTCAACCTGAGCGCGTCGGCGACGACCGAACGCGTCCGGCGCCTGGAGTCGTGCGGCGTGATCAAGGGCTACCGGGCCGATGTGGACCTCGCCGCCGCGGGGTACACCGTGCTCGCGGTCGTGCGGCTGAAGTACCCGGGATACCAGCACGAGCCGTTGCACAAGCTGCTGGACGAACGGCCGGAGATCCTCGAGTGCCTGCGCACGACCGGCGACGACTGTTACGTGCTGAAGATCGCGGCCACGTCGATGGCACACCTCGAACGGCTGGCGGACGAGCTGAACGCGTTCGGCAGCACCACCACGAACCTGGTGTACAGCGAAACCCTCTCCTACCGGGGACCCCGCCCGGTATGGAAGGTCAGCGAGGCGTAGAGCCCGCTCCCCGACGCCGTTGTCGGGGAACGGGAAGTCACACCACCGCGAGCGGCAGCAGGTTCGGGATCACCGGCGACGGCAGGTTCGACGACCCCGTGAGGAACTTGTCGACCGCGTTGGCCACCGAACGGCCCTCCGCGATCGCCCACACCACAAGGGAAGCGCCGCGGTGTGCGTCACCGCACACGAACACGCCCGGCGCGGACGTCTGCCAGTCCGAGCCACACGCGATGGTGCCGCGCGCGGTCAGCGGGATGCCGAAGTCGTCCAGCAGGCGCATGTGCTCGACACCCTCGAAGCCGATCGCCAGCAGCACCATGTCCGCGGGCAAGGTCTCGACCTCGTCGGACAGCGGGACAACCTTGCGGCGACCGGTGGAGTCCTTCTCGACCCGCACCTTCTGCAGCTCGATCGCCTTGAGGTTGCTGTGCTCGTCGCCGACGAACCGCTTGACGGCGACGGCGAACTTGCGCTCGCCCGCCTCCTCGTGCGCCGGGTAGGTGCGCAGGATCCACGGCCACACGGGCCACGGCGAACGCTCGTCGTCGCGCACGGTCGGCGGCTGCGGGTACTGGTCCAGCTGCGTCACCGACAGCGCGCCCTGGCGGGTCGCGGTGCCGTAGCAGTCGGCACCCGTGTCACCACCGCCGATGATGATGACGTGCTTGCCCTCAGCCGACAGCGACGAAGGCCCGTCCCCCTCGCAGGCGCGGTTCGCGGGCACCAGGTGATCCATCGCCAGGTGAATGCCCTTGAGCTCGCGGCCCGGCGTGGAGCGGTCGTCGCGGCCGCGCAGGGCACCGACGGCCAGGACCACGGCGTCGAACTGGGCGCGGAGCTGTTCGACCGTGATGTCGACGCCGACCTCGCAGCCGGTGACGAACTTCGTGCCTTCGCGACGCAGCTGCGCGAGGCGGCGGTCGAGGACCTTCTTCTCCATCTTGAACTCGGGGATGCCGTACCGCAGCAGGCCGCCGAGGCGGTCATCCCGTTCGTACACCACGACTTCGTGGCCGGCGCGGGTCAGCTGCTGCGCGGCGGCGAGACCCGCGGGGCCGGAGCCGACGACGGCGACGCGCTTGCCGGACGACACGGTCGCCTGCGACGGCTGGACATAGCCGTTCTCCCACGAGACGTCGGCGATGGTCTCCTCGACGCGCTTGATCGCGACGGCACCGCCGGCGTCGGGCGAGATCGCCAGCACGCACGCGGCCTCGCAGGGCGCGGGGCACAGGCGGCCGGTGAACTCCGGGAAGTTGTTCGTCGCGTGTAGACGGTCGGACGCCAGCTCCCAGTCGCCGCGGCGGACCAGGTCGTTCCACTCGGGGATGAGGTTTCCGAGCGGACAGCCCGCGGTTCCGCTGTGGCAGAACGGGATTCCGCAGTCCATGCAGCGCGTCGCCTGCGTGCGGACCTGCTTGTCCCGTTCCTTCGGGTTCTGCTCGACGTAGACCTCGCGCCAGTCGGCGAGGCGGTCCGGCTTCGGGCGCTTCGGAGCGTCCTGCCGGGTGAACTTCATGAAGCCCTGGGGGTCAGCCACGGGACGCCTCCATAACCGCCTGGTCGATGTCCCGGCCCTCGGCGCGCGCGAGTCGCATCGCGTCCAGCACGCGCTGGTAGTCGCTGGGCATGACCTTCGTGAACGCACCGGCTCGCCGGGTCCAGTCGCCGAGCAGTGACGCGGCCACAGCCGACCCGGTCAGCTTGTGGTGCCTCGCGACGACGGGCTTGAGCCACCGCAGATCCTCGGCGTTGAGGCGCTGCAACTGCACCATCTCCTGGTTCACCGACAGGGGATCCAGGTCGAGCACGTACGCGATGCCGCCGGACATGCCGGCCGCGGCGTTGCGGCCGGTCGGTCCGAGGACGACCGCGCGTCCGCCGGTCATGTACTCGAACGCGTGGTCGCCCACGCCCTCCGCGACCAGCAGCGCACCGGAGTTGCGCACGCCGAAGCGCACACCCACCCGGCCGCGCAGGAAGATCTCGCCGCTCGTCGCGCCGTAGCCGATCACGTTGCCCGCGATCACCTGCTCCTCGGCGACGAACGGGGCGTCGTCGTGCGGGCGCACGACGATCCGGCCGCCGGACAGGCCCTTGCCGACGTAGTCGTTGGCGTCGCCGACCATCTCCAGCGTGATGCCGTGCGGCAGGAACGCGCCGAGCGACTGGCCCGCGGAACCCGTGAGCTTCACGTGGATGGTGTCGTCGGGCAGGCCCTCACCGCCGTAGCGGCGCGTGACCTCGGCGCCGAGCAGCGTGCCGACCGTGCGGTTGACGTTGCGCACCGGCAGTTCGAGCTTCAACGGGTGCGCGTCCTCCAGCGCGGCCTCGGCGAGCTGGATCAGCGTGCGGTCCAGCGCGTGCGCCAGGCCGTGGTCCTGCTCGCGGACCTTGCGCTTGGCCGTCTGGTACGGCGTCTCGGGCACCTCGAAGATCGGCTTGAGGTCGAGCCCGTCGGCCTTCCAGTGCTCGATCGCCTCGTCGGCGTCCAGCAGCTCGGCGTGGCCGACCGCCTCGTCGATCGTGCGGAAACCCAGCTCCGCCAGCAGTTCCCGGACCTCCTGCGCGACGAACTCGAAGAAGTTCACCACGTGCTCGGCCTGACCGGTGTAGCGGGCGCGCAGGTCCGGGTTCTGCGTGGCGACGCCGACCGGGCACGTGTCCAGGTGGCAGACGCGCATCATGACGCAGCCCGCGACGATCAGCGGCGCGGTCGCGAAACCGAACTCCTCGGCGCCGAGCAGCGCGGCGACCACGACGTCGCGGCCGGTGCGCATCGCGCCGTCGACCTGGACCGTGATCCGGTCGCGCAAACCGTTGAGCAGCAACGTCTGCTGGGTCTCGGCGAGACCGATCTCCCACGGCGTGCCCGCGTGCTTCAACGAGTTCAGCGGCGACGCGCCGGTGCCGCCGTCGTGCCCGGAGATCAGCACGACGTCCGCGTGGGCCTTCGCGACACCCGCGGCGACCGTGCCGACACCGATGGAGCTGACCAGCTTCACGTGGATGCGGGCCTGCTCGTTGGCGTTCTTCAGGTCGTGGATGAGCTGCGCGAGGTCCTCGATCGAGTAGATGTCGTGGTGCGGCGGCGGCGAGATCAGGCCGACGCCCGGCGTGGAATGCCGGGTGCGCGCGATCCACGGGTACACCTTGAAGCCGGGCAGCTGCCCGCCCTCGCCGGGCTTCGCGCCCTGCGCCATCTTGATCTGGATGTCCGTGGCGTTCACCAGGTACTCGCTGGTGACGCCGAACCGTCCACTCGCGACCTGCTTGACCCGCGAGCGGCGCTCGGGGTCGTACAGGCGCTCGCGGTCCTCGCCGCCCTCGCCGCTGTTCGACCGGCCGCCGAGCCGGTTCATCGCGATGGCCAGGGTTTCGTGCGCCTCGGCGGAGATCGAGCCGTAGGACATGGCGCCGGTGTTGAAACGCTTGACGATCGAGCTGACCGGCTCGACCTCGTCGATCGGGATCGGCGTGCGGCCCTCGCTGCGGAACTTGAACAGGCCACGCAGCGTGCCGCCCTGGCGGGCGAGGCGCTCGACCTCGTCGGTGTACCGCTTGTACACCTCCTGCTTGCGCGTCTTCGCCGCGTGCTGCAACAGGAAGACCGTCTCCGGCGTGAACAGGTGCAGCTCGCCCTCGCGGCGGTAGGAGTACTCGCCGCCGACCTCCAGTCGCCGGTGCACGCGGTCCGTCGGGTTCTCCGGGTGCGCACGGCGGTGACGCAGCGCGACCTCCTCGGCGAGCACGTCGAGTCCGACGCCGCCGAGCTTGGAGACCGTGCCGGTGAAGTACTCCTCGAGCAGCTCGTTCGACAGGCCGACGGCCTCGAAGATCTGCGCCGCGGTGTACGCGCCGACGGTCGAGATGCCCATCTTCGACATGATCTTCAGGACACCCTTGACGAGCGCCTTGACGTAGTTGCGGATCGCCTTGTGCGCCTCGATGCCGGTGATCGCGCCCTGGCTGATCAGGTCCTCGATCGTCTCGAACGCGAGGTACGGGTTGACCGCGGCGGCGCCGTAGCTGAGCAGCGCGGCGATGTGGTGCACCTCGCGGGCGTCGCCGGTCTCGACGACGAGCGCGACGCGCAGGCGTTCCTTGGTGCGCACCAGGTGGTGGTGCACCGCGGAGACGAGCAGCAACGACGGGATCGGCGCCATCCGGTGGTCGGAGTCGCGGTCGCTCAGCACGAGCGTGCGGGCACCGTTCGCGATCGCCTCGGACGCCTCCCGCCGCACGCGCTCGATCGCGGCGCGCAGCGCCTCACCGCCACCATCCACTTCGTACAGTCCGGACAGGACGGTGCACGCGTAGCCGGGCAGGTCGCCGTCGTCGTTGATGTGGATGAGCTTGGCCAGCTCGTCGTTGTCGATCACCGGGTACGAGAGCGTGACGTGCCGGCACGACACCGGGCCGGGCTTGAGCAGGTTCTGCTCCGGGCCCATGACCCGCGACACGGACGTGACGATCTCCTCGCGGATCGCGTCCAGCGGCGGGTTGGTGACCTGGGCGAAGTTCTGCACGAAGTAGTCGTAGAGCAGGCGCGAACGCTGGCTCAGCGCGGCGATCGGGGTGTCCGTGCCCATCGACCCGATCGGCTCGAAACCGTTGGTGGCCATCGGGGTGAGCAGGATCCGCAGCTCCTCCTCGGTGTAACCGAAGGTGAGCTGGCGGCGCATGACGGACTCGTGGCTCTGCACGACGTGCTCACGGTCCGCGAGGTCGGCCAGGTCGAGCAGGCCGGCGTGCACCCACTCGTCGTAGGGCAGCTCGTCGGCCAGCCGCGACTTGAACTCGTCGTCCTCGACGATGCGGCCCTCGTCGGTGTCGACGAGGAACATGCGGCCGGGCTGCAACCGCCCCTTGGCCACGACCTGGTCGGACGGCACGTCGAGCACACCGGTCTCGGACGCGAGCACGACCCGCCCGTCGGCGGTCTGCCACCAGCGCGCGGGCCGCAGGCCGTTGCGGTCGAGCACCGCGCCGACCAGCGTGCCGTCGGTGAACGTGACGCAGGCGGGACCGTCCCACGGCTCCATGAGGCTCGCATGGAACTGGTAGAACGCGCGCCGCTTCGGGTCCATCGTGGCGTGGTTCTCCCACGCCTCGGGGATCATCATCAGCACGGCGTGCGGCAGGCTGCGGCCACCGAGGTGCAGCAGCTCGAGCACCTCGTCGAAGCTCGCCGAGTCCGACCCCTCGGGGTCGCAGATCGGGAAGAGCCGCGCGAGGTCGCCCGGAATGAGGTCGGACTCGAGCAGCGCCTCGCGCGCCCGCATGCGGTTGCGGTTGCCGCGCACCGTGTTGATCTCACCGTTGTGCGCGACGTACCGGAACGGGTGCGCCAGCGGCCACGACGGGAAGGTGTTCGTGGAGAACCGGCTGTGCACCAGCGCGATGGCGCTGTGCAGCCGTTCGTCGAGCAGGTCGGGGAAGAACGCGGGCAGCTGGCCCGTCGTCAGCATTCCCTTGTAGACGATGGTGCGCGCGGAGAGCGACGGGAAGTAGACGTCACCGTCGTGCTCGATCCGCTTGCGCAGCGCGAAGGTCGATCGGTCCAGCTCGATGCCGCTCTGACATCGCCGCCCCTTGACGAACAGCATGGAAAAGTGCGGAACGACCGACATCGCGGTCGGTCCGACGTTCGCCTTCTCCGGGTCGACCGGCACGTCACGCCAGCCGATGACGTCGAGCTCTTCCTCGTCGGCGATGCGCTCCGCGTTCGCGATCGCCTGCTGACGCTTTTCGGGCTCAAACGGCAGGAAAGCGATTCCAGCGGCGTACTGCCCACGTTCGGGCAGCTCGAACTCGACGACCTCCCGCAGGAACTCGTCGGGCAGCTGCAGCAGGATGCCGGCACCGTCACCGCTGGTCGGCTCCGCGCCGGCGGCGCCACGATGCTCCAGGTTGGCGAGCGCGGTCAGAGCGTCGCTCACAATTCCGTGCGAACGCCGACCCTGGATGTCGGCCACCATGGCCACGCCGCACGCGTCACGCTCGGCATTAGGGTCGTACAGACCCTGGGGACCGGGGATGGCGGAGAAGATCACTGCGCAGACCTCCTACGTCGTCCTCGCCAAAGAACAACAACGTCCTCGTGCTCAGACCTCGAACCAACAGGTTGGGCACGGGACGACGGTGGCCCGCGTGTTGACGCGACTTTAACAGCCGCGAAACCATGGAACACCCTCCAACGGGTGATCTAGGTCATTGACACGTAACGATTGAGGGCTGCTGAGCGACATTGCGGCGAACACTCACCGTTCGTTACGTCCGCGTTAGCGTAGCCGAACGTTCGACCGGCGTAAGTCGCCTGAGATGTGCACGACATTCGGGTGTGACAGCCAAGTGCGCTGGGTATCCCGTCGTGTTGCCTGGTCAGCCACTCGCCGTCTCAGTTAGCGGACGCTCACACCTGGCTCGGTTGGCCCGAAACGAGAAGGCGGTCCTACGCGGACGGTGACGGGCCGCGGACGCCACGTCCTGATCGGACGGCTGGACTCCCCCATGCGATTGCGTGTTTCATGATCTGACGCCGCCTTGCACACCCTGCTCAGTGCAAGGAGAAGAACATGAGAATCCTCGTGACGCTGACCGGCCTGATGGCCGCGCTGCTCGTCGCACCCCAGGCCCACGCCGCCGGCCCGCCGCCGGGCGAGACGGGCTGGAAGAAGCAGAACTTCACGTACAAGATCCACAGTCCGTACGACCGCCCGGTGAGCGACCGCTACACGTTCAGCGGCGGCGTGCACACGATGAAGATCCTGAAGACGGACAAGCCGTTCGAGCCGGGCAGCAAGACGAGTCCGCGGACCGAGATGCGCTGGCTGCAGGAGTACACGACGGGCGAACACCTGTGGAGCGCCGACGTGTGGATCAAGTCGGGCACCAACGGCTCGTCGATCGCGCAGATCCTGCGCGTCAAGCATCCGAGCGGCACCCCCGCCACGGACATCATGTTGTTCGCGCACAACCAGAACGGCGGGACGTTGAAGCGCTACAACGGCGAGGTCGTCAAGACCGGCGTGTACGACAAGTGGTTCAGCCTCAAGATCGCGCACAACGCCAAGACCGGGAAGATCCGGGTGTTCGCGGACGAGAAGCTCGCCCTCACCGTGAACGACCGGGGACCCGCGACGCGGCACTTCAAGAACGGCGTCTACGGGACCAGCGGCAGCTCCGAGGCCAGGTTCCGCAACGTCGAGTACTGGACCCGCTGATCGCTCCTTGACTTCGGACCGAGCCGAAAGCAATCATGAGCCCTCGTAGCCGGTGGTGACGCTCTGTTCACTCACCGGCCACCTGGGGGCTGGGGGGCTCGAAACCGGTGGCGCGTTCTCGCCGTGCCGGTTGTTCGTCGTTGCGCCTCATCTCCCGCATGTCCGCACGACGACTGGGGAGAAGACATGAAGGTCCAGGTTCTCTTAGCAGGCACCGCGGCGCTCGCGAGTCTGGGAGTGCTGATCGCACCCGCCGCGACCGCGGCGGAGCAGACGCCCGGCTACACGTGGGTCAACGCGGAGCCGAACTACCAGCGCACCACCAACGGCGGCCGGGCGAGCTGGAACGTCCAGGCCAGCAACCCCGAGGGCGACCTCACGGTGGCGTGCCTCGAGAACGCCGGCGACGGCCAGTCCGGCGGGTGCTCCAACCACGACGTCTACGTCAACTGGAACGTCTCGCACTACTACAACAACTGCGTGCAGTACGACGCCACGGCGCGGTTCGGCGCCGTGAGTGACGGCGAGCCCGCTCACTACACCGCGGAGAACGTGACCGTCGCCGTTCGCAACGGCGGGGCCTGCCGGTAGGGAACGCCACGCCGGTGGCGGCGCGACCCGCCGCCACCGGCCGGGCCGGAGCGGGAGTGAGCTCAGTGCGGAAAAAGCATCGCGCGTTCGTCGTGCTGACCGTGGCCGGAATCCTCGCCGGTTGTGCGGTCGCCACCCTCGGGCAGCAGGCGAGGATCAGCGTCGAGGCCGCGCTCGCGGACAACGCGCGCGGCGCGTACGACATCCTTGTCACGCCGGGTGCGGCGATGAACCTCGAGCAGACCCACGGCGTGGTGGAGCCGAACTTCCTCGCGGCGACCGGTGCCGGTGGCATCGACCTCGCCACGGTCGAACGCGTCCGCGGACTCGGGGACGTCGAGCTCGCGGCGCCGGTGTCGATCGTCGGCTCACTCGCCCTGCCCGCGCAGGTTCCGCTGCTGGCGGGCAACGCGACCGCGGTTCAGCCCGGCCTGTACGACGTGTCCCTCACCAGTGGTTTCGCCGACGGTGTGCGGGAGTGGCCGGCCACGAGGGAGCAGTTCAAGCTCGCCGTGACGCCGCAACGCAAGGTGCTGGCCGTCAACGACACGATGGGCGCGGACCCGGTGTTCAACGTCGTCGGCACGTCGGTGCCCGCACTGCGGCTGCCCGTGGTCGCCGTCGACCCGGTCGCCGAGGCCGCGCTGCTCGGCGGTGGGCACGACGTGCTCACCAGGCTCGCCGCGACTCGGGCCGCGAAGGGCACGTGGACCGCCAAGGAGTTCTCCGACGCGGGCCAGCGGATCCTGGGGTCGCTCAGCGGACCGGACCGGATGAACGCGCTCGGCAACCTGGCCAAGCTCAAGGGCACCGCGAGCGCCTCGCCCGCCACCCCGGTGATCCCCGTGGTCACCGTGTCGAACCTGCCGATGCGGCGCTACCTGCGCGCCGAGGTCACGCAGCTCGGCGGGGCCGACAGCGTCACCGGGCTCGCCGAGGACGAGCGGACCGCGCTGGTCCAGGCCGCTTCGCGCGCCGGCGGGTTCGCGACGCGCAGGCTCCCGGCCGAGGTGAGCACCGACCCGGTCGGCGTCATCTCCTCCCGGCCGTTCTACGTCGACTTCCCCGGCCAGCGCATCGATCCCGCGAAGGTCGGGTTCAGCTACCGCACCCAGGACGACCTGCAGCTGCGGGACGTGCTCTCCGGCCGCCCCGACTACCGGACGCTGTCCACCCCCGGTGACGGCCGTCCGCTCGAGGTCGGCGTGACCGCGCTGCCCGCCGAGGGCGATGCCGAGCCGCGGTACCGCGCCACCGAGTCCGTGCCGCTCGCGGTGAACGCGCCCGCGATGAAGGCACCCGCGGTCGAGCCGTTCGCCATCGGCGACCTGCCCGCCGAGAGCCTGCGCCCCGCCGGCGCGGACGGCGTGGGCAGCGTCCCGCTCGGCGTCTACGACGTGCCACCGGTGCGGGTGCTGGAGAGCGAGCACGCGAAACCGGGCACCGAGCTGTTGTCCACGGGCAACCCCGCGGGCCTGGTGTCGCTGCCGCCCGCGGCGATCGCGGACGTGCGCGACGCGGTGACGTTGCGCGGCGGCAAGCCGGTCGACGCCATCCGGGTGCGGGTCGGCGGCATCACGAAGTACGACACGCCCGCGGTGTCCAAAGTGGAACGGGTGGCCGACCGGATCATGGCGCTCGGCCTGCACGCCACGATCGTGCTCGGGTCCAGCCCGCAGGAGGTCCGGATCCGCGTCGCCGGCTATCTGCCGGACGGCCACGGTGGCCGCACCGACCTCGGTGTCGTCGGCCAGCGCTGGACGACGATCGGTGCCGCGCAACGGATCGAGCACGGCACGAGCACCACGGGCCTGCTCCTCGGCGGCCTCGCCGCGGTGGCGTTGCTGGGTGTCGTGCTGTCGCTCCAGGTGGCCAGGGGCGCCTCGCTCGCGCGGGACGCGGCCGTGCTGCGCCTGCTCGGGTGGCGCCGGAGCCGGGCCGCGCGCTGGCTCGCCGCGCCGACCCTCAAAGCGGCCGCGGCCGGCGCGCTCGTGGTCGCGGCCGGGTGGTGGCTGAGCTCGGCACCGGCGACCTCGCTCGCGCTCGGGCTGACGATCGCGCTCGCCGCTCCCCTGGCACTCGTCGCGGGGCTGTGGCGCGCGAGTGGTTCCTCGGTCGTCAGGACGACGAGGTCCGGCGACGTGCGCCGGGCGACGTGGGCGGGTGCCGTGCGCGGACCGGCGTCCCTCGCGGTCCGGTCGGTGCTGTCGCGGCCGCTGCGGCACGCGGTGCTGGTCGCGCTCCTGGTGATCGGTGGCGTCACCTTCGCGCTGGGCACGGACGCGCTGCTCGCGCTCGGCGGGCGGACCGGCCCGACGATGCTGGCGGGCCTGGTCGTCGACTCCGTGCGACCGATCTATCACCTGCTCGTCTGGGGTTCGCTCGCGGCGGTCGTGATCGGCGCGCACGCCCTGAACTCGTTCATCAGCACCGACACCGCCGCCGAACGACGCGCCCTGCGGCTGTGCGGCTGGGACGCGGCGGCACTGCGGAGCACGCGCCGCCGGCGGCGCGTGCTGCTCGCCGCACCGGCCCTGCTCATCGCGTTCGTCCTCACCATCGCGCTCATCGGCGCCACCGCACCGGCCGTCACGGCGGTGATCGCGTTCACCGCGTCGAGCCCGCTCTGGCTCGCCCTGTCGGAAAGGACGGCATCGGCATGACCGCCGCCGCGCTCGAACTCCAGGACCTGCGCGTCACCTACGGCGAGGTGACCGCCCTCGACGCGTGCACGGCCGCCGCGCACAGCGGTCAGATCTCCGTCCTCAAAGGACGGTCCGGCTCCGGGAAGACGACCGCGCTGATGGCCGCGGCCGGTCTGGTGCGGCCCACTGCGGGGCACGTGCGGTGGCAGGGCGAGGACGTCTACACACTGAGCGAGCGGGACCGCGACGAGCACCGCCGCATCACGATGGGCGTCGTGCTGCAGGACGGCGGCCTGCTCGACGGGCTGACCGCCGAGGAGAACGTGCTGCTGCCGGCCGCTCACGGCCGCGTCGGCAAGGCGGACCGCGATCGCGCGACGGCGTTGCTCGCCAAGGTGGGACTCGAGTCCAGGGCCCGGCACCTGCCCGCCGAACTGTCGGGCGGGGAACGCCAGCGCGTCGCGATCGCCCGCGCGTTGATGGGCTCACCGCGGGTGCTCGTCCTCGACGAGCCGACCGCGAGCCTCGACCGGACCTCCGCGAACGGGGTGATCGACCTGCTGACCGCGCTCGCCGCGGAGGGCACCGCGTTGCTGGTCGCGACGCATGATCCCGGGCTCGCCGCCGCCGGGCACCACAGCGTCACCCTCGAATGAGGGGTGGCTTGTTCTAGAAAACTGGGGGACAGAAAGGTGAAACGGAGACTGGGCGCACTCGCCCTGGGTTTCACGTTGACCGTGACAACGATGTCAGGCACGGAAGCGACCGCCGCGCCGCTGACCGATCCGGGCCTGGCGTTGCAGCAGCAGGACCAGACGGTCGGTGACACGTCGACCGTTCAGCTGGACCAGCGCGACAAGGTCCTGCCGAAGAACTGGAAGACGGCGGACGACCTCGCGTGGACGACATCCGGTGACGCCACGGGCTTCCACGTGCTCGTCGCGGACTCGAAGTCCGGCTACACGTGGCGCACGGCGGCGTCGCTGAGCGAGCCGACCATCGAGACGGACATGTGGATCGGCAACGCGTGCCTCACGTCGTCCGGCCGCAAGCTGGTCGTCACGTACGCGCCGCGTCACTTCACCAACCGCGAGCACCTGTTCAACCGCGGGGCGTTCGCCGCGACCGTCGACATCCCGACCGGCGTGGTGAAGAAGCTGCCGATCACGTCGACCATCGCCTACTTCAACCCCGGCTGCGGCCAGGGCGAGTCGGCGGTGCTGACGCAGGCCGGTGACCAGGCCATGGGCAAGACCCGGCTGGTGAAGCTCGACGCCACGACCGGCACGCTGCAGAAGGCCGTCGAGATCGACGGCCAGGTCACGTCGGCGGTGCCCGCGAACAGCGCCATCGTCGCCGCCTCGGGTTCGTCCGTCGTGCAGATCGCCGCCGACGGCAAGAAGAAGGCACTCGCCACCAGCACCGATGTGGCGTTCCGGCTGCACGCCGACGGCAACGGCGGCGTCGTTTTCATGGACCACGTCGGCGACACCGCCCGCGCGTTGCGGACCGCCGGCGGCAGCACCAAGGTGATCGCCGAGGGCAAGCTCGGCGAGTTCGCCGTGACGGCCGGGTCCAGTGGCCGGGTCTTCCTGACCGGCTCCGCGAAGGTCGCCGGCGGTCTGCCGCAGAAGGTGACCGCGCTGAACGTCCCGGCCGGCGCCGAGGTGTCGAGCACGGGTGCCGTGGCGATCACCAAGAGCTCCAAGAAGTCGCTCGCGAAGCGGCCCGACCAGATCACCGCACAGGACCTGCCGCAGCAGCCGGACGACCCCGAGCGCGTGGACATCGCGGCGAAGGTGGTCGCCACCGGCGCCGACCTCGCGTTCGATGTGCACCCGCAGGGCCGGGTCAGCGACAAGTCCGGGCAGGGCCGGACGATCAGCCCGGCGTTCACCGGCGCTCAGTCCACCGGCGAGGTGTCCGCGACCGGCGGTCCGAACGACCCGGTGGACGGTGACTACAGCTGCGCGGTGCCGCGCAACGACGTGAACACGCAGGTGTACCAGCCGACTCCGCGCCAGGTGGAGTGGGCGGTCGACCAGGCCATCAGCGGTGACCTCACGGTGCAGCGCCCCGCCAACTGGAAGAACTCGGGCCTGCCCGCGTACACGCCGCAGGGCATGTTCCCGCGGCGCGGTCTCGTCGGCGGCGGCACCGTGGCGCCGCAGCTCATGCTCGGCATCCTGTCGCAGGAGTCGAACCTGTGGCAGGCGGCACGGGTGGTCAACGAGGGTTCGTACGGCAACCCGTTGATCGGCAACTACTACGGCATCTCGTTCAACGACGACGAGCTGAAGTGGAAGATCGACTTCGTGCACGCGGACTGCGGGTACGGCATCGGCCAGGTCACCGACGGCATGCGCCGGCCGGGTCACCCCAGGCCGGGCGACGACACCCCACCGCTGCCCGAGGTCCAGCAGCGCGCGATCGCCATGGACTACGCGGCGAACATCTCGGCGGCGCTGCGGATCCTCGAGGACAAGTGGAACCAGATGCAGGGCGTCGGCATGAAGCTCGGCAACAACGACCCGTCACGGATCGAGAACTGGTTCTTCGCGACGTGGGCGTACAACTCGGGCTACCACCAGCCGGGTGCGACGGACGGCGGCATGGACACGAACGGCGCATACGGGCTCGGCTGGATGAACAACCCGGTCAACCCGAACTATCCGGCGGACCGCAAGATGTTCCTGCTCTCCGACCCGCGGGACGCGGCACATCCGCAGGACTGGCCGTACCCGGAGAAGGTCATCGGGTTCGCGGGCAACAGCATCGCGAAGACCCACGGCGCCGGGTTCCTCCCGGCGTGGTGGAACACCGATCTGTACAAGGAGACGTCGAAGCCGCCGAACGAGATGTTCTGCAACGGCACCAACGACTGCCAGCCGGGTGCCAAGTACAAGCCGACCGAACCGGGCGTCGAGGACCAGGATCCCGGGCCGTGCGCCCACAAGAACAAGGTCGGGCAGTACGACCTGCGGTGCTGGTACCACGCGGCCAGCACGTGGAAGCAGGACTGCGACGACACGTGCGGCATCTCCTTCGTCCGCTTCGATCCTCCGTACGCGGAGCAGCCGGACGGCTCGGAGAACCCGCCGAACTGCGAGATCAACAACATCCCGTCCAACGTGCTGATCATCGACAACCTGCCGACGTCCCAGGTGTCGATGAGGGACTGCAACAAGAGCACGTGGTCCAACGCCGGATCCTTCCGGCTGGAGTTCGCCGGTGACGCGGCGACGGACACCTACACGTCCAAAGCGGACACACATCAGCTGGGCGCCGGGTTCGGTGGCCACTTCTGGTTCGCCCACACCCGGACCGACGGCGACACGGGCCGCAAGATGAGGGTGAACGGCACCTGGACCCTCGATCGACAGCTCAACGGCTACGCGAGGGTCATGGTCCACATGCCGGACCTCGGGGCGCACACCCAGCGGGCCAAGTACCTGGTCAACCTGGGCAACGGGTTCACCGAGACCCGGTCGCTGATGCAGCGCACCGAGGAGAACCGCTGGGTCCCACTCGGCGTGTTCAAGTTCGGCGGAAGGCCCACGGTGAGCCTTTCGAACATCACCGATCCCGCGGACGGCGTGGAGGACATCGCCTGGGACGCCATCGCCTTCCAGCCGCTGCCCGGCAAGCCGCGCAACCAGGTGGTCGCGCTCGGCGACTCGTACTCCTCGGGTGAGGGTGCGGTCACCGAGCTCGACGGCAAGGGCACCGAGTACTACCGCGAGACGGACAGCGAGGGCACGACCCCGTACCGGAACGCGTGTCACCAGTCGAAGCTCGCGTGGAGCCGCAAGGGCGTCATGCCCGACTCGCCGGAGACGATCGGGGCACGTGCCGACGTGTGGGATCCCAACATGGACTACCACATGCTCGCCTGCTCGGGCGCCCAGACCGAGCACCTGTTGCCGTCCCCCGAACAGGGACAGCCACCGGTGAAGAACGCCTGGGGCGAGACCGCCAAGGGGAGCTACCGGGAGGGATCCCAGCTGGACCGGGGCTTCCTCACCGGCGACACGACCCTGGTGACGCTGTCGATCGGTGGCAACGACACGGGGTTCACCCCGATCATCACGTTGTGTGCGTTCACGAGTGACTGCAAGAACAAGAAGCTGGACAACGGGAAGACGCTCGACGAGAACACCCGCGAGATGATCGACACGATGGTCGTGCCGTCACAGCAGACCGTGCTGCGTGAGATCGCCAAGAAGGCGCCGAACGCGCGGATCATCCTGATGGGATATCCGATCCTCCTGGAGAGCAACTGTCCCGGAGGCGGCATCACCGACGCCGAGAACGTCGAGTGGCTGCGGTCGATCGCCATCCACCTCAAGACGAGGATGGTGAGCGTGGTGGCCGACGCGCAGGCCGGCGGGATCGACGCGCAGGAGGGTCTGCCCATCCCGTTCTTCGAGGGCAAGGGCATCTGCGGCAACCCGGAGGCGATCCACGGCGTGATCGACAAGCAGTTCAAGACGCCGGGCGAGTCGCGGGGCCCGCTGGAGTTGACCAGTCAGCAGTCCTACCACCCGAAGCCGCTCGGCACGTCGCTCTACGCGCAGGCGTTCCAGCAGGCACTCGCGCGGCCGAAGCCGCCCCAGTAGGAATGGATCTCTGAATGAACCGGCGCACGCGCTCGACCATCGCACTCGCGCTCGTTTGCGGTGCGAGCGCCTGCGCCGGTCCGCGCACCGCGTCCGAGGAGGCCGTGGACAACGCGTCCACGGCCGTCCGGGCGCGGGCGGCCCAGATGCGCGAGGACGTGGAGTACCTGTGGCGCGAGCAGGGTGAGGGGGACGTCGTCCCGATCGTCCAGAACTCGATGGCGCAGAACTACATTTGGCTCATCGACCATCGCCAGGAAGGCGGCGCGACGGTCGTCGACGTCGCCGTGCACGACGTCGGCAGCGGCGACGGGTTCCTGTTGCCCGACCGGCAGACGGTCGTGGTGCGGCTGTGCGTCCGGCTCGACGTGCGGAAGGGCGCGCCGGTCGTGATGACCGACGCGCCCTGTCCGTCCACTCTGGACAACTCAGTCCGTGGACTCGGCACCGTCAAGGCGACGGTGACCCTGACCTGAGGTCAGTGCACGGTCGCGTGCTGCTTCTGCATCAGCTCGTCGACGTCCACCGAGTCGGGATCGTCGAGGACCTGCTTGAGCTGGTCGCGGTCGAGCCCGCCCTGCCAGCGGGCGACGACGAGCGAGCCGACACCGTTGCCGATGACGTTGGTGATGGCACGCGCCTCGGACATGAACCGGTCGATGCCGACGATGAGTGCGATGCCGACCGCGGGGATCGCGCTGTGCGCCTCGAACGCCTGCAGTGACGCGGCCAGGGTGACCAGGCCGGCGCCGGTGACGCCCGCGGCGCCCTTCGAGGCGATCAGCATGAACAGCAGCAGTCCGATCTGGACGCCGAGCGACACGTCGTGGCCCGTGGCCTGGGCGATGAAGATCGCGCCCATGGTCAGGTAGATGCACGTGCCGTCGAGGTTGAACGAGTAGCCGGTCGGGATCGTCAGGCCGACCACGGACTTGTCGGCGCCGGCCGCCTCGAGCTTGACGAGCAGGCGCGGCAGCACCGACTCGCTGGAGGACGTGCCCAGCACGATGAAGATCTCGTCCTTGATGTAGCGCAGGAACTTCAGCAGGCTGAACCCGGCGAAGCGCGCGACCAGGCCGAGCACGATCGCGATGAACAGGATGCAGGTCAGGTAGAACGACCCCATCAGCCACGCGAGCTTGCCGAGGATCGAGCCGCCGAACTTGCCGACCGTGTAGGCGATGCCGCCGAACGCGCCGATCGGCGCCGCGTACATGACGATCTTGATGACGCCGAACATCACCTTGGCGACCGTCTCCATCGCGTCGACGACCTTCTGGCCGCGCTCCCCCATGCCCGCGACGGCGATCGCGACCAGGATCGCGACGACGAGGACCTGGATCAGCTGGCCGTCGGTGAACGCGCTGACGAACGACTTCGGCACCAGGCTGAGGATGAATCCGGTGACGCCCGTTTCGGCACTCGACGCCGACTTGAGGGTGTCCTTCGCGGCGTCGGCGTTGAGGTGGATCTCGCCGCCGTGGTGACCCGGTGCCACGAGGTTCACCACGATCAGGCCGATCGCGAGCGCGACCGTCGTCATCGCCGTGAAGTACAGGATCGTGCGCAACGCCAGGCCACCCGCCTTGGCGAGGTTGCCCAGCCCGGCGATGCCGACGATGATCGTCGCGAAGATCGTCGGCGCGATGACGACCTTCACGAGGTTCACGAACAGGTCGGCGAGCCACTTCATCTCGCTCGCGGGTTTCTTGAACAGGAACCCGAACAGTGCCCCCGCCACGATGGCCACGACGACCCAGAAGTACAGGTGTTTGTAGATCGGTTTGCGGGCTACGGCGGTGCTCGCCACGGCTCCTCCTCAGTTCGGGTTGCAGTGAGGGTGACCACAGCCTGGATCGGCTACAAGCCGACACTCGGAAACTTCAGACACATCTGACGTAACGTTTAGTCTTTATCGGTGTTGCTCAGCCGACGCACGCTGCTGGTAGGGGCGGCCGCCTTCGCGGCGGTGCCGGGGTGCACCTCGCACTCGTTCGAGGTGCCGCCGTCTCTCGTGCTGGCGACCGGCCCGGAGGGCGCGGTGTTCCGCGAGATCGGCGCCGCCCTGGTCGCGGCCCTGCGCGAGCAGCTCCCCGGATGCGACGTCACCGCGCGGCCCACGGGCGCGTCCGTCGAGAACCTCCGGCTGCTGCACTCGGGCCAGGCGCAGCTCGCGCTGTCCTCATTGGACCCGATCGTGGAGGACGTGGCGGGCATCTCCGCCGTCGGCCGGCTGTACGACAGCTTCATGCAGGTCGCCGTGCCGACCGCGTCGCCGGTCCGGGCGTTGCGGGATCTGTCCGGGCGGACGGTGTCCGTCGGCCCGGTCGGCTCGGGTACCGAGTTCACCGCGACGCGCCTGCTCGAGCTGCTCGGCGTGCGGGCGAGGTTGCTGCGAATGTCGCACACCGAGGCGGCCCAACAGCTTTCGTCCGGTGGCATCGACGCGCTGATGGCGTTGACGGGCATCCCCACGCCGGCGATCACCAGCGTGCAGGACCGGGTCCGGATGCTCGACCTGCCGGAGGAGGCGTCCCAGCTGGCCGACCGGTTCCCCGGCCCGTACGTGCCCGCGACGATCCCGGCGACGACCTACGGCACACTCCCTCCCAATAGGACGTTCGCGGTGCCGAACCTTTTGCTGGCGTTGAACTCCCTGAGCGCGGACGTCGTCGAGGTGGTCACGCGGACGGTGTTCACCGAGTCCGCGCGCATCGTGCGCGGACACCCCGAGGCGTCGCGGATCAACGTGCGGACGGGCATCGCGACCGGCCAGGTGCCGCTGCATCCCGGTGCCGAACGCTGGTTCCGTTCGGTCAAGCGCTGAGGGTCACGACGACTTCGAGGCCGTGCGGTTTGTTGTCGTGCAGGGTGAGGGTGCCGCCCGCCGACTCGATCAGCTCCGCGCAGATCGCCAGGCCCAGTCCAGTGCCGGTGATGTTCTGGTGCTTGGTCGCGCGCCAGAACCGGTCCAGTGCCTGGGTTCGTTCCTGTTGGGAGAGGCCCTCGCCGTCGTCGAGGACGTGCAGGGCGACGTGGCCGTTGTGTGGTCGCGCGGTGACCGTGACCGTCGTGCCGCCGGACAGCCGCACGGCGTTGCTGACGAGTTCGTCGAGCACACTGCCCAGACCGCCCGGCGGTTCCTGCACGCTGAGGTCCGCGGGCACGTCGACGGTCAGCTTCATGCCCGCCTGCAGGGCCAGCGCGCGCCACGCGGGTACGTGCGTCGCGAGGAGCGTGTCGATCTCGACGGGTTCGGCCGCGGACGCGCTGTCGAGGCGGGTCGCGGCGAGCAGCGTGTCGAGGACCCGGCCCATCTCCTCGGCCTCGTCGACGGCGATCTGCTGAGCCTCGCGCGCGGCTTCGGTCGTGACGTGCGGGGCGAGGTTGTCCACGGCGAGCCGCAGGCTGGCCAGCGGGTTGCGCAGCTGGTGCGACGCGTCGCTGACGAACGCCCGCTGCCTGCGCAACGCCCGGCCGACGACGTCGACCATGGTGTTGAACGACCGCGCGAGCCGGCGCAGCTCGGGCGGCCCGCCGACCTCGTCCGCGCGCACGTCGAGGTGCCCACCGGCCACCTTCGCCGTCGCCTCGTCCAGCCGCCGGACCGGCCGCAGCACCCAGCGCGACATCGGCCACGCGGCGGCGACGACGGCGAGCATCGGCAACAACCCGGCGAGCGCCAGCAGTCCCCACTGCCGGACCACCTCGGTGCGCAGGCTGCCGGTCGGCGAGACGGTGACGACGGCCGCGACGACCTCGCTGTCGCGGCCCACGGGTTCGACGACGACGAGCGGCCCGGTGTGCCACGGCCAGCCCGAGTAGTCGGGCTCGGGCCGATACCCGCCGAACGCCGCGGTGAGGCCGTTCTTCACGTCCTGGTCGTCGAGGTCGAACGTGTCGCGAGTGGACAGCAGCACCTTGCGGTCAGTACTGATCAACCCGACGGCGACGCCGTAGAGCTGGTCGTACCGCTTGATCTCCTCCTGCAACGCGACGAGCCGATTCGACTGCAACGCGCTCTCGCCGAGGCTGGCGAACCGGCTGGCGTCCCCCAGCCGGTCGAGGTAGGTGGCCTGCGTCTCCCGTTGCACAACGGCGAACGCCAGCGGCACGCCGAGCGCGCCGACGAGCGCGACCAGCAGCGGCACCACGATCACCAGCAACCGCTTGAGCATCAGACACCGACCAGGCGATAACCCACTCCGCGAACCGTCTCGATGCGGACATGATCGCCCAGTTTGGACCGCAGCGCCGCCATGTGCGTGTCGAGCGTGCGCGACGGCGCCTCCCAGTGCGCCTGCCACACCTGGTCGACGATGAAGTCGCGGCTGACCACCTCACCGGTCCTGGCCATCAGCAGCGCGAGCAGGTCGAACTCCTTGCGCGTCAACGACAACGGCTGCCCGCCGACGGTCACCGTGCGCGCATGTGTGAACAGCACGACGTCGCCCGTTTTCATCGGTTGCTCGGCCTCGGGTTCCGCCCGGTGAGTCCTCGTTCGCCTCAGCACCGCCTCGATGCGCGCCAGCAACTCCGCCGTACCGAACGGCTTCACCACGTAGTCGTCCGCCCCCGCGCGCAACCCCAGGACGCGTTCCCGCTCCTCACCGCGCGCGGTCACCGTGATGACCGCCGTACCCGAGCGTTTCCGCAGCTCACGGAGCACGTCGAGGCCGTCGCCGTCGGGCAGTCCCAGGTCGAGCAACACCACGTCCACGGGCGCGGCCTTCACCGCGTCCTGCGCGGTCGCGACCCGATGCACCTCGTATCCGGCGTGGCGCAGGGCGGTCAGCAGTCCCCGCGCCACCCGATCGTCATCTTCGACGACGAGGATGCGCACCCGTTCACTCCGTCTTTTTCGCGGACTCCGGCTCTTCCGCTTCCACGGGCTCCTGCGGCTCTTCCTCGGCCTCTTCGTCGTTTTCGGTCTTTTCCTCAGTGGCTGCTCGGAGGGCCGCGATGTCCTCGCGCTCTCCCTTCGACCGGGCGAGGATGAAGTAGACGACCCCACCGATGAAGACCAGCGCCGACACGAACACGTTGACCCGCACGCCGGCGATGAGCGTGGCCTCGTCGGTGCGCATCAGCTCGATCCAGAACCGCCCCGCGCAGTACCCCGCGACGTACAACGCGAACGCGCGCCCGTGCCCGAGCCGGAACCTTCGGTCCGCCCACACGACGAGCGCCGCGACCCCGAGGTTCCACAGCAGCTCGTACAGGAACGTCGGGTGCACGACCGCCATCGGCGTGTGGTCGACCGCGACCCCGCCCAGCTGGTCCGGCAGCCCGGTGGCCGGGTTGACGCGGTGGTAGATCTCCAGGCCCCACGGCAACGTCGTGTCGCCGCCGTACAACTCCTGGTTGAAGTAGTTGCCGAGCCGCCCAACGGCCTGCGCCACCACGATGCCGGGCGCCAGCGCGTCCGCCATCGCGGGCAACGGAATGCCCTTGCGCCGGCACCCGATCCACGCACCCACCGCACCCAGCGCGATCGCGCCCCAGATGCCCAGGCCGCCGTTCCAGATCGCCAGCGCGTCCAGCGGGTTCTTGCCCGGCCCGAAGTACTTGTCGTGGTCGGTGATGACGTGGTACAGCCGCCCACCCACCAGACCGAACGGCACCGCGAACACCGCGATGTCGGTGACCTCGCCCTTCACACCCCCACGCGCGACCCAGCGGCGTTCGCCCCACGAGATCGCGATGATGATGCCCAGGATGATGCACAGCGCGTAGGCCCGGATGGGGAGCGGACCGAGGTTCCACACACCGCGGTCGGGGCTCGGGATCGTGGCCAGAACGGCGTTCAACACGGGGACCACCGTAGCGGTTGGCTCCCGCACGGCTACTCCGGCCGTGCGATCGTTATCCGGTTGACCTCGGGTCGATCTCGGGGTGTGGCGCCTTCCAGGGGCGGGGCGCGCGTTGCCGCTGGGCTCAGCCCTCGGGGGTGCGGGTTGCACCCAGGCTCGGTGCTCGAGCTCAGGGCGCCGTTGCCCCTGGGGGCTTGGGGCGCTAGTTGCCTTGCGGCCTCGGGGTGCGTGTTCTGCCTTGCGGTCTCGGGGTGCGTGTTGCGCTCGGCGCTCGCAGGCCGTGTTGCCCTCGAAGCTCGGAGCGCGCTGCGCTCGGACCTGGGGCTGCGGGGCTCAGGATGCGCGTTCACCCAGTCCAGGCTCGGGTGCATCCTGCCTGGCTGCCGCAGCGCGCAGCGCGCGAAGCTGCCCCGCGAAGGGCAAGCCTGACGCCTGGGGTGTGAAGCAGAAGCTTCACACCCGCGACGCGTGAGCCCCAACCAGATGCGTGAACCCACTACCCCGCGAACCGTGGTTCGTGAGCCCACCACCCATCACCCGCGCCACGTGGGCCCGCCCATCACCCTCGTGAGCCCGGCATTCGCCACCCGCAGCGCGTGAGCCCGACACCTGACGCCCGCGCCGCGCGCGCCCGCACCCCGCCGTACACAGCCCCCGCACCGCCTGAAGCTGACGCCTGCCCCGGCCCGACCCCCGCCGCCCCCCGCGCGCTTCCTTTTGCTCGGAGCGTACTGCCGGGGTCTGACAATTTTCCGGCTCCGCCCCTGGTCGCCGGTTTTACGCCGCCGCAAGTCCCCCAATCGTGGCAACGCTCACCCCCGAAACGCAGCGGCCTGAATCTCGTACAGCTCGTGGTACGTCCCGCGGGCGGCATGCAGCTCGGCGTGCGTCCCCTGTTCGACGATCTTCCCCTCGGCCAGCACCACGATCCGGTCGGCGTTCTTGATGTTCGCCAGCCGGTGCGTGACGAGGATCGTGGTGTTCCGGCTCGCGTGCTTGAGGCCGGTGAACACGCGGGCCTCGGCCTTGGCATCGAGTGCGGCCGTCGGTTCGTCGGCGACCAACACGTGAGCGTCGCGGTAGATGCCGCGCGCGATGCCCAGGCGCTGCCACTGCCCGCCCGAGAGGTCCTGCCCGTCCTGGAACCGCTTGGACAGCAGCGTCTTCTCCTTCATGGGCAACGAGTCCACGACCTCGTCGGCACTCGACAGGGTCAACGCCGCACGCCACGCCTCAACGGAATCCCGATCCAGGCGCCCGACCACGACGTTGTGCTCGGCGGTCATCGGCCAGCCCGCCGGATCCTGGGCGATGACGGCGATCTGGTCGTGCACGCTGTGCGGGTCGGCCAGCGCCAGATCGACGCCGTCCCACGTGACGGTGCCGGTCGTCGGCTGGTAGAGACCGGTCAGCAGCTTGCCCAGCGTCGTCTTGCCCGAACCGTTCTCGCCCACCAGCGCGATCACCTCACCGCGCCGGACGACCAGGTCGAGTCCCTGCACGGCGGGCTTGTCGGCGGCCGGATACGTGAACGACACGCCCGACAGCCGGATCTCGGCCGGGTCTACCGGCGCCTGAACGGACGACGAAGGCTGGCGCCGGCGGGCGCACTCGGCGAGCAGGGTCTTGTAGAACTCGATGTGGAACGAACCCTCGTGCAGCAGGTCGACCGAACGCATGGTGTTCGACAACGACTGCGACGCCGTTCGCATCGCCAGGACCGCGGTGCCGGCCAGAGCTAGCGGCAGCTGACCCGAGTACAGCAGTAACCCCAGCACGCCGTAGGCCAGACCGCTGCCCAGACCGCCGGCCGCACGACCCACCAGCCGGATGAAGTTGCTGCGGTGCGCCAGGCGGATTTCGTCGGCCATCAGGCTCTCGGTGACGCGGCGGTGCTCGTCCAGTAATCGCTCCTGCAACGTGAGCGCGTGCCGTTCGAGCGCGTACTCGCGCGACATGGCGACGTCCTCGATCACGCCTTTGCGCATGTGTCGCGTGACGCCTTCCAGCCAGTGCTTGCGGTGCAGCCTGCCGACGCGCGCGGCCGCCCAGCCGTCGCCGACCGCGGTCAGCAGCAGGGCCAGCGTCAGCCACGGGTTGAGCAGACCGGCGGTCACCAGCGCCGCGCCGAGTGCGATGAGGGACGCCACCAGGTCCGCGATCCACCGCACGCACCCGTCGATGTACTCGACGCCGTCGCGACCACCTCGCCGGATGAGTTCACGGAAGTCGGCGTCCTCGAACGCGAGCAGCTCCGTCTTCACGACCGCGGCCGTCACCGCGTCGTCCGCCGCGCGGGTCACCAGCGGTCTCAAAGCACCTTCCACGCTGCCCACCGCGGCGTCGAGCAACGCACGCGTGGCATACGACGCGACCACGAGCGCGATCGCCGGTAACGACGCGAGCAGGCGTTCCGGCGTCGGGCTGTCTTTCAACAACGCGGTGAAGACGTCCGCGGTGGCGAGCAAACCGAACGCGGTCACACAGCCCGACGCCACGTGCACGACCGCGGCGAGCAGCGTCAGACGGCGCGAGGCTCGCCACGCCAGGCCTGTGACCACGCGAAACACCGTCGGCAGCTCGCGGAGCGCCTGGCGGAACGTCGCGTCCGCCACTTGCTCCGTGACCGCTGCCCATTTTGGAGTCTTGAGTTTCTCGACGCCGATCAAAGGCGTGTCTCGCCGCAACGAATCCCCCCGGAGTTCGCACGAATGATGAACCCAGGTTAGCAACGTTCCATTTCGCTGAAAATATTAATTAATGCGCTAGACCGAAAGGGCGATCGTGGCCGGAAATGGCCGTTCGATGGTCAGCACACCGTCGCGGCTGGTCGCGATCTCGACGTACTCGGTGCCCTGCAGCTCGAGCAGGGTTGCCGCGACCACCGGTTCCTTCGGGTCGACCACCAGGTACAAGGGCACGGCGGCCTCGGCATAGAGCTGACGCTTCACCAAGAGGTCGTTGATCCGAGTGGTCGGCGAGAGCACCTCACCGGCCGGCAACAAATCCTCGGCCGGAAGGTAGTCGCCGGACGAACCGGGTCTGATGATGGTGAAGTCCGGAACCAGCAAGCGTTCGCTCGACAAGCGGACGTAGACCTCGATGGTCGCCTCGAGCTCGGCCGGACACGCGTCCCTCAGCGCGACCGCCGCAACAAGGAGAAGCCGCTGATGGCGATACGTGCCCAGCGGGCGCACGATCAGCGCGCCATCGACGACTTCGATGCGCTGGCTGTGGTCTTCGGGTAGTGCGAGGACGTCGTCGATCGTCCACGGGCCGTGGTGAGCGGGCAAGAGGTGTTCGGAGGTGCCTGGTTGGTGCATGTAGCCACCATCTCGGCGGGGTCTGACAGTTTTGGCCTCGAACAGCGCTCACGCCAAAAAGGTCGCCCGATCGTGTGTCAGGCAGGCGTGACGGCCTGACGCACACCCGCCGCCAGCTCCGCCCCCAGCGCCCGCACGGCGTCCTCACCAGACGAAGCCGCGGTCACGAAGGCCGACCCCACGATGACCCCGTCGGCGAACGAGGCGAGCTCGGCCGCCTGCGCCCCGGACCGCACCCCGAGCCCCACACCCACGGGCATCGACGTGTGCTCCCGCACCCGGCGAACCAGCTCCGGAGCCGCCGACGACACGACGTCCCGCGCCCCGGTCACACCCATCACCGAGGTGGCATAAAGGAACCCGCGCGAGGAAGAGGCCGTCAGCGCGATCCGTTCCTCCGTGGAAGAAGGCGCCACGAGGAAAATCCGATCCAGATCGTGCGCCGAGGAAGCCGTTATCCAGGACTCGGCCTCATCGGGCACCAGGTCCGGAGTGATCAACCCGAGTCCACCGGCAGACGCCAAGTCGCGCGCGAAGGCGTCCACGCCGTACCGCAGAACGGGGTTCCAGTAGGTCATCACGACCGCGCGTCCACCGGAAGAAGCAACAGCGGACACCACGTCGAACAGGTCACGCACCCGGAACCCGGCGCGCAGAGCGGTCTCCGCCGCCACCTGGATGGTCGGCCCGTCCATCACGGGGTCTGAGTACGGCAGGCCGATCTCGACGAGGTCGCAGCCCGACTCGATCATCGCCTTCAACGCGGAGACGGATCCGGGGACGGTGGGAAAACCGGCGGGCAGGTAGCCGATGAGCGCCGCCCGCCCCTCGGCCGCGGCCTGCGAGAAGACGGGCGCGAGGCGGCTCATGCGTTCTCCTTGTCGAGGCCGAACCACTCCACGGCCGTGCCCATGTCCTTGTCGCCACGGCCGGACAGGTTGACCACCAGCAGGCCCGACGGCCCCAGCGACTGACCGACCTTCAACGCGCCCGCCAGGGCGTGGGCCGACTCGATCGCCGGGATGATGCCCTCGGTGCGCGACAGCAGCGCGAACGCCTCCATGGCCTCGGCGTCGGTCACCGGGAAGTACTCGGCACGCCCGGAGTCCTTCAGGAACGAGTGCTCCGGCCCCACGCCGGGGTAGTCCAGACCGGCCGAGATCGAGTGCGCCTCGGTGATCTGGCCGTCCTCGTCCTGCATGACGTAGGACATCGCGCCGTGCAGCGAACCAGGCGTACCGGCCGTCAAAGTCGCGCCGTGACGCCCGGAGTCGAGACCGTCACCGCCGGGCTCCACGCCGATCAGGCGCACAGAAGGATCATCGATGAACCCGTGGAAGATGCCGATCGCGTTCGAACCGCCACCCACACACGCCAGCACGGCGTCGGGCAGGCGGCCGGCCTTCGTCAGGATCTGCGAGCGCGCCTCGATGCCGATCACGCGGTGGAAGTCGCGGACCAGCAGCGGGAACGGGTGCGGCCCCGCGGCCGTGCCGAGCAGGTAGTGCGTGTCGTCGACGTTCGCGACCCAGTCGCGCAGCGCCTCGTTGATCGCGTCCTTCAACGTGCGCGAGCCGGTCTTGACCGGAATGACCTCGGCGCCGAGCAAACGCATGCGCGCGACGTTCAGCGACTGGCGCTGCGTGTCGACCTCGCCCATGTAGATCACGCAGTCGAGGCCGAGCAGCGCGCACGCCGTCGCGGTCGCCACGCCGTGCTGGCCGGCGCCGGTCTCGGCGATCACGCGCTTCTTGCCCATGCGCCGCGTGAGCAGCGCCTGGCCGAGCACGTTGTTGATCTTGTGTGAACCGGTGTGGTTCAGGTCCTCGCGCTTGAGGAACACCCGCGCGCCGCCCGCGTGGGCGGCGAACTTCGGTGCCTCGGTCAGCAGCGAGGGCCGACCGGCGTAGTCCTTCAGCAGCCCGTTGAACTCGTCGAGGAACGACGGGTCGGTGCGCGCCTTCTCGTACTCGGCGGCGAGCTCGTCGACAGCCGCGATGAGGGCTTCCGGCATGAACCGGCCGCCCCACGGCCCGAAGTGGCCGCGCTCGTCGGGGTCGTGCGGCGTGGGCGTGAACTGCCCCATCGAGAAGCTCCCCTTACCGAGTTACCGACTGGGCCGGGGGCACGCGGGGTGCGACCCGGCGGTCACCAGCTTGTTGACCGCGGCCTTCGGGTCACCGCTGGTCACGAGGCTCTCACCGACGAGCACCGCGTCCGCGCCCGCACCCGCGTAGGCCATCAGGTCACCGGGACCGGACACGCCCGACTCGGCGATCTTGATCGTCTCGAACGGCAGGCCCGGCGCGATGCGGCCGAACACGTCCTTGTCGACCTCGAGCGTGTGCAGGTTGCGCGCGTTCACGCCGATGACGGACGCACCGGCCTCCAGCGCGCGGTCCGCCTCCTCGGCGGTGTGCACCTCGACGAGCGCCGTCATGCCGAGCGACTCCACCCGGTCGAGCAGCGACACCAGGGCGTTCTGCTCGAGCGCCGCCACGATCAGCAGCACCAGGTCCGCACCGTGCGCCCGCGCCTCGTGCACCTGGTACGGGCTGACGATGAAGTCCTTGCGCAGCAAGGGAATCTTCACCTTCGCACGCACGGCGTCGAAGTCCGCGAGCGAACCGCCGAAGCGGCGCTGCTCGGTCAGCACGCTGATCACCTGCGCGCCGCCCGCCTCGTACTGGGCCGCCAGCTCGGCGGGCTCCGGGATCTCGGCCAGTTGCCCCTTCGACGGGCTGCGCCGCTTGACCTCGGCGATCACCCCCACGCTCGGCGCGCGCAGAACCGACATCACGTCGAGCGGCGCCGGCGCCTTGAGCGCCTGCTCCTTGATGTCGTCGAAGGACAGCTGCGCCTCGCGAGCGGCGAGATCCTCACGAACACCCTCGAGGATCGATTCGAGAACCGTCACAGTCTTGCTCCCCTTCCCGCTGCAAGGATGCTAACCCCGCAGGAGTAACGCCTCGCCCACCGGGGTTCCGAATCAGCGCAGCTCCGCAAGGGCCTTCACGGCCCACGTGCGGGAACGTGCGCGAACGATCTTCACTCGTTCGAGTCAGTCGGGTCCTCGCCGCGTTCCAGCGCCCGCCACATGTCCCGCTCGCAGTCCGGCCGAGCCGGCTCCTGACCGCCCATGCCGAACCGTGGCATGTGCTGCCCGAGCCAGGCCAGAGTCACGCCGGAGACGAGCAGGCACACGCCGCTGGCGATGGCGAACCCGTTCCAGCTCGGCGCCGCCACGGCCGCGGATGCGACGAGCACGACGCCCAGCACCCGTCGCGCCCACCCGCTGAGCGCGACCAGCGCCGCGACCCCGGCGAGGCAGAACAACGCGAACGGCACCTGCCCGGCCGCCAGCTGCCCCGCGGCGGCGAGCAGCAGGAGGACCAGGACTATCCACAGTGGACGACGCCCGCGCGGATTCGGCTCAGCGGTCAACAGCGGGCGCCATCGTCTGTGCCGTGGCGATGGCGGCCAGCACCGCCCCCGCCTTGTTCAGGCACTCGTTGTCCTCGGCCTGCGGGTCGGAGTCGGCCACGATGCCGCCTCCGGCCTGCACGTAGGCGATCCCCTGCCGCACGAGCGCGGTGCGGATCGCGATCGCGGTGTCCGCGTCGCCGGCGAAGTCGAAGTACCCCACGACGCCGCCGTAGAGGCCGCGCCGCGTGGGTTCCAGCTCCTCGATGAGCTCCATCGCGCGCGGCTTGGGCGCTCCCGAGAGCGTCCCGGCCGGGAAGCACGCCGCGACCGCGTCGAACGCCGTGCGGCCCTCGGCCAGCTCACCGGTCACCGTCGACACGATGTGCATGACGTGGCTGTACCGCTCGACCTTGAAGAAGTCGACCACGTGCACCGAGCCGGGCTTGCACACGCGCCCGAGGTCGTTGCGGCCGAGGTCGACGAGCATCAGGTGCTCAGCGCGTTCCTTGTGGTCCGCGAGGAGGTCCTTCTCCAGCAGCGCGTCCTCGTCCGGGTCCAGCGACCGCCACCGCGTGCCCGCGATCGGGTGCGTGGTCGCCTTGCCGTCGCGCACGGTGACGAGCGACTCGGGGCTGCATCCGACGATGTCGAACTCGTCGAGCCGCAGCAGGTACATGTACGGGCTCGGGTTCGTCGTGCGCAGCACCCGGTAGATGTCCAGCGGGTCCGCGGACGTCTCCATCTCGAACCGCTGCGACAGCACGACCTGGAACGCCTCGCCCGCGCGAATGGCCTCCTTGGCCTTCTCGACGGCGGCGAAGTGCTCGGCCTGGCTGCGCTTGCGCACGAACTCGGGCTTCGGCCGGTCGAACACGGCGGCCGTCGGTGGCGTGGGCGTGTGCAGGTCGTACGTCATCGCGTCGAGCCGCGCCACGGCGTCGTCGTACGCCGCGTCGACCCGCTCCGGCGAGTCGTCCCAGTTGACGGCGTTCGCGATGAGCGTGACCGTGCCCTCGTGGTGGTCGAGCGCCGCGAGGTCCGTCGCGAACAGCATGACCAGCTCGGGCACCTTCAGGTCGTCCTCGGCGAGCTCGGGCAGCCGCTCGAGCCGCCGCACCGCGTCGTACCCGATGTACCCGACCATGCCGCCGGTGAGCGGAGGGAGTCCGGGCAACGGATCCGTGCGCAGCACCTCGATCGTCTCGCGCAGCACCTGCAGCGGATCCCCGCCGTCGGGCAGGCCCACCGGCCTCGTCCCGGTCCAGAACGCCTCGCCCCCGGTCGCGGTGAGCGCCGCCGAGCTCCGCACCCCGATGAAGGACCACCGGGACCAGGATCTGCCGTTCTCGGCGGACTCGAACAGAAATGTCCCCGGCCGATCAGCGGCCAGCTTCCGGTACAACCCCACCGGCGTCTCGGCGTCGGCCAGCAACCTGCGCACCACCGGAATGACCCGCCGCCCGGCCGCCAGCTCGCGAAACTCCTCGCGAGTCGGACTGACCGCCCCCAAACCAGACTTCGCCACCGCTCCGATGACACTCACCATGTCCGCAATTCTTGCACATATTCAACATCTGTTGAAAACTGGTGTGGTGGTGGAACCCCAGAAGCGTAGAGGACGGCGAGCAGCAGGCGAGGACACCAAAGCCGCCCTGCTCACAGCCGCGCGTGAAGTGTTCACGGAACGCGGTTTCGACGGTGCCACGGTCCGCTCGATAGCCGCTCGAGCCGGGGTGGACGCGGCGATGGTGAACCACTGGTTCGGCAGCAAGGAAGGCCTGTTCGTGCAGGCCGTGTTCCAACTCCCGATCGACCCGAACGAGCTGGTCAAACGCCTGCTGGACGGCCCGCCGGAGGAGATCGGGTTCCGGATCGTCCGCAACTTCGTGACGATCTGGGACCTCACCGGCGGCGGCACGTTCGCCGCACTGGTGCGCAGCGTGACCGCGCATGAGGGCGTGGCCAAGGCGTTGCGGGAGATCTTCCTCAACACCGTCTTCCGGCGTGTCACGGCCGAGTTGGACGTCGACCAGCGGGAGCTGCGCGCCACGCTGTGCGCCACGCAGATGGTCGGGCTGGGCATGGTGCGCTACGTGGTGCACTTCGAGCCGCTGGCGAGCGCCGCACCGGAGGTCCTCGTGGCCGCCATCGGGCCGAACATGCAGCGCTACCTGACGGGACCGCTCGACTAGGCCGGTCCCAGCAACACGGTCGCGTCGAAGCAGGTCCGGTCGCCGGTGTGGCATGCCGCGCCCACCTGGTCGACCTCGAGCAGCAACGTGTCGCCGTCGCAGTCGAGCCGCACGGTGTGCACGTACTGCGTGTGCCCGGAGGTCTCCCCCTTGACCCACAGCTGCTGCCGGCTCCGCGAGTAGTAGGTCGCCCGCCGCGTCGTGAGGGTGCGGTGCAGCGCCTCGTCGTCCATCCACGCGACCATCAGCACCTCACCGGTCCCGCGCTGCTGGGCGACCGCGCAGACCAGCCCGTCCGCGGTCCGCTTCAGCCGGGCGGCGACCGAGGGATCAAGCGAGGTCATCGAGGCCCTCCAAGGTAGGCGCGGGCAGGCCCCGTGTTGAGCAGCACGACCCCGTAGACGTGCAGGGCGGACAGCACTCCGGACACGATCCGGGCCCATACCGGGATGTCCGCGAGCACGAACAGCAGGTGCAGCAACGCGACGATCAGGAACAGCACCATGCCGGAAACGTGTGCCACGCGCAGCCGGAACATGATCCCCGCGGCCACGAGCAACTCGATCAGGGCAATGAAGATCGGCGCCCGGAGCAGGTCCGCCCCACCTTCGATCTGCCACCGGACGAGCGCGACGAGCACGAAGGTGAGCCCGCCCGCCCCGGCGATCAGCGCGGAGAGGAGAACCTCGATCGGCGTGTCGGACCGGCGGATCACCGGACCACCACACCGGCGGCGCGCAGGCCGTCCTTGACCTCGCCGATGCGCAACTGTCCGAAGTGGAACACCGACGCGGCGAGCACGGCGTCCGCCCCGGCCTCGACGGCGGGCGGGAAGTGCGACACGGCACCCGCTCCACCGGAGGCGATCAGCGGCACGTCCACGACCGCGCGCACGCGCTGGATCAGCTCGATGTCGAACCCGGCCTTGGTGCCGTCGGCGTCCATGGAGTTCAACAGGATCTCGCCGACGCCGAGCTCCTGCCCCTTTTCGGCCCACTCGATCGCGTCGATGCCCGTGCCCGTGCGACCACCGTGCGTGGTGACCTCGAACCCGGACCCGTCCGGCAGCCGGCGCGCGTCGACGGACAACACGATGCACTGCGCGCCGAACCGTTCGGAGCACTCTTTCAGCAACTCCGGGCGGGCGATCGCCGCGGTGTTGAGGCTGACCTTGTCCGCGCCCGCACGCAGCAACTTGTTGACGTCCTCGGGGCTGCGCACGCCGCCGCCGACGGTGAGCGGGATGAACACCTGCTCCGCGGTGCGCCGCACGACGTCGTAGGTGGTCTCGCGCTCACCGGACGAGGCGGTCACGTCGAGGAATGTCAGCTCGTCGGCCCCCTCGGCGTCGTAAACCCTGGCAAGCTCGACGGGATCACCCGCATCGACGAGGTTGGTGAAGTTGACGCCCTTCACCACCCGGCCCCGGTCGACGTCGAGGCAGGGGATCACACGGACCGCTACTGACATGCGGGAAAGCCTACAAGGGGGCCCGGTGCGCGTTGTCCACGCCGACGACCTGAAGGACCCGATCCACGTCGAGGACGCCCGGATCGTCGGTTCGCTCAACCTCGAAGGCGTCCGGCTGGAGCACCCCCTGATCCTCCGCGACTGCTACGTCGAGGAGGAGATCAACCTCTGTCAGGCGGAGATCCCGCGCGTGGACTTCAGCGGCTCACACCTGTGGGGGTTGGACGCCGAGCAGCTGCACACCAAGCACGACGTAGACCTGCGCGAGGTGGTGACGACCGGTACCGAGATTGCACTGACAGGCGCCCGCATCGGCGGCTGCCTGCTGCTCGTCGACGCGCGACTGTCCAATGTGAACGGACGGGCCTTCCGGGCGACCGGCATCGAGATCGCACAGGACGTCTACGCCAACGGGCTCCGGGCCGCAGGCGAGGTGATGCTGCACCGGGCCCGTATCAAAGGCGATCTCAGCCTGCCCGGCGCTCGCCTGTTCAATCCCGGCCGTACCGCGCTGGAGCTGAGCTACGCCGAGGTCGGCATCCTGGCGTGCACAGGCCTTACCGCGACGGGAGCCGTGCACCTGTCTGGTTCACGGCTAGATGGCGACATGCTGTTGGGCGAGGGGAAACTGGCCAACGGCACCGGCGACGCGTTGTCGGCGATCGGGCTCGTCGTGACGGGCGCGGCCTTCTTCCAGGACTTCACCGCGCACGGCTCGATGATCCTGGACAGTGCCGACATCGGCGGCGTCCTGGATTTCAGCGAGGCCGAACTGTCCGGGCTGAATGCGGTGTGGCTCAAGGTGGGCCAGAACGCCCACTTCATCGACGTCATGTGCAGCGGCCGGGTGAACCTGACCGGCGCCGCTGTGCGGGCGAACCTGCTGGTCCTCTCCACGAAAGCCGGCGCGATCCACGCCGCCAGCCTCACCACGGGTCAGGACCTGGTCATCCAGCGCTGCGAGATCACGGGTGACATCGGGCTGGACGACGTCCGTGTTGGCGGTCAGCTGCGGCTCACCGAAATTCGCGCCGCCACACTGTCGGCCGATGCGCTCGTCGCGGACAAGGACCTGACTTGCGTGCTGAGGACGTCCGGTGACGTGTGGGCACGTGGGTTGCGCGTCGCCCAGGACGCAACGATCCAGGGTGAGTACGAGGGTGAGGTGGCGCTGCTCGACACGACGGTCGGCGGCCGACTCGATCTGGGCGCCGCGAAGCTCGACGCCGCCGATCTCGAAGGCGTGCGCGCCGCCGCACTGCGCCTACCGCGAATCCAGGCGCCCACGTCGGTCAACCTCACCAACGCGAAGGTCGGCACGTTCGAGGACCTTCCCGACAAGTGGCCAACACAGCTGGGTCTGCGCGGCTTCACATACGACGTCCTCGATCACGATCACGCGCCCGTCAAGGACCGCATCGGGTGGCTGCAGCGCAACCCAGGCGGCTACACGCCGGGCGTCTACGACACGCTCGCCGCCGCGTACAAACGCTCGGGCCGCCTCAACTTCGTGCGCAAGGTCAACATCGCCAAGCAGTGGTTCCGCCGCAACGAGTTCGGCCCGCTGGGCAAGCTCTGGAACTGGCTGCTCTACCTGACGGTCGGCTACGGCTACCGCCCCAACCAGGCAATTCTGTGGCTGGCAGGGCTACTGGGCATCGGCACGGCGGTGTACTGGCAGGCAGACCGAGTCCCGACCGGGCAGGTTGTGCAGGCGTTCAACCCGTTCGTCTACGCGCTGGACGTCTTGCTCCCGATCATCGATCTCGGTCAGGAGAAGGCCTGGGTGGTGAAGGGCGCGGCCCAGTGGTGCTCGTGGGGCCTGATCGCCGCGGGCTGGGTCCTCACGACGGCGGTGGTTGCCGGTCTCACGAACGCGTTGAAGCGGGACTAGGCTCGAAAAGTGATCACCGAACTCGGCAAGAGCGAGTACCTGCTGCTGACGACGTTCCGCAAGAACGGCACCCCGGTCGCGACGCCGGTGTGGGTGGCCGGCGAGGGCGACGTCATCTACGCGTGGTCCGCGAAGGACACCGGCAAGGTCAAGCGGCTGCGCAACAGCGGCGTGGTCGAGGTCGCGCCGTGCGACTTCCGGGGCAACCCCAAGGGCGAGTCGCAGCCGGCCCACGCGACGCTGCTGAGCGATGACGAGAGCGACCACGTGCGCAGCCTGATCGTGAAGAAGTACGGCTTCATGGGCTGGCTGACGATGTTCGGCAGCAAGATCCGCCGCGGCCGCACCGGCACGATCGGGATCAAGATCGTTGAGCGTCAACCTGAGGTTGACGGCTGATCGAACGTCAACCTAGAGTTGACGGGTGGTCATGGCACCGGTCCAGCTGACGGACCTCATCGTCACTGTCGCGACGGCGCACGCCGGCGCGCTGGACCGGCTGGCCGCCGCCGTCAGCCTGAGCGACCAGCTCGACGAGCTCGGCGACCACCTGATCGGCCATTTCGTCGACGAGGCGCGCCGCACCGGCGCGTCGTGGACGGACATCGGCGAGAGCATCGGCGTCAGCAAGCAGGCCGCGCAGAAGCGGTTCGTGCCCAAGGAATCGCCCGAGCTGAGCAAGCCGAGCTTCGACCGGTTCACGCAGCGATCCCACCGCGTGATCAACCTGGCGCGGCACCACGCGCGGTTCAGCCAGCGCATCGGCAGCGAGCATCTGCTGCTCGGCCTGCTCGACGAGACCGGTGGCCTGGCCGCGAAGACGATCACCAAGCTCGAGGCGTCCGACGGCACCACGCGCATCGCGACGCTCACCCGGCTGGTCGACGAGTCGCACCGCAAGCCCGACCCGCAGCCGTTCTCCACGCACTGCAAGAAGGCGCTGGAACTGGCGGTGCGGGAGGCGCTGCGGATGGGTCACACGTTCATCGGCACCGAGCACATCCTCCTCGGGCTGCTGGCCGAGGAGGAGGGCACGGCGGCTCAGGTGCTGCGCAGCACCGGCGTCAGCTACGAGCTCGCCGAGAAGCACATTCGCGACGTCATCGGCGCGGTGCTCCCCACGCCGCGCGAGGGCTAGCGGACCGCCGCCAGCGCCTCCGGGAGCGTGAACGCACCCGCGTACAACGCCTTCCCGATGATCGCGCCCTCCACGCCGTCGCGCGACAACGCCGACAGCGCCACCAGGTCGTCCACACTCGACACACCGCCGGACGCGATCACGGGCGCGTCCGTGCGGGCGCAGATGTCGCGCAGCAGCTCGATGTTCGGCCCCTGCAGCGTGCCGTCCTTGGAGACGTCGGTGACGACGTACCGGGAGCAGCCGTCACGGTCGAGCCGCTCCAGCACGTCCCACAGGTCGCCGCCGTCCTTCGTCCACCCGCGCGCAGCCAGCCTGTGCCCCTCGGGGGTGATGCGCACGTCCAGGCCGACCGCGACCTTCTCGCCGTATCGCGCCACGACCGAAGCGCACCACGCCGGGTCCTCCAGCGCCGCGGTGCCGAGGTTGACCCGCGCGACCCCGGTCGCCAGGGCGGCCTCCAGCGACGCGTCGTCGCGAATGCCTCCGCCCAGCTCGACGTTGACGTCCAGCTTGCCCACGACCTCCGCGATCAGCTCACGGTTGTCACCCCGGCCGAACGCCGCGTCGAGGTCCACCAGATGCACCCACTCCGCGCCGTCGCGCTGCCACGCCAGGGCGGCGTCCAGCGGGCTGCCGTAGTTCGTCTCGGTGCCGGCTTCGCCCTGCACGAGCCGGACGGCGAGACCGTCGGCCACGTCAACAGCGGGGAGGAGGGTGAAAGTCACCCGCACAGCCTAACGTGCGTCACCGAGCACCCTCGCTGCCGCACGTTCCTGCGCATCGACGGAGTCCGGGCCCCAGCCGCCCCGGACCATCATCCCGACGTAGCGCGGGTAGTAGTCGAACATGCCCAGATACAGGTAGATCGCGGAGCTCTCGGGCAGCAGCAGGAGATCCTTGTCCGGCACGCGTTCCTGCAACGCGTTCATCCGCGCCTCCAGCCCCTCGTAGTCGAGGCCCGGCTCGTAGAAACCGACCCGGTCGACCTCGGCGGGCACGGAGAAGTCAGCGTCGATCTTGCTGCCCGCCTCGACCTGCAGCACCGACGTACCCGGGAAGGTCTGCTTGATCAACCGGGCGGACGTGGCGACGTCGGCCGGCGTTGCCCTACGCGCGAACGCCTGGTCCAGCACGGAGAACCCGGCAGCACCCCGTGCGCGCGAAGCCAGTTGCTGCCAGCGCGCGGCGTGGTCCGGACGCAGCACACAGGAAGCGGTGCAGTCGAAGAACGTGTCGCCGGTGTCGACGATGCACGTCCCCGGAGCGCAGGCGGACAGGGCCGCCGGGGAAACCTGGTTGATGTTGCTGCGGCCGCGCACGGAGCGCAGGACCTGGTCGGCACCGTGGTATCCGAAGTAGCGCAACGACTCCGACCGCTTGCGCAGGTGCTCGGAGTTCATCTCGGCGAAGCGCAGGTTGTCGACGGAACCACTGCCGAGGTACACCCAGAGCCGCTCGGTCGGAACCGCCAGGTCCACCTTGCGCCGCGCGCCGTTGACGGAGAGATCCACAGTGGACCCGGACATGGTGAGCGAGACGCGGAACGGGCCGTGCGGCGCCAGCCGTGAGAACTTGCGCACCGAGACGCCCTTGCTGAACAGCTCCACGTCACCGTTGTCGCACAACACGAAACCGAGGTTCGTGGCCGGGTCGGCGACGTTCCCGCCGATGTTCGCCGACTCCGACAGCGCGATCGAAGATCGACTGGATGGCGTCAGCGTCGCCGAGATCGCCGACCCGGTGGACGGCGCGTCCACCATCACGACGCCGTCAACCGCCAGCTTGCCGTGGCCCACGCGCGCGGATCCCGACAGGACCGTGTAGGTGATGGCGCCCGAACCCTGACGCTGCTTGAGGTTGTCGTTCAAGGAACGAGCGTTGTCGAACGAGTCACTGAACGGATGCCGCGACGCGGCCGAAGCAGTGGGAACAACGAGAAAAGCAGCCAAGAAGACGATCAGGGCACGAACGATCAAAGCTCCCCCAGCCAGTTCTCCAGCAGGTGCGCCCCGGCGTCACCGGACTTCTCCGGGTGGAACTGGGTCGCCCACAGCGGCCCGTTCTCGACGGCCGCCACGAAGTCGTCCTTCACGTGTGTCGCCCACGTCACCAGCGGTGCCTTGATGGTGTCCGAGGGCTCCAGGACCCACTCTCGCACGCCGTAGGAGTGCACGAAATAAAAACGCGTGTCACTGTCCAATCCGGCAAAAAGCTTGCTCTCCGAGGGCGCCCGCACCGTGTTCCACCCCATGTGCGGCACGATCGGCGCGTCCAGCCGCTCGACCGTGCCGGGCCACTCCCCGCAGCCCTCGGTGTTCACGCCGTGCTCGATGCCGCGCTCGAACAGGATCTGCATGCCGACGCAGATGCCGAGCACCGGCCGTCCGCCGGCGAGCCGGTTGTCGATGATCCGCGCACCCTTGACCGAGTTGAGGCCCGCCATGCACGCCGCGTACGCGCCGACGCCGGGTACCACCAAGCCGTCGGCGGCCAGCGCCGCCTTGGGGTCCGCGGTCACCTCGACATGGGCGCCGACCCGCTGGAGTGCGCGCTCGGCGGAGCGCAGGTTGCCCGATCCGTAGTCCAGTACGACGACGCGTGCCATGTGACCAGCCTATTCGGTCGGTGCCGACCCCTGCGTCACCGGGATGACCGGCAGTGCCGTGTTGATCGGCTGCCCCTTCATCGGCTGACGTATGTTCCGGACCACGAACAGCGACACCACCATCGCGAGCGCTCCGGCGATCAGCCCGCCTTCCAGCGGCCTCAGGTCGGCCAGGACACTGCCCACGACGGCCAGCACCAGCAGCGGCGGCAGCAGCCACCAGTACCAGCGGCGCGGGTTCTTCGGCACCGGCAGCTGCGCGAGCCACGGGTCCGCGCGCCCCTCGTCCGCGAGCTGCGCGACCTGCGCGACGCCCGGCAGCCCCAGGGCCTCGAAGGCCTCGCGCAGGGCGGCCACACCGCCGGTGTGCACGTCGTCGATCCGCGCGGCCACGGCGGCGGCGTCCGCCTGCGGCACGACCTTCACGAGGTGCGCGACGGCGCTCGCGCGGTGTTTGGCGCTGTACCGCCAGCGGTCCGACAAGGTGACGAGCAGCCGGTCGAGCAGACCCCGCACGAAGCCGACCTGTTTCGCCTCGGCGCTCAACCGGATGAGCGCGTCGCGCTCACCCCAGCCCCAGCCGCGACCGATGGCGCCGGCGAACCCGATCTGGACCGCTGCGTCGGCGTTCCAGTAAGCGATCACCGAAGAACCGACGAGCTTGCGCGCCCGGTCCGCGATGACGAGGTCCTGCCCGAGTCGCGTGGCCGGCGACGGCAGGAGCACCGTTCCAGTCGGCACCGGGATCAACGCCGCCGGACCCACACCGGCCTGGTGCAACGCGCCCTGGAGCTCCGCGGTGGACATCGGCGTCCAGATGAGGGTTCTGCTCACGAGCGAAGATCATGCCCGACTCACCGGTGGAAGAAGGAGCGGACGGCGGTACTGATACCGACGACATCGAGATCGTGGGCCGCGTCATGGTCCTCGGCGGTGCCGTAGGCGTGCAGCTCCAGGTGCCGTTTGACCCCGAGCGACCGCAACCGGTGCGGCACCTCCTCCAGCGCCTCGTTCACGACGTGCGCCGAAGTGCCCTCCAGGTACGGCTCGACGAGCAGTACGTCGGACCGTTCCGTCTCGTCGAGCGCACGCCGCAGGCCGTCGCCGTCGAACGGCCGGACGGTCGACGCGTAGAGAACGGTCACATCGGCCTGTTCCTGTTCGACGGCCTTCACGACCCGGTCCAGCACGGGTCCGACGGCGAGCACCACACCCTTGCGTCCCCGCCTCACCTCGGTGAAGCCCTGGCCGGTCGGGTACGCCTGGCTGTTCTCGTGCAGCGACAACCTGATGTAGACGCGGTCGTCCCGGTTCAACGCGTCCTCGACGAGCGGCCCGACCTCGTCGGTGTGGCCCGGCACGTGCACGGTCCAGCCGGGCAGCGTGTCGATCAACGCCACGTCGCCGGGCGCCTGGTGCGTGCGGCCCCACACCGGGTCGTCGTAGGACGCGCCGATGCTGACCAGCACCGCGCCCACCTCCTGGTGCCCGAGGTCAAGCTTGATCTGCTCGAACGGCCGCTCGACGAGGAACGGCGCGTAGGTGTGCACCACCGGCCGCAGCCCGGTCAGCGCGAGGCCGCCCGCCACACCGATCAGGGCCTGCTCGCGGATGCCCACGTCGACCACGCGGTCCGTGCGCGGGAACAGGTCGCGGGAGATGGCCGCGATCACGACGGCGACCCGCGGGTCCGTCTGCATCCGATCGATGACCGTCTTGGCGAATTCCTTGCGCATCAGACGTCCTTCCGAATCTGTGCGACGACAACGCGCGGCATGTCATGAGGTGCGGTGAAGGCTTCGTAGAGCGCGTCGTGATCGCGTCCGTCCACGACCAGCGCGTCCCAGCCCTCGACGGTGAACCGGGACTCGATGCCGCCGGGCCACCCGTGGCTGGCCGACGAGTTGTCGATCACCACCGCGGTCAGCGTCCCGATGCCGAACCGGCCGGCGAGCGCGATCGCCTCGTGGTTGCTGCCCTCGTCCAGCTCACCGTCGCCGACCAGCACGAACGTCCGCGCCGGGCTGCCCTGGATCCGCAGGCCGAGCGCCGTACCGACGGCCAGCGGCAGCCCGTGCCCGAGCGAACCGCTGCTGATCTCGACACCGGGCACGAGCAGGCGGTCGGGGTGCTGGCCGAGCGGCGAGTCCCACGACGTCCAGGTGTCCAATGTGGATGGATCGAGGAAGCCCTTGGCGGCGAGCACGGCGTAGTACGCCATCGGGCCATGTCCCTTGGACAGCAGGAACCGGTCGCGGTCCGGGTCGGCGACCCGGTCCGGCGCGACGTTCAGCACCCGGTCGTACAGCACCCACAACACGTCGAGGGTCGACGCGGCCGCCCACTCGTGCTTCTCGTCACCGGTCATCCTCGCGAAGAGGGCCGGCAGCTCCGTCTGCATCATGCGATCAACTCTGCGACCTCGACCTAACTGGAGGTCAAGCTACGATGGGCGAGTGAGCAAGCTGCCGGAGATGTTGACCATCGGCCAGGTCGCCGAGCGCAGCGGTGTCCCGCACACCGCGCTGCGGTTCTACGAGGACCGCGGCCTGATCTCGTCCGTGCGCACGACGGGCAACCAGCGCCGCTACGCCCGGTCGGTGCTGCGCAGGCTGGCGTTCATCCGCACCGCCCAGCGGGTCGGCCTGTCCCTGGAGGACGTGCGCGACGCGCTGGCCACGTTGCCCGACAGCCGCACGCCCACCAAGACCGACTGGGCCAAGCTGTCCCGCGAGTGGCAGTCCGAACTGGACGCCCGGATCGACGCGCTGACGCGGTTGCGCGACCGGCTCACCGGGTGCATCGGCTGCGGATGTCTCTCGCTGCGCAGCTGTTTCCTGCAGAACTCCGACGACGCGATGGCCCCGCTCGGCCCCGGCGCCCCCCGCCTCAAAGCCGCCACCGAGGGCGGCATCTGAGGACCGTTATGGCCACCATCACGGACCTCAAGTCCGTCATGGTGGCCATAACGGTTCTTCAGTACACGTCCTCGACGTAGCGGTCGGTGTTGACGAGGTCGGCCAGCCACGCGGCGGCCTCCTCGTCGGTGGCACCGGTGTGCTTGCGGTACACGGTCTGGAACGCCTCCCGCACACCGGGCGCCATGCCCTTGGCGTCGCCACAGACGTAGACGTACGCGCCCTGTTCGAGCAGCTCCCACACCTCCTGCTCCTCGGCGAGCACGCGGTGCTGCACGTACTTCAGGCCGCGCTCGGGCGCCCGCGAGAACACCGGCCGCATGCTGACGTCACCGGCTTCGAGCTCGGCCCGGTGCAGGTAGTCGTCCGGCGTCTGGCAGCCGAAGTAGCACAGCGCCGGTTCCGTCCGCCCGAGCAACGGCCGGTCGATGATCGCGCCGCGGAACGGGGCCAGGCCCGTCCCGGCACCGACCATGATCACCGGCACGTCGGCCTGCTGGCGGAAGGCGTTGCGGCACGGGGCGACGCGGCCGCGCAGGACGTCGCCGGGTCGCAGCGACGCGAGGTGGTTCGACGCGATGCCGTGCGGCGTCACGGAGATCATCAGGTCGGCCTCGCCCGGCTGGGCCAGCGCGGACGACGAGATCGAGTAGTGCCTCGGGCGCAGCGCGGGCAGCAGCGACAGGAACACCTCGAACGGCAGCGTCTCGCGCAACGCCGGGAAACGCTCGATCAGGTCCAGGATGCGGCCGGTGGCGGTCTGCAGGGCCGTCTTCTCGGGCGGGCACGGGTTGTTCGCCGCGAGCACCTCGACCTGGGCGGGGGTCAGCTCGTCCTGCAGTTCGACGAAGTGCGTCAGCAGCGTGCGCACGGTCAGCGGCCGGTCGATCGGCAGCTTGCCGCGCACCGACACCACCGCGTCCGGGTCGAGGTGCAGCAACGTGCACGCGCGGGTCACCAGGTCGGCCGGGTTCGACGGCAGCACGGTCAGGTGGTCGGCGGTCCGGTAGGTCACGCCCTCGGGCAGCCGCACCTTCAGGAACCACTTGCCCGCCGCCAGCTCGCGGCTCTCCAGCACGGTCATCGCAGACATCTCGTGCCCCGCGTACAGCGCGTCCGTCACGTCACCGGTCAGGAACCGCACCTCGTCGTTCGACACCGGCGCGGCACCCGGCGAAGTGATCAGCTCCGAGGCAAGCGTGCGCACGAAGTCCTCGACCGCGGTGCCCTGGTCACCGGACGCGTCCACCTCGCCGCGGTCGACGATGCGGGTCGCGCCGGCCGCCTCCAGCAACTCGTCGATGTGGGTGGGCACGCGCTGGTAGGTGTCCGCCCAGTTGCGGTCGCCGACCCCGAGCACGGCGTACGAGACGCCGCTCAGGTCCGGCGTGGTCTCCAGCCACCGCACGAACTCCACCGCGTCATCGGTCGGCTTTCCGTTGTAGGACGCGGCGACCAGCACCACCCGCTCACCGAGCGCCTCGATCGCGCTGTCCAGTGAACCCTGCCGCACCTCGGCGCCGAACCCCGACAGGGCCGATGCGACCTGACCGGCGACGTACTTGGCGTTACCGAGGTTGGAGCCGTGCAGCACGGTGACCGCGGCGTCGATCCGCCCGGTGACCTCTTCCCGTTGCGCGGCAACGGTCTGTGCCTTCCGGCGTTCGGTCCGCGGCCGGATCTCGAGGGTGAAGCCCTCCGGCTTGATGGTGAGGGTCTCCTTGATCTCCAGCTGGTAGTCGGCGTGGTCGACGAACCGGAACCGGTGGATCAGCATGCCGAGCAGCATCGTGGCCTCGTGCAACGCGAACTGCCTGCCGATGCACGCGCGCTCGCCGGTGCCGAACGGCTTGAAGGCGTCGGCGGGCCGGGCGCTCTCCCGTTCCGGGCTGAACCGCTCGGGGTCGAACGCCTCGACGTTGTCGCCCCACACCGGGTCGCGGTGCAGCACGGGCGTCAGCACGACGACCGGCTGTCCCTTGTGGACCGGAACGCCGCCGAGAGTGGTGTCCTGCTTGGCTTCGCGCATGAACGCGGGAGCGGTCGGCCACAGCCGCAGCGCCTCGTTGAGCACCTGGCGGACGTAGCGCAGCTTGCCGATGTCCTCGTACGACGGGTCGGGGTCCGCGTCACCCCACAGGGCGTCGACCTCGGCCTGCGCGTTCGCCAGCGCCGCGGGGTTCTTCGCCAGGTAGTACAGCGCGAAGGACAACGCGCCGGAAGTGGTCTCGTGGCCCGCGATGAGGAACGTGACGATCTGGTTGCGGATGTTCTCCTCGTCCAGCACGCCGTTGTTCAGCATCAGGCCGAGCAGGTCGTCCTGCGAGGTGTCGCCGCGACGTGACGCGATGACGTCGTCGACGATCCCGTTGACGAAGGCGATGTCGTTCTTGTACCGCTCGGATCCCTTGCGGTACAGGAAGTCCATGCCGGGAATGTGCCGCCCCTGCTCCTGCGCCCAGGCGAGGCAGCGCACCATCGCCTCGACGAACGGGTGCGGCTCGTCGCGTTCGAAGGACTCGAAGTCGAACTTGAACCCGGCGAGCCCGATCGTGTCGAGCGTCATCCGGGTCATGTCGCCGGGCACGTCGACCGGACCGTTCGCCTTGTCCCAGTGGCGGATCAGCCGGCGCGACACCTCGAGCATCGTCGGGTGGTACATGCGCATGTTGCTCATCGCGAACGCCGGGATGAGCAGGTCGTGCGCCTTGGCCCAGTTCGGCTCGTCGTTGTAGGCCGAGAACAGGCCGTCACCGATCATCGGGCGCAGCCGCTGCAGGCCGGGGCCGACATGCTTGGCGAACCGGGTCTCGTCGGAGAGCTCCTCGACGAGGTCGAGCCGGCCGACGAACACGATCTCCTGGTTGAAGATCTTCCGCGTGAAGACGGGGCCCAGTTCACGGGCCTGCCGCATGGCGTCCTGGATCGCGTGACCGGGGGTGAGGGAGGCGAGGTCGCCAACGATCGGCAGGCGGCCCTTCGGGTGCGGGAGGTTCATACCAATGAGCTTGGCGTTGCGGAACCCATTGCCCCGCCAGTTCGACTACGGAATCTTGTAGTGCGTGGACCGCTTTCGGACCTTGACACCGGACGTCGCCTGGCGGAACCGGTTCGTCGCATTGCTGGACCGCATGCCGACGCCAACCGGCGTATGCACCCTCGACGGCACGCTGGTGCTCAGCAACCCGGCGCTGGCGGCCGTGTTCGGCACCGTGCCGTCGAGGCTGCGATCCCGCCGGATCGGCGAGCTGCTCTCCCCCACCGACGCCGAGGCGTTCCTGCGGCTGGTGCACGATCTCGCCGCGGGCCAGCACATGCGCGAGACCCTTACGGTCCGCTGGTCCGGCGGCGTCGGCGAGCTCGTCGTGCAGACCGTGCAGAACGTCTCCGACGACGACTCGCCGCGCCTGCTCGTGACGCTGGAACGCCGGCGTCCGTACGTCGACCCGCCTGCCGTGTCACCGGTCGAACAGCAGATCCTCGAACTGGTGGCGGCCGGCGAGACGTCCGCCACGATCGGCCGCGTGCTGGGCATGACCGCCGACGGCGTGACCTATCACCTGACCCAGCTCACGAAACGGTTCAAGGTGCCGAACCGGACCGCGTTGGTGGCGCGGGCATACACGCTCAACCTGCTCGACTCCCACGCGTGGCCGCCCGCGCGAACGAACGCAGGGCGAGGCCGCTGAGGACCACGGCGACCACTCCCACCACCAGGGCCACGAAGCCACCGACGATCCCGTAGCCGGTGCCGGGACCGCCTTTCGCGGCGGCGACCACCAGCCCGCCGACGGCCGTGCCGAGCAGACCCGCCACCAGGCCCACGACGGCTGTGCGGCGGCGGGAGCGGGTCCGCGCCAGCACACCGGCGACCACGCCGGCCAGACCCAGCGCCACGCCCACCAACGACCAGAAACGCCCTGCGGTCAAGGCGTAGGCATCAACGGCGGCAAGCATGAAGTGCTCCTTTGCTCGTATGACTGGATGTCGCCGATCGTTTCCTGTGAACCCGCCGCCGGTCGTTGTGCGAACGCGGACAGTTCCCCCTGCCGCACCCGCCGCAGGAGGCGCGAAAGTACTGCCGCCGCAGTAGGTCACCGATCATCCGTACACAGGAGGTGCCTCCGCGTACCCGCCGTTAAGGTGCGGGGATGAGCCGGACCACGGACTGGGCGATCGCCACCGGCGTGGCGGCGACCCTGGTCGTCGCCGGGCTGTCCAAGCCTGCTCCGGATCTCGCCCCGCTGGGCTACGCGCTGCTGGCCGCCGGAGGTCTGGCGCTGGTGGCGCGCCGCCGGGCTCCGATCGCCGTGCTGGCCGTGACCGGGCTGTGCGCGCTGGGATACCAGGCCGTCGGTTTCGACGTGCCCGTCGTCGCGTATCTGTTCGCGGTCTATGCCGCGGTCCGGGCGGGACACCGCGTCGTCACGGTGGTGGCTTCCGTGATCATGCTGGCGGCCCTGCCGCTCGCGATCGTGGTCTCCCTGCACGACTGGCCCGGAGCGTTCACGCAGTCCCGCAACGTCCTCGAAATCGCGTGGCTGATCGCCGCGGGCGCGGCGGGCGAGGCGCTACGCCAGGCCGAACGCCGGGCGGACGAAGCCGAGCGCACGCGTGAGGAGACCGCGCGGCGCCGCGCCAACGAGGAGCGGCTGCACATCGCGCGGGAGCTGCACGACTCGCTCACCCACCAGATCTCGGTCATCAAGGTGCAGGCCGAGGTCGCCGTCCACCTGGCCAACAAGCGAGGTGAGGAGGTGCCGGAGGCGCTGCTGGCGATCCGGGACGCCGGCCGTGAGGCGGCCCGCGAACTGCGCGCGACCCTGGAGGCGCTGCGCGACGACGACAAGAACCCGCCGCACGGCCTCGACGACGTCCCGGAACTGGTACAACGGGCCAGGACGACCGGTCTGGACGCGAAGCTGACGATCGAGGGCCACCGCGACGACCTGCCGGCCGCGGTCGACCGCACCGCCTACCGGATCGTCCAGGAGTCGTTGACCAACATCGCCCGCCACGCCGCGGCCGCTTCGGCGTCGATCCGGATCGACTACCGGCCCGACGCCCTGGTCATCCGGGTCGACGACGACGGCAAGGCCACAACGGACACCTCGCCGGGTCCGGGCGTCGGGCTGCTCGGCATGCGCGAACGGGTCACCGCGCTCGGCGGTCACCTTCAGGCGGCACCGCGCAGCGAGGGCGGCTTCACCGTCCACGCCGAACTTCCCGTGGACCGAACGTGATCCGGGTCCTGCTGGTCGACGACCAGCCGCTCATCCGTGGCGGATTCCGCGCGCTCCTCGACGCGGAGGACGACATCGAGGTGGTGGCCGAAGCCGCCAACGGTGGCGAAGGCGTTGCGCTGGTTCGTGAACACCTGCCCGACATCGCGCTCATCGACATCCAGATGCCGCTCGTTGACGGCATCGAGGCGACCCGGCGCATCGCCGCGGACCCGGCCCTGGCCGCGGTGCACGTCGTCATCCTGACCAACTACGGCCTGGACGAGTACGTCTTCCACGCGCTGCGCGCCGGCGCGGCCGGGTTCCTCGTGAAGGACATCCAGCCCGAAGACCTCCTGCACGCCGTCCGCGTCGCCGCGCGCGGAGACGCCCTGCTCGCCCCGTCGATCACCCGCAAGCTGATCGACCGATACGTCACACAGCCGCCCAGCGCCGGCACCGGGTTGAAGGAGCTGACGAACCGCGAACGCGAGGCCGTCGCCCTGGTCGCCCAGGGCCTGTCGAACGACGAGATCGCGGACCGCATGGTGATCAGTCCGTTGACCGCGAAGACCCACGTGAACCGGGCCATGGTCAAGCTCCACGCCCGTGACCGCGCTCAGCTCGTGGTCCTGGCCTACGAGTCCGGACTCGTCGTGCCGCGCGGCTCCTGACTGTTCACTGGATTCTCGGCGCCACCGGATGAGGAATGTCGACCGTGGCGAGCACCGCGCCGCGTTCCGGTCCACCGCCCACCACGGACAGGCAGATCAGATCACCGTTGCCGACCCGCCCCTCGGCGACGTCGTCGTGCAGCATCTGCATCGTGGACACGGTGACGAGGTTGCCGAACCGCCGGGCGTTGGTCGGCGCCTTGTCCTCATCGAGCCCGGCCAGCTGGTGGAACGCGTCCACCAGAGCGGGATTCGCCTGGTGCGTGTAGATGCGGCGGACCTTCTCGACGTAGCCCGGCAACGCGGCGTCGAGGTCGCGGTGGTTGAACATCATCGCGGTCCGGTAGAAGTGCGCGATTCCCTTGCTGTCCATGCCGAACACGGCCATCTCGGCCGCACCCGGCGTTCCCGGCGCGTGGTTGAGCCCGCCGCCCGGATAGTGGATCAGCGGGTCCTCCGCGAACTCGTCGGTGTCGCGCGAGTAGAACGCCATGCCCACGTCGGTGTCGGTGCGGTCGAGCACGAGCGCCGCGGCGCCGTCGGAGAAGATGCCGGGTGACGACCAGACGCTGTCGCCGTCCGGATGCACGGAGTTGGTGCGGTAGAGGTCGTTGATGCCGCCATCGCCGTCGCCGCTGGCCCGGCTGGGCACCGTGTAGGTGATGATCAGCACGCGCCGAGCGTCCATTTTGGACGCCAGTGTGATTGCCCTGGCCGGACCGGCGCATCCGGCCGCCATCTGCACGGGCAGCACGTCGTCGGGCAGCCCGATCCGCCGGATCAGCCGGAACGCGTCCTGGTCGAGCATCAGCTCGTAAGGCGTGCACGACACGACGATCGCGGCGTCGACCTGGTCCGGCGTCAGTCCGGCGGACGCGACGGCCCGGCGGCCGAGTTCGGCGATCGTGTCGATGTCGGCGAAGAGATCCGGGTTCCAGCTCTTGGCGTGGATGCCGAGAATCCGGTGCATCATGGCGCCGTCGAGGCACTGTCCCGGCCGGCCGCGGTGCGGCACCCGCACCCGTTGGGCCCAGTCGTCGAGGGGAATCGGTTTCGCGATCAACGTGGCCAGACCGGCCAGTCGAAACGGCAGCGGGCGTGGAACGGCACGACTCATGGCGAGCCTCCGGTTGCACAGCTGGGGATGTGCTATCAGTACATTCCTGGCCACGTCGCGTGGCAATCGCCCGATCGTTTCCAGTTCGCCTCCTCACGGAGGTGCCCGATCGGGCAGCCCGAAATGCCAAATTCAGTGGCATGGGCGTGCTTTCCTGTAGTCCATGCAACAGGAAAGACTGGTCCGCCTCTCCAAGCGGATGTCCCGCGTCCTCAGACACGACCCCGCGTCCGCCGGCCTCACGCTCGGCCCGCAGGGCTGGGTCGCGGTCGACGACCTGCTCGCCGCGCTCGGCATGTCGCGCGACGAGCTGCTGGAAGTGGTGGCGGGCAACGACAAGCAGCGGTTCGCGATCGAGGGCGACCGCATCCGCGCCAACCAGGGCCACAGCGTGTCCGTGGACCTGGACCTCCCGATCGCCGAACCGCCGGCGGTGCTCTTCCACGGCACCGTCGCCAAGTTCCTGCCGGACATCCTGGCCGACGGCCTGCGCCCGATGTCACGGCACGACGTGCATCTGTCCGCGACCCGCGAGACCGCGCACCGGGTCGGCGCGCGGCGTGGCAAGCCGGTGATCCTCACCGTGCGGGCGGGCGAGATGCACGCCGACGGCTACGAGTTCCGGGTGAGCGCCAATGGGGTGTGGCTGACGTCGCACGTGCCCGCCGGCTACCTCTCCCACTGAAGCACCCCGCGTTCGACCAGCCGCCGCACGGCCTCGGCCGTCGACTCCACCACCTGAGCGGGGTCCAGCCCGTATGCCGCGGCGAGCTTCGCCGCCACCTCGCGCGCGGTGAGCGTGCCGTCGCATCCCTCGACGAGATCGACCGCGAGCTGGTTGACGCGCGCGGACAGCTCCGCGGTCAGCAGGTGCTCGTCGACCAGCCACCCGTCGGGTCCCAGCCCCGCCGACTGCCGCAGCGTCACACCCGGCGCCGCGCGATAACACTCGTCCAGCGGCGAGTGGTCGCGCAGCCAGTCCTGAGCGGCGAACCAGCGGTCCACGTCCGGCACGCCGCCGGGCAACTCGTCGACCTGGACGACCGGGTCACTGCGGCCGGACCGGCGCAGGCTGACCAGGCCCCACCCGATCGCCTCGACGTCGTGCTCGACCAGCCACGCCAGCCAGTCCGCGCGATTCCGCAGACCCGCGCCGTGACTCCAGTTGTGCACGTACCGCACGGGGTCGGAGCACCCGAGCTGGACGATCCACGCGTCCAGCCCCGTGCCCGCCGCCCAGGACGACACGCGGTCCCGCCAGTCGCCGAGATGCACGAACGCCGCGAGATACTGCATCGTGCCGCCCTCGGTCAGCACGTCCGGCGCGGCCGCGGCGATCTTCTGGCCGAGGGTGTCGAGCGGCATCCCGGAGTCGCGGTAGAGGTAGTCGACCGTGCCCGGCTTGACGATGAACGGCGGGTTAGCCACCACGAGGTCGAACCGGCGCCCGGCCACAGGCTCGAAAAGGTTGCCGTGCAACAGTTCCCAGTCCAGCTCCGACAGTGCCGCACTCGTCGCCGCGAACCGCAGTGCGCGCGGCGAGAGGTCCGTCGCGGTCACCGAGCCGGCCTGCCCGGACAGGTGCATCGACTGGACGCCCGAGCCGCAGCACACGTCGAGCGCCGAACCGACGGGCCCACCGACGCGGGCGCGCGCGAGGACGTCCGGATACATGCTCAGGCCGACGACGAGGTCGCTCCCGCCGCCCGCCGCGTCCGCGAGCAGCCACCCCTGCCGATACGGGTAGAGCAGCACCGCGGCGCGGACCGCAGGCGTGCCTTTGCGCACGCCTCGTTTCAGCAAACCCGCGTCCACCAAGGGATCCAGCGGCCCCAGCACCGCGGTCGCCTCGTCGATCGGGACGGCGAGGGTGAGCAGGAACAACCGGGTCAGCGTGCCAAGCGGGGTCTCGTCGGTGACGAGCGGCAGCAGCCGGCTCGTGTCACCGCGCTCCAGCGCGCGCACCGCCCCCGCGTCCAGCCCGTCGCTTGTGAAACCCGCGGCGCGCAACGCATCGCGCAGCCGAGCGAGATCGGCCGCGCCGAGCAGCGGATCCAAGACGTCAGTCCTGGACGAAGTCGTCGTCGAACCGGAAGCCATCCGGCGGCGTCTTGCCTTCGTCCGGCGGTGTTTTGGCGTCCGCCGGTGCTTTGCCCTGGTCGAACTCGTCCGACTGGTAGGAGACCTTGGCCTCCTCCGTGTTACCGAGCCCCGGATAGACGACGACGTTGCCCGCGACCTCGTTCTCGGGGGTCTTCGCCGCATCCTCCGGCGGGCCGGACAGCTCGTGGTGGACCTCGGCCGTGAAGGCGCCCTTGGGGCCGGTCGACACGAACATCTCTTCCTCGTCGATCCGGCTCGCAGGCTCCTTGGGTTCGTCGGCGCGGCCGTCTTTCTGAGCCGCGTCGACGAACTCCCGCTGCGTGGAGACGATCTTGTACTTGCCCTCGGAAGCCAGCCCTTCGCAGTGCACCACCACGGTGTCGGTGATCTCCTCGACCTCGCCGCCGTCGACGATCTGCGACTGCGGGTCCACCACCTCCGCGGTGCACGACACCGCCGGTTTCTTGGGTTCCGCCTGCGCGGGGCCGGCAGCGGCGAAGACGACGACCGCCGGTGAGACCAGCAACGCCGCGGTGGTGACACGCGTCCGCAACGGCTTCCTGCCCATGGTGGGCTCCTCCCACGGTCCGCCGACATGGGTGTCCACACAGGAGCGTGGCCCGGTGTCGGCGGAAGTGCGCGGTGATGGTGCCTGAATCACCCGTTAGGGAATCATTTCACCGTTCTGAGTCACCATTTCCACGGCGGCGCCTCGATTTGCCCGCCCTCGTCGCGGAACGCCTCCGCGAACACGTCGAGAGTGTCGGACACATCGCCTTCCCGAACGGCGTCGCCGCTCGAAACCAGGGCGCAGTTCATGTCGACGTCGACCACCGCGGTCGGCCGGTCGGGGTAGTCGATCAACAGGCGGTATTGAGTCCGCAGCGCGAGGAAACACCCGGCCTCATTCGGCTTGGCCGGGCCCATCGAGTTGAGCGATTCGACGATCGCCCCGGCGCCGCGGCGGACCGTTGCGGGTGCATCGATGCGCCACCCTCCCTGGACCTGCAAGTCGGGCTTGTACACGCACAACGTCACCGCGGACGCGCCACCGGGCACCATCGGCTCCTTGGCGCTCAAGCCGGTCCTTCGGCCAACGTTCGGCTCAGCGCTCGGGCACTGCCCGGACGAGCTGCCACTCGCTGCCGCGAACGGCTCGCTCGGTTCACGTGCTGCCAGCCACAGGGGAATCGCGACAGCACCACTCGCCACGACCAGAACAGCGGCGAGCGCACGGTTCACAGCAGCCAGAGTACGGCGCCGCCTACCGCGAGCAACACCAGCACACCGAGAATCACGGCCAGCAGCCGAGCCGTCTTCCACGTCGCGTACACGCCACCCACCAGGAAACCCGCCACCAGCATCAAGCCGACGACGATGACTTCCTTCGGCATTACAGAACGCCCTTCGTAGAAGGAATGCCGCCAACGCGCGGGTCCGGCTCGACCGCCGCGCGCAGGGCACGGGCGATCGCCTTGTACTGGGCTTCCGCGATGTGGTGCGGGTCGCGGCCGTACTCGACGCGCACGTGCAGGGCGATCTGCGCGTGGAAGGCGAGCGACTCGAACACGTGCCGGTTCAGCACGTACGGGTAGTTGCCGCCGATCACGAACGTGTTGAACTCGGAAGGCTCGTGGTGAACGGTGTAGGGGCGCCCGGACACGTCGACCGCGGCGTGCGCGAGGGTCTCGTCCATCGGGATCCAGCAGTCGCCGAAGCGGCGGATGCCCTTCTTGTCCCCCAACGCCTCCCGCAGCGCCTGGCCGAGGACGATCGCGATGTCCTCGACCGAGTGGTGCGCGTCGATCTCGACGTCGCCCGTGGCGCGGACGATCAGGTCGAAGCAGCCGTGCACGCCGAAGGCGGTCAGCATGTGGTCGTAGAACGGCACGCCGGTGCTGATCTCGACCTGGCCGGTGCCGTCGAGGTCGATCTCGACGTACACCGAGGACTCCTTGGTGGTCCGTTCCACCTTGCCGACACGGCTCATCGGCCGACCTCCTTGCTGGCCGCGAGGAAAGCGTCGTTCTCCTCGGGCGTTCCGATGGTCACCCGCAGGTGACCCGAGATTCCGACGTCCCTGATCAGGACACCACGCTCCACATAGGACCGCCAGGCCGCGCGGGCGTCGGAGAACCAGCCGAACAGCACGAAGTTCGCGTCCGACGGCACGACCTGGAAACCCATGCCCGCCAACGCTTCCACTACGCGATCCCGCTCAGCAGCCAAGCGGGCCACCGAGCCCAGGGTCTCGGCGGCGTGGCGCAGCGATGCCCGCGCGGCGGCCTGCGTCAGCGACGACAGGTGGTACGGCAGGCGTACGAGCTGCAGCGCGTCCACCACGGCCGGGGCCGCGGCGAGATATCCCAGTCGGCCACCCGCGAAGGCGAACGCCTTGGACATCGTGCGCGACACGATCAGCTTCGACCCGTAGTCATCCAACAGCCGGATCGCGCTCTCCCGTGAGGAGAACTCCGCGTAGGCCTCGTCGACCACCACGATCGCCGGCGCGGCCTCGATCAGCACGCGCAGGTCGTCCAGCGGGATCGACTGGCCCGTCGGGTTGTTCGGCGACGTCACGAACACGACGTCCGGGCGGTGCTCCCGGAGGATTTCGGCCGCCCGCTCGACGTCCAGTGAGAAGTCGGAACGACGCGGCGTCGGCGACCACTCAGTCCGCGTGCCCGCGGCGATGATCGGGTGCATCGAGTACGACGGCTCGAAGCCCAGCGCCGTGCGGCCCGGTCCGCCGAACGCCTGCAGGATCTGCTGCAGGATCTCGTTGGAACCGTTGGCCGCCCAGACGTTCTCGGACGTGAGCGTGACCGAGGTCGACTCAGCAAGGTAGGCGGCCAGGTCCTCGCGCAACGCCACCGCGTCGCGGTCCGGGTACCGGTGCAGCTCGCCCGCGATCTCGGCGACCGCCGCCGTCACGTCCGCGACCAGCGCAGGCGTCGGCGGGTACGGGTTCTCGTTGGTGTTCAGGCGATACGGGACGTCCAGCTGCGGCGCGCCATAGGGCGTGCGGCCACGCAGGTCCTCACGCAGCGGGAGGTCGGAGAGCTCGACCCGTGCGCCGATGACGGGTTTGATCACCGGAACCTCGCAGTCACCGCTTGGCCGTGCGCGGGCAGGTCCTCGGCGTTCGCCAGCGCGACCACGTGGGAGGCCACCTCGCGCAGCGCGTCCTCGGAGTAGTCGATCACGTGGATGCCGCGCAGGAACGTCTGCACCGACAGCCCCGACGAGTGCCGCGCGCAGCCGCCCGTGGGCAGCACGTGGTTCGAGCCCGCGCAGTAGTCGCCGAGCGACACCGGCGAGTGCGCGCCCACGAAGATCGCGCCGGCGGACCGTACGCGAGCGGCGTCCGCACGCGAGTTCGCGGTCTGGATCTCCAGGTGCTCGGCGGCGTAGACGTCGACGACCCGGATGCCCTCGTCCACAGTGGACACGAGAACGATGCCGGACTGCTTGCCGGTCAACGCCGTCCGGATGCGCTCGGTGTGCTTGGTGGCGCCCACCTGGCGTTCCAGCTCCGCATCGACGGCATCGGCCAGTTCCTCGGACGTCGTCACCAGCACGGAGGCGGCGAGCGTGTCGTGCTCGGCCTGGCTGATCAGGTCCGCGGCCACGTGCACCGGGTCGGCGGTCTCGTCGGCCAGGATCGCGATCTCGGTCGGGCCGGCCTCCGAGTCGATGCCGATCAACCCGCGCAGCAAGCGCTTGGCGGCGGTCAGGTAGATGTTGCCCGGCCCGGTGACCAGGTCGACCGGCACCAGCTCGGTGCCGTCGGTGTCGACACCGCCGTGCGCGAGCAGCGCCACGGCCTGTGCACCGCCGACCGACCACACCTCGGTCACACCGAGCAGCGCGGCCGCGGCCAGGATCGACGGGTGCGGCAGGCCGCCGAACTCCGCCTGTGGCGGTGAACACACCACCAGCGATTCGACGCCCGCGGTCTGCGCGGGCACGACGTTCATGACGACCGAGGACGGGTACACCGCGAGCCCGCCGGGCACGTAGAGGCCCACGCGGGCGACCGGCACCCACTTCTCGGTGACCGTCCCGCCGGGCACGACCTGCGTGGTCTTGTCGGTGCGCCGCTGGTCCGCGTGCACCAGCCGGGCCCGCCTGATGGACTCCTCCAGCGCCTCGCGCACGGCCGGGTCCAGCTCGTCCAAAGCGCGGGAAAGCTCAGCTGAGGGCACCCGGACCGACGCCGGCCGGACCCGGTCGAACCGCTCCGTGTACTCCAGGACGGCCTCGACCCCGCGCGTGGCCACCGCCTCGACGACCGGACGCACCTGATGCAGCACCGCGTCGACGTCCACCTCGGCGCGCGGCAGCGCGGCGCGCAACTCGGCCGGTGACGTGGTGCGACCTCGCAGGTCGGTGCGGTTGAGCATGGCCTACAGCGTAGGCGAACGCGAAAAGTGTCAAATGTCAGCCCGCGATCGGCGCTACCTCGCGGTGTGTGCGCGGCGCGACGCTCGGTGAGCACCACTCCGTCGGAAAACCCTGCTGAGATGGAGGAGCTCCACACATGTTGACAGGACGCCGCGGCCTGGTGGCCGCAGTGGTCGGGGTCTGCCTGCCCCTGCTGGTGGGCACGAGCGCGCCGACCCAGGCCGTCGGTTCCGGCCGCACGGTCTACGAGATCACGGTGAAGAACGTCGAACAGCTCAGGCAGGTCGTCTACACGGGCACCGACCTGATCAGTGAGACCACGGACGGCCCGGTGACCGTCATCGCCAGCGCGAGGGAGGCCGTGGCTCTGCGGCGGACCGGGCTGCCGATGAAGTACATCGGCGACGCCGAGGCCGAGTTCGCGAAGCTCGGCAAGGTCGACTTCAAGGACCCGGAGATCGGCGCGAAGGACTTCCCGTCCGGCTACACGGGCTACCACAACTTCGCGGAGATGACCGCCGAGCTGCAGAAGACGGCCAGTGATCACCCGAACATCGCGAAGCTCTCCAGCATCGGCAAGTCGTACCAGGGCCGCGACCTGTGGAACCTGAAGATCAGCGACAACGTCGGCACGGACGAGAACGAGCCCGAGGTGATCATCACGTGCAACCAGCACGCGCGTGAGCACCTCACCGTGGAGATGTGCCTGCACTTCATCCAGCGGCTCACCGACGGTTACGCGACGAACTCGGCGATCAAGGCGCTGGTCGACTCACGCGAGATCTGGGTCATCTCGAGCGTCAACCCGGACGGCTCCGAGTACGACATCTCGACCGGGTCGTTCAAGGGCTGGCGCAAGAACCGCCAGGGCAGCGGCACCGACCTCAACCGCAACTGGGGCTACAAGTGGGGTTGCTGCGGCGGCTCCAGCGGCAGCCCGTCGTCGGACACCTACCGCGGCACGTCCGCGTTCTCCGCACCGGAGGCCGCCCGCATCCGCGACTTCGTGAACTCCCGCGTGGTCGGCGGCAAGCAACAGATCAAGACGAACATCGACTTCCACACGTTCTCCGAGCTGGTGCTGTGGCCGTTCGGCTGGACCTACAACGACACCGCGCCCGGCCTGGACGCGAACGAGCAGAAGGCGTTCTCCACGCTGGGCAAGCAGATGGCCGCCACCAACGGCTACACGCCCGAGCAGTCGAGCGACCTCTACATCACCGACGGCACCATCGACGACTGGATGTGGGGCCAGCACAAGATCTGGAGCTACACCTTCGAGATGTACCCGAGCAGCGGTGGTCTGAACGGCTTCTACCCACGTGACAACGTGATCGCCGCCCAGACCTCCCGCAACGACAAAGCGACCGACCTGTTCCTTCAGTACTCCGACTGCGTGAAGCGGATCATCGGACAGACCTGCTGACCGCTTCGACCGCCTGATCGATCTGGTCGTCGGTGACGAAGTAGTGCGGGGAGGCCCGCACTACTTCGTCCAGGCCGCGCTTGGTCGTGTCCAGCAACGTCGAGTTGCCCGGCGAGACGGACACGGTCACGTTCTGCTCGTACAGGCGCTGCTTGACCGTCTGCGGCTCGACGCCTTCCACGGTGAACGTGGTGATACCCGACTTCCGTTTCCCGATGTCGCGGACTTCGACTTGGGGTATGGCGCTGAGTCCCTCACGGAGGCGCTTGGCCCGTTCGGCCACTTCACGTTCGATTTCGCCGATCCCCTTGTCCAGCGCGAACTTCGCGGCGGCGATCAGGCCCAGCCGGTCCGCGTAGCTGTACTCCCACAACTCGAACACCCGCGCGTCGTCGCGCAGCCTGATCTCGTTCGGCCCGGTCCACTCCCCGCCGTGCATGTCGACCAGCCTGGGGTGGAGCTTGTGGCGAACTTCGTTGCGCACCATCAACGCGCCGGTGCCACGCGGCCCGCGCAACCACTTGCGTCCGGTGAACGACAGGATGTCCACCCCGGTGCCGCGCACGTCCACCTGCCCGACCGACTGGCACGCGTCGAGCATGACGATCGCGCCCACCTCGTGCGCCTTGTCCGCGATCTCCTTGGCCGGGTTGACGAGCCCGCTGTTGGTCGGCACGTGCACGACCGAGACGAGCTTGACGCGTTCGTCGAGCAGCTCCCCGAGCGCCTCGACGTCGACCTGTCCACTGTGGTCGGACGGGATCACCTCGATGACCGCGCCGGTCTCCTCGGCTCTGCGCAGCAACGGCACCGCGTTGCCCGCGTACTCGACCTCGGTGACCAGGATCCGGTCCCCCTTGCCTAGCGGGATGGCGTCGAACGCCGTGAGCCACGAGCGCGTGGCGCTGTCGGTGAACGCCACCTCGTCGCGTTCGCAGCCGACGAGTTCGGCGATGACGTCGTAGCCCTGTTCCAGGTCCTCGGCCCGTTCGGCCGCCGCCCGGTAGCCGCCGATCTCCGCCTCGCGGCGGAGGTGGGCGATCACCTCGTCGAGCACCGGCTCCGGTGGCAACGACGACCCCGCGCTGTCCAGAAAGATCCGACCAGAATGATCCGCTGCAGTCACCAGACCACCATGCCACCTGACAGGGGGCCGACAGGCTACTTGGGCTCCCATTTCTGGATGTTCCACCAGGGCCCCCAGGCCAGCGCCCCATACGACTGCGGATCCACCACCGGCTGATAGCCGCTCCAAGCGTCCCGCACCACGTAGAGGTGCTCGGGAAACACCAGCACCACCATGCTGGGCTGCACCACATAGGCCTTCTGGAACAGCTTGTAAGCCACCGCCCGCTGCGCCGGATCAGTGAACTTCCGCCCCTCCTCCAACGCCGCGTCCACCTGCGCGTTGCCCTGTCCACGCAGGTCGTAGAGCATGAGATCGACGTCGAACGGGTTGCCGTCGCCGGCGAGCAGGGCGTCGGTGGCCATGCGCGGCGTGATGGCCTCCCAGCTCAGGCCGGCGAGCTGCACGTCGATGCCGACCGCCCTGGCGTCGGCGGCGAACGCCGTGGCCAGGTCGGCTCGCAGCTGGTCGCCCAGCGGGTACATCAGCGTGAACCGGGCGACCACGCCGTCGCGGGTGCGGATGCCGTCGGCGCCGCGCACCCAGCCGGCCACCTCGAGCTGGCGTTCGGCCTCGGTCTTGTCGTAGCGGAACTTCGCGGACGGCTCGAAGAACTCCGGCAGCGCGTCCGGCACGGGTGAGCTGCCCGTGGTGGCCTTGCCCTCCAGGAGGCTGTCGACCATGCCCTGGCGGTTGACCGCGTAGTTCAGCGCGATGCGCACCTCGCGGTTGCCCGTCACCGGCCCGGAGAGGGGCAGCCACACCGCGCGGTAGTCGGCCGCCTTGTGGCTGAGCACCTGCATGCCGGACCGGGTGCTGAACGGCGTCGCCAGCTTCGGCGGCAGGACCGTGCCGTCGAACTCGCCGTCGCGCATGCGGGTGGCCCGCGTGTTGTCGTCCGGCACGAACACGACGGTCAGCTTCTTGATCTTCGGCTCACCGTCGAAGTACGTGCTGTTGGACTCCAGCAGCAGGCGGTCGCCCTTCTTCCACTCGACGACCTTGTACGGGCCGGTGCCGATCGGCGGGACGTCCTTGCCCACGTGTTCGGACGGCATGATCCCCAGGACCAACAGGTGAGGGAACGCCGCGTGCGGCTGCGTCAGCGTGAATTTCACAGTCGAGGGGTCGACCTGGTCCACGGCTTTCAGGGTCGAGAACGACTGGCGCACGGAAGAGCCGGTCGCGGGGTCCAGCACAGCGCGGTACGTGGCGACCACGTCCTCGGCGTTGAATGCCGTGCCGTCGGTGAACTTCACGTCGCCGCGCAGCTTCACGGTCCACGTCAGGCCGTCCTGGGACGGCTCCGGGTCGGCCGCCGCGAGCTGCGGCTTCAGTGAGCCGTCCTGGCGGTGTTCGACCAGGCCGTCGTAGATCTTCGACGCGCCCTGCCTGCCGTAGCCGAACAGCGGGTTCAGCGTCGCCGGCTCGTCGCGGTCGGCGAGGACGATCGAGGTGCCGTTCTTGTCCGGGTTGCCGTTCGGCGGTGTCGTCTCGGTGCACCCGGTCACCACGAGGGCGGCGACGACCAGAAGAGGCGGCAACAGTGAGGGCACGGTCCACGACCGTAAACCAAATGGGCCGTGCTGTGTCGTTCAGGGCGGAAACGACGTACGTCAGCGCGGTCTCCGTTTGGATACAAAGCCATAGGGCTATGGTGATCGTTATGCTGGCCAGGTATCGATACCGTATCGAGCCCAACGAACAACAACGGTCGATGCTGGCACGCACGTTCGGTTGCGTGAGGGTGGTATTCAACGACGCCATCAGGTGCCGTGAGGACGCATGGTCGACGGGTGAAAAGATCACGCCGACAGAGGTTCAGCGCCGGGTAGTCACGGAAGCGAAGACCACGGTCGAGCGGGCATGGCTGGCTGAGGTGGCATCCGTCGCCCTGGTCCAAGCGGTGCGCGATGCGCACCGCGCCCATCAGAACTTCTACGCCTCGACGACCGGCGCTCGCCGAGGCCGCAGGGTCGGCAAGCCGAGGATGAAGTCGCGCAAGGACAACCGCCAGTCGTTCCGGCTCGTTGGAGACGCGTTCTCCATTCGCGAAAGCGGTCGGCTTTATCTCGCGAAGGTTGGAGAAGTGCGTGTCCGGTGGTCAAGGGAGCTGCCTTCCACGCCTTCCTCGGTCACGATCATTCAAGAGCCGGACGGCCACTACTACGCGTCGTTCGTGATCAAGATCGAGCCGGAGCGACTGCCGGTGGTCGAACAGGAAGCCGGCATCGATCTCGGGATCAGCAGATTGGCCACGGTCGTGGACACCACTGGCCGCCGCACGGACGTGGTGAATCCGAAACACCTCGCGCGTAAGCAGCGCAAGCTCAGCCGCCTGGAACGACAGAAATCACGTTGTATGCCGGGAAGCAACAACCGGACGAAGGCGCGGCGCAAAGTAGCCGTCCAGCACAGCAAAGTCGCGCGAGCCCGGCGGGACTACCACCACAAGCAAGCTCTCGGCCTGGTGCGCGAGAACCAAGCGATCTACGTCGAGGACTTGAACGTGTCGGGCATGGTCCGCAACCGGCGGTTGGCACGAGCGATCCATGACGTCGCTTGGGCGCAGTTCGTTCGGTTGATCGAGGAGAAAGCAGAACGGTGCGGCCGCACGATTCTACGGGTGTCCCGTTGGCTGCCGTCCAGCAAAACCTGCTCCGGGTGTGGGTATGTCCTGACCGAACTGCCGTTGCAGGTGCGGTCTTGGGAGTGTCCTGCCTGCGACACATCGCACGACCGCGACGCCAATGCCGCACAAAACATCCTCGCCGCCGGGCAGGCGGAGAGGCGAAACGCCTGTGGAGCCCAGGTAAGTCCATCCTCCACGATGGTTCAGGGTGACGAAGCAGGAAGCTTCTCGACGTAGTAACGCCACGTCTTGGAGCACGCCAACTAGAGTGGTGCCATGCGCATCGCGGTGTGCCAGATCAGTTCGTCCACCGAACCGGCGGCCAACCTTGAGCTGGTGCGGGCCGGAGTCGCCGACGCGGCCGCGCAGGGCGCGCGGGTGGTCTTGTTCCCCGAGGCCACGATGTGCCGCTTCGGCGTTCCGCTCGGCCCCGTCGCCGAGCCGCTGGACGGGCCGTGGGCCACGGCCGTGCGGGCGATCGCCGTCGAGCACGGTGTCGTCGTGGTCGCGGGCATGTTCACGCCGTCCGGCGATCGCGTGACGAACACCCTGCTGATCACCGGCGCGGACGTGCACCGCGGCTACGACAAGATCCACCTGTTCGACGCGTTCGGGTTCACCGAGTCGCGCACGGTCGCGCCGGGGTCGGAGATCGTCACGATCGACGTCGACGGCGTCACGCTGGGCGTCGCGACCTGCTACGACATCCGGTTCCCGGAGCTCTTCCACGCGCTCGCGGACGAGGGCGCGACGGCCGTGCTGCTCGGGGCCTCGTGGGGTGCGGGGCCGGGCAAGCGCGAACAGTGGGAGCTGCTGGTCCGGGCGCGGGCCCTGGACTGCACTTCGTTCGTCGTCGCGTGCGGCCAGGCGTATCCCGGCGATCTCGGGTCCACCGCGCCGACCGGCATCGGGTACAGCACCGTCGCCGGACCGTTGGGCGACGTCATCACTCAGCTCGACGGCGAGCCCGCTCTCGCCGTGGTCGACATCGACCCCAGCAAGGTCGAGGAAGCACGGAAGGTGTTGCCCGTGCTCGCGAATCGGGTGTTGACCTCAAGTTAGGTCGAGGTCCGAGGATGATCGCCATGACGATTCCCGCAGGCATCACCCGCGAACACATCGACGGCTTCGAGCTCTACCGCGGCGCCGTGAACAAGGACAAGACCCCCGGCTGCGTCGTGCTGGTCAAGGTCGACACCGAGAACGCCGAGGTCGCCCGCGAGTGGGTGGACGCCGTGTTCCACGCGATCGAGACCGACCCGGACTTACCGCGTGAGGGCGGCATCTCCGCGCACTTCCACATCAGTGCGGACGGCAAGCGCGTCATCAACTACGCCGAGTGGATCTCCGAGGAGGCGCACGTCGCCGCCCTGGAGGCACCCGGTCAGGGCGTCGGCTCGGACACGCCGGAATGGCGCCGGGTGCAGAACTTCCCCGGCGTCACTCCGGTCGGCTTCGACCGCTACTCCATTTAACGCAGGTCCAGGCCCAGGTCGAGGGCGGGCGACGAGTGCGTCAGCCCGCCCACCGCCAAGTAGTCCACCCCGGTCTCGGCGTACGCGCGGGCAACGTCCAGCGTGAGCCCGCCCGACGCCTCCAGCTTCACGCCGACCGGACGCCTCGACACGGCTTCGGCGCACTGCGCGGGCGTGAAGTTGTCCAGCAGGATCAGCTGCGCGCCCTCGGCGACGGCCTCGTCGAACTGGGCGAGCGTGTCGACCTCGACCTCGCATTCCAACGAGGGCGCGTGCGCGCGTGCGGCCCGGATGGCGGCGCCGACCGAACCGGCCGCGGCGACGTGGTTGTCCTTGATCAGCACCGCGTCACCGAGGCCGAGGCGGTGGTTGACGCCACCGCCACAGCGCACCGCGTACTTCTGCAGCAACCGCAGGCCCGGCAACGTCTTGCGGGAGTCACGAACCGCGGCGCCCGTACCGTCGATCGCCTTCACCCACGCCGCGGTCGCGGTCGCGATGCCGGACAGGTGACAGACCAGGTTCAACGCCGTGCGCTCGGCCGTCAGCAGGCCCCGGACCGGGCCGCGCAACACCAGTGCGGGCTCGCCGGGCACGGCCTTCTCCCCGTCCGACGCCTGCGAGACGACCTCGAGATCGTCGCCCAGGACCGTGCGGAACACCTCCAGCGCCACCGGCACCCCGGCGAGCACGCCGCCGCGGCGGGGTGTGAGCTCCGCGAGCGCCACGGCATCCGCGGGCACGGTCGACGCGGTCGTCGCGTCCGGGCCGTACCGGAGGTCCTCCGCCAGAGCCGTCTCGATCACCCGGCGCGCATCGTCCCAGTCGATCATGCGACACCTTCCGTGAGAACCGGATCCGCCAGCACCGGCTGGCCGGTCGGGGTGAGCCGCACGACCTGGCTGCGCCGCCACGCGTCCGACCGCTCGGGGAAGTCCGTACGCACGTGGCAGCCGCGCGACTCGGTGCGTTCGGCCGCGGCGGCGATCAACGCGCGCGCCGCCATCGTCAGCGCCGCGTCCTCGACCAGTTCCCGCGTGTCCAGCACACGGTCCACAGTGGACACATCGAGTACCGATCCAACGACCGCGAGCCCCTCGGCGTCACGGCCAATGGCCGCGTACCGGGACATGACCCGCTGCAACAGGTCCCGATCGGCGACGGGCGCGACCGGCAGCACCGGGTCGACGCCGTTGCGCGGCTCGGCGAGCAGACCGACAGCAAGATCGGTGACGATCGCCTCGGCGGCACGCGTGCCGCACACGAGCCCTTCGAGCAGACTGTTGGACGCCAGGCGGTTCGCGCCGTGCAGCCCGGTGCGCGCGACCTCACCGGCCGCGTACAGGCCGGTCACGCCGGTTCGTCCATCCACAGTGGACACCACACCGCCGCACGCGAAGTGCGCCGCGGGAGCCACCGGGATCGGGTCGACCGCCGGGTTCACGCCGGCCGCGACACACGCCGCGTAGACGGTCGGGAACCGGGTCGCCATGTCGTGCAACGACGTCGCGTCGAGGAAGACGTGGTCGTCCACACCGCCCGGCTCGAGCGCCATGTGCCGGGTGATCGCGGCCGCCACGACGTCGCGCGGCGCGAGGTCCTCCAGCGGGTGCACGCCCTGCATCACGCGCGCGCCGGTCGCGTCGACGAGGATCGCGCCCTCGCCGCGCACCGCCTCGGTGACCAACGGGCACCGGCCGCGTGCGCCGCGTCCGGTATAGAGCACGGTCGGGTGGAACTGCACGAACTCGACGTCCGCGGCGACCGCGCCCGCGCGCAACGCCAGCGCCAGGCCGTCGCCCGTCGCGACCGCCGGGTTCGAGGTCGCCTGGTACATCTGCCCGAGGCCGCCGGTCGCCAGCAGTACGGCCGGAGCGCCGAGCACGCCGGGCACGCCGTTGCCGTCCAGCACGAGCAATCCGCACACGGCGCCGAGCGGCGTCCGGATCGCGTCGACCGCGACGTGGTTCTCCAGCAACGGAACCCGGCCGTCCACGGTGGCCTTCAGCAACGCGCGCTCGACCTCGGCGCCGGTCGCGTCACCGCCCGCGTGCACGACGCGGAACGCGCTGTGCCCGCCTTCGCGGGTGCGCTCCAGCGTGCCGTCGCCCTTGGCGTCGAACATCGCGCCGAGTGAGCGAAGCCGTTGCACGGCCTCAGGACCGTCGCTGATGATCGCCGCGACCGCGGCCTCGTCGCACAGACCGGCGCCCGCGACGAGCGTGTCCGCGATGTGCGCCTGGACCGTGTCGCCGGGGTCGTGCTCCTGCGGCAGCACGACCGCGACGCCCCCCTGGGCGTACCGCGTGTTGCCGTCGTCGCCGGACGCCTTGGTCACGACCAGAACGCGAAGTCCCAGCTCACGGGCTCGCAGCGCGGCGGTCAAGCCCGCCACGCCGGTGCCGACCACGATGAGGTCGGCCCGCGCCTCCCACACAGGGCCCAAAACGGTCTCTGTCATTCCCCGCCGCCTGGCTGCCCGATCTCGATCATGCGCTGCACGGCGCCCTGCGCCTTCTTCGCGGTCTCCAGGTCGACGTGCACCTCGTCCAGGCCGTCGCGCACGCAGCGCAGCAGGGCTGCCGGCGTGATCATCTTCATGTAGGTGCACGACGCGCGGTCGTTGACGGCGCGGAAGTCGATCTCCGGGGCGGCCTTGCGCAGCTGGTGCAGCATGCCGACCTCGGTGGCCACGAGGACCTTGCGGGCGTTGGTCGAACGCGCGGCGGTGATCATGTCGCCGGTCGAGAGGATCTTGACCTTCTCGGACGGGACGATGCCCTCGCCGCTCAGGTACAGCGCGGACGTCGCGCACCCGCACTCCGGGTGGATGAACAGGTCCGCGTCCGGGTTCTGCGCGGCGCGCTCGGCCAGCTCGGGGCCGTTGATGCCGGCGTGCACGTGGCACTCCCCCGCCCAGATGTGCAGGTTCTCGCGGCCGGTCTCGCGCTTCACGTGCGCGCCCAGGAACTGGTCCGGGCAGAACAGCACCTCGCGGTCGGCCGGGATCGACCGGACGACGTCGACCGCGTTGGACGACGTGCAGCAGATGTCCGTCTCGGCCTTCACCTCGGCGGTCGTGTTCACGTACGACACGACGACCGCGTTCGGGTATTGCGCCTTCCACTCGCGCAGCTGCGCGCCGGTGATCGAGTCGGCGAGCGAGCAGCCCGCGCGCTCGTCCGGGATGAGCACCGTCTTGTCCGGCGAGAGGATCTTCGCGGTCTCGGCCATGAAGTGCACGCCGCAGAAGATGATCGTGCTCGCGTCGCTCTGCGCCGCGATCCGGCTGAGCGCCAGCGAGTCGCCGGTGTGGTGCGCGATGTCCTGGATCTCCGGCAGCTGGTAGTTGTGCGCCAGGATGACGGCGTCACGCTCCTTGGCCAGGCGCAGCACCTCCTCGCGCCACGCGGCGTCCGGCTCGACTCCGCCGAACACACCCGACGCGGTCCGTTCGACCACCGCGGTCATAGCTGCCTCCTCGACCCCTTCCAGGGTTTTCGCCTAACGGTCGAAAACGGGGTCGATAGTATCAGCCGAGTGGGTGTCGCGGGGCATGAGGTTCTGGCCGCAGTTCTCCAGGTGAGAGCGGGATCACTCCAGGTCATGCTCTGGCAGCGCGCCAGGGAACCGCATGCTCACCGCTGGTCACTGCCGGGCGGCGGGTTGCGCCCGGATGAAGACGTGGAGACGTCCATCCGGCGGCAGCTGGCCGAGAAGGTGGACGTGAGACAACTCTCACACGTCGAGCAGCTGGCCGTTTTCAGCGCCCCGGACCGCGTTCCGGACCAACGGGTCGTCGCCACGGCGTTCCTCGGTCTCGTCCCCTCGGACGTGGATCCGGTGGTCCCGTCCGACACGCGCTGGCATCCCGTGGACGCGCTGCCTCCCACGGCGTTCGACCACAAGGCGATCGTGCTGCGGGCCCGTTCCCGCCTGGCCGCGAAGCTGTCGTACACGAACCTCGGCTTCGCCCTGGCTCCACCGGAGTTCACGATCTCGGCGCTGCGGTCGCTGTACTCGGCCGCGCTGGGCTACCGGGTCTCCGCGACGAACCTGCAGCGGGTGCTGTCGCGCCGCGGCCTGCTGGAACCGACCGGCGACACCTCTCCCCCCGGCCCGTCGGGCGGCCGGCCGGCGGCGCTCTTCCGTTTCAGCGCAAGGGGAATCCTCGTGACCGACCCGTTCGCCGTACTGAGACCGCCGGGCGGTGGCCGTCCGGCAGGCGCGTCCGGCACGCCGTAACGTGGACGCGTGGCCGAGACGCTTCCACTCTTCCCCCTGGGCACCGTGCTGCTGCCCGGAGCGTCGCTGCCGCTGCACATCTTCGAGCCGCGCTACCGCCAGCTGACCGTCGACCTGATGACGGGCACGCTCCCGTCCCGCACCTTCGGGGTCGTCTGCATCAAGCAGGGCTGGGAGGTCGGCCTCGACAACGTGGAGTCGATGCACGACATCGGCTGCGCCGCCGAACTGCGCGAGGCCGTGCCGCTGAGCGACGGCCGCTTCGACATCGTCGCGCGCGGGGAGCGCCGGTTCCGCGTCATCGACGTCGACTCCACCTCCGCTCCGTACCTGATCGGATCGATTGAGTGGCTCTCGGACGCGCCCGTTCCCACCGCGGCGCGCGAGGTGATCCCGTTACTGGAAGCGGGCGCTCGGACCGCGCACGAGCGGTACTGCGCGGCCGCCTGGAAGCCCGAGGACTGGACCGCGCCGCCGGACGACACGCCTCTGGGGGCGTTGTCGTACGTGATCGCGTCGGATGCCCTGTTGCCGGTCGAGGATCGGCAGCGGCTGCTGGAGGAGGGGTCGCCGGCCCGGCGGTTGCGGCTCGTGCGGAAGATGCTGCATCGGGAGACCGGGATTCTGCAGGCCCTGCACGCTGTGCCCGTGCCGCTGACCGAGTTCGGGCACGTGCCTTCGCCGAACTAGTTGCTCACCCACCAAGCGCCCTTGGTGTTCAGGTCGTACTGGGCGCGCTCGGTTATCGCGGCGTCGTGCTTGGCGCCGGTGAAGTCGACGTTCTCGATCCGCGCGTCGGTCAGGTCGGCCTGCGTGAGGTCGGCGCCGACCAGCTTCACGTTCCTGAAGAAGTTGTTTCCCAGCTTCGCCGCGTTCAGCTTCGCCCCGGTCAGATCCACGTCCTCGAGGAACACGTACCCGTTCAGCTCGGCCCCCTTCAGCTCGGCGCCGACGAGCGTGGCCCCGGCCAACTTCACGAGACTGCCGCTCGCAAGGTTCAGCTTCGCCTCGGTCAGGTCGGCGCCCTCCAGAGCGAACAGGGACAGGTCGGCGCGGTTCGCCTCGATCTGCGCGAGGCAGGTGTTGCGCAGATCCACGTTCGACCGCCGGTCCTGGAACTCCTCGCGGGTCAGCACCCGCCGTCCCAGCACGACGAACGCGGCCTGCACGTCCGCCGGCGTCTTCGGGCAGGTGGCCTGCCTCGGGCTCGCGGTGCGGATGAACGCGCTCAGCACCTCGACGACCGTCAGCCGGTCGCGCGGCGAGTCGACCGCGATGCGCTCCAACGCGAAGATGCCGCCCAGGCGTACCTGCAAGTCGGGCCTGCCCAGCTGGTCGATGGCCTTGGTGTAGCGGTCGGTGATCTGGCCCTGCTCGGCCACGGCGATCTGGTCGTGGGTCGCGCGCAGGGACAACGCCGTGAACACCAGGGCGCCCAGTGCCGTGAACGCGGTGACCATCGTCGCCAGCTGGGTGCGGTCCACCGGCGGTTTCTCTGCCGGCGTTGTCTTTGGACGGCTGCGCCACCACACGACGGCCGCCGCGGCCGCCAGCGTGATGACCAGGCCGACGATCCACCAGCGGCCGAGCCAGTCCAGGACGGTCTGCCACGCCGGCAGCACGTCCGCGTGCGCCAGCTCCGCGACGAGCGCGCCCAGCGCCAATGCGGCGAGGGCCGCGCTGATCAGCTTTGCTCTGTTCCGCATATCCGGTTAGTCGTCACGTGATGCCCGAGTGTCACCCTTGGCCGCATGACCGTCTGGCACCTCCGGCGCGGCGACGAGCTGCTCGGCACGATCACGATCACCGATGGCGACTTCCCCTGGCTGTCCGGCCGCTTCGCGCCCGAGCCGGGGTTCGCCGAGTTCGCGCCGCTCTTCGCCGAAGAACTGGCTCTGCTGGAATCCGAGGACTGGGAGGCGTGGGAGGCCGCCTACGACCGCATCAGCGGCCAGCTCACCCTCGTCGCACCCGACGGTCCGGTCGCCGAGTTCCTCCTCCACGTCCAAGGCGACGAGGCCTGGTTCCGCTGGAGCGACGAACCCTTCGACCAGGATTGAGGGATCGTGGGATTGCCCCCTTGTCGGATTGTTCAACAATCCTCTACTGTGAGCCAGGCAACACCGCTGGCTACCCTCCTGGCTGCGAGGTGCACTGGATGAGCACGAACACAACCACCGAGAGGCCGTTCGCCTGGTTCCGCACGCTGGGCCGCAACGGCAAGCGCGCGTTCGTGGGCGCGTTCGGCGGCTACGGCCTGGACTCCTACGACTACTGGGTCCTGCCACTGAGCCTGGTCGCGATCACGTCGTACTTCCACATCAGCAAGGGACAGGCGGGCCTGCTCGGCACGGCCACGCTCATCCTCAGCGCGCTGGGCGGTGCGGTCGCGGGCATCATGGCCGACCGGATCGGCCGCTCCAAGACCTTGATGATCACGGTCGGCACGTATGCGCTGTTCACCGTGCTGTGCGGGTTCGCGCCGAACTACGAGACGCTGCTGGTCTTCCGCGCGCTCCAAGGACTCGGCTTCGGCGGTGAGTGGGCGGCGGGCGCGATCCTGGTCGCCGAGTACTGCCGCCCGCACTACCGGGGCCGCACGGTGGCGTTCATCCAGAGCGCCTGGGCCGTCGGCTGGGGGCTCGCGGTCATCGTCTACACGCTGGTGTTCGAGTTCGTCAGCCAGGACACCGCGTGGCGCGTGATGTTCTGGACCGGCGCGCTCCCCGCGGTGCTGATCTTCTACGTGCGGCGCAACGTCGAGGACAACCCCGAGGTCACCAGGCGGCGCCAGGAAAGCCCGGTCAAGGGGACCTTCGCGAAGATCTTCCAGGGTGAGGTCGGCCGCAAGACGTTGTTCGCCGCCATCCTCGCGACCGGCGTGCAGGGCGGCTACTACACGCTCGCGACGTGGCTGCCCGCGTACCTCAAGACCGAGCGCCACCTCACGGTCGTCGGCACCGGCGGGTACCTCGCGTTCCTCATCGTCGGCGCGTTCACCGGGTACGTCACCGGCGGCTACCTGACCGACTACCTCGGGCGTAAACGGACGTTCACGCTGTTCGCGGTGGCCAGCGCCATCCTGATCGTCGGCTACACGCAGATTCCCAACGGCGCCAACACGTTGGTGATGTTCCTCGGCTTCCCGCTCGGGTTCTGCATGTCCGCGATCTTCAGCGGGTTCGGCAGCTACCTCGCCGAGCTGTACCCGCACGAGCTGCGCGGCACCGGCCAGGGCTTCACGTACAACTTCGGGCGCGCGTTCGGCGCGGTGTTCCCCGGACTCGTCGGGTTCCTGGCCGACAGCTGGGGTATCGGCGGCGCCATGGTGTTCGCCGCGGTCGCTTACGGCATCGCGGTGCTGGCGCTGATCCCGTTGCCCGAGACCGCGAACTCGGACCTGTCGTGACCACGTCGGGGGTCGCGCCCGGCTACGCGCAGGCCAACCTGATCGCGGTGCCGCGGGACTGGGCGTACGACGTTCTCCTGTTCGCGCAACGCAACCCGAAGCCGTGCCCGATCCTCGACGTCACCGACGAAGGCGAGACCACCAGCCACCTCGCCCCCGGCAAGGACATCCGATCCCACATCCCGCGCTACCGGGTGTGGGAGCACGGCGAGCTGACCGAAGAGCCCGAGGACGTCACCGAGTACTGGCGCGACGACCTGGTGAGCTTCCTGATCGGCTGCAGCTTCTCCTTCGAGACGCTGCTCGTCCAAGCGGGCGTGCCGTTGCGCCATATCGACCAACGCAAGAACGTCGCGATGTACGTGACGAACCGCGAATGCCGGCCGGCGGAACGGATGCACGGGCCGCTGGTGGTCTCCATGCGCTGGATCCCGGAGTCCGATGTGGACACCGCGGTGAAGACCACCGCCATGATGCCCGCCGTGCACGGGGCGCCGGTTCACATCGGTGCCCCGGAGGAGCTCGGGATCAAGGACATCACGGCCCCGGACGAAGGCGAGTACGCGGAACCGGAACCCGGTGACGTGCCGGTGTTCTGGGCCTGCGGGGTGACACCGCAGATGGCACTGCGAAAGTCGAAACCGCCGTTCGCCATCACGCACGCGCCGGGTCAGATGTTCGTCACCGACGTGCCGGACGCGACCTACCTGGTGTCGTGAGTGGTTTCCGTCGTCATAGCGACGGAAACCACTCACGACCTAGCCCAGTCGGCGCCCCAAGTCGTCGAGGCCGTTCCACGCAGCGCAACAGCCGTAGGCCAGCGCCGTGGCGAGCGGCCACGCGAGCAGCCCCCACCACGTCTCCAGGCTGGGGGCCTCGGCCACCACCTGGTTGACCTTCAAATCCGCCGGAATCGCGTAGATGCCCGCCGCCGACCCGAGGCCGGTCGTCTGCGCCACCCACGCGGCGCCCAGCGAGCCCAGGACCGCGGCGAGCATGATCACCGGGCCGCGACGCTGGCGCAGCAGCCACATGCCGATGCCCGTCACCAGGCCGAGCCCGAGGCCGAGCATCACGAACACCATCAGCGCGTCCAGCCGGTGGTAGCTCTCCAGGCCGACCGGGAACGGCTTGCCGTTCTCCAGGATGATCTTGTTCTGGGCCGGCGCGAGGCGCGCCCACAGCCAGCCCGCGGGCAGGCCGAGCATCGGGATCGAGAAGAGCACGGCGATGGCCGGGACCAGGTCGCGCTTGACCACCACGCGCGGCCGCGCCCGGACGAAGTAGTAGACGTACGCCGGTTCCGGAGCAGGGTCGATGCGAACCGGTGCCGCCTTGTCTTCCATTCGCGAAAGGTTACCGCGCCGAGGTGATCTCGCCGTGACGGCTGCACCGGGCCGTCCACCCGTCCGGGGTGACCTGAACGACCATGCGCCGCGCACAGGACGAGCAGTAGCGCGGCGGGTCGATGAAGGACAGCCGCTTCTCGCACGCGGAGTGGTCGCCCTCGGCCGTGGGTTTCCCGCAGTACGAACAGAACTCGTTCACAGTGCTCGTCCTACAGGGTCTGACTCAGGGCCTTGATCGGCATGGACAGCTCCTCGAGCATGTCGAGGTCCTGCTGCGCCGGGCGGCCCAGGTTCGTCAGGTAGTTGCCGACGATGATCGCGTTGATGCCGCCGAGCATGCCCTGCTTGGCGCCCAGGTCGCCGAACGTCAGCTCACGGCCGCCGGCGAAGCGCAGGATCGTGCGGGGCAGGGCGAGGCGGAACGCGCCGACCGTGCGCAGCGCCTCGGCGCCCTCGACGACCGGGTAGTTCTCGTACGGCGTGCCGGGGTTCGGGATGAGGAAGTTCAGCGGCACCTCGTCGGGCTGCAACGACGCGAGCTGCACGGCGAACTCGGCGCGCTGCGCGAGGGTCTCCCCCATGCCGATGATGCCGCCGCAGCAGACCTCCATGCCCGCCTCGCGCACCATCCGCAGCGTGTCCCAGCGCTCCTCCCAGGAGTGCGTGGTGACGACGTTCGGGAAGTGCGAACGCGCGGTCTCGAGGTTGTGGTTGTAGCGGTGGCAGCCCATCGCGACGAGCTCGTCGACCTGCTCCTGCGTGAGCATGCCGAGCGAGCACGCGATCTGGATGTCGTTGCCGTCCTCGCGGATCGCCTTGATGCCGTCACGGACCTGCGACAGCAGCCGCTTGTCCGGGCCGCGCACCGCGGCGACGATGCAGAACTCGGTCGCGCCGGTGTCCCGCGTCTGCCGCGCCGCGCGCACCAGGCCGGGGATGTCGAGCCACGCCGACCGCACCGGTGAGGGGAACTGGCCGGACTGCGAGCAGAAGTGGCAGTCCTCCGGGCAGCCGCCGGTCTTCAGGCTGACGATGCCCTCGACCTCGACCTCGGGGCCGCACCAGCGCTCGCGCACCTCGTGCGCCAGCGCGAGGAGCTCCGGGATGCGCTCGTCGGGCAGTTCCAGTACCTGCAGCACCTGCTGCTCGTCGAGTCCGATGCCACGCTCGAGCACCTGCTCACGCGCAGCGTCCAACACGTCGATCTGCTCAGGAGCGGCAGTCACGAGTTCTCCTCACGGCGGTTCGGCGGTCGCACAGCAGTTTGCCTCACGAAAGGCTCTGTTACGGAGCGATGAACGTCACTGCGAAGGTCACGGGGACACGAAGCGGCCGGTGAAGTTCTCCGGGTCGAAGCACCCGCCGAACCACGGCGACAGCGCCTCACGCGCGACCGGAAGAAAGTCTTCCCTGCTCAGATGGGGTGCGCCCGCTGGAAGAGCGCCCAGCAGCGGACCACCGGCGGCCTCCGGGAGGTCGGTCAGGTTGCACAGCGCGGCGAGATCGGGATCGCGCGGCCAGTTGCCGACGACGACGCCGACGGACTCCAGACCGCGCCTGAGCAGGGCCTCAGCCGTGAGCGCGGTCATGTTCAACGTGCCGAGCCCGGCGTGCGCGACGACCAGCACCGGGGCGTTCACCGCCCACGCGACGTCCGCGATGGTCGAGCCCTCGTCGTCGAACCGGACGAGCAGCCCGCCCGCGCCCTCGACCAGCACGAGGTCGTGGGTCTGGGTCAGCGACGTGATCTCCGCCGCGATGTCCTTCGGGTGCAGGGTCGGCATCCCCGCGCGTCTGGCGGCCGTCGCGGGCGCCAGCGGTTCGGGGTATCTGACCAGCTCACGGGCCGTGACGACAGGACCGGCGAGACGGACGACCTCGTCGACGTCTCCCGGCTCACCGGGCAGCAGCCCGGTCTGGGCCGGCTTCAGCACCGCCACCCGTCTGCCTTCCGCGGCTGCCACCGCGGCCAAGGCTGCGGTGACGGCCGTCTTGCCGACCTCCGTACCGGTTCCCGTGATCACGAGCACGCTCACGGGAACCCACCCTAGGACGTGACCTACCGTAACGGCATGACCGAGCACGGGATCGTGATGTACGGCGCGGAGTGGTGCGGTGACTGCCGCCGCGCGAAGTCGTGGCTGACCCGCAACGACGTGGCCTTCACCTACGTCGACGTCGAGCACGACGACGCGGCCCGTGACCGCGCCGTCGAGATCTCCGGCCGCAAGAACATCCCAGTCGTGGTCCTGCCCAACGGCGAGTTCCTCGTCGAGCCGACCGACACTCAGTTGGCCGCGGCGATCACGGCCTGACAGATCGCCGCGACGTCGTCGTCCGTGCTGATGAACGGCGGCATGGTGTAGATCAGGTCGCGGAACGGCCGCAGCCACACACCCGCGTCCACCGCGGCCTCGGTCGCGCGCGCCATGTCCACCGGCTCGTGCAGCTGCACGACGCCGATGGCACCGAGAACCCGCACGTCGCGCACACCGGGCAGCGACCGAGCGGGCGCCAGGCCGGTGTGCAGGCCCTGCTCGATCCGGCGGACCTCGCACTGCCAGTCCTGCGAGAGCAACAGGTCGATCGACGCCAGCGACACGGCCGCGGCCAGCGGGTTGCCCATGAACGTCGGCCCGTGCGCCAGCACCGGCACCTCGCCGCGGGAGATGCCCTCGGCGACCCGCGACGAGCACAGCGCGGCCGCCATGGTCAGGTATCCGCCGGTCAGCGACTTGCCGAGGCACATGACGTCCGGGCGGATGCCCGCGTGGTCCATGGCGAAGAGCTCGCCGGTGCGGCCGAAGCCGGTCGCGATCTCGTCGAAGATCAGCAGCACGTCGTGCGTGAGGCACAGCTCGCGCAGCACGTGCAGGTAGCGCGGGGCGTGGAACCGCATGCCGCCGGCGCCCTGCACGACCGGCTCGACGATCACCGCGGCCAGTTCACCCGCGTGCTGTTCGATCAGGTCGGACAGGTGCTGGACGTATGCCGTGTCCATCCCTGAGGGAGGCGCGTCGGCGAACACCTGCTCGGGCAGCACACCACGCCACAGGGAGTGCATGCCGCCGTCCGGGTCGCAGACGGACATCGGGTGGAACGTGTCGCCGTGGTAGCCGCCGCGCCACGTGAGCAGGCGCCGCTTCTCCGGGCGGCCTTGCGAACGCCAGTACTGCAGGCACATCTTGATCGCGACCTCGACCGACACCGACCCCGAGTCGCACAGGAACACGTGGTCCATGCCGGTGAGCTCGACGAGCTTCGCGGACAGCCGGATCGCTGGCTCGTGCGTGAGGCCGCCGAACATCACGTGGCTCATCCGGCCGACCTGCGCGCGCATGGCCTCGTCCAGCACGGGGTGCCGATAGCCGTGGATCGCCGCCCACCACGACGACATGCCGTCGATCAGCTCGCGCCCGTCGGCCAGGCGCAGCCGGACACCCTGTGCCGACTCGACGAGCAGCGGCTCCTGGGTGCCCGGCATCGGGCCGTACGGGTGCCAGACGTGCGCCCGGTCCAGCTTCAGCAGGTCGTCCACCTGCGGAACACTAAGCCTTCAGGCGCACCGGAAGCGTGATCAGACCCCGGATGAGGCTGCTGTCACGCCACGCGAGCTCCTCGGGAGTCCCGGCGAGCTCCAGATCCGGGAACCGGGCCAGCAGGCCCTTCAGCGCGACCTCGAACTCCAGCCGGGCCAGCGGCGCGCCCAGGCAGTAGTGGATGCCGTGCCCGAACGCGAGGTGCCCGCCCGCGTTACGCGTGACGTCCAGCTTGTGCGGGTCGCTGAACCGCTCGCCGTCGCGGTTCGCGCCGAGCAGCGACACCATGACCAGCTCGTTCGCGGGGATGGTGACGCCGCCGATCTCGACCGGCTCGGTCGTGTACCGGAACGTCGCCAGGTTGATCGGTCCCTCGTAGCGCAGGAACTCCTCGGCGGAGGCGGCGATCAGCTCCGGCCTGGTCTTGAGCAGCTCCAGCTGGTCCGGGTTGCGCAACAACGCCAGCACGGCGTTGCCGATCAGGTTGACCGTGGTCTCGTGGCCGGCGACGAGCAGCAGGAACGCCATGGACACGAGCTCGGTGCGGCTCAGCCGGTCACCGGAGTCGTCGGCCTGCACGAGTGCCGAGAAGAAGTCGTCGCCGGGGTTCGCGGTCTTCGCGTCGACCAGGCTGTACATGTACTGCGCCATCGACGCCGAGGCCTGGGCGATCTTCTCGGCCTTGCCGTACGTCAGCAGGGTCGTCGTCCAGTCGCGGAACGCCTCGCGGTCGTCGACCGGGATGCCGAGCAACTCGGAGATGACCGTGATCGGCAGCGGGAACGCGAACGACTCCAGCAGGTCCACCTCGCCGCTCATCGCGTCGAGCAGTTCCTCGGTGATCTCCTCCACCCGCGGCCGGAGCAGCTCGACGCGGCGCGGCGTGAACGCCTTGTTCACCAGCTTGCGCAGCCGCGCGTGGTCCGGCGGGTCGGTGTTGAGCATGTGTGCCGTGAGCGCCACGTCGAACTCGCGGCGGTCGGAGTCCGGCATCGCGTGCTGTTCGAACAGGTAACCGCCCACGGTCATGTTCTTGCTGATCCGGGGGTCGGTCAGCGCGATCTTGGCCTCTTCGTGGCGGGTCACCAGCCACACCTTGAGCCCATGCACCATGCGGATCTCGTGGACGGGCCCCTCGGCGCGCAGGAGGTCGTGCACCTCGTGCGGGTCGTTGATGTACTCGGCGGGGAGTCGGGTGAGAGTCGTCACCCCACCCAGTTAACCCTGTTAACGCATTGGGCGCCAACAACTTTTGGGTACGAGTGTTGGTTCAATCGGGGCATAGGGCGGCGGAGGAGGCACGAACGGTCCGGTCGGTTTGGCGTCCGGCCAGTTCACCCAAGCAGGGTCCTCCGGCGAGTGCGCGATCTTCATCGCCCGGCGCAGGTCGATCTCGGCCGCGAGCTGCGCCGCGTTCGGCGCGCAGAGCAGGAACTCGCCCTGGTGCCCCCACAACCACACTGCGGGACCGTCCACGATGTCGACCCGCGTGGGATCGACGTCCCACGAGTTGAACCACGTGTTGGCCAGACCGGGCGGCACGTTGACCAGATGCCCGAACTCGACCACGCGAATCGAGGTCCAGCTCAGAAAGTGCATGCCGCGGTGCACGTCCGACCTCGGGTTGAAGTAGCCGGGGAACTCCAGCGAGGTGCGACCGATGACGTACTCGACGGTGTCCTTGGGCAACTCGACACCCACCAGCACGCCGGGGCTCTTGCCGCTGCCGCGCAGTTCGCCCTTGATGTCCGGCAGCTTCCGGAACTGCGCGACGTCGTGCAGCGGCCGGGGCGGCCGCTGCGGCATGCCTGGTGAGGGTGCCAGCGGCGGCGCGGGTGGCAGCGGCGTCCAGGTGCCCGAGGGCACGATGTCCGGTGCGGCGGGGGTGTTCGGCAGCGGGAGGTCCGCGCGCAACGACGGCACGCGGTCCCAGACCTGCTGGGCCGCGTACCCACCGAGCCGCACGACCCGACGCCGCCTGCGGTCGATCTCCCGCGCCAGGCCCTGTGGATCCGGCGTCGGAATGATCCAGTCCACTTCGGCGTAGCGCAGCCACACGGCCGGTCCATCCACAATGGACAAACGGGCGGCCTTGTGGCCGAATTTCTCGTCGACCCGGAACTTCGCCTTTTCGGGCACCCCGCGGAGTACGCCGGGCTGCACCACGGTCAGCGCCGCTATCGGCAGGCTGCCGCTCTCGGAGTTTTGGATGTGCTCCTCGCGCCGCACCACGAAGCTGACCGTGTCCAGGCCGACCTCGAACGCGATCGTCGGCACTTCCGTGCCCCACGAGGAGATCAGGCCGAACAGGGCGGACTGCACACCCGCGAACGCGGGTACCGGCACGTGGAACGTGGCGTCGGGCGAAGACGGCCACACGCCCGGCAGGGCACCGGCGGGCCAGCCGGTGTTGGTCGGGTGCTGCATCAGCCGAGGCATCCCGGTCCGAGCAACGCCTTCAGGTCACCCATCAGCGACGGCGTAGGCGAGACGCGCAGCGCGTCGTCCAGCTTCAGCACGGTGTTCCGCGAGGCGTTGATCACCAGGTTCAGGTGGACCTCGGTGGTGCCGGGGTGCGCGGCGAGGACCTGCTTGAGCGACGTGACCGTCTGCGGGTTGCACTTCGACGCGGGCAGCCGCAGCTTCATCGCACGCGAGCCCAGCTCGGTGAGGTCCGGCACGACGAGGTCGTTGGCGATCAGCGAGATCCGGTCGTCGCGCTTGGCGACGCGCGCCTTCACCAGCACGATCGCGTCCTCGACGACGGACATGCCGTGAATGATGAAGCTCTTCGGGAAGAACAGCACCTCGATGCCACCGGCGAGGTCCTCCAGCTGGGCCGACGCCCAGGTCTCGCCGTTCTTGTTCACCCGCCGCATGACCGAGGCGAGGATGCCGCCGATCGTGACCTGCGTGCCGTCCGCGACGTCGCCTTCGAGGATCCGCGCGATCGAGGTGTCCGAATAGGACTCGAGGATGTGCTCGACGCCGTTGAGCGGGTGCCCGGAGACGTAGAGGCCGAGCATCTCCCGTTCGAGCGCGAGCTGGTGCTTGGACTCCCACTGCTCGTCGGGGATCTTCACGTCGAAGACGCCCGCGATGTCGTCGTCGTCGGAGTCCCCGCCGCCGAAGAGGTCGAACTGCCCCTTCGCCTCTTCCTTCTTGGTGATCATCACGCCGTCGACGGCGTCGACGTGGACCATGTGCAGGCCCTTGCGCGGGTGGCCGAGCGAGTCGAACGCGCCCGCCTTGATCAGCGACTCGACGACCTTCTTGTTGCAGGCCGTGGCGTCGATCTTGCGCAGGAAGTCGGAGAAGTCGACGAACTTCCCCTTCTCCTTACGTGCCTTGATGATCGAGTCGACGACGTTCGCGCCGACGTTGCGCACGGCGCCGAGGCCGAAGCGGATGTCCTGGCCGACCGGGGCGAACTCGCGCTCGGACTCGTTGACGTCCGGCGGGAGCACCGTGATGCCCATCCGGCGGCACTCGGCGAGGTAGATCGCCGACTTGTCCTTGTTGTCGGAGTTCGTGGTGAGCAGCGCGGCCATGAACTCGGCCGGGTAGTTCGCCTTCAGGTAGGCGGTCCAGTAGGAGACCAGGCCGTACGCGGCGGAGTGCGCCTTGTTGAACGCGTAGTCGGCGAACGGGACGAGGATGTCCCACAGCGTCTTGATCGCGTCCGGGGGGTAGCCGTTGTCCAGCATCCCCTTCTCGAAGCCGGTGAACTCCTTGTCCAGGATCTCCTTCTTCTTCTTGCCCATCGCGCGGCGGAGCAGGTCCGCTTGTCCGAGCGTGTACCCGGCGAGCTTCTGCGCGATGGCCATGACCTGCTCCTGATAGACGATCAGGCCGTAGGTCGTGCCGAGAATGTCCTCCAGCGCTTCGGCGAGCGCTGGGTGAATCGGCGTGATCTCCTGGAGCTTGTTCTTGCGCAGCGCGTAGTTCGTGTGCGAGTTCGCGCCCATCGGGCCGGGCCGGTAGAGCGCGCCGACCGCGGAGATGTCCTCGAAGTTGTCGGGACGCATGAGGCGCAGCAGGTCCCGCATGGGCCCACCATCGAGCTGGAACACGCCGAGCGTCTCGCCCTTGGACAGCAGCTGGTAGGTCTTCTTGTCGGTGAGTTCGATCTTGTCGAGATCCGGCTTGTCCTTGCCGTTGAGCTCGATGTTGCGCAGCGTGTCCTCGATCGTCGTGAGGTTCGACAGACCGAGGAAGTCCATCTTCAGCAGGCCGAGCGTCTCGCAGGTCGGGTAGTCGAACTGCGTGATGATCGAGCCGTCCTGCGGGCGCTGCCACACCGGGATGTGGTCCATCAGCGGTTCCGCGGACATGATCACCGCGCAGGCGTGCACGCCGGCGTTGCGGATCAGGCCCTCGAGGCCGCGGCCGGTGTCGATGATCTCCTTGACCTGCGGGTCGGTCTCGTAGAGAGCGCGGACCTCGGCGGCCTCGTTGTACCGCTTGTGCTGCGGGTCGAAGATGCCCGACAGCGGGATGTCCTTGCCCATCACCGCGGGCGGCATCGCCTTGGAGATCTTGTCGGCGACGGCGTAACCGGGCTGGCCGTAGAGGACGCGCGCGGAGTCCTTGATCGCGGCCTTCGCCTTGATGGTGCCGAACGTGATGACCTGGGCGACGTTCTCCTTGCCCCACTTCTCGGTCACGTACCGGATGACGTCACCGCGCCGGCGCTCGTCGAAGTCGATGTCGATGTCGGGCGGGCTGACGCGGTCCGGGTTGAGGAACCGCTCGAAGATCAGTCCGTGCGCGAGCGGGTCGAGGTCGGTGATGCCCAGCGCGTACGCGATGAGCGCGCCTGCCGCGGAACCACGGCCGGGGCCGACGCGGATGCCGTTCGCCTTGGCCCAGTTGATGAAGTCCGCGACCACGAGGAAGTACGCGGGGAACCCCATCTGCAGGATGACGCCGATCTCGAACTCGACCTGCTGCTTGTGGACCTCGTCGACACCGTCGGGGAACCGGCGGTGCATGCCGGCCCAGACCTCTTCGCGGAAGTACTCGTCCTCGGTCTTGCCCTCGGGGATCGGGAACCGCGGCATGAGGTTGTGGAACTCGAACATGCCGGCCGGGTCGACCTTCTCGGCGATCAGCAGGGTGTTGCGGCACCCCTCCTGCCACGCGTCGCTCGAGTCGATCGCGCGCATCTCGTCCGGCGACTTGAGGTAGTAACCCGTGCCGTCGAACTTGAAGCGCGTCGGGTCCTGCAGCGTCTTGCCGGTCTGCACGCACAGCAGCGCCTCGTGCGCTTCGCGGTCCTCGGCGAACGTGTAGTGCGAGTCGTTCGTGACGACGAACGGGATCTTGAGCGTGTCCGCGATCTTGAGCAGGTCGTCGCGAACCCGGCTTTCGATCTCGATGCCGTGGTCCATCAGCTCGACGTAGAAGTTCTCCGCGCCGTAGATGTCCCGCCACTTCGCGGCCGCTTCCAGCGCCTTGTCGTAGTGGCCCAGCCGCAGCCGCGTCTGCACCTCGCCGGACGGGCACCCGGTCGTGGCCATCAGCCCCTTGGAGTGCTCCGCGATCAGCTCGGCGTCCATCCGCGGCCACTTGCCCAGCTGGCCCTCGGTGGAGGCGCGGCTGGAGAGTTTCATCAGGTTGTGCAGGCCCTCGTTCGTGCGGGCCCAGATCGTCTGGTGGGTGTAGGCACCGGACGCGGAGACGTCGTCGGACTTCTGGCCGGGGTCACCCCACAGCACGCGCTGCTTGTTGAAGCGCGACTCTGGCGCCAGGTAGGCCTCGATGCCGATGATCGGCTTGATCCCCGCGGACTTGGCCTGCTGGAAGAAGTCGTAGGCGCCGTACATGTTGCCGTGGTCGGTGATCGCGGCCGCGGGCATGCCGAGCCGCTCGCACTCGGCGAACATGTCCTTGAGCTTGGCCGCGCCGTCGAGCATCGAGTACTCGGTGTGCACGTGCAGATGCACAAACGAGTCCGACACCACAACCCCCTTGTGTAGCAAGCAGTTTCGCGCAGGGAAGACGCCGGCCAGCGTGTGCGCGACACGAGCTTAGCCGAGAGGAAACCGGCCACTCCAGCGGCACGCCGTGCGAGTCGTAACCCGCCGTCAACGGCCTGTTCGCTTGATCGCACACGTGCGCGGCCGGGCATTGTAGTGACCGGCCGACGCGGCAGCGCGGCCCGAATCGCGCCGTTGAGGCCAGCCGCTTACGCGAAGATCGGCGCCGCGAGGTAGCGTGTTTTCGTGGTCGCCCCTGATCCTGTTGACGCCCGTCTCCTCGCACTGATCGCGGAGATGGGGCGCGCGGCAGTGCACGAGGTAGCCGCCCGCCTGGGCATGGACCCACGCGAGGCGGCCGCCCGCCTCATCACGTTGTCCGGCAGCGGTCTGCCCCTGCTGGTCGGCGTCGAGTGCGATCCCAACGGCATCCGCAAGGCGTTGGCCAACTCGGTGGCCTACGGCAACTACCAGGGCACACCGTCGGGCGCGTACCCCGTGTATCAGAGCGGTCCGTACCCGACGCACACCAGCGGCCCGCACCCCGTGCAGGGCCCGATCAGCACCCCGTTCCCGGCGCAGCCGCAACCGGGCCCGGCCGGCACCTGGGGCCCGCCGCAGTCCGCCGACTGGGCGCGCGGCGACCAGCCCCAGGCCGCGGCCAAGCCGATCTCCCGGACGGGCAAGATCGGCTCGACGCTCGAGGCCGACAGCCTCGAAGGCGCCCACCTGCAGATCCAGCTCGTCGAGGTGGTCGACCCGGCCGACTTCCTGTTCACCGCGGCGGGCTACAAGCTCGCCGACGGCGAGCGCGCGGTCGTCGTGCACACCGAGGTCACCAACCGCAGCCAGGTCGCCTACAACTCGCTGCCGGACATGTACCTGGTGCTCGTGACCAAGACCGGTGAGACGGTCACGAAGGCGCCGGTGTCGCTGTCGTCGCGGCCGTCGCACAAGATCGGCGTGCAGCCCGGCGAGACCGCGGGCGGACACACGGTCTACGTGCTCCCCGAGGAAACGGTGATCACGCAGGTGCGCTGGAGCGTGCGCAGCGAGGTGGACATCAACACCCTGGTGTGGACCGTCGAGGACTAACCCTCGTCGCGCAGCTTCTCCAGGGCGTCGGCCAGGTCCGCCGGGTACGGCGAGGTGAACTCCACCCATTCCCCGGTACCGGGGTGGTCGAAGCCGAGCCGATGCGCGTGCAGCCACTGCCGCGTAACCCCGAGCCGCTTGGCCAGCGTCGGATCCGCTCCATAGGTCAGATCGCCGACACACGGGTGGTGCAGCGCCGAGAAGTGCACGCGGATCTGGTGCGTCCGCCCGGTCTCCAGGTGGATCTCGACCAGCGACGCGGCCCGGAACGCCTCGATCACCTCGTAGTGCGTGACGGACGGCTTGCCATGCTGCATCACGGCGAACTTGTAGTCGTGCTTGGGATGCCGGTCGATCGGCGCGTCGATCGTGCCCTTGATCGGGTCCGGGTGACCCTGCACGACCGAGTGGTAGACCTTGTCGACCGTGCGTTCCTTGAACGCGTGCTTCAGCGCCGAGTACGCCGACTCGGACTTGGCGACCACCATCACGCCGGTGGTGCCGACGTCCAGGCGGTGCACGACGCCCTGCCGTTCCGCCGCACCCGAAGTCGCGATCTGGTGCCCGGCGGCGGCGAGCCCGCCGACCACGGTCGGCCCCGTCCACCCCGGCGACGGGTGCACGGCCACCCCGACCGGCTTGTCGACCACGATGATGTCGGCGTCCTCGTGCAGCACCACGAGTCCCTCGACGCGGATCGGCACGACCTCCACGGGCCGCTCCGGTTCGGGCAGCGTCACCTCGAGCATCGACCCCGCGACGAGCCGGTCGGACTTGCCCGCGGGCCGGCCGTCCAGCACGACGTCGCCGGACTCGGTCAGGGCCGCCACGGCCGTCCGGGAGAGCCCGAGCAGCTTGGCGAGGCCTGCGTCGACGCGCATGCCGTCCAGGCCGTCGGGCACGGGCAGGGTGCGATAACCGCTCACACTGAAACCTTCTTCTTGTGCACGGTGCCGTCGTAGTCGTGCTGGCGCAGCGCCATGAACACGATCAACGCACCGCCGCAGACGATCGCCGAGTCGGCGACGTTGAACACCGGCCAGACACGGCCGTAGGGGTCGAACAACGACAGGAAGTCCACGACATGGCCCTGCATCGGGGCCGGGGCGCGGAAGAGCCGGTCGGCGAGGTTGCCGACCGCGCCGCCCAGCACGCAGCCGAGGCCGATCGCCCAGCCGAGCGACCGCAGGTTGCGCGAGATCCACAGGATGAACACCACGACGCCGATCGCGATCAGCGCCAGGATCCACGTCATGCCCTCGGCCAGCCCGAAGGCGGCGCCGGGGTTGCGCACGAACGTCAGGTAGAGCGCGCCGCCGAACAACCTGATCGGCGCGCTGTCCTCGAGCAACGCCACCGCCACGACCTTGGTCAGCAGGTCCAGCGCCAGCACCGCCGCGGCGAGGATCGCGAGCAGCTTGATCCGCGGCTCGGGCAGTTCACCGGTGAGCGACCCGCTGCCGAACGACTCGAACTCCTCGTCGCGGACGGGTTCGGGTTCGGGCTCCGGCTCGATCTTCAGCTCACCGGTGACGTGCTCCTCGACCGGATCCGCTACCGGTTCGTCGACCGGTTCCTCGACCGCCGCCGGAGCCTCTTCGGAGGCTTCCGCGGGATCTTCCTCGGTGGGTTCCTCGTCGGTGGCTTCTTCTTCAGCCGCGTCTTCGGCCTCGGCGGCCTTCTTCGCGGCGAGCTTCTCGGCCAGCGCCTTGCGCGCGGCGAACCGTTCCGTCGCCGACTTCGCGGGCGAACCGTCGATCACGGACTCCTCGTCCGCAACCGGGTTGACCTCGGTCGACTCCTGCTCGGGCGGTTCACTCACCAGGTCATTGTCCACGACCTGTCTTACGCGAGGAACGGCGGCAGGGTTCGGGTGTCGTCGTCGGCGACCCAGCGGCCGTCGCGCTGGACGTAGTTCCAGCGGGGTCCGTCGGTCACCAGGGTGCGCAGCGCGGCGACGAGCCGGTCGACGTGTTCGGCGGTCGTACCGAGCCCGATGCTGGCGCGCAACGCCCGCTGCTCGTGCGCGCCGGTCCGCTCGGTGAGGCGAGACACCGCGACGTGCGCGCAGAACGCGCCGTCCCGCACACCGATGCCGTACTCGGCCGACAAAGCGGCCGCGATGAAGCCCGCGTCGAGCCCGGCGAGGGTGAAGCTGACGACGCCGACGGATCCGGTGTCGTTGAACAGGGACAGCGTGCGCAGCCCCGGAATCGTGGCGAGCCCCTCGCGCAGCCGCGACAGCAGCGCCTCCTCGTGCGCGACGGTCTGCTCCCAGTGCCGGGACAGCACGTCGCACGCCACGCCGAGCGCGTACACGCCGACGACGTTCGGGCTGCCGGCCTCGTGCCGCTCGGGCACCTTGGACCACGCCACGCCGAGCCGGTCCCCGTGGTCGGTGACCTTCGCCGTCGCGCCACCGCCGACCAGGTACGGGTCCGCGGCCTGCAGCCAGTCGGCCCGGCCGACCAGCACACCGGCACCGAACGGCGCGTAGATCTTGTGGCCGGAGAACGCGACGTAGTCGACGTCCAGGTCTCGCACGTCGAACGCGCGGTGCGGCGCCAGCTGCGCGGCGTCCAGCGCGATGCGGGCGCCGTGCCGCCGGGCGACCCGCGCGAACTCGGCGACGGGCCACAGTTCGCCGGTGACGTTGGATGCTCCGGTGACGATCACGAGCCGCGGGCCGACCGGAGCGGCGGCCAGGGCCTTGTCCAGCGCGATCACAGCCGCGGCGGACGAAGTCGGGGTGGTGAGGCGCTGCACGTGCCGGCCACGCCACGGCAGCAACGCGGCGTGGTGCTCGGAGTCGAACAGCACGACCGCGGTGCCCTTGGGCACGCTGCGCGCCAACAGGTTCAGCGCGTCGGTGGTGTTGCGGGTGAACACGACGGTGTCGCTCGACCGGGCGCCGACGAACCGGCGGACCTTGTCACGCGCCTGCTCGTAGACGCGCGTGGAGACCTGGGAGGCGAACCCGGCGCCGCGGTGCACGCTGGCGTACCAGGGCAGCAGCTCGTCGACGGCGTCGCGCACCTGCTCCAGACAGGGCGCGCTCGCGGCGTGGTCGAGGTTGGCGTACGTGACGCGCTCACCGGTCACCAGTGGCACCTTGAGCTCCGCACCGACGACGGCGGGAACGGTGACCTTGGGGAGTGCGAGCGTCATGGTGAACCCTCCTGGGCCAGGGACCCGTCGGAGGGCCCGCGCTTGCCCGGCACCCTTCGTGCCGAGCCAGGTCCTCACCAGGGGCACCCCACCGCGGTAGGAGGGTTGCCGGCCAGCAAGCCTGGGCTTAGCGCTGGCACTCATGACCTTCGATATCGAAGTTAGCGGATCGGTCGACCGTCCGTCGACTCCCGATCACATCGTGAGAACGGGCCACAGGAACCAGAGCAGGAAACCCGTCATGACGACTCCCATGACGAGGGACCCGCCGACGTGGCCGCCGCCCAGCCCGCGGACGACGGCGCGGTCCGGACCGGCCGGGTCGTAGCAGACCTGGACCTCACCACCGGTCCAGCGCTGCTTGGTCGCGCCCGCCGCCACCACGGTGAACCCCTCGGTGCCGACGTTGTAGCTGACCACCGGGTGGTACAGCCGCCCACGCCCCAACAAGCACCTGTGGTGGTCGATGATGCGCCCGGTCACCGAGGTCTGGCGGCGGATGATCAGCCGAGTCCGGATGATCACGTACAAGCCGTAGACGAGGTGCGTCACCCCGATGAACGCCCATATCAAGATGACGATCACTCGCCCGCCTCCCCTCCATGGACCGATCAGGTGGTCAGCACCTCGGCGTCCGACGGCCGGTTCGGGTCGTAGCGCACCGGCATCTTCGCGCCCACGTGACACCGCGCGGGCAACGGGCGCCGAGCGACCCTGGTGAACTTCTCGTCACCGACCCGGTAGCGCACCACCGGGCAGAACCGCTGCTCGCCCAGCCGCTTGTTGTCGATGACCGTCCCCTCGACGGTCATCCCGTACGTGGCGAGCCGCTTGCGGCGCCGCCGGCTGTTGTTCCACAACAGCAATCCCATAGCGCTGACCAGCGCCAACACCCACACTGCGATCATCTCGACCAGTCCCCCGACTAGTTCCTTCACCCCCATAGACGGCTGACACCGCCGCGCTGTTGCACGACGGGGATCAAGGTCACTCCCCGGTCTCGCCCTTCCAGCGCGCGTACCGGCCGGCGCGGTCGACGGCGCGGATCCGGCGTTCCGTCGCGAGCCGGGACTCCTCCGTCGTCACGACCAGAAGCTGGTCGTGCACCTGCAGCCGGGTCGTCGGCTGCGGCGTGAACCCCTTGCCCTGCCGCACGATGAGGCTGACCGTGGCACCGGTCGGCAGCCGCAGCTCGGACATGTAGACGCCGTGCAGCTTGGAGCCGCGCTGGATGCGCACCTGGAGCAGTTCGGCGCTCAGCTCGTCCAGCGCGGAGACGTCGACCTGCACCTCCTGGGCCTCACCGGACTTCACCAGGCCCAGCCATCGGGCGAGCCACGGCAACGTTGTGCCCTGCACCAGCGTCAGGACGATGACCAGCACGAACACCGTGTCCACGAGGTCCTGCGCGTGTGGCACGCCCTGGATCAGCGGGATCAGCGCGAACACGATCGGCACCGCGCCGCGCAGGCCGGACCACGAGAGGAACACCTGCTCGCGCCACGGCACGCGGAACGGCAGCGCGGCCAGCAGTACCGACAGCGGGCGGGCGACCAGGAGCAGCACCGCGCAGGCGACCAGCGCGGGCAGCAGGACGCCGAGCAGGCGTGACGGCGAGGCGAACAGGCCGAGCAAGACGAACAGGCCGATCTGGGCGAGCCAGCCGAGGCCTTCCGCGAACGACAGGGTGTCCGAGCGGTGCGGCAGGCGGGCGTTGCCGAGGACCAACGCCGCCGCGTACGTCGCTAGGAAGCCGGACGCGTGGGCCAGGTCGCCGACGGTGTAGGCGAGCACGCACACGGCCACGGTCGCGAGCGGGTAGAGACCAGTGGCGGGCAGGGCGGCCCGGCGCAGCGCGGCGCCGCCGACCCAGCCGAGCAGCACGCCGATCGCACCGCCGGCGGCGAGCTCGTAGAGCATCAGCAACGGGGCGGTCCAGCTGATCGGCCCGGTCGAGGCGAGCAGCACGACGGCGATGTAGACGGGCGCGTCGTTGAGACCGGACTCGAGTTCCAACGCGCCGGTCAGGCGTTTGCCGACGCCCAGCGTGCGCAACACGCTGAACACCGCGGCCGCGTCGGTCGACGACAGCACCGCGCCCCACAGCAGCGCCATCCGCCAGTCCAGACCGAGCAGGAAGTGCAGCGCGGTGCCGGTGACGCCGACGCTGACGCCTACGGCCACTGTGGACAGTGCGACGCCTAACCACAGCGACTGCCGCACGGCCTCCCAGCGCGTGGTCAGGCCACCCTCGGTGAGGATCATGACGAGCGCGGCGATGCCCAGCGACCGGGTCAGGTCGGCGTCGTCGAAGTGGATGCCGAGCACCGACTCGCCGAGCAGGACCCCGATGCCGAGGTACAGCAGCAGCGACGGGAGGCCGAGCCGGATGGACACCCGCACCGCGAGCACTGCGAGCAGCAGTACCGCGGCGCCGATGCCCAACACAGTCGTGACATCTCCCACCGGCTCATTCTCCAGTCGACTACCGAATTGGACTAATGCGACACCCACCGATCGCACCTAGCGCGACCATGCACAGGAGAGCATGTTGATCAGTGGATTCATCCCTACCCTGCAGGAGTTGAACCATGAGGATCATCACTGCGCTGCTGGCCTCAGCAGCGCTGATCGGCGCGGGCGCCACCGCACAGGCGGAGCCCGTGAACGCACTCGCGGCGCCCAACATCCCGGTCGCGGCGGTGCAAGGCCACCTGAACCAGCTACAGAGCATCGCGAACTCCAACGGCGGCAACCGCGCTCACGGTCGTCCGGGGTACCTGGCCTCGGTCAACTACGTGAAGGGCAAGCTCGACGCCGCCGGGTTCGTCACGAAGGTGCAGTCGTTCACCAACGGCGGCGCCACGGGCTACAACCTGATCGCGGACTGGCCGGGCGGTGACCCGAACCAGGTCGTCATGATCGGTAGCCACCTCGACAGCGTCACCGCCGGTCCGGGCATCAACGACAACGGCTCCGGCTCGGCGTCGAACCTGGAGGTCGCGCTGCAGGTCAAGGCGACCGGGTACAAGCCGACGAAGCACCTGCGCTTCGGCTGGTGGGGTGCCGAGGAACGCGGCCTGATCGGCTCGACGTTCTACGTGAACTCCCTGCCGGCGGCCGAGAAGTCGAAGATCAAGGCGTACCTGAACTTCGACATGACCGGCTCGCCGAACCCCGGCTACTTCGTCTACAGCGCGTCCGGGCAGCCGTCCGGCTCGCTGGCGCTGCAGCAGAAGCTGGAGGAGGGCTTCAAGTCGCTCAACGTGCAGACCGAGCTGACCAGCGTGGGCGGCCGGTCCGACCACGCGGCGTTCGCGCGGGCCGGCATTCCGATCGGCGGCACGTTCACCGGCGCCGAGGGCACCAAGACCGCGGCGCAGGCGGCCAAGTGGGGCGGCACGGCGGGCAAGGCGTACGACCAGTGCTACCACCGCGCGTGCGACCGGATCGTGAACATCAACGTGCCCGCGCTCGACCGCAACGCGGACGTGATCGCCTACACGTTGTGGGCGATCTCCGCCTGATCATTTGCCATGAGGGGAGCCTTCATGGACCTGAGGTCCATGAAGGCTCCCCTCATCCACCACCCGATTGGGTGAGGGCCTGCACGACCTCGCCGAGGATCGGCTCGACGAGGTCGGGCAGGGTCGCCATCATCTGCGCCTGCCCCAGGTAGACCGAGTACGCGAGCACCGCCCGGCGATGCGCCTGGTCGCGTTCGAACCCCAGCCCGGCGAACAGGTCCGTCAGATAACCGATCCGGCGCTCGGCCACCCGCTTCAGCACCGGCGCGATGATCGGGTCGTCCGCGGCGTTGTGCAGCGCCAGCTCCACCGAACCCTTCCGCGACCGGTCGAGCACCGTCGCGAACAGCGTGCGCAGCTTGTCCGACGGGCTGCCCTCGGCCTCGACGAGCTCGATGACCGCCTCGGTGTGCTGCCGCTCCCATCGCTCGACGGTCGCCTGCAGCAGGGCGTCGCGGTTCGCGAAGTGGTGGTAGACGCTCCCCTTCGTCGCCCCCGCGCGCGCCGCGAGCGGCTCGATCGCGACCGCCGCCACCCCGCCCTCCGCGAGTGCGGTCATCGCCACAGCTGTCCAGTCATCACGGGATCGACGCGCCACGTTCCGTACGCTACCGTATGTTCCAGAAACATACGCCACCGTACGGAGGGGGCATGTCATGATCAAGAACATCCACGAGCGGGTGTTACCCGGTGCCGCCGGTCCCCTGATCGACCGGCTGACCGAGCTCTGGCCGCCGCAGTGGGGTCAGCTGAAGTTCGACCGCCCGTTCGGCGTGGGCGCGGACGGCGGCCACGGCCCGATCCGCTACTCGTGCACGGCCTTCGAGCCGGGCAGGCGCGTGGAGTTCACGTTCGCGCCCGTCATGGGCCTCAACGGCACGCACACGTTCGTCGCCGACGGCAACGTCCTGCGGCACACGCTCGTCGGCACGCCCAGGCTCGGCACCCGGCTGCGGTGGGCCCTGGTGATCCGCTGGCTGCACGACGCGTGCCTGGAGGACCTGCTGGACAACGCGGAACGGGAGCTGGGCCGCGAACCGGCGCGGCCCAGCCGTTGGTCGCCGTGGGTCCGCCTGGTCCGGCGGATCGTGGTCCCGAAGGCGCCCGCTCAGCAGGTCAACGGGTAGGGCACCCGTTCACGGTCAGCCGCAAACGACGTGTGTCGGCACGTAGGCGACGGCCTTGTCGTCCCACCGCACGCCGTAGAGGTCGCCGCTGTCGGTGAGCTCGCTGGCGCCGATGATCGGCACCTCCTGCCGCCCGGACGGCCCGACCACCAGGTTGGTCGAGTAGTCGGTCCCGCTGCCGAGCACGTGGCCGGACGCGTTGACGTCACGGACCAGGGCGAGGTCGTCGAACTTCCGGACGACCCGGCCGTCGAGCCCCCACGCGACCACCGTCTCCGGCCCGTCGAAGCCGGCGGCGGAGTAACCGACGATGCGCCCGCCGCGGAACGCCACCGGCCGCACCCAGGTGTGCCCCGGCAACGGCTCCAACCGGGTGCCGTGTCCCGCACTGTCGAAGACGTAGCCGCCGCGGGCCGGAGACTTGGTCTCCTGAGCGAGGATCCGGCCCTCGTCGTCGATGTCGATCGGGAGCCAGCTGTTGCCGTTGTCGGTTTCCGCGACAACGCTCACCAAGCCCGGCGTGGCGGCGGGCCACACGACGACGTGCCGCCCGTTCGGGCCGACGGCATGGCCGACGATGTCACCCGCGGCGTTGATACCCACCGCGAACGACTCGGTGTCGCCCACGCGCGCGGGCAGCTCGGCCTTGTCACCGTTCGCGAAGTGCGCGTACGAAGACTTCTTGTCGTACGAGTACTCCAGCGCGGTCCCGAGTCTGTTGACCCCGGTCGTGATCGAGTCGCCCGGCTCCAGCTTCAGGCTGCGCGCGACAGCGTTGTCATGCCACACGACCGCGGCGTCCTGACCGCCGGAACGGGCGGTCGCCACCACCCAGCCGCCGGCCGGGTCGGCGTCCGAGATCTCGGCCTGCGTGACGCCTTGCGGCAGCGGCAGGTCCTGCACCTTCCACGCACAAGCGGAGTCCGCCTGCGCGGTGGCGGGTGCCACCACGCAGACGGACAAGATCGCGGCACCTGCTGCCAGGCGCCATCCCCCAGTGTTCATCACTGCCCCTTTCATGATCAGGCAGTGCGAACGCTAAGGACGATCGCTCACGCGGCGCTCACATCGCTATGACGCCGCACTCTCGTTTCCTCAGGCCTTGCGGACCGCGACACGGACCTTGGCGCCGTCGCCGACGGTGCCGTCCGAGCCCTCGGCCACGTCCGCGAACGACAGCTCGTTCGCCAACGTCTCACCCTTCACGAACTCCGCGTGCGGCTGGACGTCCGCCACGACGCCGTCGGGCGCCTGCACGGTCAGCGTGATCCGGTCCGACACGTCCAGCCCGGCGTCCTTGCGGGCCTGCTGGACGACGCGGACCAGGTCGCGCGCGACGCCTTCGGCGGCGAGCTCCGGCGTGACCGTCGTGTCCAGCACGACGAGACCGGCACCACCGGGCAACGCGGCCGTCGCGGCCGGGTCGGTCGCGACGAGACGCTGCTCGTACTCGCCCGCGAAGAGCTCGATGCCCGCCGCGACGATCTTTCCGTCCACTTCGGACCAGTCACCGGCCTTGACGGCCTTGATCACCTTCTGCACGTTCGGGCCGAGGCGCGGGCCGGCGGCGCGCGCGTTGACCGCGAGCTCGAAGTGACCGTGCGCGTCGACGTCGGCCGTCAGCTCGACGTTCTTGACGTTGACCTCGTCGCGGATGATCTCCGCGAACGGCTCCAGCGCGGACGCCGTGGCCGACGCGATCGTCAAGCGCGCCAACGGAAGCCGCACGCGCAGCTTGTTCGCCTTGCGCAGCGACGACGCCGTCGAGCACACCGAGCGCACCTGGTCCATCGCCGCCACGAGCGCGTCGTCGGCGGGCAGGTCGGCGACCGCCGGGTAGTCCGTCAGGTGCACCGAACGGCCGCCCGTGAGCCCGCGCCACACGACCTCCGCCGTGTAGGGCAGCAACGGCGCCGCGACGCGCGTGACGACCTCCAGCACGGTGTGCAGGGTGTCGATCGCGTCCTGCTCACCGGACCAGAACCGGTCGCGCGAACGCCGGACGTACCAGTTCGTCAGCACCTCCAGGAACTCCCGCACGTACTGGCAGGAACCGGAGACGTCGTAGACGTCCATCGCCGCCGTGACGTCACGCACCAGGTCGTGCGTCTTCGCGAGCACGTACCGGTCGAGCACGTGCTGCGAGTCCGTCCGCCAGGTGCCCTCGCGGCCCTCGGCGTTGGCGTACAACGCGAGGAAGTACCACGAGTTCCACAGCGGCAGCACGGCCTGGCGCACCGCGTCGCGGATGCCTCGCTCGGTGACGATCAGGTCGCCGCCGCGCAGGATCGGCGAGGACATCAGGAACCACCGCATGGCGTCGCTGCCGTCGCGGTCGAAGACCTCGTTGACGTCCGGGTAGTTCTTGAGCGACTTGGACATCTTCTGCCCGTCGTCGCCCAGCACGATGCCGTGCGCCACGCAGTTGCGGAACGCGGGCCGGTCGAACAGCGCCGTCGCCAGCACGTGCAGCGTGTAGAACCAGCCGCGCGTCTGGCCGTTGTACTCGACGATGAAGTCGCCGGGGTAGTGGTTCTCGAACCACTCCGCGTTCTCGAACGGGTAGTGCACCTGCGCGAACGACATCGAGCCCGACTCGAACCAGCAGTCGAGCACGTCCGGCACGCGGCGCATCGTCGACCTACCGGTCGGGTCGTCCGGGTTCGGCCTGGTGAGCTCGTCGACGTGCGGCCGGTGCAGGTCGGTCGGCCTGACGCCGAAGTCGCGCTCCAGCTCGTCGAGCGAGCCGTACACGTCCACGCGCGGGTATTCCGGGTCGTCCGACACCCACACGGGGATCGGCGAGCCCCAGAACCGGTTGCGCGAGATGTTCCAGTCGCGCGCGTTCTCAAGCCACTTGCCGAACTGGCCGTCCCTGATGTGGCCGGGCACCCAGTTGATCTGCTGGTTCAGCTCGACCATCCGGTCCTTGAACTGCGTCACCGCGACGAACCACGACGACAGCGCGCGCTGGATCAACGGCGTCGCACAGCGCCAGCAGTGCGGGTACGGGTGGTCGTACGTCTCGTGGCGCAGCAACAGACCCGCTTCCTTGAGGTCGCGGATGATCGCCTTGTTCGCCTCGAAGACGTGCTGCCCCTGGTACGGCGCGACCTCGGCGGTGAACGTGCCGTCGGAGGCGACCGGCACGACGACCTCGATGCCCGCCGCGTCCGTCACGACCTTGTCGTCCTCACCGAACGCGGGCGCGATGTGGACGATGCCCGTGCCGTCGTCGGTGGTGACGTAGTCCGCCGCGAGCACCTGGTGCGCGTTCTCGCGCCCGACGAAGAAGTCGAACGGCGGCAGGTACTTCTTGCCGACCAGGTCGGATCCCTTGTACCGGGCGACGACCGTCGGTTCCTCGCCCAGCTCACGCGCATAGGCCGGTACGCGGGCCTCGGCGAGCAGGTAGCGCTCGCCGTCCACTTCGACCGTCACGTAGTCGACGTCCGGGTGCACCGCGGCGGCGAGGTTGCTCGGCAGCGTCCACGGCGTGGTCGTCCACACCAGAGCCTTCTCGCCGGACTCCAGGCGCAACGCCACCGTGACCGCCGGGTCCTGCCGCTCGCGGTAGGCGTCGTCCATCTTGGTCTCGGTGTTGGACAACGGCGTCTCGCACCGCGTGCAGTACCAGAGCACGCGGAAGCCCTCGTAGACCAAGCCCTTGTCCCACAAGGCCTTGAACGCCCACATGACGCTTTCCATGTAGTCCAGGTCGAGCGTCTTGTAGTCGTTGTCGAAGTCCACCCAGCGCGCCTGACGGGTCACGTAGTCGCGCCACTGATCGGTGTACTGCAGCACGGAAGTGCGGCACGCCTCGTTGAACTTCTCGACACCGAGCGCTTCGATGTCGCTCTTGGTCTTGAGGCCGAGCTGCTTCTCGGCCTCGAACTCGGCGGGCATGCCGTGGGTGTCCCAGCCGAACCGGCGCTCGACGTGCTTGCCGCGCATCGTCATGTAGCGCGGCACCACGTCCTTGACGTACCCGGTCAGCAGGTGGCCGTAGTGCGGCAGGCCGTTGGCGAACGGCGGTCCGTCGTAGAAGACGAACTCGTTCGAGCCGTTGTCGCCCGCCGGGTTCCTCTTGATGCTGGCCTGGAAGGTGTCGTCGGCGTTCCAGAAAGCGAGCACGTCCTGCTCGAGCTCCGGGAACGCCGGCTGTGCCGGGACCGCTTCCTGCCCAGCCTTGGGGTAGGCCATCGCTACTGCTCCTCGCGCGTCTGACGGACGCGGGGACGACACGCCTGCCTTCGGCGTACCGCGGTACCACCCCGCTTGCCATCGCTTTTAGCGCGCGCTGGCCTCTCTGGCGGCTGTAACGGGCCGTACCCGTCCGGTTCTACTAGGGCTCGCGCCTGTTCTTCCGGAGGCTCCCCGGTGATGGCCGGATCGGTGCCTGTGGGTCAAGCGTAACGGGTCGGCGCAAACCGTATGCTCGCGCGATGACCATTGCGTTGTCGATCGTGCTCGCGGTGCTGTTCCTGGCGACCGGCGGCGGCAAGCTGCTGGGCGCGAAGGCGTCCCTGGAGGCCCGCGACCATTTCCGCATGAGCGCGGCGTTGTGGCGCACCATCGGCGCACTGGAGTGGGCCGGCGCGGCCGGGCTCATCGTGGGCCTGTTCGTGCCGTGGATCGGCATCGCCGCCACCGTCGGCCTGGGCCTGCTGATGGTCGGGGCCACGGTCACGCGGCTGCGTTACGACTCGAAGCCGGTCGGGATCATCGTCGACCTGGTCCTGCTGGCCCTGCTGATCACCCTGCTGTTCCTCGACCGCTGACCTCAACCCCGCGCGTGTCTTACCTTCCGGCCCCGTGTGTCTTACCTTCCCGCGCCCCACAAGGTGCCGGAACGTAAAACACACGGGGCCGGAGCGTAAGACACGCGGCAGTCAGTGGGCGGCGCGAAACTTGCGGGCCAAGGTTGAGTCTGGGGCGCAGACGCTGCAGGGCGTGAAGCCCAGTTGCCTGGCCTCCTGCACCGGGAGGCCCAGTGAGGGCCTCCCGGCGAGCCAGGAGCAGTCGGCGAGGTGATAGCGCGGATGCTCGTCGAGCACCCGCACCTCGTCCTTCAGATCTGCGACGGTCAACAGGTCCGCGGCGTCGGTGTCCTCTTCCGGGGGTTCCCCAGATGAGACCGGCGTGTCGGCTGTCGGGGGCCTGACAACCTGTTGATCATCGGCTACAGCATGTTGATCTACGATCGGCACCGAGCGACGCCGCCACCAGTCGACGAACAGCACGACGGCGGCGGCCGCGCTCGCACCCACAGACGACCATGCCCACAGGGAGTTGGACGTGGTCAGCGCGGGTACGAGCAGCCCTAGGGCAGCCAGCACCAACAGCAGAACTACATACAGCACGTGACGCAGGTTACGTCACACCGTCAAGATCAGCCTGCCTCAGCGCGGGCGCCGAAGGAGTAGCCCTGTGAACGGCCGTCGGACGGGGCGGCGGGGCCGCGGTCCTGCAGGTCGCGCAGCGAGGACTCCAGCATGGTCTTGAGTCGCGTGCGGTATTCGCGCTCGAACGTCTGCAGCTTGTCGATCTGCTTCTCGAGCGTGTTCTTCTCCTGGGTGATGTTGCCCATCACCTCGGCGTGCTTGCGCTGCGCGTCGCGGTCCAGCGCCGTCGCCTTCTCGCGGGCCTGCCGCTCGAGGGTCTCGGCGCGGGTGCGCGCGTCGTTCAGCATGGTCTCGGCACGCGTGCGGGCCTCGTTGACCATCGTGTCGGCCTTGGCACGGGCGTCGCTGAGCAGCTGCTCGGACTTGGTCCGGGCCTCCGACAGCATGCCGTCGGCCTCGGCCTTGGCCTCGCCGGTCAGCCGGTCCGCCATCTCCTGGGCAAGGCCCAGGACCTTGGCGGCCTGCACGTGGTGGTCACCGCCGCCACCGGGCGACGTCTGCTCCAGCACGGACGGGGGCGGCACCGGGGCGAGCCTGCGCGGCTCTTCCACGCGGGCCGTCATGGGGCCGGAGGAAGCCTTGGCACGTGCGTCGTCGAGGTCGGCACGCGCGGTCTCGAGCTGCTGGTCAAGCTGCTCAACCTGCTGACGGAGGTCGTTGTTCTCCTCGATCAGGCGGGCGAGCTCGCCCTCAACCAGGTCGAGGAACGCGTCCACCTCGTCCTCGTTGTAGCCCCGCTTGCCAATCGGCGGCTTGCTGAACGCGACGTTGTGCACGTCAGCGGGGGTCAACGGCATCGGATCACCTCTCGCACTCCTGGGCTGCGGATATCCCGGCTCCCCGTCACCTGGGATCTGCCACTCGCATCAAAATGATAACGACCAGCAACAGCACAATAATCGATAGGTCCAGCCCGACGCCCCCGATCCGCACGGTTGGGATCAACCGTCGCAGCAAGCGGACCGGGGGATCGGTCACTGTGTAGATGGTCTCCAGCGTGACGGCGACACCGCCCGCAGGACGCCACTCCCTCGCGAAAGACCGCACCAGCTCGACCACGACACGCGCGGTCAGGAGCAGCCAGAACGAGAAGAGCAGGTAGTACAGGACGAAGAGGATGGGCTCCACGTCACAACTCTAACCGTGGGAGCCGAACCCGCCTTCGGCCAGCTTCTTGCGGTCCTCGGCGGTCACGTCCACGTTCGGCGGTGAGAGAAGGAACACCCTGCTGGTGATCTTGTCCATCGAGCCCCGCAGCGCGAACGCGAGACCCGCCGAGAAGTCGACGAGCCGCTTGGCGTCCGCGTCGTCCATGTCCGTCAGGTTGAGGATCACCGGCGTGCCGTCGCGGTAGTGCTCACCGATGGTGCGCGCCTCGCTGTAGCTCCTGGGGTGGAGCGTCGTGATGCGCGCCAGCGGGTTGCTCACCGGCTCGGCCACCGGCCGCAGCCGGCTGACCGGCTCGCGGTGCGGGTCGACCGCCAGCGCGCCGTGAACGGGCGCGTCGGCGTTCCACCGCCGCGCGGGGCCACGCCGCGACTCCGGCTCGTAGTCGTCGGACTCCTCGAGCTCCGAGCGGTACTCGGATCGACCCGTGAAGGCACGGGTGCGCCGGGGGTACGGGTCGTACTCCTCGGCCTCGGCTCCGTACTCGGACCGGTAGTCGCCGTGGTAGCGCCCCCGATCGTCCTCGTAGCCGGGGTCGTCTGCGTATTCGGCGGGGACCATGCCGAAGTAGGCCTTCAGCTTGTGCAACGCGCTCATCCCAGCCCCTCCTCCGCGAGTTCCCCACCATAGGGACGGTGCGGCCGGCCCCTCGGTTCCCCGACAGTTACGGCAACGTTAGTCGCCTGCTGCCCAGCAACGCGGTTCCGACACGCACGCAAGTGGATCCGTGCGCGATGGCATCTTCCAGGTCTCCGCTCATCCCCGCTGAAACCTCGGTGACAGTGGGATGATCATCACGTAGGCGAGATACCACCTCCTCCAGCACCTCAAACGCTGCTGTAGGAGACATCGCACGGGGCGCGACAGTCATCGCACCGCGGAGAATGAGATCACTCGATCGTGTGATCGCGCCAGCCAAATCCGGAACATCCGGAATAGCGCAACCGCCTCTCGACGTGTCGCCGTCGATGCTGACCTGCAGCAACACGTCCAACGGACGTCCGCGATCTTGTGCGGCTTTCGCGAGCGCCTCGGCGAGTCGCACGGAATCCACCGAGTCCACCCGGTCCGCCCACCCGACGACCGAGCGCGCCTTGTTGCGCTGCAACCGGCCGACCATGTGCCATCGCGCGTCGACCAGATCGCTGAGCTCCGCCGCCTTCGGCCCGGCCTCCTGATCGCGGTTCTCCGCGAAGTCCCGCAAGCCCAGCTCGTGCAGCAGCCGCACGTCGCTCGCCGGGAAGGTTTTCGTCACGGCGAGCAGCTTCACCTCACCCGGATCGCGCCCGGCCGCCCGGCACGCGGCGTCGATGCGCTCCCGCACCTCCGCGAGGTTCGCGGCCAACTCGTCGAGTCGGCTCACGGCTCCATCCAGATCACCGCGGCCAGCCGTCCGGTCGGATTCTGCCTGCGGTGACTGAAGAGCGTCGCCTCCTCGAACGTGCACCGCGGGTCGATCCCGATCTTGCCGACACCGGCGTCCGCCAGCTGCTGCCACAACCCGGCGCGCAGGTCGAGCGAAGGCGTTCCCTTGCGGGACTTCGCCGCGCTGCCGGGCAGGTGCTTCTCGACGTCCTTCCGCATGTCCGCCGGAACCTCGTAGCACTCACCGCACACCGACGGCCCGAGCAGCACCTCGATGCGATCCAGCCGCGCGCCCTGCGCCAGCATCGTCTTGAGCGTCTCCACCACGACGCCGACGCGCGCGCCGACACGTCCGGCGTGCACAGCCGCGATGACGCCGGCCTCCGGGTCTCCGAGCAGGATCGGCACGCAGTCCGCGGTGAGCACGACCAGTCCGAGGCCGGACTGTTTCGTAACAACGGCATCGGTGGCTTCGAGCGGTTCGGCCCGCGGTCCGTCGACCACGCCGACGGTCCGGCCGTGCACCTGCTCCATCCAAATGAGACGGTCGGGCGTGAGGCCGATCCCCTCGGCCAGCCGAGCCCGGTTCGCCTCAACGGCCTTCGGGTCGTCACCGACGTGGTCGCCGAGGTTGAACGACTCGTACGGCCCTTTGGACACCCCACCCTCGCGAGTGGTCACAACTCGACGGATGCGCACACCCACAGCCTATTCATGCATGAAGGGAGCTTTCCAAGCGGTCAGCGCTTGGAAAGCTCCCTTCATAGCGTTCTCAGCGGCGCATGAACGGTGGGACGTCGACCTCGTCGTCCGGGTCCTCGGTCACCGGGATCGGACGCGACGGCAGCGTGCCGTTCTGCGACAACGAACGCGGCGCCGGGTAGCCGTTGCCCTGGGGCTGCGGCGGCACCGTGGTCGTCGGCGGAGGTGGCGTGGGCCGCGGGTCCGGCTGCACCGGCGGGGGCGGCGGAGGCGTCACCGGCTGGGCCACCGGGGGCGGCGGAGGCGGAGGAGCCTGCTGCGCGACGGGCTGGGGCTGCGAGATCTGCCCGGCGGTCGCCGCGGCGACCGTCCCCGACATCCGCTGCGGCGAGGACAACGCCTGCGGCTCGAGCTTCTTGTGCGTCGGCCCGCCACTGTCGAACCCGGCCGCGATCACCGTGACCCGGACCTCGTCGCCGAGCGAGTCGTCGATGACCGTACCGAAGATGATGTTGGCGTCGGGGTGCGCGGCCTCCTGCACCAGCGAGGCCGACTCGTTGATCTCGAACAGGCCGAGGTCCGAGCCACCCGCGATGGAGAGCAGCACGCCGTGCGCGCCCTCCATGGAGGCCTCCAGCAGCGGCGAGTTGATGGCCTTCTGGGCGGCCTGCACCGCCCGGCCCTCCCCGCGCGCCGAGCCGATGCCCATCAACGCGGAACCCGCGCCGGACATGACCGACTTGACGTCGGCGAAGTCGAGGTTGATCAGACCGGGGGTCGTGATCAGGTCCGTGATGCCCTGGACACCGGAGAGCAGCACCTCGTCCGCGGAGCGGAAGGCGTCCATCAGGCTGACACCGATGTCACCCAGCTGCAGCAGCCGGTCGTTCGGGATGACGATCAGCGTGTCGCACTCGTTGCGCAACGCCTGGATGCCGTCCTCGGCCTGCTTGGCGCGACGCTTGCCCTCGAACGAGAACGGCCGCGTCACGACACCGATCGTCAGTGCGCCGAGCTTGCGGGCGATCGAGGCGACGACGGGCGCGCCGCCGGTACCCGTGCCACCGCCCTCACCAGCGGTGACGAAGACCATGTCGGCGCCCTTGAGCACCTCTTCGATCTCTTCGCGGTGGTCCTCGGCGGCCTTGTGTCCGACCTCGGGGTTCGCGCCGGCACCGAGGCCGCGCGTGAGCTCGCGCCCGATGTCGAGCTTGACGTCGGCGTCGGACATGAGCAGAGCCTGCGCGTCGGTGTTCACCGCGATGAACTCGACGCCCTTGAGCCCGACCTCGATCATGCGGTTGACGGCGTTCACGCCGCCACCGCCGATGCCGACGACCTTGATCACCGCGAGGTAGTTGTGCGGGGGCGTCATCGGATCCGCCTTCCTGATCGTGGTCCGTGCTGTGGTGCTGGGTGGGACTCCACCCGGATTGAAACCCTCAACCTCGACTTGAGGCTCAGAGTTATGTCAACCCCGTATGTTCCTGCTGGACGGTAGGCACCCTGGACCGCGTTTTCCAGCAGCCACGCCGTAGGCCCCCTCCACTGTGCGCTACTACTCCCCGGTCGTGCCGTCAAGCAGTTCGCGCACGATGTCGATGTGGCCCGCGTGCCTGCCGGTCTCCTCGATCATGTGAGCCAGCACCCAGCGCGCGGAAATCGTTCCCTCCCCGCGGAACGGAACCTCGTGACCGAGGTCGAGACCCGCGAGGATCTCCCGACTCACCGTGCACTGCGCAGCGTAGTCGGCCAGCAATCCGGTGATCGTCTCGCCTTCCTCGATGCGCCAGTCCGCGTCCGGATCCTCCTTCGTGTACGGGGCCCGCGAGGGTTGCCCGTCGAGCACGACCTCGAACCAGTAGTGCTCGACCCAGCGCAGGTGCTTCACCACGCCGGCGGCCGTCATCAGCGGCGACGGCAACGTCGAGCGCGTCGCATCCTCCTCGGACAAGCCCTCGCACTTGACCTCGATCGTGCCGCGCAGGAAGTCCAGGAAGCCGTTGAGGGTGTCGCGCTCGTCGGCGACCATCGGTGGATCAACACGTGTCATGTGGCGCAGTCTGCACGCAAGAATGTCCAAAATCATGCGGGTTTCCCCAAGGTCCCTCGTAGCGTCGCGCGCATGAGCAAAAGATCACTGGCGGTCGCGCTGACCGCGATCGCCTTGGGGGCAGTGACCACGGTTTCCGCGCACGCCGAGGCGGCCGGGAACCCCGTCATCGAGATCAAGAGCGTCGCCCTGGGCTCGTGCTGGGAGCCCGGCAAGACCGACCGCGTCGACGACATCGTCGTGCTCGCGCCGTGCGACGGTTCCGCGAAGCAGCGCTGGGAGAAGGCGCCGGCCACCGCGGGCGGGTTCGTCCTGCGCAACACGGCGACCGGTCGGTGCGTCACCGGCTGGGGCTATCTGTCGATGTGGCACTGCGAGGTGGAAGGAACCGACCAGGCCGTCCAGATCGTGCCGGACGTCGCGGGCGCGGTGAAGCTGAAGTACGGCGAGAAGTTCGCCGACTCGTGGCTGGCGCCGGGTGTCGGCACGCGTGGCAAGTGGGATGGCCCGGAGCAGAAGTGGCTGGTGACCGAGGTCGGCACAGCCACGCCGCCCGCCGACACGGCAGGCAAAGTCGTCCGCATCAAGAGCCACTACCGGCAGGAGTGCGCGACCCCCGGCCAGTTCTGGCCGGTGCTGGCGGCGTGCGATGACAGCACCGGGCAGCGGTTCGGGCGCATCGAGCTCGGCGACGGCTGGTTCCAGCTGCGCAGCGAGTCCACGGGCACCTGCGTCGCGGACGCCAAGTGGTACCCGGAGCTGGCGCCGTGCGCTGCGGGTGACAACCAGAAGTGGCGTCTGGACAACGACTCGCTCGGTCTGTCGACCATCGTCAGCGCCATCGGCAACACGCTGTACGTCGGCCCGGCGCCGGACAAGAACGTCGGTCTGACCGAGCCGATGACGCAGAACCGCTACGCCCAGAAGTGGGAGATCAGCGCGGTCGCGTGATCCTTTCAGCGGCGAGCCGCCCGGAGATCAGCACGGGCGGCACGCCGACACCGGGCGTCGTGCCCGCCCCGGCGAGCACGACGTTCCCGGTGCCGCGCATCAGGTTCCGCGGCCGGAACGGCCCGGTCTGCGCGAACGTGTGCGCCGCCGCGAACGGCGTGCCCGCGGCGTTGCCCCAGTCGGCCGGCGTGACGAGCCGCTCGGTGGTGATCGCCGCGCCGAACCCGTCCAGCCCGCGCCGTTCCAGGGTGCGCACGAGCTCGTCGCGGTAGCGCGGCCCGACGCGCGCCCAGTCGATCGGCGCGGTGAGCAGGTTCGGGCACGGCGCCAGCACGTAGTGCATCGACTCCTGGGTCCGGGTGACCAACAGGGACGGGTCCGACATCAACCGTCCCTTGTGGATGATCTCGTCGAACGTCTCGCGCCAGGCGTCGCCGAAGAGAATGGTGTGGTGGTCGAGGTCCCACGTCCGCGACGTCCCGGCGTGCAGCACCACCGCGGACGGCGACCACCGGATCGGCGGCACGCGCCGCGGGGTCCGGCCGAGCAACCGGTACGCCTCCGGCAGTTCCACCGCCAGCACCACGGCGTCGCACGGGATCCGTTCCTGCCCGGTGTGGACGGCGACGACTTGGTCGCCCCGCTTCTCCAGGCTTGAAACGGTTGTGCCGTAACGGAAGTCGGCACCGTGCTGTTGTGCTGCCGCGGCCATCGCCTTCGGCAGCTCGTGCATGCCGCCACGCGGGTGGTAGACGCCCGCGATCGTGTCCATGTACGCGATCACCGCATACGCCCCCAGCGCGCGCTGCGGCGGCACACCGGCATAGAGAGCCTGGAACGAGAACACCCGGATCAGCCGTTCGTCTTTCAGGAACCGGCGCAGGTTGCGCTCCAGTTTCCCGAACCCGCCCAGCCACGCCAGCTTGGCCAGCTCGGGCCGCACGAGGTCGAGCGGCGAGTCGAAGTTCGCGCCGATGAAGTGCTCGCGCTGCACGTCGTACAACTCGGTGAGCCACCGGCGCAGCCTCCGGTACCCCGCGGCCTCGGCCGGCCCGGCGAACCGCTCGACCTCCGCCTCCATGGCGAACGAGTCCGAGAAGACGCCCAACGACGAGCCATCGGCGAACCTGGCCCGGTAGGCGGGGTCGAGGCGGTCGAGCGTGACCCGGTCCGCCATCCGCTCCCCCACGGCCGCGAACGCCTCCTCGGCGTACTCCGGCATCGTGAGGACGGTCGGTCCGGTGTCGATGCGGTAGCCGTCCAGCTCGAGGAGTCCCGCGCGGCCGCCCGGCTGGTCCGAGCGCTCCACCACGGTGACGCGGCGGCCCGCGCCCAGCAGGTGCAGGGTCGCGGAGAGGCCGGCGAGCCCGGCGCCGACGACCACGACGTGGTCCGCCTTCATCGTTGTTCCTCCATTCGGGTGGCCACGGTAATGCGTGCGCCCACCTGCCGATGAGGACGGGTGACGCACACGAGTGGAGGCGCAATGGACCAGGTTGTCTCGATCTCACCACCGATCGCAGCGGAGCAACCCAAAGCTCGCCGGCGTTGGCCGGTGTTCTTGGTCGGCGCTGTCCTGTTGCTCGCGGCGGGGGGCATCGGGTTCGGACTCGGTCGCGCCACGGTCCAGAACAATTCCGAGGCGTTTGCGGTCACCGGGACCATCGACGTGCCGAAGTGCCAGTCGAGCGGCTACGACGACGTCCGCGTCGGAGCACAGGTCGTGATCACGAATCAGCAGAATGCCGTACTGGGAGCGACTTCGTTGAAGGCGAAGGGTGTGTGTCTGTTCGAGTTCAGCATCCCGGAGATCCCGTCCGGCGAGCGAATGTACGGGGTCCACGTCGGCAACTCGAACCGCGGCATCATCTGGAAAACCGAGGCGGAAGCTCGCAGCGAAGGCTTCCACCTGACGCTCGGCAGCTGAGTCACGACACCGTGGGCAGTTCCGGCGACGACACGTCGTACGTCTTGCCCTGACGCGTCAGCAGCACCATGAGAATGGCGCCCTTGCGCGTCGTGTCCGCCGCGCTCCCCCACTTCACGACCCGCCCCTGCGTCAGCTGCACCTTGACGTCCGCGGGTCCGGTGGCGGACACCGAAAGCACGTCGGGCCGCAGCTTCTCCGGCAGCTCGTTGACCACGGCGACGACGGCCCGCGTCGCGGGGTCGTTCGCACCGGGCGTCGCCAGCAGCAGCTCGGGCACCTGCGGCGGCGCGGTCGTCAGGGTCGCGTAGTCCTTGCCGGTGGCGTCGATCAGGTGGACGCCGTCGGACGTCTTCACGATGCCGACCGGGGTGCGTTCGGAGATCAGGATGCGGACGGTGCCCGGCAACGAACGTTCGACCTCCACCGACGCGACCCGCGGCACCTCGCCGACTCGCGCGGCGATGCCCTTGAGGTCCAGGCGCACCAAGGGAGATCCGGGTTCGATCGCGGCGGCGGTCCGCACGTCGTCCTCAGTCAGCACGACGGTGCCGCGCACGTCGACCGTGCGGACGCCGAACAGCGGCGTGAACCACACGCTGTACGCCAGGCCGATGATCGACAACACCGTCAGTACCGCCACGATCCGGCGGCGCATGATCTTGCGCCGCAGCTTGCGACGGTCTGGGCGCCGGTTCGCGGCCGCGCGAGATGTGACCCTGCGGCCACGAACCGGGGTGCTCATGACAAGGCGCTCACGATCTCGGGACCAAGCATGGTGACGTCACCGGCACCCATGGTGACGACCAGATCGCCTTCGCGTACCAGGGAAGCGACCAGGGACGGCACGCGGTCGAACGACGGCTCGTAGTGCACGGAACCGGACTTCACCGCGTCGGCCACGAGGGCACCGGTCACGCCGGGCTCGGGCTCCTCGCGCGCGCCGTACACGTCGAGCACGACGATCTCGTCCGCCAGACCGAGAGCCTCGCCGAACTCGCGCGCGAATGTACGGGTGCGCGAGTACAGGTGCGGCTGGAAGACGACGACCACACGTCCGTCACCGGCGACCGGGCGGGCGGCGCGCAGCTGCGCGTCGACCTCGGTCGGGTGGTGGGCGTAGTCGTCGTACACCGAGACGCCACCGGCGCGGCCCTTGAACTCGAACCGCCGGCGCACACCGCCGAACGCCGCCAGGCCCTCGAGGAAACAGTCCTTTGAGGCACCCAGCTCCAGGCCGGCCAGCAGAGCGGCGATGGCGTTCAACGCCATGTGCTCGCCGGGAACGGCTACCCGCACCTCGACCGTGGCGCCGTCCAGCGACACGGACGCGAGCCCGCCGCCCTCGTCGGGCCGGTAGTCCAGAATCCGCGCGTCGTCCGAGGAACGTCCGTAAGTGCGAACCCGGATGCCCAGTTCACGGGCGCGCGAGGCCAGTTCGGCAGCTCCGGGATCGTCCACACAGGTAATCAGCACGCCACCGGGCTCGATCCGCGACAGGAACGAGTCGAACACCGCCACGTACGCCTCGACGGTGCCGTGGTGGTCGAGGTGGTCGGCCTCGACGTTCGTCACGACCGCGACCGACGGCGAGAAGAACAGGAACGAGCCGTCCGACTCGTCGGCCTCGGCGACGAACATGCCACCGGTGCCCTGGTGCGCGTTCGCACCGGACTCGTTGAGGTCGCCGCCGATCGCGAACGACGGGTCGAGCCGGCAGTGCTGCAGGGCCACGGTCAGCATCGACGTCGTCGACGTCTTGCCGTGCGTGCCCGCGACACACGCGACGCGGTGCCCCTCCATCAACGCCGCCAGCGCTTCCGCGCGCCGCAGCACCGTGATGCCGCGTTCCCGCGCGGACGCCAGCTCCGGGTTCGTCTCCTTGATCGCGGTCGAAACCACGACCGCGGTCGGGCCATCGGCCAGCTGGTCCAGGTTCGACGCGGCGTGCCCCACGGCAACGGACGCGCCCTGCGCACGCAGCGCCAGCACGGTCCGCGAGTCCTTGGCGTCCGAACCGGACACCTGACCGCCCCGCGCCAGCAGGATGCGGGCGATGCCGCTCATGCCCGCGCCACCGATACCGACCAGGTGGACGCGATCGAGAACATCGTTCACTTCTTGATCACCTCCAGCACGCTGCGAGCCAGGACCTCGTCGGCCTCGCGCCGCCCGGTGCCCAGCGTCGCGGTGGTCATCGCCTGCAGCCGCGCACGGTCGGCGACCAGCGGCACGACCAGGTCGATCACCTTCTGCGTGGTGAGCTCCTCGTCCGGCACCAGGATGCCGCCGCCCGCCTGCACGACCGGGCCCGCGTTCAACGCCTGCTCGCCGTTGCCGTGTGGCAGCGGCACGAACACCGCGGGCAGGCCGACGGCCGACACCTCGGCGACGGTCATCGCGCCGGACCTGCACAGCACCGCGTCCGCGGCGGCGTAGGCGAGGTCCATGCGGTCCACGTACGGCACCGGCTGGTACGCGGGCGCGCCCGGAACCGCTTGCACCGCAACGGTGTTCTTGGGTCCGTGCACGTGCAGCACGCCGACACCGGCGGAAGCGAACGCCGCCGCCGCACCCGACACGGCGTTGTTGATCGACCGTGCGCCCTGCGAGCCGCCGGTCACCAGCAGCGTCGGCGCGTCCGGGTCGAGGTCGAAGAACTTGCGCGCCTCGGCCCGCAGCGCGGCGCGGTCCAGCGTCGTGATCGACTGGCGCAGCGGGATGCCGATGATCTCGGCGTCCGACAGGCCCGAGTCCGGCACGGCGGCCGCGACGTGCGCGGCGAACTTGGCGCCGACCTTGTTCGCGAGACCCGCCTTGGCGTTGGCCTCGTGCACGACGATCGGCACCCGGCCGCGCGCGGCGAGGTACGCGGGCAGCGCCACGTAGCCGCCGAAGCCGACGACGACGTCGGCGCCGACGCGCTCCAGCACCTCACGGGTCTGCTTCACCGCGCCACGCACGTTCAGCGGCAGCTTCAACAGGTCCAGCGTCGGCTTGCGCGGCATCGGCACCGGCGGGATGAGCTCCAGCGGGTACCCGCGCGCGGGAATGATCTTGCTCTCGAGGCCGCGCTCGGTACCGAGCGCCACGACACGCGCGTCCGGCCGCAGCCGCATGACCGCGTCGGCCAGCGCCAGGGCGGGCTCGATGTGTCCCGCGGTGCCACCGCCGGCAACCACCACGCACGGACCACTGGGGGCAGGGTGCCCGGTCAAGAAATGCCTCCGAAAGATGACGTCAGTTGTAGCGCCCGCGAGTGCCGCGGGTGTTTCGGTCGGGGGACGCTCGTCGCGACTCGCGCCGACGGTACTCCGACGGCGGCGCGGATCGTCCGGCCATCCTGCGTTCGGCCGGATCCATGATCGGCAACTGCGCGGTGCGCCGGCCCGGCGCGCGCGGCGGCGTCGACGGCCGCACGGGCTTGCGCTTGGGCGGCGGCTTGTACGCCTCGGGCGCGGGCAGCTTCAGCAGGCCACCGACGCGACCGGGTCCGAGCTTGCGCAACGCGGCCACCGCGTCCGGCTCGTGCCGGGCGCAGTTCGCGAGGATGCCGAACACGACCATGGTCGTGACGATCGACGTGCCGCCACTGGAGATCATCGGCAGCGTGATGCCGGTGACCGGCAGCAACTGCACGACGTACCCGATGTTGATCGCGGCCTGCGCGACCAGCCACACGGTCAGCGTCGCGGCCACGATCCGGATCCACGGGTCGGTGTTGCGGGCGGCGATGCGCAGTCCCACGACCGCGAGCCCGGCGAACAGCGCCAGCACCAGGAAGCACCCGACGAAGCCGAGCTCCTCACCGATGACGGCGTAGATGAAGTCCGAGTGCACGTTCGGCAGGTACCGCCAGCGCGAGCTGCCCTGCGCGAGCCCCTTGCCGAACAACCCGCCCTCGGCGAGCGCGAACAACGCCTGCCGCGCCTGCAGACCGGCGCCCAGCGGGTCCTGCTCGGGGTTGAGGAACGTCAGCACGCGCTGCAGCCGGTACGCCGCGCCGATCGCGAGGACGATGGCGCCACCGAGCGCACCGGCCGCGATCACACCGAACAGCCGCAGCGGCGCGCCGACGAACCACAGCAGGCTGATCAGCACCACGCCGAGCGTGATCGTGCCGCCGAGGTCCGGCTGCAACATCACCAGCGCGAACACCAGCAGCGCCACCGGCACCACCGGGACCAGCAGGTGCCGGTACTGGCTGAGCAACGCGCGCTTCGTGACCAGCACGTGCGCGCCCCACAACGCCAGGGCGAGCTTCGCGGCCTCGATCGGCTGGAACGACACCGGACCGACCTGGAACCAGGACTGCGCGCCCCACTTCTCCGTCCCCAGCGGCGTCAGCACCAGGCCGAGCAGGATCACGCACACGAGCATCGCCATCGTGCTGGTGTGCCGCAGCCTTCTCAGCGGGAACCGCAGGACCAGCCAGAACAGCACCGCGCCGACCAGCACGTAGAGCAGCTGCTTCTGGAAGACGCCGTACGCCGACTCGCCGTCCGCGACCTGGCCCGGCGCGGAGGCCGACAGGACCATGACCAGACCGATCACGGTCAGCGTGCCGAAGATCGCCAGCAGCAGGTGGAAGTCGGCGAGCGGGCGGGACAGCCACGCGGTCAGGCCGTTGCGCAGCGCCACGACGCGCCCGGTGGGGCGCACGCGCTTCGTTCTCGGCTTGTCGGCGACGACGGTCACGGGATCATCGTCTCCTGTGTCAAGCGCACGAACGGGGAATTCTGGGGCGTGTCGCCCCTTTCGAACCCTACCCGTCAGAGTCAGCGGCATCCGCCACTGGTCCACTTGTGCGAACGGACCCGGTAAGTGCCCTTGAGGTTGATCCGCTGACCTGGCACTTCACACGCGATGGGTTGCTGGTAGCCGGACTCGGCGAAGAACACGAGAGTGCTCCTCGATTCGCCGGGCGCGCTGTTGTTCAGCACCGACATCACGTTGTCCCGGTCCGCCCAGGAACACATGAACTCGCCGTCCAGCCAGTCCGGGTCGGCGATGTCCCACTCGCAGCGGGAACCGGTGCCATCGGCGTCGTTCCAGAAACAGACGCTGCCCACCGGGCAATCCCACGCGATCATTTCGGCCGGAGCGGGTGCGGATTCCACGGGAGGCGGCAAGGGTTCCGCGGTCGATTCGGTCGTGGTGGTGGACGTCTCGGCCGCCGACATCCCGGACGACTCCGTGGCGAAAATGGTGCGTACCCATTTGGCGGTACCGGCCGGATCGGTGATGACGAAATACCCGGCGATCAGCATCCCGACCACGGCGAGGATGCCGAGTGCCTGTGGCCTGCCGACGGCGTGTGCGAGCACCACCGGTCCCGAACGCGCGGCGAACACCGACAACACCAGTAGAAATATGATCAAGCACCAGAACAGAAATGTTCCCATGTCGCCCCACCCGCGCCGGCCCACCTGCATTCAACAGGACGACGGCGGCGGAACAAATGCCGCCATCCGAGTGGACGGCGGCATTGTGGAGATTCAGTTCATGAATAGCTCAGGAAAGTGACTGAACGGCTTCCGTGAACACCTGCCCGCGGTGGGCGTAGTCGTTGAACATGTCCATCGACGCCGCCGCGGGCGCCAGCAGCACGGCGTCGCCGGGCCGGGCGAGGTCCGCGGCCGCGCGCACGGCCTCGAGCATGCCGTCGGCTAGCCGGACGGGGACGTCCGGGGCGTACCGCGCCAGCGCGTCCGCGATCACGTCACGATCCGCGCCGATCAGCACGGCCCCGCGCAGCCGATGTGCCTCGGACCGGACCATCTCCTCGACCGAAGCGCCCTTCAGCAGGCCGCCCGCGATCCACACGACCGACGGGAACGACCGCAGCGACGCCAGCGCGGCGTGCGGGTTCGTGGCCTTGGAGTCGTTGACGTACGTGACGCCACCGGTCTCGGCGACCACCACGGCCCGGTGCGCGGCCGGCGAGAAGGCCGCCAGACCCTCCCGGACGGCCTCGGACGGCACGCCGTACGCGCGCGCCAAAGCCGTGGCCGCCAACGCGTCCGCGATGCCGGGCGGCCCCGTGGGACGGATGCGGGAGACCTCGATCAGCGGCTCGTCGTCGGCGAACGCGCGGTCGACCAGCCAGCCGTCGCGCACGCCCAGCTGGCCCGGTGCGGGCACACCCAAGGTGAAGCCGACCTGGTCACGGGCCGGTGAGTCCTCCAGCAGGTCGGCGACCATGTCGTCGTCGAGCCAGCCGATGGCCACGTCACCGGTGAGCACCTGGGCCTTGGCCTGCGCGTACCGGTCCATGCCGCCGTGCCAGTCGAGGTGGTCCTCGGCGAGGTTCAGCAACGCCCCCGCCTGCGGCCGCACCGACGGCGACCAGAACAGCTGGAAGCTCGACAGCTCCACGGCCAGCACCCGTCGTCCGGCCAGCAGCGCGTCGACGACCGGCAGGCCGACGTTGCCGCACGCGACGGCGTCGGCGCCGGCCGCGTGCAGGATCGACTCGAGCATGCCGACGGTCGTGGTCTTGCCGTTCGTGCCGGTCACCGCGAGCCACACGGGCGGGTCGGCCAGCTCGGCGCCCATCCGCCAGGCCAGCTCGACCTCGCCGATCACCTCGATGCCCCTGGCGGCGGCCGCGGCGAGCAACGGCGCGGTCGGCTTCCAGCCCGGTGACGTGACGACGAGGTCCGTCCCGGCGGGCGGCTCGGTCAGGCCCGGCATCAGCTCCACGCCGCTGAGCAGCGTGTCCAACGCCATCAGCCGCTCGGCGGAGCCGTCGGTCACGACGACCTCCGCACCCGCGGCGAGCAACGCCTCCGCGGCGGACCGGCCGGTCACACCGGCACCTGCGACCAGAACCCTGCGACCGGCCAGCACGCCCATACTCAGCTCCCGACCGCGGTGAGCCACTCGCTGTAGAACAGGCCCAGGCCCAACATGCAGCAGATCCCGGCGAGCAGCCAGAACCGGATGATGACCGTGGTCTCCGCCCAGCCCGCGAGCTCGAAGTGGTGGTGGAACGGCGCCATGCGGAACAGGCGGCGCCGCGACGTGCGGAACACCGCGACCTGCATGACGACCGACAGGGCCTCGACGACGAACAGACCGCCGATGACGACCATCAGCAGCTCGGTGCGCGTCGCGATGGCGAGACCCGCGACGAGACCGCCGAGGGCCAGCGAGCCGGTGTCGCCCATGAAGATCTTGGCGGGCGCGGCGTTCCACCACAGGAAGCCGATGCACCCGGCCATCGCGGCGGCGGCGACCAGCGCCAGGTCCAGCGGGTCGCGCACCTCGTAGCAACCGGCCAGCGCGGAGGTCGAGCAGTTGTAGCGGAACTGCCAGAACGAGATCACCACGTAGGTGCCGAGCACCATCGCGGATGAACCGCCGGCGAGACCGTCGAGGCCGTCGGTCAGGTTCACGGCGTTCGACCACGCGCTGACGGCGGCGTAGCAGAACACGACGAAGCCGACGGTGCCGAACGACACGACGGCGATGTCCCGCACGAACGACAGGTTCACCGAGGCCGGCAGGACCTGGTCCTTGTTCGGGAACTGCAGCACCAGGATCGCGAAGACGATCGTGGCGACGAACTGGCCGACGAGCTTCGCGGTCTTGTTCAGGCCCAGGTTGCGCTGCTTGCGGATCTTGATGAAGTCGTCGAGGAAGCCCACGATGCCCAGCGACGTGGTCAGCATCAGCACCAGCAGGCCGGAGGCGCTGGGCGTCTGGCCCTGGGCGGACGCCGAGAACGAGTTCACCAGGTGTGCGCCGAGGTAACCGGCCCACATCGCGACGAGGATGGCGACGCCACCCATGGTCGGCGTGCCGCGCTTGGTCTTGTGGTGCTGGGGGCCCTCTTCGCGGATCTCCTGCCCGAAGCCCTGCCGGGAGAAGGTCCTGATCAGGTACGGGGTCAGCAGGATCGACACGATCAGCGAGATCGCTGCCGCGATCAGAATGCTCTTCACTGGTTTCCTGCCTCCAGCAGGGCCTCGGCGACGCGCCACAGGCGGTAGGCGTTGGATGCCTTCACTAGCACGACGTCACCGGGCCGGACCTCCGCGCGCAGCAACGTGATCGCCGCGTCCGCGTCCGGCACCAGGACGGATTCCTCGCCCCATGATCCTTCCAGGTGGGCGCCCTGGTGCATCGGCCGGGCGGCGTCTCCGACGACGACCAGCTTGTTGATGTCCAGCCGGACCGCGAGCCGGCCGATCTCGTCGTGCGCGCGAACGTGGTCGTCCCCCAGCTCGGCCATCGGCCCGAGCACGGCCCAGCTGCGGCGCGCGGGCTGCGTGGCACGCGAGATCGTCGCGAGCGACTTGAGCGCGGCGCGCACCGACTCGGGGTTCGCGTTGTACGCGTCGTTCACCACGGTCACGCCGTCCGCGCGCTCGGTGACCTGCATCCGATGCGCGGAAACCCGTTGTGCCGCACCGAGTCGCTCGGCGACCTGCTGCGGCGTCGCACCCAACTCCAGCGCGATCGCGGCGGCCGTCAGCGCGTTGCCGACCTGGTGCGGGCCGTGCACGCCGAGCTTGACGTGCGCCTCGCCCTGTGCGGACACGAGCGTGAAGCTCGCGCGGGCCTGCTCGTCCAGCTCGACGTTCGTCGCGCGGACGTCGGCCTTCGAGTCCTCGCCGACGAGCACGACCTTCGCCTTGGTGCGGCTCGCCATCGCGGCCACCAGCGGGTCGTCGGCGTTGAGGATGGCGATCCCGTCTTCGGGCAACGCCTCCACGAGCTCGCCCTTGGCCTGGGCGATGCCCTCGCGGGAGCCGAACTCGCCGAGGTGCGCGGTGCCGACGTTGATCACCGCGCCGATCTTCGGCGGGGCGACCTCGCACAGGTGCGCGATGTGGCCCGGTCCGCGCGCGGACAACTCCAGCACGAGGAAGCGCGTGTCCTCGGTGGCGCGCAACGCCGTCCAGGGGTGGCCCAGCTCGTTGTTGAAGCTCCCAGGCGGCGCGATCGTCTCGCCCGCGGGCGTCAGGACCTGCGCGATGAGGTCCTTGGTCGACGTCTTGCCCGCCGACCCGGTGACCCCGACGATCGTGAGGTCCTTCAAGCGATCCGTCACGTGCCGGGCGAGCTTCGCCAGTGCCGCGAGGACCGCGGCACCCGTGCCGTCCGTGTCACCCGCGAGGACGTAAGCGTTCCCGTGCTGGGTCTCGACCGGCGGCGCGATGACCGCGGGTGCGTCCACCTCACGTCCGGCCAGCACGCCCGCGGCTCCGGCTGCGACCGCCCGCGCCGCGAAGTCGTGCCCGTCGACGCGCTCACCGGGCAGGGCCAGGAAAAGCCCGCCCTCGGTGATCTTGCGCGTGTCGAACTCGATCGAGCCCGTGATCGTCGGTGTGCCGTCGGTTCCGTGCAACCGGCCGCCGACGATCTCCGCGATCTCGGCGAGGGTCAGAGCGATCACGAATGAGCCTTTCTGATCGCGGCGGCGAGCGTCTCCACATCGGAGAACGGGTGCACCACTCCGGCGATCTCCTGTCCGGTCTCATGTCCCTTGCCCGCGACGACGACGACGTCGCCCGTGCGGGCCAGCGAGACCGCGTGCTCGATGGCCTTCCCGCGGTCCCCGATCTCCACGACCTCGCCGCGAGGCTCGGCCTTGAGCGCCCCTTCGAGCATGGCGGCCCTAATAGAGGACGGTTCTTCGCTGCGCGGGTTGTCATCGGTGATGATCAACACGTCACTTCGCTGTGCGGCGGCCTCCCCCATCAACGGCCGCTTGCCCTTGTCGCGGTCGCCGCCGCAGCCCAGCACGGTGATGATCCGGCCGGCCGTCTTGGAGCGCACGGCGTCCAGCGCCAGCGCCACCGCGACGGGCTTGTGCGAGTAGTCGACGACCGCGGTGAAGTCCTGGCCCTCGTCGACGCGCTGCATGCGGCCGGGCACCTGGACCTGCTTGAGCCCCTCGGCGATCGCCGCTTTGTCGACGCCCTCGAGGTGCAGGCAGCCGATCGCCAGCAGTGCGTTGGCCACGTTGAACGAACCGGGCAGGCGCAGCTCGATCGCGATGTCGCCGTCCGGGCCGTGCGCGGTGAACGTCTGCTCGCCGGTCGGCGACACCTCGACGTCGCTGGCGGTCCAGGTGGCGTTCTTCGTGGTGGCGACGGTGATCGTCTTGTCGTTGACCAGCCGCTCGCCCCACTCGCTGTCGACGCAGACGACCTCCTTGCGGGCGCGGCCGTCGAACAGCTTGGCCTTGGCCCGGAAGTAGTCCTCCATGTCCGGGTGGAAGTCGAGGTGGTCCTGGCTGAGGTTGGTGAACGCGCCGATCTCGAACTCGGTGGCGGCCACGCGCCCGAGTTCGAGCGCGTGGCTGGAGACCTCCATGACCACGTCGGTGATGCCGCGCTCGGCCATCACCGCGAAGAGGGCCTGCAGGTCCGGCGACTCGGGCGTGGTCAGCGCGCTGTCGATCCGCTCCGTGCCGATACGCATCTCGACCGTGCCGATCAGACCGGTGCTCCGGCCCGCCGCCCGCAGCGCGGACTCGATCAGGTAGCTCGTCGTCGTCTTGCCCGACGTGCCCGTCACACCCCAGACCCTCGTCTTGGTGGACGGGTTGCCGTAGACGTGCGCGGCGAGCAGCCCGACGACGCTGCGCGGGTTGTCGTGCACCAGGACCGGCACATCGGCCTTGATCTTGGCGGCACCGACCTCGTCGGTGAGCACGGCGACGGCACCGTGCTCGATCGCGGTCCCGGCGAAGTCCGCGCCGTGCGCCCGGCTTCCGGGCAGCGCGGCGTAGAGGTCGCCGGGCACCACGTGCTGGGCACGGAGCGTCACGCCTGTCACCTGGACGTCGGCATGCGCTGGCCCGGTCAGGTGGGCGTCGCCGATCGTCGCGAGAGCGGCGACGGACACGGGTTTGATGCTGGTGGGGCGGGGCGGGGCGGTCGCGACCTTGCCCTCTAGCTTGGCAGGCACGGGCAAGAGGCTACCGGCGTACGGAGAGTGGCCGATCGCCGCGTGCGCGTTCGGGTGATGATCAGCAAGGATCGCCGTCACCGGCCCCGGCGCCGGGGCCGTGAACGGCACCGAGGCGCCAGATTTGTCGGTGCCCGTCGCTAGGCTGGAATCGGGGGTGCCCCGCACGGCTGAGCAGACGACGGGCCCCCGAATCCGAGCCTAGCCGCGAGGTCTGACAGTTCCGGTCAGCACAGAGTCCATCCGCCGGCGGGCACCCGCAGCGTGAACGCCCCGCAGCTGAAGCTCAACCCGAACGCCACGAGCAGCGCCCCACCCGCCGTCCGCCCCTGACGCGGAGCGAACGTGACGTTCAGGGACAACTATGTCCCCAAGCGTCACGTTCACCGCGCACCACCACGGCTGTTGAGCGGCCTGGGACGGTCAACTCGGATCCCATCCGCCGGCGGGCACTCGCAGCGTGAACGCACCGCAGCTGAAGCTCAACCCGAACGCCACGAGCAGCGCCTCACCCGCCGACCGGTGCACCGGTTCCGCCAGCATCAACGGCACGGAACACCCGATCGTGTTCCCGTAGTCGCGCAACACCCGGTACGACGAAGCGACCTGCTCCCCGTTGTTCGGCACCCCGAACTCGGCGCACAGCCCGTCCAGGATCCGCGTGCTACCGGTGTGCAGCAACAACATCGACGCCTCACCGGGCGAGGAGAGACCGGTCCGCCCGGACGCGATCAGCGACTTGACCGTGGTGCTGGCGTAGTAGGTGCCGCGCGCGGTGACGTCCGGGCCGAGCGTGTAGAGCCGGCGGCCGTGCACGACCGGGATGTCGGAGCCGCCGTCGGGCACGGTGCCCAGCTCGGCGTCACTGGGCAGCGCGTTGGTCAGGTTCTCGACCTCACCGAACTCGGGCCCGTCGCCGTCGGCACCGAGCAGCATCGCCACGGACGCGTCACCGAAGAGGAACCCGTGCATGGCGTCGACGGTCCGCTGGCGGTCACTCTCCTCGGTGAAATGCCCGTACCGGCCGGGCAGCACCGGCGAGAGCGGCGTGATCGCCTCCATGAAGCACGCGAGCACGCGCTTGCCGGGGTTGGCGTTGAGGTACCAGCGCGCGGTCTCGACGACCTTCGCCAGCGCCGAGCACCCCATGTACGAGATGCTCAGGTTGGCCGCGTCACGCGGCAGCTCCGGCATCATCGCGAACACGTCGCACACCAGGCTCGGCAGCAACCGGCCCGGACTGCTCGTCACCCCGAGCACCAGGCCGATCTCGTCCGGATCGATGGAAGCGATCACACGCCGGGCGGCGGTCACAGCCATCTGGGTCGACGGGGCGTCCAGCACGGGGTCCGCGCCGTCGAAGAGGACCTGCGGGTAGTTGGCCAGCACCGAGTGGCGCTTCTCGACGCCGAGCTTGCCGAACATGTCCGTCAGCTGGTCGGTGAGGTGCCCGTCGGCGGCGGCGAGCAGCTCGTCGGTGGTGAAGTGCGGCCGCGGCAGCTCTGCGGAGATGGCCTGCAGACGTGGGTTGATCAAAGCTGGACCTCGATGTCGCCGTCTCGGTACTGGACTCGGGTGGTGCGGCCGGCCAGACCAGGATCCTCTGCCGGGTGATCCGCACGGAAGAAGAATCCGCGGCTCTCGGTCCGCGCCAACGCCGACGCGACGCACGCCTCGGCGAGAAGCAGCACGTCAGAGCCACGATTTTCCCGCGCCCAACGGAGAAAAGCGGTCATCGTCTCACTTGTCGAATTGTGGTCGAAACACGCTGCGAGACGTGCCCGCAGGTCCGGGAAATCGACGAAAGCAACGGGCTCCTCCGGTATCGGCGAGGGCTTTCCAAGAGGCTCCAACCGTTCCGCGAGCATTCCGCCGGTGGCCAGGAAGACGAGCCACGGCAGTCCGGCGAGCGCGTCCGCGGCGATGTCGTAGCGCGCCTCACCCGTCGCGTGCAGGTTCTCGATCCCGCCGGCCAGACCGCCGTACGAGAACCCGCGCACGGGGCCCAGTTCGACGGTGACGTCCTTCAGCTGCGCCGTGTGGGGGACGCCCAGGTTCGACGTCCAGTACTCCCGGAAGAGGGCGAGATCCGTGCCCCGCAGCTCGATCGGCGAGCCGTCGCGCAACAGCCGGGCGCCGTCGAGGTCGAACGGGTAGAGCGGCCGCCGGCGCGTCCGGTCGCCGAGCGCGAAGCGCTGGAACAGCTCCAGGTTGGCCAGCGTCGCGCCGTGCCGCAGGCACGTGCCGAGCAGCGCGCCCGAACTGTTGGCGACGCCGTCGGCGAAGAGCCCGGAGAAACCGCCGGACGCCAGCACGACGTGGTTCGCGGCGATCGACCCGCGGTCGGTTCGCACGCCGTGGCAGACGCCGTCGCGGACGACCAGATCGGTGACGCGTGCCTCGACCATCCGTCCGGCGTAGTGCCGCAGCACGGTTGTGACGACCTCGTCGCCCGCGCCCAATCGGGGCATGGGCACCTGATGTCTGGGAATCAGCACACCTTCGAACGGCATGAGCTCGACGAGCGACCGTAGTTCGGCCAGCTCCCTCGGCAGGTGTCGTTCGATCAACGGGCGCAGCGCCGGATCCTGCGTCCCGGACGAGTCCTCCAGCGCCCGCACTGGATCTTCGACCAGCTGCCGGTTGAGCACGCACGCCGCCCACTCGCGCGAGACGGGTGGTTCGGGTCCGACGACGAGAACCGTGTCGACGCCGCGCTGGGCGAGCCGGTACGAGAGCCAGGCGCCCGCGATTCCCCCGCCGACGACGGCGACCTGTGAGGTGATCACGGCTCCGGATGCTATTGGTGACAACCGCTACTAAAGTCGCTACGCGGTCCCTGACTTGGGTTCGAGCCATACCGGTGATGCCGGTGATTGGGACTTTGGGCCCTTCTGTCGATCACCTAAGACGGGTGAGGTCAATACGGCAGGGGGTCGACGAGTTGAGGGCGGCGATGACGAAGACGATCGACAGTGACGTTGCGGTTGAAGCCCGGCGGTTCTCCTTCTGGGCACCTGATTTCAGCCGCTCGGTCACGGTCGGCGTGGACACCTCCCAGGCGGCTTACCACGCGTTCGAATGGGCGGCACGGCACGCGTGGTCGTTGCGGACCGACCTTCAGGTGTTCCTCGCGGACCCGGCGGACGCGACCGTGCAGCGCGTGCTCGAGCGGCTGCCGATGCTGACCGCCCACTTCCGCCCCAGCGGCGACGACCCGGTCGCCGCGCTCGAGAAAGCCAGTGCGGACAGCGCCATGCTCGTGCTCGGCTGCCGGGGCGAACGGCACCGCAGCCTCGGCCTCGGCTCCCTGGTGCTCCCGGTCCTGCGGCGCGCGCGGTGCAGCGTCGTGGTCGTGCGCGGACGACCCCCGGCGATCCGCGGCGAATACGGTTGGATCACCGCCGCAGTCGGCGGGTGCGAGGACCCGGTCGTGCTGCGGCGCGCGGTCGAGCTCTGCCGCACCCGCCGGGCGCGTTTGCGCCTGCTGCACGTGCACCCGCCGCAGCCGCACGTCAGCGCCGTGCCGCGCGACGAGGTCGCGGTCCGGCGAGCGGTGCTGTTCCTGCGCACCACGGCGCCCGAGCTGACCCCCGAGGTGAAGATCGACTCGCGTCACCCGCACGAGGCGGTCGCGTCGCTCGACAGCGACCTGCTGGTGGTCGGCCGGGGCGGCCAGCAGAACGGGGTCGGCCTGATCACCCGCGCCGCGCTCTACCACTCCTCGTGCCCGGTCCTGATCGCCCGCCCGGAACCCCAGGCCACCCTCTGACTGACCGGGGTTAGTGCCGTTATGGCCACCATGACGGACTTGAAGTCCGTCATGGTGGCCATAACGGTTGTTCAGAGCTGGAGGATCGGCGTCTGCTCCGCGGACAGCGGCACCTGGTAGCGCTGCGCCAGGAAGGACGCGATGTCGTGGAACAGCGGTGACGCGTTCTGCGACTTGGTCGGCGCGTCCAGCATGATCCCGACGACGTAGCGCGGGTTGTCCGCGGGCAGGATGCCGGCGAACGTGATCCAGTAGACCGAGCTGGAGTAGCAGGAGCAGTTCGGGTCGATCTGCTGCGCGGTGCCCGTCTTGCCGGCGATCTGGTAGCCCGGCAGCGCCGCCGCGGGCCCGGTGCCCGCCTGGCTCGGGTCTCGCGAGGTCTGGGTGACCCCGCGGAACATGTCGCGCACCGTGCGAGCCGTCTCGGGTGAGACGACGCGAACGCCGTCGGGCCGCTTCATCTCCGTGCGCGAGCCGTCCGTGCCGATCTCGGCGCGGATGATGCGCGGCGGGATGCGCAGGCCGTCGTTGGCGATGGCCTGGTACATGCCGGTCATCTGCAGCAACGTCATCGACAGACCCTGGCCGATCGGCAGGTTGCCGAACGTCGAGCCGGACCACTGGTTCAGCGGCGGCACGAGCCCGGCCTCCTCGCCGGGCAGGCCGGACTGCGTGCGCCGGCCGAGGCCGAACTTCTGCAGCATCTCGGCGTAGCGCTCCTTACCGATCGCCTGCGCCGTCTTCAGCGTGCCGACGTTGGACGACCGGGCGAAGATCCCGGTGAACGTCATCGGCACGGTGCCGTGGTTCCACGCGTCCTTGATCGTGCGGTCGGCGACCTTGATGCTGCCCTCGACGTCCAGCACGGTGTCCGGCTTGAACAGCCCGTCCTCGATCCCGGCCGACGCGGCGACGATCTTGTTCACCGAGCCCGGCTCGAACACGGCGGCGACCGAGCGGTTGCGGGTCTGGTCCACCGTCACGTTCTCGTAGTTCGACGGGTCGAACGTGTTGTCGTCCGCCATGGCGATGATCTCGCCGGTGCGCGAGTCGAGCACGACGGCCGAACCGTGCTTCGCGCCGCTTTTCGCGGTGTACTGGGCGACCATGTTCTGCACGGCGTGCTGGGTGTCGATGTCCAGCGTCAGCTCGAGGCTCTTGCCCGGTGTCGCGGCGATGACCTCGCGCTCGGTGTTCGGGATGACGAGCGTGTCGTCACCCTGCATCGTGTCGACGACGCGCTGGCCCATCCGGCCGGCGAGCACGGTGTCCTGCGAGTTCTCGATTCCCAGCAGACCCTGCGTGATCGGCGGCTTCTCCTCGAGGCGCCAGTTGGCGTAGCCGACGACGTTCGCCCCGATGGTGTTGTCGGGGTAGATCCGCTTCGCCCGGTACTCCGAACCGATCTGCGCGTACTTCTTGACGATCGCCTGGGCCTTGCTGGGCTCGACCTCGCGGGCCAGCACGATGTAGCTCGTGTCCTTGGTGAGCTTGTCGTAGATCGTCTGCTCGTCGGTCTTGTCGCCGCTGACCTCGTTGCCCACCGTCAGGTTGATGAACTTCGCGATCTCGCGCGCACGGTCCTCGTAGCTCGGCAGGGTGTTCTTCTTGGCGCGCTCGGCGTCCCACGTCCTCCGCGCGGTCTGCGGCAGCGTGTAGAGCGCGCGCACCTCGATGCTGAACGCGAGCTGGTTGCCGTTGCGGTCGAGGATCGCGCCGCGCTCGGCGGGGATCTGTTGCTTGGTGGCGCGCTGCATCTTCGCCGCTTCGGACAGGGCCTCGGCCTGGAAACCCTGTACCTGCACCAGCTTGATGCCGGCGAGCAGCAGCGCGCCGACGAGCAGGATGCGCCCGATGGCGATGCGGACGCGGCTGTTGCCACCCGCCCGCTTCGCCGGCCGGGGGCCGCGCACGGAGAGCGGACGGCGCGGTGCCCGGCCGCCCGGTGGACCCGGCATCAGTAATCTCCCGCCGTGCCGAGGACCTGCACGAGCCGTTCCTGGCCGTCGTGCGGCTGCTGCTGCCCCTGAACAGGCGGCTGCTGGACCTGCTGCTGCACCGGTGCACCCTGCTGGGCCGGGGGCTGCTGCTGGCCCTCGGCGGGCGGCTGCACCGGTTGCTGCTGCTGTTGCTGGGCGGGTGGCTGCTGGGCCTGGTCCTGCGCGGGCGGCTGTGCCGGTGGCGTCGTTGTCGTCGGCGTCGTCGGAGAAGACGGCGGCGGCGGCGCCGGCTTCGGCGGCGCCGAGGGCTTGCCGAACACCTCGATCGAGCCGTCGGCGTTCTGCCGCAGGCGCGCGGGATCCGGCGGCAGCACGAGGCCCAGCTCGGCCGCGCGCTTCGCCAGCTCGGTCGGCGACTCGAGCAGCGCCACGTCCTGGCGCAGCTGCTCGACGCGCAACGTCAGCCGCTCCTGCTCCGCACGGGCCTCCTGCAGCCGGTACGAGTCGGCCGCGGCCTGCGTGGAGAGGTACATGATCCCGGCCAGCCCGACGGCGAGCACGACCATGACCATCACGACGAACGGCGCCTTGGGGGCGGGACCGGCCGGACGCTGCTGGGCGGGCGTGCCGCGCAGGTTCTGCGCGCGCTGCGCCCGCCGGGCGTAGGCGCGCTCGGCCGCGGCGGAGCGCCGCCGGGCCCGGTCGGCCTCGTTCTTGCGCTCGCCGGTGCGGGAGCCGTCGCGAGGGGACGGCTCACCCACGTGCGGGAGTGCCGTCATGTTCTTTCTCCAATCCGTTCCGCTGCCCTGAGCCGCACCGGGGCGGCCCGCGGGTTCTCCTCGATCTCCTGCTCGGTCGCGAGTTCCGCGCCCCTGGTGAGCAGCTTCAGTTCGGGTCCGTGGCCCGGCAGTTCGACCGGCAGACCGGCCGGCGTGCGCGACGTCGCGAGCTTCGCGATCGCCTGCTTCACCATCCGGTCCTCAAGGGACTGATAGGACTCGACGACGATCCGCCCGCCCATGCCCAGCACTCCGAGCGCGGCGGGCAGCGCCTGCCGCAGCGACTCCAGTTCGCCGTTGACCTCGATGCGCAGCGCCTGGAACGTCCGCTTGGCCGGGTGGCCACCGGTGCGCCGGGTCGCCGCGGGAACGTTGTCGTACAACAACTGCACGAGCCGGCCGCTGTTGGTGAACGGCTCGCGCGCGCGTTCGCGGACGATGGCGCCCACGATCTTCTTCGCGAACCGCTCCTCGCCATAGTCGCGCAGGATCCGGATCAGGTCGCCGGGTGCGTAGGTGTTGAGCACATCCGCGGCCGTCATGCCGGTGCCAGCGCTCATCCGCATGTCCAGCGGCGCGTCCTTTGAGTACGCGAAGCCGCGCTCCTCCGCGTCCAGCTGGAGCGAGGACACGCCGAGGTCCATCAGCACGCCGTCCACCTTGGACAATCCGAGATCGTTGACGGCGTCGGCGATCCGGTCGTAGGTGACGTTGACGAGGTGGACCCGTTCACCGTGGACACTCAGCCGCTCGCGGGCCAGCTCGATGGCCTGCGGGTCACGGTCGAGCCCGATGAGGGTGAGCTGGGGGTGCGCGCGCAGCAGGGCGTCGGAATGGCCACCGAGGCCGAGCGTGGCGTCGACGAGGACGGCGGGCTTGCCGGTCAGCGCCGGGGCGAACAACTCCAGGACGCGGTCCAGCAGCACGGGCACGTGCTGCGGTCGCTCCATTGCAGGTTCCTCTCCCCGAAACGCTCATCGGGTGGCGTCAGGTCCCCGCCCGCCCGTCGAACCTGGCGCCGGGGAAGGTGCGCCAGGGCCGATAGTCGAGCGGACCGAGGCCTCACGGCACCCGAATCGCGTTCTCCCACTCACCCCGTGTGTCAGAAGACGCCCGGTATGACCTCCTCCCGAGCCTCCGCGTAGGAGTCCTCGTGCTCGTCGAGGTAGGTCTGCCAGGCCTGCGCGTCCCAGATCTCCAGCCTGGTGAACGCACCGACGACCACGCACTCCTTGGTCAACCCGGCATACCGGCGCAACTCCGGTGCGATCAGGACGCGACCCTGACCGTCCGGACGCTGCTCGTCCGTGCCCGCGAACAGGTAGCGCTGGTAGGCGCGAACCGCGTCGTTCGTGAACGGCGCCTCCGCGACCTTCCTCGCCATCTGCTCGAACTCCGCTCGCGGGAACACGTACAGGCAGTGGTCCTGGCCCTTGGTGACCATCAGACCTCCCGCCAGTTCGTCCCGGAACTTCGCAGGCAGTGTCAGCCGGCCTTTGTCGTCCAAGCGTGGGTGATGAGTGCCGAGGAACATCGGCCTTCACCTCCCAGCCGGGCGACGGACCGGCAGTGGAACCCCCGTAGCCCCACCGGCCGCCACAGTACCCCACTTTTCACCACAGTCAACGCTGAAACGGGTGTACACGCAGGGAGTCGTGACCCGTTTGTGCTGGTAGCCGTGGTGGTGTGTCGTGGGGGGATGGTGGGGGAGCACGTGCGGCATCACCTTCGCAGGTGAGTCGCAGCACGGCGTTTGCCACTCGGATGGCCTAGCAAATCGCCCCAAAACCAGTCTTTGAGACGGAAAGGTGGGGGAACCTGGAGTGGAGGGTTTGAACCTCTGGTTGACCGGAGGTGTAGGGCTCTTAGCCTCGGTTTGACACACTGCGTGAAACGCTCACACGTCCGTGTTCCGGACGCGGCTGCTGGAGGTCGAGTGACAAGCGCGAACAGCCACGCGCCGGTCGATCAGGTGCTGGGTGAACTGCACGGCTGCGTACAGCGAATCGCGGCCAACGTCGAGCGCGTGCTCGTCGGCAAACCCGACGTGGTGCGCCTAGCGCTGGTCACCCTGCTCGCTGAAGGCCATCTGCTCGTCGAGGACGTGCCGGGTGTCGGCAAGACGTCCCTCGCGAAGGCGCTCGCGCGGTCGATCGACTGCACGGTGAGCCGGGTTCAGTTCACCCCGGACCTCTTGCCGAGCGACATCACGGGTTCTTCGATCTACAACCGGCAGGAGAACGACTTCGAGTTCCGGCCGGGCCCGGTGTTCGCGAACATCGTGGTCGGCGACGAGATCAACCGTGCCTCTCCGAAGACGCAGTCCGCGTTGCTGGAGTGCATGGAGGAGCACCAGGTCACGGTCGACGCCAACACCTACCCGCTGGGTTCGCCGTTCATGGTGATCGCGACGCAGAACCCGGTGGAGATGGAGGGCACCTACGCGCTGCCGGAGGCGCAGCGCGACCGCTTCACCGCGCGCGTGTCGATCGGTTACCCGGACCCGCAGGCCGAGCTGGCGATGGTCGACGAGCACGCGGGCCACAACCCGCTGGACGACCTGCGCCCGGTGTCCGACGCCGCGCAGGTGCTGAAGCTGATCGAGACCGTGCGCCGCGTGCACCTCTCCCCCGACGTGCGCCGCTACGCCGTGGAGCTGGTCTCCGCGACGCGCCGCCTGCCGGAGCTGCGCCTGGGCGCCTCGCCGCGCGCGACGCTGCACCTGGTGCGCGCCGCCCGTGCCCAGGCCGCGCTGGCGGGCCGCGACTTCGTGGTGCCGGACGACATCCACGCCGTCGCGATCCCGGTGCTGGCGCACCGCCTGGTGCTGACCGCGGAGGCGCAGGCCGCCCGCCGGTCCGCCGCCGAGCTCATCCGCGCGCTGCTGCAACGGGTCCCGGTGCCGCAGGCCGCGATGGACCCGAGCGCGCAGTTCGTCCGCAACCTGGGCATCAACAACAACGCAGGGACGCCTCGCTAAATGCGCACCGCACTGTCCGGCCTGACGACCCGCGGCCGCTGCCTGCTCGCCGCGGGGTTCGCCGCCGGTCTGTGCGCGGTGGCGTTGAACGAACGCGATCTCCTGCGCGTAGCCGCCTTTGTGATCGCCCTGCCGCTACTGGCGGCCTGGCTCGCGACGCGAGCGCGGGTCGGCCTGCACGCCGCGCGCTTCCTGTCGCCGTCCCGCGTCCCCGTAGGCGCGGCGACCGAGGTGCGCCTGGACCTGCGCTCGACGGGCCGCCTGCCGACCGGCGGCCTTCTGTTGGAGGACAACGTCCCCTACGCCCTGGGCTCGCGCCCGCGGTTCCTGGTGGAGCGCCTGCCGCGCTACCACCCGACGGCGCTGCGCTACCCGCTGAAGCCGGTGATGCGCGGCATCCAGCAGGTGGGTCCGCTGATGGCCCGGATCACCGACCCCTTCGGCCTGGCAGAGTTCGACCGCGAACTGGCCGGCCGTTCCAAGTTGGTCGTGGTGCCGCGGGTGGTTCCGTTGCTGGGCCTTCCAGGTGGTTCCGGCATGGGTGCCGGCGACGACGGCTCGGTGCGCCTGCGTTCGGGCCAGGGCGAGGACGACGCCGTCGTGCGGCAGTACCGCCAGGGCGACGACCTGCGCAAGGTCCACTGGCGCTCCACCGCGCGCCGCGACGAACTGATGGTCCGGGTCGAGGAACGCCCGTGGCGCGGCGGCACCACCGTCCTGCTGGACCACCGCCTGGTGGCGCACCGCGGCAACGGCCCTTCGGCGTCCCTGGAGTGGGCGATCTCGTTCGCCGCGTCGGTGTGTCTGCACCTGCACCGGTTCGGGCACCAGGTGCGTCTGGTGGCGGAGGACGGCCGGGTGCTGGCCGGTGGTCAGGCCGATGGCGGGCACTCCGACCACGTGGTGCTGGACTCCTTGGCGGCCCTGCAGCCTTCGCATCGCCGTGAGCTGGCCGGTGGCCTGGATCCCGGTGCCGGTCAGGAGGTCATCGCCGTACTCGGCGGCATCACTCCGGCCGCTGTCGAGGACCTCATCCGGTTCCGGCCGCGCGGTATGCGCAGCCTCGCCGTCTTGTTGGATGTCAACGCCTGGGCTTCCGCTTCGGAGGACAAGGCACCCGATCCCGCCGATGCGCACCGGCTGCTGTCTTCGGCCGGGTGGGGCGTTGCTTTGGCGCGGCCTCAGTCGCCGATGCCTCAGGTGTGGCGGGAGCTCTGTGCCTCTTCGGTCAACCGGGGGCCGGTCGTGCGGGCGGACGTGACCTGATCATGAGCGCGCCGGAATTGTCAGACCTCTCTGGGAGAATTGAATTCGGGGGTCCCCCGGCGCGGGGGACGCTCGCTTCAGCGTTGTCAGGGCCAGCTTCGGCCGGTGAACGGCCCGCTGGCGTCTGCGCTCGCCCGAAATTGTCGGTACCGACTGGCAGACTTAAAGAAGGGGGTCCCCCTCGGCGGGGGACGCCCGCGCAAGCGTTGGCACACCCTTCCCGAACTCCGTGCCGTGAACGGCCCGTTGACACCTCGCGGCCCACGGAAATGTCGGTGCCGAATGGCAAAATGAAAATCGGGGGTCCCCCGGCGCGGGGGATGCCTGCGCGAGCGCGCTGGTCCGTGGGCGCGCTGGGGGTGAGCTGAATGTCTGCGCGGCCCGGTATCGAGTGGTCGGCGTCGGCGACGCCGTGGATCGCGGCGCTGGCGGTGCTGTGCTCGTCGACTGCCCTCTCCGGCGTGATCGAAGGCGGCCTGTGGCTGGTGCACATCGCCGTCGCGATCGCGGTGGTGACGGGCACCGGCGCGCTGCTGCGGTCGACCCGGCTGCCCGCGCCCGTCGTGTCGCTGATGCAGGTCATGGCGTTGCTGTGCCTGCTCGTCACGATCTTCACCCGCACCGGCATCCTCGCCGTGCTGCCCGGTCCCGAGTCACTCTCCGACCTCGGCACGGTGCTCAGCGACTCGGTCGGCCAGGTGCAGACCGGCGTCCCGCCCGTCCAGGCGACGCCCGCGATCCGCTGCCTGGTGATGCTGGCGATCGGCCTGGTGACAGTTCTCGTCGACACGCTGGCGGTCGCCGCCGCCGCGCCCGCGGCGTCCGGCCTGGTGCTGCTGTGCGTGTTCGCGGTGCCGGCCTCGCTGGCCGAGGAGATGCTGCCGTTCTGGACGTTCGTGTTCGGCGCGGCCGCGTTCGCGTTGCTGCTCGCCGTCGACGGGCAGCATCGGCACGAGGCGTGGCGCGGCCGGCTGGGCAGTGGGGCTTCGAGCGGATCCGGGTCGTCGGCGACGGCCGTCGCGAGCATCGCGATGGTGATCGCGTTGATCGTCGGTGCGGGGTTCACGCTCGTCGGCACCGTCGGGCGGCTGCCGGGGTCCGGCAACGGGGTCGGCGGCAGCGGCAACAGCGGGCTGGGCATCAACGCGATGACGAGCCTGCGCGGCATGTTGAACCAGGGCAAGACGCGCGACCTGTTCCGCGTGCGCGGGTTGCCCGAGGCGACGTACATGCGTGCGACGACGCTCGACAAGTACGTGGCCAACAAGGGCTGGGAGCGCGGCGGCGACCCGTCCGGCACACCCGCGCAGGGTGAGCTGGCGCGCCCGCCCGGTGATCGCGGTGAGGGCAAGACGTCCCGCGTCGAGGTGGATCCCGTCGGCTGGCGCGACTTCTGGCTGCCGATCTACGGCTCGCCGCGACGCCTCGACACTCCGGACGATCAGTACCTCTACGACCCCGGCCGCGGCATCGTGTTCGCCCAGAACCAGCGCAAGCCCGAGCCGTACCAGCTCGAGACCGTGCTCGACACCCCGACGGCCGACCAGCTGCGGCGTGCGTCCGGTGACGTGCCGGTCGACCAGTCGTACTTCGTCGTCGACGGGGTCGAGGACCGGGTCGCGCAGCTCGCCCGCGCGCTGACCAAGGACGCCACGAACCAGTTCGACCGCGCGGTGAAGTTGTACGAGTACTTCACCGGCCCGACCAGCGACTTCAAGTACAAGCTGGAGACCAAGGGCGACCTGACGTCCGACGCGCTGTCGGACTTCCTGTTCAACGGCAAGGTCGGCTACTGCGAGCAGTACGCGTCAGCGATGGCCGTGCTGGCCCGCCAGGTCGGCATGCCCGCGCGCGTCGCGCTCGGGTTCACCGCGGGCTACGTCGACGGCGACCAGCGCGTGATCACCAGCGAGGACGCCCACGCGTGGGTCGAGATCTTCTTCGCGGGCTACGGCTGGGTCACCTTCGACCCCACGCCGATCGACGACGGCCGCGGCGTCACCCCGCCGTACCTGCGCGAATCCGGCGCGCCCGACGAGAAGGACCCGACGGCCAACTCGTCGTCGACCACCACGACCACGACGACGGCCCCGACGTCGACCAGCGGCTCGGCCGTCCTCGGTCAGGGTCAGCAGGACCAGACGGACCCGGTCCACAAGACCCCGCCCTGGCACTACGTCGCGCTGTCGGTCGCACTGGGTCTCGCCGTGCTGCTGACCGCGCTGATGATGCTGGCCCTGTTCGGAGTGCTCGGTGCCGGACTGGCGGGCATCCCTTGGGCCCGCAAGTTGATCCTGCCGATCGTCATCGGCCTGTGGGCGTTGGCCGCGGCATTGACCGCCGCGCTGGTCTCGTGGTGGCTCGCGATCCTGCTCGTGCTGGTCGGCGCGCTGCTGGCACCGATGACCGTCCGCGGCGTGCGGCGCCACAACCACCTGCACACGATCGCGGCCCTGGGCGCCGGCGCCGCCACCGCCGCGTGGCAGGAGCTGCTGGCCGAGTCGATCGACCGCGGGGTGCGGATCCCGTCGTCCGAAACGATCCGCACGGCGTCCCGCCGCCTGGCGCGCGAGCACAACCTCGACGAGGACGGCCGCAACGGCCTGCGCACCGTGATCGGCGCCATCGAACGCTCCTGGTACAGCGCGCACCCAGGGACCGACCCGAACCTGCCCGGCGCGGTCGCGGCGGTCCGGGCGAGCATGGCCCGCAACGCGAAGCTGTCGCTGCGCGCCCACCTGTTCCCGCGCTCGGTGCTGCACCCGGCGCCGCGCCCGGTGATCGACGAACCGGTTCCGGTCTAAACGCCGCTGGGCCCGTCCCCTGATCGGGACGGGCCCAGCTGTTTCGCGGCTTTACTCCTCGTCGAAACGACGGCGGAAGCGCTCCTCCATACGTTCGGAGAACGAGCTGCGGCTGCGGGACGGCCGGCCGTCCTCCGCTGTCTCCTCAGCAACCTGGTCGCCGCGACGAAGCGTCGTCAGGGTGACCAGCACGCCGAAGAACATCAGCAGGAATCCAACGACGCTCACCACGGGAATGCCCACGATGGCGAGCTTCGGCAACATCACACCAGTGACGAGCAGCGCCACACCAAGCACGAACAACGCGATGCCCTGGATGCGGCGACGCCGGGACGGCCTCCGCAACTTGGCGCCACGCACGGTGGATGCGAACTTCGGGTCTTCGGCGTAGAGCGCGCGCTCGATCTGGTCGAGCAGTCGCTGCTCGTGCTCGGAGAGTGGCATGGCTCCTCCTCCGGCACAGCGGTCGCGGGCGCCGGGTGTTCACGGTTGCCGCCGATCCCGGCGGACGGCCCACCCTGGGGACGTCACCATCCAGGATACGATCCACGCGGCCTGGCGACTACCCAGTCAGCCTTCTCATACGGTCGGTTCTGTCACCATCATCCTCCTGGGGCAGTGGTGAGGCCTCCGTGAGGCTGTCTTGCGCCGGTGCTCACGGCGTGTTTCCGCCGCTGTCTCACGTGGGCGCGGGCTGATCTTTCGGTCGGTCACGGACCGTAGAGGACGATTCCACTCCACGCGGCCAGACCGCGCCAGGTGGGGCGTGGGTGATGGGGCCGGTGGCGGGTTCGGCGCGCGCGGATGTCAGGTGGGGTACGCCAAGGCGGGCAGATCGGAGAAGCCCGGCGGGGTGCGGGAGCCGGACCGGGAGCCAAGGGCCGCGCGCGGAAGTCAGGCAGAGGGAACGCGAGCGGAGCGCGGAAGCCGGACGGGGCGGGGCGCGAGCGCAGGCACCGCGCGGAAGCCACACCGAGTTCACGAACGCAGGCTGAGCGTGGAAGTCCGACGGGTGCGGGCAAGCCAGGCGGGCCGCGGACGCCGCCTTCGCGCGCGCGAAGGCGGAAGGGCGAAACCGGGTGTGCCACGAAGCTGGGCGCGCGCGGGCGGAGCCGGGAGAAGCGGGGCGGGAGGGTGCGCCAAGCCTGCAGGACGGAGAAGCCGGCGGGGCATGGGAAGGCCGGCGGGGCAAAGCGAAACGCAGGCGGAACCGGGAAGCAGCGTGGGCCGCGGAAGCCGGTGCGCGCGAGGCGAAGGCGGAAGTGGCGGGAGAAGGCGAGCGGGGCAGGAGAGGGCGAGCGGGGCAGGAGAGGGCGAGGGGCGGGCGGGGGCGCGTAAAGCGCACAGGGCGAAGAAGCCCGGCCGGACGGAAGCAGGGCGGGACGCGCGACCACTGAACGGCGAAGGCAAAGCGGTGCGCCAGGTGTTGAGCGGTGGGCCGAGTGCGCAACACGCCGGGGCTGAATGGGGAACACGCGAGACGTCGAGGGGTCGAGCGAAGGCCGGGCCGCGTGCGGCGGCGGGCGGGGTGCTAACACCGAATGGCTGGGAGCTCATTGGCGGGCGGCGGGTGCGCGGGGCGGTGGGTGGGGTCATTGGGACATCGCTGGCTGGTGCAGTCCGGACAGGACTTGGCGGGGCACGGTTGTGCCGCGCTTCGGCGCCGCGTCCAGCTCCGCGTGCAGGGTGAGTGGGTCCACGAAGGAGGAGACCTCGCTCAGCACCGCGCGGATGTCTGCCATGGATCGCATGTGGCGCACGGTGTCGACGGCCGCGCGCGCCAGCGGAGCGGTGATGGCTCCGTCGCGCATCACGGGAGCCGGTAGGCGGCTCGTTCGCTCGACGTGCACGGCGGCGCAGCCGGCGGTACTCCGCAATGGCGCGAGGATGTGGACCGGGCCGGTGGCCGGTGAGGCGCGCATGCCGTGCAGCTGCAGGGCGTCGACGCCGGTGACAATCGCGCCACGGCCCGCGTAGCGCAGGGCCGCGTGAATCCGCTGGCGTCTGGTGGGCGGAGCCTTGCCCAGCAACACGATTCCGGGCATCAGGTGCTGCCACCCGCCCCCGGGATCACAGCGGCGAGCGATCAGGGAGCTCGTCAGTCCGATGTGGATGAGATCGGAGATCAGGGCGATGCGGTAGGCGAACAGGTCTGCGAGGGCTTCCAGGTCGATGGGGTGGCGCATGGGTTCAGCTTGCCGCGAGGGGAAGGGCCACAAGCCGGAGAACCGCGAAGCTGTGGATAACCGGGGGGCTGTGGATAAGTCGCCCCCAAAACCACCACGAGAGCGCGGGAATGTCGGTGGGGTGTGGTATGCGGCGTGGTCACGACCCCTCGACCCGACCACGCCGCATACCTCACAGGCGGACCAGGGCGGACGTGTAGCCGACGGAGTCGGGCTCGTCCTCGGTCAGAGCGAGCGCACGCAGTTCCCGGCCGCGGGCGCGGACGTTCTGCCAGGACTCGTAGACGTACATCAGGCCGGCGGACAGCCCGATGGCGGCGGCGACGGCGAGCACGCCGGAGGCGTTGATCAGGACGACGGTGGCGACCACCGCCCACAGCACGACGACGGTGAACAGGACCGTGGCCACGACCTGCTCGGTGTACTTGCGGCGGGCACGGAGGATCTCTTCGCGCGACAGCGACATGGCGACTCCTCTGGGACGAGAACCTAAACAGGAGTCAAGCCAAGAAGCGGAAATACATCTGCGTCAGATGACTCAGAGCAGGCGCAGTTCGTCCTCGCGCAGGATCGTGATGTGGTTGCGCCGCGTCTCGATGATTCCGCGCTCGCGCAGCACCTTCAAGACCCGGACCAGGGTCTCCCGCGAAATTCCCGCGATGCCGGCCAGCTCGCGCTGCGTCAACGGCACGGAGGCGATCAGGTCGTGGGACGCACCGAGAACGTCGCGGTGCGCCACGTCCAGCAACACAGCGGCGACACGGTGCAGCGCCGGACCGGAGCGGAGTTCCTGCTGGTTGCCCGCGGCACGGCTGCGCGACACCACGATCTGCAGCATCGCCCACGCGATCCGGGGGCGGGTCTGGCCCAGCGCCGCCAGCCGCGCACCGGAGATCAGCAAACCGGAAACGTTGTCGAGCGCGGTCAGCGTGGCGCTGCGCGGACGGCCGTCCACGGCGGCCATCTCACCGAGGATCTCCCCTGCCCCGCGCACGGCCCACACGGTCTCCTCGCCGGCCGCGGACACCGTGCTGACCCGCACCAGACCGCTGAACACCACCATGATGCTCTGCGTCGGGTCGCCCTGGTGACAGATCACCGCACCCGGCGCGAACTCGACCATCACGCCCGCGCGGAGCATGGCGGCCCGGTCCGCGGCCCCGATGAGCCCCCAGAACGTGTCCATGGCCCCAGCGTGCCCGCAGCGAGTACGACACCGCACTGCGCCAAAAAGGCGAGATCACTCGGGCTTGGGCTCGAACTCCCCGGACCGGTCGGGGGCCGCGGCCAGCAGCGACGCGGGCCGCACCGCCAGCGAACCGAAACGCGAGCGCGCCTGGTCCGCGGCCTGCTCGGCCTCCCGCCAGCCGCGCTCCGGCGCGTCCAGCAGCAGTTGTTCCGAGCCCTCCGCGCCGACCAACTGCTCGACCCGCACCCCGATCAACCGCACGGCACCCGGCGGCACCTGCGTGTCCAGCAGCTCCGCCGCGGTCCGGTACACCTCCTGCGTCACGTCGGTCGGCACGCGCAACGTCCGCGATCGCGTGATCGTCGTGAAGTCCGAGAACCGCACCTTGATCGACACGGTTCGGCCGCGCAAACCCTTGGCGCGCAACGAGGACGCCGACCGCTCGGCCAGCCGGAGCAGCTCACGCCGCAACAACGAACGGTCGTAGTGGTCGACCTCGAACGTCTCCTCGGCGCCGATCGACTTCTCCCGGTGCTCGGGCACCACCTTGCGGTCGTCGTGCCCCTGCGCCAACGAGAAAAGGTGCTCGGCCAGCGCCACACCGATCATCCGCCGCAGCCTCGGCAACGGGGTGGCCGCCACGTCCGCGACGGTCTCCAGACCCGCATGCGCAAGCCGTTCCGCCGTCTTCGCCCCGACGCCCCACAACGCCGACACCGGCAACGGGTGCAGGAAGTCGAGCACCGCGTCGCGCGGCACCACCATCATCCCGTCCGGCTTGCACATCCCGGACGCCAGCTTCGCCAGGAACTTCGTCGGCCCCACGCCCACCGAGCACGTGACGCCCTGCAACTCGAACACCCGCTGCCGGATCAGCTGACCCACCCCGCCGGACGTGAGCCCCAGCCGCCGCAACGCTCCCCCGACGTCCAGGAACGCCTCGTCCAGCGACAGCGGCTCGACCAGCGGCGTGACGTCACGAAAGATCGCCATGACCGCACGCGACACCTCGGTGTACAGCGGGAACTGCGGCGGCAGGTACACCGCGTGCGGCGCCAGCCTGCGCGCGTGCGCCGTCGGCATCGCGGACCGCACGCCGTACTCGCGGGCGAGGTAGTTCGCCGAGCAGACCACCCCGCGGCCGCCGACCCCGCCCACGACGACCGGAACGGACTCAAGCTCGGGGCGTTCGCGGATCTCGACCGACGCGTAGAAGGCGTCCATGTCGACGTGCAGCATCGGGCAACCGGTGTCGTCGGGCCACGACCCGTCGCGCGCCAGGAAACGGTCGCGCAGCCCGCGCGGCAGGTTCGCGCTGCGCCCCACGACCACCCCCGAAAGCTAGAACACCCGTTCGAACATCCTACAGGCCGTAGACGCGCCGGGCGTTCTCCGACGCGATCAGCCGCGCGATGCGCACGGCGTCGCGCTCGGTGAACGCGTCGTGCTTGAGCCCGAACGAGAGGAAGTCCGACAGCGCGTGCCGGAACAACAACGCGCCCAGGTAGTACAGCTCCGCCAGCCCGAACGCGTCGGACGAGAAGAGGAACTTCCCGAACGGCACGATCTCCAGCGCCTCCTTGAACACGCGCGTCGCCTGGTGGCCCAGCGCGTGCGTCGCCAGCCCGAGATCGCAGTACACGTGCGGGAACACCTGCGCGAGATACCCCGCGTTGCGGTGGAACGGGTAGTTGTGCAGCAACATGATCGGCACGCCGCGCGACTCGGTGGCACGCAGGAAGTCGGTCAGCAGCAACGGATCGCAGCGGTGCAGGTCCGCGTCCGAGTCGCCGTACCCGACGTGGAACTGCACCGGCAGCCCGCGTTCGATCGCCTCCCACACCAGGAACCGCGTCAACACCTCCGAGGCGCACCGCGAGCCGGACCACTCGTGCACCGCGCGCGCAACGTCCTCATCGGACGGACGCTCACCGCGCAGGGCGAGCCCGATCCGGTACGCCGCAACGGACTTCGCCCCCACGGCCGAAGAGGCGTGCAACCGGGAACGCACTTCGTCCGCGAACTCCCGCGGCCCCGTACCGGCCGCCTTCACCGCCTCGGCCAGCGTCTCCAGCCGCACGATCTCGAACGCGTCCGCGCCGTCGGCCAGCGCGCGCAGCTCGTCGTGCGCGAGCAGCCGGTCCGGCTGGAAGCCGCCGTCGACGAGGTAGGTCTGGATCCCGGTCGCGGTCAGGAACGTCCGGGACACCTCGGTGATGTGCAGCGAGTTCCGCCGTTCGAGGTACGCCTCCGGCGTGGCGTGCCGGGGCAGGTCCAGCAGCGGCGCGCACCACTTGCGCACCGCGAGCCCGATGGACGAGTCGAACAGCGTCGTCCCGGGAGCGGCCGAGGAGGCCTCGGTGAGCAGCGACTCGAACTCGGCGCGGTCGCTGTCCGTCCGCAACACGCCATGGCAGTGGTGGTCGACCAGACCGAGTTCGGCGACGAACGGCAGGATGCCCATACCGTAAGCATCATGGACTCTGCGGAACGGGACCAGCTCTTCGATCGGGCGACGGAGCTGTTCGACGGTTTGAACGCCCGCGACGTCGCCGCGATCGCGCTCACGTGGGTGGACAACAGCGGGATCACCAGGGTGAAGTCGGTGCCGCTGCGCCGGTTCGCGCACGCGGCCGCCTGGGGTGTCGGCGCGTCACCGGTGTTCGACGTCTTCCTCTTCGACGACTGGATCATCACCGGGCGCCACGCGGGTGGACCGGTCGGCGACCTGCGCCTGCACCCCGACCTCGACCGGCTCACCGTGCTCGCCGGCCAGCCCGGCTGGGCGTGGGCGCCGGCGGACCGGCACGAGCAGGACGGCACGCCGTACGCGATGGACCAGCGCGGCGCCGCGAAACGGGCGGTCGCGCGGCTCGCGGAGCTCGGGTTCGCCGCCAAGGCGGGGTTCGAGATCGAGTGGGTCGTCGGCCGGCCGGGCACCGACGACTTCGTGCCCGCCTGCCAGGGCCCGGCCTACGGGCACACGCGGCAGGTCGAGCTGTCCGACTACTGCGCGGACCTGCTGCGCGCGCTGGACCAGCAGGACATCGCCGTGCTGCAGCTGCACCCCGAATACGCCGCGGGCCAGTTCGAACTGTCGACCGAGCCGGAGGACGCGGTCGGCGCCGCGGACACGGCCGTGCTCGTGAAGGAGACGATCCGGGCCGTCAGCGCGCGGCACGGGATGCGCGCGTCCTTCTCCCCCAAGGTCGTCGTCGGCGGCGTCGGCAACGGCGGGCACCTGCACGTCAGCTTGTGGCGCGGCGAGACCAACCTGTTCGTGGACATGGCGCCGGAGGCGTCGGCGTTCAGCGCCGGCGTGCTCGCGCACCTGCCGGGGTTGTGCGCGATCGGGTGCCCGTCGCTGGCGAGCTACCTGCGGCTCGTGCCGTCGCACTGGGCGGGCGCGTACTCGGCGTGGGGCACGGAGAACCGTGAGACCGGGCTGCGGATGATCGAGGGACCGGGCGCGAACCTCGAGGTGAAGTGCTTCGACCTCACGGCGAACCCCTATCTGGTGATCGCGGGCGTGCTCGGCGCCGGGATGGCCGGGCTCGCGGAGTCCCTGACACTGCCGGACCCTGTCACGGTCGATCCGGTGACGCTTGAAGGTGTGCCGCGGCTGCCGACCACGCTCGTGGACGCGGTCGAGGAGTTCGAGAAGGACGCCGTGCTGGTCGAGACGTTCGGGGCGGAGCTGGCGGCGACGATCGCGGACGTGCGGCGCGGCGAGATCGAGCGGTACAAGGACGCCAGCCCGCAGGGCATCGCCAACGTCACCCGCTGGCGCCACTAACCGGCCAGCTTGCGGCGCAACGTCGTGAGGGCGCGGTGCTGGGCCACCCGCACCGCGCCCGCCGTCGACCCGACCGCCTCGGCCGTCTCCTCCGCGGACAGCCCCACGACGACCCGCAGCACGAGAATCTCGCGTTGCTTGTCCGGCAACAGCTTCAGCAGCTTGCTCATCTCGGCGGACAACTCCCCCTGCAACGCCCGCTGCTCCGGCCCCGCCTCCGTGACCGGACTCTCCGGCAGCTCCCACATCGACTCGGTCCGGTTGCGTGCGGCTGCTCGGTGCGCATCGGCCACCTTGTGCGCCGCGATCCCGTACACGAACGCCAGGAACGGGCGGCCCTGCTCGCGATAGGACGGCAGCGCCGACAGCACGGCGAGGCACACCTCCTGGGCCACATCGTCGGCCGTCTGCACCGAGCGGCCGATGCGGGCGCGGCAGTAGCGGACGATCAACGGCCGGATGCTCGCCAGCAGCCGTTCCACGGCCCTGCGGTCGCCCTCCACCGCAGCCCGGACCTGCTCGGCCACCTGTTCCGGGCGAACCGGCCTGAGCGGCACGGGATCGCCGGGCGACGCGGCGCGTTGCACCAGGGCGTCGAGGTCGGGTCCCCGCGCCTCCCGCGCCAGCGCCGCGACGGTGTCGTCGCCCAGCGACGACTCGCCGAGCAGCGCTTCCGAATCGGCGTCCATGGACGACATCCAAGTGCTCCGGCGGTCAATTCGCGCGCTGTCGGGCGCGCGGAGGAATTTCGTGATCTCCGCGGGCCGCTCTTCTTCCGGCAACGCCCACACGCAGCACTCGGCGAAGTACTCCGCCGCGGTCGGCTCACCCTTCCAGGCGCCGAACCGCTCGTATGCGGCCCACACGACCTCGGCAGGAACCACAGACGTCTCACGGTCCTCCAGCGTCCGCGTGACGAGGGCAAGGCCGTAGCCGAGCAGCCGGGCGAGGTATCCCCGCTCACCGGCACGCAGACGCTGGACGACGACGGCGTCCGCGCGAAGCCGGTCGGCTGAGTCGTCCATGACCAATGGGTCCCCGTGTAGTAGCGGCCGTTACACCTACCGCCTACTTACCTATGTCGTTTGGGGCCAGTATCAAAACGTCGGAGACCGATCTAGTTTCGATAGCAAACATCTTTCACCCGATCGTGGCGTGCTGGGGGGCGAGTTCCTTGCGCAAACGGCCTAGTGCGCGGTGCTGAGCGACCCGGACTGCACCGGGCGTCGAGCCGATCATCTCGGCGGTCTCCTCGGCGGAGAGTCCCAGCACCACCCGGAGCACCAGGATTTCGCGCTGCTTCGCCGGCAACACACCCAGCAGCCGGCTCATCTCCTCGGCGCTCTCCAGGCGCAGGGCGCTCTGCTCCGGCCCCGGCTCGAGCTCCGGACCGTCCGGCACCTCGTCGACCGGCTCGGCCCGGTTGCGCGCGGCGGCGCGGTGCGAGTCGGCGACCTTGTGCGCCGCGATGCCGTAGACGAACGCGAGGAACGGCCGGCCCTGCTCGCGGTAGTTCGGCAACGAGGTCAGCACCGCCATGCAGACCTCCTGGGCGACGTCGTCCGCGGAGCTGTACGACCGCTCGAACCGACCTACCCGCGCGCGGCAGTACCGCACGATCAACGGCCTGATCAGCATCAAAAGCCGCTCGATCGACCGGCGATCACCCTGCACCGCCTGCGCGACCAGTGCGTCGGATAAATCGGTGTGCTCCATGCGCCGCTTCCCCTACGTCGGTGTGCTCGCTTGTGTGACGTGCGGCACCGGCGTTCTTATGCGGAAAGTAGGAAGTAGTTCCGAAAGCAAACGGGATTCACCCGTTAGTGGCAACGATCACCGGTTGGTAATAGGCGGTATCCGGCCACAGGCAGTAATCGAAACCCGCTCGTTCCACCAAAGAGGTGAGTTCTGCGCGTGTGATCGCCCAGTACGTCGCGCGGTGCACTTCGACCCGCCAGGAGTCCGATTCGTGCAGCTGGAAGAGCTCCAGGTCGTAGCGGTCACCGTGCCAGTGCCAGAGCTGGAAGGTCACCACGCGGCCGGGACCCACCTGAGGAGGCGTCGAGATCGGGCGGTCCCGCAGCAACGCGTCGTAATCACGCACGCTCAGAACGAGCCGCCCGCCGCGGCGCAGAACCCGGCGCATCTCCCCCAGCGCCTTCAGCACGTCTTCAGGATTCAGCAGGTGTGGCAACGCATTGTCGGCCGCCAGCACCACGTCGAACTCGCCGTCGCGGAACGGCAACGCGCGCATGTCCGCGGCGAACGCAGGTACCCGCACACCGCGGGCCGAGGCCTCACGGGTCGCCCGCGCGGCCGCCGCCGGGCTGAGGTCGCTGCCGACGACGTCGTATCCACGCGACGCGAGGCCGATCGACTGCGTGCCGATGCCGCACGCGCAGTCCAGCACCCGCCCCGCCGGGCCGATCAGCTCCGACAGGACGCCGGCCTGGTAGGCGATGCCGGCGTCCCAGTCGCCGAACATCAGGTGGTAACTGGCCGACAGATCGTCGTAGAACCGTCCGGTCACGCCCCCAGTGTCACCGCGACATCGCCTCCGGGCAGCCGCATCAGGTGCCGGTGGTCCCGCGTGAACGGCGGCTGGTCCTGGCACAACTGCATCGCGGCGCGCGCGCTGCGGGCCAACGTGAACGCGAGCGCGTCCCAGCCCTGGCAGTCGCCGCGACATCGCCCGGCGACGGCGAACGTCAGCGCCTGCGTCAGCGCGCAGTACAACCGATCCCCCGCCGGTCCGCGGTAGACCGGATGACCGGGATCCCAGCGCAGGGCCGTCGTGCGCCCCAGCGCGAAGTCGAACAGGGCGCTGGCGGCCATCAGGAGCTCCGAGGACGGTCGCATGTGGTCCATCACGTCCAGATAGGCGACCAGGACACCGCTGAGGAACACGGCCGCGTCGTCGTCACCGCGGACGCGCACGATGCCGAGCCGCTCGTCCGTCTCGTCCGTCTCGTCCATGAAGCCCATCACGGGACAGCGGCCGACGAGGCCGTCACCGGCGAGCGCGGCCCGCACCCACACGCGGTCCTGCGAGTGCAGCACCCGGTCGTCCAGACCGAGTCTCGTGAGCCGCCGGGCCGCACCGGTGATGTCCACGGGCAGCAGTTCCGGAGGCAGTAGCTTGAGCCGCGCGACCGACAAACGCCACGCTCCTTCGACGGAATGAGAACCGCCGCTCGGATCGCCCGTGTCACTCGGTTGGCGGTTTACGCGCCCTCAGTCCAGCAAGATCGACATGCCGGGGTCAACGACCCCGATGAGGCCGACAGTCAACGGACAGGCTGACCGACATGCACGCAACAGGATCGGCGGATGCCGTGGCAACAGGGGGTGAACGGAACGTGGTCCGCCGTTCCAATTGGCCCTAGCGGCGGGCGAGAACGTGCAGCCGAGCGGCCACATCCCGCAGCGGCGGCCGGGTCGCGGCGGCGAGCTCCAGTTCGACCAACGCCTCCGCGGCACCGGGGCTCGCGTCGAGCACCGCACCGGGCACGAGGTCCGCGACGACACCGTGGCCCTGCAGCAGCTCCACGGTCAGGCCGGCCTTCTCGACCAGCGCCTCCAGCCCGGCCACGTCGAAGCGGCGCAGCAGCGGGTCACGGGTGCCCGCGAGCTGGCCCGCGTCGTCGTCCAGCAACCGCCGGGCGTCGACGATCCGGCCCGCGATCGCGCGGTGCAGGATCGCGGCGAACCGGTTCGCGACCAACACGGACACCGCGCCACCTGCGGCAACGCTCGCGGCGAGCGCCCGCAGCGAGGTCTCGGCGTCGTCGACGACCTCGAGCAGGCCGTGCGCGAGCACTAGGTCGGCGGCCCCGGCGGGCACGAGGTCACTGAGCGCGTCGGTGTCGCCCTGGACGGCGTTGATGGTCACCCCGGCGTCGCGAGCGCGGCTGGCCAGCGTGGCCAGCGCGTTCGGGCTCGGGTCGATGACCGTGACGTCGCAGCCGGCCACGGCCAGGGGCACGGCCCACACGCCGCTGCCGCCGCCGACGTCCAGCACACGGGGTGCGTCACCACCCCGGCGGGCGCGTGCGGCGGCCAGCTCGGTGTCGAGCACCCTCTGTACGGCGTCCGGTCGCATGGCACTAAAGGGTAGGGGTCGTAGGCTGCACCCCGTGCATACGGTCTCCGTGCTCAGCCTCAAGGGTGGCGTAGGCAAGACGACGGTGGTGCTCGGCCTCGCGTCGGCCGCCCTCCGCCGGGGCGTCCGCACGCTCGTCATCGACCTCGATCCGCAGTGCAACGCCACGTCCACGCTAGAACCCGACGACACCGAGACGAGCATCTACGAAGTCCTCCAGGACCCGTCGCCGGAGAACCTGGAGAAGGCGATCCGGCCCAGCCAGTGGGGCGAGGGCGTCGACGTGCTCGCCGGCTCCGAGAGCGCCGAGCTGCTCAACCACCCCGATCCGGGTGAGTCCCGCCTCGGGAAGCTCCGCGAGGCGCTGCGCACGTTGCGCGAGATGTACGACGAGTTCCCGTACCAGCTCGTCCTGCTCGACTGCCCGCCGTCGCTGGGGCAGCTGACCAGGTCGGCGCTGGTCGCCGCGGACCGCGCGCTGCTGGTGACCGAGCCCACGATGTTCGCGGTCGCCGGCGTGCAGCGGGCGTTCGAGGCGGTGCAGAACGAGCGGGAGAACAACGCGGACCTGCAGCCGCTCGGCGTCGTGGTGAACCGCGTGCGGCCGCGGTCGCACGAGCACCAGTTCCGCATCGAGGAGCTGCGCGACATCTTCGGGCCGCTGGTGATGCCGGTGGCGCTGCCGGACCGGCTCGCGGTGCAGCAGGCGCAGGGCGCGTGCATGCCGATCCACGAGTGGGGCACGCCCGGCGCCCGCGAGGTCGCGCTCGCGTTCAACCTGCTGCTCGCGCGGATCCTGCGGGTCTCGCGCAGCCGCCGCCGCGCGGTCCACGCCGACTTCGACGACGAGGAGATCCAAGAGGCGGTGGATGCCCGAGGGTGACACGGTCTTCCTCGCGGCCAGGCACCTGAACGACGCCCTGGCCGGGAAGACTTTGCTGCGCGCCGACCTGCGCCACCCTCGGCTGTCCACTGTGGACCTCACTGGTCAGACCGTGCTCGGCGTGCGCTCGTTCGGCAAACGCATGTTCACCCGGCTGTCGTCCGAACTGAGCCTGCACAGCCACTTCCGCATGGACGGCGAGTGGCACCTCTACCGGCCGGGCGAGAAGTGGCGCCGGCCGGGACATCAGGCGCGCGTGGTGTTCGAGGTGGACGATCGCCAGGCCATCGGGTTCGCACTGCACGACCTGGAACTCCTGCCCACCGCCGAAGAAGACCGGCTGATCAGCCATCTCGGCCCCGACCTGCTGGCCGAGGAGTTCGACGAGGAGCTGGCACTTTCCCGGTTGACCGCGGATCCGTCGCGCGAGATCGGCCTGGCGTTGCTGGACCAACGTGTGATGGCCGGAGTCGGAAACCTTTACAAGACCGAGGTCTGCTTCCTGCTCGGCGCCTCGCCGTGGGCGCCGGTGTCCGCCGTGGACGCGCGCAAGGCCGTCGCGTTGTCGCGAAAACTGTTGATGGCCAACCGATGGCACCCCGCGCAGATCACCACGGGCGATCGCCGCCGGCCGCACTGGGTGTACGGGCGCGCCGGACGGCCGTGCCTGAAATGCGGCACACGGGTGAAGTCGGGCACCCAGGGACCGGACGAGCAGGCGCGGGTGGCGTATTTCTGCCCGAATTGCCAAAACGGGTGAACCGAGTCGCACTGGCGTTCGTGTCCTCGGACATGGCCCTGAATCTGGATGCGCTCCGCCCAGGCTTCACCGAGGACCCATACTCGACGCTCGCCGGACTGCGCGAGCGGGGACCCGTCCACCAGGTCGAGATCTTCGGCATGCCGATGTGGCTCGTGACCAGGTACCGGGACGTGAAGGCGGCGCTGGGCGACCCGCTGCTGTCGTCGCACGGGTCGAGCGCGTCCGAGGCGACCAAGGCGCTCCCGATGATCCAGGGCGGCTGGTTCAGCGAGGTGTCGCGGCACATGCTGATGAGCGACCCGCCCGACCACGGCAGGCTGCGCCGCGCGGTGAGCCGTGAGTTCACGCCGCGCCGCATCGCCGCGCTGCGACCACGCATCCAGGAGCTCGCCGACACGCTGCTCGACCTCGTGATCCCGGCGGGCAAGGCGGACCTGATCTCGTCGTTCGCCGCGCCGCTGCCGATCACCGTGATCATGGAGCTGCTCGGTGTGCCGGACGTGGACCAGGAGAACTTCCGGTACTGGGCCGACGTCGTGACCGGCGTGCACGAGGGTGATCACGAGCTGATCCCGCAGGTGCACGCCGAGGCGGCCGGCTACCTCCGCGACCTGGTCGCGCACAAGCGAACGTCCGAAGAGGACGACCTGATCGGAGCGCTCGCGCGCGTGGCCGGCCCGGACGCGCTGACCGACGACGAGCTCGTGTCGCTGGCGTTCCTGCTGCTCGTGGCCGGGTACACCACGACGATCGACCTGATCGGCAACGGCACGCTGGCGTTGCTGCGCAACCCCGAACAGCTGGAGCTGCTGCGCGAGGCGCCGTCCATGCTGCCGGGCGCGATCGAGGAGTTCCTGCGGTTCGACGGCCCCACCTCGCACGCCACCCTGCGGTTCGCCAAACCGGGCCTGAACATCGGCGGCGTGGAGATCCCGGCGGGCGACCTCGTGCTGCTCTCGCTCGCGTCCGCCGACCACGACCCGGAGCGCTTCCCGCGCGCCGAGGCGTTGAACATCGAGCGCGCGGACCGCCAGCACCTGGCGTTCGGGCACGGCATCCACTTCTGCATCGGGGCGCCGCTGGCCCGGCTGGAGGGCGAGATCGCGTTCCGGTCGCTGCTGGCGCGGCTGCCCGGTCTGGCGCTGGACACCTCCGAGCCGCTCGACTGGCGCGTGTCGATCAACATCCGGGGGCTGAAGAAGCTGCCCGTGACGTTCCGCCAGCCCGTGGTGCCCTCCGTGCCGCTGGACGAGCAGAAGACCGTTCAGGTGCCCAAGCCCAAGATCGGCGGCAGCAGGACATAAGCTGCTGCGTGTGGTCTACAAGCAGGTGGTTCGCAAGGCGTTGTTCCGCCTGCACGGTGGTGATGCCGAACGGGTGCACGAGACGACCCTGAAGGCGTTGCGCTCGCTCAGCCCGCTGATGCGGTTCAGCACGGCCGGGGGCAACGAGCGCACGGTGTTCGGCATCCGCTTCCCCAACCCCGTCGGACTCGCCGCCGGCCTGGACAAGGACGGCCGCGCGCTGCCCGCGTGGGCCGCGCTGGGGTTCGGGTTCGTCGAGGTCGGCACGGTGACGTGGCACCCGCAGCCGGGCAACCCGAAGCCGCGCCTGTTCCGGTTGCGCGACAGCGAAGCGATCATCAACCGGATGGGCTTCAACAACGCCGGTTCCCAGGCGCTCGCCGACCGGCTGGACGGTCTCAAGCTCAAGGCGCCGCTGGGCATCTCGCTCGGAAAGTCCAAGGTCACCCCGGTCGAGGAGGCCGTCGAGGACTACCGGCAGTCGCTCAAGGCGCTCTACCGGTTCGGTGACTACTTCGCGATCAACGTCAGCTCCCCCAACACGCCCGGTCTGCGCAGCCTGCAGGACAAGGGCGCGCTGGACGAGCTGCTCGGCGAGCTCGTCGCCACGGCGTCCGATCTCGCCGCCGGGCAGGCGCGCAAGCCGATCCTGGTCAAGATCGCGCCCGACCTCACCGAGCCCGCGATCGGCGAGGTCCTGGACGTGTGCGCCGCGCACGGCATCGACGGCCTGATCGCCACCAACACCACGCTGAGCCGCGACGGCCTGCGTCCGGCGGACCAGGCGCTCGCCGGCGAGGCGGGCGGGCTGAGCGGGCGGCCGCTGACCGAACGCGCGCGCGAGGTCGTGCGGTTCGTCAGCAAGGAGACCGGCGGCAAGCTGCCGATCATCGGGGTCGGCGGGATCTTCTCCCCGGACGACGCCAAGGCCATGCTCGACGCGGGCGCCAGCCTGCTGCAGATCTACACCGGGTTCATCTACGAGGGTCCCGGCCTGGTGAAACGGATCAACCGGGAACTGTGACGCCGGTGCGTTCGACGTGCTCCCAGCGGCTCGCCGGGCGGTGCTGGCGCAGGAACGTCGCCACCGAGCGCAGCACGGCCGAGAAGTCGACCACGACGATCACCATGAGCAGCGGGTAGGCGAACGGCGCGAGCGCCAGCAGGATCGCCTTGTCCCCCAACGCCTCCGTGCGATCGCCGAGCACGGTGAACAGCGCGACGCCGGTGTAGACCGCGCACAGCAGCCCGACGCCGACGAACCAGCCCGTGCGCGCGGTCGCGCTGATCACCACGTACAGGAAGAGCGGCTCCAGCAGCACCAGCACCTCGCCGGCCGCGGTGTAGGGCAGGTGCAGCCACGACAGCAGGCGTGAGTGCTGCGGCCGCCGGCTGAAGAACAGCGAGCGGTGCTTCGCGAACGCCTGCAGCCGCCCGAACTTCCACCGGAACCGTTGCCGCATCAGGCCGCGGAACGACGGCACGCCCTCGGTCCACGCGACGACGTCGGCAGCGAACACGATGCGCCACTGGATGTTCCCGACGCGTTCGAGGATCTTCATCGAGAAGTCGATGTCCTCGGTCATCGTGTCGGTGTCGAACAGCCCGCACCGCCGGACGATCTCCGTGCGGAACGCCGAGCCGACGCCGCCGATCACGTACTCGCAGTTGAACACCGTGTAGCCCTGCTTGAGCCGGTGCACGACCGCGTACTCGAGCCGTTGCACCCACCCGAGCACGCCGCGCGGCGCCAGGATCTTGACGTTCGCGGCGGCCGCCAGCACGCGGGGATCGGCGAAGTGGGCGACCATCCGCTCGACGGCGTACCGGGTGACCATCGAGTCGGCGTCGAGCACCATCAGCAGGCCGTCGCCGACGTGGGCGACGCCCGTGTTGATCGCCGCGGCCTTGCCCGCGTTCGGCTGGCTGACGACGGTGAGCCGGGGGTCGGTGACCTCGCCGAGCACCGCGAGCGTGCGGTCGCTCGATCCGTCGTCCACGACGATCACGCGGACGTCGTCGTAGGAGCTGTTGAGCACCGACCGGACGGCGCGCACGACGCACAGCTCCTCGTTGTACGCGGGGATGACGACCCACACGCTCGGCCGGTAGCCCGGTGCCGGCTCGGCCTTCGAGAGCGACAGGTCGTAGAGGTCCGCCGCGACGAGGACGACGCAGATGCGGCTGACGCCGATGATGGCCAGCGTCACCATCAGCACGCTCAGGAGGTTCACGAGCGTGTCCTGCGCTGGCGCAGCAGCCGGATCCTAGACGCCGTCAGACTGCTCACAATGATCACGCACGCGGTGATCAGCACCATGTAGTACGCCGCCAACATCCAAACCCTCCTGATTCCACTTGCGTTGCTCAGGGGGGATCGGCCGGGCAGTTCATTTGCAAAACCACACGATGGTGTGCTCAGGACGGGCGTAATGCGGCCCGCAGCCAGCGCAGCACCGGGTGCAGGATCACGATCAGCAACGAGCCCCAGACCAGGCCGCCCATCTCCAGCGTGCCGATCCTGAGGGTCAGGTCGCCGACACCGGCGATGAGCGCCGCGCCGCCGACCATGGCGTTCGTCGGGTTGGTGAGGTCGACGCGGGCGTTCGTCCAGATCCGCATGCCGATCAGCGCGATGAGGCCGTAGAGGACCAGCGTGAGGCCGCCGAGCACGCCCGGCGGAATGGTGCCGAGCAACGCCGTGAACTTCGGTGAGAACGACAGCAGGATCGTGAAGCCGGCGGCGAACGCGTAGGCGGCCGTCGAGTACACCTTCGTGACGGCCATGACGCCGATGTTCTCGGAGTACGTGGTCGTGCCGCTGCCGCCGCCCAGCCCGGCCAGCGTCGTCGACAGGCCGTTGGCGATGATCGAGTCGCCGATGCTGCCGTCGAGGTTGCGACCGGTCAGCGCGGAGACGGCCTTCACGTGGCCGACGTTCTCGGCGACCAGCACGATCACCACGGGCAGCACGAGCAGCACGACGGACGGGCGCAACTCCGGGCGCTGCAACTGCGGCAGCCCGATCCAGGCGGCCTCGCGCAGGGCGTCCAGCCGCGAGTCGTCGATCTGGCCGAACACGAACGCGCCCGCCCACACGGCGGCCACCCCGAGCAGGACCGACAGGCGGAACAGCAGGCCGCGGCCGAGTACCCCGCAGATCAGCACCAGTCCGGTCGTCACCGCGGCGAGCAGCGGCTGCTTGGAGAACTGGTCGGTCGAGGTGTGCGAGAGGTTCAGCCCGATGAGGATCACCACGGCACCGGTGACGACCGGCGGCATCACGGACTCGAGCATCCGCACGCCGAGCGCCTTCACCGCGATCCCGACGACGATCACCAGCAGGCCGGCGGCGAGCACGCCGCCGAGCTGGGCGGCGGTGCCCTGTTCGCGGGCGGCGGCGAGCGGGGCGACGAACGCGAACGACGAGCCGAGGTAGCTGGGCACGCGGTTCTTGGTGATCACCAGGAACAGCAGGGTGCCGATGCCGGAGAAGAAGAGGGTCGTGGCGACGGGAAGGCCGGTGGCGACCGGGACGAGCACGGTGGCGCCGAACATGGCGACCAGGTGCTGCACGCCGAACCCGATGGTGAGCGGCCAGCTCAGCCGCTCTTGCGGTGCGACGGTTTCACTGTCGGTGATCCGACCGTCTCCGTGCACGGTCCACAACGCCAACGCAATGCCTCCCGGCAAACCCAGCCGGACCAGCCCCAGCCCGACTCAGGGATCCTGCCACGCCATGTAGTGACTACGGCTAGATAACGGTCTGATAATCACACGATAGACGTAGCGATATCCAGCGCCGATCGAACCTTTTGCCAAAGTTGGCTACGGTATGTGACTCAGAACGCTGTGTAACCGGAGATGTCGCGCATGGCGGAGGCCAGGCCGGCCAGGTGATCGGTGGCGTCGTCGAGCAGAGCCCGAGGGTTCTGCGCGGTGCTGGCGGCCAGCGCGCTGCCCGCCGCCGCGACCAGGGCGCAGTAGCCGTCGACGCCGTCCGCGAGCCGGGCCCGCAGGTTCCGGACGCCGTCGATCAACGGCCCGCGTTCCAGCGGCGGAGCGGTGTTGCGAGCGCGTTCGACGGCCTGCAGCTGCGCCGAGACCGCGCGGATCGCGTGCGACGCCTGTGCGGCGGTCTCGCGGGCGTGCTGGACGCTCGCGGTGGGCATGGAGGTGAGCGCTGACGAGTCCAGCTGTCGCAATAACTCCGCCAGGGTGTCCTCGGCGTTGTGCAGCTGTTCCATCGGCACGCGCGCCGCGGAGATGTGCGGCGGCAGCGGCGGCCGGGCCGGCGCCATGGTCAGCTCCAGGCGCTGCCGCGCGGCGGTGAGCTGCCGCATCTTCTGCCCGGTGCGGATCGCCAGCACGCCGGTCACGCCGGCGCCGATCGTGCCGAAGACGCCGAACGCCTCCCCCAGCACACCGGTGAACCCGAACACCGCGAGCGTGCCGAAGATCGTGATCCAGATCGACCACAACGTCAGCACGGCACTGAGCCGCTGCCGCTTGCGCTCGATCTTGCGCCGCGGGTCGTTCCAAGCGACGATCCGCTCCCTGACCTGCTCGGCGAGTGGATGCCCCCGGAGCTGGGCGCTGACCAGGTCGACGATCTCGTCGGCGCGTCGTCTCCGGGGCTCCATCATCACGTCGAGGCTCCTGATCAGTTCTGGGCGGGCGGTGCCTGCTGCTGCGTCTTCTGCTCCTGCGCGACGCGCTGCTGGATCTCGGCCTGAATGCTCGCCGCGGCGCTGTTCGAACCGGCGGTCACCTGCGGAGTGGCACCACCCATGGACGCGCGGATCTGCTCCAGCCGTGACGCACCCGCCATAGCGGTCGTCGACTGCTGCACCTCGAGCATGCGGCCCTGCACCGAGTTACCCGCGAGCTCAGCGGCGCCCACCGCGGTCGCGTACCGCTTCTCGATCTTGTCGCGAACCTCTTCCAGCGACGGGACGTTGCCCGGCGCGGCGAGCTCGGTCATCGACCGCAGCGACGCGGAGACCTGCTCCTGCATCTTCGCCTGCTCCAGCTGGCTGAGCAGCTTCGTGCGCTCGGCGAGCTTCTGCTGCAGCACCATGGCGTTGCGCTCGACCGCCTGCTTGGCCTGCGCGGCCGCCTGCAGCGACTGGTCGTGCAGCGTCTTCAGGTCCTCGATGCCCTGCTCGGCCGTGACCAGCTGCGTAGCGAAGCTCTGCGCCGCGTTCTCGAACTGCTGCGCCTTCTGCTCGTCGCCCTTGGAGCGGGCCTCGTCGGCCAGCACGAGCGCCTGCCGTGCGGACGCCTGCAGCTTCTCGACCTCGCCGAGCTGGCGGTTCAGCTTCATCTCCAGCTGACGCTGGTTGCCGATGACGGCGGCGGCCTGCTGGGACAACGCCTGGTGCTGGCGCTGGGCCTCTTCGATGGCCTGCTGGATCTGCACCTTCGGGTCGGCGTGCTCATCGATTTTGGACGAGAACGCCGCCATGAGGTACTTCCAGGCCTTCACGAACGGGTTGGCCATCTCCTACGCCTGCCTTCTAGGTGCCGGGTGTTGGAACCATCGTCTCAATTGTGCGGCCGTGCTTCCACCAAGCCGGGGAGATATCCGGGATGCCCCTGAGTCCGCCCCGACTTTCGAATGCACGACCCTTCGACGCCAATCCTGCCCTCGTCGTTGCGCCCGCGTGCCGCAACGCGGCGTGACGTGGCCAACCCGTTGCCTGAGGACTCGCGCGCACCAGGGCGGGATTGTCGGACTCTGGCGCTACGGTCGGCTGGGGGTGTGTCGGCGCGCAGGCGAGTTGAGCTGCCCCCGTATCCAGGCTAGCGAGGGGGACCGACAACCGGCTGGGTTGAGGATTCGCGGGTCTGGGTTGAGGACTCGCATGCACGATGCGCGAAGCGCGAGCCACGGGAACGTGGGACTCGGGGCGCGGGAACGTGGGACTCGCGGGCCGCGAACTTACGACTCGCGATGCGGAGCGAGCGAGCCCCCACCCGCGCGCCAGCGCAGGAAACCAGCTGGTGGTGGGCCCCTCCCGTCGCATCGCAGGCGAAGCCCTGCCGCATCCGAGACCCCAGGTCAAGCACGCTTTTCGCTTGACCTGGGGTCTCGGATGTGGCTGCCTCAGGTGCGATGCGACGGGAGGGGCACACCACCCCAACGCAACCCACTACGAAAAGAAGGCACGGCTGGGCCCCTCTTTGAGCTGAGCCGGGGTCCGGGGCGGAGCCCCGAGCAGTAAAGGCGACCACGCACGAAACCGGCAGCCAAGGAAAGTCAGCGCGTCACCCAACGCAACCCACCACGGAAGCCGCCGCGTCAACACAAACGCAAGCCGACATGCGAAACAGCCCGCAGGTCACCCCACGGGCTGCTCAACCCAGCACATCAGGCGACAAGGACCGCCTTGGACGACTGCCCGATAGACGTCGAGAGCCGGTGACTGAGCACAGGCTGCAGACGCAGGTCGGACAGATCGTCGGAGATCATCGCGGGCAGCACCCGGCCACCCTCCAGCTTCCCTGTGGCCGTGGCGGTCTCAGGCAGCGTGTCCGGCGTCTGCGACACGGCGCCGATGTCGGACGCGACCTTGTGCAGTAACTCGGACAGTGGCAGGTCCAGCGCTTCGCAGATGGCGGCCAGCAGTTCGCTGGACGCCTCCTTGCGGCCACGTTCCACTTCAGACAGGTACCCCAGGCTGACACGGGCGGTCCGAGAGACCTCGCGCAGCGTGCGGCGTTGGGTTGTGCGAGCGTGGCGGAGCCGATCACCGATCGCCTCGCGTAGCAGCACGGTCATCGCGCGCCTCCTTCCGGCCGGCCGTGCCCCTACGTTACCGATCGACTCCGACAACGGGCAGTGACTTCAGAACACGTCCGCCAAGGGCGAACGTGCGGGGCGGGCTCAATGTTCCCCGCCGCCGGTCACCGGCAGGTTGTCCGCCAGCAGGAGCAGTGCGTTTTCGACCGCTTTCGAACGTACCTCGTGCCGGTCGCCACGCACAGTGATGGTCCGCACACACGATACGCCGGGTCCCACTAGGGCGATGTGCACGGTTCCAGGTGAGACGCCGTCCTGCGGATCCGGGCCCGCCACGCCCGTCAGGCCGAGGCCCCATGTGGCACCGCAGCGGTCGCGCGCCCCCGCAGCCAGCTGCCGCGCGACCTCGGGGTGCACCGCGCCATGCGAATCCAACAAGTCGAGATCGACACCAGCCAGGGTGTGCTTCAACGACGTCGCGTACACGATCAGGCCGCCGCGCACCACGGCCGACGAGCCCGGGATCTTGGTCAGCTCCGCGCACACCAGGCCCGCGGTGAGCGACTCAGCGGTCGCGACCGTCTCGCCGCGCGAGCGAAGCAGCTCGACTACGTTCACGCCGCGGCCCGCAGGCGCACCGCGCGGACCACGTAGTCGATGCCGGTGACGACGGTCAGGACGACCGCGGCCGCCATGGTCACCCAGGCCAGCAGCTCGACGGGGCCGGTGAGCGGCAGCAGGAACAGGCCGATCGCGACGATCTGCAGCAGGGTCTTGGCCTTGCCGCCGGGGCTGGCGGCGATCACGCCGTACCTGATCACCCAGAACCGCAGGAACGTCACGCCCCACTCGCGCACCAGGATCACGATGGTGATCCACCACGGCACCACGCCGAGCACGCTCAGCCCGACCAGCGCGGAGCCCGTGAGGGCCTTGTCCGCGATCGGGTCGGCGATCTTGCCGAAGTCGGTGATGAGCTTGTACTTGCGGGCCAGGTTGCCGTCGACGTGGTCGGTGACGCTCGCGACGGCGAAGATTCCGAACGCCACCAGGCGCCAGAACGTGTCGTGCCCGCCGTTGGTGAACAACGCGACCAGGAAGACCGGCACGAGCACCAGCCGCGACACCGTGAGGATGTTCGCGACGTTGAGCAGCGGAACCTTCCTGGCCTCGGTCACCTCGGCACTACCTCGAGAGCTGTGACGACCAGGTCCACGCCCTCGGAGGCGTCCACGCGGCAACGGACCAGGTCGCCGATCTGCAGGTGCGAACCTTCGAGCACCACGCACTCGCCGTCGACCTCGGGCGCCTGGTGCGCGGCGCGGCCGACGCAGTCGTTCTCGTCGTCCTCTTCCTGCTCGATGAGGACCACGACCTCAGTCCCGACGCGGTCCTCGGCGCGCTGCGCGGTCAGCTCCTCGACCAGGTTGCCGATCCGGGTGACGCGCTCGGCGACGGTGTCCGCGTCGAGCTTGCCCTCGTACCCCTCGGCCTCGGTGCCGTCCTCGTCCGAGTAACCGAACACGCCGACCGCGTCGAGCCGCGCCTCCGTGAGGAACCGCTCCAGCTCGGCGAGGTCGTCCTCGGTCTCGCCGGGGAAACCGACAATCACGTTGGATCGGATACCCGCTTCGGGCGCGTGTTCCCGGATCTGCTCGACCAGCTTGAGGAAGCTGTCGGTGTTGCCGAACCGCCGCATCCTGCGCAGCACCGGCTCGCTGGAGTGCTGGAACGACATGTCGAAGTAGTCCGCGACGCCCTCGGTGCGGGCGATGGCCGCGACCAGACCGGGCTTCGTCTCCGCGGGCTGCAGGTAGCTGACCCGCACGCGGTCGATGCCGGGGATGGCGGCGAGGCGCGGCAGGAGCTGCTCCAGCCCGCCCAGCTCGCGCGGCAGGTCCTTGCCGTAGGACGTCGAGTTCTCGCTGACGAGGAACAGCTCGCGCACGCCGTTGTCCGCCAGCCACATCGCCTCGGCGACGACCTCGTCGGGATGCCGGCTGACGAACGCGCCGCGGAAGCTCGGGATCGCGCAGAACGAGCACCGCCGGTCACAACCCGACGCGATCTTCAACGGCGCCACGGGCGCGTCGTCGAGGCGCGTGCGCATGACCCGCGGGCCCCAGCCGTGGCCCGGCACCGGTGTCTCGGACTTCTGCCGCTCGACCGGTGTGATCGGCAGCAGCGTCCGGCGGTCGACCGGCACGTGCGACTCAATGGTCTTGCCGTGCAGCACGTCCTCGAGGCGTTCGGCCAGGTCCGGGTAGTGGTCGAACCCGAGCACGGCGCTCGCCTCGGGCAGGCTCTCGGCCAGTTCCTTGCCGTACCGCTCGGCCATGCAGCCGACCGCGACGACCTTCGCGTCGGTGTCGCTGGCGGCGAGCAGCGTGTCGACCGAGTCCTTCTTGGCGGACTCGACGAAGCCGCAGGTGTTGACCACCACGACGTCGGCGCCTTCGTCCACCAGCTCCCAGCCGCCCGCGGAGAGCCGCCCGGCCAGTTCCTCGGAGTCGACCTCGTTGCGGGCACAGCCCAGGGTCAGCAGCGACACGCGTCGCGGGGTGGGAGAAGACACGGTGCTCAGCGTAACCGGGAGGCCGCCGAGCCCTGGAATTCACCGGCTCAGGAGGTTCTCGACCAGCCTCCAGACGCCCGTGGACGGGTTGCCCGGCTCGTCCAGCGCCTTGGCCCGTTCGACCGCCGCCTCCACGCCTGCTTCGAACACCGCGAAATCGAGCTTCTTGTCGTAGCCAGGCACATGCTTGCCAAGCAGGGCGCAAGCTGCCTTCCCGTCCTTGACGAAGGCTTTGTGGTCGACGTGGTGCAGCAGAAGCCAGACCTCGAAGCAGGGGTTCGAGACCGCCAGCTCGATGCCGGACTGCGCCGCGAGCCGCGTCGCCGCGTCGATGTCGAAATGGTCCACGTCCACCACGCACCATGCCGCGTCGTACTCGTCCTTGCTGAACACACTCTTCGCGTACTTGACCAGGTTTTCGGGCGAGTCCGCCTTCACCCTCACCTTGAGGCGGGCTTGCCGAGATATGCGCAGGCCGGCGAAGTAGTCCGGCTCGGTCCGCTGTCCGCCGCACACCACAAGCACATGACCTGGGCGTTGTGGACGCGGTTGCCCTTTGCGGTTCTGCGCGTTCTCACGCCTCGGCATCAATCCCCCGGACAGCTGCAGCGAACCGGTCCTCGAACAAATTGGGGACCGCTCCATAGCGACCGGCGAGATACCGTCGCTGCACGTTGTCCTCGCTGCGAGGTTTGAAGTCGGTCAACGGGTAGAGCGAGCTCGCACCCTTTTCATCCTTCTCTACGAACCACACCTCGTCCCTCGCTAGGACTTCCTCTCCGAACGGAGCGTGCAGCAAGGTCGCATCATGCGTCGTGAAGATCAGCTGACCGCCTGCGGTATTCGTGGCTTCGTCGTTGAAGAGGGCGATCAGACGCAGCGCCAGGAGCGGGTGCAAGCTGGCGTCGATCTCATCGATGACGAGGACGCCACCTTCGTGCAGCACCGGCAGCACGGTCGGCAACAAGCCCAACCAAGATCGTGTACCCGCCGATTCCTCATCGAACTCGAACGTTTCGTTCTCGCCGTGCAAGAGTCGCACACGACGACGCTTCCGCTCGAATTCGAGAATGGCGATCTCCAATTGGAGCGCCGCTTCGCTCAATCGAAGGTCGACATTAAATGGGCGACGATCGACTACGCCCGTGCCACTGCGCGGAGCCGCCTCCGCAATCAACTCCGAATGAACCCGTTCGGCACGCTTGATTTCTGGAGCTGATTCAACGCCGCCTACAATAATGCCAGATATCCCGAAGTCCGCCGCGCGGAGTAGCTCAACCAGTTGCTCATGATAGTCAGTACGAGCCGCAATGAAGTGGCCAATTTGATGTTCGGCCATGTGCAGGTCGCCGTCAACGCGAAAGTGCAGCCCGTTGACAAACCATCGATAGACCGGCATCACCTGTGCGACATTGGATTGCGCCGCCAAGCTGACCAACAGGGAGTTGGGCCGCAGCAGTCCGGCAAGGACTTCCAGCTTCGCTTTGAGTTCCGAATCGGTGCTGCCGAACTTGATCTCGTCGGCCGACCGCTCGAACAGGATTCGCTTCCGCTTCTCCGGGTAGCTGTACAGCCACTCCTCACGGACACGCGTGTCGTCGACCTCGAAGCCGTAGGTGTACCGAACGCCGGCCTCGATGAACTCCGCCACGAACACGGACGGCTCAGCGAGCGCAGCCGCGTCCAGCTTGAACGGGCGGCGCGGCACCCCACCATCCGGTCGCCACGACGCGAACGAGTCACGGACGGCCGACGCCATGAACCGCAGCCCGTCGAGCAGGTTGGACTTGCCCGAGGCGTTGGCGCCGTAGACAGCCGCCACCGGCAGCGCCAGACGATCCTTCGCGTACGCGGGCATGAGCAACAACTCGTGCTCGTCACGGAACGAGCGGTGGTTGCCGAGCCGGAAGCTCCGCAGCACGTCTAAACACCTCCAACCGGATACCTTTGCACCGTTCTGTGCAAGTAAACCGCACGGACCGACCCCAAGCTGCCGTTGCGGTTCAGTTTCCACGATCTAGAACACCCTGGAATCGTGCCAGTCAGGCGGGAGCTACTTTGATCCGGTGAGTGGCGTAGTCGTGCGACGGGCCCGCACCAGCGACGTGCGGGCGATGAAGGCCCTGATCGACCAGTACGCGGGCAAGGTCCTCCTGGCCAAGCCCCTGGTCACGCTGTACGAGGACGTGCAGGAGTTCTGGGTCGCGGAGGAACACGGCGAGCTGCTGGGGTGTGGCGCACTGCACGTGCTGTGGGAGGACCTGGCCGAGATCAGGTCGGTCGCCGTCTCCCCCGTCTCGCTGGGCCGGGGCGTCGGGCACAAGGTGGTGTCCAAGCTCGTCGACATCGCCCGCGAGCTGGAGCTGAAGCGGATCTTCGTGCTGACGTTCGAGACCAAGTTCTTCGGCAAGCACGGGTTCGTGGAGATCGAGGGCACGCCGGTGTCGCACGAGGTCTACGAGGAGATCATGCGCTCACGCGACGAAGGTGTCGCCGAGTTCCTCGACCTCTCGTACGTCAAGCCGAACACGTTCGGCAACTCACGCATGTTGCTCGAACTCTAAGAGTAAATACTCGAATAGTCTTGACTCTAAGAAACCCGGCCAGCATGATCACCGGGTGACCATTGACGAGCTGGCGACACGGACCGGGCTGCCGAGCAGCACGATCCGCATGTACCAGACCAAGGGCGTGCTGCACCCGCCGCGCAGGCAGGGGCGCGTGGCGATCTACGACGCCACCCACGTCGAACGGCTCACGCTCGTGCAACGGCTGCAGAACCGCGGGTTCTCGCTGCCTGCCATCGCCGAACTGGTCGAGGCACGGGAGAAGGGCGCGAGCGTCGCCGAGGTGCTCGGCGTCGGCGACACCGAGGGGCCCGACGACTGGGTACGGGTGAAGGTCAAGGACGTCACCGGCCTTATCCCGATCGGCGACATGCGGCCGGCGATCCTGCTCAGGGCGATGCGCCTGGGCCTCGTGCGGTGGCGGTACGGCTGGCCGCACGCGCGGCGGTGGGCGCTGGAGTCCGGCAAACGGCTGGCGCACCTCGCCGTGCCGAGCGACGACGTGATGGACAACTTCGCGCGGCTGAAGAAGGCCACCGACGGCATCGCCGACGACTTCGTGCGGCTGTTCGAGGAACGGTTCTGGCCGCAGCTCGCCAAGCAGGCCGGCGACGAGGACCAGCTGGAGCACGTCCGGGCGTTGCTCGTCGAACTGACCTACACCGCCGAGACGGCCGTGCTCGGCACACTAAGAGAGTCCATTCGCGACGCCGCGGAACGGTTCGCGCGCAAGCACGAACTGTTGCCCAGCGACGACTTCCAGCCCGTGTGGGCCGACCAGCCGGTGCCCGCGATCGCGGAGACGCTGCTGGAGAACAAGCCCGACGAGTTCCCGACCGAGCCGGAGATCGAACGGTTCCTGGCGCGCGGGGACGACGACTGATCTCGCGCCCGCCCGAGCCGGTCTGAGGGGTACGGCTCGCGCGGGCGCGGCTGTCTGATGTGGTCAGAGATTCACCCGAAGTTGTCTACCGGAGCTCCGACAGGAGGCGATACAAAGATCGTGACCCTGCACACATGGGAGGTTTTCCTGTGTCATCACCCCTGCGCAGCACGATCGCCGCGAGCGCGGCCTCGGTAGCACTGATCTTCGGAACCGGCACGGCCCAGGCCGTGAACATCCCGGCCGTCACGGACCAGTACCTGTTCTCGACGTCCCTGTCCGGCTTCGAGACCGCCCGCGCCCAGCAGCCGTACAACGGCCAGCTCGACTGGTCGAGCGACGGCTGCTCGTACTCGCCCGACAGCCCGTTCGGGTTCAAGTTCTTACCGTCGTGTCACCGGCACGACTTCGGTTACCGCAACTACAAGCGCCAGAGCCGGTTCACCGAGTCGAACCGGCTGCGGATCGACAACAACTTCAAGTCCGACATGTACAACGCGTGCGGCGGCAACTGGGCGTGCAAGCGCACCGCGGACGTCTACTACGCCGCGGTCCGCAAGTTCGGCGGCACCAGCACGTCCACGGCGGACGCCGTCACCACCTACACCCGCTAGAAGTACCGTTAAGGCCACCTTCACTGCGTCTGACGCAGTGAAGGTGGCCTTAACGGTGGTCACACGATTTCGAGGACGGCGCAGGCCAGGGTTACACCTACGCCGTTGCCGAGCATGAGGATGCGGTCACCCGAGCTCAGCTGACGGGTTTCCAGCAGGTGGTGGAGCGCCGCGAAGTGGTCGCTGGCACCGAGGTGGCCGACGCCCCGGCCGAACTCCAGGACACCGAGCGACGGATCGATGCCCAGCGGGTCGAGGACACTGCGAATGTAGGGCTCGCCGCCGCTGAACACGTGCGTGACGCGGGTGACGTCGGCCGCGCTGATGCCGGCCTCCTCCAGCGTCCGCTTGGCCAGCTGCGTCCGTGCCTCGGTGATCTCGGCCCTGGCCCGCCGGACGACGGCGGGGGCACGCCGGGTGAACTCGGCGATGCGGGCGCCGATGCGGACCGGTTCGCCGATCGTGCACTGCGGCGGGTACAGCGGCACGTCGCCGCGGTACATCTCCTCGAACTCCGGCAGCGACGCCGAGCCGACGGCCAGCACCCTTGCGAACCCCGTGCGCCGCGACAGCACGACCGCGGTGCCCGCGTCACCGAAGATCGAGAGCCGGTTGGTGCCCGCGCCCGCCGCGTAGCGCCAGCGGTCCATCTGCGGACCGCTGAAGTTGTCCGCACAGGAGATCAACGCGGCCGAACGGTCCGAAGTGGACAGATAGCAGTACGCGATCTCCATGGCGCTCAACGCCGCCGTGCACGTTCCCCGCACCTCGATCGCGGGGGCGGTGCCGCCGATCGTGTGCCGCTGCACGTAGGTCGGGGCGATCCAGCCCTCCAGCCCTTGGTGGTACGTGCACGCGTGCACGACGATGGCGAAGTCGTCACCCGACAGCCCCGATCGCTCGACGGCCTGCCGCGCGGCCAGCACCGCCAGGTCCGGCGCGGACAACGAGCCGGCGACCGCGGCCCCGGTCCACCCGCTGGCCTCGCATTCCTCCGCCGAGTACCAGCCCTCGCGCACCGCTGATGAAACCGGCGTCACCGCGGGCAGGTGCAGCCCCAGTCCCGCGAGGAAAAGCCCGTCGGTCCTCATCCGGGCACCACCTCGAAACACGCCGAGACGTCGTCCAGCACGAGATCCAGCGGCCGCCGTGCGTCGATCTCGACCCAGCCGTGCCGGGCCGACCAGCGGTCGAGTACCCGGTGGATCTCGCGCTGGTGCGCCAGGAAGCTCTCCCGCGACCGGCTCATGTCCATGCCGCACTCGTACGGCAGCACGTCACCGCCCTTGCGCAGCCACGCGGTCTCCGGATCGGACCGCAGGTAGATCACCAGGTCCGACGGCGGCAGCCCCGCCGTCACCGCCTCCACCCACGCGGGGTCCGCCCCGTACGCGATCTCGCTCGCCGCGTGCTTGACCCAGTAACCGTCGAGCAGCAGCACCGAGTCCGGGTCCCAGCCCGAGGAGTTGTCGGTGATCGCCATGACCGACGCCCACACCAGGAACAACAGCCGGGGCGTACTGGACATCCGCGCCGCGCACGACCGCACGACGCGCGTGTCGTCCACCAGGCACGAGGCGGTGGGATAGTCCTGGTTTCCTACGATGTCCCAGCGGTCGACCAGCCGCGCGGGCACCCGTTCCCGCAAAGCCGCGGTCACCGTGGACTTTCCGACGCCATCGGCGCCGACGATGCTCACCATCCTCACGCGGCACCACCGACAGCCGCCTTGGGGTGCACGCTGAACTGCGGGGCCCTGCGGATGAACAGCTTGCCCTGCGCGGCGGGCTGGGCGGGGCGGACCGCGCCGAACCGGACGAGCTGCGCGACGGCGTCCGCGGCCTCCTCGAGACCGATGTCCGGCACGGAGTTCACGACCTCGGCCAGCGGCCTGCCGTCGAGCCCGCCCCACAGCCGGACCACGCACTCCGAGACCTCGAACCCGTCCTCCGGCCCGATCAACGCCCAGCCGTCGGCGAAGCGCAACGGCGTGAAGTAGACGTTGCGCAACGGGCCGGGCGCGTACGGCGGCCACTCCCCCGGCGGCGCGGGCAGTGTGCCGGGCAGCCCCTCCCAGCCGTCGGTCGCGCACCACGCGAGCAGGACCGCGGCCGCGTTGAGGCGTTGCGCGGTGAGCCAGCCCACCTTGTTACGCGGCACGTTCTGGTTGTTGAGCCAGAACACGAGGTCACACCACGCCCCCAGCTCCCGCGTGCGGGCAAGCCTGCGGAACAGGAACTTCGGCCCGACGTAGAGATCACCGGACGCGGCCAGCGCGGCCTCGCACGCCGACTCCAGCGCGAGCGCCGACGCGCTGACCGCGGTCAGCAGGTCGCCCGTGGCCAACGCACCGGAGACGTCCTCGGCGTAGGCCGAGGCGACGTTTCCGTTGCGCACCATGAGAATCTGCCGCACCACGTTCGCGTCGAGGCGAGCGAGCTCCTCGGCCCAGGCGGGCGACACGAGCAGCCGCTGCCCACCAGCCAGGCGGACCAGCGAGTTCAGGGTCTTCACGTGGATCGCGGCCTGCGACCGGTCCGCTCCCGTCGTCCGGTACACGTCCGCGATGGCCACCAGCTCGCGCACCTTGGCCGCGCTCAACGGGTTCACGTGCACCGGAATGCCCCGGTGCTCGTGCACCACCTCCGCGGCCGGCAGGTCGGGCCCCACTACGTACAGGTCGATGTCGGACGTGCCGTGCCCGAGACCGACCGCGAGACTGCCCGCGAGGAAGGCCAGCTCGACGTCCGCGAGCTGTTCGGTGACCACGACCCGCGCCGCCTCGATCTGCGCGTCGGTGAACCCGACGTCGTCGGGCGCCCATGAGCGCACGGATTCCGTCAGCACGGCTTACCCCATTCGACCGGCAACTCCCACAACCCGCGCACGAACATTCCCCTTCTCCACGTCAACCGATGCTCCGGCACGGCGAAACGCATGTCGCCGAGCACGTCGAGCAGGCGGCCGATGCCGACCTGCAGTTCCACTCGCGCCAGGTGCGCGCCGAGACAGTGGTGCCGTCCGTGTCCGAACGCGACGTGCGGGTTCGGCGCCCGGTCCGGCACGATCCGGTCCGGCTCGGGGAACACCGCGCCGTCCCGGTTCGCGGCGTCGATGACCGGCACGACCGCCTGGCCCGCACGCACCACGACGTCGCCCAGCGGCACGTCCGCCAGCGCCACGTGCGGCGGACCACCGGTGGACATGAACGACGTCCACCGCAGCATCTCCTCGACCAGTGCGGGCAGATCCGCTCGTGCCGCCGTCATCAGCGACGGATCGCGCAGCAGCAGATACAGGCAGATCGCGAGCTGGTTGCCGGTCGTCTCATAACCGGCGATGAACATGCCCGCCCCGAGCGCGACGAGCTCCTCGCGGTCCAGATCCGATCCGTCGATCAACAGCTCACCCGCGTCGACCAGCCGCGCGAAGTACTCGTGCATGCGCCGATGTGCGCCGGCGACCTGCTCGGCGGGAAACCGCGACGTCGACATCATCGCGTCGCCCCACTCCCGCAAGGCGGCCATGTCCCGCTCGGGCACGCCGAGCATCCGGCACATCACGATCATCGGGAACGGCATCGCGAACTCGTTCACCAGATCCGCCGGCGAGCTCAGTTTCGCCAGCAGTTCGTCGGCGATCGCCGTGAGCTCGGGCCGCATGCGTTCCGCGTGCCGCGCGGTGAAGGCGGCCGTGACCGCCCGCCTTCTCCGCGTGTGGTCCGGCGGATCACTCGCCACGAGCGCGAGGGACCGGCGTTCACGGGCGAACAACGCGGGCCCGGCGAAGGCCTCGCGGCTGAACCTCGGGTCGGCCAGCACGGTGCGCACGTCCTCGTACTTCGTCACGAGCAGCGCCTCCCGGTCGCCGCGCAAGGTGACCGTCCTGGGTGGACGGTCGTACTCGACGGGCGGTAACAGGCAAGGACGTTCGGGGAACGGGAAGTCAGGCATCGAGCCACACCGTCCCCGCGCCGCCGTCGACCTCGACCTGATCACCAGTCTTGATCAACCGGGTGGCGCCCTCGACGCCCACGACGGTCGGGATGCCGAGCATCCGCCCGGTGATCGCCGTGTGCGACACGGGACTGCCGCGCTCCACCACCATCGCGGTCGCCGTCAGCATCAGGAACAGCCACCCCGGATCGGTCTCCCGCGCGACCAGGACCTTGCCGTCGCACGACACACCGGGCGCGGCCGGGTCGAGCACGACCCGCGCCTCACCGCGCACGCGTCCGCTGCTCGACGCGATGCCCCGCAAGGACTTCACGCCGTCGAGCGGTCCGGAGCTCACACCGCGGTGCGCGGGCAGGGCATTCGCCACACAGGCACCCGCCTCGGTGGTGAAGTGCGGGGGCAACGGCAGGTGTTCGCCCTCCAGCGCCATCTCCCACGCGCGGTGCGCCGCGAGGCCGCGGAGATCCTCACCGATCAGGGTGCCGTCGAAGGCCCCGAGCACCTCGTCCACCGTCAGGTGAACGACCTCCGATGCGTCGTCGAGCCGTTGCCCGGCCGCGAGCATCCCGCCCAGCCGCCACAGGATCTGCCGGGACCGGCCGTACAGCTCGCTGCGGCAGAACCTGGCGTCCTCCCTGGCCTTCACCAGACCGCGCAGCACTCGGGTCACCACCCGCACGGCGGCACGACGAAGCGGTCCGCGCACGGTCTCCCGCAAACGTTCGCGCGCCTGGCGGTACGCCGCCTTCTCGTCGGCGACGCTGCCCGCGACCGTCATCCTCGCGGTGATCAGCGGGCGCAGCGTGGTCAGCAACAGCCAGGGCTGTTGCCTCGGCGTGAGGGTCTCCAGCTTGAGGTCGTGCACCGTGCGGTCGCCGTACCGGCGCAGGTGCTCGCTGAACGCCGCCCGCTCGGCTTCGCCGTATCCGCCGTCCATGAGCATCGCCCACACCCGACGCTCGTCGAGCGCCAGCACATCGCAGCAGAGCCGCGGGTTGGCGCGCACCAGCTCGGACAGCGCGATGGCGGACCGCAGCGCGCGCAACGAGCGGTTCTCCGGGCCGCCGCTCAGCAGGCCGATCATCAGTTCCGGCGCGACGAGGCGCTCCGCGATCGCCAGCAGCACCAACGCGAAGTAGCTGTTGACGATCGTGACGCCCCACCGTCGCCCGGCCTCGGCCCACATCGTCCGGTAGGTCCGGACCAGTGTCTCGGCATCACCGTCGCACTGCTGTTCCGCGGCGAAGCCGTCCCACCAGCGAAGGAAGGCGCGATGCGCCAACGGGTGGCGGATCGCGAGCAGTGCCAGGCGCGGCAACGAACGCAGCAGGTCCCGCGGCCGCACGCGGTGCGCCCCACCGGGATCGCTGATGCCGAGCGACCGTTCCCACGTCGGGCGCAGGAAACCGAAGCCGGGTAACCGATCGTGCAACGCGTGCCACGAGTCGAGGCGGTAGTACACGCGGTGGTCGAGCAACGCGATCATGCGCCGCAGGTGGTGTTCGTTGGCGCGCAACACCGGGGCCGGCACGCCCATCCTGCGGTAGAAGTCGGCGAACGTCTCCCGGTAGAACACCTGCGCCTGCGAGAACGTCAGCGCACACGTCAGTCCGGGGAAGCTCTCGGTCACGTTGTGGTTCGTCCACTCCGCCCGCTCGGCGGGCAGCACCACGGGACGCGCCTGCAGCAGGTGGATCATCCCGTCGGCGGTGATCGTGCCCTCGATGTCCTGCGGTGCGCCGAAATACGCCGCCACGTCGCGGGCGAGCTCACTGATCCGCACCGCCGTCGCGTCGGTCAGCACCGGCGGATCCCGCAGTTCCGCGGGCACCTCGGCCGGCAGCGAACCGTGCCCGACCATCCGGGTCTTGCGCACGATCTCGGCGCGAACACCGTTCTCGTCGACGTAGAAGTGGTCGATGTCGGCCCGCTCCGCGACCACGCCCTCACCGATGCCGTGCGCCGCGGCGATGACGCACCGGTCGCCGCCGTCGCGCGGATCCCGGCTGAAGGCGACGAACGAACGCAGCCCAAGCACCATGCGTTGCACGCCCACGGCGACGCGCGCGGACCGCGGATCGATGCCCCGGTGGGTCCGGTAGAGCACCGCCTCCGGGTTGAACGCCGACGCCCAGCAGTCCGCGATGCGCCCCGGTACATCCTCCCGCCGCACGTACAGGAAACTGTCGGAAAGCCCGGCGAACGGATCGCGAGCGCTGTCCTCGCCCCCGCCATCGGAGTCGGCGACCACGCACGCGCGCACCGCGACCAGGCCGTCGGGACCGGCCAGCTCGTCGAACCGTTCGAGCACCGCTCGCACCAGCTCGGCCGGCACACCGGCCGCCCGAATGCCGTCCGCGTCGGGTGTCCTCGCGACCGCTTCGTCGAAAGCCTCGACCGGCACGCAGAAGAACTCCGGCACCGGGAATCCCGCGCGCCGCAACACTTCCTGCCGGGCGAACTTGTGGCCGACGCGGGTCGGGTCGACCAGCGCGTCGCCATCCAGAACGAGGTCCACGGTTCACCACACTCCGGGGATCAGGCGAGCGCGGCCCTCGGCGTAGGCCGGGTAGCCGGGCACGGCGAGCAGCACGTGTTCCTCGACGCGGATGCGCCACACCAGCACGGCCGCGAGCGCCACGACGAGCACGACGCTCACGGGATTGGCGAAGAGGGCGACGAAACCGAGGTGCGCCAGCAACATCCCGGTGTAGGCGGGATGGCAGACGAAGCGATACGGACCGGTCGTGACGATCTCGTGGTCCTGGTGGCGCACGACGTGGTGCGAGTAGAACCGGCCCAGCACCGCGATCGCCCGCAGCCGCAGCAAAACCCCCAGCGCGAAGACGAGAGCGGGCACGAGCTGCCACGCGTGCCACTGCGGCACGGGTCCCAGGACCGCGGCGGCACACGTCGCGACCCGGACGGCCGCGTACGGCGCGAGGGTGCGTTCCTCGGCGGCCGACTCGGTGGGCGTCCGCACGGTGATCCGCGCCTCGGCGAAGAGCCACAGCAGGTAGGCCCCGATCACGAGCACCGCCAACGGGTTCGCCTGCCGGAGCAGGCCGATCGCACACGCGCCGACGGCGACCACGAACAGCGCGAGCGGAACCCGGCGGACCAGCGCGACGGTGCTCACGCCCCGGCTCCCTTCGGGCGCAGCGCGGCGTAGGTGCCCGCCGTCATCACCGCGCACTCCGACACCAGCCGGCCGAGCACGGCGTCACCCGTGACGAGCTCGAAGAGGAACCGGTAGCGCGAGCCGCGGCCGTGGTCGTGGCCGAATCGCAATGCCGTGGGAACGCGCGACGGAACCCCATGCGGCAGGTCCGCCGCCACCGAGAGCCACAGGAACTTGCTGTCCGCCGGATGCCCGCCGAACTCGATGGGAATCATCGTCGTGGCCTGCCGCGCCGCCTCGATCAGTTTTTCGGCACTGTGCGTTCCGTTGTCACAACGCTCGAGGAAATGACCTCGCTTCGGCGGGAGAACGGGAACAGACCTGTTCCCGTCACGCTCTTCGATCGTCCCGATGGCGATGTTGTCCGGATTGACCCGGTGTACCAGTTCCGCCCGGATGGGAGCGTTCTCCGATTCGGCTCCGGGCACGCCGGCCGGCTCCGGGCGTCCCAGATGCCCGATCCACCCTTCGCACACGGACCGGCCGCGCTGGACCGCCGACACCTCCCACCGGCCTCTGACCGCCTCGGACGACGGCGTCGCGACGAGCTCGACCGGATCGTCGTGCTCGCAGAACGCGGGGAAGCCGAGCGACAACCTCAGCCGGGGACCAGGGGACCCACTCGCGTGCCCGACGAGGTCGAGCAGTCCACAAACCAGCAGAATTCCGGGGACGTGATCGAGCGGATGGTCGTAGAAGAACGGATCGGATCGATCAACGTTCAAATTCGCTAACCAGCCGCCACCGCATTCACGCCTGACTCCGGAAACAAGCGGCTTGCCTATGGCAGCCTTCATGTCCAGAACTCCATCAGTGGCCGATATTCCACCCCTACACGACAAAACGTCACGCAGCGGTTCAACGCGCGATCTCAATTGGGCGCGATTCAGCCGGAATTCTTCGACGGGTCGTCCGAATTAATCGACAGAGTGTCGAAAACGTCACCAGCGGTCGAGGTGCAGCACGTCCTCGAGCGCCTCGCGACGAGCGGGCTTGAAGTCCGTGCCCAGCGTGTACGCGGTCGGGATCAGCGCCGCCTGACGCACGGTCTCGGGCAGGCCGAGGATCTCGGCCGCCTCACGCTCGTAGTTCAGGTGCAACGTCGTCCACGCGGTGCCGAGACCACGGGTGCGCGCCGCCAGCATGTAGCTCCACGTCGCGGGCAGGATCGACGCCCAGATGCCGGCCTGGTTGCCCGCGGGCAGCTCCGGCAGCTCCAGGCACGGAATGACGAACACCGGCACCCGGTGCAGGTTCTCCGCGAGGTACTCCGCCGACTCCCGCACTTTGGTCTCCGCGTTGGACGTCGCGAAGTAGGTCCGCGCCGCCTTCAGGTACAGGGCGGCGAGTGCGGCCCGCTGTTCCGCGTCGGCGACGACGATCCACCGCCAGCGCTGACGGTTGCCACCGTTCGGCGCCTGCAGGGCGATCCGCAGGCAGTCCTGGACCACCTCGAGGTCGACCGGACGGTCGAGATCCAGGCGCTTGCGGACGGTCCTCGTCGTGGTGAGCAGTTCGTCAGGCGTCATCGTCGATCGGGCCCCCGCCCCTCATCAGGTGGATCACGGACTCCAGCTCGTCCGGCTTGATCAGCACCTCGCGCGCCTTCGAACCCTCGGACGGGCCGACGACACCGCGCGTCTCCAGCAGGTCCATCAGGCGACCGGCCTTCGCGAAGCCCACGCGGAGCTTGCGCTGCAGCATCGACGTCGAGCCGAACTGGGACGTGACGATCAGCTCGGTCGCCTGCACCAGCAGCTCCAGGTCGTCGCCGATGTCGGCGTCGATCTCCTTCTTCTCACCGGCCTTGGCGGCGGTGACGCCGTCGGTGTAGTCCGGCTGCGCCTGGTTCTTGGCGAAGTCGACGATCTCGGAGATCTCCTCGTCGCCGACGAACGCGCCCTGGATGCGCACGGGTTTCGACGCGCCCATCGGGAGATAGAGTCCGTCGCCCATGCCGATCAGCTTCTCGGCGCCGGGCTGGTCCAGGATGACGCGGGAGTCGGTCAACGACGACGTGGCGAAGGCCAAGCGCGACGGCACGTTCGTCTTGATCAGACCCGTCACGACGTCGACCGACGGACGCTGCGTCGCGAGCACGAGGTGGATGCCCGCCGCACGCGCCTTCTGCGTGATGCGGACGATCGCGTCCTCGACGTCGCGCGGCGCGGTCATCATCAGGTCGGCGAGCTCGTCGACGATCGCCATGATGTACGGGTACGGCCGGTAGACGCGCTCGGACCCAGGCGGCGCCGAGATCTCGCCGGACTTCACCTTGCGGTTGAAGTCGTCGATGTGGCGCACCCGGTTGACCTGCATGTCCTGGTAACGCTGCTCCATCTCCTCGACCAGCCACGCCAGCGCCGCCGCGGCCTTCTTCGGCTGCGTGATGATCGGCGTGATCAGGTGCGGGATGCCCTCGTACGGGGTCAGCTCGACCATCTTCGGGTCGATCAGGATCATCCGGACCTCGTCCGGCGTCGCGCGCGCCAGCAACGACACCAGCATCGAGTTCACGAACGACGACTTGCCGGAACCCGTGGAGCCCGCGACCAGCAGGTGCGGCATCTTCGTCAGGTTCGCGGTGACCATGTGGCCCTCGATGTCCTTGCCGAGGCCGATCACCATCGGGTGCGTGTCCTTGACCGTGGACGGCGAACGCAGCACATCGCCCAGGCGCACCATCTCGCGGTCGCTGTTGGGCACCTCGATACCCACGGCGGACTTGCCGGGGATCGGCGCGAGCAGCCGCACGTTGTCCGTGGCCACCGCGTAGGCGATGTTCTTGGTCAACGCGGTGATCTTCTCGACCTTCACGCCCGGCCCGAGCTCCACCTCGTACCGGGTGACCGTCGGGCCACGGGTGAAGCCGGTGACCTGCGCGTCGATCGAGAACTGGTCGAGCACGCCGGTGATCGCCTCGATCATCAGGTCGTTGGCCTTGCTGCGGGCCTTCGGCGCGTCGCCGTCCTTGAGGATCGTGGGCGGCGGCAGCTGGTAGTCGCCGTCGACCGCGCGCGTGGGCAGCGGAGGCTTCTTCGCGGCCGGAGCCGGGGTCTCCTTGACGGGTTTCGGCGCGGGTTCCGCGTCCAGCGGCAGCTCGGGCTGCACCTCGTCCTCGATGGGCGTCGCGGCCTGACGACGACGCGACGGACGGCGCAACCGGACGGGCTTCGGCTCTTCCTCTTCCGCCGGCTGCTCTTCGGCAGGGGCTTCGGAACCGGGGTGCATCAGCGCCGAAAGTCGTTGCGGCACCTCGCGAATCGGCCAGTGCAGCACCAGCAGCAGGCCGTAGGCGAAGATCAGCACGAGCAACGGCCCCGCGACCCACGGCGTCACGCCCTGCGCGAGGAACCCGCCCGCGAGATACCCCAGGGCCCCACCGGCACTGCGGCGCGCGACGGCGTCCATCGGCAGACCACCGACGAGGTGGAACATGCCGAGCAGGCCGATCATCATCAACAGGCCGCCGACCACCAGCCGGGGCCGCGCCTCGGGCTTGGGATCGGTGCGCATCAACGTGATGCCGACGCCGAGCAGCACCAGCGGCACGATCACGGCGGGGAACCCGACCGAGCTGCGCACCGCGACGTCCACCCACTGGCCGACCGGTCCCGCGGCACGGAACCACACGCCCGCGCCGGTGACCACGGCCAGCGCGATCAGCAGCAGGCCGAGCCCGTCGCGGCGGTGTTCGGGATCGAGGTCCTTGCCCCGGCCGACCGCACGGACGATGCTGCCCACACCACGCCCCAGAGCGCCCCACACAGCGCCGACCGCGGAGCCGGACTTCTTCCGGGCGGGTGGCTTTCGGGCAGCAGTGGACCGCGCCCGTGGCTTGGCAGCTGTTCTGCCCCGCGACGTGCTCTTGCGCGATGTCCCTGTTCGGCCGGCCATAGGTCTACGGTAGTCCCTCGCGTCTCACCTGCCCCAACAGTCACGAGACGCAGTGCTGTATCCCATGGTTGCCCGGATCGTGCTCTATGGACTTCCGACACGCCGTAGTCTCCCCGCCGTGTCCACACCTCTTCTGTGGCGCGTGCTCATGGCGATCGACCGCGGGTTCGTCCGGCTGACCGGGCGGCTCGAGGTCACCGGCGACATCCCGGCCGACCTGCTGGGCAAGCCGCTGCTGCTCGCGTCCAACCACATCGGCAACCTCGACCCGTTCGTGCTCATCGCGGCGTGCCGCCAGAAGGACCTCAACCCGAGGTTCATGCTGGCCGGCGGCCTGCTGGACGCGCCGATCATGGGTCCGGCGCTGAAGGCGTGCGGGCACCTGCGGGTCGACCGGGCGTCGGCGAACGTCGGCGAGGCGATGCACCGGGCCGTCGAGGCGCTGGAGAAGAGCACGGACCCGATCGCCGTCTACCCCGAGGGCAAGATCAGCCTCGACCCCGGCCTGTGGCCCGAGCGCGGCAAGACGGGCGTGGCGCGGATGGCGCTGGGCGGCAACATCCCGGTCGTCCCGGTCAGCCAGTGGGGTGCGCACGAGGCCGTCTACTGGGGCAACCTGAGCGTCGGCGGCTGGCGGGACTTCCTGCCCTACCTCACGTCGTGGCTGCGCGCGTTGCGCAGGCGGCCGGTCTTCAAGGTGCACTTCGGCAAGCCGGTCGAACTGTCGGACCTCAAGCCGGAGACCGCGGGCGACGCCCGGCGCGCGCACGAACGGATCATGCGCGCGATCACCGAGGGCCTGGTGCCGTTGCGGCTCGACGAGCCGGACCTGCCGGCGTTCCACGACCCGACCCGGCCGACGACCGGGACCTCGCCGTGGCGGCCCGCCTGACCGAGTAACCGATCACCACCAGCAACGACAACGCGGGCATCGGATTGCCCAGCCAGGTGCCGATCGCGCAGTCCGCGATCGGCACCGCCACGGCGACCAGGAACATCGTGGGCGATCCGGTCGGCAGCTTCTTCGCGGTCGACCACGGCGTCCTCTTCCAGGGTTTCGCCACCGAGAGCCACAGCTGGAACGCGATCGCCGACGCCATCAAGGCCGTGCCGACCGGCATCGCCGGGCTGGTCCCGCCGGTTGACGCCGCCGCGTTCAGGTTGCCGCTCAACAGGAAGATGCCCAGGTACAGCTGCACGACGGTGATCACGAACTTGGCGAGCACCCACCAGTGCCGGAAATAGCCCCACGGCGTCAGCGCGGACAGCATCATGCCGGTGAACGCCGAGGCGTTCGCCAGCATCGCCAGCAGGCGGTGGTCGAGCACCTGCGCCATCCGGAACCCGGCCGCATCACCGGTCTTCAGGCCGTAGACGACCAGCACGAACAGCGCCAGCGCCTGGCTCATCCAGCCGACGGACGTCAGGCCGTGCAGCCACACCAGCAGGTTCTTCGCGCGCTTCGCCATGACATGTAGCTTGCCTACACATCACGACAAGCACATCGGGGATGACCCCCAGGGGTGTTCAGCGCACTCGCACGCCTCGAAGGACCACGGCCTCCGGGTGTTCCAGGGCGTCGAGGTTCTGGCGCGGATCCTCGGCGTACACCACGGCATCCGCGGGCGCGCCCGGCTCCAGCCCGGGCAACCCCAGATACTTCCGTGCCTCCCACGACCCGGCGCCCAGCGCGTCGTGCGGTCGCATCCCGGCGTTCGCCAGTGCCCTGATCTCGTCGCCGACGCGACCGTGCGGCACCGAGTCTGTCCCCGCCAGCACCCGGACCCCCGCTTCGGCCGCGGCGGCCACCACCGCACCGTGCCGGTCGGTACCGCCGACGATCCACTTCTTCCGGTCGTCGTCCGGCCGCTCGCGCACGTGGTCCACGATCGTGAGGAAACCGGACAGGGTCGGCGTCAAAGCGATACCGTGCCGCGCCATCCCGTCCAGCAGGTCGTGGTCGAGCCACATGCCGTGCTCGATCGAGTCGACGCCGGCGCGAACCGCGGCCTCGCTGCCCGCCGCGTGCTGCGTGTGCACGGCCACCCGGCCGCCCACCGCGTGCACCGCGTCGGCGACGGCGGTCATGACGTCGACCGGCACCGCCTCGTCACCTGGGCCCCAATCCGCGATGATCTTCGCCCACCCGGACACGCGAGCCTGGGCGGCGGCGACTTCCGGCAGCTCGGCGTGCGTGGGCCTGCGGCCCCAGCCGTCGAAGAACTGACCGGCCTGCGCGAGCCACGGCCCGGCGTGCGACGCGCGCGGCACGTCCGGGTCCTCGCCGAACCACGGTGGCGGATCACCCGCGAGGCCGGGTGACCGGATCAGCGTGACGCCCGCGTCGACGTGCTGATGCAGGTGATCGCGAAGCATCCGCTCGTCGAAGGGCGCGCCCGGTTGCTCGGCACCCGGATGGGTGTGCGCGTCCACCAGACCCGGCAGCAGCCAGCCCTCGATGATCTCCGCACCGGCCGCGGGATCCGTGGTCCACCGGTCGCCGTCGGCGCAGAGGTCGACGTACTCGCCGTCCGGCAGGGCGTGACCACGAATCCTCACCATCGCGTCAGTCTTTCACCGCGCGCAGGGCGTAGAAGAGCGGCACGCGCGGCTCGTCCGCCGGCAGCTCCCACCAGCCCCGCTCGTTGCGCACCATGCGCGACCACCGCGGCCACGGCAGTTCGGACGACTCCCGCACGGTCGTCACCCGCAACCCCGCGGAAGCCACGGCGGTGATCACCTCACCGAGCCCGTGTGCCCACTCGTAGCTCACCGTCGCACCGGACAACGCCGGACCGTCGGTGTACGTGTGGCCGGAGTCCTTGCGCTGCGCCCCGCGCCCCTCGAGATAGTCGTGGCGCACCAACAGTTCCTCGGACTGGTCCGGCTTGGGCGCGGGGCCGAACGCGTTGAGCAACGGGTGGAACTCCGCCACGTACAGGACACCGCCGGGCTTGAGCCACGACTGGATCAACGAGGCCCAGCGCGGCAGATCCGGCAGATAGCAGAGCGAACCCTTGGCGGTGTAGACGATGTCGAACGACGACGAAGGCAGCTCGACGTCGTACACGTTGGCGTGCACATAAGAAATGTCGACGCCGTGGCCCGAGGCGATCCGCCGCGCCTGCTCCAGGGACGAAGCCGAGATGTCCACCCCGGTCACGTGAGCGCCCCGCCGGGCGAACTCGACGGTGTCCGCGCCGATGTGGCACTGCAGATGCAGCAACGAACGCCCGTCCACGTCACCGAGGTCGTCCCACTCGTACGGGCTGAACCAGTACGACGGGTCCTGGGCGTAGAACGCGCTCGCCACGTGCACCGGCGTGCGGGTGTCCCAGTTCTGCTCGTTGGCCCGCATCATCTGGCCGACGTCCATGTGATCCCTCAAGACATCTCGTGGAGCAACGCCCGCACCTCGGGCGTGGCGGGGTGGTCGTAGTCCTCGTAGATCGACAGCGCGTCCAGCAGGTAGGTGCGCGCTACGGCCGGTTGCCCGGACGCGTAGCTCGCCTCACCCAGCCCGTGCAGCGCCTCGGCCTGGCTCTTGCGGTCGCCCAGCATCTTCATCAACGCGAGCGCCTGGCGGAAGTGCTCCATCGCCTCGACCAGCTGGCCGAGCCTGCGGAACGCGCGGCCGACGCCGTTGAGCGCCATGCCCTTGCCGTGCACGGCGCCGTTGTCGGTGAACAACGTGAGCGCGGCCCGCGCCGACCGCAGCGAGCTCTCGTACTGGCCGCCCTCACGCAGCGCGTCGCTGAGGAACAACCGCGTAGCCGCCTCGCCGAACCACGACCGCTCCTCGAGATGGCCGGTGACCGCCGCCTCGAACCGGGCCACCGCCAGGTCGAACCGGCGCAGCCCGCCGTAGGCCATGCCGAGCCCGGTGAGGCTCCACGCCTCACCCTCGCGGTCACCGATCTCCCGGCGAATCGCCAGCGCGCGGTCGAACAGTTCCAGCGACTCGGCGAACCGCTGCTGGCGGAACGTCGCCAGCCCCTGCCCGTGGATCGCGTAGCTCTGCGCGAGCCGGTTTCCCGACCGTTCGGCGGCCTGTTCGGCGATCCGGTACGTCTCGTTCCACTCGCTGAGCGCGCTGGACATGATGAGGAAGTTCCACAGTGCCAACGGGATCTGCCACGCGGGACCGTCCTCGCCCTGCTCCAGCGCCATCCGGCTGACCGCGACGAGGTTGGGCAGTTCCGTTGTGCACCAGCCGAAAGCCTCTTCATGCGTGGTGAGGTCCGAAGTGGACTCATCGATCTCGGCGAGCCGCGGGTGGTCGGGCGGCGAGATGATCGACCCGGCGCGGTCGGCGTTGCCGAGGTACCAGCCGAGCAGCCGGGTGAGCGCGTCGTGCCGGCCCTGCGCGGACTCCTCGGTGTCCGCGAGTTCCGTGGCGTACAGGCGAAGCAGGTCGTGCATGCGGAACCGGCCCCGCGCGACCTCCTCCAGCATGTGCCCGCCGGTCAGCACGTCGAGCAACACCCGTGCGCGTGCCACGGGCGTGCCGGCGAGCGCGGCGGCCGCGCCCACGCCGAGCTCCGCGCCGGGGTGCAGGCCGATCAGCCGGAACATCCGCGCGGCGTCGGGTTTCAACGCCAGGTACGACCAGGAGAACGCGGCGCGGACCGCGGTGTCCTCGTCGTCGCCGGTGGCGAGGACGTTGAGCCGGCCGTGCTCGTCGGCGAGGTCGTCCGCCATGTCCGTGAGCGTGAGGTGCGGCCGGGTGACCGCGCGTTCGGCCGCGATGCGCAACGCCAGCGGCAGATGCCCGCACAGCTCGACCAGGCGTTCCGCCGCCTTGGGCTCGTCGGCCACCTTCTGCGCGCCGACGACGCTGCCGAGCAACGCCAGGCCCTCGTCGTCGGTCAGCGTGCCCAGCGTGATCGAGTGCGCGCCGTCGCGGGCGACCAGCCCGCCGAGCTGGTTGCGGCTGGTCACCAGCACCATCGACGCCGAGCGGCCGGGCAGCAGCGGCCGGACCTGTTCGGCGAGCCGGGCGTTGTCGAGCAGCACGAGCACGCGTTTGCCCGCCAGCACACTGCGGTACAGCGCGGCCTTCGCGGACACGTCGTCCGGAATGCGTTCGGACGGCACACCGAGGCTCTGCAGCAGCTGGTGCAACGCCCCCGCGGGCTGCAGCGGCGGCGACGAGGCGTCGAACCCGCGCAGGTCGACGTGCAGCTGGCCGTCCGGGAACCGGGCGGCGACGCCGTGCGCGAACCGCACCGCGAGCGCGGTCTTGCCGACGCCACCGGACCCGGTGATCGTGACCAGCACCGGCGCGTGGTCGCGTGACTCGGCGAAGATCTCCCGCAACCGGTCCAGCTCGGCGTCGCGGCCGGTGAAGTCGCGGACGTCGTGCGGCAGCTGCGCGGGGACGAACGCGCTCGCGGCCGGTTCCGGCTGCGGATCGTGGCGGCCGACGAGCAGCTGTTCGTGCAGCTGGCGCAGTTCGGGACCGGGCTCGATGCCGAGCTCGTCGATCAGCAGCTTGCGCAGGTTCGTGTAGACCGTGAGCGCCTCGGCCTGCCGTCCCCCGCGGTAGAGCGCGGACATCAGCAGCCCGTGCAGCCGTTCCCGCAACGGGTGCTGGCTGACCATGCTCGTCAGCTCGGCGGCGACCTCGGCCTCCCGGCCGACGGACAACATCAGCGCGGCGCGTTGCTCGATCGCGGTGAGCCGCAGCTCGGCGAGGCGGGCGCGTTCCACCGCCGCGGTCGGTCCGGGCACGCCGTCCAGCGCGACGCCGCGCCACAGTCCGAGCGCGGTGTCGAACGCCTCGATCGCCAGGGCGGGATCGGTCGGCCGCAGGCGGTTCGCCTCCTCCAACCGGGCGCGGAACATCGCCAGGTCGGACTGGTCGTCGGCGAGTCTCAGCAGGTATCCAGCGTCCGTGGAGAGCAGGACCTGGCTCGGCGCGCGGGCCTCGCGGTCCGGCTCGAACAGTCTGCGCAGGCCGGCGATGTAGGTGTGGATGCCGTTGTCCGCGCTGGCCGGTGGGTCGTCACCCCAGACCCCGTCGATCAGCTCGGCGCGGGACACGACGTGGTTGGCGCGCAAGGCGAGGACGGCCAGCACCGCACGCTGCCGCGGTGGCCCGAGGCTGAGCGGCCGGCCGCTCAGCGAGGCCGCGGGCGCGCCGAGCAATCCGACTCGCAGTCCGGAGTCCAGTTCCTGCTCCCTTGACCGTTTTGGTTGCTGTCCGCGTTCACATAGCAACCTACCGTCAGATTTCGTCCAGAGACCATCCAGAACCCGTGCAGAGCGAGGCTCCACACTTCACAGCGAGAGCTGATCCACCGGGAGTCGATCAGGTCGGGCGGCAGAGCAGGGGAAGTCATGGAAGCGGCCGAGGTCTTCGACACGCTCGGACTCGAGTACCAGCGGGCATGGTCACACCAGCCGGCTCTGCACGGAACACTCGCCTGGCTGGCCGCGACACTCCCCTCCGGCGCGCAGGTCCTCGACGTCGGTTGCGGCACCGGCGTTCCCGTGGCCCGCACGCTGGCGAAGGCGGGCATGAAGGTGACCGGCATCGACGTGTCGCCGGTGATGGTGGACCTCGCGACTTCCCAGGTGCCGGACGCGGTGTTCCACAAGATCGACGTGCGGGACCACGTCGCCGCCGACGGCTCCTACGACCTGGTGTGCGCGGTGTTCTCCCTGCTGCAGATGCCGCAGGCCGAGATCGTGGACACGTTGCACCGCTTCCGGTCGTGGCTGCGTCCGGGCGGCCACCTGTTCCTCGCGACGGTCGCCGTCGACGCGGAACAGGTGACCCTGCCGTGGATGGGCCAGCAGATCGTGGTGTCGAGCTTCTCCGAGACGCGGTTCGTCGAGCACCTGACCGATGCCGGGCTGCGGGTGGTCCGCCGCAGCCGGCCCGTCTTCACGCCGAGCTTTCCCGGCGCCACCCCGGAGGAAAGCCTTTACCTGGTCTGCCACCGCTCAGGCTGAAGGACCGTTATGGCCACCATCACGGACCTGAGGTCCGCGATGGTGGCCATAACGGCACCGGTTACTACTTCAGGCCCACGGTGACGTAGGCGGTCTGGCCGTCGTCGAGCTTCAAGCCGATCCGGTAGTTGTAACCGGCGCTCAGGCCCTTGGTCTGCCAGTTGTAGATGTACTGCTGTGCGGTGGCGTCCCAGCGGAAGACGCCGTCGGTGGTACTCGCGTCGGTCACGGCCGTCTCGTTGACCGGGGCGGTCATCAGGCCACCGCGGACCGGGACGAGCCACTGCGGGGCGGTCCGCGACTGGACGAGCGCGCCCGCCGCGTTGCGCAGCTGGAACTTCACCGGGACCGTGCTGCCCGCCTTGAACACGCTCGGCGTGCCCGTGGCGTTGATCGGCTGCAGCAACCCGCCGAAGTCGTACAGCTGGACCTGGTACCTACCGGACCGCGTGCTGGTGTTGCCGGCCTTGTCCTTCGCCGTCGCGGTGAAGGCGTACGCACCGGGGTCCGCCAGCGCGGTGACGACCACGACACAACTGTCCACACCGGACACGGTGTCCTTGGCGGTGCAGCCAGGAGCCGGTGCCGCGAACTTGTAGACGGCGCCGTCGGCGACGCTGACCGACTCGAACACCGGGGCCTCGGTATCGACGTTGAGACCGGTGACGGTCGCGGTCGCGGTGTTGCCCGCCCGGTCGGTGACCGAGCCCGTGACCGACTGGTTCGCGCCGTTCGCGCTCACCACCACGTCGTCGGGGCACGCGGTCGCCGGGATGCCGGAACCCGAGTCCGCACAGGTGAAGTGCACCTTCACCGGGGCGGTGTACCAGGGCTTGGCGCCACCGACGATCTCGGCGGTGATGGTCGGCATGGTCTTGTCGAGCTTGATCGTCACCGAGTCGGTGCCGACGTTGCCCGCCACGTCCTTCGCCGAGCCGGTCACGACCTGGCCGTTGGTGTCCGTGTTCACCACGACGTCCGGCGTGACGGATCCGGCTTCGAGACCGGAGCCCGCGTCGTCGTCCTTGGCGGTGAAGTGCACGGTCACGTCGCTGTTGTTCCAGTCGTCGGCGTTGGGCGCCGGCGACGTGGTGTGGGTGACCGCCGGGGCGATGTTGTCCCACTTGAGCGACACGGAGTTCGCGGCCTCGGCGTTGCCCGCCTTGTCCACGGCCCAGTAGGTCACGGTGCCCGCGCCGCTGCCGTCGAGCGGCACCGAGACGATCTTGCTCGCACCGGCGGTGACCTGCTCCGCGCCACCGTCGACCTTGTAGTGGATCTCCTGGACGCCGGAGAGGCCGTCGGACGCGGTCAGCACGACGTTCGCCGTGGAGCCGGTGCACCAGCCGTTGGTCTTGGTGCACTGGTTGTTGGCGCTGGTGCTCGGCGGGGTGCCGTCGATGTTGATGCCGCTGACGGTCTTGCCGGGCGTCAGGTTGCCCGCGACGTCGGTCGCCGGGCCGCTCGTCGCGGACTGGCCGGCGCCGTCGGCCTTGAGCACCGTGGTGCCGGGGCAGGTCCCGATGCCGGAACCGTCGGTGCCGTCGGCCAGCTTCGGCTCGGCACAGGAGAAGTCGATGACGACCTCGTCGCGGTACCAGCCCGCCGCGTTCGGCGACGTGATCGGCCCACCGGTGATGACCGGGCCGTGCCGGTCGATCATCACGCCGGTCGCGGACGTCAGCGCGCTCTCGTTGCCCGCCTTGTCCTTGACGGTCACGGAGTTCGAGGACAGGTTCCGGCCCTCACCCGTGACGACGCTGTCGGACGGCACGGTGGCTTCGTCCACACCGGACAGTCCGTCGAGCGCGGTCCAGTGCACGGTGACGTCGGAGTTGTGCCAGCCGGGCGTGGCCGAACCCACGAGCTCGGGCGCGGTCTTGTCGATGTTGATGTGCTCGACCGTCGTGGACGTGCTCTTGCCGACGCCGTCGACCGCGGTGCCGCTGACGCTGTGATCCGCGCCCTCCTGAGTGACGTTGACGGGCTCGGCACAGCTCGCGATCCCGGACTGGCTGTCGGAGCAGTCGAACCAGACGGTGACGTCGGTGTTGTTCCAGCCGTTGCCGTTGGCCGACGTGCGGCTGCCGTTGATGGACGGCGCGGCGTTGTCGATCCACAGCGCCAGCGCGTTGCCGGTGCCGTCCTCGGTGTTGCCGGCCTTGTCGTCGCTCCAGTAGGTGATCACGTGCTTGCCGCTCGCGGTGAACGCGAAGGTGCCCGTGTACTCCTGGATCGCGCCGTCGTCGACGCGGTAGTGCGTCGCGGCGACACCGGACAGCGCGTCCGCGGCGTTGAGCGTGACGTCGACGGTGTCGGCGTACCAGCCGCTGCCGAACGGTGCGGCGACGGTGGCGCTGGAGTTCGGCGCGGCCCGGTCGATCTTGATGCCGGACACCGTCTTCGTCGCGGTGTTGCCCGCCTTGTCGGTGCAGCTGGCGGAGGCGGACAGGTTGTCGCCCTCACCGGTGACGAGCTCCTGGCCCGTCGCGGTGGCCACACCGGAACCGGAGTCGGTGCAGCTCCACGAGACCGTGACGTCGTCCTTGCTCCAGCCGGTCGTGCTCGGCGTTCCGGTCAGCGTCGGCGGGGTCTTGTCGACGTTGATGCCGTTGACGCTCGCGGTGTCGCTGTTGCCTGCGGCGTCGGTGGCGGTGCCGGTCGCCGTCTGGTTCGCGCCCTCACCGAGGGTCTGCGTGGCCGTGCAACTGTCCACACCGGACAGCGTGTCGGCACACTCGTAGGTCACCGTGACGTCCTGGTTGTACCAGCCGTTGCTCGCGGTGCCACCGACCGTCGCGGTGATCGTCGGCTTCGTGGTGTCGATGCTGACGGTCGCGGGGTCGGAGGTCTCGTTGCCCGCGTTGTCCTTCGCCGTGCCGGTGACGTCCTGGTTCGCGCCCTCGCTGCTGACGGTCTTGTTCGGGCCGCAGCTCGCGACACCGGAGCCGCCGCTGTCACCACAGGTGAAGGTCACGGTGACGGCGCCGTTGTTCCAGCCGTTGGCGTTCGCGGCCGGCGACTGGGTGTGCGTGATCGTCGGCGGCGTCTTGTCGATGTTGACGGTGACGGACTTGGCGGCCTCGGTGTTGCCCGCGTGGTCCGTGCTCCAGTACTCCAGGACGTAGGTGCCCTGCGCGCTGAAGGGGACCTGCGCGCCGTTCTGGATCGGGCCGCCGTTGACCTTGTAGTACGTCGCCTGGACGCCGGACAGCGCGTCGTTCGCGGTCAGGTTGACCGTGACGTCGGTGTTGTTCCACGCCGTCTGCGGTGCGATCGCGCTGGTGACCGGCGCGGTCTTGTCGATGTCGATGTTCGTCACCAGGGCGGTGCCGATGTTGCCCGCGAAGTCCCGGCCGTAGCTGTTCGCCGTCTGGTCCGCGCCCTCACCGTTGAGGAAGGTCGCGGTGATACAGGTGGCCACACCGGACAGCGCGTCATTGCAGTCGAAGGACGCGGTGACCTTCTGGTTGGTCCAGGTGCCCGGAACGTACGGGGTGCCGTTGGGCAGCTTCGTGCTCGCGGTGATGACCGGGGCCGTCTTGTCGATCTTGATGCCACCGACGGTCGTGGTCTGCGCGTTGTCGGCGTTGTCCGTGGCCGTGCCGGTGACGGACTGGTTCACGCCCTCGCCGGTGACCGTGGTGGCGCCGGCGCAGCTCTTGATCTGCGACAACGCGTCGGAACAGGTGAAACCCACGGTGACGTCGGTGTTGTTCCAGCCGCCGGCGTTCGCGTCGGGCGAGCGGGTGCCGCTGATCGCCGGCTTCGCGGTGTCGCGCTTGACGACGACGGACGAGACCGGCCCGGTGTTGCCGAGCGCGTCGGTCGCCTGCCCGGTGACGGTCTGACCGCCGGTGTCGCTGGAGACCGTGGTCGGCGCGGTCGTCGAGCCGCCGCCGACGCCGGTGCCGTCGTTGGCCGTCCACGACACGGTGACGTTGCCGTTGTTCCAGCCGGCCGCGTTCGGCGCGGGGTTCAGCGACGCGGTCGCGCTCGGACCGGTGTTGTCCAGCACGTACGAGGCGGTCGTCGTGGCGACCTTGTCCTTGCAGTTCTGGCTGTTGAACCCCTCGCCGATCGTCACGGTCCTGGACTGCACGCCGTCCGCGCCGTTCGGCGTGGTCAGGTTGAAGGTCCACGTCGTGTTGGCGCCCGTCTGCCTCGGCAGACCGGACACCTCGACGCACCTCGCGCTGCTGTCCGTGTGGACGACGAGGCTGATCTGCTTGCCGGACTTGGCATAGAACACGCCGTTCGACGAAACCCCGTCACCGCTGAAGGTGACCGCGGGGTTCGTGAACGAAGTGGCCAGCGCGCCAGGCGCCCCCAGGAACATCATCGAGCCGACGACTCCTGCTGCGAGTCCCCGACGAGCCGTCTGCCTCATCAGCCACCGATCCGTTTGCGGGTACGAGTACGTCCGCGTGTCGGATGGCGGATACAGCCTGTTACCGGAATGGGATTTCTCGGGACTTAGGTCCCGACACTTGTCGGTCGATCGACCGACAAGTGTCCTCAGTGGTGGGCGGCGAGGGCACGACCGATGTAGTGCGCGCTCAGCGTGGCGAAGATGTACGCCTGCAACACCATGATCAGCGCCTCCAGGAACGTGATCCCGATGGCGAAGGCGAAGCTGACGGCCGACACCGGCTTCAGCAGCGGACCCGCCTCCAGCAACAGGAACTCGCCACTGAGCGTGAACACCAGGACGAGCAGGTGCCCGGCGAACATCGCGGCGAACACCCGGATCGCCAGGTTCACCGGGTCGAAGAAGAACTTGAGGATCACCTCGGTCGGGATCAGCAGCAACCACAGCACCGGTTTCGGCACGTCCGGGATGATGAACTGGTTCCTCAGGTAGCCGACCAGGCCGTGCTTGCGGATGCCGACGAAGTGGTACAGCGGGAACACGATCAGGATCGCGATCGCCAGCGGGAACCCGAAGTGCGCCAGCGTCGGGAACTGGATCAGCGGGATCAGGCCGAAGATGTTGTTGACCAGCACGAACGTGAAGAGCGACAGCACCAGCGGCACATACGGTCTGAACTCCGCGTCGCCGATCTGCTCCCGTGCGATCTGGTTGCGGCCCAGGTCGTACACGGACTCGGCGGCGAACTGCCAGCGGCTCGGGATCAGCCTGAGGTTGCGGCTCGTGACCAGGAAGAACGTGATGATGATCAGGATGGAGAGGACCATCAGGATCATCGGCTTAGTGACGAACCCGAAGATCGGCGGCAACTCGAAGTCGCGAGCGCCGGGTGGGTGGAACTCTGCGTCGGCCATGGGCGTCCCCCTCGTCCAAGGTCTTCGGCATTGACCTTAGCAAACGCGTGATCGCGGGCAGTGATCAGACCCACCACAGAACGTTTATTGCCAAACGATCCATCTTCGGTCATGCTGGAAAGCGCTTGCAGCGGGTGCACGGCCAGCGGTCCCTCCCGGCACTACAGGGGAGGTGGGTGCCGGTCATCGTTGCCGGAGAACGATTCCCGGGCGGTGGCTGCACAAGTGAGGGACGGCCGATGTACCCGCGCCACGGTCGGCCGCCGCCGACGCGGGGTCGTGAGTGCTTTCCGCCGCTATCCCGGCGGAAACCACTCACGACCCCCACCTTCCACGGCTACGCTGGTCACGCTTCGTACGCCGAGGGGGACACGACGTGACTTCGTTCATCGCCGAATCGGGCGCCTCGCTCGTCATCAGCATGACCGTCGCCCTGTCCCTCGCCTTCATCCCGCTGGATGCCGCGAAAACGGGCAGGCGGGCGACGATCCTCACCCTGTTCTTGGTGGCGGGCCTGGTGATCGTGCTGGTCAGTGACTCGGCCGACTGGCTGCGCGGCGCGTTCATGCTGCTGACGGGTGGTCTGTTGCTGCTCGGCGAGTTCGCCGCGGCAGGCAATCCGGGCCGCCGGATGCTGGTCGACCTGCTGTGGATCGTCTGCGGTGTGGTAGGCATCTGGAAGTGGTCGTCGCTGGGCGCCTGGGTCGGCGCGCACCGGCCGTGGGTGCTGACCGGCGCCGTGCTCGCGACGATCCTCCTGCTGCTGATGGCGTCGCGGCGGCGGAGAATCGCCATCGACCGGTACACGATGAGAGGCATGTGACCGTGGGGCAACCGCCGTCCACCGTGCTCCAGGTGGTCTTCCTCGTCCTGCTGGTGCTGCCCGGCGTCACCTACCAGTTCCTGCGCGAGCGCTGGCGTGGACCGGTTCCCGGTGAACGCAACCTCGGCGAGCGCGTGCTGCGCGCGATCACCGCGTCGGTCCTGCTGGACGGCGTGTACGCGGTCGCGGCGGGTCCACAGCTGGTGCGCCTCGCCCGTGGCGGCAAACCGAGCGGCTGGGACGGGTTCGCCCAGCAACCGCGGGCCGTGGGGCTGTGGGCGTTGCTGCTGTTCGTCGTGGTTCCGGCGATCGCCGCGGGCGCGGTGTCGCTGTGGGAACGGCGCCGCCTGCGCGCGAAGTTCCGCGGCACGCCGACCGCGTGGGACCACATGTTCCGGCTGCGCGGCTCGTGTTTCGTCCGCGTCCGGCTGAAGGACGGCACGTGGGTCGGCGGCTGGTACGGCGCGAACTCCTACGCGACGTCCTATCCGGAGCTCGCCGAGCTGTTCCTCGAGTCGGCGTGGCGGATGAACCCCGACGGCAGCTTCGGCGCGCGCGTCGCCGGCACCGCGGGCCTGCACGTCCGCGCCGCCGACGCCGACGTGGTCGAGCTCGTCCACCCACCAGAACCGGAGGAACCGTGCCCGAGCTGACCCCGCACGAGAAGGAACTCCTCGCCGGTCCCGACGACCGGCGCGGATACACGCCGCGCGACGGGGTCGAGGAACCCGCTGCGGCGCCGAAGGATCCGGCGAGCGCGTCGCAGCCCGCCGAGTCCGATCAGAGCCCGACGTGAACGCACGGGCATGTTAGGCAGGTACACGCCGGCCGACAGGAACCCGCTGCCGCACCGAACGATCCGACGAGCGCGCCGCAGCCCGACAGGTCCGATCCGGGTCCGATCAGAGCCCGACGTGAACGCACGGGCATGTTAGGCAGGTACACGCCGGCCGACAGGAACCCGCTGCCGCACCGAACGATCCGACGAGCGCGCCGCAGCCCGACAGGTCCGATCCGGGTCCGA
>NZ_BSTQ01000003.1:518964-545519 GCF_030269605.1 Lentzea sp. NBRC 105346
ATCAGGGCCCGACGTGAACGCACGGGCAGAGGTACACGCCGACCGACAGCGTCGCGGAACCCACTGCCGCACCGACCGATCAGGGCCCGACGTGAACGTGCCCCGCCCACAGCACGGGCAGGTTCGGGTACTTCTCGCGTGCGTTCAGGGTGGCGCGGTGCACCGCCTGCGCGGGTGACTTCCTGTTGGCCAGCAAGCGGTACACGTCCGCGGCGTAGGCCGGCGCGACCCGGTCGCGCACGGGCCACAACGTCGCGATCACGTGCGCGAACCCGGCCAGCCGGAACGCGGACGCGAGCGTGATGACCTCGTCGAACAACGCGCCGGGATGCGCGGTCTCGCAGGCCGACAGGAAGGCGAGCTCCGCCTTCGGCAGATCCAGCGCGGACACGTCCAGGACCGTGAGTTCCCCGTCCGCCAGCAACAACCGCCCGCGCGACGGGCTGTCGAGGTCCATCCGCGCGTGACACGCGAAGTGCACCCACGCGCTGCCGCGCAGCTGCGTGACGACCCGGTCCCTGCCGGCCTCCCGGTTGGCGAGCACGCGCGCTCCGGGAAACGCCTTGCGCACGACGTTGGCCTCGGGACGCGCGTTCGGCAACGGGTCGGCACCTGGCGCGTTGCCCACCGCGACGACGAGCGGGCTCTTCGGCTTGCCGTTGTGCTTGCGGTTTCGTGCGTCGACCAGTGCGCGAACCGTTGGGGTGTAAGAGGAAACGACCCGGTCCAACGCGGCGGCGTGGATCGGCAGCAGCGCGAGCGGCCCGGTCGGCACCCACCAGACGCGCTCGGGGTTGAGCGTGTCCAGGACCGGGTCGGTCAGCGTGTTGCGAATCCAGGCGAGAACCTCGTGGAGTTGTCGCTGCTTGTCCGGATCGACCTCGTGGGTGAGCCGGCGGACCTGCGTGGCGACGGATTCCGGTGACACGCCGGGTAACTCGACCGTCCTAACGCGACGGTTCTCGATGATGACCGCGTCGGACCGGTACCGGCTGACGTTGAGGTAGACGACCGGCCCGGCCTCGGACTGGTCGAGCAGCGCGGGCAGTCCAGGCGGCCGGGCGAAGTCCGGAACCTCCGCGCGGATGCGTTCCACCACGTCGTCCCACTGCGCGGCCAGTTCACGCCGCCCGCGATTCGGAATGTCGTCCGCGGGCGCGTCGCGCAGCCGTTCGTACTCGGCCGCCAACTGCTGCGGCACCCGCCGCAGGTCGGCCCGCTCGTCGAGCGCCCGCGACAGCAGCACGCCGCGCCCCTGCTCCAGCAACGCCACCGCGTGTTCGGGCCGTCCGTCCGCGACGGCGCAGGACGCCGCGGTCACCGCGATGCCCGCCCACCGGCCGAGCAGGTGTTCCTGGTCGCTGCGCCGCAACGCCCGGGAAGCCAGGCGCGGCAACAACTCGATGACGCGCTCGAACGCCTCGACGGCCTGCGCGTACTCCCCCGCCGACGCCGCGATCTCGCTCCACACGAGCCCCGCGGTGACCTTCGTGACGATGTCGGACGCGGGCACCATCGCCGCGTTCCTGGCGTACTCCAAGGCGTTCTTCGTGTCACCGGTCCGGCTCAACGCCATCGCGAGGTTCGCCAGGTGCGTGGCACGTCCGGGATCGTCGGGCGCCACGCTCCGCACGGCCGTGCGCGCCCGTTCGACGGCCTCCTCGAGATCCTCGGTCTGCTGCAACGCCAGCGCCAGGTTGTTGTGCGCGAGATCGAAGAGCCGGTAGCCGGGCTTGACCTGCCGCACGGCCTCCCGGCCCACCTCCACTGCACGCTCGAAGTCGCCCCGCTTCACCAGCAGGAAGCACAACGTCGTCAGGTGCGCAGTGCGCACGACGTTCCCCTTGAGCGTCTCCCGATGCGCCCGCTCCAGCGCGTCGATCGCCTCGTCGAGATGCTTTGCCTCGCGCGTCCGTTCGTACCGGCTGACCAGCACGGCACTCAGTTCACTCAGGCACGACGCCCGATCCTGCGGCGCGGCGATCTTGACGGCCTCCCGGCCGAACGTGAGGGCCGCGTCGAGGTCCCCGATGTCGCCGAAGTGGTCATGCCGCACCCGATACGCGCTACTCAGCTGCGCGAGCAACCCACCCAACCGCGGACTATGCGCGTAGCGCTCTTTTCGTGCGACCTCAATGGCCTCGTCGAGGTCGGCCGGATCGCGCAACCGCTCGTACCGCCCGCGCAACGCCATCGCGAGGTTCGCCGCGTACACCACGCCATCCTCGGTGCCGGCCCCGGCGCGCACCGCCCGCCGCATCTTCTCGATGCCGGCGTCCAACGACTTGACGTCGCCGTTGCGGTCGAACGCGCGAATCAGCCCGAGCCCCGCGAGGCCGTCGTCGATCGCCTGCTCGGGATCCTCACCCCGCTTGTGTTTGGCAGACGCCTGCAGCGTGCGCAGGAAGTGGAGCCCACCACCGACCACCAGCATCACGTGCAGCGTCGTGGAGACCCACTCGGCGGGCTTCGGGCCGATGAAATCGCTCTGGATCACGAGCGAACCGCACGCGAGCACCGCCATCATCCGCTGCTGCGCGCCGATCTTGCCCACCGGCAGCAACCCGACGATCACCAGCACGGTTCCGGCCATCAGGGAACCGAGAGCAAGCAACACGCCACGCAGCGTATAGAACTCTCGCCGCGTTGTTCGGCGTTATTCGCAGATCGACCAACCAAGCACCGCGGCCACGACCTCCGCGGTCGCGCCTTCGGCCCGCCGGGTCATCCCGGTGCCCACCATCCGCACCGCCTCGGCCGCCTCCGGCCCGTGCACCTTGACCATGTCCCGCAAACCCGCCGCCGCACGCACGTACACCAGGCAGTCGGGCGCGGCCGGGTCCCCCACCACGAACGGGCGGAACCCTTCAGCGACCAGCCGCAGCACGGCTGTCACCGCGTCCTCTTGGACCTTCACCTCTTGCACGCCTGCGCCCCCAACCGTGTCCTACCGAGCAGTCACGGTTCTGCCAGCTATGGGCCGTGAGCGCAAGACCTTTCAGTGATCGACACACATACGTTGTGGTCACAGTGGGTCTGTCAGCACGGCCAGCCGAGCACGGTGGCCACAACTTCCGGCGTTGTTCCCTCCACCTGACGCGTCATCGCCCGGTGAATCATCCGCACGGCTTCGCATTCGTCCGGACCGTGCACCACGATCATGTCCCGCAGTTCGCGGCGGGTACGGACGTACACCACCGCATCCGGTCCCGCCGGGTCCCCGACGACGAACATTCGGAACCCCGTGGACACGAGGTCCAGCAGGGCCGCCAACGAAGTGTTCTCCACGTTCACCAGCACCTCAGGTTCACCCGCTGAGGTCGTTTGACCACGACCGAGGCAAAGCTAGGCTTTCCCCGTCAGGAGTCGAACTAACCCGTGGTACGGGTTAGTTCGGCTCAACGCCGTCAGCCACGAAGGCATCGCAGTGACCGGAACCGGTCGAGCACCGCACGGCGGTACGGGTGCCGCACGTTGCCGCGCGGTCGTGTCCGGCTTCGTGCTCAAGCTCGTCCGCGAATCCGTGCCGCTGACGCAGGCCGGTCTCGCCGAGCGTCTGGAGGTCGACCTCGCCACCGTCCAAGGGTGGGAAAGCGGACGACGCCCGCTGACTGCCGTGCGCACAGCGGATCTCCTCCGGCTGCGCGCCCGCCTGCGCTGGGCCGGCGCCGATCGTGCCGCCATCGACACCCTCGGCCACGCACTCGAAGCCGACCTCGTGATCGCCGACGCGGTCGAGGCAGGCGATCGCCTGGTCTCCGCACACCCGCTGGGGATGTCGGTGCACCAACGCGGTCTGACGAACCTGATCACTTCGCAGCCTCCTCGATGCGCTGCCGCGCCGCGCACCTGCTCCCATACACCCGGTCTTGTCCGCGAACGACCGCGACCAGTTTTCGTCCACCTACTGATGACCGCAGACACGAGGCGGGACGACACGGCGCTCCTGCGCCGCCAAGCGATCTACCTGTTGGGCTTCGACCGCCGACCGGCCTCGGCCGACCGATTGCGCACCGAGCAGCCTCGCGCGATCCGCAATGCCACACGCCTGGGCGAGGTTCCGTTGTGGGTGGAGGTCCGCTCGTCAGCGATAGCGACGAGTTCGATCGGCGATCGAGAACCGCTGCGGTCGTTCGTGCGAACCGGACGGAACCGGCGAGATCGACTCGGTCCAGGCCGACGACGCGTTCATGACAGCCACGGATCCCGCCGACTGGCCCGGCGCGCGCCCGTTTTCCGAGCTCCTGCAAAGGTTTCGACCGAACTCGGGTCAGGTGGAGCTGAACGTGCACACCGCGTGGGCGTTACTCCTGGCCCAGCCATGGTTGCTGCAGAGCCGGCCGCCTCTGTGCACGGAGGTGGTGGCGGCAATCGGCCGACTTGACGAGGATGACGACCTGTCCGCAGACACGCGACGCGAGCTGAGCGACATCGCCTACGCCGTGCGGCTGGCCCAACGCTGAAAGAGGATCCGTGGCAGAAGACTTCGAGGCCGTCGCGAGTTTCGCCTTCGAGATGGGTGTGCTGAAGCGCATGCGTCGCACCGGGTGGTGGCACGCCGGGGTGCGCGACCCGGAGTCGGTGGCGGACCACAGCTTTCGCGTCGCACAGCTCGCCGCGATGATCGCCTCACTGGAGAACGCCGATCCCGCGCGCGCGTCGTTCCTCGCGCTCTGGCACGACACGCAGGAGACGCGGATCGGCGACATCCCGCACACCGCGAAGCCCTACCTCGGCAGCAGCCCGTCGAACGAGGCCATCACCGCGGACCAGACCGCCCGGCTGCCCGAAGGCATGCGCAAGTCGGTGCAGGAAGCCGTTCAGGAATACGAGGCACAGGAGACGGTCGAGTCACACTGCGCCAAGGACGCGGACAAACTCGAGTGCCTGGTTCAGGCACTCGAGTACCGGTCCAACGGCTTCACCACGGTGCAGGGGTGGATCGACACGTCCTACAAGGCGTTGCGCACGGAAGCGGCGCAACGCATTGCGGACGCGGCCCTGCAGACCTCGCCACTCGCGTGGCGAGGTCGCTGACCACCTCAGACCGGGATGACGGTCGGCACGATCATCGGCCGGCGGCGGTACTTCTCGGCCACCCAGCGACCCACGACGCGCCGCACGGCCTGAGCGACGCGGTGCGTGTCGGTGATCCCCTCGGCCTCGGTCCGCGACAACTCCATCTCGACCAGGGAAACGACCTCGTCCAGCGCCTTGGGGTCGTCGGAGAACCCGCGTCCGGAGACGGTGGGCTGAGTGACCGCGCGACCGGAGCTGGACTCGATCGCCACGTTGATCGCGATGAACCCGCCCTCGCCGAGCACCAGGCGATCGGACAACGTGGACTCACCGACGTCACCGACGGAGAGACCGTCGACGTAGACGTGGCCGACGACGACGCGCCCGGTGATGGCGGCCTTGCCGTCGACGAGGTCCACGACGACACCGTCCTCGGCGATCACGACGTGATCCTCGGCGACGCCGGTCGCGACGGCCAGTGCCGCGTTGGCGCGCAGGTGGCGCCACTCGCCGTGTACCGGCATGACATTGGAGGGCCGCACGGCGTTGTAGAGGAACAGCAGCTCGCCCGCCGGCGAGTGGCCGGAGACGTGGACCTTGGCGTTGCCCTGGTGCACCACGTTGGCGCCGAGCTTCGCGAGGCCGTTGACCACGTTGAAGACAGCGTTCTCGTTGCCCGGGATCAGCGATGACGCCAGGATCACCGTGTCGCCCTCGCGGATCGAGATCTGGCGGTGCTCGCCGCGGGCCATGCGCGACAACGCCGACAGCGGCTCGCCCTGCGAACCCGTGGAGACGAACAGGACCTCGTCCTCGTTCATCCGCATGGCCTCGTCGAGGTCGACGAACAGGCCGTCCGGGACGTTGAGGAACCCGAGTTCGGCGGCGATGCCCATGTTGCGGACCATCGAGCGGCCGACGAGGGCCACCCTGCGCTTGTACTGCACGGCGACGTCGAGCACCTGCTGGACACGGTGCACGTGCGAGGCGAAGCAGGCGACGATGACGCGCTGGTTCGCCTTGCGGATCACGTTCTCCAGCACCGGGCCGATCTCGCGCTCCGGTACGACGAAGCCGGGGACCTCGGCGTTGGTCGAGTCGACGAGGAACAGGTCGACACCTTCGTCGCCGAGTCGCGAAAATCCGGCCAGGTCGGTGAGCCGGCCGTCCAACGGCAGCTGGTCCAGCTTGATGTCACCCGTGTGCAGCACCAGACCCGCCGCGCAGCGGATGGCCACGGCCAGCGCGTCCGGGATGGAGTGGTTGACGGCGAAGAACTCCAGCTCGTAAGGCCCGAACGTGCGGTGCTCGCCTTCACGCACCTCCACCAGCTGGGGGTTCTGGCGGTGCTCCTTGCACTTCGCCGCCAGCAGAGCCAGGGTGAACTTCGATCCCACCACTGGCAGGTCGGGGCGGAGCTTCAGCAGGAACGGCACGGCACCGATGTGGTCCTCGTGGCCGTGCGTCAGCACCAGCGCGTCGATGTCGTCGAGCCGGTCCTCGATCGCCCGGAAGTCCGGGAGGATCAGGTCGACGCCCGGCTGGTCGTCTTCGGGAAAGAGCACGCCGCAGTCGACGACGAGCAGCCGGCCGGCGTGCTCGAAGACGGTCATGTTGCGGCCCACCTCGCCGATCCCGCCGAGTGCGACGACCCGCAGGCCGCCTTCCGGCAGTGCGGGAGGGAGTTGGGTGGATACGGTCACGCGTTGACTCCAAGTTCGGCCGCGATGGCCTCGATGTCTTCGGCTGTGGCGGGCACCAGTGGCAGGCGCGGATCTCCGACGTCGAGACCGCGCAGGCGCAGTGCCGCCTTGGTGTAGGTGACGCCGGGAACCCGGCGGAACGGTCGCAGCAGCGGCAGCAGCGACTCGTGGATCTCGCGGGCCCGGCGGATGTCGCCGTCCTCGAAGGCCTCGATCAACGAAGCCAGGCGGTCGGCCGCGAAGTGGCCGATCACGCTGACGACCCCGACCGCGCCGACGGAGAGCCACGGCAGGTTGAGCGGGTCGTCGCCGGAGTAGTAGGCGAGATCGGTCCCCGCGATCACGCGGCTGCCCGCGTGCAGGTCGCCCTTGGCGTCCTTCACGGCGATGATCCTGGGGTGCTCCGCGAGGCGCAACAGGGTTTCGACCTCGATCGGCACCACGGCCCGCGGCGGGATGTCGTAGAGCATGATCGGCAGGCCGGACGCGTCGGCGACGGCGGTGAAGTGCGCGAGCAGGCCGGCCTGCGGCGGCTTGGAGTAGTACGGGGTGACGACGAGCGCGCCGTGCGCGCCCGCCTTCTCGGCCTGCTGGATCAGGTGAACGCTGTGCGCGGTGTCGTACGTGCCCGTGCCCGCGACGACGGTGGCGCGGTCACCGACCGCCTCGACGACGGCGCGCAGCAGGTCGGCCTTCTCCGCGTCCGACGTCGTCGGGCTCTCTCCGGTCGTGCCGTTCACGACCAGCCCGTCGTTGCCCTGGTCCACCAGCTGTTTCGCCAGCTCCTGCGCCTTGGCGAGGTCCAGCGCACCCTGTGTGGTGAACGGGGTGACCATGGCGGTGAGCACACGGCCGAACGGGCGGTTCGGCGTGGCGAACGGGCTTGCAGACATGCGCAGAAAGTACCCCGAAGTCAGATTCCGCGGTTCAGCGCCTTGACCGCTGACACGGCGTCGTCGCTCCCGCTGATCTCGATCCGCGCCTGGTCTCGCCCGAAAGCGTGAAGCAGCAGCTCACCGGGTTCGCCGGTGATCACCACGCCGTTGGCGCCGTGCTTGACCGTCACCTGCTCGCCGTCGGGACGGCGCAGCACGACGCCGACCGGGCTGTTGCGGTAGTTCAGCCGCCCGGTGTGCGGCAGCGCGCGCCACAACGCCTTGTCGCGCCGCGCGTCCGCCGGACGTGGCTCCCAGTCCGGCACGGCGCGCCGGACGTCCTCGTGGTGCACGTAGAACTCGACGGTGTTGCCGAGCTCGTCCAGCACGCCGATCGAGTACGGCGACCAGAACGGCGGGCCGCTGCGCAGCTCGTCGAGCAGCTCGCTCCACGCCTTCTTCGCGTACTCGTCCTGAACGCGCTGGGTGTAGCCGGCGAACGGCTTGAGCACGATGCCCGGAGCGGCGTCGAACCGCCGCTCCCGGATCACCAGGTGCGCCACGAGGTCTCGTGTCTTCCACGGATCGCACAGGGTGGGCGCGTCCGGCCCCACCTCGGTGAGCAGATCGACCAGGAGACGGCGTTCCTCGCGAGCTAGACCCATACCTATGAATTCTTCTTGTTCAGGACGGTCTTATCCAGCTTCGAGCCGCTGTTGTGGGAGGCCACACAGAAGATCTTGCGCTGCGAGTTCTTCTCGTCCCACGCCGCCTGCGTCGGCACCAGCACGGTGATCTTGAGATCGCTCTTGCCCTCGTCCTTGACCAGCGCCGAGTCGAACGTCAGCTGGCAGCGGGCCACACCGAGCGAGGTCAGCGACTCCTTCGTCGGGTAGGACACGCTCGGCAGCGAGGAGTTCTCGTCGAACGTGCCGACCGTGTCGAACACCTCGAAGTCGTGCGGCTCGGAGCAGTCGTTGACGCGGCTGTCGTTGGTGATCTGCTTGCCCTGCGTCAGCTGACCGTCGGCGCACTGGCCCTCGCTGTACATGTCGAACACCGGGATGTCGCCGGTCTCGCCGTACGTCAGCGCCGTCTTCGCCGCGGCGGGCGTGTCGAACGCGCGGTAGGTGTAGATGCCGCCGACGAACGAGCCGATCGCGATCACCGCGGCCGCGACGATCGCGAGGATGCGGTTGCGCTTCTTCTTCGCCGGGTCGGCGGCGGCGACCTGCTGAGTGTGCTGGTAGGGCGCGGTCGCCGAGGGCGGCAGTCCCTGCGGCGGGGTCGGCTGGTTGCCGATGCTGCTGAGCATCGCGCGGGCCTGTGCCGCGCTGAGCCGCGCGTTCGGGTCCGGGATCAGCAGACCCATGATCACCGCGCCGAGCACGCCGTGCGCCTTCGTCAGGCGCGGCGTCTCGCTCATGATCGCCTGCAGCGTGGACGCCGTGGACGAGCGCTCGAACGGGCTCCAGCCCTCGACGGCGTAGCAGAGCGTGGCGCCCAGCGCCCACAGGTCCGACGCGGGCGAGGCGTCGTGGCCGTGCAGCCGCTCCGGCGACATGTAGGCGGGCGAACCGATCAGGCTGCCGCTCGTCGTGAGGCGCGGGTCGTCGTGCTGCTGCGCGATGCCGAAGTCCAGCAGCTTCAGCCGGCCGTCCGGACGGATCATCAGGTTGCCCGGCTTGACGTCGCGGTGCACGATCCCGGCCTGGTGCGCGCACTCCAGCGCGGACAGCGCCTGCTGCGCGATCGAGATGACCTGGTGCTGCGGCATCGGGCCCTGCGCGCTGATCAACGTCGCGAGCGTCGCGGCCTCGACCAGTTCCATGACGATCCACGGCACGCCGTTCTCGGCGACGACGTCGTAGACCGTCACGACACCGGGGTCGTTGAGCTTGCCCGCGGTGCGCGCCTCGCGGAGCACCCGCTCCTCCATGACGCGGCGCTCCTCGAGCGGCACGCTCTCAGGGAAGTGCAGTTCCTTGATCGCGACCTGGCGGCCGATGACCCGGTCCTGTGCGCGCCAGACGACGCCCATGCCACCACGACCGAGCTCCTGCAGGAGCGCGTACCTGCCCGCGATGACGCGCGGTTCCACAGCCTGTCCGTGCACTTGCTCTCCTACAGACGAACCTGGGTCGGGGCGATGAACGCTACTTCAGACCACGCAGCGAGGTATTCGGTTCCTGCGGAACAACCGTTTCGTGACCCGCGGCCCGCAGCGCGAGCACGGCGCGGCCGAGGTCGGCCTGCTTCACCAGCAGGTGGTCGGTGTCATAAGTGGACACCGCGAAGAGCGTGACCCCGGCGGCGGCCAGCTCGCCCGCGAGCGCGGCCATGATGCCGGTGAGCGTGAACTCGAGCGGCCCGCGCACGGTCAGCAGCCGCCAGCCCAGCTCGAACGCCGCGTCTTGGGCGACGGCGGCCTCCGCCGGGCAGATGATCGACAGCTCGTCCGGCGTGCGGGTGACGGAGACGAGGCAGTCGGTCAGGTCGAGCAGCCCGGACGGCACGGCGGCGTCCGGCGCGAGGCGCATGACCGTGTACTCGCCGGGGCGAACGTCGACGATGAGCCGTTTCATGGGCTCAGCCTTCAGTGACGAGCGGGCTGGAGGCAACTTCTGTGCCATCCGGGTGAGTCGAAATTACGAAGTCCGCGAACACGCCGGGCGCGTGCTCGCGGAGTTCCCGCAGGCAGGCGACCGCGAGCGCACGCAGTTCAGCGTCCACGTGCTCGGTGGCGCGCATCGCGATGAAATGCCGCCACGACCGGTAGTTGCCCGTCACCACGATCTCGGTGCCGGTCGCGTTGGGCAACACGCTGCGCGCGATCTGCCGGGCCCGCCGCCCGGTGACCGTTCGTTCGAGCTCCTCCACCAGGTCGTGGTACGCGGTGAGGCTGGCTTCCGTCGCCTTCACGAACTTCGCGTGCAGGCCCGGGTCGTTCGCGATCAGCTCGGGCTCGACCACGTCCGTCGGGTCGGTGCGCTGGTTGAGCTGCGAGTACGAGAAGTGCCGGTGCCGGACCAGCTCGTGGGTGAGGCCGCGCGGCACGTCGGTGAGGTAGAGCGTGGCGCTGCCGTGCTCGAACGCGCCCAGGTGCCCGACCTCGATCAGGTGCCGCAGGTAGGCCGCGTTGGTCCGGGTGTTCGGGTTGGGCTTGTCCCACGACCGGTAGCAGGCGCGGCCGGCGAACTCGACGAGCGCCTCACCGCCGTCGGCGTCGGTGTCCCACGGGATGTCGTCCGGGGCGAGGAACTCGGTTTTGGCGATCAACCGCACCTTCGGCATGCCTCGAGACACTAACCGGCAGTCGCGGCGAGGCTGTCGATGAGCTCCGCAAGCGCCGCGCCCTGCCGCTCCTCCAACGAGCGAGGGCCCTCCCCGACGTCGACGAGATCCGCTTCCCGGAGCAGCTGCTGCGCTTCTATCCGCTTGAGCGCCCGCACCAGAGGTAGAGCGACGTCACCTGGCACATCACCGGTGAAGCTCATCCGACCTTCCTGTGACGGCTCTGTCGTTTGGAAGTAGCTCAGAGCGAGGAGCAGATCGGCACGCGTCTCGCCGGCGATGAGGTTCGAATCAGGATCAAGCACCATGCGACCGATCGTACGAACGGCCTCTGACAATTCCCGGCGAAACGAACCCGTGCCGCTCAAGTCGACGCACGTGACACTTGACTGACGTCAGAAGTGACGTCACAGTGGTGTCATGGATCTGTCGCCGTACATCGCGTCACTGCGCGAGGACCTCGCGACGGCGGCTTCCGCGGGGGACGAGACCACCCGGAGGACCGCCGCACTGCTGTCCGCAGCGCTCGAGCCAGCCGCGCGACTGGCGATCATGAACGCACTGTCCGACCTGGCCGCGGAGGTAACCGCCGCGCTGGAAGGCCACGTCGTGGACGTGCGACTCGACGGGAGGGACGTGCAGGTGGTCGTCACCGGCTCGTCCGCACCGGAGCCGGAGCCGGCTCCACAGGAGGAGGTGCCGATGAGTGACGCCACGGGTGACATCAGCCGCATCACGCTGCGGATGATCAACGACTTGAAGGCGAAGGCCGAGGCGGCCGCGGCGGCACAGGGGGTGTCGCTGAACTCCTTCGTGGCGTCCGCGGTGCAGGGGGCCGTGCACAGCAAGCACCACAAGCACCACAACAAGGGGTGGAGCGGCGGCGCGGGTTCCTCGCGCGTCCGCGGATGGGTTCAGGGGTGACGATGACCGAGACAGGCGAGACCGGGGTCAGCAGGCAGCAGAGCTTCGACCTGACGGGGCCGGCGGAGATCGACGTGTCGCTGATGAGCGGCCGCGTGCAGGTGATCCTGTCCGACGATCCGGGCGTGCACGTCGAACTGCGGCACGACCCGTCCGCGGGCAACTCGTGGACCGAGGGCCTCGGCGGGCTGCTGTCCTGGGTGAGCGGGCAGTTCGGGTCCGGGGCGGACATGCCGGCCGGACCGGAGGAGGCCGTCCGCCAGGCGCGGATCGAGTTGCTGGGCAACCGTTTGCGCGTCGAGTCGTCGAAGGCTCTGCCGCTGCGCACGGTGCCGCTGGCCGTGACCGTGCGTGCGCAGGCGGGGTCGCACGTGACGACGCGGACGGGCGCGGCGGACGTGACCGTGACCGGCTCGGCGGGACGGCTGGACCTCAACACCGGCACCGGCAACGTGTCCGCCGACCGCGCGGAGGGCGAGGCGAAGGTCAACTCCGGGTCCGGCACGGTCCGGCTCGGCACGATGCTCGCCGGCGTGCGGGTGAAGACCGGCAGCGGCCACGTCGAGGTGTCGTCGGTCGGCGGCAACACGGTGCTGATCACCGGCACCGGCGACGTGTGGCTGGGCGCCGTGGCGTCGGACGTCATGGTGCGCACCGGGTCCGGCGACCTGACCGTGGCCGACGCCGCGGCCGGCGAGATCCAGCTGGGTACCGGGTCCGGGCAGATCCGGGTGGGCATCCGGCCCGGTGTGGCGGCTCGCGTCGACCTGATGTCGAGCGCCGGTCAGGCCCGGTCCGACCTGGACGTGTCGAACTCGCCCATCGAGGGCGCTCCCCTGACGGTCACGGGCCGCACGGGCAGCGGCAACGCCCTGGTGACCACTGCGACCACGTAGCCGGGGGGAGGGGGTGGAGGCGATCGCTTCCACCCCCACTGTTCACTTGAGGGCGTACGCCCGGATCACGGTCTGGTCGACGGTGTTTCCGTTGACATCACCGGCTTTCACGCGCAGTGAGACGTAGCCGGTGGTGTCCTCGATCTTCGGGTTGACCACGACGGCGTCCCACGTGTCCACACTGGACTTTCCGCGCACCCACATCGGGTACCACGACTTTCCGTCGTTGTAGGACGCCTCCAGCGACACGGTCCTGATCGCCGCCGGGATCGCGCTCGTCTGCGTCGCCACCTGAATCTTGAACTGGGACAACGAGAACGCCTTGGCCCGGTTGTAGTCGTCGAGATCCACACCGTGCAGCCGCGCGGTGACGAGCGGCAGGAACTCGAACGCGTTCCCCTCGACGGTCTTCGACCGGAACGTCCACGTCGCATCCACGGCCGTGCTGAGCCTGGCCCAGCGCACGTCGCGCTTCGCTTTGGCGTTCAACGTGTACGTGCGCTCGTCGGCCGGCACGCTGAAGAACGTCATGTACTGCTCGGACGTCCGGCTGTAGTCGCCCGCGGACAGTGTCACGCTCCCCTGCGCCTGGGCGAGCTCCAGCCCCGGATCGGCGATGGAGTTCTGCCTGCCGCCGGGGACGAACAGCGGCACGATGACGCCGAGGTCGTTGCCCCGTCTCGCGACGCCACCGCTCTGGACGATGTTCATCTCCGGGCCGGACACCGCGCTGTTCCAGTCCTGCTTGGAAACCGAGCCCGCGGTGTAGTTCTCGGTACCGCCGAACAGCGCCGGGCTCGGCATGCCGCCCTCACGCGGGATCAGCCGCATCAGGTTGAGCCAGTCGATGCCCGGAGAGAAGAACTCCGTGCGGCGGCCCGGAGTCTCGACCTCGACCCACATCGTGCCGAGGCCGACCCACTGGTGTGGCAGGTAGAACGTGAACGCGAACCGGAACGCGCGCGAGTCGACGTCCTGGCCGCGATACCGGTGGTCGACTCGGCCGAGCTGCTTGTCCCGCACGCGGAACGTCAGCGCCGCCGGGACCTCTCCCGCGAACGGGTACGCCAGCGAGTACGTGTAGGGATCCTTGGCGCCGTCCGGCGACCGCAGCGTCGCGTCGATGCCGAAGTCCAGCTGGTCCGCACTGTCCTTCAACGGCACCGCGTAGCTGTCATCGCTGTCGTACACCGCGTGGCTGACGTGCAGCCAGCCGAGGTCCGACTTCACCAGCGAACTGGTGCTGAGGCCGTCAGCGACGGCGTCGGGTTTGTCGGTCTGGATGCTGATCTTCCGGCCGCCGCGTGCGTCCACCACGATGGTCTTGTCGCGGTCGAGGGTGAACTTCGGAGTCACCACGGTCGTCCAGCTCGTCGGCGTGCCAGCGGTGCCGATCTTGGCGTCGATCCGGTAGTCGTCCTTGCGCAGCCGGGTGACCGCCGTGCCGCCGACCAGCGGGCCGGAGTCCAGGATGCCGAGGTCGGCGAGGTTGTAGATCGAGATGAAGTGGTCGAGGTCCGGGCTCGCCGGCTTGCCATCGCGCCCGATGTACTCGACGGTCAGGTTGTACGACTCGTGTTCGGCGGTGAGCCCGAACGCGGTGCGTACGACCGTGCCGCCGCTCGTCGCGGTGACCCGCCCGCCTCGGTAGCCGGGTTCGGCGATGTTCGACGGGGTGAGCGTGAGCTCCACGCTCGCCGTGCCGTGCGCGGGCACCGTGATCTGCTTGGCGCCCAACGTGAATCCCGGCGTGTCGGTGGCGAGGTCCAGCGTCACGGCCGCGTTGCCGTCGTTGGCGTAGGTGATCGGTTTGGTGACCACGGGCCGGCTCGGGTACGGCCAGCTCAACCGGCCGAAGCTCACGCTCGGCGTGGCGGTGACAGTCGTCGTGACGGCGCGCGCGACGTCGAGGCGGCCGGTGCCCTGGGAGAACACGTCGCCCTCGACCGGCTGCGCTGAGGTGGTCAGCGCCGCCTTGAGCTGCCCGGCCTTCCAGTCCGGGTGCGCCTGCGCGAGCACGGCGGCCGCGCCCGACACGTGCGGTGTCGCCATCGACGTGCCGCTCGCGGCGGTGTAGTTGTTGTCGACCGGCGTGCCCATGGACGTGCCCGCGGCCCGCGCGGAGATGATGTCCTCGCCCGGCGCCGCGATGTCCGGCTTCAACGCCGCGTCGCCCACGCGCGGTCCGCGCGAGGAGAACCAGCTGATCGCGTCGCTCTTGTTGACCGATCCGACGCCCAGCGCGGCGTCCGCGGACGCCGGCGAGCCGACCGACTCGTAGGCGGGGGTGTTGCCCGCCGCGATGACGAACAGCGTGCCGGTCGACTCCGTGAGGGTGTTGACCGCCTCTTCCAGCGGGTCGAGCCCAGGCCGGTCGGTGCCGCCGAGGCTCATGCTGACGACGTCCGCGCCCTGGTCCGCGGCCCACTGCATGCCTTGCAGGATCGCGGAATCGTCGCAGTAGTCGGTGCCGCAGACCTTGCCGACGAGCAGTTGCGCGTCCGGCGCGACGCCCTTGTGCCTGCCGCCCGAGGCAGCGCCGGTGCCCGCGATGTTCGCGGCGACGTGCGTGCCGTGGCCGTGGTTGTCCTTCACGCCGGTCTCCGTGAAGTCCTGCTGTGCGCTGATCTTCCCGGCCAGGTCGGGGTGCGTCGCGTCGATGCCGGTGTCCAGCACGGCGACCTTCACGCCCTTGCCGGTGTAGCCCGCCTGCCATGCCGCCGGTACGCCGATCTGGGCATTGCTCTGCTCGTCGACGAGCTTTCGCCTGCCGTCCAACCAGATCCTCGCGCCGGTGTCCTTGACCTGCGACCAGAAGCCGTCCCGTGCCGTCACCGCCACGCCGTTGATCGCGGGCAGCTCACGCCGGATCTTCGCCCCTCCGGTCGCCCGGACGCCTGGCGGAAACCCGACGATGAGCGGGACTTCGCCGGTGATGTGCTCGCGCACCAGTCCCATGACGTCGAACAGCCGCGCATCGAGCTTGCCCGCCGCCAGCAAGCGTTGCGCGTCGCTCGGGATCACGGTGAGGCGCGGGCGTCCCTGCGAGTCCTTGTCGGCCCGGCGCGCGAAGGTGACGTGTTTCCGCCCCTCCCCCGGCGTGACCGCCGCCTGGAGTCTTCCGTTGGGTAGTTCGGTGTAGTCGACTCTGTCGCCGGTGACCAGCGTCAGCGACGCGCTCGTCGGTTGCTGCAGGGGATTCGTTGTGGTGCCACGGGATTCGGCCGCCGTGGCGGGCTGTGCGGCGATCACCAATGTGGCGGCCGCAGCGCAGAACAGGGTGCGCATTTCGAGGGATACCTCCGGTCCGTACCGGGATATTGGTATGGACCAAAGACTTCCACTGGGAGATCAGCTCCGGAAGACTCGCCCTTCGGGCGAAATGCGGCACTGTCACATATACGGCAGGAGAGCCATGTTCGAGATACTCGGACTGACGCCGGCGGAGGAACGCCTCTGGCAGACGCTCGTCGACCGGCCGCCCGCCACGGCCCGCGAGCTGGGCGCGAACGTGCACGGCACGCTCGCCGCCCTCTGCGCCAAGGGCCTCGCGATCCGGCTGTCGGGCCGCCCCGTCCGATACACGGCGGCCGCACCAGACGAGGCACTGGACGCACTTTTTCGTGCCAGGGAAGAGGAACTACGCCAGGCGCGCGTGCTGACCGGCCAGCTGGTGGACCGCTACCGATCGCGCCGCGCGAGCCCCGGCGAGGTGGTCGAGGTGGTGCGCGGATCCGACGCCGTGTTCCACCGCTGGCGCCAGATCCAGCGCACCGCCCGCGCCGAACTGTGCGGCCTGCACCGCCCGCCGTTCCTCACCGAGCCGGCGCCGGACGAAATCCGCGTGCCTTCGCGAACCGTCTACGACCACTCGGTCGCCGAGATGCCCGGCATGCTCGACCGGATCGCCGAACTGGTGGAGTCCGGCGAGCAGGCCAGAATCGGCAGCGTGCCGGTGAAAGCCCTGCTGGCCGACGACCGGATCGGCATGATCTCGTTGGCCACCACGGATTCCGTGCTGGTGGTGCACGCCTCGGCCCTGCTGACCGCGCTGCGCACCCTGTTCGACCGCATCTGGGCGTCGTCCACACCGCTGGCCGGGTCCGAGGGCACCGACAACCGCCGCCTGCTGACGCTGCTGGCCGCCGGCCTGACCGACCAGGCGATCGCCAGACAGTTCGGCTGGCACCTGCGAACCGTGCAGCGCCGCGTCCGCCGAATCATGGCGGAACTAGGCGTGCGCACCCGCTTCCAGGCGGGCCTGCAGGCGGGGCGGCGCGGCTGGCTATGAGGCCTCGAGGCCCGCGATCACCAGGTCGCACACGGCGTCGAACTTGTCCTGAACGTCATCCTCAACCCAGTCCGCGGCGTGCACCGGGTTGTGAAACCGCTCGGTCGCGTTGAACACGGCCTGAGCTGTGCGCTGATCGCCGACGATCGCCGCCACCTGCTCCACCATCTCACGCACGTGCTCGGCGACGACGTCGCTGTTCTCCTTGGCGAGCACCTCGAACGTCGCGAACAACTCCGGATCCCCGAGGGCCTTCTTGCGCTTGGCGTCGAACAGCGCCTGCAACCAGCTCCTGAGCTTCTCCGGCGCGGGCGCGTCGCTCTCGGCGATCTCCTTGAGCCCGGCGTGCGCCTGCTCGAGCCACCGCTCGGTGACGGCCTCCCTCAGTGCGGCCTTCGTCGGAAAGTGGCGGTACACGCTGCCGTGGCTGACGCCGAGCGCCCGCGCCACGTCGACCACGGTGGCCTTGGCGGGCCCGTAGCGCCGCAGCACGTCCTCAGTCGTCGTGAGGATGTGCTCCGCGGTCAGCGCTTCCGCCACTTGTCACCTCTCGCTGTCCAGGTGCGCCATCTGTTCCGGCGCGTACCGCTCGCCCGCGACCGCACCCCGCGGCACGACCTGTTCGATCCGGCTCAGGTCATTGTCCGTCAGCGTCACTTCGGCGGCCTTAACGGCCTCCGCGAGCCGCTCCCGCCGCCGCGCCCCGACCAGCGGCACCACGTCGTTGCCCTGGTGCGCGACCCACGCGATGGCCAGCTGCGCAACCGTGATGCCCTTCTCGTCGGCGATCTTCCTGAGCCCGTCGACCAGGGCGAGGTTGTGCGTGAGGTTGTCGCCCTGGAAGCGCGGTGACATACCGCGGAAGTCCCGGCTTCCGTTCGTTGCGGTCCAGTGGCCCGAGATGAGTCCCCGACTCAGGACGCCATACGCCGTGACACCGATGCCCAGCTCGCGGCACGTCGGCAGGATCTCGTCCTCGATCCCGCGGGACACCAGCGCGTACTCGATCTGCAGGTCCGCGATGGGGTGAACCGCGTGCGCCCTCCGGATCGTCTCGGCGCCCACCTCGGACAAGCCGATGTGCCGGACGTACCCCTTGTCGACCTGTTCGGCGATCGCGCCGATCGTGTCCTCGATCGGAACGTCCGGGTCGAGGCGGGCCGGGCGGTAGACGTCCACATAATCCGTGTTCAGGCGCTTCAACGTGTACGCAAGGAAGTTGCGCACCGCCTCCGGCCGGCCGTCATAGCCCCACCAGCTGCCGTCGGGGTCCCGGAGGGCGCCGAACTTCACGCTGATCGTGACGTCCTCGCGGTTGCGGGTCTCCAGGGCGCGGCGGATCAGCAGCTCGTTGTGGCCCATGCCGTAGAAGTCGCCCGTGTCCAGCAGCGTGATCCCGGCGTCGATCGCGGCGTGGATGGTCGCGATGCCTTCCGCCTCGTCGGCGGGGCCGTAGAGGTCCGACATGCCCATGCAGCCCAGACCCAGCTCTGAGACGACGGGGCCGCGGGTGCCCAGCTGACGCTTGTCCATTTCCGTGCTCCTCGCTTGCTCGGGGTTTCCCTACGGACAAGCTTGCCCCATCGACTGACAGATTTCAATATCTGTCAGTCCATGAGTGTTTACCCAGGGCGGTGTGGGTCATGGGGGTTGCTTGGCGGCGGGCGATGGCTGCCGGTTCCGTGCCCTGGTCTTGGCTGCCGGTGCCATGCGTGGTCGCCAGCTTGGCTGCCGGTCGATACGTGGTTGCTAGCTCGGCTGCCGGTGCCATGCGTGGTCGCCAGCTTGGCTGCCGGCCGATACGTGGTTGCTAGCTCGGCTGCCGGTGCCATGCGTGGTCGCCTTTTGTCGGCTGCCGGTGTCGTGGGGCGCTGCGTCTTCCGGGGGCGCCTTCGGCGCCGCGATTGGGGCTTGACTTGGGGCCCCTCGCGGCGTGGTGGGCCGGCTCCGCCGGCAGATGCACGATCTGCCGGCCCAACAAGGGCTACCACGCCGCACCCCAAGTCAAGCCCCAATCGCGTTCCGTACGTGCCCACCAGACGCGCCCCACTCTGGGTGCGTGGTCGCCTCTTTGGCTGCCGGTCCCGTGCGTGGTCGCCTCTTTGGCTGCCGGTCCCGTGCGTGGTCGCCTCTTTGGCTGCCGGTCCCGTGCGTGGTCGCTTCGTTGGCTGCCGGTCCCGTAGGTGCTCGCCTTCTCGTCGCTCGCGCAGCTGCCCAACTCTGCTCGCGCTCCGCGCTCCGCGTATCGCCGGACCCGGCCCCGTCCAACCCGCGTGGGGTCGTACGTTCCCGACCACTGCGCCTTGCCTTCCCAACCCCCAGAACCGCTGGCCCCGAGAACTGTCGGCCCCCGTCGCTAGCCTGAGATACGGGGGCAGCTCACAACCACCGCGCGGCGACACACCCCCAGCCGACCGTAGCGCCAAGGTCCGACAATCCGGGGCCTACACCAACCGCCCCGCCCGAGTCGTACGTTCCCGACCTCCGAGCCGTACCTTCGCGGCCCCCGCCTCGTACGTTGCCCCCAAACCGCTGGCCCCGGAACTGTCGGTCCCCGTCGCTAGCCTGAGATACGGGGGCGGCTCATAACCACCGCGCGGCGACACACCCCCAGCCGACCGTAGCGCCGAGGTCCGACAGTTCCACGGCCTCACCGGCCGATCGGATCCCAGGCCCGCGAACCGAAAACCCGGTTCAGGTACCGCTCAACGTGCCGCCCCCGCACGTCCGAGGTCCGCAGCGCGACGTATCCGTCCGGCCGGATCAGCCGCAACCCGCCGTCCTGCGCCCCGGCCGACCGCCGCAGTGCGCCGTCCAGGTCGTAGAGGTCCATCGGGCCGACCCGGCCGAGCTGGTGTACGACCCGCGCCCGCACCTGGCCGAACCGCTGCACCACCGCGAGCTGCTTGGCGGCTGACTCGGCGTGCGACTCGTCGTCTGGTTCCTGTGGGAACGCCAGTAGGGTCCAGTCGCCCGATGCCAGCAGGCGGTACACGGTCGTCGGGCGGTCGCCCAGGTGGACCGGGGCGTCGGGGAAACGTTCGCCGTCGCCGGAGACGGACAGTGGGCTGTCGGGATATGCGAGCGGCAGGCCGGTGTGCGCGGCGCCGATGTTCTGCAAGCGCGAATAGAGCGAATCCCAGGAGGGGGTTGGTCCCTCGCCGCCCCAGTACGAACGTGCGGTGCGCGCGGCCAGGCCCCAAGCCACGGGCTCGCGCTCTAGGGCGTAAGTGTCCAGAATGGACTCGGGAGCGCCGCCGACCACTGCGGCAAGCTTCCAGCCCAGGTTGAAGGCGTCCTGGATGCCCGTGTTCATGCCCTGCGCCGTCACCGGCATCACGGTGTGCGCGGAGTCGCCCGCCAGCAGGCAGCGGCCCGCTTTGAACGTGCCCGCCACGCTGTTGTGCAGTCGCACCCGCCAGTTGAAGCGGCCGTCCGCCAGGGAAACGTCGGCGCCGGTGATCGTGCGGACCGCGGCCTCCAGCTCCCAGATGGGCGGATCGCCCTCCAACCCGAAGTCGCGCACACCCGCGTAGATGCGCAGCCTGCCGTCGGGCAGGGGAGCGGTGCCGAGGGAACCGGCCGGGTGCAGGTGCATGTGGCAGTGCGACGGGTCGCCTGGGAGGGAGCCCTCGACGCGCGCGTCTACCTGGATGATCTGCGTGCCGGGGAAGCGTTTGCTGTGCCACGGGATGCCCAGCAGGTCGCGGATGCTGCTGTGCGGGCCCTGCGCTGCTACGACCCAGCCGGCTCGCACTGAGAATGCTTCACCGGAGTTAGAGCGTATTCCTACTGTTACACCTTCTAACTCCTGCGTCACGGAGTAAGCGGTTAGGCCTCGTTCTACGGAAACGCCCAGGCCGGACAGGTGTGTGCGCAGCATTCGCTCGGTGTCCTGCTGGCCGATGATCAACGGGTGCGGCGTCGGGCTGATCGGGGACGTCATGTCGTGCGTCAACGGTGGGAAGCCGGGCAGGTGGTACGTGCGGTGCACGTAGCGGGTGCCGGCGCGCAGGTAGTCGGCGACCGGCAGGCCCATCAGGCCGAACACTTCCAGGGTTCGTTGCCACACGGTGCAGCCGCGCGTGCCCGGACGCGGGGTCTCCCGGCGGTCGACGATCATGCAGTCGATGCCTCTGCGGGCCAGTTCGATCGCCACGGTCAGGCCGACCGGGCCCGCGCCGATGATGAGTACGTCGGTGTTGCGCGCATGCGGCATCGCGAAGTCTCCCTGTCCAAGAGCAGTGGTTCGCGATGCCACGGCCCGACACACTGTAGGCAAAACCCCGCGCGGGAACCAGGTGGCATTCAGCCGGGTTCGAGCCGTCCTACAGGTGTGCTCCAGAAGCTGCGTGCGTGGACGTCATCGGCAGGGGCTTCCTCGCCCAGAACCTCGCCCAGCTGACCGACCGGCACCCGGACGTCGTCGTCATCGCCGCCGGGGTCTCCAGCGTCAGCGTCACCGACGAGCACGAGTTCCGCCGCGAGGTCGAGCTCGTCTATGACGTGATCCAAAGCTGCATCAGAACGAAGAAGAAGCTCGTCTTCTTCTCGTCGGCCAGTGCCGCGATGTACTCCGCGCCCGGCAGCCTCGGCGTCGAGGACGGGCCCGTCTTCCCGCCGTCACCCTACGGCCGGCACAAGCTGGCGTTGGAACGTGTGCTGGAAGTGTCCGGTGTGGATTACCAGATACTGCGTCTCACGCACGTTATAGGTTCTCACCAACGCGAGCACCAGTTACTGCCCGGACTCGTCGCGCAGATCAGGACCGGCAAGGTTCAGGTTCACCGAGGCGCGCACCGCGACATCATCGGCGCCGACGACTTCGTCACCATCACGGACACGCTCGTGCAGAAGTGGCAACGCGGCCGCGTCGTCAACGTCGGCTCGGGTTACTCCGCCAGCGCCGAGGACATCGTCGGCCACATCCAGCGACGGCTGGGCGTCGAGGCCGAGTGGACCCTCGTCGACCGGCCCGTCGACTACCGCGTGTGCACCGCACGACTGAGAGCGCTCGTGCCCCAGACCGAACGGATGGGCTTCGGGCCGCGCTACTTCGCGGACGTCTTCGATCGGTACCTGGACCTGTATCGGACATCGAGTGCGTCACCAGCCGGTCCCGCCACCCTGACCGCGATCTCAAGGAGGAACGGTGACTGAGGTACTGATCGTCGGTGGCGGGCTCGCCGGGCTGTCCGCGGCCGTTTTCCTGGCCCAGCAGGGTGTTGACTGTCTGCTCGTCGAAAAGCACCAGGGCGTCTCACCACACCCACGGGCACGCGGCATCACGCCCGCGGTCATGGAACTGATGCGCAAAGTCGGGCTCGAAGAAGCGATCCGCAACACCGAGTCGGGTCGCGCCCTACAACACAACACCGGCGTCGTCGCCGCGCAGAGCCTGGCCGGCAAACAGATCGGCGAGCTGCGCGAGCAGTACGTGATGGACATCCGCGGCGACCTGAGCCACCTCACGCCCAGCGGCTGGTGCCTGTGCCACCAGGACGAGTTCGAACCGCTGTTGCGCGCCAAGGCCCAGGAGCTCGGCGCGAAGATCGAGTTCGGCACCGAGCTGTTGTCGTTCACACAGGACGAGCAAGGCGTCAGGGCAAAACTCAGCAACCGGGCCGTCCGCGCGAAGTACCTCATCGCCGCCGACGGCCCCGGCAGCCGGATCCGGCAGGCGTGCAGCATCTCCTTCGAGGGCACCGAACCCATCGGCAACTACATGAACATCCACTTCAAGGCGAAGCTGAAGGAACAGCTCGGCGACCGCAGGTTCGTCATGTGCTACGTGATGAACCAGGAACTGCGCGGCGCGTTGATGCCGATCGACAACGACCAGCGCTGGCTGCTGCACGTCATGTACGACCCGAAGTCCGGCGAGGAGTTCACCACCGAACGTTGCACGCAGCTCGTGAAAGCGGCCGCCGGCGTGCCCGACCTCGACGTCGAGATCATCGGCGCGATGCCGTGGGAGGCCGCCGGACGAACCGCCGGCCGGTTCTCCGACCGCCGTGTGTTCATCGTCGGCGACGCCGCGCACGTGATGCCGCCGAGCGGGGCTTTCGGCTCCAACACGGGCATCCAGGACTCGTACAACCTCGCGTGGAAGATCGCGGCGGTCCTGCGGAACGAGGCCGGCCCGGCGCTCCTCGACACCTACGACGCGGAACGCCGCCCGACCGGTGAGGCGATCGTCGAGCAGGCCGTGCTGCGCTCGCTCGACCGGCCGCGCATGGTGCACGAGCAGCCGCCGCCCGCCGACCCGCGGATCGTCCCGGACACCACGGTCTGGTTCGGCAGCCGCTACCACTCCACCGCGATCGTGCCCGACAACGACGAAAAGGACGTGTGGGCCAACGAGATCGACGGCACACCCGGCGTCCGGGCGCCATACGACGAGTCCACTTGGGACCTTTACGGCGACGGCTTCGTGCTGATCGCGAGCAACGACGAGTGGATCAAGGCCGCTGAAGGCTTGAGTATCAAGGCGCACAAGGTCGAAGGCGCCGAAGCCTTGCTCGTCCGGCCGGACGGCGTGGTGGCGTGGCGGCCCGCCGGTGCCGCCTCCGCCGACGAACTCGCCCGCGCGCTCAAGAGCGTGCTTTCCCTGAACTGAGAGGACCGGCATGTCGGCAATCACTGGGTGGATCGACTACGAGCGCGACCTGCGGCGTGAACGCGCCACGGTGATCGCCATGACCGCGACGATGGCCTGTCGCGGCCCGGACGGCGAGCACGTGTGGACCGGCCGCAGCGCCGCGTTCGGGCACCGCAGGCTCGCGGTGTGCGACCTCACCGACGGACGCCAGCCGGTCGCGCTGGAGCACGACGGCGAGACCGTGCTCGTCGGCATGCACAGCGGTTCCATCCTCAACTACGAGTCGCTGCGCAACGAGCTCACCGTGCGCGGCCACCGGTTCCGCAGCGCCGGCGACACCGAGGTGCTGCTGCACGCCTTCCAGGAATGGGGCCCGGACTGCGTGCACCGGCTGGAGGGCACGTTCGCCGGTGCGGTGTGGGACGAACGGAGTCAGGAGCTCTGGCTGGTCCGCGACCGCCTCGGCGTCGAGCCGCTGTTCTACTACCCGACACCGAACGGCGTGCTGTTCGGCTCCGAGGCCAAGGCGATCCTCGCGCACCCGTACGTCGACCCCGCGATCGACGCGGACGGGCTGCGCGAGGTCATGACGTACGCGGGCACGCCGCACATGGCGTTCTTCCGCGGCATGCACCGCGTCCCCGCTGGCAACTCGGTGCGTGTCAACCAAAAAGGCATCACGACGAAGTGCTACTGGAAGGTCGAGGCACAGGAACACGTCCACGACCTGGACACCACGGTCGAGACGATCCGGCGGCTCGTCGAGGAGAGCATCGACCGCAACCTCGTCGCGGACGTCGAGGTCTGCACGCTGCTCTCCGGCGGCCTGGACTCCAGCGGCGTCGCCGGCCTGGCATCGAAGGTGTTGCGGCAACAGGGAAAGACGTTGCGCACGTTCACCCTGGACTTCCACCGTCACGACAAGAACTTCAAGCCGACGGACACCCGCCGCACCACGGACGCGCCCTACGCCGCCGACGTCGTCGCGCACCTGGGCACAAACCACACGTCCGTCCAGGTCGACCCAGCCGAGCTGAGCGATCCGCTCGTACGCGCGGCGGTGTTGCGCGCCAAGGACTTCCCGACACCGCTCGGCGACATGAACACCTCGCTGTACCTGCTGGCGCGCGGCGTCGGCGAACACGCGAAGGTCGTGATGACCGGTGAGGCCGCGGACTCGTTGTTCCACGGCGTCGCCTGGAACCGCGACCCGGTCGAGTCGAAAATGGGCACCTTCCCGTGGGTCGCGCGCGGCGTGGTCCGCGACGACGCCAACGGGCTGGGCTGCGGCCTGTTCGACCAGGGGCTGCTCAAGAAGCTGAACCCGTTGGAGTACGCGGCCCAGCGCTACCGCGAGTCCGTCGCGAAGGCACCGCACCTGCCGGACGCGTCCGAGCAGGAGAAGCACATGCAGGAGCTGTGCTGGGTGCACATCACGAACTTCATGGAGAACCAGAACGCGCACACCGAACGGCTCTTCAAGGCCGTCGGGCTCGAGGTGCGCATGCCGTACTGCGACCACAAGCTCGTCCAGTACGCGTACAACATCCCGTGGTCGCTGCAGAACTTCGACGGCAACGAGAAAGGCCTGCTGCGAGCCGCGATCGCGGACGTGTTGCCGCGCAGCGTGATCGAACGCCGCAAGACGCCGTACCCGGTGACGCTGGACCCGGTGTACGAGCAGGCGCTGCGCGACGAGTGGGCCGCGCTGCTCGCCGACGACGGGGCGCCCGTGCGGGCGTTGCTCGACCCGAGGGCGGCGCGCGAGGTGCTGACCGACCCGGAGAGCCTGCGCGGCAGCTGGGCGAAGCGCGCGAACGTGGAACTTCCGTTGCAGCTCAACGCATGGCTGCGCGGCTATGGAATCCGGCTGGCGCTCTGAGCGCAACGAAGGGGAAGGAAGGCACATGGTTTCGACGCCAGAGCAGGTCGGCGAGTACTACGACCAGGCGGTCGACTGGTTCGCGGAGGTCATGGGGGACAACAGCCACGTCGGCTACTGGCCCAGCCCGGACGACCGCAGCACGCTCGAGGAGGCGACCGACAACCTCACCGACCAGCTGATCGAACGGCTGGAGGTCGGCCCCGGGGCACGCGTGCTGGACGTCGGCTGCGGCACCGGCCGTCCCGCGGTCCGGCTCTCGAAGGCGACCGGGTGCGAGGTCATCGGCATCGCGGTCAGCCCCGAGCAGGTCCGGCGCGCCAACGCGCGCGCGGAGGAGGAGGGCGTCGCGCACCTGGTCAGCTTCCAGGTCGGCAACGCGATGGAGCTCGCCTTCGCGGACACGTCGTTCGACGCGGCGTGGGCGTTGGAGTCGATCATGCACATGGCCGACCGCAAGCACGTGCTCACCGAGATCCAGCGCGTGCTGCGTCCCGGCGGCCGGGTCGCGTTGACGGACCTCTTCGAGGCCGACCCCGCCGGACCCGAGCAGCGCGCCGCGTTGGAGGGCTACCTGGCGGGCATGGAGTCGTCGATGGCCGAGATCGACGACTACCCCGGCATCGTCACCGCCGCCGGCTTGCGGATCGCCGAGCTGCTCGACATCACCGGCAGGACACAGGAGCGCACCCGCACCGAGGTCGCGAAGGTGCTGGAGCGCAAGAAGCACGAGCTGACCGCACAGTTCGGTCCGCAGTGGACGGAGATCTTCGAGCGGATGGCCGAGCAGGCCGACGCCGCGCCCGAGATCGGCTACCTCCTGCTGGTCGCGCGCAAGCCGTGACCAAACGCTATGGGGGGAGCTTTCCAAGCGCTGACCGCTTGCTGGTGTTTTAACCAGGGGTGAGTTCCCTAGCGGGCCGTCGCGTGAGCGGCGGCCCGTTTTGTTGTTTGCTGTCTTGGGTTTGCTGGGCCTGCGTTGTTTGCGGATGACGGGGTGTCGGGGGGCGGGTGTGGTGGTGTGGCCTGGTGGGCGGCCGGGTCCTGGCCGGATGGGTTGTCGGGGCTTG
>NZ_BSTQ01000004.1 GCF_030269605.1 Lentzea sp. NBRC 105346
TCGCATCGCACCTGAGGCAGCCGCATCCGAGACCCCAGGTCAAGCGAAAAGCGTGCTTGACCTGGGGTCTCGGATGCGGCAGGGCTTCGCCTGCGATGCGACGGGAGGGGCCCACCACCTGGTGGTTTTGTGCGCTGGCGCGCGGCTTGCCTGGCGGTTCCGTAGGTGGTTGCTCGCTTCGCGTCGCGAGTCGTGCGTTCCCGGCCCCCGAGCTGTACGTTCCCGTGGCTCGCGCTTCGCGCGTCGTGTGGGGGCGGAACCCTTGGCGGGGCTCCTGCGTTCTGGTAGGCGGGACCGAGGTGCGAGAGGGCGCGCGAAAGGCGTCTGACCTGGGCATGTGTGGCTACGCGCCGCAATGTGCCTGTGTCTGTGCGCACACCTTGGCGACTTGCCTACGATGGGCAGGGGAAAGGCGCCCGTGGTGGGCGCGTCGCGATGAGGTAATGAGGTCAAACCGAGATGGTGCTGTCCCGACTGCTCCGCGCCGGCGAGGGCAAGATGCTCAGGCGCCTGAGCAAGATCGCAGACCACATCAAAGACCTCGAGCCCGAGGTAACCGACCTCACCGACGCCGAGCTGCGCGCCAAGACCGAAGAGTTCAAGAAGCGCTACGCCGACGGCGAGAGCCTCGACGAGCTGCTGCCCGAGGCGTTCGCCGTGGCGCGGGAGGCGGCCTGGCGCGTGCTCGGGCAGAAGCCGTACCCGGTTCAGCTCATGGGTGGCGCGGCGTTGCACCTCGGGCAGATCGCCGAGATGCGCACCGGTGAAGGTAAGACGCTGACCTCGGTCATGCCGGTGTACCTCAACGCGTTGTCCGGCGACGGCGTGCACGTCGTCACGACCAACGACTACCTGGCCAAGCGCGACGCGGAGTGGATGGGTCGTATCCACCGCTTCCTCGGGCTGAAGGTCGGCGCGATCCTGTCCGAGATGACGCCCGTGCAGCGGCGCGAGGCCTATCACGCGGACATCACCTACGGCACGAACAACGAGTTCGGCTTCGACTACCTGCGCGACAACATGGCGTGGAGCCTGGACGAGTGCGTGCAGCGTGGGCACAACTTCGCGATCGTCGACGAGGTCGACTCGATTCTCATTGACGAGGCGCGCACGCCGCTGATCATTTCTGGGCCCGCCGAGCAGTCGGCGCGGTGGTACGTCGAGTTCGCGCGCCTCGCGCCGCGGATGAAGCGGGACACGCACTACGAGGTGGACGAGCGCAAGCGCACGATCGGTGTGTCCGAGCAGGGCGTTGCGTTCATCGAGGACCAGCTCGGCATCGAGAACCTCTACGAGGCCGCCAACACGCCGCTCGTCGGGTACCTCAACAACGCGCTCAAGGCCAAGGAGCTCTTCGCCAAGGACAAGGACTACATCGTCCGCAACGGCGAGGTCATGATCGTTGACGAGTTCACCGGCCGCGTGCTCGCCGGGCGTCGTTACAACGAGGGTATGCACCAGGCGATCGAGGCCAAGGAAGGCGTCGAGATCAAGGCTGAGAACCAGACTCTCGCCACGATCACGCTGCAGAACTACTTCCGGCTCTACGCCAAGCTCGGTGGCATGACCGGTACCGCCGAGACCGAGGCGGCCGAGTTCCACCAGACCTACAAGCTCGGTGTGGTTCCCATTCCGACGAACCGCCCGGCGCAGCGCAAGGACCAGCCCGACCTGGTCTACAAGAGCGAAGAGGCGAAGTTCGAGGCCGTCGCGGACGACATCCAGGAGAAGCACGAGAAGGGGCAGCCGGTCCTCGTCGGTACGACGAGCGTCGAGCGGTCCGAGTACCTCTCGAAGCTGCTGGTGCGGCGCGGCGTTCCGCATGAGGTGTTGAACGCGAAGCACCACGAGCGCGAGGCGTTGATCATCGCGAAGGCCGGGCGCAAGGGTGCTGTCACCGTCGCTACGAACATGGCCGGTCGTGGTACCGACATCGTGCTCGGCGGCAACCCGGACATCATCGCGGACCACGAGCTGCGCGAGCAGGGGCTCGACCCGGTGGAGACGCCGGAGGAGTACGAGGCCGCGTGGAAGAAGCTCACCGAGGAGCTGAAGCCCGAGCTCAAGGCCGAGGGCGACGAGGTGCGCGCCGCGGGCGGCCTCTACGTTCTCGGCACCGAGCGCCACGAGTCGCGTCGCATCGACAACCAGCTGCGCGGCCGCACCGGTCGTCAGGGCGACCCCGGTGAGTCGCGGTTCTACCTGTCGCTGCAGGACGAGCTGATGCGCCGGTTCAACGCGTCCATGGTCGAGATGGTCATGAACCGTCTCAACGTGCCGGACGACGTGCCGATCGAGCACAAGATGGTCACGCGGGCCATCCGCAGCGCGCAGACGCAGGTCGAGCAGCAGAACTTCGAGATCCGCAAGAACGTCCTCAAGTACGACGAGGTCATGAACCGCCAGCGCACGGTCATCTACGACGAGCGCCACCGCGTGCTCGCCGGCGAGGACCTGCGGGAGCAGGTCGAGCACATGATCGAGAGCGTCGTCACCGAGTACGTCGCGGGCGCGACCTCCGACGGTTACGCCGAGGACTGGGACTTCGAGAAGCTCTGGACCGCGCTGAAGACGCTCTACCCGGTCAGCGTGGACTGGAAGGACGTCGTGGAGAGCGACGAGGACGTCACCCGCGAGTACCTCACCGAGGTGCTGGTCGAGGACGCCCTGAAGGCCTACCAGGCGCGTGAGGCGGACATCAACGGCCGCGTCGGCGAGGGCGCGATGCGCGAGCTGGAGCGCCGCGTGCTGCTGTCCGTCCTGGACCGCAAGTGGCGCGAGCACCTCTACGAGATGGACTACTTGAAGGAGGGCATCGGCCTGCGCGCGATGGCGCAGCGCGACCCCCTTATCGAGTACCAGCGCGAGGGCTTCGACATGTTCAACGCCATGACCGAGGCGTTGAAGGAAGAGGTCGTCGGCTTCCTGTTCAACCTGCAGGTCGAGGCGGCCGAGCCGGAGCCCACGCCCGAGCCCGAGGTGCCGGTCCTGCTGGCCCAGACGCCGCAGACGCTGCCGAAGGTCAACTCCGGATCCCGCTCGCGGGCCCGTGCCGCGGCGGCCGCGCAGCAGCAGCGTCAGCAGCAGCCCGAGGTCGCGGCCGGACCGGCCATGGCCCAGCTGCAGGGCAACGCCATCCCGCCGGCCCTGCGCGGCAAGGGTCTTGGTGGACCCGGCCAGCAGAGCCTGAACTACAGCGGTCCCGCCGAGGGCGGCGGCGTCGAGCAGCACGGCGACGCCTCCGAGGACGGCGGGCAGGGCGGCACGCGCAAGGAACGCCGCGCCGCGCAGCGCCAGCAGGCGAAGAACCAGCGCCGCAGCCGCTAGCCGGACGTCGAACGGCCCCCTCGGTGACGCACCGAGGGGGCCGTTCGTGTTCACGCCCAGGAGTGGGTCGTTGGCTGTTCAGGGCTCGTGAGTGGGCCATCGGCCTTTCAGGGCTCGTGAGTGGCCGTTGGCTGTTCACGCCCAGGGGTGGGTCGTTGGCTGTTCAGGGCTCGTGAGTGGGCCGTTGGCTGTACTGAGGGTGTGGTTGCCTGTTTCAGGCTCCTGAGTGGTTGGAGGGGTCTCAGCACCTCCAACCACTCACGAGGCATCGGACTGTCAGACCCGCTCACTAGGCTCGGCTCCGGGGGTGCTCAGCCCTGGAACGGACGGAGCACGGACTCCCGGATCCGAGCGTAGCCGGGGGCACCGACAGTTCCGGTGCCGTCATTCGAGGACGTCGAACTCGACCAGCCACCACCTCCCACCACGCCACTCCGCCCGCGCGGCGACGGCGAGCACGCGGTCGTCCCGCCGCACGGTCGCGGTGAGCTCGGCGACCAGCCGCGCCGGATGCGACACCCGGAGGCGTAACAACCGGGTCGACCGGATCCGCGTCCGCGAGCGCAGCCGCCCCATCACCGGCGGCCGGGCCATCCCGGACAACTGTCCGACGGGTCTGCGTCCGTCGAGCACTTCCAGGGCGAACCGGACCAGGCGGTGCGCGTCGAGCGGCGGTGGCGGGGGTTCCGGCGGCGGAACCCATCTGGGGCGAGGGATCACCGGAGCGGTGATCCCGACCGGCGGCTCGTAGGCCGCCAGCCGTCTGATCACTGGGGACATGCGAGAACGAGCGGCGACCGGCGGAATCGGGACCGGATTCACCCGATAGGTTCACGGGGTGCTGCGAGGACTGGTGCTCGACTACGGCGGCGTGCTCACCGACCACGGCGAGGACGGGGCGGTGGAGCCGCCCCTGGTCACGGCGCTGCGCAAGGCCAAGAAGCACGGGCTGCGCACGGCGGTGCTGTCCAACGCGGACGGCTGGTGGGCGCCGCCGATGGAGTGGAGCCCGCTGGTCGACGTCACGATCACGTCCGGCTCGGTGGGCATCGCGAAGCCGGACGAGGAGATCTATTTGATCACCGCGCGCCGGATGAACCTGAAACCCGAGGAATGCGTCTTCGTCGACGACCTCGCGGTGAACGTCCGGGGCGCCGCCCGCGCCGGCATGGTCGGTGTCCACCATCGGTCGACACGATCCACCCTCGAGGAACTCGAGATCCTGCTAGCCATCGCTCTCCGCGATTAACGGTTCACCGCTCCGGTTAATTGCCGGTCATTCGGCTGCATCAGTAGTTTAAACCCCGCCGGTAGCCGAAAACATAGGGGATGAAATGCGAAGACTCGTCGCTGGTTTTGTGCTGGCCATTGCCGCGACGGCAATCGCCGTGCCCGCCTCGGCCGTGCAGCACGGATGTTTCGAGGAGTACCGGGATGGCCGGACCATCTCGGTCTACTGCAGTGATCACGGTCGCCCTTCGTCGTTCCAGGTGGTCGCCCACTGCCGCACCAGCCTCACGGCGTGGGACGAGTACGGCAGCATCGGGCGCACCAACCGCAAGGCCTCAGAGGCCGTGTGCCCGTCAGGCATTCTCGGCTCCTCCTGGGTCGACGGGTATCACATCAACTGGTTGTAGCCCGCCGCACCAGTTCGAAACACAGCACGGCGGCCGCTGAGGCCACGTTCAACGACTCGACGCTCGCCGCCATCGGAATGGAAAGCCATTCGGTGATGTGCGGGCGTACGTCGTCGGTGATTCCGGAGGTTTCGCTGCCGAGCACGAATGCGGCTCGCGAACCGAAAGAAGCGCTGAAAACAGAATTGCGCGCGTGGGAGTCCAATGCGAAAAGCGGGTAACCCGCCGTGCGCAGGGAAGAGGCGGCGTCGGCCGCGGTGGCACAGCGCAGCACGGGCGCTCGGAACGCCACCCCGGCCGACGCCTTGACCACGAGCGGGTCGATCGACGCGACACCGCGGCGCGGCACCACGATTCCCTCGATCCCGGCGGCCGTCGCGGTGCGCAGGATCATCCCGACGTTCGCGGGCGTCGTGATGCCGTCCAGTACGAGCACCGAACGCGGGTTGTCGCGCAGCCCGAGCTCCAGTGGGCGCATCCGCGGCGCGACGACGTCGGCCAGCACGCCCTGGTCCTGCTTGCCGTTGCCCGCGAGCACCTTCACCCGCTGCGCGGTCGCCCGCTGCACCTGCACGCCGCGGTGGCGCGCGGCGTCGAGGATCTCGCGCGCGGCCGACCCGCGGGCGGTGTCCGCCAGCACCACCTTGTCGACCTCGAGCGCGGGGTCGTCCAGCGCCTCGAGCACGGGCTTGCGGCCGTAGACGGTGACGAAGCGGTCCTTCGGCGAGATTTCCACGCCGATCAGTGTCTCGTACCCGATTGGGGCTTGCTTTCGGGCTGTCAACCATGATGATCGTCACATGACCTCCCGTATGCGCAGCGTCGCGCATGGTCAACATCTCGCCAGCGGCCGTGAGTCGGACGTCTACCTGCGCCCGGACGGGTTGCTGGTCAAGCGCACCCGCACCGGCCGTGACCTGCGGCAGGAGGCGGCGCTGATGCGGTACCTGAGCCGCCACGGCGTGCCGGTGCCGCGCGTGCACGACGTCACAGCGGACGAGTTGGTCATGGAGTACGTGCCCGGACCGCGCATGTCCGAGGAGGTCGGCGCGCATCCGTGGCGGGCCGGCGCACTCGGCCGCGACCTCGCGCAGCTGCACCAGCGGCTCGACGAGGTGCGGGCACCGGACTTCCTCAGCGGCAGCGGAAAGCTGCTGCACCTCGACCTGCACCCCGGCAACGTGGTGCTCGGGCCGGACGGACCGGTCGTGCTCGACTGGGCCAACGCCATGAAGGGCGACCGCAAGGTCGACGTGGCGCTGAGCTGGCTGAGCATGGCCGTCGCGAGGCTGAGGCCGTCGCGCAGGCTGGCGCGGTGGCGGTTCCTCAAGTCGTTCCTCGCCGAGTGCGGGGACGTGCAGGAAGCGCTCCCGGAGGCCGCGGAGATCCGCTTGGCGCGCCACGTGCGCGATGAAGCCGAGCGAGACGCGCTGCGAAAGCTGGTAGCCCTGCATCGCCGATAGGGTGGGGGCATGCCGGACCGACTGTCAGCGCTGGACGCCTCGTTCCTTTACCTGGAGGACTCCACGACGCCGATGCACGTCGGTGGCGTCGCGGTCTTCCGCAGGCCCAAGTCGGGCTTCGACTACGACAAGCTCGTCAGCCTGATCGAGCAACGCCTGTCGCTCGTGCCGCGCTACCGGCAGAAGGTCGTGCACGTGCCCGGCCGCATCGCGCGGCCAGTCTGGGTGGACGACCCGGACTTCGACGTCACCTATCACGTGCGGCGCAGCGCGTTGCCCAAGCCGGGCAACGACTCGCAGCTGCACGACCTCGTCGCGCGCCTGATGTCCCGGCCGCTGGACCACCACCGGCCGCTGTGGGAGATCTACCTCGTCGAGGGCCTCGCCGACGACCAGGCCGCAGTGATCACCAAGACGCACCAGGCCGTGGTGGACGGCATCGCCGCGCTGGAGATCGGCCAGGTCATGCTGGACGTGTCGCCGTCGCCACGCGGGTCGGTCGAGAACCTCTGGATGCCGCAGCCGGAGCCGAGCGGCCTGCAGCTCATCGCGGACGCGGTCACCGAGGCCGTGCAGCGGCCCGGCGTGATCATCGAGAACGTCCGCAGCGCCGCGCTCGACACGGTCGCGACGGTCGAGAAGGTGTTCAGCGCGCTGGGCGGCGTCGCGTCGGCGTTGCGCACGGCCGTGACGCCCGCGCCGGGCAGCCCGCTCAACGTCCGCATCTCCACGCAGCGCCGCTTCGCCGTGGCGCGCGCGAAGCTCGACGACCTGCGCGCGGTCCGCAAGACGCACGGCGGCACGGTCAACGATGTCGTGCTCGCCGCGTTGTCCGGCGCGCTGCGCAACTGGCTGCTGTCCAGGGGCGAGGTCGTCACCGGCGGCACCACGATCCGGGCGATGTCGCCGTTGTCGGTGCGCGAGGCGGACCCGGACTCGGGCAACAACGTCTCCGCCTACCTGGTCGATCTCCCGGTCGGCGAGCCGAACCCGGTCGTGCGGCTCCACCACGTCAGCCACGCCATGCGCGGGCACAAGGAGTCCGGCCAGGCCGTCGCCGCGGACGCGCTGGTGCGGGTCTCCGGCTTCGCGCCGCCGACGTTGCACGCACTCGGCGCGCGGGCCGCCAGCTCGTTCTCGCGCCGCCTGTTCAACGTGATCGTCACGAACGTGCCGGGCCCGCAGGTGCCGCTGTACGCCGCAGGGGCGAAGATGGTCGAGATCTTCCCCGTGGTGCCGCTCGCCAAGGGACAGGCGCTCTCGATCGGTGTCACTTCCTACGACGGCGGTGTTTACTTCGGGCTGAACGGCGACCGCGACGCCATGTCCGATGTGGACGTTCTCGCGGCCATGGTCGAGGAGTCGGTGGAGGAACTGATGGGAACGGCGGCGTCATGAGGGTCTACATCCCGGCCACCGTCGCCATGCTGCGCGACCTCGTCGGCACCGGCGAGCTCGCCCCGCTGGGCGGCACCGCGTTCGCGCTCACCCCGGCCCTGCGCGAGTCCTACGCCGCCGGCGACACCGAGGAGCTCGAGTACGCGGCCATGCTCGACGCCGCGCGTGCGTCGCTGCGGCTGCTCGCGGCCGACGAGAAGTCCGAGCCACGGCGCGCGGTCATCGCCGCCGACTTCGAGAACGTGGACCTGCGGCCCGACCTCGACCACTCGGTCGTGAAGGTCAGCGGACCCGTGACGCTCAAGCAGATCGCGTCCGTGCACCTCGACACGGCCGAGGCCGAGGAGGATGTGCGCGCGGCCGCGGACGTCATCGACGCGGCGGATCTCGGTGACCCGGACGCGGAGTTCACGCTCGGCAGCGCCGAGGACCACGAGCTGGCCTGGTACGCACCCCAAGAACTCGCGTTCGTACTCGAACTCATGTGAGTGCTATGGGGGGAGCTTTCCAAAGCGCTGACCGCTTGGAAAGCTCCCCCCATAGCAACGCGCTACATGCCCTCGGCGGGCTCCCAGAGCTCGATGCGGTTGCCCTCCGGGTCCACGCACCAGCCGAACCGCCCGAACTCGGAGTCCTCGTGCTCCGGCAGCACCTCGACGCCGCGCGCCTTCAGCTTCGACAGCAACGCGGCCAGGTCGTCGACCCGGAAGTTGAGCATCGCGCGCTGGTCGGGTTCACCGATGTAGTCGGTGTCGTTGGCGAACAACGCCATCGTGGTCGTGCCGGGGTTCTCGTGCGTCGCGTGGTCGGCCCAGTGGAACGTCACCGTGCCCCGGTCGCTCATCGGCACACCGAGATTGTCGCGATACCAGGCGGCGAGGCGAGCGGGGTCCCTGGAACGAAGGAAGATGCCTCCGATTCCGGTCACCTGCGCCATCCGACAGACCATAGTGGCGCGTGCCACCATGAGGGAATGGACGCCGTAACGTCTGTACCCGAACCGGTCAACGAGCCGGTGCGCACGTATGCACCGGGCAGCGCGGAACGCGCATCGCTCCAGCGGCGCATCGCTGAGCTGGCGGACATCCGGCACGAGCTCACGTCCACGATCGGCGGCACCGAGCGCATGGCGGGCGGTGACGAGATCACCGTCGTCCAGCCGCACGACCGCCACCACGTCCTCGGCACCACCGCCCAGGCCACGACCTCCGACGTCGCCGCCGCGCTGCGGGCCGCCCAGCACGCGGCACCGGCCTGGCAGGACCTGTCATTCGACGACCGTGCGGCCGTCGTCCTCAGAGCCGCCGACCTGCTGGCCGGGCCGTGGCGCGACACGTTGAACGCCGCCACCATCCTCGGTCAGTCGAAGTCCGCGCAGCAGGCCGAGATCGACTCGGCCTGCGAGCTGATCGACTTCATGCGGTTCAACGTCGCGTTCGCCCGCCGCGTGATCGAGGAACAGCCGATCTCCTCGCCGGGCGTGTGGAACCGCCTGGACTACCGCCCGCTGGACGGTTTCGTCGTGGCGATCACGCCGTTCAACTTCACCGCCATCGCGGGCAACCTGCCCCTCGCGCCCGCGTTGATGGGCAACACCGTCGTCTGGAAGCCCTCACCCACCCAGCAGCTCGCCGCGCACTACACGATGCGCCTGCTCGAAACGGCCGGCCTGCCGCCCGGCGTGATCAACATGGTGACGGGCGACGGCCACGCCGTCTCCGAGGTCGCTTTGACGGACCGGTTCTTCGCCGGTCTGCACTTCACCGGCTCCACGCGCACGTTCAAGACGCTGTGGCAGACCATGGCGTCGAACCTCGACCACTACCGCGCCTACCCGCGCATCGTCGGCGAGACCGGCGGCAAGGACTTCGTCGTGGCCCACGCCTCCGCCGATCCCGCGGCGTTGGTGACCGGGCTGGTGCGCGGCGCTTTCGAGTACCAGGGCCAGAAGTGCTCCGCCGCGTCCCGCGCGTACGTCGCACGGTCGCTATGGGAAGGCGGCGTGCGTGAGCACCTGCTGGACGTCACGAAGTCCCTGTCGTTCGGCGACGTCAGGGACTTCTCCAACTTCGGCGGCGCGGTGATCGACGCGCGGGCGTTCGAGAAGCACAAGGGCGCCATGCTGATGGCGAGCGCGTCCACGTCCGTCGAGGTGCTGGCGGGCGGCACGTGTGACGACTCCACCGGATACTTCGTCGATCCCACGGTCCTGCTCGGCACCGACCCGCACCACGAGATCTTCACGACCGAGTTCTTCGGGCCGATCCTGTCCGTGCACGTCTACGAGGACAACGACTTCACGTCGATCCTCGAGACCGTCGACAACTCGACGCCCTACGCGCTGACCGGCGCCGTGTTCGCGCGTGACCGGTCCGCCGTGGCCACCGCGCAGAAGGCCCTGCGGTTCGCCGCCGGGAACTTCTACGTCAACGACAAGCCCACCGGCGCGGTCGTGGGGCAGCAGCCGTTCGGCGGGTCGCGCGGGTCGGGGACGAACGACAAGGCCGGCGCGATCTTCAACCTGCAGCGGTGGGTCAGCCCGCGGTCGGTCAAGGAAACGCTGGTCCCGCCGACCGACCACACCTATCCGCACATGGGTTAGTACAACTCCGTCGCCGCGTACCGGGGCCGCCAGCCGGTGGCCTCGGTCAGCTTGTGCGTCACGACGCGTTGCGAACGCCCGAACACGCCGGCGAACCGCGCGAACACCTGCGGCAGCCGCCTGAGCGGCATGTCCTTCTTCAACACCGGATCCGCGCCCACGTTGTAGATGCCCGGCGGGGCGTCCAGCACCGCGATGGCGGCCGCGGCCGCGTCGGCCGGATGCACGGCGGACACCCAGCCGTTCCCGACTAGGAACGGCGCCTTGGCCGCATCACCGCCCTGCAGCAGGCCGATGCGCAGGAAGATCCCGCCGGGGTGCCGCAGCACGTTCTCCTGCGCCACCATGGAGCTCCTCGTCTGCGCGATCGCGTCGACCGGGGCCGTCTCGTCGAGCTCGCGGTCGCCGCCGTCGGCGTAGACGAACGAGATGCCCTCCTGGACGACGACCCGCACGCCCGCGGCTTCGGCCGCTCGCGCGACAGCGGCGCTGCCCGATGTGCGGATGCGGTCGTTCTCCGCCCAGCCCTTGGCGGTCAGGCCCTTCAGGCTCAACGGGATGCGCGTCGCCAGGTTGATCACGGCGTCGTAGCCGGTGAGCGCGGCCGTCAAGGCCTGCTCGTCGAACATGCTCGTCGTGCGCCGGTCCAGCAGGCCCACCTCGTGGCCGAGCGCGCGCAGCTGCGGCACGGCCTCGCGGCCCAGGACACCGGTAGCACCGATCACGTAAACCTTCATGCCGTGGAGACGACGCAGCGCCGAACTATGTGACAGGCAGGCGCCGCAACGTCTTCGGCAGCCACTCCTTCGCCAGCTGCTGAACGCGTTGCGCCGATGCCTTCGGCTGCCGTACCGACACCCGCAGCACGTTCTTCTCGGTCACCGCCGCGGTGGACATGCACCACAACTCCCTGTCGTTGGGCTCGCACGACGACCAGACCGAGTGCCCGTCGACGATCTCTTCAGATCCCTTCGGCTCGCCGAAGACCACGTCCTTGTACTTCCTCGGGATCACCTGGACATAGACCGTGACGAGTTCCTCGGAACCGTCGTCGACGGCGTATCGGCAGCTCTTGAATGCCGGCGGCTGCCCATCCGGATTATCGGCCGGCTCCCGGTAGAACGGACCGACGCTCCGCACGTCCTCGGCGGTGAGGAGCTTGCAGGCGTCGATGTCCTTCACGTTGCGCGGGGTGTCGATCCGCGCCGTGGTGGTCGCCGGGGTAGCGGACGTGGTGGCCGGCGTGGACGCCACCGGAGGGGTCGCCGTGCAGGCGGCCAGCAGCAGCAACGGCAGCAGGCGAGAGATCACCGGACGAGTGTGCGGTCACCGCCCGCGTCACCCCGTCGTTTTGGCGAAGTCAGGCAGGAGGCAGGTTGCCCAGCGCCCGGTGCGCCAGCTGGTCGCTGAATGCCGCCAGTTGACTCTCGTTGGCTCCAGGCTGGCCCACAATGATGTTCATCGTGTACTGCGCGGACACGGCGATGACGCGGAGACAGGCCATTCCTTGATCGGAGGTCGGACAGCCGGAGAACGAGGAGTGTCCCTCGAAATCGACCTCTTCAACGTCTCCGTTGACCTTCGCATACAGCTCGATCCACTCGCGGAACGTCGGTCCGAACTCGACGCGAACGTCCAGCACGCCCGCAGGATTGCTGTTCTGGACGTCATAGTTGCATGGCGTGCTTTTGCCCTGTTCCGACTTCGGGGCGGTGGTGAGCGGGCCGATGGTCGCGAAGTCGTCGGCCTTCAACACCTCACACGGGTCGATCATCGCTCTCGGTTTCGCGACTCGTGCGGTCGTCGTCCGTGCGGTCGGCTGCGTCGTCGGTGAAGACGGCGGAGACGCCGGCGTGCTCGTGGTGCACGCGGTGAGTGTGAGCAGAAGAATCCCCAGTCGAGCCCTCATGCCTGAGGAAACTAGCCGAGTCAGTCCGGGTGCTCGTCCAATCCCGCTCGCGACGACAGCAGCCGCCGCAACGACGCCAGGCGCCCGGCGGACGTGGTCACCTCGTCGAGCATGCAGTCCGGATCCTCCGGCGCACCCAGGTGACCGCACCCGGACGGACACTCCTCGGCCGCCTCGGCGAAGTCCGGGAACGCCTTCACGATGTCGTCCGGCGTGATGTGCGCCAGGCCGAACGAGCGGATGCCCGGCGTGTCGATCGCCCAGCCGCCCGCGGGCAGCCGCAACGCCACGGCCTGCGTGGACGTGTGGCGCCCCTTGCCGACGCCGGACACGACGCCGACCGCGCGGTTGGCGTCCGGCACCAGCTTGTTGACCAGCGTGGACTTACCGACCCCCGAGTGGCCGATGAGCGCGGAGACGCGGCCGTTGAGGCGGGACTCCAGCTCGCGGGGCTCCTCGTCGAACCGCGTCACGACGACCGGGACGTCCAGCTCGGTGTACAGCGCGAGCAGGTCGTCGGGGGAGGCCAGGTCCGACTTCGTCAGGCACAGCAACGGTTCCAGGCCACCCGCGTAGGCGGCGACCAGGCAGCGGTCGATGAAACCCGTGCGCGGCTGGGGATCCGCGAGCGCGGTGACGATCACCAGGGTGGCGGCGTTGGCGACGACGACGCGTTCGAAGGGGTCCGTGTCGTCCGCGGTGCGGCGCAGCACGGACGAGCGTTCCTCGACGCGGACGATGCGGGCCAGCGTGTCCGGCGCGCCGGACGTGTCGCCGACCAGGCCGACCCGGTCGCCGACCACGACCGGCGTGCGGCCCAGTTCGCGGGCCCGCATGGCGGTGACGACCACGTCCGAGTCGAGCGCGCACGTCCAGCGGCCCCGGTCCACTCCGATGACCATGGCCGTCGATGCGTCGGCGTGCTCGGGACGGCGCTTGCTGCGCGGCCTGCTGCCCTTGCCGGGGCGCACCCGGACGTCGGTCTCGTCGAGCTTGCGCCAGTCGCGCCGGGCCACGTCAGTTCCCCAGCATCTTCGTCCACATCCCTGGGAAGTCCGGAATGGTCTTGGTCGTGCTGCCGATGTCGTCGACCGCGACACCCGGCACCACCAGGCCGATGATCGCGCCCGCCGTCGCCATGCGGTGGTCGGCGTAGGCCTTCCACACCCCGCCGCGCAACGGCTTCGGGTCGATGATCAGGCCGTCGTCGGTCTCCGTCGCGGCACCGCCCAGGCCGTTGATCTCGTTCACCAGCGCGGCGATGCGGTCCGTCTCGTGGCCGCGGATGTGTGCCACGCCGCGAACACGCGACGGGCCGTCGGCCAGTGCCGCCAGCGCGCACACGGTCGGCGTCAGCTCGCTCTCGTCGTGCAGGTCGATGTCCACACCGGACAGACGGTCCGGGCCGCGCACGGTCAAACCCTGCTCCGACAACGACACCGTGCAACCCATGCGTTCCAGGATCGAACGCACCGCGTCGCCGGCCTGCGTGGTGTGCGCGGGCCAGCCGGGGATCGTCACCTCGCCGCCGGTCGCCGCGGCCGCCGCGAGGAACACCGTCGCGTTCGACAGGTCCGGCTCGACGTGCCACTCACGCGAGGCGATCGGACCCGGCAGCACGCGCCACACATCTGGCGATGTCTCGACCGTGACGCCGACCGAGCGCAGAACGTCGACCGTCATGTCGATGTGCGGCAACGAAGGCACGGGCGCGCCGACGTGCCGCACGGTCACGCCGTTCTCGAACCGGGCGCCGGAGAGCAGCAGTCCGGACACGAACTGCGACGAGCCGGAGGCGTCGATCGTCACCTCGCCGCCGGGCACGGAACCCTTGCCGCGCAAGGTGAACGGCAAGGCGTCGCCGTCGACGTCCACGCCGAGCGCGCGCAGGGCGCCGAGCACTGTGCCCATCGGGCGGGTGCGCGCGTGCGGGTCGCCGTCGAACCGGATCTCGCCCGACGCGAGTGCGGCCAGCGGCGGCAGGAAGCGCATGACCGTGCCGGCGAGCCCGCAGTCGACGTCCACCGGGCCGCGCAACGGGCCGGGCTGGACGTGCCAGCTGCCGTCCGGTCCGTCTTCGACCGACACCCCGAGCGACGCGAGCGCACCGGCCATCAACACGGTGTCGCGGCTGCGCAACGGCGCGTGCACCGTGGACGGTCCATCGGCGAGCGACGCGAGCACCAGCACGCGGTTGGTGATCGACTTCGAACCCGGCACGGGTACCGTCGCGTGGACGGGGCCGGCCGCACTGGGGGCGGACCACTGCACAGTCATGCCCCGAATGATCCCGCATCGGCCGGAGGGTGGCTCGCACCGGCCTTGCCGACGTGCGACGATGACAACTTCGGAGGTGATCGGTTTTGTGCGGTAGGTACGCCTCCACCAAGGACCCGGCCCTGCTGGCGGCCGAGTTCGACGCGGTGGACGGGACCGGCGACGAGGCGCCGGGAGCCGACTACAACATCGCTCCCACGAAGCACGTCCTCGCCGTGGTCGAGCGCAAACCTTCTGAGGAAGAGGACGTCGAGCGCAGCATCCGGGTGATGCGCTGGGGCCTGGTGCCGCACTGGGCCAAGGACCTGTCCGGCGCCGCCAAGATGATCAACGCGCGGGCCGAGAGCGTGCTGGAGAAGCCCGCGTACAAGCAGTCCGCGATCAAACGGCGGTGCATCCTGCCCGCCGACGGCTGGTACGAGTGGCAGCCCGGTGAGGGCCGCAAACAGCCGTACTTCATCACTCTCGGCGACGGCGCGTCGCTCGCGATGGCGGGCATCTGGTCGGTGTGGTGGAAGGACGACGTGCCGACCGTGACGTGCGCGGTGCTGACCACGGACGCGATCGGCGCGATGACCGAGGTGCACCACCGGATGCCGTTGCTGCTGCCGCACGACCGGTGGTCGGACTGGCTGGACCCGGCGAACACCGACCCGTCGAAGCTGCTGGCCTCCGAGCCGTCGCTGGTCGACGCGCTGGAGCTGCGCCCGGTGTCGACGGCGGTGAACAGCGTGAAGAACAACGACCCGTCCCTGATGAAGCGCGTCGGACTGGCCGAGGACGAGAAGCCCGCCCCGACGTTGTTCGAGCTGTCGTGACCAAGATCCTGGTCGAGACGCCACACGGCCCGGCTCGGGCCGAGCTCCACTGCGCCCACGAGCCGCGCGCCGCGCTGCTGCTCGGTCACGGCGCGGGCGGCGGCATCGAGGCGCCCGACCTGGTCGCGGCCTGTCACGCGGCCAACGCGGTCGGCGTGCACGTCGCGCTGGTCGAACAGCCCTACCGCGTGGCCGGCCGCCGCGCGCCGGCTCCGGCCAAGCAGCTGGACGCGGCGTGGCTGGCGGTCGTCGACGACCTGGGCGAACGCTGGTTCGACGGCCTGCCGCTGGTGTTCGGCGGCCGCTCTTCAGGTGCGCGCGTGGCGTGCCGGACCGCGTCGGAGGGCCAGGCCGTCGCGGTGCTGTGCCTCGCGTTCCCGGTGCACCCGCCGGGCAAGCCGGAGAAGTCGCGGATGCCGGAGCTCGACGAGGTCGAGGTCGCGACGCTGGTCGTGCAGGGCGAGACGGACCCGTTCGGCCGGCCGGAACCGGCGCACCACCGCGAGATCGTGCTGCTCGAAGGCGACCACTCGCTGAAGAAGTCGGTCGGCGACGTCGGCCGGGCCGTGGGCGAGTGGCTGGACCGCGTGCTGCGCCCGCTCGACTAAAGTCATCGGATCTGAACGTTTCTTGACACGGCAAATCCCCTGATTCGACACTGTGAGAGTGATCTCACACCCTGCGAAGATCCGATGTCTGCTGGCCGCCCTGCTGATGCTGGTGGCTGTGCCGGTTCCTTCGGTGTCGGCGGCTGAGCCCACCTGGTTCTCGAAGGCGTCGATCGGCTGGTTCCCGCACTGGGGTCTCGGCACCGGCCGCCCCGCGGACCGGGTCGAGGGCTCGAACTACGTCTACCGCAACGCCGAGGAGTTCGAGCGCGCCGCGGAGACCGCCGGTTGGAGCGCCGACCGGATGGTGAACGTCGCCAAGCGCATGCGGGCGTCGTACATCACCATCGCCTCGCTCCACAGCCGGCTCGGCTACGTCAAGATCTGGCCCTCCGGCGTGCCGGGCAGCGTCGCCACCAAGCGCGACTTCCTCGGTGAGCTCATCGCCGCCGCGGACCGCCAGGGCATCAAGGTCGTCGTCTACATCACCGGCGACCCGTTGTGGTGGAACGACAACCGCAACGACCAGCAGGCACCGCCGCCCGCGTGGCTGCCGTACGGCGACACCGGCTGGCTGGACGTCCGCGGCTACCAGGCCTACAAGGGCGACCCGTCCATCGACATCCGCAGGCGCGTCGACTGGAAGCGCCACTACGCCAAGGACGTCATCGACGAGATCATCACGCGCTACCCGAAGGTCGCGGGCTTCTGGTTCGACGGCTGGGGCGCCTCCGGCGCCGAGGGCCAGGCCGCGGTCGAGGTGTTCAACCACATCCATTCACGGCTGCCAGGCGCGGTGACCATCAAGAACAACGGCAGCGGCGTCGCCGTCGAGGGCGAGGACGTGCCCGCGATGGAGGACTGCGCGTCCTGCCTGGACCGCAAGGAACCCGACTACGACATCACCACGCAGCACGCGACCGGTCCGTACCGGTTCGAGAGCGCCTTCGAGACGCTCGGCTGGTGGTACCGCCACTCCGACACCGCGGCGTGGACACCTCAGCAGTACGCGTTCCACCTGAAGAAGCCGATCGTGTCGATCGCGAACGGCTGGGTGCCCGGCTGGGGCATCGGCAACGACATGAGCGGCGGCCTGCCGCCCGCGCCCGAGGGCATGGTCGCGCAGATGGACAAGTACATGTCCTGGGCGTCCGAGTCGCTCGTCGGCGTGCGTGGGGGCGGCTACGCGTTCGGTGGCTTCGACCCCGGTTACTGGAACGACGGCGCATACGGCGTGACGACGTTCCGCGGGCGCAACACCCACTACCTGCACGTGCTCACCCCGCCTTCGGGCAAGCAGCTGGTCGTGCCCGACTCCGGCTACGACGTGCTGTTCGTGCGTGACCTGAAGACGGGCCGCTTCCTGCCGTTCAAGCAGGCGAACGGGAAGCTGACCGTCGACGTGCCGTCGTGGGACGGGGCGCTCACCGAGGCGTCGACGGTCCTGAAGGTGCAGACGTTCCGCAACCGCGCGCTGCCCACCACGGGCTGGCCGGCTTCGGCGGCGGTCGACGGCGACTACAACACCGTGTTCCGGTCGGCCGACAGCGCGTTCACCGTGGACATGGCTCAGGCGCGGAAGGTTGCCGGACTGCGGGTCGTGCAGCCCGAGGAGAGCAAGATCACCGCGAGCACCCGGATCAAGGACTACACGCTGTCGGCCTCGTCCGACGGCGTGACCTGGACGCAGGTCGCCGCTGGTCAGCTGGCCAACCAGCGCGGCAGCCAGACGATCTCGTTCGACCCGGTCAGCACGCGGTACCTGCGCCTGTCCGTCGGAAGTCTGCAGAACGGCGCCGCGGGCAAGATCGCCCTCGCGGAGGTGAAGGCGATCGCACCTAGGTGCTGATCGGCGCCACCACGGCGTTGGTGAGCCGGATCAGGTCGGCCGGCGCGATCTCGACTTCGAGGCCGCGCCGGCCGGCACTGCAGAACACCGTCTCGAAACCCTGGGCCGAGGCGTCGATCACCAGGGGCAACCGCTTCTTCTGACCGAGCGGCGAGATCCCGCCCGCGACGTACCCGGTGGCGCGCTCGGCGGCGGCCACCTCGGCCATTCGAGCCTTCTTGCCCTTCAACGCGGCCGCGAGTCCCTTGAGGTCCAGCTGGCCGGTCACGGGCACGACGCCGACCGCGAGGGCTCCGTCCACTTCGGCCACGAGGGTTTTGAACACCCGTTCCGGGGCAAGCCCGAGAGCCGAGGCCGCTTCGAGGCCGTAGGACTCGTGCCGAGGGTCGTGCTCGTAAGCGTGCAAGGTGTGCGCCACGCGCTGCTTGTCCAGCAGAGCTGTGGCGGGCGTCCCACGTCCGGCCATGGTGGGAATGTGTACCACCGTGCCGCTGTTGGAAAGCCACGTGGTGACAACGTTGCTCGAGCGGCCCCGCGTATCCTCGGACGCGACCCTGATCCGGTGGGAAGGGAGCGCGGTGCCCGCCACCCGTACTGAAACGTCGGCTGAGCGCGCCGCGCGATTCGAGCGCGACGCCATGCCGATGCTCGACCAGCTCTACTCGGCTGCCCTGCGCATGACGCGCAACCCCGCGGACGCCGAAGACCTCGTGCAGGAGACGTACCTCAAGGCCTACGCGGCGTTCGACTCCTTCTCGGAGGGCACGAACCTCAAGGCGTGGCTGTACCGGATCCTCACGAACACCTACATCAACGGCTACCGCAAGAAGCAGCGCCAGCCGATCCAGCAGCCGACCGACGAGATCACGGACTGGCAGCTGGCGCAGGCGGAGAGCCACACCTCGACCGGGCTGCGCAGCGCCGAGGTCGAGGCCATGGACAACCTGCCCGACACCGACGTCAAGGAAGCATTGCAGCGACTGCCGGAGGAGTTCCGGATCGCGGTCTACCTGGCCGATGTCGAAGGCTTCGCCTACAAGGAGATCGCAGACATCATGGGCACCCCGATCGGCACCGTGATGTCCCGGTTGCACCGGGGCCGCCGCCAGCTTCGCGACCAGCTCGCCGACACCGCGCGTGAGCGCGGCTTCCTGCGGAACAACGGCTCGGAGGCGTCGTCATGAACTGCGGCGAACCCCACGAGACCGACTGCTCCGAGGTCCTCTCCGAGGTCTGGCTCTTCCTGGACCACGAGTGCGACGCGAAACGGCGTGAGGCGCTCCAGACGCACCTCGACGAGTGCCACCCGTGCCTGGAGCAGTTCGGGCTCGAGGAGCACCTGAAGGCCCTGCTCGCCCGCAAGTGCGGCGGCGAGCACGCGCCGGAGAACCTCAAGGCGCGGATCAGAGCCACGATCGTGGAGATCAAAACCGAAACAAGCTGAAACAAAAGGCCTGGTCACCGCGGTGACCAGGCCTTTTATCACGCGTTGGGGCGCTTCCCGTGGTTCGCGCCGCCCTTCTTGCGGTCGCGGCGCTTGCGGGCACGCTTCGACATCGGTATCTCCTTGGGATTGAACTGCTCAACCCCCAGTGTGACACGGAGGGCTCCGCAGATGTCCAAGCAGGTCTGCGCCGATATCGTCGGCAGCGTCATGCGTGTTGTCGCCCACGAAGGTGACACCATCACCCTGGACACCGACCTCGTCATCCTCGAGTCGATGAAGATGGAGATCCCCGTGCGCTCGGAGTTCGCGGGGACCCTCGTCGAGTTGAAGGTGCATGAGGGCGATGTCGTGCAGGAAGGCGATGTCATCGCGGTCGTGGAGGAGTAACACCTGAGCACGCTCACGGATCTGCTGGCGGAGCACACCAAGCTCTCCGGCGCGGCGGTCGACCACCTGCAGCTGGTCGTGGCCGAGTGGCAACTGCTGTCGGACCTGTCGTTCGCGGACTTTCTGCTGTGGGTGCCGCTGGACGAGGACAGCTTCCTGTGCGTCGCGCAGGCCCGGCCCACCACGGCGCCCACCGCGCACCCCGAGGACGTCGTCGGCAGCACCGTGGTGGTGGAAGAGCACCCGCAGCTGCGCCGCGCCATCGACGAGTCGCGCATCTGCCGCGAGGAGGACCCGCGCTGGCACCTGGGCGTGCCCGTGCGCCGGGAGACGATCCCGGTGCGCCTGGGCGACCGGGTCATCGCCGTGCTGTCGCGCAGCACGAACCTGGCCGTGCCGCGCGTGCCGTCACCGCTGGAGATCTCCTACCTCGGCAGCGCCGCCGACCTGTGCCAGATGATCGCGGACGGCACGTTCCCGACCACCGAGCCCTCGCCGGACGTGCACACCAGCCCGCGCGTCGGCGACGGTCTGATCCGGCTCGACCCGGCGGGCGCCGTGGTGTTCGCCTCGCCCAACGCGCTGTCGGCCTACCACCGCATGGGGCACGCGTCCGACCTGGTCGGCGTGCACCTGGCGCCGTTGACGAGGTCGCTCATCGGCGACCCGTTCGACGCGACCGAGGTCGCCCAGCGGATCCGTGCGGCGCTGGACGGGCAGCCCTCGATGCGCATGGAGGCCGAGTCACGCCGTGGCGCCGCGGTGCTGTTCCGCGCCCTGCCGTTGCGTCCGCGGGGGCAGGCGGCGGGCGCTCTGGTGTTGTGCCGCGACGTGACGGACGTGCGCCGCCGCGACCGGGCCTTGATGTCCAAGGACGCGACGATCCGCGAGATCCACCACCGCGTGAAGAACAACCTGCAGACCGTGGCCGCGCTGCTGCGGCTGCAGTCCCGGCGGATGACGAACCCGGAGGCACGCGAGGCGCTCGCCGAGTCCGTGCGCCGGGTGACGTCGATCGCGCTGGTGCACGAGACCCTGTCGATGTCCGTCGACGAGCGCGTCGACCTCGACGATGTGGTGGACAAGGTCATCCCGATGATGGGCGACGTCGCGGTCACCGAGACCCAGGTCGTCGTGCGGCGCGAGGGCGAGTTCGGCGTCGTGCCGGCCGAGATCGCGACGCCCCTGGTGATGGTGCTGACCGAGCTCGTGCAGAACGCGTTCGAGCACGCCTACGCACCCGGCCAGCGCGGCGAGGTGGTCGTGGTGTCCGAGCGGTCCGCGAAGTGGCTGGACGTCTCCATCCGCGACGACGGGCGCGGCCTGCCGCCGGGGTTCTCCCTGGAGCGCACCGAGCGGCTCGGGCTGCAGATCGTGCGCACGCTGGTGGACTCGGAGCTGCGCGGGTCGCTGAGCCTGCGGCGGCGTGAACGCGGCGGCACGGAAGCGGTGCTCCGGGTACCGCTGCGTCCGCGGCGCTGACCACAACATCGAGTGGTCAGATGTGCTTGCGAAGAGGGCTACGACGCGGTAATGGGGCCGAGTTCAGACCCCGCGAAAGTCAACGCTAAACTCACGTCGTGCACACGTGATGGTCAGCCTCAGCGGCGTCACGTGGTCATGCGGGAGGGTGTGCAACAACCAGAAGAGCCCGACACCTGGCACGGTGTCGGGCCCTTCTTTTAAGACAAACACTGCTGCACTTCAGTTCAGCGGCAGCACGGCCGCCTGACGGGAGGTCAGGCGTTGCTGCGAGCCCGCGTACGGGCGTTGCGGCGCTTGAGAGCGCGTCGCTCGTCTTCGCTCATACCGCCCCAGACGCCGGCGTCCTGGCCGCTCTCGAGCGCCCACGCGAGGCAGTCGGAGACGACGGGGCAACGACGGCAGACGGTCTTCGCCTCGGCGATCTGCAGGAGCGCAGGACCGCTGTTCCCAACGGGGAAGAACAGCTCGGGGTCCTCGTCGCGGCAGATCGCGCGGTGGCGCCAGTCCATTGGAACTACTCCTCAGCTAGGCGCGCCAGGGCACGCCGGTTGTCAGCGGTCGGTTTGGGGTGCTTGTGAATGCTTTCACGAACGGCTGGGATGTCAAGGGGTTAGCACTAACCCGGTGAGTGAACTCACCCAAACGATCGACGTAGTTCACCTGCGGTTTCACGCAGCGCGGTCAGCCGATTGCCGAACATCCCGGATGGGTAGCGAGACGGTCACGCGCCGATCACGGACAGTCAGATGCAGACTGTCAGCGCCTCGGGAACCGCTCGGAACTCCACCTCGGTCGTCGTGCCGAGGAAGTCGCCGTCGACCTGCAGGTTGGCGGGCTCCTCGCACTTCACTTTGACATAAGAAACGTCATCACGCCGAACGAGATTCCCGCCTTTTGGATTCCCGTGCGCCAGGATCTGCGTGACGTACCTCGCCACGGTGGGAACGCGCAGCGTACGCAATGCGGACAACCCGAGTCCGCCGTCGAAACCGGTGCTCGGGTTGAGACGGATCGCCTTGTCGCCGAAGTACGTCCACGGGTCGGTGTTCGACACGAACACCATGCCGAGGTCGGTGAAGGCGTCCTCACCCGGAATCTCCACCGTGAAGCGCGCGGGAGTGCGCAGCAGCTTCGCGTAGGAACGCAACGCGGTGGTCAGGTACAGCAACGGGCTGGCCTCGCGGCCCTTCGCGCGCTTGCGCTCGACACCGGCGACGACGTCGGCGTCCAGGCCGACTCCGGCGTTGAAGGTGAACCAGCGGTTCTGAACCTTGCCGAGCCCGATGCGGCGGCTCGTGCCGTGCTCGATCGCCTGCAGCAGGCGGTGCGTGGCCTCGACCGGGTCGCGCGGCAGTCCCAGCGCGCCCGCGAAGACGTTCGCGGAACCGCCCGGCACGATGCCGAGCATGGGCGCGCCGGCGATGCCGTCGCGCAACAGGCCGTTGACGACCTCGTTGACCGTGCCGTCGCCGCCATGGGCCACGACCAGGTCGAAGCCGTCGACGACCGCCTGGGCGGCGGCGTCGGCCGCGTGCCCGCGGTAGCAGGTCTCGACGATCTCCAGCTTCACGTCGCTCGCGAGGGCGTGCGCCAGCACGTCACGGCCCGCCGGCGTAGTCGTTGTCGCCTGCGGGTTGACCACTAGTAGAGCGCGCACCACTGCAGAGTAGGACAGTGCGTGACCGTTCGCGGCGCGCATGTCCTCCCTCAGGGTGGCTCGTCCCTCACGAAAGTGGCGCAAGTCTCCCTTCCGCTCGGTCCAGCAGCGCGCCTTGCGAAGCGAGTGCACCCCGGCCCGACCGCCGGCTCGCTGAGAAAGGCCCCTTGATCTTCCCCCGAGCGACCGTCTCGATGAGACCTCCAACCGGGTGGCCTACGATCCGTGACCGGTACGCAACGTGAAGAAAGGCCGTTCTCGTGCAGGTTCCTCGCGCGGTGCGGATCGCGGCGGCACTCACCGCACTACAGGGAGTCGGCGGGATCGCGCTCGCGGTCGCGCTCGTCGTGCGTGTTCTCCAGGGCGTGCCGTCCGGCGGCAAGATCCTCGGCGCGGCCGGGCTGCTGGTCCTGCTGTTCGCCGGCGTGCTGGCGGCCGCTTTCCTGCTGTGGCGCGGAAAGCACGGCGCGCGCAGCCCGGTGATCGTCACGCAGCTGCTGCTGATCGGCTGCGCCTGGTACGCCTACGGGCCGTCCAACCAGCAGCTCATGGGAGCGCTCGCGGGCCTCTACTGCGTCGCGGTGCTCGTGCTGCTGTTCACGCGCGAAGGGCGCGCCTGGGCGATGGGAACCGAAGCCGACTAACGGCGGGTGTTCCAGGCCACACCATCGAGTGATGCTGTGAGTGGTGACTTCACCACTCCCTGCACTCATGAGGTGACCATTCATGCGCGTTATCACCGCGATCGCGGGCGCCTTCCTGGCGGCGCTCGCCTTGACCCCGGCCGCCCACGCGGCCCCGTCCTCCACACCGGACGGTGACGTCCAGCCGTTCATCATCGGTGGCGGCAACGCCTCCAACGCACCATGGGCGGCCCGGTTGTTCGTCAACGGCCGGGAGAACTGCTCGGCCACGATCATTGCGCCGACCTGGATCCTGACCGCATACCACTGTGTCGCGAGCTCCGGCACGTACACCTTCCGCATCGGCAGCCTCGACCAGACGTCCGGTGGCACCACCGCGACCGGCACGCAGATCGTGCGGCACTCGTCCGCCGACATCGCGCTGGTGAAGCTCAACAGGTCGGTGCCGGCGACGTACTCGCCGCTCGGCACGACGGCGAACGTCCACGTGAACGACACCGTCCAGCTCTACGGCTGGGGCGCCACCTGCACCGACCGGCCGGAGATCCAGTGCCAGTCGCGCTACCTCAAGGTCGCGAACACGGTCGTGACGTCCGTGTCGTGCAGCGACTACCGCGGCGGCGTAGCGGTGTGTGTGCGCCGTGGCAACGGCATCGCCGCCGGCGGTGACTCGGGCGGCCCGATGTTCGCCGGTGGCAAGCAGGTCGGCGTCGCGTCCACGTCGGACCGTGCCACCCGCTCGGCATACACCAACATCACCCGCTATCGGCCCTGGATCCAGTCGGTCGCAGGCGTCTGACAGGTAACGCGGGAGCCCGGCGCTCGCGTGGGCTCCCGCGTTATCAAAACGCGTCTCAATCACCCTGCGTGTTCACGAATGGTGGATGGACACGAACGGAGTAGCCAGCTACCGTTCTGCCAGCGTTCGCGCCGCTCCGGGAGCAGGGTGAGGTGCGCAGTGCAGGACCGCCCGAAGCGGGTGACGACGAATGGCGATTCCGAGCGCCCGAATGTCGCCCGGTTGTTCGACTACTACCTCGGTGGTGCGCACAACTTCGCCATCGACCGGAAGCTCGGCGAGGAATCCAGCGACTTCCCGGCCGCCGAGATGGTGCGCAGCATCCGCTCGTTCCTGCGCCGCGTGGTGAAGATCTGCGTCGAACGGGGCATCCGCCAGTTCCTCGACCTCGGTAGCGGCATCCCGACCGCGGGCAACGTCCACGAGATCGCGGTCCCCCTCGACCCGACGTGCCGCGTCGTCTACGTCGACTTCGACCCGGTCGCCGTCGCCCACTCCCGGACCATGCTGCGCGACAACAAGTCCGCCACGATCGTCGAGGCCGATCTGCGCGACGCGCGCGCCGTCGTCAACCATCCCGAGACACGCAGCCTCATCGACTTCAACGAGCCGGTCGCCGTGTTCCTGATCGGCGTGCTGCCGTGCCTCACCGGTCCGTCCGAACCGACCGAGGTGATCGAGGCCTACCGTGCCCTGCTGGCTCCCGGCAGCATCATCGCGGTCACGCACCTGACGAACGACGTCGAGCCCGAGCTGATCGACAAACTGATCAAGGTGGCCGACATGACCGACACTCCGCTGGTGCCTCGGTCCAAAAAGGACGTTGAGGAAGCGGTGGCTGGGTTGGAACTGCTCGATCCCGGGCTCGTGCTGGCCGCGCACTGGCGGGCTGATGGTGATCTGCCCAGTCCGAGCCCGGCGGCGGACGCGACCAGCTACGGCGCCGTCGGAGTGGTCCGCTAGGACATTTGGTCCGGTACGGTTGTCGGCTCACGCCGCAGTCGTACAGGGGCATCGATGGATTCACGCCGCACGTCCGTCCTGGTGATCGAGGTTGTTCTAGTCGTTGTCAGCGGCCTGTGGATCAACGCGGCGAGCGAGCACTTTCCGGGGTGGATGCAGGATCCGGTATTGGTGTGGGTCGGACTGCTCGCCTTGCTGTTGTTCATGATCGCGTTCACCATCGCGCCAGTCCTCGCTGATGCGGTGGGGTCCCGGCCGCAGGTGTGGAACACGCCGGCGCGCAACCCGAACTTCACCGGCCGCCAGGAGGATCTGCGCCGGCTGCGCGACCTGCTCAAGGGCAACCGAACCGTTGCGGTGCACGCGGTTCGCGGTATGGGCGGTGTCGGCAAGACACAGCTGGCCGTCGAGTACTGCAACTGGCGCGCCAAGGACTACGACCTCGTGTGGTGGATCTCGGCGGAGGACCTGGCGCTGGTTCCCGGTCAGCTCGCGCAGCTCGGCAAGGAGCTCGGACTCGTGCTCTCCGACAACGCCGCCGAGTCAGTGTCGGCGGTGATGTCCGCGCTGCACAACAGGGATCGCTGGTTGCTCGTGTTCGACAACGCGGAGACCGCGGAGGGCATCCGCCCGTTCATCCCGACCGGGTCCGGCCACGTGCTCGTGACGACGCGTCGGTCCGGTTTCGATGCGATCGGCGACGTGATCAACCTCGACATCCTGCCGCGTGTCCGGTCGATCGAGCTGGTGCAGCGGCGAGCACCTGCGGTGTCGGATTCGCAGGCCGAAGAACTAGCCGAGTTACTGGGTGATCTGCCGCTCGCACTGGAGCAGGCCGCCGCTTATCTGCGCCAGTCCAACTGTCCGATCGACGATTACCTCGACGTTCTGCGCCGCGTGCCGGAAGCGGTCGCCGAACGTGGACAGGACGCGCATCGCCGGAGCCACCAGAACACTCTGAAAACCCTCTGGTCGGTCAGCCTGGGGTGGATCGACGAACACCATCCGGCCGCCGCACAGTTGCTGGCGGTATGCGCCTACCTCGCTCCGGAAGCGATCCCACTGGACCTGTTCACCGACAACGCGAACGTGCTGCCCGAGCCTCTGGCCACAGCAGCGGCGAGCACGTCTGGAGACTTCAGTGACGTCGTCGGGGTGCTGGTCGACCATTCCCTGGTACAGCGAGTGGACGGGCAGCTCGTGATGCACCGGGTGGTCCAGCTGGCGGTGCGAACCCACGCCACCCTGGATCCGCATCCAACAGCCATTGCCGCCGCACTGCTCAGAACAGCGCTCCCGTCCAACCTTGAACTGGAACCGAAGTCGTGGCCGCGCTGGCGGCAGATGTTGCCGCATGTCCTTGCCGTGGTGGATCACGATCAGGCGGATGCTTTGGCGGAACCCGCGACGATCAGTTGGTTGCTCGAAAGGGCGGGCAGCTACCTCAGGGAGCTCGGACAGGTGGCTGACGCCAAACCCTTGTTTGAGCGCGCACTGGCCATCGAAGAAGGCCGCCACCGTCCTGACGACCTGCGGATCGCCGTCAGGATCAACAACCTCGGTAGAGTGCTCTACGACCTTGGTCAGCCGAGCGAAGCCAAGCCGTTGTTCGAACGTGCGTTGCGCCTCATCGAAGCCGAGTATGGTCCGGACAGCCCCAAGGTCGTTCCGTACCGGAACTCTCTCGCGAGCGCGTTGCTCGATCTCGGTCGACCAGCCGAGGCCAGGACCCTCTTCGAACGAGCCCTCGGGCTGGTCGAAGCCGATCCTGATCGCGACGATTATGTGCGGGCCGCGTGTATGAACAACCTCGCTTTGGCGCTGGGCGACCTTGGGGATGCCGAAGGCGCGGCCTCGTTGCTCGAACAAACGCTGCGGATCACGGAAACGAGCAACGGTCCGGAGCACATCACCGTCGCGATCTGCTTGACCAACCTTGCGGCGGCCTATTGCGACCTGGGTCGGCTGATTGATGCCAAACCGATTCTTGAGCGTGCGTTGACGATCAGGGAGGCCTGCTACGGCCCAGATCACCCGGCGACCGCCCGTGCCCTGCAAAACCTCGCCGAGGTACTGGGCGGCCTCGGCGAAGCGGCGGCCGCGCGGGCGGCTCGCGACCGGGCCCAACAGATCGAGGATCGTCAGGCCCGGCGCTGATCCTGGCGCTAGCTCGCCTTCACCCGCAGCGCCTGGCCTGAGGTCGACGAGCTGTTGGTGACCTGCTGCCCGCTGCTCTTGCGCCACAGCACGTCGTTAGACCCGGTGGACCGCTCGACCTTCACCCCGTCCAGGGAAACGCCCTGCACGTCATCGGTGACGAACGCAGGCCGCCCGTCAGCCTTGTCGAACTCGATAGTCGACCCGACGAACTTCACGTTCTTGGCGTGCCGCAACCAGAATCCGAACGCGGGCCGCGCACCGAAGATCCGCGGCGGGTACTCCTTGGTGACCTCCGGCGGGACCCGACCAGCGTCGGATTCCTTGTGCCCGCCTGGAACTGAGAACCGAACGTTGTCGAACGTGAGACCCTCGATGGCCGAGTTGGTGTGGCCGGAGATGGTCGACGCGTACTCGGGGTCACCGGGGATGTCGCGTGGCGCGGTGAGGTTCGTGCCGGTGATGTTGCGGTAGGTGATGTTGCGGATCTTGCCCGCCTTGGGGCTGCCGGGGCAGCGGCCGCGCTCGCCGATGTGCAGGAAGATCGGGGACGCGGTCTTCGTCAGCTGGATGTTCTCGTAGGTGACGTTCTCGATCGTCGCGCCGTCCATCGAGACGATGCCGAGGCCCGCCTTCGAGGCGCCGGTGACCTTGAGGTCCTTGAAGACGATGTTGCGGAAGCTGCCGCACGTCTCGGAGCCGAACTGGATGGCGTTGTTCTCGGTCGACTGGATCGTCGAGTTGCGCACCACGTTGTTCTCGCTCAGGAACGTCTTGCCCGTGGCGAAGTCGCTCTTGAACGCCACGGCGTCGTCGCTGGCGATGATCGTGGAGTCGGCGAGCTCGATGTTGGCGCTGTTGATGAAGTTGATGCCGTCGCGGTCGTCCGGGCTGTCGACCTTGATGCGGTTGAGCTTCATGCCGTTGCAGCCGTTCACGATGATCGCGAAGTGGCCGGCCTCGCGGAACGTGACGTCGCTGATGTTGACGTTCTTGCAGAACTTGAGCGACAGCATCTTGTCGCCCTTGCCCGCCGGGATGTTCTCGCCGGTCTCCAGCTTGTTGGCGCCGTCGATGACGCCCTTGCCGGTGAAGCTGAGGTTCTCGACGTTCTCGCCCCAGAGCAGCGCGTTGCGGAAGTGGCTGTGCCCGAAGTCCTGGTACTTCGAGTTCGGGTTCGACTCGGGTGCGTCGATGCCGCTGCCCGACGCGACGATCCGCGCGCCTTCCTGGATGTTGATCGTGACGTTGCTCTTCAGGTGGATCGAGCGGGACAGGTAGGTGCCGGGCGGGATCTCGACGACGCCGTTGCCCGCCGCGCTCGCCGCGGCGATGGCCTTGTCGATCGCCGCGGAGTCGACGGCCTTGCCGTCGCCCTTGGCCCCGTAGTCCTTCACGTTGAACGTGGCCGCGTTGGCGACCCCTGGAACGCAGAATGCCGCGCCCGTGACTAGCGCCAGCAGCGCTCCGGTCGTGCGACGCCTCATCGTTGAGAGGTCCTTCCTCGTGTGCGTCGAGGCGGCGGACTCGGCGTCGATGAAACACACTGAAAACGGTTTCAGAGCTGAGCCTAATAGTGGCCGGGCCCACAGTCCAGGCCCGGCCACGTGGAACGATCAGGCGGTGGCGGCCGCCGGACCGCGGTACTGCGCGTCGCCGAAGCCCAGGATCAGGTAGCCGATCAGGCTGAACAGCCACAGGCCGACGACGCCGAAGCCCGTGCCCTTGCCGAACGACTTCGCGAGGTCGATCGACACGATCAGCAGGATGATGACGTTGACGAACGGGATCAGCAGCAGGACCAGCCACCAGCCCGGACGGCCGACGATCTTCAGCAGGATGTAGATGTTGTAGAACGGGATGATCGCCGCCCAGCCCGGCTGCCCGGCCTTGGTGAAGATCTTCCAGTGCGCGGCGATCGCGATGAGCGCGACGACCGCGGAGATGATGCCGATGGTCACCAACATGCCCGTCAGGGCGGCGGTGTCGACCGAAGTGGTCGTGACGTCAGTGTCCACAACAAGTTCCAATCTGGCGGCGGGTCGCGGGCGCTGCTCGCCCGCGGGTCGGGGGTCCCGTCGCTGGATCCGGCGCGGGACGCTGCCAGCAGGGTGGACTCGTCCGTTGTGGATTGCCCGTTTCGTGAGCCGTTCGAGACCGGCTGTCAATCTTGCGGGTGACCCAGAAGGTTCAGTGCCGCACCGGTTACCCGCATACCGAGCCATTCCGGCGTCGGAACCGCGCCCAGCGACTTGTAGAAGTCGATCGACGGTGTGTTCCAGTCGAGCACCGACCACTGCAGCCGCGTGTAGCCGTTGCGGACGCACTCCGCCGCGAGCTCCTCCAGCAACGCCTTGCCCAGCCCCGATCCGCGCTGGCTCGGCGTCACGTAGAGGTCCTCGAGGTACAGGCCGTGCACGCCGTCCCACGTCGAGAAGTTGAGGAACCACAACGCCATGCCGACGACTCGGCCGTCCACTTCGGCCACGTGCCCGAACAGCTTCGGCTCGTCGCAGAACAGCGCCTTGTGCAGCTGGTCCGGCGTCACGTGGCACTCGTCGCGCGCCCGCTCGTACTCGGCGAGCTCGTAGACGAGGTTCGTCACCGCTTCGACGTCTTCCTCGCGGATTCGCCGGATCATCAGACCTCTTCCCATGCTGGAACGTTCAGCCGTCGTATCTGTGGATCGCCGCGCTCGTCACCGAGCACCGTGATGCCGGCCGGGTCGAGTCCGAAATGGACCCCCTGGCTCGGCGGGAGGTTCAGCCAGGCCGCGATCAGCACCCGGCTGAAGTGGCCGTGCCCGACGAGCACGACGTCGCCCGCCTGGAGTGCTTCCCGTGCTGTTTTGAGTACTGCCTTGGCTCGTTGCTCGACCTGTTCGGCCGTCTCGCCGTGGGGGATCGGGTGCGTCCAGACGGTCCAGCCGGGCACGGTCTCGCGGATCTTCGGGGTCGTCACGCCCTCGTAGTCGCCGTAGTTCCACTCGGCGAGGAGCTCGGTGGTCTCGGTGACGTGCAGCCCGGCCAGCTCCGCCGTCCTCGTGGCGCGCTGCCGGGGACTGGTCATGACGAGCCGCGGCGGAACGTCCGTGTTCCGCAACCGGGCGAGCACCGCGCCGGCTCGTCTGGCCTGCTGTTCGCCCTCAGGGGTGAGCGGGATGTCGGTGACGCCCGTGTGCCTGCCGCTCTCCGACCACTCGGTTTGACCGTGTCGCAGCAGGTAGAGGTGAGTGCTCACGTGTTCGAGTTTAAGTAGTGACCCTATTCACGTTTGGGCGAGCATGGTGGTGAGGTATCCGGTCGGCCATGGCTGCCGATCATCCGGACCCGCGCCCACCTGACGAGGTGGATGCACGCGAGATCCGCGCGTCCTTCGGCGTCCAGATCGCGCGGATTCGCGCCGAGCTGACGTCGACCTGGAACAAGCTGCGCCAGGTGGAGGAGGGGCCGCAGGACGAGGAAAGACCCGCCTGAGCCGCGGACTGGGGGCGCCGGTCGGTTCGGTCGGCGCTTTTTGGCGCGCCGCTACCACGGGCGGCGCCTCGTGCGTGGACTTCGCGCTGTTGAGACGTTGCGTTCCAAAGGGAACGGTGACTTATTCCGCACGGCCTGGTAACTCTGGGTGCAGGTGATCACCTCGGACCAATTCCGACACCATCAGGAGAGCTGCATGGACCACGTCCTGAACCTGCAGGCGCTCGACGTCGAACGAGCCGAGGCCCCCGATCTCGCACCGTCGGGCCTGAGCCTGCTCATCTGCGAAGACTGACGAACGTGAACGGCCCGGCGACACGCGTCGCCGGGCCGTCACACGAAACGATGCTGCTCAGCCCTGCTTCGTCTCCCAGAAGATCTTGTCGATCGAGGCGATCAGGTCGAGCAGTTCCTGCCCCTTGGCCGGGTCCATCGAGCCCTTGGTGCCGGACGCGCCCGCGGCCTTGGTCGCCCGGTTGAACAGGTCGTGCAGCTCGGGGTACTTCTCGAAGTGCGGCGGCTTGAAGTAGTCCGTCCACAGCACCCACAGGTGGTGCTTGACGAGCTCGCTGCGCTGTTCCTTGATGAGAACGGCGCGCTCCCGGAACTCCGGGTCCTCGTTCGCCTGGTACTTCTCCTGGATCGCCTTGATGGACTCCGCCTCGATGCGGGCCTGCGCGGGGTCGTAAACGCCGCACGGGAGGTCGCAGTGCGCGGTGGCCTCAAGACGAGGGCGGAGAATGCGCGACAAGAGTCGCATCGTTCCTCCCTGACAAGTGGATGCTCCGACGTTACGGACCCTACTCCGGCTACCCCAGGTGGTGATCGTTGACACCGGCGTTCAGACGAGTCCTGATCAAGGGACCGTCCATGGTTCCAACCCTCTACGACGGCGACATCGTGCTGGTCAGGTGGGGTGGGGAGATCCGGCCGGACGACATCGCACTGGTGCGATGGGCGTCACGTCCGGATCAGCTGTCGGTGAAGCGCGTGTCTCACCCCGTGGATCAGGAGCACTGGTTCGTGACGAGCGACAACCCGCACGGGTCGACGGACTCCAAGGATCTCGGGCCCGCGGAGGCCGTCGCCCGCGTCGTCGCGCGGTTGTGGCCGCGGCCCAAGCTCATCCCTTGAGCGTCGCGTAGAACGCCAGGCAGTCCTCGTAGCGCGGCAGCAGGCCGGAGGCCAGCGCCGACTCCAGAGACGGGGCAGTGCGGTCCTTCTCGGACAGCACGAGCTCGAGATCGGACGGCCACGGCAGCGCCAACGTGGCGTCGAGCGGGTCGATGCCGTGCTCGGCGCCGGGGTTGAAGCCCTCGGAGCACAGGTAGCTCATCGTCGTGTCGTCCTCGAGCGCGACCATCGCGTGGCCGAGGCCCTCCGGGATGTACACGGCGTTGCAGATCGAGTCGGTGAGCAGGACGGTGTCCCACTGGCCGAAGGTCGGGGAGCCGACGCGCACATCGATCACGAAGTCGAGCATCGAGCCGCGCGGGCAGAAGACGTACTTCGCCTGCGACGGCGGGACGTCGGCGAAGTGGATGCCCCGGACCACACCGCGCCGCGACACGCTGTGGTTCGTCTGGCGGAGTCGCAGCGAGTGACCCACCGCCGCCTCGAAGGCGGCCGATTGGAACGGGGCCACGAAAACGCCGCGGTCGTCGGGAAACGTCCGGGGAGTGAACTCGAAGGCCCCGGAAATTTTCAGTTCACTCGCTTGCATGAACATCACCCTAGGGGGCGCCTGCGTCTTGACCGATCGGGTGCTCCCTGCCTGCGGAAACCGACCGGTCGGTGCAGAAAACCGGACAGACGTTTTGGTAAACAGCCTCTGACCTGCGCAGAAGGTGTGATCCCCGCCGCAGACACGAGGCGCCGACCCTGTCACACTCCTTCACACCGCAGCTCCGGCCGGTGCTTCGGCGTACCTCAAGCCGAACGATCGACCGATTTTCCAGGCCCCGTGGATCCAGTGCGACAACGCTGGAACGGTGCGCCGACTGGTGAAGAACCCGTGCCCTCGGGTTTCGCCGCCCGCACCGCAGGAGGGACCCCGTGACAGCATTGAACGAAGCCGCTACCGACCCCATCCAGCTCACCGACGACGAGATCTTCGAAGCACATGTCGGCGGAAAGCTAGAGATCGGCGTGACCGCTTCACTCACCGACCCCAGGGCGCTTTCCATCGCGTACACGCCGGGTGTCGCGAAGGTCAGCAAGGCCATCGCCGAGAAACCGGAACTCGCGGCCAAGTACACCTGGACGCACCGGCTCGTGGCCGTCGTCAGCGACGGCACCGCGGTGCTCGGTCTCGGTGACATCGGCGCCGCGGCGTCGCTGCCCGTCATGGAGGGCAAGGCCGCGCTGTTCAAGACGTTCGGCGGCCTCGACTCCATCCCGCTGGTGCTCAACACGACCGACGTGGACGAGATCGTCGAGACGCTCGTCCGGCTGCGCCCGTCGTTCGGCGCGGTCAACCTCGAGGACGTCGCCGCGCCGCGCTGCTTCGAGCTCGAGCAGCGGCTCATCGAGGCGCTCGACTGCCCGGTCATGCACGACGACCAGCACGGCACGGCCGTGGTCGGCCTCGCCGCGCTGCGCGGCGCGAACACCGTGCTGGGCAAGGACATCGCGAACCAGCGCGTGGTCATCTCCGGTGCGGGCGCCGCGGGCATCGCGATCGCCAAGATCCTCATCGCGGCCGGCGTCGGCGAGATCACGCTGGTCGACTCGCGCGGCATCGTGATCGACGGCCGGGACGGCCTGAACCCGGTGAAGGCGGAGATCGCCAAGGTCACCAACCAGAGCGGCCTCAAGGGCGACATCTCCGACGCGCTGCGCGGTTCCGACGTCTTCATCGGCGTTTCCTCGTCGAAGGTGTCCGAGGAGCAGATCGCCAGCATGGCGGCTGACTCGATCGTGTTCGCACTGTCCAACCCGGACCCCGAGGTGCACCCGGACGTCGCGTCGCGGCACGCCGCGATCGTCGCCACCGGGCGCAGCGACTTCCCGAACCAGATCAACAACGTGCTGGCGTTCCCCGGCATCTTCCGTGGCGCGCTGGACGCGGGTGCGCGGCGGATCACCGAGGGCATGAAGCTGGCGGCGGCCGAGGCCATCGCGGCCGTGGCGAGCGACGACCTCGGTCCGGACCGGATCGTGCCGAGCGCGCTCGACCCGCGGGTCGGCCCGGAGGTCGCGGCGGCAGTTGCTTTGGCGGCAAAGAATGACGGTGTTGCATAAAGCGGGCGATAAGTTCCTGAAGATCGGCTGAAGAACGACATCGCTGAAATTTCACCCCATCGCGCGGAACCACGAACGTGGCTGTTCGTTAACCCGTGCAGGGGTGGGCGATGACGCTCCGAAGCGCTACCGTCCCTCTCCTCGGGAGAACACCCGAGGAGAGGGTTCGTATTTGCCGCCGTTCGGGTGCCGCCTAACCGGCCACCCCGTTTGCCGTGGGCGGCGAATGCGGGAGAGGGTGGGCCGGTGCCCAAGTGGGTAGGACGCGCTCCGGTGGTGGAAGGGCGCGGTCGCCGGACCGCGACCAGGCATGCCGTCACACTGGACGGTCTCACCCTGCCCGACGCGCCGTCCGTGCTCGTCGACCCCAAGGGCGTCGTCATGCAGGCCAATCCCGCCGCCGTCGAGGCGACGGGCGCCAGATCCGCCGAGGAACTCGTCGGCCGGCCGTTGAGCGAACTCCTTCTGGGCGACCAGTCCGACCTGAGGCTGAGCCGCGTCGACGGCAGTGAGCTGCCGGTCCGCGTCGCCCGTCACCCCGTGCCCGGCACGAGCCTGCAGGCCGTGCTGATGATCGACGTCTCCGACCTCGCCACCGCCGCCGACGACCTGCGGGACGAACAGCGCCGGCTGCGAGAGGTGCAGCGGGTCGCGGAGATCGGCTCCTGGGAGTTCGATCCGGCGACCGGCATGACCGTGTGGTCGTTGACGCACTACGACCTGCTCGGCCTGGAACCCGGCACGGTCGTTCCCGGCGCGCAGGCCGTGCTGGACGTCGTGCACCCCGACGACCTGGAGATGGTCGCCAGCTACTGGGCCAACCGCGAGATCACCGGCGACCCGATCGACATCGAGTACCGGATCCTCCGGCCGGACGGCCAGCTGCGCTGGATCCGCGGTGTCGCCGAGGCCCAGCTGCGCCCGGACGGCACGCTGCACCGCATCACCGGCTACATCCGTGACATCACCGAGGCCAAGCGCTGGGCCACGGACCTCGCGACCGAACGGGCCCGGCTGCTGGAGGCGCAGCGCATCGCGCGCATCGGCAGCTGGTCCTACGAGTTCGAGACACGGGCCGTGCACCGCAGCGAAGTGCTGCTGGAGATGTACGCCGACATCAACACCGAGCCGGACGAGGACCTGCTCTGCGGCGTCCACCCGGACGACCGGCCGATCCTGGAGGAGCTGCGGCACAAGCTGTTGCAATCCAAGGACGGCGAGCCGGTCGAGGCCGAGACCCGCAGCCACGACGGTGAGCACGTCTACATCTGCCGCGCCCGCGCCGAGCTCGGGCCGTCCGGCCAGCTGGAACGGGTGCACGGCACGATCCAGGACGTCACCGAGGCCCGCGCGCTGGAACGGCAGATGCGCGACGACCGGCGCAGGCTCGCCGACGCCCAGCAGGCCGCGAGGCTCGGCACGTGGGAGTGGAATCCCGCGACGGGCGACGTCGTGTGGTCGGACATGCTCTACGAGCTGTACGGCGTGCCGCGTGAGGAACCGCCCGGCTACGACGCCTACCTCGACCTGGTGCACCCCGAGGACCGCGGCTGGGTCGACGACCTGTGGAAGCAGCTGGCCGCGGACGAGGTCCCGGTCCAGTGCGAGCACCGGCTCGTCCGTCGCGACGGCGTGGTCCGCGTGTTCCGCTGCCACGGCATGGTCGTGCACGACAAGCACGGCAAGCAGCTCGCCGTTGGCACCGCGCAGGACATCACCGAGCAGCGTGCCGCCGAGACGCGGATGAAGCGCTCGTCGCAGCGGTTCGCGGACCTCGTGTCCGTGACACCGGTCGGCATCGGCCTGTTCGACGAGGCGGAACGGCTGGTCGACGCCAACGACGCGCTGTGCGACCTGCTCGGCATGGAGCTGGAGCAGCTGCGCGGCATGACCGCCGAGCAGCTCACCCACCCCGACGACACGTCCGTGGGCCTGCGGTCCGTCGACTGGGCGTCGTCCGAGCGCACGCACAAGATCCCGCAGCGGATCCTCGTACGGCCCGACGGCGAACGCGTGTACTGCGAGCTGCACATCGCGTTGTCCGTGCAGGACGACGGCCGCCGGTTCTGGCTGATCGCGTTCCTGGACATCACCGAACGCCGCCGCACCGCGGAGGCGTTGCGCCACCAGGCGACGCACGACGAGCTCACCGGCCTGCCGAACCGCGCGCTGGTCAAGGAGATCCTCGGCAAGCTGCTGGAGAGCGACAAACGCTCGAAGGTCGCGGTCTTCTTCTGCGACATCGACAACTTCAAGCGCGTCAACGACTCCCTCGGCCACGACGCGGGCGACGAACTCCTCGTCGCTCTGGCGCGACGGCTGGAGGGCGGCCTGCCCGACGAGTGCACCGCGGCCCGGTTGTCCGGCGACGAGTACGTGATCATCTGCTCGGACATCGACGCCGTGGGCGGGGTCGACGCACTGGCCACGCGCGTGGCTTCCTTGCTGCGCACGGCTGTTCCGGTGCACGGCCAGTTGGTCCGGGTCTCCGCGTCGATCGGCGCCGCGGTGCCGAACGGGTCCCGCGCGAACGGCGCGGACCTGCTGCGGTTCGCCGACGCCGCGATGTTCGAGGCCAAGCGGTCCGGGGCCGGGCGCGTGTCCTTGGCTTCCGCCGCGCTGATCGCGTCCGCCGACCGCCAGGTGCACCTCGAAGGCCAGCTGCGCGAGGCGTTGCAACACGACGGGCTCGCGCTGCACTTCCAGCCGGTGGTCGGGGTGGACGGTGCCGTGCTGACCGCGGAGGCACTGGTGCGCTGGCCGCATCCGGACCGCGGGTTGCTGCCGCCGGACGTGTTCCTGCCCGTCGCCGAACAGGGCGACCTGATGCGTGAGCTGGACCGCTGGGTGCTGCGCACGGCTCTGCGCGAGGCCTCGACGTGGCCCGCGCCCGACGGCCGGCCCGTGTCCGTCGCGATCAACCTCGCCGGGCTCGTGCCGGGCGACCCGGAGTTCGTCGACATCGTGTCGAACGCGATCGTCGAGTCCGGCGTGCCGTGGGACCGCGTCGTGCTGGAGCTGGTGGAGACGGCTCTGGTCGACCTGCCGTCGCGGGTGCGTCAGTCGATGGACGAACTGGTGCAGCGCGGCGTGCAGTTCGCGGTCGACGACTTCGGTACCGGCTACTCCTCGCTGGCGCGTCTGAAGGACCTGCCCGCGCAGATCATCAAGGTGGACCGCCGGTTCGTCTCCGGTGTGGGCAACGACTCCTCCGACTTCGCCGTCGCGCGCGCGGTCGTCGACATGGCCCGTGCGATGGGCCGGAAGTGCGTCGCCGAAGGTGTTGAGACGGCGACGCAGTTCCACGTGCTGCGCGGGGTCGGCGTGGACGCCTACCAGGGCTGGTTGTTCTCACGTCCGGTGCCGCCCAAGGAGTTCCGTGCGGTGCTAGCCCTCGGACCGTTGCACATCCCCCGCAACGGCTGACGCTATGAAGGGAGCTTTCCAAGCGCTGGGCGCTTGGAAAGCTCCCTTCATAGCGTTACCGAGGTGGCGATCACCGGCAGCAGCTCCGCGATGCGGTGCTTCGGCAGGTCGATCAACCGCAGTTCCAGGTCGTCCGAGTTCGGCGCCGCGTTCTCCACGACCTCCCGCGCCTGCCGCTTGGTCAGCGCCCCGCGTGATGCGGTGATCAACGCCTCGCGCCACACGTTGCCCAGCTTGCCGTGCGCCTTCATCAGCACCTCGCGCACGACCAGGTCACCGGGTTCCAGCGTGCCGGCGAGCACTTGGTCCGCGACCACGATCGTGTGCTTGTTGTCCGGGTTGTTGCGCAGGAACTTCAACGAGAACCGCGTGCGCACCAACGACTGCAGCTCCTGCTGACCCGCCGCCGAGGACACGGCCGGGTGGTTGTTCGGGACCAGCGCGGCGAGCCGAGCGGGCGACGACGCGAGCATCGAGCGCAGCAGCCAGGGGCCGGGGTCGGCGGTCAGGTCCAGCGCCAGGGACGCGGCGCCCTTGCCGATCGGCTCCGCCCAGCCGGGCCCGCGCGGCTTCGGCGGCGGGGACGACTCGGGGCGGGGTGCCAGGTCGCTCAACGTGGACAACGCTTCCCGCGACGGGCCGCTCGACTCCACGGACTGCGCGCCGTGCGTGTAGATGCGGGTGCCCGACGACACGGTGCGGCGCGAGGTGGGGCGGCACACGTACAGGTCGGCGGCGCTGCCGATCGCCTGTGCGCCGTCGAACCGGTTGAACGCGGGCAGGATCGCCTCGAAGACCAGGCCCAGTCTCTGCAGTTCCTGCTGGACTTTCAGGCCCAGCGCCGGGGTGCGGTCGCTGAACCCGTACGCGAGCAGGATGCGGCCGGAACCGGTGTCCTCCAGCGCCTCGATCGCGCGGCCCGCGAACAGGCCCATGCCCTCCGGGGTGTACGGCGGGTCGCTGAACACCAGGTCGGCCGTCTCCACGAGGGACGGCGGCAGGCCGAAGCGGAAGTCGGCGTGCAGGGTGCGGATGCGCCAGCCCCGCTGAGACGTCTTGTGGTCGATGTATTCGAGCAGGCGGTCGTCCAGGTCGACGACGGTGACGGTCACGTCCGGGTTGACCGCGCACACCGCGAGCGAGGTGAGATCGTGATCACCCAGGCACAGCAGGTGCCGTCCGCCCAGCTCGTAGGTGTTGTCCAGCCACAGCGCGCGTTTCAGCGCGGTCTGGGCCGTCGCCTGCACGTGGTCCAGCGCGGACAGCGGCGCGGGCACCTCGGCGATGTCGGCCAGGATGAGCCGCAGCTGGTCGGTGTGCCGCGGGACCAGCGCGTCGACCGGGTCGGCGACGTCCTCGGTCAACCCGAAGGCGGCCCGGTAGTCCGCCTGGCGAGCGGGGTTCACCCGGTAGCGCTCGCCGTCGACGTCCAGGTCGTCGGCGATCGCCTTCAGCAGTTCCTGCACGGTGCGGCGGGGCACCGCGGGCAGGCGCACCAGCTCGGCCAGCGGGTGCCAGTCGGCACTGAGCAGCGCGAGCACGCGCCGCAGCTTGCGGGCGTGCACACCGTGGCCGGTCAGCAGCAGCCGCACCTGATCGATCGTCACAAGCGGGAAACCATAGGCCTGCCACATGCTGGAACGCTGTGCCGGGGTACGCCGAACGAGTTAAGGTCTCAGGGATCTACATCCAGGGCGGCCGGCGAGTGGCCGTCACGACCGGAGGGATCTTCGGGTGATCGAGTTCCGGGCCGTCACCAAGCGGTTCGAGGACGGGACCATCGCTGTCGACGAGCTCGACCTGACGGTCGAGGCGGGGACGATCACGGTGTTCGTCGGCCCCTCCGGGTGTGGCAAGACGACGTCGTTGCGCATGGTCAACCGTATGATCGATCCCACGTCCGGGACCATTCTCGTGGATGGCAAGGACGTGCTGTCGGTCGATCCGCCGACGCTGCGGCGCGGCATCGGGTACGTCATCCAGCAGGCCGGTCTCTTCCCGCACCGCACGGTGCTGGACAACGTCGCGACCGTGCCGCTGCTGTCCGGTTGGGACAGACGGCGGGCCCGCACACGTGCGGCCGAGCTGCTCGAGACCGTCGGGCTGCCCGCCGAGTTCGGAAAACGTTATCCGGCCCAGCTCTCCGGTGGTCAGCAGCAACGTGTCGGTGTCGCCCGCGCGCTGGCCGCGGACCCGCCGGTGCTGCTGATGGACGAGCCGTTCAGCGCGGTCGACCCGATCGTGCGCGAGGGGCTGCAGGACGAACTGCTTCGCCTGCAAGCGGAAATCGGCAAGACGATCGTGTTCGTCACGCACGACATCGACGAGGCGCTCAAGCTCGGCGACAAGGTGGCGGTGATGCGGACCGGCGGGCACCTCGCCCAGTACGCGAAGCCGGCCGAGCTGCTCAGCGCACCCGCCAACGACTTCGTCGCGAACTTCGTCGGCAAGGACCGCGGCTACCGCACCCTGACGTTCCTCTCGGCGGACGTGCCGGTGCACGAGATCGACGCGGTCAAGGTCGGCGACACGGTCACGTCCAACAGCTGGAAGCTCGTGGTCGACGACACGCGCAGGCCGCTCGGCTGGCTGTCCCCTGTGGACGGTTCGGTCGAGGTCACCGCGGACCGGCTGATCGCGGGCGGCTCGCTGTACGACGGTGGCACGTTGCGCAGTGCGCTGGACGCGGCGTTGAGCTCGCCGTCCGCGCTCGGCGTGACCGTCGACGCCGAGGGTGCGGTGGTGGGCGTGGTGCACGCCGACGACGTGCTCAAGGCGCTGGCCGCGGCCCGTGCGGCGGGTGAGGTCCCCTCGTGACCTGGATCTTCGAGAACTGGGACAAGTTCCTGGAAGCGAGCGGTGTGCACCTGCGCCTCGCGGTGATTCCGGTACTGCTCGGCCTGGTCGTCGCGATCCCGCTCGGATGGCTGGCGAACCGGTCGAGGTCGGCGAGCGCGGTGCTGATGCCGTTGTCGAACGTTCTTTACACCGTCCCTTCGCTGGCCATGATCGTGATCATGCCGGTGCTGCTCGGCAGCAAGATCCTCGACGAGATCAACATCATCGTCGCGTTGACGATCTACACGGTCGCATTGCTGATCCGCAACATCGCGGATGGGCTGCACTCGGTGCCCGGCCACGTCGTGGCCGCGGCGAATGCGATGGGATTCCGGCCGCTACGCCGGTTTTTGACCGTCGAGCTTCCGCTCGCCGTGCCGGTCACCATCGCCGGACTACGAGTGGCGATGGTGTCGAACATCAGCATGGTGAGCATCGGCGCGTTGATCGGCCTCGGTGGTTATGGGCAGCTGTTCATCCAGGGCTTCCAGTCGAACGAGGACATCATCTGGGCGGGACTGATCGGCACGCTCGTGCTCGCATTCATCGGGGACGTGCTGCTGCAACTGGCCGGAAGGGTGCTCACGCCCTGGGTGCGGGCGGGAAGGTGAGCGATGGGCTGGCTGTTCGACCCCGCGCATTGGAGCGGTAGCACCGGAATCCCGGTGCGGATCGTGGAGCACTTCACCTACACGTGGTTGACGCTGTTGATCGCTGCGGTGATCGCGGTGCCGTTGGGCGCGTTCGTTGGCCACACCGGCCGCGGAGGCTTCCTGATCGTGGGACTCACGAACGGCCTCCGTGCGTTGCCGACGCTGGCGGTGCTGATCATCGTGGTGCTCTGGGCCGGTATCGGCGACGTGCCGGTGTACACGGCGTTGGTGCTGCTCGCCGTCCCGCCGATCATGGCGGGCACGTACGCCGGCATCCGCGCCGTCGAACCGTCTATTGTGGACGCTGCGCGCGGAGTGGGCATGCACGAGGGTGGCGTGCTTCTGCAGGTAGAGCTTCCGAACGCTTTGCCGCTCGTCTTCGGAGGCTTTCGCGGCGCCGCGCTGCAGGTGGTGTCCACCGCCACGATCGCGGCGTATGTCGGCGCGGGAGGGTTGGGCCGGTTCGTCTTCGACGGGCTGGCGTTTCAGGAGTATGACCAGATGCTCGGCGGGGCGGTGCTCGTGGCAGTGCTCGCCGTGCTCGTGGACCTGGTGTTCGTCGGGCTGCAGAAGCTGACGGTGTCGCCCGGCGTCGTCGGAGCAGGAAGCGGAGGAAATCGATGAAGCGCATCGCCACGGCCGTCGCGGCGGTCATGCTCCTTGCGGGGTGTGGAGGTGATCCGCTGTCCAGTGGCGGATCCGGGCAGTCGTCCTCCGACACCATCGTCGTGGGTTCGGCGAACTTCCCGGAGTCGCGGCTGATCGCGGAGATCTACGCGGAGGCGTTGAGCGCCAAGGGCGTCAAGGTCACCAAGAAGCTCAACATCGGCAACCGCGAGCTCTACTTCAAGGGCGTGCAGGACGGCTCGATCGACCTGATCCCCGAGTACACCGGCGTGCTGCTGCGGCACGTCAAGAAGGAGTCGACCGAGGTCGCGCCGGACGAGGTGTACGAGGCGCTGAAGAAGGCGCTGCCGTCCGGGCTGATCGTGCTCGACAAGTCCACGGCCGAGGACAAGGACGCCGTGGTCGTCACCAAGGCGACCGTCGCGCAGTACAGCCTCAAGTCGATCGAGGACCTGGTGCCGTACTGCAAGAACCTGGTGTTCGGCGGCCCGCCGGAGTTCCAGCAGCGCCCGGACGGCCTGGCCGGCCTCAAGGCGAAGTACAACTGCGAGTTCAAGGAGTTCAAGGCGCTCGACGTCGGCGGTCCGGTGACCGTCGCGGCGCTGAAGGACGGCTCGGTGCAGGCCGCCGACCTGTTCACGACCGACTCCGCGATCTCGGCCAACGACTTCGTGGCGCTCGAGGACCCGAAGAACCTGTTCGCGGCGCAGAACGTCACGCCGTTGATCAACGAGAAGAAGGCGTCCGAGCAGGTGCGGTCGATCCTCAACGCGATCTCCAAGAAGCTCGACACCAAGACCCTGCTCGACCTCAACGCCAAGCTGTCGGCGAAGCAGGAGGCGGACAAGGTCGCGAAGGACTGGCTGGCCTCGGCCGGCATCTGACGTAACGCCGTCGGGGGCCTGTTCGCTGCGTTTTCCGTGGTGAACAGGCCCCCGACGGCGTATCAGCCGGGCGCGGGGTGACCGCCGATGCGGTTGGTCAGTTCGTCGGCCGCCCGGCGGGCCTCGGCGGCCAGCTCGGGCCAGGTCTGGCCGCACAGGGTGTCGCACATGTGCCGGAACGTGAGCGTGATCGCGGCGATCGGGCGTTCGCCGTGGTCGAAGACCGGCGCGGCGACGGACGCGAACCCGGCCGTGACGAACCCGTCCTCGACCGACCAGCCCTGCCTGCGCTCGGTCTGCAGCATCCGGCGCAGCGCGGGCAGGTTGTGCGGGCCTCGCCCGGTGCGGTCGACGAACCCGTCGACGGACGGGAAGAGTGCCCTGACCTGCGCCGCGGGCAGGTGGGCGAGCATCGCTCGGCCGGACGCCGTGAGGTGCGCGGGCAGGCGCACACCGACGTCGGACACGATCGTCTGCGGCTGCCGCGGCTGCTCGCGGACCAGGTACAACGCCTCGGCGCCGTGCAGCACGCCGAGGTGCGCGGTCTTCTCGACGCGGTCGACCAGCCTGCGCAGCAACGGCCGCGCGAGCCGCTCCAGCGGATCGTGCCGCAGGTACGCCGAGCCGAGCTCGAACGCCGCCACGCCGAGCCCGTACCGCTTCTCCTCCGGGAAATGCGTCGCGAAGCCCGCATCCGTCAGTTCGGAAAGCAAGTGGTAGGTCGTCGACCTGGGTAGATTGAGCTCACGCGCGACGGACGCGGCCGACACGGGTCCTGGTCGGCTCGCCAACAGACGCAGTACCGCGAGGCCTCGCCGCAGCGCGGGTACGTCACTGCTGCTGCCCACCTGGTGATTTTCGCACTTTGGAACCGTTGCGAAGTCCATCCAACGGGCGACTCAACAAATATGGATGACAGTGCGTCTCTGGGGGTGTGACGGGTGGAAGAGGGGGCGGGATTGACACCGAGCTTCGATGACTTCGTGGCCGCACAGGTGACCCCGTTGTTGCGGTACGCGACCGTGCTGACCTGCGATCCTCACCTGGCGCAGGACGTGGTCCAGGAGGTCCTCCTGCGTGCGCAACAACGGTGGGACCGGATCAGCCGGGTCGACCTGCCCGCCGCCTACGTCAAGCGCATGGTCACGAACGAGTTCCTCTCGTGGCGCCGCCGCCGTGAGGCGAAGAACGTCGCCCTCTCGACCGACACGCTGGAGCACATCAGCCCGGCGGTCCCCGACACGAGCCACCACTACGACGAGCGGGAAGCGATGCTGCAGCGCATCTCGCAGCTGCCTCGCAAGCAGCGGGCCGCGATCGTGCTCCGCTACTACGAGCACTACGACGACGCCGAGATCGCCAAGACCCTGGGTTGCGCCGAAGGCACCGTGCGCAGCCACATCTCCAGGGCGCTGGCCACGCTTCGTCTCGACTACTCGCCGGAACCCGCCGCCGCGGGGCTCCGGCTGCAGGAGGGCCTGTCGTGAACGACACCGAACAGTTGATCTCCGATGCCCTGAAGCGGCAGGCGGAGCGGGCACCGCATCCGGGGCCGACGCTGGCCCGGCTGCGCCGCCCGGCGCGCAGGCGCAGCAGGTCGTCCCTGTTCCTCATGGTCGGAACCGCCGTCGCGGCCGCCGCCGTGCTGTTCACCGCCGGCGTGATCGTCGGCCGGGGACCCAGCCCGGACGACGGTGCGGCAGCGTTGCTGCCGACCACAGCGCCCGCGCAGACACACCTCAAGTACAGCCCCGGCTGGCTGCCGGACGGGTTCGTCGAGGTCTACCGCTCGGCCGGCCCCGAGGGCATCGTCCGCGCGTGGACGTCGCAGCCTTCCGCGAACCAGCCGTTCGCGACCGGGCAGCCGATGGTGTCGTTGAGCCTCGACGGCGGCAGCCCCGCGGGCTACGAGACGTGGGAGCAGGTCCAGCTGCCGGGCGCGACCGGCTACGTGCAGGTCGCCGACGGTCAGTCGGGCAAGGCGGCGACGGTCGTCTGGAAGGCCCTCGACCTGCTCACGGTCACCGTGCGCGGCTTCGCCGACGTGAAGGCGACGGCCCTCCAGTTCGCCGGGTCGGTCAAGCCGGACGAGAAGAGCGCGGTGAAGTCGGCGCTGGAGTACCACGGCATGTCCCTGCCTCGGGTGTGGGGCGCCTCGCCATCGAAGTGGACATCCGAGATCCGGGTCGAGCCGTTCACCGCACAGGTGTCGACGGAGAAGCCGGACCTCACCGGCGGCCGCCCGGTCGAGGTGCGCGGCAAGCAGGGCACCTACGTGCCGGGCCGGTTCGTGGCCGTGTTCGACCACGACGTCTGGGTGGTCGTGCTGGGTGACCTCGACGAGGGACAGCTGGTCAAGATCGCCGGGGACCTGAAGGTCGACGCGAAGCCCGACTTCTCCTGGATCGGCCGATAGTCTCGGATCTCAGACGCTGTCGGCCGAGCCTGGGTCGCCGGAAGCACCTGGGGGCGCTGTGATGTCCCTATGCGACAACTGGTTGAGGTGGGTCCGAAACCGCTGACCCGTGAGGACGTCGAGGCCGTCGCCCGCGACGGCGCCCAGGTGACGATCACCGAGGCCGCGCGTGAGGCGGTCACCGCCGCCCGGCGCCACATCGACCAGCTGGCCACCGCGGAACGACCGACGTACGGCGTGTCCACCGGCTTCGGCGCGCTCGCCGTCCGGCACATCCCGCCGGACCGTCGCGCCCAGCTGCAGCGGTCGCTGGTCCGTTCCCACGCGGCGGGCTCGGGACCGGAGGTCGAGCGCGAGGTCGTGCGGGCGCTGCAGCTGCTGCGGCTGCGCACGCTGGCGACCGGCCACACCGGCGTCCGGCTGTCCACTGTGGAGGCTCTGGCCGGGATGCTCAACGCGGGCATCACGCCGGTCATCCACGAGTACGGCTCCCTGGGCTGCTCGGGCGACCTGGCGCCGCTGTCGGCGTCCGCGTTGGCGCTGATGGGCGAGGGACAGGTCCGTGACGCGTCCGGCGCGCTCGTACCGGCGGCCGACGCGCTCGCGGCGGCGGGGATCGAGCCCGTGCAGCTGGCCGAGAAGGAGGGCCTCGCGCTGATCAACGGCACGGACGGCATGCTCGGCATGCTGGTGCTGGCGATCGCCGACCTCCAGCGGTTGCTGGACATCGCGGACCTCACCGCCGCGATGAGCGTCGAGGCGCTGCTCGGCACGGACCGCGTGTTCGAACCCGAGCTGCACCAGCTGCGGCCGCACCCCGGCCAGTCCGTGTCCGCCGCGCGGATGCTCGCGTTCCTGCGCGACTCCGAGATCGTGGCGTCGCACCGCGGTCCGGACTGCACCCGCGTGCAGGACGCGTACTCACTGCGCTGCTCGCCCCAGGTGCATGGCGCCGCACGTGACACCGTCGCCTATGCCGCGACCGTCGCCGAGCGCGAGCTGGCGTCCGCGGTCGACAACCCCGTAGTGCTGCCCGACGGCCGGGTCGAGTCGAACGGCAACTTCCACGGCGCGCCCGTCGCGTACGTGCTGGACTTCCTCGCCATCCCGCTGGCGGACGTGGCGTCGATGGCCGAACGCCGCACCGACCGCATGCTCGACGTGGCCCGGTCGCACGGGCTACCGCCGTTCCTCGCCGACGACCCCGGCGTCGACTCCGGGCACATGATCGCGCAGTACACGCAGGCCGCGATCGTGTCCGAGCTGAAGCGCCTGGCAGTGCCCGCGTCCGTCGACTCGATCCCGTCGTCGGCGATGCAGGAGGACCACGTCTCCATGGGCTGGTCCGCCGCGCGCAAGCTGCGCAAGGCCGTCGACGGTCTCACGACCGTGCTGGCCGTCGAGCTGCTGACCGCCGCTCGTGCCCTCGATCTCCGGGCTCCGCTGAAGCCCGCCCCCGCGACCGCCGCGGCCGTCGAGAAGTTGCGGGTCACCGTGCCGGGTCCCGGCCCGGACCGGCACCTCGCGCCCGAGATCGCCGCCGCCGAAGCCCTGATCCGAAGTGGAGTTCTGTAATGGTTCGCGCCGCCCGTGGCACTGACTTGACCGCCCGCAGCTGGCAGACGGAAGCCGCGCTGCGCATGTTCCACAACAACCTCGACCCGGACGTGGCCGAGCGCCCCGACGACCTCGTCGTCTACGGCGGCACCGGCAAGGCCGCGCGCGACTGGCCGTCGTTCGAGGCGATCAGCCGCGAACTGGCCACGCTGGCCTCGGACGAGACGCTGCTCGTGCAGTCCGGCCGCCCGGTCGGCGTGATGCGGACGAACGAGTGGGCGCCGCGCGTGCTGATCGCCAACTCCAACCTGGTGCCGGACTGGGCCAACTGGCCCGAGTTCCGCCGGCTGGAGGCCGAGGGCCTGACGATGTACGGCCAGATGACGGCCGGTTCGTGGATCTACATCGGCACCCAGGGCATCCTGCAGGGCACCTACGAGACGTTCGCCGCGGTCGCCAACAAGCGGTTCGGCGGTTCTTTGAAGGGCACGCTGACCGTCACCGCCGGGCTCGGCGGCATGGGTGGCGCGCAACCGCTTGCGGTCACCATGAACGAGGGTGTCGCGCTGTGCATCGAGGTCGACCCGCACCGCGCGCAGCGCCGCGTCGAGACGCGTTACCTGGACGAGGTCGCTCCCTCACTCGATGCTGCTCTCGAGCGGGTGCTGGCCGCGAAGGCCGCCGGTGAGGCGCTTTCCGTCGGTGTGGTGGGCAACGCGGCGGAGATCCTGCCCGAGCTGCTGCGCCGTGAGGTCGCGGTCGACATCGTGACCGACCAGACGTCCGCGCACGACCCGCTGGCGTACCTGCCGATCGGTGTCGCGCTCGAGGACTGGGCGTCCTACGCCGCCGCGAAGCCCGAGGAGTTCACCGACCGGGCTCGCAAGTCGATGGCGGCGCACGTCGAAGCCATGGTCGGCTTCATGGACCGCGGCGCCGAGGTGTTCGACTACGGCAACTCGATCCGCGGCGAGGCGCAGCTCGGTGGCTACGACCGGGCGTTCGCGTTCCCCGGCTTCGTGCCCGCGTACATCCGGCCGCTGTTCTGTGAGGGCAAGGGCCCGTTCCGCTGGGCCGCGCTGTCCGGTGACCCGGCGGACATCGCCAAGACCGACCAGGCGATCCTCGAGCTGTTCCCGGAGAACGAGCAGCTCGCGCGTTGGATCAAGATGGCGGGTGAGCGGGTCGAGTTCCAGGGCCTGCCGGCGCGCATCTGCTGGCTGGGCTACGGCGAGCGGCACCTGGCCGGGCTGAAGTTCAACGAGATGGTCGCGTCGGGCGAGCTGTCCGCGCCGATCGTGATCGGCCGCGACCACCTCGACTGCGGTTCCGTGGCGTCGCCGTACCGCGAGACCGAGGCGATGGCCGACGGCTCGGACGCGATCGCCGACTGGCCGCTGCTGAACGCCCTGGTGAACACGGCGTCCGGCGCGACCTGGGTGTCGATCCACCACGGTGGTGGCGTCGGCATCGGCCGGTCGATCCACGCCGGTCAGGTGACGGTCGCGGACGGAACTCCGCTGGCCGCACAGAAGATCGAGCGCGTGCTGACCAACGACCCCGGCATGGGCGTCATCCGGCACGTCGACGCCGGATACGACGAGGCCAGGTCGGTCGCGGCCGAGCGCGGTGTGCGCATCCCGATGGAGGGCTGATGCTCGACCAGATCGCGGACGTCGGCAGAGACGCCAGACGCGGCGGCTACTCGCGGCACGCGTTCGACGCGCCCGAACTGGAGCTCCGGCACTGGTTCGTCGAACAGGCCGTGCGGCGCGGGCTCAACGTCGAGACCGACCGCAACGGCAACCTGTGGGCGTGGTGGGGCGACCGCGGCGAGAACGCGGTCGTCACCGGCAGCCACCTCGACTCGGTGCCCGGCGGCGGCGCGTTCGACGGGCCACTCGGCGTCACGTCGGCGCTGCAGGCCGTGGATCTGTTGCAGGCGCGCGGTTTCACGCCTCGCCGGCCGCTCGCGATCGCCGTGTTCGCGGAAGAGGAAGGCGGCCGGTTCGGTGTCGCGTGCCTCGGTTCGCGGTTGCTCACCGGTGCGATCTCCCCGGAAATGGCGTTGAATCTCAAGGATCCCGATGGGATCACGTTCGGCGAGGCCATGGCGAAGGCGGGCTACGACCCGACGCTCGCCGGCCGCGACGACAAGGTGCTGAGCCGCATCGGGCAGTTCGTCGAGCTGCACGTCGAACAGGGGCGCGGCCTGTCCGTGCCCGTCGGTGTGGCTTCGAGCATCCTGGCGCACGGCCGGTGGCGCTTCACGTTCACCGGCGAGGGAAACCACGCGGGCGCGACGCTGATCTCCGACCGGCGCGACCCGATGCTGCCCGCGTCGCAGCTCGTGCTCGCCGCCCGCCGGGCGGCGCGTGACGGTGGGCGGGCGACGGTCGGACGGCTCGTGCCCAACCCCGGCGGCACCAACGTCATCGCGTCCACAGTGGACGTCTGGCTCGACGCGCGCGACTCCGACGACGCCCGCACACGGGCGATGGTCGCGGAGATCACCGAGGCGGCGGCTCTGGCGGCCAAGGAGGAGGGCTGCGAGGTCCGGGTCACCGAGGAGTCCTATGGCGACACCGTGTACTTCGATGCGGCGTTGCGTGATGAGCTTGCCGGTCTGTTGGGCGGTGTTCCGGCGCTGCCGACCGGTGCCGGGCACGACGCGGGCATCCTCGCCGCGCACGTGCCGACCGCGATGCTGTTCGTCCGCAACCCCACCGGTGTGAGCCATGCGCCGGAGGAGTTCGCGGAGGAGGCGGACTGCGCGGCCGGCGTTGAGGCTCTGGCCAAAACGCTCGAACACCTGAGTTCGTGAGACGGCGTACCACTGTGATCGCTAACGTCCGCCCATGCGCAAATGGGGGATCGTGCTGGTGCTCTTGCTGACCGCGTGCTCGGAGCCGCCGCGCTATGACGGCCCCGAGCCGACCACCCCGGCCCCCGAGCCGCCCGCCCAGGGCGCGCTCTACGGCCGGGTCATCCACGAGTCCGGCACCGGTGCGCCGAGAGCGGCCGTCGGGCTGCGGCAGTGGACCGACGGCGAGGTGTTCGCGTTGCTGTTCACCAGCGGGCTCTCCTGCGTGATCACCTGCCCGCAGGCCGACTACGTCAAGCAGACGCCCGAAGGGGCGTACAGCTTTCCCACCGAGAAGGTGCAGGGCAAGGAGCTGTCGATCGTGGCGCAGTACCCCGGTGGCGCCGAGGCCGAGGTGTTCTTCGAGAAGAGCGCAAGTCCGCAGCGCGTGCCGGACCTCGTGCTGTGGGAACCGCGGCCCCAGGTCAAGAAGATCGGCAACTACGCGCTGGTGTCGTGGCCGAACCGCAAGGGCAGCACGTTCACCGTCTACGCGGACAAGAACGGCCAGGTCAGTCGCCCGACGCGAGGTACGGCGAGGTTGGTGCCGGACTGGCGGCTCGGCAGCGACGTGTACGTGCGCGCGGCGAGCAAGGATGGCGACGTGAAGTACCTGCACCGCACCATCGCGGTGCCGGCACCGGTGACCAGGCGGCCGCAGACCGGCGGTGACTGCCTCGAGGTGACGAACCGGCGCCGCGCGGTGCTGCCGTACGGCGACTCGATTCAGATCTCGCGAGACGGTAAGACTTTCACCACGACGAAGGTGCCCGACCCCGAGTGGGGAGTGCGGAACACCGTGCTGTCGGAGGACGTCCGGTACGTGTGCGGTCGAGAGGTGGCCCTGTGGTGAACTTCTGGTGCGAGCGGGCCTGGCTGCCCGACGGCCTCGCCGAGCGCGTGCTGGTGCGCGTCGAGAACGGCCTGATCTCGTCGGTGTCCACAGTGGACACGATTCCGCTGGGTGTGCGGCGGCTGCACGGGGTGGTGCTGCCAGGTTTCGCGAACGCGCACTCGCATGCGTTCCACCGGGCGTTGCGCGGCCGGACGCACGACGGCGGCGGTACGTTCTGGACGTGGCGCGAAGGCATGTACGCGCTCGCTTCGCGGCTGACCCCGAAGAGCTACTACCGGCTGGCCCGCGCGGTCTACGCCGAGATGGCGCTGGCGGGCGTGTCGTGCGTCGGCGAGTTCCACTACCTGCATGACCGCTCGAACGAGTTCGGTCACGCGTTGCGCGAAGCGGCCTCGGATGCTGGCATCCGCCTGACGCTGCTCGACACCTGCTACCTGTCCGGTGGCATCGACACCCCGTTGAACGAGGTGCAGCAACGGTTCTCGGACGGCAACGCCGAGGCCTGGGCCGTGCGCGTCGCCGAGCTGTCCGACGACCCCGTGATGCGCGTCGGCGCGGCGATCCACTCGGTGCGTGCGGTGCCGCGGTCCGAGCTTTCCGTTGTGGCGTCGGCGTTCCCGGACAAGCCGCTGCACGTGCACCTCTCCGAGCAGCCCGCGGAGAACGAGGCATGCATGAACGCGTACGGCCTCACGCCGACCGAGCTGCTGTCGGAGGAAGGCGCGCTGTCGACGCGCACCACCGCCGTGCACGCGACCCACCTGACCACGCACGACATCGCGCTGCTCGGTGAGTCCGGCACGGGCGCGTGCTTCTGCCCGACCACCGAGGCCGACCTGGCCGACGGCATCGGCCCGGCCCGCGAGCTGGCGAACGCCGAGAGCCCGCTGTCGCTGGGCAGCGACCAGCACGCCGTGATCGACCCGCTGCTGGAGGCGCGGGCGTTGGAGCACAACGAACGCCTGCGCACCGGCGAACGCGGCCGCTTCTCGCCGTCCGAGCTGCTGTCGGCGTTGACCAACCACGCCGCCCTCGGCTGGCCGGAGGCGGGCAGCATCTCGGTCGGGGCGCCCGCGGACCTGGTGGCGGTGTCGCTTCGTTCGGCGCGGACCGCGGGTTCGTTGCCCTCACAGGTGATGCTGTCGGCTACGGCGTCCGATGTGGACACCGTCGTGGTCGGTGGCCGAGTGGTGGCGTCCGGCGGAAGGCACGAGACTCTGGGTGACGTCGGCGCGCTGCTGGCGGAGGCGATCGAGGAGCTGTGGGCGTGAGCACGCTGATCACCGGAATCGGTGAGCTGACCACCAACGACCCGTCCGTGCACGGCGACGCACTGGTGATCGAAGGTTCCACGATCGCCTGGGTCGGTACCGGTTCCCCGGCCGCGGACACGCGGATCGACGTCGGCGGCCGGGCCGTGCTGCCCGGCTGGGTGGACAGCCACACGCACCTGGTGTTCGCCGGCGACCGCACCGCCGAGTTCGGTGCTCGCATGGCCGGAAAGCCTTACAGTGCAGGCGGAATCGCCGTCACCGTCGGTGCCACCCGTGCCGCGTCGGACGACGACCTGTCGGCTGTCGTCTCGCGGCACGTGGCCGAGGCGGTGGCGCAGGGCACGACGTTCATCGAGACCAAGACGGGCTACGGTCTGACCGTGGCCGATGAGTTGCGGTCCGCTGTCGTCGCGGGTTCGCATGCCGACGAGGTCACCTTCCTCGGGGCGCATTTGGTGCCACCCGGTGCGGACGCCGACGAGTACGTCTCCCTGGTGTGCGGCGAGATGCTCGACGCCGTCGCGCCGCACGTCCGGTGGGCCGACGTGTTCTGCGAGACCGGTGCGTTCGACGAGGACCAGTCGCGTGCGGTGCTGACCGCCGCTGCTGGGCGGGGTTTGGGCCTGCGCGTGCACGGCAACCAGCTCGGACTCGGCCCTGGGGTCCGGCTGGCCGTCGAACTCGGTGCCGCGTCGGTCGACCACTGCACGTATCTGTCGCAGTCCGATGTGGACGCTCTGGCGGCTTCGGACACGGTCGCGACCTTGCTGCCGGCGTGCGATCTGTCGACCCGGCAACCTTTGCCGGAGGCGCGCAAGCTGCTCGACGCGGGTGTGACCGTGGCGCTCGCGTCCAACTGCAACCCCGGTTCCTCTTATACGTCTTCGATCGCTTTCTGCGTGGCCACCGCCGTGCTGCAGATGCGGATGAGCGTCGAGGAGGCCGTCCGCGCCGCCACCTTGGGTGGTGCGCAGGCGCTCCGGCGTGACGACGTGGGCGTGATCCGGCTCGGTGCGCGCGCTGACGTGCACGTGCTGGACGCGCCTTCGATCACGCATCTGGCGTACCGGCCGGGCGTCCCGTTGACGCACGCGGTGTGGCGGAAGGGCGTACAAGTCATCTGATCGCGTCCCAGCTGACGCCAGTTGCACGCTCGATCATGAGGATGACGATGTCGTGCATCAGCCGGCTGTGTGAGGCCAGCGCGCCGAGGTAGTCGTTGGCCTGGTCGATCTTGCTGTCGTCGATGCGACCTTGCACGAGCAGTGGCCATACAAGCTCGCAGTGCTCGATCGCCTCGTTGCGGATTGATTCGCTCACATGCCTGCCGTCCGGCATGACTTCGACCGTACTGCCTTTCGAATAAGGTTACAACGACCTCAATGGTGGATGCCCCGTTAGGCTGATCTCGTGGACGAGCCGACGTGGGTAGATGTATCGGCGCCGTACCTGACGGCACGGGCGGCAGGTCAACCCGACGCCTGGACGGACGAGACCGCGAAGCAAGGACGTAAGGGCACCCAACGCCTGCGCGAGGTCGTCCAGGTGGTGCCCCCGGAGGACGTGGCCCGTGCATTGGACCTTCCGACTGGCGATCCGGTGGTGGTCCGGCGCCGCACGATGTTCCTCGACGATCGCCCGTACGAGCTGACCGATTCGTACTATCCGCTCGCCATCGCGGGCGGAACCCCGCTGGCGGAACCGCGAAAGGTACGGGGTGGTGCGCCAACTGTGCTGGCCGAGTTGGGACGGCAACCGAGGAAGATCCGGGAGGACGTGTCCACCCGCCCGGCCACCGCCGAGGAACGCGAGTTGCTCGAACTCGGCGAAGATCAGTGGGTCCTCGTCCTGATGAGAACCGCTATGGCGGAGGATGGTGCGCCGGTCGAAGTGAGTGTCATGACCATGGTGCCCACGGATCGACGGCTGAGCTACGAACTGTCCCTGTGACGAGGGGAGCCGGCGTGGTCAAAGGAACGGACGGTCGTCCGCGGCATCAACAGGTCGCGGCCCACCTGCGTGCCCTGATCATGTCGGGCGAGCTGCCACCGGGATCGCAGTTGCCGTCCACGTCCCAGCTCGTCGAACGCTACGAGGCGGCGAACGCGACGATCCAGCGTGCGCTCACCGCGTTGAAGGACGAGGGGTTTCTGCACAGCCGGATGGGCAAAGGCGTCTACGTCCGTGACCAGGCGCCGCTCACCGTTGAGGCCGCCGCGTACTTTGCCCCGTCCGAGAGGGGCTACACCTATCGGCTCCTGGAAGTCGGTGAGGTGACGCCACCTGTGGACGTCGCGGAGCAGATCGGCGAAGCGGCTGTCATGCGGCACAGGTTGTTGCTACACAACGATGATCCAGTCGAGCTGTCGTGGTCGTACTACCCGGCCAAGATCGCGAAGGGAACGCCGCTGGCGGGGCGCGGCAAGATTCCAGGTGGCGCGCCGAGGGCGCTGAACGATCTCGGGTACCCGCAGCGCGACTTCGTTGACCGGGTGTCCGCACGACTCCCGACGACCGAGGAGATGGAGACGCTCGCGCTGCCGGACGACGTGCCGGTTATTCGCCAGTTTCGGGTCGTGTACTCGGACGATGGTCATCCGGTCGAGGTGTCGGTGCTGGTCAAGGGTGGACACATGTATGAGCTGCAGTACCGCGACCGCGTGAGCTGAGTTGGGCCCTTCGGCCCCGGCGAAAACCGGAAAGAAGGCTCACAATCCACCTGTGGAAAACCGCGGGCCGCTGCTCACGTTGCTGGTCGTCGCGGCGCTGGCGGCGGTGGTGCTCGGCATCAACATGAGCCGGGAGGCCACGCCCGCGTCGGCGCCCGGCCCTGCCACGCTCAGCGCGGCGCCGACGACCACGACTACGACCACCACCACGACGAAGGCTCCGTTCGAGGAGATGTACGTCGGCAAGGTGGACACCGGCGCGGCGATCGCCGTAGCGGTGAAGAACGAGAAGGCCGTCGCGTACCTGTGCGACGGGCAGCAGGTCGAGTCGTGGCTGGAGGGGACGCTGCAGGAGAGCACGTTGTCCCTCAAGGCCAAGAACGGCGACGAGCTCACCGGCACCATCCAGGGCGACCAGCTCAGCGGCACGGTGATCAAGCACGGGTTCACCGCGGCGAACGTCGACCCGCCGGCGGGCCTGTTCCGCGCCAGCGCCGGGGTGCTCGACCGGGTCGGCTGGATCGTCGAGAAGGACGGCACCGTCACCGGGCTGCGGCTCAAGGACGGAGCGGTCCAGCAGGCGCCCGCGTTCTCGCCGGACAAGGTCACGATCGACGGCAAGGACGTGCCGGTCGAACGGGTGGCGCCATGACGACCATCGATCGGAAAACCGCCACGGTCGTCGTGCCGTTCGCCATCGGGGCGGCGGTGTCGGTGGCGCTAGGCGTGTACGGCGGGCTGCACCAGCCGCAGGGGTACTCGATCAACATCGCCGGGTTCTCCAGCACGCAGGCGGTGAAGTCGTGGCTCGCGACCGTGGCGTTCGTGCTGGCATTGGTGCAGCTGACCAGCGCGTTGATGGTCTACGGCAAGATCAGGGGGCCCAAGTGGGTCGGCGTACTGCACCGCTGGTCCGGGCGGCTGGCCGTGCTGGCGACGGTGCCGGTCGTGGTGCACTGCCTGTACGCGCTGGGGTTCGATCCGTCGTCGCCGCGCGTGCTGGCGCACTCGTTGCTAGGTTGCTTCTTCTTCGGCGCGTTCACCGCGAAGATGCTGGTGCTGACCCGCAAAGGCGTGCCGGGCTGGGCGTTGCCACTGGTCGGCGGGGCGGTGTTCACCGGGCTCGTCGCGCTGTGGCTGACCTCGTCGTTGTGGTTCTTCACCACGGTCGGCGTGAAGTTCTAGGAGGCAACGGATGGGCCTGTCCCGACGAGCCGTGATCGCGGGCGCCGGGCTCGCCGCCGCGGGGTGCAGCACGTACGGCAAGCCGCCGTCGACGCCCACGCAGAACCCGACCGGTGAGCTGGTCAAGACCTCGGCGGTGCCACCGGGTGGTGGTGTGATCATCGGCGACAAGCAGGTCGTCGTGACGCAGCCGCAGCAGGGCACGTTCAAGGCGTTCAGCGCGATCTGCACGCACCAGGGCTGCACGGTGGCGAACGTCCAGGGCGAGACGATCAACTGCGAATGCCACGGCAGCAAGTACAACATCGCCGACGGCTCGGTGGCCGAAGGGCCGGCGACGCAGCCGCTTGCGGAGAAGAAGATCTCCGTGCAGGGGGACGCCATCCGGCTGGAGTAGCTCCACGTGGCCACGACCTGTCAACCGGGGCAGGCTGGAGGCATGGAGTACACCCACCTCGGCCGCAGCGGCCTGTCCGTGTCCCGGCTGTGCCTAGGCACGATGAACTTCGGCCCGGAGACGTCGGAGGCCGACAGCCACGCGATCATGGACCGGGCCCACGAGCACGGCATCAACTTCTTCGACAGCGCGAACGTCTACGGCTGGCAGAAGGGCGAGGGCGTCACCGAGCAGATCATCGGCCGCTGGTTCGCCACCGGTGGTCAGCGCCGTGAGCGCACCGTCATCGCGACCAAGCTGTACGGCAGCATGGGCGACTGGCCGAACGAGACCTTCCTGTCCGCGTTGAACATCCGCCGGGCGTGCGAGGCGTCGCTGCGGCGGATGCAGACCGACTACATCGATCTCTACCAGATGCACCACGTCGACCGGTCGACTCCGTGGGACGAGATCTGGGAGGCGTTCTCCGTCCTGCGCCAGCAGGGCAAGGTCATCTACTTCGGATCGTCCAACTTCGCGGGCTGGCACATCGCTCAGGCGCAGGAGGCTGCGCGGGATCGGAACTTCCTCGGGCTGGTCAGTGAGCAGTCGATCTACAACCTGTTGACTCGGTGGATCGAGCTCGAGGTTCTTCCTGCTGCCCGGCACTACGGGCTTGGTGTGATTCCGTGGTCGCCGTTGCACGGCGGGCTGCTCGCTGGGGCGTTGCGCAAGCATCGCGAGGGGGAGGGGTCGCGGAGCAAGTCCGGGCGGTCGGGGCAGGCGCTCGAGCAGCATCGGGACACCATCGATGCCTACGAGAAGCTCTGTGCTGATCTTGGGGAGGATCCCGCGAACGTCGGTCTCGCCTGGTTGTTGCATCAGGAGGGCGTGACCGCGCCGATTATTGGGCCGCGGACCGGGGCGCAGTTAGACGGGTCGTTGCGGGCGGCGGAGTTGAAGCTCGATGACGACGTGCTGGCCAAGTTGGACGAGCTGTTCCCGGCGCCGGCGCCCAACGGGTCCAAGCCTGCGCCGGAGGCTTACGCCTGGTGAGGCCGGCTCGCCATCGTGAGGGTGTCTTGCGGGGGTGAAGGGGTCTAACGAACGGGACTGGTTCTGCGGCCTTGCGGTGGCGAGTGTGTCTCGCGATCGTGAGGCCGCTTAGCAGGTGTTAGAGGGTCTAACGGACGGTGCGGGGTCTCGCTCTCGCGACGGTGAGGGCGCCTAGCGCGAGTTAGAGCCTCTAACGAACGCTATGGCGTCTCGCCCTCGCGACCGTGAAGCCGCCTTGCGGAGGTTAGAGGGTCTAACGGACCGCCCGCGAGCCCGCCTCGCGTTCGTGAGGGCGCCTCGCGGGGGTTAGAGGGTCTAACGAACCGCCCGCGAGCCCACCTCGCGTTCGTAAGGGCGCCTCGCGGAAGTTAGAGGGTCTAACGAACCCGCACGGGATACGTACGCCTGGTAGCGGATGACCGCCCGACGTTCGATGATGGCGGTGTGGTGGCGAGGGGGTGAGGGGTGGTGACCCAGCCTGTTCCCGTGCTGCACCGCCTCATCGCCGTCGTGGACGTCGAAGGCTTCAGCGACCCGGCCCGCACCGAGCTACACCAGGACGCGGTCCGCCGAGGCCTGTACGAAGCCCTGCAGCTGTCACTGAGCGAGATCGGGATCGACCCCAACGCGTGCACGATCGAGGACCGCGGCGACGGCGCCCTGATCCTCCTGCCGGTCACCGCCTCCGCCGTGACCGTCGCGGAACAACTCCCCGCCCGCCTGGTGTCGGCGTTGAAACGGCACAACGCGGTGGCGGCCGGCCCCGCCACGATCCGCCTGCGCGTGGCACTGCACGCCGGCCAGGTGCGCGAGGACCGTCAGGGCTTCGGCGGCACCGCGGTGATCCACACGTTCCGGCTCGTCGACGCGACCGAGCTCAGAACCACCCTCAGGGAATCGGACGGGGTGCTGGCGCTGATCGTGTCCGACGAGTTCTACCGGGAGGTCGTGGCGAGAGACCCGGCCAGCGAACCGGAGGTCTACCGCCGCGTCGACATCCAGGTGAAGCACACCCGAGCCCCGGCGTGGCTGCGCACGTTCGACGGCCGACCTAGGAAACAAGAACAGCAGGGCGACCTCGTCGAACTGGTGGACGCGTTGCTCGCCGTACCGACGCTCAGAAGCGAGGACGGCCGCCGCACGTTGCTCGAACTGCTCCGGCCGGAGATCGCGAACGCGGTGCCGTACAACCCGCGGCCGCGGTTGCAGGTGATCGGACTGCTCCGCACCTGTTTGGAATACGAGCGCGGCCTGGAGAACCTGATGGCGACGCTGCGCGACATCGAGGGAGGTGAATCGCTGCCTATCCGTCGTCTGGGGGAAATCGTGCGTCACTGGTTGAGCGACTGAGCGACCGTGCGTTTTTCTGTGTGATCCGTAGCGAGGCAGGGGGTACGGGTGCGTTGGGCCGAGCGACCTCTGTCGGTGGACGAGCTGGAGAGGCTGTGCGACGCCTTTCTCCGGCTGCCCGGCATGCGCGATCGGGCCAACCGCGACCTGTACGTCGAGGCGATGGGCGACCTCTCGCTCACCCGGCACGCCGACGCCTACCACGATGTGTGGTCTCTACTCGTCTCGTGCCTGTCCCAACGGGATGGCGTCACCCGGCTGATGAGCGTCGTGAACGTCTTCCACAAGCACAGCAAGCCGATGAGCGAGCTGGAAGCGCTGATCGACTTCCTCTTCCCGGACGCGCTGCTCGACCAGACAGAGCGTGAGCAGCTCGAAAGCCTGCTCGGGAACGTCGACCGGCGAACACTCGCGCTCGCCTACCGGCAGGCCAGCCCGCCGGCGTGGTGGAACGTCGAGTTCGACCGGGGTGATGTGGACGCGGTCGTGCGGCACCTCGAGACGTGCACCTCGGCGGAGGGCGAGCCGCCGCCGCTGCTGGCCTTCGTGGACTGCGTCGCCCACCAGCTCGACTCGGGCCGGCTCGCCTGTCACCGGTGGCTCGACGCCGTCGGCGCCCGGCTGGGCATCCCGGACAGTGCCATGGCGCGGCTGTGCACGAGGACGGCCGAGTGGCTGGCGGACGCGGAGGAGCCCTGCTACGTCACGGTCGGGCTGCAGCCGGACCTGATCGACCCGAGCCGGTTCCTGTTGTCCGTGTGGTTGCAGCACAACAGGTTCCCGGCCGAACCGTTGCACCGCGACGACGTGTCGCGGACGCTGCCGGAGATCCCGGTGATCCTGTCGCGACTGTTGCACGACGTCAGCGCGGACAACGTGACGATCGAGTTCGTGCTGCCGCGGTCGCTGCTCGGCCACCCCATCGACCAGTGGCAGATCGACCAGGACCTCTTCCCACACCGCATCGGCACGCGATATCCGGTCGTGGTGCGCAGCCTGGACCGCATGCGCCGTGGCGACCTGCACAGCCACTGGCGGCGCAAGTGGCGCTGGGTCAACCACAACGGACACGACCCCGAGCCCACGGCACTGCACTGGGTGCGGGAATCGGACACACCGGACTCGCTCTACTCGATGCTGCTGCTCGACAACGTGCCCGTCGCCGTGGCGCTCACCTCGCCACCCGACGACAGCGCACGGCTCGGCCCGGACGTGCTCACCGCCGCGCTCTACGCCGGGGTGCCGATCGTGTTCTGGTGCCGCAACCGGGAACTGGCGGAGTGCTTCGAACGTGACATGACCGCGAGGCTGACGGATCGCGGGGTCGCGGAGCTGCCGCAGCAGGTGCTGCGGCTGCGCAGGCAGGTCACCGGCGAAGCCGAGCGACCGCTGCTGGGGGAACACCTGACCCTGCTCTGGGACGACGCCGATCGCATCCCGGAGTCGTTCACCCGATCCACGCGGCTACGCGCACCAAGATGATTCGAGGCATGGCATGACCGACTGGTTGATCTACCGAGGAACCGGCGAGCCGCACGACGGCGTCGACCGTCTCCCCGAGCCACCGCCGTGGCGCCGGTTCGACGGCGGACCGGTCACCGCCACGCCGGACTGGGACGACTCGGTCGGGGGACGGCCGGGCGTGACGGACCGGGCCCGCGTCTACCGGCCGGTCGCCGAGGTCGTCGAGATCGTGAACGCCGCCCTGTACCTGCGCAGGCCATTGCTCGTGACCGGCAAGCCCGGCACCGGCAAGTCCACTCTCGCCTACAGCGTCGCCTACGAGCTCGGCCTCGGCCCGGTGCTGAACTGGCCGATCAGCAGTCACTCCAAGCTGGACGACGGGCTGTACCGCTACGACCCGATCGGCAGGCTCGAGCAGGCTTCGCTGGAACGCGACGGCAACGCGCCGCCGGACATCGGGCGCTACCTGCGGCTGGGACCGCTCGGCACGTCGTTCGTGCCGGGCCGCCGGCCGCGGGTGCTGCTGGTCGACGAGTTCGACAAGAGCGACATCGACCTGCCCAACGACCTGCTCAACGTCTTCGAGGAAGGCGAGTTCGAGATACCCGAGCTGAGCCGGCTGCCCGACGACCAGGCCGAGGTCGAGGTGATGACCGCCGATCCACGGCGGACCGCGGTGATCCGGCACGGGCGGGTGCGTTGCGCGGCCTTCCCGTTCGTGGTGATCACGAGCAACGGCGAACGCGAGTTCCCGCCCGCCTTCCTGCGCCGGTGCATCCGCCTCAACATCCAGCCGCCCGATGCCGAGAAGCTCGCCGAGATCATCGAGGGCCACCTGGGACCTGACGCGCTCGACGGCACGCGGCACCTCGTCGAGCAGTTCGTGGAGAAGCGCGACCTCGGAGACCTGGCGACCGACCAGCTGCTCAACGCCATCTACATCGCGACGTCCGGCGTCCGGCCCGAAGCCGCCACCCGTGAACGCCTCACCGAGCGGTTGTTCCGGCCGCTCGACAGCTCGGGTGGCCCCTGATGATCGACCGGCTGGTGGCGTGGGCCCGCGAGGCGGATCCGGACGTCACCGCCGAGGAACTCGCTGACGCCTTGTGGCTCGCCGGTTTCATGAACCGGCTGCCGCGCGCGCCGGTCGAACCGGAGCTGCCCCCAGCCCTTGAAGGCCGGCCGCCCGCACCGGAACCACCTGAGCCGCAACGGCTTCCGCGCCCGCCGGATCACGCCGGTGAGCACACTCCGTCCACCGAGGTGGCGTCGTACCGCCTGCCGCCGCCCGGAAAAATGATCGACGGCGAGTTCGGCGTGATCACCCGCAGTCCCGCCATGCCCGCGATCCCGGACGTGCTGGCGCTGTGCCGCGCGCTGCGGCCGTTGCGCCGCAAGGCGCCGTCGCGCACGGAACGCGATCTCGACGAGGAGCTCACCGCGCGCCGGATCGCGGAGACCGGGCTGTGGGTGCCGCGCACCCGTCCGGTCCTGCAGCGCTGGATGGACCTCGCGGTCGTGGTCGACGCGAGCGCGTCGATGGTGGTGTGGGACCGCATGATCGCGGAGCTGCACGCGATGCTGCGCCGGCTCGGCGCGTTCCGTGACGTGCGGGTGTGGCGCTTCGACGGCGACGCCGAAGGCGCCTGCGTGCTGCACGGCACGCTCTCACCAGCGGGAACGGGACACGACCCGCGTGAGTTCGTCGATCCGTCCGGCCGGCGCATGGTGCTGGTCGTGAGCGACTGCGTCGGCGCGGCGTGGGCCGACGGGACGGTCGCGGCGGCGCTGGAACTCATGGCGCGCGCCGGTCCCGTCGCCATCGCCCAGGTCCTGCCGCAACGGTTGTGGGCGGGCTGCGGGCAGGAGCTGCAACCGGTGCGCCTGCGCTCCGGCGTGCCGGGCGAGCCGAACGCGCGGTACGCCGTCGAACCGCGCGAGCCGTTCGCGGACCTGTCCGGCGCCGGGCTGCCGGTACCCGTGTTCGAGCTGGAACCGCGGTGGCTCGCGGCGTGGACGGGCCTGGTCACCGGGACCGGTTCCTGGGACAACCACATGGCGTTGTTCACCGGGCTGCGCGGCGACCACGAGCCGCTGCCGGAGGCGGCCGGCACCGCGGTGCCGCCCGAGGTCCTGGTCCAGCGGTTCCGTTCCAGCGCGTCCACCGAGGCCTACCGGCTCGCGGTCTGCCTGGCGGGCGCTCCGCTCTCGTTGCCCGTGATGCGGCTGGTCCAGGGCGCGATGCTGCCCGCGTCGCGGCCGTCCCACCTGGCCGAGGTGTTCCTCAGCGGCCTGCTGGTGCGTAGCGCCGATGACGACGAGCATGGCGGTCGGTCACCCGACGAGGACCAGTACGACTTCCGTCCCGGCGTGCGCGGCGAGCTGCTCGCGGACCTTTCCAGCCCGGACGCCCTGCAGGTGCTCGCGAAGGTGTCTGACTTCGTCACCCGCCGCCTCGGGTCCACATTGGACTTCCGGGCGCTGCTCACCGGGACGGCGCCGGTGCCCGGCCTCTCCGAGCTCGGCCGGCCCTTCGCCGAGGTGGCACAGGAGGTGCTGCGCAGGCTCGGTGGACGCTACGCCGACGCCGCCGCGCGTCTGGACCGCGTGATCTCGCCCGAGAAACCGAGCGGCCGCAACGGTCGTTCGCAGCCCGCGATCATGGGCGGAGTTCCGCCGCGCAACCCGAACTTCACCGGCCGCCGCGAGCTGCTGACCCGGTTGCGGCGGCTGCTGACCTCGAACGGCGCGCGCGTCGCGTTGCTGCCCAGCGCGTCGCACGGTCCGGGCGGCGTGGGCAAGACCCAGCTCGCGATCGAGTACGTGCACGCGTACGCGGGAGACTACGACCTGATCTGGTGGATCCGGGCCGATGACGTCACGCAGATCCGCGCGTCGTTCGTCGAGCTCGGCGCCCGGATGGGGCTGCCGCGCACCCGCGACGCCAAACGCGCGGTGGCCGCCGTGCTCCACGCGCTGCGAGCCGGTACGCCGTACCGGAAGTGGCTGCTGGTCTTCGACAACTTCGATAAGTTCGACGCGCCGGAGCTGCGCAGGCAGTTCGTGCCCGAGGAAGCCGGCCACATACTGATCACTACGCGCAACCGTTCTTGGTCGATACTTGCCACCTCGGTCGAGGTCGACGTGTTCTCCCGCGCCGAGAGCGTCGAACTGGTGCGTCGCCGTCGGCCCGACATCACGGCCGACGAGGCCGGTGAGCTCGCCGACCGCCTCGGTGACCTCCCGCTGGCGCTGGAACAGGCGGCGGCGTCGATCGCCGAGACGACCATGCCGGTCGCGGAGTACCTGAGGCTGCTGGAGCAGCAGTTCGGCACGCAGGAACGCGGACCCGGCGACAACTATCCGCCGTCGGTCGCCGCGACCTGGGCGGTCGCGTTTGCGGCGCTGGAGAAGGGCGCGCCCGCCGCGGCTCGGCTGCTCGAACTGCTCGCGTTCTTCGGGCCCGCGCCGATCTCGTTGCAGCTGTTGCGCGACGGCAGCACGGCGGATCTACCAGAACCCCTGGCGGAGACGTTGCGCAGCGACGTCCGTCTGCACGCGGCGGCCGAGCAAATCGCCAGGTACGCGCTCGCCCGGCTCGACCTGATGCGCGACCGGATCGAGGTGCACCGGCTCGTGCAGACGGTGGTGCACGGCCGGCTCCCATCTGGGCAGCACACGCGGTTGCGCGAATGCGTGCACGAGATCCTGGCCGCGGTGAATCCGGGGCATCCGGACGATCGGAGCACGTGGCCGCGGCACCGCGAGATCGCCCCGCACGTGGTGCCTGCGGCGATGATCTATGCGAACGGGTCGGCCGTGCGCACGGCCGTGCTGGACCAGCTGCGCTTCCTGTACTCGACCGGCGACTACGAGGGCAGCCGCGCCCTGAGCAAGCTCGCCGTGATCGCGTGGCAACGCGGGTTCGGGGCCAACGATGAGATCACGCTGGTGGCCACGAGGAACTGGGCCAACTCGCTGCGCGCGCTCGGCGAGGTCGAGACGGCGTGGCAGCTCGACCAGGACACCCACGACCGGTTCGCGCGGATCTTCGGGCCCGACCACGAACACACTCTGGCCAGCGCGAACAGCGTGGGTGCAGACCTGCGCGCGATGGGCCGGTTCGCCGAGGCGCGGCAGCTCGACGAGGCGAACCTCGCCCGGCACCGCCGGAAGTGGGGCGACCTGCACCCGTTGACGTTGCGCACCGCCAACAACCTCGCCGTCGACCTGCGTCAGCTCGGCGACCCGATGGCCGCGTTCGAGCTCGACCAGGGCACCGTGCGCCGGCGCGAGGATCTCGACGGCCCGGACGACCCGGCCACGTTGTGGGTGACCAGCAACCTCATCCGCGACCTGCTCGGGCTCGGCCTGTACGCGGAGGCGTTGCGCCACCAGGAAAGGGTGCTCCCGGTGCACCGCGAGGTGCTCGGCGGCAACAACACGCAGGTGCTGCTGGCCATGCGCAACGTCGTGATCGCGCTGCGCAAGACCGGCGACTTCACCCGCGCGTTGTCGCTGGCGGAGGAGAACTTCCACGCGACGTGCCGCAGGCTCGGCGACGACCACGAGCACACGCTCGCCGCGATGATGAGCTACTGCAACGCGTTGCGCTGCGCCGGCTCGATCGCCGAGGCGCTGCGGATCGGTCGCGAGGCGTACGGCCGGTACCGCGCGCACTACTTCGGCGAGCGGCACCCGTTCACCCTCGCCTGCGCGGTGAACCTCGCGATCGTGTTGCGGCACAACGGCGATGTCGCCGAGGCGCGGGAGCTCAACGCACGCACGCTCGAGGACCTGGACACCGTGCTGGGCCGCGACCACCCGACGTCGCTGTGCTGCGCCACCAACCTGGGCAACGATCTGGCAGCGCTCGGCACACCCAACACGTGGCTGGACTTCGACACGCTGCTGCGGTCGCGGCGGACCAGGGGTGACCACCATCCCGACACGCTCATGTGCGCCGTGAACGCCGGAGAGGTCGAGGAAGGGGTGCGCGAGCTGGGACTGCGGCTCGGTGTGTGGCACCCCGATGTCGTCGCCGCGGCGGCGGGCCGCCGGCTGGACTGCGACGTGGAGCCCGCGCCGAGCTAGGCGTTGGCGGCCTGCCAGGTGGTCCAGTGGCGTTCGACAGCGGCTGTCGCCTCCGGCTCGTCGGGCACGGCCCAGCTGTCCACAGTGGACCGCATGCCGCGGGCGAACCGGCGCCCGGACTCGGTGAGCCGGGTGGTGTCGAGGACGTCCAGCGCCCGGCGCAGCTGCTCGGCCGTGTGCGCGAACTCGAACCGGTTTCCTTCCAGGCGCCAGAACTCGGCGACGCCCAGGAACGCGTAGGTTCCATGCAGCACGCCCCAGTTCGGGCGTGGATCGGCGCGCCAGGGGGAGTAGTAGCGGCGGGTGTCCGACGGGTCGTACAGCTCGACGAGGTCGAGCAGCGCGTCGAGCTTCGTGTGCTGGCACTCGTGCACGAGCGTCACCGCGAAGTCCGTGCCGCCGGTCGGCGTCGTCAGCGCGACCGCGCCGAACGCGTCGCGCGCGGTCGCGCTGAACCGCTGCTGTGCGTTGTGCTGCAAGGGAACCAGCGAGACGATGCACGACGAGATCTCCGCCGCGTGTTCCGCGTGGTCGCGCGCGAGGATCGTCCACGCCTCGGTGAACATGTCCTGCCAGAGGCTCACGGCGTCGTCCGGCAGCCGGCCGGCCGGTGGTAGCCGCGGCAGGTCGCGGTAGGGGCTGAAGTCGTTGAGCAGCAACGAGATCACGTCGTCACCGAACCGGGCTGACAGGTACCTCCGGTGCTCCGGCTGGGAGAGGACGTCGCCTAGGTCCGCCTTCGCGGCGGAGCGCAACGTCCGGGCCGCCCACGCGCCGAAGTGCGGATCGGACACGATCTCGGTGAAGCGGTCGGGAGACAGCTCCTCGAGCGCGTCGAGACACAGGTCCGTCTCGGTCTTCACCAGGCGCAGCAACAGCATGTGCTTGCTGAACTGGCCCGCCTTGAGCGTGGCGAGCGACCGCGCGTCGCTGCGGCCCGTGGCCAGCAGGTCGAACGCCTCCCAGCTGAGCGGAATCCGTTTCACGGCTGGATTCTCCGCAGATCCGCGTGCACTCGGCCGGCGACATGCTTGATCAGCCGGGTGAGGTCCGGGCAGTACACGGATGGGTTCCGGAAGCCAATGCCCTCCCGGTAGCGGTGCGGGTAGTAGCCGCCACCGCAGATGTCGAGGATGTCGCACGACAGGCAGGCGTCGGCGAGCGCACGCGTGCCGATCTGGCGCGCTGCGATGGCCGGGTGCGCGAGCGCGGTGTCCATGCTGTCGTCGAAGACGTTCAGCCCCGTCCGCGCGGCGCCGTGGTACGCCGAGCGCAGCGAGTCGACCTGTTCGAACGAGCCGCCGGTGTCGACGACGAGCAGGGCGACGGGACTCAGGCCCACGCTCTCCACCCGGCTGCTGCCGCCGAGGAACAGGTTGATGATCTCCTCGAACAGCCGGATGCTCGTGCGCCTTGTCGGAGCGTCGTACCAGCGGTCGAACACCGCGGCGAGCCAGTCGCCGTAGCCGCGCCGCGGCGGCGTCGTCCAGTTCGCGTGCGGCAGCAGCAGGTCGATGGCGGGCGGCTCGTGGTCGAGCAGCGCGTCGTAGGTCCGGACCGGGTCCGTGTCGAGCGGGATGACGCACAACAGGCCGCCGTACAGGTGCCGGAACCGCTTGTCCCGCAACAGTTCCAGACCTTTGGCGGTGTGCGCGTGGCTGCCGCGCCCGTCCGCGAACCTGCGGTTGGCGTCGTGCGCCTCCGCCGGGCCGTCGATGCTCACCCCGACCCGGATGTCATGTTCGGCGAACGTCGTCAGCAGTTCCTCGTCGAGCCGCACGGCGTTGGTCTGCAGGCCGACCGTGACGGGCGCGGGCACCCGCGCTCTGAGCGTTGCCGCCGCGGTGGCGAGGAACTCTCCACCGGCGAGCAAGGGTTCACCGCCGTGCAGGGTCACGTCGATTCGCGGCAACCCGTGTCGTTCGACGTGCTCGGCGATACGTGCGGCGGTTTTCTCGAGAACCGTGAACGGCATCCGGCCCGCCGTCGAGCGCCACGTCTGGTCCGCCATGGCGTAAACGAAGCAATACTCGCAGCTCAAGTCGCACCGGCTGTGCACCTTGAGCACGAACTGCTGGAACGGAACCGGCCGGAAACCCCGGGCCAGCAGGGCATCGACGTCCAGTAGATCCGTCGGCCACTCGGCACCCATGATCAGATGCGGTTCTGGAAGCCCGCTATCGCCTCTTCGGGATTGTCGAGCTCTCGTCGAATCCTGCGCAGGGCGTGCGCCAACGCCGAGTCCTCGAGCGTCAGCAGCTCGGCGAGAGGGACGTTGGTGAGGTCGACCAGATCTGTCGACGGCCCGTGCGCAGCACTCACCGCGCGAAGACTAGCTTATTCGGTCCTAGTCTTCGGGGTCATCCTCGTCATCGCGTGCGAGGTAGGTCGCGAAACGCTCGATGGCCGTCTCGAAGTCCGGATTGGCGTCGACGAAGCTGCGGAGCTTGTCGGCGAGCCACGCGAGGGTGACCTCCTCGTCGCCGCGCCGGTCCTCGAGCTCCTCGATGCCGCGATCGGTGAAGTACATCGTGTCTCTCCCTGAAGTGCCGTTAGGGGCACCCTTGCGACGCGGAACGTCGTGAGGGTGCCCCTAACGGCAGAGAACTAGTCGAAGGCGCGGGTAATGATCTCGCGCTGCTCGACCTCGTGCACCTTGCTCGAGCCCGCGGACGGCGCGGCCATCGGCCGGCGCGACACGCGGCGGACGTTGCCCAGCTTGCCCTCCAGCAGCTCGGGCAGGGCCAGGCCGTAGAACGGCCAGGCGCCCTGGTTCGCCGGCTCCTCCTGGACCCACCGGATGTCGGTGAGGTTCGGGTAGCGCTCGAGGATCTCGGTCAGCTTCTTCGCCGGCACCGGGTACAGCTGCTCGACCCGCACGATCGCGGTGTCCTTGGCAGCGCGCTTCTCCCGCTCCGAGTGGAGCTCGTAGGAGATCTTGCCGCTGCACAGCAGGACCTTCGTGACCGCGTTGACGTCGCTGACGGTCGGGTCGTCGATGACCGACTGGAAGCGGTCCTCGAGGAACTCCTCGACCGGGCTGACCGCGGCCTTGAGGCGCAGCATCGACTTCGGCGTGAACACCACCAGCGGCCGGTCGACGCCGTCGAGGGCGTGGCGGCGCAGCAGGTGGAAGTAGTTCGCCGGCGTCGACGGGACCGCGACGGTCATCGAGCCCTCGGCGCACAGCTGCAGCCAGCGCTCGATGCGGCCGGACGTGTGGTCCGGGCCCTGACCCTCGTGGCCGTGCGGCAGCAGGATCACGACGTCGGAACGCTGACCCCACTTGGCCTCACCGGACGAGATGAACTCGTCGATGATCGGCTGCGCGCCGTTGACGAAGTCGCCGAACTGCGCCTCCCACAGGACCAGCGCCTGCGGGTTCGCCACCGAGTAGCCGTACTCGAAGCCCAGCGCCGCGAACTCCGACAGCACCGAGTCGTAGACCATGAACTTGCCCTGGTCGTCCGACAGGTTCTGCAGCGGCGTGTACTCCTCGCCGGTCTTGCGGTCGACCAGGGTCGCGTGGCGCTGCACGAACGTGCCGCGGCGCGAGTCCTGACCGGCCAGGCGGATCTTGCGACCCTCCATCGCGAGCGAGCCGAACGCCAGCAGCTCCGCGAACGCCCAGTCGATGCCGCCCTCGCGCGCCATCTTGGCGCGGCGCTCCAGCACCGGCTTGACGCGAGCGTGCGGCGTGAAGCCCTCGGGCAGGTTCACGTGCGCGTCGGCGATGTGCTCCATCATCTGGCGGCTGATGCCGGTCGACAGCTTCGCCGGGACCTGCTGCTCCGCCTCGACCGACGGGCTCGCCTTGATCGGATGCTTCTCCAGCTCCCGGACCTCGTTGAACACGTGCTCGAGCTGGCTGGAGAAGTCCTGCAGCGCCTTCTCGGCCTCTTCGACCGTGATGTCGCCGCGGCCGATCAGTGCCTCGGTGTAGGTCTTGCGGACCGAACGCTTCTGGTCGATCACGTCGTACATCGCCGGCTGGGTCATCGAGGGGTCGTCGCCCTCGTTGTGACCGCGGCGGCGGTAGCAGACCATGTCGATCACGACGTCCTTGTGGAACTTCTGGCGGTAGTCGACCGCCAGCTTCGCGACCCAGTAGCACGCCTCCGGGTCGTCGCCGTTCACGTGGAAGACCGGCGAACCGATCATCTTCGCGACGTCGGTCGAGTACTTGGACGACCGCGAGTGCTCCGGCGCGGTGGTGAAGCCGACCTGGTTGTTCACCACGATGTGCACGGTGCCGCCGGTGCGGTAGCCGCGGACCAGCGCCAGGTTCAGCGTCTCCGCGACGACACCCTGGCCGGCGAACGCCGCGTCACCGTGCAGGGCGACCGGCAGGACGGGGAAGAAGTCACCGCCCTTGTCGATCAGGTCCTGCTTGGCGCGCACGATGCCCTCGAGCACCGGGTCGACCGCCTCGAGGTGCGAGGGGTTCGCGGTCAGCGACACCTTGGTCTCGCCGTCGCCGAACATGCGGAAGTACTTGCCCTCGGCGCCGAGGTGGTACTTCACGTCGCCCGAGCCGTGCGCCTGGCCGGGGTCGAGGTTGCCCTCGAACTCGCGGAAGATCTGCGAGATCGGCTTGCCGACGATGTTCGCCAGGACGTTCAGGCGGCCGCGGTGCGGCATGCCGATGACGACCTCGTCCAGCTCGTGCTCGGCGGCCTTGTCGAGCACCGCGTCGAGCAGCGGGATGACGGTCTCGCCGCCCTCCAGCGAGAACCGCTTCTGGCCGACGTACTTCGTCTGCAGGAACGTCTCGAAGGCCTCGGCCGCGTTGAGCTTGCTGAGGATGTACTTCTGCACGGTGGCCGGCGGCTTCTCGTGCGGAACCTCGACGCGCTCCTGGATCCAGTTGCGCTCCTCCGGCTCCAGGATGTGCATGTACTCCACGCCGATCGTGCGGCAGTAGGAGTTGCGCAGCACACCGAGGATGTCGCGCAGCTTCATCCGCTCCTGGCCGGCGAAGCCGCCGACCGGGAACTCGCGGTCCAGGTCCCACAGCGTCAGGCCGTGGCTGAGGACGTCGAGGTCCTCGTGGCGGCGCTGACGGTAGTTCAGCGGGTCCGTGTCGGCCATCAGGTGGCCGCGCGTGCGGTAGGCGTCGATCAGCTCGATGACGCGGGCGGTCTTGTCGACCGCGCCCTCGGGGATGTCGGCGACCCAGCGGATCGGCTCGTACGGCAGCCGCAGCGACGTGAAGATGTCGTCGTAGAAGCCGTCCTCGCCCAGCAGCAGCTGGTGGATCCGCTTGAGGAACTCGCCCGACTCCGCGCCCTGGATGATGCGGTGGTCGTACGTGCTGGTGAGGGTGATGATCTTGCTGACACCCATGTCGGTCAGGGCCTGCTCGCTGGTGCCCTGGAAGTGCGCGGGGTACTCCATGGCGCCGACGCCGATGATCGCGCCCTGACCGGCCGTGAGGCGCGGAACCGAGTGGTTCGTGCCGATCGTGCCGGGGTTCGTCAGCGAGATCGTCGTGCCGGAGAAGTCCTCGGCGGTCAGCGAACCGCTGCGGGCCTTGCGGATCAGGTCCTCGTACGCCTGCCAGAACTGCGTGAACGTCATGTTCTCGCAGCCCTTGATCGACGCGACGACCAGGGACCGGCTGCCGTCCTTGCCGGGCAGGTCGATCGCGAGGCCGAAGTTCACGTGCTCCGGCGTGACGACGAACGGCTTGCCGTCGACCTCGGCGTAGTGCCGGTTCATGTTCGGGTACGCCTGCAGCGCCCGGACCACCGCGTAGCCGATCACGTGCGTGAAGGAGACCTTCCCGCCACGCGTCCGCTTCAGGTGGTTGTTGATCACGATGCGGTTGTCCGCGAGGAGCTTCGCGGGCACGGCGCGCACGCTGGTCGCGGTCGGAACGGTGAGCGAAAGCTCCATGTTCTTCGCGATCGCGGCGGAGGCGCCGCGCAGCTGCTTCTGCTCGGGACCCGCGGAGGCCTTCACCGGAGCCGCCTTCGCCGCCTGCGCGGGAGCGGGCTTCGCCGCCGCCGGCTTCGCGGCGGGGGCCTTCGGGGCCTCCTGCGGCTTCGGTGCGGTCACCGTGGTGGTCGCCTTGCCGTTGTCGGCCGGCGGCGTGGTGGGCGCTGCTGCGGAGGCGGCAGCGGTGTTCCCGTTGCCCGCCGCGCGCTGCGTCGGCTTGTAGTCGGCAAAGAAGTCATGCCATGCCGGGTCTACGGATGACGGGTCCGCGAGGAACTGCTCGTACATCTCCTCGACGAGCCACTCGTTCGGCCCGAATTGTGACGCAGGACTGCTGCTGGACACGGCTGGCGCTCGCCTCTATCCATCTCGCTCTTGGTGATTACTCATGCGCTAGTCAGGCTAGTCCCCCGTCGGCTGGGCTTCATACACGGGAGCGGCCTGGCAAGGAGTGCTCTGTCACAGGATCGATCAGGACGGGGCCGGCGTCAGCCGGGCTTGAGCATTTCTTGATGTGTGTCTCAATTCGTCTGCCCTTCCTCGGTCTGTGGATCATCCTGCGGGGTTGTCGGGGGATACGCACGGTGGGCTTCCGTGCGTTCACTCTTCGTGGGTGTGGGCTGGGTTTCTTCGGGCCTCGTGCCGCGCGTGGCTTTCGGATTGCGGCTAGTGCGACACCTGCTCGCGTTCGGCGTTGTGACGATTGCTGGAACCCAAGCTGGACCGGTACGGCTTCGTGTCTTGGGGTGCTCCTGAGCTCCAGACCCCGAGGCTGCTTCGCGTCTCGGGGTGCTCCTGGAGCTCCGCCCCAGACCCCGGCACAGCTCCGAGAGGGGACCGGGGCTGGGTTTGGGTGGTGGGTTGCTTTGGTGGCGGGCCCTCCCGTCGCAGCGCACCAGAGGCGGCAGGGCTTCGCCTGCGCTGCGACGGGAGGGGCCCCATCACCTGGGGGCTTTGCGCGCTGCGCGCGCGTGGGGCTTCGCTTCGCTCGCCCGTTGCGTTGCGTAGTGGGTTGGGATTAGGCGGCTTCGTCTGTGTCTGTGGTGCCGTGGTGCCATAGGTGGGCGTAGGCGCCGTTGGCCTCTAGGAGCTCGGCGTGTGTGCCCTGTTCCAGGACGCGGCCGTGCCCTAGCACGACTATGCGATCCGCCCTTGCCGCCGTTGCCAGGCGGTGCGCGACTACGAAGGTTGTGCGGCTGCCCGATAAGTGGTCGCTTGCCGCCAGCACCGCCGACTCGGTGGACGGGTCCAGGGCTGCGGTCGCCTCGTCCAGGAGCAGGAGATCCGGGTCTACCAGTTCGGCTCTCGCCAGGGCGATCAGTTGGCGCTGGCCCGCCGACAGGGCGTTGCCGCGTTCGCCGACCTGCTGGTGGAAGCCGTTGGGTAGCGAGGCGACCATTGGGAGGGCGCCTACGGCTGTGGTGGCCTGCTGGATTTCGTCGCGAGTGGCCGTGGGGCGGCCGTAGCTCACGTTCTCCGCTACGTCGCCGCCGAAGAGGTGGGCCTCCTGAGGGACTACGCCCAGGCGTTGGCGGTACGCCGACAGGTCGTAGTCGCGGACGTCCACGTCGTCGATCAGGACCTGGCCGGACGTGACGTCGTAGAAGCGGGCGACCAGTTTGACCAAGGTTGACTTGCCCGCACCCGTGGCGCCTACCAGGGCGACGGTTTCGCCTGGGGTGACGGTCAGGTTGATGTCGTCCAGGGCTGGGTGGTCCGTGCCTGGGTACTGGAAGGTGACGTTGCGGAGCTCGACCTTGCCGCGTAGGCGAGGGGGGACCGGGATCGGGGTCGTCGGGGGCTGGACTGTGCTCGGGGTGCGCAGCAGGTCGCCGATTCGGCGTAGACCGACACGTGCCTGCTGGTAGCCGTCGAAGACACCCGACAGGGATTGGACCGGGGCGAAGAAGAGGCCCAGGTACAGCAGGAACGCCAGCAGGACGCCTGGGGTCAGGGTGCCGGTGGCTACCCGGTGGGCGCCTACTGCCAGGACTACCGCCTGGGCTACGCCCGAGAGCATTGCCACGAAGGGGAAGTACGTGGCGATGTAGCGCTGGGCCCGTAGGCGCGTGACTCGGTAGGCGTCGCTGCGCGCTGCGAAGGCGTCGGCTGAGTGTTCCTCCCTCGTGTAGGCCTGGGAGACGCGTAGGCCGGAGACGTTCTCCTGTAGGTCGGCGTTGACTGCGCTTACGCGCTCGCGGGCTTCGGCGTACGCGACTGAGGAGAGGCGCTGGAAGATCACTGTTGCGGCCAGCAGGATCGGGACGGCCGCGAGGGCGATCAGGGATAGCGACGGGTCGGTTGCTACCAGGGCGATCGTGATGCCCACGACTGTGATCAGGCTGATCACTGCGGTTACCAGGCCGGTTTGCAGGAACGTCGACAGCGCGTCCACGTCCGTCGTCATCCGCGTCATGATGCGGCCGGCCATCTCGCGCTCGTAGTAGTCCAGGCCCAGGCGTTGCAGGTGGGCGTAGCTGCGGACTCGGAGCAGGTAGAGCTGGCGTTCGCCCAGGCGGGCGGCCAGCACCGAGCTGGTCGTCGTGGTCAGCCAGTTGATCGCTACCAGTGCCACGCCCAAGGCGGCGGCCAGCCACAGGGTGGAGGTGCGGCCCTGGACCACGCCGCCGTCTACGCCCAGCCGGACCAGGGCGGGTAGGCCCATGCCGACCAGGGCGTCGATCACCAGTAGGGCGCCTACCAGCAGCAGCGCCCAGCGGACCGGGCGGAGCAGGGTGCGCAGGCTGAAGGCGGGGTCCGGGGCGCTTGGGTCCTCGGTGCCCAGCGACGGTTGCTCGGTGGCCGGGGGGAGGGCGTTGACCTTTGCCAGGAGTTCTGGCGTCGGCGGGCCGCCCGCCAGGGCCGCGTTGGTGCCTCCGCCGCCCTTGCGGCCGGAGACGGTTGGGGCGGCCCGGTGGTGTTCGACGATTTCCTGCGTTGGCCCCGGCCACAGGTTGCCGGTGGGGGCGGCGGCCGGGGCCTCGATCGCCTCGCCTGGGCCGGCCAGTAGCTCGCGGTACAGGGCGCAGCGCGCGGTCAGTTCGGCGTGTGTGCCGATGTCTACTACGTGGCCCTTGTCCAGGACCGCGATGCGGTCGGCCAGAGCCAGTGATGAACGGCGGTGGGCGATCAGCAGGGTGGTGCGGTCGGCCGTGACCGAGGCGAGGGTGGCGTGGATGGCCGCCTCGGTGGCGGTGTCCACTGCGGACGTCGCGTCGTCCAGGATCAGGACTCTCGGGTCGGACAGCAGCGCGCGGGCCAGGGCTACTCGTTGGCGCTGGCCGCCGGAGAGTGTGAGGCCTCGTTCTCCTACGACCGTGTCGTAGCCATTCGGGAGGGCGGTGATGAAGTCGTGGGCCTCGGCGGCTTTTGCCGCGCGCACGACGTCTTCCGTCGAAGCGTGCGGGCGGCCGTACGCGATGTTGGCGAACACCGTGTCGGAGAACAGGAAGGCTTCCTCGAAGACCACGCCGACGGTGCCGCGCAGCGAACCCAGCCGCAGCGTGCGGACATCTACGCCGCCGACCCGGACCGCACCTTTGTGGACGTCGTAGAACCTGGGCAGCAGCAACGAGACCGTCGACTTGCCGGAACCCGCCGTGCCCACCAGTGCGAGGGTTTCGCCTGGGGCCACGGAGATCGAGAAGTCGCGCAGCACCGGTTCGCTGCGCGTGTAGCCGAACGTGACGTCGTCGAACTGCAGGCCCACCGGGCCGGTGGGCACCTCGCCGGGACCGTCTACCACCTCGGGCTGTGAGTCGATCAGCTCGTACACGCGCTCGATGCCCGCTCGGGCCAGCTGGGCGTTGACGACCATGCTCGACAGCAGGCGCGTCGGGCCGACCAGCGTGGCGACATACGTGGCGAACGCCAGGAACGTGCCCAGGCTCACCTGCTGGTGCAGCGCCAGCCAGCCGCCCAGCGCGAGGACCGCCACCTGCCCCAGCGCGGGCAGCGCCGTGACCGTCGCCATCGGCTTCGCGGTGAGCTTCGCGGCCCGCATGCGTTCGGCGAACAGCTTGCGCGAGTGTTCCTCCAGCCGGGACACCTCGCGGGCCTCCTGACCGAAGCCCTTCACGACCCGGACGCCGGTGACCGTCTCCTCGACGTGCTGCGCCAGGTCCGCGGCCCGTTGCTGGGCCGACCAGGTGGCCGGGAAGAGCGTCAGGCGGCTGCGGCCCGCCATCCACGCCACGCAGGGCAGGACGATCAGCGCGATCACCGTCAGCGGCGGCGACAGCCAGACCATCGCGCCCAGCGCGGCCAGCGCGAACGCCACCGTGCCGATGGCCAGCGGGACCATCGACAGCAGTGAGTGCACCAGCTGCAGGTCGGTGATCGAGCGGGACACGATCTGGCCGGTGCGCATCGCGTCCTGCTTCGCGCCGTCCAGGCGTTGCACCGAGCCGAAGACGCGCTGCCGCAGGTCGTGCTGGACGTCCAGCGCCAAGCGGCCGCCGAGGTAGCGGCGCAGGAACGCCGAGCCGAACGTCAGCAGCTCCAGGACGACCAGGCCGATCATCAAAGGCACAAGTCGACTTGTCCGCCCGGCCGCGGAGTCGTCGATAGCGGTCTTGAGGAGCAACGGGCCCGCGGCCTGGAGTCCGACGCCCACGACGGCAGCGGCCACCGACAGCACCACCAAGCGCCGGTGCTGCCAGCACGCTGACCAGAGACGTCGGATCCAGCCTTGTTCCACGAACGACAGGCTACGGACGACCTCTGACAAAAGCAGGTTTCAGCAGGTCACGTGATGTCTTTGCGGGCCGTGGCCGCCCACCCGCCGACGAACACGATCGCCGTCCACGACAGGAAGATCAGGCCCGAGAGCCACCAGTCCATCGCGCCCATCGAGCCCGCGACGACCCGCAGCACCTGCTCCAGCTCCGACGGCACCACACCGGCCGACTTGAGGAACAGGTCGACCGCCACGGACCCGGTGAGGCCGTTGACCGACCCGTTGGGCAGGAAGCCGATGATCTTGTCGACGCCCTGCGACGCCAGCACGAGCTGCAGGCCGTTCTCGATCAGCAGCATGTACAGCAGCAGCACGACGGTGGTGCCGACGACGCTCGTCATCAGCGCGCCGACACCGACGCCGAACATGGTCATCAGGATCGACGCGACGATGCCCGCGATGCCCAGCGCGAGCCAGCCCTCGAAGTCCGGCAGCAGGCTCGACGGGCTGCTCAGCGACACGCCCAGTGCGACCGACAGGACGATCACGAGACCGTAGATCGCGCCCCACAGGATGTAGACCAGCATTTTCGCGGTCAGCGCGGAGACGCGGGACGGCGCGGTGAGGAACGTCGTGGTGATCGTGCGGCGGTTGATCTCGTTCGAGATCGCCAGGCCACCGAAGATCATCGGGAAGATCGTGGCGATGTTGATGCTGCGGGCGATGCCGAACAGCGACACCTTCCACTGGTCCGGCGTCACGCCGAGCAGGTCGGACAGCTGCTCCACGTCGGCGTTGCTCGCCAGGTCGACGAACCCCTTGCCGACGAACCCGGCACCGAGCGCCCAGCCGAACGCGAGCAGCACGGTCGGGATGAGCAGGCCCCACCACAGTCCGGTGGTGATCGTCTTGCGGAACTCCGACTGCAGAAGGTTGCCCATCACGCCCATCCGCCCTGCTGAGGGGGCACTTGTTGCTGCACGTAGTAGCCCGGCGCGGCGTACTGGCCGCTGGTGAGCTGGAAGAACAGCCGCTCGAGGTCGATCTGCTCCTCCTGGATGCCGTAGACGGACACCCCGGCCTTCAGCGCGGTGTCCGCGACGTGCTTCGACGTCACGCCCGCGATCGCGATCCGGCCGTCCGGGAGCTGCTCGATCGACGTCACGCCCTCGGCCCGCAGCGCGGTCACCAGGCCGTTCACATCGGACGGTTGCACGATCACGCGGCTCTGCTGCGACTTCCGCAGGTGGTCCAGCGGGCCGTAGTACATGGTCTGGCCGCGGCTGATGATCACCACCTGGTCGACGGTCTGCTCGACCTCGGCCAGCAGGTGGCTGGAGATCAGCACCGTGCGGCCGCTGCGCGCGAACGACTGCAGGAACGAACGCAGCCACGCGATGCCTTCGGGGTCGAGGCCGTTCGCCGGTTCGTCCAGCACGAGCACCTGCGGGTCGCCGAGCAACGCCGTCGCCAGCGCGAGGCGTTGCTTCATGCCCAGCGAGTAGCCGCCCACCTTGCGGTCACCGGCGGCGCCCAGCCCGACGAGCTGCAGCACCTGGTCCGCGCGCCCGTCCGGCACACCGACCGCCGAGGCGTACACCCGCAGGTGGTTTCTCGCGGTCCGCTTGGGGTGGAACCCCTGCGCCTCCAGCACGGCACCGACCACCCGGCCCGGTTGCCCGAGCCGGCCGAACGGACTGCCGTTGATCGTCGCGAACCCGGCCGTCGGCGTGACGAGACCGAGCAGCATGCGCAGGGTCGTGGTCTTCCCCGCGCCGTTGGGCCCGAGGAAGCCGGTCACACTGCCCGGTTCCACCGTGAAGCTCAGGTTCTGCACCGCGGTGACCGGACCGAACTGCTTGGTCAGGTTCTGCACCACAATGCGGCCGCTGCCGTCGTGCATGCGGCCATCCTGCCAAAGCGATCGCCGATTCAGTCGGGAAGCGCGTGTTTCGGGCGGTTCACGACCGGCGCGCGATGGATCTGCGGCGGTTCGTCGGTGATCACGGGCAGCTCGGTCGTCATCTCCGCTTCGGAGATCACACCGCTGCGCGTGAACGGGTTGCGCAACGGACGGCGCCGGTCGCGGTGCGGCAGCCCCTCGCCGATCAGGTGCTGATGCGCCATGTTCCAGACCTGACAGGGCCACTTGCGCCGCCGCAACCAGCCCGGACACGCCTTGCATCGCCCGTCGTCATCCGGTTGGTGCACGGTCAGCAGCAGCCGCCAGCCGTCCGCGAGCCGGTGGATCTCCGCACGGGCCAGCGGCACGAGCGCCTCGGCCTCACCGTGTTCGGCGACCTTGTCGAGTAGAGCCAGCCTCTGCAGTACCGCGTCCCGCAACGTCTGGTCCACGGCGGTCACATCTTCGTCGACGCTTGGTCGAGCAGACTCTGCAACCTGCGGGTCTGGGTGGCGGACATCACAGCCGCCTCACCGGGCGGTGCGACGAGCAGAACTCGGTCATTCTCTACCAGAACGGTCATGGACCGGTCCCGGCCGAACGGGTCGTGACAGTGGATCCACCCCTGTGGTTCAGCCACTTGATCTCCTTCGAGGTACGCCCGACTGGTGGTTTATCGGCCGAAGCACCGGGTAGGCGCACCGTCCTCAGGCGGAATTCACTCGTTTGCTTGAGTCGCCAACTCGGGCAGTGGTCCAGTTGGGGAAACTTTTCGGTCCCGATTCGTGGGGGGTGCTGGGCGGCGCGCCAGAGAGCCCGCTAAGCTTGGTGTCGGCGGCCCGCTCCCAGTGACCCCCAGGCTGGTTGAGCGGGTCGCCCTTTCTCGTTCTCGGCCAGGCTGCTGCGGGCTCGGCTTCGCCATCACCCTCCGCCGCCAGGCCGAGAAAGGTGTCTTCTGGGGGTCGAGCCCCCGGACCCCAGCCGGGGGCTTCGCCCCCGGACCCCAGCCGGGGGCTTCGCCCCCGGACCCCAGCCGGGGGCTTCGCCCCCGGACCCCAGCCGGGGGCTTCGCCCCCGGACCCCCGGCCGGCTCGGCTTCGCCATCGCGGCCCCCCTTTGACCGGCTCGGGGTCGCCATCGCCGCCTTTCTTTTGCGTCACGCGGGAGCCCCGCGATGCATGACACGCATCGCGGGGCTCCCGCGTGACTGGCTTGCCTGCTGATCCCTTACGGCGTACGGTGCTCGTACGACGTAAGGGGGACGTACGGTGTCAGAGACTTTGCAGGCCGCACCGACGGTCGCGCCACACCCGCAGCGGTGGGCCGCGTTGGGCGTGCTGTGCCTGTCCGTGATGGTCGTGGTGCTGGACAACACCGTGCTCAACGTGGCGATCCCGTCGATCTCCACGGGTCTGGGCGCGAGCACCGCCGACATCCAGTGGATGATCAACGCCTACTCGCTCGTGCTCGCCGGCCTGCTGCTGACGACGGGAGCGCTGTCCGACCGCTTCGGCCGCAAGCGGTCGCTGCTGGGCGGACTGGTCGTGTTCGGCGCCGGAAGCGCGGTCGCGGCGTACGCGGGCTCGTCCGAGGCACTCATCGCGGCTCGCGGCTTCATGGGGCTGGGGGCGGCGTTCCTCATGCCGGGCACGCTCGCGGTGCTGATGCAGCTCTTCGACGACAAGGAACGGCCGAAGGCGATCGGCATCTGGGCAGCGGTCACCAGCCTCGGTTTCGCGGCCGGGCCCGTGATCGGCGGATTCCTGATCAACCACTTCTGGTGGGGCTCGGTGTTCCTGATCAACGTGCCGGTGGCGCTGCTGGCCATCGCGGCGGTGGTGGCACTGGTGCCGGAGTCGAAGGACCCGGCCGTGCGCAGGCCGGACCTGCTGGGCTCGGTGCTGTCGACGGTCGGCATGGTCGCGCTCGTCTGGGCGATCATCTCCGTGCCGGAGCACGGCTGGGGCTCGTGGCAGGTGCTCACTTCAAGCGCGATCGGGCTGGTCGCGCTGACGGGGTTCGCGGTGTGGGAACTGCACACGCCGCACCCGATGCTGGACCTCGGGTTCTTCCACAACCGCCGGTTCACCGGCGCGGTGGCCGCGGGCATGCTCGCGTCGTTCGGCATGGGCGGGTCGCTGTTCCTGCTCACCCAGCACCTGCAGGGCGTGCTCGGATACTCCCCGTTGGAGGCCGGTTTCCGCGTGGCGCCGATGGCGATCGCGCTGCTGGTCACCAGCAACGTGCTGGGGCCGTTGACGCTCAAGCTGGGGTCGGCGAAAGCGATGCTGCTCGGCATGGCGATCACCAGCGGTGGCGTGGTGTTCCTCGCCTACGGCAGCACGTACGGGCCGACGCTCGCCGGGCTCATCCTCATCGGCGTGGGTGTCGGGATCGCGCAGCCGGTGGCGGTCAACGCCCTCATGGGTTCGATCCCGCCGGAACGCGCGGGCATCGCGTCCGGGCTCAGCGGCACGCTCACCGAGCTGGGTAACTCGTTCGGCATCGCGGTACTGGGTGCCCTGCTGAGTGCGAGGTTCGCAAAAGAGCTGCCGGACGGCGTGCCGTCCCGGAGTCTCACCGAGGCGCTCCACTCGGGTGCGGACCTGACCGTGGTGCGCGAGGCGTTCGGCAACGGGATGACGATCAGCCTGCTGATCGGCGCGGTCGCGGTGCTGCTCGGTGGCGTGGCCTCCGCCGCGCTGCTGAGGCGTGCCTAGGATCGACCACGTGAGCGTGTGGTTCAGCGAACCGAAGTCGGGCGGCGGTCAGCACCTCGGGCTGAGCCGGGAGCTGATCGTCCGCACCGCCGTGCGGATGCTGGACGAGGAGGGCCTCGCCAAGCTGTCCATGCGCAAGCTCGCGGGACAGCTCGGCGCGGCCCCGATGTCGCTCTACTGGCACGTGCCGACGAAGGACGCGTTGCTGGAGCTCTGCCTGGACGAGCTGTACGCGGAGATCGAACCGCCGGACGACGACGTCGAGTGGGACGTCGCGTGCCGCGGGTTCCTGTACTCGTTGCGGTACATGGGGTTGCGGCACCCGTGGTGCATGCAGCTGCTCGGCAAGTACGTCGGCGTGGGACCGAAGGCCGTCGCGATGTCCGAGGCGCTGCTGAGCAAGCTCGTGGCCGCCGGCATGTCGCACATCCAGGCGTCGCGCGCGGCCAGTTCGATGTCGAGCTACGTGATCGGCTGGACGCTCGCCGAGTCGAACTGGCAGACCGAACAGAACGAGTTCGACACCAAGCCGCTGCGGGAGAAGTACGCCGAGCGGTTCCCGATCTGGACGTCACTGCTGGCCGAAGCCGAACTGTGGTCTCTCGACAAGCAGTTCGACTTCGGCCTCGAGTGCGTCATCGCGGGCGTGAAGGCCCGCGTGCCGATCAGATGACCTGCTCCAGCGGGGTGTGCACGAGGCCGGTGGCCTCGGCGACCGGGCCGTTGGTCAGCAGGCCCTCGTGGGCGTTGAGGCCCAGCGCCAGCGAGCGGTCGTCCTTCAGCGCCTGCTCCCAGCCCTTGTCCGCCAGCGCGACGGCGTAGGGCAGCGTGACGTTGGTCAGCGCGTAGGTCGAGGTGCGCGGCACGGCGCCCGGCATGTTGGCGACGCAGTAGAAGACCGAGTTGTGGACCTCGTAGGTCGGCTCGGCGTGCGTGGTGGGACGCGAGTCCTCGAAGCAGCCGCCCTGGTCGATCGCGATGTCGACGAGCACCGAACCCGGCTTCATCTGGCTGACCAGGTCGTTCGAGACGAGCTTCGGCGCCGCGGCACCGGGCACGAGGACCGCGCCGATGACCAGGTCGGCCTCGCGGACGGCCTGCTCGATGGCGAAGCTGTTGGACGCCAGGGTGCGCAGCCGGCCCTGGAACTGGGCGTCGATCTGGCGCAGGCGGTCCACGTTCGTGTCGAGGATCTGCACGTCCGCGCCCATGCCGACGGCGATCGTGGCGGCGTTCAGACCGGCGACACCACCACCGATGACGACGACGCGCGCGGGGGCGACACCGGGGACGCCGCCGGGCAGCACCCCGCGGCCACCGGAGGGCTTCATCAGCGAGAACGCGCCGACCTGCGGGGCGAGACGGCCCGCAACCTCGGACATCGGGGCGAGCAGCGGCAGCGACCGGTTGGGCAGCTGCACGGTCTCGTAGGCGATCGCGGTCGTGCCGGACGCCAGGAGCGCCTCGGTCAGCGGCTTGTCGGCCGCGAGGTGCAGGTAGGTGAAGAGGGTCTGGCCCTTGCGCAGCCGCGGGTACTCCTCGGCGATGGGCTCCTTGACCTTGAGCACGAGGTCGCCCTCGTTCCACACGTCGTCGGCGGTCGCGAGGATCTTGGCACCGGCGGCCAGGTACTCCTCGTCGGTGATCGCCGAACCGAGGCCGGCGCCGGTCTCGACGAACACGTCGTGACCGCGGCTGGTCAGCTCGTGGGCACCGGCGGGGGTCAGGGCGACGCGGTACTCGTGGTTCTTGATCTCGCGGGGAACGCTGATCCGCACGGTGGCTCCTCTCAGCACTACTGGGTCAAACCCAAAGGTGAGGCAGCGCGGAACCGGTGTCACCGTGCGGACAGCACTATCTAGGGGGTCATTCGTTGTTCGGTTAGGACAATCCAATTCTGAACACCCACGCATGTTGCAGCGTGTTATCCGGAACGTCGATGACTAGTTTTCCGGCGTCCTGGCGCCACTTCAACGGTCCGTCGTGGCCGAGCAACGTCACCTCGTCGCCCTTCCTGATCGGCACGGGTGCGTCGACCACCAGCCGGGATCCGGGCCGCTTCAGCGAGGTGATGTAGAACGCGTCGTTCGGCTTCACCGCGAACCGCAGGTCGCCCAGCTGGGCCATGGTCGGCCAGTACGTCGTGCCGTAGATCGACTCGCCGTTGGTCCGCAGCCACGCCCCGGTCTCGCGCAGGCGTTGCTGCATGATCTCCGGGATGGTGCCGTCGGCGCGCGGGCCGATGTCCAGCAGGAAGTTGCCGTTCTTCGACGTCGTGTCGACCAGCGTGTCCACCACCTCGTCCGCGGTCATGTACATGCTGTCCGGCGTCGCGCGATTCCAGCCGTACGAGCGCGGGTCGAGGCCACGCGACGCCTCCCACTTCTTCACCACGGTGTTCGGGTACGTGGCGTACTCGGGCGTGGTGTAGTCGTGGGTCGGGATGCCGCACCGGTCGTCGACCGTGACGTCCTTGGGCCTGGGGCGGTTCTTGGCCTTGTTGAAGTAGTCGGCCATGACGCGGCGGCTGTCGTTCGCGCCGCCGATGTCGCACCAGATGACGTCCGGGTCGTAGCCGTCGACCAGTTCGGTCATCTGCGGCCCCTGGTAGTCCTTCACGAAGTCGCGCCCGGACTGATAGCCGGTGTACGGCTCGGGCGCGCCCGTGTACGGGTTGCGCGGCGCGTGGCCCTTCCACGGCTGGTCCGGGTTGAACCACTCCGGCATCGAGAAGTACAGGCCGTTGCGCAGACTCGGCGTGTACTTGCGGGACGCGTCGAAGAGCTCCTTCACCAGGTCGCGCTTCGGGCCCAGGTCGACGGAGTCACGGCCGGAGACCTTCGAGTCCCAGAGCGCGAAACCCTCGTGGTGCTTGGACGTCAGCACGTAGTACCGGGCGCCGGCCTGCTGGAACAGTTCGACCCACGCACGCGGGTCGAACTTGTCCGCCGTGAACTGCGGGATGAACTGGTCGTACGCGAAGTCCTTGCCGTACGTCTTGGCGTGGTAGTCGTACACGGCGTTCTTCGGGTTCTGCATCCACTGCCAGTACCACTCCGCGTACTGCTTGCCGGGCGGTGACCAGGCGGGCACGGAGTAGAGGCCCCAGTGGATGAAGATGCCGAACTTGGCGTCGTCGAACCAATAGGGCGACTCGTGTGTGCCCAGCGAGGCGTCCGTCGCGAGGTAGTCCGGGGTACCGAGGGTGAGCTTCGCTCGTTGCGCGGCCTTCACACCCGCCGCCAGGGCGAAGACCGTTCCCTCCACAGTGGACTGCTTCGTCGAGCGGATGCCGATGCGCACGCGCGTTTCCTCGCCCGGAGCCAGCCTGGTGATCATGGCCGGCGAGATGGTGATCGCACCGGGAGCGTTCACGCCGACCGCCACGTTGGTGATCCACTCGTCGCCGAGGTTGACCACGGTCGCCTCGACCGACTGCGTTCCCTTGGCGGGCAACTTGTTCGTGGAACGGGCTCCGCGGACCACGAGCGCCTTGCCGTGCGCGACCGGCTGCATCGTGAGCGCGAACACGTGCAGTGCGGACTTGCCCGCCTCGGCCGGTTGCGTGACCGGCAGCGTGATCGCGACGGCCTCCCGCTTCGGGTCGGCCCACACCTGCGCGGTGCTGATCGACACCGGGTGGTGGTCGATCCCGGTCCGCGTGTAGCGGTACGAAGCCTTCACCGAGCCGCTGCCCGAGTACCAGTCCGCGGAGCCGAGCAGCGCGGTCGTGGTCGTGCCGTCCGCGTAGTGGACGGTCGCCGTTCCGCTCGCGCCGTCCCAGCTCGACGCGACCAGGAAGTGGGCCGAGAAGTAGTGCCCCTTCGGCAGGTCGACGCGTTGTCCGAGTGCGACGACGTTGTTCTTGCCCTGGTGCGCGGGGAACAGATGGGGCAGGCCGTCGACCGTGATCGGCCCGGTCGGCAGTTCCTCGCTGGGGAACGTGTGGCCGTCGCCGTCGAAGTCGCCGTCCCTGATTTGTGCCGTGTCGATGCCGTCGTTGTCGAAGTGGCGGCTGATGTCGATCGGAACCGGTTCGGGCGGTGCGGCGGCTCGTGCGGTGGTGGCGCTGACGAGCGAGGCCAGTAAAGCCACGCTCAACGCGAACGCTCGTTTCATGACTGCTTGTGTACTGAGTGATCACTGGTTGTCAATACCGGTCGCGTTGACACCTGATCGGGCGGGGACATATTTTTTGCGCGTTCGGCCGCGGTGCTCCAGGCACCACAACCCGAGCGGGAGAGACCCCGGACCAGCCGGGGCGCCGAAGGGGCAAGCCTCCCGCACACTCTCAGGCAGCGAGACCGCTCGGGTGAGGCGACTCTGGGGTACACCGCCCCGGACGGGGCCGACCATGGAGTGTTGTGATGACCTTCCCCGAGAACCTCCTGTACACCCCCGAGCACGAGTGGGTCGACTGGACGCCGGGCACCCAGGACCCGCTGACGTGCGGCATCACCTCCTACGCGGCCGACTCGCTCGGCGACATCGTCTTCGTGCAGCTGCCCGAGGTGGGTGACCACGTCGAGTCGGGCAAGGTGTGCGGCGAGCTCGAGTCGACCAAGTCCGTCAGCGACCTGTTCTCCCCGGTCAGCGGCACGGTGATCGCGGTCAACGACGCCGCCGTCGCCGACCCCGGGCTGATCAACTCCGACCCGTACGGCGAGGGCTGGCTGTTCCGGGTCGAGGTCGAGCGGGCCGAGGGTCTGCTCACCGCCGCGAAGTACGCCGAGCTCACCGAGGACTGATCGTGGCGATCAGCGTCTTCGACCTGTTCTCGGTCGGCATCGGACCGTCCAGCTCGCACACGGTCGGCCCGATGCGGGCCGCCGTGATGTTCGTCGACCGGCTGCGGTCGCGCGGGCTGCTCGAGTCGGTCGACCGCGTGCACGTCGAGCTGTTCGGCTCGCTCGGCGCGACCGGGCACGGCCACGGCAGCCCGAAGGCCGTGCTGTTGGGCCTGGAGGGCAACCACCCCGAGCTCGTCGACCCCGCGGCCGCCGGTGTGCGCGTCGAGGAGATCGTGTCGTCCGGCCGGCTGCTGCTCGGCGGTTCGCACGAGATCTCGTTCCGCCACGACGTCGACCTCGTGATGCACCGGCGCAAGTCGCTTCCGTTGCACCCCAACGGCATGAGCTTCGAGGCGTTCGCCGGTGAGTCCGCTGTGGACCGTGCGGTGTACTACTCGATCGGCGGCGGTTTCGTCGTCGACGAGAACGCGACCGGCACGGACCGGATCAAGCGGGACACGACGCCGCTGCCGCACCCGTTCCTCACCGGTGACGAGCTGCTGGCGCGGACCCGCGAGACCGGGCTGTCGATCAGCGACCTGATGCTCGCCAACGAGCAGTCGTGGCGGTCCGAGGCGGAAATCCGTTCGGGTCTGCTGCACATCTGGTCGGTCATGCAGGAGTGCGTCGAACGCGGCTGCACCGAACAGGGTGTGCTGCCCGGTGGCCTGAAGGTGCGCCGGCGGGCCGCCGAGATGCGGTCCCGCCTGGAGAAGGAGCACTTCGCGACGGACCCGTTGCGCGTCATGGACTGGGTGACGCTCTTCGCGTTGGCGGTCAACGAGGAGAACGCCGCCGGCGGCCGCGTGGTGACCGCGCCGACGAACGGCGCGGCGGGCATCGTGCCCGCGGTTCTGCACTACTACACCAAGTTCGTGCCCGGTGCGTCCGATGACGGCGTCGTGCGGTTCCTGCTGACCGCGGGCGCGATCGGCGTGCTGTTCAAGGAGAACGCGTCCATCTCGGGCGCCGAGGTCGGCTGTCAGGGCGAGGTCGGTTCGGCGTGCTCGATGGCCGCGGGCGGGTTGGCCGAGGTGCTCGGTGGCACCCCCGAGCAGGTCGAGAACGCCGCCGAGATCGCCATGGAGCACAACCTCGGCCTGACGTGCGACCCGATCGGCGGTCTGGTGCAGATCCCTTGCATCGAACGCAACGCGCTCGCGTCGATCAAGGCGATCACCGCGGCCCGCATGGCTTTGCGCGGGGACGGCTCGCACTTCGTGTCGCTGGACAAGGTCATCAAGACCATGCGCGACACCGGCAAGGACATGTCGGTGAAGTACAAGGAGACCGCGCGTGGCGGGCTCGCGGTGAACGTCATCGAGTGCTGACGTCGCGCGTTCAGCGCGCGTCGTAGCGCTCCTGCGCCGCCAGCACCTCGGGCATCCGGGTGTGCACAAGTTCGATCAACGCCATCAGCCGCTCGGCCGTCTCCTCGCCGAGCGGCGTGAGGCTGTAGTCGACGCGCGGCGGGTTCGTGGGCTGCGCCTCGCGGTGCACCAGCCCGTCGCGCTCCAGCGCGTGCAGCGTCTGGGCAAGCATCTTCTCGCTCACCCCGTCGACCCGGCGGCGCAGCTCGTTGAACCGCAGCGGGCCCTCGCGCAGCGCGCCCACCGTCAGGCTGCCCCACCGGCCGGTGACGTGCTCCAGCGTGGGCCGCGACGGGCACCCGCTCGCGAACACGTTGAACTCCATGTCACGAGGATAGCGCTAACTAGAAGTTTGCGCTTTCTGATAGTTAGTGCTCTACTGAGGGCGACCAACGACGAACAAGGAGTCAACGATGATCGTGTCGATCGCCTACCACTCGGGCTTCGGCCACACGACCGTGCTGGCCGAGGCCGTGCGCGACGGCGCGCGGGACGCCGGCGCGACGGTTCACCTGATCCCGGTCGACCAGCTGACCGACGAGCAGTGGGAGATCCTCGACGCCTCCGACGCCATCGTGTTCGGCTCGCCGACCTACATGGGCACGGCGTCCGCGGCCTTCCACGCGTTCGCCGAGGAGTCGTCGAAGCGCTGGTTCACGCAGGCGTGGCAGGACAAGCTCGCGGCCGGGTTCACCAACTCCGGGTCCAAGAGCGGCGACAAGCTGAACACCCTGCAGTTCTTCACCGTGCTCGCGGCGCAGCACGGCATGCACTGGGTCAACCTCGGCCTGCAGCCCGGCTGGAACAACTCCGCGGGCTCGGAGCACGACCTGAACCGGCTCGGGTTCTTCCTCGGCGCCGCGGCGCAGACCAACGTCGACGAGGGTGTGGAGGCCGTGCACAAGGCCGACGTCGAGACGGCCCGGCACCTCGGCCGCCGCGTCGCGCAGACCGCGGGCCGGCTTCAGGCCGCCTGAGCGACGATCAGGCTGGTCGCGCCGTTCAACGGCAGGTGCCGGTCGAACGTCCAACCGGCCTCGGTCAGCCAGCCGGTCATCTCCTCGGCGCTGTGCAGGCGCCCGGACTCGCTGGACAGCAGGAACTGCGCGCCGGTCAGCGCGGCGATCATCGGCTGCGTGTGCGTCGGGTCCGTCCAGAAGTCGATGAGCAGCAACGTCGCGGCGGGGTTCGCGGTGCGGATGCGTTCCAGCAGCTTCACCACGTTGCCCGCGGACAGGTGGTGCATCACGTTCGCGACGATGACCGCGTCGTGGCCGGGCGGCAGGGGGTCGACGAGGAAGTCGCCCGCGACCAGGTCGACCCCCGTCCGCGCCAGCGCCATGACCTCGGCCCGTTCGAACAACGTGCCCTGCACGTGCGGGTGCCGGCGGATGATCGCGGTGAGGAACGAGCCGGTGCCGCCGCCGACGTCGAGCACCCGCTGGTGCGGCGTGAAGTCGTACACGGCGGTGAGCGCGGCGGCGGTGCCCGCGTTGATGGCCTCCATGCCCGTCGAGTACACGTCCGTCGGATAGTCCACAGTGGAGCCTTCGCCGGTGCGCGCGGCGTTCTCCAGGTCGCCCCACTGCGGGTAGGTGATGCGGTTCATGAACCGCAACATCGGTCTCAGGTCCGCGGGTGTGGTGCCGCTGAGGAACTTCCGGGACACCTCGCTGTTGCCGTACCGGTCCCCGGCGAGCTCGACGAACCCGAGAGCCACCATGGCGTTCGCGAGCAGCGAAGCCGAGCGTTCCGGCACGCCCATCCGTTCGGCCAGTTCGTCGGACGTGAGCGTGCCCTCGGCCAGCGCCTCGAACATGCCGAGCTCGCTGCAGGCGAGCAACGTCTTGGCGGCGGTGAACCCGTAGGCCACCTGGAAGATCGCGTCCGGCGTCACTTCAGCCTCCTGCGCAGCATGTACCCAACACCGACCATTGCGAGGAAACCGACGGCGGAGATCATGACGATCTCCTCGACGGTCTCGGCATACGAGCCTGCGACCACGTATGCCACGCAGATCGGCACGGTGCCGAGCAGCGTTAGCCAGAAGAACCGGGAGAACGGGGTGTGGCTGATGCCCGCGGAGACTCCGACGGTCTCCGCCATCATCGGCACACCGCGCGCGACGGCGTAAAGCCACCCTCCGTAGGTGTTCCACCAGCGGCCCATGTCCCGCATCTCCTCGAGCGAGATCACCCGGCGCACGAGCCATGGGCGCGCGAACCGGCCCAGCGCGTACGCCGCGGCGCTGGAACCCATGGATCCCGCCACCGCGAGTGCCACGCCTGCCGGCACGCCGAGCGCCGTACCGGCGAGCACGATGAGGGGCGTGCTGGGCACCGGCAGCAGCACGTCCACGACCAGCAGCGCGAATATCACCGCCGCCGTCGTGACCGGATCGACCGCCCGCACCTGCTGCACGACGCCTTCGAAGTCGATGAGCCCGAACGCCTCGAAGACGATCCAGCTCAGCAACACGATGCCGAGCACCACGAACGGGAGCACCTTCCAGCGCACGCCCGTCTCATAAGTCATCGGCAGATGGTCACCCGGCTGTCTTCGCAGGACAAGCCGCCAATAGCTCAGACGTGCAGAGGTCGGGTCACCCTCACGTTCACGTCCATGAATGACCCTTGACGACGTGTCGTGCGTCACGAAAGATCCGATGAATCGCCGCTCCCCGCACGACGAAGTGAGGTGCCCACGGTGGTTGAGGTGAACCGACGCACGCTGATCGGCGGGGCGTTGGCCGGTGTCGCTGGAAGCGCGCTCCTCCCCGGCATCGCGCACGCGGGCGACGGGTTCAGCTGGAAGGACTTCATCGGGTCGGCGGACCTGATCTGGAAGAAGATGCCGACGACGTGGTTCGACGGGCCTTTCCTCGGCAACGGGTTCCTCGGCTCGGGCATCTACCGGGAGCCCGGCGCGAACGCGATCCGGTTCAACGTGCAGCACTCGCAGGTGCAGGACCACCGGCCGGAGTTCGGCGCCCTGTTCGGCCTCGCGCGGCTGCCGATCGGCTACTTCACGCTCGAACCCGTGGGCGCGATCACCGCGATCGACTGGCGCCTCGACATCTGGAACGCCGAACTGGTCGGCACGATCACCACGGCCGCGGGCAGCCTGCGACTCCGAGCGTTCGTCCAAAGTAGACGCGACGTGCTCGCGATCGACGTGCAGGCGAGTGAGGGGGAGCGTGCCTTCAAGTGGGTCTTCCACCCGCTGAAGGCGATCAGCCCGCGCACCGACCCGAAGTGGAATCGCCCGGCACCCGCCGGGTTCACCGGCAACCCGCCGGTGCAGCTGACCAACAGCGGTGACATCCAACTGGCCGTGCAGCCGTTGAACGCCGGCGGCGAGCACGTCACGGCGTGGCGGGAGACGACCAGGGGAACGCGGCGCACGCTCTACACGACCGTCGCGTGGTCGCACCCCGGCAAGACGAGCGTGCGCAAGGCGCTGCGGACGCTGGGCTGCGGCTCGATCGAGGCGCTGGCCGTCGAGCATCGCATGTGGTGGCACGACTACTACCGCAAGAGCTTTCTGTCCATTCCGGACAAACGCCTGCAGGCGTTCTACTGGATCCAGTTCTACAAGCTGGCGAGCGCGGCCCGCAAGGACGCGCCCGCGATGGCGACGTGCGGCCCGTGGTTGGAGAACACGCCGTGGCCCGCGACGTGGTGGAACCTCAACGTGCAGCTGGAGTACTGGCTGATCCACGGCTCGAACCACCTCGAACTCGACGCCGTCACCTACTCAATCGACCGCTACCGCCAGGCGCTCGTCGACCAGGTGCCCGCGGAGTACCGGCACGACTCGGCGGGAATCCCGCGCACCACGGACATGTGGGTCGACAACGGCGCCGGCATCGGCAACAGCGGGTACGGCGTCGGCATCCCGGGCAAGGACGTGCCCACGCCCGAGGTCGGCAACCTGACCTGGACGATGCACAACATCTGGCTGACCTACCGGCACACCATGGACGACCGCGTGCTGCGCGACGTCCTGTTCCCGATCCTGCGCCGGGCGATCAACTACTACTTCCACTTCCTCACCAAGGGCGCCGACGGCAGGCTGCACCTGCCGATCACGTTCTCACCCGAGTACGGCGTCAACGCGCCGGACACCAACTACGACCTCGCGCTGATCCGCTGGGGCTGCAAGACGCTGATCGACTCCGCGAAGCTCCTGCGCATCAACGACCCGCTGGCGGGCAAGTGGCGCGAGGTGCTCGACACGCTGACGCCGTACCCGACGGACCAGAACGGCTACATGATCGGCGCGGGCGTGCCGTTCGCGAAGTCGCACCGGCACTACTCGCACCTGCTGCAGGTCTACCCGCTGTACGAGGTCACGTGGGAGAACCCGGCCAACCGCCAGGTGATCGAGACGTCACTGAACCACTGGATCAGCTTCGAGGGCGCGCTGCAGGGCTACACGTTCACCGGCGCCGCGTCGATCTCGGCGCAGATGCTGCGCGGCGACAAGGCCGAGTTCTACCTCGGTGAGCTGATGCGCCGGTACATCCAGCCGAACACGATGTACAAGGAGAGCGGCCCGGTCATCGAGACTCCACTCTCCGCCGTGCAGTCGATGTACGACATGCTCGTGCAGAGCTGGGGCGACGTGATCCGCGTGTTCCCGGCCGTGCCCGCTTCGTGGGGCGACATCTCGCTCGACAACTTCCGCACGCAGGGCGCGTTCCTGCTCAGCGCTTCCCGGCGGGGTGGCGTGACGAAGTGGATTCGCGTGCGCAGCGAGGCCGGGGCGCCGTGTGTGCTGCGGACGGACATCAAGGACGTCGTGGTGCGGGACCGCTGGGGCCGGCCTAAGCGGTTCACCGTGTTGCCCAACGGCGACCTGCGGATCGAGCTGCGGCGCGGTGAGGAGGCCGTGGTGCACCAGCGCGGTGACCGGCCCGACCTGGAGGTCGGACCGGTCCCTGGCGCTCCGGCCGTTCCGTGGGGACTGCCGGCATAGGCATCGCCGGGGTCCGACTGCGACGGCGGTGCGGTCGGACCCCGGCGAGCAGAACGCCCCCCACACCATTAGAGATGCGAATAGGGAGCCAGATACACGCCTAGAAGCGGAAAACCACTCCCAGGGCTGCGTTCATCGAACAACGGTTGGGGTACTCAGCGCTGCTCCACGACACGGGCTTGCCCTGCCACCGGCCCCTGGCCGACGCCTTGACCGGCTGGAACTCCATCGTGCAGAACTGCAAGTCCGGATCACCGGGGAGCTTCGAGAAGTCACCACCGGCGGTGGTGAGATCGCGGCAAGCGGCCGCTGCGTTGGTGTGCTTGCCGCCGGGTGGGTCGCATTTCAGCTGCGTCGACTCGAGGGTGCCCAGCTGGGTCCCGCGGATCGAGAGCACGAGGCCGGTCTTGCCGTCGGCCTCGGCGGTGGGAGCGAGCGCCATCGGGGCGACCAGCAAGGCGCACGCCAAAAAGATTCGGGTTCTGGCCATGCCCACACAGTGGACCGGCCAGAACCCGGATCTCCAATCAACTCAGGGGTAATACCGGATCGAGTTACCGTGCGAACACGACCGAGGCGACCTGGTTACCGACCGCTGCCATGCCCGCCGCGTTGGGATGGACGGGGAACGCGGGCGAGGTCGGGATGATGCCCTCGACCCACTTCTTCCACGGCGCCGCGCACACGTCGCGGCCGAGGCTGATGTCGTACGGGTTGACGAACGTGGCGCCGGCGAGCCGCGCCTGCGTGCCCAGCATGCCGTTGAGCTGCTGCTGCAGTCCGTCGAGGTAAGGCACGTCGCCCTTCGAGATTGGCACGACGGGCCAGCAGCCGTGCGAGGGCGGCATGATCCGCAGGTAACCGACGACGACCACCAGTGCCTTGGGAGCGCGTTCCTTGATCCCGGCGAGTACGGCCGCCACCTTGGGCCCGGTGGCGGCGATCCGGGCCGCGATCTCGTCGCCGTACTGGCGCTTGCACGGGGAGCCGAGTGGGTCCAGGAGGCTGGCCGTGCCGCAGTTCAGAATGATGCCGTTGTACCCGATGTCGTTACCGCCGATGGACACCGTCACGAGGTCGGTGTCGGGCTTCAACGCGGACAGTTGGGCGACGGACTGACCGGGAAAGCCTTGCTGCGGCGCGAACATGTCGGACGTGTCGGCGCCGCCGCAGGAGATGTCGGTGAAGTTCGTGACCCCGAGCTTTCTGGCCAGGACGGACGGGTAGTTCTGAGTCGATTTGAAGCAGCTCAACGGATCGGTGCGCTGGAACGGGATGAAAGGCCCGGATACGAACGAATCACCGAGCGCGACGTAGTTGCGGTACCGGGGCGCCGCCTGGGCGGTGGGCACGACCAATGCGGCAATCAGTGCTGTGAGCAGGGAGACCACAGTGACTCGGCGCGTCATTGCTACCTCGTTACTCTGCAGTAGGTACGTCTGATCGAGAGTGGCCGCGTGGTCACTCTCTGTCAAGGCTTGACTGATCCAGCACGATTGGGTGATGACCGGTGTACGGAAAGTAGCCCTGGCTAGTGCGGCGGGAAACGCGATCGAGCTCTACGACTTCCTGCTGTACGGGACAGCTTCCGCGCTGGTCTTCGACAAGCTCTTCTTCCCGGCGTTCGACAGCCGCATCGGCGTGCTGCTGGCGTTCGCGACGTTCGGCGCGGGCTTCCTCGCCCGGCCGCTGGGCGGTGTCGTGATCGGGCACTTCGGCGACCGGCTGGGCCGGCGCGCGATGCTCGTGATCACGCTCTCCGCGACCGGCCTGGCGACCGCGTTGATCGGCGTGCTGCCGACGTACGAACAGGCGGGCCTCGCGGCGCCGTTGTTGCTGGTGCTGCTGCGAGTCCTGCAGGGGTTCTTCATGGGCGGCGAGCAGGGCGGCGCGTCGCTGATGGCCGTCGAGCACGCCCCGCCGGGACAGGCCGGCTGGTACGGCAGCTGGATCTTCCTCGGCTCACCGCTGGGCATGATCCTGGCGAACCTGTCCGTGGTGTTCGCGACGAACGTGTCCGGGCCCGACTTCCTGGTGTGGGGCTGGCGGGTGCCGTTCCTGCTCAGCCTGGTGCTGGTGGCGATCGGGCTGTACGTCCGGCTGTCGGTGTCCGAGAGCCCGGTGTTCTCCGCGGACGACGCGGTTCGCCTGCCCATCGCCGACGTGCTGCGCAACTCGTGGCGCACGGTGCTGCTCGGCGCCGGCGTCAACCTCGGGTTCAACATGTTCATCTTCGTGCTGTCGGCGTTCGCGCTCTCCTACGGGCGCAAGCAACTCGGCATTCCGCAGAGCACGCTGCTGTGGGCGGTCGTCATCGGCTGCGTGGGGCAGGCGATCGCGGTGCCGTTGTTCGCGCGGCTGTCGGACCGGATCGGCCGGCTGCCGGTCATGCTCGGCGGCGCGATCTTCATCGGTGTGTTCGCGTACCCGTTGTTTTGGTTGCTGGACGCCCGGCTGGTGCTCGTCGCGATGGTGCTCGGTCTCATCGGCTCCGGCGCGTTGTTCGGGCCGATGCCGGCCTACTACGCGGAGCTCTTCCGCACCCGCGTGCGCTACAGCGGGGTGTCGCTGAGCTACCAGCTGGGCGCGGTCCTCGGTGGCGGGCTGTCGCCGTTCATCGCGACCGCGCTACTCGGCTACGGGACGTGGGCGATCTCGCTGTACCTCGTCGTGGGTGCGGTGGTGAGCGCGGTCTGCCTGGTCGTGATCGGGTCAGCGCACGAGGCGGAGCCGGCGCGCGGTGAGCCGTTGGCCCCAGTCGAGGCGTAGGAGCGGGCGTGGCGTTGAGGGGCATAGATGTCCTCGAACGTTACGTTCGCTGTGGTCCATCACGGTGTGCGGGTCAGCGCACGAGGCGGAGCCGGCGCCCGGCGAGGCCGACCGTGAGCCGCTGACCCCAGCCGAGGCGTAGCGCGTCGCTCTCGATGCCGTCGCCGAACGCCACGAGGCCGTCGGACTCGACGTCGATGTCGAGCGGTTCGCCGACTTCGCCCTCGGTCTGGGTGACGCCGGTACTCGGCGACGGCCACGCCTCGCGCACGAACCAGACGAGCCGTTGCTCGGTCGGTGTGGGCAGGGTGAGAGCGCTGTTGCGCTCCTGCCACACCGACCGGCACCAGCCCGTCGCGCCCGTGCCCGTGCCGATCAGCACGCCGCTGGACGCCTGGCGTTCGCCGCGGACGGTGTAGCGCGCGGTCTGATGGCTCGCATGACCGACGTAGATCTCGTTGAGCGCCAACAGGGTCTGGCCGTCGTCGGTCGACGCCTCGACCATCGTGCGTTCCTCGACCTCGCGGCTGTGCAGCAGCTCGGCGGCGTCCTGTGGCGAGTGCTTCGCGAGGACGCCCGGCGAGGGGTTGATGCCGATCACGGGCTGGCCGTCGAGGTACTTCGCGACGTTGGCGACCAGCCCGTCCTGTCCGACGATCACGACGACGTCCTCCGGCGCGAACAGGAACCGGCTCAGGTCGTCGCGTTCCACCACGCCGCGGCGCCAGTCCAGCGGGATGGCCGCCTCGACCGTCCGGCGGGCCTGGCGCACGTCGTGATCACGTTGCTCCACTTCCTCGAGGCTGCGGTCGCGCGACCGCAGGAAGAACTCGACCTGTCCTCTGGTGCCGTGCCGCGCGAGCAGGTCCGTCAGCTCGGTGCGCCGGTGCACGAGCACGATCCGCGGGGCGAGCGTCATTTCGTCAGCTTCGTGATCAGCGGGGCCAGGAGGTCCGGCGTGATGGTCAGGTTGTCGATGTCCGGCAGGTTCTTAGCGAACTCCTGCGCGGCCAGGCCGAGCAGGACCTTCTCCGGCAGGTCGCGGTAGGCGTTCAGGCGCGCGGCCTCACCGGCGGCCTCGGCCTCGGCGAGCTTGCGGATACCCTCGGCCTTGGCGTCGTCGGCGATGCGGCTCGCGTTCGCGTTGTCCTGCGCCTGCTTCAACGCGTTCGCGCCGCGCTGCACGACCAGTTGCTCCTCGCGGCGGGCCAGCTCGATCTGGTTCTGCAGCTCGTTCTCGCTGATCGCGCGTTCCCGCTCGACGGCGAGCGCGCGGCGTTCGTACGTCGCCCGGTCCGCCTCCTGCTGGACCTTCTCGCGCACGGTCGTCCGCAGCGCCTTCTCCATGTCCGAGTCCGGCCGGATCGCGACGACGCGGACGTCGATCACCTGCAGCCCGGTCTGCTCGAACCGCGGGTCGGCGCCCAGGTTGCCGGTGACGTTCGTGCGGACCGCTTCGACGCCCTCGGTGAGCGCGGTCTCGAGGGTCGCCTGGGCGAGCGTGCGCAGGGCGTGTTGTTGCGTGCTCTCGGTCAGCAGACCGGCGACCTGGTTCAACGGGTCACCGCGCCACGAGCCGCCATCCGGGTCGATCGAGAAGTCGATGCGCGCGGCGGCCGTCTCCGGGTCGGTGAACCGGTACGTGACGGTCAGCTGGACCGTGACGTCCTGGAAGTCCCTGGTGCGCGCGTGGAAGAGCATCGGCAGCTCGCGGTCGTCGACCGGGATCTCGCTGAGCACGGCGGTCCGGGGTCTGAACCAGAAGCTGAGTCCGGTCCCGGCGTGCACGACCTTGCCGTTGCGGACGTGTCGCACGTGGACCGTCGGGGCGCCGCGCAGGTGCCGGAGTCCGGGGTAACCGCTGATGTCGGCCATCGCTCTCTCCTTATCGTCAACTTGACGATAACACTACGATGGGTCCCGTGTACCAGCCAAGTGACTTTCCTCCCTTCGCGGTAACGGTCGACCTCGTCGTGCTGACCATCCGCGACGATCGGCTGTGCGCGCTGCTGGTGCGGCGTGGTTCGGCGCCCTACAAGGGAAAATGGGCGCTGCCGGGCGGGTTCGTACACGTGGACGAGTCGCTGGACGCCGCCGCGGCACGCGAGCTGGCCGAGGAGACCGGCGTCTCACGAGTCCACTTGGAACAGTTGGGCAGCTACGGCGACCCGCGCCGAGACCCGCGCATGCGCGTGGTCAGCGTGGCGTACCTGGCCCTGGCGCCGGACCTGCCGACCCCGGTGGCGGGCACGGACGCGGCCGACGCGCGCTGGTCACCCGTGGACGATCCCGGCAGGCTGGCGTTCGATCACGCCCAGATCCTCGCGGACGGCGTGGAACGCGCACGGGCGAAACTGGAGTACTCACCGCTGGGCACGGCGTTCTGTTCCGAAGAGTTCACGGTCGCGGAGCTGCGGCGCGTGTACGAGATCGTGTGGGGCACGCCGCTCGACGCGCGGAACTTCCACCGCAAGGTCACCGGCGTCACCGGCCTCCTGGAACCGACGGGTGGCACGACGACGCGTGACGGCGGCCGTCCCGCGCAGCTCTACCGCCGCGGCCCGGCCGTCGCGCTCCACCCGCCCCTGGTCAGGTCGTGAGTGGTTTCCGTCGCCATGGCGACGGAAACCACTCACGACCGCTGGTCAGAGGGGGACGACTTGGCCGTTTGCGGCCGACTGCCGGGCCGCCTCGATGACCTCGAGCCCCGTGACCGCGTCCTGCGGCGGCACGGGCGCCTCGCCCGCGGCGATCGCCGCGTAGAAGTCCTGGTAGGCGCCCGGCTCGGTTTCGATCGGCTCGCCGCCGAGCGTGCCCCACGCGTCTTTCTGCTCCGCACCCCAGCCGGGCCCACCGGGCGTGACGCCGGCCTTGAGGAGCTCCTCCTGCGGGTCCATGCCGTACTTCACGTACGCGGCCTGGTCGCCGAGCACGCGGAAGCGCGGGCCGAGGTCCGCGACCAGCGCGCCCATCCACAGGTGCGAGCGCACCCCGTTCTCATGCGTGAGCGCGACGAACGCGTCGTCGTCGGCCTTGGCGTTTTTGCGCAGTGTTCTGATTTCGGCGTAGACGCTCTCGGGCCGTCCGAAGAGCGCGACCGCCTGGTCGATCAGGTGCGTGCCGAGGTCGAACAGGATGCTGCCCAGGTCCGCCGGGTCGCCCGACTCCTTCCAGCTGTCCTTGACCTCCGGGCGCCACCGTTCGAACCGCGACTCGAACCGGTGGACGGTGCCGAGCTTGTTCAGGTGTTTCTGGACCGTCCGGAAGTCGCCGTCCCAGCGGCGGTTGTGGAACGGCGCCAGCAGCAGGCCCTTCTGTGCGGCGAGGCTAGCCAGCGCCCGCGCTTCGCCGGCGGAGCCCGCGAACGGCTTGTCCACCACGACTTTCCGGCCGTGCTCCAGCGCGGCGCGGGCGTGTGATGCGTGCAGCCGGTTCGGCGTTGTCACGACGACCAGCTCGTAGTCGTCCCGCCAGACCTCGTCGAGGTCGTTCAGGATCTTGGTGTCGGGGTAGCGCTCGTTGACTTCGGCCTGGCGCTGCGGGTTGGCCGTGACCACCGCGGACAGCTCCAGGCCGGGCGTCGTCGCGATGAACGGGGCGTGGAAGGCCGAGCCGCCTAGGCCGTAGCCGACTAGAGCTGTGCGCATATCGATCACACTACGGCTGGTCGTCCAAGGAGTCAGTGATCCAGGGCGCAACCGGGAGGTCTCTCGTTTCACACTCGATGGCCAGTTTGAGGGTCCATCTGAGTGCTTGGAGTACGACCGTGGCCAGCTCCTGCGGGGCTCCGTTGGCCAGCGCGATCTCGATCTGCTCGCTGGCCGCCTCCTGGTCGCCGTGGACCTCGGCCAGGAGGGCTCGGATGGCTGTTCTCACCGGCGGGTCGGCGTCGTCGATCTGGACCTCGCGGCCGTCCTCGTCGAAGACCTGCATCTTCACCGGGGTGGCGCCGCCGCTGCCTAAGGAGCCGACCATGGAGCTGCACTCCGCGAAGAGGAGCAGGACCAGCTCGCGGATCTCCTCGTTGCCCTCCGGGGAGCCGCTCAGGTAGCCCGTGACCAGGTCGACCGCGACCGCGTCCTCGCCGGCCTTGGCGGCGGCCAAGGCCTCTCCGGCCACGGCCGTCAGCCTTGACCAGCGGTCTGGATCTTGCTGCGGTCGCATCGCCTCGTCTTTCGGGTGGGCGGGTCTGTGGTCTCGGGTGTCCAGTACTGCCTACCGCTTGTGCTTCCGGTGCCGCAATGCCCCATCTTGATCAGGCCTGGTGGTTCGGCGCGAGTCGTACGTTCGCGGCCTCTGTGTCGTACGTTCCCGGCCTGCGGGGTGGACGGTTCCGCCGCACTCCGTTCCCGTTGCCCGTCTCCGCTCTCGTCGCCGGTCTCCGCCCCGGCGAACCGCTTCTGTCGCTGCTCCCGATCTTGTCGGTGTGGCGTGCTTGGATATTTGCAAGGGGTGCTTCTTGCGGGGGGACCCCTGGCTGGCCGTTGTCCGGCCTCCGCCTTTCGCTTCCCGCCTCTGGCTGCGCCCCTCCCGCCGCGCCCCTCGGCCCCGCCTGCCGGTTTCGTGCGTGGTCGCCTTTCCTTGGCTGCCGGTTGTGTTGGCGCGGCGGCTTTCGTGGGTGGTCCGGTTTGTGTTGACGCGCTGACTTTCCTTGGCTGCCGGTTGTGTGCGTGGTCGCCTTTACTGCTCGGGGCTCCGCCCCGGACCCCGGCTCAGCTCAAAGAGGGGCCCAGCCCTGGGTTGCGTTTCGTAGTGGGTCGCTTTGGTGGCGTGCCCCTCCCGTCGCATCGCACCTGAGGCAGCCGCATCCGAGACCCCAGGTCAAGCGAAAAGCGTGCTTGACCTGGGGTCTCGGATGCGGCAGGGCTTCGCCTGCGATGCGACGGGAGGGGCCCACCACCTGGTGGTTGTGTGCGCTGGCGCGCGGGCTGGTGGTCACGGGGCTCGCGCTTCGCGCTTCGTGTCGTACTGGGGTATGTCACTCCGTGGTTCCATGTGCGTTGCGTTGTACCGGCCTAGCATCTTGGCGTGATGCGCACCCTGCTTCAGGTCGTGCTGCTGCCGGACCGGACTCGGGTGTTCGCCCAGCTCTTCGGACGGTATCGGCGGTTCGGGTACGCGGCGATCGGGATTTACGGGTTCGTCGTGGCGATTGTTGGTGCCACCGAGTTCGTCAAGTACGACGGTCCGGACGGCCTTTGGCCCGTGCTGTTCCTGCTGACGGCGGGTACGTACGCGTTGATGATGCGGTCGCCGCTGGACGCCTGGCGGTTGGCGTTTGTGGCGTTCGTCTTCGAGCACTTGGTTATCGACTACACGCCTGTTGCCACGTGGCAGTGGCTGGCGGTGCTCCCGAGCCTGGCGTTCGTGGCGTTGTTCTACTCACGCGGGGTTGTCGGTTGGGTGACGGGGTTGTCCGCCGTGCTGCTCGTGTGGTGGCCGGGCGAGTTGCAGCCACTGTTGTTCGCCCTCGTTATTGCCGTGGTGGGGTACCTCGTTGGGGCGCGCGGGCGGGCTGAGCAGCGCGTTGAAGAGGAGCGGGCTGCCAAGGGTGCGCTTGTTGAGCGCGCTCGGATTGCTCGCGAGATGCACGACATTGTGGCGCACCACATGTCCAACGTGGTGGTGCGTTGTGAGACCGCGCCTTATCGGATCAGTGGGTTGTCTGAGGACGCTCGGCGCGAGTTCGGGGAGGTGGGGGAGGCTGCTCGTAGTGCTATCACCGATATGCAGCGGCTGCTCGGCGTGTTGCGGGCCAACGGGGACGTTGCCGATCGGGAGCCCTTGCCTGGGATTGAGCAGATACCTGGGTTGGCGCGGAAAAGCGGTGTGGTGGCGGAGGTTGACGCCGACGGCGTGCCCGAGGCCGTGGGGTTGACTGCGTTTCGGGTGGTGCAGGAGGCGATTACCAACGCGCAGCGGCATGCGCCTGGGGCGGACGTGGCGGTGCGGGTCGTGCGGGACGTTGGGGGATTGGACGTGTCCGTGCGGAATACTGCTGGCGGGGCTTCGCTGGGTGGCGGCGGCGGGCACGGGTTGGCCGGGATGCGCGAGCGGGTTGGTGTGCATGGGGGCAGCCTGGAGGCGCACGGGACTGAGGATGGCGGCTTTCTTGTGCACGCTCGGATTCCATTGGGGGGATAAGTGATCAGGGTTGTCGTCGTCGACGACCAGGAGATGGTTCGGGACGGGTTCTCCGCGTTGTTGAACGCGCAGGACGATATTGAGGTGGTTGGGGCCGCCGGCAACGGGCGTGCTGCGGTGGAGTTGGTTCGTAAGGTGTTGCCGGACGTGGTGTTGATGGACGTTCGGATGCCTGAGATGGATGGGCTCACGGCTGCGAAGCTCTTGCTGGAAAGGGCTGACGGGCTTCGGGTTTTGATGCTGACCACGTTCGACCTTGATGAGTACGTGTACGAGGCTTTGCGCGTGGGGGCCAGCGGGTTTCTGTTGAAGCATGCCTCGGCCGGTGAGTTGCTTAACGCTGTTCGCGTTGTGGCGCAAGGGGATGCGTTGCTGGCGCCCTCGATTACCAAGCGGCTCATCGAGGACGTTGTGCGGATGCGGAGGATTGAGAAGGTCAAGCCGGTTGGGTTGTCCGGGTTGACTGAGCGGGAGACGCAGGTTCTTGTGCTGGTGGCCAAAGGGATGTCCAACGCTGAGATTGCCGACCATCTCGTGTTGGCCGAGCAGACGGTTAAGACGCACGTTAGTCGCGTGTTGATGAAGCTGGGGTTGCGGGATCGGGCGCAGGCTGTCATTGCGGCGTATGAGAGTGGGCTTGTAGTACCTGGGTAATGGCTCTGGGGAGTGACGCGTTCGGCGGGGTCACCTTCCTAGCTTCGGGCTATGCCCAAGGCGATTCTCCTTCTGTTGCTGGTTTTCGCGGCGCCGCTGACTCGGACGGTCGGGGACGTCGAGAAGAAGGTCACGGTTATTGGTGACCTTGGCTCTGCGCGCCATATTGCGGTTGTGGTTCCTGGGTCCGATGTGGACATTCCTCGGTTCGAACGCACTGTTGGGCGGATGGCTCGGGATCTATTCAACGAGGCTGGGCGGTCGGATCTGGCTGTGGTGGCCTGGCTCGGGTATCGCACGCCGCAGGGGCTTGGGGTGGATGCGGCTACCGGGCGGCTGGCCGAGGCTGGGGCTCGGGAGCTGGTGGACTTTGTGCGGGCGTTGCCCGCTACAGCGCACGTGCACGTGTTTGGGCACAGCTACGGGTCTGTGGTTGTTGCGTTGGCGGCCAAGGACATGGCTGTGGACGACATTGTGTTCACCGGGAGTCCTGGGGTGCGGGCGGCTTCTGTTGCGGAGCTTGGGACTACTGCGAACGTGTGGGCGGCTCGGGCGTCCGGGGACTGGATGCGGTTCGTGCCGAAGGTGCGGCTTGGGGACCTCGGGCACGGTAGGGATCCGGCTTCGCCTGGGTTTGGCGCTCGGTTGTTCGCGGCCGAGGGGAGTCATGACTCGTATTACGCGCCGGGGAGTGCTTCGTTGCACTCGCTTTCGTTGATTGAACCGCCCCGTCTTTCGTGGAGCTTGATCAGTTGTGTGTTCCAGCCGGGGTTGGCTGGTGTTGACGGTAGTAGAGGGTTTCGATCTCGGTCGGGGTGTGGTGGCCGATGCCGCTGTGCAGGCGTCGGTTGTTGTACCAGTCGAGGTATTCCAGGGTGGCGTATTCGACCTGGTCACGCCCCTGCCAGTGATCGCGTTTGCTGATCAGTTCGGTCTTGTAGAGGCCGATGGTGGATTCGGCGAGGGCGTTGTCGTAGGCGTCGGCGACCGAGCCGACCGAGGCGTCGATGCCGGACTCGAGCAGGTGGTCGGTGAACGCGATCGAGGTGTACTGGCTACCGGCGTCGGAGTGGTGCACCAGCCCCGCACCGACCGGGCGGCCGGTGCGGGCGCGGGTCCACAACCCCATCTCGAGTGCGTCGAGCACCAGCGTGGTGCGCATGCTGGTGTCGGCCTTCCAGCCCACGATCCGCCGCGAGAACGCGTCGAGCACGAACGCGACATAGACGGTGCCCGAGCCGGTGGGCACGTAGGTGAAGTCCGCGACCCACAACGCGTCCGGCCGGGCGGCGGCGAAGTTGCGGTCCACCAGATCGGTGGCCCGGCGCCCGTCGCGGGCCGCGATGGTGGTGCGACGGGGTTTGCCGCGCACCGCGCCGGTGATGCCCAGTCCGCGCATCAGCCGCTCCACCGTGCACCGGGCGACCGGGATACCGGTGCGGCGCAACGCGTGCCAGACCTTGCGCGCCCCGTAGACCCGGTAGTTGTCCTCCCAGACCATCCGGATCTCGGCCTTCAGCACCGCGTCCCGCGCGGCCCGCGCCGAGACCGGGCGGGACTTGGCCGCGTAGTAGCTCGACGGGGCGATCGCCACACCCGCATCACGCAGGACCCGGCAGATCGGCTCGACCCCGAACCGCTCACGATGCGCGTCGATGTACTGGATCACTACTGGCCGGGGCGGTCGAGCTCCGCCGCGAAGAAAGCCGCCGCGGACTTGAGGATCTCGTTCGCCCGCCGCAATTCCGCCACCTCCCGCTTGAGCCGGCGCAGCTCCGCGGACTCCTCACTCGTGGTGCCCGGCACCTGGCCGGCGTCGACCTCGGCCTGGCGCACCCACTTGCGCAGCGTCTCGGTGCTGACCCCGAACTTCGGCGCGATCGAACAGATCGCCGCCCACTGCGACGAGTACTCCTCCCGATGCTGCTCAACCAGCCGCACCGCCCGTTGCCGCACCTCAGCCGAATGCGGTGACGCTCCTGCCATGGACTCCATCCTCCTCAAGGAATGGAGCTCCACCAAAGCTGGGGCGGTTCAGATCGCTGTGGGGGAGCGGCCTTGAGGAATCCGTTTGTGGACGGCGTGCGGTTCGTCGCGGTCGTCGGGGTGGTGTTGGGTCACTGGTTGGTCACCGCGTTCGTGCAGGGTGGCGACGGGTTGAGTGTGGACAGTCCGTTGCGGTGGATGCCTGGGCTCGTGCCGCTGACTTGGGTGTTGCAGACGCTGGGGTTGTTCTTCTTTGTTGGTGGGTTTGCGTCGGCACGGTCTGAGACGCCCTGGTGGGTGAGGCTTCGGCAGCTTGTGGTGCCGGTTGTGGTGTTGCTCGGATGCTGGGTGCTTGTGTTCGCTGGGCTGGCTGTGCGGGGGATCTCGCAGCAGACCGTGATGGCGGTCGGGTACATCGTGACCACGCCGTTGTGGTTCCTTGGGGTGTACGTGGTGCTGCTGGCGTTGCGGCCCGTGGTGCGGTGGCTGGACCAGTACTCGTGGGGTGTGCTGGTGCCGGTTGTACTGGTGTTCTTTGTGCCGTACGCGGTGTGGTGGGCTGCCTGGCAGCTCGGGTATGCGTTGGCGCGTAAGCGGATTCCTGGGCCACCGTTGCTGGTGGGTGGGGTTGTGGCCTACCTGTTGCTCGTGCGGTTCGGCGGGTTTCCCGTCAGCGCGGTGGGGATTCCGGGGGCGGCGTTGTCCAACCTGTCGCCGCCCACCTTTGCGGCGCTTGCGCTGGCGTTCGCGCAGATCGGGTTGGTGTTGACGATCGCGCCGGTGCTGACACGGCTTGGAGAGTCATCCACTAGCCGATGGGTTAACGCTCGGGCGTTGCCGATCTTTTTGGTGCACCAGAGTGCGTTGGTGGCGGTTTCGTTGCTTGTCAGAGCGCCGGGGCTGAGCTCGCCACCAGATCATCCGGGGTGGGTGTGGCAGCGGCTGGCGTGGTTGCCGGTGTTCGCGCTGGTGGCCTGGGGATGCTTGCCAGCAGCGCGATGGCGATCGTGGCGGCGTGCGGCACCACGATCAGTGCCGTCGGCTCCAGCACCAGCAGCGGCGGAACGCACGCCAGTGCCGTGAGCAGCCACGGCAGGCGCTTGTGGCAGGTGCCCGTGCGCGCGATGTGGATCAGGTACCAGCCGAGCAGCAGGTGGATGACGTTCTGCAGCGGGTCGACCGGGAACACGACCAGCGTTGCCTCGTCGCCCAGGAAGCCGGTGACTACGAAACCGAGCACGCCCAGCACCCCGTAGACCGCGCCCAGCGCGGTGGCCAGGCGGGTGCGGTGGGACTCGTGGCTCAGCTTGGGGAACCTTGCGTGCTGCGTCTCGAAGCGGTGGAAGACCAGCAGCAACGGTACGAGCGTCAGCACCAGCGCGACCGGGGCCTTCACGAAACCGAGCAGCGCGACCACCACGCCGAGCACCGCCAGGTACGCCAGGTAGATCGTCATCGGTGCGGTGCGGGCGAACTGGACGACCCGCCACGACCGGCCGTCGAGCCAGCGCGTCACCGGGCCGCGGACCAGCAGGGCGAGGCAGATCTGGCCCAGCCCCAGCACGATGACGCTGCGCGGGTGCCCGCCGTAGTGCACGAGGAGCGCGAACGCGGGGATGGTGACGCCGGTGACGACGGCAAGCGTCCGCTTGGAGATGCGGTCGAGGCTGCCGTCGGCGTAGAAGAAGCCGTACTGCTGCATGAGCAACGCGCCGAGCAGCAACGTCACGTAGCCACCGGTGCGCCACTCGAGGCAGGCGCGCGCGATCTCCACGCCGAACGTCGCCGCGGCCAGCACCGCGGGCGTGGTGAGGCGGCGGTTGCGGTGCAGCCACGCCATCAGCGGCGTCGCGCACACCGCGAGGATGTAGACACCCAGGAACCACAACGGATGCGTGATCAGCCTGCTGTACGCGTCGACCTGCACGTCGAGCAGGTTCAGCGCCGCGAAGAGCACCACCCACAGCAGCACGAACGCCAGCACCGGCCGCAGCAGCCAGCTGATCCGGCTGGACACGTAGCAACCGAAGCCGCCGCGATGCTCCTGCCAGCTGAGCAGGTTCGCGTGCCCGCCCGCGAAGAAGAAGATCGGCACGACCTGCAACGCCCACAACCAGCTCGCGTCGAACCCGGTCCAGTGCGCGACGGTCGCGATCGTCTCGCTGACCACCAGCAGGCCGAGGCTCGCGATGCGCAGGAACGTCGCGTACCGGTCCTGCACCACGGGCAGCGGCGCGGTCGGCTGTTCCCGGCGCCGGTGGCTGGTGCGGGCGAGCAACAGGAACACGACGACCGCGCACCCGAACGCCCACGCGACCGCGGGCTCGTGCCCCGGCGGACCCCAGCGCTGGCGCCAGGAGTTGAACTTCAGTCCCTGCGCGTAGGCGAACGCGACGGCGTGGCAGGTGGTCGCGGCGCCACGCGGGTTGAGCTCGCACTGGGTGTGCAGGTCGTCGGTGAGCCGGTCGTCGAGCGCGCGCCGCGCGTCCTGGCCGAGCGGCTGACCCTTGTGTTCGGCGTACCGGAGCAGGTCGTACCCGAGGTCGTGCGCGCGGCAGGCGACGCTGAAGTCCCACTCGGTGTCGCCGGCGGGACCGGAGCAGCCACCGCCGTCATCGGCGACGCGCAACGTCTTGTCGGGCGCGATGACCGTCTTCGGGTCGCGGTTCTGCTCCTTGGCGAAGTCGCGCGGCAGATCCTGGCGCGGGTCGTGGGCGGGCGACGGGTGCGCGAGGGCGTCAACGGCCCGCGCGGCCTGCGCGACGTCACCGGTGGGCGGCGTCTGGTCGCCCGCGCCGGGCGGACGGCTGAGGACCACGCCGCACACGAAGACGGCGAGCGTCAGCAGCGTGAACCGGAACCACACCGGCAGCCGGAGGAAGTGTGTGCGCGCGCCCATTGGCGAGCCAGGTTACGGAAGCGCAACGGCGCCTCGCCAATTTCGCAGGTCGGAGTGCCGTTATGGCCACCTTCACGGACCTCAGGTCCGCCATGGTGGCCATAACGGCACCAAGGTCAGCTGGCGACCGCGGCGAGATCGGCGGTGGTTAGGGAGGCGAGGGCCATGCGGGTTAGCAGGGTCGCCATCTGGTCGCGGTCGAGATGTGCGCTGTGCGGCGTCGAGTTGATCAACCCGAACACGGCGTGCGCGGCCGCCCGTGCCGTGGGCTCGTCCGCCTCGGGCACCGTGCGCCGGATCGTCTCCACCCACACCTCGACGTAGCGCCGCTGCAACGTGCGCACCCGCCGGCGGTCGGGATCGGTGAGGTTCGCGAGGTTGCGCATCTGCACGGTGATCAGCGCGGGGTCTTCCAAAGCGAAGTCGACGTGCCACCGCACCAGGGCGCTCAACGCCTCCGCGGCGTCGCCCGCCGCGTCGACGCGTGCCTGCCCGCCGTCGAGCAGTCGTTCGGAGATGGACGTGAGCATCTCCCCGAGCATGGCGTCCTTGCTGCGGAAATGCCGGTAGAGGGCGGGCCCGGAGATGCCGACGGCCGCGCCGATGTCGTCGATGCCGACCCCGTGGAAGCCGTGCCGGGCGAAGAGCTCGGCCGCCGCGGTCAGGATCTGTTCGCGGCGGGACGGTTTGGCTGTCTCAGTGGACGACACACCGGCAGGTTAGCAGGCGTTCACATCCTGGAAAGTGAGGGAGTTTCGCCTGGTGTAGGCCGTCCGGGTTGACTATTGACGAATACTTCACACGGGCCTTACTCGTCGGTAACACTTGCTGTGCCCTGCATCACCCCTGCGTTGTCCTCTGTTAAGGAGGCCTCGATGCGCCCTGCCCGAATTATCCTGTCTGCGGCAATTGCCGCCTTCGCATCGCTCGCTTTCGTTCAGCCCGCCAACGCGGCCACGAACTACGTCGCCCTGGGCGACTCGTACTCCAGCGGCGTCGGCACCGGCAGCTACATCGGTTCCAGTGGCGGCTGCAAGCGCAGCAACTACGCCTATCCCGCCCTGTGGGCCCAGGCCCACGGCGCCACGTTGACCTTCGTCGCCTGTTCCGGCGCGCGAACATCCGACGTGGTGAACAACCAGCTGTCGGCGTTGAACGCGTCCACCGGGATGGTCACGGTCAGCGTCGGCGGCAACGACGCCGGGTTCACCGACGTCATCACGACCTGCACCTTCGGTACCGACCAGGACTGCATCAACCGCACCAACCAGGCCAAGACGTACGCGCAGAACACGCTGCCGGGCCTGCTGGACAACGTCTACGCGCAGATCCGCAACCGCGCGCCCAGTGCTCGGGTGATCGTCATGGGCTACCCGCGCATGTACAAGGTGCCCGGCTCCTGCCAGGCCGGCCTGAGCGAGACGAAACGGTCCGCGATCAACAGCGCGGCGGACGTCCTCGCCACCGTCATCGGGCAGCGGGCGGCCGCGAAGGCGTTCACATACCGGGACATGCGCGACGCGTGGACCGGGCACGAGATCTGCTCGTCGGACTGGTGGCTGAACAGCCTGAGCTGGCCCGTCGAGGAGTCCTACCACCCCAACCGCAACGGGCAGTCGAAGGGCTACTTGGCGCAGCTGAACGCCGTGACCGGCTGATATCCGAGGCTTTCGGCCCCCGCGAGGTATGAACTCGCGGGGGCCGAGGTGTGAACTCGCGGGTTCTGGTGGAAAGTGTGGTTAGGGAGCGTTAACATCTGTAGTTAACGACCGCTAACCCGACCGAGGAGCCCATGGACGCCCCAGTCCTGCGCAGCGCCGCGGAGCCATCCGACCGCTACGCCAAGGAGCACGCGGCGCTCGTCGACGAGCTGCGCGCGAAGCTGGCCGTCGCCGCGCGCGGCGGGCCGGAGAAGGCACGTCAGCGGCACGTCGACCGCGGCAAGCTGCTGCCCCGCGACCGCGTCGACGACCTGGTCGACCCCGGTTCGCCGTTCCTGGAGCTGTCGCCGCTGGCGGCGAACGGTATGTACGGCGACGAGGCGCCTGCCGCGGGCATGATCACCGGCATCGGTCGCGTCGAGGGCCGGGAGTGCGTCATCGTCGCGAACGACGCGACGGTCAAGGGCGGCACCTACTACCCGATCACGGTCAAGAAGCACCTGCGCGCGCAGGAAGTCGCGCTGCAGAACAACCTGCCGTGCATCTACCTCGTCGACTCCGGCGGCGCGTTCCTGCCCAAGCAGGACGAGGTCTTCCCGGACCGCGAGCACTTCGGCCGGATCTTCTACAACCAGGCCACGATGTCCGCGCGCGGCATCCCGCAGATCGCGGCCGTGCTCGGCTCGTGCACCGCGGGCGGCGCGTACGTGCCCGCGATGAGCGACGAAGCGGTCATCGTCCGCAACCAGGGCACGATCTTCCTCGGCGGCCCGCCGCTGGTGAAGGCCGCGACCGGTGAGGTCGTGACGGCCGAGGAGCTGGGCGGCGGCGAGCTGCACTCGCGCACGTCCGGCGTCACCGACCACCTCGCGGAGAACGACGCGCACGCGTTGCGCATCGTCCGGTCCATCGTCAGCACGCTCGGGCCGCGCACCGCCGCCCCGTGGGAGCGTTCGAAGACCGAAGCGCCGGCGATCCAGGACGACCTGTACGGCGTCGTCCCCACGGACAGCCGCACGCCGTACGACGTGCGCGAGGTGATCGCGCGGATCGTGGACGGCAGCCGGTTCCAGGAGTTCAAGAAGGAGTTCGGCCCCACGCTCGTCACCGGGTTCGCGCGCATCTTCGGGCACCCGGTCGGCATCGTCGCGAACAACGGCATCCTGTTCGGCGAGTCCGCGCAGAAGGGCGCCCACTTCATCCAGCTGTGCGACCAGCGCAGCGTGCCGCTGGTGTTCCTGCAGAACATCACCGGCTTCATGGTCGGCCGCGAGTACGAGGCGGGCGGCATCGCCAAGCACGGCGCCAAGATGGTCACGGCCGTCGCGTGTGCGCGCGTCCCGAAGTTCACCGTGATCATCGGCGGCTCGTTCGGTGCGGGCAACTACTCGATGTGCGGCCGGGCGTACTCGCCGCGGTTCCTGTGGATGTGGCCGAACGCGCGCATCTCCGTGATGGGCGGTGAGCAGGCCGCGTCGGTGCTCGCGACCGTGCGCCGCGACCAGCTCGGAGACGAATGGTCCACTGAGGACGAAGAGGCGTTCAAGGCGCCGATCCGCCAGCAGTACGAGGACCAGGGCAACCCGTACTACTCCACGGCCCGGCTGTGGGACGACGGCGTCATCGACCCGAAGGACACCCGCATGGTCCTCGGGCTGGGGCTGTCCGCGGCGGCGAACGCCCCGATCGAACCCGTTTCCTACGGCGTCTTCCGGATGTGAGCCCGATGTTCGACAGTGTCCTGGTTGCGAACCGCGGCGAGATCGCCGTGCGGGTCATCCGTGCCCTCAAGGCGAACGGCATCCGGTCCGTCGCCGTCTACAGCGACGCGGACGCCGACGCGCTGCACGTGCGGCTCGCCGACGAGGCCGTGCGCATCGGCCCGGCCGCCGCGCGCGAGAGCTACCTCTCGATTCCCCGGATCATCGACGCGGCGCTTTCCAGTGGCGCACAGGCGATCCACCCCGGCTACGGCTTCCTCGCGGAGAACACCGAGTTCGCCCGCGCCTGTGAGCAGGCCGGGATCGTGTTCGTCGGACCACCCGCCGGAGCGATCGACGCCATGGGCGACAAGATCCGCGCCAAGCTGACCGTCGAGGCGGCCGGCGTGCCCGTCGTGCCCGGCCGCACGAAACCGGGCATGTCCGACGACGACTTGGTCGACGCGGCGCTGGAGATCGGTTTTCCCGTGCTGCTCAAGCCTTCCGCGGGCGGTGGCGGCAAGGGCATGCGGCTCGTGCACGCCTCGGAGGAGCTGCGTGACGCCATCGAGTCGGCCCGGCGCGAGGCGCGCGGGTCGTTCGGCGACGACACGCTGCTGATCGAGCGGTTCATCACGAACCCGCGGCACATCGAGATCCAGGTGCTCGCGGACCGGCACGGCAACGTGATCCACCTCGGTGAGCGCGAGTGCAGCCTGCAGCGGCGGCATCAGAAGATCATCGAGGAGGCGCCGTCGCCGTTCCTCTCCGTGGTTCAGCGTGAGGCGATGGGCCGGGCCGCGGTCGAGGCCGCGCGTTCCGTGGGCTACGTCGGCGCGGGCACCGTCGAGTTCATTGTGGACGGTTCCTCCGGCGACTACTTCTTCATGGAGATGAACACCCGGCTCCAGGTCGAGCACCCGGTCACCGAGATGGTCACCGGCGTCGACCTCGTCGAGTGGCAGCTCCGCGTCGCCGCCGGTGAGGTGCTGGACCTGGACGTGTCGCTGACCGGCCACTCGGTCGAGGCGCGCATCTACGCCGAGGACCCGGCCCGCGGCTTCCTGCCGACCGGTGGCCGGGTGCTTTCCCTGTCCGAGCCGGGGGATGTGCGCGTGGACTCGGCGTTGCGCGTCGGCCTCGTCGTCGGCTCCGACTACGACCCGATGCTGGCCAAGGTGATCGCGCACGGCCGCACGCGCGCGGAGGCGTTGCGCAAGCTCGACGCCGCGCTCGGCCGGTTCGTGCTGCTCGGCGTCACGACGAACATCCCGTTCCTGCGTTCGTTGTTGCGCGATGAGGATGTCCGCTCGGGCGCGCTGGACACCGGTCTGGTCGAACGCAAGCTGGAGTCGTTGGTATCGAACGAGATTCCCGACGAGGTCTATGTCGCGGCGGGTCTGGAACGTTCGCTCGTGCCGCCCAGTGGAAACTCAACTTTGGACGACCCGTGGGAGCTGCCCGGCGGCTGGCGCGTCGGCGAGCACGCGTGGACCCAGTGGCGCATCAACGACGTCGACGTGCGGGTGCGCGGCGACGAAGTCGTTGTCGGCCAAGCGGATCCGGTGTGCGCCGCCGCACGACTCGAAGGCGACGACCTGATCGTCGGCACGCGCCGCTACGCGATGGCCCGCGAGGGCGACGTGCTGTGGCTCGGCCGCGACGGCCACTCGTGGGCGCTCACCGAGGCCGAGTTCCTGGTCGGCGCGTCCGGCCCGGCCGCCGGTTCGGGCGGTCCGGTCAAGTCGCCGATGCCCGGCACCGTGCTCGTCGTGCGCGCCGCCGCGGGCGACCACGTCACCGCCGGCCAGGCCCTGTTCGTGGTCGAGGCCATGAAGATGGAGCACACCGTCACCGCACCCGTGGACGGCGTGCTCACCGATGTACAGGTCCAGCCCGGCCAACAGGTCGCCCTGGACCAGCCCCTTGCCGTTGTGGTCCCCCACGAGGAGTGACACCCATGTTGGACTTCCGCCTGCCCAGCGAGTACGAGGAACTGCGCAAGACCGTCGAGGAGTTCGCGCACGAGGAGGTCGCGCCGGTCATCGGCGACTTCTACGAGCGCGAGGAGTTCCCGTACGGGATCGTCGCGAAGATGGGCCAGATGGGCCTCTTCGGCCTGCCCTTCCCCGAGGAGTACGGCGGCATGGACGGCGACTACTTCGCCCTGTGCCTCACCCTCGAGGAACTCGCGCGCGTCGACTCGTCGGTCGCGATCACCCTCGAGGCCGCGGTCTCACTCGGCGCAATGCCGTTGTACCGCTTCGGCACCGAGGAGCAGAAGGCCCACTGGTTGCCGCAGCTGACCACGGCGTCGCGCCTCGGCGCGTTCGGCCTCACCGAGCCGGGCAGCGGCTCGGACGCGGCCGGCCTCACGACGACCGCGAAGCTCGTCGACGGCGAGTGGGTCATCAACGGCACCAAGGCGTTCATCACCAACTCCGGTACGGACATCACCGGTCTCGTCACGGTCGCCGCGGTCACCGGCGTCGGCGCGGACGGTCGCAAGGAGATCTCGTCGATCATCGTCCCGTCCGGCACGCCGGGCTTCTCGGTGTCGAAGAAGTACTCCAAGGTCGGCTGGAACGCCTCCGACACGCGTGAACTGTCCTTTTCGGACTGCCGTGTTCCGGAAGCGAACCTGCTCGGCGAGCGCGGCCGTGGCTTCGCACAGTTCCTGCGCACGCTGGACGAGGGCCGCATCGCGATCGCGGCGCTGTCCGTCGGCCTGGCGCAGGGCTGCATCGACGAGTCGCTGAAGTACGTGAAGGTGCGCGAGGCGTTCGGTGCCTCGATCGGCACGTACCAGGCGATCCAGTTCAAGATCGCCGACATGGAGGCCCGCGCCCACACCGCGCGCCTCGCCTACTACCAGGCGGCGGCGAAGATGCTGCGCGGCGAGCCGTTCAAGAAGGAGGCCGCGATCGCGAAGCTCGTGGCGTCCGAGGCGGCGATGGACAACGCGCGTGAGGCCACGCAGATCTTCGGCGGGTACGGGTTCATGAACGAGTACCCGGTCGGGCGTTTCTACCGGGACGCGAAGATCTTGGAGATCGGTGAGGGCACCTCGGAGGTCCAGCGCATGCTGATCGCGCGGGAGCTGGGCCTGTAAGGCCGCTCACTGGACAATGGGGCCGACGGTTCGTATCGTCTGTCCGCGATCCTCTACTGGGGGAGGATCCATCACGCTGGGGGGCGTCCGCACGCTGCAGTCGATCTTTCGTGATCGGCTTCTTCGTGCTGCTCGTCGCGTGATGAGGACAAGTGAACTGGGGCACCGAAGTGAAGAGACTTGCTCGTTTGGCCGCGGCGTTCGCCATGGTGTTTCCCGCGGTGCTGGTGGGTACGGCGCAGCCCGCGTCGGCCCAAAACGACCTGAGGGCATCCTGCGGCGAGGGTTACTACTGCACCTACAACGATGCCGGCTGGCGCGGGTGCATCGCACTGTTCGAGGGCAACGACGCCAACTACTCCGACAACGCGTGCTACGACGGCTATGTCCCCTTCCCGGTCGACAACCGCATCACGTCCGTCTACAACCACGGTTATCCCGGTTCGCCCGACGACATCCGCTCGTTCCGGCACCCGAACTACGTGGAGATGATCTGGTTCGTCCCGCAGGGTTGGTACTACTCGAACGTGGACGAGTGGTGCGGCGCGTTGCCGTGCAACGACCAGGCGTCCTCGCACATGTGGGTGTGAACCACTTGAAGGCGGTGGTGATCGGGACGGTCCTGTGCGCGCTCGCCGCGTGCTCGACGCAGTCTGGTGAGACAAGACCCGAGCCCGCACTGGGACCGGTCCCGGTCATCCAGGTCGACGCGGACGTCAGGTTCCCGCTCGACGACTACCTGCTCTCGCCGGAGCGGCGGGTCACGCTCCGCAGGGGGCAGGATCTGTTGGTGCAGAAGTGCCTGCGCCGACTGGGCTTCGAGATGAACCTGCCGGACCGCGAGCCGGACGAGGTGAAGGGCCGCGTCATCGGTGTCGTCGACGACGCGGAGGCGGCGAAGTACGGCTACTCCGATCCGGAGACGCTCGAAGCCGTTCGCAGGGCCGAGCAGATCAGGAAAGAGCAGAAGCCCTGGCCGGCGCAGATGATGGTCGCGTTGAACGGTGGTGGGCCGAACGCGCCGAAGAAGGGCGACATCCCGCAGGGCGGCTGCACCGGCGAAGCCCGCCGCGCCCTCGGGCGCGCGTCGCAGCAGGCGGACCAGGCCGGCGACGAGAACTTCGTGATCGGTCTGTCCGGCCGGTCGACCAAGCTCGCCGAGGCGGACAGCCGGTTGAAGGCCGTCTGGGGCAAGTGGAGCGCGTGCATGAAGGAGTCGGGCTACGACTACGCCGACCCGTGGGGCCCCAACGACGACAAGAGGTTCGCCGGTGACGACGCCTCGCCGGAGGAGATCGCCACGGCCCGTGCCGACGTCGCCTGCCGCAGGAAGCACGACGTGAACGGCATCTGGGTCGCGGTGCGGACCGCCTATCAGAACCGGCTCATCGGCGACAACGCCGAGGCCCTCGACAAGCACCGGCGGCTCGTCGACGAGCAGGTGCGCAAGGCGGCCGAGGTCGTGTCGGGCAAGTGACGAGGGTTACGCCGTTCTATGTAAAGAATCCTGAATCGGTCGACTCCTATTGACGGATCCGGTTACCGTCGGCTGCCTTCCGCGCGGCGAAGAGGGAACAGATGACAGGTAGTCGGCCCGAACCGGTCTTCCCCGGATTACGAGAACTCCTCGAAGTCATTCGGGGACTGTGCGACCGACCCGGCTTCTTCTACCGCAGCAAGACCGAGGAAGTGGTGGGTGACCAGCCACTTCCCTTGCTGTACCTGGAGAGTGAAGCCAGTCCGACGCCATTCCTGCGTGCCCTCGAGGCGAAGCTCGACGAAGGTGTTCCGCAAATACCGCACGCCTACGTCGACGCCACGACCGCGAGTGCGGAAGTGGCCAAAAGATGGCCATCCGAGGTGCGGGAAACGCAGCCGTTGCTGCCATTGCTGGACGAGCTGCGCCATCAGCTCGCGGCGGTCAGTGTCGGCGGCGAGCGGCTGACGCGGTTCGACCACTACCGGCTCGTCGACTGGCTCACCGGGCAACGGCTGCCGCGCAAGTCGGGGCGTGACGAGCGGGCCAACGTCATCGGGCTGATGCGGCGCTGGACCGGGAGGACCGACGAGAACGGTGACGCGGTCAACCGGGCGGTGGACGCGTTTGTCCCGAACCTGGTGACCAGGCTGGGGCTCGGGCTCGTCGCGTGGGTGGGCGGCAAGATCGGGTTCCGCTGGCTGGGCAAGCGAGTGCCAGGGCTGTCGCGTGAGGCGAAGTGGTTCATGCGCAAGCAGAACTTCGCGTTGCCCAACCACTCCATCGAGTTTCTCGGGTTCGCCGAGCGGCTCACGCTCGGCCGGCGCGAGTGGGAGAACACCGAGCAGATCAAGCTGCTGCTGGTGCACGCGTTCCTGGAGGATCTGCGCATCGCCTACCGGCGGCGGCGCTGGCGGTTCGTGCCGCGCCGGGCCGGGTGGCGGCGCACCGCGTACATGCCGGTGCTGCTCGACGGCGTGTCGCGGGACAACGGCGGCTGGGAGCTGCTCGAGCTGATCAACGTGGTGCGCAACGAGACCGGCGAGCTGGACCCGTTGCTGGTGATCGCGGCGAGCGCGGCGCAGCCGAAGCTGTCAGCTCAACTCGGTGCCACGCCCGTGTCGCCCGAGGAGGCGGCCGAGGCGCTGGCGACGTGGCGGGAGGAGCTGCCGCGCAAACGGCAGATGCTCGCGCCGGACGCCCGGTACCTGCTGATCGAACTGCCGTTCCCGCACACCGCGAAGCGGCAGCGGTGGACCGGGGTGCCCGTCTTCCAGGCCGCGCCCGTGCACTGGCTGGCCCGGTCGCGCCGGCTCGAAGCGCTCATCGCGGCGGCGGCCGTCGTGTTGCTGGTGCCCGGTTTCATGACCGTGCAGAGCCATTGGTCGGCGAACTGTGCGTTCGTCGGTTCGGCGGTGTCGAGCGGTGTGTCGACCCGGCTCGTCGACATCGACGGGAACGCCGAGTGCGTCGGGTACAGCGACAACAGCGCCCAGGTCTTCGGGTCCAACGAACGGCTGCGGTGGACGCAGCTCGCGGTGTACGCGCAGAACGAGGAGGCCGAGCGCCTGCACGCCGCCGACCCGGCGCGGCCGTACGTCACACTGCTCTACTTCTCCAGCCTTACGCATCCCGACACCAACCCCGACGCCGACCACTCCAGGGCCGAGGAGCTGGAGGGGATGCTGCTCAAGCAACGGCAGCAGAACGACAAGTCGCAGTCCGAACCGTTGCTGCGCATCGTCGTCGCGAACGGCGGGTCGGCGATGAAGCGGGCGCCCGAGGTGTTGCGCGACATGCTGACCCCGTTGCTGGAGAACGATCCCGGCATCATGGGCGTGGTCGGCCTCGACCGCAGCGTCCAGGAGACCAAGGAGGTCATCACCGAGCTCGGTGTGCTGGGTGTGCCGACGATCGGCACGACGCTCACCGAGGCGTCGCTGCCGAACCGCTCGGCGTTGTACTTCCAGCTGATCCCCGGCAATCTCCGGCAGGCGCAGCTCGTCACGAAGTACGCGCAGCACGTGCGGGCGACCAAGGTGACGATCTACCACCCGCCGTTGAACCGCGGCGACATCTACCTGACCGACCTGGTCGGCGAACTGGCCGAGGAACTGCCGAAGGTCGTGCCGCATCAGGACTTCCCGTGGAACGCGAGCGCGCAGGAGCTGCCGTCGTTGTGCACGGAAGACCACGGCTCCGAGCTCGTCTTCTACGCGGGGCGCGAGGAGGGCTTCGGTGACTTCCTGCGGGCGATCGGCAAGGACTGCTACGACAAGAACCGGTTGCCGCGCATCGTCGCCGACGACGCGGTCATGCGGTTCGTCGCGCAGAAGGTCAACCGCGTGCACGACTCGTTGGCCGGCATGCGCGTCGCGTACGTGAGCATGGCCGGGCTCGTCGTGCTCGCGGGCAAGTCGTGCCTCGACGGCGCGCCGGACCCGAAGGTGCGCGGCGGCCGGCCGTTGGACGTCTTCTGCGCCGGGTACAGCAAGCTGCACCAGGAGATCCAGCAGGCCGCGATCCCGGACGAGGACAAGCCGAGCAAGCCGTGGCCGGGCGAGCACATGGGCGTTTCCTATGACGCGACCGGACTCTTCCTGGAGGCCGTGCGCGAGACGCAGCGGCGTCTCGACGGCCTGCCGGGCCGCATGCCGCAGCGTGGCGCGGTCGGGCAGGAGTTCCGGGAGCTGAAGTTCAACGGCGCCACCGGTCGTACGGACTTCGGCACCTCACGCGTGGGTGAGCGGCGCAACCTGTCCATCCTCGAGATCGCCAACATCCACGACTACGACCAGCAGCCCACATGCGTGTTCCTCACCGGCGATCTCTACGACGAGAACTCACCGCGTCAGCCCAACGGTTGCCCGGTGGTCGGCTAGCGTCACGCGGCCGTCTTCAATGCGGCCGCCGCCGACGTGTCGATCATGGAGTCCAGGACGTCTCGGTGGTGCGACGGGCCGGCGAGCTGATGCAGCAGGTCACGAGCCTGGTTCCGGAAGGCGACGAGCCTGCCGTCATAGCCGCTCGTGATCCGCGGGTCGAGCAGCATGCGGCGAAGTTCCGTTAGCGCGCCGGGATCCCGGCGGGCGAGGCGGCGGACCGTGTTCAGCTCGGCCGGCCGGTCCGTCACCTCCAGCGCGTGAGCCAGCAGGAGGGTCGGAGTGCCGTTGCGGATGTCCTCCGCGAACGCCTCGGGTCCGCCGTTGTCGTTGTGGACCTGGCGCAGCACGCCGAACATCCGTCCGAACGAGCGCCAAGCGTGCAGCACCCGCTCGTCGGCGGTCACCAGCCGTGCGGCCATCGCCGCGTCGCCGCCGTACGCGGCCCCGGTCTTGCCGACGTAGGCCCGGATGACGCTCGGCCACGTGATCTCGGTCCTCGCCAGGTCGGCGAGCTGGCCCTCGGCCGCGTGCACGGAGTAGGCGACGAGCTCGCGGCGCCAGAATTCGCGGACCTCGCCGGACACGTCAGCTTGTGTGATGACGACTTGTGGGAACAGGGTGAGGCAGGGAATCGCCGCCAGCAGGGACTTCTGGTCCGTGTCCTGGTCGATGAGGTCGTCCAGCGCCTCGGCTCCCGCCCACCAGAACCGGGAGATCGCGCTGATCGGAACCGCCGCGCTCGGGTCGCCGGTCAGTGATCCGAGCACGCCCAGTGCGAACTGTCGAAATACGTTCCGATCGTTTTCCCGGAGAATTTCGACGGCGCGCGCATTCAGTTCGCCAGGGTGCGGACAGGTTTCTTCGAGTGCGCTCTGCACACACGTCGAAACCTGTCCGCTCCACTGGCTGAGCGGCGCTGTCAGCACCCTTCGGAGGCCCGGAAGTGGATGGTCAGCTCACCGTCCACCTGGGCGGACGGGGTCTGGCCGGCCAGGCTGTCATCGATGGCTGTCAGCGCTTCGGAGAAATTCATGTGCGAAACCTTTCTTGAGGTGTCGCACAAGTGGACATTTGTTTGTTTGCGATGTCAACGGTGACCAGATGAGATGTATCTTTTGGCTCATCGGGTCGGGGATTTTCCGCATTGTTACTGATTCTTGGGAACCGTGCGGTCGAGAATGGCGGCGAAGTCGGTGCCGCGCGGCAGCGTGCCGAACGCGACGCCCCAGTCGCCGCCCAGCCGTGACGCGCAGAACGCGTCCGCGACCGCGGGGTGTCCGTGCTTCACCTGCAGGGCGCCCTGCAGGATCAACGCCATCCGCTCGACCAGCCGTCGCGCCTGCGATTCGTCCACATCGGACAGAGACGCCTTCAGTGCCGCGACCGCCGCGTCCACTCGGTGATCGACGCCGGTGACGAACTCCAGATACCGCTCGACCTCTTCCGGTTCCTTGGTCATGGCGCGCAGCACGTCGAGCGCGGCGACGTTGCCCGAACCCTCCCAGATGGAGCTGAGCGGCGACTCGCGGAACAGCCGCGGCATGCCCGAGTCCTCGATGTACCCGTTGCCGCCCAGGCACTCCAGCGCCTCGGCCGCATGCGCGGGGGCGCGCTTGCACACCCAGTACTTCGTGACCGCCAGGCCCAGCCGTGACTTCGTGGACGCCAGCCACATCGCTGTCGTCGTCGCCGCCTCGGACTCGACGGCCAGGTCCGCCAGTACGTTGCGCATCGCCGGCTGGTCGACCAGGTACGCGCCGAACGCCTTGCGGTGCGCGGCGTGGTGTGCCGCCTGCGTGACTCCCAGCCGCATGCCGGACGCCGAGCCCAGGACGCAGTCGAGCCTGGTCATGTTGACCATCTCGATGATCGTCCGCACGCCGCGGCCCTCCTCGCCGACGAGGTGGCCGACCGCGTTCTCGTACTCGATCTCGGCCGAGGCGTTCGACTTGTTGCCCAGCTTGTCCTTCAGTCGCTGCAGGAAGATCTTGTTCAGCGTCCCGTCCGGCAACACGCGCGGCACCAGGAAGCACGACAGGCCGCCCGGCGCCTGCGCCAGCGTCAGGAACACGTCCGACATCGGCGCCGAGGTGAACCATTTGTGGCCCGTCAGCAGGTAGCCGTCCTGGGTGGGCACGGCCGTGGTGGTGTTCGCGCGGACGTCCGAGCCGCCCTGCTTCTCGGTCATCGACATGCCCGCGATGAGCCCGGACTTGGTCAGCGGCGGCCGCAGCCCGAAGTCGTACGACCTGCTGGCGAGCAGCGGTTCGTACTGGCTCGCGAGCTCTGGGTTCTGCCGCAGTGCCGGCACGCTCGCGTAGGTCATCGAGATCGGGCACCCGTGCCCGGCCTCGACCTGGCTCCACACGTAGAACTTCGCCGCGCGCAGCAGGTGGTCGCCCTCGCGCCACGGCGCCGCGTGCAGGCCGTGCGTCACCGCCACGTCCATCAGCTCGTGCCAGGCCGGGTGGAACTCGACCTCGTCGATCCGGTTGCCGTACCGGTCGTGGGTGTGCAGGACCGGCGGGTTGGCGTTGGCCAACCGACCCTTGTCCTGCCACTCGGCGGTGCCGGCCAGTTTGCCCAGGGCGCGCAGGTCCGGCTCGTCCACCCAGGTCAGGAGGGCGGGGTCGGCGGAGACGTCGTGGCCGGCCAGGGGCGGCACCTGGTTCGTCACTGCGTGGGTCGCCATGACGCCCACGCTACTACTGGTCGGTAACTTCGGACAGGGTTCGCCGGTCAGGCGGCCGGTCGCACAGGGTTCGCCGGTCAGGCGGCCTGTCGCGAGTTTGGCCGACGGCTGGTGCCACGCCGGTGTGGAACTCGACGCCCGCCCGCCGCGGCGTCACGCCCGCCGCGCCGCCCCGGAACCGCCCGCCGCGCCGCCCCGGAATCGCCCGTTGTACGACGCGATCTCCGCGTAGAACAACCTCCCAGAGCCAGGCCCGGTCGATCATGTCCACTCGATCGACGTACCCGCGATGCCCGGCCACGTCTCGCTGCCCACGTCACGCCCGCCAGGTCGTGCCAGCCGCCGCGCCACCTGCCAGGTCATGCCCGCCACGCCGCCCGGCCCGCTGTCCGGCCCGCTGTCCGCCGGGTCACGTCCGCCGGGTCACGCCCGCTACGTCACGCCCGCCGCGCCGACCGCCCGCCACGCCGCGCCCGTGCGCTCCGCCGATCACGCCGCGCCCGCGCGCTCCGCCGATCACGCCGCCTCGGCCCGCCGTCGTCTCGTCCGTGCCGCCCGCTCACACCGCTCTGAACGCCGCTCGCCCCGCGCGCTTCATATTTGCTCAAGCGTACCGCCGAGGTCTGACAATTTTGCGTTACCGCAGGTCAGAGAGCTGATCAATTACCGCCTGAGTCCGAATCCGCCCCAGATGGTGCCCGCTCTGAAGGTGCAGAACCATGGCCTCCGAAGCGTATCGCCGAGCCTGATCGGCATCCCCGGACTGAAGACAGATCTCGGCGAGCGCGGTCAACGCCGAAGCCTCCAGCAACTTGTACCCGACCGCCCGGGAGATCGACAGCGACTGCAGCGCGGGCACGACATCGCCCAAAGACTGAGCGAGACCGATCAGTGCGGCCGCCTCGCCGTGCCGGTACCCGGTGCGCCGGGCGAGCGTGATGGCACGTTGGAAGTGATCTCGGGCCTCGGGAGAACGGCCGGTCAGCACGAGTACGGAGGCGATGCTGGTGCGGGCGTCGGCCTCCGCGCCGGGGTCGCCGATGTCGAGGGCGATGTCCAGGGCCTCGTGGCCGGTCCGCAGGGCGAGGTCGTAGTGGCCGGCGTCGCGGCACGCCCACGAGAGGTCGTCGAGCATGTACGACGCGTGCGAGCGCGCGCCGTGCTCTTTCAACACCCGCACCGACTCGGTCATGTGCGAGATCGCGGTCTCGACGTCGCCCAGGTCGCGCAGCGGGCCGCCGACCACGCCGAGGTAGAAGCCGATGAAGTACGCCGAGCCGTCCTGCACCGCCAGCTCGTGCGCCTTGCTGTGGAACTCGTACGCCTCGGCCAGTCGGCCCTGCTGCCAGCACGTTGCGCCGAGACCGAAGTAGTTGGACGGCAGCCCGTCGTGCAGGCCGTTCTCGCGGTTCAGATCGATGGCCTCGGTGTAGTACGCCAGCGCGGTGTCCACGTCACCGATCTCGCGGTAGACGTGCCCCAGCGAGTTGAGCACGCGGGCGCGCGCGGTGGGCCACGCGATTCGCAGCGCGGCCTCGCCGTACTCGATGGCCTTCTGGTGCTGGCCGCGGCTCCAGTGCACGTTGCTGAGGTTGTGCAACGCGGTCAGCCGCCCGCGGTCGTCCGGAGCGTGGTCCAGGGCGGCCTGGGCTACGGCGAGCCAGTCGGCGCCGTGCCTGCCCAGTTTGAAGAAGCCGTGCAGGTGGTCGGCCAGCAGCACCTTCACCGAGGGTGGGCTGCAGGCGCTCACCGCGACCAGGTTCGCGCGCTCCGACTCCAGCCACGCGAGTGCGTCCGCGCTGGAGCCGAAGCGGGACGACTCCGGCGCCTCGGAGAGGTGCATGAACTCGGGGCCCGCGAACTTCGCGGCCTGCAAGGTCATCGAGAGGTACCAGTCGTAGAGCCGCTGGCACGCATCGCGGCGGTCCGACGAAGTGTCGTCGGTCTGAGCCCGGTCGTAGGCGTAGAGCCGCAGCAGGTCGTGCAGCCGGTACCGCGAGCCGTGCTGTTCTACGAGATTCGCGGCTACGAGCTCGTCCAGCTGAGCGTCCTCACCGGCGAGGCAGGTGGCGGACTCGGCGGTGAAGTCCAGGCCCGGCACCAGCCCGAGGCGCCGGAACACTCGGCGCAGACCTGGGCGTAGCGCCTTGTACGACAGGTCGAACGCCGATCGCACGGCGACCTGCTCGTCGTCTTCGATCGCGAGTGCGGCCAGCCGGTTCTCCTCGCGCAGCTCCGCGACTACGTCGGCGATCGGCATCAGCGCGGCGTTGGCGGCGGCGATGCGCAGCGCGAGCGGCAGATAGCCGCACAGCCGCGCGAGCTCACGAGCGGCCGCCGGCTCGTCGTCGACGCGTTCGCCGAGCACCTCGCGCAGCAGCGCGACGGCCTCGTCCGGGTCGAGCACGTCGAGGAACAACGGGTGCGCGTCGAGGTCGGCCAGGCGGTTGCGGCTGGTGATCAGCACGAGGCACGACTCGGTGCCGGGCAGCAGCGGGCGCACCTGGTCCGCGTCGGCCGCGTTGTCCAGCAGCACGAGCAGGCGCCGGTCCGACAGCAGCGTCCGGTACAGCGCGGCCTGCTCGTCGAGGCTGATCGGCACGCGTTCGGGTTTGATGCCCAGCGCGCGGAGGAACTGCGTCAGCACCTCCGCGGGACGCAACGGCCGCACGTGCGGGTCGAAGCCGCGGAGGTTCACGTACAGCTGCCCGTCCGGATACCGCTCGGGCAGGCGGTGCGCGAAGTGCAATGCCAGTGCCGTTTTCCCGACGCCGGCGGTGCCGTCGATCGCGGTGATCACCACGGTCTCCGCGCACTCGGCGAGCTCGTTGAGCTGTTTCTCCCGGCCGGTGAAGTCCGGGATCGACGCGGGCAGCTGGTGCGGCACCATCGTCGGCGCCACGGGCTCGGACTCCGCCTGCGCGAGTTCCTCCTGTGCCGCCTGGCGTTCCGCGAGCAACGCCGTGCGAACCGAGTCCCACCACGGGGTTTCGGGCAGACCCGAAAGGGGTGCGCCCTGCCACAGGCCGAGCGCGGAGCGCAGCAGCTGAATGGTGAGCGCCGGATCGTCGCTCGTCCGCGCCTCGGCCAGCAGCCGGCGGAACCGGTGCAGGTCGACGAGTCCGGGATCGATCTCCAGCGAGTACCCGTCACCGACCGTGGCGAGTGTGATGTCACTGGTGTCCGCGAGCGTGCGCCGCAATCGGTGGATCTGCGTGCGCAGGGCGTTCTGCGGCGTGGACGGCTGATCGTCGCCCCACACCGCGGCGAGCAACCGCGGCACGGGCACGGCCCGGCCCGGCTCCAGCAGCAGTGCGGTGAGCAGACAGCGTTGCCGAGTGGTCAGCGGCGTGCCCTGGACATCGACGCTGCCGAGCAACTGGATGTGCACCCTCCCATTCAAACATCAGGGTGACATCGGCTCATTAGGACATTTGGGCGTGCCAACGGGGCTGACGCGGAATAACGTCGAGACCGTGAGCGAGTCTGAGACTGAGCACGGAGCGGCCGTCACGGCCGTCAGCGCGCAGTTCGCCGCCATGCGCGAAGGAGCGCCGGTGCGGCTGGCCAAATCGACGTCGAACCTCTTCCGCTTTCGCGCCGACCAGTCCGGCGGCCTGGAGGTCGCGAAGCTGAACCGGGTGCTGTCGGTGGACCCGGTGGCCCGCACCGCGCAGGTGCAGGGCATGACCACCTATGAAGACCTCGTGGACGCCACGCTGCCGCACGGCCTCATGCCACTCGTGGTGCCACAGCTGAAAACGATTACGCTCGGCGGCGCGGTCGCCGGGCTCGGCATCGAGTCCACGTCATTCCGCAACGGTCTGCCGCACGAGTCCGTTCGGGAGCTGGAGGTCCTCACCGGCGAGGGCCAGGTCGTGGTCGCGAAGCCGGACGACGACCTGTTCCGCGGATTTCCCAACTCATACGGCACACTCGGATACGCGCTGCGACTGGAGATCGAGCTCGAACCGGTCAAACCATTTGTCCGGTTGCGACACCTTCCGTTCGGTTCGGCCGAGGAATGCGCCGCTGTCATCGAGCAGGTGTGCGCCGACGGCTCCGCGGACTTCGTCGACGGAACCGTGTTCTCCCGCAACGAGATGTACCTGACGCTCGGAAACTTCGCCGACATCGGTGGGAAAACCTCCGATTACACGGGCAACCAGATCTACTACCGGTCCATCCAGTCGCGCCGCCACGACAGTCTCACCATCCGGGACTACCTGTGGCGCTGGGACACCGACTGGTTCTGGTGCTCCCGCGCGTTCGGCGCACAGAACCCGGTCGTGCGCAGGCTGTGGCCGAAGCGCTACCTGCGTTCGGACGTGTACCGGCGGCTGGTGGCGCGCTACCGCCGGTTCCGGCCGCCGTCGACCCGCGAGCCGGTGATCCAGGACGTGGAGATCCCCGTGTCGCGGCTAGCGGAGTTCCTCGACTTCTTCCACCGCGAGGTGGGCATCTCGCCGATCTGGCTGTGCCCGGTGCGGTTGCGTTCGACCGACGGGTGGTCGCTCTACCCGATGGATCCTTCGGTGCTGTACGTGAACGTCGGATTCTGGTCGGACGTCGAGTTGCGGCCCGGCGAACGGATGGGCGACCGCAACCGCCTGATCGAGGCTGAAGTGGCCCGGCTGGGTGGCCACAAGTCCCTGTACTCCGACTCCTACTACGAGGAGTCCGACTTCTGGGACAAGTACAACGGACCGGTCTACCGATCGTTGAAGTCGAAGTACGACCCGATGAACCGGCTTCCGGATCTCTACGCGAAGTGTGTGAGGGGGAGATGAGCTCGATGCGGTTGGCGAACATGTTCCAGCGGATCACCGGCGGCGGATCCGACGTCCAGTTCAGCGCCTACGACGGCAGCGAGGCCGGGCCCGCGGACGCGCCCGTCAAGATCGAGGTCCGCACGCCTGAAGCCTTGTCCTATCTGGCTTCCGCACCCGGTGAGCTCGGGCTGGCCCGCGCCTACGTGACCGGGAACCTCGAGATCATCGGCGACGTGCACGGAGCGCTGGCGCAGCTGTCGGAGTTCTCGCTGCGGGAGATCCCCTTCGCGGAACGGTTGGGGCTGCTCAGTTTTCTCGGCAAGGTGCGGCTGAACAACCGGGTCGCGCCCCCGCCCCAGGAGACCCGGCTGCACGGGTTGCGCCACTCGAAGGAACGCGACCGGCAGGCGATCGCGCACCACTACGACGTCTCCAACCAGTTCTACGAGTGGATCCTCGGCCCCTCGATGGCCTACACCTGCGCGGTGTACCCGGCCGCTTCGTCCACTTTGGAGGAGGCACAGTTCGCCAAGCACGACCTCGTCGCGAAGAAGCTCGGGCTGAAGCCCGGCATGCGGCTGCTGGACGTGGGCTGCGGCTGGGGCGGCATGGTCATACACGCCGCCCGTGAGTACGGGGTGCGCGCGATCGGCGTGACGTTGTCGCGCAACCAGGCCGAGTGGGCGCAGAAGGCGATCATCGACGCCGGGCTCTCCGAGCTGGCCGAGGTCCGCCACCTCGACTACCGCGACGTGCGGGAGACCGGGTTCGACGCCGTCAGCTCGATCGGGCTCACCGAGCACATCGGCAAGGCGAAGCTGCCCGCGTACTTCAAGTCGTTGTACGGCAAGCTGAAGCCGGGCGGCCGGCTGCTCAACCACTGCATCACGCGGCCGAACAACCTGCAGCGGGCACGGACCGGTGGCTTCATCGACCGGTACGTGTTCCCGGACGGCGAGCTGGTCGGGCCGGGGCACATCGTGTCGTTGATGCACGACGTCGGGTTCGAGGTGCGGCACGAGGAGAACCTGCGCGAGCACTACGCGCTCACGCTGGCCGCGTGGGGCCGGAACATCGACGCGCACTGGGACGAGGCGGTCCGGGAGGTCGGCGAGGCACGCGCCCGCGTGTGGCGGCTGTACCTCGCCGCCTCCCGGTTGGGCTTCGACCGCAACAACATCCAGCTGCACCAGGTGCTGGGCGTGCGCCTGGACGGCGTGCGCTCGCACATGCCACTGCGGCCGGACTGGCTCTCCTAGGGGGCGGGCACGGGGAAGGCGGCCGGGCTGCGTTTGCCGTCCTTGCCGATGGCGCGCACACCGAAGAACGCGTTGTCCTTGGACAGGTTCACGGTGTGCGCCGTCGTCGCGCCGACCGGGATCCGGTGGGTCCAGTCGGAGGTGTCCGTCGGACGCCACACGACCTCGTACTCGCGGCCCGGCTCGCCGTCCCACACCAGGTCCGTCTCGTTGGTGAGCCGGTTGGTGCGGATGCGCACGTTGCGCGGCGTGCCGGGCCCGCTCGCGAGTGACCACATCACGGCGGCGTTCACCTTGGTGACGCGCAGCAGGTAGGGGAAGTCGCAGAACTGCACGAGGTCGCCGTACTGCACGCCGTTCTCGACGCGCACGTTCTGGTGCTGGTGGGCGTAGTCCTCGTGCGGCTCGGTGAAGCGCGCGGCCGGGAAACCCCGCTCCAGGAACGGAATGTGGTCGCCGCCGCGCAGGTAGCGGTCGCGTCGATGGATGACCTCGACGGTCATGTCCGTGGCCGAGTTGCTCGCGACGTCGGTGACGAACCGGGCGAGCTGCCGGCTGGGCGAGTCGTTCTCGCCGCCGACGGACCGGCGGATCGCGGCCTGTTCCGGCGTCTCCGCCGTCGGGACGCCCTCGGCGAAGAGCCGCAGCACGTTCGTCCTGGACGCGCCGACGATGTCGTTGGTGAACATCGCCTGCAGGTTGCGGCCCTTGAGCTGCTCGGCCAGGTGCGCCGCGCCCAGGAGCCCCTGCTCCTCGCCGGCGACGGCGGCGAAGATGATCGTGGCCTCGAACGTCCGGGTCGCCAGGACCCGCGCCAGCTCCATGACGGCGGCCACGCCGGACGCGTCGTCGTCGGCGCCGGGGGCGTCGCTGGTGAAGTCCATGACGTCGCCGGCGCGGGAGTCGTAGTGGCCCGACACCACGTAGACGCGGTCCGTGGTGCCCGGCAGGGTCGCCAGGACGTTCGTGATGGTCGTGGGGACCGGAACTCTCGGCGTTGGTTGCTGCAGGTAGGACTGGAGCTCGACGGTGAGTCTGCCTCCGTAGCTCTTCAGTTCGTTGAAGATCCAGTCGCGGGCGGCGCCGATGCCGCGCGCCGGGTCCGTCTGGCTGGACAGGGTGTGCCGGGTGCCGAAGCTCGCCAGCTTGCGGACCGTGGCCTCCAGGCGGCGCTGGTCGATTTCGGCGAGCACCCGGCGTAACTCGCGGTCCGGCTGCTGCGGGCGGTTGGGCAGGCCGGGGCCGGTGGGCCAGTCGCGTTCGGCGGCGGTCGCGCTCGTGACGGGGATTGCCGCGACCGCGGGGCTCAGGGCCGCCGCGGTCATGAACTGTCGTCGGTTGGGCATGCCCCTGGTCTAGACCTGGTCGCGACGGCGGGCAAGGGCTTTCCCGGCCCAGCCGCAGTTGGACCGTTGAGGGGAACCGCGAGCCGTCTGATCTCGGTATGAACTATGACGAGGGCACGGGGGGTGCCCAATGACGCCATGGGGGGCTCATGAGACCAAGAGGGTTCATTCAGCGCGCCGTTTTACTGGTGGGAGTCGCGGCGGGCTGTGCGTTGCTGGGGGCGGTGCCGGCGACGGCGCAGCCCGTGACCAGCGGGTCGTGGACGTTCGGCGGGGATCCGGGCGACTACATCAGCGGTGGTCAGGACTACAAGTACTCGCCGCAGAACGGTGACGTGCTGACGGTCGGCGCCAGTGAGGACCGCAACCACATCGGTGTGCGCGTCAGCGGCGTGCAGGGCGACTGGTGGGACGTCGACTTCGCGGCGCCCAGGGGCGAGCCGCTGACGGCGAAGACGTACGAGGGCGCGACGCGGTATCCGTTCCAGGGAGCCGGGCCCGCGCTTTCCCATGGCGGCAACGGGCGCGGCTGCAACACGTTGACCGGCACGTTCACCATCCAGAACGTCGTGTTCGGGCCGCACGGCTACGTCGAGAAGCTCGACGCGACCTACGAACAGCACTGCGAGGGTGGCCCGGCCGCACTACGGGGTGAGATGCACCTTGCCAACGCGCCCGCGCCCGCCGAGCTGGCGCTCGACGCCACCATCGCCGACGAGGGGAAGGCCAATCCGGTCAACGGCAAGGCGATCGTGTCCGGCACGGTGTCGTGCAACGTTCCGGTCAGCGTCACCGTCAGCGGTCAGGTGACCCAGGTGAAGAACAACGTCATCATCCGGGGTGGCTACTGGACCTCCGTGGCCTGCAAGCCAGGCGACCCGGTGCCGTGGACCGCGCAGGCGGAGCCGTCGGGCACCACGCCGTTCCAGAAGGGCAAGGCCGAGGTGCACACGAAGGCCAGTGCACAGGACCCGAACTACAACGTGCCCGTGGCCAAGGAGAGCACGAAGGTCGTAACCCTGAAGAAGGGCACGACGGGACAGTCCACAGAGGAGTGAGGCGGGAGGGGCCGGGGAGCACCCGGCCCCTCTTCGCTAGATGTCCAGGTACACGCGGGAGAACACACCCGAGATGGACTGCGTGACGCCGCCGCTGACCACCGACACCTCGCCGTAGGACATGCTGACGAGCACCACGTGCTGGCCCTTCGGGCACCGCAGCGTCGGCGTGGGCGGGTTGATGGTGAGCGTGCCGGCGACCTGGCCCAGCAGGTCGACCTTGAAGGTGCCCGCGGCGGCGACCGAGCTGACGACCTGCGTCTTCTTCGGGTCGGACGGGAAGTTGCCGCCCTCGTTCTGGCAGGCGTAGACAGCCGTCATCTTCGCGGTCGTCTTCACGGTCACCGTCGTGCCGACGATGAGGCCGCCGATCTTGAAGCTCACCTGCAGCGCCCCGCTGTCCGTCGGGGTGGACGCGGTGGCGCTGAGGAACACCGGGGAGGCCGAGGCCTGCGGCGCCGCGAGAAACGCGAGCAGCGCCGCGCTCAGCACCGTCAGAAATGCACGCATGGGAGAAACCAGCTCTCGTTCGGGGGATCAAGCGGAGTGATCCTAAGGACGAACGGAGCTCCATCCGGGATTTGGTGATCACCGGATCGGTTGTATTTCAGGAAAGGCGGTCGACGATCTTCTGCGCCTGGTTGCCTGGGATAGCGAACCCGATGCCGACGCTGCCCGCCTCGCCGCTGCCGGACGCGGGCGAGTAGATCGCCGAGTTGATCCCGATGAGTTCCCCGTTGGCGTTCACCAGCGGGCCGCCGGAGTTGCCGGGGTTGATCGACGCGTCGGTCTGGATCGCCTGGTACGAAACCGAAGAATGGCGGGTCTCGCCCTGCACGGTCACGGTTCGGTCCAAAGCGGACACGATGCCGGAGGTCACGGTGCCCTGCAGTCCGGACGGCGAGCCGACGGCCACGACGGTGTCGCCCACGCGCACGTTGTCCGAGTCTGCGAACGTGATCGGCGTCAGTCCGCTGACACCGGATGCCTGCAGCACCGCGAGGTCGCTGGACGGGTCGGTGCCGACCACTGAAGCCGCGACGGTCCGGCCGTCGTTGAACGTCACGGTGATCTGGCCGTTGCCACCGGACACCACGTGGTTGTTGGTGAGGATGCGGCCGTCCGCGGACAGCACGACACCGGAGCCGACGGCGCCGGGCAGGTTCACCTGCACCACACTCGGCAGCACCTTCGCCGCGATCGACGACACGTCCACAGTGGACGTGTTCGACGCGGTCTGTGCGGTGACAGCGGGACTGGAAGCCGTGGTCTCGCCCCCGATCAGGGCGCCCGCCACGCCGCCGAACAGGCCGGCGACCAGTGCCGCCGCGGTGACCACACCGGCGGTGCGGCGGCGCCAGAACTTCGGTGCGGGATCCGCGGTCAGCGATCCGCTCATCGCGGGGAAGCTCTTCTCGGTCATGACTCCACTGTGGGCCGCCCAGATGTGAGCAACCTGTGGATTGCCACGGGGGTTTGCTAAGAACCCACCAGCAGGTCGTGGACCTCGGCCGCGGTGAGTGCCGGCCCGAAGAACGGCCCCTGGCCGCCGGAGACGCCGAGTTCGGCGAGGCGGCGCGCCTCGGTCTCGGTGCGGATGTCCTCGGCGTAGCGCGGCACCCGCAGGACCTTCGACCACTCGAGCAGCGCGACCGACGCGCTCTCGTCGACGTGGTTCGCGCCGTCGGCCAGGCCGTGCACGGCGGTGCCGGAGAACTTGACGCCGGTCAGCGGCAACTGGCGGATTTTGTCGACGCCGACGTTGCCGCCGCCCATCTGGTCGAGGACGAGCTGGATGCCGCGCTCGGCGAGGATGGTCAGCTCCTCGATCTGGTCCTCGTTGAGCAACGCGGGCAGGTGCTCGTGCAGCTCGAACCGCAGCAGCGTGGCCGGGAGCCTGGTTTGCTCGAGGACCCGGACGACCTCGGCACCGAGCTCGGGTTCCTGGCACAGCCGGGGTGGCAGGTCGATGCTCAGCACCGGGGTCGACTCACCCAGCTCGGTGAACCACTCGCCCGCCTGGGCACACGCGTGTTCCAGCGCCCAGTGGATCAGGCGCACGATCAGGCCGGTGTCGGCGGAGAGACCGAGGAACTCCTCGGGGCACAGGAGGCCGTATTCCGGGTGGTCCCAGGTCAGCTTCGCCTCGACGGCCAGGACTCTTCGGTCCCGCAACGAGTACACGGGCAGGTAATCGACGCGGAACTGGCCCTCCTCCAGCGCGCCGGGGATGGACGCCGCCAGCGCGAACCGCTCCCTGTCGCGCCGGTCGCGCATCGGGTCGTACAACGCCCACTGCGCCTTGCCGTCGCGCTTGGCCCAGCCGACCGTCACGTCCGCCGCACGCAACAGGTCCGCCGCGTCGCCGCCGCGGGCCGCGCGGGCGACGATGCCGACGCTGGCGGTCACGCCGACGCCGTGGCCGTCGTCGACCCAGACCGGCTCCTCCAGCCGGCTCGTGAACGCGTCCACCAGCGCGATCACGCTGGGCACGTCCACCGGGTCCTTGATCAGCACGCCGAACTCGTCCTCGCCGATGCGCGCGAGCTGGCCCGCGGCACCGAACACCGATCTCAGGTGGTTCGCGACGGTCGTCAGCACGCGGTTGCCCGCGTCGTGGCCGAACGCGTCGTTCACCACGCGGAACCCGTCGATGTCGATCTGGACCAGTGCCAGCGTCTCCGGTCCCTGCGTGCCGACCGCGCTCTCCAGCCAACCGAGGAACTGCGGGCGGTTCGGCAGGCCGGTCTGCACGTCGTTGAGCGACTGCCGGACGAGCTGCGTCTGCAGCGCCCGCACCTCGTCCAGGTTCTCGATCATGGTGACGAAGTAGGCGGGGGTGCCCTTCTCGTCGCGCACCAGCGACACCGCGACCAGCACGGCGATCGTCTCGCCGTCGCTGCGCAGCATCCGCGACTCGGTACGGAAGTGTTCGCCGTCGGAATGGATCAGCCGCTCCGCCAGCTCCCGCGTGGACCGGCGGTCGTCGGGGTGCAGCAGCTCGCGCCCGCTCATCGCCCGCAGGTCGTTCGCGGAGTAGTCGAGCAGGCTCAGCAACGCCTCGTTGAACTCGACGATCTCGCCGTCCAGCCCGCTCACCACGATCGCGACGGGCGACGAGCGGAAGATCGCCCGGAACTTGGCCTCGCTCTCGCGCAGGGCCAGCTCCGCGCGCCGCATCGCGTCCATGGCCGCGGTCCGGCTCATCTCCTGCTGGTCCAGCGTCCGGTCGCGCAGCGCCTCGGTGAACCCGGCCGCCAGCGCCCCGAGCAACGCCGGACGCAGCGGCGTCTGCTCACCGAGGAACCGGATCGACCGCTCCAGCGTGTCCGACGAGATGATGTCGTGCTCCACCATCGAGCGACCGACCTGCCGCGCCGCGGCGAGCTCGTCGGTGAGCAGCGTCTCCACATACTTCGTCAGCAGGTCTTCGACCTGCCGGGGGCTCATGTTGACGAGGAGGTTGTTGGAGATCGCCGCCGCCCAGCGAACGGCGGGCTCTCGGCTGTCGACCATGTTCATTCAGCTCTGGTGGCCATTCCTGGGGACCTTGTGATCCGCTGTACCGGACGTTGTGAAGCGTTCGATACCAGTTCGCGATCGCTCGCCCGCCGGATTCCGCCGAACGAGTGAAAACCGTTTGGTGCACATATACCGAATGTGCGCCGACCATCGAGCTTACTGATCTCGGCCGTCCTGTCCAACCGACCTGGCACTGCCGACCGGGCATCGGCGAAGGATGCCCGGTCGGCGACCGCGTCACGCGATTCGCTTCTCGAACGGCAGGGGCCCGATCGTCAGCGGATCGGCGGACACGTCGAAGAGCGGTGTGTAACCGCTTGCCAGGTACAGGCCGCGTGCTTCCGGCTGCCGCGGCCCGGTCGTGAGGTACAGGCGGCGGTAGCCGAGCTCCTTCGCCTCGCGCTCCAGCTCTGTCAGGACGCGGCGGGCAAGCCCGCGCCTGCGGTGGTGCGCGTGCGTCCAGATCCGTTTGAGCTCGGCCGTGGTCGCGTCGAACCGGCGGAACGCTCCGCCCGCAATCAGTTCCGTGCGGTCGAAGAGGAGCAGGAACGCGCCGTGCGGCGGTGCGAACTCCTCGGGCGGGTGCGCGGTCATCTCGCTCCGGCCCGGTTCGCCGTACCGCGCGGCGTAGTCCTCTGTCAGCGCTTCGATCAGCGGTGCGGCTTCCGGATCCGTTGTGCGGGCCGGCCGGACGTGCAGCACCTGGACAGTCCCGGGCTCACGCGGCGGCGCGGTCGCGCTTGGCGACCTCTTCCCGCACGATCGGGATCACGTGCCGGCCGAAGTCGATCGCGTCGCCGAGCAGGTCGTATCCGCGCGCGGACAGGATCTCGACGCCGAGGTCGTAGTAGTCGAGCAACGCCTGCGCGACGGTCTCCGGTGTGCCCACCAGGGCGTTGGAGTTCCCGGCGCCGCCCGTGGCCGCGGCCGTGGGTGTCCACAGTGCACGGTCGAAGCGCTCACCGCGGTCGGCGACCGCCAGCAGCCGTTGCGAGCCGGTGTTCTGCGGGTTCTTGCGCGCTGGCGTGTGCGCCTTGATCGCGTCGAGCGTGCGGTACGCCTTCTCCCACGCCAGTTCCTCGGTCGGCGCGATGATCGGCCGGAACGCGACCTGGATCTTCGGCACGTCCGTGCGCCCGGCGAGACGGGCGGCCTCGCGGACCGACGAGATCTGCTGCGCGGTCTCCTCCAGCGGTTCGCCCCACAGGCAGAAGATGTCCGCCTCGGCACCGCCCGCCGCGTACGCCGCAGGCGACGATCCGCCGAACGACACGCGCGGACGTGGTTGCTGGACAGGAAAAACATCGCTGACGAAGTCGGCGAACCGGTAGTGCTCGCCGTCGTGGGAGAACCGTTCGCGCGAGGTCCACGCCTTCTTGACGATCTGGATGTACTCCCGCGTGCGGCCGTACCGCTCGTCCTTGGTCAGGTAGTCGCCCTCGCGCTGCTGCTCCTGATCCGTGCCGCCGGTGATGAAGTGCACCGTGATCCGGCCGTCGCTGATCTGGTCGAGCGTGGCGAACGTCTTGGCGGCGAACGTCGGGTACGAGACGTTCGGCCGATGGGCCAGCAGAATCTGCAGTTTGTCCAGTTTGGCGGCGAGATACGCGGCCGCCGCGGCGGGTTCCGGCGCGCCCGAGTGGTAGGCGAACAGCACCCGGTCCCAGCCGTGGTCCTCGTGCGCGCGGGCGAGCCGCACCGTGTAGTCCTTGTCGAACGAACCGCCCGAACGCGCCGTCGTCTCCGACCCGTTGTTCGTGGCGGCGATCCCCAGAAACTCGACCGGCATGTCCCCCATGGCACTCCTGGCGGAGCGGGACCGTCAACGGCGTCCACCTGTCGGGATCGCTTGCCAGTCAGGGGAATTTCGTGCGGTGATCGACGTATGGGGGTGCTGGTTGTCGTCGGAGGCGGGCCGCGGGCCGCCGGGTTGATCGAGCGCATCGGCGCGAACGCCTCGCTGTTCGACGGACCACTGGAGATCCACGTCGTCGACCCGTTCCCCGCGGGCGCGGGCCGCGTGTGGCGGCACGAGCAGTCGCCGTTGCTGCGGATGAACTCGATGGCCGAGGACGTCACGATGTTCACCGACGAGAGCTTCGCCGGCGACGGACCGGTCGTGCCCGGACCGTCGCTCGCCGAGTGGAACCCCGGCCTCGAGCCGACCTCGTTCCCCAGCAGGCAGGTGCAGAGCGCGTACCTGGCGTGGTTCTTCGAGCACGTCGTGAACTCCTTGCCGGACAACATCTCCGTGCGAGTCCATCGCAACCGCGCGGTGCGCCTGTCCGGCCGCAGGGTGTGCCTCGACGACGGATTCCACCTCGACGCCGACGTCGTCGTGCTCGCGCTGGGGCACCTCGACGCGGAGATCGAACCCGAGCACCGCGAACTGCTGGACCACGCATGGCGGCACGGGCTGTTCTACCTGCCGCCCGCGTACTCCGCGGACGCCGACCTGTCCGCGGTGTCCGGCGACGTGGTGCTGCGCGGGTTCGGCCTCGCGTTCATCGACCTGATGGTGCTGCTGACCGAAGGTCGCGGCGGCCGGTTCGTCGATGGCCGGTACATCCCGTCCGGGCGGGAACCACGGATCCACGTCGGATCGCGGCGTGGCGTGCCGTACCACTCCAAGACGGGATACCGGCTCCAAGGTGCCCGGCCCGACCTGCCGAGGTTCTTCGCCGCCGACGTCGTGGAGCCGTTGCTGACCAAGCGGCTCGACTTCCGGGCGCACGTGTGGCCGTTGCTGGCCAAGGAGATCGCGTGGGGTTACTACCACGAACTCTTCACCGGTCACCCCGAACACGTGGACCTGGAGCTGGACGAGTTCGTTGCGGCGTACGCGAAGTTCGACTGGTACAGCGACGAGATGCGCGCGTTGATCGAACGCGCGGTGCCCGATCCCGGCGACCGGATCGACTTCGAGCGGCTCGACCGGCCGTTGGACGGGCTCACCTTTTCTTCCGGAGACGACTTCCAGTCGTACCTGCGTGACTACGTGCGCGCGGACATCGACCGCCGCTCGGATCCCCGGCACAGTGCGGATCTCGGCGCGTTCATGGCGCTGCTGTCGGTCTTCGGCCAGCTGCCGCGGGTGGTGCCGTGCCTGGAGCCGGCGTCGCGGCTGCGGGACGCCGACGGCTGGTGGTACGGGTTCTTCAGCTATCTGGCCTCCGGGCCGCCGCCGGACCGCCTGGAGCAGCTGCTCGCGCTCTCGGAAGCCGGTGTCGTCCGGTTCCTGGGCGCGGACATGTGGGTCGAGGCGGTCGACGGCGGGTTCCTCGCGGGCAGCGCGACCACGCCGGACGTCGTGCGCGCGTCCGGGCTCATCGAGGCGCGGCTGCCCGTGCACAGCCTGTCCCGCACCGAGGATCCGGTGCTGCGTGGTCTGCACGCGGCCGGCGAGATCGTCGAGGAGGTCCTCGACGACGGTGTCACGACCGGGCTGGTCCGCGTCTCCGCGGAGGGCAGGTTGATCGACTCGGCCGGCCGCGAGGACCCGTTTCGCTTCGCGCTCGGGCCTTACACGACCGGGCGCGCCTTCGCGGCGTTCGCCCGGCCGCGCACGAACGCGCCCGCGTTCCGGCAGAACGACGTCATCGCACGGGCGATACTGTGTCAATTGGGGCGGGCACCAGCGCCCTGAGGGCGTCGGCGTCGAGCAGCTCGACCAGCTGTGCGGTGAGCTCCACGGGTGACACAGTGAGCGCGGACTCGTTGAGGAAAATGCCTTGTCCCGCAACGCGTCCGCCGAGCTCGACCAGCAGCGGCCGCAGGTGCAGCTCGACCGCGAGCGCGTGCCGGTCGGACGCGGCGACCTGCAGCGGCACGACGACCTTGCCGCGCAACCAGCCCGATGGCGCCTGGTCCAGCACGGCCTTGAGCAGACCCGTGTACGTGGCCTTGTAGGTGGGGGAGGCGACGATCAGGACGTCGGTCCGGCCCAGTTCCTCCAGTACGGCCCGCACCCTCTCGCCGCCGGGTGCGAACACCTCCTGGGCGAACTCGGCCGCGTCGACGAGCGGACCATCACCGGGAACGTCGAGCACCTGGCGCACGGCGTCGCGCAACGCGAGCGCCGCGTGCCAGGTGCGGGAAGCGGGACGCGGGTTGCCGACCAGCACACCGATCTGAGTCATGGGCCCAGGACATCGGCCGCCGCGGGAAGCGTCAACCCGCGTCCACCACGCGGGAGCTATTGCGTCCTGATCCAGGCCCGTGCGGCCGAGACCTTGGCGTACACCGCGGGCACGTTCGGCGTCGCGCACTTCTCCGGGCCGAACGAAACGACGCCGACGAGCTTGCCGCCCGCGATGAACGGACCGCCCGAGTCGCCGCGGCACGAGTCGTGCTTGCCCGTGTTGTCGCCCGCGCAGATCATCACCTTCGCGTCGTAGAGGTCGACGCCACCGGTGTCCTTGCCGTAGTAGTCGCGGCACGGCCTGTCCGGCTGGACCGGCACGGTCGTCTTCATCAGCAGCGGCGAGTCCGGGTTGTCGTTGACCGTGCGGCCCCAGCCGAGCACGGTGAGCCGCTTGCCGACGGCGTGCAGCCCGGAGTCCTTGGTGGTGGCCAGGGGAATGGCCTGGAACGACAGCTTGCGGTCCAGCGTCAGCACGGCGAAGTCGTTGGCGAAGCCGTCCCATTTCGGGTGCAGCGCGACCTTCGTGACCTTGGCCAGGACGCCGGCGTTCGTGCGTTCGTCGTCGCGACCGGCGACGACGTTGATGTCCGCGGGCGGGGTCGGGTTGCCCTCGTCGTCGTCCGCACAGTGGGCCGCGGTGAGGATCTTGTTCGGGGCGATGACGCTGCCGCCGCAGAAGTTGGTCTTGACGCCCGGCCGGACCAGGAAGACGGCGAACGGGTAGTCCTTTGTGGACGCTGTTGTCCCGCCGATGATCTGGGCCGAGACGTCGTCGGCGACGGCCGTGCCGTTCACGGTGAACAGCACGGCCGCCGCCAGCAGGGTTCCGGTGAGTAAGCGCATGCCGCCTACACGTGAGAGCCCTCTCATGAAGTTCAGCGATGTATCTCTTGGTTCACCCAGTTGTTGATGGCGTTGGTGCGCGTGTAGATTGCCGGCGCGTTCGGGCGGGCGCAGCCCTGTCCGGCCTTGACCAGACCGATCAGCTTGCCGTTCTCGACGAACGGGCCGCCCGAGTCGCCCTGGCATGCGTCGATGCCGCCGGCCATGACGGCGGCGCAGGTCATCGACTTCGTCTGGTAGACGTCCACGCCGTCCTCGAACTTGCCCCAGAACTTCCGGCAGTCGTTGTCCGGGAGGATCGGGATCCGCGCCTTGAGCAGGAACCGTGACGAGCTTCCGCCCTCGGTGGTGTCGCCCCAGCCCAGCACGGTGGCCTTCTTACCCGGCTGGTAGAGCCCGGAGTCGAGCGGTCCGGCCAGCGAGATCGGCTTCTGCGGCAGCCTGCGGTCCAGCGTCAGCACGGCGGCGTCGAAGAACCAGCCGTCCCACTTCGGGTGCAGCACGATCTTGGTGACCCCGGCGACCACGCCATCGCCGGTGTCCTTGTCGTCGCGGCCGGCGACGACCTGGATCGACGACGGCGGCACCGGCTTGGGGCCCGTCTCGCCCTCGTCGACGCAGTGCGCGGCGGTGAGGATTTTGTTCGGGGCGATGATGCTGCCGCCGCAGAAGCTCGACTTCTTTCCGGTTTTCGCGAGGAACACGGTGAACGGGAAGTCCTTTGTAGACGCCCGGCTGCCGCCGACGACCTGGGTCGAGACGTCACCGGGGTCCGCCGCGGCCGTGCCCGTCAGTGTGACGAGCGCGGCCGCGACCGCGATTCCAGCCCGTAAGAGCATGGGTTGTTCCTTTCGCAAGCAAACAGTTGGATGCGAAAGGCACGTGACTTTCGTTATCTCAGTTCAGCTCACGTCTTGACTGGCGGCCCGGCCCGCCACGCGACCCGAGAACAGGCAGCCGCCGAGGAAGGTTCCTTCCAGCGCCCGGTATCCGTGCACGCCGCCGCCACCGAACCCGGCGGCCTCGCCCGCGGCGTAGAGACCGGCGATCGGCTTCCCGTCGTGGCCGAGCACGCGCGAGGACAGGTCGGTGTGCAGTCCGCCGAGCGTCTTGCGGGTGATCACGGACAGCCGCACGGCGATCAGCGGCCCGGCCTTCGGGTCGAGGATGCGGTGCGGTTCGACGACGCGGATCAGCTTGTCCGTCAGGAAATGCCGCGCCTCGCGGATCGCGTTGACCTGCATGTCCTTGCCGAGTCCCGCGGTGACCTGGCGGTCGCGTTCGACGATGAGCTTCTCGAGCGCGGCGGCGTCGATCCGGTCGTCGCCGGTGAGCTCGTTCATCTTCTTCCCGAGCTCGGTGACGCTGGTCGCCTCGATGAACTCCTTGCTGCGCTTGGCGAACTCCTCGACCGGCGCGACGGCGCCCGGCAGCGCGCGCTTGAGCACCGCCTTGGTGTCCTTGCCGGTGAGGTCCGGGTTCTGCTCGGACCCCGACAGCGCGAACTCCTTGCCGATGATCCGCTTGTTGAGGATGAACCAGGAGTACTCGTGGTTGTGCGTCGTGATGTGCTGCAACGCGCCCAGTGCGTCGAAGCCGGGGAACAGCGGGATCGGCAGGCGCTTGCCGTCGGCGTCGAGCCAGAGGGGCGAGGGGCCGGGCAGGATCCGGATGCCGTGCCTGCTCCAGATCGGCGCGTAGTTCGCGATGCCTTCGGGGTAGTGCCACATGCGGTCGGCGTTGATGATCTCGCCGCCGGCCTTGTTCGTCACCTCGAGCATGAGCCCGTCGACGTGGTCCGGGACGCCCGACAGCATGTGCTTCGGCGGCGTCCCCATGCTCTTGGGCCAGTTGCGGCGCACCAGGTCGTGGTTCGCGCCGATGCCGCCGGACGTGACGATCACGGCCTGTGCGGTGAGGTTGAAGTCGCTCTTCACCTGGCGGGAGCTCGGCTCGCCCCGTTGTGCCGTGCTGTCCTCGAGGATCTCGCCGCTGACGCCGTCGACCTTGCCCTCGGTCGTGGTGATCTCGGTGACGCGGTGCCGGAACTTGAGGGTGACCAGTCCCTTGGCCACCGCCTCGCGCACCCGTCGTTCGAACGGCTCGACGACGCCGGGCCCGGTGCCCCACGTGACGTGGAAGCGGGGCACGGAGTTGCCGTGCCCGTCGGCGAGGTAGCCGCCGCGTTCCGCCCACTGCACGAACGGGAACCAGCGCACCCCCATGCCGTGCAGCCAGGCGCGTTTCTCGCCGCTGGCGAAGTCGACGTAGGCCTCCGCCCACCGGCGCGGCCAGTGGTCGCATTCCCGGTCGAAGGCGGCGCTGCCCAGCCAGTCCTGCAACGCCAGGTCGTGCGAGTCCTTGACCCGCAGCCTGCGCTGCTCGGGTGTGTCGACCATGAAAAGGCCGCCGAACGACCAGAACGCCTGGCCGCCGAGCGACGCCTCGGGCTCCTGGTCGAGCAGGATCACCTTGCGGCCCGCGTCCGCGAGCTCTGCGGTGGCGACGAGGCCTGCCAGGCCTGCGCCGACGACGATGACATCCGCGTCATGTGCCATCGGCCGAGTCTAGATCCACCGCTGGTCACGCACGAGACCTGAATAGGTTTCAGATTTGTCGCGAGCGTGAACGGACAAGTCAGAGGTGCTGAGTGGGCGACACCAGCACCGCCTGAGGTGCGAAGTCGTCGGGCTCGAACGTACGGCTCGGGGGTCCGGAACGTACGACACACGGGGTGGGAACGTAAGACACGCGCCCGCCTGGTTGTGGGGCGCCGTCGGCCGGGACCGGAGAGGGGGGAGACCGGTTCGGCCGACGGCTGGCTGCCCTCGGGCGAGCGGGGTGCTCAGTGGGGCGCGCTGGCTGGGGGTCCAGCGGTTCCCGGCACCGGGCTCCAGCTCCGAGGGCAACCACTAGTTGAACGCGCAACGAGGCGAGAGTGTTCCGCCCAAATTCGGGTATTCGCCGGATTGTGACCCAAGACATGCCCACGCTGCGCACGCTGGACGACCTGGCGGCACTCGTCGAGGGCCGCGAGGACCTCTATGTGCGCTGGTCGAAGGGGCCGGACGAGGACGCGGCCGAGGCCAGCAAGGACGCGCTGACCGGCGTCGAGCTGCCCGGCCTCTCGGCCAACCCGCTGGCCGTCGAACCGTGGTGGGAGGACCGGCCCGTGCGGCTCTGGGTGGCGCGGCGCCTCTACGACTACCGCCACCTGCGGGAACTGCGCGGCCCGGACGTCCGCGCCTGGGTGCTGGCCGGCCGGGAGCAGGGCCGCGGCCCGGACAACGAACCGCTCGTGACCTGCGACGAGGCCGTCGCCTGGATCGCGGACGAGGCGCTCGCCGAGTGCGAGCAACTGGTCGGTGACTGGGGACCGCTCAGTCGGTGAGCTCGGCCAGCTTGCGGGTGGCGGTGGCGTGGGCCTTCGCCGCCGTCTTGACCTGGCGTTTGGCCTCCTCCAGCTGCTCCAGCGCGCGGTCGTGGGCCCGTTTGGCCGCGCTCTCGCCCAGCTTGGCCTCGCGCAACGCCTCCTCGGCCTCCTCTACCGCCGCCGTGGCCTCGGCGATCTTGCGCTCCTGGCGCTCACGGCGTTTGCGCGCCAGGGCGTCCTCGCCGGCCGGTGGGGCGGGGGCCGCGAACACCTCCGCCGCGCCGAAACCGGAGTACTCCAGGCCCTTGGTGAGCCGTCCCGCCCGCACCTGGTCGGCGAGCTCCGGCTCGGCCATCGCGGCACCCAGGGTCGACCGCACCTGTTCCAGCGCGGCGTCCGCGAGCGGGCCCGTCAGCTCCAACGTCCGGTAGGTCAACGTCTCCAGCAACTGCTTGCGGCGCTTGCCCAGCTCCCGCATGTCCAGCCCCGCCTGGCTCAGGCCGAGCGCCTCCACGAGCTCCTTGGGGTTGTCACGCGCGAGCAGGTTGACCGCCCACGCGCCCACGGTCGGCTTGCGCAGATCGGTGATCGCCTTCGCGAGATCCTTGTCCTTCGCCTCGCGGGCGCGCTGGTTTCTGACCGCGGTGAAGTCCTTGGGCGTCAGCCCGTAGAGCTCGTTGGCGACCGAATCCAGGTCCATGCGCGCAAATTATCGTGTCCGAACGTTTCCGGCATGCTTCGATGACGCCGATGTTGGTGGAACTCGCTGTCGGTGACGCATACGGCGCGTGCTTCGAGTACGCGCCCGCGAAGTTCGTCGCCGAGCACAACACGTTGCGCGGCTACGTGCCGCACCCGACGCACCTGGAAATCACCCCCGGCGCGTACACCGACGACACCCAGATGACGCTCGCGATCGCCGAGCTCCTCGCCGAACGGGCCGACTGGACACCGCGCACCCTCGCCGACCGGTTCGTCGAGGTCTTTCACCGCGACCCACGCGCGGGCTACGCGGGAAGGTTCCACGCCTTTCTCCAGGAAACCACCAGCGGGACCGAGTTTCTGCGCAGGATCCGCCCGGACAGCGACAAGAGCGGCGCCGCGATGCGCGCCGCCCCGATCGGCCTGCTGCCCACCACCGCGGAAGTCCTCGAACACGCGGCGGTCCAGGCCCGCGTCACCCATGACACGCCATCGGGAATCGCGAGCGCTCAGGCCGCCGCGCTCGCCGTGCACTACTGCCACCGGAAACTCGGCCCGGTCGGCGAAACCGCCGGGTGGGTGGCGGAACTGCTCGGCCGCGAGTGGGCCGAGCCGTGGCGCGGCAAGGTCGGCTCGAAGGGCTGGATGAGCGTCCGGGCCGCGCTGACCGCGCTCACCACGTCCACGAAGCTCAGCGAGATGCTCAAGACGTGCGTCGCCTTCACCGGCGACGTCGACACGGTGGCCACGATCGCCCTCGCCGCCGCCTCCAGGTCCGCGGAGATCGAGCAGGATCTGCCGCGGAACCTGGTGGACGGCTTGGAGGACGGGCCCTACGGACGCCAGTACCTCGAAGCGCTCGACGCCCGGCTCAGTGCGGCGTGAGCACCGCCATCGGGATCTCCCGCTCGACCTTCGCCTGGTAGTTCGCGAAGAACGGCGCGCGGCCGACCAGCTTGTCCCACAGCACCTTGTGCTGCTCGGGGTCGGCGACGTGCACGTCGACGTCGATCTTCCGGTCCCCGACCTCGATCACGGCGTGCTCGGCGCGGCGCACGTTGCGGAACCACTGCGGCTCCACCGGCTGGCCACCCGCCGATCCGGTCACGACGTAACCCCCGGCGTCCTCGAAATAGGAGACCGGAGTCGTGTGCTCCGCTCCCGTCTTCCGGCCCTTCACCGTGAGCAGCAGCACCGGGACGCCCCGGATCTTGCCCATCACGCGGCCTTTCGAGGCCCGGTACAGCCACACGTTGAGCGCGGTCATGGCCCGCCAGACCGCTTTCCCTACTGCCATCGCGCCCTCCTCAGCTGGGACGACGCGTTAATTGTGCTCCTGAACGCCGCGGTCAGCCGAGCCAGCGGACCATGTCGAACACGAGATCGGGCCCGTCCTGCTCGCCGACCTTCTGCCTGAGCTTCAGCCACACGACGTTGTCGCGCGTCGTCACCACGCAGAACGCCTTACCCACGGTGAGGTCTTCCTTCATGACCCTCGCGAGCGCCTTGCTCTGGGCCGCGCGCTGACAGTCCTCGCCCGACGCGGGCTCGGTCTCGGGGCCCACGCCCAGCGAGGTGAAGTCGTAGTGGCTGAGGCTGCCGGTGTAGCCGCAGGACTCGTACATCACGTCGCTGTCGCCGGTCTTCTCCGTCATCTTGGGGACGTCGAGGTCGACCCACGTGTAGCAGGACGGGAACGGTACCCGCAGCTCCGTGACGGCTTCCTTGTGGAACCGCGAGGAAGCCGTCGTCGGAGCAGCGGAGGTGGGCGTGGAAGCACCACCGGTCGTTGTCGCCTGCGCCGTCGTCTGCACCGTTGTGGTGGTCGCCGTCGAAGCGGGCTTGTCGGCCATGCACTTCGTCAGCGTCACCGTGAGGATCGTCGTGATCACCCCGAGCGCGCCCGCCGTCAACCAGAACGTCTTGACCGCGCTGTGCTGCTTGGTCGTGCCGGGTGGCTGGTACGCCACAGCTCTCCCCCTGTCGCCTGAGATAGCGACAGATTTTTCCGGTATGGCCGCAACGATGACAACGAAGTTGCTCCGTTCACACGAACGGAGCAGTCACGGCCGGCTGGGACCCCAACCCGCGCCCGTGCGCTCGATGGCCTCGGCGATCTCGGAGATGTCCTCGGCGGACAGCTCCAGCGACGCCGCCGGCAGCCAGCCGTCGATCTGCGCCGGCCGCCGCGCGCCGACGATCGCGGCCGTCACGCCGGGCCACGCGAGGGTCCACGCCACGGCGACGGCAGCGACCGGCACGTCGTGGCGAAGCGCGATCGGCTCCAGTGCCGCGGCCAGTTCGAGGTTCGCCGCGAGGCCCGTGGAGAAGTCGGGCGACTGACGCCGCCAGTCGTTCTCCGGCAGCGATGCCACTCGCGCAGCCGAGAACGCGCCGGTGAGCAGCCCGGACTGCATGGGGGAGTAGACGATCACACCGGTGTCGTGCTCGGCGCACCACGCGATCTCCGGCGCGTTCTTGCGCTGGATCGCGGAGAACGGCGGCTGCAGCGAGTCGACGTGCGAGACCTTCTCCGCCAGGTCGAGCGCCGGAACGTCGTGATTGGACAGACCGATGTAGCGGACCTTGCCGGACGCCTTGAGGTCCGCGAGCGTCTGCCAGTACTCCTCGATCGGCGTGCCGTCGTCCGTCGGCCAGTGCACCTGGTAGAGGTCGATCGTCTCGACGTTCAGCCGGCGCAACGAGTCCTCCACCTCGCGGCGGACCGACGACGGCGCCATCACGCGGGCCGGTGGCTTGGCCGTGGGCGACTCGGCGTCCCAAACGAGACCGCACTTCGTGAACACGAAAGGACGATCGGCGTCGGACAAGCCCGACAAAGCACGCGCGACGACTTCCTCGGAATGCCCGAGCCCGTAGACGGCCGCGGTGTCGATCCAGTTCACGCCTTGCTCGATCGAGTAACGGATCGCGGCGATCGACTCGGCGTCGTCCTGCTCACCCCAGCCGTAGGCCCAGTCCCCGCCGCCGACGGCCCAGGCGCCGAACCCGACGCGGGTGATGTGCAGATCCGTGTTGCCGAGGCGGTTGGTGGGCAGGGACACTTCGCGCTCCTTTGCGCTCGAGGCTGTGGTGCCCAGCCTCGTCGCGCGAGCCCGTTCGTGTCCAACACAAATAACTGCTCGGACCGAGCAGTGGTGGCGATCAATGCATCGGCGGTAGTGTCGAATTCGTTACCCGGCAAGCATGTTCACCGTTAACAGCGGTTGACATTCCCGCCCATCAGCTCTTGACTGGATGGTAGTTGCGCGTTCCACGGAAACGCAGCATATTCTTGCGTGTCAAACAAGACGCTGAACAGTCCAATGTGGAATTCCGCATTGCTCCACCTGTCTGATTGATCGCCCACGCGCGGGGAGATGTGCTTGCCGCATTCTCTCCCCACGAAGGGTTTTGCGCCGTGATCAACTCAACGTCTCGGTGGAGACACCGCACCGGAGCGGCCCTGCTCGCCGCGGTGCTGGGTACTTCCGGGCTCGGCTTCGCCGCCACCCCCGCTCTCGCGCAGGAGCAGCCGCAGCAGACCGAGCAGAAGCAGCTCGACAAGAACGACCGTGAGCTTCTCGCCGAGGCCGCCGCGCAGGGCAAGCCGACGGTCGACCTGCTGGTCGCCGCCGAGGACGGCAAGACCGACGCCGCGGTCAACGAGCTGAAGGCGCTCGGCGCCACGGTCCAGAAGACCGAGAAGGACGTCGACTACGTCAAGGTCACGATTCCCCGGGACAACGCCGAGAAGGCCGCCAAGCTGAAGTCGGTCGAGTCGGTCGACGTCGACGGCCTCATCGCGCTCGACAACCCGAAGCCCGAGGGCGCGGAGAACCCGCTGCCGCAGACGCCGCCGAGCGCGTCGACGCCCAAGGACAACCCGTACATGCCGATCGGTGACACGAAGGCATCGGACTTCACGGCGGCGAACCCGAAGTGGGACGGCCGCGGCACGACGATCGCGGTCCTCGACACCGGTGTCGACCTCGACACCCCGGCGCTGGCCACCACCAGCACCGGCGAGCGCAAGATCATCGACTGGTACAACGCGAACGCCACGAACTCCGGTGACGGCAGCTGGGTCGCGATGACCAAGACCGGCACGACCGGCAAGTTCACCAACGGCGGCCGCGAGTGGACCGCGCCGTCCACCGGTGGCCCGTACTCGTTCGGTCTGTTCAAGGAGACCGCGGGCGACTTCGGCGGTCCGGGCAGTGAGACCGGCGGCGACATCAACCGCGACGGCGACCGGCTCGACTCGTGGGGTGTCCTGCAGGACATCACCACGAAGGAGGTCTTCGTCGACCTCGATGGTGACGGCAACTTCACCAACGAGAAGCGGATGATCGACTACAAGGTCAAGCAGGACTTCGCGTTCTTCGGTACGGACAACCCGGCGACCCCGGTGATCGACCGCATCGCGTTCGTCGTGCAGACCGACCGCTCGATCTACGACAACGCGGGCACCCCGTACGTCAACCTGGGCATGTCCGCCGCCGCGCACGGCACCCACGTCGCCGGCATCACCAGCGGCAACAAGCTGTTCGACGGCAAGATGACCGGTGCCGCCCCCGGCGCGAAGATCATGGCCGTCAAGGTCTGCCTCTCCACGCCGTCCTGCACCAGCTCCGGCCTGATCGACGGTGTCCTCTACGCCGCGCGCAACGGCGCCGACGTCGTGAACATCTCCATCGGCGGTCTGCCGGCCCTGAACGACGGCAACAACGCCCGTGCGGAGCTCTACAACCGCACGATCAACGAGTACAACGTCCAGCTGTTCATCTCCGCGGGCAACAGCGGCGCCGGTGCGAACACCGTCGGCGACCCGTCCGTGGCGACGGACGCGGTGAGCGTCGGCTCGTACATCACCAAGCAGACCTGGCTGTCCAACTACGGATCGGTCACCAAGGACACCCAGAACCTGCACGGCTTCTCCTCGCGTGGTCCGCGTGAGGACGGCGGGTTCAAGCCGAACATCGTCGCGCCGGGCTCGGCGATCTCCACCACGCCGCGCTGGCAGGCCGGTGGCCCCGTCGCGGGCACCTACGCCCTGCCCGCCGGGTACTCGATGTTCAACGGCACGTCCATGGCCGCCCCGCAGGCGACCGGTGCCGCCGCGCTGATCGTCGGCGCCTACAAGGCCACGCACAACGGCCAGCGCCCGACCTCGGCCGCCGTGCGCTACGCGATCCAGGGCAGCGCCTCGTACGTCCCGAACCTGGGTGCCTACGAGCAGGGCGCGGGTCTGTTCAACACGATCGCGGCCTACAACCTGCTCAAGAAGGACCCGAAGCCGAACGCCATCAAGACGGCCGTTCCGGTCAGCACGGTCCAGTCGAGCCAGCTGGCCACGCCGAACGTCGGTGTCGGCATCCACGACCGCGAGGGTGTCGAGGCGGGCAAGTCCTACACCCGCACCTACACGCTGACCCGCACCAGCGGTGCGAGCACGCCGGTCACGCACTCGGTGAAGTGGAAGGGCAACGACGGCACGTTCAGCTCCGCCAAGACGGTGCTGCTGCCGCTCAACCAGCCGGTCCTCTTCCCGGTGACGATCAACCCGAAGTCCGCCGGGGTGCACTCCGCGGTGCTGGAGATCAACGACGTCATGACGTCGGGCGTTGACATCCAGACGCTGAACACGGTGTTCGCGACGACGAACTTCTCGGCCGCCAACAAGTTCGCGGTCACGAAGTCCGGCACGGTCAGCCGCAACAAGACGCAGCACCTGTTCGTCAACGTGCCCAAGGGCACGAGCGCCCTGAAGATCGACCTGCAGGGTGGCGGCGCCGAGGCCGGCAAGGGCCAGGTGCGATTCCTGCGCTTCACCCCGCAGGGTGTGCCGCTGGACAGCACCGCGTCGACCAGCTGCTACAACCCCGACGCCGGGGCCGGCTGCGCCGGTGGCACCGCCACCAGCCGCACGCTGACCAACCCGCTGCCGGGTGTGTGGGAGATCGTCGTCGAGGCGCGCCGGACGTCCGACACCCTCGACGCGCCGTACACGGTGACGGCCTCGGTGCTCGGCACGACCATCAGCCCGAACCCGGACGTCATCGCGTCCGCGCAGCTGGGTGTGCCGCTGAACCGCAGCTACACGGTCAACAACACGCAGGCCGCGTTCAACGGTCGCCTCGCGGCCGGTGCGGTCGGCAGCGCGAAGACGGCGCGCCCGTCGATCGCGAACGGTGCGACGACGATCTACGACGTCACGGTTCCGGCCGGCGCCTCGGCGCTGACGGCGACCATCGGCAACCCGTCCGACGCCGCCTCCGACCTCGACCTCACCGTCCTCAACTGCACGACCGGCACCTGTGTGCAGGCCGGGCAGTCGGCCGACGGCGACTCCGAGGAATCGGTGACGGTCGCGAACCCGGCGGCCGGTGCGTGGAAGGTCGTGATCGACGGTTACGCGGTGCCCACGGGCAACACCGACTACGACTACTTCGACATCTACACGTCGTCGTCGCTCGGTTCGCTGACCGTCTCGGACGCCAACGCCGACCGCGCCGCCGGTGCGTCGTGGAACGTCGCGGGCGTCTTCACGGCGAACGGTCAGCCGGGCGCCGGGCGCGTCCTGCGCGGTGACCTGGAGGTCCGCACCTCCGGCAACGACGTCGTCGGCCGCGGTGCCGTCATCGTCCAGTCGGTGAGCTAGTCCGGTAGTGCCGTTAAGGCCACCTTCACTGCGTTGAGCGCAGTGAAGGTGGCCTTAACGGTGTTTCTAGGGTTCGGGATCGCGGTAGCTGAGCGGTTCGTCGACGTCCACCTTGGACACTCCCGGCAGGCCAGGGACGGCGTCGGCCTTTTCGATCGGCACCTCGGCCCGTACGTAGCCGATCTTCGGGTCCTGGGCCTCGACGCTCGCGCCCAGTTCCCTGAGCGCCTTCACGACGTCGTCGTGGCGTCCCTCCTTGACCGACACCATCACCGTGACGGACTTCGCGCCGTCACGTCTGGCCTGGTCGACATTGGTCTTGTTGATCGTGGGCGGCACGGTTGCGGTCACCTCCTGGGCCGGTGTGGCCTTGCTACCACAGCCCGAGAGCGTGAGCACGCACGCTGCGGCGACGAGCGCTCTTCTCATGCCTCCAGGACGGAGTCGCGCGTCCCAGTGGTTGCAGCGAGGAACCGGTTGATCCTGTCCGCCAGCAGCTCGGGCGCGAGCCGGTGCGCGATGTGGCCCTGCCGCGGCAGCACCTCGAGCGTCGCGTTCTCGATGTCCTGCTCGAGCACCCGCGCGGCACGGCCGTAGATGAGCTCGGGCCGGTCGCTGGTCTCGCCGAGCAGCAGCAGCGTCGGCACCTTGATCCGGCTCGGCGTGCTCGGGTCGTAGTCGAACGCGTCGACGGCCCGCAGTTCGGTGAACGTGCCGGCCATCAGCCCGAGCATCTCCGCCCAGCCGCGCGGATCCTTGGCACGGAACAGCTCGACGTACATTGGCGGGTCGCCGACCAGGTCGACCGCCAGGATCGAGAACGCCTCGTCGAGGTCGTCCCGGTCCATCGCGGCCTCGATCCGCCGCAGCGCGTCTCGGGCGAACGGCCCGTCGACCGGAACAACCGGTTCGTAGAGGACCAGGGCCGTGAGATCGTCGCGTTCGGCGGCGGTGAGGAACGCGATCAGGCCGCCGTAGCTGTGCCCGATGAGGACGGGGTTGCTCTTCGTGTCGAGAACCTGGTGGAGATCGTCGATCTCGGTCCGCAGCCCGTAGCTCTCTCCGTGGGGTTCGCTCTGCAGGCGGCCGCGCCGGTTGGGAACCGTGACGTCGCCGGGCAACCGGCCCGCGACCTCGGCCCAGTGGTCGGCGACGGTCTGCACGCCGTGGGTGATGACGATGTCCATGACGGCCAAAGTAGGCCTTGCCATTAGTGTCAAGGTCAAGCCGTGGGGGTGATTTGTGCTGATAGGTGAACTGTCGGCGCTGACGGGGGTCAGCGCCAGGTCGTTGCGGTACTACGAGCAGGAAGGTCTGCTGACCTCGGCGCGGGACGGCAACGGCTACCGGGCGTTCGCGGAGGGCGACGTCGAGACCGTGCTGCGCATCCGCTCGTTGCTGAACGTGGGCCTGCCGTTGCGCACCGTGCGCCAGATGCTGCCGTGCGTCATCGACGCCTCGCCGCGCCTGGACCCGTGCTCGGAGCTCCGGCAGACGTTGCACACCGAGCTCGAACGGCTGGACGCCGCCGCCGCGGAGATCAGCCGGTGCCGCGACCTGATCACCGGCATCCTCGACCGGTCCGCTCCAGCATGATCCCAATCGGGCCCCAACCGCGGGCGGTTTCCTCTTGCCGCGTGCGCGACAGGACGGAGACCGCCGCATGACCTGGTTCGCGGACCTCACCCCGTACGAGTACCTGCGCTCGGTGCCCGGCATGGTCAACGTCGGCTGGCTGAGCAAGAAGGCGCCGTTCCCGACGGGCCCGGTGCCCGACGGCGTGCTGCCCGCGTTGCGCACGCTCGCCTCGCAGCGCACGCACGTCACGCGCGGCTGGCACTGGTGTGAGTTCTGCGGCGGGCATCGCGACGAGCGGGCGCGCGGGCACATGGAGATCCACGTTCCAGGGGCGGACGGGCGGAGCTACTCGGCGCCGGATCTCCTTCCGCACTACATCGAGGCGCACTCGTACCAGCCGCCGCTGGAGTTCGTCGAGGCCGTGCTGGGGTTCGCCCGGTTGTCCGAGATATCGGCTCCGGTCGCTTTCGGGTCGGTCACCTGGGATGTCACTCCGCCGCTGGAGCTGTTGCGGCTCACCGCGGTGCAGCTGGAGGGCGGGTTCCCGGTCAGCGTGCTGTTGCAGCCCGATCCGACCTGGGCGCAGGTGCGGGTCGGTGCGTTGATCCGGGAGTTGGTGCCTCCGTTGGCCGAGGGAGTGGAACTGTCCGTCGTGGAGGGTGCCGACGTGGTCGGTGTGTTGCGGATCTACTCGCCGCGCGGGTGTTGACCGCGTCCCGCACGGGTACCCGCCCGTGAGGGAGGTGATGACGCATGCCCGAATCCGTGCGTCTGCTGGTCACCGTCGGCGGCTCCGTCGCCCTCGCCCTGGTGATCGTGGAGATTGTCCACCGTGCACTGCAGCGGTTCGCCCACTCCGGACGGATGTACCGCCCCGGCCAGTTGTTCGGCGCCGTCCTGGCGGCACAGATAAGCCTGAGTGTGTCAAAGACCACCGGAGAGTGGAAATCACCGGTGTTGCACGTGCTGGGCGTCGTGCTCATCGCGGCCGGCGCCTGGTTGCTGGTGGCGTTCGTGACCACGATGGAGGACGTCGCGCTGGCGAAGATTCCGACGAACGTCACGGACAACCGGCACGCGCGCAAGGTGCACACGCAGATCACGCTGGTGCGCCGCGTGGCGACCGTGGTAATCGGGGTGCTCGCGATCGGCGCGGTGCTGATGACGTTTCCGAGCGTGCGAGCGATCGGGACGACCGTGCTGGCCAGTGCCGGTGTGATCGGTGCGGTCGCGGCCCTGGCGGCGCAGTCGTTGCTGGGTAACGTGATCGCCGGCGTGCAGATCGCGTTCAGCGACGCGATCCGGCTGGAAGACGTTGTGGTGGTGGAGGAACAGTGGGGGCGAGTCGAGGAGATCACGCTCACCTACGTGGTGGTGCACCTCTGGGACGACCGGCGGATGATCATGCCCACCAGCTACTTCCTGAAGACCCCGTTCGAGAACTGGACGCGCACGCAGTCCGCGTTGCTCGGCACGATCGAGCTGGACGTCGACTGGTCGGTCAGCGTCGAACAGATGCGGCACGAGTTGCGGGACATGTTGGAGCACAACGACCTGTGGGACGGGCGGGTCTGCGTGTTGCAGGTTGTCGACGCCACCTGGGGACGAGTGAGAACCCGTGCGTTGATCAGTGCACCGGACGCCGGGAAGTTGTGGGACCTGCGGTGCCTGGTGCGCGAGCACCTCGTCGACTGGGTGCGGCACAACAACGCGATGCCGCAGGTGCGCACGCAGAACGCCGGGCGGAGTCCGGTCAAGCCGCGCGAACAGCGGGATCAGCACACGGACGCGCGCGTGTTCGGGGACAGCCCCGACGGACAGCAGCGCGACGAGGTGTTCTCCGGACCTAGGGCAACTTAGGGGCGAACAGCCACCGGTTGAGCAGGTCGCGGTGGCCGGCGAGGGACACGAAGTCCTCGGTGGTCACCGTGCCGTGCCGGTGCCGCGAGGTCCACTCCCGCAACAGGGAGAAGAACGAGTCGTCACCCAGTTCCACCCGCAGGGCGTGCAGCGTCAGGGCACCCCGCTTGTACACGCGGTCGTCGAACCAGTGTTCCTCGGCCGGTGACCCGATCAGGATGTCCTGTGGCAGCACTGAAAGCAGCGTGCGGGCGCGTGCGGCCATCACCTCGGCGGTGGGGCCGCCGGACGCCTCGGACCACAACCACTCGGCATAGCAGGCGAAACCCTCGTTGAGCCAGATGTGCTCCCAGGCCGCGATGCCGACACTGTTGCCGAACCACTGGTGCGCCAGCTCGTGCGCGACCAGGCGTTCGGAGCCGCGGCGTCCGTCCACGTGGTTCGCGCCGAACGTCGACAGGCCCTGGGCCTCGATCGGCACCTCCAGCTCGTCGTCGGTGATCACGACCGAGTAGTCCGCGAACGGGTAGGGGCCGAACAGCGAGGAGAAGACCTCGATCATCCGCGGCTGCCGGGCGAAGTCGAACGCGGCCGCACGACGCAGGCGGGCGGGAGCGAACACCCGCGGCGCGACCTCCACGTACTGTCCGATCTGGACGGACGCGAGGTAGGTCGCCATCGGCTCGGTGGACGAGTACACCCAGGTGGTCGTGCTGCCGCCGACGTGACCGTCCACCAGAACACCGTTGCACACCACGGTGTACGGCGACGGCGCGGTCATCGAGATCCGGTACGTCGCCTTCTGTGAGACGAGATCGACGCAGGGAAACCACGACGGCGCACCGAAAGGCTGCGAGGCCACGATCGCGCCGTCGGTCAGCTCGTCCCACCCGAGGTCGCCCCAGTGGCGGGTGTGCACCGGCTGCGGCTTGCCCGAATACCGCACCTCGACGGTGAACTCGCCGCGCACCGCCGCCTGGACCCGCAGCTTGCCCGCCCGGTGCGTGTACCGGGCGGGTTTGCCGTTCACCAGGACCTTGGCGATGTGGAACGGCCCGAAGTCCAGGACGAACGGTCCATCTCCGGCAGCCGTCAGCACCGCGCGCCCACTCAGGCGCGCGGAGTGCGGTTTGTAGTCCAGCTCCAGGTCGTAGTGGCGAACCGTCACCACGCGGAGATCGGGTTTCCCAGCCATCGCGTTCCGGACGGTACCTGCTCGCCGCGCATCACGAGTGAAGCGGGGCCGACTGTCGTGTGTGCACCGATCGACGCGCCGGGCAGCACGATGCCGTGCGGGCCCAAGGTAGCGCCGTCGAACAGGGTGACCAGGTCCATGCGCAGGATGCGGTCGTGGAACAGGTGCGTCTGCACGACGCAGCCGCGGTTCACGGTCGCACCGGGAGCCAGCCGCACCAGGTCCGCCTCCGGCAGCCAGTACGACTCGCACCACACGCCACGGCCGATCGACGCACCGAGGGAACGCAGCCAGAGGTTCATGATCGGCGTGCCGCCGGAGAACCCGGCCAGCCACGGCACCGCGAGCACCTCGACGAACGTGTCCGCCAGCTCGTTGCGCCACACGAACGCGCTCCACAGCGGGTACTCACGCGCCTGGAACCGGCCGACCAGCGTCCACTTCGCCAGCAGGGCGACCAGACACGCCAGGACACCGGCGCCGAGCAGCACCACACCGGACAGCAGCACCGCCCAGACCCCCAGTGCCTTCAACGCGAACAGCACCAGCACGACCAGCGCGACGTTCAGCATCACCGGGACGAACCGGCACAACTCGACCAGGCCGCGTGCCCACATGAGGTGCCGCGGCGGGTCGTAGGTGCGCGAGTCGTCGCCCTCCGACACGTTGCGCGGCAGCTTCATCGGCGGCATGCCCAGGTACGAGTCACCGGCCTTGGCCCGCTTCGGCGCGGCCGACAGCACGCCGACCAGACCGCCCTTCGGCACCGCGCGGCCGGGCGCGGTCATGCCCGAGTTGCCGAGGAACGCGCGCTTGCCCACGCGGGCCTGCGCGATCCGCAGCCAGCCGCCACCGAGCTCGTACGACGCGACCATCGTGTCGTCCGCCAGGAAAGCGCCGTCGCCGACGCGGGTCATCTTCGGCAGTGCCACGACCGTGGACGCCTCGACGCGACGGCCCACGCGCATGCCCAGCGCGCGCAGCCACACCGGCGTGAACAGGCTGGCGTACATCGGGAACAGCGCGGTGCGCGCGTTGTTCATCAGCCGCTCGGTCGTCCACGCCTGCCACGCGATCCGGCTGTGCACGGGGTGATACCCCTCGCGCAGACCGATTCCCAGCAGCCGCACCGAAACCAGCACGAGCAGCGCGTAGGTGCCGAACCAGATGGCCGACGCCGCGGGCACGTCGAGCAGCGCCGAGCGCAGCGTCACCTCGTGCCGCAGCACGAACAGGCCCGCGGGCACCGCCGCCAGCAACGGCAGCGCGGCCAGCAGCGAGGAGCTCACGCCGTACATCAGGCTCCAGAACTGCGAGCGGGCCGGACGGCGCCGCGGCCAGTCCCGCGCCGCCTTGCCGATGCGAGTAGCGGGCACACCGGCCCAGCGCTGGCCCGTCGGGATCGAGCCGGTCACACCGGAACCCGGCGCCACCTCGGCCCGCTTGCCGATCCGAGCGCCGGGGAACAGCGTGCTGCGCGCGCCGACCGTGGCGCCCGCGCCGATGCGGATGCGGCCGACGTGCAGCACGTCGCCGTCCAGCCAGTGCCCGGCGAGGTCCACCTCGGGCTCCACGGCCGCGTTGCGCCCGATCTTGAGCATGCCGGTGACCGGCGGCAACGAGTGCAGGTCCACGCCGGGGCCGATCTTCGCGCCCAGCGCGCGGGCGTAGTGCGTGACCCACGTGCCGTGCAGCTCGGTCGCCTTCGACAGCTCGGCGATCTTCTCGGCCGTCCACAGTCGCAAGTGGACACCGTGGCCGCGCTGGTACTTGCCGGGCTTGATGCCGCGCAACAACAGGCGCGCGGAGCCGGCGGAGATCGCGAGCCGGCCGGCCGGGCTGATGAACACCGCCCAGCCCGCGGCGATCCACCACCACGAGACGTGCGTCCAGCCCAGCACGTTCGACAGCGCCGCCAGCAACGTCACCCAGCGGGCGCCGGAGATCGTCAGCAGCGGAACCATCAGCAGCGTCTGCACGAGACCGGTCCAGCGCGGCGTCGGCACGACGACGCGTTCCTCGGCCTGCTCGGCGTCGAACTGCTCCAGCCGTTTCGCCAGCGCCCGCAGCGTCGGGTACTGGTAGACGTCGCTGACCGACCCGCTCGGGTACCGGGTGCGGATCATCGACACCAGCTGTGCCGCGGAGAGGCTGCTGCCGCCGCTGGAGAAGAAGTTCGCGTCCTCGGCCGCCGGGCCGCTGCCCAGCACCGCGGCCCACTGCTCGGCCAGCCAGCCCTCGACTCCGGCGAAGACCGGGGTCGAGTCGTTCATCGAGTCCAGTGGCCACGGCAGGGCGGCGCGGTCGACTTTGCCGGAGGTGCGTGTCGGCAACGTGTCGACCAGCGCCAGCAACGGAACCAGCGCGGCGGGTAGCTCGTTGCGGAGCTGTTCCACGGCGAGGGCCTGGTCGAACTCCGGGGAGGCGACGAGGTAGCCCACGAGGATCTGGTTGCCGCCACGCGTGGTCCGCACCGCGGCGGCCGCGCCGGCGACCTCGGGCAGCGCCTGCAGCGCCGCGTCGACCTCGCCCAGTTCGATGCGCCGGCCGCCGAGCTTGATCTGTTCGTCCGCGCGGCCCAGGAAGATCAGGCCCTCCGGCTCGGCGCGGACCATGTCACCGCTGCGGTACGCGCGGTCCCAGCCCATCGACGGCAGCGGCGCGTACTTCTGCGCGTCCTTCTCGGCGTCGAGGTAGCGGGCCAGGCCGACGCCGCCGATGACCAGCTCGCCGGACTCGCCCATCGGCACGACCTCACCGGTCGCGTCGACGACGACAAGCTCCCAGCCGTCCAGCGGCAGACCGATGCGTACCGGACCCTCGCCGGTGAGCTGCGAGGCACACGCGACAACGGTCGCTTCCGTTGGGCCGTAGGTGTTCCAGACCTCGCGGCCGTCGACCGCGAGCCGCTCGGCCAGCTCGGGCGGGCACGCCTCGCCGCCGAAGATCAGCAGCCGGACGTCGTCGAGCGCTTCGACCGGCCACAGCGCGGCGAGCGTCGGCACCGTCGAGACGACGGTGATCTCCTGCTCGACCAGCCACGGCCCGAGGTCCATTCCCGTGCGCACCAACGAACGCGGCGCGGGCACGAGGCAGGCGCCGTAACGCCACGCGAGCCACATCTCCTCGCAGGAGGCGTCGAACGCGACGGAAAGCCCTGCCAGGACACGGTCTTCCGGACCGATCGGCTCGTCCCGCAGGAACAGGTTCGCCTCGGCGTCGACGAACGCGGCGGCGGAACGATGCGTGACCGCGACGCCCTTGGGCTTCCCGGTCGAACCGGAGGTGAAGATGATCCACGCGTCGTTGTCCGGGCCGGGCTCGCCCTCGACGCCGATCGGCGCGCCCTTCATCTCGATGGACCGCCCGGCACCGAGAACGGCGCAGACGCCGGCCTCGCCGAACACGAGCTCGGCGCGCTCGTCCGGGTCCTCGGCGTCGACCGGGACGTACGCGGCGCCCGCGGCGAGCGTCGCGAGGATGCTCACGTACAGGTCGACCGTGCCGGACGGCACGCGCACGCCCACCCGGTCACCGACGCCGATGCCCTCGGCGGCGAGTTTGGCCTTGAGGTCGCTGATCTCGACGAGGAGCGCGCGGTACGTCAGCGCGGTGGTTCCGTCATCGACGGCAAGCGCGGCCGGGTGCTCGTCGGCACTCGCGCGCAGGATGTCCAGCAGGGTGCGCGGCTCGGCGGCCGGGCCTGCGGTGAACATCGAACGGACTACGGGCTCCAGGACAACGGTCACAGCGCGGCCACTTCCGCCTTTCGAAGTTTGGGTTGACCAGGAACTTTACCGCGCTGTAACCGTTGATCACGTGGTTGGTGCGCCGTCTCACACCCGATTCACCTGTATGGGCGGACGTTTTCGCATGAATTCGTCGGCGGCTGGGCAGCCAGCAGCGCGCGTCCGGTGGACCGGCTGAGGTTCCAGTGCCGGAAGTCCTCGGGCCCGTCCGGCGCGAACCTCGCCGGCCAGATCGCGCAGCTGCGCAACGGTTCCGGCAGCTGGTAGATCGCGGGCAGCGCGTCGGCGGACAGCTCCGACAGATAGTACGGGTCGATCTTCCCCGTTTCCTGCCAACGGGTCACGTTGTGGGAAGCGACGATGCCCTCGGGGTTCAGCACGGCGAGCGACAGGAAGAACGCCACACCGGTCGCCACGATGGTGTTGGGCAGCCACTTCGCCTCCATCCGGATCCCGGCGAAGATCACCAGCAGGTACACCAGGCCCAGCCACAGCTCGAACGCCTCGACCACCAGGCGCAGCACGGTGAACCCGTACGCCTGCTGGTAGAACCACATCCGGCTGATCGCCGACGCGACGATCACCAGCGTCAGCACCGCCAGCGCGCCGAGCAGCCCGCGCAGCCACGTCCGTTCGCGCGCCTCGTCCTTCCGGGCGAACCGCGCCACGAACCCGATGACCGCGAGCGTCAGCACGGTCACCCACAACAGCTGCCAGAAACCCGACCGCGCGTACTCGGAGTAGGTGACGGTTCCGGGCGCCTGCACATAGGCGTCACCGCCGAAGATCACCGCGAGCTGCGTGCAGATGAACACCGCGAACAGCACCACGAGCGCGCCGACCGGCAGCGCGTAGTCCTCCGGGCGCAACCGTCCCGGCCCGCGGTCGTCGTTCGCCTTGATGTGAGCGGGTGCCGCGAGCAGGTAGCAGGCACCGAACGCGCCGAACCCCGCCGCGCCGAACAGGAAGATCCACCAGCTGACCGTCGCCTCGTCGAGGTCGGGGACCATCCGCTGCACCAGCCGGTCGAACGCCGCGTCCGCGCTCGTCAGCAACGATCCGAAGATCAGCAGCAGCACCACGCTCACCGCGAGCGACACCAGGATCCGGGCGTTGCGCGGCCGAGCCTTCCCGATCCCGCGCGCCACCCACGGGATCGACCGCAGCGCCGCCAGCGGCACGGCGATCGCGCTGAACCCCAGGTGCAGCACCGATCTTCCGCTCGTCACGGCCAGCGAACCGCACAGGATCGAGGCCATGACGCACAACGGGAACAGCCAGTCGGCGTCCCGCAGTGCGCCGATGCCCAGCAGCGCCAGGGCCGCCGCCAGCCACAGCGACTGACGCGGCGTCGGCCGTCCGATGTGGACGACCAACGCGATCGTGCCGACGAGTCCCCCGAGGAACCAGCCGACACCGATCACCCAGGGGGTCAGCGCCGCCGCGCCGAGACCGGCCGCCGCGCCGGTCCATAACACCCCGATGGGCGCGGACTCGGCCGGCGGCTTCCACCACGGGAACATCGGGGCGGGCGGCTGCAACAGCACCGGCCCCGCCGCCGGGTACACGGGCACGGTCTGCACGCGTTGCGCCGGCTTCGGCCCGGCCCACTCGTCGGCGAGCTTCGCCGCCGTCGCGTCGGGCTTCTCGTCACTCACATCCGTCTCCAGGGTGTGCGTCATCGCCGGTCGTGAGTGTTTTCCGTTGCCATAGCGACGGAAAACACTCACGACCGCTTTTGGCTTTTTCAGTAGCGAGGCAGGGTGACCCGGATGCGGGATCCGGGGTCGACCACGGCGATGGTGCCGCCGTGCAGGTCCACCACCCAGCGGGCGATGGCGAGCCCGAGTCCCGTGCCGCCCCCGCCGGCCCGTTCTCCTCGGGTGAAGCGCTCGAAGATGCGGCCGCGGTCGGCCACGGCGATGCCAGGCCCCTCGTCGCGCACCTCGATCACGATCGAGTCGGCGGTGCAACCACCGACGACCTCGACGTGTCCCCCGCGGGGCCCGTGCCGCGCGGCGTTGTCCAGCAGGTTGACCACGACCTGGTGCAGCCGTTCGCCGTCGGCCATCACGGTCAGGTCCGGCGGTTCGACGGTCACCGTGAACCGCGCCTCGGGTGCGGCCACCTTCGCCTCGGCGACGACGTCGGCGAGCAGCACGTCGAGGAAGAGCTCCTCCCGGTTGAGCGTGAGCGCGCCGGCGTCGATCCGGGACAGGTCGAGCAGCTCGGTCACCAGCCGCCCCAGCCGTTCGGTCTGCGCCAGCGCCGTGCGCATGGTCGCCTCGTCCGGCGCGGCGACGCCGTCGACGACGTTCTCCAGCACGGCCTGCAACGCGGAGATCGGCGTGCGCAGTTCGTGCGACACGTTCGCGATCAGCTCGCGGCGCTGCTGGTCGGCGGTGGCCAGGTCGTTGGCCATCAGGTTGAACGCCTCGGCGAGCTCCCCGACCTCGTCGCGGGACGTGGCCCGGATGCGGCGCGTGTAGTCGCCCTGCGCCATCGCCCGCGCCGCGCTCGTCATGTCGCGCAACGGCGAGGTCATGCCGTGCGCGAGCAGCTGTGACGTGATCAGGCCGATGACCAGCGCCGACACCGTCGTCGTCGCGGGCAGCCAGCCGATCTTGTACCGGAAGAACGCGAAGCACGCCGCACCCGACGCGATGATCACGATGCCCAGCTTGAGCTTGATCGACCGGATCGGGTCGAGCGGCCGGGGCAGGAGGTCCTTCATCGGGGCACCTCGAGTGCGTACCCGACCCCGTGCACGGTCCGGATCAGGTCCGCGCCCAGCTTGCGCCGCAACGCCTTCACGTGGCTGTCGACGGTCCGCGACGACGCCCCCGCGTGCCAGCCGCAGACCTCGTTGAGCAGCCGTTCCCGCGCCTGCACCGCGCGCGGCCGTTCGGCGAGGAACACCAGCAGGTCGTACTCGGTCGGCGTCAGGTGTGCCTCCGCGTCGCCCCGGTGCACGCGCCGCTCGGTCAGGTCGATCCGCAGTTCCCCCAGCACAATGCGGCTACCAGCGGAAACACGCTCGACCCTGCGGAGCAGCGCGTGGACCCGTGCCGCCAGCTCGCGGATCGAGAACGGCTTGGTGAGGTAGTCGTCCGCCCCCACGGCGAGCCCCACCAGCAGGTCCGTCTCGTCTCCGCGAGCCGTCAGCATCAGCACCGGCACCGGCCGTTCCGCCTGGATCCGCCGGCACACCTCGAGGCCGTCGAAACCGGGCAGCATCACGTCCAGCACCACCAGGTCCGGCCGCAGCTCCCGCGCCTTGTCGACGGCCGACGGCCCATCGTGCGCGAGGTCCACGACGAACCCCTCCGCCCGCAGCCGCGCGGCGACCGACTCGGCGATCGTCAGCTCGTCCTCGACGACGAGAACCCGGCGCTGTCCCCCTGTCATGGCACGGACTCTATGTGGAGGTCATGGAGGCCGCTGGTGCAACTTGTGAAGGTCCTGTGCAGGCTCCCGGAAGAGCGAACGTGACATCGGGGGACATAGATGTCCCTGAACGTCACGTTCGTTGGCAGAGGTAGGTTGGCGGCGTGAATCCGTCGGTCCTCGAAGCGGTGCTGGAACGCATCACCTACGCCAACGAGGACAACGGGTACACGGTCGCCAAGGTCGACACCGGGCGCGGCGACCTGGTCACGGTCGTCGGCGCGCTGCTCGGCGCCCAGCCCGGCGAGTCGATCCGGATGCGCGGCCGGTGGGGCAGCCATCCCCAGTACGGCAAGCAGTTCCACGTCGACGACTACACGACGGTGCTGCCCGCGACCATCCAGGGCATCCGCCGCTACCTCGGATCCGGCCTGATCAAGGGCATTGGGCCGGTGCTCGCGGACAAGATCGTCGAACACTTCGGGGTCGACGCCCTGAGAGTCATCGAGGACGAGCCGCAACGCCTCATCGAGGTGCCGAAGCTCGGTCCGAAGCGGACGAAGCTCATCGCGGACGCGTGGGAGGAGCAGAAGGCCATCAAGGAGGTGATGGTCTTCCTGCAGGGCGTCGGCGTGTCCACGTCGTTGGCGGTCCGCATCTACAAGCAGTACGGGGACAAGGCGATCGACGTTGTCAAAGACGAGCCGTACCGGCTGGCCGCCGACGTGTGGGGCATCGGGTTCCGCACCGCCGACGTGATCGCCAAGGCCGTCGGCATCCCGCACGACAGCCCGCAGCGGGTCAAGGCCGGGCTGCAGTTCACGCTGTCCGAGGCCACCAGCGACGGTAACTGCTTCCTGCCCGAGCAGGAGCTGATCTCCGACGCCATCAAGATCCTGCAGGTCGACACCGGGCTGATCATCGAGTGCCTGGCCGAGCTCGTGCAGGAAGAGGGCGTGGTCCGCGAGGAGCTGCCCGACGAGCTGACCGCGATCTACCTGGTTCCGTTCCACCGCGCGGAGATCTCCCTTGCGTCTCAGCTGAGGCGACTGCTGAACGGGCCCGAGGACCGGATGCCGTCGTTCCGGGACGTGAACTGGGACAAGGCGTTCGCGTGGCTCGGGACGAGTCTGGAAGCGCATCAGGCCGAGGCCGTGAAGCTGGCGCTGACCCAGAAGGTCGCGGTGCTCACCGGTGGGCCGGGCTGCGGCAAGAGCTTCACCGTCAAGTCCATCGTGCGGCTGGCGCGGGCCAAGAACGCGAAGATCGTGCTCGCCGCGCCGACCGGCCGGGCCGCGAAACGGCTGACGGAGCTGACCGGTCACGAGGCGAAGACCGTGCACCGGTTGCTGGAGCTCAAGCCTGGCGGTGACGCTGCGTTCGACCGCGACCACCCGCTCGACGCCGACCTGATCGTCGTCGACGAGGCGTCGATGCTCGATCTGTTGCTGGCCAACAAGCTCGTGAAGGCCGTCGCGCCCGGCGCCCACCTGCTGCTCGTCGGTGACGTCGACCAGCTGCCGTCGGTCGGTGCGGGTGAGGTGCTGCGCGACGTGCTCGCGCCGGACAGCCCCATCCCGCACGTGCGGCTGACGCACATCTTCCGGCAGGCGCAGGAGTCCGGTGTCGTCACCAACGCGCACCGGATCAACTCCGGCGACTACCCGATCGTGCAGGGCATGCCGGACTTCTTCCTGTTCGCAGTCGACGAAGCGGAAGAAGCGGCCGCGATGACAGTGGACGTCGTGGCGTCGAGAATTCCACGCAAGTTCGGCCTCGACCCGCGCAAGGACATCCAGGTTCTGGCCCCGATGCACCGCGGCCCGGCCGGCGCGGGCGCGTTGAACGTCGTGCTGCAGGAGGCGCTGACGCCATCACGGGAGAACTTGCCGGAGAAGCGGTTCGGCGGCCGCGTCTTCCGCGTCGGCGACAAGGTCACGCAGATCCGCAACAACTACGACAAGGGCGCCAACGGCGTCTTCAACGGCACGCTCGGCGTGGTCACCGCGCTGGACCCGGTGGAGCAGAAGCTCGTCGTGCGCACCGACGAGGACGAGGACGTCGACTACGACTTCAGTGAGCTGGACGAGCTGTCCCACGCGTACGCCATGACCGTCCACCGGTCGCAGGGCAGCGAATACCCGTGCGTGGTCATCCCGATGACGACCAGCGCGTGGATGATGTTGCAGCGCAACCTGCTCTACACCGCGGTCACGCGCGCCAAGAAGCTCGTGGTGCTGGTGGGGTCGAAGCGGGCGATCGGGCAGGCGGTGCGCACGGTCGGCGCGGGCCGCAGGCACACCGCGCTGGCGCACCGGCTCAGGTCAGGAACTCCGTGATCAGTGCCGCCCACACGGCGGCCTTCTCCAGCGCGGTGGCGTGACCACACGGAATGTCGGCGAACTTCGCGTCCGGCACCAGATCCGCGACCTCGCGTGCCAGCCCCGGCGACAGCAGCTGGTCGTACTTCGGCCCGATCACCAGCGTGGGCACGGAGATCCGCCGCAGGTCCGCGGTGACGTCCACGCGCAGCAACAGCTCGATGTGGTCGGCGGCCCCCGGCGGCACGCTGGCGGCGATCAGCTCCGCGAACCCCTCGAACTGCTCCGTGGACAACCGGTCGAGGTAGTCCGGGCTGACCATCAGCTTCAGCACGTAGCGCGCCAGCTCGTCGCGCGGCCGGTCGAACAGGTCGTGCCAGCGGTCGATCTTCGCGCGGCTAGGCTCGTCCAGCGTCGGGAAGGCCGCGGTGAGCACGAGCCGGGTCACCCGATCCGGGTGTCGTACGGCGGCTCGCACGGCGATCGCGGTGCCCATCGAGAAACCGGAGAGCGCGAACGTCTCGTGGCCCGCGTCCACCGCGCAGGCGACGACCCGGTCGGCAAGATCATCAAGATCCAAAGGCGTGGTGGAACGCGGTGACGCACCGGAACCGGGGAGGTCCGGTGCGATCACCGTGAACTTCTTCGTGAGAGGTGCGAGTACCGGGCCGTAATTCGACACGACACTGCCACCCGCGCCGTGCACGAGCAGCAACGCCGGGCCGCTTCCCCTGACCACGCTCGACAACCCGGACGTGCTCAGTTCGGCTCCGGACATGCGCAAACCCCCTAGTCCATGCTCCGCACGATGTGCGGCTCCAGGCCTTCGTCGTCGTCAGCCTGCCACCCACGCCATGCAGAATAGAACCGATCGGGGATCGCGTAGTAGGAAATCTCGCCGACGCTGTGGTCGAGGTAGAGATGGTCCATGACGCACTCCAAATAAGATATCGACGGCCCCCGGCGATTGGGCGATGCAGTGATGGCAATAAGATTAGCCGCGAGATTCTGATAAGAATACTATTGTTTTACTACCGCCGGGTCGACTTTCGTCTCACCTCGTCCCAAGAACCGGACGGTAACCCCAGTCGTCCGTAGGTGGTGGATGTGCGGTCGCTTCGTTCATCCTCGATGATCATCCCTGCCTAGGAGGATCACTTGTCGAAACGCCCGGACTCTGGGCGGCGAAAGCCGCTCGCACTCCTGGTCGCCTCCGTGACCAGCGTTGCGTTTCTGTTCGGTACATCCACTGGCGCCGCGGGACCGACCCCTGCACCGGCCGCGCAGCCAGGACCGACGTACGTCTACCGCGTGCCCGCCCCGTTGGGGCAGAAGGCGCAGGACCTGCTCACCCGTGGGTTCGACGTGCTCGAACAGCGCGACGGGAACGACCTGTTCGTGCTCGGTTCCCAAGACGTGCTGGGCCAGCTGCGCACCGCCGGATTCGCGCCGGCCATCGAATCGGTCATGGAGGCGCCGCAGTGGGCGCCGCCGCCCGTGAGCGCGCGGGCGTTGGACGTGAACGAGACTTACTACGGCGGCTACCACACGCTGAGCGCGCACTTCGCGCATCTCGACCAGGTGGCCTCCCAGCATTCGAACCTCGCCACGGTGGTCGACTACGGCGACTCGTGGAAGAAGACGCAGGGCGCCGGCGGTTACGACCTGAAGGCCATTTGCATCACCAAGAAAAATGCCGGTGACTGCGAACGGCGTACCGACGCGCCGAAGCCGCGGTTCTTCGTGATGGGCCAGCTGCACGCGCGGGAGATCACCACGGGCGACATGGCGTGGCGCTGGATCGACCACCTCGTCAACGGCTACGGCACCGACAGTCAGGTCACCTCGCTGCTCGACTCCACCGAGGTCTGGGTGGTGCCGATCGCCAACCCGGACGGCGTCGAGATCGTGCAGTCCGGCGGTGACTCGCCGAAGCTGCAACGCAAGAACGCCGACAACGCCAACGGCAAGTGCACGTCCAGCGGCCAATCTGGCATCGACCTGAACCGCAACACCGGCTCGCACTTCGGCGGCACCGGCACGTCGACGAACCCGTGCAACGAGACCTACCGCGGTCCGTCCGCCGACTCGGAGGCCGAGACGAAGGCGCTGGAGTCGCTGTGGCGCTCGATCTACCCGGACAAGCGCGCTCCCGGTGACACCGCGCCCGCGGCCGCCGACACGCGCGGCGTCGTGATCTCGATGCACAGCTACTCCAACCTGGTGCTGTTCCCGTGGGGCTGGAGCACGGCCGACACCGGCAACGACGCGCCGTTGCGGGCCATGGGCAAGGAGATGGCGCGGTTGGCCGGTGGCTGGCGGTACGGGCAGCCCGGCGAGGTGCTCTACAACGCCGCCGGCGCCACGGACGACTGGGTGTACGACGACCTCGGCGTCGCCAGCTTCGTGTGGGAGATCGGCGCGCAGAGCGGCAGCTGCAGTGGCTTCCTGCCCGCGTACTCGTGCCAGGCGTCCACGCACTGGCCGAAGGTGAAGCAGATGCTGCTGTACGCGGCGGGCAAGGCCGCCGCGCCGTACAAGTAACCCCTAAGGGAACGCGACGCCGAAAGACGGACGCGCGCTCGCCCAGGGCCCGGCAAGGTGGGGTCCATGGGGAAACGATTACTGGCAACAGCGATGGTCATCGGCCTGCTGGGCCTCACCGGGGGAACCGCTCTCGCGGAAGCGGAGAGCGTTGACCGCAAAGAGGTCCAGCAGGCGCTGGACAAGCTCACCCACGGGGGAGGGGCCCTGGGTGCGCAGGCCCGCGTGACCAACGGACGTGACCGCGTCCTGGCGCGTTCGGGTGTCGCGAAGCTGGACACCGACGAGCCGGTGCCGCTGAACGGCCGGTTTCGGGTCGGCAGCATCACCAAGACGTTCGTCAGCGTGGTGTTGTTGCAGCTCAACGCCGAAGGCAAGCTCGACCTCGACGCGCCGGTGGACAAGTACCTGCCCGGACTGATCGACAAGACCATCACGGTCCGGCAGGTCCTGCAGCACACCAGCGGGCTCTACGATTACACGAGGGCGTTGCCGCTCAACGACTTCGAGTCGATCCGCTTCAAGCACTGGGAGCCGAACGAGCTGCTCAAGCTCTCCACCAGCCAGCCGCTCGACTTCCCGCCCGGCACGAAGTGGAGCTATTCCAACAGCAACTACATCGTCGCGGGCCTGCTGGTCGAGAAGCTGACCGGCCGGCCGTACGAGCAGGCCGTGCAGCGGCGGATCCTCACCCCGTTGCGGCTCAACGAGACCGTGGTGCCGGGTGACCGGTCCGGTATTCCAGGCCCGCACGCCCACGGGTACTACACGGTCAAGGACAAGCCGGTCGACGTGACGCGGATGAACCCGTCGGTCGCCTGGGCGGCCGGAGAGATGATCTCGACGACGGGGGACCTCGACACCTACGTCACCGCGCTGGCCAAGGGAAAGCTGCTCAAGAAGGCCCAGCTGGACGAGATGACCAAGACGACCGCGGTCAGTCCCGACTACGGCCTGGGGCTGGGCATCACCAAGCTGCCGTGTGGCGTCACGGTCTGGGGCCACGGCGGCGGCATCTTCGGGTACCTGACCGAGATGATGACGACGCCGGACGCGTCGAAGCGGCTGGAGGCGTCGCTGAGCACGGCGCCCACGCCCGGTAACAACGACGGCTACGAGGATCTGATCAAGGCCGCCTTCTGCTAAACGCTATGGGGGGAGCTTTCCAAGCGCCCAGCGCTTGGAAAGCTCCCCCCATAGCAACTTGCGGGGGACGAAAAGGATCAGCCGAGACCGTTCTTCATCGCGGTGATGAGCTCACCGTTGGTGGTGTCACCGGTCAGCTCCCAGAAGAAGGCACCGCCGAGACCCTGGCCGTTGGCGTAGGACATCTTGCCCGCGATGGTGGCCGGGGTGTCGTAGCTCCACCATTCGCTGCCGCACTTGGCATACGCGGTGCCGGCGATGGTGCCGGTCGACGGGCACTTGGACTTCAGGACCTTGTAGTCCTCGATGCCCTGCTCGTACGAACCCGGCGCCGGACCCGTGGCGGTGCCGCCCGGAGTCGCCTGCGTGACGCCGGTCCAGCCGCGGCCGTAGAAACCGATGCCCAGCAACAGCTTCGACGACGGGACGCCCTTGCCCTTCAGCTTCTGGATCGCCGCGTCGGAGTTGAAGCCCGCCTGCGGGATGCCGCTGTAGGAGGTGAGCGGGGAGTGCGGGGCCGTCGGGCCCTGCGCCGCCCAGGCGCCGAAGTAGTCGTAGGTCATGACGTTGTACCAGTCGACGGACGCCGAGGCGCCGCCGTAGTCCGCGGCGTCGATCTTGCCGCCGGACGAGCCGTCGGCGGTGATCGCGGCGGTGATCAGGTTGCCCGAGCCGAAGCGGGACCGCAGGGCCTGCATCAGCGTCTTGAACGAGGCCGCACCGCTCGTGTCACACGACAGGCCACACGCGTTCGGGTACTCCCAGTCGATGTCGATGCCGTCGAACACGTCCGCCCAGCGCGGGTCCTCCACCAGCCGGTAGCAGGAGTCCGCGAACGCCGCCGCGTTGGCCGCGGCCTGGCCGAAGCCGCCGGACCAGGTCCAGCCGCCGAACGACCACAGGACCTTGATGTTCGGGTAGGCCTTCTTCAGCTTGCGCAGCTGGTTGAAGCTGCCGCGCAGTGCGCCCGCGTCCCACGTGTCCGCGACACCGTCCACACTGGACGCGGCGTCGTAGAACTTGTCGTAGTCGGCGTAGCTGTCACCGATCGCGCACTGGCCGTTGGTCACGTTGCCGAACGCGTAGTTGATGTGCGTCAGCTTCGCCGCGGAGCCACTGGTGACGATGTTCTTGACGTGGTAGTTGCGCTGGTAGACGCCCCACTCGACGAAGTAGCCCAGGTTCTTCTTGCCGCCGGGGCCGGGGTTGTTCGACGTGGTGGTGGTGGTCGTCGGACCGGTCGTCGTCGTGGTCGTGGTCGTCGTGGTGGTGGTCGTGGTCGTCGGCGGCTGACCGCCGGCGTCGCACGAGCCGCCGTTGACCTTGCAGTTCGACGGGGCCGAGTACGCGCCCGAGTAGGCGACGTTGAAGCCGAAGCTCGCCGAGCCGCCCACGTTGATCGTGCCGTTCCAGGTGCCCTTGACCGTCACGGTCTGGCCGCTGGTGGTGTAGCTGCCGTCCCACAGCGAGGAGATGCGGTGGTTGGCCGGCAGGGTGAACTCGACGGTCCACGACGTGAGCGTCGCGGAGCTGCCGTTGGTGATCGTGTACTTGCCCTCGTAGCCCGTTCCCCAGTCAGACCCCTTGGAGAACGTCGCGGAAACGCCGCCGGCGCCACTGGCCGCCGGGGCCACCGCCAGGCCGAGGACCATCGCGGCGACGGCCGCGAATAGAGCCGCAAGATGCAGTCGATGCTTGGACATCGGACTCCTCAGTCGCAGGGGTGCGAGAAACATGTGGTTTAGACCACTTCGGAGTCAAGGTCTAGACCTTTGGTGTCACTCGAACGGAGTAGTCCGAAATCGTTTACATCGAACCCCTGACTGAGTCAGCCGATGGCCTTCTCCGCACCCCAAGCCGCGACGTCCTCACGCGACGAAAGTCCGAGCTTCTCGCGCAACCGCTGCAGCCGCGACGCCACCGTGCGGACCGAAAGTCCCAGGCGGTTGGCGATCTGCTTGTTGGTCAGCCCGGTCGCCAGCAGCGCGACGATCCGGCGTTCCTGGTCGTCCAGTTCGTCCTCGGCGGCGTCGGTGCGGTCCAGCCACAGCTCGTCCTGGATGAACGCCTCGGTCTCGGTCGGGGTGAGCGGCGTCCACGCGGCGGCGTTGGCCTCCTGCGCGCTCAGCATCGTGCGCGCGGTGCGCATGGCGCCCGACACCTTCTGCTCCCAGAACGGGTCCGCGACGACCCCGACGGTCCGGCGCATCGCGCGGCCCGTCGCCTCCAGCCGCAGCGCCCGCTCGGCCTGGCCGCGGCTCAGCGCGATGATCGCCAGGCCCTCCAGCGCGTCCGGTCCGCTCATCGGGTTCTCGCCGTCGATGCGCAGGCACTCGTGGAACGCGTCGCCCGCCTCCTCGAGGTCGCCCTGCATCAGGGCGATCACGCCGAGCGTGTTCAACGCACTCGCCACGCGAGCGGGGATGCCGGACGCGCGGCACAACGGCAGCGCCTTCGTCACGGCCTTCATCGCGCGGTCGGTCTTGCCCAGCCGCAACGCCGTGCGCGCCAGGTCCACCAGGCACGTGGCGCGGGCCAGCGGTTCGCCGAGCATCTCCGCCACGCGCAGGCACTCGGTGCGGTTCTCGGCGGACGCCTCCAGCTCGCCGCTGGACTGCTGGACCGCGGCCAGCGTCGACCGGCAGCTCATCACCAGCGCCGGGTGGTCCAGTTCGCGCACGAGCCGCGCCGCCTCACCGGTCAGCTCCAGCGCCTCGTCGTGGTCGCCCTGCACGGCCGCGAACCATGCGGCGTGGTTCAGCGCCACGCAGCGGTAGTCGCCGCGCGTGAACGGCCGGCGCAACGCGTCGCGCAGCAACGCCCGCGCCTGGCCGACCCGCCCGCGCCGGGCCGTGCAGTCCGCCAGGGCCGAGGTCAGCAGCAGCAGTCGTTCGTCACCGCGGTCGGCGGCCCACTCCACGGCGGCCAGCAGGCTGTCCACATGGTCGTCGAGCTTGCGCTGCACCTCGGCGGGCACGGACAGCGGCGCGGTGATCAGCACGTCGCTCAGCTCGGTGAACCACCGGGCGAGCGCCTCGAACGCCGTGTTCGTCTCGCCCGCGGCGACCAGCTTCTCGCGGGCGTGCAGGCGGATCGTCTCCAGCTGCCGGAACCGCGTGGTGCCGGGGATCGCGGTGAGCAGCGACTTGGCCTGCAGCCGCGACAGCACGTCCAGCACCGGCTCGGCGGACCGTTCGGTCGAGCACACCTCGGTCGCCGCGGCCAGGTCGAACCCGCCGTCGAACACGGACAGGCGGCGCAGCGCGAACTGCTCGTCCGGCGCCAGCAACCGGTAGCTCCAGTCGATCGCCTCGCGCAACGACCGCTGGCGCGGCGAGGTCTTGCGGCAGCCGAGCGTCAGCAGTTCCAGCGGCTCGTCCATGCGGTCGCAGATGTCGGAGACCGGCAGCAGCGGCACCCAGCGCGCGGCCAGCTCGATCGCGAGCGGCATGCCGTCCAGGCGGGCGCACAGCAAAGCGACAGCCGCCGTGTTGTCGGGCGTGAGCCGAAAGTCGGGCTTGCGTTCGCGCGCGCGGTCCACGAAGAGCTTCACCGCGTCGTTGCGCGGCGCCACGGTGGTCACCAGGTCCTGGTCCGTCGACGGCACCGGCAGGCCCTCGACGTGGAAGCTCACCTCACCGGTGATCCACAGCGCCTCGCGGCTCGTCGCCAGCACGCGCACCGCGGGACAGCGGTTGAGCAACAGGTCCACGAGCTCCGCGCACGGGTCCAGCAGGTGCTCGCAGTTGTCCAGCACGACCAGTGCGCGCATGTTCCGCAACGTCTCAACAACGGTCTGCCCGATGGGCTCATCGCCGTGTTCCGTTACTCCCAACGCCGCAGCCACAGCCGGCATGACCGATCTGCTGTCCTCGACGTCGCCCAGTTCGACCAGCAGCACGCGGTCCGTTCGGCCGCGCCGCAGCCGTTCCGCCGCCTCCAGGGCGAGACGCGTCTTGCCCGCGCCGGCGCTTCCGACGAGCGTAATGAGACGGTGGCGCCGAAGCAGCTGATCGATCTTGGTCAGCTCCTGCTGACGGCCGATGAAACTGTCCCGCGCGGCCGGGAGATTGCTCAGCACACGGGCGTTCTGCCTGGGCAAAGGCGTCGGCGGAGGGGATGCGACACGCTTGCGGTAGGCACGTTGCCTGCAGGCGTTCGAACAGTAGGAGCGTCGTTGCTCCGACGTCGACGGTGGCAACGCAACGTCGCACGTCACACAGCGGGCGATGCTCGACATGTTCTGTCTCCCATGGTGTAACGGCCTACCGAACGCCGTCGCAACGTTGCGACGCCGCAGGTCGGGGGTGGTGACCTGACGTGTGCAACCCGTTACACGTACGCGCAGCCGAGACGGTTCGGTAGGTGCTCGTTATGCATGCCTTTTCCCGCACCTCGTTCGGGAACAAACTGGTGCCTGGTCCGGTCTGACAGGGAGTGCGTATGACGCTGGCGACGAGCACCTCGTCGGAATATTCGTGGGCGGGTGCGGGTCTGCAGTTGGTGGACAAGCCGCGCACGATCACGGTCGGCATCGCCGACGACGAGGTCCTTATCCGTACGGGAGTCCGCGGTGTGCTGGAGCGATCCGGCAACGTCGTGGTGGTCGGGGAGGCGGGGGACGGCAACAGTGCCGTCGAGCTGGCCCGCAGGCACCGGCCCCAGGTGCTGCTGATGGACGCGTCCATGCCCGGCATGGAAGGCCTCGGCGCGGTGCGCATGGTGCGCAGGCACGTGCCCGGCACGCAGGTCATCATGTTGTGCACGCCCACCACCGAGGAGATGTTGTTCCCGGCGCTGCGTGCGGGCGCGGCCGGGTTCCTGTTCAAGAACGGTGAGCCCGACTCGCTGGTCAACGCGGTTCGCGTGGTCGCCGCGGGCGAGGCGATCCTCTCGCCGTCCGCGACGCGCAGCCTGGTCGACCACTTCACCGGTGCCGACTCGGAGCGCAGGGACGCGGCGCGGTCGCGGATCTCGCTGCTCACCAGGCGTGAGCAAGAGGTTCTCGTGTACCTCGCGCAGGGCATGGCGAACGCGCGGATCGCACGGCTCATGTACCTCTCCGAGGGCGCGATCAAGGCTCATGTGTCCAGGCTGCTCACCAAGCTGCGCTGTGACAACCGCGTACAGGCTGCTCTTATTGCCAGGGACGCCGCTCTTCCCTGTTGATGTCTGAATTTCGCCAGCGTTCCAACTGAGACGCGGCGATGCTTGGAGCATGTTCGAGGACACGGAGCGTAGCGTCCGCGCGGTTCAGTCGAAGGACGCCCGCTTCGACGGGTGGTTCTTCACGGCGGTGACGTCCACCGGCATCTACTGCCGGCCGTCCTGCCCGGCCGTCGCACCCCGCGTCGAGAACATGCGGTTCTATCCGACCGCTGCAACGGCGCAGCAGGCCGGATACCGCGCCTGCAAGCGATGCCGGCCCGACGCCGCTCCGGGATCACCGGAGTGGAACCACCGGGCGGACCTCGTGGCACGCGCGATGCGCCTGATCGCCGACGGTGTGGTCGACCGGTCGGGAGTGCCGGGTCTCGCCGCTCAGCTCGGGTACAGCACCCGCCAGGTGCAACGTGCCCTCGTCGCCGAGCTGGGCACCGGGCCGCTGGCACTCGCACGGGCGCAACGCGCGCAGACGGCCAGGCTGCTGATCGAGACCTCGTCCCTGCCGATGGCCGAGGTCGCGTTCGCGGCGGGTTTCGCGTCGGTGCGGGCGTTCAACGAGACCGTCCGCGCGGTGTTCGCGCTGTCGCCGTCCGAACTCCGGGCGCGGTCCGCCCCGGCACTGGTGCCGGGTGTGCTGTCGCTGCGGTTGCCGTTCCGGCCGCCGCTGTGCCCGGACAACCTGTTCGGGCATCTGATCGCGACGGCGGTGCCGGGTGTCGAGGAGTGGCGCGACGGTGCCTACCGGCGGACGCTGCGGCTGCCGCACGGCCATGGCGTGGTGTCGTTGCGGCCGTTGCCCGATCACGTCGCGTGTCAGTTGGCGTTGACCGATCTGCGCGATCTGTCGGTCGCGATCAACCGGTGCCGGTGGATGCTCGACCTGGACGCCGATCCCGTGGCCGTGGACTCGGTCCTGTCGGGCGACGAGTTGCTGGAACCGTTGGTGCGCAAGGCTCCCGGCCGCCGGGTGCCGCGCACGGCCGACGGAGCCGAGTTCGCCGTGCGGGCCGTGCTCGGCCAGCAGGTGTCGACCGCCGCCGCGCGTACGCACGCCGCCCGTTTGGTGCAGGCCTACGGGACGCCTATCGAGGACTCGTCGTTGACGCACCTGTTTCCTTCGGCGTCGGACATCGATCCGTCGTCGCTGGCGATGCCCGCGTCGCGGCGGATGACGATGGCGGCGCTGATCGAGGCGCTGGATTCCGGGCTGGACCTCGGGGCCGGCGCGTCGTGGGACGAGGCGCGGGCCAGGCTGTCGGCGTTGCCGGGGTTCGGGCCGTGGACCGTCGAGGTGATCGCGATGCGGGCCCTCGGTGATCCCGACGCGTTCATCCCGACGGATCTCGGTGTGCGCCTGGCGGCTTCAGGGCTGGGACTGCCGTCGACGCCCGCGGCGTTGATCAAGCGGTCCGCGGTGTGGCGGCCGTGGCGTGCCTACGCCGTGCAACACCTGTGGGCCACCGGTGATCACGAGGTGAACCGGATCCCGGCCTGACCCGCGTACATGCGCACCGGGCTCGGTCCCGGTTCCAGGAAGCCGGGCAGCGGCGGCAGATCCGCGGTGTGCGCCCCGAGCTTGTTGAAGGTCGCGACCGCGTTGGCCGGCCGGGCGTCGGGGTGCTTCTCGAGCAGCTGCAGCAACAGGTCGTTGAGCTCGTCGGAGATGCCCGGGACGCGGGGCGGCTCCTCCTTGACGTGCCGGTCGAACACCGCGTAGGCGGTCGGCCCGGTGAAGAGTTGTTGTCCCGTCAGCATCTCGTGCAGTACGCACCCGAGTGCGTAGAGGTCGCTGCGCGGCTCGGCGAACCCGCGCTGGATCTGTTCGGGCGCCATGTAGGCGGGCGTGCCGACGATCTGGCCGGCGCGGGTGAACTGGGCGACGTCGCTGTCGCGCAGCACGGCGAGGCCGAAGTCGAGCACCTTGACGCCGCCGTCCGGGCAGAGCATCAGGTTGTTGGGCTTGAGATCCCGGTGGCAGATCGACAGCCGGTGGGCGGCGAACAGCACGGCGCACGTCTGCGCGGCGATCGTGACCGCCCACGGCACGGGTAACGGGCCGTGCTCGCTCACGAGGTCCGCGATCGTGACGCCCTCGACGTACTGCATCACCTGGAACAGCGAGTGCTCGTGCATGCCGAAGTCGTGCAGCGTGGGTACGCCGGGGTGTTCGAACCGGGCCAGGATGCGTGCCTCGCGGACGAACCGCTGCGCCAGCTCGTCGTCGGGTCCGCCGGAGCGCAGCCGCAGCAGTTTCACCGCCACGCGCCGGTCGAGATGCTTGTCGTGGCCGCGATGCACGGCGCTCATGCCGCCGGTGCCGAGTGGCAGGTCGTCGACCTCATAGCGATCGGCGATGAGCATCTGCACCCCCTTACGGCCCGATGCGGCCGCCCAGCAGTCCAAGGAAGCCTAGCCGGACCACTTCGGCCCCTTGACCGAGCGCTTCCTCCATGGCCCTGAGCTGCCGAAACGCCTTTCCGTATCGCTGTTGTTCGGCGAACGGCAGGCTCGGTGCCTGGGTCCGCCGCAGGTCCAGCCGGCTCGACCCCGTCGGTGTGCTCGCGAGTGCCGCTCGCAACAGCCCGTCCAGGAAGTCCGGGTCGAGCCTGTCCGGGTCGATCTCGTAGACCGTCCCGGTCGGTGAGGTGACCGGGGTGGTGCCCGGCGCCCTCCGGACGAGCTCGCCGATCGTGGTCATCGGCGGCGTCTCCCGTTCGTCGAGCTGCGGCGGTGCCGGCAGCTCGAACCGTTGCCGCGCTTCGAGAAACGCCCGCCCGACGTCGGCGTCGCGGCGCCGGGCCGGGCTGATGTCGACGTCCTCGTCGAGCAGGTCGATGATCCGCGTGTTCGGTTGTTCGTCCGCGTACTCCTCGAGCAGGAGGACGCTTTGCGGTGGGGTCGCGTTGGCTTCGGGCTTCTTCAGGACCCAGATGTCGCGGCCGCCGGCGACCGTGATGACGGCCTCGATCGCCCCCGCGCGCAACAGGTTGGCGCGAATCCGTTTGCCGGGCCGCCGGCTCGCGGCCGCGCCGGGCATCAGGATCGCGACCTTCCCGCCGGGCTTGACGAGGCTCAGGCAGTGCTGCGCCCACGCCAGCTCGGGTTCGCCGCGCGGCGGCTGGCCGTACGTCCACCGGGCGTCGCCGACCAGTTCCTCGTGCCCCCACGACCGCTCGTGGAACGGCGGGTCGCAGACGACGGCGTCGGCTGTTTCGATCTGGTTGTGCCGCAAGGAGTCGCCGGTGTGGATCTCCGCTTCGGGCAGCCTCCTGCGCGCGATCTTCGCGCTCGTCGGGTCGAGCTCCTGGCCCAGCTTTCGCCCGCCGGCCTTCATGAGCAGCGATCCCGTACCGCACGCCGGGTCGGCGACAGTGCCCTTCTTCGCGTTCGCCAGGTGCACCATCAGTTCGGCGATGTCGTCCGGGGTGACGTTGAGCTGCCGTGAATGCGCTTCGGCGTAGCGCTGGTAGAGGAACTCGAAGGTCTCGCGGTCGGTGTCGGTTTCAGCTACGCGTTCACCCAGTTTGAGATCGTCGCCGCTGAGCCGCTGCCAGAGCCGCTCGGCGGGGGAGACGTGGAAGCTCTTCCCGTTGCGCCGCAACCACTTCTCGACGTCGGCGAGCGAGAACAGCGGACTCGACGCGGTCCCGCCGACGGGCTGCGGGAAATCGTCGTAGCGCTTGCGCCAGTTGCTGACGGCCGCGCGCCCCACGTTGACGAGCCGCGCTATGTCGCCAGCGTTCACCGTCTCGTCCATGTCTTCGAGACTAATGCTTGTGAACTCAGTTCACAACTGCTTCACTGGTGCCATGACACACGAGCTGCTGGTCGCGGCCGCGTCCGACGTCGGACTGCGCAGGGAGCACAACGAGGACGCGTACTTCGCGGGTCCCGACCTGCAGGCAGTCGCCGACGGCATGGGCGGCCACGCGCTCGGCGAGGTCGCCAGCGCCATCGCGATCGACGTGCTCGAGTCGTTCGCGGGCGATCTTTCCGATGCGGTTCTTGAAATCTCCCGCCGCTTGAATTCGGAAGTGCCCGAAGGGACCGGCACGACCCTGACCGCGATGCGCTGGGATGGTCTGACGTTTCAGTTGGCGCACATCGGCGACTCGCGCGCTTACCTGTTGCGCGACGGGGTGCTGCACCAGTTGTCGCACGACCACACCATGGTGCAGGCGCTCGTGGACGCCGGCCGCATGACGCCCGAGGAGGCGCTGAACCACCCGCGGCGCGCGTATGTCATCAAGGTTCTGCAGAGCGGTGCCGCGCACTCGCCCGATATCTCGGTGCACGAGGCTCGACCTGGTGACCGTTATCTGTTGTGCTCTGACGGACTCACCGACTATGTGTCCATTGAGGACGTTGGTTCCACGCTGGTGTCCTTTGAGGATGGTTCGGAAGCCGCGTGGCGGTTGGTGGCGCTGGCCAACGGCAACGGGGGGCCGGACAACATCACATGCGTGATCACCGACGTGGTTCGCCGGCCGTGGTTTCGGCGATGAAGTCTTCTAGTGCTGCGTTGAACTCTTTTGGTTGCTCGAGGTTCGGCAGGTGGGCGGCTTTTTCGATCACGTGGATCCCCGCGTTGCGCATGCTCTGCTGGAGGTTCGCCGCCTCGGGTACGGGTGTGTAGGTGTCGTCGCTGCCGACGATGATCAGCGTCGGCACGTCGGTGTTCCTGAGCATCTCGCGGTAGTCCGGACGTTCGGCGCGCGCTTCCTGTGCCTTGGCGGCGCCCTCCGGGCCTGTCGCGAGCATCATTTTCTCTATGTACGCGTGAGCTTCCTCGTTCTGTGGCAACACCATCCGGTCGATGTTCTCCCTTGTGTACGGCGCCATGCCCTCTTTCCTCAGTCTGGCGGCCATAGCTCGTCGCATGGCCTTGTTCTCCTCGGCTTTGGCCGTGGTGGCAACGAGAACCATGGCGCGCACGCGTTCCGGGTATAGGCGGTGGAACTCCATGACGACCTGACCACCCATCGACAGTCCGATCATGATCGCTTTTTCGGTCTCTTTCGCGAGGTCGTGGGCGAAGTCCGCGAACGTGTCCGGGCTGGTCCGGTTCTGGCCGTAGCCGCGCAGGGTCGGTGCAATTACGCGATTGCTCTTCTTGAAGTGCTCCACCTGTGGCTGCCACATGGTGGGGTCGAACGGGTGTCCGTGCACAAATACGAGGTCCATGGCTCGAAACTAAGCGCTAAGCTGACCTGTAGCAATGCTCTCAATGTACTCGGAGCAATTCATGGACTTTCGGGTCATCGCCGACCGCATCGCGTCGGACATCGCGTCAGGCGTGCTGCGCCCCGGCGAGAAGCTGCTGCCCCAGCGCACCTTCGCGCGCCGCCACAACCTGGCCCCCTCGACCGTCGCCCGCGTATACGGCGAACTCGTCCGCCGCGGCCTGGCGGTCGGCGAGGTGGGTCGCGGCACGTTCATCCGCGCCGCCACGGATTCCCCCGAGCTACCGCTGGCCGAGCCCGCGACCCTCCAGGTGGACCTGGAACTCAACTTTCCCGTTGTGCCACAACAAACCGCGCTGATCTCGACCGCGCTGAACCGCATGCTGCGCCCCGACGTTCTAGCGACATCCCTGTCACCCGTTGGTGTGACCGGCACCCCGCAGGCCCGCCTGGCCGCGTCCCACCTGATCCCCCTGGACCGCCGATTCGTGTTCACCGGCAACGGCCGCCAGGCCATCGCGGCCGCGATCGCCGCCCTGGTCCCGGCCGGCGAACGCCTAGGCGTCGAGCGCCTGACGTACTCGGTCGTGAAGGGCATCGCCGCACGCCTAGGCGTGCAGCTGGTCCCGCTCCCCGTCGACGACGAAGGCCTTGTCCCACAAGGATTCGACGGCGTGCGCGCCGTGTACCTGCAGCCCGCCCTGCACAACCCGCTCGGCGCGTCGATGTCCCGTTCCCGGCGCGCCGCGGTCGTTTCAGCCCTGCAGGACAACGGGATCTACGCCATCGAGGATCGCGTCAACAGCTTCCTGCACGACGAACCCCTGCTGGACAGCCCGCGCACCGTCGTCGTCGACAGCCTGTCCAAGCGCGTCGCACCAGGCCTGACGCTCGGCATCGTCGCGGCCCCCGCCGAGGTCGCCGACCGCGTCGTCACCGCCGTGCGCAGCGGCGGCTGGGCGGCCCAGCGCTTCGCGCTCGACGCCGCGGCCGGCCTGGTCAACGACGGCACGGTCGCCTCGATCGTCGCCCTGAAGCGCCAGGACGCCGCCACCCGCCAGGCGATCGCGGGTCGCGTGCTGGACGGGTTCACCGTCCGCCGCGACGTGCGGGCCTACCACCTGTGGTGGGAGCTGCCCGACCCGTGGCGGGCCGAGACCTTCGTGGCGGCCGCCGCCCGCCGCGGCATCGCCGTCACGCCGGCCGCGGCGTTCGCCGTCGGGTCTCGCACGCCCAACGCGGTCCGCCTCGCTCTCGCTTCGCCGCCGCTGGAGCTGCTCGAGTCGGCCCTGACGATGCTCGCCTCGCTGGCTCGTTCGGCGCCCGACGCGGTCGATTAGACGTTCGCCGCCCGCGCGCTTTCGATATGCACTAAGCGTACCGATCCGGTCTGACAGTTTTGCTTCGCCGCAGGTCAGAGGCATGATCAAATGGTGTGATCGGCGCGCCTCAGTCCAACAGGTGAACAGCGCCTTTCTCAGCCCAACAGGTGATCGGCGCCCCAGCCTCGCGGGCCGGCGCCCGACAGTCGCGCTGGCAGCATCCCCGCGGGACAGCGCCCCGACAGCGCTCGACAGCCCAAAGGTCAGCGTCCAGCAGCAGTCCCCGCGAGGGAGCGCCCGTCAAGCCGACGCCTAGCAGCCCACCGGGCAGCAGCCCCAACAGATCAGCGCCCGACAGCCCCGGAGGCCAGCGGCCGACAGGCCGTCAGGCCAGCGGTTGCCAAACCGTCAGGCCGCGGCCAGCCGCCGCAGCGCGAACAGCATCATCGCGTCGAAAGCCCGGTCGGACAGCACCCGCCGCAGGAACAGAATCGGCCGCGCCCCGCCCCCGATCGCGTACCGCGTCCGCGGCCGCCGCACGGAAACAGCCTTGAGAATCGCCGAAGCGACCACGGAAGGCGAAGAGGCGCGATCCGCGAACCGCTGCAGGCGCGTCATCGCCTGCGCGGTCGAGGCGTAGGCACCAGAGCCCGATGTCTTCAGCAGGTTGTCCATGGCGATGTCGGCCCACTCGGTCTTGATCGCGCCCGGCTGGATCACCACGACGTCCACGCCGAACGGCTTCAGCTCCACCCGCAGCGAGTCGGACAGACCCTCGACCGCGAACTTCGTCGAGTGGTACCAGCCGCCGAGCGGTTCGTAGATCTTGCCGCCGATCGACGACACGTTCACGATGCGGCCACTGCCCTGCGCGCGCATGTGCGGGGCGACGAGCTGCACCAGGCGCGCCAGGCCGAACAGGTTCACTTCGAACTGGTACTTGCCCTCTGATAGCGGCACGTCCTCGAACGCGCCGAACGACCCGTACCCCGCGTTGTTGACCAGTACGTCGATCCGCCCGGCCTCCTCCAGGATCTGCGACACCCCGGAGACCATCGAGGAATCAAGAGTCACGTCCATCGACAGCACGCGCACGCCCCGCGCGGCCAGGTCGTCCATCCGGGAGACCCGGCGCGCGGCCGCGTAAACCGTGTAGCCCGCCTCGTGCAACGCCAGCGCCGTGGCCTCGCCGATGCCGGACGACGCCCCGGTGACCAGTGCGACCTTCGTCATGACCCGCTCCTAACTAACTGGTTGGTTACAACGAACCATGCCACTGCCCAGACTGGCTGTCAACCAACTGGTTGGTTAGAATCCCAGGCGTGAGGGACAAGGAAGAGACCAAGCGAAAGCTGCTGGTCGCGGCCACGCAGGAGTTCGCCGAGCACGGCATCGCCGGCGCGCGCGTCGACCGCATCGCCAAGAACGCGGGCTGCAACAAGGCGATGATCTACGCCTACTTCTGCAGCAAGGAGAACCTGTTCAACGAGGTGCTCAAGATCCAGATCGAGGACGCGATCAAGAACGTCCCGATCACGCCCGACGACCTGCCGGGCTACGCGGGGCGCCTCTTCGACCGGTACCGCGAGCAGCCCGAGATCCTGCGGCTCGCCGCGTACCACCGGCTGGAGAGCGGCACCATGCCGGAGGCCGAGCAGGAAGCACACAAGGAGAAGACCAAGGCGATCGAGAAGGCGAACCTCGACACCCGGTGGAGCGCCGAGGAACTGCTGAACCTCGTCATCCACATGTCGACGATCGGCCTCACGACACCGAACGCCGACCGGCAGCTCGTCGAGAACGCGGTGGCTCAGCTCCTGCGCAGCAAGTAGGTGTCCATGATCCACCCCTTCTCCGCGCGCAACGCGGCCCGCGTCGCCACGATGCGGTCGGCCACGTCCCCCACGCGCCCGGAGATCAGGGTCTCGTCCGGCATCCCGAGGTAAGCGCCCCAATAGACCACGACATCCGGGTCCACGTCGGCGAAGGCGCAGTGGGCGTCCAGCATCACGGCCACATCGTCCACATCGGATGGCCACCCTGAGGCAAGGCGCCGCCCGGTGGTGATCTGAACCGGACGACCCGTCCGGTTCAGGTTGACCCGATGCGCCGCGGTCAGCGCGGCGACCGACGTGATGCCCGGAATCACCGAGTACTCGAACGCCATGCCGCGCGCGAGCAGGTCTTCCAGGATGGGCAGCGTGCTGTCGTACAACGACGGATCGCCCCACACGAGGAACGCGCCGACCTCGTCTGGGCCAAGAGACGAAACGAGCTCGGCGCACACGTCGGCGCGCCGGCGACGCCAGTCGTCCACCGCACCCACGTAGTCCGAAGCGGTGCGGTCGCGCTCCGGGTCACGGCCTTCGAGTACCCGGTACTGCCGCGTGACGTGTGCGTCCAGGATCGACTGACGCAGGTCGACGAGCTCCTGCTTCACCTCGCCCTTGTCCAGGACGAAGAACACGTCGACCGTGTTGAGGGCCTTGACCGCCTGCACCGTCAGGTGGTCGGGGTCGCCCGCGCCGATACCGATGACCAGGATCTTCCGCACCCGGAGACTCTAACTCTGCCCGAACCCAGGCCGTTTCAACAGTTGGTGGGTGATGCCGATGTCCGCGGGAGTGAACACCGAATGACGGATCGTCACTGTGGACTGTCCGCGCGCGGAGAGGTCTTCCACGGCCACATGACGAGCCCGCCGACGATGCCCGCCAGGATGAACAGCAGCATCGTGGCGCCGTCCCACGGCCTCGGGTCGTAGTCGTCGCGCGCGGTGGTCATGTTCGACGGGGTGGTCCTGCGCGAGCTCAACGACACCATCGGGATCGACTTGCCGACGTCGTCCGGGGTCAAGAGGGATGAGCCGTTGCGGAACGGGTGTCGCGTGCCGTCGGACATCACGAGGGTCGCGGTGCACTTCCAACGCGTGCCGAGCACGATCCAGTTCCGGTCGCACGCGATGTCGGTGGCCTGCGCGACGACCGGCCGATCGCCCGCGTTCCGCGGTGACCGGCGAAGTAGAAGCCGGAGAAGGTCAGCCCGTAAGCGCAGAACAGGACCCACACCAGCGCCCTGATCCGCTTGCGGTTCCTCACTTGCGATCCTTCTCCGGTCGTCCAGGCGGCGGGGTATGGTGTGCCCCTTCTGGGGGAAGGACCATTATGCGTCAGGTGATCATCACCGCGGCCGCGGCGATCGCGCTGTCCGCTTGCACAGCCACCGTGACCAGCGGCGAACCGCCGGTCGCGACCATCGCACAGCCGAGTGTCACCACGACCACGACGACGCCGCCGTTGTCGAAGGAAGCAGCGGCCAAGCACTACCTAGCCATCGTGAAGCCGTACAACGAGGCGCTGGAGCGGCTGGAACAGGCGATCAACAACGGCAAGCCCATCGACGTGCAGCGCGGTGCGGCCACCGAAACCCTGCAGGCGAACGAGGAGCAGATCCGGCAGCTGAAGGCCGCACTGTGGCCCGAGGACATCCGGACGGCGGTGGACGAGTTGGTCGCCGAGTCGGGCAAGGCCCAGGAGTTCTGGCGCAAGGCTTCTGAGGCCCAGACCCGAGACCAGGTGGTGGAGCAGGTCCGCGCCGCCCTGAAGCACGACGGGACCGCCGCCGCCAAGACGATCCGTGAGCGGCTCGAGCTGGCCAAGTACGACGAGCGGGACTACGGCGGGTCGTGAGTGGTTTCCGTCGCTATAGCAACGGAAACCACTCACTAGCTCAGCCTCGCACGAGCGACACCCCGAACGCGCCGAGCACCTCAGCGACCGGCTGGAACATCAACACGCTGCCGTTGGCGCACGAAGCGGTGCCGCCGGACACGATGCCCTGCGCCTGGTCGCCCGCGTACACGGCACCGCCCGAATCGCCGGGGTTGGTGCACGCCGTGGCCCGCGTCAGGCCCTCGACGATGACGCCGTTGCCGTAGTTCACCGTGACGTTCTTCGCGGTGATCTGGCCGCAGGTGATCTTCGTGGTGCTGCCGGACTTGCAGACCGACGTGCCGACGGCCGCCTCACGCGCGCCGCGGATCGTCACGTCACCCTTGCCGTAGCCGTTGACCAGCGGGGTCAGCACGAACTCGGCGGAGGTCACGTCGACCTTGCCGTAGTCACCCCTCTTGTCGAAGTGGCCGCCGCCGCTGACCGACCCCATCGTCGTCAGCGTCGTCGTCGAACGGGCGGTCGCGCCCGCGGTGGGAGTGCAGTGGCCGGCCGTGATGAAGGCCCGCCGGCCGCCCGCGCCCGTCACCGAGAACGCCACGGAGCACCTGGCGGTGCCGTTGTGCCAGCCGTCACCGCCCTTGACGTCGGTGGCGGCGATCAAGCGGGGCTCCTCGATCACTCTTGAAGCGCCCATGGCCGAGATGAATCTGTCCGTCGCCGCGGTGCGGGTCGCGGCATCGACGGTTACTACGAGGCCTTCCGGAGTGGTCCACCAGCTCGTCACCGAGTCCGGCACCACGACAGAAGCCTGGGCGGGCGCTACCAGAACGCCCGCCAACACAGCGGAAATGAGTGCGATCACCGCGACCGCACGGCACGATCGGGTGAACAGTTCGTCTCAACCGGCCACTGTGGCCGAAAGACGCGCGGGCTCGCGCAGCCGGCTGAGCACGAAGCTCAGCGCCAGCAACCCGAAGCCCTGCAGCAGGCACAACGTCTGCGCGTTCACCAGGTCGCCGAAGGCGCCGAACGTCAGGAACGCCACCGGGAACGTGAGCGACACCGACGCCATCAGCGCCGCGAAGAACCTGCCCTTCGCGGAGTTCGGCACGACCTCCTGGAACAGCGACGTGAACTTGACGTTGCACACCCCGAGGAAGAACCCGCTCACGAACAGCGTCCCCACATAAACGAGAGCGGACACCGCCACACCGGGCACCGCGAGGAACACACCGAACAACGCGACGCACACAGCACCGAACCGCGTCACCGACCCGGACACCTTGACCCGCGGCGCGACGAACGCCCCGACGAGCAGACCCAGCCACAGCGCGGCCTCCAGCGAGGCCAGCACGGCAGGACCCAGGCCCAGCACGGACTTCGTGTACAGCGGCAGCACCAGCAGCGTCGGCGCCGAGAAGAAGTTGACGAAGGCGAAGCACAGCAGCAGCGGCCGGATCCCCGGCAGCGTGCCGAGGAACGCCCACGTGCCGCGCTCGGGTGGCGGGGCCGCGGGCAACTCCCGGAACCGGGCCAGGGAAATGCAAACCACTGACACGCCATAGGAAAGAGCGTTGATCAGCACCGCGCCGGGGAAGCCGACCGAGGCCAGCAGCAGCGCGCCGAACGCCGCGCCCGCGAAGTTCGCCACGGACTGCGTGGACGTGCCGTAACCGACCGCGCGCTGGATCTCCGGCGCGGGCACCAGCTCCGGCAGCGACTTCATCAGCGTCGGGTCGAAGAACGCCTGGCACGTGGCCAGCACCAGCCCCACGACGTACACCGACCACACCGGCACGGCGTCCCGGTAGGCCGCAATCGCCAGCACGGCAACGAAAACGAAGGCGATCAGTTCGGCCCGCAGCATCACGGTCCGCGACGGCACTCGGGAGATCAGCCGGCCGATCTGCCCGACCAGCACGACCGACGGCAGCGCGCCCACCACGAGGAACGCGCCCGCCGCGAGCCCGCGCGACGACGCGGGCAGCTCGCCGAGCAGCCACCACAGCAGCGCGATCTGGTAGCAGCGCGTGCCGCCCTGGCTGAGGACCTGGCCCAGCCACACCAGACGGAAGTCGCGGGACATCTACGACACCGGCCGTTCGTCGATCAGCCGGATCGTCTTGCCGGTCCGCGGGTTCGCCTGCAACGCCTCAACCCACTCGACGACGAGCGGGTTGATCACGCCGCGCCGCACGTGGTCCGCGAACCGCGGGCTGATCCGGTCGACGCCCGCGGAGATCGCCTGCTCCAGCAACTCACGGTTACCGGCCGCACCGGCGACCCGCAGCACCAGCTGGTCCTTGGCGTCCACCCGGCGCAGCACGACCTGGAAACCGGTGAACGACCGGACGGTCTCCGCCACCACCGAACGCAGGTAGTCGAGGTGCAGCGTCACGGGACCGCAGCGCGCGCCCTCGTCGGACCGGCCGAGCAGCCGGAACGTGCCCTCCTCGAACGAGACCCACTCGGCCAGGTCGCCGACCGGGTAGCGGATCATCGGCATCAGCTTGCGCGACAGGTCCGTCACGAGCAGCTTGCCGGGACGGCCGGGCACCTCGATCGGCTCGTTCGTGTCGACGTCGACGATCTCCAGCAGCCGCGTCGGCCGGAACGCGCGGAACACCCGCGGGTCGTCGGAGTCCACAACGGACGAACCGAGGATGCCGCCGTCCACGCTCGCGTAGCCGATCGAGCGGATGTCGGCGTTGGGGAACGCCCGCTCCACAACCGCGCGCTGGTCGCCGTAGAACGCCTCGCCGCTGAACAGCACGAGCCGGACCTCCGGCAGCGCGCCCGCGTTGTCGAGCACGTACTCCGCGAGCCGCACGAGCGACGTCGGGAACGCCGCCACGACGGTCGCGTGGAAGTCCTGCAGCGTCTGCAGGGTGAAGTCCAGCGGCGCGCCACCCGCGATGGGCAGCTGCACGGTGTTGACCAGCTCGAGGGTGTTCATCGTGAAGATGAAGCCGGAGTACAGCTCACCCGCGTAGTACAGGTTCGCGACGCGGTCGCCGTCGCGCACGCCGGCGGCATGCAGGCCGGTCGCGAAGACCTCGCCCATCGACCGCCACTCGTCGCGGGAGTACCAGGAGACGCGCGGCGCGTTGGTCGTACCGCCGGTCTTGAACACGATGCCGTTGGTGTGTGGACCGGTCATGACCTGGTTGTCCTGCAACGTGTTCGCCGCCCAGAACGACGCCTGGTCGATGATCGGCAGGTCCGCCAGCGTCCAGTCGGCCGGCAGCTCGGCGTAGAGCTCCTTGTAGAACGGGGAGTTACCGCGCGCGTGCTCGACGAGAGAGCGCAGCACGTCCTGCACCGAAAGAGAATATGTCATCAGAACGCCCTGCCTCGCTGGTCGACGACCGTGATCAGCTTGCCGCTGTTCGCGGTGCGGTGGAACTCGTTCAGTGGCACGGCCTGCACGTGCAGCCGGATCAGGCGGTCGTGCTCGACGCCCTCGGAGAGCTCCGGGTAGGCGAGCAGCGCGCGTTCGGCGGCCTCGATGTCGATCACCTTGCCCTGTTCGAGCAGCACGGTCAGCTGCTCGGACTCGACGTGCTCGCCCAGCACGACCTGCAACGCGCCCGCGTAGCCGAACCCGTCCTCGGCGGCGCGCACCAGCTTGCGGTAGTTCATCGTCTGCGCGCCGATGCGGAACACGTCACCGACGCGGCCGAGCAGCTCGAACCGCGGCGTGCGGCGGCCACACGCGCAGTCGCCCGGCACCCAGCGGCCGAGGTCGCCGATCTCGTAGCGGTCCAGGCGCTGGCCGCGCCGCGTGTGCGCGGTGAACACGAGCCGGCCGGGCTGCGAGCCGGACACCGGGCGGTCCGAGTCCTGCTCCAGGATCTCCAGCGTGTGCAGACCGGTGAACAGGTGGTGTACGCGCGCGGGGGAGTGCGCGCACTGGTACCCCATCGGGCCCGCGTCGACGCTGCCGTACGCGGCGGACCTGATCACCTCGACGCCGAACTCGGACTCCAGCCAGCGGACCTGCTGTTCGGCGAAGTGCTCACCGGCGTAGAAGATCTTGCGGACGCCGCCGTACTTCTTCAGCAGCGCTCCCTGCTCGGTGAACAGCTTCTGCGCGAACGACGGCGCCGTCAGAAGCGTGTTCACCTTGTTGTCCACAATGGACTGGGCGATCTGGTCGAGCTGGTGCCACTCGCCGCCCATCGGGAACTGCACCGCGCCCATCCGCTCCAGCGACGAGAAGAAGCTGATGAAGCTGCCGTACATGTGGCCGCCGAAGAACAGGTTCATCACCCGGTCGCGGCGCGGGTCGAGCCCGGTGGCCAGCAGCGACTCGGCGCCGAAGCGCATGTGCTCGTCGTAGTCGGCCCAGGTGAACGCGGACAGCTTCGGCGCGCCGGAGCTGCCGCCGCTGCGGAAGAACACCTCGCCCGCGCCAGACTGCAGCGTCTCGAACTCGGCCTTCGGCGTCACCGCCACCCGCGGTGCCGGGAGTTGGTCGGCGATGTCCAGGTCGTCGAGGCTGGCGTCGTGCGCGAACCGCTCGTCCAGCCGCACCGCGACGCGGTTGCTGTAGCGCTGCAACGCGTAAACGCCGTCGTGCGGCTCGCCGCTGTAGCCGTCCTGCATCGCGCCCGGCACGGTGATCCGCTGCGCGCCGACCGACACGAACATCCGCGCCAGCACGGCCGTCTCGGGCCGCGACGCGGCGAGCCCGACGGTCTGCAGGTAGCGGCGCATCGGCCGCAGCGTGGCGGCGATCTGCTTGCGCGGCAACGGCTTCACCCACACCGTGCGGTACAGCGGCGACGCGCGCAGCGCCGACCGCGTGTCCGCGAGCACCCGCCAGTGGTCACCGGAGTGGACCTTGGTGAGCCCGAGGTGCTCCTCCAGGCGCGTCACGACGACGGTGTTGTTGATCTCCGCCCACTCGGCCGACGACGGCTCGATGGACGGCGGGCCGACGAGGTCCATCGCCACGCCGAACCGCTCGGCGAACGCGAACACGTCCGCCTCGTGCTCGGTGTCCAGGTAGATCACCTGCGGGCTGGAACATGCCTGCTGCTCGTTCGTGCAGATGTCGTAGGCCAACGCGCGCAACGTCTCCACGTCGGACCAGTGATCCTTGGTGAGGTACGCGAACGACAGCTTCGGGCCCCAGTCGACGAGCCGCGTGCCGGGCTTGACCAGCTCCGCGACACCCGCGACGGCCTCCTCGCCGCCCCACACGGCCACGGCGTCCGCGGCGCCGCACATGCGGCTGAGCCACTCGCGGTTGCGCGACGAGAAGTGCAGCACGATCAGGCGCCGCGCGATCTGGCCGGTCGGGTCCTCGTCCGCCAGCATCGCCAGCACGTTCGCGGTGAAGCCGTCGTCGTCGCTGCTCACCTTGATGACGTTGAGGTTCCCGCTGAGCAGGCCCTCGACGCCGCTGAGCACACCGGCCGCCGCGGCGTTGCCCGCGGTGACGTGCGCGAGCAGGCCGAGCGGCACCCACGCCTCGTAGGTCGGCTGGCGGAAGTCGAAACGCACCAGGCGAGCCGGGTCGACGCCGCCGAGCTCACGCGTGACCTTGCGCTCCAGCTCGGGGCGGCTGAGTGCGAACCGCAGCACCGGGTCCTCGAGCTTGGGAATGAGCCGCTCGGCGGCCGCCATGATGGTGAGCGGGCTGAGCCGCGGACCGGCGATCACCTGCTGCGTGCGCTCCTCGAGCGTGTCGAGCCGCGCCCCGGCCTCCTCGTCGGAGACCCATTCACCCTGCCAGTAGTGCTGGTTCATGCCTTGCCCTTCAGAAGTTCAGCGGCCGCGACGGCACAGGATCGGTTGCGGGAGACGCCGGCGCGGCCGAGGATCTCGAACCACGGGGTCTCGGCACCGCAACCGCATTCCTCGTGCAGCACGGCGAGGTCGCCCATGAGCACGCTCTGCGCGGGCGCGGAGGTGATGTACGGAGAGACGAACTGGAGGTAGCCGGGCTTACCGAACCCGTTGACCTGCAACGTCTTCACGTCGCGGGTCAGTGCCCGCGACCAGGTGGGGACGTGCAGGTTGTGGTGCGCGCACTCGAGGTACGGGATCGAGTGCTCGACCGAGCCGTAGCCGTCGCGGATCCGCTCGTCCGGGATGCCGAGCTGGTCGATGATCTTCGCACGCATGTCGGCCTTGCTGATCTGCTTGTCCGCGTTGGTCTTCCAGCCGCCGCCGAACAGCACGAGCGACCGCTCGTTCAACCGCAGTGGCGGCAACCCCATGGCGCGCATCCGGTCCAGCGTGAAGCTGAGGAACGCGGGGAAGCCGAAGATCCGCACCGGCAGGCCGTCGTCGGCGAACCGCTGCAGCGCGCGGATGGCGCCGAACGCGTCGAACTCGTGCCCGCTGCCGGTGTGGGCCAGGCCGTAGTCGACCGACGCGACCGGCGCGAAGTCCGTCATGAACTGGCCGGTGAACGAGCTGCCGAGCTGCACGTTGGGCGTCGGCTGGTTGGTGTAGAGCAGGTAGTGCACGGGCTCGCGGTCGTCGATCCAGCCGTAGTGGTCGTAGATCCGCGCGACCATGCGCTGCCCGGCCTTCAGCGTCCAGGAGTCCCAGAACATCTGCGACTTCTGCCCGGTCGTGCCCGAGCTGGTCGCGTGCACCGCGACCTGGCTGTGCGGGATCGACATGATCTCGTGCATCTTGAAGAAGTTCGCGTGCACGTAGGGCTGTTCGGAGACGTGGTTGACGGGCAGGCCGTTCCACAGCGAGCGGAAGAACGGCGACCGGCGGGCGTGCCACTGGTTCGACTGGTCCATCGCCTGCAGGAACAGCGCGTCGTCGCTGTGGTCGTACGGGTCGGCGATGTCGCACAGCCGTTGCACGGCACCGAGCTCGCCGAGGTCCGGCACGGTCACCGGGCCGAGGTGGGGGTTCACCGGAAGACTCCGTTGGTGTTGAGGAACTTCTGCGTCCACAGGTCGATGTACTGCTCGGCGAACGGCCGGAACGCGGCGTCGATCTGCAGGCCGCGGAAGTCCAGCGGCTGCATGGTCCGCGCCATGACGACGTAGTCGTGCCAGGCGTCGCCGTCACGGCGCATGCCGGGGTACATCGCGACGGGCAGGAACCCGTGCCCCAGGAACGTGGACAGCTCGTGGAAGGAGTAGAGCGGGACGAGCGTCTCGATGTAGAACGCGCCGAAGCCGTTCAGCTCGTCGATCAGCTTGTCGAGGTGCGGCGCCACGTCGTGCGGAGACGGGGTCGCGCCGATCAACGTGCAGTAGCCGTCCTTGCGGCTCAGGTGCGCGTACACCTGGTACTCGCCGCCGGCGGCCGCGAGCAGCACGTTCGGCTTGTGCAGCGGGTAGAACCGGCGCACCGGGTCGATCATGGTGCTCTCGAAGTGCCGCAACACGAACTGCGGCGCGTCGATCAGTTCGATCGGCCCCGAGCTCTCGGCGGACGTGGTCTCCGTCTCCGGGACCAGCTCGGGGAACTCCGGCAGGCCAACGGTCTCGTGCACGGTCCTGAGCAGCGGGCCGAGGCTCGCGGGCGCCTTGTGCACCGGGTGGCGGTTCTCCAGCACACCGTCGCGGTAGCGGGCCAGCAGCGCCATCGTCTCGTGCCGCTCGGCCTTGCGCAGGTTCGGGAAGATCCCGAGCGCGTGGAATCCGTTGCGCAGGCAGATCCGCTGCGGCGCGGTCGCGGTGGTGCGCGCGGTGCCGTAGACCGAGTCGACGTCGCCGTCAGCGAGCATGACGTCGGCGAGCCGGCCGACCGCGTGGTGCGCGATGCCGCCGCCGCGGTGCTCCGGGTCGACGACGAGACCCTGCAGCTTGCCCATCCGGTCGGCCGGCTCGACCGTGCCCATGATGGAGGCGACGATCTTGCCGTGCTCGCGGGCGACGAGCCAGGTCGTCGTCGGGTTGCCGATCTCCTTCGCCATGACCTCGGGGTCGGTGCCCAACGGCAGGGCGTACGTGGCGCCGTACACGCGACGGTAGAGTCGCAATAGTTGATCTAGGTCATCGAGCCTGGCAGGCTCGAACTCGGGTACCAAAGCCATTCCTCCGGGGGGCGAGGTTGGCGCGTTTGTTGCGCACGAAATAAGCCGGCACACCGAGAGGCCGACTCGACTTGCTGGGGTTATTTCAACCTTACCGGCGGGTACTACCGCCGTTCGTGTGAGGAAAGCGCGGGAGCTGCTCTAATTCTTCCCGAGCGCGAGGCAGATCACAGGAATGCTCAAGCGAAGGTTAAGTCCGTTTGGTGACGCTGCTGCGGATGGCGGAACGTGCGCGGTTTCCGTCTCGTTCGCAGTCACTTGCTTGGCCTGCGACTTTCGTAGTCGCCCAAAGGCGGGATCCTCGGTTGGAAAGTCTGGGTGTTTTACCAGATAACTTTGGTGTAGGCGACCGAGGGGTGTGCCGGTCTCTGGTTGACTTTTGACAGGTGTGCGAGACCGCTTCCATTCCGGTTGTCGCGGGCGTGAATTTGGACGGGCGGTACCAGCATGCGGACGCCTGGATGAGTTATCCGGGAACGCTGTCGCAGTTCCTTGCGTGGCTGGCCCAATTCTTTTTCAGCGCGACTGAGCGTCAGGACCGGATGTCGTCAGGCCGCGATCACGTGATAGATCCGGACCGGCTTGCGCGGCAGCCCGTCCGGCTCACCGTTCGGCCCCGGCACGATCCCGGCCGCGACGATCCGGTCGAGCACGTCCATCCCGCGCACGACGTGCCCGAGCACGGTGTAGACGGGCCGGATCAACGCCTGGGAGTGCACGATGAAGAACTCGCTGCCGTTGGTGCCGGGCCCTTGGTTGCCCATGGCGATCGTGCCGCGCGGATACGTCTCACGCCCGGTGACCTCGTCGGCGAACCGGTAGCCGGGCCCGCCCTCCTCGGCCCGGATCAGGTCACCGCACTGCAGCACGCCGAGCCGGTCGTAGTTCGTCAGCCGGAAGCACTGCGTGTGCGTGTAGAAGAAGCTGCGCGCGAGGTGCGCGAAGTTGTGCACGCCGCACGGGGCGTTGGCGCGGTCGAATGATGCGACCACGGTGCCGTAGTTGGTGAAGATCGTGACGCGGACGGTGCCGGACGACGGCGCGTGCGGTGACGGCGGGTGCACCGGACGCGCCGCCGGCCGGTCCGGCGTCGGGATGAAGTCGCAGCGGGCCGCGGGCGAAGCGTGGGCGGCCGGGGTCAAAGCGAACAACAGCGACAGCGCGACAAGCAGCTTCATGCACTGGAAGTTACCGGCTGACGACGCTTCGTCGTCACCTTCTTTCGGTCCAGCCACCACTGGCTGATCAGCAGCGGCACGGTCCACCCGAGCCACGTCGCGATCCCCGGCACCGCCTGTGCCACGGAAGCCTCGGGCAGCACCGGCGTCAGCACCAGGAACGCCACCACACCCCAGATCCGGTTGCTGATGATCGACAACGTCAGGGCGAAGTTGCGGATCATCCACCGCCGGTGGTCGCCGAACCGACGCTGCAAAGCCGCCCTCAGGCCACAGACAGCCGTGATCAACCAGAGCAGGGCCAGCATCACGTTGCTGACAAGAGCGACCGGACCGAACGGCGTGGTCGCACCGACCACCAAGCCGGCGACACCGGCCGGGAACACGCCGAGGAAGAAGTAGATCCGCCCGATCCGCCGGTGCCACAAGGGAAAACGCGACCGGAACCACGGCCACACCTGCAGCCCGCACGTCAGCAGCGCCACCGAACCGCACAGCACGTGCACAACGAGGAACGGGTAGTGCAGCGGCCACGTCGGCGGCACGCGCGACCGGGCCGGGTCCAGCGACAGGTACGGCGGGATCGAGAAGGCCAGGAACACCAGCACCACGAAGCCCAGCGGTGCGATCCAAGGTCGTTTCCACATGGCGCAAGCACAGCGAAACCCGCTTACCGCGCACGCACCGCGCGCTGACAACCCCGCGCGAACGTAACCGCCGTCACGCCCTCACAACGAGGTGTCAGCAAAGTGTCAGTGGCGCTGACCAGCGAAAACACGCTGAAGATCGGCCAAATGACCGACGACAACGCTGACACCGGGCGCGGAGCGACTGTCAGGTCACTGTCAGAACGGCTGAGCAAAGTCGGCGCCATGACCGGATACGTCACCGACTGAAAAGGGAAGTGAAGATGTTCAGCAAGATCGCCAGCGTCCTCGGAGCGGGTGTGCTCGCCGTCGGTGGCATGGTCCTCGCGGCGTCGCCCGCCACCGCGGCGGAGACGAACCCGCACTGCGCGCAGTCGACCAAGATCGGCGACACGGGCGCCATCATGAGCGGCGGCGTCCAGATCGGTTCCGTCAAGCAGTTCAAGGGCTGCGGCAAGAACTGGTCGTACACCTACGTGTGGGACGGCTTCCGCTCGTCGCACTCGAACTTCCAGGTGTGCGTCAGCGTCGCCTCCGGCCGGGGCCCGCGGTTCGACCTCGAGGACCTGAGCTGCTTCGGCAACAAGAAGGACAACTGGTCGAGCGGCGCGGACACGCTGACCAAGTGCACGCACGCCGTCGGCACCATCAGCTGGGGCTCCAACGAGAAGAGCGGCAAGACGGACATCCGGTGCTGACGATGAAGAAGACGATTCTCACCGCACTCGCGGCCGTCGCGGTGCTGGCGCCGATGGCGCAACCCGCGCAGGCCGAGGTGCGTTCGTTCCCCATCACGACCACTTTGGACGGTCGCACGGTCAAGGACCCCAACGTGCCGGTCGGCAAGCAGCGCGTCGCCGACATGTACGACAAGGGCACCAAGGTCAAGATCGTCTGCCAGGACAAGGGGCCGGAGTACGGCGGCAAGGACATCTGGGACCTGACCGTCGAAGGCCTGTGGATCCCGGACGGCTACGTGCAGACCGGTTCCGACGGCATGGTCATGCCCAAGTGCACCAGCCCGAAGAAGTACCCGGCGAAGACGGACCTCAACGGCCGCAAGAACAAGGGTGACGCGGCCAACGCGCCCGGTTCGGTCGCCGACAAGTACCAGGCCGGCGACCAGGTTCCGGTGAAGTGCCAGGCGCAGGCCGAGGGCGGCACGATCTGGGACCTCACCACGGACAACCTGTGGGTGCCCGACCAATACGTCAAGACCGGCGTCGACGGGTTCGTGCAGGGGCTGCCGCGGTGCGACACCGACGGCATCGACGACGGCAACGACACCAAGGTCCACGGCCGCAGCAACGGCCCGGCCGGTCCTGCCACGGGCACCAACGCGCAGAAGATCCAGCGGGTCATCGACGCGGCGAAGTCCCAGATGGGCAAGGGATACAACTACTCCTGGGGCGCGGGTGGCAAGGGCGGTGCCTCCTACGGCATCCACCACTACCCGGACAACGACCCGAGCCAGGGCGACGACTACAACCGCCTCGGCTACGACTGCTCCGGCCTGACGCTGTACGCGTTCTGGAAGGGCGCGGGCATCGACATCGGCAGCTGGACCGGTCCGCAGAACGAGAAGGGCCGCGCGGTCGCGCTGGCGAACCGGCAGCCGGGCGACCTCGTCTTCTGGGGCAGGTCGGACAACGACTCGGACTCGACCACGCACGTCGCGATCTACCTGGGCGACAACAAGATCCTGGAAGCCGCTCCGCCGCGCGACGGCAAGAGCGTGCGCATCAGCGACCTGTACCGCCACGGCAACCCGTACACCAAGGTCCGCCGAATCATCGGATAAGGGGAGAGTAATGAAGCTCGGCAAGATGCTGTCCGCGGGCGTGGGCCTCGCGATCAGCCTCGGAGTACTGACGATCGGCGGCCCGCAGGCCAACGCCGCCACCAACTTCCAGATGCCGTTCCCGTGCGGCCAGGTCTGGGAGGGCCAGACCCGCACGAACCACAGCCCGGCCAACGCCGTCGACCTGAACCGCAACGGTGACGAGGGCGACCCGGTCGTCGCGTCGGCGTCCGGCACGGTCACCAAGGTCCGCAACGAGGGCAGCACGTCCTACGGCCGGTGGATCGAGATCAGCCACGGCGGCGGCTGGACCACCCGCTACGCCCACCTCTCGGCGCAGCGCGTGTCGGTCGGCCAGAACGTCTCGCAGGGCCAGACCATCGGCAACGTCGGCAACACCGGCGGTTCCACCGGTGCGCACCTGCACTTCGAGGAGCTGCTGAACGGCACCCCGCAGAAGATCAAGTGGGACGGCGCGCAGATCCTGTACTGGGGCTCGAAGTCCTACAAGTCCAAGAACTGTGGTGGCAACGGCAACCCCGGCAACCCGTACTCGCCGGAGGAGATCTGCGGCGACGGCTACAAGGTCGTCGACTCGCACGCCGTGACCGGTGGCAAGGTCTACCTGCTCTACAGCTCGGCCAACGGCAACAACTGCGTCACCACGGTCAAGTCGACCAACCTCGGCCGGGAGACGAAGGTCTCGGCGATGCTGCAGGTGCAGGACGCCGCGGCCACGAAGGACGAGGGTGACTACGGCTACTACGCCGGCCCGATCCGCAAGAAGGCGCCCGGCAAGTGCGTGAAGTGGGGCGGCCAGGTCGGTACCTCGGGTGGCTACACCTCGGGCTTCGAGCACTGTGGCTGATCATTGGGGCTGATCATCGGGGCTGATCACTGAGCACTGATTCCAACAGATTGTCCCGACGCAAGCCGGGCGTGCCGAGCAGTTCGGCCGCCCGGCTCGCGTGCTGTTCGTCCCCGAGGAGCTTCGCGAGCTGACGGTGTGCCGCCCCTTCGCCGTAACGGTCACCGCGCGCACTCGTCAACGCCAGGCACTCCTCGGCATCCGCCGGCTCCCCAACGACTTCCGAGCGGCACAACAGGGCCTGCCACAGGTCGTTGTGCTCACCGGTGATCCGGCACAGTTCGACGCACTCGTCCAGCGCGACGCGCGCCGCGTCCGGATCGCCGAGCTTCAGCTGGGCCTGCCCGACCGACGCCAGCGCGTACGCCGCGCCCGCCGGGTCGTCGTGTTTCCTGGCCAGCGCAAGGCTTTCCTGAGCGCACTCCAGCGCGTCCGCGTACCGGCCGGCCAGCTGGTGCACCTGGGCCAGCGCGCTCAACGCCACGCGTTCGGCGCCGTCCGGGCCGTGCTCGACGACGAGCGAGACGGCCTCGGTGAGACACGCGAGCGCCTCGTCCAGCTCACCCAGCTCGCGGTGGATCGTGCCGATGCCGGTCAACGCGCGGCCGCGGCCGAACGGGTCGTCCGCGCGCATCTCCAGCACCTGTCGCAACTGCTCACGCGCGAGGGTGAACTCGCCGATCAGGCGGTTCGCGGCCGACTGCACCAGCAGCGCGGTTTCCATTGCACCGCAACGTTGTGCGGCCACACCGGCGATCCGGCCGAGCTCGACCAGGTCGGCCGTCCGGTCCTGTTTGTACAGGTGCGGGTAGAGCATGTGCGCGATCGTCAGCGCGTACTGCGCGAGCCCCTCGGTGTCCGCGACCGCGCGGGCGGCGGCGAGCAGGTTGTCCGCCTCCTCGGTGATCCAGCGCAGCGGCGAATCGACCGTGTTGGTGTGCGACACCGTGCTCAGCGCGCCGAACGCGTGCGGCCGCAGGCTGGCGTGCACGGCGGCGAGCGTGTCGCGGTAGTACGCCATAGCGCGCTGCAACGCGGCTTCGGAGGCGTCCACGGGAATCTCGGTGCCCAGCAACCGGATCAGGTCGTGCATCCGGTACCGGCCCTCGGTCGCCTCGACCAGCCGCGCGTCCACCAACGGATCCAGCACGCGTTCGGGTGCGTCCAGCAACGCGACGGCGACCTCGGCGCTCACGGACGGGACGTGCAGCCGGCTGAGCAAGGCGAACGCGCGGACGGCGTCAGCGGGCAGTCCCTCGACGCTCAGCTGCAGGCTGGAGCGCACGGCGAGGTCGTCGAAGTGCAGCTCGTCGAGCCGGTGCCGCTGGTCGGCGAGTCTTCGGGCCAGGGTGTCCATCGTCCAGTCCGGCCGGCTGCGCAGCCGGGCCGCCGCGATGCGCAACGCCAGCGGCAGGTGGTCGCAGCTGCGCGCCACCTCGGCGCCACCGCGCTGGCCGGACAGGGTCTCCAGCAGCTCGACGGCCTCGGCCTCGGGCAATGGCCCCAGCGCCAGGTGGCGTCCGTCCACAGTGGCCAGAATGCGCCGACTGGTGATCAGCACCGCGCACGACGGGGTGCCCGGCAGCAGCGGCACGACCTGTGCGGCATCCACCGCGTTGTCCAGCACCACCAGGACTTTGCGGGGCGCGAGCACCGACCGGTACAGCGCGGTCGCCTCCGCCGCGTCCGTCGGCACGGCGAGCGGTGGCGTGCCGAGCGCGCGCAGGAACCGCCGGACGACCTCGGCCGGCTGCAGCGGTGCGAGGCCGGGGGAGGCGCCCTGCAGGTCCGCGTACAGCTGGCCGTCGGGGAAGCGGTCCGCGACCCGGTGCGCGACGTGCAGCACGACCGCCGACTTGCCCTGGCCGCCCGGTCCGTGCACCGCGACGGTTCCGTGTTGCTCCAGCGCGGCCAGGAGTTCGGTGATCTCGGCCGTGCGTCCCACGAAAGAGGGAGGCTGAACGGGCAACTCGCGGGGGCTGAGTGGGGAACTCGCGGGGGTTTGGAGGATTGACGCGTGGAGGGATTGGAGGGTGGGGCTCGGATCCAGGCCCAGTTCGTCCGCCAGGAGGCGGCGGCCCTCGGCGTAGACGGCCAGGGCGTCGGGTTGGCGGCCGGAGCGGTGCAGGGCCAGCATCAGGGCGCCGCGCAAACGTTCGCGTAGCGGATGAGCTGCTAGTTCTGCGGTGAGGGGGCCGACCAGGGCGTGGTGTTCGCCCGCATTGAGCCGGGCCTCGGCATGGGTTTCGACCGCGGCCAGGCGTTCCTCCTCCAGCGCGGCGGCCAGGCGCAGGCCTCGGCTGGTGTCCGCGAGATCCTGCAACGCCGGGCCGCGCCACAACGCGAGCGCCGGACCGAAGTCGCCGGAGGCGACCAGCTCGCGGAACCGGTGCAGGTCCAGCGAGCCCTCGGGGATGTCGACGCGGTAGCCCTGCCGGGATCCGGTGAGCGTCACGCCCGGCACGTCCGCGAGGACGCGACGCAGTTGAGAGACGTGCACCTGCACGGCTTTCCGTGCGCTGGGCGGCGATTCGTCCTCCCACAGCGCGCTCATCAGGTGGTCGATCGACACGACCTGACCGGCGTGCAGCAACAGCTCGACGAGCACCTTGGCGGGCTGTCCGGGCGGAATGCGAAGTTCCCGTTGCCGGTGGGTGACCAGCAACGGGCCCAGTATTGCGATCCGGACGTCCACGAGGATCAAGATAGGCGAGAATCGGCGGCGTGTTGTTCGGCATCCTGGGCCCGCTGGAGGCGCGTTCGGCGGACGGCCCGGTCGCGCTCGGCGGACCGCGGCCGCGGTCGCTGCTGGCGTTGCTCCTGTTGGAGGCCGGGCATGTCGTGCCGACGGACCGCCTGATCGACGGGCTGTACGGCGAGGATCCGCCCGGTGACGCGGCGAACGCCTTGCAGGGCCAGGTCTCCCGGCTGCGCCGCGCGCTCGGCTCGGGTGCGCCGATCGAGTTCCACCCGGCCGGCTACCGGCTCGTGGTCGATCCGGACGATGTGGACGCACACCGGTTCCAGCACCTTGCCGCGGCCGGCCGCCAGGCGCTCGAGGCCGGTGACGCGCGCGCCGCGTCCGACGTGCTGCGCGAGGCCCTCGCGTTGTGGCGCGGGCCGGCGTTGGCGGACGTGACAGTCGCCTCGGGGCAGGCCGCGCGGCTGGAGGAACAGCGGCTCGCCGCGATCGAGGACCGCGTGGCCGCCGACCTGCAGCTCGGCGAGGGCGCCTCGCTCGTGCCCGAACTTCGGGAGCTGGTGTCGGCATTTCCGTTGCGCGAGCGTTTGCGCGGGCACCTGATGCGCGCGCTGTACGCGGCCGGGCGGCAGGCGGAGGCGTTGAGCGTCTACGAGGACGCCCGTCGCCTGCTCGCCGATGAGCTGGGCACGGATCCGTCGCCCGAGCTGGCCGAGGTGCACCTCGCCGTGCTGCGCGGCGAGACCGCGCACCGGCAGGCGTTGCCCGCGCAGCTGACGAGCTTCGTCGGACGCGACGCCGAGCTGGCCCGCATCGCCTCGCTGTTCGAAGGCTATGAAGGGAGCTTTCCAAGCGCTGACCGCTTGGAAAGCTCGCCCCATAGCACCCGGCTGGTCACGCTGACCGGGCCCGGTGGCGCGGGCAAGACACGGCTCGCGATCGAGGCCGCCACCCGTGACCTGCGCGAATCATGCTTCGTGGACCTGGCGCCGGTGCGGTCCGCCGTGCCGCAGGCCGTGCTCGGCGCCTTGGGACTCCGTGAGTCCGCGCTGCCGCAGGACCCGTTGCAACGGCTCGTCGCCGCGTTGTCCGACCGCAAGGTGCTGCTGGTGCTGGACAACTGCGAGCACCTGGTCGACGAGGTCGCGCGGCTGGTGTTCGACCTGCTCGCCGCCTGCCCGGACCTGCGCGTGCTGACCACGAGCCGGGAGGCGCTCGGCATCACGGGCGAGTCCCTGTGCGCAGTGCCGCCGCTGGCCCCGGAACCGTCGGTGCGGCTGTTCGCCGACCGCGCGGCGGCGGTGCGGCCGGGCCTGGTGGTCGACGACTCGGTGCACCGGGTGTGTGCGGCCCTGGACGGTCTGCCGCTCGCCATCGAACTGGCCGCCGCCCGCCTGCGCACGTTGACGCCGGCCGAGCTGGAGTCCCGTTTGGACGATCGCTTCCGGCTGTTGTCCCGCGGCCCCAGGACGGTCGCGCCGCGACACCAGACGCTGCGCGCGGTGGTCGAGTGGAGCTGGGACCTGCTCTCGCCGGAGGAACAGGACCTCGCCGCGCGGCTGTCGGTGTTCGCCGGAGGTGCGACGCTCTCGTCGGCCGAGGCCGTGTCCGACTCCGGCGATGTGCTGGACCTGTTGGCGGGCCTGGTGGACAAGTCGTTCGTCGAGGTGACCGACGGCCGCTACCGCATGCTGGAGACGATCCGCGCGTTCTGTGCCGAACGGCTGGTGGACGCCGATTCCGTCGCCCGGCGGCACGCTTCGTACTTCCTGTCGCTCGCGGCGGCGGCGGACCAGCACCTGCGGAAGTCGACCCAGCTGGAGTGGCTGGACCGGCTGCACGCCGAGCACGCCAACCTGCGGGCGGCGCTGCACTGGGCGGTGTCCGCGGCGCCCGACCTGGCCGCGGACCTGTTCCGCGAGCTGTCCTGGTACTGGTACCTGCGCGGGGTGCGGACCGAGGTGGTGCCGCTCGCCGTCCGGCTGCTGGAGTCGCTGGAACCGGCGCCGACCGAGGAGTACCTGATCGTCGCCGCGTACGGCGCGCCGGATCGCGTGATGGGCCTGTTGCCGCAGCTCACCGGCCCGATCCGCCAGCCGTTCGTGTTGGTGGCGTGGGCGATGCTGGCCGGTCCACCGAAGGCGGACGCCCCGGAGATCGCGCTGAAGGCCGAGATCGAGTCGAGCAGCGACCCGTGGCTGCAGGGGCTGCTGGGGTTCAGCACCGGCTACACGTCGTGGCTGATCCACGGCGACCGCGAGTACGCGCAAAGAGCCTGCCTCGAGGCGCTGGAGAAGTTCCGTTCGATCGGCGAACGCTGGGGCATGGCACAGGGCCTGGACGCGCTCGCGAACATCGCCACCGACCCGGCCGAGGCACTGGCACTGACCGACGAGGCCCTGACCGTCGTCACCGAGCTCGGTGCGTCGGAGGAGCTCGCGGAGCTGCGCTGCCGCCGGGCCGACCGCCTGGTGTTGCTCGGTGATCTCGTTGCGGCACAACGGGACTACGAGCTGGCTCTCGAACTCGCGCGCCGCGCCGGCCTGGCCGCCACTCGCGCGCTCGCGCACGCCGGTCTCGGTGAGCTGGCTCGGCGGCGCGGTGATCTCGGCGAGGCACGCCGGCTGTTGGAACAGGCCGTGCTGGAGACCGGGCCGGGGTGGATGCACGACGCCGCGCGGGACCAGGTGGACGCCGCGTTGCGCAGGCTCGCGGAGGACGAGCGACCGGTCAGGCCCCCCGGCTGAGGAGCAGTCCGATGAGGGCGTCGCCGAGCCATTCCTCGTACCGCTGCGCCGACCACCCTTGCCGGACAACGAGTTCCTGGTACAGGTGGCTGCCGGTCATCGTCCAGAGCACGTCGAGCGCCTCCTGTTCGGACAGGCCCGGCGTGAGGCGCCCGCTGCCGGCCAGCAGTTCCGCGAAGTGCTGCTGCTGGTCCCGCCGCCGCGACTCGACGTCCCGGTGCTCGGCCTGGAGCTCCGGATCTCCCGACTCCTGCAGGAAGCGCAGCAGTTCGCCGAGCCGTTCGTTGACGACCTGGGAGATGTGCGCCGCCGACCGCAGCCACGTCTCGGGGTCGGGGGCCGCGGTCGCCTCGGCGATCAGGTGGTGGACGCCCTCGACGTCGAACGTGGTCCAGATGATCTCGTGCGCCACCCGCTTCTTGTTGCCGAACACGGCGTAGACGGTCTGGTAGGCGACCCCGGCCTCGGCGGCGATCTCGGCCATCGTCACGACGTGGTAGCCGCGCGCCACGAACAGGCGGCGGGCGGCCTCGGCGATGCGGCGCCGGGTCTGCCGTGCCTGCTCGGCCCGCAGTGACGTGTTGTAGGCCCGTCTTGGCTTGACCACTTCCTCCACGCGACATACCTTACCCATATCCAATAGAGGCAGCCTCTATTGAAAGTGAGGTGCCGCGATGCGCGTCGACTCAGTGCCCGCCACGGCGTTCGAGCAGGCCGAGGCCGGTGCCTTCGCCTGCTACGGGCTGCGACCACGAAGCCGATGGATTCGGCTCGCCGGGCCTGAGGTGCGCCTTCGGGCACTCGAGGTCGGCGAGGGGAACGAGGCGGTCCTGCTGCTGCACGGCTTCAGCCTGGGCGTGGCGCACTGGGCACCCCTGCTCGCGCGGCTGCCCGGCCGCCGCCTGGTGGCGCTGGAGATGCCCGGACACGGTGAGTCCAGCGGCGTCGACTTCCGCGGTGTCGACCTGCGGGCCTGGTTCGCGACCGCACTCGGCGGCGTCCTGGACGAGCTTGGTCTCGGCGCAGTTCACGTGATCGGCCACTCCCAGGGCGCGATGCTCGGCCTGTTCCTCGCCCTCGACGCGCCTGAGCGCGTGCGATCGCTCGTGGCGGTCGGCACGCCCGCCGTCGCGTTCGGCGCCGAGCTGCCCGGCCTGCGGATCCTCGCGCGACCGGCGTTGGGCCCCGCCCTGCTGGGGATGCCGAAACCCGATCGGTCGTACCGCAAGATCCTGAGCGGCACGGTCGGCCGTACGGCCGTGGAGGCGATGCCGCCCGAACTGATCCGCGCGACGTATCTCGGCGTGCGGCGCCGCGCGTTCGGGACGACCGTGTCGACCTACCTGCGCGAGATGTTCCGCGGCGCGCGGCCGTCCCGCTACGTGCTCTCCGGCACCGAGCTCGCGGCCATGTGGCCACCGGTCCTGGTTGTCCTCGGTGAGCAGGACGGTTTCGGTATCGGTGCGGCGGAGTGCGTTGCCCGGATGCCGCGCGGACGGTTCGAACAAGTGCCCGGCGGGCACGAGCCGTGGATGGAGGAGCCGGACCACTGCGCCATGCTGATCGGGGACTTCCTGAGTGCTCACCGGACTTGAGGTGGACGAGCGTAGTCGGGAAGCGTGATGTTGTTGGCCGCCTTGATGTCCATCCGCGCGAACATGCCCTCCAGCGGCAACCGCGCCATGACGCCGAACAGCCGGTTCCGCAACCAGAGTCCGGGTTTCGTCGCCGGAGCGAGGAACGGGCCGGGATTTCCCTGACACCCCTTGGCATACGGCCGCACGAGGGATTCGTACTCCGCGAACGCCTCGGTGTGGGACCGGTGGGTGGCAAGCGAACCCGCCAGCACGTAAGCGGAAACGATCGCGAGCCCCGTGCCCATGCCACCGAACGTCGTGCCATACGCGGCGTCGCCGATCAACGCGACGCGCCCGCGCGTGATGCGGTCCATGCGCAACCGGCTGACCGGGCCGAAGAAGAAGTCGTCCGACTCGCACATCGTCCGGACGATCTCCGGGACGCGCCACCCGACCCCGGCACACGCGTCCGCCACGATCTCCTTCTGTGCCAGCAGATCCCGGCGGTCGTAGGTCAGCTCCGCGGACTTGAAGATGATGAGTCCGTCGCCGATGAGCCTGCCGGGCACGTTGCAGTACTCGTGCCCGTCGGAGGCGAAGCCGGCGACGTGGTAGCCGAGGAAGTCGAGTCGACCGGAGAACACCTGCCCGCGCACGGCGGAGTGCATGCCGTCCGCGCCGATCACCAGCCCGAACCGGCGGGGCGGTGCGTGCTGGAACGTGACGTCGACCCCGGACTCGTCCTCGGCGAGCGACGTGATCGTGTCGCCGAACAGGTACTCGACGTCGTCGCGCGTGGCCTCGTAAAGGATCCGTGACAGCCGGCCGCGCAGGATCTCCACCTCGCCGGCGGTGAACTCGGCGGGCAGCACGGCGCGGCGCCTGCCGTGCTCGTCGACGAACACCATGTCGGCCGGGGTCGTCTGCTGACGGCGGATCTCGTCGAGCAGGCCCATGCGGCGCAACACGGTCATGTGCGCGGTGCCGCGGAAGTCCACGGCCTGGCCGCCGTCGCGCGGCGCCGGTGCGCGCTCGACGACGGTGACGGCGAACCCGAACCGCCGCAACCAGAAGGCGAGCGACGGGCCGGCGATGCCCGCGCCCGAGATGAGGATGTCCATGCGGACACCTCACGCCGGGGCGCTGACCAAACGCTTACGAACCGTTGACCATCCCGATCAGCCGGCCGACCTGGGCCTGCCTGGACTGGGCGACGCGGTCCGCGTACGCCTTCAGTTCGGGGTTCGAGCCGTCCTTCAGCTCCGTGCGCGCCATCTCGACCGCGCCGCCCTGGTGACCGTTCATCAGGTTGATGTAGGTGGCGTCGAACTCCGTGCCGCTGAGGTTCCCCAGGTTCCTGATCGTGTTCTCGTCGATGAGCGGCAGGCCGCCGTGGTGCGCGTGCGCGTTCGGGTTGTGGTCCGTCGTGGTCGGCACACCCCAGGTCTGCAGCCAGCTCTTCAACGTGGTCAGCTCGTCGCGTTGCGTCGCGTCGACCGCGCCCGCGAAGTCCTTCACGTCCTGGCGGGTGGACTTGGCCTTCGCGACCTGCGCCATGTCCACGCCCTGTTCCATGTGCGCGATCATCATCTGCGCGAACATGACGTCCGCGTCGTTGTGCGTGGACGACACCTTGGCACCGGTAGCGGGTGGTGCGGCGGCGGGCGTCTGCCCACCGCCGCATCCCGCGAGCACCAGAACCGCGGCGAACGTCGCGATCAGGTTGTGCCGCATGGGTTTCAGATCTTCTCCCAGAGTGCCGGGGCGTTGGGCGGCTCCCAGCCGGTGAGCGAGGTGTGCGCCTGGCGGCAGCGGTACGTCGAGCCGTTGTAGGTCACGGTCGCGCCGGTCGCGTAGTACGTGTTCGGAGCCCACGTGCCACCGGCGGGCGGCGGCGTGGTGGTCGTGGTCGTCGTCGGGGGTTTCGTCGTCGTGGTGGTCGGGGGTGTCGGGTTGCCGCCACCGCCGATGTTCACGTCGATGCAGGAGTAGAACGCGTTGACCGTGTCGCCGATGTTCCAGCGGGCCATGATCTTCTGCCGTCCGCTGAACCCGCTGAGGTTCACGGTGTGCACGACCGGGTCGACCGGTGCGGCGTTGCCGCCGTCGACGAACGCGACGCGGGTGCCGCCGATGTAGTACTCGTAGTCGCGCGTCCGGTGGTACGCGGTGAACGTCCAGCGGAACTGGACCGAGGTGCCGACGTCGTAGACCTTCCAGCCCTTGTTGTCGTCGTTGAGTTCCTTGAAGTCGTCGCGGCCACCGCTGCAGTAGAACTGCCCCTTGGGGCCTTCCGCGCTCTGCGGCTCCCACTGGGCGCCGCCGGTGCACGAGACGGTCTTCTGCGCGCACTGCGCCTGCCGACTCGCAGGTGAGGACACGTAACCGTGTGCGCTGGCCGTGACGGCCGGAAGGGTGAAAACGAGCAGGGGAGCTAACCCTGCGATCACAGCGAGTTTTCGTTTCCAAGGCATGGTGAAGCTCCTTCTGGACTGTTCCCAGGCGGGGTGGACCCCGAGCAGGGGCGGGAACCGGTGCAGGGCACCGATCCAGTTGTGGTCTAGACCATAAACCTGACTCCGGAAAGGGGTCAAGGACTCACATTCCGGGTGTTGGTTCCGGTGAATTCCTGGGTATACCGGTGCGCGAGGAGGTCTTATGCGCGACTTCGACGAACCGCAGCGCGCGGCGGGACCTGGTGTGGTCGTAGAAGGGCCGCCCCACGCGCCGACCGTGCTCGTGATCGACCCCGCGGGCGCGGGCAGCCACGGCGAGATCCCGGCGACGTGGCGGGAGCTCACCGAGCACCTGCGCGTCGTCTGGCTGCGCGCTCCGGCTGCGCCCGCCTGGGTGTCCACAATGGATGAAGTTCTTACGCGGCACCGGCGGGACAAGGCTTCGCTCGACATAGTCACGAGCGGGCCTATCGCCGCGGAGGTGCTCTCGCTGGCTTCGCGGCATCGGGAGCTGATCCGTGCCGTGTTGCTCGTTGATCCGGAGGTGCCGGATCTCTCGGCGGAGGGGGTGGACGTCCGGGTTGTCGCGGCGCACGGTGATGAGTCGCCGCTGCCGCTTGGGCATCCCGACGTGGTGATCGCCGTGGTGCGGTCGCTGCTCGCTCTGGACGAGGGGGAGGACCTGGAGCCTCGTCGGTCCGGCGCTTCGCTCGTTTGGCAGGCCGTGTACGCGGTCTGGGAGTCGTTGGCGCAGCGCGCGTCGTCCCGGAAGTGAACCGCTGACCTCGGTGGTCCGTACTCCCTCGGCGAGGAGACCGCTGAGGAGGATGGATGCGCGCGCTCGTTTTCTTGATCGGGCTGCTGACTCTGTTGACTGCCGGGTGCTCGACGTTCGGCGGGGCGGAGGAGGCGACCGCGAACGAGGCGGACGCTACGTTCTCCTTGCGCATGATTCCGCATCATCGGCAGACCATTGAGATCGCCGGGCTTGCGGCCTCGCGGTCTACTGATCCGTTCGTGACCGGGATCGCGGACCAGATCGCCAACGCTGAGTCTGCCGAGGTCGACCAGATGGCCGCGTACCTCAAGTCGTGGAACATCCAGGTGCCTGGGGATGATGCCAAGGCCACGCACGCCATGGCCGGGATGTTGACGGCTCGGGATGTCGAGGCTCTTTCGAAGGCGTCGGGGCCGGCCTTCGACCAGTTGTTCCTGCCCACGCTGGCCAAGCACCTGCGTAGTGGCGTGGCTATGGCCAAGGACGCGCAGGCCAAGGGGATCCATGCCGGGTCGCGGGTGCTGGCCGGGAAGGTCATCGAGTCGCAGTCTGCGGTCATCGATGAGATAGCTAAGCGCGGTAAGGCCTGAGGGTTCCGCTAGATCTGCTCAGCTGCTTCGTGCGCGGTCGCTTGGCTGCCGGTTGCGTGCGTGGGTGGTTGGCTGGCGGTTGCGTGCGTGTCTTTGGCTGCCGGTCCCGTGCGTGGTTGCTTGGTTGGCTGCCGGTTTCGTGCGTGGTCGCCTTTTGTTGGCTGCCGGTGTCGTGGGGCGCTGCGTCTTCCGGGGGCGCCTTCGGCGCCGCGATTGGGGCTTGACTTGGGGCCCCTCGCGGCGTGGTGGGCCGGCTCCGCCGGCAGATTCAAGATCTGCCGGCCCAACAAGGGCTACCACGCCGCACCCCAAGTCAAGCCCCAATCGCTTTCGTAGTGGGTCACCAGACGCGCCCCACTCTGGGTGCGTGGTCGCTTCCTCGGCTGCCGGTCCCGTGCATGGTCGCTTCGTTGGCTGCCGGTTCCGTAAGTGGTCGCTCGCTTGGCTGCCGGTTCCGTACGTGGTCGCCAGCTTTCGTGCCGGTGCCGTACGTGGTCGCCTTCGTGTCGGTCGCTCGTGCGGTAGATGCCCAAACGGCTCGCGCTCCGCGCCTCGCGCGACACCGGGGGCCTCAACCGGGCGCGAGTCGTACCTTCCCGCCCCCTGAGCTGTACGTTCCGACCGCGAGTCTTACCGTCCGGACCCCCGAGTCTGACGCTCCCGCCCCCCGAGTCTGACGCTCTCGCCCCCGAGTCTGACGCCCCCGCACCCGATGCGCGCGAGTCCTCATCCCAGCCCCGGCGAGTCCTCATCCCAGCCCCGGCGAGTCGTCATCCCAGCCCCGCGAGTCCGCACTTCGCACCGCGCGTCGCCCGCTCCGCCCCCGCGTGTCGCCCACCCAGCCCCGCGCGAGTCGTACGTTCCCGCACCCCGAGTCGTACCTTCCCGCACCCCGAGCCGTACCTTCCCGCACCCAAAACCGCCGGCCCCGGAACTGTCGGTCCCCATCGCTAGCCTGAGATACGGGGGCAGCTCACAACCACGGCGCGCCGACACACCCCCAGCCGACCGTAGCGCCAAGGTCCGACAATCCCAGGGGCCTCACCAACCCCGGATCTGTGGCCGCCTCAGCCCGGCGCCGCTGGCCCCTCGTAGCGGATCCGATCGCGGAACGGCCGGCGCTCCAGCAGTTCGATGGCCTCCGCCACCAGCTGCGACAGCGGGTACGCGAGCTCCGCGTCGAACTCTGCCCGCGCGGCCTCCGTCGCGGCCCACTCAGCATCCATGATCGGGATCAACGCCAGTGCTCGCGGCGTCAGTTGGGCGATTCGTTGTCGCGCATCGGAACCCGGTCGCAGCTCTACCAGGCCGTCCTTCGCCATCTGGTTGACCGTCTGGCTGGCCGCGCTGTGCGTGACCCCCAGGGCGGTCGCCAGATCGCGGATCGACAGACCCGAAGACGAACGCAGCGCGCGCACCACGGGGACGTACCGAGGCCGCAGGTCGGTGAGCCCTAGTTCCGAGTAGATCTTCATGACGTCACCGTCCAGCAGCTCTAGCAAATGGCGTAGCTGGGTCCCTAGCACCGCGCTAATCTAACAGCACTGTTAGATCGGAGGCGATGTGTACCCGGAGATCGAGCCGCACGAGCACGGCATGCTCGCTGTGGGCGACGGCAACGTCATGTACTGGGAGGTCAGCGGCAACCCGCGCGGCAAGCCCGCGGTGGTGTTTCACGGCGGGCCCGGATCCGGGTCGCGGCCGTCCATGCGTCGGTACTTCGACCCGGAGAGGTACCGGATAGTGCTGTTCGACCAGCGCGGATGTGGGCGTAGCACGCCCAGTGCAGGTGGTCCGAAAACGGATCTTGCCACCAACACGACCGCGCACCTGATCAAGGACATCGAGCAGTTGAGGGAAGCGCTGGGGATCGAGAAGTGGCTCGTGATGGGTGGCTCGTGGGGGTCGACCCTTGCGCTCGTCTACGCCGAGCAGTACCCGGAGCGGGTGACCGAGCTGGTCATTCCGGCCGTTACGGCCAGTCGGCGCTGCGAGTTCGAGTGGATCACTGGCGGGCTGCGGATCTTCTTTCCCGACCACTTCGAGAAGTTTCAAGCGGGCGTGCCCGGAACGCAGGACAACCTGCCCGCCGCGTACCAGAAGCTGCTCAACGACGAAGACCCGGAGGTACGCGCCAAAGCCGCCTGGGACTGGTGCAAGTGGGACCTTGCCACGGTCACCGGCGGCGACAACGAGTTCACCGGGCGGTTCGCGGACGCGGACTTTCCGGTACCTGTTCGCACGCCTTGTGACGCACTACTGGGGGAACTACTGCTTCCTCGAAGAGGACCAGGTGATGCGGGACATCGGCAAACTAAGCGGGATTCCGGGCATGCTCATCCACGGGCGCAACGACCTTGGCGGGCCGTTGGATACCGCTTGGGAGATCAAGAAGGGGTGGCCCGACGCCGAACTGGTGATTCTGAACGACGCCGGGCACATCGCCGAGGAGAGTTCGAGCATGGAACGCGCGATCCTCGACGCCCTCGACCGTTATGGGGCTACCGGGCCCGGTTTGTAGTACAGGTTCTCGCCTGCCCAGTGGATCTTGTCATTGCTCACCGAAGGGCGGTACGGCAGGAAGTTCGACGCGTCGTCGATGCTGCCGGTGCCGTCGTACCTGGCGGTCAGCGGATAGGGGAACACCGGGCGGGTGCGCTTGACGTTGCCCTGTGCGTCGCGACCCTCGGCGATGATTCTGCTCGGCGTGGTGCCGCGCTCGACCCAGGCCACCAGGGCTGCCGTTGGGTCGAAGTCGGTCAGAGCTGAGCCGCCCTGGCAGTGGTACATCGTTGGCACTACGAACAGGCGCGCCCAGTTCTGGGGGAGGCCGTGCGTCAGGCGTTGCCAGTAGTCGAGTGTGCCGGCGAACGGGATGGCCTCGTCGCTCGCCCCGTGCCACAGGATCAGTTTGCCGCCGGAGCGTTGGAAGCGGCGTAGGTCGAGGCTCAGTGCGTTCGCCTTGACCAACTCCGGCTCCAAGCGGCGTAGTTCGGGCACGGTGAACTTGAAGTCCTGCAACGAAGAGTGCGGCTTGCCGATCGGGTATGTCAGGTTTCGAAGGGCGTTGTCGGCTAGTAGAGCCGAGATCGAGCCGCCGAACTCCGGGATCGGTGTGACCCAGCCCGCCCACGCCAGTTCGCCGCCGTACGGCTCGCCGCCTGGGTATAGCCGCTTGCCGTGCTCGTCGGTGGGGCCCGCGTACAGGGCGCGCACGTTGTCCACCTCGGGCTGCGTCAGGCAGGAGGCTTGGTCGGCGTCGGCGCACAGCAGCTTGGCCGGGTCGTACGAACACCGCCGCGGGTCGTCGATCTGGTTGTCCGCCAAGCCGTCCAGGGTGTCGCACGCGGCCATTACGGCGTTGTGCAACGGGGTTAGCTTGGCGTCCGGGATCGCGTGCCTGGCCAGCCAGGCCTGGTAGGCGACCAGTGGGCCGAAGTAGTTGCCCGGCGCGGCGGCGATGATGCCGTCGAAGTCGTCGGGGTAGCGCTGCGCCAGTAGCAGTGCCTCGCGGCCGCCGTTGGAGCAGCCGTTGAAGTAGGACTTGCGTGGGGCGGTGCCGTAGTAGGTGGTGATGAGTTGCTTGGCGGCCTTGGACACTACGTGCGGCGCTCGGTAGAAGTAGTCGTCGCGGGCCGCCTGGTTCGTCTTGGCCCACGTGGTGTCGAAGCCGAACTGGTCGGGTGCCTGGTGACCGTCGTTGGTCACCGCTACCGCCGCGTCACCGGAACCAGGACCGCAGTTCGGGAACGGCGCCGGGAACAAGATTCCGCAGAAGCCGCCGCAGCCGTACTGCAGGTACCGGCCCTGGTAGGTGCTGACCGGCAGCTTCACCTGGAAGCCGATGTCCGGCTCGATTGTGCCGCGCACGTCGCAGTGTTCCGCCTCGGCGCCCTTCGGGACGACGACCGCGGACTTGACGTGCGTCTTCGCGTTCGGGATGTCGAAGTCACGGACCAGGTCGGCGCACTGGCGCACCGGCCGGATGGTGGAAGTCGTTGCTGCCGCGGGAGGTACCAGTCCTACTGCGACAGTCGCTAACGCTACGGCTGAGACCAAAACCTTGCGTGCCAAGGAAAACATGGCTGTCCTCCCCCATCTGTCGGACGGGGGTCAGCCTACGTGAATACCTGGCCTGCGCGCGGGGTCTTCGTCGGCCGTACGAAGGATTTCGCGCACCACAGGGGGAGTGTCGCCGCGACCGAGGATCAGGTAGCGGAACAGGTGTCCCAGCGGACTTCCCTCCGACCACTCGAAGTGCGCGTGTGGCCGCACTCCCGTGGCGTCGCGCAACGCCAGCAGGATCGCCGCGATCGCGTTCGGCGCGGCCGGGGCGTTGGCGCGCAGCACGCGGTGACCGTCCACCTCGACGCCGCGCACGCACAGCACGTTGGAGAACTGCGACGGGTCGGTGATGTCGATCTCCAGGAAGATCACGTCCGCCGCGCCCGGCACCGGGTTCATGCCGCGCTGCTCGGCCTCCTTGGCGTCGTACTCGGCCTTGTCACCGGCCTGCCGCCGGTTCGCGATGAGCGTGATCGCGCCGTCGTGCGCGATGGTGTCGGTGATGAACCGGCGTGCGGGCTCGTCGAACTCGATCGCGTCGACGCGAAGCTCGGTCGTGCGTGAGACGCGGGAGATCAGCGAGATCACCACGATGCCGAGGATGAACCCGGCGGAGATCGTGATGCCGTCCGGCTTCTCGATGACGTTCTCCGCCAGCGCGTAGAGCAGGATCAGCGTCAGCACGGTGAACCCGATCGTCGCGCCGCGCTGCTTGTGCCGCCACGCGGAGATCGTCACGGCGATGCTGCCGGACACCATCATCGCCAGGATCCCGGTCGCGTACGCGCCCGCCTGCGCGTTGACGTCCGCCTTGAAGATGACCGTGATCAGGATGCAGATCGCGGTGTACACGAGCACGACCGGCCGCACCGCGCGACCCCACTCCGGCGCCATGCCGTAGGACGGCAGGTAGCGCGGCACGATGTTGATCAGACCGGCCATCGCGGACGCGCCCGCGAACCACAGGATCAGGATGCTGCTGATGTCGTAGACCGTGCCGAACGCCTCGCCGAGCAGCTCGTGCGCGAGGTACGCGAGCGCACGCCCGTTGGCCGGTCCGCCCGGCGCCACCTTGTCCTGCGGCACCAGCACGGTCGTGATGAGGCTCGTCGCGATCAGGTACACCGACATGATCAGCGCGGCCGCGGTGAGCAGCTTGCGCGTGTTGCGGACGCGGCTCTCCAGCTGTTTCTCGGGCGTGTCGCCCTCGGCCTTGACCAGCGGCATCATGCTGACGCCCGTCTCGAAGCCGGACAGGCCCAGCACCAGCGCGGGGAACGCGAGGATCGCCGGCCCGATCACCCCGCTGAACCCGCCGCCGCCCGCGGTGAGCGCGTCCAGCCAGCTCTGCACCGACGCCGGCTCGGCGATCAGCTTGCCGAGCCCGACGACCGCGACCACGGCGTTGAGGAGGAGGAACACACCGACGAGCGGGATCGCCACGCCGACGGCCTCGCTGAAGCCCATCAGGAACACGCCGCCGAGGATCAGCAGCAGCACGATGGTCACGATCATCTCCGTGCCGTGCAACGACTCCGGCACGTACGGGTTCTCCAGCGCGTGCACCGAGGCGTCCGCGGCGGACAGCGTGATCGTGATGATCCAGCTCGTCGCGACGAACCCGAGCAGCACCAGTACGAAGATCTTCCCGCGCCAGAACGGCAGCAGGTCCTCGAGCATCGCCACCGAGCCCTGGCCGTGCGGGCTCTCGTGGGCGACCCGCCGGTACATCGGCAGCATGCCGAGCAACGTCAGCGCGACGATCAGCAACGTCGCCAGCGGCGACAGCGCGCCGGCGGCGAGCACGGCGATACCGGGCAGGTAGGACAGGGTGGAGAAGTAGTCCACGCCCGTCAGGCACATGACCTTCCACCAGGCCTGCGGCTTCGCGTGCGCCTCTTCGCTCTCCGGCCCCACCGGCTGAACCCGCTGCGCCAGCATCCACCTGGCCAGGGGCGACTTCGGGGCCGGGTGGCGCTCCGGGCTGTCCACCCGCGCAGGCACCGCGTACTCAGGGGTCGTGCTCATGGCGCACACAATGCCAGCCCGACCCGATCATGGCATCCGACCTTCGTCGAATTGAGAACTCAGGGGTGCCGACTGGGGAACACGCGGGGGCTGGACGGGCAACACGCGCGTGTTGCCCACCCAGCCCCGGTGAGTTGGCCGTTCAGGCTCGCCAGTCGCCTGGGTAGACCGGCTCGTGGACCTGCAGGCCTGGGGTGCGCATTGTGCCGATCGCGCTCTGCGTGTGCAGATCGAGGAACAGGTCGACCACGTCCGGGTCGAACTGCTTGCCGCGCCCGTTCCACAGCTCGCGCCGCGCCCGGTTCTCGTCCATCGCGGTCTGGTGTGGACGGTGCGAGCGCATCGCCGCCCAGGCCACGCACACGGACAGGATCCGCGCCTCGGCCCGGATGTCCGCGCCGCGCAACCCGTCCGGATACCCGGCGCCGTCGTAGCGTTCGTGCTGCTGCCGGATGACGTGCGCGACACCGGCGAATCCGGGCACCATGCGGGCCAGGCGGTAGCCGAAGTCCGGGTGCTGGCGCAGCAGCCGCCACTCCTCGTCGGACAGCGCGCCGGGCTTGGTCAGCACCACCTCGGGGATGATGATCTTCCCGATGTCGTGCAACCGGCCGGCGAGCTGCGCGACCCGGATCGTCGAGTCGTCCAGCCCGAACTCCGCGGCGGCGACCCCGGCCCACCGGCTCACCGCGCGGCTGTGGTCGTACCGGTGCAGCCACCCGTCCACGCGGTCCGCCACCTGGCACAGGAACTCGGCCATCGCGCCGTCGGTGTCCGGGTCGACCGCGGGCAGCGGCTCCGGGCCCACCGCGATCCGGTTGCGCCCGGCCGCCTTCGCCGCGTACAGGGCGCGGTCGGCGATCACGACCAGCTCGTCCGGGCCCTCGCCGTGGATCGGGAAGCTCGCCGAGCCGACCGACACGGTCACCGCCAGGTGCACGTCGCCGTCCACCGGGATCGGCGACGCCGCCACGCGTTCCCGCAGGCGGTTGCCGATCGTCGACAGCCGGGCCGGCCCGGCGTCCGGCACCAGCAGCGCGAACTCCTCGCCGCCGTAGCGCGCCAGCACCTCACCGGCCCGCGACGCCGACCGCAGCCGCGACGCGACCTCCATCAGCACCTGGTCGCCCGCGGGATGGCCGTAGTTGTCGTTGATGGACTTGAACCGGTCGACGTCGATGATGAACACGGCGACGGACCCGTCGGCCCGCCGCGCCCGCGCTATCTCCAACGGCAGTTGTGCCTCGAAGAATCTGCGGGTGTGCAGGCCGGTCAGGCCGTCGGTGATCGCGAGCCGGCGCTGGTCCGCCACGAGCCCCGCGAGCCGGGCGATGATCAGCAACGACAGCAGCGCCGACCCGGCCGCGATGACCAGGACGTCCTGCCGCGACTCGCTGACGTCGTGCAGCAGCATCAGCACCGGCGCGGCCAGAGCGGCCGAGACGAGCGCGATGATCCGGCCGCGGCTGAGCCCGGACTCCTTCACCACCGCGCGGTCGACCAGCCGCGCCATCGTCGGGTGCAGTGCCGCGGCGCCCATCATCAGGTTGCCGGACAGCCAGATCGCGTCGAGGAAGTTGCCCGCCTGATAGCTGTTGTCCAGCCGCTGCACCACGTACAGCGTGTCCGCGGTCAGGATCATCAGCAGGTTGCCGGTGAGCAGCAGGAACGCGCGCGGCCGCGGCCCGGCGCCGAAGATCAGCCGCAGCGCCACGACGAACAGCGCCAGGTCCATCATCGGGTAGAGCATCGACGCGATCTTCACCAGCGCGGGCGAGGTCAGCCGCGCCTGCGGGCCGATCAGGTAGAGCCACGACGCCATGCCGGCGACGACGGCGAGCACCGCCGCGTCCAGTAAAGACGGCAGGTCGAGGCCCGGTGTGCGCCGCCGGATCAGCAGGATCACGCCCGCGACCAACAGCGGGTAGTGACTGAGGTAGAGCACATCCGCGAACGACGGGTAAACCGTGAAGTCGAACAGCAGGTGGGAGACGTAGAACGTCAGGTCAGCCAGTGCGTAAACGACCTGGCTGGCGCCGAGCAGCATCCACGCCCTTCGCCATTGCGGCTTGTTGCGTGATACGCCCGCGAATACCGCAATCGCACCCGACATGCTGATCGAGCAGTACACGATCACGCGGATGAGCGTCCCGGTCGGTGTCAGCGGAACCAGGTAGTAAACCGCCAGCAGCACATGCCCTGCCAGCAGGTAGGACAACCACGCTCCGTTCGAACCGGCACGGAAGATGGTCATGCGACCACGTGACCCCTCATCTGCGTTGTCCTCGGCAAGCCGCTTGATGATGCCCGACCAGGCATGTCGACGACACCGTCGTTACTCCAATGAGGTGACCTAACAATACGCGAAGCACATCGGTGTGAATTCGGTTTTCCGTTTCTTGCGGTCAAATTTCCGGACGTCTCGCCTCGACTGTGATCTTGTGCACACAGATCACCGAGCGTAGCGGCCGGGGCTCACTCCGAGCATCCGCCTGAAGTGTCTAGTCAGATGTGACTGGTCGTAAAACCCCGCCATCGACGCCACGTGTGCGGGGGAGTGCCCGGCCAGCAGCAGGCCGCGCGCGAGGTCCACCCGGCGGCCCGTCAGGTATCGGTGCGGCGGCATGCCGTACTCGCGGCTGAACGCGCGGACCAGGTGCGTCGGCGCGACGTGCAACAGCCGTGCGGCCTCCTCGAGCGTGACGTTCTCCGGTGCGCGGGCGTCGAGCAGCTGCCGGAACCGGTCGGCCGGCCGCGGATCCCGCAGTACGCGGGGTTCGTCGCCGGTGAAGTGGTGGCGCAGCCGTTCGGTGATCAACGCGAGCCGGCTCTCGGCCTCCAGGTCGTCGTCTTTCAACGCCAGGTGCAGCTGGTGCACCCGGTGGCGCAGCAACGGGTCCGCGAGCGCCGGGGTGTCCACCGCGCGGCCAATGAGGTCGGCGCCGAGCACCTCGGTCTCCAGGTACAGCACGCGTTTGCGGAACCCGTCCGGCAACGCCGACCGCCCGTCGTGCGGCACATGCGGCGGCAGCAGCGTGACCTGCTCCCGCAGGGCGCCGTGCTCGTGGTGGTCGAGCTCGTAGCGCACCGCGCCGTCGTCGATGATCAGCAACGTCCAGGCGTCGTGCGTGTGGGCCGGGTAGGCGTGATCGGTGAAGGAGGCATGGAAGACCTCCCGGATCCCGCTCACCGACGGCCGCCAGGCCGTGACATCGGTGCCCACGTCAAGAACGTACAAGACCCGCGTAACCGGCGTCGGGGACCGTTGGCCCGTGCAGACCTTCGACACCAAGATCGCCGTGCTGCTCCGGGACGACCTCGTGGGCTGGCAGCGGCTCAACGTGACCGCGTTCCTCGTCAGCGGCATCGCGGCGGGCAACACCGACCTGATCGGCGCGCCGTACGAGGACGCCGACGGCACGCAGTACCTGCCGATGTTCCGCCAGCCGGTGCTCGTCTTCGCGGGCTCCAAGGAGGTGCTCACCGCGGCGCACACCCGCGCGCTGGGCCGCGGCATGCGGATCACCGTGTTCACCTCGGACCTGTTCGGTACCGGCAACGACGACGACAACCGCGCCGCCGTGCGCGCTGTGCCGCGGGACCAGCTCGACCTGGTCGGCATCGCGGTGCACGGCGCGCGCAACGCGGTCGACAAGGTGCTCAAGGGAGCGCGCATGCACCCCTAGCTCGTCCATGAGGGGAGCCTTCATAGACGTCAGGTCCATGAAGGCTCCCCTCATGGACCAAATTGGCCCAAGAATCGCCGCTGAACTTGGCCCGTGAACGGAGCCACTTCGGGCCATAGCGTGAACCCATGTCCCGGCTCCTGGCGCTCGCGCAGCTGACGAACTCGATCGGCGACGGCGGCTACTACGTGTGCTCCGCGCTGTACTTCACGCTGGTCATCGGCCTGTCCCCGGCTCAGGTCGGCGTCGGTCTGACGCTCGCGTGGGGCGTCGGCTCGGTCGCGGGCGTGGCGCTGGGCCACGCCGCCGACCGCTTCGGCCCGCGCCGGACCGCCGTGCTGCTCGCGCTCGCCACGTCGGCGGCGATCGCGCTGTTCCTCGTCGTGCGGTCGTTCCCGGGGTTCGTCCTCGCGGTGGTCCTGTACGCGACGTTCCAGTCCGGTCTGCTCGCGGCGCGGCAGGCGTTGCTCGCCGCCCTGGTCGCACCGGAGGAGCGCACCCGGATCCGCGCGCGGATCCAGTCGACGAGCAACGCGGGCATCGCGATCGGCGCCGCGCTGGGCGGCCTCGCCCTGCAGACCGGTGCCTACCACGCGGTGTTCGTGGTGGACGCGGTCAGCTTCCTCATCGCCGCGGCGATTCTGTCGCGGCTGCCCGAGGTGGCCGCCGCCCCACGGACCAAGGGCTCGCTGACCGTCCTCAAGGATCGCCCGTACGCGCTGATCTCGTTGCTGCACGCGATCCTGCTGCTCAACCTGCCGCTGCTCAGCCTGATCATTCCACTGTGGATCGTCCGCAATACCCAGGCGCCCGCGTGGATGGCGTCGTCGTTACTCGTACTGAACACGATGAGCGTCGTGCTGTTCCAGGTCCGGATCGCCCGTCGCGCAACGGGTCTGGGCAAGGCCGCCGGGCTCGTCCGGCACGCCGGTGTGCTGATGTTGTTGTCCTGCGGCGTGTTCGCACTCACCGCGATCAACGCCGGGCGCTGGACCGCGGCGGTCCTGTTGCTCGCCGGCGCGGCGCTGCAGGTGTTCGGCGAGATGATGCTCGCCTCGGGCGCCTGGGAGATCAGCTTCACCCTCGCGCCCGCCGACAAGGTCGGTCAGTACCAGGGTTTCTTCGGCGCCGGGCTCGCTGTCGCGCGCATGGTCGGACCGGTGCTGCTCACCACGGTCGTGCTCGGCGGTGGAGCGCTCGGCTGGCTGGTGATCGGGCTGGTGTTCCTCGGCGCGGGCTACGCCATGGGGCCGGCGGTGCGCTGGGCGCGGGTGAAGAACTCGACCAGCTCGGGCGCCATGACCTCCGGCTTGACCATGTGCGTCTGATTGTCCAGCGACCGGAACTCGCAGTCCGGCAGCACCGTCTGCACGGCGCGCATCGCGGTCTCGTAGTACGCCGGGCTCTTGCTGCCGGTCATCGCGAGCGTCGGCATCGTCACCCGGTTCCACGCCTCGGACGGCAACGGCCGCCCCTGGGCGTTGTGGAAGATGATCCGCATGTCGTTCGGGACGGTGTGCGCGATCGGCAGGAGCTTCCGCCACGTCGGCGTGAAGATCACCATCGACAGCAGGAAACCCGGCCAGCCCGCGCTGCGCAGGAACGTCTTGAGCACCTCGCCGGGGTTGCCGGCCTTGAGCATCGCTTCCAGGTTCGGGATGAAGTCGGCCGGGATCGGCACGTGCGCGTCGTCGACGATGAACGGCGCCTCGTACAACGCGAGCCGGGTGACCCCGTCCAGCCGCTGCGCCGCCTCGAGTGCGAGCGCCGCGCCGATCGAGATGCCGTAGAGGAACGCCTCGCCGCCCGCTACCTTCAGCAGGGCGGCGATGTCCTCGATCTCCCGGTCCAGCGACCACGGCGTCTCGCCGTCACCCGTCTCGCCGCGGCCGCGCCGGTCGTAGCTGAACACCGTGAAGTGCGGTGAGAGCAGCTTCGACAACGGCTGTGCGGGCCCGAACCCGCGCCAGGTCAGCGCGCCGTTGACCTGGATGACGGGCGGGCCCGATCCCTCGACGGTGTAGCCGATGCGGGTTCCGTCAGCCGAGACGACAGTGGGCATGGACGCCTTCCGTGGTCAGTTGCGCGTGAAGAACTCCACCAGCACGGGCGCCACGACCGCGGCCTTGACCATGTGCGTCTGACCGTCGAGCGTGCGGTACTCGGCGTCCGGCAGGATCTCCGACAGCGACCGCACACCGTTGCGCATGTACACCGGGCTCTTGCCGCCGTCGATCGCGAGCGCGGGCATCGTAGCGCCCGCCCACCGGTCGGTGGGCAAGGGTTTTCCGGAGCCGGTGTCGCCCATGATGCGCAGGTCGTTCGGCAACGTGTGCGCGACGGCCTTGAGCTTCTTCCAGACCGGCGTGAGCTTCATGACCGCGATGGCGAACCCCGGCGCGCCCACGGTCTTCATGAACGTCTGCACGGCGTCGCCCCGCCGGCCGGCGGCGATCATCGCGTCCATCTTGTCGATGTAGTCGTCCGGACGGGCGGGGTGTGTGTCGTCGATGATGAACGGCGGCTCGTACACCGCGACCTTCGTGATGCCGGGGACGCGGCACGCCGCGTCGAGGGCCAGCGCGCCGCCGGACGAGGCGCCGAACACGTATGCGGTGCCGCCCGCGTCCTTCACCAGCGTCTCGATGTCCTCGACCTCGTGTTCGAGGCTCCACTCGCCGCCGGTCTCGCCGCGGCCGCGCCGGTCGTAGTAGTAGACGGTGAAGTGCGGTGCCAGTGCCTCCGCCAGCTCCTTCATCGGGCCGAAGTCGCGGTAGCACATCGCCCCGTCGACGAGGATGAGCGCCGGGCCGGTGCCGATCTTCGTGTAACCGACGGCCGTGCCGTCCGGGGAAACCACGGTGCTCATTTCGCCTCCAAAGTCTCGGTCAGCCAGTTCTGCCAGGTCTCTTCGGTCTCCGTGCCTTCGAAAATGTGGTGCGCGGCGATCATCGGACCGAAGAAGCCGCGCAGGAAGCGGTACAGCGCGTGCTCGGTGCGGATGCCGAGTGTGTGCGGGTTGCTGAAGTAGACGACGCCCTCGGTGCCCGCGATCTCGACGCGATCGCCTTCCTCGCTGCCACCGATGGCGTTGTGGATCTTTTTCCAGGCCTCGTCCCAGTTCTGGATCATCGGGCCGAACACGGTGAGCGGCGTCGCCGTGCGTCCCGCGAAGTGGTGCAGGTACGTCACGAGCGTGGCGAAGAACAGCTGGCCGCCGTACGTCATCGCCTCGAACTCGTCAGCCCAGTCGTCGCCGGGCAGGAAGCCGCTGGTGACCAGGCGCAGCACGGTGCTCGCGTGCTCCCGGCCCTCGACCAGGAACTCGTAGGCGATGAACCGGCCGTCCGGCGCCTTGCCGCTGTCGTGCGCGAAGTGGTGCGGCGGGTCCCATTCGGTGATCGTCGAGGTGGGCTGGTAGTCGCCGAACGCCATGCGCACGTGGCCGTCGGCCACCTCGTTGCGGCCCATGTACCACGAGTCGATGCCGGGTCCGGTGGCGATCGCCGCCCAGACCTCCTCGACCGAAGCGGGCACCTCGGCTTCGTTGTGCCCTTCGAACAAGTGGCCCATGTGGCCTCCTCCTCGCTGACGTGATGAGCCTACTCTGCTGCCGAAAACTTTTCTTGTCAAGACTGCATCATGTGTCTTGACAACTTTGTTTGTCGGTAGGACCGTTGTCGGCACCCAACTCGAAGGAGAACCGTCATGAACGCTCGACTGATCGCCGGTGCCGTGGCCGGCCCGCTGTACCTGACCGTCGCCTACGCGCAGGCCTTCACCCGTGAGGGTTTCGACCTAACGAAGCACCCGTTCAGCATGCTGAGCCTGGGTGATCTGGGCTGGATTCAGATCGCGAACTTCGTGGTCAGCGGGTTGTTGTTCGTTGTCGCCGCCACGGCCGTGCGGGAGAAGTCGCGATGGGGCGGCCGGTTGATCGGCCTGCTCGGGGTGGGGATGATCGCGGGTGGGGTGTTCACCGCGGACCCGGCGCTCGGGTTCCCGCTCGGCACACCGGACGGGGTGCCCGCTTCGATCAGCTGGCACGGCATGTTGCACGCCGCCGCGTTCGGGGTCGCGATGATCGGCTGGATTGGGGCGTGCTTCGTCCTCGCCCGTCGGCTGGGTGGCGTGTGGGCGGTGCTCAGCGCGGTGACGGGCGTGATCCTGATCGTGCCGATGGCGTTCCTCGGCAACCCCGGCGGGACGCTGGTGCTCTACGCCGCGGCGACCATCGGCTGGCTGTGGACCTCGGCGGTCTCGGTGCGCCTATCCACCGTGTAGGTCAGGGGACCAGAATGCCCTGCGAGGTCGCGTCGGTCGTCCGGTTACCCGTTTCCGTCGAACCGGCGGAGCGCTAGCGGAGCCCGTTCGGCGGAAACCGGTGGCCGGACGACCGACTTCCCGGCGACCTCGCCGCCCGAGCGAAGCGAGGGCCATCAAACACAGCTCAAGGGCTCATGGCCACGTGACCGTGCTCGACGAACTCCTTGTACCGCTCCAGCGCCGACCGGATGCTCGCGGCCACCAGCCCGGTGGCCGCGGCCGCCTGGTCGAGGACGCCCTCGGGTTCGGTCTGCAGCGACAGGTGGATCCGGGTCGAGCCGTCGTCGACGCGTTCGAAGCGCACGCGGCCGGACTGGTCGGGGCCCGAGGTCGACCGCCACACGATCAGTTCAACCGGACGGCGCTCCACGACCTCGCCGCGGGTGCCGAACCACGGGAAGGCCTCGAAGGAGGTCCAGTTGTGGTAGGCGATCGCCACCGGCACCGCCACGTCCATGCTTTCCTCGTACATGCGCACGCACAGCACCTCCTCGTGCTGATCCGCCGTTGCTGAGGAAGACTTCGAGTATGGCAGAGGAATCCGGCGAACCCGCCTGCATGCTGAACGAGGTGTGCCCGGAGTGCGGCCGCGTCAGGTCCGACGAAGCCGCCCCCGGATGTCCCGCCTGCCGCCCTAGTGCTGGTGCGGCTGCTGAACCTGCGGCTGGAACACCTGCTGGGCAGGCGCCGGCGCCTGCTGAGCGGAAGCGATGAGCTGCTCGGCGTGCGTCTTGTCGATGTCGTAGGCGACACCGCAGAAGGCGCACTGCAGGCCGTACTTCCGGCTGATCGGGAACAGCGGGATGAAGAACAGCGTGAACTTCGTGACCCGCTTGTACAGGTTGTGCGCGGCCGGGTTCTGGCAGCGCGAGCAGACGAGCGTCAACATCAGCAACTGGTGCACGTACGTGCGCCATCCCCAGATCAGAAGCATGCGCGACAGTGTGCATGAATGCGGGCCGCTTCACGTGGGTAATCGGAAGAAATGAGCGGCCTCCAGGACGAGTTGCTGCGGACGTTGACCAAGGTGGCGAGCGCCCTGCGTGGGGCGGGGATCCCGTTCGCCCTGACCGGGGGTTGCGCCGGGTACGCGCGCGGCGGGCCCGCCACCGAGCACGACGTGGACTTACTGGTCCGTGAGGAAGACGCGCACAACGCGGTTTCCGTGCTGGTCAAGAAGGGTATGCGGGCGGCCGAGGCGCCCGAGGACTGGTTGCTGAAGGTCTACGACGGCGACCACCTCGTCGACCTGCTGTTCCGGCCCAACGAGCGGCCGGTCACCGACGAGGTGCTGGCGATGGCCGAGGAGCTGCCGGTCGGCAGCGTCGTGCTGCCGGTCATGTCGGCGACCTTCGTGCTGGAGAGCAAGTTGCTCGTGCTCGACGGGCACCGCTGTGACTTCAGCGAGCTGCTGCCGTTCGCCCGCGCCCTGCGCGAGCAGATCGACTGGGAGCACGTGCGCGTCACGACGAAGAAGTCGCCGTATGCCGAGGCCTTCCTCGTCCTGATCGAGCGGCTCGACATCCTCGAGAGGAGCGCCTGATGACTGCCGAGCAGTACCTCGCCGCCGACCTGCGCAGGGCGATCGCCGAGGACCCCAGAACGGCCGAGCTCGGGGTACGGGTCACGGTGCGCGGCAACCACGTGCTGCTCACGGGTGACGTCACGTGCGAGGAACGCCGCGCCGCGCTGGAAGAGGTGCTGCAGGACGTCGCGCCCGAGCTGCACGTGATGAACGACGTCTGCGTGACGCCCGCGGGTGAGCCGGTAGGGGAGGAGGAGCTTCGATGATCCGCATCGCCGCCGTCGGCGACGTGCACCTCGGAGAGGACGCGCGCGGCCGCCTGCGACCAGCGCTCGAGAAGGTGGGCGAGCATGCCGACGTGCTGCTGCTCGCCGGTGACCTGACCAGGCACGGAACGGTCGAGGAGGCGCACGTCGTCGCCGACGAGTTCGCCGACCTCCCGGTGCCCGTGATCGCCGTGCTCGGCAACCACGACCACCACTCCGACTGCGCCAACGAGGTGTCGGACGTGCTGACCGGCCACGGTGTGCACGTGCTGGAGGGCACCGCCGTGAAGTTCCAGCTGAACGGCTGCAGCGTCGGCGTCGCCGGGGTGAAGGGCTTCGGCGGCGGGTTCGCCGGCAAGTGCGGCAGCATGTTCGGCGAGCGCGAGATGAAGTCGTTCATCGGTCACTCGATCGAGGTGTCCGGCATGTTGAAGGACGCGCTCTCGTCGCTGCATACCGACATCAAGATCGCGCTGACCCACTACTCGCCGGTGCCGGACACGTTGCGCGGCGAGCCGCCGGAGATCTACCCGTTCCTCGGCTCGTACCTGCTCGGCGAGGCCGTCGACGAGACCGGGACCAACCTGGCCGTGCACGGCCACGCCCACTTCGGCACCGAGCAGGGCCTCACGCCGGGCGGTGTGCGCGTGCGCAACGTCGCGCAGCCGATCATCCGCAGCGCCTACAAGGTCTACTGCGTCGAGCCGGCGGTGGTCGAGTCGTGAAGATCGGCTACTTCCTGTCGTCGGAAGAGCTCGACCCGATCGACATGGTGACGCGCGCCCGCACCGCCGAGGAGCACGGGTTCACCGGCCTGTGGATCTCCGACCACTTCCACCCGTGGAACGATCGGCAGGGCCAGAGTCCGTTCGTCTGGGGTGCGATCGGCGCGTTGTCGCAGGTGGTGCGCCTGCCGATCACGACCGCGGTGACGTGCCCGACGATGCGGATCCACCCGGCGATCATCGCCCAGGCCGCCGCGACGGCGGCAGTGCAGTGCGACGGCCGGTTCACGCTCGGGGTCGGCAGCGGCGAGGCGTTGAACGAGCACATCTACGGCGACGCGTGGCCGTCCGCCGGTGTGCGGCTGGAGATGCTGGAGGAGGCGATCGACCTCATCCGCACGCTGCACGAGGGTGGCGAGGTGACCCGCCACGGCAAGCACTACACCGTCGAGAACGCCCGCGTGTACACGCTGCCGGAACGGCCGGTGCCGATCTACATGTCGGCCTTCGGGCCCAAGGCGCTCGCGCTCGCGGCCCGCGTCGCCGACGGGTTCATCAACACCGGGCCCGCAAAAGACCTGCTGCGCGACTACCGCGACCAGGGCGGCCGCGGCCCGGCCCAGGGCGGGTTCAAGGTCTGCTACGCGCCTTCCGAGGACGAGGCCCGGCGGATCGCGCATCGCTTGTGGCCCAACGAACAGCTGCCCGGCGAGCTGGCGCAGGTGCTGCCGACGCCCAAGCACTTCGAGCAGGCGAGCACGCTCGTCACACCCGAGATGATCTCGGTGCCGTGCGGACCGGACCCGGCGCCGTACGTCGAGACCGTGCAGTCCTACGTGGACGCCGGGTTCGACGAGGTCTACGTCCAGCAGATCGGCCCGGACAACGGGTTCTTCGAGTTCTGGAGCCGCGAGGTCGCACCCAAGCTGTGACTCGCGCCACGTCCGGAATGCCGTCCGGCCAACGGAGGTTGAGGCAGAACGAACGTTCTTTCTCTTCAACTCAAGGAGTCGGACGATGAACCCCACGGTGGTCCTGGTGCACGGCGCTTTCGCGGACTCGTCGAGCTGGAACGGCGTTGTGGAACGCCTGCAGGCGGCGGGATATCCGGTGATCGCGGCGGCGAACCCGTTGCGCGGCCTGGCCTCCGACGCGGACGCGGTCGCGCAGGTCGTGGAGAGCGTGGACGGGCCGGTCGTGCTCGTCGGGCACTCCTACGGCGGCGTGCTGATCTCCGCGGCGGCCCGCGACAACGTCAAGGCGCTTGTGTACGTGGCGGCCTTCCAGCCCGACACCGGTGAGAACGCGCTGGCGTTGTCCGAGGACGGCAAGCTGGGGCCGGACACCACCCGCACCATCGGTGGCGACGTCTACATCAAGCCGGAGAACTTCGCCGACGTCTTCGCCGCCGACGTTCCCCAGGCGGCCGTGCTGGCCGCGACGCAACGCCCGGTGTTCGGCGGCGCGCTCGGTGACGCGTTCCCCGGTGAGCCGGCCTGGAAGCGGATCCCGTCGTTCGCGCTGATCGCCTTGGAGGACAACGCGATTCCGGCGGCGGCACAGCAGCGCATGGCGAAGCGGGCCGGGTCCGAGATCGTGGAGGTATCCGCGTCGCACGCGGTGTCGGTGTCGCAGCCGCAGGCGGTGTTCGAGCTGATCGAGCGGGCCGCTACCGCGTGACGTCCCGGATGGCGCGGCGCAGGGTCTGACTGACCACGGCGGGGTCGTCCAGCTCACCGCCCGCCAGCGCGCCGTCCCGCAGCAGTACCAGCACCCCGGCCGCGTGATCAGGGTCGGGGTGCCCGGCGTCCGCGGCCAGCTTCCGCAGCTCGTCGTGGAACCACGCCCGGTGCGCCGAGATCACCTGCCGCACCGGGTGCGCGGGATCGGGGTACTCGGCGGCCGCGTTGATGAACGGGCAGCCGCGGAAGTCGTGCCCGCACGTCTCCTCGGCGACGAAGTCGACGACCGACACCAGAGCGTCCCGGCCGGAACGTCCCGTGCGCGCGGAGTCCACTCCGGACCGCACCCGCTCGTGCTGCGAGCGCAGGTACTCCGCGACGAGGTCGTCCTTGGTGCGGAAGTGGCGGTAGAACGTGGCCCGCGTGACCCCGGCCTCGGTGACGAGGCGGTCGACGCCCACGGTGTGGATGCCCTCGGCGTAGAACAACCGGGATGCGGTCTCCACCAACCGGTCGCGTGGACTGAGCGTCATGCCACGAGCGTAGGTGAAGACGGCAGCGACCGAGCTCAGCGGCCGAAGCCTGCGAGCTACGAGGTCGCTGCCGTGTGGTCCTCCCCTGCGGACAATGGTGTCAGGGCGTCAACGTGAAGTCATCCGAATTACTGAACGCCACCAGCGCGCGGGCGGCCGGCGACGACGGACCCGTTGCCCGCCAGGCGAAAGCCAGGTAGCTGCGCAGTCCCGGCACGACGATCGCGTGTAGCCGGTCCGCGTACGCCGCGGCCAGTGACGACGGCAGGATCGCCGGGCCCAGGCCACGGCACGCCAGCTCGGCGAGCATCGTCGGGTCGCTCGCCTCGAACGCGACGTGCGGGCGTGCGGCGAGGTCGTCCAGCGCGGCGCGCATGCCTGTGCCGGACGGCAGGCTGATCAACGAGAGCCGGCTCAGTTCCTTGGCGGACAACGACCTCCGGCGCGCGAGCGGTGACGACGGCAGCACCGCCACGACCAGTTGTTCGTCGACGACGACTCGCAGCGTGACCCCATCGGGTGGCGTGGCGTACCCGATCAGCGCCAGGTCGAGATCCCCGGACAGCAGCGAGCGCACGAGCTCGTCCGAGTTCGCCTCGGCCAGCGTGATTTCGATGCCCGGATGCCGTTCGTGGAACGCCGCCAGCAGCGCGGGCAGGTCGAGCGAGCCGCACGACGTGATCATGCCGACCGCCACCCGGCCGCGGAGCAGACCGGTCAGCTCGTCCACGGCCAGCCGGGCGTCGGACACGGCCGACAGCGCGGCACGGGCGAAGGGCAGCACCGCGGCGCCGACCTCGGTCAGCCGCACGGTCCGGCCGGACCGGTCGAGCAGCTCCTGGCCGAACTCCCGTTCCAGCCGCCGGATCTGCGCGCTCACTGCGGGCTGCGCGACGTGCACCCGTTGCGCGGCACGGGTGAAGCTCGCCTCCTCGGCGACCGCGACGAAGTACTCCAGCTGGCGAAGTTCCATAACGACAGCTTATGCCGGTCAGACGATCTATATCTTGGACTTATGGAGCGAAGGGGCCCAGGCTGGAGGTATGGAAACGTTCTTCCCCGGTGACCAGGGCTACGACGACGAGCGCGGCGGCTTCCAAACCGCCTTCCGGCACCGTCCGGAGGTGATCTTCGGCGTGGAGAGCGCGGACGACGTTCGCAAGGCCGTCCAGTACGCCACGGACCACGACCTGGCCGTCACCGTCCAGGCCACCGGCCACGGCACCCAGCACGAGCAGTCCGGCGTCCTCATCACCACGAAGCGCATGACCGGGGTCCGGATCGACCCGGCCACCCGCACCGCGCGGGTCGAGGCGGGGGCGTTGTGGCGGCACGTGATCGAGGCCGCCGCACCGCACGGCCTCGCACCGCTCAGCGGATCGTCGCCGGACGTCGGCGTGATCGGGTACACGCTCGGCGGCGGCATCGGGCTGCTCGCCAGGGAGTTCGGCTACGCCAAGGACCGCGTGCGCAACGTCGAGAAGATCGGCGACGTGATCACGGCGATCGAGATCGACCTGCTGCCGATCGAGCGGATCTTCGGTGGCACCATGCACTTCCCGCGCTCACGCGAGGTACTGGACACCTTCCTGCGGTGGACCGAAGCGGCACCCGAGACCGTCACGACCTCCCTCGGGATCGTCGGCGACACGATGCACGTGCGGTTCGCGAGCACGAAGGAACTCGACCTGAGTGCGTGGCGCGGAGCCACGGTGAACACCGTGCGGTGGATGCCGTTCACCGAGAGCGGCACGGTCTACAACGACCCGACGACGCCGCACGGCTACTACGGCGACAGCGTCCTGGTGTCCGAGCTCGACCCCGAGGTGATCCTCGGGCCCGCACCCGTCTTCACGATCGTCGACATCCGGCACATGGGCGGCGCGCTCGGCGGGCCGGGGAAGTACCTGCTGCGCCTGATCTCCCCGGTGGACGACAACGTGTCCGAAGTGGACGCACACCACCGGAACGTCTTCGCCAGGGTCCAGCCGGTCGGGCACGAGCCCACCTTCACCTACGGTCCGCACTGACCGAGGCGTCGGCGCCGATGCTGCGCCACCACGTGGCCTGGGTGCGCGACGCGACGCCGTCGACGATCACCGTGGCGCCGGCCAGGTGCGCGGTGGTCACCAGCTCGGCCAGCATGCGCGTGACGAGACCGGGTTCGCCCGCGGGCTGCGGGATCCGCACGGACCGCACGGGCAACGATTCGAGGCACGCCACGTCGTCGGACGTGGTGCCGCGGATCGCCGTGCGCACCCCGGAGTCGTACAGCAACCGCAGGTTCTCGGCCGCGTCGTCGGTGCGCAACGCGGCGCCGGGCATCGTCAGCCACAGCCGTTCCGGCGGCTGGCCGGTGTCCTTCAGGATCGTCAGCACGGCGCCGACCAGATCGGGATCGATCGACTGGTTCGTGGACAGTCCCACGTGCACGGGCACCGGGGCGCCACGGGTACAGGCCTCGCGCAACAACCATCGGCCGAGCTTCATGATCGCGCCGGTCCGTTCGGCGAGCTCGGTCAGCGCGGCGGAATCCGTGTGCGGCCAGGAGAGCACGGCGTCCAGGCCGATGACCTCGTCGTTGCCCAGCCGCCGGATCTCGCGCCAGCCGACCGTGAGCTGCCCGCGTTCGAAGGCGTCGGGCACGGACGCGGCGAGGCGGAAGTCCGACCGGTCGTACGCGTCCTGGGTGGGGTCGAACAACGCCCACTGCGCGCGGCCGTTGCGCCGCGCCCGCGCCAGGGTGAGGTCCGCCGCCTCCATCAGCTTCGCCGCCGGCATCTCCAGCGGCGGCCGGTCCACGACGCCGATGCTCGCCGACACGGTGACGCTCTGGCCGTCCACCGGCATGGGCTCGGCGAGCGCGTCGTAGACGCCGTGGATCGTGGTGACCGGATCCGGTGTGGTGGCCGAGTTCTCGACCAGCACGGCGAACTCGTCCGCGCCGAACCGCGCCACCATCGCCTCCGGTCGGGCGAAGAAGCGTTGTAATCGGTCCGCGACGGCCTCCAGCAGCACGTCGCCCGCGCGCCGGCCGAGCCCGAGCGTGATCACCGAGAACGCGTCCAGGTCCAGCTGGTAGATCGTGACGCCGGTGGCCGGGTCGGCGTGCCGCAGCACGCGTTCGAGGCGCGTCGTGAAGTACTGCCGGTTCGGCAGCCTGGTCAGCATGTCGTGCAAGGCCTGGTGGTTCAGCTGACCGTGCAACAGGTTCAGCTCGGTGTGGTCCTCGACCACCGTTATGTACCGGTCGTCCGGCGAGCGCGACAGTGACATCGACACCCACGCGTTCTCGCCGTCTCGGCGGCGCAACCGGTGCTCGGTGCGGATCAGCTGCGTCCGGTCTTCGAGCTCGGCGAACGACTCGTGCAGGTCCGGCAGCTCGTCGGGGTGCACGACATCGAACAACGTCTGCTCCGCGAACTCGCGCGCGGAGAACCCGAGGATCTCGCCGAGCCGCTCACTGGTCCACTGGAACCGGCCCTGGCGATCGGTCAGCGCGACACCGCTCGCCGTGCCGGTGACCACGTGCTCGAACTGCGTCTTGAGCGTGGACAGGTGCTGCCGCGCGTCGTCGAGCGCCCGCATCAGCGCCCGGCTCATCGTCTCCTGCTGCTCCAGGGTCGACTCGCGCACCGCTTCGGCGCAGCCGCCGGCGAAGGCGGTCATCGTCAGCACGACCTTCTCACCCACCTTCGGCACGGCGGTGAGCTCGGGCAGCGCGAGCAGGCCCTTGGCGAGCAGGGCCAGGCCCGGCGTGAGCACCGCCGGGCCGGCGCAGTGCAGTTCGACGAGCCGGCCGCCGAGGTCGTGCGCGGTGGCGGGGTCGCCCAGCACCGCGCCGACCAGTTCGTCGAGAAGCGATTCCAATTGGCGATGGAATTCGGCAGGTGGGAGTGGCACATACGTCGACGCGGAGATGAGGGTCGCCCATTTGCGAGCAAGCTTCGCTCGTTCGTGTGAACCTGTGCCATGGATCGGTTCGTTCGGTACCGGTCCAATCATGTGCGGAGAAATTACCCGTGCTCTTGAGTCCATACCAGTGGTTTCACTCGAAATGCGACGTGAGCCATCCGTCAACCGCCGAACGGTACGCGGGCGCACCGGTCGACAGCGCGAGCGAATGCCCAGCGTTCGGCAGTAGGACGACGTCCAGCCCGGAGGTGAAATACGGTGCCTCGGCGTTCAGCAAGTCCGTGCTCGACGTGCAGTGGAAAGCGCAGAACAACGTGTCCTGCGTGCCGTTCGCCATGAGCACGGGAACGGTGATGGCGCGCGACAGCGTGCTCGTGAACGCGAGCGGCACGAGGTCCGGGACCATGGTCGAGGACACCTGGTCCTTGGTCGTCTCGTCGGCCGTGAGCACGCCCGGCTCGTAGGTGCCGGGGTCGTGGAAGAAGTGCCGGGCGCCGGGGATCGTCGTGATGTAACCGGCGTCGCCGCCGCGACTTGCCAGCAGCGGGTCGAGGATCGCCGGGTGGATGCCGTCGACGAAGATCGTGGTCAGCATCAGGGCGTCCATCGAGTGCGTCATTCCGGTCAGCACCACGCCGTCGACGTCGTGGTACGACGTGGCCTCGACGATCGCGATCCCGGAGCCCATCGAGTGCCCGACCAGCACGATCCGGTCGAACGGCAGGCCGAGCACCTGCCCGGTGCGCAACTTCGACACGACCTGGTGGACGACCGAGGCCTGCGTGATCCCGGTGAGCAGCGTGCTGAGCGGCTGCGAGCTCGTGCCGCTGCCGAGGAGGTCGATCGCGAACGTCGCGCGGCCGAGCCGCCCCATCTCGCGCTGGTAGGAGTACTCGCCGTACGGCAGGTCCCAGTACCTGCCGCTGTACGTGCCGCCGTGCACCAGCAGCTGGACCGTGTCCGGTGTGATCCCGACCGGTCTGCACAGCTTGCCGTGGACGGTTTGCGGCAGCAGCGTCAGCGTGACTTGGATATTCGTATCGGTGCAGCTCACAGCGGTGGCGGAAGCCGGAGCCACATTGATTAGTGCGCACGAAACAATTGCGATCAATGTCGCGATGAGACGCACGTCTGATCCTTTCGGATTGGCGGAGGCGTGCATGCTACAACCGATGCGTTGGTCCGAACGGGTGCAGTTTCCCCGTTCTCTTGGCGGAGGAACTAGCGTTTCAACGCATTTTCCGTCGGTGTTGATGGGACGAGAACGTGAGCAGCTGGATTCCGCCGGACATCGATCTGGAACGAGCGTCGCCGGCGCGCGTCTACGACTACCTCCTCGGTGGCGGCTGGAATTTCGCCGTGGACCGAATCATGGCCGACCAGGCCATTCAGGCGATGCCCTGGGTGCGCGATCTGGCGCGGTACAACCGGCAGTTCCTCGGCCGTGCGGTCCGGTTCTGCGCCGAGGCCGGCGTCCGGCAGTTCCTGGATCTCGGCTCGGGCATGCCGACCGCGCAGAGCGTGCACGAGATGGCCCAGGAGGTCGACCCGTCGTGCCGGGTCGTCTACGTGGAACGCGAGCCGGTCGCGGTCGCGCACAGCGAGCTCATCCTGAGCACGGTCGAGGGCGCGGGCATCGTCGAGGCGGACCTGGCCGACGTCGACGCCGTGCTGCACGATCCCGTCACCCGCAAGCTGTTCGACCTCACCGAGCCGGTCGCTGTCGTCATGGCGTCGTCGCTGCACTACGTCCTCGACGCCGACGTCGCCGCGCAGACCGTTGCCGCCTACCTGGCAGCCGTGGTGCCGGGCAGCTACTTCGTCCTGTCCCACATCACCGACAACCAGGCCGATGGGTCGGACGAGGTGAAGGGGCTGGTCGAGCTGTCGAAGACGACGTCGGCGGCGGGTGTCGCCCGGTCCCGCGAGTGGATCACGGGGTTGTTCGGCGGTCTGGAGTTGGTGGCGCCGGGGGTGGTGTACACGTCGCAGTGGCGGCCGGACGATCGGCTGAAGCTGGTGACGGATCTGCCCGCGCACGCTTCTCTGCTGGCCGGGGTGGCCCGCAAGCCCTGACAGCCGAGGTGTAGGGGCTGGTCCGGCCCCACGAGTGGATCACTGGTGCTGTTCGACGGTCTGGAGCTGGTGACGGATCTGCCCGCGCACGCTTCTCTGCTGGCCGGAGTGGCCCGCAAGCCCTGACAATGGACCGGTGACCGCACCGGGACGGATACCGCTGCTCGGGCACGTGCTCCGCATGGGCCGCAACCCGATCGCGTTCCTGCAGGAGCTGCGCGGGCATGGCGACGTCGTCGCGTTCTACGTCGGCCCGCGCCGCATCCACGTGGTCAACTCGCCGGAGCTGATCCGCCGCGTGCTGGTCACCGACGCGCACCACTTCCAGCGCGGTGAGGTGTTCGCCAAGGCGCGCATGCTGCTCGGCGACGGGCTCGCCACCGCGGACGAACCCGTCCACATGCGACAGAGACGCGTCATGCAACCGGCGTTCCATCACGACCGAATCGCTTCCTACCGCGATGTCATGCGGGCGGAGGTCGAAAAATTCGTGTCCACTTTGGAGCATGGTCGGCAGGTCGAGTTCGACCAGGCGCTGCAACAGCTGACGTTCACGGTCACCGCCAAGGCGTTGTTCAGCACGGCGCCGGACGCCGTCGACGAGGTGCGGCGCTCGCTCGGCCCGGTGCTCAACGGGATAACCGTGCGGGCCGTGCTGCCGTTCTACGAACACATCCCGACGCAGGCGAACCGCCGCTTCGAGGACTCACTGCGGCGCATCACCGCCGCGGTCGACGGCGTGATCGCCGCGTATCGAAAGACCGGAACCGACCACGGTGACCTGCTGTCGATGCTGGTCGTCGCGATGGACGACGACGACGTTCGCACACAGGTGATGAACATCCTCATGGCGGGCACCGAGACGACCGCCACCACGTTGTCGTGGGCGTTCTACGAGCTCGCGCGAAACCCGGACGTCCCGATGGAACCGGACCGGGTGCTGAACGAGACGCTGCGCCTGCACACGCCGATCTGGCTGCTCACCCGGCGCGTGGCCGAGCCGATCCGGCTCGGCGACACGGAACTCGACGCGGGCGCCGAGGTGCTGGTCAGCCTGCCGACACTGCACCGCGACCCGGAACTGTTCCCCGACCCGATGCGCTTCGACCCGTCTCGCTCGTTCGACCAGGCCTTCCTGCCGTTCGGCGCCGGGCGGCACAAGTGCATCGGCGACCGGTTCGCGTGGGCGGAGATGACTGAGGTGCTGACCAGCGTCACGGCCCGGTGGCGGATGGAGATCGCGCCGGGCCGTGAGATCCGCGAGGTGGCGCGGGCGTTCCTGCGGCCCAACGCCTTGCCGATGATCCCGAGATCAGTGTGACGCGACCTCGACGCACGAGCCCTCGCCGTTCACACCGTCGACGAACGCGCGCACGCGGCCCGGCGTGAGGTCGCCCTGCACGCACGCCGCGCCGACCCGGAAGGCGTAGAAGACGCCGGGCGAACCGTCGCGCAGGCCGTTCACCTGCGGGTCGGTGAACCCGGCGTCGGCCAGCGCCCGGCGGGTGGCGTCGACCGTGAAGTTCTCGTTGCCGCACAACGACTCGAGCGGCTTGCGGATCTTCTCCACCGCCGTCGCCCCGGCCTGGCGGTCGTCGGGCGAGAGGCCCTTGCGGACCTTCCAGCCGTTGTTCTCCACCTCGTGCGGCGCGATGTCGCCCGGCGGGTTGGCCCGCGTCGGCCCCGGCGAGGAGGTCGGGGTCGACGCGGGCTCGGGAAGCCTGACCTCGGTCGGGCACCGCGCGGCGGTGTTCGCCGATGCGCCGTCCGACCCCCTGAGCTCGCTCGTGCACCCCGTGAGGAGTGCGAGAGCCAGCAACGGAACGGCAAGTCTGGTCACGTCTCAAGACACTGGCACATCCCGTTGCACCGCGGGGGTGATTTCGGCTAACGCCAACGCGTCGCCGGCTCACACGTCTTCGGGTCCACCTTCTCCCTGACCTCGGTAATGATGGTTCCGTCCGGGGTCGCGTAGCAGTAGATGTCCGACCGCTCGGTGGTCTTGAGGAGGCGGCCGTCGTGGTCGTACGCCCGGATCACCGTGCTGGGGACGCCGGTGGGGCTCCAGTCCGTGGGATGCAGGATGCGGGCGACGAACGTGCCGTTGGCCAGCACCGCCTCCACCGTGGTGCTGCCCGAGGTCAGCGTCAGTCGTGCCACGTCCGGCGTGATCCGGCCCATCGCCAGCTCGGACCCGAGCTTTCCCCGGTACACCGGGTGCCGGTAGCTGGCGTCGCCACCGGCCGACGCGCCGAGGTGGTCGATCGCGAAGGCCCCCGGCAGCCAGCTCAACGGCAACCGGCCGTGCAGCCCCGAGTTGTACTTGATGTTGGGACCGTCGATCTCGCAGGGCAGTGCGGTGTCCTCGGTGTAGACCAGCGCGTGCTTGGTGTCCTCGGTGCTGACGTAGTTGTAGAGCACCGGCTTGCCGACGGCGCCCGCCGACTCACGGCAGCCCTCCGCGATCGCCGCCTGTTCCGCGGGCGACAGTTCGGGGATCACCGGGGTGGCCGGGATCGGTGCCGGGGGCGGGAGAACGGCGGGTGCGGCCTCCGGCCGCCACGGTACGAAGAACGCCACCAGTCCGATGACGCTCAACGCGGCCACCGCGGTGATGATCGGCGCGAAGCGCAGGCGCCTGCGGTTCATGTCCCGCCGCAGCGCGGCGCGGATCTCGGCGTGCCGGCCCGGCGGAAGCTCGCGGGGCGCGGGAATCATGCTGGTCATCGGCCCTCCAGAACGAGCTCGTCGCTGAGCAGCTCGGCGAGGCGCGCTTTGGCCTTGCTGACCCTGGCGCGCACGCTGCTCTCGGTGATGCCGAGCGCCTCGGCGGCGTCGGCGTAGGACACGCCGGACCACACGCAAAGCGCGAGCGCTTCCCGTTGGTTGCGCGGCAGCTTCTCGACGGCGGCCAGCACGACGGCCATCCGCCGCTGGTCGTCGACGCGGCCGGCCACGTCGTCCGCGTGGTCGGGCACCGGCGCCGTCGCGGCGACGCGCCGGACCAGCCGCATCCGGCGCAACAACCCCCGCCGGTCGTTGCGGACCACGTTCGTCGCCACGGTCAGCAGCCATGGCAGCACGTGGTCCGGCATCGAGTCCCGCTTGCGCCACGCGATCAGGAACGTGGCCTGCAAGTGGTCCTCCGCGGCCGCCCACGACGCGGTGAGCCGGAAGCAGTGGTTGTAGACGGCCCTGGCGTACTGGTCGAACAGCACGCCGAAGCCGTCCGGATCGGTCGTCATGTCCTGCTATGTCCCCCCGAACATCCCCCGTTGCCTCAAGGATCGCCGAAGCATTCGGGTGACGTCCATTTCCGGCCGAAGTGGATTGGGGGATCCTGACGCAGGGTCGGGGCCTGAGTACTGAGAGGCACCGATGCGTCACTTCCGAATGCGAGCAAAACTCGTATCACTGCTGGTGGGCGGCCTGATCGGCGCGAGCGTGGTCGCCGCGCCACCCGCACTCGCCGACAGCTTCGTCTCGACGACCTTCGGGCCGACGGGCGGCGAGCAGACCTACACGATCCCGGCCGGCGTGACCAAGCTGCACGTCGTCGCGGTCGGCGCACCTGGCGGCAAGGGTGCGGACGGAGGTGACGGATCCGGTCCGGGCGGTAGACGCGGGCACAAGGTGACCGCGGAGCTGGTGGTGCCCGCCGGGATCACGAAGCTCGTCGTCGCGGTCGGCCAGCAGGGCGGCGACGGTGACGGCGTCAACGGCGGTGTGCCCGGCTTCGGCGGCGGTGCGCGCGGTGGGTCCGGTGCGCCGTTCGCCGGTGGTGCCGGTGGTGGTGCCAGCGACGTCCGGACGTGCTCGGCCGCGTCTCCGTGCGACAGCCTCCCCACTCGGCTGGTCGTCGCGGCCGGTGGCGGTGGTGGCGGTGGCCGGTGCTTCGCCATCAGCTGCGCGCCGAGTGACTCCGGCGGCGACGGTGGCGACAACTCGGGCGGCTCGCCCGGCATCCCCGGACCGGGCGGACTCTTCGGCCTGCCGGGCTTCTTCGGCAACGGCGGCGCGGGCGGACCCGGCAACCCCGCGACCGCCGGTGGCGGCGGAGGTGGCGGTGGTGGCGGCGGCTGGTACGGCGGCGGAGGCGGCGCGTCCGGCTTCCAGGCGCCCCTGCCGCCGTTCGTCGCGGCCGACGGAGGCAAGGGCGGCAACGGTTCCGACCACGCCGGTCCGGGCACGTCGAACGCCACCGTGGAGGAGACCGACGAAGGCCCGTCGGTGACGATCAGCTACCTCGTCGAGTCCACCTCGATCGCCTACACCGGACCGGCTTCGGGCTTCACCGGCGACCCGGTCACGTTGTCCGCCCGGCTGACCGCGACGACCACCGGCGCACCGGTCCGCGGCCCGCTGACGTTCCGGCTCAACGGCACCGAGACCTGCACCGCGCAGACGGACGCGAACGGCGTGGCGTCGTGCTCGATCACGCCACAGGAGAACGCGGGCACTTACCCGCTCGTGATCAGCTATCCCGGTGACGTGGTGCACCACCCGTCCAGCACGCAGATCTCCTTCGAGGTCACCAGAAAACCGACGACCCTGACGTACACGGGTGCGCTGGCCGGTGACTACCACGACCCGGCGACGGTGTCCGCGAGACTGACCATCACCTCGTCCGGGGCGCCCGTTGGGGACCAGCCCGTCACGTTCAAGCTCAACGATGCGGAGACGTGCACCGCGCAGACCGACCTGAACGGTGTGGCGTCGTGCCAGATCACGCCGCAGGAGAAGGCGGGCACCTACCCGTTGAAGGCGGAGTTCGCGGGCAGCAAGGGACTGCTGCCTTCGCAGACCGTGGTCGACTTCGAGGTGACCAAGGAGGAGACGAGCCTCGTCTACACCGGCGACGCGAAGGTCGCCAACAACGAACCCGCGACGCTGGCGGCGAAGCTGACCGAGGACGACGGCACGCCTGTCGAGGGCCGGACCGTCTCGCTGACGCTCGGTGGCACGCAGTCCTGTGTGGACACAACGGATGCCGCCGGTGTCGCGTCCTGTGGCATCGCGTCGGTCGACCAGCCGTTGAACGCGACGGCCACGGTCGCCGTGACCGCGAAGTTCGCCGGTGACGATTACTACGAACCGAGCCAGGTGGACGCCACCGTCGGCCTGCGGTACCTGACCGGCCGTGGTTTCGGGGTCGGGGCGGCGCCGCTGCTGCAGCCCACCCCGGACACCGGCCAGGTCCGCGTCGCCCGCGCGACCACGACCTCGCCGCCGTGCGTTGCCACGATCAGCGGCGTGATCACCGCTCGCGCGGTGTGCGCGTCGGTCGTGACGACGCTGGCGCCGGGCACGTCGACCGCCACCGCGTCGGTCGCGCAGCTCAGCGTGGGTGTCGTGGCGTTGCGGGACATCACCGCGACCTCGCGCAGCACGTGCGGTGGTTCCACGGGCAACGTCACGCTCGGCTCGCTCACCGTGGCCGGCCTTCCGGTCGGCTTCACGACCGCGCCGAACACGACGATCCCGTTCCCCGGCGGGCGGATCGTGCTCAACGAGCAGGTGCCCGTGCCGGGTGGCCTGACGGTCAACGGGGCGCACATCGTGCTGCCCGGTGTGGACGTGGTGGTCGCCTCGGCCACCAGTGACATCCACAATTGCTGAGTACGGTGAGGACGTGGACGTCGAACGGCTGCGCGAGATCTGCCTCGCCCTGCCCGAGGCCTACCAGGAGCAGGCCTGGGTGGGCACCCGCTGGTGCGTCCGGAAGAAGAACTTCGCCCACGTCCTCACCATCGCGGACGGCTGGCCGCCCGCCTACGCGCGGGCGGCCGGTCAGGACGGCCCGGTGACGGTGCTGACGTTCCGCGCCTCCGGGCAGGAGCTCGACGCGCTGGCGAACGCGGGCCACCCGTTCTTCAAGCCGGTCTGGTTCCCGGACATCGTCGGGATGGTGCTCGACGCGGCCACGGACTGGGCCGAGGTGACCGAGCTGCTCACGGAGAGCTACTGCCTGCTGGCGCCGAAAACGCTGGTCGAGCGCGTGCGACGGCCGTGACGATCCTCACAGCGAACGGGTTCGGCATACTGGCGGTTCCATCCCCGGTGAAACCCATGAGGTGTGACCACACGTGTGCGGAGTCCTTGGCCTGATCTGCGCCACCGAGTCCGAGGCGGCCGCGGCGCGCAACGCCGTGGCGTCGGCGCTGCGGTGCCAGCGTCACCGCGGCCCCGACGAGCAGGACACATGGGCCGACGCCGAGATCGTGTACGGCTTCAACCGGCTCGGCTTCATCGACCTCGAGCACTCGCACCAGCCGCTGCACTGGGGACCCGACGAGGCGCCCGGCCGCTACACCATCAACTTCAACGGCGAGATCTACAACTTCCAGGAGATCCGCGCCGAGCTCACCGCGAAGTTCGGTGCGAAGTTCAAGACCGAGGGTGACGCCGAGTCCATCGTGGCCGCGTACCACTACCTCGGCGCGGACGCGGTCAAGAAGCTGCGCGGCATGTTCGCGTTCATGATCTGGGACGCCCAGGAGCGCATCGTCTTCGGCGCGCGCGACCCGTTCGGCATCAAGCCGCTGTTCTACGCGGCGGGGCCGGGCGGCGTGGCGTTCTCCAGCGAGAAGAAGAGCCTGCTGGAGCTGACCGGCGTGCTCGGCATCCGCGAGCAGCTGGACCAGAAGGCGTTCCAGCACTACCTCGTGCTGCAGTACGTGCCCGAGCCCGAGACGCTGCACCAGAACATCCGCCGCGTCGAGTCCGGCACGTCGTTCCGGCTGGAGCCGGGCGGCCAGATCGAGTTCACGCGGTACTTCCACCCGGTGTTCGCGCCGAAGCCGGTCAACGGCGAGGCCGAGGCCGAGGCGCTGTACGAGCGCATCGCGGACGTCATGCGCGACTCGGTCGCGAAGCACATGATCTCCGACCCGGACGTCACGGTCGGCGCGTTCCTGTCCGGTGGCATCGACTCCACCGCGACGGCCACGCTGGCCAAGCAGCACAACCCGAACCTCATCGCGTTCACCGCGGGCTTCGAGCGCGAGGGTTACTCCGAAGTGGACGTCGCCGCCGAGACGGCCGCCGCGATCGGCGTGCGGCACGTCGTCCGCACGGTGTCCGCGGACGAGATGATGGAGACGTTGCCGCTCATCATCTGGTACCTCGACGACCCGGTGGCCGACGCGGCGCTGATCCCGTTGTGGTTCATCGCCCGCGAGGCACGCAAGCACGTCAAGGCCGTGCTGTCCGGCGAGGGCGCGGACGAGCTCTTCGGTGGTTACACGATCTACCACGAGCCGTTGTCGCTGGCGCCGTTCGAGAAGGTGCCCGGCGGTGTCCGCAAGCTGATGGGCAAGGTCTCCACGAAGATCCCCGAGGGGACGCGCGGTAAGGACCTGTTGCGCCGCGGGGCGTTGACCCTGGAGGAGCGCTACTACGGCAACGCCCGCAACTTCCAGGACCACCAGCTGCGCGCGGTGCTGAAGAACGTCCAGCCGGGCGTGGGCTTCATGGACGTCACCGCCCCCTGGTACGAGCTGTCGCGTGACTGGGACCCGGTGGCGCGCATGCAGCACGTCGACCTGTTCACCTGGCTGCGCGGCGACATCCTCGTCAAGGCCGACAAGGTGACCATGGCGAACTCGATCGAGCTGCGCGTGCCGTTCCTCGACCCGGAGGTCTTCAAGATCGCCGCGTCCGTGCCGCTCGACCAGAAGCTCACCGAGGGCACGACGAAGTACGCGCTGCGCCGGGCGTTGGCGAAGATCATCCCGCCGCACGTGCTGAACCGCCCGAAGCTCGGCTTCCCGGTGCCGATCCGGGTGTGGCTGCGCAACGAGATGTACGACTGGGCGCGCGGCATCATCGCGGACTCGCAGACCGACGCGTTGATCGACAAGAACGCCGTGGTGGCGCTGCTGGAGGAGCACAAGCAGGGCGAGTTCGACCGCAGCCGGCAGCTGTGGGCGGTGCTGTGCTTCATGCTCTGGCACGGCATCTTCGTGGAGAACCGGATCAAGCCGGAGATCCCTGAGCCGGTCTATCCGGTGAAGGTTTAGTCTTCTTTTTCGCTGAGAGACTGGCGCGCGTGGTCCTCCAGGCGCGCCAGCATCTCCACCAGCAGGATCTTCTCGGCGTTGCCCAGCACGGCGAACGTCGCGTCCGCGTGCGCGCTGTGCAGCTCCTTGATCTCCGCGAGGTGCTCGCGGCCCTTCGCGGTGATCTCCAGGCGGGTCGACCGGCGGTCGTCCGGGTCGGCCTTTCGCTCCAGCAGTCCGTCCTGCTCCAGGCCGTCTACCAGCGACGTGATCGAACGTCCGGTGACGCCGAGCTGCGTGCGCATGTCGCCCATTCGCGGCGTGCCCGCCTCCTCGATCGCCAGCATCAGCAGTACGCGTGAGGTCGACCAGCCGCGCTGCTGGTAGGGCTGGCCCGCGTACCTGCGCAGCGTGTGCGACGCGCGCATCAGCGCGTTGGCCAGGTCCGCGCCGCTCGGCACCCGATCCCGATTATGGGTTGACACCTCCTCAGGATACTAACAATCTGGATAGGCGAAATTGACACTATCTGGCCTTGGGGGAAGTCGTGTGGGAGCGGAACTTCACGCTGGCACTGGTCAGCACGGTGATCTCGGCGTTCGGTACGGCGGCCGCACCGGTCGCCTCGGCGTTCGCGATCATCGATGCGGGCGGGGCGGGGAGCGAGATCGGCCTGGTGTCGGCGGCCGGGATGGTGCCGGCGGTGCTGTTCTTCCTGGTCGGCGGGGTGATCGCGGACCGGTTGCCGCGGCACCGCGTGATGGTCGGGGCGAGCCTGGTGAGCGCGCTGGCGCAGGCGTTGTTCGCGGTCGCCGTGCTCACGCACTCGGTACGGCTGTGGGAGCTGGTGGTGCTCGCGGCGTTGAACGGGCTGGCCACCGCGTTCGCCATGCCCGCGGCCGAGGGGCTGCTGATGCAGACGGTCGGCCGGGAGCAGGCGAGTAAGGCGTTCGCGGTCTTCCGGACCGGGCTCAACGTGGCGCAGATCGCCGGTGCCGCGTCCGGTGGCCTGCTCGTCGGGTTTCTGGGGCCGGGCTGGGTGCTGGTGCTCGACTCGGCGACGTTCGTGGTCGCCGCCGCACTGCGCGCGCTGATGCGGGTCGAGGGGAACATGCGGCGCCGCGAGGGCATGGCGGTCGAACTGCGTGCGGGCTGGTCGGAGTTCACCGGGCGCCGGTGGCTGTGGTCGAGCGTGCTGCAGTTCGCGGTCGTCAACGCGCTCGGCGTCGGTGCGTTCGCCGTGCTCGGCGCGGTGGCGGCGAGTCAGTACCTCGGCGGTGCGAAGGCGTGGGGGCTGGTGCTGGCGTGCGACGCGGCCGGGATGGTCCTCGGTGGACTGATCATGATCCGGCTGCGGCCGGTGCGGCTGCTCGTCTCCGCGTTGTCGGCGGTGTCGTTGCTGGCACTGCCATTGCTGGCTCTGGCCTGTGGGGCGCCGTTGCTCGTGGTGTGCGCTTCGGCTCTGCTGGGCGGAGTCGGCGTCGAGGTGTTCGGTGTCAACTGGATGACCGCGCAGCGGCAGGAGATCCCGCAGGAGATGTTCTCGCGGATCGCGGCCTACGAGGCGGTGGGCTCGTTCGGCCTGGCCCCGCTGGGCGCCGCGCTCGCGGGCCCGGCGGGGGACCGGTTCGGAGTCGGTGTCGTGCTGGGGTGTTCGGCCATCGCCATCGGTGTGGCGACTGCGCTGGTGTTGTCGGTGCCGGAGGTACGCGGGGTACTCCGGCACCGACCGGTGGATCAGCTGAGCAGGTAGCTCATCGACCTGGCCATCACCGTGTTCCGGATCGCTTCGGTGGAGATGCCCTCGAAGCCGAACCCGAAGTAGAGGGTGTCGGCGGTCTTCACCACGGCGCCCTCCGGGAACCCGGCGGCCGTCGTGCGGGTGAAGTTGTTCCCGTTCGGGGCGCTGCCGGGCGGCGGACCGGTCACGGTCCAACCGTCCAAACCGGACTCGAACGAGGTGGAACCCTCACCGGTGCTCACGACGATGTCGTCCAGGAACACACCAAGCCCCTGCGTTGCCCAGTCGCTCGCGTAGGCGATGGAGACCTCGACCTGCTTGCCGGCGTAGGCGGTCAGGTCGACGTTCCACTGCTGCCAGCCGCCGGAACCGCCGGACGCCGCGTTCCACGAGCCGGTGGTGCCGGTGGGCGAGCAGCTGCCGTCGGCGTTGATCGTCTGGTAGTGGTCCAGCTGCGGGTGCAGCGTGTTCCAGCCGGCCGGGCAGCTCTGGCCGGTGCTCTGCGAGGTGTGCCCGTTGGTGTCCGGCAACGTCGTCCAGTCGTTGCCGCCCGCGGTCCTCGCCTCGACGAACACGTGGTCCCACTCGGGTTCGGTGTCGTACGACGTCCAGAAGGACATCTGGGCGCCGCCCGCCGGGACGGTGAGCGTCCTGGTGAGCCGCTTGTACGACACGTCGCTGATCTGCGAGTACAGGTAGAACTCGCCCGTGTGCGGCGCGAACGGCCCGCCCGGCCGGTCCCACGCCGCCGCGACGTTGCTCGCGAACTGCGGGTACTGGTTGACCGGCAGCAGACCACTGGTCGTCAGGAACGACGCGGTGTGGTCCTGGTTGTTCGCGCTGCCGTCTCCGTTGAGGCCCCACGTGAGCCCGGTGTACGGGTCCGTGATGCCCTTGACGGGGAACGTGTCGCCGTTCTCGTCCTGGCCGGTGCCCTCGTTGATGATCGAGGCGCCGAACCAGTACTCGATGACGTCGTTCACGTTGTCGCCGGACCCGGCCAGCGGACGGCAGCGCGTCGCGCGGTCGGCCAGCTGGCTGCACTGCTTGTTCTCGAACGGGTCGTAGAGCTGCGTGCCGTGGCCCGTGGCGTACTGGTGCCCGGCGTACTTGCCGGTGTAGAGCACCTTTCCGCCCTCGTTGAGGAAGTCGCGGACCTCGAACAGCTCGGTCTGCGCGAGGCTCGACGCGTTGCCCGCGCCCCAGCCCGGTTCGCGCGTGATGACGTCGTCGCCGGTGTACCAGACGACGGCCTTGTAGTGGCTCAGCACGCCGAGCGCGTCGGGTGCCTTGCGGCCGCGGGCGTCCACGTCGTACACGTCGTGGCCGATGCCGTTGGCGTTGAGCGCGTTGGTGTAGTACGAGAGGTACTTCGGCGCGGTGACGCCCTGGATGGGTGAGGCGCCGGTGTAGTCCTCGGCGGCGAGCACGAGAACCTTGTTGGTGGATTCGGAAACCGCGCGGTAGGTGAACGAGCTGCTCGTCTGCCCGCCACCCTCGAACCACACCTTGACCTGGTCACCGGGGTTCGTCCCGGTCACCGTGCCGCGCACGACGTGGTAGTAGTTCGAGTTGCCGACGCCGTAGCGTTCGCCGCCGGTCCACTCACTGGTCGTGGTGCTCTGCACCGGGCCGTTGCCGACCTGCCACTTGGCGGTGACGGCGCCGAGCGACTTCTTCGCCAGAACCCGGACCTCCTGCGGGTCGCCGTAGGACACGTCGAACGTGAAGTCCAACATGGACAGCGGGCTGTTCTCCTGGTCCAGGTCGGCCTGGTCGAGGTAGAACGGCTTGACGTCGATACCGACACTCGACTTCGGGTTCGCCGGGTCGATGGCGGACTTCGCCAGCGACAGCGAGAACGGCAGCGTCTTCTGGAACTCGGCCTCGACGAGCGCCTCGTCGTCCGGGAAGACGAAGCCGCAGCCATCACAGCCTTCGGACAGCTCCGGGGTGAACGCCACGGTGCCGTTCTTGGAGTCGGCGTAGTCGGTGGTCTCGCCGTTCGTCACGTACAGCTCGTCGGAGCTGATGCCGGGGTCGAACCCGGCGATCGCGGGCTTGGCGTCGGTGCCGGCCAGCGCGACGTAGATCGGGTTGTCGGCCTCGGGTGAGCCGGTCTGCCAGCCCTGCGGGTAGAGGATCCACTGTCCTGCGGAGTGCCAGTTGGACTGGAACTTCGGCTTGATCCGGTCCAGGAGTCCCTGCATGGCCTTGGTCTCGGGCTCGGATGCCGCTCCCGGTCCGCGGTAGGTGTCGCTCGCGGTCGCGGTCGACGAGCCCTCGTTGTCGTAGTTGAAGTGCTCGTTGAAGTTGCGGTTCGGGTCGACGCCGTCCCCGACGGTGATCACCCCGTTGCCGTCGTTGTCGCGCAGGTTCTTGCGCCACAGTCGTTCCGCGTCGAACGTGTACTGGTAGCCGTCCGGGTTGGCGACGAGGACGAACCAGAGCTCGGTGTTCTTGAGCAGCTCCTTGATGTCCTTGTCGTTGGCCTTGAACCGGTTCACATAGTGGTTGAGCGTCCGCCGGTTCACCTCGGTGCTGATCCACTCGCGCGCATGCTGCGTCGACGAGTACAGCACCGCCGGTCGTGCGCCGTCCGGCGTCTCGTTCGCGGCCTGCGTGACCTTCACCGCGATGATCTCGCGGCCCTGCCCGGTCTTGCCGAGCACCTCGAGCTTGACGAGGTTCCGGTTGTCCCGCGCGATCTGGTAGAGCTGGTCGCGGATGCCGCCCTTCTCGTCGAACGACCGCCACACGGTGAACCCGCCGGCGGCCTGCTCGGCGGCGAGCTGCCGGGTGGTCTTGCCGTCCTTGGTCTTCTTGACCTGCACGTCGACGCCCTGCCTGGTGAGCGTCTTCCACTCGCGGTCGGAGAGCACCAGCTCCAGCTCGACCTTGTCGCCGGCGGTTCTCCGCTCGGCGATGTCCAGCCCTTGTCTGGACAGGTCACCCGCCTTCTCAGGGGTCACCTGGGCGATGTAGACGTCAAGGGGTTCCTTTTCCGGCGCCGCGTGGGCGGGTGACACCACCGCGCCGCCGAGGACGAGAGCCAATGTGGACAGGACTGCCACGGACCGCTTCATTGCGTTCCTCCGGGACGTGCGTGGTCGACGCAAGACCAGCTGACGCTACGCCGATTGGTCGTTACATCACCAGGCCCTTCGGCCCTAGTCCTTGTGGTACAAGGGTTTGCGCCCCGTGATCGAGCGGGTGCGCGGCGTGAAACCGATCTTGTCAGACCCCCTCGGCACAATGGGTTCATCACGCAAAGGAGCAACCCATGTGCATTGAGTGCGACAACCCCGGCATCGACAGCCTGGCCCTGGTGCGCGGGATCATTCACGACTACGGCTGGTTCGTTCAGGGGGTCGAGGGCGATCCGCCGTGGGCCTACACCGTCGGCCTCTGTGAACACGACCGGCCCGAGTTGGTGCTCACCGGTATGCCGTTGGAACGCGCCGCCGCGTTATTGAACGCTGAGGCGGCGTATCGACTGCACTTCCAGGAACCTGTTGCTGGGCAACGGTTCCGGCTTCGGGATGGGCCTGCGGTGGAGGTCGTGTCGGTCGCGAGGCCTTGGGCGCATCTACACACGGCTGTCGGGCTGTATGGCCCGGAGGTGTCGGCCGCGCAGCTCGTGCATGCCGACGATCGTGGTCACTGGCCTTGGGAGCCTGGTTACCGGAGTGTCCGGGGTGTCCGGGGTGGACAGCCGGTGCTGGGGGTGCGCGTGGCGGGGTGATCGGTCCCTAGTGGTACCGATAAAGATGGTTGGCTGCCGCCGTGCCCCAGATCCTGTCCAGGCCTGCGTTGTCCGGTGCGGCTGCGGCGTGGCCGGGATGAGTGGCCAGAGTTTCGTTGTTTTGAAAGTACGTACGAAACATGAGCCACACATCGCAGCCACGCCCGCAGGCCGAAGGCCACGACGCAAAACGACCTCGGATCGGGACCACGACGGCAGACAACCTGCCCTTCTCGGTACGAGTGGGCCGACGAAGTCGGTCCACTCGTGTCGCGGCCGCAGGCCGCGTCCACCGCACTAGGAGGTGCACTGCTCACTCGCGGGCAGGCCCGCGTACTTGTCCCCCGTGAAGTAGATGGCGCTAGCCAGCCACCGCCCACCGTCCTGCCGGCTGACCATGATCCAGACGTTGTTGCTGATCCCGAAGTCGGACACCGTCTCCCCGTCGGTCCAGCAGTAGGCGATGTGCGTCTCGCCCTCGCCGATGTGCCCGACGACGGGACACGACAGCGACTCACACGAGCGGATGTTCACGTCGTGCCAAGCGGTCACGCGGTAGATCTCACCGGCGCTCGCGGTGGCGGTACCACTGACGAGCGCGGCAGCGGCGAGCGCGGAACCGGCCAAAGCCTTGAGCATCGTTTCTCCCAGTTGTCGATGTGTTGAGTGGCCCTCGCTCCGCTCGGGCGGCGAGTTCGCCTGCCTTGTGGGTGGGCTGAGCCCACCCACGCGAACTCGCGGTTTGTCGATCACTGACAGGAAACGGTGGTTGGGCGGATGTGGTTGCACGACAAAGGCCGGCCCGAAGGCCGGCCTTGGGGAAAGTCGTTCAGCGGGTGGCGCGCAGCACCGAGCGGAAGGCGTCCCGGTTGACCCAGGCCAGGTAGACCTCGGCGGCCGACACGATGACGGCGAGCACGAGACCGGAGGGCTCCAGGAACACGTGGAACAGGAAGATGTTGACGACCATCGGCGCCAGCATCGTCAGCGCGAGCGGCACGTACCGGTTGGTCAGCAGCAGGATGCCGGCGATCAGCTGCACGGCGGAGCTGAGCTGCACCATGTAGCCGGTCTCGGCCAGGGCGATGCTGAACTTCAAGGCACCGGCGGACATCGCGGAGGGGTCGCCGGGCATGAAATTCAGGAAGCCGTTGGCCCCGGTCATGGTGAACAGAAGCCCGATGATCACCCGCACCGTCGCGGTCGTGATGCGGGCTGCGTGGGAAGAGACGGAGGTGGTGACGGCGGCGGGGGCGGTGGTCGTGGTGGCCATTGTTCTGCTCCTTCGAGTTCGTCTTCTATCCAGGCGTCGGATGGGCGACGCCTGGATCGACAAACTCGCGGAAAAACCTTCGAAGATCTTTTCACCGGGCTACTGACCAGCGGTTATACGTCCAGGTCCACGTCGGTCAGCGGGTAGGCGACGCACGAGTGCGTGTACCCGTAGGCGGCGTCGGTCAGCCGGAGCTTGGCCTCGGACGCGTTGTGCACGGTGCCCGAGCAGACCCGGACGCGACACAGGCTGCACTCGCCGGACCGGCACGCGCTCTCGGGCTGGATGCCGTTGTCCTCCAGGGCATCGAGCAACGGCCGGTTGCGCGGCGTCCGGAACGTGCGCCCGCGCGCGGTCACGGTCACCTGTTCGGTCGGGTCCGCGTCGGCGGGCCAGTGCGGCTGACTCGTGGGGTCGGCCGGTGCCCCGTTGGCCTCGAACCGGATGCGGCGCCGCGGGTGGCCGAGCGCGGTGAGCTGCTCGAGTGCGAACGGGTACATCTGTTGCGGTCCGCAGACGTAGACCATGCGGTTGTCGAGCGGGCCGGCGAGTGCGGTGATGACGTCGGACGTGAGCAGGTCGCCGATGACGTGGTCGACGGTGATGTTCGGGTGCGCGACGGCGAGTTCGTCGAAGAAGATGATGTCCGACTCGTCGCGCGAGCCGTAGATGAGGTGCAGGCGGCGGTCCAGGCCGTGGTCGACGATGTCGCGGATCATGCTCATCGCGGGGACTACGCCGGAGCCGCCGGCGAGGAACACCACGCTGTTGCCGTGGAAGAGCGGGTTGTGGTGGAACGTGCCCATCGGGCCGCTCGTGGTGACCGTGTCGCCTACCGACAGCTCGTCGAGCAGTAGATTGCTGATCCGTCCATTTAGGACTCTCCGGATGGTGAGGTCGTAGTGGCTGAGTCGTGCGGGGCTGGATGCGATGGCGTATGGGCGGTTGGTGCCGTCGGCGAAGAGTGCTACGTACTGGCCCGCTAGGAACGGAGGGAGGTCGGTGTTGTCGGGGCGGCTTAGGCGGAACGTCTTGGTGGTGGGGGTTTCTGGGATGACCTCGGTGACTTTGAGGGTTAGGCGGCGTGGGTGGTAGGTGTTGATGATTTGGGTGGTGCCTGCCAGGTGGTCGGTCGTGTCCGGGACTCGGGCCGCGATGTCGGCCAGGACGTCGGCGGAGTGGTCGAACCGGTCGGTTAGGGGGTGCTTCACGAGGTCTCCTTGGTGCGCGGCAGGGGCTTGCGTGGATGGTTGGCTGCCGATTGCGTGCGTGGTCGCCGGCTTTCGTGCCGGTTGCGTGCGTGGTTGGTGGTTGCGTGGTGGGCCTTGGCTGCCGGTTCCGTGGTTGCTCGCTTGGCTGCCGGTTCCGTGCGTGGTCGCCTTTTGTTGGCTGCCGGTGTCGTGGGGCGCTGCGTCTTCCGGGACGCGCTTCGCGCGTGCGATTGGGGCTTGACTTGGGGCCCCTCGCGGCGTGGTGGGCCGGCTCCGCCGGCAGATGCAAGATCTGCCGGCCCAACAAGGGCTACCACACCGCACCCCAAGTCAAGCCCCAATCGCGTTCCGTACGTGCCCACCAAACGCGCCCCACTCTGGGTGCGTGGTCGCCACCTCGGCTGCCGGTCCCGTGCATGGTCGCTTCGTTGGTTGCCGGTCCCGTGCATGGTCGCTTCGTTGGTTGCCGGTCCCGTGCGTGGTCGCTTCGTTGGTTGCCGGTCCCGTGCGTGGTCGCTTCGTTGGTTGCCGGTCCCGTGCGTGGTCGCTTCGTTGGCTGCCGGTCCCGTGCGTGGTCGCCTTCGGCTCGGTCGCCGGACCCGCAGATGCCCAAATCGGCTCGCGCTCCGCGCATCGCCCGGACCCGGCCCATCCGACCCGCGCGAGTCGTACGTTCGCGACCCCCGAGCCGTACGTTCCCGACGCCCGAGCTGTACGCTCCCGACCCTCGAGCCGCTGGCCCGAGAACTGTCGGTCCCCCTCGCTAGCCTGAGATACGGGGGCAGTTCACAACGCCAGCGCGTCGACACACCCCCAGCCGACTGTAGCGCCAGCCTCCGACAATTCCGGCCCACACCAACCGACCCGCGCGAGTCTTACCGTCCGGCCCCCTGTGTCTGACGCTCCCGCACCCCGGTGCGCAGCAGGCGGCGGGCGACTCGGACTCCGGCCTGGAGGGTGGGCTGGAAACCGCCCGCACCCGCCCACGACCCGGCCAGGTGCAGCCCAGGCACACCGGTCTCGCGTTCGCTGTCCCGGAACAGCCACCCCTCGGTGGCGTCCTGGTCATAGCCGTAGATCGCGCCACCGGGATGACCGAGATAGCGGGCCATGGTCAGCGGCGTGGCGACGTCGACCTCCTCGATGGCGTCGCGGATACCGGGCGTGAGGTGTTCGACGACGTCCAGGAGTGTCTCGGCGTAGGCGAACTTGGTGCGCGCGTAGTCACGGGGCGAGAGCTTGGACCAGATGTCGCCGTACTGCAGCGTCATGAGGCTGACGTGCGTGGCGCCGGACGGGGCGAAGCCGATCGGGGCGACGTCGTAGCTGGAAACGCAGACACCGCGCGCGGGTGACAGGGTGTGCATTGCCGCGTAGGTGCGTTCGGGGTCCGCGTCCAGGTTGACGAAGCTGGTGCTGGTGGTGAAGCCGAGTTCGGCGGGCGTGGCGTCCAGGCCCATGTGCATGACGAAACCGGACACGCCTAGTCGGCGCGTCGACAGGTCGTCGCGTACGGCTGCGGGAACGTCGGGCAGCATCCCGTAGGTCGTTGGCAGGGAAGCGTTGGAGACGACGTGGTAGGCGCCGATGTCCGAGCCGTCGTCCAGCCGCACGCCGGTGACGGCGCCGTTGTGGGTGAGGATGTTCGTGACGGCGGTGTTGAAGCGGACCTCGCCGCCCGCCCGTAGGAACGAGTCGAGGATCGCGGTGGACATCGCCTGCGAGCCGCCGCGTACGTGCCACGGCTTGAACTCCAGGTACGCGAACAGCATCAAAGCCATGTCCTGGAACGGCAATGCCGACGGCGGCTGGCCCATGTACGTCCAGTAGACGCTGAGGGCGGTCTTGATGCCCTCGTCGTCGAAGTACTCGTCGAGCACGTCGCGTGTGGGGCGTAGCGCGTAGCGGAACAGCATCGGGTCGATGCCGTCGGCCGACTTTGCCCGCATGGCGGTGATCTGCCAGAAGGTCAGCGTCCGGACCAGGTCGAAGAACTTCGCCACGCGGTCCTTGTTGCCGGGGAAGGCTTCTTCGAGTGCGTCGACGGCGCCGGCCCAGTCGGCGGGCAGCGTGACGTCCAGGACGCCGGGCACCTTGATGCGGTACAGGTCGTGTTCCTCGACGAAGTCGAGGTTCACGTCCAGCTCGTCGAACAGCCCGCGCAGCGAGAACGGCTGGCCCTCGTGGCCGATGCCGGACAGCTGGTGCAGCGCCACCTCGAACTCGTAGCGCCCGCGCCGGAACGACGTGGCGCAGCCGCCGGGCACGTTGTGCCGCTCCACCAACAGGGTGCGCGCACCTGCCCGTTGCAACGTGGCGGCGGCGGTCAGGCCCGCGTTGCCCGCGCCGACGACGATCGCGTCGTAGTCGGTCATTCGCCGGTCACTTCCCGGACGATCTGGGGGAACCGTTCCGCCATCGCCTCGGACAGCGCCATGGCGGCCGACAGCGGGCGCACCATCACGGTGAAGTCGCTGATCTTTCCTTCCGCGTTGACGTGGATGAAGTCGCAGCCCTGCAGCTCCTTGCCGTTCACCCACGCCCGGAAGACCAGCGCGTGCTCCGGCCCGTCGTTGATCTCGCGGATGTAGGTGAAGTCCTGGAAGACCTCGCTGACGTGCCTGAGGATCGCCGCGGTGACGGCCTTGCCGGGGTAAGGCTTGAAGGCCACGGGACTGGTGAACACGACGTCGTCGGCCAGCAGCTCGCGGATGGTCTCGTGATCGCCCGCTTCGACGGCCTTGCGGAATGCCTCCACGACTCCCACCTCTTACTCAATTTGTTGACTAGGTGTGGAGTAGAGTATCGACGTACCCGGCCGCTGGCTAGAGATAGGTTTCCGCCATGGCACTGCGTCACGCGGTTATGGCCGCGCTCCTCGAGGGGGAGGCGTCGGGGTACGACCTGGCCAAGGGCTTCGACGCCTCGGTGGCCAACTTCTGGATGGCGACGCCCCAGCAGGTCTACCGCGAACTGGAGAAGATGGAGGCCGACGGGCTGATCAGCGCCCGGATCGTCGAGCAGGAGCGCCGGCCGAACAAACGCCTGTTCTCGCTCACCGAGACCGGCCACGAGACGCTGCGCCGGTTCATCGCCGCGCCGGCCAAGCCGGGGGCGATCCGGGAGGAGCTGCTGGTCAAGGTCCAGGCCGTGGACGCCGGTGATCCAGAGGCCGTCGAGGCGACGCTCGCGCGGCGGCTGGAGTTCGCGCGCGCCAAGCTCGCCGGGTACGACCGGTTGCGCGACCGGCTGCTCGACGGTCGTACCGAGGAGGACTACGTGCGGAGCGCCGACCGCATCGGTCCCTACCTGACGCTGATGCGCGGCCGGGCGTTCGAGCAGGAGAACATCCAGTGGATGGAGCGATCCCTGGAGATCCTTCGCCTGCGGGAAAAACGCTGAGGGCACCCCCGCGGGGGTGCCCTCAGCACAACGTCAGCGGTTCGCGTCGACCCCGAAGGACTTCGCCAGGTCGTCGAGGATCAGGTGCGCGGCCTGGACACCGATGCCGGAGATCCAGATCTCGTCCTTCACCTCGTACACCTTGCCCGCCTTGACCGCGGACATCTGCGCCCACAGCGGGCTCGCCTGGGTGGCCTGCTTCTGGGTCTTCTCCGGCGACACGGCGGTCGTCACGAAAACGGCGTCGGCGTCGGCCTTGTCGATCAGCTCGGGGCCGATCTCGTTGTCGAACTTGTCCTCGCTCTGCGACGCCGGGCGGGTGACGCCGGTGTCGGCGAGCACGGTGCCGGGGAAGTTCGCCTTCTGGTACATGCGGATCTTGCCCGCCATGAAGCGCGTGATCGAGACGGTCGGCGCCTTGCCGCCGTTCTTCGCCACGATCGCCTCACCGACCTTCTTGGCACGGGCCTCGTAGGCGGCGAGCAGGTCTGCCGCCTCCTTCTCCTTGCCGAGCGCCTTGGCGTGCACGGCCAGGTTCGCCTTCCACGGCGCGCCGGTCGTCTCGGTCAGCACGGTCGGGGCGATCTTCGACAGCTGGTCGTAGATCTTGTCGTGGCGCACCTTGTTGGACAGGATCAGGTCCGGCTTCAGCGACGCGATCAGGTCGAGCTTCGGCTCGGCGCTCGTGCCGACCTCCTTGGCGTCGCCCACCTTGTCCTTGAGGTACTCCGGGAAGCGCGCCGCGTCGGACAGGTGCGGCGGGATCGCGCCGACCGGCTTGATGCCGAGCAGAGTCACCGAGTCGAGCTCGGCGGTGTCGAGCACGACGACGCGTTCGGGCTTCTTCGGGATGCTCACGTCACCCTTGGCGGTGGTGACGGTGCGCGGGAAGACCGCGTCGGAGGCGCCCGGCGTGGCAGTGGACGGGGCGGCGTTGCCACCACCACAGGCGGCGGTGAGGGCGACGAGGCCTACGGCGGCCAGCGTGCCGAGGGTGCGGCGGAGCATCACGGGTTTCCTTCCGGGGAACGGGGAATGGGCAGAACCAGAGGCGTGTCCGAGGTGGGATCGGTGATGATCTTGCAGTGGACGCCGAAGACGTCGTGGACGAGTTGTTCCGTCAGCACGTCCTCGGGCGGGCCCGCCGCGGCGATCCGTCCGTTGTGGACGACGACCAGGTGGTGCGCGTAGCGCGCGGCCTGGGCGAGGTCGTGCAGCACGAGCACGGTGGTGCGGCCGTCGGCGGCGTTGAGCTTCGCGACCAGGTCGAGCAGGTCCAGCTGGTAGCGCAGGTCGAGGAACGTCGTGGGCTCGTCCAGCAGCAGGTACTCGGTGCGTTGCGCGAGCGCCAGTGCGATCCACGCGCGCTGCCGCTGCCCGCCGGAGAGCCGGTCGACGGGGCGGGTGCGCAGCTCCGTGAGGCTGGTGCGTTCCAGTGCCGCGTCGACGGCCTCCTGGTCTCCGGCCGACCACGGCGTGAGGAACTTCTGGTACGGGTGCCGGCCGCGCCGCACCAGCGCCTCGACCGACACACCCGTTGGTACGACCGGGGATTGCGGCAGCAGCGCCAGCTTGCGGGCCAGCTGCTTGGGCTGGATGCGGCGTAGTGCCGTGCCGTCGAGCGTGACCTCGCCCGCGGTCGGCTTGAGGATCCCCCCGAGGGCCCGCAGCAGGGTGGACTTGCCGCACCCGTTCGGCCCGACGACAGCGGTGATCCGGCCTTGGGGCACCTCCAGATCCACGCCGTCGAGGACGGTGCGGGACTGGTAGGCGAGCGTGAGACGCGACGCCGCGAGGGTCATGCCGCCGTCCTTTCCTTGCGGGTGGAACGCAGCAGCACCCAGCAGAACCAGGGGGCGCCGAGCGTCGCGGTGACGACGCCGACGGGAATCGGCCGGGCGAGCGCCGAGGTGGCGATCAGGTCGGAGCCGACGACGAGGACCGCGCCGAACAACGCGCCGAGCAGCAAGATCCCGCCCGACGGCGTGCCCGGCTTCGTCGGGCCGGAACACGCGCGGGCGAGGTGCGGCACGCCGAGCGCGATGAATGCCACCGGACCCGCCAGCGCGACACCGGTCGCGGCCAGCCCGACCGCGGTGACGAGCAACAGCAGCCGGGCGCGGTTCGGTGGCAGGCCGACTGAATGCGCGAGGTCGTCACCGAGTTCCAGCACCGCGAGCCGCTGCAGCTGGCCGAACGCGAACGGCAGGATCACCAGTGCGGCGACGGTCGCGACCCCGACCTCCGCCCACGTGCGGCCGGCGAGCGAGCCGGTCGTCCACAGAAGTGCTTGCTGGGCAACGGAGAGCGGGAACGTCACCACCGCCCACGTGATCACGGTGAGCGCGATCGCGGACAGGCCGATGCCGACGAGCACGATCCGCTCGCCGTCCAACCCCTTGCGCCACGCCAGGAGCACGAGCGCCGCGGCGGCGGCCAGCGCACCGCCGAAGACGCCGAGCGGGACGAGTGCCGCGGGGACGCCCGCGGCGATCGAGAGCACCGCGCCGGCGGACGCGCCGTGGGAAACGCCGACGACGTCAGGGGATGCGAGCGGGTTGCGCAGCAGGCCCTGCAGCAGCGCGCCGGACGCGGCGAGACAACCGCCCGCCAGTGCGCCCGCCAGCACCCGCGGCAGCCGGAACTCGAAGATGATCAGGTTCGTGCCGCCGTCGGCCTGCTGGAAGGCGCCGGCGATCACTTCGGCCGGCGTGAACCGGACGTCGCCGAGGCTGAGCGCCAGCACCATCATGGCGAGCAACGCGGCGAAGGCGACGGCGCAGAAGACGGCCGACCGCAGGGGTGACGGCATGCCGGGCACACCGATGAACCGCTTCGCCTGAGGGCGTTCGATCGTGATCATCGCCCGTCCGCCTTTGGGCGTGCCCTGAAGGGCACCCTCAGGACGTCAGACGCCCTGAGGGTGCCCTTCAGGGCGTCTGGTGCCGTGAGGGTGCCCTTCAGGGCACTTTCGTCGGTGGTCATCGGCCCTCCGCGCGGATGGTTGAGGCGCGGCGCGCGAGCACGATCAGCACCGGTGCGCCGATCAACGTGGTGACGATGCCGACCTCGAGCTCGGCGGGCCGGGCGACCAACCGCCCCACCACGTCGGCCGTCAGCAGCAGCACGGGGCCGAGCAGCGCACAGGCCGGCAGCAGCCGCGTGTGCTCGGCCCCGGAGACGAGCCGGATCAGGTGCGGCACGGCGAGTCCGACGAAGGCGATCGGCCCGGCCGCCGCGACGGCCGCCCCGGCCAGCAGCACGACGGCGAGTGCTCCCACCAGGCGGACGCGCGTCGGGTGCACGCCGAGCGACACGGCCTGTTCGTCGCCGAGCGCGAGCGCGTCCAGCGAGCGTGCCAGCCCGAACGCGATCAGCAGACCGGCGATCACCAGCGGCGCGCTGTAGACCATGATCCCGGGATCACGCGCGACGAGTGACCCGGCGAGCCAGTGCCTGGCCTCCTCGAGCGTGCGACCGGAGAGCACGAGGATCGTCGTCGTCCACGCCGACAACATCGTGGCGATCACCGCGCCGGCCAGCGCGAGTCGCGTCGGTGCGGCGGGCGCGCCGGCGGTGGCCAGCCCGTACGCGAGGACGGCGGCGATGGCGGCGCCGGCGATCGCGGCGCCCGCGTAGCCCGCCGCGCTCGCCACGCCGAACACGTGGATGGCGGCCACGACGGCGAACGACGCGCCGGCGTTGATGCCCAGCACGCTGGGGGAGGCGATCGGGTTGCGGGTGATGCCCTGCATCACCGCGCCCGCCACGGCGAGCCCCGACCCGGCCAGCAGGCCGAGCCACGTGCGCGGGACGCGGATGCCGTTGACGACCAGGTCGGCGGTGCCGCCGTCGGGCTCGGTCAGCGCGCGGACGACCTCACCGAGTCCGAGCTCACGCCCGCCCAGGAACAGGCTGGCCGCGACGGCGGTGCCGAGCAGCACGAACGCGGTGAGCCATCCGGCCGCGGTGCGCACCCTCACGAGCTGCTCCCCTCAGGTGATCAAGGTCTGGCCCGATCGGGGCCAAACGGGCGCGAATCTAATTAGGTAAGGCTCGGTTAAGCAAGGGCCTGCGGCGTGTTGATTGTCATGACCGATCGGTTTGCCAAATTAGGGCACACTTATTTAGGTATGCCTAGGTTAAGGTAGACAACGTCGAGGGGGACGGATCGTGCCGATCTACATCACCGCGCTGAACCCCACGGACGCGGTCACGGTCGGTCTGCTCCCCGCCGCGCACCGGCTCGGACTGGAATCGGTGCTGCTCACGAACCAGGTGGACGATCACCTGAAGGCGTACGAGAACGGCCCCGCGCCGATCGCCGTGATCGACACCGACGTCCGCGACGCCGGGGCGGTCGCCGCTCGGGTGCACTCGCTCGTGGCGCGATTCGGGCGTCCGGACGCGCTGCTGAGCAACAGCGATCACCTGCAGACCGCCACCGCGCTGGCCGCGGAGCTGCTCGGCCTGCCGGGCAAATCGTGGCAGGCGGCGCTGCGGTGCAAGAACAAGTTCCTCACCCGCCGCACGCTCGCCGAGGCCGGGCTCGACGTCGTGACGAGCGTAGAGATCGGCCCGCGGGACGATCCCGCGTCCATCGACATCCCGTTCCCGGCGGTGGTCAAGCCGCGTGAAGGCGTGGCCAGCGAGGACGCCTCGCTCGTGGCCGATCACGCCGAGCTCGTCGCGACCGTGGGCGAGATCCGCGGCCGCAAGCCCGGCCTGACGCTCGTGGCCGAGGAGTACCTCGCCGGGCCGCTGCGGACCTACGAGACGCTCGGCGACGGAACCTCGTTGCACCACTTCGGTTCCTGGCGCACCACGCTCGGCCCGCCGCCGCGGTTCACCGAGGACCGCCTGGAGTGGGACCCGGTGCTGCCCGCGCCGGTGACGGCACACCTGAGGGCACAGCTCGACGCGCTCGGCGTCGGCTTCGGAGCGTGTCACACGGAGTTCGTCGCCGACGGCGACCGCGCGCGGATCATCGAGGTCAACTACCGGCTCATCGGCGACACCATGGACCTGATCACGTCCGAGCTGCTCGGCGTCGACCTGTTCGCCGAACTGATCAAGCTGCACCTCGGCGGGACGCTCGGTGAGCTGCCCGATCCCGCGACGATCGCGCGGCACGGCCGCGTGGACTACGTCATGGCCGACCGCGCCGGAACGCTCGTCGACGCACCTGCCGCGCTGGTCGAACAGGTCGGCGAGGTCCGGATCGGGCACCGGCCGTTGCGTGAGATCGGAGTCACCGCACCGCTGCACGGCACCAACCGCGACTACCTGGCGGCGGTGCACGGCATCGGTCCCGACGTGGCCACCGTCGACACCGCGGTCGACGGCTTCCTCGCCGACCACAAGTGGGTGATCGCGTGAGTGCCGAAAGCGATCTGCTGCTGCGCGTGCTGGACGCGTTGTGGCGCGAGGACCATCTCGGGCTGCACACCAACGGTTCGCTGACCGGGCAGTGGTGGGAGGCGCCGTTGCCGGACGGCCGGGTCGTGCGTTTTCCCGTGCGCCCGGACGGTTTCCTGGCCGATCATGCCGTCGCCGAACCGCGGCTCGTCGTCGGGGAGCGCGTGCTGACGACGCTCACCGAAGTGCTGGCGGAGCTCGCGCCCCGGAACGACGAGGAGGCGGAGGCGGGCTGGGCGTCGTTCACCGAGGAGTGCGCGCAGACCCTGGCCACCGTCCGCCTGCACGACGCCGCGCGTCCCGAGCTGTACGCCAAGGTCGATCCCGGGGCCACCGGCTTCAGCGGCCTGCTCGACTTCGAGGCGCTGGCGGCGCTGCGCGACCACCCCGTGCATCCGACCGGCCGGTGCCGGTGGGGGATGAGCGAAAGCGAGTTACGCCGGTACGCACCGGAGTTCCTGCCGTCCTTCCGGTTGCAGTGGACTGCGGTCCCACGAGAGAAGCTCAACCTGTCGCCCGCCCTCGCCGGTGAACTGCCCGGCTGGTGGCCGGACCTCGAAGGCGACGACTTCGCGGTCCCGGTGCACCCGCTCACGGTCGAACGGCTCGGTTTGTCCACTGTGGACCTGCCTGGGCTCGATGTGACGCCGACGCTGTCGACCCGCACGGTCGCCCTGCACGCCGAACCCGGCACGCACCTGAAGCTGCCGCTGCCGACGGCGACCCTGGGCGCGCGCAACAAGCGCAGCATCAAGCCGGGGACCCTGGCCGACGGCGACGCCGTGCACCGGTTGTTGCAGAAGATCCTGGATCGCGAATCCGGGCTGGCGGCGAACGTGCTGCTCGCCGACGAGTCCGCCTGGCTCGACAGCGCCGACGAGATGCTCGCCGTGCTCATCCGCCGGTACCCCGCCGAGATCGCGAACGACACGCTCGTGCCCGCCGCGGCCCTGCTCGCGGAGGACCCGCACCGGCCGGAGAGCACCCTGCTCGACCGGTTCTCGGGCGGTGACGTCGAGGCCTGGTTCGACAGCTACCTGACCGCGTTGCTCGACTGGCACGTCGCGCTGTGGTTGCGGTACGGCGTCGCGCTCGAGTCGCACCAGCAGAACATCACCGTCGCGTTCGGACAGTCGGTGCGCCTGGTCTACAAGGATGACGACGGCGCCCGCATCGACCGCGCCCGCCTGGAGGCCGCGCTCGGTGAACCGGCCGGGCCGTTCGCCGACGAGCGCATTGCCGTGTCCGATCCCGCCGAGCTCGCGGACATGTTCACCACGATCACGCTGCACCTGTGTGTCGCAGCGCCGATCGTCGCGTCCGGCCGCCGCTCGCTGTTCGCCCTCGCACGCCGCCGCCTCGAGGAGGCGGTCGAGCGCTGGCACGATCCCGCGGACGCGGGCTCGCGGGCGGCGGTGGACCTGTTGCGCCGCAAGGTCCTGGACGCCGATCGGTTGCCGATCAAGGCAATGGTCACGTCCGGCACGCTGCTGCCGAAGCACCGGCTGGGGTGCACGGACATCAACAAGCACTACCGGTACAGCGGGCCGAACTACCTGCGGGGTGGTTCCGATGTCCGTTGAGACGATCGCCCGGCCACAGGCCCTGCGCCGAGGGCACGTCGGGGCGGTGACCGTGGCGCACTGCTCGGCCGCGTTCGCCGCGCTCGGCCTGCCGCCCTACCTGCCGCAGCTGCTGCCGGAGCTCGGTGACCCGCAGGCGCGCTGGGCCGGCGTCTTGTACGTCGTGCCCACGCTGTGCACGGCGGTGGCCGCGCCGATCTGGGGCCGGCTCGCCGACCGGTACGGCCGGCGCACCCTGCTGGTCCGCGCACAACTCGGGCTCGCGCTCGCGTTCACGCTCGCCGCGCTGGCGGACAGCCTGCCGATGCTGGCGGCGGCACTGGCCGCACAGGGCCTGCTCGGCGGCACCTTCGCGGCCAGCGCCGCGTATCTCGCGTCCGGTTTGGACGGTCAGCCGCTCGCGCGGGCACTCGCGTTGATGCAGGGCTCGGCCCGGGCCGCCCTGGCGGGCGCGCCGGTGCTGGCCGGGCTGCTGGCCTCGGAGCTGTCGGTCCGCCAGATGTACGGCCTGGCGGCGTTGCTGCCGCTGGTCGCCGCCGTGGTGACGCTCGTGCTGCCGGAACCGGGCACGCGCGCGGAGCCGGTGACCGAGAACGAACCCGAACCGGAACCGGACCGCCGGTCGCGGATCAGCGTGCGGGGCCTGTGCCTGGCCGAGGCGGGGTTCGTGCTCGCCACGGTCGTCACGTTCCCGTACTTCCTGCCGCTGGCGGCGAAGATCGCTCCCGAGCTGCCGCCATGGGCCAGTGCCCTGCTGTTCGCGTTGCCCCACCTGTGTTACCTGCTCGCCGCCGCCCCGGCGTTGCGCTTCCTGCGCGACCGGGCCCGTGCCGGCCTGCTCGTGGGGTACGCGTGCGCCGCGATCTCCGCGCTGTTGCACCTCGTTCCGGTCTTCCTCCCGGACGCGGGGCTCGGCTGGCTGATCGCCGGCCGGGTACTGCTCGGCGCGGCCCTCACCTGCGGCCTGACCGCCCTGTCCCAGCTGTCCGCCGAGGCGGCACGGGGGCGGGCGCCGGGCCGGTTGTTCGGCACCGTCGAGGCGTGGTCCAAGGGCGGTGCCGTGGTCGCCGGCGTCGCGGCTTCCGCACTCGCCGCCTGGGGCGCCGCCGCCCCGCTCGTCGTCGCCGTCGTCACCGGCGCCGTGCTCGCGACGAGCGTCTTCCGCATCACCCGTGCCACCGCAGAGAGCCGGAGTTGACCGTGACCGTGTCCCTCACGGAAAAGAGTTCACGACCGGCCACGGCCGATCTCCTGGCGGGCCACACACTCCTCGGCACGCTGGTGCGGGAGGTCGCGGGCCCGCAACAGCAGACCACCTTGGTGGATGGCCACCTGCTGGTCCGCCTGCCGCACAGCGGACGGTTGCTGCGGGCGCGGGTGCGCCGCGCCTCGACCGTCGCCGCGCACCGGTTCACCGGACCCGTGCAGGTCCACGACTCGGCGGACGACTGGGACGACCTGACCATCGACGAGCTGGCCCGGCTCATCGGCGCCGAGCTCACCTACCGCAGCGGCTACCGCAACGACGAGTTCGTCGCCCAGGTCACCGCGAGCCGCGACACCCTCGCCGACATCCTGCTGACACGGCCCGCACACCCACAGCGGCCGGTCGGCGGCGTCGCGGGCGACTACCTGGACTCCGAACAGGCCCTGCTCGCCGGGCACCCCCGGCACCCGGCGCCGAAGTGGCGGTCCGGGGACCCGGCCCAGTGGCGGCGCTTCGCACCGGAGACGCGCACCGCGTTCCCGTTGCGCTGGCTCGCGAGCGACCAGGTCCTGGAGCACGGCGACTTCGACCGGCATGCGGGAGTCCCGGTGCCGGGCGCGATTCCCGTTCACCCGTGGCAGTTCCAGCTCGTCCGGCAGGACCCCGAGCTCGGCCCGGTGCTGCGCGCGGCGTTGCGCGACGGCGTCCTGCGCGACCTGGGCGAGATCGGCCCGGTGTTCCACCCGACCGCGAGCGTCCGCACGCTGTACCAGCCCGAGGCGGACCTGTTCCTCAAGACCAGCCTCAACGTCCGCATCACCAACTGCCTGCGCAAGAACGCGGCCTACGAGCTGGCGGGCGCGGTCGTGCTCACCGATGTCCTCAGTGGACCGTTCGCGGCCGTCACCGCCAAGTACCCGGACTTCGGTTTCCTGCCCGAACCCGCCGCCCGCAGCGTCGCGGTGCCCGAGCTCGTCGAGGCGTTCGGCACCATCGCGCGCGGCGGCCTGCGCGAGCACCTGCGTCCGGGGGAACGGGTGCACCTCGTGGGCACGCTGGCCGCCGAACACCCCGACCCGGCGGGCACGTGCACGCGGCTCGCCGACCTCTGCGATGTCGCCGATCAACGCGCCTGGGCGCAGCGGTGGTGGGAGCGTTACGTCCGCATGCTCGTACCTCCGGTGCTGCGGTTGTGGGCCGAGCACGGCGTCGTCCTCGAACCGCACCCGCAGAACGTCCTGGTCGCCGTCGGCCCGGACCGGATGCCGTCCCGCGTGCTGGTCCGCGACCTGGAGGGCACCAAGCTCATCGGCGACCGGCACACCGCCACGCTGGCGGCCATGCCGGCGGACGTGGCGCTGGCCGCGGGCTACGACGACGAACGCGGCTGGAACCGCATCGCGTACTGCCTCTTCGTCAACAACCTGACCGAGGTCGCCGCCGCGCTCGCCGACCTGGCGCCGCACCTCGAGGACGACCTGTGGTCGACGCTCTCCGACGTCGTCGCGGAGACGAGCGCCGAGCTCGGCCACCCGCCGCGGCTGCGGGCGCTGCTCGCCGGTGTTCCGTTGCCCGCCAAGACGAACCTGCTCGTGCGCTGGGAGCGCCGCGCCGACCGGCACGCGGGTTACGTGCCGTTCCCCAACCCGCTCGGCCAGGGGGAGTTCCTGTGACCACAACGATTCCCGCGATCCCGGTGACCGAGGCCGTCACGCGCGCAGCGCTGGAGGTATCCGGACCGGCGTACCTCTACGACCTGGCGCACCTCGACGCGCACGTCGCCGCGATCCGCGCCCGGACCACGGGCCTTGAGCTGCTGCACGCGGTCAAGGCCAACCCGGATCCCGGTCTGCTCAAGGTGATCGCCCGGCACGCCGACGGCCTGGAGGTGGCCAGTGGCGGCGAGCTCGCCCACGTCCGGGAGCACGTGCCCGGCGCGCTGCTCGCGTTCGGCGGCCCCGGGAAGACCGACGCGGAGCTCGCGGCGGCGGTCGCGGCCGGTGTGCACCGCTACCACGTGGAGAGCTTCTCCGAGCTGCGCCGGCTCAACCGGGCCGCGGCGGAGGCCGGCGTGGTCGCTTCAGTCCTGTTGCGCGTCAACATCTCCACCGGCGACACCGGCGGGGGCGTCCTGACCATGGGTGGCGTGCCCAGCCCGTTCGGCATGGATCCCGTCGAGGCCGACGCGTGCGTCGCGGCGTTGCCCGACCTCCCCGCGATCGACGTCGTCGGCGTGCACGCGCACCTCGCGAGCGGTCTCGACGCCGAGGCGTGTGCTGCGCAAGGTGGCGCGATCCTGTTGTGGGCCACGGAGTTCGCGCGACGGCACCGGCTGGGGCTGCGCGAGGTCAACGTCGGTGGCGGCATGTCCGTCGAGTACGGGCGGCCGGCCGAGCTGTTCGACTGGCAGAAGTACTCGCGTCAGCTGCTTTCCCTTGTCCCGCAAGGGTTCGACGGTGTCGTCCGGGTTGAACCGGGCCGGGCCGTCAGCGCGTACTCGGGCTGGTACGCGAGCCGTGTGCTCGACCTCAAGCGCAGTCACGGCGAATGGTTCGCGGTGTGCGCGGGCGGTACCCACCACCTGCGGACCCCGGCGGCGAAGGGACACGACCAGCCGCTCGTGGTCGTGCCGGTGGAGTCGTGGACCGAGCCGTGGCCGCGGCGGGCGACCGAGGAGGCCGTCACGTTCGTCGGCCAGCTGTGCACCCCGAAGGACGTGCTGGCCCGGCGGATCGAGGCGGGGCCGGTGCGGGTGGGTGACGTGGTCCTGTTCGCGATGGCGGGCGCATACGCCTACAACATCAGCCACAGCGACTTCCTCATGCACCCGCGGCCCGAGGTCCGGCACGTGGGAGCTCGGTGACCGGCCGGCTTCCCACCCCCAGTGGGAAGCCGGCCGGGAAGCTCAGCAGCTGTACCAGTTGCTCCAGCGGCGGCCGTCGCCGTTGACGCAGTACATCCCGTCGGTCCCGTAGACCTTCAGGGTGATCGAGGTGACCCGGCCCGCGCCGTTGACCGAACGCCTCAGGACGCGGATTCCGGCGCCGGTGTGGCTGTTGGCGACACCGTTGCCGAGTTGAGTCCAGTGCGGGTTGTTCGGCACCGTGCGGACGATCTTGTGGTCGGTTTGGACCATCACCCACTCCCTGGTGCCCGTCGCCCAGTCGATCTGCGCGAACGACTGCCCGTTCGTGCAGGCGGCGAGCCTCTTGTCGCTCGGGTAGGGGCCGGTCAGGATCCACCAGGTGTTCCAGCACGGCCACAGGGGACCGCTCCAGAACACGCCCTGCGAGTTAGTCACGTCGGCGTACCAGGCGTCCGCGCTCGCGGTGCCGGTCGAGAGACCGCAGAACAGGACCGCGGCGACCATCGCCGTCCAGCGTCGGGCTTTCGTCGTGAGCATGGAATTTCCTTTCGTTCCAAGACGAACCGAGTCTCGCCGCGCCGAACCGCGGTGCGGAGGGATCCCTCGGGGGAGGCTTCCTTGACACGCTGGGCCGAACGGCGTCACCGTGTACGGGGAGTCACCACGTCGTCAGGGGAGGCCGACGGTGACAGTGCGCAACACCCGGCTGAGGACTGCCCGCGAACAGGCGGGCCTGACCCGCGACGAGCTCGCGGAGCTGGTCAACGCCCACGTCTGGAACATCCACGGACGCCAGGTCGAGATCGACGCCAACTACGTCGGCAAGCTCGAACGCGGCGTCATCTGCTGGCCATCGGAGGACTATCGCGAAGCGCTGCGGGCCGTGTTCCGCGCGGCCGAAGACGGCGAGCTCGGATTCCGCAACACCCGCAAGGCCGAGCGGCCGGCCGGAATCGCCGTGACGTCATGGGACATCGCGCAGATCGGGAAGACCGCGGAGATGTTCACCGAGCTGCAGCACACCTACGGCGGATGGTCGATGCGCGAGCTGGTCACCGCCGGGATGCGGCAGGCGGAACACCTGCTTCAAGCGTCCTGTCCGGACGACCTGCGCGCGTCGCTGCACCACGCCGTCGCGCAGCTCGCGCACACCACGGGCTTCTCGGCGTTCGACGCCGGCGAGCACGACGTCGCGCGCCGGTACTTCGACTTCGCGCTGCGCTGTGCCGAGGAGAGCGGCGACTGGCACATCCGCGCCTACGTCCTGTCGTCGCTCGCCCGTCAGGCGACGTGGAGCGGTGACGCGGACGCGGGGCTGACGTTCGCCGAACGCGGGCTGGTGCGAGCCGACCGGCTGACTGCCACCGAACGCGCGATGCTGCACGCCGCGCGCGCCCGCGCGTTCGCCGCGATGCGCGACGTCCAGGGCACGATCGACGCCGTCGGCGTGGCCGACGAGCACTTCGAGCGGTCCTCGCCCGCCGAGGACCAGCCGTGGATGGCGTACTACGACCGCGCGCAGCACTGCGGTGATACCGGCGCCGCACTCGTCGAACTCGCCCTGCGCGGCGACCGCGTCGACGAGGCGCGGGAGCGGATATCGACCGCGGTCGCCGGACACGGCGAGAACCGGGCGCGGTCCCGGCTGCTCGCACGCCTCCTGCTGGCCCGGCTGGCGATGGCCGAGGGCGAGGTCGCGGAGGCGGTCACGATCGGCAGCGACGTGCTCGGCGTGTTCGACTCCGTGCGCTCGCGCCGCGTCGTCGACCAGCTGCTGCTGCTCGACGAGCTCGCCGCCGAATGGCAGCACGTGCCCGCGGTGCAACGGTTCCGCGGCCAGGTCTACGCAGCCAGGCCCCCGCAGTGCCGGCGGGCGATTGATCAGCGAACGGCCTGACCTACCGCCGCACCGCGAGCCGCAGCACGGTCGCCGCCGTCAACGCACCGGCGCCGACCATCCAACGGTGCTGCCGCAACCAGAGCAGCGGGCTCCGGCTGTGCGCCAGCCGGTCGAACTCGCCGTGTGCGCCGTGATCGGCTACGGCGTCGACCGCCGAGTAGAGGTTGTCCGGCGCGTCGGGATCACGCGGTTCACCGGTCTGCTGGGACCGGTAGCCGGTGCGGGCCAGATAGCGGTCGAGCAGCCCAGGCGCGATCTTGTTGGCGGTCACGGTGAGCACGGTCGACGCCCCGAGCAGGTACTCGCGATGGCGGGGGTTGTCGGCCGCGTAGACGATCGCCTGGGCGGCGACCTCGGGTTGGTAGATCGGCGGCACGGGCTGCGCGTGGCGCGGCAGCCGTGAGCGGACCCAGCCGAACTGCGGGGTGTTCACCGCGGGCAGCTGCACCATCGTGATCCGCACGTTCGACCGGTCGTGCAGCAGCTCGCAGCGCAGTGACTCGTAGAGGCCGTACTCGGCGTGCTTCGCGGCGCAATAACCGGTCTGCAGCGGGATGCCGCGCCGGGCCAGCGCCGAGCCGACGAACACGATCGTGCCGCGGTCGCGCGGCTTCATCCGCGCCAGTGCCGCGCGGGTTCCGTAGGCGGCGCCGAGGTAGGTGACCTCGGTGGTGCGTTTGAGCTCGGCGGGCGTGATGTCGGTGAACGAGGCGAACACCGACGAGAAGGCGTTGTTGACCCAGACGTCGATCGGCCCGAGCTCGCGTTCGATCAGGTCGGCGGCGGCCTCCACCGCCGCGGCGTCGGCGATGTCCAGGCTGATGGGCAGTGCCCGGCCGCCCAGCGCCTCGACGTCCCTCGCCGCGGCGGCGAGGCCTGTCTCTCCACGTGCGAGCAATGCCACGAGGTCCCCGCGGCGGGCGAACTCGCGCACCGTCGCACGCCCGACGCCCGCGCTCGCCCCGGTCACCACGACGACGCGGGTCATGACTGCTTCTTGATCGACTCACGCGCCGCGTCGTAGCCGATCTGCAGGGCGTCGGAGACGCCGATGGCGGTCAGCATGGTGGCGACGAGCCGGGTGAGCCGCGGTGCGAACACCATGCCCGCGGTGAACCCCGTCGACACCCAGACCGCCAGGCAGAACGGGCAGGTCAGCAGCTCACCGGCCGCGTGGCGGACACCGCGTCCGCGCACGGACTCGTTGACCTCGCCCATGCCGGTCTCCTCGTCGAACTCGGCGAACGGCGCGCGCAGCGGCGAGGTGACGGCGTCCTTGGTGAGCAGCCGGCTCGCCTTGTGCGTCGCGGTACCGAGCAGCAATGTGTCCGGCCACGTCAGGCGGTCCGGTAGCCGCACCCCGAAGGCGCGGCCGAGCAGGCCCAGCGCCGACACGGTCAGGGTGTAGGTCCCGAGCACCACCGCGTAGCCGCGCACCGGACGGTCCGCGTGTCCCGCGTACTTGCGCGCCATCCTCCGCGTGGGAGTCGTCATCGGCCCAGAGCTCGTTGCAGTTGCTGCTTGGTCATCCTCGAGCGTCCCTTGATGTTGCGCTTCTTCGCCTCGTTGTAGAGCTGTTCCTTCGTCGGTCCCTTGGGACCCTTGCTCCCGGACCGCTGCCCGCCCCGGCTCTGCGGCGACTTGTCCTTTGTGGACGAGCGACTGGCGGTCTTGGACTCACCGGACTGCGCGCGGTTCTTGTTCACCGTGCGCGCGGCGATCTCCTCCGCGCGGTCCTCGCCCGCGCCCCGCTTCTTCGCCGAGGACTTGATGTGCTTGTACTGACGTTCGCGTTTGTTGCTCCAGGCCTGCGGCATGTCTCCTCCCGACCACTGAACCGGCCTTTCCGGATGGCTACCCGCAACCGGCCGGGGGTACGCACGATCAGGACAGCAGTTCCCGCGCCTTCGTCTTCGCGCCCTCGACCATGAGGTGCCAGGCGGCCGGATCACCCCGCAGGATCGCCTCGGTCAGCGACTTGACCTGCTCGAACGTCGCGTGCGGCGGGATCGGCGGCACCTCGGGGTCGCAGCGCACGTCGAGCACCGTGGGCCGGTCGGCGGCGAGCGCGAGGTCCCATGCCGGCCCGATCTGTTCGGGCTCGTCGACGTTGACCGCCTCGAAGCCGAGGGAGCGCGCGAACGCCGCGTAGTCGACGTCCGGCAGCGTCTGCGACTCCTCGAACTTCGGCGCTCCGCCCATCGCGCGCAGCTCCCACGTGACCTGGTTGAGGTCGTTGTTGTGGAACACGCAGATCACCAGCCGCGGATCCGACCACCGGTCGGCATAGCGGCGGATGGTGATCAGCTCGTTCATGCCGTTCATCTGCATCGCGCCGTCTCCGGCGAGCACGACGACCGGCCGGTCGGGATGCGCGAACTTCGCGCCGACGCCGTACGGCACCCCCGCGCCCATGGTGGCCAGCGTGCCGGACAACGACCCGCGCATCCCGCGGCGCATCCGCAGGTCGCGGGCATACCAGTTGGTGGACGAACCGGAGTCCGCGGTCACGATCGCGTTCTCGGGCACGCGGCTGGACAGCTCCCACACGACCCGCATCGGGTTGACGGGATCGGCGGCCACCATGGCCTGTTGCTCCATGGTGTCCCACCATCCGGCGACGTTGCGTTCGATCTTCTCGCGCCACGCCCGGTCCGGCTTGTGCGCAACGAGGTCCGCCAGCCGCGTGAGCGTCGTCTTCGCGTCGCCGACGAGGTTGACCTCGGTCGGGTACCGCATGCCGATGAACTTGCCGTCGATGTCGATCTGGATGCCGCGCGCCTGGCCGAACTCCGGCAGGAACTGCGAGTACGGGAAGTTCGAGCCGACGATCAGCAGGGTGTCGCAGTCACGCATCAGCTCGTAGCTCGGTCGGGTGCCGAGCAACCCGATGGAACCGGTCACGTACGGCAGGTCGTCGGGCAGCACGTCCTTGCCCAGCAAGGCTTTCGCTACCCCGGCACCGGTGAGCTCGGCGATCCGCTCGACCTCGGCGGCCGCCGACCGCGCGCCCTGGCCGACGAGGACGGCGACCTTCTCGCCGGCGTTGAGGATCTCCGCCGCCCGCTGGAGTTCCTCCTGTGGCGGCACGACTTCCGCCCGCGGCGCGCTCGGCGGGCTGGACGGGATCTGCTTGAACGCGTGTTGTGGCGGCGTGTATTCCGCCTCCTGCACGTCACCGGGAATGATCACAACCGTGGGGCAGCGCTCGGCGAGCGCCACGCGGATCGCGCGGTCGATCGCGTTGGGCAGCTGGGCGGGGACGTTCACCTCGACGAGGTACTCGCTCGCGACGTCCTTGCACAGCGACTGGAGGTCGACCTCCTGCTGGTAGCTGCCGCCCATGGCGCTGCGCGCGGTCTGCCCGACGATCGCGACGACCGGCACGTGGTCGAGCTTCGCGTCGTACAACCCGTTGAGCAGGTGGATCGCTCCGGGACCCGACGTGGCCAGGCACACCCCGACCCGGCCGGAGAACTTGGCGTACCCGACCGCCGCGAGCGCGGCCATCTCCTCGTGCCGGACCTGGATGAAGCGGGGCCGGTCCTCCGCCTTGCCGAACGCGGCGACGAGGCCGTTGATCCCGTCACCCGGATAGGCGAACACCTGATCGACCTGCCAGTCCCGCAACCTGGACAGCACGTGGTCGGCGACCGTCTCGGGCATGGTTTCCCTCCAAGTTCGCTCGTCCTCCGGGCCTACCCCCTCAGCTGATCGTCAACACACACCCGGTGCGGATGCACCGGGTGTCTGTCCTCTCTGGACGGGGATTACGTGAACGACCACCGCTGGTTGGCGCCGGCGTAGCAGTCCCAGAGCTGCAGCCGGGTGCCGTCGGCGGAACTCGGTCCAGTCGCGTCAAGGCATCTGCCGGACGCGGGGTTGCGCAGCGTGCCGTCCGCCTGCGCCTGCCACTGCTGGTTCGGGGCGCCGGTGCAGTCCCAGATCTGCGTCACCGCGCCGTTGGCCGTGCCGGTAGCGTCCAGGCACTTGCCGAGCGCCCTCAGTGTTGTGCCGTTGCGGCTCCACTGTTGTGCGTTGGTGCCGTTGCACGTCCACAGCTGCACCGCCGTGCCGTTGGCGGAGTTCGCGCCCGCGACGTCGACGCACTTGCCGCCGTAACCGGTGATCGTGCCACCGGTGCTGCCGGAGGCGGTCTCGAAGATCGCGCTGAGCAGACTCGTGCTGCCGCTGGTGTCCTGCGACAGCTCCCAGTTCATGATTCCGCCCGCGTTGCCCACCGCCCACTGCGTCTTGCGCCGGATGGTCGGCAGGCCGTTGTAGCACTGCTGCTGGCCGTTGACGGTCGTGCAGTCGCGGTTGGCGTTGGCGGGGTCAATCTGCACAAGCTGCGCGTAGGTGAGGTAGGTCGGGCGGCTGTAGAACGGCACGCCCAGAACCGCTTTGCTCGCGGGCAGTCCGCGCCCCTTCCAGAAGTTCACGCTGCCGATCGACCAGTCGTAGTTCGCATGTGGGCTGCCGCCGTCGTACGCCATGATGTTGAGCCAGTCGACCGCGCCGAACACGGCCGGCTGCACCCCCTCCGCCGTGCCGCCCTCGCTGACGACCGCGGCGGTCAGCAGCTTGCCCCGGCTGTGCATCGCGCTGCTGAGCTGCTGCATCAACGCCGTGAAGTTGTTGCCCGACTGCCCTGGATCCGGGTACTCCCAGTCGATGTCGACGCCGTCGAGGCTGTACTGGTTGATCGTGCCGACCACGCTGTTGACGAACGTGGTGCGCGCGTTCGCGTTGCCGGCCAGCTGCTCGAACGCCGAGTCGTTGCCGTCGTTCCAGCCGCCGATCGCGAGCGAGACCTTGACCCCGTTCTGGTGCCCCAGGCTTACCAGTTGCTGGAGCTTGCCGGGGTCGGGGATCGCCTGCAGCGTGCCGTTGGAGTTCGGCAGCGCGAAGGCGTAGTTGATGTGCGTCAGCTTGCCGTACTGGATGGCGCTGACGTTGCCGGACCACGACGGCAGGTAGCCGACGCTCTTGAAGCCCGGCGGATACGCGGCTTGCGCCGCCGGTGCCGTGATCGTCATTGTCGCCGCGGCGGCCGCCAGCGCTAGGCCGGCCGTGGCGAGGCGGGAGATTCGCATGCGGGGTTGCCTTCCACTCCGTGCGCCCGACTGGCGACGGTAGGGGTCTAGACCCCTGGCAGGAAGATCGTTCCGGGACCGGAACGGATTCCGGTACGGCGCTCAGCTTCGCCACGTACACAAGGGAAGCGATTCCGCTTGAGAAGTGCTAGCGCGGGCTGATCTTGACATTCCCCGAACATCGCCCGAACCCGAAACGATCACGGGCCCGGCAACGTATCGCCCCGAACGGTTTCCGATCATCGAGGGGATGACATGACACGCTACAGACGGGTTTTAGCCGGTTTGCTGATGTCGGCAGGGCTGGTGGCAGGGCTTGCTCCAGCGTCGGCCGATCCGGGGCCGGCCGCGCTGGGGCGGCTGTCGGTGTCCGGTGCGGACATCGTCGATCCGGCCGGGCACCCGATCGTGCTGCGGGGGTACAACTGGGGCCAGTGGGGCACGGTCCAGCCGCAGGACCCCGGTGACAACGTGGCGGCGGGCGCGAACTCGGTCCGCATTCCGTTGCGCTGGTGGGGCGAGTGGAAGGACGGCGTGGACAGCCGTGACCCGGACGCGCCGGGCCACATCTCGCCCGCGCACCTCGCGACCCTCGACCAGACCGTCGCGTGGGCGAGCAGCCACCACATGTGGATCACGCTGTTCGTCGACTCGGACTACGGGCAGGGGGCCGGTGGCCGTCCGGACAACTTCTGGACCAACCCGGAGAAGAAGCGGGAGTTCGCCGAGGTCTGGCAGTTCCTCGTCCGGCGGTACAAGTCGACCGCGTACATGGGCGCGTTCGAGATCCTGCCCGAGCCGAAGCCGATCGGCGTCGACGACGCCGGGGTGCGCGCGTTCTACGACGAGATGATCGGCGTGATCCGCGGTATCGACCGCCGGACCCCGGTTGTGGTGGGGCCGAACGACAACTACAACTGCGGTCACCTCGCGGGCGCCTACACCACGGTCGACCCGAAGGTCATCTACACCTGCAACTACTTCATCTTCGACAAGCCGCTGAACCGGATTCCGGGCATCGTCGACTTCCGGAACACCCATCACGCGCCGGTGTGGATCAACCAGGTCGGCATCGAGAGCGGTGACACCGACGCCAAGTTGAAGGCCCGCACCGTGCTGCGCGCGTTCGAAGACAACAACATCGGCTGGGCGTGGTGGACGTACCGGATTGTCGGTACCAACCCGAACACGCACGGCATCTACTACCGCGACCCGTCCGATCCCAACGCGTGGATCGTGAAGGCGGACTGGCTCGCTCTGGTGAACGGCTTCCTCGCCGCGTAACGCCGAACGGGCTCACCAAGGCGAACACGGATCGCCTTGGTGAGCCTTTCGGCCGGATGAGCGATTCAGGCGCCGGCCAGTGCCGCGGCAGGGGGCCGCAGCAGCGACTTCAGCTCTGGACCGCGGTCGGGATGCACCTCGATGCACCCGCCGAACTGCCCGTGCAGAGCCGACTCGATCTCGGTCAGCAGCTGGGCCATCAGGCGGGCTGCCCGGTCAGCCGTAGCGGCCCTGGCGACGACGTGCGACCGGGCACCGGATGGCCCGATGTCGTCACTCAGTTGCACCAGTACGACGTGGTCGCGGGAGAGTCGCATCGACACCCGGTCGCATCTGCCGGTCCAGATCCTCGTGACCAGGTCGGCGCGCACCACGCCGCTCTCCTCGGTGCGCAGCCACACCCGTGCTGACGTCGGGAAACGGCGCTCGCTGGGGCTCATACCCAACCTCGATTCCAACCCGTTCGGTGACTTATACCCACCGGTGTCGACTGTGCACAATGAGTGAGCATCCTGGGAAGTCTCGAGCGGCGCCCAAGGTGTTGAAAACCCGGCCGTGTTGAACACCGGAGGGCTGGTCATGCGGCGGCGAGTCCCGAACGTGCAGCTCCGCCTGCTCCTGGCCGAGGCGGGCTGGACCGGCGAGGCGCTGGTCCGCACGGTCAACGAGCTCGGCGTCGAGGCCGGTCTCACGCTCGGTTACCAACGATCGTCGGTCACCCAATGGTTGTCAGGCGTTCGACCGAGGTCACCAGTCCCGGAACTCGTGGCCGAAGGACTCTCCCGCGCGCTTGGACGTCGTGTCACGGTCGGTGACACCGGACTCGGCCGGACCGGCGAGACCGATCTGAGCGCATGGTGGGGGGATGCCGTGGAGAGGCTCGCTGACGCGGGGCGCAGAGCGCTGCTCAAGGGCACGACGTACACCGTCGCGGCCCTCGCCGTGCCCACGTGGGCGGCCGTGAGCTCGTCCCGGCTCGGCGGCGCCGGCCAGGCGGCCGGGGACGGCACGCCGGTGGGGCGCGCGGAAGCGGAGTCGGCGGCGGCGATGATCCGCGTCTTCTCCGACAGCGACACGGCACTCGGCGGTGGGTACGCCCGGCAGGCGCTGGCCGGTTACCTGAGCACCACCATCGCGCCCTGGCTCCGTGCCGACACGGCTCCGGCCGTCCACCGTGAACTGCTCACGACCGCGGCGCGACTGAGCTATCTGTGCGGCTTCATGTGCTTCGACGACGAGTTGCACGGCAGTGCCCAGCAGTACTACCTGACCAGCCTGCGCCTGGCGGCCGAAGGCGGCGACGGGTACGGCTACGCCATCGCGTTGCGGGCACTGAGCGTTCAGGCGCACCACCTGGGGCACCACCCGCAGGCGCTCGACCTGGCGGAGAGCAGCGTGCGAACGGCCTCGGCCGCGCCCGCGCACAGCCGCGCGTTCCTGTTGGGACAGCTGGCGGTGGCCCAGGCCGCCGTCGGCAACCGCCGCGACGCCATGGCGACGCTGGCCGCCGCGGACCGGCACCTCGCCCGCTCCTCCAACTCCTCACCGGCCGTGGGCGCCTACCACCCGGCGTCGCTGGCGCACCAGCACGCGGCCACAGCCGTCTCCCTGGGGGATCGCGCGACGGCGATCCGGGCGCTGGCGTCCTCACTTCGGTGCCGCCCACCCCACGAACGTCGCTCCCGTGCCATCACGCTCGCCCAGCTCGCGGAGCTCCAGATCGCCGAGGGCCGGCTCGAGCGGGCCTGCTCGACCTGGCAGGACTTCCTCGACGACTACCCGCTGCTGAGTTCGCGGCGAGCCGACCGGGCAATGGCCTCGTTGCGAGCGCACGCGCGGGCGCATCAGCGCAACCCGGTTGCCCGTGCGTTGCTGGAGCGGGCGCGCAGTCTGGTGACCGCGTCGCGCCGGTGATCCACCTCGGCGGCGTACGACGCCGGGTGCCTCAGCGCGTCCCGGTCGCCCGTGCGTTGCTGGAGTGGGCGCGCAGTCTGGTGACGGCCTCACGTCGGTGAGTCACCTCGGTCGTCACCCGACGGCGTACGACGCTCAGGGGTCCGAGGCCGCGCAGCACTTCGATCACCTCGTCGACCAGGGCCGGATCACCGGGCGCGATCCCGACGGTCGCCGCCTGAACCAGCCAGTGCGCGCGGAGCCGGCCGACATCCGACAGCTCCCGCACCTGGCCGTGCGTGTGCGGGACGTCCTCGGTCCACCCGCACACCAGCAGAAGATCGCTGGCACTCGCCACGGACCGCAGCGCCTCCCGCCGATCCGATGCGGCATAACAGAACTCGTCGGGATGCTGGCCACGCAACCGTGGAAACCGCCGCCGCAACGCGGCGAGGATCACCGCGGCGTCCTCGACGGGGATTCCGGGCAGCACCACGAAGGACAGCCGCTCCGGATCCACACCGTCCACTGTGGCCACGTCCTCGACTCGGCTGACCAGAACGGTCGCCACACCGGTCAGCGGAGCGGCCCGGCGGCCGATCAGGATCACCGTGTCACCGCGCGCGGCGAACTCGCGGACTCTCACCAGCGCGGTGGCCAAGGGCGAGTCTTCCGGCGTGGTCGCGGCGATCAGCACCCGCCTGGTGCGCAACACGGCCGACCACGTCTCGACCAACTGCTCCGCCGCGTCCAAACCGGACTCGTCGTCCTCGTGCGCGGCGACACCCAGTCCGCTCACGCCGTCTTGGCCCAGCCACGTGGTCGCGAAGAGCACGGCGTCGCCGGTGCCGACCCGGACCGTGCCCCGGCGCACCCGGCGGTCAGCCTGGCGCAGGCCCGCGGCGAGCAGCGGAGCCGCGCGACACTCGGCCCATCCGCGCCGGGGATGGGCGAATCCCGTGGCTACTACCACTTCACCCGGTGCGACACCGGATGCGGACAACCTCGCGCGTTCAACACTCCGGTTCATGTCGGCAGCTTTCTCCGGTGGTGCCGGTGAACTACTGGCCGCGATCGGTCTACCGTGAGTAGACCGGGCCTGCAACCAGCGCTCCCGATCGGGTGAACCGGACGGGCCTCCCCAGGTGACCGAGGAGGCCCTTCCCGGTCAGCCCTCGACGCGGTGCGACGCCCAGAACGGCGTCAGGTCCGTCGAGCCCGCAGCGGCCTGCGCCGCCGCCTTGAACTCGGCGGTCGTCGAGACGCCGTACCAGTGCGACTGGGCGTAGGACTTCATCAGGTTCGCCATCGCCGTGTCACCGATGAGCCGACGCAGGTCGTGCAGCGTGCACTTGCCGTAGTTGTAGACGACGGTGGAGTAGCGCGAGGAGTGCGCGTCCCAGTACGCCATCGAGTTGCTCAGCTTCTCCGCGCTCGACTGCCAGGTGATGCCGCAGCCGCTGCCGCTGATACCCCGGTAGAGGTCGGTGGCGTAGTCGGTGAAACTTTCGTCCAGCCACGGCGAGTTGTACTCGTCGTTGCCGACGATCCCGTAGAACCACTGGTGCGCCAGCTCGTGCGGGAGGGCCACGTTCGACACCAGGTCGAGCACGAACCCTGGGTACTCCATGCCGCCGAACCAGAAGTTGTTGTCCAGTACGACATCCATCTCCTGGTACGGATAGTCGCCGAACCGGCCGGAGTGCACGTCCAGCGCGTCCTTCGCCAGCGTCAGCATCGAGTTCGCGCTCCCGCTCGAGATCCCGCTCGTCCCGTAGACGTTGACCTTGTAGCCCTTCGCCGACGTGCCGGAGATCTTGGAGAACGGACCGGCCGCCCACGCGAACTCTCGCACGTTGGCCGCGGTGGCGTGGGTGATCGTGTTGCTGCCGCTGACGGTTTCCGCCGACGTGCCGGTGGCCGGCGTGAGCAGTGCCGTCGGGTGCGTCAGGGTGACGTCGAAGTCGCTGATCAGCGCGTAGAACGACTCGCCGTTGTCGGTGTACGGGTCGAGGTGCCAGCCCGCCCCGTCGCGGACCGCGAGCACCGGCAGCGCGTTGCCGATCATGTTGTACGCGCCGTCGTGGCCGAACCGGTCGGCGCCGCTGGGCACGACGATCTTCAGGTCGAACCCGATGGTCGCGGACTGTCCCTGTGCCAGGGGACTAGGCAGGGTGATCTTCAGCGCGGTGCAGTTCACGCTCAGCGCGGACGGCGTGCCGCCGGTGACGTTGGTGACCGTGATCGGCGTCGACGGGCACGTGCCGTGGTAGTTGTCCCACAACCGCAGGTACACCTCGGGCAGAGCGGTCGGTGCGCCGTTGGTGAAGCCGACCGTCTGGTGGCCGGTCCAGGTGTCGCCCGCGGTGTTGGACGTCAGGTTGACCGTGTACTTCGGGCTGATCGGCGTCCGGGCGGAGTCCGGCGGCGTGCCACCGCCGGAGGTGGTCAGCGCGAAGTCGTCGAGCAGGAAGTTCGTCACCAGGCTGGAATCCTCGGATCCGGTCACCGTGAGCGTGACCGTCTGGCCGAGATACGCGGACACATCAACGGTCTTCTGCGCGTATCCGGTGTTCTTGTCCAGGTTGGAGTAGCTCGCCAGGGTGGCCGAACCGGCCTTCACGGTCAGCTTGTCGTACGCGACCGAGCCGGTCGTCTCTTTGGTGTCGATGTGGATCCAGAACGTCAGCGTCGCCGAGGAGCAGCCCGACGGCAGGGTGACGGACTGCGACAGGGTGTCGGTGTGGGTCGTGCCGTCGCCGCCGAGCCAGGCGTCGGTGTTCCCGCTGTGCGCGGGTTCCGCGGTGGTTCCGGCGGTGATGACGCCCGCGGTCTGGGTCCACGGCGTCGTCCCGTTCTCGAAGCCGCCGTTGACGATCACCTGGTCACCACACGTGGCGGCTTGCGCCGGCGTGGTGGACGTGGTGACGCCGAACAGGGCGACGGCGAACGCGAGCGCGGCAGGGAGCGCTCTTGTGGTCATCGGATATTCCTCTCTGCAGGGGCAGGCACAGGGTCATCCGATGGAAGGGTGTCCAGCAAGGCTCGGCTTTTTGACTGGTAACGAAGAAGACCGCTTTGTCCTCTGGTGTCCTGCTGTCGGTGGCTTTGCCGCTGCTCCGCTTGCGCAGCGGTCAAGGCTCTTTCGTTTCATGGTCGAACCAAGACCTGGCCGCCGCAGTGTTGTGGGGCATGAAGACTCTGCTCGCATTGGCACTCACCCTCGCTCCCACCCCGGTCCCGGCGCACGACGACGTTCAGCTGCAGACCGCGGGCAACTGCCGGTTCGGCACGATGTGGATCGTCACGGGCGACTGGGACGGCAAGGGCGGCGACGGCGTCGGCTTCGTCGACGCGTCCGGCTCCACCCTGAAGTGGACCGTTCGCAACGCGCTCAGCGCGGGGCCCGCCGACAAGACCTTCAACTTCGGCGAGAAGTCCGCGGCCCCGCTGGTCGGGAACTGGGACGGCGCGGCCGGCGACGGTATCGGCACCGCCGACACCAGCAAGGGCGCCGAACTGCAGTGGAAGATCAGGAACTCGGCCTCGGCGGGCGCGGCCGAGAAGACGTTCTCCTTTGGCCCGTCGAACTCTCGCTACGCCGTAGCCGGCGACTGGGACGGCAAGAGCGGTGACGGCATCGGCGTCGTCGTGGAGAGCGGGAACGACTTCGAGTGGCGCGTCCGCAACTCCGTCGGCGCCGGGAGCCCATCGAAGATCTTCCCGTTCGGTACCAAGGCCGAGAGCGCGGAGGTCGGCAACTGGGACGGCAGCAGCGGTGACGGAATCGCCACGGTCTCCCGCGGCGACGGGCTCGGGTTCAAGCTGCGCAACAACGTGAGCGCGGGATCGGCCAACCACTCGTTCAACTTCGGCAGCGGCAAGACCGACTGCCCGGTCACCGGTGACTGGGACGGCGACGGCGTCGACACCGTCGGCATCGTGCGACTGGTCCAGGTCGGCAACGACATCGTGCGCGAGTGGCAGCTGCGCAACAGCAACAGTGCCGGTGCCGCGGACGTCGTCTTCCGCTTCTGAGATCGTGAGTGGTTTCCGTTGCTATCACGACGGAAACCACTCACGACCCTGGGCCTGCAACCAAGCTGCACCCGACCTGCAACCGATCACTACCGGCCGGCGCCGCCAGGTGGCGCGAACCTGGTGGCGTCAGCCGGTAGTTGTGGGTTCAGACGGGAGATCCAAGTGCTCGGTGTACGCGTTGCCGTGGTGCTGGCCGCCGCCTCGATCGTGGCGTCCTCGATGGTGGGTGTGGTCGAGGCCGCCGGGGACCCCATTCGGCCGACCGGGGGAAACCCCGTCAAGGACCAGTACATCGTGGTGCTCGAGGACAACGTCTCCACGCCGTCGGAGGACGTCGGGTCCGAGCTCACCCGCAAGCACGGCGGCAAGCTGCGCAAGGCCTGGTCGGCCGCGCTCAAAGGGTTCTCGATGGAGATGACGGAGGAGAAGGCGCAGCGCCTGGCCGCCGATGACCGCGTCGCGTACGTGGAGCCGGTCATCGAGATGCAGGTCGAGGAGACGCAGTCCGGTGCGACGTGGGGGCTGGACCGCATCGACCAGAAGGCTCTGCCGCTGGACACCAAGTACAACTACGCGACCACGGCCGCGAACGTCACCGCGTACATTTTGGACACCGGCATCCGCTTCTCCCACACCGAGTTCGGCGGCCGGGCGGTCCGCGGGTTCGACGCGATCGGCGACACCTACAACGGTCAGGACTGCCAGGGCCACGGCACGCACGTCGCGGGCACCGTCGGCGGCATGACGTACGGCGTGGCGAAGCAGGTCAAGCTGGTCGCGGTCCGGGTGCTCAACTGCCAGGGTTCGGGCACGAGCGAAGGGATCATCAGCGGCATCAACTGGGTGACGGCCAACGCCGTGAAGCCCGCGGTGGTGAACATGAGCCTGGGCGGCGGCGTGAACTCCTCGCTCGACCAGGCGGTGCGCAACTCGATCGCCGCCGGCATCACCTTCGCGATCGCCGCGGGCAACGGCAACTCCTCGGGCGTGCCCCAGGACGCCTGCACGCTGTCCCCGGCCCGCGTCACCGAGGCGATCACGGTCGGCGCGATCGACAAGACCGACACCAAGGCGTCGTTCTCCAACTACGGCACCTGTCTCGACCTGTTCGCCCCCGGTGTGTCGATCACCTCGTCGACGATGACCAGCGACACCTCGTCCGGGCTGATGAGCGGCACGTCGATGGCGACGCCGCACGTCGCCGGCGCGGCGGCGCTGTACCTGGCGGCCAACCCGACGGCCACCCCGCTGCAGGTCCGGGACGCGCTCGTGAAGGCCGCGACGCCGAACATGGTCAAGAACCCCATGACGGGCTCGCCCAACCTCAAGCTCTACACCGACGGCCTGGCCGCGACGCCGCTGCCCTCGGTGTTCAGCAGCTCGACCGACGTGCCGATCCCCGGCACGGGCACGGTGACGAGCCCGATCACCGTGATCGGCCGGACGGGCAACGCCTCCACCACGCTCAAGGTCGACGTGAACATCAAGCACACCGCGCGCGGTGACCTGGTGCTCGACCTGATCGCGCCGGACGGCACCGCCTACCGGCTGCGGAACGCCGCGACGACCGACACCACGGACAACCTGGTGGGGACCTACACCGTCAACGCGTCGAGCGAGCTCGCGAACGGCCTCTGGAACCTGAAGGTGCAGGACGTGGCCCACATCAACGACAAGGGCTACGTCGACTCGTGGCAGCTCACCTTCTGATCATCCGATCCGGTGAGCACTCGAAATCCGGACGCCCGGGTCAGGTCTGCCCGATGAGCACGTGCCCCCGAAGCACACGTGCACAGGTGGAGGCCTGACCCAGATGCCCGACTCACGCACGCCCGTGCGCCACAGCTGGATGGCGCCCGCCGTGGCCTTCGCGGCCGCCCTGACCATCACGCTGGCCGCGACCCGGGACCAGCCGGTCGAGCCGGCCCGTGCCGACCTGGTGGTCGATGTCGACGACGAGGTCACCGAGATCGTCGAGGACCGGATGGTGACCTACCGGATCACGGTCGCCAACAACACTCACCGCGACCTCCACGGGCTCGAGCTCGCGGTGACGTCGTCCGCCAGCCTGGACGTGAGCCCGAGACGGCCGTGGCCGATCGACGTGGGTGCCGGCGCCACGGCCGTCGTCGAGGTGAACGGTGTGCTGCACGATCCGCCCCAGCACCTGGTCGAGGTCGTCGTCACGGCGTGCGTCTCGGGCGATGCCGCCCCCACGGTGTGCCGGTCCGACGTCGACAGCGTCCCCGCGGGGGACGACGGAGACGGCGGCTGGAGCTGGCTGATGATCGTGATGCTGATCGGTCAGCTGCTCGTGACGCTGCCGATCGTGGTGCTGGTGGGGGCGGCCGCGTTCCGGTCACGCAAGCGGTGACCTGCGGTTGATCTATGACCGGGCATACGTCCCGGTCAGTGTCACCCACACCGTCGTGGTGCGGTGAGCTGCTCGCCCGTTGTGCTACTGAGAATCATTTTCTCGCCGTGAACCACTCGATCGAGTGGAGGCATGACAGTGGTGCGTAAGCGTTGGAGGTGCGAGGGTCTGGCATCGTGTCCGGATTGCGCTGTTCGGCCTAATTGGAAACTGACGGGTTTCAATTGGTAATTTCGATGAGTTTTTCAAAGAGGTATACGTGCGTCTGATCCGGGTCGCGTTGGTCGAATCATTGCCGCTGATGAAGTGCGGTGTTCAGACGGTCGTCTCCGAGCATCCGTTGCTGGAATGGGCGGGCGCGGTGAGCACCACTCGCGAAGCCGTTGAGCTGTGCGAGTCGGCGCGTCCCGACGTTCTGCTCATCACGTCCGCCAGTGATCCGGGATGGCACCGCTGTCAGCTGCTGACCCGGCTGTTCCGGCAACTCACCGTGGTGGTGCTGCTCGGTGCGGACGCCCGCACCGCGGACCACATCGCGATGGCCCGCCTGCACGGCGTCCGGGCGCTCGTGCCGCTGGAGGCCGACCCCGGCCGGCTGGTCGCGGCGATCACCGCGGGCGTCTCGGCCGGTCACTTCGTCGATCCGTCGCTCGCGACGGGGGCGGCGAGCGTCTCGACGCGCGGGACCAAGTCACTGTCCCGCCGGGAGTACGAGGTGCTGCAGTTGATCGCGGAGGGGCGCACGGCGGTGCAGATCGCCCTGCGGCTGCAGATCACCGCCGAGACGGCGCGCACCCACGTGCGCCGCATCCTGCGCAAGCTCGAGGCGAGGGATCGGGCCCACGCCGTGGCGAGGGCCTACGAGCTGTCCGTTCTGTCGAGGTGAGATGTTCACGACGAGGTGGTGGCATGTGGTGCGGTCCCTTGACCCGCTGGTTGTTGTCCCGGCGGCGCGAGCTGGTCGTTCCTTACCGGGACGTGCGCGGCCGGCGGACGATCGCGGTGGTGCGCAAGAGCATGGGGTTCGTGCGGCTGGACGGGGACGGCTTCGGGCCGATCTACCTGTCGGCGTCGCGGGTCGACCAGCTGCGCGCGGCACTCAGGACGGCGGTGTTCGACCTCGATCGGCTCGACGAGCGGGACGCGGGGCCGGGTCTGGTGGTGGACATCCCCGCGCAGCGGACCGGCGAGGCGCGACCCGGAAAAGTCGATCACCCGGCGGGGTGATGGCACTACCCAATTTTTGGGACGTTCTTCGATGTTTGGCTGCTCGATCGTGTGTCCCTTCGCGCTTTGGTGATGTCGGCTTCCTTGCAAGATCAAGCGGTTGTACTTTGTGAGTCCACGTCGGGGCGAGGAATGAAGGGTTTTCACGACCACCTTGAGGCGGTGAAAATGGACGGCGAAGTCCACGACATCGAATTCGGCCTGGTAGAGGCGGTTCGGTCGGGGAACCGTAGTGCGTTCAGCGAGCTCTATCGGCGGAATTTCGCGGCCGCGCACGGCTTCGCGTGCAAACTGACGGGAACGGCGCAGGGTGCCGACGACCTGGTCGCCGAGGCGTTCGTCAAGGTGTTCACCCGGATCATCGCGGGTGGCGGCCCGACTTCGATGTTCCGCGCCTACCTGCTGACGACCATCCGCACCACCTACTACAAGCAGCTGGCCCGCGAGCGCATGGTCGACCGGTACGCCGAGGTCACCGACAGCATGCTGCCCGCGGACGACAGCGACCCGTTCACCGACCGGCTCGAGGCCCAGCTGGCGATGAAGGCGCTCGGGAGCCTGCCGGAGCGGTGGCGGACCGTGCTCGTGCTGCTGGAGCTGGAGCGGCTGACCACGGCGGCGGTCGCGGACCTGCTCGGACTGCGGGCGAACGCGGTCGCGGCACTGGCGTTCCGCGCCCGTGAGGCGCTGCGGGTCGCCTATGTGCAGATGCACGTCAAGGCCGCGGCCGAGGACGTGTGCCGGGAGTCGGTGAACAACCTGGCCGCGTTGTTCTGCGGCCGGCTGACCCGTGGCCGGCGGGACCGGGTGCGGGAGCACCTGCGGACGTGCGACGCGTGCGCCAGTGCCGCGACCGAGGTGTCCGAGCTGTTGGCGCAGCTCGCCCGGCGCGTGCCGCGCACCCGTCCACTCGCGGCCTGACGCCGATTCGCGAGAGGGTTCTCACTTCACGCTTGGGGTCACCCGATCGAGTTAACGCACACCAGTGGTCGGAAAATACCGATCCGCGTTGTCCCAGATCTGCGGTAGCGCTGTGTGTGCGCGGTTGAGAAACCTTGTCACGTTTCGGTTCGATGTGTTCTTCAAGCCACATCGATGTCCGGCGTTCCCCGTACTCTGCTCGCGAGTTGCGCGCCATAGGTCCAGGAAGGGGCGGGATCGGTAGTGCCCTTGCGGGATGTCGTCGGTCTCATGCAGGAAGCCGTGCTGTTGCTGGATGCCGACCGCCGAGTGGAGATGGTGAACAGAGCCGCGGCCGATCTTCTGGGTGACGAACGCATAGTCGGCCGCACGATCAGTGAGTTCCTCCCCGAGGACACGGCGGCGGTGCTGGGCGATCTATGTGACAAGGTCACGGAACCCGGTGCCTGCGTCGAGCACTTCGCCGCGGCACCCGATCCGCTCACCGACCTCGGCCGTGCTCCGTCGATCTCCGTGCGCGTCGCCCGCGTGGACGACGTCGTGCTGTGCACGTGGCTACCCGGTTGGGTTGGAGACGGAGGCGACCACGAGCAGGTCACCGCGGCGGATCGGATGGAGCTGGCCAAGGCCGCCGACGCGCTGGGCGACACCGGCTTCGGCCTGTTCTCGCTCGACCTCATGAGCGGCAGGCTGATCGGATCGAGCGGCCTGCGGGTGATCTTCGGTGAGTCCGATCTCGAGTCGGCCGTGTCGGGCTCCGCTGCCTGGCGGGCACTGATCACGCGCGGAGAGCCGATGGACGTCGAGATCGAGTTGGACTCCGAGCGCCGGGTGCGGGTGACCGGGCGGGTCGAGGCGGGTGCCGACGGCCATCCCGCTGTCGTGCGCGGGCTGTGCAGCGTCGTGCGGTCGTGAACCCGCGTTTCTGACGCGGCGCAAGCATTTCCGGGGCACGTCAGTCTTTCGTGTGTTCGCGGATAACCGACGCGCGGCGAACTGATCTGTCACTGCGTGCGCGAACTTCGGGAATGCAACGCGTCCGGCGCCCTCGACGCCACGAGACGCAGGCTCCTGCTGACGGGAATCGACGTGTCGGCGTGGGCGATCGCGATCACCACTGTGACGTGGTTCCGGCTCGCCCGGGATGCGACATACGTCGATGCCGTCCGGCTCCTGTGTTTCATCCTGCTGGTCCTCGCGATGGTCCCGGTCGTCGGCATGGCCGCGCGCCTTTACCAGGGGCGGGTGGGCGGCATCGAGGAGTCGGTGCGGCTCGCGTGGGTCGCATTGCTCACCGGAGTGCTGGCCGCCGCCATGGATTTCGTGGTTCCGCTGGTGCCCCAGGCGATCCCGATGAACGCGGCCCTCGTCGCGGTGGTCATCGGCTGGTCGGCACGGCAGGTGATCCGCCGCGACTACGCGAGCACGCGGCGAGTGATCGTCTTCGGTGCGGGTGACACCGGGGAGCGGCTCGCGCGCTCCATGATGGACGTACCCGATTGCGGGTACCAGCCGGTGGCGTTCCTCGACGACGCGCCGGTTCAGCGGGTGTCGCGGATCGGCGGCGTACCGGTCCGCGGCACCCGCCACGACATCGCGAAGGTGGCGGCGCGAACCGGCGCTTCGCTGCTCGTCCTGGCCGTGCCCTCCGTTGACGCCGAGGTCCTGCGGGCGGCGCACGACGCAGGCCTGGAAGTGCTGGCACTCCCGGACGACGCGCCCGAGGCGGATGTCGCCGACCTGCACGTGCTCGACGCCGTCGCACCACCCGCCGGTGCCGTCCGCGAACACCTCGCGGGCAAGCGGGTCCTGGTCACCGGTGCGGCCGGGACGATCGGTGCCGAGCTGTCCCGGCAGATCCACCAGGCCGGGCCCGCCCGGCTGTTCCTCCTCGATCGTGACGTGCCGGGGTTGCACGACGTGCGCGGGTCGATCGGCGGTGCGGACGTCCTGCCGGTCGACATCCGCGACTCCGAGGCCGTGCGCGGGGTGTTCGCGCGGTGCCTGCCCGAGGTGGTGCTGCATGCTGCGGCGTTCCAGCACGGGCGGTACCCGCTGGAAGCGTGGCGCACCAACGTGCTCGGCACGTACTACGTCCTGGAGGCGGCACTGTCGGCCGGTGTGCGCACCTTCGTCAACATCTCCGCGGACGAGGCCGCCGACGCGACGTGCGTCCTCGGCCGCTCCGAGCGCATCGGCGAACGCCTGACGGCCGACGCGGCGGCCCGCTCCGGTGGCGAGTACCTGTCCGTGCGGCTCGGCGACGCGAGCCCGGACGCGGTGCGGCAGGTGCTCACCCAGCGGCCGGCCGGGGTCGCCGCGCCACCGCTCGATCCCGCGCACCTGTTGTCGCTCGCCTTGGGGGACAACGAGATCGCCGCGATGACCGAGTGCGCGGGTATCGCCTCGTGAAGGTCGTTGTCACCGGCGGCGCCGGATTCATCGGCGCCAACCTCTGCCGTGAGCTGGCCGGTCGAGGGGCCGACGTGGTGGCGCTGGACGATCTCAGCACCGGGCGGCGCGAGAACCTCGCCGGACTCGATGTGGAACTGCGCGTGCAGTCCGTGCTCGACCGTGACGCGGTGATGTACGCATGCGGGGGTGCCGACGCGGTGGTGCACCTCGCGTCGGTCCCGTCCGCGACGCGGTCACTGGTGAATCCGCGGCACAGTCACGACGTCAACGCGACGGGTGCGCTGGAGGTGCTGGAGGCCGCCTGCGCGGCCGGAACCTCCGTGGTGCTCGGCTCTTCGGGCTCCGTGTACGGCCGCAACCCGGCGTTGCCCAGGTCGGAGGAAATGGCCTGTACACCGCTGAGCCCGTACGCCACGGGAAAGCTCGCGGCGGAGCACTACGCGTTGTCCTTCCAGCAGTGCTTCGATCTCCCGTGCGTCGTGTTCCGCTGCTTCAGCGTGTTCGGACCGTTGCAGCGTCCCGATCACCCGTACTCCGCGGCCGTGCCCGCCTTCATCTGGGCGGCGCTGCGCGGCGAACCGCTTGTCGTGTACGGAAACGGCGAACAGACCAGGGACTTCACGTTCGTGGACTCGGTCGTGGACGTGCTGGCCGAGGCCGTGCGGCTCAGGTTCAGCTGTGCCCGTCCGGTGAACCTGGCGTTCGGCACGCGCACGAGTATCAACGAGCTCATCGCACTGCTGTCCGCCCTGTTCGGCCGCGAGCTCGACGTCGTGCGCAGGCCGGCCCGCGCGGGAGAGGTGCGGCACTCCCAGGCGTCCGGGTCCGTGCTGCGCCGGGCGTTCCCGCGGGTCAAGCCGATGCCGCTGGAGATCGGGCTCAGCCGGACCATCGAATGGGCGGAACGGTTGCTGCACGCGGAGAACAGGTCCACCGCATGAGTTCAGCGTTGCGCGTTCTGCTGGTGTTCGAGACCGACCGGGGATGTGCGTGGGCGGTGCCGCAGGCCGACGCGTTGCTGCAGCGGGGACACGAGGTGGTCGCGTTGCTGCCGCCCGGTGACGGCGATCTGCGGCACGTGCTCGCCGAGCGAGGTGTGTCCGTTGTGGACAATCCGCTCGGCGTGCGGCCATCGATCGCCGGCGTTGTGCGGTTGCGGCGCACATTGCGGCAACTCGCGCCCGATGTACTGCTCCACCACCGGTTCACCTCGGCGCTCGCGATTCGGATCGCCGGTGCCGCGCTCGGGGTGGCGTGGGTGCGGATGGTCGCCGGGGCGAGCCACCTGGAGGCTCGATCGGCCCGAACCGTCGAACGGGTTCTCGCCCGGTTGGATTCGGTCACCGTGTGCGCGAACCGCTTCACGGCGCGGGCCTACCGGGCGATCGGCCGGCCGACCGGCCGGACTCCCATCATCCCCTACGGGGTGGACACCCGGCTGTTCCGGCCGGTGGGGCCGGCGGAACGAGCCCAGGTCCGCGTCCGGCTCGGCGTCGCCGACGAGGACTTCGTCGTCATCATGGTCCCGCCGGCCCAGTTTGGCCACAAAGGATCGCACGAGGTGGTGCTGGCGGCGTGGCGCAGGTTCCGCGTCGAGCACCCCGGCAGCCACCTGCTGCTCGTCGGCGCAGGTGAAGCGGGTGCCCGGCACCGGGCGAGGCACGCTGCGGCGATGCGGCCCGGTGAAGAGAAAACGGTGACCTGGCTGGACACCGTGGAGGACGTCCGTCCGTACTACGGTGCGGCCGACCTGAGCGTCTCTCCGTCGCGGTCCGGCTGCCACGGCAATGTGCTGGAGGCGAGCGCGATGGGTGTGCCCAGCGTGGTCGGCGACGCCGGCGGCCTGCCGGAGGCGGTCGACCCCGCCGCGTGCTGGGTGATACCGGCGGACGACCCCGGCGCGCTCGCGACCGCGCTGCACGAAGCCTGGGCGGAGCACCGGATCGGCGGCCTGTCCGAACGCGGGGAGGCCGTGCGCGACCGGGTCGTGCGGTGCTTCGACAGCACGCCGGCGGCGGAGGAACTGGCGGACGTGCTGGAGAGAAGCGCGGACCGTGGGCGGGTCAGCCTGTTCGCCGAGCAGAGGTGTGCCGGCGACTCCGAGGTCTACAGCGATCGGGTGCGCCTCTTCACGAGCCTCTCGGCGATCGTGCGCAAGGTGCTGCGGGCACGCGTGATCGTGGTGCGGCAGCCGGGCGCGATCGGCGTCGTGGCCGCGACCGTGTGCAAACTGTTGCGCCGCGAGTATTTCGCCGAGGTCGTCGGCGACCCGGCCGACGTGCCGACCACAGGCCTGCTCGGGCGGACGCTGGCACGTGCGCTGATGCGCCGGGTCGTGCGAGAGGCGTCGGCGGTGCGGTACATCCCGGACGGCCTGTTGCAGCGCCGCTACCCGGCGGCTCCGGGACGTTTCACCACGGGCGTGCCCGACGCGCAGGTGTGCCGCACCGAGGCGCGGGACTGGCGTCCCGCGCCGCACCAGATCATCGCGATCGGTGACCAGGACCGGCCGCACCACGGGCACGACGTGCTGCTCCGTGCCGTGCGCAGGTTGCTGGACGACGACCTCGACGTGCGGGTGGTGCTGGTCGGTGGCGGCAGGAGACGCGATGGTCTGATCGCGCTCGCCGGGAAACTGGGCCTCGCCGACCACGCCCACTTCACCGGACCACTGCCCTACGGCGAGGTCGTCGCCGGGCTGCTGAACTCCGCCGACCTCTTCGTGGCGCCGTGCGCGGCGGGAACGGCGCACTCGTTGATGACGGCGATGGCGTACGCGTTGCCCGCGGTGGGCACGTGCGCGGGCGGCATCCCGGACCTGCTCGAACCGGACTGCCTGGTGCCGCCGGGCGATGACGCGGCACTCGCGACGGCCGTGCGGCGGTTGCTGACGGACAAACGGGCGTGGGAACAGCAGTCCCGCCGCAACCTCGAGGCCGCCCGCGCGTCCGGCGGCCTGCCCGAGTGGCTGTCCATGACCACGACCTGGGAAAGGACGACATGACAACTCCCATCAAAGTGGTGCACGTGTTCGGCACACTCGACCGCGGCGGTTCCCAGATGATCGCGCTGAGGCGGTGCCGGGGCATTCCCCCTGAGCGGGTGCACCAGGTCTTCGTGACGATCGGCGCGCACGAGGGCATGCTGGCGCCCGAGTTCCGGGAAACGGGCGCCGACGTCGTCAGGTGCTCGTTCAGTCCCAAGTGGACTTTCTCGCTCCGGCTGTTTCGCCTGCTGCGTGCGCTGCGGCCGGACGTGATCGAGTCGCATGTGGACCTCAGGGGTGGCCTGGTCCTCGCGGTTGCCGCCGCCGCGGGCGTCCGGGTGCGGATCGCCAGGATGCGGGGCGACGGGGACGGGCAGCCCGACAGGCCGCTGCACCGGTTGCGGCGCAAGCTGTTGCGCGAGTTGATGTGCAACTCGGCCACCAGCGTCATCGGCGTGACCCGCGCCGCGCTGGCGTTCGCGGATCCACCCCCGCACGACTACCGGTACCGCGTGGAGCCGGACCAGGTCGACGTCGACCGGTTCGCCTCGATGCGCCGCGCCGTCCGGGATCGCTGCGCCGGGCCGGTGATGACCCACATCGGGCGCGCCACACCGGAGAAGAACCGCGCGTTCCTGCTCGGCGTGCACGCCGAGGCACGGCGGTTCCGCCCCGACGTGCGGCTGACGCTGGTGGGACCCGGTGGGATCGAGGACCTCGTTTCGGTGGAGCCTCGGGTTACGTCCGATCCCACGGTGCGCCTGCTCGGGCCGACCGACCACGTGGACGAGGTGCTGGCCAGGACCGACGTGATGCTGCTGCCGTCACGGCGGGAGGGACTCCCGAACGTGGTGCTGGAGGCGCTCGCGGCGGGGGTGCCCGTGCTGGCGTCCGACCTCCCCGGCCTGCGCGAGCTCGCGGCTCGGGTGCAGGGACTGCACCTGCTGCCGCTCGCGGCGGGGCCACAGGTGTGGGCGGAACGCGCGCTCGAGCTGGCGGGCACGCCGGACTCGGAGCGCGACCTGATCAGCGAGGCGATCCGTTGTTCACCGTATGCCCTGTCGCCGGGCGACCAGTCGTGGAAGGCGATGTGGTCGGCGCGGCGGTGAGCCGCTTCTTGGCGTGGCGCCGCCCGACGAGGGGCCGGGCGGCGCCACACCCGCGCTTCGGCACACACCGAAGGAGCGCGCCGTAGCTGTCAGGACCGGAGCGCGTGCCTGGCCGAGCCGGTACCGGGTGCGCAGAGCCGCCACGCGATCTCCAGTGAGGTGTCCAGGCAGCGGTGCAGTCGCCAGGGCGCGCCGGACGTCAACCGGGTCCGCTCGCCGGACACGGTGAGGTGGGTGCTTTCCGTTGTGCGGTCGCAAAAGGCGATTCGCAGTGCCTGGTCGCTGTCGCGCCGCGCTTCGCCGACGGTCATTCCGCAGAGCCGGGACAGGACTTCGAGGTGGTGTGTCGCTATCCGTCTACTGCCACCGGACAGCCCTAGTCGCCAACGGTGGCCCCGGTCGAGGAACGCGCACACCTCGGTGTCGACGAAGCGCAGGCTCCAGTGCGTGTCCAGGTCGAGCCGCAGTTCGTAGTCCCGTTCGTCGCTGTAGAAGACGAGGAAAGGGGTGCGCAGCCGCTCACCGACCTCGACCACGAAGGTGCCCGCCAATTCCGCTGGATCAGCCATCACAGTGCGACATTCTTACCTTGTCGTGCCTGGTGAATCGCGCTGCTTCACACGAACTCGTGAGATCTGCGATTCGTCCGTCATCGGTTCCTGATTCGCGGTCTTCATCCGGAGAACCACGAGTGGATGGAGCGGATCGATGACCTGGTGGACGCGGCTGACGGGAGTGTGCGCCGTGGCTGTGCTGCTCGCCACCGTGATCACACCGGCGTCGGTCATCGCGGCCGGCCAGGAAGCCAGGTCGGGCAACATCGCGAACACCCACATCCGGTCTCCGCAGACGTTCTTCGCCTACCTCGCACCCGGCCAGAACCTCGACGCGTCCTTCGTCAAGACCACCGACAACACCGGTGCCTCCGTCCGCGACGTGACGATCACCGTGCGCAGGCCCGGCGCTGCGCCGCTCACCTGTCTGGTGCCCGACACGCTTCCGGTGGGCAGCGGATGTTACTTCCCGGACCTGACCGGCGGTGCCGGGATCTGGTCGGTCGACTTCGCCATGTCCTGCGCGCCCGCGACCTTCTGCAGCGGCGACAAGTTCGACTGGGACGTGACGGTGCAAAGCGGCGCCACTGACGTGCCGGGTCGCGTGTGGACGGAGAAGTACGCGCTGAACCAGGGCGCCACGGAGGTGCCGGTCGACCTCTCGTTCTGGTACCAGAGCGAGTTCGGCTACACCTACCAGGGCAACTACCGGCAGTACAACGGAATCGACTCCACGGTCGCGGCGGACAACTTCGGCGTCGTCCAGACCGGAACGTGCACGCCCGCGTACCAGAGCAGCGCCAACCTGCAGGTGGCCGGAGGCACGTGCGGCGGCGTCTTCAAGGTGTTCTTCGAACCGCCCGCCAACGATCTCCCGGTGTCGGCGACGCGCTGGGACGGCGCCACCGACTGGATCAAGCCGCCCGTCGCGCCCGATCCGACGATCACCAACGCGACGTTCACACCCGATGCGCCGGGATCACGGTCGGGCGCGCTCACGTTCGACCTCAACGACTACAGCGGTGCCTTCAGGGTGACCGTGGACGCCAACGACGACGGCGACGTCTCCGATCCCGTCGACCGCACGATTCCGGTCACCGCGGCCGAAGGGCCGGTGTCCGTGCCCTTCGACGGGCGAGACGGCACGGGAGCGCCCATCCCGTCGAGCCGGTCGGTGTCGTTCCAGGTGATCGTGGACCGCATCGCCGAGATCCACTTCACCAACGCCGACGTCGAGTTGCGCGGCGGCATCGAGGTGACCAGGCTCAACGGCCCGCTCGCCGGCCGGAAGACGTTGTACTGGAACGACACCGGGTTCACCTATCCCGACCCTGGCAGGTGCAGCACTACGCCGGTCCTCGACGGCCGGGCCGGGATGGACAGCACCGGTGGCGTGCACGGCTGGGATCTCGGCACCTGCGGCAGCGTCGGCGGCGCGAACGGGACCGATGGCGGCTGGGGCAACAACCGGGTGATCGACGACTGGACGTATGTGCCCGTGCTGGTCGCGCAGACGGTGCGCCTGCCCGGCCACGACGTGCGCATCACCAAGACGGCGAGCGCGCCGACCGCGCGGCCCGGCGACGTGATCACCTACACGATCACGGTCGAGAACGCCGGTTCCTTCACCTACACCGCCGCCGATCCGGTGGTGGTGAACGACGATCTGATCGGCGTACTGGACGACGCGATGGTGACGGGCATCCCGTCGGCCACGACCGGCACCGTCGTGTACAACTCGCCGGTCGTGTCGTGGGCCGGTGCGATGGCGCCCGGCGACAAGGCGACGATCACCTACTCGGTCCGGGTGAACCAGCCGGACAACGGCGACCGGACGCTCGTCAACGCGGTCACGTCGGACACACCGGGGGCCAACTGCTTCACGGGAGCGACCGATCCGGCGTGCGTCACAACCGTCCGGGTGCCCGCACTCAAGATCACCAAGACCGCCGACCGCGCCGAGTACCACCCCGGCGACACCGTGGGGTACACCATCACGATCGCCAACGACGGCGAGATTCCCTTCACCGCGGCCGATCCGGCGTCGTTCATCGACGACCTCACCGACGTGCTCGACGACGCGGTGTTCACAGTGGACGATGTGACGGCCTCCAGCGGGACGGTCGGCTACACCTCACCCATCCTGTCGTGGTCCGGTCCGCTGGCGGTCGGCGAGTCCGCCACGGTGAGCTACATCGTCAATGCGAGCGAGCCGGACTACGGCAACGGCGTCATGCGCAACGTCGTCACCGGATCGCCCGGCGCGGCGATCAACTGCGTGGTGTGCGACGTGACGCTCGAGTCGCGCGTGGTTTCGTTGAGCAAGAACGTCGTGTCCACCACACCGAACGCCGACGGGTCGTTCACGATCGTCTACGACGTCACCGTCACGGGCGCCGGTTCGGCTCCCTCCACCTATGACCTCTCCGACGAGCTGCGGTTCGGTGCGGGCGTGACGGTGCAGGCGACCGATGTGATCGACCTGAGCGGCGACACCGTGAACGTCGGCTGGAACGGCGGCACCACGACGAGTGTCGTGACCGGCGTGAGCATCGACCCCGGCGAGAGCGACGTGTACCGGATGACGGTGACCGCCACTCCCGGCCCGGCCACGACCGGCGCCGCGACCGACTGCGCCACCGACACCGGTGAGACCGGCACGGGTTTCCGCAACACCGCGACCGTCACCGGCACCGGGGGCGAGGTGACCGCGCAGGCCTGCGCCCCGATTCCCCGGCTGGTGTTGAAAAAGCTCGTGCGACCGTTGCAGCACAACGGCGACGGGACCTACACGGTCACGTACCGGATCGACGTGGTGAACCTCGGGTCCGCTCCGGCCACCTACGACCTGACCGAGGCGTTGCGGTTCGGCACCGGTCTCTCCGCCACCGGCACCACGCTGGCCGCGAACCCGGCCTGGGACGGCGGGTCCACCCCGGCCGTCGTCACCGGCAGGGACATCCAGCCGGACGAGACGCACACCTATTTCGCCACGGTCGTCGCGACCGTGGATCCGGCGACGGCCGCCGCGGCCACCGACTGCACGCTCGATTCCGGCGAGACCGGCACCGGCTTCCTCGGCACGGCAACGCTCACGAGCGCGGGGCAGATCCTGACGAAGGACGCGTGCGTGGCGGCGCCGAACGTCGTGATCACCAAGCAGCCGGTCGGAGATCCGGTGCCGGGTAACGATGGCACGTTCACCCAGGTCTACGACATCACCGTGACCGACGTCGGTGCCGGCGCGACCAGGTATGACCTCGTGGACGAGCTGCGCTTCGGTGCGGGGGCCGAGGTGCGGGCGGCGTCGATGACGAACACCGCGCCGGGCACGGTGCCCGTCAACCCGTCCTGGGACGGTACGACGAACCTTTTCGCCGCGACCGCGATCACCATCGGCGGGGGCGTCTCGCACACCTATCGCGTCACCGCGACCGTCGCCCCGGATCCCCATGTGACCACCGGCGCCGCCGCGGACTGCGTCGTCGATGCAGGTGAGACGGGTACGGGTTTCCGCAACGTCGCGACCGCCACCCAGAACGGCAAAGCTTTGGAGGCCGACGCATGCACCGCGCCACCGGCCATCACGGTCGCCAAGAAGGTGACCGGCAGCGTGCAGAACGGCGACGGCACCCACACCGTCACCTACGAGGTCACCGTCGCCAACGGCGGTGCGGGCGACGGGAGCTACGACCTCGCCGACAGCCTGGAATACGGCGACGGTGTCACCGTCACCGTCGCGGGGGTGGCCGGGCCCGCGGGCACCAGCACCGCGTGGAACGGCGAGACCGATCCCATGCTGGCCGCCGACGTGCCGATCGGCGGCAACACCAGCCACGCCTACGTGATCACCGTGACGTCCGCCCCACCCGAGAACCCCGTTGCGGGCACACTCGACTGCACGCTCGATCCCGGTGAGAGCGGAACGGGAGCCCGCAACACCGCCACGCTGATGAGCAACGGTGTCAGCGACGTCGCGACCGCGTGTGCCGCGTTCCCGGACCTTTCGATCACGAAGCGCGTGCGGTCCGGTTCGCCGGTGTTCAACGGGGACGGCACCTACACGGTTCACTACGAGATCGACGTCACCAATGCCGGAGCCGAGGCGACGACCTACGACCTGACCGACGAACTGTTGCCCGGCAACGGGATCGCCGTCGTCTCGGCGACGTCGTCGGCGAACCCGTTGTGGAACGGCGCCGGCGTACAGAACGTCGCGACCGGCGTCGGTATCGCCGCGGGTGCGACCAACACGTATCTCCTCACCGTCACCTACACGGTCGATCCCACCGCCGCGTCGAGCGAGTCCATGGACTGCGTGCTGGACAACGGTGAGGAGGGCACGGGATTCCTCGGCCGGGCGGCCGCCGTCAGCAACGGGGTCGAGCGGCGGGCGGAGGCCTGCGCGGAGGCGACGCTGCTGTCGATCACGCAGAAGCTGGCGGAGCCCGTGCGGCCCAACGGGAACGGCTCCTACACCGCGGTCTACGACATCACGGTGACCAACGCCGGCGCGGGCGCGGCGACCTACGACCTCACCGACCGGTTGCGGTTCGGTGAGGGGGTGCGGATCGACTCCGTGCAGGCGAGCGCACTCGACGACGCGCCGATGCCGAGCGGCTCGTGGGATGGCCGGGCCAACGATCGATTGCTGGATGACGCCCTGATCGCGGGCGAGGACGAGCACGTCTACCGCGTCACGGCGATTGTGACACCGTTGGGTACCGGGAAGGCGACCGACTGCGTCCTGGACCCCGGCGAGACCGGGACCGGACTGCGCAACGTCGCCACGCTCACGAGCAACGGGATCGAGCAGGAAGCCGTTGCGTGTGAAGGCGTTCCCGCCGTCTCGGTGCGGAAGGACGTCGAGCGGGTGTCGCCACGCGGGGGCGGCGAGTACGCGATCGACTATCGGATCACCGTGGCGAACGACGGCGCGACCGGCACTTCGTACAGCCTGCACGACACCCTGCGGTTCGGTACGGGCACCGTTGTCGAGTCGGCTGCGATCGCCGGAGTGTCCGGTTGGGACGGACGGCTGACCACGTTGGTAGGCGCGGACATCCCGTTGGGTGCGGGCGAGCACCACACCTATACCGTGTCGGTCGTGGCCGCTCCACCCGCGGACGCCCGTGCCGACGCGTTCGACTGCGCGCTCGCCCAGGACGAGGAAGGAACCGGGACGCTGAACACCGCCGCGGTGGTGGTCAACGGGGTCACGACCACGGCCAACGCCTGCGCACCCTTTCCCGGCGTGACGGTGACCAAGGCCGTACTGCCCGGTTCCCCCGAGATCGGACCGGACGGCGAGGTCGTCGTCGGTTATCGGATCACCGTGACGAACAACGGAACCGTGGACACGGCTTACGACCTGGACGACGAGTTGCGGTTCAGTGACGGCGACACGATCACCCGCGCCACCGCGGAGCGGAGCGCAGGTGCCGCGTCCATGAATGCTGGCTGGAACGGGCGCACCGACCGGCGGGTCGCGAGCGAGGTCCCGCTGGCGGCCGGCGGCGTCGACACCTACATCGTTTCCGCGCACGTCAAGCGGGACAGCGCCCGGCCGGAGGTCATGGCCTGCGAGACCGGCGGCGGGTTGCGCAACGCGGCGGCGGTGACCGTCAACGGGACGCGGCGCAGCGCCGAGGCCTGTGCGCCGGCGCCGGCCGATTCCCTTGCGGTGACCGGGTTCGACGTCGGGCTGCTGGCCAGGCTCGGCGGTGTGCTGCTGCTTGGCGGGATCGTGCTGATGCTGGTCACGCGCCGCCGCAAGGGCTGACCGCGGTGGCTACGTGAGGTCCGGCTGGCGAACGTGGCGTTCAGGTACATCTATGTCCTCAGTCGTCACGTTCGCTACGTCGGCCGGCCCTCGCTACGTGAGGTCCGGCTGGACGTAGTGACCGATCTCGATGGCAGCGCGGATCGCCTCGCGCAGGCAGTCGGCGTCGGTGTTCAGGCCGACGAGGCCGTGCACCCCGTGCAGCCGGGCCCAGGCCGCGGCCACCGCGGTGCGCGACTGCCTGCGCAGCAACGCGACGACGACCAGCGTGGGGAACATGGACGTCAGCAGCAGCGACATGTCCCACCGCGGGTCGTCGGCCGAGTCGACCAGCAACACGTCCGGGCATTCGTTGTGGCACAGATGGATCGCGGAGTCCGCGTCCGGTGCCGAGCCACGCCACGTCAGCTCCGGACTTTCCCTGATCACCTGGGCGACCCCTCGTTCCAGCGACGGCTGGGAGCTGACGAGGGCGACGCGCAACACACGCGTCGGCACACTGCTGATCACGACTCAGATCCTCCTGCGGAGATGGACAACGTCGTTGGTAGAGACCGCGGGCGGACCCGCATTACGCGCGGATGCCGAGGTTCGCTCGCTCCGGTGAAATCGCGATCTCGCGCGTAAGCGGTTCGGCGGCTGAGGTCATCCATCGTGATGCGTTCGAACGATCAACGCACGGGGCAACGATGGTGAGGAGTGGGGCATGTCGCGCCGCAGGGCAGCGGGCAAACACCGATTGGTACCGCCGGGAAAGAAGCGGTCCAAGTGCACCGACTGCACGAGGAGGACACTCTTGGCCGCGCTTCTCGTGCCGCTCGCGGCCCTCATCGGCGGGGTGTTCGACTCCGTGTCCAGGGGACCGGACGCCGTCGCGAACGTCATCGAGCCCGCGCGGGTGCAGGTGCCCGAACACGTGGTCACCGTGACCGTGCCACCGGCGCCGCCGGTGACCGTGACAGCACACCCGTCCGCGGCCGCCGCGCCCGCCGCGGCTGCCGCACCCGCCGCGCCGGTCGTCTCCACCAACTCCCCGGTGGAGCGCCACCAGCACAGCACGGCACCGGTTCCCGCGCGCTGCACGACGCACGTGCGTCCCACGGTGCCACCCGCGGCCGCCATGTCGGTCGGCGTGCTGCCCGGCCGCGGGCACCAGCCGGTGAAGTGCGAGTGAGCACGGTAGCGGCCACCGCGGAGACGTTCGCCCATCGGCGGCTCAAGGTCGCGCTGATCGACTCGGTGCCGTTGCTGCGCCGGGGTGTGCAGACCGTGGTCGGCGCCGATCCCGCGCTGGTGTGGGTCGACGCCGTGAGCGGTGCGCGGGCGGCCATCGAGCTCTGCGAGCGCCAGGAGCCGGACGTCGTGCTGATCAGCTCGCGCAGCGATCCCGGCTGGAAGCTGTGCGAGCTGCTCACCCGTCTGTTCCGGGACCTCACCGTGGTGGCGTTGCTCGGTGACGGCGCGCGAAACGCGGAGGCGATGGCGCGGGCACGGTGTCACGGCGCCCGCTCGCTGGTGCCGATCGAGGCGGACGCCGACCGGCTCGTCGCGGCGATCCGGCTGGGCGTCGACCTCGGCGACTTCCTGGACCCGCAGCTGCACGCGCGCTTCGGGCCCGTGTCGTCCGTCTCGGCCACCAGGAGCAAACCGTTGTCCCGCCGCGAACTCGAGGTGCTGCACCTCGTCGCGGAAGGACGTACCGCCGTGAACATCGCCGGCCGGCTCGGCATCACGCCCGAGACCGTGCGCACGCACGTGAACCACCTGCTGCGCAAGCTGGAGGCGAGGGACCGTGCGCACGCCGTGGCCAAGGCGTTTCAGATGTCGCTCCTGTCTGGATAACGCACCTCCGGGTGACGCCGCGACGTGACTCGTAATGCGTGCGACACCGTGGGGTCCATATTCAGGGCAACGGACATGCCCCGCCACGGCTGGTGAATCTTCGGGCAGCCGACCGTGGCTTCCGTTGCCGCGAGGGGCCGTGGCGGTGGGTCATTCTCCTTCCCCGCCGCCGCGGTCCTGTCGTCCGTCGTCCGACCGACGAGGAGCTGGTTGTTCGTGAGTCATCGCTGCCGGAAAGTGTCCCTCTCGTCGATTCTGGCGCGGTGGAGGTCGCGCTGGGAATCCGCCTCCCCGCCCGAGGGCGACGGGTCGGACCGGCGGTGTGATCCCGCGATGGTTGTTCGTGTCGGTCCGGGATGCGTTGCGCTGGAAGGAACTTCCTTCGGGCCCGTGTACCTGTCGCCGCTGCAGGTCGGCCGCCTGCGCGCGGCGTTGAAGACCGCCGCGGCACAGCTCCCGCTCGACGAGCTAGCCCTCGAGCCGGTGGCGCGGTGGTCGTGACCTCCAGGCCATGTACGAGATCGTCGAGCACTACAACTTCGTTGCCACACACGAAATCCCGGGACTGCGTCCCACCCACCCCTGTCACGGTGTCCACATGCACCAGTGGTCGGTCGAGGTGGTGCTGCTGTCGGCCGCACTGCTGCCGACCGACGGCCCGGCCGAGACCGCGGCGCTGGAACCGTTGCGCAGATACGTGACGAGCGAACTCGAGGCACGCCACCTCAACGACGTGCTCATTGGTGATCCGACGCCCGTACGGCTCGCGGGCCATCTCGTCAGTTGGTGCCGATGCCACCTGCCCGGCTTCGTGGCCGAGACGCTGCACAGCGTCTCGGTCTCGGCGGGGCGCGCGACGCGCGGACGCTGCATCGTCTCGCGCGGTCAGGGTGGTCTTCGTTGATCGGAGGCGAAGTTGGGTGGTCCGCAGTTCTGGGAAGCACTCCGTCAGCACCCGTGTCTGGCGGAACTGGCCGAGCTGGCGCGGCCGGGACGTGGCTGGGTGTTCCTGCCCGCGTTCTGCAACGGCGTCGAGTGCCTCTTCGGCGTGCACGTGGGCGAGTTCGTCAGCGAGACGATCATCGTGCGGTCGGAGGAGGACGTGACCGTCGCGCGGCTGCGCAACGACGACTTCCTCGAGCCCCGGCGTTCGGGCATGCCGCAGGTGGTGCTGTGGGAGTACACGGGAACGCTCGTCGACGCGCTCCAGGAGCTGCGCGAGCTGCCCGGCCACGACCACCCGGCGGCGCCCAAGCTGCTCCGGCCCGCTTCCTCGATGTTCGTCATCGCGGACAAGTGAATTCGATTGTGTCGCGGAGCGAACGAATTGCACTACACCGGGCTCCCTTCATCACCGCATCGGGGTACGCCTCCACAATTTTCGGGATGCGACGTCGTGGCCGTGTAACCACCCTGGTGCCGGTTAGGTGGAAAAGCCATCGGAATGGAGACTCGTGCACTGCGTTTCACCTCGGCTCGTTGTAGCTTTATCACGCGTGGAGTACCGGACGAAGGGGCAGGTGAGATGAGCGACGATCGTGACGCCGACGAACGGGGTGATATCGACACCTATCTCCTGAATGCCGTGCGACGTGGCGATCGGGAGGCTTTCGGCATCCTGTATCGCAAATACCACTCGTGTGCGCACAGCTTCGCCTGCCGCCTGCTGGGCGGCTCCCAGGGTGCGGACGACCTCGTCGCCGAGGCCTTCACCAAGGTGCTCAGGAGGATCACCTCCGGCGGAGGTCCCGCGGTCCTGTTCCGGGCCTACCTGCTCACGACGGTGCGCACCACGTTCTACAAGCAGCTGGCGGGGGAACGCCTGGTCGACCGGCAGGTCGAGCTGTCCGACCTGGTCGAGCCGACCCTCGAGCGCGACCCGCTGATCGAGAAGTTCGACGCGGACCTCGCGGTGCGGGCACTGGAGAGCCTGCCGGAGCGGTGGCGGAACGTGCTGGTCCTGCTGGAGATCGAGAAACGACCGACGAGCGTGGCGGCCGCCATGCTCGGCCTGCAGCCCAACGCACTCGCCGCGCTCGCGTTCCGGGCGCGCGAGGGACTTCGCGTCGCGTATGCGCAGATGCACGTCAAGGCGGCGGCGAACGAGGAGTGCGCGTTGCCCGCGCGGAACCTCGCCGCGTGGTTGTGCGGCCGGCTGGGCCGCGGCCTGCGCGTCCGCGTCCAGCAGCACATCGACTCCTGCGACCTGTGCTCCGGCGCCGCGATCGAGCTGTCGGACCTCCTCGCGCAGCTGCGCCGGTCCGCGCCGTTGTCGATCTCGCTGCCCTCGCCCGCCGACCGGCGCGCCGCACACCATTCGCTCACGCTCGCATCGGCGTTCTGAGTAGCGGTATCCCCAAAAGCCGGTTCGGTCATCCCCACAATTGATGACTCGCCTTGTTTCTCGCTTTCTTTTGTCGCTAGCGTTCGCTCGGCGCCTGGCCTGAGTTCCGGCGCCGTCCTGAGTCAACGAATTGGCTGCGGTGATCCAGGTACATCTCTCGTCGAGCGACGAGTCACTCGCTCTTGTCAAAGTCTGAAAAAGGAAACGGAATGCAGAAGAAGTTGTACAGGGGACTTCTCACGGCAGCTGCGGCTAGCGCCGCGGTGCTGGCGAACGGGTTCTCGACCGCGAACGCCCAGGTGCAGGCGGAGAACCCCGCGCCGGCCACCCAGGAGGCTCCGGCCGCCGCGCAGAGCCAGCCCGCGTCCGGTGCGTCGGCCATGGGGCTCCCCGAGGAGGTGACCGGCCCCGTGGGCGGCGCCCCCACGGTGTTCAACGCGGCGAGCTCGCACGACGAGCCGATGGTGTCGATGGCTTCGGGACAGGGCATTCCGGAGGACGAGATCCCGGTCGTCGACGCCACGAACGTCGAAGAGTCGAACGCCACCGGGAGCGTGCAGACCTCCGCGAACGCGACCGGGACCGGGACCGCGACCGCGACTGGGACCGCGACCGCCACGGCGAACGGGGGTGTGGCGGCGGCCGCGGCCGCCGGGCTCGACGCGCAGGCCGCCCTCGGCCTGGCCCTCGCCGCCGACCTGGACCTCGACATCGACGCCTCGCTGGCGGCCGCGCTGGGTCTGGCCCTGGGCCTCGACGCCGACGCGGATGCCGACGCCGGCGCTGAAGCAGGCGCTGAGGCGGGCACCGAGACGGGTGCCGAAGCCGGCGCTGAAGCGGGCACCGAAGCGGGCGCCGAGGCCGGTGTCGACGTGAACGGCGCACACGTGATCTCCGGCGTGGTGCTCGACGTCGCCGCCGGCACGGGCGTGCACGTGGTGGTGAACGGTGGCGCCGGTGCGGTGGCCGGTGTCGACGTGAACGCTGACGCGGACGCCGGCATGGAGACCGGCGCCGAAGCCGGCGCTGAAGCGGGCACCGAAGCCGGTGCCGAAGCTGGTGTCGAAGCCGGTGCCGGCGCGGTGGCCGATGTGGACGCGGGCGCCGGTCTCGGTCTCGCGCTCGCCCTGGCCGCCGACGTGGACGCCGCGCTCGCGGTCGCCGCGGACGTGGATGCGGCAGTGGCCGCGGACGTGGACGCCGCGCTCGCCCTGGCCGCCGACGTGGAGGCCGCACTGGCCGCGGACGTCGACGCCGCGCTGGGCCTGGCCGCAGCTGCAGCCGCCGGTGTCGCAGCGGATGTCGACGCCGCGCTGGGTCTGGCCGCTGCTGCAGCCGCAGATGTCGACGCGGGCGCCGGTGTTGGCGGGACCGCCGGTGTTGGTGCGAACGCCGGTGTCGGCGGGACCGCCGGGGTGGGCACCGGATCCTGACCGGAGTCCCCGGTCCGGCCAGCAGGTTTTCCTCAGACCGGCCGGCGGTCGGCCGGTACAGCGGGTGCGGCGAGCTCAGGTGCTCGCCGCACCCGTGTCAGATTCCGCTCGTCCAGAGGTGAAACGCAATGGCTGTACAGATCATCGTCCGCAAGATCGACGACCTGGACGGAACCTCCGGCGAGGACGTCTCAACCGTCCACTTCGGACTAGACGGGATCCGTTACGAGATCGACCTCACCCCGGCGCACGCGGAGGAACTGCGCGCCATCCTGGCGGAGTTCATCGAGGCGGCCCACCAGGGACAGGCGGTCGCGGGTGAGCTGGCGTACGTCGACCGCAGAGAACTGCCCGGCATCATCAGGAACTGGGCGGTACAGAACGGCTTCAACCTCTGCGGCCGCGGCCGGATCCCGAACGCCGCGATCGTGGCGTTCAAGTACGCGCACGACGACGGTCCCGACTCTCTCAAGCTGATGTGCGACGACCTGCTGGACGAGCGGCATCTGCCCTGACCGCGGGTCCACGCCCGCGCTGACGCGGCACCCTGACCCGAGTTCGCTGCCGGGCCGGCCTGCGGCGGGTGGCGATCAGCAACGCCGTTCCGCACGCCGTCAGCACCAGTCCCGCGATCACCAGGTGGTCGAGGGGCATGCTCAACGGCGACAGCAATCCCAGCGCACTACTCAACGAAACTCCGTGGTCACATTTTTCCGGTCGTAAAAATGCTAGCTCGCGCGGCGGGTGACGCGCCTTCGCGAAATGGTGTGACCGAGTGGTTCGCAGCGTGGCTGTCGCCGGGCCGGCGGCAGTCCGGTGTGACCCGTGCGGGTGGTGAACTCACATATTCAGTTCACACTTCGTCGTAAATCATTTGTGGCGGGAGAGAACCGCCCATCCGTGAAAGTGTTCGGGATTGCGGTCGGGCACGTCGACCTGGTCGGGCCGCCACAGCGGCGTTGGCACGACCCCAGGTTCGAGAATCTCGAAGCCGTCGAGCAGCCGGGCGGCGTCGCCGACCGGCCGGAAGTGGAACGACGGGAGCGGTTGCGCGTAGATGTCGGAGAAGAGCCGGAGGGCGTCGTCCATCCGCTCGTCCGGGCACGTGTGTGACACGGCGATGTGGGTCCGCGGGCCGAGCCCGTTCGCGTAGCCGGCCAGCAGCCGGGCCGGATCGGCCGAGTCGGAGACGAAGTGCAGCACGTCGATCGCCAGTACCGCGACGGGTTGCGTCAGGTCGAGCAGCGGCCGCGCCGCATCCAGCACCTGCTCCGGTTCACGCAGGTCAGCGCACAGATAGGCGGTGTCCTTCCAGCCGGCGAGCAGCTGGCGGGACTCGTCGGCGACGACCGGATCGAGGTCGGTGTAGACGACCCGGCAGCCGGGCTCGGCGCGGTCGGCCACCTCGTGGACCTGGCCGCAGGTCGGCATGCCCGAGCCCAGGTCGAGGAACTGCCGCACGCCGGTGCGGACGAGGTGCGTGACCACCCGGCGCAGGAACGCGCGGTGGGTGCGCACGAGATGCGGCAGGTGCGGTGCGCAGAGCGTGAACTGGTCGGCCAGGTGCCGGTCCACGGCGGTGTGGTGCGTCCCGCCGAGCCAGTAGTCGCGGACCCTCGCGGTGTTCGGCGTGTCCGGGCCGTTGCGGCCGGGCGCCCAGATCGGCTGTGAATTCCTCGTGTTCGGTTCGATCACGGAACGCAGTATGTTCGGCACACCGTTTGCGCGAAAATGGCCAAAATGGAGGACGACCTCATTTTTCGAAGGTCATTACGTGCGTTCCTTCCAACGTGTCACGCACGCCTCGCGGTCGTGTTCCTCGCGATATCATCGGCCATTCCCACAAGTGATCACGAGACGAGTTCGACATGATCGATGGGGGCAGGGGCCGGCGGCTGCGGGGAGGTGTGTTCGGGTCGCTGGCACGCCTCGACCTGATCATTCTGGTCTCGCTGGTCCTCGCGTGGTCGCCGCTCGGGATCGCCGCGTTCTACACGTTCGTCGGCAGCAACACGGGCAACACCTTCAGCACGCCCGCCTGCCCGCAGGCCAAGGTCGCCTCGACCCAGTCGGGCACGGAGGTCACGACGACCGCGGGCACCGTCACGGTGAACATCACCTCGGTCGACCCCGCGAAGTCGTTCCTCCAGTTCAGCACGTCGTCGAACAGCAGCCGGCCGGTCGGCTCCACCATCCGCGGCCGCATCGCCAGCGCCACCACGCTCGAGTTCGCCAGGGTGACCGACGAGGTGTCCCCGCCGACGATCACCGTGCGGTGGTCGGTGACGCAGTACTCGTGCGGCGTGCAGGTCCAGCGCGGCGCGGTCACCCAGACCGCCGCCACGACGGACGTGCCCATCACGCCGGTGGCGTCGACCAACCGCGCGTTCCTGAGCTGGTCGAAGACCGTGGATCCGACCGAACAGGACTGGGGGCCCGCCGACCAGACGGCCGGCAGCCTGACCGCGACGAACAACATCCGGTTCGAGTCGAACACCGCGCAGGGCGGCAGCAGCGGGTCGGAGGTCTCCTGGTACGACGCGACCTGGCTGTACCGCAAGGTGCTCACCATCGACCACACGAAGGTCACCGGCACGCACACGAACTTCCCGGTGCTCGTCAGCATCACCGATCCGGACCTCGCCTCGTACGCCCAGGCGGACTCGGACGACATCCTGTTCACGTCGTCGGACGGCACCACGAAGCTCAGCCACGAGATCGAGACGTTCAACTCCGGCACCGGCCAGCTGGTCGCCTGGGTCAAGCTGCCCACCCTGCCCAGCTCGACCGACACGGCGCTGTACCTGTACTACGGCAACGCTTCCGTGAGCAGTCAGCAGGCCGCCACGGCGACCTGGCCCAGTCAGTACAGGTCGGTGTGGCACCTGAAGGAGGATCCGACCGGAACCGCGCCGCAGTTCAAGGACTCCACCGCCAACGCCAACCACGGCACCAACCAGGGCGCCATGCCCGTGGGCTCTCAGGTGGCGGGCAAGGTCAACGGCTCGATCACGCTCGACGGCGGCAACGACTACATCTCCACGGCGAACCAGCAGACCAACCCGCAGAACTTCGCGATCGGCGGATGGTTCAAGACGACCACCGCCTCGGGCAAGAAGATCATCGGGTTCGAGACGGCGCAGACGGGCACGTCCACGAGCGCCTACGACCGGCAGATGTACGTAGGCACCGACGGCAAGCTCCGCTTCGGTGTCAACAGCGTCAACGGCAACGACCTGATCATCTCCACCGGCACCGTGACCGACGGCAACTGGCACCACGCCGTCGGCTACCTCGACCAGGCCGGTGCCACCCTCGGCCTCTACCTGGACGGCGTGCTCCAGGGGACCAAGTCCAGCCCCAACGCCGAGGCCTACAACGGCTACTGGCGTATCGGTTCCTACTGGGCTCCCGAGCCTTTCTGGCCGCTGGGCGTCAACGGCTACTTCCCCGGCAGCGTCGACGAGTTCCGCGTCACCGACACGGTGCCGACCGCGGGGTGGATCAGCACCCAGTACAACAACCAGAACTCGCCGTCGACCTTCATGACGCTCGGCAGCGCCGAGTCGCAGTCCACGGCCCCCTGGTACAGCTCCAGCTGGCAGTACCGCAAGGTGCTCACCGTCGACAAGACGAAGGTCGCGGGCTCGCTCACGGACTTCCCGGTGTTGGTGAGCATCACGGCCACCGACCTCGCCACGTACGCCCAGTCCGACGCCGACGACATCATGTTCACGTCGTCGGACGGCACCACCAAGCTGAGCCACGAGATCGAGTCGTACAACTCCGGTACCGGCGCGCTGGTCGCCTGGGTCAAGGTTCCGTCGCTGACGAGCGCCGCGAACACGAGACTGCACATGTACTACGGCAACGCGTCGGTCGCGAGCCAGCAGAACGCCACCGCAGTCTGGGACGCGAACGTCAAGACCGTGTTGCACCTCAAGGAGAACCCGACCGGTACGGCACCGCAGTTCAAGGACTCCAGCAGCAACACCAACCACGGCACCGCGCAGGGCACGATGCTCGCGGGCGCCCAGGTCTCCGGCAAGATCAACGGCTCGCTCACCCTCGACGGCACCGACGACTACGTCTCCACCACGAACCAGCTGTCCAACCCGCAGAACTTCATGGAGAGCGTCTGGTTCAAGACGACCACGGCGTCGGGCAAGAAGGTGCTCGGCTTCGAGCAGGTGCAGGTCGGCACGGGCGCGGGCAGCTACGACCGGCACATCTACGTCGGCACCGACGGCAAGGTCTACTTCGGAGTCAACGACGGCGCGGGCACGAACGTCGCCATCGCCTCGACCGGCACGGTCACCGACGGGCTGTGGCACCAGGCCGTGGGATACCGCGACGACGCCAGCGACACGATCGGCCTGTACCTGGACGGGACACTGCAGACGACCACGGCCAGCACGCAGGCGCAGCCCTACGACGGTTACCTGCGCATCGGCGCCTACCGGTCGCTCGGGCCGAACTGGCCGCAGGCCGGCGGGCACGGCTACTTTCCCGGCAGCGTCGATGAAGTCCGGTTCCACGACATCGTGCGCAGCTCGGCGTTCATCAGCACCCAGTGGAACAACCAGAACTCGCCGTCGACCTTCCTGTCCGTGGGAGCGGCGCAGACGCAGTCGAACTGGTACAGCAGCAGCTGGCAGTACCGGAAGCCCGTCACGATCGACAAGACCAAGGTCGGCGCGGGCACGCACACCAACTTCCCGGTGCTCGTCGGGCGGACGGACTTCGGTCTCGTCGGCCGGACCCAGTCGCAGGGCCAGGACATCCTGTTCACCCTGGCGGACGGAGTCACGAAGCTCGACCACCAGATCGAGTACTACAACTCGGCCACCGGGCAGATGTACATCTGGGTCAGGATGCCGACGCTGACCAACGTGGCCAACACGACGATCTACATGTACTACGGCAACCCCGGCGCGAGCAGCCAGCAGAACGCCGCCGGGGTGTGGGGCAGCGACCACTACGGTGTCTGGCACCTGAACGAGACGGTCAACACGAACACGGGCGGTTTCCAGGACTCCTCGTCGGCGGCCAACCACGCGACGTACCGCGGCACGTCGGGCGCCACCAACAACTCGGACTTCAGCCTCGCGCTCGACGGCACCGACGACTACCTGTCGACCACGAACCAGCACACGGGCAGCGGTCCGCAGGTCGTCACCGTCGAGGCGTGGGCCAAGACCTCGAGCGCGTCCGGCAAGCCGATCGTCAGCCTCGACGGAGGGCAGACGGGCACCGCCTCCGGTCTCTGGGACCGCCAGCTGTACATCGGTACCGACGGCAGAGCCCGGTTCATGATCTACAACGCCGCGTACGCGGTCGCGGTCAGCACCAACTCCACCTATGCCGACGGGAACTGGCACCACCTCACCGGCACCTACAGCAACGTCAGCCAGACCGTGACGCTCTACGTGGACGGCGTGGCGCAGACACCGGTGACCGGCGTCACGTCAGCCGAGTCCGATCCCGGCTGGTGGCGCATCGGCAGCTACCACGCGTCGAGCAGCGTGGCCGGCGCGAACGGCTACTTCCCCGGCAGCATCGACGAGGTGCGGGTCGCCTCCGTGGTCCGGTCGGCGGGCTGGATCCAGACCGACTTCAACGAGCAGAACAATCCTTCGGTGTTCACGATTCTCGGCTCCGAGCAGACCAGGGTCGTCCAGCCGCACACGATCTGGTGGCAGGTGGTCGAGTTCACCAACGCCGCCGACATCAACGTCCAGCGCGGCACCACCTCGCTGACCGGGACCACACTGTCCACTCCGGTCACTCTCGCCACGGCGGTCGACCTGAGCCGGACGTTCGTCACCGCCGAGTTCACCAGCAGTGGCGTGGGCGCCGACATCGGCGCCCGCATGATCCGCGCGCGGCTCACCGGCACCACCACGCTGACGATCGACAGATCCGTGTATGGCACACCGGATTCGATCGAGCTGATCACCTGGCAGGTGGTCGAGTTGAAGGACGGCTCGCGGGTGCAGTCCGGCTCGGCCTCGTTCGCCAACGGCGCGCCCACGGCGACCCCGACGCTGACGGCGGTCGACACGTCCAGGGCCACGGCGTTCGCGTCGGTCCGGATGGCCTCGGGGCTCGCCGCGGGCCGCTCGGACTACGTCGGTGACGACAATCTCGGCGTGGCCTCGGCGACGGTGACGGTCACGTCCGCCACGCAGCTCACGCTGACGCGCGCCAACCTGTCCGGTGCGGCCGACATCGCGTGGTTCGTGGTCGAGTGGGGTGGTCCGACGTGGTGGAACGCGAACTACGCGCAACGTCACGTCATCACGGTCACGACCACGACCGCCGCCTCACCGGCCGACTACACGCAGTCCGTCACGTTCGACCACGCCGCCATGGTGTCCGCGGGTACCGCGCAGGCCGACGGCGACGACGTGCGCGTCCTCTACTGGAACGGCTCGACGTGGACGGAGCTGGACCGCGTGCTCGACGACTACTCGTCGTGGAACAGCACGACCACCCAGCTGTGGTTCAAGCTGCCCACGGCCATCGGCGCGAGTTCCAGTGACGGCAGCTATTTCCTCTACCACGCCAACCCGTCCGCGGCGAGTCCGCCGGTCACCAAGTCCAATGTGTACGTTTACGCGGACGGCTTCGAGAGTGGGCTGACCAACTGGAACGCCTGGTACGACAACAACTGGCAGTACCGCAAGAAGATCACGCTCACCGCGGCCCAGATCTCCGGCACGAACACGGACTTCCCCGTGCTGATCAGTGCGACGGACTCGGCGCTGATCACCAAGGCGCAGACCGACGCCGACGACATCCTGTTCACCGCGGGCGACGGCGTCACCAAGCTCAAGCACGAGGTGGAGAAGTACACATCGGGCACCGGGCAGATCATCGCGTGGGTGAAGATGCCGACGCTGTCCAGCACGTCGAACGAGCTGTACATGTACTACGGCAACGCTTCCGCGTCCGCCCAGTCGGATCCGGCGAACGTGTGGACCAACGGCTTCGCCGGTGTGTACCACCTCAAGGAGAACCCGACGAACCCCGGTACCAACGAGATCAAGGACAGCACGGCCAACGGCTACCACGGCAGCTCGAGCGGAAGCATGACGTCGTCGAACCAGGTGGCGGGCAACATCGACGGCTCGGTCAGCTTCGACGGCACCGACGACAAGATCCCCACCGCCGACTACGCGGACGGCGCGAGCGTGAGCCAGCTCAGCATCTCCGCGTGGGTTTCTCCCGCCGTGGCGAAGAACCAGCGGCTGATCGCCAAGTCCACCACCGCGTCCAACACCGTGGCCAACGACTGGAGCTGGGCGCTCGGCATCGACGCGACGAACATCAAGGCCTCGGTCGGCACCGCGAGCAACGGCGGCATCCCGATCGAGCTCACCCTGGCGAGCGCCGTTCCGCTGACGCCGACCTGGACCTACATCACGATGACCTACGACGGCAGCACTATCAGGGCGTACAAGAACGGTGCGGTGCTGGGCTCCGCCGTCCAGACGGGCACGGTCACCGACATCACGCCGCGGGTCACGCTCGGAAACTACGACGGCACCACGGACCGCTACCTCAACGGCAGGCTCGACGAGGCGCGCGTCGCCACGACGGCGCGGTCCGCCGGGTGGTTCCTGACCGAGTACAACAACCAGAGCAACCCGGCCGGGTTCCACACGTTCGCGTCCGAGGAGACGCCTGGGAGTGGGACCGTCTACACCGTCGCGAGCGACCAGGTGCACTCCGGCGCCAACGCCCTCAAGGTGCTGCCGACCGCCGTCGCGGGAAACCTGCTGACCGCGAAGAACGTGAGTCTGGCCGACGTCGAGTTCGACGCGTTCTGGCGGCTGTCGTCGACCAGTTCGTTCGACGTGGCGCAGAGCGTCCGCGCGGGCATCTCGGCGCCCTCCAACGGGTATCTCGGCTCGCTGTCCTCGACCGGATTCCTGAGAACCGGCAAGGACATCAACGGCACGTACTCGACGTTCGCCACGGCGAGCAGCAACACGTGCCCCGGCGCCGGCGGCTGGGCGAAGGTGAGCGTGAAGATCGTCGGCACGACGCTGAACGTCGTCTGCCGCACCCCTTCGCTAGCGCTCGCCGTCGGTCCGTCGAGCACCGGCGCGGAGCTCACGTCCGGAACCGTCGGCTTCCGCACGTCGGCCGTGCCGGCGGGGCAGAACCTGTGGGTGGACGACGTCACCGTGCGCAAGCTCATCAGCCCGGAGCCGGCCGCGACGGTGGGTGCCGCGGACCGACCTTGAGCAAGTCCACTCGTTGTGGTGAAAGAACTTCGGCGTCCGTAATGAGGTCCCCTTAACGAGGTCTGGGTGGTCATCAGCAGAGGTGTCTCTGCCCCTCATCAGGTGAACGGAGCGCGATGTGACGACTCCAGCATCAGTCGACCAGGAGGGCAGGTCCGACCGGCGACGGCTGCGCCGATCGATCCTCACCCTCACCATCTCCCTCGTGTCGGTCGGTGTGGCGCTGGTTTCGGCGCTCTACACCTTCACGGCGACCAACACCGGCAACACGTTCTCGACGGGGACCATCCACCTGTCGCTGACGCCGGCCACCGCGATGTTCACCTCGACCCTGAACCCCGGTGACACGGTCAACCGCAACATGAACGTCAACAACGACGGCACGATGCCGTTGCGCTACGCCATCACCGGCCTGACGACCGCGTCGAGCGACGGGGTCGTCCCGGACCCGGACAGCCCGACGGTCAACACGCTGGCCGACGCCTTGCTGCTCACCATCAGGTCGGGAATCACGTCGGGCGCGTGCACGTCGGGCGACTACACGGGCGCGACCGTCGAGTACGGCCCGGGCCCGACCAGTGGCCTCACCGCGCTCGCGCTGGTCGGCAGCACGGCCCAGGGACAGCAGGACCCCAACGGCGCCTCGTTGCCCGGTGCGGACCGCGTGCTGGCGAACGGTGCCAGCGAGGACCTGTGCTTCACGGTCAGCCTGCCGTCCAACAACACGCTCCAGGGCTACAGCACCACGGTGACCTTCTCCTTCGTCGCCGAGCAGACGGCGAACAACCCGTGATCGAGCGCTAGAACGTGTCGCCGAGCGTGCACAGGACGACTGTCCGGACCGCACGGGTCCGGACAGTCGTCGGCGTTTGCGTCGAGATCGTGGGGTGGGTGCTGACCGGTGCCGTGGTCGCCCTCCTGATCGCGACGCTGATCCTGATGGCCCGTGGCTACCGGATGGTCGCGGTGACCAGTGGCAGCATGCGTCCCACCTATGACGTCGGCGACGGCGTGCTGATCCGGCCGGGCGACGACGAGCCCATCAGGGTCGGTGATGTCGTGATCTTCAGTGCCGGCGAGAACATGGTGCCGACGATCCACCGGGTGGTGGGCGTCCAGGACGTGTTCGAGCGCGGACTGCACTACCGCACGAAGGGCGACGCGAACGCCGAGCCCGACCCGCAGTTGCTGAAGCCCGATGCCGTTCAGGCCAAGGCTTATGGCGTCGTTCCGTACGCCGGGCACGTCTTCGGCGCACTGTCCTCCACCACGGGACGCCTGGTGCTCATCGGGTTCCTGCTGCTGTGCGTCGGCCGGGAAATCGTGATCATCGTGCAGGTCAACCGGCGGCGGAGGCGGCGGGCCGCGGCACTGGCCGCTAAGACTCTTGTGGCGGAACCGGATCAGGACATTCCGGTGCCCGCGCCACGAGCGGACACCCCATCCCGCAAACCGGTCAGCTGAGTGCCGTTAGGGGCACCCTTGGGACGTCCCACGTCGCAAGGGTGCCCCTAACGGCACTTGAGCTTCGTGAAGGGGCAATGCTAAAAGTGCCGTCAGGGCCGCGAGTGCGGCCCTGACGGCACCGGGGAACGCCCGCGCGGCACGGTGCGCGGGCTCACCATTCACGGTCGGTCATGACGCCACCCTCCTCGTGCCGCGCAGCCCGAACCAGACCGCGGCACCGAGCAGGGCGACCGCGAAGACGCCTTGCCACGCCGTGGGTTCGGCTGCCATCAGGAGGAGGTTGGCCGCGGCGAGCAGCCCGTAAACGCCGGTGAGAACCCAGCACTTTCCGTTGCCGGACATGGCGGATCTCCTCAGCGCTCGGCGTGGCCGGTGGTGCCGCTCTGCACCCGGTGGCGCGACTGCGCCGGCGGGCGGTAGCGGTAGCCGACGCCGCGCACGGACTCGATCGGCGAGCTCGCCGAGTCGTCCCAGCCGAGCTTGCGGCGCAACCGGAGCACGGTGAACTTGACCCGGTCGGCACCGATGCCGGTGGGGTCCTCCCAGGCCTCGGCGAGGAGCTTGCGGGACGACAGCGTCACCCCCGCGTTGCGGGTGAGCGTGTTCAGCAGCCGGAACTCGATCGGGGTCAGCGACACCTCGCGTTCGTCGACGTGGACGAGCCGCGCCATCGGGTCGATGCGCAACGTCCCGTCGTCGTAGACGCGTTCGGCCCACTGGGCTGGGCGGGCCCGGCGCAGCAGCGCTTCCACCCGTGCCACCAGCTCGCCGTTGGTGAACGGTTTGGTCAGGTAGTCGTCGGCGCCCGCACGCAGGCCGCGGATCTTGTCGGACTCCTGGTCGCGCGCGCTGAGCAGCAGCACCGGCACGTCGCTGAGATCACGGATGCGTTCGAGGGCGTCCAGCCCGTCCATGCCGGGGAGCCCGATGTCGAGCACGACGAGGTCCGGTTTGGACTCGAAGACAGCGCGTAGTCCCGAGCGTCCATCGCCTGCGCGCTCCACCTGGTAGTTGCTCCTGGCCAGGAGCAGCGCGACGATCCGGGCGATGTCCGGGTCATCCTCGACAACGAGCACCCGCGGCATGGTTCCTCCAGGGCGATCAACTTCTTGTCCAACGTATGTCGGCGCCAGTAAGATCACGTTCTCGTCACCCGGTCGAGTTTTGCGAATGTTCGGAGGGTGACGGTTGGGGTGAGAACCGTGGGACTGTCACGCGGGTGAGCGACATGGAAGGTGTCGCCAAGGGGTGTGTTTCAGCCGAGAGTCACGAATAGCGCCACGAAAGTGCCATAGACCATGAACGGTCCCAACGGTAGATCGCTGCGGAGGGTGACGCGTCTCGTCACCACCAGTGCCAGGCCCGTGAGTCCACACAGGACGAATGTCAGCACGGTCGCGAGCAACACGGCGGTCCACCCCATCCACCCGAGCGCCATGCCCAGCAGGCCCGCCAGCTTGACGTCGCCGAGGCCCAACTGCCCCGGTTTCATCAGCGCCAGCAGCAAGTAGTACACGACGAGCACGAGAGCCGCGAGCACCGCGTGGAACAACCGCTCGGGCGCGTTCAACGCCGCCGCGGTGAACAGGGCGGCGAGCACCGGGTAGGTGGGCAGCGTCAGCCGGTCCGGCAGGCGGTAGACCAGCAGGTCGATCGTCGCGAGTGCCACGCACACCACGGCCAGCCAGGCGAACGCGATCACCTCCGGTCGCGGTCCGGCCACCAGGGCGATCGAGCCGAGCAGTGCCGCCGTCAGCACTTCCGTTGTCCCGCAGGACAATGCGACGCGCGTGCGACACGACGGGCAGCGGCACGAGACGGTGGGGCTCAGCGGGAAACCGCAGCGGGGGCACGTCGTCCGCTCCGGCGCGTCCGCGGGAACCGACAGCCGGAAGACGGCCGCCCTGACCCAGGGGCCGGCCAGTGCTCCGGCCGTCGTCGCAAGCGCCACGGTCATCAAATACACGCCTGGGACGGTAGGTGAGGTCCACTCAGGACACCCGCCATGTCGGTCATTCGTACTACAAGCCGTCGTTCGCATCGGGTGATCACCGAAAACATGTGGCCGATCACCCGCTGTCCCGCCTGGTCGCGTCTCCCGCACAGTGGTCGTCGTCGGCGGCGCGAAGCCGCCCCCACACCAACAGGGAGAACGAAATGCTCGCACTCTACGTTTACGTGCAGACCTGGATCAGCGACCGCCTGGATCGCGATCGCGGCGCCACGGCGGTCGAGTACGGCCTCATGGTCGCGCTGATCGCTGTCGCCGTGATCGGCATCGTGGCGGTGCTCGGCAAGCAGCTGGGCGCCATGTTCACCGAGGTGAACGACAAGCTGCCCACCGTCTCCGCCACCCCGTGAGGGTGTCGTGGGTCCGCGGTCAGGGGCCGATCGTCTCGTATCGGCCCCTGCGGACCGGGGAGCCGCGGTGGTCGAGTTCGCGCTCGTGCTGCCGCTGTTGCTGCTACTCGTGTGCGGGATCGTCGACCTCGGCCGGGCGCTGCACGCACAGGTCGTGCTGACCCAGGCGGCGCGTGAGGGCGCCAGGCTGGTGGCCCTCGGTCAGACGGACGCGGTCCCCAGGACGCTGTCGGCCGCGGCGCCGGTGTCGCCCGTGCAGATCGCTGTGACGGCCTGTCCGGCGAACCTCTCGACGGCCGACGCCATCGTCACCGTCCAGCACCAGTTCAAGTTCGTCACACCCGTCGGTGCGTTCGCCGGATCGCTCGGCGCTCCGATCACGCTCACCGGAAGGGGAGTCATGCGATGCCTCGGCTGATGGCGCGGTTGCGGCATGACGCCGACCGCGGCGCGATCACCGCTCTGGTCGCCATCCTGTTCGGCGGCGGGGTGCTGCTCGGCACGGGCGCCCTCGTCGTCGACGTCGGGCGGCTCTACTCGGAGCGGGCCCAGCTGCAGAACGCCGCCGACGCCGCCGCGCTGGCGGTGGCACAGGCGTGTGCGAAGGGCGCCACCGGCTGCGGGACGAGCACCGCTGTCACGTACGCGAACAACAACTCGAACGACAATGCGTCCTCAGTGGACGTCGTGTGCGGCAGCGACACCCGCCACCTGCTCCTCACCTGCCCCGCGGGCGGCGCGCCGGGATGCACGACCGCGCGCCCGTCCAGCGGGAACTTCGTCGAGGTGCGCACGAGCACCCGGCAGCCGAACGGAAAAACGCTGCTGCCGCCCTCCTTCGCGCAGGCGATCGTCGGCGCGGCCCGCTCGGGACTCCGCGTGGCCGCCTGCTCCCGCGTGGGGTGGGGCGGTCCGGCCGCGGCGTACGGGTTCGGCATGACGCTCTCGATGTGCGAGTGGCAGAGCGCGACCGCCGGCGGTACGTCGTTCGCGCCGAGTTCGTCCGTGCCCGCGTCGTATGAGCGTGTACTGAAGCTGCACACCACCTCGGGCACGACGTGCCCGCTCGGTCCGTCCGGCTGGATCCTGCCGGGCGGGTTCGGCTGGCTCGCCGCCGCCAACGGCAAATGCGAGACCAAGGTGGACGCGAACGGCGACTACCTCGGCGACACCGGCGTGAGCGGATCGACGGCGTGCAAGGACGAGCTGACCAAGGCCAGGAACGACAAACGGGTCCTGCTGGTGCCGGTGTACGACGGCGCGGGCGGTGCCGGCCACGAGGGCCGGTTTCACCTGAAGGGCTTCGCCTCCTTCGTCGTGACCGGCTACTACCTGCCCGGCCTGAAGGTGGAGTCCTGGTTGACGACCAAGAACCTGTGCAAGGGCGACGACAAGTGCGTCTACGGCTACTTCACGGCCGCCTTGTTGCCCGCCGACGCCGTCCTCGGCGGTCCGGAGATGGGTGCCACGGCCGTGCGGGTCGTCGGGTGACCGAGGGAGGGGAGTCATGAAACGCCGCATGCTGACCATCGGTCTCACGCTGCTCCTCGCGGCGGTGGGCACGGTTTCGGTGCTGCTCTACGTCCGCAACGCGGACGCGCGGGCACTGGAGGGCAAACGCGCCGTGTCCGTCGTGGTCGCCGACCAGCGGGTGCCCGCCGGGACGACCGCGAGCGGCGCACAGCAGACCGGCCTGCTGCGGCTGGACAAGATGCCCGCCGAGAGCGTGCCCCAGAACGCACTGACCCAGATCGACGCCGAGCTGGCGAAGCTGGTGGCGACCGCCGACATCCAGCCCGGCCAACTGGTCCTGAAGTCCATGTTCGGCGAACCGAAGTCCGCCGGGGCCGGCCTGCCGATCCCGGACGGCCAGGTCGCGGTCACCGTCGAGCTCGGCGTTCCGCAGCGGGTGGCCGGCTTCGTCAAGGCCGGGTCGAAGATCGCGGTGTTCGACACCTACACCGCGGTCGACGACAAGTCCCGTACCCCGTCCGGTGCCGGTCAGGCCGCGGCCCTGCAGGTCACCCGGCTGCTGCTGCCGAAGCTCGAGGTCCTGGCGATCGGCGAGCCGACGGCCTCCGGTGAGAAGTCGTCAGGCGGTGGAGGGGGCAGCGCCCTGGTCACCGTCGCCGCGACCCAGGCCGAGGCCGAACGCCTCATCCAGCGCTCGCAGTTCGGCACGCTGCACCTGGTGCTGCTCACCGACAACTCGCAGGTCACGAGCGGCCTCGGCACCGACAGCAAGACCGTCTTCGACCCCGTGAAATAGAAGTGGAAAGACCATGCCCATCCTGTGCACCAAACTGATTCAGGCGATCCCGCCGGTGTCGCGGGCGATCGGCGGCGAAGTGTCCCTTGTGGACGAACTGACCTCCGTCGAGCACCTGCTCGCCTCGGATCCGCTCGAGACGCTCGTCGTCGTCGGCCCGGACGTCGACCTCGACGAGGCGCTGGCCTTCACCGCGGCCCAGCGGCTCGCCCGCCCCGCCCTCGGCGTCGTCCTGCTGCGCGACGCCTTCGAGGTCAAGGTGCTCGCCCTCGCCATCCGTGCGGGCGTCCGTGAGGTCGTCCCGGTGAGCGATCTGGATCTGATCGCCGAGGCCTGCACGCGGTCGCTGGAGCTGTCCAAGGCGACGCCGGCCGGCCTGAACCTCCCGATCCAGCAGGGGGTGGAGGGAAAGGTCGCCGTGGTCTTCGCGACCAAGGGCGGTTGCGGGAAGACCACGACCGCCACGAACCTCGCCGTCGCGTTGCACGCGGGCGGCGCCAGCCGGGTCTGCCTGGTCGACCTCGATCTCGCGTTCGGCGACGTGGCCATCTCGTTGCAGCTGACGCCGGCCCGCACGCTGGTCGACGCGCTGGCGATGGACGGCGGCCTCGACGAGACCGGCGTGTCCGGGTTGCTGACCCGCTACCGGCCGGGCCTCGACTGCGTGCTCGCGCCCGTGGAACCCGGTGACTCCGAGCAGATCCCGGCGTCGCTCATCACGGACCTGATCCTGGTGCTGCGCCGCATGTTCGACTACGTCGTCGTCGACACGCCACCGCAGTTCAACGAGCACGTGCTGGCGGTGCTGGACGAGGCGGACCACCACGTGCTGCTCACCACGCCGGACGTGCCGACGCTGAAGAACCTGCGGCTGACCCTGGACATGCTCGACATGCTGTCCTACCCGCGGGACCGGCGCAGCATCGTGCTGAACCGCGAGGACCCGCGGGTCGGGCTCACCGTGGCGGACGTGGAGAGCGTCGCGCGGACCAACGTCACCGCGCGGATCCCGGCCAGCCTGGCCGTCCCGGCGTCCATCAACCGCGGCGTGCCGATCACCATCGAGTCGCCCGACCACGCCGTCAGCGTGGCGATCAAGGAGATCGCCACCCGGACGATCGTGGGCGCCAAGCACGAGCCGCCCGCGAGCAAGCGCGGGTTCCTCGGGTTGCGCAGGAGGTCCGGATGACCAGGCTGAGCGACCGGTTGGTGCAGCGCACCGCCACCGTGCCGACCGTGGAGGACGCCGCCCCGCAGGCCGCCCCGGTGGCCGAACCGCGGCGGCACAACGACCACTTCGGCGCGGTCAAACGCCGCGTGCACGGGGCGTTGCTCGACACGCTGGGCCCCAAGCTGCACGACGAACGCCTGGACGAACACGAGCTCGAACAGCGCGTCCGCACCACCCTGCAGACGGTGCTGGAGCACGACGAGACCCCCATGACGCTCGCCGACCGCGGCAGGCTGGCGGTCGAGGTCGCCGACGAGATCCTGGGCCACGGCCCGCTGGAACCGTTGCTGCGCGACCCCGACATCAGCGAGATCATGGTCAACGGACCGGACCAGATCTACGTGGAGCGCAAGGGAAAGCTCCAGGTGGTGGACGCCACCTTCAGCGACGAGGTGCACCTGCGCCGCATCATCGACAAGATCGTGTCGCGGGTGGGCCGGCGGGTGGACGAGGCCAGCCCCATGGTGGACGCGCGCCTGCCGGACGGCAGCCGCGTCAACGCCGTGGTCCCGCCGATCGCGCTCGACGGCTCGTCGCTCACGATCCGGAAGTTCTCGACGGACCCGTTGCAGGTCGAGGACCTCATCCGGTTCGGCACGATCAGCCCGGCGGTGGCCGAACTGCTGTCGGCGTGCGTGCGCGGCCGGCTCAACATCCTGGTCAGCGGCGGCACCGGCTCGGGTAAGACGACGACGCTCAACGTGCTGTCGTCGTTCATCCCGGCCGACGAGCGGATTGTCACCATCGAGGACGCCGCCGAGCTGCAGCTGCGCCAGGACCACGTGCTGCGCATGGAGTCCCGGCCGTCCAACGTGGAGGGTCGTGGTGCGGTCAGCATCCGCGAGCTGGTGCGCAACTCGCTGCGGATGCGGCCCGACCGGATCGTCGTCGGCGAGGTCCGCGACGGCGCGGCGCTGGACATGTTGCAGGCCATGAACACCGGCCACGACGGGTCGTTGACCACCGCCCACGCCAACACGCCACGCGACGCGCTGGCCCGGTTGGAGACCATGGTGCTGATGGCGGGCGTCGATCTGCCCAGCCGGGCGATCCGCGAGCAGGTCAACTCGGCGCTCGACCTGATCATCCAGCAGGCGCGGCTGAAGGACGGCTCCCGTCGCATCACCCACATCACCGAGGTCATCGGGATGGAGGGCGACGTGATCACGTTGCAGGACCTGTTCGTCTTCGACTACGCGGCGGGTGTGGACGAGAACGGCCGGTTCCGCGGCTCACTGCGCTCGACCGGGCTGCGCCCGACGTTCGCGGACCGGCTCGCGGACCACGGCATCACGTTGCCCGCCGGGCTGTTCTCGTCGGCGAGGTGACGTGATGATCCTGCGTGCGCTGCTGGCGGCCTCCCTGGCACTGGCCGCTTCGGAACCCTCCGCCGAGCTCACCGATGTGCGGACCGAGGAGGGCAAGCTGTATGCCACCCTCGTCGGCCACGACCTGGTGACGCCGTTGGACCCGAGCAGTGTGCGCGTGGAGCTCGATCGCGGGTCCGTGCCCGCGACGGCCAAGACCATCGGCGAGCCCGAGCCGCCCGGTGCGGCCCTCGTCGTGGTGGACGCCACCGGCACCATGGCCGGAGCGTCGATCGACCGGGCTCGCGCGGTCGTCGCCGGCTATCTCGCCGCGCTGCCCGCGGATGTTCAGGCCGGTCTCGTGACCTTCGCAGGCACAGCCGCGGTGACCGTTCCGCTCACGCTCGACCGGCAGCGCGTCGGCGCCGCGCTCGCGCAGGTCCGGCCGGACGGCACCAGTGCGCTCAACGACGCGGTGCTGCTGGCCGCGCGCACCATCGCCGCCGTGCCGGGGCCGCGCAGGCTCCTCGTGTTGTCCGACGGTGAGGACGCGGGCAGCGTCGAGGCGGCCGACGACGTCGCGCGGCACCTGACGGCGGCGGGCGTCAACGCCGATGTCGTGGCGCTGGACCTGGCGGAAGGGGCAGCCGCGGCCGGCCGGGACCAGATCGCACGGGCCAGTGGGGGACAGGTGCTCGCGGCAGGAGATGCCGCCGCCATCGCTGCCGGATCGTTTGTACGACCAGCGGTCCGGCAGCTCGCGGTGACCGCCGAGGTACCCGACCGCCTGGCGGGCTGGGACGTGCGCGTGACCGTCCGGGCGTCCGCCGGCGGACAGCAACTCGCCGTCGAGAACGCCACCGTGCACCTCGCGGGCCATCGCGGCGAGGTGGTGCCCAGGACGCCGTCCTGGCTGCTTTTCGTGGTACTGGGTGTGGTATTCACCGTCCTCCTCGGAATGGCGTGGATGCTGTTCGGCCGCCGCGGGTTCGCCCTGCGCGCGCGGCCGCAACGGTTGACCGAAGTGCTGCGCTACCGCCTGGGCGAAGAGGAGGTGGCGGGACGGAAACCGCTGGCGATGCGGTCGCTGCTGACGTTGAGCGAACGCTTCGTGAACCGGCCCGGTATGCGGGAACGGATCGAGCTCGACCTCGACCTGGCGGGTATCCGGCTGCGGCCCGCGGAGTGGCTCCTGCTGCGGGCGGGCCTCGCCGTCGTGATCGGCGTGGTGTTCGGCGCGGTCACCGGAGCGATGATCATCTGCGGACCGCTCGGGACGCTGCTCGGCTGGTTCGGCACGCGGTTGTTCCTGAAGGTGCGCGTCGGGATGCGCCGCGCGGCGTTCGGCAACCAGCTTCCGGACACCCTGCAGCTCGTCGCGAGCGCGTTGCGGTCCGGGTTCTCGCTGCCGCAGGCGCTCGGCAGCGTGGTGCGGGAGGGCACCCAGCCCATCGCGGGCGAGTTCGCGCGCGCCCTCGCGAAGACCAGGCTCGGCATGTCCATTGAGGACGCACTGGACGCGGCCGCCGAGCGGATGAAGTGCCAGGACCTCTCGTGGGTCGTCATGGCGATTCGCATCCAGCGCGAGGTCGGCGGAAACCTCGCCGAACTGCTGCTGACGACCGTGCACACCATGCGGGAGCGAGCCGCCATGCGCCGGCAGGTCAAGGCGCTCACCGCGGAGGGCAGGCTGTCGGCGTACATCCTGATCGGGTTGCCGGTGGGCCTCGGCCTCTGGATGTTCATCAGCCGCCGCGACTACATCGAGCCGCTCTACACCCGGCCGCTGGGCTGGGTACTGCTCGGCATCGCGTCGATCTGCATCACCGTGGGCTGGTTCTGGATGAGCCGGTTGATCAAGGTGGAGGTCTGAGATGCTCCTGCTCGTGGTGGGGCTTTCCGCCGTCGGCTCGGCGCTGGTGCTCGTGGGACTCCAGTTCGCCTCGCACAAGACCGTCCTGTCCCGGCGGCTCGCCCACATCCAGGCCACCTACGGTCGTGGTGCGACGCGAGCCGACGCGGGGGACGAGGGCGAGCTGCCGCCGTTGCTGGACCGGTTGCGCGCGCTGGCCGACCGGCTCTCGCCGGGCGAGACGATGGCGTCGCTGGAGCGCAGGCTCGACCTGGCGGGCAACCCGGCGCGCTGGACCCCGGAACGGGTGCTCGCGTACAAGGGCGCCGGTCTGTTCGTGCTGGCGTCGATCGGCGTCCTGTACGGGCTGGGCTCCGTGCTGACGGTCCTCGGGTACGCACTGGCCGGCGCCGCGGCGGGGTTCTTCGTGCCGGACCTGCTGCTGTACAACGCCGCCACCAAGCGGCAGGCGGAGATCGCCAAGGGGCTCGCGGACGTGCTCGACATGCTCACCGTGTGCGTCGAGGCGGGACTGGGCTTCGACGCGGCCGTCTCCCAGGTGGCCCGCAACACCTCGGGGCCGCTGGCGGAGGAGTTCGCCCGGATGCTGCAGGAGATGCAGCTGGGCAAGTCCAGGGTGGAGGCGCTGCGGGCGCTGGCGGCCCGCACGACCGTCAACGAGGTGCACACGTTCGCGTCCTCGCTGGTGCAGGCGTCCGAGCTGGGCATCCCCACCGCGCGCGTACTGCGTGAGCAGGCGGGCGAGATGCGCGTGAAGCGCCGTCAGACGGCCGAGGAGAAGGCGCAGAAGGTACCGGTCAAAATCCTGTTTCCGCTGCTCATGTGCATCTTCCCGGCGTTGTTCATCATCATCATCGGACCGGGAGGCATCGCCATCTACGACACGTTCACCAATCGCTGATCGCAACCGTTCGGCAACCGTTCCCGACCCGTTCCCGCACCGCGCGTGCTGCTTCATGGAGTCGTACAACGCCACTTGTAAGGGGACGGACATGGCGATTCGACTCGTGATTGTGGACGGACAGCCTCTCGCCCGGTTCGGGCTCGCGCAGCTCCTCCAAGCCGAGTCCGACATCGACATCGTCGGTGAGGCCGACACCGCGGCCGGCGCCGTCGAACTGATCGCTCGTACGCGGCCCGACGTGGTGAGCGTCGACGTGACGCTGCCCGACGGCAACGGCCTGACCCTGGCTCGTGAGCTGCGGGACCGCTGGCAGGAGCTCGGCATCGTGGTGCTCACCTCCAACGGCGAGGACGACGTGCTGTTCCGCGCCATGGAGACGGGCGTCTCCGCGTTCGTGCCGAAGACCTCGGCGCTGACCGAGATCGTCGGCTCCATCAGGCACGCCGCCGTCGCCGCCTCCTCGTTCACCGCCACCGGGCTGGCCGACGCGTTCACCCGCATGCGGGACGCACGGGCGCGCTCGCCGCTCAGCCCGCGCGAGGCCGAAGTGCTGCGACTGTTGCAGGACGGGCTTTCCGTGCCCGCCGTGGCGCGGACGTTGCACATGAGCACGTCGACGGCGAAGACGTATGTGGCGCGGCTGTACGAGAAGCTGGGCGCGTCGAGCCGGGCCCAGGCGTTGATGAACGCGTTGGATCGAGGACTGATCGGCCTGCGCAGCGCGTGACGCGATCGTCAATATGCGGTATTCGCCGCGCTGCCAACGATTTCACCGTGCCAGCATCGCGGCGACGCGCAACAGCCCGGAGGTGACTCGTGGTCGTGAAGGTGCTCGTGATCGAGGACGACCAGGACATCCTCGGCCTGCTCGAATGCCACCTGCGCGGCATGGGGCTCGACGTCGCGCTGGCCCGCAGCGGGGAACAGGGGCTGGAGCTGGCCAGGGCCGACCTGCCTGACGTGGTGGTCGTCGACATCGTGCTGCCGGGCAAGGACGGCCGCTGGGTCATCCGTGAGCTGCGGTCCGACCCGAGAACCAAGCACTGCCAGATAGTCGTCACGTCGATGCTCGACGCCGACGACATCGGTGTCGGCGACGTGGACGCGTTGCTGCTCAAGCCGTTCGACCGAGCCGCCGTGCGGGCGGCGCTGAAGGACGTCTCATGACCGTTGTCGTCGTGGCGGAGGATGACGCCGACATCCGCGACCTGCTGGTGTTCAAGCTGACGCAGGGCGGGTTCGACGTCACCGCCGTCGGTGACGGGTCCTCCGCGCTGTCGGCGATCGCGGACGTCGAGCCCGACCTGGTCATCCTCGACGTGATGATGCCCGGTGTGTCCGGCCTCGAGGTGTGCCGGCGGTTGCGCTCCGATCCGTCCACTGAGGACCTTCCGGTGGTGATGCTGACCGCACGGGCGCGAGAGGACGACATCGAGACCGGATTCGGTGTCGGGGCCGACGACTATCTGACGAAGCCGTTCAGCCCCAACGAGTTGATCCACCGCGTCCACACCCTCCTGTCCCGCTTCGAGCCATGAACACCACCGGTTCGGGGCAGACGTTCCGGCAGATGCTGCTCCTCACGTTCGGGCCGCTGGTGGTCCTGGTGCTCGTGCTGCTGGCACTCGGGATCAGCGCCATCTCGGCGGCCGCCGAGCCGGTCGAGCAGCTCGTGTCCCGCGTCCAGCCGCTGCAACGCGCGAACGCGGACCTGCGCGCGACCATGCTGGACAGCTCCCGCGGCCTGCGGGGCTTCACCTACAGCGGCGACGTGGCGTTCCGGGAGGCCTACGACCGCGGCCGCCAGAGCTATTCCCGCTCGCGGGACGAGGTGGCCCGGCTCGCGTCGAGCGGTGAGGAGCAACAGGCGGCGAGCCGGTTGCGCGATCTGACCGACCGGTGGTTCGCGCTGACCGCGCCGATCCGCGAGACCCGGCCGGGACCGGAGGAGACGGCCAAGGTGCTGTCGTACGGGTCCGAGGTGCTGGAGGAGTTCCTCAACGCCAGCACGGAGTTCGAGGACAACCTCGACGTCACGAGCGCCTCGCTGCGGGAGACCAGTGCGGCGAGCCGCGGGCAGGCGCAGCTCGTGCTGCTCACCTGCGCCGTGGTCGCGGTGCTCATCGCGACCACGAGCTTCGTCGGCACCGTGCGCAGGCTCGGCGACTCGTTCAGCGGGCTGCGCGACACGGTGACGAGGTGGGCGGCGGGTGACCGGGACGCACGCGTGCCGGAGGACGGGCTGACCGAGATGCGGGAGGTGGCCCGGTCGATCAACGCGCTCGTCGAGGAGGCCGCCCGCCTGCACGACGTGGAACTGGAGCGCGAGCGCCACCGGGACGTCGCGGCGAACATCGGCGTGCTGATCCGCGAGCACCTGGAGGTGTCGGAGGTCATCCGGATCGCCACCGCCGAGATCGGCACGCACTTCGGAGCCGGCCGCGTCCTGGTGTTGCTCGCCCAGGACGACACCGACGCCGAGTGCGCCGAGCCGGAGTGGTGCGCGCCGGGCCTCGAGCGGCTCGAAGAGATCCGAGTGCCGATCGCGCCGCTGCGCGCGTGGTACGCCGAGCACGTTTCCCAGGTGACGCAGGCGAAGGAACTGGGTCTGCCGGCCGAACTGGGCGAGGTGCTCGTCGTCCCCTTCGGACGCGGCGAGGTCGTGCTCGGTGCGCTCGTCCTCGTCCGTCCCGACAACGCTTGGCGGCAGGTCGAGGTGGACGCCCTCGAAGCGATCGCGGCGGACCTCGCGCGAGGTGTCGACCAGGCCCGGTTGTACCAGGAGCAGCAGGCACTCGTTCGCGAGCTGCGCGCGTTGGACCGCAGCAAGAGCGAGTTCGTCTCCAACGTCTCCCACGAGCTGCGTACCCCCATGACGAGCATCGCGGGCTACGTCGAGATGTTGCGCGACGGCGACGGTGGCCGGATGAACGCCCACCAGCGCAGGATGCTGGAAGTCGTGCACCGCAACGCGATCCGGCTGCGCAAGCTCATCGAGGAACTGCTGCTGCTCGCCAAACTCGAGTCCGGCTCGATCTCGATGGCGGAGGAGACCGTGGACGTCGGCTCGCTCCTCGAGGGGGTCGTCGACACGCTGTGGCCCGCCGCGCAGGTGGGCGGAGTCCGGCTCGACCGTGAGCACAACGGCGAACTCGTGGTGATCGGAGACCCCGGTCACCTCGACCGCGCGTTGACCAACCTCGTGTCCAACGCCGTCAAGTTCACGCCCGCGGGCGGCGAGGTGCACGTGAGCTCCCGCCGGTGCGGTGACGACTGGGTCGAGGTGGAGGTGACCGACACGGGCATCGGTATCCCGAAGACCGAGCAGGAGGCCATGTTCACCCGGTTCCACCGCGCCACCAACGCCACCCAGAAGGCCATTCCCGGTTCGGGGCTGGGGCTCGCCATCGTGCAACAGATCGTGCAGCGCCACGGCGGTCAGGTCGCGCTGGTGTCGGCGGAGGGTTCGGGCACGAAGGCGACGGTGCGCCTGCCGGCGGCCAGGACGGGAGAGTCCGGATGAACCTGCTGCAGGATGTCGTCCTCGCGGAGGGCCAGTTCGGTTCCGTCGCACTGATGGCGGCCGCGCTCGGCCGGGTGCCGATCTCCGGGGTGGCGCTCCTGCGGGACGGCGTGCTGCGGCTGCGGGACGTGGTCGGGATGCCGCCGCTGCAGCAGGCCGAGCTGCTGCCGTTGTGCCGGCAGACCGTCGAGGCCGACGACATGGTCGTGTTCGCGCAGGTGCGGCGGTCCAAGGGACGAGTGGTCCACTACTTCGCGGGCATCCCGATCCGCTCGGACGACCGGCGGCCGGTCGGCGTCGTGTTCATCGCCGCCCACGACGCCAGGCACCTGGAGTCGTTCGTCCACGACGCGTTGTGGGTGCTGGGGCATCAGATCGAACGGGAACTGCAGGCGCAGCGCGCGCAGCGGGACGCCGGACTGCTGAAGCGGGTCGCGGCGTCGGCACACCAGGCGACCGACGTGCGCACGATGCTCGGCGACTGCCTCAACGAGCTCTGTGCGCACCTCAGGTGGCCGCTCGGGCACGTGTATCTCAGCGATGGTGAGAAGCTGGTGCCGTCCGGGCTGTGGCACGGCGCGGAAGATCCCCGGTTCGCCCGGCTGCGCGACATCACGGAGTCGGCGCCCATCCCGGTGGGCACCGGTCTGCCCGGCGAGGTGGCGGCGACGTCGCGTCCGAAGTGGATGGACTGCCTCGGCCTGCCGGAGATCGGGATCAGCAGTGCCTTCGCGTTTCCCGTGTGTGTGGACGACTCCGTGATCGCGGTGGTCGAGCTCTTCCACGACGAGTACCGGCCGCCGAGCCCGCGGTTGCTCGACCTGGCGAGCGCGCTCGGCGGTGAGCTCGGTCGTGCGGCGGGGTGGATCGCGTTGCGGGACACCGAACGCCGCCTGCGCGAGATCGTCGACGCCACACCGGACGCGTTCGCGGCGGTGGACGGCGAAGGCGCGGTCACCGAGTGGAACGCCGCGGCGGAGCGGATGTTCGGCTGGTCGCGCGGCGAGATCCTGGGCCGGTCGCTGACCGGGACCATCGGGATCACCGCATCGGCGGGCGTCAGCACGGCGGTCCGGGCGAACGGGCAGGAGTTTCCGGTCGAACTGGAGGTGCGGCCGTGTGGTGAGGGCACGGTCCTCCGCGCGCACGGCGAGCCGGGGACGCGGAACTTCATCGCCGCCATGGCCCACGAGCTGCGCACCCCGCTGACCTCCGTGGCCGGGTACATGGAGCTGCTGGTGGACGAGGAGCTGACCACCGAGCAGCGCGAGATGGCGTTGATCGTGCAGCGGAACACCCAGCGGGTGCAGCGGCTGGTCGAGGACGTCGTGACGGTGGGCAAGATCGACGCGCGCGAGCTGCGGCTCACCCCCGAGCCCGCCGATCTCGGCCCGCTCGTGGCCGGCGCGGTGGGGGACGCGGAACCGGTGGCGGTCCGCAAGGCGATCAACCTCGTCAGCCAGATCGGTCCGGATCCGGTGCCCGTGCTGGCCGACCCCGACCAGCTCGGACGCGCGCTGCGACACCTGCTGGACAACGCGATCGAGCTCACCCCGCCCGCCGGCGCGGTCGCGATCCGCGTGCGGCGCGTGGGTGACGAGGCGCGGATCACGCTGGCGGACACCGGGGTCGGCCTGACCGACGAGGAGCTGCCGATGCTGTTCACCCGGTTCTTCCGCCCCTCGCTCGCGCTCGGAACCGATGCGCGGAGCACCGGGCTCGGGCTGGTCATCGCGAAGCACGTGGTCGAGCTGCACCGCGGCCGGGTGACCGCGAGGTCGCGGGCGGGGCAGGGCACGATGATCACTGTCGTGCTGCCGATTGTCACGCAACCGTAGGACAACCGGTCACGAACGGGCCGCGCTACCGGCCCGGCCGAACCTTGTGCACGTCGGGGAAACGATGTGCATGAGGGAGAACGAAGTTGAACACAGCTCGGTTGGTGGCGGCGGTCGGCGCCACGATGATCGGCCTGGCCGGTACCGCGCACGCTGCCACCACTGAGGGGCAGATCCGCGAGGTGCCCGGAGCTGAAGTCGTTGCGGGCCGCTACATCGCGGTCTTCAAGAACGACGGGAACGCGGCGGACGTCGCGGGGCGGTTCGGTGGCCGCGTCCGGGCGGCCTGGTCGTCCGCGCTGAACGGCTTCTCGGTCGAGATGAGCGAGGGGCAGGCGCGCAGGCTCGCCGCCGACCCGCGCATCGCGTACGTCGAGCCGGTCACCATGGTGCGTGCCTCGGACACGCAGCCGGGCGCGACCTGGGGCCTGGACCGGATCGACCAGCGCGCTCTTCCGCTGGACGGTTCTTACACCTACGGCATGACCGCGAGCACCGTCACCGCGTACATCCTGGACACCGGAATCCGCACCTCGCACACCCAGTTCGGCGGCCGGGCGAGCGTCGGGTTCGACGCGGTGGGCGACGGGTACAACGGCCAGGACTGCCACGGCCACGGCACGCACGTGGCGGGCACGGTCGGTGGCACCACGTACGGCGTGGCGAAGCAGGTGAGGCTCGTCGCGGTGCGCGTGCTGAACTGCCAGGGTTCGGGCACCAGTGACCAGATCGTCAACGGCATCAACTGGGTCACGCAGAACGCGGTGAAGCCGGCCGTGGTGAACATGAGCCTCGGCGGTGGCGTGAACTCCACCATCGACCAGGCGGTGCGCAACTCCGTCGCGTCGGGCATCACCTACGCGGTCGCCGCGGGCAACTCCAACACGGACGCCTGCACCTCGTCGCCCGCCAGGGTGGCCGAGGCGATCACGGTCGGCGCGACGGACAAGACCGACGTCCGGGCGTCCTTCTCGAACTACGGCAGCTGCCTGGACCTCTACGCGCCCGGTGTGTCGATCACGTCGTCCACGTTCACGAGCGACACCTCGACGGGCCTCATGAGCGGCACGTCGATGGCCTCCCCGCACGTGGCGGGCGCGGCGGCGCTGTACCTGGCCGCGAACCCGGCGGCGACGCCGCAGCAGGTCCGCGACGCGCTCGTCGCCGCAACCACTCCGGTCGCGGCGGGCAACCTGCTCTACACCGGTACGACGGCTCCGGCGGTCACCTTCGCCAACGCGACGGACATGCCGATCCCCGGTCGTGGCACGGCGACGAGTTCCATCACCGTCAGCGGTGTGGCGGGCAACGCGCCCGCGACGCTGCGGGTCGGCGTCGACATCAAGCACACCGCCCGCGGTGACCTGGTGCTCGACCTGATCGCGCCGGACGGCAGCGCCTACCGCCTGAAGAACGCCTCGCTGTCCGACTCGACGGACAACCTCGTCGCGACCTACTCGGTCAACGCGTCGAGCGAGCTCGCGAGCGGCACGTGGAAGCTCCGCGTGCAGGACGTGTACCACTCCAACCAGAGCGGCTACCTGGACTCCTGGCAGCTGACTTTCTGATCCGCGGCAACCGTTCTGCACCCGTCGAGGTCCCGGTGTTCTCACCGGGACCTCGCACTGTTTCTCCATGGCAACGGTCACAGCACTGGTGGAGAGCCACCTTTCGTTGGTGCGAAGGGAAGTCCGGTCGCTCGCGCGCCGGCTCCCGGCGCACGTGGACCGCGACGACCTCGAGTCGGCGGGTATGACGGCACTGGTCGCGTGCGCCCGGTCCTACCGGGGCAACGGGTCGTTCGTGCAGGTCGCCACTGTGCGCGTCCGTGGCGCGCTGCTCGACGAGCTGCGCAGGCTCGACTGGGCCAGCCGCTCGGTGCGGGTCCGGGCACGCGAGCTGGAGTCCACCGAGGACGACCTCACCGCGACCCTCGGCCGCGCACCCACCGCCACCGAGGTCGCGCACGCCCTGGGCGTCGGAGTCCGGGAAGTCGCCGCGCGCGTCGACGACGTGCGGCGGGCGGCGACGTTCAGCCTGCAGGCCGTCGCCGCGGAGCTGGTCGTCCACGAACCCTCGCCCGGACCGGAGGACCAGCTGTTGCTGCGCGAGCGGATCGGTTACCTGCGTGACGCGATCGCGGCGCTGCCCGGACAGCTGCGCACCGTTGTCGTGCGCTACTTCCTGGAGGAGCGCCCGATGGCCGAGATCGCGGCCGAGCTCGGTGTGACCGAGTCCCGCGTGTCCCATGTCCGCGCCGAGGCTTTGGTGTTGCTCCGCGACGGAATCAACGCCCAGCTCGACCGGGACCTGCTCGCCGAAACCCGGTCCGGCCGAGCGGGCCGCAAGCGGGCGGCTTATTTCGCCGCGATCGCCGCCCGCGGCAGTCTGCGCACCCGCCTCGCCGCCTGAACAACTGCAAGGGTGCCCCTAACGGCACTCCCTCCTCGCCGCCTGAGGAAACCGTTATGGCCACCTTTACGGACCTCAAGTCCGTAAAGGTGGCCATAACGGCATTCCGGTCACGCGGCTGGAGCGAGGACGACCACGGAGTTGTGACCGCCCATCCCGAGCGACGACTTCACGATGATCCCGTCGGCGAACGGCGTGGGCCCGTCCAGCAGCCGCGGGTGCGCCGCCGCGACGATCGGCGACGCGGGCACCAGTCCGCGCGCGTTGCCCAAGGCGGCCGCGGCCACCTCGATCGCCGAAGCCGCGCCCTGGCAGTGCGCGGTGAGCGGCTTCACCGAGTAGATCTCCGTGTGCGGCGAGAAAAGCTGCTCCACCACGGCGGCCTCCGCCCGGTCGCACTGCTGCGTACCGGGACCGTGTGCGTTCAGGTATCGCACGGACGCGGCGTCCACCCCGGCGTTCGCTAGTGCATCCTGGAAACAACCGAGCACCTGTGTCAGCTGCGGGTCGATCGACGTCACGTGGTGCGCGTCGTGGGACATTGCTCCGCCGAGCAGGTTCAGGTACGGGTCCGCGCACCGCCGCGACAACACCATCGCGACCGACGCCTCGCCGACGGTGAACCCGCGGCTGCCCTCCTGGAACGGACGGCACGCGTCCAGCGGATCGGCGTCCGTGATGGCGACACCGAGCCGGACGAAGTGCCCCACGTTCTCCGGCGTCGCCGAGAGGTCGGTGGCGACGAGCACCACGTCGTCCACGACGCCCGCGTCGATCCACGCCTTCGCGGTGATCAACGCGGCGTTCCCGGAGGCGCACATCGCCGAGACGTTCATCGCCGGGCCGTGGAATCCGTACTCCTGCATGAGCGTCGACATCGGCGTCGACGGCATCAACCCGAGGAACTCCCGCACCGGCACCCGCATGTCCCGTGCGGTGTAGAAGTCCCGCCAGAGGTCGACCTCGCCGAGCACGACGGCGTGCAGCAGCCCGACCCGGCGGCCGGGACGCCAGCCGCGCGCGCCGGCGTCGGTGATCGCCTCGCGGGCGGCGGCCCGCATCGCCCGCGCGAACCGGCTGGGTCCGTCCTCGGGGTCGCCGCCGTCCGGCACGAGCGCGACCCACGCCTCGTGTTCGCCGTAACCTCCCACGAGCTGGGCCGCCGGTTTGCCGCCGACCAGCCCGTCCCACAACGGCTCCCGGCCCCAGCCGTAGCCGCTCACCACTCCGATTCCACTGATGCCGATCATGTCCGTTCTCCCTTCCTCACCTCCTCTTTGCGGAACCGGGGGCGGGGGCCTGCGGAATGTCGTGGGGCGGGCTCGTGTTGCGGTCGAACGAGCGCAGCCAGTCCCGCACGGTCGTCTCGGGCAACCCCATGCTCAGCGCGATCCGCCGATACCCCTTGCCACGGGCGTGCGCCGCGATCGCCTCCGCCACGACCGGTGCCGCGTACGCCCGGCGCGCGAGCATCCACTCGGGCAGCAGGACGTGGGTCCGGTGGCACTTCACGCATCTCGTCCGATGTGGACGCACCTTCAGATCCCCGGCGTCACCGAGCCGGACGACGCGTTCGCGGGCCATTCCCCACGGCCGCAGCGCTCCCCGGCACGCCGGGCAGCGGAGGCGGCCGTTGTCGAGGTCTAAGGCGGTTCCCGTCACCACGCCCCATTCTCGTCAGGTATACGGCGAACCTGCCGTATCGACGGGTATGGACGCTGATGTGAAGCTCGCCGACCTGGCGCCCTCCACCGACTCCGCGGTCATGTGGTGGTTCGACCTCACGACCAACTCCGGCACGTGGATGCCGGGCATGAGCGACCTGCTCGGCGTGGCCGGGGACCCGCTGGTCCGGGAACGGCTGGAGGAGCTGGTCGAACCGCTCGTCGTGGCCGCGCGCACCGCGTCGGTGTGGCAGGACTTCACCCTCGAACAGCCGTATCCGCTGCCCGACGGGTCGACGAGGTGGATCCAGCTGCGGGCGTGCGTGTCCGGTGACGCATGCGCGAAAGGCCTGACCGGCGTCGCCACCGACGTGACGAGGCGGCACTCCGACCAGCGGGCGCTGGCCGACCTCGCCGACCGCTACCGCCTGCTCGTAGAGCTCAGCCCCGACGCGATCGCGGTGCACGAGAACGGCGTCCTGACTTACACCAACCCGGCCGGCGTCCGGTTCCTCGGGGCGGGCTCGGCGGCGGAGATCGTGGGCCGGCCCATCACCGACTTCGTCCACCCCGCCTCGGTTCCGGACATGCTGCGACGCATCGACGCGCTGGACACGCCGGGTGCGGCGTCCGAGCCGGCCGAGGCCACCATCGTGCGGTTCGACGGCGGCACCGTCGACACCGTGGCGGTGTCCGTGCGGACGACGTGGGAGGGACGGCCCGCGTTCCAGGTGATCCTGCGCGACGTCACCGTGCAGAAGGCCGCCGAGGCGACGCTGCACTACCAGGCGGCGCTGGTCGCGCACGTCAGCGACGCGATCATCGCGACGACCGCGGACGGCGTGGTGACGACGTGGAACCCGGCCGCCGAGACCGTGTACGGCCGGCCGGCCGTGGAGGCGGTGGGCAGGCACGTGGGCACGGTCGTCGGCGCTCCGCTCGACCCGCCCGGGATTCTGCGGCTGGGCGGGCTGACCCGTGCCGTGCACCGGCGGTCCGACGGATCGACGCTGCTCATGCGGGTCTCCGTCGCGGAGATGGACGGCGGGTACGTTCTGGTCTGCGCGGACGAGACCGCACGGCGTCGCGCGGAGCAGCACTTCACGACCGTGGTCGCCTCGCTGGAGGAGGGTGTCCTGGTCGTGGGGCCGACCGGTCTCATCGAGTCGGCCAACCCGGCGGCGGTCCGCATCCTCGGTGTCCACGAGGACCAGCTCGTGGGTACGCCGACGACCGCCCTCGAGGTGTACGACGAGCGCGGCGCGCTGTTGGCTGAAGCGGACCACCCGTCCGTGCGGACCCGGCGCACCGGACTGCCGCACAACGGGCAGGTGGTGCGGGTGCGCACGCCCGACGGGCGGGACATCTGGCTGGCCTTGAGCTGCCGGCCGCTCACCCACGTCACCACGTTCCCGCCCGCCGTGGTGGTCTCGTTCACCGACATCACCGAGCGCAGGTCGATCGCCGCCCGGCTGGAGCACGACGCCACGCACGACACGGTCACCGGACTGGCCAACCGCGCCGTCGTGATCCGCCACCTCGACGCGCGCTCGAGCGGCATGTCGGTGCTGTTCATCGACCTGGACAAGTTCAAGGTCATCAACGACTCGCTGGGCCACTCGTGCGGCGACAAGGTGCTGCGGATCGCGGGAGAGCGGTTGCGCAGCCGGTCCAGGCGAGGCGACCTGGTCGGCCGGCTCGGCGGCGACGAGTTCGTGGTCGTCACCAGCGCCACCACCCACGGCGACGTGTGCGCACTCGCCCAGAACCTGCGGGACGCGATCGCCGCGCCGATGCTCGTGGACGGACGGCAGCTGCACCTCGACGCCAGCATCGGCATCGTCACTGTCGAACGCCGCGACGCGCGGGACGGCGAGGACATCCTGCGCGACGCCGATGTCGCCATGTACCAGGCGAAAGCACAGGGCCGCGGCAGGCACGTGTTCTTCGACGTCGACCTGCGCGAACGCGTGCAACGCAGGCTGCAGCTTGAGCAGGACCTCCGCGACGCCGCGCGCAACGACCAGCTTTCCGTTGTGTACCAACCGATCGTGGACCTGCGCTCGGAGCGGGTGGTGTCGTTCGAGGCGCTGCTGCGGTGGACGCACCCCGTGCAGGGCGCGATCTCGCCCGCCGAGTTCATCCCGCTCGCCGAGGAGAGCGATCTGATCAACCTGCTCGGCCGGCACGTGCTGCGGACGACGGCGGACCAGGTGACCGGCCTGCGGGCCCGCGTCGGCGACGGTTGTCACCTCGCGGTGAACCTGTCCCCGAGGCAGCTCGACGATCCCCGGCTCGTGCCCGCCGTACGGGAGGTGCTGCACACGACAGGGCTGGCCCCAGGCACGCTGTGCCTGGAGATCACCGAGAACGCCCTGATGAAGGACCCGGCCGTCGCGGCCCGCACGGTCAGCGCGTTGCGTGACCTCGGGGTGCGGCTCGCCATCGACGACTTCGGCACCGGCTACTCGTCGCTGGCCCAGCTGCGCAGGCTGCCACTGGACCAGCTGAAGATCGACCAGTCGTTCGTCGCCGCGCTGGGCGACTGCCGCGACGCCGAAGCCATCGTCGGCAGCATCATCGGGATGGCGCACGCGGTGAACCTCACCGTCGTGGCCGAGGGCGTCGAGACCGAGCGCCAGCTCGACGTCCTGCGGCGCCTGGAATGCGACCAGGTGCAGGGCTTCCACATCGGCAGGCCGGCCCCGCTCTAGGTACGCAGCTCCACCTGCCAGACCTGCTGTCCGGGCTTGCGCAGCAGCTCCATGCCGCCGACCATCCGCAACCGGATCCGACCCATCGCGTCCGCGCCGACCGCGCTCACCTCGCCGACGGGCCCGGCCGTGCCGTAGAGCCGGATCTGTTGCCCCGTGGTCAGTTCCGCGGCGGGCGTGCGCTGCGTGTTCACCGCTTGCGAGGCGGGCAACCGGCGCGTACACAACTTCCACAGCAGGTAAGCCAACGGCGGTGCGACGACCGGCAGCGCCGGCGCCGCCGCGGCCAGCGGCACCGCGGCCGACAAAGCCGCCAGCGCGGCCCAGACCCCGGAGCTCACCGGCATGTTCCCGAGCTGCACACCCGCGGTCGCGCGCACCGTGCCGTCCGGCCGCAGACCCTCCGGCGCGGTTCCGTCTGCTAACCGCACCTCCGGCGCCATCTCGACGGTCGCCTGGTCCGAGGTGGCGAGCTCGACGAGCTTGGTGTCCGCCGTGACACCGTGCCCGCAGCCGGTGCAGGCGAGGCGCAGCCCGGTCGGCGACTCCGCGTCCGGCCACACGCGCAGCACGCCGTGCCCGCCGGGGCAGTGGTACGCGGCCGGACCCTGCTGCAACCTGTGCAACGCCTGGGCGGCGGGACTCTGCATCAGCCTGCGGGTCACATCTTCCTCCAGCGCAGGTCGCCGTTTCCGGTCAACGCGCACACCGTCGGAGCACTGTCCGCGTACGCGGCGATCTCGCCCTGGTAGGTGCACGGAGCACCCACTTGCGTGGTCGTCGACGGTGCCGGCTGCTGTTGCTCAGTCACCACAACGGTCGTCGGCTGCTGCACGGGGGGCGGCGCGGCCGTCACGACCTTCGTCACCGCGCCCGCCGCGGTGCCGCGCGGGTTCGCGGCCGGGGCCTCCACCACGACCGGCGGAGCCGCCTTGGTGCTCGGCACCGGCCGTGGCGTCACCGGAGCGAGCGCCTCCGCGGCGTGGTGCGCCGGAGGCTGCGGCGCGGACATGGACATGAACGCGATCGGGGCGAGCAGGGAGCCGCCCAGCACCGGCAGTACACGGGACCAGGTCGGCAGGCGCCACCACATGCGCAGGATCGCGGGCGGCGTCTCGTGTTGCTGAATCAAAGTGTCTCCAGGGACAACTGTGTTGTTGCCCGCGAGATCGATCACGAAGCGCCGTGCGTTATCCAATCCGAAGATGATCACTCATTCGAGTGGCAAGTGGACAGTCCGATGTAGATCGGAGGCAACCGAGGTGCTCCCGTGACGCGACCGCCACCACAACGGCGTCGGGTCGTACTTGAACGGCCACCGGAACGGGTGGTGTGCGGACACTCGGCCCGAAGGGATCTCATGAACCAGCAAACGGCTCCCCAGGATCTTTCGTTCGTCCCCACCGTTGTGCCGCCCCCGGTTCTTCAGCCCTCACCCAGGCCCCGCCGGCGCTGGCCGTGGGTGGTGGCGGTGGCGGTGGCTCTGTTCACCGGGGTCGGGATCGGCGGCGCGGCAGAGAGCACGGAGAACATCGGTGTGGCGCAGCAGTCGGCCCCGGTGACCATGACCGTCACCGCCCCGGCGAAGACGATCACGCAGACTGTCACCGCCCCTGCGCAGACGATCACGCAGACCGCGACGGCGTCGAAACCGGCCGAAGCGCCCGTCGTCGCGGGCACGCGCACCGAGTTCGGGGCGGGCACCTACGAGGTCGGCACCGACATCAAGGCGGGCAAGTACAAGACGTCCGGACCGGACGGGTCGGGGTGGGTTCGGTCGTGCTACTGGGCGCGCAACAAGGACTCGTCGGGCTCGTTCGACGCGATCATCGCGAACGACAACATCGAAGGGCCGGGCACGTTGACCGTCAACAGCGGTGAGGTGCTCCAACTGTCGGGTTCGTGCGTCTGGAAGCTGGCGGGCTAGGCGCGCCGCCTTGCGAAGACGCGCAAGAGCACGCCCGCCCCCACCAGTAGTAGGCCGATGGCCAGCAGCGGCCAGATGTCGTCGCCGGTCACCGCGAGCGGCGCGCTGGCCGGTGGTATCGGCGTCGGTGCCACCTCGGCGCTCGCCGAGTCGGGCGGGATCACGACCGGTGGCTCTCCGGGTAGCGAGTAGGTCGCGGTCGCCGTGTTCACGACGCCCGCGGTCAGTCCCGCGGTCGCGCAGTAAACGGTCTTCTCGGCCCCCGAGGCCAGGGCGAAGGCCGGCGTGACGCAACCGGGCTCGATCGCGTCCTGCACGGTCACCTCGCCGAGGTCGACCTCACCGGTGTTGACGACGGTGATGCGCCAGTCGGCCGTTCCGCCACTGTGGACGGTCACCAGCTCGCCCCAGAGGTCGCAGGCACCCGCCAGGCAGACCTCCTTCCGCACGGTCAGGTCGGCCACCCGCACCCTGGCGTCGTCGGGTGGAGTGGACAGCGGTGGGGTGGTGGCGGGCGCGCCGGGTGGCACGTACTGCCCGGTCACCGTGTTCGTCATCCCCGCCGTGACGTTGGTGGTCGAGCAGGTGAACGTCGTGGACGCGCCGGCCGCGAGGTCGATGCCGCCGGTCGAGCACGACGGCTCGACGGCGTCGTCGAGCATGATCCCGGTGAGGTCGACCTCGCCGGTGTTCGTCACCGTGATCCGCCAGCGTGCGGTGCCGCCCCGCTGGATGACGTGGTCGTCACCCCATGTCGTGCAATCCGCTGACTGGCAGATGTCCTTGCGCACCAACAGATCCGACACCTTCGCGGTCGCGTCGGCCGGAGCGGTGACGATCGGCGGGGTGCTGGGCGGTGAGCCCGGCGGGACGTACGCCGCGGTCACCGCGTTGGTCTTGGTCGCGGTGACGTTGGCCGTCGAACAGTAGACGACCTTCGACGCGCCCTTGGCCAGATCGAACGCCGCCGGGACGCACGACGGCTCGGCCGGATCGTTCACCACGATGCCCGTGAGGTCGACGTCGCCGGAATTGGTCACCGTGATCCGCCAGTGCGCCGTCGCGCCCTTCGGCAGGGTCGCCGTGTCCACCCACGGGCCGGTGCCGCAGTCCGCCGCGGTCAACGACGAGCAGATCTCCTTCTGCACCTGGAGATCCGTCACGTTCACCGACGCCTCGGCGTCCTCGGTGACGTCCGGCCACCCCATCATCCCGAACGTTGCCGTGACCTCGTTCGTCACGCTTCCCGTCACGCCGTCGGTCGAGCAGTAGAACGAGGCCGACGCACCGACCGCGAGATCGAACACCGTGTCACAGCTCGGCTCGTCCGCGTCGGTCAGGGTGACACCGGTCAGGTCGACATCACCGGTGTTGGTCGCGGTGATCCGCCAGTGCACCGACGAGCCGCTCGGGATGTTCGCGACGAGGCCCCACGGCCCCGGACCACCTGGTCCGCAGTCGGTGTCGCTCAGTGACGCGCAGACCTCCTTGACCAGCTCCAGCCCGTACACGTTCGCGGTAGCGCTCGCCGGCGCCGTCACGACCGGTTCGGTGCTCGGTGGCGCACCCGGCGGTACGTACTGCGCGGTCGCGCTGTTGGTCGTGTTCGTCGTGAGGTTCGTGGTGGAGCAGTTGACCGTCTTCGACTCGTTCACGGCCAGGTCGAACGATGCCCCGGCGCACGATGCCTCGACGGGATCGTTCAACGCGATGCCCGTCAGTCCGATCTCGCCGGTGTTGGTCACCGTGATCCGCCAGTACGCGGTCGAGCCCGTCATCAGGCTCGCCGTGTCGCTCCACGGACCGTCGCCGCAGTCCGTGTCGGTGCAGACCTCCTTGTCCACAGCCAGGTTCGTCACGACGACCGTCGCCGAGTCGGGCGGGGTCGTCGCCGGCGTTCCCGACCCCGGCGGCACGTACTGCGCGGTCACGGTGTTCGTCCGGCCGGTCGTGACGTTGGCCGTCGAGCAGTAGAACGCCTTCGATTCGTCGACGGCCAGGTCGAACGAGGTGACGCACGACGCCTCGGCCGGATCGTCCAACGTGATGCCGGTCAGGTCGACGTCACCGGTGTTGGTCACCGTGATCCGCCACTGTGCGGTCGACCCGCTCGGCAGGTTCGCCGTCTCCGCCCACGGGCCGGTGGTGCCCGAACAGTCCACCGCGGTGCAGACTTCCTTCGCCACGGCCAGGTTCGTCACCTTCACCGTCGCGGAGTCCGGTGCCGTCGTCTGCAGAGCACCGCCCGGCGGCGTGAACGTGGCCGTCACCGTGTTCGTGACGCTGTCCGTCACCCCGGCCGTCGAGCAGTAGAACGTCTTCAGCTCACCGACGATCAGGTCGAACGACCCCGCGGCTGTCGCACACCCCGGTTCGGCCGCATCGTTCAGCACGATGCCGGTCAGGCCGACGTCGCCGGTGTTGGTGGCGGTGATCCGCCAGTACGCGGTGGAGCCGCTCGGAATGTTGGCCGTCTCGACCCACGAACCGCAGGTCGCCGAGGCGCAGGCCTCCTTCGCCAGCACGAGCCCGAAGACCGTCGCGGTCGCGCTGTCCGGACCGCTCACAACAGGTTCCGTGTCCAAGGGAGCACCTGGTGGCAGGTACTGCGCGGTCACGGTGTTCGTCTTGTTCACGCTGAGGTTCGCGGTGGAACAGTTGACCGTCTTCGATTCGTTCACGGCCAGGTCGAACGGCGCCGCGACGCACGATGCCTCGGCGGCGTCGTTCAGCGTGATGCCGGTGAGGTCGACTTCGCCGGTGTTGGTGACCGTGATCTGCCACTGCGCGGTCGAACCGGTCGGGAGGGTCGCCGTGTCACCGCAGTCGGTGGCGGTGCAGATGTCCTTGGCTACGGTCAGGTTCGTGACTTTGACGGTCGCGGAGTCAGGAACCGTGGTCACCTCGGTGCCACCAGGCGGGGTGTACGTAGCGGTGACCGTGTTCGTCCGGCCGGTTGTGACGTTGGCTGTCGAGCAGTAGAAGACCTTCGACGCGCTCACGGCCAGGTCGAACGAGGTGACACACGTGGCCTCGGCCGGATCGTTCAACGTGATGGCGGTGAGGTCGACGTCGCCGGTGTTGGTGGCGGTGATCCGCCAGTACGCGGTGGTGCCGCTCGGGATGTTGGCGGTCTCCACCCAGGGACCGGTCGAGGCACAGTCCGCCGCGACGAGCGAGGAGCAGACTTCCTTTGCCAGCACCAGACCGAAGACGGTCGCGGTCGCGCTGTCCGGAGCGCTCACAACAGGTTCCGTACCCAGGGCAGCGCCTGGTGGCAGGTACTGCGCGGTCGCGGTGTTCGTCTTGTTCGTAGTGACGTTAGCGGTGGAGCAGTTGACCGTCTTGGACTCGTTCACGGCGAGGTCGAACGGCGCGACGACACACGATGCCTCACCGGGGTCGTTGAGGGTGATGCCGGTGAGGTCGACTTCGCCGGTGTTGGTGACTGTGATCTGCCACTGCGCGGTCGAACCGGTGGGCAGGGTCGCGGTGTCGCTACAGCCGACGCCGGTGCAGATGTCCTTGACCACAGCCAGGTTCGTGACTTTGACGGTCGCGGAGTCAGGGACCGTGGTCACCTGGCTGCCGCCGGGCGGGGTGTAGGTCGCCGTGACCGTGTTCGTCAGGCCTGCCGTCACCGTGGTGGTGGTGCAGTGGAACGTCTTCGTCGCACCGGCCGCGAGGTCGAACGAGGTGATGCACGAGGCCTCGGACGGATCGTTCAAAGTGACGCCGGTGAGGTCGACATCGCCGGTGTTGGTGGCGGTGATCCGCCAGTACGCGGTGGAGCCGCTCGGGATGTTGGCGGTCTCCACCCAGGGACCGGCCGAGGCACAGTCCGCCGCAATGAGCGAGGAGCAGACTTCCTTCGCCACCACGAGACCGAAGACGGTGGCGGTCGCGCTGTCCGGTGCGGTCACGATCGGCTCGGTGCCGGACGGAGCGCCTGGCGGCAGGTACTGCGCGGTCGCGGTGTTCGTCTTGTTCACGCTGAGGTTCGCGGTGGAGCAGTTGACCGTCTTGGACTCGTTCACGGCCAGGTCGAACGGCGCGACGACACACGATGCCTCACCGGGGTCGTTGAGCACGATGCCAGTGAGGTCGACTTCGCCAGTGTTGGTCACCGTGATCCGCCACTGCGCGGTCGAACCGGTCGGCAGGGTCGCGCTGTCGCTACAGCCGACGCCGGTGCAGATGTCCTTGACTACAGCCAGGTTCGTGACTTTGACGGTCGCGGAGTCAGGCGCCGTGCTCACCTGGCTGCCGCCGGGCGGGGTGTAGGTAGCGGTGACCGTGTTCGTCCGGCCGGTTGTGACGTTGGCCGTCGAGCAGTAGAAGACCTTCGACGCGCTCACGGCCAGGTCGAACGAGGTGACGCACGAGGCCTCGGCCGGATCGTTCAAAGTGACGCCGGTGAGGTTGACGTCACCGGTGTTGGTGGCGGTGATCCGCCAGTAAGCGGTGGAACCGCTGGGCAGGTTGGCCGTTTCCACCCACGGCCCCGAAGCGCATCCGGTCAGCGCCGAGCAGACCTCCTTGGCCAGGACGAGACCGTAGACGTTCACGGTCGCACCGTCCGGCGCCGTCACCACCGGGGCCGTGCCGGCCGGCGCACCCGGCGGCACGTACTGCGCGGTCGCCGTGTTCGTCCTGTTCGCCGAGACGTTCGCGGTCGAGCAGTAGAACGTCTTGGTCGCACCCGCGGTCAGGTCGAACGACGCCACGGCACACGATGCCTCGGCCGCGTCGTTCAGCGCGATCGCGGTCAGGTCGGCTTCGCCGGTGTTGGCCACCGTGATCCGCCAGTAGACGGCCGACCCGGCCGAGGCGGTCAGGTTCTCCTGCCACGGACCGGTTCCGCCGGCGACGCAGTCGGCCGCGAGCGACGACCCGCACACCTCCTTGGCGACGGTCAGCCGGGACACCCGTACGCGCGCGTCATCGGGCGCGGTCACCACCTGGGACAAGCCCGGCGGGGTGTACTGCGCGGTGACGGTGTTCGTGCTGCCCGCGGCCACGTTCGCGGTCGAGCAGTAGAAGGACGCGGAAGCCCCGGCGGCCACGGAGAACGGCCCGGTGGCGCAGGCGGGGTGGGCCGCGTCGTTGATCGTGATACCGGTGAGGTCGACGCTGCCGGTGTTGGTCACCGTGATCTTCCAACGGACCGTGGTGCCCGCCGGGATCGTCGCGAGCTCCACCCACGGCCCCGCCCCTCCCGCACCACAGTCCGCCGCGACGAGCGAGGAACAGACCTGCTTGGCGATCGTGAGCGCGTGCACGTCGGCGCGTGCGGTGTCCGGTGCGGTGTCGACGGGTGGTGAACCCGCCGGCGCGCTCAGCGGCACGAACCGGGCCGTCACGCTGTTCACCAGCGCCGTGGTGAGGTTCGGCGACGAGCAGTAGAAGGTGAGGGTCTGCCCGGCGAGCACGGTGAACGTCCCCGCCGCGGTCACGCAGGAGGGCGCCGCCGGGTCGTTCAGCGTCACCCCCGGAATGTCCACAGTGGTCGGATTGCTCACCTTGATCCGCCAGTACGCGGTGCTTCCCGACGGGATGAGGGTGTTCTCCGCCCACGGACCGGTGCCGCCGGAGCCGCAGTTCGCCGGTGTGGTGGAGGTGCACACCTCCTTCACCACGTTCAGCGTGGGCAGTGGAACGGAGAACGCCACCTGCTGGGCGAGGTAGGAGTCACCGGTGGTGTTGAGCTGCAGCGTGAGGCTGTTCGCCCCGACGGGCACCGTGCCCGCCGGCAGCACGAAGTCCTTGGCGTCGACCGAGAAGTTGTTGGGGGTGTTGGGATTCACCGGCCCCGCGGCGCTGTCGACGAAGAAGTTCCCCGAGCCGGTGCCGGTGGGTTCGGCGATCGGGGTTCCGTTGATGAGGAACTGGTCGCCGCTGATGCCCCAGTCACCCTCGTAGGCCGTGACGCCGGCGCGCAGCGGGCCGCCGGGGTACCGGAAGCCGCTGATCGGCACGGTAGTGGGAGGCTGCAGGCTGTCCTGACGGACGTGGCCGTCGTAGATGAAGATCTCGCGCGGCACCGGTGCGTAGGTCGGTTCGGGCTGCGGATACGTGTACACGAGGGTCAACGACCAGCCGCCGAAGCAGTTGTATCCCTCTGGCGTCCAGACATTTCCCACCGTGACGGTGATCGGGGACCCCGTCGAGGCGCCGGAGAAGAGCGAGGTGATCTCGGCGGACGCGCTGTAGTACTGGGCCTCCGTCAGCGCGGCTACCGGCTCGTTCACGAATGTCTGCGGAGCCACGGCGGTGGTCGTGCCGGTGCCCAGCCGGACGCTCACCGACTGGGTCTGGGGAGTTCCGGGAGGCGGGGTCGCGTACTCGCCGATCGACAGGCCGTTGCCGCTGCACAGCGGATAGACGAGTGTGCCGTCGGAGTCCGTGTAACGGCCGGTGTCGCCCGCCCAGTACAGGCGGACGTAGTCGATCGTCGCGCCGGGCGGGACGGTGACGCTCGCCGAGCTCGAGTCGAACGTCGCCGGGTTCGAGTCGATGTCGGCCCACGCCATCGCGTACTCGTCGTTCACCGCGTCGGTGTCGATCCGGTTGGCGCCGTCCGAGCAGGGGACCGAGGTGAGCGGGGACGCCGTGGCCGGGCACTTCGTCACCGAGTTGCCGATGATGTTGAAGTCGCCGTAGACGACCTTGTCGTACACCTGGGTGAACGGGGTGACGATGCCGGCCGAGGCCGAGCCGGTCGTCACCGTCGCAGATCCGGCGACCAGGACGAGGATGACCAGCAGGCGCGTCACCGACCGGAGCACGCGGGAGCCTCGCCGTGCGGGCATGTGGTGCCTCCGGTCCCCGCCGACCCGGCGGTCGTGTGGACTCGTACCCAGGTACAGACCCGAAAACGATCAGCGGATGACGTGGCAATACCGCAAATGCGGGATTCCCTATTGACGTCGACGCTCATTACGCGTGTTTTCGGGGGATTTTGTTCACGCGATGAGGTGGGATTCCTGCAATGGTGTGAGATCAAGACCGGAAGTAGCATTTCGAGTCAGACCGGCTGACCTGTGGCTGTCGTCAGTGGTCCTCGTGTAGAACGACAATGAGAGGCTTGCCATGCAAATTGGTACCGGTTATAGGCTTCGAACCGCATTTGGTGCATTGGTCGCCGCGACGGCCATGGCAGTGCTCACCGCCGGTCCGGCCGGCGCCGCTGACACCACGACGACGTTCACCGTCACCGGTGGCGCTCTGCTGATCACCGCACCGGCGACGGCGGACCTCGGCAGCGGTGGGCCGGGATCCCCGATCAGCTCGGCTCTCGGAGCCGTCACCGTCACCGACGGGCGGGCCCTGCTCGCTCCCACCTGGGCGGCCACGGTCACCTCCGGCGACTTCACCACCGGTGGCGCGACGGCCGATGAGACGATCGCCAACACCCTCGTGGACTACTGGTCGGGACCCGCGACCGCGACGACCGGCTCCGGCACCACGTTCGCGCCCGGACAGGCCAACGCCGCCGCCGCAGTGCCGCTGAGCGAGACCCCGACGGCGTTCGCCCTCACCGCCGGTGTCGGCAACAACTCGGCGACCTGGAACCCGACGCTGGTCGTCAACGTCCCGGCACAGGCGGTCGGTGGCCTCTACACCGGAACGGTGACGCATTCGATGGCGTGACCGGGCCGCTCGGCTGTTCGTAGTACTCGTGGTCGCCGCGCTCGTGCAGAGCGCGGCGACCACAACATGTTGGTCTGCGACACCGGACGGGAAGCCCGGCGACTCAATCGGAATCAAGCTGCTCGATGCCCCTACGAACAGGCGGGACGACCCCAGGGCCAAGACCTACATCATCGACTTCCTGCCGCCCAACTCCGTGATCCAGAGACGGGTGGAGGTATCGAACACCACGGACGAGACGAAGTCCTTCGATGTCTATGCGGCCGCGGCCGACATTCGGGACGCCAAGTTCGTCTTCGGCAACGCTCGCACGGCCAACGAGCTGTCCAGCTGGGTTTCGTTCGACCGCACCCACTTCGACCTGCCCGCCCACAGCACGACCACGGTGCTGGCGACGATCACGGTTCCCCTGCACGCGACAGGTGGAGAGCAGTACGCCGTGATCTGGGCGGAGGTCGCCGCGCCACCCGGCGCCTCGGGGAACATCGGCATGATCAACAGGGTCGGCGTTCGGATCTACCTCGACGTCGGCCCCGGTGGCGAGCCCAAGACGGACTTCGAGATCGAGAGCATCACCCCGGCACGGACCGACGACGGGCGACCCGAGATCCGCGCGCAGGTGCACAACACCGGTGGGCGGGCGATCGACGTGAGCGGAACGCTGTCGCTGTCGGACGGGCCGGGAGCGTTGAGCGCGGGCCCGTTCAACCTGTCCGTCGGCACGACGATCGGGCCGGGAGGCAGGGCGGAGGTCAAGGTCCTGCTCGACAAGCGACTGCCGGTCGGCCCCTGGAAGGCGGAGCTGAGCCTGGCGAGTGGTCTCATCACCCGGACCGTGAACGCGGTGATCACCTTTCCCAGCTCGCCCGGTGTCGGCGAGACGGTCACAACGCAGTCGCCCTACCCCAAGCTGTTGCTGATCGGACTGGCGGGGCTCCTCGCGGTGGCGTGCACGGCATTGCTCTGGATCGGCATTCTCGCGTGGCGACGTCGCCGACGGGAACGCGAAGAGGCCAAGCAGTGGTAGTCATTTTTGATTATGGCGAAACCGTGAAGATCACTCCTTTTGGTGGTTGGCCGGATAGGTCAATGCACAGGGGGATGGGGAACTAAATAATCCCTCTGGTTGTGCGAGCGGAGAGCGGTCGGCAACGGCTCGCGCGTCGTTTCCTGACGAGTTGGGGTGGTGGCGTTGCAGCGGCGGGTTTTGGCCAGGCTGGTGGTCGCGGTCTTGCTGGTGACTTGCATGCCTCTCGTCTTTCCCGGCATGTCCGCGGCGGCCACCCCACTCGTGATCACGAGCGCGGACCACGCTCGGTTCTCGGTGGGGCGGTCGGACGCCTTCACGTTCACCGCGACCCGTTCGCTGTCACCAGAGCTCACCGCGGCCGGCGCGTTGCCCGACGGCGTCGAGTTCACCGACAACGGCGACGGAACGGCAACGCTGTCCGGAACGCCCAGGACCGAGGGCACGTACCCCCTGACCATCAACGCCGAGGACCCCACCGGTCGAACCACCGAGCAGCGGTTCCTCCTGGCCGTCGGGGAGGGCTGGTACAACGCGAGCTGGACGCGGCGCAAGCCGATCACGATCAGCCGCACCATGGTGTCCGGGACGGTGACCAACTTCCCCGTGACGATCCGGAGGTCCTCCGACTCCGACCTGGCCGCCAGGGCGCAGGCGGACGCCGACGACATCCTGTTCACCGACTCGGACGGGGTCACCAAGCTCAACCACCAGATCCAGTCGTACACGTCGGCGACCGGGGTGCTGTGGGCCTGGGTTCAGGTGCCGTCGTTGACCGACACTGCCGACCACACGCTCTACATGTACTACGGCAACGCCTCGGCGACCAGCCAGCAGAACGCCACCGCGGTGTGGGACTCGAACCACAAGTCCGTCTGGCACCTGTCCGAGGCCGTCAGCGCGACCGCGGGCAACTTCAAGGACTCCACCAGCAACGCCAACCACGCGTCGTACCAGGGCTCGACCGGCATGACCACGGACGCCGAAGGCGGCGTCGTCCTCGACGGCGTCAACGACTACCTGTCGACCACGACCCAGCAGACCAACCCGCAGGTCTTCACCATCGAGGCATGGGTGAAAACCAGTACCGCGTCGGGTAAACCGATCTTCAACTTCGAGTCGACGCAGACCGGTACCGCGGCAACGCTCTTCGACCGGAACCTGAACATCGGCACCGACGGCAAGGCCTACTTCGCCCTGTGGGACGGCACCGCCGGTCACGTGGCCTCCGGCGGCACCAACCTGGCCACCGGCGTCTGGCACTTCCTCGTCGCCACGTACGACACCACCGGTGACGCCATGAACCTTTACGTGGACGGCAACCTGGTCGGCACCAGCACCAGCACCCAGGCCGAGACCAACAACGGGTGGTGGCGCCTGGGCAGCTACCACGTGTCCGACAACACCGCCGGCGTCGACGGATACTTTCCAGGCACCATCTCCGAACCCCGTGTCTCCAACGTCGTCCGCAACGCCAACTGGGTGACCACCAACTTCCGCACCCAGAACAACCCCTGGGCGTACACGACGTTCGGCACGGAGCAGTCCCTCTCCGCACCGGCGATCACGAGTGCGACCAGCACCAGCTTCGCCGACGGCGCGGCGGGCACCTTCACCATCACCACGACCGGTGGCCCGACACCGGTCATCACCAAGACCGGCACGTTGCCCGCCGGAGTGACCTTTGTGGACAACGGCGACGGAACGGCCACCCTGTCCGGAACAACCACCAGCGTCGGCGCGTACCCGCTGACCATCACCGCCAGCAACGGGGTCGCGCCCAATGCCACGCAGAACTTCACCCTGAACGTCGTGCCGTCCTGGTACAACGCGAGCTGGCTCTACCGCAAGGCGATCACGATCGACCACACGAAGGTGCCTGCCAACACGACCACCTTCGCGGTACTTATCAGCAGGACTGACTCCGATCTCGCCGCACACGCCCAGTCCGATGCCGACGACATCCTGTTCACCGACACGGACATGATCACCAAGCTCCCGCACGAGATCGAGTCCTACACCTCGGCGTCCGGAATCCTGGTCGCCTGGGTGCAGGTGCCGTCCCTGTCCAGCACGGTCGACAAGACGATCTACATGTACTACGGCAACGCCTCGGCGGCCAACCAGCAGAACGTCAGCGGCACGTGGCGCTCGGAGTACAAGGGCGTCTGGCACCTGTCGCAGAGCCCGACCGCCACCGCGCCGCAGTTCAAGGACTCGACCAGCAACGCGAACCACGGCACCAACCAGGGCTCCATGCCCGCGGGCTCCCAGGTGGCCGGCAAGATCAACGGCAGCATCACCCTCGACGGCAGCAACGACTACATCTCGACCGCCGTCCAGCAGACCAACCCGCAGTCGTTCACGATCGAGGTATGGGTGAAAACCACCTCCCTCCTCGGTAAGCCCATCGTCAACTTCGAGGACATCCAGACCGGCAGTACCGCCACCAACAACTACGACCGCGTCATCTACATCGGCACCGACGGCAAACCCCGGTTCGTCCTGTGGGACGGCAACGCGGATACCGCGGTGGGGCCTACCAGCATCGCGGACAACCAGTGGCACTACCTCGTGGCCACCTACACCGGCACCACGATGAACTTCTACGTGGACGGCGTGGCCGTCACGCCGGTCACCAGTAACAACGCCCAGGTGTACAACGGCTACTGGCGCTTCGGCAGCTACCACGTGGCCCCCTACACCGCCAGCGCCGACGGGTACTTCGCCGGCAGCATCGACGAGGTCCGGGTGTCCACCGGGGCCTGGTCGGCGACGGCCATCACCGCCAGGTACAACAACCAGAGCTCGCCGTCCACGTTCGTCTCGGTCGCGGGCGAGGTGGCGTACAGCGTCGCACCGACGATCACGAGCGCGAACAGCACCTCCTTCGGTGCGACGCTGCCGAGCACCTTCACCATCACGACGACCGGCGCACCGACACCGACGATCAGCATGACCGGCACGCTGCCCAGCGGTGTGTCCTTTGTGGACAACGGCAACGGTACGGCCACCCTGTCCGGCACGCCCGTGTCGACCTCCATCGGCACGTACCCGCTGAGCTTCACCGCCGCCAACGGGGTCAGTCCCAACGCCACGCAGTCGTTCACCCTCACCGTCGTACAGGGGTGGTACAACTCCAGCTGGCGGTATCGCAAGGCGATCACGATCGACCGCACCAAGGTCGGCGCGACCCTGACCAACTTCCCGTTCCTGGTCAGCAGAACCGACTCCGATCTCGCCGCGGACGCCCAGTCCGACGGTGACGACATCCTGTTCACCAGCTCGGACGGCACCACCAAGCTCAACCACCAGATCGAGTCCTTCACCTCGGGCACCGGTGTGCTCGTGAGCTGGGTCAACGTGCCAACGGTGTCCAACACCACGGACACGATCATCTACATGTACTACGGCAACGCCTCGGCGGCCAACCAGCAGAACGCCACCGCGGTCTGGGACTCCGGCTACGACGCCGTCTGGCACCTCTCCGAGGGGCCCACGAGCACGGCCCCGCAGTTCCAGGACTCCACCAGCAACACCAACCACGGCACCGCGCAGGGCCCGATGGCCGCGGGCGCGCAGGTGTCGGGCAAGGTCGACGGTTCGCTGACGCTGGACGGCACCGACGACAACGTCACCACGACGAACCTGCTGACGAACCCGCAGAACTTCATGGAGAGCGTCTGGTTCAGGACGACCTCGACGGCGGGCAAGAAGGTGCTGGGCTTCGAGCAGGTGCAGAGCGGAACGGGCTCGGGCAGCTACGACCGGCACATCTACGTCGGCACCGACAGCAAGGTGTACTTCGGCGTGAACGACGGCGCGGGCAACAACATCACCGTCAACACCGCGGGCACGTACACCGATGGGAACTGGCACCAGGCCGTCGGATATCGCGACGACACCAACGACATCATCGGCCTGTACGTGGACGGAACTCTGCAGGCGACCTCGGTCAGCACGCAGGCGCAGCCCTACAACGGTTATGTGCGCATGGGTTCCTACCGGTCGCTCGGCCCGAACTGGCCGTCGGCGGGCGGTCACGGTTACTTCGCGGGCAGCATCGACGAGGTCCGGTGGGGCAGCACCGTGCGCAGCTCGTCGTACGTCAGCACCCAGTACAACAACCAGAGCTCGCCGTCGACCTTCTTCGCGACGGGCAGCGAGGTGGTCTACACGGCCGCGCCCGCGATCACGAGCGCGAACAGCACGACCTTCACCGCGGGCTCGGCGGGCACCTTCACGGTCACCACGACCGGCGTGCCGACACCGGCCATCAGCAAGACCGGCACGTTGCCCACCGGTGTGACCTTTGTGGACAACGGGGACGGCACGGCGACGCTGTCGGGAACGCCGACGCTCGCGGGCACCTACCCGCTGACGATCACCGCCAGCAGTTCGACCACTCCCAACGCAACCCAGTCCTTCACCCTCACCGTCGCCGGAGGCTCGCTGACGATCAGCCTGCCCGGCACGGCGAACCTGGGCAGCGGCCTGATCGGCAACACGGTCAGCGGTGCGCTCGGTTCGACCCAGGTCATCGACAACCGAGGCGTCGCAAGCGCATCGTGGACCGCCTCGGTGTCCTCCACCACCTTCACCAGTGGCGGCCGGACGGTTCCGCTCGCGAACCTGAAGTACTGGTCCGGGCCGTCCACCTCGACCACCGGCAGCGGCACCTTCACCCCGGGACAGAGCAACTCCGGGGCCGCGCAGGACATGACCACATCCCGCACCGGCTTCACGCAGGCCGGTAGCAACGGCATCAACCAGGCCACCTGGAACCCGACATTCATGGCCACCGTGCCGATAACGGTCATCCCCGGCTCCTATAGCGGAACCGTCACGCACTCCGTCGTTTAGAAACCGGCCTCAGACTTCGAACGAACCAACGCTAGGAGCGTGTTGTGTTTGGCATACGTAGTGGATCGCTGATGGTGGGCGTCGCCGCCGTCGCGGTCGGCACCGCCGTTCCGGCGAACGCGGTGGACTCCACCGTGACGTTCTCGACCACGGGCGGCACGCTTTCGGTGGCGGTGCCCGCTTCGGCGACGCTGACCGGTGGCACCACGGTTCCCGGTGGGACGGTGACCGGCGCGATGGGAACCGTGACCGTGACCGACACGCGCGGCAACGCCACCGGGTGGACGGCCAGCGTGTATTCGACGACGGGGTTCACCTCCGCTGGAAGTACCGCGATCGCCAACAGTGGCATCACTTACACGCCGGGGTCGACGACGAGCACGACCGCTCCGGGCAGCCCGACCATCACGGCGGGAACGGCTGGGTCTCCCGGTGCGAACGCCGGGGCGGCGCTGACGGCGTACACGTACGCCAACGCGACGGCCGGAGGTAACACGGTCGCGTGGAACCCGAGCCTCGCGGTCGTCATTCCCCTTACCGCACAAGGAGGTGCGACCTACTCCGGGACCGTCAGTCACCAGGTGGCGTGACTGCTTCTCAGCTCAACTTCGAGGATTGGGGATGTCGTGAGTACCAAGCGCATTGGCTTTCTTGTCGTGGGTGTCGCGGCCATCGCCGTCGGCGCCGCCGTCCCGGCGAACGCGGTGGACTCCACCGTCACGTTCACCGCGAGTGCCGGCACACTTTCCGTGGCGGTGCCCGCTTCGGCGACGTTGAGCGGTGGCAGCACGGTTCCCGGCGGGACGGTGACCGGCGCGCTGGGAACCGTGACCGTGACGGACACGCGGGGTAGTGCCGCCGGTTGGACGGCGAGTGTGTACTCGACGACGGGGTTCACCGCCACCGCGAGCACCGCGATCACCAACAGCGGCGTCACTTATACGCCCGGAGCGACCACGAGCACGAACACTCCGGGCAGCCCGACCATCACTGCGGGAACGGCCGGCTCGCCGGGCGCCAGCGCCGGGGCCGCGCTGACGGCGTACACGTACGCCAACGCGACGGCCGGAGGTAACACGGTCGCCTGGAACCCGACCATCGCCGTCGTCATTCCCGTCACCGCGAAGTCGGGTGCGGCCTACTCCGGGACGGTGAGCCATCAAGTGGCGTGACCAGGCCGCTGTCCTGCTCACCTGCCTGTTCGTCCTCGTGAACTCGGGGACCGGCGCGCCGGCGGAGGAGGACAACGCCAAGAACAGCATCGGCATCCGGCTGCTCGAGATGCCGGTCAACCGTGCCGACGACCCCCGCGCGCAGGTCTACATCGTGGACCACCTCGCGCCGGGTGCCGTCATCAAACGGCATGTGCTGGTCACGAACAGTTCCCCGGCGCCGCAACACATCGAGGTCTTCCCCGGTGCGGCCGGCATCGACGACGACGCGTTCAACGCGCTGGCCGGACGCGCCACCAGCGAGCTGACCAGCTGGATCTCCCTCGATCGCACCGCCGTGGACCTGCCGCCGGGAGGCAGCGAGAAGGTACTGGTGACGATCGCGGTCGACCCCATCGCGTCGACCGGCGAGCGCTACGGCGTCATCTGGGCGGAGACCAGCGCTCCGTCCAACACGCCGGACAACGTCCTGATGGTCACCAGGGTCGGCGTCCGGATCTACCTCGACGTCGGGCCGGGCGGTGAGCCGCCGCCGAGTTTCGACGTCGGCAGCCTCACCCCGTCGCGCGACGGCGACCGCAGGCCCGCGGTGGTGGCCAGCGTGCACAACACCGGCGGTCGTGCGTTGGACATGGTGGGCGAGCTCTCGTTGTCCGACGGCCCTGGTGGGGTGAGCGCGGGCCCGTTCCCGGTCTCGACCGCGGTCACGTTGCTGCCGGGCCGCACCGCGGGCGTGCGCACGGTGCTCGACCAGCACCTGCCGGACGGGCCGTGGAAAGCGCGGCTGACGTTGCGCAGCGGCTTCATCGAAAAAGTGGTGACGGCCACGATCACCTTTCCGGCCTCCGCCAACACGGTGGGTGGACCGGTCCGGCCCGAGAACTGGTTCGAGAGACACCCTTTGCTGTCGGCTGGTCTCGGGATGCTGGTCGGGGCCGCGTTGGTCGGAACGTTCTTCGCGCGCCGGTGGCTGGTCTCACGCCGGCGAACGCGCGATGAGGAGTCTCCACAAGGGAGTCTCATCGAGGTGTGACCGGTCCCCATCGGCAAGTGTTCGATTGTTGAGCGTGGCTCGGAGAGGGGCTCATGTGTTCGGCAACCGCATCGGAACAGTCCTCACGGCCGCAGCCGCGGTCGTGATCTTCGCTGTCACTCCGGCGAACGCCGCGGACAGCACCGTCACGTTCGCGACGACCGGCGGCGTGCTGTCCGTCTCGGTGGCCCCGGCGGCCGCGCTCAACACCGGCAGCGCCACGCCGGGCACGACCATCAGCGGCCTGCTCGGAGCGGTGACCGTGACCGACGCGCGCGGCACCGCCGAGGGATGGGCCATCGGCGTGTACTCGACCACGGGGTTCACCGCCACCGGGAGTCCGTCCATTCCGAACACCGGCATCACGTACACGCCGGGTGCGGCCACCGGAACGGTCGCACCGGGAACCCCGGCCATCACCCCTGGCGCCGCTGGATCGCCGGGCAACGACCGCGGCTCCGCCCGGACCGTCTACACCTACGCCAACGCCACGGCGGGCGGCAACCGGGTCTCCTGGGTCCCGACCCTCGCGGTCGCGATCCCCAGCACCGCCCGTCCGGGCGCCCTCTACAGCGGGAAGATCACTTACCGGGTGATGTGAAACGTTCAGCCCCAATGCCAATGGAGACTTCATGCTTGCGGGACGCGTCAGAATGGTCGTGGCCGGTGTCGCCGTGCTCGTTTTCGCCGTCGTGGCCCCGGCGTACGCGGAGGATCCGGACGACGTCGACACGACCGTGACGTTCATGGTGAACTCGGGGACGGAGACGACCTTCGAGGTCCTGAGCGGCCCGCTGTCCGTCTCGGCACCGGAGTCCGTGGCGCTCGGGGATTCGGGCCCGTCGTCGTCGATCACCTCGACCCTCGGCACCGTCACCGTCACCGACATGCGCGCCCTGATGAATCCGACCTGGACCGCCGAGGTGTCGTCCACCGACTTCACCACCGGTAGCGGGACGGCCGGTGAGACCATTCCCGCCGAGGACGTGGCCTACTGGTCCGGCCCGCAGACCTCGTTCTCGGGCATGAACACGATCACCGCGCCAGGACAGTTGAACCAGTCCAACCGGGTCCCGATTCACGAGCGGAAGCCGGCCTTCGCGCTCACCTCCGGCAGGGGCAACAACTCGGTGAGCTGGAACCCGACCCTCGTCATCACGATCCCGGACGCCGCGGTCGCCGGTGAGTACACCGGAACGGTGACGCACTCGGCAGCCTGACCGCTCTCAGTTCTTCCTGACCGCGTTCAACCGCGTGACGACGGCACCACCGTCTCGCGGACCGAACGAGGTACACGCCGTGGCCCAGTCGAAGCGGCTGCAGGCGTTGGACTGCGCGACAACGTCCTGCTCGTTGTTCCAGCCGGTGCCGATGACGTTGCCAGCGGTGGACGCCCACTTCTTCGTCACCGGGTTGTAGCTGTGCCAGAGCAGGTTGCCGGTCGAGGAGTCCACCGCGTAGAACACCTCGCCGCCGGGCGAGCTGATGTTCTTCAGGTTCTGCCAGCCCGTGGTGACCTGTGCGACCGGTCGCACCCAGGTCGGGTTCGTACCGGACCAGAAGTCGATGTGGTAGCGGAACATCGCACCGGCCGTCGTGCGCATGTACACGACTCCCTTGCTGGTGGCGACGATCGCGTTGTACTGCGTCAGCCCGGTGTCCAGCAACGCGCCCTGCACCGCCCACTGGTTCTTGGCGAAGTTGTAGTAGTGCGCTTTGAGGTTTCCGCTGGTGTCCAAGGTGTACAGAACGCCGTCCTCGTCGACGGAGATCCGGTTCCGGGTGTTCGCCGCGGTGTAGGACCAACCCTGGCCGAGCACCTTGTACTCGCCGCCGCCGGGAAAGCCGTCCCAGCGGGTTCCGTTGTAGTGCAACAGTCTCAGCTCACCGCCGGTGGTGATGCCGAACATCCACCCGCTCGGACCGGCGAGCACGCGGCCCAGCCAGCCGCCACCGATCTGGTAGCTCTCGCCCCATGTGAACGCGCCGTTGGTCGGCGCCTCGTGCTCGAACAGGTACAGGTCGCCCGCGGCGTCGCACGGGTAGACCGGAGCGAGACCGTAGCGGGCCGTCAACGTGGTGCTTGGTCCTGCCATTGCTCTCTCCGCTCAGAGGTTCATGAGTTTCGTGCACGCGTCGAGGACGACACGCTCCGTCGTCCCGGCAGCGGCGGCGCCAGTGGAGAAGGCCAGCGGTGCGGGCCATCCGTAGGAGTTCGTCCACGTACCGGGGCCGGACATCGTGTTGTCGTCGGTCCAGCCGGCCTCATAGCCGAAGTGCTTCACCTCACCGGCCTGCAGGACGTCGTTGGCCGCGACGTAACCCTCGGTCTCGTTGGCGTACGCCATGACCCACAACGAGCCCGATGTCTGGGCCTGCAGCTTCACCTCGTACGCCGAGAGCACCTCGTGTGACAGCGCGAGGACGTTGAGGCCGCCCATGTTCCAGCGCTGGATGGGCATGGGGAACACGCGCGGCAACCCGGCGCCGCCGATCTGGCCGAGCATGACCTCGGCGTGCCGGTACGCGAAATCGTCGCTGGGATGGTTGTCGAGCCGCTGGAGGTAGGCCTTGCGGGCTCTGACCACCGCGGCCGGATCGCCGAAGTCCACGGACAGCGGCAGCTCGACCTCGGTGTAGTAGGTCTTGATCGGGCCGTTGACGGCGATCCAGCTGCCGGAGTTCACCATGCTGACGACCTTGTTGCCCAGCTGCGTGCCGAGAGTGGTGACCTGGCCAGGCGAGTGGGGGTCGTTGGGTTCCTGGTCTCCCGCGGCGCCCTGGAAGAACAACGCCTGCACGCCGAGCGCGTTGGTGATCACGTCGGTGGCGGCGCCGGGGTAGTCGCTGCAGAACACCCGGTCGTTGCCCCGCGACACGGTGTGGCACGCGTAGCCGAACAACACGGCGAACAGGCCGTTGTTGCTCTGCCGGCGGGCGATCAGCACCGAGACCGTGGTGAGGACGTTGGTCCCGTCCGCCCGGTTGTAGCCGATCGTGGTGTTGCCTTCCTTGTACCACAACGTGACCGGCGTTCTGGTCATGGCCAGGGTCTGCTGCACCAGCGTGACCATCTGGCCGATGAAGACGGTCGTGGTGGCCTCGATCGCGGCGACGTCCGCGGGCGTGAGGCCCATCATCACGTACGGGTCGGGCCGGGTGGTGCCGATCATCGGGCCGGAGTGCGTGTGGCTGCAGATGATCAGGAAGTTGCCGTTGTTGTTGCCCACCAACGACAACACTTTGGATCTGATCGCCTGGTGGACGTATCTCGGGATGCTGACGACGTCGATGCGCAGCATCACCTTCGGCCCGTAGCCGTCGTCGATGACGACGCACTGGGCGCGTAGCCTGCGGTCCACCTGGCCCTGGTTGCCGCGCGGCGCACCGGCGTACCCGCCCATCCAGAGGCTGGGGTAGGTGGGCCAGGACGGGGTGTAGTCCAAGGTCTTGACGGCCATCGAGAACGGCATCGCGGTTCCTCCGGGTGGGTCAGGCGGTCTCGACGAAGGCGACGCAGGTCGGCTTCTCGGAGTTGGGAGTCGGCAGCGAGTTGTCCGGCTTGCCGGTCGCGATGTCCGCGGAGGTGGCCTTGCGGTTCTCCTGGTCGAGCACGAACGCCGTGCCGCCGTCGTGGTTCAGTGCGACCGGGCCGTACGCCCGACCGTTGTCCCACCGGGTCAACACCTTGCCGGAGTTGACGTTCACGACCACCAGCGCCGCCGGCGACGTGCGTCCGGTGTGGACACTGACCACCGCGAAGTTCCCGTTCGGATGCACCGCGAGTCCGCCGGGTCTGCCCTCCAGCGCGGTCACGCCGGACGCGTTGCCCGTGCCGAGGTCGAACGTGACCAACTCCCGCTGCGTGGTGACGTACAGCCGCTTGCCCTTGGGATCGATCGCGAGCTGCAGCGGGGTCTTCTCGGTCTTGAACGACCCGGAGACCTGCTGCTTCGCCGTGTCGATCACCGTGACGCCCTTGGCGCGCTCATCACCGACGAACAGGCGCCTGCCGTCCGGTGTGATCGCCAGGTGGCTCGGCAGCAACCCCGCCTGGATCCTCGCCTTGACCTCACCATTCGCCGCGTCGACCACGGCGACGTGACCACGTGAGCCGCCCGCCCCGCTGGAGCCGCTCGCGACGTAGACCACCTTGCCGTCGGGCGAGACGACCGCCTGGTTCGCGAACCCGCCCACCCCGATCTCGCCGGTGACCCGGCGGGCACCGATGTCCACAATGCTCAGTCCCGGCCCGGACTGCGTTGCCACGTAAGCACACAGCCCGTCCGGCGTGCCCGCGATGTCGTTCGGCCGGCCGTTCACGGCGAGCGAAGCCGGTGTCCCGGTCAGACCGGGGTCGGACAGCAGCAGGAGCCCGTTGCCCAGCCCGTCGACGGTGCCGACCAACAGCTTGGGTCCTTGCTCCGCGGCAGCCGCACCGGCGATCAGGCTCTGGCCGGCGATCCCGGCGGCCGCACCTCCCAGTGCGGCGGTCAGGAGCGTGCGCCGGGAGACCGGTCGGTACTCGGTCGTCATGCCAGGCCCCTCTCGTCTCACTCGACTGGCTGAAGGAGCGACCGGAGAGGGCGGCTCTTTATCACTAGGAGTGACCAAATGGCAGTTCGTTATGCAGCTGTGACCCTCGTTGGCGCGAGGCACTTGGTGCGGCTCTCTTGACCTGGTCACACAGAGTGCCCACCTGGCTGCATTGCGAAGTTTCTTCAGGTTTTCCTCAGTCGGGCACTGACGCGACCGCAATTCACGTCAGGAACAGGTCGTCCGCTGGGTGCTTGGAGGGTCGGATGTTCGGTCGCCGCGGTGTGCGCCGGTTGGGCTTGGTCGTGGCCGGGTTGGTGGGCCTGCAGGTGGCCGCGGTGGTCACCACGGAGACGGCCGTCGCGGCGGTACCGGCGTCACCACCGGCAGCTGTGAACCCGGCACCCGTGGTGCGGACGGTGACCACGCCCGGCCCGACCGTGGTGTCGAACGGCCTGATCGCGACGGACACGGTGTGGGGCCCGCTGGGTTCGCCCTATGTGCTCAAGGGGCGGCTGAAGATCGAGGAACGGGCGTCGCTGACGTTGTTGCCCGGCACCGTGATCAAGCTCGACAGCGGCACCGACCACTACGCGGAGATCTCGGTCGACGGACAGCTCCTGTCGCTGGGGACCCCGGCGCAGCACGTGGTGATCACCTCGATCAAGGACGACACGGTCGCCGGTGACACCAATGGCGACGGTTCGGCGTCGCAGCCCAAGGCCGGGGACTGGTACCAGGTCAGGCTGTACGGTTCCTCGCTCGAGCCGGCGACGAAGCGGCCGGTGTCGGTGCTGGACTACACCGATGTCCGCTACGGCGGCTGGGGCTCGAGCATCGCGTGCCAGTCCTATGCCGCGGTTGGGACGAACTCTTCTGCCGCGCGGTTGATCGTGTCGAACTCGTCGATCACCGATTCGATGATCAACGGGCTGTCCACGAACGCCGATCCTGCCGCTCTCGGGTTCGTCGGGGTGTACAACAGCCGGTTCGCGCGTTCGCAGTGTGGTATCTCCGCGATGGGTGGCGCGGTCGACGCGGTCGGGAACACCTTCGAGAACTCGTTCAGCATGCACGGGTTCTTCGCACTCGGTGCGAAGAAGTCCCGGTTCTGGTTCAACACCGTCAACAGCAGGATGGCGGTGTCCGCACCCGGCACGGCGCCGACCCGTGCCATGGTCGACGTGCGGTACAACCACATCGCTGGTGGCATCGGATCGTACGGAGCGTCGTACGAGCAGCTGCAGGACTACTCGACCAACTGGTGGGGCTACAACCTCAACACGCAGAAGCCGCCCGCCTGTGCCACCACCTCGGAGGCCTCGGCAGCTAGTCCACAGTGGACGCTCAACACGGCGACCCAGTGCCCGGACGGCTCGAGGGGCAAGTACCCGGTGACGGGGTACGTCAAGGCCGTGCAGCCGGCTCTGTCGGGTGCGCCCGCGCCGGTGCCCGGCGGCGTGAACGAGACCTCGGCGCCGCGGTACGGGCCGGTTGACGCGCAGTCCGGCGTGCTGACCTATCAGGCGAGCGACCTCGCCGTGCAGGACGCGGGCAAGCAGGTGACCGCTACCCGCACCTACCGCTCCGACACGACGTCCGGTGACGCCGGGGCCGGCTGGAGCTCGGCGTTCTCGGAGGCGTTGTCGACGGTGAACGGCACGGCGACGATGTCCACCGCGGACGGTCGTTCGGTGTCGTTCGGCATGGATCCGGCGGCGGGATACACGCCGGCACCGGGCGTGTCGGCGGGATTCTCCAGTGACGCCAACGGTTCCCAGGTGACCACACCTGGGCAGGACACCTACCAGTTCGATCCGGGCGGCGCGTTGACCGGGATGCTGCTGGGGGATGCGGGGCACAAGGTCGACATCGCCCGCACTGAAGGGCAGCTGGACCGCGTCACCGGAGTCTCGGGCCGGTTCCTGGCCTACACGCGTTCCGGTGGGAAGCTGCGTTCGGTCAACGACGCCACCGGCCGGTCGGCGGGCTTCGCCTACACCGACGACCGCCTGGCCGCGGCGACCGGCGTGGACGGCAAGACGGAAACGTATTCCTACGACGGCAACGGCCGGCTGACGAAGGTCACCACGCCGTCGGGCCGCACGAAGCTCGCCGCCGAGTACGACGCCAACGGCAAGGTCGTATGGGTCGAGCAGGAGGGCACCGGGCGGTCCACCTTCCACTACGACCCGGCCAACCGGCGCACCACGATCGACCTGCCCGACGGATCGCATGTCCAGCAGGACTACGACGCCGGCGGCCGGCTGGTGGTCGACCAGGTCGTGGGCGGCAGCGGCCGGCACGTGGTCTACGACGGCGAGGGCCGCGCGGTCACCGTGGTGACCGGTGTGCCGACGGTGCCGATGACCGGCTACGGGCCGGCCGCGAGCACGACTCTCTTCGACAGCAACGGCGATCCGGCGACGAAGGTCGACCCGCAGGGCCTGGTCGTGCGATCGACGTTCGCCGCGCACCAGCCGCTGGTGACGACCTTCGGCGACGGCACCACGATCACCCGCACCTACGACGGTGCGGGCCGGTTGGCCACGGTCACCGACCAGCGCGGCAAGCTGTGGCGCTACGCGTTCAACTCGCGCGGGCAGCTGATCGGCCGCACGGATCCGTTGGGCCGCAACGCGACCTACGACTACGCCGCCAACGGCGACCGGGCCGGCGTCACCGACGAGACCGGCGCCGTCACCACCTACGACAACGATCCGCAGGGGCGCCCGGTCGCGACCACCGACCCGCTGGGCCGCCGGCGCACGATCACGTACACGACGTGGGACGAGCCGGAGCGGATCACGCAGCCCCGCGGCGGCACCTATGCGATCACCTTCGACGAGGACCGCCGCAAGACCACGTCCAGCGACCCGTCGGGAACCACGCGCTACGAGTACGACGGTGCGGGCAGGCTCGCCGTGTCGATCGATCCCGCGGGCGGCCGCACCACGGTCGAGTACGACGCCGCGGGACGGCCGGTCAAGGTCACCGACCCGCGCGGCGGCGTCGTCACCCGCCAGTACTCCGTCGAGGGCTGGCCCACCCAAGTCACCGATCCGGCGGACGCGGTCACCAGGACCGAGTACGACCCGGCGGGCCGGTCGATCCGGATCATCGACGCACTCGGGCAGGTCGTGCAGACGATGTACGACCGCGCGGGCCGCGCGGTGAAGGTGCAGACCCCGGACGGGGCGACGCGCTCGTTCGCCTACAACCTGCTGGGCCGGCTGACCCAGTCCACGACCCCGCTGGGCCGCAAGTGGCTGCAGGCCTACGACGCGGCCGGAAACCCCACTGTCACAACGGATCCGCTGGGCAAGACGGTCGTCGTCGCCTACGACGACCTCGGTCGCCAGATCAGCCGCACCGACCAGGCCGGCGTGGTCAGCACGATCGGCTACGACGATGCCGCGCGCACCACGACGGTCAGCGACCCGCTCGGCGTCGTGCAGATGACCTTCACCGACGCCGCAGGTCAGGTGATCAGGACCGTGGACGGCCGAGGCGCCGCCACGACGATCGAGTACGACGCCGACGGCAACCTGGTCAAGCAGACCGATCCGACCGGCGCGCCCACGAGCATCGGCTACGACCTGGCCGGGCACGCCACGTCGGCCGCCGATCCGCTCGGCCGGACCACGAGCGGCGAGTACGACAGCCTGGGCCGGCTGACCAAACGCACGTGGCCGGACGCCGCCGTGGAGACGTTCGCCTACGACGCGGTGGGCAACCTGACGCGGCGCACCGACCGCATCGGCGCCGCCTGGACCTACGCCTACGACGCGGCCAACCACGCGGTTGGCGCGAAGGATCCGCTGGGCAACGAGACCAGCTACGCCTACGACGCGTTGGGGCGGATGACCAGGTCCACCGATCCGACCGGTGTCGTGCAGGCCATCGGATATGACCCGGCGGGGCGGGCCGCGGTGCGCAGCGACGCCACCGGAGCGTCCTGGGTGGACACCTACGACCTGGACGGCAACGTGCTCACCAGCACCGACCCGGCCGGCGTCAAGGTCACGAACGTCTACGACGTCCTCGGCAGGCTGACGAAGGTCACCTCGTTCGGCTATGCGCGCGAGTCCACCTACGACGCGATGGGCCACCTCGTCGCCTACGACGACGAGTACAACCAGATCAGCAAGTTCGAGTACGACGTGCGAGGCCGGCAGACGGCGAGCGTCAACCCGTTGCAACAGCGCACGACCTACGGCTACGACGCCGCTGGAAACGTGCTGACCGTGACGCCACCAAGCGGCCACACCCGGACACGAACCTATGACCAGGCCGGCCGCGTGCTCACCGCCGCGGACGCCCTGGGCAACACCAGCCGTTACACCTACGACGCGGCAGGCGAACTGACCACGCTGACCCTGCCCCGCGGCGGCACCTACACCTACTCCTACGACGCGACCGGCCGCACATCGTCCGAAGTGGATCCACGCGGCGCGACCACCCGGTTCTCCTACGACGGCGCGGGCAGGCTGACCGGCACCACCTACCCGTCCGGCCGAGTGGTAGCCAACAACTACGACGCGGCGGGCAGGCTGACCCAGCGCATCGCAGGCACGGACACCCGCACCTACGGCTACGACGCCGCTGGCCGACTGACCTCCGCGGGCAACCTGGGGTTCGGCTACGACAACCGCGGCCTGCTCAGCCGCAGCACCGACGCCCTCGGCGACACGACCTACGCCTACGACGCCGCACAGCGCCTGTCGGCCCGCACCCCGCCGGGCGGTGCCACCACGACTTTTCTTTACGGCACCTCGGGCCTGCTCTCCCAGGTACGTGGCGGCACCAACCTCAACTACACCTACGACTACAGCCTCCGCCAGGTCACCAAGACGTCGGTCAGCCCGACCGCAGGCAACGAGACCCGTACGCTGGACGCCGCCCGCCGACCGACGTCGGTCAAGTCCGGCGGCGGCACGTACGTCGTCAGCGCGCAGTACTCGCCCGACGGCCAGATCAGCAGCCTCACGCAAACCATGCCCGGCAACGCGGCGAGCAACACCACCGCGTTCGGCTACGACGACGCCGGCCGACTCACTTCGGCCGGCACCACGACCTACGCCTGGGACGCCGACGGCAACCGCACCAGCGCTTCCGGAGTCGTGTCCGCCTACGACGAGGCCGGCCACCTGACCGGCGCCTCGGACGGCAGCACCTACACCTACGACGCCGACGGCAACCTGACCGACGCCACCCGGTCCGGCGTGAGCACGCACTACGACTACAACGCCTTCGGTGAGCTCACCTCCGCCCGCAACGGCACGGTTTCCGTCACCTACGGCCGCGACGCCCTGGGCCGCACCAGCACCAGCCGCGGCAACGCGTTGTCCTACAACGGCACCTCGACCGAGCTGTCGCAATACCGAGCCGGCGGCACGAAGACCGATCTGGTGCGGGATCCGTCCGGTGCCCTGCTGGCCGAGGCCACGCAGAACGGCGGCAGCGCACGGGTCTGGCAGACCCTCCACGGCGACATCGGCATGCTCGCCAACGCTGCAACCGGTGCAGTGCAACACACTTCGGTGTACGACGCCTTCGGCAACGCCACTAAAACCGGTACAGCACCGGTCCCGCTCGGCTTCCAGTCAATGCTCACCGACTCGGGCCTCGTGGACATGGGTGCCCGCAGCTACGACCCCGCGACCGGCCGCTTCACCACTGTCGACGACGTGGTGGGCGACCTGACGTCGCCGGTCACTCTCAACCGCTACACCTACGCCAACGCCGACCCGCTCAACTACTTCGACCCCGACGGCCACTGGAGCCTGCCCAGCTGGAACGACGTCACCAGCTTCGTGAAGCAGGCGGCGGACTGGGTAGGCGACCGCCTGGACGAGGCCGGTTCCGCAATCGGTGAGGCGGCCACCCAGGCCGGCTCCGCTGTCTCGGAAGCCTGGAGCGCGGCACGCGGCGCCGCCTCAACGGTCGCCGACGTGGTGCAACACCACGCCGCGCCAATCGTCACCAACATCCAGAACACCGTCTACCACCTCACCCACGACCCCAAGGCCGCACTCGCCACCGTCGCGTCGGTCGCCGCCGGTGCGGTGACGTTCCTCGGCTGTGCGGCACTGACCGCCGGCGTCGGCTCTTTCGGTTGCGTGGTGGCAGCGTTCACCGTGGGCGGGGCGGTCGGCGGCGCACTGGACTGCCCGGACGGGCAAGCGATCCTGAGCTGCGCCGCCGTCGGCGGAGTGTCCGGCGCCGTCAGCGGAGTCGTCGCCTACGCGACCGGCGGCATGGGCACCGTCGCCGCCGGTGCGCTGTCCAGCGCCGCGGGCAGCGCCGCCGGCCAGTACCTGACCACCGGTCGGGTCGACCTCGACCAGGTCGCCGCGGGTGCCCTACTTGGCGCGGCAATGCCCGGCGCCGGCAAACTCGCCGGCCCGGCAAGAAACATGACGAGCCGGGCTACCGCCGCCGCAGGACGTACCTGGAGTGGACTGAAGGACCGCGCAGGAACTGTTCTGGCAAACGACCGAGGATCCATCCGGCTGGGAGGTGGGGCCGGCACGCCACGGCGTGATCCGATCTTCGCTGATACCGACCTTATGGTGAATGCACAAAAAGGACACCAGGGCGCACTCGACGAGATCCGCGCTGGAACGACCTACGTGACGCCCAACCAGTACCGCGAGTTCCTAGCGGGTGGACCCGGCAGGCGCGAGTTCATGCAGGAGGAAGGCATCGAGCTGTTCGATGGCGCACGCGCCGCTCAGGTTGCGGGCACGTCGGAGTTCCAAACGGCGTTCAACTCGGTGCGGGACGCCCAGGGACGTGGCGACGCAGCGCTCTGTGCCTTCGCCTGCGCGACCGGCTATACCGCGGTGACAATGGAGAAGAGACTGTTCAACTTCGTGACGAAGACACTCAAGAACTCGCCCATCCCGATCCGTAGGGTCATGCCATGAGCATTTACAACTACCTTGAGGTGACGGCACCGTGCCCACACTGCGGCGTCGTCTCGACCCTCAACGCCGAGTTCAGGTTCGGATTGCGCGAGTTGACCTCCTACCGCGTGGGCGACCAGCTCACCTGGGAAGGCAAAGGAGTCCGTACACCCACCCATCGCCCGGAGAACGGGAATTTCGCGGGCGAGGCATACGCGGAGTGCCCGGCCTGCGGGCGCGACTACTGGCTCAACGTGCGAGTCGAGCATGACGTGATCATCTCGTACGAAGTGGACGCCGACCGTCCGGGCTACGTGAAGCCCGATGGGGCGGGCGAAGCTGACGCCTGATGGCGGAGGGGTGAACTCGTCCGGCCACTCGGAGGTTCGAGCGAGTGTCGATCCTCATGGAGGCACAACGAATCGGTGTGAACACATCAAGTCCTTCGGCACGCCTATAAGGCCGAGGAAGGGTGCACGCCAATCCGTCTGCGCGGGTTGGCAGAGCGAGCATTCACCTGCTCAACCACGCCGTCCGTCGTTGGTCTGATCACCGATGTGCCGGATAACTCCTTTTCCGTCGTGAAATCGGCTTGCTCAACGTCCTCCGTCGCGATTATCCGACAGTATTCGACCGGTCACGGAGCGAAAAGTTTTCACGTTTTGCTCAGATGTGTACCCGATCGTCCGCAGTTCATGTTGAGCCGGCACGTCTCGCCGCAATAGATCGAAGGGGTGACCAAGATGGGCATCGACGTGGAACAGCCGCTCGACGGGCGAGACCTGAGGTCGCCCTCGTCTGTGGCCACAGGTTTGGACTTCGAGACAAAGCTGAACCCGTGCGACGCCGAGGTGGGCGCGGCCGCTAATGGCGACCTTCGGGCGATAGAGCGCCTGCTGGCGAGCATTCGTCCCCTGGTGGTGCGGTATTGCCGCGCCCGTGTCGGCAGGCAGGAACGGTCTTTCACGTCGGCGGACGACGTGGCCCAGGAAGTGTGTATGGCGGTGCTGAAGGCATTGCCCACCTATCGCGACCAGAAGCGATCCTTCATCGCGTTCGTGTACGGCATCGCGGCGCACAAGGTCGCCGACGCGCATCGGTCTGCCGCCAGGAACCGCTCGGAGCCGGTCCCGGAACTCCCGGACGCTCCGGGGATCGAGGCCGGTCCGGAGCAGCGGGCTCTGCGGAGTGAGCTGTCGGATCAACTGGCTCAGCTCCTGCGAATCCTCTCGGAGCGGCACCGAGAAATCCTCCTGCTGCGGGTGGTGGCGGGCCTGTCAGCCGAGGAGACCGCCGAGGCGGTCGGACTGACGCCGGGTGCGGTCCGGGTAGCGCAACACCGCGCGCTGGTCCGACTCCGCGAATCCCTGTCAGCACAAGGGTTCCCAGGCGCCTTTGACCGCGTTCGCGCAGGGCAGGAATGCTGATCAAACGTAATGCCCCACGCGGGAACCAAACCCACGGACCAGTCAAACCACCATGGGGGTCCGGGGGTTAGGCCCCCAGAAAACACTCGAAGGGCGACGAGGTTCGCGCTTTCCGCGAACACACGCCGCCCTTCGGTCTTCGATGCCCCCGGCAGGATTCGAACCTGCGCACCCGCCTCCGGAGGGCGGTGCTCTATCCCCTGAGCTACGGGGGCTCAGTGACGTTGTAGATCCTAGCAGTCTGGCCGGAGCGGTTTTCACCGCCTACCCTCCGAAGTATGGATCCGGTACGCGAGCGTTCCGTAGACGTCGGTGACCTGCGGCTTCACGTCCGCGAGGAGGGCAACGAGTCCAACCCGACGGTCCTCCTGGTCCACGGCTACCCGGACAACTCCACCATCTGGGACGGACTAGCTCGAACCCTCAGCAAGGACTTCCACGTAGTCCGCTACGACGTCCGAGGCCACGGCAAGTCAGACAAAGCGACCAGCTACACCCTGGACGAGCTCGCACAGGACATGGCGAGGGTCATCGGCGACCGGAAGGTGCACCTGGTCGCTCACGACTGGGGCTCGATGCAGTCGTGGCACGCCGTCGCGAAGTACCCGGACCTGTTCCTGAGCTTCACCAGCATCTCCGGCCCGAGCATCGCCCACGTCACCCACTGGATGCGCCGGCACCCGGTCAAAGCGATCGGCACCGCGCTGCACTCCTGGTACATCGCGCTGTTCCTGATCCCCAAAGCCGCAGAGATCGGCATGTGGCTAGTCCGCAAGCGTTTGCGGGCAACGTGGAGGGACGCGAAGAACGGCCTGAACCTCTATCGCGCCAACATCTTCAAGGCGAAGACGCCGCTAACGATCACCACGAGGACGCTGCAGGTCCAGTTGACCAAGGACCCGTTCGTCACCAAGCATCACCTCGAGGCCGCGGAGCCGTTCGCCAAGAACCTCACCAGGACCAAGCTCGTCAGCGGCCACTGGGCGCCGCGTACGCACCCCGAGCAGGTGGCCAGGATCGTCAAGGAGTTCATCAACGACGAGCGGCCACAAAGGACGGTGCTGATCACCGGTGCGGCGAGCGGGATCGGCAAGGCGACCAAGGAAGCCTTCAACAGCCAAGGATGGAAAGCCCTTGGTGTCGACAAAGAGACGAGTGACTACCAGGTCGACGTGACCGACAGCGAGGCTGTCCACGACCTCGCCAAAAAAGTCATCGAGGAGCACGGCGTGCCGGACGTCGTGATGGCCAACGCCGGGATCGCGGTCGCGGGGTCGTTCCTGGAGACGTCCGAAGAGAGTTGGCGCAAGGTCGTCGACGTCAACCTCTGGGGTGTCGTCCACACGGTCAAAGCGTTCGTGAAACCTATGGTCGAACGGGCGCAGGGCGGGCACATCGTGATCACCGCGAGCATGGCCGGGTACTTCCCGACGACGGCGCTGCCGGCCTACTCGACCACCAAGGCGGCGGTGCTCATGCTCGCCGAATGCCTGAACGCCGAACTCAAAAAGCACGGAATCGGCGTCACGGCGATCTGCCCAGGGCCGGTCAACACGAACATCACCACGTCGGCGACGTTCGCCGGTGACCAGCAGAAGAAGCGCCAAGCGGTGAAGAGACTCTACGAACTTCGTGGCTTCGGGCCTGAGAAGGTGGCGAAGGCCGTGCTCAAGGCGGTGGAGACCAACCGGAGAGTTGTGCCCGTCACCCTGGAGTCTCATCTGGTGCGCGCGCTGAACCGGATTTCGCCTGGTCTCGTGCGTCTGGCGGCCAAACTGGCCGATCGGATCTGGCAACGGTAATTGCACTCATGCGCATATCGCTATATGTTTGACCCGTGGGTCACGGACACAGCCACTCCGGCGCGGGTCAGCACGTGAGCAAGCTCTGGATCGCGTTCGGGATCGGCGCGGTCTTCATGGTCGTGGAGTTCACGGTCGGGTTCGCGACCAAGTCGCTGGCCCTGATCTCGGACGCCGCACACATGCTCACGGACGTGCTCGGCATCGGCATGGCGCTGGCGGCGATCATGGTGGCCAGGCGCACCAAGGCCGGCCGCAACCGGACGTTCGGGCTCTACCGCGCGGAGGTGCTGGCGGCGCTTGCCAACGCCGTGCTGCTCTTCGGCGTGGCCGGGTACGTCGTCTACGAAGCCATCGGGCGGTTCGCGAACCCGCCGGAGGTGCCTGGACTTCCTGTGCTCATCGCTGCGAGCCTCGGTCTGGTGGCCAACATCATCTCTTTCGCAATACTGCGAAAAGGTGCCGAGGAGAGCATCAACGTCAAAGGCGCGTACCTCGAGGTGCTGGCCGACCTCATCGGGTCGGTGGGCGTGCTCGTCAGCGGCGCGGTGACGCTGATCTTCGGCTGGCGGTACGCGGACCCGATCATCGGTGTCGCGATCGGCCTGTTCGTGTTGCCGCGCACGTGGAAGCTCGCGAAGAACGCGCTGCACATCCTGTTCCAGCACGCGCCCGAGCGGATCGACGTGCGCGAGGTGCAGAGCGCGCTCGCCGGACTCAAGGGCGTCGTCGAGGTGCACGACGTGCACGTGTGGACGCTCACCAGCGGCATGGAGGTGGCCACGGCGCACCTCACGATCCGCAAGCCCGCGGTGCACGCTGAAGTGCTCGAAGCCGCACAGGATCTGTTGCACGATAAGTACGGCATCGAGCACGCCACGCTCCAGGTCGAGGCCGGCGACACCGCGGAACGGTGCCGCGAGCTCTCCTGGTGATCGATCAGCGCAACCGGTACGCGTCGTACACGGTCTGGTCCAGCGAGTTGCCCTGGACGTCGGTCACCTGCACGCGCAACGCCACCGAACCGCTGCGCGGGTGGAACACCATGCCGCGGTAGGAATCACCGCTGTGCAACAGGTGCGGCACCGGCCGCCACGTCCGGCCCCGGTCGAACGACACCCCCACACTGACCTCCTTGATGGGCACCAGCGGTGCGCCGTATTGCGTCGCCGGTGAGAGCTTCAGGACGAACGGCAGGCCGCCCGGCGCGGTGTTGTTCCCGTCCAGGTTCAGATCCCACCGGTTGATCAACACCGGGAGGTAGGCCCGTTCAGGTGATCGCTGCGACCGGAACGTCCACACCGAACGGCTTTCGGTTGAAACGTTCCAGTCCTGCGCACCCTTGCGGACATCCATCTCCACCCGGTACACCGCCGGATCCGGCCCGGCGACGCCGTTGAAGATCCCGCGCGCGTTCGTGCCCTGCCAGACGAGGGCGTCGTCGCGGTACACGCGCACGGCCTTGTCGAGCGCGGTCGCCTCCAGTGCGTGGCCGGAGAACGAGTCGGTGAACTCGGAGAAGTTCAGCAGGAACTGGTCCTTCTCCCGGTACATCGGGTAGTGCACCTCGGTGCTGCCCGGCATGAGCGGCCCGCGGAACCAGTCCTCCGCCGCGCGCTCGCGCGGTGCGTACGTGCGCATCCGGAGCACGGTCGACTCGAACGGGAAGCGGCCCCACACGAACTGGCCGTAGGTCGTGTCGCCGGCGAGCACGTACTTGGTGACGCTGCGCGGGAACGGCACGTCCACGCGCGGGATCAGCGACGACACGTCGTACGGCCGGCGTGCGGTGGCCGCGTACGAACCGGTCTGGTTCGGCCGGGTCGCGTGGAACGACGTCCGGACCGACGCCAGCTGGGACCGGCTGTAGCGGGGAACCTGGCCGTGTGACGGGACGACGAGGTGGTAGTCGGTGTGCTCGCCGACCAGCCACGCGCGCGTCGTGAGCTCGAAGTCCGCCGGACCGTCGACCGGCACCACGGACATGCGGGCCGTGGGCGTCACGCCGCTCAGCACGGTCAGCTTCCCGCGATGCATGCCGAACTGCAGCGCCGCCGGCTTCACCCGGTGCGGCACGGTCCACGACACCGGTTTGCCGAGCCGGGCGTCGAGCACCACCTCGGTCTCGCCGGTGACCTGCAACGCCGGCAACGGAACCGCGGTCTGCTCGACCTCGGCACCATCCATAGTGGACACGAAACCGGCCAGCGTGTACTCGCCGAGCTCGCGCACCCGCACCTGGCCGTTGCCCTGCAACGACAACCGGGCCGAAGCACCCGCAGCGTTCGCCAGGATGACGTTCGCCCGACCGGGGTTACCGTTGCGGTCGATCGCCTTCACAGTAACGCCGTACGTGCGGTCCTTGTGGAACGCCACGACCGTGCGCAACCCGCCCGCGACGAGCTCGCCGGTGAACCGGCCGAGCTCGCCCTGGTTCACATCGAGAGTGACCGTCACGGAGGCCGATCCACCCGCGGGAACCTCCACCGAAGCGGGCGAGACGGTGACCGCCGACGAGCCGTTCCACGCGAGGTCCAGCCGAACCGGCGCAGCGGAATCGTTGCTGTACAACACCTTTTTGCTGATCGGCGGCACGGACCCGTACGGCCCGGCGAAGTAGCCGAAGTTCACCACGCCGGTGGCCCGCACCGGCGACCCGACAGCCTTGCGCAGGTCCACCCGGCCGGTGCCGCGCGTGAACGGGTCACCGGCGATCACGGCCGTGGAGCTGGTCAGCGCGGCCTTTAGATCCTCGCCACGCCACGACGGGTGCGCGGCGGCCAGCAGAGCGGCCGCGCCGGCCACGTGCGGCGTCGCCATCGACGTGCCGGACATCCCGACGTGGCCGCCCGCCAGCCCGGCCGACACGATGCCGACACCCGGCGCGGCCAGGTCCGGCTTCACGGCACTGTCGCCGAGCCGGGGACCGGTGCTGGAGAACGAGGCGACGACGTCGTTGCGGTCCACCGCGCCCACGGTCAGCGCCGCATCGGCGGCCGCGGGGGTGCCCAGCTTGCCCGGACCGCTGTTGCCCGCGGCGACCACGAACAACGCGCCGGTCTGCGCGCTGAGCTTGTTCACGGCCTGCGACAACGGATCCGTGCCGTCACTCGGCGCGTCGTTGCCCAGCGACATGTTGACCACGCGCGCCTTCGACGCGGCCCACTCCATGCCCGCGATGATCGCGTCGAACGGGCAGCCGGACGCCGTGCAGACCTTGCCGCTCAACAACGTCGCGTCCGGTGCCACCCCGCGGTAGGGGGCGCCGTTGGACGCGATGATGCCGGCGACGTGCGTGCCGTGACCGTGCTCGTCGTTCGGCGACGTACCGGTGAAGTCCTTGGCCTCCAGCACCTTCCCGGCGAGGTCGGGGTGGTCGGCCTTGATGCCCGTGTCCAGCACGGCGACGGTCGCGCCTTGCCCGCTGTAACCGGGCACCGGGCCGCCGATCTGCGCGACGCTGCGGTCCAGCGCCGGCTTCGCCATGCCGTTGAGCCAGATCTTGTCGAACGACTCGACGTCGCGCCAGAAATCGGCCTGCTGGGTGACATCGATGACCGACGCGCCGATGCTCGGCAACGACCGCTTGACCGACATGGTCCCGACGCCACCGGTCACGATCACCGGCGTCGACCGCAGGTGCCCCTCGGCGACGAGGCGCGTGACGTTGAAGAGCTCCCGGTCGACGCGCCCGGAGTTGACCAGACCGGCCGCCTTGTTCGGCACCACGTAGACGTCGTCACCGACGGTCTCCTGGATCCACCCACCCGATGGTTCCCCGACCAGACCGGCCGGCTTCCCGTCCGGGCCCCTCATCACGGTGAGAACGTCTCCCGTCACCAGCGTGAGGGTCTCTGAAGACTGTGACGGCTCTTCCGAAGCGTGAGCCGGTGTAACGACAGTTAGAAGCAATAACAAAGGTAAGAGGAGCTTGCGCAAGGGAATCCCCCTGGTAAGTGCCGTTAAGGCCACCTTCACTGCGCTGAACGCAGTGAAGGTGGCCTTAACGGTGGTTCGCTATCGGGCTACAGGTTGGTGCACTGGCCCGCCTTGGGGCCCTTCACGTCGTTGGCGAGACCGTTGTTCACCGGCTCCGGGCTGTTGCCCGTGCAGGAGAGCGGTCCGCCGACGGACGTCTGAGCCACGACCGTGCGGGTCTTGTTGTTGGTCAGGCTGACGGGACCGGCCACGGAGGCGTTCTCCAGGGCGACCTCGGTCGTCCCGCCGTCGATCGACACCGGGCCGCCGACGCGGGTCCCGACCAGCACCACGGACGCGGCGTCGGACGCCGACAGCGGGCCCTTGATCTCGCCGCCGAAGAACAGCAGCGTCGCGCCCTTCTGCACGGTCACCGGACCGCCGATCGTCGCGCCCTCCACGCACGTCACGCCGGACACCGAGAGCGAACCGGTGTTGGCCGTGATCGTCGTGGTGCACGCCGGGTTCGGCTTGGCCAGCAGCTCGAACTCGGCCAGCGCCACGTCACCGGAGAACTCCAGCTTGTAGTACTGGTACCGGCCCGGCGACGCGATCTTGAACGAGCGCGTGTACGGCCGCCACTGGAACTGTTCACCAGAACGGCTGTCCACAGTGGTCCACGTCTTGTTGTCGTAGGACGCCTTCAGGGTCCACGACGACGGGAGCGCACCCTCCTTGGCCGAGGTCAGCGTGTAGAACTCCGCCTTCTCCTTGGAATCGGGGAGCTTCACGTCGACCGCGCGAACGACCGCCGAGGTGCCGGAGTTGTTGTCCACCAACGCCTTGTGCGCCACACCGGCCGAGATGTCCCGCAGCGGCCTGGCCACCTCGGTGCCCTTGGTGATCGACTCCGGAGCGGCGTCCGGAGACGTACCCCACGACGAGGGCGAGGAGCCCATGTCGAAGTCGATCGTGGCACCGTTCGCCAGCACGTCGTGCGGCAGCCAGGTCTTGTTGTACGCCTGGCCGTTGACCTTCACGGACTGGACGTAGATGTTCGACCGGCTGTTCTTCGGCGCGTTGATGACGAGCTTCTTGCCGTTCTCCAAACGAACGGTCGCCTTGGTGAACAGCGGCGAGCCGATCGCGTAGGCCGGCTTGCCCATCTGCAGCGGGTAGAAGCCCAGCGCGCTGAACAGGTACCACGCGGACATCTCGCCGTTGTCCTCGTCACCGGCGTAGCCCTGGCCGATCTCGCTGCCGATGTAGAGCCGCGACAGGATCTCCCGCACCTTGGCCTGCGTCTTGGACGGCTGGCCCACGTAGTTGTACATGTACGCGATGTGGTGCGACGGCTGGTTGCTGTGGCCGTACTGGCCCATCCGCACGTCCCGCGCCTCGAGCATCTCGTGGATCGTGCCGCCGTACGAACCGGGGTACTTCGCGGTCTCCGGCGTCGACCAGAACGTGTCGAGCTTCTGCGCCAGCTTGTCACGGCCGCCGTAGAGGTTCGCGAGACCGTTGCCGTCCTGCGGCACCGAGAACGCCATGTTCCACGCGTTCGTCTCGGTGTAGTCGCCACCCCAGTCGAGCGGCTGGTACTTGTCGGGCTCCGCGCGCCACGACCCGTCCGGCTTGCGGCCCTGGAAGAAGCCGACCCGCGAGTCGAAGATGTTGACGTAGTTCTGCGCGCGGTTGAGGAAGTACTCGTGCTCCTCCAGGTACCGCTTCTCGCCGGTCTTGTCGTACAACGCCTTCGCCATGTTCGCGATGCCGAAGTCGTTGATGTAGCCGTCGATCGCCCACGACATGCCCTCACCGGTGGCGGTGGAGGTGTAGCCGTTGAAGATCGACGTGTCCAGGCCCTTGCGGCCGACCTGCGCGTTCGGCGGCGCCACCGAGGCGTTGCGCACCGCGGCGTCGTAGGCCGCCTTGGCGTCGAAGTTCGTGACGCCCTTGAGGTAGGCGTCGGCGAACGCGACGTCCGAGCTCGTGCCGGTCATCAGGTTCGCGTAGCCCGGCGAGGACCACCGCGAGATCCAGCCGCCGTCCTTGTACTGCTGGACGAACCCGTCGGCCATCTCGCCCGCCTTGGACGGGGTGAAGAGGCTGTACGCGGGCCAGGTCGTGCGGTAGGTGTCCCAGAACCCGTTGTTGACGAAGATCTTGCCGTCGACGATCTTCGCGCCGGTCTGCGTCGGGGTGTTCGAGCCCGTCGCCGGGGACACCGGGGACGCGTACTTGTTCGTGCCGCCGACGTTCTCGTAGCCCGAGTTCGGGTACAGGTACAGCCGATACATGTTGGAGTACAACGTGATCAGCTGCTGCTCGGACGCGCCCTCGACCTCGATGATGCCGAGAGTCTTGTCCCACGCGGCCTGCGCCTTGTCCCGCACCGACTCGAGCGGCTCGTTCGCGCCGATCTCCTGCTGCAGGTTGGCCTTCGCCTGGTCGACGCTGAGCAGCGACGTGGCGATGCGCAGGTTGACCGTCTTGTCCGCGAACTTGAAGTAGCCCGCGGTGTTGTCGCGGCCGGCGCCGGTCAGCTTGCCGCTGCCCGTGACCGGCTTGTCCACGACGCCGTAGACGAACAGGCGCGTCGCGCCGGTCGACAGACCGCTCTTCACGTCGGTGAAGCCGGTGACGACACCGTTGGCCTGGTCGAGCGTCAGACCACCGTTGTTGTTCACGTTGTCGAAGATCAGGTTCTGCTGGTCGCCGGTGAACGCGAACCGCAGGATCGCGGCGTGGTCCGTCGGCGCGATCTCCGTGCGCATGCCGTTCTCGAACTTGACGCTGTAGTAGTGCGCCCGCGCGATCTCGTTGTCGTGCCGGAACGCCAGCGCGCGCGCCGCACGGTCCGCGGTCGGCGCCGCGTTCGTCGGGAACACCTGGAACGTCTGCCGGTCACCCATCCACGGGCTGGGCTCGTGGCTCGCGGTGAACGCTTGCAGCGTCGGCAGGTTCTGCGCGTTGTTGCGCTGCTGGTACTCGTACAGCCAGCTGATCGAGCCCGCGTTGGTCATCGGGGCCCAGAAGTTGAAGCCGTGCGGCACCGCGGTCGCCGGGAAGTTGTTGCCGCGCGAGAAACCACCGTTGGAGTTCGTGCCACGCGTGGTGAGCACGTAGTCCGACGGCTTCGCGTAGACGTTGCGCGGCGGGTTGGCCGTGATCGAGATGTCGTCGACCCAGCCGCCGAACGCCGTCGGGCCCTTGGGGCCGTCGTACGCCACGAGGATGCGCTTGATCGTCTTGCCCGCGGCCACCGCGCCGATCGTCGAGACGATCTTGTTCCACTGGTCGGTGTACAGGAACTTGCCCGCGCCCTGGCCCTGCGGCGACAGCACCGCGCCGTACTGGTCGACGGCCTTGAGGTCGCTCAGGTACGTGCCGTCGGAGAACGCGAGGTCCACCGACGAGTACGTGCTCGGGTAGTTCAGGTTGTCCTGGACGTGGTCCGGGAAGATCAGGTACGACAGTTCGGTGGTGGGCGCCACCGCGATGTCGACGTCGAAGACCTTGTTGTACGAGTACGCCCGGCCCTCGGCGGTGTGCGTGCCCTGGAAGCGGAACGAGTGCAGACCCGTCCAGCCCGCGCGGGCCTTCGACGCGTAGCCGCCGGTCGGGCCCGAGCCCACGACGCTGCGCATGTTCGGCGGCGGGACCGTGGTCGAGCCGTCCGAGAGCAGCCAGTCGGCGAGCTGCACGATGTCGGTGCCGTGGTTCGCCGTGATGTCGAGCTTGTAGTAGAGGAACGACTGCGGCGAGGCGATGTCGTAGATCTTGGTCTGGAAGCGCTCGGTCCAGCTCTGCCCGGTCTGGGTGTCGATCGTGGTCCACGCCGTGCCGTCGTTGGAACCCTGGAGCGTCCAGTCCTTGGGGTCACGTTCGGGCACGTCGTTGGCCGACGTCAGCGCGTACTTCTTGACGGTGACCGCCTCGCGGAGCCCGTACCGCACCCACCCCGTCGTGCTGAACGTCAGCCACTTCGTGTTGGCGCTGCCGTCGGTGAGGTTGTCCGCGACCTCGCCCGCCTCCTCGTTCTCCGAGTTGGCCTGGACCGCGTTGACCTTGTCCATCACGCTGCCGGGGAGGCCGGACGAGTCCGCCCCCGTCACACCGGACGTCTTGCGGTTGCCCGCCGAGTCGGTCTCCACCGTGTTCGCCCACGCGGGCTGTGGTTGACCGTCCTCAAAGGACGACGAAAAACTCACGCCCGACTCCTCCGGTGCGGCGGCCGCGAGGCCGTTGTTGCTCATCCCGCACACCAGTGTCGCAGCGATCGCAGCGCTGACCAGCGCCGTTCGTCTTTTTATCGAGTAGTGCCTCATTGCACGCCTTCCGCCGCCTACCCAGCCCCCATTCGCGCGACAGACAATCCGGGACGTGACATCGTTGTCAAGATAGGCGGACAAAGTTGTCTCCGAACCTGTCTATTCGCTGCTCCAAGCGGACTTGGAGGTTTCTCGATCTAGACTCTTCGGGTGACCGACCGCAAGCCGCCAGAGGTAGGCACACCCGCCGGAATGCGCGCGCTCAACCAGCGTGCCGTGCTCGACCGCTTGCGCGTGCTCGGTGCGGCCACCCGGCCGCAGATCGCGAAGGACACGGGCCTGTCGAAACCGACCGTCGGTCAGGCGCTCGTCGACCTCGAACGCGACGGCCTCGTCCGGCCCATCGGCCGCACCTCCGCGGGTCCGGGCCGGTCAGCCGTGGTCTACGAGCCGGACCCGTCGGCCGGCTACGTGCTCGGCATCGACATCGGGCGGCAACGGATCCGTGCCGCGGTCGCCGATCTGGCGGGTGCGGTGGTGGCGCGGGTGGACGAGCGCAACCGGTGCCGCAGCGCGGGCGCGTTGGTCCGGTTGGTGTCGGAACTGGTGGGGCGCACCGTGTCCGACGCGGGGCTCACGCTGGCGGACGTGGTCGTCAAGGTCGTCGGAACGCCCGGCGTGCCGCGCGGCCGCACCGTGCACCACGCGCCGAACCTGCCCGGCTGGGAGCGGACCGGCCTGCTCGGCGACCTGGAGGCGGCGCTGGGCACGGGACTGGTCGTGGAGAACGACGCGAACCTCGCGGCCATAGGTGAGTACGCCTCGGGTGCGGCGCGCGACGCGCGCGTGGCCGTGTGCATCACGGTCGGCACGGGCGTCGGCATGGGCATCGTGGTGAACGGCGAGCTGTTCCGCGGCGCGAACGGCGCGGCGGGCGAGATCAGTTACCTCCCGTTCGGACAGTCCACTGAGGATGTCCAACGCGGACAGTTCGAGGACGCGGCCGCGGCGGAGTCCGTGGTGTCGCTGGCCCAGTTGCACGGGGTGCCCGCCCGGTCCGCGCGGGAGGTGTTCGACCTCGCGCGGGAGGGCGACTCGCGCGCGTTGGCGGCGGTGGGGGAGGAGGCCGCGCGGCTGGCGTTCCTCGTCGCGGCGGTGACGGCCGTGGTGGACCCGGAGCTGGTCGTGCTCGGCGGCGGGATCGGCGGCAACGTCGATCTGATGCGTGAGCCGATGGAGGCCGTGCTGCGCCGGACGACACCGTTGGTGCCGCGGATCGTGCCCGGCGAGCTCGGTGACGGCGCGGTGCTGACGGGGGCCATCGCGGTCGGGCTGGAATCGGCGCGTGAGCTCGTTTTCCATCGACGGGGCGCAGTTACTCTCTGAGAGTAGTCGAATGCCCCTGACCTGGTAATTCACTCAATTGTCGTAACTGTGAACGGGCGTGAGTGGCTTAGCGTTACCACACCTCCACCTGGAGGGTGTTGTGTCCTTCCGTTGCAAAGGGGAGTCGGGAGGGGGATGCGGGGGACGTAGCCCCCTTCCGACCGTAGCCCTGAGCAGGCGCCGCGCCCGCAACACACCTGCTCAGGGCAACACCTAAGCGATCACCCACCGGCCCATCTGCGGCATTCCGCCGCGGTCCAGGTCGAGCTCCCGCGCACCACGCAGACCGAGGTGCTCGCGGTGACCGTGAACGTGCACGGCTGACCGACGTTGATCACTCCGGTCGGGCAGCCCAGCCATCTGACCGGCCCGAACGGGTCCGTGCCCGGTGCCGGTACCTGCACCGTGAGCGTCACACGCGTGCCCGTGGACACCGGCACCAGGCAGTTGTCGGACGCGGTGACGGCCCGGCAGCTCATGCCCGCCGGAGCGACGGCGATGGTGTGGCCGCTGCCGGGCGTCACCCAGAGGTGCAAGCCGACCGGCGACCTGCTCTGGCCGATCTTGAACCGCTCCAGCACGCCCGGTGCGAACTTGCTGATCAACGTCACGGCCAGGACGAACATCGCCACCTTGCCGAGGAAGTCGGCGACGCCGCTGCCCGCCTTGGTGTAGATCGGCGCCTGCATGGCCGCGACCAGCGCCGGGTCGATGGTCGGTCGGCGCTTGTCGTCCGGGTCGGTGTCCTCCTTGATCCGGGCGTAGACCTCCGCCGGGACGAGGATCGCGAAGAAGACCGGCAGCAGCTCCAGCGTCTTCTTCAGCCGCTCGCGGTGCTCCTGGCAGCGCTTGCACTGGTCGACGTGGTTGATCAGGGTGCGCGCGAGCGACTCGCCGAGCGGCCCGCTCTGCCAGTGCGCCTCGGCGAGCATCTTGCGGAAACCGCGGCACGGCCGGCCGGACCTGCCGCGGGCCATCATGGTCACCGCGACCGTGTCGTAGAGCTGCGGATGGCCTTCGGAGCGCCACCTCGAGGCCTCCCGCGCGGTGAGGCCGAGCAGGCCCGCGAGGTCCTTGCCGGTGGCTCCCGTGGCGAGGTGGGTGCGCAGGACCTTGCGGTACTTGACGGGCATGCTGTCGATGGCGTCGCCGAGCAGTGCGACGAACCAGTCCCAGTCCGCCCGCATCTCGGCCGCCCGCAGCGCGCCGACGGAGAAGTCGTTCGCGCGGAAGACCTCGTCGTCCAGGCCCAACGTGACGTGCTCGCGGTCGGCGACCCGGCGTTGGACGTACGCGTAGAGCTTGTTGCGCGCGATCCGGAAGAGCCACGGCCGGAACCGCCGCGGCGGCTTCTTCAGCAGCTCGAGCGACTGCCACGCGCCGAGCATCGTCTCCTGGGTGAGGTCGTCGACGGATGCGGGATCGCCGGACAGACGGGCCGCGAAGAACCCGTGGATTCGCGGCGTCCACAACAGGTACAGCTCGACCCAGGCCGTGCGGTCCTTGGCCAGCACGGCGCGGGCCAGCTCCTCGCTGCCGGCGTTCGACCACTCAGTCATCGGCACTCCCGGTGGAGTGCTCGGTCGTCACCAGCAGCGCCTCGACCGCCAGTTGGCCCAACAGCAGCACGAGATCCCGCGAAACCCCGTCGCCCAGCACCAGGGTCGTCAACACCACGAGCCCGCACAGCACGGCCACCCGCAGTCCGGCCAGCACAACTCCAGACACAGCAACCTCCTCACGTCCCGCGAGTGCGGGTCGTGAGGAGGTGTGTGGATCGGGACCCGATATCCGGTCAGGTCCCCAGAAATTTCCGGGCTATCGCGGCGTCGGCCGGTGCACGTTCTCGACCTCGGTCGCGCGATGCGCCGAGTCGGCGATCCACGGGCCCGGCGTCGAACAGTCGAGGACGCCTTCCTCCAGCCACGTGTACCGGCCGTCGAGGACCTGCTTGGCCAGCTTGCTGTCGGTGTCGTCGGTGTTCGTCCACAGCCGTTCGAACATCTCGTCCACCCGCACGCGGGCCTGCGCGCAGAAGAAGTCCGCGAGCTCCCTGGCCGAGTCGTCCATGCGCGCGGCACGGACGCACGTCGCGCTCATCGCGAACAGCTCGGCGCCGATGTCGACGATGCGGGCGAGGAAGCGCTGCTTGCGCTCCATCTTTCCCTGCCAGCGCGACATGGCGTAGAAGGTGTTGCGGGCGAGCTTGCGGCTGGCGCGTTCGACGTAACGCAGGTGCGTGGCGAGCTGCTTGAACTCCCCGTACGCGGCGGGCACCTGGCCCTTGCCGACGACGAGCGTGGGGAACCACTTGGCGTAGAACCCGCCGGCCCTGGCGAACGCCTTGGCCTTGTCGCCGCGGCCCTTGTCCGGGTCGATGATGTCGCCGGCGACGCTGAGGTGCGCGTCGACCGCCTCGCGCGCGATCAGCAGGTGCATGATCTCGGTCGAACCCTCGAAGATCCGGTTGATGCGCAGGTCGCGCAGCACCTGCTCGGCGGGCACGCCCTTCTCGCCGCGGGCCGCCTGCGACTCGGCCGTCTCGTACCCGCGGCCGCCGCGGATCTGTACCAGCTCGTCCGCGACGAGCCAGGCCATCTCGCTGGCGTAGAGCTTGGCGAGCGCGGCCTCGATGCGGATGTCGTGCTTGCCCGCGTCCGCGAGCTCGCTGGACAGGTCGAGCACGGCCTCGAGCGCGAAGGCCGTCGCCGCGATGAACGCGATCTTCCCGCTGATCGCCTCGTGCTTGCCGACCGGCAGTCCCCACTGCACGCGGGCGTTGGACCACTCGCGGGCGATCCTGAGGCACCACTTCGCGCTGCCCGCGCACAGTGCCGGGAGGCTGAGCCGGCCCGTGTTGAGCGTGCTGAGGGCGATCTTGAGCCCCTGCCCCTCGCGGCCGATGAGGTTCTTCTTGGGCACGCGGACGTTGTGGAACCTCGTCACGCCGTTTTCGATGCCCTTGAGGCCCATGAAGGCGTTGCGGTTCTCGACCGTGATGCCCTCGCTGTCGCCTTCGACGACGAACGCGCTGATGCCCTTGCCGGGCACCTGTGCCATGACCACGAGGAGGTCTGCGACGACGCCGTTGGTCGTCCACAGCTTGACGCCGTTGAGGACGTACTCGTCGCCCTCTTCGACGGCGGTTGTGCCCAGGCGGGCCGGGTCGCTGCCGACGTCCGGTTCGGTGAGCAGGAACGCCGTGATCTCGCCGGCCGCGCACCTCGGGAGGAACTCCTGCTTCTGCTCCGGCGTGCCGAACATCGCGATCGGCTGCGGGACGCCGATCGACTGGTGCGCGCTCAGCATCGCGCCGAGCGACGGGCAGGCGCTGCCGACCAGCATGAGCGCCTTGTTGTAGTAGACCTGGCTGAGACCGACGCCGCCGTACTCCTGCTTGATCTTCATGCCGAAGGCGCCGAGCTTCTTCAGGCCCTTCAGCACGTCGTCGGGGATCAGCGACTCTTTCTCGATCTTGGCGCCGTCGATCTCGGACTCGCAGAACTTGCGGAGTTTCTCGAGGTACGCCTCGCCGGTTTGCCTGGTGGTCTCGTCGCCCTCGGGGTGCGGATGGATGAGGTCCAGGCGAAAGTGGCCCAGGAACAGCTCCTTGCCGAAGCTCGGGTGCTTCCACTTGGTCTCACGGGCCTGTTCGGCGACCTGCCTGGCCGCGCGCTCGTCGACAGTCATGGGGTTACCTCCCGGTAGCTGTGATCCACGTTACTACCGGCGGGTAGCCGCCAACAGACCGAACGCCCGCGACTCCGAAGAGTCGCGGGCGTTCGTCGGGCTGCTCGGATGAGCGTCAGACCACCGTGGCGCAGGGCGCCCCGCGCAACGTGAAGTTGCCGCCGCCGTTGTTCTGCCAGCCGCGGCCACAGTACGACTGCACGTTGATGCCCTTCAATGCCCAGACATCGATCCTGAAGGTGGGCGCGGGCTGCCCGGTTCCACCGTTCCAGCTGTTCCCGGTCCACTCATCGCGGATCTGGTGGTGGCCGTAGTAGCTGCACCGGCTGTTGATGTTGCTGACCTCGACCCACTTCACGTAACGCGAACCGTTGTGGTTCGTGCCGTCGTACTCGATGTGGATGAAGGTGCAGCCGTTGGAGCCACCGTTACTGGCCATCGCCGCCGGTGCGAAGGACATGGTCATACCCAGTGCCGCCAGCAGGGCGGCAAAGGTCAAGCCGAGTCGCTTGATCATTGAAACTCCCCAGAAATGGACGGCCCCCTGCCGTCATGCGGGGAATGTTAGCGACCAAACAGAGGCCTGTTCGCGGAATCGGGAAGTTTGTTGTCTTACTCTCACAACGGCTGAGCGCCACGCTCCGTGAGCATCGTCTTCATCACGTCGACCTCATGGCCCTGCGACTTGATCATGTTGTCCGCGAGCGTCTGGACGACGTGCTGACCGGCGTGCTGCCGTGCGTACTCGGCCATCGGCGCGCCGCCCAGGTGGTGGCGAAGCATGAGTTGCAGGAAGTAGACATCGAGGTCCTTGCCCGTCAGCGAGCGCAGCTTGGCGAGCTCGGTGCTGGTGGCCATGCCGGGCATCAGCGTCACCGCGCTGCCCTCCGACGGTCCGGTCGAGTGCGCGTGCCCGGTGCTCCCGGCCATCCACTTCATGTGCTCGCCGGTGTTGGACTGCTCCGGCTGGCTCCACAGCATCAGCCAGCCCTTCATCCGGCCGGTCTGCTCCAGCTGGGTCGAGGCGATGTCGAAGGCGAGTCCCTTGACGGCCGGATCGGTCGACTTGTCGCGGGCGATGTTGGCCATCTGGACGGCCTGCAGGTGGTGCGACGACATGTCCTGGCAGAACCCGACGTCGACCGAGTCTGCCGCCGGGTACGACGGCTCGGAGTTCGGGATCTTGATCAGGAGGCCGACCGCGGCGCCGAGCAGCAGAACAGCCACAACCGCCACCGAGACGACCAACGTCCGGGCGAGATTGCCCCGCCCGGACGTCGATTCGGGAGTGCTCATGTCAGCTGCTGGGCGGGGTCGAGGCAGTCGGCGGGGTCGGGGCCTCCGACGGGTCGGTCGTGCCGCCGGTCATGGGCTCGGCATCGGCACCGGGCTTGTCGGCGACGAATGGGGCCGGGTTCTCCAGGAACGCCGAGTTGTCGCACGGCGAGCCGACCTCGGGGTAGGTGTACTGGTTGCGGCGCAGCGAGCTGATGAACTGGTCGATGCGTTCGTCGTCGGCCGAGTCCAACTTGAGCTGGTGGCTCCACGACTGCAGCGAGATCGGCTTGTCCAGGCCTGGGAACGGCGACAGCATCGTGAACTGCTGTCCCTCCGCCTTGGACTTCAGCTTGTTCAGGGCCTCGTCCTTGATCTGGTCCGGGTTGTACGCGATCCAGACGGCACCGTGCTCCAGGCCGTGGACCATGTTCTCCGTGCGGACGGCTTTCTCATAGACGACACCGGTGCAGTCGGCCCACGTCGCGTCGTGCGGGCCGCCATCCGGCGGCCACTTGTCGTACGCGACGCGCTTCTCGGCCGGGACGTGCTTGCCCGCCGGGTAGGCCGGGTCCTGGATCTGGATGCCGGGGATCTGCTTGGACGGGTCCTTGTTCTCCTCGGACGGCTTCCACTTGGCCAGCGCGGCCTCGCGCTCGTTGTTCGCGTGGATCTTCGAGTACGCGTAGCCGAACACACCGCCGGCGAGCGCCAGGACGGCGATCACCGCGATGATCGTGCCCCACGGCTTGGGCTTGGCCGCCACCACCGAGGAACGCGCGGCCGCCACGCTGTTGCGTGTGGCCTTCGTCTTCTTGCCGCTGGTCATGTCCGCCTCAGATGTCGTCCGGGTCAATCGGCGCCAGTTTAGGGACCCGGTGTCTGATCACTGTCAACGCACCGTGCTACGGCGTTGGCGTTAACACTTGCCGTCTCACCCTCCGGGACCGGGTAACCCGGTCGAGACCAGCGATAACGCTTCCCTAGACTCTCCGAGGTGACCCCCGCAGCTCTCGCCGAACTGGTACGCACCACGGCCGTGGACGTGCTGTCCGGCCGCGGCCTCGACGCGGCCGCGCTCCCGGCCGCGGTGACGGTCGAGCGGCCACGCAACCCCGAGCACGGGGACTATGCCACGAACGTGGCCCTGCAGACTGCGAAACGGGTCGGAGTCGCTCCGCGTGACCTCGCGGGCTGGCTGGCCGAGGCGCTGGAACAGCAGCCCGCCATCGCCACCGCCGAGATCGCCGGACCGGGGTTCCTCAACCTGCGCATCGCCACCGAGGCGCAGGGCGCGATCGTGCGGGACGCGCTCGAAGTGACCTACGGCACGGGCGCCGAGCTCGGTGGCAAGAAGATCAACCTGGAGTTCGTGTCCGCCAACCCGACCGGGCCGATCCACCTCGGTGGCGCGCGCTGGGCCGCGGTCGGCGACGCGCTCGGGCGGGTGCTCGAGAAGCGCGGCGCGGCCGTGACGCGCGAGTACTACTTCAACGACGCCGGTGCGCAGATCGACCGGTTCGTCCGCTCGCTCATCGCCGCGTCGAAGGGTGAGCCGACGCCCGAGGACGGCTACGCGGGCACGTACATCAGCGACATCGCCGCCGAGGTGCTCAAGCGGGAGCCGAGCGCGGACTTCGAGACGTTCCGGCGCGTCGGCGTCGGGCTCATGTTCGACGAGATCAAGCGCAGCCTGCACGAGTTCGGCACCGACTTCGACGTGTTCTTCCACGAGGACTCGCTGCACTCGTCGGGGCGCGTCGAGCAGGCGATCGCCAAGCTCAAGGCCAACGGCTCGTTGTACGAGAAGGACGGCGCCTGGTGGCTGCGGTCCACGGACTTCGGCGACGACAAGGACCGCGTCGTCATCAAGAGCGACGGCAACCCCGCGTACATCGCGGGTGACATCGCCTACCTCGTGGACAAGCGCGGCCGCGGCTTCGACCTGTGCATCTACATGCTCGGCGCGGATCACCACGGCTACATCGCACGCCTCAAGGCCGCGGCCGCCGCGCTCGGTGACGACCCGGACAGCGTCGAGGTGCTGATCGGCCAGCTGGTCAACCTCGTCAGCGAGGGCCAGCCGGTGCGGATGAGCAAGCGCGCGGGCACCGTGATCACCATGGAGGACCTCGTCGACGCGGTTGGCGTGGACGCCGCGCGGTATGCGATGACTCGGTCCAGTGTGGACTCATCCCTGGACATCGACCTGGACCTGTTGCGCAAGCACAGCAACGACAATCCGGTCTACTACGTGCAGTACGCGCACGCCCGCATCGCGGCGGTGCTGCGCAACGGCACGGACCTCGGCGTCACGCCGGGCGACGACTTCGGTCTCCTGACGCACGACCGCGAAGGCGACCTGATCCGCACCATCGGTGAGTTCCCGCGCGTGGTGGCCACCGCCGCCGAGCTGCGCGAACCGCACCGGGTGGCGAGGTTCCTCGAAGAACTCGCGGGGACCTACCACCGGTTCTACGAAGCGTGCCGCGTGCTTCCGCGCGGCGACGAGGAGACGACTCCGTTGCACCAGGCAAGGCTTCAGCTCTGCACGGCCACGAAGAACGTGTTCGCGATCGGCCTCGGGCTGCTCGGCGTCACGGCACCGGAGCGCATGTGATGCGAGCACATCCCGCAGGACCCCGGCACGCCGACGTGCTGGTCCCCGGCAACACCGCCGGCGACCGGCCCGTCACCCCCGATCAGCTCGACCTGCTGCACCAGCACGTGTGGCCGCGCAACGCCCGGCGCAACGCCGCCGGCGTCGTGGAACTGGCCGGCGTGGACGTGCGCGAGCTGGCCGAGACGTACGGCACCCCGTTGTTCGTCATGGACGAGCAGGACTTCCGCGCCCGCTGCCGCGAGCACGCCGCCGCGTTCGGCGACCCGGCGCTCGTGCACTACGCCTCGAAGGCGTTCCTCAGCGTGCAGGTAGCGCGCTGGGTCGCCGAGGAGGGCCTCTCGATCGACGTCTGCAGCGGCGGCGAGCTCGCGATCGCGTTGAAGGCCGACTTCCCGGCCGAGCGGATCGCGTTGCACGGCAACAACAAGAGCGTCGCCGAGCTGACCGCGGCCGTCGACGCGGGCGTGGGCGGCGTCGTGCTCGACTCGTTCCACGAGATCGCCCGGCTGGACCACATCGCGCGCGAGCGCGGCGTCGTGCAGCCGGTGCTGATCCGCGTGACGGTCGGCGTCGAGGCGCACACGCACGAGTTCATCGCGACCGCGCACGAGGATCAGAAGTTCGGCTTCTCGCTGACGTCCGGTGACGCGCACGAGGCCGTGCGCCGCGTGCTGAAGGCGACCGGCCTCAAGCTGGTCGGCCTGCACAGCCACATCGGTTCGCAGATCTTCGACGCGAGCGGCTTCGAGGTCGCGGCGCGGCGCGTGATCGGGCTTTTGGCCCAGCTGCGCGAGGAACACGGCGAGATCGCCTCACTGTCCGTTGTGGACCTCGGCGGTGGCCTGGGCATCGCGTACATGCCGGAGGACGACCCGCCGCCGCCCGCCGAGCTGGCCCGCCAGCTGCACAACATCGTGCAGAAGGAGTGCGAGCACAACGACCTGCCGATGCCGCGCATCGCGGTCGAGCCGGGCCGCGCGATCGTCGGACCCGGCACCGTCACGGTGTACGAGGTCGGCACCATCAAGGACGTCGAGCTGGACGGCGGCGCACGGCGCCGCTACGTCAGCGTCGACGGCGGGATGAGCGACAACATCCGCACCGCGCTGTACGACGCGGTGTACGACTGCCGTCTCGTCTCCCGTGCGGCGGAACCGGAGTCGCGGGCCGTGCTGTGCCGCGTGGTCGGCAAGCACTGCGAGTCCGGTGACATCGTAGTCCGCGACTGCTGGTTGCCGGACGATCTTGCTCCGGGTGACCTGGTCGCGGTAGCAGCAACCGGGGCGTACTGCTACACGATGGCAAGCAGTTACAACCGGCTTCCGCGGCCCGCTCTGGTCGCGGTACAAGAGGGGGAGGCGCGGCTGATGCTGCGCCGCGAGACCGAGGACGATCTGTTCCGTCTGGAGGTATGAGGTGCCGGAAGTGAAACCGATCAGGGTCGCCGTACTGGGCTGTGGCACGGTGGGCACCGAGGTCGTCCGGCTGCTCACGGACCAGGCAGAGGACCTCAGGCACCGCATCGGTGCTCCCGTCGAGCTGGCCGGCATCGCGGTGCGGCGCCTCAACAAGGACCGCGACGTCCCTCGCGAGCTGCTGACGACCGACGCGGCCGGCCTGGTCACGTCGGACGACGTGGACGTGGTCGTCGAGGTGATCGGCGGCATCGAGCCGACCCGCACGTGGCTGCTGGACGCGTTGCGGTCCGGCAAGTCCGTCGTCACGGCGAACAAGGCGCTGCTCGCCGAGCACGCGGCCGACCTGTTCGAGGCGGCCGACTCCTCCGGTGCGGACCTGTACTTCGAGGCAGCGGTCGCCGGCGCGATCCCGTTGCTGCGCCCGTTGCGCGAATCCCTTGCGGGAGACCGCATCACGCGCGTCATGGGCATCGTGAACGGCACGACGAACTTCATCCTGTCCGCGATGGACGCCACCGGCGCCGGCTACGGCGAGACGCTGGAGGAGGCCTCGCGGCTGGGTTACGCCGAGGCGGACCCGACCGCGGACGTCGACGGCTTCGACGCCGCGTCCAAGGCCGCGATCCTTGCGTCCCTTGCGTTCCACACGCGGGTGACCGCGGGCGACGTGCACCGCGAGGGCATCGCGCAGGTGTCCGCGGCGGACATCGCGGCCGCGAAGGGCTTGGGGCGCACGGTGAAGCTGCTCGCGATCTGCGAGCGGGTCGTGGCCGACGGCACGGAATCCGTTGCCGTGCGGGTGCATCCGGCGATGATCCCTCGTTCGCATCCACTCGCCAGCGTGAACGGCGCGTTCAACGCGGTGTTCGTAGAGGCGGACGCGGCCGGCGAGATGATGTTCTACGGCCGTGGCGCCGGTGGCGCGCCGACCGCGAGCGCGGTGCTGGGCGACCTGGTCGCCGTGGCGCGCAACAAGGTCGCGAGCGGACGCGGCCCGCGTGAGTCGGCGTACGCGGCACTGCCCGTGCAGCCGATGGGCAACACGCCGACGCGCTACCACATCAGCCTCGACGTGGCCGACAAACCCGGTGTGCTGTCGCAGGTCGCGGCCGTGTTCGCCGAGCACCACGTGAGCATCGCGGCCGTGCGCCAGGAAGGCCGCACGGAGGACGCGAGCCTGGTGATCGTGACCCACGCGGCGTCCGACGCGGCGCTTCGGTCCACTGTGGACAAAATTGGTGGCCTGCCCGTCGTGCGCGAGGTCGTCAGCGTGATGAGAGTGGAGGGCGAGGAATGACCTGGCCGGGCATTATTCGCGCATACGCTGACCGGATCGGAGTTCCCGAGGGCGCCGAGATCGTCACGCTGCACGAGGGCGGCACGCCACTCGTGCACGCCAAGCACCTGTCGTCGCTGACCGGGTCGGACGTGTACCTCAAGGTCGAGGGCATGAACCCGACCGGCTCGTTCAAGGACCGCGGCATGACCGTGGCGATCACGCACGCGCTGGCGAACGGGTTCAAGGCGGTGATCTGCGCGTCGACGGGCAACACCTCGGCGTCGGCCGCCGCGTACGCCGCGCGCGCCGGGATGACCGCCGCGGTTCTGGTGCCCAGCGGCAAGGTCGCGATGGGCAAGCTCGCCCAGGCCGTCATGCACGGCGCGCGGATCCTGCAGATCAACGGCAACTTCGACGACTGCCTGGAGCTCGCCTCCAAGACGGCGGCCGAGTACCCCGTGGCGCTGGTCAACTCGGTCAACCCGGTGCGGTTGCTCGGGCAGCGGTCCGCCGCGTGGGAGGTCTGCGACGTGCTCGGCCGCGCGCCGGACGTGCACTGCCTGCCGGTCGGCAACGCCGGCAACATCACGGCGTACTGGCAGGGTTACACGGCGTACGAGCAGGGCCTGCCGAAGATGTTCGGCTTCCAGGCCGCGGGTGCCGCGCCGCTGGTCAGAGGGACTCCGGTGGCGAATCCGGAGACCATCGCGACCGCGATCCGGATCGGCTCGCCCGCGTCGTGGACCGGTGCCATCACCGCTCGCGACGAGTCCGGCGGCCTGATCGACGCGGTCACCGACGACGAGATCCTGGACGCGTACCGCCTGCTCGCGCTGCGTGAGGGCGTCTTCGTGGAGCCCGCGTCGGCCGCATCCATCGCCGGTCTGCTGAAGGTCGCCGCGGACGGCCGGCTCCCGAAGGGGTCGCTGGTGGCCTGCACGGTCACCGGCAACGGCCTCAAGGATCCGGACACGGCCCTGCTGGGCGTCACCGAGGTCGAGCCGGTGCCGGTCGACCCCACTGCCGTGGCGCACGCGCTGGAGCTCGTGTGAGCTTCCTCGTCACGGTCCCGGCGTCGACGGCGAACCTCGGTTCGGGGTTCGACGCGCTCGGCCTGGCCCTCGGGCTGTACGACGAGGTCGAGGTCCGGGTCGCGGACGAACTCTCCATCGAGGTCACCGGCGAGGGCTCCACCGGAGTTCCGTTGGATGAATCACATCTCGTCGTGCGCGCCATCCGTGCAGCCGGATACCTGGGTGGGCTCAGCCTGACGTGCCGCAACTCCATCCCGCACGCGCGGGGTCTCGGGTCGTCCGCGGCCGCCATCGTGGCGGGCGTGGCGGCCGGATATGCCCTGGTCGGTCGCGAGTTGGACACGGACGCGTTGCAAATCGCCGCCGAGTTCGAGGGCCACGCCGACAACGCCGCCGCCAGCCTGATGGGCGGCGTCGTGGTCGCGTGGAGCGAGGGAGAGCGCTTCCGCGCCGTGCGCAAGGACCCGCACCCGGATCTGCGGCCCGTCGTGCTGGTGCCGTCCGTGGAGTCGTCGACCAAGACGACCCGCGGTCTGCTGCCCGCCGAGGTGCCCCACGGCGACGCGGCGTTCGCGGCCGGCCGGGCGGCGCTCGCTGTGCACGCGCTGACGACCGACCCGTCCGTTCTCCTTGCGGCGACAGAGGATCGGCTGCACCAGCAGTACCGCGAGCCCGCGTGGCCCGACACCGTTCGGGTGATCAACGATCTTCGGAAGCTGGGAGTTCCCGCGGCCGTCTCGGGCGCCGGACCGACCGTCCTGGCGTTCGGCGACGTACCCGCCGAGGTCGACGTGCACGGCTTCGACGTGCGACGACTCGACGTTGACACATCCGGCGTACGGGTTCGTCCGTTGGGCTGACACGCGGGTACCCGGTTGTTGCATGGGATGGGACCGGCGTCTACCCTCAGGGGCGATCAGTCACCGAGCGCACGGGCGCCGGTGTCGCGCCCGGACACTCGTTCCGGGTCGCAATCCTTTTGCGTTCCGGCTCTGTGCCGTGCGGGCGGGGCGGACGCGGGGAAGGCACCCGATCGCCGTGTGATCTGAGAAAAGTCCCGTGCTTGCCGGAAGCCGCCTGCGCTTCCGTCTTCATCGGACTTGACCGCTGTTCCCCGTTTGGCGGGAACGCGGGTCCGCTGGGCCACGTAGGAGGCGGGGCCTGGTCAGGAAGGACTTGTGTGAGCAACACCGATTTGCTGAGCAGCGAAGTCGCAGCTGCTTCTGGTTCTGGAGCCGAGGAGAACGCTCTGTCCACCCCAACGAACGGCACGACGCCGCGCCGCCGCGCGGGTCTGTCCGGCATGGTGCTCGCCGAGCTGCGCGAGCTGGCCACTGAGCTGGGTATCACCGGAACCGCTGGTCTGCGCAAGGGCGACCTCATCGCGGCGATCAAGGAGAAGCAGGGCGGCGGGTCCGCCCGCGCCAAGGAAGCTCCCGCCGCGCCCGCCGAGAAGCCGGCGAAGGTCGTCGAGAAGCCCGTAGCCGAGGCTCCCGCGGCCGAGAAGCCTGTTCAGCAGCAGCTCGAGGTCGCCGAGCGGCCCGCGGCCGCCTCGTCCGCCGAGGGCGGTGAGGAGGGCGGCCGGCGCAACAACCGGCGTCGCCGGTCCGGCCGCGGTGGCGGCTCGGAGGGCGGCTCCGAGGGCGGCGAGGCCCGCCAGGAGCGTGGCGAGCGTCAGGAGCGTGGCGAGCGTCAGGACCGCGGTGACCGCCAGGAGCGCGGCGACCGTGGTGACCGGGGCGACCGTCAGGACCGTGGTGACCGCGGCGACCGGGGTGACCGGAACCGCGACCGCAACCGTCAGGGCGGTGACCAGCGCCAGGGCGGTGGCCAGGGCCCGGACGACGAGGACGGCGACCGTCGTGGCCGCCGGTTCCGTGACCGCCGCCGTCGTGGCGGCCGCGGCGAGGGTGGCGGCGGCGACAGCCGTGAGACCGAGGTGCGCGAGGACGACGTCCTGCTCCCGGTCGCGGGCATCCTGGACGTGCTGGAGAACTACGCGTTCGTCCGCACCTCCGGCTACCTGGCCGGCTCGAACGACGTCTACGTCTCGTTGTCGCTGGTCCGCAAGTACGGCCTGCGCCGTGGCGACGCCATCACCGGCGCCGTCCGTCAGCCGCGCGAGGGCGAGCAGCAGCGCCAGAAGTTCAACCCGCTGGTCCGCGTCGACAAGATCAACGGCCTGGACCCGGAGGAGGCGCGCAACCGCCCCGACTTCACCAAGCTGACGCCGCTGTACCCGAACGAGCGCCTGCGCCTCGAGACCGAGCCGCACCGCCTCGGGACCCGCGTCATCGACCTGGTGATGCCGATCGGTAAGGGTCAGCGTGCGCTGATCGTGTCGCCGCCCAAGGCCGGTAAGACCACCGTGCTGCAGGACATCGCGAACGCGATCACGACCAACAACCCCGAGTGCCACCTGATGGTGGTGCTGGTGGATGAGCGTCCCGAAGAGGTCACCGACATGCAGCGTTCGGTGAAGGGTGAGGTCATCGCCTCCACCTTCGACCGGCCGCCGTCGGATCACACCACGATCTCTGAGCTGGCGATCGAGCGGGCCAAGCGTCTGGTCGAGATGGGCCACGACGTGGTCGTGCTCCTGGACTCGATCACGCGTCTTGGGCGTGCTTACAACCTGGCTGCTCCGGCCTCTGGTCGGATCCTGTCCGGTGGTGTCGACTCCACGGCGTTGTACCCGCCCAAGCGGTTCCTGGGTGCGGCTCGCAACATCGAGGGCGGTGGCTCGCTGACCGTCATCGCTACCGCGCTGGTCGAGACCGGGTCCGCCGGTGACTCCGTGATCTTCGAGGAGTTCAAGGGCACTGGTAACGCTGAGTTGAAGCTTGACCGCAAGATCGCGGACAAGCGGACGTTCCCGGCCGTTGACGTGGACGCTTCCGGTACTCGTAAGGAAGAGCTGCTGCTCTCGCCGGACGAGATGGCTGTTACGCACAAGCTGCGTCGCGTGCTGCACGCTTTGGATGGGCAGCAGGCTATTGATCTGCTGCTCGACCGCCTGCGTAAGACTCGGACCAACATCGAGTTCCTGATGCAGGTGGCCAAGACGACGCCTGGGGCTGAGCAGGACTGATCTGTTCGCTCCTTGGGCCCCTTCACGTGGTGGAGGGGCCCTTGGCGTTTCTGCCTGTTTGTGTGACGCGGCGGCTTTCGTGGTGGGTTGCGTTTGTGTTGACGCGGCGGCTTTCGTGCTCGGGGCTCCGCCCCGGACCCCGGCTCAGCTCAAAGAGGGGCCCGGCCGTGCCTTCTTTTCGTAGTGGGTTGCGTTGGGGTGGTGTGCCCCTCCCGTCGCATCGCACCTGAGGCAGCCACATCCGAGCCCCCAGGTCAAGCGAAAAGCGTGCTTGACCTGGGGGCTCGGATGCGGCAGGGCTTCGCCTGCGATGCGACGGGAGGGGCCCACCACCAGCTGGTTTCTTGCGCTGGCGCGCGGCGTGGGGCTCGCTCGCTTCGCATCGCGAGTCGTCGTTCCCGGCCCCCGGGCCGTACGTCCTGACCTGCGGGTTCTACGTTCCCGTGGCTCGCGCTTCGCGCATCGTGTGGCGCGAGTCGTACGTTCCCGACCCCCGTGCCGTACGTTCCCAGGCTCGACCGCGCGAGTCCTACGTTCCCGCACCCTGAGTCTTACGTTCCCGACCGGTACGCGGGGGTTAGGAGGCGGTCTTCGGGCTGGTCAGGCACTGCGCCACCAGCACGAGCAGCACCGGGATACCCACCAGCGTGCACAGCGCGGCTGGTACCTCGTACCCGCTCACCAGCACGCCACCCGCCAGCACGACCGCCAGGTAAGGCCAGCGCAGCCACGTCCGCTGCCACGGCGCGTGCCACTTCACAGTGCTGCTGGTGGCAACTGCGACGGCCGTCGCGGCGCCTGTGACCACGGCGGAAAGGGGTATGGCGGCGAACGACCCGGTGGCCAGTCCCGCTACGCCCAGCAGGCCGTACACGGCGCTGGCGAACAGGAACGGCACGGCGAGCCACCTGGAGAGGCTCAAGGGACGTTCGGCTGTGCAGAACACGCACACAGTGTGGGTGCTGTGGAGGGGCTCTACTGCCTGTATGTGGTCGAACGGTTACCCCTTGCGCCAAACGGCCGATCCCAGGCGACGAACGGTTGTGACTTCAACCACGGGAACAACCACGTTTTGGCCGGTGTTGGACGGTCTGGCAAACTAATCGGTCGAGTCCGGCTCCGGTTCACCCGTGATGCCCGCACGCATGCGGACGGGACCCGGCGGCCACATCAGAAAGGGCGAGACGTTGAAGTCTGGTATCCACCCGGAGTACGTGACCACCGAGGTCACCTGCGGTTGCGGCAACACCTTCACCACCCGGAGCACCAAGACCTCCGGCTCCGTGCACGTCGAGGTCTGCTCGAACTGCCACCCGTTCTACACGGGCAAGCAGAAGATTCTGGACACCGGTGGCCGCGTTGCGCGCTTCGAGGCCCGCTACGGCAAGCGCAAGGGCAAGTAGCTGCGTAAACGGCGCCCGCACCGGAGTTGTCCGGGCGGGCGCCGTTGTCGTCTCCGCCTACCTTCAAACAGGAGCCTGAAGTGACGCAGCCGTTGGACGCCCTGCTCGCCGAGTACGACGAGCTCGAGAAGAAGCTCGCGGACCCCTCGGTCCACGCCGATCAGGCTGGGGCGCGCAAGCTGGGTAAGCGGTACGCCGCGCTTGGGCCCATTGTGAAGACGGCTCGCGAGATCGAGCAGACCAAGAGCGACCTTGAGGCGGCCAAGGAGCTGGCCACCGAGGACGCCGCGTTCGCCGACGAGGCCAGGCAGCTCGAAGAGCAGCTTCCCAAGCTGGAGGAGAAGCTCACCGAGCTGCTGTTGCCGCGTGACCCGCACGACGGGGACGACGTGTTGCTCGAGATCAAGTCCGGTGAAGGCGGCGAGGAGTCCGCACTGTTCGCCGGGGACCTGCTGCGGATGTACACGCGGTACGCCGAGCGGCAGGGGTGGAAGGTCGACATTCTCGACGGCACCGACTCCGACCTTGGCGGGTTCAAGGACGTCACGGTTGCGATCAAGGCCAAGGCGGCCGGCCCGGACGGGGTCTGGAGCAGGCTGAAGTACGAGGGCGGTGTGCACCGCGTGCAGCGCGTGCCGGTCACCGAGTCGCAGGGACGGATCCACACGTCTGCGGCCGGCGTGCTCGTGTTCCCCGAGGCCGAGGAGGTCGCCGGGGAGGTCGAGATCAACGAGAACGACCTCCGCATCGACGTCTACCGGTCGTCCGGCAAGGGGGGACAGTCGGTCAACACGACTGACTCCGCCGTGCGCATCACGCACCTGCCCACGGGCATCGTCGTGTCGTGCCAGAACGAGCGGTCGCAGCTGCAGAACAAGGCTCGCGCGATGCAGGTGCTGCAGAGCCGGCTCGCGGCGCTCGCCGAGGAGCAGAAGCAGCAGGAGCAGTCGGACGCGCGGCGCACGCAGATTCGGACCGTGGACCGGTCCGAGCGGGTTCGGACCTACAACTTCCCCGAGTCACGCATTTCCGATCACCGGGTCGGGTACAAAGCACATAATCTTGACCAGGTGCTCGACGGTGACCTGGACGCGGTGCTGGACGCGCTTGCGGCCGCCGATCGGGCGGAGCGGCTCGCAGGCGGGTGACGTGAGAGGGGCGCGCGATGGCCGAGATCCTGGTGAACCCGCAGTCAGCGCCCCTGGACACGGATCTGGACATACTCGTCGTCGGACTGCCGCCGGACGAGAAGGTCACCGTCCGGGTGAACACCGGCGATCGGTCGTCGCACGCGACGTTCCTCGCCGACGAGCGCGGCTGCGTCGATCTGACCAGGCACGCGCCGATCGAGGGTAGCTACCACGGCGTTGACCCGATGGGGTTGTTCTGGTCGTTGGAGCACACTGGCGGCCAGCCTGGGCCGACCGTGCTGTCCGTGGACGACGTCGGCGAGATCGAGCTGAACCGGCAGAAGGTGCCCACCGGCGTTCGGCGCACAGAGGTGAACGAGAACGGCCTGGTCGCCGTGCTGTTCGAGCCGGATGACGAGGACTCGTACCCCGGCGTCATCGTGCTCAGCGGGTCCGAGGGCGGGCTGCACGAGCTCGACGCGGCGTTGCTCGCCGGGCACGGGTTCGCCGCGCTGGCACTGGCTCACTTCGGCATGCCGGGTCTGCCCGAGCACCTCGTGGACGTCCCGTTGGAGTACTTCGGCACCGCGATCGAGTGGTTGTCCGAGCGCGCCGGTGACATCGGCGTCGTGGGCGCGTCGCGTGGCGGCGAGCTGGCGTTGCTGGTCGGCGCCCACTACCCCGAGGTGCGGGCGGTCGTCAGCGTGGTGGGCAGCGGCGTCGTGACGCAGGGGATCGGGCCGGGCACGAACCTGATCCAGAAGCTGTCCTATGAGGCCGCGGCGTGGACATGGCAGGGCGAGCCGCTGCCGTACCTGCCGTACTACGTGTCCGACGAGCTGCGCGAGCACATCGTGAACGACGAGCCCGTGCCGTTGCGGCTCGCGTTCGACACTTCGGACGGCATTCCCGAGGAGTGCGAGATCCCGGTCGAACGCATCGTTGGCGGTGTGTTGCTCATCTCGTCCGCGCTCGACGACGGCTGGCCGTGCGAGGAGCTGAGCGAGGTCGCCGAGACACGGCTGGCGGCGCACAGTCACCCGTTCCCGTACGAGCACATCGTGTACACCGAGGCAGGACACCTGATCGCGGGCCCGCCGCACCGGCCGGCAACCGAACTGCTGGGTCCGGGGCCGGGTGTCACGTTCTCCTACGGCGGGTCGCCCGAGGCCAACGCGGCCGCGAACGCCGACGCGTGGAAACGGACGGTTGAGTTCTTCACCGAACAGCTCGCCAACTAGTGTCTGTGCCCATGAGCGCACACTTTGATGTCGTCGTCGTGGGTGCGGGTCCCGGCGGGTACGTCGCCGCGATCCGGGCGGCTCAGCTCGGGCTGAAGACCGCCATCGTCGAGGAGAAGTACTGGGGCGGCGTCTGCCTGAACGTCGGCTGCATCCCGTCCAAGGCGCTGCTGCGCAACGCGGAGCTGGCGCACATCTTCACCCATGAGGCGAAGACGTACGGCATCAAGGTCGACGGCTCGGTCAGCTTCGACTACGGCGAGGCCTACCGGCGTTCGCGCAAGGTCGCGGACGGGCGCGTCAAGGGCGTGCACTTCCTGATGAAGAAGAACGGCATCCAGGAGTACAACGGCTGGGCGCAGTTCATCGACGACCACACGCTGACCGTGAACGGCGAGACCGTCACGTTCAACAACGCCATCATCGCCGTCGGCGCGACGACCAAGATGCTGCCGGGCACGTCCAAGTCGGACCGCGTGGTGACCTACGAGGAGCAGATCCTCACCGAGGACCTCCCCGGTTCGATCATCATCGCCGGGGCGGGGGCCATCGGCGTCGAGTTCGCCTACGTGCTGCACAACTACGGCGTGAAGGTGACCATCGTCGAGTTCCTCGACCGGATGGTGCCGCTCGAGGACGCCGAGGTGTCCACCGAGCTGCTCAAGCGCTACAAGAAGCTGGGCATCGACGTGCGGGTCGGCACTCGCGTGGAGTCGATCGACGAGTCCGGCCCGTCGGTGCGCGTGACGGTGTCCAAGAACGGCTCGCAGGAAGTCCTGGAAGCCGACAAGGTGCTGCAGGCCATCGGTTTCCAGCCGCGTGTCGAGGGCTACGGCCTGGAGAACACCGGCGTGAAGCTGACCGACCGCGGCGCCATCGACATCGACGGCTTCTGCCGCACCAACGTGCCGCACATCTTCGCCATCGGTGACGTGACCGCGAAGCTGATGCTCGCGCACGCCGCCGAGTCCATGGGCGTCATCGCCGCCGAGACCATCGCGGGCGCCGAGACCATGGAGCTCGACTACGTGATGATCCCGCGGGCGACCTACTGCCAGCCGCAGATCGCGTCGTTCGGCTACACCGAGGCGCAGGCACGGGAGAAGGGCTTCGACGTCCAGGTCGCGAAGTTCCCCTTCACCGCCAACGGAAAGGCCCACGGCCTCGGCGACTTCGGCGGTTTCGTGAAGCTGATCAGCGACGCCAAGTACGGCGAGCTGCTCGGCGGCCACATCATCGGCCCCGAGGCGACCGAGCTGCTGCCCGAGCTGACCCTGGCGCAGCAGTGGGACCTGACCGTCCACGAGGTCGCCCGCAACGTCCACGCGCACCCGACCCTCGGTGAAGCGGTGAAGGAAGCGGTGCACGGCCTCGCCGGGCATATGATCAACTTCTGATGATCTCCTCTAGGCAGCCGCTCCGCCTGGCCATTCTGGAAGCCGAGCGCATGTTGTCCGCGGCCGGCGTCGACTCCCCGCGAGTCGACGCCGAGCTGCTGGCGGCCCACGTGCTCGGGGTCGAACGCGGCCGGCTGCCGTTGATCCCGCTCGTCGACCCGCCGGTGATCGAGGCGCTGCACAAGCTGGTGCGGCGCCGCGCGTTGCGGGAACCACTGCAGCACATCACCGGCTGGTCGGCCATGGGCGCCATCTCGGTCTCCGTCGGGCCAGGAGTCTTCGTGCCCCGGCCCGAGACCGAGCTGCTCTTCGAGTGGGCACTTTCGGTGCTGCCGGACGCCCCCCCGGTGATCATTGACCTCTGCACGGGGTCCGGTGTGCTGGCCCTGTCGCTGGCCAACGCTCGTCCCGACGCTCGGGTTTACGCCGTGGAGCGGTCCTCGTCCGCCCTGTCGTGGGCGCGGCGCAACGCCGATGAGCGGAGGGCCGCCGGAGACACGCCGATCTCGTTGCTGTCCGGGGACGCGTGCGATCCCACTCTGCTGTCCGATCTGGACGGTTCGGTGGATCTCGTGGTGTGCAATCCTCCTTATGTGCCAGAGGGAACCGACGTGCAGCCCGAGGTCGGGGTGCACGATCCGCACGAGGCCGTGTTCTCCGGCGCGGACGGGCTGGACGTGATCCGTTGTGTCGTGTCCGCTGCCGCCCGGTGGCTTCGGCCCGGTGGGTACGTCGGGATCGAGCACGACGACACGCACGGTTCGTCGGTGCCTTCGCTGCTGGCCGCTCGGCGGGTGCTCACGGATGTGCAGGGGCACAAGGACCTGGCGGGCCGGCCGCGGTTCGCGACCGCCCGCAAGGCTTGAGTGTTCAGCGCTGGCTGGTCAGTGAGAGTACCTGGCTGAGCTGGCGGGCCAGACCGTTGTTGTCGGCCGGTGCCACGGTGATCCACTCCGGCGTGCGGCCCGGCGTGTTCAGGTAGCGGCCCGCCTCGGTGTCGATCCACGTGACCGGCGGGAAGTTCTTCTTGGTGCGGCCCTGTTCCAGGGTGACCGTGAAGTGCCCGGTGCCGATCGGCGGGGTCGACATCATCTGCCGGAACAGCTGGACGTCCTGGTTCGCGGTGCTGCGCACCGTCTGCCGGATGCCTTGCTGCTCTTGGGGTTTGAGCGCCTCGATCGGCAGCGTCACGGGCTTGCCGGGGCCGGGGCGCATCGGCGGCAGCAGGTTGACGAGCGCGGGGATGAGCGCGTTGTCCGGCACCAGGCTCAGGTTGACCGCGCGGTCGTCCTGGGTGGCGAGGACGGCGTAACTTCCCCGTGCCACAACGGATGCGCGCAGCAGCGTGTCCGCGCTCGTGTCCGGCATGCCCAGCGCGACGATGCGCAACTCCGGGCGTGCCAGCAACATCAGCGCGTCCTCCAGCTCCGGCTCGGGACGGCCGCGCCTGGCGAGGTTGCGGCTTTCCAGGTCGGAGTGGACGGCCTTCTTGATGCGGGCCCGTTCCTCGACGGTCTCGCCGTGCGACTGGATGTCGAAGGGGTGCGGGATGCTCCCCGCCCGCAGGTCCTCCCAGAGAACCTCGAACGCGGGCAGGGAGAGCGTCGCTATGTTCCTCATCCGCCGATCACCGGGGGAGCGACCATGCGGTCGTCGTCGAAGTACTCGTCGGACGGCAGCAGGTACGTGGACCTGTGTTCCTTGTCCTCCGCGCCCTGCCCGTGTCCGCCGCCGCCACCCATGCCACCTGGCGCGCCTTGCTTTCCAGCCGTGCCACCGCGACCGGCAGCCGTCCCTTCAGGACCGTGTGCACCCGTTCCAGCACCAGGGTTTGCGGGGCCGAACCCACCTGCCTTGGCGCCGGGGTTTGCCGGGCCGAACGCGCCCGCGCCGCGACCACCGGGGCCGCCCATGCCTCGGCCACCAGGACCACCCGGCATGCCGGGACGTCCTCCGGGGCCACCGCGCATCGGGTTGCGCGGGTCGTTCGGGTTGAGGCGTCCGCCCGGCGGGATGAACGGACCCGGCTGGTTGACCGGAGGCCGGTTGCCCGGCGGGATGCCCGGATTGCCGGGCGGGGTCGACGGCGGCGTGACGGGCGGCGCGGTCCACGAGGGGCGCGTCGAGTTGTCGCCCGTGCCCGGCGGCATGCCCGTGAACGGCTGGTTCGAGTTCACCGAGCTCGTCGTCGTGCCGTAGGTCGTGCTGCTCGCCTGCGTTGTGCCCTGCTGCTGGTTGGTGACCTGCGGTGTGTCCTCGAACGTCGGCATCTGCGCCGCCGCGGCCGCCATCGAGTTGTCCCGCTCCTGCATGACGCGCTCGGCCTCGGCCTTGGCGGCCTGGGACTTGTCGCGCTGCTCCATCATGTCGAAGGGCAGCGTGGCCATCTTGAACGGGTTCATGCTCGTGGCCGCGTCCTTGAGCATCGCCTTCGGGTCGTACGGCTCTTCCTTGGGGAAGCTGTTCTTCGCCTTCTCGGCCGCGTCCGCCTGGGACTGAATCGAGTTGCCGGTGGACGTGAACGTCTCCGACATCTTGTCGGTGAAGTTGCCTACCTTGGTGAGCGCCTGCCGAGCCGCCGTACCGGCCTGACCGGTCCACCCCGCGCTCAGTCCATTGACGACGGTGTTGAGTCCGACCGCGACCTCGGTGAGGTCGCTCGCGATCGCCTTCCACTCGGCGGCGATCTCCCCAGCCGCACCAGGATCGTTGTTCTGACTGACCTGCTGGTTCATCGCCGCGTGGCTCTGACCTGGGTAGTGCGCGTTGGGCGGTGGAACCCGCGGTGTGTTGTGCGCCATCGTGCATCCCCCCTCGGGATATGGCTTCGATCAGAGTTTGGCGGCGACCAGTTCAGCTGACTTGGTCGCGAGTTCGCACGCCTTCTCGGTGTCCGGTGCGCTCAGCGACGTTTGACCGACCAGCAGCACGCTCGACGAACCCGTCACTGCGATCACCACGTCGCAGACTCCCTTGTCTCCCTTGGCAGCGGGCACCTTGTAGCCCTCGTACTTCCCGGCCTTCACTGGGACCTTCGTGTCACCCGCGAAGTTGTAGTCATCGGCGCCCTGCTTCAGGTCGATCGAAACCGTCAGCCCTCCGCGGTTGGTGCCGGTCCATTCGCAGGTGTCGGTGCCGGCCGCACGCCGCGCTTCTGGTGACTTGAGTTCGAGCGTGGTGGCCTCACTGCTGCTGATCAGCTCGCAAGGTTTGACGCTCGCGAGCTTCCCGTCGCCGGCTGCGCTGCTGGTGGACGTAGGCGTGTCCTGGGTGGGGGTGCCTGTCGTCGCGCTGCCCTCGGTCTTGCCGCCCGTGCAGGCGGTGGCGAGCAGCGCGAGTCCGACAATGGCGATACGAGTGCGAATCATGACTTCCTGTCAGAGTTTGTTGAACGTGTCGGAGTGCGCGGCTTCCACGTTGTGGTAGGACTTGCGGCTCTTCTCGATCTCAGCCTTGAGCGCGTCGATCGCCTTGTTCAGGTCGGGGACGACCTGGGTTCGTGCCAGCTGCCCAACCTCCTGGTTCACCCCGGCAACCTGGTCGGCGTAGCCGCCGCCCAACGGTGTCTTGACCGCGAGCACATGCGACCGGCGCTGGATTTTCTCCAGGACTCCCTGGAACTCGTCGAGCTTCTTGATCGCGCTGTCGATGGCGTGTGGATCGGTCGCGAGTGCGCCGGCCTCGTTGGCCGCGGCGATCGACTTCGTGGCCGCGATGATGGTGCTGATGCCGCCGGTCATGAAGCCCATGAAGGGGCCACCGGACTGCTCGTTGTACTGCTCGAAGGCGTAAGCCTGTGAGCTCTCCTGCGGACTGGACTGCGCGGTCACAGTGCGGACCCTCCCCGGTTGCACTCTGTGTTCGGCACTTGACCATACAGCGATGCACCCGGATGGGGGATGAGAACTACTACTTACAACCGTTTGAGCTAAAACTTTCTCCTGGTAAGGGAACCCGCGAACACCGGAAGTGAGAACGCAAGCGCAGCTCCACGGCGTCCACGTGGAACACCGTTGCGCACCCGGCAAAACCGTAGGACTACCCTCTGCGAGGTGAGCACGGTCTACGACTGCAGCGAACCGAGCAACCGATCGGCCGGCCTGGCCGCCGCCGCGGGCGCGGTGCGCAGTGGGCGCCTCGTCGTCATGCCGACGGACACGGTGTACGGCATCGGGTGCGACGCGTTCGACGCGGAAGCGGTGCGGAGTCTGCTGGAGGCCAAGGGGCGCGGGCCGGACATGCCGGTGCCCGTGCTGGTGGGTTCCTGGACCACGATCGACGGACTCGTTCTCAGCGTGCCGCGGCAGGCGCGGGCGCTCATCGAGGCGTTCTGGCCGGGTGGACTCAGCATTGTGCTGCCGCACGCGCCGAGCTTGGCGTGGGACCTCGGGCAGACGCGCGGCACGGTGATGCTCCGCATGCCGCTGCACCCGGTGGCGCTCGAACTTCTCCGCGACGTCGGCCCGATGGCCGTGTCCAGTGCGAACAAGACGGGGCACCCGCCGGCCGCCAGTGCACAGGAAGCGCGCGACCAGCTCGGCGACAGCGTTCCGGTCTATCTGGACGGTGGGCCCAGCGGGGAGAACATCGCCTCCACGATCGTCGACCTGACCGGGCCCGACGCGCTCGTCCTGCGCGAAGGCGCGGTCAGCACAGCTGAGGTCAACGAGGTGCTCGGCATCGAGGTCCAGGTCGCCCAGTAGTGGATCTTGGTCTGCGCGGTAGCGTAGGCCGGACAGACCACATCGATAGATTGGTAGAACCTTCCCGCCGTGGGTGCCTCGAGTTTCGTCCTGCCGGTACGGGAGTACTTCCTCGTCGGCCTGACCGCCGCCGTGGTGACCTTCCTGCTCACCGGCATGGTTCGCCTGCTCGCGTTCCGCATCGGCGCGGTCGCGTACCCGCGGCAGCGCGACGTGCACGTGCAGCCGATGCCGCGCATGGGCGGGCTCGCGATCTACGGCGGCGTGCTCGGCGGCATGTTGCTGGCGCACCAGCTGCCGGTGCTGCGGGCCGCGTTCGACTTCTCCAACGACCCGATCGGCGTGATCATCGCCGGCGGCGTCATCGTGCTGGTCGGCGTCATCGACGACCGGTTCGAACTGGACTCGCTCACCAAGCTCGCCGGGCAGGTGACGGCCGCGGGCATCCTCGTGCTGTTCGGTCTGCAGTGGATGCTCGCGTGGGTGCCGTGGGGTGGCGGCGCCACGATCTCGCTCGACCAGAACCAGGGCGCGCTGCTCACCGTGCTGCTCGCCGTCACGATGATCAACGCGATGAACTTCGTCGACGGGCTGGACGGGCTCGCGGCCGGCATCGGGCTCATCGCGGCCGGCGCCACGTGCGCGTTCTCCATCGGGCTGCTCGTGCAGAACGAGGGCTCGGTCGACGCCTACCCGCCCGCGCTCATCGCGGCCACGCTCGCCGGCGCCTGCCTGGGCTTCCTGCCGCACAACTTCAACCCCGCGCGCATCTTCATGGGCGACTCGGGATCGATGCTGATCGGCCTCATGCTCGCGGCCGCCACCACCAGCGCCTCCGGCAAGATCAACGTGGGCAGTCGGCCCGCGGCCGACCTGCTCGGTCTGCTCAGCCCGCTGATCGTGGTCGCGGCGGTGCTTTTCGTGCCCCTGCTGGACCTGCTGATGGCCGTCGTGCGGCGCACCGCCCGCGGCCAGAGCCCGTTCTCCGCGGACAAGATGCACCTGCACCACCGGCTGCTGGAGATCGGTCATTCACAGCGGCGCGCGGTGCTCCTCATCTACCTGTGGGCCGGCGTGCTCGCGTTCGGTGCCGTGGCGCTGACGCTGTTCGACCCCATCATCGTGGTGACGTTCCTGGTCATCGGCCTCATCGTCGCGGTCTTCGTCTCCGCGATCCCGAGGCTGCGTGAAGCGCGGAAGTCGTGACTACCTAGACTCTGAACCCATGAGCGACGACGACGTCACGCACGCGAGGGTCGTGCAACGGCTGGCCGGCGAGATGTTCAAGGCAGCCGTGTGGGTCGCGCTCGGCACCGTGGTCGTGGGCGTGATCGCGTCGACCCTCATCTGGGGAACGCGCGGTCTGTTCGGTGCCCTCGTCGGCGGTGGCATCGCCTGCGCCTCGGCGCTCGCGACTCTGTTTCTGATGCGCAAGACCGCGGATCTCGATCCGATGATCGTCATGGGTGCGGCGCTGGCCGGGTTCATGGGGAAGCTGATCGTGTTGTTCGTGGCGTTGCTGCTGTTGCGCGGCCAGGACTGGCTGCATCCGACGGCACTCGGTCTCACGATGGCGGCGACGGTCATCGTGACGGCGTACATGGAGGCCAGGGCCTCGAAGCGGTCCCGGAGCCAGATGGTCGTGCCCACCTCAGATGGTGTCTGACCCCCGCTGATAAGGTCCGCCCATACCAGGGACACCCGCCTCAGGGGGTGCCTCTGGCAGTCGCTTGCGAACCGTAAGGTACGTTAAGTCCAGATCGTGACGATTCCCCCGGCGGAGTGAACGCCGGCCGGGAGAACCGGAAGGAACACAGTGACCAAGTTGGTGCTGGCTGCCGAAGAGTTCACCCCACCCGGTGTGCAGGACTTCTTCCCTCCGGCGATCTTCGGCAGCGTCACGAAGCCGATGGTCCTCCTGGTGCTGTCGATCCTGATCATCGGCGCTTTCTTCGTTGCCGCCACCCGCAATCTCAAGCTGGTGCCCGGCAAGTTCCAGTTCGCCGCCGAGTCGCTCTACGACGTCGGCCGCAACGGCATCGCCCGTGAGCAGATCGGTGCGAAGGACTTCAAGCCTTTCGTTCCGCTCATTATCACGATGTTCACCTTCATCCTGGTGAACAACATCTTCGGACTCATCCCGTTCATCCAGTTCCCCACGATGGCGCACATCGGGTTCCCGCTGGCGGTCTCACTGCTGGTCGTCTACCCGGTCTACCACTTCGTCGGGTTCAAGCGCCACGGATTCCTGGGCTACCTCAAGCACCAGACGATTCCGCCGGGCACGCCCTGGTTCGTGCTGCCGCTGATGATTCCGATCGAGTTCTTCCAGAAGTTCATCATGAACCCGCTCACGCTGGCGATCCGAGTTTTCGCCGCCATGTTCGCGGGACACCTGCTGCTTCTGGTGTTCACGCTCGCGGGTGAGTTCCTGCTGCTTCACGGCGGAGCGATGATCGTCGTCGCCCCGGTCGCGTTCATCTTCGCCATCGCGCTGACCTTCCTCGAAGCGCTGATCATGGTGCTGCAGGCATACATCTTCGCTCTGCTGTCGGCCAGCTACATCGGCATGGCGCTGGCTGAAGAGCACTGAGAGATAACAACTAAGCCTCCGATCCGCGAGCCTTCGCGGACCGAGTTGGAAAGGGAACAGCACAAGTGAGCGCAGCTATCGTTCTTGCCCAGGGCGCTGAAGTCATGAGCAACAAGGGCCTTGCCGCCATCGGTTACGGCCTCGCTGCGATCGGCCCCGGCATCGGCGTCGGTCTGATCTTCTCCTCGGTCATCAACGGCACCGCCCGTCAGCCCGAGGCCCGCGGCGTTCTGCTCGGCCTCGCCTGGACCACCTTCGCCATCGTCGAGGTGCTCGCGCTGCTCGGCTTCGTCGTGTACTTCATCGCGACCGGCGGCTGATCAGCACTTCCTCGCGTAAGGAGACGTCGTGGTGAAAACCCTGATTTTGGGTGCGGAAGGCGGGATCAACCCGGTCATCCCGCACACGGCAGAGATCATCCTCGGCCTGATCTCGTTCCTGCTCCTGCTCTTCGTCATCTCGAAGTTCGTTTCCCCGAGGTTCGAGGCGCTGTACGCGGAGCGGACGGCCAAGATCGAGGGTGGCATCGAGAAGGCGGAGCGGGCTCAGGCCGAGGCTCAGAAGCTGCTGGCGCAGTACAAGGAGCAGCTGGCCGAGGCTCGTGCCGAGGCCGCGCGCATCCGCGATGACGCGCGGGCCGAGGGCCAGCAGATCATCGACGAGCTGCGGGAGCAGGCCCAGGCCGAAGCCGCCCGGATCGTCGCGCAGGGCCAGCACCAGCTGGACGCGCAGCGCGCCCAGATCGTCGCGGAGCTCCGCGCCGACCTCGGCCGCACCGCCGTGCAGCTGGCCAGCAAGGTGGTCGGCGAGTCCCTCGAGGACGAAGCCCGCCGCCGCGGCACCGTCGACCGCTTCCTCAACGAGCTGGACGCCGTCGCGGCGCCGGCAAGCAAGTAGAGGCAGCCGATGACGTTGCATGCCGCAAGTCGTGAAGCTCTGGCAGCCGCGGAACTGCGGCTGCTGGAGCTGGCCGACGCCACCAAGGACACCGGTGAGCTCACGAAGCTCGGCGAAGAGTTGTTCGCCGTGCTGCGCGTGCTCGCCGAGCAGCCGCAGCTGCGCCGGGCGTTCGCCGACGCGTCGTCCGACCCGGCCGGCCGGGAACAGCTCGTGCGCGGCCTGTTCGACGGCAAGCTCCAGGGCTCGACGCTGCAGGTCCTGGTCGCGGTGGTCACCGCCCGCTGGTCCAGCCCGCGGGAACTGCTCGACGGCATCGAGTCGCTGGGCCGCACCGCGCTGCTGGTGCGCGCCGAGCGCGACGGCCGCCTGGACGCGGTCGAGGACGAGCTCTTCCGGCTCGGCCGCATCGTGGCCGGCAACCAAGAGCTGGAGCTCCTGCTCGCCGACCCGGCCGCCTCGGCCGAGGGCAAGGCCGAGCTGATCGACTCACTGGTCGAGGGCAAGGTCGAGCCGGTCACCAAGACCCTGGTCGACCAGCTGGTCCGGCTGCCCCGCGGACTGCGCGTCGTCGACGGGCTCACCGAGCTCGCCGAACTGGCCGCGAAGCGCCGCGAGCGGTCCGTCGCCCACGTCACCAGCGCGGTCGAGCTGACCGCCGAGCAGGTGGACCGACTGACGGCGACGCTGACCACGATCTACTCGCGCCCGATCGCGCTGCACGTCGAGGTCGACCCCGCACTGCAGGGCGGACTGCAGATCAAGATCGGCGACGAGGTCATCGACGGAAGCGTCGCAGGCCGGTTGGCGGCAGTGCGCCGCAACCTCGCCAGCTAGCCCACGAGCCCTTTTCCTAGAACGAAGAAGTGAGAGCAGGAACGACATGGCGGAGCTGACGATCTCGTCGGACGAGATCCGCAGTGCGATCGAGAAGTACGTCTCGAGCTACTCCCCGGAGGTCAGCCGGGAAGAGGTTGGTGTCGTCTCCGAGACCTACGACGGCATCGCCATCGTCGAAGGCCTCCCGGGCACGATGACCAACGAGCTCCTCGAGTTCCCCGGTGGTGTGCTCGGCGTCGCGCTGAACCTCGATGTTCGCGAGATCGGCGCGGTCATCCTCGGTGACTTCGACAAGATCGAGGAGGGCCAGGAGGTCCGCCGGACCGGCAAGGTCCTCTCGGTGCCGGTCGGCGACGGCTTCCTCGGCCGCGTCGTGGACCCGCTGGGCAGCCCGATCGACGGCCTCGGCGACATCGTCGCCGACGACAACCGCGCCCTGGAGCTGCAGGCGGCGACCGTGCTGGAGCGTCAGCCGGTCGGCGAGCCGATGCAGACGGGCATCAAGGCCATCGACGCGATGACCCCGATCGGCCGCGGCCAGCGCCAGCTGATCATCGGTGACCGCAAGACCGGCAAGACCGCGGTCTGCATCGACACGATCATCAACCAGAAGAAGGCCTGGGAGTCGGGCGACCCCAAGCAGCAGGTCCGCTGCGTCTACGTCGCCATCGGCCAGAAGGGCTCCACCATCGCGGGCGTCAAGACCGCGCTGGAGGAGGCGGGCGCGCTCGAGTACACGACGATCGTCGCCGCCCCGGCTTCGGACTCGGCCGGCTTCAAGTGGCTGGCGCCGTACACCGGCTCCGCCATCGGCCAGCACTGGATGTACCAGGGCAAGCACGTCCTGATCGTGTTCGACGACCTGACCAAGCAGGCCGAGGCGTACCGCGCGATCTCGCTGCTGCTGCGCCGCCCGCCGGGCCGCGAGGCGTACCCCGGTGACGTCTTCTACTTGCACTCGCGCCTCCTCGAGCGTTGCGCGAAGCTCTCGGACGAGATGGGCGCCGGTTCGATGACCGGTCTGCCGATCATCGAGACCAAGGCGAACGACGTGTCGGCGTACATCCCGACCAACGTCATCTCCATCACCGACGGTCAGTGCTTCCTCGAGTCCGACCTGTTCAACGCCGGTGTCCGTCCGGCCGTGAACGTCGGTATCTCGGTCTCCCGCGTCGGTGGCGCCGCGCAGATCAAGGCGATGAAGGACGTCGCGGGCTCGCTGCGTCTGGACCTGTCGCAGTTCCGCGAGCTGGAGGCGTTCTCCGCGTTCGCGTCCGACCTCGACGCCGCGTCGCGCGCCCAGCTGGACCGCGGTGCCCGCCTGGTCGAGCTGCTCAAGCAGCCGCAGTACTCGCCGGTGCCGGTCGAGGAGCAGGTCGTCGAGATCTTCCTCGCCACCAAGGGCCACCTGGACGACGTGCCGGTCGCCGACATCCGCCGGTTCGTCGCGGACTTCAAGGACTCGATGCGCCGCAACAACGCGGACGTCCTCAAGGACATCGTCGAGACCAAGAAGTTGTCCGACGACGCCAAGAAGCGCATTGTCGACGCTGTCAGCGAGTTCAAGAAGCAGTTCACCGCTTCGGACGGCACGACGATCGTGAACGAGGCGCCGGCCAAGGCGATGGACGCGGACAAGGTCGGGCACGAGTCGGTGAAGGTTCACCGCCCCGAGCCGGCGAAGAAGTGAACTGAGCCATGGGCGCACAGATTCGCGAGCTGCGTCAACGGATCCGAACGGTCAACTCGACCAAGAAGATCACGAAGGCGTACGAGCTCATCGCCACGTCTCGCCTCGCCAAGGCGCAGACCAGGGTCGCGGCCTCGCGTCCCTACGCGGACGAGATCACCACGGTGCTCTCCGCGTTGGCCGAGGCCTCGGCGAACCTCGACCACCCGCTGCTGACCGAGCGCAAGGACCCGAAGCGCGCCGCGGTCCTCGTCGTGACCAGCGACAAGGGCATGTGCGGTGGCTACAACGCCAACGTGCTCAAGGCGACGGAGCAGCTCATCTCGCTGCTCCGGTCCGAGGGCAAGGAGCCGGTGCTCTACGTGCTCGGCCGCAAGGGTGTCGCGTACTACTCGTTCCGCCGCCGCCCGATCGCGGGCTCGTGGAGCGGTTTCTCGCAGACGCCGCAGTACGTCAACGCCGTCGAGGCGACCGAAGAGGTCATCGAGGCGTTCATGCGCGGCAGTGACGACGAGGGCGACCACCCCGGCCCCGACGGCGTGCTCGGTGTGGACGAGGTCCACGTCGTGTACACCGAGTTCCAGTCGATGCTGAGCCAGGTGCCGACCGCCAAGCGGATCGCCCCGATGGAGGTCGAGTACACCGGCGAGCGTCCCACCGGGCCGCGCGCGGTGTACGACTTCGAGCCCAGTGCCGAGGCGCTGCTCGGCGCGATGCTGCCGAAGTACATCAAGACCCGCCTGTTCTCCGCGATGCTGGAGGCGGCGGCGTCGGAGTCGGCGGCGCGCCGCACGGCCATGAAGGCCGCGACGGACAACGCGACGGAGCTGGTCCGGAACCTCACCCGGCAGGCGAACTCGGCCCGTCAGGCCCAGATCACCCAGGAGATCAGCGAGATCGTCGGTGGCGCTGCCGCGCTTACCGGTGGCGCAGGAAGTGATGAGTGACATGAGTGCTACTGCCACCACCACCCGCACCGGCCGTGTGGTTCGGGTGATCGGCGCGGTCGTCGACGTGGAGTTCCCGCGCGACGCCGTGCCCGAGCTGTTCAACGCCCTTCACACGGAGATCGCCTTCGAGGCGGTCGCCAAGACGCTGACCCTCGAGGTCGCGCAGCACCTCGGCGACAACCTCGTCCGCTGCATCTCGATGCAGCCGACCGACGGTCTCGTCCGTGGCGCGACCGTGACCGACACCGGTGCCGCGATCTCGGTGCCCGTCGGTGACGTCGTCAAGGGCCACGTCTTCAACGCCCTCGGTGACTGCCTCGACTCGCCCGGCCTCGGCCGCGACGGCGAGCAGTGGGGCATCCACCGCAAGGCGCCCGCCTTCGACCAGCTCGAGGGCAAGACCGAGATCCTCGAGACCGGCATCAAGGTCATCGACCTGCTCACCCCGTACGTCAAGGGCGGCAAGATCGGCCTGTTCGGTGGTGCGGGTGTCGGCAAGACCGTGCTCATCCAGGAGATGATCACGCGTATCGCGCGTGAGTTCTCCGGTACGTCGGTGTTCGCCGGCGTCGGTGAGCGCACCCGTGAGGGCACGGACCTCCTCCTCGAGATGGAGGAGATGGGCGTGCTCGGCGACACCGCCCTGGTCTTCGGTCAGATGGACGAGCCGCCCGGCACGCGTATGCGTGTCGCGCTGTCCGCCCTGACGATGGCGGAGTATTTCCGCGACGTGCAGAACCAGGACGTGCTGCTGTTCATCGACAACATCTTCCGGTTCACCCAGGCCGGTTCCGAGGTGTCGACCCTGCTGGGCCGCATGCCTTCGGCCGTGGGTTACCAGCCGACGCTGGCCGACGAGATGGGTGAGCTGCAGGAGCGCATCACCTCGACGCGCGGTAAGTCGATCACCTCGCTGCAGGCCATCTACGTGCCCGCGGACGACTACACCGACCCCGCGCCGGCGACGACCTTCGCCCACCTGGACGCGACGACGGAGCTTTCCCGTCCGATCTCCCAGAAGGGCATCTACCCGGCCGTCGACCCGCTGTCGTCGTCGTCTCGAATCCTCGAGCCGGCGATCGTGGGCGAGGAGCACTACCGGGTGGCCCAGGAGGTCAAGCGGATCCTGCAGAAGTACAAGGAGCTGCAGGACATCATCGCGATCCTCGGTATGGACGAGCTCTCCGAGGAGGACAAGGTCCTCGTCGGTCGCGCCCGTCGCCTGGAGCGCTTCCTCGGCCAGAACTTCATCGTGGCCGAGAAGTTCACCGGCCAGCCGGGCTCGTTCGTGCCGATCAAGGACACGATCGAGGCGTTCGACCGCGTCTGCAAGGGCGAGTTCGACCACTACCCGGAGCAGGCGTTCTTCTCCTGCGGCGGTCTTGACGACGTCGAGGCCAACGCCAAGAAGCTCGCCGGCAACTGAGCTTTGCCGCTGACCGAAGGGCCGTTCCCCGCAAGGGGAGCGGCCCTTCGGCTATCCGACGAGGCTGATGGCGGTGTAGCGGCGGCCGTCGGAGAACCGGAGCTGCGTGGCTTCCACGGGCAGCACGTCGGCATCGGCCTTGGGCGGTGACCACGGTTCGCCTGCCTTCGTGCGATAGCTCAGCTGCCTGCCCAGGTCCACCACGACCCAGCCGCGGCGGGGCAGCGGCAGCACGGCGGGCAAGGACGACGTCGCCACAACCGGGCTCACGTGCACCTCGTCGACCGCGTCGGCGGTCCGGTACAGCGCGCCGACCAGACGCACGCCGTCGTGGCTGAAGAAGCTCGTCACCAGCACGGACTCCCCGTTGTCCAACGACGCCGTCAGCCGCCACAGGTCGACCCGCTGCACGCCGGCCGCCTGCAGGATCGCCTTGTCATCGGGCGGAGGCGCGGGCGTGCCGACCACGAACCTCGCGGCGTCCCGCGGCAGGGGGAAGTGCGCGCGCTCCGGCTCCGCGCCGAGGCCCATCCGGTCCGCATCGCCGCTCGGCACCACGCCGGTCGCGCCGCCGGTGTCCGATCGCCACTCGTGGCCGATGCCGAAGCCGACGAGGCCGGTGACGACCGCGATGACGGCGGCGAGCCGGACGCGGTTGCGGGTGCGTCGGCGCCGCGCGCCCGTCATGACATCCCCGATGAACCCCGGCCGCACGTCGATGTTGTCCGTCGCGGCCTCGAGAGCGTCTTTCAGTTGCACGTCAGCACCTCCTCACCCATGAGCTCCCGCATCCGCGCCAGACCGCGTGAGGTCTGGCTCTTCACCGTGCCGATGCCGCATCCGAGCGCGGTGGCCGTCTGGGCCTCCGTTAGGTCGTCGAAGAACCTGAGCACCAGCACCGCGCGCATCCCGCGTGGCAGCTCGGCGAGCGCGCGTACGACGCTGTCCTGGTCGACCACGCGCTGTTCGTGCCCTCGTGCGGCGGGGTCGCCCGCGTACTCCAGCGGCGCCTCGGGTCTGCGTGAACGCCACCGCCAGCGGTTCGCGGCCGCGTTGGCGAGCGCGGACCGGGCGTAGCCCTCGTGGTTGCCGCGGATGCGTTTCCACTTGCCGTACAACCGTTCCAGGACGTCCTGCAGCAGGTCCTCGGCCGCCGCCTGGTCACCGCCGCACAGCAGGTAGGCCGTGCGCAGCAGGGCCTGCGACCTCAGTGCGACGAACTCCTCGAAGTCCTGCACGCGTCCCTCCCCGAGCCGCTTGGTCCAGTAGACACCGCGGCGGCTCGAAAGGTTGCCAAGACCCGATTGGCGGTAGCGACCGAGCCAGGTGATACGGCCACACTCGTCGAGGAGCCGGTTCATGCGCGACTGCGGTCCGTGACCGTTTAGACTGCGCTTTGACTCCAGACGACGAGGGAGATACGCGTGGCCGAGATGACCGTGCAGTTGGTCGCCGTGGAACGCCGCCTGTGGTCCGGCGTGGCCACTTCGGTGTCCGCACAGACGACCGAAGGCGAGATCGGCATCCTGCCCGGCCACGAGCCGTTGCTCGGCCAGCTGGTCGAGGGTGGCGTTGTGCGCATCCGCACCACGGACGGCGAGTTGGTTACCGCCGCGGTGCACGGAGGCTTCCTCTCGGTGACCGGTGAGGGCGTCAGCATCCTCGCCGAGGACGCCGAGCTGGCCGGCGAGATCGACATCGAGCGGGCCCGCCAGAAGCTCCAGGACGCCGATGAGGCGGAGCGGGCACGAGCGGCCGCGCAGGTGCGCGCCGTGGAACAGTCGGCCTGAGCACGGACGCGGGCGAGCAGCCGTGGGGATCACCGAGATTGCCGGACTGATCCTGCTGGGCGTCGCACTCGTCATCGGGTACTTCGCCTGGCGCCGCATCCGGCTGCTCCGTGAGGGCGGCGTCCACGTGGCGCTGCGCCAGCGGTTCGACGACAAGGGCAGGGGCTGGCACCTCGGTGTCGGCCACTACCGCGGCGACGAGTTCGCCTGGTTCCGCGTGCTCAGCCTCGGCTCGGGCCCGGACCGGATGATCTCGAGAGATGGCTTGGAGATCGACACCCGGCGTGAGCCCACCGGACCGGAGGCGTACGCCATGCCCGCGGGGGCGACCGTGCTTCGCTGCCGCAGCACAGTGGGTGAGGTCGAGATCGCGATGGGCCCGGACGCGCTCACAGGATTCCTGTCCTGGTTGGAGTCAGCGCCTCCGGGCCGTTCCATTCCCTGGGCTTCCTGACTAGGCGTGTGCCCCCGGCTGCCACAGCACGTCGCCGTCGGGGTTCGCGATCCGGGCCAGGATGAACAGCAGGTCTGACAACCGGTTGAGGTACTTGGCCGTCAGTACGTTCGTGTGTTCCGGATCGGCATCCAGCAGTGCCCACGTGCGACGCTCGGCGCGTCGCGCGATGGTGCGCGCCTGGTGCAGCAGGGCCGCGCCGGGCGTGCCGCCGTTGAGGATGAACGACTCGAGCTTGCCGAGCCGCTCGTTGAACTGGTCGCACCAGCCCTCGAGCCGGTCGACGTACGCCTGGGTGACCCGCAACGGCGGGTACTTCGGGTCCGGGACGATCGGCGTGCAGAGGTCCGCGCCGACGTCGAAGAGGTCGTTCTGGACCTTCCGCACGACCTCGTGCACGTCCTCGGCGAGATTGCCGAGCGCGAGCGCCACGCCCAGGGACGCATTGGTCTCGTCGACGTCCGCGTATGCCTCGATGCGCGGGTCCGTCTTGGACACTCGCGAAAAGTCGCCGAGGCCGGTCGTCCCGTCGTCGCCGACGCGTGTGTAGATCTTGGTCAGATGCACCGCCACAACCACACCCTAAGCCGGATCCGTAGGATTGCCGCGCAGGGGCAACAGCTAGGAGTTCTTTGGTGAGCGAGCACTTCCGGGTACACGGCGGCGCGCGGCTGGTCGGCGAGGTCGACGTCGTCGGCGCCAAGAACAGCGTGCTGAAGCTGATGGCCGCGGCCCTGCTGGCCGAGGGCACCACGACCATCACGAACTGCCCGGAGATCCTGGACGTCCCGCTGATGGCGGACGTGCTGCGCAGCCTCGGCTGTCATGTGGACATCGAAGGCGACGTGGCGAGGATCACCACCCCGGCCGAGCTCAACCACATGGCGAACTCCGAGGCCATGGGCAAGCTCCGTGCGTCGGTCTGCGTGCTCGGCCCGCTGGTGGGCCGGTGCAAACGGGCTGTTGTAGCGCTGCCCGGCGGTGACGCGATCGGCTCACGCCCGCTGGACATGCACCAGAACGGCCTGCGCAAGCTCGGTGCCACCTCCGAGATCGAGCACGGATGCGTCGTCGCCGAGGCCGAGGGGCTGCACGGGGCGCAGATCTGGCTCGACTTCCCGAGCGTCGGTGCCACCGAGAACATCCTGATGGCCGCCGTGCTGGCCAAGGGCACCACGATCATCGACAACGCCGCGCGCGAGCCGGAGATCGTCGACATCTGCGTGATGCTGCAGCAGATGGGCGCGCAGATCGAAGGCGCGGGCACGTCCACGCTGACCGTGCACGGCGTCGACGCGCTGCACCCGACCGAGCACCGCGTCATCGGCGACCGCATCGTCGGCGCCACGTGGGGCTTCGCCGCCGCGATCACCCAGGGCGACATCCGAGTGCGCGGCGTCAACCCGCACCACGTCGACCTCGTGCTGGAGAAGCTCCGCATGGCGGGCGCCGAGGTCACCCTGTTCGAGGGCGGGGACGACGAGGGCTTCCGGGTCGTCATGAACGGCCGGCCGAAGGCCGTCGACTTCGTGACGCTGCCCTACCCCGGTTTCGCGACCGACAACCAGCCGTTCGCCATCACGCTGTCCGCGGTGTCCGAGGGCACGTCGATGATCACCGAGAACCTCTTCGAGTCGAGGTTCCGGTTCATCGAGGAGATGATCCGGCTGGGTGCCGACGCGCGCACGGACGGCCACCACGCGGTCGTGCGCGGCGTCGAGAAGCTGTCGTCCGCGCCCGTGTGGGCGTCCGACATTCGCGCCGGCGCCGGTCTCGTGCTCGCGGGCCTCGTCGCCGACGGTGAAACCGAGGTCTACGAGATCTTCCACATCGAGCGCGGCTACCCAGGCTTCGTCGAGAACCTGCGCAAGCTGGGCGCGAACGTCGAGCGGGTCAGTTCCTAACCGTCACCGGTACTCGCTGGGCCATGTTGTTCGACATGCCCTGCGAGTTCCACGGCTGGTCGACCGGCTGCTGGTGGCCGTCGGCGTCCGTCGCCCGAACGGACAGGACGTAGTCACCCGGCCGAGCATCCCAGCCGTACTCCCAGCGCTGCCACGCGTACCGCTCCGGCGGCGGGGCGACCTTGGCGTCGTGCCAGGTCAGGTCGTCCGTCGTCACCTCGACCCGGATGATCGGCGCGCGCCCTGACCAGGTTCGGCCGGTCAGGGTCGTATGGCCGGCTTCGACGATTCGATGCCGGCTCATGAAGTCCGGGAAGCCGGGCGGGATCATCAACGCGCGTGGCTGGATCCGGGTGACCGGTTGGTCATCGATCCGGTAGGCCACCGCCTGCTGGAAGCCCCGGAAGGGCTCGGTCGAGAACTCGATGCGGCGCAACCACTTCACGTGCGTCATGCCGTACCAGCCGGGCACGATCAGCCGCACCGGTGCACCGTGCTGCGGCAGCAACGGCTGACCGTTCATCTCGTACGCCAGCAGCACTTCGCCGCGTTGCGCCTCGGCGACGGACAGTGCCCGCTGGTAGTCCTGCTCGACGCCGCGGTCCAGACCGTGGTCGGCGCCGGTGAACACGACGTCGACGGCGTCGTCGGGCACTGGATCGAGCAGCGGCGCCAGCGGCGTGCCGGTCCAGGTGGCGCACCCGACGGCCTCGTCCAGCCACGGCTGGCTGATCGGTCGTGGGGTGAGGCGCGCCCGGCCGTTACCCGCGCACTCGAGCGTGACGGTCCGGCTGACACGGGGCAGCGCCCGTAGTTCGTCGAGGTCGACGACGCGATCCGGCAACTCCAGCCGCCACGTCGACGGGTCGGCGAACGGGATGTCGTAGTGGATCAACAGGTAGTGCAGCCCGGCGGGGGTGACGTCGTATCGCAACGCTTCCAGCGGCATGCCGTGGTTGCGGGTGGCGAGTCGCAACTCGTCGACCGTGATGCCCTCACCTAGGTCCGCGATGCGTGCGGTCATGTCTGTCACTCGCGCAGAACCAGCCTGGCGTTAGCAACGTCGGCTGGAAAAACCATGATGCGATAGGGCGTGTGCCGCGATCGGGTCGCGCGCACGCCGTTGTCCTTGAGCCTGCGGACCAGCACGTTCGCCGCTTCCTCGGTCGGCACGACGGCGACCTCGCTGAGCAACCCGAAATCGGTGCCGTCGAGGTCCGGGACGGGTCTGCGGTCGTCGCCGAACACGTACTTCAGCAGCAGGACGAGCGCTCCGATGACCACGCTCAGGATCAAGACCTGGTAGATCCCCGTCACCCTTCCATGATGCTCCGAGTGTTCGATTCAGTGAGCAATCGCACGCGCCGCGTTGGTTACCGGCCAGTACCCTTCTAGGAATCGAACGCAGCTTGCAACAACGTTGCTGCTTTTTGGGAGGTTGTCGTGCCCTACCCGGCCGACCGAGAGCGCGACCGCCCCTGGGTGATGCGCACGTACGCGGGTCACTCCTCGGCGGCGGCGTCCAACGCGCTGTACCGGCGGAACCTCGCCAAGGGGCAGACGGGTCTGTCCGTGGCGTTCGACCTGCCGACGCAGACCGGTTACGACCCCGACCACGAGCTCGCCAAGGGCGAGGTCGGCAAGGTCGGCGTGCCGATCAGCCACATCGGCGACATGCGCCAGCTGTTCGACCAGATCCCGCTCGCGGACGCGAACACCTCGATGACGATCAACGCGACGGCCATGTGGCTGCTCGCGCTGTATGTCTCGGTGGCCGAGGAGCAGGGCGCGTCGGTGTCGGCGCTGTCCGGGACGACCCAGAACGACATCATCAAGGAGTACCTGTCCCGCGGCACGTACGTGTTCCCGCCGGGACCGTCGCTGCGGCTGATCACCGACATGGTCGCGTGGACCGTGTCGAACGTGCCGAAGTGGAACCCGATCAACATCTGCAGCTACCACCTGCAGGAGGTCGGCGCGACGCCGGCGCAGGAGGTCGCCTACGCGATGTGCACCGCGATCGCGGTGCTCGACTCGGTGCGTGACTCCGGCCAGGTGCCGCAGGAGAAGTTCGGCGACGTCGTTGCCCGCATCTCCTTCTTCGTGAACGCCGGCGTGCGGTTCATCGAGGAGATGTGCAAGATGCGCGCCTTCACGCGGCTCTGGGACGAGATCACCCTGGAGCGCTACGGCGTGCAGGACCCCAAGCACCGCCGGTTCCGCTACGGCGTGCAGGTGAACTCGCTCGGCCTGACCGAGGCGCAGCCCGAGAACAACGTCCAGCGCATCGTGCTCGAGATGCTCGCCGTGTCGTTGTCGCGCGACGCCCGCGCCCGCGCGATCCAGCTCCCCGCGTGGAACGAGGCGCTCGGCCTGCCTCGGCCCTGGGACCAGCAGTGGGCGCTGCGCATGCAGCAGGTGCTCGCCTACGAGACGGACCTGTTGGAATACGAGGACATCTTCGCCGGTTCACACGTGATTGAGTCCAAAGTGGATGAGATCGTTCGTGGTGCCCGCGAGGAGATCGACCGAGTGCAGGCGATGGGCGGCGCGGTCGCTGCCGTCGAGTCCGGCTACATGAAGTCGCAGCTGGTCTCCTCGTTGGCCGAACGCCGCCGCCGGATCGAGGCGGGCGAGGAGATCATCGTCGGCGTCAACAAGTTCGAGACGACCGAACCTTCTCCGCTGCAGGCCGAGGGTGCGTCCGCCATCGAGACGATCGATCCGATCGTCGAGCTGCACGCCGTCGAGGCCCTGGCCGAATGGCGTTCTTCCCGTTCCTCGGCAGCGGTTTCGTCTGCTTTGGACGCACTGCGCGCCGCGGCGAAGACCGACGAGAACCTGATGAACGTGACGCTGGAGTGCGCCCGCGCGGGTGTGACGACCGGCGAGTGGGCCGCGGCGCTGCGTGAAACGTTCGGCGAATACCGTGCTCCCACCGGTGTTTCCGCCGCGTCCGCCTCGGGCGAGGCGGGTTCGGAGATCGCCCGCGTGCGCGACCGCGTGCGGTCCACGGGCGAGGAGGTCGGCGAGCGCCTGCGGATGCTGGTCGGCAAGCCGGGCCTCGACGGCCACTCCAACGGTGCCGAACAGGTCGCCGTCCGCGCCCGCGACGTCGGTTTCGAGGTTGTGTACCAAGGGATCCGGCTCACGCCCGCGCAGATCGTCGCGGCCGCCGTGCAGGAGGACGTGCACGTCGTCGGCCTGTCGATCCTCTCCGGTTCGCACCTCGAGGTCGTGCCGGCGGTGGTCGAGGGCCTGCGCGAGGCGGGGGCGGGCGACATCCCGGTCATCGTCGGGGGGATCATCCCGCCCGACGACGCCGAGAAGCTCATTTCCCGTGGTGTGGCAAGGGTTTTCACGCCGAAGGACTACGAGCTGACGCAGATCATGGACGAGATCGTCACCGTGATCCGGCAGCAGCACAAGCTCAGCTGACGCTCCCGGCAGGTTCAGCTCGGTACGAGCGAACGTGACGTTCGTGGACGTCTATGTCCCCGCATGTCACGTTCGCTCGGTCGGGAGCGAACCTGGCGGCCGAGAACGTCACGGCGATCCGCACGCAGCTCGAGGCCGCCTGAACGCTCCCGCAGGGGTCCCCTCCGGGGGACCCCGTGGGGTGGGGGGAGGCTGAGCTCCCCACTCCAATCGTCCCACGAGGGTCCGACGATTCTGCGCTCGTCAGCGCGTGAACGGGCCGTTCACGCGCTGAATTGCCGGTGCGCTGACGGCAGCCACATCAGCACCACCGAGGCGATCGGCAGCGCACCGGCCACGAGCACAGCCCGGAGGAACTCGACCGGAATCCGCTCGGACACCAGCAGGATCGCCATCGCGACGACCACGGCGGCCGCGGCCGAGCTCAGCATCAGCCGAGCCCAGTTGCGGCCGCGGCACGCCCGGAACGTGACGATCAGGTAGCACGTCAGCGCGACGCCGACGAACCCGCCGACGACGAAGTCCCCGACCTCCAGGCCGAGTGCGACTCGCTCGCGGAACGCCGCGAACAACTGCAACACCGCGAGGACGACGGCGGCGACAGCGAGCCAGAAGGCGATGCGGAGAGGCACCGGGTCACGATCAGGCCCAGGACACCCAGCGGCAAATCCGTTCACCCAATGGTGGCCAGGACCTCCTCCGTCGTGGTCACCTCGGCGAACCCCAGTCCCACGAGGTTAGTCGCGGTGGCGGCCGCCAGCTGGTCCGCGGTCAGCTCACCCATGTCGAACGTGAACGTCGCGTCCAGCGCCACGCGCACCCGGTAGCCGAGGTTTCCGCCGACGCGCGCGGTGGTCTCGACGCAGCCGTTGGTCTGGATGCCGGCCAGCACGAACGACTCGATCCCGTGCCGCGTCAGCCATCCGTGCAAATCGACCTCGCCGTGGAACGCCGAGTGCACGCTCTTGGTCACCAGCAGGTCCGGGCGCACGGACGCCACCTCGGGCTTGAACAGGTTGCCGGGCGACGAGGGCGCGAGGGGCGAGTCCGGCTCGGTCGAGTCGTGACGCACCAGGACGATCGGGCCCTGCCACGCCCGCACCAGCGCGGCGATGTTGGCCTCGGCGTCGGGGTTGTTGCGCTTGCCGAAGTGGTCGGCGTCGTCGAAGCCCTGCTGCACGTCGATGAGGATCAATGCCGTTGTCATGGCTCCAAGACTCGCCAAGACGAACGGTCCGAGCGAGTGGCAGGAGCTGCGCGATGCGGTACTTTCCTGCCATGCGCGTCGTGGGTGTGCTGGTGCTGCCGGGCAGCCGGATGTTCGACATCTCGGTCGCCACCGAGGTGTGGGGCATCGATCGGAGCGACTCCGGGGTGCCCGAGTTCGAAGTCAGGCTCTGTTCACCGGGAAAGACCGCGCAACCGCTGTCGCCGGTCGGGCGGATGCCCGCCACGCACGGGCTGGCCGGGCTGAAGGGGTGCGACGTCGTCATCGTGCCCGGCAACGGCACGCCGCTCGCGCCCGCGACGCCGGCGGTCGTGCGTGCGCTGCGCAGCTCGGAGGCGACGATCGCCGGACTGTGCTCCGGCTCGTTCCTGCTGGCCGCGGCGGGCCTGCTCGACGGTCGTGAGGCCACCACCCATTGGCGGCTCATCGACGACCTGCGGCAGGCCGCGCCCAAGGCGAAGGTGCGGCGGGATGTGTTGTTCACCCACGACAACGGCGTGCTCACGTCGGCCGGCGTGCTGGGCGGCGCGGACCTGTGCCTGCACCTGGTACGCCAGGCGCACGGCGCGACGGTTGCCGCCGCCATCGCGCGGCGGATGGTCATGCAGCCCGCCCGTGCGGGCGACCAGCGGCAGTTCGTCGAACCCGCGATGCCAACGCGCCCAACACGTTCGGGCATCGCGTCCACTGTGGACTGGGCGGTGAGCAGGCTGGCCGACCCGATCGGCGTCGGCGACCTGGCCGAGCACTCCGGGCTGAGCGAGCGGACGTTCCACCGCTCGTTCGCCGCCGCCACCGGCAGCACGCCGGGGCGATGGTTGCAGCGGCAGCGCGTGCTGCTCGCGCAACGTCTCCTCGAGACGACCGACCTGTCGGTCGAGCGGGTCGCGGAACGGTCGGGCCTCGGCACGTCCGCGAACCTGCGCCGCCGGCTGCGCGCCGAGGTCGGGGTGTCGCCCGACAGCTACCGGCGCACTTTCCGCGTACCGTCGCAGCATGGTTGACGTGCAGAGGGACGGCGACACCGTCCGCATCACCATGAACCGCCCCGCCAAGCGCAACGCGCTGTCGTTCGAGCACCTCGAGGAGCTGCTCCACGCGTTCGAGGAGGCGGCCGAGACGGATGCGACCGGCATCGTGCTGGCCGCCGAGGGACCGGTGTTCTCGGCGGGTCACGACTTCTCCGACGTGGCGTCCCGCGACGCCGAGGGGGTGAGGGAACTGCTGGAGCTGTGCACGTCGGTGATGCGCACGATCCAGTCCGTGCCCCAGGTCGTGATCGCCCGCGTCCACGCACTGGCCACCGCGGCGGGCTGCCAGCTCGTGTCGTCGTGCGACCTCGCGATCGCCGCGGACACGGCCGGGTTCGCGCTGCCCGGCGGCAAGGGCGGCTGGTTCTGCCACACGCCCGCCGTGCCGGTCGCGCGGTCGATCGGCCGCAAGCGCCTGATGGAGATGGTGCTGACCGGCGACGTCGTCGACGCCACGACCGCGGCCGAGTGGGGACTGATCAACTACGCGGTTCCCGCGTCCGAGCTCGACGCGGCTGTCGATGAGCTGCTGGCGCGGGCGACGCGGGGGAGCAGGTCCAGCAAGGCGCTCGGCAAGCGCACGATCTACGCCCAGCTCGACCGGCCGGAGATCGACGGGTACGAGGTCGCGCTCAAGGTCATGACCGAGGCGTCCCAGTCGCCCGCGGCGAAGGAGGGAATGGCGGCGTTCCTGGAGAAGCGGTCGCCCGTGTGGCCGGACTAAATCCGGTGCGGACGGCCGGAGCGTTGGTGTGTGATCGAAGCCATGGTGACCGTGTTGGGCGTCGGCGGGCTGAGCGCGGCCGTGGACGTGCTGCGGGAGTGGCAGTACGACGAGGCGCCGATGCAACTGCATCCGGGTGACGTGGGCTGGTTCTGGCGGTTCGGTGCGGAGGCGACGGCCGTGGCGGTCCGGACCTGGAGCCGGGACGGGCGCATTCTCGCCGTCGGGCTGCTGGACGGCCGCGAACTGTTGCGGCTGACGATCGCGCCGGACGCCCAGCGGGACGAGGAGCTGGCGAGGCAGCTGGTCTCAGATGTGAGCGGCGTACTGCCCGAGGGGAAGGTCTGCGTCGAAGTCCCTTCGGGCGTGCTGGTTCAGGAACTGCTGCTCGCCGCCGGCTGGAGTCTTGACGAGCCGTGGACGCCGCTGCGCCGCGATCTCACCGAGCCGGTCAAGGATCCCGGTGTGCGGATCGAGGTGATCGGGCCGGAGCACGCGCACGTGCAGGCCGCCGTGCTGCGGGCATCGTTCGACGGATCGACGTTCACGTCCGAGCGCTGGCACGCGATGGCGGCGGGACTGCCGTACGCCGACGCGCGGTCTCTGGTCGCGTACGACGACCAAGGTGATGCGGTGGCGACGGTGACCGTGTGGTCGGCCGGTCCGGGACGGCCTGGGTTGATCGAGCCGATGGGTGTGCACCGAGACCATCGGGGGCACGGTCACGGCAAGGCGATCACCGTCGCCGCGGCGGCCGCATTGCGGGAGATGGGCTCGTCTAGCGTCTTCGTCTGCACCCCGAGCTCCAACGTCGGTGCCGTCGCCACCTACGTGTCGGGTGGGTTCGAGCGACTGCCGGAGCGACGGGACCTGTGCCGCGAGGTCTGACAGTTCCGGGCCGGTCAGGGCTGACTGTGCTCGTGCAGCAGCAGCAACGTGTAGGCGGCGATCGACTGCGCGTCGGTGATCTCCCCGCGCGAGATCATCGCCTCGAACTCGGCGCGCGGGAACCACGCCGAACGCATGTCCTGCTCCTCGTGCTCCCGCTCGTGGAACCCCTCGGTCAGCTCGGTCGCCAGGAACACCCGCCCGCGCTGCGACGACATGCCGGGCGCGACGTCCAGCAGCCCCAGCTCGATCAGGCGGCCGGCCCGCAGCCCGGTCTCCTCACGCAGTTCGCGCGCCGCGAGGTCCAGCGGGTCGGCGTCGGCGCGGTCGGGCGCGGTGCCCTGCGGGAACTCCCAGCGCCGCATGCCCAGCGGGTACCGGAACTGCTCGACGAGGCGGATGCGTTCGCCGTCGAGCGGGATGACCAGGGCGTAGTCCGGCTTGTCGACGACGCCGTAGATGCCCGTGGTGCCGTCGGCCCGGCGGATCGGGTCCTCGCGGACGGTCATCCACGGGTTGGCGTACACCTGCTTGGAGCCGAGCGTTTCCACGCCACGAACGTACCTGCCCGCGATTTGATGGACGCACCCCGTAGCCTGTCGCGGTGCGTCTAGTCATTGCTCGCTGCCAGGTCGACTACGTCGGACGTCTCACCGCGCATCTGCCGATGGCCCAGCGACTCCTGCTGATCAAGGCCGACGGCTCGGTGTCGATCCACTCCGACGACCGCGCCTACAAGCCGCTGAACTGGATGAGCCCGCCCTGCTGGCTGATCGAGGACCCGGACATCTGGACCGTGCAGAACAAGCAGGGCGAGAAGCTGATCATCACCCTGGACGAGATCATGCACGACTCCAAGCACGAGCTGGGCCCCGAGCCCGGCCTCGTCAAGGACGGCGTCGAGGCGGATCTGCAGAAGCTGCTGGCCGAGCACGTCACCACCCTCGGCGACGGCTGGACCCTGGTGCGCCGCGAGTTCCCGACCGCCATCGGCCCCGTCGACCTGATGTGCCGCGACGCCTCCGGGGTGTCCGTCGCGGTGGAGATCAAGCGGCGCGGCGAGATCGACGGCGTCGAGCAGCTGACGCGGTACCTGGAGCTGCTCAACCGGGATCCGTTGCTGGCGCCCGTGCAGGGCGTGTTCGCGGCGCAGCAGATCAAGCCGCAGGCGCGCACGCTGGCGGAGGACCGCGGCATCCGGTGTGTCGTGCTGGACTACGACGCGTTGCGCGGCATCGAGCCGGACGAGTTCCGGCTGTTCTGACGCCGCGGGCCCGAAATTGTCGGTGCCCGCTGGGAGAATTGAAACCGGGGGTCCCCCAGCGGCGAGGGGATGCCCGCGCGAGCGCGCGCCACGATCGCCCACCTGGGCCGGGCGGCGCCTAGCCGGGATCGCCTCCCTTTGCCGGGTGGCGCATGGCCAAGATCGCTCACTGTCTGCCGGGCGGTGCACGGCCAAGATCGCTCACGGTCTGTCGGGGCGGCACCAAGATCGTCCACCGTCTGCCGGGCGGCGCATGGCCACGATCGCCCACCTTTGCCCGGCGGCGCGTCGCCAGGATCGCCCACCTTCTGCCCGGCGGCGCATCTCAGCTCGTGGTTTTGTGATCACACCAAGGGGGTAACTGCGGGCACACCTGGAGTAATGTCCCCTCCTGGTCGTTGATGTTGAACTCTGTTCGGTCGGGGAGGTGGGGCGGGTGTCGGTGCTGGCCCAGGCGGATCTGCGTCTCGACGCGGGACCGCTGGACTACGCGTTGCTGGTCATCTACTTCGCGGTGGTGCTGGGGATCGGCTTCATGGCCAGAAGGTCCGTCTCCAGCAGCCTCGACTTCCTGCTCAGCGGCCGGTCGCTGCCCGCCTGGGTCACCGGCCTGGCGTTCATCTCGGCGAACCTCGGCGCGCTCGAGCTGATGGGCATGACGGCCAACGGCGCGCAGTACGGCATGGCGACCGTGCACTATTACTGGATCGGCGCGATCCCGGCCATGGTGTTCCTCGGCCTGGTGATGATGCCGTTCTACTACGGCTCGAAGGTCCGGTCCGTCCCCGAGTTCATGCGCCGCCGCTTCGGCAACGCCGCGCACCTCGTCAACGCGATCAGCTTCGCGGTCGCGCAGGTTCTCATCGCCGGCATCAACCTGTACGCGCTCGCGGTGATCATCAACGCCCTGCTCGGCTGGCCGTTGCCGCTGTCGATCGTGATCGCGGCGCTTGTGGTGCTCGCGTACACGACGCTCGGCGGGCTGAGTGCGGCTATTTACAACGAGGTGCTGCAGTTCTTCGTGATCGTCGCCGCGCTGGCGCCGCTGACGATCGTCGGGCTGATCAAGGTCGGTGGCTGGCAGGGGCTCGTCGACAAGGTCACGAACCCCGAGCAGCTCAGCTCGTGGCCCGCCACCGATCTCACCGGCATCAGCAACCCCGTGTGGAGCGTCGTCGGCCTGGTGTTCGGGCTCGGGTTCGTATTGTCGTTCGGCTACTGGACGACGAACTTCGCCGAGGTGCAGCGCGCGATGTCGGCGAAGTCGATGTCCGCGGCGCGGCGCACACCGATCATCGGCGCGTACCCCAAGGCGCTGATCCCGTTCGTCATCATCATTCCCGGCATCATCGCCGCGGTGATCATCCCCGAGCTGAGCGCGCTCAAGGCGGGCGACACGTCCAGCGGCGTGCGGTTCAACGACGTGCTGCCGCTGCTCATGCGCGACCTGCTGCCCAACGGCATCCTCGGCATCGCGATCACCGGTCTGCTCGCGAGCTTCATGGCCGGTGTCGCGGCGAACGTCAGCTCGTTCAACACCGTCTTCACGTACGACCTGTGGCAGGACTACGTGAAGAAGGACCGCCCGGACGAGTACTACCTGCGGATCGGGCGGCTCGCCACGGTCGGCGCGTGCGTGCTCGCGATCGGCACGGCGTTCATCGCCGCGGCGCTGGGCGGGTCCAACATCATGGACTACATCCAGGCGCTGTTCTCGTTCTTCAACGCACCGCTGTTCGCCACGTTCATCGTCGGCATGTTCTGGAAGCGGATGACGCCGACCGCCGGTTGGGTCGGCCTGCTCGCCGGCACGTTCACGGCGATCACCATCTACGTGTTGTCCGAGCCCACCATCGGCGTGCGGGTGATCGAGCTGCCCGGCCAGGGCGCCAGCTTCCTCGGCGCGGGCCTGGCGTTCGTCGTCGACGTGGTGGTCAGCGTCGCGGTCAGCCTCGTGACCAGGCCCAAGCCGGACAGCGAGCTGGTCGGGCTGGTCTACAGCCTGACGCCCAAGAAGGATCGCACGCACTCCGCCACCGGCGAGGACGCGGGCTGGTACCGCTCGCCCGCGCTGCTCGGCGGCGGAGTGCTGGCCCTGACGACCGTCCTGTACATCATCTTCGGCTGAGGGAGGCCACGGTGCGACTGTTCGACCTGCGGATCATCATCGCGTTCCTGTTCGGCCTCTACGGCGTGATCCTCGTGGTGACCGGGCTCGGTTTCACCTCGACCGAGGACATCGACAAGGCCGCTGGCGTCAACATCAACGTGTGGGCCGGGGCGGCCATGGTCGCGTTGTCGCTGGCCTTCACCCTGTGGGCCTGGCTGCGGCCGCTGCCCCTGCCTACCGGCGAGGGAAAACAGGATTGAACGCCTCGAGCGTCCAGGCGTCGAGCCAGTTCACGGCGCGACGGATGCGCTTGCGCATGTTCGACTCCTTTCTCTCGTCTCACCCCGTACATCGCGATGATGTTCTGAATCGTTCCCGAAGCCGGCCGTGACCTCGAACACGGCCTTCCGGCCACGAATTTCGGAGATCACCAGTACCGTGCACGTCGTGTCCAGAATCCGCGCCGTACTGGCGATCGCCGCCGCTCTCGTGACCCTGGCCGGCTGCGCGTCCGGGCCCGGTCTGGACAAGCACGTCTCGAACCGCCGCACCGTGCCCGCGAACGCCGCGAACACGGCGAACACCGTCGACCCCACGTCCGGGCAGTCCTCCGGGAAGCCGGTCGACCCCGCGTTCGCGGTGGAGAAGCTGCGGCTGGTCGACCCGTGCAAGCTGATGAGCAAGGACCTGCTGGAGCCGTTCGGCAAGCCGGACACGCGGTACAGCGGCAGCGCCTACACCCGGTGCTCCAACTACATGAAGGACACCTCGGGCAAGGACCTCAACTTCAGCGTCGAGGTCGGCTACCAGATGTCGTACGAGCTCAGCAAGGCGACCAAGCAGCTCGCCGGGCTGAAGAGCTACGAGCAGAAGCTCGACTCGGGCGCGTGCTTCATCTCCGCGATCACGCAGGAGAACCCGCCCATCGGCGTGCGCATGCAGGTCGGCTACAAGACCGGTGACGCCTGCGAGGCCGGGCGCAAGCTGCTCGAGTCCGTCATCAAGAAGCTCAAGAGCAACCCGCCGAAGTACACGGTGAAGAAGGGCTCGCCGATCGAGCTCGACCCGTGCACGGTGCCGGACCAGGCCGCGATCAAGGAGGGCTCGGGCGAAGGCGCGCGCATGCTCCTCTACGGCCTGCACTCGTGCGGGTGGAACACGCGCACGGTCAACCTGACGCTCGACTTCCGGCTGACCTACGTGCCCAAGGACAACAAGTTCGACGACAAGCAGACCGAGGTCGACCTCGGCAACGGCGTCAAGGGCTACCAGACGCTCCAGGAGACCGCGTACCCCACGTGCAACCTGCTCGTGCTGCTCACCAAGGACGGCAACGGCAACGGCGAGGTCGTCGCGATCTCCGTGGCGGGCTCGAAGGAGGACCAGTTCGACCGCTGCGCGAAGGCGCAGGCGTTCGCGAAGGCGTTGCTGCCCAAGCTCCCCAAGGCGTGACCGGCACGCCGGGAGGCGATACTGTCAGGTTACTCGCGAGTACCTGGAGGGCCCGATGACGCAGACCGCTCCCAATGCCACCACCGCTGCGGAGCAGCTGTTCGCCTCGATGGACCCGAGGACTGGTGAGGTCGTCGCGCAGCACCCGGTGCACACCGAGGCCGAGGTCGTCGACGCGGTCGCGTCCGCACGCCCGGCCGGCGAGTGGTGGGCGGGTCTCGGATTCGAGGGCCGCAAGGCGCGCCTCGACACGTGGCGCAAGATCCTTGTCGGCAAGCTCGACGAGTTCGGCGCGTTGATCAGCTCGGAGACCGGCAAGCCCGCCGACGACGCGAGAACCGAGCTGGCGCTGGTGATCGACCACCTGCACTGGGCGGCGCGGCACGCCGGCCGCGTGCTCGGCAAGCGTCGCGTCTCGCCGGGCATGCTCATGTACAACCACAGCGCGACGATCGAGTACAAGCCGCTGGGCGTGGTCGGCGTGATCGGGCCGTGGAACTACCCGGCGTTCACGCCGATGGGCTCGATCGCGTACGCGCTGGCCGCGGGCAACGCCGTGGTGTTCAAGCCGTCGGAGTACACGCCGGGCGTCGGCACGTTCCTCGCCTCGACCTTCTCCGAGGCGGTCCCCGAGCACCCGGTCTTCCAGGTGGTGACCGGCTTCGGCGAGACCGGCGCGGCGTTGTGCCGCGCGGGCGTGGACAAGCTCGCGTTCACCGGTTCGACCGCGACGGGCAAGCGCGTGATGGCCGCGTGCGCGGAGACGCTCACGCCGGTGCTGGTCGAGTGCGGCGGCAAGGACGCGCTGATCGTCGACTCGGACGCGGACCTCTCGGCCGCCGCGGACGCCACCGTCTGGGGCGGGGTGTTCAACGCGGGCCAGACATGCGCGGGCGTCGAGCGCGTGTACGTGGCGGAGGACGTCGCGGACGAGTTCATCGCGCTGGTCACCAAAAGGGTGCAGAAGCTCAAGCCGGGTGGTGAGCCGGGCGCCGACCTCGGCCCGATCACGATGCCGAAGCAGGTCGACGTGATCCGCTCGCACGTGCAGGACGCGCTGGCCCGTGGCGGCAAGGCGCTCGTCGGCGGTCCCGAGTCGATCCGGCCGCCGTTCGTGGAGCCCGTGGTGCTGGTCGACGTGCCCGAGGACTCCAAGGCGGTCACAGAGGAGACCTTCGGGCCGACGCTCGTGATCAACCGCGTGTCCGACGCCCTCGAGGGCGTGCGTCGCGCGAACGCGGGCAGGTTCGGGCTCGGTGGCTCGGTGTTCTCCCGGTCGCGCGGTGAGGAACTGGCGCGGGCGATGCGTTGCGGCATGGTGTCGGTCAACGCGGTGCTCGCGTTCGCCGCAGTGCCCGCGCTGCCGTTCGGCGGGGTCGGCGACTCCGGCTTCGGCCGCATCCACGGCGAGGACGGCCTGCGCGAGTTCGCGACGCCGCAGGCCGTGACGCGCAAGCGGTTCTCGGCGTTGCTGAACCCGATGACCTATGACCGCAGCTCGCACACGGTCAAGAACGTGCTTCGCCTGGTGCGCATGCTTTATGGCCGTTAGGCCGTAGCGGATTTCCCCGGCGGAACGACAGACATGCGTTAGGTCTGTCTGCCGAGGGGATTGCAGTGATCGACCCGGTGAGCCTGATCGTCGGCGCGTTGGTCAACGGCCTGGTGGCCGGTGTCGAGGCCTCCGCGCAGGAAGCCGTCACGGACGGATATCGCTCGCTGCGTGACTCGATAGCGCAGCGGTACGGCCGTCGCGTCGAGGCGAGCATCGAGCAGTTGGAGCGGGAACCGGGCTCCGAGCAACGGCAGGCGGCCGTCGCGTGGGAGCTGCGACATGCCGGTGCGGCAGGCGATCCGGTGCTGATCGGGCTGGCGGAACGCCTGCGCGATCTCATCGAGCACCCCGAGAAGGTCTGGGCCGTGCCGGACCGGGTCGAGCACGTGCAGCGGACCAGTGCGCTGGGCGTGATCACCAGGGTGTTCAACGACCACATCGGCCAGGTGCTCGCCGTGCGGTCGCAGTACAGCACCAAGGACACCGATCTGCTGACGGCGAACGTCGCGCGCAACGGCGACATTCCCGCACCGGTGCGGCAGGGCCTGGGCGGGCTGCACGACCGGATCAGGCTGATCATCGAGCAGGTCGCCGCGAAGATCGAGAGCGACCGCTACCGGGACGTGGAGGACGCGGTCGCGAACCTCCAGGCGGGAAAGCTCGAACGTGATTTCGCGCAACGGCTTGTCGTCACCGAGAAGCAGATGCAGCTGTCCTACGAGACCCTGCGGCTGACCGTCGAGTTCCTGGGCGCCCTGAACAACAACATCGTGGCCGCGATCGAACGCGAACCTCCGCAGCGGCAGCTGGCCAACCTCATGTTCGGCAACGCCATCATGCTCTACGAGCTGTCCGACTTCGTGATCGGTTACATCGGGAACTTCTCGCTCGGCGGTGAGTTCGACGGGTTGCACCGGGAAGCCAAGCGGAAGGCCGAGGAGAACCGCGAGCAGCACCGCGCGTTCGCCGAACAGGTGCGCAACAAGAACATTCCGGAGGAAACCCGTCAGCAGTACCTCGACCGCGTCCGCGAGCGGGAGAACGCACTCAAGATGCTCGACGAGGAATGGGACCGGTATCTGGACGAGGTGCGCGAGGTGCGCGCGAAGATCGACCGGGCGCACGACATCGTTCCCACGCTTGAGTTGATGCGTGAGGACGCCCGGTTGCAGATCCAGACCCTGCAACAGGTCGCGATGCTCGGTGTGCTGAAACAGAACATCGCGTCCATCAGGGGAACCGTCGACGCGTTGCAGGGATTCCGGCTCGCACCCATGACCCCGACTCGTGTTCGCCGACTGCTGGGAATCTAGGAATGGACAAGAGATACCGAAATCTCCCCACCGCCGAGCTGGAGAGCCTCCTGCGCAGGCCGGACACTTCGCCCGCGGAGCAGCAGCTGATCTCCAGCGAGCTGGACCGGCGATACACCGAGGAGTGGCTCGGTCCGCAGGAACCGGTTGTGACACCGCAACCCGTCGCGCCGCCGCCGCAACCCGTTGCGCCGCCACGACAGCCTTACACGCCGCCACCGCAGGCCGCGCCGCCCGGCCCCGTGGCGCCGGCACCGGTTCCGGCCGCCCCGAAGAAGTCGTCGGCAGGGCAGGCGCTGGCTGGGTGCGTGGTGGCGTTCCTGGTCGTGATCGCCGCCGGTGTGGTGCTGGCGATCATCAACGGCTCGTCCAGCGAACCCCAGACCGGCAACGTCTGTTACGTCCAAGGGGGATCGTGCCCGCTCGCCGCGGCGGTGCCGCGCGGAAGTTCCTGCTACTGCACCGACGGCTTCAACACCGCGTACGGGGTCGTCGGCTAGTCCCGGAGGGTCCTGCGCAGCGCCTCGGCGATGGAACGCCCGTCGCCGCCGTCGAGCGCCGCGTAGAGCAACGCCTGCACCGACTCGGCGAAGATCTCGCCGCCGTAGGCGGACTCGTCGCCGGTGCCCGCGGTGTGCTGCGCGAATCCCGATGTCAGCGCGGAGAGCATCGTGCTGAGCTTCTTGGCCGTCATACCGGGACGGAACCGGACGTTCAGCAACCGCAGGCCTTCCTCGTAGACCGGCACCCAGCGTTCGGAATAGGCGTCGAGCAGTTGCTGATAGGCCGCCGTCGCAACGTCCTTCCACTTGGCGTCGATGGTCAGCGAGAGCTGGAACAGCCAGTACTTCGCCAACCGCGTGCGCATTCTCAGATCGTGCTTGGCGATTCGGGCCACCATGTCGCCGAGCTCGATCTGGCCCGTGCGCACCTTCGGCAGTTCGGCGAGTGCCTTGCGCGGGCCGTAGTCGAGGAAATGGCTCCACCTCGGGGCCGTGCACGTGTACTTCACGAGGCACATGAAGAAGTTCGCCGTGCCACCGAGTCCGGGCCAGCGGTCCTTGAACCCGCCGTCGCCGACGCGCACTTTGTACGGGAGTTCAGCGGCCGCCTGCGCCGCGCGTTTCACGACGATGCCGCGGGTGAGGCGGGCGCCGGCGAGCTCGTCGCGGCTGTGCCTGCTGCGGCCGGAGAGCTGGTCCTCGACCTCCCGCAGGCCGCCTTCGAGGAACAGCATCGTGGTGACGTAGACGCGGCGTTTCGGATTGTGCGGATCAGCGAGGCTCGGCCGGGAAATGTGCGCCCCGAACACGGCCGGCCAGTCGACTTCGTCGTTGAAGTTCATCGCGATTTCATGCCAGCACAAGACGATGCCGCGCGCAACGTCCTGAAGCGGACGATGCGCGCGGCTCGTTCCCGGCGCTTCACTGGGAGCGGGCCTCGATCAGCCGGGAGGAACGTCGGATGTTGTTGTTCGTACGGGTCGCGGAAGTGTTGTCCGTTGTCTTGTTCGCCGCGGTGTGCGCGCTCAGGCGGTCAACTGATGCTCGAGGTCGGCGAGGACCTCGTTGGCGGCGAGGACGCCGAGGCCGAGGAACCAGGTCTCGTCGGTGACCGGCTTGGCGTGACCCGCCTTGACCGCTGCCAGGCCGGCCCACAGCGGGCCACCGAGCACGGCCGCCTGAGCGGTCTTGCTGGTGTCGCCGTAGTTGGCGTACAGGATGAAGTCGCCGTCGGCCTTGCCGATCTCCTCGGTGCTCACCTCGACGGCCAGGTCGTCCTTCTGTGACACCTCGGGCTGCGGGATCTTCGCGTCGATCAGGAGGGTGCCGATGAAGGACTTCTTGGCGTAGAGGCGGGTCTTGCCCGGCATGAAGCGCAGCATCGTGACGGTCGGGCGCTTGCCGAGCTTCTGCTCGATCTTCCTGCCGGTCTCCTCGGCCCGCTTGGTGTAGTCCTCCAGCATCTTCGCGGCCTCTTCGACCTTGTCCAGCGCCGCGGCGTTGAGCTGGAAGTTCTCCTTCCAGGTGTAGCCGGGACGCACGGAGAAGACGGTCGGTGCGATCGCGGAGAGCTTCGGGTACTGGGCCTCCGCGCGCAGCCGCGAGCCGAGGATCAGGTCCGGCTTCAGCTTGGTGATCGTCTCCAGGTTGAGGCTGGTGATGCTGCCGACGTTCTCCGGCTGCCCGGCCTTGTCGCCGACGTACCTCGGCATGGTGGGCGAGCCGTCGGTGTATGCGATGCCGACCGGCTTGATGCCGAGGGCGACGACGTTGTCCAACTCGCCGGTGTCGAGCACGATCACCCGTTCGGGCTTCTTCTCGAGCTTGGTCTCGCCCAGCGCGTGCTTGATCGTGCGCGGGAACTCGCCGGGCTTGGCCTTCGTGCCGAAGCCGTTGCTGAGCTCGCCCGCCTTGCCGAAGTCCGAGCCGCCCTGGGCGACCGCGGGCTTGTCCGCCGGTGCGCTCTGGCCGCACGCGGCCAGGCTGAACGCGGCGAGGACCGCGAGCGCCGTTGCTCTCTTCGACACGACGTGTTCCCTCCGTCACTACCTGCGCTTATTAGGGTCACCTAACTGTAGCTGAGGCCTTTCGCCGGTTCCGAATGTCAGACCCCCGGAGTAATAAGGAACACGCGATCAGCGTCGATCGGAGGGCATGATGAAGAAGATCATCAACGATCCGGAGACCGTGGTACTCGAAGCCCTGAAGGGCATGCAGGCGGCCCATGCCGACCTGCTCACCGTGCACACGGACCCGGCCGTGGTCGTGCGCGCGGACGCGCCGGTCGCGCGCAAGGTCGCCGTGATCTCCGGTGGCGGGTCGGGCCACGAGCCGATGCACGGCGGGTTCGTCGGGCGCGGCATGCTCGACGCCGCGTGTCCGGGTGCGGTGTTCACCTCGCCGACGCCGGACCAGGTGGCGGAGGCGGTCAAGCTGACCGACGGCGGCGCGGGCGCGCTGTTGATCGTGAAGAACTACACCGGTGACGTGCTCAACTTCGAGACCGCCGCCGAGCTGGCCGCGGCCGAGGGCATCGAGGTGCGCAGCGTCGTGATCGACGACGACGTCGCCGTGAAGGACTCGCTGTACACGGCCGGTCGTCGTGGCGTCGGCGGAACCGTGCTGCTGGAGAAGATCGTCGGGGCGGCGGCCGAGCGCGGCGTCAAGCTGGAAGACCTGGAGTCGTTGGCGCGCAAGGTGATCGGCCAGGTGCGGTCGATGGGGCTCGCGCTGACGTCGTGCACCGTGCCGCATGTCGGTGAGCCGAGCTTCGCGCTGGCCGACGACGAGATGGAGATCGGCATCGGCATCCACGGCGAGCCAGGGCGCCAGCGCGTGCCGGCCGGGACCGCGGACGACATGGTCGCCGCGCTGCTGAACCCGATCGTGGAGGACCTGCCGTTCTCCTCGGGCGACCGGGTGCTGCTGTTCACGAACTCGATGGGCGGAACGCCGCTGATCGAGTTGTACTTGGCGCACGGCATCGCGGAGAGACTGCTCGCGGAACGGGGGATCACGGTGGAACGAAGGCTGGTCGGGCCGTTCATCACCAGTCTGGAGATGCAGGGGATGAGCCTGACCCTGTTGAAGCTGGACGACGAGCTGGTCGAGCTGTGGGACGCGCCGGTGCACACGGCTGCCCTGCGGTGGGGGGTCTGACGTGGGCTGTACCGCCTCGGACGTCATCGCGGCACTGCGGGCCGCCGCCGTGGTGATGGCCGAACACCGCGACGAGCTGGTCAACCTCGACCGGGCCATCGGTGACGCCGACCACGGCGAGAACATGCGCCGCGGGTTCACCGCCCTGTTGTCCAAATTGGACAGTTCACCGCCGGAAACCCCCGGTGCCGCGCTGAAGCTGCTCGCGACCACGCTGATCTCGACCGTCGGTGGTGCCGCGGGTCCGTTGTACGGCACGGCTTTCCTGCGCGCGGCCACCGCGGTCGGCGATCTTGCGGAGCTCGACGGCGCGGCGGTCGCCAAGGCGCTGCACGCGGCGCTGGACGGTGTCGTGGCGCGCGGCAAGGCCGAGGTCGGCGACAAGACCATGGTCGACGCGCTGGTCCCGGCGGTGTCCGCCGCCGAGGCCGCCGGTGGTGAGGTGGACGCGGTGCTGAAGGCCGCCGCGGACGCCGCCGCGTCCGGGGCGGAGTCGACCGTGCCGCTGGTGGCGCGCAAGGGGCGCGCGTCCTACCTCGGTGAGCGCAGTGCCGGGCACCTTGATCCCGGGGCCAGGTCGACTTCTCTGCTGCTGCGTTCGTTCGCTGACTCGGCCAGGGTTGCGCGGTGAGGCCCGTCGAGGAGCCGAAGGTCGGCCTGGTGATCGTGTCGCACAGCGAGATGCTGGCGAGCGGCATCGCCGAGCTCGCGACGCAGATGGCTCCGCAGGTGGACGTGGAAGCCGTCGGCGGCACGCCAGACGGTGGCCTCGGCACCGACTACGACTCCGTGTGCGCGGCCCTGGTCAGTGCGGACTCCGGTGCCGGCGTCGTGGTGTTGTACGACCTCGGCAGCGCCAAGATGACGGCCGAGATGGCGGTCGAGTCCGCGGACGACCCGGCCCGGTTCGCCCTGGTCGACGCCCCTGTCGTCGAGGGCGCCGTGGCCGCCGCCGTCGCTTCGCAGGGCGGCGCGCACCTGCGTGACGTCGCCGCCGCGGCCGTGGGCGCGTCCGGCGAGGCCCCGGTCCAAGCTGCACCGGCGCGACCGGCCCTGCACCTCGTAACAGACCCGCTGAGCGTGGAGATCGAGCTGACCAACGACGTGGGCCTGCACGCGCGCCCGGCCGCGCTGCTCGCCCGCACGGTCGCGGAGCTCGACGCGGATGTTCTTGTCCGGTACCGGGATTCCGAGGCGAACGCGGCGAGCGTGCTGGCGCTGATGGGCCTCGGCGCGCCGGGCGGGGAGTCCGTCGAAGTCATCGCGACGGGGAAGGACGCGCGGGAAGCCGTACGGCGGATAGAAGAACTGGCGGAGAGGGGGTTCGATGATTAGTTGACCGCTGTGTTTGTTTGCGCTTGCTCCGCTCGCGCGGCGAGGTCGCCGGAAGTCGATCGTCCGACGCGACCTCGCAATAGCGTGGCGGTTTGGCGCGGGTGGGGGTCGGCCGAGCGGGTCTTAACCGTTTACTGACTCGATCCGGATGGCGAAGCTCACGGGTATCTCCGCACGTGGGCGTGGCATAGTCGCCCGCAAGTTACCGATAGGTAGCTCACGCTTAACCTCTGGAGGTAGGCAGTGGCGCGCGAACTCAACACCATTGGTGTGGTCGGTCTCGGCACGATGGGTGCGGGCATCGCCGAGGTACTCGCGCGTACAGGGCTGACCGTCAAGGTCGTCGACATCGACGACGCGGGTCTCGCCCGCGGCCTCGGGCACCTCGCCCACTCCACCGCACGGGCGGTCACCAAGGGCAAGCTGGACGAGTCGGGCAAGGCCGAGCTGCTCGGCCGGATCAGCACGTCGACGACGCTCGCCGACCTCGCGGACTGCGACCTCGTGATCGAGGCCGTGCCGGAGCAGATCGAGCTGAAGGCGCAGATCTTCGCCGAGCTCGACAAGATCCTTGCCCCGGAGGCGATCCTCGCGTCGAACACCTCGTCGCTGTCGATCACCGAGATCGGTGTCCACACGGGACGGCCGGGCAAGGTCGTCGGCCTGCACTTCTTCAACCCGACGCAGGTGCTCAAGCTCGTCGAGGTCATCCGCACGGTCGTCACCGAGCCGGACGTGATCACCGACGTGGTGGCGTTCATCGAGCGGCTGGGCAAGACGCCGGTCGTGATCGGCGACCGCGCCGGGTTCATCGCGAACGCGCTGCTCTTCCCGTACCTGAACCACGCGGTGAAGATGCTGGAGGCGAAGTACGCGACGCGCGAGGACCTCGACGCGGCGATGCGCTACGGCTGTGGTTACCCGATGGGCCCGCTGGCGCTGCTCGACCTGATCGGGCTGGACACCGCGTACGAAATCCTCGACACGATGTACCACCAGTCCCGCAACCGCCTGCACGCCCCGGCGCCGCTGCTCAAGCAGATGATCACGGCCGGCCTGCTCGGCCGGAAGACCGGCCGCGGCTTCTACACCTACGACGCCGCGGACTCGCCGACCGTCGTCGCCGACGCGCAGACCCCGGTGAGCTCCGAGGAAGGCGTGCCCGCGCGCGACGTGCAGCGTGTCGGTGTGATCGGCACCGGCACGATGGCGACCGGCATCGTCGAGGTGTTCGCCAAGCGCGGCTACGACGTCGTGCTGCGGGCCCGCAGCCTGGAGAAGGCCGAGGGCGCGCTGGGCAAGGTGCGCAAGTCGCTCGACCGCGCGGTGTCGAAGGGCAAGCTCTCCGAGGCGGACCGCGACGCCGTTCTGGGTCGCATCACGCCGGCCGTCGAGTTCGTCGAGCTCGCGGACTGCGACCTCGTCGTCGAGGCAGTCGCCGAGGAGCTCGCGATCAAGAAGGAGGTCTTCGCGGCTCTCGACGAGGTGTGCAAGCCCGGCGCCGTGCTGGCCACGACGACGTCCTCGCTGCCCGTCATCGAGTGCGCCGCCGCCACCTCACGCCCCGGCGACGTGGTGGGCCTGCACTTCTTCAACCCGGCGCAGGTGATGAAGCTCGTCGAGATCGTCGAGACGATCTCCACCGGAGCCGACGTCGTCGCGACCGCCCGCAAGATCTGTCTCGACCTCGGCAAGGTGCCGGTGCACTGCGGCGACGTCGCGGGCTTCATCGTGAACGCGCTGCTGTTCCCGTACCTCAACGACGCGGTGAAGATGCTCGAGGCGCACTACGCCGAGGCCGACGACATCGACAACGCCATGAAGGTCGGCTGCGGCCTGCCGATGGGCCCGTTCGAACTGCTCGACGTGGTGGGCCTGGACGTGTCGCTGGCGATCGAGCGCACGCTGTACCTGGAGTTCCGCGAGCCGGGCTTCTCGCCTGCGCCGCTGCTGGAACACCTCGTGACGGCGGGCCGGCTCGGTCGCAAGACGGGCAAGGGCTTCCGCGACTACTCGTGACCACCCGAGGTGGGCGGTCGCGGTCGTCTTTGGCAGAGTGGGTTCATGAGGCTGGTCCTGTCGGCAGTGCTGGTGTTGCTCGTCTCGGGCTGTTCCTATGCGGTGCAGGGCAAGCCGGTGGGCGGTGACGTGCTGAACGTGTCGCCGCCGTTCTCCGAGGAACGCCCCACACCGTCCCCGTCGGACTCCAACGACCCGACCTCGCCGATCGACGGCGAGGCGGGTCGCGTGTGCTCGGTGCTGCAGTGGAAAGACCTGCCCTACAAGAACACCAACCCGACCGGCCCGCCGACGCAGATCAACTACGACAGCACGTTCGACGAGTCCTGCAAGTGGCAGACCAAGGAAGGCTCGACCGAGGTCGGTGTCTCGCTGCGGTTCCGCGAGGCCAAGCCGATCACGCTGGAGAAGACGACCGGCACCTACGACGTGAAGGGCCGGAAGGTCACCTACTACGACCGCACCGACGATCCCGAGGTGCAGCCGTCGTGCGTGCTCGTCGTGGACTACGCGGGTGGTGGGCTCGGCATCATCGTGATCGACGGCTCGAACAAGTTCGGCTCGATCTGCGAGCAGGGCAAGCACATCGCCGAGATCATGATGAGCAAGGAGCCCACCTAGCCCGTCACGGGAAGACGTGCAGCGTGGTCAGGTCGCCCTTGAGTGTGGTGATCTTGAACGTCGCGCACCTGAGCACCGCGTCGAGGAAGAACGGCTGGTTCCACACCGTCGAGTAGTCCAGCTTCATCCCGGTCTGGTAGCCGCCCGTGATCTGGCCCTGCACGACCATGCCCTTGTCGGTGATGTCGACGGTCGACGCGGTGAACGAACTGGTCGCCGTCGATCCATCGGTCGCATACCAGGTGACGCTGCCGGAGAGCTTCTCGTTGCTGGCCTTGATGCTGCCGAGCAACAGCAGGCACTTGGCGTCGGCGGAGCCGTTCACGGTCACGCTCGCTCTGTCGAAGGTGACCTCGGGGTTCTCGGGGAGACACTTGGTGCTGTCGGCCTTGCCACTGAGCGCCTGCTTGGTCTGCAGGATGCCGACACCGGGCTTGAAGTTGACGCTGGCGGTGTCGCCGACGCAGGTGATCTCACCGGCGGGCGGGGTGTCGGCCTGGGCGCCGATGGGGGTGATCGCGAAGAGCAGAGCGAGTGTTGAAGCGGCGATTGTCCTTACTCGCATGAGTCCATCTCCTGATTCGGGGGAAAGTGGCGGGGGCCACTGAACCAGGCGTACCTGGCCCGATCAATAGATGCTCGGGCTATCAATTTCAAGGTGAATTTCGTTACTCACCATTCGGGGGATGTCCACACGGGACTACCCGCAACAGCCGCCCCCACAGCACCCGCCACCGCCCGCGGGCGCAGCCGCGGTACCCGCGATGCCGGCCATCGACAGCAGCTTGACGGTGTCCTCGTGACCGGCCGGGCACGGCGCCGGATCACCCGACGCGCTCATCGGCCGGTTGACCTCGAAGGTCGACTCGCAGGACTTGCAGCGGTACTCGTACATAGGCACGCCCACATTCTGCCCGAGGCCGCGTTGTTACCGTGCTCGTCGTGCCCCGCCGCAACCAACCCAAGCGTGACGAGCCCCGCCAGCTCGGCGGCGGCACCGGCTGGGCGCGCGCCGAGTCCGCCGACGACGGCGTCTGGCTGGTGCGCAACGTGTCGGGCGCGCAGACCACCAAGACCTACCGATGCCCCGGCTGCGACCACGAGATCCGCCCCGGCACACCGCACGTGGTGGCCTGGCCGGCCCACGACTACGGCACGGTCGAGGAGCGCCGGCACTGGCACCAGGGCTGCTGGTCCTCGCGCGGACGGCGAGGGCCCACCGCCCGCAGGTGGTGAGCCCTCGCGCCTTACTCGCGTTCGACCTTGATCCACAGCTCGGCTTCGGCCCGCGTGCCGTCCGCTGACAGCGTGGTCCGCAGGATCTCCGGGCCGGGCGCGGTGCGATACGGGTTGGACGGGAACCACTCCGTGAACACGTCGCGCCACATGTACTGGAGCGCGTGCGGGAACTCGCCCTCGCTTTCGAAGACCGCCCACGTCCCGGCGGGAACGGTGACGCTCTCCATGTCGTCCGGCGCGTTGTGGTTCGTCACCACCCCGTGGAAGTAGTCGAGCTCGGTGCCCTCGGCCCGGCCGTCCGCGATGTTGTCGCTGACGTTGACGATGCCGCGAGGCTCCTGATCGGACAGTTGCTCGAGCCGTTGCAACGTGTCCTTCCCGATTCCGCGCACGAACTCGACGATCGCCGGGTTCATCCCCTCGTGAACCAGTGGCACACGCGCTTTCCTGCCCACAAGGTTGAACTGATCTTTTTCGACAATGCGATATCGCATACTGCTGTTCCCTTCGACGATGAGCCGGAAGGACATGCGAGGCTGGGACCGCAACGCCGCGCCGGTCTGCCGGGCTTCGCCGGGACCGACGCCGTGCACCGCCTTGAACGCGCGGGCGAACGCCTCGCCCGACCCGTAACCGAAGCGCACCGCGATGTCGAGCAACGTCTCCTGCCCAGCGAGCACAGCCGCACCCGCGACAGTGAGCCGCCGGCGCCGGATGTACTCGGACAGCGGCATGCCCGCCAGCGCGGAGAACATCCGCCGGAAGTGGTACTCCGACGTGACGGCGATCCGCGCGAGCTCGGCCACATCGATCTCGGCGTCCAGGTGCCGCTCGATGTGGTCCATGGCCTGGTTCAGGCGGTCCAGCACTCCACCACCCCTTCCTTCCTGATCACCACGTTAGGAATCGGACACCCCGCCGGACCCGACAAGCTATGCCCGACTCGGTCGGGTCGCGCGTGGTGGGCCGGGTTGGTTTTGGGGTGGGGACGCACTCGCTGGTCGGGGTCTGGGGCGTGCGTCGCTGGGCGGGGGTGGGTATGCGGGGTGGAGGCGCGCGTGCTGGCAGGGGCTGGGACGTGCGTGGCTGGGCGGGGCGCGCCTGCGGGTCGAGGTCTGGACGAGGGGGCGTGGCGGAGTGGGGCGCACATGCTGGTCGGGTCTGGCGGGTGTGTGGCGGGGTCGGGTGGGACGTGGCGGATGTGTCCGATGGGGCGGGCGCGTGCGTGCGTGGCAGGGCCTCGCGGGGTTTCCGGCGTGGCTGGTGACGAATGCCGGACTGGGTCTGGCGGGTGTGTGGCGGGGTCGGGTGGGACGTGGCGGATGTGTCCGACGGGGCGGGCGCGTGCGTGTCTGGCAGGGCCTCGCGGGGTGTCCGGCGTGGCCGGTGACGAATGCCGGGCTGGGGCTGGCGGGGTGTCCAACTCGGTCGGGTTGCGTATGCCGGGACGGGTCTGGCGAATGGCGGGGTTTCCGGGCCGGATCCGGCGAGCGGTCTCCGCTTCGGCCGTCCTGCTGCCCGCCTGGGTGTGGCGAGTTGTGCGTGCCGAGCTCGGGCGCGGTTGCCGGGGCAGGGTCTGGCGAGCTGGGCCTGCCTGTGCCGGGCACATATGCCCGGCTGCGCCTGGCGGATTTGTGCTGCCTTCGCCGGGATGCGTGTGCCTGGTCGGACCCGGCGTGTTGTGCCTCCCTCGTTCGGGTCTCTCGACTGGCCCCGGCGGGCTGCGTCCGCCTCGGCCGGGCCACACTGGCCCGCATGGGGCTTGACGGGTTCGTGCACTGCAGGTGCTGGCAGGACGGGAAGATGACGCCACCGGCCTGCCTGGCCGGGCTCATCGTGCAGGAACCGGAAGGCTTGACCCTCTCGGTTCCCTACAAGGACAACACCGAGCTGTACGACGTGCTCGACGAGTGGCAGAGCGAGGCGTGTCCGCACGATGACATGACCGCCGCCCTCGAGTCCGTGGGCAACTGGGCGTCGTACCGCGCTTTCCAGCACGCCGTGGCCGGGCAGGGGTTTCCCGTCCTGAACGACGTGCTGCCCAACGGCAACGGCGGCATCGTGGAGGCGGCGGAGGCGGCCGCGGCGCTGGACGAGTTGCGGCGGTTCGCCCGGCACAGCGACTTCGGCGAGGAGGCGGTCCTCTGCGACGCTGTCACGGGCGCGGTGGTGTGGCAACAGATCCGCGCGTTCGGCGGTGCGAACGTGATGTCCGCCGAGGCCGAGATGGGGGTCGACCTCGACGGGTTCTTCGTGCGGCGCGGCGACGTCGAGGTGTTCCGGGCCGTGCGGTTCAGCCAAGAGGTGGTCGACGGTGGCCAGGTGAGGTTCAGCGACGGACCGGTGGCGGTGACGCTGCCGGTCAAGCCCGTCGCAGGGCAGGCCGGAGTGCCCGGCGACCTGGTGGTGCGGTCCCGGTTGGTGGGTGCGGGCTCGTTCACGCCGGTCGTCGGCGCCCTGGTCCGGCTGTTCGAGGCGTCCGTCGAAACCGGGAATCCCGTTGTCTGGTGCTGAGCGGATGGTCGAGATCCGGGCCAACACGGTGCTGCCCGCGCGGCGTGAGCGAGTCACGCTCACCACGGCCGACGGGTTGCGGCTCGTGGGCGAGTTGGCGTTGCCCGACGGGCGGGCGCCGTTGGCCACGTTGATCTGTCTGCATCCGCTGCCCACGCACGGCGGCATGATGGACTCCCACCTCTACCGCAAGGCGGCGGCGCGGTTGCCCGCGCTCGCGGGGCTCGCGGTGTTGCGGTTCAACACGCGCGGGACCGCCAGCGAAGCCGGGTGCAGCGAGGGCGCGTTCGGCCACGCGGAAGGTGAGCGCCATGACGTCGCGGCGGCCATCGGGTTCGCGGAGCAGCGGGGGCTGCCCGGTGTGTGGCTCGTCGGGTGGTCGTTCGGCACCGACCTCGCGCTGATGCACGGGTGCGACCCTCGCGTGCGCGGGGCTGTGTTGATCTCACCTCCTCTCAAGTGGAGCACTGCGGAGCAACGCAGGGTGTGGGCCGGCACGGACAAGCCCGTGGTCTGCCTGGTACCCGAGCTCGACGACTACCTCCGGCCACCGCAGGCGCGGGAGCGCCTCGGGGAGGACATCCCGCACGCCGTGGTGATCGACTTCCCCGGCGCGAGGCACCTCTTCGTCGGACGGGCCGACGAGGTGCTCGACGCGATCGTCACCGCGGTGGTGCCGGAGGTGCCGACGCCGTTACCGCGTCAGTTCGTCATGACCTCCTGACGCCGGTAGACGATGTCCGTGCCGTACTCGGCTTCGTGTTCACCGGTGAACACGAAGCCCAGCTTTTCCGCCACGCGTTGCGCCGGCATGTTCGGGGGCTGGGTCACGATCACCACCGGCCGGTGCGGGTGTTCGCGATCAGCCCACGCGATGGCTGCCCGCCCCATCTCCGGTGCATAGCCCTGGCCCCAGGCGGCCGGGGTGAACCGGTAGAACAGGTTGAGCGTCGCCTCCTCGGCGAGGTACTCGTGGCGCAGACCACCGAAGCCGATCACGGCACCGGTCTCGGCCAGCTCGATCGCCCAGTAGCTGACGCCGTCCGTCTGCCAGCTGCTGATCCAGTTCTGGAGCATGGTCTCGACCCGTTCCGCGCTCGGCGTGCCCATGGGGTTGAAGCGGTTGGTCTCGGGGTCGGCCATGATCTGGACCGCGGTCTCCAGATCAGTGATCGACACCGGCCTGAGCAGCAACCTTTCGGTGCGGATGGTGGTCATGGGGTCACGGTACGGCGCAGGTCTGACAATTTCCGGGCAGGATCTCTCCATGGACCTCGTGCTGCTCCACGCGTTCCCCCTCGACTCCGCGATGTGGCCCGCCGGACTGCGCGCGATCACCCCCGACCAGCGCGGTGGGGACCGCGAACCCGACCTCGAACACGTGGCGCGCGACGTGCTGGCCGAGGTGAACGCGCGCGGGATCGACCGGTTCGTGCTCGGCGGCTGTTCGATGGGTGGCTACGTGGCCATGCAGGTCCTGCGTATCGCGCCCGAACGCGTCGCGGGGCTCGTTCTCGTCGACACGAAGGCCGACGCGGACACCGAGGAAGCCCGCGACAACCGGCTCGCCATGGCGAAGCGGGTGGAGGAGGAAGGCGTCGACTGGGTGCCCGACGCCCTGCTGCCCGCCCTGTTCAGCGACAACGCGCCGGAAGAGGCGGTCAGCAAGGCGCGGCGGATCATCCGGCGGCAGTCACCCGAAGAGGTGACCTGGGCACAGCGGGCCATGGCAAAGCGGCCTGACTCCACCAAGCTGCTCGAACGCACGACGGTTCCCGCGCTGGTCATCGTTGGCGAACACGACGCGCTGACGCCGCCCGCCAAGGCGCGGCAGATGGCGGACCTGCTGCCGAACAGCACGTATCGCGAGATCCCCGGCGCGGGTCACCTCGTGCCGCTGGAGGCACCAGAGGCGTTCGCCGAGGCCTTCGTCAGCTGGCAGGCACGTCAGACTTGGCAGCGTCTGACTTGACGGCCGGCTTCGCGAGCTTGTCGGTCGGGCCGTCCGTGGCCGGTGCGGCCGACTCCTTCTCCGCCTCCAGCGGGTCGAGCAGCGGCACGACCTCCTGCAACGCGCTGCGCACGCCATGCAGCTGGTGCGACAGCCGGTTGCGCAGGTTGCGCAGCTGGTCGACGCGCTGCGTGGCCTGTGTGATCCGGCGGTTGGCCTCCTCGGTGGCCTCACGGACGCGCCGGTTCGCCTCGTCGGTGGCCTCCTGCACGCGCGCGGTCGCCTCGGTGATCGAGTCGTGCCGGCGCTTGTTGGCCTCTTCGGTCGCCTCGCGCACACGGCGTTCGGCCTCGGCCTTCGAGGTGGCCTGCTCCTGCTGAACCGCCGTGCGGATCCGAGTGGCCTCGTCGGTGGCCTCGCGCACCCGCCGTTCGGCCTCGGCCTTCGACGAGGCCTCCTGCGAGGCGAGCGTGGCCATGGCCTCGTTGCGCCGCGCGGCCATCGCGATCTCGAAGTCCTCCTCGACGGTGACGCGCCGCTGCTCCGCCTCGTCGGCGATCTTGCGGGCGGCCGCCTCGGCCTCGCTGGTGATCTTCTCCGCCTCGGCGCGCGCCGTCTCCAGCACGCCCTTGTGCTCGGCCTCCATGGCGGTGCGGCGCTCGTCCAGCTCGGCGATCAGCTTCTCGTATCGCTGCCGCAGAACGCCCGCGTCCGCCTCGGCCTTCGCACGGATGTGACCGGCCTCGGCTTCGGCCCTGGCCTTGATCTCGTTCGCCTCGTCCTGCGCCAGGCGCAACATCCGCTGCAGGCGCTCGGAGAGCCCTTCCAGGGTGGTCGGCGGCAACGAGAGCCGCTCGACCTGGCCGCGCAGTTCGGACATCTCCGAACGCGCGGCCTCCAGCTGCCTGGCGAGGTCGTTCGTCTGGGACACCGCGGCATCGCGATCCGCGGCGAGCAGCCGCAGGTCCGAGTCGAGGCGCTCTAGATGATCCTCGACCTGGGCGCGGTCGTAACCGCGCTTGACGATGTCGAAGCCGGATCCCAGTGGGACGAGGTCACGGTCGTCGGCGAGGCCCATGCCCTCAAACTACCCGCTTCCGGGTGAACGTTGCCTCACACACCCCGGAAACGGTTGATAGCAGGCAGATGCTTCTCGCGCAGCTCGTGATCCAGCACACCCAGACCCTCCTGCGGCGCAAGGGTGAGCACGCCCACCTTGCCCTGGTGCGCGTTGCGGTGCACGTCGTGCGCGGCCTGCCCCGTCTGGTCCATTGAGTACACCTTGGACACTGTGGGGTGGATCTTTCCCTTGGCGATCAAGCGGTTCGCCTCCCACGCCTCGCGGTAGTTCGCGAAGTGGGAGCTGATGATGCTCTTCAGGTTCATCCACAGGTAGCGGTTGTCGTACTGGTGCATGTACCCCGAAGTCGAGGCGCACGTGACGATCTTGCCGCCCTTGCGCGCGACGTAGACGCTGGCACCGAACGTCTCCCGGCCGGGGTGCTCGAACACGATGTCCGGGTCCTCGCCGCCGGTCAGCTCGCGGATCTTGGCGCCGAACCGCTTCCACTCCTTGGGGTCCTGCTCGTGCTCGTCCTTCCAGAACCGGTAGCCCTCGGCCGAGCGGTCGATGATCAGCTCCGCGCCCATGGACCGGACGATCTCCGCCTTCTCGGGCGAGGAGACCACGCACACCGGCGTGGCACCGCCGTTGAGCGCGAACTGCGTGGCGTACGAGCCGAGGCCGCCGGACGCGCCCCAGATCAGGACGGTGTCGCCCTGCTTCATGTTGGCGCCGTTGGTGGAGACGAGCTGGCGGTAGGCGGTGGAGTTCACCAGGCCCGGCGACGCCGCCTCCTCCCACGTGAGGTGCTTCGGCATCGGCATCAGCTGGTTGGCCTTGACCAGCGCGACCTCGGCGAGGCCGCCGAAGTTCGTCTCGAAGCCCCAGATCCGCTGCTGCGGGTCGAGCATCGTGTCGTTGTGGCCGTCCGGAGCCTCCAGCGGCACGTCCAGACAGTGCGCGACGACGCGGTCGCCGGCCTTCCACGCGGTGACGCCCGGACCGGTGCGCAGCACGACGCCCGCGAGGTCGGAGCCGACCACGTGGTACGGCAGGTCGTGCTTGCCGCCGAGGCGCTTGAGGAAGCTGAACGTCGAGAGCGGCTCGAAGATCGAGGTCCACACGGTGTTGTAGTTGATGGCGCTGGCCATCACCGCGACGAGCGCCTCGCCGGGCCCGAGTTCGGGCGTGGGGATCTCGTCGACGTGGAGCGACTTGCGCGGATCCTTGTCCCTGGTCTCGAGGCCATGGAACATCTCCGCCTCGTCCTTGTGCACCGTCACACCGCGGTAGCTCTCGGGGACGTCCAGGTGGGCGATCGCGTCCAGTTCGTCCGCGAGAATCGCGTCAAGGATCTTCTGCACGGCATTCCTTCCCGAGGAGGGGATTGTCGCAGGTTGCCGGATGTTACCGACCAGTAAACGATCCAGAGCCCACCTTGTGAGGGATTCCACTTCTTGACCGGGCGGCCAACCAAGCGCACCATCGAATTGTCCGAATCACAGGACGGAGGTACGGATCATGACCAAGGCGTGGACCAGGTGGCAGGACTGGGTCGAGGTGGGCCTCGGCGTGCTGGTGCTGCTCGCCCCGTTGGTGGTCGACACCTCGAACGCCGCCATGTGGACGATGATCGTGCTCGGCGCGCTGATCGCCATTGACGGCCTGTTGTCGCTGGCCATGCCGGCGATGGTCTACGGGGAGTACGTACAGATGGTGCTAGGTGCCGCTCTGTTCATCTCGCCGTGGGTGATGGGCTTCTCCGACATGATGGCCGCCTCGTGGGCGTGCTGGATCGGTGGCGTCCTCACCGTCGCCGCGGGAGCACTGGCGATGCCCGCCGCGAACGCCGCCCACTCCTCCGGGCTGGCGGCCGGTTCGCACTGAATGAAATCGTGGGCCCACTTCGAGTGGGCCCACACCTGGTGGAGGAACGCGGTGGACGATTCGGCGCGTGAACGCATCCTCGCGGCCGCCGAGGAACTCTTCGCCGAATCCGGTTTCGACGCCACGCCGACGTCCCGCATCGCCGAACGTGCTGGGGTGCCCAAGGGGTTGGTGCACTACTACTTCCGGCGCAAGGCTGACCTGTTGGCCGCTCTCGTTTTGCGGCTGCCCGATGGGACTGTTGACCAGAAGCGCGTCGTCGTCGTTGGGGATATCGCGGAGAGTCTGCGTCGTCTCGTCGCTGCTTTGGATGCGCGACTGAACGCCTCGCCCTTGTTGTCGCACCTGTTGTGGCGCGAGGCCGATACGCACAGCGCTGTGCGGGATGCGTTGCATGAGCGGTATCGGGCTGTCGCCACGCAGATTCGGAACGTCATCCTCGCTGCTGGTGGGGCTGCGGTGGCGGCCAAGGATGTTGACAGTGCTGCCGCTTTGGTGGCTTTGGCGGTCAGTTATCGGCATTCGGTGGCGCGGCTGGCTGTGGAGGACGACCGGATGGATCAGGAGCTGACTTTCGTGGCGGAGGCGCTTAGGCAGCCTGAGGCGGAGTGACGCGGGACTTGCCTAGGGCGGGATTGTCGGACCCTGGCGATACGGTCGGCTGGGGGTGTGTCGGCGCGCCGTGGTCGTGAGCTGCCCCCGTATCCAAGCTAGCGAGGGGGACCGACAGTTCCGGGATCGGCGACCGAGCCCGAAGGTGGGCACACAGGGGACCGGCAGCTAAGCGAGCGACCACGTACGGGACCGGCACGAAAGCTGGCGACCACGCACGGGACCGGCACGAAAGCTGGCGACCACGCACGGGACCGGCACGAAAGCTGGCGACCACGCGCGGGACCGGCAGCCAACGAAGCGACCACGCACCAAGAGTGGGGCGCGTCTGGTGACCCACTACGAAAGCGATTGGGGCTTGACTTGGGGTGCGGCGTGGTAGCCCTTGTCGGGCCGGCAGATCTTGCATCTGCCGGCGGAGCCGGCCCACCACGCCGCGAGGGGCCCCAAGTCAAGCCCCAATCGCACGCGCGAAGCGCGTCCCGGAAGACGCAGCGCCCCACGACACCGGCAGCCAACAAAAGGCGACCACCCACGCAACCGGCAGCCAAACAAGCAACCACGCACGCAACCGGCAGCCAAACGAGCAACCACGGAACCGCCAGCCAACAAAGGCGACTACGCACGGGACAGGCAGCCGAGCGACCACGCACCGGCACCAGCCGGCGGACGCCGGGATCAGTGATCCGCGGCCGGCTCCACCAGTTCGATCAACACGCCGCCCGCATCCTTGGGATGCACGAAGTTGACGCGGCTGTTGGAAGTCCCGCGCTTGGCCGAGTCGTACAGCAACCGAAGACCACGCGAACGAAGAGCCGCAGCAGCGGCGTCCACATCGGACACCCGGTAGGCGAGCTGCTGCAACCCAGGCCCAGACCGCCCAATGAACTTCGCGATAGTGGACTCCTCGGACAACGGAGCCAGCAGCTGAATCATGGTCTCACCGGAACCGGCCCGGAGCATGGCCTCCCGAACGCCCTGCTCCTCGTTGGTCTCCGTGTGCGCGACCGAGAGCCCGAAGTTGTCGACGTAGAACGCCACGGCGGCGTCGAGATCCGGCACGGCGATGCCGACGTGGTCGATCGCGGTCACGAAGGGCTGGAGAGCGTCCATGCCGGCGAAGACTAGTTCCCTGATCGGTGCAGGTGCTCCTGTGCGGGGTCTCACAGCATTACCGTCAAGTAACCGCGGGTATCGTGCAGGGTTAACGACCGTTCGCACCCCATAGCTGGAGGCCGCTGTGTCCGGTTCCGTCATCGTCGCCGGGGCTCGTACCCCCATGGGCAGGCTCCTCGGCTCGCTCAAGGACTTCTCCGGCGCCCAGCTCGGTGGCGTCGCGATCAAGGCGGCGCTCGAACGGGCGGGCGTGCAGCCCGAGCAGGTTCAGTACGTGATCATGGGCCAGGTGCTCACCGCGGGCGCGGGGCAGATTCCTGCGAGGCAGGCCGCGGTGAACGCGGGTATTCCGATGAGCGTGCCCGCGCTGACCATCAACAAGGTGTGTCTGTCCGGCATCGACGCCATCGCGCTCGCCGACCAGCTCATCCGGGCGGGTGAATTCGACATCATCGTGGCCGGTGGCCAGGAGTCGATGACCCAGGCGCCGCACCTGCTGCCGAAGTCGCGCAGCGGGTTCAAGTACGGCGACGTCACGCTGACCGACCACATGGCCTACGACGGCCTGTTCTGCGCGTTCGACCAGGTCGCGATGGGTTCGTCGACCGAGAAGTACAACACCCGGTACGGCCTCACGCGTGAGGAGCAGGACGCGTTCTCCGCGCGTAGCCACCAGCTCGCAGCCAAGGCCGCCGAGAACGGCGTCTTCGACGAGGAGATCGCGCCCGTCGCGATCCCGCAGCGCAAGGGCGACCCGATCCTGTTCAGCACCGACGAGGGCATTCGCGGCGACACGACCGTCGAGACCCTCGCGAAGCTGCGCCCGGCGTTCGCCAGCGACGGCACCATCACGGCCGGGTCGGCCAGCCAGATCTCGGACGGCGCCGCGGCCGTCGTCGTGATGAGCAAGGCCAAGGCCGAGGAGCTGGGCCTCACGTGGATCGCCGAGATCGGTGCGCACGGCGTCGTCGCCGGCCCCGACGCGAGCCTGCACGAGCAGCCGGCCAACGCCATCAAGGCCGCCTGCGCCAAGGAGGGCATCGAGCCGTCCGACCTCGACCTCATCGAGATCAACGAGGCGTTCGCGGCGGTCGGCATTGTTTCGGCTCGGCAGCTGGGTATTGCTGAGGACAAGGTCAACGTCAACGGCGGCGCGATCGCGCTCGGCCACCCGATCGGCATGTCCGGCGCCCGCATCGCGCTGCACCTCGCGCTCGAGCTGAAGCGCCGCGGTGGCGGCATCGGCGCGGCCGCGCTGTGCGGTGGCGGCGGGCAGGGCGACGCGCTCATCGTCCGGGTGCCGAAGGCCTGACCACACGACCGGTGTGGAAAGGTCGGGACGGTGGCACGCACCGTTGACGTAGCAGGACTGGTCGGCCGCGCGCGTGATGGTGAACCGCGCGCGGTCGCCAGGCTGATCTCGCTGGTCGAGGACGGCAGCCCGCAGCTGCCCGAGGTGGCCGCGGCCCTCGCGCCGTTCACCGGGCACGCCAAGGTCGTCGGCATCACGGGTGCGCCCGGTGTCGGCAAGTCGACCTCCACCAGTGCGCTGGTCAGCGAGTTCCGCAGCCAAAACAAACGGGTTGGCGTTCTGGCCGTGGACCCGTCGTCGCCGTTCTCCGGCGGCGCGCTGCTGGGCGACCGGGTGCGCATGCAGGAGCACGCGACGGACCCCGGCGTGTTCATCCGCTCCATGGCCACGCGCGGGCACCTCGGCGGCCTCTCCTGGGCAACGCCTCAGGCACTGCGCGTCCTGGACGCCGCGGGGTGCGACGTCGTGCTGGTCGAGACCGTGGGGGTCGGGCAGTCCGAGGTCGAGGTCGTGTCGCTCGCGGACACCACGCTCGTGCTGCTCGCGCCCGGCATGGGCGACGGCATCCAGGCCGCCAAGGCCGGAATCCTGGAGATCGCGGACGTGTTCGTGGTCAACAAGGCCGACCGTGACGGCGCGGACGTCACTGCCCGCGATCTCAAGTACATGATCTCGCTCGGCCGCCGCGACCGCGAGGGGCCGCTTTGGCGGCCGCCCATCGTGAAGACCGTCGCCGCGCGCGGCGAGGGGGTCGGCGAGGTCGTCGAAGCGATCGAGCGGCACCACGAGTGGATGGCGGAGCACGGCGAGCTCGAGGAGCGACGCATCCGCCGCGCGAGCGCCGAGATCGAGGCCATCGCCGTCGAACGGATGCGCAAGCGGTTCGGGAACACCGACCAGCTCGCGAAGCGTGTCGTGGCCGGAGAACTTGACCCGTTCGGAGCAGCTGAACAGTTGATCAGCAGTAGCCTCGACGAATGACCGTCATCGACATCGGCACCCGTGACACCCGGCGAGTGATCATCGGAGGTGCGGTCTCCGGTGCACTCGGCATCGCCGCGCTCGTGGGCTCCGTGTCGGCGTTCGCGGACGGCGAGCCGGTCGGCGGGATCATCGCGGGCCTGATCGGCGTGGCGCTCACCGGCATCGCGGTGCTCGCGATCGTCAACTGGAAGAAGGTCTCCCGGCCCCGCAAGCTGATCATCGAGGCGCCCGGCGTGCGGTGGGACGACCCGCAGGGCACGCCGTGGGCCGTGGCGTGGCAGGAGCTCGGCGCCGTGTCCGTCTCCCGCACGCAGGAGCGGGTCGTGCAACTCTCGGATGCCTTGACGCGCAAGACGATGGTGCGCCTGGACCTGTTCCCGCGTGATCCACAGCGGTTCCGCGCCACGCACCCGCACATGGAACACATGTGGGAGTTCCACACCGTGCGCAACGGCTACCGGCTGCCGCTCGGCGACGCCGCCAACCTGGTCCCGCTGCTGGACAACTCGCTGCGGCACTTCGCCGGACCACTTTATCGAGGTGTGCAGGACGAGGGCTTCACGGTCGGTCTCGTCTGATCCGGGGGCCGGGTCTGAGGTCTAACGACTCTGTCCATCGCCAGATGAGACGCGCAACGTCGTCTGCATGCCGCTGACCCGCGAGGAGTGCCTCGGACTACTCCGATCGGCGCGTGTGGGTCGCATCGTCTTCACCCAGCACGCGCTGCCCGCGGTGCGTCCGGTGGTGTTCCGAGTGGACGGTGGCGTGCTCGTCGTGCGGCTGCCCGAGGACGTGCCGTCGTTCGCGGCACACGACACGATCGTCGCCTTCGAGGCCGACGACGTCACCCAGGACCTCGCCACCGGGTGGACGGTGACCGTCGTCGGTCACGCGGTCGAACATCCGGAACCGGACCACCCCGGCCGCTGGTTGATGATTCCCGTCGAGATGGTGTCCGGCACGAGAATGCTCGAACACTGTACGCACTCAGAGTAATTTCGAGTGTAACCACTTGCGGTGATGCTCTCCCCTCCGACTACACAGTGGAGTTACCCTCAGTCGTTCGACGTGTCGGCTCCCTCCCCGGAAGGGGTGAAGCTGTGGGCGGTTCGGTGAGCACGGACCAGCGCTTGCTGGACGCCATGCTGTCGCTCGCCAACGATCTCCGCCTGTCGGACGTGCTGCACCACGTCGTCCAGGTCGCCTGCGAGCTCGTCGGGGCGCGCTACGGCGCGATGGCCGTCGCCGGGCCGGACCGGCAGGTGCTCGAGTTCTCCGCGGGCGACGAGGGGATCCACTTCCCGGCCGGGGACCCGCGGTCGATCACCACCGACGACCTGCCCGGCTTCCTCGCCGTTCCGGTCCACGTGCGCGGCGAGGAGTTCGGCAGCCTCTACCTCGCGGGCAAGGCCGAGTTCTCGCAACGGGACGAGGAGATCGTCGCCGCGGTCGCGGCCACGGCCGGCGTCGCGATCGAGAACGCCCGGCTGTTCGAGAAGGCCCGCCAGCGCGAGACGTGGCTGCGCGCCACCACCGAGGTCACCACCGCGATGCTCACCGGCACCAGCGGTCGCGACGCGCTGTGTCTCGTCGCGAACCGGGCCCGCGCGGCGGCCGGTGGCATCGTCGCCACGCTGATGCTGCTGAACGACGACGACGAGCTCGTGCTGGAGGTCGTCGACGGGGGCCGCGGCGTGCTCGCCGAGGGACAGGTCGTGCCGCGCCGGCCGGACAGCCTCACCTACGAGGTCTTCGACAGCGGCGAGGCCCGCCACTCCGCCGAGGCGGGCGCGTGCCTCGTCGAACCACCGGGCGCGGTCGGGCCGGGCGTGCTCGTCCCGCTGTCGGCCGGCGAACGCATGCTCGGCGTGCTGCTGGTGTCGCGGCCGGCGGGCGAGCCCGTGTTCGACGAGACCGACATCGAGCTCGTGGAGTCGTTCGCCGGGCAGGCAGCGCTGGTCATGGAGCTCACGCGCGCGCAGAGCAACGCGCAGCGGCTCGCCGTGCTGGAGGACCGCGACCGGATTGCGCGCGACCTGCACGACCTGGTGATCCAGCGGCTCTTCGGGCTCGGACTCGGCCTGCAGGGCCTGACCGGCTCGGTCGAGCGGCCGACCGCGGCGGAGCGGATCACGAAGTTCGTGGAGGAGGTCGACGCGACGATCCGCGAGATCCGCCGCACGATCTTCTCCCTGCAGGAGCCGCCGTCGCCGAACATCAGTCTGCGCGGGCAGATCATGCGCGCGGTGCAGGAGACGGCCGGGCTGACGGGGTTCGAGCCGGCGCTCTCGCTGCAGGGCCCGCTCGACTCGCTGGTGCCGGACGCCCTGCGGCCCGATCTGCTCGCCACGTTGCGCGAGGCGCTCACGAACGTGGCCCGGCACGCGCTGGCGGAGCGTGTGCAGGTCACCGTCGTCGTCGATCCGTCGGCCGCCCGGCTCGGGCTGGTCGTCCGCGACGACGGTGTCGGCCTGTCCGACGAACCACCCCACCGCAGCGGCGGTCTCGCGAACATGGCCGCGCGTGCCGCGCGCTGGAACGGCAACTGCTCGATCGAGTCCGTTCCGGGAGAAGGCGTGCGGGTTTTCTGGTCCGTTCCGCTCGTGCAGGAGGTGCCATGGCGATCGCGGTGATGCTGGTCGACGATCACGAGATCGTGCGCAGGGGCCTTCAGCAGCTCCTCGCCCAAGCCCCCGACATCGACGTGGTCGGAGAGGCCGACAACGCCACGTCCGCCGTCGCGCTCGCCCCGCAGGTGCGGCCTGACGTCGCGATCATCGACGTCCGGCTGCCCGACGGCGACGGCGTCACGGTGTGCCGGGAGATTCGCTCCATCCTCGAGCCGCCGCCGGCGTGCCTGATGCTCACGTCCTATTCGGACGACGAGGCGCTGTTCGGCGCGATCATGGCGGGCGCGTCCGGGTACATGCTCAAGGAGGTGTCGGGCAACGACCTCGTCGCCGCCGTCCGGACCCTCGCCGACGGCGGCTCACTGCTGCACGCCGGCGTCACATCCACTGTGCTGCAACGACTTCGCGGCGGCCCGGAGGAGGACCCGCGCTACGCCGCGCTCAGCCCGCAGGAACGCCGCATCCTCGACCTGATCGCGGAGGGCATGACCAACCGGCAGATCGCGAACCGGCTGTACCTGGCCGAGAAGACCGTGAAGAACTACGTGTCGTCGTTGCTGCACAAGCTCGGCTTCGACCGGCGGACCGAGGCGGGCGTCTACGCGGCACGGCGCAGACGGACCCATCCCGGTTCGTTCTAAGCGGCCTTGACGACCGGTTCCTCCACCAGACGCTCGGTCTTCGCCCACGCGTTGCGACCGGCGAAGTGCCGGAACAGCGCGCGCAACGTCGAAATCGAGCCCAGCACGAGAAAACCGGGATAGGCGAGCCCGACGAGCAACGCCCGCCACAGCGGCTCGTCACCGTGCTTGAGCCGGTGCACCAGACCCCAGATGACGCCCGGCACGACCAGCGCCCCGAGCCACAACAGCATCGCGAACGCGGCCTCCGGCCCGATCGCGACGAGCCCGAACACGTCGTCCCGCGCGATCTGGCCGTACACGTTCAGGCCCAGCAACGCACAGATCACCAGCGTCATCGGCGCCACCAGCCACGGCGTCAGCAGGTACTGCATGAACTCGATCAGCGCGATCGACGAGATGTGCCTGGCGCGCAACAACTTCGGTACGTATGAGAGGCACTGCAGGTTGCCCTGGCCCCAGCGGGTCCGCTGACGCAGCAACCGGTTCACGTCGATCAGGCCCTGCTGCGTGATCGTCGCCCGCGTCGCGTACCGGATGCGCTGGCCGTCCAGGTGGATCCGCAGGCCCAGTTCCAGATCCTCGACCAGACAGGCGGACCACGGCGCGTCGCCGAGCCGCATCAACGTGCTCAGCCGCACGAACTGCCCGTTGCCGCCCAGCCCGACCGTGCCGACGACGTCGCGCAACGACTGCGACGCGTCCACGACACAGCTGAATTCCAGGTCCTGCAGGAAAGCCAGCATGTGACCGCGGTTGTGGATGCGCACGCGGCACTGCACCGCGCCCACACTGCGTTCCGCGAAGTACTGCGTGATCTCGCTCAGCATGCCGGGTGCGCCACGACCGTCGCCGTCGATCACGCCGATCACCACGCGGTGCACGAGGCCCTCGCGTTCGGCGATCTCGCGGATGTAGCGATACGCGTGGTTGAGCGCCTCGCCCTTGCCCTTGCGCGCGTTCGGCGGCTCGCGCCGGATCACGTGCAGCCGGTGGTCGTCGATCTCCGCGAGCACATGCGGTGTCCGGTCGTCCGATCCGTCGTCGACCACGACGACCTGAACGGGCGTCCGCGCGCCGTCCAGCGCGAGTGCCGACCGGACCGTGTTGGCGACGACTCTTTCCTCGTTCAGAGCCGGAATGATGATCCAGTACTCGAGAGGATGTTTGCTCGCGACATCGCTCTGACCTGGCTTCGGGCGCCACCAGACGAACAGCGCCAGAACAAGGTTGTAACAGGGCCAGAACGCGAGGAGGACGAGCATGAACGTCGCGAATTGTGTGGTCTCAGTCATATTACTGGCCAGTTGGAGAAAGAAATTGCATGGGCAACGAGTTGCGCGCACCGACAGGGACTTGGCGCATTCAAACTCCCGGTAACGAAGCGTGGGGCCTGTGCGAGATACCAGACGGCAAGCTCAGAAGCTGGGGTTCCGGCTGGAGGTTAGGGGCAGGGGACAGGGGCGTCAACTGACCTAATCGAAGGTGCAAGACAACTCGTTACACGCCACTTCGTGAAGCTAATCACCGCAATGGCGGTACCCAGCTTCCGTAGTTGCGAAATGGTATTTACACACCGCTGTTCATTACCTGATACGCACGTACTGCCGCCGCGTGCATAGAGCCAAAGAGGTAGAAGATGGGTCTTAGTGCCCTTGTCCCGGGTCCGCGGGAGATCGGGCCCGGCGAGGAGCCTGAGGTGTTCCTGATCGCGGGCACACGCCCGGAAGCGGTCAAACTGGCACCGGTGGCAGCGGCCATGTTCGCCGGGGGTCGCATGCGTCCCGTGCTGGTGAACAGCGGGCAGCATCCGCAGATGGTGGACCAGGCGCTCGAGTCCTTCGGGTTCAGCGCGGACATCACGATCAAGCTTTCGAGAGTCACGGGTGCCCAGGCCGAGCTGACCAGCCAGTTGCTGGAGGAGCTCGACCGGATCTACACCGAACGCCGCCCCGCCGCGGTGCTGGTCCAGGGCGACACGACCACCACGCTCGCCGGGGCGCTCGCCGCGTTCTGGCAGCAGATTCCGGTCGTGCACCTGGAGGCCGGGCTGCGGTCCTACGACCTCACCTCGCCGTTCCCGGAGGAGGGCAACCGCCGGATGGTGGGGCAGATCGCCTCGCTACACCTCGCGCCGACCCGTGAGTCCGCGGCGAACCTCGCCGAGGAGTCGTTGGCGGGCAACAACGTCCTCACGATCGGCAACACCGTCGTCGACGCCGTGCTCGACGTCGCCGCGCGCCGTGCACCTTATGGCGACACCCGTCTGCAGGAAGTGGAGACGAAAGTCCACAACGGACAGGCGCGCCTGGTGCTGGTGACGACGCACCGGCGAGAATCCTGGGGCGAGCCGCTCGACCGCGTGCTGCACGCCGTGGCAGATCTCGTCGCCGCGAAGCCGGACATCGAGGTCGTGCTGCCCGCGCACCCGAACCCGGCCGTGCGCGAGCAGGTCATGACCGTCCTCGGCGGGCTGGACCGGGTGACGATCACCGAGCCGTTGCCGTACGCGCAGCTCGCGCGGTTGCTGTCGGCGTGCACGCTCGTGCTCTCCGACTCCGGCGGCATTCAGGAGGAGGCGCCGAGTTTCGGTATTCCGGTGCTGGTGCTGCGGGACGTGACCGAGCGGATGGAGGCCGTGCACGCGGGGTGCGCGGTGCTCGTGGGCACCGACCGCGACCGCATCGTGTCGCTCGCCTCCGACCTCCTCGACGACTCCGCCGCCCGCGCGGCCATGACCGCGGACGGCAACCCGTTCGGCGACGGCCTGGCCTCCGTGCGCACCGAGCAGGCGTTCGCGTGGCTGCTCGGCCTGCAGGACCACCGCCCCACCGAGTTCGCACCACTCCAGAAGGTAGACGTCGGATGAAACTCTCCAAGCTGACGCTGGGAGCCGTCGGCACCGTCGCGGCTCTCGTTCTGACGGCGTCGCCCGGCGTGCAGGCGGCACCGATCTCGCTCGGAACCGGCCCGCAGTCCGTCGGTGAGCTCGCGGACCGGCTGCTGCCCGGCCCGCCGAAGCCCGCCACGTCGAAGCCGGCTGCGACGAACGTCGAAAAGCGCAAGGACCAGCCGGGCGTGCTGAGCACCGTGCTGTCGCCGCTGGTCGGCCAGTCCTCGACGGCCGCCGCCGCGGCGTCCAACGGCAAGGCCGCGCCCGGTGCGCCACTGTCCCGCAAGACGCTGGTGCTGTACGACAGCACGGGCTCCTGGGCGTGGCTCGGTGAGGCCTACGCGGTCGTGGCGGCCAACCTCGTGTCGCACGGCAGCGCCTACGTCATGCACCCGGTGAGCAGCTACGCCGCGGGCGAGATGGCGGGCTACACCGGCGTCATCTACATCGGCTCGACCTACGACGAGCCGCTGCCGACGGCGTTCCTCGACGACGTGCTCGCGGGCAGCCGCCCGGTGCTGTGGATGGCGCACAACATCTGGCAGCTCTCGGCGCGTGCGGCGAACTTCACCGCGCAGTACGGCTGGAACTGGTCCGGCTTCGACTTCGGTGAGGCCACCGAGGTGACGTACAAGGGCGTCGCGCTGAACCGCGACGAGCTCACCGTGGCGTCCGGCCTGATGGTCACGCAGATCAGCGACGCCACCAAGGCCGCGCCGCTGGCCGTCGCGAACGGCAGCGCCGCCGGGCCGATCAACTGGGCCACGCGGTCGGGCAACCTCACCTACATCGGCGAGATCCCGTTCAGCTACGTCGGCCACGGCGACCGCTACCTCGCGGCCGCGGACCTGATCAGCGACATCGCCAACCCGGCCGGTCCGGACCGCAAGCGCGCGCTGGTGCGCATCGAGGACGTCGGCCCCGACGCCGACCCGGCCGAGCTGCGTGCGGTCGCGGACTACCTGTACGCGCAGAAGGTTCCGTTCACCGTCGCGGTCTACCCGCAGTTCGAGAACCCGCTCGGCGCCGAGAACGGTGGCGTGCCCGAGTCGTACTCGCTGGCCTCACGGCCGCAGGTGATCACCGCGCTGCGGTACATGCAGAACCGCGGTGGCACGCTGCTGATGCACGGGTACACGCACCAGTTCGGCAAGATCAAGAACCCGTACGACGGCATGTCCGCCAACGACTTCGAGTTCTACCGGGCGCACATCGACCCGAACGACAGCGTGATCTACGACGGCCCGGTCCCCGGTGACTCGGCGGCGTGGATGCAGGGCCGGATCAACTCGTCGCGCACGGGGTTCATGCTCGCCGGCTTCGCCGCGCCGACGATCTTCGAGCCGCCGCACTACGCCGCGTCGGCCGTGGACTACCAGGTGATCCAGAACAACTTCGGCAAGCGCTACGACCGGGGTCTCTACTTCGGCGGGTACTGCCCGAACGGCGCGTGCGGCACCGGAATCCCGCAGTACGACCGGATCTTCGGCCAGTACTTCCCGTACCTGGTGCGCGACATCTACGGCTCGGTGGTGGCGCCCGAAGGTGTCGGCAACGTCGAGCCGGAGCCGTTCAACCACCACCCCGCGCGGCTGCCCGCGGACCTGATCGACACGGCCCGCAGCATGAAGGTCGTGAAGGACGGCGTGGCGAGCTTCTTCTACCACCCGTACCTGGGCACGTCGTACCTGCAGCAGACGGTGTCCGGCATCAAGGCGCTGGGCTACCAGTTCGTTCCCGTCAACACCGTGATGGCAGGCTGAGTTTCCATGGGCGGGGCACGTCGGCTGTCGTTGCTGATGCTGACGTGCCTCGCCGCGTGTTCGACCGTGGAGGGCTCGCCAACCGGTGTGCCCACCACCACGACCACGCCGCCAGTGGTCACCACCACCGCGCCATCGACGACCACGATCCCGCCGACAACACCGGTTCCACCGACGACCACCACTGCCGTGGGGCAGCAGTCGGCCGGCTGGACGATCACCGTGTACTACACGGCGGTCGAGTCGTTCCACAGCGGTGAGCGCAAACGGGTGCGCGGCTGTCCGAAGATCGACTGCGCCAACGGGTCGGATGACCTGGGCAGCTATCCCGCCGACTTCGTCGAGGCGGTCGAGAGCGAGGGGACCGGCCGCACCGCGTCCGGCAAGTACCTGAACTGGTCGCACGACAGTGGTTTCTGGCTGGACACCGCGCCGCGCGACACGAACGGCGGCGTGCTCGAACCCTTCGTCTCCGCGGCGGCCGACGGTCTGCCGAAAGGCGCGCGGGTCAAGATCGTCTCTTGTGGACAGACGGACGTGTGTGCGAAGTTCCGGTCGGCGAGCTGGGTGATCAAGGACTCCTTCACGCCGGGACTGGGCGGTACCAAGCACATCGACCTGTACCTGGGCGAGGAGAACGGCCCGCGCTTCACCGAGAGCGCGTGGTACACGACCTTCACGCAGGCCGTTCTCCTGATCGGCTGACTACCAGCCGACCTGCCGGGCGTAGGCCTCGGCGTCGCCGATCGGGTTGCCGCCCTGCTCGGCGCCGGGTGCGGGCAGGGGGACGCCGGGACACGTCAGATCCCGTTGCGGCACAACACCATCGACGACGAAGCTCTCGACGATGTCGTTGACACATGGGTTCGCGCGGCCGTAGATGCCGTGGTCGCCCTCGTCGTTGACCGTGAGCATGCGGCTGCCGGCGAACCGCGCGTGGGCCCGTTGCGCGCCTTCGAGCGGCGTGGCCGGGTCGCGTACCGACTGCACCATCAGCACCGGCGGAACCCCGATTCCGGTGGGCCGCTTGAGATGCACGTTCGGGCGGTCCCAGAAGTGACACGGCCCGGCGATCGCGTAGTAGCCGACGAGCGGGTACTGCTTGCCGAGCTCGGTGAACCGCCGGTTGAGGTACTCCCGGCCGCCGTGGAACGGCGTGTCGTTGCACAGGATCGAGTACTGCGTGCCGAGGCTCGCGTCCGGATAGGACGCCTGGGCGGTGAACTGGTTTCCCTGCAGCATCACGAGGAACTGCGTGCCCTGCGTGAAGTTCAGCTTGTTGTACTGCGTCTGGATGAGCACGAGGTCCAGCAGCGTCGGCGTGACGACCGTGCCGTCCGGCAGCGTCACCGGCTGTTCGGCGAGCCTGGCGCGCGTCTTCTCGTAGACCTGCCGGACCTGTTCCGCGGTCGTGCCGAGGTGGAACACGTTGTCGTACTTGGCCACCCACGGCAGGTAGTCCGTGCGGAAGCGCCGCTCGAAGCCCGGTCCGAACGCGCTGAACACCGTCTGCCAGTCCGAGGTGAACTCGGCGTTGGAGTCGAGGACGAACTTGTCGACGGACCGCGGGAAGTACGTGGCGTAGTAGGCGCCCATCCAGGTGCCGCCGGAGTAGCCGATCCAGCTGACCTTGTCCCGGTTCAGCAGCTGCCGCAACAGATCCAGGTCGCGGACCGTCTGCTCGGTGGTGACGAACGGCCCCAGCTCGCCGGACTTGCGCTGGCAGAACTTGGCCTGCAGCTCGTAGGTGTCGTTGAGCAGGTCGAGGTTGTCACGGCTGCGGTCGCGCGGGTCGACCTGGCCCAGCGCCTGATAGCCGCCGCACGTGACGTTGCTGCTGGCGCCGGTGCCGCGGACGTCGATGCCGATGATCTCGGTGTTCTGCAGCAGCTTCGGGCGGTTCAGGAAGGCCAGTGGCAACGTGCGGCCCGCGCCGCCGGGGCCGCCGGGGTTGGTGAAGACCGTTTTCTTCGGGGTGCCGACGCTGAGCCGGCTGACCGCGATCGTGATGGCCTTGCCCGGTGCCGCCCAGTTCATCGGGGTCTGGAACGTGCCGCACTCGAGCTTCTCGGCGCCCGGCGGTAGACCCGGTGGCGGCGGGTTGAAGCACGGTTTCCAGTCGATCTTCTGGGTGCTGAAGCCGGCCGGGAGGCCGGCGCTGGCCGGAGGACTGACGACGGCCGTGACGGTCAGCGCCGTGAGCAGGGTGATGAGCAACTTCCTGCGCATCCGTTTCCCCCTTCTGATGCGTGGCGTGCCGAACACTCCATCGCGTCGAGGGGAGCGCCACAACCACACAAAGGCGGAGGGCGGGACCGACTCTTGGCTTACGCCGAACGGGGGGCGCGAACGTAAGACACGAGGGGCCGGAGCGTAAGACTCGCGCGAGTCTTACCGTCCGGCCCCCTGTGTCTTACGTTCGCGTCAGCACTTCTGCTTGTAGAAGTACTTCTCGTTCTGCGCGGCGTCGTCCTTCGTGATCGCGACCAGGTTGGTCTCGATGTTGCGCTTCACTTCCTTGCCGTCGATGGCCGCGATGGCCTGCTCGACGCCCTGCTTGCCGATGGTGGCCGGGTCCTGCGCGATGAGCGCCTGCACCACGCCGCCCTGGAGGTCCTGGACCTGCTTGGGCGAGGCGTCGAAGCCGACCAGGTTCACCGCACCGGTCTTGCCCGCGCTCTTGAGGCCGGTCGCGGCACCCTCACCGGTGTTGAGGTTGGTCGCGAACACACCGATCAGGTCCGGGTTGGCCGCCAGCGTCGCGGTGAGCTTCGACGCGGCCTGCGCGGGCTCGTTGTCGGTGTACTGCTGGCCCAGGTACTTCAGGTTCGAGTACTTCTTGATCTCGTCCTCGAAGCCCTTGGCGCGCGCGTCGGTCGTGGACGTGCCGGCCTTGGTGTTGAGCACCAGCACCGAGCCGGACTTGCCCGCCGCGAGCTTGTTGATGGTCTGCGCCGCCAGCTGGCCGCCCTGCTCGTTGTTCGACGAGATCGTGGACGCGGCGATCGAGGCGTCCTGCAGCTTGGTGTCGACCTCGATGACCTTGATGCCCGCGTCCTTGAGCTGCTTCATCGGGCCCGCCAACGCCTTGTCGTCGGTCGGGGCGATCAGCACGGCGGCCGGCTTGTTGGCCAGCACACCGGTGACGATCGGGATCTGCTGCGGTGCGTCGAACTTCGCGGGCGCCTGGGTGTCCACCTGGTACCCGGCGGCCTTGGCCGCCTCCTCGAAGCCGCACTGCATGGAGATGTAGAACGGCTCCGCCTGGATGCCCGGGATCAGCACCATCTTCTTGTTCGTCGCGGCGTTCGTGGAACCGGAGTCACCGATCTTGCCGCCACCGCCACAGGCGGTCAGCACCAGTGCGGCGGTGGCGAGCACCGCGACAGAGCGAATCTTCATTGATTCCAGCACCTTTCCCTAACGTTGGTTGCGCGCCCGACGCCGTGACTGGTCGAACCAGACGGCGACCACCAGGACGATCGCCATGGCGATCGGCTGCCAGAACTTGTTGACCTCGACGAAAACGAGACCCTTCGACAGCACGGAAGGGATGAACACACCGAACACCGAACCGACGATCGAACCGACGCCGCCGAACACGCTCGTGCCGCCGAGGACGGTCGCCGCGATCGCGTTCAGGTTGTCGGTCTCGTGGCCGGTGACCGAGGCCGTGCGGTAGTACGCCAGTGCCATGAACCCGGCGAGCCCGGACAGGACACCGGCCAGGAGGTAGACCCGCGTCAGGTGGCCGGTGACCGAGATACCGACCCGGCGGGCCGCCTCCTCGTTGGAGCCGACCGCGTAGGTGTAGCGGCCGAACCGCGTGGTGTTGAGCACCAGTGCGCCCACGATGGTCACCGCGGCCGCGATCAGCACCATGTTCGGGATGCCGAGGTAGGTGCCGAACCCCACCGTGTCGGTGAGGTTCTCCGGGATGTTGCCGACGTTCGAGCCGTTGTTCAGCAACAGGGCCGCGCCCGTCGCCGCGCCGAACGAGCCGAGCGTCACGATCAGCGGCGGGATCTTCGCCCGCGCGATGAGGGTTCCGTTCAGGAAGCCCCACGCCGCACCCGAACCCAGTGCCACCAGCAGGCCGGCGAAGACCACATCCCAGCCCGCTTTGGTCGCGTCACCGTCGGACAACGCGTTCATGGTCTGCGCCGCCGCGACACCGGAGAACACCAGCACCGAGCCGACCGACAGGTCGATGCCGGACGTGATGATCACGTACGTCATGCCGACCGCGAGCACGAGCAGCACGGACGTCTCGGCGAGTGTCGTCTGGAATGTCACCTGGTTGAACACCGCGTCCGGGCGCAGCGCGCCGAACACCGCGATCAGCAGCACCAGCACGACGCCGATCCACAGGGCGTTCGCACCGGCCAGGCGCTTCAGCAACGGCGTCTCGTCCGATGTGGACAACGTTGTCTTCTCGGTCGTGCTCATGCCGCGTCCTCCTGCGAAAGCGCGCCCGTCATGGCGCCGACGAGCTCCTCGACGGTCGTGTCCGGGCCCTTGAAGCGCGCCACGCGCCTGCCCAGGCGCAGCACCTCGATCCGGTCGGACACCGACAGCACCTCGGGCATGTTGTGGCTGATCAGCACGACCGCGATGCCCTGGTCCCGCACGCGCTTGATCACATCGAGCACGCGTTCCCGTTGCACCACACCGAGTGCGGCCGTCGGCTCGTCCATGAACACGAGCTTCGACGCCCACGCCACCGACCGCGCCACGGCCACGCTCTGCCGCTGACCGCCGGACAACGCCGCGATCGGGACGTCGATCGACTGCAGCGACACGCCCAGGTTGCGGAAGTGCTCCGCGGCGTGCCGGCGCATCTCCTTCTTGTCCAGCACGCCGAACCAGCCCAGCGGCCCGGACCTCTTCAGCTCCCGGCCCAGGTACAGGTTCGCGGCCGGGTCGAGGTCCGGTGCGACCGCGAGGTCCTGGAACACCGTCTCGATGCCCAGGTCGCGCGCGTCGGTCGGCGACGACAGCGTCACCGGCTCGCCCTCGAACAACAGCTCGCCGTCGTTCGGTTGCTCCACACCGGAAAGACACTTCACGAGGGTCGACTTGCCCGCGCCGTTGTCGCCGATGAGCGACACGACTTCGCCGGGATACGCCGTGAAGGACGCGCCGCGCAGCGCCTCGACGCTGCCGTAGTGCTTGACGAGATTGCGCGCCTCCAGCAACGGTTCACTCACTTGAAGAACCCTCCACACTGGACAGCAGTGGCGGCCGGCATCGGATCGCCACGAGGTCTCCCACCAGTCCGGTCTCGCCCGCCGCGTGCGGCACGACGACCGTACTGCCCTTCTGCACCGGCAGCGAGCCGAGCGTTCCGCTGCCCTCCAGCACCACGAGCACGGCGAACGACGGTTCGAGACCGAAGGAGCCGTCGACGTGCAGCCGGTCCGCCTGGAAGAACGGATCGGCGTCGGCGCTGAACAGGTTGACTGACGACGTTGTCATACCGCCGGTCTCCCGCACGAGCGAACCGAGGTTCGCGCCCCAGCCGGTGCGGTCGACGCAGTCGAGCGCGGTGTCGTACCCGAGCCCGAGGTGGCCGATGTCCGCGTTGGCCAGGAAGCCCTGCCACTCCAGCGTGACCGAGAAGTCGGTCGGCTGCTGGAGTTCGACGATGAACACGCCCTCACCGATGGCGTGCGGCAGGCCGGCGGGCACGAAAACCGTGTCGCCTGCCTTGACCCGCACCGGGTTGAGCGCTTCGAGCATCGCCGCAGTGTTCTGAGTGGACACCCAGTTGGCAACGGTCTCGGCCGAAACGTTATCGCGGAATCCGATGTAGACGGTCGGGTCCGCGCCCTGCGTCCCCACCACGATCCACGACTCGGTCTTGCCGTGCCTGCAGTTCAGGTGCTTCGACGCGAAGGCGTTCGACGGGTGGCAGTGCACCGGCAGCCGCTGCCCGGCGTCGAGCAGCTTGACCAGCAACGCCGTGTCCGCGCCGAAGATCTTGACGTGGTCGGCGCCGAGCCAGCTCTCCGGGTCGGCCCGCACGGCGTCGCGCAGCAGCCGTCCGTCGGGCAACGTCGACAACCCGGCCAGGTCGCGGCCGTAGAGCGTGGTGGTCGACGCTACCCAGTCCTCGGGGCCGAACTCGGTGGCCTCATCGAAACCCCGCAGCTTCGCGATGGCCTCACCACCGCGGTAGAACTGCTTGGGCTGGTTGGCCGGTAATTCGACAGGCCGGTTCACGCACGGACCTCCCCTGATCCTCTCGGCACCAAACGCACCGGCAGCACGACGCGGCGCGGTGGTGAGTTGTCGCCGTCCAGTCGGGCGAACAACAGATCCGTGGCCGCCTTGCCCAGCGCGCTCGCGTCGTGCGCGATGACGCTGACCGGCGGGCTCAGCAGGTCGGCGAGCTCGAAGTCGTCGAAGCCGACCAGCGCCGGGCGCTGCGCCGACCCCGCGAGCGCGCGCAGCACGTGCACGGTGATCCGGTTGTTGCCGGTCACCAGGGCGGTGGCGGGCTCGCGCCCGTTCTGCAGGCGGTGCAGCGCGGCGGTGACCGTGCGCTCGTCGTGCGGGCCCATGACCACCAGTTCCTCGTGGTACCCGATGCCCGCCCGCACACAGCCCTCGCGGTAGCCGCGCAGGCGCTCGTTGGCGGTGAAGATGTCCGGCGCGTCACCGAGGAACGCGATGCGGCGGTGGCCGTGCGCGGCGAGGTGCGTGACCGCCTCCACGGTGCCGCCGATGTTGTCCACCAGCACGGTGTCCGCGACGACGTCGCCGGCGGGGCGGTCGAGGAAGACGACCGGCGTGCCCGCGCGCATCTCCGGCACCAGGTAGCTGTGCTGCAGCCCGGCGGGCACGATCAGCAGCCCGTCCACGCGGCGTGAGCAGAACTCCAGGGCCAGCTCGCGCTCGCGGCCGGGGTCCTCGTCCGATGACCCGGAGATCACCTGACGTCCGCGCAACCGGGCGATCTCCTCGACAGCGCGCGTCACGCCGGAGTAGAACGGGTTGCCGACGTCTTCCAGGACGAGGCCGATGGTGCCGGTCGACGAACCGCGGCGCAGGTTGCGCGCGCTGAGGTTGCGCCGGAAGCCGAGCTGGTCGATGGCGGCGAGCACGCGCTCGGCCGTCGACGGATGCACGCCCGGTTCGTCGTTGACCACGCGTGACACGGTCTTGATGCTGACGCCCGCGAGACGCGCGACGTCGTTCATCGTCGCGCGGCGGACCTTGCGCGGACCGACGGCGGTACCGCCTGGGGACAACGTTGTCATAGTGGCGGAATCACACACCGTCTCATCAGCCCTTGTCAACAGCTTCGGAACCGGTACAGCGTTGGTTCCTTTGCCTGCGGGGTGTCCAAAACGGGACAGAACCCTTGACGCGGCGGGGACACGGCGCGCAAGGATCCGAACACGGACAGCGTTGTCACCCTGCATCTGGAGTAGCCATGAGGAACCTGCCTCGGCGCACCCTGCTGTCACTGCTCGGAGCGGCCGGTCTGACCGGTGTAACCGGCACCGCGTGGGCCACACCGCCCTCTCCGTCGGCTCCACCTCCCGAAGGCTCCGGCGTCACGGCCGCTGATGTGCCTGCTGTGTTCGCCCCGCCGCCCGGTGGGTGGCGTGCCGTCGCCGAGGACGTGCGGCGCGAGACGCAGTGGTCCTGGCGGTCCTATGTGGACCGTGCGTTCGGACATGACCAGATCAAGCCGGTGTCCGGCGGTTACGAGGAGTTCTTCGTCGACGGCCACCCGATGGGCCTCACCGTCGTCGAGGCGCTCGACACGTTGTGGCTCATGGAGCTCGACGAAGAGTTCGCCCAGGGCCTCAAGTGGGTCCACGACAACCTGAACTTCGACGTCAACGCCTCGTTCCAGGTCTTCGAGACCAACATCCGCATGCTCGGCGGCCTGCTCTCGGCCTACCACGTGAGCGGCGACCCGAAGCTGCTGTCGCTGGCGCGCGACCTCGGCGACCGGCTGCTCGTCGCGTTCACCAAGTCGCCCACCGGAATTCCGTACCGCTACGTGAACCTGCGCACGGGTGCGGTGTCGTCGCCGGAGACGAACCTGGCCGAGACCGGCACCTACATCACCGAGTTCGGCGTGTTGTCGCGCTGGACCGGCGACCCGAAGTACTACAACGCGGCCAAGAAGGCGTTCCGCGTGACGTTCGACAAACGGTCCTCTTTGGACCTGTTGCCGTGGGACGTGCACGCGGAGACCGGCGAGTGGCGCAACCGCACGGCGACCGTCGGCCCGCCCGCGGACTCGTACTACGAGTACCTGTGGGACGGCTACCGGCTCTTCGGCGACACCGACCTCAAGCGCTGGTACGACGTGCTCATCGCGGGCATCAACCGCCGGCAGGCCGAGACCGTGAACGGCCGCCTCTGGTTCGCGCAGGTCGACGCATTCACCGGTCGGCGCACCTCCCGTTCGCAGAGCGAGCTCGCGTCGTTCTGGGCGGGTCTCGCGGCCGAGGGCGGCGACGTCGCGCGCGGCCGGGCGTACCACGACTCGTGGACCGCGGTGCAGGACCGGTACGGCGTGCTGCCCGAGGGCATTTCGTATCCCTCGTTGAACGCCACCTCGGTCGGCAACCAGCTGCGGCCCGAGTACGCGGACGCCGCGTTCGTGCTGTGGCTCAAGACCGGGGACGAGCTGTACCGCAACCGTGCCTACACGCACTACCAGCAGATGAAGAGCTCTTCGAAGACCCGGTACGGGTACACGATCATCGCCGACGTCACCACGACGCCGAAGCGCAAGGGCGACTTCTGTCCCGGCTACTGGTGGTCGGAGCAGCTGAAGTACTACTGGCTGATCTTCGGTGACGCCAAGCGGTTCGACTACCGCGACAACTACCTGTCCACGGAAGGCAACATCTTCCGCGGCGCCCGCAGGTAGGAGACTCCGGGAGCGGCCCTCGAAGACGGCGGCGGGAGGGCCGCTCCCGGTCCCTTGTGAACTGCCGTTAAGGCCACCTTCACTGCGTTGGACGCAGTGAAGGTGGCCTTAACGGCACACCTCAGCAGGCCACGATCAGGCCCGTCAGGGCGTGGCAGGTGGCCGACGAGAGGTTGTTGGCGGCCTTGGTGTCCACCGGGCTGCTGCCGTACACCTCGCCGCGCACGGTCAGTGGGCCCAGCGCCAGCAGGTCCGGGTCGGCGGTCAGCCGGACGTCGGCGGACGTTCCGTGCTGCACGCCCAGGTAGCAGTAGGCGGTCCGTTTGCCCGGCAGGCGCAGGCAGTCGCGGCTGCCGCCCCACGACAGGCCGTCCGGCCACGTCACGCGCACCCGCACGGCGCCCAGATCGCCCACGCCGTCGAGGTTGTGCGCCGTGACGCGGAACGTCAGGCCGCCGCCGATCGGCACGGACACGCCGCGTGGCGCCGAGACCGTGACGCCCCAGTCGCCCAGTTCGGGCGGGAAGACGTCCCGGCCGACGCAGGCGCCTTCGCCTACCGAGAACACCAGTTCGCCTGGGCAGCGTTCGTAGCGGGCCTTCCCGGCGCCCAGGCAGCGGTAGAAGCCGTCGGCGCCAACGGGGTCGGCGGTCAGCTCCGAACCCGTGCACTCGGCGGCGATGCCGGGATCCGGTGGGGGGAACGCGTTGGCTGTGGGGGTGAAGAGCAGAAGCGCGGCGACCGCCGCGATGAGCACGCGCATGGCGCCCATTGACCTGCATGGGCGTCCGGGCGGGCAATGGGGTGAACGGGTGGTCGTACCGCTCCAATTGAGACGCCGTGAGTCCTCAACTCAGCACCCGCGAGCCGCCCTTTCAGCCCGGTGCACCCTCGGCGGAGCCGGGATTGTCGGACTCCGGCGCTACGGTCGGCTGGGGGTGTGTCGGCGGTGCGGTGGTTGTGAGCTGCCCCCGTATCCAGGCTAGCGAGGGGACTGACAGTTCTGAGGCGCTTCCGGCGTCAGGAGCGCAGGATTTCGCCCTGCAGGCGGCGTAGCTCGGGGCCGCTGCTGATGCCGTATTCGGTGGCGAGGCGGTGGCTCAGCCGGCGGTACGTCTCCAGGGCGTCGGCGGCCCGCCCGCTGCGGTACTGCGCCAGCATCAGCAGGCCGTGCAACGACTCCCGCACCGGGTGCTCGCCCGTCAGCCGCGCCAGCTCGGGCACGACCGAGCGGTGCCGGCCGAGGCGCAGCTCCAGCTCGATGCGCGTTTCCAGCGCGTGCAACGTCTCCTCCTGCAACGCGTGGCGCAGCTCGGGCAGCTCGACGTCGGCGAGCGGCACGCCGTGACACCACGTCAGCGCCTCGTTCAGCAGCATCACGGCGTCCGCGGGCGGTGCGGACCGGGCCTGCTCCGCCAGCGACCGGAAGACGAACAGGTCGACGGTGGTGAGCGGTACGTCGGCCACGTAGCTCTGGCCGCGCGTGACCACTGAGATGCCCGCGCGGCGAAGGTCCGCGACCAGTCCCTGCACGCGGTTGCGCGCGCTGGCGGGTGGGGCGGAATTCCACAACAGGTCGATGATGCGGTGTACCGGTACGGGTCTTCGGGCCTCCAGCAACAAAATCGCCAGCACCGCCCTGTTCTGCGGCCCACCCAGCCGTACTTGCGAATCGTTGGCCCACGCGGAAACTTCCCCCAGCACGTGGAATCGCATGATCGCTCCCCCTCAGCGGATTCTCAGCGCTCCATAAGGCTTCTCTTCAAGGCTTCCTCCGTCGTTACCCGAATTGAGGGGGAAACCAATGATTCGTACCGGTATGCGGATCCTGCTCGCCGCGCTGGCCGGGTTGTCGCTCGTCGCGACGCCCGGCCTGGCGAGCGCCGGTGCGCCGAAGGTGCTCGACGCGGCGGACCTGGCGGCGAACGGGGTGCAGCCCAACGCGGTCTACCAGGTTCGCAACAGGAACAGCGGGAAGTGCCTGGAGATCTACGGCTGGTCGACGGCCGACCAGGGCGACGCGGTGCAGTGGACGTGTCATGGCGGCAACAACCAGCTGTGGGACTTCCGGCCGTCCGGCGACGGTGTCACGTGGTACATCGTCAACGTGCACAGCCAGAAGTGCCTGGAGATCTACGGCTGGTCCACCGCCGACCACGGCGACGCGGTCCAGTGGGGCTGCCACGGTGGCAACAACCAGCGCTGGTACTGGAACGCGAACGGCACCAACGCCTGGTTCACCAACAAGCACAGCGGCAAGGTGCTGGAGATCTACGGCTGGTCGACGGCCGACCGCGGTGACGCGGTGCAGTGGACCTGGCATGGCGGGGCCAACCAGCTCTGGTACTGAGTGATCGGCGGGCGCGGCCGCTATCGTGGGATCGTGGCCGCGCCCCAACCGCCAGAGGCGATCGAGTCGGTGAACACGTTCATCGGCACCCAGGACGAGGGCAACACCTTCCCCGGCGCGTCGATGCCGTTCGGCAAGGCGCACTCCAGCCCGATCACATCTCATTACGCGGGCTTTCGCTACGACGACCAGGTGATCCGCGGCTTCGGGCACTTCTTCCTGTCCGGGGCCGGCTGCTGGGAGCAGGGCGGCCTGGTGTCGATCCTGCCGATGTACGGACCGCTGCCCGGCGTCTTCGACCAGCGCCGCTACGGTGCCCGGTTCACCCACGACGGCGAGATCGGCAAGCCCGGCTACTACAAGGTGCGGCTGGACCGCGACATCACCGTCGAGTGCACCGCCACCACCCGGACGGGCGTCGAGCGCTACACGTTCCCGAGTGGCATCAACGGCACGTTGCTGGTGAACGTGGGACAGGCCAACGAGAAGGAGCCGGTCTCGGCCAGTTCCGTCAAGATCCTCGGCGACCGCACGATCGTCGGAACCGTTGAGTCCCAAGCGTTCTGTGGTGGAAAGCCCTACATCACCCACTTCGCGACGCGGTTCGACCGGCCGTTCCACGCGTTCGGCACGTGGTCGTCCGGTGGCTCGGCGCCGAACACGCGGGAGTCGGCCGGAGGTGCGGGACTGCGCGGCGCGTGGGTCACGTTCGACCCCGGCCCCGTCACCGCGATGACCGCGCTGTCGAACGTCGACGCGGACGGCGCGACGCTCAACCTCACCGAGGCCACGGACAAGACGTTCGACGAGATCCGCGTGCTGGCGCAGGACGCGTGGCGCGACGAGCTCGCGTGCATCGAGATCGAGACCGACGACTGGGACGACCGCGCGGTCTTCTACACGGCGCTGTACCACGTGTTGCTGCAACCGTTGACGGGCAACGACCTCGACGGGCGCTACCGCGGGTTCGACAACAAGATCCATACCGCCGACGGCTGGACGTACTACGAGTTCTTCTCGTTGTGGGACACCTATCGCGCGCACAACCAGCTGATCGCGTTGCTGCGCACCACGCGCGCCCGTGACATCGCGCGGTCGATCCTCGCCATCCACGAGCAGGGCGGCTGGCTGCCGCGCTGGGCGTACTCGAACCAGGAGACCAACTGCATGACCGGCGACCCGGTCACGCCGTTCCTGGTCGACCTGTGGCGGTTCGGCGCGCTCAAGGGGTTCGAGGAGCAGGCGTACCGCGCCCTGCTGCAGAACGCGACCGGGATGCCCGCCGCGTCGTCGCCGTTCCAGGGCCGGGCCGGCAACCCGAACTACCTGCAGCACGGTTTCGTCCAGTACGACAAGGCGTTCCGGAAGAAGGGGCAGGACGTCGACCCGCACCACGGCGCGTCCGCCACGCTCGAGTACGCGCTCGGCGACGCGACGCTCGCGATCATGGCGGGCGAGCTGGGGCATCGGGAGGACGCCGAACAGTTGCGGCAGCGCGGGCGTAACCACCGCGTGCTGTGGGACCCGACGGTCACCGACCGGGGCTTCGCCGGCTTCCCGCGGCCTAAGCTGCTCGGCGGTGGATGGCTGAAGCCCTACACCCCGCAGGGACCCGAGGGGTTCCACGAGGGCACGGCGTGGCAGTACCAATGGCTGGTCCAGCACGACGTCCCCGGCCTGATCGACGCGCTCGGTGGAAAGGTCGCGGCCGAGGCGCGGCTCGACGACTTCTTCGCCTACTCGGACCTGCTCGTCGATCCCGCGCGCACCGCTCGGGAGAAATGGGTGGTCGGGCCGTACGACTACTACAACCAGTTCCGGTACAACCCGAACAACGAACCGGACCTGCACGCGCCCTGGATGTACGCGCTCATCGGCAAACCCGAGAAGACGTCAGTTGTCGTGCGCGCCGCGCAAACGCTTTTCGTCAACGGGCCGAAGGGCGTCACGGGCAACGACGACCTCGGCACGATGTCGGCTTGGTACGTGTTCAGCGCGCTGGGGATGTACCCGGTGGTGCCCGGTACCGGGGAATTCGTGCTGCACGCGCCGCGATTCACCCGTGCCGTGATCCACCTGGAGAACGGTCGAGACGTAATAGTGAAAGCCGAGTCCGCAAATCCGACCCAATTGCAGCATGTGCAACGCGTGCGCGGCGGTTGGCTGTCACGTAACAAAACGCAGGTGGATCTCGCGGAGTTGCGAGGCGGGATCACACTCGACGTCGAACTTGTTGATCTTTGAGTGATGAATCACGAAAGAATCCAATCGAGACGCGTAAATCGCGGTTACCCTCTTGCGTGATGGACAGTCCCGGTATCTGTGAGACGTGCGGCTCGGCATTGGCGCCTCGCCTCGCGACCTCACGCGTGTCGAGGTACTGCTCCAATGCCTGTCGTCAGCGCGCCTACCGGCAACGGATGAGCGTCACCCCGTCCGAACCGGATCTGCCCGAATACCCGGACGCCTTCGTCGGCCGCGACGCCGAGCTGGCGGATCTCGTGCCGCTGCTGCGCAAGCACCGGCTGCTCACCCTGCTCGGGCCCGCGGGGGTCGGCAAGACGCGGCTGGCGATGGAGCTGTCGCGGCAGTTCCGGCGCGGCGAGGGCCGGCTCGTCGAGATCGGCAGGCTGACCAGGCCGCAGCAGGTCGTGCAGGCGGTCGCGGAGGCCGCGGGCGTTCCGGAGCAGCAGGGAACCCCGTTGCGCGCGCGGCTGCTCACCGAGTTGATCGGGCGAAAGCTGTTGCTGATCCTCGACAACTGCGAGCACCTGGTCGACGCGTGCTGCGAGCTCGTCGACGAGTTGCTGGCGCGATGTCCCGGCGTGCGGGTGCTCACCACGAGCCGCGAGGCGCTGCGGGCGGTCGGTGAAGCTGTCTATCCGCTGAAAGGTCTTTCGGTGGAAGGGCGGCCGTGGTCGGAGGCCGAACGGCTGTTCGTGGAGCGGGCCCGTGAGAGCGCAGCCACGTTCGTGCCGTCCGATGCCGACCATGACCTGATCGCGTCGATCTGCGCGCGCCTGGACGGGGTGCCCCTGGCGATCGAACTCGCCGCACGGCTGGTGCGGCCCCTGTCGTTACAGGAGATCAGCCACCATCTCGACCGCAGGCTGGACCTGCTGAACATCGGTCACCGCGGCGCCGAGGCGCGGCACCGCAGCCTGCGCGCCGCGATCGCGTGGAGCTACGACCTGCTGAGCTCGCCCGAGCAGTCGTTGTTCCGCCGGCTTTCGCTGCTGCCCGGCGGTTTCGGGCTGGACACCGCGCAGGTCGTGTTCGACGGCGACGTGCTCGGCGTGCTCACCAACCTCGAGGCGAAGTCGCTGATCTCTCGCGAGGCCAACGGGCGGTTCGGCATGCTCGAGTCGGTGCGGCTCTACGCGCTGGAACGGCTGCGCGAGCACGGCGAGGAAGCCCTGGCGTCCGAGCGGATTCTCAGCTGGATGTGCGAGATCGCCGAACCCAATGCCACGACGTCGATCCTCACCGAGGACCAGATCCGCTGGCAGCGCGACGAGTACGACAACGTGGCGTACGCGTTCGCCCGCATGCACGACGTCACCGACGAACGCAGGCTGACCCTCGCGTCCATCATGCTGCGCGTCCGGTTCGACCAGGGGTACGTCACCGAGGCCGGCGCGACGATGATGGACGTGCTCGCGACCGCTCCGCCGAGCAGCCGGGTCCGTGCGCTCGCCGTGGAGTACGCGGCGTTGCTCGCGATGTACGAGGGCCGGCTGGACGACGCGCTGGCCTGGGCGGAGAAGGCGATCGACGTCGCCGAGGCGAACGGGCAGCAGCAGATCCTCTGCCGTGTGCACCGCACGCTGGCGACCGTGCGCGTGGCGCGCGGCGAGCACCACGAGGGCATCGCCGCGCTGCGCCGCTCGGTCGAACACGGGCTGCGCCACGGCAACGACGTGAGCGTCGCCGTCGCGAAGCAGAACCTCGCGTGGTGCCTGCTGGCGCAGGGAGATACCGCGGGAGCGCGGGATCTCATCTCCAGCGTGCTGCCCCGGCTGCGCCAGCACGCCCGGCCCGACATCTTCACGATCGCGCTGCACACCGCGGGTTGCGCGGCCCTGCGGACCGGTGATCTGGACGCCGCCCTGTCTCATTTCGAGGAGGGCGTGCGCATCGGCACCGAGATGGTGCGCGCGCTGGTCGACTGCGTCGAGGGCATCGGCATGGTCGAGGTCCGAAGAGGACGCGCCGAACGCGGTCTGCGCCTGCTGTTCGCGGGCGACGCCGCGTACACGAGGCTCGATGGTGCCCGTGAGCCGTACTGGCGCGAGATGTTCGAGGAAACCGTCGCGCTCGCGCGGGAGGTGTTGCCGGAACAGGAGTTCGAGCATTCGTCGATGTCGGGCTGCGCGATGGATCTCGCCCAGGCCGTGGACTACGCGCTCGACGAGGAGTCGTGGCAGCCCGAGGACGAGCCGTTGCTGAGCGCGCGGCAGCGCACGGTCGCGGTGATGATCGCGCAGGGAATGACCAACGTGCAGATAGCCGCGAGGCTCAACATCTCGCACCGCACGGTGGAATCCCATATCAGAAACATCAAGACTGCACTGGATGTATCGTCGCGCGCCCAATTGGCGGCATGGGTCACCCAACAGTCCAGTTGAGACGTAACACTGGTGTTCATCCTGATGACTTCACGGGCACAAGGGCTCAGTGTGTTCAGCAACAGGGGAGGAGGCGGCATGAGCACCACAGCGCAGTTCCGCCTGCTGCACCCCGATCTCGTCCCACAACGACGAGAGGTGCTGGCACAGGCGGCGTCCATGCTCGTGCAGATGGGGCTCGACGACACGCTCGTGTCCGCGTCGGCGGTGCACCAGCGGCTGGCGCGCGTCGTGCTGGCGAGCAGCGACGTGATCGAGTGGACGCCCGCGCTGGAGGACCAGGCGCCCAGCGACCAGCTCGTCGGCGTCGCACGGGTGGGCGGGGACCGCGGCGCGGTGTTCCTGTCCAGCCTGCTGATCGCCTACCTCGACGTACTGGAGAACGTGGCCCGCATGGGCACCTCGCTGCCCGAGGAGGAATGGCGCACGCTGATGTGGGCGCCCACCGCGCTGTTCGACCACATCCTCGGCCGCGCACCCGCCGGCCTGGCGATCACGACCCCGCCGCCGCGCGGCTCCGAACACCTGCCGCAGGACCGCTGGACCGCGGGCCATCGGCTGTTCCTGGCCCTGCTGCAGGGCGTGCGCTTCGCCGTCAGCGGGCTGCTGCGCGCCGCGTCGGACGGCGACAAGACCCTGGTCCTGGAGGACGTCGCGCTCGCCACGGCCACGCTGCGGGCCGCCACGATCGCCCTGCGGTTCGCCGGCGACACGGGCGCCTGGTCGTGCGGGGCGCGTGTCGACACGCGGGACCACGCCTATCTCTGCGCCGTGGTGGAGGACCTGCGGATCGTCGTGCCGCGGATCCGGTTCGAGCAGTTCGCGGCGGCGTTGGCGGACCTGAACGGGCTGCACGGCGCGCCGAGGCTGTTAGCAGCCGGTAACTGACCGAGAACACACGAACGTTTTGACTTTGGCGCGACTTTCGTCGTTACGCCTCTGGAATCGGTTGCCGCTGCCCTAGGTTTTCGCCATGACTGCGGTCGAGGTCGATGACATCCGCAAGAGCTACGGCGAGCTCAAGGCGGTCGACGGTGTCTCGTTCACCGTCGCTGAGGGTGAGTTCTTCGGCATCCTCGGACCCAACGGCGCCGGGAAGACCACCACGCTGGAGATCGTCGAGGGGTTGCGCCGTCCCGATTCGGGCAGCGTGCGGCTGCTCGGCGAGCAGCCGTGGCCGCGCAACCAGCGACTGTTGCCGCGCATCGGTGTGCAACTGCAGGCGTCGTCGTTCTTCGAGAAGCTGACGGCCAAGGAGCAGCTGCAGACGTTCGGCTCGCTGTACGGCGTGAGCGCGGGCAAGGCGGCCGAGTACCTGGAGCTCGTCGGCCTCACGGACAAGGCGAACGAACAGGAGAACAAGCTGTCCGGCGGGCAGCGCCAGCGGTTGTCCATCGCGTGCGCGCTGGTGCACGACCCGGACATCGTCTTCCTCGACGAGCCGACGGCGGCGCTGGACCCGCAGGCACGGCGCAACCTGTGGGACGTGCTGCGCGAGATCCAGAAGCGCGGCAAGACGATCGTGTACACCACGCACTACCTCGACGAGGCCGAGATCCTCTGCGACCGCGTCGCGATCATGGACCACGGCCGGATCCTCGCGATGGACGCGCCGGCGGTGCTCGTGCGCGGACTGGACGCGCCGACCCACGTGACCCTGCAGAAGGGAACGCTCTCGCTCGAGGACGCCTCGGTCCTGCCCGGCGTCGACGAGTCGCACGAGAACGAGGTGTCGCTGTCGATCTCGACGCGGCAGCCGGCGAAGGTGCTGGCCACGCTGGCCGAACGCGGTGCGTTGGACGGGTTGCAGGTGCGGACGGCGACCTTGGAAGACGTTTTCTTGCAGCTGACCGGGCGGGAGTACCGAGCATGACCGCGTTCAAGTCCCTTTCCGGGGCCATGTTCAAGGGGTTCTTCCGGGACCGCCTGTCGTTGTTCTTCACCTTCCTGTTCCCGCTGATGTTCCTGGTGATCTTCGGCCTGCTGTTCCGCGACGCGGGCGCGGACAAGCAGAAGATCGCGGTCGTCGGCGACGGCCCGATCGTGACGGCCATGGAGTCGTCCGGGATCTTCGAGATCCAGAAGTTCACTGACTCGTCGGCCGCCGTCGCTACCGTGAAGGCCGGTGACCTGCCGGCGGCGTTGATCGTTCATGGTTCTCGCCTCGATCTCCGCTTCGCCGCCAGCGACCAGCAGGCGGCCGCGGTCGTCAACGGCATCATGAACGGCTTCGTGGACAAGGCGAACGTCATGGCCACCGGGCAGCAGCCGGCGTTCGAGCTCTCCTCCGAGAAGGTCGAGGACTCGTCGCTGAAGCCGATCCAGTTCCTGACGCCCGGCATCCTGTCCTGGGGTGTGTCGATCTCCGCGGTGTTCGGCGCGGCGCTGACTCTGGTGTCGTGGCGCAAGAAGCAGGTGCTGCGCCGCATTCGTCTAGCACCGGTGTCGCCGACGACCGTGCTGTCGTCGCGGCTGCTGGTGAGCATCGGCGTCGCCTTGCTGCAGGGCGTGGTGTTCGTCCTGGTCGCTTCGACGCCGTTGTTCGGGCTGCAGCTGCACGGCCAGTGGTGGCTCGCGATCCCGCTGCTGATGCTGGGCACGCTCGCGTTCTTCTCGGTCGGCATGCTGGTCGGCGCGTTCGCCAAATCGGAGGAGGCCGCGTCCGGCGCGGCGAACCTCGTGATCATGCCGATGGCGTTCCTGTCCGGCACGTTCTTCCCGGTGGAGAACGCGCCCGGCTGGGTTCAGACGGTCTCGAAGTTGTTGCCGTTGCGGCACATGAACGACGGCATGCTCGACGTTCTGGTGCGCGGCAAGGGAATGGAGGCACTGGCCGTGCCGGCGTCGGTACTGATCGGGTTCACGCTCGTGGTCGGGTTCGTGGCCGCGCGCGTTTTCCGTTGGGAGGACTGAGTTCGGGGTGAGCCCGGTCACTGTCCAGAATGGTGTGCATGTTCTCCACAGCCGCTGGACGTTTCCGGGCCCTCGCCCTGGCCGAGGCCGTCTCGTGGGCGGGCCTGCTCGTCGGCATGTTCTTCAAGTACGTGGTCGTGCACAACGAGATCGGCGTGAAGGTCTTCGGACCGATCCACGGTGTCGTTTTCATCGGCTACGTGCTCGTCGCGCTGATGGTCCGCGAGGAGTTGCGCTGGGACCGGCGCACGACGTTCCTCGCGCTGCTGGCGAGCATCCCGCCGCTGGCGACCGTGATCTTCGAGCGTTGGGTGTCGCGGCGGCCTCAGCCGGCGAGCGACTGAGCGGTTCGTAGTTCCTCGGCCGGGTCGCCTTCGTGATAGACCCGTTCGCTGTCCTCGATGTTGTCCAGGAACTCCTGGTACTTCACCGCGGTCAGCAGGTGTGCCACGGGACGGGCGGTGCGCAGTGCCAGTTCGGGTTCGCTGTCGGGGAAGTGCGTGCGCCACGCGTGCGACCACACCTCGGTGATCAGGTGGTGCAGCGACGGATCCTCGGTGAACGCGATCAGGCGCGCGGCGTCGTAGGCCGGATGGCCCCACGTGGAGTCCGCCCAGTCGATGACCACGCCGCTCGACCGCCAGTTGCCGGGGTAGAAGTCGCCGTGCACGAGGGTGTCCGGCAACCCGAACGACGGCATCGCCACCGGTCGCGGCTGGACGCCGGGGTTCGGGCCCGCCAGCTTCGCCTGCACGGCCACGTACCTCGGGACGATCTCGCGGATCACCTCGGGCGTGAGGTTCCAGCAGTCTTCGCCCGGCACGTGGCTGAGCAGCAGCCGGCCGGGCGCGTCGGCGAGCACCCTGGGCACGAGCGGGGGGTCGCACGCCGCGACCGTCTTGATCAACGCGGCCTCGTCGGAGGCGAACGGCGGGAGCGCTTTCAGCCACACCGGGCCGTCCGCGGTCGGCAGGCGGTGCAGGCTGGACAGGTTCCAGGTGCGCACCTGCACGGCGGGCCCGGTTCTCGTGACGTGCTCGTCGGCCCAGGCCACCAGCTCGGCCGGGCCGCCGAGCCGCGCCCACGGGAGGCGTTTCGGGGCGTCGCAGCTCGGGCGTTCGCCGGGGTGCAGCTGCGACCGGTCCGGCTCGCCGTGGGCCTCCACGTGATACGTGACGACGCCGCCGCGCATACCGCGGCCCGTGGTACTGACGAGACGCAGGACGCTGCACGGCACACCGAGCACGCCCTCCAGCGCGGCGTTCACCGGCTCGACATGGTTCCACCACGGCGTTTCCACCGGCAGTGGGCCGACGGCACCGGCGAACCCGCTCGGGGCACTCACCAGGGCGATCACTTCGCGCACGCGACAATCAGGCCACGGCGGGACGGGGTCCCACAACGCATTTTCGGCTGTTGCTATGGGGGGAGCTTTCCAAGCGCTGGTGTTTTAACCAGGGGTGAGTTCCCTAACGGGCCGTCGCGTGAGCGGCGGCCCGTTTTGTTGTTTGCTGTCTTGGGTTTGCTGGGCCTGCGTTGTTTGCGGATGACGGGGTGTCGGGGGGCGGGTGTGGTGGTGTGGCCTGGTGGGCGGCCGGGT
>NZ_BSTQ01000005.1:0-28092 GCF_030269605.1 Lentzea sp. NBRC 105346
CGGCCCACCACGCCGCCCGAAGGGATCGAACACAGCGCCCCTGAGGTTCCAAGTCAAGCCCCAATCGCGGCGCCGAAGGCGCCCCCGGAAGACGCAGCGCCCCACGACACCGGCAGCCGACAAAAGGGCGACCACGCACGCAACCGGCAGCCAACCAAGCAACCACGCACGCAAGCAACCGGCAGCCAAAGACACTCACGCAACCGGCAAACGGTTAGGGGCACCCCAGCGACGCAAACGCCGCGAGAGTGCCCCTAACAGCAGAAGCAGGATCAGGCCAAAGCGGCCAGCGCCGCGTGCACCATCACACGCACACCAACGAGCAGAGCCCGCTCATCCAGATCAAACGTAGGCTGGTGGAGATCCCGCTGCTTCTCCACCCCATTCCAAACCCCAAGCCGCGCAAACGACCCGGGAACGTGCTCGAGGTACCACCCGAAGTCCTCCCCACCGGAGGACTGCTCAGTCCCAGCCAGCGCGTCATCCCCCAGAGCGGCCTCAATCCCGGCCCGCAGCAGCATGGTCGACTCACGATCGTTGACCACAGGCGGCACGCCACGCCGATGATGCAGGTCGAATCCGACACCGGTAGGCAGCAGCAACCCGGTGACCAGGTCCTTCACCAGCGGCTCGAGCTCAGCCCAGATGTCGCGGTCACCAGTACGCAGCGTCCCGGACAGCACACCGTCCTGAGGCACGGCGTTAGGCGCCTGACCTGCGTGAACAGCACCCCACACGAGCACGGTGGCCGACCGGGGGTCGACGCGCCGCGACAGCATGGTCGGCAGCCCGGTGATCACGGTCCCGAGGGCGTGCACCAGGTCGGCGGTCAGATGCGGCCGCGAGGTGTGCCCGCCGGGCGACGTCAGGCGCAGTTCCAGCAGGTCGGAGGCCGACGTGATGGCACCGATGCGCGTGCCTACGCGGCCTACCTGCAGGCGCGGGTCACAGTGCAGGCCGAAGATTCGCTCCACGCCGTCGACGCCACCCGCGGCGACCACGTCCAGCGCGCCGCCGGGCATGACCTCCTCGGCGGGCTGGAAGATCAGGCGTACTCGGCCGGGTAGCTCGGTCGCGGCGGCCAGGGCCAGCGCGGCGCCGATCAGCACGGTCGTGTGGGCGTCGTGGCCGCACGCGTGGGATACGCCGTCCACTGTGGACGAGAATTCCAGGCCCGTGTTCTCGGACAACGGTAGCGCGTCCATGTCGGCACGCAGGGCCACGCAGCGGGGGCCGGAGCCCACGTCGCAGATCAGGCCGGTGCCGCCGGGCAGAATTCTTGGCTTGAGGCCGACCGAGCGCAGCAGCCCGGCTACCAGCTCCGTCGTGTTGAACTCTTTGCGGGATAGCTCGGGGTTGGCGTGGATGTGCCGTCGCCAGGCGATGACATCGCCCGCGTTCGCCTTCAGCCAGTCGTCGAGCCACGCGGGCCCGCGCCCTTCACCGAGATCCTCCACAGGGGACATGCTGACCCCGGTGTCGGTCACCAGCACGTTGGGTTCCCCCTCGGCCGGTGAAATCCGGCCGGGTCGGGAGTCCAGGACCGTCATGCCGCACCTCCCCGCGCGAGCAGGCGTGCCCGCTGCTCGGGGTCCGTGGCTGTCGCGATCGTCGTCCAGGCCATGGCGAGTGCTCCGTCGAGCAACGCCCGGTCGGCGGACGGCGACGCACAGGCGGTCGCGAACTCTGATTGGTGGTTCACCGCGTCTCCGCAGTCGATGGCAATGGTCGGGTGGATAGCGGGCAACACTCTGGTTACGTTGCCCATGTCGGTACTCCCGATCTTCTCGCGCTGCTCCTGCTCGGGGCTCAGCGGCCGTCTCCCCAGCTCGGTGGCCGCACGCCGGTAGGCGTCGGCGAGCCACGGGTCAGGAGTCAGCTCGGCGTAGATCGGTGAGACCTGCACGACCTCATGGGTGCAACCGGTGGCCAAGGCCCCGGCCTTGAAGCAGTCCCGGATCCGGTTCTCCAGGCGCTTCAACGATTCCACGTTCTCTCCCCGCAAATCGAACATCGCCGATGTGCGGGCGGGTATTACGTTCGGCACCGTGCCGCCACGCGTGACGATGCCGCTTACCATTTGGCCCGGCTCGAGGTGGTGGCGCAATAGCCCGATCGCCACCTGCGCCACGGTGATGGCGTCGCCCGCGTTGATGCCCAGGTGGGGCGCCGCGGCGGCGTGGGACGGACGGCCGGTGTAGTTGACCTCGAGGTCGGTGATGGCCAGGCTGCCCGACGCACAGGACTCGTACGGCGCGGGGTGCACCATCATCGAGAACGAGACGTCGTCGAACACGCCCCGCTCGAGCATCAGCACCTTGCCGCCGCCGACCTCCTCCGCGGGCGTCCCGATCACGCGAACGGTGATGCCCAGCTCGTCCGCGACGTCGCGCAACGCCAGCGCGGCGCCGGTCGACGCCGCGGCGATGACGTTGTGGCCGCACGCGTGGCCGACCTCGGGCAGGGCGTCGTACTCGGCGCACAGGCCCAGCACGAGCTCACCGTCTCCGTAGGTGGCCGTGAAGGCCGTGTCCAGCTCGGCGACGCCACGTTCGACCTTGAACCCCTCGCCGGCCAGCAGGCCCGCGACCTTCTCCATGCTCCGATGTTCGGCGAAGGCCAGTTCCGGTTCGGCGTGGATGCTGTGGGAGAGGTCCACCAGCGCGTCCGAGTACCGCTCGATGGTCGAGCGTGTGCTGATCTTCAAGTCGGTACTCATTTGCGTCCATCCTGCATCACGGCCTGGCAGGCAAGGCGCACTCTTCGTGATCAACCGGACGGCCGGTCACGGCCCTGCGCCAAGCGGTGAGCCAATGTTCGGTCTGACCGATCAAAGATGACGCAAATGCTCTGGCGAGACGCTAAATTTCCACTATTGCGTTCCACCTAGTGAGACGAGCGTCCTCACCCCTGGGCAGCCTTCGCGGCTTCCCGCTTCTTCTTCCAACGCTGCCAACGCTTCTTGTTCCGGTAGTAGACCAGCACGAACAGCGCTACCGCGATGGCGGTTATCCAGACCTTCTTCTTCGTTTCAGCCTTCTGCTCGGGCGACACCTCTTGCTGCGGGTTGAGATCCGGCCCGTTCGAAGGTTGCACGACGGAGTAGCCCGAATTGGTGGGTGTCGCCACGGCCGTTCCCCCGACCGCGAACACGCCTAGCAACGCGAGCAAACAGGCCACCAGCAACCTCGACATGACCTGAACTCTACCTCGCATACCACCAACGGCGGTCACCCAAACCAGCGACGCCGTAACCGTCAGTTGGTAAGGAAAGCAGCGAGGATCCGCTCGGCGGCGAGCGTCGCGGTGAGCTCACCAGCACGGACCTGACGTTCCAGCTCGGGCACCTGCGCCCGCACGGCCGGGTTCGTCCGGACGGACGTCCACAGCTGGTCGCGCACCATCTGCCACGTCCACTCCACCTGCTGGCGGCGGCGCTTCTCCTCCAGCTCACCGGCATCGGCGAGCGTCGAGCGGTGTTCGAGCACCTTGTTCCACAGTGGCTCCAGCCCGGCGCCGGACAGGCCACTGCACGTGAGCACGGGTGGATGCCACAGATCGTCCGGGTGGCGCAGCAACCGCAGCGCGCCCGCGAGCTCGCGCGCGGCCTTGCGCGCGTCCTGCTCGAACGGGCCGTCGGCCTTGTTGACCGCGATGACGTCGGCGAGCTCCAGCACGCCCTTCTTGATGCCCTGCAACTGGTCGCCGGTGCGCGCGAGCGTGAGGAACAGCGAGCAGTCCGTCATGTTGGCCACGGCCACCTCGGACTGTCCCACCCCGACGGTCTCGACCAGCACCACGTCGTAGCCCGCGGCCTCGACCAGCACGATCGTCTCGCGGGTCGCCTGCGCGACACCGCCCAGCGTGCCGGACGTAGGCGACGGCCGGATGAACGCGTTCGGATCCGTGGCCAGGCGGGCCATCCGCGTCTTGTCGCCCAGGATGCTGCCGCCGGACCGCGTCGACGACGGGTCGACCGCGAGCACGGCGACGCGATGCCCCTGCTCGGTCAGCATCATGCCGAGCGCGTCGATGAATGTCGACTTGCCGACACCGGGCACGCCCGTGATGCCGACGCGGATCGCGTTGCCGGACTTGGGGAGCAGCTCGACCAGCAGCTCCTGGGCCGAAGCCCGGTGATCAGCACGCGTGGACTCGACGAGCGTGATCGCCCGCGCGAGCATCCCACGGTTGCCGGCGAGCACGCCCTTCGCGTACTCGCCGACGTCGATACCCTTAGCCATCGTGTCCCAATTGGACGGACAGCTTCCGCAGCAGGTCCGCCGCCGCGTCGGCGATGACCGTGCCGGGCGGGAAGATCGCGGTCGCACCCGCCGCGTAAAGCTCGTCGAAGTCCTGCGGCGGGATGACGCCACCGACCACGATCATGATGTCCTCGCGGCCGAGCTTCGCCAGCTCCTCCTTCAACGCGGGCACCAGCGTGAGGTGGCCGGCGGCCAGCGAGGACACGCCGACGATGTGCACGTCGGCCTCGACGGCCTGGCGCGCGACCTCGTCCGGCGTCTGGAAGAGCGGGCCGACGTCGACGTCGAAGCCGAGGTCGGCGAACGCCGTGGCGATCACCTTCTGTCCGCGGTCGTGGCCGTCCTGGCCCATCTTCGCGACGAGGATGCGCGGCCGGCGGCCCTCGGCCTCGGCGAACTCCTCGACGACCTGACGACAGTTATCCACATTGGACACCGCGCCGACCTCCTGCCGGTAGACACCGGAGATGGTACGGATCTGCGCCGAGTGGCGGCCCCACACCTTGCCCAGCGACTCGGAGATCTCACCGACCGTGGCCTTCGCCCGAGCCGCGTTGATCGCCAGCTCCAGCAGGTTGCCCCCACCGGAAGCGGCGTTGGTCAACGCGTTCAGCGCCGAGTCCACTTCGGACTGATCCCGCTCCTCACGCAACCGGCGCAGCTTGTCCAGCTGCTGGGCGCGCACGCCGGCGTTGTCGACCTTGAGCACCTCGATCTGCTCGTCGTTGTCGACCTGGTACTTGTTCACGCCGATGACCGGCTGGCGGCCGGAGTCGATGCGCGCCTGGGTGCGCGCGGCGGCCTCCTCGATGCGCAGCTTCGGGATGCCCTCGTCGATCGCGCGCGCCATGCCGCCCGCGGCCTCGACCTCGGTGATGTGCCCCCACGCCTTGGCGGCGAGGTCGTGCGTGAGGCGCTCGACGTACGCGCTGCCGCCCCACGGGTCGATCACGCGTGTGGTGCCGGACTCCTGCTGCAGCAACAGCTGCGTGTTGCGCGCGATGCGCGCGGAGAAGTCGGTCGGCAGGGCGAGCGCCTCGTCCAACGCGTTGGTGTGCAACGACTGCGTGTGCCCCTGCGTCGCGGCCATCGCCTCGACGCACGTGCGCGCGACGTTGTTGAACACGTCCTGCGCGGTGAGCGACCAGCCCGACGTCTGGCAGTGCGTCCGCAGCGACAACGACTTCGGCGACTTCGGGTCGAAGCCCTTCACCAGCTTGGCCCACAGCAGGCGCGCGGCGCGCATCTTGGCGACTTCCATGAAGAAGTTCATGCCGATGGCCCAGAAGAACGACAGGCGCGGCGCGAACGCGTCCACGTCCAGCCCGGCCTCACGGCCCGCGCGGATGTACTCGACACCGTCCGCGAGCGTGTAGGCGAGCTCCAGGTCGGCGGTCGCCCCGGCCTCCTGCATGTGGTAGCCGGAGATCGAGATCGAGTTGAACTTCGGCATGTGCGAGGAGGTGTAGCTGAAGATGTCGGAGATGATCCGCATCGACGGCTGCGGCGGGTAGATGTAGGTGTTGCGGACCATGAACTCCTTGAGGATGTCGTTCTGGATGGTCCCCATGAGCTGTTCCGGCTTCACCCCCTGCTCCTCGGCCGCCACCACGAACAGCGCGAGCACCGGCAGCACCGCGCCGTTCATCGTCATCGACACCGACATCTTGTCCAGCGGGATGCCGTCGAACAGCGTGCGCATGTCGTAGATCGAGTCGATCGCGACACCCGCCATGCCGACGTCACCGGCGACGCGCGGGTGGTCGGAGTCGTAGCCGCGGTGCGTGGCCAGGTCGAACGCCACGCTCAGCCCCTTCTGGCCGGCCGCGAGGTTGCGGCGGTAGAAGGCGTTCGACTCCTCGGCGGTGGAGAAGCCCGCGTACTGGCGGATCGTCCACGGCTGGTTGACGTACATCGTCGGGTACGGGCCGCGGAGGAACGGCGCGATGCCCGGATACGTGCCGAGGAAGTCCAGTCCGTCGAGGTCCTGGGCCGTGTAGAACGGCTTGACCGCGATGCCCTCCGGGGTGTCCCACACCGGCAGGTCGGCGCTGAAACCGTTGGGCTGGAGGGTTCCCAGCTCGACGTCCGTGAAGTCGGGGATCGTCATCGCTTCACCCCAAGGAAGTCGAAGGTCTCGGTGAGAATGTCGAGTGCCGGGCACCCCATGAACACGAATCCGTCCACTTCGGCATCGGTTTTCTTACCCGCCAGCAGTACCCGCTCGGCACCGGCCGCACGCAACGCCGTGACCACCGGCACGGCCAGGTCGGCGTAGCTCTGCTCGCTGCCGCACAGCACGGCGATCTTCGCGTCGTCGGCCTTGAACGCCTCGACGACGTCCTCGACGGTCTTCGTCGCACCGGCGTTCGGAGTCGCGAAACCGCCCGCGTTGAACAGGTTCGCCGCGAACGTCGCCCGCGCGGTGTGCGCCGACACCGGCCCGAGCGTCGCGAGGAACACGCGCGGGCGTTCGGGCTGGGCATCGGCCAGGTCGCGCAGCGCCTCGAAGTCCTGGGCGTAGCGAACGCCCGCCTGTGGCTCGGAATGCGGGGTCCGATTGACCGGCTTCTCGTCCAGGAACGGGAACTCGCTGACACCGGTGATCGGGTCGCGCCGGTCGGCGATGTGCTGCCGACGCGTCTCCCACGTCCGCGCGATGCGGTCGTCGACGAGGTTGCGCGCGCTCGGCAGTCCACCCGCGCGTTCGATCTCCTGGAACCACGCCCAGGCCGTCTTGGCCAGCTCGTCGGTCAGCTGCTCGACGTACCAGGACCCGGCCGCCGGGTCGATCACCTCACCGAGGTGCGACTCCTCCAGCAACAGGTTCTGCGTGTTGCGCGCGATGCGCCGGGAGAACTCGTCCGGCAGCCCGATCGCCGCGTCGAACGGCTGCACCGTCACCGCGTCCGCCCCGCCGAGTCCGGCGGCGAAGGCCGCGACCGTGGTGCGCAGCATGTTCACCCACGGGTCGCGCCTGGTCATCATCGCGCTGGACGTGACCGCGTGCTGAACCTGCTTCTCGCCGCTGCCGGACACCTCGGCCACCCGAGCCCACAACCGCCGCGCGGCACGCAGCTTGGCGATGGTGAGGAACTGGTCGGCGGTAGCGGCATACCGGAACTCCAGCTGCGCGAACGCTTGCGCGGTGCTCAGCCCCGCAGCCGTCAGCGCCCGCAGGTGCGCGACGCCCAACGCGATCGACGCACCGAGCTCCTCGGCGTCCGACCCACCCGCGTCGTGGAACGGCAACGCGTCCACCACGACCGTGCGGAGATGCGGGAACAGCTTGTTGGCCTGCTTGATGACCTCGGTGCCCTTGAGGGGGTCGAGCGCGAGGTTGCCGTGCACCTGCTCGGGCAGCAACGGCGACTCGTCGTAGATCCGCAGCATCGCGCGGGCGGCCTCGACGTCACCGTCCAAAGTGATCGGCGCCAGGTCGAGGTAGACGTCGGCGAGCACGTCCTGCAGCGTCTCCGCGGGAACCGCGAGCCAGAGGGACGTGACGCCGCCCTCCAGGTCGTTCATCACCGCGATCTTGTCCGGCACGGTGTGCCGCTGCCGCACGTCCCAGCCCTGCTTGGCGGGCGCGAGACCGGGGAACTTCGAGGAGGCCTCGGTGTAGAGCGGCTGGATGTCGATGCCGTCGTACGTCCGCGTGACCAGGGAGTCGTAGCTCGCGCCGGACTTGCGCAGCACGGCCTCGACCAGGTCACGCCACTGTTCCCGAGTCGGCTCGGGGAACTCGTTGGGGCGGAATTCGGCGGCCAATGCCAACTCCATCATGCATCGCAGTGTTACCGACCGGTACGGGTTCGGCTATGTGAGGTTCACCGCCGTGAACGATGCAGCCAGTGTCCCAGGAAGAATGGATCCGTGGACACCGGTAAGGACCCTTACGCATCCGACCGGCTGATAGCGGGCCGCTACCGCCTCCGGCACCTGCTGGGCCAGGGTTCGATGGGCACGGTCTGGGCAGCCGACGACGAGGTGCTGCGCCGACAGGTCGCCGTAAAAGGCATGCTCCGCCCACCCGGCATGACCGACGCGGACGCCGACGAACTGCGCGAACGCACCATGCGCGAGGCGCGCGCCGTAGCGGCCCTGTCCCACCCCAACCTGGTGACGCTCTACGACGTGGTCCAGCACGAGGACGAGCCATACGTGGTGATGGAGCTGGTCCCGTCCCGCAGCCTGGGCGAGTTCCTGAAGTCACACGGCCGGCTGACCGAGCAGCAGGCAGCCTCAATCGGCGACGCGGTCGCAGCAGCCCTGGAGGCGGCCCACCGAGCCGGCATCACCCACCGCGACGTGAAGCCGGGCAACGTCCTGATAGCCGACGACGGCCGGGTGAAACTGACCGACTTCGGCATAGCCCGAAACGTCGCCGAATCCACGATGACCAGCCGAGGCATCACCCTGGGCACCCCCGCGTACATCGCCCCGGAGGTAGCTTCCGGCGGCGACGTCACCCCGGCCGCCGACCGCTGGTCCCTGGGCGCAACCCTCTGGGCCGCCCTGTCAGGCATGCCGCCGTACGAGGGCACCAACGTGATGCGCACGATCAACCAGGTCGTCAACGACCCAGTCCCCGAACCCGTGGGCGCGGGTGCTCTGGCCCCGGTGATCTCCGGCCTGATGCAGAAGGACCCCACGTCGCGTATGCCCCTGGTAGAGGTGCGCCAGGCGCTGCACCCCCTACTCCCCCCGCCGGGCAAGTCGGTCTTCGGTCTGGAGCCTCCCGCCACGCCCCTACCGGTCCTCCCGCGCCCCAAGCCCGTGATCGCCCCCGAAACACCCTTGGCGTCGGACCCCGGCCCCCTGCCGTTCATGCTGTCCCCCACCACCGAGCTTTCACCGACGCGAACCCGTGCAGCCACAGCCCTACTGGTGTTCGTGGCCTTCCTGGTGTTCCTGGCGTCGTCCATCGGCGGCTTCGCCCTAACGCGCCTGGTGGCGGGCGCCGCCCTGCTCCCCCCGTTCACCGGCACGAACACCACCGTCCTGCCGTCCATCGACCCAACCCTGCGCCTGGAGCAGCAGACCGCGCAGGCGCGCACGGAGAACGGCGACCAGGGCGGCCAGTTCACCGTGAGCGTCGAACCCGACTGGACGATCTACGTGGAGGGCCGCAAGGACCCGCACCTGGGCGTCGCGTACTCGGTGGTCCACTTCGTGTCGCCGAACGGGGCGTACGAGGTGGCCGTGCACCGTTTTCCGGACTGGTACACGAAGAAGCGGGACATCTCCGACTACCTGACCTTGGTCAAGCAACGGTGGCCCGGCCGCTACTTCGGTGAGGAACGCGCCGAGACGCCGTCACTGCCGGGCGACCAGCCGGAGCCCGCACTCCGCCTGACGTACAAGACCGTGGAGGGCGACGGTTCCGGGGCGCTGCGCCGCACGCACTTCTCGCGGGTGCTGCCAACGTCAACTGACCTCTGGGCGATCGAGGTCGTGGTGCCGACGGAGCAGGAGGACGTGGGCCGCACGAAGCTGTTCGACAACATCGCGTCCACCTTCTCGCCGACGTAGCCTCCGCCGGGATTTGTCGGACCGTCGCGCTACGGTCGGCTGGGGGTGTGTCGGCGGGCCCGCGACTTGAGCTGCCCCCGTATCCAGGCTAGCGAGGGGCACCGACACCGGGCCGGGCTGAGGATTCGCGGGTCTGGGTTGAGGACTCGCCGGGTCTGAGCTGAGGACTCGCGCGCACGATGCGCGAAGCGCGAGCCACGGGAACGTCCAGCTCAGGGATCGGGAACGTACGACTCACAGGCGGCGAACGTACGACTCGCGATGCGAAGCGAGCCCCCACCCCGCGCGCGCCAGCGCGCACAACCACCAGGTGGTGGGCCCCTCCCGTCGCATCGCAGGCGAAGCCCTGCCGCATCCGAGACCCCAGGTCAAGCACGCTTTTCGCTTGACCTGGGGTCTCGGATGTGGCTGCCTCAGGTGCGATGCGACGGGAGGGGCACACCACCCCAACGCAACCCACTACGAAACGACACCACGGCCGGGCCCCTCTTTGAGCTGAGCCGGGGTCCGGGGCGGAGCCCCGAGCAGGAAAAGGCGACCACGCACACAACCGGCAGCCAAGGCGCAACCACGCACGAAACCGGCAGCCAAGAAAAGTCAGCGCGTCAACACAAACCCAGCCACGAACGAAAGCCGCCGCGTCACCCCAACCGGCACCACGACGCAAGAACCACGACCCCGGTTTAGGCTCCCCAGCGTGACTGAGAATCCCGAAGAGCTGGCCGCCAAGGCCGCGGATGAGATCAGGACCCGCACCGGGGTGGCCGAGCACGACGTCGCAGTCGTCCTCGGCTCAGGCTGGCGCCCGGCAGCCGAGCTGATCGGCGACCCGAAAACGGAGATCCCGGTCGGCGAACTAACCGGCTACGAGGCCCCAACGGCGGTAGGTCACGGCGGCACGATCCGCAGCCTCCAGGTAGGCGACAAGAACGTCCTGGTAGTGCTGGGCCGCACGCACGGCTACGAGGGCAAGGGCATCGCCAAGGTAGTCCACAACGTACGCACCGCAGCCGCCGCAGGCGCGAAGACAATCGTGCTGACGAACGCCGCAGGCGGCCTAAGGCAGGGCATGTCAGTCGGCCAGCCAGTACTGATCAGCGACCACCTGAACCTGACGGCGGCATCCCCTCTGGTAGGCGCCAGGTTCGTAGACCTGACGGACCTGTACTCCCCAAGGCTGCGCAAGCTGGCGCAGGAAATCGACCCCTCACTGGAGGAGGGCGTCTACGCCGGCCTACCGGGCCCACACTTCGAAACCCCGGCCGAGATCCGCATGCTCCGCACCCTTGGCGCAGACCTGGTGGGCATGTCCACGGTGCACGAGGCCATCGCCGCCCGCGCCGAAGGCGTGGAGGTCTTCGGCCTCTCCCTGGTCACGAACCTCGCAGCAGGCATCACGGGCGAACCACTGAACCACGAGGAAGTCCTGGAGGCGGGCGCGAACGCGGCAGTCCGCATGGGCACCCTCCTGCGCGAACTGGTGACGAGGGCATGAGCCTGCCCCCAGGCCTGCGAGACGCCACGTTCCGCTGGATCGCAGACGACCCGGACGAGGCCACGCGCACCGAACTGCAAACCATCCTCGCCAAGGCAATGAGTGGCGACGAAAACGCGCTGGAAGACCTGCGGGACCGCATGGCCGGACCACTGACGTTCGGCACCGCCGGCCTGCGCGGCCCGGTCCGAGCCGGCTCGAACGGCATGAACCGAGCCGTAGTGATCCGCACAACGGCAGGCCTGGCCAACTGGCTGACGGAAAAGGGCACAGTCTACGTAGGCCGCGACGCCAGGCACGGCTCGCAGGACTTCGCAGAGGCAGCCGCCCAGGTACTGGCGGGCGCGGGCTTCGACGTGCGACTGCTACCGCGCCCCCTGCCAACCCCGGTCCTGGCGTTCCTGGTGCGCAAGCACAACGCGGTCGCGGGCGTACAGATCACGGCATCGCACAACCCACCGGCGGACAACGGCTACAAGCTGTACCTGCGAGGCGGCTCACAGATCGTCCCGCCCGAGGACCGCCAGATCGAACAGGCGATCGCACAGGTACCGGCAGCGGTCAGCGTCCCGCTCAGCACCAACTACCGGACAGTCGACGAAGAGCAGATCGACGAGTACCTGCAGCGCATCGAGCAACTACCGACCGGCACGGCCAAGACGCTGAAGGTCGCACTGACCCCGATGCACGGCGTAGGCGGCCAGACGGCCGTGGAAGCGTTGCGGCGCGCGGGTTTCACCGACGTGCACGTGGTGCGGGCCCAGGCGGTTCCGGACCCGGAGTTCCCGACCGTGGACTTCCCCAACCCGGAGGAGCCCGGCGCCGCGGACCAGCTGCTGAAGCTCGCCGGTGACATCGACGCCGACCTGGCCATCGCGCTGGACCCGGACGCCGACCGGTGTGCGCTGGGTGTGAAGGACGCCGACGGCTGGCGCATGCTGCGCGGCGACGAGACCGGCGTGCTGCTCGGGTCGCTCGTGTTGTCCACTGTGGACCGGCTGGATCCGTTGGTAGCGACCACGATCGTGTCGTCGTCGCTGCTGAAGTCGATCGCGGCCAAGCACGGCGCCCGGTACGCGGAGACGCTGACCGGGTTCAAGTGGCTGGTCCGCGCGGGCGAGGGCCTGGTGTTCGCCTACGAGGAGGCGCTCGGCAACTGCGTCGACCCGGAGTACGTCAGTGACAAGGACGGCATCTCCGCGGCGGTCGTCGCGTGCGACCTGGCGGCCGGCCTCAAGGCGAGCGGGCGCACGTTGCTCGACGCGCTCGACCAGCTCGCCACGGAACACGGCGTACATCTGACGGACCAGGTGTCGCAGCGCCTCACCGACCTCAGCCTGATCGGCAAGGTCATGGCCCGCCTGCGCGCCACGCCGCCGGACGACTTCGCCACCGAGGATCTGCTGCCCGACGCGGACGTGCTGCGCCTGACGGCGCCGGGCGTGCGCGTGATCGTGCGCCCGTCCGGCACCGAACCGAAGCTGAAGGCGTACCTGGAGGTCGTCGAACCGGTAGCGGAGTCGTTGCCGGACGCCAAAGCGAAGGCCCGTCAGCGCATGGCGGAGCTGCGCGAACGCGTGACCGAGCTGGTCATGCCATAGCGATCAGCAACGAGAGCACGCCCACGACGAACGCCCCCGCTGCCACGAAGTAGGGGCGTTTCGTCGGCGGCGTCACGCGGTCCTCGGTCAACGCCGAAACGGCGATGCGCCCGAAGATGTAGCTGAGGCTGGACAGGAACACGCCCGCCGCGAGCACCACGGTGTTCGCCGCCCAAGGACTGTGGTCCGCCCCCGGCCAGATCGCCACGAACACGAGGGGCAGCCCCATCAGGCCCAGCGCGATCCCCAAGCCGAATCCCCAGGTGATGCGGCGGCTACGGCTGCTGGTCGTCAAGATGGCTGTGGTCTTCATATCCCCTCCTGTGTACACCCACAAAGACGTTTGGGGCACCATCGGGTTCCACGGAGATCAGCTTCCGCGGCGAAGAGGCCAGGTGACGACGCAACACCTGCAGCATTACCTGACACTTCGAGCGCGGCCCGGCCAGCAGCCGCGTTGCGGTTGATCGTGACGCGAGGCAGCCTGTCACGGTGCCGAGGTTGCTGATCGTCCACCACACGCCCTCGCCGGCGATGCAGGAGATCCTCGAAGCGGTCGTGAAGGGCGCGACCGACCCCGAGATCGAGGGCGTCGAGGTGCTGAAATGCGCCGCCCTCGCCCCCTCGGTCCCGGACGTCCTCGAAGCGGACGGCTACCTGCTCGGCACCCCGGCCAACATCGGCTACATGAGCGGCGCGCTGAAGCACTTCTTCGACACGATCTACTACCCGTGCCTGGACGCGACGAAAGGCCGGATCTACGGCGCCTACGTGCACGGCAACCTCGGCACCGAAGGCGCCGTGAAGGCCATCAGGACCATCACCACCGGACTGGGCTGGAACCTCGCCGCCGAACCGCTCGAACTGACCGGTCAGCCCGACAAGGCCGCCCTGGAACAGGCCTGGGAGCTGGGCGCCACGATCGCCGCCCAGCTCACCGAGCCGACGTCTAGCTGAGCGTGATCTTCGCGGCCACAGAGTTCTCCCTCGTCGCCGATGCGATAGGCCACCACGTGGTACGCCGAACCCGGAGCCGTTACTAAAAGAGGACATGGCCACGAACCGCGGGAGGCCAAGGTCCGCTTACCTACGAACTACCGTTATGGCCACCTTGATGGACCTGAGGTCCGTCAAGGTGGCCATAACGGCTCTAGCGGCCCACCGGCCGCATGTCCGCGTAGCGGTCACCGACGACCTCCGAGGCGGGAACAGCGGCCTCGATGTCGGCGAGATCCTTGTCGGACAACGACAAGTGCGCTGCCGCGACGTTCTCCTCCAGGTACTTCACGCGCTTGGTGCCCGGAATCGGCACGACGTCGTTGCCGCGGTGCTGCACCCATGCCAGCGCGAGCTGCCCCGCGGTGACCCCCAGCCGTGACGCGACGGCCTCCAGCTTGCGCACCATCTCCAGGTTCTTCTCCAGTGCGCCTTCGGCGAACCGGGGCTGCGCGACGGCACGGAAGTCACCGGCCTCGAACGAGGTGTAGCGGCCGGTCAGCACGCCACGGCCCAGCGGCGAGTAGGGCACGATGCCGATGCCCAGCTCACGCGCGGTCGGCACGATCTCCGCCTCGATGTCGCGTGACCACAGCGACCACTCACTCTGCAGCGCCGTGATCGGGGCGACGGCCGCGGCACGGCGCAGCGTTGAGGCGCCCGCCTCGGACAGGCCGATGTGGCGGATCTTGCCCTCCTCTACGAGCTCCGCCATCGCGCCGACGGTCTCCTCGATGGGCGTGTTCGGGTCGACCCGGTGCAGGTAGTAGAGGTCGATGTGGTCGACGCCGAGCCGCTTGAGCGAACCCTCGACCGACGAACGCACGTACTCGCGGTCGCCGCGGATGCCGCGCGTCAGGGCGTTCTCCGGGTCGCGCACGATGCCGAACTTCGTGGCCAGCACGACCTGGTCGCGCTTGCCGGCGATGGCCCGCCCGACCAGCTCCTCGTTCGTGTACGGGCCGTACATGTCGGCGGTGTCGAGCAGCGTCACGCCGAGCTCCAGCGCCCGGTGGATGGTCGCGATCGACTCGGTGGGGTCACCGGAGCCGTAGAACTCGCTCATCCCCATGCAGCCGAGCCCCTGCGGCCCGACCTCGAGCTTGCCCAAGAAACGGCTCACGCGGAGGCCTCCAAGTCGTGTTCGATCTGCGCGTAGTGTTCGATCTTGTAGTCCAGCACTTCGAGGCAGGACTGCAACTCGGCGATGCGCGCACGCACCTGGGCGCGCTGTTCGACGAGGATCTGCTTGCGACGGCCCGCGGCCACGTCGCCACGGTGCCTGAGCTGCGCGTACTCGCGCATCATCCGGATCGGCATGCCCGTCATGCGCAGTCGCGTGACGAAGGCGAGCCAGCCGAGGTCGTCGTCGGAGTAGGTGCGCCGCCCGCCTGAGTCACGAGCAGGCGGGTCGACCAGCCCGATTCGTTCGTAGTAGCGCAGGGTGTCTATCGACAGTCCGCTGCGCTCCGCCGCCTGGGCGATCGAGTAAGTCACGAAACGAACGTAGAACCTGGAGCGCGCTCCAGGTCAACCCGATTCCTTGGGTAAGCCCCACGCTTCGAGGTGCGCGGCCATCTGCGGCACGTCCATCTTGTCGCGGCCCAGCGCCCGGACGAGGTCGAGCGCGTCGTCCTCCTCGGCGTCGATCCACCAGCCGTTGATGTCGCACATCGTCACCGCGGCGACCCAGCCGAGCCGCCAGTTGCCCTCGGTCAGCGGGCGGGTGCGCACTATCGAGTCGAGCAGTGCGGAGGACTTGAGCCACAGGGTGTCGTACGCCTCGACGCCGAGCACCGTGGCACGCGGACGGTACGCCGCTGTGTCGAGTAAACCGATGTCGCGCACGACGAGATCGCCGCCGGTCACCGCGGTGGCCAGCACGAGCAGGTCACCGGCATCCAGGTAGTTGATCACGGAGTCCAGTTGATCACATGGGTCCGACAATTTCGGGCCCGTACGAGAATCAGGCCGGACCGAGCCTATCGAGAAGCCCCCGGTACTTGGGGAGTACCCGACCGAGTACTTCTCCGAGTTTCTCCTCTTGCTGCATTCGGGCCCACCGGTCTGCCAGCGCAAGGCGGATGACTTCCTGCTTCGACCGCCCTTCCGCCTCCGCCAGGTCGGAAAGGCGCTGGTTCTCCTCGTCGGTCAACCGCAAGGTCATCGCCATGAATCGGACGGTACCAACCTGATACCACATAAACCAGCCGCCGATAGGATTCCTGGATGCCCCGTCCCAAGACCCACGACGACGCGCTGCGTCACCGCCTGTTGGACCGGGCGGGTGAACTGCTGAGCACGGAAGGCCCCGGCGCTCTCAGCTTGCGCAGGCTGGCGGCAGACGTCAACACCTCGACGACGGCCGTCTACTCCCTCTTCGGCGGCAAGCCCGCACTGCTGGAGGCGATGTACGACGAGGCGTTCAGCCGGTTCGGCGCGCGGCTGCAGGCTGTGCCGATCACCGACGACCCGGCCGAGGACCTGATCCGGATCGGCATCGCCTACCGGGAGAGCGCGCTCGCGGACCCGCAGTTCTACGCCGTGCTGTTCAGCAAGGTCGTGACGCCGACCAAGGAGATGAGCAAGGCGGCGATGCGCACGTTCGACCCGGTCGTGAACGCCGTGCGGCGGGGCATCGAGGGCGGCTTCTTCGTCGCGGACGATCCCGAGGCTCTCGCGCTGTCCGCGTGGGGCATCGCGCACGGCCTGGTCAGTCTCGAGCTCAACGGCAACCTGCCGCCCGGACTCGACGTCGCCGCGGCCTACGAACGCGCGTTGCGCGCACACTCGGCCGGCTGGCGCGCATAGATGGCGGAATCCGGGGAGGCGGCCGCCGCGAAACCTCCCCGGACTCCGTTGAACTGTCCGGTTAGGACAGTCCGCTGCTGAGCGCCTTGATCAGCTCGCCCTGGGCGGTGTCACCGTCCAGCGACCAGATCATCGCGCCCCCAAGCCGGCGGTCACTGATGAAGCGGGCCTTGCGCTTCATCTCCGTCGGGTCGTCGTAGGTCCACCACGTGGTGCCGTCGTACAGCCACGCGAAGCCCGCGCGCTCGTCGCGGTAGATCTTGAACTTGTCCTGCTGGCTCTTGAGAATCCGGTAGTCCTCGTAGCCGGCCTCGTACGTGCCCGGCGCGGGAGTACCCGTCTGGAACAGGCCGTTGTTCATCGGCGCCACACCGGTCCAGCCGCGGCTGTAGAAGGGGACGCCGAGCACGGCCTTGCTGCGTGGCACACCGCGGCGCAGGTAGGCGTTCACCGTGACCTCGGAGCTGAACTCGGCGGGCGACGGGTCGCCCTTCGGGACGCGCAGCGCGGACTGCTGGTTGGCGTTCGGTTCCCACGCGCCGTGGTAGTCGTAGCCCTGCAGCGTGCCGAACGTGAGCAGGCAGAACACCGGCAGGACCTCGTAGCCGCGGTCGAGCTGCACCGGGTCGGCCGGCAGGAACGCGGTCAGGTCACGCGCCCAGCCCAGTTGCTTGCGGTACTCGATGAGCAGCTTGGTGTAGTTCTGCTTGTCCTCGGGTCGCACGACGTTGCCGTCGTTGCCGGGGCTCGCCGGCCACTCCCAGTCGAGGTCGATGCCGTCGAAGACGCCCTTGGCCGCACCCTCGGGCAGGCCGGGCAGGTTGCCCTTGATCCACATGTCGACGCACGACTTCACGTGCGCCGCACGGGACTCGGGGCTCAGTGCCGCGTTGGAGAAGTACTTGGAGCCGGTCCAGCCACCGAGCGAGATGTTGATGTGCAGCTTGGGGAACTTCGCCTTGAGCTGCTTGAGCTGGTTGAGGTTGCCGTTGAGCGCCTGACCGGGCTCGTCGGCCTTGCCGCTGACGCTCTGCTCGGCCGTGAACGGCTTCTGCCAGTCCGCCCACGCGTCCGCGCTGACGCACGTGCCCTTCTCGTCGAGGAACCCGAACGCGTAGTTCAGGTGCGTGAGCCGAGCCGCCGTTCCGTTGTCGACCAGGTTCTTGACCAGGAAGTTCCGGCCGTAGATCCCCCACTGGGTGAAGTAGCCGACGGTCTTCGCGCGGTTGTGACCCTGGATCTGAATGGCTTCGTCGGCGTTCGCGATCGGCGCGAGCGACACCGAGAGGGCGCCGACCATGACGGCGGCGACGCCCCATCTCGATCTGGACATGATTCTCCTCGCAACGGCGGCAGCGGCGTTGTGGTCAGCAGCACGTTAGGCCTGAGGTCTAGACCACTGCTACGGCCGATCGGAGGAATCACGTAAACGGCTCGATACGTTGGGTTACACGGCCCCGTACTGGCGATCCCCAGCGTCACCGAGACCGGGCACAATGAAGCCCGAGTCGTTCAACCGCTCGTCCACGCTGGCCGTGACCAGCCGGACCGGCAGGCCGGAGTCCTCGAGGTGGTTGATGCCCTCCGGTGCGGCGAGCGCGCAGATCGCGGTCACGTCCGTCGCGCCACGCTGGGTGAGCAGCCGGATGGTGTAGGCCATCGAACCGCCGGTCGCGAGCATCGGGTCGAGGACGAACACGGGCCGCCCTTCGAGGCTCTCCGGCAGCGACTCCATGTACGGCGTCGGCTGGAGCGTCTCCTCGTCGCGGGCGAGGCCGACGAAGCCCATCTGGGCGTCCGGGATGAGCTTGTGCGCCTGGTCCGCCATGCCGAGCCCGGCCCGCAGCACCGGCACCAGCAGCGGCGGGTTGGCCAGCTTGAACCCCGTCGTGCGCGCCACCGGCGTGTGCGTCCGCTCCTCGATAAGCGGCAGGTCGCGGGTCGCTTCGTAGACGAGCATGACGGTCAGTTCGTGCAACGCCGCACGGAATGCCGCATTGTCGGTGCGCGCGTCGCGCATGGTGGTGAGCCGCGCGCGGGCGAGCGGGTGATCGACGACCAGGACGTCCATGGTGGACACCGTAACCGCTGCGAGCCCCGCGGCACGTTTTGGTGGAATGATCTGTGTCGTGACGGACCACGTGCGCATCGGTGTCCTCGGAGCGGCTCGCATCACGCCGGGGGCGGTGATCAAACCGGCCAGGTCCTCCACCACGGCGGAGGTCGTGGCGGTAGCGGCGCGCTCCCGTGACCGCGCCCAGGAGTTCGCGGACAAGCACGGCATCCCGCGCGTGCACACGTCGTACACCGAACTGCTCGAGGACCCCGCGGTCGACGCCATCTACAACCCGCTGCCCAATGGCCTGCACGGCAAGTGGACGCTGGCGTCGCTCGAGGCGGGCAAGCACGTGCTGTGCGAGAAACCTTTCACCGCCAATGCGTCCGAGGCCCGCGTGGTCGCCGACGCGGCCGCCGCCTCGGGCCTCGTGGTGATGGAGGCCTTCCACTACCGCTACCACCCGATGATCACGCGACTGCAGGAGATCATCTCGTCCGGCGTGCTCGGCCCCCTGCGGCACGTCTCGACCGCGCTGTGCTTCCCGCTGCCCGTGTTCTCCGACATCCGCTACGACATGTCGCTCGCCGGCGGCGCGATGATGGACGCCGGTTGTTACGCCGTGAACATGGCGCGGCTGTTCGGCGAACCCACCGTTCGCTCGGCGCGGGCGCTGCTGCGCGGTCCCGACATCGACCGCGCGATGACCGCTTCCGTGGTGTTCCCCGAGGGGCACACCGGCACCATCCAGGCCTCGATGTGGTCGCGCACCCTGTTGAAGATCTCCATCCGGGCCATCGGCGAGGACGGCGAGGTGCGGGTGTTCAACCCGCTCGGGCCCCAGTTCGTGCACCGGCTTTCGTTGCGGCTCAAGGACAGCCGGACTTCGGAGACCTTCGGGAAGCGGCCTACCTATGCGTATCAGCTGGATGCGTTCACTGAGGCGGTGCTGCACGGGAAGCCCTTCCCGACCACGGCCGAGGACGCCGTGAAGAACATGGCCGTCATCGACGCGATCTACGAGGCGGCCGGGCTTCCCGTGCGGCAGCCGAGCGCCTAGCCGCTTGACACTTCGCATAAACCGAAGATATCTTCGGTTTATGCGAAGTAACGCACCTTCGTTGCTTCCCGTCCTGCGATCCCGCCTGCAGGCCGGCGTGCTGGCGGCAACGCTGCTCAACCCGGAGCAGGAGCACTCGATCACCGAGCTGGCGGAGCTGGTCGGCGGGTCGCTGAGCGGTGTGCACGACGAGGTCCGGCGGCTCGAGGAGGCGGGCATCCTCCAGACCCGGCAGGTCGGCCGTACACGCCTGGTCAGGGCCGGTACCGGCCCCCTCGTCGAGCCGCTGACGAGGTTGATCGAGCTGGCGTTCGGGCCCAAGCAGGTCGTCGAGGAGGAGTTCGGCTCCCTCGGCAATGCCGTGGAACTCATGATCTTCGGCTCGTGGGCGGCCAGGTACCACGACGAACCTGGTCCCGAGCCGAAGGACATCGACGTGCTGGTGGTCGGTCCGGTGGACCGCGGCGAGGTCTACGCGGCCGCCGATCGGGCTGAGAAACGCCTTGGGCGGGCGGTGAACCCGACCGTCGTCAGCGCGAAACGGTGGGCGGCGCAGTCGCTGGAGGACGCACTGCTGCAGGACATCTCATCCCGTCGGGTGGTCAAGATTCCGTTGGCGCGCACCGAAAAGGAGTGACGTGAGCCGATGGAACCGGGGCAGCGGCACGATCGATGACCTGCTCGCCCAGCGACACCTGGATCGCGTCACCGGCGCGGCCGCCGTTGGCGACCCATGGCTGCGCCAGGCCGACCGCAAGCTGAACACCGCCAAGCAGATCGTTGATGACGACCCGGAGTCCGCTTTCTGCCTGGCGTATGACGCCGCCCGGTTCGCGGGCACGGCTCTGCTTGCCCAGCAAGGACTTCGCCCCACCCAGGCCGGGGGCCACACGGCCGTGTCCGACGCCGTGCGCGACCAGTTCGGCGGTTCGTTCGCACAACTGGGCACGCTTCGCAGGCGGCGCAACGAACTCGAGTACCCCGCCTTCCCCGGCGAGCAGGCCGAGCCCGCCGAAGCGAAGGCGGCGATCGCGGCCGCCGAACAGATCCTGTCCGACGGCCGCCGGCTGATCGAGCACCCCGGCCTCTACTGATCAGGTCCCGAGGCGGTAGGCGCGGATCACCTTCTCCTCCACGCTGTTCCCGCCGCTGTCCTTGGCGAACACCTGCAACGACACGAACCCGGACACGCCGGGCGGGTTGGTGACGGTGGCATACCCACCCTTCCCGACCCGCACAACAGGCGCGGGCACCCACGTGACGCCATCGTCGAAGGAAGCCCGCACGGTCAGCTCGGTCACCGGCAGATCCGCCGTCCCGCCCTGCCGTTCCACCCGCAACGGCACCAAGGTGCGCGGCGCCAAAGGAGCCCGGTTGTAGCTGTCCAGCGCGGGCGCGAACTTGACCGCGAGGACCGGGACTCGTGTGGCCGACGAACCGCCGGCGTAGGCGGCCCGGAACGTCCAAGTGCCGGAGACCTCGGTGGACAGCTCGGACCACGGCACGGAACGCGTGGCGCGACCGACGATGCGGTAGGCGGCGTCACCACGCACCGCGGGGGCCGAAAAACCCGTATAGGTGGAGTTCGATGCAACCTCCACGCCGTCGCGGAACACGGTCCAGCCACCGCGGACGGCCGGGTCGGGGCGGGTGAACTGGTACTGGCCCGTGTCGGCGAACAGCGGGAGCCGGCCGTCCAGGGTGTCGCCCCAGTGGCCGACCCACAGGTTCTCGTCGGGACCGGGCATGCCGGAAGCCGGCGACGGCAGGCCAGGGCCCTCGACCGCACCGTTCCACGGTTCAACGGAGGAACCCGCGCGGTAGCCGAAGACGGTGGCCCACACGATGCCGTATGGCGACGGCGGGTTGCCGCCGATCTGGCCCGGTTCGCGGTACAGGGAGTTGATCCAGAACAGGTCGCGGCCCGCCGTGTAGAACTCGACCCGGTCGCCCGGCTGCCGCACTCGCGTCACAGCGCTGCTGCCGAACACCTGCAGCGGCGCGAAGCCGACCAGCTCGCGCACCACCAGGCCCGACTTGCCGTTCTTGCTGCTGAACGTCGCGTGCACGCGCGCCAGGTCGGCGTCGCGCTGCACCACGTTGGCACCGGCCGGGATCTTGCCCGGCCAGTACTTGACCAGGGTGTAGTACGGCCCGCGGGCGACCAGGTCCGCGTCCAGGCCGTCGGCCAGCTGAGCGTCGTAAGTCGTCATGAACGTGTCGGCCGTGCCGCCCGACGCCGCCGCCGAGTACAGCTGCACCGAACGGTCCTGGACGTAGACGCCGAGGGCCGTCGTGCTGCCCTCGACCGTGCCCAGGACGGCGCCGAACGACCGGTACAGCTCCATCGAAGAAGTACGCGCTGGGCGGACCGTGAACTTCTTGCCGCGCCGGGCATCCAGGGTCACCGTCGTGTTCTTGGTCAGTGTCAGCGAAGGATCACCGGCGAGGGTCGCATCCTTCGCGCCGGTGATCATCGCGCCCAGGCGGTAGGTGCCCTTGGGCAGGCGGATCGTGCCCTGCCCGCCCTGGACGTAGATCGAGCCCTCGCCCGCGGAACCCAGGAGGTCGACGCTGTGCTCACGGTCGTCGCTCGCCGGCTTGCCCGTGCGGTCGATCAGCTTGACCGTGATGTCGTAGCTCTCGGCCTCGGCGGTGATGCCGACGGTCGTCTGCAGCACCGTCGACCCGGCCGAAGCCACCACGCGACCGCTGAACTTACCGACCTTCAGCAGGCCCGGATTGCTGCGCAGCTCAACGGAAGCGGTGCCGCGTGCGGGCACCGTGACCTTGTCCGCGGACAACGTGAGAACACCCGCTGGAGCATCGGAGCTGAACGACAGCGACAACGACACTGCGGCGTCGCCGGAGTTGGTGTAGGTGACGGACCTGGTCTCCGGCTTGCCTGAACCGTGCGGCCACCGCACCAGGCTGAAGCTCGCGTTCGCCGACGCCGCAACGGTTTGGGACACCGCACGTGCCACGTCGACCCGGCCGTTGCCCTGCGCGTACACCGAACCGGTCACGGAATGTGCGGACGACGTCAAGGAATTCTTGATCTCCGCCCCGGTCCACTGTGGATGCTGCTGCGCCAGCAGTGCCGCCGCGCCCGCGACGTGCGGGGTCGCCATCGACGTACCCGAGTAAGCCACATAACCACCACCGGCGCGGGCCGCGGTGATGTCCTCACCGGGTGCCACCACGTCCGGCTTGACCGCGTAGTCGCCGGATCGCGGGCCACGGCTGGAGAACTCCGACATGACGTCCTTTTTGGACACACTGCCGACGGTCAGCGCCGAGGAAGCGGCACCGGGTGCGCCGATCGAGGCGCCCGGCCCCTCGTTGCCCGCCGCGATGACGAACAGCACGCCCTTCTTGCTGAGGTTGTCGACGGCCAGCGACATGTCGTCCGTGCCGTCACTCGGCGACGACGAGCCCAGCGACATGCTGACCACGCGCGCACCGGACTCGACCGCCCATTCCATCGCCTCGATGATGTCGGACTCCGTGCCGGAGCCGTCGTTGTCGAGCGCCTTGCCGATCACCAGCCGTGCGTCCGGTGCCACGCCTCGATAACGAACGCCCTGGCCGGCCACGGTGGAGGCGACGTGCGTGCCGTGGCCGTTGCCGTCCTGCACGCCCTCACCGGTGAAGTCCTTCTCCGCCACCACGACGTCCTTCAGGTCGGGGTGCGCGCGGTCGTAGCCGGTGTCGATGACGGCGACCTTGACGCCCTTGCCGGTGTACCCGGCCTGCCACGCGGCGGGCGCGCCGATCTGCGGCACGCTCTGGTCGAGCGACGCCTTCACCTTGCGGTCCAACCGGACCCGCGAGGAGCCGAACGCCCAGAACCCGCCCTTCGGCACCCGTGCCGCGACGGCGCCGATGCTGGACAGCTCGTGCGTCACGGAAGCGCCGTGCACGCCACCGGAGACGATCACCGGCAGGTCGGTGCGCGAGGCATCGTCGTAGCCCTGCTCGATGAGGCCGGTGACGTCGAACAACGCACGGTCGAGCTGTCCGGACCGGACGCGGCCGGCGACGTCGCCGGGCAGCACGGTCAGGCGATCTCCCTTGGCCTGCCTGAAGAACACCTGCGAGGCACGGCCGGCTCCCGGCTCGATCCGGACGGTCTGCTTCCCACCGGGCGCCTTGGTCACCGTGACGCGGTCACCCGTGATCAGGGTGACGGTCTGACCGCCGGCGGGTGGTGGTGACGCGTGTGCGATGCCGCCGGTGAACAGCCCGGCGACCAGCGCAGCCGCCGCGATCAATGCTGTCGAACGCATGTCCCGTGCCCTTCGTCGCGAGAGCGCGACCAGTTCGGGGCGGCGTGCTGGTCTGAACCATTCCCAGTTTTCTGCTGCGCACAGCGACGGACAACCCGCTGATCGGGGTACACAAGATGACGTAGATCATCAGCCGATGGCGGTACGTACAGATCACCTGATCAGGTACGCCAATCAGCCTATTCGGGAGTCAAGTGTCGACAAGTCGTCTCCGAGATAGGGAGAAGAGACGCCCAGTTGAGACGAATCCCCCGGAGGTACCACCGTGACCGTCGAGCAGAAACGGGTCCGGCCACTGTGCGAGTCCCCGCTCGTGATCTTCAGTGTCTGCGCGACCGTCTCCGTCCTGATCGGTGTGCTGCCGCACCTCTGGATGAACCACCAGTCGTGGGCGTTCGTCGTCGCCGGAACCCTCGTGATCGCGCTGGGGCTGACCGTGGCCCTTGCTCCTGGCCGGAAAGGCTGAGTTTCCGCGGGTCACCAGGCCTAGACTCGGCTGGGTGAGCGACGAGCTGGTACCCGCCGACCAGAGCAACCTGCGCGCCTCGGACGCCGACCGGGAACGCGTGGCACAGGTGCTGCACAAGGCGACCGCCGAGGGCCGCCTGGACATCCACGAGCTCGACGAGCGGCTCGCCGCCGTCTACGCCGCCAAGACCTACGGCGAGCTGGCGCCGCTCACGGCGGACCTCGTGTTGAGCGGAGTCCCGCAGGCGCAGCCCGTGATGCCGGTGAACAGCCGGATCGGCGGCGTGCCGGGCAGCTCGGTCAGCATCGGCGTGATGTCCGGCGTCGACCGCAAGGGCGACTGGGTCGTGCCGCGCATGCACACGGCCGTCGCGATCATGGGCGGCGTCTCCATCGACCTCACCGCGGCTCGGTTCGAGGCGATGGAGACGACGATCAGCGTGTTCGCGTTCTGGGGCGGCGTCGACATCCGGGTGCCGGACGACGTCAACGTGCGGGTCGACGGGTTCGGCCTGATGGGCGCGTTCGAGAACCGCACCACCGCCCGCAACATCCCCGGCGCGCCGACCGTGCGCATCACCGGGCTCGCCATCATGGCCGGCGTCGACGTGAAGGGCCCGAAGCGCAAGAAGCGCAAGGAAATCGAGTAGCTGGGCCTTGGAACGGCGACCGCGCCGGGTTACCCTCCCTGCCGCCCATGCCGAACCTGCGAAGAAAGCTGCCGCGCTTGGGCATCGGTGCTGTCGCCGGTGCCGTCATCAGCTTCGTCGTGGTGCTCGCCTCCGCCGGGACCGACGGGCCGAGCAGGCCGAACACCATGGTTCCCGTGCCCGGCGTCGACCAGCCGACGCTGGCCCCCACCCCGTCACCGGTCGAGGAGACCACCACGGCGATCGGCGAATCGGTGACCCCGAGTGAACCCGCCGTCACGACAACAGATGTTGTGTCGCCAACGGAAACCAAGCGCAAGGGCCCGCCGACCAAGCCGCCCGGCCGGACGAAGTGATCGTTCTTTGAGACGGCAACCTTCGCGGGTTACCCTCCCTGCCGCCCATGACGAACGCCGCCGCTCCTTCGGACAGACCTGTCTTCGTCGACCCCAGTGGAAGACGGAGAAAACTGCTGCGCATCAGCATCGGTGTCGCGGCCGCCGCGGTCGTCGGTTACCTGGTGTTGCTCGCGATCGCGCTGGGTGGCGGGCCCATCAAGCCGAACACGCTGTTGCCCGTCGCGCCGCAGGTCGACCAGCCGAAGCTCGTGCAGACCCCGGCACCCGGCATCACCACGAGTGACGAGCCCGGCACCACGACCGCCGGGAGCTCGGCGCCCAGCGAGGTGAAGACGACCACTACGCCACCGACGGCCACGACGACTACCACCACCGAGCCGAACGGCCATCGCGACGAGGCACCGGGCGCGACGAACCGGCCGACCGCGCCGGGGAAGACGAAGTGAGCAAGCCGAGAGCCCACTGGGTCCTGCTGGCGCTCAGCATGATCGTGCTACTCGGCCTGTTGCTGCTGGACGCGCTCGTCATCAAGCAGGTCGGCCAGGGTGAGGCGCCAACGGCCGGTCCGAACGGCGCGGTGCCGCAGGCCGTCCGCGAAGGCGGGCCGTTGATCGGCTCGGACGGCAGGGACCTCACGTCCCGCCGCGTCCCCGACAGGACGGTCGTGCTCACGTTCGACGACGGCCCGGACCCGGTGTGGACGCCGAAGATCCTGGAAGTGCTGCGGGACAACGGGATCCACGCCACGTTCTTCGTCACCGGCGCCGCCGCGGCACAGCACCCGGACCTGGTCGAACGCATGGCCGACGAGGGACACGAGGTTGGCCTGCACACGTTCACGCACGTCGACCTGGGCAAGGTCGGCCTCGGGCGCACCCGCGTCGAGCTGAGCCAGACCGGCCTCGTCGTCGCGAGCGCCACGGGACGGTCGAACGCGCTGGTGCGGCCGCCTTACTCGTCGAGCCCGGACGCGCTGGACGACGAGGACCTCGTGGGCGTCCGGAGGGTCGTCGACGAGGGCCACCTGGTCCTGCTGGCCGACCGCGACAGCGAGGACTGGCGCAACCCCGGCGTCGACTCGATCCTCAAGTCCGCTGCCCCTGAGGGCGACCGCGGCGCGATCGTGCTGATGCACGACGGCGGCGGAGACCGGGCCCAGACCGTCGAGGCGCTCGGAAAACTGGTGCCGCAGCTGAAGGAACGCGGCTTCGCGTTCGCCACCGCGGGAGCCGCGCTGAGCGTCCCGGACACCAGGGCGACGTTGGTGGACCGGGCCGAGGGCATGGCGGTGTCGATCGCCGTCCGCGCCGCCCGCGGCGCGACCGAGCTGATGAAGTGGCTCGTGATCATCTCCAGCGTGCTCGCGCTGGCCCGCGCGGTGCTGCTGCTCGGCACGACGCTCATCCACGCCCTGCGCAAGCCCGGCAAGCACGCGCCGAGGCTGCGGCCGCAGCAGGTCACCGTGATCGTGCCCGCGTACAACGAGGAAGCGGGCATCGAGCAGACCATCAGGACGATCCTCGCGAGCCGCGGCGACGTGTGGGTCATCGTCGTCGACGACGGGTCCACCGACCGCACCGTCGAGGTCGTGCGGTCGCTCAACCTGCGCAAGGTCATCCTGTTGCGGCAGGCCAACGCGGGCAAGGCGGCCGCGTTGAACACCGGTCTGCGGCACTGCCGCACGGAGCTCGTCGTGATGGTCGACGGCGACACCGTGCTGGAACCGGACACGGTCGCCGAGCTGATCGAGCCGTTCAGCGATCCGGCCGTCGGCGCGGTGTCCGGCAACGCCAAGGTGGGCAACCGGTCCGGCCTGCTCGGGCGCTGGCAGCACATCGAGTACGTGATCGGCTTCAACCTCGACCGGCGGATGTACGACGTCATGGAGTGCATGCCGACCGTGCCGGGCGCGGTCGGCGGGTTCCGCGTCGAGGCGCTGCACGAGGTCGGCGGCGTCCCGGAGGACACGCTCGCCGAGGACACCGACCTCACGATGGCGCTGGAACGCGCCGGCTGGTCCGTGCTGTACCAGAACTCGGCGCGCGCGTGGACCGAGGCGCCGGCGAGCCTCGGCCAGCTGTGGCGGCAGCGGTACCGCTGGTGCTACGGCACGTTGCAGGCGATGTGGAAGCACCGCGGCGCGATCTTCGAACGCGGTCTCGGCGGCAAGCTCGGCCGGCGCGGGCTGCCGTACCTGTTCCTGTACACCGTCGCGTTGCCGATGCTCGCGCCCGCGATCGACCTGTTCGCCCTGCTCAGCCTGTTCACAGACCCGCTGCGCGGCGCTTTCGCATGGTTCGGGTTCCTCGCGCTGCAGCTGGTTCCGGCGGTGATCGCGTTCCGGCTCGACAAGGAGAGCTTCCGGCCGCTGTGGGCGGTCATCCTGCAGCCGATCGTGTACCGGCAGCTGATGTACCTCGTCGTGATCCAGTCGGTGATCACCGCGATCGCGGGCGCGCGCCTGCCGTGGCAGAAGCTCAAGCGGATGGGCGCGGCCGGTCAGGACG
>NZ_BSTQ01000005.1:28191-444537 GCF_030269605.1 Lentzea sp. NBRC 105346
GCGCCCGAGCTCATGGCTTCGGCGTCGGCGGGCAGGCCACGCCCGCGCACGTGATCGGCGCGGACACCTTCGACCAGCAGTGGTCGGTGAAACCGTCGGCGGTCGTCAACGGCTGGAAGTACGCCTCGACCCCGGTGACCACGTCCGCGGGCGCGCGCCTGCCGTGGCAGAAGCTCAAGCGGATGGGCGCGGCCGGTCAGGACGCGCCCGAGCTCATGGCTTCGGCGTCGGCGGGCAGGCCACGCCCGCGCACGTGATCGGCGCGGACACCTTCGACCAGCAGTGGTCGGTGAAACCGTCGGCGGTCGTCAACGGCTGGAAGTACGCCTCATAGCCCTCGACGCGATCCCCGGCCAGTCCGACCCCCGCCACGCCCGCGGGTTGCTCACGCTTCGCCACGCCGTCCGCGTCCGTCCGCACGTACTGAGGCATCCCGCCACTGCCGCCCAGCTCCGACTTGATCGCGAACGCGAGCCCCACGCTGGCGCCCACGACCGGGTGCCCGTCCCGCGTCAGCCGCGCGCTGAGCGAAATGGGGCTCGTCACGTCCGGTACGTCGATCGGTGACACATCGAGCTTGGTGGGCAGGCAGTCCGGCTGGTCGGAGCAGCCCGCCACCGGCAGCGCGAGCAGCATCACGAGCCACAGGCGAGTCACGATGTCAGCATCCCCCTTCACCAGCGTCGATCTTGCCGCCACCGAACGGCCACACGTAGTGCGCCAGCATCTTCATGATCTCGCGTCGCTGCTTCAACCCGGTCTCGTCGTCACCCGCACGGGTGGGCTCGATGATGGCGATCATCTGCGGTGAGCCGCCCGGCACGGTGATCCGGTTGATCGAGGGCTCCGCGGCAAGGCCCGGCGTCGCGGTCATCTCCTTGTCCGGCGCGTTGTCGATCTCGATCGTGATCTTGCTCTCGTGCGCCAGGTCGTAGCGGTGCATCCGGAGCTGGTCGAACCGGCCCTGCCTGGTGACCTCGAGACCGCCCTTCACGGTCAGGATCGACGTGTCGATCTTGAGTTGGAAGTCGACGTCGAGCTCGACACCGGCCACGGAGACCTCGAGCCGGTTGTAGTCGCCGTTGAACGCCTGGAACAGGTAGCCGATGATCGGGGGGAACTGCGGATCAGTCGGCTTCCCCGGTTCCGCGATCAGCGTTTTCACGTCGAACAGTTCCACGTACAGGTCGTTGATCTTGCTCTTGCCGAGCTGGAAGTGGCCGTAGAGGTCGGCGTGCGCGTACCAGCAGTCGAGGATGCGCTTCTTCTCGATCTCGGCCCGCGGAACCTCGACAGCCAGGTTTCCACCCACCCTGAGCCGGCCGGTGACCGGTGTGGACGTGATCTGCAGCCGTTGCTCGTCGCGGTTCACGGTGATGGTGGTGTCGTGACCGAGCTTGTCGAACTGGAGGTCGAGGTCGTCCGCCGAGGCGACGCCCTCCGCGATCGCCACCTTCGCCTCGACCTTCACGCTGCCGCTCAACGTGTCCGCGCCAGGTCCCTGCGTGCCACCGGGTTCCCACGCCTGGTACTTGAGCGTCGGCATGTTGAACACCTGTGGCGTGCCCTGCGTGAACCCGCCGCCCTGCCAGTTCGTCTTGGCCGGAACGCCCGTCAGCACGAGTTCGCCGGAGGCCGGGCTGTTGCCGTACGTGCCGGTCGCCCGCAGCGACAACGAGTTCACCGGAGCCGCGTTGTCGACAGTCAGGTTCGTCGTCGCGCCGAGCTTGCCCGTCACGTGCACCGAGGCCGGGATCGGGTTGAGCTCCACCTTGGCGCGCAACGTGTCCAGCAGCGGTACCCCGGACGCCTCGGCGTGGATCTTCAGCGTCGCGTTGCTGCCGATGTTGGACGTGTACTGGACGTCGACGTTGTCGCCGGTGTTGATCGGGCCGAGCGTGAACGTCATGGGTGACGGCAGCCCGACCAGGTCGACCAGCGTCTTGAACCCGGTCAGCGTGCCGGGCGAGAACACCTTGTCCCCGGCCAGGTACAGCTGCAGGTTCTTGCCCGCGGGCTGCAGGCCCTCGAAGCCGTACTTCTTGTTGGCCAGGTCGGCGGTGAGCTTCGTGGGCAGGCCGACGAGGTTGAAGAACCCGACCATGCCGTAGCAGCCCTTGTCGTTGCAGAACGCGCTGTCGTCACGCGGGCAGCCCTGGCCCTCGGCGCAGCTGCCCTCCACCAGCGCGATGCCGTTGTCGAACTTCGGCGCGCCGCCGGCGGCGCTGATGCCGTTGACCTTGCCGAACCACAGCTTCGCCTGCAGTTCCAGGGACTTGTCGGACGTGTAGGTGAGTGGGCCGCCCTTGGGCGCGGACACCTCGACCGTGCCGGGCAGGTCGGAGATCCGGCCGAGCACTCCGTACCGGATGTCGCCGGGCGAGATCGCGTTGCCGTCGATCGTGACGGCCTGCTGTGCCGCGTCGACGTTCACCTTGAACCCGGTCGGCGTCTCGGCGTACTCGGCGCTGCGCAGACCGACGACCGACAGCGACGCGTCGAGGTCGCCGTTGCCGGTGTTGGCGTGCGCGGCGAGGTGTGACGGGTCGACCGGTGAGGTCGCGCCGTCGTGGTTGGTGACCGCGAACGCCGCCGAGCCGAGTGGGCCGGACTCGCCTGAGAAGCGGTAGCGCCCGTTGCCGAAGTCGGCCTGGAACTTCGCCGGGATCCCGGTCAGCCCCAGGTACGCCGACCAGCGCCGGCCCTGCACCGGGATGTCACGCAGCAACGCCGTGACGGCCCGGATCGGGGCGGACATGGTGACCTCGGAGTGCTTCGCGGGCACGTCCACGAACACGTCGGCCGTGGCGGGCAGGCCTTCCAGCGAGGCCTGCAGGTAGCCGGACTGCGTGCCCGTGATCGTCATGCCGAGCCCGTCGATCGGCGCGGAGTTCCGCACCGCGATGGACGTCCTGTCCCCCAGCGTGCCGGTGATCCGCATGGTCGACGGCAGCTTCGACACCGTCGCCCGGCCACGCAGCACGGGGAACGTCTGGTTCGTGGTCGTCGTGTCCACGTCGACCTGCAACGCGCCCAGCGGCGCGGACGCCGTGTAGCCGACGTCGAGGCCGGTGCCGACCGAGATCGGCCCGACGGTCAGGTCGAGCGGCGAGGGCACACCGGAAAGCGTTGCCTTGGCCCGGAAGTCGGGCAGGTCGGCGAGCAGGCCGTCCAGTCGCAGATACGCCTCCAGCGGCGCCTGCGGCGGCTGGTAGCCGGTCAGCACGACGGATCGCGCGCCGAGGTCGGCGACGACGCTCGTCGGCAGGCCGGACAGGTTGATCGTGCCGACGACGCCGAAGCAGCGGGTGAAGCCCTTGCAGAACGTGCCCTCGTCCTTCACGCAGCCGTCGCCCTGGCAGCCTCGCGCGGACGCGGCGACGCCGTTGCCGAACAGCGGTGCGCCGTTGCCGTTCAGCGCGGCGACCTTGCCGAACTGCACACCCAACGCGAGCCCGATGCGCTTGTTCGCGCCGTACGTCAGCTTGCCGCCGCCGTAGTCGACCCGCAGGGTGCTGGGCAGGTTGTCGATCCGGCCGAGCGCGGCGAGCTTGAGGTCACCGTCGAGGAGCACGTCCACGTCGGTGAACACCGGGGCGCCCGCGGTGTCGGTGTCCAGGCGGAACGTCTGGTTCTCCGGGGTGCGCGAGTACTCGACGTGCGACAGGTTCCTCGTCGCCGCACTGACGTCCAAGTCCCCATTGGACTGTCGATAGTGGACGGCCAGGTGGAGGTCCTTCGGTGCGATGGCGTTGCGATGGTTGTTGATCGCCAGCCGCGCGGAGCCGAGCGGCCCGGTGATGCCGCGGAACCGGTAGGTGCCGTCCGGCCAGTCGGCGTCGAACTTCGCGGGCACGCCGGCGAGGTCCGCGATGGCGGTCCAGTCCCGGCCCTGCATCGGGAAGCGGGCGACGGCCGCGACGGAGTCCATCGGCGACTCGAGCTCACCCTGCAGGTGCTTGGCGGGCAGGTCGACCAGCACGTCCACCAGCTTCGGCACGCCGACGGTGACCGCGGAGAGGTACTGGTCGTCCTCCGGCCGCAGGTTCTCGATGTGCTGCGGGCTGCCGAACAGCTCGACCTTCGCGACCCGGCTGGACGCCTCGTAGCGCAGCTTCGGCTTCTCACCGAGGTCGTAGTTCAGCGTGACCTTGGCGGGCACCTCGTGCACCGCCGCGAAGACCGTCGGACCCGACTGCGTGTTGGTGTAACCGACGTGGGCGCGGTGGATGACCTCGCTCGCCTCGTACACGATCTTGCGCGCGGCGGTGTCCGCGTCCAGGGACAGCGTCTTGGGCAGATTGGAGATCTCCAGCCGGGCCTTGTGCACGCCCTCGATGTCGCCCGCGCCGGTGAACGCCTGCCCGCCCGGTTCGAACACCGACTTCAGCCGCGGGTGCGCGTCGTAGTACAGGTCCACCGACTTCATGCCGGTGACGCGGGCGCTCGCGCCGAGCTGCGCCCCCTTGGTGATCAACGTGGCGTGGTCGCCGTCGAGCGGGGCGAACGCACCGAGGTTGCGGGACAGCGCGACCTCCGCCGAGCCGAGCGCCTGCTCGCCGGTGAAGTTCACGTGGCTCGCCGGCTGGTCGGCCAGCAGGTTGAGCTTGGTCGGCAGTCCGCGCAGCTTGCCGCGCAACACGATCGACGGGTCGCGGTCGTAGAACGCGGCGTCCAGCGCCTGCAGCGAGCTGCTCGCCTGGTAGTCGAGCGTCACCTTGTCCTGACCGGACTTCAGCACGCCGTTCCACGTCGCGGGGATCGCCTTGGCGGTGGTGAGCACCGCGCGGTCCAGCCCCTGGCCGTCGTAGACGAAGTCGGCGAACATCGCGTCGTCGATGGTCGAGTCGGCGCGGTAGTCGACCCGCGCCTCGCCGCCCTCCTTCGGGCGGTTGAGCGCGACCTGCACCGACGTGGGCAGCTCGTCGGCCTTGAGCTGGTCGAACCGGCCCGGCGAGAGCACCTGCGTGTCGAGGTGGGTGCGCTTGTCGCTGCGGGCGTCGACGGTCGCCTTCTGGTCGCGGTCGGCCGCTCCCGGATCGACGAACGCGTGCGCGGCGAAAACCGTTGGCACCGGGGAGAAGCGCGCGCTGGCGACCGTCGCGTCGTAGGCCTCGCCACGGTCGTCCTCGCGAACGGACGCGAGACCCGCGGTCACCGCCATCGACTCGCCCGCACCGATCTGCAGCAGGGTCGCCTTGATGTCGTAGATGCCACGCAGCAGCTGCGTTGGGCTGAACGTGTAGACGCCGATCCCGGCCGTGGCCAGGCTGCTGCCGCGCCGGAACCCGTCGAAGCCGAGCGAGAGCCGCTTGTGCGTCGGCACGTCGTAGACGGCCCACACGTGCGCGGGCAGGTCCGCGCCGGCGTGCTCACTCGTCGGCAGGCGCAGGGTGACCAGTCCGAGTCCCAAGTGGACGATGTCGAGCAGCTTGGTGATCTTCTCCTGCAATGTCGCGGTCAGCAGGGCGAGCAGGCCGCGACGTGACGTCAGTTCAGCGATCAGCACAGGCAGGTCGAGCACGTTCTCCGGGTTCGCGATCAGCTCGAGGAGCTTCGCGATCCGGGCGTTGACCTCGGCGATCTGGCGTTCGAGATCCAGCACCTCGCGCGCGGCGCTAACGACATCGCCGACGCCGGCGGCGGGCACCAGGTCGGCCAGCACGTCCGGCGTGCGGTCGCCGGTGACGTCGACGATCGCGGGCACGGCGAGCGGCAGCGTGAGCGAACAGCTGACCTGCTTGGTGCGGGACTCGGAGCAGACGCGGTAGGTGATGCGCGGCAGGCCGTCGGGCAGCTGCTGCAACAGCGCCAGCGGGTCGACCGGCAGCGGTGGCGGGATGTTGCCCGAGGTGAGCGCGTCGATCAGCTCCTGCAGCGTCGCCGGCCGGCTCGGGTCGACGACCTGCGCGGACGGAACCTGCGGCTGCAGCTTGTTCGGGTCGAGGTCCGGCTTGCCGTCCGGGGTGAGCCGGCCCGCGCGGCCGAGCGTGGCGAGCGCGTCGGCGGCGGTCGCGTCGACCAACTCCTGACCGGGGCGCTGCGGCATCGTCAGCGGGTAGGGGCCGTACGGCGGCTGGGGCTTCACCGGCACCCGGTCGACCGGGACCGTGCCCGGCGCCGGGTCGAGGTGCGGCAGCGCGTCGATCGGCTGCAACGCCTTGGAGCGCGCGGTCTTCACGTCGACCTGGCCGTCGGCGGGTACCGTCACCGGCTCGATCTCAGGCACGTCCATCGCGACGGCGGCGGGCGCGACCGGTGCCGGTTGTGGTGGAGCGGCCGCCGCTTCGGTGGTCGCGACACCTAATTGCGCGGCGATCAAGACAGCGACAAGCGCATGCTTCAACGACATCACAGGCCCCCCAGCGATGCACGGCGATCCCTCCCCGGACCGCTTCGCGTCTTACCGAAGCAGGTGGAATGGCGCAGGGCAATCGACCGTTCGGCCCCACACACCTCGCGCGACCTGCGAGGATCCCTCACATATAGGTGAAGGCGAAGTCGCCGGCCTCGATCCGCTCGATCAGCTCACGCACGTCGCCGGCCTGCGTGACGGCGCCTTCCCAGCCCCCGCTGGCGATGTCGACGAGCCGCACGGACGGCTCAGCCTCGCGCAGGTCGAGCGCGAGCTGTTCCCGGCCCCCGTCACCGCCGATGATCGCGATGCCGGGGTGCAGTGCCGTGGCCTCACCCCAGGCGTCCTGAAGCTCGAGCATCTCCACGGGTGAATAGAGATGTACGTAGGTCTCGTCGTTCACCCAGCCGCGGCGCAACCAGGACTCGCCCCGCAGGTATGTGCGCCAGGCTTCGGGCAGCCCCAGCCCGTCGAACTGCTCGTCCGGCACGGGCCCGCGGTACTCGGCGACGTTCTCGATGGCGCCGACGACATGGTCGTCGCACACGCGGAACCGCGTGACGTAACCGACGCCGCCCGCCGGCACGAGTTGCTGGCGCGCGATGGTCGTGGCCTCCGAGCGACTGCGCATCGGATCGTGCAGCGGCAGCGCGGGCCATGCCCGCCACCCGGACGCCGCGACGAGGTCCAGCCCGGCCTGTCCGACCGGCCGCCACAGCTCCACGTGATCCACGCTTGCAGCCTAGGTGACCTGGGCGAACGGTCTCACTTAGGACGGGCGTCCCATTCCGCCTAGACTCCAGTTCATGGCTGCTCCAACGACATTGCCGTCGGCCTTGGCTGACGCCGTGCGCGACGAGTCGTCGCTGCGGCGTTTCCTCCACGGGCTTCCCGGCGTCGACCAGGTCGGCGTCGAGCAACGAGCCGCGGGCCTCGGCACGCGGAGCATCAAGAAGGCCTCGAAGATGCAGGCCATCGACACCGCGATCAGCATGGTCGACCTCACCACGCTGGAGGGGGCGGACACCCCCGGCAAGGTGCGCTCGCTCGCCGCGAAGGCGCGCCGCCCGGACCCGGAGCGACCGGACGTCCCGAAGGTGGCCGCGGTCTGCGTCTACCCGGACATGGTCAAGACCGCCGCGGACGAGCTGAAGGGCACGGGCATCAACGTCGCCAGCGTCGCGACGGCGTTCCCGAGCGGCCGCTCGACGCTGGAGATCAAGCTCGCGGACACGCGGTTCGCCGTCGAGCAGGGCGCGACCGAGGTCGACATGGTGATCGACCGGGGCGCGTTCCTCAGCGGGCGCTACGGGCTGGTGTTCGACGAGATCGTGCGGGTGAAGGAAGCCTGTGGTGACGCGCACCTCAAGGTGATCCTGGAGACCGGCGAGCTGGTGACGTACGACAACGTGCGCCGCGCGTCGTGGCTCGCGCTGCTCGCCGGTGGTGACTTCATCAAGACGTCGACCGGCAAGGTGCAGCCCGCCGCGACCCTGCCGGTGACGCACGTGATGCTGCAGGCGGTGCGGGACTGGCACACGCAGACCGGCGAGCTGCGCGGTGTGAAGCCCGCCGGCGGCATCCGCACGACGAAGGACGCGATCAAGTACCTGGTGGCCGTGCACGAGGTCGCGGGGCCGGAGTGGCTGAACAACCACCTGTTCCGGTTCGGCGCGTCGACCCTGCTGAACGATCTGCTGATGCAGCGGCGGACCCAGACTGATGGGCACTACAGCGGCCCCGACTACGTGACGGTGGACTGAGAGATGTGGGAATACGCCCCGGCCCCTGAGTCGCGGGACATCGCGAACCTCAAGCCGAACTACCGGATGTTCGTGGACGGCCAGTTCGTCGAGGGCACCGGCGAACCGCTGAAGACGGTCAACCCGGCCACGGAGGAAGTGCTCGCCGAGGTCTCCACAGCGTCCAAAGAGGACGTTGACAAGGCCGTGAAGGCCGCGCGCCGCGCCTACGACCGCACCTGGTCGAAGATGCCCGGATCCGAGCGCGCCAAGTACATCTACCGGATCGCCCGGCTGATCCAGGAACGCTCGCGCGAGCTGGCGGTGCTCGAGTCGCTGGACAACGGCAAGCCGATCAAGGAGTCGCGCGACGTCGACGTGCCGACGGCCGCGGCGCACTTCTTCTACCACGCGGGGTGGGCGGACAAGCTGTCCTACGCGGGCTACGGCCCGGACCCGAAGCCGCTCGGCGTGGCCGGTCAGGTCATCCCGTGGAACTTCCCGCTGCTGATGGCGGCGTGGAAGATCGCGCCCGCGCTGGCGTGCGGCAACACCGTCGTGCTGAAGCCGGCGGAGACGACGCCTCTCTCGGCGTTGGTGCTGGCGGAGATCATCCAGCAGGCCGACCTGCCGCCGGGTGTCGTGAACATCATCCCGGGCGCGGGCGACATCGGCGCCACGCTGGTGGAGCACCCGGATGTCAACAAGGTCGCGTTCACCGGGTCGACCGAGGTCGGCAAGATCATCCAGCGGCAGCTGGCCGGAACGTCGAAGAAGCTCACGCTGGAGCTCGGCGGCAAGGCCGCGAACGTCGTGTTCGACGACGCGCCGCTGGACCAGGCGGTCGAGGGCATCGTCAACGGCATCTTCTTCAACCAGGGCCACGTCTGCTGCGCCGGATCCCGCCTGCTGGTGCAGGAGTCGGTGGCGGACGAGCTGCTGGAGAAGCTGCGGGTGCGCGTGTCGACGCTGCGCGTCGGCGACCCGCTGGACAAGAACACCGACGTCGGCGCGATCAACTCGCGCGAGCAGCTGACCAAGATCCAGGAGCTGGTCGAGTCGGGTGAGGGCGAAGGCGCCTCTCGCTGGACGTCGGCGTGCCCGTTGCCGGACAAGGGTTTCTTCTTCGCCCCGACGGTGTTCTCCAACGTCTCGCAGGCGATGCGCATCGCCCGTGAGGAGATCTTCGGGCCGGTGCTGTCGGTGCTCACGTTCCGCACGCCGGACGAGGCCGTGGCCAAGGCGAACAACACGCCGTACGGCCTGTCCGCGGGTGTCTGGACGGAGAAGGGCTCGCGGATTCTCTGGATGGCACAACGGATGCGCGCCGGCGTGGTGTGGTCCAACACGTTCAACCGCTTCGACCCGACGGCGCCGTTCGGCGGCTACCAGGAGTCGGGCTTCGGCCGCGAGGGCGGCCGCACCGGGCTGGAGGCGTACCTCGATGTCTGACCGGATCTCGGTCGCGAAGACCTACAAGCTCTACATCGGCGGCGCGTTCCCGCGCTCCGAGTCGGGTCGCAGCTACCCGGTCACCGACCACAAGGGCGCGTTCCTCGCCAACGCCGCACAGGGTTCCCGCAAGGACGCCCGGGACGCGGTCGGCGCGGCGCGCAAGGCGTTCCCCGGCTGGTCCGGCGCCACCGCGTACAACCGCGGCCAGGTGCTGTACCGCGTCGCGGAGATGCTGGAGGGCCGTCGCGAGCAGTTCATCGCGGAGGTCTCGGCGGCCGAGGGCGTGCCCGCGAAGAAGGCACAGTCCCTTGTGGACGCCGCCATCGACCGCTGGGTCTGGTACGCGGGCTGGACGGACAAGATCGCGTCCGTGCTGGGTGCCGCGAACCCCGTGGCGGGGCCGTACTTCTCGTTCTCCACGCCCGAGCCGACCGGTGTGGTCGCCGTGCTGGCGCCGCAGCAGTCCTCACTGCTGGGCCTGGTGTCCGTCGTCGCACCGGTGATCGCCTCCGGCAACACCGCGGTCGTGGTGACGTCGCAGGACCGGCCGTTGCCCGCGATCACGCTGTCCGAGGTGCTCGCGACGTCCGACCTGCCGGGCGGTGTGGTGAACCTGCTCACCGGCCGGACCGCGGAGATCGCGCCGTGGCTGGCGTCGCACGCCGACGTCAACGCGCTGGACCTGACCGGTGCGCCGGAGTCGATCCGGGCGGACCTGGAGCGTTCGGCCGCCGGGACGGTGAAGCGGGTGCTGCGGGCACGTCCGTCCGAGGACTTCACGCGCGAGCCGGACCTGTCACGCATCCGCGCGTACCTGGAGACGAAGACGGTCTGGCACCCGATGGGCGTGTGAGAACGCCACGGCGAGCCCGTAGCCGACCAGCGCGCCGGTCGTGTTGGTCATGAGGTCGTCGACGTCGAAGATCCGGTGGCCCAGTGAGAGCTGGGCCACCTCGATCGCGAGGCTGACCGTGAAGCCGAGCGCCACGGCCTGCCTGCGCGTCATCGTCCAGAAGTGCCGTGCCAGGAAACCGAGCGGCACGAACAGCAGGATGTTCAGCGTCATCTGCTCGAACGCGATGTCGCCGTCGCGCATCCAGTCCGCGATCCACTGGAACGGCACCGGCTGCACCGCCTGGGACGGGTGCCCGCCCAGCGGCAGGAACACCGCCGCGGCCAGCATGCTGAAGTAGACCGTGATCGTCGCACCGCGCCAGGTCAGCTGCCGGAAGAACAGTTGGGGCAGCAGGAAGACGACGCTCAGGAACAGTCCCCATTGGACGCTGACGAGCTGTGCATTGGTCATGAATACAACGTAGGAATTTGCACGTCAGCGGACATCCGGCTGGAGACCAGAACCGGGGTCGGCCACATGGCCGATGGCCGGGGCCGGACCTAGACCTCAGGTCTGATGCCGGGGTGCTCCCCTGGTCCTACCTTGTCCGTTGTGGACAGGATTCTGGACAGGTTCAAGGGCCAGCAGTGGCCGATCGCCGCCGGGCTGGCGGTCCTACTGGCCGTGGAGCTGCTGCGGTTAACCGGCGGAGGGCCAACGGATGCCCTGGTGTGGCTGCTGACCGTACCCGCGTGCGGCGCGGCGGTGATGGCGTCGCGGTACCGCACACCCTCACTCGTGGTCGCGACCGCGTCGATCTTCGTCACGACCATCGCGGCCAGCATGTTCAGGTCCTATCCGATGAGCCTGCTCAGCCCGATCAGCATCGCCGAGACCGCGGCGTGCATGTGGATCGTGGCGGTCACCGTGCGGACGGCGTCCGTGCGGGCCTCGGCGGTGACCATCGCGGTGCTGATCGCGGTGAGCACGCACGCCGCGCTCGTCCGCAACACCTGGTGGTGGCGCAGCGACTCGGAGGTCGCGGGGGCGGTGCTGCTGGGCATCCTCGCGATCGGGACCGGTCTGTACCTGCGGATGCGCGACAGGGAACGCGAGCGCCTGGTGGCGACCGCGGTCATCGGGGCGCAACGTGAGGAGCGGATCTCGCTCGCTCGTGAGCTGCACGACGTCGTCGCCCACCACGTCACCGGCATGCTTGTGCAGGCGCAGGCCGCGCTGGAGGTCTCCGACGAAGACCCGCAGGCCGCGCACCGCCTGTTGCCCGGCATCGTGCGCAGCGGCACGGACGCGCTCGGCGCGATGCGCAGGCTCGTCGGCACGTTGCGGCAGGGCGAGATCGACATGGCCACGACCGACCCAGGCGCCGACGTGCTCGCCCTCGTGGAACGCACGCGCGAGCTGGGCCTGGAGGTGCGGGCACGGATCGACCTGCCCGCGGGCCTGCAGCCCGAGGTGGGCCGGTCGGTGCTGCGGCTGGTCCAGGAGTCCCTGACCAACGTGCACAAGCACGCCGTCGCGCCGACCATGATCGAGGTCGAGCTGTCACGGGTGGAGGACCGGTTGCGCGTGGTGGTGAGCGACGACGGCCGCGGCGGGCCCGTGCAGGCCGGTGGCTACGGTCTGGTGGGCATGCGGGAGCGGGTCGACCTGCTGGGCGGCCACTTCGAGGCCGGCCCCGCCGAGCACGGCTGGCAGGTCACCGCCGAACTGCCGCTGGAAGGAGCCAAGTGATCTCGGTCCTGATCGCCGACGACCAGGAGATGGTCCGCGTCGGCTTCCGGATGATCCTGGAGAAGCAGCCGGACATCACCGTGGTCGCGGACGTCCCCGACGGCGTGGCGGCCGTGACGGCGGCCCGCTCGCTGCAGCCCGACGTGTGCCTCGTGGACATCCGCATGCCCGGACTCGACGGCCTCGAGGTGACCAAACGGCTGGCCGGCTCCACCAAGGTCGTCGTCGTCACCACGTTCGATCTCGACGAGTACGTGCACACGGCGTTGCAGCACGGCGCTTCGGGCTTCCTGACGAAGGACGCGGGCCCCGCCCTGCTCGTCGAGGCCGTGCGCGCGGCGGCCCGGGGCAACGCGCTGATCTCCCCGCAGGTGACCGTGCGGATGCTGGAGCACTTCGCGCGGCCCGTCGAGAAGGTGGACACCTCGCAGCTCACCGCGCGCGAGCAGGACGTGGTGCGGGAGGTGGCGCGCGGGCTGACGAACCAGGAGATCGCGGCGGCGCTGTTCCTGTCGCTGTCCACGGTGAAGACGCACCTGGCGTCCGTGCAGGGCAAGCTGGGTGTGCGCAATCGGGTGGAGATCGCGTCCTGGGCGTGGCGGGCGGGCCTGGTCGGCACCTGACCGGGAGTGCCGTGAAGGGCACCCTCAGGACACCAGACGCCCTCAGGGTGCCCTTCACGGCACCCGCGATCGGGTGGAGATCCGGGCGTGGGCGGGCCGCGCGGCTGGTGGTCGGATGACCATGACCGCATGACGTTCATCGAGGCGTTCAGCATCCTCGTGGCGGTGGTGGGGCCGCCGAAGATCCTGCTGCCGTTCCTGGTCGACACCGAGGGCGCGGACGCCCGCCGCCGGTGGCAGGTGGCGCTGACGTCAACGGCACTCGCCATCGCCACGGGCCTGTTCGTCATCGTGGCGGGCCGGCTGCTGGTCGCGGTGTTCCACATCAGCAGCGGCGCGTTGATGCTGGCGAGCGGCGTGATCCTGTTCGTGCACGCGCTGGACCTGGTACTGGGCCGCAACCACAGCGAGGACAACCGCGAGCTGGCGACCGCGTACTACGCGAACCCGGTCGCGGTGGCCTACCTGTTCCTGATGGCCGACGCGAGCGACATCAAGTACACGTTCGTGCTCGCGGGCGGCTTCCTGGCGGTGATCGCGCTGGACCTGGCGGCGATCGCCGTGCTGGGGATTCTGCTGCGCTGGGTGCGCACGACCTACGTGTGGGTGCTGGTGCGCATCCTCGGCGTGCTGCTCGCGGCGCTGGGCGTCGACCTGATCATCAACGGACTCACCGAACTGAAGGTGCTCTAGTCCGTGTACCAGCTCAGCTCGCCGGCCGAGTTGACCACCGGCTGGCAGTGCCCGAGCCGGCCGCGCGTCTCCAGCGCGGTGGCGACCTCGTCGAACATGTCGGCGACGCTGTTCCACTCCGGCTTGACCATCTCGCGCTTCTCGCGGTCCCACTCGACGACGCAGCCGCGCAGCGCGCCCGGCCGCAGGTCCACCGCGAGCACGTCGCCGATGCCGTCGAACGCGATCGGCAGCCACTCGCGGTGGAAGCCCGCGATCGGCGTGCCCGCCTGGGACGGCAGGTCCCCGGTGAAGAACGGGCGGAACCGCTCCCGCAGCTCCACCGCGCGGTCCGCGCCGAGCGGCGAGTAGAAGGGCGGGAGGATCTCGGCGAAGTCCGTGGTGCCGCCGAACTGGTTCCACCAACGCCGAAGGTCGGCGGGAACCTCCAGGTCCAGCCGCACGTCAGACCCCGGACGGAGCACGGCTCGGGTGGCCGGCGCGTGCTCCGCCAGCCATGCCAGGATCCGGTCCCAGTGCTCGATCAGGCCCACGGTTCCATGATCTTGTGCGAATGGCGGGCGAGGTACCGCTCATCGGGGCAGGATCTGTGGTGAACACGAGGGGGAACCATGAGCACCCAGGGCCTTCAGGTCGATCTCGACGCGCTCGCGACCTACGCCTCCACGGCGAGTGGGTTGTCGGGCGACGTGGGCACGGTCGGCACGTCGACGTTGACCGGGGTCACCTCGCTGCCCGGTGACGCCTTCGGCAAGATCGGCGAGGAGGTCGGCATCGGCTCGGCGTTCCAGCAGGCGGCGCAGCGTCAGCTCGACGGCATCCGCGAGGTGTCGCAGGGCCTGTCCAACCTGGGCACCGCCGTGGCGAAGGCCCGCGAGGCCTACATCGCTCAGGAAGAGCAGCACGCGGCCGACATCGGGCGCGCTTACAAGGTCTGACACAGGGGGAAGTCGCTGCAGTGAGCGGAGACGTCGCGGGCTTTATCGGCGGGCTGATCGCGCCGATGAAACAGAACCTGGCCAAGCTGGACGGCGACACGGGCAGCGCCACGCGCGCCGGTGACGCGTTCGGCAAGGCCAATACCGCACTCACGGATCTCGACGGCCGGCACACCAGCGCCGCGAACAGCGCGATGGCGAACTGGTACGGCGACCGCGCGACCGCGTTCCAGGGGCGGGTGGCCGCCTTCTCCGGCGCGGTGCAGACGCTGGCGCGCAACAGTTCCACCGCGCAGACCGTCGCTTCGACCGGCGTGTCCGCGGTGACCGGCGGGCGTACGGCCATCCAGGGCCTGATCGACGAGTTCGTCGGCTACGCGACGCCCCGGCTCGCCGCCGCGATGGCGATCGGCGTGTTCGGCGGCATCGGGGCCGTGCTCGCCGTGATGGCCGAGCTGTCGGGCAAGGCCGACGAGTACACCTCGCGCACGGACACCGAGCTGAACAAGGTCCGCGAACAGCTGACGCAGCTCGTGGGGCAGCTCAACGCGTTGCAGAAGCCCGACGTGGCCGGCCTCGGCGAGTCGCTCGGCGCGGGCAACGACTCGACGTCCACCTCCAGCGCGGGCGGTGGCGACCAGCACAAGCAGCCGGACGGCAACGGATCCTCGGGTGGATCTTCCGGCGGCGGAGGCGGTCACTCTGGCGGCGGTGGCGGCGGAGGTAGTGGCGGCGGAGGCGGTGGTGGCGGCGGCGCTCACGGCCCGCGCCTGCCCGTCGCGATCCCGCCGCAGCCCGGTACCGGCGTCGGCGTGAACCTGCCGGACGGTTCGTCGGCCGAGGCGCCGAACGAGACGGCGGCCCGCGCGGTGCGCAACGCGTTGTCCGCGCTGGGCACGCCGTACGTGTGGGGTGGCGCGAACCCGCCGCAGGGCACGGACTGCTCCGGCCTCACGCAGTGGGCGTACAAGGGCGCCGGGTTCGACATCCCGCGGCCCGCGTCGTCGCAGTGCATGGGCGCTTCGGTGCCACAGGACCAGCTGCTGCCCGGCGACCTCGTCGTGTGGGACGGGCACGTCGCGATGGTGATCGGCAACGGCCAGATGGTCGAGGCCGGTGACCCGGTACAGGTCAACCCCATCCGCACGTCCAACTGCGGCATGGGTTTCATGGGTTTCTACCGGCCGACGGGGTGATGGCGTGAACGAGGCTGAGCGCGCCGCCGAGCAGGTGGCGGCGGTCGAGAACCAGGTGCGGGAGCTCGCCGCGCGCACCGGTCCCGTGCTGGGCCGGGCGTCCTCTTCGGACGGTGCGGTGACGGTCGTGGCCGCCGCGGGCGGTCCGCCGCAGTCGATCCAGGTGGCGCCGTTCGCGTTGCGCATGGGGCCGCAGGCTTTGGGGCAGGAGATCGTGCGCGTGGCGCAGCAGGCGTCCCGGGAAGCGGCGGCGCAGCTGCACCGCACGGTCGGTCACGTGGTGCCCGCGGCGGAGCTGTCCGCGCTGGGCTTCGAGGAGGGTGGCCGGTCGTGGTGAGCGAGGAGCGGCTCCAGGAGACCGCGAAGCTGCAGCAGGTGCTGGCAGCGACCGTCGGTGTCGCCGAGCACCCCTCCGGCATGGCCACCGTGCACGCGAGCGCGCAGGGCGAGCTGCGAGCGGTGTACCTGCACCCGCAACTGTTGAACCAGGGGCATGTGGCCGTGGGGCAGATCGTCACGGAGACCGCGGCGATGGCCGTTTCGTCGGCCGTACAGACGAGCTTCAACGAGATCGCGAAGTCGTTGGGTGACGGGATGGCCATGGTCATCGAGGGCATCGCCGGCGACGCGCCCTTCCGGTCCGCGGCTGTTCCGGTCGAACCTCCGGCGGCTCCCGCTCCTGCTCGTCGTCCACGTCCACCGGTGGATGACGAGGACGAGGACGCGTTCTTCCAAGACCCCTTCGGACGCAGGTGATCGATCCCGGTAACCTGCGCACATCTACAGGCGTGACCGGGAGGTCGTGATGGCGCAGGACATCGTCCCGATCGAGCTGGGACTGACGCAGGGTGACGTGGTCACGCTGTGGGCACCCCGCTGGCGGGAGGAAGGCGAGGAGTGGGAGGCGTTCCTCGGTGACGAGGAGGACCTGTTCGTCTTCCCCGACGCCGCGCACCTCGCCGCCTTCGTGCGCACCGCCGAGGAGCACGACCTGGCCGACCACCCGGCGTGGCACGTGGTGCCGGACCTGGGTGTCGCGGACCTCTCGCCGGACGACAACCACCAGTTCGACCTGGTCGGCGTGCCCGAGCTGGTCGCCGAGGACCCCGACACGTGGGTGATCGGCGAGCTGGCCGACGTGGTGTCGATCGTGCGGTCCATCGCCGACGTGTGCGAGCTGGACAAGGTGCACGAGATCCTCGACTCCGCCGAGGGTTTCTCGCTGCTGCCGCAGGGCACGTTGCCGTTCACCGGCCGCGAGGGCGTCAAGCTGTGGAACGAGCTGTCGTCCGTCGTCTCCGAGAAGTGGGACGAGGTCCTGGACGAGATCGACGGCGTCGTCGCGACGCCCGACGTCGACGAGAAGGCCCTTTCCGTCGCGCAGGAGGAGCTCGCCGAGCTCGAGGCCGAGGCTCCCGCCGCGGACTCCTCGGATGAGTCGTCGAAGGAGTCCGCCGCACCGACCGGCTTCTGGGCCGAGGTGGGCATCGACCCCATCAAGATCATCACGACCGCCGGCGAGCTGTACACGCTGCGCTGCTACCTCGACGACAAGCCGCTCTTCCTGGGCCACCGCGGCAAGATCGAGGTCTTCACGTCGCCGCGCGCCCTGTCTCGCTACCTCGTCGAGACCGACGACCACGACCTCGCCGAGGTGACGACCTGGCAGGACGTCAAGGTCAAGGCCACCGCGGGCGAGCTGGACGTCAAGGTCGAGGACGACAACGTCTACGTGCTGCTGGGCCTCGCCGAGGACATCTCCGAGGGCCCGGACGCCATCGACCCGGCACAGCTCGACCTCGTCGTCGAGCTGTTCGAGGACGCGGCCGAGTGGGCCGAGGACGACAGCGTGAAGGAAGCCCTCAACCCGTCCGAGTCGCTCGGCTGGCTGATCTCCTTCGTGCTGCGACCGGACCCGACGCGCCTCGCGCCGTCGGCGCCGTTCGACGCCGAGGTGTCGGCGTTCCGCACGCTGCAGGCGAACTTCGAGGACCGCCTGCAGTCACACTGACCTGTCGATTTCAATAGGCTCTCGCGATTGTTGCCGCGGGAGCCTATTGTTTTTTATGAGCAGAATTCTTAGAAGAACGCTCGTATTCTTGTCGACTATTTGTGCGGTCGGCTCACTTTCCACCACTCCCGCATCTGCGGCCGCGGCCGGCGCGGCGACCTTCACCGAAGACGTCGTCGGCGAGGTGACGGTGACGAGCTCGGCCTTGACCGGCGTGCGGCTGTCCGGCGCCTTCAGCGACGGCTTCGAGAGCGCGGATCCCAGCGAGTACGACATCCTGATCGAAACCGAGACCACGTCCTGCGTCACGGAGATGGACGGGGTGACGATCTCCCCGCCCGCGGTGGAGGCGTTCACCATCCCCAGTGACTGCGCGGTCGAATCTTCGGGCGGCTTCGGCACCCAGGCGGTTCAGAACACATATGTGACGATCCGCCACGACAATCACAAGATCGGGACTCGCCAGCCGGTCAACTGGATCGTCGATTGGAACGAACCGTGAACGGATTGACGAGAAGGACGCTCATATTTCTGACGGCTATTTGTGCGGTCATCTCACTTTCCACCGCACCCGCCTCCGCGAGCACCGTGGGATCGGCGACGTTCACCGACAACGCCATCGGTGAGGTCGCGTGGACGAACGTGCCACTCGTGGGGATGCGACTGTCAGGATCCTTCACCGACGGGTTCCACAGTTCGGACGCGAGCCGCTACGAGATCGTCATCGTGGTGGACGGCGTCTCCTGCACCACCGAGATGGACGGCGTGACGATCTCTCCACCCGCCGTGGAGGCCTTCACCATCCCGACCACCTGCTCGATCGACTCGGGTAGCGCCGTCTCAGTGCAGCAGGAGGCTTACATGCGGATCAACGATGGTGGCGACTTCTACGCGCAAGCGCCGATCAACGAGATCTGACCGAAAAGGGGGCCGCCCGGCCCCCTTTTCTCACGCCATCAGCTTGGCGTAGCCCGGCTTCACCAGCTCGTTGATGATCGCCAGCCGCTCGTCGAACCCGATGAACGCGGACTTCATCGCGTTGATCGTGAACCACTGCAGGTCGGCCCACCCGTAGCCGAACGTCTCGACGAGCCGCTCGAACTCCGAAGTCAGCGTGCAGTAGGACATCAGCCGGTTGTCGGTGTTGACCGTGACGCGGAACCGCAACCGGGCCAGCAGCCCGATGGGGTGCTCGGCGATCGACGCCGCGGCGCCGGTCTGCAGGTTGGACGTCGGGCACATCTCCAGCGGGATGCGGCGGTCGCGCACGTAGGACGCGAGCCGGCCGAGCTGGACTGTGCCGTCGCCGGAGACCTTGATGTCGTCGACGATCCGCACGCCGTGGCCGAGGCGCTCGGCGCCGCAGTGCTGGATCGCCTCCCAGATGGACGGCAGGCCGAACGCCTCACCCGCGTGGATGGTGAAGTGCGCGTTCTGCTGGCGCAGGTACTCGAACGTGTCCAGGCCCCTGGTGGGCGGGAAGCCCGCTTCGGGACCGGCGATGTCGAAGCCGACGACGCCGAGGTCGCGGTAGCGGACGGCCAGTTCGGCGATCCGCAGCCAGCCCTCGTTCTGGCGCATCGCGCACAGCAGGGTGCCGATGCGGATGCGGCCACCCGACGCGGCGACGCGTTCCGTGCCGACCCGGAAGCCTTCCTGCACGGCCTCCACGATCTGTTCCAGCGAGAGCCCACGTTCGACGAACAGCTCGGGGGCGTAGCGCACCTCGGCGTAGACAACGCCATCCGCGGCCAGGTCCTCGACAGCCTCGGCGGCGACGCGGACGAGCGCGGCCTCGTCCTGCATCACGCCGCACGTGTGGGCGAAGCCCTCGAGGTAGCGGACCAGCGAGCCGGAGTTCGCGTTGTCACGGAACCAGACGCCGAGTTCCCCGGCGTCGGTGGTGGGCAGACCCTGGTAGCCGGACGCGTCGGCGAGGTCGATCACCGTCTGCGGGCGGAGGCCACCGTCCAGGTGGTCGTGCAGCAGGACCTTGGGCGCGCTGCGGATGGTCTCCGGGGTAAGGGGCGTGGACATGGAGACACGTTATACCTGGCGACACACCGCGCCGCCTGCGGCCGAATTGATCTTGATACCGCTAAGATCAATTGCAGCGACACACATGTTGCCGACTCGTGATGATGAACTTTGTGCGACCGATTGCGAGGCTTTAGTCACCCCGAAGTAGGAACTTCACCGCCCGCGACCGCGTGCCTGCACCTAGTTACCGAGGCGTACAGACCAACCCTGTAGCCTGATCGGGCTAGTAGCCTGTCCGCGCCCGGCGGTTTCTTTACGGGGGTGGTACTTACCCGTCCTCCGACGCGGATAGGCTCCCGTGGTCTCCCCCTCCCCTGGACGAAGGCACTCAGCCGTGACAGAGAACAACAACTCCACGATGTCCTTCGATCGGATGCGCAACATGCTCACGCGCGCCGCGGAGATTCGTGAGAGCGAGCAGCAGCAGATCTTCGACGCTCTGGACGAGATCCACGCGCGAATGTCCCCGCTGGAGTCGCTGGGGTCGGTTCGCAAGCGTCTGTCGGAGCTCCCGGACCGGACCGAGGTCAGCGTCCTGGCGGAGCGGCTCGACGAGGCACTCGCCAAGCTGGAGGCGCAGGACAACGCGGTTCAGGACATCGGCCGCGCCGTCGACGGTCTCGTCGACAAGCTGGCCAAGCCCTTCGCACAGCTCGACGGCCGCCTCGACGGTGTCGCCGGTCGCTTCGAGGGCGTCGCCGGCCGCATGGACGGCCTCGAGGACAAGCTGTCGCACATCCACAAGCGACTCGACGACCTCGACCTCCACCTGGACAAGCAGGACGGCAAGGTCGACACGATCCCCGGCGCCGTCACCGCGCCGCTGCGCGAGCGCATCGAGGCCCTGGAAGCCGCGCTGCGCGGCCGCCTCGACGAGGTGGACGAGGGTGTGCACGAGCACCTGGACGGCACCCGCGAGGCGCTGCAGAAGACGTTCGGCGACGCCGTCACCGGCCTGCAGACCCGCCACGACGAGGCGCGCGACGCCCTCGCCGCCGCGGTCGCCGACACGCACACGAACATCAACTCCACCCGCGACTCGCTGTCGTCGGCAATCGCCGACACCCGCAGCACGGTCAACGGCAAGCTCGACGAGGCCCGCACCGCGCTGTACGCGGCCATCGAGCAGTCCCGCGACCAGGTCGACGCGGCGGACCGCCTGGAGAACCTGGCCCAGCGCCTGGAGCAGGTCACCTCGCGCCTGGACACCATGACGACGCGCCTCGACAAGGTCGAGGACGACTTCGCCGCCCGCCTGGGCGAGCTGTCCACCGCCGTCGACTCCGGACTGTCCAAGGTCTCCGAGACCGTGGGCGCCCGGCCCGATGCCGACGCGCTGCAGTCCCTGGTGCGCAAGTCCAACCAGGAGTCCGAGCTGCGCATCGGCGGTCAGCTGGACGAGGCCATGGCCACGTTCGCCGAGCTCATCCTCGGTGGTGGCTCGCCGACGCCGCCTCCGCCGCCCACCGCGTTGCCGCGTCCGCAGCGCCGCACCCGCAAGAACGGCCCCAAGCCGGCGGGCGGCGGCAAGGAGCACGAGGACGACGACTTGGCCGCCGAGGGCGCCTGATCACGGTTGTCTTCGAGGGGCGCTTCCGGATTCGGAGGCGCCCCTCGGCGTTGCCGGGACCGGAACGTAAGACGCAAGGGGCCGGAGCGTAAGACTCGCGCGAGTCTTACGCTCCGGCCCGTTGAGTTTTACGCTCCGGCCCCTTGGCGTTCAGCCTCGGATGGTGTCGATGACCAGCGGCGACTGCTCCGGAGCCGCGTCACCGATGGTGTAGCCGCCGTCCAGAGCGGCCAGTGCACCGGCGAAGGCGTCCGGGGTGTCGGTGAAGAGTTCCAGCAGCGGCTGGCCCACTTCGACCCGGTCGCCCGGCTTGGCCAGGCACAGGATCCCGGCCCCGGCCTGCACCGGATCCTCCTTGCGAGCCCGCCCCGCGCCCAGGCGCCACGCCGCCACACCCACCGCGTAAGCGTCCAAAGTAGACAGAACACCCGCGATCGGCGCCTCGACCACGTGCTTGTGCTTGCCGATCGGCAGCGGGGCCTCGGGGTCACCGCCCTGCGCCCGGATCATGCGCGCCCACGACTCGTAAGCCTCACCAGACGCGAGCACAGCGGCCGGATCCGCCGAAATCCCCGCCAGGGACAGCATTTCCGCCGCCAGCGCCACGGTCAGCTCGACGACATCGGACGGGCCGCCACCGCGCAGCACCTCGACGGACTCGGTGACCTCCACGGCGTTGCCCACGGCCCGCCCGAGAGGCACGGACATGTCCGTCAGCAGAGCAGAGATCTTCTTGCCATGCTCAACGCCGATGGCCACCAACGCCTGGGCCAGAGCCCGCGCGTCGTCCAGCGACTTCATGAACGCGCCCGAGCCGACCTTCACGTCGAGCACCAGCGCGTCGGCACCCTCGGCGATCTTCTTCGACATGATCGAGGAAGCGATCAGCGGAATCGCCTCGACCGTCCCGGTCACGTCCCGCAGCGCGTAGAGCTTGCGGTCCGCGGGAGCGAGCCCTTCGGTGGCGGCACAAACCACTGCGCCAACGGAGGAAAGCTGTGCCTGAATCTCCGAAGTGGACAGTGCGGCCCGCCACCCCGGAATCGACTCGAGCTTGTCCAGCGTCCCGCCGGTGTGCCCCAGTCCGCGTCCGGACAACTGCGGCACCGCGGCACCGCAGGCGGCGACCAGCGGCGCGAGCGGCAGGGTGATCTTGTCGCCGACGCCGCCCGTGGAGTGCTTGTCCACGGTCGGCCGCGAGACGTCCAGCGACAACCGCTCGCCGGACGAGATCATCGCCTGCGTCCAGCGCGCGGTCTCCGCGGAGGTCATGCCCTGGAAGAAGATCGCCATGGCGAGCGCCGACATCTGCTCGTCCGCCACGACGCCGTGCGTGTAGGCGTCGATCACCCAGTCGATCTGCTCGTCGGACAACACCTGGCCGTCGCGCTTGGCGCGGATGATGTCCACAGCTGAAAAGCTCATGGCAGGTCCTCCGGTCCGAACGCGTCCGGCAGCACCTCGCGCATCTCCACGACACCGCGCGGTGTGTCCACCAGACAGGAAGCGCCGCCCAGCTCGAACAGGACCTGGCGGCATCGGCCGCACGGCATCAGCAGCTCACCGGTGCCGGAGCGGCAGGCGACGGCCACGAAACGACCGCCGCCGGTCAGCCGGAGCTGACCGGCCATCGTGCATTCCGCGCAGAGCCCCACGCCGTAGGCCGCGTTCTCCACGTTGCAGCCCACGACGATCCGGCCGTCGTCGCACAACGCGGCGGAGCCGACCTGCAGGCCCGAGTACGGGCAGTAGGCCGACTGCGCGGCCTCTACTGCCCGTTCCCGCAACAACTCCCAATCAACCACGGCGATACACCACGCCGTCCGCCGCCGGCATGCGCAGGCGTTGGGACGCGACGGCCAGCACGACCAGCGTCACCATGTGCGGCGCGTACGACGTGAGCTCGGACGGGATCTCGTCGAGGCTGTAGTACAGGAAGTACAGCACCAGCGCGGCCAGCACCCCGAACGCGGCGGCGAACCACTGGCGCCGCGTCAGCTGCAGGATCACCAGCAGGCCCAGCAGGATCACCGCGCCGTACACCAGTGCCAGCACGGTCTCACCGCCCGAGCGCAGCTGCAGGCCGTCGGCGTAACCGAACAGCGCGGCACCACCGAGCAGCCCGCCCGGACGCCAGTTGCCGAAGATCATCGCGGCGAGGCCGATGAAGCCGCGGCCACCCGTCTGACCTTCGAGATAACCGGGCTGGCCGGGGTTCAGGACCAGTGCGGCGCCACCGATGCCCGCCAGGGCACCAGAAGCGATGACCGCGATGTACTTGTAGAGGTACACGTTCACGCCGAGCGACTCGGACGCGTGCGGGTTCTCACCGCACGACCGCAGGCGCAGGCCGAAGCGCGTCTTCCACAGCAACAGGTACGAGCCCGGCACGAGCAGGATCGCGATCATCGTCAACGGCGAGACGCCGGTGACCAGACCGCCGAGGATGCCCGCCACGTCCGAGATGCCGACGCGCTGCTGCTCTTCCAGCGACTTCAGCCCGTCCGACAGACCGGCGGCCGAGTAGGTGTCGAACTTGGGCACCGGCGGCGACTCGCGCGGGTTGTGCGACACCGGGAAGAACAGCAGCGTCGACAGGTACTTGGTGACGCCCGCGCCCAGCAGGTTGATCGCCACACCGGACACGATGTGGTTGACGCCGAACGTGACCGTGGCGACCGCGTGCAGCAGGCCGCCCAGCGCGCCGAACACGACCGCGGAGATCAGGGCAGCCCAAGGGCCCCACTGGTATCCGGCCCACGCCGCACCCCACGTGCCCATGATCATCATGCCTTCGAGGCCGATGTTCACGACGCCCGCGCGCTCCGCCCACAGGCCGCCGAGGCCGGCGAGCAGGATCGGCAACGCCAGGCGCACGGCGGTCTGGGTGGTGCCGCTCGACGTCAGCTGCGGGAAGCCCGTCAGGTACGAGGTCGTGGACAGCAGGGCGATCGCGCCCGCGACGCCCAGCATCGCGACGGCCCAGCCGGGCAGCACGCGACGGCGCTTCGGCGTGGCGGCAACGGGTTTGGTGATCAACGCGCTCACGCCGCACCTCCCGCGGCCGCGAGCTCACGGCCGACCCGGCGCTGCTCGGAGGCGAGCTCGAAGCGGCGCACCACCTCGTAGGCCACGACGACCGACAGCACGATCGTTCCCTGCATGATCGTCACGATCTCCCTCGGCACGCCGACGTTGTCCAGTGCCAGTCCGGACTTGTCCAGGAACGCCCACAGCAGCGCGCCGAACGCGATGCCGCCGGGGTGGTTGCGGCCGAGCAGCGCGATCGCGATGCCCGAGAAACCGATGCCGCCTGGGAAGTTCAGGTTGTACGTGTGGTCGCGGCCGAGGATCTCCGGCATCGAGACCAGGCCCGCGATCGCGCCGGACAGCAGCATCGACACCAGGACCATCTTCTTGGCGTTGACACCACCGGCCGCCGCCGCGGTCGCCGATTCACCGGACGCCCGCAGCTCGAAGCCGAACCGGGTGCGGTTCATCATGACCCAGTAGGCGATGCCGAGCGCCGCCGCGAGGAACACCAGGCCGAAGACCGTGCCGGACGAGCCGAGCTTGATGCCCGGCACCCAGCCGGACTCCGCGATCTCCGGCGTGCGGATGTTGTTGCCCCGCAGCTCACCGAAGACGTCCCGGCGGATCAGGTAGGCGGCCACGCCGAGCGCGATGCCGTTCATCATGATCGTCGAGATGACCTCGTTGACGCCGCGCGTCACCTTGAGGATCGCGGGGATCGCGGCCCACGCGGCGCCGGCGATCGCGGCGACGATGATGATCGCCAGCGCGTGCAGGCCGGTCGGCAGCGCGAACGAGCCACCGAAGATCGCCGCCACCACGGCCGCGACGCGGTACTGGCCCTCGACACCGATGTTGAACAGGTTCATCTGGAACCCGATCGCCACCGCGAGCGCCGCGATGTAGTAGATGCCGGTGCTGTTGATGATGTCGACGGCCGTCGTGCCCTCGCCGACCTGGTTCACCATGGCGCCGAACGCCTTCAGCGGGTTCGCCCCGGACAAGACCAGGGCGAGGCCGCACAGCAACGCCGAGAAGACGATCGCCAGTGCGGGCGGCAGCAGGTTGCCGCGCAACTTGCTCATCAGTTCTCGCCTTCCTCAACGACGGCGGGGCTGGTCGCGCCCGCGCCGGTCATCGCACTGCCCAGGTCCTCGGGGGTGACCGACGACGGGTCCGCGTCCGCGACCAGCCGGCCGCGCAGCATGACCTTGATCGTGTCGGACAGGCCGATCAGCTCGTCCAGGTCCGCGGAGATCAGCAGCACCGCGAGGCCACGCGCACGGGCGTTCTTGATCTCGTCCCAGATCAGCGCCTGGGCGCCGACGTCGACACCACGCGTCGGGTGCGACGCGATCAGCAGCACCGGGTCGCCGGACAGCTCGCGGCCGACGACCAGCTTCTGCTGGTTGCCACCGGACAGCGCCGCCGCGGGCACCTCGATGCCGGGCGTGCGGACGTCGAACTCGCGGACGATCCGCTCGGTGTCCTGCTTGGCGCCGTCGCGGTCGAGCCACGCGCCGCTCGCGGTCGGCTTGCGGGTCTGGTAGCCGAGGATCCGGTTGAACCACAACGGTTGCGTGAGCAGCAGGCCGTGCCGGTGCCGGTCCTCGGGGATGTAGCCGATGCCCGCCTCGCGGCGCGCCAGCGTGCCGAGCTTCGTCAGGTCCTTTTCGGACAGCGTGACGGTGCCGCCGCTGGCCTTGCGCATGCCCATGATCGTCTCGACGAGCTCGGTCTGGCCGTTGCCCTCGACGCCGGCGATGCCGACGACCTCGCCGGAGCGCACGACCAGGTTGATGTCGTCGAGGATCGCGCGGCCGTCCGGAGTGGACAGCGAGAGGCCGGACAACGTGAGCACCGGGGTCTCGGTGACGGTCGACGTGCGCGTCTCCGGGCTGGGCAGCTCGCTGCCGACCATCATCTCGGCGAGCTGGCGGGAGCTCACGGTCTTCGGGTCGGCGGTGCCGACGGTGGTGCCGCGCCGGATCACCGTGACGGAGTCGGCGATCGCGCGCACCTCGTCGAGCTTGTGCGAGATGAAGAGGAACGTGAAGCCCTGCTGCTGCATGTCGCGCACGGTCGCGAAGAGCTCGTCGACCTCCTGCGGCACGAGCACCGCGGTGGGCTCGTCCAGGATGATCACCTTGGCGCCGCGGTAGAGCACCTTGAGGATCTCGACGCGCTGGCGGTCCGCGACACCGAGCCGCTCGACGAGCACGCCGGGGTCGACGTTGAGCCCGGTCTGCTTCGCGAGCTCCTGGATCTTCTTCCGCGCCTTCGAGCCGATGCCGTACAGCGCTTCCGCGCCGAGCACGACGTTCTCCTGCACGGTCAGGTTGTCGGCGAGCATGAAGTGCTGGTGCACCATGCCGATCCCGGCCCTGATGGCGTCGGCCGGGGTCTTGAACCGGACCTGCTCGCCGTTGACCTCGATGGTGCCCTCGTCCGGCGGCTGCATGCCGTAGAGGATCTTCATCAGGGTGGACTTGCCCGCGCCGTTCTCACCGCAGAGCGCGTGGACCTCGCCGGTCCGGACGGTCAGGTGGACGTCGCTGTTGGCGACGACGCCGGGGAACCGCTTGGTGATGCCGGTCAGCACCACCGCGGGCGGGGTGTCCGTGAGCACGGACGTGGAACTGCTCATCGTCGAGGCTCCTCCTACCACGCGCCGGGCCCTGCGAGGTGATCCTCACAGGGCCCGGCGCAGGACTGCGGTGGGGTTACGGCTTGTCCGCGACCTTGATCTTGCCCTCGATGATCTGGGCCTTGTAGCCCTCGAGGATGCCCTTCAGCTTGTCGTCGATCTTGCCACCCGAGGTGGCGTAACCGACACCGTCGACCTTGAGGTCGAACACCTTGGGCAGCGACGCGAGGTCGTTCTTCGCGACGGCCTTGACGTAGTCGAAGACCGCGACGTCGACGCGCTTGAGCATGGACGACACGATGACGTCCTTGGAGTCGGCGACGGTCGCCTGGTTGTACTGGTCGGAGTCGACGCCGATGGCCTTGACACCGGCCTGCTTGGCGGCGGAGAAGACGCCCTTACCCGAGGCACCGGCCGCGTGGTAGAGCACGTCGGCCTTCTTGTCGATCTGGCCCTTCGCGGCCTCCTGGCCCTTCGCGGGGTCCTGGAAACCGGTGAAGTCACCGGCCGGGGTCAGGTACTTCTTCTCGATCTCGATCTTCGGGGCGGCCGCCTTCGCACCCTGGAAGTAGCCGGCCTCGAACTTCTGGATCAGCGGGATCTCGACGCCGCCGACGAAGCCCACGTGGCACGCCTTGCTCTGGTACGCGGCGATGACGCCGGCGAGGAACGAGCCCTCGTGCTCGGCGAAGGTCAGGCCCGTGACGTTCGGCGCGTCGACGACCGCGTCGACGATCGCGAACTTGACGTTCGGGAACTGCGGCGCGACGACCTTGAGCGACTCGGCGTAGGCGAACCCGACCGCCACGATCGGGTTGTAGCCGTCACCCGCGAGCTGCTTCAAACGCGTCTGCTTCGCGTCCTCGGCCTCGTTCGGGGCGGCGGTCAGCTCCTTGACGTTCTCCTTCTTCACGCCCAGGTCGGCCACGGCCTTGTCCAGGCCCGCCGCGGCGGAGTCGTTGAAGGAAGCGTCACCACGGCCGCCGATGTCGTAGGCCAGACCGACCTTCAGCGCGCTGCCGTCGACCTTGTCGCCGGCGCTCGCGGCGCTGGACGAGGTCGCGGGCGCGGCGGGCGGTGAGGCGTACTCACAGCCGGAGCCACCACTACCGGTGTTCTGCCCGGCGTTGCCGCCGCCCGAGTCCTTGGCGCAAGCACTCATGGACATCACGCTGGTCAGCGCGATCGCGGCAACGGCGATGCCACGCATACGAGGACGCACGGCTCGTCTCCTCCCTAGGGTCGCCCCGACCACGCTGTCGGGTTCCAAGGGGTGGACCGTACCTCTTGGTAATCACACCCGCTCCCGGCCGCACCCGTGCGTGACCCAATCGTTTACGTGATCGATGCTCTTCGCCACCCGAAGTGATCCGCCGTACCCGGCGCGTGTTGAGACGCACCGCGAACCGCCTTCGGTGATCGTTCGTTCTAGTTGTCATGCAGGGTGACCTGCAGCGGAGGGCGAGGACCACGGCGGAGTCCTCGCCTTCCGGCAACAAAGTTCCAAAAAAGTTCGTGGATCTTCGAACCGGATCCGCGGGCCCCTCGTGTAGAGGGTGGCAAGTGCCCTTGCCAAGACGGCGGCTGAGACCAAGGCGGAGGTCTCGGCCGCCGTCGCTTTGTGGCCTGCCTCATGCTTCTAAAACGGTCCAGACCGCTTGGGCGATGGACAGCGTGTCTCGTCGATCACAGAGCGACGCGGGTCATTGGGTCAGCCCCAGCGTGCGGGACTAGCATTTCCCGGTCATGGTCGGGTTCGACCGACCAGTCCACCACTGACGTTGGAGGCCGGGCACATGGCCAGCACCACCGCATCCGAGCGGTCGGGCACCTCCCGAGGCGGCGGGACGCTCTATCGCGGCGATCTTGGCATGTGGTCTTGGGTCGCACACCGGATCACCGGCGTCCTGACGTTCTTCTTCCTCTTCGTGCACGTGCTCGACACCGCGCTCGTGCGCGTGTCGCCGAACGCGTACGACTCGGTCGTCGAGACCTACAAGAACCCGGTCGTGAACCTCTTCGAGGTCGGGCTCGTGGGTGCCGTGCTCTACCACGCGCTCAACGGCATCCGGGTCATGCTGGTCGACTTCTGGGAGAAGGGCGCGAAGTACCAGCGCCTGATGCTGTGGATCATCCTCGCCATCTGGGTCGTCGTGATGATCCCCGGCGCGTACTTCATGTTGGAGCGCACGATCTCGGAACTGGGGCGCTGACCATGTCTCTCGCACTCGACAAGCCCCGCTCGCCGCGCCGACCGGCCGCCCGCCGCAGCAACGGCGAGCTCTACAGCTGGCTGTTCATGCGCCTGTCCGGCCTGCTGCTGGTCGTGCTGGTGCTCGGCCACCTGTTCATCATGAACATCCTCGACGGCGGTGTGCACAAGATCAACTTTGGTTTTGTGGCCGGCCGGTGGGCCTCGCCGTTCTGGCAGTTCTGGGACCTCTCGATGCTGTGGCTCGCGCAGATCCACGGCGGCAACGGCCTGCGGACGGTCATCAACGACTACGCCCGCAAGGACGCCACCCGGTTCTGGTTGAAGATCCTGCTCTACATCTCGATGGTGCTGATCATCTCGCTCGGCACGTTCGTGATCTTCACCTTCGACCCGAACATCACGAACTGACCCGCGCGGGGAGCCCACCACCATGCAGTTCCACAAGTACGACGTAGTCATCATCGGTGCCGGTGGCGCCGGTATGCGCGCGGCGATCGAGTCCGGCCAGCGCGCCCGCACCGCGGTGCTCACGAAGCTCTACCCCACGCGTTCCCACACGGGCGCCGCGCAGGGCGGCATGTGCGCCGCGCTGGCGAACGTGGAGGAGGACAACTGGGAGTGGCACACCTTCGACACGATCAAGGGCGGCGACTACCTGGTCGACCAGGACGCCGCGGAGATCATGGCGAAGGAGGCCATCGACGCGGTCCTCGACCTCGAGAAGATGGGCCTGCCGTTCAACCGCACGCCCGAGGGCAAGATCGACCAGCGCCGGTTCGGCGGGCACACCCGCAACCACGGTGAGGCCGCCGTGCGCCGCGCGTGCTACGCCGCGGACCGCACCGGCCACATGATCCTCCAGACGCTGTACCAGAACTGCGTCAAGCACGGCATCGAGTTCTTCAACGAGTTCTACGTCCTCGACATCTGTCTCACGGAGACCGAGGACGGCCCGGTGTGCACCGGCGCCGTCGCGTACGAGCTCGCGACCGGTGAGATCCACGTCTTCCAGGCCAAGTCCGTCGTCTTCGCGACGGGCGGGTTCGGCAAGGTCTTCAAGACCACGTCGAACGCGCACACGCTCACCGGTGACGGCATGGGCATCGTGTTCCGCAAGGGGCTGCCCCTGGAGGACATGGAGTTCTACCAGTTCCACCCGACGGGCCTCGCGGGTCTGGGCATCCTGCTCACCGAGGGTGCCCGCGGCGAGGGCGCGATCCTGCGCAACGCCTCGGGTGAGCGGTTCATGGAGCGCTACGCCCCGACCATCAAGGACCTCGCGCCGCGCGACATCGTCGCCCGGTCGATGGCCCTGGAGGTCCTCGAAGGCCGCGGCGCCGGTCCCAACAAGGACTACGTGCTGCTCGACTGCACGCACCTCGGCGCCGAGGTCCTGGAGACCAAGCTCCCGGACATCACCGAGTTCGCCCGCACGTACCTCGCGGTCGACCCGGTCGTCGAACCCGTGCCGGTGTACCCGACCGCGCACTACGCGATGGGCGGCATCCCGACCAACGTCCATGGCGAGGTGCTGCGGGACAACGAGAACGTCGTCCCCGGCCTGTACGCCGCCGGCGAGTGCGCGTGCGTCTCGGTGCACGGCGCCAACCGCCTCGGCACCAACTCGCTGCTGGACATCAACGTGTTCGGCCGCCGCGCGGGCATCGCCGCCGCCGAGTACGCCCTGGCGCACGAGCACGTGGACCTGCCCGAGTCCCCGGCCGCGGCCGTCGAGGCGCAGGTCGCGCTGGTCCTGTCCGAGCACGGCCACGAGCGCGTCGCGGACATCCGCACCGAGCTGCAGGCCACGATGGACGCCAACGCGTCGGTGTACCGCACCGAGGACACGCTGAAGCAGGCGCTGCACGACGTGCAGGCGTTGAAGGAGCGCTACGCCCGGATCTCCGTGCAGGACAAGGGCAAGCGGTTCAACACCGACCTGCTGGAGGCGGTCGAGCTGGGCTTCCTGCTCGAGCTGGCCGAGGTCCTGGTCGTCGGCGCCCTGGCGCGCAAGGAGTCCCGCGGCGGCCACGCGCGTGAGGACTACCCGAACCGCGACGACACGAACTTCATGCGCCACAGCATGTTCTACAAGCAGGGCACCGATCTGGCGGCCGACATCCGGCTCGACTACAAGCCCGTGACCTTTACCCGGTACAAGCCGATGGAGCGCAAGTACTGATGACCGCCACTGTTGAAGGCGCGCGCGGCACGCAGCCCCCGGTCCCGGACGGGGCCGTCACGGTCACCGTGAAGATCCGCCGGTTCAACCCCGAGGTCGACGACGAGCCGCGCTGGGACACGTTCGACATCCCCGCGCTGCCCTCGGACCGCGTGCTGAACCTGCTGCACTACATCAAGTGGTACGTCGACGGCACGCTGACGTTCCGCCGCTCCTGTGCCCACGGCATCTGCGGCTCGGACGCCATGCGCATCAACGGCGTGAACCGCCTGGCGTGCAAGGTGCTGCTGAAGGACCTGCTGTCCGCTGGCGGGAAGCCGACCACGATCACCATCGAGCCCATCAAGGGCCTTCCGGTGAACAAGGACCTGCTGGTCGACATGGAGCCCTTCTTCGAGGCGTTCCGTGCCGTCAAGCCGTACCTCATCACCTACGGCAACGAGCCCACGCGGGAGCGGATCCAGTCGGCGGCGGACCGCGAGCGGTTCGACGACACCACCAAGTGCATCCTGTGCGCGTGCTGCACCACGTCGTGCCCCGTGTACTGGACCGAGGGGTCCTACTTCGGGCCCGCGGCGATCGTCAACGCGCACCGGTTCATCTTCGACTCCCGGGACGAGGGGGCGGAGGAGCGGCTCGACATCCTGAACGACATCGATGGCGTGTGGCGGTGCCGCACGACGTTCAACTGCACCGACGCCTGCCCTCGTGGCATCCAGGTGACGAAGGCGATCCAGGAAGTGAAGCGCGCGCTGCTGTTCAAGCGCGTCTGATCGGTTCTCCAGCAGCTCGTGTCGCGAACGGCCCGTTCGTGACACGAGCTGCTGGCTTTCTGGGACTGAGGCCGACCAGGCTGGCTCCATGGACGTCCGCCTCGTCTCCGCCCTCGACATCTCCCACGCCGCCGCATACCGGCGCTGCAAGCCGGGCGGCCCGTGGCAGCGCCTCTTCCCAGGCGTGGTGCTGCTCCACAACGGACCACCGACCCGCGACCAACTGGTCGCGGGCGCACTCCTGAAAGCCGGCCCGGACGCCCTCATCACCGGCCCAGAGGCCTGCCGCCGCTACGGCCTGCGCCTACCGGGCAACGAGGTCCACGTGCTGTCCCCCAGACGCATCCAGGGCGCGGGCTACCTGGTGGTACTCACCTCGACGAAGATGCCCGCCGCGGTCCAGGTGGACGGTTTCCCACTGGCCCCACCGGCGCGAGCCGTAGCGGACGCGTGCCGCACACTCAAAACGGACGACGACGTGACAGGCCTGGTGGCAGCTGCGGTGCAGCAGGGACTGTGCGATCCCGCACACCTGGCAATAGAAGCCGCGGGTTTCGGCACAAAAGACCTGCGGCGGCTACTGAAAGACCTGTCACAGGTGAGATCGGTGGCAGAGCGGGACGCACGGGCGTTGTCCAGGAAGATCGGGCTCACCACGAAGTACTGGAACCGCACCATCGAGAGTCCCGACGGGACGGTCATCGGCACGCCCGACGCGTGGTTCGACGACGTGGGCCTCGCCTGGGAGATCGACTCGAAGAGCTTCCACCTGGCGCCCAAGGACTACGCGAGAACCCTGGAGCGCAACACGCGGTACGCAAGAGCAGGGATCCTCGTCGTGCAGACGCTGCCGGCCCGCATCAGGACGGAGCCCGACGAGGTCGGGCGCGAGCTGAAACAAGCACACCAGGCGGCCGCGAACAGGCCGCGGCCGCCGGTCCGGATGACCTAGCTCCAGAAGACGGCGAGGCCGACGTTGAACACGACCAGGCCGGACAGAGCGGGCAGCAGCCACTTCGGGGACGCGGGCTTGCGCAGGTTCATCATCACAAGGACACCGATGACCACGAGGACCAGCAGCTTCACGCCCAGCTTGATGTGGTTGTAGTCCTGGTGCGTCAACGGGGCCAGGCCCATCAGGGCCACCCCGGTCAGCAGCTGCAGGCCCAGGCCGTGCAGCCAGCCCTTGTTCACCGGCGCCTCCAGGCCCTCACGGCGCTGCACGAAGACCATCGCGATCAGCATGCCCATGCCGAGCAGGTGCAGGAACACCAGCAACAGACGCACGAACTCCACAGCTACTTACCTCCGCTTCAGGGCGAACAGGCCTCGGGTGCCCAGCACGCCGATGATCGTGCCGAAGACCAGTGAAACGATCACGAGCACCAGGTGCACGGTGAAGAACGCGGTCGGCCCATCCGCCCAGGAGCGCGGGTCTTTCCAGATGTTGCGAAGGAAAGTGGGCCAGATCACCCACGACCACACCCCGAAGGCCACGAGGAACATCGACATCCCACGGGAGAGCTTCACCGGAGCAGTATCCGACGTGGCGGATGCAAGTCACTCAACCGGGGTGGATAGCCTGACCCCCGTGCCCTTCACCAAACGGCTCATCGTCGCCCTGGTCCTGATGACGGCCACCGCTGCGTTCGCCGCGCCGACCGGCACCGCCCAGCCGACGTCCTCGAACGCGTCTGCCTGCGCGAACCGCGAGACTCCGCCGCCTCCGGTGGACACTTCCGAACAGCCGAAGCCCGGCACCAAGGCGCCCGGACCGCTCGAGGTCCCGGAATCACCCGTCGGTGGCGACCGGCTCGGCGAATGCGGGCTCATCCTGCCGCCGAACGCGCAGCCGTTGCCGAACATCACGGCCGCCTCGTGGCTGCTCGCGGACATCGACAGCGGCGCCGTGCTCGCCGCGTACGACCCGCACGGGCGGCAGCGGCCGGCGAGCGTCATCAAGGTGCTGCTCGCCATGGTCGTGGCGAAGGAGCTGCGCGGCGACATCGTCGCCACCGCCACCGCCGAGGACATCGAGCAGGAGTGCACCTGCGTCGGCCTGCGCGACGGCGGCCAGTACACGGTGCGGCAGCTGCTGCAGGCGCTGCTGCTGTCGTCCGGCAACGACGTGGCGCACACGCTGGCCCGCCAGCTCGGCGGCGTGCCGAACGCGCTGCGCAAGATGAACGCGCTCGCCAAGGAGCTCGGCGCGCTCGACACCCGCGCGGTCACGCCGTCCGGTCTGGACGGTCCGGGCACCAGCACGTCGGCCTACGACGTGGCGCTGATCTTCCGCGGCGCGATGAAGTACCCGGAGTTCGCCGACGCGATCAAGCTGCAGCAGACTGAGTTCCCCGGTCGCAACGGCGGCACCATCACGCTGAACAGCGACAACAAGCTGCTCACCAGCTACGAGGGCGCGCTGGGCGGCAAGACCGGCTTCACCGACGACGCGCAGCACACCTACGTCGGCGCCGCGGAACGCAACGGCCGCCGCCTCGTCGTCACCCTGCTGCGCGGCCAGCAGACGCCGACCAGGATCGTCGACCAGGCCGCCAAGCTGCTCGACTACGGCTTCGCGATGGGCCCCGGCGGGGTCGGCCAGCTGGTCAACGGCGCGCCGCAGCCCAAGCAGAAGGTGACCACCACCCAGCCGCCCAACGTCGCGGACACCGCGGCGACCGGCGGCGACGGCAGGTCCGAGCGCTCCGCCCCGTCGGCTTTCGGCAACGTCGGCGGCCCCATCACCGCGGTCGCGGGCCTCGGCCTGCTGGCGGCGTTGTTCATGTACTTCCGCAAGAAGCGGGCCAGGGCCCGCAGGCAGGCCGCCCAGAGCGCCTGACCCACCGCACACCCGAACGCCGCCCGGCTCCTGCCGGGCGGCGTTTCGCTTACCACGAGCGGTTCCAAAAACTTATCCAATTCAAAACAACCAGCTGAGACGGCACTAATTTAGTAAAGAGCCGCACTTCGTTGACTGATGACCGACCCCTCGGATAGCTTCGACCGAGCCCCGGGTTCTATTCACCCTGCCCGAATGGAACCCGTAAATTCCACCCTGACCTTTGGGGAATTCCGTGTCGAACAATGCGGTTCTGCCAGCGTCCTCCCCCTGCCTGCCGGATTTGCTGGCACAACAGGTCGAGTTATACCGCCATAACACAGCGGTTATTTGTGGCAACGCAAATCTGAGCTTCGGCGAACTTCAGGAGAAAAGCCGGGCTCTGGCGGCCGAACTGCACGCGCTGGGTGTGGAACAGGACCATCCGGTCGGCATGTTCGTCGAGCCGTCCCTCGACCTGGTGATCGGGGTGTGGGGCGTCCTGTTCGCCGGCGCCGCCTACCTGCCGCTCTCGCCGGAGTACCCGGAGGAGCGCCTGCGGTACATGATCTCCGACTCCGGCACGAAGATCGTGTTCACGCAGGCGTCGCTGCGCACGCGGCTCGCCGGGCTGGTTCCCGCCGGTACGCGGATCATCACGCTGGACGACGTGGACAGACCTGATGGCGAGCCGGTCGGCCCACGTCCCGATGGTCTGGCGTACGTCATCTACACCTCGGGCAGCAGCGGCAGACCCAAGGGCGTGCTGATCGAGCACCGAAGCATCGTCAACCAGATGCGCTGGCTCGCGTCCGCGCACGGGCTGGACCGCACCAAGGTGGTCCTGCAGAAGACGCCGATGAGCTTCGACGCGGCGCAGTGGGAGATCCTGGCCTCGGCGGTCGGCAGCACGGTGGTACTGGGCAGACCCGGCGTGTACCGCGATCCGGAAGGCATCATCGACGCGATCCGCGCGCACGAGATCACCACGCTGCAATGCGTGCCGACGTTGTTGCAGGCGCTGGTCGACACCGAAGAACTGCAGACCTGCCACACGCTGCGGCAGATCTTCAGCGGAGGCGAGGCGCTGTCACGGATTCTGGCGACGAGCTGTCTGGAGAGTATTCCCGACATTACCTTAATCAACCTGTACGGGCCGACCGAATGCACCATCAACTCGTCGTCCCACGTCGTGGATCGCGCAGATCTGACGGAGGGTTCTCATTCCGTTTCGATCGGAACACCCGTAGACAACACGATCTATCGAATTCTTGACGGGAACCGCGAACCCGTCGCGGTGGGCGAGGTGGGTGAGCTCTACATCGGCGGAGTCCAGGTCGCGCGCGGCTATCTGAACCGGCCGGACCTGACCGCGGAACGCTTTGTCGGAAACCCTCCGCTGTTCCGGACCGGCGACCTCGCGTACTGGAACCCGGACGGCACCGCGCAGTTCGTCGGCCGGGCGGACAACCAGGTCAAGCTGCGCGGCTTCCGGGTCGAGCTGGACGAGATCAAGCTCGCCATCGAGACGCACGACTGGGTCCGCAACGCCGCGGTCATCGTCAAGGACGATCCCCGCACCGGCCATCAGAACCTGATCGCCTGCGTCGAGTTGAACTCGAAGGAAGCGGCCCTGATGGACCAGGGCAACGCCGGCGCGCACCACCAGTCGAAGTCGAGCCGGCTCCAGGTGCGGGCCCAGCTGTCCAACCCCGGTGTGCGCACCGACCTCGACGACCGCGAGACGATCGATCTGCCGGGCGCGGTCGCGACGCCCGCGCAGCGCAGGCAGGCGTTCGCGCGCAAGACCTACCGGTTCTACGAGGGTGGCCACGTCACGGCCGCGGACGTGCTGAAGCTGTTGGGCCACAGGGTCGAGGGCCGGGAACCGCGCGAGCCGGCGGCCCTGCCGTTCGCCGAGTTCGGGGAGATCCTCCGGTACTTCGGCCAGCACCTCAGCGACGAGCGGCTGCTGCCGAAGTACGGCTACGCCTCGCCCGGTTCGTTGTACGCGACGCAGTTGTACTTCGAGCTGCACCACATCGGCGACCTGCGGTCCGGGCTGTACTACTACCACCCGCAACGGCACCAGCTGGTGCTGATCACCGAGGTCCCCCGGGCAGAAGCGGCTCGGGTGCGGGTGCACTTCGTCGGCCACCGGCAGGCGATCGAGCCGGTCTACCAGAACAACATCCTCGAGGTGCTGGAGATCGAGACCGGGCACGCCGTCGGGCTGTTCGAGCAGGTGCTGCCCGCGTACGGCCTGGACATCCGCCCGGCCGGGTACACGCCCGAGGTGCGCGACCGGCTGGACTGCGCGGACGACGACCACTACCTGGGCTCGTTCGAGCTGGTCCCCTATGCCGGGCCCCGTGACGACGACGTCGACATCTACGTCCAGGCCCATCCCGGAAAGATCGCCGACCTGCCCGCCGGTCAGTACCGCTACGCGGGCGGCGAGCTGGCCCGTGTCTCGGACGAACTGGTGCTGCGCAAGCAGGTCATCGCCATCAACCAGGCGGTGTACGAGCGGGCGAGCCTCGGCATCAGCGTGATCAGCCGCAACGATGAGGACTGGCTGCGCTACATCGATCTGGGCCGCGTGCAGCAGCGGCTGTCGATGAACGACCTCGGCCTCGGCTTCATGTCGTCCGGATACAGCTCGAAGTCCGGCCACGACCTGCCGTCGGCGAAGCGGATCACCGCCGTGCTCGACGAGATCGGTGCGAAGAGCGGCCCGTCTTACTTCTTCGTCGGCGGCCGCGTATCGGAGGAGCAGCTGCTGCACGAGGGCATGAAGGAAGACGTCGTCCACATGAAGGGACCGGCGGAGATGATCAAGGACGACCTGGTCGACTTCCTGCCGGACTACATGATCCCGAACAAGGTCGTGGTGCTCGACGCGTTGCCGACGACCGCCAACGGCAAGATCGACGTGCTCGCGCTGCGCGCGTCCAGCCAGACGGACGTGGACGTCACCGACCGGCCGTTCGTCGCGCCGCGCACCGCCACCGAGCGGATCGTCAGCGGCTTCTGGAAGAAGCTGATGCGACGCGAGACGGTGTCCACACAGGACGATTTCTTCTCCACCGGCGGCAATTCGCTGATCGCGGTCGGCCTGGTCAACCGGATCAACCGCGAGTTCGGCAGCTCGCTGCCGTTGCAGGTGCTCTTCGAGGCGCCGACGATCGAACAGCTCGCGCGCCGCGTGGAGCGCGACCAGGGCATCGCCACGTCGCGTCTGGTCCCGCTGGCGCCGAGCGGGACGGGCGCCCCGGTGTTCTGCTGGCCGGGTCTCGGCGGCTACCCGATGAACCTGCGGACGCTGGCGTCGTACGCGCAGCGGCCGTTCTTCGGTGTGCAGGCCTACGGGATCAACGAGGGCGAGACGCCGTACGACACGATCCGCGACATGGCGGCCGCGGACGTCGAGGCGATCAAGGAGGTGCAGCCGCAAGGGCCCTATCGGTTGTGGGGCTACTCCTTCGGCGCCCGTGTCGCGTTCGAGACCGCGTTCCAGCTGGAGAGCGCGGGCGACGAGGTCGAGCACGTGTTCCTGATCGCGCCGGGATCACCGAAGGTGCGCGCCGAAGGCGATCCGGCCGACGCCTCGTACGACAACAAGGCGTTCGTGACGATCCTCTACTCCGTTTTCTCAGGCAGCATCAGCGATCCCGGTGTGCGTGCGTGCCTGGAGTCCACAAAGGACGCGGATACGTTCGCCGAGTTCATCGCCCAGCGGTTCCGCGACATCGATTCCGGTCTGGTGCGCCGGATCATGCGGATCGTCGACCAGACCTTCACGTTCGAGTACACGTTCAGCGAGCTCGCCGAACGCCGTGTCTCGGCGCCGATCACGATCTTCAAGGCGACCGGCGACGACTACTCGTTCATCGAGAACGCCGCCGGCTACTCGGCGCGGCCGCCCGCGGTCGTCGATCTCGCGGGCGACCACTACGGCCTGCTCAGGGAACCGGACATCGGCGAGCTGGTGCGGGCGATCCACCACCGCATCGAACGCCAGGTCGCGCTCGAGTCCCACGCCTGCTGAGGAGAATGCGGTGCAGAACAACAGACTGCTGCTCGACTCGGCCATCACCGCGCTGGCGCCGGCCATCTGGGGCAGCACCTACCTGGTGACGACCGAGCTGCTGCCGCCGGACCGGCCACTGCTCGCGGCGACGCTGCGTGCGCTGCCCTCGGGGCTGGTGCTGGTGCTGATGTTCGGCCGGGTCCTGCCGACCGGAATCTGGTGGTGGCGGGCGCTGGTGCTCGGCACGCTCAACATCGGCGCGTTCTTCTTCCTGCTCTTCTACGCGGCGTACCACCTGCCGGGCGGCGTGGCGGCGCTCGTCACCTCCGTCCAGCCGTTCCTGGTGCTGGTGCTGGCAGCGCTGCTGCTCGGCGACCGGATCCGGCCGCTGCACGTGATGGCCTGCGTGTGCGCGTCGGCCGGGGTCGCGCTGCTGGTGCTGAAGGCGACGGCACGGCTCGACTTCGTCGGTGTCGTGGCCGCGCTGGCCGGGGCGGCCTGTATGGCGTCGGGCATCGTGCTCACCAAGCGGTGGAAGCGGCCGGTCGGCCTGCTGCCGTTCACCGGCTGGCAGCTCACGGCCGGTGGTCTCGTGCTGCTGCCCGCGTTGCTGGTGTTCGAAGGACTGCCGAGCGAGATCACCACGACGAACGCCATCGGGTTCGGGTACCTGACGGTGCTCGGGGCGATCTTCAGCTACGCGGTCTGGTTCCGCGGCACCGATCGGCTGCCCGCGATCGGGATGTCGTTCCTCGGGTTCCTCAGCCCGCTCGTGGCGACGATCCTCGGCTACCTGTTCAAGGACCAGACGCTGACGATCCCGCAACTGGCCGGCGCCGTGATCCTGATCGGCTCGATCGTGCTGGTCCAGGTCACTCCGGCGCGCCGGCCGGAGCTGGTCCGTGCCTAGCGGCGTCTCCGGACGAGCAACGCCCCCGCCAGCGCGCCGACGCCGAGCAGACCGGCGGCGGTGCGCGGCGACGGGCCGGACCGCACTTCGACGATCGGCTGGATCACCGCGGGCGGCGGGGCCTGCACGGGTTCCGGCCGCAGGTTCTCGCGCGCGGTCGCCGTCCAGGCCGTCATGTACAGCAGGAACTGCGCGACCAGGTTGGCGAAGACCAGCACACCGATCACGGAACCGAACGCCGCGGCCGTAGGCGAGGAGGTCACCGTGGACAGGAAGAGGCTCGCGGCCTGCTTCAGCACCTCGAAGCCGATCGCGGCGGCGAGCGCGCCCCGCAGACCGGAAGTCCATCCGACGGGCTCGCGCGGCAACCGGGTCAGCACCCACAGGAACACGATCCAGTTGGCCAGCAAGGACAACACGACCGCGGCGAGCTGCACGAGGAACCGCGCCCAGCCGGCGTCCTCCAGTCCGAGCCAGCGCAGCACCAGGTCCGCGAAGCCGGTGCCCAGCACGGTGATGCCGAACGACACCAAGATCGCGAGTCCGAGGCCGATCAGCGCGGCGAAGTCCTTGACCATGGTCGACAGGAACGGCCGGTCCGCCTTCGGGTGCCCCCATTGCGCGGTCAGCGCGTCGCGCAGGTTGCTCATCCACCCGAGCCCCGAGAAGAGCGCACCGCCGAGACCGATGAGCCCGACCGTGCCCTTCGACTTCAGCGCCGTGGTCACCGCGGTGTTGAGCTCCTCGCCGAGATCACCGGGCACCGCCTTGGTGATGCTGTGCTGAAGGTCCGCCAGCAACTCGGGTTGCGCCTGCAGCACGAACCCCGCGATCGAGAAGCCGATCATCAGGATCGGCACCAGCGAGAGCACGCTGAAGTACGTGACCGCTGCGGCGTAATGGGTTCCGTAGCTCTCGGTGTAGCGCTCGTAGGCGCGCATGATGTGATCGAGCCAGGCGTACTTGCGCCGCAACTTGTCCACGATCAAGACGCTAGCCCACCAGGACTAGGCGGGCGCGACGAAACCGATCTTCTCGTACGCGCGGCGCAGCGTCACGGACGCGACCTCGCGTGCGTGCTCGGCGCCACGGGCCAGGATCTTGTCGAGTTCGGCCGGGTCGTCGAGGTACCCGCGAACCCGTTCCTGGATCGGCGTCACCCACTCGGCGAACACCTCGCCCAGGTCCTTCTTCAGGTCGCCGTAGCCCTTGCCGTCGTACGCGGTGACGAGATCGTCGATCGTCCGGCCGGACAGCGCCGAGTAGATCGTCAGCAGGTTCGAGACACCCGGCTTGTTCTCGGGGTCGAACAACACCTCGCGACCGGTGTCGGTGACCGCCGAGCGGATCTTCTTCGCCGACTGCTTGACGTCGGCCAGCAGCTCGACGACGCCGCCGGGGACCGACTTGCTCATCTTCGCCGTCGGGTCCTGCAGGTCGTAGATCTTGGCGGTGTCCTTGACGATGAACGCCTCGGGCAGCCGGAACGTCTTGCCGTAGCGCGAGTTGAAGCGCTGGGCCAGGTCGCGCGTCAGCTCGAGGTGCTGGCGCTGGTCCTCGCCGACCGGCACGAAGTGTGCGTTGTACAGCAGGATGTCCGCGGCCTGCAGGATCGGGTACGTGAAGAGGCCGACGCCGACCGCGGACTCGTTGCGCGCCGACTTGTCCTTGAACTGGGTCATCCGGCTGGCCTCACCGAAGCCGGTGATGCACTGCAGGACCCAGCCCAGCTGCGCGTGCTCCGGCACGTGCGACTGCACGAAGAGCGTCGACCGCTCGGGGTCGATGCCCAGCGCGAGCAGCTGCGCGGCGGACACGCGGGTGTTCTGCCGCAGCTCCTTGGGGTTCTGCTCGACCGTGATCGCGTGCAGGTCGACGACGCAGTAGAACGCGTCGTGGTCCTCCTGCATCCGCACCCACTGCCGCAGCGCGCCCAGGTAGTTGCCGAGGTGGAACGAACCGGCCGTCGGCTGGATACCGGACAGGACACGCGGGCGCGAGACAGGAGCGGACACGGCGAAATCTTCTCAGACCTGCTCGGGGTCCGGGACGACGCGCTGGTTTTGGGGTGCCACGGGCGCGGGCTTGCGCCTGCGGACCAGGCCGTACACCAGGCCGCCGATGCCCGCGGTCACCGCGATCAGACCAACCGGACCAGCGGCGGAGATGGTCGTGCTGCTCTCCGCTACAGCACTCATGACCAGAGTCAAGCCGTGCACTGCCCAGCCTCCATCACCGTTACGGGTGAACTCTCATCACTGAATGGTCGCCAAGCTACCGAACATCGGTAGCGCGCATGGGGTGTTTGGAGACTATCGGTCACCGATCTTGGGTTGTCACCCGCCCATATGTAGTAGTCCGCTGCCTGGCCGTGCGACCGGCCAGCGCGGCCGTCGCGACCAGCTCCTCGACCGTGCGCGCGGAGCCGTGCTCGGACCCGGCCATGCGGCTGATGGTCTCCTCCATCAGCGTGCCACCCAGGTCGTTCGCACCGCCCCTGAGCACCTCGGCGGTGCCGTCGTCGCCGAGCTTGACCCACGAGCACTGGATGTTGTCGATCCGGCCGTGCAGCGCGAGCCGGGCGAAGGCGTGCACCGCTCGGTTGTCCCGCCGCGTGGGGCCGGGCCGGGCGACGCCGGCCAGGTAGATGGGCGCGTTGCGGTGCACGAACGGCAGGCCGACGAACTCGGTGAGCCCGCCGGTGCGGTCCTGCAGCGCCGCGAGCGCCCGGAAGTGCCCGAGCCAGTGGCCGGGATGGTCGACGTGGCCGTACATCATCGTGCTCGACGAGCGAATGCCCAGCTCGTGGGCGGTGCCGACGACGTCGAGCCAGGTCGCGGCGGGGAGCTTGCCCTTGGTGAGCACCCAGCGCACGTCGTCGTCGAGGATCTCCGCGGCGGTGCCGGGAATCGTGTCGAGGCCGGCGTCGCGCAGCTCGGTGAGCCACTCCTTCACGCTCACGCCCGCCTTGGCCGCGGCGCTGACGATCTCCATCGGGCTGAACGCGTGCACGTGCATGCCCGGAACACGCCGCTTGATCGCCCGGACGATGTCCGCGTAGTACGTGACCGGCAGCTTCGGGTCGATGCCACCCTGCATGCAGACCTCGGTCGCACCCTCCCGCCACGCCTCCTCGGCGCGGTCGGCGACCTCGTCCACGCTCAGCCGGAACGCGTCCGCGTCCCGCTCACGCTGGGCGAACGCGCAGAACCGGCAGCCCACGTAGCAGACGTTCGAGAAGTTGATGTTGCGGTTGACGACGTAGGTGACGTCGTCGCCGACGGTTGCCGCGCGCAGCTCGTCCGCGAGGCGCGTCATGGTCTCCAGGGCGGCACCGTCGGCCGTCAGGAGCGCCATGGCGGCGTCGGTGTCCTCCAGGAGCCGCGCCGGGTCGTCAGCGGCGATCCTGAGCGCGCGGGCGGCGTCCTCGGGCAACCGCTCCGGGGCGCTCGGGACGGTCAGCTCGGACCAGTCGCCGTAGACCTCGTTGAAGTCGCCGCGCCGGTCGGACGTGCGGCCCTCGGTGTCGATCGCGGTGTTCAGGTCCGCGCGGCCGAACGTGTCGAGGCCACCGTCCGGCTCGTGCCAGTCGCGGCCCACGACCTGCGCGGAAGCGTTTGCGAGGCCGTCTGCCTGCGCCAACGCCTGGACGTGCTCGGTGATCCGGGTGTCGATCCACTGGCCGGGCGCGGCCCGCACGTAGCGCGGGTAGACGTTGAGGCGTTCCTTGAGCCGGAACCCCTCGGCCTCGGTGATCTTGGTCAGCAGGTCGATGTGCGGCCACGGCTGCTCGGGGTTGACGTGGTCCGGCGTGACGGGCGACACGCCGCCCCAGTCGTCGATGCCGGCCCTGAGCATGAGCGCGAACTCGTCGCCGACCAGGTTCGGCGGCGCCTGCACGCTGACCGTCGACGGCATGAGCAGCCGGGCGACCGCGATCGTGGCGGCGAGGTCCTCCAGGTCGGCGTCCGGGGTGTTGCGCATCGCGGTGTCCGGCTTGGCCCGGAAGTTCTGGATGATCACTTCCTGGATGTGGCCGTACTGCTTGGCGATGCCGCGCATGGCGTGGATCGACTCGGCACGCTCGGTGAGCGTCTCGCCGATGCCGATGAGGATGCCGGTGGTGAACGGGACGTTGACCCGGCCCGCGTCCGTCAGCACGCGCAGGCGGGTTTTCGGATCCTTGTCCGGGCTGCCGTAGTGCGGGCCGGTCTTCTCGGTGAAGAGCCGCTCGGCCGTCGTCTCCAGCATCATGCCCATGCTGGACGCGACGGGCCGCAGCCTGGTCAACTCCTCCCAGCTCAGCACACCGGGGTTGAGGTGCGGCAGCAGGCCGGTCTCCTCCAGCACCGCGATGGCGCACGCGCGCACGTAGTCCAAAGTGGACTCGTAGCCGCGCGCCTCCAGCCACTCCTTCGCCTGCGGCCACCGGTCCTCCGGCCGGTCGCCCAGCGTGAAGAGGGCCTCCTTGCAGCCCTGCTCCGCGCCCTGTTTGGCGATGGCGATGACCTCATCGCGTTCGAGGAACGCGGCGGGCAGCTTGTGCGGGACGGTGGCGAACGTGCAGTAGTGGCACCGGTCCCGGCACAGCCTGGTCAGCGGGATGAACACCGACCGGCTGTAGGTGACGACGCCCTGCCGTCCTTCGGCCGTGAGGTGCGCGTCCCGCACCCGGCCGGCGGCGGCGAGCAGTGTGTCTAAGTCCGCGCCACGCGCATGCAACAGCACGGCCGCCTCGGTCACGTCCAGCACGGCGCCGTCCGAGGCCCGCCGCAGGGCGCGCCGCATCGCGGCCTCGCTCGGGCGGGGCTCGGGCGGAGTTACGGAGATGTCCACTGCCACGTCAACGACGATAGGCAACGGGCATTCCCATTCACTTGTCGAGACCTGTGACCTAACGCACCGTCAGTAACAGTTCCGTGTTCCGGTCCTGCGGCTGACCGAGCCTGGCCGAGTTGAGATGCACGTCGTTGTACTGGAACTCGCGGGCCAGCGAGGCGAGGCCCCGCTCGCTGAAGTCGTCGTAACTCGCCTGGTAAGGGGCGTCCGGCTCGATCAACGTCGTGAACAGACTGAGCGTGCCGTCGCCGTTGTCGACGACCTCGATGATCCGGGCGTGCTGCGGGTAGTCGACGTGCGCCGCGGTGTTGATCTCCCAGAACGTGCCGTGCGGGGTGATCTCGTTGCGGTGCGTGTGCCCGTTCACCCACGCGATGACCTTCGGGTACTTCTGCAACAGCCGCACCAGCGCGTCCCCGGTGAGCCGCGGGTCGAGCGGGCGCCGCCGGTCCGGCAGGACATTGCCCATGCTCCGGCTGGTGTGGTGGCTGAACACGATCACGAAGTCGCTGGTCCGCCGGAGCTGGTCCTCCAGCCACCGGTACTGGTACCAGCCGATCGACCCGTCCGCGAAGCCCGCCAGGTTGGTCGTGTCGAGGCTGATGCCGGTGACGCCCGGCGCGATGCGGAACGTGTAGAAGACGTCCTTGCCGTCGGCGTTGTCCGACGTGTAGCCGTGCCCGACGGGTCCGGGGCCGGTGTTCTGGAGGTGTGCCCTGACGAACTGGCTCGTGCTGAACGGCGCGCGCCGCGCGTCCGGCGTCACCGTGCGGACGACGCCCTTGGTGGTGATGAGGCCGATCGCTTCTGGGACGTATTTTGGATCGTGCAGGGCCTGCGCCACCTTCGCCGTCTCCGTGGTCGTGCCGAAGCCGACGATCTTGTGGCGACCCGTGTAGAGGCTGTCGAGCAGGCCGTCCGGCAGTGAGCCGACGACGCTGTCGTCGTGGTTGCCGATCGTGCTGTACCACGGGATGTTCAGGCCGGGGCTGGTGAACGGCTGGATCGCCTTGTGCAGCAGATCCGGCACGTATGGGAAGCCCTTGGCCTTGTAGTCGTCTTTCGCGGTCGTTTCGGGCTGCCAGTACTGGGCAAGACTCGCGTTCTGCACGCCCTCGAACCGCGCCGGGTCGCCGGTGTTGGGTGTGATCGTGCCGCCGTTGAGTACCTTCAGGAACCATTCCAGCTCAACGGTTTCGTGGTTGTCGGTGTTGTCGCCGGTGGTCATCAGGAAGTCGAACCCGCGACCGGTGAACGGGCCCTGCTTCAGCTGGTTCACCTTGCGCACCAACGCCGTCGACGCCTGGTTCGTCAGCGTCTCATGTGGACGATGTGCGCCACTTCCGATGTACGGGTGCACATACTCGAAGCGCATCGGGCTCTGCGCGTCGCAGATGTGCATGTCCGAGAACTGGACGAAGGCCGCCAGCGCTGTGCGCGTGGTTTCCCTCTTGGGTAAGGCGTTCGCGAGATCTGTGCGTACTACGAGTGGCCAGCCCGGTCCCGCCTGCAGGCGCCGGTAGCCCGTCGATCCGATCGGAGTTGCCGCTACTTCCAACGTGGTGCCGGTCGTGCTCCCGGCCGCGATGAGCGGCACTCCGGAGATTCCGACCCCGACCGCTTGCAGGAACTGACGCCGGTTGAACCCCATGACCGTCTCTCCCATCCCCGTTGATGAGACCGTTTCAGGTTCCGGGAACGGGCAGGTGAAGTCGATCGGTCAGACGGCGTACTCAGCGGTAACGTTCGTGCTCCGAAAGTTCTAGATCGATAAAAGCCCTGATCATCGCCCGCCAGACGGACTCGGCGACGTCCGGAGCGAGGCCGGCCTGCTCGGCTTTCGCCCGAACGTTCGCGATCACCTGTTCGACTCGGTCGGGGGCGCGGACGGCGTTCTCGTCCTTCTTGAACTTCGCGGCTTGTTCGACCAACTGCTGGCGGTCGGCGAGGAGGCGGACGAGTTCGGTGTCGATCGCGTCGATGCGGGCGCGGACTTCGGCGAGCGATTCGGGCACGGGTCAACCGTCCCGCTCAGCCAAGAGCTGTCGAAGCTTTCGCTCCAGGGCCGGCAGTTTGTCGGTGAGAACCTGCCACACCAGTGCGTCATCGACGGAGGCGTACCCGTGGATGAGGATGTTGCGGAAAGCGACGATGCGCGGCAGCTCGGCGATAGAGGCTGCAAGCTCGGCATCGACCTTCGACAGGCTGTTCAGCGCCTCACCGATGATCTCGAACTGCCGCTCGACCGCCGAGCTCAGCAATGCATCGGCCTGATAGTCCGCGAACGACTTGCCCTTGCTGAACTCGGCCAGCAGCTCGGCGGCGCGCACCGCATCCCACAGATACGTTCGCGGATCACGCTGCATACAACGTTTCCCTGGTGTCCATGACCTGCTGCCGGAAGTACGGGTTGCGGATGCTCGAACTGCTGACGAGGTCGACCGGACGGTCGAAGATGCGCTCCAGCCCTTCCTTCAACGCGAAGTAGCTGCCGAAGTAGTCGAATCCGGGGCGAGCGTCGAAGTCCACGAGAATGTCGACGTCGCTGGACGTGACGTCGAACGTCTCACCGACCGCCGAACCGAACACGTCGAGGCGACGGACGCCCAGCGTCCGGCACAGGTCCCCGATCTCGGCCAGCTTGGCCGCGACGGTCTCGTGCACGCTCGTCACCTCCTGGTCACGATTGTGCCCGATCTCCGCCCTGCGACCAGTCAGACGCCGCGCGCGTCACCGTCCGTCACTCGAATTGAGATCAACTTCGCCGGATCGATCTCTCCAGCATTGATCGATCGGGGCCGAATGATCATGCAGACCCACGAGCGAAGGAGAGCACGAGATGCGGAAGACGATGTCAGCGGTGGTCGTGACGGTGGCAGCCATGGCGTTGACGGCGGGTGTGGCGCAGGCGGACAACGACTCCAACTTCGGAGGCGGGGTCAACGCTGCTAACAACTGGAACTTCACCGCTGCGGCTGTGTGCCTCCAGGAGGTCGCGGTCGTGCCCGTGCTCGGCGACTGGGTGGGCGACCACGTCAACAACTGCTCCAACGGCAACGTCATCGACCACTCGGGCGGCGTGGGCCTCCAGATCGGCTAGGCGTAGGTCACCGTGACCGGCGCGTGGTCGGACCAGCGCTCCGCATACGTCGGCGCGCGCTCGACCACCGCCGACACGGCCCGCCCGGCCAACCCGGCAGTGGCGACGTGATAGTCGATCCGCCACCCGGAGTCGTTGTCGAAAGCCTTGCCGCGGTAGGACCACCACGAGTAGGGCCCGGCGACCTCGGGATGCAGTGACCGCACCACATCCGAGTACCCGGAAGCGAACACGGAGTCCATCCACGCCCGCTCCGAGGGCAGGAACCCGGAGGACTTCTGGTTGGTCTTCCACGCCTTCAGGTCAAGAGCCGTGTGCGCGATGTTCCAGTCACCACACACGAGCACCTCACGCCCGTCCGCGGCCGCCTTCTCGCGCAGCTCCACGAGATACGGCAGGAACGAGGCCATGAACCGGTCCTTCTCGTCCTGCTTCGGCGTGCCGACATCGCCCGAAGGCAGGTACAGCGATCCGACGACGACCTCGGGCAGCTCGATCTCCACGTAGCGGCCGGACGCGTCGAACTCCGCGGAGCCGTAACCGATCCGCACCGCGAGCGGCTCGACCCGCGACAACAGCCCGACACCGCTGCGCCCCTTCACGGAGCCGTGCGCGTAGATGGCGTGCCAACCAGAAGGCTCGCGGACGGACGAAGGAAGCTCGGCCGACTCGGCGCGGACCTCCTGCAGGCACACGACATCGGCCGACGTGGCGGCGAGCCACGGGAGGAAGCCCTTGCGGGCGGCCGCGCGCAGGCCGTTGACGTTCACGGTGGAGACTGTGAGCACGACGCCGGAGCCTAGTCGCGGCCGAGAACCGCCCAGCCGTGCGGGTATTGCGCACCGCACCCCGTGCAGTGCGCCTTCAGGCCGAGGTACGACACCAGCGTCGCGTTGCCCTCCGGCTTGGGCACGCCGGTCAGGCGCTGTCCGTCGAGTTCGGTCACCAGACCGGGCCACTCCGGCGAGCAGGCGCAGGTGGTCACGCCCTTGCGGCCCCACCGGAACACGTTGAACAGCATGCCGCCATTTTGCCATACGCCACCGAAGGCGTTTGCGTTAGGGATGCCGCGCTTCGGCGACCACGAATTGTTTACGTTGAACCCTTGTCGATCTCAACTGGAATAGGCAGGTTGTCGGTGGGCCCAGAAATCTTTCCCCCGAGTTCGACAAGGAGAAAGAAATGAACGCGATCAAGGGTGTTCTCGTCGGTCTCGCCGCCACCGGCGTCCTGTTCTCCGGCGCGCAGGCCGTCGCCGCTCCCACCCCGACCTCCGCCTCCACCGAGGCGAGCGCCACCGTGACCGGCGAGGTCGTGGCCATCGTCGACACGAAGACCATCAAGGTCAAGGTCGACGCCGGCACCACCGTCACCGTGAAGATCGACGCCACGACGATCATCTCCGGCGAGATCGAGGTCGGCGCCACGATCAACGTGAACGGCAAGAAGGTCGACGGGTCGATCGTCGCTTCGGGCATCATCGTCATCGGCTGATACGAGCGGGGGCCGGTTACACAAAAACCGGCCCCCGACTCAGTTCAGCACATCGGAGAGAAATCGTCGCCCACGAATTCCGAGTTTTCGGTAGGCGCGGGTGAGGTGCAGTTCCACGGCACGCGGGGTGACGAACAGCTCCTCTGCGATCTGCCGGTTGGTGAGACCCAGCATCGCGCGCCGCACGATGTGCTCCTCTTGCGCGGTGAGCGCCTTCGGGTCGGCGTTGACCGTCCGCGACGGCCGGCCGCCCGAGGCCCTCAGCTCCCGCGCCGCGATGCCCATCAACGGCACCGCGCCGCACCGCTTCGCCAGGTCATGGCCCTGTCGCAGGGCCGCCTGTGCCTCCGCCACGCGATCACACCCGCGCAGCGCCGCACCCCAGTCCACCAACGCGCGCGCCAGCTCCAGCCGCGCGGACGTGGCGCGCAACGTCGCGACCGCCTCGCCGAGCACCGTCACGGACGACGTGACGAGCCCGCAGGCCCGTTGCGCCACACCGATCGGCACGGGTTTGCCCCACTCCCGCGCGAGCCGCAGTTCCTCCGCGGCCAGCTGGCGGGCGCGGTGGACGTCCCCGAGCGCGAAGTACGCGAGCGCGGCGTGCGAACGCCACGGGTGGATCGCCGGACTGCGCGCGCCGCCGCGTTCCATCCGCCGGCCGCACTCCAGGTGGTCGCGCAGCGCGCCCTCGACGTCGCCGAGCGCGGACCGCAGCCGGCCCCGCTGGTGCAGCACGGCATAGAAGTGCGCGTACTCGGGCAGGTCCGCCTCGAGGTCCATCTCCTTCAACAGGTTCAGCGCCGCCCGCGCGTTGCCCGCGTCGACCCGCGTGCCCACCAGACCCGACACCGTGATGACGACGTTGCCGTCCTTGTTGACGCCCAACGTGTCCAGCAGCGCCAGCGAGGCGAGGCCACAGATCTCCGCGTCCCGCAGGTCGCCGAGCCGGCGCGCCACGTGACACCGCAGGCCCTGCACCAGCGCGGTGCACATCGTGAGGTCGTTCTCCTCGGCGGTCCGCAGCACCTCGGCGCACTTCTCGTCGGCGAGCTCGTACTCGCCCAGGCCGAGCAGCGCGACGACGAGATGCGCGAACGACCACTGGTCGATCAGGTCCCGGCCGATCCGCACCGGCAACGCCGACCGCACGCGGCGATGTGTCTCCCGCGCGTTGGTGCCGACCATCGAACCTCGGTAGGCGAGCAGCAGGTTGAGGAACCGGTCGTTCTGCACGGACGTCATCCGGGCGTCCGACAGCCGGGCCACGCGAGCCTCGACGTCAGCCGATTGGAACGACTCCTCCAACGCCAGCGCAAGCGCGTACATGTCCAGCCGCTGCGCCAGATCTGGATCCATTGTGGACACACGCGAGGTCGCGGTCTCCAATGTGGCGATGGCATCCGGGTAAAGCCTCCGGCTCGCCAGCTCCCACGCGAGCAGCAACGCCATGCGCCCTTCGGCGGAGGCGTCCATGTGCTGCCCGGCCGCCTTCGTCAGCGACGCGCGCGCCGCCTCCGGGTCCACGTGGGACTGCGCCTCGCCCAGCTCGATCAGCACCTCGGCGCGCACGTCGTCGGGCAACGGCTCGCGCAGCAGCCGATGCAGGTACTTGATCGCCTTCTCCGGGGTGGCCCGCCGCGCCGCGTCGAGCAGCGTCTCGCGGACCCAGTCCGTGCCATTTTGGGGACCGATCACCGATGCGCCGAGCAACTGGTCCGCGACCCGTGCGACCGGCGCCTGGTCCCGGTGGCAGAACAACGCAGCCCTGGTGTGGATCTCCGAACGGTCCAGCTCGGTCATCGCGGTCAGCAACGAGGTCCCGATCATCGGCACGTCGGCGAACCCCATGCCTGCGAGCGTGCGCGCGGCGGCGACGGCCGACTGCGGGTCGAGTCCGGCGCCGGCCGCCGCGAGGGGCAGGTCCTCGCCGCCGAGCACCGCACGGGCCAGCGCCAGCGCCACCACCGGCTCGCCGTGTTCCCGCATGCGCGCGACCAGGTCGGCGGCGCGTTCCGCGGGGTCGCGGCGGCACAGGGCCAGCAGGTACGGGTTGCCGCCCGTGGCGATGCGCCAGCCGGTGATCAGCTCGTCGGTGGCGCTGGAACGGAAGTCCGCGCGGATCATGCGGGCACACGCGTCCTGACCGAGCCCAAGGAGCCGGATCCGCCGTGCGTCACCGACGATCTCGCGCAGCAACACGGGATCGACGCCATCGGTGGCCAGGCCGCGCGTCACGGCGAGCAACACGGGCAGCTCACCGAGTCGTCTTCGCAGGTATGCCAGGAACTGCAGGGACGGCCGGTCCGCGTGCTCCAGGTCGTCGACCGCGAGCAGCACGGGTCCCCGCGCGGCCAGGCCCTGCACGGTCCGGTGCAGCCGGTGCAGCGCGGCCTGGTCGGAGAGCTCGAGGATGCCGTCGGCCTCGGCGTCGAACAGCTGGCTGGCCGCCCCGAACCGGAACTCCGTCTCCGACGCCGAGCATTGCGCGTGGAACGTCCGGAAGCCGTGTTCCTTGGCGAGCCTGAGAACCTGCGCGAGCACCGCGGTCTTGCCCATCCCGACGCGCCCCTCGACCGACACGACCGCGGGCACCTCGGCCAGCGCCGCCCGCACCGCGGCCAGCTCCGCTTTGCGGTCGAGGGAAACAGGATTCGCAACCGCCACTCGCGCGCCCTCCCGAGCATTGACCCGGCGAACACCGCGGCGTTGCGTTCGACTGGCTCTGGGTTAGGCCAGCTGGCGCAACAGTATCGAAGCGGGCTCGACCGTGGAAAGGGCTTTCCGCGACCGGTATCCCACCCGGCACGGAGAGGCCGGCCACTTCGTCTTCATACCCCGCACCGGCCGGGGTGTGCCGTCGAGCAGTTCGAGGTCGAAATGGGACAACAGCCGGGAGATGACGATCCTCATTTCCAGGTGCGCGAAGTGCACGCCGGTGCATCGGTGCAGGCCACCGCCGAACCCGATCAGCTTGGCCCGTTCCCGCCTGCCCGCCTCGAACCGGTCCGGCCAGTAGTCGTCCGGCCGCTCGTGCTCCTCGGGCAACCGATGTGAGACGCAGGGCGCGGAGAAGACGAGCGTCCCATTTGGAACGGTGAACCCGTCCATCTCGAAGTCCTCGACCGCCTGACGCGCCTGGATGTACGCGACCGGGTGCAGCCGTTCGGTCTCGTGCAGGCAGCGGTCGAGGTGCTTGGTGTCCTCCCGCGCCCGGCGGAGATCGTCCGGGCTGCCGAGCAGGTCGGCGACGGCCCACGCGATGTGCCCCGTCGTCGTCTCGTGCCCGGCCCACGTGAGCAGCAGCACCAGGTTCACCAGCACGAGATCCGGTACGCGGGCACCGTTCTCATACCGCGCCTCGGCGAGCGTCTGCAGGAAGTCAGCCGGCCGCACCGGGTTGCGGCGCCGGTCGCGGAGCATGTCGCCGATGGCGCGGCGCAACCGGTCGCGCGACCGGCGGCTGCGGATCAGCCGCGGCAACGGCAGCCAGTCCGGCAGGAAGAATCCCATGCCGCCGGAGAACCGCCGGAACTCCGCGAAGAAGTCGCGGTCCATTCTGGACGCGAAGTCGGGTCCGAGGAAGCAGCGCGCGGCGATGCGCAGCACCAACGGTCCGAGCTCGTCGACGAGGTTGAACTCCCCCTGGTCACCGAGCTGTGCGATGAACTTCGCGGTCTCGCACTCGATCGCCGCGACGTAGCCGTCGAGCTGCGCGCCCTGGAACCGCGACAGGACGATGCCCCGCTGGCGCCGGTACTCCTCGGGGTCGGCGAAGACGTAGAACTCGGGCGCGAACATCCGGTCGAAGAACGGATAGGCGACCCGGATCGACAGCCTCTTGTCCGTCTCGCCGTAGAAGAACCGGTTGCGCTCCTGACCGAGCAGCACGACGGCCCGACGTCCGGGCAGGTCCAGCGAGAACAGCCCGCCGTGCTCGGCGTGACCGCGCCGGATCAGGCGTTCGGGCGCGGCGAAGAACTCGGCGAGATGGCCGATCACCGGCTTGGCGCCGGAGACCATCGGTGGCGTGTGCGACATAGGGTGCGCACCGTACAAGCCAGTTGGGACGCACACCCGTCATCTGTCTCAATTGGACAGTCGCGTGTGGACTGCTACTTGCAGGTGCTGTCCGACGTGAGCGCCACGAACTGCGAGCTGACCCACCGCCGGTCGCTCAGCATCCGGTACCCGTTCTCGACGCGCCCCTCGGCGTTGGCCACCGCGTCGCGCTGCATCGTCGACACGATGGGCTGCATGTCGCCCGGACCGCTGCGCACGTTCAGGATGTCGGCGGTCACCGTGATCTTGCAGATCTGCGGACCGTTCGTGTCCTGCATCGGCTTGCCGCCGTTGACCAGGTACATGACCCCGGCCACGCCGAGGACCCCGATCACGATCATGCCCCTGACTGGGATGCCCAACATTGGCCGCCTCCTGCGTCGCACCCGCCCTGCGCTGCAGATATAGCGCCTATTCGGCGTGATCGGCGGCGGCGTCGCCCGAACCACCCAGCAATCGCACCGAACGGGTGAAGGGCTTCAGCCCGCGATTACGGAGGTGCGAGCGCGGGCGGCGCTCTCGTCGAGCTCGAGGAGCCCGCGCAGCGGGTTGCGGGCCGCCCGCTCCCGCCGGGTGCCGTGCACCATCAGGCAGGTGATCAGGACGGCGACGACCGCCAGCGCGCCCAGGAACAGCCACCCGCCCGTGACGTACGCGAGGCCTGCGACCGCGGGTATCCACAGCGACAGCAGGATCCACACCACCGCATTGGCGAAGGCCGTCCAGTCGTCCCAGGTCACTCCGCGGCGGAACTCGTCAAAGGTCGCCAAGGCCACCATGAAGACGTCGACCGGACCGACATCGGAGAAGGAGATCGCGATGAGAACGGCCCCGGTGATCACCACGTAGCCGGCCCATCCCCAGATGAGCCAACTCGGTGCGGTCTTCGCGATCGCCGTCCACACCACCAGGCCACAGAACCCCGCCACGAGCGCCTGACACAGCACGTTGACGGGACTGCGGTTCAGCCGGAACGAGTCGTCCTCACTGCGGACCTCGACCCAGTCCCGCTCGCGTACCCCGACGTCGTTCCGGTGCAGGTTCGCGACGAGATGGGCGCGCAGCCGGGGGGCCATCCAGCGGAGGAGATGACGATGCGTGCTGCTTCCGGTCGCCTCTTTGACCCACTCGGACAGCGCGAGGTCGACGTGCTCGGGCAGTTCCCGGTTGGCCGACACGCGCTGCAACTTGTCGAAACCCTTGATCCAGTCGATGACCACGGCGGGCAGGCTCAGACTTCGCCCCACGTGCATCGCGCACAGCGGAACGCTGATCCGCGGATCGATGTACTGCGGAGCCCACTGGTAGGGGTGCTCCACTGTTCCCGCCACCAGATGGGCAATCCGGCCCATCGTGCGGGTGATGTCCGCGGACTCGTCGTCGAACGGAGCCCATACCCAGTCACTGCGCGGCCAGCCGTCGCGTGGCTGTGCGTCGCGCAGGGCCAGCTCGATGTCCGGGCTGGAGACCAGCTCCGCCAGGTACCAGGCCGCGCGTGCGGCGATCGGGTCATCGCTCCAGATGAGCTCGCTCAACGCGAGCGCTGCCGCCGGTGTGCCGATTCGGTGGAGCGCCGATGGCGCCGCCATGTCACGGACACCGCGCAAGGCCACGACGGCGAGGTCGCCCATGGCGATCAGCTCGTCGAACGCACCGAGCTGGAACAGCACGCCGGCCGCCTGGGGAAGCTTCGTGGCGGCCAGTGCCTGCTTCGCCGCCAGCCCACGGTCTCCGCCCTCCGAGGCCGCGTTCACCAGGTAGTTGTAGATCCGGCGGCCGCGCACCCGTGGATCCGCCGCGACCGCGCCGAATGCCTTGATGACCGCGGGATGCAGGTCGCCGAGCCGCTCCTGGAAGTGCCGGGTGATGCGGTCGGCGAGCGCGTCGTCGATCAGCTGCGCGTCGGCGAGGCACTCGAAGGCGAGCACGTCGTCGAGCTCGAACACCTCCCGGACGACCGGCGCGCAGTCGGTGCTCACCGAGCCGCACCACAGCTTCACGGTCTCCCGCCAGTCGTCCGGCGCCCACCGGTACCGCTCGAGCAGCCCGGCCGGATCGTCCTTCAACGCCTCGGCGGCGAGGAACTCCTGCAAACTGAGGTGCGCGAACTGGTAGCGCTCGCCACCGTCCACCGCGATCAGCAGGCCGCTGCGCGTGACGATCTCGTCGAGCACCGCGCCGACCTGGTCGCTCGCGAGGTTGAGCCGGGGCAGCAGGTCGCCGATCTCCTGGACAACGCGTTCGTAGGACAACGTGCGGCGGTCCGCGTCGTGCACCGGGATGTCCTGCGCCACCAGGGCGAGTCGCTTGAGCACAGCCTTCTTCGCGGGACCGGGGAAGCGGTTCGCGGTGTGCTTGAGCTTGCTCAGCAGCTCCTGCGTCGCCTCCTGGTAGAACTCGGCGCGGGAGTGCGGCAGCGTCTGCCCGTTGCCGTACAGGTAGGCGATCATGGTGAGCAGCAACGGGTTCCGGGCAAGCTGCATGATCCTCGGGTTGTCCCGCAACGCGGTCATCACCTGCTCGACCGAGTCGAGTCCCGGCCACTGCCGCAGGAAGCGCCGGACGAGCCGTTCGTCGAACTCCAGCACGTGGAACGTCGCGGTGATGTCCGGCGCGAGCTGGCGGTGGTAGATCGCGGTGCGGCACGTCACGACGATCTGGCACGCGGGATAGGCCTGGGCGAAGTCGCGCAGCCGTTCCGCGACCCGGTCGCGGTCGGCGGCGTTGACCTCGTCCAGACCGTCGAACAGCAGCGCCAGCCCGCCCATGCGCAGCGCGCGGTCGACGAACCGGTGCGCCTTGGGGAAGCCGCCGCGTTCGAACTGCTCGACGACCAGCTGCTCGAGCGAGCTGGTGTTGCCGTTGCAGCGGTGCAACTCCAGCAGCACCGGCACGCGGCCCCGGCCGTTGCCCTGCGCCCACGTGAGCATGGAATGCCGCAGCAGCATGGATTTCCCCGCGCCCGGCGGACCGAGGACGACCACGTGCTCGGTGTCGCGGATCTGCTGGTAGGCGTCGTCGGCGCCGCTGACGCCGACCGCCTGCAGCGGCACGTAGATCGTGCTGACGTCGAGGCCGAAGTCGGCGGTGAACAGCACGGGCAGCTTGGCGGACGTCAGCGCCACCTGCTCGCGGTACGCGCGCAACGCGTGCCGGCGCATGATCCGGGTGCCCGCGAGTGCCGCGCCGATCCGTTTGACCAGCTTCTCGACCAACGCGGGCAGCCACTTCTTCGCGCCCTCCCACAGCAGGAGCAGCAGCACGACACCGACGACCGCCCAGCCCCAGCCGATGTCCGCGATCCGGTTGAGCTGATCGAGGTTCACGCTGGTGTCTTCGACCCGCTCGCGCACCGTGCTACGGCACCCGGCGCATCTCACCCGAACAGCGCAAAGGGCCGCCCCGGCGTGCGGGGCGGCCCTTCAACGAACCGTCAGATCAGAAGGAAGCCATCTTCTTCTGCAGGTTCTCGTCCAGCGTGGCGAGGAAGTCCTCGGTGGTCTGCCACTCGGCGTCCGAGCCGACCAGCAGCGCGAGGTCCTTGGTCATCTTGCCGCTCTCGACGGTCTCGATGACGGTCTGCTCCAGCGCCTCGGCGAAGCGGATGACGTCCGGGGTGCCGTCCAGCTTGCCACGGTGCATGAGGCCGCGGGTCCACGCGAAGATCGAGGCGATCGGGTTCGTGGAGGTCGGCTTGCCCTGCTGGTGCTGGCGGTAGTGGCGCGTCACCGTGCCGTGCGCGGCCTCGGCCTCGACGGTCTTGCCGTCCGGGGTCATGAGGACCGACGTCATCAGGCCGAGCGAGCCGAAGCCCTGCGCGACCGTGTCGGACTGCACGTCACCGTCGTAGTTCTTGCAGGCCCAGACGTAGCCGCCCTCCCACTTCATGGCCGCGGCGACCATGTCGTCGATGAGGCGGTGCTCGTAGGTGAGGCCCTTGGCGTCGAACTCGGCCTTGAACTCCTCGTCGAACACCCTCTGGAAGATGTCCTTGAACTGGCCGTCGTAGGCCTTGAGGATCGTGTTCTTGGTCGACATGTAGACCGGGTAGCCGCGCTGCAGGCCGTAGGAGAACGAAGCCCGCGCGAAGTCCTCGATGGACTTGTTGTAGTTGTACATGCCCATCGCGACACCGCCCGTCTCCGGGTACTCGGTCACGACGTGCTCGATCGGCTCGGAGCCGTCGGCGGGCTGGAACGTGATCGTCAGCTTGCCGGCGCCGGGGACCTTGAAGTTGGTCGCCTTGTACTGGTCGCCGTGGGCGTGACGGCCGATGATGATCGGCTTGGTCCAGCCGGGCACGAGCCGCGGGATGTTCGAGATGATGATCGGCTCGCGGAAGACGACACCGCCGAGGATGTTGCGGATCGTGCCGTTCGGCGAGACCCACATCTTCTTGAGGCCGAACTCCTCGACGCGCGCCTCGTCCGGGGTGATGGTGGCGCACTTGACGCCCACGCCGTGCTTCTTGATGGCGTTGGCGGCGTCGATGGTGACCTGGTCGTCGGTCGCGTCCCGGTGCTCGATGCCCAGGTCGTAGTACTCCAGAGTGACGTCCAGGTACGGGTGGATCAGCTTGTCCTTGATGAACTGCCAGATGATCCGGGTCATCTCGTCGCCGTCGAGCTCGACGACGGTGCCCTGAACCTTGATCTTGCCCATAACTGCGGGCGCTCCTCTCGCGACGATGCAAGCAAGACAAGCGTACTGGTAAACCGGCGGCGCCCGTCTGCGACCCTGCTCACCCTGTCACACGGCGGCGCGGTCCGTCCTCCGGCCGGAGGGATCCACTCGTCGCCGAGCAACACCGCCGCCAGTCTCGTCCGTTCAGGGCCGCGCCGCCTCTTGGCCCTGTCCGGGGCACGCGCTCAACGTCCAGCCCCTGGCCGGCCATCGACCGTTGAGCCGGGTCTGGGCGATATCCGTGAGAACTGTCGGTGCGCACGGCTACTGTGCGCTCGTTCAGGTGATCTTGCAGAGGGGGCGGCTGGGTTGTCGACCGGACCAACGCATGCGATGAGCGGACTGCTGGCGTGGTCGGCGGTGACCGCGCTGGCCGCGAACCACCCCATCGGCCAGCTGAACGTGCAGAGCTGGGCCGTCGGCGCGGTGCTGGCGACCGGCGCGGCGCTGCTGCCGGACCTCGACCACCCCGGTTCGACGATCTCCCGCACGTTCGGCGCGATCAGCCAGGGGTTCTCGGCCGGCATCAACGCGCTGAGCAGCGTCGTCTACCGCACCACGCGCCTGAAGAAGGACTCCAAGCGCGACGGCGGGCACCGCGGGCTGACCCACACGCTGATCTTCGCGGTGTTCGCGGCGGTGTTCACGACGACGGTCGTGCAGACCAGCCAGAAGTGGGCGCTGCCGGTGATGATGTTCCTGTTCGCCGGCCTCGCCGTGCGCGGGATCATGAACGACTGGTGCCCGCGTCAGGACGCGTTGTGGATCACGCTCGTGTCCGGCGGCATCACGTGGGCGATGATCGCGTGGACCGCGCGGACGGACGCGAGCGCCGCGGCGTGCGGCATCGCGGTCGGCGTCGGGTGCGTCGCGCACTACGTCGGTGACGCGATCACCGAACAGGGCTGCCCGATGCTCTGGCCGATCCCGATCGCGGGCAAGACGTGGTTCCCGGTCGCGCCGCCGAAGATCCTGCGGATGAAGACCGGTGGCGTGGTCGAGATGGCGATCGTCGGCCCGATCGTGACGATCCTCGCGGTGTGGCTGGGCCTCGCGGCCCTGCAGAACACCGGTGTTCTGCCGTTCCTGAGGGGTTTCGACCTGCTTCCGCTTTAGTCTGTTCGCTTTCCAGCCAATCGGCGGATACCTCCTCCTCACCCAATCGGACTAGCCTCCACGCGCCGCGATCAGTCCTTGCCGGGGAGGCCTCTGTGCGTGAAGTTGCCCGTCGCCGCTTTCTTCAGGGAGCGGGCGTGCTGGGGGTGGCGGGAGCACTCGGTTCGGGACGCGCGGAAGCGTCGTCGGGTTACCAGTGGCTCTCCGGCGACCACCACGTGCACACGCAGTACTCCTACGACGGCATGTACACGATCGAACAGCAGCTCCGGGGCGCGTTGCGGCACGGGACCGACTGGCTCGTCGTCACCGACCACGGGCACTCCTCGCACGAGGCGCACTCCGTCGAGGCCACGGCCGAGGACGTGCGGCGCGCCCAGCGGAAGTTCCCGCAGCTGCTGCTGTGGCACGGCATGGAGTGGAACATGCCCGGCGCCGAGCACGGCACGCTGTTCTTCGAGGACTGCCGGGACGAGGCCGCGGTGCTGCGCGACTTCGAGCGGCAGTTCGACTGGCGGTTGAACGGCCAGGAGGCGTCCACGCCTGCGAACGAGGCCAAGACGCTCGACGCGATCCGCTGGCTGCAGACCAAGATCGGCAACGGCACCATGAAGTCCGCACTGGTGTTCGTCAACCACCCGATGCGCAATGGCCGCATCGCGCCGTACGAGCTGCGTAACCTGCGCGACCTGGCGCCTGACATCGTTGTCGGGATGGAGGGCGCGCCTGGTGCGCAGGGCGACGGCGACCCGTTGCGCGGGCCGGGCGGGCACCGCGGCGGCTACGCGAACAGCCCCGGTTCGAACTCGTGGCCGAACTTCCCGGCCGAGGCCTACCGCACGTACGGCGGGTTCGACTGGATGACCGCGAAGGTCGGCGGCGTGTGGGACTCGCTGCTCGCCGAGGGCCGCAACTGGTGGATCACCAGCAACTCGGACTCGCACTTCAACTCACGCGACACGATCGTCCGCGTGCCCGAGCCCGGCGACCAGTTCGACCTGGCCGGCAAGCACCTCGACCCGATCGAGGGCACGGTGCCGCAGGTGCTGCCGCCGTATGTCGACTTCTTCCCGTGCGAGTTCAGCCGGACCGTCGTCGGCGCCCGCAGACGGTCGCGCGGCGCCGTCATGGAGGGCCTGCGCGCGGGCCGCGTGTGGGTGTCGCACGGCGGGCTCGTCGACGACCTCAGGTTCAGCGTCTACGGCACGGGCGGCGGCGCGACGCTCGGCGAGCGGCTGCGGGTGCGGCGCGGCTCGGATGTGACAGTCGTCATACGCGCACGTCTCGCTACCCGCCCGAACAGCGCGGGGTTCATCCCCCGGCTGCGGCGAATCGACCTGATTCGCGGCGCGGTTAGCGGCCCATCCGCTGATCCTGCGGCTATGGTCAGCCCTCGCGTGGACGTGGCGAGATCGTTCGAGCCGCGATGGCACTACGCCGTCTTCACGCACACGTTCCGGAACGTTCGTGAACCGTTTTACCTGCGTCTGCGTGGTACCGACGGCAATCGCGGCTTCGAGCCGCAGGCGGACGTGCCGGGTGCGGCGAACCCGTGGGAGGACCTCTGGTGTTACAGCAATCCGATCTTCGTGGAGGTCAGGTGAGCGCTTGGCTCGGGACCGATGCCGGCCACCACAACCGCTGGGAAGCAGAGAAGATCGCGATCGAGCTGCACGAGACGCTGCTGACCACCGCCAGAACGGTGTGCGTGCACGATGTCAACGACCACCACGCGATGTCCTTCATGCTGCCGCTGGCGCCGTCCGAGGCCGTGCTGGCGACGCTCGTCGCGCAGGGGTTCGGCGTGGCGTCGTCGTCGGGGTTCGTCGGCGGCCCGGAGATGCTGCGACTGGGTGCCGCCCAGGCCGTGTCGGCGCACAAACAGCGCCGTGAGGGCCGCGCGCTGCGGTTCCCCGGCCAGCGCTCGCTGCGCGGCAGGCACGGTGTGTCGGACATCCTCGCGTTCAGCGCGATCGAACAGGTGCTGCCGCACGGCATCACCGCGGTCGACACGCGCGGGAACCTCCAGCCGTTCTTCCGGGACGGCAAGCTGGTGCTCGAGATCGACTAGGCCTGGGCCTGTCCGGCGGGATCCCGCCGGACAGGCCTCAGTGCTTCAGTGGTTCGGCGCTTCGCGCTTCAGCGTGAAGGTGAAGTCGCTGGAGATCTTGCTGTTCAACCGGACCGCCGAGACGAGCTTGCCGTCCGTGATCAGCCGCTCGACCTCGGCCCGCGACAGTGCGCACCCCTCGGCGATCAGTCGCACCGGCCGGACCGGGATCCGCGCCGCGAAGCGGACCGAGATGTCGATCACCTCGCGGTCCAGGTGATCCGTTCCGCCGGTGTCCAGGCGCCAGGCGTTGTCCCAGTCCAGCGCGATGCGGTTGCGGTGCTGCACGACCGGGTCCTGGAGCAGTTCGGCGATCAGGCCGGCGTCGTTGTCGTGCAGCCGGTCCAGCAGCTCGGGTCGCACGGAGCGCACGTGCACTCGCTCCAGCAGCGGGAGCTTCGCGGTGTCCCCGCAACCCGTGCACAGCACGAGGAGCCAGGCGTCGAGGACCTTGTGGTTCGCGTTGACGCGAAACTTCCCGCTGGCCCGGAAGCGTTCGGACGCGCACACGTGGCAACGACGGCGAACGAGGGGCAGAGCGGTGGGCATGACCAACCAGTTTTTGAGCACAGAAGTACACCGATCTCTGTGAGAAATCCGCAGCAAAAAGAAGCGCGGCGCAAAGGCGCACGCGCGACGAATTCAGCGCTTGGGAGGTCTCACACGGTGTACAACGGCACGTCCCCTGCTAGACGACTTGGTCTGGCAGGGGACGGTAACGGTGCACGGCGGCGCCGTTCCACCGATTTTTTCTAGCCGGGATGCGCGCCCACGGTGTCCCGGATCTCGGCGCCCAGAGAGGCGCCTTCACGGGCGCAGTGCGCACAGCAGAAGAACTGGCCGGAGACCTCGACCCCGTGGCCGAGGATCCGGCAGTCGCAGTGCTCGCAGCGCGGCGCCAGCTTCTGGATCGCGCACTCGAAGCTGTCGAAGTGGTACACGCCGCCGCCGACGGTGCGCACCTCGAAGGCCATCCAGTAGTCGTTTCCGCATACGTCACAGGTCGCCATGCGGGCAGGGTGCGCCAGGTCGGTCGGGGCGGCAACTCGAGGGGCACGGTTTTCGTGCCCCTCGGTCACCGAACCCGCGTCAGCCGATACCCGAACGGATGGCGCTGATCAGTTCGCCGTTCGTCGTGTCACCGGAGAGCTCCCAGAAGAACACGCCGCCCATGTTCTGACCCTTGGCCCACGAGATCTTGCTCTTCACCGTGGCCGGTGTGTCGTAGCTCCACCACTGGCTGCCGCACTTCGCGTACGACGTGCCCGCGACGGATCCGTTGGCGGGACAACGACCCTTGATGACCTTGTAGTCCTCGATGCCCTGTTCGTAGGTTCCCGGAGCCGGCCCGGTGGCCGTGCCGCCCGGCGCGGACTGCGTGACACCGTTCCATCCGCGACCGTAGAACCCGAGTCCCAGCAACAACTTGCCGGACGGGATGCCCTTGCTCTTCAGCTTCTGGATCGCGGCGTCCGTCCAGAATCCCTGCTGCGGGATGCCGGGGTAGCTGGTGAGCGGCGAGTGCGGTGCCGTCGGCCCCTGCGCCGCCCACGCGCCGAAGAAGTCGTACGTCATCGGGTTGTACCAGTTGACGTACTGCGCCGCACCGGCGTAGTCGGCCTTGTCGATCTTGCCACCGGTACTCGCGTCCGCGGTGATCGCGGCGGTGACGAGGTTGCCGGAGCCGAACCGGTTGCGCACGGCCTGCATCAGGGTCTTGAAGCTGCCGTAACCGCTGGCGTCACAGGAGAGTCCGCACGCGTTGGGGTATTCCCAGTCGATGTCGATGCCGTCGAACACGTCCGCCCAGCGCGGGTCCTCGACGAGCTTGTAGCAGGAGTCCGCGAACGCCGCCGCGTTGGCCGCCGCCTGCCCGAAGCCACCGGACCAGGTCCAGCCGCCGAACGAGAAGAGCACCTTCAGGCCGGGGTTCAGCTTCTTCAGCTTGCGCAGCTGGTTGAAGTTGCCGCGCAGCGCACCCGCGTCCCAGGTGTCCGAAGTACCGTCCACACTGGACGCCGCGTCGTAGAACTTGTCGTAGTCGGCGTACGCGTCGCCCAGCGCGCACCGGCCGCCGGTGACGTTGCCGAAGGCGTAGTTGATGTGGGTGAGCTTGCCGGCCGAACCGCTCGTGCGGATGTTCTTCACGTGGTAGTTGCGCTGGTAGACGCCCCACTGGACGAAGTAGCCGACGACCCGGTTGGTGATGGCCTGCGCGCCGACGTCCGCCTGCGCGGTCTGCACGGGGGTGACAACCGTTGCCGCTGCGAGCAGTGCCACTGCCGCGGCAAGCGTTCTGCGCCTGAACATACGGTCTCCTCGGTGGGTGACAGCGCGGCGGCGCACTCTCAAGCTAAGTGGACTAGACCATTGAGTCAATGCCCAACGACCGCGAAACCGCTTCCAGGTTGGACGAAACGAAATTCAGGGGTGGGTCGCGGGGTCTGGAGATGGGGGGGCTCGGGGTGCGGGATTCGCCGCGGGAGTCCGCAGAGTGCGCCACGGGGCCCAGGAGGTGGGTCAGGGTGCGGAGGGGCCACGGGATCCGGTGTGCGCCACGGGTCCAGGTGCACCGGGAGGGTCCAGCGACCGCCACGGGGGTCCGGGGGCTTGCCCCCGGCGGGGGTGTGGGGGCTCGGCCCCCACAAAACACCCGAGCCCGGCGATGGTCCGCGCATTCCGCGGACACACGTGTCCGCCAGCGAGGCGGGACCGGCCGGATTCGAACCGGCGTGTTCCCTCCCGGGGGAGGGCGCGACGACCACTGCGCTACAGGCCCCATGGCACTGATCACACACTATCCCCGGATCGAGTGGCCGTATGCCCGGCGAAAGTGTGTGACCCAATAAGGTGCGTGGCACAACGCGAAAGATGGGCGGTGTCGTGCGCGGGGTCGACTACTACGAGTTGCTCGGAGTAAGCCGCAACGCGTCAGCTGCGGAGATCAAGTCGGCGTACCGGAACCTCGCCAAGGTCATGCACCCGGACGCGGGTGGGACCGCGGGCGGTTTCCGCATGTTGCAGGAGGCCTACGAGACGCTGAAGGACCCGGTGCGCCGCGCCGACTACGACCGGCCCACGGTCGTCCGCACGCGCCCGGCGCCGCGGCCTCGACCGCGCCGCACCGGCCGAACGGGCAGGTTGCGCGACTTCGGCGACGACCCGACGTACGTGCCGCCGCGGCCGCGCGTCGACCTCGACGACCTGGACTGGTGGCACGAGATCGACCCGGCGCAGCGCATCCGCTACGTCCCGACCTCCAGCCTCGGCCACGCTCCCGCTGCCCTCGCGCTCGCCGGCTGGTTCACCCTGTTGGCCCCGTTGGCGCTACCCCTGACGCCGCTGCTGATCACGGTGTGGCTGGGCGTGATCGGCGCCGCCGGTTACGGCCTGTTCCGGCTGGGACGCCGGTACGTAGCCGCCTTCCGGGCCGAGCGCGCGTTCGCGTCCGAATACGACGGGAACACGGTTTTCGGCCGTCCGGGTGAACACAGACGCGAACGGCTGACGGCGCAGTTGCTCACCGAATACCTGTCGCACATCCCCGCCGCGCGCATCTTCCACGGCCTAGCGTGGCCCGGCTCGGTGTTCGCCGACGTCGACCACGCCGTGCTGTGCGGCCGCAAGCTGGTGCTGATCGAGTCGAAGACGTGGCTCCCCGGCCACTACACCGCCGACGCCGACGGCACCCTGTGGCGCAACGGCCACCCGTTCCGCGGCGGCGGCATGCAGCTCCCCGAGGGCGTCGAGGCGTTCCGCGAGGCCCTGCCGTGGCTGGACGTCCGGGGCGCCCTGGTCATCTACCCCAACCGCGCCGGCGACATCACCACCGACCCGTACCTCGACGTCGACGTGCCGCCGATGACGCCCGAACAGTTCGTGCAGGAGATCGGCGAGTGGCTGGCCGAGGACGCCGGCACCGTCGACCGCGAGGCGCTGCGACTGATGGTGCGTCAGGTGATCTCGGAGGTCCGGGTCGCCGGGGCCTGAACACAGGCTGGTTCGCCTCGAACTCGTCCTCCAACCGGTCACGTGCTGTGCGCCACTAGGTCAACAATCGCCGCAACGATGCCTAGCTATTGCAAAGAATCTTGCTCTCCCCGCCGAACTGAGATCGTTAACGCACTGCGCTATTAACCTCACTAATCGCTCACAATGGGCCATTCGGGTGAACAGCCCTAGCGTGGGTAACTCATGGTAGCCGCACGCCGATGTGGCAGACAAGCTGTAGATACTTACCGTCACCAGGAGAAATCATGCGCACAACGTTCAGGCACAGCTGGGGATTCGTTAACTGCGCGCTACTTATTTGGGTGTGCGTGAAGGTTGGCCGCCCCAAGGAGCTCCTTGAGGATATATCTGGTTCCGCCTGGCTATTTGTCGCCTGCCTGGCTTCTTACTCGATATATGCTTGGCTTTTTCACCTGAGATCATTTCATAGCCCAAAGGATGAACGGTTTCCGCGACATCAGGTACCAACAACCCGCGCCGCAGAGTTGCAATGGCTAGCCGGAAAAGGGCGCAAGATCACATCCGCACAGGCCATGGTGTTTGCCTTAGCAGTAATTGCTCCGTCACAACTTCGACGTCGTGTCATCGAAGACTACGTCCCGGAACGCCGATCAATAAGACAATCCGCCCTCGTCGAGGTACAACTGCCCCATAACCTCAGCGCAACGAACGGCGGAGCCAACATTCTAATTCCCGCTCTGGTTCCACCAAAAGGCGAGTTGCATGACGATCTCCAATTTTATGACTCAAGCGGACAACAGATCAGTTCGCTCTGCTATCGCGAGCAGCTTACTCTCGTCGCAAGCACACTACGCATTCTCCTCATGAGCGCTTGCGCTATCGATGAAAACAGCCCAGACAAACGTCTCCCTAAGAACGTTGCAGACATTGAACTCCTTGCCCTCCAAGCAATCATATCTCGCCGATTGAAGCTCGGCGAGCAACCGGACACTAGCGCAGCAGAAAAGCTGCGTGTCCTCGACGTTCCCAATAAGGCCGCCCGTGACATAGCTGCTGAGCTCGTCAGACGCCTAACACTCAACTATGCCATCGTGATCGAACTTTCACTGACTTCCGACAAGAGGACGCAATTCAGGTACGAACAGATTCTCATACCGGAGTTGAAACTAACCAGCCAGCGCTCCAAAAAAAGGTGGAACGTTGCAGGCGCAGTGAGACTTGGACTTGGCGCGAGGCCCGTTGACCTCACCATCGATATCGCCAACGCTAGCAGCTGCCAGAGCTATCACCTACATGTCCATGCCCCAGAGGGCCTGTACCTAGCCAGACAGGAACCGCTCGGGATCGACAAGTTACTGCGCCGCACTGCAGTAAATGCACCCACCCCTCCACACTGCCGATTCCGCCGAAGGCTCGGCCAGTCTCACGCCCACTTCTACTCTAGATACATGCCGGCCCTCCAACCCAAAGAAAGTCCATCCCTTCGGTTCAGATATTTTGAGGTGCCACCTGGGTCGACACTCCGGGCACTTGTTACCGCATTGGCGTCAGCAGCGATTATCTGCCTGGTTGGCTTCGTAAATTCACGCGTGGCTGATCCCGGCACGGATGCACCCGCTTTCCTTCTGGCGTTTCCTGCGCTCGCGGCGACGTGGCTCGGTTTCGGATCGCCTACACAGCGTTTGTTGGAAGGGACGATGTCGGCCAGGATCTGCCTTCTGTTCACCGCTGTATTGTCGATTTCCGCCGCCGGTCTCTATATGGCACATAAAACCGCGCCTTCGAGCTTTCAATGGCATGTCGTACCACACTCGCTTAGCTTTCTAGGCATTACTGATCTTGGTTGGGGAATTATCGCCTCACTCTCCGTGCTCAACGCCGCCGTCGTGGGCTTCAGATGCTTCACGCTAACGTGGGAATACGCATCCATTATGACCCGAACGCCTTACATTCGAGCGTGACTCTTGCGCAGATCTGATAAAATTGGAGGAACTAATGTTGAGACAGATCGGAACTGTAATGAGCGCAACAGAAGGCGAGAGTGCAGAAGAGGACGTAGCGCACGGCTCAAGAAAACGCAAGGGGCACCCTCGACTACTAAGCCTCCTAGGCCTGAGTCATGAAGCAGATCATCGACGTGAGGCGTTCGGTTACCATGCGCGTACTACCTGCTGGCCAAGCACTTCTGAAGGCCCTCAAATTCCGCTAAATGATCTCTATCGCGGTTTAAACAGCATCAACGCTTACTACAACGTTGCAATGGAAAGTCTTGCCAACCCTAAGCCGAAGATGGATCCCGCGAGCGACCCACCCGTATAGCCCTATTGTTGAGTTGAACTCGACTAGACGCCGGAACGCTTCCACCTTTACTATTGACCGATATCGGTAAGGCCAGATTTAAGACGAATGGGTGCCGGTAAGGCACCGACCCGTACCTCGACGTCGACGTGCCGCCGATGACACCCGAACAGTTCGTGCAGGAGATCGGCGAGTGGCTGGCCGAGGACGCCGGCACCGTCGACCGCGAGGCGCTGCGGCTGATGGTGCGTCAGGTGATCTCGGAGGTCCGGGTCGCCGGGGCCTAGAAGGGGAAGGCGCCGAACGCGGGCTCGAGGTCGGACAGCCACACCGCCGACGGGTCGAGCTTCGCGAAGAACGGCCGGTTGACCAGGTCCGGGTTGCGCGCCTGCACGAAGTGCAGCACGAACACCTCCTGGTCGGCGACGTTGGCGATCCCGTCGACCATCACCTTGCCCGGCGTGGCCGACATGATCGGGCCGCGCACCGTGCGCGCCAGACCGGACACCTGGCGGTAGGCGTCGCGGAAGATCTCGTACGCGCGGGCGAGCGGCACGGCGAAGTAGTCCTTCGGCCCCGTGTCCCGCTCGACGAACATGTAGTACGGCACGGCGCCGAACCGCGTGAGCCGGCGCCACATGTCCGCCCACACCGCCGCGTCGTCGTTCACCCCGCGGATGAGCGGCGCCTGGCACCGCACGACCGCGCCGGTCTCCCGCACCCGCCGCAACGCGTCGCGGGCGACCTGCGGCGCGAGTTCGTTGGGGTGCGAGAAATGCGCCATCAGCGCGAGGTGTTTGCCGGACGCGACAACGCGTTCGAAGAGCCGCAGCAGGTCGTCGGCATCCGGATCCGACACGAACCGATAGGGCCAGTAGGACAGCGCCTTGGTGCCGATCCTGATCGATTCCAGCGACTCGAAACGCTTGTCGAGCAACGGTTCCACATAACGCGCGAGCACGTCCGCGCTCATCACCAGCGGATCGCCACCGGTGATCAGCACGCTGGTGATTTCCGGATGCGCCGACAGATAGGAGCACAACGCGTCCACGTCGTCGGTCGCCATCTTCATCGACGGTTCACCGACGAACTGCGGCCACCGGAAACAATAGGTGCAGTAGGCGTGGCAGGTCTGGCCCTGACGCGGGAAGAACAGCAGCGTCTCCGGATATTTGTGCTGCATCCCGGTCAGGTTGTCGCCCTCGAGCCGGGGCGTGTTGAGCTCGACCTGACCACCGGGATGCGGGCTCAGTCCCAGGCGAATCTCGTTGGCCGCGGCCCGCACCTCACCGGCATTCGCCTCGCGCCGCAGGAGATCCACCATTCGGTTGAGGTCCGGCTCGGCGAGCATGTCCGGCTGCGGAAACGTCAGTCGAAAGATCGGGTCGTCGGGAACGGCCATCCAGTCGATCAGTTCATCGACGACGTATTCGTTGCTGCGAAACGGAAGCACAGCCGCAACCGCGCGCATGGCGAGCCGATCTTCAGCGGAAAAGTGCGTTCGCGCGGTGAGCTTTTCCAACTGGTGCGCCGTATACGCGCGATACCGGGTCACTTTCGCTTCCACTCCGACCTCGACGGCGCGCTGACTGCGCCACCGCAACCTACCACCGCTCCAGGCGTTTTCCGTTCTCCTGCACCCGATCGGTGATCGGCTGCAAGCACACGAAGACGTCCCCGCGGTGCCCGTACTTCTCCTGGAATCGTTCGGTGAGCGCGGCCATCAGCTTCGCGTCACCGTCGTCGACCATCGTCAGCTCGGTGAGCACCGCCCGGCCCCGCTGGCAGTGCGCGACCAACGGTTCGTTCCGGTGGCGCGCCATCTCCGCCACGATCCGGCCGTCCGCGACGTAGAGCACCGAATCCAGCTCGACGTACTCCAGCTCGAACTCCCGCACCGGCTGCGACGAGTGCACGGTAACCGGCATCATCATGAAGTCGTCGATGTCCCGGCCCGCGGCCCAGATCTCGTTGAACCGCTCGTTGACGAACTCACCGAGCGGCGAGCCGACGGTCACCTCGAGCTGTGTGCCCTGCCCGGACAACCGGCCGAGCGGGAAGAACGACACCAGCGCTTTCTCGTCCCACCGGTACAGCGCGATCGACGGCGATGCCGAATACACCCGGACGTCGAAGTTCTCCCGCAGGCGTTCCGGCAGAACATGCGCGCGGAAATCCCACAGCGCCCGCAGATTCCGCATGATCTCCCGGCGCAGCTCGGCGTCACCGAGCTCCTGCGCCCGTTGCGCGGCGGCCTGCGAGTCCGGGTCGAGCAACAGGATCTGCACCGCGGCGTCCCGGTGCAGCGCACGTTCCGCGGCCTGGAAGAACCGCGGTGTGTGCGGCCCGTCGAGGATGTTGGAGAACGTGTCGAGCACCCGCACGACCGACCGCGCGCCGGCGACCCGGTCGACGTACCACAGGTAGTCCAGCCGCGGGTGTTCCCGCACGCGGCCGTCGTCCGCCCGATTGATCAGCGGCCCGATCACGAAAATGGTGACTATCGCACCGATGAGATCGGCGCCGAGGTTGATCGCGATGTTCTCGGGATAGTCCGATAATCGCCGCGCGAATGCGAGCAACATCAGTGCCAGCGCGAGCAGGCACAGCAGAAGCAGCAGCACGTAACGGGAACGCGGCTGGGGAAACCATCTCAGTCGTTTCCACCGCGCGTGCGGAGACCGGCGGCGAATGTGGTCCGTCGACACCGAACCACCTCAATCCGCTACGCAGGGTTGACCGGCATGATCCCGAACGTAACAGCGGCTGTTCAAGGGCGACAAGGCGCCGACCGGTTAAAGGTCCGGCATCCCGAAGTTCTCCCCGATCCGGGCCGGCGAATTCCGCATGAGCGCGGTAAGCGAAGGACGGATCGCCGTGACACCATGACCGCCATGACCCGCAAGCTGTGCCTGGCCCAGAACCCCGACGCGGACGCCCTCCTCGCGTCGGACATGTTCGCCCTGTTGACCGGCATGCTGCTCGACCAGCAGATCCCGATGGAGAAGGCGTTCTCCGGCCCGAAGGTCATCGCCGACCGCATGGGCGGCCTCGACGTGCACCGCATCGCCGAGGCGGACCCCGACGAGTTCGCGAAGGTCATGTCCACGCCGCCCGCCGTGCACCGGTTCCCCGGCTCGATGGGCAAGCGCGTGCAGGCGCTGGCCAGTACCTGATCGAGAAGTACGACGGCGATGTCACCAAGATCTGGGCGGACGGTAGCGGCAAGGACGTCCTCAAGCGGCTCAAGGACCTGCCCGGTTACGGCGAGCAGAAGGCGAAGATCTTCCTCGCGCTGCTCGGCAAGCAGTTCGGGATCGAGCCCAAGGGCTGGCGGGAGGCCGCCGGGCACTACGGCGAGCAGGACTCGCGGCGCAGCGTCGCCGATGTGACGGACGGGAAGTCGCTGCTCGAGGTGCGGGAGTTCAAGAAGGCCGCGAAGGCCGCCGCCAAGAGCGGCTGAACGGACGCGGTAACCGTGCCCACCACGTGAAATCGTCGGTGGAGTGATCGGTGCCGCCCAGGAGCGAACGCTCGCGACCGGGCGGCGGTTCGCCCTCTACCTGCGTACGACCGTATTGCTCTGCCTGTGCGTGGTCGCGATGGTGCAGCGGCCGCACCTCGCGATCGCGATAGTCGCGGTTTGGGGCGTCGTCTTCTTCCGCACGAAGGCTGTCGCGACCGACACCGCGGTGATCGCGGCGCTGGGGCTGGCGCAGACGTGGGTCGTGCCGCCGGAGGTGTTGGCGGACAGCCGGAACTGGGTGCTCGCCGCGGTGTCGATCACGGCGGTGGCGCACCAGTGGTTCACGTCGACGGCACAGGGTGTCGCCATCACGACCGTGCTGGTCGCGGCGACCATGATCGGAGGCACGGCAACAGAGGTTCCGATCGTGCTGTGGACGTTCGCCGAGGCCGCGATGTCGCGGGCGGTGTTCCTGCTGGTGCTCAAAGGCGCACGCCAGGCCGACCGGGCCGCGGAAACGGCTGAGAAGGCCCGACGCGCGGCAGCGGTCACGGCGGCTCGGCGGGCCGATGAACGTGAGCACCTCGCGGTTCTGCACGACACGGCCGCGGCCACGTTGTTCGCGGTCGGGGCCGGCATGGTCGACGGGGACGAGCCGTGGCTCGCCGAACGGGCACGGCGGGACATCGAGGCGCTGAAGAAGACCTGGCCGGAGGGCGAGGTCGACCTCATTCCCCTGCTGGACGAGGTGATTCGGCACGCGCCGGTCAAGGTCGACCTGAAGGCTCCCCCGAGCCACGCCATGCCCTCGGCGGCCGCGATCGCGATCTGCGGGTCGGTGCGCGAGGCGTTGACGAACGTCGCGCGGCACGCCGGTGTCGGCGTCGCGACCGTGAGCATCGACAACGGAGACCGGCTGGTCGTTGAGATCGCGGACGCGGGGCGAGGCTTCGATACCGCAGAGATCTCCCCGCACCGCAGGGGAATCTCAATGTCCATTGTGGACCGCATGACCAGCGCCGGCGGCACCGCCGAAATCAGCACCGGAACGGGCACCCGCGTCACGCTGGAGTGGCCGCATGGTTGAGACGACCGGCCGGGGTATCCGGCTCGCGGCGCTGCTGATCACCGTGGCCTCACTGGGCGGGTTCGCGTTGCCGTTGCTCATCGCGAACCTCGCGACCTATCGATCACCGGACCAGGAGCTCGTCGCGTTCGGGCTGCTCACCGCCGTCACGCTTATCACGGGCACGGCACTGGCCAGGAACATCGAACTCAAGACGACACGTTGGCTGTTGCTCGCGGCGACGGTGGTGGCGTCCGTGCTCGCGGTGACGGGCGTGCACACCGAGCAGGTGATGTCGGAGTCCGAGTGGTCGTACGGTCTCATCGGCTGGTTCGGGTTGCTGCTCCTGCTCGACAAGAGCACGCGCGGCACGTTCGTGTTCCTCGGCGCGCACGTGGCGTTGAGCCTTACCTACGTCGCGGCGACGGGGAACGACGTGGCGGGGTTCGTCGTCGTGACCACGGTCGTGCTCGGCTACCAGGTGCCGTTCGTGGTGGCGACGATGATCCTGCGGAAGCTCGCCGCGGACGTGGCCGCGAGCGCGGCACGGGACGAGCAGGTCCGCACCACGGAAGCGATCGCGGACCAGCTGCACGCCGATCGCAAAGCGCGGTACGCGGCGCTCGCACACACGGCTGTGCCGTTGCTGGAAAACCTCGGCAAAGAACCGCCGGAGAAAGCCAAATACGCGGTGGAGGCCGCGCGGATGCGGCGGTTGTTCGCCGAGCACGACGACGTGCCGGATCCGCTGGTGCACGAACTGCGGGCGTGCGTCGAGCTCGCGGAACGACGGGGTGTCGTGGTGTCGCTGGACACCTGCGGTGATCACCCGATCCCGCCGGTGGAGATCCGCCGCGCGCTCACGAACGAGGCGATGCGGGTGCTGGCGACGGCCGAGGACAGCGCACGCGTGACCGTGCTCGGCACGCCGGACACGGTGACCGTCAGCGTCGTCGCCCGGAAATCCGTTCCGGTACAACGGATCGAGGAGGGGCCGGTCACCGTCACATGCATCGAGGACGGTGGGCGGATCTGGGTGGAGGCCGTGTGGCGCCGACAAGAATCGTGGTGATCGACGACCACCCCGCGATCGTGGCGGGGGTCGAGGCGTGGTGCGCGAAGGCGGGAGTCGAGGTCGTCGAGGTGGGCGCCACGCCCGCGGTGGCCTGGACGGGACCGGGCGGCGCCGCGGACGTGATCGTCTTCGACCTGATGCTGGACGGTCAGGTGCCGGCGTTCGGCGACCTGCGGCGCCTGGTCGACGCCGGTCGGCAGGTGATCGTCTACACCATGCGCGACGACCGGGACTCCGTGCTGACGTGCCTGGACATCGGCGCGTTCGCCTACCTCACCAAGGCCGAGGGACCCGATCACCTCATCCCGGCCATCCACGCGGCACACCACAACCTGCCGTGCACACCGCCGACGATGGCCCGCGCGCTCAGCACCGACAGCCGCGCCGACCGCGCGCAGCTCACGCCGCGCGAGGTGGACGTGCTGGTCAGCTGGTTCGCCTGCGAGTCCAAGGAGATGGTGGCGCGCAAGCTCGGCCTGTCCGTGCGGACGGTGAACAGCTACATCGATCGGGCGCGGATCCGGTACGCCAACGCCGGCCGGCCGGCTCCCACGAAAGCCGCTCTGGTGGCCCGCGCGGTGCAGGACGGGCTCGTCCGGCTCGAAGATCTCTGATTTGTGGGTTGATCGACCGTCACGCGAAACCGTGGCCGTTCCTAGCGTTGACCTCGTCCTTGCAACACCGACAGGGGAGGTCAAGTGAAGGACATGATCAAGAGGGTGGGGCTGGTCGTCGCGGGCATCGCCGCTGTGGCAGCGATGTCCGCGCCGTCGGCGGTCGCTGACGCGGGGGAAGCGGCAGCGCCCGGCTGGAAGGGCACGTACGAGTGGTCGCCCGGCCACGCGGGCGGCATGCGGCTGGACCTCGCGCAGTCGGCCAACCGGGTCGACATCTGGCGCGCCAACGGCCACGCCAACCAGCGGTGGCAGACCTACAGCTACGGCGGCGGTCTCTTCGCGTTCCGCAACCGGGCGACCCTCAAGTGCCTCTGGTACACGGGCCTGGACAACCAGATGACCACCGGGCCGTGCGACGACAGCCGCAGCCACAAGTTCCGGGGCACCAGGACCAACGGCTACTGGACGTTCAAGCCGTTGGCCGACACCAGGCAGTGCGTCGACGTGCGGGGTCGCGGTACCTCGAACGGCACCGCGGTCGTGACGCACTGGTGCAACGGTGACAGCAACCAGCGGTGGTACAGCCACTCCTGACAGCGGCGCACCGGCGCAGACGTACGCTGCGCCGGTGCACTTACCGTTGATCCCGGGACTGACGAACCTGAGACCGCTCGGCGAGGGCGGTTTCGCGACGGTCTACCGGGCGCACCAGCCGCAGCTCGGCCGCGACGTCGCGGTGAAGATCGACAACCGGGTGCTGGCCAACGAGCGCGACCGCAAGCGGTTCCTGCGCGAGGGCCACGCGGCGGCCCGGCTCTCCGGACATCCCAACGTGGTCGCGGTGTACGACGCGAACATCACGCCGCAGGGCACGCCCTACCTCGTCATGGAGCTGTGCGAGGGCTCGCTCGCGGGACGCGGTCCGATGCACCCCGAAGAGGTCCGGCAGCTGGGCGTCCAGCTCGCCGACGCACTCGCCGCGGCGCACGCGGACGGCGTGCTGCACCGCGACATCAAGCCCGGCAACATCCTCGTCGACCGGTACGGCACCGCGAAGCTCGCGGACTTCGGCCTCGCCGCGCTGCTCGACGCGGAGGGCGGCAGCTCCGTCAGCCGCGACGCGCTCAGCCCGAGCTACGCGCCGCCCGAGGGGTTCGCCATGGCCGCGCCCACCCCGGCCGGTGACGTGTACTCGCTGGCCGCCACGCTCTACGACCTGCTGGCGGGCAAGCCGCCGCGGCCGGTGCCGTGGCCGATCGAGTCGTTCGACCACCTCGGTCACGTGCTGCGCTCGCCCGTGCCGCCGGTTCCCGGTGTGCCGCAACAACTCCACGACGTGCTCGTCCGCGCACTGCACCCGGACGCGAGCCTGCGCACCCAGAGCGCGGCACAGCTGCGCGACGAGCTGCGGCTCCCGGCCGTCCAGTCCGTGCCACATCTGTCGCCTCCGCCGCCACCGTCGCCTGCGAACAAGAAGGTCTGGCCGATCGCGGCCGCGGCGGCGCTGGTCGTGGCGATCACCGTGGGCGTGGTGCTCTGGACGAACAAGGACAAGCCCGGCGACAACCCGACCGGCGCGAACAACGCGACGCTCGAGTCCGCGCCGCCGTTCCTCAAGGACTGCGGCACCGGCAAGTACTGCATGGCCCAGCCCACCTGCTACCACGGCATCACCGAGATCGGCGGCATGGCGGCGGTCGCGCGACGCACCGGGGACTGCTCGATCCAGCACTACTGGGAGGCGTTCGGCGGCGGCTGGTTCTCCGGTGAGATTCCGAAGATCCCCAGCGACGAGCTCCTGAAAGCGCCCGAGGTCGCGTCCGTGTGCACCAAGGACGCGATGGGCTCGGCCACCCGCGCCGGCGTCGACACCTCAACGTGGCAGATCGCCGCGGTCGGGTTCGCCGACGGCAAGCGCAACTACTTCCACTGCCTCGCCTCCCCCGAAGAGGGCGGCGAGGTCACCACGAGCGCCTTCGGGTCCTGAAAAAATCACTTGCCACAGGCCCTAACGTGGGACGACGTGCGTGTCCACGCCGACTTGATCATCGCCGGATTCCGCCGTTACTCGACCTACCGCCAAGCGATGCTGGCCGGGATGACCACGAACGTGGTCTTCGGCCTGCTGCGCGCCGCCGTGCTCACCGCCGCCGTCCGGACGGCGAGCGGCACTATCGCCGCCTACGACATCGCTGCCACCTACACCTACGTCTGGCTCGGCCAGGGCCTGCTCGGGTTCGTGCTGCTCTGGGGCGACACGACGCTGGCGACCCGCGTCCGCACCGGGGACGTGGTCGTCGACCTGTACCGCCCGTGGAACCTGCAGACCGCGATGCTCGCCGAGGACGTCGGCCGCGCCGGGTACGCGGTCGTCACCAGGCTCGTGCCGCCGATCGCCTTCGGGGCGCTGCTGTTCCCGTTCCGCTGGCCGGAGCACCCGCTGACCTGGCCGTTGTTCGTGGTCAGCGCGCTGCTCGCGCTGGTCACGTGCTACGGCGTGCGGTTCCTGATCAACCTGGCCACCTTCTGGCTGCTCGACAACCGCGGGCTGGTCAGCTTCTGGAACGTCACGTCCGGCCTGCTGTGCGGGATGGTCGTGCCGGTCGCGTTCTATCCGGGCTGGGCGCAGGTGGCGTTGTGGGCCACGCCCTTCCCCGCGCTGCTGCAGGCGCCGATCAACGTGTTCCTCGAACGCGACTACTTCTCGTTGGCACACCAGGCCTTCTGGGCCGTGGCACTGCTGGTGGCCGGGCATCTCGTGCTGCGCCGGGCCGTGCGCAAGGTGGTGGTCCAGGGTGGCTGAGCCGGTCTACCGCAAGATCATCGCGGCACGGGTGCGGTCGCAGATGTCGTACCGGGCGTCGTTCGCGGTCGAGTGCCTCTCACAGGTGATCGCCCAGGCCTTCGAGCTGGTCGTGATCCTCGTGCTGTTCACCAGGATCAATGCGCTGGGCGGGTTCGGCGTGGACGAGGTGGTGCTGATGTTCGCGATCGCCGCCATCGCGTTCGGCTTCGCGGACCTCGTCGCCGGGCAGCTCGACGACCTGCCGACGTTCATCCGCAGCGGCACGTTCGACGCGGTCCTGTTGCGCCCCTTGGGAACCCTGCCGCAGATGATGTCGACGGACATCCGGCTGCGACGCGTCGGCCGGGTGTTCGCCGGGGTGGTGACGCTGGCGTACGCGCTCACGCACGTCAACATCGACTGGACGCCATGGAAGGTCCTGCTGGTGGTGGTCGCACCGCTCGCGGGTGGCGTGATCCTCGGATCGGTGTGGGTCGTCGCGTGCTCGGTCTGCTTCTGGCTGATCGAGAGCCGCGAGCTGGCGAACTCGGTGACCTATGGCAGCGGCGCGTTCACGTCGTACCCGATCACGGTGTTCTCCAAGGGGCTGCGCTACCTCATGGCATATGTGGTGCCGGGTGCGTTCGTGGCGTACTACCCGAGCCTGGCGCTGCTCGGGCGATCCGATCCGCTCGGCGCACCGGGCTGGATCGGCTGGATCTCACCGCTCGTCGCGCTCGTGGCGGCGGCGTTCGCGGGCGCGTTCTGGCGCTTCGCGGTCAGGCACTACCGGGGGACGGGATCGTGATCGAGGTACGACAGCTGCGGCGTGAGTTCCGCGTCGCTTCCAAGAAGGGCCGATTCCGGCGTGAGTACAAGACCGTTGTCGCGGTCGACGACGTCAGCTTCGACGTGGCCGCGGGCGAGGCCGTCGGGTACGTCGGCCCGAACGGCGCGGGCAAGTCGACGACGATCAAGATGCTGACCGGCATCCTCGTGCCGACCGGCGGGACCGTGCGCGTCAACGGCGTGGATCCGGCCCGGCAGCGCAAGGAGCTGGCGCGGCGGATCGGCGTGGTGTTCGGGCAGCGCAGCCAGCTGTGGTGGGACCTGCCGTTGCGAGACAGTTTCGCGTTGCTGCGGTCGATCTACCGGGTGAACTCGTCCGACCACGGCAAGCGGTTGGAGGAGTGCGTCGACCTGCTGGAGCTAGCGCCCTTTTTGGACACTCCGGTGCGGCAGCTCTCGCTCGGGCAGCGGATGCGCGGCGAGGTCACCGCGGCGTTGCTGCACGCGCCCGAGCTGCTCGTGCTGGACGAGCCGACGATCGGGCTCGACCTGGAGTCGAAGGAGCGGCTGCGGGAGTTCCTCGCCGGGCTCAACCGGCGCGGCACGACGTTGCTGCTCACCACACACGACCTGGACGACATCGAGCGCCTGTGCCCGCGGCTGATGGTGATCGACCACGGCACCGTGCTCGCCGACGGACCGCTCGCCGAACTGCGCGCCGAGGTGACCCCGGAACGCGTCCTCGTCATCGATCTGCGCGAACCGCTCAACCTGCCGCCGCTGCCGGGCGTCACAGAGGTACGCAGCGAAGCCGGCGGGCTGCGGCACCACCTCACGTTCCGGCGCGCCGAGACGACCGCGGCCGCGCTGATCACCGAGGTGGTGCGGCACGTCGAGGTGCACGACCTCGCCGTGGTCGAGCCGGAGATCGACGACGTGGTGCGCCGGTTGTACGCACGCACCTCGGCCGCAACCGACTCAACTCCAGACGTGGTCGACCTCTGATGCGTCGTGGCAGCACCGGCACTGCTGTGACACGCGAGGGGGCACGGTGTGGCGTCGCTTGGGGAAGTGGGGGACGCGCTACGGCAGGCCGCTCACGAGTTCCTGGCGACCGGAGGCCACCGTCCGGCGTCGAGTGGCAACCACGCCCCGAGTAGCCAACGTTCGTCATCGATCTGCGCGAAGCGCTCAACCTGCCGGCTCTGCCAGGCGTCACAGAGGTACGCGGCGAAGCCGGCACGATCTCGCCGTAGTCGAGCCGGAGATCGACGACGTGGTGCGCCGGTTGTACGCGCGGCGCTGCGACGAACGTCGGTAGAGTCGGACGAAACCCGGTCAAAGGAGACATACATGCGCGTAGCCCGTCCACTGGCAGCACTCGCCATCGCCCTGGGCGTGGCGGGCGGGTTGACCGGCTGCGACGCCGTTCAGGACGCAGCCAACACGGCCAACCAGGTCGGCCAGGGCATCGACAAGGCGAAGGCCTGCGCCGACGCCGTCGGGCTGCTCGCCTGGACGCCGGACATGAGCGACCCGCAGAAGGCGCTCGAGGAGACCAAGGCGAAGGCCGAGGAGCTCCAGAAGCTCGCCGCGGCGTCGCCCGACCAGCAGGTCAAGAGCGCTCTCGACGAGGCGGCGAAGGGCATGGGCAACGTCCAGTCCGCCGCGGACTGGGTGCAGCAGAAGGCTGATCTCGTCCAGAAAGTCAGCGAAGCCTGCGGTAGCTGAGCCCTGTTGCGGACCTCCGGTGGCGTCCTAGTCTGGACGCACCGGAGGTGACGTCAATGCACGCAACAGTTGGTGACAGGTTGCACGTCCACAGTCGCACGGTGGGGATCGAGGAGCGCCTCGGCGAGATCCTCGAAGTTCGCGGCACCGACGGCGCGCCGCCCTACCTCGTCCGTTTCTCCGACGGGCACGAGGGGCTGGTCTTCCCGGGCCCCGACTGCATCATCGAACCCCGCACTTCGATCGACTAGGCCGTATCCGACGGATCTCGTTCGATGAGAGTCACGGGCGAGCGGTTCGGAGACGGTGCCGCCGAAGTGGCCTCATACCGGCCGAACCCTCGACCGCGACCATCGCGGACGAGGATCCGTCAGATGCGGCCTAGCTTTCGAGCACCGTCGCGATCAACTCCTCGGCGAGCTGAGGAGTCGCTGCCGCCACCCCCGACCACCGGTGCGTGAGGTCGGGCTCGAACGTGAACGGCCGGCCCCGCAGGTCGACCAGCACACCTCCGGCAGCGGGCACCGTGACGAGTGCCGTCGCGAGATCCATGATGCGGTGGGTGTCCGAGCCGACGTCGGCGAAGGCATCCACCGTTCCTTCGGCGACCAGCATCGTCTCCAGGCACGTGGTGCACAGCACGCGGATCCGGTCCGCCCGGTTCGCCACGCGCTGCCACGCGTCCTCGGTGCCCTTCTTGGGCCGCATCAGGCACACGGCCGCGCCGTCCAGCGACGTGCGGCCGGTCGTGCGGAACGGCGTGGGCTCGCCGGTGCGCGCCCACCAGGCGCGGCCGGTGTCGAACCACGTGGTGAGGGCTTCCTTCGGGGAGCTGTCCTCGACGACGGTCCCGGCGAAGCACGAGAGCGGGACGCCGAACGCGGCGTTCGCCGAGCCGTCTACCGGGTCGATCACCAGCGTGATCGCGGACCCGTTGTCGACGAAGCCCGCTTCCTCGGACAGCAGGTTGACCTTGTTGCGGTGGATCGACTCGAGGATCGCGTCCTCGACGATCCGGTCCACGCGCATGGTCGGCGTGCCATCGGCGCCGTCCGCGATCTCGTCGCGCAGTTCCGTACGCGTGAACTGAGAGCGGGCGCGCCCGTACGCCGCTGACGCCGCGCGGGCGGCGTCAGCGAGCGCAGGATGCACTCCGTCCGGAACCAGCGGTTCCGGAACGGGCCACTGGATCCTCAGATCAGGCCCAGGCCCTTGACCGCGTCGCGCTCCTCGGCCAGCTCGGCCACGGAGGCGTCGATGCGGGCGCGGGAGAACTCGTCGATCTCCAGGCCCTGGATGATCTCGTACTTGCCGTCGGTGACCTTGACCGGGAACGACGAGATCAGGCCCTCGGGCACGCCGTACGAGCCGTCGGACGGCACGGCCATCGAGGTCCACTCGGTGCCGTTGACCCAGTCGAAGACGTGGTCGATCGCCGCGTTGGCCGCGGAGGCCGCGGACGAGGCGCCACGGGCCTCGATGATCGCCGCACCGCGCTTGGCGACGGTCGGGATGAAGTCGTTCTCCAGCCACGCCTGGTCGTTCACGACCTCGGCGGCGGTCTTGTCGCCGATCCTGGCGTGGAAGAGGTCCGGGTACTGCGTGGCGGAGTGGTTGCCCCAGATCGTCATGTTCTTGATCTCGGTCACCGGCACGCCGGTCTTCTTCGACAGCTGCGACAGGGCGCGGTTGTGGTCGAGGCGGGTCATCGCGGTGAAGCGCTCGGCCGGGACGTCCGGCGCGTGCTGCTGCGCGATGAGCGCGTTGGTGTTGGCCGGGTTGCCGACGACCAGCACGCGGACGTCGTCCGCCGCACCGGCGTTGATGGCCTGGCCCTGCGGCTTGAAGATGCCGCCGTTGGCCTCCAGCAGGTCGCCGCGCTCCATGCCCTTCGTGCGGGGGCGGGCGCCGACGAGCAGGGCGACGTTCACGCCGTCGAACGCGGTCTTCGCGTCGTCGGTGATGTCGATGCCGGACAGCAGCGGGAAGGCGCAGTCGTCGAGTTCCATCGCGGTGCCCTCGGCGGCCTTCAGCGCGGGCGTGATCTCCAGCAGCCGCAGGCGGACCGGGACGTCCGGGCCGAGCAGGTGGCCGGAGGCGATGCGGAACAGCAGTGCGTAACCGATCTGGCCGGCGGCGCCGGTGACGGTGACGTTGACGGGAGTGCGGGTCATGTGCCTTTCCCGAATCCTCGTTGACCTGGGTCGGGCGGGATTGCCCGGCAACCCCGCACGTTACCAACAGGTGGACACTGCCAGAGTGTGAGTGTGGACATCATCGGGGAGGACTACACCGACGCCGTACTGCCCTCGGAGAACTGGGAGCGGCGAACCTTCACCTCGTGTGACTTCACCGACGCCGACCTGCGCTCACTGGTGACCTCGGGGTGCACGTTCACCGACTGCGACTTCACGCGTGCGGACCTCGGCGAGTCGGCGCACACGACCACCGCGTTCCGGTCGTGCAAGTTCGTCGAGACGACTCTCGGTGGGGCCACGTTCAAGTCGTGCAGCCTGCTGGGGTCCATGTTCGTGGACTGCCGGATGCGGCCGATCTCGTTCGAGGAGACCGACTTCACGCTCGCGTCGTTCGTCCGGGCGCCGTTGCAGAAGCTCGACCTGCGCGGGCAGCGGTTGCGGGAGACGAACCTCGAGCACGCCGTGCTGTCGGAATGCGACCTGCGGGACGCCGACCTCGCCGGGGCACGGCTGCTCGGGGCGAAGCTCAAGGGGGCCGACCTGCGCGGGGCCCGGCTGGACGCCACCGCGCTCCGGCAGGCGGACCTGGCCGGAGCGCGGGTGGATCTCGAGACGGCGGTCGCCTTCGCCGCCGCCTACGGCTTGCTGGTGGAGTGAATGTCCGACGTGATCTCGACCAGGACGCCGTCGGCCACCATGTCCTCCAGCGACTTGGGGAACAGGTAGGCGGTCCCGCCACCCGGCTGCTCGAACCACGGCACCGCCACGCCGGTCAGCACCTCGATCGGCCGGCGCAGCCGGTACACGCGGTACGGCCGGTTGACCCACGACGGCACGAGCGAACGCTCCGGGAACGGCGTGCCCGCCACGTAGGCGAGGTTGCCGGTCGGGTCGCCGTAGCGGTCGACCTCCGTGCCGGCGGGCAGTTCGAACATCTGCTTGTGCCGGAACAGGGTCAGCGGCGGCTCGCCGCTCATCGGCGAGATCGGCCAGGTGCGCTTGCCGGAGTCCGCGTTCACCGGTTCCGGCGCCCGCTGTGGTGGCGGCGGTGGCGGCGGCATGACCGGGCGGCGCGGTTCCTCGCGGAAGCCGTTGATCACCGGCGGCTTCGGGCGCGGCGGCTGTGCCTGGGGTTGGGGCTGCGGCTGCGGCTGCGGCGGTTGATGAGGCTGGGGCCGCGGCGGTGGTGGCAGGGTGCGGAAGTTGCCGAGCACCAGCTTGCCGATGAGGTACGCCGAGGCGTCCTCGATCCGGTCGAACCGCATCGCGTGCTTCGGTCCCTGGTCGAACCAGGCCACCTCCCACGCGTCGCCGTCGAGGTGGACGTGCCACGTGCGGTCGACCTGCTCGCCGCCGATGCGGTATGCGCCGGGCGGAACGTTGAGGTCGTCCAGCGCGCGGCGCGTGCCGGAGATCTTGTTCTCCTCCTCCGCGGTGACCTGACGCGGTTCGGGCTCCGGCTCGGGCTCCGGCTCGAGGTCGAGCTCGAACTCGGTGGTGTGGTCGGCGCGCTCGAACTCGGCCGCGACGTCGAAGTGCGCCGTGGTCGGGATCTCCGCGATGTCGGGCTCGTCGGCCTCGACGACCGGGTGCTCCTCCGTGAGCTCGACGGCCGACTCCTCGACGACCGGGTGGTGCTCCTCGGTGACGACCGGGTGTTGCTCGGTGACAACCGGGTGTTCCTCGGTGAGCTCGGCCTCCACCTCGTCGAAGTCCGGGCTCCACGCGGCGGTGTCGTCCTCGCCCGCGGCCTCGTGCGCCGGGGATTCGTGGATCGGGGACTCGTGAATCGAGGAGTCCTGGATCGGGCTCCAGGCCATCGTGTCCTGCATGGCGTCGGGCTCGGGACGCTCCTCCGCGAACGAACGTTCCTCGGTGAACTCCTCCGCGTACGGACGCTCCTCGGCATAAGGACGTTCTTCCGCGAACGGCCGGTCCTCCGGCTCGGCGGAGCGCTCGTCCGCGTGCGGCGCGAAGAGGTCCATGCCGTCCATGTAGGTGTCGCGCAGCCGGCGGTCGTCCACCTGATCGGGGATGCCGTCCTCGTCGAAAGTCACCCGATAAGGCGGTCCTGCGGGCGGCTGTTCGACGGCGGGCAGGTTCGCCGTCTCCTCCACCGGCTCGACCATGACGGTCTGGTCGGTGAGCTCCTCGGGCTCCGGCTCGGGCTCGACGAGGTCCTCGACCGTCTCGGTCAGCTCCTCGGGTTCGGGGTCCTCGGCGACCACCTCGGGTTCGACCGGCGCCTCCTCGACCGGTGGCGGCTCCACCGGGGCGGCGACGACGGGCAGGGGTGTGCCGGCGGGGGCGGCGGGCGCGCCGAGGTTCGCGGCGGCGGCGAGCCGGGCGTCCTCGGACACCTCGGGCAGTTCGAAGTCCGCCTTGCGGGCCCGTTCGACCAGGTCCGCCTCCGGCGGGACGCCGTAGGCACGCAGGTAGTAGCCGACCGCGGCCGGCCAGATCCAGTGGCCGTCGGTCTGGAACGCGGCGGGCACGACCTGGGGCGCGTCGGTGGCGAGCACGTCGGCGTCGAACCCGCGGCCGCCGGTGACGACCGGGGCGCTGTCCAGGTACGCGAGCAGCGCGTCCAGCTCGTGCTCGGGCACCGGCGGGCGGTTCACCGACGGCCGGCCGTTCGGCCCGGCGCCGTCGAACACGCGGGCGGTGCGGAACCCGCGCTGCGGGGGTTGTTGCTGCTGGGGCGGGGGCCCGACCCGGCGGCGCAGCCAGTCCGGGATGTTCTCCTCGGCCCGCGGGAAGAACCGCAGCTCGTCGATGTACGCCTGCTGTGGCGGCGGCGTCTGCCACTTCGGCTCGGCGCGGTCGAAGTCGAGGTTGTAGCTCGACGGGTGGTCGAGCTGGTAGCGGGCGTTGCTCCAGCTCCCCCGGCCCTCGCGGTGCATGCCGGCACGCAGCCGGGCGAACAGCCCGGCCACATCCTGCGGCGGGGCCCAGCCGTGCACCGAGCCGTCCGCGAGCTTGAGCTCGGCGGCCAACTCGAAGTACCGGCCGGTTGCGCGGTACTCGGCGACGACCTGGCGCCACTCTTCCGGAGCGGCGCGCATCAGGGTCAGGCCGATCTGCTTGACCAGAGCGTCTTGCTCTGTCGGGTTCAACGGCTTCGGCTCGGACACGCAGACATCTTCCCTCGCGACTCGCCGGATCGCACACGTCCCCCAACTGGGCCAGATGGACGAACCGTGGGGTTGACCTTGACCTTAGCCCGGTTTCGTCGTAACGAAAAAGCCGATCATGCTCGTCTCGACAGGAACTGTCGGACCCATCAGGCAAAGTGACGACATGCTCCGCACCGGCCTGCGCTCCCTGTTCGCCTGGGCGTTGCTGGGCCGCCTGCACCAGGCCGCGACCCCGGTCGCGCTGTCGTTCCTGATCGCCGGATGGACAGGTTCGTACACCATCGCGGGTGTGGTCGGCGGCGCCCTGACCGTCGGTTACGGCGTCGCCGGACCGGTGCGCGGGCGTGCCGCCGACCGGGCTCCGGCCGCACGGCTGCTCGTCGCAACCGCCCTGTCGTACGGATTGGGGATCTTCCTGCTCGGTTGGCTGCCGTCCGTATTGCCCAGCGGGTACTGGCCGCTGGCGGTTGTGGTCGCTGTGTTGGTGGGCCTCGCGATGCCTCCGGTGACGCAGATTTCGCGGGCGGCGTGGCCGCGCCTCGCGTCGGGTCCCGCGCTGAACGGTGTCTTCGCTTTGGAAGCGTCGATGCAGGAGCTGCTGTACGTGGTCGGCCCGTCGGTCGCCGCCTTCGCGGTCGCGTTCTGGTCACCCCGCTCGGCCACCTGGTTGTGCGCCGCGCTCGCCGTGGCCGGGGCTTTGGGGTTCATGGTCGCCGTGCGCCGCGCGGGCGTGGACTCGCCTCTTGAAGGGCACCGGCCGGTTGATGGTCACCTGCTGCGCGACGGGCCGCTGCTGTCCGGGCTCACCGTGTCGATGACGCTCGTGTCGGCGATCGTCAGCGTCGACCTCGTGCTGATCGCCTGGGCACGGGACGGCGGGCGCCCCGCGCTGGCCGGTGTGCTCGCCGGTGTGTGGGCGGCCGCGTCGTTCGCCGGTGGGTTGCTCGTGGCCAGGTGGACGGGGCCGGCGCGGTTTCCGCTGCGGATCCTGCTGACCGCGCTCGGGCTGGCCGCGCTGGTGCCGGCCTTCGGGCAGCAGTCGCCGTGGCTGGTCGGAGTGGTGCTGTTCGTCGGTGGCATGGCGATCGCGCCGGCCATCGCGGCGAACAACTCCCTGATCGCGGCGCTGGCGCCGCCGGGGCGGCAGGCGGAGGCGTTCGGTTGGATGACCACGGCACAGACGGTGGGCAGTGCGGTCGCCTTACCCGTGGCCGGGTGGTTCCTCGACCACGTGGGCGCGTGGGCGGCGACGGCGTTCGCCGCGGTGATCGCGCTGCTGGCCGCGGGTCTCGCGCTGCGGGTGCGCCGATGAAGGCGGACGGCCGCGCGGGTGGTCAGCACCTGCGCCTTCCCGACCACGACGGCCCCAGCGCTGCGGGTGCGCCGATAACGGCGAACGTCCGCGCAGCTCCTCAGCACCAGCGCCTTCCCGACCACGACGGCCCCAGCGCTGCGGGCGCGCCGATCGCCACCACCCGCACGCACCACACACCACCCACCGGCAGCGCCATCGCCGCCCCCTCACCGCGAGCGTGCCGATGACCACCACCCACGTCCACACCACCCCCACCAAGTTCCTCGGCGGCCTCTTCGCCCTGGTCGGCGGCGCCGCGGTGGCGGTCCAAGGCCGGCTCAACGGCGAACTCGGCCACCAACTCCACGACGGCTTCCTGGCCGCACTCGTGTCGTTCGCCGGCGGCCTACTACTCCTGCTGCTCCTGGTCCCGACCACCAAACCCGGCAGACGCGGCATCGCCCGCCTGCAACAAGCCCTCAAAGATCACCGGATCCGGTGGTGGGAATGCATCGGCGGCACGTGCGGAGCGTTCCTGGTGATGTCGCAGGGCCTGGCCGTCGCGACCATCGGCGTCGCGGTCTTCACGGTCGCCGTCGTGACCGGTCAGGTGGTGAGCAGCCTGCTCGTCGACCGCGCCGGGCTCGGCCCCGCGGGCCCGAAGCCGCTGACCGCCCCGCGCGTGGCGGGCGGGCTGGTCGCGGTGGTGGCCGTCATGATCGCGGTGTCGCACGAGTTCGACCGGCCGGCGACGCTGTGGTTCGCGGTGCTGCCGCTGATCGCGGGCGTGCTGATGGGGTGGCAGCAGGCGGTGAACGGCCTGGTGCGCGAGGCGTCGGGCAGCGCGCCCGTGACGACGTTGCTCAACTTCACGACCGGCACGGCCGCGCTGACGATCGTGTCGGCCGTCGACGTCGCGGTCAGAGGACTCCCGGAAAGCGCGCCGAACACGTGGTGGCTGTACGTCGGCGGCGCGCTGGGCATCCTCGGCGTGGGCGGCGCGATCGTCGCGGTGCGGTTCATCGGGGTGCTGATGGTCGGGCTGTGCGCGGTGTCCGGGCAGCTGATCGGCGCGGTCGCGCTCGACGCGGTCCGGGGCTCGCTGGCACTGCCGACGCTGGTCGGCGCCGCGCTCACGTTGGTGTCGGTCGTCGTCGCCGTGCTGCCGAGTGGGAGGATGCGGGGGTGACTGCGACGCTTCTGAACGGTCGGGAAACCCGCGACGCGATCTTCGAACAGCTCAAGGAGCGGGTCGCCGCCCTTGCCGGACGCGGGGTCCAGGTGGGACTCGCGACGGTCCTGGTCGGCGACGACCCCGGCTCGCACTCGTACGTGAAGGGCAAGCACGCGGCGTGCGCCAAGGTCGGGATCAACTCGATCCGCAAGGACCTGCCCGAGGAGACGACCCAGGCCGAGCTCGAGGCCGTCATCGACGAGCTGAACGCCGACCCCGCGGTCACCGCGTACATCGTGCAGCTGCCGCTGCCCAGGCACCTCGACGCGAACGCGATCCTGGAGCGCATCGACCCGGCGAAGGACGGCGACGGCCTGCACCCGGTCAACCTCGGCCGGCTTGTGCTCGGCAAGGACGCGCCGCTGCCGGCGACCCCGCGCGGCATCCTCGAGCTGCTGCGCCGCTACGAGGTGCCGATCGCGGGCGCGAACGTCACCGTCGTCGGCCGCGGTGTGACCGTCGGCCGCCCGATCGGCCTGCTGCTGACCCGCCGCTCGGAGAACGCGACCGTCACGTTGTGCCACACCGGCACCAAGGACCTGGCCGCAGAGGTGCGGCGCGCGGACATCGTGATCGCGGGCGCCGGCAGCCCCGGCCTGATCACCGCGGACATGGTGAAGCCCGGCGCGGCCGTCGTCGACGTCGGCATCACCCGCACCGAGAACGGGCTCGTCGGCGACGTCGACCCCGGTGTCGCCGAGGTCGCGGGCTTCCTGGCGCCGATCCCCGGCGGCTCGGGCCCGATGACGATCGCCATGCTGCTGTCCAACACCGTCGAAGCCGCCGAGCGCCGCGATGCGACGGTCTGACGCCGAGGCGGCGGTCCTGATGCCCGAACAGCGCTGGCGTTCCGCCGCCGGACGGCACTTCCCGTTCGCGCTGGTGGTCGGGGTGACGCTGGTCGGCCTGGTGCGGATCGGCCTGTACCACTGGCGCGAGGGCGCGGTGTGGATCGGACTGGCCCTGCTGATCGCCGCGGGACTGCGGATCCTGGTCACCGACGAGCAGGCGGGCCTGATCAAGATCCGCAGCCGGGCTGTCGACGCACTGCTGTACTCGGCGTTCGGGATCGCGGTGATCACCGTCGCCATGACGATCATCGGCGGTCCGCTCAGCTGATCGCAGCGGGCACGGATTGTCGGGCCGGGCACCACTGCCCGGCCCGAGCATTCACCGCATGCGAAAAGCCTTGCTGTGGTGCGGTTTCGCACCGGTCGTCTTCGTCATCGTCCTGCTGGTCGAGGGGTGGCTGCGTCCCGGTTACGACCCGGTTCACCAGTTCGGCAGCGAACTGAGTCTCGGTCCGCGCGGTTGGATCCAGGTGACCAACTTCGTCGTCACCGGCGTGCTCGTCCTCGCGTTCGCGACCCGGCTGCGCGGCGCGCTCGCGGTTCTCATCGCGATCTTCGGCGCCACGCTGGTCGTCGCGGGACTCTTCACCACGGATCCGAATCATCAGAGCGTCGCGGGCATGATCCACGACCTCAACTCGTTGCCCAACTTCGCCGCGCTCGCGGCGGCCACATTCGTGGCGTCGGCCAAGCGGATCTATCGGTGGTACTCGGCGGGCACCGGCGTCGTCGTGGTCGCCGGGTTCGTCGCCGCGATCGCGACACCGGAACACGGGCTGTGGCAACGGATCTGCATCGTCGCCGGGTTCTGCTGGGTGGGCGCGCTGGCCGTCAGAACCGCTCGACCATCGCCTTGATCAGCGCATCCTGATCCACAGTGGACAGTACGCCGGGCAGCGTCAGCCGCTCCACGATCAGGCTGCTCATCGCCAGATAGAGCAGCTCGACCGTGGTGCGGTCGCCCGGCAGCCCCGCCTCCGTGTGGAACGCGACGTTGAACTCGATGTTGTCGCTGATCGTCCTGGTCAACGCCGCCCGCAGCTCGGGCCGCCGCGTCGCCTCCAGCCGGAGTTCCAGCAACGCCAGGTAGCTGCTGCGATCCGCGTCCGCGCGCGCCACGATGTCGTGCATGAACCGCTCGACCAGCGCTTTGTCGCGCGGCAACGCGAGCGATTCCGCCAGCGAGGCGTCCGACGGCATCAGGCGTTCGTGGATCTTCACCGCGATCTGGTGCAGCAGCTCGTCGCGGTTCGGGAAGTAGTTCGACGAGGTCCCCGCGGGCACGCCGGCCTCGGTGTCGACCGCGCGGTACGTCAGGCCGCGCGCACCCTCGCGCGCCAGCACCTCGATCGCCGCGTCGAGCAGGGCCGCCCGGCGTTCGGAGTTTCTCCGCATGAAATTCCTCCTTGAACCACTACAGTCAGAGTACTATGGTTGTAGTGGTTAAGAGAAGGGACCTGGGGATGCGAAAGCTCATCTACTTCGTGGCCACGACGCTCGACGGATTCATCGCCGAGGAGGACGGCTCGTTCGACGGCTTCCTGTTCGAGGGCGACCACATGACCGCGATGGTCACCGAGTTCGGCGACACCCTGCCCGCTCAGGCCAGGCAGGCGCTGGGCATCGACGCGCCCAACCACAACTTCGACACGGTCCTCATGGGCCGCAACACCTATCAGGTGCCCGGCGGGTTGCCGAGCCCGTACCCGCACCTGCGGCAGTACGTCGTCTCCAGCACGCTCACCGGCACGCCGGACGACGTCGAGGTGATCTCGGGCAACGTTGTGGACAAGGTGCGTGAACTGAAGAACGAGGACGGCCTCGACATCTGGCTGTGCGGCGGCGGCAAGCTCGCCGCGGACCTGGCGGGCGAGATCGACGTCCTGCACCTCAAGGTGCACCCGATCGTCTTCGGCACCGGCGTTCCGCTGTTCGACGGCAAGATCGACCGGCAGGTGTTCAAACCGGTAGGCACCAAGGCCTACGAGAGCGGGGTCGTGTTCACCCGCTTCGAGCGGACGTGATCTCTTCGAGGAGGCGCGAACACTCCTCGTAGATCAACCGGTGCGAGGTCGACCTGCTGCCATCCAGTGCCTGTTCGGCGTAGACCTGCGCCATGTCCGCCGAACCCAGCCGGAGATGCAGGCGGGCCAACGCCACCAGCGTGTCCCACCGCCCACGCGGATGGGACTCGGACGACGCCAGCGCCGCCCGCAGCTCGGTCATCGCGTCGTCGTACCGGCCGAGCCGGAAGTACGTGGTGCCCAGCACGTGCCGCGCGCTCGTCTGGGTGCGCGGCATGCCGATCCGGGTGGAGATGGCGAGCGACTCGCGTGCCGTGAGCAGGGCGTCCTCGAACCGGTCGAGGTCGCGGTAGGCACCCGCGAGGTTCGCCAGGCACCCCGCCTCCTCGACGGGTTCACTGTGCTGACGGCAGAGTTCGAGCCCGGTGAGGTAGTGCTCGACGGCCCGGTCGAGCAGGCCCAGCGCCTGCGCCGACCGGCCCGCGTGCGTCTCGCCGAGCATGACGCCCCACCGCAGTCCCGCGCGGTGCGCGACCGCGATGGACTCGGTGTGCAGCTCGTAAGCCCGGTCCAGCTCGCCCAGTTCCCAGTGCACGTCGCCGTACACGGCCAGCGCGGGCACTCGGGAGGGCAGGTCGTCGGCCAGCTCCAGCGCCTGCCGGTAGCACTCGGCGCTGTCCGGCAACCGGCCCATCGAGATGTACGTGCGGCCGAAGTTGGCCATCAGCGCGCAGCGCAACGCGGGCACCCCGGCCTCGACGATCGGGCGCGCCTCCTCCAGCAACGCCAGCGCCCGCTTGTACTCGCACTGGCTCCAGTACGCGGCGGCCAGTCCCATCAACCCGTACGCCTGGCCCGCCGCGTCGTTCACGCGGCGCGCGCCGGCGAGCACGGCCTCGGTCGTGCCGATCCACTCGACGATCGTCCGATGCCGCTCGAACTGGGTGCTCAGCGCGACGCACAGCTGGGTCGCGACGCGGATGTCCCCGCGCTGCGCGGCTTCCCGCGTCGCCGCGACGAGGTTCGCCGTCTCGTCGTCGAGCCAGGTGATCGCGGACTTCTCGTCGGCGAACTCCGTCCGCGGCCCGTCGAGCACGTCGCGGTAGGGCCGCGGGTCGAGCGCCCTGATCACGTCGCGCGCGATCAACCCGTAGTGCCGGGACAACCGTTCCAGCGCGAAGTTCCGTTCCGCCAACGGATCCTCGTCGCGGCAGCGTTCGAACGCGCACAGCCGCAGCAGGTCGTGGAACGTGAACCGGCCGGACCGGTGCTCGTCGACGAGATGCGCCGCGGCCAGCGTCTGCAACGCGCTCACCGCGTCCCGCAGGCTCACGTCCGCCAGCGCCGCGACCGCGGGCGCCGTCACGTCCCGGCCGGGCACCAGACCCATGAGCCGGAAGACCTTGCGCGGCAACGGTTCCAGCGCCGCATAGGAGAGGTCGATCGCGGCCCGCACGGCCGTATCCGGGTCTCCGGGCACGGTGAGCGCGGCGAGCCGGTCACCCGTGCGCAGCTCCGTCACGTACTCGGCGATGCCGCGCCCCGGCCGGGCGAGCAGGTTGGCGGCGGCGATGCGCAACGCCAGCGGCAGCCGCGCGCATAGCTCGACCAGCTCGCGCACGGCGTCGGGTTCGGCGCTGATCCGGGCCGGGCCGAGCACCTGTTCGAGCACACCGCGCGCGTCCACCCGGCTGAGCACGTCCAGCACGAGCCGCTGGGCGCCGTCGCGCGCGACGAGGCCGTCGAGGCGGTTGCGGCTGGTGATCAACACGAGGCAGCCGGGTGTGCCGGGCAGCAGCGGCCGCACCTGTTCGGCGTCGAAAGCGTTGTCCAGCAACACGAGCACGCGCCGGTCCGCGAGCTCGGAGCGGTACGCGGCCGCCGCGGTCTCGACGTCGACGGACTTGCCCGCGTCGACGCCGAGCGAGCCCAGCATCCGTTCCAGCGCCTGCACCGGTGTGAGCGGCGAGCCCGCGCCATGCCCGCGCAGGTTCAGGTACAGCTGACCGTCCGGGAAGTTCGCCCGGACGCGGTGCGCCCAATGCACGGCCAGCGCCGTCTTTCCGACCCCCGCGGTGCCCGCGATCGCCGACACCACCACGGTCGTGGACGCGCCGCCGAGCACATCGTCCAGCAGGCGCAACATCTCCTCGCGGCCGGTGAACCCGCGAACGTCCGCGGGCAGTTGCGCGACGACGCGACGTGGTGCGTCCAGGGCTGCGTCCTGGTTGAGGATCTCCAGGTGCAACCGGCGCAGGTCACTTCCGGGCAGCAGCCCCAGCTCCTCGTCGAGAATGCGCCGGCCGTCCTCGTAGACCTGCAACGCCTCCGCCTGCCGACCGGCGCGGTACAGCGCCATCATCAGCATCCCGCGCGACTCCTCGCGGAACGGGTGATCGGCGACCAGCGCGCGCAGGGTCGCGACCGCGGTCTTGTGCCTGCCCGCCGCGAGCTCGTCCGCGGCCAGCCCCTCCTGCGCGGCGAACCACGTCTCCAGCAGCCGGCCGCGCACCGCCTCCGCGTCGCTCAGTTCGCCGAACGGCCGGCCCCGCCACAGGTCCAGCGCCTCGCCGAACCGCCGGTCCCGTACGTGATCCTCGAACAGGAACATGTCGAGCTCGTTGCGCGCGACGTCGATGCGATATCCGCCCTGGCCGCTGGCGATCCGGTCCTCCTCGATCAGCCGCCGCAGCTCCCAGACGTAGGTCTTGGTGTTCGCCACCGCCGAGCGCGGCGGTCGCTCGCCCCACACGGCGTCGATCAACTGCTCGACGCGCACCCACTCGTTGGCGTGCACGAGCAGGGCGGACAGCAACACCCGTTGTTTCGCCGCACGGAGGACGACCGGTGTGCCGTCCGATCGGGCGACGCCGACGGCACCCAGCACTCGGAAGAACACCGGAAAAGGGTGGCACACACCACACCGACCTGCCGATGTACCGGCGATGTACCGCCATCCGGGACCGTTCCAGCCGGGGAACCCTCCCGTCCAGGGGGTGGGAGGGCTCCCTGCCGTCAAACGAGGAGGGGCTCACCGTGTGGTTCTGGCGCTGGGAACCGTTGGCCTGCCGGATGCGGCCGCTACGACGCGGGGGCTGCTGGCGCGCCCGCGTTCGATGAATCCGGCCCCGATCGGCCGAGGTGATGCTGGATCTCGTCGAAGAAGGCGGTCTTGGCTCGGGTGTAGTCGTCGTAGTCGGGGTCGTCCGCATGCGTCTCGGCGAGCGCGATCTTCAGTTCCTGGTACCGCGCGCGCTGGTCCGGGTTCGCGATGAGCCAGTCACGGAACCGCACGGTGTACCTGCCGAACGGCGAATCCGGCACCTGCTCGGTCCCGCGTGGGTTGTCCCTCCGCACGCCGGGAGAGTCCGGCCTGCTGCCGTGCGCGCGCTCGAACCCGGCACCGGCCAGCAGCGGGTCGAGCACTCCAGCCTGCGTTCGGCGATTCGCGCCACTCGGCGTCGTACGGCTCGATGCCGATCACGCCACCATGTCTAGCGGAAGTCCCGGGAGCGGGACGGAATCCGCAGGTCCAGGTGCTGCAGCCGATCCGCCTGCAGGCTGATCACCCCTTCGGCCGCCTCGACGATCCCGCGCACGAGCAGCGCCGAGCTGGTCCGGGCCACGCGCCGGTACTTCGCCCACAGACCGGTGGTGCACACGACGTTCACCATGCCGGTCTCGTCCTCGATGTTGAGGAACGTGACCCCGCCCGCGGTCGCCGGCCGCTGCCGGTGCGTCACGGCGCCGCCGATCAGCACACGCATGCCGGGCTCCACAGAGGACAGTGCGGCGGTGGGCAGCGCGCCCAGCGAATCGAGGTAGGAGCGGACGAACTGGGTCGGGAAGCTGTCCGGTGACAGGCCGGTCGCCCACACGTCGGCGGCGGCGAGCTCGATGGAGTCCATGCCGGGCAGCGCGGGGGCGACGGTGCCGACCTCGGTGCCGGGCAGGCGGTCCGGGCGGATCGCGGCGACCGCGCCCGCCGCCCACAGCGCCTCGCGGCGTTCGAGGCGGAAGCAGCCGAACGCGCCCGCGGTGGCCAGTGCCTCGACCTGTGCGGTGGTGAGCTGCACCCGTTCACCGAAGTCGACCATGTCGCGGAACGGTTGCGCGGCAACGATTCTGTCCGCGATCTTCGTGCTGATCGTGCGCACGGAGTCCAGGCCGATGCGCACGGCCTGCTTGGCGTCGACCACCTCGAGGGTCGCGTGCTGCAGCGAGGCGTTGACGTCCGGGCCGAGCACGGTCACGCCGTGCCTGCGCGCGTCGGCGACCAGCGACTGCGGCGAGTAGAAGCCCATCGGCTGCGCGCGCAGCAGGGCCGCGCAGAACGCCGCCGGGTAGTAGAGCTTGAACCACGCGCTCACGAACACCAGATGCGCGAACGAAAGCGCGTGACTTTCCGGAAAGCCGAAGTTGGCGAACGCCAGCAGCTTCTCGTAGATCCGGCCGGCCAGCTCCTCGCCGATCTCGTTCCGGGCACAACCGGCGTAGAACCGCTCGCGCAGGCGTTCCATGCGGGCCGTGGACCGCTTTGCGCCCATCGCGCGACGCAGTTCGTCCGCCTCGGCCGCGGTGAAGTCGGCGACGTCGACCGCGATCTGCATCAGCTGTTCCTGGAACAGCGGCACGCCGTAGGTCTTCTCCAGCGCGTTGGCCAGCAACGGATGGTCGTGCTCCCACTTCTCCAGCTTGTTGCGCCGCCGGATGTACGGGTGCACCGAGCCGCCCTGGATCGGGCCCGGCCGGATCAGCGCGACCTCGACCACCAGGTCGTAGAACTCCCGCGGTTTCAACCGCGGCAGCGTCGCCATCTGCGCGCGGCTTTCCACCTGGAAGACGCCAACGGAGTCGGCCTGCTGCAACATCAGGTAGACGTTCTGGTCGGTGAGGTCGATCTTCCACATGTCGACGACCAGGTCCTCGTGCTCGCGCACCAGGTCGATCGCGTAGTGCAGCGCGGAGAGCATGCCGAGGCCGAGCAGGTCGAACTTGACCAGCCCGATCGACGCGCAGTCGTCCTTGTCCCACTGGAGAACCGTGCGCTTGTCCATGCGCGCGCGTTCCACCGGGCACACCTCGCTCACCGGCCGGTCGCAGATGACCATGCCGCCGGAGTGGATGCCGAGGTGACGCGGGAAGTTCTCCAGCTGTGCGGCCAGCTGCAGCACCGACATCGGGATGTCGCAGTCGTCCGTCGTGGTGCGCAACGGGCCCCAGCGGTCGATCTGCTTGCTCCACGCGTCCTGCTGGCCGGGGCTGTGCCCGAGCGCGCGCGCCATGTCGCGCACCGCGGACTTCGCCCGGTAGCTGATCACGTTCGCGACCTGCGCGGCGTGCCTGCGGCCGTACTTGTTGAAGACGTACTGGATGACCTCCTCGCGCCGGTCCGACTCGATGTCCAGGTCGATGTCCGGCGGGCCGTCGCGTGCGGGCGCGAGGAAGCGTTCGAAGAGCAGCCCGAACCGCACCGAGTCGACGTTCGTGATGCCCAGCGCGAAGCACACCGCCGAGTTCGCCGCCGATCCCCGGCCCTGGCACAGGATGTCGTGGCGCACGCAGAAGTCGACAATGTCGTGCACGACGAGGAAGTAGCCGGGGAAGCCGAGCTGCTCGATGACCCTCAGCTCGTGCTCGATCTGCCGGTACGCCGCGGGGTTCTCGGCCGGCGTGCCGTACCGGACGGCCGCGCCGCGGTAGGTGAGCTGCCGCAGGTGCGAGTTCTCGTCGAGTCCCTCGGGCACGTCGAACGGCGGCAGGTTCGGCGCGACCAGCTTCAGGTCGAACGTGCACTGCATGCCGAGCAGCGCGGCGCGCTGCACCGCACCGGGGAAGCGCTCGAACCGGCGCGCCATCTCCTCGCCGGACCGCAGGAACGCCGCGGGCGCGGGCGGCAGCCAGCCCGCCATCTCGTCCAGGCTGCGCCGCGCGCGCACGGCGGCCATCGCCGCGGCCAGCCGTCCCCGCGGCATGGTCGCGTAGTGCACGGCGTTGGTCGCGACCGTGGGCAGACCGAGGTCGCGCGCCATCGCGTCGAGCAGGTCGTTGCGCGTGCTGTCGTCCGGATAACCGTGATCGACCAGTTCGACGTACACCCGGTCACGGCCGAACAGATCGACGAGCCTGCGCATCTCCCCGACCGCGGCGGCCGGCCCGTCGAGGTCGAGCGCGCGCCGCACGGCGCCCTTGCGGCACCCGGTGAGCACCACGACGTGGTCGCGCGTGTCCTCGGCGACCTCCTCCAGCCGGTAGACGGGCTTGCCCTTCTCGCTGTCGCGGGCGAGCTGGCCGGTGGTGATCGTGCGGCACAGCCGGTGGTAGCCCTCCTGCCGGTTGGCCAGCAACAGCAGGTGGTCGCCTTCGGGGTCCGGGACACCGTTGGGCACGTTCTCCAGGCCGAGGCTCAGCTCGGCGCCGAAGACCGTCTTCACGCCGAGTTCCTTGGCGGCCTCGGCGAACCGGACCACGCCGTACATCCCGTCGTGGTCGGTCAGCGCGATCGCGTCCAGTCCCAGCTGCTGCGCGCGTTCGACCAGTTCCTCGGGATGGCTGGCGCCGTCGAGGAAGCTGAAGTTGGAGTGGCAGTGCAGTTCGGCGTACGGCACGCGGGCGCGGGTCGTGTCCCGCTCGTCGACCCTGAGCTCGAACTCCGGTGGCGCGACGTAGCGTTCGCGGTGGTGTGTCCACGCCGGACTGTCACCGCCGTCTCCCGGTTGTTTCCAGGGTTTGCCGGAAAGCGCCCGTTCGAGCTCCTTCCAGCGGACGGGCGGGTTGTTCCACCCCATCAGTCCACTGCCGGCCTGGGGAACGGAATCACGTTGTCCGGCAAGGGTTCCCAGCCGAACTCGATCAGGTAGGCGGCGTCCTGGATCTCGGCGTCGTCGTTCATCAGTCGTACACCCCTTCCACTGCCCACCTGCCGTCCTCGCGAACGAGCAGGAAAGCCGTTTCTCCCGCGATGACCTGCATCCGCGCGGCGCGTCGCGCCGTCTCGGGGTCCCACCAGCGTTCGTCCACCGGCCACGGACCCGACCACGCAGCCACGTCCAGGGACGGCCCGCCGTTCAACGCGAATCGGTGCGGAATTCCGGTGAGGTCGTTGCGTCCGGTCACAACAACGTCTTGACCAGCGGCGTCGGTAAGTGTGGCCGGTTGGCTCTTCACCGTTGCCGGAGAAGGCCCGTTGAGCCGTCCGGGCCAAGGCTGGTCCGGGTCGTGGCGCGGGGTCTTCTCGTCCCCCCACGGCACCAACCTGACCTGGTCCTCCGGCCCCCGCCCGCCGCCGAGCACCGGGGTGAGCACACCGTCCGGCCCGAGCAAACCCTGCACGTGCACGAACGCCCGCGCGGCCTTCTCCGCGCCCGCGTCGTGGCCCCACAACCCGAGCTGCAGCGCCGCCGCGTCGATGACCTCCTCGGGAACCAGCCTCAGCAGGTGCACGCCGGCCGTCAGGGTGTTGTTGGTGAGCCAGCCGTCGAGCTGCCAGCGCACCCGGTCCGCGATTCCCTTGGGGGTCAACGGTTCCGCGCACCGCCACACGCGGTGCACCTCTTCACCGTGCTCCGTGCGCGCGTGGATGCCCAGCCTCATGCATGCCTGTGCTCTTTCGTTCAGCTCGGCGTGCAGCCGTTCCGCGAGTGCCTTCGCGGCGAACGCGGCCTGGTCGACGCGTTCCACCGGCGGGTCGAAGTGCTGCGTCACCTCCAGGTCCTCCACCGGTTTCCGCTTGGCGAGCGGCCGCTCGTCCAGGCCCCTCGCGTTTTTGTGGGCCTGAACCGCGAGCCCGCCGAACCGGTCCGCGACCTTGCGCTCGTCCAACTGCGCGAACGCCCCGAGCGTGCGGATGCCCAGGCGCCGCAACAGGTCCACCAGGTCGGGCTCCGTCAGCTCCTGGATGCCCAGCGGGGCCAGGAACTCCGCGCTCCGGTTTCTTGCGACGATCACTCCTCTGTGGGCCGCCTTCGTCGCGGCGAACAGGCCGTCGGCGATCCCCACCTGCGCCTCGACGCCCGTGGTCTGGGCGACGTGGTCCACGAGGCGCTCGGCCGCGTTCTCTTCTCCTTCGAAGTAGCCCGCGGGGCCTTGTGCGGCGACGGCGATCAGTCCTGGGCGGATCACCTCGATACCTGGTGCGAGTTCCTCGACGGCCGCGGCCACCGGTTCGAACAGGCGGGCGTCACGGGTCGGGTCCGCTTCGAAGATCTTCAACTCCGGGCAGCGTTCCTGGGCCTGGCGTTTGCGCATGCCTCGGCGTACGCCTTCGGTTCTCGCGATCGCCGAGCAGGACGTGATCTCGTTGCCTCTCGCGACTGCGGCCGGGATGTGCGGCAGCAGGTTCTCGGCAGCCGCGGCGGCGATGACTGGCCAGTCCGGGCACCACACGATCAGCAGGCGCATGGCGTCCTCCGTCGGGCCGGCGCTCCGGACCAGTCGTCGCCCGTCACGGCACCCATGCCAGTTCCCCCTTGCTGTGCAAGAACTCGATGCGGCCGCCACCCACCAGATCCAGCTCAACCGTCCGCGGCCGAGCCGCCGCACCACGACCACTCGCACGCACCGTCAGCGCCTGATCTCGCAACTTGCCGTGCCCCCGGCCAAGCCCCTCCCAGCGCGAACCGACGACCTGCAACTCCACATCCGCCCCCGGCCAAGCCCCGAAGGCGAGCAGGACGGCCTTGCGTTGGCGCGCGCGGGCCGAGAGCCGGCGCGCGAGGCTCGGCGACAGCGACCTCGTGGCCTCCACTGCCACGAGGTCGATGCCGTCGAGCAGCGCCGCGACGACCGCGGCCGGGTCCCCACCCGGTCGCGGCACCAGCGCCAGCCGGTGCACCGCCACGCCCAGTTCGGCCGCGGCCAGGACACCGATGTGCGGCAGACCGACCACGGCCGCCCAGCAGCCGGTCGCGGTCGCGCCTGCCAGCAACGCGAGCAGCAGGGACGTCGAACCTCCCACCGACACCGTGCTGCCTCGTCGCAAGCCGCCCCACGGCAGCAGGTCCGCCAGTTCCCCGCGAACCGGCAGAACCCGCCCCGTGGCGTGGTCGGCAGTCGTCTCGGTCAGCTCGCTGGCCGGGTTCACCCCGAGCGCGACCAGCGTCGCCGTTGCCGACCTCGACACCTGCCAACCTCCCGTCCAGCCGTGAGCACCCCTGAACACGGCCACCGCGGGAAGTTCGGCGACTCGAACATGCGTTCGAACAACGGGGACAGCCTAGCGCGCTATGCCACCCCGCTGTCAATGCCCCTGGTCGGGCGACATTGGGTCCACTCTGGGTAACCGCTGCGGCACACCGGATGACAAACTGCACGGCAAATCCACGAAGAGGAGGTCCGATGATCCGCCGCCGCGGAATGCTCATCGGTATCGCGGCGCTGCTCGTCGTCAGCGGATTGGTGGCTCTCTACCTCTCCTACACGCGGCCGATCGGGTTACCACCGACCGGCGAGACGTTGCCGCCCCAGTGCCAGATCAGCGAGGCCCTGAAACGGGAGGCGCACGTCAGCAACCCCGCGCTGATGGCGCAGCCGGACCCGAGCCGGCGCGAGCTCGTCCGGCACACCCACTGCTTCTGGCGGCAGACCACCGACCGGGACGGCGCGGACCGGCGCCTCCTCGGCATCCACGTCTACGACCACGGCGACTCGCCGAACCCGCGCATGGCCGCCGAGAGCACCTACAACGACCAGCGGCAGCCGCACGAACGCGAGGTCACGGGCCTCGGCGACCGGGCGTCCGTCGCGCAGGCCGAGCCCGACGACAACATGCAGGTCACTCTCCTCGTGCTTCGGGACACGCGGGTCTACAAGGTGATCTACCGTGGCGCGGACCGCGGTTTCCTCTTCGACCGGCCCTATCCCGTCGAAGAAGGCGAGCGGATCACGAAGCAGGTCGTGGCAGAACTCATGGGGGCACAGAAATGACCGCACCTCCCGGATGGCATCCGCACCAACAGCAACAGCAGCAGTGGGGCCCGCCACCACCCGGCTACGGCTACCCGCCGATGCCACCGAAAAAGAGCAAGGCGCCCGTCGTCATCGTCGTGATCGCGGTCCTGCTGCTGCTCGGCGGCGGGGGCACGGCCGCGTTCTTCTACTTCAACGCGCACAAGGACGGCGGCCGCGCCCACACCGGTGACAAGCTGCCGGAGCGGTGCACGACGGTCTCCGAGGCGACGCTCGCGGCCGTCCGCACGACGAACCCGAACGCCAAGATGTCCAACGAGATGAACAGCAACGGCCGGAAGTTCACGTCGTGCAGCTGGACCCAGACGAAGGGTCGCGACGGCGAGGGCCTGCGGTCGCTCAGCCTCCGCATCGAACAGGGCGACGAGACGAGGCAGACGTACGAGATGTGGGAGCGCCAGGCCAAGTCGAACGGCCAGGGCACCATCCAGACCAAGGAGCTGTCCGGCGCGGGCGACCAGGGCGCGGTGATCCTCGTGCTCACCGACTCGGCGTTCACCGAGGTCGACATGGTGGTGCGCAAGGGCGACACGGTCGTCGGACTCGACTACATCGGCTGGGACGTCGGCATCTTCTCCCCGACGAAGCCCGACCTCGCCGAGTTCGAGCAGAACGCCCGTAAAGCACTCGACGAGGTCGTCGCGAAGATCTGATCAGTGGGCGAAGTGGCGGGTGCCCGTCAGGTACAGGGTGACGCCCGCCGCCTCGGCCGCCGCGATCACTTCGCCGTCCCGCACGGAACCGCCGGGCTGCACGACGGCGCGCACACCCGCCTCCAGCAGCACCTCGAGGCCGTCCGGGAACGGGAAGAACGCGTCGGACGCGCCGACGGCACCCTTGGCGCGGTCACCGGCGCGCTTCACCGCGAGGTGCGACGCGTCGACCCGGTTGACCTGGCCCATGCCGACACCGACGGTGGCGCCGTCGTGCGCGAGCAGGATCGCATTGGACTTCACCGCGCGCAGTGACCGCCACGCGAACGCCAGGTCCGCGAGCGTCTGCTCGTCCGCGGGCGAACCGCAGGCCAGCGTCCACTTCGTCGGGTCGTCGCCCTCGGCGTCGATCGCGTCGCGCTGCTGCAGCAGCAGGCCACCGGACACCGGCCGCATCTCCGCACCGCCACGCCGGGGCGGTTCGGCGACGAGGATGCGCACGTTCTTCTTGCGCTGCAACACGTCCACCGCGCCGTCGGCGTACGACGGGGCGATGATCACCTCGGTGAAGATCTCCGCGACCTGTTCGGCCATCTCCACGGTGACCTCGCGGTTGGCCGCGATGATGCCGCCGAACGCGCTCACCGGGTCGCACGCGTGCGCCTTGCGGTGCGCGTCCGCGATGTTCACATCGGACACCGCGATGCCGCACGGGTTGGCGTGCTTGATGATCGCGACGCACGGCTGCTCGTGGTCCCACGCGGCACGCCACGCGGCGTCACCGTCGAGGAAGTTGTTGTACGACATCTCCTTGCCGTGCAACTGCTGCGCCGACGCGAGACCCGACGTGCCGTCGCCCTGCGTGTAGAGCGCCGCCTGCTGGTGCGGGTTCTCGCCGTAGCGCAGCACCTGCTTGCGGTCCCAGGTCGCCCCGACCCAGCCGGGGAACACCGTCTCGGTCTCAGGAGCGAGCACGCTGCCCATCCACGACGCCACCGCGATGTCGTACGTGGCGGTGTGCCGGAACGCCTCGACGGCGAGGCGCTGCCGGTCGGCGAGCGTGGTGCCGCCGTCGCGCACCTGCTCCAGCACCCAGTCGTAGCGGGCCGGGTCGACGATGACCGCGAGGCTGGCGTGGTTCTTGGCGGACGCGCGGACCATCGCCGGGCCGCCGATGTCGATCTGCTCGACGCACTCGTCCGGCGACGCGCCGGAGGCGACGGTCTGCGTGAACGGGTACAGGTTCACGACCAGCAGGTCGAACGGCGCGATGTCCAGGTCGCGCAGCTGCGCGAGGTGCGACTCCTTGCGCGTGTCCGCGAGCAGACCGGCGTGCACGCGCGGGTGCAGCGTCTTCACGCGGCCGTCGAGGCACTCGGGGAACCCGGTGACCTGCTCGACCGGCGTCACCGGCACGCCCGCGTCGGCCAGCACCTTCGCGGTGCCGCCGGTGGAGACGATCTCGACTCCGGCCGCGTGCAGGCCGGTGGCCAGTTCGAGCAGACCGGACTTGTCGGAGACCCCGATGAGGGCCCGGCGAATCGGCCGCCTGTCGGCAGGAGTGGTCACGGAAAACTCACCTTTCGTCCGTTCACGGTGCAGCCCTCGCGGACAAGCCGGGCGACCGTGTCGACCAGCAGCCGCCGCTCCACCACCTTGATGCGTTCGTGCAGGCTCTCTTCGGTGTCGTCCGGTTCGACGACCACGGCCTCCTGCGCCAGGATCGGCCCGGTGTCGACGCCGGCGTCGACGAGGTGCACGGTCGAGCCGGTCACGCCCACGCCGTACGCCAGCGCGTCGCGGACCCCGTGCGCGCCCGGAAACGCGGGCAGCAGCGCGGGGTGCGTGTTGATCATGCGACCACCGAACCGGGCGAGGAACACCGGTCCGAGGATCTTCATGAAACCGGCCGACACCACCAGGTCAGGCTCGTGCTCGGCGACGGCCTTGGTCAGCGCGGTGTCCCAGGCGGCGCGGTCGGCGTGGTCGCGCAGCTTCACGACGAAACTCGGCACACCGGCGCGTTCGGCTCGGGCGAGGCCTTCGATGTTCTCCCGGTCGGCGCCGACGGCGACGATCTCGACGGGGAGGTCGGCCGCGTCGAGCAGCGCCTGCATGAGGGTCCCCGAACCGGAGACGAGGACGACCACCCTCGCCGGGTCGGGAAGCCGGAGTTCCGTACTCAGCGTTCTCTCCTGGGCAGACCGGTTGCAGCAGCTCAGGAGCAGCCTAGGCGCTCACTTCTCCGGCTCGCCGTCCAGGTCCTCCTCGACCGGTTCCGCGGCTTCGTCCGGCTCGTCAGCCGGCTCTTCGAGCTCCTCGTCGAGCTCTTCGTCAGGGTCTTCGACGAGGTCGTCCCCGAGCTCTTCGTCGAACTCTTCGTCGAGCTCGTCCTCGAACTCCTCGTCGTCTTCGTCGAACTCCTCGTCGAAGTCGTCGTCGGCCTCGTCCTCGTAACCGTCGACGGGTTCGCCGTCCTCCGGCTGCTCGGCGTCCGGCTCCGCATCGGCGGCGAGGTCGGTGGCAGCGAGTTCCTGGGCGAGCTCTTCGTCGATCTCGCCGAACTCGTCGTCCATCACCGCGACCGGCTTGGGCCGCGGTCCGGCGAGCCACGCGACGGCCATGCCCGGCCCGAGCACCCACGCCGCGGCCAGCAACGCGAGCAGACCGGCCGGAATCGTCACGGGGTCGAACGCGCCACCCGCGAGCCGCCCGCCCGCGGTCGCCGCGAGCACGAGACAGCCGACCGCGACGGTGACCGCCGCGATCAGGACGGCCCGCATGCGAGTCGCCGGGTTGTCGGCGACCTTGCGGCAGCTCCAGCCCGCGAACCCGCCGATCGCGACCGCGATCACGAGCACCATCGGGCTGAGGACGAATTCCTGTTGCGGCAGCGCGGCGAACAGCGGCACTCCGGGCACCGGGCCGCCGACGAACTTCATCGGCGTCACCGTGACCGTGCCGATGGACAGCCCGGCGCCGGTCACATAGGACATGCCGGCGATGATCGCGTTCGGCAGATAACCGAGGCACAGCAACCACATGCCGAGCCCGACGCCGACCGTCTCACCGGCCTGGTCGAACAGCGAGCTCGTCGTCGACCACGACGTCACCAGCCCGAACGCCATCGCGGCGGCGCCCGCACTGACCAGCGCGAAGAGCGACATGAAGCCGGTGCGCAGGCCCTGCAGCGCCACGGGGTCGAGCCGTTCGAAGAGCACCTCGACGAGGCCGCAGCGGCGAGCGACACCGAGCGTGGCCGCGACACCGGACACGGCGGCGCAGCCGAAGAACGCGACCGCGGGCGTGGCCCGGACGACGCCGTCGCCCATCATCAGCGCGATCGTGCCGCCGACGAACGCGTGCGCGCCCGCGATGCTCAGGACGACCGCGCGGGCCTGCAGCGGTTCGTAGAGGCCGAGCCGGTCGGCCGTGCCCGCAGCGGTGCGGCCGACGAGCAGCATGAGCAGCGCGGTCGGCAACAGCGGCAGCACTCCGAGCTGTCCGGCGTCGAACCAGAGTGGCACGTGATGCGCCGCGAGCCAGGCGGGCGCGGCGGCGGTGAGGACACCGGTCGTCGAGAACGCCGCGTGTGTCGCGGTCGCGGCCACCAGAGCGAGCACCGCGGCCACGGCGGCGTATCCGACGATCACGGAACCACACGCCGCGGCGACGAGCACACGCGCTCGTTCAGCGCGCGAGAACTCGGGAGGACGGACCGCTTCCGCGCCGCGCTGCTGCAAGACCGGCATTTCTCCACTGTCTCAATCGAGCTGGACCATCCGGGTGAGGCACGCCGTGCCCCCTGAGTGCCGTTAAGGCCACCTTCACTGCGCTAGACGCAGTGAAGGTGGCCTTAACGGCATTTCACGTCAGGACTGCGGGCCGCCGAAACCGCCAGGCGGCGTGCCGGGCTGGCCGAACTGGCCGGGCTGCGGCATGAAGCTGGTCTGCTGCGGCGGCTGGCCGGGCTGCTGCGGCTGCTGGGGCTGCTGCCCGAACTGCTGCTGGCCGAACTGCTGCTGCTGACCCGGCTGGGGCTGACCCTGCTGCGGGAACGCGCCGGACTGCGGGTTCCAGCCACCGGGCTGGCCCTGGCCGCCGTACGGGTTCGCCGGCTTCGGCTCGAACTTCACGATGCCGTGGTCGAGCAGGATCGTGAGCACGACCGCGGCGGTCTCGAGCAGCGCGACGATCAGCAGCACGATCTCCATGCCGCGGATGTCGGACTTGCTCTTGATGATCAGCTGCAGGATCTGCAGCGACGGCACCACGGTCAACACCGCGGCGGCGTACAGCAGACCCTTCGGAACCTTCGGCAGCGCCGTGAGGCCCGCGAGCAGCGCGCCGGCGAGCAGGTACTCGACCGGTCCGCTGGACGGAACGTCGTCGGCGAACGCCAGCAGGTAGTTGATCAGGCCGAGTCCGGCCGCGACCAGCGGGAGGATCAAGCCCAGGTTCAGGCCCACGGCCGGCGATGCGGCCTGACCAGGCTGGCCCGGCGGCTGCTGTTGGGGTGCGCCGTAAGGCACGGACATGGTGAGGTCTCCTCCTCCAAGGCCGATGTTTCGGCATTCACGCTAGTAGATGCGGCTACTCAGACGATGACGGGATCATGACGGTTCCGCCATACGAGCAAAGGCCGGGCCCGAAGGTACTCGGGCCCGGCCTTGTTTTCACCGCTTTGGGTACTTACAGGCCCTGCATGATCTCGCGCATGAGGGCGGCGGTCTCGGACGGCGTCTTGCCGACCTTGACGCCGGCGGCCTCGAGGGCCTCCTTCTTCGCCTGCGCGGTGCCGGCCGAGCCGGACACGATCGCACCCGCGTGACCCATCGTCTTGCCCTCGGGGGCGGTGAAGCCCGCGACGTAGCCGACGACCGGCTTGGTCACGTTCTCCTTGATGTACGCGGCGGCCCGCTCCTCGGCGTCGCCGCCGATCTCGCCGATCATCACGATCGCGGAGGTCTCCGGGTCGTCCTGGAACGCCTGGAGCGCATCGATGTGCGTAGTGCCGATGATCGGGTCGCCACCGATGCCGATCGCGGTGGAGAAGCCGAAGTCACGCAGCTCGTACATCATCTGGTAGGTCAGCGTGCCGGACTTCGACACGAGACCGATCTTGCCCGAACCCGCGATGTCGGCCGGGATGATGCCGGCGTTCGACTTGCCGGGGCTGATGATGCCGGGGCAGTTCGGGCCGATGATCCGGGTCTTGTTGCCGGTCGCGACGGCGTGCGCCCAGAAGTAGGCGGTGTCGTGGACCGGGATGCCCTCGGTGATCACGACGGCCAGCGGGATCTCCGCATCGATCGCCTCGATCGCGGCGGCCTTCGCGAAGGCCGGCGGGACGAAGATCACGGTCACGTCGGCGCCGGTGGCCTCCATGGCCTCCTTGACCGTGCCGAACACCGGGAGCACGTGGCCGTCGAAGTCGACCTTCGTGCCGGCCTTGCGCGGGTTCACGCCACCGACGATGTTCGTGCCGGACGCGAGCATGCGCTTGGTGTGCTTGGTGCCCTCGGCACCGGTCATGCCCTGGACGATGACCTTGCTGTTCTCGTTGAGGAAGATAGCCATCTCGGTCAGACCCCCGCAGCCGCGAGCTCGGCGGCCTTGGCGGCCGCGTTGTCCATCGTGTCGACAACGGTCACCAGCGGGTGGTTGGCCTCGGCGAGAATCCGGCGGCCCTCCTCCACGTTGTTGCCGTCGAGGCGGACGACGAGCGGCTTGGTGGCCTCGTCACCGAGGATCTCCAGCGCCGCGACGATGCCGTTCGCGACGGCGTCACACGCGGTGATGCCGCCGAAGACGTTCACGAACACGGAACGCACGTCGGCGTCGTGCAGGATGACGTCCAGGCCGTTGGCCATGACCTCGGCGGACGCACCGCCACCGATGTCGAGGAAGTTCGCCGGCTTGACGCCGTGCTTCTCGCCCGCGTAGGCGACGACGTCCAGAGTGGACATCACGAGGCCCGCGCCGTTGCCGATGATGCCGACCTGGCCATCGAGCTTGACGTAGTTGAGGCCCTTCTCCTTGGCCTTCGCCTCGAGCGGGTCCTCGGCCTGCTTGTCGACGAGCTCGGCGTGCGCCGGGTGCCGGAAGTCGGCGTTCTCGTCCAGCGTGACCTTGCCGTCGAGCGCGACGATCTTGCCCTGCGGGTCGCGCACCAGCGGGTTGACCTCGACGAGGGTGGCGTCCTCGGCGACGAAGGTCTCCCACAGCTTGACGATGACGTCGACGACCTGGTCCTTGACCTCGGCCGGGAAGTTCGCCGCGTCGGCGATCTCCGTGGCCTTGGCGGCGTCGACACCCTTGATGGCGTCGATGTGGATCTTCGCCAGGGCCTCGGGCTTGGTGGCGGCCACCTCCTCGATGTCCATGCCGCCCTCGACGGACGCCATGGCGAGGAAGGTGCGGTTCGCACGGTCGAGCAGGAAGGAGAAGTAGTACTCCTCGGCGATGTCGGACGCGGGGGTCACCAGCACGCGGTGAACGATGTGCCCCTTGATGTCCAGCCCGAGGATGGCGGACGCCTTCTCCTCGGTCTCATCGGCGGTGGAAGCGAGCTTCACACCACCGGCCTTGCCACGGCCACCGGTCTTGACCTGGGCCTTGACGACGACGGGCTGGCCGTACTTCGCGGCGATGGCCTTGGCGTCGGCGGGGTTGTCGGCCACTTCGCCCGGAAGTACCGGGACGCCGTGGGCGGCGAAGAGGTCCTTCGCCTGGTACTCGTACAGGTCCACTCGGGTCTCCTGCGACGTCGGTGTCGGAACACCGCGCCTGGGTGGTCCTCAAGGGGCCGTACAGAACCCACTTGACGCGGCTGGCCCCAGACACTATCGACCTGCTCCGACCGCTCGCACGCCCCATCCGGTGAGGTCTGTCTCAACGGCGGTGAGGTCGATCACGCACGAGCCGCTCAACGCCGTGTCGCACGGGCCCCCGCGGCGATCAGCAGCGCCACGACCGTGGCCGCCGCGAGCCAGGTGCCGGGCCCCGCGACGGCGTCCGCCGCACGTGCGCCCGTCAGCGGAAGCTCCAGCAGCCGGACGCCGACGACCACGGCCGCGCCGCAGAACAGAGCCGTCGCGCGCACCGGGCGGGACTTCAGAGCGAGGCCAACGGCGACCAGCACCGCCAGCAGGCCGATCAGCAGACCCCACGACGCCACGCGGAAGTCGGTGAACAGTCCGGGGGCGACGAAGTCCGGCGCCCGCAGCGCCGGCAGCGCGAAGGCGCCGACGCCGAGCAGGGCCGCGACGAATGCCGCGGCCAGGACGGGAAGCGGAAGCTCCTGGGCACGCTCGGGCTCGGCGTCCTCGCGTTCGATCGCGCCCGCGATCGCGCCGCACACCGCCGCCACCGCGGCCAGGGCCACGCCGCCGGCCATGAACCAGACGCCGGGGCCCGGCTCGACCGCGCCGATCCGCTGGGTTCCGGTGACGACGGTGCCGATGGCGCCCGCGACGGTCAGCGGCAGTGCGGCCAGAGAAACAAGGAAGGCGGGGCGCACTGTTCGCGCGATGCCGCGGGCCAGCAGGCACGCGGCGAGTATCGCCACGGCGACACCCGCCGGGAGGACCAGCTTGGCGGCGTAGTTCTCCGGCGTCGTCAGTCCGGCCGGGACGGTGAACTGCGGAGTCAGCGCACCCACCGCGGTCACGGCGCCGGCGAGGATGCCGATCACACCGGCCACGGCGTGCATGCGCGTCGCGCCGGGCAGGGTCGGCTCGTCGGTTTCCCCGGCCACCGTCCCGTCCGGACGGACGAACAGGAACAGTGCGGCGGCGACCAGCGCGGTCACCGGCCCCCAGGCGACACCCAGGCGGTCCACCAGCAGACCCGCGGCCAGCGGTGGCGCGGCGACAGCGGTCAGGCCCAGCGCCACGCCGATCAGGCCGCCGCGCCGGGTGTCCGCGTCGGCGGAGCTGGCGGCCATCGCGGCCGCCAGGGGCACGGTGGCGGCGAGGAGCAGACCACCGGCGAAGCCCAGCAGCGGAAGGTTCCACGCGCCGCGCGCGAGAAGAAGAGGGTCGCTCGACGTGAAGGGCTTGCCCAGCAACGCGATCGCCGCGACGGCACCGATCAGCAGCACCAGGACCAACCGGTTCGACGACTCCTGCTCGTCGGGCACGCTCGGGCGGCTCGCTGCCACGACGCCCGCGGCGAGCGTGACCAGGTGACCGGCGATCAGTAGCCACAGCCCCAGTGACGGGGACGGCGCGGCGAGGCTCGGCGGGGCCAGCAGCTCGGGCCGCGACACCGCCATCGTGTCGCGCGCGATCTGCAGGTCCGACAACAACCTTCCCGGCACGAACGCCGCCACCGCGACCAGTACCGCCGCCGCGACCATCGGGCGGCCACGCGCCAGCAGCGTGCCCGCGACGATCATCGGCAGGAACGCGAGCAAGGCGAGCAGCGGCCACGACGTGAACCTGGGCGGGACGTCGGCCACGCCGACACCCGCGCCGACGGCGGTCAGGATCGCGGCGCCGCCCGTGAGTCCCAACGCGGTCCGCAGACGAGCGGCGACGGGCACGGCGGTCTCAAGGCCGGTGGAAGTCACCGGCCCGACGCTAGCAAGCCCGTCATCGAACCCTCCGGCGTACTGAGACGTAATTCGTTCGCATGTGGAAAAGAAACGCCGGGTACTCCTTGTCGGTGCGCCCATCACTTACCGTCGCTGGTATGGGCAAAGGCGTCCTCCAGCGACTGACCGACGCGCTCGTCGAGCGCGCGGGCTGGGGCGTGCACACGGCACAGGACATCGCCGAGGAGGCCAAGGTCGCCCTGCGCGCGATGGCCACCCCTGGTGGCATGCGCGGCGTCGTGGTCGAAGCGGCCTGGCTGGCCGCCCACACCGTGCTCTACCCGTGGGGCGTGATCGAGGAGCAGTTGCGCCCCGACGGCCACTACCGGCACTTCCGCACCGACAAGCTGCCACCACGCCAGCGCGGATTGGTGGTTTCGGCGATGGACGCGGCGGGCACCCCGATCGTGCTGGTGCACGGCATCGGGGACAACCGCTCCGCCTTCGCAGTGCTGTCGGGGGCATTGCGGAGGCGGGGCTTCGGGGTGGTACACGCTGTCAACTACAGCGTGCTGACCGCGTTGACCGGCGACGTCCGCCGGTCCGCCGCCCTGCTGGGGGCGCACATCGAACGGATCTGTGAACAGACCGGATCTGATCAGGTGCACGTCGTCGGCCACTCACTCGGCGGGCTCATCGCCAGGTACTACGTACAGCGGCTGCACGGCGACTCACGCGTTCGCTCACTTGTGACCCTTGGGACGCCGCATCACGGCACCCTCGCCGCGTACCTCCTGCCGACGCCGCTGACCAAGCAGCTGCGACCGGGTTCCGATCTGCTCACCGAGCTGGCCGAGCCCACCCGCCCGTGCCGCACGCGGTTCGTCGTGGTCTGGTCCGAGATGGACCAGATCATCGTTCCGCAGCGCAACGCCCGGCTTGATCACCCCTCTCTGGTCGTAGAAGAGCATCAAATACGTGATTCAGGTCACCTCTCCCTCCCCGTTGACACGAGGACTCTTCACGTAGTTGTGACCGCCATCACCCGATCGGATGACTCTGTGACCCACCCCATCGTGGCTGGAAGTGAGGCGTGTCAGCCTCCTGAGGTCACCGATGGTCACAGCGCACAGTCACAACCCTCCGGTTGACGACCATTCGGCCGACATCACGAACAGGGGTTTGCCCTTAGGGGCTCCGCCCCGTTACTGTCCCCCGGTCCGTTGTCACGGTCTGGTCACACACAGGACACGGAGTTCGGTACCCCGACCGAACTCACCGGGAATCCCCCGCCCGGCGTCCGGCCAGACTCCCCGAAGACGGAAGGGCAAGCTTTGTCTCACCACCGGTCCCCCGGCGGCCATGAACGCTCTGCTGTGCTGGAAGAGGCAGTCGAACGCGCCTCTGTCCGTGCGGTGAGCACCCACCGGCTTCCTCCGCCGCCTTCGGCGCTGCGTGGACGCATCGTCGTCGCCGCCGTCGCGGTCGGCGCCTTCGCCGCTGCCGGCGCGGGTCAAACCCTGACCTCCGGCAAGGGGTCCAACGAGGTCACGCCGCTGGCGAGCGCCAAGGACAACTCGGCCGCCCTGGGAGTCGGTGGCAACGCCCCCTCCGCGCCGCAGATCCTCCCGGTCTCCAAGGCCACCGACGGTTCCTTCGAGGCTCAGAAGCTCGCGAAGAGCCAGCAGATCACGCAGGAACGCGAAGCGGCCGAGGCCGAGGCCAAGCGCCCCAAGTTCGTTCGCCCCGCCAACGGCGCCTTCACCTCCGGTTACGGCGGCCGCTGGGGCACCACGCACTACGGCATCGACATCGCCGGCCCGATCGGCACCCCGATCTACTCCGCCGCCGACGGCGTCGTGATCGAGGCGGGCCCCGCCAGCGGCTTCGGCCTCTGGGTGCGGGTCGAGCACTCCGACGGCACGATCACCGTCTACGGCCACGTCGACAGCTACAACGTCCGCGAGGGCCAGCGCGTCAAGGCCGGCGAGCAGATCGCCCGCATGGGCAACCGCGGCTTCTCCACCGGCCCGCACCTCCACTTCGAGGTCTGGGTGGCAGGCGGTCAGAAGATCAACCCGTTGACCTGGCTGAACGCGCGCGGCGTCACCGTCTGACGTTCCGCGGCACGAGGTAGGCGCACGCGATGCGCCGGACCGTGCACCTGCGAGTTCCGCGCCCGCACCTCCGGCATGCCCGTGACTGCGTCGCCGCGCCGGCATCGAGGAACCCGCGGCCTCACCACCTGACGTCCCGCCGCACGAAGTAGGCGCACGCGACCCGCCAGACCGTGCACCTGCAAGTTCGGCGCCCGCACCCGCGCGACCCCGTCGTCGCGCTGGCACCGAGGAACCCGCGGCGTCACCGTCTGACGTTCCGCGGCCCGAGGCAGGCGCACGCGATGCGTCAGATCGTGCACCTGCGAGTTCCGCGCCTGCACGCGCGCCACCCCGTCGTCGCGTCGACACCGAGGAACCAGCGGCATCACCGTCTGACCCGCGACTCGCCGCGCACGAAGTAGGCGCACGCGATGCGCCAGACCGTGCACATGCGAGCCCGCCTGCGTCCGCATTCCCGGCACGCGCCCGACTCCGTCGTCGCGTGGACGCCGAGGAGCGCGCGCCAGGCAGCAGCCAGGCGTCGAGCCTCCTCATCACCGCCTTGGTCAACCGCGTCGAGATGACCGAACACGCGGTCGTGCAGCAGACGCGCCAGAACGTGATCCACACCGGCTACCCCCGTCTCCCAGGCCTCGTGGCCCGTGGGTCGTGACTTGGGGACAGTGAACTCGGTGGGTCTGACAATTTTCGGATGCGGGGTCTCTGAGCTGCGCAAATGAACACGGCCGGGTCGCTCCCGCCGACCCGGCCGTGCCCTCGCCGCGAAGTTCAGCCCCCGTGCGTCACTCCGCTCCCCGGTGTCGCTCCCCCTGGAACGCCCCACGTTCCACTTGCGACACCCTTGTAGACGCCCTTCCCGCGCCGGAGTTGCGTACTTCTTTGGATCTTTTTCGAACATGGCCGAAGCCCCTGGCGGAGGGGAGACGCCAGGGGCTTCGGGACGGGCCGGGTCAGCCGATTCGGAAGACCTGGCCGCGCACCGCACCACCCGAGAACTCGGTGGTGTGGAGGTTCGAGTAGTGACCGAACGGGTTCTTCTTCAGCTCGGCCGTGACGGCCGCGGGGGCGGTGACGCTGCCCGCGACGGCGTTGATCGACACCGGCAGGCCGGCGGGCGCCGCGAACAGGTCGGCGACGACCGGGCCGTTGACGCCGATCCCGCCCTTGTGCAGGTGGCCGTTCGTCGGCGCGGCGACGTTGTTCCACCGGATCGTGAAGTTGATGCGATCGTTCGAGACCTTCAGCCCGAAAATGGAGAAACCGTCCTTGTCGCCCACCGGCTTGGCCGGGTCGGCGGCGATTTCCTGGTTTCCGGTGCCGAACGAGAAGAAACGGTTGCCGCCATTGTTCAGAACGTCGTTCAAGTCCGCACTGTCGACCTTGCGGAACTGCGCACGGACCGCTCCGGCCGCGAACTCCGACGTGTGCAGGTTCGCATAGAAATTGCCGGGGTTCTTCTTCAACGAGTCGAGCAGCGCCTTGTCCTCGACGGTCACGCTGCCCTTCACGGCGTTCAGCGACGCAGGTAGGGCGGCGGCGAAGAAGGGGACCTTCACCGCACCATTCTTGCCGGTCACGCCCTCGTGGATGTGTGCGGCCGTGGGCGCCGCGATGCCGTTCCACTGAATGGCGAACGCCACCTGGTTGCCCTGGATGCGAACGATCTGGCGCGCCTTGCCGTCCTGGTCGCCGACGTTCTGCTTGCCATCGTTGGAGACCTCGTTCTTGCCGTTCAGATCGGCCACCAGATAGGTGGCCTGGCCTGTTGTGTCCACTTTGACGTTCTTCTTTTCTCCGGGCGCCGCAGGGGCGGGCTCGGAATGACCGGGGTGCGCCGAAGCAATTGCGCCGCCGGCACTCGCCAGCGCGACGCCGAGGACGATTCCGGACAGCACGGACTTACGCACGCTCATGGAGACCTCACTGGGTAAAGGGAGGCACGGGAGGCGGTCCGAGTGCCTTTGTCGTCAACCTTCGCCTACTACACGCAGAGGGCTCCGGAACGGTTCAAAGAATTTGGCGGTTCAAGTTTACGCAGGTCAGACGGGTCCGAACGTACGGCTCGGGGGTCGCGAAGGTACGACTCGCGGGTCGGGAACGTACGACGTTGCTTACCGGAGCAGTTGGGGTGGCCGCGGTCGTGCGAGCGTTTGTGGCCGGGCTGGGTGCGGTTGCCGGTGGGGATCTGTGCTGTCCACCGTGATCAGCTGAATAACGCGCTACGAGTGCTTAGAGCTTCGTCATGGGGACGCCGCCGATGAGCATCAGGCGGACGGTGCCGGCCGACCCGAAGTCGATGGTCGCGGTCGCGCGCGGGCCGGCGCCGTCCACCGCCACCACGGTTCCGAGGCCGTACTTGTCGTGCGTGACGCGGTCGCCCACCTCGAGCTTCATCGCGGGCGTGTCCTGCCACCCACGCGACGGCGCGGGACGCGAGCCCAGGCCGCCGGAGGAGGCGGGACCGCGTCGCCACGTCGTGGCCGTGGTGGGGGCGGAGCGGGTGGGCTCGACGCGACGCCAGTCGAGTAGATCGGCCGGGATCTCGCCCAGGAAGCGGGACGCCGGGTTCGCGGACGGCTGGCCCCACGCCGAGCGCACGAGGGCGCGCGAGAGGTACAGGCGCCGCTGGGCGCGTGTGATGCCGACATACGCGAGCCGGCGTTCCTCGGCCAGCTCCTGCGGGTCGCCGAGGGCACGCATGTGCGGGAAGACGCCGTCCTCCCAGCCGGTGCAGAACACGACCGGGTACTCGAGGCCTTTGGCGGTGTGCAGGGTCATCAGCGTGACGACGCCGTCGGAGTCCGCGTCCGGGATCTGGTCGGCGTCCGCCACGAGGGACACGCGCTCCAGGAAGGACTCCAGGGAGCCCTCCAGCACCACGTCGCCTTCTTCGGGCGCGGCAGCGGCGGGCAGTTCGGTGAACTCACGGGCGACCGTGACCAGCTCGTTGAGGTTCTCGATGCGCGTGTGGTCCTGCGGGTCGTCGCTCGCCTCCAGCTCGGCGCGGTAACCGGTGCGGTCCAGGACGGCCTCGAGGATGTCGGCCACGTCGTCGCCGCGCGCCACCACTTCCCGCAGCGAGTCGAGCAGTTCGACGAAACCCGCGATCGCGTTGCGGGAACGGGGGTTCAGCATCGGGACGCGGTCGACCACGGCTTCGCGGAGCGCGGCGGCGAAGCTGATGCGTTCGCGGTCGGCGTAGGCCGAGACGCACGCCTCCGCGCGGTCGCCGATGCCACGCCGCGGCACGTTCAGGATGCGGCGCAAGGAAACCGTGTCCTCGGGGTTCGCGAGCACGCGCAGGTACGCCAGCGCGTCGCGCACCTCGCGGCGCTCGTAGAAGCGCACGCCGCCGACGACCCGGTACGGCAGGCCGAGGCGGATGAAGATCTCCTCGAACACGCGGGACTGGTTGTTGGTGCGGTAGAAGACGGCGATCTCGTTGTTGTTGAACTCGCCGCCGTCGATCAGGCTGTCGATCTCGCGGGCGACGAACGACGCCTCGTCGTGCTCGTTGTCCGCGACGTAACCGACGATCTTGTCGCCCTCGCCGAGATCACTCCACAGCCGCTTGTCGCGCCGGTTCGGGTTGCGCGAGATGACGGCGTTCGCGGCCGTCAGGATGTTCTGCGTCGAGCGGTAGTTCTGCTCCAGCAGGATCGTCGTCGCCTGCGGGTAGTCGCGCTCGAACTCGACGATGTTGCGGATCGTCGCGCCGCGGAACGCGTAGATCGACTGGTCCGCGTCGCCGACGACGCACAGCTCGGCCGGCGGGATCTCGCCGCCGGAAACACCGACGAGCTCACGAACCAGCGTGTACTGGGCATGGTTCGTGTCCTGGTACTCGTCGACGAGCACGTGCCGGAACCGGCGGCGGTAGTGCTCCGCGACGTCCGGGAACCGCTGCAGCAGCTCGACCGTCTTCATGATCAGGTCGTCGAAGTCCATCGAGTTCGACTCGGTGAGCCGCCGCTGGTACACGGCATAGACCTCGGCGACGCGACGCTCAAGGTCGTTCGTCGCGGCAGCGGCCGCGTCCTCCGCGGAGACGAGCTCGTTCTTCAGGTTCGAGATGTGCACCGCGAGCATCCGCGCGGCGTACCGCTTCGGGTCGAGGTCGAGATCGCGCGCCACCAACGTGATGAGCCGGCGCGTGTCGTCCGCGTCGTACACCGAGAAGTTCGACGACATGCCAAGGGTTTTCGCCTCCCGGCGCAGCACCCGCACGCACATCGAGTGGAACGTCGACACCCACATCGCGCGGGCGCGGCCACCGACCATGTCAGAGACGCGTTCCTTCATCTCCGCCGCGGCCTTGTTGGTGAACGTGATGGCCATGATCTGGCCGGGATGCACGTGCCGCTCCGCGAGCAGGTAAGCGATTCGCCTCGTGAGCACACGGGTTTTGCCCGAACCGGCACCGGCGACGACGAGCAGCGGCGAACCGGCGTGCTCGACGGCGCGGCGCTGGGCCGGGTTCAGGTCGGCGAGCAGGTGCTCGGACCGGGAAGGGGCGGCAGGACTTGCGGGCAAGTCGAACAAGGCGCTCATCGTGGGTCCACGTTACCGGGCGGCACCGACAGTCCGGTGCCGCCCGGCCACGGCGCGTCAGCCGACGTTGATGGTGCGGAACCACTGCCCCTTGTGCGCGGCGCCGTACTCACCGGTTTTCGCGTACACGTCGAGCGAGTCGATCCGCCCGTTCGCCTCACGCACGGAGCCGAACACGGTCAGCTGCGGCCACTCCTCGCCCGGCACCACGAGATCCGGGTTGTAGCAGTCGATTCCACCTTCGGTGTCCTCGCATTCCCAGCGGTCACCGGCGAAACCGGTCACCTCGACCTCGGGCGGCAGCGAGACGAAGACGGTCGCCTCGTCCAGGTTCTCCGAGCCGGCGTCGGCGAGCCGCACGAAGAAGCTGAAGTCGCCGTGCGCCGCCCACGTGTCGGGCCGACGCTCGTAGACGATGTTGTCCCCACGCACCAGATCGATCGAGATGGGCGCCGGCTCACTCTCGTCGGCGTGCGCCACCGAAGCCGAACCGATGACCGCCAGGACAGCGACAGAGGTCGCCACGAGCGACTTGATCATTTCTCCCCCCAGAGAATCAGAGACTGGTGTCGTAGTAGTAGGCCACGCCCTCGTGCGCCGCCCCGTAGCCGCCGCTCGTGGCGTACACATCGAGCGTCTCATCGGGGAAGTACTCGGTGGGGCGCAGCTGCACAGTCAGCTCCGGCCATGCTTCGCCGGGGACGACAAGATCGGGGTTGGTGCAGTCGATGCCACCGCCGGTGTGCTCGCAGTCCCAGCGCTCACCGGCCCAGCCGGTCACATCTGCACCTTCGGGGACCGAGACGAAAACCGTCGTTCCGTACAGGTTTCCCGCGCCGGTGTCGGTGAGCGTGACGGTGAAGTCGAAGGTGCCGCGGCTCTGCCAGTGGTACTCGCTGCCGTAGACGCCGTCGCCCTTGGTCATCCGGATATCGATCGGCGCGGTCTCGGCTGCCGACGCGGTGGGCGCCACAGCAACGGCGAAAGCGCCGGCGACCAGGACAGCAGTCATTGCTTTGAACATTTCCAAATCCCCCAGAAAACTAAATACCCGTATCCAAGTGGTAGTGCACACCTTCATGCGCGGCGCCGAAGCCTCCGGTCTTGGCATGCACGTCGATCGTTTCGTTGGCGGAGTAGCGCTCCGGCCGCACGGAAACGTTCAGCACCGGCCAGGCCTCGCCCGGCACCACCATGTCGTCGATGTGACAGTCGATGCCACCGTCGACGTCCTTGCAGGTCCAGTGGTCACCCCCGGACCCGGTCACCTCGTTGCCGTGCGGGAGCGACACGAACACGGTGAGCCCGTGCGCGTTCTCGTCGTCCTTGTCGGTAACCCGCACGGTGAAATCGAAAGCACCGTGAGCGGACCAGTGGGTGTCGCCGTTGGACTCACTTACCCGGACACCACTGCTGGGTGTCATCTGAATGTCCACCGGCGCCGGCACGTCGGCGCTGGATCCGGACGAGCAGCCGGCAGCAAAAGTTGCCGCGGCCAATACCGCGGTTATTGCCCTGAACATTGGTAGAACCCCCAGTCAATGATGACCCACAGCTCAAGACGCCTCACCTGGAAAGGCGTTGCGTCCCGAGCTGTGATCTACATCACGTACTGGTATTCGTCTTGAACGGGAAGCCCGCGTGCGCCCAGCCGTAGGCGCCGGTGGTCGCGTAGACGTCGATCGAGTCGGGCTGGTTCATGTGGTCGCGCACGTAGCCCGTGACGGTCAGCTCGGGCCACGCCTCGCCGGGCACGACGAGGTCGTCGATGTGACAGTCGTAACCACCCTCGGTGTCCCAGCAGTCCCAGCGGTCACCTGAGTAGCTGTACAACTCGTACTCGCCTGGGACCGAGATGAAGACGGTCAGGCCGCGCAGGTTGTCGCTGCCGGTGTCCGTGAACCGGGCGGTGAAAGACGAGATGCTCCGGGCCTCCCACCAGCCCGAATAGCTGTTCTCCCACATCCCCTTGCCGGGGGTGAGTTGGATCGAGACCGGTGGCGTCTCGTCCGCCGCACTCGCCGTTGGCACGAAGCCGGCCGCTAAGAGGGCGGCTGACACCAGGACGGCGCTCGTGGTTCTCACGATGTGTCTCCAGTTGGCTGCAGGTTGCCCCCACCAACGGGTGATCGTATGGCACACTTGGGCCCGTGCGCGCTAACTCGTTCGAGTTTTACTACGGGATCCGGACTCCGGCTCCCGTGGTCGCGTAGCGCTGACAAGCCACCACGAAGCCCCGGAGTCCTCGGACCCCGGGGCTTCGTCGCTGCCGGGCCAGGACTCGAAGAGTCGAGAGGTTCACCATGAGCACCACCGCGCCTGACATCGATGAACTGCGCCAGGAGATCGACCACCTGGACGCCGAGATCCTGCGGCTCGTCCAGCGCAGAGTCGAGGTCTCCCAGATCATCGGAGCGACCCGGATCGCCAACGGCGGCACGAAGATCGTGCACAACCGCGAGATCGACGTGCTGAACCGGTACAAGCCACTCGGCCCCGAGGGCAAGGACCTCGCGTTGATCCTGCTCAAGATGGGCCGCGGCCCGCTGGGCCGTTAGAGGACGCCTGGCCAGTGCGGGCCCACCGCGGCCCGCACCAGGCCGAGATCGCGGTCGACAAGCTGCGAGTCGTCCGGCACATAGGCGAGCGGGTCGTCCAACAGCGAGAGCCCGAGCAGCCCCTCGACCAGGGCATGCAGGCACAACGCCGAGTATCCGCGCAGGTAGCCACCCTCCTGGGTGAGCACCACGCGGGTGCCGAACGCGGCTACGCGCCTGCCGATCTCCCGGTAGCCGGCCGCGGTCAGGTTGTGCCGCCCGTTCGGGTCGAACGCCGAGCCGTCGAACCCGGACGCGCACACCAGCAGGTCCGGCGCGAAGGAACACAGCACGGGCAACGCGATCTCGTCCAGCGCGCGCAGGTACGCCGTGTCCCCGGCTCCGAGCGACAGCTCGATGTTCACGTTCGACACGCCGACCTCGGACGGCGACCCGGTCTGCGGGTGGTTGGGCCCCCACGGACCGTGCCGCATGTGCACGGACACCGTCAGCACGTCCGGCTGCGCGAAGAAGATCTCCTGCGTGCCGTTGCCGTGGTGCACGTCCCAGTCGAGCACCGCGACGCGCAGACCGGCCAGGCGGGCCGTCTCCGCGACGAGCGCGGCGTTGTTCACGAAGCAGTACCCGTCGGCCATGTCCGGCTGCGCGTGATGGCCGGGCGGCCGGACCAGTGCGTACGCCAGCGGAGCGCTCGACTCGTACGCGGCGAGCGCGGTCCCCGCCGCGGCCAGCACCGACTTCCACGTCGACGGCCCCGCGACTGTGTTGACCTCCAACGCCACGCGTGACGAGACCTGCAACGACTCCAGGTACGCGGCGGAGTGCACGCGCAGCAGCTCGTCGACGGCGGCGTGCCGGCCGGAGCGCCACGTCAGATGGGGCGCGACGGGCCCGTGTGAGAGGGCGTGCCGGAACGTCCGCAGCCGGGCGGCGTTCTCCGGATGCGGTTCCAGCACGTCCAGCCACGGCCACGCGCCGGGGAGCTCCCAGAGGCCCTCACCCGCGTCGTGCTCCAGGCAGTCGTCGTGCCAGAAGATCTCCACATTCCCATTACATCTCAGGGGGATCACCGATGGCCCGGATCCGGAAAACGCGGGCACACTGAAGACATGGTCATCGGTCTCATCGCGGCACTCATCGCCATCGTCGGGCTGCTCGCCGCGCTGGCGCACGACGGATACCTCGCCATGCTCGGCTCCGCGGCGAAGAACAAGCGCGCGGCCGGCGCGCCGATCGCGAACTACGTGCGCGGCCGCTGGATGGTCGCGGGTCTCACCACGGCGGGCGCACTGCTCGGGTTGTTGATCACCACGGGTGACAGCACCACGGCCGACATCCTCGGCGCGCTGATCGCCGGCGGCAGCGGACTCGCCGCCACGCAGGCACTCCAGACGGAACGCAAGAAGCTGAACAGCGCACCCTGAGATTCACACTTACGGGTGTCACTCGTCCTGAAACCACCCTTTGGGTTGGTTCGACACCGCCGAACGGCCCTACTCTGAGGAGGTCGCAGAGGGGTCTTTCGGAATGGACGAACAGCCGGGCAAACATCGCCTGGACGACGGGTCGGGCGCGGTCGTCGGTGGTGGTCGTGAGATCCCGCGGCCGCGGAGTCGCCCGGTCGACCCGCTGGCCGACACGGACGGGTTGCGCAAGTTCAACATCGGGCTGGTGCCCGCGTCGGTGACGCCGCCGCGCACGTGGAAGCGCGCGGCCTGGTTCGCCGTCCTCTCCTCCGCCGGCGTGCTCGTCGGGCTCGCCGTCGCCGCGGCCAAGCTGGTCGGCGCGAACGGTCCCGTGGAGCGCATCGGCCTGCCCGGCTACCCATCCGACGTCCCGGTCATCACGGGACTCATGAACAACGACCCGCGGCCGTCGACCGGCACGGCGAAGCCCACGGGCGGCCGCACACCGGACCCGGCGCACGGCGGGATGACCGGGACGTCGGGCGCGCCCGCCCGGACCGGCGGCGCCACCTCACAGCCGACGTCCGGTGCGCCGGTCATCACGACGGTTCCGAACAGCCAGACACCGGTCGTCGACGGGAACAAGATCGTCGAGCGGACCGAGAAGTTCTACCGCGAGATGGCCACGAACGCGGACACGGCGATGGCCATGACCACGGACACGTTCCGGTCCAACACCCAGGCGCTGCTCGACGGCCGGTTGCAGGACGTGTCGCTGATCGAGGTCAAGGAGATCGCGGTCGACCCGTCCCGGGGCCTCACCGTCAGCCTGCTGCAGGTGACGAAGAAGGACGGCAGCGTCAGCACCGAGAAGCGCGAGCTGCGGTTCACCCTGACGGAACTGCCGTTGATCAACGCCGAGAGGTTGACCGGCGGCGGCTAAAGGTCAGCGCCCGTTCTACCGACAGTAACTATCGACACCAACAGGCGTGATCGGGCGGCCATTGACCGCCACGAATGGCTGAAGTCCGCCAACAAGCTGGCGTTGGCGCGTGATGCCACGGTACGTCTTCTGGTGACCACGAAGAGTACGGAGGCCATCGCAGTGCAGCGTCCCGCGACGACCGGCAGGCGGCACACCCGCGCCGGCTCGATCAGCGTGGCTGAGCTCATCAAGCAGCAGCCGGTCCGGATCCCGTCCCCCGACGAAGCGGCCACCGAGACACTCGTGCTCGACCTGCTCGGACCTCGGGAAGAGGGCCGCAGGCGCCGCAAGCCGAAGGGCCGGGCGGCGAAGGCGTTCGGACTGGCCACCGGCGCCGTCGTGCTCTTCTCCTCGATCGCCGCCGCCGCGTTCCTCGCGGGCAACCGCCCGGCGAACACCGGCGTGCCGTACACCGAACGCCCGGTCGCGCTGTCCGGCGCGAGCGCGCTGCGCCCGGACGTGCTGTCGGCGAAGCTGCCCGGCGACCGGCAGCAGCCGGCCCCGACGAGCCAGCTCCTGCCCGCTCCGCAGCTGGTCAAGGAGCCGGCGACGACACAGCCGACAGACATCGCCACACCGCTGGTCCTACCCGGACCACAGCCGCGGATCGAAGTGGTGCGCCGGTTCTACGAGCTGCTGACCACCGCACCCGGCTCGGCGACGAAGCTGCTGTCCCCGGACCTGGTCGGCGCGGACCCGGAGGAGTTCGTCCGGTCCTGGGGCATGATCCAGACGGTCAACGTCGACCAGACGGTGCTGCGCCAGGACGGCTCGGTGCTCGCGGTGGTGTCGATGCAGGAGCGCGACGGCAGCTGGTTGCGCCTCGAACAGCTCTTCTGGCTCACCGACACGTCCACTCCCCGGATCATCGGCACCGAGGTCCTTTCGGCCCAACGCAGCTGACCGTTCGCAGGCGAACGGTGACCGCTCGTCGTTGAAACAGTGTTTTAATCCACAAAGTTGACCCGAAGGGGTTACGCCGAGGGTCACGATTCGGTATCCATGTTCCCGCCAGTGCGCAGACGCAACCTGGAAGGGTGAACGAGCGGTGCCGAACGAGGACAATCGACGGCGGTTGAGTGGTGAGACCACCACGCAGCTGTCGGTCGCGGAGTTGATCGCACGGCGCGAGGCGGAGACCCAGGAGATCCCGGTGATCACCGACGTCGCACCCGAAGAGATCACGAGCGAGCCCACTGTTCGGTTCACCCCCGTGAAGTCGAGCTCCGGCAAGGCCAAGAAGGGCCAGCCCGCCCGCGAGCTGCACATCACCGAGCTCCTGCGCCGCGAAGGCCGTGGTGCGGAGGCCTCCGAGACCGGCGGCTTCTCCGTCCCGAAGCTCGTCGCCGCCGCCAGCGGTGGCGTGGTGCTCTGCGGCACCGTCGCGTTCGCCGCGTCCAACTGGCTGTCCTCGCCCGACGAGCGCCCGCTCGCGGAGGTCCGGTTCGACGAGCGCGCCCAGGCGCGCGGCGCGGCCGACGGCAAGGCCGTCGTGAAGCTGCCGAAGACGCAGGAACAGCAGACCCCCGGCACCGAGAGCACCGAGGCCACCGAGCAGGCCACCCCTCGCGTCGCGCCGTACACGCAGGCCCAGCAGCCCGGCACGCAGACGCAGACGCCCACCCAGGCGCAGCAGCCGACCCAGAACCAGACTCCGCCCACCTCGAGCGAGACGTCGACCCCCGCCGCGCCGCCGTCGTCCAGCGAGACCACGACGCCGCCGAGCAGCACGACGACACCGCCGCCTCCTCCTCCCACGTCGTCCAGCACGACCACGGAGCCGTCGAAGCCGGGCAACCCCGACCCCGGCAAGCCGATCCAGGTGGACCTGGGCATCCTCGACCCGGTGCTCAACCCGCTCGGAAACTTCGACTTCTTCGCCCCCGCGTCGTAGCGGGGTCGCCTACGATGCGGTGACGCCTCTGGGCTGGACGGCCGCAGGGGTACTCTCTTCGGGCATCGGCCCGAGACCACCGCACGAGGAGCCACCAGCGTGAAATCTGCTGCCCCCGCCGCAGTCACGCACATCACCGAGGTGGTCGAGTGACGACCTCCGAAGACGGACGCCTGGTCGCGGACCGTTACCGCTTCCTCGACCGCATCGGCTCCGGCGCCATGGGCGTCGTGTGGCGCGCGCAGGACGAACGCCTCAGCCGCACGGTCGCCATCAAGCAACTGCTCCTGCAGCCCGGACTGGACCAGGCCGAGCAGGACGAGGCCATCCAGCGCGCGATGCGCGAGGGCCGGATCGCCGCCAAGCTGCACCACCCGAACGCGATCGCGGTCTACGACGTCGTCGAGGAGGACGGCGTTCCGTGCCTGGTCATGGAGTACCTGCCGTCCTACAGCCTGGCCGACGCGCTGTCCGAGGCCGGTCCGATGGACCCGATCGAGGTCGCCTCCATCGGTGCCCAGGCGGCGGCCGCGCTGGCCGCGGCCCACGCGGCGGGCATCGTCCACCGGGACGTGAAACCCGGCAACGTGCTGATCGCCGACAACGGCGTCGTCAAGATCACCGACTTCGGCATCTCCCGGGCCAGCGACGACATCACGGTCACCAAGACCGGTCTGATCGCGGGCACGCCCGCGTACCTCGCGCCGGAGATCGCCCGCGGCCAGGACCCGACGCCCGCGTCGGACGTCTACTCGCTCGGCTCCACGCTGTACGCCGCCATGGAGGGCGAACCGCCGTACGGCGTGAGCGAGAACACCCTCGGCGTGCTGCACGCCGTCGCCGCCGGCCGGATCAACCCGCCGACCGTCGACCACCCGCTCTCCGACGCACTGCTCTACCTGCTGAACTACGAGCCGGAAGACCGGCCGACCATGGCGCAGGCCCGCGACCTGCTCAACGCGGTCGCGATGGGCAAGTCGCCGTCGTTCACCGGGCTGCCGGTGCCCGCGGGTCCCGCACCCACCGCGGTGATCGATCCCGATCGCACCCGCGTCGTGCGGTCCGCGCCGCGCAGCACCCCGCAGCCGATCGCGCCGGTCGGACAGCCCTCGAGCAACCGGGCGCTGGTCCTCGCGGCGATCTTCCTCGCGACCCTGCTGGTGCTCGGCGGTGTGCTGTACGGGCTGGGCGTGTTCAACAAGAAGCAGGACCCCAACACGCCGGTCGTGCAGACGAGCTCGTCGGTCCCGACGAGCACCGAGGCGCCAACGTCACAGGTGACGACCACCACTGACGAGCCGACGACGACCAAGCCGCCGACGACCACGACAACGACGACTACGACCACCACAACGACAACCACCACAACGACTACGACCACGACGACCACAACGACCAAGCCGCCGACGTCGACGACGACAACGACGACTGGTCCCCCGGCCGGACCGTAGTTTCTCGTAAGGTGGGTACCCGCACGGTGGGGTGAACTGAACCCGACAGCGTGACGAGACGTTGAACAGAGAGCCAGATTCCGCACGACTGGGAGCAACCGTGACCGACGATGGCCGCTTGGTCGCTGGTCGCTACCGATTGGGTCAACGAATCGGTAGCGGCGCCATGGGCATCGTCTGGACGGCACACGACGAACGCCTGCACCGCACGATCGCGATCAAGCAGCTGCTCCTGCAGCCCGGCCTCGCAGCGGCGGACACCGACGAGGCGAAGCGACGGGCCATGCGCGAGGGCCGCATCGCGGCCCGGCTGCAGCACCCGCACGCGATCGCGGTCTACGACGTGGCCGAGGACGACGGCGCGCCCTGGCTGGTGATGGAGTACCTGCCGTCCAAGAGTCTCTCGACGGTCCTGTCCGAGCGCGGCACGCTGCCGCCGCTGGATGTCGCGTCGATCGGCATGCAGGTCGCCTCCGCGCTGGCCGCCGCGCACAACGCGGGCATCACGCACCGGGACATCAAGCCCGGCAACGTGTTGCTCGGCGACGACGGCACGGTCAAGATCACCGACTTCGGCATCTCCCGCGCGACCGGTGACGTCACGGTCACCGCGACCGGGATGCTCGCGGGCACGCCCGCCTACCTCGCTCCCGAGGTCGCCAAGGGCTACGACCCCGGCTCGCCGTCGGACGTCTTCTCCCTCGGTTCCACGCTGTACGCGGCGGTCGAGGGCACACCGCCGTTCGGGCTCAGCGAGAACACCATCGCGCTGCTGCACCAGGTCGCTTCGGGCAAGGTCACGCCGCCGCGCAACGCCGGCCCGCTGACCGCGCTGCTCATGCGCCTGCTGCGGGCCGAGCCGGACGAGCGGCCGACGATGGCCGAGGCCCGCGACGCGCTGGCCGCCGTGGCGAACGGCAAGCCGACGCCCGCGTTCACCCCCGCGGTGGTCGCGCCGAGCCACCCGCCGTCGTGGCGCGGTACGCCGGTGCAGGCGCCGGTCCCGGACACGACCCGCGAGATCAAGCCTCGCCAGCAGGTACAGCAGCAGCCGCAACACCAGGCGCACATGCCGAACCCGACACGGATCGACCTGCGCACGCCGCCGCGTCCGACGCCGCCGCCCATGGGCAACCGCCCGGCCGCGGCCCCGCAGTACTCGTCCTCGTCGCCGCGGCCCGCGCAGCGCAGCAAGCGCTCCACGATGATCACGGCGCTTGCCATCGTGGCGGCGGCCGTGGTCGGCATCATGATCGCGAGCATGCTGGGCGGCGGTGGCGACGACAAGAACAGCACCGCGAACGGCAGCACGCCGGACGTCACCCAGAGCACGGGGTCGCAGCCGACGTCGTCGTCGAAGAAGGCCGGCACCCCGGCGGGCGGCTACACCGAGAAGCCGTCGCAGGAACAGCAAGAAGAAATGATCAAGAACTACTTCGAGCTGGCGACGAGCGATCAGCAGGCGGCGTGGGGACAGCTGTTGCCCGACTTCCAGTCGGCCGCGGGCGGCTACGACACCTACTCGGGCTTCTGGAGCAACGTCAAGAAGGTCGAAGTCGAGAACATCACCATGAACGCGGACTTCGCCCAGGTCGTCGAGCTGAAGTACAAGATGAAGGACGGCAGCTCGACCTCGGAGAAGAAGCTGATCGTGCTCAAATGGGATGGCCAGAACCTGTTCCTGCAGCGGGAGCAGAAGCTCGGCTGACGGCGGCGTCGCGCAGCGCGGTGATGAAGTCGCGGACCGCCGGGTTGTCGACGGTGTCCTCGCGCGTCATCGCGTAGATGTTGCGGACCGGCTCGGGCCGCCGCAGCCTGCGCACGACGACACCCGGATGCGGCGCGCCGAGCCCCAGCTTGGGCACGATCGACACGCCCAGTCCGGCCGCGACGAACCCCTGTGCGGTCGCCAGGTCGTCGCTCTCCACGACGAACTTCGGCGTGACACAGGCCGACGCGCAGAAGTTCAGCACGATGTCGCGGCACGGCCCCGGCGGCAGCATCGAGTCCACCCATGGCTCGTCGGCGAGGTCAGCGAGGTCCAGCACGCGCTTGCGGGCCAGCTCGTGCCCACGCGGCAGCACCGCGAAGTACGGGTCGGCGAGCAGGTGGACGACGCTCATTCCCTTGGGCGGCTTCGACTCCGGCATCATCACCGTGATCGCCACGTCCGCCCGGCCGGCCTCCAGCTCCGTCACCGGGTCGTGCGGCTCGATGAGCTTGAGGTCGAGCTTCACGCACCCCTGCCTGGCCTGGAACGCGGCCACGGCGGGCGGCACGAGCGAGGCGCCGGCCGTCGCGAAGTAGCGGACGCGCAGCCGTCCGGTGCGCCCGTCGCGCAGGTCCGCGAGGGCGGTCTCGGCCAGGCACAGCTGGTCGGCGATGGCGGCCGCGTGCTCGGTGAGCAGCCGGCCCGCGGCGGTGGGCCGCACGCCCCGGCCGACACGTTCCAGCAACGGCAGGCCCGCCTGCTTCTCCAGTCCGGCGACCTGCTGGCTGACCGCCGACGGGGTGTAGCCGAGGTTCGTGGCCGCCGCGGTGATGGAACCCGTGGTCACGACGGCCCTGAGCACCTGCATGCGCCGCACGTCCAACATGACCCGACCTTACAAGTCTACTTAAAGGTTGTGCATAACAATTAAATTGTGTTCACGGGTTTCCACCCGCAGGGTGGACCTTGTGAACAGACCAGGCACGCTGATCAGGATGGGCGTTCTCGCCCTGCTGTGGGGATCCAGCTTCCTGTGGATCAAGATCGCGCTCTCGGGGTTCAGCCCCGTGCAGATCTCGCTCATCAGGACCGTGCTCGGCGCGGGGGTGCTGCTCGCGCTGCTCGGCAGCCTGCGCCAGAGCCTGCCGACCAGCTGGACGACCTGGAAGCACATGCTCGTCGTGGCGTTCTTCGGCTGCGCCGTCCCGTTCACGCTCTTCGCCGTCGGGGGGAAGACCGTGGACTCCGGCGTGTCCGGTGTGCTCAACGCCACAACGCCGCTGTTCGCGTTGCTCATCGGCCTGGCGATCGGCCTGGAGAAGTGGAGCAACGTCGTGCGGCTCACGGGCCTCGTGCTCGGGTTCGCCGGCGTTCTGCTGATCTTCGCGCCGTGGCAGAAGGCGGGCCTGGCCAGCTGGGGCGCGGTCGCGTGCCTGGTCGCCGCGGCCTCGTACGCGATCGCCTACACCTACGTCGGCCGATACATGAGCAAGTCCGGGCTCACCACGCAGCAGCTGTCGGCGATGCAGCTGGTCGCCGGGGCGGGCCTGCTGACGGTCGCGCTGCCCGCGGGCGGGTTCGACCCGATCCGGCCGCACTGGCAGGCGTTCGTCGCGGTCGCGATCCTCGGCGTGTTCGGTACCGGCATCGCGTTCATCCTCAACTACCGCGTCATCGCGGACGAGGGCGCCACGACGGCGACCAGCGTCGGCTACCTCCTGCCGGTCGTCTCCGTGCTGCTGGGCGCGGCGTTCCTGCACGAGCAGCTGAACCTGCGCGTGGTCGCCGGGATGCTCGTGGTGCTACTCGGTGTAGCGCTCACCAGGCGCCGGCCGGTGGTTGCTGCTGCTCCGGACGTCTCACCAAACGAGATACGTGACCTGGTAAAACGCTGACAAGTGAGACGCCCGTCTCCCCCAATAGGATGGTTCGAAGACGAATCGCGTCCGTATCCGCCGACTAAGCCGTCTCCTCGTATGAGAGCGGTTGAAACGGCGGAAAGGACAGTGACAGTGAGCAACGAAAACCTGACGGTTCGCGCGAACACCACGTTTCATCTGCTGGCTCCCGGCGTGGCGCCCGCCCCGGTCGAGGCGGAGCTCGTCTACGACCCGGAGGACCCGTACGCGGTGGCCGTGGTGTTCCACACGGGCCAGGGCCGGGTCGAGTGGATGTTCGCCCGCGACCTGCTGGCCGACGGACTGCTGACGCCCTGCGGTGAGGGCGACATCCTGGTGCGGCCCGCGGCCGACGACCCGGAGCGGGTGCTGGTCGAGCTGAACGCGCCGACCGGGTTCGCGATCCTCAGCGCCGTCGCCGAGGAAGTGGCCGAGTTCCTGGACCAGACGTACGACGTGGTTCAGCCCGGTGAGGAAGATCTGTGGATCGACTTCGACCGGGAACTGCAGAAGCTGGTCTCGACCATTGACTAGTCTCACCGTGTGACACCTGTTGGGGGCCGCTACGCGCTGCTGGAGCGCATCGGCAGCGGTGCGATGGGGGTGGTCTGGCGGGCGCGGGACGAGGTGCTGGGCCGCGAGGTCGCGGTCAAACAGCTCGTCACCCCGGACCACCATCGGGCGATGAGGGAGGCGCGCAACGCCGCCCGGCTGCATCACCCGCACGCCATCGCCGTGTTCGACGTGCTGGCTCACGACGACGCGTCGTGGCTGGTCATGGAGTACCTCCCGTCCAGAAGCCTCTCCGCGGTCATCGCGGAGGACGGTCCGGTCAGCCCGGAGGAGGCAGCGCGGATCGGTGGCCACGTGGCATCGGCCCTGGCCGCCGCGCACGACGCGGGGATCGTGCACCGCGACATCAAGCCGGGAAACGTGCTCATCGGGCACGACGGCACCGTCAAGATCACCGACTTCGGCATCTCCCGCGCCACCGGCGACGGCACGATGACCGACACCGGCACGATCGCCGGAACACCTGCCTTCCTGGCGCCGGAGATCGCGCGAGGCGAGCAGCCGGACACCGCTTCGGACGTGTTCTCGCTGGGCGCGACGTTGTTCGCGGCGGTCGAGGGCACCGGGCCGTTCGGGCAGAGCGACAACCCGTTCGGGCTCATCTACCGCGCCGCCAGCGGTCAGCTCCTCCAGCCGGTCAAGGCCGGTCCGTTGACCGAGACCTTGATGCGGCTGCTGTCGGTCGAGAGGTCGGCGCGGCCGACCGCGTCGGAGGCCGCCGAGCTGCTGGCTCCCGACCAGATCTCCCAGCCGTTGCCCGTTCCGTCGGCGCGCAAGCCCCGGAAGAAGCTCGTGCTCGTCCTCGGCGTGGTCGCGCTGCTGGCGTTCAGCGGTACGGCCGCCGCGGTGTTCTGGCCGGAGAGCAGCCCGCCGGTGCACAACTCCGGCGCGGGTTTCCCGGATCAGCCGAGGTACTACACGCCAAGCGAGGCCGACCAGTTCGTCGTGGAGCACTACAAGCTCCTGCCCGACGAACCCGGGAAGGCGTGGGAGAACCTCTCGAGGCAGAGCCGGGAACCGGTGGACGCGTACACGGCGCGGTGGGAGAACTACACGGACGTGAAGTGCACCAGCACCGGCAACGTCCGCGGCCACGGGCCGAACTGGGTGGTCACGGTCGCGCTGGAGTTGATCAGCCCGAAGGGCACCGAGGCCGGCACCTACGACGTCGAGGTCGCCTCCGTCGACAACCAGATGAAGATCGTCAACTCGACAAAAGTTGGCTGAGCAGCCAGAAGCTGCCGCCGCCCACGACCACGCCCATCACCGAGCCCGCGAGCACCTGCGGGGTGGTGTGGTCACCGAGCTCGACCCGCGACCACGCCACGAACGCGGCGGGCAGCGCGACCAGCAGCAGCCACGGCCCGTAGATCAGGGCCAGCGTCACCACCGCGGCGAACGCGACGGCCGCGTGCAGCGAGATCTTCCACTTCAGTCCGAACGTGATGGCCATGCTGACCAGCAGCGACGCGAACATGCTGCCGGCGAGCGCGAGCATCTGGTGCGGTGCACCGCCGAGCACCAGGATCACGATGCCCGCCGTGAGGGACGCACCGGCGGTCAGCAGCGGGACGAGCCGGCCCTCGCGGTTCGTCACGTGGTGGCCGTCCCAGCGCCCCTTCCGGGCGCCGCGCACGATCACGGCCATCGGGATGACGCTGGCGGTCATGGCCACGACGAAGCCCCACAGCAGCGTCTGCCAGAAACCCTCGGTCGAGGCGGCGACGGCGAACGGCAGGGTCAGCACCCAGACCCACGGCGCGAGCACCTCGGTGGCGCCGCGGGCGATCTTCTTGATCAACGTCAGACCAGCCTGCGATCCGTGGCCCAGCGGGACAGCTCGTAGCGGTTGGACAGCTGCGTCTTGCGCAGGACGCTGCTGACGTGCGTCTCGACCGTCTTGACGCTGATGAACAGCTCCGAGGCGATCTCCTTGTACGCGTAGCCACGGGCCAGTAGACGCAGCACGTCGCGTTCGCGCGGCGTCAGCAGGTCCAGCTCGGGATCGCTGATCGGCGCGGCGCCCGGCCGGTCGGCGAACGCGTCGAGCACGAAGCCCGCCAGCCGCGGCGAGAAGACGGCGTCGCCCTCGCTCACCCGCACGACCGCCTTGACCAGCTCCTGACTGGAGATCGTCTTCGTGACGTACCCGCGCGCGCCCGCGCGGATGACGTTGATGACGTCTTCGGCCGCGTCGCTGACGCTGAGCGCCAGGAACACGACCTCCTGGTTCGTCGCGCGGATCTGCCGCAGCACCTCGGCGCCGCCGCCGTCCGGCATGTGCACGTCGAGCAGCACGACGTCCGGCTTGTGGTGGTTGATCCCCGCCACCGCCTCGCCGACGCTGCCCGCCTCACCGACCACGTCGACCTCGTCGGTGATCGAGTCGAGCTCGGCGCGCACCCCGGCGCGGAACAACGCGTGGTCGTCCACCAGGAACACCCTGACGCTCACGTCCTGGCCTCCGTCTTCCTCGGCATCTCGAGCTGCACCTCGGTCCCTTCGTTCAGGGCCGTGCGCAACCGCACCTCCCCACCGTGCCGGTCCATCCTCCCCCGGATGCTGCCGGAGAGGCCATGCCGGTCCTCCGGAACGGTGTCCGGGTCGAACCCCTTGCCCCGGTCGCGCACGAAGACGGTCACCTTGTCCGGCTCCACCTCCGCGTACACGCTGACCTCGCTCACCCCGGCGTGCTTCGCGGCGTTGACCATCGCCTCCCGCGCGGCCTGCACGAGCGCGTACAACCCGTCTGCCAGCACGCAGTCGCCCACGACCACCTGCGGCACGGCGATCGCGAAGTCGTCCTCGACCTCGGCGCACGCCTGCGCGATGGCCAGGCTGATCGTCTGCGGCTGCTCCCCGACCTCGCGGCCGTACAGCCAGCTGCGCAGCTCGCGTTCCTGGCTCCTCGCGAGCCGTTTGACCTCCCGCTCGCTGCCGGCCTGCTTCTGGATGAGGGCCAACGTCTGCAGCACGCTGTCGTGCAGGTGCGCGGCGATCTCCGCGCGTTCCTCGGTGCGGATGCGGGCCCGGCGCTCCTCGCCCAGGTCCCTCACCAGCCGCATCCACAGCGGAATGGTCAGCACGGCCACGCCGATGAGGGTCGCCAGGACCGCCAGCAACGCCTCGGGCAGTTGGTCGAGCCTGATGTTGTTGTACAGGAACGCGGCGATGCCGATACCGACCAGCACCACCCCTGACACCGTCCGCACGACTCCCGCCTTGCCCTGGCCCAACGCACCGTCGCGCCACCGCCGGCGCTGCGCCTCGTCGGCCTCCCGCCACACGACGGCGGCGCCGACGAGCGCCACGGCCATCGGGCCGGTGATCCACCCGCTGGCCGCGTTGGCCAGCAGCCCGGTGAACACCGCCACCCCGAGTCCCAGTGCCGCGAGACCGACGGCCTGCTGCCACTCCCGCCGGTCCGTCTCGACTTCCGGTTCGGTCGCCGGGCGCTGCTGGACGAACATCCACAGCAGCGCGTAGGCGACGATGCCCGCGCCGCTGACGGCGGTCAGGAGGGCGAACACCGCGCGCACCCAGAAGACCGGGGCGCCCAGGTGATCAGCTAGGCCGCCGGCGACGCCCGCGACCACCCGGCCGGAACGCCTGCGGCGCATCGGCTCGATGCGTGCACTCACCGTTAGATCGTCACACGGTTGTGCTGCTCGGACATCAGGGATGCCCCTGGTTGGCGGGCCGGATGCGTCGGCAGCCAACCCTGACCTCGTGAATCAGGGGTGGGCCCTGATGTGCGCGACCCCGTCTGCCTCCAAGCTTGATGACGTGAGCGAGACAGTCGGAGCAGCCAACGTCGGAGAGACGCTGAGAGAGTTCTGGGCGCACCGGCCGATCCGGCCCAAGCAGGGACGCAAGATCGGCGGAGTCGCCTTGGGTATCGCGCTGCGGTACCAGATCGACCCGGTGATCGTGCGGATCGCCTTCGTGGCCGCGGCCCTCACGGGTGGCGCGGGCATCCTCCTCTATGTGCTCGGGTGGTTGTGGCTGCCCGAGGAGGGCGACGAGGTGTCGCCCGCGGAAGCGTTGATCCACCGGGGGCACAGCTCGATGTCGGCGGGCCTGACCGTGCTCCTGGGACTGTTGGTGTTGCCGTCGGTCGGGTTCCTGATCGGGGGCGGCTTCGAGGTCTTCGTGACGCTCGCGCTCGCCACGGCGGGGATCTACCTGCTGCAGAAGAACCGTGGGCACCTGGAGCCCGCCATCGCGGCCACGGAGGTGCGGGTACCGCCCGCGCCCGGTGCACCCGCGTGGGATCCGCTCGGTGCCGCGCCCTTCGCGTGGGACCTGCCCGAGCCCTCGCCGCCGCCTCCGCCGCCCGCGCCCAAGCCGCCGAAGTCGCGGATCGGGCTGGTGGCGGTCGGGGTAGCGACGCTCGTGGTCGCCGGGTCGGTGATCGCCGGGACGTGGTCGGGCTGGTTCTCCGCGCAGCACATCGTCGGGCTGATCGTGGGCGTGCTCGGGCTCGGGCTGGTGGCGGGGGCGTTCGCCGGCGGGTCGCGGGGGCTGATCGCGCTGGTGATCCCGTTGTCGATCATCGGTTTCGCGATGACCACCGTCCACTTCGACGGGGATACGCGGTTCGGTGACATCAACGTCAAGCCCGCCGCCATCTCGGACGTGCAGAGCCGCTACGAGACCAACGCCGGCACGGTGAACCTCGACCTGCGGGACCTGCCCAACTCGGGAGAGGTGAAGACGGCCATCGAGGTGGCGGTCGGTGAGGTCAACGTGCACGTGCCGAAGAACGCGGACGTGCGGCTGACCTGCTCGTCCAACGTGGCCGGCTCGCTCGACTGCCTCGGACAGCAGACCGAGGGGCGCAACCCGCGGCTGGAAGTGAACAACGACGGAGCCGACGGGCCCGGTGGACTGAAGATCGAACTGGACGTCCACGCGAACGTCGGAGATGTGAAGGTGACCCGTGACTGACAACGAGATCAAGCGCCCGGTGGACCTGATCGGGCTGCTGTTCGGGCTCGGGGCGCTGTTCGCGTCGGCGTTCATCCTCACCGACGGGGCGTTCTCCTTCGACCCACGATGGGTGCTCGCCGGCCTCGCGATGGTGATCGGCCTGGGCCTGCTCGTGAACTCCACGCGCCGCCGCCGCAAGTAAGGGGAAATGCCGTTAAGGCCACCTTCACTGCGCTCAACGCAGTGAAGGTGGCCTTAACGGTGTCACTCCCACTCGATGGTGCCTGGGGGCTTGGACGTCACGTCGAGCACTACGCGGTTGACGTCGTTCACCTCGTTGGTGATGCGGGTCGAGATGCGCTCCAGCACCTCGTACGGCAGGCGGGTCCAGTCGGCCGTCATGGCGTCCTCGCTGGACACCGGGCGCAGCACGATCGGGTGGCCGTAGGTGCGGCCGTCGCCCTGGACGCCGACGCTGCGGACGTCCGCCAGCAGCACGACCGGGCACTGCCAGATCTGCCGGTCGAGACCCGCCAGGGTGAGCTCCTCGCGGGCGATCGCGTCGGCCTGGCGCAGGATCTCCAGGCGTTCGGCGGTCACCTCACCGATGATGCGGATGCCCAGGCCGGGGCCGGGGAACGGCTGGCGCTGCACGATCGTCTCCGGCAGACCCAGCTCGGTGCCGACGCGGCGCACCTCGTCCTTGAACAGCGCGCGCAGCGGTTCGACGAGCTCGAACTGCAGGTCATCCGGCAGGCCGCCGACGTTGTGGTGGCTCTTGATGTTCGCGGTGCCCGCGCCGCCACCGGACTCGACGACGTCCGGGTAGAGCGTGCCCTGCACCAGGAACCGGTAGTCGCCCTCGGCCTTGAGGTCGCGCTCGGCCTGCTCGAAGACGCGGATGAACTCGCGCCCGATGATCTTGCGCTTCTCCTCGGGGTCGCTGACCCCGGCCAGGGCGTTGAGGAACCGCTCCCGCGCGTCCACGGTCACCAGGTTCACGCCCGTGGCCGCGACGAAGTCCCGCTCGACCTGGGCGCGCTCACCCGCGCGCAGCAGGCCGTGGTCGACGAACACACAGGTCAGACGGTCGCCGATGGCCCGCTGGACCAGCGCCGCGGCCACCGCCGAGTCGACGCCGCCGGACAGGCCGCAGATGGCCTTGCCGTCGCCGATCTGCTCGCGGATCCGCTCGACCTGCTCGTCCACAATGGAAGCCGTGGTCCACTGTGGACGGATACCGGCGATCTCGTGCAGGAACCGGCGCAGCACCTCCTGGCCGTGCGGCGAGTGGTGCACCTCCGGGTGGTACTGCACGCCTGCGAACCGTCGTTCGACGTTCTCGAACGCCGCGACCGGGGCACCGTCGCTGGTGGCGGTCACCGTGAAGCCCTCGGGGGCCTCCGTGACGCAGTCGCCGTGGCTCATCCACACCGGGTGCGTGCCGGGCAGCTCCTCGTGCAACGTGCCGGGCGCCGCGGTGATGCCGAGCTCCGTGCGGCCGTACTCGCGGGTGCCGGTGTGCTCGACCGTGCCGCCGAGCGCGCGGGCCATCGCCTGGAAGCCGTAGCAGATGCCGAAGACCGGAACACCGGTCTCGAACAGCTTCGGGTCGACCTGCGGCGCGCCCTCGTCGTACACGCTGGACGGGCCGCCCGACAGGACGATCGCGATGGGGTCCTTGTCGAGCATTTCGCTCACCGAGGCGGTGTGCGGGACGACCTCGGAGTACACCTGCGCCTCGCGGACGCGACGGGCGATGAGCTGCGCGTACTGCGCACCGAAGTCGACTACGAGAACCGGGCGGCTGGAGGTTTCGGACACCAGGCAAGGATGTCAGATGTGGAGCGGGAACTGCTGCCCGGTGGGGGGCTCAACCAGGTATATCGGGTCGGTGACAGCGTGCACCGGCCGGTCGCGGTGTGGACGCCGCGCGTGCACGAGTTGTTGCGGCACTTGGCACCGTTGGGTTTCGTGCCCAGGGTGCACGGGTTTGCCGACGGGCACGAGGTGCTGTCGTTCGTCGAGGGTGAAGTTGGCCACCCGCCCCTCGCCGAGCACCTCAGAGGCGAGGACACGCTGGTCGCGGCCGCTCGGTTGCTCAGGCGGATGCACGACGCGTCGGTCCCGCTCGTCGACCGGGACGGCTGGCAGTTCGAGCGGCGCGAACCGGCCGAGGTGATCTGCCACGGCGACTTCGCGTCCTACAACGTGGTGTTCGCCGAGGGAATGCCCGTCGGGGTCATCGACTTCGACACCGCGCACCCCGGTCCGCGCTGGTGGGACATCGGCTGGGCGGTGATCAGCTTCGCCCTGGAATGGGAACGGCCGGATCGCGCCGAGCTGTTCTGCGACGCGTACGGGTTCCCAAAAGACCAGCTCAAGGACGCCGTCCTCGCCCGGCTGGACGACATGCTGCGGCTGATCCGCCAGCACCCGGCGTTCCACCGGCAACGCGCCGAACGGCACGACGAGCATTACCTGCGCCTCGTTGATTACACCAAGGCCAACCTGGCCTAACGTGGACGACATGGACGCGTTCACCCCGCAGCCCAGGCCGTGCTGGATCGCCGGCCGCCCTGAGCAGGGCGAGCAGGCACTGGCGGTGCACCACCCGTACGACGGGACCGAGGTCGCCTCGGTCGCTGTGCCCGGCCCCGACCAGGTCGAGCGCGCGATCGCGGCCGCGGCCGCCGTGGCGAAGGAGTTCCGCCGCACACCGGCGCACGTCAGAGCGGAGGCGTTGCTGCACGTCTCGCGCACGCTGCAGGAGCGGGCCGAGGAGATCGCCGAGACGATCACCGCGGAGAACGGCAAGCCGCTGAAGTGGGCCGAGATCGAGGTCACCCGCGCGGTGAACACGTTCCGCTTCGCCGCCGAGGAGGCGCGGCGGTTCACCGGTGGGCTGCAGCGGCTGGACACCGACAAGAACGGCGAAGGGCGCATGGCCGTCGTGCGGCACGTACCGCGCGGACCGGTGCTCGCGGTGGCGCCGTTCAACTTCCCGCTGAACCTGGTGGCGCACAAGGTCGCGCCCGCGTTGGCGGTCGGTGCGCCGGTGGTCGTGAAGCCCGCGTCGGCGACGCCGCTGTCCGCGTTGCTGCTGGGCGAGATCCTCGCCGAGACGGACCTGCCGCTCGGCGCGTTCTCCGTGCTTCCCGTGCGCGGCAAGGACATGGACGCTCTCGTGAAGGACCCGCGACTGCCCGTGATCTCGTTCACCGGGTCGACGACGGTCGGCTGGTCGATCATGGACTCCGCGCCGCGCAAGCACGTCGTGATGGAGCTGGGCAGCAACAGCGCGGCGATCATCTGTCCTGATTGGACGGATCTCGACTTCGCGGCTTCGCGCATCGCGACGTTCGGCAACTACCAGGGCGGCCAGTCGTGCATCGCGGTGCAACGCGTGATCGTCGACGCGTCCGTCGCGGATTCCTTTGTCCCGAAACTGGTTTCGGCGGTGTCCGCGCTGCGCACCGGTGACCCGCACGATCCCGACGTCGAGGTCGGGCCGCTGATCGACGAGGACAACGCGCGCCGCGTCGAGGAGTGGGTCAACGCGGCGGTCGACGCCGGTGCGTCGGTGCTGACCGGCGGCAAGCGGATCGGGACGTCCGTCGAGCCGACCGTGCTGCGCGACGTGCCGTCCGACGCCAAGGTGTGGCGCGACGAGATGTTCGGGCCGGTGCTCGTGGTGTCGGTCGTGAACGATGTCGCGGAGGCGTTCGCGCAGGCCAACGACACGTCGTACGGCCTGCAGGCGGGCGTGTTCACGCGGGACGTCCAAGTCGCCTTCGACGCGGCCGCCGAGCTGGAGGTCGGCGGCGTGATCATCGGCGACGTGCCGTCGTACCGCGCGGACCAGATGCCCTACGGCGGCGTGAAGAGCTCCGGCACCGGCCGTGAGGGCGTGCGGTCCGCGATGGAGGACTTCACCGAGGAGCGCGTCACCGTGCTCACCGGCATCCAGCTATGAAACACAGTCAGCTGTGGCCGAGCGCTCGTCGCAGTACTTCGTCCGTGGCGGCCCCGGCAACGTGGCCGTCCGGACGGATCCACCTGCCCTCGTGCTGCTGAAATCCAGGTCCGTACGTCCGGCTCTCGGGCAGCAGTTCGCCGCCTTCGGTGGTGAGCGGTGAGTCGGTGTAGGCGAACGGCGTGAACAGCTTGCCCGAGTCGATGCCCTCACCGGTCTCGAGTGCGCGTTCCCGGTGTTCTCGCTCCTCCGGCGTCTGCGGCACGAGGAACTTCATCGTCGTGCCCGTGATGCGCAGGTTCTCGTCGGCCGCCGCACCGCGTTCGATCTCGTAGCTGGGCAACAGGTTCGGGCCCGCCTCGCCCCGGCGGTCGAACGCGATCTTCCACGCGGCGTTGTCGGCGTCGCAGATGCCGGAGTTCAGCCCGCGCGCGCCGAACGGGCTCATGACGTGGGCCGCGTCGCCCGCGAGCAGGATCCCGCCGACCCGCAGTTTCGAGGCTTTGCGCTGGTGGAACCGGTAGGTGGACTGCCAGACGATCTCGTACTGCTTTTCCCCGACGATCGCGCGGATGCGGTCCTCGGTGAGCTCGGCGTCCCCGGCGACCTGCCAGTCGATGCGCCACACGCCGTGCGGCTGGGGGTGCACGAGCACCTGGCGGCCGGGGTTCCACGGCGGGTCGAAGTAGAAGCGGCGTTCGGGCGTCTCGAAGCCGAGGTCGACCCGGATGTCCGCGATGATGAACCGGTCGTCGAACGAGTAGCCGTCGAAGCTCAGGCCGAGCAGCTTGCGGACCGTCGAGTGCACGCCGTCGGCCGCGATGCAGTGGGTGCCGCGGATGCCGTTCGCCTCCACCCCGTCCTCGTCCTGCGTGATGGACGTCAGGGCTTCGCCGTAGCGGAGCTCGATGAGCGGTTCCTTGCCGACTCGCTCCTCGAGGAGGCGTTCGACCTCCGTCTGCGGGGTGTTGACGAACGGCGGGAAGCCCTTCGCCTCGGGGAACGTGATGGTCAGGACCTGCCGGTCGCGGTGGTAGGTGCGGCCCGTGTACCAGGTGACACCCGCGTCGGCGACGTTCTGGCCCACGCCCACGCGTTCGAGGATCTCCAGCACGTCCCGTTGCACACAGATCGAACGGCTGCCGACGGCGGTCCGCCGTTCCGTGGCCTCCAGGACGACGCTCGGGACACCCGCGCGGGCCAGCAGAAGGGCGGCGGTGAGGCCGACCGGACCGGCACCGACCACGAGGACCGGCGTCACTGCAACGCGTCCCAGACGGCACGGTCGCGTTCGGCGGTCCAGATCTCCGGCCAGTCCACGCCGTCGCACTCGTCCCAGTAGCGCTTCACGTCGAACGGCAGGCAGTGCTCGAAGATCGGCCACCGCCCGTAGCGCGGCTCCAGGGCCCGGTGCGCGGCCTGGAACGCCTGCTTCAGCGTGCCGCCCTCGGCGTGCACGGTGCCGACCGTGCGGCGCAGCTCGTCGAGGAAGTGCCGCGACTGCGTGATCGCCGCATCCACCTCACTACGGTCGCGCGCCACGGCTCCGCGGCCACCGACCAGCACCTCGGCGCCCAGCGCCGCCACGTTGTCCAAAGTGGACGTGGCCCAGTCGTTGTGGAACGCGTCGCCGGTGTACAGCGCGGCCTGCGACTCGACGAGGTCGCCCGCGAAGAGAATCCGTTGCTGCGGCAGCCACGCCACGATGTCGCCGGCCGTATGCCCACGCCCGAGGTGCAGCAGCTCCAGGTCACCCCGTGAGCCGCCGAGCGGGATGGTCAGCCGGTCCGAGAACGTCAGCGTCGGCCACGTGAGGCCGGGGATCGAATCCGGTTCCTCGAAGAGGCGCGGCATGCGGCCGTACTCGCTCTCCCAGTCCTGCCTGCCGCGTTCGGCGATCAGCGCGCGGGTCATGTCGTGCGCGACGATCTCCTGCGCGTCGAACGCGCTCGCGCCCAGCGTGCGAACCGCGTGGTAGTGGCTGAGCACGAGGTGGCGGACTGGTTTGCCGGTGTGCCGTCGCAGGATTTTCAGCCACCGGCGCGCGGCGACGGGTGTCGCGCGGGCTTCGAAGCAGACGAGGAAGTCCTCGCCTTCGATCGCACCGACGTTGGGGTCGCCCTCGGCCGTCAGGGTGTAGACGCCGGGGGCGAGCTCGAGAAAGACCTCGTCCTTGGGGGTGAGGTCGGCACTGGACGCGAACGGCTTGGTGGCCATGCCTCCACCGTGTCAGGACACCTTCACGACCGGCAACCGCAATGCGGCTGGTGCTTCGGCGGGCACGGCCGGGTGATGTGGTTTCGTCGGGTTGACCTGCCGGTAGGGCTGATCCTGCGCAGGCCTCGGGTCCGCTTCCCCCTTGTTCGGCCACAGCGAGAACGCCCGTTCGGCCTGCGCGGTGATCGTCAGCGACGGGTTCACGCCGAGGTTCGCACTGATGGCCGCACCGTCCACAACGGACAGTCCGGGATAGTTGAACACGCGGTGGTACGGGTCGATGACGCCGTTCTCGGGATTTGCGGCGATCGCGCAGCCACCGATGAAGTGCGCGGTCAACGGGATGTTGAACAGCTCGCCCCACGTCCCGCCCGCCATGCCGTCGATGTGCTTGGCGGCCAGCAGGTTCGCCTCGTGTCCCGCCGGGATGAACGCCGGGTTCGGCTCGCCGTGGCCCTGTTTCGAGGTGAGCTTGCCTTTTTTCAGGAACGTGGTGATCGAGTTGTCCAGGCTCTGCATCACCAGCAGGATCACTGTGCGCTCGCTCCACCGGTGCACGCTGAGCAGCCTGGCCAGCCGCAGCGGGTGCTTGATCGCCTCCTTGATGAACTGCAGCCACCGCGGCGTGCTCGCGGCGCCGTCGGTCGCCAGGGTCTGCAGCAGTCCCATGGCGTTGCTGCCCTTGCCGTACCGGACGGGCTCGATGTGCGTGATCTCGTCGGGGTGGATCGACGACGTGATCGCAACACCCTTGCTGAAGTCCCGCTCGGGATCCACGCTGAACCGGCCCGCACCGATGATCGACTCGGAGTTCGTGCGGGTCAGCTCGCCCAGCTTGGCCGAGAGTTTCGGCAGGGTCGTCATTCTGGCCCGGTGCAGCAGCTGCTGCGTGCCCCACGTGCCCGCGGCGAGCACGACGTGGTTCGCGGTGAAGGTGTGCGTCTTGCGGCCGCCGGTCTTCTTCGTCTCGATGGTCCAGGTGTCGTCGTTCTGCGAGAGCCCGGTGACCGTGGTGAGCGGGAAGACCTGCGCGCCGTTGCGTTCGGCCAGGTAGAGGTAGTTCTTGACCAGTGTGTTCTTGGCGCCGACCCGGCAGCCCGACATGCACGCGCCGCACTCCGTGCACCCCGTGCGCGTGGGTCCCGCGCCGCCGAAGTACGGGTCTTTGGCGGGCTTGCCCGGTTCGCCGAAGAACACCCCGACCGGCGTCGGGTGGTAGGTGTCCTCGACGCCCATGTCCGCCGCGACCTTCTGCATGACGAGGTCGCTAGGGGTCGTCGTCGGGTTCGTGACCACGCCGAGCATGCGGCTCGCCTGGTCGTAGAACGGGGCGAGCTCGGCCTCCCAGTCCGTGATGTCCGCCCACTGCCGATCCTGGTAGAACGGCTTGAGCGGCCGGTACAGGGTGTTGGCGTACACGAGGCTGCCGCCGCCGACGCCCGCGCCGGCGAGCACCATGACGTTGCGCAGCAGATGGATGCGCTGGATGCCGAAGCACTTCAGGGCGGGCGCCCACAGGTACTTGCGCAGGTTCCACGATGTCTTGGCGAACTCGTCGTCGGCGAACCGGCGACCGGCCTCGAGCACCGCGACCTTGTAGCCCTTCTCGGTCAGGCGCAGCGCGGCGACGCTGCCGCCGAAGCCGGAGCCGACGACCACGACGTCGAAGTTACTCGCGAGTTCACCCATGACTCGCAGAGTATGCGTTACTTCCGGTAACGCCTAGTCCCCGATCGGTTCAGAGGGCGGCAGGTAGCCCTTACCCGTACGCCGATACTTGACGTTCTTGCTGGACGAGGCGCCGATCGCCTCGACGGTGCCTTCCTTCCTCAGCACACCAAGCCACCGGCGCACTGTGCCGTCCAACAGTCCCGTTCGCTGCGCGAGCTCGGACCGGGACAGCGTGTCCTCGCCGAGGGCTGCCAATAGTGCGTCCCGACGGTCGGCACGCCGGCCATTCCCGTCGGGCGACTCGGCGTGCGGCGACGTCAGGCTGTCGCTGAGCTGATACCTCGCCCATCTGCGGGTTCCCGACTGGACCACCAACTCTCGCGCAACGAGGTCCTGAAGTTCGGCTGTGGCCACCCGCGAGTCGACACCGGTCGCCGCGCGGTAGCTCTGGTTGTCGAGCACGTCACCGTTCTTGAGGGCAGCGAGAGCCAAGCACTGGCTGTCGGAAAGGCCGCGCTCGCCGAGAGCCGCCACCCACTGTACGACCGCGTCGCTGAGCAGGGTGTGGTTCGGGAAGGTCACGCCGAAGGATCCGATGGCATCCACGAACTGCGGCGGACTCATCCGAGCCGCCCGCAGCGATTCGAGCATCGTCCGGATTCCTGACCCGCGGTTCTCGCAGACTGTCCTGGTTCCACCCGCGATCGGGACGTCCTCCAGCATCTTCATCAGGGTGGCGTTCCGAGCGGACGAGATGCCTTCTTCGGCCAGGTTGTCGACGGTCACCGGTCCGAAGAGGCCGCCTGGATTGCGGACGACCAAGCGGTCCGGGTACATCTCGACCTGCACCTGCGCACCGCGGGCAGCACTTGACAGATCCCGATGGACCAGCGCGTTCACCACTGCCTCGCGCAACGCCGGTTCTGGATATTCCCAGGTGTCCGCCCGGCCCGCGCCCACGACGACCGAACGTCGCTGCATGTTCCGCCGGATCGCACTGAGCGCCTCGCGCACCATGGTGGGGATCGGCCCCTCCACCAGGACGTTGTCGAGGAAGCGATCACCGGTGACGACATCCGCGCCCGCGCTGGTCGGGTAGTGCACGAATGTGAGCATCAGCTGCGGGAAGTGTTCCTGCGGGTAGACCCCCAGCGCGAGCAGCCCCGCCACCGAAACAGCATCGGCTCCGGCGCCGTCATCGACCAGCACCTTGGTTCTGCGCAGAACAGCCGTCCTGTCGAGATCACCGAATGCGTACGGTCTAGTGGCGCGCAGTCGCATCAGGAACGCCTCTGTCAGGCCCTGGTCGAGATCGGCGAGAGTGATTCCCGGAACCGGTTGCTCGTCATCGCGTGGCTGCCCGCGGGACGCGAGGATGAGCTGGACCTCGTAGCTGCTCAGTCGCCGATCGCCATCACCGACGCGGACATAGCTGCCCTTCGACATGCCGGCGCCCCGGCAGTAACACGGCTTCAGGGCGGGCTCGATCGCCGGGACCTCGGCAACGACCAGTGCGACGCCTTCGAACTGGTGCACCTTGATCAGCGGCCTCAGTTCGGGATACATGTCGGTCGAACATAGAGACGCGAGATCCGCTGTCATCTTCGCAGGATCCGCTATGCCGGTCGGCGAGAAGCCCGACGTCTCGTCCAAGCCGAGAATCAGCGTTCCGCCATGGGTGTTGGCGAACGCGGACAGGGTTTCCCGAATCGACCGCGGCAGGCCTCCCGCAGCCTTCTTCACCTCGACGTCGTCGACATCGCTGCCGATTACGCGCAGGTTCTCGACTATCTCGGCGAGCTCACCGTCCAGCATCGAACGCCTTCCTGCTCACTATCCTGCTCATTAGCGCTAGTTTGCAGGATAGTGAGCAGGATAGTGAGCAGGACACGCCTGGGCGGCGTTCAGCCGCGGATGGTCAGGCCGACCTTCTGGAACTCCTTGAGGTCCGAGTAACCGGTCTTCGCCATCGCCCGCTTCAACGCACCGAACAGGTTCGTCACGCCACGCGGGTCGGTGGACGGCCCGAACAGCAGCGACCGCAGGTCCAGCTCCTGGTCCACGGCCTCCGAGACGAACGACCGGGGCACCGACGGGTGCGCGGACGCGGCCGTCCAGTACAGCCCCTGACCAGGCGCTTCGGCAGCGGCGGCCAGCGGCTCACCGAGCATCACGGCGTCGGCACCACACGCGATGGACTTGGCGACGTCGCCGGACGTCATGACGCCACCGTCGGCGATGACGTGCACGTACCGGCCGCCGGTCTCGTCCAGGTAGTCGCGGCGCGCGGCGGCGGCGTCCGCGATGGCGGTCGCCATCGGCACGCCGATGCCCAGGACGGAGTCGGTGGTCGTGACGCCCGGCGTGTAGCCGTAGCCGACGATCACACCCGCCGCGCCCGTGCGCATCAGGTGCATCGCGGTGCGGTAGTCACCCACGCCGCCCGCGATCACCGGGACGTCGAGGTCCGCGATGAACGACTTGAGGTTCAGCGGCTCGCCGTCGCGCGACACGTGCTCGGCCGAGATGATCGTGCCCTGCACGACCAGGATCTCCACGCCCGCGGCCAGCAGGTCGGGCGTCAGCTCGGCCGCGCGCTGCGGGGAGACGCGGGCCGCGACGGTGACGCCGGACTCGCGGATCTGCTTGATCGCCTCGGCGATCAGGTCCATCCGCAGCGGAGCGGCGTGCAGCTCCTGCAGCACCTTCACCGCGGCCGCCGGGTCGTCGTTGTCCTCGGTGGCCCGGACGAGCCGGAACAGCGCCTCGTCGACGTCCGCGTGGCGCGCCCAGAGGCCCTCGGCGTTCAGCACGCCGAGGCCGCCCAGCTCACCGATGGCCACCGCGGTGCCCGGCGACACGATGGCGTCGGTCGGGTGGGTGATCAGCGGGATGTCGAACCGGTAGGCATCGATCTGCCACGTGGTCGACACGTCCTTCGACGACCGCGTCCGCCGCGACGGGATGATCTCGATGTCGTCCAGCTCGTAGGCCCGCCTCGCGGTCCGGCCCATGCCGATCTCGACCAGATCGCGCACTTGTTGTTCTCCTTAATCCGGGGGTCTGGGGGCCGCCCCCAGAAAGACAGGCCGAGCGACCAGGTCCGCGCTTTCCGCGGACACACCTCGCCCTGAGCGAGCTTCAGCGGGTTGTGTAGTTCGGGGCTTCGACGGTCATCGTGATGTCGTGCGGGTGGCTCTCCTTCAGGCCCGCCGCGGTGATCCGGACCAGCTGCTTGTCCTGCAGCTCGGCCACCGTGCGCGAACCCGTGTAGCCCATCGCGGCCCGCAGGCCGCCGTTGAGCTGGTGCACGACCTGCGACAGCGGGCCGCGGAACGGGATGCGCCCCTCGATGCCCTCGGGGACGAGCTTGTCCTCGTTGAGGACGTCGTCCTGGAAGTAGCGGTCCTTGGAGTACGACTTGGCGTCGCCACGCGACTGCATCGCGGCGAGCGAGCCCATGCCGCGGTACGTCTTGAACTGCTTGCCGTTGACCAGGATCAGGTCACCGGGCGCCTCGGCGGTACCCGCGAGCAGCGAGCCGAGCATGACGGTGGACGCGCCGGCCGCGATGGCCTTGGCGATGTCACCGGAGTACTGGATGCCGCCGTCGCCGATCACCGGCACACCGGCGGGACGGCAGGCGAGCGAGGCCTCGTAGATCGCGGAGATCTGCGGGACGCCGACACCCGCGACGACGCGCGTGGTGCAGATCGAGCCGGGGCCGACGCCGACCTTCACGCCGTCCGCGCCCGCGTCGATCAGCGCCTGCGCACCGGCCCGCGTCGCGACGTTGCCGCCGACGATGTCGACGGAGTCGCCCAGCTCCTTCTTGATCTTCGCGACCATCTCCTGCACGGCGCGGGCGTGGCCGTGCGCGGTGTCGACCATCACCACGTCCACACCGGCCTCGGCGAGCGTCATCGCGCGCTTGAACGAGTCGTCGCCGACACCGACCGCGGCGGCGCACAGCAGGCGGCCGTCCGGGTCCTTGGTGGCGTTGGGGTACTGCTCGGTCTTGACGAAGTCCTTGACCGTGATCAGGCCGCGCAGCTTGCCGTCGCCGTCGACGATGGGCAGTTTCTCGACCTTGTGGCGGCGCAGCAGACCGAGCGCGGCGTCCGCCGAGACGCCGACCTGCGCGGTGACGAGCGGGCCCTTGGTCATGACCTCGGCCACCCGCCGGTTGTGGTCCACCTCGAACCGCATGTCGCGATTGGTGATGATGCCCACGAGCCGGCCGTCCGGGTCGGTGACGGGCAGGCCGGAGATGCGGTAGCGCGCGCACATCTCGTCGACCTCGGCGAGCGTGTGCTCGGGCGTGCACGTCACCGGGTCGGTGACCATGCCCGCCTCGGAGCGCTTGACCGTCTCGGCCTGGCGCGCCTGGTCCTCGACGGAGAGGTTGCGGTGCAGGACGCCGATGCCGCCCTGCCGGGCCATCGAGATCGCCATTCGCGCCTCGGTCACCGTGTCCATGGCGGCACTGGCGAGCGGGATCTTGAGTGAGATGTTGCGGGAGATCCTGGTGCTCGTGTCGACGCCACTGGGAACGACGTCCGACTCGGCAGGCAGCAGGAGCACGTCGTCGAAGGTCAGTCCCAGCATCGCGAACTTGCTCGGGACTCCGTCAGCGTTGAGCTCGCTGGTCATAGCGGGTGACTTGCCTTCCGTCGTGCGATGGGCGCTTCGCCGGCGGACGCGGTTTCCGCAGGCGGAGGCGGTGCGAACCATGGTATCTGGACGCGTCCCGGGGTCCGCCCGGTACCGTGCAGGGTCGTGCCGCACGACGCGTTGCCACCAGACCCCTTCGCGGGCGATCCGAAGGACCCGGCCAAGGCCCTGGGTGAGCCCGACCACGACCATCCGCCGATGGACGACGACGAGCGCGCCGAACTGGTCAGCGACCTCAGCGATCTCGCCGTCTACCAGGCGTTGCTCGAACACAGAGGGGTGCGCGGGATCGTCGTGGACTGCGGCGAGTGCCAGGAGCCGCACTACCACGACTGGACGCTGCTGCGCGCTTCGCTGGAGCAGCTCCTCGCCGACGGCCGCATGCGGCCGCACGAGCCCGCGTTCGATCCCGATCCCAGCGCGTACGTCAGCTGGGAGTACTGCCGCGGTTATGCCGACGGTGTGACCGCTACCGAGTCCGCCAGATAAGACCGATGTCATGTGAATGGCCCTGACCTGCTGCAGGTCAGGGCCATTCACATGACATCTCAGTTGGGAACGCCGATCAGCTTCAGGGCTGGTCCGCGCTGCTTCCGCTAGCCGTTCCGCTTCCCGTGCCCGTCCCCGCGGGCGGCTCCGCTGGTGGCGGGGCCGGCGTTTCCGTTGCGTTGCTCGTTGGATCCTGCGGGGGCGGGCTCTGTGTAGAAGACGACGTACTCGGCGGGGTAGTAGTCGTCGTCGGGCTGGGCGTCGACGACGGCGTCGAAGGCTGGGTCGTCGGCTTCGGGTGCTTGGTCGACGGCGGCGTCGGCGAGGTCGGAGACGCCGGCGCGTTGGTGTTCAGCTCTTCCTTGAGCTCCTTGTGCTCGGTGGAGAGCTTCTCCTGGCCGTCGTCGGTCGACACGGACGGCAGGAACTCCTCGACCTTGTCGAGCTTCTCGCGTGCCTCGTCGACGCGGCCCTCGCGCAGCGCGAGCCGCGCGGACTCGAGGTCGGTGCGCACGGCCACAGCGGCCTCGACCGACTTGGCGTGCTCGGAGTACAGCACCCTGGTCAGCCCCCAGAGCGCGTCGCCCGGCTGGGCGTCCCGCGCGACCAGGCTGACCCCGGTGAACGCGATCGCGAGCACTGCTGCGGCGCTCGCAAGCGGAATCAGGAAACGGTGCCGGTGCGGTTCCTTCGGGCGCGCGGCCGCGATGGTCGCGAGCGCCGTCTCGGTGTCGACCAGCTCGCCGTGCGGTTCGGTGTCCACCTCGTGGCGCCACGCGAGCAGCAGCGCGTTCAGCTCGTCCTCGACGAGCGTGCTCTGCGCGTGCGGCTTGGCCGCGCCGAGCGCGTCCAGCAACCTGTCGTCGGCCTGCACTGCCGACAGATCATCACCCGTCACCGGGTCGTTCGAGGTGAGCGGGGATCTCTCATCTGGTCCGCGCACGGTTTCCTCGTCACCCTTCTCGTGCTCGTCGGCCACTCAGACCACCTCCTCCGCTGCCAACGACTTGCGGAGCCGGGCCAACGCGCGATGTTGCGCGACCCGGACCGCACCCGGCGTCGAACCGACTGCCTCGGCAGTCTCCTCAGCCGACAGCCCCACGACCACCCGCAACAGGAGGATCTCTCGTTGCTTCTCCGGGAGGATTCGCAGTAGCTGAGCCATTCGTTCCGACAGCTCACCCTGCATGGCCCGTTGCTCTGGACCGGCTTCGGTCTCAGGAGCGTCGGGAACCTCGGGCACTGGCTCGGAGCGGTTCCTGGCGGCAGACCGATGCGCGTCGGCAACCTTGTGCGCCGCGATTCCATACACGAACGCGAGGAAGGGCCGACCCTGGTCGCGGTAGCTGGGCAATGCCGTGAGCACCGCCAGACACACCTCCTGGGCGACGTCGTCTGCCGAAGCGAAGGATCGCTCCTGCCTGCCTACTCGGGCGCGGCAGTACCGCACCACCAGGGGACGAATGTTCGCCAGCAGGCGCTCTATCGCCTGGCGGTCGCCGTCGACGGCCGCGCCCACTTCGGCGTCCAGTCCGTCCCCCAAGTTGGTCATCGCAGACAACAGCCCTGGTGTTACTTGTAGGCGTACCGACATCAAACCGCACGAGTCCTTCACGATGACTCAGAGCAGCGGCACTCACCGTACCGGTCTTAGAGCCATCAGTTCATCAGTGGGGTTACAACACCCCTCGTGAGCAGGCGACACGCCGAATGGCCGCAGCCCGGCGACAATTGTCACCGGGCTGGGTTAGCAAACGCTTGCTGCGCCTTATGAGACAAGTCCGCGGCGGAATCCGTGCGCGACGGCCTGCGCGCGGTCCCGCACACCGAGCTTGCGGAACAACCGACGCGCGTGCGTCTTGACGGTGTCCTCCGAGAGGTAGAGCTCACGGCCGATCTGTCCGTTGCTCTTGCCCTGGCTCATCCCGCGCAGCACCTGGAGCTCGCGCTCGGTGAGCTGAACTCCGGGGTCCGAGGGCTGACGCGGCGCGGGCACGCTGGTGCTGGCGAGCGTGTGCGCGAGTGCGGCGACCAGTTCGGGACGTGACGCGTCCCACCTCAGGTAACCGCGAGCACCGCCGGCGATCGCGGCGGCGATGCTGCCCGCGTCGTCGGGCGCGCCGAACACGATGACGTTTGCCTGCGGGTTCGCGGAGACGAGCCGACGCGTGGCTTCCACCCCGGTCGGGACGGCGCGCTGGGTTCCCACCAGTACGACGTCGACCGGCTGCCGAGAGAAGCGAGCCAACAACTCGTCACCGTGCGCTACGCAGTCGATGCGGCTAACCCCGGGGACAGCCGACATCACGCGGGTGAGACCCTCCCGCACACTGCGCCGGTCGTCGCAAATAAGGACCGTGGTCACGGGGACTCCTTCCTGCAGCCGAGTGACGTTCCACTTCCCCTATCGGACGCTTCGACCCCAACCTTGACACGATCCGGTGCTTAATCCGTCAAGAAGTTCGTCTGAGGGTCTGCGTTCGGGGGATCGCCGGAACGGAGCAGCCCCGTCGGCACCCACGGGGACTCAAGGGCCACCCGTCGGCTGATGGGATCAGCTCTCCGTAACACGCAGCTCAGAGCCTCCATCGCCCGGTCGATGACGTTCGACGCCACCGTGGGGTCATTGCCCACCAGGACGAGAGCGCTCGGCCAGATCAACGAAAACAAGCCATGAGTGACGCTGTGATTTAGGTCACACTCGACCAGTTCAACCCCTCTTGTCAACCCCTCGGGTGTCCCCCACACGACCAACGCCGTCCCCAGCACGAGGTCGGATTTCACCTGATGGCGAATACTTTTGTGCTGGTAGGCGTGGTTTCGGGCCGCCTCGGCCGGTGGCACTGCGTGCTCGGCTCTGTTGTCCGCGAGCTCGATCTCGGCTGCTACCCAGCCATGTCTCGTTTTGGATCGCCAGCTTGTGGGTTCGGCTTGGTTGTGCAGCCGTCTCGCTTCGTCGAGCCTCCCCCTGCCGATCGCATCCGCTGCCAAGCCCAGGAGTGCGTCCGTTCGGGCACCCGCCGGGTCGATCCCGTCCGGATCGGTCGCTTCGTTGGTTCGGATCCGGGCCAGGGCTCTTGCGTCCCGGCTTCGGGCTCCCGTGTGGTCGCCCAGTTGGCGGCAGTGGGAGGCGCGGGTGGAGAGGGCCAGGGAGGCGATCACGTCGTTCTGGCTGTGTTGGAGGTCGTCCAGGATGGTGGCGGCGGCCGCGTAGTGACCTTGGCCGCCCAGGGTTACCGCCGCCAGCCACCTTTCGGTTGGGTTCTGGGACCTGGTGGCTGCCCAGACTGGGGCGCCGGGTTGGTCGCCGAACGCTGATCTGCGCAGGTAGGCCTCGTCCACGTCCGGAATTGTCGGACCTCGCTGGGAGAATGGAATCAGGGGGACCCCCTGGGCGGGGGGACGCCTGATTGAGCGTGGCCGGGGTTTGGGGCCGGGAGGCGTGGGGGGTCGTGGCCTCGGGGTTTGGCCTGGACGTGGGGCGCGGCCTGGAGATCCTGGTCTTGGCTTAGACGCGGCCTGCGTCCGCGACACGAGAAAAGACGGCTGGCTGCCGTCGTGATCCGATCCGGGGTCGTCTTACGTCGTGGAGTGCGGCTGCGTGCGTGGTTGCGATGTGTGGCGAGACGTGTCGCGGTCGCAGGCCGCGTCCAAAAGCCAAAGTCAAAGCCCCAGAGGACTCAGACGACAGCGGCCTCGATCGCCGCCACGGCCGCCCCGAGATCCTCGACCCGCTCAGCCTGCGCGGGCACCACACCCCGCCGCCACCCAGGCCCACCCACGAAGAGCCGCATCTGCTGCCGGGTACGAGGCAGAGCCGCCAAAGCGCCGGGATCGGCATACCTGGGCAACTGCGCCCAGAGCACGACAGCTGAGGGAGCGGTCCGCCGCACAGCCGCCGCCAACGCCTCCAAGGGCAGAGCCGCCCCGAGCTGCCGAATGACGATCTCCCGGGACGCGAGCTCCGCGGCCAGAGCGTGCAAAGAGAGGGTGTGCCGCTCGTCCGGCATACAGGCCAGCAGCACGGGCCGGTGGTTGCGACCGGAGGGCACGATCGGCGTCGCCCTGATCAACGCCGCGGCGACGCACTCGTTCAGGAGGTGCTCGACCTCGACGCCGGCGCCCGAGAGTTCCCAGCGGGCCGCTACGGCCGTCAGCACCGGGCGGATCACGCCGTCCCACGTGGCGATCACCCCGTCGGACGAAAGAGCGTCGGCCAGGAGTTGCTGGACCGCGACCGAGTCCATCGCCAGGGCGGCGCGGCCCAGGCCGCGGGCCAGGCGGGAGGCGCCGGGCATCTTCAGGCCACGGCCGCCCGACGACGCCTTCGAAGGCAGCTCGCCGCCCGTCAGGGAAGCCTTGCTGGACAACGCGAAGCGCGCGGCCTCCGCCGAGGACGCGCCGCGCAGCAGGGCGCGCTGCATGAGCTCCAGACGAGCCACGTCGCGCGGGCCGTACTTGCGGTGCCGCCCGGTCGTGTGATCGGACGGACCGAGGCCGTAGCGCCGGTCCCAGGTGCGCAGCGTCGCGGGTGCGATGCCTAGTCGCCTGGCGACCGCGGCCACCGAAAGCATGGGCTCGTTCGAATGACTACCGGTGGATCTGTACTCCGCCTGCGTCATCACGAGAGCCATCGTGCGTTCACCTCATCCGGGCGGCAACTCCAGTCGGTGAGTGATCGAACACGTGCTCCGTCACCCATCAGTTGATAAGGGTCTTCGGACTCTTGAACAAGTTTTGGCGCGGTTCTACGGTGGATCATCGTTAAGCCGAATGGAGCAGTCGTCACGGAGGCGGTCTCGATGGCGGACACCCGAAGGCTCCCTGGTCCCAACGCTGATCTGTGGGATTGGCAGATGCGTGGCTCCTGCCGCGGAATGGACAGCGCGTTCTTCTTCCACCCGGACGGCGAACGGGGCCCGGCGAGAGCCAGGCGGGAGGCTCGCGCCAAAGCCGTCTGTCTCAGTTGTCCGGTGCTGGAGATGTGCCGCAAGCACGCGCTGGCAGTGCAGGAGCCGTACGGCATCTGGGGCGGGCTCTCGGAATCGGAACGCGATCACATCATCAAGGCCCGCAAGCGTCAGCTGGCGATGGTGTAAACGAAAAGGGGCGGCCCCAGCGGGACCGCCCCTTTTAAGTTGAACTGACGCGAGGTCGCCGCGCCGGAGGCGCGGCAATTCAACTCAGTGGCCGTGACCGTGCCCGTGGCCGTGACCGGCCGCAGGGGTCTCTTCCACCTTCTTCTCCACGACGGCGCTCTCGGTCGTGAGCACCATGCGGGCGATCGAAGCGGCGTTGGCGACCGCGGAACGCGTCACCTTCACCGGGTCGATGATGCCCTGGTCGAGCAGGTCGCCGTAGGTCAGCGTGGCGGCGTTGATGCCGAAGCCCCAGTCGCCCTCGGCGACCTTGTTGACCACGACGGCGCCCTCGAGGCCGGCGTTCGCGGCGATCCAGAACAGCGGCGACGTCAGCGCCTTGGCCACGAGCGCGACACCGGTCGCCTCGTCGCCGGACAGGCCGAGGCCGCCGTCCAGAACCTTGGACGCGTGCACGAGAGCCGAGCCACCGCCGGGGACGATGCCCTCCTCGACCGCGGCCTTCGTAGCGGCGACCGCGTCCTCGATGCGGTGCTTGCGCTCCTTCAGCTCGGTCTCGGTGGCCGCACCGACCTTGATGACGGCGATGCCGCCGGACAGCTTGGCCAGCCGCTCCTGCAGCTTCTCGCGGTCCCAGTCGGAGTCGGTCGACTCGATCTCGCGGCGCAGCTGCTCCGCGCGACCCGCGACGTCGGCCTTGGAGCCGCCGCCGTCGACCAGCGTGGTGTCGTCCTTGGTCACCACGACGCGGCGGGCGGAGCCCAGCGAGTCGAGGGTGGCCTCCGACAGCTTCAGGCCGATCTCCGAGGAGATCACCGTGCCGCCGGTGACGACCGCCAGGTCGTCCAGGAACGCCTTGCGGCGGTCACCGAAGAACGGGGCCTTCACCGCGACGACCTTGAGGGTCTTGCGCAGCGCGTTGACCACCAGCGTGGACAGGGCCTCGCCCTCGACGTCCTCGGCGATGATCAGCAGCGGCTTGCCGGACTCGGCGACCTTCTCCAGCACCGGGAGCAGGTCGGCCAGGGCCGAGATCTTCTCGCGGTGCAGCAGGACGCGGACGTCCTCGAAGACGGCTTCCTGCGACTCCGGGTCGGTGACGAAGTGGTTCGAGATGAACCCCTTGTCGAACTGCACACCCTCGGTGATCACGAGCTCGGTTGCGAGCGTCGAGGACTCCTCGACGGTGATCACGCCGTCCTCGCCGACCTTCTCGATCGCCTCACCGAGCAGGGCGCCGATCGACTCGTCACGGGACGAGACGGTGCCGACCTGCGCGATGTTGTCGCGGCCCTTGACCGGGGTGGCCTTGGCCTTCAGCGCGTCCACGACGGCGTCGGCGGCGGCCTGGATGCCACGGCCGAGCGACGTCGGGTTGGCGCCCGCGGCCACGTTGCGCAGGCCCTCGCGGACGAGCGCCTGGGCCAGCACGGTGGCGGTGGTGGTGCCGTCACCCGCGACGTCGTTGGTCTTCGTCGCGACGGACTTGGCGAGCTGCGCGCCGAGGTTCTCGAACGCGTCGTCCAGCTCGACCTCGCGCGCGATGGTCACGCCGTCGTTGGTGACCGTCGGGCCACCGAACTTCTTGTCGAGCACGACGTGGCGGCCGCGCGGACCAAGGGTGACCTTGACCGTGTCCGCCAGCTTGTTGACGCCGCGCTCGAGCGCCCGACGAGCGTCCTCGTCGAAGCTGATCTGCTTGGGCATTACCTAACCTCTCTGAAAGCGAAACGCCCCGGTTGTGCCCCGGTGGTGGGGCGCCGGGGCGTCAGGCATGTCAGCCGCAGCGTCAGTTGACGACGGCCAGCACGTCGCGGGCGGAGAGGATCAGGTACTCCTCGCCGTTGTACTTGACCTCGGTGCCGCCGTACTTCGAGTAGATGACGACGTCGCCGACGCTCACGTCGACGGGGATGCGGTTGCCCTTGTCGTCGATCCGGCCGGGGCCGACCGCCAGGACCTTGCCCTCCTGGGGCTTCTCCTTCGCGGTGTCCGGAATCACGAGGCCGGAAGCCGTCGTCGTCTCGGCCTCAGAGGCCTGAACGACGATCTTGTCCTCGAGCGGCTTGATGTTCACGCTCACCGGGATGACCTCCACGGGTCGTTGGCAGGTTCGATTTAACGGCTCCTGCCACCCCGCCGTCGCGGGGGTCGGGGCGGTGCTGGCGCCGTGCAACTAGCACTCTACCCACGAGAGTGCCAACGCATCAACGAGGGCCCCGAACCGGTGGCCCGGTTTGATCCGTATTGATGACATGGGCCTCGTGACGAGACGCGCGCTGATCGCCGGTGCCGTGGCGGTCGTCACATCCGCGTCGGCCCGTCCAGCCGACCCTTTCACGCTGGGTGTGGCCTCCGGCGACCCGGTCCCCGATGGTGTGGTGCTGTGGACGCGGCTGGCCCGCGACCCGCTCGCCGAGGACGGTCTCGGCGGCATGCCTTCGCGGCCCGTCGAAGTGAGATGGGAGCTCGCCCACGACGAACGCTTCGGCCGGGTCGTCCAGCGCGGCACCACGTACGCGCGCCCCGAGGAGGGCCACAGCGTCCACGTCGACGTGCGCGGCCTGCAGCCCGGCCGCGAGTACTTCTACCGCTTCGCCGCGCGCGGCTACCTCTCGCGCACCGGGCGCACCCGCACGGCACCCGAGCCGTGGACCCTGCAGGCCCCGCTGACCATGGCGTTCGCGTCGTGCGCGCAGTACGAGCACGGCTACTTCACCGCGTACCGCCGGCTCGCCGAGGACGAACCGGAGCTGGTGCTGCACCTGGGCGACTACCAGTACGAGTACGCGAAGGGCATCCACGTCGCGCCCGAGGGCAACGCCCGCGAGGTCGACGGCCCGACCACGGTGACGCTGGCGAACTACCGGCAGCGGTACGGCCAGTACAAGAGCGACCCCGACCTGCAGGCGGCGCACGCCGTCGCACCGTGGACGGTCGTCTGGGACGACCACGAGATCGCCAACAACTGGGCCGACGACGTCCCCGACCGGCCGGAGCCGGACTTCCCCGCCCGGCGCGCGGTGGCCATGCGCGCCTACTACGAGAACATGCCGATCCGCCCGGCCCCGCAGCTCTACCGGCGGCTGCTGTGGGGCGGGCTGGCGACGTTCCACATGCTCGACACCCGGCGCTACCGCGACGACCAGCCGTGCGGCGACGGGATAAAGGTCTGCGACGAGCGGTTGGCTCCCGAGCGCACGATCCTCGGCGCCGAGCAGGAGGCGTGGCTGCTCGACGGGTTCCGCACGTCGGGCGCGCGCTGGGACGTCCTCGGCCAGCAGGTGTTCTTCTCGCAGTACGACCACACGTCCGGCGCGCCGCTGGAGACGAACCTGGACGCGTGGGACGGCTACGCCGCGAACCGCGACCGGGTGGTCGCCGGGTTCGCCGCGGCCCGCAACGCCGTGGTGCTGACCGGCGACGTGCACGCGGCGTGGGGCGTGGAGATCAAGGAGCGGTGGGACGATCCGGCGGCGCGGACGGTCGGCACGGAGCTGGTCGCGACGTCGATCACGTCCGGCGGCGACGGCTCCGAGGACTACCCGGAGACGCCGTCGTGGCTCACCGAGAACCCGCACGTGAAGTACTTCAACAACCGGCGCGGCTACGTGCTGACGCGGTTCACCCCGGACGAGGTGCGCGCCGACTTCCGCGGCGTGGACTTCGTGTCCAGGCCGGACTCGCCGGTGCGCACGAAGGCATCGTTCGCCATCGAGGACCGCAAGCCGGGACTGCACCGCCTTTAGTTCCACTGGGTTTCACTCGGCGGCCACCCTGGTGAGCAAGGGTCCGGGCATGACTCGAGTGACGCGTCGCACGCTGTTCATCGGCGGTGTCGCCCTCGCTGCTGTGGGGGCGGGATCACCAACGTTGTCCGATCCATTCACGCTGGGCGTCGCCTCCGGCGATCCCACGTCCGACGGTGTCGTCCTGTGGACGCGCCTCGCACCGGCCCCGCTCGCCGAGGACGGGCTCGGCGGCATGCCGTCGCGGCCGGTCGCGGTGTCCTGGGAGATCGCGCTCGACGAGCGGTTCCGTCTCGTGGTGCGACGGGGCACGGCCTGGGCCCGGCCCGAGTCGGGCCACAGCGTCCACGTCGACGTGAGCGGCCTGCTGCCCGGCCGGGAGTACTTCTACCGGTTCAACGCCGAAGGCCACCTCTCGCGCGTCGGCCGCACGCGCACGGCACCCGGACCGTGGGCGCTCGGCGGCGGCCTGACGATGGCGTTCGCCTCGTGCTCGCAGTTCGAGCACGGCTACTTCACCGCGTACCGCAGGATGGCCGAGGACCAGCCGGACCTGGTGCTGCACCTCGGCGACTACCAGTACGAGTACAAGAAGGACACTTACGTGGTGCCGGGCGGGAACCCGCGCGACCACGAGGGCCCGGAGACCGAGACGCTGGCGAACTACCGGCAGCGGCACGCGCAGTACAAGACGGACCAGGACCTGCAGGAGGCGCACGCCGTCGCGCCCTGGTCGGTCGTATGGGACGACCACGAGATCGACAACAACTGGGCCGACGAGATCCCGGAGAAGCCGGAGATCCCGCAGCCGAACTTCATGGCCCGCCGGGCGGCGGCTTTCCAGGCGTACTACGAGAACATGCCGTTGCGACGCGGCCCGGTGGGACCAGACATGCAGCTCTACCGCCGGGTCCAGTGGGGACGGCTGGCGACGTTCCACATGCTCGACACCCGGCAGTACCGCGACGACCAGGCGTGCGGCGACGGGCTCAAGACGTGCCCGGAGCGGCTGAACCCGACGCGCTCGATCACCGGCAGCGAGCAGGAGAAGTGGCTGCTCGACGGGTTCCGGCGCTCGTGTGCGCGCTGGGATGTGCTGGGACAGCAGGTGTTCTTCTCCCAGGTGGACCTCCTGCCCGGCGCGGGCGAGCGCAACAACATGGACGCGTGGGACGGCTACGCGGCCAACCGCGACCGGATCGTCGCCGGGTTCCCGCACGTGCGCAACGCCGTCGTGCTCACCGGTGACGTGCACGCCGCGTGGGGTGCGGACATCAAGGCGAAGTGGGACGACCCGTCGTCGAGGACGCTGGGCACCGAGCTCGTGTCGACGTCGATCACGTCCGGCGGCGACGGGTCGGAGGAGCGGCCCGAGACTCCTGCTCTGCTGCGGGAGAACCCGCACGTGAAGTACTTCAACAACCGCCGCGGTTACGTGCGGACGAAGTTCTCGCCGCACGAGGTGCGGGCCGATTTCCGGGGCCTCGACTACGTGTCCAAGCCCGGCGCACCGGTCACCACGAAGGCGTCCTTCGTGATCGAGGACCGGCGGCCGGGCCTGAACCGCGTCTAGGGCGCGGCGAGCGCTTCCGTTGGCGCCAAACGGGAAGCGCGCACGGCCGGATACGCACCCGCGAGGACGCCGACCAGCAGGGCGGCACCGATCCCGGTGAACACCGCCGTCATCGGGATCACCGTGGGCCAGCCGCGCCACGCGGCGTACCCGGCCGTGCCCAGCACGCCGAGCGCGGCGCCGGAGAGACCGCCGAGCAGGCACAGCGCGACGGACTCCGTCACGAACTGGCCGCGGATCTCCCCGCGCGTCGCGCCCAGCGCGCGGCGCAGGCCGATCTCGCGTTTGCGTTCCAGCACGGAGATCACCATCGTGTTCGCCACGCCGACTCCGCCGACCAGCAGCGCCACGCCCGCGAGTCCCAGGAACAACGCCGAGAAGGTGTTCTCCGTCAACCGTTTCGCGGCGAGCGCGTCGGACGGCCGGCTGACCCGGATCTCGCCGGGGCTCTCGGGGAAGACCGTCGCGGGCAACACGCCGCGCACGTCGTCGATGGCCTGTTCCTCGGCCTTCACGTAGACCACCGTGGGGTGACCGGAGAAATTCAGGTGCGTCTTCGCCGCTCCCCAGCCGACCAGCACCGAGCGTTCGACGTCCGGCGCGAGCGGCAGGCGGTCGAGGATGCCGACCACGGTGAACCAGGTCTTGCCGATCCACACCTGCGGGCCGGGTTCGGTGATGCCGAGCCTGGTCGCGGCCTTGTCACCGAGAACGACGGTCGGGAAGGAACTGTTGGCGTCGTTGAGGAAGGTGCCGCTGTGCACCTTGCCGTTCAACACCTCCAGCAGGTCCGGCTTCGCGACCAGGACGCTCAGCCCCGAGCTGTCGGTCACGCGATCGGTGCGGGTCACCGTGCTCTGCGCGTTGGCGATCGCGCTGGCCAGCCGCACCGGGCCGATGCGCTTCGCCATCTCCGGCGAGTTCTCCGGGACGGGCGGCAGCTCGCCGCTCGTTCCGGGCGCGACCTCGGCGCGCAGCAGGTTCGTCCCGAGCGCCTGCAGCTCGTTCATCAGCTGCTGCTGACTGGACGCCGGGATGCCGACGACCACGATCATGGTGGCGATCCCGATCGAGATCCCCAGCGCGGACAACGCGGCGCGCATCGGCCTGGTGCGTAGACCGAGCAGACCCAGATCGAGCAGGTCCAGCGCCTTCACGCGTGCACCCGCCCGTCGCGCATGACGACGCACCTCGGCAGGGTCGCGGCGATCTCCCGGTCGTGGGTGATGATCGCGATCGTCGTGCCGGCGCGGTTGAGGCCCTTGAGCAGGTCGAGCACGGCCTGGCCGTTGGCGGTGTCGAGCGCGCCGGTCGGTTCGTCGGCGAGCACGAGCTTCGGGTCGTTGACCAGCGCACGGGCGATCGCGACGCGTTGCTTCTCACCGCCGGACAGCTGGTGCGGCCGGTGGTTCTGCCGATGCGCCAGGCCGACCTTGGTGAGGGCTTCGAGCGCACGGGCGTGCCGCCACTTGCGCGCCACGCCCGCGTGCAGCAGGCCGGTGGCGACGTTGTCCAGCGCGCTGATGCCGTCGGTGAGGTGGAACTGCTGGAAGACGAAGCCGATCGTGCGGCCGCGCAGTTTCGACAACGCCTTGTCGGACAACGTCGTGACGTCGCGGCCATCGATCTCCACGGTGCCGCTGGAGGGCCGGTCGAGCGTGCCCATCAGGTTGAGCAGGGTGGACTTGCCGGAGCCGGACGGGCCGACGATGCCGACCAGCTCACCCGGCCCGATGGTCAGCGAGACGTCGTCGAGCGCCTTCACGCCGCCGGGATATTCCTTGTGGGCGTGGGAGATCCGCAGCACCGGAGTCATGAGGTGGTCACCACTTCCATGCCCTCACGGACGTCGCCGCTGACCTCGACCATGCCGTTGGCGAACAGGCCGGTCTTGACGGCGACGAACCCGCCTTCCTTGTGCTGCAAGGCGTATCCGCCCTCCTTGAGCGCGACAAGCGCACCCACGGGTACCGCGAGGACACCCGGTTTGGTCTCGCTCACGGCCTTCACCCGCACCGGTCCCGCCATCGCCTCCGGCACGTCCACCGTGACGGTCGCGGTGACCTTGGGCGTCTCGTTCTTGCCCTCGCTCTGGGTGGCCGTCGTGCCGACGGAGGTGACCTTGCCCTTCGCCTCCTTGCCGTCGAGGAGCAGGACGGTGACCTCGGTGTCCGGCTTGAGCACACCCGCCTGGTCCGCGGGCACGTCGACCGCGACCGCGCGGTCCGTCCCGGTGAACGAGAGCAGCTCGCCCTCCGCGGACTCGCCCAGCGCCGCCTTGGCCGACTCGACACGCACCTTGCCGGGCAGCACGACGACGTCACCGGGTTCGAGCGCGCCGGTCTCCTGGAGCTTGTTCGCCTTCTGCCAGCGCTTGATCGCGTTGATCGTGGAGGTGGTCAGCTGGTCGCCGCTGAGACCGAGGTTCTGGTTCACGACCTTGACGTCGGGCCCCTTGGTCCCGGCCGTGTCGAGCTTGCGGAACAACGGCGTGTCACCGGCGAACAGCACGATCGGCCGATCGTCCACTTTGTACAGCGGCTGGCCGGGTTCGACGACGGCGCCGGGAGCGGGCAGCCAGGTGATCGTGCCCGGCTTGCGGCCCTTGAGCGCGGTCGCGGGCCCGAAGCCGAGCTTGCCGGTGAACTCCACGGTGTTCGTGAGGTCCGCCTTCTTCACGGCTACGATCCGGGCGTTTTCGGGGCCGGTCGCTGCAGGTGCGGGCACCGGGCGGTTCGCCAAGGCGAAGCCGGCGCCGCCGAGCACCGCGACGACCGCGAGTCCGGTGATGATCCACTTCTTCACTTGTGCAGGCTCTCTTTCATGCACCTGCTGCCCATCGCCATGCCCTCGCCCGTGCCGATGTGCGAGTTGTCGCCGACGAACTCGTAACCGTTCTGGTCCTCACCGGGTTTGGCCGGCCGTTCCTCGACATTGGCGCCCGCCTTGCGCAGGCACTCGACGACCCGGTGGATGAAGTCCATGGACTCAGGGTTGTTCTTGTCCAGCTCCCAGGCGGGCAACGGGAACTTGTCCTTGCACTTCTCCCACGCCTTGGGCCAGACCTGCTTGTACTCCTCGTCCGACAGGAACGGCCCTTCCTTGCCACGCCCGATCGGAATGCCGTTCTCGCCCATGCACTTCTGGTAGGGCTCGCTGACCTTCTTCGCTTGTTCGGGTGTGTCGTCGATGCGCTCACGCGGCCGTTTGTCGTCCGGCGGCGCGGTGCTGGTGGGAGCCGAGTCGCTGGACTGCAGTGAGGCGACCTGTTGCTGGGCGGGGTTTTCGGTGCTGCCGCAGGCGGTCAACGCCAGCAGCGCGGCCAGGAACCACGACTTCATTTCCGCACGCTCTCCTTCTTGCACTGGCTGCTGATCTCCATGCCCTTCGCGACGCTGACTTCAGCGTTGTCGCGGATCGAGTAGCCGTTCTGCTCCTCGCCCGGTCGGGCCGGCTGCTCCTCGACGGTGACGCCCGCCTTGCGCATGCACTCGACGACCCGATGGATGAAGTCCATGGACTCCGGGTTGTTCCGGTCGAGCTCCCAGGCGGGCAACGGGAACTTGTCCTTGCACTTCGCCTGCGCCTTCGGCCACGCCTCCCGGTACTGCGCGGACGACAGGTCCGGCCGGCTCTTGGTGCCGCCTTCCGGAATGCCGTTGTCGGTCATGCACCTCAGGTACGGATCGAGGTTCTTCCGCTTCTGCTCGGGCGTGTCGTCGATGCGCTCACGCGGCCGTTCGTCCTCGACCGGCGCGGCGCTGGTGGCCGGCTGGTCACCGGTGTGCAAGGACGCGACCTGTTGCCGGGGCGCCTCTTCGGCGGTCCCGCACGCGGCCAGCGCCAGGAGGGCGGCCAGACACAGGGTCACTCGCATGCCGCAAACTGTGCTGCGGACTTCTTAAGAACTTGTGCAGACGCTATGCGGGTAGCTTCACGGTGAACGTGGTGTTGCCGTTTCCGCTGGTGACACCGGCACTGCCGCCGTGCAGCTCGACGAGCTGTTTGACGATCGCGAGCCCGAGTCCACTGCCGCCGGTCTGCCTGCTGCGCGATTTGTCCGCGCGCCAGAACCGTTCGAAGACCCGCGGAAGGTCCGGTTCGGCGATTCCGGTTCCGGAGTCCTCGACGGTGATCTCCACCGCGTCCGGGATTCGCCTTGCGGTGAGAACGACTTCATCCTCGCTGTGCTTGAGCGCGTTGGTGACGAGGTTTCCGATGACCTGCCGGATGCGGATCGGGTCCGCCATCGCGTTCAGATCTCCGCTCTTGCGCACGGTGACGCGGTCGTGCGCGACGAACTGGTCGACCACCTCACCGAGGTCGATCCGCTCGGGGTGGATCTTCAGCTCGCCCGCGTCGGCGAGCGCGAGCTGCTGCAGGTCGTCCACGAGGTGTTGCAGCAGAAGGGTTTCCTCGAGCAGGCTCGTGACGAGCTCGCCGTCGAGGTCGGCGACGCCGTCCTGGGTCGCGATGAGCCAGCCCCGGATGTTGCCGACCGGCGTGCGCAGCTCGTGCGACACGTCGCTGATCATGGCCTTGCGCTGTTCCTCGGTGCGCGCGAGGTGTTCGGCCATCTCGTTGAACGCCTCGGCCACCTCGCCGATCTCCCCGGTGGCCTTGGTCCGCACGCGCGCCTGCGTGTCGCCGGCACGCATCCGTTGTGCCGCAACGGTCAGCTGCTTGAGCGGTTTCACCAGCCTGGTCGCCACGAGGAAGCTGACGAGGATCGTGAGCACCAGCACCGCGAGCGCCGCGCCGATGATGCGGGCGGTGCCGGCCTTGGTGAGTCCTGGAGTGTCCGGCGTGCCTTCCGCGTCGGTGATGAACAGCAGCGCCTGGGGCGCGACGTAGGGGTCGAGCAAGGTGACCTTGCTGTCGTTGAGGCACTTCCGCGCCCGCTCACCGCCGACCTTGGGGCTGACCATCGGCGAGCCGGTCGTGCTCATCAGCAGGTTCCCGCCCTTGCCGTCCATGCACCGGTCGTAGATCGGTTGCAGCTGCCGCAACGCGGCCTCCTCGGTGGCGGTCGGTTCGTTCAGCACGGTGTCCCCCATCCCCACTTCGCGCTGGGGACACGGGTTGTGCACCGACTGCGTGGGCGTACCGGGCAGCTCGACCCTCGGCCGGCCGCCGGGTGAGGTGACGATCACGCCGTAGAGGTTGATCCGGCTCATGCAGGACAGCAGCGACTCGGCCTTCTGACGCAGGGCCGCCTGCTCGTCGCCGGTCAGCTGGAACGGCCCCACGACGCGTGGGTCGACGAACCCGTTGACGTCGAGCGGGTTGATGACCGCGGATGCCTTGACGGGCAACGGGTTCACGTCCGTACCCGCCACGCGGTGCCGGGTCTCGCTCGTCAGCGTGATGCGCCGCCCGGTCTCCTTTTCCAGGTCCTTGATGAGACTTTCGGTGCCGGCATCCCAGATCGGCCGCTCCGAGGCGTTCTGCAGCAACCGGTCGTAGATCTTCTGGTCCGCGGCCAGCGCCTGCCCCTGTTGCTGCCGGATCGTCTTCGACGTGCCCTGCACGGCCAGCCACGCGGTCGCCGCGATCGAGCACACCGCGACCGTGGCGCTGGCGATCAGCAGACGGGTGAGGAGGCTCCGCCGCAACATCAGCTCTGGGCCCCGTTGGTCACCTTGTAACCCACGCCGTACACCGTGAGCAGGTACTTCGGCCGGCGCGGCTGTTCCTCGAGCTTCTTGCGCAGGTTGCTGACGTGCACGTCGACCGTGCGTTCGGTGATGAACCCGTCGATGCCGCGGGCCTGCTCCAGCAGCTGCCCCCTGGTGTACACGCGGTCGGGGTTGGCGGCGAGCGTGGCGAGGATCTTGAACTCGACCGGCGTGCACTCGATCCGCCTACCGGCCATGTGCACCTCGTGCTTCAGATGGTCGATCGTGAGCGCGCCGACCTGGACCTTCTGGTCCTCGGTCTTCTTGGTCCGCTGCAGGATCGCCTTGATCCGCGCCATCAGCTCGCGCGGGTCGTACGGCTTGGTGAGGTAGTCGTCGGCGCCGAGGTCGAAGCCCAGCAGCAGGTCGTCCGCCGTGCTCCTGGCCGTGAGCATGAGCACCGGCACGTCGGACTCGCGGCGCAGGACACGGCACACGTCGAGGCCGTCCACCCTGGGCATCATCACGTCGAGGACGAGCAGGTCCGGCTTCTCCCGGCGGACCTCGTCGATCGCCGCTCTGCCGTCGTGCACGACCCGCACGTCGTGGCCTTCACGGTCCAGGTACCGCTTGACCAGCTCCGCGTTCTTCGGGTCGTCGTCGGCGACGAGCACGTAGGCGCACACGCGCGCCATGGTGCCCGATCATCGTGTTCAGTGCCGGTGAGCGGGTTCGCGGCGGAACACGAACGAGTTGTACAGCGCGAAGTTCCAGACCATGCCGATACCGATCGCGGCCAGCTTCGCCCACACGGCACCGAAAGCCGCGAGGCCGAACAGCACGAGCGGCTGGATCACCCACAGCCCGGTGCCGGTGACCAGCAGGAACAACACCACCTGCCGGCCGAGCGGCCCGGACGACCGGAACGTGAAACCGCGGTTCAGCACGAAGCTGGTGACCATGCCGCACGACGTGGACACGAAGTTCGCCGCCAGCAACGGCAGGAAGCCGACCAGCACCACGTAGAGCGCGAAGTCCACGAGAGTGTTGAGGGCTCCGACGAGACCGAACCTGACCACTCTCACGAACCACCACCTACAGGATCTGCACCACGTTCACCGGCAGACCGGGCGTCGTAGAGAGGTCCATCGGGGACGGTTTGGCCCCCGCGGCCACCAGGTGAGCGCCCAGCGCCGCAATCATGGCACCGTTGTCTGTGCACAACCTGGGAGAAGGAACGCGCAGCTCAACGCCCGCTTCGGCACACCGCTCGGCCGCCAGACCGGACAACCGGGAGTTCGCCGCGACACCGCCGGAGATCACCAGGGTGTCGACGCGAAGATCCTTACAGGCACGCAGGGCCTTCATGGTCAGCACGTCCGCGACCGCCTCCTGGAAGGAGGCCGCGACGTCCGCCAGCGGCACCTCCTCACCAGCTGCCTCGCACCGCTCGACCCACCGGGCCACCGAGGTCTTGAGGCCGGAGAAGGAGAAGTCGTACTTGGCGTCACGCGGACCCGTCAGACCACGCGGGAACGCGATCGCACAGCCGTTTCCGGTCTTCGCCAGCCGGTCGATCGGCGGACCGCCGGGGTACGGCAGGTCGAGCAGCCGCGCCACCTTGTCGTAGGCCTCACCGGCGGCATCGTCGACAGTGGACCCGATCTCGGTGATCGACGACGCCAGGCCGCCCTCGACCAGCAGCAGCTGCGAGTGCCCGCCGGACACCAGCAACGCCAGGCAGCGCTCGGGCAGGTGCCCGTGCTGCAACGTGTCGGCGGCGACGTGCCCAGCCAGGTGGTTCACGCCGTAGAGCGGCTTGCCCAGTGCGGCGGCGAACGCCTTCGCGGCGGAGACCCCGACCAGCAGCGCGCCCGCGAGGCCCGGACCGGCCGTGACGGCGATCGAGTGCACGTCGGACAGCTCGACGCCGGCCTTGTCCAACGCACGGCGCATCGTGGGCGTCATCGCCTCGAGGTGCGCACGGGACGCGACCTCGGGCACCACACCGCCGAAGCGGGCGTGCTCCTCGACGCTGGACGCGACCTCGTCGGCGAGCAGCTCGAGCGAGCCGTCCGGGCCGAGCCGCACGATGCCGACGCCCGTCTCGTCGCACGAGCTCTCGATTCCGAGGATGAGCCGGTCAGTCACTTTTCGCGGGCCTTCCCATCGTGTACGCGTCGGCGCCCGACGGCTGGTAGTAGCGGCGGCGCAGGCCGAGGTGCTCGAACCCATGCGCCAGATAGAGGTTGATCGCCGAAACGTTGTCGGTGCGCACTTCGAGGTAGACCGGCACACCGCCAGCGTCGACCTGTTCCAGCAACGTGCGCAGCAGCATGCGGCCGACACCGCGGCCCTGCCACGACGACACGACCGCGATCGTGTGCACGCTCGCCTCGTAGGGCGACAACGCCAGTCCGGCGTATCCGATCAGCTCGGCGTCGACGTACGCGCCGACGTAGAAGTTGCCCTGCTCGAGCTCGCTGCGGAACGCGTTCTCGCTCCACGGGTCGTCGCCGGGGAACAGCTCCCGCTCGATCTCCGCGCACCGCGCCACGTCTTGCGTGCGCAGCGGGGCGATCGTCACGGTCGGGGCGGTCATGCCCTGGTCACCCGCTTGCGGCCGACGGGTTCGACGGCGTCGGGACGGCGCAGGTAGAGCGGCGTCAACGGGGCCGGGCGCGCCTGCGCCAGCACCTCGGCGGAGGCCGCGGAGACCAGTCCGACCGGCGACGGGTACCGCACGTCGACGATGGTCAGGCCGAGCACTTCGGCGTAGATCGAGGCGCCCTCACCAGCGGCTTCGCGCACGCCCAACGAGGCCAGCTTCGCGACGACGTCGGCCGGGCGTTCCACGTGCGGCCCGTCGACGCGGCGGCCGAGGGCGTCGTAGGCCGCCCAGTAGACCTCGCGGCGACGCGCGTCGGTGGCGACCAGCAGCGGGTGACCGGTGGCGGCGTCCAGGGCCAGCGCGTCCAGCGTCGACACCGGGTAGACCGGTCGGTTGAGCGCCTGGCCCAGCGCGCCGGCCGTCGCCATGCCGACCCGCAGGCCGGTGAACGGGCCGGGTCCGGAGCCCACCACGATCGCGTCGACGTCGGCGAACGTGCGGCCGGCCTCGGCCAGCGAGTCCTGCACGTGCGGCGTCAGCAGCTCGCCGTGCGCCTTCGCGTTGACCGTCACCCGCTGGGCGAGCAACGTCGTCGAGTCGGGCAGCAGTTCGACCACACCGGCGGTGACAGCGGGCGTGGCGGTGTCGAGCGCGAGCACTAGCACGGTCGTCAAGGGTACGGGTCCCGCAAAAGTGTCTGACACCACACTCCTGATGCGGCCTTAGAGGCCACGAGCCAAGGTTGGGGCCATGCTGGCTGAACCGAGTGACCGCGAAGCCCTTCGTTTCGGCGACAGGTCCCTGACCTACGCCGAGCTGCACGAAGCGGCGGGCACGCTCGCGGCCAGGCTCAGGGGCAAGCGCCGGGTCGCCGTCTGGGCCACGCACACGATCGAGACCTGCGTCGCGGTGGTGGCCGGACTGAAAGCGGGTGTCGCGGTCATCCCGCTCAACCCCAAGATCGGCGAGCGCGAGCTCGACCACATCCTGAACGACAGTCAGCCGGACGAGATCCTCACAGAGCCCGCGCTCTCGTTCGAAGATCACGAAGACTTCCCCGAACCGGACGACGAGACGCCGGCGCTGATCATCTATACGAGCGGCACGACCGGACCACCGAAGGGCGTCGTCCTCCCGCGCCGCGCGCTCAAGTCGAACCTGGACGCGCTCGCCGCCGCCTGGGAGTGGACCGCCGACGACGTGCTGGTGCACGGCCTGCCGTTGTTCCACGTGCACGGCCTGGGCATCGGCATCCTCGGCCCGCTGCGCCGCGGCGGAACCGTGCGCCACCTGGTCAGGTTCGACGTCCGGAGAGCGGCTCACGAGCTCGCGCACGGCGCGACGATGATGTTCGGCGTTCCGACGATGTACCACCGGGTCGCCGACGAGGTCGAGCAGGATCCGGAGCTGGCCAAGGCATTCGGCAGTGCGCGAATCCTCGTCTCCGGCAGCGCCGCACTCCCGGCCACGGACCACGAGCGCATCGCGAAGGCCACCGGGCAGCGGGTCGTCGAGCGGTACGGCATGAGCGAGACGCTGATGAACGTGAGCGTGCGCGCGTCCGGCGACCGCAGGCCGGGCACGGTCGGGCTGCCGCTGGACGGGGTGCAGGTCAGGCTGGTCGACGAGGCCGGCACCGAGGTCGGGTTCGACACCATCGGCGAGATCGAGGTGCGTGGCCCGAACCTGTTCCTGGAGTACCTGAACCGGCCCGACGCGACAAAGGAGGCGTTCCGCGACGGCTGGTTCCGCACCGGCGACATGGCGGTCCGCGAGGCCGACGGCTACCTGCGCATCGTCGGCAGGCGCGCCACCGACCTGATCAAGAGCGGCGGTTACAAGATCGGCGCGGGCGAGATCGAGAACGCGCTGCTGGAGCACCCGGACGTCGCCGAGGTCGCGGTCACCGGCGAACCGGACGACGACCTCGGCGAACGGATCGTCGCCTGGGTGGTCCCCGCGGGAGCCGCGCCGAAGCCCGAGGAGCTCAGCGACCACGTCGCCAAGCTGCTGTCGCCGCACAAGCGGCCGCGCGTGGTGCGGTTCGTGGAAGCCTTGCCGCGCAACGAGATGGGGAAGGTGCTCAAGCGTGCGCTCGGCACCTGACCCGCTCGGCTGGGCCGGCTACCCCGAGCAGCTGGCGCGAGCGCGGAAGAACACCGGGCACGCCGAGTCGGTCACGTACGGGCGACGCCGGTTCGGCGAGACCGACGCGATGGTGATCGAGTTCGACTTCCGGTTCCTCGGCGGGTCCGTCGGCGGCGGCACGGGTGACGTGCTCGAACAGGCCTTCCTCGAAGCCGGGGACCTGCCCGTCGTGTCGCTGATCGCGACCGGCGGCAGCCGCATGCAGGAGGGCATGGTCTCGCTGCGGCAGCTGCAGCGCATCGCCGCGTTGTGCGCGCGGCAGCGGGGTCCTCGCGTCTCGGTGCTGCGCGACCCGACGACCGGCGGGTTGTGGGCGTCGCTCGGCGCGAGCGCGGACGTCGTGCTGGCGGTGCCCGGCGCGCAGGTCGGGTTCGCGGGCAGCCGGGTGCGGCCGGAGGACGGGCCCGAGTACACCGCCGAAGGGCAGTTCGCGGCGGGCACGGTCGACGCCGTTGTGCCGCAAGGAGAACTCGAGGATCGGCTCACCGCACTGCTGGCATTGCTCACCGGGTCGAGCAGCCAACCCGCCGAGGTACCAAGGGCTTTGGGCGATCTCACCCTGCCGGACAGCGGCTGGACGGCCGTGACGAACGCCAGGAAACCCGAGCGACCGCGAGCCAAGGCTTACCTCGACGACCACTTCGAGACGCGGTTCCCGTTGGGCCGCAACGCCGGCGTGTTGTGCGGTCTCGGCAGGCGAGGCGGGCGAACGATCGCCTACGCCGCGCAGGACGGAACGGCCACGACACCGGCCGGGTTCCGTGCGGCCGCGCGGCTGATCCGGCTCGCAGAACGCAGGAATCTGCCGGTTCTGACCTTTGTGGACACTCCCGGCGCGGCGAACGACCGTGCGGCGGAACGAGAAGGTGTCGGCGCGGCCATCGCGGAGCTGTTCACGACGGTCGCGGCGGCACGGGTGCCGATCACGACGCTGGTCATCGGGGAGGGCGGGTCCGGCGGGGCGCTCGCGCTCGCCGCGCCGGACCGGACCTGGATCTCACCGAACGCCTACTTCTCCGTGATCGCACCGGAACTGGCCGCGTCGATCCTCAAGCGGGACGATGTGCCGGCCCTCGCGGATCAGCTGCGGCTGCGTCCGCAGGACCTCGTCGAACTGGGCGTGGTCAGCGGAATCGCTCAGCCCGCGGCGTTGCCGTTGCAGGCGACGTAGGTCGGCTGGTGGGCGATGGTGCCGAGCTCCAGCGGGCCGTTCCACTGCCACGGCAGCGCGCAGAAGTTGTTCGCGATGCTGATGTCGGCGTCCTCGGATCCCGCGGTGTTGTCGTTGCAGGCCGCGTAACCCGGCGCGTTGCCCTCGGTCAGCACCTCGAACGGGCCGTTCCACTGCCATGGCGCGGCACACGCGTTGTTCAGGATGCTGACGCCGCCGCCGTTCTCGCCGGCCGACGCGGGTGCGGCGGCCACGAGCATGGCGCCACCGATGACTGCAGTCGCGAGCAGAGTCTTCTTGATCATGCGAGAGTCATCGGCCGGTTACTCTCCGTCCTAAATGGATTTCACCCGATGCGTCAACGATCATCACACGGGCAGGTCACGCAGGCGCCACTCGCCGTGCGGGATCAGCTGAGCTGTGCGAACGTCGTCGGCTTGGCGCTCCAGCCGAATCAGCAAATGATCTTCCGACAGGCGTTCCGCCACGCCCTCGCCCCACTCGACGGCCACGACGGCGTCCACCAGATCCGTATCCAGGTCGAGGTCGTCCAACTCGTCCAGGTGACCCCCGAGCCGGTACGCGTCGACGTGCACCAGCGGGATGCCCCGCCCCTCGGCCGCGGGCCCGTGCACGCGCGCGATCACGAACGTCGGGGAGCTGACCCGACCCTCGACACCGAGCCCGGCGGCGAGGCCGCGCACCAGGGCCGTCTTGCCCGCGCCGAGCGGCCCGGCGAGCAGCACCAGGTCACCTGCGCGCACCAGTCCGCCGAGCTTGCGGCCGAACTCCTCCGTGTCCTCCACCAGGGGGAGCTCCACGGTCTTCACGCTCGTCGCCACCACTTCTTCCGGCTCTCTCCGCGATCGCGGGCGCACCGTTCGATCAGCCCGACCAGGTGGTCGGTGACCAGGTCCGCCTGTTCCATCATCACCATGTGCCCGGCGCCGGGCACGCGCACCAGCTCACCGTGCGGCATCTCCTCCGCCATGCGCTCGGCGTGCGAGAACGGCGTCAGCTTGTCCGCGTCGCCGCTGATCACCAGCACCTCGCAGTGCCGCAGACCAGCCAGCGCCTTGTAGCGGTTGTGCGTGCCCAGTGTCTCCAAGAACTCGGTCAGCACCTTCACCGAGGTCTTGTTGATCATCTGTTCCATCAGGTCGACGAGCGCGGGCGACACCTTCCGGTCACCGAACGCAAGGCGGCGGATTCCAGCCCACGTAAGGCTTTTCGCCTTGCCACGCGCCCATTCCACGACGCCCGGCTGGATGCCCGCGAGCCGGCCGATGCCGAGCGTCACGGGGTTGTACCGCGACAGCACGGACTTCGGCAGCCCGGCGCCGCCGACCGCGCCCGCGGCCGTGCCGACGAGCGCGACGCCGCGCACGCGTTTCTCGAAGAGCTCGGGCTGCTGCTCGGCCAGCGCCATGATCGTCATGCCGCCCATGGAGTGCCCGACGAGCACGAGCGGCCCGGTCGGCACGACCGCGCGGATCACCGCGTCCAGGTCGTGCGCGAGCTGCTCGATCGTGCTGGCCTCCATCGAGGAGCGACCGGACCGGCCGTGGCTGCGCTGGTCGTAGAGGACCTGGTGCACGCGCGGGTCGTCGAGGTGTGCGAAGTCCCGTCGCTGGAAGTGCCAGCAACGCCGGTCGAGGGCGAACCCGTGCACGAGCACCACGGTCAGATCCGGCTCGCCGCCGTCGGCGGGGTCGACCTCCTCGACGGAGATCGGCACGCCGTCGTCCGCGGCCACCGTGGACTCCCGGTCCGGCCGCAGCTGACCTAACTCCTCGACGGTCGTGAGCGCCCGCCGTTCGTGCTGCACCTTGGCCGTCTGCGCGACCGCCGCGCCCGCGACCGCCGCACCGAGCACGCCGGACGCCCAGCCGACGGCCTTCCACACCGGCTTCACGTGTAGGTCCTCCGCACCCTCGGCCGGTACATGCCGGTGACGATCTCGTAGTCGATCGTGCCAGTCAGATCTGCCCATTCCCTCGCGGTCGGCTCCCCCTTCGTCCCCGGTCCGAAGAGGATGACCTCCGCCCCCTCCCGAATCTCGTCGTCCCCGCAGTCCACGACGATCTGGTCCATGCAGACACGTCCGACCACCGGGCGGCGCTTGCCGCCGAGGAGCACCTCCATCCGCCCCGAGAGTGCCCGCGGCACACCGTCCGCATACCCGGCGGGTACGAGGGCGAGGGTCGTGTCGTTCGGTGCCGTCCATGTCATTCCGTAGGAGACGGACTCGCCCGCCGGGATACGTTTCGTGAGGGCCACCTGGCTGCGGAACGTCATGACGGGCCGCAGGTCGATGTCGGTGGGCACCGGGTTCAGCCCGTAGATCGCGATCCCCGGCCGCACGAGGTCGAAGTGCAGGTCGGGCCGCGTGATCAGCGCCGCCGAGTTCGCGATGTGCCGCATGGGCTTGAGCCCCTGCTCGATCGCCACGTGGTACGCGTCGTCGAACCGCTTGGCCTGCAGGTCGATCGACGGATGCCCGATCTCGTCCGCGCACGCCAGGTGCGACCAGACCGCCACCACGTCGTGCCGCTTGGCCGCTTCGACGAGCGCGGGCCAGTCCTTGGGCTGACAGCCGTTGCGGCTCAGCCCGGTGTCGATCTTGAGGTGCAGGCGCGGGCGGCTGTCCGTCAACGCGGCCGCCTCCTCGATCACGCGCAGCTCGTTCAGCGACGACACCGACACGTCGACGTCCGCCGCGATGGCTGCGGCGATGTCCTCGTCGGGTGTGCTGAGCCACGCCAGCACCGGCGCGTTGATGCCCGCCTCGCGCAGCTTGATGGCCTCGGCGGCCGAACAGGCCCCCAGCCAGGTGGCGCCCGCTTCGAGCGCGGCTTTCGCGACGGGCACGGCCCCATGCCCATAGGCGTCGGCCTTGACGATGGCCATCGTCGCGGCGCGCGGCGCCATGCCGGCGAGCAACGCGACGTTGTGCCGCAGCGCGCCGAGGTCAATGACAGCTTCTGAACGGGCCATAACCCGCTCATGGTGTCACAGGCCTCGGACAGTCCTGATGGCGTCTGAGATGCACGTCATCAGGGCCGAGGCGGGGGCGGGGGCGCCGCGCGCCGCCAGTTCCGCCGCCAGCACGTGCACGTGGGCCGCGTATCCCGCCGCCAGCCACGGATCCACCCCCGCGGCCAGCAGCGCCCCGATGATCCCGGACAGCACGTCCCCGGACCCGGCCGTCGCGGCCCAGCTCGACGAGGCGGGATTCACCAGCACCCGGCCATCGGGAGCCGCGACCACGGTCCGATGTCCTTTTAGGAGCACGACGGCGTTGAACCGCTCCGCCGCCTTCCGCGCCGCCCCGACCCGGTCCACGCCGACCGGTCCACAGAGCCGTTCGAACTCCCGATCATGCGGTGTGAGCACCAGCGGCGTGCCGGGATCACGCGCGTCCCACAACGAAGAGTCCTGCGCCAGCAACGTGATCGCGTCCGCGTCGGCGATCACCGGCACCCCCGCGTCGAGCACGAACCGCACCACGTCGGCAGACGCATGCGTGGTGCCGAGTCCGGGGCCGACCACCCACGACTGGACGCGGCCGGCGTCGCCGATGGAGCCCGTGCAGATCGTCTCGGGCCACCGCGCCCGGATCGCGTCGGCGGCGGGGCCCGTGTACCGGACCATGCCGGACGTGGCGAGCACCGCGGCGCCCGTCGCCAGCACGGCCGCACCCGGATAGACAGCGCTGCCGGCGGCGACACCCGTGACGCCCTGCGTGTACTTGTCGTCGGCAGGACCCGGTACCGGCCAAGCGACATCGGACCGGTCCAGCACCACGAAGTCCGGATCGGACGGTCGCAGTCCGATGTCGACGAGCCGGACGTCGCCACACGAAGCCAGCGCGTGCACCGGTTTCAGGCAGCCGAACGTGACCGTGGTGTGCGCCCGCACGAAAGGCCCGTCGACCGCACCGGTGTCCGGGTCGATGCCGCTCGGCAGGTCCACGGACAGGATCGGGGCCGTCACCGAGGAAACCAGCGCAGCCGCCGCGGGCCGCAGAGGCCCGCGTGCCGACAGGCCGACGATGCCGTCGATCACCAGATCGGGCGAGCCGACGGACGACGTCACCCGGCCACCGGCGCGGCGGAACGCCGCCAGCCCTTCGGCGTGAGCCTTGTCGGGGTTCAGCAGCACCGCGGAAACGGCGACGCCCCGCCGGCGCAGGAAGTACCCGGCCCACAGGGCGTCACCACCGTTGTTGCCCGCGCCGACGAGCAGCGTCACGCGGCGCTTGCCGCGCAAGAGCGAAAGAGCCGTCGTGGCCACACCGAACGCCGCGCGCCGCATCAGCGAGCCCGGCGGCACGACCGCCATGAGCTCTTCTTCAGCCGCCTTGACGCGTTCGGTGTTCCAGACGCCTCGCACTCACTCGACGGTAACGGACTTCGCCAGGTTGCGGGGCTTGTCGACGTCGTAGCCACGGCTGCGCGCGATCTCGGCGGCGAGCACCTGCAGCGGCACGGTCGAGATGAGCGGCTGCAGCAGGGTCGGCACCGCGGGCACCTCGATGAGGTGGTCGGCGAACGGACGGACCGTCTCGTCGCCCTCCTCGGCGATCACGATGGTGCGCGCGCCACGGGCCTGGATCTCGCTGATGTTCGACACCAGCTTGGAGTGCAGCACCGCGCGGCCCTTCGGCGACGGCATCACGACGACGACCGGGAGGCCCTCCTCGATCAGCGCGATCGGGCCGTGCTTGAGCTCACCGGCCGCGAAGCCCTCGGCGTGCATGTACGCGAGCTCCTTGAGCTTGAGCGCACCCTCCAGCGCCACCGGGTAACCCACGTGGCGGCCCAGGAACAGCACGGCCTTCGAGTCCGCCAGCGAACGGCCCAGCTCGCGCACCTGCGCGACCGTACCGAGCACGCGCTGCACGGCGTCCGGCATGGCCTCCAGCTCGTGGAACTCGCGGGCGACCTCGTCCGGGTACTTCGTGCCGCGCGCCTGCGCCAGGGCCAGGCCGACGAGGTAGTTCGCCGCGATCTGGGCGAGGAACGCCTTCGTCGACGCGACACCGATCTCCGGGCCGGCGTGCGTGTAGAGCACCGCGTCCGACTCACGCGGGATCTGCGCGCCGTTGGTGTTGCACACCGCGAGCACACGGGCCTTCTGCGACCGCGCGTGGCGCACGGCCTCGAGGGTGTCCGCGGTCTCACCGGACTGCGAGACGGCGACGACGAGCGTGTCGCGGTCGAGCACCGGGTCGCGGTAGCGGAACTCGGAGGCCAGCTCCACCTCGACCGGCAGGCGCGTCCAGTGCTCGATCGCGTACTTGGCGACGAGACCCGAGTGGTAGGCCGAACCACAGGCGACGACGAAGACCTTGTCCACGTCGCGCAGGTCCTGGTCGGACAGGCGCTGCTCGTCGAGGACGATCCGGCCGTTCGAGAAGTGGCCGCGCAGCGTGTTCGCCAGCGCGTCCGGCTGCTCCTCGATCTCCTTGAGCATGAAGTACTCGTGGCCGCCCTTCTCGGCGGCACTGAGGTCCCAGTTGACCGTGAACGGCTTGGCCTGCGCGGGCTCGCCGTGGAAGTCCGTGACCTCGTAGGACTCGCGGGTGATCACGACCATCTGGTCCTGGCCGAGCTCGACGGCCTCGCGGGTGTGCGCGATGAACGCCGACACGTCGCTGGCGACGAAGTGCTCGCCCTCGCCGACGCCCACGACGAGCGGGCTGTTGCGGCGGGCGGCGACGACCTGCTCCGGCTCGTCGGCGTGCGTGACGACGATCGTGAAGGCGCCCTCCAACCGGCGGGCGATCTTGCGCACGCTGGCAGGCAGGTCACCCTTCGTGTCACCGTCGCCGTAGGCCTCGGCGACCAGGTGCGCGACCGTCTCGGTGTCGGTGTCGGACGTCATCTCGACGCCCTTCTTCTCGAGCTCCGCACGCAGCACGGCGAAGTTCTCGATGATGCCGTTGTGCACCACGGCGACCCGTCCGGTCGTGTCGCGGTGCGGGTGCGAGTTCTTGTCGATCGGGGCGCCGTGGGTCGCCCAGCGCGTGTGGCCCATGCCGAGGGTGCCGCTGAAGTTGTCCCGCCCGACCTCGTCGAGCAGGGCCTCCAGGTTCGCCAGCCGCCCGGCCTTCCGCTCGACGGCCAGCTCGCCGTCGGCGACGACCGCCACGCCCGCCGAGTCGTACCCCCGGTACTCGAGGCGCCTCAGCCCGTCGAGGACGACGTCGAGCGCCGACCGGTGTCCCACGTATCCCACGATTCCGCACACGGGAGACAGAGTAGCTAGACCATCCCGCGAAACCGAAAGCACGGCTTGATCGTGTTTGCCCAGGTCAATGCGCGTTTTGGTGTAGACCAATCGGGAGTGTGGCGAGGCTCGCAGCATCGACTACGGTTCAGTCATGGCTCGCCGTGTGCTCGCACTGACCGCTCGTGAGGCTTTCCACCAGCTCAGCAGGCCCGGAGTCCACGAGGTGCTGCGCGGCGACCTCGCCCTGATCGGCCTGCCCGGTGTGGTCTTCACCCCGCGCGCGGGTCTGGGCCTGCCCGCGGTCGCGTTCGGACACGCGTGGCTCCAGCCCGTCCACCGCTACCACGGCCTGCTGCGGCACCTGGCGTCGTGGGGCATCGTCGCGGCCGCCCCCGCCACGCAGGGCGGCCCGCTGCTCTCGGCCCGGCTGCTGGCCCCCAACCTGGGCGCCACGCTGGACGTTTGCACCGGCGTGCGGCTGGGTGACGGCGAGATCAGCGTCGATCCCGAGCGGCTCGCGCTGGCGGGTCACGGCATGGGTGGCGGCGCCGCCGTGCTGGCCGCCGCAGACTCGGAGCGTGCGCGCGCCGTTGTGACTTTGGCCGCATCGGAGACGCATCCGTCCGCAGTGGACGCCGCCCGCCGGACCTCGGTGCCCGGTCTGCACCTCGCCGCCGGCAAGGACCGCATCGCGCCGCCCGTCGCGCACGCCGAGGCGATCGCGCAGGCGTGGGCGGGTCCCGTGCAGCAGCGGCTGCTGGACAAGGCCTCGCACCTCGGGTTCGCCGAGGGCAGGCACTGGAGCGAACTGCTGCTGGACGGCCGGGGAGAACGCGCCGCGCAGACGCTGGCGAAGGCGTTCACCACCGCGTTCCTGCTGCGCCACCTGACGGGTGAGCGCACCTACGACGCGTTGCTGGACAACGACATCAAGCATGCCGCGCTGGCGTACCAGCGCGGCCCGCTCAGGATTCGCCGGTCAGCTCAGGAAAGCCAGGTCTGACCGCTCAGGTCGTCATCGTCGTCGTCCCGGGGCGCGGGCCGGCGCGGTGCCGGCCGGGAGACCGGTGGTGCCACCGGCGGAGCGACAGGAGGCGGAGGCGGCGGGGTCGCCCGCACCGGCTCGTCTTCCTCCTCCATTCCGAAGGACATCTCGCCCGCAGACCGGTCCCGGTGCTCCCACTGCGGCTTACGAGGCTCCGCGCCCTTCTTCCCGAGCTCCTCAGCCTCTGCGGCCAGCTCGGCCTTGGCGGTGGCGAAGCGCTCCTCGCGCTCCTTCGCATCGGCCGCGAGCCGGGCCTGATCGGCCTTCAACGTCTCGGAGACCTCGGTGTTGGCCCGGCGCGTGGCGACGGTGTTCTCGTCGAACATCGCCTGCACGCGCGGGTCGGTCTCGATGATCGCCATCAGCGGCCTCCACTGTCGTCACCGAGCACACCCTGGACCCGGCTCAGTGCGCTGTCGTCGTCGAACAGGGAACCCGTGGTGCGCCACTGGCTCGCGCCGCGCTCCGTGTCGCCGCCGCCCTGGCCACCGCCGTGGGCGCCACCACCGGCACCGCCCATCATGCCGCCGCCCATCATCGCGCCGCCGCCCATGCCGCCCGCCATGCCTGGGCCGCCGGACTGCTGGCCGTGCGCACCGTCCTGCATGGACGGCAGGGACGCGTTGCCCGCCTGACCGGCTTCGGACGTGTTGGTGCCGAACTGGCTGCCGCTGTCCGCCTTGTTGGCCTCCGGGCTGCTCCACGCGCTGTCCCCGCCGACCGACGAGGAGTTCCCGCCGAGCGAGCCGCCGATCACCGAGTCGCCGCCGGCCGAGTGGCCGCTGCCCAGCGACACGCCGGAAGTCGCGGTGGAGTCGTGCGCGGTCGAGAGAACCGGACCGTCGGTCGCGGCGATCTTCGGCTCACCGAAGCTCGGCATGATGCCGTTGTCCTCGATGTAGCCGCGGCCCGCCTGCTCGAACACGCGCTCGCCGACGTTCCCCATGTCGCCGGGCTGGCTCCACGGGTTCTCCGCCTGCGCGGGCATCGTGGTGAACTCCGGCCGCTCTTCGAAGGCCGGCATCGTGGTGACCTCGTCCGGCCTGACCTCCGGCATCGGCTCCGGGAACGCGTTGTCCGGCAGACCCGTGTCCGGCTGCAACGGCGGCAGGTCGCCACCGGACGGCTTGGTGCCGTCGTCCTGGCCGGCCGCCGCCGGGTTCTCGTCCTCGCCGAACTCGACGCCGATCTGGTCCGGCGACCCGTCGCCGTTGTCGATGGTCAGGTCGATCTCGCCGGTCTTCGGGTCGACCTCGGCGGTGAAGTTGACGCCGTCCTGCTCGATGTGGATCTTGCCGTCGGCGCCGACCTCGACCGGGATCGGGTTGCCGGGGCTGCCGGGCGCGCCGCCACCGCCTGGGGCGGGAGTGTTCCCGCTGGGCGCGGTCGGCGAGTTCGGCGCCGGGGCACCCGGAGCCTGCGAGCTCTGGACGCTCTGCGCCAGGTTGCCGATCGCCTGCGTGCCGTTCTGACCCATCAACGCCTTGGCGGCCTCGGGGTTCTTGCTGAAGTCGAGGTCGTAGGTCTTCGGCTCGCCCTTGGGCGTGTCGATGGTCATCTTCATGTGCCCGTTGGAGTCGGGCTCCGTGAGCTTGATGGTGTTGTCGCCGCTCTTGACCGTGACGGTCTCGAGCTCCTTCTCCGGCTTCGGCTGGTCCGGCTTGCCGTCACCGTCGAGGTCGTCGGGCTTACCGTCGCCATCGGTGTCACCGGGTACGTCCGGCTTGCCGTCGCCGTCCTTGTCGAGCGGGTTCTCCGGCTTCGGGATCTCGGGCGTGCCACCGCCGCCACCGCCACCGGACGGGCCGCCGCCACCACCACCGCCACCGCCCGTGCCGGGACCGTCGGGCTGGGGCTTCTTGACCTTGTCCTTGCCGCCCTGCTCGCCCTGGAACGGGGGCGGGTCGCCGACCTGGCCGAACGGCTTGTCCTTGATCTGGCCGTCGAGCGCGGCGAACATCGTGTCGTAGTCGGCCTTCACGCCGTCCTGCACGGCCTTGCAGTAGCCGTCGAACGCCTGCTTCTTGGAGTCGAACTCCTGGCAGAGGGCCTGCAGCTTCTGCTTGGCCTCGTCCATCAGGTGCTGGCGGACCTTCTTGGCGTGGTTGGCCCACCCCATGAACGACCCGATCAGGCCGCCGATCGGACCGCCGAGCACGATGCCGATGGCCTCGCCCTTGAGAACGTCCCAGATACCGGAGAAGAAGTCCCCGAAGCTGAAGTCGCCCTCGTTGATGTTGCCCTGGGCGATGCGGATCTGCTTCTCGGCCTCCTCGACCGTCAGCCCACCGCACTTCTCGTTGTACTGGTCGTGGACGTGCTGGGCGAACTCCTTGACCTTCTTCTGGGCCGCGCCCGCGAAAGCCGTGAGGGTGCCTGGCGCCTTGCCCGTGTCCGCGATGAAGCCGCTCGCCACGCCGTTGAACTTGTCGTGGTACGCGCGGGCCGCGTTGGCCGCGTCACCTTCCCAGGAACCGAGCTGACCCCACGCGCGGGTCATCTCGTTCTCGTGGTTGTCGAGCGTCTCGGTCGCCTTGTGGATCTTGTCGGCGTCCTCGCGGAACTTGCCGAAGTCGATCTCGCGGACCTCGTCGTAGTTCTTGTAGATGTAGCCCTTGAGGTCCGGCGCCTGGCCGTTGTGCCCGCAGACCGGCGCGGCCTTCTGGTAGACCGGGATGAACTTCTCGAAGAAGCGCAGGCCGGGCGCGCCCGCGTCGAGCAGCTCGTCGGAGGTCTTGAAGTCGCCGGTCTCGTTCAGGACCTTCTGCGTGCTGCCGAGCTCCCGCTCCTCGCCCGCCTTCTTGACGAGCTTGTCGGCGTCCTCGCCCTCCATGGTCCAGGCGCCGTGCTTGGCCTCCTTGCCCATGACGTAGGCCTCGCTGAGGCCACCCGTCACCGGCGCGAGCCCGATGCCGGCCGCATGACTCCAGAAGCCGGGGTCGTCCGGCACCTCGACGCCGTTCGCCTTCGCGTAGCGGTTGACGTCCTCTTCGCTGCCGCCCGCGCCGGCGAGCGCGCGGACGAGCTGCTTCTTGGTATCGGGGGTGACGTTGGGGTCGTCGAGCAGCTTCTTGATCTCGTTCTGGTCGGCCACGGCTTATCCCTTGAACTGTGCCGAGGTGTTGGCCTCGTTCTGCTCGTACGACTTCGCGACGTCCTTGAGACGGGTGGCGATGTTGTTCGCCTCTTTGCCGTATGTCTCGACGCTCGCCTGCAGCCGGTCGAAGTAGGACTTGTACTTGCCCTCGGTGCCGTGGAAGTGCCGTCCGACCTGCCCGGCTCCCACGCCGGGGGTCAAGGACGTCTTCAACGTGATGATGTCCGCGCCGTGTGACTCGTACTGTCCGGCGACCTTCGTCAGATCGCCGGCGGCTACGCCGAAACCAGCAGCCATTCCTCGCCTCCCCTAGTCCCCGATGTGACGCAATACGGCCGTATCGGGTTCCGCCAAAGAGTGCCACTTCCGCCCGCCGGGCGGCCTGGGCTTCGGCAGGTCGGTTGCCTTAGTGAACGATCACCACTGCGATGGGGGCTGCTGTCCAGGATGCCCCTGCTGCGGCGGGTACGCCTGCTGTTGCGGATATGGCTGTTGCTGCGGGTAGCCGTACTGCTGGGGCGGGTACGGATACCCGCTGCGCCTCTTCTTGCTCGCGGTCACGGCGATGATCGCCACGACCGCACCGCCGAACAGCAGGACCAGCAACAACAGCAACGTCAACGCGGCCATGACTCCCCGATCTTCAGTGAACCGAGGAAACCACACCCGCCAGGCGCTGCGCAGCGGACTCCGCCTGTTCGTGGCTCGTCGCCTCGACCATCACGCGCACCAGCTGCTCGGTGCCCGACGGGCGCAGCAGCACGCGACCGGTGTCGCCGAGCTCGGCCTCGACGGCGGCGACGGCCTCGCTGACCGACTGCGCCTTGGCGACCGCGGCCTTGTCGGTGACCTTGACGTTGATCAGCACCTGCGGCAGGCGGCGCATGACCCCGGCCAGCTCGGCGAGCGACTTGCCGGTCTCCGCCATGCGCGCCATCAGGCGCAACGCGGTGAGCAGGCCGTCGCCCGTGGTGGCGTGAGCGGGCAGCACGACGTGGCCGGACTGCTCGCCGCCGAGCGAGTAACCGCCCGCCTTGAGGTCCTGCAGCACGTAGCGGTCGCCGACCGCGGTGGTGCGCAGCTTGATGCCGGCTTCCTTCATCGCGATGTGCAGGCCGAGGTTGCTCATCACGGTGGCGACGAGGGTGTCCTCGTACAGCTCGCCCGAGTCGCGCATCGCGATCGCGAGGACCGCCATGATCTGGTCGCCGTCGATCTCGTTGCCGTCGGCGTCCACGGCAAGGCAGCGGTCGGCGTCGCCGTCGTGCGCGATGCCCAGGTCCGCTTTGTGCTCGCGCACCGCGGCCTTGATCACGTCGAGGTGGGTCGAGCCGCAGCCGTCGTTGATGTTCAGGCCGTCCGGGTTCGCGTTGATCGCAATCACTTCGGCACCCGCGCGGCGGTAGGCGTCCGGCGCGGCGACGGAGGCGGCACCGTTGGCGCAGTCGACGACGACCTTGAGGCCGTCGAGGCGGTGCGGCGTCACCTTGAGCAGGTGCTCGACGTACTGGGTCTCGGCGTCGGTGATCTCGCGCACACGGCCGATGCTCGCGCCGGTCGGGCGCTCGAAGCCGCTCTCCATCTTCTGCTCGATCTCGTCCTCGATCTCGTCCGGCAGCTTGTGGCCACCGGCGGCGAAGAGCTTGACCCCGTTGTCCGGCATGGGGTTGTGCGATGCGGAGATCATCACGCCGAAGTCGGCGTTCAGCGCGGCGATGAGGTACGCGACAGCGGGCGTCGGCAGTGCACCCACGCGCAGCACGTCGGCGCCGGCACTCGTCAGACCAGCGGTGACCGCCGCGTCCAGCATCTCGCTGCTCGCCCGCGGGTCACGGCCGACGACCGCGACGGGGCGGTGTGTGCGGTCGTGCTCGGCGAGCACCCTTGCCGCTGCGGCGGCGACGGACAGAGCGAGTTCCGGGGTGAGGTCTCCGTTCGCGAGACCGCGCACACCGTCGGTGCCGAACAGGCGGGCCATTGATCCTCCGAAGTGGACAGCCGTGGGGAGGGGGAGAAAAGACTGCGGGAGCAGCAGTTCGGTGAAGAACTGGCTGCTCCCGCAGGTGTGACTTGGCTTCCCGGGATACGGGTCAGCGCTTGGAGTACTGAGGCGCCTTGCGGGCCTTCTTCAGACCGTACTTCTTGCGCTCCTTGACCCGCGGGTCGCGAGTGAGGAAGCCGGCCTTCTTCAGCGCCGGGCGGTCCTCGGAGTCAACGGCGATCAGCGCACGCGCGATGGCGAGACGCAGCGCACCGGCCTGGCCGGTGATGCCGCCGCCACGCAGGTTCGCGATTACGTCGAAGGTCTCGGGCTTCTCGGTGGTGACGAGCGGCTCCTTGATGAGCTGCTGGTGCACCTTGTTCGGGAAGTACGCCTCGAGGCTCTTGCCGTTCAGCGTGAACTTGCCGGTGCCCGGCACGAGGCGCACGCGGACGACGGCTTCCTTGCGGCGGCCGACGGTCTGCGCCAGGTGAGCGGCACCGTTCAGGGAAGGACGGACCACGGCGGGAGCCTCGACCTCGACCTCGGCAACGGCCTCGTCAGCCGCAACCTCGGCCTCGGGAGCCTCGACGACCTCGGCCTCGACCTCAGGGGTCTCGTTCTCAGGGGTGGTCACAGGAACTTCCTCGGTGTACTCGTCGCTCACTGGGCGATCTTCTTGATCTCGAACGCCTGCGGCTGCTGCGCGGCGTGCGGGTGGTTCGGGCCGCTGTAGACCTTCAGCTTCGAGCCGATCACGCGGCCGAGGCGGTTCTTGGGCAGCATGCCCTTGACGGCCTTCTCGACCAGGCGGTCGGCACGCGTGTCCAGCACCTCGCCGAAGGACTGCTTGCGCAGACCACCGGGGAAGCCGGAGTGGCGGTACACGAACTCCTGGTCGCGCTTGCTACCAGTCAGCAGGACCTTGTCCGCGTTGACGATGATGACGAAGTCACCGGTGTCAACGTGCGGAGCGTAGGTCGGCTTGTGCTTGCCGCGCAGCAGCGTCGCGGCCTGGGTGGCGAGCCGGCCGAGCACCACGTCCTGGGCGTCGATCACGTGCCAGGTGCGGGTCACCTCACCGGGCTTCGGGCTGTACGTGCGCACGGGTCTACCTCGTCGTCACTTGCGTCTGGGGTCATCATGGCGGCTTGCCCCAGACCTGGTGACGGACCGGAACAGCGCGGCGCACACGGGCGCCAGCTACCGCACAACAACGTAAGAAGATACCGGTTGGGTCATCGGCGGGTCAAAACGGCCCCCCTCAGACACACGCGAGCCCCGGACCACGTGGTTCCGGGGCTCGCGAAAGTCGTGCTATGCCGACGGGGTGGATCAGCCCCAGCGGCCCTCGTTCTGACGCTCGGCCTGCTGGTAGGCCTCGCCCGCCTGGCCCACGGCCATACCGATCGACGCGAGAACCTGCTGCAGGTCGTCCGCCGCCTGGTCCCACTTCTGCTGCGCCGCCTGGTACGCGTCGGCGCTGGCACCGGTGTAGTTGGCAAGGACCTTGGCGACCCGGCCCCGGATGTCGCCCAGCTGCTGCTCGATCGTGCTGGCCGCGCTGTTGATGTCACTGGAGGCGCTGGCGAGCGCGCCGAACCCGACCTTGATTTCACCGCTCATTGGTTTTCTCCCCTTATGTCAGAAGTCTGTATGCCGAAAGAACTGGATCGGGTCGCAGAATCAGCCGAGGCGGCCCAGGATCGTGTTCATCGACTGGCCGTGCTCCTCTTCCTGCTGCTTCATCGTCGACGAGGTGCCGGAGATGCCGTCGGCGATCGTGAGGAGCGCCTCCTGCAGCTTCGCGGCGTCGGTGTTGAAGCGCTCCATCAGCGTGGCGAACGCCGTGGCCGCGGAGCCGGCCCACGCGCTGGCAAGCGTGTCCACCGTGCCGCGCACATTGTTCAGGACGCCCTGGGTCTCGTCGTTCACGTTGCGAATGTCGGTGCAGAGCTGGTCCAGCTCTTCCGGAGTCGCGTTAAAGCCATCAGCCATTGGGAGAGTCCCCCTTCAATCGTGCGTCAGGTCGTACCCGCTTGGTTCGTACGCCTCTTCCGACGAGGACACTCCCACATCGGTTCCGTCCTGTCGCGACTTCGTTCCAAGTAGTTGCTCTAGTAAACGGCGACGGGTGACGAGAACACTCAGTAGAGGATTCGCGACTGCGAAAAGTCCTCGTCATCGTCACTCACACGGGGAAGCTGACCACTCGGACCGGCGACCGCGGTCGAACCGAGAGTGGCCGGTTCCTCGATCGGTTCCGAAACCACCGCCGGTGGCTTTAGCAAATCGGCCGCCTCCGGAAGCCGTTCGACGGGCAGACCCCGATCGGCGCGGAACCCGGTGGCCGTATCCCGCAGGTCCGATGGCGTCGCAGTGTGCTGGCCGGCGCCAACTTGCCTGCTCTTGGCCCGTTCGGCGAGTTCTCGGGTGCGCTGACGGAGTGCCCCGTTGCAGGCCCCGGCCTCGTCGGCGGCCCGGCCGGCCCTGGTCACGGCCGCGCCCACAGAAGCGCGGAACTCGGCGATTGCATCAGAGGCGGACATCGCTTTACCCGGTCACCTTCATTGTGCGGACTATTTGCTCACAGGCGAAACGTACGCGCTCCTTGCCCGACTCACCTGCCTGGCAACCCACACTGACCTGTGCCGTTCCCTGAAGCAACACGTACCAGTCGACGGTCGCGGAGCCGACGCGTTCGCGGAAGTACACGACATCCTTACCCACGAATGTCGACTTGTCGTCGAAATCCGAAACCTGGTCGCTCTTGTCGTACCCCTCTTTGAGTTCGCGAACGGCCCGTGCCCGATCATTCGAACTGTTGTACGTCAACTTTTGCTCTTGCACAGCAATGCGGTCGGTATCGGAATCTCGCTTGACCGGTTGCAAAAGCACCCGGCGGGTGGGCACCTCACCGCCGGTCTGCTCCCAGTCCTCCGGCATGCGGAAGCTGTAGTCGTACTGCGAGATCGGCTTCCCCTTGTCCCGCGTGAGGAAATACGCGGCAGCCCCGCTGCCCGCCAGCACGACCACGAGTCCGATGATCAGGTACAGCGGTGTGCGGGTCTTGGTCCGTACCGGCGGTGGCGGTACCTGCGGGAAGTGCGCGACCGGCGGAGCCGTGATCCGCTTGGTGATCTTCCGGGTGGTGTCCGAGCTGGGCGGTGGCTGCGGCGGCAAGGACCCGGTTCGCATCGGATCGAGACTGACCGCCCGCAACGCACCACGCGCGACGACCGTCTCCGGCTGGTCGATGCTCGTCGGCAGCACGCCCACCTGTTCGTGCACCAGGCGAGCCACCAGCGGGATTCGGCTGGAGCCGCCGACGAGGAACACGCCGGCCAGCTGCCGGGGATCGATTCCGGCGTCCCGCACGGATGCTGTGACGAGCGCCACGGCCCGGTTCAGCGGCGCGGTGATCAGCTTCTCGAGGTCGGTCCGCGTCACGTGCGCGTCCGGGAACGGCGGCGGCATCGGCACATCGGTGTACGAGTGCCGTGACAACGTTTCTTTGGCGCCCCGCACGTCCTGTCGCAGCACCCGGCGTTTCCGGCGATCGGCCATCTCGCGGCCCTCGACGAGCTGCCGCCATCCCTCAGCGTCCTGCGTGGACACCATCGCGCCGACGTGCTGCAGCAACGCCTGGTCGATGTCGGCTCCACCGAAGCTCGGGTCGCCCTTCGCCGCGAGCACGCGGAACCGCGGGCCCTGCCGTGCGACGACACTCGCGTCGACCGTGCCGCCACCGAGGTCCAGCACCGCGAGGGTCGCGCCGTCACCGAGCGCGTGACTCGCCGAGTGGAACACCGCCGCGGCTACCGGTTCGGGCACGAGCACGATCTCGCGGCCGAGCCCCTGCGCAGCCTGGAGCAGGACGCGGGTGCGTACCGTGCCCCAATCCGCGGGGTGGGTCAGTACAAGAACATCGACGGGCATACCGCCGGCCACACGCCGCGCCTCGCCGACCGCGCGAGTCAAGACCGCCCGGACAACGTCGATCACCGGGAGCACAGTGCTGCCGAGGAGCAGCTCACCCTCGTCGATCCGGCGCTTCGGGTGCGGCTCGTACCGCGCGGGATCGACCGCGGCCTGCCGTTCGGCCTCCTGCCCGACGAACAGCGTGCCGTCGGCGGCGGCGAAGACGGCCGACGGCACCAGCGGCTGGCCGTCGAAGACCACGACCTGCGGTTCGCGGCCGTGCACGGAGATCGCGACACAGGTGCTCGACGTGCCGAAGTCGACCGCGACGTGCAGGCTCATGCACCTTCCCCTCGTTCAAGGCAGCACATGCATACCCCATCCGCCCCCGTCACGTGGGTCGATCGGGCTCACGCACCGCCACCCCACACGCGGCGAACAACTCGGCGGCCTGCTTCTCGCACTCGTGCGCGAGCTCTGGATCACCAGCAGCACGTCTGACCTCGGCGAGAACCACCAGGGACATCGCCTCGCGGTACCGCTGCCCGGTGCGCTGGTGCGTTTCGACCGCATCCAGCGCACATCGCAATGCTTCGTCGATGGAGCCATCGGCGAGGTGAAGTTGCGCGCGCTCGGTCAACTCCTGACCTTCGCGGAGACGCTGGCCGTCCCGCTCGATCAGCACCCGCGCCTCAGCCAAGCACCGACGCGCGTTGTGGAGATCTCCCAGGTTCCGATGTGCCCGAGCGAGTTGCAACATTGCTCGCACCTGACCTCGCGCGTACGCCTGCTCACTGCTCAGCTCGAGGTCGATCAAGCTTCGGTCGAGCGCATCCTGGTACTCCCCCGTCGCGCTCGCGATCTCGGCCAGCATGTCCCAGCAGACGCATTCCTCCACCCGCCCCAACGTCGCCTGTGCCTCTACCAACGCGTCCAACGCGGCGTCATACGCCTCGTCCAGTTGACCACGATGCAGCTTCACCCAGATCAAGTTCGACACGGCGGTCGGATCCAGGCGGGCACTCCCCATTCGGTGCTGGATGTCGGCGTACAGCTCGTAGTGGCGCACGGCGGCGTCGAAATCACCCAGCTCCAGGTGGACGGCTGAAAGGCTCATGTGGTCGAAGGACTCCGCCTCGAGGAAGCCGCCGCTGTTGTGCAACGCGGTCGCCTCCTTGAGCTTGGCCAACGCGTCGCGCAATTCCCCCGAGTCCCAGGCGAGGGTTGCCAGGTTGTGCAGCACCTTCGCGCGGCCGACAACCGAGCCGATCTCCTCGTTGACGGCCAACGCCTTGTGGAAGTACGCAAGCGCGAGGTCAAGTGCGCCTCGCACCTGGACGATGGCTGCGAGGTTGTTCAGCGTCTGCGCCTCCCACCGCCGGTCCTCAACAGCAGCGCACAGTTCGAGGACCTTCGTTGCCGCGCTCTCGGCCTCTGCGTAGTCCCCCCGCCAGTAGTGGTAGACGCACATCGAGTTCCACGCGGCCACGAGTGCGGCGGGATCGCCCCACGCCTCGGCAGCGCGCATCCGCACCTCGCACAACGACGACCAGCGAATGTTGTCGCGAATATGGAAGTAGAACGGGTGCAGCAGGCTGCCCAGCTGGCTCGCGAAGCGGTGGCCGCCGTCGTTGGCGGCAGCCGTGACCGCGGAGACCAGGTTGACGTGCTCGGCGTGCAGCCAGGAGAACGCCTCACCCGGCTCGCGTGGCACGCGGCCGGGCAATAGTGCGGGACCAGGTGTCACCGGTAGGCGTAGCTGATCGGCATAGAGAATCCGGACCGCATCATCGGTCATGCGCAGGTACCAGTCGCACAGCCTGTCGATCGCGGCGTCGCGCTCCTCCTCGGAGTCCTCCTGTGTGCATGTGTCGTTGGCGTAGATCCGCAGCAGGTCGTGCAGCGCGAACCGCGTGTCAGCGACCCGTTCGACGAGGTGCGCACCAACCAGAAGATCGAGAACTTCCTGGGTGCGGTCGGCAGGCAGTCCGGAAAGGACTGCCGCGTCGAAAGCGGTGAAGTCCGCGCCCGGCGACAGACCCACTCGCCGGAAGACGAGCTGGCAGTCCTCGGCGAGCACGGTGTAGCTCTGGGCGAACACGACCGCCACCGCTGCCTCGGGATCTCCCGGCACTGCGAGCTCCGACAGCCGATCACCCGTGCTCAGTGCGGCCACCTTGTCCGCGATGGCGGTGCCGGGACGCATCGCGAGATCCGCGACTGCGATCCGCAGCGCGAGCGGCAGTCCGGCGCAGAGACGGACAAGCTCCCGTGCGGCGTCCCGCTCCGCCGCCACCCGCTCGTGACCGAGGATGCGGACCAGGATGCCGACAGCGTCGTCCGGCCCCAACGTCGTCAACGGCACCAGCTGCGCGTCGTTCAGCACGAGGAGACCGCGCAGGTCGCCACGGCTCGTCACCAGCAGCCGCGACTCCGATGAACTGGGCACCAGCGGTCGGACCTGTTCTGGCCCCGCCGCGTTGTCCAGCACCAGCAGGACGGCCCGCTCGGCGATCAGCGAGCGGTACATCGCGATCTGCTCGTCAAGTTGCATGGGTACATCGGCTGCGCCGACACCGAGTCCATGCAGGACTCTGGCCAGCACCTCGGTCGCCGTCAGCGCCTGCCTGGGATCCTGGCCGCGGAGATTGACGAAGATCTGGCCGTCAGGGAAGCGGTCGCGGATGCGATGGGCCCAGTGCACCGCCAGTGCGGTCTTGCCGACCCCACCGGATCCCGAGATCACGACCACCTGCGCGGGACTCTCATCGAGACAGCGCAAGTCGTCGTCACGACCGACAAACGTCGCGATCGCGGGAGGCAGCTGCCGGGGAACCGTGCTCGCGGCAGAGGGAACGTGTCTTTCAGCGGCGAGCAGCGACTCATCGGCGGTGAGGATCCGCTGGTGCAGTTCGCGCAACCCCGGTCCGGGGTCCACTCCCAACTCATCGGCGAGGTGATCACTGATCCGCCGGTATGCGGCCAACGCGTCGGCCTGCTGGCCGGACCGGTAAAGCGCGAGCATCAGCTGGCGCCAGAAACCCTCGCGCAGCGGGTGTTCCTTCGTCAGGGCACGCAGTTCGGGCACGAGCTCACCTGCGAGACCACGCTCCAGATCGGCGTCGACACGGTTGCCCAGCGCCACCAGTCGCTCTTCCAGCAACGGTGGCACGTCGTCGCGGTGCAGCAACTCCGACGACACGTTGCCCAGTGGAGGGCCAGCCCACAACGCCACGTCGCCCGATTCGCGGAACCTCAGCAAATCGAGCTGGTCGGACGTGACCTCCGCAAGGTAGCCACCGGTCACGGTGCGGACGCAGTTCGCCTCGCCCAGAGCCTGACGCAGCCGGGTCACGACCATCTGCAACGTGGTCTTGGCGCGGTCAGGGTTCGGTGGCGAGCCGTCCCACAAGCGGTCGATCAGTTCGTCGACCGACACCAACCGGTTCGCCCGCAACAACAACGTCGCCAGCACGACACGGGCCTGTCCTGCGGGAACGGGCACCGAGCGGCCGTCGAGGCGGACCTCGAGTGGTCCTAATACCCGGAACTCGGCGCGCACCGACACCCCCAAGAGACGCTGATCGAGGAGTTTAGAGGCATGTCATTGCGGTGTGAGCGGTCTGTGAGCGGCGTCCGGCAGGGTACGAGTTGCCGGCGAGAACGGATGACGATCTGGGGGGACGTCAACCGGTCTCGGTCCACTGCGGTCTCTCCCTCTTGGCCGCGGCGGAACCGGCGATCTGGGGGTACCGCACGCCGCTGGGCCCGCAGCTGGACGCTGCGGGCCCAGCGGCGCGTCACCGTGAGGGCGTCGCGGTGCGGCGAGGTTGAGTCCATTGGCCAGTTCCGTGGTAGCCGACGACTGTCACCAGACCTCATGTGGTCAGGGCATTCGGCAGTACCGAACTCCCAAACAGTCGCAGGCCCAAGAGTCAGCCGGAATTGTGAGCGGTTTGTGAGCAGCGTCCGGCAGAGTGGTCCTTGCCGGTGAGAGAGCGGTACGGACCAAGGGGGGAACCGCCGTCGATCTCAACGCCACCGCGGCCTCTCCCTCTTGGTCACGGCGGCAAACCGGTCACCCCAGCCGTTGGGCCCGCAGCTGGAGACTGCGGGCCCAATGGCGGTCAACTCGCGGCGGCGCGCACGGCGCGTAGGCGGTCCTCATGCTCAACCGCACCAACGTAGGCATACATCTCCAAGGCCTCGTCGACCAACCGCACGGCATCGTCATGTCGCCCGGCCGCGAGGTAGGCCTCGGCCTTGGTGGCCGCGGCGTTGACCATGCCGATGCCCTCGTTCATCTGCTCGAAGATCTGCATCGCCCGGTCGACGATCGCGATCGCCGAGGCGCCGTCCCCGCATGCGGTCGCAACCCGTGCGCTCATCAGCGAGACGTAGGCGTAGCCGCGCAGATCGTCCGTGCCCTCGTTGAGCTCCAGCGCCCGAACAGAGGCGGAGCGCGCACGGTCGAGGTCCTGGGCGGCCAGGGCGTGCAACGCGATGCGATACAACACCTGCATCTCGGCGGCGGGATCGATCCGCTCGGCCAGCTCGAGCGCCTCCTCGAACAGCGGGACGGCCTCGGCGTACCGATCGCTGTCCGCGAGCATCGAAGCGAGTTCCCGCAGCGTGGACAGGTAGACCTTCTCGTTGCCGCTCGCCCGCGCGGCCCGCACCGCCCGTTCCGCGATTCCAACCGCCGGCTTGCCGGTGTGGATTCGGGTGAAGTGCGCTTGGGCGGCGAGCACTTCGGCGAGTTGGGCCAGGTCGCCCAAGGCGGCCAGTTCGTCGGCGCACTCGCCGAAAGCCCGCACGAGCTCGTCGTCGACGCCGAGCCTGCTCAGCTGGAACAGCCTCGCGAACTCGAAGTTGCACGACAGCGGCAGGTCGCCCGCGTCCCGTGCGGCATCCCTGAGCAGGGTGAACGTGTCCATCACGCGGTCGTGCGGATAGAACACGTCGAGGTGCCGCAACGCGCGCTCGGCGATGCCCGCGGCGAGGTGGGTCCAGCCCTCCTTCAGGCAGAACCTGATGGCACGGTCGATCTGCAGCTGCTCGGCGAGCAGCCAGGCCGGGCCGTCCGCGGTGAGCCGCTCGACCTCGCTCGCGGGCAGGACCTCGGTGAGGTTCACCGGAACCGGGTCCACCTCGTCGATCACCACGCGCAGGCGGGACCATGCGGCGTCGGTCAGGGCACACAACGCCTCCCCGTACCGGCGGCGGGCGGCGTTCAGCTCCGCGGGCTCCTCGGTGGACATCAGCTCGGCCGCGTAGACGGCGAGCAGGTCGTGCAAGCGGTACCGGGGTTCGCCGGTCGCGTCCGTACCCACCTCGTCCAGGAGGTTGGCCTCGACGAGCTCCTCGACCAGCCGGTCACCGTCCGGCACACCGGTCAGCGCCGCGACCACCCAGCTCGCGACGTCGGCCGCGCCGAGCAGGCCGAGCCTGCGGAAAGCGGTTGCCGCGTTGGGTGTGAGAGCCTCGTAACTCGGGCCGAAGGTGGCCCTGACCTCCATGTCGCCGGTGGTCAGCTCGTCGAGCCTGCGACGCTCGTCGGCCAACCGTGAAGCCAGCGCGGACAGCGGCAGCGACGACCGGGCGGTCAGCCGGGCGCCGACCACGCGCAGCGCGAGCGGCAGGCCGCCGCACAACTCGACGATGGCCGCCGCGGCATCGCGTTCGCGGGCGATGCGCTCCGCACCGACGATCCGGTCGAGCAGCTCGAGCGCCTCGTCCTGGTCGAACGGTGGCAGCCGCACACCGTACGAGCCGGCCCGCCCACCGAGCTGACGCCTGCTGCTGATCAGCACCGCGCTGCGGGAGGTACCCGGCAGCAGTGGCTCGACCTGGTCGAACCCGGCCGCGTCGTCCAGCACGACCAGGACCGCCCGGTCGGCCATCCGGGCGCGGAACGCCGCAGCCCTGGCCTGCAGACCGTCCGGCAGCGCGGACACGCTCTCACCGAGCGCCGTGAGCAGCTCTCCGAGCACCTCGGCGGGATCACGGGGTGCTCGGCCGGCGCCGTCCAGGCGGACGAACAGCTGGCCGTCGGGGAACGCGTCCCGCAACCGGTGCGCGGCGCGGACGGTGAAGGCGCTCTTGCCCGCACCGGGCGCCCCGGTCACGGCCACGATCGGCACCGTCTCCGACGCCGCCGTGAGCCGGTCTCGCACCAGACCGAAGACCTTCTCCCGGCCGACGAAGTCGCCCGTGTCGGGAGGCAGCTGACACAGCACCTTCCAGCCGGACGGCGCCGGGACGTCCCCGGCCAGCAACGCCTGGTGCAGGTCACGCAGCTCGAGCGACGGGTCGATGCCGAGCTCGGCCGCCAGCAGGGAGCCGACCTCCCGGTACGCGGCCAGGGCTTCGGCCTGCTGGCCCGAGCGGTGCAGCGCGAGCATCAGCTGACGCCAGAAGCGTTCGCGGAACGGGTGTTCCTGGGTGAGCGTGCGCAGCTCCGCCACCAGTTCGCCGGACAGGCCTCGGTCGAGGTCGGCGTCGATCCGCTGCTCCAGGGCGACGAGGCGTTCTTCGAGCAACGGGGCCACGTCGTCGCGGTGCAGGGCGTCCGAGGGGACGTTCGCCAGCGGCGGGCCGCTCCACAGGGCGAGCGCGTCGGCGTACCGCTGGCGGGCGACGAGTGAGCGGAACCACGTCAGGTCGAGCTGGTCGACCGCGACCTCCGCCACATAGCCGCCGGTCGACGTTCGTACGCAGTTCGCGTCACCCAGGGCCTGACGCAGGCGCGTCACGACCATCTGGAGGGTCGTCTTCGCCCGGTCCGGAGTGGGCGGATCTCCGTCCCACAGGCGGTCGATCAGCTCGTCGACGGACACGAAACGGTTGGGGCGCAACAGCAACGTGGCCAGCAGCACTCGGGCGTGACCGGCCGGGACGGTCACCTCACGACCGTCCACACGGACCTCGAGCGGTCCCAGGATCCGGTACTGGAGTCTCACCGCTGTCCCCCAACCTCACGAATGGCCGAGTGTAGAGGCCATCGACGACGGCGCCGCGTCATCGATGTGTGAGCGGCATGTGAGCGGGCTGCGGCAGAGTGTTCATCACCGGGGTGACGGTGACATTGAAAGCACTGGGGGATGTCATCGCCGCCACGCCATCCGCGACCTCTCCCTCTTGATCGCGGCCGGCTACCGGTACTGGGGGGCGGTAGCAACACCCCTGCTACCACCAGAAAAGGGCCCGCAACCTGACGGCTGCGGGCCCTTTTCGCGTTCCTAGTCGGGCTGGATCCAGGCGTACTGGATGCGCTGCTGCCCGTGCTTGCGGGTCACCAGCGTGCCCCGGCCCGGAGGCTGCGGCGACGGCTTCAGGTTGCCGACGATGTTGCCCTCCTCCTTCGAGCCGGAACCGATGAAGATCGGCGCCGAGATCTCCTTCAGCTTGCCGAGAACGGGGTCGAACATCGCACGCGACGCACCACCCATGCGGCGGGCGGCGATGACGTGCAGACCGACGTCCTTGGCCTGAGGGATGAACTCGGCCAGCGGCTGCAGGGGGTTCTGGCCACCCTGCGGGGCGACGAGGTCGTAGTCGTCGATGACGACGAAGACCTCGGGGCCCTTCCACCACGACCGGTTCTTCAGCTCTTCCTGCGTCACGTTCGGGCCGGGCATGCGGCCGACGAGCGACGTGCGCACGTCCTTGACCATGTCCCCGAGCTGTGCGGAGGACACGGCGTAGGCCAGCAGGTGGTCCGTGTCGATGAACCCGAGCATCGTGCGGCGGTAGTCGACCAGCAGGATCAGCGCCTCCGAGGAGGTGTAGCTGGTCATGATGCCGCGCACGATCGTGCGCAGGAGGTTCGTCTTGCCGGACTCACCGTCGGCCAGCGCGTAGAAGTGCGGGTCGGCGTCGAAGTCCATGTAGACCGGCGCGAGCTCGTCCTCGTTGACGCCGATCGGCACCAGGCGCCCACGGTCCTGCGGCACCTGCTGCAGGAACTGGTCGTACGGCATGAGATCGGGCAGCATCCGGACCTGCGGCGCGCGCTTGCCGCGCCACGCCGCGTTGAGCTTGGCGCTCAGGTCCTGCACACCGGCGGAGATCGTCGTCGGGTCCTGCACCGTGTCGATGCGCGGCAGACCCGTGAGGGCGTGCAGCTTCTCGCCGGTGAGCAGGCGACCGGGCCGGCCGGGCGGCACGTTGACCGCGACCTTGCGGTCGATCTCGGACTCGCTCGGGTCACCGAGGCGCAGCTCGAAGCGGGTGGCGAGCAGGTCCTTCATCGCCGGCCGGATCTCGGCCCACCGGTTGGCGGCCACGATCACGTGGATGCCGAACGACAGACCCTGCGCGGCCAGCGCCTGCACCTGCGGCTCGACCGCCTCGAACTCCTGGCGGAAGTTCATCCAGCCGTCGACGATCAGGAACGCGTCGCCGAAGTCGTCGTCGGTGATCTTGCCCGCGCGCTTGCGGTTGCGGAACTCGACCATCGAGTCGATGCCCTGCTCGCGCCACCGGAGCTCGCGCTCGGTGATCAACGTCTGGAGCTCGGCCACCATGCGGCGGACCTTGTCGACGTCGAGACGGCCGGCGAAGCCACCGACGTGCGGCAGCGACTCCATCGCGGCGAGCGTGCCACCACCGAGGTCGATGCAGTAGAACTGCGCCTCCTGCGGCGTGTGCGTCAGCGCGAACGACGCGATCATGGTCCTGAGCAGCGTGGACTTACCGGACTGCGGACCGCCGACGACCGCGCCGTGACCGGCGGCACCGGAGAAGTCCGCCCACAGCAGGTCACGCCGCTGCTCGAACGGCCGGTCGACGATGCCGACCGGGATCTGCAGCTTGCCGAGCACCGGGAACGACGGCGACGTGAGGCCACGGTCCTCCGTGACGTCCAGCGGCGGCAGCATCGTGTCCATCGTCGGCGGCTCGTTCAGCGGCGGCAGCCACACCTCGTGCGCGGGCGGGCCCTGGCCGACGAGGCGTTCGACGATCAGCTCGAGCTGGGTCGGCTCGTTGCCCTCTTCCTTCTTCTCCTCGCGGACCGGCTCGGCGGGACGCTCCGGCTCCTTCGGGATCTCGATGAAGTCCGGCACGAAGAACCGCGGCCGCTTGTCGCTGCGCACGGCCACCGACTCGCCCGCGCTCTGCATGCCCGACGGGCGGTACGCGCCCGAGACGTAGAGCGCCTTGAACCTGGTCAGCGGCGAACCCTGCACGCTCAGGTAACCCGAACCCGGGATCGGCGGCAGCTCGTAGGCGTCCGGCACACCGATCGCCGCACGGGACTCCGCCGCGTTGAAGGTCTTCAGACCGATCCGGTACGAGAGGAACGTGTCCAGACCACGCAGCTTGCCCTCCTCCAGTCGCTGCGACGCGAGGAGCATGTGCATCTGCAGCGACCGGCCGACGCGGCCGATCTGGAGGAAGATGTCGATGAAGTCCGGCTTCGCCGTCAGCATCTCGGAGAACTCGTCGATGCAGATGAACAACGCCGGCAGCGGGTCGAGCGGGGCACCGTTCTCACGGGCCTTCTCGTAGTCCCACACGTTCTTGTAGTTGCCCTTCGCCAGCTCTTCCTGGCGGCGGGCCACCTCACCGGCGATGGCGTCCTTCATGCGGTCGACCAGGGTGAGGTCACCGGCGAGGTTGGTGATCGTCGCGGCGACGTGCGGGGCCTTGTCCAGGCCGAGGAACGTCGCACCACCCTTGAAGTCGACGAGGATCATGTTGAGCGCGGTCGACGAGTGCGACGCCAGCAGACCCAGCACCAGCGTCCGGAGGAACTCCGACTTACCGGAACCGGTCGCACCGATGCACAGGCCGTGCGGGCCCATGCCGCCCTCGGCGGCCTCCTTGATGTCCAGCTCGACCTGCTGGCCGTGCTCGCCGATGCCGAACGGAATCCGGTACCGGTCGTGCTTCGGCCGCGGCCGCCAAGCCTGCTGCACGTCGAACGACAGCGGGTCGCCGGGGATGCCCATGAACTCGAGCAGCGGCGGGTTGTTGCTCATCGCGAGCGGGTCCTCGTCGAGGCCACCGACCTCGCCCGCGGCACCCATCCGGTACGGCGAGATCCGCCGCGCGAGCGCCTCGGCCTCGACGATGCTCAGCGAGTCCGGCGCGCCGAACCACTCGACCCCGCTCGCCGAGCGGGCACCGAGCTTGTTGTCCTCGATCACCAGCCGCAGGCCGCGGCGCGCGGTGAGGTTGCCGAGGCACTCGGAGAGGTCGATCAGCGTGACGCCGACCAGGCCCTCTTCCAGGATGATCTGCTCTTCCCGCGTGATGTCACCGTCGTCGATGACGATCACGATGTGCGGCTGGTCGGCCGGCGGGGGCGCGTTGCGGGTGAACCGCTGCCGGTCGCGCAGGTACTCGTCGAGCATCTGCTCGATCTCGGCGAGCGAGTTCGCCATCATGCGGCGCTGGCCGATGCCGTCGATGTCCGTCGGGTGCTGCACGTGCGGCAGCCACTTGCACCACTCCCACAGCTGCTTCGTCCGGCCCGCGGAGACGACCGCGATCAGCAGGTCGTCCGGGGAGTGGAACGTGGCGAGCTGGGCGAGCAGCGCACGGGTCAGATTCCGGCGGTCCTCGATCTCACCGAGCATGCCGACGGCGGCGAAGCCGCGCAGCGCGATGGAGATCGGCAGGTCGGGCACCAGCGAGTGGGCGCGCACGAAACGGCGCAGCGCCAGCGTCGCGATGGGCTCGAGCTCCTCGACGGGACCGGTCTGCGGCGGAACGAGTCTGGTGGCGAGCCGCTGCGAGCCGCGACCGGCGCGCAGGTGGCAGAAGTCCGGGTCGTTCTGACGCCGTTCCCACATGCGCCGCGTGGTCGCCAGCGACCACAGCATCTGCGGGTCCGGGTGCACCCACTCGCGCTCGGCGCGCTGTTCGTCGGCGGCCTCACGCGCACGGTCGCGCATCTGGCCGAGGTACCGCAGGTAGTCCTTGCGGTCCTCGTTCATCTCGGCTTTCTTCTGGCCCTTACCCGAGCCCATGCCGCCGGCCATCATGCCGACCGTCGAGATGAGCATCATGCCCGGCATGATCATCGCCGCCGGGTTGCGCCCACTCGTGGTGAACATCATCGCCATCATGCCGACGGATGCGACGATCATCACGACCGGCATCGCCTTCATCATGACGTTGCCGGGGATGATCCGCGGGACCTCAGGTGGCGGTTCGAGGTGGACCTCACCGCCGGGAGGCCGGGGAGCAGCAAGGCGTGCCGTTCGCTTGAACTGCAGCGTGCTCAACTGACAGGCACCTCTTCGACTCTCGTTACGCCACCAGTAGCAACCGACACTATGGCGCATCGGCGAGGGCTGCGAAGGCGGGTCGGAGAAAAAGCTAAACGAACGTGTTCCGCGAAACTCGGTACGAGAGGGGTCGCTACGGCCATACTAGGGCCGCCCGGCACGCGTCCGACTGGACCAATAGGGTCGGGGACACTGTTATAAGCGCTGATCTGACTTAGGGGGCCCTGGTGGCGACCGGTACGACGGTGTTCAGCCGGGTGACGGTGGTGGCACCTCGCACGCGTATCGACGTCGCGCTGCCTGCCGACGTGGCGGTGGCCGATCTCCTGCCGATGCTGCTGGACATGGCGAGAGAGGCCACTCCGGACGGCGGCGTCCGGCACGGTGGCTGGTGCCTCGCGAAGCTCGGCGACAGCCCGCTCGACCCGGCGCGCACGCTCGCGTCGCTCGGCGTGGTCGACGGCGAGCTGCTGCAGTTGCGGCGCCGCAACGAAAACCCGCCTCCGCCGCTCTACGACGACGTCGTCGACGCGATCGCGGAGTCCAGCCCGGACAGCTTCCGGCCGTGGACCAAGGAAACGGCGAAGCGGTTCGGCCACATCGCGGGCGCGCTCGCGCTGATCGCGTCGGCCGTCGCGGTGTTCCTGTCCGGCCCGGTGTTCAACGGCCAGGGCAGCGCGCTCGCTGCCGCGATCACCGCCGGTGTCGCCGCGGTCGCCACGCTGGCGGCGGGTGCGACGGTCGCCCGTGCTTACGCCGCACCGGACACGGGCGTGCTCATCGCCGCGGCCGGTGCGTTGCCGATGGCGTTCGTGGCGGGCTTCTACATCGTCCCGGGCGAGTACGACCGGCCGAACATGCTGCTCGGCTTCGTGCTCATGATGATCTTCGCGTGGGCGGGCATCCTGCTGATCGGCCACGGTGTCACGGTGTTCGTGGCCGCGGCGACCGGCGCGACGATCGGCGCCATCGCGTACCTCTTCGCGACGCTGATCGCGCACCCGCTCGTCGGCATCGCCGCCGCGACCGGTGCCGTGGCGCTCGCGGCGATGTCCGCACTTCCGCGCGTGACGCTGCAACTGGCGAAGCTGCCGATGCCGACCGTGCCGGGTAGTGCCGAGGACCTCAAGGAGGACACCGGCTTCCCGGAGTACGCGGTGATCGAGAAGCGCACCGCGGTCGCCCACGAGTACATGACCGGCATGATCATCGGCACCGGTGTGACCGCGGCGCTGTGCGCGATCATCGCCGCCGGTGACGGCACGCCGTTCGGCCCGATCTACGGCGTCGCCGTCGCGCTGGTGCTCATGCTGCGCGGCCGGGCGTACGCCAACGGCGCGCAGGCGGTCGCGTTGCTCGCGAGCGGCATGCTCGCCGCGGCGGGGATCCTGATCGGCTGGCTGGCCGAGGCGTCCGCGCTGCACCGCCTGCTGTTCGTGTTCGGCGCGCTGCTGATCCTCGGCGCCGGTGCGCTCGTGCTCGGCGTGATCTTCCCCAACCAGAAGTTCTCGCCGCCGTTGCGCCGCACGGTCGACATCCTCGAGGCGATCCTCATCGCGTCGGTGCTGCCGCTCGCGCTGGCGGTCATGGACCTCTACGTCGTCTTCCGAGGACTCATCGCGGCATGACCACGGTGAAGCGAGTCGCGGCGGTCTCCGCCGCCGCGCTGATGCTGCTGTCCGGGCCGCTCTCGGCGAGCCCGGCGGTGGCGCAGCCGTCCAGCACAGCGAACAAGCCCGAGCGGCCGAACTCGCAGCCGCCGCCCTGGAAGAACGGCTCGCCGCTGCCGCCCGCCGACACCATCGGAAACCCGGCACCGGACGTCGACTACGTGCGCAACAACAAGCAATGCATCGCGCCGAACAACAAGGGCACGACGGTCAACTCACGGCCGTACGGCCAGCTGCGGCTGAACCTCGAGCAGGCGCACCGGTTCGCGACCGGCAAGAACGTCAAGGTCGCGGTCATCGACACCGGCGTGGAGAACCACCCGCGGCTGCAGGGCCGCGTCACCGCGCTCGGTGACTACGTCGGCAAGAACGACGGCAACGGCATGAAGGACTGCGACGGCCACGGCACCGAGGTCGCCGGCGTCATCGCCGCGAGCGAGGACACCGAGACCGACTTCGTCGGCGCCGCACCGGAAGCGAGCATCCTGGCGATCCGCCAGACCAGCGACCGGTTCGAGTTCAAGGGCACGCCGACCCAGGAGGCCCGTCCGACCGCCGGCAAGATCCGGACGTTGGCGCAGGCGATCGTCCAGGCGGCGAAGTCCGGCGCGGACGTCATCAACATCTCGCTGACGAACTGCGCTCCACCCAAGACGTTCGGGGCGGACGACGAGATGCTGCAGGGTGCGATCAAGTACGCGGTGGACGTCGAGAACGTCGTCATCGTCACCGCGGCGGGCAACCTCAGCGCCGAGCAGGGCGCGGGCTGCAGCGCGCAGAACGACAACACGGACCCGGACAACGTCAAGGTCGTCGCCTCCCCGCCCTGGTTCGCCGACGACGTGCTGTCCGTCGCGTCGATCAACGAGGGCGGCATCGTCTCGGACTTCAGCGTGTGGGGCCCGTGGGTCTCGATCGCCGGTCCGGGCGAGGGCATCGTGACGCTCGACCCGAAGGGCACCGGGCTCACCAACGCGAACCTCAACCCGGAGAACCAGCAGCTGGCGCCGATCCGCGGCACCAGCTTCGCGTCGCCGTACGTCGCGGGTGTCGCGGCCCTGGTGCGCGAACGGTTCCCGGAGCTCAACGCCCGTCAGGTGATGTACCGGCTGAAGGCGACCGCGCAGCACCCCGGCAACCCGAACGGCCGGGACAACAAGATCGGCCACGGCATGGTCAACCCGATCGCCGCGCTGACCGCCGTGATCCCGTCGGAGAAGAAGGGCGCCACGCCGCCCAAGGTCGCCGCGCTGACCACGCAGGTCAACCCGCCGGGGCAGAAGAACTGGAAGCCGATGATCGTGGCGCTCGCGGGCACCGCCATCGGCGTCAGCATGCTGCTGCTCACCCTGTTCGTCATGCACACGGTGAACCGCAACCGGCGGCGTCCAGCCTGATTCCGAGCACCTGACTCACCAACTTCGGCGGTCTGTTTGCACACCGTGGCAACCAGACCGCCGATCGGATGATCCAGCAATCGATTGTCAACACCGAGGGGGGAACCTCGTAGTGCGCAAGTACCTCATGGCGACACTGGCGGCGGTCGCACTGAGTGCGACGCTGGTGGCTACACCTGCGAACGCGGCATCGTTCGACACCTGCGTCAAAGATGACGGCACCCGCTACCGAACCGGTCCGGGCACCGGTTACACCGCGTTGGGCATCGTCAACCGCGGCCAGAAGATCACCGTCACGGGTACTGCCATGGGCGACAACCCCGTCGACGGCATCTGGTGGGCGAAGGGCGATCTGTGGGGCGGCAGCACCGGGGTATGGATTAGGAACGACCTCTTGGAGTACTGCTGACGCGGACTAGCGGGCAAGCGCGACGCTGCCGAAGATCACGCCGCTGACCACGCAGGTCAACCCGCCGGGGCAGAAGAACTGGAAGCCGATGATCGTGGCGCTCGCGGGCACCGCCATCGGCGTCAGCATGCTGCTGCTCACCCTGTTCGTCATGCACACGGTGAACCGCAACCGGCGCCGTCCAGCCTGATCGCAGAACAACGAAAACTGCCCGTGCGACCTGAATCGCACGGGCAGTTTTATTTTTGCGACGATCAGCGCTGGTAGTTCACGAAGCACTCGGAGACGAATCCCCGGACGCCGGTGCGGCGATCGATGATCTCGTCCCACGTCTGGTGGCGCCGCCCGTTGCCACAGTCGACGTCGTCACCACGGGTCGAGGTGCAGATGTCAATCTTGTGGCCGATGTAGCCGACACCGTTGACCCCGAACCCGACGCCGGGTCCGGAGCGGATGTTCACGCCATTGGTGTTGAAGTCGGCATCCCAGTACTGACCACAGGGCAGGGCGGCACTGGCCTCGCCGGCCTGCGCCATCGAGGTCGCCCCCAGCACGAGCAGACCGGTAGCCGCCAGCAAAACGGTACGAGAAATAACCCGCATTGTTGTTCCCCCAGAAACAGTTTCGACATTCGACGCGGGTACGTCGCGCAACGAACGTAGCACCGAATGGCCTAACGGGCCCGGCGAAAAACTTGATCTTGAATGTGATTCAAGTCGCGACATTCGGAGGTTTGGAACGCGAAAAGTCAGTCCTCGCCGATGACCTTGGGGCTGGCCTTCTTCGGCTTGCCGAGCAGGTCGTCCACGGAACCGGTGAGCTGCTGCTTGCGCTTGTGCTCCTTGTCGCCGCCCTGCTGGCCACCCATGGCGCCACCCATCATCGGCCCCATCATCCCGCCCTGGCCGCCGGCACCCTGCGGGCCACCGGCCGGTCCCGTCGCGGCGGCCGCCGCCGGATGCGCGGCGGGCTCCGGCGCGTGGTGCGGCTCCTGGACGGCGGTGCTGCCACCGGGCTGCATCTGCTGGTGCGACTCCGGAGCACCACCACTCAAAGCGGCGCTGATCGAGCCGCCACCGCCGTGCGCTCCGCTACCCCCACCGACGCCGGCGGCGGCCGTCTTCGCAGCCTCAGCGGGCTTCTCAGGAGTCTGAGCGGGCCCCTTGGGCGCGGCGGGCGGCGTGTAGGACCAGTTCGTCTCCGGGTAGCGGTGCTTCATGGTCACCGCGCCGAACCCACCGTCCTCACCGGACAGTCCGTCGCACAGCTTGAGGAACGCCTCCAGCACGTCGCGCGCGGACTCGAAGAGCTCCCGCACGGGCGTGCGCAACTCCTCGACGTGCTTGACCACCGCGTGGTCGCCGTCGAGCGGCAACGCCGCCGCACCGGAAACGGACTCCGCCGCGTCGGCCAGCACCCGGCCCATGTCGCGCACGATGTCGCGGACGGTGTCCGCGGTCTCCTCCAGCGCCTCGGCCATGGCGGTCATCGCGTCGGACATGTCGGTGCCGGCGAGCCCGACCGTGCGCATGTGTTCGACGAACGACTCCGCGTCGCGGCCCTGCCATGCGGCGTCGACGCTGCCGAGCGGACCGGCCACGTGCTTGGTGACGGTCTCGGTGACGTGCGCGGCCTTGCGCCAGCGTTCGGCCTCGGCGCGCAGGTCCGCCCAGTCGCCGACGAGCGGGTCGAAGTACTCCTCGACGAGGTCGGCGACCCCGACCCGGCGGCTCACCCGCGACAGGAAATCCAACTGGGGCGCGAACTCCGCGGCGATCTCCTTCATCGGCGATCGGCCTTCTTGATCCGCGCCAGGCTGTCGTCCTCGTGGTGGCCGTAGTGCTCGGCCACGTCGTGCAGTCCCTTCGCCGCCGCGGCGAGCACCTCGCACGCGCGGCCGAGCTGTCCGTTCAACAGCTCCGCCGCCCGTGCGTAGCCACGTGCGCTGCCGAGCGAACGGCCGATCTCGCCGAACGACTCGGGCCGCAGGGGTGAGTGCTTCATCGCGTCGCGCACTCGCCGCAGATCGTCGGCCGCGTGGTCGACTCTGTCCGCATAGGACTCGAGCCAACGAGGGTCGATCTCGATCCGGCCTGACTGAACCACGGCTTCCCCCTTACAACGGTCGGCACCTGTGACGGTGCCGACCGGCGGCAGGTTCCCTAGTGGCGTGGCTCGCAACGTTGCCGTGGGAATTCGCGCTCAGATGGACGCATCGGGGTGCCGGCGCCGCGTCCTCATCCTGGTTGGCTGTGGACGTGGGGCCGGTGCCGCGAGGCGTCCCGCTGAGCGTGAATTCACCGCCAACGTTGCGTGTCACGCCACTAACTGCCCTGTTGCTGCGTGGGCAGCTGACCCGCGTCCTTCGGCACCGGGATGGCGTCGTAGCTGCGGATCGCGTCGTTGCGGTTGAGCTGTGGCCCGTTGGGCAACAGCCGCAGGATCGACTCCGGTGCGGGCGGGAAGTCCGCGACGTTGCCGAGCCCGAGCGCCTCCGCGGTGCCCTTGTCCGGCACGCCGTACTTCACGCCGCGGCCGGTCACGATGTGGATCGGCCCCTTGCCGAAGTCGGTGATGTTCTGGCTGCCGCGGACCACCGCGGTCTTGCCGGGCACCATCACGAACTTGTTCACGATCTCACCGGTCGAGCCGACCTGGTTGATCGCGACCGGCACGGCGTCCTTCGAGACGGGCAGCCCGGCGCCGAGCGTCACCTTGGTGTTCTCGGACTTGTTGCCTTCCTTCACGTTGTCCGCCCGCCAGCCCAGGCACACCACCGTGTTGTTGGCGTTCGGCTCGAGCACCGTCGGCACCTTCGCCGGGTACTCCTCGAGCTTCAGCTTCTTCTTCGGCTCCAGGTGGTTCGCCACCGCGGCCGCGGTCACCTCGCGGATCGTGGTGCCCGTGCCCTGGTAGGTGAACTGGATGAGGTCGCCGACCGCGGGCTCCACGTGCTGCAGGCCGTCCTCGAGCACGACGAAGTACTCCGAGGCGCCGGTGCGGTTGACCTCGACGACCTCACCGATCTTGACGCTGGCGCCCTCGATGTAGCTGGCCGGCGAGCCCTGCTTCGGGATGATCGGCGCCGACAGCGGCGCGACCTCGGGGATCGCGTTGAGCAGGCCGTTGCTGACCGCCCGCGGCGGCTTGTTGCTCAGCTTGAGCGCCGCCTTCACCGGGTCCTTCTTCAGGTCGACCTGCGCACGCACGGTGGTCGACGAGATCGACGTGAGGCTGTCCGGCTTCTTGTAGATCAGGTACGCCTTGTCGTTCGTCTTCGACTGGACCAGCAGCGCGTTCTCGCCGTCCAGCAGCTGGTCACCACCCGCGACGCCGGCGATGACCGTGGTATCGATCTTGTTCGCGATCGACGGGTTCTTGCGGAACTCGTCGAGGTCGAGGGTGTCGCAGACGGACCACTCGGCGCCGATGCGGTTGCTCGGACCCGGCAGCACGTCGGGCGCGTCCGGGATGCCGGTCAGCCGGCCCTTCGGCATCTTGGCCAGGGCGGCCTCGCTGACCAGCTTCGGCGTGCCGCCCGCGACGGCCACCTCACCGCTGGTGCCGCCGGCCGCGGCGGAACCGCCGTCCTGCGTGCCGCCCGCACCGCCCGCGTCCGGGTTGCTCTTCTGGTACCAGAGCAGCCGCGCCGACGCGAGGTTCGTCATCGGGATCAGCTGGTTGGGGTTCGTGCTGACCACGTAGACCTGCCCCGTCTCCTTGGAGATGGCGATCTGCGTGTCGCTGTCGAGTCTGGGTTGCGGCTTGAAGAAGCCGAACACCAGGAACCCGAGCAGCCCGACGATGCCCAGCAACACACCCACCGCTGTCGCGCGCGAGTGGTTGCGCATCGGGTCGTGCAGCATGACCGCGTCTCTGCGGACAAGTGCTGACTGCATCCTCCGCAAGACGAATCGGTAGGCCTGGACCTGTGACTTGGTGGTGGGTGTTGATGCCATTCTCGGCTCGCTGCTCTCCCAGTCGCGGTACGGTTCGGCAGGATAGCCGGACGCAGGTTGCTCCGTGGGCCGGTTCGCCAAGCCCACCGACCGTCGAGGGGAAAGAGACCACAACGGATGTCCGTGACCACTCCACATCCGCCACGGCCGAACCCGGGAATGCAGCGGCCGCCCGGTCCCGGTGGTCCGCCACCTGGACCGACGCCTCCACCTCGGCCGGTCGGGCGTGTCCGCCGCAGAACCGTTGGTGCCAGCCTGGGGTCGCTTCCCGTCGCGAACCTCGTCGTCATCGAGATCGGTCTCGCCATCGGCCTGATCCTGCTCACCATCGGCGGCGTGAAGAACGTCGTGATGCTGGGGATCGCGGGCGGTGTGTTGTTGATCGCACTGATCCTCGCTTTCACCCGATCGCGTGGTCGTTGGTTGACCCAGTGGATCGCGCTGACGCTGCGGTACAACTTCCGCGGCCACGGCCGCACGGCCAAGCGGTCCGCCCCGCCGGAGCACCAGCCCGGTGAGGACGAGGCCTCGGTCATCGGCCCCGACGACCCGCGCGTGGCGTTGCTGCGCCTCGCGATCCCGGACCTCGTCATCGCGAAGGGCCAGGACCACGAACGGCGGCCGCTCGCCCTCTCGTGGCACGACGGCGTCTGGACCGCGGTCCTGCTGGTCGACCCGACCCCGCCGCTGATCAGCCCGGTCGGCGCGGCCCCCTCGCTGCCGCTCGGCGCACTCGCGCCGTGCCTCGAGGACCGCGGCGTCGTGCTCGACGCGATCTCGGTCATCTGGCACTGCTACCCCGGCAGCGCGGCGCTCCCACCGAACGCTCCGGCGCAGATGAGCTACCTCGAGGTGCTCGGCGGCCTGCCGGCCGCGGCGCGCCGCACGACGTGGATCACGGTTCGGCTGGACCCGAAACGATGCGCGGCCGCGATCCGGGAACGTGGCGGCGGTGTCGTCGGCGCCCACCGCGCGTTGATTGGCGCACTTTCCCGCGTCCGCAACGCGCTGGAGTCCGCGGGCGTCACGATCCGTCCGCTCGACTCGGACGAACTGCTGCGCGCGGCGATCTCGGCGGCCGAGTTCACCGGTGTCGCCGGCACCACGAACCCCGTGTCGCTGCGGGAGAAGTGGGGCGGCGTGACGGCGGGTGGCGTCGGTCACGCGACCTACGCGATCACCGGCTGGCCGTCGAAGGGCTTGCGCAGCAACCTGAACGCCCTGACCGGCGTGCGGGCGCTGTCGTCGACGCTGGCGCTGTCGATCTCGCCGTCGCGTGAGGACGGCCAGGTGTCGTTGCGCGGTCTGGTGCGCGTGAGCGCCCGGACGCCCAGCGAGCTGGAGCGTGCGGACGACCAGCTGGAGAAGATGGGCGACAAGCTCGACATCACGCTGACCCCGTTGCGCGGACAGCAGCTCGCGGGTCTCGCGGCGACCCTGCCGCTCGGAGGTATGGCATGAGCTCGGCCCGACTGATGGACAGCCAGGGGCAGAACAGCGTCGCCCCCGAGTTCCTGGTGTCACCGTCCCTTTTGGACGTGGTGAGCCCGAGCGGTGACCGCGGCGGCATGATGCTGGGCGCGGGCATGCAGGGCGAGCCGCTGACGATCTCGGTGCTCCGCCCGGTCCCGACGAGGATGGTCGTGGTCGGCGGCCTGTATCTGGCGCGCCAGATCGCCTTGCGCGCCATGGCCACCGGCGCGTTGATCATCATCGCGACCGGACGCCCGCAGGCGTGGCAGCAGATCCAGCGCGCCGCGGGCAGCGGTCCCGACGGCCGTCCGTCCCCGCTGGTGCAGCTGCGCAGGCTGACCCCGGCCGACCTGCCGAGGCCGACCGAGGACATGCCGCTGCTCGTCGTGCACGACGGCGGTCACGTGCCGCAGGAGCTGTTCCCGCCGCGTTCGCCGTGGCAGACCACGATGTACGTGCTGCCGTACCTGCACCCGCAGGCGGCGAGCACCGCGAACACCGCGGATCTCGTGCTGCTGCAACGACTTCCGCACGGTCAGACGCAGCTGGCGTCGCAGATCTGGCGGCTGCGTCCGCAGATGGCGCAGCAGCTGACGACGTTGAAGGACGACCAGGTGATCGCGCTCGGGCAGGACCTGTGGCGGCCGCTGCGGCTCGTCACGACGCCGGGCGAAACCCAGATCCTGGGACAGGTTCGCCGAGGCGATTAGCGTCTCTATGCAACGATGTGCCCCGGACATCCCTTGTCCGGGGCACATTTTTCTTTGCCCGTCCAGGGTGCCAGCGAAGCAATCCCTTAACAGCCAAGGGAAAACTGTTGAGCCGACGTTCGTCGGTTGTTTCGTGGGACTTCTTGCGTCACACCTCGAGTCGCAACTAGTAAACGTTTATCTGCACGACCCTGCGACGAGGGAGCACCCCGCTATGAGGGAAGTTCGCGCATCATGGGCCAGGAGAGTGGCCGGAATCGGTCTGGCTGCGGGCACCGCGCTCGCGCTCAGCACGGTCTCCGCCACCGCTGCCCCAGAGGGGGAGATTCGCGGCCTGGGGGCCTCGAACGCCATCAAGGACAACTACATCGTCGTGCTGAAGGACGTCAGCGCGTCGAGCACGGACAGCTTGAGCGCCAAGTACGACGCGAAGATCACGCACCGTTACTCCGCCGCACTGCGGGGTTTCTCGGCGACCATGTCGGAGCAGCAGGCGAAGCGGCTCGCCGCGGACCCGAGCGTCGCGAGCGTGTCGCAGGACGGCGAGGTGAAGATCTCCGACACGCAGTCGCCGACACCCTCGTGGGGTCTGGACCGCATCGACCAGGCGGCGCTGCCGCTGAACAACTCGTACACGTACCCGAACAAGGGCACGGGCGTCACCGCCTACATCATCGACACGGGTATCCGTGCGTCGCACAGTGAGTTCACCGGCCGCGTGCTGCCGGGCAAGGACCTCGTCGACAACGACGACGACCCGGCGGACTGCCAGGGCCACGGCACCCACGTCGCGGGCACCGTCGGTGGCACCAAGTACGGCGTCGCCAAGGACGTGAAGCTCGTCGCGGTCCGTGTGCTGAACTGCCAGGGTTCCGGCTCCTACGCCGGTGTCATCGCGGGCATCGACTGGGTCACCGCGAACGCCGTGAAGCCGGCCGTCGCGAACATGTCGCTCGGTGGTGGCGCGAACGACCAGGTCGACCAGGCCGTGCGCAACTCCATCGCGGCCGGCGTGACCTACGGTCTCGCCGCGGGCAACGACTACGGCGGCAACGCGTGCAACACCACCCCGGCCCGCACGCAGGAGGCCATCACCGTCGGCGCGACCGACCGCACCGACGCCCGTGCGACCTACTCGAACATCGGTACCTGCCTCGACATCTTCGGACCGGGCACGGACATCACCAGCTCGTGGCTGACCGATGACAACGCCACGAACACCATCAGCGGCACCTCGATGGCCACCCCGCACGTGGTGGGCGCGGCGGCGGTCTACCTGAGCTCCAACCCGACCGCGACGCCGCAGCAGGTCCGCGACGCCCTGGTCGCCGCCTCGGTCGACGGCGTGGTCACCAACCCCGGCACCGGCTCGCCGAACAAGCTGCTGCAGATCACCGGCTCCGGCGGCGGCAACCCGCCCACCGGCTGCGAGGCGCAGACCAACGACACCGACGTGGCCATCCCCGACGCGGGTGCGGCCGTGACCAGCAGCATCACCATCAGCGGCTGCAGCGGCAAGGCGTCCACCGCCGCCACGGTGAAGGTCGCGATCAAGCACACCTGGCGCGGTGACCTGTCGGTCGAGCTCGTCACGCCGTCCGGCGCCGTGAAGAAGCTCAAGGTGCAGAACGGCAGCGACGGTGCGGACGACATCAACGTGACGTTCCCGCCGCAGAACCTGTCGGGCGAGAACGCCAACGGCACCTGGACCCTGCGCGTGCAGGACTGGTACCGCCAGGACACCGGTTTCATCGACTCCTGGACGCTGGACGTCTGATCCGCTGAACGCCCGACCCGGAAGCCCCCGTTCCCCCGGACGGGGGCTTCGCTCTGGGTCAGGAACCCTGGTTCAGGCAGTAGGTCACCTTGATCTCCGGGTACGCCAGCGCCTTGCCGACGTTCGGTCCGCAGGCCGCCGTGTCGACGGTGTCCTTGAGAACCGTGGCCTTCACGACGAACGGGGAGCAGTCCATCTTCGGGGTTTCGGCCGAGATCCCGGCGACGCTGAAGTTGTAGCAACCGCCGTCCTCGAACACCGGGATCAGGCAGAGCTTGAGGCTGCCCTTGGTGTACTTGGAATAGTTCTCCGCGCAGCCCGCACCGGACTCGGGCGCCTTGGCGATGACGTAGTTGCCCTTTCCCGACGCGCAGTCCACCTTGTCGAACGCCGGGTTGATGGACGAGCCGGTCATCGAGACGCATTCCCCCGCCACGTACTTCGGCGGCGCGGACGTCGTCATCGTGAATGTGGGCATGTCCGTCAACGTCACGGCCGGCAGGCTCTCGGAGTCGCTCGGCATGTGGTGCAGCGCCACCCGCACGGCAAACGCGATCACGATCACCGCCGCGAGGAGCCCCCCGAGGATGACCCCGACGGACGACGACTTCTTCGGTGGTGGCGCCGGCGGGATGTAGGCCGGCGGCATCGGTGGCTTGCCCTGGGGACCGCTCGGCGGTCTGTACGGGTTCTCTTCAGGCGGAACGGTCACGACAGCCCCCAGCTGCTCGACGTGGAGTGAGGAACGCCGGAACAGCAGTCCCCCCAGACTGCCTCTCAGTCTAAGGAGCAGGTCAAAGCGTGCGGACGTTGCGGGTGACCTCGGCGCGCGCGGCGAGATCGGCGTCCGCCGGGTAGTCCACGCGCACGAGCGACAGGCCGTGCGGAGGCGCCACGGTGACCTGGCTGGAGCGTTCGTGCAGCGACAGCAGGCCGGCGGGCCAGGATGCCGGTTTGCGGCCCTCACCGACCGCCAGGAGCGCGCCGACGAGCGATCGCACCATCGAGTGGCAGAACGCGTCCGCGGACACGTGAGCGGTCAGCACAGCCCCGTCACGCACCCACTCCAGGCGCTGCAGCTCACGGATCGTCGTCGCGCCCTCGCGGCGTTTGCAGAACGCGCAGAAGTCGTGTTCCCCCAACAGGAGGGCGGACGCCTCGTTGATCGCGCCGAGGTCGAGCGGGCGGGGCCAGGCGAGGGTGTCCAGGCGCCGCAACGGATGCGCGCCGAACGGCGCGTCGGTCACGCGGTACTCGTAGTGCCGCCGCAACGCGGAGAACCGCGCGTCGAACTCCGGGGGCACCACCCGAGCGGTGAAGACCCGCACGTCGGCGGGCAGGGCGCGCGCCAGCCGGTTCGACAGCGCGGCGACGTCCACTGTGGACGGAAGGTCGGCGTGCGCGACCTGACCGGACGCGTGCACGCCCGCGTCGGTGCGGCCGGCGACGGTCAGCTGCACGTCCTCGCGCAGCACCATCGACATGGTGTCCTCGAGCACGCCGCAGACGGTCCGGCGTTCCGGCTGGCGGGCCCAGCCGGAGAAGTCCGTGCCGTCATAGGCGAGGTCGAGGCGCACACGAACGAGCCCGCCGTCCCCATTGGGAACGACGGGCTCGTCAGCGGTTCGAGTCAGGACTCGTCCTTCTTGGCCTCGCCGGCCTCGTCGGACTTCTCCTCGGCCTCGACGGCCTCGGCGGTGGGCTCACCGTCGACCTCGACCGCGTCCTCGGTCGTCTCCTCGACGACCTCGGCGGCGGCCGGAGCCTCGGCCTTGACCTCGTCCTTGGCGAACTTGGTCTTCTTCGCGGCCTCGGCCTCGGTGGAGACCAGCTTCTGCGACACCAGCTCGATGATGGCCATGGGGGCGTTGTCGCCCTTGCGCGCCAGCGTCTTGGTGATGCGCGTGTAGCCACCGTTGCGGTCGCTGAAGAACGGGCCGATCTCGGCGAACAGCTTGTGCACGACGTCCTTGTCGCGGATCACCTTCATGACCTCGCGACGGTTGTGCAGGTCGCCTGCCTTCGCCTTGCTGATCAGCTTCTCGGCGTACGGCCGCAGCCGCTTCGCCTTCGCCTCAGTGGTCTTGATCCGGCCGTGCTGGAACAGCGCCGTCGCCAGGTTGGCGAGCAGCAGCCGCTCGTGCGCCGGAGACCCACCGAGCCGGGGACCCTTGGTAGGGGTGGGCATCGCTTGCTCCTGTAGTAACTAAAAGAGATCCTCTGCTCAGGGGCCTGAGCCTCAGAGCTGCTCGGTCTCCGCGTAGTCCTGACCGTCGTCGTGGTGGTCCAGACCGGAGTCTGCACCCCACGCCTCGGACGGGTGGTAGTCCGAAGCGGCGGCGGAGGGGTCGAACCCAGGAGGGCTGTCCTTCAGCGCGAGGCCGAGGCCGACGAGCTTCATCTTGACCTCGTCGATCGACTTCGCACCGAAGTTGCGGATGTCCAGCAGGTCCGCCTCGCTGCGCGAAACCAGCTCGCCGACGGTGTGGATGCCTTCCCGCTTCAAGCAGTTGTAGGACCGGACGGTGAGGTCCAGGTCCTCGATCGGCATCGCGAACGCGGCGATGGTGTCCGCCTCAGCGGGCGACGGGCCGATCTCGATGCCCTCGGCGTCGATGTTCAGCTCGCGAGCGAGGCCGAACAGCTCAACCAGGGTCTTACCCGCGGAGGCAACCGCGTCCCTCGGGGTGATCGAGGGCTTGGTCTCCACGTCGAGGATCAGCTTGTCGAAGTCGGTCCGCTGCTCGACACGAGTCGCCTCGACCTTGTACGTCACCTTCATGACGGGCGAGTAGATCGAGTCAACCGGGATGCGACCGATCTCGGCACCGGCCTGCTTGTTCTGAACCGCCGGGACGTAGCCGCGACCGCGCTCGACGACGAGCTCGATCTCCAGCTTGCCCTTCCCGTTGAGGGTGGCGATGTGCAGGTCGGGGTTGTGCACGGTGACACCGGCCGGGGGCACGATGTCGCCGGCGGTCACCACACCGGGACCCTGCTTGCGCAGGTACATGGTCACCGGCTCGTCCTCTTCGGACGAGACGACGAGCTCCTTGAGGTTCAGGATGATGTCGGTGACATCCTCCTTCACGCCCGGAACCGTGGTGAACTCGTGCAGCACGCCGTCGATGCGGATGCTCGTGACAGCAGCACCGGGGATCGACGAGAGCAGCGTGCGGCGGATCGAGTTGCCGAGGGTGTAACCGAAGCCCGGCTCCAGCGGTTCGATGACGAACCGGGAACGGGTCTCGGCGACCGCATCCTCGCTGAGCGAGGGGCGCTGGGAAATCAGCACTGGGTTCTTCCTCTCCTAAACGACGCCCGCTATTTGACGCCGTCAAGACGCCAGTCGCGGAGACTGGCAAACGCTTGCGGCGCACCCTTCGCGCCGCAGCGGGACCCGACCGGAGGGACGGCGAACCGCCCCTCCGAGAGGATCACTTCGAGTAGAGCTCGACGATGAGCTGCTCGGTGACAGGCGTGTCGATCTGCGCGCGCTCGGGCAGCTGGTGCACGAGGATGCGCAGGTTCGAGGGAACGACCTGCAGCCAAGCCGGAATCGGGCGCTCACCGAAGGACGCGCGCGCGGCCTCGAAGGGCAGCGTCGGCATGGACTTCGGCTTCACGTCGATGATGTCGAACTTCGACACCTGGTAGCTCGGGATGTTCACCTTCTGGCCGTTGACCAGGAAGTGGCCGTGCGCGACCAGCTGACGAGCCTGGCGACGCGTGCGAGCGAGGCCCGCGCGGTACACCACGTTGTCGAGGCGAGCCTCGAGGATCTGGAGCAGGTTCTCACCGGTCTTGCCCGGACGACGAACCGCTTCCTTGTAGTAGCGGACGAACTGCTTCTCGAGGACGCCGTAGGTGTAGCGAGCCTTCTGCTTCTCCTGGAGCTGCAGCAGGTACTCGGACTCCTTGACCCGGCCACGGCCGTGCTGGCCGGGCGGGTACGGACGGCGCTCGAACGCCTGGTCCCCACCAACGAGGTCGACCTTGAGGCGGCGCGAGATACGCGTCGCAGGTCCCGTGTAACGAGCCATTAGTTCTTACTCCTCCCCGTGCCTCAGACCCGGCGCCGCTTGGGCGGGCGGCAGCCGTTGTGGGGCTGCGGGGTCACGTCCTGGATGGTGCCGACCTCGAGACCGGCGGCCTGCAGCGAACGGATCGCGGTCTCGCGGCCGGAGCCCGGACCCTTCACGAACACGTCCACCTTGCGCATGCCGTGCTCGGCGGCCTTGCGGGCGGCGTTCTCGGCGGCCATCTGCGCCGCGAACGGCGTCGACTTGCGCGAGCCCTTGAAGCCCACGTGGCCTGCGGACGCCCAGCTGATCACGTTGCCCATCGGGTCCGTGATGGACACGATGGTGTTGTTGAACGTGCTCTTGATGTGCGCCTGGCCGTGCGAGACGTTCTTCTTTTCCTTGCGCCGGACCTTCTTGACCCCGGCGCCCGTGCGGGACTTGGGTGGCATTGCTTTCTGGAACTCCTAAGTCGATGGGTGCGACGAGGTCTTACTTCTTGCCGGCCTTCTTCTTGCCGGCCACGGTCTTCTTCGGACCCTTACGCGTACGCGCGTTGGTCTTGGTGCGCTGACCGCGGACGGGCAGGTTGCGACGGTGGCGAAGACCCTCGTAGCAGCCGATCTCCATCTTGCGACGGATGTCGGCCTGAACCTCACGACGGAGGTCACCCTCGACCTTGTAGTTGTTCTCGATGTAGTCCCGCAGCTTGGCGAGGTCGTCGTCACTCAGGTCCTTGACGCGCAGGTCAGGGGAGATCTGGGTGGCGGTGAGCAGCTCCTTGGAGCGCGTGCGACCGATACCGAAGATGTAGGTGAGCGCGATCTCCATCCGCTTCTCGCGGGGGAGATCGACGCCAGCGAGTCGTGCCATGTGGCGGTTAACTCCTGTCGATTACTTCCAGGTCTGCTCCTCGCCCACTTCCGGGACTGACTCGCTGTGTGTCGTTCCGGCTGCTCTCACAGCCGGTGTCCCGGCTCCGGCCTGGAATCCGGAGGTGTCCCTGGCACGGCGAACCGTGACAGGTAGGTGCGAGGAGGTTTCTGTTCTGCGTCGGCGAGAGATCGTCAACGAGTGCAGAAGGGGATGATCAGCCCTGACGCTGCTTGTGACGCAGGTTCTCGCAGATCACCATGACCCGGCCGTGACGGCGGATCACCTTGCACTTGTCGCAGATCTTCTTGACGCTCGGCTGGACCTTCACGCCTGAAGTCTCCTGCTATTGGAGGTCACTTGTAGCGGTAGACGATGCGCCCGCGGGACAGGTCGTAGGGCGAGAGCTCCACGACAACCCGGTCCTCAGGGAGGATGCGGATGTAGTGCTGTCGCATCTTGCCGCTGATGTGCGCGAGTACCTTGTGACCGTTCTCCAACTCGACGCGGAACATCGCGTTGGGGAGCGGCTCGACTACGCGGCCCTCGACCTCAATGGCCCCGTCCTTCTTGCCCATGTCCTCCGCGTTTCGTGACGGTGATATCAACGTGGGCGCGCGTGTGACCCCGACTCCGAAGCACGACGGAACCGGCGCGACAGGTGCGCCACCCGTCCAGTGTACGCACCCAGGCTCGTCAGCCCAAATCGGGCCCCGAAAGTCAAGAAGGGGAGCTCGCCGGCGGCGAACTCCCCTTCTAACGGGTGACTCAGATCACTCGGGTGCCGTAAGCACCCAGGGTCCGTCCTCGGTGATGGCGACGCTGTGCTCCCAGTGCGCGGCGCGCGTCCCGTCGGCCGTGACGACGGTCCAGCCGTCGTCGAGCTCGTTCGAGTCGTCGGTGCCGAGCGACAGCATGGGCTCGATGGCGATCGCCATGCCGACCTTGAGCTTCGGCCCCTTGCCCGGCTTGCCGTAGTTCGGCAGGAACGGGTCCATGTGCATCTTGGTGCCGATGCCGTGGCCGCCGTAGTCCGCGACGATGCCGTACTCGACGCCGTCGCGCTCCCCCGCCTCGATGGCGGCGGACTCGATGGCGAACGAGATGTCGTACAGCCGGCCGCCGGGTACGGCCATCTCGATGCCCGCGAGCATCGACTGGCGGGTCGCCTCGGACAGCTTCTGGTCGGCGGGCGAGAGCTCGCCGACGCCGACCGTGACCGCCGAGTCGCCGTGCCAGCCGTCGAGGATGGCGCCGCAGTCGATCGAGATCAGGTCGCCCTCGGCGAGGATCTGCTTCTTGTTCGGGATCCCGTGCACGATCTGCTCGTTGACCGAGGCGCAGATGCTCGCCGGAAACCCGTTGTAGCCCTTGAACGACGGGATGGCGCCCGCGTCGCGGATGGTCTGCTCGGCGAGCTCGTCGAGCTCGGCCGTGCTGACGCCGACCTTGACGTGGTCGACGACCGCGGCGAGGGTGCGCGCCACGACCAGCCCGGCGGCGCGCATGGCCTCGAGCTGTGCGTGGGTCTTGATTTCGATCATGCGGTCACGACCACCGGGCAGAACCGAGCGGAGCCGGTCGAGCAGTCCACCACCGCTCACTTCTCGCCGCGCAGCTCGCGCAGCGCCTTGAGGGCCCGCTCGCTGATCTCCTCGATCTCGCCGACGGCGTCGATCGTGATGACCTTGTCGGCGTAGTAGTCGAGCAGCGGCGCCGTCTCGTTGCGGTAGACCTGCTGGCGGTGCCGGATGACGTCTTCCTTGTCATCGGTCCGCCCCCGCGCGAGCAGCCGCTCGACGACGACGTCCTCGTCGACCCGGAACTCCAGCACGGCGTCGAGCCCGTGGCCGTCCGTAGCGAGGATCTCGCCGAGCACGTTGGCCTGCGTGACGTTGCGCGGGAACCCGTCGAGCAGGAACCCGTCCTTGGCGTCCGGCTCGGCGAGCCGCTCACGCACCATCTCGTTCGTGATGGAGTCCGGCACGAGCGCGCCCGCGTCGAGGATGTCCTGCACCTCGCGCCCGAGCTCGGTCTGCTGGCTGATGTGGGACCGGAAGAGGTCGCCCGTCGAGATGTGCGGCACGCCGAGCTTCTTGCTCAGCACTTCGGCCTGTGTGCCCTTGCCCGCGCCCGGCGGGCCAACGAGAACGAGTCGCACTAGCGGAGGAACCCTTCGTAATTGCGCTGCATGAGCTGGCTCTCGATCTGCTTAACGGTGTCGAGACCGACACCGACCATGATCAGAACCGCGGTGCCGCCGAACGGGAAGTTCTGGTTCTGGCTGTCACCAGTCAGGTCCAGGAACAGGTTCGGCAGGATCGCCACAATGCCCAGGTAGAGCGAGCCGGGCAGCGTGATGCGCCCGAGCACGAACTTCAGGTACTCGGCAGTGGGGCGACCGGGACGAATGCCGGGGATGAACCCACCGAACTTCTTCATCTCGTCGGCGCGCTCGTCCGGGTTGAACGTGATGCCGACGTAGAAGTAGGTGAAGAAGACGATCAGCAGGAAGTAGGCCGCGATGTGGACCCAGCTGGACTGCTTGACCAGGTAGGTCTGCACGAACGTCGAGAACCAGTTCGGCTCGGCGGCGTTCGACTGCGTGAGGCGGACGATCAGGTCCGGCAGGTACAGCAGCGACGAAGCGAAGATGACCGGGATGACACCGGCCTGGTTCACCTTGAGGGGCAGGTAGGTCGAGGTGCCGCCGTACATGCGGCGACCGATCATGCGCTTGGCGTACTGCACCGGAATGCGACGCTGCGCCTGCTCGACGTAGATGACGCTGGTGATGATGACAAGCGCCGCCACGCACACCAGCGTGAAGGTGATGCCACCCTTGCCCCAGATGTTCTTGCCCTCGGCCGGGATGCGGGCCGCGATACCGGTGAAGATCAGCAACGACATGCCGTTGCCGATGCCCTTCTCGGTGATGAGCTCGCCCAGCCACATGATGACGCTGGTGCCCGCTGTCATGGTGACCACGAGGACGACCAGGTTGAACACGCTCTGGTCCGGAATAACCGGCACCGAGCAGTCACCGAACAGCTGGCCGCGCACCGCAAGAGCGATCAGACCGGTGGACTGCAGAATCGCGAGCCCGATGGTCAGGTAGCGCGTGTACTGGGTCAGCTTGCCCTGCCCAGCCTGCCCTTCCTTCTTCAACTGCTCGAACCGCGGGATCACCACGGTGAGCAGCTGAATGATGATGCTCGCGGTGATGTACGGCATGATGCCCAGCGCGAAGATCGAGAGGTTCAGGAGCGCGCCACCACTGAACAGGTTGATGAGCGAGTAGATGCCCTCGCCCTCGACCTGGTTGACACACTCCTTGACGTTCTTGAAGGACACACCCGGCGCGGGCATGGTCGCACCAAGCCGATACACAATGACGATCCCGAGAGTGAACAGGATCTTCTTGCGTAGATCCGGCGTCGCGAGAGCCGAGCGAAATGCGCCGAGCACGCGAACCTCCTGAGCGTTGCCGGCCCCCAGGGGTCCGACATCATGCGGTAGATGGCGATCGAGGTAGGTAGCCACGACCGAGCGACCCGGAGGACATCCGGGTTCAGCCCGCGACTTTAACAGTCCCAGCCCAGGTCTTCGTACCCAGCCGCCAATCACAGGTTGCAGACCGTTGATCCTCAACAGTCTGTTAGCCCGAACGGCCCAGAGACTGTCTCGCGCAGCCTCCACACCCAGCCATTTCGCTAGGCGCGAACAGGCCCCGAATTGCCCGATTCGCCCGCTGGTCGCGGGGTGCGAAAGGCCCACTCAGGGTGGCGAATGGGGAACACGCGGGGCTGAACGGCCGACTCGCCGGGGCCGAGTTGAGGACTCGCGCAGAGGTCGGGCGAGGGGTGCGCGAACGTACAGCTCGGGGGTCGGGAACGTACGACTCAGAGGGCGGGAACGTACGACACGCGGGGGCTGAGGGGGGCGACTCGCGCGCACAAAGACAGGACTCCGGGTGCGGGAGCGTAAGACACAGGGGGCCGGAAGGTAGGACTCGCGATGCGAAGCGAGCCCCACGCAGCGCGCCAGCGCAACAAACCACCAGGTGGTGGGCCCCTCCCGTCGCATCGCAGGCGAAGCCCTGCCGCATCCGAGACCCCAGGTCAAGCACGCTTTTCGCTTGAGCTGGGGTCTCGGATGTGGCTGCCTCAGGTGCGATGCGACGGGAGGGGCACACCACCCCAACGCAACCCACTACGAAACCGGACCCCAGGGAGGGCCCCTCTTTGAGCTGAGCCGGGGTCCGGGGCGGAGCCCCGAGCAGGAAACGCACCACGCACGAAACCGGCAGCCAAGGCGCAACCACGCACCCAACCGGCAGCCAAGGAAAGTCAGCGCGTCGCACTAGCGACCCACTATGGGAGCCGCCGCGTCCCCCCAAAGCAACGCACAACGCGAGCAAGCAGAAAGGCCCTGGAGCGCAAAGCTCCAGGGCCCTTCTCAGATGAAGAGATCAGAGCACGGTGGTGGTGCCACCAACGCCGGCGATCTTCTCCACAGCCGAACCGGAGAACTTGTTGGCGACGACGTCCAGCTTCACGCCGGCGATGTCACCGTCCCCCAGCACCTTGACCGGCGAGCCCTTACGGACCAGCCCAGCCAGCACCAAAGCCGCGATGTCGACAGCCCCACCCTCAGGGAAGGCAGCAGCGATGTCGCCGACGTTGACAACCTGGTACTCGGTGCGGAACGGGTTGCGGAAGCCCTTGAGCTTCGGCAGCCGCATGTGCAGCGGCATCTGGCCACCTTCGAAGCGCGGCGAAACGTTCTTCCGCGCGCCGGTGCCCTTGGTACCGCGGCCGGCCGTCTTGCCCTTGGAGCCCTCACCACGACCAACGCGGGTCTTGGCGGTCTTGGCGCCGGGGGCGGGCCGAAGGTCGTGAATCTTGATGGTCACGACTGGACCTCCTCGACCTCCACCAGGTGGCGCACGGCGTGGATCAGGCCGCGGACCTGGGGGGTGTCCTCACGCACAACCGACTGGCGGATCTTGCGCAGCCCGAGGGTGCGCATCGACTCGCGGTGGTTGTGCTTGGTGCCGATGGTGCTGCGAACCTGGGTGATCTTCAGCGCCATGTCACGCCCCCTGGCCCGCGCGAGCGCGGATCATGCCGGCGGGGGCAACGTCCTCCAGCGGCAGGCCACGGCGAGCCGCGACCTCCTCCGGACGCTGCAGGCCCTTCAGGGCAGCCACGGTCGCGTGCACGATGTTGATCGCGTTGTCGGAGCCCAGGGACTTCGACAGCACGTCGTGCACGCCGGCGCACTCGAGGACGGCGCGGACAGCGCCACCCGCGATGACACCCGTACCGGCCGAGGCCGGACGGAGCAGCACCACACCAGCGGCCTTCTCACCCTGCACCGGGTGCGGGATGGTGCCGGCGATGCGAGGCACGCGGAAGAAGTTCTTCTTCGCCTCCTCGACACCCTTGGCGATGGCGGCCGGAACTTCCTTGGCCTTGCCGTAGCCGACGCCGACCATGCCGTCGCCGTCACCCACGACCACGAGCGCGGTGAAGCTGAAGCGACGACCACCCTTGACCACCTTGGAGACACGGTTGATCGCAACCACGCGCTCGAGGTGGGGGGTCTTCTCCTGGGCCGCGCCGCCGCGGCCGCCGTCACGACGGTCGCGGCGCTCTCCGCGCTCGCCCCCGCCGCCTTCGCGACGCGTGCGTCCTGGCATCAGGCGTCCCTCTCAATTCCAGTGATCATCATTGTCAGAACTCCAGCCCCGCCTCGCGAGCGGCGTCCGCCAGCGCGGCGATCCGGCCGTGGTACGCGTTGCCACCGCGGTCGAACACGACCGCCGTGATGCCGGCGTCCTTGGCGCGGGCCGCGGCCAGCTGGCCGACCTTGGCCGCGCGGGCCTTCTTGTCGCCGTCCAGCGCACGCACGTCCGCCTCCATGGAGGAGGCCGACGCGAGGGTGTGCCCCTTCAGGTCGTCGATGATCTGCACGGTGATGTGCTTCGACGACCGGTGCACGACCAGGCGCGGACGCTCGGCGGTGCCGTTGACCTTCTTGCGAAGGCGGAAGTGGCGACGGGCCTTGGCGATACGGCGAGTGGTCGAGATGTCCTTGCCCACAGGCTTGCGCTTGGTTGCAGTCTCGCTCATGTCACTTACCCGTCTTTCCGACCTTGCGGCGGATCTTCTCGCCCGCGTAACGCACGCCCTTGCCCTTGTACGGGTCGGGCTTGCGCAGCTTGCGGATGTTGGCGGCGACCTCGCCGACCAACTGCTTGTCGATGCCGGAGACGGAGAACCGGGTGGGGGTCTCCACCGCGAAGGTGATGCCCTCGGGGGCGTCGACCTTCACCGGGTGGCTGTAACCGAGCGCGAACTCCAGGGACGAGCCCTTGAGCGCCACGCGGTAACCGACGCCGTGGATTTCCATCTTCTTCTCGTAACCCTGGGTCACGCCGACGACCATGTTGTGCACCAGCGTGCGCGACAGGCCGTGGAGCGCGCGGCTGCGACGCTCGTCGTTCGGGCGCTTGACCTCGAGGGTGCCGTCCTCCGCCTTCTCGACGAAGATCGGCTCAGCGATGGCCAGGCTCAAGGTGCCCTTCGGGCCCTTGACGCTGATGTCCTGACCAGCGATGTTCACGTCGACCCCGGCGGGGACGACGATCGCCATCTTTCCGATGCGCGACATGCCTAGTCCCCCTTCCTTACCAGACGTAGGCGAGGACTTCTCCGCCCACGCCAGACTTGTTGGCCTGGCGGTCGGTCATGAGACCACCAGAGGTCGAAATGATCGCAACGCCGAGACCGCCGAGAACCTTCGGCAGGTTGGTCGACTTCGCGTACACACGCAGACCGGGCTTGGACACCCGGCGCAGGCCCGCGATGCTGCGCTCCCGGTTCGGGCCGTACTTCAGCTCGATGACCAGGTTCTTGGCAACGTCGCCCTGCTCGTCGCGGTAAGAGGCGATGTAGCCCTCCCGCTTGAGGATCTCGGCGATGTTGGCCTTCAACTTGGAGTGCGGCATCACGACCTTGTCGTGGTAAGCCGAGTTCGCGTTCCGCAGACGCGTCAACATGTCTGCGATCGGGTCGGTCATCGTCATGGTGACCTGGTCAACCTTTCTCGCTGCGGTTCCCCAGCTCAGGGTCCGGACCTGACAGGCAGGTCGGTCGTGTGCGGGCCTACAGCGAAGTGGAATTCTTGCTATTACCAGCTGGACTTGCTGACGCCCGGCAGCTCACCGCGGTGAGCCATCTCGCGCAGGCAGATCCGGCAGAGGCCGAACTTGCGGAAGACCGAGTGCGGGCGCCCGCAGCGCTGGCACCGGGTGTAACCCCGGACCTTGAACTTCGGCTTCTTCGCGGCCTTGTTGATCAACGCCTTCTTGGCCATCGACTCAGTTCTCCTTGAACGGGAAGCCCAGGAGCTTCAGCAGCGCCCGGCCCTCCTCGTCGTTCGTGGCGGTGGTGACGACGGTGATGTCCATGCCGCGCGGACGGTCGATCGAGTCCGGGTCGATCTCGTGGAACATCGACTGCTCGTTCAGACCGAACGTGTAGTTGCCGTTACCGTCGAACTGCTTGCCCGACAGGCCGCGGAAGTCGCGGATACGGGGCAGCGCGATGGTCAGCAGGCGGTCCAGGAACTCCCACATGCGGTCGCCGCGCAGCGTGACGCGCGCGCCGATCGGCATGCCCTCACGCAGCTTGAACTGCGCGATGGACTTGCGGGCCTTGCGGACCTCGGGACGCTGACCGGTGATGATCGAGAGGTCCTTGACGGCACCCTCGATCAGCTTGCCGTCACGGGCGGCGTCGCCGACACCCATGTTGACGACGACCTTCACGACGCCGGGGATCTGCATCACGTTGGCGTAGTTGAACTGCTCGTTCAGCTTGCCGGTGATCTCCTCGCGGTAGCGAGTCTTCAGCCGCGGCACGATCTTCTCTGCGGTAGTCATGCTCAGATGTCCTTCCCGTTACGACGGGAAATGCGGACCCGCTTGCCCTCGTCGTTCGTCCGGTAACCCACTCGGGTCGGCTTGCCGTCCGAGTCGACCACCATCACGTTGGAGACGTTGATCGGGGCTTCCTGGGTCACGATGCCGCCGGACTGCGCGCCCCGCTGGGTCTGCGTGATCCGGGTGTGCTTCTTGATCCGGTTGACGCCCTCGACCAGGACCTTGCCGGTCTCCGGGTAGGCCTGGATGACCTTGCCCTTGGCGCCCTTGTCCTTGCCGGCGATGACGACGACCGTGTCGCCCTTCTTCACCTTCATGGTCAGAGCACCTCCGGTGCCAGCGAGATGATCTTCATGAACTTCTTGTCGCGCAGCTCACGGCCGACCGGGCCGAAGATGCGGGTACCACGCGGCTCGTTGTCGTTCTTGATGAGCACCGCGGCGTTCTCGTCGAACCGGATGTAGGAACCGTCGGGACGACGGCGCTCCTTCACCGTGCGGACGACGACCGCCTTGACGACGTCACCCTTCTTCACGCCGGCACCGGGGATCGCGTCCTTGACGGTCGCGACGATGATGTCGCCGATGCCCGCGTAGCGGCGGCCGGAGCCACCGAGAACACGGATGCAAAGGATCTCCTTCGCACCAGTGTTGTCGGCGACACGAAGCCGCGACTCCTGCTGGATCACTTACTTGCTCCTGACCATTCCTGGCCCGCCGGATTTCCGACCCGACGGGCTCGGTCTGTTTAGAGGTTTACTTGGCCTTCTCGAGGATCTCGACGAGCCGCCAGCGCTTGGTCGCCGACAGCGGCCGGGTCTCCATGAGCAGCACGCGGTCGCCGACACCGGCGGCGTTCTCCTCGTCGTGCACCTTCACCTTGGTGGTGGAGCGCATGACCTTGGAGTAGCGCGGGTGCTTCTTGCGGTCCTCGAGCGCGACCACGATCGTCTTGTCCATCTTGTCGGACACGACGAGGCCCTCACGGACCTTGCGGTAGTTGCGCTTCTCGCTCTGAACTTCGTTGCTTTCGGTCATGCCGCACCCTCACCAGTGGAAACCGCGTCCGGCGAAGCGGAGAGACCGAGCTCCCGCTCCCGCATCACGGTGTAGATCCGGGCGATGTCGTGCCGGACCGTGCGCAGACGCCGGTTGTTGTCGAGCTGACCCGTGGCCATCTGGAAGCGAAGGTTGAAGAGCTCTTCCTTCGACTCCTTCAGACGCAGCACGAGCTCTTCCTCGGTGAGCTCACGCAGCTCGGAAGCGGTGGTACCCGCTGCCATCAGAACTCACCACCCTCACGCGTAACGATGCGGCACTTCATCGGGAGCTTGTGGATCGCGCGGCGGAGCGCCTCGCGAGCAACCTGCTCGTTCGGGAAGGCCATCTCGAAGAGGACGCGACCCGGCTTGACGTTGGCCACCCACCACTCCGGCGAACCCTTACCGGAACCCATGCGGGTCTCGGCCGGCTTCTTCGTCAGCGGACGGTCCGGGAAGATGTTGATCCAGACCTTGCCGCCACGGCGGATGTGGCGAGTGATGGCGATACGAGCGGACTCGATCTGCCGGTTCGTCACGTAGGCCGGCTCCAGAGCCTGGATGCCGTACTCACCAAAGGTGACCCTCGTGCCGCCCTTGGCAGCACCCGACCGCTTCGGGTGGTGCTGCTTGCGGTGCTTGACCCTGCGCGGGATGAGCATGACTCAGCTCTCCGTCTTCTCTGCAGCAGCCGGGGCCTCGCTGGACGCGTTGGCGTCAGCTGCGGCACGACCGGCCTCGGTGCTCGTCGCGGTGGTGCCGCTGGCACCCGAGCGACGGGCCCGGTTCGGACGCTCGCCACGGTCGCGGCGCGGCGCGCGGTCGGCGGCCGGAGCCGCGTCACGCTCGCGCTTGGCGGAGATGCCACCGACCACGTCACCCTTGTAGATCCACACCTTCACGCCGATCCGGCCGAACGTGGTGCGGGCCTCGAAGAAGCCGTAGTCGATGTCGGCGCGGAGCGTGTGCAGCGGCACGCGGCCGTCGCGGTAGTGCTCCGAGCGGGACATCTCGGCGCCGCCCAGGCGGCCACCGCACTGCACGCGGATGCCCTTGACCTGCGGCGAACGCATCGCCGACTGGATGGCCTTGCGCATCGCGCGGCGGAACGCCACGCGGTTCGACAGCTGCTCGGCGACACCCTGTGCCACGAGCTGCGCGTCCGCCTCGGCGTTCTTGACCTCGAGGATGTTCAGCTGGACCTGCTTCTTGGTGAGCTTCTCCAGCTCACCGCGGATGCGGTCCGCCTCGGCACCGCGACGGCCGATGACGATGCCCGGCCGGGCGGTGTGGATGTCGACGCGAACCCGGTCACGGGTGCGCTCGATCTCCACCTTGGAGATACCGGCACGCTCCATGCCGCGCGAGAGCAGCTTGCGGATCTTGACGTCCTCAGCCACGTACTCGGCGTACTGCTTGTCTGCGTACCAGCGGGACTTCCAGTCGGTGGTGATCCCCAGCCGGAAGCCGTGCGGGTTGATCTTCTGGCCCACTACCGGGTTCCCTTCGCGCTGGTCTTCTTCGGACGCGACTCCACCTCGATGGTGATGTGGGACGTCCGCTTGCGGATCCGGTACGCGCGGCCCTGGGCACGCGGGCGGAAACGCTTGAGGGTCGGACCCTCGTCCACGTAGGCCGCCGAAACCCAGAGGGTGTCGGGGTCCAGGGACAGGTTGTTCTCGGCGTTGGCCATGGCGCTGGCGAGCACCTTCGCGACCGGCTCAGAGGCGGCCTGGGGCGCGAACTGGAGCACGGCCAGGGCCTCGCTGGCGTTACGACCCCTGATGAGCTCGACGACGCGGCGCACCTTCATGGGCGTGTCGCGAACGTAGCGAGCCCGAGCCACGGCGCGCGGAAACTCCGCTGCCTCAGCGTCCTTACGGGCGTTCATCGCTGCTTTCCCTTGCTCTTCTCTAGTTCGGCGCCTTAGCGGCGACGAGACTTACGGTCGTCCTTGATGTGGCCCTTGAAGGTGCGGGTCGGGGCGAACTCGCCCAGCTTGTGCCCGACCATGGCCTCGGTCACGAACACCGGGACATGCTTGCGGCCGTCGTGCACCGCAATGGTGTGACCCAGCATGTCCGGGATGATCGTGGACCGGCGGGACCACGTCTTGATGACGGTCTTCTTGCCCGACTCGTTGAGAACGTCCACCTTCTTGAGCAGGTGGTCGTCCACGAAGGGGCCCTTCTTAAGGCTGCGAGGCATCCTTCACTCCCTCCCTGCTCAGCGCTTCTTACCGGTGCGACGACGCCGGACGATGAGCTTGTCGCTTGGCTTGCGGCGGCGAGTACGACCCTCGGGCTTACCAGCCGGGTTGACCGGGTGGCGACCACCGGAGGTCTTGCCCTCACCACCACCGTGCGGGTGGTCGACCGGGTTCATGGCGACACCGCGGACGGTGGGCTTCTTGCCCTTCCACCGCATGCGGCCGGCCTTGCCCCAGTTGATGTTGGCGTGCTCGGAGTTGCCGATCGTGCCGACGGTCGCGCGGCAGCGCACGTCCACGTTGCGGATCTCGCCCGAGGGGAGACGCAGCTGGGCGTACGGGCCGTCCTTCGCGACGAGCTGGACGCTCACACCCGCGGAGCGGGCGATCTTGGCGCCACCGCCGGGGCGGAGCTCGATCGCGTGGATGACCGTACCGACCGGGATGTTGCGCAGCGGCAGGTTGTTACCCGGCTTGATGTCGGCCTTGGGGCCGTTCTCAACCGTGTCGCCCTGACGCAGCTTCTCCGGAGCGATGATGTAGCGCTTCTCGCCGTCCGCGTAGTGCAGCAGCGCGATGCGCGCGGTCCGGTTGGGGTCGTACTCGATGTGAGCGACCTTGGCCGGAATACCGTCCTTGTCGTTGCGACGGAAGTCGATCAAGCGGTAAGCCCGCTTGTGACCGCCACCCTTGTGCCGCGTGGTGATCTTGCCCGAAGCGTTGCGGCCGCCACGGCCGTGCAGCGGGCGGATCAGCGACTTCTCCGGCGTCGACCGAGTGATCTCGGCGAAGTCGGAGACGCTCGCACCGCGACGACCGGGAGTCGTCGGCTTGTACTTGCGAATGCCCATCTCTACGCAGTCCTCGTCATCAGGCGGCCGGGCCGCCGAAGATCTCGATCGGCTTGCTGTCCGAGGACAGAGTCACGATCGCGCGCTTCGTGTCCTTGCGCTTACCGAACCCGGTGCGGGTGCGCTTGCGCTTGCCCTGCCGGTTGATGGTGTTGACGCTGACGACCTTGACGCCGAAGACCTTCTCCACGGCGATCTTGATCTGGGTCTTGTTCGCGCCCGGAGCCACCATGAAGGTGTACTTGTTCTCCTCGAGCAGCCCGTAGGACTTCTCGGAGATCACCGGGGCGAGCAGGATGTCCCTGTGGTCGGGGATCACTTCGAGGCCTCCTCGTCCACCACAGTCGCCGTGGCCTCGGCGGAGCCGGCGCCATGCTGCGCCTTGCTCGCCAGGAACACGTCGAGCGAGTCCTTGGTGAACACCACGTCGTCGTTGACCAGCACGTCGTAGGTGTTGAGCTGGTCGGGGGCGATCACGTGCACGTGCGCCAGGTTGCGCACGCTGACCCACGCGACCTCGTCGGTGCGGTTGAGCACCACGAGAATGCGCTTGGCCTGCGTGACCGACTCGATCACCTTGCGGGCCGTCTTGGTCGACGGGGTGTCCCCGTCCACCAGGCCGGACACCACGTGCACCTGGCCGGCGCGAGCACGGTCCGAGAGAGCGCCACGGAGAGCCGCGGCCTTCATCTTCTTCGGGGTCCGCTGCTCGTAGTTGCGCGGCTGCGGGCCGTGGACGGTGCCACCGCCGGCGAACTGCGGCGCACGGGTCGAGCCCTGACGGGCGCGGCCGGTGCCCTTCTGGCGGTACGGCTTCTTGCCACCGCCGGAAACCATGCCGCGGGTCTTCGTGGCGTGCGTGCCCTGGCGAGCCGCGGCCAGCTGGGCCACGACGACCTGGTGCAGCAGCGCCACGTTGGCCTGCGCGTCGAAGACGGAGGCGGGAAGCTCGACCGAGCCCGCGCTCTTGCCGTCCGGGGTGCGGATGTCAACCGTGGTCATCAGGCACCACCCTTCGCAGCCGTCTTGACGAACACCAGACCGCCCTTGGGGCCGGGGACGGCGCCCTTGATGAGCAGCAGGCCGTTCTCGGCGTCGATCTTGTGCACCTTCAGGTTCTGGGTCGTGACGCGCACGTGGCCCATGCGACCCGCCATGCGCAGGCCCTTGAACACGCGGCCGGGCGTGGCGCAGCCACCGATGGAACCGGGCGAGCGGTGCTTGCGCTGCGTGCCGTGGCTGGCACCCAGACCACCGAAGCCGTGGCGCTTCATGACACCCGCGGTGCCCTTGCCCTTGCTGGTGCCGGTGATGTCGACAACAGCGCCGGCCTCGAACACCTCAGCGGTGATCTCCTGGCCGACCGTGTACTCGCCGGCGTCCGTCGTGCGCAGCTCCACCAGGTGGCGACGGGGCGTGACCCCGGCCTTGGCGAAGTGGCCCGTGACGGGCTTGTTGACCTTGCGCGGGTCGATCGCGCCGGTCGCCAGCTGAACGGCTGCGTAGCCGTCCTTCTCTTCGGTGCGAACCTGGGTGACGACATTGGGCTCAGCCTTGACGACGGTCACCGGAACGATCCGGTTGTTCTCGTCGAAGACCTGAGTCATGCCGAGCTTGGTGCCCAGGATGCCCTTCATCTGCCTGTCAGACATTGGTCTCGTTACTCTCCGCGCCCAACGCTTACTGGATGTTGACGTCGACGCTGGCCGGCAGGTCGATGCGCATGAGCGCGTCAACCGTCTTCGGCGTCGGGTCGAGGATGTCGATGAGCCGCTTGTGCGTGCGCATCTCGAAGTGCTCGCGCGAGTCCTTGTACTTGTGCGGCGAGCGGATGACGCAGTACACGTTCTTCTCGGTGGGCAGCGGCACTGGCCCGACGACCCGAGCGCCGGTGCGCGTCACGGTCTCAACGATCTTGCGCGCGGACGCGTCGATCGCCTCGTGGTCGTAGGCCTTGAGCCGGATGCGGATCTTCTGTCCCGCCATGATGGCTTGCCGTTCCTCTGCTTCTCGTACCGCTGCGGTGCGGTGCCTGGACAGGACCAGGTGGTCCTTGGCGCGCTCCGCCCCTGTTTAAGTGTCACGGTGCCCGGTCCACGCGGTCGGGCGTGTCGCGCCCGATGCACATACCGGTCCCACTCAAGGTCTCCCCGGTGGGATGGGCCGTTCTAAATGCCCTTGCACCCTGATGCCCGCCCGCAAATCGGGACGTTCACTAACAGGGCGCGGACCGCTCGTAGCGGGACGGCCGAATCCAAGGAACAGAATCGGCCGTCCCGTCGAGCAACCCGTTAAGGATGCCACACGTGCGTGAGGCGCTCCAAATCGGGGTGGTGAAGTTAGAGCTAGATCACTTGATGATCTTGGTGACCGAGCCGGCGCCGACCGTACGGCCACCCTCGCGGATCGCGAAGCGGAGGCCCTCGTCCATGGCGATCGGCTGGATCAGCTTGACCGTCATACCGGTGGTGTCACCCGGCATGACCATCTCGGTGCCCTCGGGCAGCGTCACAACGCCGGTCACGTCCGTGGTGCGGAAGTAGAACTGCGGACGGTAGTTGTTGAAGAACGGCGTGTGGCGGCCACCCTCGTCCTTGGACAGGATGTAGACCTGAGCCTCGAACTCGGTGTGCGGGGTCGTGGTGCCCGGCTTGACGATGACCATGCCGCGCTCCACCTCCTCGCGCTTGATGCCGCGGAGCAGCAGAGCGGCGTTGTCGCCGGCCTGGCCCTCGTCGAGGAACTTCTTGAACATCTCGATCGAGGTGACAGTCGTCTTGCGCGACTGCTCCTTGATGCCGACGATCTCGACCTCTTCGTTGACCTTGACGATGCCGCGCTCGATACGACCGGTCACGACGGTGCCGCGGCCGGTGATCGTGAAGACGTCCTCGACGGGCATGAGGAACGCCTTGTCGGTGTCACGGGCCGGCTCCGGGATCGCCGAGTCAACGGCGGCCATGAGCTCGAGCACGGACTTGCCCCAGGTCTCGTCGCCCTCCAGCGCCTTCAGCGCGGAGACGCGGACGACCGGCAGGTCGTCGCCGGGGAACTCGTACTCGGAGAGCAGCTCGCGGACCTCGAGCTCGACGAGCTCCAGGATCTCCTCGTCGTCCACCATGTCGGCCTTGTTCAGGGCCACCACGATGTAGGGAACGCCGACCTGGCGGGCCAGGAGGACGTGCTCCTTGGTCTGCGGCATCGGACCGTCGGTCGCCGCGACCACCAGGATGGCGCCGTCCATCTGCGCCGCACCGGTGATCATGTTCTTGATGTAGTCGGCGTGACCGGGGCAGTCAACGTGCGCGTAGTGACGGTTCTCGGTCTGGTACTCGATGTGAGCGATCGAGATCGTGATACCGCGCTGCTTCTCTTCCGGCGCCTTGTCGATCTGGTCGAACGCGAACGAAGCGTTCACATCGGGGTACGCGTCGTGCAGAACCTTGGAGATCGCCGCGGTCAGCGTGGTCTTGCCATGGTCGATGTGACCGATGGTGCCGATGTTGACGTGCGGCTTCGTCCGCTCGAACTTCGCCTTCGCCACTGGATTGTCCTCCTGGACTTCTTCTTTGCTGGTCCGGTGGGCTAGTGGATCGCCCGCCGGACTTACACGTCAGGGTCGGAAAATGCGGACCCCAGGGAAACCCCCGGAGAGCCCGCGGTGGAACTGCGGTGCTCCGGTGTGGGGTTACTCCCCAGTCGCCTTCGCGATGATCTCCTTCGCGACGTTCGCGGGAACCTCGGCGTAGGAGTCGAACACCATCGAGTAGTTGGCACGACCCTGGGTCTTGGACCGCAGGTCACCCACGTACCCGAACATTTCCGACAGCGGAACCAGCGCCTTGACGACACGGGTACCGCTGCGCTCCTCCATGGCCTGGATCTGGCCGCGGCGGGAGTTCAGGTCGCCGATCACGTCACCCATGTAGTCCTCGGGCGTCGTGACCTCGACGGCCATGATCGGCTCGAGGATCGCCGGGGAAGCCTGCTTCGCGGCTTCCTTCAGCGCCATGGAGCCGGCGATCTTGAAGGCCATTTCGGACGAGTCGACCTCGTGGTAGGCACCGTCGAGCAGCGTCACCTTCACGCCGACCAGCGGGTAGCCCGCCAGCACGCCGTACTGCATGGCGTCCTGGGCACCGGCGTCGACCGACGGGATGTACTCCCGCGGGATGCGACCACCGGTCACCGCGTTGACGAACTCGTAGAGCGCGCCGTCCTCGTTCTTCTCGAGGGGCTCGACCGTGATGAGCACCTTCGCGAACTGGCCGGAACCACCGGTCTGCTTCTTGTGGGTGTAGGAGTACTTCTCCACCGCACGGCGGATGGTCTCCCGGTAGGCCACCTGAGGCTTACCGATGTTGGCCTCGACCTTGAACTCGCGGCGCATGCGGTCCACCAGGATGTCCAGGTGGAGCTCGCCCATGCCGGCGATGATCGTCTGGCCGGTCTCCTCGTCGAGGTTGACCCGGAACGTCGGGTCCTCCTCGGCGAGCTTCTGGATCGCGGTGCCCAGCTTCTCCTGGTCGGCCTTTGTCTTGGGCTCGATCGCCACCTGGATGACCGGCTCCGGGAACGTCATCGACTCGAGCACGATCGGGTGCTGCGGGTCGGCGAGCGTCTCACCGGTGGTCGTGTCCTTCAGACCGATCACGGCGTAGATGTGGCCCGCGATCGCCTCGGTGACCGGGTTCTCCTTGTTGGCGTGCATCTGGAAGATCTTCCCGATGCGCTCCTTGCGGTCCTTGGTCGCGTTGATGACCTGGGTGCCGGAGGCGACCTTGCCCGAGTAGACCCGGATGTAGGTCAGCTTGCCGAAGAACGGGTGCACGGCGATCTTGAACGCCAGCGCGGAGAACGGCTCGTCGGACGACGCCTTGCGGGTCGCGACCGTCTCGCCGTCCTGCAGCGTGCCCTCGACCGGCGGGAGGTCCAACGGCGACGGCAGGAAGTCGATCACCGCGTCGAGCATGGGCTGCACGCCCTTGTTCTTGAACGCGGAACCGCACAGCACCGGGTACGCGGAGCCCTCGGCGACGATCTTGCGAACGCCGGCCTTGATCTCCTCGACGGTGAGGTCGCCCTCCTCGAGGAACTTCTCCATCAGCGCATCGTCGGTCTCGGCGACGGCCTCGAGCAGCCCCTCGCGGAACTCCTGCGCCTTGTCGACGAGATCCGCGGGGATCTCCTCGATGGCGTAGTCCTCGCCCTTCTGGACCTCACCACGCCACGTCAGAGCGCGCATCTCGATCAGGTCGACGACGCCGATGAAGTCGCTCTCGGCACCGATCGGAATCTGGATCGGGAGCGGCTTTGCGCCGAGGCGCTCGGAGATGGTGCGGATGGTGAAGTAGAAGTCCGCGCCCAGCTTGTCCATCTTGTTGACGAAGCAGATGCGCGGGACGTCGTACTTGGTCGCCTGCCGCCAGACCTGCTCGGACTGCGGCTCGACGCCCTCCTTGCCGTCGAAGACGGCAACGGCGCCGTCGAGGACGCGCAGGTTGCGCTCGACCTCGACGGTGAAGTCGACGTGGCCGGGCGTGTCGATCAGGTTGATCTGGTGGTTCTTCCAGTAGCAGGTCGTCGCGGCCGACGTGATGGTGATGCCGCGCTCCTGCTCCTGCTCCATCCAGTCCATCACGGCAGCGCCGTCGTGGACCTCGCCGATCTTGTAGCTGATCCCCGTGTAGAAGAGGATCCGCTCAGTCGTCGTGGTCTTGCCCGCGTCGATGTGGGCCATGATCCCGATGTTGCGGACCTTGGCAAGATCAGTGAGCACGTCCTGTGCCACGGGTCTTTCCCCTGTCTTGAGCTTGTCAGCTCACTAGGGCCGGGAGGGCCCGGTCCCTCGTCGGGACCGGGCGACACATCACCAGCGGTAGTGGGCGAAGGCCTTGTTGGACTCGGCCATCTTGTGCGTGTCCTCGCGGCGCTTGACGCTCGCGCCGAGACCGTTGCTCGCGTCGAGCAGCTCGTTCATCAGACGCTCGACCATCGTCTTCTCACGGCGCTGCCGGGAGAAGGTGATCAGCCAGCGCAGCGCCAGCGTGGTGGCACGGCCAGGCTTGACCTCGACGGGAACCTGGTAGGTCGCACCACCGACGCGGCGGCTCTTGACCTCGAGCGCGGGCTTGACGTTGTCCAGAGCGCGCTTCAGCGTGACGACCGGGTCGGTACCGGTCTTCTCGCGAGCACCCTCGAGGGCTTCGTAGACGATCTTCTCCGCCACGGAGCGCTTGCCGTCGACCAGCACCTTGTTGATGAGCTGGGTCACCAGCGGCGAGCTGTAGACCGGGTCGGAGATCAGCGGCCGCCTGGGGGCCGGTCCCTTGCGGGGCATCAGCTCTTCTCCTTCTTCGCGCCGTAGCGGCTGCGAGCCTGCTTGCGGTTCTTGACACCCTGGGTGTCGAGCGAGCCGCGGATGATCTTGTAGCGAACACCCGGCAGGTCCTTCACACGACCGCCGCGCACGAGCACCATCGAGTGCTCCTGGAGGTTGTGGCCCTCACCGGGGATGTAGGCCGTGACCTCGATGCCGCTGGTCAGCTTCACGCGAGCGACCTTGCGGAGGGCGGAGTTCGGCTTCTTGGGCGTGGTGGTGTAGACGCGGGTGCACACACCGCGTCGCTGCGGAGACCCCTTGAGGGCCGCCGTCTTCTGCTTGGCCACCTTGTCCTGGCGGCCCTTGCGGACCAGCTGCTGGATCGTTGGCATGCGCCGGTTGCTTCTTCCGTCTGGCGGTCCACCTCGCGGCGGACCTGCTGTCTTTCTTGATCCCTCTCTGCACCCGAGGTCGGGCGTGTCGCCCGTTCCCAAGGTCCGCAGGAAACACCTGAATGTCCCTGCGAGTGGAGGACACTGCGGCCTCGCACCCTGTTCACCTCGTGGTAAAGCAGGGCAGCACGGGCACGCAGAGCGGCCCGACATGGGTCGGGCACGAGTAGCAAAGATACCCGCCCACGTCTACCCGGTCAAAACCGGGGTGGGCACCCGCCGAATGCAGTAGACAGGAGCCGCCATTCCAAGATCTACCAAAGGGCGCCGGAGTTGTCAGACCCACGCGTGGACGCCGTCGAGGAAGCCGGCCGCAAGGCCGAGCAGCGCCTCGCCGGGTACCAGAACATGAAAGAAGAGATCGCACAACTGCGGACGGCGGCAACGTCACCCGACAGAGCGATCACCGTCGTAGCGGGTCCCGGCGGCTCGATCATCAACGTCGAGTTCCGCCCCGAGGCCATGCGCATGTCGCCGCAGGCGCTGGGCCGCACGGTCATGACGACCCTGCAGCAGGCCGTCGCGCAGGCGGCCCGCCAGTCCGCCGAGGTGGTGCAGCGGTTCGCGGGTGACCAGATCGACATCGCCGCACGGGTGAACAAGGTCCAGGAGGAGATCTTCGGCCCGGCTCCCGAGCTGCCGCCGCCTCCCCCGCCGGCCCCCGCGGGCGGCTCGATCCTGCAGCAGGCCCGTCCGCAGTACCCGCAACGTCCGCCGATGCCGCCTCAGCCACCTCAGCCGGGTCAGCGGATGCAGCCGCCGCCTCCGCCCCCGCCTCGGCCGGCGCGGCCGCAGCGGCCACCGGTGGACGACGATGACGACTTCGGCGGCTCGATCCTGCGCTGAGATTCCTGGGGGAACAGCAATGAGTTTCGGTGTGAACGCACAAGAGATCATCACGTGCGGCAAGTCGGTCAGTGCCTTGGCCGACCAGGCGAAGACCATCAAAGGCGTCGCGGAGTCCGCGATCGTGCCGGAGCAGTCGTGGGGCCTCCTGGGTCAGGCGCTGACGTACTCCGACTACGTGGAGCTGACCACCGCCTTCATGGACCACATGGAGAAGATGGTCGAGAACATGGAGAAGGTCGGCGACCGGTTGTCGCTCACCGGCGAGCACTATCGGGACATCGACGACGCCGTGAAGGGCGCACTCGACCAGATCGGTCAGCAGCTGACCGGCGCGGCAGCGCCGCCGAAGGTGGGTGGCTGACGTGGCGGACGACGAAGAGAAGAAGGTCAAGAACGAGCAGGAAGCCCGCGAGGACAACTACTGGACCAGTGAGGACGGCGGCGACGGCATCCTCAAGGGCGAAGGCTTCCTGGGCACCCTGCAGGAAAGCAGCCTCTACGAGGACGGCACCAAGGCCTGGAAGGCACTCGGCAACCTGACCAGCGGCGATCCGGCCGAGGTGAAGGAGGCCGTCAGCGACATCAAGGGCTTCATCTCCGACATCCCGGTGGCGGAGTTCATCCAGGACCCGCTCCACACGCTGCTCACCTTCGGGCTCGGGTTCCTCATCGATCTGATCAAGCCGCTGGACGACGCCCTGAAGCTCGTCACCGGCGACGAGGAGGAGCTCGGCAACGCCGCCGAGAAGTTCGAGCAAGTGGCCAAGGACCTGAAGGCGATGGGCGAGAAGTTCGCCGACACGGTCGAGACGGGCCTGCAGTCCTGGCACGGCGAGGCGTCTGGCGCGAGCCGCGAGCGGTTGAGCGAGTTCGCCGAGGGCATCATGGAGACCGGCGGCGAGGCCGAGAGCATCGTTGCGCTGCTCAACGGCAGCAAGGCGCTGATGAAGACGGCCTACGACCTGGTCATGGACCTCATCGCTTCACTGATCGAGTGGTTGATCATCACGTGGCTGGCGGCACAGGCCGCCGCTGTCCCGACCTGCGGAGCCTCCGAGGTCGCGGCGGCGGGCGCCACCGCGGTCGAGGTCGGCGTCACGACCTCACGGGTCGCGAAGATCGTGCAGAAGGTGACGCAGATCCTGCAGAAGATCGGCCGGGTGTTCAAGGTGCTCTCCGGCAAGCTCGCGGGCCCCAAGTGGTGGCGCAACGCCGCCGAGAAGTTCGCCGGCAAGGACGCCATGAACACCTTCAGGGGCGGCCCAGGGGTCGGTCCCGGTGGCTGGAAGGGATCCGCTCAGGCGTTCGGAAAGGACGCCTTGGGCGCTGCCGGTACCACGCTCGGCACGAATGCCGTGGAGGGTGGCCCGGACGTCATCGGCATGATGACCGACGAAGCACCGGACGCGTCCGAAGTCGACCGCAAGCTGTCCATCTGACCGGAGAGATGACGTGTCGGTTCCTGCCCAGTGGCACCAGCAGTACCAACAGCCGCACCCGGTCGGCAAGAAGCCCAAAGTGACCCGGCTGGGGATCATCGTCGCGACGGTGGTCCTCGCCGGCGTCGGCGTGATGATCTACTTCATCGCGACCTCGACCCCGGACGTGGGCGAGTGCGCCGAGGCCAAGGAAAAGGATCACGGCAAGGTCGAGCTCGTGCAGGCCGACTGCGGCTCGTCGGAGGCGATGTACTACGTCGCCGACACCGTCACCGCCCGGTCGCCGAAGTGTCCGGACGGCGACTACAAGACGACCCGCGACACCGGTTCCCGCAAGAGCAGGACCGACACGTTGACCTGCTACACGTTGAACGTGAAGGAAGGCGACTGCCTCAAAGCGCACAAGTACGCGAACAACACCCTGAGCGAGCGGGTGCCCTGCGCGTCGGCCGAGCTGAAGGTCGCGAAAGTCGTCGAGGGCAAGGCGGACGACACGCTCTGTTCGGGCGGTCTCGAGGCCTACACGTACTCGAAGCCTGCTAAGACGATCTGCATGGTGAAGCCATGAGGATCGCCGTCGCCGTCGCCGTCGCGTTGCTCCTGAGCGGGTGCGGCGTGTGGACCAGCACGCCGAGCGTCGGCGACTGCGCCGAGGTGAAGGACATGTCCCGCAACCGGTACGAACTGTCGAAAGTGGACTGTTCGAAACCGGAGGCGATGTACAGGCTCGTCGACACGGTGAGCGGGCGCAGCCCGTCGTGCCCGCGCGGCGACTACGTCGAGGACACGTCGATCCGCAACAAGAAGACCGAGCGCAAGACGCGCCAGTGCTTCGTGCTCAACGTGAAGCAGGGCGACTGCCTCAACGCGGTCGACTCGAACACGTATCAGCGGACGGCGTGCGGCGGTTCGGCCCGGAAGGTGTCCAAGGTCGTCGACGGCAAGAACGACCCGGCGGTGTGCGGAAGCGACGAGCCGCAGACGTACTCGCGGCCGACGTTGACGATCTGCATCACCAGATGAGCCTCGTCGCCGCCATGGCGGCCCTCACCGGGTCGCAGGCCGAGCCCGAGGTGCTGGGCACGCACGACGACGTGGTCGTCGTGCGTGTCGGCGACGTGGTGGCGAAGGCGCACGCGGAGGGCACGGACGTCGAGGCGCTGGCGGCCCGCATGCGGATCGCGGCGGACCTGCCGGGCCTGATGCTGCCGCCGATCTCGCCGGAGCCGGTGGAGATCGACGGCCGGCCGGTGACGTTGTGGCCGTATGGCACACCGGTGAGCCAGGCGGACCCGGACCGGGCGCCGTGGGAGGAGAGCGCCACGCTGCTGGCGCGGCTGCACGCCATCCCGTTCGACGGGCTGCCGTCCACGGCGCACGACCGGATCCTGCGCGCGGTACACGCGCTACCGCCGGAGGCGCCGGGCGCGGACCTGGTGCTGAGGGCGTTCGCGACGTTGCCGCCGCTGGAGCTGCCAGGCAGTTCGCTGATCCACGGCGACTACCACCTGGGCCAGCTGGTGCACCGCGACGAGTGGCTGTTGATCGACGTGGACGACCTGGGCGCGGGCGCCCCCGTGTGGGACCTGGCGCGCCCGGCGGCGCTGTACGCGGCGGGCATCCTCCCCGCCGACCTGTGGACACGTTTCCTGGACGCGTACCGCTCAGCGGGCGGAATCGCGCTGCCAGGGGAACCATGGGCGATCCTGGACGTCCCAGCTCGTGCGTTCATCGTTCAGATGGCCGCGCGGGCCATCATCATGAACACGGACGCGAAGGACGCGCTCTTGGAAACGTGTGACCGCATCGTGGCGTCGGCGCACGGCTAATATCGTTTTTGTCCGGTCCCTTTCAGGAGGCTCACGCGATGCAGTGTCCCAAGTGTCATGCCAACATGCGCACGTTCGACCGCATGGGGGTCCACATCGAGCAGTGTGACGGCTGCCGTGGGGTCTTCCTCGACTATGGCGAGCTCGAGGCCATCACGCGCCTCGAGGCCCAGGTCGCGGCCCCGCCGCCCCCTCCGCCGCCCGCGGCCCACTACCCGGCCCCGGCCCAGCCCGCGTGGGGTGCCGCCCACCACCAGCCCGTGCACTACCACTACGGCCACCGCAAGCACCACGGCCTCGCGGGCCTGTTCTTCTCCTCGTGACCTAGCCGCGCGGCCCCGGAACCCTGCTCCGGGGCCGTTGACGACTACCGAAAAACAGGGTGATAATCGGTAGTCAGCGGGAGGAGGAGTCATGTCCGTTGCAACCGAGGCCGCTCAGATCCGCGATCTGTTCTCCGCGATCGAGGAGATCGAGGAAGTAGCTTCGTCGATGGCAGCAGACGACGAACGCCGCCACAAGCTGGTAGGCGTGGTGAACCGCACCCTGCGCCAGGCCCCGCCGGTCCGCCCGGTAGTAGCGGGCGAGCTCCTGGACCTGACCGAGAAGACCGTGAAGGCGTGGGCCCGCGAGGGCGTCCTGCAGATCCACAGCCAGGAACCCCGCATGCTCCTGGACACTGTCCGCCTGCACGAGGTACTCCACCTGGTCTCCGACCTGCGCCGAGCAGGCAAGAACCGCGGCCTGCTGGACGAGGTCCACCGCCGCCTGAGCGACCAGTCGCTACTAGACCGCACCGACCTTGCCACCTCGCTGGATGAGATGCGCAACGGCAAAGGACGCGTGGTCCGCTCTCCTTGATCGAAGTCTTCGAAACCCACACAGCCAGCACCCAGGCAGCCGGCCTGAGAGGCCGAGCGCGCGTCGCCTACGACCGCTTCCTGGACGAACTGGCGCACTCCGGCTGCGCGGCACTCGGCTACCGCGTCACCGGCCCAGAACCCCTGCCACGCCTATGCGTCAAACACCTGCGGGGTGCTGACCGCGTGGTGGTGGCGTTCCCCTCCCCCAGATCTGTCTGGGTCCTGCTGGTCGGGCCACACGACGACGACCCCGGCCGCAACCTCTACGACGTGCTGTACGAGATGGCCGGTGTCCGCCCGAAGCTGTCCGAGAAGCGGATGAAGCCTCCTTGCTGCTCGGACGACACCCGAACGCCGCCGCTGGCCGACGACGACCTGATCGACGACCTCGTCCAACGCGCCCGCGCCTTGGCGCGCGCCCGCCGCAGGGGCCCCGGCGACCTGGGCTGAACGGGCAACTCGGGGGTGCCGAATGGGGAACACGCCGGGGCTGAAGGGGCAACTCGCGGGCTGAAGGGGCAACTCGCCGGGGCTGAGCTGAGGACTCGCGCGCACCGAGGTGGGACTCGGGGTGCGGGAGGGTGGGACTCGGGGTGCGGGAGGGTGGGACTCGCGCGAGGTCGGGCACGTACGGCGGGGCGGACCGCTCGGTGGCCGGGGTTGTCGGACCCTCGCGCTACGGTCGGCTGGGGGTATGTCGGCGGGCTGGCGAGCTGAGCTGCCCCCGTATCCAGGCTAGCGAGAGGGACCGACAGTCCCGAAACTCGCGCGCAGTCCCGAAGCCAGCGCGCAGTCCCGAAGCCCGCGCGCCAGCGCGCTAAACCAGCTGGTGGTGGACCCCTCCCGTCGCATCGCAGGCGAAGCCCTGCCGCATCCGAAACCCCTGGTCAAGCCACGCTTTTCGGCTTGACCAGGGGTTTCGGATGTGGCTGCCTCTGGTGCGATGCGACGGGAGGGGCCCACCACCCCAAGGCGACCCACTACGGAACAAGGGCCCGGAGGGGACCCCCTCTTTGAGCTGAGCCGGGGTCCGGGGCGGAGCCCCGCGCACGAAAGCCACCGCGTCAACACAGACGCAACCACGCACGGAAGCCACCGCGTCGCACACGAAAGCAAAACGGCCCCCGGAGCGGGAGGCGAATTCCAGGGGTCGTTGCAACACGGGTGATCAACTGGCTTCGGTCAGGAGCTTAGTCAAGCGCTCGGCTGGGGTGTCCCAGCCGAGCGTTTTGCGTGGGCGGCGGTTGAGCTGGGCGGCGACGGCGGCCAGCTCGTCGGGGGTGTGGACGGACAGGTCGCTGCCTTTGGGGAAGTACTGGCGTAGCAGGCCGTTGGTGTTCTCGTTGGAACCGCGCTGCCAGGGGCTGTGGGGATCGCAGAAGTAGACGGGCATGCCGGTAGCGACGCTGAACTCGTGGTGGCGGCCCATTTCCGAGCCTTGATCCCAGGTCAGGGACTGCCGCAGATGAGTGGGCAGGGTGGAGATCGTGTGGATGAGGCCGTCGCGGACGGTCTCGGCGTCATGACGTTCGGGCAGATGCACGAGCAGCACGTAGCGGGTGGCGCGTTCGACCAGGGTGCCGATTGCCGAGGTGCCGCCACCGCCGATGATCAGATCGCCTTCCCAGTGGCCGGGGACGGCGCGGTCCTCGGCCTCGGCGGGCCGTTCACTGATCATGATCATCGGGTGGGTGAACCGGGGCTGGCGCTGGTCTGGTGCACGGCGGGGCTTGCGGATGGTGCGGCCGGTGCGCAGCGCTCGTGCGAGCTCGCGGCGTAGTTCGCCGCGGCCTTGCAGGTAGAGAGTCTGGTAGATCGTCTCGTGGGTCACGTGCAGCTCCGGCCGGTCGGGATGGTCGCGGCGCAGCCGACGGCTGATCTGCTCAGGACTGCACCGGTCGTCCAGCATGCCCTGCACGAGATCGCGCAACTCGGGGCAGGCGGTGATCTTGCCGATCTTGGGCCGTGGGCGCCGCTGCTCGGCCCGGTCCTGGGCCGCGTGCGGCCGGTAATCGCCCGAGCCGGGATGAGAGTTGCGGGCGATCTCCCGGCTGATCGTGGACGGCGGGCGGCCCAGCTCGACCGCGATCGACCGTTGCGAGCGGCCCGCTCGCAGCCCATCGGCGATCACGATCCGCTCGTCGACCGACAGGAACCGGCCCGAGGACGGCTCAGGCCGGGCGGGAGGCAGGTTCGCCTTCCGCCCGGCCTTGGCCTTACTTGCTCGTCCGTACCGCCACCGGTACCCGGTCCGCCGGTTGATCCCGACCACCCGGCACGCCTCGGCGGTGCCCACACCCTTCGCCACAAGATCAAGATATTGCCGGCGTTCCGCCACCAACTTCTTACGTCCCTGCGGCGACCGGTCCTCACGGATCTCGAACACTGCAACCCCTGAACTCAGGTGTTGCAACGACCCCTAGAACCCAAGGGAGGCTCCGGGGGCCGTTTCAGCTACGGACTAGCGGTAGTCGCGACCGAAGTCGTAGTCGTCGAGCGGCACAGCAGCACCGGTGCCAGTCCCGAAGACGTCCGGCGTGTAGTAGCCGTCGTCGTAAGAAGGAATGGCGTACGCGGCAGCGCGCGCCTCCTCCGTGGGCTGGACCTGGATGTTGCGGTACCGGTTGATCCCCGTACCAGCCGGGATCAACTTACCGATGATCACGTTCTCCTTCAGGCCGATCAGCTTGTCCGACCGGCCGTTGATGGCGGCGTCGGTCAGGACACGCGTGGTCTCCTGGAAGGAGGCGGCGGACAGCCACGAGTCGGTGGCCAGCGACGCCTTCGTGATACCCATCAGCACCGGACGACCCGAAGCCGGCTCGCCGCCCTCGGCGACGACAGCGCGGTTACCGGACTCGAAGTCGGCCCGCTCCACGAGGGAACCGGGCAGGAACTCCGTGGCGCCCGAGTCGATGATCGTCACGCGGCGGAGCATCTGCCGCACGATGACCTCGATGTGCTTGTCGTGGATGGCCACACCCTGGGCGCGGTACACCTTCTGCACTTCCTGCACCAGGTGCAGCTGGGCCTCACGCGGACCCATGACGCGCAGCACCTCGTGCGGGTCGGGCGTACCTTCCAGCAGCTGCTGGCCGACGGACACGTGGTCGCCGTCCTGCAGCGGGCCGGTCGGGGTGTTGGCGAGCCGCTGACGCTTCGACAGCTTCTCGAACACGATCTCCTCGGAACCGTCGTCCGGGATGAGCGTGATCTTGTAGAAGCGGTCGCCGTCCTCGATGCGCACCCGGCCGTCGACGTCCGCGATAGGCGCCTTGCCCTTCGGCACACGAGCCTCGAAGAGCTCCTGCACACGGGGCAGACCGGTGGTGATGTCGTCACCGGCGACACCACCCTGGTGGAACGTACGCATCGTCAGCTGCGTACCGGGCTCACCGATCGACTGGGCGGCGACGATACCGACGGCCTCGCCGACGTCGACCAGCTTGCCGGTCGCCATCGAACGGCCGTAGCAGGACGCACACACACCGACCGCGGACTCACAGGTCAGCACGGAGCGGACCTTGACCCGCAGCACGCCGGCCTCGACCAGGCGCTCCAGGGCGGGGTCGCCCAGGTCGTCGCCGCGGTTGAGCACCAGGTTGCCCTGCGCGTCGAGGATGTCGTCCGCCACGGTCCGCGCGTACACGGAGGTCTGCGCGAACTCGTGCAGGCCGACCTTGTCGCCCAGCTGCTCGCCGACCGTCATGTTCACGCCGCGCGTGGTGCCACAGTCGACCTCGCGGATGATGACGTCCTGCGAGACGTCCACCAGACGACGGGTCAGGTAACCCGAGTCGGCGGTACGAAGCGCGGTGTCGGCCAGACCCTTGCGGGCACCGTGGGTCGCGATGAAGTACTCCAGCACCGACAGGCCCTCGCGGAACGAGTGCTTGATCGGACGCGGGATGTACTCACCCTTCGGGTTCGTGACCAGACCACGCATACCCGCGAGCGAGCGGACCTGGGTCATGTTGCCCGCCGCGCCGGACTTCACGATCATGCGGATCGGGTTGTCCTCGGGGAAGTTGGCCTCCATGACCTCGGCGACCTCTTCGGTGGCCTTGGTCCACACCTTGACCAGCTCGTTGTTGCGCTCCGCGTTGGAGAGCTGACCGCGCTGGTAGCGCTTCTCGACGGCCTCCGCGAGACGCTCGTGCTCCTCGAGGATGCCCTGCTTGGCCTCCGGCACGAGGACGTCCGAGATCGCGACGGTCACGCCGGAACGGGTGGCCCAGTAGAAACCGGCGTCCTTCAGCTTGTCCAGCGTCCGGGCGACGGTGACCATCGGGTACCGCTCGGCGAGGTCGTTGATGATCACGGCCTGCCGCTTCTTGGGCATGACCTCGTTGATGAAGGCGTAGTCCTGCGGAAGGATCTCGTTGAACAGGACCCGGCCCAGGGTGGTCTCGGCCAGCCACGGCTGACCGGGCTCCCAGCCCTCGGGCTCCTCGCCGCGGGCCGGCGACTTGTCCGTGATCCGGATCTTCGCCATCGCCTGCAGGCCCAGGACCTTGCGGTCGAACGCCATCAGCGCCTCGGCCGGCGACGAGAACGCGAGGCCCTCGCCCAGGTCGCCCTCCTTGTGGCGGGTCAGGTGGTACAGACCCGTCACCATGTCCAGACGCGGCATGGCCAGCGGCTTGCCGGACGCCGGGGACAGGATGTTGTTGGACGACAGCATCAGCACGCGGGCCTCGGCCTGCGCCTCGGCCGACAGCGGCAGGTGAACAGCCATCTGGTCACCGTCGAAGTCGGCGTTGAACGCCTCACAGACCAGCGGGTGCAGCTGGATGGCCTTGCCCTCGACCAGCTGCGGCTCGAAGGCCTGGATGCCGAGGCGGTGCAGCGTGGGTGCACGGTTCAGCAGCACCGGGTGCTCGGTGATGACCTCTTCCAGCACGTCCCACACGGCCGGGCGCGCACGCTCGACCATCCGCTTGGCGGACTTGATGTTCTGCGCGTGGTTGAGGTCGACCAGCCGCTTCATCACGAACGGCTTGAAGAGCTCCAGCGCCATCTGCTTGGGCAGACCGCACTGGTGCAGCTTGAGCTGCGGGCCGACCACGATGACCGAACGGCCGGAGTAGTCGACACGCTTGCCGAGCAGGTTCTGGCGGAACCGGCCCTGCTTGCCCTTCAGCAGGTCGGACAGCGACTTCAGCGGGCGGTTACCGGGACCGGTGACCGGGCGACCGCGGCGGCCGTTGTCGAACAGCGCGTCGACGGCCTCCTGCAGCATCCGCTTCTCGTTGTTGACGATGATCTCGGGCGCGCCGAGGTCGATCAGTCGCTTGAGGCGGTTGTTGCGGTTGATCACGCGGCGGTACAGGTCGTTCAGGTCGGAGGTCGCGAAGCGGCCACCGTCCAGCTGCACCATCGGACGCAGGTCCGGCGGGATCACCGGGACGCAGTCGAGCACCATGCCCTGCGGGTTGTTGCGGGTCGCCTGGAACGCGGCGACGACCTTCAACCGCTTGAGGGCACGCAGCTTCTTCTGGCCCTTACCGCTGCGAATCGTCTCGCGCAGGATGTCGGCCTCGGCGTCGACGTCGTAGTCACCCAGCAGCTTCTGGATGGCCTCGGCGCCCATCGCGCCCTCGAAGTAGTCGCCGTAGCGGTCGTACAGCTCCCGGTACAGGAGCTCGTCCGCGATCAGCTGACCCTTCTCGAGCTTGGTGAGGGTGCTCCAGATCTCGTCGAGCCGGTCCAGCTCACGCTGGGCCCGGTCGCGGAGCTGGCGCATCTCGCGCTCGCCGCCCTCCTTCACCTTGCGGCGGACGTCGGACTTGGCGCCCTCCGCCTCCAGCTCGGCGAGGTCGGCCTCGAGCTTCTGCGCGCGGGCCTCGACGTCGGCGTCGCGCTTGTTCTCGACGCGCTTGCGCTCGACCTGCATCTCGTTCTCGAGCGTGGGCAGGTCGTTGTGGCGCAGCTCGGTGTTGACGCCCACGATCACGTAGGCGGCGAAGTAGATGATCTTCTCGAGGTCCTTGGGGGCCAGGTCGAGCAGGTAGCCCAACCGGCTGGGAACGCCCTTGAAGTACCAGATGTGCGTGACGGGAGCGGCGAGCTCGATGTGGCCCATCCGCTCACGGCGCACCTTCGCACGGGTCACCTCGACGCCGCAGCGCTCACAGATGATGCCCTTGAACCGAACGCGCTTGTACTTGCCGCAGTAGCACTCCCAGTCCCTGGTGGGACCGAAGATCTTCTCGCAGAACAAGCCGTCCTTCTCAGGCTTGAGCGTGCGGTAGTTGATGGTCTCGGGCTTCTTGACCTCGCCGTAGGACCACTGGCGGATGTCGTCCGCGGTCGCGAGACCGATGCGGAGCTCATCGAAGAAGTTGACGTCGAGCACGTCTACTCTCTTCCCCTTTTTAGATCGGTGGCAAAGGAGCTGGTCGGAAGGTCACCGGGGCGAGCGGGAGGCATGCCCCGGTGACCGGCGAGGGCTAGTTGACGACGTCGTCGACGGAGGGCGACTCGGACCGCGACAGGTTGATGCCGAGGTTCGCTGCCGCGCGCTCCAGGTCCTCGTCGTCGCCGTCGCGCATCTCGATCGCGGCACCGTCCGAAGACAGGACCTCGACGTTGAGGCACAGCGACTGCAGCTCCTTGAGCAGCACCTTGAAGGACTCCGGGATGCCGGGTTCCGGGATGTTCTCGCCCTTGACGATGGCCTCGTAGACCTTCACGCGGCCGAGCACGTCGTCGGACTTGATCGTGAGCAGCTCCTGCAGGGTGTATGCGGCGCCGTACGCCTGCATCGCCCAGCACTCCATCTCACCGAACCGCTGACCACCGAACTGCGCCTTACCACCCAGCGGCTGCTGCGTGATCATCGAGTACGGGCCGGTCGAACGGGCGTGGATCTTGTCGTCGACCAGGTGCAGCAGCTTCAGGATGTACATGTAGCCGACGGACACCGGGAACGGGTACGGCTCGCCGGAGCGGCCGTCGAAGAGCTGCGCCTTGCCGTTCTCCTTGACCATCCGCTCGCCGTCGCGGTTCGGGATCGTCGAGCCGAGCAGGCCCGTGATCTCCTCCTCGCGAGCGCCGTCGAACACCGGGGTCGCGGTGCGCGTGCCGGGCTCGACCTCGTACAGCTCCTCCGGCAGGTTCTTCGCCCAGTCCGGGTCGCCGTTGACGCTCCAGCCCTGCTTGGCGATCCACCCGAGGTGGGTCTCCAGCACCTGGCCGATGTTCATACGACGCGGCACACCGTGCGTGTTCAGCACGATGTCGACCGGCGTGCCGTCCTCGAGGAACGGCATGTCCTCGACGGGGAGGATCTTGCCGATGACGCCCTTGTTGCCGTGGCGGCCGGCGAGCTTGTCACCGTCCTGGATCTTGCGCTTCTGGGCCACGTAGACGCGGACGAGCTCGTTGACGCCCGGAGGCAGCTCGTCGTCGTCCTCACGGCTGAAGACGCGGATACCGATGACCTTGCCGTACTCGCCGTGCGGCACCTTGAGCGAGGTGTCGCGGACCTCGCGCGCCTTCTCACCGAAGATCGCGCGGAGCAGGCGCTCCTCCGGGGTCAGCTCGGTCTCACCCTTGGGCGTGACCTTGCCGACCAGGATGTCGCCGGGCTGGACCTCGGCGCCGATCCGGATGATGCCGCGCTCGTCGAGGTCGGCCAGGACCTCCTCGGAGACGTTCGGGATGTCCCGGGTGATCTCCTCGGCGCCCAGCTTCGTGTCGCGGGCGTCGATCTCGTGCTCCTCGATGTGGATCGAGGTGAGAACGTCGTCCTGCACGAGGCGCTGCGACAGGATGATCGCGTCCTCGTAGTTGTGGCCTTCCCACGGCATGATCGCCACGAGCAGGTTCTTGCCGAGCGCCATCTCGGCGTTCTCGGTGCACGGGCCGTCAGCCAGGACCTGGCCCTCTTCAACGCGGTCGCCCTCGTTGACGATGGGCTTCTGGTTGATACAGGTGCCCTGGTTCGACCGGCGGAACTTGTGCAGGCCGTAGGTCTGCCGCGAGCCGTCGTCCGCCATGACCGTGATGTAGTCGGCGGAGACCTCCTCGACCGCACCCGTCTTCTTGGCGACGACGACGTCACCGGCGTCGACCGCGGCACGCAGCTCCATGCCGGTACCGACCAGCGGGGACTCGCTGCGCAGCAGCGGCACCGCCTGACGCTGCATGTTCGCACCCATCAGGGCGCGGTTCGCGTCGTCGTGCTCGAGGAACGGGATCATGGCCGTCGCGGCCGACACCATCTGGCGCGGCGAGACGTCCATGTAGTCGACGTTGCTCGGGTCGATGAACTCGACCTCGCCGCCCTTCTTGCGGACGAGGACCTTCTCCTCGAGGAAGTTGCCGTCAGCGTCGGTCGGCGAGTTCGCCTGCGCCTTGACGTAGCGGTCCTCTTCGTCCGCCGTCAGGTAGTCGATCTGGTCGGTGACCCGGCCGTCGACGACCTTGCGGTACGGCGTCTCGATGAAGCCGAACGGGTTGACCCGCGCGTACGACGAGAGCGAACCGATCAGGCCGATGTTCGGGCCTTCCGGCGTCTCGATCGGGCACATGCGGCCGTAGTGCGACGGGTGGACGTCACGGACCTCCATGCCGGCCCGCTCACGGGACAGACCACCCGGACCCAGCGCCGAGAGGCGGCGCTTGTGGGTCAGGCCCGCGAGGGGGTTGGTCTGGTCCATGAACTGCGACAGCTGGGAGGTTCCGAAGAACTCCTTGATCGCGGCGACGACCGGGCGGATGTTGATCAGGGTCTGCGGCGTGATCGCCTCGACGTCCTGGGTGGTCATCCGCTCGCGGACCACGCGCTCCATGCGGGAGAGGCCGACCCGGATCTGGTTCTGGATCAGCTCGCCGACGGTGCGCAGGCGGCGGTTGCCGAAGTGGTCGATGTCGTCGACCTCGACCGGCACCTCGGTCTCGCCAGGCTGCATGCTGGTCTCACCGGCGTGCAGGCGGACCAGGTACTCGATCGTCGTGACGATGTCGTCCTCGGTCAGCACACCGGTGTTGATGTCGATGTCCAGGCCGAGCTTCTTGTTGACCTTGTACCGGCCGACCTTGGCGAGGTCGTAGCGCTTGTCCTTGAAGAACAGGTTCTCCAGCAGCGCCTGCGCCGACTCCTTCGTCGGCGGCTCGCCCGGACGCAGCTTCCGGTAGATGTCGAGCAACGCCTCGTCGGTGCCTGCGGTGTGGTCCTTCTCGAGCGTGGTCAGCAACGTCTCGCTGAACGCGAACCGCTCGCGGATCTGTTCCGTGCTCCAGCCCAGTGCCTTCAGCAGCACCGTGACGGGCTGACGTCGCTTGCGGTCGATGCGGACACCAACGGTGTCGCGCTTGTCGACGTCGAACTCCAGCCAGGCACCCCGGGACGGGATGATCTTGACGCTGAAGACGTCCTTGTCGGTCGTCTTGTCCACCGCGGTGTCGTAGTAAACGCCGGGCGAACGGACGAGCTGGGAGACCACGACGCGCTCGGTGCCGTTGATGATGAACGTGCCCTTGTCGGTCATCATCGGGAAGTCACCCATGAACACCGTCTGGCTCTTGATCTCGCCAGTGGTGTGGTTGGTGAACTCCGCCGTGACGAACAACGGGGCCGCGTACGTCATGTCCTTGTCCTTGCACTCTTCGGTCGAGGCCTTGACCTCGTCGAAGCGCGGGTCGGAGAAGGACAGGGACATGGAGCCGGAGAAGTCCTCGATCGGCGAGATCTCGTTGAGGACCTCTTCGAGGCCGCTCGTGGGGGTCTCGTCGCCGGCGTCGACGCGACGCTGGAACCACGCCTCGTCGCCGGTGAGCCATTCGAAGGACTGAATCTGCAGGTCGAGCAGGTTGGGCGTCGAAAGCGGTTCGTTGATCTTTGCGAAACTGACCCGCTTGGGCGCTCCAGGAATCCCCGACGTGGAGTTGGTCGCAGCAGTGGCCTTGGTCGCGCGAGAGATCGCCAAGATGCGTCCTTCCAGGGACATGTAGCTGGCTAGAGCGAACTAGCACGGCTGTCAAGGGTGCGGCGATGCCCAGCTATCCACGCTCTCGGCGAAGGGCAAGCGGAAAATGGGCAGCGCAAAGGGGCAGTCTAGCCACGCGCACGGCGACTGTCGAGAGGCACCTGGAAGGACCTTTCTCGTGTTCACCGACAGAGTGACCCCACATGAGCGCGCAGTCAAGATGCCACGGCGCGATCACCCCTGTGGAGGAAGCGGCGTTCACCGGCAGTCACGGGTTTTGACCTGCGGAAACACGAGTACGGTCGATTTGGTGAAAGGTTGGCGTTCTTCAAGCGGCTTTACAGAGCGCCACGAGTTCGGACCGTGAAACTGTGATCGAGATCACGTGTGTCGGGTCCTAGAAAGGCTTTCACCGACACTGTTTCATCTGCTCGGCCTGCTCAGCGGTCTGGCCGAACATCTCCATGTTGTCGATCTTCCAGCGCCCGTCGGCCTTCTGCGCCCCCGCGCGGAGCATGGCCGTGCCGCCGCCGGTCTGGTTGTCCGTCGTGCGGGTCGTGACCTGGTCGACGAACACCAGCACGGTCGCGTGGTCGTCCTTCAACGAGCTCACCGCGCTCGCGACGACCTTCACCGTGACGACGAGCTTCTGCTCGGGCGCCAGCGTTTTCACCGGGCCGAACACGGCGTTGTACTGGCACTTCGCCTTGCCCGTGAGCAGCTCGTTCGCGGCCTTCTCGGTGGCGGCGACGTCCGCGAAGTTGTACGAGAACGCCTTCTCGACGCCCTCCCTGACCTGGCCGTTCACCTCGGACGTCGCGTTGGCGTCGACCAGCGCGGCGTCGAAGGACGTCTTGCCGGCCTGCTGCTGGAACCAGAACCCGAGCCCGCCCAGCAGCAGCGCGACGACCAGCAGCGCCCCGGCCAGCACCCAGCTCGGCTGCCACGGCTTGGGGGCGTCGAGCGGCTCGGCGACCTCGGCCTCGGCCTTCTTCGGCGCCTTCTTCTGGGCCTTGGTCGAGGGGGCGTTGGTCGCGGCGGCCTTGGTCTCGGGCGTGGTCTCGGCGGTGCTCTCCTCGGCGGCCACGTCCTCCACGAAGGCCTGGGTGACCTCGGTGGACTCCTCGCCGGGGACGTCGGCGCGGCGGTGCAGCCCGGCGACCTTGGGACGGCCACCGGCTGGCGGCGTGGGGACGGGGCGGCGGCGGATGGGGGGCACGTGCGGAATCCAATCCTCGGAGTACGGGGTTGCTCAGGCGCCGCCGGCCCGCAGGGGGCCGAGCTGGCTGAGCTTCCACCCGTCCTCGGTACGGGTGAGCTCGGTGATGTACCGGTTGACCTTGCGGACGGCCTGGCCGCCCTCCGGGGTCACCGTGCTCTCCACGACGGCGATGACCTTCGCCTTGCCGGACCGGTCGTCCAGCTCGGTCACCGCGGCGTCGAGCACCTTCGACGTCGTCACCGTCTTGGCGTCGACGAGCTGCTTCTTCCGGGCGTCCTTGTCCTTGTCGATCTCGGCCCGCAGCTCACCGGTCGACGAGCTGAGCCAGCGGTTCAGGTCCTCGTCCACCTTGTGGTAGTCCAGCGTCAGGAAGTTGTTGATGCCGGTCTGCCCCGCGGCGAGCGCCTCGTCGCGGTGCGCGGCGAACTCCGACGAGTCGCTGTGCGACGCGCTGTACCAGGACACCCCGGCCCACGCGGCGTACCCGAAGGCGAGCACCGCCAGGACAGCGGTGATCGCGGTGACCAGTCGGACGTTCACTTGCAACAGCTCCCTACTAGTTCGGCAGACCCAGCAGCTGACCGAGGCTGGTCAGCAGCGGGGGCTCGGCGGCCTGGGTCGGCTCCTGGCCCGGCTGGGTCGTCGCGTTGCCGACCGGGGTCGTCGGCGTTCCACCGTACGGCGCATTCTGCGATCCGCGAACCGAGGTGGCCGATCCGCGGGCAAGGGCACAGTAGGCCTGCGTGTTCAGGGCCGCCGGAGTGGTGTCGGTGCCCTTCCGGATCTTCGTGCCCTCGTAGCCGACCGTGCACGGCGCGGGGTCGAAGAGGTTCAGCGCGAGGCCGAAGTGCGAGGTGCCGTCGCCGGGCACGACGGTGAAGCCACCGCCGACGGCCAGCGGGTACGTGACGGCGATCTGCTCGAGGCCGTCGCGCCTGGTCACCAGGATGTTCGACGTCGTGAGCAGGTTCGCGAACACCACGCCCAGGTTCGGGCCGCTCTCCCGCAGCAGACCGGAGACCTGCTCGGACACCGGCGGCACCGCGGCGATCAGCCGGCGCAGGTCGCCGTCGGACACCTTCAGCTGCTCGGCGACGAGCTTGAGGTCCGCGGAGAACGACCGGATGGCACTGCCCTGCGCGGCCTGCGTGGTCAGCACGATCTTGCCGTCGCGCAGCAACGCGGTGGTCTGCGGCAGGTGGTCCTTGGCGGCCTGCGTGAACGACTGGGTGTTGTCCAGCAGCACCTGCAGGTCGCCGCCGGTGCCGTTGAACGCGTTGTGCAGCTCGTCCACGACCGTCTTGAGCGAGTCGGTCGGCACGGACTTGGCGAACGCGTCCAGGTTCGTCAGCAGGTTGTCCACCGGCGGCGGCGTCTTCGTCGCGCTGCGCGGGATGACCGACCCGGCCTGCAGGTACGGCCCGTCGCCGTTCTTCGGGCGCAGGTCGACGAACTGCTCACCCACGGCCGACCGGTTCGCGACGACGGCCTCGGTGTCCGCCGAGACACGCGGCGCGTCCGGCTGGATCTCCAGGTCGACGTCGATGCCGTCCGGCGTGAGACGCATGGCCCCGACGCGGCCGATGGTGACACCGCGGTAGGTGACCTCGGCGTTGGAGAAGATGCCGCCGGAGTCGGCGAGCTGCATCGTCACCGTGTACGTGGACCGCTTGAACAGGCCCACGTAGTTGGCGCTGACGTAGCTGATGCCGAGCAACGCGATCAGCACGAACGCGACGATCTTGACCTTCGTCCCTCGGGTGATCACTTGCCACCTCCCAGCAGCCCGCCCAGCACGTCGCCCAGCCCGGTGCTGCCGCTCTGCCCGAGGGGCAGCGGCAGGTTGGGCAGCGGCAACGGTGTGCTGGGCGGCAGGATCCCGTCGAGCGGCGACTGCCGCGACCGGCTCAGGTTGTCCAGCACCGTGCCCAGGTTCAGGTCGAGGTCGGCGTAGAGGTTCGTGTAGTCGCCCTTGATGCCGTCGACCGCGGCGTCCGGGAACGGGTAGGTCAGCAGCAGTTCGAACGCCTTCGGCAGGTTCTGGCCGGACTCGACGAGCTTCTGCAGCGTCGGCTGCAGCGCCTTGAGGTTCGCGACGATGTCGTCACGGCTCTTGTTCACCGTGTCGACCGCGACGTCGGACAGCTTGTCGAGCGACTGCAGCAGCGTGACCAGCTGGGTGCGCTGGTCGCTGAGCACCTTGAGGCCCGGTCCGAGGTCCGTGATGGCCGTGCCGAGCTGCTGGTTCTGCGCGGCGAGCGTGCCGCCGAGCCGGTTGAGGCCGTCCAGCGCGCGGACGATCTCGGCCTTGTGCGCGTCCAGGTCGCCGACGAACTTGTCCAGGTTGCCCAGCAGCGAGCGGATCTCGGCCTCGTTGCCGGACAGCGCGTTGTTGAGCTCCTTGGTGATGTTCTGCAACTGCGCGACGCCACCACCGTTGAGCAGCAACGACAACGCGCCGAAGACCTCTTCGACCTCGGGGTTGCGGTTGGTCCGCTCGATCGGGATGACCGCGTCGTTCGCGAGCTTCCCGGTCCCGTCCTGCGGTTTGCCCAGCTCGACGTACTTCTCGCCGAGCAACGCGGACTGCCGCAGCTTCGCGAACGCGTTGGCCGGCAACGAGACGTCGCCGTTGACCAGCAGCGTCACCTCGGCGGTCCAGCCGTCCGGCGCGAGGTCGATCTTCTCGACCCGGCCGACCGGCACGTCGTTGACCTTCACGCCGGCCTGCGGCACGAGGTCCAGGACGTCCTTGAACCGCACCTTGACGTGGTACGGGCTGTCGCCGACATCGGCGCCACCGGGCAGCGGCATGTTGTAGACGCCGTCGAACCCGCCGGAACCACAGCCCGCCGCGAGCAGTGCCATCACCACGATGAGTCGCTTCACTTGCTCGGCACCCCCGCCAGCGGAAGGGGCAGCGGGAGCTTGCCCTCGTTGAGGCTGCCGATCACCTGGGCCGGCGTCGGCAGCTTGTCCTTGCCGCTCAGGATCGGCTCCAGCTGCTTGCACGTCTGGGCGAGCACCGGCGGCACGTTGTTCGGCGACGCCTGCTGGACCAGCTTGCAGATCAGCACGATCGGCGGCTGGCTGAGCTCGTTGATGTTCGCCCGCGTGTCGAGCGTGCCGGACGCGGCGTTGTAGGTGTTCTGCAGGTTGCCCAGCGCGAGCGGCGCGACGTCGAGCGTCTCGGCGAGCGCGGCCCGCTGGTTGACGAGCACCTGCGTGATCGTCGAGAGCTTGTCCACATTGGACTTGAGCACGTCACGGTTGTCCTTGATGAACCCCTGCACCTGGCCGAGCGCGGTGGCCAGCTCCTTCAGCGCGGCGCCGAGGTCGTCGCGGTCCTCGGCGAGGAACTTCGCGACCTGCGAGAGCTGCGTGTTGAAGTCCCGCACCTGACTGTCGTTCGCGGCCAGCATCGCGGTGAACTTCTGCAGGTTGTCGACCGTGGCGAAGAGGTCCTCTTTGGACCCGGACAGCGTGCGGGTGGCCTGGCCGAGGTTCTTCAGCATGTCGTTGAGCGACTGGCCGTTGCCGTCGAGGTTCTTGGCCGCGGTGTTGAGCAGGTCGGCCAGCGCGCCGTCGGCGTTGGCGCCGTTGGGACCGAGCGCGGTGGTGAGCTTGTCCAGCGACGCGTACAGATCGTCGAGCTCGACCGGCGTCGCCGTCCGCTCACGCGGGATCACGGCGTTGTCGCCGAGCGTCTGCCCGCCCGTGTAGACCGGCGAGAGCTGCACGTACCGGTCGCTCACGACGCTGGGCGCGACCACGACGGCCTGCGCCTGCGAAGGGATGCGCACCGAGCGGTCGACGCTCAGCACCACGCGGACCGCCTTGCCCTCCGGCACGACCTCCTCGATGGTGCCGACCCGCACGCCGAGCACCCGCACGTCCGAGCCGGGGTACACGCCCACGGCCGCGGCGAAGTGCGCGGTGATCTTGCGGCTGTTGGCGCCGGAGAAGAGCCACCACATCCCGAAGGACGCGACCAGCGCCAGCACGCACGCGATGGCGATCGCGCGGCCGATGTCCTTGCCCAGCTTGCTGTTGGCGGTCGTCATCGCTGCACCCCCGGCGGCAGGCAGCCTTCCTCGTTGAACCCGACGACGCCGAGGTTCACCGACGGCGGGAGCAGGCCGCAGATGTAGGTGTCGAACCAGCGGCCGTTGCCCAGGGTGTTGGCGAACACCCGGTAGAACGGCGCCATCAGCCCGAGGCTGCGGTCGAGGCTGTCCTGGTTGCGCTGCAACATGGTCGTGACGCGCTCCAGCTGCTGCAGTGCCGGCCGCAGCTGATCCTTGTTGTCGTTCACCAGACCGGACAGCTCGCGCGAGAGCGTCTGCGTGCCGGTGAGCAGCGCGTGGATCGCCTCACGACGCTTGCGCAGCTCGCCGAGCAGCACGTTGCCGTCGCTGAGCAGCTTCTCGAACTGCTCGTTGCGGTCGGACAGCGTCTTGGTGATCTGCTTGGTGTTGTCCAGCAGCTTCGCCAGCTGCTCGTCGCGCGACGAGATCGTCTTCGACAACGCGGACAGCCCGTCCAGCGCGCCGCGCACGTGCTCCGGCGAGTCCTTGAAGGTGTCGGACAGCACGGTGAAGCTGTCCGCCAGCTGCTTGGTGTCGATCTGGCCGACCGTGGTCGCCAGGCCGTTGAACGCCTCGTTCACGTCGTACGGCGCGAGCGTGCGCTCCTTGGGGATCGGCTGGCTCGGGGACAGCGGCTGGCTGCCCTGCGGGTCCAGCGACAGGAACTTCTGGCCCAGCAACGTCTTGATGCGGATCATCGCGGTCGTGCGGTCGCCGATCCAGGCGTCCTTGACCTTGAACGTCACGCGCACCTTGTCGCCGTCGAGGCCGACCTTGGTGACCTTGCCGACCTTCACGCCCGCGACGCGGACCTCGTTGCCCGGCACCAGGCCCGCGGCCTCGCTGAAGTTCGCCGCGTAGCTGGTGCCGCCGCCGACGATCGGAAGTTCGTCGGAGTAGAACGCGGCCAGCAGCAACAGCGTGATGAGGGTCAGGCTGATCGCGCCGACGGCGATCGGGTTCCGTTTCGTGCTCATCGGCGGCACCTCTGCTGTGTCACCGGCAGCGCCGTGATCGGAATCGGGTCGTTGATGACCGGCGGCACGGCCACCTTTCCGCTGCCCTCGCAGAGGAAGAAGTTGAACCAGGAGCCGTAGGTCGCGGTCCGCGTGATCGTCTCCAGCTTGTTCGGCAGACGCTGCAGCACGCCCTCGACGATCTGCTCGTTGTCGCCCAGCGTCTTCGCGACGAGGCCGAGGTTCGCGATGTCGTCCTTCAACGGCTGGCGGCCCTGTTCGAGCAGCCCCGCGGTCGAGTTGGTCAGGTCGCCGATGCCGGTGATGGCGTCACCGATCGCGTCCTTGTCCTGCGCCAGCCCGGAAACGAGCTGCTGCAACGTGATCACCAGGTTGTTCAGGTCGTCGCCACGCGAGTTCACGGTGTCCAGCACCGTGTTCAGGTTGCCGATGACCTCGCCGATCACCTTGTCCTTGCCGGCGAGCGTGGACGTGAGCGACGCGGTGTGCTTGAGCAGGCTGTCGATCGACGCGCCTTCGCCCTGCAGCACCTGGATGATCTCGAAGCTGAGCTTGTTGACGTCCTCCGGCGACAGCGCCTGGAACAGCGGCTTGAAGCCGTTGAACAGCACGGTCAGGTCGAGCGCGGGCTTGGTGCGGTCCAACGGGATCACGCCGCCCTCGGGCAGCAGCCCGGTCTTGCCCGTGCCGTACTCCAGCGCGATGTAGCGCTGGCCGACGAGGTTGCGGTACTTGATCGTCGCGGTGACCGACTCGGGCAGCTTGCGGTCGCCGTCGATCGAGAACTTGACCTCGGCGAGCCTGCGGTCGACCACGCTGATCTGGTCGACCTGGCCGACGCGGACACCGGCGATGCGGATGTCATCGCCCTCGTTCAACGCCGTGACGTCGGTGAACCGCGCGGTGTAGTCCGTGGCGCTGGCCAGGTTGACGTTGGCGATGGTCACCGCGAGGAGCGAGGTCGCGACGATCGTGACCACGGCGAACGCGATGAGCTTCGTCAGCGGTGCGGCGACTCCCCTCACTTGACCGTCACCTCCGTTCCCCGTGCGAGCGGACCGAGCAACAACGCGGACCAGCTGGGCATCTGCTGGTACTCGACACCCACCTGCGGACCGAACAGCGCCGCGATCAACGCCATCTCCTCCGGGGAGTTCGCGATGCTGGGAGCACCCTGGACGGCCGACGTGCCGGTGAATCCCTGTGCGGTGGCCGGCGGCAGGATGCCGTCCTGCGCGACGCGGGCGGGCGGCGGTGCGGACGAGCCGTCCTGCACCGGGCCGTCCGGCGGGTACTGGGGGAAGGGGTCCGGCCGCGGCGTGATGTCGTAACAGCGCGGACCGCGCTTGTCCTTGTACTCGGGTTCGTCCTTGTTGGGCAGGTACTTGCCGCGGTTCTGCGTGATCTCCAGCGTGATGTGCAGGCCGGGCTCGTTGGTGCCCTCACCGAACGCCTTGCTGATCAGCGGCTCGAACTCCGCGAGCTGCTTGAGCAGGCATGGGTACTCGGGCGCGTACTTGCCCAGCAGCTCGAGCGTCGGACGCGACGTCTTGTTCAGCTGGATCAGGTTGTTCTTGTTCACGGTCAGGAAGCTCGTCAGGTCCTGCGACGTGGTCGTCATCGTCCCGTACAGGGTGAGCAGGTTCTGCTGCTGCTCCACCAGCGTCTTGCTGGTGACGGTCATGTCGTTGAGCGCGTTGATCAGATCCGGCGCGGCGTCGGAGTAGACGTTCGCGACGTCCGCGAGCTTGCTGATGTTCTGCTTCAGCAACGGCAGCTGCGGGTTGAGCTCACCGAGGTACTGGTCGAGCGACACGAGCGTCGTACCGAGCGGCTTGCCCCGGCCGTCGAGCGCCTGCGACAACGCGGTGAGCGTCGTGGCGAGCTTCTCCGGCTGGATCGACTGCAGCACCGGCATCAGATCGTCGAGCACGCGCTCGAGCTCGATCGCGCTGCTGGACTTGTCCTGCTGGATCGTGTCGCCGCCGCGGATCTTGCCCGCCTTCTGCGGCGGCAGCACGAGGTTCACGTACCGCTCGCCGAAGAGCGTCTTGGGCAACAGGCGCGCGGAGACGTTCGCCGGAATCTGGTCGACCTTGTCCGGCAACAGGGCCAGCTCGAGCTCGGCTCCGTCACCCTTGGTACGCACGGCTTTCACGCTGCCGACGATCAGCCCGCGAACCTTGACGTCGCTGGCGGTCTGCAGCTGGTTGCCGATGTGGTCGGTCTTCAGCGTGACCTTGACGTAGTCGCCGAACGCGTCCCGGTAGATCGCCACCGTGAGCGACACGAACATGGCGATCGCGACGAGGAAGGCGATGCCGAGAATCCGGTGCCTCATCCCGCGATCCTCACCGTCGTCGTAGCGCCCCAGATAGCAAGGCTGAGGAAGAAGTCGAGCAGCGCGGTGGTGACGATGGCCGTCCGCACAGCACGGCCGACCGCGACACCGACGCCCGCCGGACCACCGCTGGCGCGGTAGCCGTAGTAGCAGTGGGTCATGATGATCACGACTGCGAAGACGAGGACCTTGCCGAACGACCACAGCACGTCGATCGGCGGTAGGAACAGGTTGAAGTAATGGTCATACGTACCCGCTGACTGCCCGAAGAACTCGACCGTGATCAAGCGAGCGGCCAGATAACTGGTGAGCAGGCCGATCACGTACAGCGGAATGATCGCGACGAAGCCCGCGATGATCCGCGTGGTGACGAGGAACGGCAGGCTGGGAATGCCCATGACCTCCAGCGCGTCGATCTCCTCGGAGATCCGCATGGCGCCGAGCTGAGCGGTGAAGCCACTTCCCACCGTCGCACTCAACGCGAGGCCCGCCACCAGCGGCGCGATCTCACGGGTGTTGAAGTACGCACTGACGAAGCCGGCGAACGCACTGGTACCGATCTGGTTGAGGGCGGTGAACCCCTGCAGACCGACGACCGTGCCGGTGAACACCGACAGCCCGACCATCACACCGATCGTGCCGCCGATGACCGCCAGCGCACCGCTACCGAAGCTCACCTCGGCCAGCAGCCGCAGCGTCTCCTTCATGTACCGCTTGAGCGCGCGCGGCGTCCAGGCCAGCGCCTTGATGTAGAACGCGAGCTGGTCGCCGAAATCGTCGATCGTGCTGACTGCTTTGTTCGCCATTGTCGTCAGCTCCCCTTCGCGGGCACGACCTGCAGATAGATCGTGGTGAGGACGAAGTTGACGAAGAACAAGAGCAGGAATGTGATGACCACGGCCTGGTTGACCGCGTCACCCACACCCTTGGGCCCACCAGCGGGGTTGAGGCCGCGATACGCGGCAACAATGCCCGCGATGAACCCGAAGATCAACGCCTTGATCTCGGAGATCCACAAATCCGGCAACTGCGCGAGCGCACTGAAGCTGGCCAGATAGGCACCCGGCGTACCGTCCTGCATGATCACGTTGAAGAAGTAACCACCGAGCACACCAACAACGCTGACCATGCCGTTGAGCAACACCGACACCAGCATCGCGGCGAGCACGCGAGGAACGACGAGGCGCTGAATCGGCGAGACGCCGAGCACCTCCATGGCGTCGATCTCCTCACGAATCTTGCGACTACCAAGATCCGCACAGATGGCACTACCACCGGCACCCGCGATGAGCAGCGCCGTCACAATCGGACTGGCCTGCTGAATGATCGCCAGCACGCTGGCCGCACCGGTGAACGACTGCGCACCGATCTGCCGAGTCAAAGACCCCAGCTGCAACGCGATAACCGCGCCGAACGGGATACTGACCAGCGCCGTCGGCAGCACCGTCACGCTGACGATGAACCAGCTCTGCTGTATGAACTCCCGCAGCTGGAACGGCTTCTTGAAGCTGGCCTTGGTGACGTCGATGCCGAGCTGGCACAGCCTGCCGGTCTCTTTGAGAGCCGCGGCGCCGGGAAAAGTCTGAGTCGTCACAGAACACCACCATGACGAGGCCACGGGCTGGGCGCACCAGCGTGCACGCGGTAGTGCTCCTGCTCCTCAGGCGTAAGGCTGGCAATGATCCCTTGCTGAGCCTCATGCGGCAGCGTGTGCAGAATCGACATGACCCGGTCCTTGCGCCGCCGCACCGCATCGCGCTTCGGCAACCCCGGCGTCGGCTCGAGCTGCGGCACCACACCCCGCACATCCTCGTCCAGCGACCCGTCGGAGTGCCCAGCGTCAGCGTGCGCCTGCTCGGCGGCCATCGTGGCCTGGTCCTTCTCCTCGGACATGCCGATCGGCCCGAGCCGACGCCCGTTGAGGAACTGCTCCACCACGGGCTCGTCACTGGTGAGCAGCACTTCCCGAGGCCCGAACATGACGAGCTCGCGCCGGAACAACATGCCGAGGTTGTCCGGCACGGTCCGGGCAATATTGATGTTGTGCGTGACGATGAGAATCGTCGCGTCGATCTGCGCGTTGAGGTCGATCAGCAACTGACTCAAATACGCCGTGCGCACCGGGTCGAGCCCGGAGTCCGGCTCGTCGCACAGAATGATCTCGGGGTCGAGCACCAGCGCCCGCGCCAGTCCCGCACGCTTGCGCATACCGCCGGAGATCTCACCGGGGAGCTTCTTCTCCGCACCGACGAGACCGACCATCTCCATCTTCTCGAGGACGATGCGCCGAACCTCGGCCTCGGTCTTCTTGGTGTGCTCCCGCAACGGGAACGCAATGTTGTCGTACAGGTTCATCGACCCGAACAGCGCGCCATCCTGGAACAGGACGCCGAACATCTTCCGGATCTCGTAGAGCTTGTGCTCCGAGCACCGAACGAGGTCGACCCCGTTGATGACGATCTTACCCTTCTCGGGTTTGAGCAACCCCACCAGGGATTTCAGGAACACGGACTTACCCGTTCCCGACGGCCCCAGCATCACGCTGACCTCACCGGGCGGGAGTGTCAGGGTCACGTCACCCCAGATGGTCTGCTTGCCGAAGGACTTGGTCAGACCCTCGACGACCACCTCGACGCCCATCCGCACCTCCGCAAAACACCAGGACGCCGGGCGGCCGGCGTCATATAGGTGCAACGAGCATGACCCGAGTGGGTTACTCACCAGTTGGCCTAACGAGGTATCGGTCCCATAACGTAACTGGTTCGTAAAGCATCAAACAGGGCTACCCGCTGCGCGACGGGGACGGTACATCACCACCCAATAGGTTGAACGCCCCCTAACCCCCAAGAGCGCGCCAGCGCACAAAACCACCAGGTGGTGGGCCCCTCCCGTCGCATCGCAGGCGAAGCCCTGCCGCAACTGAGCCCCGAGGTCAAGCACGCTTTTCGCTTGACCTCGGGGCTCAGTTGTGGCTGCCTCTGGTGCGATGCGACGGGAGGGGCACACCACCCAAGGCGACCCACTACGAAACGCAACCCAGGGCTGGGCCCCTCTTTGAGCTGAGCCGGGGGCTCTTAGGGGGCGGAGCCCCCAAGGCGCCGAAGGCGCGCTACAAAGCCGCCGCGTCGCACTAGCAACCCATCACGAAAGCCGCCGCGTCAACACAAACAGGCAGCCGACCACGCACGGAACCGGCAGCCAAAGAAGGCACGCACGCAACCGACAGGCAAAGAAGGCACGCACGGAACCGGCAGCCAACAACGAAAACGGCCGCGCACCCCACCGGGATGCGCGGCCGTAAATCAGCCCATACGGGCCAAGATCACTTGAGCGAGATCTTGGCGCCAGCGGCCTCGAGCTTCTCCTTGGCGGCGTCGGCGACGTCCTTCGCCACGTTCTCCAGGAGCGGCTTCGGAGCGGACTCGACCAGCTCCTTGGCCTCCTTCAGACCCAGACCCGAGACGACCTCACGGACGACCTTGATGACCTGGATCTTCTTGTCGCCGGCGCCCTCGAGGACGACGGTGAACTCGTCCTTCTCCTCCTCGGCGGGGGCAGCAGCGCCACCGGGGCCGGCCACAGCGGCAACGGCGACCGGAGCGGCGGCGGTGACCTCGAAGGTCTCCTCGAACTGCTTCACGAAGTCGGACAGCTCCAGGAGGGTCATCTCCTTGAAAGCGTCGAGCAGCTCTTCGGTGCTGAGCTTCGCCATGATGGCGTTCCTTTCTCATATCCCGCGCGAGAGCGGGGTTGTCTTCGGGTGATCAGCTCTCGTCGGCGGGAGCGTCGGCCGAGCCGGCCTTCTTCTCCTGCAGGGCAGCAGCCAGGCGAGCAACCTGAGAAGCCGGGGCGTTGAACAGGGCCGCGGCCTTGGACAGGTTGCCCTTCATCGCGCCCGCCAGCTTGGCGAGCAGCACCTCACGGCTGTCGAGGTCCGCGATCGCGGTGACCTCGTCGACCGAGAGGGGACGGCCATCCATGTAGCCGCCCTTGATGATCAGGGCCTTGTTGTCCTTCGCGAAGTCGCGCAGCGCCTTGGCGGCGTCGACCGGCTCGCCATCGACGAACGCGATGGCGGTCGGGCCGGCGAGCAGGGCCTCGAGGCCCTGGATGCCGGCGTCCTCTGCGGCACGCTTGACCAGCGTGTTCTTCGCGACGGTGTACGTGGTGCCCGCGCCGAGAGCGCGACGCAGCGTGGTGAGCTGCGCCATGGAGAGGCCACGGTACTCGGTGACAACAGCTGCCGAGCTGCCGCGGAACTTGTCCGCGAGCTCAGCGACCGCCGTAACCTTGCTGGGCTTCGCCATGATCGCCTCCTCTCTGGGCTGGGTGACCGCCGGCGAGAAGGTCCCGAAACAACAGAAACGCCCACGCGCAGAAACAGCACGGGGCGTCACATAGGAACTGCCTCGTCCTCCCTGCGCGGGCCGCCCGTGTTGCAACGGGGCCTTCGTTCTCCTGACGGAGATGACCAGCGGTCTTCGGTAGAACCGCTGTACACAGTACCGGTCGTGTACTGCGAAGCCCAAATCGGCATGATGTGACGTGTGACTGACGAGCCCGGCAAGGACCTGACGCCGCGGGTCCCGCCTCCGCCGCCGATCGACCCCGAGCAGCTTCGGCAGTTCGAGGAGTTCCAGCGCTTCCAGGAGTTCCAGCGGTACCAGCAGGCGACGGGTGGTGGAACGCCTCCACCACCCCCTCAGCAGATCCCGCAGAAGCCGAAGCCGCTGTGGCAGATCCTGTTGGGCAGCAAGCTGTTCCGCCGCCTCATCTACCTCGCGGTCGTCGGGATCTTCGCCCTCTGGGCGTACAACCACTACTTCGTCAGCGAGGACCCCGGCGGCGGCATCGCGCACGACAGCGGCGGTGTCACCGGTGGCGCGCAGGGCCTGCCCTCACCGGTCGGTCTGCAGGGGACGGTCGGGCGGATGTACGCGTACGTCGCCGACGGCGACCCGAAGTTCGGGTGCGGGCTCTTCGTCACGGACCAGGTGAAGACGAAGTTCGCGCAGGCGTTCGGCGAGAAGGACTGCCCGGCCACGATCGCGGCACTGAAGAGCAAGATCACCGATCCGACCGCGTACCAGGTCGTCGGGTTCCCGCCGAGCATGATGACGCCGCCGGCGAGCGGCAAGGTCACCATCGACTCGTGCGAGCTGGACGTTCGTGGCGGGCCGCGGCTCGGCACGTTCGTCGTCGAGAAGATCAACCAGGGCTGGGTGATCGTGGACTACACGCCGAGCGCCTGCGGATAGAACACGCGAAAACGCCCGCCGTCGGGGGTCCGGGGGCGGAGCCCGCCGGGCGGGGTCTGGGGGTTGCACCCCCAGAAAACACGGCGGGGCGAGCTGGTTCGCGCTTTCCGCGAACACAGCTCGCCCCGAGCAACGCCTGCGGGCGTTTTCGTTGCTACGACGGAATCAGGCCTCGTCGGAGAGCAGGTTCCGGGTGCGGTTCGGGTCGACCGGGATGCCAGGCCCCATGGTGGTGGAGACGGTGACCTTCTTCACGTACCGGCCCTTGGCGGCGGACGGCTTGGCCCGGAGGACCTCGTCCAGCGCCGCGGCGTAGTTCTCGACGAGCTTCTCCGGCTCGAACGACACCTTGCCGATGACCAGGTGCAGGTTGGCCTGCTTGTCGACGCGGAAGTTGATCTTACCGCCCTTGATGTCGTTGACCGCCTTCGCGACCTCGGGGGTCACGGTGCCGGTCTTCGGGTTCGGCATCAGGCCACGCGGGCCGAGGATGCGGGCGATACGACCGACCTTCGCCATCTGGTCGGGGGTCGCGATGGCGGCGTCGAAGTCGAGCCAGCCACCCTGGATGCGTTCGATCAGGTCCTCGGAGCCAACGGCGTCCGCACCGGCGGCCTCGGCCTCGGCGGCCTTGTCACCGGTCGCGAAGACGATCACGCGGGCGGTCTTGCCCGTACCGTGCGGCAGGTTCACGGTGCCGCGGACCATCTGGTCGGCCTTGCGGGGGTCGACGCCGAGGCGGATCGCGACCTCGACGGTCGCGTCCAGCTTGACCTTGGAGGTCTCCTTGGCGAGCTTGGCGGCCTCCAGCGGCGAGTACAGCCGCTCCCGGTCCACCAGCTCGGCGGCCTGCTTGTAGGCCTTGCTGCGCTTCATAACTCTGTCCTAACTAAAAGTGGATCAGTTCGTGGTTCGTGAGCCAGCGCTGGCTCTCCCACGCTTTCTCGAATGTCAGCCTTCGACGGTGATGCCCATGGAACGGGCGGTACCGGCGATGATCTTGGCGGCCTGCTCGACGTCGTTCGCGTTGAGGTCGACCATCTTCGTCTGGGCGATCTGGCGCACCTGGTCCATGGTCACCTTCGCGACCTTGGTGCGGTGCGGCTCGCCCGAGCCCTTCTCCACACCAGCGGCGGCAAGCAGCAGCTTGGCGGCCGGCGGGGTCTTGAGCTTGAAGTCGAACGACCGGTCCTCGTACACGGAGATCTCGACCGGCACGACCGTGCCACGCTGCGACTCGGTCGCGGCGTTGTAGGCCTTGCAGAACTCCATGATGTTGACGCCGTGCTGACCAAGCGCAGGACCAACGGGCGGAGCGGGGTTCGCCGCACCGGCCTTGATCTGCAGCTTGATGATCGCTGACAGCTTCTTCTTCTTGGGAGGCATCTCAATACTTCCTGTTATTGCAGTGTCCGCGCGCGGCCCTGCCAGCCGCAGCGTGGCCGATCGATCTCCGCAGGGAGATCGCTCAGATCTTGGAGACCTGGCTGAACGACAGCTCGACCGGCGTCTCCCGGCCGAAGATCGACACCAGGACCTTCAGCTTCTGGCCGTCCGCGTTGACCTCGGAGATCGTCGCGGGCAGCGTGGCGAACGGGCCGTCCATGACGGTGACCGACTCGCCGACCTCGAAGTCGACCTCGATGGTCGGCTTCGGTGCGGCAGTGGTGGCCTTCTTGCCCTCGGCCGGCTTCTGCTCCGTCTGCGGGAGCAGGAACTTCAGCACCTCGTCGATGGTCAACGGGGAGGGCTTGGAGGTCGCACCGACGAAGCCGGTGACACCGGGCGTGTTGCGCACCGCGCTCCACGAGGCGTCCGTCAGCTCCATCCGGACCAGGATGTAGCCGGGCAGCACCTTGCGCTGCACCTGCTTGCGCTGGCCGTTCTTGATCTCGGTGACTTCCTCGGTCGGCACCTCGACCTGGAAGATGAAGTCCTCCATGTCGAGCGTGTGGATACGCGTCTCGAGGTTCGTCTTGACCTTGTTCTCGTAACCGGCGTACGAGTGCACGACATACCAGTCGCCGGGGGCGTGGCGCAGGGCCTGACGCATCTCCTCGGCGGGGTCCGCGATCTCGGCGTCGATCGGGGTCTCGTCGACCGGAGCCTCGTCCTCAGACGTCTCGTCGACCGCGAGGCTGTCCGTGTCCTCCGACTCAACCGGCTCGGCCGCGTCGGCGTTGTCGAACGCCTCGTCGGTCAGGTCGGTCAGCTCCTGGGCGTCAACGCCGTTCTCGGAGGTCACTGTGGAATCTCGCTTCCTTATTGCAGCGGCAGCCTGTCCGGCTCAGCCGAACAGCTTGAAAACGGCCGCGCCGAAGCCGACGTCGAGTCCCCACACCAACGCCACCATGAAGATGACGAACACCAGGACGACGCCGGTGTACGTCACCAGCTGCTTGCGCGTCGGCCAGATGACCTTGCGCAGCTCGCCGACGACCTCACGGAGGAACCGGAAGAAGCGGGCGATGAATCCCGGACGCTTCTCCTGGTTGTCCCGAGCCTTGGTCGGGCGGCCCTTCTTGGCGCCGTCCTCCGACTCGTCGTCGGACTTGGCGCTCTTCGACGCAGCGTCCTTGCGAGCGGCAGGACGGGAGGAGGCACGACGCTCACGTCGCGCCGCAGCGGTAACCGGCCGGGACGCGCCCTCGCGCTCCTCCGGCTGGTCCTGCTCGCGGCCCTCGCTCATGCCGTCCTCCGCTCAACAATTGCGCTTCGACGCAGGGGCGACAGGACTTGAACCTGCAACCTGCGGTTTTGGAGACCGCTGCTCTGCCAGTTGAGCTACACCCCTTTGGGATCTCGCGATCCCCCTGGCTATGGACGAACTTCACTACCCCCACGTGGCCCGTGAGGCAGGTTCACGTCGTCCTGAGACCGGAAGTCTACGGCATGCTCACCCGCACACTCCAATCAGGCCCGTCGAACCGTCTTTCGATCACTTCGGCGAGCCCACCACAGCTTGCCACATCCGCCGGCGAGGTCTCGTTCGGGTTACTTCAGTCAGCTCCGTCAACAGATGACCGTTCCTCGGGCCAGACGGCTTCCAAGCCCAGAACGCCCAGGTCGAGGAGATGACATGACCTACCAGCAGCCGCAGTACGCGCCGATCCACCCGCCGCAGCAGCAGCCACAACCGCCGCAGAACGGGATGGGTGTGGCCGCCCTCGTCCTCGGGCTGCTGGGCCTGCTGTTCAGCTTCATCCCGCTGGTCGGCGTGGTGGCCTGGCCGATGGTGATCCTCGGCCTGGTGTTCGGCATCGTCGGACTCGGCAAGGCCAACAAGGGCCGGGCCACGAACAAGGGGCTGGCGATCGCGGGCATCGCCCTGTCGCTGTGCGGTCTGCTCGTGTGCATCGCGTGGACGGTCTTCTTCGGCGCGGTAGCCAGCAACGTCCAGGAGGAGGCCGCGCGCGAGGCCACCGTCGTGTACGAGCTCTCCGGTGACGCCAGGGACGTCACCGTGACGTACACCACGTTCGGCGACGACACCGTGGCCCCGCCGGCTCAGGAGGCCGTCGCGGCCCTGCCGTGGCAGAAGGACTTCAAGGTCAAGGGCCTGTTGAAGGGCGGCTCGGTGACCGCGACGACCGGCGCCGAGGGCGGCACCCTGACGTGCAAGGTCACCGTCGACGGCGTGGTCAAGAAGACCGAGACCGCGTCCGGCCGGTTCGCGATGGTCAGCTGCACCGGCTTCTAGGACACGCGCACGCGGGCGAAGGCCCCCGTGAGCACGGACTTCCCTTCGAACGTGGCGTTGATGTTGACCTTGACGGTCCCGTCCTCGAAGTCCTTCGTGACCTTCGCGGTCACCTCGACGAGCGCCCCCTCGTCGTCGTTCGGCACGACGACGGGGCGGCCGAAGCGGGTGCCGTACTCGACGATGCGGCCGGGGTCGCCGGTCCACTCGGCGACAACGCGAGAGGCGACCGCCATGGTCAGCATCCCGTGCGCGATGACGTCCGGGAGGCCGACGGCCTTGGCGGTCTGCTCGTTCCAGTGGATCGGGTTGAAGTCGAGCGACGCGCCCGCGTAGCGCACCAGGTCCGCGCGGGTGAGGCGCACGGACAGCGGGGGCAGTTCGTCGCCCACGTTCGGCACGTTCACGCGTCTTCTCCCCTGACGACGAGCATGGAGCGGGCGGTGGTGACGGGCTCGCCGTCCTCGGTGCCGATCTCGGCGCGCACGGTGATCATGTCGTTGCCCATGCGCTGGGTGATCGAGTCGATGTGCGCGACGCTGACCAGGCGGTCGCCCGCGGTGACCGGGCGGTGGTGCACGAAGTTCTGGTCGCCGTGCACGACCCGGCTGTAGTCCAGCCCCAGCGCCGGGTCGAACATGATCGTCTCGTTGGCCTTCATCGCCACCACGATCGCGAACGTCGGGGGCGCGATGACGTCCCGGTAGCCCAGGGCCTTCGCGGCCTCCGGGTCGCGGTGCGCGGGACTGGTGGCGCCGGTCGCGTCGGCGAACTCGCGGATCTTCTCGCGGCTCACCTCGTAGACGTCGGACGGCGGGTACGTGCGTCCGATGAAGCTGGGATCCAGTGGCACCGCAGCAGATTACGCGAAGAGGCCGCCCCGGAACCGGGGCGGCCTCAACGTTGCAGCTGTGACTACGCGCTCAGCGGGTTTCCTTGTGCGCGCGGTGCGTCTTGCAGTTCGGGCAGAACTTCTTGATCTCCAGGCGGTCCGGGTCGTTGCGCCGGTTCTTCCTGGTGATGTAGTTCCGGTGCTTGCACTCCTCGCACGCGAGGGTGATCTTCGGGCGTACGTCGGTTGCAGCCACGGTCCTTGCCTTCCTGAGAGCGCGTTTGCCCCGATGTCCCAGTCCGGGCTTACCGTCTGGCGGGGATCTTGCCGAGTAGCGGTGGCCGGACTTGAACCGGCGACACAGCGATTATGAGCCGCTTGCTCTACCAACTGAGCTACACCGCTATACACAACACGACCGCGATGCTACTAGCACCGCGGTCAGGTCGTGGAGCCCCTTTACGGAATCGAACCGTAGACCTTCTCCTTACCATGGAGACGCTCTGCCGACTGAGCTAAAGGGGCTTGCTCTGTGTTTCTTGCGGAGCGAGGAGAACTTTACACAACCTCGCCCGGTAGACGAAATCCGGGGGTCCCGTCAGTGGACCAGGGTGAGGACCGTCTCATCGCGAGCTCCCCTGACCTGCACGGTTCGCGCCCGCAGCCAAGCCTCGAACCGGTCCTCGGACAGCGGCCGCGAGATCAGGTACCCCTGCGCGATGTCACACCCCATACCCACCAGCTGATCGCGCGCGGCGTCGTCCTCGACACCTTCGGCGACCACGGTCAGGCCCAGCGAGTGGCCGAGCTCGACGATCGACCGCACGACGGCCATGTCGCCGAGATCCGTGCCCATGCCGAGCACGAACGACTTGTCGATCTTCACCTCGTCCACCGGCAGCTGGCGCAGGTAGGCGAGTGAGGAGTAGCCGGTGCCGAAGTCGTCGACGGCCAGCACGACGCCGATCGCGTGCAGGCGCCGCAGCACCGGCAGGGCGCGTTCGGGGTCGGCCATCACGCCGGACTCGGTGAGCTCGAACGTGAGCAGGCCGGACGGCACGTCGTGGCGGGCCAGGGCGTCGGCGACGCGGTTCGGGAAGTCCTCGTCGGCCAGCGTGCGCACGGACAGGTTGACCGCGATGGACATCCGCAGGCCGCGGTCGAGCCAGCGGCGCACCCGTTCCAAAGCGCGATCCATCACGAAGTCCGTCAGCACGTCCACGAGACCGGTGGCCTCGACGGCCGGCACGAACTCGTCCGGGTCGACGCGGCCGAACTCGGGGTGCTTCCAGCGCACCAACGCCTCCGCGCCCACGACCTGACGCGAGGGCAGCGCGACCTTGGGCTGGTAGTGCACGGAGACCTGGCCGGTCTCCAGCGCCTGCCGGAACTGCGTCACCAGCTGGAAGCGGCGCAGGAAGATCTGGCCCATGCTCGGCGCGTACGCGCGCACCGGGTCGTTCTCGCTGGTCGCCCGCACCGCGACGTCGGCGCGTTGCAGCAACGCGTCCGGGTCCGGATCCTCGACCTCGCAGTCCACTTTGGACGCATAGCCGACGACGGCGTGCGCCTCGACGGTGAGCCGGTCGACCGGGTACGGCACGGACAGGCCGGCGCGCAGCCGTTCGGCCATCTCCTGGGCCTGCGCGGCGCGGTTGTCGTCGAGGAACGCGGCGAACGCGCCGCCCTCGAGGCGGGCCAGCGGGACGTCCGGGCCGAGCGCGTCGCGCAGCCGGCGTCCGGCGGCGACGACCATGCGGTTGCCCCAGACCTGGCCGAGGGCGTCGGACACGGTCGACAGGACGTCGAGGTCGATCCGGATGACCACGGCCTTCTCGGACAGGCGCAGCGGCTCGGCGCACGCCTCCCGGAAGCCGGGGCGGTTGAGCAGGCCGGTCAGCGGGTCGTGGTAGGCGTCGTGCCGCAACCGGGCGAGCAGGCGGCGGTTGTCGACCGCGGTGGCCAGGTGCGACGCCAGGGTGCGCAGCAGCTGGATGTCGGCCTTGCCGAACCCGCGCCACCGGCTGAGCCGGTCGTGCGCCTCGACCGCGCCGAGCAGCTGGGTCGCGCCGCGCAACGGGACGACCAGCGCCTCCTGCGCGTCGCGGCGCATGAGCGCCTCGCTGACGTCCTCGGTGGCGTCAGCGATGCGGTAGTAGCGCACGTGCGTTCCGGGCAGCTGCAGGATCGGGTCCTCGCGCACCACGCGCGGGTCGACGTTGCGCATGTCCGCGGGCAGCGGTTCGCCCGCGACCAGCGTGATCATCGCCTCCTGCGGGTCGGTGCGCAGGCGCAGCACGACCCGGTTGGCGTTGAGCTGCTCGCGGATGCGTTCCGCGATGAGCTGCCACTCGTCTTCCTCGGCGCCCGCGCCGGCGTCGTCGTCGGACTGCCGTGGCGCGGCGCTGTGCTGCCCGGAACGGGCGACGCGGAGGCTGACCTCGCTCAGTGCCTCGAGGTCGCGCTGCTCGCGCAGCAGCGCCGAGTAGGCGAGGTACGTCGCGATGATTCCGGCGAACACCAGCAGGATCAGGACCCCGCCCCACTCGGTGTTCTTGGCGATCTGGTGGCCGACGAGACCGGCCGAGGTGTTGAGCAGCGCGACGACCAGCGTCTGCAGCACGAGGCGGACGCTGTTGCCGACCCGCATCGACTTGCCCATCAGGCGCAGCGCGCACAGGCCGAGCACGCTGGCCAGCAGCGGGACGGTGATCGTGCCGACGAACGCGCCCGCCCAGAGCGGTCCGCCGTGGGCGAGCGAGAAGCGCTTGACCGACTCGGCCACCGCGAAGGCGACCGAGATCTCCATGAACATCAGGCCGGCGTTGTAGACGGCCCGGTCGAGGATGCGTCTGCCGAGGAGTGTTCCCACGCCCGCGACCACGTGCGCCGCGAGCACGACCTCGAACGGCGCGATCAGCAGGCCGAGCACGAGCGGGATCTCGGTGAAGGAGATCGTCCACGCGACGCCGCTGCGGACGTCGACGTTGATGGCGAGCTGCTCGGCGAGCAGGAAACCGATCACGAGGAGTGGCCCCACCCAGAACAGCGACTGGTCGTCGCGATCGGGGAGCCAGGCGGCGACCATGCCGGCACAGGTGACGCCCGCGATCAACAAAGTGACCGCGAACGCGCTGAACGCGCGGTTGGTCGACTTGGCCGACCTGGCGGCCGAGTCCGACACGGGGGTCGACGCTCGGTCGGTCATCCAGCCTCCTCGTCGGCCTGGGTCTCAGGCGTGACTGAGGGGTCCCGAACAGTGACCAGGACCCCTCCAGGGGCACCAATGTACCCCGCTCGGGGGACAAAATGGCAGGTCGAAGAGTCAGATACCACTTGCCGTGACGTCGATTCACCCACTCGTGGCTACACGCTGAGCTGACCGCGCAACACGGTGACGGCCGTACCGGCGAGCCGCACACGATCATCTTCGAGCGTCATGCGGACGTGCCCGCCGCGGGCGGACGCTTGCTCGGCCAGCAGGTCAGCGGTTCCGAGCCGAGGGGCCCAATAGGACGCGAGCGTGCAGTGCGCCGAGCCCGTGACCGGGTCCTCGGGCATGCCGGAGTTCGGGTAGAAGCATCGGCTGATGACGTCCTCAGCCCCATCATGTCTTGCGGTGACGATTACTCCACGTGACGAAATCTGTTCCAGAGCTTGGAAGTCGGGCCGCAGCGCGCGGACCTCGTTGGCGTCGGCGACCTCCACCAGGTAGTCGCTCACGCCCTTCGCCACGGCCTTGATCGTCATGCCGGGCAAGGCTTTCGCAAGAACTGGCAGCTCGTCGACAGGTTCGGGCGGATCGGCCGGGAAGTCCATCTCGATGTAGTCGCCGCTCTGGCGCGTCGTGAGAATTCCACTACGCGTGGTGAACCGGCGGTCGCCGCCGAGGACGTGCGCGGTGGCGAGCGTGGCGTGCCCGCACAGGTCGACCTCGATGGTCGGCGTGAACCAGCGCAGCGGGTGCGGGTCCACGCTCGGGTCGACGAAGGCGGTCTCGGTGTGCCTCATCTCGGCGGCGATGTCCTGCATCCACGCGGCGTCGCGCGGTTCGGTGAGCAGGACGACGCCCGCGGGGTTCCCCCGGAACGGTCGATCGGTGAACGCGTCCACGACGTAGATCTCCACGACCCCATTTTTGTCAGGGGTCCGGTGTAGGCATAGCCACATGGACGACGTGTTCGGCTATACCGAATCAGACCCGGCGTCGCTCGCGCCGACGTGGAACGCGCGCAAGATCCACTTCCTGCGCTGGCGGGCGGGCTGGAACCTCAGCACGCTGCTCGTCGAGTTCGAGCGGCGGCTGACGGGCGTCGACGACCCGGACACGGCGGCCGTCGTCACCATCCCGAGCGCCGAGACGGCGTCCGTGCCCGCACTCGTCCGGCACCACTTCGCGCCACTCGTCGTGATCGCGCAACGGCCGGCCGGGCGCAACGGGCCCACGGGTGCGCCGGACGTGCGGATCCGGCCGGTCACACACGCCGACCTCGACGTAGCGGTCGAGCTGAACATGGAGACGGTCCGGTTCGACACGCAGTTCGGCGTCGTGACCGAACGCGAGAACTCGGCCGAGCTGCTGCGGGCCGAGATCGCCCAGCGGCTCGACCGCTCCTATGAGTGCGTGTGGTTCGCCGAACTCGATGACATCCCGGTCGGCCTCATCTACGTCGACCACCCGCCGCACTCCGACTGGATGTCGCCGTACCTGGCGCCGCAGCCAATGGCCTACCTCGCACAGGCGGGCGTGCGCGGCGGCCTGCGCAGCCGCGGCGTGGGCAGCGCGCTCGTCCGCCACGCGCACCGGTCGCTCGACGCGGCGGGCATCGCGTCGACGTTGCTGCACCACGCGCTGCCGAACCCGCACTCGACGCCGTTCTGGTACTCGCAGGGCTACCGACCGGTCTGGACCACGTGGGTTCGCAGGCCGGCTTTGCGTTCCTCCGGCGTGGCGCCATGACCCGATCGGCCTACCGGTCCATGCTGATGGCATTCGCAGGAGTGAAGAACTCAAAAGCCCACGTACTTGTGGAACGAATCCGGCCTCTTTTTCGACAAAGGGGTTAGGAAGCGGACACCACCTGGGGGGTCGAGATGGAACTCAGCGGAAGAGCAAGGGCGATGCTGCGAGCTGTCGCGGCAGGGCGAGCCGAGGTCACCGGCGGTCTGGAGCCCGATCTGTACGTCGACGGTCTGCCGTGCTGCGACCAGATGGCGACGCACGACCTGGTCCACGCCGGACTGGTCCGTCCCATCCAGCCGACGCGGTTCGGGCAGCGGGTCGGCGCCGTGCTGACCGAGGACGGGCGCGCCGCACTGGCCGCCAGCTGATCTTCGCGGCGACACGCCGCGATCGGGGCACACCCAGATGATCGAACAAGCGTTCGACATGGGTTATGCTGTGCAACGCCGACGGACACGAGCAGTGGAGAGGAAGCCACTGCTCGTGTCCGTCGGCGTATTTCTGACTACCAGGCTGCCCCTGCGACCTGCTTCGTCGCGGCGTTCAGCCGGTTCCACACGTTGATCGCCGAGATCGAGATCAGCAGCGCGCCGAGCTCCTTCTCGCCGAAGTGCTTCGACGCCTCCTGCCACAGCTCGTCGGACACGGGCTCGGCCTGGTCCGCGAGCCTGGTCACGGCCTCGGTCAGCGCGAGCGCGGCCCGTTCGGCGTCGGTGAAGTAAGGGGCGTCGCGCCACGCGGCCACGGTGAACACCTTCTCCATGGAGTCACCGCCGTTCTGCAGCGCGCCGGCGTGCATGCCGACACACACGCTGCAGCCGTTGATCTGGCTGGCCCGCAGGTGCACCAACTCCAGCAACTCTTTGGGCAGGCCCGCGTCGTCGGCCGACTTCGACAGCGCCTGCAGGGCCTTCATCGCTCCCGGAACCACAAACGCGGGGTGTCCCATCCGTGCTTCCATGATCTCCTCCGGTCACATCGCTCTGGCTTCGTGGGTCAGTGCTATGACCCAGCAGGCGAGAGGGATGTGACCGTGACCGAGAAGAATTTTCTGGCGGACCAGTTCGAGGCCCACCGAGGCCACCTCAAGGCCGTGGCGTACCGCATGCTCGGCTCGCTGACCGAGGCCGACGACGCCGTGCAGGAGGCGTGGCTGCGGCTGTCGCGGTCGGACAGCGACGAGATCGACAACCTGGGCGGCTGGCTCACCACGGTCGTCGCGCGAGTCTCGCTGAACATGCTGCGCTCACGCGCCAGGTTCGAACCGCTGGAGCGCGTCCCTGACCCGATCGTGACGCGCGACCCGTCGCAGGAGGCCGAGCTGGCGGACTCGATCGGCCTGGCGCTGCTGGTCGTGCTGGACACCCTCGCCCCGGCCGAGCGCCTGGCGTTCGTGCTGCACGACATGTTCGCCGTGCCGTTCGACGAGATCGGCCCCATGGTCGGCCGCACCCCGACCGCCGCGCGCCAGCTGGCCAGCCGCGCCCGCCGCCGCGTGCAGGGCACCGCGGTCCCGGACCCCGACCTGTCGCGTCAACGCGAAGTGCTGGACGCCTTCATGGCGGCGTCGCGCAACGGGGATTTCGACGCCCTGGTCGCAGTCCTGCACCCGGACGTCGTCCTGCGCGCCGACACGGGCACCGTCGCCGAGACCCGCGGCGCCGAGAACGTCGCGCGCGGCGCGCTCACGTACGGCCGCTGGGCCGCCATGGCGAGGCCGGTACTGGTCAACGGCTCGATGGGCCTGCTAACGGTGGTCGAAGACAAGCCGATGGCAGTGATGGGTCTCACGATCGTGGACGGCCGGATCGTCGCGATGAACATCCTCGCCGACCCCACCCGCCTGGCCCAGTTGGACCTGACGTTCCTCTGAACCGGGAGGGCCCATGGACCGCGACGAGGTCTGGCAGGAGATCAACGCACACCGCGAACGCGTGGTGGCAATGCTCGAGGCCCTGTCGCAAGACGAGTGGACCCAGCCGTCCCTGTGCGACGGCTGGACCGTCCGCGACGTCGCGGGCCACCTGGCGTGGCAGAACACCGCCCGCCCGCTCGCGCTGCTCCCGGCGATGATCCGGGCGCGGGGAAACATGGACCGCCTGATCCGCGACGAGTCCGTGCGCTGGGCGAGGCGGCCGATCCCGCAGCTGATCACGGACGTCCGAGCCCTCATCGGCACCCGCAAGAAGCCGCCGGTGGTCACCCACCTCGAGCAGCTGATCGACATCCTGGTGCACAGCCAGGACATCGCGGTGCCACTGGACCGTCAGCTCCCACTATCCGCCGAAGCGGCCGCGACCGCCGCTTCGCGGGTGATGGCGCTCGGCGTCCCGTGGTACGCGGCGAAGAAGTACGCCGGCCTCCGCTTCGCCGCGACCGACACCTCATGGACCTACGGGGACGGGCCGACCGTCGAGGGCCCGATCGACGCGATCCTGCTGGTGCTGACCGGACGCCCGGTGGCACTGCCCCGGTTGTCCGGTGCGGGCGTCGCGGACCTGACGGCCCGCGTCAGCTGAGCTTTCGCTCGAAAAACACCACGGTCGCGTCGTCGAAGACTTTGTCGCGCGGCCAGTCGACAGCTTTGGCGTCTTCCTTCTCCACCTGTCGCATTCGGCGAATCAGGTCGTCCGGCCCACTCGACGCCATCAGGTCGAGCGCCTTCGGCCAATCAAAGAGACCGAACATGTCAACCGCGCGTGCGGCCCCATCGGTGAGGATCGCGAGGCGCCGCACGTCCTGCAGCGCCAGTTCCCCGACGAGCGCGTCGTCGACGGCGTCCGGGTTCGCCGCCGCAGCGCCGGTGCCACTGACCACGAGCAGGTCCTGCTTCGTGTCCACGACGACGGTGGCGTCGCCCAGCACGAGATAACGCAGACGATCGTCCTGGATCTGCACCAGCGCCACCGCGGCGCCGGGCGTGCCGGGATGACCGAGGTCGCACGTGCCGGCGTGCAGTTCGGCCGTGTGCCGCAAGGCTTCCTTGAGCGCGGGCCCCGGCTCGAGGTGCACGAACCTCATGATGGCCGCGGACAGCTGGTCCGCGAACCACGGGACGCCGTGCATGCACCCGGAGCCGGCCTTCTCCGTCACGCCGTCGAGCACGACGAGCAGGTTCGGGCCGAGCAGGACCCGATCGTCGCTCGGCTTGGTCGAAGTGCCGGCCTCGGTCGCCATCTGCGTTCGCATAGATCTCAGCCCTCGCCTTGAACGGGGTCCTGATAACACTCAAGGGCCCTCCCGTCCACGCGTTCTGTGAACAAGAGGGCCCTCAAGGACTTCGATGGCAGGTGAAGGATTCGAACCTTCGTAGCTTTCGCGACGGATTTACAGTCCGCTCCCATTGGCCGCTCGGGCAACCTGCCGCACACCGGATCAACCGGTGCGGGGAGAAGAATACATAACCCCTCTGGAGGCCAACAAACCGGTATCCCCCCGGTAGGCTCCGAACCGTTCAACAAGCCCCTGACGTGGAGGTGTGCGGTCGTGGCGGACCCGTCGTTCGACGTGGTGAGCAAGGTGGACCGGCAGGAGGTCGACAACGCGCTCAACCAGGCGAGCAAGGAGCTGGGCACGCGGTTCGACTTCCGCGGCACGAACACCACGGTGGCCTGGTCTGGCGAAGAGGCGATCAGCTTCACGTCCGAGACCGAGGAGCGCTGCAAGGCCGCGATCGACGTCTTCCAGGAGAAGCTGGTCAAGCGCGGCATCTCGATGAAGGCGTTCGAGATCGGCGAGCCCGCGGTGTCCGGGAAGGTGTTCAAGGTCACGGGAAGTCTCGTGCAGGGCATCTCGAGCGAGAAGGCGAAGCAGATCGCCAAGAAGATCCGCGACGAGGGCCCGAAGGGCGTTCAGGCGCAGATCCAGGGTGACCAGCTCCGGGTGACGGGCAAGAAGAAGGACCATCTGCAGGAGGTCATCTCCCTGCTGAAGGGGTCCGACTTCGGCATCGCCCTCCAGTTCACGAACTACCGCTGATGAAGGGCATCGTCCTCGCGGGTGGCAGCGGGACGCGGCTGCACCCGATCACGCAGGCGGTGTCCAAGCAGCTGCTGCCGGTCTACGACAAGCCGATGATCTACTACCCGATCTCCGTGCTGATGCTGGCCGGGGTCAGGGAGATCCTGGTCATCTCGACTCCGGCGGATCTGCCGAACTTCCGGCGCTTACTCGGCAACGGCGAGCAGTTCGGGTTGCGCTTCGAGTACGCCGAGCAGCCGCAGCCGAACGGGCTGGCCGAGGCGTTCGTCATCGGCAAGGACTTCATCGGTGACGATGATGTCGCGCTTGTGTTGGGCGACAACATCTTCTACGGCTCCGGCTTCTCGAAGACGTTGCAGCAGAAGGTGTCCGAACTGGACGGTTGCGTGCTGTTCGGGTACCCGGTGAAGGATCCGGAGCGGTACGGCGTCGGCGAGATCGACGCGGACGGCCGGCTGCTGTCCATTGAGGAGAAGCCGGCGAAGCCCAAGTCGAACAAGGCGATCACCGGGCTTTACTTCTACGACAACCAGGTCGTGGACATCGCGGCGAACCTCAAGCCGTCCAAGCGGGGCGAGCTGGAGATCACCGACGTCAACCTGACATATCTCCGACAGGGGCGGGCCGAGCTGGTCGAGCTGACGCGCGGGTTCGCGTGGCTGGACACCGGGACGCACGACTCGTTGCTGGAGGCCGGTCAGTTCGTGCAGGTGCTGGAGCACCGGCAGGGCGTGCGCATCGCGTGTCTGGAGGAGATCGCGCTGCGGATGGGGTTCATCACGGCGGACGAGTGCTACGCGCTGGGTGCGAAGCTCGCGAAGTCCGGTTACGGCGAGTACGTCATGGCCGTGGCCAAGGGCCAGATCTAGCCAGTTCCTCCAGTCTTCGAATCCGTTCGGCCATGGGCGGGTGGGTCGAGAACCACTTCGCGAACTGCTCGCCCGGCCGGAACGGGTTGGCGATCATCAGGTGGGACTGCGAGACCACCTCGGGTTCCGGCGCGAGCGGCGCCGCCTGTGTGCCGTACTCCAGCTTGCGCAGCGCGGACGCCAGGGCCAGCGGGTCGCCGGTCAGTTCGGCGCCGCCCGCGTCCGCCTGGAACTCGCGGGAGCGGCTCACGGCGAGCTGCACGACGGTCGCCGCGACCGGGCCGAGCAGTGCGATGAGCAGGACGCCCAGGAAGCCGGGGCCGTCGTCGTCATCACCACCGAAGATGCCGGCGAAGATGGCCAGGTTGGCCAGCATCGTCACGACGCTCGCCATCGCGCCCGCGACGCACGAGATGAGGATGTCGCGGTTGTAGACGTGGGACAGCTCGTGGCCGAGCACGGCCCGCAGCTCGCGCTCGTCGAGCAGCTCGAGGATTCCCGTCGTGCAGCACACGGCGGCGTTGCGCGGGTTCCGGCCCGTGGCGAACGCGTTGGGCGCCTGGGTGGGGCTCAGGTACAGCCGCGGCATGGGCTGACGAGCCTTCATGGACAGCTCGCGCACGATGCGGTGGAGCGCCGGTTGCTCCACTTCCGAGACCGGCCACGCGCGCATCGCGCGCAGGGCGATCCGATCCGAGTTGAAGTAGGCGTACGCGTTCACGCCAAGCGCCACCAACAGGCCGATGACCAGTGCGGTTCGCCCGAAGAGCGAGCTGATCGCCAGGATCAGCGCGCTCATGACGCCGAGCAGCAACGCCGTCTTCAACCCGTTGTAGTGCTTGTGCACGGTTTGCCTCCGGGTCTTCTACGTCCGTCCTCTCAACGATCCGGGCCTGCGGCCGGTTCCGGTCACCGTCTCCGGCGCGGGCTCCGCGGCCGGGTCCAGCGGCGGTGGTGGGGGCACCTGGCCGACCCACGTGGCCAGCACGTCCCGCTCGTGCACGAGCTCCGCGACGGCGCCGTCACCGTCGATCGATCCGGTGCCCGGATAGCCGAACTCGGGTGCCCAGTGCAGAGCGTCGAACGGGCACACCTCGACGCAGATTCCGCAGTACAGGCAGGACCCGTAGTCGATGGCGAACCGGTCGAGCACGTTGTGGCTGCGCGGGCGCGCCGAGCCGGGTTGCTGCTCGACCTCGGTGTGCGAGGTGATGTGGATGCACCAGTCCGGGCACTCGCGCGCGCAGATCATGCAGACCGTGCAGTTGGCTTCGAGCAGCGCGATCACGCCACGGGTGCGCGGTGGGAGCTCCATCACTTCTCTTCCTCACGACGCGGTCCCCACGAGGGATCCGGGACTCCGGGCGGGGCGGTGCGGCGGCGGCTGGGGGCCGAGGTGTTGTCCTCGCCCGGTTCGAGCCGGCCCGGCCACGGCTTCACGACGCGCGAGGCCAGCACGAAGTCCTTGCGCAGCGGGTGGCCGTGGAAGCTCTCGGGCAACAGCAGGTGCTCGGCCGGCTCGGCCAGCCGGATGCCGAACATCTCGGCGGCCTCACGCTCGTGCCACGCCGCGCCGGCCCACAGGCCCGCGACGCTCGGCAGCACCTCGTCGGCCGCGATCTCACCGCGCAGCATCCGGCGTTCCCGCGTGTCGGGGTTGATGACGTGCAGGAACACGAAGTGCCGCTGACCTGCGGAACCCGGCCGGCCCGCGTCCTCGACGCCGAGCCAGTCGAACATCACGAAGCCTTCGGCGTGCACCTGCGCCGCCGCGGCGAGCCAGTCGCCGTCGACGTGGTGGACGGTCTGCCCGAAGGCGGTCTTGGGGGTCACGCGTGCACCAGCTTGTGCAGGGCCTTGAGGCCTTCGAGCAGCGCCTCGGGGCGGGGCGGGCAGCCGGGCACGGCGACGTGCACGGGCAGCAGCTGGTCGATGCCCTTGGTGACGCTGTACGAGTCCCAGTACGGGCCGCCGGTGTTGCTGCAGGCGCCCACGGAGATCACGTAGCGCGGTTCGGACATGGCCTCGTAACTCGCGAGCACGGCGGGCAACATGGCGTCCGTGACGGTGCCGGAGACGATCAACACGTGGGCCTCCCCCGCGCCTTCGACCGGAACGACACCGAGATCGGGGAGGCGGTCGAGCGCGGCCATCACTTCGACGCCACAACAGGCGAGTCCGAGCTCGAGCACGGTGACCTGGTAGGTGGTGCCCCAATCCAGGCGAACAGAAGCCGTCACAACCTTCGAGGGTAATACTTGGGGGCCCGCCCAGCTTGCGCCTGGGCGGACCCCCACCCCCCATCTTGATTCCCCCCGGAATCGGCCCCACGCATCAGAGCCGGGAGTAGTTTCATACAACCCCAGCGAAGAGTCCAGGAGTTCAGAAACAAGTTCTGCAGATAATTTCGCAGCGAAATGTGGTCAAGTTCAGTACAACTAATCGGTAGAACACTTGAGAGGTGTGCATGTCCGGCTCGGCCCAGCTGCTCCTCCCCGCGGGGAACCCGCTCAGCAGGCTGCTGCACTCGCCGACCGCGTTGCTGGACACCACGATGGACCAGCTCAGGACACTGCTGGCGGTGTACGAGACCAAGTCGGCGCTGCGGGCGGCACGGGCGCTGGGGCGGGAACAGTCGAGCGTGCAGAAGCAGCTGGACACGTTGAACCGGAACTTCAAGGACCTGTGCGGAGAACCGCTGGTCGTGAAGCAGGGCCGCGGAAAAGACGTGCTCTTCACCGCGACCGGTGAGTCGCTCGTCGAATTGGCGCGCGCGACGCTCGGCGACTGGCTCGACGGAATTCACGAGTGCCGCCGCAAGCTCGGCAACACGCTCACCGTGGGCACCACGCGGTTCATGCTGGACACGCTCGCGCGGGCGTGGCGGCACGTCGAGGACGACTTCCGCGCGCGCGACGTCGACCTGAAGGTCGTGCACATCCGCACCAAGGACATCTGGGCCAAGCTGGAGACGCGCGAGGTCGACATCGTGTGCGGCAGCGTCGTCACGCCGGCGGGCAAGTCGTGGGACCCGGACGAGTTCGACGTGATCGAGTGGCGCCGCGGCGGCCTGGCGCTGCTCACCAACCTGCCGGACGGCGTCATCGGCCAGCGCGTGCGCACGCGACAGCTGCCCGCGCTCCCGCTGGTGGTGCCGGGGGCGGGGCTGATCGCCGAGTTCCTGCGCGGCTGGTTCGGCCAGGACTACCGCAACACGCTGAACATCGCCGCAGAGATCGACGAGATCCAGTACGGCATGTCGCTGCTGCGGTCGAACCTCGTGCAGGGCTGCATGATCGTGACGTCCGGACTCGGCGTGGTGGCGTCGAACGGCGAACTGCGGGAGGGCGACGGTCTGCGGGTCGTCGACCTGGTCGACGACGCCAAGCCGGCGCTGGAACGGTTGGTCGGGGTGTTCACCCGCTCCGATGAGCGGGCGAAGCACCCCTCAGACCACCCGTTGAACCTCCTCTGGGCCGCGTTCGAGTCGGAGGCCCCTCGTTAGGCCTTCGTGGGTGTGGGCTTCGCAGTGTCGCGCTCTACGCGGCGTTGCTGTGCTTTGGCCATCTTGGCCAGCCAGTTCGTCGCCTCCGAGCGGATCTTCGCCAGCTCGTCGTCGCGTGCCTGCTGCTCGTTCATCGGCCACTCCCTGCGTGTCGGGATGCCTCGATGGGAGCACTACCCGGTCTCCGCTCGCTAGGCCCACCAGTCTTGTGGGTGAACCTGCTTGACCGCGCCGGACATGTGATCATGCGACGCGTGATTCGTGCGAGCGCGTTCTCGGTGGTCGGCGGCCTGGCGATCGGGGTCGCCACGAACCTGCTGCAGGGGGTGCTGCCAGGCCACTTCAATTCGATCGCGAACTCCGGATCGGTGTGGGTCGTCGGCGCGTTCGTCGCCGGTGCGCTCGCGACCCGGCGGGCGCCGCTGCTGGGGCTGCTCACACAGGTGTTCGCCGTCGTCGGCTACTACGGCTACGCCGAGCTCTTCCGGGACGGCATGGGCAGCGCGTACGCCCCGGCCGTCTGGCTCGGGTTCGCGCTCGTCGGCGGGCCGATCTTCGGCCTCGCCGGAACGTGGTGGCGGCGCGGTGCGGGCCGGCGGCCGATCATGGGTGCCGGGCTGCTCGGCGGCGTCTTCGGCATGGACGGCCTGTGGCACCTCATGGTGCTGCACTACCTGCCGACCGGGATGGCCTTCTGCGTCGTCGCGGTGCTCGTGCCCCTGGCGCTGGGCCGCACGTGGCGCGAACGCCTCCTGGGCGTGCTGTGCGCCGCGCTGGTGGCTCCGCTGGCGGTGAGCGTGCTCAGCATCGCCGCCGCGGTGACGGGCCTTTAGTAGCCGCGGTAGCCGCCGCCCAGCGCCAGGGAGGCGAGGCCGGGGTGGTTGGCGAAGCTGCCGTAGCGGGCGATGGTGTAGCGGACGCCGGCGATGATGTTGTCGACCGGGTTGAAGATGTCGCCGTGACCGGGCAGCGCGTACGCGCGGAAGGTCGGGTCGATGGTCTGCATGAGGCCCTTGGACGGAGTGCCACGCATGGCGTTGGAGTCCCAGTTGTTGACGGCGTTGGGGTTGCCGTTGGACTCCTTGATGATGATCGTGTAGATCGCGGGGACGGCGCTCTCGTCGATGTTGGTGCCGTTGGCCTGCAGGATCTTGATGGCTTCCTTGATCCAGCCCTCGATCTCGCGCTGCTTGGGCGGCTTGCGCAGCTCGGCCTGACGGGCGGCCTCCTCGGCGGCGGCCCGCTGGCGCGCGTCGTAGCCGTCCTTGGCGACCTTCGCGGCGGCGTTGAAGTTCTCCATGGCGTAGAGCTGCTGGCCCTGCAGCACCCGCGCGACCTCGGCACCGGGGTTGACCGCGTGCACGGTCTTCACGCCGACCTCTTCGGCGGCGGGGACGACGGCGAGGTCGGCGCCCGCGGCGAGCGGGTTCGTCTTCGCGCTGGCGACGTGCGCGATGGCGGCGGTGCCTGCGGCGACACCGGCGGCGACGAGGACCGCGGACACCCGGTGGGCGAGCGGGACCTTGTCATCGTCCTTCATGCGGTGCGAACCGACGTGCGCACCTTGAACGGGCACAACCGTGTACACGGTGCGCCCAGCAGCCTTGCTGTGCCGGGCCAAGGGGGAGCCTCCTGCATCGGGGAGTCCGGTCAGGACGCCTGGCGGGGGATCCAGGTGGCGTTGCTGCGGGACGCAACTCCGTGTCCTTGCGGTGACCGAACCGTTATCTGGCGGCTGGGAAAGTAACCTCGCGTCACGAGCGCAGGCAAGGCAGAGCTCTACGAGGGTGACCCTTGTCACGTTTCTTGGGGCGCATTGCTACTCGCTGCAACGGGTACCGGAGCGAGCAGTTAGTTAGCGCATGAGGCACAACTAATGTCTGGTCGTAAGTTCATCGATGCCTCCTGGATGAACCGGACGGAGCTGTTTGCTACGTCGGTTCGTGGTTCGCGGTCGTTATGGGGTTATGGATCAACCACCCGACCGTGTGACGAACGTGGTCGCGTGGTGACGTTGCGCAATCAGCTTGTGCGGCTGTATGAGGGCATACGGCTGGGAGGGCTGGTCAGTTCGAGAAAGGAGCCCCCGACGGCGGCGTTGTCGGGGGCACACGGCTAGTTGGCGAGCTGTCGCGCGAGCTCCGCCTGGTACGCCGAGATCCGCATCCACATCTTCGGCACGCCCGCCTGCTCACCACAGCCGTGGCCGAGCGTCACGGTGCCGACCAGCTTGCCCGCGACCACGAGCGGACCTCCGCCGTCGCCGGCGCACGTGGCGGTCCCGCCTTCGAGCCGGCCGCCGCACAGGCGGGTCTTCGGGTCGAACGCCTGCCCGTACTCCGTGGCGCACTTCGCGTTGTCGACGAGCGGAATGTCGGCCTTGCGCAGGAACTGCGACTCCTTCACCTGCGCGGTCCACCCCCAGCCCAGCGCGGTGCCGGTCACGCCGGGCTTCTCCAGGGCCGCGTCCGCGGGCCCGGCGAGCGGCAACGTCTTGTAGGGCAACGGTTTCGTCAGCGTGACCACCGCGACGTCGTTGAACAGCTGTTCGTCGTCGAACTTCGGGTGTACCCAGACCTTCGCCACATCGGCCACGACCCCGGCGCGACTCTTCCGGTCGTCGCGCCCGGCCACGATCTTGAGCTTGCGGGCGCTGACGCGCGTGGCGCACCAGGCCGACGTCACCACCTTGTTCGGGGCGGCCAGCGTGCCGCCGCAGAACTCGCTGACGCCCTTCACGTCGTCGGTCAGGTAGACCGCCCACGGAAAGTCCGCTGTCGACGCCCTGGCGCCGCCCGCGATCGCGCCGTGCACGTCGTCCGCCGCGGCCGTGCCCAGCGGAAGGGCCAGACCGAGCACCGCTCCGACGACCGCCGCCCACTTCCAGTTCATGTCTTCTCCCGTTCGGTTGGGGACGAACGGGATGGTGCCGAAGCGGAACGGGCTGAGACGCGGACAAGTTGTTGGCACAAGCGTTAATGGGAACCATGGGGATGGCGGGCCTTGGCCGAAAGTTCCGAAAACGGTTGCAGTCGCGCCCGGCGCGCAGCCTAAGTGGCCTTTGCCGAAACGGCGTCACGGGATCTCACGTTGTGGAGGTCGTCGATCAGCCACGTTGAAGGTCGACTTGAACCTAGAGTCGCGACCATGAACACGGTGCCCGCCGACCTCGATGTCATTCGCGACTCCTACGACCGCGCGGCCGACAACTACGTGGAAATGGGCGTCGGCGACATCCGCAAGCACCCGTGGCTGTGTGCCGCGCTGAATGTGTTCGCTGAGGCGGTCGGCGGCCGGGGCCCCGTGCTCGACGTCGGCTGCGGACCGGGCACGGTCACCGCCTACCTGGCCGAACGCGGCGTCGACGTCTCCGGCGTGGACCTGTCGCCCCGCATGATCGAACACGCGCGACGGCTGCATCCGGAGTGCACCTTCAGCGTTGGGTCCTCAACCGACCTCGAGCTGGCCGAGGCGTCGTTCGGTGGGGTGCTGGGCTGGTGGTCGTTGTTCAACCTGCCCCGCGACGTCCTGCCGCGCGTGCTGTCGTCGTTCGCAAAGGCGCTGGTGCCGCAGGGTCAGTTGATGATCGGGACACACGTCGGCGACGGCGATGTGCGGCGCACCGAGGCCTATGGCGTCCCGGTTCACTGGACCACCCACCTGTGGCAGCCCGAGCAGCTCGCCGCGCTGGTCGAGCAGACCGGGCTGCGGATCACGGCCGAGCTGCGGCTGCCCGCCAAGGGAGAGATCCGCCCCGGCGTGGTTCTCGTCGCGCAGCGCGAAGGCTGACCAAACGAAGCGCACACTGAGGTCATGGACAAGCAGTCCGTCCATGACGACATGGACCGTGCCCGCACGATCTTCCACGCACTTCTCGACGGCGCGGACGCGGATGACCTTCGCCGTCCGTCGCAAGGCACTCGGTGGACCAACCGCCAACTGCTGTTCCACATGCTGCTGGGCTACCTGATCATCCGCGCACTGCGGAACCTGGCTCGGCTCTTCGGACGGTTGCCGGCGAAGGCGAGTCGCGGATTCGCCCGGCTGCTCAACGCCGGTACCAGGCCGTTCGACTTCGTCAACTACCTCGGTTCCTGGCTGGGCGGGAACTTCCTGTCGCCCAGAGCGATGGGTGTGCTGTTCGATCGCACGATCGCGGCGCTGCATCGCAGGCTCGAGGCCGAGAGCGAGTCGGAACTGGGCCGGGGTATGCACTACCCGGTTCGGTGGGACCCGTTCTTCAGTGACTTCATGACCCTCGCGGACATCTACCGCTTCCCCACGCAACACTTCGACTTCCACCGTGCTCAGCTCACCCTGGGCAACGGCGGGGCGGCCTGACCCCGCGCCTAGGCCGCCGCGATCTCGTCGACAAGGCCGCGCACGCGCCGTTCGATCTCGTCGCGAATCGGCCGGACCGCCTCAACGCCCTGACCGGCCGGGTCTTCCAGCGTCCAGTCCAGGTACCGCTTGCCGGGGAAGAACGGGCAGGCGTCGCCGCATCCCATCGTGATGACGACGTCCGAGGCCTGCACCGCGTCCATGGTCAGGACCTTGGGCGTCTCCTGGGAGATGTCGATCCCGACTTCCTTCATGGCCTGCACGACGGACGGGTTGACCGTGTCAGCCGGTGCCGAGCCCGCGGAGCGGACCTCTACGCGATCCCCGGCGAGGTGGGTCAGGAAGGCGGCGGCCATCTGGGAACGGCCGGCGTTGTGCACGCAGACGAACAGCACGGACGGACGGCTCACGGCGTTGGCTCCTTGGAACGTGACGGGGCTGGACTGCTGAACACGACAACGACGACCAGCAGGCCGACGACGCCGCCGAGGAGTTGAGCGGCGATGAACGGGGCCACCGAGGTCGGCGCGATCCCGGCGAAGGTGTCCGTGAACGCCCTGCCGATCGTCACCGCCGGGTTGGCGAACGACGTCGAGGACGTGAACCAATAGGCCGAGCCGATGAAGGCCGCAACAGCCATCGGCACCAGGTGATCCTTACCGGACCGCAGCAGGCCGAAGATCAGAGCGACGAGGCCCGCCGTGGCCACCACCTCACCGAGGAGAAGGTTCCCGGCGTCACGGTTGTGAGTGGACCAGGTAACGAGCGGTTCGGCGAACATCGCGTTGGCCACGACCGCACCGGCGATCGCACCGGCCGTCTGCGCGAGCACGTAGGCGCCGGCCTCTTTGGCCGGGGGACGGTTCGCGAACCAGGCGACGAACGTGACGACCGGGTTGAAGTGCGCGCCCGAGATCGGGCCGAACAACGCGATCAGCACACCGAGGCCGAACACCGTGGCCAACGAGTTGGCGAGCAGCTGCACGCCGACGTCGTGGGACAGCTTCGCGGCTTGAATCCCGGAACCTACGACCACGGCCACGAGTGCGGCGGTTCCGAGCGCTTCAGCAGCCGCCCGCCGCCGGAGCGAGCCGGTCATGCGTTCACGGGGGTGCGCAGGAACGCGGCCAGCCGGTCGAGCGCGGCGGGCAGCGCCCAGTAGTAGACCCATGTCCCACGTCGTTCGCAGTCCACGAGCCCGGCTTGCCGCAGCAGCTTGAGGTGGTGGGAGATCGTCGGCTGGGCCAACTCGAAGGCCGGTGTCAGCTCACAGACGCAGACCTCGCCGCCCTCACGAGACGCGATCATCGAGAGCAGCCGCAACCGCACCGGGTCACCAAGAGCCTTGAACACGACAGCCAGCTCGACGGCCTGTTCGGCGTCCAGCGGCGCAGCCGCGACGCTGCCGCAACAGCCGTCCGGCTGCACGATCTCCAGCTTTTGATTCGACACTCTTCTATCTTGACGTTCTTCGAATCAAGGCGCAAGGTTGCATCGACAGACATCGATACAACGATTTGAGGGGCAGAGATGAGCGAGTCGTCTACGAACCTGCGCGAGGTCGTCCGCCAGCGCTACGCCGCGGCAGCCGTGAAGGTCACCGACGGCGGCACGGCGTGTTGCGGACCTCAGCCGATCGAGACCGACGAGAACTTCGGCTCGACCCTCTACGCCGCCGACGACCGCGACGCACTGCCGGCCGAAGCCGTCGCCGCCTCACTCGGGTGCGGCAACCCGACCGCCGTCGCCGAGCTGAACGAAGGCGAACGCGTCCTGGACCTGGGCTCCGGTGGCGGGATCGACGTCCTGTTGTCCGCGCGCCGAGTCGGTCCGACCGGCAAGGCCTACGGCCTGGACATGACGGAGGAGATGCTGGCTCTCGCGTTGGCCAACACGGCCAGGGCAGGAGCGACCAACGTCGAGTTCCTGAAGGGCAACATCGAGGCAATCCCGTTGCCTGCCAACACAATTGACGTCGTGATCTCCAACTGCGTGATCAACCTGTCCACTGACAAGTCCGCCGTGTTCGCCGAGACGTTCCGCGTTCTCAAGCCTGGTGGGCGCATCGGCGTCTCCGACGTCGTGTCCAACGACGACCTCACGGCCGAGCAGCGAGCCAAGCGCGGCAGCCATGTCGGGTGCATTGCCGGGGCGCTCTCGTTCGCCGAGTACCGGGAAGGCCTTGAAGCCGCGGGCTTCGCCAACGTGGAGATCACGCCGACCCACGAGGTCGCCGACGGGATGCACTCCGCGATCGTGCGAGCGGTCAAGCCGGCCGATGTTGCCGAGGGCACGGTTTCCCTGCCGTTGGCGGAAGGTACGTCAGGCTGCTGCGCTTAACACCACGAACAGATCTGCGCTGGTGAAGACCTGTTTCAGGTCTACAACCAGCGCAGATCAGGTGACTGCGTGGGCGAGGTCTAACCGCGCAGTTCCATCGTGCAGCACTTGGGACCGCCGCCGGACTTGCGGAGCTCCGAGATGTCCACGAGGACGGGCTCGAAGCCGCGCATCGCGACCTGCTCGGCCAGGTGCGTGGCCTCGACGGGCATGACCACGTGCTTGCCGTCGGACACGGCGTTGAGGCCGAGGCAGACGGCGTCGTCGTCGTTGGCGATGACGGCGTCCGGGAACAGGCGGCGCAGCACCTGCTGCGAGCCCGGCGAGAAGGCCTCGGGGTAGTAGGCCACCAGCGGGCGCTCCGACTGGTCGTCGAGCATGAACAGCGCCACGTCGAGGTGGTAGAAGCGCGGGTCGACCAGCTGCAGCGACACGACCGGGACGCCGAGGACCTCCTGGGCCTCGCCGTGCGCGTGCGGGTCGGTGCGGAAGCCCGTGCCGGCCAGCAGGAGCTGGCCCGTCCACGTGAAGTCGCCCTCGGCCTCGTTCACGGCCGTCGGCATCACGACGGACTTGTAGCCCGACGAGAGGAACCAGCGGCGGTAGTGGTCGGCCTCGGCCGCGCGCTGCTCGGCGCGGAAGCGGGAGCCGAGGACGCGGCCGTCGATGACGGTGCCCGAGTTGGCCGCGAAGACCATGTCCGGCAGGCCCGGCTCGGGGGTGATCGTCGAGACCTCGTGACCGAGGCGCTCGTACGTCTCCTTCAAAGCCGTCCACTGCTCCATCGCCAGCTCGGTCGACACCGGCTGCGAGGGATCCATCCACGGGTTGATCGCGTACTCGACGGTGAAGTACCGCGGCGGGCACATGAGGTACCGGCGCGTGGTCGCGACGCGCGCGGGCGCGAACGGGGTCGCGATGTCGAGCGTGATCGGCTCGTCCGCGGGCCCGAAGATGGATACCGAGGTCATGGATCGAAATGTAGATGTAGCAACGACCATCGCTCAACGCCGCGACATTGCGTGTTTTGGTGCAGAATGTTGCGTGTGGACACCATCGACCATCGAATCATTTCGTGCCTGATGTCCAACGCCCGATCGAGCTACGCGGAGATCGGCAAGGAGGTCGGGTTGTCGGCGCCGGCGGTGAAGCGTCGCGTGGACAAACTGCTGGACAACGGGGTGTTACGCGGCTTCACGGCGGTCGTCGACCCGGAGGCGCTCGGGTGGGGCACGGAGGCCTTCGTCGAGGTGCACTGCCGGGGCAACGTCGCGCCGCACGACATCCAGCAGCGACTGGAGGCGATGGCCGAGGTCAGGGCCGCCTACACGGTGTCCGGCGCGGCCGACGCCATCGTTCACCTGCGGGCCGCCGACATCCATCACCTGGAGAGCGCGCTGGAGCGGCTGCGCGGCGTCGAGATCATCGACCGCACGGTGTCGACGGTCGTGCTGTCCCGGCTCCTGGACCGGCCGCCCGCTCCGTAAGGTGCAGTCCATGCTGGACATCCGCGACCGCGTTGCCGTCATCACGCTGAACGACCCCGAGCGCCGCAACGCGCTGACGCTGGACCTGTCCCGGCAGCTGCAGGACGCGGTCGAGCACTGCGAGCAGAACGAGGACGTGCACGCCGTGATCATCACGGGCGCGCCGCCCGCGTTCTGCGCCGGCGCCGACCTGACGCAGCTCGGCGAGGCCAAGGCCGAGGGCCTGCGCAAGATCTACGCGGGCTTCCTCGCCGTGGCGAACTGTGCACTCCCCACAATCGCGGCCGTCAACGGCGCCGCGGTGGGCGCCGGGCTCAACCTCGCGCTGGCGTGTGACGTCCGCATCGCGGGACCGAAGGCCCGGTTCGACGCGCGCTTCCTCCAGCTCGGCATCCACCCCGGCGGCGGCATGACGTGGATGCTGCAACGGATCGCCGGCCCGCAGACCGCGACCGCGATGACCTTGCTCGGCCGCATCCTCGATGCCGACGAGGCCGTCCGGGTGGGTCTGGCATACGAGAAGGCCGAGGATCCACTGTCGGTGGCACGGCAGCTGGCCAGCGCGTCCGCCGAGGCGCCGAGGGCACTCGTGCGGACCATCAAGCAGACGATGCGGGTGACCGATGTTCTGGACGACCACGCGACGGCCGTGGAGACGGAACTCGTCCCCCAGGTGGCCTCGATCGACACTCCGGAGTTCGCTGCCAGGCTGGCAGCGATGAAGGCGAAGATCAGCGGGCGATAGGTGTAACCTGAAGTAACAGTTACTTCTAGTCTGGCGATGGCCTGTGATGTGAGCCGCATTCGGACGTCGTCAGCTAATGCTGTGCTTACCGTCGAGTTAAGGCGGAGGTGCTGGTTTGGGACGGATCGTCCCGCCTACTGATACAAGTGCGGACCCGCACACAACCCGGACGACTACCCTCGCGAGTGTGTAGATGCCACCCGTGAAGAGAGGGATTGGCCAAGGAATGAGCACTGAGACCCGGAAGCTGGATCGCGTGGTGATCCGCTTCGCCGGCGACTCCGGTGACGGCATGCAGCTCACCGGGGACCGGTTCACCTCCGAGGCCGCGGCGTTCGGCAACGACCTCGCGACCCAGCCCAACTTCCCGGCCGAGATCCGCGCGCCACAAGGGACTCTGCCCGGTGTCTCGTCGTTCCAGCTGCACTTCGCGGACTACGACATCCTGACCCCCGGCGACCGCCCCGACGTGCTCGTGGCGATGAACCCGGCGGCGCTCAAGGCGAACATCGGTGACCTGCCCAAGGGCGGCATCCTGATCGTCAACACCGACGAGTTCACCAAGCGGAACCTCACGAAGGTCGGTTACGACGCGAACCCCCTCGAGGACGCGTCGCTGGAGCCCTTCCAGGTGCACAAGGTCGCGATGGCCACGCTGACCATCGGCGCCGTCGAGAGCACCGGCCTGGGCAAGAAGGACGCGGAGCGCGCGAAGAACATGTTCGCGCTCGGCCTGCTGTCGTGGATGTACCACCGGCCGACCGAGGGCACGGAACGGTTCCTGCGCGAGAAGTTCGCCAAGAAGCCGGACATCGCCGAGGCCAACGTCCTGGCGTTCCGCGCCGGCTGGAACTACGGCGAGACCACCGAGTCGTTCGCGGTCACCTTCGAGGTCGCACCCGCGAAGCTCGACACCGGTACCTACCGGCAGATCACCGGCAACACCGCGCTCGCCTACGGGATCGTGGCCGCGGGCCAGCAGTCCGGGCTGCCGGTCGTGCTGGGCACGTACCCGATCACCCCGGCGTCCGACATCCTCCACGAACTGTCGCGCCACAAGAACTTCGGCATCACCACGGTGCAGGCCGAGGACGAGATCGCCGGCATCGGCATCGCGCTCGGCGCGTCCTACGGCGGCTCGCTCGGCGTCACGTCGACGTCCGGCCCCGGTGTGGCGCTGAAGTCCGAGACCATCGGCCTCGCGGTGATGACCGAGCTGCCCCTGATCGTGATCGACGTGCAGCGCGGCGGCCCCTCCACCGGCCTGCCGACGAAGACCGAGCAGGCGGACCTGCTGCAGGCGATGTTCGGCCGCAACGGCGAGTCGCCGGTGCCGATCGTGGCGCCGCAGTCCCCCGCCGACTGCTTCGACGCCGCCCTCGACGCGGCCCGCATCGCGCTGACCTACCGCACGCCGGTGCTGCTGCTGTCCGACGGCGCGATCGCGAACGGCTCGGAGCCGTGGCTGATCCCGGACGTCTCCACGTTGCCGGACCTGTCGGTCGAGTTCGCCACCGATCCCGAGGGCTTCGAGCCGTACTCCCGCGACCCCGAGACGCTGGCCCGCCCGTGGGCCGTGCCGGGCACGCCGGGCCTGCAGCACCGCATCGGTGGCCTGGAGAAGCAGCACGGGTCGGGCAACATCTCCTACGACCCGGCCAACCACGACTTCATGGTTCGCCTGCGCCAGCAGAAGATCGACGGCATCGAGGTGCCCGACGTGGTCGTGGACGACCCTTCGGGTGAGGCCCGTGTACTGGTCGTCGGCTGGGGTTCGTCCTTCGGCCCGATTGGCGCCGCGGCGAGGCGGGTACGCAAGCTGGGTATGCAGGTGGCGCACGCGCACCTGCGACACCTGAACCCGTTCCCGAAGAACCTCGGCGACGTGCTCTCGCGGTACGAGCGCGTGATCGTCCCGGAAATGAATCTGGGACAGCTGGCGTTGTTGTTGAGGGCCAAGTACTTGGTGGACGCGGTTTCCTACACCAAGGTGCAGGGCCTGCCGTTCAAGGCGGAGGAGCTCCAGAACGTGCTGGCTGACGTCATCAAGGGGGTGCCGGCATGACGGCCATCGATCTCGGTCTGCCGGGGCTGAGTGGTGTCCCGACCACCGACGAGAAGCAGACCGCCAAGGACTACAAGTCCGACCAGGAAGTGCGCTGGTGCCCCGGCTGCGGTGACTACGTGGTGCTCAACGCCGTGCAGTCGTTCCTGCCGTCACTCGGCCTCAAGCGCGAGAACATCGTGTTCGTGTCGGGCATCGGGTGCTCGTCCCGGTTCCCGTACTACATGAACACCTACGGGATGCACTCCATCCACGGCCGTGCCCCGGCCATCGCGACCGGCCTGGCCGTGGCGCGACCGGACCTCTCGGTGTGGGTGGTGACCGGTGACGGCGACGCGCTGTCCATCGGCGGCAACCACCTGATCCACACGTTGCGGCGCAACGTGAACCTCAAGATCCTGCTGTTCAACAACCGGATCTACGGCCTCACCAAGGGCCAGTACTCGCCCACCTCCGAGGAGGGCAAGGTCACCAAGTCCACGCCCGCCGGCTCGCTGGACCACCCGTTCAACCCGGTGTCGCTGGCGCTGGGCGCGGAGGCCTCGTTCGTCGGACGTGCGGTCGACTCCGACCGCGCCGGGCTCACCGAGGTGCTGCGGCAGGCGGCCGAGCACCGCGGTTCGGCGCTGGTCGAGATCTACCAGAACTGCCCGATCTTCAACGACGGCGCGTTCGACGTCCTCAAGGACGCCGACGAGGCCTCGCGCCGGATCATCAACGTCGTCGACGGCCAACCGATCAAGTTCGGGCGCGAGGGCGAGTACGCCGTCGTGCGCGACGGCTTCGGCCTGACCGTGGCAAAGACCGCCGACGTGGTCGAGGAGGACGTCGTCGTGCACGACGCCTCGGACCTCAACCTGGCGTTCGCGCTGTCGCGGCTGTCGACGCAGGACCTGGAGCACACGGTCACCGGCGTGTTCCGCAACACGCAGCGCGCCACCTACGACGACTCCGCCCGCGCGCAGGTCGCCGAGGCCGTGGCGGCCAAGCCGGCCGACCTCGGTGCCCTCCTGCGCGGCAAGGACACCTGGACCGTCGCCGGCGAGTAGCCAGTAGTGCCGTTATGGCCACCTTGACGGACCTGAGGTCCGTCAAGGTGGCCATAACGGTTTTGGTCAGGGGGCGGGGCGGAAGCCCGCCTTCTGGGCGTCCGCGACCGTGCGGAACCAGACGTCGGCGCGGGTCTCGGTGAAGTTCGCGGACTCGTTCGTGTAGTACCGGCGCCCGGTCAGGGTCGCCTTGACGGCGAAGTCCTCGGCCGGGGCGTGACCGTCGGACCGGGGCAGCACCGAGCCGGGCCCGAACGGGGACCGCGGGTTGAACCCCTCGGGCTGCTGGTACCGGGTGGTCGGCGTGCCGTTGCCACCGGTGGACGGACTGAATCCCACGGGACGCGGACGTGTCGGCCGGACGGGCGCCGGCGTGGGAGCCGGCTGGGGTGCCGGCGCGGGCGTCTGGAACGGCCGGGGCGGCGTGGAGCGGCGCGCCTCGCGGATCGGCAGACCGGCCGAGGTCTCGCGGCGCGGCAGGTCCGTCTCCGGGGGCGCGGGCTCGGCGGCCTGCTCGCTCAGCGGCGGGCCGGGCACGAACGTCGGGACGAACGGCTGGTCCTGCGACGCCGGGGGCTCCGGGCGCTTGGTCTCGGTGAGGGGCGGCCCGTCGTCGGCTTCGAGGATGGGCTCGAACAGCGAGCGCGGGCGTTCCACGACCGGCTGCTGCGGCTCGGCTTGCTGCGGAACGGGCTCGGCCGGCGTGCGCTTCGGCAGCGGGGCGGGCTTGGTTCCGTTGGAGAGCTTCACGGCGTCGGCGTCAGCGTCGACCGGGGTGACCGCGGCGAACGGGTCGAAGGCCGTCTTGGTGACCGGTTCGTCGGTGTCCGAGAAGGGCTCGTAGGTCGACTTGGCGAACGGGTCGAACGCGGGCTGCTCGGCGGCGACGGGTTCCGGCTCGGGCCGGGGTTCCGGCTCGGGGAACACCACCACCTGCGGCTGGGCGAACCCGGCCTGCGGCTCGGGTTCAGGCTCCGGCTCGGGGAACACCTGCTGCGGCTCGGGCTCGGCAAAGGCCTGCGGCTCGGGCTCGGCAAAGGCCTGCGGCTCGGGCTCGGCGAACGTCTGCGGCTCAGGCTCAGGCTCAGGCTCAGGCTCGACGAGGCCCCGCGGCTCAGGCTCGGCGAACACGATCCGCGGCTCGGTGAAGACGTCCTGCGGGTCGGGCTCAGCGGATTCCTCCGCGGCAACCGGCTCCTGTTCGGTCTCCTCAACCGGCCGGTACGCCGCACCGGGCCGCCAGCCCTGCGGTTCGACCACGGGAGCCTGGACGAGCGTCTGCTCGGCCGGAGACTCCTCTGGCACGACCGGCTCTTGGATCACGGTCTGCTCGACAGGCGCGACAGCGGCCTGGATCAGGGTCTGCTCGGACTCGGAGAGGTCGGGCTCGACCTCGGCCCGCGAGACCTGCGCGTGAAACTCGTCGAGCCGCGACTGCTCGTCGGCGTCCAGTTGAGGCTCGGCGGGCCGCATGTAGGTGGTGCGCTCGTCGCCACCGGACAGCCGGTTCGCGATCTGGTCCTGCAGGCCGGCGTACTCGCCGGTGAGGTCGTTCTCGGGCCAGTGGTCCTCGGCGGAGGGCTCGTCCTCCTGCTCGGCGGCCTCGTCGAGGAACGTCTCCTGTTCCTGCTCCTGCTCGGCCCACACCTCGCGGGGCTGGTAGATGAAGTCGTCGGCGGGCTGGTCGACCTCGGCGGGAGCCATCGGCTCGTGGTCGACGGGCGCGACCTCGGCGGTGGGCACGAACGCGGGCACGACGCGGGGCTGTTCCTCAACGGGGGTGAGGCGCTCGTGCAGCGAACGGGGCCGATCCTCCTCGAGCTCCTCAACGCGCGGCGACGAGACCAGCACCTCGTCCGCCAACGACGGAGCCGGTTCCCAATCATCGACAATGAAGTCGTCAGCGGGAGCCGCCACGACCGGCGCGGGCGCCGACCGAGCCTGAAGAAGTTGATCTTCGAGGTGAGCGACCTGCTTGCGGACCGGCCGGACCAGAATCACCCAGGTCAGCAGCACACCGGTCACGAACGCAAGCAGACTCCACAGCCAGACCTGCCCGAAGATCGACACGGGTAAGCCCCTTCTATAACCCCACCCCGACTCGCTCACCCAGAAGTGTGAGCGCGCCCAAAACTACAGTGCCGGTTCCGATGCTGCGTCACCACGCCTTCCGGTGCAAACTCCCAGGCCAAACGGCGGCGTAGAGTCGCCATATGTGCCCCCTCTGACCAACTCGACGGCGACCTCGGCAGATATTCACACCCGGCGAGGTGTCGCCTACGGAGCAGGCGCCTACATCCTCTGGGGCTTGGTGCCCGCCTACTGGCCACTCCTGGTGCCCGCCGGAGCCGCCGAGATCCTGGCGCACCGCATCGCGTGGTCCCTGGTCCTCATGGCCATCGTCACCACGGCCTTACGAGGCTGGCGGCCGCTGCGGACGTTATCCCGCAAAGGCTGGTTGATGGTCACCGCCGCGAGCGTGCTGGTAGCGGCGAACTGGGGCACCTACATCTACGCGGTCAACTCGCAGCATGTCGTGGAGGCCGCGCTCGGCTACTTCATCAATCCGCTGGTCAGCGTCGTCCTGGGCGTCGTGGTGCTGCGCGAGCGGCTCAGGAAGACGCAAACGGTCGCAATCGGCATCGCGGTGCTGGCCGTGGTCGTGCTGACCGTGGACTACGGCAGGCTGCCGTGGATCTCGCTGGTGGTGGCGTGTTCGTTCGGCCTCTACGGCTTGATCAAGAAGACGGTGCCACTGGACTCCGCGACGAGCCTGACGGCGGAGAGCATGATCCTCGGCCCGATCGCGATCGCCTACCTGTTCACGTTGAGTGCCAACACCTTCACCGGCCACGGGGTGGGGCACGCCCTGTTGCTGGCATCGACCGGCGTGGTCACAGCGGTACCGCTGCTGCTGTTCGGCGCGGGCGCCAGGCGGGTGCCGCTGGCGACCATGGGGATGCTGCAGTACCTGGCGCCGATCCTGCAGTTCGCGTGGGGCGTGTTCGTGATGCACGAGCCGATGCCGGCAAGCAGGTGGATCGGCTTCGGCCTGGTGTGGCTGGCCCTGCTGGTGTTCACACTCGACGCCGTGCGCAACAGCCGGCGACGGCTGCTGGCACCGGTCGAATAATCAGCGCGAGCGGACGACCACGTAGGTCGCGAGCTCCTCCAGGGCGTCGCGGGCCGGGCAGGCCGGGAGTTTGCCCAGCTCGGCGCGGGCACGGTCGGCGTAGGAGTCGAGCACCTCACGCGCCTTGTCCATCCCGGACGAAGCGCGCAGCAGGTCCAGGGCCTCATCAACCAACGCGTCGTCGTGGATCGGACCCGCCAGCAGCTCAGCCAACCGAGTCTCGGAGGGGTCAGCCAACGCGTAGAGCATCGGCAGCGTCTTGACGCCCTCCCGCAAATCGGTACCGGGCGTCTTCCCGGACTCCAACGAAGGCGAGGCGATGTCGATGACGTCGTCGGAGATCTGGAAGGCCGCCCCGATGATCTCGGCATACCGACGCAACGCGTCGGTCTCCTCTTCGCTCACATCCGAGAACATGCCGCCGAACCGGGCGGCAGTGGAGATCAGGACGCCGGTCTTCTCCTCAATGACCTTGAGGTAGTGCTCGATCGGGTCTTCACCATCGCGCGGTCCCACGGTCTCGCGCATCTGCCCGGTAACAAGCACGGAGAACGTCTCAGCAATGATCCGCGCAGCGTCAGTACCGAGATCGGCAGTCAGCCGAGAGGCATGCGCGAAGAGATAATCCCCGGTGAGGATGGCAATGCTGTTGTCCCACTTGGCGTTGGCGGACTCAGCCCCACGCCGCATGGTCGCCTCATCCATGACGTCGTCGTGGTAGAGGGTGGCGAGGTGCGTGAGCTCCACCACAGCAGCAGCCGTGATGACCTTCTCGTGGTCCCAGGACGACCCGAACTGCGCCGCCAGCAGGGTGAAGAGCGGGCGGATTCGCTTCCCGCCCGCCTCCACCAAGTGCAACGAGGTCTCCATGACCGGGTGGAACTCGCTCCGCACGACCTCGTGCAGGATCTGCTCCACCTCGGCCAGGCCGCCCTGGATCACGTCGGTGAGCACGGGATCCATCGCCGGGAACCCCGTCACCTCGCGCTCGCTACTGGTCACACCTGAAGCCTACGTACACCTAGAAGATGAACGCGCCAGCCCCCGCCCAATCGAGCACGAACGTGGGCCACAGACCCAGCACCAGCGTGACGGCGGCACCGAGCGTGATCGCGATCGTGGTGAACGCGCCCGGCACGCTGACGGTCGGGCCGTCCGCCGCGGGCTCGCTGAAGTACATCAGCACGATCACCCGCAGGTAGAAGAACGCCGCCACGGCCGAGGCCACGAGGGCGATCACCACCAGCGGCGTCATGCCGGCGTCGATGGCCGCGGTGAACACCACGAACTTGCCGATGAACCCACTGGTCAGCGGGATACCGGCCAGTGCGAGCAGCAGGAACGTGAACACGCCGGCCACGACCGGCGACCGCTTCGCCAGGCCCGCCCACTGGGACAGGTGCGTCGCCTCGCCGTCCGAATTCCGGACCAGCGACACGACACCGAACGCGGCGATCGTGGTGAAGCCGTAGGCCAGCAGGTAGAACATCGTGCCGCTCAGGCCGGACGGCGACAGCGCGATCGACCCGATCAGCAGGAAGCCCGCGTGCGCCACGGACGAGTACGCGATCATGCGCTTCACGTCGGTCTGCGTGAGACCCAGCACCGCGCCGATGACCATCGACACGATCGCCACGCCCCACAGCACGCCGCGCCACTCCCACTGCGTGTGCTGGAACGCGATGGTCAGCACCCGCAGGATGCCGCCGAACGCGGCGACCTTGGTGCAGGCCGCCATGAACGCGGTGACCGGCGTCGGCGCACCCTGGTACACGTCCGGGGTCCAAGCGTGGAACGGGCCGACCGAGGCCTTGAACAGCAGACCCACCACCAGCAGGCCGAAGCCCGCGAAGAGCAGCGTGTCCGAGCGGTTCGTGCCGCCGGTGGCGTTCGCGATGTCGGTCAGCTTCACCGAGCCCGCGTAGCCGTAGAGCAGCGCCAGGCCGTACAGGAAGAACGCCGACGCGAACGCGCCGAGCAGGAAGTACTTCACCGCGGCCTCCTGCGACAGCAGGCGGCGACGGCGGGCCAGGCCGCACATCAGGTACAGCGGCAGCGACAGCACTTCGAGTGCGATGAACATCGTCAGCAGGTCGTTTGCCGCGACGAAGACCATCATGCCGCCGAGCGCGAACAGCGTGAGCGGGAACACCTCGGTCTGCATGCCGGTCTTCGCGGCCTGCGCGCGGTCCTGCACGGTGCCGGGCCGGATCGCGGCCTGCGCCACGAACGAGCCGCCCGGTTCGACCGAGCGGTCGGCGATCAGCAGGATCGCGCCGAACGACAGCACAAGCAGCGTGGCCCACAGGAAGACCGCGGGCTTGTCGACGGCGACCGTGCCGGAGAGCGTGACCTGGCCCTGCGGCGGCACGACCTCACCGACCGCCACGTAGATCAACGAACCGCCGGCGCCGACGATGGTGATCAGCGACAGCAGCAGCTGCGCGGTCCACCGCTGGTGCTTGGGCAGGAACGCCTCGAGCAGCACGCTGACGCAGGCCGCGCCGAGCACGATCAGGATCGGCGCGACGGCCGCGTAGGCGATCTCCGGTGGAGTGATCTTGTCCACCTGGGCGAGGAACGACGTCACGTCACTTGCCTTCCTGCACGGGGTCGGTCACGCCGACCTCGGTCAGCGTCGCCCCGACGGACGGGGTGACGACGTCCAACACCGGCTGCGGATAGAAGCCCAGCAACAGCACGAGCGCCACGAGCGGCGCCAGCACGGCGATCTCGCGCTTGTTCAGGTCCATCGACACGGTCGACGGGTCCGCGGTCGCGCCGGGACCACCGGTGGCCAGCAGCGCGTCGCCGCGCAGCGGACCGGTCATCACACGCTGGTACAGCCACAGCACGTACAGCGCGGCGAGCACCATGCCGACCGTGGCGATGATCGTGTACACCGGCCGCGTCGGGAACGAGCCCAGCAGCACCAGGAACTCGGAGACGAACGAGTTGGTGCCCGGCAGCGACAGCGTCGTCAGACCCGACAGCAACAACATGCCCGCCAGCAGCGGCGCGACCTTCGACATGCCACCGTAGTCCGCGATCGACGTGGAACCGCCGCGCGCGATGACCATGCCGATCACGAGGATCAGCATTCCGGTCGAGATGCTGTGGTTGAGCATGTACGACACCGAGCCCACGCCGGCCTGCGACGTGAACGAGAAGATGCCGAGCGCGATGAAACCGAAGTGCGCGATCGACACGTACGCGAGGAACCGCTTCATGTCCCGCTGGCCCGTCGCAAGCAACGATCCATAAAGGACACCGGCGACCGCGAGCACCAGCACCAGCGGCGCCAGCTGCTTCGAGGCCTCCGGGAACATCGGCAGGTTGTAGCGCAGCATGCCGAACGTGCCGACCTTGTCCAGGATGCCGACGACGATGACCGTGACGCCGATCGGCGCCTCGGCGGCCGCGTCGGGCAGCCAGGTGTGGAACGGCACGAGCGGCGCCTTGATCGCGAACGCGAGGAAGAAGCCGAGGAACAGCCAGATCTGCGTGGTGGAGTCCGCGTCGCGGACCACGGTCACCAGGGTCGCCCAGTCGAACGTGCCCTTGCCGATCTTGTCCTGCGCGAGGATGTAGCACCCGATCGCGGACGCCAGCATGATCAGGCCGCCGAGGAACGAGTACAGGAAGAACTTCACCGCCGCGTACTGCCTGCGGGCGCCGCCGTAGCCGCCGATCAGGAAGTACATCGGGATCAGCATGACCTCGAACAGCACGTAGAACAGGAAGACGTCGGTGGCGGCGAAGACCGCGACCGTGATGGCCTCCTGCAGCAGGATCAGCCCGAGGTAGCCGCCGGCGCTGCGGCCGGACGGCAGCTTCTCCGCCCAGCCCGCGCCGATCACCAGCGGGATCAGCACCGCGATGACCGCGATCATCACGAGCGCGATGCCGTCGATGCCGAACGACAGGTGCACGCCGAACGCCGCGATCCAGTCGACCCCGCTGGTCAGCTGGAGCCGCTCACCGCCGGGCTCGTACGCGATCCACAACAGGACCGCGAGCACCAGTTCGACGACGGAGAACGCGAGCGCGACGAGCTTCGCCTTCGCGTCGTCGCGGCGCAGGAACGGCAGCGACACCACCAGCGCGCCGACGAGCGGCACGAGCAGCAGCGCGATCAGAACCGAGCTCACGAGTACCTCACCACCAGGAGCGCACCGAGCACGAAGAACGTGCCCAGCAGCATGGACAGCGCGTAGGAGCGGACGAACCCGGTCTGCAGCCTGCGCAACCGGCCGGAGCTACCGCCGAGCAGCGCCGCGGTCCCGTTCACGAGACCGTCGACGCCCTTGTTGTCGAGGAACACCAGCGCGCGGGTGAGCCAGGTGCCCGGCCGCGCGAACAGCGCCTCGTTCAGAGCGTTGCCGTACAGGTCGTTGCGCGCCGCGCGGACCGGGAAGGCCACGCGGGCGGGCGCCTCGACCGGCTGCGTACCGCGTCCGAAGAGGAGGAACGCGATGGCGACACCGACGAGCGAGAAGGCGATGGTCAGGATGGCGACCATGCCGTGCGAGATGACGCCGTGCGCCTCCTGCAGCTCGCCCAGCGACGGCGAGAGCCACTCCGCCAGGCGGTTGTCCGTCGCGAAGTACCAGCCGGCGCCGATGGAGCCGATCGCCAGGATGATCATCGGAACGGTCATCGACAGCGGCGACTCGTGCGGGTGGTACTCGCGGCCGTCCTCGCTCTTGAGGTCCTTCCAGCGCGGCTTGCCGAGGAACACCAGGATCATCAGGCGCGTCATGTAGAACGCCGTCAGCCCGGCGCCGAGCAGTGCCGCACCACCGAAGACCCAGCCCTGCCAGCCGTGCGCGGAGAACGCCGCCGCGATGATGGCGTCCTTCGAGAAGTAGCCGGAGAACGGCGGGATGCCGATCAGCGCCAGGTAGCCGAGGCCCCACGTCACGAACGTGATCGGCAGGTACTTGGCCAGGCCGCCCATCCGGCGGATGTTGCCCTCGTCGTTCATGCCGTGCATGACCGAACCGGCACCGAGGAAGAGCCCGGCCTTGAAGAAGCCGTGCGTCAGCAGGTGCATGATGCCCAGCGCGTAGCCGATCGGGCCGAGGCCCACCGCCAGGATCATGTAGCCGATCTGGCTGACCGTCGAGTACGCCAGGACCTTCTTGAAGTCGTCGTAGGCGCAACCGATGATGCACCCGATCAGCAGCGTGACGCCGCCGATGATCATGACGACCAGGCGGCCGGTCTCGTTCAGGTCGTAGATCGGGTGCGACCGGGCGATCAGGTACACACCCGCGGTGACCATCGTTGCCGCGTGGATGAGGGCGGACACCGGGGTCGGGCCGGCCATCGCGTCCGGCAACCACGCCTGCAGCGGGAACTGACCGGACTTACCGCAGGCACCCAGGAGCAGCAGCAGCGTGATCGCGAGGACCTCGCCGGTCGAGAACTCACTGACGCGGCTGAAGACCTTGGCGTAGTCCGTGGTGCCGAGGCGGTTGAACATCATGAAGATCGCGATGGCGAGACCGAGGTCGCCGACGCGGTTCATGAGGAACGCCTTCTTGGCCGCGGACGCCGCCTCCGGTTTGTACTGGTACCAGCCGATCAGCAGGTACGACGCGAGACCGACGCCCTCCCAGCCGAAGTACAGGGTCACGAAGCCGTTGCCCAGCACCAGGAGCAGCATCGCCGCGACGAAGAGGTTCAGGTAGCCGAAGAACTTCCGGCGGCCTTCCTCGTGCGCCATGTAGCCGATCGAGTAGACGTGGATCAGCGAGCCGACGCCGGTGATCAGCAGCACGAACGTCAGTGACAACGGGTCGAGGCGCAGCGCGAAGTCGACCTTCAGCGCGTTGATGTCGACCCAGTTGAACAGGAGCAGCTCGCTCGTCCGCTCCCCAGACTGCCCGAGGGTGGCGAAGAACAACACGGCGCCGTAGACGAACGCGCCGATGACCGTCGCGCAGCCGAGCAGGTGACCCCACTTGTCGGTGCGCTTGCCACCGATCAGCAGCACCGCCGCGCCGAACGCGGGCAACGCGAGCAACAACCAGGCGAGACTGCCGATCCCGCTGGCCGCGGCAACAGATTCCGTCACCGGTGACCTCTCAGTACTTCAGCAGGTTGGAGTCGTCGACCGAGGCCGAGCGACGCGTGCGGAAGATCGACATGATGATCGCCAGGCCCACCACGACCTCGGCGGCGGCGACGACCATCACGAAGAAGGCCATCACCTGCCCGTTGAGGGAGCCGTTGATCCGCGCGAACGTCACCAGGCTCAGGTTCACCGCGTTGAGCATGAGCTCGACGCACATGAACACGACGATGGCGTTGCGCCGCACCAGAACACCGACCGCGCCGATGCTGAACAGCAACGCGGACAACAGGAGGTAGTACGTGGGCGTCATGACTCGCTTCCCTTGAGCGCGTGCGCGTCGGCCTCGTGGGCGGTGCCCGCGACCTCGGCGACGTCGTCGGCGAGCTGCTCCTTGGCGGTGGCCTCGATGAGCTCGTTGAGCGACTCGGGGGCCACGGAACCGTCCGGCAGCAGCGCCGGGGTCGCGACCGAGTTGGCCGTCGCGAAGACACCCGGACCGGGCAGCGAGCCGACCCGCTTGCCCTGGAAGCGTTCCTCGACGAGCTGCTTCTGCGTCTTCTTGCCGCTCTTCCCGTGCCGGTCGGAGAACGCGAGGATCATCGCGCCGACCGCCGCCGTGATCAGCAGCGCGGACGTGAGCTCGAACGGGAACAGCCAGTCGGTGAACAGCGACGTGCCGATGTTGGCCACGTTGCCGCCGCCCGCGGTGTTCTGCTCGGCCAGGCCGACCGGCTGCACCTCGGTGAGCGCGCGGGCCAGCGACCCGACGACCAGGCCGGCGAAGCCGACGCCGAGGACCGCCGCGGCGAGCCGCTGTCCTCTGAGGACCTCGACCACCGAGTCCGAACTGTCCCGGCCGACCAGCATCAGCACGAAGAGGAACAGCATCATGATCGCGCCGGTGTAGACGATGATCTGCACGAAGCCGAGGAACGGCGCCTGCTGGACCATGTAGAGCACACCGAGGCTGAGCATCGTCAGCACCAGCCACAGCGCGGAGTGCACGGCGTTCTTGGCGAACAGCATGCCCAGCGCGCCGGCCAGCGCCAGCGGGCCGAGGATCCAGAACGCGATCGCCTCACCGGTCGTGACGACGTCGGCGGCGCGCTCGGTGACCTCGGGCTGCAGCGCGAGCAGGAGGGCGCTCACTGGCGGGCCTCCTTCTCCAGCCGCGGGCCGTTGACGTAGTAGTCCTGCTCGTTCTCGCCGAGCCGCATCGGGTGCGGCGGCTGCTCCATGCCGGGCAGCAGCGGGGCGAGCAGGTCCTCCTTCGTGAAGATCAGGTCCTGCCGGTTGTCGTCGGCGAGCTCGTACTCGTTCGTCATCGTGAGCGAACGCGTCGGGCACGCCTCGATGCACAGGCCACAGCCGATGCACCGCAGGTAGTTGATCTGGTAGTCCTTGCCGTACCGCTCACCGGGCGAGTAGCGCGCGTCCTCGGTGTTGTCGCCGCCCTCGACGAAGATCGCGTCGGCGGGACACGCCCAGGCGCACAGCTCGCAGCCGACGCACTTCTCCAGGCCGTCCGGGTGCCGGTTCAGCTGGTGACGCCCGTGGAACCGCGGTGCGGTGACCTTCTTGACCTCGGGGTACTCCTCGGTGACCACCTTCTTGAACATCGTCCCGAAGGTGACGCCGAAGCCCTTGACGGGATCAAACATCCCCATCGCCGGCCTCCTTCCCAGTGGTAACCGCGGCCTTTTCCTTGGGCAGCTTGGCCGCCTTGACCGACTTCTTCGGCACGGCCTTGGGGACGCGCAGGTCCAGCGGCGGCACCGGGTAGCCGGAGCCGGCCAGCGGGACCGCGTTCTCGTCGACCTGCTTCTTGTCCGGCAACAGCACCGAGACGAGCAGCAGGATGCCGACGACGACACCGAAGACGATCAGCAGCTGCTGGGTGGTGAAGCCGCCCTCGGTCTTCCACGCGCGGACGGTGGAGACGAGCACGATCCAGATCAGGCTGCCGGGCACGAGTGCCTTCCAGCCCAGGCGCATGAACTGGTCGTAGCGCAGGCGGGGCAGCGTGCCGCGCAGCCAGATGAAGAGGAACAGGAAGAACAGCGTCTTCGCGACGAACCAGAGCAGCGGCCACCAGCCGGTGTTCAGCACGCCGTCGCCGATCGCGGACAGCGGCCACGGGGCCCGCCAGCCGCCGAGGAACAACGTCGTGGCGAGCGCGGAGACCGTCACCATGTTCACGTACTCGGCGAGGAAGAACAGCGCGAACTTCAGCGAGCTGTACTCGGTGTGGAAACCACCGACGAGCTCGGACTCGGCCTCCGGGAGGTCGAACGGCGCGCGGTTCGTCTCGCCGACCATGGAGATCACGTAGATCAGGAAGCTCGGGAAGAGCAGCCAGGCGAACCAGCCGGACTCCTGCGCCTTCACGATCTCCGCGGTGGACAGCGAGTGCGAGTACATGACGACCGCGATGATCGACAGACCCATCGCGATCTCGTACGAGATCACCTGCGCGGCGGACCGCAGCGCGCCCAACAGCGGGTACGGCGAGCCGGACGCCCAGCCGGACAGCACGATGCCGTAGACGCCGACCGACGAGCACGCCAGCACCACCAGCACGCCGACCGGCAGGTCGACCAGCTGCAACGCGGTCTGCTCGCCGAACATCGTGACCTCGCCGCCCAGCGGGATCACCGAGAACGCGAGGAACGCGGGGATGCAGGAGATCACCGGGGCGAGGAAGAACACCCACTTGTCCGCGAGAACCGGGCGGATGTCCTCCTTGAACGCCAGCTTCAGGCCGTCCGCGAGCGACTGCAGCCAGCCGTTCGGGCCGACCCGGTTGGGGCCGGGCCGGTGCTGCATGCGGGCAACGACCTTGCGCTCCCAGTTGATCATGAAAAGGGTCATGACGACGAGGAAGGCGAAGATCCCGACGACCTTGATCAGGATGAGCCAGACCGGGTCGTCAGCGAGGAGTTCCTGAGTGGTCATGCCTTCCCTCCGGTGACCTTGACGACCGAACCGTGTCCGGCGGCGAGGTTGCGGACCTTCACGTCACCCGAGTTCGTCGGCACCCACACGACACCGTCGGGCAGGTCGTCCGCCTCGACCGGCAGCGTCACCGAACCGCGCACGGTGGAGACGGTGATCTCCCCGCCCAGCTCGACGCCGAGGTGCTCGGCCGTCGCCGCGGAGACCTTCGCGACCACCGGACGCGCGGTGCCCGCCAGGTGCGGCTCGCCGTCCTGCATCGAGCCGTTGTCGATCAGCCGCCGCCACGTCGCGAGCACGGCCTGGCCGTCCTTCGGCGGGGACAGCAGCGGGGCGGCGACGTTCGGCGCCGACGCGTCCGCGACGTTGTCGCCGAGCCGGGCCAGGTCCGCCGCGGCGGCCGCGGGCGTCTGCGTGAACAGGTCCGCGTCCATCTCGACGCCGAGGGTGTCGAGCACGCGGCAGTCCGGCAGTGCGCCGGTGCCTTCGAGCGTCGTGCCGAACTCGCGGCGGCGGCCCTCCCAGTTGAGGTAGCTGCCGGACTTCTCGACCGCCGGGGCGATCGGCAGCACGACGTTCGCGTGCGCGGTGACCGCGCTCGGCCGCAGCTCGAGGCTGACGACGAACGCGGCGGCCGACAGGGCCTGCTCGGCCAGCTCCGGGTCCGGCAGGTCGAACGGGTCGACGCCGCCGACCACCAGGCCGTCGAGCTCGCCGTTGGCCAGCGCCATGAGGATGCCGTTGGTGTCGCGACCCGGCTTCGCCGGGATCGAGCCCTCCTCGACACCCCAGGTGCGCTCGACCTCGGTTCGCGCGGCCGCGTCGCTCACCAGCCGCCCGCCGGGCAGCAGGTTCGGCGTCGCGCCGACCGCGAGCGCACCGCGTTCACCGGCGCGGCGCGGGATCCAGGCGACCTTGGCGCCGGTCCGCTCGGCCAGCTTCGCGACCGCGGTGAAGGCGCCGGGGATCTCGGCGGCGCGCTCGCCGACGAGGATCACCGCGCCGGGCTTCGACAGTTCGTCGACGACGTCGGAAGCGTGCTCCGGCAACGCGTTCAGCGCGGCCGGCTCACCACCGGGCACGCAGGCGAGCAGCGTGCCGAACGTCTTCTCGACGGCCGGGGAGGTGAACTGGCCGAGGTGGAAGACCTTCGTCTTCTTGTTCCGCGCGGCCTTGCGCAGCCGCAGGAAGACGATCGGCGCCTCCTCCTCGGGCTCGAACGCGACGAGCAGCGCGGCCGGTGCGGCCTCGATGCCCTTGAACGTCACGCCGTTCTCCGGGGAGGTGCCGACCACGTGGCTGGTGAGGAACTCCAGCTCCTCCTGCGAGTGCGGCCGGGCGCGGAAGTCGATGTCGTTGGTGCGCAAGGCGATCCGGGCGAACTTCGAGTACGCGTAGGCGTCCTCGACGGTCAGCCGGCCACCGGTCAGCACGCCGACGCCGAACGCGTCCCGCGCCTCCGCGAGACCCGCGGCCGCGATCTGCAGCGCCTCGGTCCACGACGACTCACGCAGCTCGCCGGATGCCGCGTCGCGCACCATCGGCCGGGTGAACCGGTCGTCGGAGGTCGCGTAGCGGAAGGCGAAGCGGCCCTTGTCGCAGATCCACTCCTCGTTGACCTCGGGGTCGTCGCCCGCGAGCTTGCGCTGCACCTTGCCGCGCCGCCAGTCCGTGCGCTCGGCACAACCGGAGGAGCAGTGCTCGCAGACGCTCGGGGTGGACACCAGGTCGAACGGCCGGGCGCGGAAGCGGTAAGCCGCCGACGTGAGTGCACCGACCGGGCAGATCTGGATGGTGTTGCCGGAGAAGTACGACTGGAACGGCTTCTCCTCAGCGACACCGACCTGCTGCTGCGAACCGCGCTCCAGCAGCTCGATGAACGGGTCGCCGGCGATCTGCGCGGAGAACCGCGTGCAGCGCTGGCAGAGCACGCAACGCTCGCGGTCGAGCAGCACCTGCGTGGAGATCGGGATCGGCTTCGGGAACGTCCGCTTGTGCTCGTGGAACCGCGAGTCCGTGCGGCCGTGCGCGAGCGCCTGGTTCTGCAGCGGGCACTCGCCGCCCTTGTCGCAGATCGGGCAGTCCAGCGGGTGGTTGATGAGCAGCAGCTCCATCACACCCTGCTGCGCCTTGTCCGCGACCGGCGAGGTCAGCTGCGTCTTCACGACCATGCCGTCGGCGACGGTCATCGTGCAGGACGCCTGCGGCTTCGGCATCGGCCGGCCGCCCATCTCGACCTCGACGAGGCACTGGCGGCAGGCGCCGGCCGGGTCGAGCAGCGGGTGGTCGCAGAACCGCGGGATGACGATGCCGAGTCGTTCCGCCGTGCGGATCAGCAGCTCGCCCTTGGGCGCGACGACCTCCAGGCCGTCGATGACGAGCTTCACGTGGCCCTCGGGCACAACGATCTCAGTGCTCTTGTCAGGGGCGATGGTCATGCGTTCGCTCCAGCCAAAGCCTTGGAGTTCTGGTCGCAGAGCGCGAGGAACTCGTCCTTGAAGTACTTGATGCCACTGGTGATCGGGCTGACCGCGCCGTCACCCAGCGCGCAGAACGAGCGGCCGAGGATGTTGTCGCAGACGTCGAGCAACGTGTCGATGTCGCCCGCCGTGCCCTCGCCGCGCACCATGCGCTGCAGGATCTGTACCAGCCAGTACGTGCCCTCGCGGCACGGCGTGCACTTGCCGCACGACTCGTGCTTGTAGAACTCCGTCCACTTCATGACGGCCCACGGCACGGACACGGTCTCGTTGAAGATCTGCAGCGCGGTCGTGCCCAGCATCGAGCCGGCCTCCGCGGCGCCCTCGAAGTCCAGCGGGACGTCGAGGTGCTCGGCGGTGAACAGCGGCGTGGACGAACCACCCGGCGTCCAGAACTTCAGCGGGATGCCGTCCTTCATGCCGCCCGCCATGTCCAGCAGCTCGCGCAGCGTGGTGCCCATCGGCGCCTCGTACTGGCCGGGCCGCGTGACGTGACCGGAGAGCGAGAAGATCTTCGGGCCGGGCGAGCGCTCACGGCCCATCTCGCGGAACCAGTCCGCGCCGCCGTTGACGATGAACGGGACGGACGCGATGGTCTCGACGTTGTTCACGACCGTCGGCGCGGCGTAAAGCCCTGCCGTGGCGGGGAACGGCGGCTTGAGTCGCGGCTGGCCGCGGCGGCCCTCCAGCGAGTCGAGCAGCGCGGTCTCCTCGCCGCAGATATACGCGCCGGCTCCGGCGTGCACGACGACGTCGAGGTCGAAGCCGCTGTCGAGGATGTTCCGGCCGAGGTAGCCCTTGGCGTAGGCCTCGCGGACCGCCGCGTTGAGGCGGCGGATGCAGTGCAGGACCTCACCGCGCACGTAGATCGCGGCGAAGTTCGCGCGGATCGCGTACGACGTGATGATGATGCCCTCGATCAACGAGTGCGGGTCGGCCATCATCAGCGGGATGTCCTTGCAGGTCCCCGGCTCGCCCTCGTCGGCGTTGATGACGAGGTAGTGCGGCTTGCCGTCGCCCTGCGGGATGAAGCCCCACTTCATGCCGGTGGGGAAGCCCGCGCCGCCGCGGCCGCGCAGCCCGGAGTCCTTGCACTGCTGGATGAGCTGGTCGGGGTGGGCCTTCAACGCCTTGCGCAGGGCGGTGTAGCCGTCGGTGCGCTCGTACGTCTCGATGGTCCAGGACCTGGGCTCGGTCCAGCGCTTGGTGAGAACGGGAGTCAGCGGGTTTGCCATGTCGTCCCTACTTCTTTTCCGGGATCGGCGGGAACTCGGCGTTCTCCGGCATGGCCGGTGCGTCCCAACCCTTTTCCTGCGCGAGCCGCGCGCCGCGCAGCGTCTCCGCCGCCGCGGACGGACCGTCCAGGTCCGCGTCCCGGCCCTCGAAGAAGCCCGCCAGCTGCAGTTCGGCCTGCTTGAAGTCGGTGAGCGGCGCACCGCGCGTCGGTGCGGGCTTCTCCCCGTTCTGCAGGGCCTTCACGAGTTCCAGCGCCGTGTCCGGCGTCTGGTTGTCGTAGAACTCGTAGTTGACCTGGAGCACCGGGCCGAGGTCACACGCGGCGAGGCACTCGGCGTGCTCCAGCGTGATCGAGCCCGGCGTGCCCGGCTCGCCCGCGGTCTCCTCGTGGCCGACCTTCAGGTGGTCCTTGAGCTTGGCGTAGATCGCGTCGCCACCCAGTGCCGCGCACAGCGTGTTCGTGCAGACGCTCACCAGGTGCTCACCGCACGGGCGGCGCTTGTACATGGTGTAGAACGTCGCGACCGCGCTGACCTCGGCCTCGGTCAGGTCGAGCTGGCCCGCGCAGAACCGGATCCCGGCCTGGCTGACGTAGCCCTCGACCGACTGCACGAGGTGCAGCATCGGCAGGAGCGCGGACCTCGCCTGCGGGTAGCGGGCCATGATCGCCCGCGCCTTGTCGACGGTGTCCTGCTCGAACACGGTCTCTTGTGCCTGAGTCATCGGTCGCAACCACCCATCACCGGGTCGATAGAGGCCACCGCGGCGATGACGTCGGCGACCATGCCGCCCTCGCACATCGCGGGCATCGACTGGAGATTCACGAAGCTTGGTTCCCGCACGTGGACGCGCATCGGACGCGTGCCCCCGTCGGAGACGATGTGGTAGCCGAGCTCACCGCGGGGCGACTCGATCGGCACGTACACCTGGCCCGCCGGAACGCTGAAGCCCTCGGTCACCAGCTTGAAGTGGTGGATCAGGGACTCCATGGACTGGCCCATGATCTTGCGGACGTGCTCGAGCGAGTTGCCCATGCCGTCCGGGCCGATCGTGAGCTGTGCGGGCCACGCGATCTTGGCGTCCTCGACCATGACCGGACCGGGCTCGGCGAGCTTGTCCACGGCCTGGGCGATGATCTTCAGTGACTGGTGGATCTCCTCGACGCGCAGCAGGTACCGGCCGAAGCCGTCCGCCGTGTTCGCCGTCGGGACCTCGAAGTCGTACTGCTCGTAGCCGCAGTACGGCTCGACCTTGCGCAGGTCCCACGGCAGACCCGCGGAACGCAGGATCGGGCCGGTGACACCGAGCGCGAGGCACGCGTCGACGGGCAGGTAACCGATGCCCGCCAGCCGGTTCTTCCAGATCGGCTGACCGGTGAGCAGCTTGTCGTAGTCCGGCAGCCGCTTGTTCATCAGCTTGAGGAAGCTGCGGATCGTCTCGATCGAGCCGTCCGGCAGATCCTGCGCCACACCGCCGGGGCGGATGAACGCGTGGTTCATCCGGAGACCGGTGAGGAACTCCAACAGGTGCAGGACTTCCTCGCGCTCGCGGAAGCCGGAGGTCATGCCGGTGAGCGCGCCGAGCTCCATGCCGCCGGTGGCGAGGGCCACGAGGTGCGAGCTGATCCGGTTGAGCTCCATGAGCAGCACCCGGATGACCTGCGCGCGGTTCGGCACGGTGATGCCGAGCAGCTTCTCCACGGCGAGGCAGTAGGCGGCCTCGTTGTGCAGCGGCGCCAGGTAGTCCATGCGGGTCACGAAGGTGACGCCCTGCACCCAGTTGCGGTACTCGACGTTCTTCTCGATACCCGTGTGCAGGTAGCCGATGACGCTGCGGGCGTGGGTGACCGTCTCGCCCTCGAGCTCGAGCACGAGGCGCAGCACGCCGTGCGTCGACGGGTGCTGCGGGCCGAGGTTGATGACGATGCGCTCGTCGCCGGCCGCGTCGGTGAGGACGTCGTCCCAGTCACCGCCGGAGACCGTGTAGACGGTGCCCTCGGTGGTCTCGCGGGACTGCGCGGGTTCGACGGTGTCGCGCCCGGTCTCGCTGGTGTCCGTGCCGGTGGTGACGTCGGAAAGTCGTTCGCTCATGAGTAGGACCGCCTCTGGTCCGGCGGAGGGATCTCCGCGCCCTTGTACTCGACCGGGATCCCGCCGAGCGGGTAGTCCTTGCGCTGGGGGTGGCCGTCCCAGTCGTCCGGCATGAGGATGCGGGTCAGCGACGGGTGGCCGTCGTAGATGATCCCGAACATGTCCCACGCCTCCCGCTCCTGCCAGTCGGCGGTCGGGTAGACCTCGACGACGCTGGGCACGTGCGGGCTGTCGACGTCGACCGCGACCTCGAGCCGGATGCGGCGGCGGAAGGTCATCGACGTCAGGTGGTACACGGAGTGCAGCCGCTGCGGCACGTCCGCGCCGTAGTCCACACCGGACACCGAGCTGCAGAGCTCGAACCGCAGGGTCGGCTCGTTGCGCGTGATGCGGCAGACCTCGAGCAGCTGGTCCGGCCGGATGTAGAAGGTGATCTCGCCGCGGTCGACCGTCACCTGCTGCACGGTGTCCGCGGGCAGGCCCTTGTCCGTGATGGCGGAGAACAGCTCGTCCGCGACCTCGTCGAACCAACCGCCGTACGGCCGCTCGCTGGGCGCGGCGACGTGCGCGGGCAGCCGCAGACCGCCGAAGCCGGAGGTGTCGCCGGAGCCGCTGACACCGAACATGCCCTTGCGGGCCTTGCCGGCGGAGATCGGCGCCTTCTCGGCCGCGTCGGTCGTCTCGAGCCCCTCGACGGCGCGCTGGGCGCTGGAGTGCTCGTCGCCTGGCTGAGTCACTTCTTCCTCGCAAAACGCTCGGAGGACGGAATGAGGTCGGTGCGGTAGCCGGAGTCGGCGAGCGCCTTGGCCCGGACCGCGTTCAACGGCTCGTCCATGATCTTGGCGTGGATCTTGAGGATCGCGTCCATGAGCATCTCGGGCCGCGGCGGGCAACCGGGCAGGTACATGTCGACCGGCACCACGTGGTCCACGCCCTGCACGACGGCGTAGTTGTTGAACATGCCGCCACTGCTCGCGCACACGCCCATCGCCAGCACCCAGCGGGGCTCGGGCATCTGGTCGTAGATCTGCCGCAGCACCGGCGCCATCTTGTTGGTGACGCGCCCCGCGACGATCATCAGGTCCGCCTGCCGGGGCGAGGCACGGAACACCTCCATACCGAACCGCGCCAGGTCGTAGCGCGGTCCGCCGGTCGTCATCATCTCGATGGCGCAGCAGGCCAGGCCGAACGTGGCAGGCCAGAGCGAGGACTTGCGGGTCCAGTTGACCAGCTTCTCCACGCTGGCCAGCAGGATGCCGTTCGGGAGCTTCTCCTCGAGACCCATGACTTCCTCAGTTCCAGTCCAGGCCGCCGCGACGCCACACGTAGGCGTACGCGAAGCCGACCGTGGCGATGAACAGGGCGATCTCCACCAGCCCGAAGAAGCCGAGCTTGTCCGCCGCGATGGCGAACGGGTAGAGGAACACCATTTCGATGTCGAACAGGATGAAGAGCATCGCCGTCAGGTAGTACGCGACGGGCATGCGGCCGCCACCCACGATCGGCTGCGGACTCGGCTCGATGCCGCACTCGTAGGCATCCAGCTTGGCCCGGTTGTACCGCCTCGGGCCGATGTAGGGGGCCGCCGTCACCGAGAACAGGGCGAAGGCCCCGGCGAGGGCGAACATCAATACGAGGGGGAGGTAAGGGTCCAGCACTCTCCGTCGTCCTTTCCTCGCGGTCGTCCGCACCCTAAGGGGCCTCGGTGCGGGCTTCGTTTGTTAGGCGGACCTAACAAACGCTTGTGAAACAGTTCACAAGCAAGTTCAGCTTGTTGTGAAGTGATTCACAAGGCCGGTGGCCAGTGTAGAACTCGCCGAAATGGCGTACGTCACAGGGTCTGACCTGCGGCTTCTCTCGTTCGGACACATACGGAACTTGTTCGGTCCGTTTGTCGCCTGATTGGAGTAATTCTCGGCGGGTTTAGCAGGGGTTATGTCAGGTGGGCAAGGGGCGCTTCGTCGTCACATTTCACAGTGGATTGCTGGGGGGTGCTTGCTATTGCGTGCACGGTCTTGCGTTTGGGGCCACGTTGGCTGGCGGTGTCGTGGGGCGCTGCGTCTTCCGGGGGCGCCTTCGGCGCCGCGATTGGGCCTTGACTTGGGGCCCCTCGCGGCGTGGTGGGCCGGCTCCGCCGGCAGATGCAAGATCTGCCGGCCCGACAAGGGCTACCACGCCGCACCCCAAGTCAAGCCCCAATCGCGTTTCGTACGTGCCCACCAGACGCGCCCCACTCTGGGTGCGTGGTCGCCTTCGCTGCGGTCGCACATCCCGCCAACACGCGATGCGAAGCTAGCCCCCACTCCGCGCGCGCCAGCGCGCACAACCACCAGGTGGTGGGCCCCTCCCGTCGCATCGCAGGCGAAGCCCTGCCGCATCCGAGACCCCAGGTCAAGCACGCTTTTCGCTTGACCTGGGGTCTCGGATGTGGCTGCCTCAGGTGCGATGCGACGGGAGGGGCACACCACCATCAAGGCGACCCACTACGAAACGACACCACGCATGGGCCCCTCTTTGAGCTGAGCCGGGGTCCGGGGCGGAGCCCCGAGCAGTAAAAGGCGACCACGCACGAAACCGGCAGCCAAGGAAAGTCAGCGCGTCGCACTAGCAACCCACCACGGGAACCGCCGCGTCAACACAAACGCAAGCCCCACAGGGGTCCCCCCGCAAGAAGCACCCCTTGCACATACCCAACCACAGGGGTCCGACAACCCAGGAGGCGTCAGGCGCTAGGCGCCAGCTTCGTAGCAGCCGTGATGACGCGATCCATAGCGTCCCCATCCTTGGGGTCGTACAACCCAGCCAGCAACTTGAGCACCAGCTTCATCAACGTCTTACGAGGCATCCCGTACTTGGTCGCAGTCCGCATGATCACCGGATTCCCGATGAGCTTCGAGAAGATGTTGCCCAACCGGTAGTAGGACCCAAGAGCCTGCTCGATCCGCAGCGGATACCCATGGAGAGCCTGCTCCCGGTTGTACCCGGTACGAGCCATGGCCTGCACGATCGACTCAGAGGCGATGCGCGCGGACTCCATGGCGTAGCCAATGCCCTCACCGTTGAACGGGTTCACCATCCCGCCCGCGTCACCAACGAGCACAAGCCCGTCCCGGTAATGCGGCTTGCGGTTCAGCCCCATCGGCAGAGCCGCACCACCGATGCGGGACGTGGCGTTCTCCTCCCGGAACCCCCACTCCTCAGGAGTGTTGTCCAGCCAGGAACGCAACAACGCGCGGTAATCCGTAGTGCCGTAGGCCTTCGAGGTAGACAGGATGCCCAGGCCCACGTTCACACTGCCGTCGCCCATACCGAAGATCCAGCCGTACCCAGGCAGCAGGGTGCCGTCGTTGGACCAAAGCTCCAGGTGCGACTCGAGGTAGTCGTCCTTGGTGCGCGGAGACGCGTAGTAGCGGCGAACCGCCACACCCATGGGCTTGGCGTCGTCCTTCTGCAGACCCACGGACAGGGCCAGACGCGCGGACACGCCGTCGCAGCCCACGACGATGGGAGCCCGATAAACACGGACTTCCTTCTCGGGCCCGACCTTGGCCTCCACGCCAACCACGCGGCCGCCCTCGACAAGAGCCTTGGTGACCGTCGTCTGCTCCTGCAGGCGAGCGCCCGCCTTGACGGCCGTGTCGGCCAGCAGGGAGTCGAAGTCCTGGCGGGGGCGGACGACGCCGTAGTTGGGGAACGTGGCCAGGTCCGGCCAGTCCAGCTCCAGGGTCACGCCGCCGCCGACCACGCGCAGACCGCGGTTGTGCAGCCAACCGGCTTCCTCGCGCGTGTCGATGCCCAGGTCGATCAGCTGCTTCACGCCGCGCGGGGTGAGGCCGTCGCCGCACACCTTCTCGCGCGGGAAGGTGCTCTTCTCCAGCAGCAGGACGTCGATGCCCGCGCGCGCCAGGTAGGTGGCCGCCGTGGAGCCCGCTGGGCCGGCACCGACGACAATGACCTCGGCGTCCTCGTTGGCTGCGCGCCTGCTCATCCCCGACTCCTTGTGCATCCGTTCACAAAGTCACTCGGGAACGAGTCTAGTTGGCGGTCCCTGAGGGTTTGGTCGCTCGGTGCAGGGCCACCATGCCGCCCGTCAGGTTGAACCAGGCGACGTCCTCCCAGCCCGCCTCCGAGATGAGCTCGCCGAGTGTGCGCTGGTCGGGCCACGCGCGCATGGATTCGGCCAGGTACTCGTAGGCCTCCGGGTTCGACGACACGAGTCGGCCGATGAACGGGAGGATCCTCAGCAGGTACCGCATGTAGACGAAGCGGAACGGTCTGAAGACCGGGGTCGACACCTCGCAGATCACCATTCGGCCGCCCGGCCTGGTCACGCGGGCCATCTCGCGCAGGGCGGCGACGGTGTCCTGGAAGTTGCGCAGGCCGAAGGAGACCGTGACGGCGTCGAACGCGCCGTCGCGGAACGGCAGGCGCAGTGCGTCCGCGGCGACCTTCGGGACGTTGCGGTGGGCGCCGCCGCGCAGCATGCCGATCGAGAAGTCGGCGGCCACGCACCAGGCGCCGGACTCGGCGTACTCGACCGTGGACACCGCGGTGCCCGCGGCCAGGTCGAGCACCTTCTCGCCGGGACGGGCGTCGAGCACGCGCCTGCTCCACTCCCGCCAGCGGCGGTCGAACCCGAGGGTCATCACCGAGTTCGTGCGGTCGTAGCCCTGGGCAACGCCGTCGAACATCGACGCGACCTCGCGCGGGTTCTTGTCAAGACCTGCTCGCGACATGTCCCGAAGACTAGGTCACCTGCCCAACTCAGAGAACTCGGAGGGCGGACAGCATGCCGTCCACCGCCGCCTCCCACGGGTACTCCTCGGCACGAGCCCGCGCCGCCTCGCGCGACCCGCTTTCCAGCAGGTCGGAGACCGCGGAGGCGAAGGCCGGGGCGTGGTCGGCGACGGCCGCGCCGCACGACGGACGCACGATCTCCCGGAGAGCGGACGACTCGGACACCACGACCGGCGTACCGCTGGCGAGCGCCTCCAGGGCCGCGAGGCCGAACGTCTCGTGCGGACCTGGGGCGAGCGACACGTCGGCGGAGGCCAGCAGCGACGCGACGTCGGACCGGTCCTTGACGAACCCGAGGAACGTCACCGGCAGGCCCTGCGCGCGCTTCTCCAGCAACGCCCGCCGAGGCCCGTCGCCCGCGATCACCAGGCGCGCGGACACCCCGGCGTCGTGCAGTTCGGCGAGCGTGTCGACGGACCGTTCGACGTGCTTCTCCGGCGACAGGCGTCCACAGTGGACGATGAGGGACTCCTTGCCCTGCAACAGGGTCGACCGCAGCTCCGAGGAGTGGTTCAACGGCGTGAACGTGCGCAGGTCGACGCCGAGCGGCACCTGGGCGAGGTTGCGCGCGCCGATCCGATCGAACTCCTCACGCGCGAAGGACGTCGTGCAGACGACCGTGTCGTAGGACGCCGCCATGCGCGCGTTGGCCCAGTCCGCACCCGCCCGCGCCGGGCCGGGTGGCAGGACGAACGACAGCAGACGGTCGAGCCGTTCGTGTGAGATCACCACGCTCGGGATGCCTCGCGAGAACGCCCAACGGCCCATGCCGCGCAACGTCAGCCGGTCGGACACCTCGAGCCGGTCCGGGCGGTGCCGTTCCAGCAAAGCCTTGACCCGCCACGGATCCACGACGCGGTAGCCACCGGTGCCGGGGACCTTCACGGCGGGCAGCGTGATCCGCCGGACGCCGCTGGGCAGCAGTTCGTCGCACCGCGACGAACCCGGCACGACGAGCACGACCTGGTGCCCCGCGGCCACGTAACCCGCGCCGAGGTGGTGCAGCGCGGTGCGCAGGCCGCCCGAGCGCGGACCGTAGAAGTTGGCGAGCTGGACGATCCTCATGCAGCCCGGTATTCCGGCAGGTCCATCACCGCGGTGTAGTGGCCCATCAGCTCGTCGCACACCCGCGGCCACGTCCGGTTCAGCACCGACCGGCGCGCGGCCTCGCCGAACTGCTTGCGCAGCAACGGGTCGCGCAGTCGTTCGACGCCCTCGCGCAACGTGATCCGGTCGCCGAACAGGAACCCGCTGCGGCCGTGCTCGACCAGGTCGCGCGGGCCGCCGGCGTCCGGGGCGAGCACCGGCACGCCGGATGCCATCGCCTCCTGCACCGCCTGGCAGAACGTCTCGTGCGGCCCGGTGTGGACGAACACGTCGAGCGACGCGTACGCCTCCGCGAGCTCGACGCCCTTGCGGAACCCGAGGAACTCGGCGTTCGGCAGCTGTTCGCGCAGCATCGGCATGTCCGGCCCGTCGCCGACGATCTTCAACCGGACACCGGGCATGTCGGCCAACTCGGTCAGCCGGAACACCTGCTTCTCCGGCGCGAGCCGGCCGACGTACCCGACGACGATCTCGTCGTTGTCCCGAACGCGACGCTCGGGGTTGAACAGCTCGGTGTCGACACCCCGGCCCCAGCGATGCACCCGCGGCACGCCGTGGTCGCGCAGCGCGTCGACCGCCCACGTGGACGGGGCCAGCGTGCGGCAGGCCAGCGTGTGCAGGCGTTTGGTCCACCGCCACGCGGCGCGCGCGGTGAGCCCGAGCCCGTAGTTGCTCGCGAACCCGGCGATGTCGGTCTGGTAGACCGCGATGGTCGGCAGCCCGAGCTTGCGCGCCGCGGACAACCCGCGGGCGCCGAGCACGAACGGAGACGCGAGGTGCACGACATCGGGCCGGAAGTCCACGAGTGCCTTGAGCACCTTGCGCGTCGGCACACCGACCGGAAGGCTCGTGACCATCGGCAGATCGACCGCGGGCACCCGCACCACCTGCGTGCCCTCGTGCTCGTCCTCGCCCGCGCCGGGAGCGATCACGATGGCCTTGTGGCCGAGTCTGCGCAGGTGTTCGAGCACGCGCAGAACGGAGTTGGTGACTCCGTTCACCTGGGGCAGGAAGCTCTCCGTCACGATCGCTACGCGCACGCCGATCACGGTGCAGGCCGCGCCTTTCCGCCGCATGACCAGATCGGGAACGCCCTTTGAACACCACCCGTCGTGACCTGGAGATCGCCAGAGCGTCACCTCGTGGTCGCGTGACAGACACCCGGCACGCCGAAACTAGGTCGGCATGACCGTCTTGTCGTCCCGTCCCGCGTATCCGGTCGACCCCGGCATGGTGTCGATCGCGCTGGAGGTCGCCGGTCGCCTCGCCAACGACGCCTCGGACGTGATCATGGCGACGGCGGGCCGCGGTGCCCGTCCCGCGGACGACGAGTCCCCGTTCGACTGGGTCACCGACACCGACCACACGCTGGAGCGCCACACCCGCCGCGTGCTGACCGGCGAGTTCCCGGACATCCCCGTGTACTGCGAGAACACCGACGTCGAAGTGCGCGGCGGCTCCGAGTACCGCTGGGTCGTCGACCCCGTGGACGGCACCGCGAACTACACCGCGGGCATGCCGTGGTGCGCCTACAGCCTCGCCCTGGTCGACCGCTGGGGCCCCGTCGTCGGGGTCGTCGCCGACCCGTACCGCGCCCAGATCTACGCCGCCGCGCGCGGTCGCGGCATGCGCGCCAACGGCACGCCGGTGAAGCTCACCGAACGGCAGGGCGACAGCCTCGTTGTATGCACCGAGATGACCCGCACCGGGCCGTGGCCGGGCATGGGGTCGTTCATCACGACGGCCGCCGTCGCCGGCACCGGCGTGCGCGTGCTGGGCTCGAAGGCGCTGGCCGTGGCGCAGGTGGCGCTGGGGCACGTCGCCGCCGCGGTGCTGCACGGCTACCACGAGTGGGACGTCGCCGGTGCCGTCGCGCTGGCCGTCGAGTCCGGTGCGGTGGTGCTGGACCGGCGCGGTGACGGCGCCCTGCTGCCCGTCGACGGATTGCTGGTCGCCGCACCCGACGTGGCCGACGAGGTGCTCGGCTGGTGGCAGTCGGCGCTGTCAGCCGCCTAGGTCTTCCGCCGCCCGTTCGAGCTTGCGATAGACGGGGTGCTGCCGGTCGACGGGACCGAGCGCGCGGCCCAGCTGGGCGATGCCGCGCAGGTCGTCCAGGTCCCTGGAGAGCTCGTCCGCCCGGTCGGGCTGGGCGGCGATGGCCTTCCTGGTGGCCTCCGCACAGCGTTCGACCAGCTCGGACCACATGTCCACGGGCGGGATGTACGGGAGCCGGGGCCTGCGCACGAGGGCGAACACCATGCCCGCGACCGCGCCGGGCACGCCGCCGAAGACCAGTGCCACCAGCAGGATCCCGACCGCGATCGACTCCGGGGCCGTCTCGGTGTTCTTGAACAACGCCACCCCGGCGGCCAGCAGCGTGACGAGGGCCGTGCCGATGAGGAATCCGATGCGGGTGGAGCGCCCCATGACCGAGATCGTGCCAGACCAAACGGATGTGCGCTCAGGCGTCGAAGTCCACGGTCACTTCGGAACTCGTCGGCACGGCCTGGCACGTCAGCACGAAGCCCGACTCGACCTCGTGCGGGTCCAGCGCGTAGTTCCGCTTCATCTCGACCGACCCGCACGTGACCTTCGCCCGGCACGTCCCGCAGACGCCGCCCTTGCAGGCGAACGGCAGGTCCGCGCGCACGCGTTGTGCGGCGTCGAGGATCGGTTCGTCGGCGGGCAGGGCCAGCGTGGTCGACTTGCCGTCCAGCACGACCGTCACGGACGCGGCGGACTCGACGCGCTCCTCGGTCCGGCGCGGCGGGGGCGGCGGCTCGTCGACGTAGAACAGCTCGTGGTGCACACGATCCGCGGGCACGCCACGTTCGCTCAGCACGGCCTCGGCGTCCTTCACCAGGCCGTAGGGACCGCAGAGCCACCACTGGTCGACATCGTCGAACGGCACGACCGTCGAGAACAGGTCGCGCAGCTTCGCCGCGTCCAGCCGGCCGGAGAACAGCTCGACGTCGCGCGGTTCGCGCGACAGGACGTGGATCAGCTGGAACGTCGAGGGGTAGCGGTCCTTCAGGTCGGCCAGCTCGTCGGCGAACATGACGGTGTCCGTGCGGCGGTTGCCGTACATCAACGTGACGCGCGCGCCGGCGGCCAGCACGGTCGACGCGATCGACAACGCCGGGGTGATGCCCGAACCCGCGACCACGAAACCGTGGTGGGCCACGTCCGAGGACGGCGTGAACTTGCCCAGCGGCGGCAGCACCTCGACCACGTCACCGGGCTGGATGCGGTCGACGAGCCACGTCGAGAACAGGCCGTCGGTCACCCGCCGCACGCCGACGCGCGGGGCGGCGCCGGCCGGGGCGCAGATCGAGTACGAACGGCGTTCGTCGCCGTTGCGCAGGGTCAGGTACTGGCCGGCGCCGAACGCGAACTCCTCGGCCAGCTCGGCGGGGACGTCGAACGTGACGGCCACGGCGTCATCGCACAGCCGGTCGACCTTCGACACGGTCAGCTTGTGGAAGGCAGCCCTTCGAGACATCTCAGATCTCCTTGACGTGCTCGAAGGGTTCGAGGCAGTCCTCGCAGCGGCGCAGCGCCTTGCACGCCGTGGAGCCGAAGCGGGACACCTCGGTGGTGCGCGGCGAGTCGCACCGCGGGCACAGCACGCGCCGCGACGGCGGCGTGAGGTTCAGCGGCACCGGGCCTGCCTCACGAGGCCCGAGCCGCGACGGTGGCGCGATGCCCGCCTCGTGCAGCTTGCGGCGGCCGTCCTCGGTGATCCAGTCCGTCGTCCACGCCGGGGACAACGAGGTGCGGACCTCGACCTCGGCGAAGCCCGCGGCGGTCAGCGACCGGCGCAGGTCGGCACCCATCTCGTCCAGCGCGGGACAGCCCGTGTAGGTCGGCGTGATCGTGACGACGACGCGGCCGTCCTGCTCGGACACGTCCCGGAGCACGCCGAGGTCGGCCAGGGTGAGCACCGGAAGTTCCGGATCCCGGACCCGCGAGGCGACTTCCAGTGCGCTGGTTACCACGTCGCTCCCGGCAACGAGCGGTGCAGGTGCTGCATCTCGGCCAGCAGGTAGCCCATGGACTCGGTGTGCACGCCGTCGCGGCCGGCCATGCCCGCGACCAACGGCGTCGGCGCGTCGGCCGGTCGCGTCAGCCCGGCGGCCGAGAAGACGGCCTCGAGCACACCGTCCACTTCGGACTTCAGCTCGGCGGCGGGGACAGCAACGCCTCCGAGTCGCGACTCGACGTCGTGGCTGAGGAAGAGTTCGCTCACGAACGGCCACACGCGGTCGAGACCGGCCTGCATGCGGCGGTGCGACTCCTCCGTGCCGCCGCCGAGGCGGACGGCCCACTGCGCGGCGTGGTCGCGGTGGTACGCCAGCTCCTTGAGGCCCTTCTCCGCAACGGCGGCCAGGACCGGGTCGGCCGAGCCGCGCAACCGGGAGAACAGCGCGAGGCGCCACGTGGAGAACACCAGCAGCCGCGCGATGGTCGTACCGAAGTCGCCACCCGGTCCGGGGCCGCAGTCGATCTCGGCCAGGTGCACGTTGCGGAACCCGCGCTCATCGCGCAGGAACGCCAGCTCGTCCTCGTCCTTGCCGAGCACGTCACCCGCGCGTGACAGCAGCAGGCGCGCCTGGCCGAGGAGGTCCAGCGCGATGTTGGCGAGCGCGATGTCCTCTTCGATCTCCGGCGCGCGCGAGCACCACTCGGCGAGGCGCTGGGACATGATCAGCGCGTCGTCGCCGAGCATCAGGCAGTAGATCGCGAGTGCTTCGGCGTCCACAGTGGACGGAATCTCCCGGTCGACGCCGACCAGGGACTCGGAGAAACCGGTGCCGAACGCCCAGTGCGAGTCCTCGTGGCCGAGCAGAGATTCGTAGGCGTTGTCGAAGCTCATAGGTGCGGCACGTCCTCGGGAATCGAGTAGAACGTCGGGTGCCGGTACACCTTGTCGCCGCTCGGCGAGAAGAACGGGTCCTTCTCGTCCGGCGAGGACGCCGTGATGTCGTCGGCCTTCACGACCCAGATGGACACACCCTCGTTGCGGCGCGTGTAGACGTCACGGGCGTTGCGCAGCGCCATTTCGGCGTCCGGCGCGTGCAGTGACCCGACGTGCACGTGGTTCAGCCCGCGCTTGCCGCGGACGAAGACTTCCCAGAGCGGCCAAGAAGTACTCACGCCACACCTTCCTTGACCTGCTTCGCCGCGTACGCCTCGGCGGCTTCGCGCACCCAGGCACCGTCCTCGTGCGCCTTGCGCCGGTGCGCGAGGCGCTGCTCGTTGCACACACCGTTGCCCTTGACGACCTGCCAGAACTCGTCCCAGTCCGGCTGGCCGAAGTCGTGGTGCCCGCGCTCTTCGTTCCACTTCAACAGTGGGTCGGGCAGCGTGACACCGAGCTTCTCGGCCTGCGGCACGGTCATGTCGACGAACTTCTGCCGCAGCTCGTCGTTGGTGTTGCGCTTGATCCGCCACGCCATCGACTGCTCGGTGTTGGACGACTCGGAGTCCGGCGGGCCGAACATCATCAGCGACGGCCACCACCAGCGGTTCACCGAGTCCTGGACCATGTCCCGCTGGGCCTGCGTGCCGCGCATCATGGTCATCAGCAGCTCGTAGCCCTGCCGCTGGTGGAAGGACTCCTCCTTGCAGACGCGGATCATGGCGCGCGCGTAGGGGCCGTAGGACGTGCGGCACAGCGGCACCTGGTTGCAGATCGCGGCCCCGTCGACGAGCCAGCCGATCACGCCGACGTCCGCGAACGTCAGGGTCGGGTAGTTGAAGATCGAGGAGTACTTCTGCCTGCCCTCGATCAGCTTGTCCGTGAGGTCCGCCCGGTCCGCGCCGAGCGTCTCGGTCGCCGAGTACAGGTACAGGCCGTGGCCGGCCTCGTCCTGCACCTTCGCCAGCAGGATCGCCTTGCGGCGCAACGACGGCGCGCGGCTGATCCAGTTGCCCTCCGGCTGCATGCCGATGATCTCGGAATGCGCGTGCTGGGCGATCTGCCTGATCAGCGTCTTGCGGTAGCCGTCGGGCATCCAGTCGCGAGGCTCGATGCGCGCCTCGGCCTGGACCGTCCGCTCGAACGCGAGCTCCAGCTCATCCGCCATGGGGCAGATGTTACACCTTTCGCCGAAATCTGCGCAGAACTGTCACAACCACGCCAATGACCACCCACACGGCGAGCAGGAACGTGCTGACCGGCAGCAGGCTCAGGGCCGCGGTCCGTCCGGCCACCCTGGTCAGCTCGGGGTTCGCCTGGTCGTACTCGACCCGCACGCGCTGCCCAGGTTCGAGCCCCTCGGGGTAGAGCACGCCGAGATTCGGGATGATCACGCGACCGTCCGGTGTGGCGTAGCGCACAACTGTCCGGTTGAAAGAGACCGAGACGACCTCCGCCGCGGCGGTGCCCATGCGCTTCTCGATCGCCATGTCACCGCGCCAGCACGCGATCGGAAGCAGCACGCAGACCAGCGTGACCACGACACCTGTCGTCAGGAGCACCCGAACCGCCACCCGGCGGACGCGTACGCCGACCGGCGGCTTCACCACTGCGTCGTCCACCACAACTGAGAAGTCTAGAGCCGGGTCAGGGCGCGATCTTCAGGTTCGGGTTCATACCCTCGAAGAGTGACATCAGCACCCACGTCGCGAGTCCGGCCCCGATCGCGCGTCCTCACCAGACGCGACGACGCTTCGGACCTGCTGGCCATGCTGCCCGACCCGGACCACGCGCTCGCCTGGGTGCGAGACGGATCCGGGCTGGTCGGATGGGGTGAAGCGGCCCGGCTGGAGGTGCGCGGACCGGACCGGTTCGAGCAGGCGGACCGCTGGTGGCGCGACTTCGTGGCCGCTTTGGACGTGGACGACGAACTGGGCGTGCCCGGCAGCGGGCCCGTCGCGTTCGTCTCGATGGCGTTCGCCGACGACCCCGGCCACTCGGTGCTGATCGTGCCGGAGGTCGTCCTGGGCCGGCGCAACGGCGACACGTGGGTCACCACGATCGCCGGTTCCACCCCGGACCCCGCGATCGAGCCGCTGCGCCGCCCGGAGACGGTCCGGTACTCCAACGGGCAGCTGCCGGTCACCGCGTACCGCGAGGCCGTGCGCAAGGCCGTGGCGCGGATGCGGGACGGCGAGCTGGACAAGGTCGTGCTCGCGCACGACCTGCTGGCGGTCACGGACAAGCGGCTCGACCAGCGGTACGTGCTGCGCGGGCTGGCGCGGCGTTATCCGGAGTGCTGGACGTACGCCGTGGACGGTCTCGTCGGGGCCACACCCGAACTGCTGCTGCGGCGCACCGGGTCCGTCGTGGACTCGCGGGTGCTGGCCGGCACGACGTGGCCGCACGACGGGATGACCGACACCGACCTCGCCCAGTCCCTCATGTCGTCCGTGAAGGACCTCGAGGAGCACGACTACGCCGTCATGTCGCTCGCCGAGACCCTGCGGCCCTTCTGTTCGACGATGTCCGTCGAGGGGCCTTCCGTGTTGCGCCTGCCCAACGTGTCGCATCTGTCTTCGGACGTGATCGGGACCCTGTCGTCCTCTGCCTCTCTGCTGCGGCTCGGGGAGGCCGTGCACCCCACGGCGGCCGTCGGCGGGACGCCCACGGTGGACGCCACGTCGTTGATCAGTCAGCTGGAGGGGATGGACCGCGGGCGGTACGCCGGGCCCGTCGGGTGGATCGACGGGAACGGGGACGGGGAGCTCGGGATCGCGCTGCGGTGCGCGCAGATCGACGGCTCCACCGCTCGCCTGTTCGCCGGCTGCGGCGTGGTGGCGGACTCGGACCCCGACACCGAGGTCCAGGAAGCCCACGCCAAGATGCGCCCCATGCGTGAGGCCCTCGAGGGCCTGTAAGTGCCGTTAAGGCCACCTTTGCTGCGGGGGACGCAGCAAAGGTGGCCTTAACGGTGGTTCAGATCAGTGGTCGTGCGCCGCCAGGACCTCGTGGGTCAGGGCGATCTTCTGACGCGACTTGGGCTCGGCGGCCTTCGCCGTCACGCCGGCCGAAGCGATGCCGACCGACGCACGGCCAGGCGCCTCGGCGGGCTTGCCCTTGGTGAAGAGCCACGTCTGGAACAGCTCGTCGAGCTGCTGACCGGACACTTCCTCAGCGGTCGCGATGAACTCCTCGATCGTCGCGTCGCTGTAGCGCTTCTTCGCCGTCCAGGCCTTCAGGATCCCGAAGAACTTGTCGTCGCCGACGGCGACGCGCAGGGCGTGCAGGGTGAGCGCGCCGCGGTCGTAGACGGCGCCGTTGAACTCGTTGCCCGAGCCGGGGTCGCCGATGACGACCTGCCAGAAGGGGCTGTCCGCCGGGTAGAGGTCGTAGGTGAAGTCGGCGTTCTCCTGCGCCGTGCCCTCACCGATGTGCTCCGACCACAGGAACTCGGCGTAGGACGCGAAGCCCTCGTTCAGCCAGATGTCCCGCCAGTGGTGCGTGGAGACGGAGTCACCGAACCACTGGTGGCCCAGCTCGTGCGCGACGACGTAGGTGTTGGCGCCACGACGGAAGAACGCGGTGTCGTAGTTCGGCCGCGTCTGGTTCTCCAGCGCGTAGCCGAGGTCGTTGGTGCCGATACCGCCCTGGGCCTCGAACGGGTACGGCCCGAAGACGCTCTCCTCGAACTCGATGACCTCGGAGGTGCGCTCGATGCTGGCGATCGCGGCGTCGCGGTTCTCACCGAGGCGCTCGGAGTAGGCGTTCAGCACGGGCTGGCCGTTCGGCGCCGTCGACTGACGGATCTCGAACTGGCCGATGTTGATGAACGTCAGGTAGCTGGCCTGCGGCTTGGTGCTGCGCCAGTTCCAGCGCGTCCAGCCGTTGATCAGGCGCGTGTTGCCGACGAAGCGGCCGTTCGACAGGACCTCCGTGCCGTCCGGCACGGCGACGGACACGTCGTAGGTGGCCTTGTCGGTCGGGTGGTCGTTGCTCGGGAACCACCATGAGGCGATCTGCGGCTCGCCGATCCCCAGCGCGCCGTCGACCGTCTTGGTCCACGCGGTGAAGCCTGCGGCGTCCTTCACCTGGCCGGGCACGTCGTCGTAGGTCACGACGATGGTGACGTCGGCGTTCTTGCGGAGGCCGCCCTTCGGCGTCACGGTGAGCTCGCCGTCGGCCTGGCTGAACGTGGCGGGGGCGTTGTTCACCCGCAGCGTCTTGACCTTCAGCAGGAAGTCGAGGTTGAACTGGGTCAGGTCCTCGGTCGCCTTGGCGAGGATCGTCGTGGTGCCCCAGAGACGGTCCGCGCCGGGCTGGTAGTTGAGTCGGATGTCGTAGTGCGACACGTCGTAGCCGCCGTTGCCGGCCGTTGGGTAGTACGGGTCCCCCGCGCCGGGCGCGCCAGGAGCCGCGGCGAGTGCCGTTCCGGCGAACAGCGTCATCGCGGCGGCGGTGGCGACCGCGGCCGTTGCCTTGGATCTGATCGACATGCCCGGAAACTATCCCCGCGAGAAGGCGTCTGATACCTCCTTACGTATGTTCCTAACGGGCGAGAAGTGTTGACACCGTCGACTTGAGACGTTCGTGGAGATCACGTAGTCCGGCCCGCTGCGCACGCACTTCGACCACGTGGATGCCACGTGGGATGGCAAGCGCAGCACGGAATTGCTCCGCGCTGTCCACAAGCGAATGCGGAATTCGGTAGCCCGCGCACAAAGCGGCCAAATCGGCGTGGTGCGGTGTACCGAAAACGCGTTCGAAACTCAACTCGTGTTCCGGAGAACCTTGTTCCAGCAACGAGAAGATGCCGCCTCCGTCGTCGTTCAGCACGACGATCGTGAGATCCGGCCGCTCCTCGTCGGGACCGATCAGCAGGCCGTTCAGGTCATGCAGGAACGTCAGGTCGCCGAGCAGCGCGTACGCCGGGCCGCTCGCCAGCGCGAGGCCGACGGCGGTGGACACGCTCCCGTCGATGCCGGCGACGCCGCGGTTGGCGAAAACGTGGTCGCGCGGCGTGGCGACGAGATCGATGTCGCGGACCGGGTTCGACGAACCGACGAACAGCGGCGCGTCCTCGCCGATGGCCTCGACCAGCTCGCGCGCCACGTGCAGCCCGGTCGGCCACGGCTCCTCGGCAAGCAGCTCGTCCACGGCGACCGCGACGGCCTTGTCGGTCGCGCGCCACTCCTCCGTCCACGCGTGGTCGACGGTCTCCGGCCTCGGCAGCCACGGCGTCGCGTGCGTCGCGTTGAACTGCGGGTCCGGCCAGTCCTCATCTCCGACGACGTGCACGGTCGGCGTCCGCGCGAGCAGCCGCGAGATCCCGCGCGACAACGTCGCCCGGCCGACCACGACCACCGCCTCCGGCTCCAGGTGCTCGGGCAGACCGGCGTTGACCAGCAACGTTCCGTGCTTCAGGCAGTTCCGGCCCGCGGTGGGCGCGGCGATCACCGGCCAGCCGAGGTGCTGGGCGGCGCTTGCCCGTTCGGGGTGGTCCTCACCGATGACGACGACCGTGCGGCTGCTCAGGTGTCCGGCGGGGCCGTAGCTGACTTTGCTCGCGGTTTCGGTGCGCGTCCACGCCTCGCGGCCGTCGTCCGGCCAGCTCGAGTCGTCGTCCGGCACGAGCGGCTCGCGGAACGGGACGTTGACGTGCACCGGACCACGCCGCCCGATCGCCCGGCAGATCAGCGACCGCCACATCGGGTGCTGGCCCTCGCGTTGTTCGGCGATCGGGATGTGCAGCGTCTCGACGCCGAGAATGCCGTGCTGGTCGACGGTCTGGCTGGCGCCGGCGCGGTGCAGCTCGACCGGCCGGTCGGCGGTCAACGCGATCAGCGGCACCTTCGAGTGAACCGCCTCGAGCATCGCGGGGTGCAGGTTCGCCACCGCCGTGCCGGACGTGCAGCTGACCACGACCGGCGTACGCGTGCCCAGCGCGAGCCCGAGCGCCAGGAACCCCGCGCCACGTTCGTCGATGCGGACGTGCAGGTTGATCCGCCCGGCCAGCGACGCCGCGTGCAGCGCGAAGGACAGCGGGGCGTTGCGCGATCCGGGGCAGAGCACGGCGTGCCGGACGCCGTTGCGGATCAGCTCGTCGACGAGCACCCTCGCCTGCGCGGTGGACGGATTCACACCGCTGAGTGTCCCATCAGGCGACTGCGCCTATTGTCACGGCCGTGGCAGACCAGGACGTTTCCGAGCTGTTCGACCCCGCCGCGTGGAAGCCGGTCGAGGGGTTCGACTTCACCGACATCACCTACCACCGCGCCGTCGACCAGGGCACCGTGCGGATCGCCTTCGACCGGCCCGAGGTGCGCAACGCGTTCCGCCCGCACACCGTCGACGAGCTGTACCGGGCGCTCGACCACGCGCGGATGAGCTCGGACGTCGGCTGCGTGCTGCTGACCGGCAACGGCCCGTCCCCCCGTGACGGTGGCCATGCGTTCTGCTCCGGCGGCGACCAGCGCATCCGCGGCCGCAGCGGCTACCAGTACGCCTCGGGCGAGACCGCGGAGACGGTCGACCCGGCGCGCGCCGGCCGGCTGCACATCCTGGAGTGCCAGCGCCTGATCAGGTTCATGCCGAAGGTCGTGATCGCGGTCGTCAACGGCTGGGCCGCGGGCGGTGGGCACAGCCTGCACGTCGTGTGTGATCTCACGCTGGCGTCGGAGGAACACGCTCGCTTCAAGCAGACCGACGCGGATGTCGGCTCGTTCGACGGCGGCTACGGCTCCGCGTACCTGGCCCGTCAGGTCGGCCAGAAGTTCGCCCGCGAGATCTTCTTCCTCGGCCGCACGTACAGCGCCGAGGAGATGCACAAGATGGGCGCGGTCAACGCCGTCGTGCCGCACGCCTCGTTGGAGACCACGGCGCTGGAGTGGGCGCGCGAGATCAACGGCAAGTCGCCGACCGCCCAGCGGATGCTCAAGTACGCGTTCAACCTCATCGACGACGGCCTGGTCGGCCAGCAGCTCTTCGCCGGTGAGACGACGCGCCTCGCGTACATGACCGACGAGGCCGTCGAGGGCCGGGACGCGTTCCTGGAGAAGCGCGATCCCGACTGGTCCCCCTTCCCCCACTACTTCTGATGATCGAGGAGCTCCGGGAGGCTCTCGCCGGTGGCCCACCGCTGGTCACCGGTCCGCTGGAGGGCTGGGAGAAGGCGGCGGCGCTCGGCGTGACCACGTCCGGCTCGACCGGCACGCCGAAGACCGTGCTGCTGTCCGCCGAGGCGCTGACGTACTCGGCTTCGGCCACGCACGACCGGCTCGGCGGACCGGGCACGTGGCTGCTCGCGCTGCCCGCGGACCACATCGCCGGAATCCAGGTGCTGGTCAGGTCGATCGTGGCGGGCACGTCGCCCGGCGTGATGGACCTGTCCGGCGGCTTCCGCGCGATGGGGTTCGCACAGGCCGCGCAGCCCGTGCTGGCCACGCCGGGCCGGCACTACACCGCGCTGGTACCGACCCAGCTCGCCCGGATCGTGGCCGGTGAAGGGCCCGGTCTGGCGGCGCTGCGGGCGTTCGACGCCGTGCTGATCGGCGGCGCGGCGACCCCGCCACCGCTGCTGGAGCACGCCCGGTCGCTGGGCGTGCGGGTGGTGACGACGTACGGCATGACGGAGACCGCGGGCGGCTGCGTGTACGACGGCGTGCCGCTGGACGGCGTGCGCGTGTCGGCGGACGACGTGATCTCCATCGCCGGTCCCGTGCTCGCACTGGGCTACCAGGGCGGCGAGCCGTTCGGCCCGTCGTTCCGCACCGAGGATCTCGGGCGATTCGTGGACGGCCGGCTCGAGGTGCTCGGGCGGGCGGACGACGTGATCATCACCGGCGGCGAGAAGATCGCTCCGGCGCTGGTGGAACGGGCCCTGGTCGCCGTGGACGGCGTGCGCGAGGCATGTGTCGTCGGGGTTCCGGACGCCGAATGGGGTCAGGTTGTCGCCGCGGCGGTGGTGGCGTCCGGTGTCTCGGCAGACGAACTGCGGGACGCGGTTCGCGTGTCAGTCGGCCGCTCAGCGACACCCAAACGCGTGATGTTCGTATCCGAGCTTCCGTTGCGCGGACCGGGAAAGGTGGACCGAGCGGCCGTCGTGACCGCCTTTAGGTGAACCTTTACCGCCGGGGGTGAGGCTGCCGACATGCGCATCCTCTTATCCCTGGCCGCGGCCGCCGCACTGGCCGTCGGGCTCGCCCCTGCAGCGCACGCGTCGTCCAACGACTGGACGGTCGACGTCTCCTCGTCGACCGTGACCTGGGGCGGCTCGCCCCGCATGGGCACGGTCGAGCTCGAACCACACGTGTTGGCGTCCCCCGCGAACTCCGTGTCCGCTGAGGTGGCGGGCTCGGACGTCGTGGCCGATGTCAGAGGCCTGATCGGCGACGACGAGTGGACCGAGTGGCGCGAGGCGCCCGCGGTCCTGCCGCAGACCGTGACGACCGTCCAGGTCCGACTGGTCTATTCGGAGTCCGGTCGCGCTTCCTCGGTGTCGTTCAAGGCATCCGCCGTTGCTTCTAAGTCCGATGTGGACATTCTCGCCGCCGGTCGTTCGTACAAGGTGTTCGCCACCCGCGAGGGCCTGGTCGGCGGCACGACGGCCAACGGCCACGTGATCAAGTCACGCGACCACTTCGTCGCCCTGCCGTCGCGCCGAGGCCTGGCGTCCAACAACAACGGCAACTACAGCGTGCAGGTCTGCGCCTCGAACGGCCGCTGCGAGTGGGCGCCGGTGTGGGACGTCGGCCCGTGGAACACCAAGGACGACTACTGGAACCCCGCTTCGGTCCGGGAGATGTGGAAGGACCTGCCGCAGGGCAAGCCGGAGGCGCAGGCGGCGTTCCAGAGCGGCTACAACGGCGGCAAGGACCAGTTCGGCCGGCGCGTGCCGAATCCGGCGGGTATCGATCTGGCCGACGGCACGTTCTGGGACGGCCTGAAGCTGACGGACAACTCCTGGGTGACCGTCACCTATCTGTGGACCGGCTCGGGCCCGGCCGGCGTGATTCGTACGGAGGCCAACCCGCTGAACGTCCGTTCGTCCGCGTCCTCGTCGGGCGCCCAGGTCGGCCTGGCGGCCAAGTACGCGCAGGTCCGCGTCCTGTGCCAGACGACCGGTGAGCGCGTGACCGGCACGCAGGGCACCTCGAACATCTGGTACCGCATCGCGGCGGGCAAGTACGTGGCCAAGGCGTACGTCTCGGGTGTGAGCGGCGCTACGACCTGCTGATTTTTCCGACCTGGGGAGGGGTCCTCGCGTTCCATGGCGCAGGATGTGTCCATGGCATCAGTCGTCCAGTGGATCTCGGGGACCCGCCCCCGTACGCTGCCGAATTCCATCGCGCCCGTGCTCGTCGGCGCGGGCGCCGCCCAGCACATCGGGGCGTTCCGTCTCCCGTGGGCGCTGCTGGCTCTGCTGGTGTCGGTGTCCCTGCAGGTCGGCGTGAACTACGCCAACGACTACTCCGACGGCATCCGCGGAACCGACGACCAGCGAGTGGGCCCGTTCCGCCTGGTCGGCTCGGGTGCCGCGACCCCGTCGTCGGTCCGGCTGGCGGCTTTCGTGGCGTTGGGCGTGGCCGCTGTCGCCGGTTTGGTCCTGGTGGTGCTGTCCGGCCACTGGTGGATGATCGCTTTCGGCGCGGTGTGCATCCTCGCCGCCTGGTTCTACACCGGCGGCAAGCGTCCCTACGGCTACATGGGCCTGGGCGAGCTGGCCGTGTTCATCTTCTTCGGCCCGGCCGCCGTGCTCGGCACCCTGTACGTCCTGTCCGGCGAGGTCACCGGGATCGGGATCGGCGCGGCCATCGCGGTCGGCTGCTTCTCCACGGCTGTAATGGTCGGCAACTCGTTGCGTGACATTCCCACCGATGTGGTGGCCGGCAAGCGGACCCTGGCCGTCGTCCTGGGCGACAAGGACACGCGCCGGTTCTACCTGGCCCTGGTGGCGGTGCCCTTCCTGATCGCCCTCGGCATGGCCGTGCGGGTGCCGTTCGCCCTGCTCGGGTTCCTCGCGTTGCCCGTGCTGCTGCCTGCCGTGCGGCGGGTCGCTTCGGGGAAGAAGGGGCGGGAGCTGATCCCCGTGCTGCAGTTCACCGGGCTCGCGATGCTCACCTGGTCGGTACTGGTGACCGTGGCACTCTGGCTGGACTGATATCCTGCTGCGGCTGCACCGGTCCGGGTGGCGGAATGGCAGACGCGCTAGCTTGAGGTGCTAGTCCCCGCAAGGGGGTGGGGGTTCAAGTCCCCCCTCGGACACCAAAACGGTCACGTTTGAACCCCGGTCCCGGTTGGGTCCGGGGTTCTTCGTATCGGCGGGAAGTGGGCCGTGCGGGCGCTGTATGGCGTCCTCGGGCCGCACCAGTTCCAGGGTGGCGCGTTGTGCGCCGGTGGGTCGTTCCCGACCCTTGGCGGGGCGGGTACGGATTGTGATCTTCGGTTCGTCGGTCTTCGTCTCCGGCAGCCCTGCGGCAAGCTCGGGGGCGAGGAGATGGGCGAAGCCTTCAGTAAGGTCCGCGCCCTGCACCTGGTCGTCCATGATCCAGAGGCGGGCGAAGACGGCTTGGTTGAGCTGTCGGCGGACGTCGGGTGGAGCGCTGAGGTACAGCCGGTGCGCGTTGGCGCAGAGCAGCAGTGCCTCCTCGACCACCTTCATCACGGCCTCGATCTCGGTCGAGCACTGGTCGATGATCTGTTGCGCCTGGGCGAGCTCGCGGGTGATGCGCTCCTGCTCAGACTTCAGGTGTTCCAGGGAGATCGCGTCGGCGTACCGCATCTCGATCAGCTTGAGCTGTTGGTTTTGCAGTTCCTTCCTCCGCTTCTCTTGCCGGTCAAGTTCGGCTCGGTTGCTGTGCTGGCGACCCACAAGTGCGGCCATCACTTGCTCACGGATCGCAGCGATGCGGCTCTCGGACAACTGGATGCGAGACCAGTAGTCCTCGACGGCCGTCTCAACCTCAGCGATCAGGATCGTTGACTGCGTGCAGTCCTCCTTCTTGGCTCGGCCAAGGCAGTAGAAGTACGGGTAGACCGTGCCCCAGCGGTTCTTGGCATTCATGACTCCGAACCGTCCGCGGCAGCGACCGCAGAAGATCGAGCCCTTGAGGTAGTGCGGGTGCTTGTGGACCTTCTCCCGCGCTGCTGCACGGGCGGTCCTCACCGCCTGCACTTGCTCGAAGGTCACCGTGTCGATGAGCGCCGGATGCCGGCCGTCGTACTCGATGCCCTCGTAGCTGACGAAGCCGATGTAGTAGCGATTGACGAGCATCTTGTCGATGTGCTGGTAGCGCAACGGACGCTCCGGGAGCTTCTTGGTGGCAGGGATGCGCAGTCCTCGACGGTTGAGTTCGTCGGTGAGCTGGCGCATGGTCCACTCGCCCGTGGCGTAGGCGCTGAACATCCACTGGATGAGCGGTGCCCGCTCTGGATCGACGGCGACCGTACGAATCTCACGGCCGTCGATGCGTTCGCGGACGTTCCGGTAGCCGAGGGGTGCGTGACCCGGCGTGCCGCCGGACTTGGCCTTCTGTCGCAATCCCTTCTTGGCTTCGCTGGCCAGGTTGGCGGAGTAGAACTCCGCAATACTCGCCATGATCCCGTGCAGGAGCTTGCCCGAGGGTGTCTCGTCGATGTTCTCCTTGGAGGAGACGAACTGTGCTCCGGCCTTGCGAACGGCCATGTTGATCAGCACGTCGTCTTCCCGGTTGCGGGCAAGCCGGTCAACCTTGTCCACGATGACGTAGCTGATGACGCCCAGTTCGCGGATGAAGCCGAGCATCTGTTGCAGTTCGGGACGGTCAGCAGTCTTGGCAGACTCAGCCGCGTCCACGAACTCGGCCACGATGACCGCGCCGAGTTGTTCGGCCTTCTTCTGGTTGGCCTCTCGTTGGGCTGCGATGGACAGGCCCTCTTCGTCGTAACCGGTCTCGGTCTGCGCCTTGGTGGAGACGCGGAGGTAGCTGACGGCGAACTTGGTGTCTTCGGGGAAAGGTTGTGTCGGGTCGAGGAGTATGCGCATAGCGCCATCCCTTCGTGGTTGGTCGGTGGGTTGAGGTGAGCGGGTTCAAGACCGGCTCCTTTCGGGTTGTCGAAATAGGGAGGGAGCGCATCCGGCGGGCTGGAGGACCGCGTTCGCGGCGCTCATATCGGCGCGTCATGCCGCACGCCCCAGGCCGGTGTCTTTGACGGCAAAGTTGACGGCAACGCATCCGAGCTTCCATGCGCGTCTGCGCCTCGTCACGGCCTGGTTTATTGAGGTAACACGACTTTGCAAGCTGTCATGGATGGGCCTGAAGAGCCTTGTGTCCCCAGTTCGAGTCTGGGAGGAGCCACCAGAGAAGACTTCACCGATTTCGGTGGAGTCTTTTCTTGTTGACGGCTGTTCTTGACGGCTACCGCTGCGATCATCTGCTGCATGTTTGGCAAGTAGCGCGGCTTCGACTTTTTCGAGTGCAGTGCGCTTGCTCTGCATGTCAATGTGCTGATAGATTCCCGTGGTCCTGACATCGCCGTGTCCGAGGATTGCTTGGATGTCACGGTCATGGACTTGTAGATTCTTTTGGGTGGTTGCGTTGGTGTGTCGCATTCCGTGAACTGTGATCCGGCGGAGATTGTGGTTCTCACATATTCGCAAGAAGGATCGGTAGAGGTTTCTCGACTCTATGGGGCGGCCAGACTTTGTCGTGAAGACGAGTTCATCCTCGTTCGCTGTGCCTCGCCAACTTGCGCCAGCCAAGTCGCGGGCGGCCAATTGCTCACGTTTCCGCACCATCAAGATATCTGCCACACTAGCCAGAAGTGGCTCGTCGCGCACACTTGAGTCCGTCTTCAGTTCGACTTGCTGAAGCTCGCCGCCAATTCGCTGTACCTGCTGTCTGATGTGGAGCACGCCTCTGTTGAAATCGATGTCTCGCCATCTGATGCCGAGTACTTCACCCCGACGTAGGCCATACATCACTAGCAGCAGGAATGCCGGGTAGAGCGGGTCAGGCTTTGCAACTTCCAGGAAGTGCATCGCCTCTTCGGTGCTCCAGTGTTCTGCCTCTCTCGACTTATACCGTGGAAGTTCCACCAGCCGTGCTACGTTGCGGGTGATTAGCTCCTGTCGTACCGCGTAGGTCAGAGAGGCGCTTAGCACCTTCCTTATCTGATGGATACTGGCTACGGAAACACCGTCACTCACCAGCTGGTCAATGAAGGACTGAACTACTTTGACCGACAGTTGGTGCAACTTGTAGTGGCCGAGCCTTGGCTTAAGATGAAGCCGTACAACAGACTCGTGTCGGCGTAGGGTGAGCGGTCGCCGCTTCGAGGTACTGAGCCAGTGGTCTAAGAAACTGCTCATCCCCCATGATTTGTCGGCTAAAGGTGTACCCCCGAGAACTTGGGCTGTCAGGATAGCGAGCTTCTCCTGTGCCTCTACCTTGGTCGCTCCGTAAACGCGAACACGCTTCTTCTGGCCGCTAGCAGTGGGGAGATACTTGGCTCCTTCCCAGCGCCCGTCTTTGCGCTTGTAGAAGCTCCCTTCGCCATTCATGTTTCGCCGCGCCATTACGCAGTCGCCTCGATGGTTAGTTTCTCGACCAGGGCGCGAAGGGCGCTTCGAGGGATGAGGCGGCGACTACGCAGTTTGATACTGGCAAGCTGGCGCGAGTGGATGTACTGATAAAGCGTCCACTTGCTGACGCGCAACTCGGCACAGGCTTCGGCCACAGTAAGGAGCTCGTCGGAACCCTCGGCCGCGGTGCGGAAGTAGGTTGGTAGATAGCTCGTGGTCATAGGTGTTCCTCCTTATGGTGTTGTTGGGCAAACTTCGGGTCGCATTACCGGAGCCTTGCGGAAGTAGCTGCGAACCGGGCGGCTCAACCCGCGCAAGCTGATGTGGCGTGTTCGTGGTTCGATGAGGCGTAGTTCGCGGAGACGAATCGTCATTGCGGCCTCGGAGACGTTGAACTTGGCTGCGAGTGCAGCCGGGCTTTGAATGCCGCTGGCCCAAGCGCTCTTGAGCCAGCCGCGCGGCATAAGCAAGCAAGCTGCGAAGTAGTCGCAAATTTGCTCGGTCATGCGGTGCCGCTCTTCTTCTGTTGATCCAAGGTCACTGTAGATTTCGTTGATAAACGGGTGATCTAGCACATGCTTTAGCTCATGACTGAGGGTGAAACGACGGCGTGTGGCGCTTTCATCGCGGTTGATTACTATGAGCCAACGTCCACGACTCCATTGAGAGAACCCAGAGACTCCGCCAAGGTTCATTTTCGGCTCTACCTTAACTTCGATGCGCGGCAATTCGGCAATGAGGCCGACATCAACATCTGGCTCGCGCTGACCGAGAAGCTCTAGCAGCAGCGTGGCTTGACGTTCAGCAATGCCCTTAGCTTCATGGAGTTCGAGTGGCCGGTTTGGCATGAGTGCCCTTAACTGCTTGATGATAAGTGTTTGCATGTGCTGTCCTTTCTTACGACGTTCTATTTATCTGGCGGTGCGGTGTTGTACTTTTCGATGATCTTCTGTATCTGCTCAGTGGCTTCAGCTAAGGCGTCGCCCTTCAAGCCGTGTTTCTGTCTCAGATATGGCGCAACACTAGGAAGTCCCTTAGGTGGTGTCACGCCGATGAATCCAAGTAGATCAGCGGGGTCGATCTTTAGCACCTCGGCTATGCGCTGCAAGCGGTCGGCCGATGGATGCTCACTTTGGCCCATTTCGATCTTTGCTAAGTAGCTGTAGTTCAATCCTGCAAGCGCGGCTAGCTGCCGCAACGACAAGTCTGCCGCTTCTCTGGCTTGACGGATTGACACACCCAAGCCTGATTGTTCTTTGTTGCTTTCTTTCATTGTGTTTCCCCTATGAAACTAACTATAGGAGAAAGTGTTTCATTTGTGAAACGTCAAATTGACAACGCAAAGGCATTAAGGGTTTGCCTCCCCTGTCGGCTGACGAACTCTCCGCAGCAACTCTGTCGCTCGACCGGTGCTGACGTGAAGCTGCTTGCGGAGCTGGTCGCGCGTGATCGGCTTGCCGTGCTCGACGCGGTGAGCTTCGTCAGCGGCGCGGGCCGCCTCAAGAAGGTCGTCCTCGCCGGCGTCCGCGGCGTCCTGGTGCTCGGGCAGGTCCGTACTGGGCGGGACAGCTTCATCCTCGTCGTCCTGGCCGTGCAGGACGGCCAGGTGCGAGAGCAGGCCGAGGACGGCGGGCGGGACGGCTCCGACAAGCACGACGATCGGCCAGGTCACCGTGAGCACCTTCGCGGCGATCAGGTGCCAGGCGGCATTGCCGACCAGCGACAGCCCGATAGCCCCGATGGCGTTCCAACGGGCGAACCGACGAGCCGCTACTGAACCGGTGGCCTTGGACAACCACACCCGCGTCGCGGTCATGGCGTAGGCGTCGATTGTGAACGGCAGTAGCGGCGCCAGAGCTTCCGGCCAGCCGGTCGCCGCTGCCAGCGAGTGCAGACCGGAGAAGCTGCTAACGGCCGCTGCGCAGGCAGTGACGGTCATGCCCGCGACCACCCACCAGTCGCGGGACTTTTGTCTACTCATGGGCCGTCTCGCTGAGCTCCGCGGTGAACCAGCCCACGGCCTCATCGTGCAGCACTACGGCGAACAGCTCGTCGGCCGGAGCGGGCAGCTTGGCGAGCACAGCGGCCACCACCTCACGCCGTTCCAAAGTCGGAACAGTGACCAGGACGCGCGGTACGACGTCGCCGGGGCCGAGCTGCCCGAGGTTCACGAAGTCGATGTACGCCAGGAACTTGCCGCGCAGCGTGGGCGTGGCTTCGGTGGCGAGATCAACCTCCACCCACCAGTGGTCAGTGAACTCGCCTGCGGAGATCGACAGGTAAGCATCGGGCTTCATCCACCCGCCGGCCCCGTTGGGCCACCACGCGGCGGGCTCGGCCTGGAAGTCGTCGAGCGCGAAGCTCCCGGCTTGAGCTTGTTCGACCAGCTGCACGTACAGCTCGCTCGTGGCCAGGGTGTGCGCAACGAACCGGTCCCCGATTGAACCTGGCCGCCGGATGCGCTCGTCGCCACGCGACAGGTTGCGGCGCAGTCGAAGCAGCCGTTCCCCGGCAACGTCGAGCGCGTAGGTGAGCTGTGCCGAACCGCGGAGACTGCCGCCCACCCGACGAGCAAGAGGCATGAGGGCCTGGGCGTCGACCAACCGCTTCAGTACCCGCCAACGAACGACGGATCGACTCTTGCCACTCAGGTCCGCGAAGTGCAGCCGTTCGAGCTGGAGGCCGGTCGCCAGCCGGAGCCGGTTGACCGTTTCGAGGATCAGCCAGTCGCGTTCGGTCAGCGTTTCGGCCAGCGCGACGACGAGCGCCGACCGGACACGACGGCCGGAGGACGGAGTGGACGGGAAGGCGCGAGGCGTCATGCCGAGTCCTCCATGAAGAGGAGGAGGCATTTCGTTGGCGCTATCGGCCTGGGCGTGCCGTCTGACATCGGTGGCCGCGACATGAGGTGCCAAGCGACCCCAACGCCGAACCCAACACGTCGCGCGGCCCAGCTCATGACGAACCTCCGCGCTTCGCACGGCCGATGCGCGCTCCAGTTGGTGTCTCGATGCGAGAGCGCAACGCCGCTTCGACATCGGCCCGAGGCGTCCCGTAGCGCTGGCGGCTCTGCTCGGAGAGCACGGAGACGTCGTGAAGTTGCGGGCCGAGTGGTCGAGTCACGCCGGTCGCGGGCAGGCGGGTCTGTCCGCCGACACTGGCACGAATGGCGACCTCGTAGACCGGCAGGCCCTTGAGGTCTGCTGCGGTCATGGCGGGAGCGAAGCGCTTCTCCAGCGTGCGGGCGTCGTCGTGGTCGAGCTGGAAGGCGACTTGTGACCGCGCGGTGCCAAGAACGGCCGACTGCACCTGGCGGGGAAGCTGGTCGAGGTACTGGTGTGCCAACGTCAGCCCCAGGCCGAGCCCGCGCGCCTGGGCGAGCATGTCGGCCAGCTCGTTGTCAGACCCCAGCCGCAGCACATCTTGGAACTCATCGAGGTAAGCCCACGCCGGACGGCGCTTCTCGGCAGGGACGGCGGCACGGCCGAGGGTGGCTTGCCAGAGCGCGGCCATGAGCAGCGAGCCGAGTAGGTGCGCCGTCTCAGTGCCGACGATTCCCTTGCTGAGTGGTACGAGCACGATGTGCCGCTTGCGGAACACGTCGGCCAGGTCGATGCCCTTGCTCTGGCCGAGCATCAGGCGAAGTGACGTGCGGGTGGTCAGGGTGCGCAGCTTGTTGAGGCTCGGGCCGATGACCTGTGCGCGTTCGCCTTCGCTCATGTGCTCGTAGGCGGCCCAGAAGCTCCGCACCGTGTCCGGGACGCCGGCCTGCGCCGTGACGAACCTACGTAAGGTCGGATTGAGCAGCAGTTCGGGAACCTCCGTGAGCGCGAAGGCTGAGCCGTCCGCGGCCCGCGTGTGAGTCAGTGTCAGGAGGCAGTTGCGGAGTACGTCACTCGTCCTCGGTCCCCAGGACGAACGCCACAGTTCCGAGAAGACGTGCACGACGTGATCCACCACAAGCTCACGCTCATGCTCGCTGCGACCGACTTGCAGGACGTTGAAGCCGACCGGGAAGTCCGTTGCGGACGGATCGAGGACGATGACGTCCTCCGTCCTGCTGCTCGGTACGCGGGACAGGACGTCGGCCACAAGATCGCTCTTGGGGTCGAGGAGCACCAGGCCGTCACCGCGCTCGATGTCCTGAAGCGCCGCGTTGGCGATGAGCGTGGACTTACCGACACCCGTTGGCCCGATGAGGTGCAGGTGCCTCAGTCGGTCTTCGGTCGTGAGGGTGAGGGGCCGGTTGAGAGCGCCGGGGAAGTTGCTGTCAGCCAGCACGAGTCCCTTGCGCGCCATGCCTTCCGGTGGCGGAAGCTGTCGCGAACGGCCGAGCTCCAGTCCGGGGAGGTAGACGTTGCCCAAGGGGATGCCGAGCAGCCCGGCGGCCTCGTTGGTGTTCAGACGCATCGGCCAGACGGTCAGCGGGAGCGCGCGCTTGTAGAGGCGTTCGGCAGCAACCGATGTGCCGAGGAACCCTCGCGGCAGGAAGGACACACCGGGCGCGTCCAGCATCTTGAAGGCGTTGGCGACGCGATTGAGCAGGCTGATTGCCCTCGCCCTGTTCGGTGCGCTGATGGCGACACGCGCCACCACGTCGAAGACCGGCGCGGCGTTCTTGGCGCGGACTGCGCGTGCCAGCTCGGCCGCGTCGTCCTTGCCGGGCAGGAAGCTCCGTGAACCGGAGAGAATCCACTGAATGCGCACTGCCTCGCTCGACGTAAGCGGGTGCAGTCCGGACAGGAGGGCCGTGACGGCGGACTCTGCTCGGTCGTGACCGAGGGGGCGTTGCAAATTGGTCAGTTTGTACTCACTGGCCACGCGAACCGCGGGGCGGTCGGTGAGGTAGTCGGGAGCCTCCTCCGTCCGTACCCCTGGCAGCGCCGAACGCAGCCGGGCGAGCGTGCTGGCCTCTTGGCCGAGCGGGACGAGCAGGTAGTAGCAGATGCCCTGATGGGTTGCCTGCACCTCGAAGCTGACCGGCCAGCGGCGGGTGTCGGCAGCGAGCACGCCGAGCCACGCGGCGATATGGTCGGCGGCGAGGCCGCTTGGCAGTTGCAGCCGGTAGGCGACAAGCCGGGCACGCCAGTAGCGCGACTCCAGCCAACGGGCTGTGAGGATGAGCGACAGGATGAGAAGGCCGCCAGCGGCGGTCAGGAGAGCCAGGATCATGACGCCTCCTGGCCGGGGTCCGGCTGTGCGTCCGGACGGTCGGGCTTCGAGGCGTCTTCGCTCAGGCGGTGCAGAGCAAAGGTGATGAGCGCGTCAGCGAAGCGTTCAAGGTCCAGTTCGGCGCGGCGTTCGCCAACGACACGAATTTTCTTTCTTGGTTTGTCCATAGGGAGCCTTTCCGTTGGTTATGGCTGCGTGAAGCAGCCGAGCTAGCGAAAACACGGATGCACTCCCTTCTTGTTGTTATGGAGCTGACTGGCGGCACGGTCGAGCCGTAGAAATTACAGCCGCCGCGCCGCCAGAGAGACGGCTGTGAATTCCGCAGCGCTTGAGGTTCCAGTCAGCGCCGACGGATACCGCGGAAGATGAACCAGTAGATGACTCCCAGAGCTACCGCCGTGACGAGGATGGGGACGAGCGGCGCGAGCAGCCAGTAGGCCACCCGCGCCACCCCGGCCACCAGGAGCACGAGCAGCAGCGCACCGAACACGGCGGTAAGCGCCTTGCCGAACATTCCTGGGTGCATGACCTGTCCTAGCGGTAGTCGTAGGTTTCGAGATCCAGCGCGCGCAGCTCCTCCAGGAGGTGCCGGCGGCGGGACCGGTGACGAGCTGTGGCCTCGCCCTCGCTGCCCCGCAGTCGTCGCCACGACTTCATGACGACCTGGTAGCGGCGCCCGTGGACGCCTCGGTAGGGCTGGTGTCGACGGCTCATCTCTGCGCCCTCCTCCTGCGAGCAACCAGGCGCTCGTCACGTTCCTCCTGCGTGAGGCTGTCCGGCGTGCCGTCGTCTTGGAACCACTTGCGCCAGACGGCCAGACCGACCAGGCGCATCACGACGGCCACGAGGATGAGCGAGCCGAACAGAACCAGGAACTCGGTCTGCTCCGGGGTGATCTGACTGTTCATGTGCCTTCCTCGGGGTCTGGCCCGACCTCGGGGACGGCGGGCAGGTTGGCGGACGCGAGCGCGCGGGCGGCGATGCGCCGCTTGGCCGCTTCACGCTCTTTGGTCGCCTCGTTGTCCATGCGAATGACAGCCATGACCGGCGGCACGACCAGCAGCGCCAGCGTGACCAGTTCGATCGTGAGCAGGGTGTAGTAATCGGTGAGCGTCATTGGGTAATCCCCTTTCGGAGGTGATAGGCGCGGGCGAGCTGTTCCATCTCGGCCCGCGAGTTCTCGAAGTGGGTGTTGGCGCGTCGGATCGCCTGAGCCGCCTGAATGCGAACCTGTCGCAGTTCCCACCACTGGCAGAACCACGACCAGCAGCCACGCGCGGCGACCACCAGACCGGCCAGTGCGAGAACGCCGAGCAGAATCCAGCCCGCCAGCACGAGCAGGAGTTGTCCGTAGCGCTCGAGGAAGGCGACGGCGTAGGCGAGAATGACCGTCCCGATGAGAAGCCCGCCGATGACCCGCATCAGGTCTCCTCGGACTTCGGCGGGTTCTCGACGCGGCCGGCCAGATCGACAGCCCACGTCATGCAGGTGGCCTCGATCTCGGCCAGCAGTGCCGTGAGCTTGTCGTCCAGGGCGGCGACGCGCTGATCCATGAGTTCCGGGTCGATGGCGTCCATGTCAGTACCGCCGGTACATGGAGCGTTGCTCGCTGACCAGGCACAGCACGTAGCCGACCTCGACCTCCATGAGGAGGTTGTTCAGCGTCTCGTCGCCGCGGGCCAGGATGCGGCGCTGACGGTCGAGAGCCGTCAGGTTGCCCATCGCCTGCTCGGTGAAGGCCGCCAAGCCGTCGCCCTTGGCCAGGCCGACGCTGGTTGCTCGCCGCACCGTGGCGAGGTCGCGGGCGAGCGCGCGGCCTCCCGGCGTGAGCATCGACGGCAGGTTGCTGCCGTAGGGGTCGAGTTGGGTCATGGTGGGTCCTCCCTGCCGTCGGGCGGAGAGGGAGACGTCGGCTCCGAGGTGACTCCGGCCCTGCGGCACGAGAGACGCTGCCTGACCAGCCCAAATGTCGAACAGGACAAGGGCGTGGGTCGTGCTCGACAATCTGGATGTCGAGCACGACAGCTAGGCTTCTGCCTCGTGGAGAGAGCGGAGATTCTGGCGAAGCGGTTGAAGGCGCTACGGGTAGGGCTCGGCTTGGACGAGCCCGTACTAGCCCTCGCGCCGGATGACCCGCTCTGCACGGCTATGCGCTTGCCGGAGCGCCTGTCGGCTACTGAGCGCAAGGAGGCGCTGAGAGAGTCGCTGACCGAAGGCATAGGGACGCTTGAGGATGAGCAGGAGCGCGAGGCGCTATCGGTCGCCTACCGGCTTCACCCCGGCCACCAGGAGCGAAAACTAGAGCTTCGACGAGCGAGCCTGGCCGAAAGGTACGGCCGCAATGTGAAGACCGTTGAACGATATGAGAATGCCGGTATCGACCGGCTTGCACAGAAGCTTGCCCGCCCGATAACGACGGAGATTTTCCCGCCGTTCGTCTGGCGCAAGACTGAGAATGTATATGTAATCCGTGGGACACCAATTCCGAAGTGGTACGTCCACGTAGCCGTTCCGCTTCTCTTGGTAATACTACTCGTGTGCGCGTTCTTCCTTGGGGCTATGGTCCGGGAAATAGACTTCGCGCACTAGGGTCTAGATCAGTCACCTCAATCCTCGAACCGATGTTCAAGAATTCAGGTTACTGCCGACCAATTACTCCGGGTCGGCGGGCGGAGGGCGCGAGAAGCGCCTGATGGAGTGGTCAGAGGTAGACCGTGACGCGGCCGCTCAGGTGGCGGTCGTAGACGTAGCCGCTCATCTCGATGTTCAGCGTGCGTCTGACGTTCTGGTTGAACTGTTCGGACAGCCTGCGGTACGTCGGAGACGAATTCGCATCGACACCACCTCGCAGGCCAGCAGCCTCACGCCACAGTTCGTCGTAGAAGGCCGCAGTCCCTACCAGCATCCACGCTGCCGCCTCTTGAGCGTCCGTGAGCGGGAGGTCGTCCGTCACCGGGGCCTGCCGGACGGACTTGGCCCACGTGATGTCGCCTCCGCCCTCACGACCGAACTCGGTGAAGCCCACGCCGATCCCGATAGCGCCAGCTCGAACGAGCTGGCTTGGCACTGCTGATCGCAGAACCGTGATCGCGCGGGAGATCAGGGGTGTCACCGTGAGTACGGTGAGGCCCCTATTGTCGTTACCCATTGCTTGTCTCACTCCCTGGACGGACTATCCGCCCTCGCGTGAACCGCAAATAATTGCGATACAGGCGAGAGGGGTAATCCTGAAGGGATAGAATAGGCAAAACGATTAAGACAGATTTATTGCAGAAAGTCAATTGTATTGCAAAGGCTAGAGCTGCTCCAGCCCCTCGATCACGCGCCGTAGAAACTGAACATCGACTGGCGCCGCCAGCCTGCGGACGCTGTTCACAGCTTTGGAGCGCACTCGCTTCGGAAGGCCGTTCTCGGTCAGCTCGTAGACCGGTGGCTCAAGCTCACACCACACTACGCGGCCGACGTTGGTGGGGTAGGAGTTCCACCGTGAGCACAGCGAAGTCACGACGTCGGGCCATGTCGGTGGTTGCTTGTGGCGGTCGGCAACTTCGACAATGACGCCAGTCTCTAGCAGCACCAGGCGCACACGGATAAGGGCGAGATCAGCCAGCTCCACCCACCGCGGGGATGGCTCGGGTACACCGGTCAGCATCACGGCCTGGTTGATCAGTTCGGAGAGCACGGCTTCGCCAGTGTCGGCCAGCTCGGCTCGCTGCCACTCCGCCAGGGTGTAGCGGAGGAACATCGCGCCGACGTTCACCGCCGTAGACGTAGCCGCCAAGGTGAGGTCAGCTATCGCCTTCGGACGGGGCCGCTCAGTCATCGACCGTGGGGCCGGGATGATCGACCAGCTCGATTGCTCCGACCGTGAGCGCAGGTCGCCCGCTACCACCGTCATCGACAACGCCTCCCTCAATGACCATTCCGGCGGTGCTGTCAGCCCGCTCCTTGATGTGCTCGGCCAGCCGCACCAGCCGTAGCGCGAAAGTGATCTGATCTTCCTTGGAGATGTCGTCGCTCAAGATGCCCGCGACGAACTGACCAGCGTCGTTGTTGATGTCCTTGAGCTGCCGGACGATGCCCATGCTCAGGTCGTGCCGATTCACTACGCACCGCTCGGGGTAAGCACGTGGGCGTTGGCGTCTATCTCCAGCCGTTCGACCATGCTGTAGAGCAGAAGTCGATGACTCGACAGGTGCTCCAAGGACGGCACCACCACGTGCCGGGATTCGGCCCGCTTGAGCTCCTGGATCAGCTCATCGAACGCCGCTCGCGAGCCGTCCTGGTACTCGAAGAACGTGGCCGCGTAGCAGTAACCCTCGGTCTCGGCGAAGCGCTGCATCTCATCGACCGTGCGGTCAAGTTCGTCGTCCGGCACGTCGTCAGGGGCGCGCATGTAGCCGTACATCAAGGGTTTCACGGTCAACTCCAGAGTGGGTGACCAGACCGGCGACGGGCACAGCGGCCCACCGCCGCCGGTCTGGTCGGCTTGGTGGCGACTCCTCAGAGGGAGAGGTTGTGCTCCGCGAGCACTGCTCGCTCACACGGAAATGCACAGCCGCACACGGCGCACAGGTCGTTGGCGTTGGTGTGCTCGTTCAGGACAGCGGCGGCGAGCTGGTAGAGCGCTTCGACTTCGCTACTCGCCTCGGTCAGCGTGATCGTCTCGACCATGTCCGCTCACCCGGCAGCCGGAGCGAAGAAGGCCAGCAGCCGGTCACGGATCAGCGCCGCGGACTGCTCGGGAGGTCGCTTGTTCACATCCACCCGCAGCACGTCGAAGCCCGCTTGAATCAGCCGCTCTGTGGCCTGCCGGTAGAAGTGCGCTTCGGCGTGCGAACTGCCGGGGCTGAGTTGGAAGCGGTTGTGCGGCCCACGCTCACTCAGCCGCTCCGAGATGATCTCGGGGTCGGCTTCCAGGATGACGGCGAGGTCCGGCCGCTCAGCCTGCGCGTTGAGCTCCCAGAGGAAGGCGGGGTCAACCCCGTCGAACCGCTGCATCACGAGACCTGACGGGATGTACCTGTCGCTCAGCACGACGCGGCCGGCCTCGGTGTGGGGCCGGACTTCGGCCTCCAGGTGGTGGTAGCGGTCGGCCGCGTACAAGCAGGCGAGGGCGTGACCGGTGGTCGTCTCGGTCAGTTCGCGGCACAGGGCGCCGATGGGGCCTTCGCTTGGCTCAGCCGTGACGTGGACATCTTCGCCAGCGGCGACGAGCAGTTGGGCGAGGTGCTGGACGATCGTGGACTTCCCAGCACCGCTCGGGCCATCGACGCTGACGAACAGCCCGCGTTGGTGATCAGAGAAGGGCCTAAGGCTCATCCTCACCCCTTCCCGGCTTCCGACCGGTGGCCGCCAGCTCGATAGCGGTCATGGCTTCGGGGGTGAGGCTGATCTGCTCGGCCGCCAGGTTCTCGCGGAGACGTGTGCTGGAACTGGTGCCAGGGATCGGGACCATCACGGGCGAGCGGTGCAACAGCCAGGCGAGCGCGAGCTGTGCCGGTGTTGCGCCGTAGTCCTGAGCAATCTGCCCCAGGGCATCGGAAGTCGCCAGCGCTCCGGCCGCGAGAGGCGCGTACGGCACGAAGGGGATGCCAGCCATCTCGCAGTGCCGAAGCACGTCTTCCGATGCCCTGTTGGTGACGTTGTACTTGTTCTGGACGGCCGCGACGTCTACCAGCTCGCTGGCCGTGCGGAGCTGTTCCAAGGTCACCTTGGAAAGCCCGATATTGCCGATCTTTCCTTCGGCCTGCATGTCCCGCAGCACGGCGAGCTGGTCTTCCAAGGGAACGGCAGGGTCGATGCGGTGCAGGTAGTACAGCTCGATCCGTTCAACCTGGAGCCGCCTGAGACTCATCTCGACGCACTGGCGCAGGTACTCCGGCCGCCCACACGGCGCCCACTGGTTTGGGCCTTGGCGAGTGAGACCGCCCTTGGTGGCGATGACCAAGCCCTCGGGGTAGGGAAGCAACGCCTTGCGGATGTACTTCTCCGCAGTGAACGGGCCGTAGGCGTCGGCGGTGTCGATGTGGGCCACGCCCGCGTCCACGACATCGCGGAGTACCTGCATGACCCGTTCCGGGTCGTCCGGCGCAGCCCAGTGGCCAGGGCCGGTGAGCTGCATGGAGCCGAAGCCGATGCGCCTGGCGCTAGAAAAGAGCATTCTCATCGCCCTTCTCGGGAGGCTGGCCGCGCAGTTCTTCCAGGCTTGCGGCCTTGGTGGCGAGCAGCACGAACAACCGGGCGGCAACCAGCGCGTCATACGTCGCACGGTGCGGGCTGAGGTCGTCTGGCAGCCCCTCGGCCAGGCTGTACGCCTCGACCAAGTTGCCGAGCCGGTAGCTGTCGAGGCCCGGCACGAGCCGCCGCGCCAGCTTCAGCGTGTCGAACACCTCCGGCGACTCCCAGCCGGGGAGCTTGCGGGTCAGAACGCCGAGGTCGACGTGGGCGTTGTGCGCCACGAGGGCGTCAGCGTCCAGGGCGGCCAGCACGTTGCCGGTGATGGCGTCGAACGACGGGCAGTCGGCCACGTCCTTGTTGGTCAGGCCGTGGATGCGGGTGGCGAAGTGCTTGATCGGGGCGTCCGGCTTCACCAGCCAGCTCAGCGGCTCCCCGATGACTCCGTTGATTACGGGCACGGCGGCCAGCTCCACCAGGTCGGGCGGCTGCTGGCCGTTGCCCTCGACGTCCACGATCACGAAGTTCAGGCTCGTCCAGTCAGTCATCTTGCTTCTCGCCCTTCCAGCCGATCTCGGCACGGCCGTGCCGACGTTCACGGTGCGGGTGGCGCACGTCGTGAACCTGGAAGCCGAGGGCGTGTTGCAGGTAGTAGCGCGGTTGCTCGGTCTCCAGGCCGGACACCACGGCCGCCCGCTCGGTGATGTCCACGACCACAAGACCACGAGCCTCGGGCAAGCGTCCCGCGACCTCCCGCAACCGCTCGGGTGACGGTTGCGTGTGCGCGTTCCGGCAGAGTTCGAGCTGACTCAGCGGACAGATGTCGCACAGCTCCGGGATGCCGATGTGGCCGTTGTAGTCCGGCAGGCCGTGCGCGTACGCGACCGCACAGCTCGTCTTGCGGAACAGCGGCGTGGCGGCGTCGAACGTGGCGAGGACCCGCTGTTCCAGCGTCTCGGGCACGATCTTTCGCCGGGCGGTGTCCTCGTACGGCTCGGGCAGGCCGTTGGCCTTGTAGTAGTCCGCGATCTCATCCCGGTAGAACAGGCCGGTGAACACCGTGGCGTCGGCGTGCTGGGCGAGCTGGAAGGCCGCGTCCAGGTGCTCCGGCGTGTCGTTGAGGCCAGGCACCAACGGACGCCAGTAGAGGACTGTGCGGTACCGGCGCCCCGCCGGCGCGCTCATGAGCTTCAGCGACTCGGCCGCCACGGACGAGGGGTAGGGCTCGATGTCCTTATTGTCGATGCCGCTGTACGTGAACAGCAGCGTCAGCTTGATGTGCTTCAGCTGATTCAGCCGCTCGATGTCCTCGGGCTTCATCTGGTGGCGCGTGATGACGAGGACGTGGTTCGTCAGCTCGCGCTCGTCCAGGTCCTCGAGTACGGCGAGGGTGTGAGGCCGGACGACTGGCAGGAACGGGTCTGTAGCCCGGTTGAACACCTGCACCGGGGTCACGTGCGGCTGGAAGTACCGGTGAGTCACCAGCTCCTCAACAGCCTGAGCGTCGGACATGAGCGCCCGCGGTACGCGCTGATCCCACAGGCCGTAGGTGTGCCGGATGCAGTACGCGCAGTCCAGCGGACAGCCCTGGATGTGGTTCAGGCTGAGGCCGCTCTTGCGGTACTCCACGACTTCGCGGGCACGCTCGGGCAGCTTGTCGATCTGGTCCCTGCTGAGCAGGGCAACGCGGCTCACCACTGGCTACTCCCAGTCCCTGGAGGACGGACGCCGTTCGGCGTCCCTACCGGCAGAGTAGGAAGGAAAGGCCGTGGTGAATAGAAAGTTTCTAGGTATTTCTCGAAACGCCACGAAGGGGTTAGAGGGTGGGAAATTGGCAGCACAATCCGAGGCTCGCTCCCTGGGCGGCAGAGGTCACCGCGCCAGTGGGGCGTCCGAACTCGAACCTCCAGTCAGGTCAGATCGCGTTCCGTCCTCTTTTGTGTACCTACACGCATCATCATGCTCGACGTAAGCCGAGCGTTGGTGGTTGCCTCCACATACGGGTGCTTGCCGTCGTGATCGTCGCTAAGTTCCATTCGTTCGAACCAGTGCAATACGATGAGCTCAAGCTTGTTTGCTTCGAGAAACTCCCGGAGAAAAGTCTCTTTTACTAGAAGCGCCCGGCTGTCGTCTCCCTCTTCCTCGTAGTAGGTAAAGACAGGGGTGCCGTCGGCGGCGAGCCAGCTCGGCCCGCGCATGTCGAAGGTCAATCTTGCGGCCTGCTGAATGAACGTTGAGGGCAAGACCGTGCGCGCGGTTTCGCCAATCGAGCAATCGAGGATGTTACCTTCCCACGCGTACTGCTCTACAGTAGGTACAACCTGAAAAGACTTGCCTCCGACGTCTACCCTCTGAAGCTTGTCGTGCCGGTGGTAACAAGCAGGGCCAATACGGCCGACTTCGCCTACGTAACAACAATCGGTATGGCCGTGCGAGTCTATGAGATCGCGAATCTCGTGGCGAGGCTCGTCCGGTAGAGCGGCCAGAAATTTCTTAGAGCTGCCAGCTGTGACAAGTATGGTGTCGATAGCACTACGCTCCTGAAGGCCGCGCCAACCCTTGTGGGCCTGCGGGTCGACCTTCTTTACAAAGCTTTCGAGGACAACCCATTTGATGCCATGCCGATCACGCACAAAGCTGGAGTTAGTGACAGTTGGTTCAGATGCAGTATCAGCAAGAAATCGCTTAACATCTCCCTGGTATCGGCTGAAGTTGAGAGGCGCTGGCGGCCACTCTTCAAGCTGAACTAGCGACGGCTCCCAGGCTGCCACGCCATCACCATCGTTCTCACTAAAAGCTCGAAAGTCAATCGGAGGAAGGCTGGGGTCAATCTCCCGTTCGCCAATTATCTGATGCAATCCCTCGTACGGCTCACTGTCGCCAAAGCGACGGGAAGCCTGGTAGTTGTCTGCTACGCGGGCCAGTAGTTCATGATAGGCCATCCATTGGTACTTCTTTCCCCATCGCTCAGCCTTATGTCCCTCCCGTCCGCGACCTTGTCCGATTGTGCGATCCTGGCGTCCGAAGAGCTTAGGTGTCCAACCAAGACTGAGTGTCCGCCGGAAGACCCAACGCCGGGCACTGTTAGCTGGGTACTCGTCGTTGATTGGCTTCGGGTATACAAAGACAGCGTCAAATAGCTCGCGCTGCTTGTCGCTCAATGGGTCGTCTTCATGTTCTATGAGAAATCGGAGCGGACTCATCGCAAGTGGATCGGGATTTTCGAGCCAGCTGGCAAGGCTTTCCCTCTGTTCGTTGCTCAGGGAAGCGACAAACTTCTCCCACCGGCTCTTAATGAATCGGGGCTTGCGGTCCTGGCGCTCAGGGTATTCCTGTCCAATGCGATAGCGCGAAAATTGGTGAAGTCCTGACTCAACGACGTAGCGGCCGAAGTCACCCATGCTCAGCAAAGAAGAACTGATGGATGAATAGCTTTCGTCATCTGGTTGATCCTTACGCCAGCCGTATTTATCCTTAATTGTTGCCTCGGTTGGCGGCGCGCCAGGCGGCTTCAGGCCGTAAGGACGCTGAGTCGAGTTCAAGGCAGAGTCGGGCAGTAGTTGGTGAGCGACTGCCCATCGAACGATCCCCCGCGCAGCATCCAACAGTAGTTCGTCTGCTCGGACAGGACGAGCAAAGACTCGCGCACGTACAGCTTCGGCAAGCGCTTTTGCTTGGTCAGCCTGTGCTGGTGTGCTGCGGAGGAGTGAGCCGTAGGCGATGGCGACTATTCTTTGCACTACATAGGGGTCATCGACGGTCCAGAAGCGCTCAACGAGAGCGCGCATGACGTCGAGATGACCACGCAGCAGCTGCACGAGCGCCTTCGTAACCCAGTCGCGCATGAAGCGGTTGGGGGAAGACAAGAGCCAGCACAGGGGGATACAGGCCAGCTCGATCACTTTGGCGTCGTAAGCCGGGTATGGGCCGGCCGCCGCCCAGCGGGCAAGACGGGCTGCGGGACTGAATGCCTCAAACAACTCGTGATACGTGGCGAATCCGAAATCACTATCCCGCCGCGGCATACGTTGCCTGAGAAGGTAGCGGTGCAACCCGTCGCCGTTGAGGCGATTGCCCGGTTGCGGCGCCAGCGTGAACAGCACCCGGTAGAACTCATCACGGGACATGTAGGGCTGCGCTTCGTTCAGGAGATCGATGGTGCGCTGAGAGATCGCTTGCGAGTCGCGGTAGGGCAACGTCTCCACGAGCGAGCGGTAGAGCTGACGAGCGCGATGATGTCGGTCCCAAGCAGCTCCGGCTTCCCGCTGCTTCGGCTCGGCACTCAGCTTGATTCCTAGAAGATCCGGCACCTCAATGCCGTGAACCTCGGGAAACAAGATGGTAGCTGCCTCATTGATGCCCCAACTACATTCTTCGATCAACCACGACTTGACCGCAGGATCGTTGAGCGGGTCATCGGACAATGACAGACGGCGCTTCAGGAGCAGGAAGTCCGCGAATGCCTGGAATACGATTCGGACGCCTTCGTCAAAGTTGCCGCTGCCGAGGTAAAGACGTTCGCGAGTGAGGACTCCTTCTTCCTGGAGTAGACCTAGAATCCTCGTCGTGTCGACAGCCGCATCGCCCAGTGACGCGCGAGCGACCGCTTCGGCCGCGCCGGTGCTCATACTCTCGCGGCCGAGTTGGGACAGTTCGTCAAGCAAACCATCAAGTACGCGGCCCACCTGCGACTTCGCCGCGTTAAGCTCATAGCCGGAACTTGCGGTCGGCCGGAAACGCCTGGCGACCGTAGCGATCTTGGCCGCAAGGTAACGCTCAAAGATGGCGACTCGTCCTTGATGGCCGTCCGGGATCGGTCCGGTCTCAGCTTGTGACAGGCTCTCGCAGTACAGCCGCAGGAACAGCGGAAGTGTGAACTCGGGAGTCAGCAATGGAATCTTGGGTGCTTCAAGCTTGTAGTGGGCGAAATAACGCTGCGTCGCTTCGACTTCCCGCTCGGCAAATCCTGGATGCGCCCGACGGATATAGTGAGCGCCTTCTGCACCTTCCAGAACAAGGTCCTGGTATGTATCACGACAAGAGACGGCAAGCGCGACGTGTGGGTACGGTGCAATGGCAGCCCTGAGTGCTGGAAGATGAACACGCCAGAAGTCAGGTGGTGTCGTCTCATTGAGCGCATCAACGAAGATAATGAACCGACTTCCGCGCATCGAAGCGGCCTCGCCTGCCGCATCCATCGCGCGCAGCAAGACATCCGCTCCGACCGTCTCCAAACCAAGCTGGTCTGCGATGCTCGCCCAAAGGTTGCCCTGACCGAACTGTGCACCTGCGAGAAACACCGCCGGGCGCCCACTATCCAGAGCTCGCCGCGTGGCGTCCAGCAGTAGATGTGTCTTCCCAGAGCCAGCCTGGCCCGTAAGGAAGTATGCACGCCGCCGGAATGAGCGACCCACTGAGGATTCAAGCCAGGAGATCAACTCGTCCATTGCGGAGGCCAGACTGCGCACACCGTAGCTACTAGTCCGCTCCGACGGCTTATTAGCCCTCTTCGGATCATCTTTGGGCAGCTCCCGCCAAGCCGCTTCAAGTTTGCGCTCATACTCCTCGGCGGCATAGATCGCGTTTTGACATGCCTCCACGTCAGCAAGCAGGGGATCAAGCGCCGTTTGCGGATCGCCCGCTTGCAGCGCGAGTGCTCCCGCCTTAATGCTCAGTGCTTTGGCCGCCTCGGAGATGGCCTGGTACAGCAGTGCGGCCGTTTCATCCTCGTCTATTGTCCACACTCGCACGTCAGCTATGGCCGAGATGACTTCGCGGAGACGGCGATCGAAGGCGACACAAACCGACTGATCAAAACCAAGCGCCAGAAAGTCCTCTTGGATAGGAACATCGACCTGTAGATCGGGCCGATACTTCTCACTGGCCGCATCGGCTTGTTGTTTGTAACGATTTACAAGCCAGTCATTCCCAAAGACGAGGTCGCCCCACCAAAACCAACGTCGGCCGTTGTGTTCCGGTTTGGCCAGTTCGTCCAGCAGATCGCTTTCCTGTACTAGTTCAAACTCAATCTTGTCAGCACCTGGGATGGTCTGCTGCCAAGTCTTAATCTTGTCTTCGTATTTCTGTCGCTGGGACTTTCGCTCGCCACCACTCGTGCCGGTTGCAAGGTTCCAGGAGATCGTGAAGGTCAGCTTCCGCAGACCGGGACGCTCGTTGGCGACCCGCTTGACCGAATCGGTCATGGCAGTCAAGAGTGCATCGATGCCCTCGACATGCTTGGCCTGCCAGCCCCACTCAGTGCCGTCAGGCAATGAGGCATACCATTCCACCCCACCATCAGGGTTGCCAGTTCGGATTGCCTGAGTGCCTGCTGGCCCTTGATTCTTGAGCAACTGAAACGACAGTTCTTCGAACGCTCGGCTTTGTTCGCCGTTCCAGGTGCGCAGTGTCTTGAAGCTGAAGCTCAACGATTCCTCCCGCCCGCAGACGGGCAATCATCCGCTAGTATTTTGTACTATTCTACAAGAGTTGGCAGTCTGTTGCGAGTCTCTAGTCCGGGGATAATTCTTCCGGCGCAAAGCCTTCTATGACTCGATTAATGATTGCTCGTGCGCTGCGACCGTAGTTGGCGACACCGGCCAGGCTGTCGAAGATGCCGCCGTACAGCGAGATCTCCTGAGGTTGGGCAAGGTTCAGCTCGGCCGAGAAGGTCTCGACCATCACGCGGTCGTTGTCGAGCAACCAGAAGCCGTGAGCGGGCGCCACAACGTACGCCGTCTCGAACCCGATGATGCCGAGCTTCACGTTCGGCAGCGCCGACAGCGACATGAGGCGGTCGAGCTGACCCAACATGATCTCTGGCGGGCACAGCCGGTACCGGAGCGCGGCTTCGGTTAGCACGAAGTGGAAGCGCTTGTCAGCCCGGTACAGGATGTCTTGGCGCTGCACCCGCGCGGCAACAGCTTCGTCAATGTCATTGCGCACCTTGAACACGGTGATGCTCTGCGCGAAGCGGTAGCGGGCGTACTCGGCGGTCTGGAGCAGGCCGGGAATGAAGGTCGACTCGAACGCCCGGAACAGCCTCGTCTTGGCGTTGATATCCGCAACCTCTTGTTGGTGCGGCTTGAGGCCGACGCGCAGCTGGCGTTGCCACTCGGCGTGTTGGACTTCGAGGGTGTGGAGCGAAGCGAGCAGTGCCTCAGTCTCGCCCTCGCTACTGGTCGCTCGCGTCCAGTCCTGGATGTCGTCGTCGGTCGGTGTCTGCTTGCCGTTCTCCAGCTTGCTGACCTTGGAAGGCGGCCACGACAAGGACTCCGCGAGTGCCCGCCCGCTCAGTCCAGCGGCGGTGCGGAGCTCGCGGAGTCGCTTGCCGAGCGCATCACGAGCTTCGTGAACGCTGGTGATGCCGGTCGTTCGCTTCGGTGGCAAAGTCGTCCCGTCGTACGGCGCGGTGCCAAGCCGCATCTCGCCAGTAGTTGTGCTGCACGATCTCGGCGGGGTCTTCGATGAGTTCGCCGCCCAGGAAGTTCTCATCGCTGTCGAAGTGCATCCGCACCAGCTTGCGCGAGTCGAACAACCAGTAGTCGTAGTCCGGCAGGCCGGCCGCGTCGTGACGCGCGAGGTAACGAGTGACCTCACCGACCCTGTTGGTGTAGCCCGAGCAGTAGATGCCGAAGCGGCTGTAGGTCGTGAGCGGCATGGTGACCACCCGGACGCGGGTGAACAGCCGCCCCTCCGCGGTGGCCTCCTCGATCATGTTCAGCCAGTTCTGAAACCAGTTCATGTCTACCGGCTCACCAGCGGTGAACTGTTCGAGCGCCCTGGCCTCGTTCGCGGACTTGTAGAGGTCGCGGGTCTCCAGCCGGAAGGCGGTGTGCTCGAAGCTGCGGAAGAGCTGGCCGAATTCGGGGCCGGGTTCGATCATGCGGCTCAGCGCTGGCCCTCCTGCTCCAGGTAGCGGAGGGCGTACATCTTGAGCACGTCCTCCGGGATCTCGATCAGGGTCTCATGGTCGGGAACCTCGCCCACGTCCGCGAGCACCTGCGCGTCGGTGACCTTCCAGCCCTGGGCGATGTACGTCACCCGGTCGGTGCGGTCAGTGGCGAACAGGGTCGGGGACTGACCCTCCTGCGACTCCGGGTCCTTACCGAGGAACCTAGCGCGCATCGTTGCCTCCGTTGCGAGAAACTTGGCGAACCGTTCTCGACCATCGTGGTCCAGGGCGGCGCCCACGTCAACAGCGCAACGACAACCACAAACAATCTCATGCGCTTATTCGACTGCTTACAAAAGCGCGTATTGATTGCGTAGATAGCGGAAAGTCGTATGGCGCCAGAGGTGATTGTTAAATATTTCTCTTGATCTTTTTGGCAAATAATGTTTTATTAAATTCAAGTTGCGTAGTTCTTTTACGTGATTTGCATTAAGGGATTTAGGCTACCGATCCCCTCTTTCGTTAGAGTAGCCAATTAGTGTCAGGAGAAGCGGTGGGCAACATCCGTGTGTCCGCGCACAGACGCGGCTTGAGCAGGGCGCTTCGCGCGTTGCTCGTCCTGGTACTGGCGATTGGGGCTTCGGTCTTCACCGGCCAAGCTGCGTTCGCTGGGTCCGACGACTACCCGTCCAAGTGGAAGACCCCGGCAATGGACACGGTCGTCGACGACTGGGGCATGTACAACCGCGAATGCACCAGCTTCGTGGCGTACCGACTGAGCACCCGCAACGGCTACAACATGCCGTGGCACGACAACGCAATCAACTGGGCGAACAGAGCGAAGAACGCTGGCGTCGCAGTTGACCACTTGCCGGCCAAGGGTGCGGTGGCGTGGTTCAGCTATGGCCACGTCGCATGGGTCGAGTCGGTCAGCGCCGACAAGAAGACCGTCCACATCGAGGAGTACAACTACGACTACGCGGGTCACTACAACCAGCGTGACGTGGCCGTCTCCAAGGTGAGCAACTTCATCCACTTCGCTGACATCAACCCGCCTCCGCCTCCGCCGAGTCCGCCGGACTCGGACGGCGACGGAGTCCTGGACAGCAACGACCCGTGTCCGAACGTGTACGTCGCGGACGCCGATGGCTGCCCTGGCCGGAGTGACTACAGCCTGGACGGCAAGTCGGACATCGCCGCCTTCTACAACTACGACGGCGGAGCGACGAACCTCTGGCTGTGGAACGGTCAAGCCGACCGGTACTCCTCGGGGCCGTACGCTCCGTGGACACAGGCCACGGGATTCGAGGCATCGCGCCTGAACCCCGTCGGCACGGGCGACTACGACGGGGACAAGATCCCCGACACCGCCGCCTTCTACGGGTACGACAACGGCGCGCTGGCCCTGGACATCTGGTACGGCAACCCGCGAGCCGGACTGGACTCCAGGACGGCGTGGTACGTGGGCAACTCCTGGGAAGGCGCTCGGGTGATCCCCGCAGGTGGCGGCGACTTCAACCAGGACGGCAAGGCCGACGTCGCGGCCTTCTACAGGTACGACAACGCCTTCGTCGCGCTGTACGTCTGGTACGGACAGGCGGATCGCACGATGTCTGGTCCCTACACCGTCTGGACCGGGAACGGGTGGGATGGCAGTCGCATCATCACCGTGGGCGTCGGAGACACCGACGGCGACGGCAAGGCTGACATCTCGACCTTCTACCGGCACGACGGCGGCATGATGGACCAGAACGTGTGGTACGGCGACGGAGCGGGCAACTTCACGCTCGGTCGTCCCTGGCACGTGGACACCTCATGGGAAGGGGCTCGCTTCATCCCCGCTGGGGTGGCCGACCTCAACAGCGACGGCAAGGCCGACACCATCGCGTTCTACCGGCAGGACAACATGCAGGTGGACATGCGCGTCTGGTACGGCACGTCATCGCGCGTCGGGGCAGCCGATCCGGGCGGCCCCTGGAGTGGCTTCAACGGATGGGACGGCAACCGCATCCTTCCGGCCGGCACTGGCGACTACAACGGTGACGGCAAGATCGACGTGGCTACCTTCTACCGTCACGACGGGCAGATGGTGGACATGAACATCTGGTACGGCGATGGGGGCGGCAACCTGAGCCTCTTCCGCGCCTGGCACGTCGACACCGCCTGGGAAGGTGCACGCATCATCCCGGCGAAGTGACAGGAGGGTCGGGGGCGGCTGCGAGAGCAGCTGCCCCCACCCGACACAAAACCAAGAACTTATTATTGTTTGGGGATCATTCGTACTATAATGGGCTAATACATGCTGCGCAGAACAACTAAACGGTATTGGCCCGTCGTTACCCTCGTGATGCTTTTCGTCGCCTCTATTTTCCTTCGTCTACCGGCGTTCGGCATTGACCCGATGAAGGAATTTGGCTGGACCCAGTTCGAGCGATTCAACAACGCCGAGGTGTGGATACATGATCGGCATGTTCTCAACATTTATGACACCCATCCAATTCAGGTACACAAGTTTGCTGGCTACGTTGGATACGATGAACAGTACTTGAAGAATAAGGAAGACCCGCAGCTAACCGTATACACTTCCTTCCCGCCGACGCACTTCGTGGCACTTTTCGCCACCCTTAAGACTTTTGGCGGGCACTACACTTACAAGGCGATGGAGGTATTCGGGCTCGCTATACACGCTCTATCTGTCGGACTCATCGCATACCTGGTGTACTTGCTAACTCGAAGCAGGCTGCTCGCGGTCCTCGGCGGTGCAATATACATCTTCTCGACAGGTACACTCTGGTATCACATGAATGTCTACTGGGCGCATGAATTACTGGTGCCAGTGTTCGTCGGTTCTTTAATCGTCTTCGTCAAGCGTAGAGGGCTGATGCGCTGGTGGGAGAGCTTGCTCTTTGGCGCTGGCATGACCTTGATCTCCTGGACGGGTGCCGTGGCGGCCGTTGGCTACGCCCTCTATGGCCTTTACAAGTTCTATAAAACCAAAGATCGCGCCTATTTAAACCACCTGTTCGTCATTGCAGGCTTGGCCGCAGCTCTCGTACTGGTGGTAGCGCAAGTCTTGATTACCACAGGCTCGAACCCTGTCGAATACGTTGAGAAGGTATTGCATCGCGCGCAGACGCGAACGGCGGGCGCGACCAGTATGCCATTCGTGGTGATGGTTTGGCGCTTTGTTAATGACCTACTTCTCGACTACGGCGGCTACATGGTCATAGCCCTAGTATTGGCAGTGAAGTATAAGATCGAGCGCTTCCACAAGGCCGTCCTGTTTGTAGCGGCGTTTCCGCTCGTCGAGTCCTTTATCATACTTGAGCATGACACGGTCTATGGGTTTGGACGCCTCAAATGGCTGATCCCGGTAATTCTGCTCATCTGTATTGCCGGAGCCAAGCTGAGCGAAAGGCGAAAGTGGCTGCTCGCTTCTGCTGTGGCGGCGGCATCCGTGCTTCACATAGCGCTCTACTTCTCGGTTTACCAGGCCGTCAAGTAATCCGTCACGATGTGTGTGGCCCGCCGCCCTGAGCGTTCTACTCGGGCGACGGGCGTTGCTCAGTACGTGAGCGCCTGACACTGCGCCTTTGTCGCGGTCAGGAGCCTACGGACGAGCCGGGCGAACTTGCCTTCCTCGATACTCGGTTCGAGCGTCATCGACTCGAACGCGATCCCGTGTCTGATGGTCAGCCACTCGTCACCGCCTTCGACCTGGTTGATGAAGCACAGGTCTCGGTAGTAGAACGCGGTGCCGATCGCCCAGTTGCCGTGTCCGATGCGGTCGGCCAGTTCTTCGACGCTGTAACAGCCGACGAAGCTGTTCCGGTTGAACGGCGGGTCGTCCGCGGAACTGATCCACGGGTTCTCGATCCCGAGCTTGTACCACTGCTCACGTAGCTCGTCGTCCAGCTCGGGCACGACGCGAACCTCCTCGATGAGGTCCCACGTCTCGGCCAGTTGGAGGGCGTAGCGGTACGCCTCCAGCCAATCCGTGAACACCTGGTTGTCGCTGCTCCACCTTGGTTCGCTGCTAGTCCACATCTGGACGCGGTAGCGCTTGGTGTTGGTGAGCAGGTCAGCCAGATCTTCCGGAACTGTCGTGTCGTCGCCGTGCCGGTTGGGCGGGCCGACGATGAGCGCTGAGCCCACGATGACGTCACGGCCTCGGAGAGTGGAGTTGTGCACCCACGCGAGCGTGGTCGCTCGGTGGTTGACGCGCATCCGGTTGAGCTTGCCCTCCTCGTTGAGGTACATCGCGGCCGGCGGCCGGTCGAGGGTGGCGACTTCGAGGTTGCCTCCAACGATCTGCCGATAGGCGTTCACGTCGTGGCGTTCGATCTCCTGGAGCCGGATCGGCTGACTCGGATCGACAGGTATGACGATGGCGGTAATCAAGGTTGCCGCTCGCTTCTGGACCGTTGGGCTTTTGCCTGGTGGGCGGTCCGTTCCACACCAGGCCGCTCCCCGCGTCAGGGCGGAGAAGGGTCTGGCGTGCAAGTGGGTTGCGGGAGCGGAGGGCGGTCGAAGATGACCGCCCTCCGCTCCGGGTTGGTGCGGGCGGGCTTCTTACTTGGAAGCCTCACCGCTGCGGCGCCGCGTCGACGTGGTGGTCTCAGCAGGCGTCTCGGCCGTCGGGTCTTCCGTCCCGAACAGTCCTTGGATTGCGCCGCGCCTGGCGGCAGCCTCGCGCTCGATCGCCTCGAGGGCGGCCTTGGCGCGGGCGGCGAAGTCGGGCTCCGCCTTCTTGGTGGTGACGTACAGCTCGACCGCGCGGATGGCCGCGTCTCCCAGGGAGATGCCGTCGAGCTGTGCGACGAGGGCGAACTGAGCGTGGAGAGCGTCGGGCACCTTGATGCCCAGGGTCTTCACGCTGCCGCCGTTACGGGGTTCCGACATCGGAGCCTCCTCGGTTTGGTGCGGCCGGCCATCCCTTGAGCTGGGATGACGACGACGGCCGCATGACACCGGGGAGGTGTCAGGCTGCGCGATCCTGCTTGCGGCGCGCTGCGGCGATGCGCTCCGTACTCATCTCGGCGTAGGCCGGATTTAGCTCGATGCCGATCCAGTCGCGGCCGTGCTTCTCGGCGGCCAGTGCAGTCGTGCCAGTGCCCATGAACGGGTCGAGCACAACACCGGGAACGCCGTCCGCGCCGCACATACAGGTTGGTTCTAGGTCGCCAACGGCCAGCAGGCGGCCGTCTCGACGCTGCAGGGCGCGGTGCCACGGGACGCCACAGGCGGAGCAGACCCGCTCTGGGCACGTGGCGAGCAACGGGCGTTCGGCGAGGCTGAGCGGGAAGACGGCGAAGTGTCCGCCTCGGAACCCGGCGGTCGGCAGTGCCCAGACGTCGCCGGGGTTCTTGCCGAGCGGGTGCCCGGACAGACCGGAGGCCTTGAGGCGAGACAGCCCGCGGTTGTCGTTGAGCGTCCAGCCCTTTCGGTTCGCGGCCCCGATGTCTGCTGGCGGGTAGCTACGCGGCGCGTCGCTAGGGTTCTGACGCTTGCCGGTTACGAGCGGCTGACGAACGGGGTCTAGGTCGAAGTGGTAGCGCGGCGAGCGAGTGAAGAAGTACATCAACTCGTGCGTCGTGGTCAGTCGGTCGGTCACCGATGACGGCATGGGGTTGGTCTTGGCCCAGATGACCTCGTTGCGCAGCGTCCACCCGTCTTGTACGAGGGCTAACGCCACCCGAGAAGGGCCAAGCAGCAGGCTCTTGGGGGCGGCGCCCTCAGCCGGACGACGCGAGTAGCTGTCCCCCAGGTTGAGCCAGAGCGAACCGGTCGGCTTCAGGACGCGGGCAAGTTCGCGGGCGACGAGTCGCAGGCCGTTGACCCAGCCTTCTGCGTCCGGTTCGGCTCCGAGCTGCTGCTCATGGCCGTAGTTGCGAACGCCGAAGTAGGGCGGGCTGGTGATGATGGTGTCCACGGACGCGGCCGGTAGTTCGGCCAGCCGGTCACGGACATCCCCGATGAGGATGGTGTTGCGGGGCAAACTCGTGGCGTCCGCTGACTGCGGGCCGCTTTGAAGATCACCTCCTATACGTGTAGGTGGGTTCATGCAGTGTTCTCGATTAGATGTTGAGGGGCGCCCCGACGTCCCGGTGAGGACGCCGGGGCGTGGCCGGGCCGCGTGGCCCTGGCCGAGGGTGCCGATCCCGTTCTAGTCTTGACCTGCGTGTTCGCGGACGTACCTGGCGAGGACAGGGTTCAAGTTGAGTCCCCTTGGGGACATACGCACTAACCACACGCGAAGAGGTCGTCGCATAGACGGCCTCTTCTGCTATTTCGTACCTGAGTTCGACCCCGAGGTACTCGTAAGCCTCGCGAGCCATTCCGGCCTTCCTTCCGTCCGCGACGTGATCCCACTGACTACTGATCGTTTGAATGCGATCCCTGCAAAGCCAGAGGCACACTAGACCGATCGAGTGACCCTCGTGTTCGGCGATCGCCTCGCGGTTGTACCTTGCTCGTTGGTGGACTGCGGCCGCCGACGAGGCTCCTCCGATCCCGGATGGAGTGGGTGCCTCGCAAGCACACCCTGGGGAGTGCACCGCATCTGACCACTCACGCTGCCCGAGGGTCGACCTCACGATCTCAGCAGCGCTGGCCGGGTAGCGCCTGCGGAGGATCTTCGTGTGAGTGACCTCGTGGACGGCAGGTCCGCCCGAATCGCATGGCGGCGCCGATACACCGGTGAGTCTGCGCGTGCGGTGCGAGACCAGCTCAAAGGCGAGTCGGGCCCAGTCATGCCGACGCCGTCAGATAGCGATCAGACAGCGCTCGAGGCCGCGATCCTGCGCGTCCTGAGCCGGGTGGTGGCGCGTCCGCAGCGATTTCAGCAGCCGTTCGACCAGACCTGGCCCCTGGATCGGGTGCGACCAGCCACCGGGATGGTCTCACTGGAGCTGCAGGACCAGGTGCTCCAAGGCTTTCTGTTCGAGGCTTTGCCTGTGCACACCCCCGGAGGAGTGCGGGGGATCCCCGGCGTGCGAGTGATCCCCGCGCGGTCGCATCTCGATCTACGGTGGACCGGACCTGGTGGCGCGACGTCGGCAACCGTACGGCTGCTCGGTGTCTCCAAGGAACGCTGGCGAGCCATCGAGCCCGAGCTCATCCTCTTCAGTGAGGCCACCCCGCTTTGGGCCATGGGCCGGAACGAACTGCACGACGCCGAGAGCACCTCGCTGCGAACGAGGCCGAAGGACCCGATCTCGTTGATGAGTGCCGTGTTGCGGCGTCTGTGGCTCTGGCACGAAGCAACCTGGTTCGCAACGGCCGTCGATGAGAGCATGCTCCGCGTCTACTGGCGGCATGGTCCAACGCACGCGCAGATCGTTGAGATGCTCCAAGACCCGCTGTGCGGCGTTCCGGGCGTCGCTGTCGCATCGCGTCTGCTTTCGAACGACCTGCGAGGAGTCGCGCTCGCGCTCCTGGACGGTTCCAACACCCAGCACACCGAGCTGCACGACGCACTGGCGTGGGCCAATCCGGACAGCATGCCGAGGCTGCCGAACGACATCGTTGTTCCGTTCGAGGTGTGGGATCAGGAGGAGATGCGGGACGCGCTGAGCAGAAGGGAGATCAGCTCGGTCTATCGGCTGTTGCGCCGCAACGGTGTGACCCAACGCCAGATCGCAGCGCTCACCGGCCAGTCCCAGTCCGAGGTCTCCGAAATCCTCAAGGGGCGTCAGGTCCGGTCGTACGACGTCCTGACGAGGATCGCTGCCGGCTTGGGTGTCCCGCGTGGATACATGGGGCTCGCCTATGACGAAACAACCGCCTCGGCCGTTGCCACCCTGGTCGACGACAGCGAGTCGGCCAAACGCCGAAGGTTCCTCGCACACGCCGCCAGGTCATGGGCGATGCCCCTCAGCGAACCACCTGAGCCGAAGCACGTGGCAATGGCCGACGTGCGCCAAGTGGAGGCCGCGACTCGCGCTCTGCGCGCATTGGCGTGGCAACACGGCGAAGGAACCATCAGAGAGGCCCTCCGCGCGCAGCTCGAGTGGGCACGCACACTTCTCATCCCCCCTGCGCCTGATCTCGTGAGAGAACGGCTCATGGTCGCGATCGCGAACCTCGAAGCGTTGGCGGGCTGATCCGTGTTTTGGACCTGTGTTGTGCTGGGTGTGCCTCTTTGGGCGGTGGTCCTGACCGCGATCTGGGCCCCGAGCTCTCGCCGACGCGCTGACGCTCGCCGAGTTCTGCTCATCGCGATCATGCAACCGGAGTCGGAACGCGAGGAGCACGCGACGCGCGTGAAGCCGAAGAAGCGGAGCCCGTTCGCCCGCATACTCGCCGTTGTCGCACTACTGCTGGTGGTGTGCCTGGCGGTGCTTCTGTGGAGCGGCGAACTCGACCGTAACGACAAGATCGCGAGCGTGGTGAGCATGTTCGTCGGTGTCGCCGGTCTCATTGTGGCGTTACAAGCCTTGCGGACCGCCACCTCGGAATCACGTTCGAAATTCGACACGGATCAAAAATGATCACTGTTCGTACGGCTTGTTCAGCACAGTTCACGGTTTATCCAAGGCGGGCAACCCATGCGGCTACCTGTGCCTGGCTGCGCGACGCGCGGCCTCACATCTGAGCCCTCAGCACGTCGACCTCACAGCCCGGCGTGGCCGGGTCGAAGCCGTGCTCGATCAGCCAGCGGACCCCGAGCAGGCTTCGCAACGACCACCACGCGCGGAGCACGTCGAGGTCGACATCGGTGCCATACCCGGCAAGAAAGTCGTCAAGGTGCTCCTCGGCCCCGAGCGTCAGCGCGGCGAGGTCGAACAGGGCATCACCCTGAGCCGCCTCCGTCCAGTCGATCACGCCGGTGACCTCGTCACCGTCGACGAACACGTGGCTGACCTGCAGGTCGCCGTGGATGAACGCCGGCCTCCACGGCCGCAGCGCAGCCTCGGCGATCTCGCGGTTGCGCGTGACCAAGTCGGTCGGAAGGACATCATTGGCGATGAGCCACTCGCACTCGGCGTCGAGCTGCGATGCGGTCTCGTCAAGGCTCCGGCCGGGCCACGGCGGCAGCGGCGCGTCGTGCAGCAAACGCACGGCGGCGCCCACCGCGGTCCAAGCGGCAGGCGACGCGGTTGACGGCCGGCCGAGGTGACCGAGGGCCTTGCCGGGGAGGGCGGCGAGCGCGAGCACGGGTGGCTTGCGCCACAGGACTTCTGGAGTCGGGATCGGCGCCAGTGCCATCGCCTCGACCTCGACGTCGGTGCGCGTCTGGTCAGAGTCGATCTTCAGGAACACGTCGCCGACGCGCAGCGTCGCGCACTCGTGATGGGCGACGACGACCTCGACCTCTGCCATGGCAGCGATTATCGCGACGATCACCGGCGGAGTCGCCGGATTTATCGCAGGGCCCTTTGCCGCACAAGCGAATCGCGGCAAAGGGCCCAGGGAACCGATCAGAAGGTCAGGCCCCAGCTGTCGATGTAACCGATGTCGGCGCTGTAGACGTCCTGCACCTTCAGCTTCCAGGTGCCGTTGGCGACCTCGGAGCTCGCGTCCACGGTGTACGTGGTGATCACGTTGTCCGCGGAGTCACCGCTGGAGTTCTTCAGCCGGTACGTGGTGCCGTCCGGCGCGACCAGGTCGATCACGAGGTCGCCTCGGTAGGGGTGCTTGATGTCCACGGCGACCTTGAGCGTCGACGGCGCGTTGCCGGCGATGCCGGTGACCGCCACCGACGACGTCACCGCGGCACCGGCATCCGGAATGTCCACATTGGAGTCGTTGGTGAACGTCTTGCCACCAGGCGGAGTGCCGTTGACCGCCTCCAGCGCGTCGACCCGGCCCTCACCGTAGAACGAGTTCTTCGCCGTGGTGCCGGTGCAACGGCTGTCGCTCGGGCAGGCCTGGTCGTCGGCTTGCACGGCCAGCTTGGCGCGCAGGTCCGCGACCGTCGCCGTCGGGTTGGCGCTTGCCAGCAGTGCGGCCACGCCGGCGACGTGGGGTGAGGCCATCGAGGTACCGGACAACGAGCCGTACTTGCCGCCGGGGAGCGTCGAGTAGACGTTGTCGCCCGGCGCGGCGATGCTGATCTTGTTCGTGCCGAAGTTCGAGTACGACGACTTGCCGTTGCTCGACGTGAGCGCCGAGACCACCACTACGCCGGGCAGTTCGGTCGGCAGGCTGAGGCAGTCGTTGGTGACGGTGCGGGTGACCGGGGTCGAGTCGTCGGGGCTGGTGGTGTCCGTCGACTTGCTTGCCAGGTTGTAGTTCTCGTTGCCCGCCGCGGCGACGTTCAGCACGCCCTTGCCCTCGGCGTAGGCCGCCGCGCGCTTCACGCCCTCCAGGATGGCGGCCTGGTCTAGATCGTTGGGGCAGTTGAACAACCACGGGTCGGTGTAATAGCTGTTGTTGGTGACCTTGATGCCCTTGTCGCCGGCGAACACGAAGGCGCACACGGTGTTCTCCGGGAAGAACAGTTCGGTCGAGGGCTCCGCGATGCGCACCGAGGCGACCTTGACGCCGGGCGCGACACCGACCATGCCCTTGCCGTTCTTGTCGGCGGCGATGGTGCCGGCGACGTGCGTGCCGTGATCACCGACCGGCCGCCAGGCACCCGCGCGGGTGTCGAGCTTGCCGTAGGCGCAGGACGCCGACCTGCTCGCGTCGAAGCTGTCCTTGAGGTCGAAGTGCTGGTCGTCGACACCGGTGTCGAGCACGCCCACGGTCACCGACGCGGAACCCTGGTTGATGTCCCAGGCCTTGTCCGCGCCGATGTTGACCATGTCGTAGCGCGAGGTCTCGCTTGCGGTCGGCGTGATCTGGTTCGGCGACGTCGGGATGGCCGGATTCGCCGCTTCGGCCGGCACGTCGGTGGTGCGGGTCGCGCCGACCTGTTGCACACCCGATACCGCGCGGACCTTGGTGGCGAAGTCGGCGGCCGTGGAGTGCGCGACGATCACGCCGATCGCGTCGTAGGAGGCGAACACCGTGCCACCGTTGGCGGTCACGGCGGTCTTGCCGGCCGCTACGTCAGCGGGCGCGGTGATCACGAAGTAGGCGCGGTTGCCTGTGGCGGCGGCCTGGATGCCGGTCCCCTTGGTCTCCAGGTCGGTGACCTGGTTCGGGACTGGCTGCGCGGCGCTGTTCGCCGCGGCGGAAGGTGCGCCGGCGAAGGCTAGACCGGCGCCGAGCAGGGCCGCCAGCGCGGCACGGCCCAGCGACGTTCGTGACGACAGGGACACTTGCGTCCTCCGTTGAGCTCGTGGGGCGGTGCGCCGACCTGGCGCGGGCAGGGACCCCTGGTGCTCAGTTAGAGGAACGCGGACACGGTTCGGGACGTGGCTCCCAGTTCTTCACGGTTGCCGGTTATCGGTCGGCACGGCCCATTTGCAAACGTTGCCAAATGCCGATCAGATCGTTTTGAGCCGAACGACCAGCCAATTGAATCAGAACATTCGCAAATCCTTGGTTACACGACGCTAGTTCCCGGCTGCGGACTGCTCTAGAAAGGACCGACCCGGGAGCAAAAGGGAAGTCGAGCCCCGTACCCATAAGGCGGCCGCGCCTGCGGGTCCACTCAGCATTCATCCGTTAGCCGAGGTGACGATGGAGAAACATATCAACATCACGACGGAGGTGGACGTGACCGCCTTGGTCGTGGCCGCCACGCGCGCAATTGAGACAAATGGCGATGATCCACTTTTCAAAGATCACCTCGCTGCGGAATTCATCCGCGCCGCGGGTGTCGCCGACGTGTTTCCGGTGACCCCGGAGCAGGTCGGGCAAAGCGACAACCCCGAGGGCATCCGGGCACTCGTCCGCGTCGCGGCATTGCGCACGCGGTTCCTCGACGACTACTTCGCCGAGGCCGGGCTGGACCAGGTGGTGATTCTGGCGGCGGGGCTGGACACCCGCGCGTTCCGGCTGGACTGGCCGGCGGGATGCACGCTGTTCGAGCTCGACCACGGCTCGATGATGGACTTCAAGCAGAAGGTCCTCGACCAGGAGCGCGCCACATGTGATCGGCGCGCGGTGTCCATCGACCTGCGCACGGACTGGCCAGACGCGCTCACGGAGGCCGGCTTCGATCCCGAACGCCCCACCGCGTGGCTGGCCGAGGGACTGTTGCCGTTTCTGCCGCCGGCCGCCGAGGAGAACCTCTTCGACCGGATTCACGAGCTCTCCGCCGCGGGCAGCACGGTGGCCGTGTGGGCGACGGCGCAGGACATCCGTGGCGCCGACCAGAACATGCGCCGGACGATCACCGATTTCGGGGTCGACATCAAAGCGATGACCAACACCGAGCCACGCCAGGACGCGCGGGAGCGCCTCACATCGCTCGGCTGGAAGGTGACCGAATCCACCATGGATCAACTGGGCGAACGCTACCGCCGCCCACAGCGGAACCACCCCGTCACTTTTTCACCGCTCAACTCTGACGGCGGCCGTAGGAGACACGGAGATCAACCACATGACAAACGTCGGCCGACTGCTGACACACGCGGCCCGGAACCACCCGGATTCCACGCTGCACTACTATTCCGAAAAGGGCGTCCGGCAGAGCGGCTACCCTGAACTGCTGGACGAGGCGCTCGCATTCTGACCGGCTTACGCCGCCACGGCCTGCGCCCGAACGACAACGTCATGGTGCTGCTGGAGGACGCCGAAGCGTTCTTACCGGCCTTCTGGGCATGCGTGCTGGGCGGGTTCGTCCCGTGCCCGCTGCCACCGATGACCGGCGACGCCGAACACACGCGCGCGCAGCACACATACGTTCACGAACTGCTGGGCCGGCCACTGCTCGTGACCAGCGACAAGCTCACCCTGCCGGACATCCGGCTCGCCACGATCGAGAGTCTGGCGGACAACGAGCCCGCCACCAGCACGCACGACGCCGGTCCGGACGATGTCGCCGTTCTGATGCTGACGTCCGGGTCGACCGGGCAGTCCAAGGCGGTGATGCTCACCCACGGCAACCTGCTGGCGTCGATGCCCGCGAAGAACGGTTTCCACCGGCTGACACCGATGGACACGACGCTCAACTGGGTCGGCTTCGACCACGTCGCCGCACTCCTGGAATGCCATCTGCTGCCCGTCTTCACCGGGTCGTCGCAAGTGCACGTGCCGCCGTCGGCCATTCTCGACGAACCGCTCGACTTCCTGCGGCTGATCGCCCGGCACCGGGTGAGCGCCACGTTCACCCCGAACTTCCTGCTCGGCCTGCTCAATTCCGCCGACGTCGACGAGCTCGACGTGGACCTCTCCTGCCTGCGGCACATCATCAGCGGCGGCGAAGCCGTGCCCTGCACGACGGGAACGGCGTTCCTGAACAGGTTCGCGGTTCGCCGCGACGTGCTGTGGCCCGCGTTCGGCATGACCGAGACGTGCGCCGGCAGCATCTACTCGCGCGACTTCCCCGATGCCGACACGGGCCAGGAGTTCGCCGCGGTGGGCCGTCCCGTGGCGGGGCTGGACATGCGGATCTCCGACGACGGCGAGCTGCAGCTACGCGGACCCATGATCACGCCCGGCTACTACCGGAACACCGAGGCCACGCGCGCGGCGTTCACCGCCGACGGCTGGCTGCGCACCGGCGACATCGGCCGGATCGACGACGGGCGGCTCACCCTCGTCGGCCGGAGCAAGGACAGCATCATCGTCAACGGCCTCAACTACTACAGCCACGACATCGAGACGGCGCTGCACGAGATCGACGGCGTCGCCGCGTCGCACGTGGCCGCGTTCCCGACCAGGCCGAAGGGCGGCGACACCGAACAGCTCGTCATCGCCTTCCACCCCACCACCGGCGACGAGCAGGCGCTGTACCGGGTGCTGACCGCCATCCGCAACACCGTCGTCATGCACTGGGCGTTCCGTCCCGCGCTCGTCCTTCCCTTGCCCCGCAAGGAGTTCACCAAGAACAGCCTCGGGAAGATCTCCCGGTCCGCGTTGCGCACGAAGCTCGAGGCGGGCGAGTTCGACGCCGTCATCGAGAGCACCGCCGACCTCGTGCGGCGGCGCCAGGGCGACTACTCGCCCCCGAGGACGCCGGTCGAGGAGACCCTGGTCGAGATCTACGCCGACCTGTTCGGCATGAGCCCGGACAAGATCAGTGCCACCACGAGCTTCTTCGACCTCGGTGGCACGTCACTGGACCTGCTCCGGTTGCGCCGCAGCGTCGCCCGCCGGCTCGGCGTTCCGGAGCTGCAGACCATCACGCTGCTCACCGCGCCCACCGTGCGGTCGCTCGCGGAGAACATCGCCGGCGAGGTGAAGGCGTACGACCCCGTCGTGCCGATGCAGACCGACGGCGACCGGACGCCGCTCTTCTGCGTGCACCCCGGCGCGGGTGAGGTGCTGGCGCTGCTCGACCTGAGCCGGTACTTCATCGGCGACCGGCCGTTCTACGCGCTGCGCGCCCGCGGCTTCACCCCCGGCGAGACGCCGTTCGAGAGTCACGCCGACATGCTCGCCACGTACACCGACGCGATCCGGGCCCGGCAGCCGCACGGCCCCTACGCGCTTGCCGGCTACTCGTCCGGCAGCATCGTCGCGTTCGCCATCGCGCAGGAGCTGCAACGCCAGGGCGAGCAGGTGGCGTTCCTGGGCTGCATCGACTTTCCGCCGATCCTGCGCCCGCTGCTGACCGGTCTCGACTTCCCCGTGACGATCTCGGTGCTGGCGTTGTTCCTCGGCCTGATCACGCCGGAGCAGTCGCGGGCCTTTCCCGCCCGGCTGCGCGGTCTGCCGTTCGAACGGCAGTGCGCGGAGGTGATCGGCGCGGCCTCGCAGCGGCGGCTGGCGGAGCTCGACATGAACCTGGAGAAGTTCACGAACTGGATGACGCTCGCCGAGAGCCTGAAGGAGATCCGGGTCGAGTACGAGCTGAGCGGAACCGTTCCCGCGATCACCGTGTTCCACGGCGCCGAACCTCCGCCGCTGCCGATCTTCGACGGCGTCGGACAAGCCGAGGGCGAGCGGGTCTGGCTCGAGCGCCTGCATGACTGGGACGAGTTCTCCGACGAACCCGTTCGCTACGTCCGGGTTCCCGGCGAACACCACACGCTCACCACGCGCCCACACGTGGTGACGTTGCAGTCCCGGATGCGGCAGGAGATCGATCGTCGCCTGTCCACTTAGGACCAACGATGTGGCCCTCCGGGCATGTCCCGGAGGGCCACGACGGCTGTCACGTCGTGACGATCACCTTCGCCCGCGCGTGCTCGATCTCGACGTGCCGGATCGCCTCGGGCGCCTCGCTCAGCGGGTAGGTCCGCTCGATCACCGGGACGAGCGTCCCGGACTCCGCGAACTCGCGCAGCTCGCCCAGGTTCGCCTTGCTCTGCAACGCCTCCACGAAGAACACCCGGTGTTGCCGGATGAACGGCGACGCCAACCTGGCCTTCAGGAACAGGCTGTACGGCCCGATCAACGACCCGCCGTTCGACGTGCCACCGCCGGACAGGGCGAGCGCGCCGTTCGGCGTCAGCGCGCGGCGGAGGTCGGTCAGCGACCGGTTGCCCACCAGGTCGAAGATCAGGTCGTAACGCCGGCCATCGGCGGCGAAGTCGTCCCGTTTGTAGTCGATCACGTGGTCCGCGCCGAGCGACCGGACGAGGTCCACGTTGCGCGTGCTGCACACGCCGGTCACGTCCGCGCCGCGCGCCTTCGCGAGCTGCACGGCCATCGTGCCCACGCCGCCGGATGCGCCGTTGATGAGAACTCGTTGCCCCGCCTGGAGATCCCGCAGACCGGCCAGCGCGGTGTTGCCGGCCAGTGGTAGGGCAGCCGCCTGTTCGAACGTCAGGTTCGCCGGTTTGCGAGCCACCATGTTGTCCGGCACGCACACGTATTCGGCGAACGTCCCGTCGACCTCGCCGAACACCTCGTCGCCGGGCTTCAGGTCGCTCACCCGTGCGCCGACGGCCTCCACCACGCCCGCGAAGTCGCGGCCGCGGATCTTCGCCTTGGGAGCGCCCAGTCCCATGATCACGCGGGCGAAGTAGGGGTCGCCCCGCATGAAGTGCCAGTCGTAGGCGTTGACCGACGCCGCACGCACCCGCACCAGTACCTCGTCGTCGCCGGGCACCGGCTGATCGATCTCTCTGAGCTCCAGCACATCCGTTGAGCCGTACCGATCCTGCATGATCGCCTTCATCGCGGCCTCCTTGCGAGGGAAGGTAGGCGCGAGGCGGCGGTCAGCACATCAGGGACGACACCTAGGTGAGCACCGGATCCTGACGTTCCAAGAAGCTAATTCGTAACCACCCCGAATTGCGCTCCTACTGAGAGATGAATCAATTGGAACGCAATTCACGGCGATTCACATTGACAGCCTCGGACGATTCGACATACACGCAGCTCAAGCACCGCGGGTCGCCGCTTATAAACGAGACTGGAGTGTCATTTCAACCGCGCGTGAGCCCGGAAGCCGTTGACCAGAGATTCTGCGGATTTCTAACCTGGTGACGTTTTCCAGGCGACATTGACGGTCGTCGACAAAGAATTGGGAGAGTCACCGTGAAATTCACCAAGTTCGCGAGTGCCGCGGCCCTGGGCGCGGCCACCCTGCTGACCGTGGCGGTGCCGACGGCGATCGCCACCCCGTCATCGAGCGCCTCCGAAGTGCGGGGAACGCACCGCGTCGACGGATACAGGAACTACGGCTCGTGCGACAACGCACGCATCAACTACTTGCACGCCGGCTACAAAGTCAGCCTGCGCTGCTACCCAGGCCACGCCTGGTACTTCGAGTGGTACACCTTCTGACCGAGCGACCCGATTCGACACGAATGCGGACGGCCACGGCCGGACCGTCCGCATTTCTCTTTGTCACCAGGCGTCTTCGGTGTAGGTCTGCGGCTCGTCCTCATCCCTCGGCCGCCGGCGCGGCGCCGGAGGCTTGATCTCCTCGCCCTTGATCAGCTCGGCCAGGCGGGCGCGGTTCTCGTCCAACGCCTGCCGCACCATCGGGTCGTGCGAGGCCTCGCCGGTCAGCACCTGGCGCCAGCTCAGGCCGCCGCGCGCGATGCGGTCCTGCAGCGCGCGCAACGCCGGCGAGGCCTCCGTGGTCTTCGCGAACTGCATGACCCGGCGGATGTCCTCAGTGGACGGTTCGCGGCCGCGCAGGTTCGCCGCGGCCGCGCGCATGGCCTGCTCCGTCTCGGCGACGGCGGCGGTCAGCCCGTTCTCGGCGGCCAGGACGTCGGCCGTCCGCCACGTCACCACGCGTCCTCCCGGAAGTCCGATCCTCCCTCGTCGTCATCGTCGCGGGCTCTGCGAGGCTTCTGGGCCTCGAGGATGTCGTCGGCGGTCATGCCCTCCTGCAGCATCTGGAAGGCCTGCTGCATCTGCCGCATGTTCGCCTGCTGCGCGGCCTGCACGTCCGGGTCGGCGGCGGCCTTGCCGGAGACGACGTCCTCCCAGCTGAACTCGCCCGCGTCCACCTTGCGCTTCAACGCCTTCAGGTGCTCGGGCGCGTCGCGCTTGCCCGCGGCCTCCTCGACCTGACGGGCGATCGCCGCGGTGTCGATCGGCGGCAACGGCGGCAGCTGCTGCGCCTGCAGGCGCGCGGCCAGCTCGCGCGCCTCGGTGAGCCGGTTGTCGACCTGCGCCTCGGCGGCACGCAGTTCCGGGGTCTTCCAGCTGTCGTTCGGAGTGCTCATCGCGTTCCCCTGCGGTACGGGCCTTCGATCTCGTCTCGGGAGACGACTGCGAAGTAGATGTACTGGTCATACGGCTGCATGCCGTTCTCGTCAGCCCACCAGCGATCGCCTGCCGGGTAGAAGACGGTGATCTCATCGTCACGGACGAAGCCGAGATCGACCTCTCGGCCACGCCATACGCAGACGAGGTCGGGCTGGGAGCCCTGCTGAAGCGAGCTGAACGGAACCGGCACGCGATCGGGCACTCAGGCCCCCGGAGGCACGTACTGGAGCACGCCCTGCATGAGCTGCCGCTGGGCCATGCGGCCGAGGAGGAGGTAGCAGGCCGCTTCCTCATCCGCCAGCGTGACCTCGTCGAAGCGCGTGCCGCGTTCGCTCCAGAACACCTTCCACGAGCCGTCCTCCTCGAGGAGGCACCAGCGGTTGTCGGCTTCCCCTCCGATGGTGAACGACTGGGCGGGCACGCCCATCCGCTCGAGGAAGATGCCGACGGTGTCAATCGTGATCATTCAACTCACCTAGATCTCACGCAGGTAACCGGCGAGCACGAGATCGGCGACCGCGTGCTGGGACAGGAACTGAATACCACCACCGGGTTGGCCCATCGCGGGTGCGATCTCGCCCATCCACACGGGGATGGGCTTCTCGACCACATAGCGGTGGTAACCGTCGTCCAGGTTGGTCGGCGGCAGGCCGCGCTCGGGGAAGCTCGTGTCGGGCGGCGAGAGGAAGCGGCCGCCCGCGGGACCGAAGCGGTCGATGGTCGAACCCGGCTCCAGCACGACCGGGCGCCGCGCCTCGGGACTCGCGAAGCCCTCCGGATGCTTCACCGGGTCCGGCCAGTTGTAGTTCGGCGTGCCGTCGGGGTTCGTGCTCTTGACGTACTCGTGCTTCCAGGCGTCCTCGCCCTTGCCGCCGTGCCGGTCGTAGTCGTCCGGAACGATGCGCTTCACATCAGGGTGATCCGCGGGAAGACCGGGCTTGTCGACCAGAGCCTGCCGGTTCGGGTCCGCCTGCGCGAGGGCGATGTCCCTGTTGTTGACCAGGCCCGCCTCGGGGTGCTGGATGTTGCGCAACGCCACCGGTTTGCCGTCGGCGTCCCGGTGCTGGATACCGCCGGCGTCCGCGTCGTGGTACTTCACGCCGGGCACGTCGTCGTGCACCTTGGGCGCGGGCGGTGCGGCGTGATCGTCGAGCGAGCCCGACATGCGGGTGTTCGAGTCGGTGTCGTGATGCGCGGGCGTCGAGTCCACATGCGCCGGTGCGGGCGTGTGCGCGGGCGCCGGGTGCGCCGGAGCCGCGGGCGCCGCCGACGAAGCAGTGGTCGTGTCGCGGGGCGGCGTGTGCTGCGGCGCCGGAGGAGCGGGCGGAGGGACGTGGTGCGTCGGCGGAGCAGGCGGAGGCGTGTGGTGCGTCGGCGGAGCGGGCGGAGGCGTGTGGTGAGCAGGCGGCGCGGGCGGGGTCGCGGTCGATGCGTGCGTGGTGTCACCGCCGCCGTGCGTCGGAGGCGTCGTGTGCGCTGGCCCGCCAGGCGAAGGCGTGTGACCGGACGGCGTGGTGTCTCCGCCGCCGTGCGTCGTGGGTGGCGTCGACACCGCGGGACCGGACTGCGGGTGCGTCGACGAGGACGGAGCACCACCGGGGTCGCCGTGCGGCTTCTCCGCGTGGCGGACGTTGTGGCCGATGTCGCGGCCCCGGTCGCGGATCTCGGTCGCACTGTCCTTGATGGACCCGGCGTCGTCCTTGATGTCGTTGACCGAGTTGCGGACGTCGCGGACGCCCTCGGCGACCTCCTGCGTCGCGTTCATCGCGTCGGCGAGGCTGTCGGCGTCCTTCAGCTTGCCCAGTGCCGAGGCGATGCGGCCGACGGCGTCGAAGAGCGCCTTCACATCGGTGATCAATTTCTTGACCGTCTCGATGATGTCCATGATCCGCCGGTAGATCTGGTAGGCGTTCCAGACCATCTCGGCGGCCTTCACCCAGCCCGCGACCGGGATCCACACGGTGGCGGCGGCCTGGATGAGCTTGTTGACCAGGTAGTCGAGCAACTTGGCGGCCTGGCGGCCCAGGGCCTCCGCGCCCTCGGCGACGGTGTCGAAGCCCTTCGCGATCAGCTGGGCGACACCCATCTCCGCGAACAGGCCGGCCTTCCAGCCCAGCGCGATGTAGCGCTCGTGCGCCTTGGCGGCGTCGCCGTCCCAGCTGTCGCGCAGCTTCCCGACCGCGTCGGTCAGGTTGTACGACATGTCGTTCATGGCGTTGCCGACGTTGCGCCACGCGTCGCCGTCCGCGCGGATCTTCGACCAGTCGCCGGTGATCGGGGTGATGATCGTTTCGACCAGTGACTCGCCGGTCACCTGCTCGAAGATCCAGTTGACCGACTGGACGCCCCAGCCGCAGTTGTCGAGCACGTCGTTGAGGGACGCCTTGTCGATCTCCGGCGCCTGCAGGCTGTCGCTGATGGGACGCGGGTCCGCGTACGCCGTGGTCATCGCAGGATCCCGTCGAACATCTTGACGTGCGCCTGCTCGACCTTCTCGTAGTCCGCGGCGGTGGCGTCGATGGCGGACGCGGCACCCTCCAACTTGGACTTGCCGAAGTCGAGGGTCTCGTCGAACAGCGCCCGCACCAGGTCGACGCCCGGCTGCAGCAGCGTCAGCAGACCGGTGAAGCCGCTCTTGTCACACGCCGTGTCGTGCACGTACTTCCGGATGTTGTCGAACTCGGCCGCCTCCGTGCGCAGGTACTCGGCGTACCCGCGCAGCTCGGCCGGGTCGGTGAACAAGGACACGGCGCGTCCCCCCTCGGTTGTGCTGCTCGATTCTTCGCTGTGACGCGGGGGGCCACTTTACGGTTCCGGCTCACCACTTTCCTTGCTTATGGAAATCCTCGAGGCGGGCAAAACACCCGGAGAGATCCATTTCCTGCGCCGCGACCCACTCGTCGCTGTAATACGTGTGCGCGTACCGCTCGCCGCCGTCGCACAACAACGTCACGACGGAGCCACGGGACCGCGACGTCCGCATCTCGGCGATGATCTGGAACGCGCCCCACAGGTTCGTCCCGGTCGACCCGCCGACGCGCCGGCCGAGCAGCGACTCGACGTACCGGATCGTCGCGATGGACGCCGCGTCCGGCACCTTGATCATCCGGTCGATGGTCTGACCGACGAACGACGGTTCGACGCGCGGGCGGCCGATGCCCTCGATGCGCGAGCCGCGCGTGCCGACGAGCGACGGGTCGCCCTCGCACCACGCGTCGTAGAAGACCGAGAACTCCGGGTCCACCACGGCCAGCCGCGTGTGCAGCTTGCGGTAGTGGATGTAGCGGCCGATGGTCGCGGAGGTGCCGCCGGTGCCCGCGCCGACGACGACCCAGTCCGGTTCGGGCGACGCCTCCAGTTTCATCTGGTCGAAAATGGACTCGGCGATGTTGTTGTTGCCACGCCAGTCCGTCGCGCGCTCGGCGTGCGTGAACTGGTCCATGAAGTGCCCGCCCAGCTCGGCCGCCAGCCGCCGGGATTCGTCGTAGATCGCGGACGGCTCGTCGACGAAGTGACATCGCCCGCCCTGACGTTCGATCAGCGCGACCTTCTCGGCCGACGTCGATCGGGGCATCACCGCGATGAACGGCAGCCCGAGCAGCCGCGCGAAGTACGCCTCGGACACCGCCGTCGACCCGGACGACGCCTCGATCACCGGCGTCCCGCCCGCGATCCAGCCGTTGCAGATCGCATAGAGGAACAACGACCGCGCCAGCCGATGCTTCAGCGAGCCCGTCGGGTGCGTGGACTCGTCCTTCAGATATAGGTCGATGCCCCATTCCGGCGGCAGCGGGTAGCGCAGCAGATGGGTGTCGGCGCTGCGGTTGGCGTCGGCCTCGATGATCTTGACGGCCTCGCACACCCAGTGCCGTGTTCTGCTGCAACTGCGGTCCACCGAAGTACTCACGCGGGCACCATAACTCCGTGGAGAATTTTCTCGGCTCACTGCTCGCGGGCGCGGTCGGTGACGCGCTCGGGTTCCCCGTGGAGTTCAGCCGGATCGGTGACATCCGGCGCAAGTACGGACCCAGCGGCATCACCGGCCTCGCCGACAACCCCGACGGTCTCGGCGCGATCACCGACGACACCCAGATGACGCTCTTCACCCTCGAGGGCCTGATCATCGCGCGCCGCCACGGAATCGATCCCATGTTGACGGTTCGCGCCGCCTACGGGCGCTGGCTGCAGACGCAGCAGGGACCGGAGACCGCGCACGACGGCTGGCTGATCGACGTGCCGGGGCTGCACTCGCTGCGCGCGCCGGGCAACACCTGCCTCACCGCGTTGCGCAAGAACGACGCGAACAACAACTCCAAGGGCTGCGGCGGTGTGATGCGCGTCGCACCCTGCGCGCTCTGGTCGGACGACCCGAACGAGATCTTCAACCTGGCCGCGGGCTGCGCGCGGCTCACCCACGGCCATCCGAGCGGCTACCTGTCGGCCGGCGTGCTCGCGGTGATCGTGCACGAGGTGCTCCGCGAACAGGCACTGGACCAGGCGATCAAGACCGCGCGCTCGATCCTCGTCGGCCACCAGGGCCACGAGGAACAGACCGAACTGCTGGACAAGCTCCCCGGACTCGGCCGGCCGACACCGGAGCTCATCGAGTCCGAACTGGGCGGCGGCTGGGTCGGCGAGGAGGCGCTGGCGATCGGGCTGCTGTGCGCGTTGCGCGGCGACAACCTCGCGGACGCGCTGCTGCTCTCGGTCAACCACTCCGGCGACAGCGACTCGACCGGGTCGATCTGCGGCAACATCGTCGGAGCGCGGGACGGCGAAGGCTCGATTCCGTCACATTGGCTCGAACCGCTGGAGCTGCGGGACGTCATCGAGCGGCTCGGTAAAGAAGGACTTGAGGTTCTCCGGGGTTAACCGAGGGAGTCGCCGCGCAGCTGGGCGCGCAGCTGGGCGCGCTCGGCCGCGCGCTCGGCCAGGCCCTGCGCGACCCGCATGCGCAGCCCGCGGAACAGGAACAACGACGCGGGCAGCGCGACGACGACACCCACCGCCAGTGCGACCAGCAGCGGCACCTTAGCCACCAGCAGACCACCGGTGACCAGGGCGATCAGGCCAACGCGGGCGAGGATGTAGAGCGTCACATCACGGGCTACGTGCACCCGTTCAGGTTATCTCGCCCGTGTTCGGCCGTCCCTCGAAGCGGGTGGAGAGCACAACCGTGGTGCGGGTGCGCGCGACACCGGGGATGCGGCGCAGCCGGCCGAGCGCCCGCTCCAGGTCGTCGACGGTCGCCACGCGCACCTTGACGATGAACGACTCGTCGCCCGCGACGCGGTAGCAGGACTCGACCTCCACGAGCTCCGCCAGGGCGTCTGCCAGCTCGTTGTCGTCCGCGGTGTCGGTCGGGTGGATGCCGATCAGCGCGGTGACACCCAGCCCGACGGCACTCGGATCGACCACCGCGTGATACCCGACGATGACGCCCGTGGCCTCGAGCTTGCCCACCCGTTCGTGCACGGCGGAGGCGCTGAGGCCCACCTGCCGGCCGAGGTCCGCGTACGTGGCGCGCCCGTTGGCGCGGAGGGCGGCGATGATCTGACGATCAAGAGCATCCACCCGCGACAGCTTAGGCCGTGCGGACACGCGTACCTACGCCCGGTGAGATGTCCGGTCCGGGCAGTTCGTCCCTTACTACCTCTTTACCTTGAGACAAGTGTTCGAGTACCTGAAGGGTGAAGTGACACGATGCGGGCGGTACGTCTGATCTGAGGAGGACGAGTGACCGCGTCCGAACGTCTGCTGACCCCTGGGGAAGTCGCCAACCTGTTCCGGGTCGACCCGAAGACCGTGACACGTTGGGCGACCGCCGGCCGCATCGGTTCCATCCGCACGCCCGGCGGCCACCGCCGGTTCCGGGAGACCGAGGTGAAGGCGCTGCTAACAGAACTGACCACCGAAGCGACTGAACCGGTACGCCACTGACCCCGTAGTTACTTCACGGCCGCGGGTAGTCTCGTGGGCAGTGCTAGTTCTCGGAGGTGTGGCGACCGTGATCTACCTACTCGCCGCGATCGGTGCGCTCACCGTGGCAGTGCTGGTGTGGCGGGCTTTCGCGCCGCAACAGCCGGAGTACACGCCGGGGCGCAGGACCATCGCACCTGATGACGACCCGGAGTTCTTGCGGAAGCTCGACGAGAAGCGCCGCAAGGGCACCGAAGAGTGACGTGAAGAGGGCCCCTCACCCGAGGGGCCCTTTCACTTAGGACGGAAAGTCGTCCGCGACGACCGCGGCGAGTTCCAGCATCGCCAGCCGGGTGTCCGGCGCGAGCTTGTTGAGGTCGATCTCCGCACCCTCTTCGAGGTGCTCGTCGAACGGGATCCGCACCACCGCGCGGCAGCGGGACGCGAAGTGCGCGGACAGCTTGTCCAGGTCGACCTTGCCCGACTTCGGGCGCACCGAGTTGATCACCGCGACGGACCGGGCGACAAGGTCGCGGTAGCCGTGGGCCTCCAGCCAGTCCAGCGTGGCCGCGGACGTCTGCGCGCCGTCGACCGAGCCGGACGACACGAGCACCAGCGAGTTCGCCTGGTCCAGCACTCCGCGCATCGCGGAGTGCATCAGTCCGGTGCCGCAGTCGGTGAGCACGATGTTGTAGAAGTGCTCGAGCAACGCGACCGTGCGCAGGTAGTCCTCGTCGCTGAACGCCTCGGACACCGCCGGGTCCTGCTCGGACGCCAGCACCTCCAGGCGCGACGGCGACTGCGAGGTGTACGCGCGGACGTCGCTGTACTTCGTGATCTTCGAGGCGTCGCGCAGCAGGTGCCGGACGGTCGCCGTCGTCTCGCGCGGGATCTTCAGCGCGAGCGTGCCGCGGTCCGGGTTCGCGTCGACCGCGATGACCCGGTCGCCGCGCAGCGACGAGAACGTCGAGCCGAGCGTGGTGGTCGTCGTGGTCTTGCCGACGCCACCCTTCAGCGACAGCATCGCGATCTTGTAGCACCCGCGCAGCGGCTGGTTGATCCGCGTGATCAGCTCGCGCCGGCGCAGGTCCGCCGGGCTCTCGCCGAGGTTGACCAGGCCGCCGGTCACCGAGTGGACCGTCTTGCGCCAGCCCGACTGCGGCGGCCGCTTCTCCTGCTTGATCAGCTGCTGCGACGAGACGTCGTGCGCCGAGCCCGGCCCCACCGGCTGGTACTGCCGCTGCGGGAAGTTGTTCGGGTACGAGTTCGGGTCCACGTTGTACGGACCGGACTGACCACCGAAGTGGTGCGGCCCGGACTGCCCGCCGCTCACGCCGTACGGTCCGGACTGACCGCCGCCGACCTGGTACGGACCGGACTGTCCACCGCTCACGGGATAAGGGCCGGACTGTCCGCTGACGTGGTACGGGCCGGACTGCCCGCCGCCCACCGGGTACGGGCCCGACTGGCCGCCGCCCACGTGGTACGGCCCTGACGCCGAACCGCTGACGTGCTGCGGGCCGGATTGCGCCGGGTCGATGTAGTCGGTCGTCGGGTCCTTGTACTGCGGGCCGGAGCCCGGTTCCTCACCCGGTGGTTGCCATGTCACCGTGTGGCCTCCTGAGCAAGGCGGATCGAGACCTCCCCGACCCCCACGGTTGCGACGGTACGCAACCCGTGAGGGTTCCCACGACCTGGGGGGAGAAGTCAGTTCAACCCGGCGTACGAGTGCAACCCGCTCGTGACCAAGTTGATGAAGAACAGGTTGAACACGGTGAACGCGAACCCGAGCACGTTGATCCAGGCGGCCCCACGCCCACGCCATCCGGCGGTCGCCCGCGCGTGCAGGTAGGCCGCGTAGACGACCCACGACACGAACGCGACGGTCTCCTTGGGGTCCCAGCCCCAGAACCGGCCCCACGCCGCCTCGGCCCAGATCGCGCCACAGATGATGCCCGCCGTGAACAGCGGGAACGCCAGGACCGTGCTGCGGTAGGCGATGCGGTCGAGCACGTCCGTCGAAGGCACCTTCGGGAACTTCTCCGGCTTCCGGTCCTTGATCAGGAACAGGATGCTCGCGATGCCGGGGACCAGCAGGATGCCGGAGCTGATCGAGATCACCGAGACGTGGATCGCCAGCCAGTACGACTGCAGCGCGGGCATCACCGGCGCGGCCTCGGCGTACAGGACGGTCCCGCCCAGGAACATCAGGATGACGATCGGCAGCAGCACGAACCCGCCGAGCCGGCGGATCGGGAACTTCGCCATCAGCACGATCCACGTGACCACCGCCGCGAGGGTCAGCAGGATCACGTACTCGTACATGTTCCCCCACGGCGCGCGGCCCGTGGACAGACCGCGCAGCACCAGGGCGACCAGCTGCAGCGCCGCACCGAGCACGGTGAGCGCGGCACCCATGCGGCCGAGGCGCTCGGGCCGGCCGAGGTCGCGGCGGGGTTCCTCGACGAGTCCGGGGATGCCGCCCGCGGCCACCGGCTCCTTCTTCGGTGCGCGGCTGAAGGCCTGTTCGCACAGGTAGAGCACCATCGCGAGGACGTAGACGCCGACGGCGCTGTTGAACGTCCAGTCGCTGTAGGTCGCCAGGGTCTCGTTGACCGGCATCAGGTCTCCTTGATCAGCAACGAAGTGGCCAGCCGGGTGAACTCCTCGCCGTAGCCGGCCTGGTCGGTGCGCGCGAGACCGCCGGCCTCGACCAATGTACGACCGTCGTCCTGCCTGGTCGCGCGCACCCAGAACCGGCGGCGCTTGACCGTCAGCGAGACACCGAGGCCGACGATGATCAGCACTGCGAACAGCAGCACCCAGACCTGTGACGGGTCGTGCGAGATCTGCAGCGACACCCAGTCGTTGACACCGTCGAACCGGATCCTGGTGCCGTCGTCGAGGCTGAGCTCGTCGCCGACCGCGAGGTTCTTGCGCGCGACCTTCGTGAGCCGGCCCTGGTCGACCAGCGACTTGTCGATCGAGAAGATCGACTGGCCGCGGCCGTCGTCCGTGCCGAGGTCGCCGCGGTACACGTCGACCGCGACCATCGGGTTGTTCAGCGCCGGGAAGTTCGAGGTGAGGATCGACCCGTGCATCGCCGAGCTCGGCGCGAACAGCCCGGTGACCGCGAGCTGGTTCTTGCGGCGCTGCTCGGGGTCGGTGATGTTCGGCGGGTCGAACTTCGCGGCGCCCTCCGACGCGAGCGTGACCGGGTCTACCGGCACCCATTGCGTGGCGCTGGTGCGCTTCACGCCGTTCGGGAAGGTCACCGTGAACTGCGGCGTGTAGCCGTGGCCCTGCAGGTAGACGCGGTCGCCCGCGGTGCGCAGCGGGTGGTTGACCTCGAGGTCGAACGGCCGCCACGTGCCGCTTTCGAGGTCCTCGCCCGACTGGTAGCCGATCCCGGCGTGGAAGCTCTTCGCCTGGCCGTTGGGCAGGTATTCGGCCTTGAAGTCATCGACCTTCACGCACAACGGGGTGAGGTCGCTGCCGTCGACGCGCAGGCCGGGCCGGAACGTGTCGTAGTTCGCGATGCCGCCGTTGCAGAACTGGCCGCCGTTGGCCTGCACGATGACCGTGCCCTCGTAGCCGACCATCTTGCCGATGGCGAACGAGACCAGCAGGCCCAGCAGTGCGAAGTGGAACACGAGGTTGCCGGTCTCGCGCAGGAAACCGCGCTCGGCGCTGATCGTGTTCTCGTCAGCCTGCTTTCGCCAGCCGCGCAGGTGCTGCTCGGCCTCGGCGAGAACCTCTTCGGGCGAGGAGTCCGTCTCGGCCTGCGCGTGGTGCGGCAACCGGCTGAGGTTGCGCGGCGTGAGGACCGGCTTCGCGGTGGCCTGCTTGAAGTACTCGAAGGTGCGCGGCAGCAGGCACCCGATGAGGCTCACGAACAGCATCAGGTAGATCGCGGCGAACCACGGCGTCGCGTAGACCTCGAAGAAGCCGAGCTTCTGCAGGAACCGGCCCCACCAGCCGTGCTGCGCGACGTACTCGTCGACCTTGCGGGCGTTGAGCGAGAGCTGCGGCAGCAGCGCGCCGGGCATGGCCGCGAGCGCGAGCAGGAACAGCAGGATCAACGCGGTGCGCATCGACGTGAGCCCGCGCCAGGTGTTGCGGAGGAAGGCGATCACTAGAGCGGCAGCCTCACGTCGTTGACGACCATGATCCGCAGCCAGCCCACGAAGTCACCCCAGAGCCCGGTGACGAGCGCGATGCCGACCAGCACGAGCAGGACCCCGCCGAAGATCTGCACCTTGCGGGTATTGCGGCGCAGCCAGCCGGTGACCCGCAACGTCCACCGCGCGCCCAGCGCGATCAGCACGAACGGCACCCCGAGCCCGAGGCAGTAGGCGAGGATCAGCACGATCCCGCGGGCCGTGGCGCTGCCGACCTCGGTGCTGCGCGCGACGGCCAGCACGCCCGCGAGCGTCGGCCCGACGCACGGCGCCCACCCGAACGCGAACACCGCGCCCAGGATCGGCGCACCGATCAGGCCCGCCCTGGGCTTCTTGTGCAGCCGGACGTCCTTCTGCATGAACGGGATCAGCCCGATGAACACCAGGCCCATGCCGATCGTGATCACACCGCCGATGCGCTGGAACGTCTGCTCGTTGAACCAGAGCAGCTCGGTCGCGCCGAGCACGACCATCGACGTCAGCGCGAACACCACGGTGAACCCGAGCACGAACAGCAGCGCCGCCCCGGCGACCCGCCAGCGCCCGGTCTTCGCGGGCTCTCCGTCGGTGACGGCCGGCGCTTCGGCGCCCACCAGACCCGCGAGGTATGCCAGGTAGCCGGGCACGAGCGGCACCACGCACGGTGACGCGAAGGAGATCAGGCCTGCGAGCAGTGCTACCCCGGTGGCCAGCAGCAACGGTCCGCTGACGGCCAGTTGAGTGGGATCCACACAGTTCAGGGTAGGTAGTAGCCCAGATCACGTGACGACCGGTCCTCGGTTGAGTCATCGGTCACCCTCGAAAGTACCTACGATCGCAGCCTTGTGGGTGATAGAGCGGTTCCTTAGCGTCAGCGCATGCGCCCTGCCAGGCTGATCTTGCCGGTGTTGACCGCCGCCATCGCCGTCGTGCTCGCCGCCGCTCCCGGAGCAGCCACCGAAGGGCCGCCCACCGACCGCGAGTGGCGCGAGGTGTTCTCAGAGGACGGTTCGATCACCAAGACACTCGTCCCGGTGGCTCCGCCGTCGACAGAGACATTCCGAACAGCCGCGGCCGCCGACGTCGTCCTCGTCGCGGGCAACGGCCGGCCGGAGGGCCGGTTCGACCTGGTCTTCGTGGGTGACGGCTACACGGCGGACGACCTCGAGGCGTTCAGCGCGGATGTCCGGTCGAAGTGGGCGGAGCTGTCGGCCGTCGAGCCGTTCCGCACCTACGCGTACGGCTTCAACGTGTGGCAGGTCAACGTTGTCTCCCCCGAGTCCGGTGTGGACAACGACCCGACGCTGGGGATCGACCGCGTGACCGCTTTGGACATGGGCTTCTGGTGCCAGGGCCGCGACCGGAACACCGAGCGGCTGCTCTGTGTCAACGAGACGAAGGCCAAGGAGTTCGCCGCGCTGGCGCCCGGTGCCGACCAGGTGATCGCGCTCGGCCACACCACCAAGTACGGCGGTGCCGGCGGCAGCGTGGCCACCGCCGCCGGCGGGAACGCCTCCGCCGGGCAGATCGCGGTGCACGAGCTCGGCCACTCGATCGGCCACCTCGCCGACGAGTACGACTACCCGTACAACCAGTACACGGGCGGCGAGCCGGGCGAGGTGAACGTGACCAAGGACCCGAACGGGGCCAAGTGGTCGCAGTACCTCGGGCAGGAGTCCCCGGACGGTGGCGTCGTCGGGGCGTTCGAGGGCGGGCGGTACTACAAGCTCGGGATCTACCGGCCCACGTCGAACTCGATCATGCGGACGCTCGGCCGGGAGTTCAACCTGATCGGCCGCGACGCGATGACCAAGGCCTTCCAGGCCAAGATCACTGATCCGCCGCCAGCTCCTTGATGATCGGCTCCAGGTCCGGCGCCAGGATCCCCTCCAGGAACACCGCGGCCACCCGGTGCTGCTTGTCCAGCACGAACGTCGACGGCACGGTGTTCGGCGGCAGCCCGCGGAACGCCAGCAGCGCCCGTCCCGACGGGTCGTAGATCGACGGGTACGTCAGGCCACGGTCCTTCATGAAGTCGCGACCGTGGTCCGGCGAGGTCTCCCGGACGTCGATGCCGAGCACCTGCGCGGTCCCGCTGTCCTGGATCTTCTGCAGCTCGGGAGCCTCCGTGCGGCACGGCGGGCACCACGAACCCCAGATGCTGATCACCACGATCTTGCCCGCGTAGTCGGACAGGTTCGCGGTCTTGCCCGGTTCGAGCAGTGACTCCCCGGAGAGCTTGCCGAGCGCCTTCCGCTCGCCCTCCGAGTAGCGGATCTTGACCTGACCGCCGGGAGCGACCAGTTGGAAGTCGCCGCCCGCGGGCGGGGCGGCGTCGTCTCCCGTCGAACAGGCGCCGAGCAGCAACGCCAGCGCCACGAACAACCGCTTCATGCCCCGGTCACCCGAGGGTTGGTCGCGCCGACCGGCTCGGAGTACTCGATGCGGACGAACCGGGAGTCCTCGAACACGAGGGACGTCAGGGACGCCAGGGAGCACTCACGCTTGCGCGGGTCGTGCCACATCCGCTTGCCCTCCAGGAAAAGGCGCAGCGTCCAGATCGGCAGCTGGTGCGAGACGCAGACGGCCTCGTGGCCCTCGGCGGCGGCGCGGGCGCGCTGGGCCGCGGCGAGCATCCGGTGGGCGATCTCGACGTACGGCTCACCCCAGGACGGGCGGAACGGGTTGACCAGCTTCGGCCAGTGCCGCGGCGACCTGAGCGCACCGTCGCCGACCGCGACCTTGAGGCCCTCGAACTTGTTGTCGGCCTCGATCAGATCCGGATCGGTCGCGAGATCCAGGCGGTGCGACGACGCGATCGGCGTGGCCGTCTGTTGCGCACGGTCCAAAGGAGACGCGACGACGTGCACGATGTCGCGGTCCGCCAGGTGTTCCGCGACGGTCAGCGCCTGCTGCTGCCCGCGGTCGGACAGCTTGAAGCCGGGGATGCGGCCGTACAGGATGCCCGTCGGGTTGTGCACCTCGCCGTGGCGCAGCATGTGGACGATGGTCTGCGTCACTTCACAGCCTCCCGGGCCGCGCGCGCCGCGTGCGGCAGTGCGTCGGCGATGATCTCGAACTCTTCCTCACCCATCGCGGCGTTGACGAACCACGCCTCGAACGCCGAGGGCGGCGGGTAGACGCCGCGCTCCAGCAGGGCGTGGAAGAACGGGGGGAACCGCCAGGTCTCGGCGGCCTGGGCGCCCGCGTAGTCGCGCACCTCGTCGTCGGTGAAGAACACCGACACCAGGTTGCCCGCGAACTGCACCCGGTGCGCGACACCGGCCTCGGTCAGTGCCGCGGTGAACAGGCCGCCCAGGCGGGTCGCGTTGCGGTCCAGCGCCAGGTACACCTCGTCGGTCGCGGCCTTGAGCGTCGCGAGCCCCGCGGCGACGGCGACGGGGTTACCGGACAGCGTCCCGGCCTGGTAGACCGGGCCGGACGGCGCCAGGCGCGCCATCACGTCGGAGCGGCCGCCGAACGCCGCCGCAGGGAGGCCGCCGGACATGACCTTGCCGAACGTGTACAGGTCGCCCTCGACGCGTTCGATGCCGTACCAGCCCGCGCGCGAGACGCGGAAGCCCGTCATCACCTCGTCCATGATCAGCAGGGCGCCGTTGTCGTGGCACAGGTCGCGCAGCTGCGCGTTGAAGTCGCCGACCGGGGCGACCGCCCCCATGTTGCCCGCGGCAGCCTCGGTGATCACGCAGGCGATCTCACCGCCGTTGTCACTGTCGTTCTCGGCGAACGCCTTGCGGACGGCTTCGATGTCGTTGTACGGCAACACAATGGTGTCCGCGGCCTGCGCGCCGGTGACACCGGGCGAGGTGGGCAGGCCGAGCGTCGCGACGCCCGAGCCGGCCTGGGCGAGCAGCGCGTCGACGTGGCCGTGGTAGCAGCCGGCGAACTTGATCACCTTGCGCCGCTCGGTGAACCCGCGGGCGAGGCGGATCGCGCTCATCGTCGCCTCGGTGCCGGAGTTGACCAGGCGCACCTGGTGCACCGGGTCGACGCGGTCGATGATCTCCTCGACGAGCCGGATCTCACCCTCGGTGGGCGTGCCGAACGACAGTCCGTGCACCGCGGAGTCCTGAACGGCCCGCACCACGTCCGGGTGCGCGTGGCCGAGGATCATCGGTCCCCACGAGGACACGAGGTCGACGTACCGGTTGCCGTCGGCGTCCCACAGGTACGGGCCCTCGCCGCGGACCATGAACCTGGGCGTGCCGCCAACGGAGTGGAACGCCCGCACCGGTGAGTTGACCCCGCCGGGGGTCACTTCCGACGCGCGCTCGAACAGGGCCTGGGATCGACTCGCAGTCACGTACCCCAGTCTCACACGTCCGGTTCTGGCTCCGGTTCCGGCTCCGGCTTGCGCGGCCTGGCCCGCACCGCCAGCAGGGTCTGGCGCAGGGCGTCGAGCAGCAGCAGCGCCGCGAGTGTGACCAACGCGATGGCGCCGCCGATCCAGTTGCCCTTGTAGCGGGTCGACTGCAGCGGTGCGCCGCCGTCGATCGGGTACTCCAGCCGCACGACGCCGTGCCGCCAGCACCAGTGCGCGGCGAACGCGAGCAGTACGACCGCCACCACCTCCCCGGCGGCGATCAACGCCCGCTTCGGCTGGTGCAGGCTGGGAACGGCAGCTGTCACGCCCGTCACCTTCTCACGACCCCGTTCAACGCACGCAGGAAGGACTCGGGATCACGCGCCCAGCCCAGCACGACGGACCCGTCCGCCAGCCTGATCGGCACCCCGGTCGTGCCGCGCGGCGGCGTCCAGCCACCGCCGCGATGTCGTTGAGCGGCACCCGTTCGCGCCCCTGGCGCAGCTGCAGGCTGGGAACGGCAGCTGTCACGCCCGTCACCTTCTCACGACCCCGTTCAACGCACGCAGGAAGGACTCGGGATCGCGCGCCCAGCCCAGCACGACGGACCCGTCCGCCAGCCTGATCGGCACCCCGGTCGTGCCGCGCGGCGGCGTCCAGCCACCGCCGAGCACGCGGACGCCCGTGGGTGTGCCGACTTCCTCGACCGCCGCGATGTCGTTGAGCGGCAGGCGTTCGCGCCCCTGGCGCAGCTCCTCGGGGGTGAGCCGCACGGAACAGACCTGGCGCCGCCCGTTGACCCACAACGCCGTGGCGAGCACGAGCCCGAGCGCGACCGACCCCCACAGCACGCCGCTGGCCGGACCGGTCAGCAGCTCGACGAGGTAGCCGGCGAGGGCGAACAGAGGTCCCCACAGCACCGGCCACCAGCTGCTGCCGGGTTCGGCGTAAACGACGCGCTCCACAGCTAGTGGAGGTTAGCCCTGAAGTACCCCCGCGACACGGGCAGGAAGCTCAACCCGACCGCGCCGAGCAGCAGCACGAGCCGAACCACGTGCAGCGCAACGAGATCACCGTCGCGCAGGGACGCGAGCAGGAACCCCAGCGCGAGCACGAAGAACAACAGGGCCACGAGCGTCAGCCCGAGCCGCGCCTGGAAGCTGCCCTGCAGGAAGCGGACCACCGGCCACGCCACCCCGGCCACGACGCACACGGTCAGGAACAGATGGGCCACCCACCACAGCTGGTCGACCTGTCCGGACAGCCCGACGACCATCCGCCCGACCGGCCACGAGAGCGCGGCGAGCACCCAGAACATCGCGGCGATGACCACCACCGGTGGCCGCACGACCCGTGTGTAGGTGGTCTGCACCTCGTTCATGCCGCCGATGGGCGACATCCCGGGCTGATAGGGCTGCGCTTGATATCTGCTGGGTTCGTCGTTCATCGCATGTCCGCGATGGAGACGTAGGCGTTGGACGGCGGCAGGAACATCAACACGATGGCCGCGATCGTGAGCCCGGCGGTGAGCACGGTGAGCGCGACGCCCAGCTGCCAGTTCGTGGACGTGAGCGCCGTGATGAACACCACGAAGTTGTAGATCAGCGCGACCCCGCCCAGCACCGCGAGCATCACCCGCGGCCAGTTGCGGCCCGCCCGTAACTTGATCGCGCCGATGATGAACGGGACCGACACCACGGCCCCGCCGACGAACGCCATCCCGGCGAACACCCGTGCCGCGATACGGCCCTCCGCCAGGTCGATCGGGCTCGGGTCGTTGCGCGAGCTCTCCACCATGTTCGCGGCGAAACCGTCCACGTTCGTGAGGATCAGCAGCCCGAGCGACACGACGCCGAGCGCGGTCGCGGCGAGCCACACCCAGGACGCCACCGTCAGCGTCGCCGGCCGCGGCGGCGCCATCTCCCCCGGCGTCACGGACGGCATCGGCGCGGCCCACGAGAAGTCGGACGACACGTGTTGCACCTGGTACTGCGAGTTCTGCGGATCGGTCATGCCCCCACCTCCGCCATCCACTTTGCCGCACTCGGCTGCCACGTGAGCACGATCGCAACCGAGAGCAACAGCAGCGTGACCAGGCTGGAGGCGCTCACCCCGACGATGAGCAGCCACAGCATGTGCCCGACGGCGATGACGGACAGCACCGCGCGCGTCCACCTGCGGGCGCGGTAGAGCTGCACGGTCAGCCACCCGTAGGCGACGGCGAAGAACGCCGAGACGATCGAGAGCGACACCAGCAGGTTCGTCACGTCCGACACCGGCACACCCGCCTTGGCCGCCAGCTCGCCGCGCAACAGCCACAGGCCCACCACGGTGAGCACGGTGAAGACCGCCGTGGCGAGCCAGCACCCGGCCGCCACGCGCACGGCGAGAGGCGGCGGGGTCATTCGGCCTGCTTCGGCCCGGTGAGGTAGTCCGACGACGGGCGCAGGAACAGCAGGACCACCCCGGCCAGGCCGACGAGGATCGGCAGCAGCCCCAGCAGGTTGGTGAAGATCTGGAAGAACAGCGAGAAGCCCAGGTTGATCGCGAGCGCGGTCCGGCCCCAGCTCAACCCGGCCTTGGCCTTGAGGCCGAAGAACACGGCCAGCGCGCCGAACACGACGTTGACGACCGTCGTGCCGATGAGCAGCCGGGTGACGGCCGTGGCGATCTGGTCGTTGCTCAGGCCGGAGGTGCGCCCGGACTGGATCACCGAGTCGATCAGCACCTGCTTGCTGGCCAACGCGTACAGCGCTACGAGCACAAGCAGCACCGCGTACGCGACGGTGAGCCAGAACGCCGTGCGAACGGTGCTCGGCGCTTCCTCAGTTGTGGTCACGCTGCGAACGCTAGGGCTGGTCAGGAACCCTGTCCACACCCGACACGCGTGACGCGAACCAGGCCGCCGCCGTGGGGACGTACATCAGCGCGATGGCCGTCCCGTTCAATCCCAGACCCGCCACGGCCAACGAGGTGTCGACCACCGGCAACTCCGTCGCCACCGCGAGCTGAAGCAGCCCGTAGACGACTGACGCGCCACCGACCAGCGTGAGCACCACGCGAGCCCAGTTGCGGCCTTGGGCCATCCGGTTCGCAGCCTTGACGTACAGCAGCACGATCACGCCGACGATCAGCAGGGTGAACACCATCCCGCCCTGCACGGCCACGTCGACGTCGTCCTGACTCAGCGCGGGTTCGCGTTTGCGGATCTCGGCGACGAGCCGTTCGCGATCGGCGAGCTCGACCATCACCTGCACGAGGCTGACGAGCGCGCTGACGATCCACAGCCAGCGCGCCACATCGACGACCTTCGGTTCGGCTACCGGTCGAGCCAAGTGGCCGCTTCCGCCGCCCAGTACGTGAGCACGATGTCCGCGCCCGCGCGCCGGATGCTCGTCAGCGCCTCGAGCACCGACCGTTCGCGGTCGATCCAGCCGTTGCGCGCGGCCGCCTCGATCATCGCGTACTCACCCGAGATCTGGTACGCCGCAACGGGAACGTCGGCCATGTCGGCCACGCGCCGCAGCACGTCGAGGTAGAACATGGCCGGCTTGACCATGACCATGTCCGCGCCCTCGTCGAGGTCCAGCTGCACCTCGCGGATCGCCTCGCGGGCGTTCGCCGGGTCCTGCTGGTAGGTCTTGCGGTCGCCGGTCAGCTGCGACTCGACGGCGTCGCGGAACGGGCCGTACAGCGCCGACGAGTACTTGGCCGAGTAGGCGAGGATGCCGGTGTCGATGTAGCCGGCCTCGTCCAGCGCACTGCGGATGTGGCCGATCTGACCGTCCATCATGCCGCTCGGCCCGACGACGTGGGCGCCGGCGCGAGCCTGTGCGACGGCCATCTCCGCGTAGACCTCGAGCGTGGCGTCGTTGTCGACGGTGCCGTCGGCCGCGAGCACGCCGCAGTGGCCGTGGTCGGTGAACTCGTCGAGGCAGCAGTCGGACATGATCACCGTGCTGTCGCCGAGCTCGGTGCGCAGGTCCTTCAGCGCGACGTTGAGGATGCCCTCCGGGTCGGTGCTGCCGGAGCCCACCGCGTCCCGCTCGGCCGGGACCCCGAACAGCATGATGCCGCCGACTCCGGCCTGGACGGCGTCGACGGCGGCTTTGCGCAGTGACTCACGGGTGTGCTGGTAGACGCCCGGCATGCTCGCGATCTCGGCGGGCTCGCGCAGGCTCTCCTTGACGAACATCGGCAGTACGAGCTGCCGCGGGCGAACCTCGGTCTCGGAGACCAGGCGTCGCATGGCGGGCGTCGTGCGCAACCGCCGGGGCCGGTGTGATGGGAACACTGGCTGTACTCCCTGCCGTGGGATTGCTATGAAGGGAGCTTTGCAAGCGGTCAGCGCTTGGAAAGCTCCCTTCATAGCATTTCAGTTAGGAACGGCGCAGACGCTTGGTCTTGCGCGGGGGCGGCAGCGCTCCCTCGGCGCGCAGGCGGGCGGCGTGCGCGGCCAGCGCGTCGACCAGCGCCGGGACGTTCGCCTCCTCGGGCTGCACGTCGACGCGGAGGCCGAACTCCCGAGCGGTCTCGGCGGTCTGCGGGCCGATGCACGCGACGAGCGTGCGGGCGTGCGGCTTGCCCGCGATGCCGACCAGGTTCCGCACGGTCGACGACGAGGTGAAGCACACCGCGTCGAAGCCACCGGACTTGATCATCTCGCGGGTCTCGGCGGGCGGCGGCGCCGCACGCACGGTGCGGTAGGCCGTCACGTCGTCGATCTCCCAGCCACGCTCGCGCAAGCCCGCGGCCAGCGTCTCGGTGGCGATGTCGGCGCGCGGCAGCAGCACGCGGTCGACCGGGTCCAGGATGTCGTCGTACGGCGGGAAGTCGTTCAGCAGGCCCTCGCTGGACTGCTCACCGGACGGCACGAGCTCGGGGATGATGCCGAACGAGCGCACCTTCGCGGCCGTGGCCTCGCCGACGCAGGCGATCTTCACGCCGGAGAACGCGCGGGCGTCCAGACCGAACTCGCGGAACTTCTCCCACACCGCGCGCACGGCGTTGGTCGAGGTGAAGACGACCCACTGGTAGCGGCCGTCGACCAGGCCCTTGACCGAGCGCTCCATCTGCGCGGGGCTGCGCGGCGGCTCGACCGAGATGGTCGGGACCTCGACCGCGATCGCGCCGTGGCTGTGCAGCCGGTCGCTCATCGCGCCCGCCTGCTCCTTGGTCCGCGGGACCAGCACGCGCCAGCCGTACAGCGCGCGCGACTCCCACCAGGAGAGCTTCGAACGCGCGGCGGCGGCAGCGCCGACCGTGACCACGAGCGGGCCGTTGAGCTCACCCGCGTCGGCCGCGACCGACGCGAGCGTCGTGTCGATCGTCCGCTGCTGGAAGCCGGTGCCTTCGGCGGTCACCGCGACCGGGGTCTGCGGCGCGAGGCCGTGTTCGACCAGGTTGGACGCGGCCTCGGCCAGGTGGCTGCCGGTCGCGTGCAACACGAGCGTGCCGGGCGACGACGCCAGGCCCGCCCAGTCGGTCACGGCGCGAACGTCGGCCTCGGTGTGCACGGCGCCGAGCGCGGCACCCGCGTACGCGGGGACTGCGGTCGCGGACGGCACGCCGGGCACGACGTCGAACGGGATCGACGTCTTCGCGACGGCCTGCGCCTCCTTCACCACCGAGTCGAGCAGCAGCGGGTCGCCGGCGACGAGCCGGACCACGAGGTGACCGTTCTTCGCCTCGGTCACCAGGTCCTTCGCCACGTCCGCGGACTCGCCCACGGCCGGACGCACCTCGACACCCTCGGCCACCGTCGCGACGACCTCAGCGGGGACGTCGGGGTCCGTGACCACGAGCTCCGCCCTGGTGAGCAAATCGTGGGCCCGTACGGTGAGCAACCCGGTGTCGCCGGGGCCGGAGCCCACGAAAGCGATGCGGCCGGGGGTCTTGCGTGCGCGGGTCATCAGGGCACTCCCCATCGATTACGCCTCTGGGCCGCTGAGCACCGCGGCCCCGAGGTCGAGCAACTCGGCGGCCAGCGCCCGGCCGAGCTCCTCAGCTTCGGTCAAGTCACCGGTGGCGGACGCGCGGAGAAGGGCGTTCTCCGGCGTCGCAGCGACCCCGCGCAACGAGAGGCGGTACACGACCTTGCCCTCGTCGTCGAGATCTTCCACCACGTCGGCCAGCGCGCCGACCGGCGCACTGCAGCCCGCTTCGAGCGCGGCCAGCATGGCCCGCTCGGCGGTCACAGCGGCCCGGCTGGCCGGATCGTCCAAAGTGGACTGAATCAGGTGCTCGGCGTCGACATCGTCGATCCGGCACTCGACTGCCAACGCGCCCTGTGCGGGCGCGGGAAGCATCTGGATGGGCTCCAGCGTCTCGGTGATCTCCGCAGCGCGACCGAGGCGCGCGATGCCGGCACGAGCCAGCACCACGGCGTCGAGCTCGCCCTTGGTGACCTTGCCGATGCGGGTGTCCACGTTGCCGCGCAACGGAACCACGTTCAGGCCGAGGCCCAGCGCCTCGAGCTGCGCGGCGCGGCGCGGGGAGCCGGTGCCCACAGTGGACCCGTTCGGCAGCTCGCCGAGCGTCAATCCGTCGCGGGCGACGAGCGCGTCACGCGGGTCCTCGCGCTGCGGCACGGCCGCGAGCACGAGCCGCGGGTCCGGCTTCGTCGGAAGGTCCTTGTAGGAGTGGACGGCGATGTCGATCTCGCCCAGCGCCAGCGCGTCGCGCAACGCGGACGTGAAGACGCCGATGCCGATCTGCGCGATGGGCGCGTCCGACAGGTCGCCCGGCGTCTTGATCACCTTGATCTCGACGTCGGCGCCCGCGCGCTTCAACGCGTCGGCCACGGTCCCCGTCTGGGCCAGCGCGAGCGCGCTGCCGCGGGTACCGATCCTCAGGGTGCGGGTCACCGCTTGTCACCATCCACAGTGGACACCGCGGCGGGCGCCGCGGGGTCGAGCCCGAAGAGCTCGCGGAGCGCCTCCGCGTACTCCGTGCCGCCGGGCGAGGAGGCGAGCTCCTTCACGCGCACGGTCGGCGTGTGCAACAGCTTGTCGACGACGCGCCGCACGGTCTTCTGCAGCTCGCCGCGCACGGCCGCGTCCAGCTCGGGCAGCCGCGAGTCCAGGCGCAGCAGCTCGGCGTCCACGACCTCGGCGGCGCGCTTGCGCAGCGCCGTGACGGTCGGCGTGACCTCGGCGGACCGCTGCGTCGCCAGGTAGGACCTGACCTCGTCCGCGACGATCTCGGCGGCCCGCCGGGTGTCGCGGCCCGCGGGGGCGTCGGTCAGCCGGCGCTGCAGCGTCTCGAGGTCCACGACCCGCACGCCGGCCAGCTCGGCCGCCGCGGGGTCGACATCCTTGGGCAGACCGAGGTCGCACACGACCAGCGGCTTCGTCCGTGCGGCGATGGCCGACAAGGGCACGACGACGTCGGTCGAGCCGGTGCACGCGAACAGCACGTCGGCCTTCGCGATCTCGTCGGCCAGGTCACCGAGGCCGACCGCGATCGCGGGCACGCCCTCCGTCTGCATGGCGGCGGCCAGGCGCGCGCCGTTGGCCGGCGTGCGGTTGGCGATGACGACCTCGCCGATGTCCGCCCGGCGCAGGTACGCGGCGGCCAGCCCGCCCATCGCGCCGGCGCCGACGAGCAGCGCGCGGCGGCCGACGAGGGTGCCGAGCTCGGCCTCGGCGTCGGCCAGGGCCTCGGACACGACCGACGCGCCCGCGTGGTCGATGTCGGTGTCGGTGTGCACCCGCTTCCCCACGCGCAGGGCGTTCTGGGTGAGCTCGTGCATCGTCCTGCCGACGGTGCCCGCCTCGGCCGCGGCGGCGTAGGCGTGCCGGAGCTGACCGATGATCTGCGACTCGCCGACGACCATCGAGTCGAGGCCGGCGGCGACGCTGAACAGGTGCTCGACGGCCGCGGCCGCGTAATGCACGTAAAAGTGCTCGTAAAGCGTGTTGGCGTCGACCTGGGCGTGCCTGGCGAGGGTGTCGACCACCTCGGACATGCCGCCGTGGAACGTCTCGACGACGGCGTAGACCTCGACCCGGTTGCAGGTCGACAGGACCATCGCCTCGGAGACGCTAGCGCTCTGCAGCAGCTGCTCGAGCACCTTCGGCAGGTCGGGTTCGGCCACGGTGACGCGTTCGAGGACGGGGACCGGGGCGGTGCGGTGCGAGAGACCGACGACGAGCACACTCATGCTGTCACCACGTCTCCCGGAGCCATCCGGCTCACGCTCACGGGCGAATCACCATCCCGTCCACACCGATTCCGTTCACCAGGTCGTTAGCTGCTTCGTCGGCCCGGCGCGCCACGTGGAACGAGAGAATCTGCATCTCGACCGCCAGATCGACCTTGCGCACCTCGACGTTGTCCGGAACCTGGAGGACAACGGGTGCGAAGTTCAGGATGCACTGGACGCCCGCAGATACCAAACGGTCGCAGACGCCCTGCGCGGCGGGCGGGGGCGTGGCGATGACGCCGATCGAGACCTCTCGCTCGGCGCAGACGCGCTGGATGTCCTCGATGTGGTTGACAGGTATGCCTCCTACCGGCACACCTACGAGATCGTCGTCGACGTCGAAGAGCGCGGTGACGGGAAACCCTCGTCCGGGGAAGCCGCCGTAGTTGGCCAGAGCGTGACCAAGGTTACCGATCCCGACGACCGCGACGGAGTGCTTGCGGGTCAGTCCGAGGATCCGTTCGATGTGGCTGACGAGCACCTCGACGTCGTAGCCGACGCCCCGCGTGCCGTACGAGCCGATGTAGCTGAGGTCCTTGCGGAGCTTCGCCGAGTTGACCCCGGCGGCCGTGCTCAGTTCCTCGCTGGAGACGGTGGTCACACCCTGGTCGGCCATGCCGGACAGGACGCGGAGGTACACGGCGAGCCGCGCGACGGCCGCCTCGGGAATGGCTCGGGCCCGTTCCCGGTCGGCAGGCTCCAGTGGGGTGGTCAGATCACCTTCGCCCCGCTGTGATGCCACGCTGCTTGCTCCTCAGGGTGTGCGTATCCGCGGGAGACCTTTCCGCGGAGTGATGCACACACCGTACCGCTTGTGAACGCATGCACAAAGTCGGCTGATCGCTGGTCACAGAGGGTGCCCGATGGGGTGACACCCAGGAGCCCTGCATGTTCACACAGGGCTCCCGTCTCGATTGGTTCAGCTCGATCGGGTCAGGGCGTGAGGACCTTGCCGATGACGAACACGGTGGCGTTCTTGGTCGGGATGTTGCCGCAGAGCACCGGGGCTCCGTTGACCGTCAGGTTGTCGCCGCTGCCCGCGATCTTGAGCTCACCGCCGTTGAGCGCCTTGACCGTGCCAGCCTGCTCCAGGCCCTTGGCGTCGTAGCGCTTGCCGACCACGTGGTACTGCAGGATCGGGGTCAGCTGCGCCGGGTTGCCGGCGAGCTCGGCGAACTTCGCGTCGCCCAGCGCGGCGAACGCCGGGTCGGCGGGCGCGAAGACGGTGATCGCCTCCTGCGAGTTGAGCGTGTCGACCAGGTTGGTCGCCTTCACCGCCGCCACCAGCTTCGTGAGCAGCGGGTTGTTGCTCGCGGCCGTGGCGACCGGATCCATCGCCATGCCCTGCAAGGACCCCTTGTCCGCCGGGTCCTGAGGCACGCCCGCACAGCCGGGACCGAACACGTCGGTCGTCTTCGTCACACCGTCCGCGGCCTTGCTCATCGTGGTGCTTGGGGTGTTGGCGCTGCTGGTGGTCGAGGCCATGTCGTTGCTGCTACACGCCGTCAGTGCCGCCAGGGCGCCGAGAACCGCAAGGGTCTTCCGCACGGGGATCACTCCTTGAATGTTTCGATGTTCACTAAAACATTCGAAGTGACTTCATGATCGGTTCGGGTATTACCCGATCGGGCTACTCGACGGTGAACGAGATCGAGTGCCACCCGGTGGCACCGTCGGGGACCGGCGCGACACGTGCCTGGTCCTGCGTGAACCCGGATTTGTCGGTCGCGCGGCACTCGACGGTGTGGCTGCCCTTGGGCAGGTCGAGCTCCTTGCGCCACATCCGCCAGGTGCTGTCGCTGACGTCCGCGCCCAGCTCGGTCTCCTGCCACGGCCCGCCGTCGACGCGGATCTCCACCTTCGCGACGCCCTTCGGCTGCGCCCAGGCGGTACCCGCGACCACGGTCTTGCTCGGCGTCCTGGCGAGCCCCCTGGGCCGGTCGATCCGCGACATCGTCTTGATCGGCGCCTTCGCCGCCCAGCCGCGCGGGATCCAGTAGCCCTGTTCCTTGGCGAACGTCGTGACGTTGAGGTCGGTGACCCACTTCGTGGCGCTGACGTACCCGTAGAGACCTGGAACGACGAGCCGGGCCGGGAAGCCGTGCTCCTGCGGGAGGGCCTCGCCGTTCATCCCGATCGCGATCATGCCGCGTTCGAGCACGTAGTCCAGCGGGCTGCCCGCGGTGAAGCCGTCCTGGCTGGTGCTGAACAGCTGGTCGGCGCCGGCCTTGACCCTGGCCTCGGTGAGGACGTCCCGGATCGGGACGCCGATGAAGTTCGCCGTCGAGATGTACGGGCCGCCCACCTCGTTGGAGACGCAGGTCAGCGTGACCGTCTCCTCGACCAGGTCGCGCTTGCGGATGTCGTCGAACCGCAGGACGAACGGGTTGTCGACCATCCCGTGCACCCGCAGCGACCACTCCTCGGCCCTGATGCGGGGCACGGTCAGCGCGGTGTCGATCCGGTAGAAGTCCCGGTTGGACGTGATGAAGGTGGGCGACCCGTCCTTGGCGAAGTCGGCGTTGACCGGGATGGGCTTCGCGGGCGTCTTCGCCTTGATCTCACCGATGGCCTCGCGCGAGCTCTGCACGTCCACCCGGTTGCCGAACAGGTGCCCGGCGGCACCGGCCACCGCCGCCGCACCGGCGATCGCGAGGAACTCCCGGCGGTTGCCGGCCTCGGGCTCCTCGGTGGCCTTCCTGTGCAACCACCGGAACGCCCACACGCCGACGAAGACGCTGGTCACGGGTGCCAGGACGCCCAGCTGCCCGACGTCCGGGCGGGCCAGGACCGCCGCCACGCCCAGGAGCCCCAGCGCGATGGCGACGATCGTTCCCGGCGTCGGGGTCCGCCTCGATGCCAGGCCCGCCGCGGCCGCCGCGGCGATGATCACCACGGCCATGCCGGTCAGCAGCACCACCTTGTCGTAGGTGCCGAACGTGGTGACCGCGAAGTCCTTCAGCCAGCTCGGGGTCAGGTCGATCGCCGTGTTGCCCACCGCCAGGAACGGCGACGCGCTCAGGCCGACGACCGCGCCGACTAGGTGGCCGGCGGCCAGGGCGGCGGCGACGGCGAGGACACCGACGAGGGCGGCGGTCACGGGCTTCATGCCCTTAATTCGACACCCGTCGGCCGGTGGTTCGCCCGGTTCGTAAGGGAGCGGTAATCAGGCCAGCGCGGCCCGCAACCGCTCCTCCTCCACCTGCCAGTACCCGTGTTCCTTGCCGTCCACGAGGAACACCGGCACCCGATCCCCGTACTCGGCCCGCAGCTCGGGATCGGTGTCCACATCCTCGACCGACCAGGTGGCACCGAGCTCGGCACAGATCCGCGCCACCTCGGCCTTCGCCACGTCGCAGGAGTGGCAGGTGGAGCGGCTCATGATCGTCACGTGGTGCATCACGCCCCCAGCGGCTTGCGGAGCACGGCACGGGCGAGCTTGCCGGTGGGCGAGTGCGGCAGCGCGGGCGCGAACTCGACGACCGTCGGCACCTTGAACTTCGCGAGCCGCTCGGCGCAGTGCGCGACCACGTCGTCCGAGGTCAGCGAACCCTCCTCGTGCAGCACCAGCACGGCCTTCACCGACTCACCGGTCCGCTCGTCCGGGATCCCGACGGCAGCGGCCTCAAGCACGGCGGGCAGCTCGCACAGCACCTGCTCGACCTCGTGCGGGTAGACGTTGAAGCCGTTGACGATGATCAGGTCACCGGCGCGGTCGACCAGGTGCAGGTCGCCCTCGGCGTCGAAGTAGCCGACGTCGCCGGTGCGGAACCAGCCGTCGGCGTCCGGGCCGTGCGCACCGTCGGGCCAGTAGCCGCTGAACAGGTTCGCGCCGCGCGCGGACACCAGCCCGGTGCCCGGCTCGTCCTCGTCGAGGTCCAGCACCGAACCGTCCGTGTCGACGAGCCGGATCTCGACGCCGGGGAGGGCCTTGCCGACCGAACCCGGCTTCGGGACGCCGTCGACCAGCGTCGACGTCAGCACCGGACCGGTCTCCGTGAGGCCGTAGCCCTCGTGGATCGGCAGGCCGACCGCCTGCCGCATCTCGTCGATGACGCCCGCCGGGAGCGGGGCCGCGCCGGAGGTGAAGAGGCGGACCGTGGCCAGTTTCGCGCGGAGGTCCTCGGCCGGCGTGGACAGCAGCGCGCGGTACATGGGGGGCACACCGACGACGGTGGTGACCCGGTGCTGTTCGATTGCTTCCAGCGCGGATGTCGCGTCGAATCGTTCCAACAGCACCGCGGTCGCACCCGCGCCCGCGACCTGCAGGAGTCCAGGACCGAGGCCGTAGACGTGGAACAGCGGCAACGCCAGCAGCACCCGGTCGCTCGCGTTCACCGGAGCGGGCCGCAGCGACGCGCACTGCTCGACGTTCGAGATGAGCGCGCGGTGCGACAGCATCGCGCCGCGCGGGACGCCGGACGTGCCCGAGGTGTAGCCGAGCACCGCGAGATCCTCGCCACCGCGCAGCGCCTCGAACTCGGGTCCCTGCTCGGTCAGCGAGGGCGCGGACAGCACCGTGGCGTCGGAGCCCGTGCCGTCGCCCACCAGGATCCCGGCGCCGGAGTCGGCGAGGACGCGCTGCAGTTCGCGGGCGGGCTGGCCGCCGCCGAGCGGCACGACGACGCCGCCCGCGCGCAAGACACCGAACACCGCGACGGCGAACTCGGGCGAGGTCGGCAGGCGTACTGCCACTCGGTCGCCCGGTTCCACGCCGGAATCGGCCAAACGGCGGGCGAAAGCGTCGACGGCGGCGTCGATGGTTTGCCAGGTGTAACTAGAGCCGCTCGCCACGTCGATAAGGGCTGCGTGTTGAGGACCACGCCGCGCCGAGGCACGGACGAGATCGGCGACATTGCGAGCGGAAGTCAACATGGCCTCCTCATGAACAACTGGACGCGTGGAGCAGTCTTCCATGCGTGGCCAGCGTCACGAAGCGACGTGAAGGGCGTCGCACAACCGAGACACGTCGCCGCTACCTACTACGGAGTAACAACACGTATGCTGCCGCCACGGCGACTCTGTGGAGGTGCCGCCAGCCGATGACCGCCAGGGCTAGACCGACCACGATCAGGACCACCCGAGCCGCGACGGGAGGTCCGAACGACAACGCCGCAGACGAGCCGTGGCAGCTCGTGCAGGCCGCCCAGCAGGGTGACACCGACGCGTTCGGCCTGCTCTACGACCGGTACGTCGACATGGTGTTCCGCTACGTGCTGTTCCGCGTGAGCGGTGACCGCGCGCTGGCCGAGGACGTCACCAGCGAGACGTTCCTGCGCGCGCTGCGCAGCATCGGCAACGTCACCTACCAGGGCCGCGACGTCGGCGCGTGGTTCGTGACGATCGCCCGCAACATCGTGTTCGACCACGTGAAGTCCAGCCGGTACCGGCTGGAGATCACGACCCCGGAGCTCTCCGACGAACGCGAGGTCACGGCGGGCCCCGAGCACGAGGTCATGACCGAGGCGGCCAACGCGGAGCTCCTCCGCTGCGTCCACCAATTGGGTGATGACCAGCGGGAATGCATAGTCCTTCGGTTCATCCAGGGTCTGTCCGTATCGGAGACGGCGGAACTGATGGGCCGCAACGAGGGTGCCGTCAAGGCACTGCAACACCGGGCAGTACGCCGGCTCGCGCAGATTCTGCCGGGCTGGCTGCGATGAATACCGCGGTGATCATCATCGCACTCGCGTAACCCACGCGAGATCAACTTCGTTACTCGGGTCGAGATGGCAGGCAAGAGACAGACGCCTCGGTGGCGACACAGGGAGCACGAGCGATTCGCCCGTGCGGTGGAAGGCGGCCCGCACGACGCCGCTGAGCTCGGCGACGAACTGGCGGTCGTCGCGTTGCTCAAGCAGGTGCGGATCGAGGGGCCGGACCAGGCCACCAGGGAACGGATGCGGCAGCGGATCCTCACCGCCGAACCGCCGACCCCGCTCGCCACCCGCCGGATCAGTGCCAGGGCGCGATTAGCAGTCGCGGCGGCCGCCGTGCTGTGCCTCATCATGTCGCTCGCGGGCATGAGCGTCCTGCTCAGCCGCGACGCACTGCCCGGTGATCCGCTCTACGGCGTCAAGCGCACGGCCGAGTCGGCCTCGCTCGGGTTCGTCTTCAACGACGAGTCCCGCGCGCTCAAGCACCTCGAGTTCGCCGCGGCCCGCATCACCGAGATGGAAGCCCTGGCCGAGCGCGGTGCGCGCAGCTCCGACCACCTGACGGCGTTGACCGACCACGACGCGGACGCCACCGAGGGCACGCGCGAGCTGACCACGTACGGCACGAACGGCGACGGCCGCGTGCTGGCGTCGCTGCGCGACTGGGCCCAGTCCCAGACCGCCCGGCTGACCGCGCTGCGCCCCAGGCTGCCCGCGGACGTCGTGGACCGCGCGAACGGCTCGCTGGCCCTGCTCGGCCGCATCGCGCAGCGTGCGGACGAGCTGGACGCCCGCACGGCCTGTTCCCCGATCACCAGCGGCGAGACCGACGGCCTCGGCCCGCTGCCCGCCCAGGACTGCTCGAAGATCGTGGTCGACCCGAACGCCTCGTCGAGCCGGATCCCGTCGACGGACCCGACCACGCCGGGCTCCTCGTCGGGCACGTCGTCGCCCTCGGTGCCGGGCAGCCCGCCGCAGCAGGCCCAGCCCACCACACCGGGCCAACTGCCACTGCCGTTGCCGCCGGTGAACACTCCGTCCACCCAGCCGGGCATCACCATCCCGTTGCCGTTACCGCTGCCGAGCATCTCGTTACCGGGACTGCCCGGAATCAGTTTCGGCAACTGATCGCTAGGCTGGGGCCCATGTCACGGAGGCGTGAGGTGGAGAGCGCGGCTGAACGCGACCTGCGGGCGAAGGTCGCTGGTGAGGCGTCGGCGGAAGCCGCCGTGGCCGCTGCCGCCGCACCGGAGCTCGAAGCCTCCCTGACCGTGCCGACAGACCTCACCGCGGCGGCCTTCTTCGACGTGGACAACACGATGATGATGGGCGCGTCGATCTTCCACTTCGCCCGCGGCCTGGCCGCGCGCAAGTACTTCACGACGTCCGACCTGGCCGGCTTCATCTGGCAGCAGCTGAAGTTCCGCGTCGGCGGCCGCGAGGACCCGGAGTCCGTGAAGGCCTCCCGGGAGCAGGCGCTGTCGTTCGTCGCGGGCCGCTCGGTCGCCGAGCTCGTCTCCCTCGGTGAGGAGATCTACGACGAGCTGATGGCCGACCGGATCTGGACCGGGACGCAGGCCCTCGCGCAGATGCACCTCGACGCCGGGCAGCGCGTCTGGCTCGTCACCGCCACGCCGGTGGAGCTGGCGACGATCATCGCCCGGCGGCTGGGTCTGACCGGCGCCCTGGGCACCGTCTCCGAGCACGTCGACGGTGTCTACACCGGACGGCTCGTCGGGGACATGTTGCACGGCAAGGCGAAGGCGCAGGCCGTGCGCGCGCTGGCGGCCAAGGAGGGCCTGAACCTCAAGCGCTGCACGGCCTATTCGGACTCGTCCAACGACGTGCCGATGCTGTCCGCCGTCGGCACCGCGGTCGCCGTGAATCCGGACTCGCAGCTCCGGGAGATCTCCCGCAAGCGCGGGTGGGAGATCCGCGACTTCCGGACCGGGCGCAAAGCGGCCAAGATCGGGGTGCCGAGCGTGCTCGGCGCCGGCGCGCTGGCCGGCGCCGTGGCTGCGGGTCTGGCCTACCGCCGCAAGGGCCGCTGACCGCGAGTCCCACCTTCCCGCACCCCGTGTCCCACCTTCCGGCGACCCGAGGGTGGGACTCACCGTGCACGAAGGTGGGACTCGCGGTCAGCCCAGGAACACGTTGCGCCGCTGGGTTAGCAGCCGGTACAGCGTCTGCTGGATGGTCTCGCGCACCTGGTCCGTCAGGTTGAACACGAGCATGGGGTCCTCGGCCGGGTTCTCCCCGAACACGTCCGTCCGAATCGGCTCACCGAACTCGATGTACCACTTGGACGGCAATGGGATCGCGCCCAGCGGTCCGAGCAACGGGAAGAACGGCGTCACCGGGAAGTACGGGAACCCGAAGAGCCGCGCCAGCGCCTTGATGTCGCCGATCATCGGGTAGATCTCCTCCGCGCCCACGATGGAGCACGGGATGATCGGCACCCCGGTCTTCAGCGCCGCCGACACGAAACCGCCACGGCCGAAGCGCTGCAGCTTGTACCGGTCCTTGAACGGCTTGCCGATGCCCTTGAAGCCCTCCGGCCACACGCCGACGAGCTCACCGGACGACATCAGGCGCTCGGCGTCCGGGTTGCACGCGAGCGTCTGGCCCGACTTGCGCGCGAGCGCGCCGAGCATGGGCGTGCGGAACACCAGGTCCGCGCCCAGCATGCGGAGGTGCCGCTGGTTGGGGTGCTCGGAGTGGATGCCGTAGGCCGTCATCAGCGCGTCGAGCGGCAGCGTGCCGGAGTGGTTCGCGACGATCAGCGCGCCGCCGGTGGCGGGGATGTTGTGGATCCCGATCGTCTCCGCGCGGAACCACTTCTCGTACAACGGTTTCAGCGGCGGCAGCAGCACGTTGTCGGTCAGGTCCTGGTCGAACCCGAACTCGTCGACCTGGTAGTCGCCCGCGATGCGGCGGCGGGCGAACGCCAGCACGTCGGCGAGCCTGCGTTCCCAGTCCGGGGCAGCGGTCTCCTCGACCGCAGCCGTTGTCTCAGGCTCGGGAACGACCTCCACCTGTGGTCTGGTGCGGCGTTGGCGAGCCTGTTCGGCGCCACCGTGTAGTGGGATAACGCGTGCTCCTGCCACAGCGTCCATCTCCTTGAAAAAGTTCCGTCAGCGGAGCTTGGCGGCGGTCGCGAGCACGGTCTGCTCCGCGGCGGCCACCAGCTCGGGGTCGATCAGCGGGCGCAGACCCCGCCCGTTCACGTAGTCGTCGAAGGCCTGCTGGGTGGTCCACCGCGGCGTGAACCCGAACTCGGTCTTGAGCAGAGTCGTGTCGACGACACGCCCCCAGTTGAGGAACCTCATCTGGTCCGGCGAGAAGTCGACGAGCCGGGCGCTGCGGAACAGACCCCCGACGGTCGGCACGGCCACGCTGGGCACCGGCAGGTTGATCCGGCCCGCCCGCCGGATCGCCTGAGACAGGAGCAATACCCCGTCGCCGCCGACGTTGAACACGCCGGGCAGATCGTGCATCGTCGCGCGCTCCAGCACGGCGAGCGCGTCTTCGGAGTGCAGCAGCTGCACCCTCGCGTCGTACCCCAGCACGGTCGGGACGACCGGCAGGGCGAAATACCTGGTGAGAACGGTGTCGATCCGCGGTCCGATGAAGTTCGTGAACCGCAGCGTGGTCACGTGCACGTCCGGCCTGCGGCGGCCGAACCCGCGGACGTAACCCTCCACCTCGACGGCGTCCTTGGCGTACCCGCTGGACGGCAGGTCCTTCGGCCCCATGCCCTCGGTGAAGACCGCGGGGTCGCGCGAGCTGGAGCCGTAGACGGCGCTGGTGGACTTGACGACGAGCTTGCGCACCTGCGGCGACTTCTGGCACGCGGCCAGCAGTTGCATGGTGCCGATGACGTTCATCTCCTTCATCACCGTCCGGCCGGTGGGCCCGGCCGGGTTGGCGGTCACCGACGCGTGCACGACGGTGTCCACGTTCGCGGTGGAGATGACCTTGGCGATCAACGGGTTGCGGATGTCGGCGCGGACGAACTCCGCCCGTCCCATCCGGCGCAGGAGGTCACGAGGCGGCGGCTCGGTGTCCACTCCGAGCACCCGCTCGATCTCCGGGTTGGCGGCGAACCGCGCGGCGAGGTGACCGCCGAGGAAGCGGCTCACTCCGGTGACGAGGACGACCTTGGGCGTCATGCGGCTCCAAGCTCAGGTGCGTGGGACTGGTCGATGCTACAAGCCGAATTGATGACTGACGCGTTCCGGAACGCCCTCTTGACGCAGGTCACGCAGGCTTTACGGGCTAATCACCCGAACGGCGGCGACCGTTCCCGTGGTTCTCACGGTAACTCCCACATGCTGAAATGCAACCGCCGCCGGCCCCAGGCGGGACCGGCGGCGGTGAGAGCTCGGCGCGGGCTTACTTGCCGCGCTTCCTACGCTGGACACGGGTCTTGCGCAGCAGCTTGCGGTGCTTCTTCTTGGACATGCGCTTGCGGCGCTTCTTGATGACCGAGCCCATGAAGGGGTCCCTTGCTCTCGACGTTGGTGGGTCTGTCGCGCCTCCCTCAGACAGGACTCGTGTCAAGCACGACTCGCCGGTAGGCACGCAACGGCCTACCAGTTTACCCGGAGCCTTCCGGTCGCCCTAACCAGCGTCGTAGTAAGCGTTCTCGAGGTAGGCATAGACCTCCTTCTCGGGCACCCGGAACGACTTGCCCACGCGGACCGCGGGCAGCTCACCGGAGTGCACCAGGCGGTACACCGTCATCTTCGAAACACGCATCTTCGAGGCCACCTCGGCCACGGTCAGGAACTGGACCTGAGCGAGATCGTTCTCCTTCGCAGGCATGTATCACCGCATCCTTCGACACGTGTCGTGCCGTCGGTCTTCCCCACCGACGGTTCGACACGCACGTGCTCTCCTGAGAGTAGCGGGACTGGTGTGACTCCTGCGACGTCCGATTTAGTCCTCGTGCTGCTTGCCCAGCTCAACGGACCGGTCGCGCGCGCTTTCGATCGCGGCCAGCAGCGCGGCGCGCACCCCGTGCTTCTCGAGCTCCCGGATCGCCATGATCGTCGTGCCCGCGGGCGACGTGACCGCCTCGCGCAGGATCACCGGGTGCGAGCTGCCCTCGTTCAGCATGGCCGCCGCGCCCACCGCCGACTGGATGATCAGCCGGCTGGCCAGGTCGCGCGGGATGCCGAGCAGGATGCCCGCGTCGATCATCGCCTCGACCAGGTAGAAGAAGTACGCCGGGCCGGAGCCGCTCAGCGCGGTCACCGCGTCCTGCTGGCTCTCCGGCACGCGGGCGACCTTGCCCACGGAGCTCAGCAGCTCGTCGACCGTGTTCAGGTGCTCGTCGGTGGCGTACTTGCCCGCGGAGATCGCGCTCATGGCCTCGCCGACCAGCATCGGCGTGTTCGGCATGACCCGCACCACCGGCGTGCTGTCCGGCAGGCGACGCTCGTACAGGTTCGTCGGCAGGCCCGCGCACAGCGAGACGATCAGCGTGCCCTTCCGCAGGACCGGGCCCAGCTCTTCGAGCAGCGGTTCGATGTCCTGCGGCTTGACCGCGACGATGAGCACGTCGGCCTTGGCCGCCGCGCCCGCCACGTCGAGCGACTCGACGCCGTACTGCTTCGCCAGGTCGGCGGCACGGGCCGGGTGCTTCTCGGTGAACATGAGGTCGTCGGCGCTGCGGCCGGCGTGCAGCAGGCCGGAGAGCAGCGCCTCACCGATCTTGCCTGCCCCCAGCACGGCAATCTTCGTCATGGCGGTAAAGCTTGCCACGCCCCCTTCGGTCACGCGGGAGCCCCGCGATGCATGTCATGCATCGCGGGGCTCCCGCGTGACGTTCAGCCAGCCGGCGTGAGCGCCAACTGTCGAGCCTGACAGACCAGCCGTCCCGCCGAGTCGATCACCGTGGCGTCCTCGTCGAACCACTGCCCGTGCACCGCCTGGCACGTCACGTGGATGCGCAACCACCCCGGCGCGGGCTTCGCGCGCAGCAGCGCGGTCAGCTGCACGGTCGGCGACCACCCGTACCGCCCGAGGTTGAACGTCACCGGCATCGAGATGTCGCCGGCGACGAGCGTGAAGTACGGGTCCGGCTGCTCCTCGTGCGGCCGCGCCCACAGCTTCAGGGTGAGCGGCCCGTCGGTGCGCCCGGTCAGGAACCCCGCGGTCTGCGGATCCACCCGCACGTCGCACGCCGAGCCGACCTTGTAGAACTGCGCGGACGGCAACGACGACAGGTCCACCGCGCCCGGCGGTGGCGAAGCGGGGATCGACGGCAGGTCGGCGTAATCGGCGCGCTGCTCCGGCATGCGCCCGACGGTGATCGACGACTCGACGCACACCTGGCCGCGCTGCTCGAGCACGGCCGTCACCGCGGTCGCCGTGCGGCCGGACTTGCGGATCTCCGTGCGGATCAGCACCGGCCCGACCTCGGGCGTGCGCAGGAACTGCGCGCTCACGGCCAGAGGGTCGCCCGCCCCGGCCTGCGTGACGGCGGCGCGCGTCATCACCGCCAGGAGGAACCCTCCGTGTGGCTTGGGCCCGACCGTCCACTCGCTCGGCAGCGCGGCCGTGAACGTTCCGTCGCCGAGCGACCGGACCGCGCTGGATTTCGTGAACGTCATGAGCGGCTGACCAGTGACCGCAGGAAGAAGGTCACGTTGGCGGGGCGTTCCGCGAGTCGGCGCATGAGATATCCGTACCACTGCTCGCCGTACGGGATGTACACGCGGGCGGTTAGTTTGCGTTGTTCCTCGGTACGGATGCCGAACAGCATCTGGTACTCGTACGAGTCTCGCGGCCGGTCGTACCAACGCGCGCGCTCGCCGATGATCTCGATCAGGCGCGGATCGTGCGTCGCGAACATCGGGTAGCCGTCGCCGGACATGAGAGCGTTCACACATCGCACGTAGTTCAGGTCCACCTCGTGCGGGTCGGTGAAGGCGACCTCCGGCGGTTCGGCGTAGGCGCCCTTGCACAGCCGCACGCGCGAGCCTTCGGTGGCGAGAGCCTTGCAGTCGTCGAGCGTGCGGTGCAGGTACGCCTGCAGCACCGCGCCCACCGACGGCCAGGTGCGCCGCAGCTCGGCCAGGACCCGCAGTGTCGAGTCCGTGGTCGTGTGGTCCTCCATGTCGAGCGTGACCGTCGTGCCGCACTGCTCGGCGGCCGCGCAGATGCGGGAGGCGTTGGTCAGCGCGAGCGACTCGTCCAGGGCCTGCCCGACCGCGCTCAGCTTCACGCTGACCTCGGCGCGGTCCGCGAGCCCCGCCGCGTGCAGCGCGTCGAGCAGCTCCAGGTAGGCGCCGACGGTCTTCTCGGCCTGCGCCTTGTCCGTGGTGTCCTCGCCGAGGTAGTCGAGCGTGACCGGCAGCCCCAGCTCGCGTGTCGCGCGCACGGCGTCCTCGGTCGACTCGCCCGCCACGAACCGGCGCACCACGTCTCTGCTGATGGGCGCGTTGGCCACCAGCTCGCGCACCCCCTCGTTGCGAGCCGCGGCCATGATCAACGCACGCAACGGGTTCACGACAGGAACACTAGCGCCCAACCCCCGCGTGTCTTACCTTCCGACCCCTTGTGTCTTACGTTCCCGCACGCCGAAGCGAGCCGGAACGTAAGAGACGCAGGGGGCTGGAGCGTAAGACTCGCGCGGGGATCAGGCCTCGACTGGCCAGTCGAGGTGCAGGCGGGAGAACAGCAGGGCCTCGGCCAGCATCTCGGCCCGCGCGTCCGGACTGCCCGCCCGCCGCGTGTTGATCTCCAGCACGACCTGGCCGTCGAACCCGCCCCGCGCCAGCGTCTCGCACAGCTCGGCACACGGCTGAGACCCGCGCCCCGGCACGAGGTGCTCGTCCTTGGGCGCACCAGAACCGTCGGCGAGGTGGATGTGCGTCAGCCCGTCGCCCATCCGCTTGGCCAGCTCGATGGCGTCGACGTGCGCGGCGGCGGCGTGGGAGAGGTCCAGCGTGTAGTGCGCGTGCCCGACGTCCGTGGGGTCGATCGACGGTCGGAAAGCCGACACCTCGACGGAACGGCCGCGGCCCAGCGGCCGGCGTACGGGGAACATGTTCTCGACCGCGATGTCGATCCCGGAGGCGTCCTCCAGCTCCGCGATCAGCGACTGGAAGCCGTCGGCGTACCGGCGTTGCCAGCGGAACGGCGGGTGCAGCACGACCGTCCGCGCACCGAGATCACCGGCGGCCCGGACGCTGCGCCGCAGCCGTTCCACCGGATCGGGCGACCAGACGCGCTGCGAGATCAGCAGACAGGGCGCGTGCACGGCCAGCACAGGCATGCCGCTGCGGTTGGAGAGCCGGTCGATGGCCCGGATGTCCTGCGACACCGGGTCCGCCCACACCATCAGCTCTACACCGTCGAAGCCCAGCTCGGCGGCCATCTCGAACGCGGCACCGGCGGGCTGCGGGTACACCGACGCCGTGGACAGCCCGACCGGGATACGGGCGGTCAACTCTTCACCAGCAGCATGGCCGCTGGCGAAACGGTGACGATCAGGCCGACCAGCACCGCGAGAATCGTTGTCTGCATGTCGTCCGCACGGCGGATCTTCCGGACCAAGAGCACGAGTCCAACGGTAACGGCCAGCGCCACGACGAGTGCCGCCACGGGTATCGCGCGCCACAGCCAGTTGAACGCCAGCCACAGGACCGCGCCGCCGAGCACGCCGACGGCGAGCTGGCCGATCATGACCAGCCACTCCTTGCCGGCGGACCGGGGCTCGGACTCCTCGGCGTCCAGCTCGTCGGCGTCGGACAGGCCCGCGGGCTCCTCGTCGTCGGAGAGGTAGTCCTCTTCCCGCGCGTAGTTCGGCTGGTAGTTGTCGGCGTAGTCGTCGTCTTCGTCGTCGACGTACGGGCCGGGGTGCGCCTGGGTGTGCTCCATCGGCTGCGGCTCGTCGTCGTCGCCGAACCAGTCCTCGGGGGACTGACCGGCCAGCGGCTCCGGCAGCTTCGGCGGCGCGGGCGGGACGATCAGGACCGACTCGGTCTCCAGGGACGCGATCTGGTCGACCGGCGCCTTCGCCGGGATGCGCGGGAGCTGCTCGGTCATCGCCTCCCGAGGGGGAGCCGCCGGCGGAACCGGCCGGGCGATGTTCGGGCGCGACGCCTCGGGGCGCGGCAGGTCCGGACGGGACTGCTGCGGCGGCGCCGGGTCGAGGCGCGCCTTGATCGGGTCGACCCTGGTCTCGGCCGGGTCGGGGCGCGGAACGTCCGTTCTGGACGGACCCTCCTGGAACTGCGGTACCTGCCGGGTCTCCTCGGCCGGGCCCGGTCTACGCACCTGCGGCGCCGGCTGGAAACCGGGCGCGGGTGGCGCGGGGCGCCGAGGCGGTGCCGGCCGCGGTGGAGCAGGCGGAGCGGCAGCGGGAGGAGCAACAGGCGGCGGAGGCTTGGGCGCCTCGACCTGGGGCTCGTCGCGGACCGGCATGAGCCGCCCGCTGTCGGACAGCACCCGCTCGATGATCGTCTGCGGAGCGGTCTCGGGCGACTCGTCGTCATCGGCCGCACGGCGGCGTCGCCGACGAGGCGCACCGTCCGGGCTGCCGCCGTACTGGGCGAGCAACTCCGCGACCGTGCGCTGCGTGTGCTCCGATCCGCTCTCTCGACTCATCAACTCCACCGTGCCCCGTGCTGGCCAGTCCGTCCAGTATCGCTCCGGTCCGTGCCGTTAGTGTGGTCCAGCCGTCGAAGGATGACACCTTCCCGCAGTGCCCAGGGGCAAATCTCCAACTGCGTGAGTGACAGGGCTCGCATCGTCGCTTCCGCGACCAATGCGCCCGCGACCAGCTGGTGTGCACGCGACGGGCTCACGCCTTCGAGCTCGGCCAGGTCGTTCGCCGACATCCGGGAGATGAAGGCGATCAACTGCCGCAGGCCCGCGTCGGTGAGCACGCGACGGGCTCGTGGTCCGGCCGATGAAGGCGCCGCACCGGTGAGCCGGGCAAGCGTACGGAATGTCTTCGACGTTGCCACCACCCGATCAGGTTCACCGGCCCGTTTGATCTTGCGGGCGACCGGGGACAGCTGGTCGGCGAGCCACTCCGTCGTCTCGCGGACGGCGGTCCGGCCCGGCGGATCCTTGCGAAACCTCGATCGGGTGAGCCGGCCCGCGCCGAGCGGGACGGAGAACGCGAGCTCGGGCTCCTCGTCCACGCCCATCCCGATCTCCAGCGAGCCGCCGCCGATGTCGAGGCAGAGCAGCCGACCCGCGGACCAGCCGTACCACCGGCGCACGGCGAGGAACGTGAACCGCGCCTCGTCCTCACCGGAGAGCACCTCCAGGTCGACGCCGGTCTCCTTGCGGACCCGCTCCAGCACGTCCGGGGAGTTGCTCGCCTCGCGGACCGCCGACGTCGCGAACGCCATCAGGTCCTCGCAGCCGAGCTTCTTCGCCGACGACTTGGCCGCCGCGACGGCGCGGACCAGCTGGTCCGCGCCCGCCTTGGTGACCTCACCGTCGGAGTTGAGCTGCTCGGCGAGCCGCAGCACGGTCTTCTCGGAGCTCATCGGGGTCGGGTGGGCACCACGATGCGCGTCCACCACCAAGAGGTGGACGGTATTGGACCCCACGTCGAGAACGCCCAGGCGCACGGCGTGAACGGTACCCGGTCGTGTCGGTTACGACTCGAACTTGTAACCCAGACCCCGAACGGTCACCAGGTGCCTCGGTGTCGAGGGGTCCGGCTCGATCTTCGACCGCAGGCGCTTGACGTGCACGTCAAGCGTCTTCGTGTCGCCGACGTAGTCCGCGCCCCACACCCGGTCGATCAACTGCCCGCGGGTCAGCACGCGGCCGACGTTGCGCAGCAGGTACTCGAGCAGATCGAACTCCTTGAGCGGCAGGCTGATGTCCGTGCCGTTCACGGTCACCACGTGCCGCTCGACGTCCATCCGCACCGGGCCGGCCTCGAGGGTCTGGGGAAGGAGATCCTCGGACTCGCCGCCGCGGCGAAGAACCGCCCGGATGCGCGCGATCAGCTCACGCGCGGAGTACGGCTTGGTGACGTAGTCGTCCGCGCCCAGCTCGAGGCCGACGACCTTGTCGATCTCGCTGTCCCGCGCGGTGACCATGATCACCGGAACGGCGGACCGCTGGCGCAGCTGCTTGCAGACGTCCGTGCCGCTCATGCCGGGCAGCATGAGGTCGAGCAGCACGATGTCCGCGCCGTTGCGGTCGAACTCCTCCAGCGCCTCCTGGCCGGTCGCGGCCAGCGCGGCGGTGAACCCCTCCTTGCGCAGCAGGAAGGCCAGCGGATCGGCGAAGGACTCCTCGTCCTCCACGATGAGCACCCTGGTCACAGTTCTCCTCCGTGGTCGCTCGTACCGGTCGGGACGAGGTCCTGGTCGTGCGCGGCGGCCGCGGGCAGCCGCAACGTGAAGGTGGAGCCGGTTCCTGGCAGGCTCCACAGCTTCACTTCGCCACCGTGGTTGGCGGCGACGTGCTTGACGATCGCGAGGCCGAGACCGGTGCCACCGGTCGCGCGCGATCGGGCCTTGTCGACGCGGTAGAACCGCTCGAAGACGCGGGTCTGCTGGTCCTCCGCGATGCCGATGCCGCGGTCGGTGACGGCGATCTCCACGTGGCCGTCCACCAGCCGCCGGCTCACGCTCACCGGGCTGCCCGGCGGCGAGTAGGAGACCGCGTTGTCGAGCAGGTTGCTCAACGCGGTGACCAGCAGCGTGCGGTCACCGGGAACGAGCAGGCCGCTGGGCTCGTCGGTGGCGATGTCGATGTTCACCGACTCGGCGGCCAGCTTGGAGCGGCTGAGCGCCTCGGAGATCACCACGTCGACCTCGACGTCGGTGAGCTCGGGCAGCTTCTCCGCGCCCTGCAACCGCGAGAGCGCGATCAGCTCGGTGACGAGCGTGCCGAGGCGGGTGGCCTCCTGCATGATCTTCGCGCTGAACCGGCGGACCTCTTCCTGGTCGTCGCTCGCGTCCAGCACGGCCTCGGCGAGCAGCGCGAGCGCTCCCACCGGGGTCTTGAGCTCGTGGCTGACGTTGGCCACGAAGTCGCGCCTGGTCTGTTCCAGCCGGACGGCCTCGGACTCGTCGCTCGCGTCCACGACGGTGAATCCCTCGACCAGCCACCGGACCTCGGCGTGCACCGCCTCGGGCTGGCGGCCCTTGACGCCGTCCAGTGGCGACAGGTCGACGAAGACGACCTCGTTGGTGCTGCGGACCGCCTCCGCGGCCTTGCGCGCCCGGTCGTCCACGCGGTTGTTGCGCACGACGCCGAGCTGCTCGGCACGCGGGTTGTGCAGCACCACGTCGCCGAACGAGTTGAGCACGACGATGCCGTCGTGGGAGTCCTCGACGACCCGCTGCACGAGGTCCGCGACCGTCAGCCCCTCGGGCTTCTTCTCGGGTCTCGGAGCCGTGAATCGGCCAACGAGAAAACCGCCGAGCGCGCAGATGAGCGCAACGCCCAGCGAAACAGCGAGGAAACCCGCAGCCGTCACAGGCGAATGGTAAGCAGCCGACAGGTGTCCTGGCCTAGTGCGCAGGCGTGAACCGTGATAGCCGTGACACCTACTGACCAGGTTGTTCTTGCCCTGGTCAGCAGGTGTTCACCCGGTCGTGACGAAGACGTCAGCGGCCCTGGTTGGCTACTGCCGCGATCGCGTCCTTCGCGGCGTCCGGATCGAGGTATTCGCCGCCCGGCTTGAGGGGCTTCAATTCCTCGTCGAGGTCATAGCGAAGCGGAATACCGGTCGGGATGTTGAGGCCCGCGATGTCGGCGTCGGAGATGCCGTCGAGGTACTTCACGAGCGCGCGCAGCGAGTTGCCGTGCGCGGCCACGAGGACCGTCTTGCCGGTGCGCAGATCGGGAACGATCGCCTCTTCCCAGTACGGGATCATGCGGTCGACGACGTCCTTGAGGCACTCGGTGAGCGGCAGGTCCGGGCCCAAGCCGGCGTAGCGCGGGTCACTGTCCTGACTGAACTCGGTGCCGGGCTCGATGGGCGGCGGCGGAGTGTCGTAGGACCGGCGCCAGAGCATGAACTGCTCCTCGCCGTACGTCTCCAGCGTCTGCTTCTTGTTCTTGCCCTGCAACGCGCCGTAGTGCCGCTCGTTGAGCCGCCAGTCGCGCCGCACGGGGATCCAGTGCCGGTCCGCGACGTCGAGCGCGAGGTTGGCGGTCGAGATGGCCCGCCGGAGCAACGAGGTGTGCAGCAGCTCCGGCAGGACGCCGGCCTCGCGCAGCAGCTCGCCGCCGCGCCGCGCCTCCCGCTCGCCCTTCTCGGACAGTGGGACGTCCACCCAGCCGGTGAACAGGTTCTCCGCGTTCCACGTGCTCTCGCCGTGGCGGAGCAGCACCAAGGTTCCGACAGCCATGCCGCTAGCCTGCCATGCTCATGAGTGCCGAACTCACCCGCACGCTGGTGCGTGACACAGCGCACCGGCTGTTCGTCGCGAACGGTTACGGCGCGACCTCGGTGCGGGACGTGGCGGTCGCGGCGGGAGTGTCCGAAGAGGCCGTCCACACCGACTTCCCGACGAAGGCCGCGCTGTACCGCGAGGCGTTGAACGCCGCGCTCGCCGTGCGGCCGGAGCGCGTCACCGACCGCGCCGCCGCCAGTGCCGTCTTCACCCCGTTGCGCGCCACGGACATCATCGAGACCACGGCCGCGGGCGCCGCGTCGCTGCTCTCGCGCGCGGGTGCGTTGATCATGCGGGGGATCGAGTGCGCGGGCACGGACCCGGAGATGCGCCGGATCGCCACCGAGGGCGAGGCCGCGCAACGCGCCACGATGAAGACGCTGGCGTCGGCGTTGATCGCCACCGGGTCGGTCCGCCCGGACTTCACCGCGGACGAGGTCGCGGACATCCTGGTCGGCCTGTGCTCACCGCACCTGCACCACCTGCTCGGCTGGCCGGAGCACCGCTACCGCTACTGGCTGGCCTCCACGATGAAGGCCAGCCTGTTGCGGTGAGACGTCAGGCCTTCGTCGCCTCGCGGGCGCGGAGGTCCTTGCGAAGGATCTTGCCGGACGCCGACTTCGGGATCGCCTCGATGAACTCGACGACGCGAACCTTCTTGTGCGGCGCCACATGCGCCGCGACGAACTCGATCACGGCCTCGCCGGTGATCTCCGAACCCGGCTGCCGCACCACGAAGGCCTTGGGCACCTCCTCGCCGTCCTCGTCGCGCACCCCGACGACGGCCGCGTCGGCGATCTCGTCATGGGTGAGCAGCACGGCCTCCAGCTCGGCCGGCGGCACCTGGTAGCCCTTGTACTTGATCAGCTCCTTGACCCGGTCGACGATCGACACGATGCCCTCGGCGTCGATGACCGCCACGTCACCGGTGTGCAGCCAGCCGTCGTCGTCGATCGTCGCGGCCGTGGCCTCGGGGTTGTTCAGGTAGCCCTTCATGATGTTCGGGCCCTTGCACCACAGCTCGCCGCGCTCGCCGACGCCGACGTCTTCACCCGTGGCGGGATCGACGAGCCGGCACTCCAGGTTCGGCACGATCATGCCGACCGTGCCGACGGAGATGTCGTCGCGGTCGTCCGGGATCGCGTGCGACACCGGCGACATCTCGGTCATGCCGTAGCCCTGCGCCACCCGGCAGCCGAGGCGCTTCTTCACCGCGTCGGCCAGCTCGACGTCCAGCGGCGCGGCGCCCGAGAACAGGGTTTGCAGCGCCGACAGGTCGTACTGGTCGACGATCGGGTGCTTGGCCAGCGCGACCGCGACCGGCGGCGCGATGTAGACGCGGTCGGTCTTGTGGTCCTGGATCACGCGGAGGAACTCGGGCAGGTCGAACTTCGGCATCGTCACGACGGTCGCGCCGATGTACAGGCCGTTGTTCATCAGCACCTGCATGCCGTAGATGTGGAAGAACGGCAGCACGGCGAGGATGCGCGTGTCCTGGTTGACGTTCAGGATCGGACCGCATTGCGCGAGGTTCGCGACCAGGTTGCGGTGCGTCAGCATCACGCCCTTGGGCAGCGCGGTCGTGCCCGACGAGTACGGCAGCACCGCGAGATCCTCGGCGGGATCGATCTCCACCTGAGGCACCGGGTGGTCGTTGTTCAGCAACTCCTTGAGTGACGTGTAGCCCTCGGCCTCGTCGAGCACGAACACGTCGGTGACGCCTGCCTTCGCGGCACCGGGCGCGGCGTTCGGCAGCAGCGCGGACACCGTGAACAGCATCTTCGCGCCCGCGTCGTGCAGCTGGTGCGCGACCTCGTCCGGCGTGTAGAGGGCGTTGATCGTGGTGGCCGTGGCGCCCGCCTTGAGGATGCCGTGGAACACCACCGCGTAGTACGGGGTGTTCGGCGACAGAATGCCGACGACGTCGCCCTTGCCGATACCGCGCGCGGCCAGCGCGGCGGCCATTCGGTCGACGTACGCGGCGAGCTGGCCATAGGTCAGCGACGCACCGGTCGCCCCGTCGATCAAGGCAACTCGGTCCGCCCGGTCACCCAAGTCGCCGAGCAGCAGCTCGTGCAACGCGACATCGGGGATTTCGACATCCGGGAACGAACTGCGAAAGACCATGCGGCCGCCTCACTCACTCGCCGTAACCCTGCAGGTCGGCTCATCGTGATCCAGCCCACTCGGCGCGGTCAAGGCGGTCGGTATCGCTACAGAGACGTTACTTAGCGCCAGCAAGAACACTCGAATGGAGTAATGAAACCCCTTGTAACCGCAACGATGTTTCTGAGAGGTTGGCAAGGCCTCAACGGGTCGGCTCCCACGCACTCAAACGGCCCGTAAGGCACCGAACGCGGTTCGTCATCCCCCGTCGAACCGCGTGCACCCGCTCGGATTCGCGGCATCCCCCCGTCCACGAGTCCGTCGCAGCGGGGACCTTTGACGCGGGCCGGCTCGATGCGACTCCCCCTCTCTCCCGAGCCGGACCCGCGCTCCCCAAGGTGTTGCTCTCAGTAGAACCCTGTCAGGCCGCTTCGCTCGACTGGGTGACACGCCGTCGGCGACGTGCGACGAAGATCACCGCCAACACGGGCCCACCGATCACCACGGCGAACGGCAACACGGCACCAATGGCGATGACGATCCAGCCGAGGCCGGTCGTCAGCGCGTTCCAGCCGGCGGCCAGCGCGCTCAGGAACCCGGTCTCCTCGACCGGCGGCGGAGCCGCTCCCTTCGGCGACACGTTCACGGTCAGCGTCGCCATCGCGACCTGCCCCTTGAGCGAGTCGTAGCGACGCTGCAGCGACTCCAGTTCCTGCTGCCGCTTGTTGAGCTCGGCCTCGATCTGCGTGATCTCCGAGGTCGACGACGCCTTCTCGAACAGCGCCCGCACCCGTTCCACCGAAGCCCGCTGCGACGCGAGCCGTCCCTCGACGTCCGCAACCTGTTCGGTCACGTCCTCGCTGCGCACCTCGCGCTTCGTGACGTCACCGACCTTCCCCAGTTCCTCCAGAATCCGGTCCAGTTCCTTGGACGGCACCTTCACCGTGACGTTCGCGTACGACTTGGTGGCGTTCTCCTGCCCGGAGAACCCGCCCGCGTTCGCCGCCTTCCCCTTGATCTCGGCGATCGCCTTGTCGACGTCGTCGACGTGCAGGTCGACGGTCGCGGTGCGGATCAGCTGCCGTTCGACCTGCTCGGCCGACACCTTGCTGTTGCTGTTGCCGCTGTTCTCCTGGGCGCGGTCCCCCTGCGCCGGCGCGACGGCCGGCACCCCTGCGGATGAAGAGCCGCTCTCCGCCGAGCACCCCGTGAGGAGCACGAGCGGAAGGGCCACCCATAACCAACGTCTACCCATGTAGTCCGGACGGGAAGATCGCTCCAGGCCGTTGCCCGCGAACCCGTTCCGTGACCGGCTCTTAATCGACCAGATGCGCGAACGCCTGCAGGTTGGCCAGCGACTCGCCCCGCGAGACCCGCCAGGCCCACTCCCGCCGGATCGCGTCGGCGAACCCGATCTCCAGCAACGCGTTGAAGTCCCCGTCCGCGGCCTCGAGCACCTGCCCGAGCACCCGGTCCAGCTCGTCCGGCGTCACGGCATGCAGCCCGATCCGCCCGACGAGGTAGATGTCGCCCTGCGCGTCCAACGTGTAGTGCACGCCGTACAACCGGGCGTTACGCCGCAACAGGAAGCGATAGACCTCTTCGAACGACTGGTCCGGCCGCCGGCACACGAACGCCTCGACGAGCAGCGCGTGCCGACCCACCACGAGCCAGCAGTTCGTCTGCAGCTTCTTGGTGCCCGGCAACGTGACGAAGAACTTTCCTTCGTCCCGCCGGTCGTACTTGAGCTCGCGCTCGTCCAAAGTGGACTTGATGACCGAGTCGATCAAGCGAAAACCTCCCTGCGAAACGCCTCTGCCGCACCTTGGTACCCCGCCAGCAGGGCATCAGTCGTGCGATCCCAGGAGAAGCGTCGCGCATGTCCGACGGCGTTGCTCGCCAGCTCCTCGCGATAAGCGGCCCGCAGCGCCACGCGGCCGAGCGAGTGCGCCCATTCAGCCGCATCGTGCCCGTCCACCAGCAGCCCGGAAACCCCGTCCCGCACCGCCACGGGCAACCCACCCACAGCGGCCGCCACAACGGGCGTCCCACAAGCCTGCGCCTCAAGCGCAACCAGCCCGAACGACTCGTTGTACGACGGCACAGCCACCAGATCCGCCGCGCGATAAACCTGCGCCAGCGCCTCCCCGGGCTGCGGCGGCAGGAACCGCACCACGTCCGCGATGCCGAGCTGCCCGGCCAACTCCTCCAACGCCTTGGGCTGCTCCAACCCGGTCCCGGACGGCCCACCCACAACGAGCACCTGCAGCCGTCCACGCAGCCCGGGATCCCTCACCAGCATCTCGGCCGCAGCCCGCAACAACACGTCCGGCGCCTTGAGCGGCTGGATACGCCCCACAAACGCCATCACAACCGCGTCGGGCGCCAGCCCAAGCCGTTGGCGGGCCAAACCTCGATCACCGGGCGTGAACCGATCGAGGTCCACCCCAGGCGGCACAACAAGCACCTTGGCGGGATCCGCGTCGTACAACTTGATCAGCTCGGCGGCCTCGACGTCGGTATTCGCAACGAGCCGATCCGACTCGGCCACAACCTGCTCTTCCCCAATGACCCGCATCCTCGGCTCAGGCGTATCCCCTTCGGCCAGCGCCAGGTTCTTGACCTTGGCCAACGTGTGCGCGGTGTGCACGAGCGGCACACCCCACCGTTCGCGCGCCAGCCAGCCAACCTGTCCGGACAGCCAGTAATGCGAATGCACCGCGTCGTAATACCCAGGCTCATGATGCGCCTCGGCGCGTAAAACCCCAGCCGTGAACGCACAAAGCTGCCCAGGCAGCTCTTCCTTGCCCAGCCCTTCGAACGGCCCGGCGACGACGTGCCGCACGTGCACGCCAGGCGCGAGCTCAGCCACCGGCGGCAACTCACTACTGGTAGCCCTGGTGAAAATCTCGACCTCAACGCCCCGGCGAGCCATCCGCGTAGCCGTCTGCACGATGTAGACGTTCATGCCGCCCGCATCCCCCGTGCCCGGCTGCTCCAGCGGCGAGGTATGCACACTGAGCACCGCGACGCGCTTCACACGAACCTCGCCAAATCCCGCGCGAACTCCGCGGGCCGCTCAAGAAACGGCACGTGCGCGGTGTCGGCGTACCAACTCAACTCGGCTCCGGGAATCAAACCGGCCGCGTACTCGGCGGCTTCGGGGGCGACCACCAGGTCGGCCTCGCCGTGGACCACCAGCGTCGGCACGTCGATGGTCTCGAGGACGTCCGCGCTGCCCACGTCCCTGCGGAACAGCTCACCTCGAACTTTAGGCGGAACCTTCAACGCCGTGACTGTGAGCTTGTCGACCGTCTCAACAGGCAACGCGGGCGCCTGCGCACGCTGAAACTCGCGCATCGCGTCGTCGTTGGTGATCGCGTCCGGCAAGGCACGCCGCATGACCGGCCCAGTAGCGCCGCCGGGCCTCCGGCGGCCAATCTCCGTGATGGCGCTGACAAGCACCAGCGCGTTGACGTTCGCGGTGCCGTGGTGGCGCACGTAGTCGGCGATCACCAGCCCGCCATACGACCAGCCGACAACCGTCGCCGTCCCGGTGTGGTCGAGCACGGCCTTCAGGTCCGCCGCCCACTGCGCACCGTCCCGGTAGTCGCCGAAGTCGTCGGAAAGCCCGTGCCCGCGCAGGTCAAGCGCGTAGGTGTGGAAGCCGGGAAGATCCCAGACCTCACCGGACTGCACCCAACCGTGGATCAACACCACGGGAGGCCCGTCCGAAGTTCCTGCCTCACGCACGGCCAGCTGTCCCCCACCGGCCGACGTCACGTGTGTGAGCTGCACAAACAGATCAACGAGCAGCCAACACCAGGCATTCCCACAAGCGATGCGAAGCGAGCCCCCACCCCGCGCGCGCCAGCGCGCACAACCACCAGGTGGTGGGCCCCTCCCGTCGCATCGCAGGCGAAGCCCTGCCGCATCCGAGACCCCAGGTCAAGCACGCTTTTCGCTTGACCTGGGGTCTCGGATGCGG
>NZ_BSTQ01000006.1:0-248987 GCF_030269605.1 Lentzea sp. NBRC 105346
AAGGCCCCCAGCTAGACCACTGGGTTGATAGGCCAGAGATGGAAGACCGGTAACGGTTGGAGTTGACTGGTACTAATAGGCCGAGGACTTGTTACAAAGACGCTACGCATCCACTGTGCGGTTCTGGGAGAACGAACCAGGCCGATCGAGCATCTCTCGGGGTGCTGGTTTGAATTCCATAGTGTTTCGGTGGTTATAGCGTTGGGGAAACACCCGGTCCCATTCCGAACCCGGTAGTTAAGCCCTTCTGCGCCGATGGTACTGCACTGGTGACGGTGTGGGAGAGTAGGTCGCCGCCGGACAAAATTTCCCTGTGGGGGTCCAGTACGCTGGACCCCCACAGGGCTTTTTGCGTTCTTGGGGGAGCCAGCCCGATGGAAGCAGTCGCCCACGCCGACGCAGTCGAGTTCGCCGACCTCGTAACCCCGTTCCTGGCGACAGACCCGGCCCGATACAGCGTGCACCTGACGACCGTGGACCTGGCGCTGCGAGGTTCCGATGCAACCCTGATCTCGCTACACGACAACGGAAACCTCGCCGGCGTAGCGACGCGTCTGCGCCCGGCGCGCCCGGTCCAGGTGGCCGGCATGCCTCCTGGTGGCGCTGAAGCACTGGCGAATCTGCTGCGTTCGGCCGATCCCGAGGTGCCGGCCGTGGTCGGGCCGCGGGATCGAGTGTCGGAGTTCCGAGCGGCCTGGTCCCCGGACGGCGTGGAGACCGTCGCGACCCTGCTGTACCGGCTGGACGCGCTCATATCCCCGAACGTGCCAGGCGACGCGCGCGAGGTGCCCCTTTCGTCGCTGGGCGACTGGTGGCGAGCCTTCCTCAGGGACACCACCGAGATGACGGACGAGGAGGCGTTCGCGTTCGTCGAGGCGAACCGCGCGATGCCGACGCGCCACGTCGTGTGGGAGGTCGACAGCACGCCGGTCGCCTGGGCCGCCACGACAGTCCCGGTGGGAGGCGTGTCGCGAATCGGCCCCGTCTACACCCCGCCCGACCAGCGAGGGAACGGATACGCCGCCGCGGCCACGGCGGCGATCACGCGGTGGGCGCTGGATGCAGGCGCGCACGAGGTCGTGCTCATGACCAACGCCGACGCGGCCGGGCCGAACAGGCTGTACCGCCGACTCGGCTTCGAGGTCATCGGCGACTGGTCCTACTGGACGTTTTCCTGAGCCGTGCTCCGGTAGGTCAGCAGATCGCCAGGCTGGCACCGAAGCACCTCGCACAGGCGCGTGAGCGTGCTGAAGCGAATCGCCTTGGCGCGCCCGTTCTTGAGCACCGACAGGTTGACCACGGTGACGCCGACCAGGTCGGCCAGCTGCGTGAGGGTCATGCCGCGCTCGGCCAGGAGCTTGTCCAGGTGCACTTCGATGATCACACGGTTCCCTCGAGGTACTCGGCCATGCGGGAGCTCTCGCGCAGGGAGATGGGGCGGCGCCGGCCTGCCGCGTGATGCGCATGACCGACGCGAGCAGCGTGGCCAGCGGGTCGGCGATCAGCAGGAACAGGCTCAGCATGCGCGCACCGCCCGCCGTTCCGGCGTTTTGGAAACCGGCCGGCGCGACCTGGTTGACCAGGCGGTTCGTCACGAACAGGGCGACCGCCGCGACCACCAGGCGGGCAAGGTCAGCATGGCCGTGAGGCGCTTTGGCCGATGTAGCACGCCGCTCACTTCCAGCTGACGACCGCGAGCGCGATCAGCACGGATATGACGCTCAGCAGGCTTGTCATCGCTCCTATCGATCAACAACACCGTCGAAAATCGATATGACCACCGGCCGGTTGCGCACCGCCGACGAGAACACCAGCGACGTGGTCGTGTCGCCGTACCGCTGAGCCTCCTCAACCAACTGCTCCAGCTCGACCATCGACCGGCACACCACACGCAACAGCCAGCAGTCGTCACCGGTCACGTGGTCGGCGTCGCGAATCTGAGGCAGAGCCAGGATGTGCGACCGAAACCGAGGCGTGTCGAGCGACCGAACCCGAACCCGCACGATCGACTCGATCGGCAGCCCAAGCCGCTGCGGGTCGACGACGGCCGCATACCCGGTGATCACCCCAAGGGACTCCAGGCGCCGCACCCGTTCGGTAGCGGCCGGCGCCGAGAGCGAGATCCGCTTGGCCAGTTCGGTGAACGTCATCCGGCCGTCCTCCTGCAGGAAGGCCAGAATCTTCCAGTCCAGATCATCGAGCTCCACCGTGGAATCGTAGGCCGAAGCCAAGAAACGCCTGGACTTCTCCATGGAGACAGAAAAACCTAGCAAGCACGATCAACAGCATGAGCAACGTGTTGCGCCACGCCCCAGCCGCACCGGCCAAGGCCGCCGAGTTCTTCGCCGCCGAACTGGCCTTCGAGGCCGACCCGGACGACGTCGTCCGCGACATGAAGGAGGGCACGACCGAGGGGTACGTGCTCGTGGAGACCCGAGCCGGAGAAGCGTTCGACGCGCTGCGGATTCCGGGCGCGATCAACCTGCCGTACCGGGAGATCGGCGAGCACACGAAGCTGGACCCCGGCCTCGTGTACGTCTGCTACTGCGAGAGCTTCCAGTGCAACGCGGCGACCAAGGGAGCCTTGAAACTGGCCGAGCTCGGGTACCGCGTGAAGCGGCTGGCCGGAGGCATCACCGCGTGGCGGGCCGCCGGTTACCCCGTCGAGGGGAATGGCGTGCAGGTCGCCTGCAGCTGCTGAGGCAACGCGACCTAGGCTCACATCCGTGACCCGCATCCTCGTGTTGCAGCCGTCGAAGTCGGACCCGCTCGCCCGGCTCGGCGAGTGGTTGACCTCCGGCGGTGCCGAGTTGGACGTCGTCGGACTGTGGGAGCGGGCCGCGCCCGAAAGCCTCGACGGGTACCAGGGCGTGGTCTGCCTCGGCGGCGAGATGGGGGCGCTCGACGATCTCGAGTACCCCTGGCTCGCGGACGTGCGGCGGTTGCTGTCCAGCGCCGTGGCGAAGCGTGTGCCCGTGCTCGCGATCTGTCTCGGGGCGCAGTTGCTCGCGGTGGCCACCGGCGGGCAGGTGCGGCGTGGGCCGAACGGGTGCGAAATCGGTGTGCTGCTCGTCGCGAAGCGGGACGTGGCCGGCCGCGACCCGTTGTTCGCCGAGCTGCCGTGGACTCCGGACGTCCTGCAGTTCCATCACGACGAGGTGCACGTTCTGCCTCCGGCGGCAGAACACCTCGCCGCGTCACCCATGTACCCGCATCAGGCCTTCCGCGTCGGGGAGAGCGCCTACGGGCTGCAGTTCCACATTGAAACCACGCCCGAGATCGTGCTCAACTGGGCTGAGAAGAATCCGGAGAGCGCGGCCCTCGCCCGTCCTGGGCAGTTGGATCCCGGCTTCCTGGTCGAGGCGCACCGCGACATCGAGGAGGTCTGGCGGCCCTTCGTGGCGAGATTCACGGCGTTGACGCGCGGTGAGATGGCCCCGGCGGGAATACAGCTTCCCCTTGTGTGACCTTACTTTCGTAGCTCGATCGGTACGCAAAGTTCCCGGTACCTTCAAGTTGGCCTGTTTCGATCCAGCCGGAGGATCAGTGTGGATCCCGCACTCATAGTGGCCGTCGTCATCACGACGGCCCTCATCTTCGACTTCACCAACGGTTTCCACGACACGGCCAACGCGATGGCCACCTCCATCGCGACAGGCGCGCTGCGACCGAGAACAGCGGTCGCACTGTCGGCGGTGCTGAACCTCGTCGGCGCGTTCCTCTCCGTCGAGGTGGCCAAGACCATCTCCGGCGGCATCGTGGACGATGCCAAGATCACCCCCGCGATCATCTTCGGCGGGCTCGTCGGTGCGATCATGTGGAACCTCGTGACCTGGTACATAGGGTTGCCGTCGAGTTCCTCGCACGCGTTGTTCGGCGGTCTGATCGGCGCGGCCTGGGTCGCCGCGGGCATGGACTCGATCCACTTCGCCAAGGTCTTCGACAAGGTCGTCATCCCCGCGGTCGCGGCGCCGCTCGTGGCGGGAATCGTGGCGGCGATCGCGACGAACGTCGCCTACCGGCTCAAGCGCAAGACCGACCCGCGCGTCTCGCACGTCGGGTTCAAGGTCGGTCAGGTCGCGTCGGCGTCGATGGTGTCGCTCGCGCACGGCACGAACGACGCGCAGAAGACGATGGGCATTATCACCCTCGCGCTGATCACGTCCGGCTCGCTCGCACCCGGTTCGCCGCCGCCCACCTGGGTGATCGTCAGCGCCGCGCTCGCGATCGCGCTCGGCACCTACCTCGGCGGCTGGCGCATCACGCACACCATGGGCCGCGGCCTCACCACGATCGAGCCCGCTCAGGGCTTCGCGGCGCAGACCAGCACCGCGGCCGCGATCATGGCCTCGTCGCACCTCGGGTTCGCGCTCTCCACGACGCACGTCGCGTCCGGCGGCATCATGGGCTCCGGCCTCGGCCGCGACCGGCGCGGCGTGAAGTGGGGCATGGCGGGCAAGATGGTGCTCGGCTGGGCGTTCACGCTGCCCGCCGCGGGCATCGTCGGCGCGATCGCCGGCAAGTGGGCGTCGAGCGGCACCTCCGGTGTCATCGGCGTCGCGGTGGTCGGCATCGCCGTGTCGGTCGGAATCTGGATCGCGTCGCGGCGTGAGCCCGTTCGCCCCGAGCACATCGTCGACGAGGTCGCCGCGCAGGCCGAGCTGCACAAGGTGGCGGCGTGAAAATCAACTGGATGGCGCTGCTGACCGTCTTCGGCGCCACGCTGCTCACGACGCTCGCCGTGGTGGTGCTCTTCGTGATCGGCATCCGCGCGTTGTCGGCGGACCGCAAGCCGGTCGCGTACGCGAGCTTCGGCGGGTGCAGCGCGGTAGTCCTTTTCGGTCTCTACCTGATCGTGGCGTAGCAACGCCGACTAAGTTTGCTCTCGATGAGCGAACCGGTCCGCGCCGCGTCACCAGCCCGCTTCGGGCTCACCGAGCCGCGCAGCGAGGAGATGCTGCACGCGGCGGGCTGGTGGGCGGACCGCCGGCCCGCCGAGGGCGGTGAGCACGTCCTCGCGGCCCTGTCGCGCACCCCGGATCCCGACCTCGCGCTGCGCGGGCTGGACCGGCTGCGCGACGCCGTCGGGGACGCCTGGCCCGAGCTCTCGGGCCGGCTGCACGACGACCGGGTGCTGCGCGGCAGGCTGCTCGCGGTGCTCGGGTCGTCGACCGCGCTGTCGGACTTCCTGATCGCGAACCCGGATCGCTGGCGTTCGCTGACCGCGCCGTTCGACTTCGAGTCCCTGAACGGGGCGGCTCAGCTGCGGGTCGAGTACCGCATGCAGCTGTGCCTGATCGCCGCGGCGGACCTCGCGCACATCGTCGAGCCCGAGCTGCCGTTCGTGCCGTACGACGAGGTGGCGGAGCAGCTGTCCGACCTGGCCGTGGCCGCGCTGCGCGCGTCGTTGACGCTGGCGGCGCAGCGGATCGGTGACAAGGTGGCCGACTGCCGGCTCGCGGTGATCGCGATGGGCAAGTGCGGCGCGCGCGAGCTGAACTACGTGAGCGACGTCGACGTCGTGTTCGTCGCCGAGGGTGATCTCGGGGTGGCGACGCGGCTGGCGTCGTCGATGATGCAGATCGCCGGCCAGGCGTGCTTCGAGGTGGACGCGGCGCTGCGGCCGGAGGGCAAGGCGGGCGCGCTCGTCCGGACACTGGACGGCCACGCGTCGTACTACAAGAAGTGGGCGCGCACCTGGGAGTTCCAGGCGCTGCTCAAGGCACGGCCGGTCGCGGGCGACGCCGAGCTCGGCCAGGCCTACCTCGACGTCGTGCGGCCGATGGTGTGGCAGGCCGCCGAACGTGAGAACTTCGTGGCGGACGTGCAGGCCATGCGCAGGCGCGTCGAGGACCACGTGCCGTCCGGGCTCGCGGAGCGCGAGCTGAAGCTCGGCCGTGGCGGCCTGCGCGACGTCGAGTTCGCGGTGCAGTTGCTGCAGCTCGTGCACGGCCGCAGCGACGAGGCGTTGCGCATCCAGGCGACGACCGCGGCGCTGGCGGCTCTGGGCCGGGGCGGCTACGTCGCCCGGACCGACGCGGCGGACTTCGGCCGCTCCTACCGGTTCCTGCGCACGCTCGAGCACCGGCTGCAGCTGCAGCGTTTACTGCGCACGCACCTGTTCCCCGCCGACGACGACACGTCGGCGCTGCGCTGGCTCGCCCGCGCGTCCGGGCTCGCCGCCGAGGGCCGCAGGTCCGAGAGCGAGGTGCTGGTCGCCGAGTTCCGCAGGCACGCCAACCAGGTGCGGCGGCTGCACGAGAAGCTGTTCTACCGGCCGCTGCTGGAGGCCGTCGCCGGGGTGCCGACCGAGGCGCTGCGCCTGACCACGGCCGAGGCGGGCGCGCGCTTGGAGGCGTTGGGCTACACGTCGCCGGACGGTGCGCTGCGGCACATCCAGGCGTTGACGCACGGTGTGTCGCGCCGCGCGAAGATCCAGATGGCGCTGCTGCCGGTGCTGCTGGACCTGTTCGCCGAGACGCCCGACCCGGACGGCGGGCTGCTCGCGTACCGGCGGGTGTCCGAGGCACTGGCGGAAACGCCCTGGTACCTGCGGCTGCTGCGGGACGAGGGCGCGGTCGTCGAGCGCCTGGCGACGTTGCTCGGCACGTCGAAGCTCGTGCCGGACCTCCTGGTGCGCGCGCCCGAGGTGTTGCGGCTGCTGGCCGACCCGGACGCCCTGGTCGGCCGTGATCCGCTGATCGTCGGGAATCCCTTGCGCAGCGCCGTTTCCCGGTACGCGGATCTGGAACGCGCCGCGTCGGCCGCGCGGTCGCTGCGCCGCCACGAGCTGTTGCGCGTGGCGGCGGCCGACCTGCTCGGGCTGATGTCGCTGGACACCGTGTGCGTGTCGCTGTCCGAGGTGTGGGCCGCCGTCCTGCAGGCCGCCCTGGACGCCGCGATCCGCTCGTCGGGTTCGCCGCTGGCCACGATCGCGGTGATCGGCATGGGCCGGCTCGGCGGGCGTGAACAGGGCTACGGCTCGGACGCCGACGTGATGTTCGTGTGCCGGCCGTTGGACGGTGTCTCCGACTCGGATGCCGTGCGGTACGCGAGCCCGATCGTGGAGAACATCCGGCGCGTGCTCGGCTCGCCGTCGCAGGACCCGCCGCTGCAGGTCGACGCGGACCTGCGGCCGGAGGGGCGGCAGGGGCCGCTGGTGCGGACGCTCGAGTCCTACCGCGCGTACTACCGGCAGTGGGGCGAGATCTGGGAACGCCAGGCCCTGCTGCGCGCCCGGCCCATTGCCGGTGATGTCTCCTTGGGTGCCGAGTTCGTCGAGATGATCGATCCGTTGCGGTATCCGGACGCCGGGCTGGACGCCGCGGCCGTGCGCGAGATCCGGCGGATCAAGGCGCGGGTCGACGCGGAACGCCTGCCGCGCGGCGCGGATCCGTCGACGCACACCAAGCTGGGGCGTGGCGGGCTCGCCGACGTCGAGTGGACCGTGCAGCTGTTGCAGCTGCGGCACTCCGGTGCCGTGCCCGCCTTGCGTACACCGTCCACAATGGCCGGAATGGCCGCCGCCGTCTCCGCCGGTCTGCTGACCGAAGAGGACGCCTCGGCGTTGCAGACGGCCTGGAACCTCGCGACCCGCGCGCGCAACGCCGTGATGCTGGTGCGCGGCAAGTCGTCCGATCAGCTGCCCACGTCTGGCCGGGAGTTGTCGGGTGTGGCGTCCATCATGGGACATCCCGTCGAGCGCGATCCCGGCGAGTTCCTCGACGAATACCGGCGGACGGCCCGTCGTGCGCGCGCGGTGGTCGAGCGGGTGTTTTACGGTGAGGAATAGGCGGAGCCTCACGGAAGTTGGTCTTGGTTGTGAAAGCGATCGCGTTGACCGAATACGGTGACCCCGACGTACTGACGCTGCAGGACCTGCCCGACCCGCTCGTCGGCCCCGACCACGCGCTGGTCGAGGTGAAGGCGGCGGGCATCAACCCGGTGGACTTCAAGATCCGCCAGGGCTACCTGCAGGGCATTCTCCCGCATCACACGCCGTTGATCCCCGGCTGGGACGTCGCGGGCGTCGTGCGGTCGGTCCCGACCGCCGTGCGCGACTTCAAGGCCGGCGACGAGGTGCTGGGGTACATCCGCAAGGACCACGTGCAGCACGGCGCCTACGCCGAGCTCGTCTCGGTGCCGACCCGGATGCTCGTGCGCAAGCCGTCCACTGTGGACTGGGAGGTCGCGGGTGCGCTGCCGCTGGCGGGTCTGACCGCGGTGCAGTCGTTGCGGACGGCCGGGGTGTCGTCGGGTGACACGGTTCTCGTGCACGCGGCCGCGGGTGGCGTCGGTCACCTCGCGGTGCAGATCGCGTTCCAGCTCGGCGCGAAGCGCGTGATCGGCACGGCGTCGCCGCGCAACCACGACTTCCTGCGTTCGCTCGGCGCCGAGCCCGTCCCGTACGGCGACGCGCTGCTGAACGCGGTGGCAGAGGTGGTCGGTGGCGACGGCAAGGTCGACGCGGCACTGGACTTCGTCGGCGGACCCGCGCTGGACGACTCGCTGCAGCTGGTCCGGGACCGTTCCCGCATCGTGTCCATTGTGGATGGACCGCGCACGGTCGAGCAGGGCGCGAAGCACGTCTGGGGCCACGCCTCGCAGGAGGACCTGCAGTGGCTGGTGGACCTGGTGGCCGCGGGTTCGTTGAAGGTCGAAGTGCAGCGGACGTTCCCGCTGGAGCAGGCGGCGGACGCGCATCGGTTGCTCGAAGGCGGGCATGTGCGCGGCAAGGTCGTGCTCACGGTCTGACGACGAATGAGGGGGCCGCGACAGGCCCCCTCACTCGGATCACTCTTCGTCCGCGTCGGGATCGACCGCGGGCGCGCTGGTGAACACCTCGACGACCCACTCCTCCTCCAGCGAGTCGCTGTCCTCGGAGTCGGGAACGAGGCGGTTGTACAACTTCACGCCGAGCCCGAGCACGTCGGCGGCCTGGACGGCCTCAATGGCCTCCTGGGCGGAGTCGACGATGTTCGTGGTCAGCAGCTGCGTGGCCGTGTATTCGGCAACTTCTTCAGACACGCGCGGACCCTAACGCATTGACTCTTCACCCGATCGAGTTGACACTATCTGCGCTCGTCGGGGGAGCTGTGTTTGTCATGCCGGGGGTACAGACGGGGAACTAGATGCATCAGCACCGCGTGACGCACCGTGGTCGAACCGCGATCACCATCGCGGCGGTGATACTCGGCGTGCTGGTCTTACTGGGCGTGATCCAGTTCGCACTCAGCGGTAACAAGCCCGAGGCGACGCAGACCCCCGCGGTGAGTACGAGCAACACGTCCAAAGGCAACGCCGAAGGCGCGCTTGGCCTGGACGAGACCACCCAGCCGTCGGTCGACACCAAGGTCGCGACCGGCGTGTTCCGGCAGCAGCGCGGCATGCTGACCGTCGAGGTGACCCGCATCGAGAACGCGGGCGGCAAGATCTCCCTCGAGGTGTCCGCGACCAACGCCTCCACCGCCCGGATGACACTCCCCGTAACCGGGATCATCGTGGTGGACAACGCGAATCGCACCTATGTGGCGTCCCACTCGAAGTGGGAAGGACTGCTGACGCAGGGCGGACGGGCGTCCGGAACGGTCACCCTGGACGAGAAGGTGTCGCCGGACGTGACGACTCTCACACTCACGTTCTCGTCGATCTCGGGCCAGTTCGCGCCGACCGGAGCGGCGATCTCCGTGACCGGTATCCCGGTACCCCGCTGAGAGTGTTTGATCAACGGGTGACGTGGTTACCCGTGCTGACGGTCGTCGTCGGCGCCCTGATCGGTTTTGTGCCGAACTACCTGATCGAACGCCGCAAGGAGCGGACGCTGCTGCGGACTCGGTGGGACAGCCCGCTTTTCGAGCTCTGCTCGGAGTTCACGTCGACCGCCCGGCGCTTCCTGGAGCTGTGCGCGAAGAAGTCGCCGGACGTGGACGAGACGCACGAGTCGCTGCGCACTTTGTGCGAGCAGCTGCGGTTGCTCGGCAGCTACGACGTGCAGGTCGCGGCGCGGTGGGTCATCCGGCACGCCTTCGCGGTGCGCGAGGTGGGCGAGGGCCGGGAGGATCCGCGGGCCGGCGAGTTTCCCGGTCAGGCTCCCGATGTGCGGATGCACGAGGCCCTCAACACCCTGTACGTGGCCGCCCGCAAGCAACTCCGGGTCGCTTCGCCGGATGCCGTCGCGCCGAGGGAGCTCGGGTGATCGACCGGCTGGGGACCGAGCGCAACGCCTGGATGTGCACGCTGCGGCCGGACGGCTCGCCGCACGTGACGCCCGTCTGGTTCGTGTACCTGAACGACACCTGGTGGGTCGCCAGCGAACGGCCGAACGCCAAGCTGCGCAACATCCACGCGGACCCACGGGTGGCACTGCACCTGTCCGACGGCGACGCTCCCGTTGTCGCGGAAGGACGTGCGGTCGTGCACCGGTCCGGGTACCCGGACGCCGTCGTGGAGGCGTTCCACGTGAAGTACGGGTGGAACATCGACACCGGGGAGAGCGTGCTCTACGAGGTGCCGGTCTCGAAGTGGTTGCTGTCCGGCGCGGCCCAGTAAATCGCTCGTGCGCCGGGTGACACTGGTCGGCGTGAGATACCTGTTCTTCTGGGGCCATCGGCCCGAGCGCGACGGTAGTGCCGGCAAGGGGTGCCTGAGCCAGTGGTGGCCGGCACCGTTCGTTGTGGACGGTCTGACGTACGCGACCGCCGAGCACTACATGATGTGGGGCAAGGCGATGCTCTTCGGTGACACGGAGACTGCGGCCCGCGTGCTCGAGACGACGGATCCCAAGCAGGCCAAGGCCATCGGGCGCGAGGTGCGCGGGTTCGACGACGCGGTCTGGCAGCGGGAGCGGCTCGCCATCGTCGTGCGCGGGAACCTCGCCAAGTTCTCGCAGCACGAGGACCTGCGCCGGTTCCTGCTCGGCACCGGCGACCGCGTGCTCGTCGAGGCCAGCCCGCTCGACCGCGTGTGGGGCATCGGTCTCGCCGCCGACGACCCGCGCGCCCAGGACCCGGAGCAGTGGCAGGGCCTCAACCTGCTCGGCGCCGCGCTGACCGAGGTCCGGGCGTCTCTGTTGACGATGTAACGCGGCGGGTTTCACCAATGGTGTGACCGCGGCCACCGTTCCTAACGTCGTCGTATGAAGCTACGACGGACCGCCGTGGCGCTGTTCGCGCTCGTCGCCGTGGTGCACGTGGTGCTGATCTTCGTGCACACGGCGCCGTTCCGGCTGCCGTTGCGCGCCGCGGCGAACTCCTACGCGGACCCGTACTTCCGGCAGGACTGGGGCCTCTTCGCGCCCGATCCGGGAACCGAGAACCAGGCCGTCGTCGCCCGGCTGGAGCTCGCGGACGGCACGATCACGCCATGGGTCGACCTGACCGCGGAGGACCTTGAGGCCGTCCGGCATTCGTTGCTGCCGGGGCAGGTTCCGCAGGTCCAGCTCGACTACGCCCTCGGGTACTACAACGACACGCACCGCGAGGGCGCGATTCCCGAGGACGCCCGCGCCACCGAGATCTACCTCGGCAACATCGTGCTGCACCGCCTGGCGCCCCGATATCCGACGCCCGCGGTCGCCGTGCAGGTGAAGGCGGTCTACACGCGGGTCGTGCTGTCCGGGGCTCCTCCGCCTTCGGAAGAGGTCGAGTTGCCGTGGTGGAGGGTGGGATGAGGGTCCTGGACCGCTTGTGTGAGCGACCGGTCGGGCTCTACGCCGCCGCTGCGTTGCGAATCGGCTGTGCCCTGCTCGTCCTGCTGCAGCTGGTGCGCGAGTTCCCCTCGCGGCGCGAGGCGTGGGGGCCGGCATCACCGTGGCCGCAGTACGTCCGCGGCACGTCCTACGATCGGTTCGGGCTGCTGGACCTGTCGTCCTCGATGCTGTACTTCGAGCTGTTCTACCTGGCCTCACTGCTGGTCTGCGCGCTGTTCGCGCTCGGCTGGCACCCCAGGCTCACGTCGGTGCTGTTCGCGCTCGTGGTGGTGTCGTTCAACTTCCGCGCGCCCATGATGGTGCTCGGCGGGCAGCGGATGATCCAGCTGCTGGCCATCTACCTGATCTTCGCCGCTTGCGGTCAGGTGTGGTCGCTGCACCGGTCTTCCTTGCGGCCCTTGACGATCGCGCTGCACAACCTCGCGATGTTCGTCATCGCCGCCCAGGTGTGCACCGCCTACCTCTGGGCCGGTCTGTCCAAACTGGAGGGACCGACGTGGCGCGACGGCACGGCTCTCGGCTATGCGTTGCAGCTGTCGAATCTCCGGGTGTGGCCGGAGCTTTCGGATCTAGTGCGCTCCAACGGCCTGCTCGTGATGGTCGCCTCGTACGCCGCCGTGTTCGTGTCGGCGTCGTTCCCGTTCACGTTGTTTTCCCGCTGGCTCAAGTACCCCGCGCTGCTGATGCTGGTCTCGATGCATCTCGGCATCGCGGTGCTGATGGGGCTGCCGCAGTTCTCCGCGGCCATGATCGTGGCGGACTTCGTCTTCATCCCGGACCGGTTGTGGCAACGCGCCGGTGCGTGGGTTCGGCGGCGAACGGCCGAGGGCCCGGCGGACGAATCCACCGGGCCCTCGGTCAGATCAACGGATCACACGTCGTAGTACAGCGCGAACTCGTAGGGGTTCGGGCGCAGGCGCAGCGGGTCGATCTCCTGCTCCCGCTTGAACGAGATCCAGGTGTCGATCACGTCCGGCGTGAACACGCCGCCCTCGAGCAGGAACTCGTGGTCGGCCTCCAGGTTGTCGAGCACGGCGTCGAGGGTCGCGGGGACCTGCTTGACGTCGCGGGCCTCCTCCGGCGGGAGCTCGTAGAGGTCCTTGTCGATGGGGGCCGGCGGCTCGATCTTGTTCTTCACGCCGTCGAGGCCCGCCATGACCATCGCGGAGAACGCGAGGTACGGGTTGCCCGAGGAGTCGGGGCAGCGGAACTCGATGCGCTTGGCCTTCGGGTTGTTGCCCGTGATCGGGATGCGGACACACGCCGAGCGGTTGCGCTGCGAGTAGACCAGCGAGACCGGGGCCTCGTAGCCCGGCACGAGCCGGTGGTACGAGTTGACGGTCGGGTTGGTGAACGCCAGCAGCGAAGGCGCGTGGTGCAGGATGCCGCCGATGTAGTGGCGGGCGGTGTCGGACAGGCCCGCGTAGCCCGACTCGTCGTGGAACAGCGGCGCGCCGTCCTTCCACAGCGACTGGTGGGTGTGCATGCCCGAGCCGTTGTCGCCGAAGAGGGGCTTCGGCATGAAGGTGACGGTCTTGCCCGCCTGCCACGCCGTGTTCTTGATGATGTACTTGAACAGCATCAGGTCGTCGGCGGCGTGCAGCAGCGTGTTGAAGCGGTAGTTGATCTCCGCCTGGCCCGCCGTGCCGACCTCGTGGTGGGCGCGCTCGACGCTGAAGCCCGAGTCGCCGAGGTTGAGGACCATCTTGTCGCGCAGGTCGGCGTAGTGGTCGGTCGGCGTGACGGGGAAGTAGCCGCCCTTGTACTTGACCTTGTAGCCGCGGTTGCCGCCCTCCTCGTCACGGCCGGTGTTCCACCAGCCGGAGATCGAGTCGATCTCGTGGAAGGCCGCGTTCGCGGTGGTGTCGAAGCGGATCGAGTCGAAGATGTAGAACTCGGCCTCGGCACCGAAGTACGCGGTGTCGGCGATGCCCGACTCGGTGATGTACTGCTCGGCCTTGCGCGCGATGTTGCGCGGGTCGCGGCTGTACGGCTCACGCGTGAACGGGTCGTGCACGAAGAAGTTGACGATCAGCGTCTTCTCGATGCGGAACGGGTCCAGGCGCGCGGTGTAGAGGTCGGGCAGCAGCAGCATGTCCGACTCGTGGATCGACTGGAAACCACGCACGGAGGAGCCGTCGAAGGCGAGCCCGTCGTTGATCGCGTCGGCGTCGAACGCCGCCGCGGGCAGGGTGAAGTGCTGCATAACGCCCGGCAGATCGCTGAACCGCACGTCGACGAACTTCACGCCCTCGTCGGAGATGAACTTGAGCACCTCGTCGGAATTTTTGAACACCCTCGTCGACTCCTTGACTATGGAATACGGCTGGTCATCGCGAGCGACCGTATGTCGATGGTGTTGCCCGTCGGTCACTCGGATGTTTCGCCAGTGTTAACGGGGCGGTCCCAGGGGGCAAGACGACCTGCCGATCCTCACCCGTTGAGCACAGGCTTACTCTGGTGGGGTGAGCAGGTGGACCGGTTCGTGGCTGTCCGGACCCCGTTCCGTACTGGAACCGGGCGAGGGCACCCAGCAGCAGCAATGGCGCGGGGAGCGGCACGGCTTCCCCAAGGACGGACCGGGCTCCATCGCCTCGATCGGGCGACGCACGTTCGCGATCCTGGTCGACTTCCTGCTGGCGGCCGGAGTGGCCGGCCTGTTCACCCGGCCTGAGCTGCCGAAGAACTGGAGTCTGCTGGCCTGGTTCGTCATCACCGTCATCGCCGTGGCGTTCTTCGGGTTCACGCCCGGTCACGCGCTGTTCGGCCTGCGGGTGGCGCGCATCGACGGGAGCGGGACGGTCGGGCCGCTGCGGGCGCTGGTGCGCACCGTGCTCATCTTCCCGATCATCCCGGCGCTCGTGTGGGACTCCGACGGACGGTGCCTGCACGACAAGGCGGCAGGCACCGTCGTCATCAGGGTTCGATGACGCGCGGTCTCAGCAGCTCCCGGGCTCGGTGCTCTGGATACCGCTGACGCGGGTCTGCTCCGGGCGCACGCCCAGGTCGTTGCCGCCCTGGATGCCGCCGACGCGAGTCTGCTCCGAGTGCCTGCCCCCGTCGTAGCTCTTGAGGCTGATCGCGCGGGTCTGAGCGCAGTGGCGGGTGTCGTCGTCGCCGGCCAACGCGACCGCCCCGCCGGCAGTCAGCAGGGCCGCGGCGGCGACAACAACTCGGATCGTGATTTTGCGCATTGTTCGACTCTTTTCCGTTGCGTCTGGAGGTTTCCGGCGACAACGGAAAAGTATCTTTCGATACTGACCTGAGAAAATAGGTGAAACCCGCAGGTGTTACACAGCGCGGGTGCGAGAGAAAACGCAGCGTTACGATATATGTGGTTGACGGTGCCTGCAACGACGAGGTGAGCAGGCACCGTCATCGAGGTGCGTTAACGCTCGGACGTGATGCCGTTCAGCCGGCCGCCCGCGACCGCGTTCGTGCGGTTGCCCTCGGGGTGGCCGGCGATGGCGACCATGTTCGCCCGGCCGCCCGCCGGGTGAACACCGGGCGCCTGCTGCTCCGACGCACCGGCCAGCGCCATGCCAGCACCGATCACGGACAGAGCAGCGGCGGCGACGATGACCGACTTCGTGAACGAACGCATGCCAGAACTCGCTTTCGTTGATTTTCAGCTTGGCTGAAGAGAATTCTTCGTTGAACTGAAGGTAGCGAGATCGGCCGTTTCGTAGTCAGTGGTGAAACCCGCAGCGTTGCGTTACGTGTCGCGACGCCGAAATTCATGCGCCGACGGACATCGACCAGGCCACGACCTGCGTGCGGGTGCGCAGGCCGAGCTTCTCCCTGATCCGGGCCAGATGCGCCTCGACGGTTCGTTCGGACACACCCACGATGCGTGCGATCTGCCGGTTGGTGTCACCGCGCGCGACCAGTGCGGCTATTTCTCGTTCGCGAGCCGTCAACGGCGAGTCGGATTCGGTCGGCAGCAGCCATTCGTCGTGAACGGCATACGCGATGATCTGGTCGCGTTCGAGGCTCGCGCCGCCCGCGACGGCCGCGTGTGCGGTCGGTGCGTGAACCACCTGGCGGGCGAGGTCCTCGGCGGCCCGCACCATCGGCGCCCAGCGCGGGTCGTCGGTGGTGCGCAACGTCGTCGCGCCGCCGACCAGCCGCAGCGCGCGCTCCGGGCGTTCGGTCCGGGCGGCCACGACGGCGAGACCTTCCACGAGGTACGGCGTCTCGTAGACGTTGTCCGGCGCGGAACGCAGGCCCTCGGTGAACAGGCTCTCCGCCCGCGCGAGGTCGCCGCGCAGCACGGCGACGGTGCCCGCCGTGTGCAGCAACGCGGGCAGCTTCGGCGGCTCGGCGTACAGGCGGTAGATCGGCAGCGCGCGGTTGACCAGCTCGTCGGCGAGCTCCCGGTCGCCGTCCTGCAGCACCGCCCACGCCAGGTTGTGCAGGCAGGTCGCCTTGTCCATGGGCGCGTCGAGCTGGTCGAGGCACACCTCGTAGGTGGCGCGCGCGGACGCGAGCTCACCGCGGGCGAGGTGCACGGCGGCGAGCACGTTCAAGGACCGGCCGAGCAGGTGACGTTCGCCGGTCGACACCGCCACCTCGACCGCGCGTTCGGCGAGCACGAGCGCCTCGTCGCGGTCGCCGTCGGCGCTGGCGAGCCAGCCCGCGTGGGTCAACGCGACGCACCGGTCGTGCGGGTCGGCGTCCGCGTGGTCGAGCGTGTCCTTCAGCAACGTCAGGCCCCGAGCCGTCTCGCCGTTGATCCACAAGCAGATAGCCAGGGTGGTGACGAGCGGGAGCACCGGACGGCCCAGCCGCGCGGCGGAGTCGGCCGCGAACTCCAGCAGGTCCACCAGGCCGATCAGCTGTTCGTGCCGGCCCGCCGGCGTGAACACCGGTTCGGTGAACTCGCGCGCGATGACGCTCAGTCCGTGCACCATCCGCAGCTCGGTGACGGCCACCTCGCCCGCCGCGGCGAGACGTTCCCGCGCGTACTCCCGGATCGGCGCCAGCAGCCGGTACCGGCCGTCGTCCGCGACCACCAACGACTTCGCGACCAGCGCGGCGACCGTGGCCGCGCAGCGCGTCGGGTCGAGATCGCACACCGCACCCGCGGTGCGCAGGTCGAACCAGCCCGGCAGCATGGCCAGCGTCCGGAACACCCGTCGTTCCCGCGGGGTCAGGCCGTCGTGACCGCGGTCGATCGCCGCACGCAGGCGTTGATCATCGAGCACCGCGGGCAGGAGCTCGGCGGGGGAGGGCCGGAGCCGCGCCGCCGCTTCGATCGCGAGCGGCAACCCGTCCAGTTGCGCGCAGATCCGCTCGGCGACGTCGGGGGCGGTGTCGTGCCGGAAGAGCGCCACGGCGTCGGCCGGTGGGAGCGGGCCGACCGGGAAACGGACCTCGCCGGGCACGAGCAACGCCTCGCGGCCGGTCGCGACGATCCGCACGTTCGGGCATTGGGTGAGCAGCTCGGTCGCCAGCCGGGCGTACTCGTCGATGTCCTGCTCGCACCCGTCGAGCAGCACGACACATCGGCGCTCGCCGATCGCCTCGATGTCGAGATCGGCGACGGGTACGGGGCGCTGCCGGGAGAGCAGCTCGGCCGCGAGGCGGCTCTTGCCGACGCCCGGCGGTCCGACCAACGTGACAAGACGGTCCTTGCGTAACAGCCTGCGTAGCTCGACGAGTTCGTCAGCGCGTCCGGCGAAACCGCAGTTCGAACACATAGGCAGGCCTTTCGGTCGACCTTGCGTGTAAACGGCGGCGTCCGCTGAAGATAGCGAGGGAATTACTAGGTATCGCGTTAGTTCCGCCAAATCGCGGAAGGCCGTTGCCGGCCTTCCGCGGAAAATGGTTCAGCTGACGCCGCCCAAGCGGTTGTCCGGACGGTCACCGGTGACACCCATGACGCGGCTGTCCGGGCGGTCACCGGTCACGCCCATGACCCGGCTGTCCGGGCGGTCACCGGTCACGCCCATGACCCGGCTGTCCGGGCGGACGTCCTGGGCGGTGCCGCCGCGACCGTCCGGCTCGACGCTCTGGATTCCGCAGTGCTTGCGGCCGGGGATCGGGCACCACTGCGAGTCGGCCGAATCGGCCAGCGCGATACCGCCGCCGCTGAGGATGAACAACGCGCCGGTCGCGACAATGATCTTCTTGAGGTTCATGGCAGCTCTTTTCGGTCGAGAATGTCGCTTGCGGTGAGAACGTTGCCATCCGGTGACTTACCCGAATATTCGCAAAACCCGCTGCGTTACGCACTGGCGGAGAGCAGCCAGGCCGCCACCTGCGTTCGGGTCCGCAATCCGAGCTTCTCCCTGATTCGGGCCAAATGCGCCTCGATCGTGCGTTCCGAGAGTCGTACGACGCGCGCGATCTGCCGGTTGGTGTCCCCGCGCGCGACCAGCGCCGCGATCTGCCGTTCCCGCGGCGTCAGCGGTGAGTTCTCCGTTCCCTCCGGCCATTCGCCGTCGCGCGCGTACCTGATGACCCGGTCGCGGTCGAGCCGGGCGCCCGCGGCGAGGGCAGCGCGGGATTCCGCGTCGGGCAGCTGGCCTCGCGCCAGCCGGTCGGCGGCACGGACGAGCTGCCGCCAGCCGGGGTTCTGGCCGGTGGACAGCGGGCCGCGCAGCGCCGATCCGGCGCCGATGAGCCGCAGTGCGCGTTCGGGGTCGTCGTCCCGGGCCGCGACGATCGCCAGTCCTTCGACGAGAAACGGCAGGTCGTGCGCGTTGTCGGGTGCGATGCGCAGAGCGTCCAGGAAGAGCGCCTCGGCCCTGCCGACGTCGCCTCGGTGCAACGCGATCGTGCCCGCGGTGTGCAGGATCGCGGGCAGCTTCGCCGGTTCGGCGTACAGCCAGTACACCGGCAGCGCCCGGTTCACCAGCTCGTCGGCGAGCGCGGCGTCACCGCCCTGCAGCACCGCCCACGCGAGGTGGTGCGTGCAGGTCGCGCGATCGAGCGGATCGTCGAGCACGTCCAGGCAATCCGTGTAGGTCGCGTGGGCACGGGCGAAGTCGCCGCGCGAGAGGTGCACGCCGGCCAGCGCGCTGAGCGCCCGGCCGATCTGCGCCCGGTCATCGCCGGCCGCGAGGACGGCCGCTTCGGTGAGGGCGAGGGCCTCCTCGTGATCACCTTCCACGCACGCCAGCCAGCCCGCGTGCGTGAGCGCGAGGCAGCGGTCCGCCTCCGGCGCGTCACCACGCGCGAGCGTCTCGTTCAGCAGGCGCCGTCCCTCGGCGGTGTGCCCCTGGCTCCACCAGTAGAGCGACGGGGTCGTCGCGATCGGCAGGTCGCAGCGGCCGTCGCCGACCGCGGCCGGCGTGAACACCGGGCCGGTGACCTCACCCAGCCACGCCACGACCCGGTCCTGCGCCGCCTCCCGCTCGCCCGCCTCGACGAGCCGTTCGTGCGCGTACAGCCGGATCGACTCCAGCTGGTGATAGCGGCCGTCGCCCGCGACGACCAGCGACTTCGCCACCAGCGACGTCACCAGCACGGCGAGCCGGGCCGCGTCGATCTCGCAGATCGCGCTCGCCGTGGCGAGGTCGAACCCGCCGGGCAGCACGGAAAGCGTGCGGAATACGCGCTGCTCGGCCGGGTCGAGCGAGCGGTAGCTCCACTCGATCGCGGCCCGCAGGCTGCGGTGCCGCGACGCGCACGTGCGGCCGCCGACGGTCAACAGGTCGAGCCGCTGGTCGAGCCGGGCCAGGATCTCCGCCGGCGGCAACGCGGGCACGAGCCGCGCGGCCAGCTCGATCGCGAGCGGCAGCCGGTCCAGCCGCGTGCAGATCCGGTCGACGACCTCCGACCGTCCGACATCGCCCTGCGCGCGGTCGGAGAACAACGTCGCTGCCGCGTCCGGCCGTAGTGGAGGCACCCCGAACACGGTCTCGCCGGGCACCAGCAGGGCCTCGCGGCTCGTCGCGAGGATGCGCAGACCGGGACAGCGGCCCAGCAGCGTCTCGGCGAGCCGGGCGCACGCGTCGATGTCGTGCTCGCAGTTGTCCAGCAACAGCAAGCACTTCCCTTCGCCGACCTCGTCCGCGATCTCGGCCGGGCCGTACTTCGCGACGTCGACGAGGCGCACCTCGGGCTGTCGCGCCACGAGCTCGAGCGCCAGCCGCGTCTTCCCGGCGCCGGCGGGACCGACGAGGGTGAGCAGCCGGACGCGGCGCAGCAGCTTGCCGAGCTCGGCGAGCTCGTCGTCGCGGCCGACGAAGCTGTCCAAAGTGGCTGGTGGTGTCAAACGCGTCGCAGGGGCGGTCTCTCTGCTGCGACTGCGGTAGGCGCGCTGGCGGCAGGCGTTGGAGCAGTAGCGGGCACGGCCGTTGGCTGCCGCACCGCAGACCGAGCACATGGTGGAGCCCTTCGGTCACCGTGGGTGTGCAGCGGCGGTGCACTGACGCTATCGAAAGTTACTGACCAGCGGCAATCGCCGCCCCCAAGGCTGGTGAAGTGCCTAGGGGTCGTAGGGGAGCCGGTAGGGGAGACCCGCTGACCTCGTTGTCATGCAGGTCACATTAGGTGCCGATAGATCCACTCGGGTGTTCGGGAAACACTTAAGACAAGGTCCAATTGGGACAGTCCAACGGCGATTCGAGACAGACGGCGGGTTCACCTCTGGGGGTGCGCCGCACGCGGTTGAAACTTTCGACGACAACGCGGCCCCGGAGGCGATTCGCCTTCCGGGGCCGTGATGGAGTCGTTCGGCTACTAGCGGCGGCGCATCGTGCGCTGGACGTTGCGCATCTTGGCGCCCTGCGGCAGCGGGCCCTTCGGCATCGCGGCGCCGCGGCTCGCCAGCGCGGCGAGGCGGGTATCCAGGCTGTCGACCTGCGCGGTGGAGATGTTGCGCGGCAGCTTCATGAGGTGGCTCTGCAGCTTGCGCAGCGGGACCTGGCCCTCCTCGGCGCCGACGATCACGTCGTAGATCGGCGTCTCGCCGACCACGCGGGCGATGCGCTTCTTCTCCTGGGCGAGCAGGCCCTTCACGCGGTGCGGGGCACCCTCGGCGACGAGCACGATGCCCGGCCGGCCGACCACGCGGTGCACGGCGTCGAGCTGGGTGGTGCCCGCGACGGCGGGGGTAACGCGCCAGCGGCCGCGCAGGTTCTCCAGCGCCCACGCCGCGGCGCCCGGCTGACCGTCCGCCTTCGCGTAGACGTTGCGCTGCACCCGGCGGCCGAAGATCACGACCGCGAGCAGCAGGCCGACGGCGATGCCCAGCGGGACGAACACCCAGACCATCTTGAGCAGCAGGCCGGCGACGACGGCGACCGCGGTCGCGCCGAGCACCGCCGCCAGCATCAGCGGAACGAGCGCCTTGTCCTCGCGGCGTTGCATCTTGAACGCCTCGAAGATCTGCTTGCGCCGTTCGCGAGATGCCGCGCGCCGGGCCTTCGTCGCTTCCTTGGCAGCCGACTTGTCCTGCTTTCCAGCCATACCCACCAGGATACGGCGCTCCGTTCTCAGGCATCACTCGGCCATCTGCGAGACTGCCGGACGTGGACGCGCTGCTGGAGGGACTCGATCCGGAACAGCGGGCCGCGGTCGAGGCGCCCCGCGGTCCGGTGTGCGTGCTGGCGGGGGCGGGGACCGGCAAGACGCGGACCATCACCCATCGCATTGCCCACCTGGTCCAACGGGGGCATGTCGCGGCCGGTCAGGTCCTCGCCGTCACGTTCACCAAGCGCGCCGCGGGCGAGATGCGCACTCGGCTGCGCGCGCTCGAAGTCCACGGCGCGCAGGCCGTCACGTTCCACGCCGCCGCCTCGCGGCAGCTGCGCTACTTCTGGCCGCGGGTGATCGGCGGACCACGCTGGGAGCTTGTCGACCACAAGATCCGCATCATCGGCCGCGCCGCCACCCGCCTCGGCCTGCCGACCGAGGCCGAGGCGCTGCGCGACCTCGCGTCCGAGATCGAGTGGGCCAAGGCATCCCTGATCGCGCCCGAGGACTACCCGGCCGCGGCCGCCCGCGCGCAGCGCGACATCCCGGCGCCCGCCGAGCAGATCGTCCGCGTCTACCAGGGGTACGAGGCGCTCAAGGCCGAGGCGCAGATGCTCGACTTCGACGACCTGCTGCTGCACACCGCCGCCGCGCTGGAGGACAACGCCGAGGTCGCGCAGGAGTTCCGCGACCGGTACCGGTGCTTCGTCGTCGACGAGTACCAGGACGTGACGCCGTTGCAGCAGCGCGTGCTGGACGCGTGGCTCGGCGACCGCGACGACCTCACCGTCGTCGGGGACGCCAACCAGACCATCTATTCCTTCGCGGGGGCGTCGCCGCGGCCGCTGCTCGACTTCCCGCGCCGGTTCCCCGAGGCCGTCGTCGTCCGGCTGGAACGCGACTACCGGTCGACGCCGCAGGTCGTCGCGCTGGCCAACGAGGTCATCAAGTGGGCGCGCGGACGTCCGGCCGGGTCGCGGCTGCGGCTGGTCGGCCAGCGTCCCGAGGGACCCGCGCCGGTGTTCCACGAGTTCGACGACGAGCCGTCCGAGGCGGCCGCGGTCGCCGCGAAGATCAAGAAGCTGATGGACAACGGGGTGGCGGCGTCCGAGATCGCCATCCTCTACCGGGTGAACGCCCAGTCCGAGGCCTACGAGCAGGCGCTCGCCTCGTTCGGCATTCCCTATCTGGTGCGTGGCGGCGAGCGGTTCTTCGAACGCGCGGAGGTGCGGCAGGCGATGATCGCCCTGCGGTCCGCCGGCTCCGTCGAGGGTTCGCTTCCTCTTGTGGTGCGTTCCGTGCTGGCACGGGTCGGGCTGAGCGACGAGCCGCCCGCCGGTGGTGCCGCGCGGGAACGGTGGGAGTCGCTGCTCGCGCTGGTCGAGGTGGCCGAGGAACTGGAGGCCGCGCTGCCGGGCGCGGACCTGCCCCGGTTCTGCGCCGAGCTCGACATGCGCGCCGAGGCGCAGCACCCGCCGACCGTCGAGGGCGTGACGCTGGCGTCGTTGCACGCGGCGAAGGGCCTCGAGTGGGACGCGGTGTTCCTCGTCGGGCTCGTCGAGGGGACGCTGCCCATCCAGTACGCCGACGGCGACGAGGCCGCGGTCGAGGAAGAACGCCGGCTGCTTTATGTAGGCGTCACCCGTGCGCGTGAACACCTCTGGCTCTCATGGGGTCTGTCGCGTGCCGCGGGCGGCCGGAAGTACCGGCGGCGCTCGCGCTTTCTCTACGGCCTGCTGCCCGACGAGCACCCGGCGGCGCGGGTGGCCCGTGCCGCCACCCCCAAGAAGGAGAAGCCGACCTGTCGCGTGTGTGCCGGCGTGCTGGTCGAGGCGCAGGCCGTCAAGCTGGGGCGCTGCCTGTCGTGTCCGTCCGATGTGGACGAGGAGCTGCTCACGCGGCTGCGCGCGTGGCGGTCCGAGCGGGCGCGTGAGCTGAAGGTGCCCGCCTACGTCGTGTTCACCGACGCGACGCTCGTGGCGATCGCCGAGCAGCGGCCGATGGACACGGCGGGACTCGTCGCGATCTCCGGCATCGGCGCGTCGAAGCTCGACAAGTTCGGCAGCGACGTCCTCGGGCTCGTCCGCGCAGGTAGCGGGTACTGACCCACAACTTCGGACGAGTTTCGTTAAATCGGTTGCACACCCCTAGCAGGGGGTCATAACCTGCATTGGCCGGGCCGGAAGGCCCGTCTGGGGAAGAAGAACTACTACTCGCATCAGCCCTCTAGAGGAGGTGGCACCCGTGGAGATCTTCACGACTTCGCGCGCTCTCGGCCACCTCATGTCCGGGGGTCTTTGCGTGCCAGCCGGCAGTGCCGCTCAGCGGGACAAGTCTGCCCTCATCCAGGTTCGTGACCGCGCGCAGGCGCAGTCTGTCCTGGTGCCGATCACCACTGACGTTCCGAACAACTACACGAGTGTGCTGTCCGCACATCACGTGAGAAGGACCTGACGACCCGACGTCGATCAGGACCCATCCTGACTCACGAAGGCCGCGGACTCGCACAGAGTCCGCGGCCTTCGTGTTTTTTGCACTACCCCACACAAGGAGAAAACCTGATGTTGACCGCAACTGTCCCGCTTTCGGGCGAGACACTGCCGGACGTCGCGGAGGGCCTTGACCTGCCCTGCCGCACCCACAACCCGGACCTCTGGTTCGCCGACGCCCCCGCCGACCTCGAGAAGGCGAAGACGTTCTGCGCGACCTGCCCGGTCCTCGCCGAGTGCCTCGCCGGTGCGCTCGCACGGCACGAGCCGTGGGGCGTCTGGGGTGGCGAGATCTTCGAGCGCGGTGTCGTGATCGCGCGCAAGCGTCCCCGTGGCCGTCCCCGCAAGGACGCCGCTGTTACGGAGGCCGCCGCGTGAACACCCAGCTGATCGACCTGCCGCGCCATGACTACGACAGCAAGGGAATGAACACCATGTCTCTCAACGAAGAGCTGGTCCGGATACGAATACATGAAGCACAGAGGTACGCCGAGGAGCAACGCCTGGCCCATCGGCTGTCGTCCGCCCAGAGGTGGCGGCGGCTGTCGAGTTGGGCCGCTCGCAGGGCGGCGCGCTTCGACCGTTCCCTCTAACCACAACTGAACAGCCGGGCCGCCACTCCTCCGGGGTGGCGGCCCCGCTCCTACCCGCGAGTCCCACCTTTACGCACCCCGTGTCCCACCTTCGTGACTGCATGAAGGTGGGACACGGGGTGCGCGAGGGTGGGACTCGCGTGGTCCTTGATCCACGGGGTTAGTGGATGGCGGGCCGGGCCGTTCCTCCGTACCGTCGTCGTGTGGCGCAACACACTCATGACGGAATCGACTGGGCAGCGCGCGTCGCCGCGGCACGGCGGACGGCGGAGCTGGAGGCCGAGGCGTTGCGGGTGGTCGCGCGCAGACTCGTCCGGCCGCTGCCCGACAACCCGACGGTCTACGACGTGGGGTGCGGCGTCGGCGCGATGAGCGTGCCGCTGGCCGAGGCGCTCGCGGCGCGCGGTGGCGGGACGCTCGTGCTGGTCGACGCGGTGCCCGAGGTGCTGGACGCGGCGACGTCCGCGGCGCGCTCGCTGGGCGCGCTGACCGTGAAACCGGTGCTGGCCGATCTCGCCAGTGAGGACCCGGCCGGGTTCGGCAAGCCGGCGGACCTCGTGTGGGCGTCGCGGGTGGTGCATCACCTGCCTGATCAACTCAAAGCGGTGAAACGCCTGGTCGGAGCCCTGGCGCCGGGTGGCTGGCTGGCGCTGGCCGAAGGCGGGCTCGAGGGGCGGATGCTGCCGTGGGACCTCGGCGTCGGCGAGCCGGGGCTGCAGGATCGGCTCGCCGCGGCGCGGGCGGAGTGGTTCTGCACGATGCGCGAGGGGATTCCCGGCGCGGTGCAGCTGCCGGTGGGCTGGAACGTCGCGCTCGGCGACGCCGGGCTCGGGGAGATCAGCGCGTTCAGCTTCGTGATCGACCACCCCGCGCCGGCGAAGCAGGTCGTGCGGGACTGGGCCGTCGAGCGGCTCGGCTGGCTCGCCGAGGTGTGCGGGCCGCGGCTGCACGCGTCCGACCGCGCCGCGCTGCGGCGGTTGCTGAACCCGCGCGACTCCGAGTTCCTCGGTGCGCGCGACGACGTCTTCATGCTCATGACCGATACCGTCCACATGGGACGTAAGCCGTGACGGCGTCCTGTTATTACTGCGGGCGGCTGAGATCTTCGGTGACCGATCCGCTCGAGCTGCTCGCGTGGTCCGTCGAACGCGAAGGCGTCAGCGAACGCTGGCTGTGTCACGTGTGCGCCAAGAAGCACGTGCGTGACATCGAAGGCAAGCTGCCCGCCGAGTACTGGTAGGACAATGCGGTAAGTGCTTTCCGCACCACGGCGGAACCGCGGCTCGTGCCCGCGTCCAGCTCGGTGCGCAGACCGTCGAGACAGCACAGGTCCAGCGCCGCGCCCAAGATCCGGAGAACCCGCATCGGTTCGGACTCGCGCCGGGCGGCGTCGAGGGCGGCCCGATGGGGTTCGGCGACCACCAGCCCGTCGGCCTCGACCGTCGCGGGCGGGCGCGAGGTGCGTTCGAACAGCAGGCCCTGGCCGTTCAGGCGCTGGTTGGGGCCCTGCAGCACGTGGATCAACGACGGCTCGGGCAAGTCGGCGCCCAGCACGCGCAGGGCGTCGACGCCGGTGATGATCGTGCCGGGGGCGAACGCGAGCACGGCTTTCAGGCGTTCGGCACGGGTCGGGTAGCCGTCCTTCAACAGCACGACGCCCGGCAACACCTGCTGCCACGGGCCGCCGGGACGGCAGCGAGCGGCGATCACTCGCGGGGCGACTCCGGATTTGCGCAGGTCACGGGTAGTGGTGATGGTGTCCATGCGTCGATCGTGGAGCAGCGGCCACGTCCGCGGGCCGCCGCTCGGCGATCTGTGGACAACTAGTCCTCTTCGAACCCCGGCTGCCAGCGCGTCACGATCGCGCGCGCGGGCACGTGGGCGTCGAGCTGGCACAGGATGCCGGTCGCGCCCAGCGTCACGCGGTGGATCAGCAGGTACTGCGGCGGCAGGTTCAGCGACCGGCCCGTCTGCGAGTCCGGGCTGCGCAGGTCGCCCACCCGTTCCGCCTGTTTCTGCAGCCAGCGGCGGGTGAAGTGGAACGACTCGGCGCGCAGCGGTTCGACGAACGGCGCCAGGTAGCCGAGCACGTCCTCAGCGTGCAGGACCGTGCCCTCACGGATGAAGTTCTCTGATCGCAGCAGGTCGAGCAGGTCGTTGGACCGGCCTTCGAGCGCCAGCCGGGTCATCCGGCCGAGCGTCTTCGGCAGCCCGTCGGGCAGGCGGGCGACCGCGCCGAAGTCGATCACGCGCAGGCGGCCGTCCTCACCGAGCATGAAGTTGCCGGGGTGCGGGTCGGCGTGCAGCAGGCCGGACCGTGACGGCGCCGAGAAGTGGAACTCCGACAACAGCTTGCCCGCAAGGTCGCGTTCCTCGACCCCGCCCTCGCGGATGATCGCCGACAGCGGGGTGCCGGTGATCCAGTCCGTGACCATGACCTTCGGCGACGACGCGACGACCTTCGGAACGACGACGTGTTCGTCGTTCGCGAACGCCTTGGCGAACGCGCGCTGGTTGTTGGCCTCGTCGCGGTAGTCGAGCTCCTCGAGGTACCGGTCGCGCAGCTCCTCCAGCAGCGGGCGCACCTCGGTGCCCGGCATGATCGCCTGGATCAGCCGGGAGAACCGCAGCAGCTGCTTGAGGTCCGCGCGCAGGGCCTCGTCCGCGCCGGGGTACTGGACCTTGACCGCGACCTCGCGTCCGTCATGCCACACCGCGCGGTGCACCTGCCCGATGCTCGCGGACGCGGCCGGCTCGTCGTCGAACTCGGCGAACCGCTTGGTCCACGACGACCCGAGCTGCTCGGCGAGCACCCGGTGCGTGGTGCGTGCGGGCATCGGGGGCGCGGCGTGCTGCAGCTTGGTGAGCGCCTCGCGGTACGGCGCGGCGAGCTCGTCCGGCACGGCGGCCTCGAACACGCTCAGCGCCTGGCCGAACTTCATCGCGCCGCCCTTGAGCTGGCCGAGCACCGCGAACACCTGCTCGGCGGTCTTCGCCGTGACCTCGGCGTTGACCTCCTCCGAGCTGCGTCCCGTCAGGCGCTTCCCCCAGCCGCCGACCACGCGACCGGCGACACCGAGCGGAAGGCTGGCGAGCTTGGCGGTGCGCTGCACGGCCTTGCGCGGAATCTCGGTCACCAGGTCATGTTATGTGCGGAGCACGCGCAGTCAGGGTGCGGCTGCCAGCTTCGCTGAGAGCATTCTCCGGACGCCGGGTGCAGTTCGAGCGCCGCGTTCCAGGTAGGCGGCCTGGTGCGCCCGCCACGCACGAAATCCACTATCAGCAGCGCCTGTGTGACGCTCAGCGCAGCCGTCGCGGTCGCCAGGATCTTGTCTTCCGGCGGTTTTCGTGCCACGAGCTGCGCGGCGATCGCCGGCCAGCACGGGTCACGGTCGGTCCGGTGCAGGTCCGCGCAGGTCAGGCAGCTGGTGCGGCCTGGGAGGACGAGCGGTCCGACGACACCGACGCCTTCTCTCGCGCGTACGGCCAGGTGCGGGGTCCGGTCGTGCATGAGCCGGGCAACGACCTCGGGGGCGGGGAAGCCGGTGACGATCGTCAGCTCGGGTTTCGCCGGCGGTTCGCCGAGCAGGGCGCGGATCGTCTCCGCGAGCTCGCCTTCGCCGTGCACCGCGATGCCCGGCGGCGCGCTCGGCCGTGGCCGGTCGAGCACACCGGCCTCGTCGAGGTGGGCGAGCACGGACATCAACTCGGCGGGATCTTCGCCCCGCTCTCGCACTCTTTCACCCAGTTCAGCGACAGTGTGCCGGCCGTCCAACGCGAGCAGCTCGTCGACGAACGCCTCGGGCAGCTCGCCGACGACGACCGCGTGCCTGGGATCTACACCGATCTGCAGCTCACCGGGCCCGCGCCGCACGACGGCGAGGCCCGGCCGGGTTCTCGGACGTTGGTCCACGGTGCTGAGACTGGCAGGGGGCCAGGCCCCCTGCCAGCGGAAACTCAGACCTTGGCCTTTCCGAGGATCCGCGTCATCTTCGTCCCGCAGACAGGGCACGTGCCCTTGGCCATCCGCCGGCCGTTGGTCTCCTCGACCTTGCCGTCGAAGTCACGCTTCTCGCGGCACTTCACGCAGTAGCCGTTGTATTTCTCGGCCACAGCCCCTCCCTTGCAGTTGTGAGTGCGGACACACTCGGGGACCTTGCCGCGACCGTACCTCCGGAAGGGTGCGATTCGCCGCATGTATAGCGGCGCGTGTCTAGCCGCCGATCGGTGTAACTTCACCCGCCGGGTGCCCACGAGCCGCCGGTTGGTGGCCGCGAATTGTCGGTGCTGGGCTTTACGGTTGCTCCATGGCCGAACCGCGGGTGGAGGTGCGACGGAGCCCCAGACGCCGTCGCATGGTCAGTGCGTACCGGGAGGGCGACACCGTAGTCGTGCTCCTACCTGCACGAATGACCAAGGGGGAAGAGAAGCACTGGGTGGCTGAGATGCTCAGCCGCCTGCAGCGCAGCGAGACGCGCCGTCGCTCGCCTGCGCGTACGTCGGACGAGGCGTTGCTGATCCGATGTGCCGAGCTGAACGCCAAGTACCTGGACGAGGCGTTCGAGCCGACGTCCGTGCGCTGGGTGCCGCCCATGCGTACGCGGTGGGCGTCCTGCACGCCCACGGAGGGCACCATCCGGGTGTCCGAGCGGCTGCGTGAGGTGCCGGGCTGGGTCCTGGACTACGTCCTGGTGCACGAGCTGGCGCACCTGCGGGTGCCGGGGCATGGGAAGGACTTCTGGGCGCTGGTGCACCGGTACCCGAAGTCGGAGCGCGCGATCGGGTACCTCGAAGGGCTGTCGGCGGCAGCCGGGCTGGGGATCACCGAGGACTGAACGGCCCACTCGGCGGTGCTGAGTGGGCAACACGCGGGGGCGGAACGGGCGACACGCGGTTCGCGGGGCCGGGAGAGCCCCGCGACCAGCGACTATTCGCTTTCCGGATCCTTGCTCTCGGCCTCGCGCATCGTGCGCTCCAGCTCCGCGATCGGGTCCTCGAGGGCCTTGCGCGTCTCCGCGAGGCGTTCCACGAACTCCAGCGGGTCGTCCAGGTCCTCGGCGGTCGGCACGAGCTCAGCGTGCTCCCAGATGCCGTCCCGGACCTCGAGGCCGTGCTGGTCACCGACCAGCTTCCACAGCGCGGAGGCGGCCCGCAGCCGGCGCGGCCGCAGCTCCAGTCCGACCAGCGTCGCGAACGTCTGCTCGGCCGGACCGCCCGAGGCGCGCCTGCGCCGCAGGGTCTCGCGCAGGGCGTTGGCGCCGGGCAGGCGCTCGGAGACCGCGGCGTCGACGACGACGTCGACCCAGCCCTCGACCAGGGCAAGCAGCGTCTCCAGCCGGGCGAGCGCGGCCTTCTGCTCGGGCGTCGTCTGGGGCTCCAGCACGCCGGACGACATGGCCTCCTCGATCGACGCCGGGTTGGCCGGGTCGATCTTGCCCGCGAGGTCCTCGAGCGCCGAGGTGTCGACCTTGATGCCGTGCGCGTACTCCTCGACCGTGTCGAGCAGGCGCTGGCGCAGCCACGGGACGTGCGAGAACAGGCGCTGGTGGGCGGCCTCGCGGGCGGCGAGGAAGACCATCACCTCGGAGGCGGGCCGTTCGAGTCCCTCGGTGAACTTCTCGATGTTCGCGGGCAGCAGAGCCGCAGTGCCCTCGGGGCCGAGCGGAAGGCCGACCTCGGTGGACGTGAGGACCTCGGAGCCGAGCTGCGCGAGCGCGTTGCCGAGTTGCGAGCCGAACGCCATGCCGCCCATCTGCCCGAGCATCGACAGCAGCGGCCCGGCGGCCTGCTTGGCCTCGGCGGGCATCGCGTCGACCCAGGCGCCGGACATGCGCTGGGCGACCGGGTCGCACAGGCGCTGCCAGGTCGGGATCGTGCGCTCCACCCAGTCGCGGGCCGTCCACGCCTGCGTGACGCGGGTGCCCGCGGGCAGCGCGGTGACGGGGTCGAGCCACATCTCGGCGAGGTGCACCGCGTCGGTCACGGCGGAAGTCTGGTCGGGCGCGAACCCGATCGTTGTCGTCGTGGAGGACAGCCGCTGGAACGCGATCTGCTTGGCCAGGTCGTAGTTGACCGGGCCACTGGACGAACCGGCGCTGCTCAGCATCGCTCCGAGCTGGCTCAGCATGTTGCCGAGCTGGCTGAAGTCGAAGGGGTTTCCCTGCTGTCCGCTCTTGTCGTCGGGATCGTGCGGGTTGAACCCGAACGGCACGTCACTCATGCCTCTACCGTACGCGGATCCACTTGGTCGTACGCTGTTCAGCCGTGAGTGAAACCGTCACGACCGATCCGGTGCCCGCGGCCCCTCCGCCCAAGGAGCGCGGCCTCACCCGACGCACGTGGACGTTGATCATCAGCTTCGTGGTCGTAGCCGTGCTCGGCCTGCTCGGCGGCTTCGCGAAGGTGCCGTACGTCGCGCTCGGACCGGGGCCGACCTACGACACGCTGGGCGAGGCCAAGGGCACCGCCGTGGTGAGCGTCGAGGGCCAGAACACGTTCCCCACCAAGGGAACGCTGACGATGACGACGGTGTCGCTCACCGACGACGTCTCGTTGTTCGGCGCCCTGGGCCTCTGGCTCAGCGGCCGCTACGCGCTGGCGCCGCGCGAGGAGTTCTTCAAGCCGGGCGAGTCCGAGGAACAGGTCCAGCAGCAGAACCAGAAGGCGTTCAGCGACTCGCAGACCTCCGCTGAGGTGGCCGCTCTGCACTACCTCGGGTATCCGGGGAAGGTCGTCGCCAACGAGATCACCAAGGGTAGTCCGGCCGATGGGGTCATCCCGCTTGGTGCTCGGATGCTCAATGTGAATGGCAAGCAGGTCGCTAGTGCGGATGACGTGCGTGCTGCGTTGGAGAACACCAAGCCCGGTGATCGGATTGAGGTGTCGTTCGAGGCTGATGGCACTTCGAAGTCGACTCAGCTGGTGCTCGGGACTCGTGACGATGGTCGGCCGTCCGGGTTCATCGGGATCCTGCCGGTGGATCGGGCGGATACGCCGTTCAAGATCAAGATTAGTTTGTCGGATGTGGGTGGGCCGTCTGCCGGGTTGATGTTCGCTTTGGCGATTGTTGACAAGTTGACGCCTGGGGAGCTCAACGGTGGGCAGAACATTGCAGGGACCGGGGAGATTCAGGGTGATGGGACTGTGAAGCCCATCGGTGGGATTGCGTTCAAGATGGTTGCGGCTCGGGAGGCTGGGGCTACTACGTTCCTCGTGCCGGCCGCTAACTGTGTGGATGCTCGGCAGCAGACGCCTGAGGGGATGAAGCTGATCAAGGTCGAGAAGCTGGCCGATGCTGTGTCCTCGTTGGAGGCTCTGGCTAGCGGGAAGCCGACGCCGGGCTGCTGAGGCTTTCGTTGTGGTGACGCGGCGGCTTTCGTTCGTGGCTGGGTTTGGGTTGACGCGCTGACTTTCCTTGGCTGCCGGTTTCGTGCGTGGTTGCGCCTTGGCTGCCGGTTGGGTGCGTGGTTGCGCCTTGGCTGTCGGTTTCGTGCGTGGTCGCCTTTTCCTGCTCGGGGCTCCGCCCCGGACCCCGGCTCAGCTCAAAGAGGGGCCCTCCCGGTGGTCCGGTTTCGTAGTGGGTTGCGTTGGGGTGGTGTGCCCCTCCCGTCGCATCGCACCTGAGGCAGCCGCATCCGAGACCCCAGGTCAAGCGAAAAGCGTGCTTGACCTGGGGTCTCGGATGCGGCAGGGCTTCGCCTGCGATGCGACGGGAGGGGCCCACCACCTGGTGGTTGTGCGCGCTGGCGCGCGGGGTGGGGGCTCGCTTCGCATCGCGAGTCGTACGTTCGCGGGCCGTGAGTCGTAGGTTCCCGACCGGTGAGTTGTACGTTCCCGGACCCCGGTGGCCGCCCAAGCTCAGGGCTGCAGCGTCTGTAGCAGCGCCTTCGTCAGGTTCGGTGCCAGCTCCGGGTGCTCGACGACCTCCTCGGGAATCTCGGAGGTCCCACGCAGCCGAAGCACGCAGGAGACGGTCCCATCCCGCACGACGGCCGCCACCAACCTTGCCTCCCGCCGCTGCGGGTGCTCAGCGGCGAACCGCCTCGCGGCCTCGTCATCCAAAGACGACGAAGCCAGTTCGGACTCGGCGTCCGGAGGCAGTACGACGATCTCCTGAGCGAGTGCGCATCCGTGCACGGCAGGAGGCCACTCGATACCGGCCAGCGCCTCACCCAGGTCTGACTCGGGCAGGGAGTCCTGCGCGATCGGTGTCAGCGGGGACGCCACGGGGTCGAGTTGCGCGGCCAGTGAGGGTTGCTGCGCGATCAGGTCCGCGGTCGAGACCAGGGCGAACAGCTGGGGGGCCTGGTCCCAGCCGCCGGAGGCTACGAACTCCTCCACCTCGCGGGCGACGGTGGGCAGCACGACTGCGGGCGTTTCACTCGGTGACACGCGGGCCATAGTAAAACGACGGACCCGGCCGGGAACCCGCGGCGCCGTCCGTAGAGTTGGACTAAACGTACGTATCTCAAGACCGCGATCCAGGAGCGTGCCTCGTGGCCACTAGGCCTCCGGTCGGACTGCCGAAACTGTCCCGGCGCAGCCGAATCCTGCTCATCGTCGGTGTGGTGCTGCTGTTCGGACTGATCACCGGATCACGGCTGCTCGACACCTATGTGAACTGGCTCTGGTTCGGTGAGGTCGGTTTCCGCAACGTCTACACCACCGAGATCCTGACCAAGCTGGGGTTGTTCCTGGCGGTCGGTGTGTTCGTCGGCGGCGTCGTGGGCCTCAACCTCTACCTCGCCTACCGGTCGCGTCCGGTGTTCGTGCCGGTCGCCGGGCCGGACGACCCGGTGGCGCGCTACCGCACCGTCGTGATGCGGCGGATGCGCCTGTTCGGGCTTGGCATTCCGCTGTTCATCGCGTTGATCGCGGGTGCGTCGGCGCAGGCCGACTGGCAGCAGGTGCAGCTGTTCTTCAACGCTACTTCGTTCGGTGTCACGGACCCGCAGTTCGGGCACGACATCGGGTTCTACGCGTTCAAGCTGCCGTTCTTCGAGTGGCTGCTGTCGTGGCTGTTCATCACGACCGCGATCTCGTTCATCGGCGCGGTTGTCGGGCACTACCTGTTCGGGGGCATCCGGCTCGCCGGGCGCGGTGGGCAGTTGTCCAGCCCCGCTCGGCTGCACCTCGCGCTCGTCGCGGGCTCGTTCGTGCTGTTGAAGGCCGTCGCGTACTTCTTCGACCGGTACGAGTTGCTCTTCTCCAACCGTAACGAGAAGTTCGACGGCGCCAGCTACACCGACCTCAACGCGGTGTTGCCCGCCAAGCTGATTCTGCTGTGCATCGCGGTGTTCTGCGCCGCGGCGTTCTTCGCCGGCGCGTTCATGCGCAACGTTCAGCTGCCCGCGATCGCGACCGTGCTGCTGGTGCTGTCCAGCGTGCTGGTCGGTGCTGCGTGGCCCGCGGTTCTCGAGCAGTTCTCGGTCAAGCCCAACGCGATCGAGAAGGAAGCCCAGTCGATCCAGCGCAACATCGACGCCACCAAACAGGCGTACGGGCTCACCGAGGACAAGGTTCAGACGAAGCCCTACGAGGGCAAGCAGAACGTGTCGCTCGAAGAGCTGCGCGGCGACCAGGCGACGCTCGGCAACATCCGCCTGCTGGACCCGGCCGTGCTGGCGAAGACGTTCACGCAGCTGCAGCAGCAGCGGCCGTTCTACGGGTTCCCGACCAAGCTCGACATCGACCGGTACACAGTGGACGGCAAGGTTCGCGACTACATCGTCGCCGTCCGCGAGCTCAACAGTGGCGGTCTGCCGGAGAACCAGCGTGACTGGATCAACCGGCACCTGATCTACACCCACGGCAACGGCTTCGTCTACGCCGAGGCGAACAAGGTCAACGCGATCGCCTCTGACACCGGCAACGGCGGCTACCCCGACTTCAAGGTCGGCGAGATCGCCTCGAACGGCAAGCTGTTCAACAGCACCGACGGCATCGAGGTCAAGGAGCCGCGCACCTACTACGGCGAGCTGTTCGGCGCCGACGACTACGCCATCGTCGGTGGCCGTCCCGCGGGGTCGAGCGGCGAGTACGACACCGACACCTCGCAGTACACCTACACCGGCACCGGTGGCGTGTCCGTCGGCAGCATCTTCAACAAGCTCGTCTTCGCCGCGAACTACGGCGAGCGGAACATCCTGTTCAACTCCGCCATCGGCGACGAGTCGAAGATCCTCATCAAGCGGCACCCGCGCGACCGCGTGCAGGCCGTGGCGCCGTGGCTGACCGTGGACGGCGACCCGTACCCGGCCGTCGTCAACGGCAAGATCATCTGGATCGTCGACGGCTACACCACGCTGGACAACTACCCCTACGCGCAGAAGCAGCAGCTCGGTGAGGCGACCAACGACTCGCTGACCACCGAGGGCGGCGTCGTCCAGCAGGTCAACCGCCCGGTCAACTACATCCGCAACTCGGTCAAGGCCACTGTGGACGCCTACGACGGCACGGTGACCCTGTACGCGATGGACGAGAAGGACCCGGTGCTCAAGGCGTGGCAGGGGGTCTTCCCCGGCACCGTCAAGCCGTCCAGCGACATCTCCGCCGAGCTGCGGGCGCACTTCCGTTACCCGGAGGACCTGTTCAAGGTCCAGCGGCAGACGCTGGCGTCCTACCACGTCACCAACCCGCGCGACTTCTTCTCCGGTGTCTCGTTCTGGGGCGTCCCCAGTGACCCGACGATCGACAACGTGATCACGGCGCAGGCCCAGGAACAGCAGGGCAAGCAGCGCAAGGACCGGCAGCCGCCGTTCTACGTGCTCGCCGGCGACCCGAACGACTCGGACAAGGTGAGCTTCCAGCTGACCAGCTCGCTGGTGCGGCAGAACCGGGAGTTCATGGCGTCGTACGTCTCGGTCAGCTCCGACCCGGACACCTACGGCAAGATCAGCGTGCTGCAGCTGCAGCAGGACGCGAAGGGCCCGCAGCAGATCCAGACGCAGTTCCTGACGTCCGACACGGTCTCCAAGGACCTCAACATCCTCAACCAGCAGAAGTCGAACGTCGTGTACGGCAACCTGCTGACCCTGCCGGTCGGCGGCGGCCTGCTCTACGTGGAGCCCGTCTACATCGAGCGGGCCTCACAACAGACGTCGTACCCGCAGCTGTCCAAGGTGCTCGTCAGCTTCGGCGACAAGGTCGGCTACGGCTCGACGCTGAAGGACGCGCTGGACCAGGTGCTCACCGGGGCCGGAACGACCGTGCCGGCGCCGACCGACCCGAACAACAACGGCCAGCCGCCGTCGACCACGCCGTCGACGCCCACGCCGCCCAACGCCAACCTGAGCCCCGAACTGCAGCAGGCCATCAAGGACATGCAGTCCGCGCTCACCGACATCCGCAACGCCCAGAAGAACGGCAACTTCACCGAGCTCGGCGCGGCGTACCAGCGCCTCGACGACGCGATCAAACGGTTCGACAAGGCCAACACGAACGGGGGCGGCTCGCCGTCCACGCCGCCGCCCTCGTCGGTCGTTCCATCGCCCACCCCGTCGGGCTGACCACCCGATTTGCATTGTTGATGCTCCACCCCGTAGGGTTCTGTTTACCGACGCGGGGTGGAGCAGCTCGGTAGCTCGCTGGGCTCATAACCCAGAGGTCGCAGGTTCAAATCCTGTCCCCGCTACAAAGCCGGGAGAGCCCTGTTCGCGGAATGCGCGAACAGGGCTTTTTCGCATTATTTTGGGGGGCCGAGCCCCCCAAGCCCCCCACGTGCGGGCTTGCCGCCCTCGGGCTGCGCCCGTCGGGCGGCTGCGCCCGCTAGATGTGGCCCACCTGCGGGAGATGCCCACCAGATGTTTGGTGATCGCTCGATGTTCGGCGCTCACCAAATGTCGCCCTCTACCTGCGGAAATGGGCGGTTGTGGGGGGCGGTGAAAAGTGGTTTTTGAAGGGTGTATAGTTCTTCATGTAGCAAGACAGCGGCGCGGGGTGGAGCAGCTCGGTAGCTCGCTGGGCTCATAACCCAGAGGTCGCAGGTTCAAATCCTGTCCCCGCTACAAAGTGGGAAAGCCCTGTTCGCGGAGATCGCGAACAGGGCTTTTTCGCATGGTATTGGGGGGCCGAGCCCCCCAAGCCCCCGCGAAGGGCGCGGTGATTCAGGTCATGTTCTCCGCCCAGTAGCGCGCGCAGAGCATGCTGCTGCAGATCCGCCCCTGACCGTGGACCGTGCGGTGCTTCTTGATCGTCTTGCCGCACACCATGCACTCGTCGTTGCCGCGCTGCTCCGGGATCGTCCCCGCCGCCCACGCCGCCGCGTGCTGCACGACCTTGTGGTCCTTCCACTTCATGTTCATGCCCATCGTCCCCGACCTCCTGCGCTCAGACCTGACCCGGCAGTGATCATTTTCTCAGTCCACCTGGGATGGGCCAGGGGTCGGCGCCGGGTTCACCGGGTTGTGGGAACAGGAGTGCAGGGGAGCAGTAGTCGGTCGGCTCCGGCCGGTGAGAATGTGCCGCCGATCGGGTGAGGGGGACGGGTTTTCGTTGCCGCCGAAGGGGTTTTCCATCCCAGGTGGATACTGACGGTCAAGCGGCCAAACGAGGGGCGCCGATCGAGACGCGGCGACTCAGTGCGACTTTTCGTTGCTCCGCATGGCCCAACAACGCTAGCCCGTGATCAGCCACTGTGGACTCAACGGCTGACCATTGTGGACAGGTCGGTGTGGACGTGGGAACGTTGTCGTTGTGTCAGACCTGAATGCGACCGCAGCCGCCCTCCTCGGGCTGCTGCACGACGGACCCAAGACCGGTGGCCAGTTGGTGGCGGAGGCCGGGGAGCGCTTCGGTGCGTTCTTCAGCGTGACCCGCAGCCAGGTGTACCGCGAGCTGCCCGCGCTGGCCGACGCCGGCCTGCTGCGACTCGGCAAGCAAGGGCCGCGCTCCAGCCAGCAGTACGTGCTCACCGCGGCGGGCAAGAAGGCCTTCAAGACCTGGCTGCTCTCCGAGCCCGGTCCGGACCACCTGCGCAGCCCGCTGATCCTGCGGCTCGTGCACGCCGGCTCGTTGACCGCGAAGCAGCGCCAGAGCCTGATCGACACGGCGCGCGCCTCGTACGGGCAGGAGCAGGAGACCGCCAAGCTGGCCGCGAAGACCGCGGAGGACCCCTACGCGAAGGCGGTGGCCGAGTTCGGCCTGGCCCACGCGAAGGCCGTCCTCAAGCTCCTGGACGCCATCCCCACGGCCTGAGGTGGTGCCGTTATGGCCACCTTCACGGACCTCACGTCCGTGAAGGTGGCCATAACGGCACACCCCTGAGCGGCCGTGTTCACGGCACGTGCGAGCACCGGTCGCACCCCGCGACCGGTGCTGGCGTAATCTTCTGCCGTGAACCCGGACGTCGAAGCTGACATCAAGGACCTCTCCGCCACGCTCTCGAGCATCGAGGCGGTGATGGACCTCGATGGACTGCGCGCGCAGGTCGCCGACTTGGAAGAGCAGGCCGCGCGCCCGGACCTCTGGGACGACCAGGAGAAGGCTCAGAAGGTCACCAGCGCGCTCTCGCACAAGCAGGGCGAGCTGCGCCGCGTGACGGGCCTGCGCGAACGTCTCGACGACCTCCCGTTGCTCTACGAGCTCGCCGAGGAAGCGGACGACGCCGACGCGCTGGCCGACGCCGACAACGACCGGTCGAAGCTGCGCGAGGAGATCGCGAGCCTCGAGGTGCGCACGCTGCTGTCCGGTGAGTACGACGAGCGCAACGCGCTGATCACCATCCGCGCCGAGGCCGGTGGCGTCGACGCCGCGGACTTCGCCGAGATGCTGCTGCGCATGTACTCCCGCTGGGCCGAGCGCCACGGCTACGGCGTCGAGGTCTTCGACACCTCCTACGCCGAAGAGGCGGGCATCAAGTCCGCGACCTTCCGCGTCACCGCCCCGTACGCCTACGGCACGCTGAGTGTCGAGCAGGGCACGCACCGGCTCGTGCGCATCTCGCCGTTCGACAACCAGGGCCGCCGCCAGACGTCGTTCGCCGGCGTCGAGGTCGTTCCGGTCGTCGAGCAGACCGACCACGTCGAGATCGACGAAAAGGACCTGCGCGTCGACGTGTACCGCTCGTCCGGTCCCGGTGGGCAGGGCGTCAACACGACCGACTCCGCCGTGCGCCTGACGCACATCCCGACCGGCATCGTGGTCTCCTGCCAGAACGAGCGCTCCCAGCTGCAGAACAAGGCGACCGCGATGAACGTCCTGCAGGCCAAGCTCCTCGAGCGCAGGCGGCAGGAGGAGCAGGCGAAGATGGACGCGCTCAAGGACTCCGGCTCCAGCTGGGGCAACCAGATGCGCTCCTACGTGCTGCACCCCTACCAGATGGTGAAGGACCTGCGGACCGAGCACGAGGTCGGCAACCCGTCGGCGGTGCTCGACGGCGAGATCGACGACTTCCTCGAGGCCGGCATCCGGTGGCGCAAGCAGTCCCAGAGCTGATCTGGTGTTTAGCCTCACGACGTGGCATCACCTGAGGTGAAGCCTCCTTCGATCTCGCCGATCGACCGGGAAAGTTAACCGGAACGGGGGCTTTACCCAGCCCACGGGTAGACTCGCCGCTCGTGATTCGCCTCGAACACGTTTCCAAGGTCTACAAGACCTCCACGCGTCCCGCACTCGACGACGTGTCCGTCGAGATGGACAAGGGTGAGTTCGTGTTCCTGATCGGACCTTCCGGGTCCGGCAAGTCGACCTTCCTGCGGCTTCTGCTGCGCGAGGAAGTGCCGACCAGGGGACGCGTCTACGTGTCCAACTTCGACGTCGCCAAGATGTCCCGGCGCAGGGTCCCCCGCCTGCGTCAGTCGATCGGCTGCGTGTTCCAGGACTTCCGCCTGCTGCCGTCCAAGACGGTGGCGGAGAACGTGGCGTTCGCTCTCGAGGTGATCGGCAAGCCCCGCAACACCATCGTCAAGGTGGTGCCCGAGGTTCTGCAGCTGGTCGGCCTCGACGGCAAGGCGGACCGCTTCCCCACCGAGCTGTCGGGTGGTGAGCAGCAGCGCGTCGCGATCGCCCGTGCGTTCGTGAACCGGCCGCTCGTGCTCATCGCGGACGAGCCCACCGGAAACCTGGACCCCGACACGAGCCAGGACATCATGTTGCTGCTGGAGCGCATCAACCGCACCGGCACGACGGTCATCATGGCGACCCACGACCACTCCATCGTCGACTCGATGCGCCGCCGCGTCGTCGAGCTGAGCTTCGGCAAGGTCGTCCGTGACGACGCGCGGGGTGTCTACGGCGTAGGCCGCTAGGACACCCACCCCCGACCCCGACCCCAAGGAACACCGGCCCCGATGCGTACCAGCTTCGTGTTCAGCGAGGTCATCACCGGCCTGCGCCGGAACGTCACGATGACGATCGCGATGATCCTCACGACCGCGATCTCGCTCTTCCTGCTCGGCGGTGGCCTGCTCGTCGTCCGCACGATCGACAAGATGCAGGCCAACTACCAGGGCAAGCTCGAGGTCTCCATCGTGCTGACGAACGACGTCAGCGCGAACGACAAGGACTGCGCGCAGCAGCCCTGCGCCGGCCTGCGCTCCGAGCTGGAGACCACGTCCGGCATCGACTCGGTCATCTTCGAGAACCGCGACAAGGGCTACGAGCGCTTCAAGCAGATCTTCGAGTCGCAGCCCGAGCTGCTCAAGCTCGCCCGGCCCGAGGCGATCCCGGCGACGTTCCGCGTCAAGCTGGCGGACCCGGAGCGCACGGACGTGATCGTCCAGGCGTTCACCGGCAAGCCCGGCGTGAAGAGCATCGACGACCAGAGCAAGTTCCTGCAGCGGTTCTTCGACGCGTTGAACGGCGTGCGCGACTTCGTGCTCCTCATGGCGCTCATCGTCGGTATCGCGTCCGTGCTGCTGATCTCGAACACGATCCAGCTGTCGGCGTTCACCCGGCGCACCGAGGTCGGCATCATGCGCCTCGTCGGCGCGACGCGGTGGTACACGCAGCTGCCGTTCCTCATCGAGGCGGTGGTCACCGGCCTGGTCGGTGCGCTGGGCGGCGTGGCGCTGCTCGCGGGCCTGAAGGCGGCGTTCCTCGGCCGCGTGTCGGGCAGCCTGACCGAGTCCGGGATCGTGCCGAACATCGGCTACCTCGACATCCTGGTGTACGCGGCGCCGTGGATGTTCCTGGTCGCGATCATGATCTCGGCGGTCACCGGCTACGTCACGCTGCGCCTCTACGTGCGGCTTTAACGGCTGGCGCGGTCACGTAGAGTCAGAGCATGGTCAAGGAACGCGGGCAGAAGGTGATCGCGTCGAACCGCAAGGCTCGGCACGACTACACCATTCTGGACACCTACGAGGCCGGGATCGTGCTCGTCGGCACCGAGGTGAAGAGCCTGCGGATGGGGCGGGCGTCCCTTGTGGACGCCTTCGCCCAGGTCGACGACGGCGAGATCTGGCTGCACGCGCTGCACATCCCCGAGTACGTGGCGGGGACCTGGACCAACCACGAGGTGCGGCGCAAGCGGAAGCTGTTGCTGCACCGCAAGGAGATCGAGCGGCTGATCGGCAAGACCAAGGAGTCGAGCCTGACGCTCATCCCGTTGCAGATGTACTTCAAGGACGGGTACGTCAAGGTCGAGCTGGCGCTGGCGCAGGGCAAGAAGGCCTACGACAAGCGGCAGGCGATCGCCAAGCGCGACGCGAACCGCGAGATCGCCAAGGCGCACGGCCGTGCCCTCAAGGGTCGGTACTGACGACGAGGTCCGGCCCTGGCTCGACGAGCTGGGGCTGCCGGGCCTCGTCGACATCCACGTTCACTTCATGCCGCAGAACGTGCTCGACAAGGTCTGGTCGTATTTCGACGGAACCGGTATCTGGCCCATCAACTACCGGACCAGCGAGGAAGAGCGACTCCAGACGCTGCGGAACCTCGGCGTCACGGGGTTCGCGCCGCTCGTCTACCCGCACAAGCCCGGCATGGCGGCGTGGCTGAACGACTGGGCGCTCGACTTCGGCACCCGCGTTCCCGAGGCCGTCCCGACGGCCACCTTCTTCGCCGAGCCGGACGCCGACGAATACGTGCGCAAGGCCCTGGACGCCGGCGCGCGGTGCTTCAAGGTGCACGTGCAGGTCGGCGCCTACGACCCGCGTGACCCACTGCTCGACCCGGTGTGGGGCATGATCGCCGAGGCGGGTGTCCCGGTCGTCACGCATGCCGGCAACGGGCCGATTCCGGGCGCGCACACCGGGATGGACGTGCTGGCCCAGGTGCTCGAACGGCATCCGCGGCTCACCGCCGTCATCGCGCACGCGGGCATGCCGGACTACCTGCCCGCGCTCGACCTGGTGCGACGCTTCCCGCGCGTGCATATCGACACGACCATGGTCGGCGTCCCGTTCTCCGAGGCGTTCGCGCCGTTGCCGGACGACTGGGCCCTCAGGCTGGCCGACCTGGGCGACCGCGTCGCGTTCGGCAGCGACTTCCCGAACATCCCGTACGACTACGCGACGCAGCTGCGAGCGATCGCCGAGTGGGAAATAGGGTCTGACTTCCTGCGTTCCGTGCTCTATTTCAACCCCTCGGCCCTACTCCGTCTCAATTGATCATCGTTACGATCCGCAGTCGTGGCGATACACGACGGAGTCAGCCCGCGGCTGCTCGGCCCCGTCCAGGTGATCGTCGACGGCAGATCGGTCGCGCTCGGTGGGCCCAAGCAGCGGGCCTTCCTGGCCGCCCTCGTGCTCGGCGGCGGACGCCCGGTGTCCGTGGACCGGCTGTGCCGCGCGCTGTGGGGTGACGAGCCGCCCAGCTCGTCGGCGGCGAACCTGCGGACGTACGCGGCCGCGCTGCGGCGGCTCGGGCTGCGGCTGGTCAGCCAGCGGCCCGGCTACCGGCTGGAGGTCGACCACTGCGACCTGACGGAGTTCGAGCGGCTGCTCACGACCGCCGCCGAGACGGGTGACCCGGTCGTCGTCGCGCAACGGCTCGGCGAAGCACTGGACCTGTGGCAGGGCGACGCCCTGGACGGCATCCCGGACGAGTCCGCGCTGCACGCCGAGGCAGCGCGCCTGAACGAGCTGCGCCGCGCGGCCGTCGAGGACCACGTGCAGGCGCGGCTGGAGCTCGGCGAGCACGCCGCGTTGATTCCGGAGCTGCTCGGGCTGGTGCGCGAGTTCCCGCTGCGGGAACGGCTGTGGGAACAACTGGTCGTCGCGCAGTACCGCAGCGGCCGGCACGCCGAGGCGCTCGACACGTACGCGCAGGTGTCCGATGTGCTCTCCACCCAGCTCGGGGTGTCGCCGGGACCACGGCTGCGGCAGCTGCACGAGACCTTGCTGCGCAACGATTTCGTGCTCGACGTCCGCCCGGTCGACCTGCGCTCGGCGGTGGACCCGCTGGACCTCGCCGTGGCGCAACGCTCACTCGGCCGCAAGGCGGCGGAGGAGGGCCGGATCGACGAGGCGCTGGCGTTGTTCGACCACAGCCTGGCCACGTTCCTCAGCGAGGGCTGCCCTGGAGAGGCGGGGTACGTGCTCGCGTACCGCAGCACGTGGCTCAACGAGGCGGGCCGGTGCAGCGAGGCGCTGGCGGACGCGACGCGGGCGCTGGACCTGATGACCGCCGCCGACGACCGGTACGGGAGTGTGCTGGCCCGGCGGCGGATCGGGACCTCACTGGTGTACCTGGAACGCTACGACGAGGCCACATCGTGCCTGGCCGAGGCGCTGCGGATGTCCGGAGAGCTGGGCGACCAGGCTTTGCAGGCGGACGTGTGGAGCGCGATCGGCGGGACGCAGCTCGGGCTGGGCGCGTTCACCTCGGCCGCGGAGGCGTTCGAGCGGTCCGGAATGCTGTTCCGCGCCGTCGGGCAGCTGCCCGGTCAGGCCTACGCGATGCTGAACACCGCGCGCTGCCTGTGGGAGCTCGACATGCTCTACGACGCCCTGGAGCTGCTCGACCGCGCGACCGTGATCTTCGCCGAGTGCCGGGATCGGCGTGGGCAGGCGTTCTGCGCTTTGTGGCTGGGGAAGGTGCGCGCTTCGCTGGGTGGGCACCGGCAGGCGTTGCGGGATCTGCACTTCGCCCGGCACCTCTTTCACGGGTTCGGGATGCGGCGGATCGAGGCCGAGGCTTTGTGCGAGCTCGTGCCCGTGTTGCGGGCTCTGGGGCGGAACGTGGCGGCTCGGACCGCGGCTGAGCAGGCTTTCGGGTTGCTGACGGCGTTGGATGATCCGACCGTGGCGCGGGCGGCGGCGTTGCTGGCGGGGCTGCGGTCGGCCGGGTGAGGCGGCTTGCGGCCCGGAATTGTCAGACCTGTCTGGGAGAATTAAGACAAGGGGTCCCCCTTCGGATCGGGGACGCCCGCTTCGCGGTGCACGGCGTTGGCGAAGCCCGCGGGCCGGCCGGTCAGCAGATCTCGTCCGTGTGCTGGGAGATCGCGTCTGCAAGTACCACCAACCCCTGATCGAATCACCCGACTCGGCCGCCGGATCTGCTCCCGCACGAGCGAACGTGACGTATGGGGACATAGATGTCCGCGAACGTCACGTTCGCTAGCACCGGGCCTGGCGAGATTCGTGTCTGTGCGGTTTTTGTGCACGGTGCCGAGAAGGTGCCGCGCATGAACGAACAGATCGCGATCGGAGCCCGCCTGCTCACCGTCGCGGACGCCGTGCGGATCGCCCGCGGGGGCAAGCCGGACGTGCGGCTCGACGACGCGGCGGCCGCCCGCATGACGGCATCGGTCGAGCTGAAGAACCACCTGATCGCCACCGGGCAGCCGATCTACGGCGTCACCACCGGGTTCGGTGCGAGTTGCATCCGGCAGATCGGTGCCGCGAAGACCGTTGCGCTGCAGCGCAACCTGGTCCAGTACCACCTCAACGGCAGCGGACCGATCGCGCAGCCGGACGTGATCAGGGCGACGATGGCCGTCCGGGCGAACTGCCTGGCGCGCGGGTATTCGGGGGTGCGGCCCGAGGTCGTCCGGCTGCTGCTCGACTGTCTGCGCCACGACGTGTTGCCGCTGATCCCGGAGCGCGGCTCGGTCGGCGCCAGCGGCGACCTGGTCCCGTTGTGCTACCTGGCGAACCTGCTCACCGGCGAGGGCGACGTGCTGTTCCGGGGCCGGGAGACCACGGCCGAGGAAGCCCTGAAGGAGTGCGGGCTCACGCCGGTCACCCTGGAGGCGAAGGAAGCGCTCGCCCTGATCAACGGCACGTCGTTCATGACCGGGTTCGCGGCGCTCGCGTTGCACGACGCCGAGGAGCTGGCGTTCGCGGCGGACCTGTGCACCGCGCTCGCGTCCGAGGTGCTGCTGGGCAACCGCGGGCACTTCGATGCCGTGATCCACGATCAGAAGCCGCACCAAGGGCAGGTGCGCAGCGCCGCCCAGGTGCGGGAGCTGCTCGCCGGCTCCGGGCTGTCCAAGGACTACCCGCAGGTCCTCGGCGCTCTGCCGGCGATCGAGGACGGGTCGTTCCTGGAGCTCAACCACTCGATCCAGGACCGCTACTCGGTGCGGTGCGCGCCGCACGTGGTCGGCGTGCTGCGCGACACCACGCGGTGGGCGCGCGAGTGGCTGGAGGTGGAGATGAACTCCACCAACGACAACCCACTGTTCGATGTGGACAGTGGCAACGTGTACAACGGCGGCAACTTCTACGGCGGGCACGTCGGGCAGGCGATGGACTCGCTGAAGACCGCGGTCGCGTCCGTCGGTGACCTGCTGGACCGCCAGCTCGCGTTGATCGTCGACGAGAAGTTCAACAACGGGCTCACGCCGAACCTCATCCCGCGGTTCACCGATGACGACGATCAGGGCCTGCACCACGGGTTCAAGGGCATGCAGATCGCATGCTCGGCGCTGACCGCCGAGGCGTTGCGCAACACCATGCCGGCCACGTCGTTCTCGCGGTCGACCGAGGCGCACAACCAGGACAAGGTCAGCATGGGCACGATCGCGGCTCGCGACGCGCGCACCGTCGTCGAGCTCGTGCAGAATGTCGTCGCGATCCACCTCCTGGCGTTGTGCCAGGCCGCTGACCTGCGTGATCCGGCGAAGCTCGGGGCGGGCACGCGGGCGGCGTACGAACTGGTGCGCTCCGAGGTCGCGTTCCTCGACGGCGACCGCAGGCTCGACCACGACGTCGCCGCGGTGACGGAGATGGTGCGCGACGGCGCGCTGCGCAAGGTGTGTGGTTGCTGATGCTCTCCGTTGAGCGCAACGAAACCCTGACGCGGTTCGGCGCGGGCACGCCGATGGGCGAGCTGCTGCGCCGGTACTGGTGGCCGGTCGCGATCAGCTCGCAGGTGCGCACGCACGACCTCATGCCCGTCCGCGTGCTCGGCGAGGACCTCGTGCTGTACCGGCTGCTCGACGGCAGCGTGCACCTGCTCGAAGACCGCTGCCCGCACCGCGGCGCCGCGTTGTCGCACGGCATCGTCGAGGTCGACGGGCTGCGTTGTCCTTACCACGGCTGGCTTTTCGACGGCAGCGGCTCGTGTCTCGAACAGCCGGGTGAGCCCGAGTCGTCCACGTTCGCGCATCGCGTGCAGGCGCGGGCCTACCCGGTCGAGGAACTGGGCGGCCTCGTGTTCGCATACCTCGGTCCGCAGCCGGCGCCGGTGCTGCCGTTGTACGACCTCTTCACGTGGGACGACGCCATCCGTGACGTCGGGTGGGCGGTCGTGCCGTGCAACTTCGTGCAGATCATGGAGAACGCGGTCGACCTCGACCACGTCGCGTGGCTGCACGGGCGGTACAGCGAGTGGCTGGCGAGCCGCGGCATGCCCGTCGAGATCCCGCGCACGTTCTCGAAGCTCAACCAGGAGACGGCGTTCGAGAAGACCGACTACGGGATCCTCATGCGGCGCAAGCTGGAGGGGCAGGACGCTTCCGCGGACGACTGGTCCGTCGGGCATCCGCTGGTGTTCCCGAACATGCTGCGGCTCGGCGGTGGCGGCAGCTTCGGTTTCCACCTGCGCACGCCGATCGACGACGAGCACACGTTGCTGCTCTGGTACACGACGTACAAGCCGGGCGGGCTGCCCGTGCCCTCGCCGGGACCGGTGTCCTGCTACGAGGTGCCGTGGCAGTGGGAGGACGGCAGCTTCCGCCTCGACCACGTCGAGGGCCAGGACATCATGGCGTGGGTGACGCAGGGGCGGATCAGCGACCGTTCGCGCGAGCATCTCGGCACCGTCGACCGCGGCGTGATCATGTTGCGGCGCATGTACTTCGAGCAGATGGAGCGGGTGCGCATCGGGATGGACCCGATGGGCGTGCACCGGAGCGGCGGCGTCATCGACCTGCCGCAGGAGAACGAGAAGTTCGGCGAGGGCACCGGGTTCGTGCGCGACTTCCTGTCCGCCGCGCACGCCAGGTTCAGCACGCGGGTGGACGAGATCGTCCGGCGGTACGCGGAGGTGGGCCTTGACGTCTCCGGCGCGCTGCCCGTGGTGCGGTGAGGAGCTGGCCCTCGTGCAGGAGTTCTGGGTGCGCGACGAGAGCTGGTTCTCCTGCTGGTGCGCCGCCTGCGGGCGGTCGTTCGAGCTCGTCGTGGCGGGGGATCGGATGGTGATCGGATGAAGGTCCTGTTCTCGGCTCCGGCCGGCGTCGGGCACTGCCTGCCGCTGGTGCCGCTGGCGTGGGCGATGCGTACGGCGGGACACGACGTCGTGCTGGCGACGACCGGACGTGGTGCCGCGGGCCTGGACGCCGTGCTGTCGTGCGGCCTGCCGGTCGTGGACGTCGCACCGTCGGCGGATGTCGACCGGGTGTTCGGGCGGTTCACGTCCGATCCGGGCTTCCGGGCGACCACGCGGCAGGCGCGCTCACCGGGTGACCTCGCGTTCGCCGCGACGGTGTTCGCCGAGCTGGCCGCGCTGATGCGTGACGGGCTGCTGGCGTTCGCGCAGACGTGGGGCCCGGATGTCGTGGTGCACACGCCGTTGGACGGCGCCGGCCCGCTGGTCGCGGCCAAGCTCGACGTGCCCGCCGTGCAACACGGGATGAGCTTCGCGGAGACGACGCGGACCGGGTTCCTGATCGCCTCGGCGATGGGGGAGAGCTGGCGGCCACCGGTGTTGTCGCTCGACGTGACGCCGCCGTCGCTGCGGCTGGCCGAGGGACTCGGCCGGTCGATGCGGTACGTGCCGCCCTCCGGCGGGCGGATGCCGGTGCTGGACGACCGGCCGCGCATCGCGCTGACGTTCGGAACCGTGCTGCCTTCGTTGCCGCAGCTGGACTTCGGCGACTACGAGGTGGTGATCGCGGGGACGCAGACCGCAGCGGGCGCGCGGACGCTGGGGTGGGTGCCGCTCGGGTCGTTGCTGGCGCGCTGCTCGGCGGTGATCCATCACGGTGGTGCGGGAACGACGTTGACGGCGCTCGCGCTCGGGGTGCCGCAGCTGTTGCTGCCGCAGGGTGCGGACCACTTCGTGAACGCCTCGGCCGTCGTGCGGTCCGGTGCCGGGGTGGTCGGTGGCGACGTGTCGGCCGTGCTGGAACCGCAGGTGCGCGAGGCGGCGGCTCGGGTCGCCCAGGAGATCGCCTCGCTGCCGCCGCCTTCGTCGTTCGTGTCCACAGTGGAGGAATTGTGACCGCGGTGCTGTCGGAGGGCGTCGTCTCCGGCGCCACGGACGAGCTGTTCTCCGTCGGCTCGATCACCAAGCTGTTCACCGCGACGCTCGTGCAGCGGCTCGTCCTCGACGGGATGCTCGACCTCGACGCGCCGGTGCGCACGTACCTGCCCGAGTTCGAGGTGCCGTTCACGACGCGGCACCTGATGACGCACTCGGCCGGGTTCGAGGGCGACGTGTACGTCGACTGCGACCTGACGCGGTTGCCGCAGATCACGCCGCCGGGTTCCGTGCACTCCTACAGCCAGACCGGCTGGCAGGTCGCGGGCTTGCTCGTGGAGTCGTTGCGCGGCAAGCCGTTGCCAGTGCTGATCGACGATCTGGGGCTGCCCGGCATCGACGCGTGGGAGGCGCGGGGGCACTACGGCCTGCGCGCCTCGACGCGCGGGCTGCTGGAGTTCGCCCGGCTGCACATGGAGGATCCGGCGCTGGCGGTGATGCGGGACGTGCACGCTCCCGTGCCGGACCGGTATCTCGGCGGGGCGTGGGGCCTGGGCTGGCGGATCCTGGCGCCGGGTGTGGCCGGGCACGAGGGCAACTCGCCGGGGGAGCACGCGATGCTGGTGGTGACGCCGTCGTTCGCGGTCGCCCTGCGCGGTGAGCCTGCCAAGGTGCACGCGTCGCTGCGGTCGTTGTTGCCGGAGATCCCGCGGTTCCCCGGCCCACCGGCGACTCCGATCCCGGTCGATCCGCATCGCGCTGTCGGGGTGTACGCCTCGATGTCGTTGCGGGAGGAGGTGTTGGTCCGTGACGGCGAGGTCTGGCTGCACGTCGAGCCGCTGCGGCCCGATGTCGCCGAGCTGATCCCGGAGCAGACCGTGCGCGCGGTGCAGTTGCTGCCGGATCACCTGGTGGCGGTGGAACCGGTGCGGGGCCTGCACCACGTGCACGTCCTGCTCGGCGACGACGGCACGGGCCGCGCGACGATGCTGCACAACAGCCGGGCTCAGCCTCGCGTGGCTTAGTGCTATGGGGGGAGCTTTCCAAGCGCTGGGCGCTTGGAAAGCTCCCCCCATAGCGTCAGCCCAGGTTGAGGTAGGCCAGGACGGCGCGGACCCGGCGGTGCTCGGAGTTGCTCGGCTCGAGGCCGAGCTTGGCGAAGATGTTGCCGACGTGCTTCTCCACCGCGCCGTCCGACACGACCAGCGACGACGCGATCGCCGCGTTCGACAGGCCCTGCGCCATCAGGCTGAGCACCTCGCGTTCGCGCGGGGTCAGCGAGTCGACCGGGCTCTTCTTGCTGCGCACCATGAGCTGTGTGATCACCTCGTGGTCGATGCTGGTGCCGCCGTCGGCGACGCGGCGCACCGCCTCGACGAACTCGGCGACGTCCGCGACGCGTTCCTTCAGCAGGTACCCGACCCCGCTGGCCCCGCCGGCCAGCAGCTCGACCGCGTACCGCTCCTCGACGTACTGGGAGAGCACGAGCACCGGCAGGTTCGGCGTGCGCTTGCGCGCCTCGATCGCCGCGCGCAACCCCTCGTCGGTGAACGTGGGCGGCATCCGCACGTCGACGACACACAGGTCGGGCTCGTGCTCGGCGACCGCGTCGAGCAGGTCGTCCCCGTTCTCGACGGCCGCGACCGTCTCGATGCCCTCGTCGGCCAGCAGGCGCTGGACGCCCTCCCGGAGGAGGACCGAGTCCTCGGCGATCACCACGCGCACGGCAACTCCGCTCGAATCACGGTCGGCCCGCCCTCGGGGCTGACGACCACAACAACACCGTCGATCGTGGCGGCCCGGTCCGCGAGACCCGCGAGCCCGCCGCCCGGCCGCAACGTCGCCCCACCCTGGCCGTTGTCGGTTACTTCGACCAGCACCCCGGTCTCGGTTCGGTTGACCTTGACCGTGGCCCTGGTCCCGTTCGAGTGCTTGGTGATGTTGGTCAACGCCTCGGCGACCGTGAAGTAGGCCGCGCTCTCGACGCTCGTCGGCGGCCGCGGCTCCACGTCCACCTGCAGTTCCACCTCGATCGGGCACCGCGCCGCCAGCGCACTCAGGGCCGGGTCCAGCCCTCGGTCACCCAGAACGCTCGGGTAGATACCCCGCGCCAGGTCCCGCAGCTCCTTGATCGCCAGTTTGGCGTCCGCATGCGCCTCTTCCAGCAGTTTCTTGGCTGTTTCGGGGTCGCTCCCCATCTTCGACTTCGCGCGTCCCAGCCCCATGGCCACCGCCACGAGCCGCTGCTGAGCCCCGTCGTGCAGATCCCGCTCGATGCGCCGCCGCTCGGCCTCGGCCGCCTCGACGCCCCGCGCCCGGCTGGACTGCAGTCGTTCCGCCTCGACACTCAGCAGCTCGGCCCGGCTCGGCCCGAGCAGAGCGTGCGCGAACCGCCCGTGCGCCATACCCAGCGCCCGCGTGGCGTAAATGCCCAGCGGAACCAGCAGCAGACCCAGCGCGGCCAGCGGCAACGCCGTCACGAACGAGTCGATCACCCACCCGGAGATGACGATGTCGAACATCGAGTACTCGATCCAGAACGGCACTCCGACGAGGGTCGCGATGACCGACCAGATGGCCACGACCGCACTGAACTCCAGCGCCCCGACCGGCAGCAACAGGACGAAGTACAGGAACGACCGCCACACGGCCGGGTCCAACGCCTTCTGCCGCGCACCCCGGAGGCCCGTCGTTTCCGCAGGTAGCGGCGGTGTCGCGATGTCGACTTTAAGCGCAGACCGCACCCACGCCCGCTCCAGCTTCGCCGCCCCGCGCGTGAGCTCGACCGTCCCGTAGAGCAGCACCAGACCGATCCCCAGCGGCGCCAGGCCCAGTCCCACGGCCACCAGAGTCACCAGCAGGACGAACCAGAAGATGCCGGAGGCCAGGTTGAGCAGCAGATACAGGCCGGCTGCGAGCGGGTTCGGTTTCGTCATGGGTCCAAGCATGGCGTTGTAGCTGGTCAGAGACCATGCGGCCAACCAGCGTGCAGAGGGTGGGGACAGCCCTACCGGCACTGGGAATGAACTCGTTGGCCCCCGTCGTTATGCTAGGCGGTACCAACACAACGGGGGTGAACGGTTTCGACTGTGGACGTTGATGCAAGGGAAGCGTGCCGGTGCAGGCGAGAGACCACCGCAAGCGTCATCGCAAACCAATAAGCGCCACGTCTAACGACAAGCGCGCGTTCGCTCTCGCCGCCTGAGGCGAGTAGCAACGCTGTCGGCCTGGAAGTGCCTTCGGTCCAGTAGCCGGCATCAGCTAGAGGGCTTACCAGCAGTTCCGGTCGCGGGGACTGTTCGGGACACTCACAGCGACTGGGCCCGTCACACCAGCTAGTCCGCGTGATTGGTGGGGTCAAGCAGAGACATAGCGGACTGCGCACGGAGAAGCCTTGCTGAGACGCCAGAGGACCCGGGTTCGATTCCCGGCACCTCCACCACAGCAGGCTTACTAGAACCCTTGTCCGCAAGGAAACGCTCTAGTGCGTCTGCGAGGGTTACACCCAGGTCAGAGCCACCGGTGCCGCAAGGCACGGTGGCTCTTTCCATGTCCACCACCAGGCTGCGCCGGTGGTAGCTCCGTGCCTCATCGCCCCTGCTGTATAGGCGGTACTCAGCGGACAGGATGCCGTCGAACGGCTCCTGTAGCGCGTGTTCGAGAACGGCCGCCTTCTTGCCATCGGCGTACAGCCGCGTGAAGAAGACCTTGTTCATGAGGCTCCGCACGGTCTCATTGCCCGCCCGGTAGGCCGCCTCTGGACGCTCCAGGAGGTCAAGCGCCCGGTGCAGGACGTTCCGGCCAGTAGCCAGGCCGCTGCCGTCCTGTTCGAGCTGTCGTGAGATCGTCTCGCGCTCGGTGCGGAGCGTGCCGATCTTCTCTCGCAGCTTGTCTTTCGGCCACCCTTCCTCTGCGGCCAGGTCGAGGAAGTAGCTCTCCTTGGCGTCCAGCTTGTCCGAGCGCTTCTCAAGCTGCTCTCGGAGTGCTGCCGTCAGCGCTTGGCCATCCGTGGCCGACGCGTCCACGATCAGGCGCGCGGCCGACAGCTCTTCAGTGCTTAGCCACACGGCACGGCGGTAGTGGTCAGCGACGGCTGCTTCCATCAGCTCCACGGGGATGTACGGCTGGTTGCACTCACCGTCCTGTCGTCCCATGCAGAAGAAGTAGTAGTACACCGTGCCGTGACGGTTCTTCGTTCGCTGCACCGTGAACTGACGGCGGCAGCGGAAGCAGCGCATCAGCCCTTTGAGGTAGTGCGGGTGGCTGTGCTGCCTAGTCCCGGTTCCTGAGTGTGCATCCAAGATGCGTTGCACTCTCTCAAACAGCTCATCGGAGATTAGGCGTTCGTGTCGCCCATTCTCGTACTCAATGCCCTTGTAGATGACGTTGCCGAGGTAGTACTTGTCCCGCAACAGCTTGTAGAGCGTCTGTTCGGAAATCGGCTTGCCAGTACGAGGCATCCGCAGCCCGGCAGTCGTCAGCTTGTCTTGCAGGGTGACAATGTTCGGGTAGCGACCAGTCGCGAACAGCTCGAACGCCATGACCACGAACGGCGCGCGTTCTTCGTCCTTGACGATGGTGTTGACTCGCCGCCCTTCGACAAACTTAATGCCATTCAAGTAGCCGAGTTTGGCAACGCCGTTCGTGCCGCCATTCTGTGCTTTGTGCAGCATCTTGGTTGAGATGTCCTGCCCACTGAGCCGCACTTGCACTTCGTTCATGATGTCAGTGACAGCCTCCATAGCGTCAGCCATGATGCCTTCACCGAAATCTTCCTTGGCTGAAATGAGCTTGACGCCCATCTCAGCAAGCTGCCGCTTAGTGATTGCGGCATCGGTGTAGTTCCTGAACGCCCGTGACCGCATGTAGATGAAAACGTAGCGGACTTCTGGGTGTTCCTTGAGATAGGCCAGCAGCTCCTTGAAGACCTTGCGCTTGGCGATGCTTTGCGCAGACTTACCCGGCTCTATGAACTCTTTGACGACCGGCACACGCATGGCAGTTGCCTTTGCGCCCGTGTGCTCCCGCTGTGTCGCGATCGAATTGCCGTCGCGGTCGACGTCCGACGCCGTATCCATCTGACGCTTAGAGCTGACGCGTAGATAGCTAACGCCAACCGCAACGCTTGTCACGTCCACTTTCGTTGATCGCATAACCCCTCCCTCCTAGGTTCTAGGCCGCGCAGCACAGCGCGTCGCCCAATGCTGCACCTGCTTGCCGGAAATACGTGCGTGGCTTCTCTTCGGGACGCTCGATCAGCCCCAGATCCCGTAACCGCTTGCTCATTGCCTCTGGCGACACATTGAACAGTCCGGCCATTAGGTCAACGTTCTGCGTTGCAAACCAATGCGACTTGACGAGCGCAGTAGGCATCAAGACGTGCGCAGCAAAGTGGTTGCAGATCAGTTCCATTTGCAGTTCTTTGCGCTTCTGGTCGCCGCTGCCAAGCCGTTCGTACAGGTGATCGCCATCGGTGAAGTCAAGCACGTGCTTGAACTCGTGGAGCAGCGAAAACCGTTGCCGCGTAAGCGGTTCGTTCTGGTTGATGAAGACCTGAACCTTACCCCCGACCGCATTCGTGGTCAGTCCGCTCTCTTCGCTGAGCTTATGGGCCGGGACGAAGTGCACGGGTACGGCGCGTTGCTCGATCAGCCAGATGAGGTTTATGTCTGGCTGGTCAGCTTCCGCCCATCGGCGAAATCGAGCCGCTTGCAGACGCGCTACCTGTATCGCTTCTCCGTAGCTGATCGCGCGCTTTGGTGCGAGCGAGCGCAACGACGTGATTAGCTCATTGACCGCTTTCTTGGTTGTTGTTGCCATTGGCTCCCTCCTTATCTTTCGCTTTTATGTACTGTTCAATCCTGCTGATGATCTCGTCTGCTTCTGCGTCGCTCACGCCGTATGTACTGCGGAAGAATGCCCGTCTCGTAGGCATCACCGCAGCCGGTTTCACGCCGATAAAGGCGAATGCTTCGGCCGGATCAAGTCCGAGTTCGTCTACGAACCGTTGCATCATCTCGGGTGTTGGCTTGCTACGCTCTCCGCGTTCCAGGCGATTCAGGTAGCCGCCGGTGATTCCCATGCGGCGAGCAAGTTCCTCACCTGACAGCTTGGCTGTCTCACGCGCTGCCCGCAGATACTCACCCAGTGCTATCGAGTGGTCTTCACTCATTCCATTTTCCTCCTGCTACTGCCCTCCATTATCCGCCAACCCTTGCCTACAGGCAAGGTTCATAACGCCGTAGAATCGGCAACATTCACGCCGAAAGCTCGTTCGCAACGAGTTTCACGGCGTCCGATTCGAGCGCTACCCGGAACAGTGCCCCGGACGTATCCGGTAGGCCGTTCACGAGTGCGGCAATATCCTGCCGTCGCTGCTCGTTCGGCACTGTGAAGAGAACACGGGGCATGACGTCGTCGCGCCCGAGCTGACCGCGACGCATGAAGTCTATGTAGGTGTCCAGCTTGCGCCGGATGGTCGGCAAATGCTCGGTAGCCTTATCGACTTCAACGGCCCAGTGGTCTTCAATCTCGCCACGACCGGCGACCACATACGCGTCCGGCTTAAGCCAACCGCCTAATCCGTCCCGAAGCCAGGCCGCAGGTTCAGCAAGAAATCCACTCAGCTCAAATAGTCCTGCCCGTTGCGCTTCAATGCACTGCACGTACAGCTCCGACACGGTGAGCGAATGTTGCAAGAATCGCTCACCGGGCAGCGCAGGCCGCCGCATTCTTCCCTCGCGAACCTTGTCAGCCTTTGATAGGCTGGACATGAGAGCGAGTCCGGCAGAATCCAACGCCCAAATCATTTGCGCGGAACCGCGTCGCGCACCGCCAACGCGGCGATCAAAAGGAACAATGACGCGCCAATCTGCCAAACGCTTGAGTACACGAGCACGAACAACAGAACGGCTTTTGCCAGTCAATTCAGAAAAGTGAAGCCGTTCAATATGGGCGCTGGTCAGGAGACGGACGGCGTGCAGGTCAGCCATGATCCGATGATCGCGGCCGGCCAGGTGCTCGGAGAGCCAGGCGACGTGGGCATGTCGTACGCGCTGAGGCTGGCGGCCCCCGCTCGTGTAAGTACTCATGGGGAACCCCAGAGTGTCCCTGGCGCTATCCAGCTGATCGTGCCCCTGACCAGTGGCGTCCAGCCAACGAGGTTCCCAGCGGCACCAACACCGAGGACAACACCGATACCAACAGCGGTCATGATCCACCTCCGCGGATGCGGCGGCCGACCGGTGACGTACTGCCGGTTGCTGCTGTTCGTGCTCGCAGTCCGGCTTCTACAGCCGTCCTTTCCATGCCGTGCCTGTCCCTGCTGTGGGCGGCCAGCTCGGACGCGTCTCGGAGCGGCTTCTCCAGGGGCAGCGTTGTGAGCGTCACCGGGGACACCGTGACTCCGTTGACGCATGGCCTCAGCGCAGCCTCGTAAGGCTGCAAGCCTTGAAGCTCATCAGCACTCAGCGGGGCGAACCGGGATGCAAGGGCGGTCGCATCGTCGCGCTCGACCGCGAACACGAGCTGGCTGCGCACCGTTCCGAGCAAGGCCGTCCTGATGGCCTGCGGCACCTGGTCGATGAACTGCGTGGCCAAGGTGATCCCGAGGCCCAAGCCGCGCGCCTGGCTAAGCATCTCGCTCAGCGGCACCGGCAAGCGCATCAGGTCAGGTGCTTCGTCGATGTAGGCGAAGACTGGTCGCCGTGCTTCCTGGGGCACGGCTGTGCGTGACAGCGTTGCCTGCCACAACAGCATGACCAACAGCGATCCCAGCAGATTCGCGGTCTCGGTACCGATGCTGCCCTTGGCCAGCGAGACCAAGACGACTTTCCGCTTCGTGAAGACGTCGCGGAAGTCGAAGCCGGTTGTCTGCCCAAGCATGAGGCGGATTGGCGTTCGACTTGTGAACGCCTCAACCTTGTGCAGCAAGGGATTGATGACCTGTTGTCGCTCCCCTTCGGACAGTGCCTCGAACCGCTGCCAGTAGGCCCGTGCGGTATCGGGTACCCCAGCCTGGCGGACGACGAAACGTCGGAAGGACGGCTCGGTGAGGAGCGGCACCAACTCGCACAGCGTCAACGCTGACCCATCCACGCCACGTGCGTGCACAAGGGTGTTCAACGCAGCACGACACAGGCTGTCGCTTCGGGGCCCCCAGAAGTCCGACCAGATCGAGCGGAAGACCCCAAGCACGTTGTCGGCCAGGAGCTCACGGCTCGTTTCATCGTGCGCACCGCCGAGGATGTTCAGCCCGATGGGCTGGTTACGCTGGCTCGCGTCGATCATGACCACCCGGTCGGTGTCGGCTGGATCTATCCGGCCGAGGATGTCCGTTATCAGGTCGCCTTTCGGGTCGATGACGACCGTGCCGAAACCAGCCTTGATGTCCTGCAACGCCATACGTGCCAGCAACCAACTCTTGCCCGCACCGGTCGGCGCAATCACCGACATGTGTCGCAGCCGATCATTCGGCCGCAGCCCAATGCGGCGGTTGGTGAGTCCGAGGTAGTTCGACACCCCGAGCACGTTGCCGCCACTTGGTACCTGTGGCCCTGGCGGCAGTTGTCGCGCAGGACTCGGAGCCATGCCCGGCAGCACCAGGCCGGAGACGGGCAGGCCGACGAGGCCAGCCGCTTCACTGGTTCGCAGCAGCACCGGCCAATGGATGAGCGGCACTGCTCGCTCAGTCAGTCGCTGCGCCACAGTCGTAGTTGGGAGCCACCGCCGCACGAGCTGTACGCCAGGGTTGTTCAGGCCGTGCAGATTGCTCCACACCCTACCGAACAACGCGTGTGCTTGCGCGCTGCTTGGCGCGGCCACGCCAATACGTGCCACTGCCAGCAGATGCGGTTCGCGTGACTTCAGACGTGCCGCTTTGACTGCTTCCGCGTCATGTGGTGATGCGTTCTCCCACATCCAGGCGGGCGATGCATTCGCGACAGCGTTTGGTGTCGAAACTGGGCGCGGCGTGCCTCCGCTGGTCACTATCCACTGCATACGGATCACCGCATCACCGGATACAGGCTGAAGTGATGAAATCAGGGCTGCGTTTGTGACCTCGGCGCGAACGTCAGCAAGTGGACGCCGCAAGTTAGTGATCCGTGCTTCTCCCGCGACGTTGAACGCCGGACGCTCATTGAGATAGTCCGCAGCCTCTATTACAGCCGTGCCGGGCATGGTCGCCTGGATACCAGCCAGAATCCTGGCCTCATTGCCCTTGGTGACGAGCACATATATGGCGATGCCGGCCGCGGTGCTCGAAACCTCTACACAGACAGGCGGTAAAGGCAGGAGTGCCAGCCGCGTCGGATGGGTTATAGCTGCGATATGCCCGAGCCATGAACCGACCTGCTCAGCGGTGAGCTTTGACGATGGCTGTAGCCGATAGGCCACCAAGGATCTTCGCCAGCTCATCGCTTCAAGCCGACGTGCGGCCACGATAGCGAGCATGGGGATCGTTCCCAGCAGCACGAGTAGGAATGCCATCATCATGACGCCTCCTCCTCAGTTCCGTCGTGCTCGTGGCACTCATCGCCACGAGTTTGTTCCTCGCCGTGTATCTGCTCGCCTAAAGCGATCACGGCCTGCGCTAAGAGATCCAAGTCAATCTCCTTGCGCCGCGACCCTGTAATTCGTATATACCAATCTCCCATCCGTTGCCCTCGCGCTTGCCGTTGATAAGTCAGTGACCTTGCCCGCAGGCAAGGCCCTTATTTGTTCTTATGCCTTGCCTACAGGCAAGGGTCAAGCGGTAGAATCGACAACGGCGCGAATGACAGAGATGATCGGTCACTCGCGCCGTACGCGGGATATGGAACGACTATTCGCCCGGCACGTAGTCCTCACGCGCGAACTCCCACGCAAGCGGGTCAGCGGCCAAAGCCGTCGCCCGTGCCCGTTCAGCCTGGAGCGCACAGCGGCAGTTCTGCGGGTACAGCTCCCGCAGTTCCTCGTACATCCGCAGCAGCTCATCCTGCCCGTCCCGCAGCTCGGTGACTGCGGCCTGGAGCGCGTCCAGCCCATCGGGGGCCGGTTCCTGGTCTTGCATCGGTACGTCTCCTCTCAGGCCAGGCGCTTGCGAACGAGCCGCACAACCCAGATGGCCACGCCGATCAGGACGAGCGCGATGACGAACGGTGCGACGAAGACGGCCACCTCGTACATGAGCTGCACGGCGACCAGAACGACGAAAAAGCAGAAGAACACCTTCACGAAGAACACGAACATGACAAACCTCCCTCCGAGGTTCGAGAAGGAAAAAGAATCACTGCCGCCGGTTCGAGATGACCCAGAGCAGTGAAATGAGAATGACTCCCGCCATCATGGCCGGCATCGCCGATGCGACGTAGCCGTACAGCAGATCCCAGCCAGCCAACAGGTCACGGTTCATGGACTCAGGAAGCACCGGCGTCAAGATTGCCACCAGCAATTTGAGCACAATGCCCACCACAACGAGCACGCCCGCCACCGCGGCTACACGGAACAGAATTGCCCCGATACCTTGGCGCATAGCTTTCCTTATATGGAGTTACCAAACGACAACTCCCCGGAGAAGAATCATCCGATGGGGAGTGCCGGGCGATTGCCCTGACGCATCCCAGATTGCACGAGGGAAATTGGGAGGTCGAGCAAATGAACAGCAGAACAGCACGTGCACAGCGCGTCTGCGCAGGTTGCGGCGTTGGAGTGCGCGGGAACTGAACAGTAGAGTGAACAGCTTGAACAGTGCCGTAGCGGGGCTACTCGGGTTGCGCAGGAGGCATGGGGCCTGCCTCACCTGGAGGCGGAGGTATGTCGCCAGGGCCTGGGGTATCCCCGATGATCCGCTGTGCGGCCTCGGCGGCGGCGTCGGCTTCGAGGAGTCGTGCTAGCCGTTCGCGAGCAAGTGTCTCACTCAGCCCTGACTGATACTCGTCGATCGTTTCGCCAGTGCCATATTTGGCCACGACATCGACGCCGGGTTCTTCTTTGGCCTTCTCAAGGAGATGCTGATCCCATATGGCGCGCATTCGCGCGTCGCTGCTATCCAATGGCTCACCATAGACATCTACGCCTTGAATCTCTGGTTCTTGTCCACGACGTCTTTCGGGCACTTGCGTTTATCCTACTTACTGCACTAGTTATAACATTTCCGGCGTCGTAGGTGAACCCGCTGGCGTATGATGTGCGTCCGGCAGATGGAAGGAGGGACTTGCAAACTTCTGAGGCTGACGTACTGCGCGCGTGCCTGACTGAACTTGCCCAGGGACGCGGCGTGCAGCGTGACGACCTGGTGTCCCTCTTCAAGGAAAAACTGGCCCCGCTTCAGCGGAAATGGGGAATTAACCTAAGTAGCGCAGAGTTCGCGCGTAGAACTGTGGCTGCGAACCTTAAGGTTCATCTGGAAACACTTGCACGAGGCGAAAAATTCAATAGCGCCGTATGGATCAGTTTCAACCTGACTGGATCGCAAGCTTTGCATGAGACCGGACTCGACCAGCGGCGTCTTTGGCTACAAGATGCAGCGCCTAGGCACGTGAGGATGTCTGTAAGCACCGCGCGTCGTTACCTTGCGGAAGCAATCGGGATAATCGTTGACCAACTAACCGCACCCGACTACCAGCCCGTTATTACCCAGGACGCAACAGCAGCGCCAGCCGACGTTCCAGAAACCCCGCCCGCCCCCAAGCCAGCGCAGAAGCTCCCGCCCACAACACCACTCCCGCCACTCCCGCAACCGGCTTTCATCAAGGAGTCCACACCCGAGCGCATCTTGCAGGCCCAGACTTTCCCGAACCGACGTGCAGTCATGGCCGGACTCCGCACGCGCTTTGACCTGGATTCGGACACGCCGGACGCCGACATTGACCACGCTTCGCTTGCCGTCAAGCGCTACGGCAGCTACGGCCGGAAAAAGCAAGAAGACGCGGCCATCCGACTTGCGCAGACTGAAGCCGGGTACTTTGGCGTTGCGCAGGTACACAAGACCGTTCTCGAAATGTATCGAGCGATGGCGCCAGCTTTGCCGCTCGTGGTGAAAATCTCCGAAGCCGCGGAGCGCGCTGGACGATTCGATCTGGCCCTTTCGCACGAGCAGCACACGGAAATGCTCAGCCTCCTGCGGTTCGAGGAGGAAAGCCCCGAGAAGTACGATCTCTACAACGGTCTCATTGACCGTGCGTACCTGGACCTAGCGATGCGCATCGGCCCGGCAGGACTCATCACCTCGCGCACGCAATGTGTTCTAAACCTGGCCAATGCGCTGCGTCTTGGCATCCTGAACGCCCGGATTAACTATCTTCGAATTGATGATAGCGCTGAACTTCTGGGCAGGCTGACAGGCTTTGTAGATAACCTGCAACGACTCAGCAGTTCGGCCACGCCGGCCGTGTCCCACATCCTCCGTACCAGGCTCTATGAGCCGAGCGAGGGTGCGCGACGCGATGCAAAAGAGATGATCTGGCAACACCTGCCGGATGAATACGTGCAGTACGAAGATGGATCGTACGCAGTCGACCCGTTCACGGGTGAGCGATTGCCGATTCTCGACGTGAAGTATCATCCGGACGTTGCGCGCGGTTATTGGGAGCAAGTAGACCCGGCATCACTGCCCAGCGACTTTCCGCCTGGTAAAGACTTTCTCGGCCGCGACCGGGCACTACGCCCAAAATCTGACTAGCTCGTAGCTGATTCGTTTCTACTTAGGGTTGCTTGAAGACCCCGAAACCCTATTTCCGCTGCTCCATCCGGGCGTACCTCCGACCGAGCAGCACAGTTCGTGCCCGAACCACTGCTACAACTCGCCGTGCCAGCACAGCGACAGTCAGTAGCAGGGGGACGCGAAGGCAGATGGCACGCACCAAGTCTGGAACTGGCCTCTTCTGGCCCGTCGTGATCGTCGTCGGTCTCATGGCGGTCTTCGGCGCGAACACGGTCATCGACACCGGCAAGGACTTGCTCGGCATCGGCGATGAACCGGCCTCGGAGTACGTCACGTCGCCGGACGGTCACGGCAAAACGAAGACCTGCACGGCCGCCCAGGTGCTGAACGACCGCCGCTGTGGGGATCTCAAGATTCTGGTCATCGACGCCAAGCGGATGTCGTTCATCGGTCGCAACATTCAACTCGCCTGGGGCCAGGGCATCCCCGCCGTGCTGACCCGCAACTCTGCCAAGCAGGCCACCAACCGCGCAGCGGCCTGCGGCAGCTTCGTGCCGAAGTACGGCGGCAGTTGTGATGAGTACGCCTTTGCCACCACCGACGAGGGCGGCAACGGTTCCCGCATCGAGGAAGTGCCGCTCCGCGAACAGCGCTGCCAGGGCGGTGCGATTGCAGGCGGCTACTCCAAGGCCAAGATTGGGCAGGGAGATCAGTTCCTCGTGGTGATCTCGAACCCGGACAAGATCGCCCCAACTGCCTTCACGGGCGATGACATCGCGGAGGATCAGGCACAATGCCTCGTGTGAGTGACTACGCCTGGGCGGACGCGGCCTATGACCTCGCCTGGTCGCTAGCGGTCGTCCAGGGCCGGACGGACGACGAGTTGCGCGACGCATACGGCGTTACTAACGACGCGCCCGAGTCGCTGACGTTCGATGCGGCGTTCGAGCTGCGCAGCGAGCACGAAGACGCGTTTGCTCTCATCCAGGTGAAGCGCCACCTGGACTACGCACTCGTGATCGAGCCGAACGGCTGGGTCGGCAACGCCCCAGAGGTAGCCCGCAAGCTTTCGAGCCCCGAGGGGTTGTTCCTCTCGCTGTACTGGAGTCCGAGCGGCCACCAGTTCGTACAAGCCACGGACGGCCAGATCACCGGCCGCTTTGACCCGACGTTCATCGGGCTGCCCGCCGGAGCGAATGACATGCTTCCCGGTTGGGTGGAGCCGGAAGACTTTCCCCTGGAGCGCTTGAAGTCTGCGAGCCTCGAAGCCGTCGAACGCGTCACGGGGTTGGCGTTCGATCCGGCCTGGCTCGAAGAAGAGCTACCGACCTACCGCGTGCCGGTCTAAGCCAGCTTCCGCAGCCCGTTGAGCACCTGGCTCAACACGAGCGGATCACGTTGAAACCACAGCGGTTCGTTTGTCTCGTCAGGCTCCGGAAAGACGGTGTTTCGTGGTCGCTGGGGCAGCTCGCCGGCCGAATCCGCGGTGACCTCTTCGCCGCGCATGGCGGGGATCGTCGGCATGATTCCTGTCGGCCAGTCGTCATCGTCGCGTTGGCGCGCAATCCCTTGTGCGTCAAGGTCTTGCGTTCGCCAGTGCAGGCGGAGCGAGTGCCCAGCATTTGCCTCGCGCTCAAGCAGCTCGGCCACCGGAACGGCTCCCGGTCGGCAGCCGTCATGCTTGGCTGTGCATCGTCGGTTCGCCGACTCGACAGGCTGGACAGCCGCCGCAGATCGTCCGCTCATCGTGTCTGTCCAAGCGTTGCTATCGGGGAATCTGGATGTCTGGCCGCCGCTTCACGCAGCTTGCGGAGGGCGCTCTCAGCCGCGTTGATAAAGGCCGGTTCGCCGGACGCGGTCACCACGACGGCCGCCCGGCTGATCGCCGCCAGCTCGGCGGCGGTGAGTTGCACCGTCACCGCCGACAGGTCCTCTGCGGGTGGCTTCTTGGGCTTCGCTGCACGCGCCATAACCCGGCTACCACGGGAGTGTTGGCGTCGTGTGAGCGTCCCGAATATCCGCAATGCTCGGCTGCACGACGAACAGCAGACAGCCCTGTTGCCGCAGGAGCACCGCAGCGCCCAGCACCTCACCGTGATAGCCCGAGAGGTGCCCAAGTGACGGCATGACAACGCCTGCGGGGCGATGGATGCTCACGAGCCGATGCAAGGCGTGAAATCCCGGACGTCGAAGCGGAGCCTGTACGCCGGTGTCAGCGCACACGGTGCCAAGCACCAATCGGTGCTCGACTGCCCAGCGCTTGAGCGCCAACCGTGCGTCAGGCACCGAGCCGAGTTGGTCGGCTGACACCCGTACGTAGCCGAAGACTTCCGTACCAGGAGGCAACCGCCGTGTGAGCGTAGGGACGATGCGGATCACGCCGACACGCCGTTCCCGCTGATGACGAACAGCTTGCACGCGGCGCTCGTGATGCGGTCTTTCAGTACGTTCCGGAGGCCGCTCTCGGTCGACAGGTCGTCGAGCGTCGGCACGACCACGCCGAACGTGTCCGGGAACGACAGCACGTCGACCAGGGCCGTGAACCCCATCCGCGCCACGGTGTCAGCGGGCACCTGGCGATCTATGAAGACCGCACCCAGCCAACACCCGTGCGCGGCTGCCACCACCGCCATCTGCTTACGCAGCAAGGCAATCTCGATCTCGTCCGGCTCTTCCATGCGGATGTAGCCGTACATCACCTTCTGGAGCAGTCCGCCGGTTGTTGGGTCGGCCGGGAACGGCATCACAGCGCTACCTCTGTCGTCAGCGTGGCGGGCATGGGCGGCACCTGAACGCCAGGGCTTTTCGGGGGTTGTGCGGGCAAGGGTCGAGGGAGAGAAGCCCCGCCCGCGCCCCGGTCGGGGTGCCGCCAACGTCCAGGTGCCTGAAACCCACTCAAGCCCGGCCCTCGGACTGTGGGTAAGTGTGTGGCGACGCATTGCCACACAGACCGCCACCTGCGACTACGCTTCTGGGGGAGCAATCGCGGCGACACTGGACGGGTGAACGACATGACGCGGGAAGCGGCAGCAATCGCGGAGCTGCGCCGCACCCTCGGTAAGCGACTCGCCGGGTTCCGCAAGGCCGCCAAGCTCACGCAGGCCCAACTTGGGGCAGCCGTGCACTGCCACCGGACGACCCTCGCCCACCTGGAGATCGGGCGCGGCCGTGCCGACGAAGACTTGTGGGCGCGTGCCGATGAAGCCTGTCAGGCAGACGGCGCACTACTCGCTGCGTTCCAGGAGTTCGAGGCGCAGCGGCAAGCTCACCTGCACCAAGCCAAGATGGTTGAACTGGCCGCTGTCCATGAGCGCCTAGAGACCTGGCGAACGGTGCCACTCGGGGGAGACGAGCCATTTACTGCGCATGGAGTTTCTGCACCCGGTCAGTCGCTCGCTGGACTCATCGACGTGCTTGGCCCAGCCCAGACGCTCACCACCGCCGCCGAGTACACCAGGGGGATCATCCAGCGCTACGAGCTGGAAGGGCCGCAGCGTCTTGCCCCGGAGCTGTTCAGCCTGCGGCAGCTCAACCAGGAGCTCGGTAAGCGCATCGAAGAAGCCGACCGCGCAGCGCTGACAAAGCTCAGTGCGCAGCAGGCCGCCTTGCTGGCCTACATGGCGGTGAACCTCAGTCGGTATGCCGACGCCGATCACTTCGCGCTTGAAGCGGGCTTGCTGGCAACGGCGCTCGGCGACAACGGGATGCTTGCATGGGTTAAGGGCACACAGAGCTTCACGGCCTACTACCGCAAGCAGTACCGGGAGGCCTTGGTTCTGGCCGAGGCTGGTGTTGAGATCGCCGGATCGGACTCGCAGCGCATCCGGCTACTGTCGAACGGCGTCGCGCGGGCGGCTGGAAAGCTCGGCGATCGGCGAACGGTCGAACGGGCGGTCAGCGAAGCGCTCGACCTCGCTACCAGGGCAAACGGCCCAGCCGGCATGGGCTCCTGCATCGACCTCGAACCGTACGGTTGGGCGCGTACTGCCTCGAACGCTGCGACGGCGTATCTGGCCGTTGGCGACTACGCGCGGGTGCTCGAATTGACCCAGGAACTCCGGCCGATCGTGGCCGCGTCCCAATCCGACTGGAGCCGATCGCTCGTCAGCCTGGACGAGGCAACCGCCCTGACGATGAGCGCCCGTGCTGATCTGGAGCACGCGGCAGCCGTCGGCATGGAGGCCCTGGAGATGTCGGCCGCCAAGCCGATTGCTTCGGTCGGCTCTCGGGCGCGTGAGCTGGCAATGAGCCTGCACCAACGCGGCTGGGGCCACGCAAGCGTGAACTTTCTGGACGCAGTACGCGAGTGGCATAAACCAAAGGAGATCGGTCGGTGACGTTTCCGGCGCAGCCCCCTGCCAGTCTCGATGACCCTACGGTTATCCAGGCCCATGACTGGGAGGCGTTCCGCAGCGCCGGACACATGCAGAACCACTGGAGCCGCGCCACCTGGACGGTTCCGCGTCGGACGTATCACTGGATGCTGTCGTTTCACGATGCGCCCGATGTGCGGGAGCTGGCCGCGAAATGCCAAGCCAACATCGACCGACCCGAGTTCGATCTCATCCCGCTTGACCTCGTCCATATGACCATCGGGCGGATTGCCTTTACTGACGAGATTGACCGTCCGACGATTGCGCGGCTTGCAGAGGCAGCGCAGGCCAGTTGTGCCACGCTGCCCGCCTTTGATCTCACCGTAGGGCCGCTGACCGGTTCACGCGGCGCACTGCGCTACTCGGTTGCGCCGTGGTCGCCGTTGCTCGAACTACACCGCCGCTTGAGTGCTGTCACGAGCGAACAGCTCGGTAGCGCCGATCGGCTCGATACCGAGCGTTTCAGGCCGCACATCAGCATTGCCTACAGTAATGCGGATGTACCCCTGGCTGGCCTCCTCCCGCTTATGAATGAGCTGCGTACGTTCGGAACGGCTCCTACGAAAGTCACCGCGGCTTCGCTGGTGGAATTGCGACTTGAAGACCGCGTGTATCGGTACGAGGAAGTGTCTCGCATTCCTCTGGGAGTCGGCACGCAATCTTGATCGGCACAGCTTTGCGCTTGCAGAAAATCGTGTAGTTCCTGCATAATTCGGCATAGATCAACCTAAACGAGACAATCTATGTCGAAAACACAGTCACAAAAGGGATTCGGCGCTATCGGGGTAGTTGCAATTATCCTGGTTATAGCCGTCGTTGCGTTCGCAGGCTGGTACGTCTGGAACAAGAGCAAGAAAGACGACACCAAGCCAACCGGCCAAACTGCGCAGAACCAAGACCAACCTAAACCCGATGAGCAGAAGCCTGCTGATCCCACGGAAGGTGGAAAGTATCTCGTCATCTCTGAGTGGGGCGTGAGGTTCCCATTACCTGAAAGCCAACGAGGCGACGTTAAGTACGGCATTGAGACCTACAAGAGCGATGGCGCACAAGCCGCCTGGTTTGAAGTTGGAAAGATTGCAAACTTGCCGGATAGTAACTGCAAGCTTCATGCGGCTGGCGTTAATAGCACCGGGCAATCTGGTGGTATCGGAGTTGTTCTCTCAAGGGAGAGTCAACCACTTCCCGCTGACGAAGCCGGAGTCTATAACTCGACTGTGCCCCACGTTGGGGACTACTGGTATTACGTTGGAAGATCCAGAGGTTCGTGCTCTCCTACCGAGGCGAGCCAACAGTTGGAACTTGACGCTGGGTTCGCTCTTTTGACGTCGCTAACCCGCCTCGAAGCCGTACCGCGCCAATAGAAGAAATAAGAAGCAAAATAACTAGGGGGTGGGCAAGGAGCACAACTTGTCTACTAATCCTGAATCTCATCCTGTCGATCAACTGATGTCGCAATTGGATGTTGCCTCACACGCCCGCTTTCAATCCGTTCTCGATGCTGGCAAGAATCTGGCTGTTCGAGCTATAGCTGCTATCGGTATTGCCACGAGTGTAATCACCGTCGAATCGGTCGCTAACCCGCCGAGTGCCGTCGCTGAAACGGGAGGCTATCCAGACTCGGACGCTGCCGACTGTTCAGCGATGTTTGATAAGTATTCGTGGTGCAAAGATGAAAACAATAACGGTAGTTTCGGCAATGGTGAACAGTGGAGTCCCCGCGGCTACGACTATAAAAACTGCACTGACTGGGCTGCATGGCGAGCACCCCAACTTTCAGGAAAGGGCGTACCTGCCGGGCTGGGGAACGCCGCCAGCTGGGATAACAATGCTCCCTCATCATGGGACAAGGACGCCACCACGCCCGAACCTGGTGACATAGCGCAGAGCGAGACCACCGCGCCTTATGGTCATGTAGGTGTTGTAGAGGGTTACGTTAAGAACGCGCAGGGAGTCGTAACTTCCATAACTGTTTCTGAGTACAACAAAGGTGGAAACGGAGAGTATCAGCTCAACACATATAATCGTGCCGCCGATGGTACATATCCGCGTGGATCAGGCAAGAAGTGGGACACTTTCCTCGATCTTAACGGTGCTGGCAAGGGTATCAACGGTGCAGACTTGAATAACGGTTCAGGTAACGGTGGTTCCAATCCCGCCAAAACCCACATGCTCCTCGATGGCCTCGATCGAGTCCAAGCCCGTGACACCATTGGAGAGCAAGGCTGGGTAGAAGAAACCAATGCAGGCGGTGCCAAAGACGTTGCAACCGGCGGTGGGGTGCAACTCGTACTTGACCACGCAGGTCGTGTCTGGTCACGCAACACACTCGGGAAAGAGGGCTGGCGTATGGAGACCCAAGAGCCTTCAGCCGTTGAAATCGAAATGGGTAGCGACGGCACCATGATGCTGCGGGACTTTGCCAGCCGTATCTACGCCAAGAAGTATGGTGAAGCCGACTGGGTAAAGATTGCCGACGAAGGGGCTGCCCAGGACATCGAAACCAACGGTGGCGTGATGGCCCTCCGCAACTATGCCGATCAAATCCAGATCCGTAGCGGCTCCATCACTAATGGCTATTGGTATGCGGCCACAAATGAATACTCCGCCCGTGAGCTGGAAGTCGGGAGCGACGGCACCCTTATGATCCGCAACTACATTGATGAAGTCTATACCCGGAAAGAGGGTGACTGGGTTAGAGAGTCGAATCCAGGCGGAGCAGCAGAAATAGCCACCAACGGCGGCCTGCGAGTCGTTCGCAACTACGCCGGGGAAATTTGGCGGAAGAGCGGTGCTCTCAACATGGACGGCTGGCAGCCCGATGCCGCAGCTGGTTCCGCCGTTGAAGTCCAAGTGGCCGATGACGGTACTCGCATCATCCGCGACCATATCAACCGTATCTATGCCCGTGGCATGGGGCCGAATGATGATTGGGTCCGGGAGACAGGTCAGGACGCAGCTAAGATGATTGCCGACTAACCCTCAGTCGGAGAGCTATCTTGCGCTTCGCTCTCCGGATTCGTATATAGGAATGGAATCCGTTCGTTGACGCTGCGAAGTTTATTCAACTCCCCTGGCGTCATCTCGCGGACCTGATCTTTGACTTTCGCTAGTACTTCTTCGGCTGCCACCCTCAGGCCTGTGAAGTCGAAGTATATGGTGATCTCGCTTTCAATGTCGCGGCAATCAATCATGTACCATCCCGTTCCGTTGGGTTCGGGCATCTCCGTGGCCGGAGTCTCGTCGAGAATGTCAGGTCTGAATCCTGCTTTTAGTACGGCTCCGTCCAGAGTTCGCCCATAATCGGCCATTACCCAAGCGCGGCCGACGTGCACGACGGGATTTCGTGCGCAGTACCAAAACGCGTCGGCGACAGCTTTTGGCCAACCGGTTTTTCTGGCAAGCCAGGGTACAAGAGTATCGTCAATACCCAGGGGCTTCACGCTCTTCTTGCTTATGTGGGCCAGGCGGTTAAGGAGGGCGGAGTGCCAAAATATCAGCTCCGCTTCTTCGAGATAGTGATACCTGCCTGCGCGTGCTTCGCTCTTCAGTCTCGCAAGTTTTGTATCCATGTGCTGAAGCCAGAAGTCAAGCTCACCTAGGCCGTGGCGTAGCCACGCTTGGCGTGTCTCTTCTGGATCAAAATTTGCAGGCATTGATGGCATCTGTGGATATTGTATGATCAAACGTATTCTCTGTCGAATGTCAATAGCATGTAACAGACAGCCCGGCTACCGTGGCGCAGCCCGGCTGTCTGTGTTTCGACCATTGACGCTACGCCGCGCGTGGCCGTCGCTTCCGCGCACCGATCTCCCGCAGGAGCCGCCTGATCGTCTTCTCTCCTGTTCCGTAGCGCTGCGCTAGTTCTGACTGTGTCGCTCCGTCTAGGTACGCAGCCGCCAGCTCCGCGACCCCGTCCTCACCCAGCCGTTCCCCGAATGTCGTCCGCTGCGCCACGTGCTCATCTGACTGCACACTGAGCCGCTGTCCACTGTCCAAGCCGCCTACCCCAGTGAGCTTCCTGATCACCGTCTCAAGCTCGAACAGCAGGTCTGTGCGGTTCGAGTAAGGGCTAATGAGGTCCACTCATGGGGGGCGAGTGCTCGCGGAGAGCGCTCGCCCCCATTCGTTTCGGGTGTTTTCTGGGGGCCGAGCCCCCAGACCCCGCGCCGGGGGCAAGCCCCCGGACCCCCGGTGGGTTCCTCCGGTGGTTCCTCTCGTCCGCATGCTTCGCTCGGCGCCCGTAACGCGCGCAGCGCGATTCGGGGCGGCGAGTGATCACGATGCCGAAGGCGAGCCACGGGACCAGGACCAACTACGAAACGCAACGGCGAGCGAAGCGAAGCCCTTGCCCCTCACCCCTTCCGCCCCTCCTCCTCCTTCATCTCGCCCCTTTCTTGCTCTCCCAAGTCCCTCTCCCTGCAACCTCAAGTCCTCCCCAAGGAGCATGAGCCATCGGGGTATAGGTGGCCGATAGGTCAATCTGTAGGGGTTAGGTTGACCTGATGAGCAGCGGACTGGGCGTGCGGGCGCGGGTGTTGCGGCGGAAGCCGATTGAGCAGCTGACGCATCCTGGTAGTGGGATGCACCGGAGTCTCGGGGTCGGCCACCTCACGATGATCAGCATCGGGGCCACGCTGGGCACCGGCATCTTCGTGGTGCTGGGGCAGGCGGTTCCCGCCGCGGGGCCGGCGATCGTGCTGTCGTTCGTGCTGGCCGGCTTCACCGCTCTGTTCAGCGCGTTGAGCTACGCCGAACTGGCCGGCCTGATTCCCGCCAGCGGCTCCAGCTACTCCTATACCTACGCCACGCTCGGCGAACTGGTCGCGTGGGTGTGCGGCTGGTGCCTGATCCTCGAGTACGGCGTATCCGTCGCCGCCGTCGCGGTGGGCTGGGGCCAGTACGTGAACGAGCTGCTGGACCTGCTCTTCCACTTCCGGATCCCGGACGCGTTGAGCCAGCCGCCGGGTGCGGGCGGCGTGGTGAACATCCCCGCGGTGCTGATCGTGGTCATCTCGATGCTCGTCCTGCTGGGCGGTGCGAAGGGCAGCGCGCGGACGAACACGATCCTGGTGTTCATCAAGGTCGGCGCCCTGGTGATCTTCTGCGCGGTGGCGTTCACGGCGTTCAAGGCCGGCAACCTGAAGCCGTTCTTCCCGCTCGGCCTCGCCGGCATGAGCGCGGGTGCGGCGACGTTGTTCTTCTCCTACATCGGGTTCGACGCGGCGTCCACCGCGGGCGAAGAGGCGAAGAACCCTCAGAAAGACCTTCCCAGGGCGATCATCCTCAGCCTCGTCGTGATCACCGCGCTGTACTGCGCGGTGGCGCTCGCGGCCGTCGGCGCGATGCCGTGGCAGCAGTTCGAGGGCTCCGAGGCGGCCCTGAGCCGCGTTCTCACGGACAACGTGAGCGGCTCGATCTGGCCGATCCTGCTGTCTGTCGGCGCGGTCGTGGCGACGACCAGCGTCGTACTGACCGTCCTCTACGGACAGACGCGCATCCTTTACTCCATGGCGCGCGACGGGTTGATGCCGTCGTTGTTCGCGCGGCTGAGCCCGAACACGGGTGTGCCGTTCGCGAACACGATCATCGTGGGGCTGTTCATCGGCGTGCTGGCCGCGCTGGTGCCGTTGGGGGCGTTGGCGGACGCGACGAGCATCGGCACGCTGTTCGCGTTCGGACTGGTCAACGTGGCGGTGATCATCCTGCGGCGGACCAGGCCGGACGCGCCGCGCGGGTTCCGGGTGCCGTTCTCGCCGATCACGCCGTTGCTGGGTGTGGCGTTCTGCGTCTACATGATGTTCAGTCTTGGTGCGATCACGTGGGTGGCGTTCCTGCTGTGGATGCTCGTCGGGTTCGTCATCTACTTCGGGTACGGGATCAGGAAGGCGAATGTGTGAGCGTCGAGTTCGCCGAGGTACGTGACGTCGCGGGGATCGCCCGCGTCGCCGCGTACTTCTCGGAGGTCTGGAACACCACGGAGTCGGTGCTGTCGTCGGAGACGCTGCACTGCATCCGGCACGCGGGAGGGGCGGTGATCGGCGGGTTCGAGCACGACCGGCTGGTCGGGGCGACCGTCGCGGTCTTTGGGCCACCCGCGGACAGATCGGTGTACTCGATGATCGCGGCCGCGCAACCCGGCGTCGGGCTGCCGTTGAAGCTCGCGCAGCGGGACTGGGCGCTGGCCGCGGGCGCGACGACGATGCGCTGGACCTACGACCCGCTGGTGTCGCGCAACGCGCGGTTCAACCTCGTCAAGCTCGGCGCCGTCGTCACCGAGTACACAGTGGACTTCTACGGGCCGATGAACGACGGCGTCAACGACGGCGACGAGAGCGACCGGCTGACCGTCAGCTGGGACCTCACCGCCAAGCCGCGGCCCGAACCCCTGGGTGGTCCGACCGGGCAGACCCTGCGCGTGGCACCGGACGGCGGGCCGTTGGAGGTCACCGACGGCGAGACGATCTGGTGCCGCGTGCCGTCCGATGTGGTCACCCTGCGCGGCGAGGACCGGGAGGCCGCGCTCGCGTGGCGCAAGGCCGTGCGCGATGTGCTGACCGAGGCGTTCGCCGAGGGGTACGTCGCGACATCGATGTCCAGGGCGAGCTGGTACCGGTTGGAGCGCAAGTGAAGATCGAACGCATCGAGCTGCTGCACGTCGCGATCCCGCTGGTGTCGCCGTTTCGCACCTCGTTCGGCACGATGACGACGAAGGACACGTTCCTGCTGCGCGTCGTCACCGACGTCGCGGAGGGCTGGGCGGAGTTCGCGGCGGACCCGGAACCGTTGTACTGCTCGGAGTTCGTCGCCGCGGCGGAGATCGTGCTCGCGGACCACCTGGTGCCGCGCGTGACCCCCGAGATCACCTCGGCCCAGGTCGCGCCGCTGACCGAGGCGATCAAGGGACACAAGCTCGCCAAGGCCACGCTGGAGACCGCGATCCTCGACGCCGAGCTGCGCTCGTACGGCATGCCGATCGGTGCTTTCCTCGGTGCCACAAAGGATCGCGTGCCGTCCGGGGTGTCGGTCGGCATCAAGGACTCGATCAAGGCGTTGATCGAAGACGTCGAGGGCTACCTCGCCGAGGGATATCTGCGGATCAAGCTCAAGATCGAGCCGGGCTGGGACGTGGAGCCCGTTCGCGAGGTGCGGCAACGGTTCGGCGACATCCTGTTGCAGGTCGACGCGAACACCGCGTACACGCTGGCGGACGCCGAACACCTGCGGCGGCTGGACGAGTTCGACCTGTTGCTCATCGAGCAGCCGCTCGCGGAGGACGACATCCGCGGGCATTCGCTGCTGGCGCAACGGGTTCGCACGCCGATCTGTCTCGACGAGTCGATCACGTCGGCGAAGGACGCGGCGACGGCCATCGCGCTCGACGCGTGCCGCGTCGTGAACATCAAACCGGCGCGCGTCGGCGGGTATCTCGAAGCGCGACGGATTCACGACGTCGCGGTGGCGCACGGGATTCCCGTGTGGTGCGGCGGAATGCTGGAGACCGGCGTCGGGCGCGGGCCGAACCTGGCGCTCGCCGCGCTGCCCGGTTTCGTGCTGCCCGGCGACGTCTCGGCGTCGAAGCGCTACTTCGCCGAGGACATCACCGAACCGTTCGAGCTGGTCGACGGGTACCAGATCGTGCCGACCGGGCCGGGCATCGGGATCGATCCGATCCCAGGGACGTTGCGCCGCTTCACGACCGCTACCCGGACGCTGTACAGCTCCTGAGCTCGCGTTCGAGGTTCGCTCGGGCGCGCTGTTCCCAGCGCGTCCGGGCGGCCTCGGTCTGGTAGATCGGGTCGCGGGCGAGCAGGCGCCGCAGGACGTTCCCGCGGCCGGTGCGCCAGGCCTCGTCGTCGTACATCGAGTACTCCTCGCGTACGGCGCTCGCATACCGGTCGTACTCGTCGCGGTCCGCCGCGAGGATCGCGAGGTCGGCGTCCAGAAACGCCTGCGCCACCGGGTCTTCCGACGAGTGCGTGATCGTGGCCAGCACGATGTGCTCGACGCGGTCCGCGGCCCACGCGGGTACGTGCTCGCGCGCCCAGGCCGCGCTGGCCCGCTCGTCGTCGCCCGGCTTGCCGTCGTAGATCACGTCGTGCGCACACGCGGCCAGCACGAGCACCGCGAAATCCACGATCCCCAGGCCGAGGTCCTCGACGAGCAACGTCACGTCGCGCAGCACGGCGTTCACGTGGTCCGCGTTGTGGTACTTGCGATGTGGCTCGGCGTAACGCTGTTCCAGCTCGTCAGCGCCGTCCTCGGAACCGCCCGCCGCGAGCCACTCCTCCCTCACCGGAGCTCGGCCTCGATCACTTCCGCTGCCGCTGATGCGCCGCCGGCCAGTTGGATCATCGCCTGCATGTCCTTGAGGCGCGCGGTGATCGCCGGGTCGGCCATCACCTGGTGCGCCAAGGATCGCAGGCTTTCCGCGCTCACCGCGTCGGGATCGAGCAACACGCCGAGCCCGAGCTCCTCGACGCGCATGCCGTTGAGGGCCTGGTCCGCCATGCGCGGCACGACGATCATCGGCACGCCGTGCACCAGCGCCTCCATCACCCCGCTCATGCCGCCGTTGGTGAGGAACACGCCGGCGTGCGCGAGCACGTCGACCTGCGGCACGCACGCGTGCACCTCGACGTTCGGCGGCACGATCATGGGTGGGCGGCCGACGACGACCATGTGCCACGGCATGCCTTCCACGGCGCCAACGCACTCGTGTTCGAACCCGCCGAGCGACGCCAGTACGACCGGATCGCCGCCGTTGCGCGGGGTCCACGAGCCCTGGAAGCCGCGGTCGCCGACGCACGGCCCGACGAACGCGAAGCGGTCGTCGAACGAGTCGCCCTCGTACTGGAACTCGCGCGGGAACAACGCGATCCTGCGGCGCGACAACGACATGAACTCGGGCAGCGGCCCGCCGACGAGCGCGTGCACGTCGGTGAAGAACGTCATGACCTCGGGTTTGCCCCAGTCCACCGGTACGCCGGCCTGACCGAGCGACCACACCTGGTTGCTGCTCAGAATCGTGGCGAGCTGGATGTCCGGCACGTCGTGGCGGCGGGCGATGAGCGCGCCCGCCCAGGAGCCGATGTCCCACAACACCATGTCCGGCAGGTCGTGCTCGAAAGCCTTGCCGAGCACGGGAAGCGTGGTCACCGTCTCCTCGTAGACGAGCCGGGCCGCGTCGTAGAGCGATGGCGGCAGCATCTCGGGGATCGTCGACTCGTACCGGACCGGGCACGCGCCCGTGCTGCGGACCGCGTCGGTGAATCGGTCGGTGACCGGGCAACTGACGCGGTGGCCGCGGCGCACGAGCTCGGCGAGCAGCCCGAGAACGGGGTACACGTGACCCCGTTCCGGCAGGACGAAAACCGCTATGTGCGCCATGTTGTCATTAACGTTGTTCGGTTCCTAACGGTTCAAGTCTTCGGTCAAAATCCGCGCGAGGTTCCGTTCGGCGAGCGCGGTGATCGTCACGAACGGGTTCGCACCGACCGACCCGGCGATCAGCGAACCGTCCGTGACGTACAGGTTCTGCTGCCCGCGGACCCGCCCGAATTCATCAGTTGCGCGCCCCAGCACGCAACCGCCGAGCGGGTGGTAGGTGAAGTCGTCCGAGAACGCCTTGTTGTTCCCGAACAGGTCGTAGCGGTATGTGGTGAGATTCGACCGGTTGAGCTCGTCGAAGAGTGCCTTGGCTTTCTGGACCGCGGGCCGGCTCTGCTCGCTCGTCCAGTCGAGAGTGACCGTGTTCGTGTTCCGGTCGTACCGGAAGCCGGCGCGCTCGGGGTTGTCGGTGATCGCGAGATACAGAGCCGTGAGCGTTTCGATTCCCGCGGGCATCGGTGCGATCTCGGCGAACACGCCGTTGTCCCAGTCGTCGATGGCGAGCACCGGGATCGTGGACTGCCGGAACCCGGTCGGTACCGCGCGTGCGGTCATGACGTTGCCGTTCGGGCCCCACCCCTGGCCGATGTGCTCGTTGAGGTCCAGGTCGCCCGTCTCGCGTGCCCGCACGAGCAGCTCGGTGGTGCCGAGGCTGCCGGCGCCGAGGAAGAGGTACCGGCAGCTGAACTCCTTGGTGCGCAACACTTTCCCGTCGGTGTCGATCTGCTCGACGGTGAGCCGGTAGCCCGGCTGGATGCGGGTGACCCGGTGCAGCGGCAGGATCGTGACGTTGCCGGTGGCGAGCGCGTCCCTGAGGTAGGTCTGGTCGAGGCTCGCCTTGCCGTGGTTGTTGCCGTAGATCACCTCGCCCGCCGTCGCGGATCGTGGCGCCTCGCCCAGTGTTTCCTTGCGCATGTGCTCGAAGTCGTAGACGTTCGGCACGAAGGTCGTCTTCTTGCCGGCTCTGCCCGCGTGGGCACGGGAGACGCGCGCGAAGTGGTAGTACTCGGTGGTCTCGAAGAACGTCCGGTCGATCGTGTTGACGCGAAGATTCTTGTTGGCCAACGGAAAGTACGTGCCGTACATCTCGTCCGCGTCGACCTGCGGCAGGATCTTCTCGAAGTACTCACGTTTGGGCGTGACGGCCATGCCGCCGTTGACGAGCGACCCGCCGCCGACGCCCCGGCCGACGTACACCGACATGTTCGGGTAGTGCACTTTGTCGAGGACGCCCGCGTACCGCTCGATGTCGCGGTTGACCACGTCCAGCCACAGCAGCGTCTCGAGTGGAGCCTCGGTGCGGTCCTTGAACCACATCGACCGCCGGTCCGGGTGCAGCATGTCGCAGAAGACCTTGCCGTCGGGACCTTTCTGGTCCCACGACTGGCCCATCTCGAGCATCAGGGTCTTGATGCCTTTTTCACCCAGCCGCTTGGCGGCAACGGCGGCTCCGTAGCCGGTGCCGACGATGATCGCCTGCGGTTCGGGCTGGGGAATGAGTGGTGCGAGGCCCACTGCCGTCAGGAAGGACCGGCGGGTCAGTTTCATGTTGGATCAATATAGGCGGGCCAGTCGTGTTTCGGGTATCGGCCTTTGAGCTCTTTGCGGACCTGGAGGTAGCCGTTCTGCCAGAACCCCTTGAGGTCGCTCGTGACGGCGGCCGGGCGTCCGGCGGGGGAGAGCAGGTGGATCGTGGCCGGGATTCCGTTGATACGAGGGGTTTCCCGCCAGCCGAAGGCGTCCTGGAGCTTGAGGCTGATCTGTGGCCCGTCGCCGGTGTAGTCCACTTTGGCTCGTCTGCCGTTCGGGGTGACGATCTGGTCGGGCGCTTTTTCGTCCAATTGAGACGCTTCCGGCCACGGCAGCAGCTGTCGGAGAACGTGTTTGGCGTCGATCTTGGCGAGGTCGGAGCGTTTGCGAGCCTCGCTCAGGTCGATGCGGGCGATGATGTGCTCGTCGGTGATCTCCGGCCAGTTGCTCGTCCGGTGTAGGAAGTCGAGTCTGGTCCGGAGGCGTTTGGCTTCTTCGGTCCAGTTCAGGAGGCTGATGCCTTCCTGTTCCAGGCCCAGTTTCAGTGCTTGTCGGGTGGCTGCCGGGTCTTTGATGGGGCGTTCTTCGAGGACGATCGCGCCCAGCTTGAGTTGCCTGGTGGTTTTGACGTCGCCGTCCCAGGCGATGACGTCCTCGGTCTGGATGAGGGCCGGGGCGGCGGTTCTGGCCAGTTGTTCGTCGGCTCGTGCGGCCAGGCGGACCTTGCCGTGGGTCCGGCCCGGTTCGCGGTCCGCCGTCGCGATCGCGAGCCACTCGGCGTCGCCGAAGCCCTGGGCTTCCACCGCGGTGCCGCCGGCCATGAGGTAGACGGGGCTGCCTGGGGTGCGGCGTCGGGCGATGCGTTCCGGGTAGGCGAGGGCGACGATGAGGGCCGGGTCGTTCCGCGCGGCCCCGGAATTGTCGGTGTCGCGTGGGAGAATTGAATCAGGGGGACCCCCTGACGGGGAGTACCTCTGCGAAGCGTTCGCCGAGACCAGCTTCTCCAGGCGGCGCGCCTCCCGCCGCCACCGCCCATCCGATCGCAGCGCGGCCACCAGATCCGTACTGGTCGCCGAGGAGTCGTCCAGCAACGCGACCACCTCGGCGGCCGTCCGCGCCCCCGTCAACGGAGCCCCATCAAGCAACGCCCGCGCCAGCCGCGGGTGCAACCCGACCTGAGCCATCCGCCGCCCACGCGAGGTGGCCCCGTCGGAATCCAAAGCCCCGAGCGCCAGCAACACCTCTCGCCCAGCCGACAGCGCACCGGCAGGCGGCGCGTCCCACCAAGCCAGTCCAGCACCATCCGGCGTACCCCAACACGCGAGTTCCAGCGCGAGCCGGGTGAGGTCGGCCGTCCGGATCTCGGGCTCGGGATAACGCGGCAACGTCGCGTGCTCGTGCGCGGGCCAGCACCGATACACCCGCCCCGGCGCCTCACGCCCCGCCCGGCCCGCGCGCTGGTCGGCCACGGCGGCGGACACCCGGACCGTCGCCAGCCCCGACAGGCCACGCCGATGGTCGACACGGGGCACGCGGGCCAACCCGGAATCGACCACGGCACGCACACCCGGCACGGTCAGACTCGACTCGGCGATCGAGGTCGCCAGCACGACCCGTTGCCGCGGACCGGGCCGCAAGGCGAGGTCCTGCGCGGCGGAGCCGAGCCGCCCGTGCAACACCACGGTGTCCACATCCAACGCGGCGGCCACCCGGTTGATCTCCCCGACACCGGGCAGGAACACGAGCACATCACCGTCCACTTCGGACAAAGCTGATCGAACAGCCCGCACGACGGTTCCGGCGAGCTGTTCACCACGAACCGGGGGGACGTGCGACACGACAGTCGAATAGGTACGCGCCGCGACCGAGAGCACGGGAGCGTCACCCAGCAGAGCGGCGAGGCGTTGCGCGGCAACGGTTGCGGACGTCGCGAGCACCGACAGGTCCGGACGGAGACCGGCGCGAGCGTCCAGCAGCAGAGCGAGCAGCAGGTCGGCGTCGAGGTGACGTTCGTGGCACTCGTCCAGCAGCACGGTGTCGACACCGGACAGCTCGGGATCGTTCTGCAGCCGCCGCACGAGCAGACCCGAGGTGACCACCTCGATGCGAGTAGCGCGAGACACCTTGCGGTCGCCGCGCACGGAGTAGCCGACGGTCCGCCCCACGGGTTCGCCGAGCAGGGCGGCCATGCGCGCGGCGGCGGCTCGGGCGGCCAGTCGGCGGGGTTCGGCAACGACGACGCGGCCGGGCAGGGCGAGCGGCACGAGCGTCGTCTTGCCCGTGCCCGGCGGCGCGACGAGCACCGCGCAGCCGGCCGACGACAGCGTGGCGACGATGTCCGGCAGGACGGCACGAACCGGCAGATCGGGCAGCTCCACAGCAGGTGAGTGTGTCAGGGTTGGACCATGGTGCTGAGGGGTGTGCTGGCTCTGGCGGCGGTCGCGCGGACAGCGAGGACGCTCGCACAGTGGCGGCGCGTGCCGGACCTGTCCGCGGCGGAAGCGACGGCCACGGTCGCCGCGATCGTGCCCGCGCGCAACGAGGAGGCGACGCTCCCTGAGCTCCTGCCCGCACTGAAGCGCCAGGTCAGCCGCTTGATCGTGGTCGACGACGGGTCGACCGACCGCACCGGTGAGATCGCGGGCGAGCACGCCGAGGTCGTCCACGCGGACGGGCCGCCGGAGGGCTGGGCGGGCAAGGTGCACGCGATGCACCTCGGTGTTCGGGCGACGAACGACGAGGAGTGGCTGCTGTTCATGGACGCGGACTGCGTCCCGGCGCCGAACCTCGTGCCGCGCCTCGTCGCGACCGCCGAGGAGCTCGGCGCGGATCTGGTGTCCATATCGGCACGATCGGAAACGGCCGACCCGGGGTGGTGGTTCCTGCTGCCCGCGTTCAACACATTGGTCTTCGAGGGCTCGCCGCCGGACGGCAGGGGCGTGACGGCGCTCGCTGTCGGGCACTGCATCCTGGTGCGGCGCAAGGCTTTCGAGCTCGCCGGTGGCTGGGAGGCGCTGGCGGCCTCGCACGCCGACGACGTCGGCATCGCCACCGCGATCCGGGACTCCGGTGGTGTGCCGCGGTTCGTGGACGGCGGCGCGGCGCTGACGACGTCCGGCCTCGCCGGTGTCGGACAGACCTGGCGGTCGCTGCGCAAGAGCATCGTCGGGGGATCGCACGAGATCCTCGGTGACCGCGCCAAGCTGTTGCTCGGCATCGCCGGCGTGCTGCACATCCTGTACGGCCTGGCGCCGGTCTTCGCGGCCCGGCGGTCGAAGCTCGCGCTGATCGCGTGGGCGGCGCAGTCGGCGGCGCACCTCGAGTTCGTCCGCCGCGTCGGCCAGCCGAAGGCCTCGGCCGTGCTGGCGCCGTTCTCGTGGGCCGCGATCGGCGTGTTCCTGCTGGACTGCGCGCTGCACCGGGACACGACGTGGAAGGGCCGCCGCGTTGGTTGACCCGCTCCGCGACCCCGACGACCCGGAACTGCTCGACCCGTACCGGGCCCGCGAGCTGGCGTCGTTGATCGAGACGACGCGGCTCGCCTCCGGCGCGGTGCGCTACGGCAAGGTCGGCCGCGTCGGCTGCGCCCAGGTCGTGGTCAACCGCGAGAACCCGCTGCCGTCCGGCAACTTCGCATGCGCGCTGGACGGATCGTCCGTCGAGGTCGCGGGCACGTTGCTGCGGCTGGAGCAAACGTTTGCGGACGTGGGTCGCGCCGAGGCCGTCGTGTACGCGTCGCCGACGACCGTCGACGAGATCGAGGGCATCGCGGACGACTCCGGCTGGTACGCCGTCGAGGAACTGCTCGCCATGGTGCACCGCGGAACCGTCGAGGTCGCGAACGTCCGGCGCGCGGTCGACGCGGACCTGCCGGGCATCGCGGAGCTGCTGTCCGACGAGCTGGTCGGCGCCAGGTCGCGGCTGCTCAAGCACCTCGGCCACCGCTTGGACGATCCGCGGTGCGTGCTGCTCGTCGTGGACGACGGCGAGCGCCTGGCCGGGTTCGCCGGTGGTTTCGCCGAACGCGGCGTCGGGCTCGTCGAGCAGGTGGTCGTGCGGCCCGCCCGGCGCCGGCGTGGCGTCGGGCGCGACCTCGTGCACGGCACGGTCATGGCGCTGCGGTCGGCCGGGGCGTTGCTGGTCGCGGCCCAGGTCGACGAGGGCGGTGCGGGGGAGCGGTTCGCCGACGCGTGCGGCTTCACCGCCGCCTACCCCGTCACCGCCTACGTGCGCCGGGTCGACGAGCTACTTGAGTGAGGCCGCCAGCATCGGCTTCAGGGTGCGGCTGAACTCGGCGTTGAGGTGGTCCTGGTCGTAGTAGACCGCGACGTTGCCGACGACCGCGTGGCACCGCTGCTCGTCGCAGAAGTGATCCGTCAGGTCGACGAGCGTCACGTTCGGGTTCGACCGCGCCACCTCGGTGAGCGGGTCGGCCGGCTGCGCCTTCGAACGTTCGACCGCGCACGCGCCGGGGTTCGCCGGGTTGAGCGCGACGCAGTCCGGTGAGCGCACCTCGCCGTTGAGCGGCGGATCGGTGAGCACGACGACGCGCGCGCCCGCGTCCGTCCACTTGCGCCAGCGCGGTTCCAGGCCCGCGCGGTACTGCTCGGTCTGGGAGCGGCCGCTGCGGTCGTCCACGGACTCCCGGCGTGCGAAGAACGACAGGAACACCATCGACGGCATGTCGGCCGCGACCACGTCGGTCATCCGTGAAGTCCAGTCCGTGCACCGCTTCGTGTCCTCTTCGGACGCCTTGCCGCGGTAACCGGTGAACCGCACGTCGGCGAACGGGCAGCCGCCCAGCAGTCCGAGCTTGAGCACCCACCTCCGTTCGCGCGCCAGCTCGAACAGCGGTGCCTGCCACTGCTGGGCGTGCGAGTCGCCGACCAGCCAGACCTTCTCGGCCGATGACGCGCCACCGCTGAAGTCGCAGATGGACGTCGTGGGCTTGTCGCCCGCCTTGTGCTCGTCGGTCAGGCGGCACTCGGGCGCGTTGCGCCAGTACTCGTTGACGGGCCCCATCGCGACCGTGCGAGCCGGTCCGAGCGGGTTCGGGCAGCCGTTCGTCGCGATCATCGCGGCAGCACCGTGGCACGGGCCGCCGATACCGGCCGCCGCGTCGCGTTCGGCCTGCGCCACGTGCCTGGTGTAGGTCCACTGCAGGCCGCCGGCCAGCACCGACACGACGACGAGCCCGGCCACCATGCCCGCGAAGGTGAGCCGCGAGCTCCGGACCAGCGGCCCCCACTCCATGCCGCGGTCCTCGATCACCACCTTCGACACCCAGGCGAGCACCAGCGACACCGCGAGCACCCCGAGCAGCTGCGGCGTCGTGAGCTCGCCCACTACGAACGGCGCTACCAGCAGCACCGGCCAGTGCCACAGGTACAGCGAGTAGCTGATGCCGCCGACGAACTGCACCGGCCAGGACGCGGTCACCGCGGTGTGCCACTGCCGTCCGGACCGCAGTCCGGAGATGATCACCAGACCGGTGCCCGCGGCCGGCACGAGCGCGGTGTAGCCGGGGAACGGCGTGTGGTGGTCGTACGCGAGCGCGGAGAAGACGATCAACATGAAGCCGAGGAACGCCGCGAGCCCGGCGATCTTCTCGGACAAGACGAGCTTGCTCGCGGCCAGCGCGACGCCCGCGCCGATCGCGAACTCCCAGACGCGCACGGGTGTGATGAAGTACGCCTCGCTGGGGTGCGCGCTGGTCCAGTACACGCTGAACGCCAGCGACAGCGCGCCCATCACGGCGACGCCCGCGACGACCCAGCGCCTGCGGCCGATCTTGAAGAACAGCAGCAGAAGCAGTGGCCAGAACAGGTAGAACTGCTCCTCGACCGACAGCGACCAGTAGTGCCGCACGAGACTGGCCGCCGCGTTCGCCGCCGAGTAGTCGACGGACTTGGCCGCGAGCAGCCAGTTCTCCCAGTAGGTCGCGGCGGCGAACGACTCCCAGGCCGTCGCCTCCCAGCGCGGGTAGGGCAGCAGCAGGTACGCCAGGCCGATGCTGAGGCCGAGGACGACGAACGCGGCGGGCAGCAGCCGCCGCACGCGTCTGGCGTAGAAGCGTCTCAGTCGTACGCGTCCGGTGCGAATGATCTCGCGGTCGAGGTGCGAGGTGATCAGGTAGCCGGAGATGACGAAGAAGACGTCGACGCCGACGTAACCGCCGGTCAGGCCCTTGGGCCACAGGTGGTTGACGACGACGGCCAGCACCGCGACCGCCCGCAGTGCCTGGATGTCCGTGCGAAATCCGTTGCCACGGCTTGTGGTGGCCGCAGCCTTCGGCCCGACGTCCGTCGGACGCCGGTCGGTTGACGTGCTCATATTTGGTTTTCCCCCAGTTGTCGCTGCAGATAGGTCGCGCGAGGGGGCACGGAGGTTGCATCCGATTTGCGGGGAATATTTAGTTGCCGCGTGACATATCCTTAGCAGGGCTAAGGGAGGCGCGGGTGCGGGAGCGGTTACCGAGCGAAGTGTGGGTACTGGTCGCGGCGAGCTTCATCATCGCCGTCGGCTTCGGCATCGTCGCGCCGGTGCTACCGACGTACGCCGCGGCGTTCAACGTCGGAACGACCGCGGTATCCGCCCTGATCAGCGCTTTCGCGTTCGTGCGGCTCGCGTTCGCCCCGGTGAGCGGGCGGCTCGTCAGCCGTTTCGGCGAGCCCAGGGTCTACATCGCCGGCATCCTGATCGTCGCCCTCGGCACGACGGCCTGCGGCTTCGCGTCGAGCTACCCGGAGATGCTGATCTACCGTTCGGCGGCCGGAGTCGGCTCGACGATGTTCACCGTCGCCGCGCTCGGCCTGTTGATCCGCATCACACCGCCACCGATGCGCGGACGCGCGTCGGGGTTGTGGGCGACCGGGTTCCTGCTGGGCAACATCGCGGGCCCGATCATCGGCGCCGGGCTGGCGTCGTTCTCGGTGCGTGTGCCGTTCGTCGCGTACGGCGTGATGCTCTGCGTGGCAGCTGCCTTCGTGTGGTTCTTCCTGCGCCGCTCGACCCTGGCGGCGCTGGACCGCTCCGATGCGCCGACGATGACGCTGCGGACGGCGTTGCGTTCGGCGGCGTACCGCGCCGCGCTGGCCTCGGGTTTCGCCAACGGCTGGGCGGTCTTCGGCGTGCGGATCTCGTTGATCCCGCTGTTCGTGGTGCAGGCGCTGCACCACTCGCCGGCCGTCGCCGGTGTCTCGCTCTCTGTGTTCGCAGCGGGCAACGCCTCAGTGCTGATGGTGTCCGGCAAGATCGCCGACACCTACGGCCGCCGTCCGGTCGGCATGGCGGGCCTGGCCACCGCCGCGGCGGGCACGATCTGGCTCGGTTTCACGTCGACCGTCCCGATGTTCATGGCGGCATCGCTGGTCGCGGGCATCGGCGCGGGCCTGCTGAACCCGCCGCAGAACGCCGTGGTCGCGGACGTGATCGGCGCGAAGGGCAAGGGCGGCCCGGTGCTGGCGGGCTTCCAGATGGTCACCGACCTGGGCGCGATCATCGGCCCGCTGCTTGCTGGTTTCCTAGCTGACCAGTTCTCCTACCAGGCCGCTTTCACGGCCACGGGCATAGCCATGATCGCGGCGCTCGGCTTCTGGGTGATCGCGCCGGAGACGCTGCCGGAGCACGTTGATGAGCACACCGCGGAGCAGGTGGCGAGCGAGTGCGGCTGCCTCGACGAGGGCGCGGAAATCCCGACGGGCGAACGCGTAGGCGGCCGGCCACGTCACCCGGAGGCGTGACGTCCCACTCAGGCTTTGCTCAGTTTCCCTCGGTACCCTCGCCGCCGTGGGTGGTGCAGAGCGCAATGCGCGGAAAAAGAAGCAAGCCGCGCGTGCGGTGACTCAGGCTCGGGACTCCGGCAACCGCACGGCCGTAATCGCCGGCATCGTCGTAGTGGCGCTGCTGGCCGTGGGCGTGATCGGTTACGTATTCCTGAACCGGGGCGGAGCCGATCTCGGTGCGCCGGACCAGAAGAACGTGACCGCCGCACCGTCCGTGCGCGACGGCGCCGTCGTGGTCGTGGGCAAGGACTCCGCGAAGAAGACGGTCGACCTCTACGAGGACTTCCTCTGCCCGGCGTGCGGCGCGTTCGAAAAGGAGTACGGCGCCGCGATCCGCAAGGAACTCGACGCCGGCACCCTGAAGGTGCGCTACCACATGCTGCCGATGCTCAACCGAGCGTCGGTGCCGCCCGGCTACTCCCAGGACGCCGCCAACGCGGGCCTCTGCGCGGCCGACGCGGGCAAGTTCCCGGCGTACTTCGAAAGCCTGTTCGCCGCGCAGCCGCAGGAAGGCGGCCCCGGCCACGACAAGGCGGCGCTCGTCAAGCTGGGCAAGGACATCGGCCTGACCGACCCGTCGTTCGAACAGTGCGTCACGGGCAGCACCTACAACAAGATCCTCGACGACGAGATGGCTCGAGTGGGCAAGGAACCGTCGTTGTCGCGCAACGGGTCCTTCCGCGGGACGCCCACCGTCGTCGCCGACGGCAAGGTCGTCGACTGGCAGAACTCCAACTGGCTGGCCGACATCCTCAAGAGCTGATCGCGGCTCCGTCGGGCCTGAGGCTCCTACCAGGCCCGATGGGGGTTGGGGACCCCCGATTTTTATCTGTTCGGGCCCGTGTTGTACGGTATCTCCACACGAGAACGGCAGGGAAACCTCGCCGGAACGTGGACCTTCAAGGGGCTGTGGCGCAGCTGGTAGCGCATCACACTGGCAGTGTGAGGGTCAGGGGTTCGAGTCCCCTCAGCTCCACCCTAGGGGTCTTACTAGAACAAGTGCCTGAATGAAGGCCACGGAGTAGGACCGCGACGCCTGATGGCGAGCATGGGCCACCCGCATTGCGGGTGGCCTTGTCGTTTGTGAGCTGTGGTGTGGTTGCTGCGCCCCGCTGGCGTTGGATGGCGTGGAGTTCCCCGAAGGGCTCTCGGAGTTCGCCGTCGGTGATCTTCTCGTCCTCGATGTAGATGGCGTAGAAGATTGCTTGGTTGAGTAGACGCCGCTGCTGGTCGTCGCAGCGTCGGTACAGCTTGTCGGGCTGTTCGAGCAGGGTGAGACTGGCGTCGACGAGCTGGGCGCTGTCAGTGAGATCGGCGTTGGCGGTGTCGAGGCGCCCCTCCAGGCGTCGGCGGTCGCGGGCGATGTCGCGGAGCCGCTCTTTGACCTTGGTCTGTGGGAGCGTGCTGTCGGCTGCGAGGTCGATCAAGTTCTCCTCCTTTGTGTCGAGTTCCTTGAGTTGCGCGGTGATCTGCTTGCGCAGCAGTCGTGCGGACTTTTCCTGCTCGCCGATCACGGCATCGATTTGGTCGCGCATTTCAGCGATGAAGGGCTGGCTGAACCGAATCGCGCTGTAGTGGCGCTCTACGGCGTCCTCGACGAGCACGACGTTGACGTGGGGTGCTTGGCAGGTTCCCTTCTGCCGGCCGCGACAGAAGAAATACAGATACTCGGAGCCCTTCGAGTTGATGGTCCGTTGGATGATCATCCGCCGTTTGATGCCCTCGCGTTGGCAGCGCCCACAGAAGAGCGATCCTTTGAGGTAGTGGTGGTGCACGCGGCGGCGTTCTTGTGCCGTCGTTCGGGAGTCGAGGATCTCCTGGACCGTGTCGAAGAGGTCCTCGTCGATGAGCGCCTCGTGCCGTCCCCGGATTTCTTCGCCCTCGTACTCGACGTATCCGAGGTAGTAGCGATCGCGCAGCATTTGCGAGATCTTGTTCTCGGACACCTTCTTGGAGGGGTGGCGCCGGGTGGCCCTGGTTCGTAGGCCGCGGTCGTAGAGCTCGTCGGCCAGTTCCTCTTGGGTGTAGTCGCCTGTCGCGAAGAGCTCGAAACCCAGCTGGACAAAGGACGCCCGTTCGGGGTCGACGATGATCGTGCGGATTACGCGGCCTTCGGAGTGATCGATGTGGTTGAGGTAGCCGAGCTTGGCGCGGCCGAGAGTGCCGCCGTTGCGGGCCTTCTTGCCCATCTTGTATGCGATGTCCGCACCGGACTGGCGGGATTGGTACTCGTTGAACGTGGCCAGGATTCCGTGCATCAGCTGGCCGACCGGCGTGTCGTCGATGGCCTCGGTGGCCGAAATCAGGGTGACGCCCCGCTTGCGAAGGTCCGCCATGACGATCGCGTCGTCGTAGCGGTTACGCGCCATGCGCGAGAGCTGGTAGACGATGATGACGTCAACGTCGCCCTGGCTGCGGACCCGCGCGAGCATGCGCTGGAACGCCTCGCGTTTGGTCATCTCCAGGGCAGAGCGTCCCGGCTCGACGTACTCGTCGATGACCGTGACACCCATGTCCCGAGCCTTACGCAGACACGCTTCGCGCTGGGCCGGAATGGAGATGCCTTCCGGGTTGTAGTCGGTCTCGACCTGTCCCTTCGAGGACACGCGCAGGTAGATCACCGCGCGAGTGCCGGGTGCAAGGTCGTCCAACGGTGGCTGGATCGGGACGGTGACGTCCTGCTGCAGTTCATCGATGAAGTCGGCATAAGCGCTGGTCATGACACCTCGTTGTGAGTCGGCCTGGCTGGGATGGTGCTGTTCGGTGCAGTGAGCCCCAGGGCATTGCGGCTATCCCGCGAGCGGTGACTCATCGGCGGATTGCTGCTCGTGACGAAGACGGTCGCGACGATCTGCGAGCGCGCCCGCCTGTTCGATCTCCGCGACTGCACTCACCACACGCATGAGGAAGAGGCCGTGCGCGGTCTCGGTGTCCAGGGTGGGGTCAGCGGCCGAGACGACACGCACACCTCGGGACGTCATCTCGTTGAGCACGAAGGCGAGCTGCTGTGTCTTGCGGGAAAGGATGTACAGGTGGCTGACGACGAGGACGTCGATGACTCCAGATCGGGCTGCCGTCAATACCCGTTGCAGCCCAGGCCGTTTCAACGTGCCGCCGGATGCATAGTCGCTGCTGCGAAGAGTGATGCGCCAACCGGGTTGGGACTCGACGTAGGTCTGCAGGCGGTCGCCTTCGAGGGGATTGGGCCAGCGCTGGTAAAGGCCGACGCGCACCGCGCGTCGAGCCCGCGGGTCTTCGTCTCGACGACTGTGGGGATCGCAAGTGGCAGGTGGCCTTGTGCTGAACCCTCCTATCGGGACATTGACGAGCGACTTCGATCCGCTGCGTTCTTTGAGCGAGCGCGAACGCACGGCGTCATGCCGCATCGCTGCGGTGATCGCGATGACTGGCGCCCGCGCTGTCCGGCTCGGCGGGTGTCGGTTGCTCGCCGGATTCGGCACCCAACATGTCTGCCGCGAGGCTTGCGACCACCCGCGCGAGCTTGCGGATGTCCGGTGGATCGCGGCGAACGCCACGCACCACCACGTTGCGCACAGTCCTGCCCGCGCCAACGCGCCGTCGGGGTTGCCTGCGCGGCGTGCTGACGGGGCTTCCCTGCTCCTGGTCGGCCGGAGTAGGAACGTCGGCGCAGTTGGAGTTGGCCTGGTCGGGGTTGTGAGGTTGAGCGCACATGAGCGCCCCCTTCGTGCCCATGAAGCCCGCGACTGGCGGAGGTTCACGGGGCTGCTGGTCGGCGACAGGAACCGTCGACACAGCGGGCACTCCCAGCCGTCGACACCTGCGGTCACCGGTCCGCACGAAGCGGGTTTCGCGGCGACGCGGGCACGCACCATGACGTGCGTTGAATGAGCTGGGACCGCCGAAGCTGTCACGACCGACGGGCCTTTGCTCCCTGAGTGCGTCTGTGCGGAGCCGGCGCTCGTGGCCGTGTTGGACTCTTGCCGTTCGGCAGGACCGGAGGCCTTGCCGAACTCGTGCTGGAGCACCTCGTACGTACGAGATGGGCGGTCGACGCGAGTCCGGACGATCAGTACCGACGCGGACCTGGAGCGGCTTGGCGTCGGCATGGAGTTGAACGTGATGGGTGCCGTGCCGTCTCCTCTCTGTCGATCCGTGTGCAGGTCTGCCATTCAACTAAGGTAACACCTGAATAAATCTAGTGCAGCCTGTTCTACTCATGTATTACCTGTTTGTGGATGTGTGTCTGCTGAACACGCCGGACATGGGCGACAGGCGTCCGCCGCCATCGGGGACACTGAGCGTCAGTTGGCGACGGCGCGAAGCGCCGCGGAGCGACGAGCGCGGGACGGCAGCAGGTGCAGATCGAGTGGCGGCTGCGGAAGGTCATGGCCTCCCGCGACGTCTGGACCGCGACAGAACTGCGCGAGCTCCTCATCCAGCGCGCCGGGTTCGAGCTGTCCCTCCAGTCGGTTTCCGACCTGATGAAGAAGCAGCCGGTCCAGGTGAAGGTGGCGACTTTGCAGGCGCTGTGTACGACGCTGCGGTGCACGCCCAATGAGCTGTTCGGTATCGATACGCCACATGAGGTCTCGCTCGTTGAACCGGACAGCATGGAGTCGCGCGGCGAGTAGCGAACCTGCAGCGGTAACGTGGCGACGGTCCTCATGCGACCCTCGCCAACGGCTCTGGGGATGGGTCGTCCGCAGGTAGTCCTGTCGAACCCAGCGTGGTTTGGATTCGCCGATACCAGCTCAGCGCGAAGCGCAGGCAGTTCGACTCGGTGCGATGGCTCGGGCCGCATCCGGGGATGTATCGGCCACGCCTACTCCATGACATCGAGTCCGAACTGGAGAGAGTTTCGGCGTACCTGTTGAGGCCGGTGATCTTGATGCCGAAGCCGTGCAGGTTCAGGTTGCGCGTGGCGAACGTACGCATGATGAGCTCGACGTCGGCGCTGCTCTGGCGTCGGCACACCGTGCCTATTCCGACGAGGGGCTCGGCTGCCAGATCGATGCCGGCTCGGTGGTAAAGGTCGGCGCAGCGTTCGTAGTCGGACAGCTTCCAACCTTGCAAGGTGGGCACCCAAGGAACCTCGGGCGCGAGTTCCCGGAGGCGGACGAGGTTGCGCACGGTGCGCCGTTGATGCTCGCGGACCGTGAGGCCTGTGCGCTTGAGGATGCTCTGCTCACACATCCAGTCCTGGGGCGCGGCCCAGGCGAGGTTGCCGATCTCGTCGGCGTAGCGCCGGACCGCCTGGACGTAGTCCTTCTCGTTGGTCTGCCAGTGACCGTGGAGCTGCAGTTCGGTGAAGCCGCCGGAGTCGAGCGCCCATTCGGTGACGGACCTGGGCAGGGTGCGGCGGTGGCCGAGCCGCCGGTGCGAGACCAGCAGCGGAATGTCGCGTACGCGTGTGAGCCAGATGGGTTGGTGAATGCCTAGGAAGAACTTCACGCCGGCACCGCCCCCCGACGAGCGCGTGCGCTCGCGAGCACGGCGACCGCAAGGACGGTGGTGATGGTCTTCCCGGCGAGTTGCCCGGCGAGGTAGGTCAGCGAGCCGAACGCCAGCGGCAGAAACAGCAGGCTGTCGACAAGCAGCCCGACCGCATTCGACAGGCCCACCGCGGTAATGCGACCTCGGCGGCGCAGCGGCGTGTAGACGGCGAGGTCGACCAGTTCGGAGACGGCGAAGGCCGCCGCGCTGGCAAGCGCGATGCGCGGTGTGGCGACCAGCCCGGACAACGCCGCGCCGAGAGCGATCGCGAGCAGCGTTGTCCGGGTGCCAACGGCATCCTGTAGGAGGTCCCGGACAGTGAACGCGAGCCCGGCGAAGAGTGCTCCCGCAGGAATCTGCAGGGCCGCGACCGCGATCGCTGGCCACAATGTCGAGGCCCAGTTCGCCCCGACGACCGTCGCCGCGTAACCGGAGAACAGGACCACGGCGGCGAGCGTCCACCGACGGGTAGTCATGCCGCGCCCGGCGGGGAATCGACCGGATCCACCGTGCCGGGCGGGGGCGCGGCGGGTGAGGGCTGAGCACGGTGGAATGTGCGCTCGTCGACCAGCGGCTCGTGCACTTTCGGAGCTGATGTGACCCACTGCTCCACCGGTGCCGGGCGACCGGCGATGGTGCGCGCCCATACCTGGCGGCCGGTGTACTTGACGTTGGTGACGATCCGTCGGACGGACTTGGCGGTCCACCGCCCGTTGGGCATCGGGGGTGGGTACTGACGCGGGTCGCTGTTGAGTCGTGCGGCGATGACGGCGAACTTCAGGCCGTGGTCGGCGCGCCAGCTGAAGATCTGCTTGACGACGGCGGCGGTCTGCCAGTCGGGGACGAGAACTGCGCGCAGTTTGCTGTGTCCACTTGGGGCAGTGACCCGGATCCTCAGGGCGCGGTATCCGTAGGGCGGCGGCCCGATCTGGTAGCCGGCGCGGACGATGTCGACCATCGCCTGGTGGGCGCGGAAGGTGGTCTCGGCGTGGTGCGCGGAGAGCACGGCCCACTGGATGCGGTTACCGCGGGCATCGACCAGCTGGCCGTCCGCACCGCCTGCGGTGTCGATGGCCGAGGCATCTGCCGGGTCTGTCCACAGGTATGTCCACAGTCGGGACCACCACGGTGGACGCGTCTCGACCACTGGTGTGCCGGTGCAGTGGTGGCGAGCTGCGGCGCGCAGCGCGGCGCGCTTGCGTCGGAACGCGGGGTGCCAGCCGCACTCGCGGCAGTACAGGCGCGTGGTCATGCCGCTCGCCTCCAGCCGGGGTACTCGACGCCGTTGACGGCGGGCCGGATGACCTCGTCCTCGGCCGGCCAGGGGACGCCGGCTGCCGTTGCTACGGCGAGTTCGGCGTCGTGTGCGAGTTGGAAGACGAGCACCTCGTGGTGCGCGGTGAGCGCGGTCGGCGCACCGGCGGCGCGGGCTCGGTCGGCGGCGCGGCGCTCGGCAAGTGAGGCGCGGGTGACCAGTCGGCTGCCACGCAGTCCGGCGGTCAGCGCGATGCACCGCTCGATCGGCGCCAACCCGGCCGACATTCCGGCGGCGATGATGGGGGTGGGCAGGTCGACCAGCGAGCCGTCCGGGTGTCGGAGAGGTCGCGCGACGACGACGAGGTGTCCGCCGGAACGCAGCAGCGGCTCGCAGTAGAGCAGTGTCGTGGTGAGGTCGGCGATGGCGGACTCGACCGGGTCGTGGTTCGGACCGCTCAGGCGGTCCGACGCGGTGCGCAAGGTGGTGAGGACAAGTCCGACTCGTCCGACCAACCCGGCAGCCTGGACGGTCGCGAGCATCTTCGGCCGGGCGTCGAGGACCGAGCCGTCGCGCCACGCGCCTGCAGCCTTGGCGGCGGTGATGTTCGCGCGGGCGAGCGTCCACCACCGGGTGCGGGCGGCCAGCCCGAGCGCGTGACGGCCAGCACGCAACGCCTCGGTCAGCACGGTCCCGGCACCGCAATCCGGGTCCAGAACGAGGTCGCCAGGACGCGTGTAGGTCGCGACCGCGTAGGCGGCGACGGCGGGCGGGATCCGGTCGGTGTCGGTCTCGGTGCCGAGCACGCAGCCGGCGTCACGCAGCTGCGCCAGAGGGGCACGCTGCCCAGTCGGCCATACCGACAACGGCGGAGTCAGCCAGGGCGGTGTGCGACGGTCAGTCATCGGAGGTCTCCTCGCCGTCGGCCATGCCTGTCGGGGTGGGCTGGCGGGCGAACACCAAGAGGTCCTCATGCACCTGGATGTGCCGAACGGAAGTCGTCGACCGTCCCGACGCGGCCGAGGAACGGTCACGTACGGCTGGTGCCGCTACGGCGAGCGCTCCGTCGCGGACGGGTTCGCGCAGCAGTGCGATGCGATCGAGGTAGCTCAGTCCGGCGTGGTGCGCGGCGCGCACGAGCGCCCCAGCTGGGTCGGCGAGCCGACCACTCGAACGATCACCTTGAGTAACAATGGCGAGGGTGCCGGTCGGGGTAAGCACGTCCGCCCAGTCGGCTGGGTGGAACCAGTCGAGCGTGCGGGGTTGGACTGCGGTGATGATCAGGTCGTAGTGGTCCGAACCGTGTCCGGTCGTGGCCGAGTCGGATTCGCGAAGGCGGTCCGCGGACGGTCCGACCGTGTGTCCGACGGACGGGCTTTCGGTGGTCAGTCCGGGTCCGGACTCCGACTCGGCCGGCTCGTTGACGGTGCACTCGGCGACGGGCTCGGAGTGCGCGACGGCGGTCTGCGTCTGGACGCCGCGGCCGAGTCGGGCCACGGTCCAGCCCGCTTCGTGCAGTCCGACATACGGGTCGTGCTGAGGTCGGTGGTGTACCAGCGTCGTCGGTCGTGACGCGGGCGGCGCGAGGTACGGAGCCGGGGCGAGCAGCAGTACCCGCTGGCCGGGCTGGGTATAGGTGGTGACGATCTTGATGACTGCGGCCAGCAGCCAGTTAGCGAGCGAGCCGGTTCCTTCACGGAGGTCCTCTTGAGCGCACATCCAGACGGTGCTCGGCCGGACGGGACGGAGGTGGGGCAGCGCGAGGTGCCGCGTGCGTGAGCGCGGTGTTCGCCGCGTCCGTGGTAGCGAGATCGGGACGGCCGGGAACTCGGTGGAACCGTGCTCAGAGTCGTCCCTTGGGGATCCGTTGCCGTGTGTTGGGGTCATCGTGGGTGTCCTCCGGCGGATGGGTGCCGTGTGTCCTGACACCCCTTAACTCCGCTTTTCGGCCCCGTTTTGGACACTCCGAACTGAATTTCTTGACGAATGCCGAGGTTTGCTTGGACCCGGCGGGTAGCAGGCTCTTCGGTTCTTGCCGGGGCCCGAACATTGGGGCCATCCGGCGGTATCGGGGCAGGCTTCCGAGCCGCGTTCTGGACGTGACGCGGCCAAGTTTTCCAAGATTTTTCCGAAGCCAAGCCGCTGATCTTGCGGCGAGGGCTGTGTCGAGAGCTTCTCGTGCGATGTCGGATACCAGCGCGCTACTAGTGTGCGACTATAAACGCAGTTCAGTGCCTACTAGTGCTGATCAAGCTCGACGTTCAACGTGTGACGATATGGATCTTTCTTGGAGGTGCGCCCTAGGTGAAATAGTAGTTCGCTAGTGGTGCCTGCGGCGGCGCACTAGTTGGCTGCTAGTAGTGGCGTGGTATTTCGCTGGTATCGGTCGTGGCTTCCTGACGTCGTTGTTGTTTGCATCGACGCCGAGGAGTCACGACATGGCGGCACAACCTGTTCTTCATCGCGGTCGCGACAGGGCTGTCCCGAACTCGTTGGATATCGCGCAGGATACGTTTAACTGGCTGGTGACCGGGCCTCATCCGCTGTCGCTGAACGGTCGGCTCTTTCCGGGACTGCCCGACCGGTACGTCCCGCTGGACGAGGTCCGCGACCGGCTGCTGGCGCGCCAGTGTTCGCAGGCGACGCGGGATGCGGTGTGGGCGCATCTGGTACTGCGGTCCCGTACTGAAGGAGCGACCTGGACGGTCGCCGCTGTCGGGGTCGCGCTACCCGCGTTGACCTCCGTGGCGGCGACCTTGACTGACCGGTTCGCAGGCGATCCGGCGGACGTGCACGCCGAGGTGTTGCGCGGATTCCTGTCCGCGTTGTCGACCATCGATCTGCGTCCGCCGCGGATCATGTTGCGGCTGCGATGGGACGCGTATCGGTCCGGTTATGACGCGCTCGCCGAGGCGCTGTCGGGTCCGACTCCGGTCGCACCGGGCTTCCGATCCACCCCGCCGCACGCGCCGTGGGGGCACCCGGATCTGGTGCTCGCCCGTGCGGTTGCGGACGGCGTCCTGACCCAGACCGAAGCCGAACTCATCGGCACAACCCGGCTCGAACTTGTCGCTCTCTCGGACTGGGCGGCTAGGCACGACGCCCCGGTCTGGGCTGCGTACAAGGTTCGTAAACGTGCCGAGGCGCGCCTGCTCACCTACCTGCGGGATGGCGCGGTCGACGAAGGCGAAACCGATTCCTTGACTGCTCAAGTGACTACCTCAGTTGCTCTGTCCCGACCGGCCTCTGTGACTCGCGTGCCGGAAGGGACATCACTTTCCGTATATGCACGGCTGGGCGGACGCGCGCAGAAAGTTCAGGGCCCGGTGTCCAAAACGGACGCGAAATCCGGAGTTAAGGGCTGCGGGACACACCCGCGCTCTGCCCGACCTTCGGAGGTGCCCCAATGCGCCTGACCACTCTCCTGTCCACCGCGTCCGAGCGGATCCCATCGGATCGACCGAGCTCATACTCAGTCGCGCCGGAGCCGTTGTCGACCGAGTCCGAGCTCACCGAGCCGACTTCCGGGACCACGCACAGCACTCCGATGTCTGGGTGTCGGCGGCTGTTGCTGACCGCAGCGCTGGTGGCGCTCACGGTCGCGTGCATGGCGTCGTCCGCTGCGGCCGACACCGTGCACGTAGTGGCGCTGGCGGCAACGGTGGACCAGGTCTTGACCAACATCCGCAACTGGATCATGGGCATCCTGGCGGGTCTGGCGACGGTGTTCTTGTCGATCGCGTTCGTGCGCCGGATCGCCGGCTCGGGTGATCCCGGTGAGATCGAGAAGTCGAAGACTGCCTTCAAGTCGGCCTGCTGGGGCTACGGCGGCGCGGCACTGGCGCCGCTGGTGGTGGAGATCCTCAAAGGGATCGTGGGGGCCTGACCATGACCGGCACCCACCCCACCCAGCGCCGTCCCCGGCAGCCGGTACCCGCGAGGCTCGACGTGTCGACGGCCGAGCGTCCCACCGGTGTGGCGCGAGCCGGTCGTGCGCGGCAGCGGGTGGTGTGGATGCTGCTCGCCAGCCTGCTGGTCGTGCTCGGCGGCGTGTTCACGCTCTCCGCGTCGGCGCAGCCCACGACACCCAGCACCGCACCGTCGAACCCAGCCGACCCGTGCGCGGGGCCGCAGCCGCCCGCGCCATGCCAACCCACCCCCACCCCGAACCCGACGACGTCGTCCCTATGCCCGACGTCCCCGCCAGGTCAGCCCCGCCCCCCAGGGTGCCTGCCGCAGCCGACCACGTCCTCGCCGACGCCGTCGTCGGTCCCGCCGGTGAGCGCTGCACCGGCCGCGTCGGGTGGGGAGTGCGGCATCACGAACCCGAGTGCGTGCGTCGGGGAGGGCGTCGCGGCCTTTGTGGATGTGTTGGTCGGCGAGTCGCTGAACATGCTGCTGCGGTTCATCGGCAGCACGTTGTTGTCCACGCCGACGCTGGACCAGTTGCCGCGCATCGGCGAGATCTGGGAGCAGTCGCGGCTGTTCGTGGTCGCCGCCTACTCCCTGCTCGTTCTCATCGCGGGGATCGTGCTGATGGGGCACGAGAGTGTGCAGTCCCGCTACTCGGTCCGCGAGATCGCCCCGCGGGTCGTGGTCGGGTTCATCGCCGCCAACCTCAGCCTGTTCCTCGGCGACCAGGCGATCCGTTTCGCCAACGCCGTCTCGGTCGCCGTGCTGGGTGACAGCCTCGATCCGCAGACAACGGGCCGGGCGGTCAGCGAACTGTTCGTCACGATGGTGACCAACTCGTTGCTCACTGGCGGGATGTTCGCCGGGTTCCTGTCGCTGGTGCTGACCATCTTGCTGGTCGCCCTACTGGTCGGCTACGTCGTGCGGGTCGCGCTCACGGTGATCCTGCTCGCGGGGGCGCCGCTGGCGTTGATGTGTCACGGCCTGCCACAGACCGAGGGTGTGGCGCACTGGTTCTGGCGCACCGGTGCCGGGGTGCTCGGCATCCAGGTCGGGCAGAGCCTGACGCTGATCTGCGCGCTGAAGGTGTTTCTGCAGCCCGGCGGGTTCACGTTCTTCGGCGCCCCCACTCCGGACGGGATCATCAACCTCATCGTGCTGATCGCCCTGGTGTGGATCCTGGTGAAGATCCCGACCTGGGTGCTGCGCCAGGCCCAGATCATCGGCGGACGTCGCTCGTTTGTCGGCGGGCTGGTTCGTGCGTTTGTGTTCGGCAAGGCGATGGGCCTGCTCGGCGGACGCGGCTGGGGACGACGCGTGGCCACTGCCTCCGCGACCGCCTCGCCCGGCGGTCCTCGCCACGTGCCCGCATCTCGTCGGTCAGCCCCGGTGCATACACGACGTCTGGTCACTCCGGAGATGGTCGCCCGGCGGCTGAGGGCGGCCTACGACGCGGAACGCATTCGGGCCGCGCGCCGATCGCGCGTGCCGTCGCAGGCGCCCCAGTTCCTGCAGCCGCAGCCTCAGCAGACTGTGCACGATCCCGCTGTCGTTCCGGCGACCCTGGGGCCGACACAGCCCGAGTTCAGCTCCGCCTCCGTGCCGGACACCCCTGTCGGCCGGTCGTCGCGGCGAGGACCGCGGCCCGGTTCGGCACCACAGTTCCAGGTCGCAGGTGGGCCGCGCCGACGTGGTGCCGCATCGCCGTCGGCTCGTCCGATCCGGGTGGCGTCAGTGCCGCCGCAGCTGCGGTTCCAATCGGTCACGTCTGCACCGCCGCAGCCCGCGAGTCCTGCCAGGCCGGCGTCCGCGCCCGCTGCGCCGGTGTTCCGGCAGGCGCAGCCGGAGCCTCGTCTCGGTGACGCCTACCGGCGGACGCACTCTGCTCCGCCGCCGGTGTTCCGCGCGCCGAGGCCAGCCCCAGGAGGTGAAGGGCAATGAGTTTGCCGGTAAGGATTCCCGCCGACGTCGATCGCGAGGACAGGGTGATCGGTTCGCTGACCGCGCGGCAGCTGCTCATCCTTGCCGTCACCGGGATCGTGCTGTACGGGACGTACACGGTTATCCGCGCGTTCGTTCCGCTGGCGGTGTTCCTGATCGTCGCCATCCCGATCGGTGCGGTCGCCGCGTTCCTCGCGCTCGGTCAGCGCGATGGCATCACCCTGGACCGGCTGGCCCTGGCGGCGTTGCGGCAGTGGATGAGTCCGCAGCACCGGGTGACCGCACCAGAAGGCATCCGCCCCGCACCGGAGTGGCTCACCAATCACGTCGACGTCAGCAGCAGGGGCAACACCAAGCGGAAGCAGAGCGCGGGCGCGGTGGTGTCGCCGGCCGCGTTGCGGCTGCCCGCCGAGGGGGTCACCGACACCGGGGTCATCGACCTTGGCAAGGACGGCGTCGCTGTGGTCGCGGTCTGTTCCACGATCAACTTCGGGCTCCGCACGCCTGCTGAGCAGGAGTCCCTGGTGGCCAGTTTCGGGCGGTATCTGCATTCGCTTACCGCGCCGGTGCAGGTGCTCATCCGGGCGGAACGGCTGGACCTGTCCGAGCAGATCGCAGAGCTGCGCGAGCAGGCCGGTGGACTGCCGCACCCGGCGCTGGAACAGGCGGCGCGCGAGCACGCCGAGTACCTCGACCAGCTCGGCCGCGCCACCGATCTGCTGCGCCGTCAGGTCCTGCTGGTCCTGCGCGAGCCGTTGCTCGCCGGTGGCCTGGCCGACGGGCTGGGCGGTGCCTCGCCGCTGGCCGCCCTGTCGGCGCGACGTAAGGCCGCCAAACAGGCTGGCCTGGTAGACGACGCCACCCGGCGGGCCGCCGAGGCCCGGCTGCTGCGCCGGCTCGGGGAGGCGGTCGAGCTGCTCTCGCCGTCAGGGATCACGGTCACTCCGCTGGATGCCGGGCAGGCCACCGCGGTGCTGGCCGCGGCCTGCAACCCCGACAGCTTGATTCCGCCGGGCGCTGGGTTGGCGGGGTCGGACGAGGTCATCACCACCGCCCCGGATGAGGGCTGGGACGAGACCGCGTTCGGCCGCTCCGCGCTCACCACTCACGACGAGTTTCCCAATACCGAGGACGGCTGGGACGACGGTTTCGACGACACCGCCGAGGAGCCCGACGACTACGACAACGCCGCAGGGAGGTACTGCTCATGAAGGCCAAGGACAAGCGACGCGGGAAGCCCCCGACCGTCCAGCCGCCGCTCGGGCGGGCCGGCGCGTTCACCCCGGACGCCATCTCGGTCCGCCCCCGCGCGCTGGAAGTCGGTGGCGAATGGGTCTCGTCGTTCGCCGTCACCGGCTATCCGCGCGAGGTGCACAACGGGTGGCTGCAGCCGCTGTTGACCTACCCCGGCCGCGTGGACGTCTCGTTGCACATCGAGCCGATCGACCCGGTCACCGCGGCGGACCGGTTGAAGAAACAGCTGTCCAAACTGGAGTCCGGACGGCGGCACACCAGCGAGAAGGGCAGGCTGTTCGACCCCCAGGTTGAAGCGGCTACGGAGGACGCTTATGACTTGTCCGCGCGGGTCGCCCGCGGGGAGGGCAAGTTGTACCGGATGGGCCTGTACCTGACGGTGCACGCCCCAACAGAGGAAGCCCTCGGCGACGAGGTCGCGGCAGTCCGTGCGCTGGCGGCGTCCCTGCTGCTGGACTGCAAACCGACCACCTACCGCAGTCTGCAGGGCTGGGTCACCAGCCTGCCGATGGGCCTGGACCTGGTCGGCATGCGCCGCACCTTCGACACCAGCGCGCTGTCCGCCGCATACCCGTTCACATCGCCAGACCTGCCGCCGCCGGACCCGACGTCGGTCGGCGCACCGAGCGGGGTGCTCTACGGCTTCAACGTCGGAAGCCAAGGTCTCGTGCACCACGACCGGTTCGCCTTGGACAACCACAACTCGGTGATCCTCGGCCGCTCCGGCGCGGGCAAGTCGTACCTGGTGAAGCTGGAGCTGCTGCGGTCGCTGTACCGCGGGATCGAGATCCACGTCATCGACCCCGAGGACGAGTACGCCCGGCTGGCCGCCGCGGTCGGCGGGACGCATGTCCACCTCGGTGCCGAGCAGGTCCGGCTCAACCCGATGGACCTGCCGATCCACACCCGCCCGGACGGACGCCGCACCGCACCCCGCGACGCGCTCATCCGACGGTCGCTGTTCCTGCACACCGTCATCTCAGTGCTACTCGGGAGCGAGCTCACGGCAACCGAACGCGCTGCGCTGGACCGGGCGATCACCGCGACCTACCAGCGCATCGGCATCACGTCCGATCCGCGGACCTGGACCCGCCCGGCACCACTGCTGGCCAACCTCGCCGATGTCCTCGCCGACGGCGGTGACCCCGCCGGGGTCGAGCTCGCCGCGCGACTGCACCCGTATGTCACCGGCGCGTTCTCCGGAATGTTCTCTGGCCCTACCTCGACCCGGCCCGAGGGGCACCTGGTGGTGTTCTCGCTGCGGGATCTCGCCGACGAGCTCAAGCCGATCGGCACCCTGCTGACGCTCGACGCGGTCTGGCGGCAAGTCTCCAACCCGGCCATCCGCAAACCCCGGCTGGTCGTGGTCGACGAAGCCTGGCTGCTGATGAAGGAACCCGCAGGCGCCGAATTCCTATTCCGTATGGCCAAAGCGTCACGCAAGCAGTGGGCGGGCCTCACGGTGGCCACACAGGACACCGCCGACGTGCTGGGCTCGGATCTGGGCAAGGCGGTCGTCGCGAACGCGGCGACGCAGATCCTGCTGAGGCAAGCCTCGCAGGCGATCGACGAGATCACCCGCACCTTCGATCTGTCCATGGGGGAACGCCAGTTCCTGCTCTCCGCGGATCGCGGCCAGGGGCTCCTGTCGACCGGGACGCAAAGGGTCGCGTTCCAGTCCATTGCCTCACCAGTCGAGCACGAGCTGGTCACGACTAATCCCGCAGAGATCTTCGGGATTCACGACAACTTGTCGGGAATCCCGAACTCCTACGTCGAACTCGGCACCGACGACGCCGCGAGAATCGCGGACACGTTCGACGACGACGGCGCGTCGCAGATCGAACTCGACGCAGCATAGAGCGATACCACGTGATAGCCAACAACAAGGTAACCCTATCGATCCACCTACTCAGGGAGTTAGTCATGCAATCTCAACGAACATACGGTAATTCGGCATCCTGCTGGCGCGCGCTGGCACTCCTACTTCGCCTGGGAGCATTCATCATCCTGATCGCGGTCGTCGCACACTGGCCTTTCCAGTCCCTTGTGGTCTATCTCGGCATTGTCATCCTGGTGGCGATTGGCGCCGTCGTCGCGATCTGGGAACACCGCCGGGATAGTGGGGGCCTTAAGTTCGTGATCACACTGCCGGCCAATGGATGTACCGATCACGACCCGACTGGATCACGCTGACAACGCGCCCACTTCCGCACGACGTCGGAATCCTGGAGGCCTTCGACAGCGAAGCGAATCCGCTCGCGAATCTCTCTGCGGGTCTACTCCTACGGGGGAACCCAGGGCACCGCCCTGAACACCGGACGCAGATCGCGTGGCCGATGTGTTTCCGACGAAGCGGCGATCACTGCCGCCGGGTGGGCCTCCCAGGAAGCCAGCGATCTGCTCGCTGTACTCGGCCCGCGACTCGTGGATGTCCCGGCCAATCGGATCCCCGCCTACCTCAAACGGTTGGCCAGCCGCCGGTTCTCCGAGTGGCAGGCCGAGGTCGATCCGAACGCTCCGCCCGCCACGGCCGCCGGCATCTGCGCCTGGACGTCGACAACACCCGCACCGCCACCGAACCCGGCACAACTGATCGCGTACAGACGCAGATCGACAAGCCGCGGGCCGCCTGACCCGAGCACATCCAGTCATGCCCAACTCCGTCACCGACTTCATCGGAGGTCCCCGATGTCCTGGTCGATCATCGCCGCGCCCGTGTCCTCTGTCCCGCAACCGCGCGCCGATTTGGCAGTGGGTGTGGTCGCTTCGCCGGTCGGCGACTACCTGCGCGACCCGCTCGGCTCGGTCCACAACGTACTGGCCTACTTGCGTGACTTCGCGCTGACCTGGGGCCCGATTGTCGGGCCGTTCCTCGTAGTCGCCATCACCGCCGCGGTCGTCGCGCGGTGCCGGTGGCGGCGCCGCTACCACGAGAAGCTGGTCATTGATGCCCGCCTGGTCACCGTGCTGGCGCCGCCAACAGTCGACCCATCCGGGGCGATCACCGTGTGGTCCAACCTGGTCGGTCTGCTACGGCCAGGCTGGCTGCGCCGGTTCAGCGGGCAACCACACCTCGGCTTCGAGCTGACATTCACCGCGGACGGCGTGCACATCAGGCTGTGGGTGCCCGGCCTCGTGCCACCCGGCATGGTCGAGCGCGCAATCGAAGCGGCCTGGCCCGGCGCACATACCCGCACCACCCCGGCCAGGCCACCGATCCCGCTCACCGCCGCGGCAGGCCGACGGGTCGAAGCGGTCGGCGGTGAGCTGCGGCTGGCGCGGCCGGAGGCGCTACCTATCCGCACCGATCACCCAGCCGACCCGATCCGGGCGCTGCTCGGCGCGCCGGTCGGGCTCGGCCCGCACGAGCGGGCCTGCGTACAGGTTCTCGCCCGCCCGGTCGCCGGGCACCGGGTAACCAAGGCACGCCGGGCCGCACGGCGCGTGCACGCGGGCGGCTCGGTCAACCTGGTCGGCCGGTTGCTCGATGCCATCACGCCGGGCACGACACCCCAGTCGTCGACCAGTACGCGGACGCCACAGCTCGATCGGCAGACCAGCCTGGAGTACGCCGCCCAGGACCGGGCTGTTGTGGAGAAGCTGCGGGCGAACCAGTTCGAGACCCGCATTCGCTACGCCGTCGCCACCACCGTCCCCAGCGACGCGACGTCAGGCGAGATCCAAGCGGTGCGGGAGGTACTACGGGGCCGCGGGCACGCGATCGCCTCGGCGTTCGCCGCCTACTCCGAGCACAACCACTACCGCCGGGTCCGGCTCCGCCGCAACACGGTTAGGGTGCTGGCCGAGCGGCGGCTCGGCAAGGGCGATCTCCTCTCGATTCCGGAGCTGGCCGCGATCGCGCACCTGCCGATCGACGAGGCCACGCCCGGCCTGCAGCGGGCAGGTGCGAAGGCCGTGCCGCCACCGCCGGGTATCGCGACAACCGGTGATCTGATCAAGCCGTTGGGGTTGTCGGACTCCGGGCACTCGCGCCCGGTCGGCCTGCACGTCGCCGACGCGCGGCACCACCTGCACATCCTCGGCGCCACCGGCTCCGGCAAGAGCGAGCTGATGGCGCGGATGATCCTTGCCGACGCCGAGGCCGGCCGCGGTGTGGTCGTGGTCGACCCGAAGGGCGACCTGGTCTCGGACATCTTGATGCGGCTGCCCGAGAAGCTCGGTGAGAAGGTCGTGCTGTTCGACGCCGACTCACGAGCCCGCCCGCCGGTGCTCAACCCGTTGGAAGGAAAGGACAAGGCCCGCGCAGTCGACAACCTCGTCAGCATCTTCTCCCGGATCTACGCCTCCTCGTGGGGACCGCGCACCGACGACATCCTGCGCGCCGGGCTGCTGACGCTGACCGCGATGCCCGGCACACCGACCCTGATCGACCTGCCGAAGCTGCTGACCGTGCCTGCGTTCCGGCAACGGGCCTGCGACCAGATCGACGACGACGTGCTCAAAGGCTTCTGGTCCTGGTACGACGACCTGTCCGACGCCTCACGCGCACAGGTGATCGCGCCACTGATGAACAAGATCCGCGGCTTCCTGCTGCGCCCATTCGTCCGCGCCGCCATCGCGGGCGGCGCGTCCACAGTGGATATGGACGAGGTGCTCAACACCGGTGGCATCTGCCTCGTCCGGATCGCTCGCGACGCCCTGGGCATGGAAACCGCCCGACTGGTCGGCTCGATCGTCGTGGCGCGCACCTGGCAGGCCGCCACCCGCCGTGCTCGCGTCCCGCAGCGGCACCGCCGTGACTGCGGGTTGTACGTGGACGAGTGCCACAACTTCCTGAACCTCGCGTATCCGTTGGAGGACATGCTCGCCGAGGCCCGTGGCTACCGGCTCTCCATTGCATTGGCGCACCAGTACCTCGGACAGCTGCCGAAGGAGCTCGAAGAGGGCATCAGCACCAACGCCCGGTCGAAGATCTTCTTCAACGCCAGCCCCGAGGACGCGAAACGGCTCGCACGGCACACCATGCCGCGGCTCTCTGATCACGACCTGTCCAACCTCGGCGTCTACCACGTCGCCGCCCGCCTGGTCCTGGGCGGCGAGGAAGCACCACCGTTCACCGCTGTCACCGAAAAGCTCCGGCCCGCGATTCCCGGACGCGCCAAGGCAATCCGCACAGCAGCAAAGATCAACACCCGTCCGCCGGTCGCCGCCGCAGACAACACGACGGCGCGGCTCGGACATGCAACCGTAGACCCTCGCCGAGCGGTATAGCCCGCCGGTTTCGCTCTCCCGCAACGCATGCGGGTCACCCAGAGCGCACGTCGCGGCCCTTGAGCCAGCCCTGCGCTGCCTCGGCCTTCGCCAACTTCTGCCCAAACCTCGGAGGTGCGTACCCATGATTTCGAATCCCACGCCTCAACGGGCATTGCGTGGACACATGCCGCAACGGCCCACGCCACGCGCGGCCACCACCGGAGAGCACCACGCCCAGCTCGCCAGGCGGCTCACCCTCCGGGACCGATGGCTGGCGCGGATGCTGCACGAGCACAAGGTGCTCACCACCCAGCAGATCATCGAACTCTGCTACCCGAGCGTACGCTCGGCCAACCACCGCCTTCTCGACCTCTACAAGTGGCGAGTGCTCGACAGGTTCCAGCCGTTCGTCACCTCCGGCACCGCCCCGATGCACTACGTGCTCGACATCGCCGGCTCGGTCGCGCTGGCTTACGAAGACGGCCTCGATCCCAGGAAACTGGGCTACCGACACGAAGACGCCATCGGCATCGCACACTCGCTACGCCTGGCGCACACCGTGGGCGTCAACGGGTTCTTCACCACCCTCGTGGCCCTCAGCCGACGGCCCGGCGCACGGGGACGGCTGACCGCGTGGTGGTCCGAACTCCGCTGCGGGCGGCTCTTCGGCGACGTGGTCCGCCCCGACGCATACGGACGCTGGCGCGAAGACGGCCACCAAATCGAGTTCTTCCTCGAATTCGACTTCGGCACCGAAGACCTCAGCAAGCTCGGCCGCAAGCTCCACGGCTACGAAAGACTCGCCACCACAACAGGAATCACCACACCAGTACTGGTCTGGCTGCCCACCAACCGCCGCGAAACCAACGCACGCCGAGCACTCGCTGACGCACTGTCCCAGTTGGATCGCCCCACGCTGGTGCCGGTAGCCACCAGCGCCGCGGACATCGCGGGCGTGGTCGGCGAGAACAACCCCGCCGTCGCCCGGTGGCTGCCGATCTCCGGACCGTCATCACGACGACCGGGCCGGATGCGGCTCGTCGAACTCGCCCAACTCTGGCCCCATGTCGAGACACCCACCGCAGCGCCGTCGACGACATCCCTCCCGGCCCAGCAGGTGCCGGCGGAACTCACCGCGCCAGGGCCACTCCCACCATCCCCAACCGCCAGCCGCTTCCGGAGGTGACCCCTTGAAGATCGCCATCGCCGCCGTTACGGCCATGATCACCATCCCCATGCTCATCGGCGGCATCGGGCAAGCCGTCGTCAAGGCCCTCTTCGGCAGCAGCAGCACTCAGCCCAGTCAGGAAGCCCTCGCCGACATCCCCGGTGACTACCTCGACCTCTATCAAGCAGCGGCCCCCGTGTGTCCTGGCCTGGACTGGACTATCCTCGCTGCCATCGGCAAAATCGAGAGCGATCACGGCCGCAGTACGCTGATCGGTATCGCCGAGGGAACTCAGAATTTGGCTGGGGCACGAGGGCCGATGCAGTTTCTTCAGTCCACTTTCGACAGTGTTGTTGATCGACATCCGCTGCCACCTGGAGGGAAAACTCCTCCGTCACCGTGGAACAAGCACGACGCGATCTACGCGGCGTCCTTCTACCTCTGCGATTCCGGTGCGCCAACAGACATTCGCAAAGCGATCTTCGCCTACAACCACGCGGACTGGTACGTCAACGACGTCCTCGCGCAAGCCAAGAAGTATGGCGACGCAATGGTCGGCACCGGCGACTGCAACAACATCCAGGCGCCCAGCCGTGCGACGATCGTGGCCATCAACTTCGCTTGCGGCCAGCGCGGTCTGCCCTACGTCTGGGGCGGCAATGGACCGGCTGGCGGTGACGCTGGGTTTGACTGCTCGGGGCTGACAATGGCCGCATACAACGCGGCCGGAATTTCCTTGCCCCGCACTGCGCAGACACAGTACAACGCTGGGCCATTGGTACCCGCCAACGAGCCGCTGCTCCCCGGCGATCTCGTCTTCTACGGCACACCCGGCAATGTTCACCATGTTGGCCTGTACATCGGCGCGGGAAAGATGGTGCACGCTCCGACGTTCGGTGAGCCAGTACAGGTTGGCGGGTATCGCTGGAACGGGGACGACTACCTTGCGGCCAGCCGACCAGTTGGCAACGCGCGCTTGTAGTTTCCACGCGCACTTGACCTTCTCCGCGTGCGGATGACCACAACATGACCGCCTGATCAAGTATGACGGAAACACCGGGGTCATGACCTGTTGCGACAGCAGGAAAGACGAAGCAAGGGCGACTACCGGGCTCACCAACCAGGAGAACCTTGATGCGGACTCTAATCAGGAAGCGCGGAATCACCAGGTGGCACAACGCCGAATGATCAGTTGCCGACGGGGACCTGTACTAGCTCGACGGCTGCTCCTCGTGACGCCGCGCAGCTTGTGCAGTTCGTCGCCGTAGTCGGCATCGGCGTGATAGAAGGCAAGCGCCTGTTGCTGGCCGAGGTGTCCGGCTGAAGAAGTTTCACGCTTTCGATATGTCGACGGCTGCTCTGTTCGACGGAAAGATCTACGTCATGCGTTTGATTCCTACGAGCCTGCTCGCTGCCGCCACGATGATGGCTATCGCCCCTGCGGCCCAGGCAGACCCCATCGACGACCTTCAGCCTTCTGGTCCCGGCATCCCGTTGTGCCTCGGGGCCTCGCAGGAGGCGGGAGTGGGCGCGCTTGGCAACTGGAACGCCAACGCGGGACACGTCGCGCTCCAGCAGGTAGCCCAATTGAGTCCCAGTCAGCACGACGTGTACAACATCGTGTCCGGCGGTAACGTGATCACCCCCGGCGATCACTACTGCTCCCAGGGCTGATCCTGTCTCACCGAAACGGCGCTGACCGAACTGGTCAGCGCCGTTTCGGTGAGACGTGCGGGACCGCAGTCAGCTTCGCCAGCAAGTTCGCGTGATGCGAAAGCCAGCATCGCTACGGTTGTGCCAGCAAGTGGCCCGGAAATGCCAGTTGGGACTGAGGCCCGTGATCAGATTCAGCCGGAACCTACAGCGCTTGTAGCCGATGTGCGGTCTCGGAAAGCCCAGGGCTCCGAGCTGTGAGACGTATCGGCATCACAGGTTTGGCGGACCACCAGTTCGGCGCGAGGTAGGCTGGACTGCGTTGGAGTGTTGGCTGTCGGTCCCGGCTAACACGTCATTGAAGGGCTCGCGTTGGGCGACGGAAAGCTGTTTGTCGAGGTCTGGGGTTACGACCATCCGTGCAGCTCGTGTGGTGCCGGGATGACTTGGGTTTTCGGGCTTCGGCCATGGCATCGGCCGCAGGTCGGCGAACTGGTGACATGCGACCAGCCCAATGCCGTGGACACCGCCCGCTTGATCCTCGACGAAGCTGGACTAACCGACCTGGCTGCGCAGCTCCGGCAACGTCCACAGAGAGCACGCGGCTCCAGCTTCAACCCAAATTCGTGTCGTTCCTGCCGGTGCCAGGCTGACTGGCACATCCTCGAAGACGTGACCATCCGCGCACTACACGAAGGCTGGGTAAGCCTTGCCCGCACCCGGATCCCTATCCCGCGGTGGCGGGAGCTTCTGGATGAGCGGCACGGTGTATACGCGTTCTAACGCCATCGCGGCTCAGCTGCAGTGCTCACGCTGATCGTTCACCACCTAAACTCAGCAGATAGTCCAATATGGACGCTGCGCCGTCGATGGCGTGCTCAAAGACACCGCCCCGAATGAGCGCACTGATCACAGTGGTAGCGACTTGCGAGAGGTCTTCACCGGCTTCCCGCCGTTGTAGTCGGTGATGTAGCCAGTGGGCTCGTGCCAGTGTGAGGACCAGGCATGTTCCTTCACCGCCTGCACGAACCGCTTCAGTGCCGTCAGTTGCGCGGCGCGGTCAGTTCGTTCGACGACATCGCGCGGACCGAGAAGCAGCACGGTCTCGTCGATCTCGTGCCGTTCGCAGTAAACGACTTCACGGACCGCATGGAGGATGTCCCAGCTGCGACAGTCAGTCGACATGCGGGCTGCGATCCCGAATGCCACGGCTGGTTCCCTGGCAGGGAAGAAGAACCACTGTCCGGCGGTCGCGACCGCGTAGCCGCGTTCGACGATGTGCCCCTGGTTCGCCAGCTCACGCGTCGGCAGGTTCTCCAGCTCCACGGCGGCGAAGTAGTCCGCGTGCAGCTGGTTCCCGGACACCGTCGCGCCCCGCTCGTAGAGCTGGCACGGTGACTTGCTGCGCGACATCGCGGTCAACGTCTCCTTCCGATAGCGGCCCATACGTGCGCACGCGCTCTCGATCCTCGACGATTCGATGTGATCATGCGGAACTCAGGACTCGTCGCTGGCACCTTCGAGAAGTTTGTACACGTTGCTGCGCTGCATGCCGACCTCCTTGGAGATCCTCAAGCGCGGAACTCCTGCTGCGTCTGCCGCGAGCACGGCCTGCTGGCGTTTCTTACGAGCCTCTCGTTGCTTCGCGAGTAGGCTCTCGATGTCTGCTTCGAGCGCGGCCTGCCTGGTGCGGGCGGCTTCCAGATCGGCCTTGACTCCCTCGACCTCGGCCCGAGCGGCGCGGAGCTGCAGGACTTCCTCGGGGACGTTCTCGCTCATCGGGGAGCCTCTCTCGCCTGGCGTCATCGTTTCGCGTACGACGACACTTGGTCATCGCGGACTGTCTATCACGCATGTCTATCACCTCATAAACTAGGACATCTGCGCAGATGGCTGGCGTGGCTGGTAGTCGCCGAGCCAGGCATGTCGGCCGGCTTCGTCGAGCTCGGCCTTGCGCTGCTTCCAGTCCGGCATCCACAGGCTCAGCCGTCGCTGCCATGCCGGACCGTGGGCTTGACCGGGTGGCTGAGTCGCGTGGGCTTGTTCGTGCACGAGCACGTACTCGATCAGTCGTAGGGGCAGTCCGAACACTGCCCAGTGGAGCGTCGTCGTGTGCTTGGGCGGCCCGTAGTAGGCACCCCACCGACGGCGGCCCAGGTCACGCACGACGTAGTCGAGACTGTCGATCCGGCCGTCCAGCTCGTACTGACGGCCTTCGCGCTCTACCCAGGCGAGCCCGACCTGCTGGTACAGCCCGATCACGGCCCCGCGGACCAGCTCCGGCCGCTGCCTCTGCGCGGACAGGACGCCGTCAGGCGTGATCAGAGGCAGCTGTGCGGCACTCGCCGGCAACCCGTCGACCAGCTGGAGCCGGTAGCGTCGGCCGAGCAGGTCGAATTCTTCGCCGTCGACGAACTCCTTAACCGCGTGATCCGGGGCCAACCGCCTGGCCGCATCGACCTTCTCGGTGATCCATCGACGATGATTGCCGACAAACCGTGCAACCTGCTCCGGGGCGGCAGCCGGCGGGACCAGCACGGCAACACCGCCTCCCGGATTGACCTGGATGCCGGTGCACCGCCGTCGCGGACGGATGGCCACCTCGACCCGCCACTCGGGCGGCAGGTCGAGGTCGGCCAGGGCGGCCAGGAAGGCATCAGGGGCCGTCATCGCACTCCCTCCTGGTAGTTGATGTGCTCGACAGAGCTGGCCACGATCGCGGCGCCGGTGCGCAGCAGCTCGTGAACGCCCTTCGACGTGGCAGAGTGGATCGGTCCCGGTACGCCGTAGACCCGACGGCCGAGCTCGTTGGCGGCTTGGGCGACGGTGAGAGCGCCGCTGCGCTGCCCGGCTTCGACGATCACAGTCGCTGTGCTGAGCGCAGCCAGTAGCCGGCATCGAGCGTGGAAGCGGACGCGGGTCGGCGGCGCGCCGATCGGATATTCGCTGACGAGCAGTCCGCCCTGGTCGATCACCGTCTGGTAGAGGCGGGCGTGCTGGTGCGGGTAGGTCAGGTCGACACCGTTGGCGAGTACGACGATCGTCCTGCCCTGGCCTGCCAGTGCGCCACGGTGCGCCGCCTCGTCCACTCCGAGACCGCCGCCGCTGACGACGGTCACCTCGGCGCGAGCGAGCTCACAGCTCATGTCCCCGGCTACCGTGTTCCCGTACGCCGAGGACGCGCGGGCGCCCGTGACCGTGACCGCGGGACTGGTGAGTTCGGCCAACGAGCCGCTGCCGCGTATCCACAGCGCCAGCGGAGCGCCGTGGCCGGTCGCCAGGCTGGTCAGCCGGCCGAACGGCCACTCGTCGTTCTCGGGCGTGAGCAAACGCGCCGTTCCGTCGTCGAGGGCTCGCAGGTCGTCGTCGATCCGGGCTTCGGGCCGGGTGATCTCGCTGCGCACGGTGGCGGGGGCGGTTCCGTGCCGGATCTGGGCGACGGCGTCGACCGGCCCGTGGACGGCGACGTACTGGTGGATGGCTGGTGCTGGTGGTTCGGCTGCGCGCAGTAGGAACAGCCTGGCGTGCAGTTCATCGCGTGAAGGCATGGTCAAACTCCTGGATGGGTCGGTGTGGCGGTTCGGTGGGGTTCCGTGCTTGGCCGGCGCTGGTCCGGGCTAGGGCTCGGTGCGGTCGTGCAGCGGGATGGGCAGGCTGTGACCGATCAGTTCGCGCCAGCGGGAGTCGCTGGTGTGCACGTGAGCACCGGAGGCCATGAACCACGTTCCTGACGGGGCGTCAGCGGGGGCGTGCGACGTAGCGGCCGTACTCGAACAGCAGGTACACGCCCGGTGCGTCGTCCGAGGGTTCGGAAATCCGGGCGACAGCGGGGAGTGTCCGATCCTCGCCAACGCCGAGGATCGTCACGTAGCGGACGCGGGAGGACAGGCCCTTGTTAGGGCTGTGGAATGGGCCGGTCAGGATCTCCGCACGCAGTCCTTTCCGGACGACTGGCACTTCGATGACGCCGTCCCCGAGTTCGGGGACCTGGTCGAGTTCTGTGATGCCCCAGGGTGTTTCGGTGTAGGAAGCCAGAATCCGGTAGGCCGGTATGTAGGCGGCGCCATGGCGCACAGTGGTTGTGGCCTCAGCGGGCAGCCGGGTCAGCACGGTCTTGCGCAGGGTGTTTGTCCAGGCGTGCGCTTCGCTGGTGGGCCAGCCGATCGTTCCGCTGGTCTGGTACTCGTAGCAGTCCAGCAGGCACAGCACTGCGATCGGATGCAGCGCGCGGTCGGTCACCGTCGCGACGTAGTCCGGCGGCTCGCTGTCCTCCTGCTCGGCGTCGCGAACGGGCCGGTGCTGCTGAAGAAGCATCTGGCCGACCGGAGTGAGATCGTCGAGAACGCCGATCAAGCCGAATTGCAGACCGGCATTGACGAGTCCATCGATGTGGGCGGGGTGCAGGTCGAACCGAGACATGGCGGTATCCCTTCAAGAGACGGAAAGAGCGGTGGCTGGTTCAGGCCGCGCTGCTGCGGCCCTGGCTTTCGATGAGGGCTTGCTGCACGGTGCCAATGGCCGTGTCGACGCGGCGCTCCAGCCGGGCCAGTGCCTCGTCGGTGTTGTCGGCCCAGGCGTCGGCGAAGCTGTCGATCTTCTTGTCCTGCGCCTGGGCGGGAGCGACGGTGTAGAACTCCTCCTGGGTCGGATAGTTCCCGTCGCAGCGCTTGCGGAGCCATAGCCGGCGGTGGGTATCTCGATCGCCATCGCGGGCCGGTGCTCCGGCGATCTCCTCGTTCTTCGTCAGCGGGATGTCGACGAGCCGGCTGACTTCGGCCAGTGCGTTGTGGACGGTGCGGTGCCCGCCGAGCAGGACGCTGTCCACGGATCGGGCCGCGTTGGCCGGTGCGTAGTAGACCCGGCGTACGCGGTAGATGGCCCACGGCATCGTCTTCATGCGGGTTACGGCGAGGGTGATGGGCTCGGTCACCTGGTCACGGCGCAGTCGGGTGATCAGTGACTTGCCGGGCCCGAACAGGCCCGATCGAGGGTTGAGCGCCAGACAGACGTACTCGTCGATGATGTGCTGTGCCGCTTCGGTTGGGAGCGCGGCGAACCGTGCGAGTTGCTCGGGCCAGCCCGACTTGTTGCCAGCGTAGGGACAGTGTCGGCAGCAACTTTTCGGCCACGCCACGCCGAGTTTGCGGTACAGGTAGTCGAGGCAGTCCTGTCGGCTCCATCCCCATTCGTAGATCGGGTACGTCGGGATGCGTTGTCCGCCCATGGAATAAGCGGAGTCCCGCGTGATCCTGGTGTGCTCGTGGACGTTGAACCCGAGCGCGTGGATGTAGGGTCTGTCGCCGAACTCGTTGGCCCGCCAGGCATCCTGTGGCGTTCCCTTGGCTTTCTGGCTGCATTTGCGGACTCCGCCGAGCTGCGGCATGGTGCCGGTGACGCGGTTCTCGCGGGAGAGCTTGTACACCCCGTCGAGGTGCAGCCGGTACGGTTGCCGGGTGTCCTGGAGGACGGCGACGCCGTCCTGCTTGGTCGGGCCGTTGCGGGCGACTTCGACCAGGCGAACGTTGTGTTTGCGGAGCAAGGGAAGAATGTGGTGCTGGACCAGTCTTCCGGTGGTGCTCCACTCGTCTCCGGTCTGCGCGATGACGACGATCAGGTTGGAGAAGTCCAGCGCGATCGTGTCGGGTCGGGCGGCCGTGTTGGTGAGCATGCGGAGGATGCCGGCTGTTGATTCCGCACCCATCCCGTACGACCAGATGTAGGGCATCCGATCGAGGGGTTCGGCGGTTGTTCGTGTCCTCCCTTGCATGTTGTCCTCCGTCGTGATTTCCGTGCGGACAGTCGATCCGCGTGGATCGCCTGCAGTGGTTAGAAGATGTTCGGCAGGCGCCAGGTGATGGGCCGGATACGCAGGGGCCGCGTGCCTGCGTAGGAGGCGGCGAGGTTGCCGTGGTCGGTGATGACCCGATAGCCGGCGAGCCACACGGCGAACCACGGTTCGGCAGCAGCGCCTCGGCGAGCCGACGCGTCGGGCGCCGACAGCATGTTCGTGTTCAGTCGTGGCAGGGACGAGCGGTAGTGATCCAGTTGTCCGCCGATCATCGGGCAGGACTCGCTGGTGTACGCGGCGCACCAGGGATGTAGTGCTGGCTCGCTCGTGCACTGCCGTGGCAGGTCGGACAACCGCATCATCAGCAAGGCGCGGTGCTCCAACGGCCGTCCGCACACGCCGCACCACCGGTTGACCAAGGCGTGGCCCATCCGATCGCGATCGACCGAGCCGAAGAGGTACCGCCCGTCGGCCGTGCGAGGCGTGATCCAGGGCACGACCAGTCCACCCGCAGTCGGGAGATGCTGTAGCGACAACGGAATTGGGGGCACGACGATGTCGTTCATGATCCTTTCTCCATTGGGTTGTCGCGTCGCGCACGCACGCGAAGGCACGTGCGCGACGCTGAAGGTGGATGAATGACGGCCACGCGACTTGCCCGCGTCTGATTCGACTGCCGAGCTGTCAGGCTGCGCGTGACGTGGAGTCGCGTGCGCACCCGTTGGCCTGGCTGCCGATGCGGAGTTCGAGCCGCACGGTTTGGCTGTGGCAGCAGTACAAGGCGCGTGGGTCGAGCCAGTCGGTGTTCCGGTGGTCGTCCGGCGCGAGACCGACGGCAGTGGGCACGCCGAGGTCGGCATCGGTGTCGGTGAACAACCTGCCGGCGCCGAGTGTGATCTCCTCGCCAACCATCGGCGTGACGGGTGCGAGGGACCGCGCGATATCGCCACAGTGGCCGGAGCGACGGGTCTCGACAACCACGGCAACGAGTCGTCCAGGTTGTCCGACGGGTGCGTTCTCGAACGAGACGTAGTCCTCGGCGTCCGGGCCGGTGAGCAGGAAGACGGTGCCGTAACGGTCGGTCTGGCGCTCGGACCTCGGCCACCACAGTTCGCCCTGGCCGAGCTCGATCGTGGCGGTCTCCTCGGTGTGTTCCGAGGTTGGGTGGTGCTCGGCGGCGGCGATGATCTCGGCCATGGACATGTCGTTGCGGAACCGGTGTCCGATCTCGGCTTCCAGATCGGCGTACTCGGCGGCCAGCTCCGGGCGTAGTTGCGCGGCGCGCACGAGATCCGCACGACTGGCGAGCACGCAGAGGGAGCACGACAGGCGGGTCATGCCCTGGTCGTAGGCCGGGTGGTACGGCACACCGGACGTACGGATGCGTTGCCATACCTGGGTTTCGGTCCAGTCGTGGATCGGAAGCCAGGTGTCAACGGTGCGCCGTCCGCTGCTGGCGGCCTCGTCACGGCTCAGGCTTGCCTTCTTCAGCCGTGCCCGCGATTCCTCGGCGCGTAGGCCCATGCAGTTCAGCACGCGGGCCGGACGGCCGAGATCGCCGAGCTCGGCGACCAGTTGCGTGATGAGTTTCCTTGCAGGGCCTCGCTTCTGATCCGAAGTGCAGTAGCGAGCCGCGGCCGAAGGCCAGCGCCCGCGGCGGCGAACCTGGTCGAGGAGCTGTCCTTGCTCGCGGTGGCGTTGTTCGTAGCGCACCCCGTAGTGCTCGGCCTGCTTGCGGGCGAGTTCGCTGGTGCCGGGCCACTCGACGTGGCCGAGCGCGCAGTGCAGGACGGTGATGCGATCGAGCACTCCCGTGGCCTCGGCGAGGGTGCAGACTTCGTCGAGCATCGCTTGCGAGTCTTTGCCGCCGCTGCTGTTGACGAGGATGACGTCATAGGCTGCGAGGTTCGGCACTTCCGTGGTTGACGCGTGCATGAGTCACCCCTTTCATCAACGTGATGCGATTGGAGTCCTGAGTGGACTTTGGTGTCGTTGGGTCGTGCGTGAGTGGGTGCGCAGACAGCGCGATGCCCTCCCCTGGTGGGCTTCCAACGCTGGGGAGGGCATCGCGCCGATGCGTGTATCTGGTCGACGGAGTGGTCAGGAGTGGCGGTGGCACCGAATGGCGTGATCGACGGCGTTGGTGATCGTGTCGCCGTTGGTCTGGGCGCTTGCGTGTTGGTAGAGCGGCCAGGACCAGACGCAGTCGCGTCCGTCGCAGTAGATGCGAACGTGTCCGTCGTCGTCTTCCTGTAGTACCAAGGGAAGCCGGTGCCGCTCGGGCTCCGATCGCTGGGGCGTGCCGCCCAGCAGGGTAAGGCGCGAACCGTCCTGAAATCCCACGTCGACCCCGCGTTCGGCGAGGTGTTGCACGACGTGGCTGACCAGGTCTTGCGCATTGACCTTGCCGACGGCCGAGCCGGGCCGGACGGGATCTTCGAGGTAGTGGTAGACCAGGTCTTCCAGTGTTTCGAACAGAATCATCGGTTGAGCCCTTTCGTGGGAGGCGAACAGGTGCGTGGGAAGGGAGCGCGTGCCGGCCAGACACAGGCGACGGTTGGCGGCGCTACTTGTACTCGCGCTTCCACCTGGCTTCGACCTTGAGCGCGAGTTCGTCGCGCAGGTCGTCCTCGGTGCGGCCGTGCTTCGCGGCCAGTGCGGCCAGGATGAGCCGGGCGTCCTCCTGGTACTCGGCGATGGTGTCTCGGTGGCGGGCGATGCTTGCCCTGGCCAGGTGCCGGGCGTAGGCCACGGCGTCCGCGTAGGAGCGGCGGGCCGTAAACTCGGTGTCGATCTGCCCATACCCCTTGGTGCGCAAGGGCGTTCCGTCCGGTGCGGTAATCGCTTTCGCGGCCTTGGTCTTCGCGCGCTCGGCCTTCTCCGCTTCCCGCGCGAGTTGTTCGGGGGTCTTGATCCGGCTGGGCCGGTTACGGACGTCGACCGGCGCGCTGGGGTAGCACTCGGTGCACGCGGCCTTGCCGGCCTGCTCGACGATCTCGGTCTCGTCGTGCCCTGAGAGCTGGGTGAGCCAGGCGAACCGGGTGGACGGGAAGCAGGTACGGCACGCCATGGTGCGGTGCACATGGCCACCGGTGTTGAGGACCAGCCAGGCGCGGGTCCAGCCGCCTCGGCGTTCGAACTCCGCATCGAGGGGACGCGCTGCGGCTTCGCACTCGGCGATGGTCTGGCGGGCCTGTTCGATCCGTGGCTGCAACTCGGTCGTGTACTGGGCCATGCCGTCGTTTACCAAGCGCCGGACGCGGGCGGTGAGCTTGTTGAGGGCGTCCTGGGCCTTGGCGTGGTTGATGCCGAGCCGGGCGAGCTCTTCGTCGATCTCGGACGGGGTTGCGGTGGCGGGGGCGTCGATGGGCATGGTGGTTCACCTCGGAATGGGTTCGGGCCAGGCCGTGTCGGCCAGGCGGGGGGCGTGGGAACGCGTCGCCGGTGCGCCAGGCGCGGATGGCTGGGGCGAATTCGCTGGTGATGGAGCGGTCGAGGTCGCGGGTGTCGATTGCGGTTCGGCCGTTGCGTTGGGCGTCGGCCTACAGGTCGAGGACCTTGGTGAGGCTGTCGGCCAGCAGCGCGGTCAGCGGCATGCCGGGGGTGGTGTAGTGGTCGAGCTGGCGGACCGGCAGCTCGACCACGTTCTCGGGTCCGGGTTTGGCGCAGGACAGGGTGACCCTGTCGATCTGGGACATCGGCGGTGAGTTGGGAGACGTAGGCCCAGCAGCCCATGCGGTTGGTCGCGTGGGTCAGTGACTGGTGCGGTAGGTGGCGTTCCCGTGCCATGTCGAGCGCTTTGGCGCGGTTCGCCGGCATGGTGAGCTCACGTCGTCCAGACGCGCCCGTGATTGGTCGAGGCGGTCGTAGAACTTCACGAACGCGAGGGGCTCCTTTCCTTTGTGGTGGCGCGGTGTCACGTGCGGGTCCGGGCGAGCGTGCGAGGTGGCAGGGCGGTGGTGGTCCAGCCGTAGAGGTCGAAGACCTGGCGGGCGTGGGTGCGGCAGTAGAGGTCGAAGGCGCCGCCTTGGCCGGCGTGGGTAGCGCGACGGTGGCAGTAGCGCGGGGCGCGGCCGTTGCCGAATTCGGTTTGCCAGGTGCACACACGCAGCCGGTGCACGCGGACAACGAGGCCAGGGCCGCCGTTGACGCCGGTCCAGCGGCCTCCGTCAACGTCGGTGGCGTGCCAGACGTAGCGGGTCCACATCCCGCCGGACGGTGTGTAGGCGCGCCTGCCGACCTGGCGGGCGTCGGCGGGGTCGATCGTGGCCAGGTGCCCGCCGGGCCAGGTGGTCAGCGCGTCACCGGCCGAGGACACGTAGGCGACGAACGTGTTCGCGCGGGTCATGGCCTCGCGTTCACGGTCGTTCGAACACGAGTAGCAGCTTGTGGCGCTGGTGGTCGGGTTGAGCGCGCGGCCGGTCCCGATGCCGGTGGGGTCCGGCGTGGCGGTGTGGCCGCAGTCGAGGACGTCCGCGATGGCGGCGGATGAGGAGGTGGTCATGGCGGTGTCGGTCCTTTCCAGCCGGAGATGTGCGCGGCAAAGCCCGAGAGGTCGCCTCGCCGGTGGGGCCGGTGGACATGCCGGGCGGAATCAAGACGAGGTCGACCGTCGCGGTGGTCGAGATAGGACGGGCGAGGTGGTTAGGCCAGCAGCCATCGGCGAGATGCAGCCGTCTCCTGGCACGGGTCGAGATGGCGCGGATCGGCGCAATCACGAACACGACGGGCGACCACGAACCACCAGCGCAGCAACGCGCGGACCGCGCGGGCACGGCTTGTGGCGATCGGCAGGAAGTACACAAGTCCCTCACCGTCGAGGAGGTGCGCACGGTCGCGGTAGGCGGTGGGCGACCATCGGCCGCGAATTCGGACGAGGCCACCGATGATGCTGGCGGGCTGGCGAATGCCGTAGCGCTCGTCGATCGTGACGATGTGGACGGTGTGGCCACCGGTCGCGTCCACGATCTGAGTCAGGGTCGCCATGCCGTCGCGGGAGTCTCGTCCGTTGACCCACAGCGTCACGACGGCGGTGGTGTGGGTGTTCGTGGTGTCGGACATGGGAAGGCGCTTCCTTCGGGACGGGATCAGCGTGTCCTTGCGTTGGCGGGGTTACCTGTCAGCGGCAGTGGCCGGTGATCTGGACCAGGTGGGCCATGTCGACTACGGGCCCGGCCCAGTAGCGGACGTGGGCCGGTTCGTTGCCGATGCCCCAGACATAGAGCCGGCAATCGGGGTCGCGCGGGCAGGCCCACACGGACCGCTTGCCAGACCCGTCCGGCGCGGGGGCGCCACTTTCGTCGCACAGGCAACCATCGAGCGGGCCACCCCAGGAAGCCCGCAGGTGCTCGAACACCCGGACGTACGGGGCGTCGAACGGCACGGTGTGCGCCTTCTGCCGGGCCGCGACCCACTTGGCCAGCGCGTCCGCGGACAACGGCCGGCGGGAGGTGATCACGGCGCGTGTGGCGTCGACGTCGGTGAGCTGGCCGTGATCGCTGCTGTCCGCGTAGGCCAGTGCGCACGGTCCGGTGAACCACAACGTGATCCACTGCGGGCCCCGGTGCCAGCCGCGCACATAGCCGCGCCGGTCGCCCAGTTCGGTGACTGGGATCGGCGGCAACACGCCGTCCAGGCCCCGGTCCGGTCGGGGTGTCCACCCGTGTGCGCGAAGGTCGTCGTCCACGGCCGGGTAGATCATGTCCGTGGTGCGGGCGCCGGAGTAGCCGCGTGCCGCGCGGCTCAAGGTCTCCGCCAAGCCGTCCATGCGGCCGGTGACATTGCGCAGGCCCTGGACCCGCATGGGGTTCGAGCTCAGCGTGTCGTCGTGTAGGTCGGCAACCTGGCACCGGAGTTTCTCCGCGAGCCGGGCCAGGCTGGTGAGGCTCGCGGCCTGCATACGGTTCACCGTCTCCAGCGAATCGGCCCGTGCGCGTTCCCGATCGAGTTCCGCGCGCAGAGCGTCCAGGGTGGTCGAGTGGTCGGTGGTCATCGTGGCGCTCGCTTTCGTCGGTCGAATTGCGCGAAGTTGCGGGGGCGGTGGAAAAGGGGTCACTGTTCGGCGAGCACGTGGTCGAGGTGATCAAGGAAGTAGTCGACGTTCGTGTTCGGGCGCATCGCGTCGCCGGAGGGCATCCAGTCGGAGTCGTCGACGTAGCCGGTGCGGTCGAAGTCGTCGAGGTGGTCCGCGTGGTCGCACTCGCAGCACTCCGGCGCGGTCACCGGGTACAGCTGGTTCCCGACATTCCGGCACGCGGTGGCCAGCGCGCGGTCCCGGAACGTGGGTGCGGTGTAGGTGGCGATCGCGGTAACCACGCGGGTGGCTGGGAACCGGGCGAACAACTCGGCGAGCACGTCGTAGTGGGCGTGCCAGCACGCGGAAATGGTGCGGCGCCTGCCATTCGGACCGGTGCCCTTGCCGAACGCGGATGCGCTGCCCTTGGCACCGCACCCCGTCGTGTCGGTGGCGCGGAGGGTGAACGTGGCGCGGGGGCCGGCGCGGTTGCTGCGATCCTCGCCCGTGCGCACGGTGATGTTTCCGTCGTAGAGCGCGCTGGACACGTCGCGTACGACGCGGTGAATATCGGTGAGGGTCACGCCGTACACAAACATGGTTGAACTCCTTTGCCTATCAGGGAAACGGTGGTGATGACGTGCGCGCGGATGAGTCGAACAATCCGCAACGGAAAGCCGAACCGTTGCAACCGTTGCGCGCGGGTTAGGACTGCGCGGCGCCCGTCATGAACGGGCGCCGAGACACGCTGCTGACTATCGGGTGAGATGTCGGGCGAGACGGACTGTTCTTGCTAGATCCAGGAATCGACGCGGTGGACAGTGGCGCCGTGTTTCTTGGCGACATAGGTCGCAGCGTCCGCCAGGTTCGAAAATCGGTAGCGGTAGGCGGACAATGGCACCGGACCTGGTGACCCGTCGGTGGAATCGATGCGCCAGCGTCCGCGCGGTGCGCGTTCGCACGCGACGAACGCGCACCCGTCACGGGTGAACGCGACCGCGCTATCGGCGTCCCGTTCGCCGTATGTATCGTCACTCATGATCCAGCCGTCTTGCGCGTACTGAAAATGAAGCTCGATGACGCTGACTGCCCGTTTCATGGTTGACATGTCCACTCCCTGCTAGTTGACCGGAATTGACGTGGCGGGTTAGTCCCAAGCCCAGCGGGGTTGAAATTCGTCCGATAGTCCGTCGAACATCCACGCGCCGAAGATGCGTTCGTGTCCGGAGCGCACGCGGACGTGCGCACGCGGGATGCAATGCGACGGTGTGACGGTGGTGTGTTCGCCACGCCGATAGCCGCGACGCTGCGCTGTGACCCGCACCTTGATGTACCCCCACGTTGTGTAGCCGGTCAGTTTCGCCGGTATGAGACCCAGGAAGCAGTCAATAAAGACGAGGTCACCGGGGTGAACTACCGTCATGTGGACGTGACTGGTCTGCGTTGCGCTCATTTCTCAGGCCCTCATTTTGTGTGCGTGTGTGTAGTTAGCTGACCGGTTGGCGACAATCGGCGGATCCGACTGGTCACCAGTCGCCGAAGGTGCAGACAGGCCCGCATTTGGCGCTGGAGTGGGGTCCACTGGGTGCGAAATGCGCGCGGCGCGCGAGTTGGTCATGCTGTTCGTATTGCGCGTCCCCTTTCCTGCTGCGCATTCCTGCCCATTCGACGGGCGGGGCACCGGCGAGAAGCTGTTCGCAGCGTGGGCAGCCGGGCGTCTTGCGTCCGAAGACGGGTCCGCCGCACGTGTGTTTAACAACGGTTTCCATGATTGCGCCTTTCACTGTGAGGCAAGCCATTAGGCGGCCGTCTGGTAGCCGGTGCCGGGGCACGTCGCCAGTTCGGGAAAGTGGTTGGTTCGGAAGGCTTGCCAGGCTTGTTCCGAATTTGCGCGTGCCCGGTTGCGGCCCTTGTCAAGGCGGTTGGGGCCGCGCTGGTTTTCGGCTTGCTGGTTCAGCCGTTGGCGGACAAGCCACGTCACGGCCTGTACCTGATGTGCCGAAACCTGGTCACCAGAAACGTCAGAGATCATTTCCGCGGCACGGCGGTACAGGCTGACCACGTGTTCGTACTGCCGACGGGAAATCGAGCCGTCCTTGCGACGGAAGCCGTTGACCGGTGCGGAGTCGTACTCCTCGGAGGTGAGCGCGCGACCGTGCGCCACCGACAGCGCGTGCCGATCGATCACCACGCGCGGGTCGTCCGGGTCTTGATCTCCGCCGAACTCGATCAGGTGGGCAAAGTCGCGGATCTTGGGACCATTGAGGATGTCGTCATACCGCTCACCGGCGAGCAACCGGTCAGCCGCGCGTTTCTGCCCGGTCGTGGCGAACATTCCGGAACCGGGCCCACCGATTCCCTTACCCTCGCGCAAGACGCGAGCGGCATTATGAACATTGCCGATCCATCCTTGCTGGGGTGAGTAGATCGCGAGCATTCCGGCGCCGAGATGAGCGTCACCGTTCGCGATGGCGGTTGCTACGTGGTGCGCGTCGGCATACCAGCGCATTCCTTGCGCGATTTCGTCGGGCGTGGCCCGTTCCCAGTGCCACACAATGTTTTCGTGGCTCACGGGGTGCGTCCGGAACCATAGGTGATCACTGGGGGCAGGCATGACGATTCAGTCCTTACGTGTGATTCACGGTGACCGGAGAGTCGTCCCACAAGCGGGACCATCCCGATTGCACGGGACGCGCGCCGGCCCTTCTCACGTACTTGTCCAGGGCGAGCAATTCGCGTCGCACTTCCCCGACGTCCAATTGCCACAGTTCACGGGAGATCTCGCTCCGCACACGGTCAAGGTCAATCGCGCCCGATGACGCGAGGGAATACAGCGCGGACGACATACCGCCGTGCCACACCGACGCGATACGCCGCGCTTGCCCGTTACTGATCATGACGATGACTGCACTCATCGGTCTCACTCCTTGGTTCACGCCGCGACCGCGACCGGAATGGATTCCATGGCGAGAAAGTCGAAAATGGCGAGCTGAGCGGTTTCCCGCGCAAGCGTCATGGCTTCGGACAGGTCCGCGGTCACAACGGAGACGTCCAGGTAGACGCGACCGGTCGCAGGGTCGCGCCATCCGCCGAGAACGCGACCGGGCAGCGAAAGAGCATCTTTCGCGTGCGCGATGTATTCGTGAAGATGGTTACTGGTCACGGGACCGTCGAAAACGCGTTCGTGTTCCGGGTGTACGGCAACTGCGTAGCCCGCGCCGACGTCAGAGCCGTCTTTCGGGTTGACAGAAAATCCGCCATCCGGAACTGACAGAGCGTCCGCCATGGCGCTAATCCGGGCGGACCAATCGATCAGAGTCATAGTCATGGCGGTACTCCATTTCGTGTGGGAAAGTTCGTTGACTGGCAGCGACTCAGGCCAGTTGTGAACTGGCACCGAAACGCGCAACCCTCACCGTTGCGAGATCTCCGCAAAGGGGACACATCCTGTATCCGGGCAATACGGCACTTCTCACGGGTGAGGGTTGCGCGTTTCGATGGCACATTCCCTGAATCTCTTAGAACACTGTTTGGATCAGCCGTTATGTCTAGCGCGCAACGCAAGGAACCATGCCCGTAAGGGTTTGGCGTGCTATGGGCAGGCGAGAGCGATGCTCTCAAGCCAGAGAAACCCAATGTCGGCAACCGCCTAAAACAACCCCGAACGCCTACACATTGCGACGTTTGTCGGTGCTAGACCACCATTGGCTTATCTTGGGGACACACCTGTGGCAGGCATGCCATTTATGCGCGCTACTCCGCTCTATAGCAAGAGCTATGCAAATGGTGCTGCAAGCGCAGTTACTACACATTCCCTCTTGGAAATGAGCGTTTGGCTACGCGTCGTTCACCATTCCGCTCTGCACGGATTCGCTGCTGACCGCACGGCCCAAGCCGCTGCCCGCGCTATACGGGACTTAAGGTTGTTGCCGTTGGGAAGTCACCGTGGTGATCGACTCGCAGGGGCGCCGTGCCCTGGTCCTCGTCGCCTCCCCGGTAGCTGTCCTGCTGACATGTCTATTAGACACCTAAGTAGGACACTTCGCAAGAGGGGTGCCCCCGTCGTGACCTCGCCGTGACTTGATCTTGGGTCAGTGCGGGCTCAACGGGCGCGCGAGAGGGGTTGCGCCTTGTGTGACCCCTCTGGACCGAGTGCCGGAGACAGGGCATTGGCGCGACGGGCAGCTCAACGGTTTGCGGCCGGCGGCCGGGCGTGGCAGCTCGCTAGCGCGCCGACTCCGGACTTCAGGGTGGCGGAGTTGCCTAGATTGGGAATAGCAATGCTATTCGGTGTCGAATCTCGGGCCATCTGATTTCACTGAGAGATTTCCAGAGAAAATGTGACCCATTGACGGTTTGGTGAACGTGATTGGCGAATCCGTGTCCGGGTGGTCATGTGCGCCAAGCGGATGGCGCGGCCATAGTGCAGGCAGAGGTGCGGGTGGAGAACGAAAGCTCGACCGCCGGAGGGGTGGGGGACGAGGACGTGGCGACCGTCGCATCCAAGGTGACCACGGAGTGCCAAGGTGCGGCGGGTGACCACCCACCCAAATCGACTGTTCATATGCCTGCCGGCCACCGAGTCGGGCGTCACATCGGTAGCCCCTGTGGGCCGGGTGGCCAGGCGCTTTCGCGAGTTGAGGGGTTACCGCTCTAACGGGCAGCTGGACGGGACCGTCGCCTGGCATGTCACCAGGACACTGCGAAGTGCTTGTAGGGTCTCAAATCCGATGGCACATTCTCAATGATCTTGGCACCTGGATGGCACTCGTGCCATCGGTGTGAGACTCCGCAGGTCAGGCGCACGCGGTGCAGTGCGGTCAGGCTGACGATGCCGTGGAAATGCCACGGGTTTGAGACTGATCTTGGTGACATCGCGGTGAGACAAGTCGAGAAACCGCAGGTCACGCAAGATCGACATGTCATCGGCCGTGAGACCCTACAGTGCTGTAGGGTCCCAAATTCGATGACACTTTCCCAAAGATCTTGGCACCGAATGGCGCTAGTGCCACGAAAACTGGGATTGATCATTCTTCGACGCAGGACAGCGTCCCTACTCGGGGAGTTGCTGGCCGGCGACTCAAGGCGACCTTGTTCTGTCAAACGGTGTTTCACCGACCCCTGAATCATGCCACGCGAGCAGGAACGCCATCGTCGTCGCAACGAGGTGTGCGTCGCACACGTCTCAGGCTCGAACGTGCCGCACACGGGCACCGACGCAGGAGGCGAACCCCAGGTGCCCAAGAGAGTTCTCGGGTGGATGTTGTTCGGTGCGTGCGCGGCGGCGATCGTCTTCGTGATTGTCGGCGGGCATGTCGGGACCGTCGTGGGTGAACCTCTGCGCTTGTGGAGCCGTTGGGCTTCCGGCGAGAAGGTTGACGACGCCCAGTTGTGGGGCTGGTCGATGCTGGCGTGGGGGCGAACGGGCAAGCTGCTCCAGTTCGCGGCCGGGCTCACGGGCGTCCTCGACCTGATCAAGCCGGGACGCCTTCGCAAATTCGGCACCAGGCTGCGCGACCAGTCGTGGCGGAAGCTCGCCGACAAGCTGGAACTACCGGCCCTGCTAGGAGGGTCGTGCTACATCGCGGCCTTGCTCGTGGTGCCGGTTGTTGGCAGCGTGATCAAGCTACCCCGAGTCGTCATCCAGCTTTGGGCCATCGCCTCTTTGGGGGTGCTGGTGTGTGTTCTGCTGCTGGGTTTTCTGTTCTTGAGGGCGCTGAAGCATGCCCGGACGGAGGAGCGAGATTTTTCTTTCGCGAGGTACTGGCCCTTCCTCATCGTGGGCGGAATCCCGATGTTGCTGTGGATCGCGATCACCCGTGGACTCCTGATCCCGCTCGCCGACGGACTCGCGTGGGCTCTGGACCGAAACGAACCTGGCCACCCGCTCCGCTGGCTCGCGTTTGTCCTCTTCATCATCGGAGTCGGACTTGACTTGCTCGCGTCCTGAGCTCGCGACCCACCCTGCATGCACCTCAGGCGCCGCTGGAGTCCGCCGCCAGCTGCGCCGATGACACCGCCGGTTGGCACTGACTACGCTGGGCGCGACCAGGCCTCACAGGGGTTAGAACACGGGCCAGGAGTCGTCGGCGATGGCGTCGGCGAGCAAACCGGGTTGGCCGAGATGCTGCACGGTCTGGGCGACCACGAGCGTGTGGGCGAGCCGGGCGAGCGCGAGAAGCTGTTCCGCGCTCGGAAGGTTCGTGCTGCCGTGCGCGAGACGATTGCGAGTAGTGCCGACGATGTCCCACACGTCTCTCGCGCTCGTGACAATGCCTCGGAACAGCGGCGGGATCGGATGGATGCTCGGGTGGATCCTCTGTGCCAACGCCGGATGCAGGTCAGCGGCGAGTTCACGAAGTCGCTCGTGCAGCTGATACCCGCGCGTTGTCGGCGGGGTCAGCCTGGCGGTAAGCGCGGCCCGCGTCCTCCGTCCTCACCCCGTCCGCTGCCACGACCCGTTGCAGGAGCTGCAGGCGGCCTCTGTCAGGCCCGAGCCTTGCGCCTGTCCTGCTGCTCGGGCTCGTCCTCGTCTTCGACGGCGTTGCGGAGCCGGTGTGACTTCAGGCCGGCCGCGCGGGCTCGGAGGTCCTGGCCGGTGTCGTAGGTGATCAGGGTGATGGGTTCGCCGGCGAGGGCCTGCGCGTGGACGAGGCGGTCGACGATCTCGTCGTCGGTAATGGGGAGCCGGGTGTGGCCGGGCGGGTCGAGCAGCAGTTCCACGGTGACCCTCGGGTCGTCGTCGTGCAGCTGTCCGGGCCAGGTGGGGTCGCCGCTCAGTACGCGCGCCAGCACCGCGGTGGTATAGCTGGCACGCCACCGGTGATGCTGCTTGCTGTGCTGCTTGAGGTTGTCGAGCTCGTCGACGACCGCCATCGGAACGAGCAGCCGGAACTGCTTGTCCGGGATGCGGTCGAGGATCTTGGCGAACTGGAACTCCTCCAGCTTCGGCCCGTTGATGTAGGCGCTGCTGTCGAGGGCGACGTACGCGTACGTCGCTCGCCAGCTCATGATCTTGTCGTTGAGCTCCTTGTGCGCGACGTCGAACGCGTCGCGCAGATCCTGCAGTTCGGCGCTGAGCAGTCCGTTGATACCGGGGTGCTGCTCGTCGGTGGCGAGAAGACCGGTCTTGGTGACGAGGACCTGGTATCGGTTCGTCCACAGCAGACGGTGGATGTCGGCCGGCGTGATCTGGTTGCGCAGAACGTTCCCAGTGGTGGTCACGAACTCGACGTAGCGCGTGACCCACTCACCGGTGGAGACGTGTCCGGGGCTGGCAAGGTTCAGGGCCGCGGCGGAGGTCTCTTGGAGGATTTGCCGCACGGCGTTGCGGTTGGCCCCGGGAGCCAGGTTCACCATCATCAGCGCATTCTCCACCGCTGCCGCAAGGACCTGTCCGGGCGGATCTCACGGCGGTGAGCTACAAGCCGTCGAGCTGCTGCCGCAATCAGTCCGGGCCGCAGGAGCCGATCCACCAGGCGTCGCACACCTGCTGCCGGGCTCGGCAACTGGAGCACGGAGCCCCGAGCTGCGCCCGGTCCTGACCCGGCTCCCGCCCATGGAAACGCCTGGCCACGTTCCACCTCCGCGGCTACCCGACCATGCGCGCCACTGCGGGCCGCGCTCCGCATTGACCCCAAGAACCTCGCCCGCGACATCCGACGACTCGAACGCGAACTCGGTCAACAGCTCGTACACCGCAACACACCGCCGAACCTGATCGCTGGACTCACCGAACACGGCCGTCGAGCACTAGGCCCTCCACGTTCTTGTGCGCCCAGTCCTCGTCGTCGACGAGGGTCCGAAACGGCGCCTTAACCCCGTGAGTGCCGCCGCGAGTTGCTCGTTCACCAACACATCGTGCGGCAGCACCGGAGGAAATGACACGTCGATTGAGACTGATCATGATGTCATCGCTGTGAGACGCGGTCTGAACCCGCAGGCCAAACAAGATCCACATGTCACGCGCGGCGAGAACCTACAAGTGCTCACCGAACGTGTTGTTGATCTACTAGTCAGCCACTCGATGTGGTGACACCGGTTCGTACTAAGTAGAAATACGCTGCGCTGGGTACCCCGTTTGGCGTAGCGTCGGCAACCCTGACACTGGCCAAACCGAACGGTTGATGTCGACCGAGATAATGCGCCCTCTGGTTGGAAGGAGGCGATGAGACTTCGATTCCGGCTCGTCTAGTGCTGCGGGGGCGGGGTGCAGACGGGGCGAAAAGAATGAGCGGGGAGTGTGTTCATGGTAACGGGGGAAGCTAGGTTTCTGCAGCGGTCGCGGGATCTCCGCCACCTGCTGAATGGGGAGTGGATCGCGCACATCTTGGTGGCGTTGAGTGCCGGTCCACTGCATTACACCGAGCTGTACGCCGCCATCCAGGAAATGACCACGTTCGATCCCTGGACAGGAACCGAGCGGAGGATCCAAAGCCGGGCGTTGGGGCGTACCTTGCGGCGGATGGAGACCGCGGGCCTAGTGGACCGGTTCGAGGAACGGACGTTTCCGCGGTCGGTGGTGTACTCGCTAACTCCGGCTGCCGCGGACCTGCTGGCTCGGTCGCAGACACTCGTCGACTGGGCGGAAGAGAATCTCGACCTGATCGAGCGCCTGCAAAAGGCGCAAGCGGACGACGAGCAGTCGCAGGACGACGAGCAGCCAGACTGAGGCACGGCTGCGGCCCAGGTCGGTCAGCTGGCCGCGGCGTTGTCAGGAGAGACCGTCCGCCGAGTACCGCCTCGGCGTTGGAGGAAGTCGGCGAGGTGGAGCGTGTCGGCGCTGGGGCATTGGTCGATCTCGCCGAGCGTAGTGGTCAGCAGCGCGAGAGTGCGCGGTATGGCCTCGTACTGGCCGAGGCGGGCCTGGGTACGGATGATGTCGCGGTAGACACCTTCGTTGTACCGGTCGAGCTTTCGAGTGCGTTCCAGCAGCGAGAGCATTGTTTCCGGGTTGCTCTCGCCCTGCGCGCGGATAAGCCCGCCGAGCGCGTCCAGGACATCGCGTCGAGTGGCCTCGCGGAGTGGTTCGATCCAGGGCACGAGCAGGTCCTCGGCCAGATCGCCCCGATAGAGCTCAATGGCGTCACACAGGCGTGCCTGGGCGTCGAGGTCGCCTGGGCGGGGCGCCTGCAGGGCATGCTGAAGCTGCCAGTAGTCGACGCTCACGAGGTCGCCGTTGAGCAGGTAGCGGCCATCGTCGTTGAGGACGGCATTGCTGATCAGGCCGTCGGTGGCGTCGCTGAGTGCGCGGCGCAGCATCGACAGGGTGTTGTGGAACGAGTTGTACGGCCGCGGCGGTTGGCTGTCGGGCCATACGGCCTCATTGACGACCTCGCGGCGAACGCCCTGGGGCTGAAGAGCGAGGTAGACGAGTAGTTCCCGCTGCTTCGCCGTGAGTGTGCCGTTGAGTTCACGGCCGTTGGTGTCGTCCTGCAGGTTGAGCAGGAGGCGTCCCAGCACGCACACACGCAGCGGGCGTGCCGTCGTGGACTGGTCAGCGCTGACCTGCACCGGCGGTTGCATGTGCTGCGGCGACTGGTCGCTGGCGTGCTCGACATCCCTGATCGAGGTCGGTGCGACGTTGTTGGACTGGACGTTCACGAGGATGGGTTGGACGTCCAGCTGTTGCGGACTCGCGGCCCGTGCGGCATGCGGGGTGTCTGCCAGCGTGGGCGGACGGATCGATTCGAGCTGCGTCATCTCCTCAACCGAGCGCTGCTCGGGCACCATGTCGTTCTGGCGGTTGTCCGGGAGAGGTACCTGCTGTTCGCCGCTCAGGTCGGCGTGCTCGGCCGCGATGACGTCGGCGGGGCCTTCGGCGTCACGGAGCAGAGCGAGTAATTCGGTGGTGTCGGTGGCGGGCAGGTTGAACAGCCGTGTGCCGGAGAGGGTGTCGCCGAGGCCGGGGCTGGTCGCACTGACGGTGCCGTCATGGCGGACGAGCACGGTGGCGCCGGGGCGCCACTGGCCGAGGAGCACGCCCGCCAGGCCGAGGGTGGAGCCGTTGTCGAGGACGGCTTGTAGGCGACGTTCGGCGTGAGGCGCGGCGCTCGCGAGCAGCACGAGCGAGGCCGGGGTGGCCTGAGGTTCGCCGTCCTCGATGACGTGGCGCGTCCGGGTGAGCAGGGCCGACTCCATCTCATCGAGTGCGGCGTCAAGCGAGGCAACGACATGAACAGTCGACGGCAGGTGCTCGACGTCCGTGCCGTCGAAGGCGAGGTGCAGGTCGTCGGTGGGAATGAGCACGCGGATGCCGCCGCCGGGCTGTTGTTCGGTCAGCAGGTGCAGCAGGAGTGCACGAGCGGCGGCGGTGGCTCCGGGGCCGGCTACGCCGAGGCCGCGGGTGCTGGCAAGGTTGAGGGCGAGCTCGCGCCCACCCCGCACGCCGACCTTTGCCGGTACGGGAACGGCTTCGTCGTCGGCCGCAAGAACATTGGCCGCTGTGATGTGGACCCGCGGAGGAGCCGAAGCGAGGTCAACGAGCTCCGCGTCGTCACCCGGCTGCTCATTGCTGTCGTTGTGGTCGTGCGCGGCGCGCAGGGCGCGGACGACGGGCGCGATCGGGCGGTGCAGGTCGGCGCGGTCGCCGCTGCCGATGCGATAGCGGCGCCGCTGCCAGATCCGGGCGGACACCATGGCCGCAGTGATCGCGGCGGCGAGGCCGAGGCTGACGAACACACCCGTCCGCAGGTCCAGGCCCGATCCGGTTTGGTCGTTGGTGTCGTTGCTGTGATCGTCGGCCTTGCCCGTCGTGTCCGGCGACGTTGTATTCGGCGCGGGCTGCGTCGTCGGTGGCGTCGTCGGCACGGTGCTTGTCGGACGTGGGGGTTGCTGGGGTGGAACCTGGGGCGGCTGTTCGCTGGGCGGGCGTTCGTCGGGTGGTGCGGCGATGTAGGCGGTGATCTTCCAGCCAGGCCGCACGAGGTTGGGGTTGGTGAGCGCGCGGCCGTCGGGTTGCTCGACGCCGCGGTTGAGCTGGAACAGCTCGGGCCAGCGGCTGCCACCGCCGGGACCGTGGATGCGTTCGGCGATCCGCCACAGGCTGTCGTAGATCCCGTCGTGCGGGAGCCGGACTTCCTCGGTGACCTGGATCGTGCCCGGCGGGGCGGGTGCTGTCCGATCGATGACCAACGTGCTCGCGGGTTGGGCGTCTGCAGCCAGCGTTGCAGTCGTCTGCGTGACTGGTTCTGGGGTCAGCGGCGCGACGATGGCGACCGGCGCGAGCTCGCCGGCCAGCGTGGCAGCGGGAGTGGTTGCCGTGTAAGAGGTTCGGCTGCCGAGCAAGGTCAGCACGACGGTGCCGATCAGCACCGCGGCGAGCCCCTGCAACGGGCCGGGCGGGTGGACCTGCGACCAAGTGATCCCGCGCGCCGTGTCGACGGTGCAGCGCACAACGTCCATGGCGAAGAAGAACCAGACGATCCAGCACAGCACGGCCAAGGTGTCGAGCAAGAACTGGGCGCTCATGGGATTGAGCAGGGTCGCGTGGATCTCATCCCAGGTCGGCATGTGATCGGGCAGCGGCCACCCCACGAAGTGCACCAGGGCCCAGGGCAAGCCGGCCACGAGCACGAGCAGGACGACGAGCGCGATCAGACCGCGAACGAACCGGACCATGGTGGACAGCACTGACCAGACAGGATGGTCGATGCTCGTCCGAGTCAGCTTTCGGCGAGAGAAATGCGGTTGTGCGGTCACGGCGTGCTCGATTCCTTGGACGTACAGAGTCAGGACTCAGCAGCCGCCACCCGAGCTGGCGAGTGGTGGTTGAGTCGTGGTGGCGATGTCATGTCACCGGCTCTGGGATGCGCTCGGCTTGGTCCGCAGCGGTGCGAGGCACCGCAACGTCTGGTGGCGCTGGTGTCTGGACTGCTGCCGGCGGCGTCGTCGCGGAAGGTGCTTGGCTCGTATCGTTTTTCGCCACGGGCGGGGCGGTAGTCCGCTTGCGCTTGGGGCGGGTTGTCTTGCGGCCGTTGAGCAACTGGTTGAGGTCGGATGCCCGCACGTCGGTGAACTTGGCGAGTTCGTCGACGCCAATCACCTCACTGGATTCGGCTAGCACATCGCCGAGCTCACGCTCGATGTCGGCGAGTTTCTCGGCTGCCTCTGCTCGCGCCTGCGCGAGTTCGCCGACGCGCTTTGCCGCAGCGGCCCTCCTTGCGCTGCGAGCAGCATCGGCTTGCTCGACGCGACGTTCGATCTCTTCAGTCGTCACCATTGTGGTCTCCTTCCCCATTGATGCGAGGCCTTGAGCATGCGCGGTGGTGTCACGGGAGTACTCCAGAGATTCCGCGCTGCGGTTGGGCTTGCCCGGCTCCTGTGACACGGATCGATCCGACGCCAGCCAGGCCAAGCAGCTGGGTGGGCTGGTTGATGCTGACGGTCACGTTGACCGTGTTGCCGGTGACCGACACGGAGCCGGTGTGGCCTGCAGCCGCCAGGTAGCTGTGGGCCGCGGCGCTGGCCTGGTGCGGGACCAGGCGCAGGGTGCCGTCGGCGCGGTAGGCGGTCAGGTCGATTTCCTGGGCGCCGGCCCGAGCGGCTTCCTGCGCCTCGCCCATCGCGCGGACCTTGGCCGCCAGGGCGAGCCCGCCATCGAGCACGAGCCCTGCGAACAGCAGCGCGGCGAGGGCGATGATGACGACGAACGCGGTCACTCGCCCGTCCTCGTCCTTGCGTAGTTGGCGTGTACGGCTGCGCAGCGATGCGGTGAACGTCATTCCGTACCTCCCGCCGGGACAGACACGGAGGTGCCGCGCCAGACATCGACCGGTGAGGAGAAGCTTGATTCGAGCGTCCGGCTGCCGGGCACGCCGAGCGAGGTCATGTCTGCAAGGCCGACGTTGCACGAGATGGTGACTGTCACTGTGGAGCCGGGTTTGAGGCCCTGGGTGTCGGTGGAGACCGACAGGGACTGGCAGGTGATCCCGGCCGAGGCCAGGGCTGCGCTGGCGGTGGCCTGGGCGTTGGCGGTCGCCTGCGATGGGGTCCGGGCCAGGGTTGCGGCACGGGCGGCTTGGTGAGCGACGTCGTTCATCCGCAGCTTGGTGTCAGCCAGGCGACCGCAGAACACGACGAACAGCAACAGCAGGATCAGTAGCGGAGTCAGTAGAGTGAGTTCGGCTGCGGCGGAGCCTGTTTCGTCGCGACGCAGTGCACGCATGCGGGCACGCGTCTGTCGTGCGAACACGGGAAGCCGATGGATCGCGGTCATGGTGCCACTGCCCCGGTGCCGTTCGGTGGAGTGAATTTCTCCACGGGCCCAACGGCTTCGGCGTGGACCGTGAAGGTCACGAATGGGATCACGTTGATCACGGTTCCGGTGACCGTCACGGATGCTTGGGTCGGTCCTCGTTGGACGTTCATCGAAGTTTCTTGCAGGGGACCACTTCCCAGTTGGGTGAGGACGCGTTTCCCTTCGGTGTTGCCTGCGGAGGCAGTGCCGCCGGACACCCGTGCTGCGGACAGTGCTTCGGACGCGGCGGCCTGGGCGATGTGGGTGGCGTGCATGTACAGCGCGAACTGAGTGATCAGCAGGATCAGCAGCAACAGCAGCGGCGTGGCGATGACGAGTTCGACCGTGCCAGTGCCACGCTGATCGGTCCGCAGCCGGTGCAGCGCGGCCCTCACGCGCGTCCGGTGTGGACGCTTGTGCGTGTTCGTTGTCCCGATTCGGCTGAGACGTCGAGGCATGATGGTACCGGCCTACAGGTTGATGCCGCTGGCTTTCTGAGCGACCTTGACGGCGATGACCGCGATGACACTGAGGGCGAGCGTCACCAGCAGTGCGGTAACCACAACCGCCTCGGTCGAGTACCCTGCCTCGTCGTGGCGCAGTCGATCCAACTCGGCGTGAAGGCGGGCGATGAGGATCTGGACTTCGGTGAACATCAGCTTCTCCAGTGCAATTTGGAGTCCTAAATGGATGTTTGAGGAACTTCTTAGAGCCCTCCTAACACGCTCGCGAGTGCCGGGAACCCGATAAAGATCAGGAACCCGCCGAACAGCATGACTACGGGCAGGCTCATCCGTTCGGTGGCTGCTTGGGCGTCGGCTTCGGCGTCGGTGAGTTCGCGGGTGCGCAGCGCGGCGGCCTTGGCCGCGAGGCTGGCGCGGACGCGGGCGCCTTCGGTGCCGGCGAGGCTGACCGACGCGGCGAGCTCGGACAGCTGGTGCACATCGAGTTCGGTACCGAGCTGACCGAGGGTGGACCACGGGGTGGTGCGAGTCAACTTGGCGGTGACCAGTGCGCGGCGAAGTTGTTGGAAGGCCCAGCCTTTGCCGATGCCGACCGCGTCCGACAGGGCGCCGTCGACTCCGGCGCCACCGGCCAGCAGGACCCGGATCAGGTTGAGGTAGGCCGACAATGCGTGTCGGAAGGTGGAGCGGCGTCGCTCGGCTTCCTGTCGGACGCTGATGTCGGGGAGCAGGAACCCGCCGAGCGCGAACAGGAGGCTCGCGACTGCCGGGATCTCCCATCCGAGATCAACATCGGCCACGACGAGCAGCAGTTGCATCAGGTTTGGCAGCAGCAGCCCTGTCAGCGTCAACGTGGCCTTCTCTGCCAGGTGGTGCTCAATGCTCTTGCCTGTGACCGCGAGGTCGTTGCGTAGCTTGCGGTTGGGCAAACCGAGCGAGGCCAAGGGCTTGATGAACGGTCGGCCGACGAGCAGGGCCCAGCCGTCGGAGTCCGCGGTGAGGATCGGCGGTGGCGCGGAGGTGGCGTGCAGACGGTCGACCAGTGTTCGCAGCGGCGGTCGCGGCGGGAACACGTAGACCACCAGTGCCCACAAGCCGACGCCGAGCCCGGCGCCCCACAGCAACGCGCTGATCATGACGACGCCCCCTTCCCGGAGAGCAGGTCGTCCACGTCCGCGTCGTGTGGCCGGATCGCGCCGAGCTCAGTAAGGAACCTTTCGGATTCGCATATCCGCGCAATCCTTGCCAGCCAAGCAAAAGCTGCAGCGAAGAGGACGCCGACGAGCAGCAGCATGAACTGGCCGAACGCCGAGTCGTATGGGGCGAGGTAGCCACGGTTAAGCAGTACCAGGCCGATGGCGAAGGACAGCGTGGTGATCACGATGACGCGCACGCTGGTTCGGGTGCGAGCGCGGCCTGCCTCGACGCGCATCCGCATCGAGGCCTGTTCGCGGGCTTCGTTGGCGAGTTCGCCGAGAAGGTCGGCCAGTTGTCGGGCCTGGTGCTCGGCGGCCAGCACCAGCGCGGAGATCACCAGGTCGGCAGTTGGATCGTGTAGCTGGTCGGCGAGGTGGCGCAGGGAGGGCGCGAGGCGTTCGCCGCGTTCCAGCCGAACGGCGAGCTCGGTGATCTCCTCGCGGATCGCCTCGGGACAGGCTGAGGCGGTGGCAAGGATGGCCTGTTCCAGGCCGGCCGCGGCCACGAGGGTGTCGCGGAGCATCTCTGTCCAGCCGGCGATCGCCTCGATGCGTTCGAGGTGGCGCTTGTGGTCGACGTTCGCGCCGAGGATCCGCGGCAGACCGGTGACCGCGACCATGCTCAGGACGGCACCGACCACCCAGCCTGTGACCGTGCCGACGACCAGACCGACGAGCACCGCCACGACGAGCCGGCCGATCTGCTTGCGGTCGTGGCGCGCTGCCAGCCAGACGTTCACTCGCGACGGCGCCGCAGGGCGAACAGCGCGGCCACGCAGCCCTGCCACGATGAGCACGACGCCCACGGCCACACCGGCGCCGAGCAGACCGAACAAGGCGGCCGTGGTGGTCATGGCGTCCACCAGCCTTCGCGCCGCTCGAACAAGTCCGGGTCGTACCCCGCCTCGACGAGCAGGTCGACGGTGTCGGTGCGCAGCGGCGCACCGGGTACCGCGCGCAGGTCCGGGCTGGGCCGCCAGACCTCGTTGCTGATGATCTGAGCGCCATCGGCACCGACGACTTCGCGGATGGAGGACACCACGCGCTTGCTGGGATCGTCGCGGGGCTTTTCCAGGTGCACCACGAAATGCAATGCGGCGGCGACCAGCAGGTTGGTTGCCTCCATCGGAAGCCGCTCGGGGCCCTGCACGGCGTAGGCGGCGAGCTTGGTGAACGCGCCCTGGCTTGAGCTGCTGTGCAGGGTGCCCATGCTGCCGTCGTTGCCCATGCTCATGGCGTTGGTGAGCGGGATGACCTCGGGGCCGCGCACCTCGCCGACGATGACCCGGTCCGGCGACATCCGCAGCGACTGCCACACGAGGTCCGACAGCGAGATCTCGCCCTGGCCCTCGATGTTCGGCTCGCGGGCCTGCAGTGCGACCACGTCCGGGTGTGCGTCGGCGTCCTCGCCGAGTCCGAGCTCGAAGACGTCCTCGATCGTCACCAAGCGCTCCCACTGTGGAATGGCCGAGGCCAGACCCCGCAGCAGCGTGGTCTTGCCGATCGCCGTGCCGCCGGTGACCAGGATGTTGCGCTTGGCCCGCACCAGAGCTTTCAGGAAGTTCTCCAGGGCGAGGTCGATGGTGCCGTTCTCCCGCAGCTCGGCCAACGTGACCTTGGCGAACCGGTGACGGCGGATGCTCACGGACGGCCGCACGGTCACCGCCATGACCGCCGAGACGCGCTCGCCACCGGGCAGCTGGAAGTTCACGATCGGACTGCCGCGGTCGAAGCGCCGCTCTTCCACGCCGCTGCGGGTGGCGAGGTCACGGATGAGCTCGATCAGCTCGGTGTCCGAACCGACAATCGGCGGCAACCGCTTGCGGCGGCCGTCGGCGAACTTGACGAAGACACGGTCACCATTGATGTTGATGTTCTCGATATCGGTGTCTGCCAGCAGCGGTTCCAGGCCAGCCAGGCCGAAGACCTCATCGAGGACCTGGCGGATCAGCCGCTGCTCAACCTCGGGCGCCACGAGCATCCCGCCTGTGGCGGAGTTGCGGAGCTCGGCCTGGGCGTGCGCCTCGGCGGCGTCGGTCAGGATGGTCTCGGCCAACCGGCGGCGTTGCGGGGCGTCCATGGGCGGACGGCCGGCGGTCTCGTCGGCACGGATGCGTTGGCTGAGCTGGGTGGACAGCTGGTCGCGCAGGTGCTGCCGCAGCCGGTCCACCGCAGCGGCCTCTCCCGAGTGCCGGTGCGGAAGCTCCGCCGGTCCAGGCATGTGCTCGGCGGCGACCGGGTTCGTGCCAGTGCCATTGTTCGAGGTGGTCACGCGAGGGTCGCCGAGTCCGGGCCGGGTCATGGTGTCGCCCCGTTACGGGTCTGCGGTCCGAGCGGCTGCAGGGCCACACCGGAGACCGGCTCACCCGGAACGGCCAGCCGCAGGTGCTGTGCGCGACTGCCGTTCGGCGTGGCCGGCGCGTGCCCGTGCGCATAGATGTTGAGCGCGATCTTGGCTGCGGCCCGGCCGAGCGCGGACTTGTCTGGCCCGCGCCTGCCGGTGCCCAGGCCACACAGCACGGCGGCGCCCTTGGTATCGCGAGGTACGCGACCCATCACCGGGATGCGCAGGGCCTGGGAGACCTCTGCTGTCGGGTATCCGTCGCCGACCAGCACGAAGCACGGGCGGCGCGACCATTGCTGGGCGGTCAGCAGCTTGAGCGCGATGTGCGCGAGTTCGTCATCGTGTGGGCGGGCGATCAGCAGCATCGCGTCCGCGCTCCGGATGATCGCGAGCGCAGGCGAGTCAGGATCGACCCTGCCGCAGTCAGCGATGACCGTGGTTCCCGGATGGTCGGCGGCCCGCCGCAGCGGCGACGACGGCCCTGAGGCCAGTACTGCCAGGGCCGCGCGAGCTTGCTCGGCACCGACCGGACCGAGCACCACCCGCAGGCCACCAGACAGGAGCTGGCTGTGCTGGGCGAGCAAGTCAGGGTCGGCGCTGCCGCGGCCTCGTGCCGCCGCGGCCAAGCTGACCAGGCCTGGTGTATCGGGAAGCCGGAAGCGGGCCATGAGATCGCCGCCAGCGGGGTCGACTTCGACCACGATCGGGTTCTCCTGCGCCGGCCACCGGGCACCGAGCGCGGTCGCGAGGGTGGTCACACCGGGCGACCCTTTGAGTGAGCAGACGGCGATGAGCATCAGCGACCCCCTCCCGCGATCGCGACCAGGCTGAGTTGTCCTGAAGGGGCTGAGGCCAACGCCCGAGCATCCGACTCGGACAGCTGCAGGGACACCACGGTGATCTGCTCGGTGTCGCGCATGGCAATACCTGTCACCACCGCGGTCCACGACGACGTCTGCCCGGATCCCGTTGACGTTCCTGTCGTTCCCTGCCCTGATGTGGTGAGGACCGCGACCGTGGTCCCAGGCGACAGATCGGGCGGGAACTGTCCCGGCTTGAGCCCTACAGCGGCGACCGCCTTGCCTTGCTTAGGAATCTGCGGTGCCCCCAGCACTGACCGGGTCACCAGCGCGCCTGCGGGCAGGCTGAACGCGACCGGTTGTCCAACCACTGTGGACGTTGCAGATGCAGGCATCACGTCCATACCGGAGTCCGTCGCCATGCTGACCTGTTTGAGATCCTGCGCAGTCAGGACTTGACCCACCGCGACGGGGCGGGCCAGCGCGAGAACACTTTCCCTGTCTCCCAACTGCATCCCAGCGAACACACCTCCGGCCGCACACACCAGAACAAGCAGAACTCCGAGCAACAGGTAGGGCACGCTGCGGCGCCGACCGCCGCCGCTCAAGCGCGAAGGAGTCTTGCCGTCACGGCCAGCCCACGCGCTCGGCGACGGTTGTATCCGCGTCGTCGTGTCCGTACTGGTCGAACCTGCGGTAGTTGTCACCACCGACCTCCTTCAGGCATGACGCCATCGCGACGCGTCGACTCGGGTGTCGACGTGCCCTGACCCGTCAGGTGTTTCGTTGTGCACGCCCGCCCTCGTGAGGCGGGAGGCTTCGGCTCAGCCGGTCGCGATTCCCTGGCTCTCCGCCACGCGGAACGCCACCGAGGCCGAGGTCGTCATGTTCGGGAACGTGCCGCTCTGGCCCGCGCCCGACCAGGTCACCGTCCAGTTCACCGTTGCGGTCACAGGGAACGCATCGGCCCGCTGCCCGGCTGAGGACGTCTTGTACGTGTAGCCACAGTCAGGCGAGGCGCTCTTCGGATCACCACCGGCAGGGAACGGCGAGCCAGGGCTGGTACAGGTCACCGAGCCGCCATCACCCATTGACCAAGTCACCGAGGTCGGCCTCGCGAACGCAGTTACCGAGACACCCGGCACCGACGCGGTCGCTGAGACGTCGCCCCAACTGCTGCGGTCCAGCCACAACCAGGTCGGCAGGCTGACAAGCTGGTCACCAGCCGGGTTCGCCTTGATCTTCGGAGCCGGTAGTCGCAGTTGGTTCCGTGCCTGCGCCGCGAGCTCAGCAGGCGAGGGCAGTGGCACCGGACCGGGCTGGCCGTCCGCGATCCAGACTGGCGGCCGGTACAACGCGTCCCGGAAGCCAGGTCCCGTGCACTTGTAGACGTACCAGGCACCCGGCGGCGGCTGGGCCTGCGCGAACCGCGGCTGCGCGACCGCGAACCGAACCGTGGCTGGCTCACGCTGCGGCCGATACACCGCGGGCACCGCCGTGACCACATCCGATTTCGGCGGAACACGGAAAGCCGCTGGCTGCGCGCTTCCCGGTGGCGGGCCCTGGTAGTCGCTGCGTTCGTAGCCGCACTGGGCCAGGTTGGTGTTACCACCGACGATCGTGTCTCCGTTGGCCTGTCCTGTACCGGGGTTGTTCTGTCCAGGATTGCCGGGCTTGTTCCCGTAGCCCTGGTTACCGTCTCCAGGGCGGGGGTACTTGCCTGCGCCGAGTTCGCAACCAGGGTTGGGGTACTGGCTGCAGTCGGTGAAGCCCCACCCAGGGTCCGCGAAGGCTGGGAGCGCGGTCGCCATGACCACGGCCGTGGACAGACCCACTACGACGCCCAATCGCTTCAACACGTGCCCACCGCCTCTACCGCGAAACGGGTGACCCTCCACGTGCCGTCCTGCTGCTTCTTGACTTCAGCGGTGATCGAGCGTCGCCCGCCCGGTGTGTCGTTGAGAAGCTGGCCGTTCTTGTACTTCAGCCAGCCGCTGTCGTCTCCGCAGTCCGAGATCATGGCGGTGGTCGGGTTGTCCGTCGGGTCCACTTTGGACACCTGGGGGTTCGTCTTCGGCTCGCCCTTCGTCACGACACCGTTGGCATGGTCTGTGTACAGACTGCGGTTGATCACCCCGAGTGCGTCTCCGGTCGCGTACTTCGCGAGCTCCGGCGACTGCCAGTCTGCGGTCTCACCGGCTTTGGCCATCTGCCGCCACATACCGGTGTAGGCGGCAGTCGCCTGCTGGCGCGCGCCGTCCGCTGGAGAGACCGACGACGGAGCACCGGTTGTCGGCGACGAAGGTGTCACTCCAGTCGCGCCCCCAGGCGTCGACGACGAGTTCGAACTACAGGCCACCAACATCAGTGCTACGAGTCCAACAGCGGCCAGGCCTGCCGGACGTCGGCCGTGTACGTTGTCCCCGGCCACGTGCAACCCCCTCGGATCTGCGAAGCATTCCTTTCGATCTACTGTGGTACACCCCACGTCTACCTTGCGTCCCCTAGGAGACTGCAAGGTCCCCATGAAGGGACACGGGTGTCGGAACAGTGAAATTCGGGCAAGATTCACCCGGATGAGTTAACGGCCATGTGTCCAAATGTCGCCGAGTAGTAGGTTGTTTGCACCAGAAAGACGTAACCGTCGGCTACACGGAGTACAGCGTGACCAGTTCTGTCACTCTCACGCGCAGACGAACGGCGCGAGATCTGCGGTGACCGCAATTGGTATCGCCGGCTGGGGCCTGGTCGGGTTCGTACTCGGTGGCGTGCTGCGTGTCGCGATCCGGCGAAGCTCGATCCTCGCAGTGGAGTGCGGGCGGCTGGCGCCACCAGCCCTGCTCGAAGGTGCTACCGGAGTCCTGTTCTCGGCATTGGCCTGGCGTGTCGGCGCGGAACCTGATCTGTTCGCCTACTCCTGGCTTGCCGCTGCAGGTGTCCAGCTCGCCGCTCTGGACTGGAAGACCCGCACGCTGCCAACCAAGTTGATCTGGCCAAGCGGAGTCGTCCTCGCTGCGCTCCTTACTCTGGCCAGCGCTCTCGACCGCGACGTGTACTCGCTCATCCGCGCAGGAGCGGGCATGGTTGCGCTCCTTGCGTTCTACGGAACGCTCTACTTCCTTCGGCCTGGCCAACTCGGTGGAGGTGATCTACGGCTCGGTGGCTTGCTCGGCCTCGCTCTGGGCTGGCTCAACTGGTCGGCTGTCATAACGGGTACGCTGCTCGGCTTGGTAGCGGCAGCCGTCGCACTGCTCGTGCTGCGCGTTCCTCGGCAGTCCGACCACGACGGCGTACTACCGCTCGGACCGTTCCTGATCATCGGTGCCCTCGCGATCGTTCTGGCCAGTCCTGCGATCTGATTGCACCGGGTGCTGGTCGACCCAGCACCGGCCCCCCGGACACTGCCGATGGCCGTGGTGGCCACGTCTTGTTGCGCCTCGCTGGCCTGCGTGCAGGCGGCTGATGGATGCAACGTCGGTGACCGAGCCATCGTCGTGGAAGGCTTGCATCGATGAGCGACAACTATGAGGTGCCGCGGGATGAGCGGCCTGCGGTGGCTGCCCCGCCTGACCTGCATGCCAGGTACGAGACCGAGGCCGGGGCCTACGGGACGTTGCGGATCTACGCATTCAGCGAAGATGGGTATCCGCTGGTGCTCGGGCTCGACGACAGGTTGGTGCGGCCGGAGGTGGCCCAGACCAAGATGTCCTACGTCGGTATCCACACGCCGCACGGTCCGCCGTTGGCAGGGCCGTTTACCCCTGCGCCGGTGGGCTTGGTAGCGGTGTTCTCCGACGGGCGTGAGCAGCCGGTGCTGTTCTACGACGTGCATGGCCGGGCGGTGCTGATGGATCCCGACGATGTCACGTGCGATCTGGTGCTGGCCGAGAACCTCGCCGGTACGGTGCGCGTCGAGTTCCGGCCCGCGCCGGGCGAACCGGCACCCGACTGAGATCTCCGTGTGCTCGAAATCCGGGCACGACAACATGGAACATGATCAACTTCGTACTCCGGGAACGAACGGCTCGTCCAGCACTCTGAACACCCCTCCTTGGCCGCTATCACGCTGACGGGCCCGCCTGGGCTCGTTCGGCGACCGGCACAGCCTGCGAGCGCCCAGGTTGCATGAGACTCGGGTCTGCGACCGTCGGCCGCCGGCCGCAGAACGTGATCAACAAGGACTAGCGCCAGATCCAGCCAGCGCCCTGGCACATCTCGCACTGCTCGTCGTCGCGGAGGCCGGAGCCACCGCAGTCGGGACAGATCCTCCTGTCGGCGTTGGTTTCCACATGGAGCAGGCTGTCGCCGATGATGAGCGCGACGTCCCCTCCAAAAACGGGGAGTTGGCGGGTTCACCCTGCGCCAGTCGTCGCTGCGTGCTGACATGGCGTCGTGATCAAACGACTGGAGATGGAAACCACGCCAACCGGCGAGATCGTGCGCGGCTGGCCTGGCTATGAGGACTGGGTTTTCGAGGTCGACGTCGACCTCCGCCGCAACCGGGTCCACCTTCGGTCGCCCAACCGGCCGAAGAGATCTCGTCGCCGACTGGCGGACGGTGAGGCCCGCCGGATCATGCGCGCCGTGGGGGCCTCCTGGGGGTTGGGCGTGTTCGACCCGACCGCCGCGGAGGCCGCCGAGCAGCAGAAGCGCCTGGTGCGTGAACGGCTGCCCGCAGCCACCGGGTTCGACGCGGTCGACTTCGTCGTGGCGTCGCGGCCGTACCCACGCGGCCGGCACAACAAGCGGGAACGGGCCGAGACGGTCGCGATGGTCTACGGCATCGCGCTGAGCCAGGGCTTGTGCCCCTACAAGGTGTTGTCCAGGGTGTATGGACACCGGGTCGACACAACCGGAGACATCGACAAGTTCAGCACCACGGTGACAAGGTGGGTCCGCGAAGCGCGGCAGGAAGGCTTCCTGGCCCCGTTCGATCGGGCCAGGGACATGCCGCAGCGCTGGCCGGGATCACCCGGTCATGAGTTGGAGGGACGGCGCTCGCCGGTGATGAAGCCGACGCCGTGGCACTGCACCTGTGGCAACCACGACGAGCGGTGAAGGTCCGCGGACGCCCCGGCTGCGACACGTGCACGGGCATCCGCGCAGGCCAGGGTTTCGCCTGGCTTAGGACCTCAGTGCGCGGGGCTGTGGGTTGGCCAGACTCGCCGAAGGCCCATCCTGCACCGGGACAACCTGGCGAGACACCTCACCTGCGACCTGTCCTTGCTGGATAGTCGACCGAGTCGTTGACAATCCACTCCGGACGATCAACACGAGCCTTGGAAACAGGCGCTGATCGGCATCGGCTGGCGTGGGTTTGCGTCTAGCTTCGTGTTGATCACGTAGTGCCCGGTCTCCATGGTCAATGAGAGACGACGAGTGTGAGGCCGATGTCTTGTAGCACGCTGACCGCTCACCTGAGTCCTTCGAGTACTGGTGCGGAAGCTGCCGTCGATTTCGCCAAGTTCAAGCGACAGCCCGTGGCACGAGTCGCAGCGATCCAGGTGTTCCTCGACTTCGCGCGTTCGCTGGGTTGGCAGGCCGCCTCTCGTCCAGGCCCCAAGCACATTGATCGTCGGTTCGCATTGCTTCGTGTGAGCCGCAGCCAAGTGCGCCTGCAGGTACGCCTGCCGTAGTCCTTCGCGAGCTCTGTAAGCCAGGGCCGAAACCCCGTTGGCTGTGAGGCCGATGCTCGGTCCGACGTCGGATGGTGTCCTTCCCTCGACCTCGGTGAGCCACAGCACCATGCGCCATCGATCGGGCAACTGCGCGAAGGCGTTGACCACAAGGGACTGCTCTGCCTCGGCCATCACGGTGTCTGGGAACGAAACACTGACGAGTGCGGGATCGACTGCGGTCGTGATGTCATCGTGCAGCTCGACTTTGCGGCCCTTCCGGATCCTGTCGTATGCCGCGTGACGCAAGGCCGTCAGCAAGTATGCGCGGAAGGCCGAGTCTGGGCCGCGGCCCGTGCGAAGTATCTGGAGGACATCGCTGAATGCCTCTGAAACCAGATCGTCTCGCTCCGCTGTCGAGTGAGCGAGCTGGCGCGCAAGGTTGTGCGCCGCGCCGACATGGCGCTTGTAGAGTTCACCGTAGGCGGCTACGTCCCCGCTCCGGGTCGCTTTGATCAACTGTCGGTCCACCTGGTCGTGCGGCGTCATGTCCCAGTGCGCGCCTCGGCTGGCCGGTGGTTGTCGCACTTGGTGAGCGCGAGGTGGGCGTGGTGCAGTAGTGGCTTCGAAGTCGTTTCGTGGATCCATGTTGATGCCCCCGTGCCGACCACTGTGTTCTCAGGACCGAGACAGCCCGAAGTTCTCAAGGAGGAGCTTCTGCTCGTATGGGGTGAGATGACATCCGGCGCACCGGCAGCCGCAGTGCTTGGCGCACCGGCAGCCGAGCGCCGTGTGACAACACCAGCGCGCAAAGGGCAACACGGCTGCCGGCTGCCCTAGGAAGGCGAACAGTGCGGCAAGCTCCAAGCGCTCACCGGTCTGTTGGAAGCACGACGGGACCAACTTCCCTTGAGCGGCAAGGAATGTCTCGTAGGTGCGAGCCAGTGTTCCGTATAGACTGATCACGTAGCGCTCACACATGATGCTGAGTGAAATCAATGACGGCTGAAGCTCACCGGCCTCGTACGCCAGCAACTCCTCCGCAGCGATCGGAGTGGTCAACACCGCTTCGGCGGCCGTGATTTCGGCATGGTCGCGGATCTGTCGCAGGGTGTCGCCGAGTGCTTGGGCGTAGAGCGCGCGTTCGGTGGTGTTCGAGTCGTCGTCCATGAGGAGTTTCCCGACAGCATTGGTCGTGGTGGATGAAGGAGTGGCACTTCTTATGGTGCGCAATCGTCGGCATGAGATAACGCGGTGAAGGAGCGGAGTAGTTCGCTGTGCTGCTCGGGTTCCAGGTGACATCCGGCGCACTTGCACCGGCAGTCCTTCGCGCACTTGCATTCGAGAGGCTTGGAGCAGCACCAGCGTGCGAACGGCAAGCTCGTCACGGCCATGCCGACAAAGAGGTAGATAGCCGCGATCGCGATCCAGTCGGACTTCTCCCGGAACTTGCGCGGCACGTCTTTGCCCAGCTGCTGCAACGCTTCCTCATACATCGGTACGAACACGTCCAGCCAGTCCACGCCGTAGAACTCACTGAGTATCAGGACGTCTCCTGCCTCAGGGCGAGGAGCCTGGCCGAGTTCCAGCTGACGCAGGTAGGTTTGGTCGATGTGTACCGTCCGCGACACGTCCCGGCGACTACGTCCGGAATTCAGCCGAAGGCGGCGAAGTTCGGCGCCGACAGTGCGATGGAGTGCTACGCGCTCATCCTGAGCGAGCGAGCTGAGGTCGTGCCTACGTCCCCGATTCTGATCGTCCACTAGCGACTCCGCCCCGGCTGGCGTCCCCGCGAAGCGGCCGGGCATGCGCGTACCTTTGTGGCTCGGCCCGCGCTCAACGTCATCGCCAGGCGAACGGCGATGACCATCCGGCACGGCGTCCACCGGGGATGCCACCACGCTCCGCGCCTGCACTCCGTGCAGCGTCCGTCTGCGTCCGGCTGATGTTGTTCGAGGACGGCTGTCAGCGCCGCAACCAGCCGAGGCGCATCCTGCCGTGCGATGGACAGCAACGCCGCCTCGTCGCCTTCCTCCGCGACGGTGCATACCGTTTCCAGTTCGCGGGCCAGTTCCTCCCGCAGGACGGATTCCAGGACGCCGTTCGTCATGAGGGCGATCCAGATTCCGTCGTTGGTGCCAACGAGTCCATCGGCTTCAACTCGCTGGCCTCACCGGTGGTCGACGTCGTGCTCTGCTGACCGGACCATGGACGGCCCGGTACGCTCTTCGGGCGCAACGCGACCCCGGCGTCGATCAGCCATGAACGAACGGTGCCGTAGCTAAGCCCCTCGCGCTCAGCAAGAGCCCGAATGCTCGCACCTTCCGCATATCCCTTCTTGAGCCGTGCGAGGATCGCCTTCCGCGAGGCCGTGGTGAAGCGCCGTCCCGGCGACTTCGTTGGGCTACCGCTGTTGCCCATCATCACCTGTCCCTTCAACGAGTAGGGGCACTACCGCGGCGGACATTTCCTGCTCCGGCGGGATACCCGTCGAGGTAAGCCGAGGGCCGAGAGCCGAACTCGCGGCGATCTGCAGCAACAAGGGCGCAGGCGCCACATGAGCAGGACGGCAGCAGGAGTGAACTTCTCTTGGCTGGCCGTCCTCGTCCTCCCTGAGGTGAGCGATGTTTGGTTGCGCGGCACCGTGCAACCAGCACGGTGTCGCAAGGGGCAGGACACGGAGGCTCGCGGTGTCGACCAAGCGGCTCGGTGAGGCGAACTTCAGTTCATCCACTGTGGATAGTTCGTGTAGGGCTGCCGACCTCATCGCCATGTCCTTCCGTTGCCTGACGTATGCAGGGAAGCGAGCCGGGAGCCGGTGGACCCGATCCAGGTCGGGGCGGGGTCGGGCCACCGGCGTTCTGGGTTACTCCGGGAATCGGAGCGAATCACTCACCACGCGGTTCGAATGGCCATAGCTCTGGTCGTGGCGATTACTGCCGACTGGGGCGGGCAGTCGCCAGATGTTTTCGGCGTGTGCTCCCACCGTCGCAGGTCGAGCCGTTCGTCTTCCGAGGAAGGTAGAACTACAAGATCTCCTTGTGGGGCAACTGACACTCCGAGTCGGAGTAAGTCGGCGGAGACAACCTCATCAAGTGTGTGACCGGGTCCCGTGATGAAGGTCCACAGCTGGGTATGAGGACGCTCGACAACCGGCCCGGCGAGCATTCGTATCCGCAGGCCCGCAAGTACTCGACGACCGAGTTCTGCGGGCATGGTGATCGCGCCCACGAGTCCGCCAACCGGCAGAAGGATCTGCCCCGTGGCCGAATCGACGATGGCCTGAAGCCCGTGCTGGCTGCGGTAGAGCTCGCACTGTTCCTCGGGAGTCGAATCCGAGCGTGTAGCTGGACCGCCAGTGGCCGAAGTTTTCACGACGGGCCACCTCCTCTGAATTGGCAAGGTCAGGCAGCGCGGATTGCGCTGTGTGTTGGTGCTGTGGCGTGGTTTGAAGTCGGCAAGATGTGACGCCCGTGCATTGAGCGCTGGACGTGCCGGGGGCTGCGCGGTCGGGCGACGGAGTGTCGACCTCCTGGGAGGCAAGGGTCGGCATCCGTCGTCTGCGGTGCCGTTGGCGCGGGCTCGGTGGCAGCTGCTTGCGGCAGCGCATGGGGGTGACGCCGCTCGCCGAAGTACCACCAGCCGACACCGGCTCCGACCACGCAGCCCACCATGAGGAGGAGCGTCGCTGCGATCGCCAACCCAGACCCCCGGACGACTGGGCGGGGGCTTCTGCGGCACTGGGGCGACTGAGGTCACCGCAGCGGCGATGCTAACTTGTGTACTCATCGCTTCACGCTCCTTCAAGACCTCGTGGTTTGTTGGTGTCGCACCTAGACCGTAACTTGTGTACTCCGATTAATGTCCCGACCGATCGGGTGAATTGTGGATACGTTCCGCAACCGGACACCCTGTGGAGGTGAAGGACTCCGTGACGCAGCACCTGCAGTTGCCGCCACCCGTGATGAAGGTTGTCCTCGGCAACCAGCTGGGCCGGCTTCGCGAAGCTGCCGGTGTGACCCAGGACGATGCCGCCGCGGTTCTCGGGTGCACTCAGCAGAAGATCGCTCATATCGAAGCCGGCAGCGGGATCAAGCTGATCGAGCTGAACGCCCTACTCGATCACTACGCTGCTAACGAGCCTGACCGGGCATACACGCGGGACCTTCAGGCTGAGAGCAACCGCCGAACGAAGCGCGGCGCCTTCAGCACCAGGTTCCGCCAGTACCTGCGACTGCTGGTCGACATGGAACCGAGCTGCAACAGGTACTCCTCCTACCAAGCGCTCCTCGTGCCAGGGCTCCTGCAGACGGAGGACTACATGCGCATGACCGCACGCGCGTGGAGGCCCTCGCTATCGGCTGAAGAGATCGACAAGTACGCGGCGGACCGGTTGGGCCGACAGGTCGTGCTGGACAACACAGACCAGCAGTTCTGGTTCATCATCGACGAGGCTGCGCTCCGCAGGGCAGAGGCTGCGCTCCGCAGGGCAAAGGGCGAACCGGTCATGAAGGCCCAGATCATGAAGCTCGTGGAGATCATCGATCGACCGAACGTCGAGCTGCAGATCGTGCCGTTCAGTGTCGGCTACTACATGGGCCAGGGGCACGACTACACGATCTTCGGCTATGACACGAAGCCCGCAGTTGACATCATCTACCTGGAACAGCATGACGGCGGGGAGTACGTCGACAACAGCAAGCGGACGGAGCGATACCTGACGCTTTGGGAGCACCAGAAAGCCGCAGCCAGCGGACCCGAGCAAACCCGGCGCACCTTGCTCGACATCGCCTCGTCGTTGTAGTCGGCCTACGGCTTGAGATCGGAAGGGTACGAGGGAGCCGATGAACATCCAAGACGCCCATAAGCGCCACCTCGACACCAACTTCTCTGAATGGCACAAGTCGCCCCTGAGCGGCCCGCCGGACAACCAATGCGTCGAGGTGTCGTTCACCAGCAACGCGGTCGGGTTGCGAGACAGCCGAAATCCAGACGGCTACGTGCTGGTCTTCGACCACGGCGAGTGGGAGGCATTCGTAGGCGGAGTAGCGGGAGGGAGCTTCCGGCTGTCGAAGTCCCAGTAGGGCTGTCGGGCGGTGACGCACTCGCCGCCCACACGCCAGCACGTGCTGCTCGTTGCTCACTGTCGTCCGCGTCCCTGGGTTTGGGCTGGTGGCTGTCCACTGTTGATCGAAGCTCCAAAGCCAGTGGGTGACCACCGTCCAGGGCCCGTCCATCGCCCGTCCATGCACCTTCCAGCGTCGCGAACGACCGCGTCAGCTCCTACTCTCGGGCAAAGCGAGGCACCACCAGGTCAGTCGAAGGCAGGAGGATGGGGTGGGATCACGTAGGGCGTCAGCGCCAAAGCACCCACCGAACTCTCAGCTGACCTGGCAGCGGCTCCAGCGCGGGTGGAGCCGCGAGGAGCTGGTGGAGCAGATCAAGCGGAGCATGAAGCAGGCCGACGAAGCTGAGTCGGGCCTGAACGCGGACATCGTCCGACGATGGGAGACCGGGGACCGCAAGCCTGAGCCGCGGTACAGGAAGCACCTTGTGCTGGTCTTCGGAATGCCTGCCGGCGAACTCGGTTTGCTGTCTGCCGAGGAGTTGGCGTTGTGCCCGGCGCGGTTGGCTGACTCTCCCGCTGTGGCCAACCTGTTCGCGAACGAGCAACTCGTCGACGCCGTGGTGAAGAAGGTGATGCTGGTGATGCTGGGCGGCGATGCCGAGTTCGGTCGAAACGTGTTCCTGAAGGGCATGCTCGGCGTGAGCCTCACCGCGTTGCTCTCGAACGGAGTCGCGGCACCCGACAGCGTTGATGCTCTCGCCAACGAACAACGAACTCGACTGGATCCACGGTCGATCGAGGCGTACTCGGCGATCACAACCTCGCACCGCGAGCTCTACTGGTCCAGCCCCGCCGACACCCTCCTGCCGTCCCTCTCTGCGCATGTACAACTCGGCGCAGGCATGCTTCGGTCGACATCGGATGCTGAGGGACCGTTGCCACGGCAACTGGCTGCTGCGGTCGCGGAGTCCGCACTTCTTGCCGCGCGCGTCAACTTCTTCGACCTGAATCGAGTTGACGCGGCGGGCCTATTCTTCCAACTCGCGGAGGACGCGGTGGTCGCGTCACAGAACCACCCACTCGCGGTTGCTGTACTGGCCCACCGAGCCTTCGTACCCGGCTTCGCCGGGCAGGAGCAGCCAGCGCGCGACTTCCTCAAGGCCGCGCACGCGCACGCGCGCTATGGCGCCGGGCCGGTGTTGCGCTCGTGGCTGCATTGTGTCGACGCGGAGATATCTGCTCGCACTGGGCAGCTGAAGGCAAGCCTTGCCCACATCCGTTCGGCCGAGGATGCGCTGACAGCGGCTGGAACCAATCCGGTCTGGCTCGACTACTTCGACGCGTCTCGCCTCGACGGGTTCGCAGGCAACACGTTGCTTCTGGCTGGCCAGCACCGCAAAGCCGCAGCCCGGTTGGAACAGGCAATCAGCGGTCTTGCTGCGACCGGCACCAAGCAGCGGGCCGTCCTGCTCTTCGACCTCGCCGCAGCACAGGCGCGGGTCGACGCCGCCCAGGCGCTGGCCACTGCCCAGCAGGCGTGTGACGTGGTTGGGCGCGTCCCGTACGCAACCGCACTTCAGCGGGTGCCCGAGGTGCGAGCTGCCCTGAGCACGACGCCGCACGTCCAGGAACTGGACGACCGAGTCCGGGCGCTGACCAGTGCCAGCGGTGAGGTGTAGGTCAGCTTTCCCCGGCGTTGTGCGCTGCCACCCGATCAGGAAGTTCCGCCAAACCGTCCAGTTGGAACAGACACCGCTCCTCGACCTCAGGACGGTGGAGGATGTGGCCCCACGGACCGCGACGGATGAGAGCGGTCGCGATGCCAGCCTCCTGGGCTGGTCTGATGTCGTTGTCCAGCCGGTCGCCGACGTACAGCACCGAGCTCGCAGGTACGCCGGCTTCCTCGATCACTCGTTCAAAGAATCCCTGCGACGGCTTTTCCACACCCCAGCCGTCGGACGTGCCGATGACGTCGACCGGTAGCTCCAGCGCCTTGAGGATCTGCTCGGCCCGTGCGGTCTGGTTGCCCGCCAGGCCGACTCGGAGTCCGGACGACTTCAGCGCCTGGAAGCAGGGCCGTGCATCGGTGTACAGGTTCTCTTCGGAGAAGCTCTCGGGCTGTCCCGCGGCAGCGCGGCGCTCGCGTTCGACAGCGAGATCGAACCCTGGCCTGAACACCTGGAAGGTCTCACGGTAGTCCTTGCCCTGGGCAATCACGGCGCCGAAGACGGCCGAGAAGGTGTGGCGCGGCACACCGAGCCAATCGGCCCAGGTCCCGTACTCGCGGGTCTCATCGATCAGAATCTCGCCGACGTCGAAGAAGACCGCTTCAATCCTCGCCACCTGGAGTTCCTCCCTGCACGATGTGCCGTCGACAGCCAATGGTGCCGGACGTCGGCGCTCGGCTGGTCGGAAGGCCCGACCAACGGCATGTACGGATTGCTTGTCATGGTGCCGGACGGCGAATGGATGGGGCGTGGGCGGTACCTCGTCGCGATCTTGGGATGTTGACTGTCTGTCCCGAACCAAGCACGTGCCGTGACAGAAGGTGTGAATGTGCCGAGCCCCCAGTGCGCTGTCATGCCTGGTCACGATTCGAGGCAAGAGAAGAACGCAGTGCTGAACCGATTTCACCCGACCATGCTCGAACGGGCCATCGGGCGCACGCTGGCCGGGTGGCGCCGCGAACGAGGCCTGAGCCTGGCGGAAGCGGGCAGGCGTGTGGGTTTCTCCACCGCCAAGCTGAGCATGATGGAGAACGCCCTGCAGCCCTCCGCGCAGGTCGACATCATGGCCGTGGGATACGCCTGCGGCGTGCCAACACCGGAATGGCAGCTGCTCGGCGAGACAGCGATGTGGGCGGCGCAGCGACGGCAATCACTGCTGGGTGAGGATCGAGTGCGGTTCGACCCGGCCCAGGACGCCTCGCAGATCCACGCGCACGTGTCGCACCTCCGCGCATTTCAGGGCGAGCTGATCCCCGCCATCTTCCGAACAAGCGACTACACCCTCGCCATCCTGAAAGCCGATGATCCGTTGCGTGCGGCAGTGATCGCGGAGCAACGGAACCAAGCACGCGGGGCCTGGCAGGCGCGTCTTTACGAAAGAGAACCTCTGGTCGTCGAGACCGTCGTCAGCGAGGCCGCCCTCAAACAGGTCGTCGGCGGCCCCAGGACGATGAGCGCGCAACTGGTGCACCTGATCGAGAACAGCGAGCTCCCCAACGTCACCATCCAGGTTCTCCCTCATGATGCGGGCGCCTACCCGGCTATGGGTTTCCCTTCGCCGTGCTGTCGTTCCCACACCAACTGCACGATGACGTCGTGTACGTCGAGAGTCTCCGCAGAGGCGAGTACATCGAGGACCAGCACGACTGTCGGCGCTGCGCGCAGAAGTTCGTTTCCCTGCAACAGGTAGCGCTGTCCCCTGGCGAATCGGTGGACCTCATCGCCGAGGTTGCGAGCCAGCTGTCGGCATCCGGGGAGAACTCCAGCAACGTAAGCAGTTCAGTGATCACAAGCGCGTCAGAGCCGTGCCCATGACGGTCGGCGCGAGGGCGGTGGCCTGATGTCGGACGAAGGAATCGACTGGAACGACGTCGATCTCGGCGAGGTCGACTGGATGAAGTTGATCGACTGGAAGCAGATCGAGACGGACAGGGAGATCGAGGCCCTGCTCCTCAAACTGTCGAGAGTCTGCAGTGGCTTCGGTCAGTACCTCACGCGTCGTCTTGCGCGAGCGCAACGGGGTGATCGACGCACCGGGTTCAGTCCTGAGAGTGAGGACCAGCTCGGGGAAGCTCTCCAGTTGGTTGGTCAGCTGCTCTCGGAATGCGGGCACGTGCGTGGGAGATTGGTTGCCGAGTACCGAGCATCGATCCTCGATGTGTTGCGGGACACGAACCTCGACAAGCATGTGAATGAGGACGTGCTGAGGAAGGTGTGCTGCGCACCGGACGAGGATCGAACCGTTGTGCTCGACGAGCTGATCCGCACCGGACTGGTCGACTACTGGAAACCCCACTGGAGTGTGCGTAGCGGCAAGCCGAAGCCGCCGGTCGAGTACTGGCTCACGGCCAAAGGTCGTGCACTGGTGACCGTCACGATATCGGGCGAGGGTGCCCCGGAGTGCCGCGCGATCATTGGCGGTGATCATGAGTGAGCACGGACTACGGCGGCCCCACATTGGTCAACTTCTCGTGATCCTGGTGATCGCACTGAGGTGGCACATGGAGGTGGCGACCGAGGACATCGTCAAGGAGTTGGTGCCGGGCGCAATGTCCGAAGTCGACGTCCTCGACAGCATTGCCGCACTACTGCACCAGCAAATGATCAAGCGCGTGGACGTCAACCCCAAGGCGGAGGCCATAAGTCGCCGCTACCAACCTACGTGGAAAGGGCTCGCGTGCGCGCTGGAAGAAGTCGAGTCCACGAACGACGTGCGCCTTGAGGCCGTGCTGACGAACCTCAGTTTGCGTACGGACCAAATGGTCCAGCAGCTACGCGCGGCGTTGGAAGGCGCCGCCGAGATTCACCGACTGGCGGACAAACTGGACGCCGCACAAGGTGACGATGCAGCACATGATCCTGGCCCGCACGCTCCACAGGAAGGTGCATCGTGAGAGACAGGCCAACAACCAACACTGCCGAGTGTGACTGCTGGCCTGGTGCCCCAGGATGAGCTCAGACGATCTGATTGGCACTGCGGCCTTCTGCGCAACCATCGGCGTAGGGATCGGCGACGACGACACGGTGGACACGATCGTCGACGGTCGGTTCGACACGGCCAACGAAGCACGACTCTGGATCGAGCAGACGCTCCCGAAGACGCCGTTCCCTGACTGGGTGATGCACCGACCCTTCGGCTCGGCGGGCGCGTTCCTGCTCGGTTCGATCCAAGCTGGCTCATACGTTTCCGGACCCGACGGCACCAACACGGTTTGGCTGGCAAGCGAGAATGCCGGCGTAGATGTGGACGCGGTGTTGGTCGACGGGCGTGTGCAGTGGCTACGTGACCCGGACGCGGCGGTGTAACGCGTGGGCAGGATCCGGGAAACGATCGCCGTGATCGTCGCGGCCGACAGTCGACTAGGACGAGCCGTCCGAGCGGTCGACGATGTCGCCGCGCATCTACCAGCACCGGAGACGCCCCACACCTGCCCGCTCTGCTCAGTTCAGTCTTGGCCCTGCGCTCGGTTTGATGAAGCAGCGCACCACCTGCGGGCGGCCGGGCTGCACCTTGACGATCTTGTTCCGGCCGACCTGCATGAACGTCTCTGGCATTTGTCCCGCCAACCGCCTCCTCGGAGCCGGGGCGACTGGTACGACCAGGATCGCCACGATGGATGACGGACGGACCGCTATCGAACCGACACACGAATGGTTGCCGAGAGTAACGTCACCGATACTGCTCGGCGTCTTTGGTTGATCACAAGGACGACCCTCTCCACCGCCCACGCTGCACTACGACAAGGAAGCCAGTTGAACGACAAGGTCAAACCCGCCGCGGAGAACAACGACGAGGCTGCCCGCTCTGAGCTCGCTGCCCAACTGCGCACAAAGATGGTTGACGAGCTCATCTCCGAAGGCACGATCGTCTCGGCGCGGGTCGAGGCAGCGATGCGCAAGGTGCCCCGCGAGCAGTTCGCTCCTGGCGTGGACCTGGAGGAGGTCTACCAGCTGTACAACGGCGTGGTGACCAAGCGTGACGAGGCTGGGACCTCGGTCAGCTCGGTCTCCGCGCCGCAAGTGCAAGCACACATGCTGGAACAGGCGGAGATCACCGAGGGCATGAGGGTCCTGGAGATCGGGTCCGGCGGGTACAACGCCGCACTGATCGCCGAACTCGTCGGCCCGTCTGGTCAGGTCACCACGGTCGACATCGACGAGGACATCACCGATCGAGCCAGCCGTTTCCTTGATGAGACAGGGTATTCGCGAGTGAACGTCGTGCTCGCCGACGCTGAAGGAGGGGTTGCCGAGCACGCTCCGTACGACCGGATCCTGGTCACCGTCGGTGCGTGGGACGTGCCGCCGGCCTGGGTGGAGCAGCTGGCACCGACTGGGCTCCTCGTAGTTCCGTTGCAGGTCAGGGGACTGTCGCGGACGATCGCGTTCGAGAAGACCGACCAGTGCCTGGTCAGCCGGTCAGCCCGCCTGTTCGGGTTCGTGTCGATGCAGGGCGCCGGAGCGCACCAGGGCAAGCTCCTGATCATGCGCGATGGTGAGGTCACCCTGCGTTTCGACGATGACTTCCCAGTCGACTCGACCGCACTGGAAGGTGTGCTCGACACGCCGCGGGTGGAGGTCTGGAGCGGCGCGAACATCGGCCGGTTCGAGCTGTGGGCAGGCACGCAGATGTGGCTCGCAACGGCACTTCCGGGCTTCTGTCGGGTGGTGTTGGACAAGAAGCGGGACAGTGGTCTGATTTCGCCACCGGGAAGCCACTCCGCCGCGATGGCTGTCGTCGACGGCGGAAATCTGGCGTACGTCACGACGCGCAGCACGCCCAACGAGCAAGAGGTTGAGTTCGGTGTGCACGCCTTCGGACCCGATGCGATGAAGGTCGCCGAGGAAGTGGCTGAGCAGCTTCGCGTCTGGGAGCGCGATTACCGCAACGGGCCCGGCCCGCAGTTCCGTGTCCACCCGGCTGGCACCGCCGACGATCTGATGCCCGAAGGCCGCATCGTCGACAAGAAGCACAGCCGGATCACGATCTCCTGGCCAGATGTGGCCAACGCTGCGGCCGGCCGGGATGCCCTGCAGGAAAACACCAAGTGAGGAGAGTGACTCACATGTCGGAGGTCATGTTCCCAGGTGGCGTCACGGCGCTGGCCGAACGGCCTGTCGCGGATGACGACGAGTTCACGCTGGATGTGCGGGTTGTCGTGGCCTACGGCCCCGTGATGGGCGATTGCCCGACAGACGATGGATGCGGCAACACATGCGTGGGCAACGACAGTGCCTGCAACTCGTTCGCGGACGACCCGTCCTGACCTCGCGGGGTGCTGCTGGTGGGCCGCGGCCCACCAGCAGCACCCCGCGGTCGCACTGTCGCAGGAGGCGAGAAATGGCACCCAGATCATTTGCGGCATACACGCTCGGCGGTGCGGCCGTGCTACGCGCTACTACCAACCCCGGCGAGTTGGATCTGCCCGACGCCTTGAACTTGCTCGGCGATGACGTCATCGTGAGCGGTGTCGCCTGGTTGAAAGCGCAGTGGCGACGGGCTGATGTTCGTGCCGCCGTGGCGTACGCGAGTCCGGCCCTGTCCCACCAGATCGATGAGATGGTGGCCGACGGAAGTCATAATCCCCGAACGGTTCGGCGGGTCGTCATCTCCCTGGCGTCGTACATCCTTCGATGGCAGCATCGCCCCACCCCCTTCGGGCTCTTCGCCGGGGTCGGCTCGACGCGGATCGGAACCTCGGCCAAAGTGCGTTGGGGCGTCGAGCATCGAGTTGCCGTTCGCGCCGATGCGGCGTGGCTTGGCGACGTTACCGCACGTCTGCATCGGTGCATGCCCTTGCTGGAGCGACTGTCCGTGGTGGTCAACAACGCCAGCAGCGTGAGGGGGGATCGGCTCGTCGCACCGGGGCCTGCTCCAGACGGAGCTGGCCAGGGACTGGCGCCAGTCGAGGTGTCGGTGCGTCTTGGACGACCAGTCCGGGTTGCGGTTGAAGCGGCACGGAAACCTTTGCGTTTCAGTGCTCTCCGTGACCTGCTCCTTTCCCAGTTTCCAGCAGCGAACGTCCAGCAGGTCGACAGCATGCTGGCGGGTTTGCTCGACCAGAGGATCCTGATCAGCAGCTTGTGCGCGCCGATGACCTGTTTGGACGCACTCGACCACGTCTGCGCGGAGCTGGAGGCCATCGAGGCCCGCACAATCCCGGAGATCGCGGACATGGTGCACGAGCTCAGCGCGATTCACCGGCAGCTGGTCGAAGACGCGCTCGCTGCGTTGAGCGACACGGCTGTTGTTACCAGCCGAATGCGGGCGTTGAGTCCGGTCGCGGACATGCCGCTCATCGCCGACACCATCCTGGACTGCGACATCGAAATACCTGAGCAAGTGGCGCAGGAGGCGCGAGACGCTGTCCGTGCCCTGTATCGCCTTTCCCCTTATCCGTTGGGGTATCCGGCCTGGCGCGACTACCACTCGCGGTTCCGGGCGCGCTACGGAGTCGGTGCGCTCGTGCCTGTCCTGGAGTTGGTCGCTGACAGCGGACTTGGGTTACCAGCCGACTTCCTGGGTTCATCGCGTGGTCGCGCCGCCCGTCAGATGAGCGAACGCGACGAGAAGCTGTTGGCGATGATCCAGCGGGCGACGCTCGACGGCACTGGCGAGATCGTCCTGACCGATCAGGCGATCGAGGACCTCGCGCCCAGTGATCCGGCCGACCTGCACCTGCCCGCACGTGTGGAGGTAGCCTTCGAGATCCGCTCAGCTGGCGTAGAAGCGTTGTCGCGAGGCCGTTTTACGTTGGCGGTGACCGGGACGCCGAGGCCCGGCAGCAGCATGGCCGGCCGACACGCACACCTGCTGCCCGAAGATGGCCGTGACGCGGTCGCCACCTCCTTCGCCGCGGCCGCGCCTGGCGCCATAGCCGCCCAGTTGTCGTTCGCGCCGCGGAAGCGACGCAACGAGAACGTCGTGCGTACCGAGCAACTACTGCCGTACGTGATTCCCGTTGCTGAACATCACGAGGACGGCGATAACCTGATCGACTTGGCCGACCTCGGCATCACGGCGGACGACCGTCGGTTCTACCTCGTCCAGATGTCCACCGGTCGACGCGTTGAGCCGCGTGTGCTCCATGCCCTGGAGGCTGGGATTCATACCCCGCCGCTGGCCCGATTCCTCGCCGAGATCACAACCGCCCGAACTGTTGTGTACAAGGCGTTCCACTTCGGGGCCGCAGCAAGGCTTCCGTACCTTCCCCGAGTTCGCTACCGGCGAACCGTTCTTTCTCCGGCGCGCTGGCTGCTGGCGGCCGACGATCTACCTGGCCGCGACGTTTCGTTCGCTGAATGGGAGGCCGGGCTGGATGCCTGGCGACAGCAATGGCATGTCCCCGATCGCGTCGCCTTGGTCGAACTCGACCGGAGGCAGCCAGTGGACTTGGATCACCCGTTCCACCGACTACTGCTGCGCACTCGTCTGGACCGTGGCGGCCGACTTGAACTTCGCGAAACCTCAGGGCCAGAAGACCTCGCCTGGCTTGGCCGCGCTCACGAGGTTCTCATCCCGCTGGTCCTGGATTCCCCTGCTACTGCAGGCCGATCGTCGTCGATCACCATCCCGGAGCACGTTGTGGCGAGGGGTGCTGGTCATCTGCCAGGAGATTCACCCATCCTATGCGCTCAGATCTTCGGACACCCAGGTCGCTTCGATGAGGTTCTCACCGAGCGCCTGTCCAGCCTGCTCGGCGCTTTCGGTGATGTCGCACCAAGCTGGTGGTTCCGCCGCCATCGCCAGATGAGCCGTCCTGATGCCGACCAGTACCTCGCCCTGTACCTGCGTCTGCCCAAGTCATCGGCCTATGGCTCGGCCGGTGAACGCCTCGCCGAGTGGGCGAGCATGCTGCGCGGCGAACGGTTGCTGTCGCACTTCGCACTGACCACCTATGAACCTCAGACCGGGCGCTACGGTCACGGTGTTGCCCTGGAGCGCGTTTACGACGTGTTTGCGGCCGACTCCGCTGCCGCGCTCGCGCAGATCACCTTGGCCTTCCGCAGCGGGATTCCCCTGCAAGCCGTGGCAGCTGCCAGCTTCGTCGACCTCGTCGTGAGCTTCACCGGCTCGCTGACGGCCGGCGTGGACTGGCTGCTCCGCGAACTTCGTCAAGAACGCGGGCACCTGGAACCAGCGCTCCGCGACCGAGCGCTTGAGCTGGCTGACCCCGAGGGTACTTGGATGACATTGCGTTCCCTCCCGTACGGGGAGGATGTCGTACATACCTGGCGGCAGCGCGCCATCGCACTCATTGCCTACCGAGAGGCCTTGGTCGAGCAACGTGATCCACTGACGGTTCTGCCGTCGCTCGTGCACCTGCACCACATCCGTGCCGTCGGAGTCGATCCGGCCCTGGAGCGCCTCACAGGCAGGCTTGCACGGACATCTGTGCTACGCGCCGCTGCTCGCCGCAGGGAGCAATAGGTTGGAAACCGCGACGATCCTTCCGGCCGATCTTGCCGATCTCGCCGATTGTCACGCCACCAACGTGGCGCTGCCCGAACCACCTCCGGAGGACGAGCCCTGGGCTGATCAATCTCTCACCAAGGGAGCTGCCGGAATCGCTCTCCTGCACATCGAACGAGCCCTCACCGGTCGCGGGACCTGGCGGCAGGCGCACCTCTGGATCACAAGGGCAGTCACCGGTCAAGTCAGTGCCACGGACACCGCCGGTCTCTACCTCGGGGCTCCGGCGGTCACGTTCATGCTGGACGTTGCTGCGGCCGGTGCAACAGGCCGTTATCAAGAAGCTCTTGCCGATGTCGACGGGCACATCAAGATGCTTGCCCACCGCCGTGCCGACGCAGCGCTGGCACGTATGACGACCGGCGCGCCGCCCGGATTCCGCGAGTACGACGTGTTCTTCGGACTGAGCGGCATTGGAGCTCTGCTCCTGCGTCGCGCCCCCGGCAGCAGCGCGATGGAGAGAGTCCTGGACTACCTTGTTGCCTTGGCCAGATCCCGTTGCGTCGACGGTGACGCATTGCCTGGCTGGTGGGTTGGCCACGATCCCCACCGTCGGGTCTCTGCCGCCTACAAGGACGGTCACAGCAATTTCGGTATGGCTCATGGGATCGCGGGCCCTCTTGCTCTACTCGGCCAGGCCATGCGGCGCGGGATCGCAGTGGACGGCCAGTACGAGGCGATCATAACCATTTGCGAGTGGCTCGACTCCTGGCAGCAGGACGGCGCGGCCGGTCCCTGGTGGCCAGAATGGATCACACTGGCAGAGCTGCGCACCGGGCGGCCCGACCACGCCGGTCCGGCTCGCCCCAGTTGGTGCTACGGCACTCCAGGTATCGCCCGAGCCGGGCAGCTCGCCGGCATCGCGATTGGCGACGCCCGTAGGCAACAGATGTACGAGCAAGCACTGGTCCGCTGCCTGGACGACCCTGCACAGCAAGCTCGAATTGCCGACGGCGGCCTGTGCCACGGCTGGGCAGGCCTGTACCAAATCGTCTGGCGATCTGCTCAGGATGCCGAAACCCCTGCACTGGCCGAGCATCTCCCGCGCCTGGCAACGAACTTGGGGCAGCACGCCAAGCTCGGTCCGTCGACGAAGCACGGCTTCCTCGATGGCACTGCGGGCACAGCTCTTGCCTTGCTGACGGCCGCGCACAACACCGCGCCAATCTCCGGATGGGACGCATGTCTACTCATCGACTAGTACGACGCGAGGCAGAAGTACGAACCAGCGGCGCAGACAAGGGCGCGGGCGCGCGGTGTGTGGAGCAAGCCGTTCTGCGCGTACTGGGCGGAACATCGCTGGATGAGGCCGCCGCTGCCGCGCACGTCGATCCCACAGATCTGGCCGAAGCCGTCGACGTCTATCGACGAGCCGGACGGAATGCCCTCGAACGGCAGGCCGCCTCGGGTTGGTGGCAGATCTACGTCGAGTTCAACGATTGGAAGGTTGCGGAACAGACGATAGCTGACAACATCCTGCCGCTGCTGCACCGCGCTGAAGCCGGCGGTCTTGTCACCAGGTGGTGGTTCATGAGGAAACACCCGTGCTGGCGGCTGCGGATCCATCCGGGCCCGGATGGTCCCGCGACCCGTAATCATCTCGCTGCTGCACTCGATGGCCTCGTGGCGGCAGACAGCCGAATCGCCAGATGGTGGCCCGGCATCTACGAAGCGGAGACAGCAGCCTTCGGTGGATGGGCAGGCATGGAGGTCGCCCATGAACTGTTCTATGAGGATAGTCGTGCCGTCCTTTGCCTCGCCCGCAAGGATGGTGTCGCGCTGGGTCGACGCGAACTGTCACTGTTACTGTGCAACGTCCTGATGCGTGCAGCCGGACTGGAGTGGTACGAACAGGGCGATGTCTGGCACCGGGTCGGTCAAGAGCGGCCTCTGCCCGGGGACGTCCCGACGGCAAAGCTGACTGCCATGGCCAGCGATCTCAAACAGTTGACGCTGGCGAACACGGCCTCCGACGGTCCGTTGCTGCGTGCGGATGGTCCCCTGGCCTCGTCCGCGGACTGGGCCAACGCCTTCAGAGAGGCTGGGCGAACCCTGGGTTCCGCGTCCCGCGCGGGGACGTTGCAGCGCGGTCTTCGTGAAGTTCTGAGTTACCTGGTGATCTTCCACTGGAACCGACTTGGGCTGCCCACTCGAACTCAGAGCGTTCTCGCATGGGCAACGCGCACCGCCATCCTGGGCCTACCGGAACACATGTCGCCGAACCTGGCAGCGGACGGACCGAACTTCAGGACTCCTGGATCAAGGTAGATGGCCCACGCGAACGAAAGTGCCGCCGAACGAGCGCTGGCCCGCTTGCCTCTTGTGTCACAGCGGCGCTTTCGCTGTCCTGACTTGGAAACCCAGGTGCGAAACCTGTGTGACTGCGTCAACTCCTGTGGCAGGCAAACCACCACAGGCGAGCGGATCAGCCGCGCCTGCACCGTGTGGAACCTGTCCGCGCTACTCATGGCTGACTGCGGCCTGGTCGACGTCGCGATCAATCTGTGCTGTCGACAGTTCCAGCTGTTTCGAGCGGCGGCACCTCTGCACGGCGGTGCAGCGATCGCGTCGCTCCAGCCATTGGTGAATCTCGCCCGGCTGACCCGGCGAGCGGGTAACCCTGAAGGCTCATACCGTGAGCTCGAAGCTATCAATCACGCCGTCCGCGGTGGCGGCAACGCCCTGATCCACGGTGAACTATTTGACTTCAACGGTCTCATCGCAGGACGTATGTCCACTGTAGACACATGGTTTCGGCAGGTATTGCGTGAGGACGGAACCCGCGCGCTCGTTGCGAGCCGCCAGTGGATGAACGCTGCGGTGCATGCCGCGAAGTACGATGATGCAGAGGATCGGCTCCGCGAAGCTCGTCAGACACGAATCATCGCTCTTGCCGTCAACGGGCAAACCGGTTCCGCACTCGACGTTCTCGACGACACCGTGACGAGTGACGACTGGGAGCGGGCGGTGGCGAACTGCCTTCGCAACTACATACTCCTCAACGAGCACAGCCTGGTTGCCGGTGATGTCATCGACATGGTCAACGACGTTCGTCGCGTCTGCGGGGCGTCAGACCGGCCCACGAGGCTATCCTGGATTCGTCTCGGGCTGGTCGGCGCAGATCTCGCGATCGCAGCAGAGGTGGACACAGGACTTCTCTGCACGGAACTGATCGAGGAAGCCGAACGATCGGCAGATGCGTTTGTTGCGCGGGAAGTGTTGGCACATCCAGGATGTCGAAAGCGGGCAACCTCAAAGCAGACCGAAGCCTTGGCCCTGCTAATCAGTCGAGCAGGCTTTGGTGCTGGACATGTCCCTGAAGCGCTGATGGACGACCTCATGGCCGCCGTCCAGACCGCCGAAGCCGTCCTGACGGAGACCCTTGGCGTTAATCGCCCCATGGACGACGCATGACACCGCCAGCCCAGAGTCACCAAGAAGCCGTTGTGTGGGCTCACGGTGCGGCCCCGCGGTCTGTGCTCGAAGGACTTCAGACGCCGAAGTTGGGCGCTCCTACCGCCTTCCGCACGTCTAGCTCTCGTCGAAGTATGCCTCGGCGGCCCGACGGATCCGCGCCAGGCGCTTTGAGACAGCGCTGTGGTTGGCGTACCCGAGCATGTCTGCGATTTCGGTCTTACTGGTCACGCCGCTGTTGAGCAGCACGACGATCTGCTGGTTTCGAGCGTCCAGCATCGTCAGGAAGTCGTTGGTGACCAGGTTGCCCACAACTTCGCTTTCGGGCCCTTGGACCGGAGTGGTGTCGGCCAGTTCGACGAACTTCACGGTGACTTTGCGTCGTTTGCCGTGCAGCTTGCGTTCGAAGTCTTCGCGTGCGTACGACCAGTGGCTGGAGAAGTCGTCCTCAACCCGATGGGAACGGACCGCGTCGAGGATGCCGCGAAGTCGGCCTGTCCGGTCGGCGGCCTCCACGGTCTCGGCCACGGCGTCGCGTGCGTCGTCCTCGCCGAACCACACGGGTCCGCCCATCCGCGGGTTGCCGGCCACGGCGCCTACGAGCATGCTGCCGTCCTCAAGGGTAACCGGGCCGGGAGTCTTGCCCTTGTCGACCTCCGGAAAGGCTAGCAGCCGATCCTGGATGGCGGCGGTGACGGCGGGCACCCAGAAGTCCAGGTTGTGAGCCAGCAGCCGGATCGGGTCGTCGGCCGAGAACACCTTCATCTTCGACCCCGACACCAGGTGCGGCCACACTGTCCACGCCCAAGCGCGGGCAAGCCTGGCTTCGAAGTCGGGCACCACCAGGAAGTCGTCGATTCCTACGTGATCGGCCATGAACGGCCACTGACCGCCGCGCAGCAGCGGCAGGCCGAACATGTCGAGGACGCGCTTGGGCAGAAGGTGAAACAGCGGTGCGTACTCGAAGTACCGCGTCCGTGTCCGCGAGACGAACGTGACGTTGACGTCGCCGAGTTCCGCGATCTTCGCCATCGGCTTCGGCAGGTCGTTCAAGTCGAAGAAGCGGCGTCGGAGCTGGGCCGCCTCCCACAGCATGTTCCACTTGACCAGCGCGAGGAACTCCCGATTCGACGAGGGGTACGGCATCGAGATCGTGACGTACTCCGGCGGAGCCGGTTCGATAGGGCGAACCATCCCGCCGAATATGAAGGCCGTCGAGATGTTCTGCAGGTGGGGGAACTCCTCCGCGGTCGCCTTAGCCTCAGGGAGAAACACGCTGTCGCGGCGCCACTCCAGCATCTTGGCTGCGGTTGGCTCGCGCTCCTCGCTCATCTTGCCCTCGGTCGTCCGCTCCGGTGTCCGGTTGTCGATCTGAGTCACACCTACTCCACGACAGTCGTCACTGAATTCGTTCCGACCCGCCAGGACCGATCTGGGACGCGAATACTCCTCGCCTCCGATCTGACCGGAGAGACCCCGTTGCTGGGCGTCATGTCGTTCGAACGCCCACCGACGCATGGCCACTTGGCGGGCTGTCGAGAGGTCCGCGGTCCTCTAGCCGGCTCGAAGTTGGGGCCACTTTGGACGAGCGCCGCATGCCCCCTGGTCAGGCGACTTAGTTGGCGGCACCCTGCCCGGCTACTAGCGCAACCAAACGATTCTCGTTGGAGTCAAAGGGTAATGCCTGCTAGACACATGCAACCTTCGTGACGATCCGGACGCACTGGACAGTGTCGGGTTGAAGGCGCAGGTAGAGATCTTCGGGGCTGAGGTACGGCTTGCTGGGCGGAGCGTCTGAGTCGACACAGCCGTCTGAGTTGCAGAACAGCACGCAGTTCACGCCGTCGTTCTGCGCACTGCGAAAGAGGATGCCGTCGACGTTGAAGTCGGGGACGTACCGCAGGTACTCGGTCACGACCTGGGTGGGCACGTACTCGATGTGTTCCCTGCCATCGATGGTGATGGGCTTGCCAAGGTCAGCGGCGAAGGAGTGCAGGAACTTGAGCTCGTAGTAGTGCGGCCCCCGTCCGCTGTCGCGGTACAAGCTCGGCACCGGTGGCAGGTCGGCGAGGTTGAGCAGCGTCAGATCCCGTACTGTCTCGAACGCCCCGACAACGGCGTAACGCTGAGTGCTGTGCGCTCCGATCTCGGCGACCACTGTGTCGATGTCCTCGCTGCCGTAGAACATGGAGATGCCAGCGGGACTCATTCGGCTGTTCGATGCGCGTTCCTTCGGCGGGGAGCCCAACGCCGCAGCGGTCTTGAACTCGACAACCTTGCCAGTGTCATCCGCTAGCCGGCCGCGCCAGAACACCCGTCCAGCCGGTACCGCCAGCAAGATCCCGTTGTGGATGATGATCTTCTCCAACCTGCTCAGGAGGTTGGCGGCCGTGAAGTCATCCGGGTGCCCCGAGGATTCCTCAGCGGTCGACAGAAACACGAACCGTGATTCGTGCTTGACCTTCTGGCAGAACGCCTCCCACCCCCAGGTTAGAGCTTTGTCGGGCGGCGACTCGGAGATGTGGGACTCGGTCCACAGTTGTTGCGTGATCACGTCGCCGATGGCATCGAGGACGTCATAGGTGACGTCGCCCTCGCATACGGCGTAGGCGACTTCGGCGGAATCGAGGACTTCGCCGCCGTACCACTCACCCTCGTCATAGACAAGACCTGCGTCGTCGACTGACATGTAGAGGAACCACACGGCCTCGACGACGATGTACATGAAGTCCTCGAAGGAGGCCGCGATCGGCTCGGCTGCGTCATCGACCGTGGTGCCGCAAAACGAGCACGTCGTCTCGGTGAGGTGCCGGCGGGTCTCCTCACGCAGAGTGTCGTCGTGGATGCACTCCAGACACACAGTCTTGTCACCGGTCTCACCGAAGCCACGCGCCTCGATCTCCTCCATGTACCTCTTCGCGAGTCCCACGTGTCTATGAAAGCACTCAGCCGCCGATGAAGCTGTGGGCCCGTGTCGTCGAACAACCTGCCCCAGGGGCGACGCCGTACGGCGGAGTTCCGTCCGCCTACGCGAGATTCACCGCGATCGTCAATGAGGTCAGTACGGCTCCTCGCCGTTCGGATAGGACTTCCGCATCATCGCCTGCGGCACGAAGTGGGCCATCGCCAACGGCCCGAACACCGTCGGCCGTTCGTAGACGACGTAGCCGAGGCGACGCGCTGTCTTCGTGTATAGCCACGCGTAGAGCGTCGCCGGGATCTCTGGCGGTAGGAACAACCCCTGCGTCTGCATGAGGAACGTCGGGGTCTTTGCCGTCCGCGTGAACCAGTCCGGGAACACGGCGTTCCGGTCGAGCACGACCTCGACACCCTGCTCGCGAACTTCGCCCAACTCCCTGTTCACCCGCACCTCCTCGAACATGGGTTCGATTCTGCGTCGCCTGTCATGGCCAACGCAACTCGTCCGAGTGCGGCATCACGTCCTCGACCAGCGACCGAGGAGGTGGTGTCCGGTGGGGTGCACCCCGACCATGCCGGTGTAGCTGCGATGTGCGGGTCGCAGCGCGAGAGGACGCGCCCGAAGTTCAGGCCCACGACCCGAATCCTGACCACTGTGGCGGCGGGACGTGGTCTCACACGTTGGTGGGACCTCCCGGCGCGGGCTGCGTCTCGACCTGGCTCGCCGCAGCCAGACTGGGGCCATGACCTGGCTCTGTCCCCGCCGTCGACTCCGACGTTACTGGTGCGCTGTTGCGCGATCCTGGCGTGGAGTACACGTGGCTGGTCGAGACCAGCGACGACGGCAGCGACTGGTGGACAGCGACTCATCCGGTCCATCGTGACCAGGACAGCGGCGGCATGGAATGGGCCGTGAGCGCGGAAGAGGTCGCCGAGCGGGTGCTTGCCCGCCAGTTCACGGCCCTGCGTGGTGAACGCGACTGGGACTGGGAAGAGCTGTGGTTCCGGGTCACCGTGTGGGACCACGCCAACGCCTGCGACTGGGCGGGATGGCAGCAACCGCCGTACCTGCCCGAGAAGGCCGGGTGCACTCCGCAGACCTACGGCGCCTACCTTCGGCACCACGGGGCCGAGCCGCACGCCGTCGAGGTTCGCGTGCCCCGCCAGGTTCGCGCCGCAGTTCACAGCCCGACTGGCCCAGGCCTGGCGGTGGCGCCGTGAGGACTGGCACCTGTGTCGGCGCGATCAGCCGTACCGACCTCGACCAGGCGCTGCGGGAGATCACGCATCTGGTCGACCAGGCCCGCGAAGCGGGCTGGGACTCCGATCCGATCGGCGAACATCGTGCCCTGCGTACCGCCCGCGCGAAACTTGCCGACCTCGACGGCCACCTTGCCGACCGCCTAGACGAGTTGACTGTCGAGCACGCTCACCAACCTGGGTTCGAGACTGATGACTGATCTAGGCTGAAATCGATCACTAGTTGCTGCAGTCAAATGCACACGCCGGTCATGCAGGGCGACACGCCTCGGCATGAGTACCGTCCCGGCTATGGCGACCGTGAGCGCGGCTGATCCTGGACCGAACGACCCTGATCACCTGCTTGCGCTTGTACGCCAGCACACTCTGCTAGTGCCCGAATGCGACGACTCATGGCGAGGGCTGTGTCCGTTCTGCCGGTCCACGGCGTTCCATGTGCGGCCGCTGCACGGGACGTTCCACTGCTTCCGCTGTGGCGTGGGCGGCGGCACCACCCGATTCGCGGCCATGATCGAAAACTCGTAGGACTACGCCCGTGATTGACCATCCGGAACGGCTGCACACAGCCCCCAGGCTGGTAGGTGCCGCAGTACGGTCGAGGAGGTCATCGGGTTGCCGTGCTGGTCTCGATACCTACGGCCCTGACGGCAAACTCAGGACGGCATGTCTCTGTCTCCTTCACTCCCCGCTGAAGGGCAGTCCTCGTCGCTGGCTGCTGTAGCCGAGGTGACATCCGGGGTAGGGCTTGCCTCGGGCGGCAGTTGTTCGGCGGTAACGCCGTCAAGCTCAAGTCGGAGAAGGTATCCGTCGGCGTATTCCAGCGGAAACGCTTCCCAATTCATCGCCAGTACCAGCGCATGAAGGTTGACCTGCTCTTCGAGTTGGCGCAGGTACAGGCCGGCTCTCATCACGACTTCGGACTGCGAGTCCCCGGTGAATTCGACCCACGTGCCGGACCCCTTGCGGAAACCTGGACTGGTCTCCTCTGTCGTTGATGTGGAGCGGTTTGCGGGGGTCGCCACAGTCGGGGCGGGAGGCGGCAGTGCGACTCGTGCTGCCGCCAGACTGGTCCGCATGGGGTCCATCTCAAGGACCGTGTAGAACAGTGTCTTCGTTGTCGCTGCGAGCGGAAACTTCGAGTTCTCGTCGAACTCCCGAGCCGCTGGACCGGCTTCATCGAGAGCGCGCTGTGCGTCGCGCTCGAACACGTTGACCCCGTGCGTCGTCATGTTGCGCAGCGGTGCCCGTGGGTTGGCCTGAGCGGAGGCAGCAGCGGTTCTCGCCGCTTTCCACGCGAGGTAGTACGCGAACCCGAGCGAGTATTCGGCGACAACCCTGTCCACGGCGTCAGACAGGCGTGGTGCATGGTTCTCCGCAACCTCAGGCAGGTTGTGCCGTTCCAACTCGCGGTTAAAGAATCGCACTGCTTCCGCTGCAAGGACCTCATGCACAATCCGCAGCAGATCTTCCTGCCGCTGCGCGGTGAGGCTCGCCAACGTCAGTCGATCACACAGATGAGCGTCCAGGCGCTCTCGGCCAGTGTCCGGGCTCGGCCCGAACGGAATCTGCCAGCGCACTTTGAGCGGGTAGTAGCTGCCGGTGAGTGTCGGGGCCTGCAGGCGGGAGGGATCGCCTTCGGCGAGATCCCACGCTACCTGCAAGGTTGGGGGATCCCAGACGAATGCTTCGGGGGGCGTTCCCGTATCGGGCCGGATGAGGCTCGCGCTGCGCGCGTCATTGATCAGATGGTGGATGCGATCCTGATTGGCATGGAAAGGAAAAGGGTGGTGCCACTCGTGCAGTGGAGGCACCGGGCTCGTCGCAGCGGCGAAGCGCAGCAGCGTCAGCACGGTCAGTTCCGCCTCGACCGAGGCGTGCGGAACTGGATCATTGCTCAGTTGGCCAGGGGAGAACGCGGAAGCCAGCACTTGTAGTTGGCTGCTACGCCAGTTCGTGCGGGCTTGGATGAGGGCGGCCTGTTGATCCTGCTCTTGTCGCTTGCGCCGCTGCTGATCTTCGCGGAGCTGCCGAGCCGCCTCACCCTCGGGTTCGAGCAACGCCGCTGCTCGTCGCACCAGGTTTGCATCGCAGTCCACGCACTGCGCCTCACCGCCGGTCATCACCGTCTCAAGGGTGGATCGTGAGCGCAGCCGCAGTTCCTGCTGGCACTTCGAACACCGCAGGTCGGGTAGGACAGCGCGCACCGCTGCTGCTGCGACAACGTTGGCCGGGCCGCGGCCCCGCGTGTCGATGCTCTTGGCCGGTACTGTCCACATGAGCCTGCCGTATTGATCGACACCGGTCAGTGACCAGTACTGCAGGCCGATCTCCACAAGCTCGGCGTCCACACCGGCGATGGGCTCGACGTCGAACTTGTAGTTCGCGGTTGGTTCCACTTTCTCCCTCGGTTCGGCCACATCCCCGACAGCAATGAGTACGTCGTCGGACGGTAACCCAGGCGGGTGCGGCACCACGATCGGGTGATGGGCTCCATGAGGTTCATGCGAAGTGCGCGGCGACGAGACACCGGCCGTGGCTCTGCAGGGACTCGCACCACCTCCCGTCACAGTCGGTCTGCAGATTTGCCACCCCACGTCTCAGGGCCCGGTTACCTGTTGCCGCAGTGCGGAGCGGAACCATCGCTGGCCTCTGCTGGTGATGTCGGCGAGGTGCGGTTGATCGTCGTCTGCAGCATGCGGACGGTGCCTGTCCTGCTGTACGCCCAGGTGTACCGACCACGTGCCACCCGAGTGTTGGGTAGTGGCTGTATGGTCACGTTTCCCAACTCGGTACAGGTACTGGTGCATGACTCACCCGGATGATCGAGCCGTGGCCGACACGAGCGTCGCCGGTGTCGCTCGCCGCCTATGGGGTGTCGAGCCTTCGCCTGCGATCCCGCGCTACGCCGAGCCTGGCTGGCAGCCTTCGCCTCAGCCGATCGATCGCCGGTGCCCAACCTGCGCGGGCAACCTGCACGGCCTCTACCGGGTCACGGGCAATCTCGGCAAGCCACGTCTTCAGGCAGCCGTGGTATGTCCGACCTGTCCGGCTTCGTTCAAGCTCAGCGACCTTGAGTTGTCACAGCGAGCCGTACTCGGCGACTTGCGGCCAGAGGCGGTCGCCCGGCGTCTCGCTGATGACGAACGCCTTGCTCGACTGGCCGCAGAGCAACAAACTCGATCGGCGCTCGCGCCCCCCAGACCTCCGCGGCAAGCTGACGCCGAGACCGCTGAGCACACGGAACCACGAGACGTCCGAGACCGAAAGCCGTCCCCGGCGACGGCCTCCACCGCGATCTCGATGCCCGCCGTTGCGCCGCAACAGCCCACGTCGGACTCACCTCAGCAGGTCTCAACCGCGACACCTACCCGACCGCCAGCTCGCCGAACATCGACAACGGTCACGGCGGCAAAGATCCGCCGAATCCTGGCTGCTTCCGACGACACCGAGGCACGAGACGGCGGCCAGACCGCGGCGCCACTCACCTCGACGGGGGGCGCTGATGAGCATCGGTTGCTGTACTGGTGCAAGACGGTGGATCTGCAGCTGGTCGTGCCGCCGTTGCCTGTCGGCGCTGACGTGCGGGTCGTATTTCCGGACGCCCCAGAATTCGAGGGGCTGCGCAGTCGACTGCGCGACGCCGGTATCCCCTTTCGTGCGGTGCCACACTGGGTTGAGGAGGAGCGGATCACCTCGGTCGACCTCACCCACGGTGCACTGACTCCGCTGCAGGTGACGCCGTCGTTGTCTGGGATGGCTGGTCTGGTCGCGGAGCCGACGGAGCCGCTGACCGACGCGGGTGCGCGAGCGGCACGAGACGCGTTCGCATTGCTGTGGGACCTGTACGAGCCGATCGACCCGGCGACGGTGCCTCAGCCTGTCCCTGCCGAGGAACTCGTACCGCGAGACTGGTTGCGGTTTCTGCCGTACCCGACGCTGAATCCTGCGCAGGCCCAAGCATGTCCTTCCATTGTGGACGGCGACGGGCACGTGGTGATCACGGCGCCGACAGGTGCGGGCAAGACGGTGATCGGGATGCTCGCGACGTTGCGCAGCATCTTGGAGGAGGGACGCAAGGCCGCCTGGCTGGTGCCCCAGCGCACGCTGACCGACGAGTTGGACCGCGAGCTCGAAACCTGGCGCGAGCAAGGCCTGCGTGTCGAGCGACTGTCCGGCGAGTACGCGGTGGACGTGGAGAAAGTCCGCGCGGCGGACCTCTGGGTCGCCACCACGGAGAAGTTCGAGGCGATCTGCCGTGCCTCGTCCTTGCAGACGGCGCTCGCCGAAGTGGGTTGCATGGTGGTGGACGAGATCCACCTGCTCGGCAGCACCGGCCGAGGTGCTCTGCTGGAGGCTCTGCTCGCGCGGGTACGCGGAGCCGACTCGCCAGTGCGGATCGTCGGACTGTCCGCCACCGTGTCCAACGCGTCGGAAGTCGCGGACTGGCTGGAAGGCGAACTGGTGACCACCACCTGGCGGCCATCCCGCCTGACCTGGCAACTGCCGATGCTGCCGGCCAGCTCCCGCCACACCGAGGCATCCCGGATGCGTGAGCAGGTCGTCACGGACCTCGTGCAGCGGCACACCACCGAGAAGGGCAGCGTGCTGGTGTTCTGCGGCTCCAAGCCCAAGGTGCGGTCGACCGCTCTGACGATCGCCGCCGAACGCGGCGCTCCCGTACATCTGGTAGGGCCGACCGACTTCGACAAGCTGGAAACGGTATGCGCCGAGGTCGGCGTGCGGCTGCACTACGCGGACTGGGACGGCAAGCACGCCGCCGAGAAGGCATTCCGCAACAGACAAGCCGACGTGCTGGTCGCTACGACCACCGTGGCCGCCGGGGTGAACCTCCCAGCCCGAGCTGTCATTGTGCGCGACACCAGGATCGGCACCGAGCCGATGGACACCGCGACGGTGATGCAGATGTTCGGCAGGGCCGGGCGAGTGGGTGCCGGCGAGACCGAGGGCTGGGCCTATCTGATCACCGACGAGACCGAACGCGCAGCCTGGCAGACACGCCTGATGGCGGGCTACTCCGTCTACTCGCAGATCTACGACAGCCTGCCCGACCATGTGCTCGCCGAAGTACTACAGGGACGCATCACGACGGTGGTCGAGGCCGAAGCCTGGTGGCGGCAGACCCTCGCCTTCGCTCAGGGTGACGAGGACGTGGAGCCCGTGCAGGGCGCCATCCGATTCCTCGTCGACAAGGACTACCTCACCCAGCGCGAACGCGACGGCGACACCATGCTCGCGGTCACCGAACTCGGACGGCTGACCGCTCAGCTCATGGTCTCTACCTACACCGGCGCACGCCTGCGACAGGTGCTCGACATGCTGCCGGTCCCCGAGGACGCCGACACTGCCGAGGAAGCGCTGACCTGCGTCCTGGGGGTGAGTGTTCCGGAACTGGCCGACGCCCCGGTCGCCGAGGCCAACCGGCCTGCTGTGGCCACCGCGATCAGAGCGCGCGGTCGCAGCTCGCGACTCACCGACACCACCGCTATCCAGGGGCTGGGTTCGTCGGGGAGTGTCCAGCGCGGCGACTTGGCTTGGGCGGCGCTGCTCCTCGTCGCGCGCTCACCACAGTTGTTCGCAGGGACCGGCCGAGACCGGCGGGCGATCGCGGGCATTCCGATGGGCACGCTGTACCCCGTGCTGGAACAGGCTCCGCGTTACCTGGCATGGCTCGCGTCCCAGGGGTGCCTGGGCACTGTCCACCCGTGGGTCGCGATCGTGTCCGCCGACCTGGACCGGCGAGTGCGGTGGCGCGGCTGCGCGCCGGGCAGGGGAGCGGGCCGCCTGCTCTGGATGTGCGAACAGATGGCTACCCGCGCACGGGCGAAGGAACTCGTACCCGGCATGTGGCGCTCGGCCGTGAGCCGCGGTGTGCGAGCCCCGGACTGGGCTCCTGGTCGACCGCCGGCGAGCTGCGAGCTCGACCAAGCCGCGTACACCGCCCTGCTGCGCGAGCGGACCACCTCAGCAGTGCTGACCGTGCGAAGTCACGACGTGGCGATCAGCGGAATCTCGGGTGCGGCTGCGGTTGCATGGACCGGCCGAACCCAGACACCGATGACGATCACCAGGGCCATCACCGAGATCGACCTTCCGACGGTCGATGACGACGATGATCCTGATGTGGGCGCGCCATCCGGCGCAGCGGTCTTCACCCGGCGCGGCGACTACAGCGCTACCGGATGGCTTGCCGAATATGGGCAGGTCACCGAGAAAAGCGAGGATCCGCAGGACCCGCCGCCGGTTCGACGACGAGGTCTCGGCCGAGCTACACCCTGATACTGGGCTCGCGCCGCGGTATTGGGATGGCCCACGTGTCGCAAGCCGGCCCGGTGGGATACTTCCCCGCACTGAGCGCCGCAAGATCGTGTTGGGCGACAAACATTGCGGGCACTGCGCGATCAGCGGGAGGTGCGGAAGCACGATGTGGGTTCGAGGCAACTGCAGCGGGTGCCGCAAGCCGGTTTTCAAGGGCACAACCGGCCGCAATCAGCGCATGGTCGTGCTGGACGTCACGCCGTTCACCACAGAGGCCGTGCCTGAATCGGACCGCTATGCCATTAGCAAGCGGCGTGGGCTGGTGAACCTCAGCATCGTTCCAGGTCAGCTCCCTCTCCAGTGCCTGCGTCGGCACAAGTGCGCGGTCGGTGAGGAGACCGAGATCGGGTTGCGGCTCTACGCGGAGCGCTGCCCGCTGTGCGCGGCATCGTGCCTGCGCGGGGAGCTGGTATCCAACCGACCGGTCCTCGTCGACAAGCATCCCCGCGGCGAATTCGTGCCCGTGAAGCATGAGTTCAGGGTTCCGATCCGGTACTGGCTGGCCCGCGCTACCTACGACATCGCCAAAGACGCTGATCGGTACACGCCACATTGGCGGCTGTGCGAGAAGCTCGCCGACTGGCGGGCACGCATCGCAGACAAGGTCTCTATCCGCGCGTGCACGGATTGCGGACAGCCTCTCACCGGTCCGGTGACCGAGCCTGCGCACCGCTCCTGCCGGGAGGTCTCCAGCATCTACCGCGCCGCTCTGCAGCCGTACGACACCGAGATCTGGGATGGGCTCCCCGGAGCCGAGCCAAAGCCGAAACGACGCAGCGGCGAGGCTGATCAGTGCGTCAAGATGACCACTTATGGCCTGGGGCAGTGCCAACGAAGGCGGGACACCGAACTTGAGTTCACGGCCCGCTACACCGAGTTCTGCTCGATGCACAACCCGGCTCGAATGTGCTGGCGCGCCACAAGATCCCAAAGGCCGTGTACGGACCGGACCGGCGATGGATCCGCCTGCGACTACCACGAGGGTCTGCCTCGACTCGATCACCCTCGGCTGCAGCACGAACACGAGGCCGAGGTAACCGATCAGCTAGAGAGGGCACTCGATCCGGAGGCCACAGTGGCCACCGACCAGATGATCGAAGATGTGGGCGAGGTTCCGCCCGACGAGACAGAGACCGATCGGCCACGATTCCATCGCGATGCGGCCACCTGGAAACCCGACGCCAGCGACACCACTGCGATTGGAGAGCTACCACCGAAACTGCCTACCCCCTGGTCACAGCTCAATGATCGGCTCCACGGTGGCTTCGACCTCGGGCAACTCGTCAGCATCAGTTCAGGCAACCACCGCTACGCCAGCAAGATGCTAGAGACGCAATTCAACTACCTGCGCGACAACGGATACACGGCCGAGTGGCTCAACTGCCACCGCGACACCACCACGATCGAGTCCGTGATCGACTGGGCGGCCGAGCACGTAGAGAACGATGTCGAAGCCCTGTTCATCGACTGGTTTCCTAGGATTGCCCACGCCGACCGCGATGGGAGCGAACTCGACGACGAACCGCGTCGCCCGGAGGAGCACACCTCGACAACTGTGCTGGCCGCGCTCCGCGAACTGGTAGCGGAGAGCGAGACCACCGTATTTCTAGGTGCGATGATGGAGTTCTCCGCCCTTGATGTCGCCGAGCAACAAGCCGTCGTCCACTACAGCCTTCGTGCCGACGACGCGATGGCCGACTTCGTCCGCACCATCCTTCTCTGTTTCCCCGACAAGCATGGGTCAGGTAAGCCTGTAGGATGGCTGCGGAAGGCGCAGTCTGATGTGGACGGTCTTCGCGAGCCTTTTCCGCTGACCCGATGAGGGGCACTTACTACCTGGATGTTTAGCGGCGGTTCGCCCTGTATGCGCGGACGCCATCGGCACCCGCGTAGTCGACCAACTCCGACCAATTTAGGCAGAAGTGGCCCGAACAGTAAGTGTCGTCATATTCGGCCATCCGCTGAAAGATCACGCCAGCATTCCGACCGCTGACGACCTCAACCCAGCCTCCAACGCGCGGCCTACGAGACGTAGCTGACATCACGCCACCTCCTGGAAATAGCTTGGCGCTGAGTAGCAGGTCTATCGCGTGATCCATCTTATGGCGCGGGTTCACCGCAGCTCTGATCAGGCGCCGGACTGTACGCCTGGCGGATGGCTCGACGTCAGACACCAACGTCATCTGGCAGATCCCTCGCTGGATGCCTCCGCGTCGGCTCACGCCAAAGATCAGCAAGGAGTGCCTGCTCAGGACCCACTGCGCGGTCCTTCATGCCGCGATGATCGTCGCGTCCTGTACCTCGTCCACCATGCTCGCGGGTTGGTGGCCAGCGACCTGCTCCTCGAACTCGGCCCGCACGATCTTGACGAGCTGGCGAGCCCGAGTGGCGCCTACCCCAAGCCGGACACGCAAGCTGTCGGCCGAAATCGGCTTCTGGTGAACCGCACGATGCGCTGCATCTTCCCGGCGTGCTTGAGCCAAGAGGGCCTCCGGAGTGCGCCTCTCGACTGCTTGCTCGCCACCTTGCCGCGCGATGTCTTCGTTGAGTTGAGGCTGTGCCTCCGGCACACCATCATCCGAGTCCGCGCCAACAATCGGCTCCGGCCACGCCACGTCGGTCACGACCGACACCCGACTCGTCGTGCCGATCGCTTGCAGCAGACCAGGGCCCACCTCCGACCAACCGATCAGTAGCAGCGGCCCGACCGCGTCGAACGCCGCCTTCCCGAACTCACCTGCCACGAGAGGCTCAGCTACGTTCAGTGCAAGGGTGACCACGCTCGCGAAGATCAGCAGTCGACGAGCCGGGCGAAGCACGTCTGGGGCCGCGCCGGTGAGCGCTAGGTGCCGCGTACCGAGCAGAAGCCCGACAATCGAAAGATCAACCGCAGGAGCGACCAGCGGCGCAACCCAGGCGGGAACGCCGAGCCGGAGCGCGAGACTGAGGACGTTGCCGAAGCCAAACAGGAACGTGAGGGCGACGACGACGCCCATGATCACGGTGACAGCCTGAACGACGGCAGTCCCGTCTGAACCTGATCGAGCTGACATTGCTGCGGGCCGGGTCATCGAAGGTCACCCGCTTCGACACGCGGACGCCCATGGGCGTCGCGGGTTGGGATTCCGCGTTCGCGCAGTTTGGCCAGTACGGTGGTGTGGGCGACGCCCAGGTGTTGGCCGACTCGCCCCAGTGACCAGCCGAGGTTGTAGAGGTGGATGGCATCGTCGATCTGATCGGGGGAGAGGCCGCGGCGGCGCATCGGTACGCCGTGCCGGTGGAGGATGTTGCTGACCGTTCGCCGTTCGATACTGAACCGGTCACCGAGTTGGTACACCGTCGCGCCGGACTGATAGTCCGCGATCAACTGCTCGATTTGGTCGGCACCGAGTTGCCTGGCCCGCCGGGGCCGATCGCGCTTGATCGACGACGGCTCCGGTGCATCGAGGCTGGGGAGCTTCTCGTGGAGTTCTTCCAGCGCTCTGACCTGGTCTTTTATGTTCGAGTAAGGTCCCCTAACCTCCACTCTTCGGAGAACCCCTCTGATCTTGCGATTTACGCAGGTCAGAGGGGTTCTTTGTGTTTGCTAGTCGATCACCGGTGATCGTTGCGGATGCTCGCGATTTGCTCGATATGGAGGAGATCGGGAGGACTGGCCGTCCAGGAAGATCACTCTGGCTGCTGCCCTCGGTCGCCGACGACCAGGGCGTTTCCGTTGCGGGCGTTCGATTCTGCGGTGTGACCATCCCGCCAGCGATGTGAGGGGCAGCTAGGTTCGTTATGCGGCTTCGTATCCGTGACGCGTTGGGGTTGGCGGCATCGGGTGCGTGCGGCATTTCCCAGTCGCGCTTAGCCAGGGTTGTTGTAGCGCGTTGAGGTTGCCTAGGTACACGGCTGTCACCCGCGGAGGTGAGCGCTTGAGCATCTTCTGGACCCCGGAGACCCAGCAGAACGTTCTCAAGAGCCTTCAGTGAAGCAAGAGCCCGAAGGATGTTGCTCTACTGTCGACCCGTCGTGGTTTGGTTCCAGTTGCTGGATCCCGGCGAGCGTCGTGAAGCACTGAAAGTGTTCGCGTTGGCGCAGAAGCGACGTAGTCCTTGTGTTGCTGGCGCTTGCCGGTGCTGGAAGCTCGCGCGTGCAGGCCGATCCCGAGATCTACGACGGTTGAACCTTGCCCTTCTGCACGCCAATCACAGTGTCCAGTTCCAGATGCTCTGCCAGCAGGTGCTTGAGTTCGGGCCCTTCGATCAGCTGTATTCGTCCGTTCCGCTTCGCGAAGTCGTGTGATGACTTGCCGAACCAGGACGTGGTGACGAGGATGCCGCGACTCGCGCGCTTGTCGTCCATCGTTCCGGCGAGCGCGCGCACCGACTCGACGGGAACGAGCTTGCGGTAACGCTTGGCCTGCACCACACAGAGCCCGCCCATGATCGGGTCTTCGTTGACCGCGATCGCGTCCAGTCCATCATCGCGGGAGGCCTGGGTTACCCAGGACTTCATTCCCATCGCCTCGAACAGCTGCCGCACCAGGTGTTCGAACTCGGTGGGCGTGAGATCCACCAGCACCTGTCTGCCGTCCAGGTCCGACGCGATGTCGACCTCGTCGATGAACCGGTACTTCGATAGATCCGGGTCGAAGATCGGCCGCACGGCTTCCATATCGTGCGGATGTGGTGAGACCAGCGCGTTGAGGTGGCGCAAGCACGCGCTCGCGTCCAGCTCGGTCAGCACGAGCTGTTCGAAATTCTCGCGGGTCGCCGTCACGCTCACCAGGCATGGGCGTTCCGGCTGGCCGGTCGCCTTGTTGCGCGTCGATACGTGTGCGTTGACGGCCACCTCATTCACGAGGTCGCGCGGATGCACGTCGAACACGTCGCGGATCGTGAGCAACACGAGCTGGGCCACGAGATCCGCGTACCGCTGCCGGATTTCCTTGACCGGCCGGGCTTTCACGTCGGTCTCGTCGCGCGTGCGAATGTACTTGTACTCCTGTGCCTCAGGAACGATGTCTACGGTCGGCAGCTCGCGGATGACGTACAACCTGCGCGCGTCGGCTTGGTAAGCGACCTCGACGTCGACCGGCACGTCGTCAGGTACGGGGGACGATTCAATGACCAACTCGAAATAGTCCTCGATGGCCTCGGGCAGGCGCGCGGTGAAACCCTGTTCCAGCCGATCGACCTCGGCGTTGGCCTGCGCCGCCTTCGCCTGGTGAGCCTGTGCGCGCTGGTGATAGCGGTGTTCTGCCTGCGCCAGTGCGGCCTGCCTCGCCTGCTCCCTGGCTGCGTGATCCGCGCACGCCTGGTGGTAGTCGGCCTGCCGCTGTTGCACCAACTGCTGGTGCTTGGCGCCACCGAACATCTTCGCCATCAGACCGGTCGGCTCCGGCGGGGCGAAGTAGGCCCAATCTGGCGGCCGGATCGCAACGGCGATCTGACCTGGCTGGAATGGCGGAAACGAGGGGTCGATCCGCAGCGCGTCGAAACCGATATGGGCCCTGCGGCGGACTCCGTTGGCCAGCACGGACTCGAACGCCTTGACTCTTTCCTGCACGGAGGCCGTCAACTTGGCGGCCTCGGCCACCTTCTCCTCGACGTGCTGTGCTTTCAACGCCTTCTGGAACTCGGCTTCGGCGCGCGCGGTCTGCTTGCGATGCCGCTCCTGCTCGCGGATGGCCTGGTTGACCAACCGTTCGTGTTCGCGCTGAACGCGAGCCTGCTGGCGCTGCCGTTCGTTCTGTTGGTGTTGGAGTTCGGCGAAGAAGCCGCGTTTCCTTCTGGCCACGCAGGGTGATACTAGTCGGGAAACGTTCGTGTTCGTACGGTTTCGGTCAACTCAACGGCTGACGACTCGGTGGGCTCGACGGCCCGAACCTGCGTAGAACTGCGCAACTTTCTGGAACTGCGCGCGTCAGGGCTCCCTGTCATGATTTGCTCACGGTGAGTGAGCGGGGGATGCATGTCGCTGTACGGGGATCCGGATGAGCTGGACCGGATCGCGGGTGAGATCGAGAAGCGTGCCGACTTCGTCCGCACACGTGCCGATGAGATGGACGATCGGGCGCAGGCCATGCAGTGGCAGTCGGTCGCCGCGGATCGGTGTCGTGAGGTGGTCGGCGAGGACAGGCGCCGGTTGTTCGAGTCGGCGGACGGGCTCACCGAGGCCGCGGCGTTGCTGCGCCAGCACGCCCAGGTGGTGCGCGAGATGATCGCTGCGATCAAGCGGATCGCGGAAGCGGTCACCGGTTGGTTCTCCAGTGCGATCGACACGTTCAACCGCGCGGTCGATGCGTTCAACAGCGCGGTCAAGGACATCGCCGACGGCGTGGCCGACGTGATGGGCTTTGGTGGCGGAACGCTGTCACAGCCGCCCCGGCCACCGTGGACCGACTGGCCGTGGGGGCCGGACAACCTGCCGCCGCACGGCGACAAGGCGTGGCTGGAGGTCGGCGAGTTCATGCGCGGACAGGGCGTGCCCGCATGACCGCGCCGCACCGGCTGGTGCTGTCCGAGGGCGAGTTCGCCTACCTCGTCCGTGCGACCGGGGTCGAGCTGCCGCCGGACTGGATGCCCTCGCCGGACGCGCCGCTCGGTCTCGCCGAGTCGGGGCTGACGAAGAAACGCGTCGTGACCGGCGTCGGCGAGGAGGCGGAGGTGCACCCGTCGGTGGAGAGGAACCTTCGGATTCTGGCCGAGCCGGCGGTCGTCCTCGACACTGTCGTATCCCTGGCAGGCAAGGGAATGCACAGCGTGCACGCGGTCGCCGGGCCGTTGGGCGCGTCATTGTTCGCGCTGGACGAAGGAGCGGTCGAGCTGTCGATGTTCGCCGCGGTCGACCTCGGTAGGGAACTGGTCCGCGCGGTACCCGAGGAGCAGGACGACGACGACACCGACGTCGAGTCACGCCTCGGCGGTGGCCCGCAGCCCACGCCGTTGCGGGGCAGCCTGCCGCTGGCCGCCCTGCAGGAGATGGGCGCGGTCCGGCTGTTCCGCGACTCCGACCCGGAAGGCCCGTCAGCGGTCGTCGCGCGCCTGAACCTGTCGGGCGAGGAGGCCGCGCTCGCCCACGACGTGGCGACCCGCGCCGACGGCGCGCTGCGGTGCCTGGTCGTCGGTAAGGCGGGAATGTCGCAGGTGAACTGGATCCATGCGAGCGGAGGCTGGAGCGGTCTGGACCCGGTACCGGACGGCTCGGGCCGCAGGATGGTCCGCATCGCCCCGGCCGCGCGCGAGGACCTGGGCACCTGGGTGGCGCCCGCGGTGGCGGGAGCGCTGTCATGAGCGTCTCCAACGTCGAGGTCAGCGGCGGCGCGGGCGGAACCGAGGCCAAGTACGAGGACCTCATGGCCATGAGCACGGTCACCAGCGAGGTGTCGGACGACACGGTGGCCGTCGCCGTGGCGGGCCACAAGTTCCTCGCCGAACCGGACGTGCTCGCCTCAGCCCTGCTCAACCCGGCCGGTGTCGCGAAGTTCGAGGCGGCCATGGCACTGGCTCTGGACGGGCCGACCGGTCTGACCGCCACCTCGGCGGCGATCAGCCTGCGCGGCGACGCCCTGCGCGCCACCAAGATCGCCTACGAACTGGCCGACGAACTGGCGGCGAAGGGGCTCGACGCTGGCCGTTGGCTCGCCGGCAGGGTGGTCACCGCAGGCCCCCTCAGCGCGGCGGCTGCCGCCGCGCTCGGTGGCAGCGCGATCGCCACCGATGTTTACGCCAATTACGGCGGCGATTGGCAGAAGTGGCTGGTGGATCATCCCGGCCTGGTCGACACGCTGATCGGGATGTCGCCGGGCATGCTCAGCCACCCCTTGGTCCCGCTCGACCTGGCCACCACGCTCGACCTGTTTGCCGCAACCTATCCCGACAGCGACGCCCTCGTCACCGACTCACGCACCTACGGTCAAGAGCCGCCTCGCAACCTGCACGACCTGCTGGACGGTCTCGCCAGGCGCAATGATTCCAAGGGATTTGAGAGCGAGCTGGATCCGGACCCGGCCAACGTTGATGTCCGCGTCGTGCGTGATGTCAACGGCGACGTGACCGGGTATGTGGTCGACATCCCTGGAACCAAGGACTGGAACCTGCCAGGCACGCAGATGAGCGCCAACGACCTCGGGGTCAACGTCGACGCGATGGCAGGGAACAACACCGTGCTGCAGAAGGGGGTCGAGGAGGCACTGCGCCGGGCCGGCGCGCAGGACACCGGTGCCCCGATCATGCTCGTCGGCCACAGCCAGGGCGGCATCGTCGCGGCGCAGGCGACCGGTGACCTCATCGCCGGCGGCTACAACGTGACCCACGTGGTCACCGCCGGGTCACCGGTCGGCCGAATCGAGATTCCCGGCAACGTGCAGATGCTGTCGCTGGAAAACCGCAACGACATCGTGCCGCACCTCGATGCGGGCGACAATCCGGGCAGCCCGAACCGCACCACGGTCACCTTCGACAACAACAGTGGCACGGTGGGCGAAAACCACAAGATTCCCGGAAACTACACCGATGCCGCTGGCAACCTCGACAAGAGCTCTGACCCTTCGGTGCGGAGGTTCAAGGAAAGCGCGACGGCCTTCACGGGTGGGTTCAAGTCGGAGACGCACACCTACCACGTCGCCCGAGAGGGACAGAAGTGATCAGAACTCGTCTCCCGGTGGCGGCTGTGCTGCTCGCGGGCTTGCTCGCGGGCTGCAACGTCACCGATCAATACCACCAGGAGTACGACGACCTGGGTAAGAAGATCGTCGCGGACTGGAAGCAGCTGCCCGAGGTCGTCGACGCGAAGTATGACTACCGACACGGACTCGACGTCGGTCAAAGCATCGGTCTGTACGCTGCGATTCGTATGGGATCGGACTCACCAGCCGTGGTGGAGAAGATGGTGGAGATCGCGCGGAGGGATTACTGGGAAAGCACAGCGTCTCCGACTATGGGCGCTGGGATCTACACGGCCGACAAACTCTTCGACGGGCCGGTGAAGGACACGTCGATCATTCGCTACAACGGCCAGATCAAGGTCGAGGACGATCCTGAGGTTGCTGCTGCTCTGGAGAAGAAATACGGTCCCCGGCCGACCAAGAAATGAGATGACGATGACGCCCGATGAATGGCTGGCCGACTTCGAGGCGAAGACGGCCGAACTGCAGCGCAACGCCGCCACCTTCCGGAAGAACCTGGAGTCGGCGGGCCGGACCGTCACCTCCGAGGACAAGAAAGTCACAGTCACCGTTGCTTCGAACGGCGCACTGCTCGACCTCAAGATCGACGGAGCGACCGAGCTCGCCGCACAGATCATGGCGCTTGTCCACAGCGCACGCGAGGGGGTCGCGGCCGCCATCGTGAACGAGTTCCGTCCGCTGGCGGGCCGATAGGCCGGTCAGCTCGACACCGACGTGTCGATTCCCCGGCCGAAGCCACCGCAGCGGCCGGAAACCACCCGCGACGACGGCGACTTCAGCGACGAGTCGCTCTACCGCTAAGGACCTGGATCGCTTGCGCATGTCCAGAGTGATAGCCCGGAGAATCGGCGCGCGTGACCGCAAGTGTGCGGTAGTCGCCTCGACAGATGGCGACTGCCATCATCCTGGGCGATGAGCGAGAGAATCGAGTCCTCTGTCCGCAGGTGAGCGAGACGACCGAGCCTGGGGTGCTTCGCACCCCGCTGGCTCACCTAGGGGTGTGCGAAGGACGCTCACATGACCGGCCACGTCTGAGAGTGACCCGGCCAGGACCGTGACCGCGACGCGCGGTCGGGGGACAGTGCTGTCCACTCTGGGCGAACCGGTTCGCGGTCAGAACAATGCATCGAGCAGCGCTAGGTCCGTTGGCACCAGCGAGGTGGAGCTCATGAGCTTGGTGACGAGGTTGTGGTTGAGCGAGTTGCCGACCGGCTCGCCGACCTCCTCGCGGGTCAACCCCTTCTCGCCGCCCGACGACAGCCGTTGCCGCACCTCGGCGATGACCCGCTCGACCTTTCGCACGGTCCAGTCGTCGTCGGGTCGCAGCTCCGCCATCACCTCCGCGACCTGGTGTCGCCCAACGGGTTGCGGGTTCGGCTCGTGCAGCAGGTAGCGCTGGCCGAGGGTGACCAGCAGCAGGCGTTCGTCGTCGGTCAGCCGCCACCGTTTCCGTGGCGCGGTCTCCGCACCATGCAGCAGGGTGGGGACTGCGCCGTCCGCGCCGGCTACGTACACCTCCAGTACGTGCTCACGGTCGCGGGTGCCGCGCACGAACAGTGGTGTGTAGCCGTCCGGCAGCGGTAGCGGGTCCTCGTCGGTGAACAGCAGGCGGGTGGGTGGCATTCGGATCGGGAGCCGGCCGATGTTGCGTACCCACCACTGGCCCGCGTGGTGGGTCAGCAGTCCGTGCTGGCGGCTCACCTGGATGTCGTTTCCGCCTACGCAGATGTCGACCTGGGGCAGGTTCCGGCCGAACCGGATCGTCTTGCCCTCCAACGGTTCCGCGCTGATTCGCCCGCTCACTGCCAGGGCTACGACCGATCCGGGGCCGACGCGCGGCACGCCGAGGGCCAGACTGTTGTGGTGCACGGGGATCTCCTTGGGGTCGGGGGCGCGGACCAAGTCTGGCGCCGTCAGCCGGGACCCCTCCCGACTCCGCGGTTCATGTTGTCCGCGGCCGCCTTCGTCAGTTGTTCGGCCGCCGCGCAACGCTCCTGCTCGGGCCGGTCGTTGGTGACCGACACCAGCAGGTGATCCACCAGCGCCAGTTCCGGTCGGATCGACGGCGGGTACGGCACCCGGTAGATGCACTCCTTGGCCTTCTTCTCGACGTAGGCCTCGTGGCCGCCGACCGGTTTCAGCGTTCCCTTCGTCGGAGATCGGACGGCGTGCTGGTCGTACCGCACGTGGACGTCGCTCGCGGTGACTTCCGAGCGCCACTTGCAGGACCAGCCGCCGAACACGTTCACGCCGCCGTTCAGGCCTGGCAGCGCGTCCGCCGGCAGCAGCTCGCAGGCGTTGATCCGGGCCGCCGATTTCGGCGGGAATTCCTTGGCACGGCGGGGGATCTGCCCGGCGCGCAGCACCGTGCGGGCTCGCTCCACCGCGATGTCGGCGATCCGGCACAGGTCCGCGGGGGAGTTGTCCATCTCTGTGCTCACCCGGACCCCGTAGCGGTCGTCGACGATGATCAGCCGGTTGCACTCGGGACCGGACGGCGGGATCTCGAGCACCTCGAACGGCGGTGCGGCGATGGTGCGCCAGAAGGCGTCCCTCCGTTGGGACACCATGGTCGCCAGCTGCAGCTCGACGTCGATCTTCTTGTCGCGCTTCACATCGATCAGCACGTCGCAGCGGTTGAAGTTGCCCCAGTTGGGTTTCAGCTCCGGTGCACCGAACTCGCGGAAGTCGTCTGCCTGGAGCAGTGCGCACGGTTCGGCCGTGCGTTCCTCTCCGATCAGGTCGGCCCCGGTGAGCCGGGGCACCAGAGGAACGGCCACGGCCACGACGACCAGCGCCGAGGCCGCCACCTGGACGGGTCTGCGACGCCACCAGGAACGGGGTGCGGGTGCGGGGACCAGCGGTTCCCAGTCGCCGGTGATCTCCCGCAGGCGCTCCCGCAGCCGGTCCGCGGTGGGCCGTTTCCCCGGTTTGCGGTGCAGCGCGTCCGTCATCGGCTCCGTGAGTGGACCGGCGTGCCGCGGGGGTGGAATCTCCGCGGCACGTGCCCGAGTGAGGATCTCGGCCGGCTCGCCCGTGCCGAACGGTGGGGCGCCCTCCACCGCCGCGTAGAGCGTCGCGCCCAGCGAGAACACGTCCGACTCCCGGTCCGCGGCGTTGCCGGCCGCCACTTCCGGTGCTGTGTAAGCGGGTGTGCCGCTGATCCGGCCGTCGTTCCCGCCGGTGACCTCGCTCCAGGTCGAGATGCCGAAGTCCGTCAGCTTCGCGAGGTCGTTGTCCCCCACCAGGATGTTGCCCGGCTTGACGTCACGGTGCACGATCCCGTGCGCGTGCAGGGCCGCGAGCGCGCCCGCGATCTGCATCCCGATCCGCGCGACCCGCTCCGGCGGCAGCGGTCCGTTCGCGAGGATCTTGTCCAGACTGTCGGCCGCCATGTGTTCCATGACCAGCCAGCCGTCGTCGACCCAGTCGTACACGGCGATGAGGTTCGGGTGGTGCACCTGGGCCGCGATCTCGGCTTCGCGCCGGAACTGCCGGCGGTCCTCCGCGCTCGCGACCCCGTGCGGGCGCTTGAGCGCGACCAACCGCCGCAGTTTCGTGTCGAACGCGGTCCAGACCGTGCCACCCGAACCCGATCCCCTCGCCTCTTTGAGCCGATAACGGCGGGCAACCAGTTCTCCCGTACGCACTCTGCGTAGGCTAGTGATTTCAGTCCGTGCTCACCATGCCTTTGCGGAAAACGATTGCCACTGACCACTAATTGACCAGTCAGGAGTGCTCGACGGTGACTCCGTAGATCACGACCTGGCCGAAGTTGTTGTCATTGCACGGTTTTGAGTTGCCGCAGTTGGCCTGGGTATAGGCGCCGGCCTTGAAGTAGCCGCCGGAGAAGCCGGTTTCGATGGTGCCGACCAGTCGTCCGTTGTAGAACGCGCGCACCTCACCGTCGCGCACCTCGAACTTCGCCTGAAACCGGGTGCCCAGCACATAGTTGTCGGTGATGAGCTGGTAGTTCGGAGTGTCACCCTTGGTCAGCCACAGCTTCGTCCCTTCGAGGCGGAATACCGTGACGTCGTCCTCGGAGTCGTGGATCTGCCCGGCCACCACGTACGGGCGTTGCTTCGGCAGCCCGGTGATCGCCTGGTCGATGACCATCGTGTGCCGGCCGGACTTCGCGGACCAGCTCGCGAGGCGCGAGCCGTTCATCTCCCGCAGCTCGGACCGGGGATTCTTGCTGTTCTGGGTGGTCACCCCGTTGACCGGAGCGCGGAACCGGACCCCTTTGCAGTCATCGGCCGCGACGAACCACGGGTCGAGCGCGTAGTCGTTCAGCCGCGGCTGGACGATCTCCAGCGGCTGCGTGCCGTCCTTGTCCGGGTCGTCGACCGGCAACGTGATCTTCCAGTTCCTCAGGTCCAGCACCTGCGCGGGGGTCTGGCACGGACGCGGCGGGCCACCCGCCTCCTCGATGTCCACCTCGGTGATCGAGGTCCAGCCGTTGCCGGACGAGTTGCCGTGCCCGACGATCCGCACGTACCGCGCCTCGGTGCGGGGAATGTCGTATCGCTCCTGACGCAGGGTCTGCCTGCTGCGCACGCCCGTCGCCCGGTTGTCCCAGGAGCTGCCGTCGGCCGAGGTCTGAATGTCGAACAGGGAGGTCCTCGTGTCTCCCTTGTGCCACGCGATGTCCAGGGCGGACACGGTCTTCGCGGCGCCGAGGTCGAAGCGGATCCACGCTCCGTCGCCCTCGGCCGACCAGCGGGTGGTCAGATCGTTGTCGAGGACGTTCGCGGCCACGTTGCCGTCGTCGCCGCTCGCGGTCACCTCGCGCACGGGCAACTGTGCCGCGGCGGAGCCGGTCGGCAGCAGCGCGAGCACCGCGGTGAGCACCAGAATTCTTCTCATTGCATTGCCTCCCATCGGGTTCGGCCGAACCGTATGAAGGCGCGGCCGGGAGGGGTCCCGGCGTACCGCGGCCACTCTGTGCGCATGAGCGATATCGAACTGAGCGTCGACGGCCTCCGCGGCATGATCGACCGGCACTCGGCACTGCGCGACGACCTCACGGACACCGGCCAGGGCATCCAGGCGCTCGCCCGGATCGCGTCACCCATGAATGACCCCGCGACGACCGCATACATCACCGCGGCCTGCGAGACGGGCCGCCGCCACAACGAATCCGTCAGCCGGATCGAGGAGGAGCTGCGGACGCGGATCGCCGAGCTGAAGGCGTCGCTCGACCAGTCCGCGCGCACCGAGCAGGACAACGTCCAGCGGATGGCGGGGTAGGACCGATGGCAGACCTCAGCGGGTACGACATCTGGCGGCTGGCCTCGACGGGCACGGACGGCGCGGAGATGACCGAGGCCGCCGACGCCTCCACCAACGCGGGCACGCGCCTCCAGGCGCTGCACGACGAGCTGGACAAGCTGACCACCCAGTTCGACGCGGTCTGGCAGGGCAAGGCCGCCCAGGCGGCCCAGCAGGCGGCGCAGCCGATCGCCAAGGCGCTCCAGCAGGTGCGGGAAACACTGGAGCAGACGACCACCTCGTTGCGCGGCCAGGCGGACAGCTACGGCGCGTTCCGGAAGAACGTGGTGCCCATGGCGACACCTGAGCCGCCCGCGCTGACGCTCTGGGACCAGATCACGCCGTGGGACACCGACAACGAACTGGCCATCAGGGCGTGGTATGAGGCCGACGCGCACAACCGGCAGGTCTACGCCGGGTATCTCGAGGCCACCGGCCAGAACCAGGCCGTGCTGCCGACGATGTCCGGAAGCGGCGGCGGGCAGGGCGCGAACACGGCCGTGCAGGCCACCGCCGGTCCCGGTGTGCAGCAGGCGTCCACCGTGCCACCGCAGACCGGCGGTGGTGGTGGCGGCGACACCGCCTCCCCGTCGGCCGCGCAGAATTCCGGTGGGGACAAGGCTTCCGCGCCTCCCTCGATGGCCGGTGGCGGCAAGGGCACGACCGCCGCGAGCAAGGCCGACAACGGTGACAAGAGCACCTCACCGTCAGGGCAGGCGCCGGCTCCGACTCCGGCTCCGATGCGCCCTGGTGGGGCCACCGGTGTCGCCGACGTGCCGGGCGCGATGCCGATCATGCGGCCACCGTCGGCGAACGACACGGTCCACCGATCGACGATGCCGAAGCCGGACCATCTGGCGAGCATGGCCGGGATGGCGGGCATGGCGGGAATCGCCGGTATGGCAGGTATTCCGGGCACGGCCGACACCAGGCGGGGTTCCCTGGTTCCGGGCGAGCGCGCCGCCGTGCTGGGCCGTCCGCTGCCCGGCGGTCCGGCCGCGGACATGCGTGGACCGGCTGCCGCGCGGGCCGGGGCAGCGGGCATGAACGGCATGTCGCCGATGGCCGCGCAGGCGCGTGAAGAGGAGGACAGGGAGCACAAACGGGCGACGTACCTGTCCGAGGAGCCGGACGCGATCGTGGGTGAGCTGCCGCGGCAGGTCTCGCCGGTGATCGGGGAGGACTGATCATGCTCAGCACCCCGGTTCTCTTGTCGGAAGAGGCTTTCGACGTGCTGTGGCACCACGGCGACCTCGGCGAGCACCACACGGTCCTGCACGTGCCGCCCGCCGGCCTGACCGCGCGTGAGGTCGAACAGGCGTTGTACCGCGAGGGCGTCCCGGTCGACGACACGCTGGACGCGTTGCGCGTCCTGGCCTGCGCGGACGTCGAATGCTTCGGCTGGATCGCCACGAACCGCGACGACACGTTCCCCGTCGTCGCCGCCTCGGCCGGGCGCCACGGCGTCTTCGCGTTGCGCGACAACGGCTATCTACGACTTCAGTCACTGTACAGCGCCCCGGCGGACGCTCTCGTCGCGCATCTGCCCGAGGTGCCACCGGCCCGCGGCGCCTCGATCAACGCCCGCGCCGACGAGGCCTGGGGCTCCCGGCCGCTCCGCGACCTGATGCGGCTCCCGCGCACCGGCATGGCGAAACTCTTCGCCGCCCGCCGTGACCGCTTCGGCCGCCGGCACCGCGCCGAATCCTTCCTGACCACGATCGACTGCCCTGACGGGCGGTGGCTCGTCGTGCGCTACACCGACGATCGGCGGCAGAGCTGGGTCCATGCCACCCCGGCGAGCCGCTCGCTCATCGCCACCTGGCTCACCCGCCTCACCGCCTGAGCCGAGAGCGGCCATCGGTCCGGTCGATCGGACCGATGGCCGTCTCTCTCGTGATCAGCTGCCCGGCTCCGGCGCGTCCGGGATGGCCAACGCGCAGCCGGCTCCCACCAGCGTGAGCGCCGCGGCGACGAAGAACGCCAGGTGGTAGGCGGCGAGGTTCGGTTGCCCCGCAGCGGTTACGGTGCCCACGGCGGCGAGCACGCTGCCGAGTAAGGCGACACCGACCGCGGCGCCGACCTGGCCGCTCGTGCTGAACAGCGCGGACGCCACCCCGGTCTTCGGCGGCGGGAGCGTGGCGAACGCGGCGGCTCGGGTCACGCTGAGCACGTTGCCCATGCCGAGTCCCAGATAGAACATGATCAACCTCGTCAGCCAGGGATCGGTGTCCTGGCCGATCAACCCCAGCAGGGCCATCCCCACCGCGATGTTGACCAGTGCCAGGGCCAGGTGCCGGCGCGGGCCGGCGGCCCGGTGCACACGCATCGCCAGCTGCGTGCCGACCATCACGCCGATCGCCTCCGGGAACGCGGCCAGGCCGGTGGTCAGCGCGGACGCGCCGATGGCGTTCTGGTACAGCAGCGGGAACACGAACAGGGCGCCCAGGAAGGTCGCGGTCGACAGCACCGTCACGACGTTGACGGTGCGGAACATCCGGTCGGCGAACAGTCTTAGGTCCAGCATCGGGGTTGGAGTTCGCAGCTCCACGACCACGAGCAGCACCAGCAACGCGATTCCCGCCAGCCCGCTCGCCACGATCACCGGCGAGGTCCAGCCGAGCGTGGCGCCCTCGGTCAGCGCGAACATCAACAGGCCCGACCCACCGCAGGACAACAGGAATCCGGCGATGTCGAACCGGTCGGCCGAGGATTCCCGTTGTTCGGTCAGCAGGAACAGACCGAACAACAGGGCGCAGATCCCGATCGGGACGTTGACGTAGAACACGAACCGCCAGGACAGCTTGTCCACCAGCAAACCGCCGAGCACCGGGCCGAGCGCCGGTGCCACCGCGGTCGGCGCGACCATGATCTGCGAGACCCGCATTCGTTGGTCTGGCGGGAAAACGTGGAACATCATCGCCATCGCGACCGGACCGAGCATTCCGCCGCCGAGCCCCTGCAGGATGCGGAACACGGTCAGCTCGACCAGGTTGTCCGCCAAGCCGCACAGCGCGGAGGCGATCGTGAACGCGGCCAGCGCCGACAGCAGGACCCGCTTGCGGCCGAAGCGGTCGCCGAACCAGCCGCTTGCCGGGATGACCATCGCCATGCTGACCAGGTAGCCGACGACCGCACTCCGGGCGTCCACCGGCGAGACGCCCAGATCCTCGCTGATCTTGGGCAGGGCGACGTTGACGATGGTCGCGTCGAGGATGCTCACGAACATCGACGCCACGAAAACCGTGGACATGACGACTGTCGGCCGCAGCAGCGGCTTCTTCAGGTCGGTGAGCATGTCAGGAGGCCGCCAGTTCGACCAGGCGAGGCACCAGCGAGGCCGGCGTCGGCATGCCGTGCATCTCGTCGCGCACCTCGGCGGCGACGGCACGCGGCTTGTCCGACCGCAGCAACCAGTCGATCATCTCTTCATCCACATCGGACGGTGTGATCGAGACGCCGATTCCCCGATCGTGCACGGCGTCGGCGTTGGCGAAGCGGTCGGCGCCGTCCGGCAGCACGAGTTGCGGTAGCCCGGCGTCGATCGCGGTCAGCGTGGTGCCGGCGCCACCGTGGTGGATGACGGCCGAGCAGGTGCGCAACAGGCTGTTCAGCGGCATCCACGGCAGCGCGATGACGTTGTCCGGCAGGTCACCGATGTCCGTTGACCCCACCGCGAGCACGAACTCCGCGTCCACATCGGCGGCCACGTCGATGATCCTGCGTACCGTCGCGAATCCGTTCATCGTCGGCGAGACCGTCCCCAGCGTGACGGCCACCCGTGGCCGGCTCGACGGTCGCCGCAGCAGGTCCGGCAGTACGATCCCGCCGTTGTAAGGGATGTAGCGGGTCGACCAGCCCTCCGGTTCGCCGCCGAGCATGCTGGGGGGCGCGACGTCGATCTTGGCCGGCGACGCCGATCCGGTGACCCCGTGCCGCTGGTAGGCCTCGGCGAGGTGTTCGCGCATCAACTCGTTGACGCCGGCGGTCCGCGCGAAGCCGAATCCCTGCTGCACAGCGGGAATCCCGAGTTTGGCGGCAGCGAGCGGGCCCGCACCCTGCAGCTGGGTGTACACCACGATGTCGGGGGCGTACCGGATCGCGGTGTCAACGATCCCGTCCGCCATCCGGTCGGCCACGCGGGCGAACACCGGTACGGCCTCGCGCAGGTCTCTGGTGCCCGCGGTGTTGCCAAGCCGCTCGACCAGTTCCGGCCGGTTCGCCTTGATCCACTCGAAGACACCGCTCATGTTCTGTCCGGGGAGCACGTCCTCGACCGCGATGCCGGCCCGCTCCGCGACCAGCGCGTCGCCGGCGGCGGCCAACAGCACGTCGTGGCCGGCGGCGCGCAGCGCCCAGGCGAGCGGAATAGCGGGTAGCACGTGACCGGTGCCCAGAGCAGAAACGAACAACACGCGCATACGAGTTCTCTCCCGTTTATCCCGCGGCGCTGGTCGGAAGCCTAGCAAGCAATTGCGCAGCGCTACGAATTGACCGTTCACACTCTAATTTTTGCTCCCGAACTTAGGGAATTCCCAAGATTGGTTTGTGCAGCTCCGATCATTGCTTACGAAACTCGTGACGGATCGTTACGACAACCGTCAACGTTCCGGCATTTGGACGATGGTAGGCGGGGCGAATGGCGGATCGCGGCCGTGTTCGCGGAGAACCAAAAGAGATTCATGTTGCGCGACCGACGAAATGCGACACAAGCCGACCGGTCGACTTGTTCTGTTACACGAGCAGGGGGCGTTCACTCGATCGTGTGGTCTGGCCTGGGTGTGCGGTACCGAGAGGTAAGAAGTAACTATGGTGGCCACTCTTTCGGTGGGAGAGGGTGCACGATTGGATGATCAGCGGGCTGCGTTCGATGTACTCGCGTACGCCTTGACGCGGTGCTACGAGGATCGAGTCACCGGGACATTGCGCATTGTTGGTAATGCGGGCGGACTGTTTCATTTGCGCGATGGTGTGGTGATCGCCGTGGAGAGTTCCGGCTCACCTGGAGTGGAGACGCTGCTGCTCAGCTCGGGCAGGGTCAGCGCGGAGGACTGGACCGCGGCGCTGGTGGAGAGCGTCGAGACGCGATGCCTTCAGTCGGCGCTGGTTGCTCGCGGGACCGTGGGGTCCGCCGAAGTCCAGCTCGTAGCCATGGCCGCCATCCAGGACGGGGCGTTCGCCGCTGCCGCCGGTGACGTCGAACGATACGTCGTCGGTGAATCCGCCGATGTGCCGCTGCTGCCCGCGTCCGGCGGTGTCACCCCGGAGCTGCTGCTGTCGGAAACCGCTCGCCGGCTGGATGCGGTCGCCTCGCTCCCGTTCCCCGTGTCGCCTTACCGCGACCGTGTGGTGCCCACCGGTGGGGCGGAGTCGGCCGCCGTGGCCGCGGAATGGCGGGAGATCATCGCGCAGGCCACCGGAAGACGTAATGCGCGCGACATAGCCTTCGTGGTTGGCCGGAGTCTCTACTCGGTCACCGTCGAGATTTCTCGAATGCTAGGTGAAGGACTGTTGGAAATCGCTTCACCTGCGGCGTCGTTCAGTATCGAGCACTGGGGTCTGACCGCATTGCGCTCGCGGGCGGAAACGGGCCCTGTCTGAGCTTTTCAGGCTTTTTGAAGCAGAAAGGAAGTGTGTTGGACTACGACGCCCTGGCTGTCGAGCTGCAGAAGCTTCGAGAAAACGTCAACGGAGTGACCGACACGGTGATAGCCGCGTCTGACGGGATCCCCATCGTCGCGGATGTGGCGAAGAACGTCGACCCTTCACACATCTCCGCGCTCGCCGCCGCCGACCTTGGAATCGCGCGTCAGGCGGCGGAGGTGATCGGTCTGGGCACGCTCAGCCAGACCGTGGTGTTCGGAAGTGGAGGCTATATGGCCGTGTACGCCATCGGCAGGATGTCACTGATGGTCACGCTTGGGGACAAGGGATTGAACCTCGGTCGTCTTCTTTATGAGTCGCGGCCCGTGATCGAACGGGTCGGCTCGATTCTGGCCTCGTAGCACCCTATCGACCGAATGGAGGAAGAGGGCACTGATAACTCCGAAAAACAGCCGCAGCACATGTCCGCCCTTGGTTCGTTGCTCTCGTCGATGACCGAGTCCGTATGGAGACGAGTCCGTATGCGATCGAGGCGCAGTCAGTCATCTCGATCACCGGTTGACACAGGGAAGTGGAGTTCGATGAACATCGATGTCGCGTTGAAAGAGGCCATGTCCATCGGCGGTGCCATTGGTGTCGCACTGGTCGACTATGAAAGTGGAATGTCGCTCGGTACCAGCGGTGGAGGCGACTGGCTGAACCTGGAGGTCGCGGCCGCCGGAAACACCGAAGTCGTCCGGTCGAAGCTTCGGGTGATCTCGACGCTCGGGCTCGGCGACAACATCGAGGATATTCTGATCACGTTACACCGGCAGTACCACCTGATCCGGTTGATGAGCGGTGTCAAATCCAGGGAATCACTTTTCCTGTACCTGGTGCTGGACAGAGAGGTCGCGAACCTCGCACTGGCTCGGCATCAGCTCAAGCGCATCGAATCGGACCTGCAGGTGTAGCTCGGTCCGTGAGCTCGTAGTGTCCCGACCGTTCCGGTGATCCAGCCGGGACGGTCGAACAATGGGGGCTGTCAGCGTGCCGTTCACCTTCGCTCATCCGGCAGCCGTGCTCCCGCTGCGGAGGTATCTCTGGTTGCCCGGACTGGTGGTGGGTTCGGTGGTCCCGGACGTCGCCTACTACCTGCCCGTACCCGGTGGTGCGGACGCCGGCCATTCGGTCGCCGGCCTGGTCGGGATCGATCTGCTGCTCGGCATCGTGTTGTTGGTGATAGGACAGCTGGTCGTCGCGCCGCTGCTGGCGCTGTTATCGGAGGGATGGCGTGCCCGCGTCTCGCCGGTGGATCCGGTGGCCCGGTTCCCTGTCCGGCGGGCGATTGTGGCGTTGATCGTGGGTGCCGCGACTCACCTGGTCTGGGATGCCGTCACCCACACCGACGGTGCCGCGGTGCGGAGTTGGCCGCTGCTGCGCGAGTCCGTCGTCGGCCCGCACCGCCTGTACAACGTGATCGGTTACGTGTCCTCGCTCGGCGGCCTGTTGCTCCTCGGCGCCGTCGTGCTGCGCTGGTATCGCCGTGCTCCACGCGAGCACGGGGCGCATTGGCGGGCCTTGTCAAGGAAATCCCGTTCATGGGTGCTGGGCGGGGTTGCGGCCGCGATGGCCGCCGGTGCCGGTATCGCGCTGACCGACCCGGTGAGCCGGGTCAGCGCCTACGACTGGGTGCGCCTGTTGCTGATCGGTGGCGTGCAAGGTGCCGGCATCGCGCTCGCGTTGTACGTGCTCTGCTGGCACCTTGCCCGTCATCTCAGCAGTTCCTGCTGATCACGTTGCGGCTCGTCTGGTTGTTGCGCCGGCCGTACTCGACGCCGTTGAACACCGGCCGGACGCGTGGTGGCCGTTGGCGGTCGGACCGGTCTTGCCGACCTTGCCGATCACCTGGCCGCGCTTGACTCGGGTGCCCTTGCCCACCGCGCGCGACTGCAGGTCGGGACGACACGCTCGACGTGGCGGAAGCCATCGCCGCGGCACGCGAGAGTCCGCTGTGCGCCGAATCCCTTCCGGCCGCTTCGTCGGTGACGGTGCTGGCCCAGGAACGCGGCCCGGCCGACTCAACCGAGCCGAACCGCCTGGTGGAGGTGCGTGCGGTGCGCTCTGATCACGGCTGGATCGCCTGGGCCCACCTGGCGACGTCGACGAACCCCAAGGACCGCTTCTGGCTCGACTGGAGTTATCTGCCGAATCCGGCCGAGAAGCAGCACTGGCGCATGTGCGGCCCGCATCCGATCACCAGCGGTCCCGACAGCCCGGCCGTCAAGGGCGTCGACGACAAGGGGCACCGGCGCTGGGTGCGTGCCTGCGGCCAACCGCCACCGGAAGACCGGCCTTCAGGTAGCCAGCGAAGCTGGTTCTGCACCAGTTGCGTGCCGGTCGAGCCCTGAACTCCAGCTGTGGTCCGCTGATCGGACTCGGCGCTTCTCCAGGTACGGCACCGATGCTTGGATGGGCGCCGTGCGCGTGGTGATCGGTGTGCTGCTCTCGTTGGTGCTGACGGCCGGGACCGCTCAGGCGATGCCGAGCGGGTTCGTGGCGCTGCGGGACGTCGACCCGACGATCCTGCACGACATGCGGTACTACACCGCACACAACTTCGTCGGCGAGCGCATCGATGGCTACGAGCAGCCGTCGTGCATCGTGACGCGGCCCGCCGCCAAGGCGTTGAAAGCGGTCCAGCGCGAGCTGCGCAAGAGCGGCTACACGTTGAAGGTCTACGACTGCTACCGGCCGCAGCGGGCCGTCGACCACTTCGTGCGCTGGGCCAAGGATCTGAACGACCAGCGGATGAAGGCCGAGTTCTACCCGCGGGTGGACAAGACCCGGCTGTTCGAGGACGGCTACATCGCGGAGAAGTCCGGTCACAGTCGTGGTTCCACTGTGGACCTGACGATCGTGAAGCTGCCGGCGCGGTACCAGCGGCCATATTTCCCTGGTGAACCGCTGATGCCGTGCTTCAGCGCGCACCGGTTCCCGGACAACACGGTCGACATGGGGACCGGCTACGACTGCTTCGACACGTTGTCGCACACCGACGACCCGCGGATCACCGGTGCGGCGCGCGAGAACCGGCAGCTGCTCAAGCAGGCCATGGTGCGGCACGGATTCCGCAACCTGCCCGAGGAATGGTGGCACTTCACCCTCAACGGTGAGCCGTTTCCGGATACCTACTTCGACTTCCCGGTGACGCGCTGGTGATCGTGTCGGCGCAGCTCATGGCCTGGTCCGGTGCGGCCTCGCCGTGGGTGCGCCGGAGGTGGGCCTCACCCCATACCCGGACCTCTTCGACAACGGGCAGGACAGTGGTCCCGTAATCGGTGAGCCGGTAGATGACGGGCGCCGGCACCGGTCCGGTCTCCACGCGTTCGACGAGTCCGTCGGCCTCGAGCTCGCGCAACTGTTCGGCCAGCACCTTGGGCGTGATCGGTGCACCGCGGCGGCGGAGACCGGCGAAATGGGACTCGCCGTGGGCGAGCCAGTACAGCAGGGTCAGCTTCCACTTGCCGCCGATCGCGGCGAACGCCGCGGCCATCGGGCAGCCGGGCAACGGGTTGGGGCGCGAGGGGTTACCTGCAGGTGCCTTCTTGTCCATGGCCGTGCTCCGCTCGGATAGTTGGACCATGACCCTGCCATACCAACGAATCCTGGCCGCGGGCCTTTCGGTCCTCATGCTGATCGCGATGACGGCGTCGGGCAACGCCTCGACTGATGGCCAACGAGATTTCGACTGGGAGATCGGCACCTGGTGCACCTCGGTGCGGGTTCTCGCCGAGCCGCTCTCGGAGTCGCCCGACCAGTGGCTTCAGTTCACGGGTACCAGCGTTGTCCGTCCGCTCCTGGACCGGCGGGCGAACGTCGTGGAGCTCGCCGTCTCGGGGACGAACGGACGCATCGAAGGCCTCAGCCTGCGGCTGTACGAACCGCAGGCGCAGCGGTGGAGCCTGACGTTCGTCAACATCCGCGACGGTCTGCTCACCCCGGCGGTGTACGGCGGGTTCCACGACGGCGTGGGCGAGTTCTTCGGCGACGACCAGCTCGGCGGCCGTCCGATCAAGGTGCGCTTCCTCATCCACCGCCAGGGTGCGGACACGGCCAGGTTCGAGCAGGCGTTCTCGGCCGACGGCGGAACGACGTGGGAAACGAACTGGATCGCCGTGGATACCCGAGTCCGCGGTTAGCGATGTGCGCGGCGCCAAAGGGTGGCCCAGCCGCCCTTTGGCAACAGCGCCGCCGGGATGAGCAGGCCGTGCTCGGCGACGCGCTGCCAGAACAGCTCCACGGGCGCGCCGAGTTCGGCCGCCGCGGGCAGTGCGTTTTGCCACGGCCCGTGCTCGTCGGACAGGTCGCTGGTGGGAAAGCCGGGAACCGTGGTCTTTCTCGCCGCGACCACCTGGACCGCTCCGTCCATTGTGGATCTGTTGCACGTCGTCGCGATGGCCAGTGCGCACAGCAGCTCGGCCGACGGCCGGCGTGCCACCGATCTGGCCAGCGCGTCATCGCCGGTCAGTCCGCCCATTGCCGCGCGGACGGCCCGCGCCACGACGTCCATCGCGTGGGCCGGCGCGATCTCCGGGCGGCGCACCAGCGCGCGCAGCGTTCTCGGCAGCGGTGAGCCGTCGGTGAGGGTCTGGAGCCGGTCGTACTCGCGCAGTCCTGGATCGAGGCTGCCCACCGCGGCGGCCAGCGGTCGAACGCGAGTCGCCCGCCACAGGACCGCGGCGCCGAGCCCGGCGTTGAGAGCCGCGCGAAGCACGTCGACGAGTTCGGCCGGCCCCAGGCGTTTCAGTGCGATCACCGCCGCCTCCGGCTCGAAGTCGGCAGGCTGACCCGGTCGTCCGAGCTCACGCGCGAGCGCGGCGTAAGCCTTTCGCGCCGATGTCACCGGCGCCGAGGCCAGTTCCCGCTCCATCGCGGTGGTCAAAGCGCCGGTGAGCTGGGCGGGCAGGCGCCCCGCCGCCGAACGGCGCGCCGAACCGCCCCGCGCCCGCACCGGCGGGACGGGCAGCAGAGGCTCGGGTGCGGACGGCACGGGTGCCGGGATCGTGTCCACCCACCGTTTGATGTGCTTTTCCAGCGCTGGGGCGACGTCGTCGTTGAACCGCGCGCGCAGCTCGTGGATGTGCCAACCGCCGGTGTGCCGCCGGATGTCGAGGTTGGCGACGATGCGGCCGCCGACCGGGTCGCGCAGCGCCATCAGCACGCACTGGCCCTTGCGCGCTTCGTCGGCGTACCACGACTCACCGATGCAGTTGCCCATGTAGCCGGACCACTCGGCCAGCTGCCTCGGCTCGCGGCCCAGTTCCACGGACAGCTCGGTGCCGGCGAGGACCTGTCTGTCCATAGCAGACACTTCCGGTGGGATCGGGAAAGCGCCGATGCTCGCCTCGGCGACCACCGCGGCCGCGCTGACCCCGGCCGCCAGCTCCGTCCAGCCGCCGCAGCGGGGCGGCGGGGTCGCGCCGAACATGACCAGCTGCGCGACCCCGGCGGCGGCGAGCGCCACGTCGGCTCGTGGCCTGCCGGGCGCCTGCGTGGCGTAGTCGAGCTCCGGCGCGGACCGCCCGTGCCGCACGGTGGCGGACTCGTTGCCGTAGAAGGGTGCCAGTGCGTCGGCGAGGTCGGCGAACCAGAGCAGGTCGTGCGGTGTTTCCAGCGCGGCCGGATCCGCCGGGTTCGCGGCGGCGATCCGCTGTGCCAGCGTCTGCGCCGGGCCGTCGGCGTGCGCGTCGGTCAGTGGCGGCTGCTCCCAGCTACTCGGTGACCGCGAGAACCCAGCCGCGGCGCGCCATCCGTGCAACTGCGACACATGCCACGGCCGGCAGGTGTCCCAGCAGTTGTGCAGCGGGCGGTCGCCGAGGTCGGCGAGCAACTCGGCCACGGCGTCGAGGACGACCACGCCGTAGTTGCGAGCCATGGCGACGCGTGTCCTCACCTTCGCCTCGGTCTTGGCGCTGATCGTCCTATCCGGACTCAGTGCCTGAACCAGCTGGTGGACATAGCAGCCTGGCCGCGCCGGGTGCGTGTAGCCGCCCTCGGGGCGCCGAGTGGCAGCGTTCCGCTCGTCCTCGGTGAGACACGCGTCGGCCGCGACCAGCTCGGCGCGGTGCTTCTCGGCGGCGACCGCGAGGCCTTCGTCGGACATGGTCCTGGCGAAGCGCAGCAGCGCGGTCGCCGCGATGGCGTCGTGCAGCAGACGGCCGAGCTCCCGTGCGGTCCACCACTGAGGTGGCTGCCAGCGAGCCGCGGCCGCCAGCGTCGGGCGGTCACCGACTGCCCAGGAGAGTTGCTGCATGATCGGCTCGTCGAAGTGGGCGCGGTGGCGCTCGCGGAGCTTGTCGATTCGGTCGATCCGAGTCTGTGACTTGGCTCGGCGGTCCTGGCGCTGCCGCTCGACCAGCAGCGCGCACACGTGGTCCCACAGGCTGATGATCAGTGTCAGCCGCCGCGGCCGTGGATACCCCGCCAGTACACGGGACAGGTGACCGGCCAAAGTGGACGCCGCGCCGCGCGGGAACGGGTCGATCCCGTCCGGGGCGCGCAGCTCGAGTACCCGCTCCAGCTGCTCCGGCCCGAGGAGGTCCGACGCCGCCGAGGCCAGTCGCAGCGCCGCCCAGCGCTGTTCGGCGACCGCCGTGTGTGCGGCCGCGCCGACCCGCTTGGTCGCCAACGGCCCGAACATCGCCACGAGAACGGCGGTCCGGTCGCCCAGCCGGTGCGCGCCGTCGAGGACTTTCAGCGCGGCCAGCACCGCGTCGCGCCGGTCACCGTGGGCGCCGGCCAATCGTGCCGAGGTGAAGCCACCGCCGAGATCGACGCCCGCCCCGGCCGCTTCCGGTCCACTTCGCACCAGCACGGCGAGCTGCCTGGTCGCTTCCCGGACCACCTCTGGTTCCGCATCGGCCGGGCCGACGGCGACCGGGGAACCCGGTGGATGCGCGCCGGCCCGGCCGGTGGCGGATTTGGGCGTGGCTCGATCACCCGACGTGGGCAGCCAGCAGCGCAACCCAGGTCCGGCTGTGATCCCGAACGCCAGTTGGATGGACATCGACACCATCATCGCGCAGCGATGCCACCGGATTTGGCGTTCAGTCGATGCAGAACTCGTTGCCCTCGATGTCCTGCATCGAGATGCACGACTCGTTGAACTCATCGGCCAGCAGTACCTGCACGGTCGTCGCGCCGAGCGCGGTCAGCCGGGCCTGCTCGGCCTGAAGTGCGGCCAGGCGTTCCTCACCCACGAGACCGGTGCCGACCCGTACGTCGAGATGCACCCGGTTCTTGACGACCTTGCCCTCGGGAACGCGCTGGAAGTACAGCCGCGGGCCCTCCCCGGTGGGATCAACGGCGACGGCCGCCGCACCCTGGCGCTCGGGCGGCAGCGAGCGGTCGTAGTCGTCCCAAGTGGAGAAGCCCTCCGGTGGCGGCGGAACGACGTACCCCAGCACCTCGCACCAGAAACGGGCTACACGCTCGGGTTCCGCGCAGTCGAAGGTGACTTGGAACTTCTTGATCGACCCCATGCGGCCATCGTAATGGCCTGTCCGGGCGGTGCGGTCCTAATAGGCGCTGAAGGCTTCGGCGATGCGGGCTTGGTCACGGCAGCCGGTGGCGAGGAGCCGGTGGAGGAGCAGCCGGGCCTTGTACGGGCTCAGCGAGCCGCCCGCGATCAGTCCGTGGGCGAGCAGGTCGCGTTCGGAGCCGGGATAGCTGTAGGTGTTGGTGAGCACGGGACCATCGCCGATGCGCGAGGCCAGGACGACGGGGATCTGCGCAGCGAGCCGGCGGAGCCGGGGGACCTGCCATTCGGGAACGTGCCCGGCGCCCAGGGCCGCGACGACCAGTCCGTCGTACCGGCCTTCGAGCAGGTCCAGTTGGGTGCCGTCATCCCCGAGGCACACGGTGTGCAGCGCCACCCGCACCGGCTCCGTGCCGATCTCCGCGGGGCCGACGGTCCTGCGGGGCAACTGCTGGTGCAGCCTCACCTGTCCTTCGACCATCAGCCCGAGCGGGCCGGAGCCCGGCGAGGTGAAGGCCGCGGGCCTGGTCGTGTGGCTCTTGTGGACGGTGCGGGCGGCGTGCACCTCATCGCCCGCGACGACGACACAGCCGGCACCCCGCAGCCACGGGCCGGCCGCCGCGATGACGGCGGCGTGCAGGTTGGCCGGGCCGTCGGGGCCGGCCATGGTCGCGTTGCGCATGGCTCCGGTGAAGACGATCGGTGCCTCGCCCTCGTACAGCAGGTCGAGGTAGAACGACGTCTCCTCCATGGTGTCCGTGCCCTGGACGACCACCACGCCGTCCACCGGGCCGGAGCCGACGATCGCGGCGCGCAGTTCCTCGATGTCCGCTATGGACAGTGAGGCACTGGGCAGGCGACGGAAGTCGTGGACGCGCAGCCGGACTCCCAGGGTGTTCAGACCGGGGACGGCCTGCAGGAGTTGTTCTGCCGACAACGCGGGCGCCAGCTTGCTGGTCAGCGGATCCACGGTGGTGGCGATGGTGCCGCCGAGGGCGAAGACGGCGACGTGCCGGCCGGTCAGTGGCATGGGTTTCCTTCGATCGCACGGACATCGGCCAGCGCGCGGCGGACTACCGCTCGGGCCAGGACCGCGGTGGCGTCCACGACGTCTGAGGACTGCAGGAGCAGGGGAATCTCCGTGCACGCAGCCACCACGGCGGTAGCGCCCGAACGGTAGAGCGACTGCAACGCCGGCGCTGTCAGTTGCCGGGCTTCGGCCAGGTCACCGCCCGCCTTGACGTGGCGGATGGCCGACATGACCCCCAGCTGGGTCGTGTCGTCGGGAACCAGGGGTGTCAGGCCGCGGCCCGCCAGGGCGTGCTGGTACAGCTCGGCCTTGAGGGTGCCGGTGGTGGCGAGGACGCCCACCGTTGCGCCGGGTTGCAGGCGCGCCACCTCCGCGGCGGTCTCCGCCACCATGTCGAGCACGTGGACTGGGGAGGCGGCCGACCGCACGGTGTCCAGGAAGGCATGGGCGGTGTTGCACGGGATGGCCAGGAGTTCCGCGCCCGCCAGCACCAGGGCGTGTGCTCCCTGTTCGAGCCACGGTGAGGGATCCGGCCCCTGACCGAGCAGCGCGGCGGTCCGGTCCGGGATCGTCGGATCGGCCCAGATGACCACGGGCACGTGGTCCTGGTCGGTCACGGCCGGGGTCGAGCGGACGAGCTTCGTATAGAAATCGGCGGTCGCCGCCGGGCCCATTCCGCCCAGAATTCCCACTTTCAGTGCGCGTCCCCGACGCGTCATGGCCGCCTCCCGCGCAGCGCCCGGCCTGGCATCGCGCCGACGTCGATCTCACCATCGCGCACTACGAACTGGCCGCCCACCAGTACCTGTGAGAACCCACGGGAAGGGCGCGTCGGGTCCGCATAGGTGGACCGGTCGCGAACGGTGAGCGGATCGAACACGACCAGGTCCGCGTCGGCGCCGGGCTGCACTCGTCCCTTGCGGGCGGCGTCGGGGCACATGCGCTCCAATGTCTGCGCGGGCAGCAGCGTGGCGCGGCGGATCGCTTGGGGCAGGGTCAGCAGGCCGGATTCCCGGACAAGGGTGCGCAGGGTGCGGGCGAACGTGCCGGTGCTGCGCGGGTGCGTGATCGCGTCAGGTGGCGGCGGCCATTCCGTTCCCTTCAGCCGCGTCCCGCCGCGGCCCTGGAGCGGCATCGCGTCGGAGGCGATCATCGTGTCGTTGAACAGCAGGGCGCGGCGCAACAGGTCCTGCTCGTCGGCGCGTGACTCGTCCAGGTACCGGATCACGGCCAGACCGCCGGGGTCCCGCGTGCGCAGCTGCATCAGCCGGCGAGCGCTGGCCGGTCGTTCGCCCGTCGGCGTGTAGACGATGTGGGACGGGGTGATGCCGAGCCGGGGCAGGTTGTCCGGGTGCAGGAAGGCCGCCCCGATGGCTGTCATCGACGCGCCGTACGGATACGCCTCGGTGGTCACCCGGACTCCATGGGCGCGGGCGTTGCCGACGAGTTCGGTCACCACGTCGATCTGTTGCAACGACGTGCTGTTGATGTGGCACAGATGCATGTGCGCTCCGGTGCCGAGTCCGACGGCCACGACCTCCTGGATGCCCTGCAGGGCCGTACCCGGCTCCGCGCCGTTCTTGTGCCTGGCGTGGGTGAACGTCGGCACGTCGTATCGGGCCGCCAGCCGCGCCACTTCGAGGTACTCGCGATGCGAGACGTGCGGGGCGTAACCGATGAGGACACCGATGCCGAGCGCGCCGAGCTCGAGTTCGGACTCCAGGATGTCGAGGATCCGCCGCGTGTCGTCCGGGGTTCCTTCGACGCCCCAACGCGGTCCGCTCATGTGAGCGGTCAGGTGGGTGCTCATGGTGTGCGGGTCCAGACCGTCCATAACGGACATTCGTGCCGCCGCCCACGAGGCCGAGTACCCGTAGTTGATCGGACGACCCTCCAGCGCGGCGTCCCGGTACGCCCCCTCCAGCCGGGGGGCGCCGGCCTCCAGCTCCAGCGCGGTCGTCACGCCGTCCAACGCCTGCAGCCGCATCGATGTCGGGGTCAGCGCGTGGCTGTGCAGGTCGATGAACCCCGGCGCCACCACCTGTCCGGTGACGTCGACGACGCGACGGGCCCGGAGCGGTTGTTCGGAGACCGCCGTGATGCGTCCGTCGTCGACGGCGACGTGCCGCACGGCGTCGAGGCCGGTCTCCGGATCGATCACCCGGCCCGCGCACAACGCGAGATCGTGGACGTGATCCATACCGGCTGACTCTCCTCGTGCCTGGGCTGTCCCTGCACCGTGCCAGCACGGATAATGACCACGCTGAACTCGCAGCAAACGGACACAGAGGGTGTCCTGGACGCCGGAAAGCGACTTCCATGCTCAGCGAAACCGATCTCCAGCTGCTGGACGCCCTCCAGGTCAACCCGCGTGCCTCGTGGACCCTGATCGGCCGCGTCCTGGAGATCGACCCGGTCACCGCGGCCCGCCGCTGGGCCCGGTTGCAGGAGAACGGGCTCGCCTGGGTGTCCGTCGCGTTCGGACCGCACGAGGCCGGGCAGCTGTGCGTGGTGGTCGTCGAGATCGAGTGCGAGCGCGGCGCCAGCACGGCAGTCGCGGCGGCCATCGCCCGGTGGAACAGCGTCCTCACGGTCCAGTACACGGCGGGCCGCCAGGACCTCTGGGCGCTGCTGGTCACCTCCGACTTCGCGACGATGTCGCAGCTGCTGCTCGTCGGGTTGCCCCGGCTGGACGGCGTGGCCCGGACCCGCAGCTACTTCGTGACCCGGATGTTCGAGGCGACCGGGCGCTGGCGGCTGCACGTGCTCGGCCGCCAGCAGGTGCATCGGCTGCGCGAGGCGTACCCGGAGCGGTCCTCGGAACGGGCCCGGCCGTTCGGGCCCACGGACCGCGCGATGTTCCGCGAGCTCAGCATCGACGGGCGGCGCACACACGCCGAGCTGGGCGAGGTTCTGGGCATGTCCGCCCGGACCGTGCAGCGGCGGCTGACCGCGCTGATGTCCCGTCGCGAGGTGGCGTTCCGCTGCGACGTCGCCCGGAGCTCGGTCGGCTGGCCCAGCGCCGCCGTGATCTGGCTGCACGTGCCGGAGGACCGGCTCGACGAGGCCGGGCGGGTGCTCGGCCGGCGACCGGAGGTCCGGACCTGCGCCGCCATCGCCGACGAGCGCAACCTGCTGCTCAGCATCGGCCTGCGGCAGGTGTCCGACCTGCACCGGCAGATCGTCCAGATCCTGCACGCCGTGCCGTACGCGAAGATCCTCGACCGAAGTGTCGTGCTGCGTCAGGAAAAGCTCTACGGACGCATCCTGGACACGGCCGGCCGGGCGGTCGAGGCGGTCCCGATCGATCCGTGGGAGGAGATCTCCGGGCTCGCCTAGTTCAACGGCCTGCCCTTGGTCTCCGGCGTCGCCAGGACGACCACGGCCCCGAGCAGCAGCAGGACGACGGTGTAGCCGATGAAGAGGTCGCCGTTGCCGGTGCCCGCCAGCCAGGTCTGCAGGTACGGCGCGGTGCCGCCGCAGAGCCCCACCGCGATCGAGTAGGGCAGGCCGATCCCCGACGCGCGCACGTGCGTGGGGAAGAGCTCCGCGAGGTACGCGGGCAGGATCGACGTGACCACCGCCAGCAGTACGCCCGCGATCGACATGGCCAGCGTGAGCTGCCACATCTCCCCGCCCTGGATGAGTCGGTTCAACGGGAACGACAGGGCCGCGGCGCCGAGCGTGAAGATGAGGAAGTTCGGGCGGCGCCCGAAGCGGTCGGACAGCGCTCCGGCGAGCGGGATCACCGCGATCATGACGGACGAGGAGATGACGCCGGACCACAGTGCGGCCGACGGGTCCATGTGCAGCACGCTGATCGCATACGCCGGGGCGGCGACCACCCATAGGTAGAAGAACGCGGTGACGCCGACGACGAGCCCGATCACGCGGAGGGCCGCGCCACGGTTCTCCCAGAGGCCCCTGGCGAGCGACACGGTTCGTTCCTGCGCCTGAGCCTGCTCGTACTGCCGTGTCTCGCTCAGCTTGCGACGCAGGAAGAGCGTGATGATGCCGAGCACTCCGCCGATGAGAAACGGCACCCGCCAGCCCCAGGCGGCCATGTCCTGCCTGGTGAGCGCGGAGGTCAGCGTGGCGCCGAGCAGCGTGCCGAAGAGGATGGCCGCGACGCCGGAGACGTAGATCGTGCTCGACCACAGACCCCGGCGGTGCGAGGGCGCGGACTCGGAGATGTACGTGTACGAGGCGCTGGCCTCACCGCCGTAGGCCAGCCCCTGCAGCAGCCGGGCGACCAGCAGCACCACCGATGCCGCCACACCCGCGGTCGCATATGAAGGTGCGACGCCGATCAGCAGCGAGCCGGCGGAGCCGAGAATGATCGACAGCAGTAGCGATGCCCGGCGTCCGTGCCGGTCGGCGAACCAGCCGAACAGGAAGCCACCGAGCGGGCGCATCACGAACCCCACCGCGAACACCGCGAGCGTCGAGAGCAGCGCGGAGAAGGAGTTCTGCGGGTTGAAGAACTGCGTCGCGATCAACGGTGCGAACAGCGCGTAGATGTTCCAGTCGAACCATTCGAGCGCGTTGCCCGCGCCCGTGCTGATGATCGTGCGCACCCGCTGTCGACGGCAGGGGTAGGTGCCCGTGCCGGCGCGAGGCGCATCGAGGTCGGTCTTCATCGCGTTCCTCCTGCTGTCGGGGGGCTATCACCGTGGTCGGGGGTACGGCAGAAGGGGCGGCGATGCAGGAACCGGTCGCGTCCGGCCGTGATTTGCAGTCTTCGGACATCGGCCGCGTATCGCGGGCATATCGAAAATCGCATACGCCACGGCAACCGTCCTTCGTTTTGCATGGAGATCACCCAGCGGGAGGGGGAGTTCGGCATGTTGAATCGGTGGACGGACTGGGTCGGCACGTTCACCGGAGTGGTGGCCAGCACTGTGGTCGCACTGCCGGTGGCCGCCTTGGTCGTGGTGATCATGGGATTCCGTAGGCGCGCCAAGGGAATCGCGCGACCGTGGCGGCTGGCGCTGGCCGACGTCGCCATGGTGTACGGGACGGTCCCAGGCGTGTGGATGATCATGTTGCCGGGCGACGAGGCTCGCGGTGAGCTGAGCCTGGTACCGCTGCGCGACCTGCTCTCGATGGACACCGGCCAGATCGTCGGCAACATGCTGGTGTTCGCGGCGTTCGGGTTCTTCGCCCCGCTGCGGTTCGCGGCACTGGCATCCGTGCCGCGGATTCTGGCGCTTGCGGCGGGCGCCTCGGCCTTCCTGGAGATCGCGCAGTACGTGCTGAAGCTCGATCGCGTGTCCTCTGTGGACGACGTGCTGCTCAACGCCGCCGGCGCCGGCCTGGCCGCGCTCGTGTCGTACCCCTGGTGGCGTGCCAAGGCCGGTTCGGATATGCCGGCGATACGCGAGCCTGCCTAGGCTGCGGATATGCGCGTGCTGATCGTGGAGGACGAACTCCACCTGGCCGAAGCCGTCCGGGACGGGCTCCGGCTGGAAGCGATCGCCGCCGACATCGCCGGTGACGGTGACACCGCCCTGGAACTGCTCAGCGTCAACTCCTACGACCTCGCGGTCCTCGACCGCGACATCCCCGGCCCGTCCGGCGACGAGGTCGCCCGGCGGATCGTCGCCTCCGGCAGCGGCATCCCGATCCTCATGCTCACCGCCGCCGACCGGATCGACGACAAGGCGTCCGGGTTCGAGCTCGGCGCCGACGACTACCTCACCAAGCCGTTCGAGCTCCGGGAGCTCGTGCTGCGGCTGCGCGCGCTCGACCGGAGGAGAGCGATCTCCCGGCCACCGGTCCGCGAGGTCGCGGGCCTGCGGCTGGACCCCTTCCGCCGGGAGGTCTTCCGCGACGGACGTTACGTCGCGCTCACCCGCAAGCAGTTCGCGGTGCTCGAAGTCCTCGTCGCGGCCGAAGGTGGTGTCGTCAGCGCGGAGGAGCTGCTGGAGCGGGCGTGGGACGAGAACGCCGACCCGTTCACCAACGCCGTGCGCATCACCGTCTCCGCGCTGCGCAAACGGCTGGGCGAACCATGGCTCATCGCCACGGTGCCGGGGGTCGGCTACCGGATCGATGTTCATGTCTAGCCGCCTGAAGCTCACCCTCAGCTACGCCGGAATCGTCCTCGTCACCGGTGCCGTCCTGCTGGCCCTGGTGTGGTTGTACCTGCTGCGCTACGTGCCCGACAGCGAGCAGGGTCTGCTCGGGATCTCCCCGAACCGGTACCTGCTCTCGCGCATCTTCGGCCGGGCCGCGGCGATCGCACTGGCGTTGCTGCTCGTGTTCGGCCTCGTCGCGGGATGGTTCCTCTCCGGCCGGATGCTCTCGCCGCTCACGCGGATCACCGACGCGGCCCGGAAGGCGTCGGAGGGCTCGTTGTCCCACCGGATCCGCATGGAAGGCCGCACCGACGAGTTCCGCGAACTCGCCGACGCGTTCGACACCATGCTCGAACAGCTCGAGTCCCATGTCGCCGAGCAGCGGCGGTTCGCGGCGAACGCCTCGCACGAACTGCGCACCCCGCTGGCGATCTCGCAGGCACTGCTCGACGTCGCGCGCAAGGACCCCGCGCAGGACCAGCGCGAGATCATCGAACGCCTGCACACCGCCAACCGGCGGGCGATCGACCTCACCGAGGCTCTCCTGGTGCTCAGCCGCGGCGGGAACTTCACCCGCGAGCCGGTCGACCTCTCGTTGATCGTCGAGGAAGCCACCGAAACGCTGCTGCCACTCGCCGAACAGCGCGGGATCACGCTCGGCGTCACCGGCGAGAGAGCGCTTACCTCCGGTTCCGCGGAGCTCCTGCTGCGGACGGTGACGAACCTCGTTCAGAACGCCATCGTCCACAACCTCCCGGAGGGCGGCACAGTGACCGTCCACACCGAACAGCGGTCGGGTGCGACCGTGCTGCGGGTCGAGAACACGGGCCCGCCGATCCCGCCGGACCTGGTGCCAACGCTCACCGAACCCTTCCAGCGCGGAACCGAGCGCACGCGCACCGACGAGCACGCCGGCGTCGGCCTCGGGCTGGCCATCGTGCACAGCGTCGTCCGGGCCCACGACGGGACCCTCGACCTCACACCCCGTCCCGCCGGAGGCCTCCTGGTTACCGCCCGATTCCCCGGAATGCTGGCGCGACGCTGAGATTCAGGCCACACTCTCCATGGCTGCCGCCTGTGTGTTATCCCCTGCAATGCCACACAAGGAGCACCATGCGACGTTTCGCGGCAATCGCCTGCACTGCTGCCCTGACAGTCGTTTTCACCCAGTCGACCGCGCTCGCCGGTCCGGTGGGCAGCGGCTGGACCGAACATCACCCCTCGTGGAACCTGCAGATCCAGAGCAGCGGAAAAATCACGAGCTACCCGAGCAGCACCAACAGCGCTTCCGGTCCCGGCGGTTCCTACTCGCGGTCCGGTGGAGTGCAGACCTTCAAGTTGTTCAACAACGGGTCCAACCGGGTCGAGGCCCGCATTCAGGACAACTACCGCACCGGCCAGCGGCAGTTCGAGGGCGAGCTCAAGGTGACCTCCGGCACAAACGACGAGAGCGCCATGCAGATCTTCGGCAACGACGGTGACGGCGCCACCACCCTGATGATCAGGTCCTATTCGAAGAACGGCGGCACCCTGCGCGGTGGCGGCAAGGACCTGATCAGCGGCATCTACGGCAAATGGGTGCACATCAACGTCACCCACAATGCGACCGCCACCGGCGGCAGCTACTCCATCTATATCAACGGCAAGCTCGTGCACACCAACAACGGGCCCAAGGGCGATCATTACTTCAAGTACGGCGTGTACGGCACGTTGCAGACCGCGGGTGCCGAGCACCAGTGGCGCGACGTGCACTTCTACCGGAAGTAGCTCGGAGTCCTGACAAGTCGGCAGTCGCGGGTGTCAGCGAAGTGTCAGCGGTAGTGGCGATGCTTTTGCCACGAAGCTTCCCCTGCACAAGTGGGGGGTTCCCGCACTGCCGATGAGGGGCTATGGCGTTGAAGAGATTCACTTTGTTGGCGATGGTGGGTGCGGTGGCGAGCGTGTTCTTCGCCACCGCCCCGGCATCGGCCGCGGCGGACCGCAACGGGGTTTGTGACGCAGGCGAGTTCTGCCTTTACTTCAACAGCGACCAGGAGGGTTCGCTGTCCGATTTCGACACGTCGATTTCCGACTACGGCGACGACCAGCCGAGCTGCTACGAGTTCAAGAGCGCGGGCAACGGTCAGGGCAAGTGCGTGAAGAACAACGCCGCCGCCGTGTGGAACCGCACGGGCGGCCCGGTCACGGTGTACTTCAACAGCGGGTACTCCGGCCCGAAGCAGACGATCGCGTCCGGCGTGAAGGCCAACCTCAACTCGGACCTCAAGAACGAGAACGCCGCGCACAAGTTCAATGACAACGGCGGCGGTGGCGGTGGTGGCGGCGGTACCTACGCGGCGCCGCCGAACAACCCGAACCCGTCGGCGACCGCGCGTGCGCCGCACGCCACCGCTCGCACCCAGTTCGTGGACGACCAGATCGCCCGGCTGACCGGTGAGAAGGACTGCTGGGTGGGCGACTACCGCAGCAACGAGCCGTCGACGAGCAACCACAACACCGGCAACGCGCTCGACTGCACGATCTCGAACGGGATCGGGACCTACCCGAACGCGGCGCAGAAGGAACAGGGCTGGAAGCTGGCCCGCTGGCTGCAGAAGTACGCGGCCAAGCTCGACGTCCGCTACGTGATCTGGCAGGGCAAGATCTGGAGCGTCGCCCGGTCGTCCGAGGGCTGGCGCAACTACACCGCTGGGTCCGGTGTGACCGGTGGGCACTACGACCACGTTCACGTCTCGATGCAGAACCCTTACGGCGACTGATCTGGCGTGATCGGGGTGGGCGGCGAAGCCGGGCTTCGCTGCCCACCCAGTGTTTCTGGTGGCGTCTGCAAGTACCACCAACTGCCCCTCAAATCGCCGTCTTCTACTACCGACTCGGGAAGCTCGCCGAGTTGGTAGTAGAAAACCGGTTTGATCACGGGTTAGTGGTCCTTGCAGACGCTCGGGACACAGGGTTCCTGTGGCAGGGTCGTCACCGTGAGGTTGGACGATCTGCCCGACTGGCTGCCGGACTGGTGTGTGGACCAGCTGGGGGAGGAGCCGGTCGGCGTGCTGTTCGAGCGGGTGTCGATCTCGGCGGTGTTCGGGCTGCGGCTGGCCGGTGGGCGCGACGTCGTGGTGAAGGCACGGGAGGACGACGGCCGGGCCGAGGCGTGCGTCGCGGCGCAGGCTCGGCTGGCGGAGCGCGGGTTTCCGTGCGCCCGGCCGATCACGCCGGTCGTCGGCGTCGGTGCGCTGGCCGTGCACGCCGAGGAGTCCCGGCCCGGCGGTGAACTGCTCCGCGGCGACTCACCGGACATCGCGGTGCGCTACGCGGCGGTGTTCGCCCGGCTGATGGCGGAACTGGCCGGCGTGACCGTCCCGCCGCCGCTGCCGAACCCGCGCTGGGCGCGGTGGGACCACTCGGATTCCGGGCTGTGGCCGGCGATCGGCTTCCTCGACGAGCGGGACCAGAGCGTCGTGCCCGCGTACGTCGTCGACACGGCGGAGCGGGCCCGCAAGCGGTTGCTGGCGGCCGGGCTGCCGTGCGTCTTGGGCCACGCCGACTTCGAGGCGCAGAACCTTCGTTGGCACGGAACGGAAGTGTGGGCGGTGCACGACTGGGACAGCCTGGCGTGGCAACCGGAGGCGGCACTGGTGGGTGCGGCGTGCGGGGCGTTCGCCAGTGCGTCGCCGCCGACGCTGGCGCCGATCGAGAGCTCCGCCGCGTTCCTGGCGGCCTATCAGGACCTCCGCGGGCGGCGGTTCACCGCGGAGGAACAAGAGATCGCGTGGGCGGCAAGCCTGTGGCCGGTGGTGCACAACGCCCGCTGGGAGGCGCTGCACGGCGATTCCCCGGTGTGTGGTGAAGCGGTCCGTGCGCAGGCGGCCGAACGGCTCCGGCTGGCGAACGCCTAGACCCTCAGCGCGTGCGGGTGGACCAGGACGTCGTCGACGCTCGGGTCGTTGCCGCGCTTGTAGTAGTAGTCGTCACCGAAGCGTTCGGCAGCAAGGATCTCCCACTCCACGGCGGCGCGCAGGTGCGTGCCGAGTGACTCGGCGGTGAGGCGCGCGATGCGCTGGATCTCCGGTGAGAACCCCGCATCGCGTACCTGGTCGAGGAAGCGGTCCCGGCTGTCGACGAAGTCCGCGAGGTAGCCGTTGACGATCTCCACCACCCGTCTCAGTCCTTCGGCCGGTGTGCAGCCGGTCTCGTGGCACAGGATGGTGATCGCGTCGTGCTGGCGTCCGACGTCCCGTTGCTTCTCGTAGGAGATGACGTCGTTCGCCAGCCCCACGTGGTGTGCCATCGCGAGCCGCATCTCGGCGAACGCGGGCAGCTCGCGCACCGGACCCGGCAGTTCGGCGTGGTCGGCGATCTCGCACAGGTCGCTGTACGGCCAGCTGGCGATCGACAGGTGCCGGTAGGCCAGGTACTCGTCGAACCCCGGGACGTAGCCGTCCGCCCAGTGCCTGGCCTCCAACGGCATGGTCTCCAGCCATGCCACGGTGGAGTGCACGAACTGCCTGCGCCAGCTCTCCTCGGTCGAGACCGCCGTCAGGCGGGCCCACCAGTCGGCCAGCGCGGTGCCCGCCGGGGTGAGCCGGGGCGGTGGGGTGTCGTTGAGGATGTCGACGAACTCGGCTATCACGGCGGCGGTGCGGTCGCGGTCGAGGCCGACGTCGGCGTCGTCGATCTGGTCATCGAGCACGAAACCCCAGCCCATGAACTGGTCGAGCAGGACCAGCGTCGGCATGTCGGCGTTGGGGTAGAAGCCGCCCGTCAGCAGGTCGCAGCGGGAACCCTTGAGAACACTGAGGTTTCCGGTGGACGGCAGCATGCCGTGCGCGGCGAGCCAGTCGAACATCCGGTCGTGGGCGGCCCAGATGTGCCGGTTCATGCCGCCGTAGGGGATCGGCATGTCGAAGCGCAGGGAAGGGTGGTACGGCACTACGAAGTCAATCACGGTCAGCTCCTCGGGAGGTGACGATCACGTCCAGGTGGGAGGGGCGCAGGGTGGGGGCGGCGGTGGGTGTGATCGGGTCTCCGGCCGCGGTGAGGTGCCAGCGTTGGCACAGCGCGGCGAGCAGGACGCTCGCCATCGTCCACGCGAAGTGGTCGCCGGGGCAGCGGTGCATCCCGGTGCTGAACGGCAGATAAGCCTCGCGCGGCAACGACTTCGCGCGCTCCGGCAGCCAGCGGTCCGGGTCGAACCGGTCCGGGTCCGGGAAGTTCTCCTTCCGGCGGTGCAACGTGTAGAGGCACACGAACACCGGCCTGCGGGCGGGCACGACCACGTCGCCGAGCCGCACCTCGGTCAGCGTGCGGCGCGACACCAGCCAGCCAGGCGGGTACAGGCGCAGGATCTCGGTGAACATCCGCCGCAGGTAGTCGAGCTTCGGCACGTCCCCGACGGTGATCGGCCGGCCGGACAGCACCTCGTCGAGCTCGACCTGAACCCGTTGCTGTACTTCGGGACTCTCGGTCATGAGGTGGATCGCCCAGCTGAGCGCGGAGGTGATCGTCTCGGTGCCCGCGACCAGCAACGCCATCGCCTCGTCGCAGATCTCCTGGTCCGAAAGGCCATGCCCGTCACGGACCAAAGTGGACAACATGTCGCCGTGGTCCTCGCCGCTCGTCCGGAGGTACGCGACGGCGTCCGCGATCGTCGCGCGCACCTGCCTGATGGCGTGGTTGGTGCGCCGGTTGTCCGGGGTGGGGATGTGGCGCATCAGGCCGGTCGGGTCGTACATCGACTTCGTGATGCCGGCGAGCGCCGGCGGCAGGTACCGCTTGAAATCCGCCACCCGTGCCTCGTCGATGCCCGCCGTCACCAGAGTTCTGGTGACGACCTCGAAGCTGAAGTCGTTGAGCAGGTCGTCCAGCGGCAGCCGTTCGCCGTCCCGCCACGACGCCACGAGGTCGTGCGCGGCGGAGGCCATCGTGGGCGCGTACTCCGGAATGCGGCGCCGGTCGAGGGTCGGCTGCACCAGGCGGCGGCGTTGCCTGTGCAGGTCCCCGTCGGCGGTCAGCGAGGTCTTGCCGACGATGCGGGCGACGGCTTCGAAGATCATGCCGCGGTCGAACTTCCTCGCGTCCTCGACGAAGATCTGCTGTGCCAGCTCGGGGCTGCTGACGAGGTACCACGGCTGCCACCCGCCGTAGAGGACGGCGATGTCGTCGTCCGGGTCGGCGCCGCTCATCAGCTCTAGCGGGCGGCGAACCAGCGTGAGCGCGTGCCCCACCAGCGGAAGCCGGCCGGGCAGTACGGGTGGGGTCATGCCGGGTCTCCTGGCAGGTGGGCGACCGCAGTGACGAACGGGGCCATGACGGAGGTGGCGCCGGACAGTTCGAGGCTGTCGATCACCTCGACCTGGAAACCCTTGGCGCGCACGGTGTCCAGCGTCGGCCGGGTGATCCGGCACCCACCCACGAACAGCCGGAACGCGGGCGTGCACAACCGCTGCAGCAGCCGGCCGTTGCGGATGTGCTCGAACAGCAGCAGCTCACCGCCGGGCCGCAGCACGCGAGCGATCTCGGACACCGCCCGCGCCGGGTCTTCGACCGAGCAGAGGGTGAGCGTGCTGATCACGGTGTCGACGCTGTGGTCCGGCAGCGACAGCTGTTCGGCGGGACAGTCGATGACCCGCACCGGCACCCGTGACTCGGGCACGCGGCGCAGCAGCCGCCTGCGGTACGCAGGGTCCGGCTCGCAGGCGATGTACTCGTCGACGTCGGTGAACCGCACCATGTTCATGCCCGTGCCCGCGCCGATCTCCAGCACCGTGCCCTTCGACCGGTCGGCGACCCACTGCCGTGCGCGGCCGAGCCAGTCGACCTCGGCGTAGTTGTTGAGCCGGTCGTACAGCGCGGCGTAGATCGGATGGCTACGCACCACCTTCGTGCTCCTTCCACAGTGAGGTCAGCCACTCGTCGGCGGACAGCAGCTCGCCGAGCGGGCGGTCGGCCTGTTCGGCGAACGCGGCCATCAGCTCCCGCATCCGCGTCAACAGTCCATCCATATAGGACTGTGGTGCGAACGTGGGGTCGAACATTCCGGTGAGCCGCAGTGTGTCGCCCACGGGCCGGGCGACGACCGCCAGGTTGGTGGGGAGCTGGAACACCTTGCCGGGGAACTCGTCCATGAACTGGTCGGTGCGCTCGGACGGGCACCCGGCCAGGTCCAGTCCGGTCGACGGCCCGAGCAGCTCGAACACGATGCCCTGCGACTGCGTGAAGATCGCCGTCATGTCCGGCAGGATCTGTGCCAGCCCGAGCAGCGGGACGCTGTCGTGCCGCAGCGCGCCGTGCACGTCGGCGTTGGCCGCGGCGAGTACCTCGGAGGCGGGCAGGTCGGTGCGCAGCCGGTGCCGCAACAGGGTCCCGTCGACCCAGATGCCCGCCATGCGTTGCAGCTCCGCGTCCTTGCGGGCCCCGTTGACGGCCAGCATCCGCACGTCGGTGTCGCCGGTGTCGGCGGCGACCAGGGCCGCGAACACCGTGTAGAGCGCGGTGAACGCCGTGGTCTTGTGGTCACGGGCGAACCTCAGGAACGCCTGCGCCTCGCCGGCCGGTAGCAGGATGGACCGCAGCTCCGTGCTGTGCGGCAGCATCGAGTCCACACTGGACGGTGGGATGAGTTCGATCGGGCTACACCCGGCGACCTTCGCCGCCCAGTACGAGATGTCCGCCTCGTCCGGTGGTGCCGGCGGCCGGGCGAGCACTGCCCGGTAGCTGACCGGCTCGGGCAGGGATTTGCCGTTGTACAGCGCGGAAAGCTCCTGTTCGACGATGTCCACGGTGAACGCGTCGGCCACGATGTGGTGCATGCGCAGCACGAGCACGTGGTCGTCGTCGGAGTACCGGACCAGGCCGGCGGCGAACACCCGGCCGTCGGTGATCGACAGCGGCCGCAGTTCGCCGACGCTCGCGACGGTCTCCAGCAGCCCGGTGCCCGGTGGGTCGACCACCTGGTAGCACTTCATCATGTCCGGCTCGAGGTGCACGGTCAGCCGCAGCGACTCGTGCCGGGCGACGAGTTCGTCGACCGCAGCGCTCAGCACCTCGGTGTCCAGCGGGCCGTGGATGCGGTAGTGGAACTCCAGCTTGCACTCGGGACCGGCCAGCAGGCCCGTCTGGAGCTGAACGTCGATGCCCCAGATCAGCATCTGCGACAGGCTCAGCGGCAGCCGTTCGCCGAACCCCTCGGGCGCGTCGGGCGACTCCGGCCGGGCGGCCCGTGGTGACTCGGCCAGCCGCGCGGCGAGCTGTGCCACGGTCGGCAGATCGAACACCGTCCGGATCGGCAGCGGGACACCGAAGTGGTCGCCCAGCCGCACGGCCGCGCGCATCGCCAGCAACGAGTCGCCACCCAGTTCGACGAAGTCGTCGTGCAGCCCGACCCGGTCGACACCGAGCAACGACGCCAGCACCTCGGCGACCCGGCACTCGACCGGACCGACCGGCGGGACGTACGGCGTGCTCAGCTCGGGCCGATCCGCGGACGGCGCGGGCAACGCCGCAAGGTCGATCTTGCCGTGTGCGGTCAGCGGCAGCCCGGTGAGCGCGACGTACGCGATCGGACGTTCGTAGTCGGCGAGCACCTTGGCGGCGTGCTCACGCAACTCCGGGAGCAGGCGTTCGGTGGCGCCGGCGATCACGTGCCTGTGCAGCGGAGCGCTGACGAGGTCACCGCCGGGCTGGGGCGCGGGCCAGCGCACCGCGCTTTCCTTGCCCGGCGGGAAGAACACGGCGTCCAGCTCACCCTGCGGCCAGCCCGACGCCCTGGAGAGCCGGACGGTCCACCCCGCCTCCCGCGCCTTCGCCACGAGATCTTCGGGGTGCACCGCGGACGCCTCGGCCTCGGCCGCGATCCGGCGCAGGTCCGCGGCGGTCAGCGAGTCGTCCGGCAACGCCGACCGCACCGCACATGCACCGGCGCAGCGCGCGTTCGGGATCCGTTGCACACCAATGGGTTCCGCGCCGGCCAACTCGATGTCGCCGGACCAGTCGCGCCATGCGACCTCGATGCCGGTATCGGGCGAGCTGACGACGTCGAACCGGAAGTCGTTCATCTCGTTGCGCCGGCGGCCCCGGCGCGGCCGGACCTCGAACTGCTTGCCCTGGAACCACCGCGGATCGACGAGCAGTTGCGGATCCCGCTCGACGCGCCGCCGCCAGCGTTCGCGCAGCCGGGCGGACGGCTCGTCGTCCCCGGCCGACGCGAGCACGACGGCGGCGTGGAACGCGTCGCGCAGCCCCAGGTCGAGCACGTCGCCGATGACGACCCGCCGGCCCGCGTTGACGGCACCCGTCACGACCTCGGTCAGGTAGTCCTCGCTCGGGAAGTACTGGGTGACCGAGTTGCACAGCACCAGGTCGAACCCGGTCTCGGTGGTGCGCGCGTCGCCGTGGCGCAGCTCGACGTGGCCGAGCCCGGCCGCGCGCAGCCGTTCGCCCAACGCGTCCAGCGCCGGTTTCGACACGTCCACACCGACGACTCGCGACCGTCCGGCCGCGAGCGGCGTCAGCAGCTGGCCCGTGCCGCAGCCCAGCTCCAGCACCGACTCCGGTGCGCCTTCCGACGCGAGCGCGACCGTCGCCGCCACCCACTCGGTCATGTCCTCTTCGGACAGTCGTTCACCGGTGGCGCTGCTGGTCCAGCCGCTGCGCTCGTCGTGCTGGTCGAGGTCGTCGACGACGCCGGTCCACGCCTGCCGCAGCTCGTCGGCGGCGGACTCCTCGTCCCACTCGGGCACCACGTACGCGACGAGCCCGTCGCGATGCACCACCACGGCGTCCCGAACCCCGTCATGACGGCGCAACGCGGCGGCCACCCCGTCCGGTTCGACCCGATAGCCACGGATCTTGACCTGGTTGTCGAGCCGGCCGCGCAGCTCCAGCTGTCCGTCCGCACGCCAGCGGCCGAGGTCGCCGGTGCGGTAGGCGAGCCGGTCCGGGTCGAGCGGGTGGGGCCCGAACTTCGCGCGGGTCAGCTCCGGGTCACCGAGGTAGCCGTCGGCGAGACCGGCGCCGGCGACGCACACCTCGCCGAGCTCGCCGACCGGGGCGAGCCCGCCCGTGTCGTCGACCACCCAGACCTCGGTGTTCGCGATCGGCGTGCCGACGACCACGTCCGCGCCCGGCAGCAACGTCGCCGCGGTGCACCACACGGCGGCCTCGGTCGGGCCGTACTCGTTGACCAGCGCGACGTCCGGCAGCATCCGGTAGTGCTCGGACACCAGTTCCCGCGGGCAGGGCTCACCCGCCACGATGACCTGCCGCAGGCCCGGCTTTGCTTTGTCCATAGTGGACAACGCGGCGCGGTGTAGTGACGGGGTCAGCAGCGTGTGGCTGACGGCGCCGCCGGACATCGCCTCGGCGAGCTCGGTGACCGCTTCGGAGGTGTCCGGAGACAGCAACCGCAGTTCGCCGCCGCAGAGCAGGGTCCACCAGATCCCGGCGAGGCTCGAGTCGAACGTCATCGGCGAGATCAGCGCGAACGCGGTGACCGGTGTGGGATAACGGTGCAACCGGGCGAGCGTGGAGTTCGCGATGGCGCGGTGCGACACGGCGACCGGCTTCGGCCGGCCCGACGTGCCCGAGGTGCGGATCACGTAGGCGATGTCGTCGAGCTTTACGTCGAGCGGGCCCGCCAGCTCCGGTGGCGCAGGGGGTTCGGAGATCACGAGGTCCGCCGGGACGACGTCGGTGGCGTTGCCGGGCACGTAGGTCGCGCCCGCGGCGAACACCGCGGCCTGCGTCACCACGGCGTCCATGCCGCGTGGCAGTTCGCACGCCACGCGCCTGAGCCCGAGCGATCTCAGGTGCGCGGCCAGGCTGTCGATCCGGGTGCCGAGTTCGGCGTAGGTCAGCATGCCGGTCGAGTCCCGCAGTGCGACTTTCTCCGGATGCTCGGCGATCGTCCGCCTCAGCAACACGGGTAGCGGTGCCAGCGAAAGGTCGACCTCCGTCGAGTTCCACTTCGTCTGCTGGTTCTCCGCTACGACGCGCAGGTCAGACATGGCTGCTCCGTTTCATGGTCCTCACTGCCCTGACGACCCGACGCGCCTGGTGGCCGTGCATGCGCAGGTCGCCGCGCAACGACGGCGCGCCGACGAAGAACAGGCCGTCGGCGCCGGGCTCGGGCGGCAGGCCCTCGTCGTCGAGCACGCCGAGGTGCCCGACGAGGTCGGCGAACGCGGGCCGGAATCCGGTGGCCGCGATGACGACGTCCGGCCGCAGCCGATCGCCGCTGGCGAGGCAGACCGTGTCGCCCTCGAAGCCCTCCACGGCAGCGGTGATCTTCAACCGTCCACTTCGGACAGCGGCGGCGAGGCCGCGTTCCGCGGTGGGGGCGAGCCGGTCGCGGTTGAACCGGGTGCAGGCACCCTCGACCGGCACGCCGAGGCCGTGCTCGGCGAGATCGCCGTAGTACTTGCGGTGGGTGTAGAGGCTCAGCTTGTCCTTCACCGAGTCGGACAACCAGCCGAACAGCGCGCCGAAGTACTGCAGCACCGGGTCGCTGGGGATGATCAACGGCGGGGTGCGCACCGCGAGCCGCACCTCGGCCGCGACGCCGAGCAGTTCGACCGCGGTCTCGACTCCGGAGTTGCCGGAACCCACCACGAGCACGTGTTTTCCGGCGAACTCCTCGGGCGTCCGGTAGTCGGCCGCGTGCAGCAGCCGGCCGCTGAACCCACCGGGCCACGCCGGGAGGTACGGGCGGGCCGCCCAGCCGGTGGCCACCACCACGGCCTCGGCGGACAGCACGGTCCCGTCGGTGAGCACGACCGACCACGGGTCCGCGCGGTCGACCCGTTCCACTGTGTGGCCGAACCGTATCTTTATTTGATGACGGTCGGCATACGAACTCAGATACTCTGCGTAATCTACGCCGCTGGGCCAAGTCCCTGATCTTCTCGGAATCGGGAACCCTGGAAGACCGGACAAAGCTCGCGCGGTATTGAGGCGGAGGCTTTCAGGACGGTTTCGCCAGCGCTCGCCGGGGTGGGATCCCTGTTCGACGACGACCACGCGCAGGCCTGCTGCCTGCAGTGATGCTGCTGTGGCGAGACCGGCGGAGCCGGCACCGATGACTATATGGGACTGATCGGTTTCGTGAATCATGTAACCACTCCCGTCGGCCCCAAGGATGGGAGCGACGGGGTGGATTAACAATTAAACGTAACGAAAATCCACAAAACGTAGCGGAAGGGTATTGCGCGTCTCACTACGTGACGAAAAGTTGGGCCGTTGTGGTGATTGCATCCTGGGCCGCCGGCGCGATCACCAGGATCGCGCCGGCGTCGATGCCGGGAGCGGCTACCGCCCGGTCACGGTGCAGGTGGCAGTGGCGGTCTTCGCCGGGTTGCTCTCCGACGTGGCCGTGAGGGTCACCTTCGCGACCGCCGGTCCGCTGTCCCGCTTCACGTGCACGGGCACGTCCACGCGGGCGCCGAACTGAGCCGTCGCGAGGGCGTTGGGCACGGAGACGGACCAGCCGTTCTCCGCCTTCGCCGACACCCGGTACACGTCACCGTCGACGTACTGCCCGGTGCCACGACCGGTGTTGGTCAAGGGGAACCGGCACGTCGCCACGCCGTCCGAGCCGGTGCGGGCGGAGGTCGGCGTGACCCGCACACCGCGCTGCTGCGGGCCCGCGCCGGCCAGCGAACGGACGGCCACGGTGTAGGACAGCACGCCCTGCGGAGAGCGTTTGACGTCCAACACGTAGAAGTGCAGCTTGTTGGCCCGGTCGACGTACTCGTACTCACTGCCCGAGTTGGTGCCCGCGTGGAACAGGGCGTCCGACAGCTGCCGGTAGTCGCCGACCGTGATGGGGACCTTGGTGCCGTCCGGCAGGACGTAGTCGGTCATGCCGATGTCCTGCGGGTTGGCGTCGATCACCCACGCGAACGGCGCCTGGTCGGCGTTCTTCGTCTTGGCCAGTAGCACGCCCGCGTCCGGCGTGAACGAGTCCGAGCCCATCCGGTCCACGACCTCGAGCGTGTAGTTCTGGTATCCGCCGCCGTCGCAGAACGGGTCGGTCTGGACGTTGCAGGAGGGCGAGAGGTCGGTGCCGAGCGTGACGTTGATGCCCGACAACCCGGTCGCGCCCGGCTGCACCTCGCGAGCGGTGATCTTGGCGATGACCATGCCGGAGTTGGCCAGGTTGTCGCGGGACAGGCGCAGCACGTTGCGGTCGTCGATGATGCCGAGCTTCATCTTGTTGCGCAGCAGGTGTTGCGCGCCCATCGACGCGCCGCCGGTCGCCGGGATGACCCACCGCGAGTGCGGGCCGCCGGGGCCGTTGAACGCGCCGCGCGACAGCATGTCCCACGGGCCGGAGTAGTCGCGGCGCGGCGGGTTGCCGTACGGGTTGTTGTAGTTGTCGCCGATGCCGAGGATGTGGCTCAGCTCGTGCGCGTACACGCCCTGGCCCGAGCTCTCCGCCTGGGTGGACGAGCCGCCGCCCGCGTTGGGCCAGATGCTGGAGCCCGCCGCCCACGACGTCCAGTCGACGTAACGGGTGCGCGTCCAGTTCGGCAGGGCGGGGTCGGGCGGGCCGAACGCGTCGGTCACGTCCTCCTTGGTCCGGAACTTCATCATCCCGAACTCCTGCCACGTCCCGGACTCGTCCTGGCCCGCGGACAGGTAGTAGACGAAGTCGAATCCGGCCGGCACCTCCGAGCCGACGTCGGCGACCCACGCGGCGCGGCCGTCGGTGCGGATGTTGCGGTTGCACGTGTCGCCCGCCGGGCAACCGGTGCCGCCCTGGAACTCCATGGCGTACTCGTGGTCCTTGCCCGGCATGGTGTACGGACCGAACGCCTTCAGGTCGACGCCGTAGCGTCCGCCGGAGGTCTCCATCCAGTACTCGTGCACGGTGTGGCCGCGGTTGACGCCGTTCGGCTTGTTGAGGAAGTCCTGGTAGAACTGCGCGACCTGGGCGCGCGGGATGTCGTGGGCCTCGGCGCTGGGGTTGCCGAACACCGTCGACTGCTTCGGCTGCGTCACCACGAACGGCTGGTTCGGGTAGTCGAGCAGCACCAGCGCGCCCTTGAAGTTGCGCACAGAACCCTTGACCGCGGGGTCCGCCCAGTTCGTTCCAGGGATCTTCCGGTAGTCACGCTCCCACGTCATGTGGTCGGGGTTGACCCAGTTCTGCGGGTCGATCGGGCCGGGGAACCCGGCCTGCGCCGCGACCCGCAGGGAGTCACGGGTCTGCTGCCACGGCTGCTGCTGCGGCCAGTGGTCGTACTGCCAGGGGTTCGAAGGAGGAGCTGCGACCGCGCTGGAGTTGCCCGCGACGAGCGCGGCGAGGAAGAACAGCGCGGTGATCAGCAGGACAGGGTGCCGATACCTGTGGCTCATCGAACCACTGAACCGCCCGGCGTCGCCGGGCGGAAATGTTGTCAGTTAACGGAAACCTCCTGCCGTCGCACCATCTCGGCGATCCAGATCGGCGCGAACGGCGACGTGCAGTTCGGCGGTGTCGGATAGTCCTTGAGCACCTGCAGGCGTTCGCCGATGGCGATCGCGCGGGCGCGGTGCTCGGGGTGCTCGATGCCGATCTGGGCCAGGCAGTGGTTCATCGCCCACTGCAGGCGGTCCGGGGCGTCCTTCATCCGCGCCTCGATAATGTCGAGCAGTCCCGGGAGGTCGAGGTCCTCGGGCTTGCGGGCCACGAGGTCGGTGGTCAACGCCCAGCCGGCGCTCGCGACGACCGGATCCGGATCGGCGAACCACGCCAGGCGCAGCTCCTCGGCGTGCGGGCTCTTCTTCACCACGTAGTTCACGACCCAGTCGTGCACCTTGGGCTTGCGCGCCTCACGGAGCATCGCGTCCAGCTCGTCGCGCTCGAACGCCTTGGGGCGGCAGATCAGCAGCGCCAGCAGCCGGGCCGCGGTGTCGCCGGTCCTCCACAGGTCCCGCGAGAGTTCCTGCTGGGTCTTCAGCCGCTTGGCGAGCGCCCGCAGTTTGCCGAGATTCACGCCGTGGTCGTCGCCGTGCTTCTCGTTCACCGCGCGCGCCTTCGGATCCTCGAGCGCGGCCAGTTCGGCCATCACCTGGGCAACCGTCGTTTCGGACACCCCGACAGCGTACGAGATTCCGCAGCGACGCGAATGTCGAGGAAACAAACGGTTTCAGTTGACAGCCAACGAGCCGGAGTTCTACTTTCGTTACGAATTACATCGGAGGTTCTGGCTCTTTGGGCCTGGACTCCGTCGCCCCGATGTGCACTCCCTGTCGACTCCCGCCGCCAGGAAGGACACACACCGCGATGCCGGACCCCATCCGCTTCAGCCGAAGGACCGTCCTCCACTCGCTGGCCCTGGCCGCTCCCGCCACGTTCCTCGCCGCGCCCACCGCACACGCCGCCGCGCCGCTGTGGCACCCCAACCCCGCGACCGACGGGCTCAAGGCGTTCGAGGGCATCGAGGCCGACCGCGGTGGCCACCACCCCGAGCGCAAGTACGTCGTCGTCGAGGGCGGCGACCACTACCGGTTCAACATCTGGAAGGACGACCGCGACACCACCGGCGGTGGCGACCGTCAGCGCACCGAGTCCAAGGGCATGGTGCAGAACGGCACCGCGATCAAGATGCGCAACGGCGAGAAGTGGACGCTCTCCTACGAGATGTACATCCCCGCTTCGCTGCACGGCACCAGCAAGTTCACGCACATCTTCCAGACCAAGACCCCCAAGACCAACGGCGGGCCGTGGGTGGTGCTGGACCTGATGCGCAGCGGTGGCAAGGAAGTGATCGCGGCGCGCGCGTACGCCAACTCCGGGTCGCCGAACATCGCGGCCACCGACCTCGCACCGCTGCGCAACAAGTGGATCACCATCGAATGGACGTTCACGCCCGGCCCCAGCGGTGCCGCCGGATGTGTCATCCGCAACGGGACCGGGTCGGGAGCGCCGATCGCCGCGCAGGGCAACCGGACGGGCGTGAAGATCCCGGACGAGGGCGACTACGTGCGCCCCAAGTGGGGCATCTACCGGTCCGTGCAGAGCGCGTCGTCGGACATCCTCGACACCTACATCATGTTCCGGAACTACTCGGCGGGACGGGCCTAGCGGCTGCACTCCAGCGTCAGGTCGTTCTACCGGCGCACGTCCGCGCCGTCTGTCCTTTGTGGCCGATGATCTCCAGCGCGTCGGTTGTCCTTCAACAGGACCGGTGCAGGGCCGGTCAGCAGGGTGTTCCGCCTGCCATGCGGGCGGAGCACCCTGTCCTGTGCCTTCGGGGAGTTGTGCCCCTCAGTCCTGTTGTGCTGCAAGGAGTTCACGTACCTTGCGCGCCAGCACGGCCGCGGTGAACGGCTTCTGCAGCAGTGCGACGCTCGGGCTCGACAGGTGCTCGCGCACCTCGGCGCTGTTCGTGTACCCGGACACGTACAGGACGGGAATGCCGGGACGCAGCTCCTGCAGGCGTTCGGCGAGCTCGCGGCCGCCCATCTCGGGCATGACGACGTCGGTGACAACGGCGTCGACGTCCTCGGCGACCGCGAGCGCCTCCGCGCCGTTGGCCGCCTCGATCACGCGGTAACCGTAGTGCTCCAGGAACAATCGGGTCGCGGTGCGGACCGACGCCTCGTCCTCGACGAGCAGGACCGTCTCCCGTGAGGCGACGTGCGGGACGTGCGGGCGCTGCTCGGGTTCCGGAGCTCGGGCTCCGGCGAGCGAGCGCGGCAGGTGGACCTCGAAGCTGGTGCCCACACCCGGCGCGCTCGTGACGGTGACGTGCCCGCCGCTGCGCTGGACGATGCCGAAAACCGTTGCGAGACCCAGACCTGTGCCCTGGCCGGAGGGTTTCGTCGTGAAGAACGGCTCGAAGATCCGCCGCTGTGTCTCGGCGTCCATGCCGACGCCGGTGTCGGTGATCGACAGGACGACGTAGCCGCCCGGTTCCACGCCGAGCCGTTCGCCCGCGGTCTGCTCGTCCAGCTCGACCTCGGCCGTGGCGATCGTCAGGCGGCCACCGCCCGGCATGGCGTCGCGGGCGTTGACGGCGAGGTTCACCACGATCTGTTCGAGCTGGCCGCGGTCGGCGAGTACCAGGCCGGGGGAGGGCGCGAGCCGCGTCACGAGGTCGACGTCCTCGGCGATCAGCCTGCGCAGCATGGCTTCGACGCCGGTGACGACGTCGTTCAGGTCGACCAGCGCCGGCTGCAGGACCTCCTGGCGGCTGAACGTCAGCAGCTGCCGCGTCAGCGCCGCCGCCCTGGCGCCCGCGCTCTGGATCTCCTCGGCGGCCTCGCGCAGTTCCTCGTCGTCCGCGAGCCACCCCTTGAGCAGCTCGCTGTAGCCGTTGATTACGACGAGCAGGTTGTTGAAGTCGTGCGCGATACCGCCCGCCAGCCTGCCCACGGCCTCCATCTTCTGCGAGTGGCGCAGCTGTTCCTCCAGCTGCGCCTGCGTCCGTTCCGCGCGCTCGCGAACGGCCATCTGTTCGCGGAGGTCCGCGTTGACGCGGGCGAGCTCGGCCGTGCGTTCCGCGACGCGTTCCTCCAGGCGGCGCCGGCCCTCCTCGACCTCGGCCAACGCGCGGCGCTCCCGTTCGACGAGGATGACGCCCGCCAGCGCGCTCGCGATCTGGCCCTGCAGGGCCTCGTAGATCCAGCCGATTCGGACACCCGCCTCGAAGAGCACGAAGCCGAGCCGTTCCTCCTTGAAGTACAAGGGCAACGCGACGAAGCTGACCGGCTCGTCGCGGACGAGGAACTCGTCGGGCGCCAGCTCCAGCGTCGGGAAGCGGGTCTGTGCGTCGAACCGCCGGCCGCGGTCGCACGCGAGCGCGAGCACGGCGCCCGGCGGCACCTGCGACTCGGTCGTCGGCGGGTCGTACAGGGCGACCGCGCAGCTCGGGATCCCGACGCGTGGCAGCTCGGCCGTGAGCACATCGCCGAGGTCGCCGACCTCCCGTGCGGTCACCAGCCGTTGCCCGAGCGTGCGGACGACCTCGTCGCGCTTCTCCACGATCAGGTGCTCGAACTCGCGCTGCTGGCCGACGATCTCGGCCAGCAGCCGCTGCGTCCGCAGCCAGAGGTCCTCGGCCGGTGGCAGCTGGTCGAGCGGCCGCTCGCGGCGGGCCCACTGCCGCAGTTCCGCGAGCGCGGAGGCCGCGGAGTCGACGCCCCCGGTCCGGGCGAGGGTGTCCACCGCGGCCAGGAACCCTTCCGCACGCCCGGTTTCGAGTGCTTCCTGTGCGGCGCGAAGCAGCCGCTCGTCCGGGCGCGGGTCGTCGTCTGCGGGAACCGAGAGGCAGCCGCACGAGCGGCGCACGACGAGCTCGGGCGGCAACGTGACCGTCTCCGGGACGGCCTCGCCGCGCAACCGCGCGAGCAGCAGCTCCACCGCCGTCGTGCCGAGGTCGGCGAACGGCATGCGCACGGTCGTCAGCGGCGGCGGGGCGGAGCCGAAGTTCACCGACCGTTCGACCGCCCGGCCCGCGACGGCCGGGTCGGTGTTGTCCAGTCCCAGCGCGAAGTGGGCGCTGTTGGGCAGGTCGTCGAAGCCCACCACGGCGATGTCGTCCGGGACCCGCCGTCCCATCCGGCGCAGTCCGGCGATCGCCGCCTGGGCGAAGAAGTCGCTCGCGGCGACGATCGCGTCCGGGCCGTGCGCCTGCACCTCGGCGGCCATGGCGGCCGCCGCCCTCGGTTCCCACCAGCCGGGTGCGGCGGGCACGAGGTCGGGGTCGAACGGGATCCCTCGCGCGGCCAGCGCCTCGAGGTAGCCGCGGTAGCGCAGCTCGGCGCCGGGATGGGTGGCCGGACCGCGCACGAACGCGATCCGCCTGTGGCCGTGCACGTCGAGGAGGTGCTCGACCGCGGCCTTCGTCCCGCCGGCGTCGTCGAACAACACGCTCAGGTGCCCCGGCAGCGGATGTTCGATGCTGACGAGCGGCAACGGCCCGAGGCGGTCGCACAGTTCCGCCACGGCGGCCGGGCCGGAGTGCGAGCTGAGTGCCGTCGTCCACACGACCAGGCCGTCCAGCCGCGCGCTGCGGGCGAGTTCGTAGACCGCGTTGGCGGACGCGCCGAAGTCGAACGGGTCGCTCAGCTCACGGCCGATGAAGGTGACGAGGTCGGCGTCCTGCTTGCGGGCGGCGTCGGCCATGCCGAGCCATTCGTCCTCAAACAATCCGGCCAGCGACATGTTGAGGGCGCCGAGGCGGAGCCGGCGCCCTTGGCATGTCCTTTGTGGATCACTCACCGCGGCCGGTACCCGCGGTCTCCGGGATCTGCCGGATTCCCTTGCCCTGCGCCGACCTGGTTCGGATGCACGGTCCTCACCATACGAGCCACCAGGCCGTGCGAGGGGTTTCTTGTTAAGAATCCGTGGTCTGCCGTGAACGCCGCACGCGGTCGAGGCTGCGCCGGGCCCGGTCGAGCCAGCGGGGGTCGCCGAGCGTCTCGAACATCGCGAGTCCGCGCCGGACGAGCGCCGCCGCCTGACCCTGTTCACCCAGCGCGAGGTGGATCTCGCCGAGACAGACCTCGGTGCACGCGGCGCCGTGCTCGTCCAGCGTGAGCGCGAACACCTCACGGCTGCGCACCGCGCAGGCGTAGGCGCCGTCCAGATCGCCCCGGCCGAGGTGCAGGTACGCGAGGCTGCGCCACGCGGCGGCCTCGCGGCGCCGGTCGCCCAGTTCGTGGAACACCTGCTGGCACGTGGTGAGCAGCTCCAGCGCCTCGCCCGCGTCGCCGAGCTCGCGCCGCACGATGCCGAGCTCCCGCATCGATGCGGCCCGCCACCGCCGGTCGCCCAGGCGGTCGAACTCCTCGGTCGCCTCACGCAGGCAGCGTTCCGCGTCCGCCCACTGCTCCCGGTACCGGTGCAGGACTCCCAACTCACGCAGCGTGTACGCGCGCCACCGCGGCTGGTCGATGGTGGCCAGCAGGCTGAGGCACTCGTTGAAACACGCGGCCGCCTCGAACAACCCGCCGCGCAACCGGTAACCGACGCCGACGGCCAGCTTGGTCACGACCTCCAGCAGCACGTCGCCCGCGGCGGGCACCATCGCGAAACATTCGCGGAAAAGCTTGTCGCACAACGCGAAATCGCGCTGTTCCCGCGCCGCGAGCCCCCAGGCGAACAACGCGTACGCGGTCCAGTAGGCACTGTCCAACCGGCGCGCGGCGGCCAGACCGAACTCCAGCACGCGGACCAGATCGGCCCACTGCGCGCGTAGCTCCAGGTAGGCGCCGATCGTCGCGCCGAGCCGGCAGGTCAGCTCGTCGGTGCCGTTGCAGACGGACCGTTCGATCGCGTCGAGCAGGCAGCCGTGTTCCTCGTCGAACCACGCGGGCGCGTTCGCCACGAGATCGTCGACCAGTCCGGGCCGCCCGAGGTCCAGTGGCGGCGCCTCGAACGACGGCAGGCCGCCGAACTCGAGCCGCAGGTCGGCGTGCCGCGCGACGTGCAGGTACGCGTCGAGCACGCGTCGCTCCGAGAGGTGCCGCTCCGGCGCCTCGCTGTCCTGCTCGGCCTTCTCCTCGGCGAACAGGCGCAGCAGGTCGTGGAAGTGGTAGCGCAGCCGGCCGGTGGCGCCGGTTCCGCACTCCAGCAGGTTCGCCTCGACCAGCCGTTCCAGCAGCCGCTCGGCGGTGCGCACGTCAAGCCCGAGCGCCGCCGCCGCGGCCCACGCCGGGAAGCTCGTGCCGGGCAGCAGCGCGAGCAGGCGGAACGCCCGTTGCTCGGCCTCGGGCAGCCCGGCGTAGCTGAGCACGAAGCTCGAGCGCACCTCGCGGTCACCGCCGACGAGCTCGTCCAGCCGGTGCTGCTCGTTCTCCAGCCGCAACGCCAGCGCGTCCGCGGTCAGGTGGGGCAGCGACCGCAGCTTGGTGCCGACGATGCGCAGGGCCAGCGGCAGGCCGCCGCACAACGCCGTGATCCGCTCCGCCGCCGCGCACTCGCCACCGGCCAGCTTGGCGAGCAGCCGCGCCGAGTCGGCCGGGTCGAGCGCGTGCAGCCGGATCCGCCTGCTCGTGTCGAGCCCGGTCAGCCGGCTCCGGCTGGTGATCACCACGCAACAGCCGGGGTGACCGGGCAGCAGCGGCCGGACCTGCTCCTCCGACGCCGCGTTGTCCAGAATGATCAGCACCCGCCGGCCGGCCAGCCGGTCGCGGAACATGCTCGACCGCTCCTCGGCGTGGCCCGGGACGTCGACGCCGGAGACGCCGAGGTCCAGCAGGAACCGCGACAGCACCTCCTCGGCCGAGCGCGGCCGCCGGTCGGCTCCGCGCAGGTCGACGAAGAGCTGGCCGTCCGGGAACGACGCGGCGAGCCGATGGCCGGCGCGGATCGCGAACGCCGTCTTGCCGACACCGGGGTAGCCGGTGACCGTCACGACCGGCAGCACGCCCGACTCCCGTTCCACCAGATCGGACAGTTCGCCGAAAGCGCTTTCCCGGCCGGTGTAGTGATCGGCTTCCGGCGGCAGCTGGCGCGGCCGGTGCTCGATCGGCGCGCGTTGCGGTGCGGGCGTGTCCGCGAGCACCTTGCCGTGCAGCTCCCGCAGGGCCCGGCCGGGCGAGATGCCGAGCTCGGTGTCGAGCAGCCGGTACACCTGCTGGTAGGCGTGCAACGCGTCCGCACGCCGCCCGGACCGGTGGAGGGCGAGCATGAGCTGTCCCCAGAACTCCTCGCGCAACGGGTGGTCGGCGACGAGCTTGCGCAGCTCCCCGACGACGTTGTGCCCCAGGTCGAGCCGCACCCGGATGTGCCGCTCCACCACGGCCAGCCGTTGCTCCTCGAGCCGGGCCAGCTCGGCCCGCAACGCGGGTCCGGCGGCGTGGTCCTCCAGGGCGTTGCCACGCCACAGCCGCAGCGCCGCGCCGAACGCGGCTTCGGCCTTGACGAGGTCGTCCGTCGCCTGATCACCCTCGGCGCTGAGCCGTTCGAACTCGCGCAGGTCGAACTCGTGGTCCGCGACGGAAAGCGCATACCCGCCGGGCCGCGTGACCAGGCGTTCAGCGCCGAGGCGCTGCCGCAGCCCGGCCACGTAGGTGCGCAGGTTGGACGCGGGTGTGGCCGGTGCGGTGTCCCAGACGGCGTCGGTGAGATAGCTGACGCTGGCCGTCTCGTTCGCACGCAGGAGCAGCGCCGCGAGCACCGCCCGCTGCCGGGAGCCGCCCAGTGCGACGACCGCGCCGCCATCGCGGACGTCGAGCGGGCCCAGAATGCGGAATTCCACGATTCGCAGTGTGCCCGACCCGCTACACCGCGTGGGCGAGATCTGGGCAAATTCCAGGCGCCGCCTGGGCGGGATCTGGGCAGCCGCCCGGCCATCGTTCCCCCTGTCCGGATCACCTTTCGAGAAGGGGGAGTTTGATGGGAATCAACAAGTTGACCGGCGGTGCGGTCATCGGTCTGCTGGGGCTGGCGCTGATGGGCACCGCGATGCCCGCGTCGGCGGACCCGGTGAGCGCTCCGGCCGGCATCACCGCCGAGGACATCGCCCAGCCCGAGCTGGCCACCGACGCGACGACCGTCGAGTACGGGTCGGTCGGCGCTGCCGACGACGTCTCCATCCAGCAGACCGCGGCGGGCGCGGTGCAGTGGTTCCGCTCCCGCAACGGCAGCACGGCATACCAGGGCTACTGCGAGCGGGCCGTGCGCCTGGCGTGGGACCGCCGCACGCACCACGCCTCGGCGATCGAGCACTGGAACTCGTCGGACGGCGTGAAGCACCGCACCGGCACGCCGCCGTTGGGCGCGTTCGTGTTCTGGAACATCAGCAACTACGGGCACGTCGGCATCGCGGACGGCCACGGTGGTTTCTGGGCGACGTCGGTCAACGGCCGGATCGGGCACGCCTCGTCGACCAGCTACTTCCGCAACTACCTCGGCTGGAAGCCCGGCAACAGCAACTGACCTCCGTCGTGAGTGGTTTTCATTGTTCCGGCAATGAAAACCACTCATGAATTTGTCCAAACAGGACGCGTCTTTCGATACAACGCTTGTCTTCGTCAAGGGCCCGTTGGGTTGAGACAGGGGGAGGGCAGCGGGAACGAACGGGGATCGCGAGCAATCCTCGCGACTCCCTACCGTTCTCACTGCCCCCACCAGCCGCCATATTCATGGAGAGTCTCAACCATGCGGACTGCCGCAATAGCAGTATCAATCGGCCTTGCGCTCGGAGCGATCCCGGTCGCACACGCCGCGCCGGGGGTGCCGGATCGGGCGCCGACGGCCAAGGACCGCCTGGTCCCGATCCTCGGTAACAGCGGGGTGATGGCACGCCAGCGCGTGACGCCGGGTGTCCGGATGTCCGGTGGTGACGACGTCACCTTCCGGTTCCTCGACGCCAACGGCCAGGCGCCGACCGAGTGCTACACGGCCGTGATCAACGATCTCACGGACCAGTTCTTCTTCCTGCCCGAGTGCGGTGCCGAGGTGCACAAGCAGATCCCGGCCGGCCACTACGAAGCCAGCGCAGTGATCGCGACCAAGGACGGCGACCACACCAAGTACGCCGTGATCTCGGACCCGAACTTCGACGTGAACGGGGCACGCGTGGCCACGTTCGACGCGCGGATCGCGAAGCCGGTCGACGTGCGGGTTCCGTTCGCCGATGCCAAGAGGAAGTTCAGCGCGGTTCACGTCGGCTGGAACATGGCGTTCTTCGACGAGGGGATGGACGTCTCCATCGGGCACATCGGCAAGTCGCCCAAGGGTCTCGACGCGATGATCACCGCGACCTTCGCCGGTGCTACCGACGTATACCGGGCCGCCTGGACGATGAAGGGCGGCCTGCCCACCGGGTTCACGGGTACGAAGAAGCCCGAGGACTTCGCGACCATGCGGACGACGTTCGTGCCCGGCCCGGCCGATGCGAAGCACGAGGTCGGCATGGTTCCGGTGCGGCCGTGGGACAACACCTCGACCTACGACTACCTGGCGCCGGTCAAGATCGGCGCCGAGCTGGTCGAGCACGTGACCGCGAACGTCCCGTGGGTGACCGACTTCACGTTCGGCCACAACCCCGAATCCTTTGACGTGTTCACCGAGACGCCGCCCTCGACCCTCACCGCCGGTGCGCAGCACCGTCAGCGGGTCAACCAGGCTGTGCACGGCGTCGCGTCGTCGTCGCCGGACACCGTCGCGATCCGCAAGAAGGGCGACAAGCTCCGGCTCGGCGTGTCGTTGTTCAGCGACAGCCGTGGCGGGTCGGGCTTCTCGGCGACGACGGCCCACAAGACCACGTTGTTCCGCGACGGTGTCAAGATCGGCGAGGGCGGCAAGTACGCCGGTTTCGCGGACCTGACGTGGGCCGGGCCGGGCTCGTACCGCTACGAGACCGAGGCGACGCAGGACGTCTCCGATCTCAGCACGCGGGTGAGTGCCGCGTGGACGTTCCAGGCGTCCGAAAAGGACGGCCCGCTGCCGTTCACCGTCGTCGGGTTCGAGCCGGTGCTCACCGACGACGCCGCCAAGGTGGGCGCGTTCGAGGTGCCGCTGTCGTTCCGCCGGCAGGCCGGCACCCCGGCCGTCAAGAAGACGGAGGTCGAGGTCTCGTTCAACGAGGGCGCGACCTGGCAGGCCGTCAAGGTCGTGGGCGGCAAGGCGTTCGTGAACAACGCGAAGCCGGGCTTCGCGTCGCTGCGCGCCAAGACCGTTGACGCCGGTGGCAACACCTCCGAGGTCACGGTGATCAAGGCGTACCGCGTCGTCGCCTGATCGAGTGGGACAACGGGGCCGATCGCATGATCGGCCCCGTTGTGCTGTCTAATACCTAGAAGTACTATGCCTAGTACTTCTAGGTAGGAGGGCTGGTGAAGGTCGCCAAAGACCTGGTGGCCGCCTCGGCGACACCGATGGTGCTCGGCATCCTGGCCGAGCAGGAGAACTACGGCTACGCCATCCTGAGGCGGATCAACGAGCTGTCCGGCGGTGAGCTGGACTGGACGGAGGGACTGCTGTACCCGTTGCTGCACCGGCTGGAGCGCCTCGGTTTCGTGGAGTCGAACTGGCGGTCGGTGGCGGGCGAACGGCGGCGCAAGTACTACCGCGTCACCGACCGCGGCCTGGCCGAGCTGGTCGAGCAACGCCGCCAGTGGGACACCGTCGTGGACACGCTCAAGGAGATCTGGCTCGGCGATCGCCGGCCGCTGGAGGTGCTGGCATGACCGCGCAGGATGAGCTGGAGGCGCAGTTCGCGCAGTGGCGTCAGCACGTGCAACGGCGTAGCGAGCTGCGGCCGGCCGACGCCGACGAGCTGGAAGACCACCTTCGTGGTTCGGTCGAGGAACTGGTCTCGATCGGCCTGAGCCCGGACGAGGCGTTTCTCGTTGCCGTCAAACGGATGGGCAGCCTCGACGAGCTGTCCCGCGAGTTCGCCGTGGAGCATTCGGAACGGCTGTGGAAGCAGCTGGTGCTGCCCGGCGAGAGCGACCACACCGTCGAGAAAGGGCGGTCGCGGCGCGACCTGTGGGTGATGATCGGCTGCGCGGCGGGTGCCGCGGTGTCGATCAAGGTGCCCGAGCTGTTCGGGATGAGCATGGAGAAGCATGCCGCGTTCTACGCCCCGAACTTCACCCTGTTCACCCTGCCCTGGCTGGCGGGTTTCCTGGCGTGGCGGCATCAGGCCGGACGCGTGGTGATCGGGATCGTCGCGGCGCTGTTCGTGCTCGGGGCCGTGGCCGCCAACATCTACCCGCTGGGCGAGAACTCGCAGTCGATCGTCGTCTCCACCATCCACCTGCCGATCGCGCTGTGGCTCGTGGTGGGGCTGGCGTACGTGGCCGACGACTGGCGATCTTCGCGCAGGCGCATGGACTTCATCCGCTTCACCGGTGAATGGTTCGTCTACCTGGTACTCATCGGGCTCGGCGGTGGCGTGCTCACCGCGTTCATGTTCGGGACCTTCGAGGCCATCGGGATCAAGCCGGACACGTTCATCGGGCAGTGGCTGGTGCCGTGTGGCGCCATGGCGGCGGTCGTCGTGGCCGGGTGGCTCGTCGAGGCGAAGCAGAGCGTCGTCGAGAACATCGCCCCGGTGCTCGGGCGGCTGTTCACGCCGCTGTTCACCGCGGTGCTGCTGGCGTTCCTCGGCGCGGTCGTGTGGACGAGCGCGGGCATCGACGTCGAACGGCAGGCGCTGATCCTGTTCGACGCGCTGCTGGTCGTGGTGCTGGGATTGCTGCTCTACTCGATGTCCGCCCGCGACCCGCTGGCGCCGCCCGGCCTGTTCGACAAACTGCAGCTCGCTCTCGTGGTCAGTGCGCTGGCCATCGACGTGCTGGTGCTGATGGAGATCACCGGGCGGATCACCGAGTTCGGCACGACGCCGAACAAGGCCGCCGCGCTCGGCGAGAACGCCATCCTGCTGGCGAACCTCGCGTGGTCGGCGTGGCTGCTGCTGAGGTTCCTGCGCCGCGGCACGCCGTTCGCGTCGCTCGAACGGTGGCAGACCGGCTACCTGCCGGTGTACGCCGTATGGGCGTGGGTCGTCGTGCTCGTGTTCCCGCCGGTGTTCGGCTACTTCTGATCACATGGCAGGGACGGGCGGTCGTTTCTCGGCCGCCCGTCCGCGCTTTTCAGCTGATCAGTGGCAGCGGTGCGAAGTCGTGGTGCTGCCAGATCAGCCGGGACACCTCTTCCGGATAGGGCCTGACCTCCGGTTGGACGTCGAAGACCTGCGTGAGGCGTTGCTCGGCGTCGTAAGCGGGCCAGCCGGGGTCACCGGTGGCGGCGAACGCCGTCCACGCCGCGCGCATCCGCTTCGACACCGCCGCCGCCTCGTCCGGGTCACCGAGCAGCGCGGCCGGCTGGCCCCGGTCGAGGTTGCCGAACACGAGCGGCACGTCGAGGCCGTGGCACGCGCCGAGCGGGCCGGACCAGGTCAGCTCATACAGGTGGGCCTGGCCGTGCGCCTCGGCGAGGTGCAGCGACGGCATGCGGAACAGCCAGTCCGAGTTCACCAGCTCGTACAGCTCGTCGGGACCGGCGTTCGGATACGTGCCACCGTCGGGGCCGAGCACCTTCAACGCGGCGGCCGCCCGCTCCTCGGTCACCTCACTGCCGTCGATGATGGTGAACAGCCGTTGCTCGTCACGGGTGTGGCCGACGATGAGGTCGACGTCGCGGTCCAGGGCCTGCCACGGCGTCGCGGGCAGGACGTCGCCGTCGACGACGGGTGCGAACGGAATCGTCCGAAACGCGGCCCTGCCCCAGCGATCGATCCACTGGTCGATCTTGGCGGTGAGCGCGTCACCGGCGGCGGGCAGCTCGCGTGGATCCACTGTGGACAGATCACGACCGGCCGCGATCTCGTTGGCGATGTCGGCGGCGAGCTCCGGCGTGAAGAACGTGCCCGGCACGCTCTGCGCGATGGCCCGGCGGAAGAGTCCGGCCGCGCGCGGCATCGCCAGCAGGGAGGCCACCGATCCGCCGCCCGCCGACTGGCCGAAGATCGTGACCCGGTCCGGGTCGCCGCCGAACGCGCGGATGTTGTCGCGCACCCATTCCAGCGCGGCGACCTGGTCGAGCAGACCGCGGTTGGCCGGCGCTCCGGGGATCTGCACGAAGCCCTCGATGCCGACGCGGTAGTTGAACGTCACGAGGACGACGCCGTCCCGTGCGAGCGTGAGGCCGTCGTACTCCGGCAGGCCCGACATGCCGAACGTGTAGGCGCCGCCCTGGATCCACACCATGACGGGCAGTCCGGCGCCGAGGTCGGGGGACCAGACGTTGACCGTCAGCCAGTCGTCGCCGGTGTCCGCCGACAGCGCGTCCATGCCGAACACGCCGGGCTGCGGTGGCGGCGGGCCGAACGACAGCGCGTCCCGCACCCCGTCCCAGCTCTTGGCGGGCCGCGGTGCCGCGAACCGGAGCTCGCCGACCGGCGGCTCGGCGAACGGGATGCCGCGGAACACCGCCACGCCTGTTTCCCAGCCGCCGCGCACGGTTCCGTTCGTCGTGCGGGCTTCGGGCTGGGACATGGCGGCCTCCTGGGTCGGCGCGATCGGGATCGTGCGGATGCTCCCCGCCCGATCCCGATGCGCGCCAGCCATTTATCTAGTTCTTGTGGAACGTGGCGGTGGCCGTGTTGGTACCGAGCCCCGGCCAGTCGACCACCGCGCGGTAGTTGCCGGTACCGGGCAACGTGGTGGCCGGCATCATCCCGGTCGCGCAGTTGCCGGTCGCGACGACCTCGCCGGCCGGGCCGTACACGGTGGTGCGCGCCGCGCCGCTCGCGACCTGGCAGGTGCCGGAGATCACGTCGCCCTCGTCCGCCCAGAAGACGAACTTGGCGTTCTCACCCGGTTTCGTGGTGGTGACGGAGAACGGGCGGTCCCAGCCCCACACCCCGGCCTGCGGGTCGCGCACCTTGTACACCCGGACGTCGAACGTGCCGGTGTTCGCGTCCTTGGGGTCGACCTCGAAGCTGTGCGGCCCCTCCATCCAGCTCCACTCGGTGTCCATGACGATGCGGCCGGCCTCCGAGGGTGCGTGCGCGCACACCCGTCCCTCGGCCGGGCGGTACTGCTCCGGCGGCAGGTTCAGCCACGTCTGAGTCCACTTTGGACTTTCGGTGAGCTGCTCACACGTGATCAGCGCGTGCTCCCCGGCGTCCAGGTAGAAGTCGGTCTTGGCGGTCTGGCCCGCACCGGTGGTGGTGAGCGTGACGGGTGTGCCGTCGCCTCGGTTCGGGACCGACACCGTCGGCAAGGTCTTGTGCAGGCTGACCGTCGCACTTAGATCGGTGAGGAAAGTGTTGTCCAGCTGCAGGATGTACGTGCCGTCGGCGGGCAGCTCCGGCGTCAGATCGAACAACTCGCCCGTGTGGCACCATCCCGAGACCCGCGGACTGCCCTTGGCGTCCAGTAGCCACCCGGTCACCCCGCGGTCCGGCAGCGACGAGGTGCATTCGGCGTAGACCCGGTCACCGGACTTGCCCTGGAACGTGACGTAGGCGTCCTGGCCTTTGACCGTCGGCGTGAAGGTGACCGGCCCGCCGTCGAGCGCGGCGGTCGTGCGCACGTCGTCGAAGACGCGGTAGGACAGCTTCACGCTGAACGCCTTGCCCCGGTACGGCGGCAGGACGAGCGTGAGCGGACCGTCGGCGGCGACCGCCTCCACCTCGATCGCGGGCGTGGGCATGACGTGCCGGAAGCACCCGATCCCGCCGGGCATCGGCACCCGCTTGCCCGTGCTGTCGACCACCTTGGCGGCGGGCAGCCCGTCGTCGCTGGTGGTGTCGCAGAACAGGATCAGGTGCTGACCTCTGGCGACGTTGAACGTTGCGTAGGCGGTCTGTGTCGGATCCGTAGTGGTGACCTGAACAACGCTGCCGTCGTCGGGCAGCGTTACGGTCGGGTTGTCTGCGGCCATGGCAGGTGTGGCAAGGCCGATGAGGATTAGTGCGCTGACTAAAGCGCAAGCACGACGCATGCGGCGCAAGTTAGCCGCCGGTGATCACGAAAGTCGCTCACATTTCCTGATACACAAGAAAGTTCGTCTCTTGGTACATGTCCACATAGGCCGGGCGGACTAACGTCCGCGGTCCACTGACCGGTCTCCGGCTCCGGCCGTGGCGCGGACGCGCTGGTAGTGTCCCGCGCCAGCCCAGCCCGCATCTTGTCCGGAGATCACCATGCCACGTCGTTTCGCCAGGCCACTAATCGTGGCCGGGGCGTTCTGCACGGCCGTCGCGGTGGTCGCGGGACTCGTGGTGGTTGCCTCGATGGACGATCCGGGCCAGGCTGCCACCGCCATGACCATCGCTCCCACGCCCTCGTCTGTCTCGAGCTCCCAGGCGCCTTCTTCGTCCTCCTCCGCGCCGCCCAGCTCGTCCGCTTCGCCCAGTTCGTCCTCCGCGGCACCGGTGGTCAAAACGACGACCCCGCCTCCCGCTAAACCCGCGCCACCGCCGGCCCCGTGGTTCGCCGCCCGTGTGGGCGGTGCGACGCAGGTCGTCTCCGTGGTGGGCTCCGGTGGCTCCAACGCCGTGCTGTCCACGTGGCAGCGCTCCGGCGACCAGTGGACCGCCGTGCTGGGCGATGTCGGGGCCAAGGTCGGCCCGCCGGGGATCTCAGCCACCTACGGCGAGTCGTCCTCCGCGACGCCCGCCGGGGTCTTCTCGCTGGCCAGCGCGTTCGGGCGGCAGGCCGATCCCGGTGCCGGGGTGGCCTACCGGCGGGTGGACGACCAGGACTGGTGGGTCAGCGACGTCAAGAGCCCGGACTACAACACCTATCAGCGGTGTGCGGCCGGGACTTGTCCCTTCGACGAGGGCGCTTCGGAGAACCTGTACCGGGCTGGGGCCGTGTACGACTACGCCCTGGTCATGGGGGTGAACACGGCTCGGGTGCCCGGTGGTGGGAGTGCCTTCTTCCTGCACGTCACGAACGGTGCCGCCACCGCCGGGTGTGTGGCCGTGCCGGCCGCCACGGTGACCGCGATTCTGCGGTGGGTGCGACCCGGTGCCGTGATCGCGCTGACCCCCTGAGGGCGGCCCCTCATCGGCCCACTGAGACGACCTTTGACGCCATAGCCGGGTCGCGCCAGGGTGGACCTCGGATGAGAAGGAGTGGTCGATGTCCACCTACCGCGCCGTCCAGGTGACCGGCAACCGCGATTTCGCCTTCGTGGAACGCGAGAAGCGCGACCCGTTGCCCGGCGAGGTCCGGCTGCGCGTCGAGGCCTGCGGCGTCTGTCACACCGACGCGTTCACGGTCGACGGCATGCGCGCCGACCCCGCCCAGCCGGTCGTGCCGGGGCACGAGGTCGTGGGTGTGATCGACGCGGTGGGCGCCGGGGTGACCGCGTGGACCGTCGGTACTCGTGTCGGCGTCGGCTACCTCAACGGGCACTGCGGCGAGTGCGACCCCTGCCGGCGCGGCGACTTCGTCAACTGCGGGAACCAGCCGTTGACCGGAACGACGACTGACGGCGGGTACGCGGAGGTCGCCTACGCCCGTGCCAGCGGCCTGGCGCGGATTCCCGACGACATGAGTCCGCTCGACGCCGCACCGCTGCTGTGCGCGGGTCTGACGGTCTACAGCGCGATGCTGAAGATCGACGCGCGTCCCGGCGCGTTGGTCGCGATCCAGGGCATCGGTGGGCTCGGGCACCTCGGCATCCAGTACGCCAAGGCGCTCGGCCACCGCGTGGTCGCGATCGCCCGCGGCACCGGCAAGGCCGACCTCGCGAAGGAACTGGGTGCCGACGAGTACATCGACAGCACCGAAAAAGACCCCGGACGGGAGTTGCGGCGCCGCGGAGGTGCTGCGGCGATCATTGCCACCGCGTCCAGCGGCGCCTCGATGTCCCCGCTGGTGAAGGGGCTGGCCGCGCGCGGCCGGTTGATCGTCGTCGGCGCCGCCGCGGATCCGATCGAGGTCAGCACGTCCGACCTGATCTTCGGTAGCCGGGTTGTGGTGGGCAGCCTGACCGGCACCTCCATCGAGAACGAGGACAACCTGCGGCTGGCGCGCGAGCGCGGCATTCGCAGTCTCAACGAGGTGTTGCCGCTCTCGGAGGCGCCCAAGGCCTACGAGCGCATGATGTCCGGTCAGGCTCGCTTCCGCGTGGTGCTCGACGCCCGTTAACGGAAGTCCCATCGGGTGGCGCCGTACGGCTCGGCGCTGGCTACGCCGAACGCGGTCCGCAAAACCAAGCGGTACAGGTGGTACGGCGGCGGTCCCGCGCTCGGCGCGCTGTACGGCGCCGTGAGCGCGTCGCCCTCCACCGTGACCGGCCAGCCCGTCCGGTACACCTCGGCCACGCGTTCCAGCTCGGCGCCGTCGGTGACCCGGTGGGCCTCGCCCTCCAGCACTAGGTCCAGGCCGCGCAGGCGCACCGAGATGCTGCACGCCGGGTTCGCCGCCAGGTTGCGCGACCTGCGGGTGCCCGGCCCACCCACGAAATACAGCGCGTCGTCCACCCAGATGGCGCCCACACCCGCCGAGTGCGGCCGGCCGTCGGGCCGGACGGTCGCCACGAAGAACGTCAGGTCGGCAGTGGGGGTGTCGGCCGCGAGGACGTCGCGCGCACGGCTCCACGGCAGCTCCGCGAAGCCCGAACGGTCGAGGTTCTTGGTCGAGATCGGCTCGGTCATGGTCTTAGTCATAACCCTGCGTCGAACGAACCGCGCCGTTATCGACAGGCCTTTCACGGATGACTCAAAGCATGGGCCTGCGGCCGCCTCCGTCCTACGATCCCCCGCATGGGGGTTAAGCGAACGATCAGCATGGTCATGGCCGCCGGCGTCGCCTTGGCGATGGTCACTCCGGTGGCACACGCCGACGAGAACGCGCGGCAGTTGTTGTTCTTCAACCACGCCTACGGTGTCTTCGACCGGCAGACGGCCGACGCCATCGAGCACTCCACCTACCTGCGGGAGTTCGCGAACTTCCAGGTCCGGACCACGACCGGCGAGCAGGGCACGTGGACCGGCCGCTACCTGTACGGCCGCGAGACATACATCGAACTGTTCGGCGTCGGCGACGTGCCCGGCCAGGACGGCACCCTCGGCTCCGCCGGCCTGGGCGTCTCGACCGAGCACGACGGCGACTTCGAACAGGTCACCGAGAACCTGCGCAAGCAGGGTGTGGCCGACCCGATCTACTTCCTGCAGAAGCGCGACTTCGGCGACCACGTGCCGGTGCCGTGGTTCGACGCGGTCTTCACCGACACGCAGTACGACAAGTTCGGCGCTTGGGCCATGGAGTACCGGCCGGAGTACCTCGCGGACCCGCGCAGCAAGGTCGAGCCCGAGAGCTACCCCGGTGACGTCGGCCGGGAGCGCTACCTCAACGACGACTACCGCGACCACCTCATGCGCGACGTCACCGCGATCCGCGTCGGCGTCACCGCCGGGGATCTCGCCGACACCGTGCCGCTGCTGAAGGCCGGCGGGTTCGCCGTGCGGACCGTGCCGGGTGGTGTCGTGGCGCAGTGCGGTGGCACGGAGATCCGGTTCGACACCGTGCCCGTCGAACAGGCCGGGGTGAAGCGGATCGAGTTCTCACTCAACCACCCGGTGCTGCAACGGCACGAGGAGCGGCTCGGTTCGTCGACCCTCGTGGTCGGGCCCGGATCCCATGCGGTGTGGACGTTCTAGGCGTCAGCAGCGCTTCGTCCGCACGACCCCGCGGCTGGACTCGGCCAGCATGAAGCTGCGCCGGCTCCGGTCCGAGGTGCCGAGGTTGACCCGCAGCTCCGCGTTCACGTTGAGGTTGCGGGCTTCCCCGCACGGCGCCCAGACGATCGACGCGACGTCGGGCCGGTAGGTCGTCTGCCAGTCGTCGGACCTCGGGCCGTTGAACGGGAAGCTCACCGACGTGGTCTGCGGCATGCCCTGGAAGTAGATGTTGAGCCGGTGCAACGCGTTCGCACCGGCCTCCAGGTGGGCGAAGCCGCGGTAGGACGTGCGGGCGAGCGCGTAGGTGTAGCCCGCCGGAACGCTCACGCGCAGGTTCAGCTGGCAGTTCTTCCGGAACTCGACGGGACCCGCGCCGCCGCCGGCCTGCGCGAGGAACGCACGGTAGTTGATGGTGAAGGTCCGGCCGCTGGTGGAGATGTCCGTGGTGCCCGCCCGGCAACCCGATCCGTTGGCGGTCACCACTTCGACCTGCGCCGGAGCCGCGATGTCGGCTGGAACCAGGGTCGACAGTGCCAGCATTGCTGCCGTGATCAGCATGAGGAGCCCTTTCAGGATCCGTTCGCGGCGGCAGCATCAGACGCTATCGGGAGCGCCTGGGACGAAACTCCACCAGACAGCCGATCCCTAGTGGCGTGGGTCGCAACGTTGCCGTGGGAATTCGCGGTCAGATGGACGCATCGGGGTGCCAGCCCCGCGTCCTCATCCTGGTTGGCTGTGGGCGTGGGGCCGGTGCCGCGAGGCGTCCCGCTGAGCGTGAATTCACCGCCAACGTTGCGAGCCACGCCACTAGTTCTCCGAGTGCACCAGCACCTGTGCGGGCGCTTGGCGTGGTGTGCGCACGAGCACCATCGCTGCCGACGCGATGATCAGCACGCAGCCCACGGCGACGGCCCACGTGATCCGCTCGTTGAGGAACAACGCGCCCCAGCCCACGCCGAACAGCGGGACCAGCAGGGCGACCATCATGGCCTGGGAGGGGCCGACGTCGGCGACCAGCCTGAAGTACAACAGGAAGCCGATCGTTGTGCACAGCACCGCGAGCGCCAGGACGTTGAGCACGATCGACCAGGTGAAGTCGATGCCCGGCAGTTCCTTGGCCCAGAAGGGAAGGATGAACAGACCGGCCAGCAGCTGGGAGCAGCCCGCCGTGCCCACCGGGTCCACGCCGTGCGCGAAGCGCTTCACGTACACGCCGGCCAGGGCGTAGCAGAGCGCCGCGAGCAGACAGGCCCCGATACCCAGCCAGAACGCCGTGGAGTGGTGGCCGGACGACCCGCCGCTCGTGACGAACCCGACGCCGGTCATGCCGACCACCAGGCCGACGATGCCGCGCACGGTCAGCTGCTGGCTCAGGAAGACCGCCGACAGCAAGGTGCCGAACAGGGGAGTGCTCGAGTTGATGATCGCCGAGTAGGACGACGGGATGTGCACCGCCGCGAACGAGAACAGCAACATGGGCGCGGCGACGTTGAACAGCGCCACCACGATGTAGTGCTTCCAGTGCGCACTCCACCTCGGCTGGAACCGGATCATCGCGAAGTACGGCAGGAACGCGAGACCGCCCACTCCCACCCGCAGACCCGCGGTGGGCACGGCGCCGATCACCGGCGCGAGGATGCGCAGGAACATGAACGACGCACCCCACAGCGCGCCGAGGATCAGCAGCCGTGCCCAGTCCGCTTTGCGCATCAGGCGGCGTCCGGCGTCCGCAATCCGCGCACGAAGCCTTCGATCTCCTTGCGCGCCAACGAGACGTCGTCGAGGTTGCGCTCGACGAGGAGGCTGAAGTGGCTGCCCACGATCACGCCGTCCGCGCCCGCGTTCCAGAAGTCGACGACCTGGCTGTGCTTGCTCACCCCGAACCCGACGACGATCGGCTTGTCGGTGAGTGAACGCAGCATCTCGATGCGCTGCACCGAGTTGTCCTCGAACTCGGCGCTCGGGCCCGTCGTGCCGAACCGGCTGATGACGTAGGTGAACGCACTCGAGGTGTCGAACAGCCGCGTCGCGCGGTCGATCGGGGTGTTCGGGGCGACCATCTGGATGCAGCCCAAACCGTGTTCCGCCAACAGTTCCATGTGCTCGGCGGACTCGTCGATCGGCAGGTCCGAGCACACGACGCCGTCCACGCCGATGTCGGCGAGCTCGGCGTACGCGCTGCGGCCGCGCTTGAAGAGCAGGTTGTAGTAGAGCAGCAGCCCGATCGGCAGGTCGGGGTAGATCTCCCGGATGTCGCGGAGCATCTCCACGCAGCCGTCGTAGGTCATGCCGGCCTTGAGCGACCGCGCCATCGACCGCTGGTTGATCGGTCCGTCCGTGATCGGGTCGGAGAACGGGAATCCGAGCTCGACCGCGTCCGCGCCCGCGTCGACGGCGGCCCGGATCAGCGCGAGGCTCTCCTCGCGGTTGGGGTCTCCCAACGTGAAGAACGGGATGAACATCTTGCGGTCGGCAGCCTGGAACGTCTTGTCGAATCGGTTCATGTGTTGGTCAGATCCCCCGGTAGTGCCAGTACTCGTCCAGGTCCTTGTCGCCGCGCCCGGAGATGCACACGAGCAGCACGGCTTCGGAGTCCAGCTTCGGCGCGGTGCGCAGGGCGAGTGCGAGCGCGTGCGCCGACTCGAAGGCCGGAATGATTCCCTCCAAAAGGGACAGTTCCGCGAACGCGTCCACGGTCTCGGCGTCCGACACCGCCTCGTAGGTCGCGCGGCCGGAGTCCTGCAGCGCCACCAGTTCCGGCCCGACGCCGGGGTAGTCCAGACCCGCGGCGATCGAGTGGGTGTTGGTGATCTGGCCCTCGGCGTTCTGCAGGAACAGCGAGTGCATGCCGTGGAAGACGCCGGGTGTGCCGCGGGTCAGCGTCGCCGCGTGCTTGTCCGAACCGTCGTCGAGGCCGCCCGGTTCGGCGCCGTAGAGCCGCACGCTCGGGTCGTCGACGAACGGGGCGAACGTGCCGATCGCGTTGCTGCCACCGCCGATGCACGCGAACACCGCGTCGGGCAGCACACCCGCCTGCTCGCGCAGCTGCTCCTTGGCTTCGACGCCGATGACGGACTGGAAGTACTTGACCATCGACGGGTACGGGTACGGGCCCGCCGCCGTGCCGAAGCAGTGGTACGTGCTGCCGACGTTGGTGATCCAGTCGCGCATCGCATCGTTGATCGCGTCCTTGAGCGTGGCACCGCCGGTGCTGACCGGGTGGACCGTGGCGCCGAAGAGCTCCATGCGCTTGACGTTGGACTGCTGCCGCTGGACGTCGATCGCGCCCATGTACACCTCGACGGGCAGCCCGAGCTTCGCGCCGGTCATCGCGGTCGCGACGCCGTGCTGGCCGGCGCCCGTCTCGGCGATGATTCTCGTCTTGCCCATGTACTGGGCGAGCAGCAGCTGCCCGATGACGCTGTTCGTCTTGTGCGCGCCGCCGTGCAGCAGGTCCTCGCGCTTGAGGTAGATCCGCCGCCCGTACTTCTCCGAGAGTCGTTCGGCGAACATCAGTGGTGTGGCGCGACCGGCGAACGTCGTGAGCAGTTCGCGGAACCGGTTCATGAAAACGGGATCGGCCTGGGCTTTGACGAAGCCGTCCTCCACCTCCTGGAGTACGGCGACCAGGCTCTCCGACGAGTAGTTACCGCCGTATCCCTTGTCTCCGAAACGTGCGCGCAATTCCAACTCGGCGAACATGTCCCCCGCTCTGCTGCGTCAGCCCATGGCGAGATGGGCACCCCTGGACAGCGGGTGCGGCGAACGGAAAACCACTGATCAGAGCGCCTCATTGCGCGAAGAAGTCCCCCGGTCGACCCACCCCCCGGTGGGCACGCGACGTCATCCCCAATCGCGTTCCAATACGAACCTATTGGCCGGTTAGGAGTGCAGAAAGGGCCGAATGGGTGAATGGGGTGCACGTTGAGTAATGACTGCAGTCTCAACTGGCCAATGTGAGGGGTCCTATTATTTGAGTTTGTCTGAAGGGTGGAACAAAGGTCGAATTTCGTGGCGAATTGCGGGTGACGCGTGTATAGGTGCGCGCGGGTGAATCTCAGCGGGAAGTCGCGGTGGAGTCGGCGGCCGGGCGTCGCGCGGGTGGCACGGTCGCCGCGGCGCTGAGCTTCTGGGCGAGCTCGTCGGCGTCGGACAGGCCGAGCTCGCGGTAGAGCCGCAGCGCCAGCTGCCAGTGCGGTGCGGCGACGTGCGCGCCGCCGAGCAGTTCGAGCACGTCTCCGACGGCCCGGTGGCACAGGGCGGCCTGGTACTGGTCGCCGAGCTGTTCGGCCTGGGCGAGGCTGTCGAGGTACGCCTGCAGCGCCTCGCTCAGCCGGCCGAGCTGCACCAGCGCGGTTCCGGTGGTGTGCAACGTCGGGGCGTGCGCCTCGAACGCCGCCGAGCGGTACAGCCGCAGCGCTTCGTCCGCGCACGCCAGGGCCTCCTCGGCTTCGTGCTGGCGCAGCAGGACGTTCGCGAGGTTGTTGAGGATGTTGGCCTGGGCGCGCACGTCGCCGGCGAGGCGGGCGATGGCCAGTGCCTCGCCGAAGCGTTCGCGCGCCTCGTCGTCGCGGCCGGCCAGCAGCAGGCAGTAGCCGAGGTTGCCCAGCGCCGCGTACTCGACGTGCTGGTCGCCGCGCGCCAGCTGCAGCGCGCGGTCGCACTCGTGGATCGCCTGGTCGATGCGGCCCATCTGGGCCAGCGACGAACCGACGCGCAGCAGCAGCGTCGCCTCGACGTGCTCGTCGTGCAACGCCCGTGCCGCCCGCAGCCCGACCAGGCACGCCTCCAGGCGGCTCACCGGGTTGCCGCGGCGGAAGTGGAACGAGTCCACGCACAGCGCGAGCTTCCACGTGCGTTCGTGCTCGCCGTGGTGCTCGGCCAGTTCCATCAGCAGGCGGAGGTTGGTCTCCTCCTGGGTGAACCACTCGACGGCCGCGTTGTGCGACGACAGTTCGGGGTAGCTCGTCGGCGGGTGCTCCGGTGCCGGGAACGGCCGCACGTGGTCGGACAGCAGGGCCCGCGCGCTGTCCGCGACATAGAGGTAGTAGTCGAGCAGCCGCGCGGTGCTGACCGCGTTGTCGGCGTCGTCCGCCGCGAGCTGCCGGGTGAACAGGCGCACCAGGTCGTGCCGCGAGTAGCGGTCCGGCGTGGACTCGTGCAGCAGGTTCGCCCACGCCACGGTCCGCAGGTGCGTGCGGGCGGCGCCGACGCTGATGCCGGACAACGCGGCGGCCGCGTACCCGTCGAGGTCCGTGCCGGGGTGCAGGCCGAGGCCGCGGAACATCTGCGCTGCGCCGGCGGGCAGTTCGCGGTAACTGACGGTCAGCGCGGCGTGCACGCCCCGGCCCGCTTCGGGCAGTGACAGGGCGTCGAGCCGGTTCTGCTCGTCGCGCAGTTCCTCGACCAGCGACTGGACTGTCCATCGTGGACGGGAGGCGAGCCGGGCGCCCGCGACCCGCAACGCGAGCGGCAGCCGGTCGCACAGCTCGACGAGTTCGGCCGTGGCCTGCGGTTCGGATTCCGTGCGGTGCACGCCGAGCATGCCGGTCAGCAGGTCCTTCGCCGCCGCGATCTCCAGCGTGTGCACGGGAAGCACCGACGCGCCCTCGGTCACCACGAGGTCGCTCAGCCCGTGCCGGCTGGTCACCAGCACCAGGCAGCGCGCGGAACCGGGCAGCAGCGGCCGCACCTGGTCGGCCGAGCGGGCGTTGTCCAGCACGACCAGCACGCGCTTGCCCGCCAGCAGCGAGCGGAACTGGGCGGCCTGGTGGTCCAGGTCGGTGGCGATCTGCGCGTCGGTCATGCCGAGCGCGCGCAGGAACCCGGTCAGCGCCGCCCTCGGTTCGACCGGTTCGGTCTCGTCGAACCCGCGCAGGTTCGCGAACAGCTGGCCGTCCGGGAACTCCGCGGCCATCCGGTGCGCCCAGTGCAGTGCGAGTGCGGTCTTGCCGACGCCGGGCGGGCCGACGAGCAGGCCGATCGCGAAGTCGTGGCCGGTGAGGTCGGTGTCGAGCTGGGCGATCTCCTCGTCGCGGCCGACGAAGCCGTTGTGCTCCCTCGGCAGCTGGGCCGGCACCGGCTGCCGGACGACCGGCTGCTTCGGTTCGGCGACCGCCACCTCACCCGCGAGCACGGCCTCGTACGCCGCGCGCAGCTCGGGACCGGGGTCCACGCCGAGCTCGTCGGCCAGCCGTTTGCGGGTCTGATGGAACAGGTCGAGGGCCTCCGCCTGCCGGCCCGCGCGATGCAACGCCAGCACGCCCTGCGCCACAAGGGCTTCCCGCAGTGGGTGTTTCTGAATCGTTTCGTGCAAATGTCCGGAAAGGGCTTCGGGCGCGCGTTCCAAGCGGATCAGACGTGCGGTCAAATCCTGCACCGCGAGTAGTCGCAATTCCTCGAGCCGGGCCGATTCGGCGTCCCGGAGTTCGGCGGACGGAAGATCACTCAGGAACGGTCCGCGCCACAATTGCAGTGCGTCGGTGAGTTTGCGAACCGCGTCTTCGTCTGCGGCGTCGCGCGCGGTAATGATCAAGTCTTCGAAGACGAGCACGTCGACCGTGGCGCGATCACCGGTGAGCAGATAACCGGGCGCTCGGGTCACCAGCTCCAAATCGGACCCGAGCACCTTGCGCAACTGTGCGATGTGGCCCTGCAGCGCGGCCTTTGCCTGGGGCGGAGGTGATCCGTCCCACACGAGCGACATCAGGCGATCTCCGGAGACGACCCGGTTCAACTCGAGCGCCAGCGCCGCGAGAACCGCGCGCCGCTTGGCGGCACCCAGCGGGACAGGTGCCCCGTCAGGAGAAACCAGCTCGACCGTTCCGAGCAGGTTGACCCGCATCTGCGAAGCCCCTTCGATTGGTCGGCCGAGCCCCAGGGGACGAATTTTGACACAGTCCTTGACTGCGCAACATCGCTCACACGTTCGTCCGGTGTTAACGGTTCACCCGATGGGCGTCGGGTTCATGGCGCGGTCACCTCGCATACCCGCAAATGTGTTGGGGGATGGTATCTAGCAAGTGTGGAAGCGGTCTCACAACCGTTGTTGACCAGGGCTTGAGGTTGGGCGTTGGCGGCGCGTTGGGGCGGCGTTGGTGACCTCTGGTGCTCTTCGATCGAGCACCGGTACCGCCGTAGGAGGCCGCCTTGGACCCGTATCAGTGGGTGAACGAGTTCGAGTCCCGACTCGCTGACCTGAAAAAGAAGTCCGAGGACCTGCAGGAGAACTTCGAGTCCGCGTCCGCGACCGTGACCAGCAAGGACAACGCCGTCACGGTGACCGTCGGACCGAACGGCGGCCTGCAGAACCTCCAGCTCGGCCACCGCGCCGTCGAGCTCGGCGCGCCGCGGCTGACCGCGTTGATCCTGGAGACCGCGCGTCAGGCGCAGCGGAAGGCGGCGGGCAAGGTGCTCGAGGTGTTCCAGCCGCTCGGTGAGGGCACCGAGACGATGCAGATGGTCATGGACTCGATCCCGGCGGACCCCGAAACGGAAGAAGAAGACACCTTCGAGGTCGAGGAGGCCGCTCCGCCGCCTCCGCCGGTCCAGCGGCCCGCACCCGCCGCCGTGCGCCCGCCGTCGCGCCGCTCGCGTCCCGCCGACGACGAAGACGACGACAACAACCCTTGGTGACCCGGTAGAACGAGGAAGCAGGAACAGTCATGGCAGACGTTCTGAACGTCACCGAGGAGAACAAGTTCAAGGGCACGCTCTTCATCGAGGCGTACGACAGCCTGATCGACTCGATCGGCGACGACGCGGAGAGCGAGACCGAGAAGGCGCTCGACATCACCTTCAACGCCATCGGTGCCGTGGCCTCGACGGTGATGCTCGCCGTCGACCCGCTGGGCAGCCTGTTCGGCGCGGGCGTCGGCTGGTTGTTCGAGCACATCAGCTTCCTGCGTGACGCGCTCAACCAGGTGCTGGGCAACCCGGAGGAGATCCAGGCCAACGTCGAGCAGACCAAGGCGAAGGCGGCCGAACTGCGCGTGCTGGCCGAGGATCACCACAAGGGCCTCGCCAAGTTCGACGGGTGGACCGGCCAGGCCTCGGAGAAGTTCCAGGCCAGCATGGACGGAATGGGCAAGGAGCTCGACTCGCTCGCGGGCGCGGTCGAGACGAAGGCCAAGATCGTCGCGGTGATGGGCATGCTCGTCACCGTCCTGCGCGACATCATCCGTGACCTGATCTCCCAGCTGATCGGCTCGCTGATCGGCGGCGCCCTGATCGCGGCGGCCAGCGCGGTGGTCACGTTCGGCGCCTCGATCGTCGGCTTCGTCGGCTACGCCGTGGGCAAGGCCGTCGCGCTCGGCACCAACATCGCGGCGCGCGTCTCGCGGGTGATCGCGTCGCTGGGCCGGTTGATGCGCAAGATCGGCGACGTCGACGACATCATGAAGAAGATCAGCAAGGGCTGGGACCGCTTCGACAACGCCGCCGACGTCGGCGAGATCACCTACGAGGGCTACAAGGCCTCGAAGGACGTCGACAAGAAGATCGACGAGGCCCTCGACAAGGACGAGCAGAACGACAAGGTCACCGACGCCAACAACAAGGCGAAGGAGGCCGGCCAGAAGTACGAGCAGGCCAAGAAGGACGAGGAGAAGCAGGCGCAGGAGGCCAAGGCGGCCAACGACGCGCTGAACACCGCGTCCGAGAAGGCCAAGGCCGCCAACGACAAGGTGAGCGCCGCCGTCGACGAGGTCAACAAGGCCGCCGAGTCCGGCGACCAGGCCGCCTACGACCGGGCCAAGGCCAAGTACGACGCGGCCAAGGCGGAAGCCGATGCCGCCCGCGCTTCAGCGGCTTCCGCTGCTTCTACTGCCGCCAAGGAGGCCCGCGACCTCAGCGACGCGGCCCAGAAGAGCCTCGACGCCCAGCAGGCCGCGAAGCCGTCCGACGACGCCGCGAAGGCCGCGTACGAGGAGTACAAGAAGAACAACCCCGGTACTCCAGACGCCGCGCGTGATGCGGCCGAGCAGGACCTGAACACCAAGAACGACGCGGCCAAGCAGGCCAACGAGGCCTACGAGAAGGCCAACGCGGACTTCGCGGCCAAGAACGCCGCCGCCGCCGAAGCCAACGCTCGCGCGTTCGCCTCCGGCTCCGACGCCGACATCAAGGCCGCCGAGCAGGCGAGCAAGGCGGCCGAGGAGTCCGGCAAGAGCGTCAAGTCCGCGGCCGACACGGCGAAGTCCTCCGGCGAGGCCGCCAAGGCGAGCTACGAGCAGTTCCAGAAGGACCACTCGTCCGGCACGCCTGCCTCGTCCACTCCTTCGGACCCGCTGCAGCACGCGCGCGACGTCAACAAGGACACCGGCGTCGGCGACGCGTTGGGCGGCGACGCCTTCTTCGGTGGTTTCGGCAAGTCCGGTGCTACTCCGCAGGTGGACGGTCCCACCGTGCAGCACCACTGACGTTCTAGGGGAGCACACCGGTCATGGCAAAGGTCAACCCCGGCGTAAACCCGTCGCCCAATCCCTCTGTTACGCCGTCGCCCGCGCCGCCCCCACCGGCGCCGCCGACGGGGTTCGGGTCGGGGCCGACGGGCAACTCCGGCTTTTCCATGACCGAGTCCACCATGTCGGGGCTGCAGGGCAAGGCGGGTGACCTGCAGTCGCGGCTGAGCAGCATCTCCAGCGGGTTGCGGGGGCTCAACTTCAGCGGCAACGCGCTGGGGCCGATCGGGCTCTTCGCCGTGCCGGCTTTGAACGCCTCCAACGACAACGCGGTCGCTCAGGCCGATCGTGGTGCCAAGGCGTTCGGTGACGTTCAGGCCGGGTTGAAGGCCACTCAGAACACCAGTGTCACCAGTGACTCCAACAACGCCGGGTCGTTCAAGCAGATCGATCCGACTACCAACGTCAAGCCGCCGCCCAATTCGGTGAACGTGCCCAGCGTTGCGCCTCGGCCGGAGGGGCCCAAGGTGTCCGCTCCTGCTACCGGCAAGGGTGGTGTCGGGCCCGGCGGTGGTGTGGGTACGCCTGGTGGGCCTGCTGTGTCTGCTCCGCCTCCCGTGAAGGGGGGTGCGTCCGGTGGGGTTCCCTCGGCTGGGGTTTCTGGTGGTCCCGCCGTCGCCGCCGGGCCCACCGTCAAGGGGGCTTCCGGTGGGGTTCCTTCAGCTGGGAAATCCGCTGGTGGGCCTGGGGTGTCCGCTGCGCCTTCCGTCAAGGGTGGCGGTGGACCTGTTGGCGGGACTGGGGTTTCCGGTGGGCCCGGGGTGTCCGCTGCGCCTTCCGTCAAGGGTGGCGCGGGACCTGTTGGCGGGACTGGGGTTTCCGGTGGGCCTGGGGTGTCTGCTGCGCCTTCCGTCAAGGGTGGTGCGGGACCTGTTGGTGGGCCTGCGGTTTCTGGTGGGCCCGTCGTGTCCGGTGGGCCTCAGGTCAAGGGCGGTCCCGTTGGCGGGCCGGGCGGGCGGGGGCCTGTGCCGGGTGGCGGTCCGGTGGCGGTGCCGCCTCCGGTGGGTGGTCCGGCGGCTGCGGGCAAGCCTGGGGCGACGCCGCCGGGTGCCAAGTCGGCCGCCGGTGTCGGCGCGGTGCCCGGAGCCACGCCGCCGGGTGCGAAGTCGGCTGCGGGTGTCGGGCCGGGGGCTGCGGCTGGTGTGACGCCTCCGGGTGCGAAGTCGGCTACGGGTGTCGGCACGGCGCCGGGTGTCGCAGCTGGTGTGACGCCGCCGGCAGCCAAGGCGGCTATGGGTGTTGGTGCCGCACCCGGTGTCGCGCCGGGCGCAGGTGCCGGTGCCGCACCGGGTGTCGCGCCGGGCGCGACGCCTCCGGGGGCGGCGTCGGCGGACCGGAGCAGCAAGTTCGCGGGTCCGGGCGCGGGCAAGGGCGCGTTCGACGCCCCGAAGGCCCCCGCCGCGGATGGCACGATCAGCAAGGCGCCCAAGGGAGACGTGTCGGCGCCGCCGTCCGCACCGAAGCCGAACACCGCCCCGACCACCGCGACCCCGAACGCGGCTACCGGCCCGAACGCCGCGACGCCGAAGGTCGGCGCCGCGCCCGATGTTGCGACGCCGAAGCCCGGTACGTCGGTGCCGAACGCACCGACCCCGAACGCGGCAGCTCCGAACGTCGCCCCGCCGAGCGCGCAGCCCGGCACCGCGCCCGCCGCGAAGCCTGCCACGCCAGCGCCGAACACGGCTGCGCCAGCGCCGAACACCGCCGCGAACGCGCAACCGGCCGCGGCCCCGATGGCTCCCGGCGCGATGCCGCCGCCGAGTGCGCCTTCAGCGGACCGGGGCGGCAAGTTCGCAGGCCCGGATGCGGGCAAGGACGCGTTCGACGCGCCGAAGGCGCCCGCTGCGGACGGCACGATCAGCAAGGCCCCCAAGGGAGACGCCTCGGCGCCGCCCGCAGCGCCGAAGCCGACCACGCCCGTCCCGAACACCGCTGCGCCCAGCCCGGTGGCGCCGAACGCTGCCGCCCCCAACTCTGCCGCGCCAAAGGCAGCGGCGCCGAACGCTGCCGCACCGGCCACGCCCGTCCTGAACGCGGCGGCGCCCAACGCGGCGCCCAACCCGGTGGCGCCGAACGCTGCCGGGCCGAATCCGGCGCCGAACACTGCCGCACCGGCCACGCCCGTCCCGAACGCTGCCGGGCCGAATCCGGCGCCGAACACTGCCGCACCGGCCACGCCCGTCCCGAACGCTGCCGGGCCGAATCCGGCGCCGAACACTGCCGCACCGGCCACGCCCGTCCCGAACGCTGCCGGGCCGAATCCGGCGCC
>NZ_BSTQ01000006.1:249084-361475 GCF_030269605.1 Lentzea sp. NBRC 105346
GCCGAACACTGCCGCACCGGCCACGCCCGTCCCGAACGCTGCCGCGCCGAATCCGGCGCCGAACACAGCCGCGCCCAACCCGGCGCCGAAGTCCTCGGCGCCGAACGCTGCCGCGCCGAACAGCGTCGGTCCCAACCCGGCGCCGAGCCCGTCCGTGCCGAGCCCCAAGGTCCCGAGCCCGGCTCCGAACACCTCGGCCCCGAACACCTCGGCCCCGAACCCGGCACCCGACACCGCGACCCCGAGCCCGGCGGCGAACCCGGCACCGGCCACCCAATCAGGCCCCACCCCCGCAACCCCCGACGCGCAACCGGTCGTCGCCCCGATCCCGCAACAGCAGTCCCCGCAACCAACCCCGAAGAAGCCCAAGACAGAACCCCTCGACAGCGAAGCAGACGAGAGCGGTTACGACGCGGACGAAGACATCGACATCCCCGTCGACCCGTTCAAGCTGACCCCCGAGCAGTTCAAGGACATGCTCAAGACCAAGCCGAACGGAGCCTGGTTCTGGTCCGGCCGCTTCGCCACCCCGTTCCTCCCCCCGAACATCACGGTCAGCGTCGAGAGCATCGCCGGCCACGAGGCGTTCGGCGCCGACTTCGGCACCACGCTCGAGGACAAGCTCGACGGCTGGGCGCTGGAGATGCCGGACTTCACCCAGCGCGACCCCAAGTCCACCGAGGTGTGGGAGAACGCGTCCAAGTTCTTCGCCGAGGGGGCGGAGGGCGTCGTTCACGTCATCCTCGGGCCGCAGCGCCGCGAGGGCAACGTGTTCGACACGATGGAGTTGCCTGCGCTGCAGGCGAACCCGAAGGTCGACGCGGTCATCGCGGTCGACCCGTTCACCGGTGAGACGAAGGTCGTCTACGCCAAGGACGGCTTCGCCACGCCGGAAACAAATCCGGCACCAGCGCCAGAACCGCAAAGCATCCCCGAAACCCCCCAAGAACAAGTAGACGACGGCTACGACGCGGACGACGACGGCTACGACAGCGACGAGGACATCGCGCTGCCGAACGCACCGCGCGGCATCGGACCGAACGCCGCCCTGCCGGCCCAGCAACTGCCGAGCTTCGTTCAGAACAGCCAAGCCCTGGGCACGATCGCCCCGACGAACCCGACCGGCGACATCACTACCGCCGTGAACACGATGCTGCCGGGAAGCACGAACGACATCCAGACCGCGCTCAACCAGAACTTCGAGAGCTTCCTGGGCAACGGCCGCAACTTCCCGATCAAAGTCGGCAACCAGTGGTTCGAGGCGAACGTTCAGGCCACCATCCTGCCGACCGCGACGAACCCAACGGCACCGGACATCAAGACCAAGGTCGACCTGACGACCAACAGCGGCACGAACACCGGCAACACCAACACGATCGGCACGTCGGGCAGCGTCGGAGCCGGCGCCACAATTGCCGCCCCGGTCGGCCCCTACGGCTCAGTAGCCGGCAGCGCCCAGCTGGCAACCCCGGTCCAGTCCACGAACACCGGCACCTCGACAACGGACCAGCGCGCGATCAGGGCCGGCCTGGGCGAGAAGACGGCCGTAGTGCCCGTCGACTACAAGATCACGATCACGGACGCCAACCTCAACCCCGTGAACACGCAGCACGTCAACGGCGACGTCACGCTGCACATTCCGGACGACATCGGCGACATGACGCCGAACCCGGACGCGCAACGAGTAAACCTCCCCAACGACGTCGGCCCGAAGATCGAGCACGCCGCACCCGAGGCCGTCGAGCTGGACACCGATCTGGCGTTCAACAACATCGCCGCGCAGCTGCACCCGTCCATCACGAAACTCGGCGCGCCCGGACGGACAGACCTACAAAACTTCCTCGACCCCACAACGATTCGCGACAACCTCGGCGCCGCGCTGAACGGCTGGGTCACCTCGCCGGACCTGGTGAGCCCGCACGGCAGCCGCGGCGGTGTCGTGCGGATGAAGGCGACCCCGGTCAACGCGATTCTGGTCGGTACCAACACATCCACCGAACTGCGGCTGCACGAGTCCGTCTCGACCCAAGCGGGTGTGTCGTCGTCCAGCAAGAGCGGTTTCGACGTCAACGTCGGCGTGGGCGGCGGCGCGACCGTCGCCGGACAGGTCGGTGGCACGGCTGGCCTCACAGGCGGCGTGTCCAGCAAGACGGCCGTCACCGCGAACGCGGGCACGAGCACCAGTGTCAAGACCGGCATGAAGCTCAAGGGCGACACGGGTGTCTACCAGGTCGAGATGAACCTGGAGTTCCAGACCCCGCACGGCAGCGTCACCGTCCCGGTCACGACGCACATGCGGATGGGGCTGCCCGAAGCCAAGAACGTCGGCCTGCCGACGCCGGACGCCACGCCCGCGATCGCTACGCCCACAACCGAAACGCGTCACCTGCCGCCGTACCTCGCCTCCGCCGCGGCCGCCGGGCACGTCAAGGTCGGCGAGCTCGCCAACGCCGACCAGGTGCAGACCAGCGTCGAGAACGCGTTGCGCGCCAAGTTCGGAGACCTCCTCCCGAACTTCAACACCGGCAGCAACCCGCAGAGCACCGGCAAGAACATGGCCGACCTCGCGGAGATGATGAACAACCAGCGCAAGCTGAACACCGAGCTGTCGCCGCTCGCCCTGAAGTCCCAAATGGACAGTCTGCTCGGGCCCGGCGTGCAGGTGCAGCTCAAGAAGCAGGGGTTCGCCACCAACGAGTACGTCAACGTCACGGTCAAGGCGCGGCTCACCGACCCGCAGCACGTCGGCCAGGCGGACAACCGGTTCGTCCGCAACGCGGCGTCCACCGGGCCGAAGCTCGACAGCTCGGGCAACGTGCAGAAGGGCTGGAACGCGGGCATCGAGGGCCGGGTCGTCATCCCGAGCACGTCCGGCAACACGAGCGCCACGCCGACGCCCAGCGTGGGCGCGAAGTACAACAGTTCGACGAACACCAAGACCGGTGCGGGACCGACGGTCGGCAGCACCTCGCTCAACACCGGCAGCCCGAACGCGCAGCTCTTCACCGGCAACATCGAGTTCGACATCGAGATCACGTCGCACAACCGCAACCGGTCGTGGGTGAAGCGGCTGACACCGGGCTCGCCGTTCCGGCAGGTTCCGGCCCCGACCAAGGTCAGCCTGCCGAAGATCAACGGCACGGCGAACCTGTGGGTGTCCGACAGCGCCGCGATGAAGGCCGACCCGGCGCAGTTCCAGCCGAGCGTCCCGCCGAACCCGACGAAGATCGACAACCCGCCGTCGATCAGCGACCTGCTCACGTCGACGAAGCAGAACGCCAGCAAGATCGAGAAGTCGCCGTGGCTGCACGTCGAGGCGGTCGCGAACGCGGAAGCCGTGCGCGACGCCGCGATTCAGGCGCTGAACACCGCGGCCAAGGGCGACTCGGTGCTCACGATCCCGGGAACCGAGGCGCGCAACCGCATCGACAAGATGCTCAGCCCCGAGAGCCTGCGCGCGAACCTGCGCACCCTGGTCGACAAGGGCATGACCGAGGGCGGCATGAAGTACGACCGCCGGGTGTACGACCGCAGCGGCGCGCTCGGCGTGTCCGTCAAGCTCGGCCAGCCGCGCGTGGTGTCCATTTCGGACAACGTCGGCACGGAGAACGCGAGCACCGGCGGGTTCAAGGCCGGTGACAGCAAGACGACCTCGAACTCGGTCGACGTCACCGCCGGCCTCAACACACCGATGCGGCCCGCGACCGGGGCCAAGGGATCCGGCGCGGTCGGCGCGAACGCCAAGTGGACGCCGTACTCCAAGTCGTCGACGCAGGCGACCGAGGTCGGCGGCAGCGTCGACCGCAACCGGGTCACCCCGGCCGACGGGCGCACGGTGCTGCTGCAGCTCGACGCCACGTTCAACCTCGTCGGCGAGAGCCGCGAGGCCAACACCGTCCACAAGGGAGCGCCGAACAAGGCCGGTGTCTCGGTGGACCTGCCGGGCGGCGTGTACGTCCGGGTGAGCGAGGACGTCGCGCGCGACATGGGTCTGCTCGACCCGGCGCCCGAGCACACCAGCCCGGACTTCGGCACCATGCAGCCGCCGTCGACGCTGAAGCCGGGCGAACCCGGGTCGCTGGGCCTCGGCCTCGTCGAGAACGCGCCGAACCTCACGAACCTCGTACCGCAACTGCGCAACCAGCTCGGCACGCTCGGCCCGAACCTGCTGCCTCCGTCGGTGCTCAACGACTCGATGAACAACCTGCGCCGGCTCACGGACCTCACGTCCGACGCGAGCGTCAAGGCGTTGATGGACAGCGCGCTCGACGGCGGGGTGCCGCTGCTCGTGCACAACCCCGGCACGTTCGGCAAGGACTCCTACCAGGTCACCCTCAAGGCCACACCCGGCACGCCGACGTTCGACTCCGCGGTCAACGACGGCGTCGAGATCGAGCACACGATCTCGGGCACCGGCAAGGTTTCCGACGGCAGCGGCAAGGGCACCGGCTGGGGTGTCGGCGTCCGCGTGCCCGGTGCGGCGCTGCCCGGTTCCGCAAACCCGAACATCTCGGGCAACGTCGGTGGCTTCGCGGCGGCCGGGTACAACCAGTCGCACTCGACGTCCACCACGAACTCGACCACCAACCAGGTCAACCACCTGCGCGCGGGCAGCGGTCCCGCGGTCAAGTACAACGTGCCCGTCACGTTCGAGCTGGTCGTCGAGAAGGGCACCCAACAGGTCGGCCGCGTTACCGCCGCCGAGAACATGACCGTGCGGCTGCTCGCCGACAACCAGTCGGTCAACCCGGTCGCCTCACCCGCGTTCAACCCGACGCCGACCCCACAGCCCGCTGCGCAGGGCAACCCGAACACGGCCACGAACTGGCAGCAGCAGAACGGGACGAACCTGCCGCCGACCGCGTCCGTGGAGAACTTCCGTGGCGCGCAGGCGTTGCAGGACGCCGCCCTGCAGGCGCTCAACCGGGCCGGCGCGAACACCGGCATCACCGGCAAGGGCACCGGATCGCTGAACGCGCTGAAGTCCGGCCTGAGCTCGGAGTCGTTGCAGCCCAACCTGCCCGGCATGCTCGACGGCGCGTTCGAGGTGCCCGGCCTGCACGAGGCCGCGCTGACCTTCGGCCAGCACGCGAACGTCAAGGTGTACGCCAAGATGGTCAACCCGCGGCTCGCGGGCCTGAGCGACGGCGTGCGCATCGAGAACCCGCGCACGACCGTCAGCACGACCTCCAGCGAGGTCAAGCACTCAGAGACCGCGGACGTCACCGCCGGGTTCGCGTCCGGTGGCGTCTCGTCGAAGAACCCGGCCGTCGGCTTCACCACCGGCGGCGCGGAGGTCAAGCACGGCGGCGAGGACAGCTCCGCGGACTCCGGTGGCGCGCAGAACAACCCGGTGCGCACCATCAAGCCGGACGGCCGCACGGGCCTGGTGCAGTTCGACGTGGAGTACCGCGTCGTCGCCGATCTCGGCGGCGGCAAGGTCGGTGTGGTCGACCTGACGGTGTCGGACTCCGCGCAGGTCCGCATGACCGCGCCGGACGCGGAGACCGCGCTGGGCAAGCAGTTCGACAACCAGCTCGGCGATGCGCAGACCCAGGTGAAGGACGCCGCGGCGGCGTGGCGCCAGGCGGAGATCGCGGCCGACCAGGCCCGGCACGCGGCCGAGCCGACGGTGAAGGATCTCACCGGGACCCTGCGCGGCGCGAACAACGCCGTCTACTCCGGACAGGAGGCCGTGCAGACCGCCGAGGGCAACCTCACCGGCGCGCAGAACAACCTGGCCGGTCCGCAGAACGCCCAGGCGCAGGCGGCCGGGGCCGTCCAGACCCTGCAGAACACGGTGAACGACCTCGCCGCCGAGGTCGCCAACCGCGAGAACCGCAACACCATGGCAGAGCAGTTGCTGCTCGGTGCCAACCTCGACCTGCAGAGCGCTCAGGGGCCGGAGGTGGCGGCGGCGCAGCAGGCCCAGCAGAACGCGCAAGCGCTTGCGAACAGGACCGCGCAGGCGCTGCGACAGGCGCAGGACCAGCACAACGCGGCCGTCACGCAGCTGGGCGTGGCGCAGGGCAACCTGACGACCGCGAACCAGAACCTGCTCAACGCACAGCAGCAGGTGCAGCAGGCGCAGGCCCAGCTCGAACTGGCGCAGCAGCGGCTGCAGACCGCGCAGACGATGCGGCTGGGCATCCAGAACCAGATCGACGCGGCGCAGGCGCCGGTCGAGGCGGCGCGGAACAACGCCGACGCCGCGCAACAGAACTGGTGGAACGCGAAGACGGCGGTCGAACAGGAGGTCGCGCGCTTCAACACGCCGCCGTCTCCCGCCGACCAGAACAACCAGCCGCCGCCCCCGCCGCAGAACCAACCGGCGGTGGCGGGTCCGAGCACGCCGAACCAGAACACCCAGAACCAGCCTCCGCCCCCGCCGAACTCGTCGCCCCGGAGCGTCCCGCCGTCCTCGGCGCCGTCCATCGCACCCGAGTCCGCACCGAAGACCCCGGCCACGGCTCCACGCGGCCCGTCGCCGGAGCGGTCGTTCTCCGCAACGCCCACGGCCGCCGAGCTGCAACCGTTGGTCAACGACCTCGTCGACGCGAACACGAAGCGCAACCAGCAGGGCTACCTGCCGCCGGTCGTCTCGGTGACCGGTGCGAACGCGCAGGCGGTCGTGGACTCGTTGGCAGCGCACGGCATCGAGGCCGAAGCCAGGCCCGGTCCGCAGAACACGACCGACGTCCACGTGGACTGGGACCTCAAGCGGCCGGAGGGCTATGTTCCGCCCGCCGCGCCCCAGTCGGTCAAGGTGACCGACACCGTGATCACCTCACCGGCCCCGCAGTCGCCGTCACTGCTCGACGACCCGAGCTGGAAGCACAGCACCGCGGCGAGCGCCGACTGGTTCGACGCCCGCAACCCCGTGTCGTCGCAGGACATCGCGAACGCCCGCGCGAACACGCCGGTCACTACGACCGTGCGCGGCGAGGACGGCGGTGTGCTGTCCAACTCCAAGATCACGCCGGAGGGTGTGAAGCTCAAGGCGTGGCGCGGCCCGATCGCCTACGACGTCCGGACGCTGGACGTCAACGGCGTCAAGGTGCAGGACCTCACCGTCAAGCTGCACCTCGACGGAAACGCCAACGACATCAAGGCGGTCCAGGAACGGACTCGCGCCGGTGTCGAGGAGTTGTTCAACCAGGGCAACAGGTTGCCGACCGGCGGGCAGTTGCACGTCACGGTCGAGTTCACGGACAACAAGGCCGACGCGCACGGCTCGATCAAGCTCACCGACCCGGACGGCCGCGCCAACCAGCTCAACTGGCCCGTCGACACCGACTCGCGGCGGCTCGCGCACGAGGTCGGGCACTTCCTCGGGCTGCAGGACGAGTACTTCGAGACCGGCAAGGTCAAGCCGATCTTCCAGCACCAGGACGGCAAGGGCCGCGTCGTCAACGACAACGCGCCGATGACGGCCGGCATCGACGCACCGGACGTGTCGCTGAAGCCACGCAACCTTTGGCTCATCGAGAACCGGATGAACGCGCTCGCGTCGTCGACCACGCACGCGCCGGACATGAACGTGCCGCCACCGAACGCGCCGAGCCTGCGCGACCTGTTCGGGCGCAACAGGGTCGATCCCGCGCCGATCCCGAGCACCAGCGTCCCGGTTGACCCGCCGCAGATCGACATCGACCTCTCGCAGGACTTCGCGGCCGACGTCAACGCCGACCTCGACACGATCTTCAACACGTTCCCGGAAACCGCCGCCGACGCGCGGCTCGCGGTGGAGAACGCGGGGCACCAGCTCGACCTCGCCGAGCGCAGCCTCGACCAGGCCCAGATCGACCTGGCCGAGAACGCGCTCGCCGTGGCCATGAACAACCTGGCGGCGTGGGAATTCCACACCGAGTTCAGCGCGGCCGAGTACAACTCGTGGCTGGAAGGCCAGTTCTCCGACACGGAGTCCCTGCACAGCACCGACGACGCGGTCAGCTCGGCGTCGGAGCCGTCCGGCCCGAACCAGGCCCGGCGGCTGGAGGACGTGCTGCCGAAGTCCGAGTGGTGGCGGCTCTACCTCGACCCGCGTCATCACGCGACCGCGCAGCGGCTGTACCCGGACAACCCCGGTTCGTACTACGACAACGACCTGTCGCCTGGGTTCCAGGCCAGCATGGAGGCCGCGTACAACCGGTTCCTCAACCCGGAGAACTTCGCCACGCAGCGGCTGAACTCCGGGCTGTACAAGGAAATGCACGAGGTCGTCACGTCGCGGCTGGACAAGCAGTTCGACTGGTCGGGCAGCAAGACGACCGGTTTCCCGCTGCGCGGCCAGAACCCGAGCCCGGACGTGCTGGCCGACACCGTCGCCGGCCGGCCGCTGATGATCGACGCGATGGCGTTCTTCCGGCAGGGCGGGCGCCTCACCACCCAGCCGATCGTGATGCTCGACCGGTTCAGCTTCGGCAACGTGACGATCCGGACCAACTACCACCGCAACGAGGTCGAGGGCATCGTCGACGCGGTGTTCGACCGGTTCTACACGGACCTGGAGAACGCGAACACCGACGCCGAACGCTTCGAGGCCATCGGCCGGGTCGTGCGCACGATCCACATCGTGCACCCGTTCGAGGACGCCAACCGGCGGCTGAACGTGCACGTGCTGCTGCCGCGGTTGCTGCTGGAGGCCGGGTTCCAGCCGGTGATCTTCCAGGACATGGACCAGCTGTTCCAGGGCGGCCGGTCGCTGGAGCAGATCGGCGACGCGCTGGCCCGCGGGCAGCAGCAGGACCTGACCGACAACAACATTCCGGCGACCGCGCCGGAGTTCGAGGAGCACTCGGATTCCGAAGAGTACGACGACTCCGACACGGATTCCGACGTCGAGCCGCCGAACGCGCCACCACGCGCGGCGCCGGAGGTGCGGGTCGCCGACCCGGTGACCACCGCGCCCAGCCCGCTGCGGCCCTCGGTGCTGGATGACCTGAGCTGGAAGCACAGCCCCGCGGCCTCCGCGGACTGGTTCGACGCGCACAACCCCGCGACCTCACAGGACATCGCGGACGCGCGTAAGAACGCGCCGATCAGCAGCACGGTGCGCGGCGAGGACGCCGGCGTGCTGTCCAACTCCGAGATCACGCCGGGCGGTATCAAGCTCAAGGCCTGGCGCGGCCCGATCGCCTACGACGTGCGGACGCTGGACGTCAACGGCGTCCCGGTGAAGGACCTGACCGTCAAGGTGTTCCTCGACGGCAAGGCCGGCGACGTCCAGGGGATCCAGGACCGCACCCGCGCCGGCGTCGAGGAGTTGTTCAACCAGGGCAACCGGATGCCCGGCGGCGCGCAGCTGCACGTCACCGTCGAGTTCACCGACAACAAGGCCGACGCGCACGGCGCCATCAAGATCACCGAGCCCGGTGGGCGGGCGAACCAGCTCAACTGGCCGTCCGACACCGACTCCAGGCGCCTGGCGCACGAGGTCGGGCACTTCCTGGGCCTGCACGACGAGTACTTCGAGACCGGCAAGGTCAAGCCGATCTTCCAGCACCAGGACGGCAAGGGTCGCGTCGTCAACGACAACGCGCCCATGACCGCCGGCATCGACGCACCGGACGCGTCGCTGAAGCCACGCAACCTGTGGCTGATCGAGAACCGCATGAAGGCGCTGGAGTCGTTCAACATCGCGCCCGCGCCGGTGGCGATCGACCCGAACGCGGTGCCGCCCAACACGTTCCTCGACGACGTGAACATCCCGACGGTGTCCGACGGGTTCGCCGCCGAGGTGCACAACGCCGTGGAGGCACCGAAGATCGACACCGAGGTGCCGAAGGTCGCGGACACGTTCGTCGAGGATCTGTTCGACGACCTGGACGCGCAGGTCGACACGGCACCGCGCCCGCCGCGCCTGCTCGAGGGCGAGTGGTCGTCGCCGCGGCCGATCAGCGGACCGCTGACGCCGCAACGGTTGCAGGACGAGTTCGGCATGCCGCAGGTGAACCAGCAGCGGTTCCAGAAGCTCGCGGACCGGTTCAACCTCGTCTACGACGTGCGGCCGACGAACCCGGACTCCGTGCGGTGGCTGGAGGAGGGCGCGGTCCCGAAGCCGAAGGACATCAAGGCCAAGACGATCAGCAGTCTCGACGTCCACCTCGGCGCCTCGCCGGACACCATCGGCCTGGTGGGCTACTTCGATCCTCGGCAACCCGACTACGACTCGCTGGATCCGGACGTCCGGGAACGCGTGCGCCAGCGTTACGAGAACCGCAAGCGGGAGTTCGCGGAGCTGGCCGAGGAGTTCGAGTCGCTGGAGGCGCAGGGCCGGTACCGCATCGAGAACGGCATCGTGCAGGCCAACACGCCCAACGGGTTCAGGCACATCACCGGCGACCACGACGTCTACCACATCCGCCGCCCCGACGACGGCAGCGCGCTGGAGGTCGACGACTACGACCTCGACGTGTGGCTGCTGACCAAGCGCAACATCGGTGTGCAGCACGGCGCGCACATGTATTGGGAGCCGCAGGGCGCGTTCCAGGAGAAGATCTTCAACGACATCGTGACGCGCCACCAGCAGTCGGCGCCGGACGCGGAGCCGCTGATCAGGTTCAGCCCCGGTCAGCCGCCGGCGCTGGTGTTCGCCGACCCGCCGCCGGTGCACACCGAGTCGCCAGTGGTGACCGGACTGCGCCGCGACGGCGGAGCCGAGGGCGCCGTGCTCGCCGACCTCGACCTGCCGCACATCGAGTCGCTGATGGTGCACGCGCAGACGTTCGTCGACCAGTTCAGCCCGAACCCCGCGGCGGCCACGCCGGCGGCGGTCGCGCACGTGGCGTTCGAGCTACACCACAACGGCGCGGTCGCCGCCGAGACCGCGGCCCGCGAGATCGGTGACGCGCTGCCCAACGCGCCCACACGGCACACGGCGCTGGTCGCCGGCCTGGAGGCGAACCCGGCGGGGCAGGCGGTGCTGGCCCTGGGGCTACCGCCCGCCGAGCTGCAGGACCTCATGGTCCACGCGGCGACCATCGCGAACGGTGTGGACGTCGCGCAGATCGCGTTGACGCTGCACAACAGCGGTCCGGTGACGGCGCGGGCGGTCGCGGACGCGCTCGCCACGCCGTCCGGCACGTTCGACCGCGACGCCGAGCTGCCGAACTCGCCGACCCGCCGCACCGGTGACCTGTACGCCGAGTCCACTGTGTCCGATGTGGACGCCGGTCACGTCATCACGTTCAACCCGGAGACCGGTGTCGCCGAGGTGATGGACCCCGATGGTGCGGACCGGCAGTCCATGAACTCGTTCCTCGACGACATGATCTCCGCGTACGACGCGAACTCCGACTACGCCGCCTCGATTCTCGACGGCTACACCGCGCCGGTCGCGACGTACGACTACCAGTTCTCCAGCGACGGCGTGGAGCCGCAGTTCCTGCGGCACGCGCGCGACGTCACGATGCAGACGCGGCCGGGGCAGTTCCCGTCGGTGCTGCCGGTCGTCCAGACCGGCGTCGGCGCCCAGCCGCCGCTGATGTTCGCCGTGGACAACACGATCGCGCTGCCACTGGGTGACAACACCACGCAGTTCAAGGAGTTCTACGCGACGCCGGAGGTGATCGCGGACGCGCAGGCGCGGCTCAAGGAGGTCGGCAGCAAGCTGCGGCTGAAGGTGGTGCCCGGCAACACGGTGACGCACGACGGCACCACGCTGCTCCAGGTCACGCCGCACTTCAACAGCACGCCACCGGGCGTCTGCAGCGAGTTCTCACAGGGCGTGATCGGCGGCTCGCACAGCCTGGCGATCATGCGCCCGCCTGGCGGGACGCCGGTCGCCGGCAAGGTCTCCAACGGCGGGCCGCTGGTGTACAACGGCACGCACGAGATGGCGTTCGCACTGGCCCAGTTCGCGCAGAACCCGTTGGGGCCAAACAGCCTCACGCCCCAGCAGGTGAGCGCCGCCATGGCCGATACCGCCATCGACCCGCCGCTCGTGGGCCGCCAGTACGGCGCCGCGCTGGTGCCGGGCACCGACGCACGCGCCCGTCTCGACGCCGCGGCCGAACAACTGGGCGTCAACCAGTTCGCGTGGGCGCAACCGGGTGAGGCGTACGTGATTCAGTCGATCGCGGCGCCGGACGCGCAGGGTGCCAACTACGGCCTGAACTTCGCCCGCACGGGCACCGGCCAGCAGCTGGCGCAGGTGTGGGGCTACCACTTCGGTTCGGTCGCGGTGAACAGCGCGAGCAACGACATGCAGATCACCGTCGAGACCGTGCGGCAGGGCGGGTACCGCAAGCACCTGCTGGACCAGGCCATCAACGAGAACCTGCGCAACCACGGCCACAACCTGCCCGCCGTCAAGGCCTGGCTGCAGTCGCAGCCGGGCCCGCCCGCGGCGGAGCTCCAGCTCGTTGACGCGCTCGCCGTGATCCAGGACAGCCGCCTGCGACTGGCCGACCCCGCCGTCGTCGGCGGTGACCGGCAGGCCGCGGAGACGGCGCTCAAGGGTGCCGACCTGGCCGCCCGGACGGCCATCAACAGCATCGCCGGCGCCCAGTTGCCGCAGCCGGGCCAGATGTGGTTCCTCGGCCAGTACAGCAAGTCGAACGGCGACTCGTTCTTCGACAAGTGGGGCCACGTCGACGACCCGAGCGCGCAGATGCAGGTCGCCAACCCGCTCGTGGCGGTGACGGCGGCCAACCGCACGTCGGCCGAGTTCAAGATGGACATGGCGGACGCGAAGAACCTCGACCCGGCGCGCGTGGCGTCCGGCGAGCAGCGGTTGCCGGGGATCGCGAACAACATGCTGACCGGGCTCGCCTCGACCACGGTCGAAGCCGCGCTGTGGCGGCACCGCAACGGGATGCGACTGCCCGAGATCCACCTGCACGGGTACGGCAACGACCGGCTGCACGGCACTCGTACGGGTCAGCAGCGGGCCGATGTCGCCGCGGCCTGGACTCGGGCCGAGGTTTCGCGCCTGTTGGACGAGTTGCAGAGTGACATTCCGCCGGCCTACCGGCTCGGGGCCGACCAGATCCGGATTCTGCCGATCTCGCACGGGCGGGACGTGCCGGAGGGATCCACGAACCTAGAGGTGGATCGGCGCAACGTCTACGCGAGGATGACGATTCCGGGCTGACGCGACGGCCCGAAACTGTCAGACCCGCTGGTGCACTCCGACCAGGGCTTCCAGTACCAGCAGGCCTCCTGGCGTGCCCTGCTCGACCACGCGGGCCTGACTCAGTCGATGTCCCGGCGAGCCAACTGCCTGGACGACTCGGCGGCGGAGAACTTCTTCGGCCGTCTGAAGGAAGAACTGTTCCACCACAACAGGTCCGATACCGCCGAGGACTCACCGCGACACTGCACGAGTACATCGACTGGTTCAACACCACCCGCATCTCCACCACGCTCAAGGGCCTGAGCCCGGTTGAATACCGAGCTCAGGCCCTCGCGGCCTAACCTTACGAAGCCGGGCGCTTTGGTTCCTCAGACTGTGGTCAGCACCGAGGAGATCCGGGCGGCGATCCGCTCGTTGTCGGTGGGAGACAAGGAGAGCCACCCGTTCTCGTTGACCATCAGATACCGGCCGTTGTGCGTGTCGAACCACGTGATGAGCGCACCGGCGCGTTCGGTCCGGAACTGCGACCAGCGAGAGACCCCGAACTGCCCACCGGCCACCCGCCCGGCGGCCAGCTCGGCGATCTGGGCGGCGTCCTGTTCGGACAGTCCGGCCTGTCGCAGCGCGTCACGTTCGTTCAGATCCGTGCCGCCCCAAGGATCGTCGTCATCCTCGGGCGGGTCCTCGTAGAGCCGCACCGCCGCGTCGAGCGTCTCCTGCCGCAACGACAACGCGATACCGGGACCGGCGGCACCGTCGGGCAACACCTCGACGATCGACCGGGCGAGGGCGGTGGGCCGGATCTCCAGCAGCCCGACCCGGTCGCTGTCGATCACGGCGAGCACCGCGCGGTCACCGGAGGAGACGGCCACCGCGCGCACCGGGCGTTCGAGGTGCGCGACGGCGTCGACCGCGATCTCGTGCTCGGCCAGCAGCCGGAGGAAGTCCGCGAGTCGTTGGTCGCCAACGAGATCAGGGCGTTCGTCCAGCAGTGTGCGGCGCATGCGCGCGCGTTCGTCCGCCGTGCCGCCGACGCTCGGCACGTCGAGCGGGTAGGGCAGCCGGCCGAGTTCGAGCTCGTGCCACAGCACGTCCAGCTCGGCGGGCGTCAGCAGGTACTCGGGAGTGATCACGACGGGTCCGCCTTCTTCTTCTTGGCACCGCCGATGACGGGCGGCGGAAGGTCCGCGCCGGGCACCTCGAAGAGGTTGCCGCCGATGATGTAGCCGGGCGAACGCCGTTCCTTGTCCTCGTCACCGCGACCGCCGTGCGCGCCACCCATCGGGGCGCCGCCCATGGGAGCGCCGCCACCCGCTGCCGCTGCCGCCGCGGCACCACCGGCGGGCATCACCGGACCGCGACCGGGCTGCATCACGCCGGTCGAACCACCCGGAGCCGTCTGACCACCGCCGGGACCACCGGGAACCGGCCCGAAGCCGCCACCGAACCCGGCCCGGCCGCCACCGCCCGCACCGCCACCACCAGGCATGCCCGGCCGCATGTTCTGCGGAGGAACGCCCTGCGGCGCCTTGTTCATCGGCGGCTGGCCGGACTTGGCCGCGGCGGGCGGGTACATGCCCGGCTGCTGCTGGTAGTTGCCCGAGTAAGGGTTCTGGTACGCGGGCTGCTTGGGCGGCGTGTACGTGCCGGACGGCGTCACCGTGGACGCGGCCGCCGCCGCGGTCGTGCTGTCCGGCCGGTAATACGGCTGCTCCGGCGCCTGGTACCCGCCCGGCGCGGAGGCAGCAGGTGCCGCGGGCGGGGCGTAGGACGCCGCGGTGGTGGCGGACTGCTGCTGGTACTGGGGCGGGGGAGCGGCGGCACCGCCGGCCGGCTGCGCGGTCGCGGGCGGTGCGGCGGTGCCGAGCGTCGGGCCCTCGGTGCTGCGCAGCATCATCGGCTGCGGCGGCGCTTCTTCCTTGCCCGTCACCGGGTTGAACGGCGCGGTGAACACCGGCGTGGACTCGTCGATCGTCCGCGACGCCTGCTCCATTGTGGACATCACGGTGACGGCCTGGTCGTGCGCGGCGCGCGCCTGTTCGTTGGCGGCCTGCACGTCCGCGGCCGAGGCGCTGAACGCGGCGAGCCCGGTCCCGCTCATCGTCGCGGCCGCCTGGGCCCAGTCGAACTCCAGGGGCTCGGGCATGTTGGCCCGCGCGGTCTCCATGACGCGGCTCTGCTCGGCGACCCGGTTGCCCAGCTCGACGGCCGTCCGCGCGGTCTCGGTCACCCACTCCGCGAGCTTCTTCAACGCCAGCCGCGCACCGTCCGCGGCCTCACCGGTCCAGCCGGTCTCGGTCGCTTCGACCTGCTTGGTGATGTGCTGCGCGCACTCGGTCAGCTCGGACCCGAACTGGCCCCACTCGGAGCCGATCTGGCCGGTCTGGCCGGGGTCGTTGTTGTTGTGCACGGAGTCGTACAGCTCGCGGTGCGAGCGGGACGCCCAGTTCTGGGTGTCCTTGAGCACGAGGAAGTTCTCGGTGGCCATGACTCGCTCTCAGGGGGATGGTCAGCTGCCGCTGAGCTTTTGCATGTCGCCGTGGTGGTCGTCGTCGACCTGGACGAAGTTCTTGATCGCCGTGTCGACCGACTCGTGCGTCTGCTCCAGCACCGTGCGGTACGCGGTCATCACGTTCATGAACGAGAGCTGGTCGCCGTCCGCGCGCGCCTCGAACTTCGAGGACATCGCGTCACCCACCGGGTTCGTGCCCAGCGGCGCGGGACGTGCGAGCCGGCCCGCGCGCTCGAGCCACGACTCCACCTGGTCGATCTGCTCGCGCAGCAGCTTGCGCAGCTGGTCGCCGGTGGCCGGGTCGAGGGACACCTGACCCGCACTGACGTTGGTGCCCAGCGCGACGGCGTGGCCGTTCACGGACAACGGGGGCGGCGGCTGCTGGTCGGCGGCGTTCGCGGGCTCATCGATGTACATCGGGCTTCCCCTGGGCGCGCGGTTACTGGGTCAGCCTCGAGCTTGGGGGTAGCCGCCAACGCCGGACCAACGCGCCGCCAATGCGAAAAGGCCGCCCACCGGAAATCGGTGAGCGGCCTTTCGGCTGGCGAGAGATCAGACGTCGAACCGGTCGGCGTCCATCACCTTCACCCAGGCGGCCACGAAGTCCCGCGCGAACTTCTCGCGCGCGTCGTCACTGGCGTACACCTCGGCGATGGCGCGCAGCTCGGAGTTCGAGCCGAACACCAGGTCGACGCGGCTGCCGGTCCACCGGACGGCACCGGTGGCGCGGTCGCGGCCCTCGAAGGTCTCCGCGTCCTCCGAAACAGCCTTCCACTCCGTGTCCATGTCGAGCAGGTTCACGAAGAAGTCGTTGGTCAGCGCCCCCGGCGTGGACGTGAGGACACCGAGCGACGACTGCTGGTAGTTGGCACCCAGCACCCGCAGGCCGCCCACCAGGACGGTCAGCTCGGGCGCGCTGAGACCGAGCAGGTTCGCGCGGTCGACCAGCAGGTACTCCGACGGCAGGCGGTTGCCCTTGCCGCGGTAGTTGCGGAAGCCGTCCGCGGTCGGCTCGAGCGGGGCGAACGACTCGACGTCGGTCTGCTCCTGCGTCGCGTCGGTGCGGCCGGGCGTGAAGGGGACCTCCACGGTGAAGCCGGAGGCCTTCTCGATGGCCGCGGCGCCGCCCAGCACGATGAGGTCGGCCAGCGACACCTTCTTGCCGAAGGACTGCTGGATGCCCTCGAGCGTGCGCAGCACCTGCGCCAGGTTGTCCGGGTCGTTGACCTCCCAGTTCCGCTGCGGCTCCAGGCGGATGCGGGCACCGTTGGCGCCGCCGCGCTTGTCGCTCGAACGGAACGTCGAGGCCGACGCCCACGCCGTCGAGACGAGCTGGGCGACCGTCAGACCCGAGGCAAGGATCTGCTCCTTCAGAGCGGCCACATCGTCGGACGAGATCAGCTCGTGGTCGACGGCCGGGACGCGGTCCTGCCAGATCAGCTCCTCCTGCGGCACCAGCGGGCCGAGGTAGCGCTGGATCGGGCCCATGTCGCGGTGCGTCAGCTTGAACCACGCGCGGGCGAACGCGTCGGCGAACTGCTCCGGGTGCTCGTAGAAGCGGCGCGAGATCTGCTCGTAGATCGGGTCGAACCGCAGCGCGAGGTCCGTGGTGAGCATCGTCGGCGGACGCGTCAGCGAGCCGTCCTCCGGGTCCGGCACGGTGTTCGCGCCGGCGCCGTCCTTCGCCACCCACTGGTGGGCGCCGGCCGGGCTCTTGGTCAGCTCCCACTCGTATTCGAACAGGTTCTTGAGGAACCCGTTGCTCCACTGCGTGGGCGTCGACGTCCAGGTGACCTCGAGGCCACTGGTGATCGCGTCGCGGCCCTTGCCGGAGCCGAAGCTGTTCTTCCAGCCGAAGCCCTGCTCCTCGAGCGGAGCGGCCTCGGGCTCGGCGCCGACATACTTCTCCGGGTCGGCGGCGCCGTGCGTCTTGCCGAACGTGTGACCACCGGCGATGAGCGCGACGGTCTCCTCGTCGTTCATCGCCATGCGGCGGAACGTCTCGCGGATGTCGCGGGCCGCGGCCAGCGGGTCCGGGTTGCCGTTGGGGCCCTCCGGGTTGACGTAGATGAGGCCCATCTGCACCGCGGCCAGCGGGTTCTCCAGCTCGCGGTCACCGGAGTAGCGCTCGTCGCCGAGCCAGGTGCGCTCGGGGCCCCAGTAGACGTCCTCGTCGGGCTCCCACACGTCCGCGCGGCCGCCGGCGAAGCCGAACGTCTTGAAGCCCATGGTCTCCAGCGCGCGGTTGCCCGCGAAGATCATCAGGTCGGCCCACGAGATCTTGCGGCCGTACTTCTTCTTCACCGGCCACAGCAGGCGGCGCGCCTTGTCCAGGTTTCCGTTGTCGGGCCAGCTGTTCAGCGGCGCGAACCGCTGCATGCCGGCGCCGGCGCCACCGCGGCCGTCCTCGATCCGGTAGGTGCCGGCGCTGTGCCACGCCATGCGGATCATGAACGGGCCGTAGTGGCCGAAGTCGGCCGGCCACCAGTCCTTCGACGCGGTGAGCACCTCGTCGACGTCCCGGGCCAGGGCGTCGAGGTCGAGCGTCTTGAACTCGGCGGCGTAGTCGAACTCCCCGCCCATTGGGTTGGCCACGACGGGGTGCTTGCGGAGGATCCTCAGGTTGAGCTGGTTCGGCCACCAGTCGCGGTTGCTACCACCCTCGGTCGGGTGGTTGAAACGCCCTGCCGAGACCGGGCAGCCGCCCGCCCCCTCCTCGTTCATCTCTCCGATGACGGCGTTAGGACTGTCGGACACGGGAATCCTTCCAGGTGTTCAGGAACTGGTTGAAGTCGAGCAACCAGAGCAGATGCCCCAGTAGATGACCTCCGCCTCGTCGATCTCGAAGCCATGATCATCCGATGCGGTCAAACAGGGTGCCTCCCCGACCGCGCAGTCCACGTCGGCGATGACGCCGCAGGACCGGCACACGATGTGGTGGTGGTTGTCTCCGACCCGCGCCTCGTAGCGCGCCGGGGACCCTGGCGGCTCGATGCGCCGCAGCAGTCCCGCCGCGGTCAGCGCGCGCAACACGTCGTAAACGGCCTGGTGGGACACTGCGCCGAGCCCGTCGCGCACGATCCCGATGATCGAGTCCGTGTCCGAGTGCGGGTGCTGGTGCACCGCGGACAGGACTGCGATCCGCGGGCTCGTCACACGCAACGAGGCGTCGCGCAGCATGCGCTTGAAGTCGGAGGCCGTGGGCACAGCCGAAGTCTTGCCCGTTTTCTTGAATGAGTCAAGTTTTTGAGCCGATGTGACTCGATCGGGCGGTGTCCATTCGAGACGGACCGGTTCGTTTCAGTAATGGCTGAAAACTTCCGCGGGCTCCCCCGGAGCGTTGCTAGCTTTCGCGCGAACGCTGAGACGCACAAGGGGAGAAAGATGCGAAAGTCCTTCAGGGCAGCCATGATCGGCCTGGTAGCGGGCGTGTCGATGCTGGGAATGGTGAGCCCGAGCTCGGCCGCGACCGGCTTCGACCGCTGCCCGGCCGGCTACGCGTGCCTGTTCACCGGGTCCAACGGCACCGGCAAGATGGCCTACTTCCGGGTCGGCTCCAGCGACCTGCGACTGCAGGGCGTCGACAACAACGTCTGGTCCATCCGCAACCGCAGCGGCAAGTGCTTCCACGGCTACAGCGACCCGAACTACCGCGGAGACCACCTGTTCGGGTGGCCCGGCAACCTGAGCGACGGCACCAACAGCACCACCTACACCGCGACGCGGCTGAGCTCGGTCAAGGTCGGCTGCTAGTACTCCTGGACCGCCGACGGGTGCAGATGCGCATTCCACACGGGCGCGGCATGGTCGTGTGAGTCGACGCCCGCGAAGAACGCATCTGCAACCGCGGCCTCGTCGAACCCGGGATCCTCCATGAACTTCGGGCTGAAAACCGCGAAGTCCGACGATTCCGTCTTCGGGAGGTACGGGACCGCCATCTTGATCGACAACGGCTCCAGGCCGTACCGCACGGCCTCGACGAGCAACGCGTCCCGGCGGCCCTCGTCGGAGTGCAGGTAGGTGTCGATCACGAGCACCGCGCGCAGTGCGCCGTGTTCGTTGGTCTCGAACGCCTCCTGCGCGGCACGCGCGGACACGCCGATGTCGTCGTCGATCAGGTAGCGGTCCCAGCCGCGTTCGCCGTCGGCGTGCTCGTAGGCGAGGATCGGGATCAGCGTCTCGCCGTCGGAGACGCTCCAGATGCCGTGGGCCGCCCAGAAGCCGGCCAGTGCCGCGGTCTCGATCATGGCGGGCAGTGTTGCAGGCGCAAGCAGTTCATGTCAGCGAAACGACACAAGGTCCATTGTGGAGTTTTCGCTACCGTTGCGGGTGGTGTTCGACGGGATGGGGCACAACCTGTCGCGCGAGTTGTGGCCCGAGCGGATCGCGGCGCTGGTGAACCGGACTCGGTCGCCGAGGTGACCGCGTTCCGAAGTGGTCCAGGCCATTTGCAACGCGCCGGCGCGCATCCATCGGACGGCGCACCGACCCGCCGGCGTTCTGACCGGCCAGTCGTGCAAATAGTCCGCAGTGGACGGTCGCGCGTCTCGGTTGGCTGCGTCCTACGGCTACTTGTGGAAACGGTTTCCTGGTCGATCGACGTCTGATGTCCCGCGGGTTCGGGCTGGTAGTGATTTCGATGCCCCGCCCTGATGAATCGAGGACATCCCGTCATGCTGCGTTCAACGCGGTCACGAGTCGCGGCGTGTGCCGTGGCCGGCGCCGCGATCCTCACGCTCACGGCAGCGCCCGCCATCGGCGCCGCCGCCAAAGGCCCGGAAGACGCGAAGACAAGAACCACAAATGACTTCGACATCCGCAAGACCAGGCAACACGGGCTCGCCGCCCAGCGGGTCGCCGACACGGGCCGGATCCGCGCCGAGCTCGGGCAGCAGGCGCTCGTCGACGTCGATGAGCTGACCGGCACGCCACGCGTGCTCGGGCGCACCGACGGGTTCCTCACCGGCCCCAGCTCGCTGCCCGCGCAGGAGATCGCGCTGCGGTACCTGCGGGAGCACGAGAACGCCGTCGGCCTCACCGCGGCCGACCAGGGCAACCTCAAGCTCCGCAAGGACTACGTCGACGCCGCGGGCACGCACCACCTGTCCTTCGTGCAGCAGGCGGGCGGGGTCCCGTTGTTCGGCAATGGCCTGAAGGCGCACGTCGCCAAGGACGGCCGGCTCATCCAGCTCGACGGCTCGCCGGTGCGCGGCCTGCCGCAGCGGCTCGGCGTCGCGGCGAAGGCGGCGCCCGCCAAGGACTCGAAGCAGGTCGCGTTCTTCGACGGTGACACCGTGCGGCTCGCCTGGTCGACCATCGCCAGGCCGAAGCTCGACGAGATGTACCTCGAGGTCGTCGACGCCCGCGACGGCACCCTGTTGTTCCGCAAGAACCTCGTGCAGAAGCACTCCGACGACACCACCGGGCTCGCCTGGGGTGCCAAGCCGGGCAAGCAGCAGGAGGTCGACCTGGCCGCGCGCGGCTGGCTGCCGGCCGGCGCCAAGGTCCTCGACGGCAACGTGGCCCACGTGGGATCGGACTACAACGGCGACTACAAGATCCAGCCCGAGGAGGAGGTCGGCCGCAACGCCGACGGCACCTTCCGCTACAGGTTCAAGGACTTCACCACCAAGGTCGGCTCACCGTGCTCCGCGGCGTACCGGTGCACCTGGGACCCGAAGACCGACGGCTCCTGGAAGGTCAACCGCGAGCAGAACGCGGTGCAGGTGCTGTCCTACATCGGCACGTTCCACGACCACCTCGCGTCGTTCCCGATCGGTTTCACCAGCAGCGCGGGCAACTTCGAGAAGACCGACGGCGACGCCGTCGAGGCGCACACCCTGCTCGGCGTGGGCAAGGACAAGGTGCCCTACAACAACGCTTTCATGGCGACGCCGCCCGACGGGCAGCCGCCCAACATGGGCATGTTCCTGACCCACAACCCGGACGACCCCAACGACACGTTGATCGCGGGCAACATGGGTGACGTGGCGGAGGTCGTCTTCCACGAGTACGTCCACGGCCTGTCGAACCGGCTCGTCGTCGACTCCTCCGGTCTGTCCACTCTGGACGCCGAGCAGTCCTATGCGATGGGCGAGGCCTGGGGCGACTGGTACGCCTTCGACTACCTCGCCGAGAAGAAGCTGGTGAAGGACACCGCCGAGCCCGGCGAGATCGTGAACGGCGGCGCTCTCTCGGCCGGCCAGAACAACTTCCGCAGCGAGCCGACGGACTGCCCGGTGGGCACGACCTCGCCGAAGTGCCCCGGTTCGCCCGGTGCCGGCCCAGGCGGCTACACCTACGGCGACTACGGCCGCGTCATCGACTTCGCCGAGGTGCACGCCGACGGCGAGATCTGGGCGCAGACGCTGTGGGACCTGCGGACCGCGCTGGGCGTCCCGCTGACGAGGTCGCTGGTCACCAGGGCGATGGAGCTCACGCCCGCCAGCCCGTCCTTCCTGGACATGCGCAACTCGATCCTCCAGGCCGACTCCGTCGTCAACGGCGGTCAGGCGCACACGAAGATCTGGCAGGTCTTCGCCAAACGCGGCATGGGTTTCTTCGCGGGCTCGGTGACCGGTGCCGACGTCAGGCCGGCCGAGGACTTCAGCACGCCGCCGCCCACGGGCACGCCCACCGGGTCGGTTTCCGGCCGGGTCGTCGACTCCGAGACGGGCCTGCCCGTGACCGGCGCGGCGGTGCGGATCGCCGGCCACGACTCGGGCTTCTTCGGTGACAAGTGGGCGGCGACCGACGAGGACGGTCGCTACACGATCGAGAACGTCGTGCCCGGCACGTACCCGAAGATGTACGCGTTCATCCCCGGCATGGACGGTCAGCAGCGCGCGGTGAGTGTGCGGTCCGGCAAGAACACCGTCGATTGGGCGCTGCGCCGCGACTGGGCGACGTCGACGACGGGTGCCGAGGTGACGGCGTTCAACGGCGCCGACTACTCCCAGTACGGCTGTGGCCCGTCCGACCTGCTGCGGCGGACGCCCACGGGCAGCGGCGGCTGGTCCACCGACGCGACGAAGGCCGCGGGCGGCGGGCTCGAACCGAGGTCCATCACGATCAAGCTCGGTCAGGCCGTCGACGTGTCGGCCGTCGAGATCGACCCGTCGGGCACCTGCGGCGACGACTCGTCCGCGGCGGCCAAGGACGTCACGGTGGAGACGTCGGTGGACGGCACGACGTGGGTCGCCGCGGGCAAGGCGAGCTACACGACCAAGGAGCTCGGCGCGCTGCATCCGATCGCGCTGGCGTCCGGGAGCACGGCGAAGGTGCGGTTCCTCCGCTTGACCATCCTGGCCAACCAGGTGTCCCTGCATCCCGAGATCGACTGCGCTCCGGGCAAGAGCGCGGCCGGGTGCTTCTACTCGGATGTGGCCGGCCTGGCGGTGCGCGGCACCGTGGGCTGAGTGCGTACGGCCGGGCCCGTGGTCAGTACGGCCACGGGTTCGGCCTGCACACCTTGCCGTCCTGCGGAATGTCCGCGCCCTGGGGCACGCCGCCGGTGATCCGGACGATCTCGTCGTTGGACACGCTGAACGTCTGCTGCATCATCACCGGCGCGGGCCCGCCGCCGGCCGGGCAGGCCCGGTGCCCCTGACCGAAGAAGTGCCCGGTCTCGTGGTTCACCATGTAGCGCCGGTAGTTCTCCAGATCCCCGTCGAACGCCACCGCGCCGCGGATCCAGCGGGCCGCGCTCAGCACGACCGCCTGCCCGTCGCGGCACGAGACGTCGACGGGGATCTCGTAGCCGCAGATCTCCCGCGCGCTGTGCTGGGATGTCAGCCTGATGTGCAGCGCCGGCCGGCTGTCGACCCGCTGCACCGAACGCTCACCCCTGGCGGTCCAGCCGCGCGGGTCGGCGAGCGTGGTCTCCACGAACCGGGCGAACGCCTGCTCGTCGACCGTGACCCCGTCCTCCACCTCGACCGAGTAGGTGACGAGCGGCCCGGATCCCGTCTTGGCGGACGTGCCGGGCACCACGTGCCACGTGCCCGCACCGCTTGCCGGGATCGCCTCGCCGTCCGGCAGGTCGGAGCTCGACGCGTACACGCGCTTCGAGGGAGCTGTGGGAGTCGCCACAGCCGCCACCGAACCGGTGGGGGTGACCGGTTCCTCAGCGAGCGAGCGCTGCCCGAGGTGCACGCCGGTCAGCACGAGTGCGGTGACGGCGCAGGTCGAGAGAACGAGTCGGGTCCGCATGGGACAGACGTTCGCCGGAACCTGTGAAGAACCTGTTTACGCCGCGCTTGACTCCGGTGAAGCCCGGCATACTGCCGGCGTGTGCGCCCACATCCTCGTCGCGGAGGACAACGAGAACCAGGCCGAGCTGATCCGTCGCTACCTGGAGCACGACGGGCACTCGGTGGTGGTCGTGCACGACGGCCGTGCGGCGATCGACGAGGCCCGCAGACGCAACCCGGACCTGCTCGTGCTGGACGTGATGATGCCCGCGGTGGACGGCCTGGACGTGTGCCGCGCGCTGCGCGCCGAGTCCGACGTGCCGATCGTGCTGCTCACCGCACGGGCCGACGAGGACGACGTGCTGCTCGGGTTCGACCTCGGCGCCGACGACTACATCACCAAACCGTTCCGGCCCAGGCAGATGGTGGCGCGGGTGCGCACGATCCTGCGGCGCACCGGCCGGGCGCGCGAGACGAAGGCCACCGTGCTCAAGGTCGGCGACCTCGTCGTCGACCCGATCCGGCACGAGGTCACGCTCGCCGGCGAGCCGATCAGCCTGACCCCGGCCGAGTTCCGGCTGCTGTCCACTTTGGCCGCTCAGCCGCAGCGCGTGTTCACGCGCGGGCAGCTGCTGGAGGACGGGTTCATCACCGCGCGCACGGTCGACGTGCACATGATGAAGCTGCGCCGCAAGATCGAACGCGACCCGCGTAATCCCGAGCGGCTGCTCACCGTCTATGGCATTGGCTACAAACTGGTATGAGTCTCCTCGGCCGGATCTTCACGATGTCGTTGCTCATCGCGGGTTGCGCCATCGGCCTCACCGCGTGGCTCGCCAGCCAGGCGACCACCGGCAGCATCCGGCAGGAGCAGGGCGACGCCCTCGCGACCGACGCGGCGTTGTACGACGAACTCCTGGGCTACGCCGCCAAGAACAACTCGTGGCACGACGTGAAGTCCACAGTGGACAAGCTGGCGAAACAGACCGGCCGCCGCATCGCCCTGACCACCCCGGACCGCCGGCCGCTCGCCGACTCGGGCGACGCGAGCTCGCCGCAGTTGCCGGTGACCCCCAAGGCGCAGGTCGACCCGCTGAACGTCAACCTGGTGCTCAAGCCGGGAGACCGGGGCGACATCGACGAACGGGCGGTCGGCCCGTTCCGGCTCACCGAGCTGGAGCACCAGAAGCTGCGCACGGTGGCGGACCGGCTCGCGCTCTGCGACCCGATGTACAAGGTGGTCGAGGCCCCCAACGGCCACCCCAGGGCCGAGCATGGGGGCGCGAGGTTCGATGGGGACTGCACATTCGGCAACTCGCTGCTCGTCCCGACCGACACCGAACGCGCGGCGAGCACCGAGCTCATCGGGTTGCTGCGCGGCTGCGTCGACCGGCTGCCGAACCGCGTGAAGGACGACCTGGAGTGGGCGAGGCCGGAGTCGATCGACTGGTACCGCACCGCGCGCCCGCAGGAGCCCGAGGTCGCCGCGTGTCTCGCGAGTGCCCGGCGCGAGCAGCTGCGCCCGTACGTCGCACCGCCCGCGCTGCTGTTCCTCACCACGCCGACCGGTGACGAGCCGCGGCCGGTCGACCTGTCGACGGCGGGGGTCACGAGGATCGCGTTGACAGCACTCGGGATTCTCGCGCTGGCGGGCTTCGCGTCGTGGCTCACGGCCACGCAGCTGGTGCGGCCGATCCGGGCGCTGACCGCCGCGACGAAACAGATGGGCGACGGGGACCGCACCGTGCGGGTCGAGGCGGGGTCGGGTGAGCTCGGCGAGCTCGCCAGCGGTTTCAACGCGATGTCCGAGCGGCTCGCCGAGACCGAACGCCAGCGCCAGGCACTGGTCAGCGACGTGGCGCACGAGCTGCGCACCCCGTTGGGCAACATCACCGGGTGGCTGGAGGCGACGCAGGACGGCGTGGCCAGGGCCGACCCGGCGCTGATCGCGATGCTGCTGGAGGAATCCCTTCTGCTGCAACGACTCGTCGACGACCTGCGCGACCTCGCGCACGCCGACGCGGGCACGCTGCGACTGCACCCCGAGCCGATCGACCTCGCCGGCGTCGTCGCCCAGGTCGTGGCCGCGCACCAGAGCCGGGACCTGACGCTCACCGCGGACACGACGCCGACTCACCTCACGGCGGACCCGGTGCGCCTGCGCCAGGCGATCGGCAACCTGGTCGCCAACGCCGTTCGCTACACGCCGTCCGGCGGAACGGTGACGGTGCGCGCCTTTCCTGACGGCGGCTCCGCGGTGGTCGAGGTGGCCGACACCGGCGCGGGGATCGCGGCCGAGGACCTGCCGCACGTGTTCGACCGGTTCTGGCGGGCGGACAAGTCGCGCAGCCGGGCGACGGGAGGCAGTGGCCTCGGGCTGGCGATCACGCGGCACCTCGTGGAGGCGCACGGCGGCAGCGTGTCGGTCAGCAGTGAGCCGGGCAGCGGCTCGACGTTCCGCGTGACGCTGCCGAATTACCTGTCGGTTCCCCGAAAGCCCAAGGCGCCCAAACGAGACGGCCGTCTTCCTTCGTGACGGTTTGTGGCACCCTCGAAATCGGTTCATCCACAGTGCGGGGTGTTTCGTGGGGAGATGCGTAACGTGCGGTCGCGACCTGTCCGGACGGGGGCGCTACTGCTCGAACGCGTGTCGGCAGCGCGCCTACCGGCAACGGGAAAAGCATCCGAAACCAGTCGGCCTGGACCGGTTCGTCGGGCGGGTGGCGGAGCTCGCCGAGCTGGCGGCCGCGGTGCGCACGTCTCGGCTGGTGTCGCTCGTCGGAACGGCCGGCGCTGGTAAAACCCGGCTGGCCATGGAGTTCGCGGGCCGGTACGAGCACGCGCAGGTGGTCGAGCTCGCCTCGGTGACACGGGTCGCGGACGCGGTCGCGGCGGCGCTGGGCGTCTCGGCGTGGCACGAGGTGGCCGAGCAGGCGTTGCTGGTGCTCGACAACTGCGAACACGTGCTGGACGACTGCAGGAACCTCGTGCCGCTGCTGCACACCGAGTGCCCTGGCCTGCGGGTGCTCGTCACCAGTCGCGAGGCGTTGCACCTGCCCGGCGAGGTGGTGCTGCCGGTGTACGGGTTGGGCACGGACGCGGTGGAGCTGTTCGCCGACCGGGCCCGGCGGGTCACGCCGGAGTTCAAGCTGACCGACGAGACGCTCGTGCGGGTCACCGAGGTGTGCGAGCGGCTGGACGGGTTGCCGCTCGCGGTCGAACTGGCCGCGCGGCTGGTGCGGCCGTTGCCGCTGGAGGAGATCGTCGCGCGGCTCGACGAACCCTTCTCCGTGCTGGTGAGCGGATGGCGGTCCGCGCCGGGACGGCATCGGGACCTGCGGGCGGCGATCGGCTGGAGCCACGACCTGCTCACGCCCGAGGAACAGGCCGTGTTCCGGCGGCTGTCGGTGCTGGCCGGCGGGTTCGACCTCGACGCGGCCAGGGCGGTCGCGGCCGGCTCGCACCCGAGACCCGATGCGGTGGTGCGGAACCTGGAGCGCAAGTCGCTGGTCACGCGGCACGGAGCCGACCGGTTCCGGATGCTCGAGTCGATCCGGCACTTCGCCCACGAGCGACTGACCACCAGCGGCGAGGAAACCGTGGTGCGGCAACGGATGGTGGCGTGGCTGGTGGGCCTGGTCGGCGACGTCCGGCGCGCGGGCAGTCTCACCTGGCAGCGGATGCTCCTCGAGCACGACAACCTGGTGCACGCCATCGACCACCTGATGCCGGGCGACGAGCGGCGGTTGCTGCTGGCCGGGGCGTTGGCGGCGGCTCGGATCAACTACGGCTACGCCGAGGACACGCGCCGGCTGCTGGTGCAGGAGCTCGAACACGACCATCCGGACTCGCCGAGCCGGGTCCTCGCGGTACGTGAGGCGGCCAGGATCGCACAGATGCTCGGGGACGCCGACGCTGCGAAGGAGTTGCTGCGCAAGGCGATCGAACGAGCACGCGCTTCGGGCCGGGACGAGGATCTGACCCCGTTGCTGCGCACGGCCGGGTATCTCGCGGTCATGCGCGGCGACTACGCCGACGCGATCCGGATCGACCGCGAGCGTGCGGAGGTCGCGTGCGTGCTCGGTGACGCCAGGGAGCACGCACACGCGCTCAACGGGCTGGCGTGGGCGTTGCTCGCGCACGGCGACTGGGCGCAGGCCGCCCGGCTGGTCGAGCTCGCGAGAAGCGTCCCGGCGGAGGGGGAGGATTCGAGCTCCACGGCCCACACCGCCGCCGTGATCGCGCTGGAACGCGGCGATCTGGCGGCCGCGCACGATCTGCTCACGGAGGCCCTGTCGGTCAACCGGGACAGCATGATGCTCAGCCGCTGGCGGCTGGAGGGCGTCGCCATGCTCGCCCTGCGCCGCAAGCAACCCGAGCGCGCGCTCCGGCTGCTCACGGCCGTGGGGCACCTCTGCGACCAGCGGGGGATCGTCGCGGACCCGTGGTGGCGGGGCCGGGTGCGGGAGGCGGAGAGCGCGGCGGTGGCCGCCGTGCCCGCCGCGCTCGCCGAGTCGATCGCCGAGTGGGCCCAGGAGGTCGAGCTGGCCGACGTCGTCGGCTACGCGCTGGGTACGGAGAACCCGCGAGCCGTGGACGAGCTGAGCGAGCCCGAGGTGGAGGTGCTTCGCCTGCTCGCGCGCGGCCGCACGAGCCGGGAGATCGCCGCAGGTCTGGGCCTGTCCGAGCGCACGGTCGAGAGCCGGGTCCGGAGTATCCGGACGAGGCTCGGAATCGAGTCCCGGTCTCAACTGGTCGCGTGGGCCGCGAAGACCGCAGAGCTTACGTAACACGGGATTTCATCTTTTCTGCAATCTCTCCGATCGCGATTGACGCCTCGATGCGGCGCTGCTGAAATCGTTTGCAGCGCGCTGTTCGAATTTGAACGACATCGGAGGATGAAATGAATCGCGAGTCCCTGGATCTCAACGACCTTGACGTGTTCGACCTCACGGACACCGACGGACTGGAGATCGAGTCCCTCACGGCCGGCCACGGCACCGAACTGACGGCGTCGAGCTACCACAAGACCAGCTGCAGCACGAGCCGCTGATCAACGGTGGTGCCGCCCTGCCAGCCGTGGGGCGGCACCACCCCCGCCATGGGGGAGAGTGCGATGTCTTCAGCTGACTCCTGGCGCGTGCGGTCCGGGCCCGTGGTGCGCGTGGCCGGTCTGCCGGTGTCCGCGGTGCACGGTCTGCGGCGCGCGGGATCGATTCGACTGGCCCAGCGGATTATTCGCGAGAAATCGTGGCTCACCGGACGTGGTGCCATTCTCGCGGACGCTTTGTTCGACATCATCGGGTCCACCTCGCAGGCGCGTCCTGAGCTCGTGGGACTGCGGCGCGCGTTGCACGGCTCGAAGACGCCGCCACCTCGGGTGTGGAACGACTCGGTCGCAGAGGTGCTGGGCGAACCGTTGCGCGGGCAGGTGTGCGAGTGGATCGACCGCCTGGCCGCGGCCGCGAACGACGAGACGCGGCTCGCCGACCTGCTCGTCCTCGAACGCGACTCCGAGCTCACGGCGCTGCGCTGGACGCTCGCCGATCCCCGGCTGCGGCGCGGTCTCGCGCTGTCCGCCCCCACGCTGCTGGACGAGGCGCACCGGTGGCTGGCCGATCCCGGACGCCGGCCGAAACCGCAGAAGCTGTTGCGGCTGGCCAAGTACGTCTCCCGCGCCGCCGCGAAGACCAGCCCTTACAGCACGTTCATGACCACCGGCATCGGCGAATGGGCCCGGCGTGGTCCCGCGCTGGCGTTCGCCGGCCCCGGCGAGCCGGAGTGTGTGCTCGAGCTCGACGGCGCCTATCTCGACGCCGTCAAGGGTGCCCTCGTGACCTGTCCGGAGCTCGCCGACGCGGTGCGCGTGCGGGTCAACCCGAGCGTCCACGAAGCGGATGAGCGGCTGCGGTTCCTCGGCGCGCCCCCGGCCGAGCCGATCACCGGCCTGCTCGCCACCAAGGCCGTGCGGGAGTGCCTGCGCATCGCCGGGCGGGAGGGCATGACGCTCGCCGCGCTGCGCGCCGGGCTGGCGCTGGCCTGCGACGAGTCGATCCAGGTCGCGCGCCGGTTCGTCGATCGCCTCGTCACCGCCGGAGTGCTCGAGCTCTTCGTGCCGGTCGCGGACTTCTCGCTCGACTGGTGGGGCGACCTGCGCGACTGGCTGGACGCACGTTCGCAGCCGGAGACCGCCAAGCTCGTCGGCCAGCTGCACGACGAGCTGCGCCGCCCGGTGCCGGTCGCCGACATCACCGGCCACCGCGAGCGGCTGGCCGCCGTGCACAGCGCGGTCGACGAGCTCACCACCCACCTCGACGTCGCGGTCACGCCGCTCGGGGACGCGGTGCACGAGACCTCGGTCGTCCGGCACCGGCCCGCCACGCTGTCGCTGGCCCAATGGCGTCTCGCGCTGGACGATCTCGACGTGCTGCGCCGGTTCCTGGCGATCTTCGACCGGGCCGTGCCGCTGCAGCTCGCGCTGGGCACCTACTGCCGGGAACGCTTCGGCGCCGGCAGCTCGGTGCCGTTCCTCGAGGTCTACCGGCGGGTTCAGGAGGACCTGGCTGCTGATGACCCTGCCGGGACCGCCGCCGCGGCGGACCTGCGGGCGCTGCTGAGCTCGGAGGCACCGTGGTTCGAGGGACCCGCCGAGTTCCGGCTGCCCCGGTTGCGGCTGCTGGAGAACCTGCGGGCCCAGGCCCGGCGGATCGCGCTGCCCGAGCCCGACCCGGACGGGCGGGTGCGGGTGAACCCGGCCGCGCTGGCGGAGCTCGCGGCCACCTGGCCGGAGTGGATCATCCCGCCGGACTCGGTCGGCTGCTTCGTTCAGTCCCTTGTGGACGGTGGTGGTGACGTGCGACTCGTGCTGAGCACCATGATGAGCGGGTACGGCCACGGCATCGCCCGCGTGCGGCATCTCATCGCGCAGGCAGGCGAGGCGATCGTCGACGAGGACGGCTGGGAACCGCCGCCGGGACACGCGCTCGCCGAGTTGAGCGGCCTGTTCGGCTCGACGCTGAACGCGCGGCTGCCCAGCGCCGGGCTCGAGGTGGACTACCCGTTCACGGTCGGCGACCGGCCGTCGCCGCAGCGCATCCCGTTGGCGGAGTTGACGGTCCGGCACGACGTGGAACGCGATCTCGTGTCGCTGTCCGCGCTGGACACGACGATCACACCGTTGCACCTGGGCAACCAGGCGGGCTTCGCCCTGCCACCGGCGGCACGCTTCCTCACCAAGGCGTTCGGCCCGCGCGCCCTGCTGACCCACCCGTCGTTGCGGATGCTGACCGGGTCCGGCAGCGTCGAGCTACCCGAGGAGCCGGTGCACCGGCCGCGCATCGAGGTCGGGCGGGTCGTGCTGGGCCGGGAGAAGTGGCTGATCCCCGCGGGGCTCGTGCCCGCGCGGCACAAGGGCGAACCGGACGCCGGCCACCTGCTGCGGTTGCTGGACTGGTTGCGCGCCAACGGCATTCCGGACCGGTGCTACGTGCGCGCATGGCACGGCGGCAGCCATGCCGGCTTCTCCAAGTCGCGCAAACCGATCTACATCGACTTCTCCAGCAGCCTGCTGCTCGGCCTGTTCGAGCGGGAGACCGCGTCGGCCGCGTGCGTCGTCTTCGAGGAGGCGCTGCCGGAGTTGAGCGATGCGCGTGGTCCCGATCCGGACGACCCGAGCGTCGTGGAGTTCCTGATCGAACTGGCGGGTGCGCGATGACGTCGTGGGTGAGTGCGCATCTGTTCTACCAGGACAATCTGGACGGGCTGACGGTGGACCTCGCCGCTCCGGTCGCGGACGGGCTGGTCGAGGAGGGACTGGCGTCGGCGTGGTTCTTCCTGCGCTACTGGGAGCGCGGCAACCACCTGCGGCTGCGGGTGCTGCCCACGAGCGGTGCCGTCGCACGGGTGCGGGTGCGGATCGAGGAGCACGCCGAGAAGTACTTCGCCGCGCATCCGAGCGAACAACGGATGCGGCCCGACGAGTACGAGCTGATGGCCGCCGAGTTCGCCCGGGGTGAGCGACTGGACGACTACGCGAAGTCGTTGGCGCCCAACAACTCTCTTGCCTTCATCACGTATCGGCCCGAGCACGATCGGTACGGCCGGGGTGCGTCGCTGCAGGCCGTGGAACGGCATTTCGCCGAGTCCAGCCAGATCGCGCTGCGGGTGTTGCGCGGCCGGCCCACACATGAACAGCGTGACACCGCGGCGTTCGCGCTGATCCTCTCGACCTGGCTGTGCGGCGAACCCGGTGTCGACCGGCTAGCGCGGCTGGCCTGCGACGTACTGGACGCGGTGGCGCGCCGGGCCGACGCGGTGCTCGGGCCCGACGAGCTCAACGAGCGCTTCCACCGGCAGGCGCCGCGGTTGCTGACGCTGGGCACCCGGATCCTCCGGCATCCCGGCGCGGGCCCGCTGGCGCAGTGGCGGGCCTCGGTGCGCCGGCTGCGCGACCGGCTGGCGGAGCTCACCCTGTGCGGAGCGTTCGTGCCGCCGCAGACCGGGTTCACCGGCGCGTCCAGGCGGCTCTACGACGTGCTGCCGGTGCTGGACATCTGTGCGCATCTCGTGTGCAACCGCCTCGGACTGTCCATCACCGAGGAGATCTACCTGCGTTATCTGGCCGCGCGGACGGTCATCGAGCTGAACGAGGAGGGTTTATGAGCCCCGGACGGCTGCTGGCCGATTTCCACGCCACCACGGCGAAACTGGCGGCCGGTCTCGGCGGGCGCGGCGCCGCGTTCACGGGCGCGTCCTGGCGTCTCGACGTGCTGCGTTACCTGGCTGCCCGGCCGGTCATCGAGGAGGGTTCGTGAATCCCGGACGGTTGCTGGTCGACTTTCACGCCACCACCGCGGGTCTCGCGGCCGGCCTCGGCGGGCGCGGCGCCGCGTTCACGGGTGCGTCCTGGCGCCTCGACGTGCTGCGTTACCTGGCTGCCCGGCCGGTCATCGAGGAGGGTTCGTGAATCCCGATCGGCTGCTGGCCGACTTCCACGCCACCACCGCGGGTCTCGCGGCCGACCTCCGCGGACCCAACGCCGCGTTCACGGTGATGATCGCGACCGCACACGGTCTCAGTGGCCTCGACGTGCTCCGGGGAGCCGTGTCGTTCCGTTCGCACGCGGAGGCCGTGCTGCACACCGCGCGCCCGGAGGTCCGGGCGTCGTGGGACGCGCACTACGCGCGACACGCAGGGGCGCTCACCACGCGGGTCGAGGCGGTCGTCGCCGGCCGGGAACCGTTGGCGCACAGGTGGATCGAGCTGCTGCTGCCGTTGCGGCAACGGGCGCACCGGCTGGTCGCCACCGGCGAGCTGTCGTTGCCCGACATCGACGAGAACGCGTCGTGGAGTCCGTTCCACCTGGCCATGTTCGCGAACGAGCGGTGGCAGCGCACGGTCCGGCCGTCGGTGCGGTTCGCGGTCTTCCGGGTGATGTTGAACTACACCTACCTCTTCCTGGAGCGCATCGGAGTGACCGAGGCGCAACGGTTCCAGCTCTGCCACCTCGCCGCGAACGCGGTCGAGGAGGTCTATGGCGTGTCGGCACTGGAGTTGGTGAGCAGATGAGAGAGCTCGTGGTGTTGCGGTCCGGTGTGCACGGCGTCGTCACCCCGCGGGGGCGGCGGCTGCTGGCGGCGTGGCCGCACGCGCAGGACATCGGGCCGCGCACCGCGGCTCAGGACGCCGCGCTGCGCCGGCTCGCCTCCGGCCCGCTCGATCCGCACGACCTGGACGATGAGCTGCTGGACCGGTTGCGTTCCGGTGGCTGGCTCGCCACCACCGTTGTCGACAACGGGCATCCGATCTACACGATCATGCCACTGACCCCGCCGCCCCCGCGGCCGTTCGACGACGGCGAGCTCGTGCTGTCCCGGTTCGCGGTCATGCGGCAGGGCGACTGGGGCCTGGTCATCGAGTCGCCGCGGTCCTGGTGCGAGATCCGGGTTCACGACGCATCGGTCGTCGCCGCGCTGCTGGAGTCTACTGTGGACGGCAGAATGCGGCTGGACCTCGCCTGGGCGGGTGTGCTCGTGCCCGCGGGCAGTGAGGACGACGAGCTGCGGCTGAGTCAGTGGGGACCGCACGAGCTGTGGTTCCACCACCGCAGCCGGGGAGTTCCCGGCGACCGCACCGGTGCGACCTACTGGGCGCACGGCAGGTTCGAGCCACTGCCGGTCCGGCCGCCCGAGTATCCCGGACCGGTCGTGGAGCTGGCCAAGCCCGGCAGCGATCGTAAGGACCCGTCGCTCACCGAGGTGCTCGAGACCCGCCGGTCGATCCGCGTGCACGACGACGACCACCCCATCACGGCCGGGGAACTGGGCGAGTTGCTGTATCGCTGTGGCCGCACCGATTCCGTGCATCACGACGGCTACCAGGAACTGGCCGCGCGGCCGTACCCGAACGGCGGGGCCGCAGGCGAGCTCGAGCTGTACCCGGTGATCCGGCACGCCGCCGGCGTCGCGCCGGGCATGTACCACTACGACTCGCACGACCATGTGCTGCGGCTGGTCCGGTCGTCGACAGATCCGGCGGTGCGGCGGTTGCTCATCGCGGCGGCGCGCGGGACCGGCGCGGCCGAGCCGCAGGTGCTGATCGTGGTCGCGGCGCGGTTCGGGCGGCTGATGTGGAAGTACGAGGCCATCCCGTACTCGGCGATCCTCAAGCACGTCGGGGTGCTGTTCCAGACCATGTACCTGGTGGCGACGGCGATGGGGCTCGCGCCGTGCGCGGTCGGGGCGGGGGACTCGCAGGCGTTCGCCGAGGCGACCGGGCGGGATCCGTTGGTGGAGAACAGCGTCGGCGAGTTCATGCTGGGGAGGCCCGCGTGAGCGGCCTGTTGTTGCGGCCGGACTGGAACGTCGTCCCGTCGCTGCGCCCGTGGGTGGAGCGCCTCGCACCGCACCTCGACGGCACGCGTTCCCTGACCGACCTGACCGCGGACCTGGAGTCACCGCAACGGGAGCACGTCGAACGCCTGTTGTCGGCGTTGCTCCGCCAGGGCGTGGTGCGTGAGATCACCGACCTGCCGCACGGCCTGTCGGCGGACGAGCTCGCCGAGTTCGCGCCCGAGATCGAGCTGGCCGGGTCGCCGCACGCCTTCGAGAAGTGGCGCCGCGGCCGGACTTTCGTGGTGGGGGAGGGACGGCTGGCGACGGCGGTCGCGCGCGCCCTGCGGCAGTCCGGGGTTCGGCACGTCGACATCGTCGGCCTGATCAGCCTCGTACGTGGCGCCGATCTCGTGCTCCACGTGGCGGACCGGCCGATGGTCGATCGCGCCCACCGGCTGGACCGCGCGCACGAGGGAGTGTGGCACGCGATGATCACCGGTGGCGCGGCATGGCTGGCGGACTGCGCGGATCCCTGGACGCGCCTGGGGGACCAGGCGCCGCGAACGGTGAGCGCGGTCGCGGTCACCGTGGCCGCGAACCAGTTCGTGCAGCACATCTTCCGCGTTGTCACGGGTGCGGTTCCGTTGTCGCGCAAGGCGATCCGGGTGGACCTGGACGGGCTGTGGACGACGGAACACGGCTTCCTGCGGTCCGGCGCGCCACGGGACCGGATCGAGCAGCTGACCGACGAGGAGTTCTCGCGGCGGATCGCGCCGCTGGTGGACGAGTGGCTCGGCGTGCTCCACGAGCTGGACGAGCACGACTTCACGCAGTCGCCGTTGCACGTGACGCGCGCCCGAGTCGGGGACGAGCACGTCGTCGGCAGCGCGCTCGACTTCGCACGGGCGCGGTACGACGCGGCGTTGCGCGGGCTGGAGCTGTACGCCGCACGGCGGGAGGGCGTGCCCGCGTTCGCCGGTTACAGCTGGAAGGAGTCCGTGACGGCCGGGCTCGTCGCGCGATGTCGGACGCTGACGGTCGCCGAGCCGCCGGGACTCTTCCCGGCGGTCGATCCGGCCACGCTGCCGGAGGCCGGGCCGTACGTCACGCTGCTGAAGGCGACCGGCCTGCCGCTCGAGGTGTACGACGTGACCGGCTCGCTCGGCGTGCCGACGTTCGCGTGCTGCCTCGACGGCCGGACCGTCGCCTACGGCTGCGGGGTGACGGCGGCCGAGGCGTTGCGGGACGGGTTGCACGACACCTTGTTGTCTTATCAGGCAACGAAGAACGGCGAGCCCTACGCTCCACCGCCGGTGCCCGACCTGCCGCCGGCGGCGCGGGGCCCGGTGCAGCCGGTTCGCACAAGAGCGGTGCACGACGCGCGGACGTTGATAAAGGCCTTGGAAGGCCAGGGACATCACGTGTCGGTCGAGGCTTTGGACGCGGGGCTGCACGAGGTGATGCCGTTCCTGGTGACCGTGGTGATCACGTGACCATGACGGCCGCCATCGAACGGTCGCTGGGCGGATACCGCGGGCTGCCCGTGCGGGAGGAACCCGGCCGGGTCGTCATCGGGCCGTCGACCTGCCCGGTGTGCTTCGAGCTGCGGCGTTCACTCGACCACCGGCCGCCGGTCGCACCGACCGCGCTGGCGTGCGACACCGTGGCGGCCCTGGTCGCCGACGAGATCGAGGCGCTCGAGCGCACGACGGACGCCGTGCTGTTCGTGGATCTGGCGTCGCTCCGGGTCACCCGCCACCGCTTCCTGCCCGAACCGCTGTGCCCGCGGTGCGGCAACCTGCCCGACGACGGGCCCGAGGTGCTTTCCCTGCGGTCCCGGCCGAAGCGGGCCCCCGACAACTACCGGGTCGGCACGCTGCCGGACGTCCTCGACACCTACTTCGACGCGGAGACCGGCATGATCCGCGTGCTGGAGCGGGCGACGCTGGGCGGCCTGGCCGTGACGAACGCCGTCCTGCCGACGCGCGACGGCGACATCGAGGTCGGGTGCGGGCAGACCCGCGACTACCGGTCCAGCGAGCGGACCGCCGTCCTGGAGGCCCTGGAGCGGTGGGGCGGCTTCCAGCCGGGCGGCAAGCGGACGTCGGTCCGGTCGAGCTACCGGGAGCTCGCCGGCCAGGCGCTCGACCCGCGGCAGCTGGGCACGCACGCGCCCGAGGACTACCTGCGGCCCGGTTTCCGGTACCGGCCGTTCGACGCCGACGAGGTGCTCCCCTGGGTGTGGGGCTACTCGTTCGGCCGGGCGGAGCCGATCCTCGTGCCCGAGTCCGTCGCGTACTACCGGACGGGCGGCCGGCTGGTCTACGAGTGCTCCAACGGGTGTGCGCTGGGCGGATGCCTGGAGGAGGCGATCCTGCACGGCATCCTGGAGGTCGCCGAGCGTGACGCGTTCCTCTACTCCTGGTACACCCGCACGCCGCCTTTTCGGGTCGACCTGGACAGCGCGCGGGACCGGTCCGTGCCGGTGCAGGCCGCCGCGATCGAGCTGGCGACGGGCTACCGGCTGTCGGTGTACGACACGACGACGGAGACCGGCGTGCCGTGCGCGTGGGCGATGGCCGTGAGCCCGTCCGACGCCTTCGACATCCCCAAGGTGGTGTGCGCCGGCGGTGCGCACCTCGACCTGGAACGAGCCGTCCTCAACGCGTTGGGCGAGGTCGGGCACGTCACGGCGGTGCTGCGCGCGACCTTCCCGGCGTTGGCGGCCAAGGCACGGCTAATGATCGACGACCCGGACCTGGTGGTGGAACTGGAGGACCACACCACGTTGTACGGCGCCCACGAGGCGTTCGACCGGTTCTCGTTCCTGGACTCCTCGCCGGTGCGTGCGTTCGGTTCTCCCGTGCCTGGCGCGGCGGATCTGCGCGACGACCTCCTGTTCCTGGTGGACAGGTACCTGTCCCGCGGTATGGACGTGATCGTGGTCGACCAGACCACGCCCGAGCACCGGATCTCCGGCCTGTCGTGCGTCAAGGTGATCATCCCCGGCACCGTGCCGATCACGTTCGGGCACGCCAATCGCCGTCTGCACGGCCTGCCGAGGCTGGCGGGGTTTTCGCTCAACCCGAATCCTCACCCGTTTCCGTGACACCGGCTGAAGTCGCGAGGTAGTAACTGTCGAAAGCTGCGTGCCGTCGTTCGACGCGGACGTGACGGCAGGTCAGCGGGACCGGCCAGAGACATACGGGAGCGGCAATGCGGTTTCTGATGGTGCACCGGGTGGACGAGGCGGACCCCGTCGCGTGGAACCCCACGCCGGAGTTCATTGAGCAGATGGGCGAGTTCATCGAGGACTGGACGAAGCGGGGCATCCTGATCACGGCCGAGGGCGTTCACCCGTCCGAGCGTGGCGCGAAGGTCCGCAAGGCGCGCAACCAGGCGATCTCGTCGGTGGACGGTCCGTTCACCGAGGCCAAGGAGGTCATCGGCGGGTTCGCGCTGGTGAACGCCAAGGACAAGGCGGAGGCCGTCGCGCTCGCGAAGGAGTACGCGGCGCTCTTCGACGAGATCGAGGTCGAGGTCCGGGAGATCGTGGAGTTCCACGACCTGCCCGAGTGACCGGCTCGTGGGGGACCTGGCACGCCCAGGTCCCCCACGGTGCGTGTTGAGTCGATCATTCACTGTCACACTGGGCGGATGCAGCCGCCGGAGTCGTCGTCGCCGTCGTCGCGCGAGTTGTGGATCGTCGCGGACGAGGAGACCAGGGTCCGGATGCGGGGCAAGGGCCTGCGCCTGGCGATCGCCTACTTCGAACGCGACACGGCGAGCCTCGAAGCCCTGATGCCGACCGAGGAACTGCCCCTCAAACTGCACATGGCCGCGCTCTCGTTCACGCTGTCCGCGATGAACCAGGTCGAGCCGCCGGACACCCCCGAGGTCGTCTGGACGCGCGTCTCCCCGATCATCGACTCGACGACGCCGCGCGACGTGCGCCCGCGGGTCCGCGCCCTGCTGGCGTTGATCTCGCACACCATGCGCACGGCCGAGCTGAACCGTGCCTATCTGGCCGAGGAGGGCGATCCGGCCGCGTCGGCTCACTTGTACGCGGCGGTCATGGCGATGCGGGTGGCGGACCGTCCGGACGGGATCGTGCTGTTGCGGCAGAAGGCGGATGAGCTGGATCCGCCGACTAGGCGTGGCTTGCAGGCCGCCACGACGTGCGCCCGCGGGTTCGCGCCCTGCTGGCGTTGATCTCGCACACCATGCGCACGGCCGAGCTGAACCGTGCCTATCTGGCCGAGGAGGGCGATCCGGCCGCGTCGACTCACTTGTACGCGGCGGTCATGGCTATGCGGGTGGCGGAACGTCCGGATGGGATCGTGCTGTTGCGGCAGAAGGCGGATGAGCTGGATCCGCCGGACTAGGCGTCGAGCGCCCGGTCCAGCGTGATCGCCGCGTCCACGAGCGCCAGGTGCGTGAAGGCCTGCGGGAAGTTGCCCAGCTGCTCCCCGGTCGGCCCGATCTCCTCGGCGAACAACCCGAGGTGGTTGCTGTAGGTCAGCATCTTCTCGAACACCAGCCGCGCCTGCGTCAGCTCACCGGCCCGCGCCAGCGCGTCGACATAACCGAAGGTGCACAAGGAGAAAGTCCCCTCGCAGCCGCGCAACCCGTCCGGCGACGAAGCGGGGTCGTACCGGTACACGAGGCTGTCGGTGACGAGTCCGGTCCGCATGGCGCTGAGCGTGGAGAGCCACTGGGGATCCGTCGGCGCCACGAAGCCGACCTTCGGCATGCGCAGCAACGACGCGTCGAGCACGTCGGAGTCGTACTGCTGCACGAACGCCTGCCGGCCCGGATGCCAGCCGCGTTCCCAGATCTGGGCGTACACCGAGTCGCGCAGCGAGCGCCAGCGTTCCAGGGGACCGGGCCGGCCGTGGCGGGCGGCCAGGCGGACCGCGCGGTCGAACGCCACCCAGCTCATCACGCGGCCGTAGGTGAAGTCCGCGCGACCGCCGCGCGTCTCCCAGATGCCTTCCTCAGCGCGGTCCCAGTTCTCGGCCAGCCAGTCGAGCAGCGACACCACGGCCTGCCAGCCGCGGTGGCCGATGTGCAGGCCGTTGCGTTCGGCGTCGTGCAGGCTGTCGAGGGCCTCGCCGTAGATGTCGAGCTGCAGTTGACCCGCGGCGTCGTTGCCGACGCGCACCGGGCTCGATCCCCGATAGCCCTCCCAGTGGTTCAGCACCTCCTCGTCCAGGTCCGGGGTGCCGTCCACGCGGTACATGATCTGCAGTGGACCGTCGGAGTGCTCCGGGCGTTCGCGGTAGCGCCGGCCCAGCCACTGCGCGAAGTCGCGGGCCTCCGACGTGAAACCCAACGCCAGCAACGAGTTCACGGAGAACGACGCGTCCCTGATCCACGTGTAGCGGTAGTCCCAGTTGCGCTCGCCGCCGATCTGTTCCGGCAGACCGGCGGTCGGCGCCGCGACGATCGCGCCGGTCGGGGCGTAGGTCAGCAGTTTCAACGTGATCGCGGACCGGTTCACGGCCTCGCGCCAGCGGCCGCGGTACGTCGAACCGGCCAGCCAGTCGTGCCAGAAGGCAACGGTCTCGTCGAACAGTTGCTGGAACCGCTCCGGCGAGATCGCGCTGGGCGGACCGGGCGCGTCGGACTCGAGCACGACGCCACGCACCTCGCCCGCGGCGAGCGTGAACGAGCCGCGCACGGTCTCGCCGTCGGTGACGGAAGCGTTGTCCGGCAAGCCATGCAGCGTCAACGTCTGTGATCCGCTGTCCAGCACCACGCCCGCACCCGTCAGGTGGACCGCATGCCCGCGGCGGCCGTAGTCGAAACGCGCGGCGATCTCCACGTCGAACTCCATCCGGCCGCGCGCACACCGGATCATCCGCACCAGGCGGTGGTTTCCGGTCGGCTGCCTGCCCGCCGGCGGCATGAAGTCCACGACCTCGCCGGTCCCCGACTCGGTGGTGAACCGGGTGATCAGCACCGCGGAGTCCGGGTAGTACAGCTGCCTGCTCTCGTACGACTGGTACAGCGGCGACACCTGGAAATGGCCACCGCGCTCGTGGTCCAGCAGCGAGGCGAAGACGCTCGGCGAGTCGAACCGGGGGCAGCAGAACCAGTCGACGGTGCCGTTGGCAGACACCAGCGCCGCCGTCTGCAGGTCGCCGATGAGGCCGTGGTCCGCGATCGGGGGGTAGAGGTCCATGAATCGAGCCGACCACGCGTTACCCGGCGGTGACATCACTCGGGCCGGGTGATGCGTCCCCGCCGGATTCGCGCCGATCGTGGACTATGACCAAACAGACCGAGTACTCGACCGACACCCGCTGGGCCGCGGGGTTCGCGCTGTTCGCCGGCGTCCTGATGGTCTGCGTCGGGATCTATCAGGGGCTGGCCGGGCTGGTTGCGTTGTTCCGCAACGAGTTCTACGTGGTCACCGACAACTACCTCTACTCGCTCGACGTCACCAGCTGGGGCTGGATCCATCTGGTGCTCGGAATCCTCATAGCGCTCACGGGGTTCGGTGTGGTCCGGGGCGCCCTGTGGGCGCGCATCGCCGGGATCACGCTGGCAGGGCTGAGCATGATCGCCAACTTCGTGTTCCTCCCGTACTACCCGTTGTGGTCGATGCTGATCATCGCGTTCGACGTCGTGGTGGTCTGGGCGTTGTGCTCGTACAAGGCCGACTGATGGCTTGGCTCGCAACGTTGTCGTGGGATTTCGCGCAATGTGACGAGTCACGCCGCTAGCAGACCTGGCTCCCGGTCCAGTCCCGCAAAACCCGCACCAATGGCGGATGCCGGGGTAGTGGGGGGAGCGGGAAGGATCGGGAGCCCGCCGCCGCGACGTGCCGACAACGTTGTCAGAAGGAGCATGCATGTTGCGCACGGCCGTGGTGCTCGTGTTGGCCGCAAGCACTCTGACCGCGCCGGCTCACGCCGACGCGCGCGCGGACTGTCCCTGGGTGGGGTCGTCCGCGCCGATCGAGGAACGGGTTCGCGACGTACTGGGCGCGATGACGATCGACGAGAAGCTGTCCGTCGTGCACGGCGCGAACGGCGCGAGCCCGTTCGCCGGGGTGATCCCGGCGATCCCGCGCGTGTGCGTGCCGTCGTTCCTGTTGCACGACGGGCCGAACGGCGTGGGCGGGCTGCTCTCCGGCGTCACCCAGCTGCCCGCACCGGTGGGGGCCGCCGCGACGTGGAACACCGGGCTCGTCCGGCAGTACGGCGAGGTGGAGGGCGCCGAGCACAAGACGAAGGGCACATCCGTCGCGCTCGCGCCGATGGTCAACATCATCCGTGATCCCAGGGCGGGAAGAAACTTCGAGACATACAGTGAAGATCCTTATCTGACGAGCCGGATGGGCGTCGCGAACATCCAGGGCATGCAGAGCAAGGGCGTGCTGGCACAGGTCAAGCACCTCGCCGCGTACAACCAGGAGACCGACCGGTTCTCGCCGTCCGACAACTCGGTGGTGAGCGAACGGACGTTGCAGGAGATCTACCTGCCGCAGTTCGAGGCCGCGATCCGCGAGGGCGGGGCCTCGTCCGTGATGTGCTCGTACAACTGGGTCAACGGCGTGAACGCCTGCGAGAACCGCTACCTGCTCACCGAGGTGCTGCGCGACCAGTGGAAGTTCGACGGGTTCGTCACGTCGGACTGGGGCGGCACCAAGTCCACCGTGCCGGCGGCGAACAACGGGCTCGACATGGAGATGCCGACGGGCGACCACTTCGGCACCGCGCTGAAGACCGCGCTGCGCAACGGACAGGTCTCCGGTGCCCGGCTCGACGCCATGGCGGGCAACGTGTTGCGCCCGCTGTTCCGGTTCGGGCTCTTCGAGAACCCGATCGTGCGCAACCCCGGCGCGCCCGCCGCCCGGCCCGAGCACGCCACGATCGCCCGGAAGATCGCCGACGAGAGCGCGGTGCTGCTGAAGAACGACGGGAAACTGTTGCCGCTCAACGCACCCCGGTCGATCGCGGTCATCGGTGAGGGCGCCGAGGCGAACGTCAAGACGACCGGCGGTTTGGGCAACCCGGTGGCGACGCCGCCCGGTGTGGTCAGCCCGTTGCGTGCCATCCAGGACCGGGCCGGCTCCGACGTCCGGGTCACCTACAGTCCGGGCACCGCTTCCGCCCTGCCCGCCGTGCCCGCGAACCGGTTCAGTGGCCTCACCGGGAAGTTCTTCGCGGGCAAGGACCTCTCCGGTCCGGAACTGCTGACCCGGCCGGAACGGACCGTGGACTTCAACTGGGGCACCGGAAAGCCCGCCAACGAGGTGCCCGCGGACAACTGGTCGGCGTCGTTCGGCGGCAGGCTCACGCCACCGGAGTCGGGCACGTTCACGTTCTCGCTCACGAGCGACGACGGCTCGCGCCTGTACGTCAACGGGAAGCGCGTGATCGACAACTGGCGCGACCAGGGCGCGCACACCGAGGTGGCCTCGGTCGACCTGACCAAGGGCGAGCCGGTCGACATCCGGGTCGAGTTCTACGAGAACGGCGGCGACGCGAGCGTGCGCCTCGGGTGGGGCCTGCCGGGGTCCTCGCCGGTCCAGGAGGCCGTCCGGCTCGCGCGCGAGGCCGAGGTCGCGGTGGTGTTCGCGGACGTCATCAGCGCCGAGGGCTCGGACCTGAGCAACATGGACCTGCCGCGCGGCCAGAACGAGCTGATCTCGGCCGTGGCCGAGGCGAACCCGAACACCGTCGTCGTCCTGCAGTCCGGTAGCCCGGTCTCGATGCCGTGGATCGGTTCGGTCAAGTCGGTGCTGGAGGGCTGGTTCCCCGGTCAGTCGATCGGCCCGGTGTTCGCCGGACTGCTGTACGGCGACACCGTGCCGTCCGGGAAGCTGCCGGTGACGTTCCCCCGCTCACTCGCCGACGCGCCGACCGCTGCCAAGTCCCGGTTCCCCGGTGAGAACGGCGAGGTGCGCTACGACGAGGAGCTCGGTGTCGGATATCGCTGGTACGACCAGGAGAACATCGAGCCGTTGTTCCCGTTCGGGCACGGGCTGTCGTACACGACTTTCCAGGTCGACCGGCTGACCGTGTCACGGACCGGGCCGCCGGTGTCGGTGTCCGCGACGGTCACCAACACCGGTGATCGGGCCGGCTCCGAGGTCGTGCAGGTGTACGTCGGGTTCCCGTCGGCGGCCGGCGAACCGCCGAGGCAGCTCAAGGCGTTCACGAAGGTGCGCCTGGAACCGGGGCAGTCGAAGCGGGTGACGATGCGGCTCGACGCGCGGGCGTTCTCGATGTGGGACTCCGGATGGAAGGTCGTGCCCGGTGCGCACGAGATCTCGGTCGGCACCTCTTCGCGCAACCTTCCGCTGCGGTCCTCGGTGACGATCCGGGGGTAGAGCGGCCCCTTGACACGCGAATCCGCTTGACCAGGGCGTTCGCGCCGCGCGAAAGGCGCGGCGCGAACACCTCACCGCCTCACCCGTCCCGTGTGAGGTTGAGCGTGGTCCACAACTCACTGGCCACTCGACGCGCCTTCGGATGCGTGATCGAGACGGCGCCGGGATCCCCGACGAACCGGACGAGCTCCGCCGCCAGCTCGCCCGGCAGCAATGCCGACCGGTTGCTGATGTCGTGCAACAGAGCCGCGGCGGTCAGCGGATCGGTCCGGCACAGAGCCATGATCACGCCCTGAGCCTGCTGGACATCGGCCCGCGACTGCAGCACCGAGAGCACCCGCCGGGTCCGCTCAACGGGCCCGGAGAACGCGGAAGCGGCAACGATCGCGGCCGCGACGAGGCGCTCGTGCCGCATGACGACACCGACCACGTCATCATCGGGCGCCTCGGAAAAGTAGGCCGACACGACGATCTGACTGCCGTTGTCGTGCAGCCCGGGCAACGCGACGGCACCGCGGGTCGAGTGCAGCAACCCCGACGACTGCGGAAAGGACGCACAGGCACCGGCCAGACTGAGCCGCGGCCACCGCTGGTCGTGCCACACGTCCTTGCTGACAATCGGCCGATGTCCCTGCGCGGCGCACAACGTTGGGCCCGAAACGTTGCGCATCTGCAGGTCCTGCAGATCCACGGCCACACCGTGCGCGGCGAACACGACGGGTGCGTGGTGCGGCTGGCGTGGGCGTAACGCCGCGATGTCGACTCCTCGCAACCCCGGCAGGTCGCGCACGATGGCCTGCACGACCTTGCCGAGGAACTCCTCCAGCGAGAACACGGATCCTCCAAGGAATTCAGATGAGTCCTCGTTGCCTGGCGACGATCACCGCGTCCCGGCGCTGGTTCACGCCGAGCTTGCGGTAGATGCCGCGCAGGTGGGTTTTCACGGTGTTGACGGACACGAACATGGCGTCCGCGATCTCCTCGGCCGTGCGCATCGAGGGCAGTTCGACGAGTAGGTCGCGTTCGCGGCTGGTGAGTACGTCGACCGAGTCGGCGGCCACGGGTGGGAGCGCCGTCATCGTTGTCGTCGCGAACGGGTCCAACCGGCCGAACCGCCCGGCGCCCGACGCCAGCAGGTCGCGGATCGGCTTGCCCGCGTTGTGGAACGGGCGGATCGCGTCGATCGGTTCGGCCAGCGCCAGCGCCTTGCTGACCGCCTGGTGCGCCTGCTGGGGACTGCCCGCGCGGTCGACGAGAGTCGCCTCCAGCAGCCACGCGTCGACCGCCGTGGTGGCGACGACCGGGCGCAGCTCGCCGCTGAGCACCGGCGCGATCGCCTTGCGCGCCTGGCTCGTGCGGGCGTGGTGGGTGTGCAGGACCGCTTGCAGCAACGCGTGTTCGCCGCACGGGCCGAGCATCGACTCCAGCTGGTCCGCGATGCCGGCCGCCCACTGTTGTTCGCCCACGCGCAACGCCATCCGTTGCGCGGCGGGGGCCACGTAGGCGACCAACGGTGGCGCGACCTCTATGCCGTCCAGCTCACGCCACTTGCGCCACAGGTCGGCCGCGACCGCGTGCGGGTCCGCGGTGTGTTCGAACGACACCACCGTGTCCAAAATGGACGCCGACAGCTCGACTGTCGGGTCACTGCGCCTGGTCAGCGTGGACACCGCCCGCGCGGCCAGCTGCCGGGCCTCCGCGTCGGCCAGCCGCTGGTAGGCGTGCGTGCCGAGCAGTGCGTAGGCCAGGCCGCATACCGGTTCGGACTCCCATCCCTTCTCCTCCGCGAACGACACCGCCGACTGGGCTCGCGACACCGTGGACGCCACGTCGCCGGACGCGATCGCCAGCGCGGCGAGATGCACCTGGCACTGCAGCACGGCGTGGTCGTACCCCTCGGTGCGCGCGAGCTCGAACGCGCGCGTCAGGTCGGCTTCGGCCTGCCGGTGTTCACCACGCCACAACGCCGCGACACCGCGGTTGAGCAACGCGATCCCGTCCAGCTCGGGCTGGCCCGTGCTGCCCGCCGGCGTCCGGCTCATGATCTTCAACGGTTCGGCGTGGTTGCCGTCGAACCGCGCCCGGTGCACCAGGACCGTCGCGTGCAACGCGCGCAAGTGGTCCGACCGCAACGGATGCGCCGACCGGCCCACTTGATCGAGCACCCGGTCGGCCGCCGCGGGGTCACCGGCGTCCAGTGCCGCCAACGCCGCGACCAGCCCGACGACCGGACGGCCGAGCAGGTGCTGCGGCACCGTGGTGAGCAGCTCGTGCAACCGTTCCCCGCCCTGCAACAGGATCTCGCGCAGCCCGGACTGTTCGATCAGCTCGCCGATCAGCTCCCCGTCCGACGCGCTGATCGCGTGCTCCAGCGCGGCGATCGGCTCGTCGCGGCCGGCGTACCACCGTGCGGCGGCGAGGTGTAACCGCTCCCGGTCCGCCGGACGGGTGCGCCGCAGCTCCGCGCTCAGGAACCCGCGCAGCACCGGGTGGTATCGGTACCGCTCGCGGGAGTCCATCTTCGTCACCAGCGAGTTGGTGCGGTCCAACAGGTCCAGCACCGCGCCGGCGTCCTCGCAGCCGGCGACCGCGCCCGCCAGGTCCGCGGACAGCGAGTCGCACACGCTGGTGGCGACGAGGAAGTCCCGGACGTGCTCGGGGTGCTGGGACAGCACCTCCTCGACCAAATAGTCCGCCACCCGTTCGTCCTCGCCGTCGAACATCGGCAACGCCGCCGCTGAACCGCCGTCCTTCAGCGCCATCGCCGCCAGCCGCAGTCCGCCCGTCCAGCCCTCGGTGTCACGCAACAGTCCGGCGACCTCGTCCGGTGTCACGCGCACGAGGTGGTTGGCGAACAGTTCCTCGGCCTCCGGTTGGCGGAACGCCAGCTGCTCCGCGCCGACCTCCCGCAACCGTCCTTCGACGCGTAGCCGGGACAGATGCAGCGGTGGTGGATACCGAAACGCGAGCACGAGTCTCAGTTGGTCCGGCGTATGGCGCACGAGTAGGTCCAAACTGACCAGCACGTCGCCCTCACGTAGCTCGTGCGCGTTGTCCAGCACCAGGCACACGGGCGTGGTGACCTGCTCGAACGCGGCGATGATCGCGGACGCGAAACCTGGTTCCCGCAACGGAACCGCGTCCAGCACGCCACGGTCCGGCCAGGCCTCGCTGAGTACGAGTGCGTCCCGGACGGCGGACCACAGGTGTGGCGGCCGGTTGTCGTGCTCGTCGACCGTCACCCACGCGACACGCTTCCCCGACGCTCGCGCCCAGTCCGCCAGCAGCGTTGTCTTGCCTGCTCCGGCGGGTCCGGTGACCACCGTGACCGGTGGCGGTGAGCTCGTCACACATTCTTCCAATGTGGACAGAAGTCGTTCCCTGCGCACGAGCGGCACGGCCGAGGACGGGACGCGCGACTTCGGAGGCACCGCGGGGGACTCGTCATCCCTTGGCATACCTGCACTTCTCCTGTTCCGCCGATCCGGATTCATCTTCAGAGGTGATTCTGTGCTCGCCGGGCTCGAATACGTGTGCCAGGAATAATCCGGCGCGCACCACCGGTGCCAGCAGTCTCGGCAGGCCGAACGGGAGCAGTGCCGTTCCCACAAACGCAGTGCAGCTGTTGGGTCCGGTCTGCGTGAGAGCCAGCGCGAACAGCAGCACGACGAGTACGACACGACGTGATCTTTTGCGATCGGGTTGTCGGCTCATGACAAGCGACCCCTCCTCAAGGCCGCCCGATCGATCGTCAACACACGTGTGGCGCGCCACTTCGTCCGTGACAGGTGAGTTTGCTGATCGGCATTCACCCCGGTGGTGTGACGACCGCCGGACGGACCGGCCGCCAGGCTCTGCGCCATGACCTCTCACCTGGCTGACCTCGCCGAGATCCTGGACACCGGGGAACCCGTCGCGTCCGTCTACATGGGAGCGTCGGCGGTGCCGTGGAGCGTGCGCTGGATCCGGGTCGCGGACCAGCTGCGCAGCGACGGCGCCGACCCGCCCACGATCCGGGCGCTGCACGACGCGATCGCGGGCCGCGCCGAGGTAGCGGCGTTCGCCGGCCGTTCCCTGGAACCACGCGTGCTGCCCGTGTCCGGCTTCACGCAGCCCGACCTAGGCCGCTACACCTGGCCGGCACATGTCCTTCCGGTGCTTGCGTGGTTGCAGGAACGCCCGGCGTGCGTCATCGCCGTCGTCGGGCAAACCGGCGCCGAGCTCTACGCGGTGCCCGCGGGCGAGCACACCGGTTGTGCGGCGTCCTCGGTGCTGCGGACGTGCGAGGCGGTGCTGGACCGGACGGGCTCGCGCCTGCTGGTCGTGTGCGGCGACCGGCTCACCGCGCACGCGCTCGCCCGGCGGCTGTCCCCGGTGATCGAGGTGCACCACCTCACCTCGGGCCCACGCTCCCGCGCCCGCCGCGTGGCCGACATCATGCGGGCGGCCGCCCGCCGGTGGACCGACGACGCGGTGGCCGACTTCAGCGGCCGGTGCCGTGACCGCGGGCTGGGGGTCGAGGGCCCGCGGTCGACGTTGGACGCACTCGCCACCGGCCGCGTGCAGGAACTGCTGGTCGTCCACCCCGACCCGACGTGGTGCGCGGACGAGGCCGTGCGCACGGCGTTGCTCGGCGGCACCCGGATCCGAGTGCTCCGTCCGGACACGCCGGGCGCGCCGCTGGGCGGCATCGGTGGCCTGTGCCGCTCGACGCTGGGTGTGGTGCGCGCATGACGACCGAGGAGCTCCTGCCGTTACGCACCGGCTTCGACACCGCTTGGCCGGGGTACCGCCGCGACCAGGTGCGGTTCTACGTCCGCAACGTCGAGAACGAGCTGCGCACCCTCATCGCCGACCGCGACGCGGCGCTGACGCGCGCAGACGCACTGGCCGCCCAGCTGGAGGCCGCACGCCGCGAGAACTCCTCGCTTCGCGGCCCGCTGGACCTGGACCGTGCGACCGCACACGCCCGCCAGATGATCGAACAGGCTCAGGCCGAGGCCGAGGAGATCACCGAACGCGCGCTCGCGCTGGCCGAACGCGGCTGGACCGCCACCCGCGAGGCGCAGGAACGGCTGCGCCGCCGGTACGACTGGCTGGTCAACGGGATCGAGGCGCTGCGCCGTGAGGCCCAGTCCGAGCACACGACGCTGATGCGCAACGCTCACCAGCAGGTCGCCTCGATGACTGAGGACGCGGTGCGGCGGCGGCACGAGCTCGATCACGAGGCCGCTGAGCTGCGCCGCCAGATCATGTCCGACTTCGACACGGCCATGGTCGCGCGGCGGGCCGAGCAGAAGTCGGCGCTGGACCGGTTGGTGGGGGAGGCGGCGGAACGCGTGCGGGTGTTGTGCGCGCATCGGGACCGGGTGGCGGCGGGGTTGCTGGCGGTGCGGGATTTCCTGGACGGGGCGGAGGTCTGACACCACGAGCCCGCGGGCCTGGGTTCCGGCGTTTCGGCGGAGCTGACGGGTTCGCGGCGGAAGTTTGACTCCGCGAGCCCGCGGGGGCGCCCCCCGATTCCAGCCTATCGACTGGGTCTGACAGTTCTGGCGCGGAATCCGGGGCTGCAGCCGAATCTGTGGACAGGTCTAGTTCCGGCCGTCGAGCAGGATGCGGGCGACCTCCGTGTCGGTCGCCCGCCCCTCGTCATACCCACCCTTACCAGCCAGGTTGTTCATGATGGCCAACGTGTACCGCCGCCCCGGCCCGGCGAACCCGACGGAGTTCATCACCCACCCGCCGTCCTCCTCGGACCACCCGTTCTTGGCCCCGGCGCCGGACCGCCACACACCCCACTGCTGCTCAGGCCCGACCCCTTGCATCTGCGACAGGATGTAGTCACGCTCAGGAGCCTTGTCCAGCACGTAGGTCATGAGCCGGTCGAGATCGTTGGGAGTGCACTTCTCGAACCCCCAGTAGGGGAACGTCGACGAGTACCCGCGCTGCGCCACCAACGACGTCATGCCATACGCGGGAAAAGCGGCGTTGAACGTCGGCCCGGAGTAGCGCTTCCACAAAGTATCGGCGGCCTTGTCGTCCGAGCTGTGCAGCATGGCCTGGATCAGCCCGCGGTCCTCGGCGGTCAGCGTGATCTTGCCCGCGGCGTTGCGCTCGAACAGGTTGACGACCATCGCCAGCTTGATCGTCGACGCGGTCCACACCATGTCGTCGGCGTGCGCGTTGCGCCACACCGCACCCGTCTTCCGGTCGCGCAGCACGATGCCGACGGTGCCGGGCCGAGTGAGGACGTACTTCTCCACAGCCGCGATCCGGGTCTGCATGTCGCAGTCGAACCCGGTGTCCGGGCAGTTCGGCGTCAGCGACGGCACGGACACCGACGAGATCGGGGCAACCGGACCGGATGGGGCGGACGCGGCGTGACCGCAGCCCGCGGTCAGGACGCAAGCGGCAACGATCAAGGCACGACGCACGGCCGCGAGCTTAGCCCGCGAGATCCGCCGAGATCTCGAGCAGCCAGAGCGCGACCTCGGCGGTGTCGTCGAACTTCTGCACGTCCTCGGCGTCGGGGGACCAGCAGCCATCGGCGGCCTGAGCTGCGACGAGGTTGTCGGCGATGGCAGTGGCGAGCCGGGCGTAGCGCTGTTCACCGGTGGTGCGCGCGAGCACGGCGGCACCCCACGCGACCTTGTGCGCGAGCCGCGAGGTGACCAGGCGGTCGCCGCAGCGGAAGGCGTAGTCGGCGAACGCGACGGCCGCCTGCAGCGCCTGCATGTCGCCGGTGACCTGGTAGAGCTTCGCCAGGAACGCCATCGGGTAGCCGAGCATGAAGTACGCCTGGTCCGGTTCGTCCGGATGCACCACGTGCAGGAAGCTCGTGTCCTCCACCAGCCCGCGGACGCGGAACTCGGGCCCGTTCTGGCGTGTCAGCAGCTCGCTCAGCCAACGCCCCGCGTCGCGGGCGGTGGTCACGTCACCGAGCTGCAGCGCGACGCAGCCCAGGTGTGCGGTCGACAGGGCGTCCGGGATGCCCAGGCGGTTCGCGCAGCAGCCGCCCGCGGGCGCCTCGTAGGTCAGCAGGTGCCGGTAGGCACGCCGGGCCAGGACGAACGCGCCACGCCGGTGTGCGGCCAGCGCGATCCAGCCGTTCGGGTAGCACCAGAACTCCTGGAACGCCTCGTGCGAGCTCTTCACGCCCGGCGCGGTGACGAAGTCGCCGTCCTCGGTGCCGAAGCGCGCCTCGATGAAGTCCAGCCGTCGCTGCGCCTCCCGCGGGTAGCCCGCGAGGCAGAACAAGGCGGGCACCTTGTAGTGCGCCACGACGTCCTCGGGTGGCGTGTGTTCCAGCAGCCACTCGACGGCACGCCGCGCGGACTTCTCGTAGAGCATCACGGCACGAAGGATCCCTTACCGCATCCAAGGCATCAATCCGCAGGTCGTCGGTAGGGTCGAGGCTCGTGGACTATCCGATGCCGCGCTCCCACGGTTTCGACCCGCCCGCCGGCCTGCGCTCTCACGAAGGCCTGGTCCGGCTGCGGCACGGCCAGGACGCCCACCTGGTCACCAGGTACGCCGACGTGCGCGCGGTGCTGCGCGACCACGCGCGGTTCAGCTCGGACCCGAGCCGGCCCGGCTACCCGCAGTTGCGTCCGGTTGTGGACAAGAAGGCCGCACCGGGCAGCTTCCTCGTGACGGACCCGCCGCTGCACACCCGCTATCGCCGGCTGCTGACCGGCGAGTTCACCGTGCGCCGGATGGAGGCGTTGCGGCCCGAGATCGAACGCATCACGCACGCGCGGCTCGACGCGATGCTCGCCGGTCCGCAACCGGCCGACCTGGTCGCCGGGTTCGCGATGCCGGTGCCGTCGGACGTGATCTGCCTGCTGCTCGGCGTTCCACCGGAGGACCAGGAGTTCTTTTCCTCACGCAGCCGCGCGCACCACGACCGCACGCGGTCCGCCGCCGAGGTCCAGGCGGCGCTGGACGAACTGCACGACTACATCCGCGCGCTCCTGCCCGGCCAAGGTCTGCTGAAACGCCTTTCCGAGGCGTTGACCGAGGACGAGGTTGTCGGGATGGTCGTGCTGCTGCTCGTCGGTGGCCACGAGACCACGGCCAACTCGATCGCGATGTCCGTGCTGGCGCTCGCGGACCAGTGGGCGACGCTGCGGCCGTCCGATGTGGACGGTGCGGTGGAGGAGTTGCTGCGCTACCTCAGCCCCGTGCACCAGGGCGTGGTGCGCGCGGTGACCAGCGACGGCGACGGGATGCGCGCCGGCGACGGTGTGATCGCGTCGTTGTTCGCGGCCAACCGGGATCCCTCGGTGTACCCGGATCCCGACGTGCTCGACATCCGCCGCAAGGCGCGCGGTCACCTCGCGTTCGGCGACGGTGTGCACCAGTGCCTCGGCCAGACGCTCGCGCGCGTCGAGATGCGGGTGGCGTTGCGGGCGTTGCTGGAACGCGCTCCCGGGCTGCGGGTCGCGGTGCCGTTCGAGGAGGTCCGGTTCAGGTTCGACGCGCCCATCTGCGGGCTCTACGAGCTGCCCGTCACGTGGTGATCTCGGCCCACACCGTCTTGCCGTCGGGGCGGTCGATGACGCCCCAGCGGGTCGAGAGGCCCTGAACGAGCACGAGACCGCGTCCTCGGGTGCCGTACACGCCCAGCTTCGGCCGTTCCACGCTGCTGTCGTGCACCTCGATCCGGACCGTGCGCCCGGTGCGATGCAGCTCGACGCCACGCGGTCCTGCCGCGTGCTCGTAGGCGTTGCTGACGAGCTCGGTGGAGATCGTCATGACGTCGAGCTTGAGATCGTCGGAGAGGTCGTGAAGCCAGGTGGCGACCCAGCGGCGGACTCTGATCAACGAAGGGGCCGAGTCCGGAAGTTCATGCGTCAGTGGCACACCGGTCGTCGTGTCCTCCACATGAACCAACCCCTCTTGTCCTGTCTTCTCAAGACGACAGGCGAATACCCGAGGTTCGACGCGCGCCAAACGTCATGTGGCGCACGCCAACCTGGCGGCGATCCGGTCCGCGAGCTCCTCCGCCTCCTCGCCGAGCGCCCGCAGGTGGTCGTTCGCCCGTTGCGACCGGAGCCGCGCCGACACGTCCAGCGCGCGTTCCGCCAGCTCAGCGGCCGCGCGGGAGTCGCCGTCGGCCAGCCGGTTCCGGGCGAGTGCCGTGAGAACAATCGTCTGTCCACGCACCCGTTTCTGTTGCCGCAGAGCCGTGAGATCGATCTCCGGCGGACACCCGCGTGCCTGTTTCTCCAGCGCGGTGAGCTTGGCGATCGCGGCCGCGGAACCCGAGTTCCGCGCGTGCAGCTGCCCGAGCTGGAAGAGCTGCAACGCCGTGTCGCGCTCGTCGTGGTGCAGGTACATCCGGCCCGCGTGGGACATGATGTCCGCCATCAACGCGGTGTTCTCGCCCGCCAGCGACATGGCGGTCGCGAAGTACGTGTGCGCGGCGGCCGGCTGACCGGCGTCGAACGCCGTCCAACCGGCCAGGTCGTACGCGTCGGCGATCGCGGCGTTCAGCCGGTCGTTCCGGGTTCCGCGGAAGGGGTCGAGCGCGCGCACGTGGTCGAGGACTGCGGCGTGGCACGCGATGCCGCCGTACTGGCGGTCGAGCGTGCGCAACGCCCGCGTGGCGGCTTCGATCCGGCTCACCTCGGCGGGGCTGACGTGGGCGCGGTTTCGCAGGGGCTTCGTGATCCCGACCGTCACGGCCGCGGCGTGCTGGAGAAACCGCTCGCGGGGGAACGTCGTGAAGCCCTCCTGTTCGGCGACGGCGAACCACTCGTCGGCCTCGGCCTCACCGAGCTCGGACAGCAGGGTCGCGAGCCGGACCGCCGCGTCACCGATGTTCTGGTCGGCCGCGACCCGGAAGTACGTGGCGGCGTCGATCGGCCTGCCGAGCCGTTCGGCCTGCTCCGCGGCCCGGTAGGCGCGTTCGAGCGCACCCATCAGTTCGACGTCGTCGTCGAGCTTGCGCAGGGTCTCCGCGTTCGTCCGGAGGGGGACGAACGTCGTGTCGGGCTCGCGGATGGCGACGGCGGCGTCGTGCAGGAGGTCGTCGAGGTTCATCGCAACCTCGCCTTCAGGTCGGCGCGGCCCAGGCTGAGATGGGTGCGGACGGTGTTCTCGGTGACGCACAGGACCTCCGCGACCTCGGCGATCGAGTAGCCCAGCAGGTGGTGCAGGACGATCACCTCGGCCCGCCTGGGTGAGAGGCCTCGGATCGCGGCGAGCAGCTCGTCGAGGTCGTCGCGCTGCGCGATCGGGTCGTGCGGCACGTCGTGCACGGCTTTGAGCGTGGTCTCGCGGTGGCCGGCCTGCCAGCGGCGCATCCGGCGCAGCGCCACCTTGATCACCCAGGCCTCGGGTTTGTCGTACCCGCCGACCTCGGCCCAGCGGTGGCCCGCGATGAGCAGCGACTCCTGCACGACGTCCTCGACGATCCGGGTGTCGTCGGTCAGCGCGGTCAACGTCCTGGTCAGCAGCGGTCGGGTGCGGCGGAAGAAGTCGGCGAAGCCGTCGTCGTCCTCGAGTGCCTCGGGCACGGCGTCGCCTCTCTCCGGGATGGGGGTTGTGCACAACCGTTAATCGGCCGCACACGGCGTTCACCCGTAACAGGCACCAAACCACCGCCGTGCCTAACCCACCCCTCACCTTCACCCAATCGGATGTGCCATGAGGGGAGCTTTGCAAGCGCTGACCGCTATGAAGGGTCCCCTCATGCCACATGCGGGCACTCAGCCCATCGTCTTCTGGCCGTCGAGGGTCTCGCGGATGATGTCGGCGTGCCCCGCGTGCTGGGCCGTCTCCGCCACGATGTGCACGAAAACGCGGCGCGCGGACCGCTTGGAGCCCTTGGGGAACCACGGCGCGGGCGGCAGCTCGTGGCTCAGGTCGAGGTCGACCGTGCGCACCAGTTCGTCGGTGGCCGCGGCGATCTGCTCGTACTCGGCGATCACACCCGCGAGCGTCTCGCCCTCCAGCAGGCGGAACTGCCGCTCGTGCTCGGCGTACATCTCCTCGTTGAACTCCATCGCCTTCGGGCCCTCGACGATGAACTCGTACCAGCTCTTCTCGGTCGCGGCGACGTGCTTGATCAGGCCGCCGATGCACAACGCGCTCGCCGTCGGGGTCGCCTTGGCCTGCTCGTCGGTCAGGTCCTTGGCGGTGAACAGCAGGAACCTGCGGTGCGCCTGCAGGGTCTCGAGCAGGTCCGCACGCTCGCCCGTGAGCTGTTCGGTGCTGGTCATCGCGGGTTCTCCTTCTCGCTTCGGTTCGACAGGAACTACAGTAAGACGCCCTCCGGTCAGTTTCTGTCCTAAATTTGAGAAACCCTGAAGAACATGGCGAACACGAGCTCCAGGACGCTGCGCCTGCTGTCGTTGCTGCAGACGCACCGCTACTGGCCGGGTGAGGAACTGGCCACCCGGCTGGGCGTCTCCGTGCGCACGCTGCGCCGGGACGTCGACCGCCTGCGCGAGCTGGGCTATCCCGTCGAGGCCAACCGCGGCGTCGACGGCGGCTACCAGCTCGCAGCGGGTGCGGCGCTGCCGCCGTTGGTCGTGGACGACGACGAGGCGGTCGCGATCGCGGTCGGAATGCAGGCCGCGACCCAGGGCGCGATCCCTGGGATCGAGGAGTCCGCGATCCGCGCGCTGACCAAGGTCGTGCAGGTCATGCCGCCGCGGCTGCGCCGACAGGTGGACGCGCTGCGGGCGGTCACGGTGCCGTCGGGGTTCGGCCAGTACGCCGGGCCGCCGCCGCTGGAACCCGAGGTGCTGATCGTGGTCGCGCAGGCGTGCCGCGATTCCGAACGCATCGAGTTCGGCTACACCGGGCACGGCGCGGCCGCGACTGAGCGGCACGTCGAACCCCATCGGCTGGTGCCCCTCGGCCGCCGCTGGTACCTGGTCGCCTATGACCTGACCAGGCACGACTGGCGCACCTTCCGGATGGACCGGCTGACGTCACCGCGCCGCACCGGCGCCCGGTTCGCGCCGCGCAAGCTGCCCGGCGAGGACGCGGCGGCGTTCGTCCGCGCCGGCCTCAAGGAGCGTCAGGCGGGTTACGCGGTCGAGGTGGTCGTGCACGCGACGGCCGAGGTCGTGCGGGCGCGGCTCGAGCGGTGGGCGACGATCGAGGAGATCGACGCGGGGTCGTGTCTGGTGCGGATGAACACCGACTCGCTGGACTGGCCCGCGATGGCTCTGGGCTCGATCGGAGCCGAGTTCGAGGTGCGTTCCCCGCCCGAGTTGATCACGATGCTGGCCGAGTGGAGCGCCCGCTTCGGCCGTGCCGTCTAGCGAACGTGACGTTTGTGGACATCCATGTCCCCGAACGTCACGTTCGCCAGCCATCTGAACCGACCGGGGTGCGTGGGGCGTTTCCCCTAAAGCAAGCCGCCGTTAGAAGGGTCTGGGGATTTGTCCACGCATGAAGGCGAACGTCCGCGCTGGCGCGGGATCGCGGCCAAGGTGACCACGGTCCTGGCGTGCCTGCTGGTGCTGTTCGCCCTCGTCGTGCCGTACGACCTCGAACGCTTCTCGCTGGAGGAACTGGCGAAGCTGCCGATCGAGGGCATCCTCGGCGTCGGCCTGCTGCTCCTGCTGCCCGGCCGGGCCCGCAAGATCGGCGCGATCCTCGGAGGCGCGGTCCTGGGCGGCCTGCTCCTGCTGAAGATCATGGACGCGGGCTTCGACCTCGTGCTCTACCGGCCGTTCGACCTGGTGCTGGACTGGCCGCTGTTCAAGCCGGCGGTCGACTTCCTGGACGTGACCGTCGGAAAGGGAGCCGCCGTCGGTGCGGTGATCGCGGCGATAGTCCTGGCGTTGGGCGTGATCGCGCTGGTCACGGTGTCCGTCGTGCGGATCACCAAGGTCGCCTCCCGGCGGCACGTGCTGGCCACGCGCACGGTCCGGGTGCTGGGCATCGTGTGGCTGGTCTGCGCGATCCTCGGCGTTCCCGTCGCGTCGCAGAGCGCCGCCGCCCTCGCGTACAGCCACGCGACGCAGGTCCGTGACGGCATCAAGGACCAGGAGGAGTTCGCGAAGGAGGCCGCGATCGACGCCTACCGCGACACTCCGGGCAACGAGCTGCTGCAGTCGTTGCGCGGCAAGGACGTCGTGGTCACGTTCGTGGAGAGCTACGGCCGCAACGCCATCGACGACCCCGGTGTCTCCGCCACCCTGACCCAGGGCACCGCGCGCCTGAAGGCGAAGGGATACGAGTCCAGGAGCGGTCTGCTGACCTCACCGACCGCGGGCGGTGGCAGCTGGATGGCGCAGGCCACGCTGCTGTCCGGCCTGTGGATCGACAACCAGCAGCGCTACCGCAACCTGACGACCAGCGACCGGCTGACGCTGAACGGCGCCTTCAAGCGCGCGAACTGGCAGACGGCCGGTGTCTACCCCGGCATCACGCAGGCGTGGCCGGAGGGGAACTTCTTCGGCTACAACGAGATCTACACCGCCAACGACCTCGGCTACCGCGGCCCGCGGTTCAGCTACGCGACGATGCCCGACCAGTACACGCTGTCGGCGTTGCAGAAGCAGGTGCGCGACAAGCAGCAGGGCCCGATCATGGCCGCGGTCCCGATGGTGTCGAGCCACGCGCCGTGGTCGCCGATCCCGCAGCACGTCGACTGGAAGGACGTCGGCGACGGCACGATCTTCAACCCGATGGCGGGCAACGGCGCGCCGCCGGAGTCCATCTTCGGCCGCGACCCGCAGCAGGTGCGCGCGGACTACGCCAAGTCCATCCAGTACTCCGTCGACAACCTGGTGTCCTATGTGGAGGAATACGGCGACGACGACCTCGTGCTGGTCTTCCTCGGCGACCACCAGCCGGCGTCGATCGTGACCGGCGAGGGCGCGAGCCACGACGTGCCGATCACGATCGTGGCCCGCGACCCCAAGGTGATGGAGCGCGTGTCGTCCTGGGGCTGGAACGACGGCATCAAGCCGGGCCCGCAGGCGCCGGTGTGGAAGATGAGCGACTTCCGCGACCGCTTCATCAGCGCGTTCTCGGACAAGCGCCGCGACTAGCAGACGCTGTCACTCGGCTTCGGGTTCTCCAGCCCGAACAACGGCCGCAGCCGCAGCCCGATCCACGTCCCACCCAGCGCGAACACACCCCACAGCCAGCCGTGCAGGCTGCCGACGGAGATGCCGCCGAGGTAGGCGCCGATGTTGCAGCCGTTGGCCAGCCGCGCCCCAACACCCATCAGAACACCACCCAGCACGGCCGCAAGGGCCGTGCGCCAAGGAATCTGGCTGTGGATCTTCCACGCGCCGGCGGCGGCCGCGGCGATCGCGGCGCCGATCATGATGCCGATGTTGGTCAGGCTGGTCTTGTCCACCCAGATCGACGCCGCCAGAGCCTTCGCGTTGGCCGGGTTCTGCCAGAACTCCCACGCCTCCGGGTGCAGACCGAAGAGCTGCAACAGCTTCGCGCCCCACAGGGCGAACGCGAAGGTGACGCCCCAGATGCCGCCGGACACCAGGAACACCGCCGCGGCCAGCACACCGAGCACGACCGCGCCCGCCAGCGCGGGCCACGAACCGCGGAACACACGCGCGATGCCGTGCGCGGTCGGGACGACGTCCGCGGGCGGCGGGTTGCGGCGCGCTTGAACAACCCGAGTCACGAAAACAATCCCCACCAGAACAGCGATCGTGATCAGCCACGACCCGAACCAGCCGACGTGGTCGGCCAGCAGCACGCCGGGCAGCGACGGCCAACCGTTGAACAGCGGGAACGCCCACGTGTAGAGGATCGACCCGGCGATGAACCCGCCCAGCGTCAGCACGATCGTCGACTGGCCGGAGCCGACCGCGAACAGGGTCCCGGACGCGCAAGCGCCGCCGAGCTGCATGCCGATCGCGAACAGCACCGCGCCGACGAACAACGCGAGCCCGATCGGTCCGCCGGTCGCCTTGGGCACGGAACCGAAAAGCCCTGATCCGGTCGAGATGATCAGTGCGATCAGAGTTGCCGCGGTACCAAGGAGAACCGTGTGGGCCCGCAGGCCCTGGCCGTTGCCGACCGCGATCAGTTGCCGCCACGCGGACGTGAAACCGAAGCGGGAGTGGAACAACGCGAGGCCCAGTCCGAACCCGATGGCGAGCAGCACACCGGACTTCGCGCCGAACGAGGCCCACACGTAGATCGTCAAAACCGCAGCCAGCAGGGAAGCGACAAGCAGGGGAACGGCGCGCACCGGTCCCTCCGGCTTCGCTGCCGGTGCGGCGCACGAGGTGGGGAAGCTGAGGAGGGACATCGGTGCGCTCCGCTCTCTCGACTAGATGGGCAGGATGCGGCCGGGGGCCTTGGTGATCGACTCGATGAGCCCGTTCACCGGAATGCCGCCGGGCGCGAACGTGTACGGGTTCTCGAGGCCGCCGGTGTCCGGCTCGTCGACGATCACGGGGTCGGCGAACGCGGGCCCGGCGAAGCCGGTGAGCACCAACCCGGTCAGGAACGTCGCGACAAGGGTCTTCTTCACAGGGATTCCTTTCAGAGAACTGCGCTGACAGGGACGACAGTCGCCTGCGGGATCCATTGCCCCGCAAGCTCTTCGGACATCGAATGGGTGGTTTCGTTCGGCATCACGCTCACCTGCGCCACGGCGAAGATCTGCACGGCACCGGAGGGCTTCCGATCACCGAGCCACGCGTGGAACCCGGCAGGGGTGGGGTTCTCGCCGCCGAACCGGTTGCCGACCGCGATCGCGTACCCGACGGCCAGCTGCTCCCGCGGGTCGAACCGCAGCGGCACCGACGCGCTGGTGATCGCCGTGGCGATCGGCGCGTGCAGCAGCCACGGCGCCAGGTACAGGCCGTGCGCGTAGACCGGGGCCTCCGACTGCCGGGCGGCCGCCCTGGTCAGCGCTTCGTACGCCGAGGTCCAGCCGGACACCGCGACCAGCGCGTTGTCCGGTCGTTCCTCGGTGTCCACACGCAGACCGGACGAACGGATCACCTTCTCCGCGGCCGTGGATCGCGGCGAACCATCGGTCGCGAGGGTGATTCCCGGTACACCCCTGGCCTTGAGGAACCCGACGAGCTTGACCAGGGCATCGGAATCCTCAGTGGACAGTCGCTGGGACGGGCACTCGGTCAGCACCGAGCGCCGGTTGTCCAGCAGGGCACCCAGTGCGGCACCAGCGCACTCGGGATCGACCGACGGGCCCGACCGATCGCCGGGATCCACCTCGACGCGGGCGGAGTCGTTGATCACGAGCGTGCTCCGCCCCGGCGGCAGGTCGACCTCGGCCCACGTGCCCTCGGCACCCGCGATCGGCACCGCGGGCACGTCGTTCACCCTCAGGTCCTTGCCCGCCGAAGCCGGAAAGTGCACGAGGTTGCGGCCCGGCCGGTGCGGGCTGACCAGTACCGGCACCGAGCGATCGTCCAGCCGCACGTCGGTGAGCACCGGGACACCCGCGACGGGCAGGTCGGGCGGCGTGGCGATCGCGGGCAACGCACCCCACGCCACCAGCGCCACCGCGACACCGGCCGCCGCGATCCGGTTGCGCACCACCAGGGTCGCCAGTGGCACCAGCACGATCGCCAGCAACACCAACCCGAGCAGCGTCTCGTAGATCCGCCGGTCGAACGCGATCCCGGACGTCACCAGCCGGGCCGCGCCGGCGACCGCGAGCACGATCCCCAGCGACAGCACCAGCTTGCGGTCGTCCGGCCGGAACACGGCGAGCCCGAGCCACGCGACGGACGCGGCCACGAACACCGTGTTGAGCACGAACCAGATGCCGGAGTCCCCCACGGAGGTCTCCACCACGAGCAACAGGACGAGCGCCGCCGCTACCCACCTGGTGGCGGGTTTTCCCTGCAGCAACGGCACGGCGACGACCAGCGCGACGTGGATCACCGCTCCGATCAGTCCCACGTCCTGTGTCACCACCGACGCGCCCACCAGCAGCGCGGCGAGTGCCGAGGCGAAGATCGGCACCTTCCGGGCGGGCGCGGGCACCAGGCCGGCCCCGGCGACGAACGCCGTGGTCAGCAGCAGTGCCAGTCGCAGTACCAGTGCGAGCGTCGACGTGCCCGCGGCGTCGAGACCTCCGTGGGGGTGGTTCATCTACTTCACATCCGCATCGGCGACGACGAACAGCTCGGAGTGCGGCTTGGCATTGCCCCACGACCCGTGCGGCCAGTCCTTGCGGTTGAAGTTGATCCCGGTTTGGCCGGTGAACTCGTCCCTAAAGGCAGAGTCCAAAGTGGCCTTTCCGTCCGGTCCGACCTTCAGGATGTTGACCTTGTGGTCACCGTCCAGGCCGGTCCGCGCGACGAAGTAGTTCGACACCGCGAGCCGCCTGGGCGACAACGTCTCGTGGTAGAACCCGTCGGCACCGAGGTCGAAGTTGTCGTACGCACCCCAGTGCGGACCCGACGCGGCCTTGCCGGGGTTGATCGGCACCGCACCCGCGACGGTCGGGCAGTCCGCCTCGGCGCCACCGTTCTGCGCCTCGGCCAGCGTGTCGATGCGGCACTGGAACCCGGTGCCCGCAGCGACCAGCTTCTGAATGTCCAAGATGTACACACCGCCGGTCGCGCCGGGGTCGTCCGGCCCGAGCGCACCCTTGCCACGCCCGGAGATCGCCCGGTACAGGAACCGGTCGTCGGGCGAGGTCTGGATCCAGCCACCATTCGAACCGCCGCCGTTCGAATCGTTGCCCGCGTAGATCGCCTTCGACGCCGCGCCGTCGTCGAACACCTCGTACCAGTGCGGTTCGGCCGCCGTGATGTCCGGCGTGTAGTGCACCGCGCCACCCTGCATGGTCTGGGCGAACGCGCCCTTGTGACCGGGCAGGTTCGTCACGGTCGTCTCCATGACCGCGCGGCTCTCCTGGTGCAGCGGGTCGGCGGGATCGGACCGCGGCCCGTTCTGCAGGTACGACACCGCGCGCAGCTTCGGGTTGTTCCGGTCGCTGATGTCCCACGTCCGGACGGTCGGCCGGCGGAGGTAGGGAGAGGGCGCCTTGACCGGATCGAGAATGATGTTGCGCGGCTCGGCGTAGTCGCTGGTGAGCAACGTGTTCAGGTCTTCACGGGCCTGAATGCCGTGCGGGTTGGCACAACTCGGCGCGCCGAGCCGCGGCAGGTTGAGGCACAGCTTCTCGTTGTCGCCCTGCGGGGTCGCCGCACTGGTCTGCGACAACACCTTGCCGTTCTGGTCGAACCGCAGCAGCGCACCGGGACTACCGGCGAACCCGTTGCCCACCACGGTCTGCCCGTTGGCGTAGGTGTACGGACCGGGCACGACCGGCCCGCCCATGTACGTGCCGTACGCGGTGCCGTCCTTCAACGTCCAGTACGCGTCCGGCACGCTGCCGCCGAGCGTGTTCGTGGGCAGACTGATGCCCTTGAGCTTCAACTCCGGCAACGCACTCACGTCGAACGCGTACGTCGCCGCCGCGAACAACGCGCCCGCGTAGACCGTGTCTCCCTTGTGCCACACGTACTGCATGTGGTGCGGCTCGTTCTCGACCAGCGGCCCGACGGTCGCGGTGTTGACCACCTTGCCGTAGCTCGGTGAACCTTCGGTCGCGTCGATGACGGCCAGGAAGTCCGGACCGGGCAACGGATCGAGGCCCAGTGGTTTGCCCAGCAGGGAACCGGGCAGCCCCTTGACGTCCTTGACGATCGTGTCGGCGATGTTCTCGTCACCGGCCCACACGAGCAGCCACTTCTTACGGCCTTGGGCCTGAGCCTGCGGCGTCAGGTGGTTCTTCACCCAGTACTGCTTGCCGTCGCTCGCCGTCGTGCTGCTGACCACCTCCCGCACATCGGCGTAGGCGCTGCCGCCACTCGTGTACGTCAACGCGCCAAAAGTGAGCGCCGCTATCAATGCTATTCGCCAGGGCGGCGAGTTCGACCACATGAACAACACACTCCTGTTTTCGGGCAGGGCGAATAACCCGGTAAACGGGTTGGAGGGAAATGTGAGAACGCCTCAGGCGTGACAGAGTGCGCTGGCCTGCAGCCGCAGGTCCACGTGTAGACGCCCTACCAGGGCGACAGTTCTGCACATGCTGGGAAGGGTCTCGGGGTCACGCAGTGCAGTCAATTGGTGACCAAAGTATGGGACGAAGTGCCGCGTCTTATTTCAAATTTCAGCCGAACGTGCTGGCGAACGCCAATGCACCTAATACGGGGACGGCGATGGCGGTCAGCACAAGGGAGCGACGGCTCGGGCGTGGTGCGCCGCGCATGAGCCGGACACCTTCGGGCAGGAACGCCACGCACAGCCCGATCGTGCCCACGATCGACAGCAGCTCGGTGCCCTTCAGGACGCCCAGCGGCAGCAGGCCCATGCTCGCCAGGCCGATCGAGCGGACTACGCCCAGCGCCTTCGCGCGGTACGCCTCGAAGGCGAGGACGAACCAGCCGAACATGATCGTGAACGACAGGAAGCTGAACAGGTGGATGTCCTGATAGGACTGTGCGACCAGATCGGTTGCGAAGGACGCGCCGTGCCTGTAGGCGAGGTTCAGTGCGAACTGGTCGATGCCGGCGTGGAAGGTGCGTTCGAAGAGGCCGAACATCACCAGCGCGCCACCCCAGTACGACCTGATCCGTGAGCTCAACGCCAGCACCGCCGGCCACATGAGCACGTTGCCCGCCAGGAAGCACGTGTAGGCGGCGGTGGTCAGGCCGGGGTGCGTGGTCATCGCGGCGAGCTGGTCGGGGAAGAAGAAGTTGAACTGCGACCGCAGGAGTGTTCCCGTCAGCAGCAGGAGCGAGCCTAGGATCATGGCGACCGCGGTGAGTCGTTGCGTCATGGCCCCAGGCTGCCCCTCCCGAAGCGCGAAGAGATCAGACCCTGGTCCGAACTCGCGACACCACGAACAGGACGACGGCCACCCCGACCCCAGCCAGCACGACGGTCTGGAACACACCCGCGTACCGCTCGACCAGATGCCAGTTGTCACCGAGCACGTAGCCCGCGCCGACGAACACGGTGTTCCAGATCAGGCTGCCGAACGTCGTCAACGCCAGGAACACCATGAAGTTCATCCGCTCCACCCCCGCGGGCAGCGAGATGAAGCTGCGGAACAACGGGATCATCCGCCCGAAGAACACGGCTTTCGTGCCGTGCCGCGCGAACCACGAGGCGGAGCGGTCGAAGTCGGACGCCTTCACAAGCGGGATCCGCGCGACGAGCGCGCGCGTGCGGTCGTGCCCCAAGAGCAACCCGGCGAGGTACACGATGATCGCGCCGACCACGGACCCCAGCGTGGTCCAGAACAACGCTTCGGGCAGGGTGAAAACCCCGCGGCTCGCGGAGAAGCCGGCCAGCGGCAGGACGAGCTCGCTGGGGATCGGCGGGAACAGGTTGTCCAGCCCCACCACGAGCGCGGCACCGACGCCCCCAAGGGAGTCCATCGCGGACACGGCCCAGTCGGCCAGAAGTTCAGACATGCCCCGACGCTATGAACCCTCGCCACCACAAACCATGAGGACGACCACCCGGTCGTGGTGGGGTAAACCGCAGTAGCGCCGCCAGCTACCGTGAAGGCGTGTGGTTCAAGTCCCTGCTGGGGGTTCTGCTCGGGACGGTGACGCCGTTCTGCATCGTGCGCGGCGCGAGAACCCTGACCGAGATCGAGCTTCGCCGGATCGCCCGCTTCGGCGAGCGCGTGGAGATCGAACCGCTGACACCACAACGATGCCTGCGTTACGCGTCCGTCCGCTGGATGGTCGGCGCGTTGGGAGCCGGCGTCGTGGTGATGCTCGCGCTCAGCCTCGCCGTGGCGATCTCGATGGTGACCGCGTGGCTGTTCAACGGCGACTGGGGAATGATCGAGAACGACGACGGCGTGGATCTCACGTTGCTGCTGATCGCCGCCGTGCCCGGACTGCCGTTGTTCTTCGGCACCGTCTCGGCCATCCCGGCAGTATCCGCATTGGACCACTGGCTCGCACGAAGGATCCTGGGGCCCAGCGAGGAAGTGCTGATGCGCCGCAAGGTCGACGAGGTCGTGGAGGCGATCAACGACGAACGCAGGCGCATCGAACGCGACCTGCACGACGGCGTGCAGCAGCGGCTCGTCACCGTCGGCATGCTGATCGGCCGTGCCCGGCGCACCGAGCAACCGCGAGAACTCCTCGAACAAGCCCACCGAGCGGCGCAAGAGGCCATCGCGGACCTGCGTGAGGTGGCCGTCCGCGTGTACCCGACAGCGCTCGACGACCAAGGCCTCGAAGCGGCCCTCGAGTTGCTCGCCGAACGCGCCGACGTCCCGATCACGCTCGCCTACGACCTGACCGAACGGCCGGGCCGCACGCTGGAGACCGTGATCTACTTCGTGGTGTCGGAGGCCGTGACCAACGCGGTGAAGCACGCCGAGCCCACGAAAGTCGACGTAACCGTCACCAGAAGGCAGGACCACCACCTTGTTGTCCGGGTAAAGGACGACGGTAAGGGCGGCGCCGACCCCGGCGGCAGCGGGCTCAAGGGGCTGAAGAAGCGGGTGGCGACCGTCGGGGGAGAGCTCGTCGTACGCGACACAGGAGGAACCGTGGTGGAGGCGACGTTGCCGTGCGCGTGATTCTCGCCGAGGACTCGGCTCTGCTGCGCGAAGGCCTGGTCCGCCTGCTCGCCGAGGAGGGCCACGAGATCGTCGCCGCCGTCGGCACGGCGCCTGAACTCCTGAAAGCCATCCACAACGAAACAGACATCGTCGTCACCGACGTTCGCATGCCGCCGGGCAACACCGACGACGGCTTGCGGGCCGCGCTCGAGATCCGGCAGCGGGGCATCCCGGTCCTCGTGCTGTCGCAGTACGTCGAGAACCGCTACGCCCAGGACCTGATGGCGCACGAGGGCGGTGTCGGGTACCTGCTCAAGGACCGCGTCGCGCAGGTCGACGAGTTCCTCGACGCGCTCGAGCGGGTGGCCCGCGGCGGCGCGGCGTTCGACCCCGAGGTGGTGCGCCGACTGCTCAAGGCCAGCCCACTGGACCGCCTCACGCCACGCGAGCGGGAGGTGCTGGCGTTGATGGCGCAGGGCCTGACGAACGCACGCATCTCAGAAGAGCTGCACGTCTCGCAGAGCGGCGCCGAGAAGCACATCAACGCGATCTTCGACAAGCTCGGACTCGCCGGCTCGACCGGCGTCAGCAGGCGCGTCGCGGCCGTCGTCCGGTACCTCAGCGGGTGAACCAGTCCAGGACGAGCCCGGCGACCGCGGCCGGCCGTTCCAAATGCAGGAAGTGACCGGCACCCGACAGGATCCGCACCACGGAACCCGGCGCCAGACCGGCCTCCGTGAAGTGCGACGCACCGATGCACCCGTCGTCCGCCCCAGCCAGCAGAAGCAGCGGAACAGAAGCCGGCGCCTCAGACCGCGGAGCCAGATAAGCGAGCGAAGGATCGTGCAACGACCGGTCGAAGTTGGCCCGATAGAGCCGCAACGCGTTGCGCAGCAGCCGAGGATCGCCATAGATCGAGTGCACGAGCTCCCGGTGCACCCCAGGATCGAAGCCGGGCGACCAGGTAGCCCACAGGAGGTCGATCAGACCGCGGTCCGCGTCCAGCACGGCCTCCGCCACATCGGGCACCTGAAAGAGCCACACGTAGAAGAACCGTTGCAGCTGCACCGGATCCTGAAACACCAACGACAGCGCCGCGGGAGGCGGCACCGCCATCGTGACGCCGTGCCGCAGGCGTTCTGGCCACGCCGCCGCGACGCGCGCCACCATCCCGGCGCCGATGTCGTGCCCGATCATGTCCACACCGTCCGGTGACAACGCCGCAGCGACCGCGGCGGCGTCGGCAGCGAGCGTGAGGCCGTCGGCGTAGGCCATTTCGTCGGCCGTCGCAGGATGATGCCCACGAAGGAAAGGCGCTACAACGCGTCGGCCCGCCGCCACCAGGTGGGTGGCGAGCGGGCCGAAGGTGGCCGGGTGGTCCGGGAAACCGTGCCAGCACACGACCGGTGGACCCTCACCCGCGGCGAGCGCGGGAAAGTCGAGCCGATCGGTCCTGACGACGATCTCCTCGAACCTCATCCGTCAAATATGCCGCATCCAGGCGTACTGGAGTGCCACCTCCCACTTCGAAACCGCGCGGTCCAGGAACATCAGGCTGTCCATCCGGCAGTTGCACGCGTTGGTCTCCCGCGTGTTCTGCGGGTACGAACCACCGATCTTGATGCCCAACGGGTCCGTCGCCGACGCCAGATCCGGCTCGGGATCGCCCGCGAGCGCCCACGGGTCACCGGGCACCGCGTAGTACCCCTCGACGGGTTTCCCGTTGCGGTACAAGCCGATCTCGCCGGTGTCGAAGTTGAACGTCGCCGAAAGGAACACCCATTCATTAGCAGGCAACAACGTCTGCCAGTCCGCGTTTGCCGTGAAGTACTGCGAGGGGGCGCCATCGACCCGGCGTCCCAGCGCGACCAGGGACATCTTTCCGTTGACCTGCATGAGTTCCAGCAACCCGCGCACCGCGTGCCCGTTGGAATCACCGGACAGCACCCCGGCCAGCCCGATGGCGCTGTAGAAGTCGTCCGGGTTGGCGGAGTTGGAGTTCGGCGCCGGGTTCTGGCCCGTCATCTTGAACCAGCCCATGACCGACATCTCGCGCGCGCCGTTGAACGCGTGCAGCGTCGGCACACCGGGCACCGGCGCCCAGACACCGGCCTTCCAGTCGTCGTTGCCGGCGACGGTCGGGTTGACCTGCTTGAGCTGCAACGCTCGGTGCGACGACCGGAACGCGCCGTCGCGCACCCGCATGTCGGCACCGCCATTGATCAACTTCAAGGACGTTCCCGAACGCCCGCGATCACGTTCCAAAGAAGCATCCCCGGCGACCGGGTGCTCGAAGTCGTAGTACGACACCAGGTTGCGCGCCAGCGACGGCAGCACCACCGGCACGCCCGAAGCGGACGCCGGCGGTGCCAGCGAGACGCCCAGAACCGCAACGACACCAACGAAAAGCGATCTCATTGGCCCTCCCCGACGACCCGCAGGTCGCGCAGCCTGCCGATGTTGTCGAACGAGCCGAAGCCGACCCGCCCGGAGCTGAAAGTGGTGTCCACCGCAGTCATCAGAGGAGCGGACGAACCGTCCATGTAGACCGCGATCTCACCTGTGGCGGCACAATGCTTGACCCGCACGTCGTGCCACGCCGCGTCCGTCACGGCGGGCAGCGCACCAACGGAACGCGGCTCGTCCCACTGATCGTCCAGGCGTTTTCGATCCGCGTTGTTGACCACGAAGATCCCGTTGTGCGGGTAGATCTTGTTGTCGGACGACAGATGCACGTAGTAGAACTCCGTGTCCGACCGGTACCCGAACACGATGATCACGTCCCGGTTGCTGATCTCGACGGGCGTGTCCAGGCGCACGGAGGCGTCGATCCGGACGGAACCGAACGCCGGTCCCTTCTGCAGCACCGCGTACTCGTAGGGCCGCCGCGGTCCAGGACGTTCCGCACCCTCACGAGCAAGCACGACCTCACGGCCGGGGAACTCCCACAGCGACGGCGTCACCGGCTGCCAGTCCGCGGCACGGGTGGCGCCACCGACCCGCGTGTGCCAGGTGGAGCAGGAAGCGAACGTCCGCGTGCCGACGACCTTCCAGATCTTGCCGTTGGCCTTGGCCAGGATGTACAGCTCACCGCGCGCGTCCTGCCCGAACCGCATGTCCACGCGGTCCTTGCCGACGAGCTGCTGCATCGTGACGCGCTTGCCGCTCTTGTCGTACAACATCAACGAATGCGTCGTGGCCATCGGGGCGCCCGCGCGCATTTCGCGTTCGTTGGCGTACATGACCAGGCCCTTGACGCCCTCGCCGTAGACGTACTTCCCGTGTAGCGCCGGGATCTTCCACCCGCGGTACACGAACCCGCCCATCAGCGCGTTTCCGCTGTCGCTGCACGGCTTGGACGTTGGCAGCCGGTTGTGGTCGAACCCCGCGACGGGGTAGGTGTAGCCGTTCTTCGCGTCATCAGGAGGCAGCGGGTACACGCGGCACGACGGGTCGCCGCGGTGGAACGCGAACTGCCCTTCCCGTTCGCTCCACCCGAAGTTCGCGCCGGGCTTCACCTCGTAGATTGACTCGATGGCCTTCTCGCCGATGTGCCCCAGGAACAACTTGTGCCGGCCGCCGGTGTCCCAGCTGAACCGATACGGGTCGCGCATGCCGACCGCGTAGATCTCGCCCAGCACACCGGGTTTCCCGACGAACGGGTTGTCGCGAGGGATGCCGTAACGACCGTTAGAGCCATTAACTCCGCGGGGATCGATTCGCAGGATCTTGCCCTGCGGCACGGCGAGGTCCTGCGGCACGTTCGACACGTACCCGATGCCGCCGTCGCCGGTCGCGATGTACAACAGGCCGTAGTCGTCGTCCCAGAAGCGGGCGTTCGGGTTGAACCCGATCTGCTGGAACCCGTGCAGGAACATCACGAACCCGACCCGCAGCAGCTCACGATGCGTGCCGCTGAACGTCGTCGCGTGCGGGTCGGAAGCCGTCCACTCGGTGATCACGCCGTGCACCTGCGCGTCGGCGGGTGAGGGCAGGTCGGGTTTCTTCGTCGTGAGGGCGCTGCCGGTCTCCGTGTGGACCGTGTAGAACTTGCCGTTGCGCCTGAACTGCGGGTCGAACGCGACGAACCCGAACCCGCTGCCCAACCCCTTGTGGTTGTGGAAGTCCGGCCCGACGACGGCGCCCAGGTCCAGGTACACGCTCGGAACGCCGTGCTCGACGACGTAGAGCTTGCCGTTCATGTCCGGGACGAACAGCCGGCCGGATCCGTCCGGGATCTCGCCGAGGAAGTTGATCCGGTTCCACTGTTTCAACCGCGAGTCCGTCGGCGGCGGCACCGGCGTGGACTGCGGGATCTGCGCCACTTCCTCGATCACCAGTCCCAGACCGGATGCGGTCGGAGTGGGCATCGGGTCGGCGACCGGGTCGTCCGCCCTGGCTCCGGGAGTGAGCACGGCGGCTGTCACAACTATTGCTAAGGCACCTGAGAGCAGGCGTCTGGACATCCCCACCACCTCGTGGGCTCATATCGGGAAAGCGCTTTCCGGCGGCGGAGAAGGGACTCTACCTGCCGAAGACCCTCCTGGCCACCATCGCCGAAGCGACGGCAGCCAGAAGGGTCAATAGCGTCACGCCAGCCGATACGGCCGCAGAGGGTGTGGGTGGTGGTAAATCGCGCAGGTCATCCGACGCGCGTCTTGATCGCCTTCAGGAATGCGGCCCAGGCGGGCGCGGTGACGGGGATGTGGCCGGCGGCGGTGTGCTTGCTGTCCCGGATACCTACACCGACACCGACCTCGACGCAGTCGCTAGCGTTTGCGCTGTAGCTGCTCTTGCGCCAGATGCCCATGCCTACCTCAAGTCACGAGTTGGGTGATCAACCCCCTTGATTGTTCCTCATCCAACGCTGTCCGTTCGAGTGACTTCACGACCATCTCGTAGCCCTTGACCGAGTCGGCTGCCTCGATGGCGAGGCTCGAGTTCTCGCTCTCCAGGAACACGACCGGCTCGTATTTCTCGAACTTCATCATGTTGAACGGCCCCGCGAGACCCGCGTGCGCACCGACCGATGTCGGCACGATGCGCAGCGAGATGTACGACCACGCCGACATCCGGAGCAAGTGGTACAGCTGTTCGGACAGCACCGCCTTGCCGCCGATCGGCACATGGAGCACCTGTTCGTGCATGTAGAAGGTCGCTTGCAGGTCGCCCTTCCGGAACACCTCCTGACGCGCGAGTCGTGCGGCGACCCGCTCCTCCATCTGCCTCGACGGCGCGGTGGCGGAGGAGGCGATGACGGCCCGCATGTAGTCCGGGATCTGCAACAGGCCATGCACCAGACAGAGCTGCCAGCTGATCAGCTGGATCGCTTTGCGCTCGTGCTCGACCAGCGTGCGAGGCCTGATCGGATGGGACTGGCCGTGTGGCTGGTACCAGTCCTTGCGGTTGGTCTCGCGGAAGAGCGTCAGTAGGTGGTCGCGCTCGGCCGGCGGCACGCGCAGCATGCCCAACAGCACGCCGAGCTCGACCTCGGTGGAGCCGCCCTTTCCGTTGATCAGATCGGAAAGTTTGGCGTGGTCCCATCCAATGAGCTCCGCCGCGCCGCGGCCGCTGAGCCCGGCGGAGGCGAGAGCGGCGCGCACACCGTCGCCGAACTCTCGCCCCCGCACTGTGGAAACTCGCTTTGGCATGGTTGGGAAAGTAGATCCCAGTTCGCCGTGCGCGCTATCGTTTGGGCCGAAGTCAACCCGAAAAGGCGTTGTGGTGGAAGGCTTCCACCTATCGCACGCAGGTGTCAGGGTCCTTTGTGGGCGGTGTCTTGACGTACTCCCGCACGGCCGCGGGATCGACCGCCAGGCCGGGGGTCATCGGGTCCCCGACGCCGACGGGGATGACGCCCGACGCGACCTGTTGCTTGATCTGCTTGGCGAACGCGAGGACGTCCCAGCCGTCGTCGACCTTGACGCTCGGGTTGATCGCCTTGACGATGTCGCCGAGCTTGTCCGGCTGCTGCGCCAGCTTCGCGACGACGGACCCGAGGAACGCCTGCTGCCGTGCGACGCGGTCGAGGTCGCCGTTCTCGAGGCCGTGCCGCTGGCGCAGGAACGCGAGCGCCTGGTCGCCCGCCAACCTGACGCGCCCGGCGGGGAAGTCCGCCCCGGAGAACGTGTCCTTGGCCGCCGCCTTGAGGCAGACGTCGACGCCGCCCAGCACGTCCGCGACCTTGCCGAACGCCGACATCTTCACCGACGCCCAGTGGTCGATCTTCGTGCCGGTGAGCTGCTCGACCGTCTTCACGAGGCTCTTCGCGCCGGCGACGTCGGGATCCTCGCCCTTCGGGTCGAGGTAGGCCTCGGTGTAGGCCTCGTTGATGCGCTCGCGCCGGAAGCCGGGGATGTCCACGACGCTGTCGCGCGGGATCGACACCGAGCCGAGCGCGCCGTTGGCGTCGACGTGCACGAGCACGATGGCGTCGGTGTGGAAGTAGTCGTCGAGCCCCATCAGCAACACCGTCTGCGGCTGTGCCGGGGGCGCCGTGGCGACGTTGATCGACGGCTCCGTGCGCGGCACGAGAACCGTGACCGCGACGGCGACGGCCGCGGCGGTGAGTCCGGCGCCCGCGATGAGCCCGAACGGCTTGCGGCGCCTCTTCTTCTGCAACTCGGCCATGACCGTGCGCGGGTCGACGCGCTCGTCGGCCTCGGCGGCGATGGCTTCGCGGATCAGGTCGGTCATCGCAGTGCCTCCTCTGCGAACGGCTGGGTGGCGCGGAGCGTGCTCAACGCGCGGGAGATGTGACTGCGCACGGTCCCCTCCGTGCAGCCGAGGATCTCGGCGATCTCGGCGTCCGTGCTGTCCTCGTAGAACCGCAACACGAGCGCCGCCCGTTGCTGCCGGGGCAGCATGGCGATCCTTTTCCGCATCGCGTCGCGTTCCGCGTGCTGCGTGGCGTGGTCCTGGATGGCCGGCCCGATCTCGGCGAGCTTCGCGTGCTCGGTGGCGAGGTCCCTGGCGGCCTTGCGGTGGCGCCACGAGAGGTACTCGTTGGTGACCATGCGCTTGACGTACAGGTACGGCGCGGTCATGGCGTTGATGCGGTCCCACCTGCGCTGCGCCTTGATCAGCACGTTCTGCACGATGTCCTGCGCCAGGTGTTTGTCGCAGGTCATCGCGGTGGCGTACCGCAGCAGCCGATCGAGCCGATCGGCGACGAACTGCTCGTACCCTTCCGGCACGACTTCCCCTTTCTCCGGGTGTCGGAGGGGGAAACCCTCACCGCATCTTCCCCTGTTGACCGCTGTGGCCCAGGTCACGTGTGAACTTTCGGCCAGGGCGCGACCTGAAATCGTCAGCATCCCCACTTTGCTGGATGCGAAAGGAACAGCCCGCGTGGTCGCAGATCTCAGCTCGTCGGTGCTCCGGTCCTCGGACCGGCCGGCGCTGATCGACGGGCTCACCGGTGAGGTGCTCACCCATCGCGAACTGGAGGCGCGCAGCCGCCGGTACGCGCTGGCGTTGCTGCGGACCACGCGACCCGGTGACGTGCTGGCGCTGGCCGCCCGCAACGAGCCCGCGTGGGCCGTCGCCTTCCACGGCGCACTCCGTGCGGGCCTCGCGGTCACGCCGGTGAACCCGATGCTGACCGCGGCCGAGGTGTCCGCTCAGGTGCGCGCCACGAACGCAAGCGTGGTCGTGACGGCTGCTTCGCTGGGCGATCTGCCCGGCTCGGACGTCGGCACGCTTCCTTCTGTCGACCCGGACGCCGTGGCGGTCATGCCCACCACCAGCGGCACGACCGGCTGCGCGAAGGTCGCGCTGCTGACGCACCGCAACATCGTGGCGAACATCGCCCAGCACCAGCAGATCAGCCCGGTGACCGAGCAGGACGTGTTCTGCGCGGCGATCCCGTTCTGCCACATGTACGGCCAGACCTTGGTGCTGGGTGCCGCACTGGCGGCCGGCGCCACCGTGGTCACGATGCCGCGCTTCGACCCGGAGGCCTATCTCGACCTGCTGCACCGCTATCGGGTCACCCGGTTGCACATCGCCCCACCGGTGCTGGCCACGCTGGCCACCGCTGGGCCGCTGCCCGCGTTGCGCGGGGTGTTGTGCGGCGGGGCTCCGGCGGATCTCGCGCTGCTGGCGGCGGCGGAACAGCGGCTGGGCTGCCCGATCCGGCAGGGCTACGGCATGACGGAGGCGAGCCCCGGTACGCATCTCGCTGACGAAGCCACCCCGCCGGGTTCGATCGGGCGGCCCGTGCCCGGCACGCGCTGCCGGGTCGTGGATCCGGTGTCCGGCTCCGACGTGCCGCCGGGCACGCCGGGGGAGCTGTGGGTGTCCGGTCCGCAGGTGATGCGCGGCTATGTCGGTGAGGAGCCCGTCGGTGAGTGGCTGCGCACCGGGGACCTGGTGCGCGTGGACGCCGACGGCTGCTACTGGGTCGTCGACCGGCTCAAGGACCTCATCAAGTACAAGGGTTACCAGGTCGTGCCGGGGGAGCTGGAGTCGTTGCTGCGCAGGCATCCCGCGGTCGTGAACGCGGGTGTGGTCGGGGTGGCCGACCCGGTCGCGGGCGAGCTGCCCCATGCCTTCGTGGTGCGGCGTGGGGACGTCACCGCCGAGGAGCTGCTGAACTGGGTGGCGGCCGAGGTGGCGCCGTACAAGCGCATCCGCTCGGCCGAGTTCGTCGACTCACTGCCGGTGACCCCGGCAGGCAAGCTCGCCCGCCGGGAGCTGCGGGCGTGGGTGACGCCTCGCCGGAACTCTCGGCCTGAGAACACGGAGATCACGTGAACCTTGAGTCCTATCTGGACTACATCGCCGCCTTCAACGCCCAGGACTGGAAGCGGTTGACCGGCCAGTACTACGCGCCGGACGTCGAGATCGTCTTCCCGATCGTCACGCTGTCCGGACGGGACGAGGCGCTGGCCTGGTTCGTCGCCGCGCACGAGGCGTTGTTCGAAACCATTGTCCCGCAACGGATCGCGATCGACGGCCACACCATCACCGTGGATCTCACCGTGCACTTCGTCGCGCTCGGCCCCACCGACTACCTTCCGATCCCGGAACGCGGGGAGGCCGGGGATGCCGTCACGGTACCGATGCGCGCCCACTACACCGTTGATGAGGACGACCAGATAGTCGCCCTCACCGTCGAGTTCACCTCCCCTCCCCAACAGACCCAGATCACGCCCTGAAGGGCACCCTCACGACGTCTGGTGTCCTGAGGGTGCCCCTCACGACGTCTGGTGTCCTGAGGGTGCCCCTCACGACACCAGGGAGTTATCCACAGGCTGCCGGAACAGGCCACGCCGCGCTGGGGACACGCTCCACGATCGGAGCTATGAGACGAAGCAAATGGGCTGGTCAGGACGAACTCCTCCGGAAGCGCAGCTGTCGAGGTGTCATCAGGGTGGCAACGCTCGAAGACATGGGCGTTCCGAGCCGGACGTCGTACCGGCGGTGCTTGCCTGGTGGGCCCTGGCGACGGCTGCTTCCGGGCGTGGTGCTCCTGCAGAACGCACCGCCCACTGCGGAGCAACTCGTCCAAGCCGCACTCGTGTACGGGGGACGGCGTGCCATCATCACCGGACGTGAGGCGTGCCGCCGCCACGGGATGCGGGATGTCACCGACGACCAGAAGATCCACGTGCTGGTGCCACACGAACAGCGACTTCGCAGTGAGGGGTTTCTCGTAGTCGAGCGCACCAGACGACTCCCGCTGCCGGTCCTTCGAGACGGAGTCCCGCTCGCACCCGTGGCCAGAGCGGTCCTAGACAGCTGTCGCACCACAAAGGACGAGGATCTGATCCTGCGACTGCTCGTTCAGGCCATCCAGTGGAAGAACTGCACTCCGGAACTCCTGTCCACTGAGTTGGAACGCGGAAGCACCCGAGGAACGGCGTTGCCGAGGCGCCTGCTGACGGACGCCGTCCTCGTGCGCTCGGTGGCCGAGAAGGACGCGTTGGACATCACGCGGCAGGCGGGCGTGCCCACCGATCACTGGAACAAGCGGCTGTTCACGCTGGACGGCCAGTACGTGGGAACACCAGACGCGTGGTGGGACGACGTCGGACTGGCGTGGGAGATCGACTCGACGAGCTTTCACTACGACCGGGAAGGCTACGAACGCACGCTTGATCGGAACGCGAGATACGCGGCGGCCGGTGTGCTAGTCCTGCAGACCCTACCGTCGCGCCTGCGCACCGATCGTGCCGCTGTCATTCGGGAGTTGCTGAGCGCCCACCGCGCCGCATCAGCCACTCCACGCCCTCCGGTCGTCCTCATGTCGTGAATGAAGTGCCGTGAAGGGCACCCTCAGGACACCAGACGCCCTGAGGGTGCCCTTCAGGACACAACCTAGAGACCCGACCCGATGGCCGTGAACGCGCGGACCTCCATCTCGGCCGCCTTGCGGTTGTTCCCCTCGGGCTTGCTGAAGATCGTGCCGAGGAACCCGCACAGGAACGAGAACGGGATGGAGATCAGGCCGGGGTTGCCGAGCGGGAACCAGTCGAAGTCCGCGGTCGGGATCAGCGACTTGGGCGTCCCGGACACGACCGGCGAGAAGATGATCAGCACCAGGCACGACACCAGGCCGCCGTAGATCGACCACAGCGTCCCGACCGTGTTGAACCGGCGCCAGAAGATCGAGTACAGGATCGTCGACAGGTTCGCCGAGGCCGCCAGGGCCAGGGCGAGTGACACGAGGAACGCGACGTTCTGGCCGTTGGCCGCGATGCCGCCGATGATCGACAGGAATCCGACCACGATCGCGGTGATGCGCGCGACCCGGACCTCCTTGCGCGGGTCGGCGTTGCCGCGCTTCAGAACGCTGGCGTACACGTCGTGCGCGAACGACGCCGAGGCGGCGAGCGTCAGGCCCGCGACGACCGCGAGGATCGTGGCGAACGCGACCGCGGACACGACACCGAGCAGGACCGCGCCGCCGACGTGGAACGCGAGCAGCGGCGCCGCCGAATTCTCACCGCCGGGCGCCTTGGCGATGACATCGGAACCGACTAGCGCCATCGCGCCGAAGCCGATCACCAGCGTGCACAGGTAGAAGGTGACCATCGTCCAGGTCGCCCACACGACGGAACGGCGCGCCTCGGAGGCGTTCGGCACGGTGTAGAAGCGCATCAGCACGTGCGGCAGCGACGCGATGCCCAGCACCAGCGACAGGGCCAGCGACACGAAGTCCAGCTTGGACACGAACGACTTGCCGTACTGGGCGCCGGGGTTGAGCACGGCCTCGCCGAGCTTGTTGTGCTCGGCCGCGTTCTCCATGATCGCGGACAGGCTGAAGCCGAACTTGCCGAGCAGGAAGACGCTCATCAGGGTCACGCACAGCAGGAGCAGCACGGCCTTGATGATCTGCACCCAGGTCGTGCCCTTCATGCCGCCGACGAGCACGTAGAAGACCATGACCGCGCCGACGACGGCGATCAGCAGTGCCTGGCCGACCTTGGACTCGACGTTGAGCAGCAGCGCGATCAGGCCGCCGGCTCCCGCCATCTGGGCGATCATGTAAAAGAATGAGATCACCAGCGTCGCGTTCGCGGCGGCGGCGCGGACCGGGCGCTGCTTCATCCGGTACGCCAGCACGTCGCCGACGGTGAAGCGGCCGGTGTTGCGCAGGCGTTCGGCGATCAGCAGCAGGCCGACCAGCCACGCCACGACCCAGCCGACGGAGTAGAGGAAGCCGTCGTAGCCGTGGGCCGCGATGCCGCCCGAGATGCCCAGGAACGACGCGGCGGACAGGAAGTCGCCGGACAGCGCGACGCCGTTCTGCACGCCGTTGAAGCTGCTGCCCGCGGCGTAGTAGTCCGAAGCGGTGACGTTGCGGCTGCTCGCCCGGTAGACGATGTACAGCGTGATCAGGACGAACACCGCGAAGACGCTGAGGTTCAGCGCCGGGTTGCCGGTCTGCACGGCTACTTCTCCTCGATACCCGCCATCGAGCGGATGACCTGCGTCTGCGGGTCGAGCTTGCGCCTGGCGTACCGGGCGTAGGACAGGGTGATGATGATCGTGGACACGAACTGGGCGAGGCCGAGCAGGATGCCGAGGTTGACCACGCCGAACACGCGCTTGCTCACGATGTCATAGGCATAAGCCGACAGCAGCACGAACGTCATGTACGAGCAGAGGAACAGCGCGCTCATCGGAAAGATGAAGTAGACGAGCCGCCGGCGCAGAAGACTGAATTCCGCACTGCTCTGAATGAGTTCGAAGTCGGGCTTTCCATCGACGTCGACATATGACGGAGTATCGGGATCGGCGAACGTGGCGAATCCCGAGTTTTCGTGATGTGTGCGACGCGATTCTGCAGGCGACCACAGCGCCTTGGTCATCGACCCCCACCCCTCGTTGGCGGCAACCAGGGTAGCGGTAACACGTGTCCAGTCAATGACACATGTGCACTTCAGGGGGCCTGATCTGTCCGTTTTGCGCCTTGCATTCGTCTCAAATGGTGACAGTTGAGGGTGACTCATGAGTAGGTCAGTGAAGAGTCAACGAATCTGTGTGCGCCGTCAACAAAATCGCGGGCATTGGCACACGTGTCCGACTGTCCTACGATCGCCCGGTCCGCCTATTGGGGAGTGTGGAAAAAAGTGGGCCTGCTGGACCGCTCGCGTACCGTCGCACCGCCGGGATGGAACCGCTGGTTAGTTCCGCCCGCGGCGCTCGCGATTCACCTGTCAATTGGCCAGGCGTACGCCTGGAGCGTGTTCAAGACCCCCTTGGAGAAATCTCTCGGCATCACCGGAACGGCGAGCGCCCTGCCGTTCCAGCTCGCCATCGTGATGCTGGGCCTCTCGGCGGCGGTCGGCGGCACGGTCGTCGAACGCAAGGGGCCGCGCTGGGCGATGTTCGTCTCGCTCGTGTGCTTCTGCTCCGGCCTGCTGATCTCGGCCGTGGGCGCGTTCACGCAGCAGTACTGGCTGATCGTCTTCGGCTACGGCATCGTGGGCGGCATCGGCCTGGGAATCGGTTACATCTCACCGGTTTCCACCCTGATCAAGTGGTTCCCGGACCGGCCGGGCATGGCCACCGGTATCGCGATCATGGGCTTCGGCGGCGGCGCGCTGATCGCGTCCCCGTGGTCCACCTCGATGCTGGAGGCGTTCGGTAAGGACGCGGGCGGCATCGGCCAGACGTTCCTCGTGCACGGTCTCGTCTACGCGATCTTCATGAGCGTTGGCGTCGCACTGATCCGCCTGCCCGCGAAGGAAGTCGAGCAGAAGACGGTCGCGAGCGCGTTCAACGTGTCCGCGAAGAACGCGATCAAGACGCCGCAGTTCTGGTGCTTGTGGATCGTGCTCTGCTTCAACGTCACCGCGGGCATCGGCATCCTGGAGAAGGCGGCGCCGATGCTGGTCGACTTCTTCAAGAACACTCCCACCCCGGTCGCCACGACCGCGGCGGCGGGCTTCGTCGCGCTGCTCTCCGCGGCGAACATGGCCGGCCGCATCGTCTGGTCGTCCACTTCGGACCTCGTCGGCCGTAAGAACATCTACCGGCTGTACCTCGGCGTCGGCGCGCTGGTGTACCTGACGATCGCGCTCGCGGGTTCGTCGTCCAAGCCGTTGTTCGTGATCTCCGCGATGGTGATCCTCTCGTTCTACGGCGGCGGCTTCGCGACCGTCCCGGCGTACCTCAAGGATCTGTTCGGCACGTTCCAGGTCGGCGCCATCCACGGCCGGCTGCTCACGGCGTGGTCCGTCGCCGGCGTGCTGGGCCCGCTGATCGTGAACAGGATCGCCGACATCGGCAAGTCGGCGGGACACACCGGCCCCGACTTGTACACCACGTCGTTCTACATCATGATCACGCTGCTCGTCGTCGGCTTCATCGCCAACGAGCTGATCCGCCCGGTGAACGCGCGGTTCCACGAGCCGGCCGCCGAACCCGCCGCATCGACCGTGAAGAAGCCGGTCGGGACGGACGAGGAGACGGCCGCCAAGTGGAACGCCGCGGAAGCGGAAGCGGAGGCAGAAGCCGTGCAGTCCGATGTGGATTCCCAAGAAGGCGTGGTGCGCAAGTGAAGTCGCAAAGGGTGTTGCTGCTAGCTGCCTGGACGTGGGTGACCGTGCCACTGCTGTACGGCCTCTACCGCCTGACCCTGAACGCGGCCAAGCTGTTCTCATAAAATGTTCAACAAGATCGTCGACTGGCGCAACTGGCGCCTGCCCGTGAAATTGGCGGCGGTGCTGGTCGTCCCGGTCGCCATCGCGATCGGCGCGGGCGTACTGCAGATCCACGGATATGTGGCCCGCGCCGATTCGTACGCCGCCATGCAGCGCCTGGTGAAACTGCGCACGGCGTTGCTGCCGGTGCTCAGCGGGCTGCAGGCGGAACGCTGGCAGGCGGCGGAGGACGGCACGTCGTCCGCCTACCTCGAACAGACCGTGGCCACCGACGCCGCGCGCGGCGCGCTGCGGCAGTCGGTCGACCGCACCGAGGCCCTGGGCGAGGTCGTCCAGACCCGGCTCGCGGACGCCGGGCGGCGGCTGGACGGGCTCGCGTCGTTGCGGGAACGGGTGCGCGCCAAGGAGCTCGAGTCGACCAAGGCCGTCGCGGACTACACCGAGGTCGTCGACGTCCTGCTCGACGTCGACGAGGCGCTCAGCAGCGAGTTCGGCGACGCGGGCCTCTCGCGCACCGCGGTCGCGCTGCACGAGGTCGCGAACGTCCAGGAACAGGTCCGCCACCAGCAGGCGATCGTGCTCGCCGGCCTCGCGCGCAGCCAGCTGCTGGGCGAGGAGATCCGGACGCTGGAGGAGTCCAACGTCCGCCTCAAGTACACGACCGGCGAGTTCGCCGCGCTCGTGACGCCCAAGCAGCTCGAGACGTACTGGCAGAAGTTCAACGGGCCGGACATCGAGTCCCACAAGCGGATGCTGAACACCGCCCTCACGCACCCGGCACTGGACGACAAGCCCGCCGGTGCCAAGGCGCCCAAGCCCGAGCCGCTGCCGATCGCCGCCGGCGAGTGGAAGCGCGTGTGCGCCAGCACCGCCGGATCGCTCGACGAGGTGGCGAAGGGCCTGCTCGGCGAGCTGCGCGGCGCGGCGGACAAGCTGCGCGCCGAGACCAGCGACCAGGCGGGCGGCGCGTCGGTCATCCTGTTCGCCAGCCTGATCATCGCCGGCACGGTCGGCTTCGTGATCGGCCGCTACCTGCTGCGGTCGTTGAACACGCTGCGCCGCGCGGCCCTCGACGTGGCGTGGGACCAGCTGCCCAAGGTCGTCTCGACCGGCCGCGCGGACGCGAGCATCGACCCCGTGCCGGTGCACACCACCGAGGAGTTCGGCGAGCTGGCGCGCGCGTTCGACGCGGTACACCAGCAGGCCGTGCGCGCGGCCGTCGAACAGGCCGACATGCGCGCCAACATGCGCAACATCTTCGTGAACCTCTCCCGGCGCAGCCAGAGCCTCGTCGAGCGGCAGCTGAAGCTCATGGAGGAGCTGGAGAAGTTCGAGGAGGACCCGGAGCAGCTCGCGAACCTGTTCAAACTCGACCACCTCGCGACCCGCATGCGGCGCAACAACGAGAACTTGATGGTCCTTTCGGGTAGTGATGCGACCCGCAGGTTCACTCGATCGGTCCCTCTTCCGGACGTGTTGCGCGCCGGCGCCCAGGAGATCGAGCAGTACCAACGGGTCGTGGTGCAGAAGACGCCCGCCGTGGACGTCCTGGGCTACGTGGCCGGTGACCTGGTCCGGTTGATCGCGGAGCTGCTGGACAACGCCGCCGCCTTCTCCCCGCCGCACACCCAGGTGGTGATCGGCGCGCAGGCCGCGCCGGACGGCGCGGTGGCCATCGAGATCATCGACTCCGGCATCGGCATGAGCCCGGACGACCTGGTCAAGGCCAACGAACGCCTTGCCGCGCAAGACGGTGCCGAGGTCCAGGTGTTCCGCGAGATGGGCCTCTTCGTCGTCGGGCGTCTCGCTTGGCGTCACCGCATCGGAGTACAGCTGGAGCACGCGCCGCACGGCCTCGGGGTGCGCGCGGTGGTCGTCGTGCCCGCTGACCTGGTACCTCCCCGCCAGGGACCCGTTGTGGAAGAGGACACCTGGTCGTCGTTCCGTGGACAGGCCGTGGATGATGTCGGTGTGCGAGGACACTCCTGGTTCGACAGCGCGCCGAAACCCGTTGCCCGGCAGACACCGGAGCAGGCAAGAGGTTTCCTCGTCAACTATCAACGCGGTGTGCGGCAAGGCTTTCAGGAGAGCAGATGAGCACGCAGGTGGAGCAGTTCGGCTGGCTGGTCACCAGCTTCACCGAGCGCGTTCCCGGCGTCTCCCACGCCGTGGTGATCTCGACGGACGGCCTGCTGCTGCTCAAGTCCGGCTGCCTGTCCGACGATCGCGCGCAGCAGTTCGCCGCGATCGCCGCGGGAGTCTCCAGCTTGGCGGACACCGCCTCTCGTTGTTTCGCCGGTGACGCGGTCGTGCGCACGGTCGTCCAGATGGAACGCGGAGTGATGCTGCTTATGTCCATTCGAGACGGTGCCTGCCTCGCCGTGCTGGCGTCGGCTGACAGTGACGTCAGCCAGGTCGCCTACGAGATGACCGTGATCGTCCGACAGGTAGGCGAGCTCCTCACGCCCGAGATGCGTGCAGAGCTCCATAGGGCGTGATGCAGCGTGAGATTCGACGACGAGACTGACGAGGAGCCCGTCTCCTTCGCTGACCTGCTCAACGGGTTCAGCCTGGACAGCGCGCGCATCCGGCGCCGAGCGGACGACCCGCCGGCCCCGGAGCCGTCCGTTCCGGAGGAGGACCTGCCGGACGACCTGTTCGACACGCAGCGCTTCGACCTGTTCCCGGCGGCCCCGGCCGACCGCTCGGCGTCGATCGTGCGCGCCTACGCGTGGACCGGCGGCCGCACCAAGTCCGACTACCACCTGGAGATCGAGACCCTGGTCTCGGTCAACGAACGCGCGCAGCACGCCCAGCTGCGGCCCGAGCACCACGAGGTGCTCGAGCTGTGCCACCAGCCCCGGTCGGTGGCCGAGGTGGCTGCGTTGCGCGGGCTTCCCCTTGGGGTGGCGAAGGTTCTGCTGGGTGACATGGCGGGGCGTGGTCTGCTCGACGTGCACCTGACCGCTTCGTCCAACGGGCAGGATCGGCCGGACATGGGGCTGCTGGAGCGGGTGCTCACGGGCCTGAAGCGGCTCTGACGGACAGTTGCTATGGGGGGAGCTTTCCAAGCGCTGGGCGCTTGGAAAGCTCCCCCCATAGCAATTCAGGTGAGCCGCGCCGAAGCCGCCATGTGATAAACGAGCGCCCGCAGGTGGTTGAGCGAAGCGTTCTCGTGCGGCGTCCGAGCCAGCGCGATCCCCAACTCGGGCGGCGCGGTAGCCGGACTGAACCGCAACCCCTCGACAACCTCGTTGTCCACCAACCGATCGAGCGAAACCTCCCCAAGGTCATGCCAGGGCTGAGCCCAAGGCCGGGTGCAGTCCAAAGTGGATTCGGGATCATCCCCAGGATGCAACTGAATCTGCAGCACCGCGGTGACGGGCGCGGAAGTGACCCGATACCGCAGGTCATCGTGCAGATACGACCGGGGCCGCCGATCGTCCGGATCGCGCGACAACGTGTTCGGCGGATGCGGCGGCATCCACATTCCCGAAGGGTTCACGGCGCTGCGATCCGACCCAGAGGTGGGCACCACGCGATACCGCGCGAACCACAAAGACGAATCGGAAGCGACGAAACACGAAGGCGCCTGTGAGTAGTAGTGGTATGTGGCGAACGAGGCGGGACGGCGGACGCTGCGCCAGATCACGTCGCGGTAGTGCGGGTTGCGGCGCAGCAGCTCGTCCCGCAGCGGCCCTTCAACCGACACGCGGCGGAAGGCGTCGGCGGTGGGGACGTAGAAGCATTCGCCGGTGTTGAGCAACAGGTCGAGCACGCCGTCGGTCGACCTGACGCGCTCGGTGAAGCGCAGGGTCAGGCCGCGGACCGCGGGGGCGATGTCGTCGGTGCCGAAACCGTTGGAGTACCGGGCCAGCACGCTGAACTGGCGGCCCGGCCGGAAGAACGTGTGGTCCGGGATCTCGAGCGAGTCGAGCATGCGCACGGTGCCGCGCAGCGTCGTGGCGGTGGGGTGGAAGAAGCGGCGGCGGGACACGACACTTGCGCGGACCATGGGGAGTAGCGCGGTCAGGACCTCGCGGAACTCGTTGTCCACGTCGCGCAGGCGCGGGTCGTCCGCGCCCTTGGTGATCATCATGTTGTCGCTCCGCCGAGGTCGGGACGCACGATCAGGGAGACGCCGGTGAGCTCCAGGCGCGGCCGGCCATCGACGCCGACGAAGCCGATGTCGCATTCGGCGTAGAGGGACTCGGCTCGGCGCCTGCGCACGAAGCAGCGCAGGGGACCGGGAAGCGGGCCCGGCTGGTGCACGCGGAACTCCCTGATCGACATGGGCAGGGTGGCCGCGCCGATGACCTGCTCGGCCCACAGGACGGCCAGCTGCAGGCCGCCGTCGACGGCCGGTGGGTCGGTGCGCCAGTCACAGCCCGGCCAGCCGAGCTCCGCGGTGCCGGTCACCACGCCGACCGCGCCGCTCGGGGAGATGCCGTGCACGCGTTTGATGGCGCGGAACGCCGGGCCGTGGAACAGCACCCGGCCGTCGTAGGTGTCCGATCTGGACGGTGGGCGCAGGCCGATCGGAACGGCCCAGATCTCGTCCGGTTCCGGCGTGTTGTCGGTGGTGACCGTGGTGCGGTAGTGCGGGATGCCCTCGCCGTCGACCAGCGTGATCGCCAGGTCCGGGCCGGTGACCTGGCGGTGCACGGTGAAGCGGTCGCCGTCCGTGTGGAACCCGTTCAGCGTGAGCTTGCGCAGCACCGAGATCCGGCGCAGCACCAGCGGTTCCGGGCAGTCCGACCAGGCCGCGGCCGACCTTGCGAACCACTCCAGCACGAGGGCCATCGGCACCACGGGTGTTCCGGCGATCTCGTGGTCGGCCAGGTACGGGTGCGAGTCCGCTCGAAGCAGGATCTGGGTCACCACGCGGACACTGCTGACGGGTGGTCCCGTCTCGCTACCGTCTCGCTCCCGCAGGCGTGCCGCTAAGTTGACGGGTGTGGAGTTCGGGATACTGGGACCGCTCGAGGCCGTGTCCGGCCGCGTCCGGGTGGAGCTGGGCGGCGCCCGAAACCACAAGGTACTGGCGGCGCTCCTGTTGTCCAACGGCCAGGTCGTGCCCGCGTCGCAGCTGGTCGACGTCGTGTGGGACGACGAGCCGCCGTCGACCGCGAAGCACCAGATCCACAAGTCCATTGGGGAGCTGCGCGCCGCGTTCGAGCGCGCCGGTGAGTCCGATGTGGTCATCACCGACGGGCCCGGCTACCGGATCCCGCCCGACGCCGGCACGGTCGACGTCCGGGTGTTCGAGGACCATGTGCAACGAGCCCAGGGCGCACCGCCCGAGCAGGCCGTCGCACACCTGCGCGCCGCGCTCGGGTTGTGGCGCGGCAACGCGCTCGCCGGGTTGCACAGCCGCGCGCTGCGGGCAGACACCGACCGGCTGGACGAACGCCGCGTCGCCGTCGCCGAGCAGTGCTTCGCCTACGAGCTCGAACTGGGGCGCCACCGCGAGCTCGTCGGCGAGCTGAGCTCGTTGCTCGCGCTCAACCCGTTCCGCGAGCTGCTCGCCGAGCAGCTGATGCTCGCGCTGTACCGGTCGGACCGGCAGGCCGACGCGCTGGAGGTCTACACGCGCACGCGCAAGCTGCTGTTCGACGAGCTCGGCGTCGACCCCGGCCGCAGCCTGCGCGAGACCTACCACGCGATCCTCAACCAGGACGCCGAAGCGCCGCCGGTCGTGCAGAAGCCACCGCCGTCGCGCGCACCGGCGCAGCTGCCCGCAGACCTGGCGCGGTTCACCGGACGGCTGGAGCACCTCGCCGAGCTCGACTCGTTGCTCGCGCAGGAGGCCTCCGCCGTCGTGATCACCGCCATCGCCGGCACGGCGGGCGTTGGCAAGACCGCGCTCGCGGTGCACTGGGCGCACAGCGTGCGCGACCGGTTCCCGGACGGGCAGCTCTACCTGAACCTGCGCGGCTACGACGAGGTGCCGCCGACCACTCCGTCCGACGCGCTGGCCCAGTTCCTGCGCGCGCTCAACATCCCTTCCGACCAGATCCCGCGCGACGACGCCGAGCGGGAGGCGCTGTACCGCTCGCTGCTCGCCGGTCGGCGCGTGCTGGTGCTGCTGGACAACGCGGCCACCCCGGACCAGGTGCGTCCGCTGCTGCCCGGCACGCCCGGCAGCGCCGTCGTGATCACCAGCCGCAACGACCTGCTCGGGCTCACCGCGCTGGAGGACGCGCACCACGTGGCGCTCGACCTGTTGTCGCCGCAGGAGGCCCGCTCGCTGGTCGCGCGGGTCGTCGGGCAGGCCCGGGCCGAGGCCGAACCCGACGCCGTCGCACGGCTCACCGAGCTGTGCGGGTACCTGCCGCTCGCGTTGCGCATCGCCGCGGGCAACCTGGCCAGCCGCCCGCACGACCGGATCGCCGACGCGGTCGCGGAGCTCGAGGGCGACGACCGGCTCGCGAAGCTCTCGATGACCGGCGACCGCAAGGCGATGGTGACCGCCGCGTTCGACCTCTCCTACGACGCCCTGCCGCCGGACGCCCGCAGGCTCTTCCGGTTGCTGGGGTTGTTGCCGCGCACCGACTTCACGCCACAGGCCGCCGCCGCGCTCTGCGGCGAGCCGTGCGCCGAGCTGATCGGCGTGCTGGAGGGGGCGAGCCTCGTCGAGCCGCACACGCGCGGCCGGTTCCGGTTGCACGACCTGCTGTGGTTCTACGCCCGCGGACTCGTGCGCGACGACGACGAACGCGACGCCGCGCACTACCGGCTGTTGCTGTACTACCTGCACACCACCGACGCCGCCCTCGACCTGCTCACGCCCGGCATGGCCCGCCTGCAACGCCCGGTCGAGGCGTCGCCGTTCGCGGACCGTGCCGAGGCACTGTCCTGGTTGGACGGTGAGCGCGAGAGTCTCGTGACGGCGGCCCTGCACTGCGCGACGGAGGGGCCGCGCGAGTTCGGCTGGCACCTGGCGGACGCGTTGCGCCGGTTCTTCTGGCTGCGCAAGCACTTCGACGACTGGCTGACCACGGCGAACGCCGGGCTGCGCGCCGCCGAGGCCGAGGGTGACGTGCTCGGCCAGGCCGCGATGCACGCCGCGCTCGGCACCGCCCACCTCGAACTGGACAGCAAGCCGGACTACAGCCGCTTCGAAACGGCGCTGGAGCTCTACCGCGAGGCCGGTGACCCGGTCGGGCAGTACCTGTGCCTCAACAACATCGGCATGATCACCATGTTGCTCGGCCTGCCCGCGCGCATGCAGGAGTCGCTCGAACAGGCCCTTCCGCTGACCAGCGACGACCAGTTCCGGCGGGCGATGGTGCTCAACAACCTGGCCGTCGCGAAGCACCAGCGGGGGAGGCTGACCGAGGCGCTCGAGCACACCGAACGCGCCTTCGACTGCCTCCGCGGCGCCCACGGGGGTGTCAACGAGGCGTCGATCAGCGTGGTGATGACGAACCTGCTCATCGACCTCGGGCACATGGATCGCGCACGGGAGTCCGGGGAACGGGCGGTGCGGCTCGGCCGCGCGCTGGGCGCGCACACGTGGGAGCTGCACGCGTCGCTGATCGTCGCCGAGCTCGACCGCCTCGCCGGCCGCAATGCCGAGGCGCTGGAGCTGACGCGGCAGGTCCTGTCCGCCGCGGAGGAGTCCGCGTCGCACCACATCGTGCTGGCGGTGCTCTCGACGATCGGGGTGATCCACGACCGGCTCGGCCACCACCGCGAGGCCGTTTCGGCGTTGTCGCGGGGCCTGCGCCTGGCGCGGGAGCAGCACCGGGCGTACCACCAGGTGTGGCTGGGCGTCGACCTCGCGCGGGCGTTGCACTCCGCGGGCGATCATGAGGCCGCGATTCTGCACGCCGAGCAGACCCTGGAACTGTGCCGCGCCAGAGGTTTCCGGGTGTACGAGGGCCGCGCGTTGACGACGTTGGCGAAGCTGGGCGTGCCCGGTCTCGCGCAGGAGGCGTACGACATCCAGCGCGAGACCGGGCACGTGCTCGGTCAGGCCGAGGCGTTGTTCCAACTCGGCCGGGCGGACGAGGCGGGAGAGATCATCGCCCGCTACACGGGTGATCCGGCCGTCATCCCTGCGGGTACAGCTGGGTGACCGGGACGACCCGCTGCTTGCGGTTCGGGTTGGACCACAACAGCTTCAGGAAGGCCTCGCCGGTCTTCTCCGTGTAGTCGACGCGGATCGAGTACTTCTTGCCGGCCTCCAGCGTGACCGTGCCCTTGTCGAGCTTCGGTCCGTGCGGTGTGCTGTTGTCGATCACGACCTTGCCGTCCACCCACACCTTCACCGTCTCGTCGGACACGGTCAGGAACGTGTGCGGTCCGCTGAACTGCGGCTGCACGAACCCGGTCCAGCGCGCGGAGAAGTTGTCCACCGGAATGCCGGAGGCCGGCGAACCGCCCTGGCGCCAGGCGAAGTTGAGCGTCCGCTCGGTCTTGCGGACCTTCGGCTTGCCGCTGAAGTCCGCGTTGTCCCAGTACTCGGCGGTGAGGCCGGTGCCGTTGCCGAGCTTCGCCTCGGGCGTCGTGATGGTCAGCTCGATGACCGTCGCGGTCGTGTTGGTCGCTTGCCCCTGTGGCGAGATGTCGTACCCGTCGCCCGCCGCCTGCCACGTCACCTTCTGGTCGCTGCCGAGCACCCTGGCGCCGGTGATGCCGAACTTGTCCAGGGCGGTGAGGTGCAGTTTCTGGCTCCAGTCATAGACGTTGAGGTACAGCTTGCCCGCGTTGCGCGTCACCGCGCCCCACTCGGGATCACCGACGAGGCCGGTGAGCGTCGTGCCGTAGACGGCCTGGCTCTGGCCGTTCGCCGCGAGCCACTTGCCGACGCCGCGCAGGCTGTTCTGCGCGCCCTCGGGGATGACGCCGTTGTTGTCCGGGCCGATGTTCTGCAGCAGGTTGCCGTCGCGGCCGGCGATGTCGAGCAGGAACCGGGTGATCTGGCTCGCCGGCTTGAACGCGGTGTCGTAGCGCGCCCAGCCCCAGCGGTTGCTGGTGGTCACACAGGACTCCCACAGCGTGCCCTCGATCGGCTTGGTGGGGATGTTCTGGTGCCGTTCGGGCGTGTCGTGGTCGCCGTCGACGATCCGGCTCTTGCCGACGCGGTCGTTGAGGATCAGCTTCGGGTCGAGCTGGTGCAGGTACGCCTGCAGGTCCTCGCTGTCCTTGAGGGTCCACCAGTCGCGGCCGTGGCCGTCGAACCACAGCGTCGCGGGATGGTAGTCGCGGACCAGTTCGGTCAGTTGCTCCCGCATGGTCTTCTTGTACGCGGCGGCGTCGCCCGCCGTTCCGGGATCGTGCCAGTCGGTGATCGAGTAGTAGAGACCGAACTTGATGCCCTTGGCGTCGGACGCCTTCTTCATCTCGGCGAGGATGTCACGGTTCTTGTCGAACGCCGAGTGGTCGCGCAGGTTCCACTTGTTGGTCTTGGTCGGCCACATCGCGTACCCGTCGTGGTGCTTGGCGGTGAAGACGATGTAGCGCTGACCGGACTCCTTGGCGAGGTCCGTGATGGCGTTCGCGTCGAACTTCGCGGGGTTGAACTTCTTCGCCCCGGCCTCGTACTCGTTCCACGGGATCTCACAGCGCAGCTTGATCCACTCGGCGTCCTGGCAGACGGTGCCGTCCTTGCGGGTGTACTCGCCGCCCCAGTACGCGTAGGTGCCGAAGTGGATGAACATGCCGAACTTCGCGTCCCGCCACCACTCGGTGCGGGAGGAGGTCAACGGGTCGTCGGTCGCGTAGTTCGTGCCCGGCGCGGCCTGTGCCGCGGGTGCCAAGGTCGCTATGAGAAGCAGAGCCGCCACTATTGAAGTGCGCACAGACCCTCCTGTGGGTGGTCCGCGGCGACGGTGCGCGCCAGCCTAGTGACAGACATCGGATGTAACTACCCCTCATCCGGCGGTTTGCTGTCACTTTCGGGTCAAACATCCGAGCGGTCGCTACATAGTGTTGGAATGGGTCAATTTGCCGATGCGGCCCTGCGTCCTTGTGGACGAACCTGTGGGCCGACACGCAACCCGTGTCGAGCGGACACCACGAGAGAGGTTCGCGTCATCGGCAGGTTGGACCGTCAGCCGGCCGAGCCGATGGCCCAGGTGTCCGGCCGAGGTGATGCCGCGGTCACGGGGGAGTGGCCGCGGAATGCCAGTCACCGCCTCGACCGTGGCGTCCGTGTGCTGGAAGTGCAAACAGGCGGGTTCACCGTGGTCCGCCGCCACGGTGAGCCCGCCTGGCTCCTTTGTCGCTGTTTGTCACTAAGGCGGTGTGACGCTCGTGTCCGGTTCGACGAACCTGGCGATGATCGGTATCGGTTGTGCCGATCCGCGCGCGCTGGCTGACTTCTACCACCAGGTCCTCGGCTGGCGGATCATGGACAGCGAGGACGACCACGCGACGATCAAGGGCGACGGCGTCCCCATCGTGTTCTGGCGGGTCGACGGCAGGCCGCCGCGCTGGCCGGACCCGGACTCGCCCAAGCAGTTCACCCTCAACCTGCAGGCCGACGACCTCGACGAGGCCGAGGAGCGCTGCGTGAAGCTCGGTGCCACGAAGCCGGACTTCCAACCGGGCGACCCGTGGCGAGTCCTGATCGACCCGGCGGGCTACCCGTTCTGCATCACCGCCGCCCGCAAATCAGTCCGCATCACGTAAAGCCGCGCGAGTCTTACCGTCCGGCCCCCCGAGTCTTACCCTCCGACCCCTTGGGTTTTACGTTCGCGCACTCCAGCCGGGGCGGGAACGTAAGACACAGGGGGTCGGAACGTAAGACTCGCGGTGCGGGCGCGAGTTCGCAGTTCAGCGGCGGTGGCGTTCGGCTCGGACGAACTCGTCGTAGAGGGCGGGCGCCAGCATGTCGCCACCTTCTAGGGCCGCGTCCATGGCTCGTTCGACCGGGCCCGGATCTACGGACCTCGAATCGATGCGCCGGACCTGCTCGTGGTGCCACGCCGCCAGCGCCAGCCGGTTGGGCAGGCCGAGCTTCGCCCGGATGTTGACCACGTGCCGGTCCGCGGTGCGCGGCGAAATGAACAGCCGCTCGCCGATCTGCTTGCTGGTCAACCCGTCCGCGACCAGGCCGGCGATGGTGAACTCCTGCTTGGTCAGCCCGCCGGGCAGCACGACCTTGCCGGACGGCCGGCGTTCCGAGGCGGGCACCGCCTCCAGTGCCAGCTCGAGCACCTGGTCCGGACCCAGCCGCGCACCGGCCGCGACCGCGGTGGTGAACTCGTCGTCGCCGAGCGCCTGTTGGGTGCGCCGCTCGAGCCGGTCGTACACGCGGGCGAACGGCCGCAGCCCGTCGAACCGGATGCGGCAGGCCCGCGCCTCGGAGAGCTGACCGCCGAACAGCCGGGCCGCCCGCGCGGCGGCACCGAGCTCGGCCGCGCAGAGCGCCAGCAGCCACAGGGAGAACGCCGGGCCCCACGTGTCGCCGATGTCGTGCTGGGTCGCCAGTGCCTGCTGCGCCAGCAGATAACCCTGGTGCGCGTCGCCGTGTAGCAGCTCGAACAGGCCGCGCGTCCACAGCGCCCACGAGCCGGACCACTCGGCGTGGTGCTCCTCGACGGAGGCGAGCAGCGCGCGGGTCGCGCGGTCGGCGGTGTCGCGGTCGGCGAGGAAGCACGCGGACATGGCGTGGAACAGCTCGACCATGTGCGCGTCACCCGGCGTGTCACCGTCGGCGATGAGCTGGCGCAGGATCGCGTCGAACGTGTCGACGCACGGGCGCGCGCGAACGGGGTCGTCCGTGGCGAGGAACAGGTGCGCGGCCTCGGTGTAGAGCAGCTGCGGGTTCGCCGGGTCGAGCTTGCGCGCCTGGCGCAGGTGCGGCAGCGCGGCGTTCGCCTCGCCCTGCACCAGCGCGATCCACGCGCGGTGCGCGAGCACGGTCGCGGACGGCCGGGCGCGGTACGCGTTCTCCAGCAGGTCCTGCGTCTGGCCGAGCATGCCGGCGAACGTGGCGAACCGCGTGCGTCCCACGTCGATCGCGAGCTGCGCGCCGTGCTCGACCTGGTCCGGCTGCGACAGATAGAACGCGATCGCGACCCGGATGTTCGGCCACTCCTCGCGGATCGTGCCCATCCACCGCACCTCGTGCGGCGAGAACCAGTCGTGCGCGGCCTCGTCGAGCAGCGCGCGGTAGTGGTCCGCGTGCGCCTGGCGGAACTGCTGCCGGTCGCCCGGCATGATCCGCGCGCCGAACTGCGCGACCGTCTCCAGCATCCGGTACCGCGTCCGGCGCGACACCGGGCTCGGCTCGGCGAGCAGGATCGACTTGCGGACCAGCCCGGTCAGCAGGTCGAGCATCTCCTCGCGGTCGATGCCGTCACCCGCGCACACCGCCTCGGCGGCGGCCCGGCTGAAGTTCGCCGGGAAGACGGAAAGCCTGGCCCACAACAGCTTCTCGCCCGGACTGCAGTGCGCCACCGACCACTCGAACGCCCGCTGCAACGTCTGGTGGTGCGGCAACCCCGTGTCGTCCCCGCCGACCAGCAGCGCGAACCGCCGGTCGACCAGCTGGTCGAGGATGTCGGTCAGCGACAGCTCACCCAGCCGCGCGGCGGCGAGCTCGATCGCCAGCGGCAACCCGTCCAGCAGGTGGCACAGCTCGGTGACCTCGTTGAGCTGGCGCTGCTCGATGTGAGAACCGGCGGCGGTCGCGCGGTCCAGGAACAGCTGGACCGCCTCGCCCTCGGTGACCCCGAGCGGCGGCACGCGGACGATGTGCTCGCCGTAGGTGCCGACGCGCTCCCGGCTGGTCGTCAGGACGGTCAGCCCGTCGCATGCCTTCAGCAGGTCGTGCACCAGGTGCTGCACGGCGGCCAGCAGGTGTTCGCAGTTGTCCAGGATCAGCAGCAGATGCTTGTCCCGCAACGAGTCGATCAGGTGCGCGACGCCGGCCTCGCGCGTGTTGTCGACGATGCCGAGCGACTCGGCGACCGTGCGCGCCAGCAGCCCGGGATCCTTGAGCCCGGCGAGCTGCACGATCCACACGCCGTGCCGGTACGTGTTGTTGTCGCGGGCCTGCCGTCCCAGCTGGACCGCCGCGCGCGTCTTACCGACGCCGCCGGTGCCGGTCAACGTCACCAGGCGCGCCTGCCGGAGCCGTGCCCCGGTCTCGGCCAGCAGTGTTTCCCGGCCGACGAATGTCGTCGTTTCGGCCGGTAGGTTGCCACGGCCGTTCATGACCGGCGCATGATGTGACTGTCCGTCACCTTGGTGCGCAGTCATGGGCGAATCATGACTCAGCGAAGGGGGCCGGTGCCAAGTCCCACGCTAGGCGTCATCCTTTCGGGCTAGGGGGTGGGCTTGTCGGTGTAACGGTCAGTCGTGTATCAGGTTCGGAGGGTGATCGGGCCCGGCCAAAAGCCATCGCACGGGCGAGGTGAGCATCTCTCATAAGAGGCCGATGTCAGTGGTCCTCCACGCTGGGTAGTGCCCTGGTCGGCGAGCGGCGGGCCCGAAACACTCCATGGGATTAGCGGCACGAACGGCCAACTCGGCGGGGCCGAGTGGGCAACACGCGGGGCTGGATGGCAACACGCGCGTGTCGCCCACCCAACCCCCGCGTGTTGCCCCTTCAGGTCTGCTGGCGCTGGTGCGCCGTCCCTGGCCGGGACGAAAATGGCCGCACGTCACTCGCCCCTGGGGCCATGTTGATGAACAGCGGGCGGAGGCTTCGACTGCGGACCTGTTCAGTGACCAGGGATTTCATTCCGCGGAGGCCGGGGTCGAGTTCTTATTTTCGAGCCAGCCAGCCCCCGCGAGTTCGCCGTCCGTGCCCCGCGTCAGCGGACCTTCGCGTCCCAGTCGATGCGGTAGTTCTGGTCCCGCGCGAACGCCCGCCGCCCGACCGTCTTCATCACCAGCGGCATGAGCAGCCGCGTGACCGGTCCCAGCGAGCGCTTGTTGCTGTTCGTGCGTGCCGCCCGCGCCGCGATCTTCTCCACGCGCGGCCGCCGCAGTCGTTCATACGTAACGAAAGCCGTTGGGATGTCCGGAATGTCGCGCAGGCACCGAGCCAGCTGCACGGCCGACTCGGCGGCCAGCGAGGCGCCCTGACCCGAGCTCGCGCTGGGGGCGTGCGCCGAGTCGCCGACCAGGACCATGCGGTCGCGGTGCCAGTGCGGCACGCTCGGCATGATCTCCAGCGGGCCGGCGACGAACAGGTCGTCGCTGTGCGCCAGCAGCTGCTTGGCCGGCACGTCGTCGCCGTACGCGTCCCGCAGGCGCGCGAGCCACTCGCTGGTCGGGATGGCCTGCGCCTCGGCGACGGTCATCGGCTCCTCGACCGCGAGGTTGTTGAACCAGGCGACGTTGTCGTCGTCCATCGGCCAGTAGCCGAGGAACGAGTTGCCGAACACGAAGTACATCGTCTCCGGAGCCCCGGTCACGCCGCTGCCCGTGGCGTACGAGCCGAAACCCTGCAGTCCGACGTACGACGGGCCGGGCGCGGCCGGATCGATGATCGTGCGGACCGTCGAGCGGATGCCGTCCGCGCCGACCAGGATGTCGCCCGTCTCGGTGCTGCCGTCCGCGAACGTCGCGGTGACGCCGTCCGCCGAGGACGTCGCGGCCACGAGGCGCTTGCCGTGGGAGACCTTGATCTGCTGTGACACCGCCAGGTCCTGCAACCGGCGGTAGAGCTCGGACCGCCACACCACGCGGCTCGGCTCGCCCTCGGCGCTGCCCAGGACGCGGCCCTTGCTGTCGGCCATCACCATGCGCCGGATGGGCTCGCCGAAGTCCCCGGACAGTCCGACGATCCGCAGCGCGGCCAGGCCGTTGGGCGCCAGGTTGAGCACGCCGCCCACCCCGTCGGCGGTCCCGTCGTAGGCCTCGAAGATGACGGAGTCGATGCCGGCCTTTCGTAACGCGAGTGCGGTGACCGGTCCTGCGATCCCGCCCCCGATGATCAACGCCTTCATGGGTTCCCTCCCGAAACCGAACCGAAGTGCTGATGCCACAACCGTTGGTATTCGTTCTGTTCCATCGACTCGATGAGCTTGGTGACGAACCGCGACTCCGCCTCCAGCAACGAGATCCGGTACTCCTCCTCGACGAGGAAGATCCACTCCACGTCGCCTGCCTGCTCGATGATCGACCGGGTCGAGGCGATCTCCGCGGCGAGCGCGGCCGAACGCGTGCGCAGCAGCTCGATCGCCTCGGTCGGTTCCAGCACCGAGATCAGCGACAGCGCCACGCCGAACTGCGGGTACTCGTGCACGGGATCGCTGACCAGCTCGCGCATCCAGTCGTACAGCTCGGCCCGGCCCGCGTCGGTGAGCGCGTAGACCGTGCGCTCCGGGCGTTGCGTGTCCTTGACGGTTTCGTGCTCGGCGATGAACCCGGCTTTCCGCAGCTGCTCCACGACCATGTAGAGCGAACCGCGGTTGAACTTGATGTTGCGGTCCTTGCTGGTCTCTTTCAACTGCTTGCCCAGCTCGTACGGGTGCATCGGCCCCATCACGAGGAAGGCCAGCACGGCCAGTGCCAGCGGGTTCGACACCTTGCGACGCATCCAAGCTCCTTTAGTCAGGATTGACTATCCAGCTCTGACTAGTCGATGTCAACCATCACACAGCGTCGTACTGATACGGGCGGTTCGTCTGGTCGAGTGGAATAGCTGGTGCGGACGGGCGCCTACCTGATCGCATGCGCTCAGTCGTGATCACTTCCAGGAAGGCCAGGGATGCAGCCCTTCACGCTGCCCGAGTTCTACGAGCCCTACCCGGCTCGGCTGAACCCGAACCTCGAGCGCGCCCGCAGCCACACCAAGGCGTGGGCGTACGAGATGGACATGATCGACGTGCCGCAGCACGGCACGGTCATCTGGGGCGAGCACGACCTCGACTCGCACGACTACGCGTTGCTGTGCGCGTACACGCATCCGGACTGCGACGGCGAGATGCTCGACCTGATCACGGACTGGTACGTGTGGGTCTTCTACTTCGACGACCACTTCGTCGAGCTGTACAAGCGCACGCGCGACATCAAGAGCGCCAAGGAGTACCTCGACCGGCTGCCGTTGTTCATGCCGGTCGACGGACCGATCACCGAGCGGCCGCAGAACCCGGTCGAGAAGGGCCTCGCGGACCTCTGGACGCGCACGGTCGGCTCCCACAGCAGGGACTGGAAGGAGCGCTTCGCCTACAACACCAAGCACCTGCTGGACGAGTCCATGTGGGAGCTCGGCAACATCAGCGAAGGCCGCCTGTCCAACCCGATCGAGTACATCGAGATGCGCCGGAAGGTGGGCGGCGCGCCGTGGTCGGCGAACCTCGTCGAGCACGCGAACAACATCGAGGTGCCCGCGCGGATCGCCGCCAGCCGGCCGCTCGAGGTGCTGCGCGACACGTTCTCCGACGCGGTGCACCTGCGCAACGACCTGTTCTCCTACGAGCGCGAGGTGCTCGACGAGGGCGAGCTCTCCAACGGCGTGCTGGTGTTCGAGAAGTTCCTCGACATCCCGACGCAGCTGGCGGCGGAGAAGGTCAACGAGCTGCTCACCTCGCGGCTGCACCAGTTCGAGCACACCGCGCTCACCGAGGTGCCGCCGCTGCTGGAGGAGAACGCCATCGACCCGGCCGGACGGCTCGCGGTCCTCGCGTACGTCAAGGGACTGCAGGACTGGCAGGCCGGCGGCCACGAGTGGCACATGGTGTCCAGCCGCTACATGAACAAAGGGGCCAAGGCCCAGATGGGCACGTCCGCGATGCGGATCTTCAAGTCGGTCGTCGCGACGATGCCGCAACGGGTGCGGCAGCACGTCACCACGCCGTTCCAGGACGTCGGCCCGATCCAGAAGCCGCAGATGTACATGCCGTTCAAGCTGTCGCTCAGCCCGCACCTCGACGCCTCGCGCAAGCAGAACATCGAGTGGGGCCGCGCGATGGGCGTGTGCGCCGAGGGCATCTGGACCGAGTCCAAACTGGACGACTACGACCTGGCCCTCTGCTCGGCGGGTCTCGACCCCGACGCGACGCGACAGGAGCTCGACCTCTCGGCGAACTGGCTCACCTGGGGCACGTACGGCGACGACTACTACCCGGTCGTCTTCGGGCGTACCGGAAACATGGCCGCCGCCAAGGCCGTCACCCAGCGGATGAAGGAACTCATGGCGATCGACGGCGTGTCGCCGATCGTCCCGTCGTGCGCGCTCGAACGCGGCCTCGCGGACCTGTGGCGCCGTACCGCCGGTCCGATGTCCCGGCAGAATCGGGAGGCGTTCCGCAAGGCCGTGTCGGTGATGCTCGACAGCTGGCTCTGGGAGCTGAAGAACCAGCACGAGAACCGCATCCCGGACCCGGTCGACTACGTGGAAATGCGTCGCAGGACGTTCGGCTCCGAGATGACGATCTCGTTGAGCCGCCTCTCGCACGGCACCGGTGTGCCGCCGGAGATCTATCAGACGCGGACGATCCAGAACATGGAGAACTCCGCGATCGACTACGCGGCGCTGATGAACGACATCTACTCGTACCGCAAGGAGATCCAGTACGAGGGTGAGATCCACAACGCCGTGCTCGTCGTGCGGAACTTCCTCGGCGTCGGCGCCCAGGAGGCGATCGACATCGTCAACAAGCTGATGACCGCGCGGATGAAGCAGTTCGAGCACACCGTCGACAAAGGACTGCCGCAGCTGTTCGACGACCACGACCTCGGGGTGGACGCGCGCCGGACGTTGATCCGGTACGCGGACGAGCTGAAGGACTGGATGGCCGGGATCATGAACTGGCACGAGAAGTGCCGCCGCTACGGCGACGCCGACCTCGAACGCCACTTCGGCGCCCACCGCGACTTCCGCAGGCCGACGGGCCTGGGCACGTCGGCGGCCCGCCTCGTGGCACCCGCCCTTGGTGGATAGGCCCCGGATGAGGCACACTCCCCAAAGCCGCTGCTCGACGCGGCTTTGGGGGAAGGTCGCACGTCCATGCTCGTATCGCTGCGCGCTGCCGTGGCAGTCGCGATGCTCGCCGGGTTCTACGTCCTGGCGCTCGGCCTTGTCGGGGGACTGGTCGCGCTCGAGGTGTACGCGTTCAACCACTCGGTCGCCCTCGGCGCGAAGCTCGCGTTCCTGATCGTTGCCCTCGGGTACGCCCTGGTCCGGGCGCTCATCACGGTGGAGAAACTGCAGGAGGAAGAGGACGTCTCGGGCGTCCGCGTGACGGTTTCGGACCAGCCCGAACTGTGGGGCCTGGTCCGAATGCTCGCCGACAAGACCGGCACGCGGGCGCCGGACTCGCTCACCATCGTCGCGGACGTCAACGCGGGCGTGAGTGAACGGACGCGCCTGCTCGGTCTCAGGGTCGTGCGGCGGGAGATGTTCATCGGCGCCCCGCTGCTGGCGTGCCTGACCGAGGCACAGCTGACCGCCGTGCTCGCGCACGAGCTGGGCCACTACGGCCGACCGTCCGGCGTGGTCATGACGGGCCGCAACGCGTTGCTGCGCGTGGTGTCCGGATTCCGCGCCGACGACTGGTTCCAGAAGCTCCTCGCCCGGCTGTTCAAGCTCTACGCGAAGCTCTACTTCCGGGTCTCCGGCGCGATCTGCCGCCGCCAGGAGTTCGCCGCGGACGTCACGTCGGCGCGCATCGCCGGTTCCGACGCGGCCGCCTCGGCGCTGCGTGAGGTCCCGGTGATCGGCGCCGCCTGGACGCTGTTCGTCGAGCGGCACCTCACCGCGGCGTGGGCCGCCGGGTACCTGCCGGACACGTTCTTCGACGGGTTCGCTTCGTTGCTGGCGGCCCCCGAACTGCGGGTCGAGCTGGACGAGATCCGGCGCAACCCGGTCCAGACCGGACGGATGCCGTACGACTCGCATCCGCCGCTGCCCGACCGGATCGAGGCGATCCACGCTTTGGCGAGCCCCGGCAAGCCCGGCGGTGACCGGCCCGCGACGGCGTTGCTGCACGGCGACGTGCTGGACCAGTCGCTGCTCGACAGCATGGTCGCCGAGGCGGGCCAGAAGACGCGCGTCGACTGGGTGACGCTCGGCCACATCGGCGCGCGCGGCGCGGCGGTCCGTGAGACGGCTTCGTTGCTGCGCAAGGCGGGCGGCACGCTCGGGCACGTGCTCGACGCGCTCGACGCCGGGCGGATCGCTGAGCTCGGCCCGTCCGACGCGCGACCGGGTGCCGCCGACGCCGGGCCTCGCGCGCGGCGGGAGTTCGCGCGGCCCTACGTGTGCAACGACGTGACGGGGCTGGTGGCGCTGGCGTTGTCGGACGCCGGGCTGGCCAGCTGGCACCTGTCGTGGACGGGCAACGCGCAGCTCGTCACGCAACTGTCCATTGAGGACGCAATCACGCTCGCTATGGACGGTGACACCGCCGAACTGCGCGCCCAGCTCGCCGCCGCGGGTGTCGGGCTGGACTACCACCCGGTTCAGGAGGGGTGAGATGGCTGGTGCCGCAACTGGTCTCGAATGTGCTGCCGGCATCGGCTTGACCGCCGCTCGGCTTGGGAAGGGCGAGCTGGCTTGCGCCGCCGCTTTTCATGAGGTCGCCGCACCCCGCGCCCAGCTCGCCGCCGCTGCAGTTCCCGAAGGCGTCACCGGTCCGGCCACCACCCTCCCCGCCCAGCTCGCCGCCGCCGGCGTCGAGCTCGACTACCACCCCGTCTAGGAAATCCCATGGTCCTGTCGCTGCTGTTCCAACCCAAGAAACTCATCCAGGTCGCCAGGCTGATGCGCGAGGCGAACCGGCGGGGCGTCGAGATCGACCAGCTGCCGGACTACGTCGCGGCCTCCCTGATGCGCCCGAAGAAGGCCGACCCGGCGCGGCACGGGCTCGTGCCCGACGTGGAGGTCTCCACAAGCCCGCCCCGCGACGACCGCGAGCTGCGTGCCGCCGAGGCCGCGGCCCGCGCGGGCGACTGGGAGCAGGCCGCCGCGCTCGTGGCGGGCACCTGGCTGGACTGGGACCGCCGGGCCGTCGTCGTGCACGCCCTCGCGGGCATCGCGGCACACGACGACACGTGGCTGGAGAAGTGGCGCGCGGCCCGTCCGGACGACCGCGACCTCGCCGTCGTGCACGCCGACGCGCTCGTGCAGCTGGCCTGGCTGGTGCGCGGGTCGGCCCGCGCGTCGCGGACCACGGCCGAGCAGTTCGACGGGTTTCACCGGGTGCTGGTGCAGGCCGAAGAGGCGGCCCGGCACGCGACCCGCGTGCTGCCGGACGACCCGACGCCGTGGGGCACACTGCTCACGCTCGCGCGCGGCCTGTCATACGACCACGACGCGTTCGAGCGGCTGTGGGACGAGCTGGTCAAGCGCGACCCGCACCACCGGGCCGGGCACGAGCAGGCGCTGCAGTACTGGTGCGGCAAGTGGAGCGGCTCGCACGAGTTGATGATCGACTTCGCAACCCGCGCCGCTGCCAAGTCGCCGACGTTGGCCGGGCTGCCGTTGCGGGCGGCGTTCGAGCTGGAGCTGGACGACGCCGCCGACTGGAAGTCCGTCCGGCCCGCGATCGACGTGCTGTTGACGCTCGACGAGATGTCAGCCGCCGACCGCGGGTGGCTGGCGCTCGCGCTCGTCCGCACCAAGCGGTACGCCGAGGCGGTGGAGCAGTTCCGGGCGCTGGGGACGAACGCGAGCGGGATGCCGTGGAGGTACTACGGCGACGCCGCGAAGCTGTTCTTCACCGAGGTGCGCGCGGAGGCATGCCAGAAGGCAAAGCCCTAGGCCCGCCCACGACGGGACACCACGAAGCCCGCGACGGCGACGGCCACGAGCCCACCGAGCGCGATCCACACCCAGCCCGGGATGCCGCCGGAGGGCGCGGGTGCGGGCACCGACACGTTGCCCGACGCGGACGTGGCAGGCGGCTCCGAAGTAGTCGAGGCAACGGGAGCGACGAAGGTGAACGGGATGGTGCCCTTCACCGGGTCACCGTCGGCCGAGGTGACCTTCCACGTGACCGTGTAGGCGCCGGTCGGGCCGGACGTCGTCACCGGGATGGTCACGACCGCGCCCGCGATGGACGGCGTGCCCAGCGTCCAGACGCCGTCCTGGCCGGCCACCATCACCTCGGGCTGGGTGACCGGCTCGCTGAACGTGAGCGTGATCGCCTGGAACGTCTCGGCCGACACCGAGGTGTTCGGGGCCGGATCACTGCTCTTCAGCTCGGTGTGGGCCGACGCGGGCGCGACGGCCACCGCCAGCGCGCCCAGGGCCAGGACCAGTGCGGCGATGGTGCGCTGGAAGATCATGCCCCCGGACTCTAGTCGGATTCCGGGTCGTCCGTCGTCCCGATGGCGTCGTCGACGCTGATCTCCCCGTCGGTGCGGACGTGCTCGTCGCCGTGCGGTGTGCTCATCGGCTGCCTCCGTGGCATCGTTGCGCATCTCGCAGTGTGCTCCACCTACCGGGGGACCGCCATGTCCGACGCAGGAACCGAGCAGAGAGTCGTCTGGTCGGAGCTGTTCATCGACCTCATCTGGGTGTTCGCGATCGCCCAGCTCGCGAGCCTGCTCGCGACCGGCAACGCGCTGGCGTTGCTGCTGCTCGTCCCGGTGTGGTGGGGCTGGGTGAGCATCACCGTGTACAGCAACGCCGCCGGGCAGCAGCTCGACATCGTCGCGGGACGGCTGGTGCTGTTCGCCGTCGCCGCGTGCGGTCTCGGCATGGCGGTGGCGATTCCGCAGGCCTTCGCCAACCATGGCGTGCTGTTTACAAGCGCATATCTCGCGCTGCGGCTCGTGCTCTGGTTGGCGATGCGGCCGCTCAGGTTCTACGACTCGAAGGCGGACCCGTTCACGGTCGGGCTCTTCGTCGCGGCACCACTGTTCCTCATCGGCGGTTTCCTGCCGCTGATACCGAGAATCACCCTGTGGGTGCTCGCCTCGATAGTCGAGATCGCGAGCCCGGTGTTGCTGCGCAAGTCGACGGCGACGTTCGAGACCGCGCACCTGCCGGAGCGGTTCGGGTTGTTCATCATCATCGCGATCGGCGAAACCGTTGTGGCACTGGGCAGTCAGCTGTCGAACACAGATGTGACGGCCGGCGCGCTCGGCCTGATGGCGCTGGCGTTCGTGTTCATCTGCGCGTTGTGGTGGACGTACTTCCACTTCGGCGCGTCGGCGATGCACCACTCGTTGCGCACCACGAAGCTGCAGGGCCGGATCGTGCGGCAGGTCTTCGCGTACGCGCACCTCGCGTACGTCGTCGGCATCCTGTGCGTCGCGGTGGGGCTCAAGAAGCTCGTGCTGCACCCGCTCGACGCACCGCACTCCATGCCGGAACTGTTGCTGGCGCCCGGAGTCGCGATCTTCATCGGCGGGTTCGCCTACAGCCGGTGGCGGATGTTCGGCGCCCCAACGCTCTTCCGCAGTGCGGCGACCGCGGCGTGCGTGGTCATCGCGCTCGTCGCGCCGCTGCTGCCGCAGGTGGTGACCGCCGTCCTCTGTGCGCTCGTGCTGATCGCTTTGAACGCCCTGGAGTACTTCTGGGTCACCACCGAACGGCCGCTGCTGCTCGTCTGGCAGCCTACAAACCCTTAGCCCGCAACCAGTTCCGCGTGGCGTCGTAGTACTCGGCCGCGTTGCGGTGCAACCCGAGCGAATGCCCGGCACCGGGCAGCACGTAGGTCTCCAGCTGCGCCTCCGGCCGGTAGTACGGCGCCTCGCCCGCCCGCAACGACGCCGCGGACGAGCAGTCGCGCAGTGCCAGCAGCCCGCAGAACAGCACGTCCTGCGACCCGACGGCCTGGAAGACGGGGACGTCGATGCCATACGTCGTCGGCAGGACGATGCCGAACACGGCGACCGTGCCCATGCCCGGCACGGAGACCTCGTCCTTGGTCGCCTCGTCGGCCGCGATCACCGCCTCGTCGGCGTTGGCCGAGTAGAACAACCCCCTGCGCGCGCCGGGACGCGTGGTGAACCACAGCGGATCGGTGCCGAGATGCGCGAGCTGGTTGTCCAGGAACACGGGCGTGAGGCCCAAAGCGGCTCCGACGGCGAGCGCGGGCACCGCGGGCATGTGCGTCATACCGGACAACACCACGCCGTCGACGTCGTGGTACGTGGCGGCTTCCGCGGCGACGATCCCGGAACCGACGGAGTGCCCGACGATCACGACCTTCTGGAACGCCGTGCCGCCGACGTGACCGGCCCGCAGGTGCGAGACGACCTCGTGCATCGAGCGCGCCTCGACGTTGATCAGCATCGGCAGCGACGCCGGGTGCGTGCTCTGTCCCGCGCCCAGCCGGTCGACGGCGAACGTCGTGAACCCGTTGCGCGCCATGTCCCGCTGGTACGAGTACTGCTCGATGCCGATGTCCCAGTACGCGCGGTTGTACGTGCCGCCGTGCACCAGCAGCTGCACGCTCGTCGGATTAGCGTTGGCGGGCTTGCACAACTGGCCGTGCACGGTCGCCGCGCCGCCGGTCGGCCCGGTCACCGGCAGGTCCAGTTCGGAGCACATCGCACCGGTCTGCGGCGAGACCAGGAGCGAGGCCGCCAGCAGCGCGGTGATCAGCAGGTTCACGGGTCGTTCCTCCGGAGTACCGCGGTCATGGGCAGCTGGTTGGGCTGCATCGTCGCTTTCACCTGGGCGTAGACACGCAGTCCGGGCACCGGGTCGAGCTGCCAGCGACGGGCGATCGTGGCGGCGACCATGGCGATCTCGGTCTGCGCGAAGAAGTGGCCGGGACAGAAGCGGGCGCCCGCGCCGAACGGGATGAACGCGCCCTTGGGCAGTTCGGCCGCGCGGTCCGGCGCCCAGCGGTCCGGGTCGAACCGGTCGGGCTGCGGGAAGTAGCGCGGGTTGCGGTGCAGCGTGTGCTGGCTGACCGCGACCTCGGTGCCCTTCTTGATGCGCACTCCGCCGAGCACGAGGTCCTCACGGGCGCGGCGCATCAGGATGATCGGCGGTGTGCGGCGCACGATCTCGTTGATGATGCGGTGCGTGTACTCCAGCTTCGGCAGGTCCGCGAACTCCACCGGCCGGTCGCCGACGACGGAGTCGATCTCCTCGTGGAACCGGCGCCGCACGTCCGGTCGCCTGCCGATCTCGTGGAAGAACCAGGAGAGCGCGACGGCCGTGGTCTCGGCGCCCGTGGTGAGGATCGTGACGACCTCGTCGCGGATCTGCTCGTCGCTCATCGGCTCGCCGGTCTCCTCGTCGCGCGCGGCGAGGAACGTCGACAGCAGGTCGCCGTGGTCCACGCCCTGTTCGCGGGCCGTGACAACGACTTCCGGGATGACCTCGCGCAGCCGTGCGGCGGCCTCGTCGAACCGGCGGTTCGCCGGAATCGGCAGCTTCTCCACGAACGGCGGCGAGAACGCCCGGACGAGCACGTACTTCAGCATGATCGGGATCGAGCGCCTGATCTCGTCGAGCACCCGCGGCCCGAGCTCCGCGGAGAACAGCGTGCGCGCGGCGATGGACAGCACGACGTCCTGCATCCGCTTGTCCACCTGGACGATCTCGCCCGGCTTCCACTGGTCCGCGAGGTTCTCCGCGTAGGTGCGCATGGTGTGCTCGGCGTAGCCCTCGATGCGGGCACGGCTGAACGCGGGCAGCACCATCCGCCGCTGCCGCTGGTTGAACGCGCCGTTCGACGTGGCGAGCCCGTCGCCGAAGAGCGGGCGCATCTTGTCGAACACCACGCCCTTGTCGAACTTCGCCGCGTCGGTCGACAACACCTGCCAGGCCAGTTCGGGAGTGATCACCAGGAACACCGGCAGCGGGCCCAGGAAGATCCGCACCACGTCACCGCTCGCGGGCAGGGACGAGAGGAACTCGACCGGGTTTCGCAGTAATCGGACGGTGTGTCCCACCAACGGCCATCGGCCAGGAACATCCACGCGCGCAACCATATTGAGGACCGCTGCTCCGAAGCGAGGAGAACCACTCGATCGGATGTGCCATGGCCGATGTCAGCCATCAGGCCTAAGCTTCGGTTGTGTGAGCAAAGACCAGAGCTGGGTGCCGGTCGAGGTCGACACCACCGTGCCCAGCCCGGCCCGCGTGTACGACTACTGGCTCGGCGGAGGGCACAACTTCCAGTCCGACCGCGCGCTGGCCGAGAAGATCATCCAGCTCATGCCCGGTATCCGCGACGCGGCCCGGCTGAACAGGTCGTTCCTGCGTCGCGCCGCGTTGTTCATGGTCGAGTCCGGCGTGCGTCAGTTCCTCGACGTCGGATCCGGCATCCCGACCGTGGGAAACCTGCACGAGATCGTCCAGGAAGCCGACCCGGAATGCCGGGTCGTGTACGTGGACAAGGATCCGGTCGCCGTCGCGCACAGCGAGCTGCTGCTGTTGGGCAACGAGCGAACCACCGTGCTGCGCGCCGATCTCCGTGACGTCGACAGCATCTTCGAGTCCGAGCAGGTCTCCCGGTTGATCGACCTCGATCAGCCCGTCGGCCTGTTCATGTTGCTGCTGCTGCATTTCGTGCCGGACGACTGGAAACCCGTTTCCGTTCTCGGCGAATACCGCGACCGGCTGCCGCGGGGCAGTTTCCTCGCTCTGTCGCACGTCGCGGCCGAGGCCAAGCCCGCGGGCATGGACGAGGCCGTGCAGACGTACAACGCGAAGAGCGCGCAGAACCAGGCCTACCTGCGCAACCGGGACGAGGTGCTGCGTTTCTTCGACGGCTACGAGCTGGTCGAGCCGGGACTGGTCGGATGTCCGGCCTGGCGGCCCGAGGGATGCGGGGACTTCTCGCCGACCGCCGAGATCAACGCCGTGCCGTGGTGCGGTGTGGGGGTGAAGTCGTGATCGAGGGAGTACACGCCATCGTGTTCGGCCCGGACGCCGAGGCGGCCAGGGCCTTCTTCCGGGACACGCTCGGCCTCGGCGGCGTGGACGCGGGCGGCGGCTGGCTGATCTTCGCGTTGCCACCGGCGGAGGTCGCGGTTCATCCGACGGACGGCCAGGCGATGCACGAGCTGTACCTGATGTGCCGCGACATCAACGCGACGGTCGAGGAACTGAAGGCCAAGGGCGTGGAGTTCACGCAACCCGTCGCGGATCAGGGCTGGGGACTCGTCACGAGGCTCAAAATCCCTGGTGGGGGCGACATCGGGCTGTACGAGCCGCGGCACCCGTCACCGCTGACGGCCTTCGGTCAGTGATCGGTCAGCTCGCTGACAGCACCGGTCGGCAGAGTTCTGGCCATGACGAACATCCTGATCTCCGGCGCCAGCATCGGCGGCCCCGCACTCGCGTACTGGCTGCGGCAGTACGGCTTCGACGTCACCGTGGTGGAGCGGGCGCCCGCCCCGCGCGCCGGTGGCCAGGCCGTGGACGTGCGCGGCCCCGCGCTCGACGTGATCGACAGGATGGGCCTGCTCGACGAGGTCCGCGAGCTGTGCACCGGCATGCGCGGCATGACCGTGGTCGACCCCGAGGGCAACGAGCTGTTCAGCAGCACCGAGCGCACGCTGACGGGCGGTGAGCTGGACAGCCCGGACATCGAGATCATGCGTGACGACCTCGCCGACCTGCTCTTCGACCGCACCGAATGCGTCGAGTACCTGTTCGGCGACACGATCGTCACCCTCGATGACCGTTCGGACGGCGTGCACGTCACGTTCGAGAACAACGCGCCCCGCACGTTCGACATCGTGGTCGGCGCGGACGGCCTGCACTCCAACGTGCGCAGGCTGGTGTTCGGGCCGGAGGAGCAGTTCATCTCGCACCTCGGCACGTACCTGTCGGTGTTCACCACGCCGAACTTCCTCGACCTCGACCACTGGCAGGTGTTCTGCCAGGCCGGCGTGCTCGGCGGCGGCGTGATGAGCGCGCGCAAGAACACCGAGGCCCGCTTCTACCTGGGCTTCGAGTCGCCCGAGCCGATCAAGTACGACTACCGCGACGTCAACGCGCAGAAGCAGCTGATCGCCGACGCGTTCGCGTCGTCGGGCTGGGAGTTCCCCAACGCCGTCGAGCACATGTGGAACGCCGACGACTTCCACTTCGACTCGATGAGCCAGATCCACCTGGACACCTGGTCGCGCGGCCGCGTCGTGCTGCTCGGCGACGCCGGGTACTGCGGTTCGCCGATGTCCGGTCAGGGCACCAGCATGGCGCTCGTCGGCGCCTACGTGCTGGCCGGCGAGCTGGCGGCGGCGCGCGGGGACCACGTCACCGCGTTCGCCCGGTACGAGGCCGAGATCCGTGACTACGTGCGGGCCAACCAGCAGCTGGCGCTGGACAACAAGGCGCGCGTCGAGGCGCAGGTGTTGGAGTCGCAGGGGGAGGAGGTCGGCGACATGCCGACCATGGAGACCTTCACCGAGACCGTGAACTCCTTGGTGCTCAAGGACTACTCGCCGATGTCGTAATTCCGCCGCAAGGCGCTTAGGCTGGGAAGGTTCACACCCTGCGCCCTGCCGCGGGTGGCCATCGCGGAGGGACGGCGACGCATGGGACCGCAACTCGACGAGTTGGCCGACGTGCTCCAGGTGGCGTGCAAGGTCAACGGAGCGGACCGGGGCAACGTCCAGCTGTTCGACCGGTGGCTCGGCGGGTTGCGGATCGTCACGCACACCGGGTTCGAGAACCCGTTCCTCGACTTCTTCAAGCTCGTGCGCGATGACGGTTCGGCCTGTGCGGCCGCGATGCGGCGCGGTGACGTGGTCGTCGTGGACGACGTGCGCAGGAGCCCGCTGTTCGACCGCGCGGCGAAGCAGATCATGGTCGACGCCGGGGCGTTGTCGGTGCAGTCGACTCCGTTGATCACTTCGGACGGCCGGCTGGTCGGGATGCTCAACACGCACTCGACCGTCCGTGGCAGCCCACGTGCGGAGAGCAATACCTCGTCCATCGGCTCGCCGACGTCGCGGCCGACTGGATGAACCAGTCGGTAACACGGACGTCCTCCATATCGACCTGATCGATGTGGGGCGCACCGCGCCGATCCTGTTGGAGGTGACGGCGTGAGAGCGCGCTACCTGTTCGTAGTCGCGATACTGCTCGCGGTGACGGCTGCCGCGAGCCAGGCTCCGAACTCCGCGCCCACGCGCGGCTTCACCCCCGTGCTCGTGCCCGCACCGGCGTCGTTGCAGGTGAGGTCCGGTGTCACGTTCATGCTGACGCCGTCGACCCAGATCCACTCGGACGACGCGGGTGTCGGCGATTTCCTCGCCCAGCTGTTGCGCCGTTCGACCGGCTACCCGCTCGAAGAAGGCGAGCACGGCATCTCGCTGCTGCTGTCCGGCGCACCGGCGGACGCGGGCGACGAGGGGTATCGGCTCGACGTGTCCGACACCGAGATCGTGGTGCGTGCGAACAAGCCCGCGGGCCTGTTCAACGGCGTGCAGACGCTGCGGCAGTTGCTGCCGCCGGACGTGGAGAGCAAGGAGGTGCGCGACGCGTCGTGGACCGTGCCGGGCGTGACGATCACCGACCGGCCCCGGTTCGAGCACCGCGGCGCCATGCTGGACGTGGTGCGGCACTTCCAGCCGGTCAACGTGGTGAAGGACTTCATCGACCGGATGGCGTTGTACAAGCTGAACTACTTCCACTGGCACCTGACCAACGACCAGGGCTGGCGCGTCGAGATCGAGAGCTGGCCGAAGCTCGCGACGGTCGGTGGCAGCAAGCAGGTCGGCGGCGACCGGGGTGGCTACTACACCAAGGCGCAGTACCGCGAGATCGTCGCGTACGCCGCCGCGCGCAACATCACCGTCGTTCCCGAGATCGACATGCCCGGCCACACCAACGCGGCGCTCGCGTCGTACCCGGAGCTCAACTGCAACGGTCAGGCCAAGCAGCTCTACACCGGTGTGGACGTCGGCTTCAGCAGCCTGTGCGCGGGCTCGGAGACCACCTACGCGTTCGTCGACGACGTGGTCCGCGAGATCGCGGAGATGACGCCCGGCCCGTACTTCCACATCGGCGGCGACGAGGCGAACGCGACCTCGCCCGCGGACTACCAGGCGTTCATGGACCGCGCGCTGCCGATCCTCGCCAAGTACGGCAAGACGCCCATCGGCTGGCACGAGTTCATCCGCACCACCGAGGACCCGTCGGCGATCCCGCAGTACTGGAGCGCCGACCGCGGGGACGACTCCGTGCTCGGCCACGAGGTGATCCTGTCGCCGCCCAACCACGCGTACCTCGACATGAAGTACAACCGCGGCACCGAACTCGGCCTCAACTGGGGCGGGTACGTCGACGTGCGGGACTCCTACGACTGGAACCCCGGCACCTTCCTGGTGAACGTGGGGGAGGTGTCGATCCGCGGCGTCGAGGCTCCACTGTGGACCGAGACCGTGGTGACGCCGGACGACATCGAGTACATGATGTTCCCGCGGCTGCCCGCGATCGCCGAGCTGGGCTGGTCGCCGTTCGCCACGCACAGCTGGGACTCGTTCCGCGTGCGGCTCGGCTCGCACGGGCCGCGCTGGGAGATCATGGGGATCAACTTCTATCGGTCGAAGCAGATCCCGTGGTCAGGCCGCCACCAGGCGGGATCGTAGCCACCACACCACTCCTTAGTGGAACAACTATGGCTGCGTTCGGGGCGAGGAGGTTGTCAAGCAGGCCTCGCGGGTAGCCGAGTGACATGGCGGACAGAGTTGTCGTGTTCGCGCCATCGCCGCAGCTCACGATCACCGTCGAGGACCTCGACGGGGAACCGGACGTGCACCTGCACGCCGGTGGTCAGGGCTTCTGGCAGGCGCGCATGATCGCCGCGCTGGGCGTGGAGGCGGTGCTCTGCGCGGGGTTCGGCGGGGAGACCGGCCGCGTGCTGCGCACCCTCGTGCTCGAAGAGGGCATCGTGGTGCGGGCCCGTGAGGTGGCCGCGCAGAACAGCGCCTACATCCATCTGCGGGAGGAGGACGGCCGGACCCCGGTCGTCGAGATGCCCGCGGCCGCGTTGTCCCGGCACGAGCTGGACGACCTGCACGAGTTGACGCTGGTAGAGGGCCTGCGCGCGGGGACCGCGGTGCTCAGCGGGCCAACGAACGACCGGGTCTTGCCGGCGGACACGTACCGGCGGCTGACCGCCGACCTGTCGAGCAACGGCTGCCAGGTCGTCGTCGATCTCGCGGGCGAGCGGCTCTCGGCGGCGCTGGAGGGCGGTCCGGCGGTGATCAAGGTCAGCCACGAGGAGCTCGGACTGTCCAAGGTGCCCGAGCTGGTCGAGGCCGTGCGGGAACTCGCCTCGGGCGGCGCGCGGATCGTCGTGGTGTCGCGGGCGGAGGAGCCCGCGCTGGCGTTGATCGAGGGCGAACTGCACTTCGTCGAGCTGCCGTCGCTGGAACCGGTGGACACGCGTGGCGCGGGCGACTCGATGACCGCGGGAATGGCGGCCGCGCTCGCGGAGGGATGCCCGGCCGAGGAGGCGGTGCGGCTCGGTGCCGCGGCCGGTGCGGTGAACGTGACGCGGCACGGGCTGGGGTCCGGTCGCGGTGAGGCGGTCCGCGCGATGGCGGAACGTGTTGTGCTCAAACCGATCGAGGACGGCTGATGCGTGCTTTGGTGACGAACGACGACGGCATCGACTCGCCCGGTCTCGCGGCGCTCGCCCAGGCGGCGCTCGAGTTCGGGCTCGACGTGATGATCGCGGCGCCCGCGGTGGAGTCCAGCGGTACCAGTGCCGGGCTCACGGCGGCCGAGGACACCCGCCGGATCATCTCCCAGCGACGGGTCGTGCCCGGCCTCGACGGCGTGGAAGCCCTTGCGGTGGAGGCACATCCGGGCCTGATCTCGTTCGTCGCGTGCCGCGGCGGGTTCGGCGGCACGTTCGACTTCGTGCTGTCCGGCGTGAACCGCGGCGCCAACGTCGGGCGCGCGATCCTGCACTCCGGCACGGTCGGCGCGGCCCTCACGGCTCAGGTGAACGGCGTGTCCGGACTCGCCGTGTCGCTGGACGTCGGCCTGGAGCCGCAGGAGTTCCGCTGGGACACGGCGGTCGAGCTCGTCGCCGCCGTGCTGCCGATGCTGACGTCGCTGCCCGCCGCGTCGGTGCTGAACCTCAACGTGCCCAACCGGCCGGTGGCCGAGGTGAAGTCCTTGGTGTGGGCGGAACTCGCGACGTTCGGTGCTGTGCAGAGCAAGGTGGACGAGGTGAGCGAAGGCGTGATCGAGCTCGTCACGGTCTACGCGTCGGAGGATCCGGATCCGGGGTCCGACGCGGACCTGCTGGGCGAGGGACGCGCGACGCTGACGCCGCTGCTGTCCGTGTCCGGTGATCCTACGATCGAGCGTCCCTCGCCGGCCTGGCCAAGGTGATCACGGCGCCGACCACGGCGGTGCGCACCTCGAGGAAGCCCTCGGCGTTGATCTCGTTGAGCCCCAACGACAACCAGCCGAAGAAGATCAGCAACGCCAGGCCGTACATGCGCGCGAGATCGTGCCGCACGGACATCACCACGCCGAGCGCGCCGACGCCGAGTTGGATCACGTGGTACTCGGGGCTGAGCCCGAACAGGTCGGACCAGCCGAAGGCGAGCTGCACCAGCCCGGCCGCGAGAGTGATGATCTGCGGCCTGGTGAACTCGGCGTCGGTGTCCAACCAGGCCATGCTGACTACCCCTTACTGCGCCATGCCATTTCGTATCTGGCTCTTCTCGCGCTGTCCCGCTCGGCGTTGCGGGTCCGGCGGCCGTCGGTGGCGGATCCCCTGGGGTACCCGTACTTGGTGAGCCGGTAATCCACGCTTTCGGGCGCATAGGACAGTGCGAAGTACAGTCCCACGATCAGTCCGAGCGCGCCGCAGGCTAGCGCCAACGGCCACGGTGAGTCGAGGGCGAGAACCAAGGTCAGCGCGATCGCCGCGGTGAGCGGCAGTACCTGGATCAGCGAGCGGATCGTGAAGCGTGCCAACCAGGTAGGTCGAGTCACGTCGTCGTAAACCCACTCGCGGTACCTCCGGGGCAACCGCCCGCCCGCGAAGTACCACACGCGCAGCGCGAGGTTCGGGTTCATCTGGCCGCCTCGATGACGCGGTGCAGCACCTTGTTCAGCACCATCAGCTCCTCGAACGTCATACCCAGCCGGTCGACGACTTTGAACGGGATCTTCAACGCCTCCGTGCGCAGCGCCCGGCCGGTCTCCGTCAGCTGGAGCGCGAGAGCGCGCTCGTCGCGCCGGTCGCGCTCTCGCCGGACGTAGCCGACCGTCTCCAGCCGTTTGACCAACGGCGACAACGTGCCGGGGTCGAGCTGCAGGAGGCCGCTCAGGTCCTTGATCGACAGCGGGGACTGCTGCCACAGCGCCAGCATCACCAGGTACTGCGGGTGCGTGAGGCCCATCGGTTCCAGCAACGGCCGGTACACGGCCACCACGCTGCGGGAGGCGACGGACAGCGCGAAGCAGACCTGGCGCTCCAGCGCCAGGGGGTCCTCAATACTTTGTGCACCAATCATTGGTGTACACGATATCACCTGAACGACGTGACCGTCCGCTTCAGGCCGTCTTCGACCGGCGTCTCGGGGTGCTCGACAGGTGAGCCGGAGACATTCTTGATCAGTTGGGCGAGTTCCAGGACGGTGTGCTCGACTGGGCTGCCGATGTTGATGGGGCCCGTGTGCGTGGTGTCGCCGTGCACGGTGATGGGTTTCTTGCGCAGCGCCTGATCACCTGAACGACGTGACCGTCCGTTTCAGGCCGTCTTCGACGGGTGTCTCGGGGTGCTCGACAGGTGAGCCGGAGACCTTCTTGATCAGCTGCGCGAGCTCCAGGACGGTGTGCTCGACGGGGCTGCCGATGTTGATGGGGCCCGTGTGCGTGGTGTCGCCGTGCACGGTGATGGGTTTCTTGCGCAGCGCCTGATCACCTGAACGACGTGACCGTCCGTTTCAGGCCGTCTTCGACGGGTGTCTCGCG
>NZ_BSTQ01000006.1:361573-437026 GCF_030269605.1 Lentzea sp. NBRC 105346
GGGTACCAGTGCAGGAGCCGTTCGGCGAGCGTGATGTCCGGGCAGCGGCGGCGCGGGTCGTCGGTCGCCGCCGTCGTGTGCTCGACAGGTGAGCCGGAGCCGGAGACCTTCTTGATCAGCTGCGCGAGTTCCAGGACGGTGTGCTCGACCGGGCTGCCGATGTTGATCGGGCCCGTGTGCGAGCTGTCGGCGAGCGCGAGGAGTCCGCGCACGGCGTCGTCGACGTAACAGAGCGACCGCGTCTGCCGGCCGTCGCCGTGCACGGTGATGGGTTCCTCGCGCAGCGCCTGGCCGATGAATGTCGGCACGAGGCTGCCGCTGTCGGCGGGCATGCGCGGGCCGTAGGGGTTGAAGAGGCGCGCGATGCCGATGTCGAGGCCGTGCTCGCGGAGGTAGGCGAACGTCAGCGCCTCGGCGAACCGCACCGCCTCGTCGTAGGCGCCGCGCGGTCCGATCGGATTGACATTGCCCCAGTAGCTCTCCGGCTGCGGGTGCTGCTCGGGATCGCCGTAGATCTCGCCCGCCGACGCCAGCACGAACCGGGCACCCTTGCGGTACGCGAGGTCCAGCGCCTTCGTGGTGCCGAGGCCGACCGTGTGCAGCGTCGCGATGGGCCGGCGCAGGTAGTCGGCCGGGGACGCCGGGGACAGCACGTGCAGCACCAGATCGACCCGTCCGTCGATCTCGGGATCAGTGCTGACGCGCGCGCCGCGGCGCAGAAGTTCCTCGGACACATGGGATCCGAGGAACTCGGATCTTCCGGAGACGACGACGCGGGCCATGCACAAGAGCTACCCGCGCCGTCATCGCGGAAACCCTCCTAGAGCGCGCGAACCGCCGCGGCCAGGCGGGTGATGCCCTCGTCGATCTGCTCGACGTTGACGCCCGAGAACGCCAGGCGCATCGCGCTGTCGCCGCCCTCCAGCATGAAGTCCGAGCCCTTCACGAACTCGACGCCGTGCTCCTTGGCGACGGGGAACAGCTTCTCGACGCTCACGCCGGGGAGCTCGACCCACATGAAGTAGCCGCCCTGCGGGGCCGTGTACACCGCGTCCGGCAGCTCACGCTGCAGTGCCGTGACGAGCGCGTCCTTGCGTTCCTTCAACGCCTTCTTGACCGTCGCGACCGACTGCTCGATGCGGCCGGAGCGGCAGAACTCGTTGACGATCGACTGCGCGACCATGTTCGGCGAGATGTAGGTGTTGGTCGCGATCTTCTGGATCCGGCCGATGATGTCCTTCGAGCCGACCAGGTAACCGCAGCGGATGCCGGGGCACATCGTCTTGGAGAACGACGACGCGTACACGACCTTGCCCGAGGTGTCCTGCGACAGCATCGTCGGCAGCTGCTCGCCCTCGAAGCGCACCTTGAGGTACGGGTCGTCCTCGAACAGGACGAAGTCCTTCTCCGCCGCCAGCTGCAGCAGCTTCGCGCGCTTCTCGGTGCTCAGCGTGTAGCCGGCCGGGTTCTGGAAGTTCGGGATGATGTGCGCGAGCGACGGCCGCGCGCCCTCGAGGTACGCCTCGAGCTTGGCGGTGTCGATGCCGTCGGTCTCCAGGTCGATCGCCGCGACCTTGGCGCCGCGCTGGCGCAGGTTCAGCAGCGTGCGGTCGTACGTCGGCGCCTCGACGACCACGTCGTCACCGGGGTTCACCAGCAGCTCGAACAGGAACGCGTCCGCCTGCATCGACCCGTTCGTCACGAGAACCTGGTCCACCTCGACGCCGTGCTGCTCCGCGATCCACTCGCGCAGCGGCACGTAGCCGACGGACGTGCCGTAGGCGAACGTCCCGGCGGGGTCCTTCGTGAAGGCCTGCTGCGCCGCTTCGCGCAGGCCCTCCTGGTCGATGATGTCGAGCGACGGTGCACCACGGGTGAACAGGATCGGGGCCATGCGCGGAGCGTACCGCTCCCACAATCTGGGCTGCCGCCACCGCGAGTCCCACCTTCCGGCACTCTGTGTCCCACCTTCAGGGGCGGTAGGTGTAGGTGTTCAGTTGGGTGACCGCCGAGGCCGCGTTGCCCAGGTTGTAGTGGTCCACCGCCAGGTAGGTCGGCTTCTTGCGCGCCGCCGGCTGGCAGAACCGCTGCGCCCGGTCGGCCAGTTTGGAGTTGTCCGTCGTCGCCGTGGAGGTGAACGGCGTGTCCCGGAAGTGGTTCATGACGAACAACGGCTGGAAGCGGTCGGTCGCGGTCAACGGCCGGTCGCTCCACCGGGTGTAGCAGGACCAGTCGGACGTGCCGAGCCCGCCGCCCATGGACCAGTAGTTCTCCACGGTCCAGTCGTGCCCGTACATGACCCCGTAGGAGTCACGCCCGTCGCGCGCGTGGTCGGTGAAGATCAGCAGTCGCTTGCCGGACGCACGCAGCTGCGACAGCGTCGGCCACCCGTTCTCCCGCACACCCGACTGGTCGGGCCGGAACAGCAGGGACGACAGCCCGTTGACGCGGGCGAGCTCCGCCCCCAAAACGGAGGACGACACGTAGTCCTCCAGGAACACGGTGACGATCTCGCTGGGATTGGCCCGAAGGAAATCCACGATCCGCTGGAGATCGACCCACAACGCCACGGGCTTGGAGACCCACGTGCAGCTGTTGTGGCACAGGATCGCGCCGTCCGGCGTCTGGTGGATGTCCAGCATGAACCCGCGCACCCCGTCACCGAGCTGCTGCACGATGCCGCGCGTCTGGTTCTTGGCGAGGTTGAGGAACGGGGGCGCGAAGCCGCCGTCCACGCCGTTGGCGAACGCGTTGTGCGCCACCAGGAACGTCGCCTCGTCCAGCCGCGGGTCGGCGGGGAACGAGGCGGTGCCGCCCGAGACGGGCGTGAGATACCAGCGGGTGTCCAGGGTCAGGCCCGGGATCTCCCACTGGTCACCGACCTGGTTGAACGTCCAGGTGTCCGAGGCGCAGGCGACCATCTGGAGGGACTTGTTCAGGCACGAGCCGGTGGTGGCGTTCTCCAGGCGGCCGTCCCGCAGCTTCCACTGCTGGTTGTCCTCGTTGCCCTTCGGGTGGTGCAGCTCGACGCCCGAGCCCACCTGGGACAGGTTGTCCCCCGTTTTGACGCTCTGCAGGTAGTAATCGCCCACGGGTGCCGCCTGAGCGGGCACTACCGGGACCAGCGCGATGATCAGTAAAGCGACGGCAGGGAGGTATCGCACGCGCCCAGCGTCACCCATCCGAGTGAAACATGAAACGCTCTCGGACGTTTGACCGTTTAACAGGTTGGGAACACATTCATCAGGCAGCCGCCGCTCCGCCGAAGGGTGAGAGCCGGTCCTGGGCGCCGCCTTCATAAGCCGCGCAGGGTTCGACTCCCTCGGTTGCCGCCAGAAACAAGAGGGGGCCCCGGTTGACGACCGGGGCCCCTCAAGCATTCAGATGGCGCGGACAGCCTGCGCCTGTGGTCCCTTCTGGCCCTGGCCGATCTCGAACTCCACGCGCTGCTTCTCCTCCAGCGAGCGGAAGCCACCGCCTTCAATCTGCGAGTAGTGGACGAACACGTCGGGGCCGCCGCCGTCCTGCGCGATGAACCCGAAGCCCTTCTCGCCGTTGAACCACTTCACAGTGCCCTGCGCCATGCGTATTGCTCCCTTGATGAGCTGATCCTCGTTGCGAGGTGCGCGCAGTCTGCCATTCGACCGTCTCTCTCACATCTTGGTTAGCCCGGGAGGGGCACGAAGTAGGGTTGGCCGGGGTTCGCAGCAGGAGGAATGAGCATGACGAGTTGGCCGGCCACGGCGCAGGAGTTCGCCGCCAGGTTGAGGTCCGACGCGGCCGACCGGGACCGCGCCAACCAGCCGCCGGTCAAGGAGGTCGAACTGCTGCGCCAGACCGGCCTGCTCGACGAGACCGACTGGTCCACGCAGCAGAAGATCACCCGGATCGTCGGCGCCGCGGACGCCAACATCGGGCACCTGCTCGGCTACCACTACCTGCAGATCTGGCGCTCCGGCCTGTTCGACAAGCCCGTCCGTCACGAGTCCGGCTGGTTCTGGGCCGGCGTCTCCAACCCGCTCGACGCGGCACTGGAGCTGACGCCCGCCGAGAACGGGTTCCTCGTCAACGGCCGCAAGACGTTCGCGACCGGGGCGGCCGTCGCCGACCGGCTCGTCGTCAGCGCCACCCGCACGGACAACGGCGAGAAGCTCACCTTCATGCTCGACGGCGCCGCGGACGGGATCACCTACCTGGGCGACTGGGACAACATCGGCCAGAAGCTCACCGCCTCGGGTGGCGTCGCGTTCGAGAACGTCGTCGTCCCGAACGAGGACGTGCTAGGCGTGCAGCCCATTGACGAGCACCCGCGGCTTTCCCTGGCGGCACTGGGGTTCCAGCTGGTGCTGGCGCAGCTCTACGTCGCGATCGCGGAGGGCGCGCTCGCCGAGGCCGCCGAGTACACCCGCACCAAGACGCGCCCGTGGTTCGTCAGCAATGTCGGCAAAGCGACCGAAGATCCACACATCCTCGCGAGCTACGGCGAGATGGTCGCCCAGACGCAGGCCGCCGGGCTGCTCGCGGACCAGGCGAGCGACCAGCTCAAGGCGGCCTCCGACCAAGGCGCAGCGCTCACCAAGGAGCAGCGCGGCGAGGCCGCGGTCGCGATCTCGGCCGCCAAGGTCGTCTCCACGAAGGTCGCGAACGAGGTCAGCTCGCGGATCTTCGAACAGGTCGGCGCGCGCGGCACCGCTGCCGGCTACGCGCTGGACCGCTTCTGGCGCAACGCCCGCACGCTTACGCTCCACGACCCGGTCGTGTACAAAGCGCGCGAGGTCGGCGAGCACTTCCTCACCGGTGAGCACCCCGCGTTCACCGGGTACAGCTGATGGAGCCGGTGCTCGCGCACAGCGTCCGGCTCGACGGCGACGCGGTGCACGTCCTCGACCGGCGCGTCTTCCCGTTCGAACGCACATGGGTGCGCTGCGAGACCGTCGAGGAGGTCGCGAAGGCGATCGAGGACATGGTCACCCAGTCCTCGGGGCCGTACTTCGCCGCTCTCTACGGCATGGTCCTCGCCGCGCGCACGCTGAGCGACAAGCCCTTCGCCGAAGCACGTGAGGAGCTCGCCAGGGCCGGCGCCCTGCTGGAGAACACCCGGCGCACCAACAACGCCCTGCGCAAGGCCGTCGCCCTCGTCCTCGAAACCGTCGACACCGCCGGGACCGTCGAGGCCGCCGCGGAAGGCGCCCGGATCGGCGATGAGCGGTACCGGGAGCGAAGCAGGAGGCTGGGGGAGTACACCGCCGAACTCCTCCCGGACGACGGCTGCGTGCTCACGCACTGCTGGGCCGACCTGTACCTGACCGAAACCGTTTCCGCAGCTCAACGCAATGGCAAGCGATTGCGATTCGTCTGCACGGAGACCCGTCCGTACCTGCAGGGCGCCCGGCTCACGGCGGAGACGCTGGCCGAGATGGGCGTCGAGACGACACTGATCACCGACGGTATGGGAGCGGCCGTGCTGCAGTCCGGTGTGGTCGACGCCTTGGTCACGGCGGCCGATCGCGTCACCATGGACGGACATGTGGTGAACAAGGTCGGCACGCTGGGCCTCGCCGTCGCGGCCCACGCGTTCGGCGTGCCGTTCTACGCGCAGGTGCAGGCACCCGACCTGGGTGCGAGCACGAAGGAAGACGTCCCGATCGAGTACCGCGACGGCGCCGAGGTGTTGTCCACTTTGGGCAGGCCGACGGCCTCGCAACGGGTCCGCGGGCTCTACCCGGCGTTCGACGTGACGCCGCCGCGGTTCGTCACGAGGATCGTGACGGACCGGGGCGTGCTCGCGCCGGACCGCCTGACTGACTATCACAGAGGAGAAGAACGGTGAGCTGGGTCGTACTCGACATCGAGGGCACCCTGAGCGCGACCGACCAGGTGCTCGTGGTGCTGTACGACTACGCGCGGCCGCGCCTCGGCCCGTGGATCTCCGAGCACGCCGACGACCCGGTCGTCGTCGAGGCGGTGCGCCAGATCAAGGAACTGAGCGGGCACGACGACGTCGTGGGCGCACTGCACGCGTGGATGGACGCCGACCAGAAGGTCACGCCGCTGAAGACGTTGCAGGGCCTCATCTGGCAGCGCGGTTACGAGCAGGGCGACCTGACCGCGTCGTTCTTCCCGGACGTGGTCCCGGCGATCAAGGCGTGGCACGAGGCCGGCATCAAGCTGGCGATCTTCTCGTCCGGCTCGGTCGCCGGCCAGATCGCGTTTTTCAAGCACACCACCGAGGGCGACCTCACGCCGTACTTCGAACACCACTTCGACACCGTGAACGCGGGCCCGAAGAAGGAAGCCGCGTCCTACAAGGCGATCGCGGCCGTCCTGGAGTCTGACGACATCACGTTCTACAGCGACGTTCCGGCCGAACTCGACGCGGCCGCCGAGGCCGGCTGGCACACCGTCGGCGTCGCACGGGACGGCGAGCCGTACGGCAACGCGGACTTCGGTCCACATCGGACGGTGCATTCGCTGTGACGCCAGGGGAGCAGCTGGCACGGGAGTGCGCGCGCTACACCCAGATGGGCTGGATGCGCGGCACGTCCGGCAACCTTTCCGTGGTGCTGCAACGGGATCCGCTGCGACTGGCGGTCACGGTCAGCGGGCTCGACAAGGGCGAGATGACCGCCGACGACAACGTCGTCATCGACGAGAACGGTCTGGCCGTCGACTCGGAGAAGATCCCGTCCGCCGAAGCCGGGCTGCACGCGCGGATCGCGGCGGTGGCGGGTGCGGGCGCCGTGGTGCACGTGCACGCGCTGGCCCCGGTCGTCGCCGCCGAGTACTGGCCGGACGGCGTGGTGCTGCGGGACCTGGAGATGCTCAAGGGGTTCGGGCGGCAGGCGCACGAGGAGGTCACCATCCCGGTCGTGCCCAACGACCAGGACATGACCGTCCTCGGCGACGCGTTCGAGAAGGGGTTCGACCCCGGTGTGCCCGCGTTGCTCGTCGCCCGGCACGGGGTGTACGTCTGGGGTGACGACCTCTACCAGGCCAGGCACCGGCTCGAGTGCCTGGAGTGGCTGCTGCGGTTCAAGGTCGAGACGAGGAGGAGCCGATCATGACACTGCTGACGGTCTGGCCGGAGGACGATCCGGACACGGTGCTCGTGCGGACGACCGACGCCGAGGAGATCGCCACCGAGCTCAAGGAGCACGGCGTGCGGTTCGACCGCTGGTCCCTGCGCGAGGACGTCACCGCCGACAACGCGCTGGAGAAGTACCGCGCCGAGGTCGACCGGGTCATCGAGACCGAGGGCTACATCCTCGTCGACGCGATGGAGATGACGCCCGCGGACACCGACGAGTACCGCGCGAAGGCCGTGGAGTTCCGGCAGAAGTTCCTCTCCGAGCACACGCACGACGACGACGAGGACCGCTACTTCGCCCGTGGCGCAGGGGTTTTCTACCTCCACGTCGGCGGCAAGGTGTACGGCGTGCTGTGCGAGGCGGGCGACCTGCTGAGCGTGCCCGCCAACACGACCCACTGGTTCGACATGGGCACCACGCCGGACTACGTGTCGATCCGCTTCTTCCACGACGACGACGGCTGGGTCGGCAACTTCACCGGCAGCGACATCGCCACGAAGTTCCCGACGTTCGACCAGCTGATGGCGGGTCATCGGGGGTGAGCTCAAAGGTCGCTGTTGCCACGCTGGGCGGCACTATCTCCATGACCGGCTCCGGCAGCGGAGTCACGCCCACGCTGGGCGCGAACGAGCTGACGCAGGGCCTGGACGTCGGCGAGGTCACGACGCTGGCGACGATTCCCGGCGCCTCGCTGACGTTCGCGATTCTGCTCGAGGTGTTCGACTGGGCGGTCGCCCGGATCCGGGGCGGTGCGCGCGGCATCGTCGTCGTGCAGGGCACGGATACGCTCGAGGAGACGGCGTACTTCCTCGACTGCCTGTGGCCGTTCGACGAACCGATCGTGGTGACCGGCGCGATGCGGCACCCCGGTCTGCCCGGCGCGGACGGCCCGGCGAACCTGACCGCGGCCGTCGCCGCCGCGGCGGCCGCCAACAGCCGGGGCCGCGGCGCGCTGCTCGTGCTCAACGACGAGGTGCACGCGGCCCGCTGGGTGCGCAAGGCCCACTCCAGCCGGCAGGACGCCTTCCGGTCCGAACCGGGCCCGCTCGGCCTCGTCGTGGAGCAGCACCCGCGCTACTTCCATCCCGCGCACCGCTTCGAACCGCTGCCGCGGCCCGAGGCGTTCCCGCGCGTGGCACTGTTCGAGGCGACGCTCGGCGACGACGGATTCCTGTTGCGGGAAGCCAAGGTCGACGCGGCGGTCGTCGCGGCCACGGGCGTCGGGCACGTCTCCACGGGCATGGCCGACGCGATCGAGGACGCCACGTTCCCCGTCGTCGTGGCCAGCCGGACGGGCGCGGGCACGACGTTCCGCGACACCTACGCGTTCGCGGGCTCCGAGTCCGACCTGATCAAGCGGGGCGCGGTGCCGGCCGGGTGGCTGGACCCGCGCAAGGCTCGGATCCTGCTCACCCTGGCCCTGGGCCGCGACCTGCTTCAGGAGTTCACGACGCGCGGCAGCGTGTACTGATCGTCCCTGGTCACGCGCACACCCTGCGGCGCCAGCGCCTGCAGGTACCGCACGTGATCGGTGGTGACCGCGTCGCCGACCGCGACGAACGCCAGGTTCGGCAGCCCGGCCGCGGTCACCGCCAGGAACTCCTCCAGCCGGTCGAACCCGTAGTGCACCTTGTGCGCGTCGAGCCCGAACTCGGCGTGGCGTTCGGCCATGGCGGCACCGACGTCGAGCATGTGCAACGCCTGCATGGCGTGTGCCCACGAGTCGATGCCGATGACGATGCGCGCGCACAGCCCGTGCAGCGTGCCGACCATCGACGGGTGCAGGCCCTGGCCGCCCGTGTGCAGTACGACGCCGACACCGGCGTCGCGGAACCGTTCGAGGATCTCGAACAGGCCCGGCACGGACAGCGGCTCCCCTCCGCTGAGCGTGACGGTGTCCGGTCGCATCGAGATCAGGGCGTCGGCGGTACGCAGCATGCGCTCGTGGCTCAGCCTCGCGTACGCGACTTCCCAGGTGATGTCCATTGTCTTTCCCCCTTTACGGCGGCAATGCTCCAGGGGGAGTAGTCCCTTGCGCAGGTGACCGGTGTCCCGACTTTCAGGGACCACCCAGCCCGGCCTCACGGGCGCGGACGATCGCCTGGGCGCGGTCGGCGACCTGCAACTTGGTGAAGATGCTGGAGATCCGGTTCCGGATCGTCTTGGGGCTCAACACGAGCCGGTGCGCGATCTCGGCGTTGCCGCAGCCCTGCGCGATCAACGTGAGCACCTCGCGTTCGCGGTCGGTGAGCTGCGGGAACGCCAGCTCCGCCGGGCGCGTGATCGCGGTGAAGTAGCCCATCATGCGTTGCGCGATGGTGGGACTGAAGATGGCCTCGCCGTCGCCGATGACCTTCACCGCGCGCACGATCTCGTCGTCGTCCACGGTCTTCACGAGGTACCCGCGGGCGCCCGCGCGCATGGCCGCGAACACCAGCTCGTCGTCCTCGTGCATGGTCAGCACGAGCACGCCGGTGCCCGGTTTGCGGCTGAGGATCTGTTTCGCCGCCTCGACTCCCGTGCCGTCGGGCATGTGCAGGTCGAGCACGACGACGTCCGGCTCGTGCTCCCGTGCGGCGGTGATCGCCTCGTTGCCGGTCGACGCCTCCGCGACGACCTCGATGCCGTCCGTGCAGTCGAGCAACGCCCGCAGCCCGCGCCGGAACACGGGGTGGTCGTCGGCGATCAGCACCCTCATTGCGCCTCCAGCGGAATCCGCGCCACGATCCGCGTGCCGTGCTCCGAGGTGATGACGCACGTGCCACCGAGCTCGGCGCAGCGTTCGCGCATGGACGCGAGGCCGATGCCCGGCGTGGCACCGGACGCGATGCCCGTTCCGTTGTCGGTGATCGCCAGCTCCAGGAAGTCGTTGCGGCGCACCGTGATCCGGCACTCGGTCGCATGAGAGTGGCGGGCGGTGTTGGTCAACGCCTCGGCCGCGATCCGGTACGCCGCCACCTCGACCGCCGCGGGCAGCCCGGTGAGCTCCTCGGCGTCCACCTCCACCCGCAGCTCGCTCGCGAACCGCGCCGCCTCCTGCCGCAACGCGAGGGTGAGCCCCTGGTCGAGGATCGGCGGGCGCAGTCCCTCGACGAGCCGGCGCACCTCGGCGGTCGTCGTGTCGAGGTCGGCGAGCACGGCGTCGAGACCGCCGACCGACCGGCTCGCGGCACGCAGCTGCAGCCGGATGCCGACGAGCGCGGGCCCCACACCGTCGTGCAGGTCGCGCCGCAACCGCAGGCGTTCCTCCTCACGCGCGCGCACGAGCCGTTCGCGGGCGAGCTGGAGGTCGGCCGTGAGCTTCACCGACTGGGCGGCGGGCGCGGCCGAGCGGGCCATGTCGGTCAACAGGCTCAGCTCGCGTTCCGTCAGTCGCTCGTCCGGCGCACGCGGTTCGACGACGAGCTCGCCGACCGGGTTTCCGCGATACGTCATGGGAAATCGCAGCTGCGGCCATCCGTGCGACTTCCCGTGTTCGGCCAGCACACTGCCGCCGCGGATCGCGACGTAGGGCAGCTTGAGCGCGGAAGCGATGGTCTCCGCCACCGCGGGCAGCACGTCGCCCGGCGCCTGTTCGAGCCGGCCGGTCAACGCCGACAGCGCGGCGTACGGGTTGGTGCGGGCGCCGTAGAGCCACCGGTCGAGGCGGCGCTGCAGCGTCCGGCGCAGGGGAGCGATCGCGAGCACGGCCGCCGCGGTACCGGCCGCCGCGGCCTGCGCGGGAAAGACCTTCGCGACACCGAAGACGACGAGCCCGTACAACGCGATGAGCAGCACGGTCAGCGTGCCGTAGAGCAATGATCGGTGGATCAGCAGGCTGATGTCGTAGAGCCCGTACCGGACGATCGCGATCACCGCGGCGGCCGGGAACGCGACGGCGCCGGCGAGCCACGTCCAGTTCCCGAACGGCATCTCCAGCACGATCGCGACGACCGCGAGCGCCACGAGCCCGGTGGCCCACACGAGCAACCGCCGGTGGTCCCCGTCCGACCGGCGCCACCGCAACCCCAGCGACACCACGGCGGCGAGCAGGCTGAGCAGCACCCCGGCGAAGCCGATCATCGTCAGGTGCCGGGGCAGGCCCGCGGCGCTGCGGCCGTTCACCACGTCCTGCCAGAAGGTCGCGGGCTCCGGCCACGACGCCCAGCCGATCCCGATGGTGCCCAGCGCGATGCTCAACAGGCTGGCGGCGAGCACCGGCCACCACCGTTTCGACAGCGGGCTGCCGGTCGGGAACACCAGTGCCACCGCGGGCAGCAAGGCGTACGTCGGCCAGAACACCCACGCGTCGATCCACGCGGCCGCGCGCACGTCCGGCCACCCCGCGACCGCCACGGCGACCGCGCCGAACGCCCCCATCGCCAGCAGCAGCCAGCCCACCGCGTTGCGCGTCGCGTGTGCCACGACCCGCAGTCCGAGCAACGTGCAGCCGACCGCGATCAGCCAGTTGCGCGGATGTGAGACGAGCCCGGAGACCGCCGCGTGCGCCCCCGCGAAGAGCACGCATGCCGCCACCCCGACACCCAGCGCGCGTGCCGCGGCGATCTCCAGGCGGAACGTCACCCGTGGATCCAGTGCCAGACGTTGTGCCAGCCGGACCCCTGGTCCTGCGTGCTGAAGTCCTCCCGGTACGACTGGAGCTTCTTGCGCAGCTCCTCGAGCGTGACCTCTAGGCCGCTGTGCGCCTGGTTGTGGAACCCCGCCTCGGTCTGCGCGTTGGCCGCGGTCTTGCGGAAGTCGTTGTACCAGGTCGACAGGTCGTGGTCCGAGAGCTCAGCCTTGGCCCTCACCTCGTCCGCGAACATCTTCGGTTCCTCCCCCCCGGAGCGCCTGGGCGGCGCCCAGTAGGGCAAGAGTGAGGAACCGGCGACTGGATACACAACGTTTCGTTCTACGGCAAAACCTGAATCTTCCGACCCTTCCCGGACCGGAACGCATCCAGTGCCGATGCATAGTCCTCGAGGGGCAGCCGGTCGCTGATGAACACCTCCGGATCGAGCACGCCGTTGGCGAACAGGTCGGCCGCCCGTTCGAACGAGTGCAGCACGGCCATCGACCCGGTGATGGTGATCTCCTGGTTGTAGATCCGGTACGGCTCGATCGTCACGCGCGCCGCGTAGTCCGAGACACCGAACTGCAGGAACGTCCCGCCCCGCGCGACCCGCCCGAGCCCGTCCTGGATCGCCTTCTCGTTGCCGGTCGCGTCGATCACGACGTCCCAGCCCTCCGGCCGGTCCAGCTCGTCGGCACCGGAGGCGACGGCCGTACACCCCAACTGCGTAGCGGTGACAAGCCGCTCGGGGTTCACGTCGACCACCTCGATCGACGCCGCCCCGGTCAACTTCCCGAGCTGCAACATCATCAGGCCCATGGTCCCGGACCCGTAGATGAGCACCCGCGACGCCATCTGTGCCCGCAGCACGTCGTACCCGCGCACCGCGCAGGACAGCGGCTCGATCAACGCCGCGTCCTCCAGCCGCACATGTTCCGGCAGCCGCACGCAGTTCGACACGGGTGCGACCGCGTACTCGGCCGCGCCGCCCGCGGTGGACACGCCGATCGCGGCCCACCGCAGGCACAGGTTGTTCCGCCCGGCGCGGCAGTAGCGGCACTCGAAGCAGTACAGCGAAGGATCCACGGCCACGCGGTCGCCGACCACCACCTCCGTGACGGCGGACCCGACGTCGACGACGACACCGGCGAACTCGTGACCGGGCACCACGGGCAGCGTCGGCGCGAACTCGCCCTGCAGGATGTGCAGGTCCGTGCCGCAGAGCCCGCAGGCGGCGACGTCAACGACGACCTCCCGTGGTCCGGGGCGCGGATCGTCCACAGTGGTCACCTCGACCTGACCGACCCCGCTGATCACCGCTGCCTTCACTTCACGGCTCCAAGAGACAGGCCCTGGACCAGCTTGTCCTGGGCGGCGAACCCGGCGATGAGCACCGGGAGGGACACGACGGTCGCGGCGGCGCAGACCTTGGCGAGGAACAACCCCTGCGAGGTCACGAACCCCGTCAGGTACACGGGGGCGGTCGACGCGACCACACCGGTGAGCACGCGGGCGAACAGCAGTTCGTTCCACGAGAAGATGAAGCAGATCAACGCGGTCGCGGCGATTCCGGGCATCGCGATCGGCGCCACGACCCGGCGCAGGGTCGTGATCAGCCCGGCGCCGTCGATGGCGGCCGCCTCCAGGATCTCGGGCGGCACCTCGGAGAGGAACGACCGCATGAGCCACACCGCGATCGGCAGGTTCATCGACGTGTAGAGCACCATCAGGAACGAGATGTTGTCGAGCAGCCCGGCGTACTGCGCGACCAGGTAGATCGGCAGCAGCGCCGCGACGACCGGCATCATCTTGGTGGAGAGGAAGAAGAACAGGACGTCGGTCCACTTCTCCACCTTCTTGATGGACAACGCGTACGCCGCCGGAATCGCCAGCAGCAACACGATGATCGTCGACCCGATCGACGCGGTGAACGAGTTGATCAGCGGCGGCATCGAGCCGGCGCCGAAGAACTCGCTGTACCCGTCGAAAGTCAGCGATGCGGCCAGCGAAGGCGGGTTCGTGGCGGCGTCCGCCTCGCTGTGCAACGACGTCAGCACCATCCACGCCACCGGCAGGAAGAACAGGATGCCGGCGAACCAGGCAACGACTCCCCATATGCGCGTCATCGCGAAGCCTCGTCTCGGAAGAGGGAGGACACCACGCGCAGCGCGAAGGTCGCGATCACGATCGAACCGGCCACCACGATCACGCCGGCCGCGGACGCCTCACCGTACTCGTGCGCCTGGTAGAAGGTCTGGTAGATCATGTACGGCAGGTTCGCCGTGCCGAGGCCGCCCGAGGTGATCGTGAACACCGCGTCGAAGTTCTGCACGATGTAGATCGACCCGAGCAGCGCGCCCAGCTCCAGGTACTGCCGCAGGTGCGGGAACGTCAGGTACCGGAAGATCTGGAACGGCGAGGCACCGTCGATCCGGGCTGCCTCGACGGGTTCGATCGGCTTGCTCTGCAGTCCCGCCAGCAGGATCAGCATCATGAACGGCGTCCACTGCCACACCAGTGACGTGACGACCGCCGTCATCGGCATGGAGCTGATCCAGTCCGGCTGCGCGGAAAAGCCGAACCAGGTCAGGACTCCGTTGAGCAGCCCGTACTCCGGGTTGTACAACGCGTGCTTCCACAACAGTGCGGCGGCGACCGGCACCACGAGGAACGGCGCGATCAGCATCGTGCGCACGATCCCGCGGCCGCGGAACTTCTTGTCCAGCAACAACGCCAGGCCCAGGCCGAGCACCAGGCTGATCAGCACCACGGACGCCGTGAGGATGACCGTGTTGATGACCGACGACCGCAGGTCCGGGTCGACGAACACGTTGACGTAGTTGTCGAACCCGGCGAAGCCGCGACCGGCCGGGTCCAGCGAGTTCCACTTCATGAACGAGATGACCAGCGTCGCGACGAACGGCAGCTGGGTGATCACGATCAGGAAGATCAGCGCGGGCAGCAGGGGCGCCCGCCGCGCCCACCGGTTCGATGGGCGCGGGGCCTCGGGCGCCGGGCGCTTCGGCGGAGCCGAGGGCCTGGTGAGGACGGCCATGACTACTGCCCCCGGTACTTCGCGGCCACCTTCTCGGCCAGTTGCTGGCCGGCGTTCAAGGCGGCGTCGACGCTCGTCGCTCCGGCGATCGCGGAGCTGATCTGTTGCGACACCTGGGTTCCCAGGTCGGTGAACTCGGGGATGCCGACGAACTGGATGCCCGGTGCGGGGCGCGGCTGCACGCCGGGGTCGAGCGGCTTCGCACCCTTGATCGCGGCCTCGGCCTGCGCGGAGAACGCGCCGCTGGACTGCTTGTACTCGGCCCGCTGGTAGGTCGACGCGCGCTTGCCGTCCGGCACCTTCGACCAGCCGAGTGTCTTGCCCGCCAGCTCCTCGTACTGCTTGCCGGACGCCCACGAGATGAACTTCCACGCCGCGTCGGCCTTCTTGCTGGCCTTCTGGATGCCGAACGCCCAGGTGTAGAGCCAGCCGGACGACTGCGTCTTCACGACCGGAGCCTGTGCGAACCCGAGCTTGCCCTTGACCGGCGAGTCGTCGGCCTCGAGCAGACCGGCGGCGACCGTGGCGTCGTACCACATCGCGGTCTTGCCCTGCGTCATGTTGTTCAGGCACTCGGCGAACCCGGCCTGCGGCGCGCCGGCCTCACCGTGCGTGCGGACGAGGTTGACGTAGAAGTCCGTGGCCTGTTTGAACTCCGGCGCGGTGAGCTGCGCCTGCCAGTCCTTGGTGAACCACGTGCCGCCGAAGGTGTTGACGACTGTGGTCAGGGGCGCCATCACCTGACCCCAGCCGGGCTGGCCGCGCAGGCAGATGCCGCGCATCTCGGGAGTGTCCACTTTGGCCGCGATGTCCGCGACCTCCTGCCACGTCGGCTTGTCGGGCATCTTGATGCCCTTGGCGTCGAGGACGTCCTTGCGGTACATCAGGAAGCTCGACTCGCCGTAGAACGGCTCCGCGTACACCTTGCCGTCCGCGGCCGTCAGCGACTGACGGATCGGCTCCAGGATGTCCTGCTGGTCGAACCCGGAGTCCTTCGCGATGTAGTCGTCGAGCGGCGTGAGCCAGCCGTTCTTGGCGTACATCGGCGTCTCGTAGTTGCTGATGGTCGCGACGTCGTACTGACCGGCCTGGCTGGAGAAGTCCTGGCTGATCTTGTCGCGCACGTCGTTCTCGGGCAGCACGGTGTAGTTGACTTTGATGCCGGTCTGCTTGGTGAAGTTGTCCGCGGTGAGCTTCTGGATGTCCTCCATCTGCGGGTTGTTCACCATGAGCACGTTGACGGAGTTCGCGTCGGAGGCGCCGCCGCCACCTCCCGCGCCCGCGCAGGCGGTGGTCGCCAGCAACACTGCGGCGGTGATGCTGAGATACCGGAACGACGACATCGTCTTTCCTTTCCAAGGCATGCCTGAATAAGCCCTACCTCGATGGGGTGGTGCGCTCTTACGTTCTGATGACCTTCGGTCCCAGCAGCGAGTACCGGTGGGCCTCGCTCGCGGACAGGTTCGTGTCGGTGACGATCGCCTCCAGGTCGCCGATCTTGGCGAACCGGTTGAAGCTGTGGACGCCGAACTTCGTGTGCACGCCGACGAAGATCCTTCGCCGGGACACCTCGACGGCCTTCGCCTTCACCGCGCCGACCGCCGGGTCGGGAGTGGTGAGGCCGAACTCGCGCGAGATCCCGTTCGCGCCGACATAGGCGAGATCGATGACCATCTCGCCGAGCATGCTGATGGCCCAGTGATCCACCGTGGCCAGCGTGCGGCCACGTACCCGGCCGCCGAGCAGCAGGACCGTGCACGCCGGGTGCTCGGACAACGCCGCCGCGGTCGGCAGGCTCGCCGTGATGACCGTGAGCGGGCGGGTGAGCGGCAACGCCTCCGCCACCAGCTGGGGCGTGAAGCCCTCGTCGACGAACACGGTCTCCGCGTCGTCGATCCGGTCGGCCGCGGCTTTCGCGATCCGCCGCTTCTCGGGCACGTGCGACGCGCTGCGGAACTTCAGGCCCGTCTCGAACCCGGCGCTCTCCACCGGGATGGCGCCGCCGTGGGTGCGGCGGACGAGGCCGTGCTCGTCGAGCAACCGCAGGTCACGCCGCACGGTCTCCGGAGCGACCTCCAGCTCGGCGGCCATCTCGACCACGTCGACCCGGCCGTCCGCGCGTGCCCTGGCGAGGATGCGGCGTTTGCGCTCGTCCGACCGCATGCTCACCTCCTCGTGCGTGCCCATTCGGGCCTGACCTGCCCGTTCGGACTGGTAATAGGTGTAACACCAATGGCCAGGTGTGGCCACCGCCACACCTGGCCGTTCCGGTGCCCGTTTTCTGCCCGGTTTCCGGCCCCGCTCAGGCCGTGAACACCTCGAACTCGCTGAGCTGACCCGCGGGCCAGCCCGTGTTGGCCGTGAACGTCAACCGGATGAACCGCAGATCGGTCGGCGGGAACGTGACCGTGGCGTTCGGCGCGAACTGGTACTGCGCCGACGCCTTGACGGTCGAGTACGCCCCGCCCGTGCCGCCCTCGACCGTGATGGTCTGCGTGCGCGGACCCCAGTGCGCGGGCAGCTTCAGCACCAGCCGCGACACGCTCCTGGTGGCGCCGAGGTCGACCGTGAACCACTGCGGGAAGGCGTTGTTCGTGCTCTCCCAGTAGGTGTTCGCGTCACCGTCGACCGCGTTCGCCGGCCGGTAGACGTCCTGGTAGCCGCTGGCAGACGTGGCCCGGCCGCGCGCCAGGTTGCCGTCCGCGGGCGGCTGACCGCCGTTCACGGGCGGCCACGAGCCGCAGTCGGTCCACTCGCTGTCCCAGCCGCTGTTGCCCGTGCCCTTGTTGAGGCTGAACGTGCCGCTGGGGTAGGGGCAGTTGTACGAACCGGCGGTGCCCACGCGCGACGCGACGAGGTTGCTGAAGTCTCCTGACCCCGGCGCTTCGACCTGCACGACGACCGTGCCGACACCGTCGACCCGGTTGTTGTCGACCCGCAGGTTGCGCACCGGTTTGCCCGTGCCGCCGCCGGACACGACCTCGATCGCGCTGTACGGGCTGTCCTGGAAGAGGTTCCCGGTGACGTTCACGGGCGACGTGATCTCGAAGTCGTACGAGTCGATCCGGATCGCGCTCATCGGGTGGTTCCAGTTCGGGTTCATCGCGCCGGTGCGGATCAGCGTGTTGTCCGCGACCGTCGTGGTGCCCGCGAGCGGCGCGAACGTGCCGTTGTTGATGAACGCCTGGTTGGAGATCGCGATCCCGCTGCCCAGCGCGTTGGTGTCGAGGATCTTGTTGCCCCGCAACGTGGTGTCCGTGCCGCCGTAGATGCCGATGCCGTTGGCCAGGTTCGGCTGCACGATCGTGTTGTTCTCGAACCGGCACCGCACGTCCGCGCCGCCCAGCGACCACATGGCGAGCGCGTCGTCACCGGTGTTGCGCAGGAAGTTGTTGCGCACCACGGAGTCGCTCACCCGGCCGTTGAAGTTCAGCCCGTCCGCGGTGAGGTCGAGGAACCGGTTGTTCTCGATGACGGCGTTGCTCGTCGTGCCGTTCATCGTCCAGATGCCGACCTTCATGTGCTGCATCCACAGGCCGGAGATGGCCGAGTTCGCGCCGAGCGGGCCGTGGTAGGCGTTGTCCGGGCTGCCGTCGTTGCGTTCGGTGATCTCGCCGATGACCGCGAAGTCGTGCAGCCGGATGTTGCCCTGGACCTGGCTGTCGTTGCGGAACGGGTTGTTGCTGTGCAGCACCGAGTGCCACATGCCCGCGCCGCGGATGGTGACCTGGTCGATCTGCAGCGCCCGGCCGACCTCGAACGTGCCCGGCGGGATCCACACCTCCTTGCCCTGTTGTTTCGCCGCGAGGACGGTCTGCCAGATCGCCTCGGCGTCGTCGCCCCCGTTGTTCGGCGTGGCACCGAAATCGGTGATGGAGAGGGCGTTCGCCGGTTTGGTCGCCGGTCCCGCGACCTGCTCGAAGTCGGCGAGGTCGACGGTGATCGTGCTCTCCGCGCGAAGGCTGACCTTGTCGTTCGCGTTCAGGTCGCGGCCGAGCAGCGCACGTGACTCGTCGTAGAAGTGGTGGATCTTCTGGCCGGGGATCCAGCCGGTGTCCAACCAGCTGTACTTGGACGTGACTTTCAGGTCGGTTGCTTTGGTTCCGTTGACGTAGACGCCCAGGTTGCCCTGGCTGCCGTCCGGGACGCTGTACCTGACCGTGATGGCGTTGGCCGGCCTGGTGAGGGTGAACTCGACCTGGTTGCCGCTGTTCAGCGTGACAGCCTGTCGTCCGGAGGCCTCGGACGCCAGGCTGGCCTGCGTGTAGTCGGGACCGATCTTCGTTCCGTTGTGCGACGCCGTCTCCGCCTCGTACTCCGTGAACGGGACAGTGGCGCCACTGCCGCCTATGGCGGACGCGGCGGGAACAGGCTGTATCGCAGCTCCCACCACCAATGCAACTGCTATGGCCCTCCAGGAAAACATCGTTGTCTCCTCAGTTGATCCATGCGGCGGCGTCCGGGGGTAACTGGCCACCCTCCACTTCGGTGCTCGTGAGGAAGGCGGTGCCGGGCAACGAGATCGCGCGGCTGGAGAAGTTCACGACGCACGTGAACTCGTCCCGGCGGAAGGCGAGCACGTCCTCGCCCAGCTCCAGCCAGGTGAGGTCGCCCGTGAGTTCCTTGCGGTGCTGCAGAACCCGCTGGTAGTGGCTGAGCATCGATTCAGATTCGCCGGTCTGCGCCGCGACGCTCAGCGCCTGCCACTCACTCGGCTGCGGCAGCCAGGTCTTCTCGTTGTCACCCCACGGGATCGGCACGCGGCAGCCGTCGCGCCCGCGGTCGGTGAATCCGGACCGGTGCCACACCGGGTCTTCCCGCAGCTCGTCCGGCAGATCCTCGACCTCCCAGAGGCCGAGCTCCTCGCCCTGGTAGACGTACAGCCCACCGGGCAACGCCGCGGCCAGCATGATCGCGGCGCGGGCACGTCTGACGCCCTTGGCGCGGTCCGTCGGCACGCCGTGCTGCCGGTCGGCGAACGAGAATCCGGTGTTCTCGCGGCCATATCGGGTGACGTGCCGCGTGACGTCGTGGTTCGACAGCACCCAGGTCGGCGGTGCGTCGACGGGTGCGTGCGCCGCGATGGTCGCGTCGATGACCTGTCTGAAGGCCGTTGCGTCCCAAGGACAACACAGGAAGTCGAAGTTGAATGCCGTGTGCAGCTCGTCGGGCCGCAGGTAGCGGGCGAACCGTTCCGGGTCGGGCAGCCACATCTCGCCGACCAGCACGCGATCGTCGTACTCGTCGGCGATCCGCCGCCAGTCGCGGTAGATCTCGTGCACGCTGTCCTGGTCGGAGTAGGGGGCGTCCGCGTCGGGCTTGGTGAAGTCCTTGACGAGCCCGTCGGCGACGTCGATGCGGAACCCGTCGACGCCGCGGTCGAGCCAGAACCGCAGGATGTCGCGGAACTCCTGGCGCACCACCGGGTTGTCCCAGTTGAGGTCCGGCTGCTCGGCGGCGTACAGGTGCAGGTACCAGGCGCCCGGTTCGAGCTGGGTCCAGGCCGATCCGCCGAACCGCGACCGCCAGTCGTTGGGCGGGGTCTCACTCTGCCGGAAGTGGAACCGGCCGCGGAGGTCGTTCCGGAACCACGGATGCTGGTCGCTGCAATGGTTCGGGACGATGTCGATGATCACGCGGAGGCCCAGGTCGTGCGCCTCACCGATGAGCTTCTCGGCCTCGGCGAGCGTGCCGAACAGCGGGTCGATGTCGCGGTAGTCCGACACGTCGTAGCCGCCGTCCTTCCACGGCGACGGGTACCAGGGGCAGAGCCAGATCGCGTCCACGCCGAGGTTCGCGATGTGGGGGAGTCTGGTCCGCAGTCCGGTGAGATCGCCGATACCGTCGCCGTTGCCGTCCGCGAAGCTGCGCGGATAGACCTGGTAGATCGCAGCGTTGCGCCACCACTCCATGGCGTTCCTTTCAGCCCTTGATGCCGCCCGCGGTGAGCCCCGCGAGGATGTGCCGCTGGAACGCCAGGAACAGCGCCACCATCGGCAGGCCGGCCAGCACGAGTCCGGCCAGCAGCAGGTTGATCGGGGTGTCCGGCGCGAACCGCTGCAGCGCCACGCTCAGCGTCTGCTTCGCCGGGTCGGAGAAGACGAGCAGCGGCCAGATGAAGTCCTTCCACGCCGCGACGACCGCGAAGATCGACACGACGGCCAGGATCGGCCGGCTGATCGGCAGGACGATGTTGATGAGCGTTCTGATCGGTCCGGCGCCGTCGATGGTCGCCGCTTCCAGGAGTTCCCTGGGGATCTGGTCGAAGAACCGTTTGAGCAGGTAGATGTTGAACGCGTTGGCGGCGGCGGGTAGCCAGATGGCGGCGGGGGAGTTGAGCAGGCCGAGGTCGGAGATCGTGAGGTACATCGGCACGAGCAATGCCGCCGCGGGCAGCATCAGCGTCGCCAGCATCAGCCCGAGGATCACGTTGCCCAGCAACGGCCGCAGCTTCGACAGCGCGTAGGCCGCCGGCACCGCGACCGCGAGCTGCACCGCCCACGCGCCGATGGCGACGACCAGCGTGTTCAGGAAGAACCGCCCGAGGTCCATGTAGTTCCACGCCTGGGCGTAGGTCTCGGGCACCCACGTCTCGGGCAGGATCGTCGGCGGCACCCTGGCGAGCTCCGCGGGCGGTTTCATCGCACCGAGCACCACCCACACCAGCGGTACGAGGAACGCCGCGGTGAAGATCAGCATCGTTGCGGTGAAGACCACCCAGTAGGAGCGACCGGGTCTGGTCAGTGTTCTCTGCTCGTGACTCTGAGGTACAGAGCGGAAAAGACGCCGAGCACCGTGAACAGCATCAGGCTGAGCGCGCTCGCCGTGCCGAAGTCGTTGTAGACGAACGCGTACCGGTACAGCAGGAGCAGCACCGTGATAGTCGAGTCCTCCGGGCCGCCGCCGGTCATGATGAACGGCTCGGTGAACACCTGCATCGTGGCCACCACCTGCAGCAGCGCCAGCATCAGCAGCACGAACTTCGTCTGCGGGATCGTGACGTGCCGGATCCGTTGCAGCACACCGGCTCCATCCAGCTCCGCCGCCTCGTACAGCTCGCCCGGAATCGTCTGCAACGCCGCCAGGTAGATCAACGTCGCCGAGCCCATGTTCGCCCAGGTCGCCACGACGACCAGGGAGACCAGCGCGATCCTGCCGCTGTCGAGCCACGTTCCCTCCGGAAGGCCGAGTCCTCGCAGGACGGTGTTGAACAGACCGGGGCCGGGGTCGTAGAACCATTTCCACAGCAACGCCGTCACGACCGGTGGCAGCATCACCGGCAGGTACACGACCAGCCGGAAGTACGTCTTGGCGTGGCGCAGCTCGTTGAGCACCACCGCGGTCACGAACGGCACGCCGAAGCCCAGTACCAGCGCAATTGCCGTGAACGCGATCGTGTTCCGCCAAGCGATGGCGAACTGCGGGTCGTTGACGAGTCTTTCGAAGTTGCTCCAGCCGACCCAGTCCGCGGCGGTCACGAAGTTGACCTGCTGGAAGCTCAGCGTGACGCCGCGGACGATCGGGTACCAGGAGAACAGGGCGAAGACCACCAAGGCGCCGCTGAGGAAGCCGTACGCGGTGAGGTGCCGGCGCACTACTTCACCAGGACCGCGTTGACCTTGGCCTCGGCGTCCTCGAGCAGCTGGTCCCGATCGGCGTCCTTGTTGGTCAGCACGCCCTGCATGACGCTGTCGAGGATCGCGTAGACCTGCTGCGCGTTGGGCGGCTCGATGCTGCCCTTCGCGGTGCTGTCCATGTATTTCTGGAAGTTCTGCGTGGGCACCGTGGCGTACTTGGCCTTGAGCTCTTCCTGCTTGGCACGGACGTCACCGGTCCAGATGTCCGCGGCGGGCGGCACCGGCAGCCCGATCGGCTGACCCTGTTCCTGGTACCGCTTGAGGTTCGGCTCGATGCGGTCCGGGTTGAGGTACTTCCACTGCAGCCAGGTGAGCCCGGCCTTGATCTTCTTCTGATCGGCCTTGGGATTGATCATGTACCCCTCACCGCCGATGAGCGTGCCCTTGCCGTCCGGGATGCCCGCGAGCCCGTAGTCGGCGTAGTTCCCCTTGAACTGGTTGACGATCGTGGGCACGTTGTCCGGTGCGGCGAGATACATGCCCAGCTGCCCGGCGCCCATCATCGTCTGCACGTCGGCGAGCTCCAGGAGTTGCTTGTCGCCCATGGAGTTGTCCTCCCACCGCATCCGATGCAGCGTGTCGAGGACCTTCCGGCCGTTGGCGTTGTTGAAGTCCGCCTTGCCGTCCTTGGTGACGTCACCGCCGGTCGACTTCATCCACGTGGTGAAGTGCCAGCCGCCCTGGTTGCTCTTGCTGTACTCGGCGAAGCCGACCTTCCCGTTCTCCTTGATGCGCTTGGCCTTCTCCCGCACCTCGTCCCAGGTGCGCGGTGGCTGGTCGGGGTCGAGCCCCGCCTCCTGGAAGACCTTCCGGCTGTAGAGCAGGCCCATCGAATAGTTGGCGGTCGGGACGCCGTACACCTTTCCGTTGGCGCTGAACACATCCCGCAGTTCCTGCCGGACCTCCTGGTAGTGCGGGATGTCCTTTGTGTACTCGGTGATGTCCGCGGCCTGCTTGCGCGCGATGAGCTGGGCCGGATCCGTGAAGTAGACGTAGAAGACGTCCTCGAGCTGGCCGCCGGCGAGCTTGGCGGAGAACGTCTTGGGGTCCATGAACCCCTCGTGTGGCTGAACGTCGATGTCCGGGTGCGTCCGCTCGAACTCCGCGACGTCCTCGTCGAAGATCTTGCGCTCGAACGCCTGCGTCTGCGGCGGCTGCCCGTTGATCGAGATGACGACCTTGCCCGTGTCCTGCGCGCTGCCGCTGCACGCGGCGGTCAACAGGCACACCAGTAATCCAGCGCTCTTCTTCATGGGTGGGGACCCTTCTCGCGCCACTGCGATGTGAGCGCGACCATAGGCCCGCGCTTCATCTGAACGCAATATCTGAACAGGATCCCGCAAAAACTAGACTGGCGCTGTGGATGCCCTCACCACCAGTTCGGGCTCGAACAGCAACTCCTCCGCGGGCACTTGTTTCCCGGCGATCTGGCTGCTGAGCAGCTCCACAGCCGCCCGCCCCATGGCTTCAATGGGCTGCCGCACGGTCGTCAGCGGCGGGTCCGTGCAGTTCATGAATGCCGAGTCGTCGTACCCAACGACCGACACGTCCTCGGGCACCTTCTTCCCCTGCCGTCGCGCAGCCCGGATCGCCCCAAGCGCCAGCGGATCGCTGGCGCAGATGATCCCGGTGACGCCGCGTTCGATGAGCTTCGTAGCCGCGGCCTGTCCGCCTTCCAGCGAGAACATCGCGTGCTCGGTCAGCGCCTCCGCGTCGAGCTCGGTGAGCCTCTTCAACTTCCGCCGCGACGGCATGTGATCCGCGGGCCCGAGCACAGCCCCGATGCGCGTGTGCCCGAGGCTCCTGAGGTGCCCGAACGCCTGCTCGACGGCCACCGCGTCGTCGCAGGACACCTTGGGAAACGCCAGGTCGTCGATCGCCGCGTTGATCAGCACCGCGGGCAGCTTCCGTTTCGCCATCCGCAGGTAGTGCCCGTGTGCCGCATCGGCCTGCGCGTACAGCCCGCCGGCGAACACGATGCCGCTGACGTGCTGTTCCAGCAGCAACTCCAGGTAGTCGGCCTCACTGACCCCGCCGGCCGTCCGCGTGCACAACACCGGCGTGAACCCCTGCTGCGCCAACGCGTTGCCCATCACGTCCGCGAACGCGGGGAAGATCGGGTTCTGCAGTTCCGGCAGGACTAGCCCCACCAGCCGTGCTCGTTCGCCCCGCAGCTGCGTCGGCCGTTCGTAGCCGAGCACGTCGAGGGCCGTGAGCACTTTCTCCCTGGTCTCGTCGGACACACCCGGCTTGCCGTTGAGAACGCGGCTCACCGTGGCCTCGCTGACCCCGACCTTCGCGGCCACTTCGGCCAGGCGTCGCTGCGTCATTGCGCAAGCATACGACAGCCACTTGCGTTCACTTGCGCGTTTCGCGCCAGACCAGCACGACCCCGTGTCCCGGCAAGAGCCACGACTGCACGTCCAGATCCTCCAGCTCGTGCGCGGGCAGCCAACGGGTGGAGTCGGTGTTGGACCGGAAGGTGAACGGCATCATCCGGAACTCGAACACGCGATCCCGTGTGCTCAAGTCGGTGGCCTTGAGCGAGATCCGGTCGACGTAGCAGGGATAGGGCGACTGCCAGTAGAGGAAGCCCTCGTCGACGGGTTGCAGCGTGGTGACCTGCACGGTCAGTCGCTCGATGGTGCTGACCATGTGATCGGCACTGGCGAGGCCGCTCAGGTCGCACTCGAAGATCCGCAGGCTGTTGAGGTGCCGCCGGGGGTTCTGCCGCGGCATCGTGCTCATCGGCTCGCGGAAGAACGTCAGGTAGTCGGTCCACCGCTCGAACTTCACGTCGGTGGGCTTGATCCGTTCCAGTTCGGCGGTTGTGGGGGTGCCGCTCTCGTCGGTGTAGCTCATGCCGATGTTGACCGAGGGCAGCATGTCCTCGATCGACTCGTGGAACAGGTCGGGATCGCCCACGTACCAGAGGTCGCACAGCGGGAGCCGGCAGCCGGCGATGATCGAGTCGCGCAACAGCGGGTCGCACGTCGCGAAGATGACGAACTTGTCGTCGGCCACCGGGGTTTTGAAGCTGTAGCTGACCGTCGAGGTCAGGTGGTAGGTGTCGTGGTTGATCGCGCTGGCCTCCAGCTCGACCGTGGTGTGGGTGCTGATCGTCAGCCCTTCACCGCCCGGTCGCACGCCTTCGCCGCCGAGCACGCCGGACACGACGTCGTGGTTGGCCGCGTTCTCGCCGTAGATCGAGTCGAGGAACGTGCGCAGCACGTCCTGCGGCAGCATGTTGCCCACCATGCCCGGACCGGCGATCCGCGCGATCTCCTGCACCAGCCAGCGGTGCAGCACCAGTTCGTAGAGCAGCAGAAGTACGCCGACGAGCGTGAGCAGCGGAAAGAGCTCGAGCAACAGAACGTGCGCCCAAGCCGGCGTGGCGGTGCCGACGGCGACGGCGAGCAGAACCAGGCCAGCACCGAGCAGCCCGCACGCGGTGGCGAGCACCCTCCGTCGCGGGCGCGAACGGCGGACACCCGTTCTCGCCCACCTGTCCAGCACGCCTCCCGCAGTCCCCTCGCAGCACCCGTGCATTCATGGTGAAAGCGCGTACGGGTGATGGACAGGGCCGATCGGGCGATGTCAGTCCGCCGAAGTCCACATCGGTTCGTCGTCGACGCTGACGAAGTTCGTCAACGTCGCCTCGCGTTCGGTGGCGTCCGCGAAGTCCTGGTACAGCCCGAGAAGGTGAGTGGTCATCGCGATCCGCGCGCCGACCTCGTCCCGGCGCCGCAACCACATCACCACCTGCTGGTGGTCGTTGGCCGACCGGTTGTGCACCGAGCGGGTGGCCGTGGAACGGCGATAGGCGCGCAGCTGCGGCACCAGGGCCAGGTACAGCTTCTCGAGCAGCCGGTTGTGACTGGCGCGCACGATCGCGAGGTGGAAGGCCTCGTCGGCCTCGATCGCGTCGGCGAGTTCGGTGGCCCGCTGGTACATCGTGGAGAGCTTGGCGATCTCGTCCAGTTCACCCTCGGTGGCGCGGGTCGCGGCGAGGCTGGTCGCCGTGGTCTCCAGCGCGATGCGGGTTTCCAGCAGGTCCGGGTCGGAGAACTGCTTGCCGGTGAACTGGCGCTCGACGAAGTCGTCCTCGTCCAGGTTGGTGCTGCGCACGTACCAGCCGAGGCCGCGGCGCACCTCGACGATGCCGCGGTGTTGCAGACTCTGCAATGCGGTGCGCAGCGAGCTGCGGGCGACGTTCAGCTTGCGGGCCAGCTCTGGCTCGGTGGGCAGCTTGTCGCCGGCCGTCAGTGTGCCGTTCGCGATCTGCGCCTTGAGTTCTTCCTCGATCAGTTCCGGCAGCGGGCGTCGCGAGTCGAGCGGGCTCGCCCAACCCTCGGCCTTGGTATTCCCTGCGTCAGGGGAGTGGTCCTCGTTCATTGTCGGCCCGCCTGGTTTCTGGGTGATCGCACCAGGGTAGTCCGGACAGACAACCGATGCAACTTGTCCGTCAAGCGGTAGTCGGTTGACAGACAACCTACTGCATCGGCACACTGGGAAGCGCCGAAGTGGCACTCAAACAGGACCGCCCACCCTGGTGACCGCTCCGGCGCGCGGAGGAAGCCATGCCTGTCACCGGAAACGCAGTTGGAATCGCCTTCTTGACCGCAGTCGCCGTCTCGATGATCGGATGGCGAACGGTGGTGACGATCCTCGGTCTGAGCCTGGTGGTGCTCGTGGTCATCGGGTTCACGAACGTCGTGAACATCATGTCCGGCTGATCGAGGGGGATGACGACCCCGGCCTGCGGCGGCCGGGGTCGTCTGTTGTCAGACAACTTGAGCTCAGAGAAAAGGGACGCTGCGGGGCGTCCCTTTTCGTTTACTTGCTCTCGGATTCGTTCGGCCGAACGTATACCGTGCTACCCGTCGGCATCTGGCGAAACCACTCGACGCGGTTCACGGGCTGGCCGACGGCAGCCACGCCGGAGTGCCCAGGGTGCTGGGACGCGGGCTGCTGCGGGGGCGTCACGGACTGGCTCAAGGTCATGGATCCTTCTATCAGAAACCGCCCATTGTGGACAGTTAAGAGACGGTTACGAAGAGCGAATCAGCTGCCAATGCAGCAGACCTCGCAATCCGGTGGAGGCACGATCGCGCGCCACCTCCGGCGAGACGACCCACTGTTCCGTCAAGCGGGACACGAGCTCGTCGACGTCGAGTTCATCGGCCTGGTCACCGATCAACTGAAGTACGTCGGCGGCATCCGGGTCGATCCAGTACAGCTCAAGCGGGCTAACCGTTCTGGCGACTATGCCCCGGCCGCCCGCCATGCGCCTGCCGAGTCGCACGATCGGGTCTGGCGCAAGCCTTCCCGTGATCGCGAACGCGGCGTGCGCCGTCTCACGATGCGGAAGCTCGGGCAACGCCAGGAGTCCTTTGAGGAGGACCCGTGCGTCTTCGCCGAGCAGTTCCGCGTGTTCCACCAGCCAGCGGCCGAGTTCGGCCGCCCGCTCCGCTGCTTTGGGCAGCAGCGAACCAGGCCCGACGGCGCAGTGCCCGCCGGTCACTCCCGCGTCCGCCGCGAACCGGTGCATACAGGTGTACGCATGCCACGCGGCAACGGTTTGCTCCATCGGCCATGATTTGTTCGACCACGGCGTAACAAACTCTTCGGCAGTGTCGCTTTCGAGGCCAAGAAACTGCCGTGTGATGGCGAAGTCGAAGAATTTTTGATGGGCGGCCTCGTGTACGAGGCCTTCGGCCACTTCGATCGGTGTCGCCGGCGCGTCGATGAGCACCAGGCCGGGGAAATAGCGTGAAGACGCCGACGCGAGGCCCTGTGAGGTGTCGGGATCCAGCACGGCGAACAGGTTCACGTGCGCCAGCAGGTCTTCGACGAGGCCTGGGCTCACCTTCTGGGCGAGCAACACGCCTTGTTCCACGATCGAGAACGCCTGCTCGAACCGCCGTCCGCTGGTGAGCATTCGCAGTCCCGGCTGGGTCTGGATGATCTGCAACAGCGGCGTGAGCGGCACGTGCGCGCGGTCGTCGGCGATGACCGGCAGGCCGTGCGCCGAGCGGGTGGCGCCGAGCGCTTCCCTGGCATCGATCAGTTCACGCCGGGTGATGCCGGCGCGGCCGGCCAGTGCCTCGCCGACGAGGTAGCGGACCGGCGGGCTGTCCAGCAGGTCGTCGGTGACTTCCCCCATGTCAGGACAGAGCAGCTCGACCGCGAGCGAATACAAGGCTCGTCGCTCAGCGATCAAGGTGTCGGCGGGCGCGATCGTCGCGTGGACCGACTCAACTGCCGGTGGTGTCGCCATCTGTGTTGGGTCCTTCGTACTGTCCCCGACCCTGGATTGAGGGAGCGTACTGGCCGCGCGGCGAGCCATAGCAGGGCCCGTTGAGATTTATCCCAAGGACGTGCGGGGCGGGGCCGGATGCTCACAGAGACATAACAACTCGGTCTTGGTTCGTACCCTCGGGGCGTACTTCACCCGTTAGGGGGACGTCGATGGTCTTAGATCCACGCATCCCGCCGATCCCCCGATGGAGTAAACGCATGGCTCTCCCGAGACTGATCAGCGCCCTCGTCGCTGCGTCATTCGCCGTGACCGCGCTGGCCACCACGGCCTCGGCCGCGCCCGACAAGCCTCTGATCTCCGGCGATGCGCGCGCGAGCGTGTACGCCGGCAACGTGGCACCGGACCACGACGACGCGTGCACCGTCGGGAAGCTCACCGGTGAGCCGATCGCGAACGGCGGGTTCACCTTCACGGGTGGCGACAACCAGGCCGACCTCGACATCACCGCCGTGCCGTCCGGCTTCACGGTGACCGGTGTCGTCGTCAAGGGCGGGCCTGCCTACAACGTCTATCTGGTCGCCCAGCTCGGCGCGCTGCCGTGGAACGACTTGCACGCGCCGCTCAACGACAGCGGCAGCCCCGCGGCGATCAGCCACTGGTATGCCTGCGGCATCAAGACCGGTCCGACGAGCGAGAAGCCGAGGGAGGAGCAGCCGAAGGAGGAGCAGCCGTCCTCGTCGGCCGCGCCGACCAGCTCGACGTCGACCTCGGCTCCGGCTCCGGCGGGTGCCGTGCAGGCCGAGACCGAGGCGCTCGCTTCCACCGGCTTCGGCTCGCCTTGGCTGATCGGCCTCGGTGCCGCGCTCGTCACCGCCGGTGCGGGCGTGCTCTTCTTCCTGCGTCGCAAGAGGGCCTAACGGCGGTTAGAACCTCTAACAGTTAGACCCTCTAACCGCAGCGAACTCCTCTCGCGGTTAGAGGGTCTAACTGCGGTTAGGGGGCCTAGCGACCGCGAGGCCTTCGCGCAGTTAAGCCTTCTAACGGTCGCGAAGCTTCGTCCAGTTACGCCTTCTAACGGTCGTGAGACCCCATCCGGTCAGCCCCTCTGGCGGGTCGCCGGGGTCTTTGTGCGGTTAGGCCTTCTAACGTTCGTGAGACCCGGTCCGGTTAGGCCTTCTAACGGTCGCCAGAGCTTCCTGTGGTTAGACCCTCTAACGGTCGCGAAGCCCTCTCGCTGTTAGACCCTCTAACCGTTGCTAGGCACTCTCACAGCGACAAGGGGTCGCAGCCGTTAGAGGGTCTAACCGGTCAGAACAGCTGTAGCCAGCACGCGGTGTGCAGGCGCCGCACCTCGTACCACGCCTCGACGGCAGCGGCCGAGTAGTCGCCGGGATAGGCGGCGACCGCGGCCGCCCCGTCGAGGCGTTGCGTGTTCCGCAGGCACGCGAGATCCCATTCGACCGGGCCGCGCCAGGTGTCCTCGAAGTCGTTCCACACCGGACCGGCCGGCGTCATCAGCACGTTGCCGGGATGCGCGTCACCGTGCAGCGGCCGGGCAATCCCAGACGGCTCATCGGGCAGCACCGCGGACGGGTCGACGCCCAGGATGTCGTCGAACGGCAGCCGCGAAGGCAACGGCCCCGGATAACCCGCCAACTCGTCGTGCAACTCGGCCAGCAGCACGGCGAAGTCGGCGGGCGACGGCGTCCACGAGGAGTCGACCGGCACGTATCGGTTGAAGGACAACGTGAAGCCGTCCCGCACGTGCGGTCCGGGAGGCAGCTCGGCCGAACCCCCGACGACCGGGAAACCACGATCCGCCAGATAGGCCGACACAGCCAGGTCGCGCGCCAGATACGCCGCCACGTCGGCCCGCACGACCGCGGTGACCGCCGCGACGCGCGCGACCACCGGCGCGGGACGCAACCAGATCAACGTGTTGCTGAGATCACGCAGCACCACGGGAGCCGACACGCGAAGGCCGTGCGCGGCAGCCACCGAAACGGCTGCGCGCACGGCCGGCGAAGCACTCACGAACGCAGGATCACATCAGCCCTGGGGCAGCAGCGACTGCATTTCGTGGATCTCCTTCTCCTGCGCGGTGATGACGTCCTGCGCCAGCTTCTTGGTCGCCGGGTCGGAGCCCTGCTCGACCTCGGTCCGCGCGGACTCCACCGCACCCTGGTGGTGCTGGATCATCAGTCCCAGCCACTTGCGGTCGAACTCGGCGCCCTTCAGGGCCGCCAGTTCGGACGTGTCGACCATGCCGTGGCCGCCGTGTGAGCCGTGCGTGGACGCACCCCATTCCTTCAGCCGGGCGTTCAGCTGGTCGATCTCCGGCTGCTGGCCCTGCTCGATGCGGTTCGCCAGGTCGATCAGCCCGGTGTTCTCCGTCCGGGTCTCCACGAGCTTCGCCATCGTCAGCGCCTGCTCGTGGTGCGGGACCATCTCCTGGGCGAACTTCACGTCGGCGTCGTTGTGCGCCGGCTCCGAGGAGCCGCACGCGGTGAGCGCAGCGAGCATCGCCACGCCGATGAGCGCGGTACGCAAGATGTTCATTCCTTTGTTCGGGCTTGTGGGAGACGGGGGCGTGGTCTCCTCACAACCGCAACACGACCAACCGGGTCGGCACCGCGACCGCCACGGGCACCGCACGCGGCAACAGCACCGCCGCGGTCCTCGCCGGAGGCGGTGGGGAAGTGGTACCGGAAGCCGTCGTCTTCCGCACGGCGACCAGGCCGGCGACCGTCACGACCAGGCCCAGGCACAGCTCCGCGCCCGGCTGGTCGTCGACGTGCCCGACCTGATGCATCGCGAACACACCGAACAGCAGCGTGAACACGACCAGCGCGCGGGTTGGCACGCGCCGAAGAATACGTGTGACCTGCGCTACGCTGCCCGGCCCACCCGCGAGGTGCTGATCGCCGTTGTCTACGATCCGGTGAGATTTCCCGAACGACTGGTCCCACCAAGGCCTGGAGGCACCGTGACGGCCGTAGCCCCGCAGCCGATCGCCACGCGTCCGTACCCGACGCGCAAGGCGGTCAAGGGCTCATTCCTGCTGCGGATGTTCCGCACCACGGACCACAAGCAGATCGGCATCCTTTACCTGGTCACGAGCTTCGCCTTCTTCATGGTCGGCGGCGCGATGGCCATGCTGATGCGGTCCGAGCTGGCTCGGCCGGGTCTGCAGTTCCTGTCGCAGGAGCAGTTCAACCAGCTGTTCACCATGCACGGCACGATCATGCTGCTGCTGTACGCGACGCCGATCGTCTTCGGTTTCGCGAACTTCATCATGCCGCTGCAGATCGGCTCGCCGGACGTCGCGTTCCCGCGGCTCAACGCCTTCTCGTACTGGCTGTACCTGTTCGGCGGCCTGATCGTGATGTCGGGCTTCATCACCCCCGGTGGTGCCGCCGACTTCGGGTGGTTCGCCTACACGCCGCTGTCGAACGCCATCCACTCGCCCGGTGTCGGCGCCGACCTGTGGATCACCGGCCTGGTGATCGGTGGTCTGGGCACGATCCTCGGTGCGGTCAACATGATCACCACGGTGGTCTGCCTGCGCGCGCCCGGCATGACGATGTTCCGGATGCCGATCTTCACCTGGAACATCCTGGTGACGTCGATCCTCGTGCTGCTGGCGTTCCCGATCCTGACCGCCGCGCTGCTCGGTCTGCTCGCCGACCGCCATCTCGGTGCGCACGTGTTCGACCCCGCCAACGGCGGCGTGATCCTGTGGCAGCACCTGTTCTGGTTCTTCGGCCACCCCGAGGTCTACATCGTCGCGTTGCCGTTCTTCGGCATCGTGTCGGAGATCTTCCCGGTGTTCAGCCGCAAGCCCGTCTTCGGCTACAACGGCCTGGTCTACGCGACGCTCGGCATCGCGGCCCTGTCCGTCGCCGTGTGGGCGCACCACATGTACGCCACCGGCGCCGTGCTGCTGCCGTTCTTCGCCTTCATGACGTTCCTCATCGCGGTCCCGACCGGTGTGAAGTTCTTCAACTGGATCGGCACGATGTGGAAGGGCTCGCTGACGTTCGAGACCCCGATGCTGTTCAGCGTCGGCTTCATCGTCACGTTCCTCTTCGGTGGTCTCTCCGGCATCCTGCTCGCCGCGCCGGCGATCGACTTCCACGTGTCGGACACGTACTTCGTCGTCGCGCACTTCCACTACGTGCTCTACGGCACGATCGTGTTCGCCACGTTCGCGGGCATCTACTTCTGGTTCCCGAAGATCACCGGCCGCATGCTCGACGAGCCGCTGGGCAAGCTGCACTTCTGGACCACGTTCCTGGGCTTCCACGGCACGTTCCTCGTCCAGCACTGGCTGGGCAACGAGGGCATGCCGCGCCGGTACGCGGACTACCTCGCGTCCGACGGCTTCACGACGCTGAACACGATCTCCACGATCGGTGCCTACGTGCTCGGTGCGTCGACGCTGCCGTTCATCTGGAACGTCTTCAAGTCGTACCGGTACGGCGAGGTCGTCACGGTGGATGACCCGTGGGGCTTCGGCAACTCGCTGGAGTGGGCCACCTCGTGCCCGCCGCCGCGGCACAACTTCACCGAGCTGCCCCGGATCCGTTCCGAGCGCCCGGCGTTCGAGCTGCACTACCCGCACATGGTCGAGCGCATCCGCAACGAGGGCCACGTGACCTTCACCGGCAAGGCGATCGCGCACAAGGACGCTCCGCCCGCTCTGTCGGAGATGGCGGGCGCCGCCATTCAGTCGGGGACGGCCAGCGAGAATTCGCAGTCCGACCACAAGTAATCTTCACTCAGTGGTTCAACGACGAGCCCCGGCCGTTACGGTCGGGGCTCGTCGCGTTCACGGAGGAGACGCGCTGTGAAGACCCCTGTACTGATCACCGTCACCGGACCCGACAAACCCGGTGTGTCATCGGTGCTGTTCGCGGTGCTGACCAGGCACGGAGTCGAGGTGCTCGACGTCGAGCAGGTCGTCATCCGGGGCCGCCTGGTGCTCGGCGCGCTCGTCTCGACCGACCACGACCCCGAAGGCCTGCAGGACGCGGTCGAGCAGGCCATGGCGACCGTCTCGATGCACGTCGAGGTCGAGATCGGCGCCGACTCCAAGCGCACCGCGCGCCTCGAGTCCTCGCACGTCCTGATCGTGCTCGGCCGCCCGGTGACCGCCCGCGCGTTCACCGAGGTAGCCCGCAAACTCGCCTCGCTCGGCGTGAACATCGACGCCATCCGCGGCGTCGCCGACTATCCCGTCACCGGTCTCGAGCTACGGGTTTCCGTCGCCGAGGACACGATGGACAGCGATGCGGACCTGCGTTCGGCGCTGGCCGAGGTGTCGGTGCGGGTCGGCCTGGACATCGCCGTCGAACGCGCGGGCCTCACCCGCCGAGCGAAGCGGCTCGTGGTGTTCGACGTCGACTCCACTCTGATCCAGGGTGAGGTGATCGAGATGCTGGCCGCCCACGTGGGCTGCGAGGAGCAGGTCCGCGAGATCACCGAGGCGGCCATGCGCGGCGAGCTCGACTTCGCGTCGGCATTGCGGCAACGGGTCGCCTTGCTGGAGGGGCTGGAAGAGAAGGCGCTCGACGATGTGGCGGCTTCCTTGGAGCTGACGGCCGGCGCGCGAACGACGATCCGCACGTTGAAACGTCTCGGCTTCCGCTGCGGAGTCGTGTCCGGTGGGTTCACGCGGGTGATCGAAGGCTTGGTGGAGGAGCTGGGCCTCGACTTCTGCGCGGCCAACGAACTCGAGATCGTGGACGGTGTTCTGACCGGCCAGGTCGTCGGCGACATCGTCGACCGTCCGGGCAAGGCCGTAGCGCTGCGCCGCTTCGCCGAGGAGGCGGGCGTGCCGCTGGCGCAGACCGTCGCGGTCGGTGATGGCGCCAACGACATCGACATGCTCAACGCGGCGGGCCTGGGCGTGGCCTTCAACGCCAAGCCGGCTCTCCGTGAGGTCGCGGACACCGCGCTGTCCCATCCGTTCCTCGACGCCGTGCTGTTCGTACTGGGCGTGACGCGAGCCGAGGTCGAAGCCGCCGACGCGGCCGACGGTCTGGAGCTGACCAGACTGTGATCCTCGAGCTCATCGCGTCGCGCAACTACGCCACGGAGACCGCGGTCCGGGCGATGCCCTTGGTGTTGCGTCTGGAGAAGTCGGTTCTGCCGTCTCGGACTTCGCTGTTGGAGGCCGCCGCTGCCGCCGCGGTAGCGGTCTGCCTCGACGACCGTTCGGCATTCCCGGACGGCGAGTGGTATCCGGAGGTCAGCGCCTGGGTGTCCGGCCGGATCCGCAAGGTGTCGCGTCGCGCTCGCGGTGCGCACTGGGACGCCGTTCAGGCACTGCCGGGCATCACGATCACGGTCGACGGGGCTTCCGTACGTGCTCTGGTGCCTTCGCTGGTGTCCGAGACGCCACGCGAGGTCGCCCGGCTGCAGATCTCCGGGTCCGAGCTTCCGGTTGATGTTCCCGGGCCGGTTCCTCCTGGGGCGCGCGTGCTGTACCTGAACCCGCGCGTCGAGATGACGGCCGGCAAAGCCGCAGCTCAGGTGGGCCACGCTTCGATGCTGCTGGCGCCGCACCTGTCGACCGCCGCGCGTGCGGAGTGGGCCGCGCTTTCGTATCGATGCGCGGTGCGAACGCCGTCCGTGGCGTTGTGGGACTCGTTGGTGCACCGGTGCGACGTGGTCGCAGTCCGCGACGCCGGTTTCACGGAGGTCGAGCCGGGGACGACGACGGTACTGGCCCCGATCGATGGCTAGGCGCGTCGCGCTGCCCGCGTACGTGGACGGCGAATGCGTGTTCTGCCTGATCGTCGACGGCCGTGCGCCCGCCAGCGTCGTGTACTCCGACGACGCCCTGCTCGCGTTCATGGACCTGCGCCCGGTGACGACCGGTCACCTGCTCGTGATCCCTCGCGCGCACAGCGAAGGCTTGGCGGACCTGCCTGCTCCACTGGGGTCGCGGATGTTTTCGGTGGGGCAGTCGCTAGCGGGTGCACTGCGCCGCACCGGCCTGCGGTGCGAGGGCGTCAACATCTTCCTGGCCGACGGCGTTGCCGCAGGTCAGGAGATCTTCCACGTCCACCTGCACGTGATCCCGCGCTACGCTGGAGACGGTTTCCGGCTGTCCGCGGACTCGCGAGTCCGCGCACGGTCCGAACTGGACGAGGTCGCCGCCGGCATCCGATCCAAATTGGATGCGTGAACGGGCCGTTGACAGCTCTCAGAGCCCGAAATTGTCAGACCCGCTCGGTACGCTTGAGCGAAATAGGAAGCGCGCGGGGGCGGCGTGCGGGATCGCCCGGGAGTAGGACAGGGGCTGACCTAGATCGACCGTAACGTCCGACGCATGACGATCCTGGTGACCGGGGCGACCGGCGTAGTAGGGCGGAACGTGGTGCGACAGCTCGTCGAGGCGGGCGAGGACGTGCGGGCGGTGAGCAGGAATCCAACCGGCGCCCAGGTCTACGCCGACCTGCTGCATCCGGAGACCATCCCGTTCGACGGTGTGGACCGGATGTACCTGTTCCCGGTCCCTGAGACCGCGCCCTCGGTGGTGGCACGCGCTCGCGATGCCGGGGTGCGGCGGATCGTCGACCTGTCGGCCGCGGCGGTCACAATCGGGCTGTACGTGAACCCGGTCGAGCAGGCCGTGGAGGACTCCGGTCTCGAGTGGACACACGTCCGCCCGAGCGGATTCATGGCGAATCTGCTCCCGGTGTGGGCGCCGACCATCCGCACCGATCGCGAGGTGCGGTACCCGTTCCCGGACGAGGCGGGCGTGCCGGTGCACGAGGCCGACATCGCGGCCGTCGCGGTGGCCGCTCTGCTGGGGGATGGCCACGTGGGCAAGGCGTACACGGTCACCGGACCCGCGCCGATCACGGCGCGCGAGCAGGTGGCCGCGATCGGGGAGGCGTTGGGGGAATCGGTGCGGTTCGTCGAGGTCAGTCGCGAGCAGGCGCGCCAGGAATGGATCGCGCGGGGGCACGCACCGGAGTTCGCGGACTTCATGCTCGGCTTCGTCAGCTATGGCGGCACCGCGGGTGTCGATGACGACTACGGTCCGTTGCTCGAGCCGTGGCCTGGTGTAGAGGAGGCGACCGGGCGGCCGGCGCGACCCTACGCCGAGTGGGCACGGGACCACGTCGCGGACTTTCGCTGACCTGACCTGACCTGACCGGGGCGAGGGCGGTAGCTGACGTGATTCTTTGCTTGCGCGTCCGCGGCGCCGGCGTTCGTTGACGGCGTTCGTTGGCGGGGCGCATCGCGATCTTGGCGGGGTGGCCTCCCCCGCGGATTTCGTGGCTCGGTCGCGTCGTGTTCCTTCGTCAGAAGTGTTTGAAAATCAAGGAATCGGGCAAACAACCCGTTCGTGGGCTTACTGGACGTACTCGACGCCCGGCTCGGCGACGGGCTGGAGAACGTGTTGTGCGCGCACCACAAGCGCCGCCTGCGCAAGCTCGGCTGGGCTGACGCGTTCGGCGGCACCGGCTGGTTCTCGCCCCGGCGCCCGGTGCGGCAGGGCAACCGGATGCGCGTCCTGCTCGACGGGCACGAGGCGTTGCCGCAGATCGCGGACGCCATCGAGCACGCGAGGAAGTACGTGCACATCGCGAACTGGCACGCCAGCCCGGACTTCCGGCTCACACGCGAGCCCGCCGCGCCGCAGTTGCGCGAGTTGCTCGACGCCGCCGCGGAGCGGGTGCCGGTGCGGGTCCTGTTGTGGGCCGGGCCGCCGGTGCCGATCTTCGAGCCCACCCGTGAACGCGCGCGGAATGCGCAGAAAGCCTTCATGGCCAACGGTGGCGTGAAGTGTGTGTTGGATGCGCGTGAGCGCACTTTTCACTGCCACCACGAGAAGATCGTCGTGATCGATGACGAGATCGCGTTCGTCGGCGGCGTGGATTTGACGGCTGTGGAAGGCGATCGGCACGACAGTCGTGAGCATCCGCCGACGCGGCCGATGGGGTGGCATGATCACGCCAGCCGGGTTGAGGGGCCGGTGGTCGCGGACGTCGCCGAACACTTTCGGCAGCGGTGGATGGAGATCGCGCACGAGTGGCTGCCCGAGCCGCGAGTGCCGGAACCCGTTGGTACTACTGCGATTCAGGTCGTTCGCACCATTCCCGAGAGGACCTACGACTTCGCGCCGCGCGGCGAGTTCAGCCTGCTCGACGCGCACGTCAAGGCGTTGCGCAGCGCGAAACGCTTGGTATACCTGGAAAACCAGTTCCTGTGGTCGCCCGAGATCACCGAGATCCTGATCGACAAGCTGCGATACCCGCCGGACGACAGGTTTCGCGTCGTGCTCGTGTTGCCGCGCAAACCTAGCAACGGCGCGGACACCACGCGCGGTCAGCTCGGCCGGCTCATCGACGCCGACGACGGCGGGCGGCGGCTTGTCGCGGCGACGCCGACCAGTGACGAGACGCCGGTGTACGTGCACGCCAAGCTCGGCGTTGTCGATGATCGCTGGCTGACCGTCGGCAGCGCGAACCTCAACGAGCACTCGCTGTTCAACGACACCGAGGTCAACGTCGTCACCGACGACCCGGAGGTCGCTCGCGACGCGCGGCTGCGGCTGTGGCGTGAGCACCTGCAGCGCGACGACGTCGACGGCGACCCCGCGGACGTCGTCGACAAGCTGTGGCGGCCGGCCCTCGAGCGGCCGGGTCGGCTGACGAAGCTGCCTGGCGTGTCGCGGCGGGCGGGAAGGTTGCAAGGACCACTGCGCGGACTGCTCGTCGACGGCTAGCCTCGGTCGCGTGGCCAACGAGGTGACAGTTCCGCTGCTGCCCTGTCCCGACATCGACGAGATCACCGACTTCTACCGCGCGCTCGGCTTCACCCCGACCTACCGGCAGAGCAGGCCCAACCCGTACGTCGCGCTGCAGCGCGACGACATCAACCTGCACTTTTTCGGCATGCCGCGCTTCGACCCGGCACAGTCCTACGGCTCCTGCCTCGTCATCGTGGACGACACCCAGGAGCTCTACGAGGCGTTCGCGCAGGGTATGCGCGCCGAGTTCGGCAAGGTCCTCGTGGCCGGCATCCCGCGGATGACCCGCCCGCGGCCGGGGCGCGGGTTCAGCGTCGTCGACCCCGGCGGCAACTGGATCCGGATCGTCAAGGCCGAGGAGAAGGAAGAAGAGGAGCCGACGAGCAAGCTCGCCCAGGCGTTGCAGAACGCTGAGGCGCTGGCCAACGGCAAGGGCGATGACAAGCAGGCGCTCAAGATCCTCGACGGCGCGCTCAAACGGGAGGCCGACGCGCCGACCGCGGACCGGGCGAAGGCGCTCGAGTTCCGCGCCGAGCTCGTCGAACGGCTGTCAGGCGCCGAACTCGATTGAGCCGTCACGCCGGCCGCGCCTCACCATGCGGTTGAACCCGACGGCGGCCAGTGCGAACCACGCCGCGCCCACCAGGAGCTCCAGCACCACCTGCGTCACCACGGTCGACGCCGGGCCGTTCGCGATCAGCGCCCGCATCGCGGTCAGGCCGTGCGTCATGGGCAGGAACGACACGACGCGGCGCACCCAGTCCGGCCAGAAGTCCGTGGGCACGTTGACCCCGCAGAACGTCATCAGCGTCAGGTAGCTGATGTTCAACGCCAGCCACCGCGCCGCCGGGAAGCCCAGCACGAACGACGCCACGCACGCGCCGTAGCAGTAGCACGACAGGCCGACCGCGGTGATCAGCACCGGCACCAGAAGCGCCTGCGGCCACGGTAGGTGCACGCCGAACAACGGCGGCAGCACCAGGAACGCCGTCACGGACGCGACCACCCCGGACACCAGGTGGATCAGCCCGCGCCCCAGGTAGATCGTCAGGTGCGTGGACGGCGCGGCCACCATCAGTGACAACGTGCCCGAACGGCGTTCGCCGATCGCCAGCAGGATCACTACGCAGGCGTCGATCGCCATGATCGCCACGGCGTTGCCGACCAGCAGGTAGTCGACCGAGCCGATCATGCGGCCGATCAACGCGTAGAAGCACACCTGGATCAGCAGTCGCGACAGCCACGTGAACGTCCACGTCTTCCACGTGTAGAACGCCGTGAACTCGGCCCACGACGCGATCGCCGAGTGCTTCAGGACGCGGAGTTGATCACGCATAGGTCCACGCCCCCTGCTCACGCGCGCGACGCAGCACGGCGCTCAGCAGAACCCGGCCGCCCACCAGGCCGGTCGCGCCCAGCCCGATGATCACCAGCAGCCGCCAGCCGGCGTTCGGCACCGAAGCCGCGGCCAGCGAGTCGCGCATCAGATCGGCCGACCAGGACAGGAAAACCAAGCGGGACAACGGTTCCAGGAAATCCGGTAGGTACGAGACCGGCACCATTACGCCGGACAGGATGTAGATCGGAAAACTCAGGAAGTTGCCGTACACGGCGCTGTTGCGGCTCAGCATCATCGCCGCCGCGTACAGCATGCTCGTGCCGCCCATGGCGAAGATCGACGCGAGCATGGTCGCGGCGAAGAGCCACGGGTGGTGCACGACCGGCGTGACGTCGAAGAAAGCCTAGCCCAGCAACCAGGTCTCGCCGAGCGGGATCACGCCCAGGCCCATCACCGCCATGATTCGTCCGAAGTAGACGGAGTGCATCTCGGTCGGAGCGGCCAGCGACGGGTTGAGCGTTCCGACCCAGCGTTCCGACTCGATCACCTCGCCGGCCAGGCCGATCGAGAAACCCCACAGGCCGATCAGCGCGGGCGCGAGCAGGGCGTTCGTGACGAGGTCCGGGCGGATCGCGTGGATCACCACGGACAGCATGATCACCGCGGTGAACGGGATCGTGCACAACGTCAGCAGGTCGTCGGGCTGCCGCCGGATCAGCCAGAACTGGATCCGCACGCCCGCGAGGAACGCGCGCACTCAGACCTCCATGCCGCGGGCGCCGATGAGGTCGAGGTAGACGTCCTCCAGCGTCGGCGGCACGGCACGAACGCTGCGGACGCCGTTGTCCAGCAGGAAGTCGATGACGCGTCGCGCCGAGGCATCGCCATCGGTCTTGATCCTGACGAAGCCGGCGCGCGACTCGACGGCGACGACTCCGGGCAGGTGCGTGACGTCGGCCGTCGTCTCGGCCTCGACCCACCGGTGCAGCGACGACATCTGCGCGAGCCCGCGTGGCGACTCGGTCGCGATCACGCGGCCCTTGTCGATCAACGTGACGCGGTCGCACACCTCCTCGGCCTCGTCCATGTCGTGCGTCGTGATCAGGATCGTGCGGCCCTCTTCGCGCAGCTCACCGATCAGGCGGCGGAAGTCGTGCGCGGCCACCGGGTCCATGCCGATCGTCGGCTCGTCGAACAGGATCAGCTTCGGATCACCGATCAGCCCGCGCGCCAGGTGCAGCCGCTGCTTCATGCCCCGCGAGAACGTCTCGACGAGGTCATCGGCCTTGGCGGTCAACCCGAGCCTGGCCAGCAGCTCGGACGCCCGGTGGTCGCCCTCGGCGTCCGTCAGCTTGTAGAGCGCCGCCCAGTACCGCAGGTTCTGCCGCGCGCTGAGCTTCCAGTACAGACCGTGCTCGCCGCCGAACACGATGCCGATCCGCCGCCGCACCTCGTGCGCGTCCGCGACGACGTCGTACCCGAGCACCTCGGCCGTGCCGCTGCTCGGCAGGAGGATCGTGGAGAGGATCTTGCACAGCGTGGTCTTGCCCGCGCCGTTCGGGCCGAGCAGGCCGTGCACCTCGCCGTCCGGGATCTCCAGGGTCAGGCCGTCCAGCGCGGTCACTTCCGGGCCTTTCGGCCGCCAGCCCTTGCCCTTGCGGAAACTCCTGGTCAGGTCGATGACCCGTACGCCCATGTCCACCCCCAGTGGTCGGCTACGACCCTACCGGTGTTCGCCGGTCCGATAGCGGATGCCTATCGACTTATGGAATCCGTAAATGTCGTACCTGGGCGAATTAGAAATTGAAGGTTGGTTGGGGGATAGTGGCGATGCGGGCCGTGTGACAGCAGGCTAATTCATAGCCTGCCTATACATCCCGAGACAAGGGGTCGGAAGTGAGTATGGATTCAGATCAACAGCGGACATCGAGTCCTCGATTGCCTGTCGTTGTCCTAGATCTGTTCTCCGTGTCGCTGCCTGGGTTTTTACCCGCGCGATAGTCGCCGTTGTCTCGGTGCTGTCCGTGGTGGTGCCAATGGGTACCGCTGCGGTAAGCCGTCACACGCTCCAAGGGAGGAAGCACCGCCCCGAGTCCATGCATAGCGCCGAGGCAACGGCGGCCAATCCGTGACGGTCAGTTCTCGGACGTGCGCTCTGAATGGGCATTGCACAACTGCATGTCAAGATCGCCTTGTCGGCGGACGGCCAGTTGGCGTCCTGGTATGAGGTGGTGATGACGCTTGCGCCGAAGTTGACCTGGCCGAGCTTGATCGCCGTCGTGCTGATCATCCTTGCGCGGTCGGGGCAGCTGAGGCCTTTGGTGGCTGCGATCTGCAAGCTGATCACTGTTCCGTTGCAGATTCTGCAGACAGGCATCGAAAGGCGGTCGAAACACGGTGCCGTGAGACGCGATTCTCGTTTTCAGCTTAGGCGTGCCAGGAAGGTTATGAAGAATCCCGAGCTCAAGGCGGCTCTGAGGTTCGTCAAAGAACTCGACGACGCCACGTCGCCGGATCGTTCGACCGACCTGCGGGTGGTGAACCTTGATGACGCTCGCGCCGATCGTCAGGACGCCTCTGGTGAGTCCAGCGGATCCGCCTAGTCTTCGTGCACCTGCGGTGCGGTCGATGCCGCATGGCCGGAGGGATCTGCTTCCCGAAGGCGGTCTCGTCCGGACCGCAGGTGTTTTGGCGGAATCGGGCGCCAGCCGTCAGGCGGTGACCGACGCGTCGAGGCGTTTCAGGGCCGCTCGCACCACCTCCGGGTCGTAGGTCGTCCAGAACGGCGGCAGGGAGGCGCGCAGGAAGCCGCCGTACCGCGCGGTCGCGAGGCGTGGGTCGAGGATTGCGACCACGCCCTTGTCGGACATCGATCTGAGTAGGCGGCCGGCGCCCTGGGCGAGGAGCAGTGCGGCGTGCGTGGCGGCGACGCTGAGGAAACCGTTGCCACCACGGGCGTTCACGGCTTTCTGGCGGGCTGAGGCCAGCGGGTCGTCCGGGCGCGGGAACGGGATGCGGTCCATGATCACGAGTTGCAGGGACGGGCCTGGGACGTCGACGCCCTGCCAGAGGGACAGGGTGCCGAACAGGCACGTGCGCTCGTCCTCCGCGAACTTCTTGACCAGCAGGCCCGTCGAGTCGTCGCCCTGGCAGAGGATCGGGTAGTCCAGCTTGTCGCGCAGGGCTTCCGTCGCGGCCTTCGCCGCTCTGGTGGACGAGAACAGGCCCAGGGCGCGGCCGCCCGCGGCGTTGACGAGGCCTTCGATCTCGTCCAAATAGGACGGCGGCAGGCCGTCGCGGCCCGGTGGGGGCAGGTGGCGTGCGACGTACAGGATGCCGCTGGTGCCGTGGGCGAACGGAGAGCCGACGTCGAGGCCCGTCCACTTCGGACCGTCGATCTCCTTGTCGGTCGCGGCGCCGTCGATCTTCTGGACCTGCGACGACGCGGGCAGGCCCCATTGGCGCGCCATGGTGTCGAACGCGCCGCCCAGGGTGAGGGTCGCCGACGTCAGGATCGTGGTGCGTTTGCCGAACAGGCGTTCCCGGAGCAGACCGCCCACGCCCAGCGGGGCGACTCGGAGCGACGGCGTGCTCTTGTTGAAGTCGCCGGACACCCAGATGACGTCGCGTTCCTCGTCGAACGCCTCCAGCATGCGGACCGCGCAGTCGTGGACCTCGTCCAGGGACGACATCGCGAGCTTGCGGGACGTCGCGCCCTCGACGTCCTCCTTGCGTTCCGGACCCAGCGCGCTGATGCACATGTGCGCGGCGTCGCGGGTCGCGGCCAAGGCGCCGGCCAGCGCCCTTGGCATCGCGTCGAGGCGGCCCGCGGGCATGTCCTCGAGGATCATCGCCAGGCCGTCGCTCGCCTCCGCCAGGCGGTCCGCGACGTCCTGGTCGATCAGGCGGCCGCAGCGTCTCGCCGCCGTGGCGACCAGCGGTCCGCTGAGTTCCTCCGTCGCCACCGACGTCACGCGGTCCACCAGGTCGTGGGCCTCGTCGATCACGGCCACGTCGTGGTCCGGCAGGACCTGGTAGCCCTCCAGGGCGTCGATCGCGAGCATCGCGTGGTTGGTCACCACCACGTCCGCCTTGCCGGCCTCGGCGCGGGCGCGCTCGGCGAAGCAGTCCGTGCCGATCGGGCATTTGCTGACGCCCAGGCACTCCTTCGCGGTGACGCTGACCTGCCGCCACGCCTGCTCGCTGACACCGGGCACGAGCTCGTCGCGGTCGCCGGTCTCGGTGTCCGACGACCACTCGTGCAGCCGTTTCACCTCACGGCCCAGCCGGGACACCGTGAACGGGTCGAACAAGGCCGCGTCGTCCGGCTCCTCCGGGGCACCGCTGTGCACCCGGTGCATGCACAGGTAGTTGCGGCGGCCCTTCAGGATCGCGAACGTCGGCTCCCGGCCGAGTTCTTTCTCGAGTGCCTTGGCGAGTCGCGGAAGGTCGCGGTCGACGAGCTGGCGTTGCAGGGCGATGGTCGCGGTGGAGACGACCACGGTCTCGTCCTCGGCCACCGCGTGCCGGATCGCGGGGACGAGGTACGCGAGGGACTTGCCGGTGCCGGTTCCCGCCTGTACGGCCAGGTGCTCGCCCGTGCGGATGGCGCGGTCCACCGCCTCGGCCATCTCGACCTGGCCGGGGCGTTCGGCTCCACCCACGGCTTCGACCGCGGTGTGGAGGAGGCTGGTTGTCGGGGGGAGTTCCGGCACGAGGAGAACCGTACCCGGCGGGTCCGACAGGTTCGGGCGGCACGGCCGGGGTTGTGGACAACTCGGCGGATGTCGGCCTGCCTGTGGATAACTGAGCCTCGTCGGCCCGGAATTGTCGGTGCTTCGTGGCAGAGTTAAAGCAGGGGGACCCCCTAGCGGGGGGACGCCTGCGTGAGCGTGGTGACGCCGCTGCGCGGCGAGGCGAGCGGGCCTGCTTCGTCGGCGCGCTCGTACCGGGAAAGCCGGGTTGGCCGCCGAAGTGGTCCCGATCCGGTCCAGACCTGCGTTGTGTGGGTGCGGTGGGCTGAGTTGCGTTGTTTTTTATGAGCGCGTGGAAGCCAACCCACCTCATCCCGGCCATGCCCGCAGCCGTTGGTGACGACGGCGGTCTTGGACGGCTACGGACCACGACGGCGGCCAGCCGGTTTTCTCGGTACGTCGCGTTGTCGAGCCGCCAGGCGAGGAAACGTGACGTGTCGGCCGCAGGCGAGTTGATCTCAGGTGTCGAACACCAGGTCAAGAACGACCGGATGTTCACGCTCTCATCGGGCAAATCGGGCACGATCGAGATCGTTGATCTTCGCGAGGGGAGCATGTGGGACGTCCAGCGTCACAAACTCGCCCCTGGCAAATCGTGAGAACGCTCCCAACAGTGATCAAGGAGCCCGCCGAAGCGGAATCGCCGGAATCCGGGCACTAGGAGCCCGCGACCGGTAGGCGATGACGAGCCAAACCGACTTTGCTGGAGCCCGGCCCCCTAGCGGGGGGACGCCTGCGTGAGCGTGGTGACGGTTGGGCGGCGCGACCGGTGGCAGCGAACGTGACGATGGGGGACATAGATGTCCTGGAACGTCACGTTCGCTGGTCGGTCAGGTGCATTGCCAGGTGAAGGACGTGGTGGTGAAGTCGCCTGCGGCCAGGTCGGTGGGCGGGATCATCCAGAACAAGGTGCCCAGGTCGCCCCACCGCATGTCGGCCTCGCTGTCGCTGTCGAACTGGGCCAGCAGGGTCGTGTGTGCGGTCTCCGCGGCGTCCTGAATCGGGACGGAATGACCGCCGAGCTGGTGGCGTGGTGACGGGGTCAGCCTCCGCAACGCGCTCACGAAGGCGTCGCCGTTCGCGTGATCGGCCAGGAACGCCTGGTCCGCGTCCGACACGTCGCGGCACGCCTCCCGGAACGCCGGGTGGGACCAGTCCGGGCCGGTGAAGGTCGGTTTCGCGGTGAGCGGCACGTACTCGTAGGGCTGGATGTCCAGCGGGGTATCGCGTTCCGGCGCGCCGGACGGGACGTGCAGCACCCGCGCACCGGTGGCGGAGTCCGGGTTCCAGGAGCCCACGGTGGGTGGCACGTACAAGGGATCGTGGTACCCGGCCTCGTCATCGAAGTAGAAGAGCAGCAGGGTGCCGCTGTCCGGCAGCGCGATGTCGAGGGTGTTCGGCGGGAGTCGGTCGCAGTCGATCGACGCGACGAAGTTCAGCGAGCCTTCCCACTCGGGCCAGGCGGTGTCGTCGGGCAGGGCGGGCTTGCCGCCTAGTTGGGCGGCCGGAATTGTCGGTGCGCTATGGCAGAGTTAAGAGCAGGGGGTCCCCCTGGCGGGGGGACGCTCGCTTGAGCGCACTCGGGATTGCAGGCCCGCGTCGGCTTGGGTGTGAGGGGCCTGGTCAGGGCGTCAGGGCGTCGTGCTTTGTGGCGGTGAGGAAGGACGTCCAGGCGGACCGCGACAGCGGGATGTGGGCGGCCGGGGACTTCGAGTCACGGATGCCGACGCCGAACCCGACCTCGACGCAGTTGTCGCCGTCCGGGCTGTAGCTGCTCTTGAGCCAGCCGACCTCGACGCAGTTGTTGCTGTCGGGGCTGTAGCTGCTCTTGCGCCACGTGGTCATCCGCGGCCTCCTCAGCTGATGATGTCGGTGATCAACCTCCTCGATTGTTCCTGACCGAGCGCTACCTGGTCGAGCGCTTCCAACACCTTGGTGTAGATCTCGCGTGAAGCCTTGTCTTCCAGGAACAGGCTTGAGTTCAGGCTGTCCAGGTAGACAACGGGCTCGATCTTCTCGAACTTCAGCATGCAGAACTCGCCGGTGGATCCGGCGTGTGCACCGATGGCGGCGGGCACGACCCGCAGGATGATGTTCGGTCGCACGAGCATGCGCAAGAGGTGGTGCAGCTGTGCGATCCACACGTCGTGCCCGCCGACCGGCAGGTGCAAGGCGTATTCGTGGATGTAGAAGGTGAACTTCCGATCCGACTCGAGGATCTGCTGTCGGGCGACCCTGGCCGCCACGCGCGGCTCGATGTCCTTGGGGAGGATGGACGGCCAGACAGCGACCTGGGCGCGGATGTATTCGGCGGTCTGCAGGAGGCCGGGGACGACGGTGAGGTGCCAGCTGATGAGGGCCTTCGCGGCGTCCTCGTGCTCGATCAAGGTGCGTAGCTGGATGGGCAGGGTGCCGTCATAGATCTGCCACCAGCCCTCTTCGCTCGCCAACCGGTAGAGCTCGTGCAGGTGTTTGCACTCGGGCAACGGCGTTCTGCACACGCCCAGCAGGCGCGACAGGTCGAGCTCCGAGATGCCGCCCTTGCCGTTCAACAGGTCCGACAGCTTGGCGAAGTCCCAGCCGACCAGGCGGGCGACCGCGCGGTAGCTCATCCCGGTCTGGTCGAGGGCAGCGCGCACTCCGGCGCCGAACTCACGTCCACGAACCGTGGAGATTCTCCGTGGCATGCAACGACGTTAGGGTCCAAGCGACCGGAAGCGACACCGTTGCGCGACAGGTCAACCCGAAAAGGCGGTGTGATGGAAGCGGTCCATCAGGCCGCGAGGACGCGCCTGCCCAGTTCGAGAGCGGCGACGGCGTGCTCGATGGTCAGCATGACGGACGGGTCGCGGCGGGCGGAAGCCAGGTCCAGCAACAAATCCGAAAGATCAGGCCATTCGACGGCGGCGAGCTCGGCGGCCTGGGTTTTGGAGACGATGCCGCCCGTGCGGATCGTGTGCCACAGCCGCGCCGGGCCGAAGGCGATCCAGAGCAGGGGATCGCGGAACACCGGGCCCGGCGTGCGGGACGCGAACACCTCGGAAGCGCGGTCCAGCAACGGTTCCCAGTACGAGACCAGGTTGGCACGGCAGTACGCCACGACCTCGTCCCGCGTCACCGGCGGCGTGGGCGACTCGCCGACCACGGTGTCGGCGTAGCGCGCCAACTGTTCCCACAGCACCGGCGTGAGGTCCGCGCGGTCCGTGTGCAGCTTGCCGTCACGGCCCCACGCGATCGAGGACGCGGAGGACACCGGCAAAGCCAACTGACCGGCGAGCACGTAGATCACGTCCAGATCCACGGCTTGTGCCGCGGCCAGGGCACCGAGGTCGGGTACGTCGGACAGCTCCACCACGAGGTCGAGGTCGGAGTCCTCCACGGCATCGCCGAGCACGCGCGAACCCACGACGTGGGCGCCCACGACGAAGGGCAACTGAGCCAGGTGTTCCGAAGCGGTGGTCACGCCACCGAAACTACCTGCGGCCGCGGTTGACCAAGGCCCAGACGCCCGGAAGCAGTCCGGCCGCGAGTGCGATCTTGATCGCGTCGCCGACCAGGAACGGCAGTACGCCGAGCTGAACCGCGCGCGAGAAACCGAGACCGGCGGAAGCCATCAGCCAAGGCACACCGATCGCGTAGATCACCAGGTTGCCCAGCGCCATCGTGCCGATCGTGCGCAACGGGGTGCGGTCGCCGCCACGTGACGCCAGCGCACCGACCAAAGCTCCCGCGAAGACGAAACCGACGACGTAGCCGAGCGACACGGGCGCACCCGACGAGCCGCCCTGGAACCACGGCACGCCCGCCACGCCGGCGATCAGGTACAGCAGCATTGACGTCGCGCCGCGTTGCCAGCCGAGAGACGCACCGACCAGAAGGGCCGCGAACGTCTGGCCGGTCAGCGGAACCGGCGATCCGGGGATCGGCAGTGCGATCTGGGCGGCGAGGCCGGTGAGGCCCGCACCCGCGACGATCAGCGCGAGGTCGCGCACCACAGAGGTCGAGACGAGGTCCGCGAGGACCACGCGACGTGACGAAACGGCGAGTGCGGTCATGCGTCTGAGGTTAAGCGGCCACATCGGACGAGGTCTTTGTCGGAAGCCTACAAATCATGGATTAGTGACAAGGCCCACACCATCAGTGGTCCAAAGCGACTTTCCCGATGCGCGCTTCGGTGTTGCGACGCGTCTTCGTCCACCCGTTGTGCCCGCGGACCAGGCGGATCACCGCGCGCCACGACGTCACGTAGAACGTGTAGATGTAGAGCGCGTAGGCGAAGCCGTAGCCGAGCGAGCGGACAAAAGACGTGCCGGGTTCGCATTTCGCGCGGTACACCGGTCCCCAGAGGACGAAGGGCAGTAGGCCGAACGCGCCATAGACGGCGAACAGAATCCAGGCGCCGTCCGCGAACCACGTGACGACCTCGCCCGGCGCCGTGACGAATCGCCACGCCATCAGGAACATCGGGATGGGGTAGATGAGCGTGCCGAGCAGCTGCATCCACGGCTGGGCGAGGTAGTACATCATCTCCGCGGCGCCCAACGTGGACAGGTGCTCGGAGTCCCAGATGCGCCGCAGATAACGCATGCACTGCATGGTGCCCTGGCCCCAGCGGGTCCGTTGCGCGAGGAAGCGCCGCAACGAGTACAGGCCCTCCTGGTTCACGTGCGTGTCCATGCTGAACCCGGTGCGCCAGCCCTGCGTCAGCAGGTGCACGCCGAGCTCGAAGTCCTCCAGCAGTGACCCGCGCCACGGGCTGCCCGCCGGTCCCGCAATAGAGTCCAAAGCGGACAATCGCGTGAACTGTCCGTTGCCGCCCATGGAGATCGTTCCGGTGACGCCGCGCGACATCTGGATCGCCGCGATCGCCGTGCGGAACTCGAGGTCCTGCATCCGCACGAGCGCCGCGCCGAAGTACCGGCGCCACGAGGCCACGTCGGACTGCCGCTCGCCCTTGTTGATCATCCGCACGTCGACCTGGACCGCACCGACGCGCGGGTCGCCGAACAGGTGCGGCGCCGCGCAGACTTCCAGGCAGTTCGTGCCCGGACGGCCGTCGGCGTCGACGACCACGACGATCGCGCGGTCGGCGTCCGCGTGCCGGCCCATCCACATCTTCAGCGTGCGGTAAGCGTCGTTGAGCGCGTCGCCCTTGCCGGTGCGCGCCTGCGGGCGGTGCCGCTGCACGAGGTGGATGTGCTTGTCGGTCTCGCCGCCGTTGCGCCGCAACGTCCGCACGACGCCCGCGGTCCGGTCGTCGGAGTCGTCGTCGATCACCCACACGTGCGCGATGGGGAAGTTCGTGCGCAGGTAGCGGATCGTGTCGCCGATGACGGCCTCCTCGTCGCGGCACGGCACGAAGAAGTGCCACTCCAGCGAGTTGGCAACGCCCAGGGGAGCCGGCTTGCGCCTCAGGTACGGCACGACGATGACGAAGACGTAGGTCAGGAACGCGACGCTCATCGTCAGCGCGAGGGCCTGCGTGAAGCCCAGGATCACCTCGAAGCTCACCTGCGCGTCGCCAGCCAGACGAAGGTCACCAGCGCGGCGGCGCCACCGAAGACGCTGACCATCGAACCGAGCAGCGTGTGGCCCCAGTAGTAGCCGGTGTCGATGCCCAGCCAGTTCACCAGCCCGACCAGCGTGAGCACGCGGAACTGGTTGACGACCACCACCGCGCCCGCGGCGACGGCCAGCGCCACCAGCACGCGCTGCTGGATCCGCGGCCGCAGCGCGATCATCACCGCACCGACGACCAGCAACGGCAGGACCAGGAACGCGGACGTGCACTCCGGCGTCATGTGCAGGCCGAGGGGCGTGTCCGAGCCGAGTCCGAAGTAGACGGTCTGGCGCTCCGCGGCCACGTACACGCCGTCGCTGCTCAGGACCGACAGCAACGCCCCGGAGAGCGATATCTCGGCGGTCCGGTAGAGGCGGTGGGCGAAGACCAGCCCGGCGGCTGCGGCGAGCAGGACGACGATCGTCACCCGGCTCGGGAAGGCGGTGCGGCGCACGGCATGCGTCACCCGAAGATTCCTTTCCACCGTTGGGAGAGCGCCCAGAAGGGCTACATGGATGGGCATCGGTCCACAGACCGTCAGCCCTCACCCCCGGATCGGGTGACGCCATCACCCGCTTTTAACGGCAAAACACACGATGAGTCTCGTTCGTTGGGCGTTCTGGGTGATGTCGTCACTAGATACGGTCAGTAACTCTCAATTCCTCCGGGGGAAAGCCGATGGCCTGAATTGCCCCCCAGAAGCATGAAACGCAGCGCGTGGACCCAGATGGGTTCGACTGCGCCCTGGGGTTGGCCCCGGAGGAAAGGAAACGGAGCTACATGCGTGTGCGAATGACGCGTCGCGGTGGCCTGGCCGGAGCGGTCGCCATCGCGGCGCTGCTGGCCGGTGCCGCACCGGCTTCAGCTGCACCGGGGGACGCCTCGGCCTACGGCGCGAAGCTCAACCTGACGCTGCTGAGCAGCCCGGCGGTGTCGGCCGGACCGTTCGCCGCAGCGGATGCGAACGGGCCGACGAAGAACACGTTCGTCGGTGTCGATCTCAACGGTGTCCTCAAGACCGGCGTGATCAACGCGTCGGCGTCGCGGGACGACAAGACCGGCGCCGTCCAGTCGCGGGCGAGCACCGCGGACGTCCGGCTCGACCTGCTCAGCAAGGCGACCGGCAAGATCACCGCCGAGCTGGTTGAGGCCGACTGCTCGGCCACCCAGAAGGGTGTTGTCGGCTCCTCGAAGCTCGCCGGGGTGAACCTCGGCAAGCTCGGCGAGATCAACGCCGAGCCCGCGGCGAACACGAAGCTCGACGTCAAGCTGCTCGACCTGCCGATCGCCGAGATCATCTTCAACGAGCAGATCAAGAACAAGGACGGCAGCCTCACTGTGAATGCGATTCACGTGAAACTGCTGCAGGGCAACTTCGGCACGGGCGACATCATCATCTCGTCGGCCACGTGCGGCCCGGCCGGTCTGCCCATCCCGATGGCGTCCGGCGCCGGTCTGTGGATCGGCCTCGGCCTGCTCGGCCTCGTCGCGGTACCCGTCGGGTTCGCCGCGGTCCGCAAGCGTCGCGAACTGACGGCGGAGTAAGCGCATGTACAAGGTCCCCGGTAGCGGGGTGGCCGTCGGAACGGGCGTTGGCGCGCTCGCGGTCACCGGCGCGGACGTGACGGTCTGGATCGTCACGGGCGTCGTGCTGCTCGTCGCCGGAGCGCTTCTCCTGCACGCCACGCGCAAGCGCCGGCGCGCGGTCCGAGTCAAGGCTGAGTAACCCCCTGGGAGCGCCCTGTTCCCCCGCAGGGCGCTCCCTCGTGGAAGGAGCACGGTGAGCAAGGAAGTTCTACTGGTAGCAGGAACCCGCCCCGAAGCAGTCAAGATCGCCCCGGTCGCCATCGCCTTACGCGGCCACCCCTCCCTCAGTCCCACTATCGTCCACAGTGGACAGCACTCCGGCATGGTCGAGCAGGCGCTGAGCGCGTTCGACCTCGTCCCCGACATCCGGCTCGACGTGCCGCGGCGGACCGGCACCCAGGCCGAGCTGGTCGCTGGCCTGCTCCCCGAGTTCGACCGCCTGCTCGACGAGCGCGACCCCGCCGTCGTCCTCGTGCAGGGCGACACGACCACCACCCTGGCCGGCGCGCTCGCCGCGTTCTGGCGCGGCATCCCCGTCGCACACCTCGAAGCCGGGCTGCGCACCGGCGACCTGTACGGCCCCTTCCCCGAGGAGGGCAACCGGCAGATGATCTCGCGCATCACCTCGTTGCACCTCGCCCCGACGGACGACGCGGCGAACGCGTTGACCTCGGAATGCCTGCCCGACAGCGACATCGTGGTCACCGGCAACACCGTCGTCGACGCCGTGCAGCGCGTCGCCGCCGCCGACGTGCCCGCGCGCGACCCGCGCCTCGCGCTGCTGGAGCGCCGCCTCGACGTGAACAACCACCGCCTGGTCCTGCTCACCGTGCACCGCCGCGAGTCGTGGGGACGTCCGCTCGCCCGCGTGCTGCACGCCGTGCGCTCCATTGTCGACCGCCACCCCGACGTCCACGTGCTCGTGCCCGCGCACCCGAACCCCGAGGTGCGCGAACAGGTCGACGCCGAGCTCAGCGGCCACGACCGGATCGTCGTCACCGATCCGCTGGACTACTCCGACCTCGTGCGCGTGCTGCGCCGCGCCGCGCTCGTGCTCACCGACTCCGGTGGCATCCAGGAGGAGGCGCCGACGTTCGGTGTGCCCGTGCTGGTGCTGCGGGAGACCACGGAACGCATGCTCGCCGTCGACGCCGGATGCGCGTGGCTCGTCGGCACCGACACCACCAGGATCCTGGCGGAGGCGGGCTGGGTGCTCGGGTCCCGGCTGCGGCTGCCGCTCGGGCGCAACCCGTTCGGCGACGGGCGTGCCGCCGTTCGGGTGTGCGCCGCCATCGAGAGACTCGCAGGTCTGCCGACCGCGTTGCCCCGTCGGGAGCCATACAGGACGCTCGCGGGGGTCCGGTGAATTCGGTCCGTGAGCAATAGGAGTTCGTGCACTCGGTCGGGTAATTGAGATTGCTCGACCGAGTGATATGAGGTGTCGAGCCGTTACCGGTTTGCCCGATCCGCACGATGATCGGACGGTGAAAATCCGGGAAGGGGAGGAAAAATGAAGCGGATCGGTTTGCTGTCGGCGACAGTCGTCGCGGGCATGCTGGTCACCGCAGGCCCCGCGCTCGCGACCGAGGCCGGCGTCGCCTCGGCCGGCGCCGCGAACTTCAAGAAGGGCGACAACGCCCCCGTCGTCATCACCACGCTGGCCCCGTGCTCGGTCGAGGGGGAGGAGACGGCGTCGTCTCCGGCGGTCACCAAGACCGGTATCAAGTTCGGTATGACGACCTCGACGTGCACCACGACGGTCGTCAACCCGGACGAGGAGATCACGACGACCAGATCCGAGGCCAGGGGCACCGGGTTCGAGCTGTCCGCGCTGGTCGCGCTGGGCGGTCCGCGGCTCAAGGTCGGGTCGTGGCGGATCACCTGCGACGCCACCCAGACGGGCACGAACGCGGGCTGGGCGCTCGGCAGCATGACCGGGTGGACCGGGCTGCCGCAGCACATCCCGGCGAACTACGTGCACGAGATCAAGAAGTCGAACGGCACGGTGCTGGCCAAGGCCAAGTTCGCCGAGGTGATCATCCCCGACCCGAACGACGGGAGCGTCACCATGAACCTGATCCGGATCACCTTCGAGCCGGCGTCGGGCTACAGCGGAACCATCAGTCTCGGCTCCGCCGCCTGCTCGCCGACGCCATGAGGGACCGTGAGTGGCTGAGGCTCAGCCACTCAGCTCCACCCCGGCCGCGCGGAGCTCGGTCATCGCCGTCTCGACCGTCGCGGGGGCCACGCCCGCGGTGAGGTTCAGCAGGACCGTGGTGCGGAACCCCTCGCGCTGTGCGTCCAGCGCGGTCGCCCGCACGCAGTGATCGGTCGCGATGCCCACGACGTCGACCTCGTCGACGTCGTGGGTGCGCAGCCAGCCGGCCAGGTCGTTCTCGGCCTCGAAGCCCGAGTAAGCGGCCGCGTGCCTGCCCTTGGAGAACACCTGCTGGATCCGTGCGACGTCGAGCTCCGGGTGGAACGACGCGCCGGGCGTTCCGGCCACGCAGTGCGCGGGCCAGGTGTCCACGAAGTTCGGCGTCTCGCTGAAGTGCGAGCCGGGATCCACGTGGTAGTCGCGCGTCGCGACGACGTGGTCGTAGTCCGAGGCCGCGATGTGCTGACTGATGGCCGCCGCGACGGCCGCGCCACCGGCGACCGCGAGCGAGCCGCCCTCGCAGAAGTCGTTCTGAACGTCGACGACGATCAAAGCTTTCGCCACAGGGTCACTACTCCTTGGTCAGGTGGATCGTCGGGATCGCGGGCTCGCCCTTGGAGAGCTTGAGGCCCTCCCACGGCACGCTCACCAGCGCGGCGCGCAGCCGTTCGCGGCTCTGTTCCAGGGTGGGCACGCTGTCGGTTCGCTGTCCATCGCGCACCAGGGGGATCTGCAGCAGCCGGTCGTACTCGCCGAGCTCCGGCTGTTCGTCCGCCTGGTAGACGACCTCCTCCAGCGCGGTGCCGGTGTCCTTGTGCCTGCGCAGCGCGCCCTTCCAGCCGCCGCGGGACTCCTTGTGCGAACTGCGCTTCTCGACCGGACGACCGTCCACTTCGACCAGTTTGTAGACCATGCCCGCGGTCGGGGCGCCGGAACCCGTGACGACCGAGGTGCCCACGCCGTACGCGTCGACGGGTTCGGCGCGCAGCGCGGCGATCGAGTACTCGTCGAGGTCGCCGGACACCACGATGCGGGTGTTCTTGGCGCCCAGCGAGTCCAGCTGTTCGCGGGCCTGCCTCGCCATCACCCCGAGGTCGCCGGAGTCGATCCGCACGGCGCCCAGCTCCGGTCCGGCGATGCGGACCGCGCGATTGATGCCCTCGGTGATGTCGTATGTGTCGACGAGCAACGTCGTGCCGACGCCGAGCGAGTCGATCTGGCTGCGGAACGCCTCTTCCTCGTTGTCGTGCAGCAACGTGAACGCGTGCGCGCACGTGCCCGCGGTCGGGATGCCGTGGCGGCGGCCCGCCTCCAGGTTGGACGTCGCGGTGAAACCGGCCAGGTAGGCGGCCCGTGCGCACGCGACCGCGGCCTCCTCGTGCGCACGCCTGGTGCCCATCTCGATCATGCGGCGGCCGTTCGCGGCGCTGACCATGCGCGCGGCGGCCGACGCGATGGCGCTGTCGTGGTTGAGGATCGACAGGGCCAGCGTCTCCAGGACCACACCCTCGGCGAACGAGGACCGGACCGTCAGGATCGGCGAACCGGGAAAGTAGAGCTCACCTTCCGGGTATCCGTCGATGTGCCCGGAGAATTGATAGTTCGCGAGCCACTCGAGTGCGGCGTCGTCCACGACCTTGTTCGCCCTGAGCTGCTCGATCTCGGCGTCGCCGAAACGGAAGTCGGCGATGGCGTCGAGCAGCCTGGTCACACCGGCGACCACGCCGTATCGTCGGCCGTCGGGCAGCCGACGGGCGAACACCTCGAACACACAGGGGCGATCGCCGGTTCCGTCCCGCAGCGCGGCGGCGAGCATGGTCAGCTCGTAGTGGTCGGTGAGCAACGCCGTGGAGGTCATGAGGGTGAAGCCTAGGGTTCTGCGGCTTTTCGGTGCAGGCGGTCTACGCGAGTGCGGCGAACATGACACCATTGGCGGTATGACCACGCCCGTCGAGCATGAGCGGACGCAGGTTGAACCGACCGGCGCGGAGACCGCGGCCGAGGACCGGCCATGGCAGACCGTGGTCTGGAACGACCCGGTGAACCTGATGTCCTACGTGACGTACGTGTTCCAGAAGCTGTTCGGGTTCAGCAGAGACCGGGCCACAAAGCTGATGCTGGATGTGCACCACAAGGGCAAGGCGATCGTGACGTCCGGAACCAAGGACAAGGTCGAGGCCGACGTGGCGAAACTGCACGCCGCCGGCCTCTGGGCGACCATGCAGAAGTCCTCGTGAGGCGCTGGATCCGCGACGGCGACCAGGTCGTCGGTCGCCTCGACCGCCAGGAGGCGGCGGTGGTCCGCGGTCTCGTCAGCCAGATCCAGGACATGCTGCTGGCACGGGCCGAAGAGGCGCCGCAGGACGAGCTCGCCGAGCTCACCGGCATCCGCACCGGCCCGTCGACCGCGCCGGACGACCCGATCCTGGGCCGCCTGCTGCCGGACTTCCACCGGCTCGATCCGGACGCGCCGGATCCCGCGGAGGTCGACTCGGCCGCCGCGCTGCGCTCGTTGCACGAACCTGAGTTGCTCGACGCCAAGACCGGCGCGGCCGAGGTCGTGCTGTCGACCTGCGCGCCCGACGGCGGCGAGATCCGGCTGCGGATCGACCAGGCCGAGGCGTGGCTGTCGTCGTTGAACGACGTGCGGCTCGCGTTGGGGACAGCGCTGGACGTCACCGAGGACATGCCCGAAGAGCTGCCGCCCGAGGACCCGCGGTCGCCGCACCTCGGCGTCTACCACTGGCTGACCTGGGTGCAGGACACCCTGGTCGACGCCATGATGCAGTAGTGATCACCGAAGTTCCCGGTGTCCTCGTGGGGCACTCGCACCGGTTGACCGAAGGTTGGGCCACCGGGACGACCGTGGTGCTCGTTCCGGGTGGTGCCGTCGGGGCCGTCGACTCGCGCGGTGGTGCGCCGGGGACGCGGGAGACCGATCTGCTGGAGCCGTCCAACCTGGTGTCGTCCGTGCACGCCGTGTGTCTGAGTGGCGGCAGCGCGTATGGGCTGGCGGCCGCGGACGGTGTGATGCGGTGGCTCTCCGAGCGGAACATCGGGTTTCCCGTGGGGCCGCAGCCGCATCAGGTCGTGCCGATCGTGCCCGCCGCGGTGCTGTTCGACCTCGACATGTCGTCGTGGGGCAACTGGCCCGACGCATCATTCGGTTACTCCGCTTGCGCTTCCGCCGCCGCGTCGTTCGAGCTGGGCACTGTCGGCGCGGGTACCGGTGCGCGGACCGGGTCGTTGAAGGGCGGTGTCGGGTCCGCCTCGGTCCGGGTTGGACAGCACGTCGTGGGTGCGCTGGCGGCCGTGAACGCCGTTGGTGAAGCGGTGGATCGGGCTACCGGCCTGCCGTGGTTGCCGTCGCTGGGGACGTCTCCGGTCGAGCTGCCGCCGTTCGTGGGATCGCGGTTGAACACCACGATCGGTGTGGTGGCGACGAATGCCGCACTGTCCAAAGCGGAGTGCCGGCGGCTGGCCATGGCGGCGCACGACGGGCTCGCACGAGCGGTGCGGCCCGCGCACTCGATGTTCGACGGCGACACGGTGTTCGCGTTGGCCACCGGGGAGGTGCCGGTGTCGTCGCCGTTCGAGCTCGACGCGTTGTGCACGGCGGCCGCGGAGGTTTTCGCGGAATCCATTGTTTCGGGTATATCCGAAGCGTCGACAGTTGCTGACGTAAAGGCTTTTCGCGACCTCTGAGATTTCTCCTTCATCGCGTGTTGCCGGTCGTTACCGTGACCGTGAACCGGCGAAGGAGGAAATGTGGGGGACCAGTTCTCGGTCCAGCTGGACCAGCTCGACGACCTCGCGAACAAGCGGTTGCCCGGAATCGGCCACTGCCTGTCCGAGGTGTTGTCGAACCTCAACCGCGCCATCGACGAGTCGTACGGCGCGTTCGTCGCCGCGGGCGCGAGTGCGCAGCTGTTCGAGGAGACGAAGAACGAGTGGGATCCCACGGCGGACTTCCTGCAGCAGGTGTTGCAGGACAACGTGGAGAACCTCGACCTCGCCTCGAAGGCGCTCAAGGAGATCGCGCATCGCTACCGGCAGGCGGACGGTCAGGCATGAGCACTTACGAGGAGTGGTGCCGCAACCTGGACTCGCAGTCGGGCAACCTCATCCGCCTGGCGTACGAGAACGACGACATCACCGGTGGCGCATGGGCGAAGATGCTGGAAGACGGCATCAGGCCGATCTTCGAGCACTTCAAGTGCGGTGACCCGGACCGCGTCGACTCGATGATCTCCTATCTCACCGAGGCGAAGTACGTGCTGGGCAAGGACCTGCGCGAACACCTCGGCGGCGCGCAGCTCGACATGGACGGCTGGCACGGCGGGGCGGCCGACGACTTCCGTACGTGGCTGCTGAAGCTCGAAGACGCGATCAACCTGCTCGCGGACTGCATCGACGCGTTGATGCTGATCCTGAGGTCGTACAAGGCCATCGTGCTCGCGATGCGCAGCGACGTGCTGCAGCTGGTCAGCACGACGCTGAAAGGGATCGAGGAGGCCGAGGCGAGCGACTGGAAGATCGCGCTCGCAGTGGTCGGCGCCGTCGCGGGCGTGGTCGCCGCGCTGCCCACGGGCGGGGCCAGTCTCTCGGTCACGGCGGTGGCAGCCTCCATGGTCGCCGGCGCGGCCGGTGTCGCCAACGAGATGATGGACGCGGACAGCGAGAACGGCGTCATCCAGGAGATGATCAAGATCGGCTGGAGCATGATCGGCAAGATCAACGGTGAGAGCGGGCGGATCCAGGTCGGTCTGATCGAGCTGTCCGGCTACGTCACCGGTGGCAAACTCGCCGAGGTGCGGCCCGACCGTCCGGTGGTCATCACCGCGCCGTCGTTCGACCCCGGCTCGTTCGGGATGACCGACGAGGCACAGGGCAAGCACAAGCGGCGGCCGACCGACACGACCGACCTCGTCCCCGAACCCAAGCGGCACGAGGACGGCCCGTACGACAAGGCCGGCGGCGTCATCGCCGAGGAGTACGACCAGTACGAGGAACAGGGGCCGGCATGAACACCGCAGAGCTCAACGCGCGTGCGGCACAACTCAGTGAGCAGGCCGCGCACCTCTACTCCCGCGCGCGCCGGCGCAACGAAACCCTGCAGGCGGCAAAGGCGCAGGCCGTCGCGGCGACCGGCGAAGCGTCCTCTTCGGACGGTGCCGTGCGGGCTACCGTCGATGCGGGCGGGATGTTGACGGGACTGGTTCTCGGCCCGGCGGTTTCCGAGCTGAACCCTCGTCAGCTGGCGGCTCTCGTCGTGCAGGTGACGCAGCAGGCCGCCGCCTCGGCTCGGGCGGCCGTGCGTTCGGTGTACACGCCGTTGCAGGACGAAGGGGTGGTCCGCGAGGCGCCGGTGCTGCTGCCCGAGGTCGCGCCCGCGCCGGTTCAGGCTCCGCCGGTGCGTCGTCGCCCGGAGGTTTCGGATGACGACTTCGGTGGTCCGGTGATGAAGGAACAGGGTTGGTGACTCTTCTCCTCGGGTAGCCGACCGGCATGACTGATGTGCGTGTGCTCGACCGGGCGGCGGGCGTCGTGTCGGAGCTCGTGCCGTCCGCGTTGCGTCGTCGTGCGGCGCGTGGCGGGCAGGCCGTGCTGCTGGTGCCCGCCGCGTTCTACACGTCCTCGGTGTTCGTGGTGAACCGCAAGGCGTCCCAGGTGCTGCTCGGGCTCGGGCTGGCGACCACGCCCGCCGCCGTGGCGGGCGAGCTCGCCGAATGGTCCACTTTGGACGTTGAGCAGCGGCGCAAAGGGGTGGTGCACCTGGTCGCCTACGGGGTCGCGTCGGCTTGCTTCCTGACGGCGTTCCGGCTGCGGCTGTACGGGTTCGGGCTCACGTCCCGCATCGCCGGTCTGGCCGGGCTGGGAGTGCTCGCGGCGGACGCATACGCCACACAGGTGAATGACGTTTCGACACCTGGCTGATTATTTCGGGTATATCCGAAGGGGTGCGCAGGTTTTTCTCGTTCTGTGGCGTCACTTTCGCGATAGTCGATAACGTGGTCCCCGGCTGATTTCTTGGGGGATCTCATGGGGGACGGATTCACCGTTCAGGTCGAGAACCTGGACAAGATCGCAACAATTCTCGGCATCGAGATGGCCGGTGGGCTGGAGATGGCCCGCCGCAACCTGACCCTGGCGATGGAGGCGGAGGTCCGCGGGTTCGACACCGCCAACACCTGCGGCTATCACCTGTTCCAGTTGCTGGGCCGGGAATTCCGCGAGACCACGGACTTCATGCAGCAGGTGCTGGAGGACAACCGGGACAACCTCCAGCTCGCCGCCGCTGCCGTGCGTGAGGTCGCGAAGCGCTACCGCGAAGCGGATGGTCAGCGATGAGCGCCGACGACGGCTGGAAGCGCCAGATGCAGGAGGTGAGCGCCCAGTTCGCGGGCAAGCTCGACGTCGCGGCTGCGGACGATCATCGATACAAGGAGGCGGCGCAGCTGAAGCCGCGCCTGTACTCGGCCTTCAGCGCCTTCGCATCCGGTGAGATCGAGGTCGTCAGGCAGATGGCGAGCAACGTGAAAGGCGCGCTGGACGCCATGAAGCACGTCGTTACCAAGGACGCCAACGACGTGCGCACCCTGCTCAAGGGCTGGGAAGGGGCAGCGGCGCAGGACTTCGAGCTTTACATGAACGCCATCGAGTCGGCCGCGCAGCAGTACTCCTACTGTCTCCAGTCGCTCGACGTGATCCTGCAGGGTTCCGAGAAGCTGATTGCGGCGTTGCGGGCGGACGTGAAGGCACTCATCGAGCGGACTCAGGCGGCATACCAGGAGGCCGAGCAGAACGGGCAGAAGATCGGCCTCGCGGTGGCGATCGCGTACGTCGGCCTCATCGCGTCGGTCGGGGCCGGCACCCTCGCCGGGATGGTCGTCGCCGGACTGACCGGCTCTGGCGGTGCGACAATCGAGATGATCGGCGCTGACAGCGAGTTCGACGTTCTCAAGAGCATGGTCGAGCAGGCCGAGCAGATCATCCACAACACCGACGTCGAGCGCGCGAAGCTGGAGGTCGCGTTGCGGACGTTGTGCGACTACGTGACCGGCGGCAAGCTCGCCGCGGTGCGGCCGGAACGTCCGGGCATCGTCACCGCGCCCACCTTCGACCCCGCTGCCTTCGGCCTGCCGCCGCACCTCCAGGGCAGGCACCGTCGCCCCAAGCCCGGCGGTGAGCTGGTGGTCGAGCCGCCGGTCAAGCCGTCCGGTCCGTACGACAGCGAGGACGTCAACTCGGAGAAGAACAGGGACCGCTACGTCGAGCAGGTGCCGAAATGACCGACCCGGGATTCTCCGAGAGCATGGACCAGCTCGTCGCACAAGGCGCCTACCTGTTGGAACGTGCCAAGCGGCGGCACGAGGCGGTGCAGTCCACACGCGAACAGGCGTTGCGGACGACCGGCGAGGCGGCGTCGTCCGATGGGCAGGTGCGGGTGGTCGTCGACGGTGGCGGCATGGTGACGTCCCTGGTGCTCGGGCCGGGTGTACTACAGCAGAACCCGCGTCAGCTGGCCGCCGTGATCACCGAGGTGTGCCAGCTCGCGGCTTCGCGGGCGCGGGCCGGCATCTGGCAGGCCTACACGCGGCTGGAGAACGAGGGGCTGCTCAAGCACATGCCCCTGCTGTTGCCCGAGCCCGTCGCGCCACCTCCGGCTCCCGCGCCCGTGCGGGCGCCGCGCCGGCCCGAGGTGCCCGACGACGACTTCGGCGGTCCGGTCATGAAGGAACAGGGCTGGTGACCCTCGTTCACCCTGCGGATATGTCGGCGTTCTCACAGACCGGGACGGTTCTCGCCAGCACGTAGGATGGACCGGTGCTGGTGATTCGCCGTGACCTGGTGGACGCGATGGTGGCCCACGCCCGCCGTGACCATCCCGACGAGGCGTGCGGCGTCATCGCCGGCCCGGTGGGCACGGACCGGCCCGAGCGGTTCATCCCGATGGAGAACGCCGAGCGGTCGCCGACGTTCTACCGGTTCGACGCCGCCGAACAGCTCAAGGTGTGGCGCGAGATGGACTCGAACGACGAGGTGCCGGTGGTCATCTACCACTCGCACACCGCGACCGAGGCCTATCCGTCGCGCACCGACGTCTCCTTCGCGGGCGAGCCGGACGCGCACTACGTGCTGGTCTCCACGCGGGACCCGGACGTGCACGAACTGCGGTCGTACCGCATCGTCGAAGGGGTCGTGACCGAGGAGCCGGTCAAGATCATCGAGATCTCGGAGGATTAAGCATGGCAGTCACCGTCTCCATCCCGACCATCCTGCGGTCGCACACCGGTGGGGAGAAGTCCGTCCCGGCCGAGGGCGGCACGCTCGCGGAGGTCATCGAGCACCTCGAGGCCAACCACGGCGGCCTCAAGGCCCGCCTGGTCAAGGAGGGCTCGCTGCACCGGTTCGTCAACGTCTACGTCAACGACGAGGACGTGCGCTTCTCCGGTGGCCTCAACGCCACCGTGAGCGACGGCGACACCGTCACCATCCTCCCGGCCGTCGCAGGCGGCTGATCTTCCGATGGCCCGCTACGACTCGCTGCTCGACGCGCTCGGCGGCACCCCGCTGGTGGGCCTGCCCCGACTCTCGCCGTCCTCATCGGTGCGGATCTGGGCGAAGCTCGAGGACCGCAACCCGACCGGCTCGATCAAGGACCGGCCCGCGCTGGCCATGATCGAGGCGGCGGAGCGGGACGGGGTGCTGCGCCCCGGCGCGACCATCCTCGAGCCCACCTCCGGCAACACCGGCATCTCGCTCGCGATGGCCGCCAAGCTCAAGGGCTACGGCCTCGTCTGCGTGATGCCCGAGAACACGTCCACGGAACGCCGCCAACTCCTGCAGGCGTACGGCGCGCGCATCGTGTTCTCCCCGGCCGCCGGCGGTTCCAACCAGGCCGTGGCCACCGCCAAGGAACTGGCCAAGCAGAACCCGGACTGGGTGATGCTCTACCAGTACGGCAACCCCGCCAACGCGGACGCGCACTTCCGCGGCACCGGCCCCGAGATCCTGCGGGACCTGCCGTCGATCACGCACTTCGTGGCCGGGCTCGGGACTACCGGGACGCTGGTCGGTGTCGGCCGGTACCTGCGCTCGGAGAAGCCCGATGTGCAGATCATCGCCGCCGAGCCTCGGTACGGGGAGCTCGTCTACGGGTTGCGGAACCTTGATGAGGGGTTCGTGCCCGAGTTGTATGACGAGTCCGTGCTGACCGGCCGGTACTCCGTCGGGTCCTACGACGCTTTGCGGCGGACTCGGCAGCTGTTGGAAGCCGAGGGGATCTTCGCCGGGATTTCCACCGGGGCCATCCTGCACGCCGCTCTTGCGGTGGCGCAGAAGGCCGCTGTGGCCGGGAAGAGTGCCGACATCGTGTTCATCGTCGCGGACGCTGGGTGGAAGTACCTCTCCACCGGGGCTTATGCGGGGACTCTGGATGAGGCCGCTGAGCGGTTGGACGGGCACCTCTGGGCTTAGTGCCGCTGGTGGGCCGGGTGGGCTCGCCGGGCTGGGCCGCCGTGGCTGGGTGGTCACCATTGACTTGGCTCCCTGGCAGCGTCCGTGCGGTGGCCGGACTGGGCGCGAGTGCCACGGAGTCCGGCCGAACGGCCGTGCGGGCGCTCGGTGCCGTTGACCGAGTGGGCTCGCCGGTTGGGTGACCGCGGCTGGTCGGTCACCTTGGGCGTAGCTCCGTGGTCGGCTGCGCGGCCCGCTGGAGTGGTCGTCAGGATGGCTTGGCAGCACACCGCGTCCGGTCACGCGATGCGTCGGCCGCTGCCTGGCCCCTGCTCGACGGCGCTATTCAGTTGTGAAATCAGTCGAACAGCCTCACCTCCTCCCGCATCGGTGACGGATCACGATCAGCAGCGGCACACGCCACTCTCGGCGATAGCCATCCCGCACGCGTCGCAGTACTTCGGCGGCGGCAACTCCACCCGTGGCGGAGGCACGATGGGCCGCCACGCGAGAGTCTCTGAGAGGTCCAGCGCGTCGACACAGTCTCGGAAGTTCGTTCCGGGGTTGTCCTTCAGCCAGCGCCGCATGGCGGCGAAGTCATGCTTCGTCAGGTTCATGACCCCGTTGTACCGCCGGGGTCTGACAATTCAGCCCGCGAAAGCCACCGACGGAAGGCCGGACCCGGCACCGGGCACCACGAGCACGGACCCGGACAGCGGCCGCGCAGCCAAAACGGCCTCTGACAAGCCAATACGCGCCGAAGTCACATACAGGTCAGTGAAGTCGGGACCGCCGAAACAACAGGCCGAAGGCTGGTCCACGGGCAACGGAATCTCCCGATCCAGAACACCCGAAGGTGTGTACCGCCGCACCGCCGCACCGCCCCACAACGCCACCCACACGCAGCCGGAAGCATCTACGCAAAGTCCGTCGGGCCAGCCGTCGGTGTGCCCGACGACGCACAGCGGCCGCCGCCCCGACAACGTCCCGGATGCGTCGTCGAAGTCGAAGACGTCGATGCGGCGCGTGGGGGTGTCGATGTAGTACATCAACGTGCCGTCGGGGGACCAGCCGACGCCGTTGGACGTGTTGACCTTCTCCACCATCACCTTGGCGGAACCGTCACCGGAGACGCGCGCCAGCCAGCCCTCGTCGGCGGCCTGGTCGTAGCGCATGGTGCCGGCCCACAGGCGGCCGGACGGGTCGACGCCCGCGTCGTTGCCGCGGACACCGTCGCGCGCCCAGTAGACGAGCCAGGTGCGGGTGCCGTCGCGGTCGATCAGGGCTATGCCGTCGCGCAGGTTCACGACGATGCCGCCGTTGACCCGCGGCTTGGCGGCGCCGACGTGCTGGGGCACCATCAGCACCGCGTCGTCGTCGCGGGACGGGGCGTAGCGGTGCACCTCGGACGCCAGGATGTCGACCCAGAGCAGCGTCGAGCTGCTGTGGTCCCACGTGGGGCCCTCGCCCAGCGTCGCGGCGGTGCGCACGGCCACTTCGATCTCCACCGCGACAGCTTATGGGGACGTACGCTGGAACCGTGGAGCCCACCGCCGTCAGCAGAGACGTCTCCAAGCGGGTCATTCCGCCGCACCCCCTGTTGTCCGCGCTCGTCGTCGGTGGGTTCGTCGGTCTGTTGTTCGTGATCGAGGCGTTCGACACGATCACCGGGCAGTCGCTGGAGGACGACGGCGTCATCCCGCGCGACTTCAGCGAGTGGGACAACCTCATCTGGTACCCGTTCATCCACGGCGACTGGGGCCACGTGATGAGCAACGCGGGGCCGTTGCTCGTGCTCGGGTTCCTCGCCAGTTCCGGCGGCATCAAGCAGTTCCTGCAGGTCACCGTCGTGATCTGGCTGACCAGCGCGCTCGGCATCTGGATCATCGGCGCGCCGGCCAGCCACATCGGCGCGTCGGGGCTGGTGTTCGGGTTCCTGACATTTCTGTTGGTGCGCGGGGTGTTCGCGCGCAGCGCGCTGCAGATCCTGATCGCGGTCGTGGTGTTCGCGATCTACGGCTACGCGCTCTGGGGCGTGCTCCCCGGCCAGCCCGGCGTCTCGTGGGAAGCCCACCTCTTTGGTGCGTTAGGTGGAATTCTGGCTGCGTGGGGCGTCGCGAGGGACAACCGCGCAGGTAATCTCGCCCGGTGACGATCGGGATCATCGACTCCGGTGTGGGTGGACTCACCGTCGCGCGGGCGATCATCGACCAGCTGCCGAACGAGTCGATCCGCTACATCGGCGACACGGCCAACGGACCGTACGGCCCGCTGCCGATCGCGCAGGCGCGCAAGCACGCGCTCGAACTCTGCGACCAGCTCGTGTCCGACGGCGTGAAGATGCTGGTCATCGCGTGCAACACGGCGTCCGCGGCATGTCTGCGGGACGCGCGGGAACGCTACGACGTGCCGGTCATCGAGGTGATCATGCCCGCGGTACGCCGGGCCGTGGCCACCACGCGCTCCGGCAAGATCGGCGTGATCGCGACCGTCGGCACGATCAACTCCGGGGCCTACCAGGACGCGTTCCAGGCCGCGCGCGACGTGGAGGTCACGGCCGCGGCCTGCCCGCGGTTCGTGGACTTCGTCGAACGCGGCATCACGTCCGGGCGCCAGGTACTCGGCCTGGCGCAGGCGTACCTGGAACCGTTGCAGCGCGCGGAGGTCGACACCGTCGTCCTGGGCTGCACCCACTACCCGCTCCTCACCGGCGTGCTGCAGATCGTCATGGGCGACCGCGTCACGCTGGTGTCGAGCGCGGAGGAGACCGTCAAGGACGTCGTTCGCGTACTGACGGATCGCGACGAGTTCAGCGACGGTCCCGCCGAGCACCACATCACCTGCACCGGGCCGTTCCCGCCGTTCGCCAAGCAGGCGACCCGTTTCCTGCCGTCCTTCGAGTACTGGGGATAACTTGAAGCTGACCGTTCTCGGCTGCTCGGGCAGCATTCCGGGACCGGGCGCCGCCGCCTCCGGCTACCTGGTCGAAGCGGCGGGCTTCCGGCTCGTCGTCGACTTCGGCAACGGGGTTTTCGCGCGGTACCAACAACTCCACGGTCCGTTCACGATGGACGCGTTGTTGTTGTCGCACCTGCACCCGGACCATTGCATCGACGTGACGGCCCTGTACGTCGCACGCCGGTACCACCCCGAGCCGCCCGGTGACCGCCTGCCGCTGTACGCGCCGGCGGAGGCGCCGTCGCGGTTCGCCGCCGCCTACGCGCCCAACGAGCTCGAACGGGACACTTTGGACCTGTCCGACGTGTTCGAGTTCCACGCGCTCGGCGAGAAGACAGTCCACATCGGACCGTTCGAGGTGGTGTCCGCTCCCGTCGCGCATCCCTGTGAGGCGTACGGGTTCCGCATTTCCCACGGCGGCGTGACGCTCGCCTACACCGGTGACAGCGGGCCGTGCCCCGGACTCGACACCATCGTCCGCGGCGCCGACGTGCTGCTGAGCGAGGCCAGCTGGACCCACGCCGAGGATCGCGTGCCGGACCTGCACCTGTCCGGCAGGCAGGCCGGGGAGCTCGCGGCCAGGGCGGGTGCCGGCAGGTTGCTCGTCACCCACGTTCCACCCTGGACGGACCGCGAGGCGGTGTTCGCGGAGGCCCAGGCCGCGTACGGCGGACCGGCCGTGCTCGTCCGCGAGGGCGACACGTTCACGATCGGGGAGTCGCATGGAGATTGAGGTGCGGCAGGTCGGCGAGCACCGGTTCGTCGCGTCCAACGGCCGGGCGACGGTCAACGTCGGACGCAAGGACGCGCCGGACTCGTTCAGTCCCGTCGAGCTGCTGCTCGCCGCCGCGGCCGGCTGCGCGGCGGTGACCGCCGAGTCGCTCGTGACGCGCCGCACCGGCGGGCCCGTGCACGCGCGGGCCGCCGACGTCCGGCCCGAAGGCGCGCACCAGCTCGACGCGGTGCCGGTGACGCTGGAGTTCGACGCGTCCGGTTTGGACGATGACCAGCTCGCGGTGATCCGCCGGGCCGTCGAGCAGCTGTGCACGGTGACCCGGACGTTGAAACAGGGCGCGGACGCCCCGCTTCACTTGCCGCCGACGCCCGTCCAGACCGCCGTCGACCCACTGTGACCGGTGCGGACCGTCTGCACGGTCGTCACAACCGCGAGCGCGATCACGAGCACTGATACGACCACCGAGATCCGGCGCCACGTCTTCGTCACGCCGGGGCCGTCGGCGCTGCGCTCGCGGTCGGCGAGCCGGCCCGCCACGAACAGCACGATCACGGCGGCGCCGAAGCCGAGCGCCCAGTTCTGCAGCTGGGCGCCGAGCGCGGCGTGCTTCTGGATCAGTTCGTTGTCGACGCCGGCCTGCTTGAGCCGCTCCTGGAAGTTCTCACCGGCGATCTTGGCGGCGGTGGCGGAGAGCGCGCCCACGAGGGAGACACCCAGCACCGGCCAGGCGTAACGCTGCCGCCAGCGCGGGCGCAGGGCGGCCGCGATCGAGCCCAGCGCACCCAGCGGCAGCAGTACGACGACGGCGTGCACGATGAGCACGTGCGCTGGTAGACCGAAGACCGTCTGCAACATGTCTCTCCCTACGCCAAGGCCGCGCCAAGGGTTCATTAGGGTAAGGCGCGTGGCGAGGACCGACGGCAGAAACGACGACGTGTTGCGTGACATCCGGATCACGCGTGGATATCAGCAGTGGCCCGCCGGGTCCGTGCTGGTCGAGTTCGGCAACACCAAGGTGCTGTGCGCGGCGAGCGTGACCGAGGGCGTACCCCGGTGGCGGTCCGGCTCCGGCCTCGGCTGGGTGACCGCCGAGTACGCGATGCTGCCGTCCGCGACCCACACGCGCTCGGACCGTGAATCCGTTAAGGGCCGCATCGGCGGCCGTACGCACGAGATCTCCCGGCTGATCGGCCGATCGCTGCGCGCGTGCATCGACCTGGCCGCGCTGGGCGAGAACACCATCGTGATCGACTGCGACGTGATCCAGGCCGACGGCGGCACCCGCACCGCGGCGATCACCGGCGCGTACGTCGCGCTGGCCGACGCCGTCACGTGGCTCGGTGCCGCGGGCCGGCTGGCGGACCCGCAGCCGCTGTCGTGTGCGGTCTCGGCGGTGTCGGTCGGCGTCGTCGACGGGCGCGTCCGGCTCGACCTGCCCTACGAGGAGGACTCGCGCGCCGAGGTCGACATGAACGTCGTCGCCACGGACGCGGGCACCCTGATCGAGGTGCAGGGCACCGGCGAGGGCGCGACGTTCGCCCGGTCCACTCTGGACAAGCTGCTCGACGTGGCGCTGGCCGGGTGCGCCGAGCTGAACCGCATCCAGGCCGAGGCGCTGGCCGCGCCGTACCCCGGCGTGCTGCCCGAGCCGTCGAAGAAGGCGTCCAGGAAATGACCAAGCTGCTGCTGGCGTCGCGCAACGCCAAGAAGCTCCGTGAGCTCCAGCGCATCGTGGCCTCGGAGGGGCTCTCCGGCATCGAGGTGCTGAGCCTCAACGACGTGTCGGCGTTCCCCGAGGCCCCCGAGACCGCACCCGACTTCGAGGGCAACGCCCTGGCCAAGGCGCGCGACGCCGCGGCGGCCACCGGGCTCATCTCGGTCGCCGACGACTCCGGCATCGAGATCGACGCGCTGAACGGCATGCCCGGTGTGCTGTCAGCGCGTTGGTCCGGCAAGCACGGGGACGACGAGGGCAACATCGACCTCGTTCTCGGTCAGCTCGGTGACGTGCCCGACGAACGCCGGGGCGGCGCGTTCGTGTCCGTGGTGGCGATGGTCGTGCCCGGTGGGGACGAGGTCGTCGTGCGCGGGGAGTGGCGCGGGACGATCCGGCGGGAGCGGTCCGGGGCCAACGGGTTCGGCTACGACCCGATCTTCCAGCCCGAGGGGTACGACATCACTTCGGCTGAGATGACGGCCGAGCAGAAGGACTCGCTGTCGCACCGCGGCCGCGCGCTGCGGCTGCTCGTCCCGCACCTGCGCGAGCTGGGCTAGTTCCTCCACTCGATCGTCACGTTGGGGCTGAGCTCGTGGGCGACGTCCAGAACACCTTTGAGGTGGCTCGGCAGGCTGACCGTGATGGACTTGCCGCGCAGCGGGCCGAGGCCTTGTTCGGGCAGGTAGGCCAGGCTGAGCCACCTCAGGTTCGGGTGTTCGGCGACTGGAGAGATGTCCGCGCAGGCGGTCCCGGCAAGCCAGAGACGAGTGAGTTGCGGCAGGTGGGTCGCGATATCACGCAGCACCCTGGTGTGGGTCCGGTAGCCCAGTCGGAGAGATCTGAGGTTCTGCAGCCGTCCCAACGGCCCAAGGTTCACGTTGCTGGGCCATTCGGTGCATGAGAAGTAATACACCTGCGGCACGTGATCTAACCCGGTGAGGTCCGCACGGCTGGACAGAGGACCAACCGAAAGCAACTCGACATCGGGAACATGACGGAGGAAATCGAGGTCCTGGTGCTCGAGAACCGTCGTGAACTGTAACGACCTCAGCTCGGGCAGCTCCGACAGCACCGCGTAGTTGTCAAAGCTGTGGGCTCCGGTCAGCGACAGCGTGTGCAGCCGTGAATGCGCGGTGAGCGGGGTCAGGTCGACACGACCTTCGAACCTGACCTGGAGCCTTTCGAGGTGTGGCACCGAGTCGAGAAACGCCAGATCACGCTGATGATCGGAAACGTCCAGATTGAGGTGAACCGCGGACAGGTAGCGCAGCAGCCCCAGGTGCGGCACCTGCCGCGTAGTGCCGATCACGATGCGTCCGTCGTCCAGTGGTGCTTCGGCCAGCACCTCCTTCGCGTACCTCTCGGGGTCGTAGTGCTGCCACGCGGCCGCCAGTTCGGTCTGCACACAGGACCGTGCGTCCCCGGCGTAGCAGGCCAGTTTGGCGATCGCCTCGGGAGCACCGGTCGCCGCCGCGGCGCGCACGGTCGCCCTCGCGACGGCGTCGGACAAGCTGTCCAGGCTCGCGGGCAGGTAGCGCAGGACGCGATGTCCGATCGTCACCAGGGAGTGGGTTTCTTTCAGGCTGCGTGGTGGCACCAGGTGGTTCTCGATGACCTGGTTGACCCGGTCGTGCACGTCGGGGGCCACGTCCGGGACCGTTTCCAGGCACGCGGCCGCGAGCAGGCGCAGGCGCCGGGCGTGCCGTGGTTCCCGGTCGGCGCGGTCGAGGATGTCGCCGAGCAACTCACTGACCTGGCTGCGCTGGCCGTGTCCGCATGCGAGGACGATCGTCTCGGACCACGAGTCCTGGTGCGCGTGCCCGGCGAGAGTCTCGATCTGGCCGTCCTGCATCGCCTCCGCACCCGCCAGGTACTCCTGGAACGTCCGGTGCACGAAGTCGACCTGTCCCGGCACGGGCTCGCGGACGACGCCGCTGCGTTCGAGAAGGTGCGAAACGATCGTCTCCGCGTCAACGACGACGTTGGGCATCGCACGCACCTTGCGGGTCACGTGTTCCCGCACCTTCGGCGTCGGCAGCTGGCTGCGGTTGCCGAGGGTGAGGCGCCACGCCAGGTCGCGCAGCAGCACTGTCTTCTCGGTGGCGGTGAGCAGGCCCGCGATCTCCCGTTCCGCGTCCCGCAGATCCAGCAGCATCGTGAGTGCCGCCTGGTACAGCTCCATGCGGCTGCTCGGCAGCTCGGACGTGCGGCTCAGGTTCAGCGCGCACAACATCGCGCACAGCAACGGGTTCGCGGCGAGCGACTGCAGGTGGTCGCGGTTGTCCAGCTGGTTCTGCAGCCGGCGTTGCGCCGCGGGCAGAGCGTCGACCGGGCACGGCAACGAGTCCGCGTCCCGTGCGGCGACGTGCCAGCGTTCGAGGAACCTGCGCACGTCGGCGGGGTTCATCTGCTCCAGCAGCACCGACTTGAAACCCAGGTCGCCCAGCCACTTCTGGTCGGCGGCGGCCGGACGTGACGACACCACGAAGCGCGCCTCGGGGAAGGCGGTGCACAGTTCGCGGAGCCACTCGCGGACAAGATGCCGTTTGCCTGGCGGCACCTCGTCCACGCCGTCCACGAGTACCAGCCCATGACCGGACTTGAGCGCGCGGTGCACCCACAGTTTCGGCATCATGCCTGCCAGCGGGCCGGCACCGTGGTCGAGGAACTCCTCGGGTTTGGGTAGCGGCGCGTCCGCGTACCGGCGTAATCGGATGGGAAACGGGATGCAGCCGTTCCACGACTGCATGTCGTCGGTGAAGCGGCCGCGTGCGGCGGTAATGGCGAGCCAGTCCAGCAAGGTCGTCTTGCCCGAGCCCGCCTCGCCCCGCACCAGGGTCCGGCGGGACATCGCGGATTCCACTCGGATCGCGCTGAGCTCATCGGCCAGCCTCTGCTCGAAGAGGCTGTCGGAGCTTCCAGACGCTGAGAGGCTTAGGTACGCCACGCTCAAAGCGAGCTTCGGGCGGTTCTTCATGCTCAGGCCGAGCAGTTCGAGGCGGTCCAGCGACGTCGCGAGGTAGCGCAGGTACTCGTCGCGGAACTCGGCGTCGTTGGCCGTGCCCTGCGGCGCGTGGAGGCTCGTGCGGGGCACGCGCGCCAGCAGCTCGTCGAGTCGCGCCGTCTGGGCAGCAGCACGGCTGAGCACCTCGGCCAGAGCACGTGGCTGGAACGACGGCAGATGCCGGATCACCTGGACCAGGTAGCGGCACGCCTGGTCCAGCGCGATTCCGTAGAGCCGCTCGGCACCCTCGGCCAGGCCCGCCGGGGCAGGCACCTCCCGGCGGATGCGCTCGGCCAGTTGCTCCGGGTCGGCGTCGTCGGACAGCAGCGCGTCGTCGGACAGGTCGATCTCCGCCAGAGCGTCGAGCACCGCAGTAAGTGCGGCCTCGATCTCGTTGTCCGGCAAGGAACCGCAGCGTTCGAGCACCGGGTCGAGCTGCTCGGTGACCTGGTGGCCGATCCCTTCGACGAGGTGGTCCAGCTTCGCGAGCTGCCACGGCTTGGCGAGCTCGTCGGCGGCAAGCACAGCGAGTGGCTCCGTGCGGTCTTTTGTCTTGCGGCGCTTGGACAACCAGGCCTTGGCGGCGTGCTGGGCCACGGCTTGGCCGATCTTGCCGGCGGCGATCTCTAAACCCACCCGCGCGACGTTATCGGTCAGGCGTGTGCGTGGGCGACGGAAACGACACATACGCCGGCCGCGATCAGGGCCATGCCCACGACCATGGCGACGTTGAGCGGGTCGCGGCTCACGATCGCCACCAGCGCGATGCCCGCACCAGCCCAGATCGCGTAGGTGATCGCGACCGGGAGTGCGAGCCGGATCACCACCGATTCCAGATACAGGGCGGTGCAGAAACCGAGCGCGAGTCCGGCTACCGGCAAGGGTTTTGTGAAACCGTCGGACGCGCGAAGACAGAGGGTTGCGAAAACTTCCGCGCCAATGGCGACGGTCAGCAATATCCACTTCAGCATTGAATTTTCCCAGCACAAATACACGCCTCGCCGGGCGAGTGCGCGCTTAAGAGGACGGTTGACGAACGGGCGGAAAAGCCCAGGTGTCAGCCGCCGCGAGTGGGGAAGTGGACTCGCAGAACGAAATCAGACGGGATGTCGGGGCCGTTGGGTGCCGTCAAGCGACACACGGTGTATCACCCTCACCGGAAACTGGGGCGGCTTGTTACCTGCCCTCGCCTCGACCATACCCGAAGAAGGGGTTGCCGCCGCAAGAGTTGCGGCGGCAACCACGGAATCACGCGGGAAGTTCGCGCAGCAGCTTCGCGACGTGACCGGTCGCGCGCACGTTGTACATCGCTTTCACGATCTTGCCGTCCGGGCCGACCAGGAACGTCGAGCGGATCACGCCCTCGACCGTGCGGCCGTAGTTCTGCTTCTCGCCGAACGCGCCCCACGCCTTGAGCACCTCGCGCGACGGGTCGCCCAACAGTGGGAAGTTCAGGCCTTCCTCGGCCGCGAACTTCGCCAGCTTCTCCTGCTTGTCGGGGGAGACGCCGATGACCTCGTAGCCCGACTCGGCGAGCACGCTCAGGTTGTCCCGGAAGTCGCACGCCTGCTTGGTGCAACCGGGGGTCGAGGCGGCCGGGTAGAAGTACACGACCACGGACTTGCCCAGGTAGTCGGACAGCGACACCGGCTTGCCCTCGCTGTCGGGCAGGGTGAAGCCCGGCGCCTGGTCGCCGGGATTGAGTCGTTCGCTCATGACCCCAGAACTTACGCGCGGCCCGAGAACACCGACGGGGTGTCCTGGCCGGGACCACCGGGCAGCACGGTGAGCTGGAGTTCCACGGGGTCCGCGGGCACGGCGAACGCCAGCGTCAGCTTGGTGTCCTGGCCCGGCTGCAGCTCGCTCACGGCCGCCGCGAGGCCGTTGAGACCCTGCACGGAGTCGGTGAGCTCCGGCGTCGGCTGACCGCCCGCCAGAGCCCGTACGGTCAGCTGGGCGGGCCGGAACGCGCTCTTCGAGCCGTTGAACACGGTCACGGTGAACACGGCGGTGCGTGGCGCCTGGGGGAACGCGGTCTCGCTGGGCTTGAGCGACTGGGGTGGGGCGACGGTGATCGACAGGCCACTGGCCCACACGCGCTGGGTGCCGAAGCCGGCGAAGCCGCCGCGCGACTCGGCGCGTTGCAGCACGGGCTCATCGGGGGCGACGGCGACGCTCTGGCCCGCGCATCCCGCCACGGCGAGCAACAGGCACAAGCCCGCTGCCTTCACGGCGAACCTCACGAACCTTCCCCCTTCCCGCCCCGGCGGCGGGCCGTCACGAACTCACCGTCAACGATGACGGTGCGATGTGTGACATGGAACGGAAACGGGGTCCTGACGCGGACCTGGTGCACGAGTGTGGCCGTCTCGTGATGGGAAGCCCATGTCGGCGTGGGCGGCACCACATGCCCTGTGGTGTCACCCACGCCGACCGCGGCGGCGGCCGTGCTCGGAAGCTAGGGAGCGCGTCGGGGGGCGTGCGCGCTCACACCGATCATCGCGCAGGGTGTGCCGTGCGCTACAAGTGGAGCCGTTTATCACCCGTTCAGACCAGTGCCATACGTGCGAAACGTGAAGGTCACGCCTAACCGACTCACGTATGTACGGCTGAACGGCCCAGCTGCGGCGTCCGTTCGGCGAGTTCGCTGAGCAATTCGAAGGAACGGAGGCGGTCCTCGTGGCCGTGCACGATGGTGGTCACCATCAGCTCGTCGGCCTGAGTGTTATCAAGGAGTTGTGAAATTCCTTCGGATACCGTCTCCGGCGATCCGATGATCTGGGTCGCCATCCGGTCCTCGATCACCAACCGGTCGATGTCGGTGTACGGGTACTCGGCCGCCTCGGTGGGCGATGACAACGGTCCCGGACGGCCCTGGCGCAGCCGCACGAACGACAGCGCCCCCGGCCCGGCGATCCAGCGGGCGTGCTCGTCGGTGTCGGCCACGATCACGGACGCGCACACCATCGCGTACGACTCGGAGAGCACCTCCGAAGGCCGGAAGTGGCGGCGGTACAGCTCGAGCGCGGGCAGCGTGTTCTGAGCGCTGAAGTGGTGGGCGAACGCGAACGGCAGGCCCAGCATCCCGGCGGCCTGCGCGCTGTAGCCGCTGGAACCGAGCAGCCACAACGGCGGGCGGTTGCCCGCGGCGGGGACGGCGGCGATGTCGGCCGTGCCGGCGAAGTACTGCATGAGCTCGGTCAGCTGCTGCGGGAAGTCCTCGGCGGACAGGCCGGCCTCGGAGCGGCGCAACGCCCGCGCGGTGCGCTGGTCCGTGCCCGGCGCGCGGCCGATGCCCAAGTCGATGCGGCCGGGGTGCAGTGCTTCGAGCATGCCGAACTGTTCTGCCACCACCAGAGACGGGTGGTTCGGCAGCATCACGCCACCGGAGCCCACCCGGATCGTCGATGTGGCCGACGCGATGTGCTCGATCAGCACGGCCGGCGCGGACGAGGCGATGCCCGGCATGTTGTGGTGCTCGGCGACCCAGTACCTCGTGAACCCCAGCCGCTCGGCGAGCTGGGCCAGCTCGCGGGTGTTGCGCAGTGCGGTGGTGGCGTCCGAGCCCGACGTGATGGGTGCCAGGTCTAGGACGGACAGGGGGATCTCACGAAGACGGCTCATGGTTCGATCAACGTCGTACCATGAGCCGCGTATTCCGGGGTGCTATGGGGGGAGCTTTCCCAGCGCTGGTGTTTTAACCGGGAAGCTCCTGATCTTTGACATGAGCACGGCCACCGCTTGATCATTTTCGGGTTCCGTCCAAAGAACTCGATCATGACAAGTGGTGGCCGTGGCTCATAGTCTGCCCGATC
>NZ_BSTQ01000007.1 GCF_030269605.1 Lentzea sp. NBRC 105346
CATCGCAGGCGAAGCCCTGCCGCATCCGAGACCCCAGGTCAAGCACGCTTTTCGCTTGACCTGGGGTCTCGGATGCGGCTGCCTCAGGTGCGATGCGACGGGAGGGGCCCACCACCCCAACGCAACCCACTACGAAACCGGACCCCAGGGAGGGCCCCTCTTTGAGCTGAGCCGGGGTCCGGGGCGGAGCCCCGAGCAGTAAAAGGCGACCACGCACGAAACCGGCAGCCAAGGCGCAACCACGCACCCAACCGGCAGCCAAGGAAGTCAGCGCGTCACACGACGCAACCCACCACACAAGCCGCCGCGTCAACACAAACGCAAGCCGACCGACAGCGCCACGGCCCCAACAATCCCGGCCCCCGCTCGGCGCCCCGCCTCCCGCTCCACGCGAGTCCTCAGCTCAGCCCCGGCGAGTCCGCACCTCAGCCCCGCGCGAGCCCACCCAGCCCCGCGAGCCGTACCTTCCCGCCCCCGAGCCTCAAGCCACGGCGGCAAGCTCAGCCGCCAGGTCCCCCCGCCCATTCACCACAACCCCGGACAACTCCAACCAAGAGGCCATGAGCCGCAACTCCTCCCCCAACTCCACCGCAACCCGAGCCCGATCAACCCCGTCCTCCGCGAACGCCCCCTGAACCCGCAGCACCCCAGCCGCCCGATCAGCCTTCAAATCCACCCGAGCAACCAGGTGACCGTCCAACAGGAACGGAAACACGTAGTACCCGTGAACCCGCCGAGCCTCAGGCACATAAATCTCGATGCGGTACCGGAACCCGAAGATCCGCTCAGTACGAGCCCGCTCCCAGATCAACGGATCAAAGGGACACAACAGAGCCCGCCCACGAACCTGCCGAGGCGTCCGCGCAGAAACGTGCCGATAGGCGGGAGCCTTCCAGCCATCAACAGAAACGGGCTCCAACACCCCATCCGCCACCAACGAAGCCACCGCCGCCTGACTACGGCGTGGATCAAGCCGGTAGTAGTCCCGCAGATCAGGCTCAGTAGCCACCCCAAGCGCCACAGCAGCGCGGGTCACCAACGCCTGGGCACCCTCCTCAGCAGACACCTCACGGGACAAGACCGAGGGCGGCAGCACACGTTCGGACAGGTCGTAGAGGCGCTCGAACCCCTTACGAGTACCGGTGGTCAGAACGCCCAGCCCGAAGAAGTACTCGCAGAGCCGCTTAACCTCCGAACGATCCCACCAAGGACCACGGGACCGCTGCGACTCCTGCAACAGAGCCCGCTCCAGCGGCCCAGCGCCGATCGGGCCGAGCTCCTTAACGGCGGCCAGCAGCTCGTCACCCAGCCCCGGTTCGTCCTCCAAAAGGTGGGCGTAATGCCGCCACCACCCAGGTTTCTTGGCGCCGGAACGCAACAGCGGCCAGTCCTCCACCGGAATCAGGCTCGCCTCGTGCGCCCAAGACTCCACCAGCATGCGCGGTTTGCGGGCGGTGTGAGACCAGGCCGCGTCGTCGAGCAGCGACGGCGAGTAGGCGCCGAGCCTGCTGAACAACGGCATGTAGTGCGCGCGCACGGCGACGTTCACCGAGTCGAGCTGGATCAGCTGGACTCGGGACATGACTCGCTGCAGGTGACGCCGGCCCGGCGCCGAGACAGGTCGGGGGTCGGCGAAGCCCTGCGCCGCCAACGCGGTTCGGCGGGCAACATCCGCGCTCATCGTCTGCACGGGACGGATGTTGCCACGACTGTCCGACAATTTCAGGAAAAGCGCACGTCAGACAGGGCGCAGACGCCCGTCGGCACGTAGCGGCCGGTGTCCAGGACGTGGGTTTGCACCGAGTTCTCCTCCACGCGCCAGTAGTGCGGGATGCGGGCGCGCGCGTAGGCGTTGGTGATCGACGGGTTGGTGCCGACGATCTCGACCACCAGGAGGACCGAGGCGCCTGACACGAACCGCTCCGTCAGCGGGACGTCCGCGCCGAAGACCACCAGGTCCGGGCACAGGTAGTCGAGCGGGTTGTCGGCCAGCAACAACGGGACACGCGTTTCCAGTTGCCACGCGTCGGGCAGTTGGGTCTCCAGTGCGGACGCCAGGCGACGGATGATCCTTTGGTGGACCGGCAACGGGTTCGCGCGCACCAGTGGAGCGCCGTCTAGCACCTCCACCGCACAGTCCTCGGGCAACGCCGAGAGGTCCGCGAGCGTCCATGCTGTCTGTTTGGACATGAACAAAAACCCTAACCGACGAAGGTCGGCATGCGGAGATCACGATCGGGGGGTGTTGCGGATCGGTTGCGGCAAAAGGACTTCCCGGTATGAACGGGATCACTGCGACAAGCCCGCAGTGCCATCCACTAGGTTTCCGGCATGGCCGACGCCGGCGTCCACGCCGCCACTCCCGACGACGTTCCCGAGATCACCCGCATCCACCGGGACACGTGGCGCGCGGTGTACGCGGATCTCCTTCCGGCCGAGGTCCTGGAGGGTCTCGACGCCGGACCGGCGTGGCAGGAGGCCGTGGACCACGGCGGGGTCTTCGTCGCGACCGAAGGCGAGTGGACCGTCGGCTTCATCGTCGCCGGGGCCGCTCCGGAGGAAGAAGTGGCGAAGGCGGACGGATCGCTGCCCGAGGACGCCGCCACCACCGCCCTCGTCAGCGTGCTCGTCGAACCACGGTGGAGCCGGCGCGGCCACGGCGCCCGCCTCGTCGCCACCGCGGCCGAAGCGCTCAAGAAAGAAGGGGCCACCCGCGGCATCGCGTGGATTCCGGAGGCGGACCGCGCGGCCAAGGCGTTCTATGAACGACTGGGCTGGATGCCGGACGGCACGGTACGCACTTTGGACGCGGGCGGGCGACCGTTGCGTGAAGTGAGAGTGACCGGAGAGCTGTCGATAAGACTCGGCTGATGTGAGGTTGGTAGCCTCGGCCGGGTGATTGCCTGGGTGGCACTGACCTTCGGCATCGCCTTGGGCTCAGCGATCATTCCGCTCATCAGCATCGAGCTGTTCGTGCTGGGCCTGGCGACGCAACAGACGGGAATGACCTGCTGGCTCGTCGGCGCTGCCGTCGCGGCCGGGCAGGTCATCGGCAAGCTGCTCTACTTTTACGCCGCCCGTGGCGATCTGCACCTGCCGAAGTTCCTGCAGCGCAAGAAGAAGGAACGCGACCCGGACAAGCCGAAGTCACGCTGGCAGCGCTGGATGGAGTGGGTGCGCGACCGCTGCCACCGGCACCCGCACTGGATGTTCGGCACGCATGCGGTGAGTTCTGTGGTCGGCCTGCCGCCGTTCATGGCGACGAGCGTGCTCGCGGGGTTCTCGGGCATGTCGACCACATTGTTCGTGACGACCAGCACGGTCGGCCGCTTCGCCCGGTTCAGCCTGCTGGCCGCCTCACCCGCGATGTTCGCGGGCTGGATCGCCTAACCGAGTACGAGCGACGCGGTCACGGCGGCGACGATGACGAGGCAGGCGACGGTGAGTTTGGCATTGTCCGGCACGACCCTTAACGTATCGAGCGCGCGCCGGACAATCCAAAGCGCAAACGGGTGAAAGCCGAATGATCTAGCTCTCACGGTTACGAAATACCCGCGATTATTCAACACCCAGCGGAACTGTCACGAACAGCGACCGCCAGTCGGCGTACTCCAGGAACCGCCGCAGCTCGGCGAACCCGGCCAGCCATCCCAGCCACGACCCGAAGTGCGCCGGCCCGAACCCGTTCTGCACGAACGTCACCCGCGTCCCGCCGCCGGAACCCGCGAGCTCCCACGAGGCCACCATGCCGCCCTCGTCCCACGAGGCGACCAGCGAGCGCCCCGGTGCGAACGAGACGATCTTCGCCGGCGACGGGTCGTTCTCCAGGCCACCCATGGCGAACCGGCCGCCGACGAACGGCTCGATGCCGATCTCGGTACCGAACCACCGGCTGAACTTCTCCGGATCGGTCAACGCGTCGAAAACGTCCGCCGGCGCGGCACCGATGTCGACGACGGCACGCATCTCGGACGCGGTGAAGTCCGCCCGCGGCGTCAACGGCCGGCCCTCGACGTGGTCGACCAGGTTCGCCAGCGACAACGCCCAGAACGTGTGCAGCACGCCGCGGATCGTGGTGGCGCGAGCGGCCTCGTGCCAGCCGGGAAAACCCGTCTGCGACAACGAAATGATCGTCTCGCCGTCCAACGAAGCCAACGAGAACTCGAGCACGGTCTCCACACCGTCGAGCAGCCACGCGACCCGCACGGTGTGGTCGTCGACGTGTAACGGCCGCTGATGCGGCGCATCCCCCTCGGGTGTGTAGCGACCCCAGAACCCATACGTGCCAGGCAGTTCGACGGCAGCGTGCTCAGCGAGCCACGCGCGCAGTTCCCCCGCGTCGGTCAGCGCCCGGTGCACCCGCTCGAGCGGGGCCTGGGCGCGCGCCTTCAGCGTCAACGTCTCGCTCATGCGACGAGGTTCTCGAAGGTCGGTCGGAGATCGATCCGGAACCGCTCGACCGAAAAGCGAGCACCAGCAGCCAGACGCTCCACGCGAGGTAGCCGGCGAAGTTGACCAGCCCCAACGCCGGAACCACGCCGCTCGCGATCATCACCGCGGACACCACGCCCAGCCACTTGAGAAAACCCTTCAACCGCCAGGCGATCGCGGCCGTCCATGCCGCGGTGAACAGGTACCCGAGCGTCTCTCCCACGATCACGCCCAGCACGAGGTTGAGCGTGTGGAACGTCGACACGTCGGTCAGGTGCGGCACGACGAGCGGCCACCGGAGCAGCCCGACGACCTGCACCGCAGCGGCAAGAATGCCGAGCCAGGCGGTGCGCCGGTCCACCAGCCACGCGATCGGCGCCAGCAACGCAGCGCCCAACGCCAGCAGGGCGAACTCGGCCCCGATCACCCCGGCGTCGGCCTGGAACCGAGCCATTGCGTCTGGATACCGCAGCACGGCCGGATAGTCGAAAGAGGCGCCGAGCAGGACGAACGCCACGTTCGCCGCGACCACGGCCGCGACCATCAACCCACGAGCAGATCTCTGTACGGTGTACAACATTCTTCGAGTCTGTACGCTGTACAGAGATCGAGTCAAGAGGGAGTGCCGTGAAACCTGGCCCGAAGCGCTCGCTGTCCGGCGACGTGATCGTCACCGCCGCGCTGAAGTTGCTCGACGAACGCGGTGGCGACGCCGTGTCGGTGCGCAGCATCGCGAGTGAGGTCGGCGTGGCGCCGAACGCGATCTACACGTACTTCCCGGACAAGGTGGCCGTGCTGCGGGCCGTGGTCGACCGCCTGATCGGCGAGCAGAGCCTCGACGTGCTCGCGGATACCGGAATCCCTTGGCGGCAACGGATTCACGAGGTCGGGCTCGGGTTGCGCAAACGGCTGCTCGACCACCCCGGTGCCACCAAGCTGCTGCTGGGCGCACCCATGGACGGACCGAGGGCGCTGGAGTTCGGCGAACGGCTGCTCGATCTGCTGGCCGAGGTCGGACTGTCCCAAGAGGACGCGGCGCGCGCGTCCTACCTGTTGATCGTCTACATGCTGGGGTCGATCGCGTTGGAGGCCGCGGAACTCGACCCGAAGATGCCCGCGCCACCCGAGAAAGAGCGGATCAACACCCGCAGAAAAGCCTTCGAAGCCGTTCCACCGCAAGTGTTTCCGCGCACTGCGGCCAGCACGGAGGTGATGGCCGCCTACATCTCGACCGAGCAGTACGTCTGGGGCCTCGACCGAGTGCTCGACGGCCTGAGCTAGGAGTGCAGCTCGATGGCCCGTCGCATGGTCTCGCGAGCCCGCCGGCGGTCGCCCGCGATGTCGTACGCGTGGGCGAGCCGGAACCAGGCACGCCAGTCCTCCGGCGTCGCCTCGACCTCGGCGCGGCGGTCCTCGAACCACGCGTCGGCGGCGTCGCGGTCGACGCGGCCGGAGGGACGGCGCGGCAGCGCGGACGTGTCGGGCAGGCCGCCCTGGTCCGCCAGCTCCCGCGCCATCTTCTCCGTCTGCCAGCCGAACCTGAGGTTCGTCCAGGCGATCCACACGCCGATCAACGGCAGCAGCAGGACGCCGATGCCGAGCGCGATCCCGACCGGCTCACCCGTGCCGATCAACAGCACCCCGCGCTGGCCGAGCAGCACGAAGTAGACCACCAGGCAGGCGGTCAGGATCAGTGCGGTGACGCGAGTGTTCACAGGTCCATGAACGTGTCGAGCCCGACGCTGAGACCGGGGTGGGTCAGGATCTCCCGCACCGCCAGCAGCACACCCGGCATGAACGACTTGCGGTCCAGCGAGTCGTGCCGGATGGTCAGCGTCTCGCCCTCGGCGCCGAACACGACCTCCTGGTGGGCGATCATGCCGGTGATCCGCAACGAGTGGACGCGCACGTCGTCGACGGAGGTGCCGCGGGCACCGGGCGCCTCCTCCGTGGTGGCGTCCGGCATCGGGCCGACGCCCGCGGCCTTGCGGGCCTGGGCGATCAGCCGCGCGGTGTGCGCGGCGGTGCCCGACGGGGCGTCCACCTTGCGCGGGTGGTGCAGCTCGATGACCTCGGCCGACTCGTAGTACTTCGCGGCGATCGAAGCGAAGCGCATCGACAGCACGGCACCGATCGCGAAGTTCGGCGCGATCAGCACACCGACCGACGGCTTGTCCTCGAGCCACGACGCGACCGTGGCGAGCCGCTCCTCGGAGAACCCGGTCGTGCCGACGACGGAGTGGATCCCGTTGTCGACGCAGAACCTGAGGTTGTCCATCACCACGTGCGGCTGCGTGAAGTCGACGACGACCTCGGCGCCCGCGTCCGTCAGCGCCGACAACGGGTCGCCCGCGTCGACCTGCGCCACGAGCTCCATGTCCGGTGCGCCCTCGACGGCCCGGACCACCTCGGCGCCCATGCGGCCCCGAGCGCCGAGCACTCCGACGCGGATCATGCAATCACCTCGTGCACCTGAGAAGGAAGATCGTCGGCGTGATCGTATGGCCCGACCACGGCCGCGGCGACGGGACGGCGGAACAGATCACGTGCGAGCGACGCCACTTCGTCCGCGGTGACCGCGTCGATGCGCGCCAGGGTCTGCTCCACGCTGAGGTGGTCGCCGTAGTTCAGCTCGCTCTTGCCGATGCGCGACATGCGGGAGCTCGTGTCCTCGAGACCGAGGACGAGCGCGCCACGCAGCTGTCCCTTGCCGCGCGCCACCTCCGCGTCGCTGATGCCGTGCTTGGCGACGTCGGACAGCACCTCGCGCACGACGCCGGCGACATCGCCGAGGCGGTCCGGCTGGCAGCCCGCGTACACCGAGAGCGTGCCCGTGTCCGCGTACAGGCCGGCCGAGGAGTACACCTGGTACGCCAGGCCGCGCCGTTCCCGGACCTCCTGGAACAGCCGCGAGCTCATGCCACCGCCGATCGCGGCGTTGAGGACGTTCATCGCGAACCGGCGCTCGTCGTGCCGGTCCAGCCCGCGCACGCCGAGCATCAGGTGAGCCTGCTCGGTGTCGTCGGTGTGCAGCACCAGCTTGCGGTTTCCGGGGATGCGGGCCCGTCCGGTCCGCGGCGCGACGGCCGTGCCCGTGCGGGACAGCCGCTCGCCGATCGCCTTGCGCGCCAACCGCATCACGTGCGCGTGCTCGATGTTGCCCGCGACCGCGAGCACCATGCGCGGCAACGTGTAACGCTTGCGGTAGAACGTGTACAGCGCGTCGCGGTCCATGTCCTGAATGGACTTCTCGGTGCCCAGCACCGGACGTCCCAGGGCGTGCCCGCCGAGCAGCGCCTCGATGAACGCGTCGTGCAGCAGGTCTTCCGCGTCGTCGTCGCGCATCGCGATCTCTTCGAGCACGACACCGCGTTCGGTCTCGAAGTCACGCGGCCCGCACACCGCGTCGAACACCACGTCGCACACAAGGTCCATGGCCAGCGCCAGGTCCTCGTCGAGCACGTGCGCGTAGTAGCAGGTGTGTTCCTTCGCGGTGAACGCGTTCAGCTCGCCGCCGACCGCGTCGATCTCCTCGGCGATGCCCTTGGCGGTGCGCCGCGCGGTGCCCTTGAACAGCAGGTGTTCCAGGTAGTGCGCCGCACCCGCGACCTCGGGGCGCTCGTCGCGCGACCCGACCTGCACCCACAGCCCGACCGACGCCGAGCGCACGCTCGGAATGCGTTCGGTGATCACGCGCAGGCCCGAGGGCAGCATGCTGCGCCGCACCTCGGAGCCCTCGGAACGCTCCAGCACCACGGTGCTGCCGGGCCGCTGCAGGTGCCCCAACCGTCCAGTACGCGGACGGCCGCGGGTGGAAGCACCCGCGGCCGTCGCCTTTGTTTCCGTCACGATCACTGCGCGGGGGTCGCCTCGGGAGCCTCGGCAGCCTCAGCGGCAGGCGCCTCGGTCTTCTTCTCGGCGTCCTCTTCGTTGACCACGATGAGGCTGATCTTGCCGCGCTGGTCGATGTCGGCGATCTCGACGCGGAGCTTGTCGCCGACCTTGACGACGTCCTCCACCTTCGCGATGCGCTTGCCGTTCCCCAGCTTGGAGATGTGGACGAGACCGTCCTTGCCGGGCAGCAGCGAGACGAACGCGCCGAACGCCGCGGTCTTCACCACGGTGCCCAGGAAGCGCTCGCCGACCTTCGGCAGCTGCGGGTTCGCGATCGCGTTGATCATGCCGATCGCGGCCTCGGCCGACGGGCCGTCCGCCGCGCCGACGTAGATCGTGCCGTCGTCCTCGATGGAGATGTCGGCACCGGTCTGCTCGGTGATCGAGTTGATCATCTTGCCCTTCGGGCCGATGACCTCGCCGATCTTGTCGGTCGGGATCTTGACCGACGTGACGCGCGGCGCGAAGGCGCTCATCTCGTCCGGGCGGTCGATGGCCTCGGCCATGACCTCCAGGATCGTGTAACGGGCGTCGCGGGCCTGGCCGAGAGCCTGCGCGAGGACCTCGGACGGGATGCCGTCGAGCTTCGTGTCGAGCTGCAGCGCGGTCACGAACTCCTTGGTGCCGGCGACCTTGAAGTCCATGTCGCCGAACGCGTCCTCGGCACCGAGGATGTCGGTCAGCGCCACGTACTCGGTCTTGCCGTCGACCTCGTCGGAGACGAGCCCCATGGCGATACCGGACACCGGCGCCTTCAGCGGCACACCGGCGTTGAGCAGCGACATGGTCGACGCGCAGACGGAGCCCATCGACGTCGAGCCGTTGGAGCCCAGCGCCTCGGAGACCTGGCGGATCGCGTACGGGAACTCGTCGCGCTTCGGCAGGACCGGCATGAGAGCGCGCTCGGCGAGCGCGCCGTGGCCGATCTCGCGGCGCTTCGGCGAACCGACGCGGCCCGTCTCACCGGTGGAGTAGGGCGGGAAGTTGTAGTGGTGCAGGTACCGCTTGTGCGTCTCCGGGGAGAGCGAGTCGATCTGCTGCTCCATGCGCAGCATGTTCAGCGTGGTGACACCCAGGATCTGGGTCTCGCCGCGCTCGAACAGCGCCGAGCCGTGCGTCCGCGGGATCACAGCGACCTCGGCGCCGAGGTCACGGATGTCCGTGACGCCACGGCCGTCGATGCGGACCTTGTCGCGCAGGATGCGCTGGCGGACCAGCTTCTTGGTCAGCGAGCGGAACGCGGCGCCGACCTCCTTCTCGCGACCCTCGAACTGCTCGGCGAGCTTCTCCAGCGTCGCCGCCTTGATCTCGTCGAGCTTCTCCTCGCGCTCCTGCTTGCCCGCGATGGTCAGCGCCTGAGCGAGCTCGCCGGACGCGGCCTGCTCGACGGCCTCGAAGGCGTCGGCCTGGTAGGCCGGGTACGTCGGGTACTCGCCGGTCTCCTTGGCGGCGACCTGCGCGAGCTGCGCCTGCGCCTCGCAGAGGACCTTGATGAACGGCTTGGCGGCCTCCAGACCCGAGGCGACGACCTCCTCGGTGGGGGCGGTGGCGCCCTCGCCGATCAGGTCGATCACGTTCTCGGTGGCCTCGGCCTCGACCATCATGATCGCGACGTCGTCACCGACGATGCGGCCCGCGACGACCATGTCGAACACGGCCTTCTCGAGCTGCTCGTGGGTCGGGAACGCCACCCACTGGCCCTCGATCAGCGCGACGCGGACGCCGCCGATCGGGCCGGAGAACGGCAGGCCCGCGAGCTGCGTGGACGCGGACGCGGCGTTGATCGCCACGACGTCGTACAGGTCGGCCGGGTTCAGGCTCATCACCGTGATGACGACCTGGATCTCGTTGCGCAGGCCGTCCACGAAGGACGGACGCAGCGGCCGGTCGATCAGGCGGCAGGTGAGGATCGCGTCCGTGGACGGGCGGCCCTCCCGGCGGAAGAACGAGCCGGGGATGCGGCCCGCGGCGTACATGCGCTCCTCGACATCAACCGTCAGCGGGAAGAAGTCGAACTGCTCCTTGGGGTGCTTCGACGCCGTCGTGGCGCTCAGGAGCATGGTGTCGTCGTCCAGGTAGGCGACGACGCTACCGGCGGCCTGCCTGGCCAGCCGGCCGGTCTCGAACCGGATCGTGCGAGAGCCGAACCGGCCGTTGTCGATAACGGCGGTCGCCTCGTGGACCTCGATGTCCGTCATTTACTTGTGACTCCTCGTCTTTTGGGCACACGCACACGCCTTGACGAGGCCGGTCTTCGATCGAAGTCCCCTGGACTCCTGCTGCCAGGGGGCCACTACCGAGGACCGGCGAACTGCTCGCGTGAGCGTGTTCCCTGTTTCCTCTTTTCAGCCAGGGCTCTGTATACACCTGGCTGTAAGCCGAGGGGGAGTGACCACTCCGGTCACTCCCCCTCGGCAAGTATCACCTGCGCAGACCGAGGCGCTGGATCAGCGCGCGGTAGCGGTTGATGTCCACCTTGGTCAGGTAGTTCAGCAGACGGCGGCGACGGCCGACCATCAGCAGAAGACCACGGCGGGAGTGGTGGTCGTGCTTGTGCTGCTTCAGGTGCTCCGTGAGGTCAGCGATGCGCTTGCTCAGCAGGGCGACCTGGGCCTCGGTGGAGCCGGTGTCGCTGTCGTGCAGCCCGTACTCGCCGAGAATGGACTTCTTCTGCTCAGTGGTCAGTGCCACTTGGTGTTTCTCCTTGTATCGGTTCCGTGCGGCCCCGCGTCAGGTCTTCCGGACCGGGGTAGTCGGTACTGGCCGCCACGGAACGCAGCCAGACCCAACTGGAAAGGTTATCAGGCGTCCTCGCGGACGGCCCCCTCACGTGCGCAAGCCCACCCGCGCGATGGGCACGTAGGCGCCTTCGTGGCTGCTCATGAGGACGGCTTCGGTCGCCGTCCAGGTGGCACTCGTGAAGTCCGGCATGGGCTGTTTCCGATAGCCCCGCGCGATCGTCAGGTGCGCCTGCCAATTCTCATCGGAGCCGGCGGCTTGGGCCAAGTCATTTAATCGACCTTCGACTCCGGCCCACAGGATGCCGCCTTTGAACGACCCGAAACCGTGCAGTTTGAGGGTCGGCGCGGGCTGCTCCTTGAGGGCGTGGAAGCGCCTCAGGTCGGCCCGCTCACCGTGGAAGCACAGCGTGACGTGCCACTTCTCGCGCTTCACCCAGCGAAGTCGCATGGAGCGGTCGAGCACCGCGTCCAGTTCACGGACCACCTCTTCGGGTGGAAAGAGCGCGGTGAAGAGCCGGGGCTTCACCTAGAGCGGCCGGCCTTGCGGAGCAGGTCGGCGATGTGCGGGAAGTCCTCGCTGAGCATGTCGGCGGCCTGGACCAGCTCGGCGCGGTCCGCGACGCTGCGCAGCACGAGCAGGCCGGAGGCCTCGTCGCCGTTCACGGGCAGTGAGTCCCGCGACACGGTCGGCTTCGACTCGCGCACGTCGTCGAGCGCGCGCTGCAACGCCTCGGGCGCGCCGGTGGCGACGTCCGGCGTGAGCACCTTGCGCTCCAACATGATCATGCGCGCGAGCACGGCCGGGTTGCCGATCTTGGCCCGCCTGCCGCTCATCACCTGGCTGAGCATCGGGGCGCTGATCCCCAGGACGTCGGCCAGCTGCGCCTGCGACACGTTGAAGGCCACGACCAGCCGGCGCACCCGGTCGCCGAGCGGTTCGCCGTACCACTCGCGCTGCAACGCAAGGTTGCGCTGAACGATCTTGTGGTCCTCCACCTTCGCCTCTCCCGTAGCCCGGTGTCGTCCGCCCAGCATCCTGCCAGCCGCAGGCGTCCGGATGTGCGGTTTCGCCTGATATGACGGTCAGGACCGATCGAGCAGTTCCCTCGTTCGGTCTACATCCCGGTGCATTTCCGTCAGCAATGCCTCGATGGAGTCGAACCGTTCCATCTCGCGGAGCCGTTCGACGAAGTCGAGCGACACCCGCTGACCGTAGTAGTCCTCGTCCACGTCGAGCACGAACGCCTCGACCCGGCGTTCGCGCCCGGAGAAGGTCGGGTTCGTACCCACGCTGACGGCGGCCTTGAGCTGCTTGCCGCGCGAGTCGGTGAACCAGCACGCGTACACCCCGTCCGCGGGCACAGCGGCGAACTTGGGCGTGGACAGGTTCGCCGTCGGAAACCCGAGCTCCTTACCCCGCCCGTCCCCGCGCACCACGATGCCCTCGAGCCGGTGCGGCCGGCCGAGCGCCTCCGCCGCCGCCGTGACGTCCCCGGCGTCGATGCACGCGCGGATGTAGGTCGACGAGTACGTCACCTCGTCCGCGGTGACCAGGTCCGCCCCCTCGGTGACGAACCCGAACCGGTGCCCGAGCGTTTTCAGCAGCTCGACGTTGCCCGCGGCCTTGTGCCCGAAGGTGAAGTTCTCCCCCACCACGACCGCGGCCGCGTGCATCCGCTCGACCAGCACCTCGTGCACGAACTCGTCCGCGGGCATCCGCGACATCTCGACCGTGAACGGCAGCACGCAGAAGTGGTCGACGCCGAGCTGCTCGACCAGCTCGGCCCGCCGCCGCAACGTCGTGAGCTGCGCCGGGTGGCTGCCGGGCCGCACCACCTCGCTCGGGTGCGGGTCGAACGTCATCAGCACGCACGGCACGTGCCGCTGGCGGGCCAGCTCGACGGCCCGGCTGATCAGGGCCTGATGGCCTTTGTGGACACCGTCGAAGACGCCGATGGTGACGACGCACCGGCCCCAGCCGCCTGGTAGATGATCGAGTCCGCGCCAGCGTTGCACGGCGATCAGCCTACGTTGAAGGCGTCTCGTCTGGCGCGCTCCGGTCCGCTCTCAGCCAGCCGGGCTCAGCACGACGACCGGTTTCGCCACCTTGCCCTCGTCCTTCACCAGCGCGATCACGTGCCCGTCCGGCCCAAAAACGCCGTAAGTCCCGTCGAACCCACCAGCAGGCAACCGCTGCCCGTGCGACAGAGCGGCCGCCTCCAGCGGGTCGATCTCCCGCCGCGGGAACGCCGTGGCCACGGCGGCGTCGAGGTCCAGCGACAGCTCCGGAGTGGCCTCCAGCTGCTCCAACGTCCGCGCGACCCGCAGGTCGAACGGCCCGACCCTGGTGCGCCGCAAGGCCCCGAGGTGCCCGCCGACGCCCAGACCAGCGCCGAGGTCACGCGCGAGAGCGCGCACGTAAGTGCCGGAGGAGCACTCGACCATCACGTCGAGCTCGGTGGACTTGTCGAGCCGCCGCACCATCAGCACGTCGAACCGGTGCACGGTCACCGGACGAGGTGGAATCTCCACGGTCTCACCGGCCCGAACGCGCGCGTAGGCCCGCTTGCCGTCGATCTTCACCGCCGACACCGCGGACGGCACCTGCTGAATGGGACCGGTCAAAGCCCTGACCCCAGCCATGATCGCGTCTTCGTCCACATCGGATGCGTCCACAGTGGACAGAATCTCGCCTTCGAGATCGTCCGTCGTGGTGGCCGCGCCGAGGCGGATCGTGGCGAGGTAGGCCTTGCTGTCCAGAGCCAGGTGGCCCAGCAGCTTCGTGGCGCGCTCGACACCGAGCACGAGCACGCCGGTGGCCATCGGGTCCAGCGTGCCCGCGTGGCCGACCTTGCGCGTGCCGAGGATGCGTCGCATCCGGGCGACGACGTCGTGCGAGGTCATGCCGTCCGGCTTGTCGACGACCACCAGACCAGGCGCAACAGGTTGCTTCACGAGCGGAGATCCTAAGCGGCGGTCGGCTGGTTCGCGGAGGCGTCCCACCGCCTGCGCCGCAGCCGCACGGGTACGGTCTCGCCACGCGCCTCGGCCGCGAACACCTCGGCCCGCGCGCGACGCCACCACACCAGCATCCGCCAGGTGCCGAGCAGCAGGACGAACGCGCACGCCAGCAGGGCGATCCGGAACGCCACGGCGGGCGCCAGGCCGGAGCAGAGATCGAGCAGCACACCGACACCGAGGGCGCCGATCGTCACCGCCGTGAACCCGCCCACGTTCACCAGACCGCTGGCGGTGGAGACCCGCTGCATCGGGTTGTAGTCGCGTGCCAGGGCGAACGCGACACCCGAGATGGGACCGCCGACGGTCAACACAAGGAACGCGACCGCGAGTATCGGCACCGGCACGACCCCACCGGGCCACAGAAGCAGCACCGTCCAGACCAGAAGAGCAGCGGCCACGAACCACCCGGCGATCGGCATCCGCAGCTCGGGCTTGCGGGAGAAGACGGCACCGATCACCGGCGACGACACGATCGCGCCGATCACCAGCAGACCGAGCATGGACGACGCCTGCTCCGGCGACATCCCCTGCGCCTGCACCAGGTACGGGAACCCCCACAGCAGGCCGAGGATCGCGGGCGTCGACATGGTCGCGAAGTGCGCCCAGAACCCGAGGCGTGTGCCGGGCACGGACCAGGCCTCGGCGACACGTCCCAGCACGCCGCGGAACGACACGGGCTCGGGAACCGGCGGTGTGACACCAACCGGCAGGTCGCGCAGCCGCCACAAAGTCACTGCCGAGTACAGCGCGGTGAAGCCGCCGGCGATCACGAACGCCCAGGTCCAGCCCCAGTGCGACAGCATGAACGTCAACGGCACGGTCGCGACCAGGTTGCCCGCGCCACCGAGCGCGGCGGTCAGCGACACGATCAGCGAGAACCGGCGGGCCGAGAAGTGCGCCGCGGCCAGACGCAGCACGCTGACGAACGTCATGGCGTCGCCGACACCGAGCACGGCACGAGCGACCAAACCGAGCGGGTACGACTCGGCGACCGCGAACAGCAGCTGCCCGGTACCCATCAGGAGCGCCGCGAGCGTGAGCACGCGGCGCGGGCCGAACCGGTCGACCAGCAACCCGGTCGGGATCTGCATGAACGCGTAGACACCGACCTGCAGGACGGTGAAGACGCCGAGCGCTGCGGGTCCTACCCCGAAACGCTCGCTGGCAGCCAGGCCGGCCACGCCGAGCGTGGAACGGTGGAAGACGGCTGCGATGTAGACGACGACGGCGGTGGTCCAGATCAGCCACGCTTGGCGGGTGGCGGAATCGGACGGCAAGGCGACACTCTCCCCAGGTCGGAGTGGTCTGACATTAGTTACATCGCCTAAACAACAACTTTGGTAACGATTGCATGCCGTGGGCTTCGACACAGCAGCCGTTCGGCGGACATCACAGCGCGCCACGTCGTGTCACCCTGTTGCGCATGGGGTCACTCGTTCGCTCGCAAACAAGACCACGCTTCGCGATCATCAAGGCCTTCGCGGCCCTGGTCGCCGTCGGATTGGCCTACCTGATCAGTCCGGTCGCCGCGATCGTCGTTGCGGTGCCGATCGTCGTCTTCCTCCTGCGCCGGGCAGTGCTGTCGATCAGGCCCTGACCGCGCCGACCACGGCCCAGTGACCGGACCGCGCACGCCACACCACGGCGGCCAGGCGCAGCACCATGAACGCCGACAGCCCGGTCCAGATCCCGGCCAGTCCCCACCCGAACGCCAGCGACGCCCACACCAGCGGCAGGAAGCCGGCGATGGCGGAGATCAGCGTCGCGTTGCGCATGAACGCCGCGTCCCCGGCGCCGAGCAGCACGCCGTCCAGCGCGAACACCACACCGGCGACCGGTTGCAGCGCGACGAAGAACCACCACGCGTGCGGGATCTCGGCGAGCACCGCGGCGTCCGTCGTGAACGCCTTCGGCAGCACTCCGGCTAGCGCCGCGAACAGCACTCCGAACGCGATCCCGGACACCAGTCCGTAGCCGGTGACCTGTCGAGCGAGTCGCTTCGCCTGGTTCTGTCGCGATGCTCCGAGCGCCGCGCCCACGAGCGACTGCGCCGCGATCGCGAGCGAGTCGAGCAGCAACGCGAGGAACGTCCACAGCTGCAGCACCACCTGGTGCGCGCCGACCGCCGCGATCGACGTCCGCGCCGCCACCGACGCGGCCGAGACGAAGCACGCCTGGAACGCCAGGCTGCGCAGCACGAGGTCACGGCCCATGCCGAGCTGCGCGCGCATCAACGACGGCACCGGCTTCAACGGCACCTTCTCGACCGCCAGCGCCTTGAGGAACAACGCGGCCGAGACGACCTGCGCCACGACGTTCGCGGCCGCCGACCCGACGAGCCCCCACCCGGCCAGGTACACCAGCGCGGGACACAGCAACGCCGACAGGCCGTTGCCGATCAGCACGTACCGCAGCGGGCGCTTCGTGTCCTGGACCCCGCGCATCCAGCCGTTGCCCGCCATCGTCACGAGGATGAACGGCGCGCCGAACAACGCGATCCGCAGCCACTGCACAGCCGCGTCCGCCACATCCCCGCTGCCCGCCAGCAACCGCGTCAGGGGACCCGCGAACAGCTGCCCGAGCAGCAACACGACCACGCCGGCGGCCAGCGCCAGCCAGGTCGCCTGCACCCCCTCCTCGACCGCGTCCCGCCGCCGACCGGCCCCGTGCAACCGGGCCGTCCGCGACGTCGTGCCGTACGACAGGAACGTCAGCTGCGTCGAGACCTGCGTCAGCACCACCCCGCCGAGCGCGAGCCCGGCGAGCGGCAACGCCCCCAGGTGCCCGACGACAGCCGTGTCGACGAGCACGTACAGCGGTTCGGCCGCGAGCACCCCCAGCGCGGGTAACGCCAGCCCCGCGATCCGGCGGGCGGGCACACCGTCGTGAGGATCAAGACTGGACAATGTGGCTCCGGAACGGCGCGGCCGTGGCCGGCATCCCGAACACCTGCTCCCGCGCCACCGCGAGCGCCGAGTGCAACGCACCCGACTTCACCGGGTGCGCGGTCACCTGCGCGAGCTGCACGGGCGTCCGCGGCACGACGAGCTCACGCAGCTCGGCCGACACCAGCTCGCACAACGCCTCACCGCCGGCCTGCGCCAGCGCGCCGGACAGCAGCACCAGTTCGGGGTCCAGCACACACACGACGTTCGCCAGCCCGATCGCGATCCGGTGCGCGAGGCTCTTGAGGAACTCCCGCCCCTCGGTGCCCGCCTCCAACGCGTGCCGCACGGCCTCCAGCCCGGTCGGAGCGGAGATCCCGTGGTCGGCGGCGAGCGCGACGATCGCGTCCGAGTCCACCTGGTCGCCGTACCGCCCGCCGGGCACCTGCATCGAGTCGACCTCACCGGCACCGCCCGTGACGCCGCGCAGCAGCACACCGTTGACGACGACCGCGGACCCGATCTCGTCCGCGGGCCAGAACAGCACGAAGTTCCGCACGTCCTTGGCACGCCCGGTGCTCATCTCCTCGAGCGCGGCGAGGTTGATGTCGTTCTCGACGCTCACCGACGTCCCGAAGAGCTCGCGCAGCCGGCCGGGCAGGTCGACCCCGTCGAGACCCGGCAGGTGTGGCGCGAACCCGAGGTGCCCGGTGGCCGGGTCGACGGCGCCGGGCGTGCCGATCACGACGTGGCTGAGCGCGTCCAGCTCCAGCCCGGCGAGTCCGGCGGCCTTGGCGAGCACGTCGCGCAACGCGGTGAGCGTGTCCTTCTTCGGCATCGGCGCGCTGTGCTCGGCGAGCAGGGCACCGGTGATGTCCGCGATGGCCACGTCGATCAGGTCGGGCGTGAGCTCCACGGCGGCGACGTGCCCCACTCCCCCGTTGACCGCCCACATCTGCGCCCGCGGACCGCGCCCGCCGCCGCGCAACCCGGTGCGCACGACCCAGCCGTCCTCTTCGAGCCGCGCCAGCAACTGCGCCGTCGCGGGCTTGGACAGCCCGATGACCTCTTCCAGCTCCGACCGCGTCATCGGCCCGGTCCGCAACAACGTCTCGATCGCGGCCCGGTCGTTGATCTCCCGCAGCAGCCGCGGGCTCCCTGTGCGTGTCATGACTCCAGCGCTTCTTTCAGCTCGGCCAGCAGCCGCTCGGCAGTCCCTTCGAAGGTGAACCCGGCCGCCAGCCGGTGCCCGCCACCTCCGAGGCGCTGCGCCACCCGCCGCACGTCCACTTCGGACACCGCGCGCAGTGACACCGACCAGTACTGCGGCCGCAGTTCCTTGAACACCGCGGCCACCTCGGCTTCTTCCGCGGACCGCACGATGTCGACGACGCTCTCGACCTCTTCGCTGCGCAGCCCCTGGGCATCGTCCACAGTGACCGTCGCGTGCACGAGCCCCAGCCCCTTGGCCGCGTTCCGGTCGAGCTCCGCGCGCCCGAGGACGTGCGACAGCATCTTGAGGTAGCCGAACGGATGCTCGTCCATCAACGGCCTGGTGACGCCCTCGGCGTCCACCCCGGCCTCCAGCAAGCGCGCGGCGATGCGGTGCACCTCGGGCCCCGCGTTCCGGAATCCCCGCGTGTCCGTGACGATCCCGGCGTACAGGCACCGGGCCACCGGCTCGTCGATCTCGGCCTTCATCTCGTCCAGCACGCGCAGCGCGACGAGCGCGGTAGCTTCCGCCCGGTCGTCGATCACGTGCACCGTGCCGTACCTCGTGTTCGACACGTGGTGGTCGATGACGACGGCGCCCTTCTTGGCCTTCGGCACGCGATCCGCGAGCTTCCCGAGCCGCTGCAGACTTCCGGTGTCCATCACGACGACGAGTTCCGCCTCGTCGGGCACCTCGTCCGGCCGCACCAGCAGGCCGGCCACGTCCAGCGACAACAACGACTCGGGCACCACGTCCGGCTCCGCGAACGACACCCGCACGCGCGCGCCGCGGCGGTGCAGCACGAGGCCGACCGCCAGCGCACTGCCGAGCGTGTCCGCGTCGGGGTTGATATGCGAAAGCAGCGTCACATCGCGGGCCTCGGCCAGCAGGCGCGCCGCCTCCACCAGGGCAGTACTCAGGTCGTCAGCCACACGGGAGACGTTAACCGTTCAACGAGTCGCCGTGCCGCAGGCCACCCGCAAAGTGTGTCAGTCCTCGTCGTCCGAGTCCTCGCGCGGCGCCTTGTACGGGTCGGACTCCCCCGCGTGCCGGGCACCCGAAGCCAGCCGCGCCACCTCGGCATCCGCGGCCTGAGCCCGAGCCAGCAGCTCGTCCATCTTGCGCGCCACATCGGGCACGGTGTCCGTCACGAACGTCAGCGTCGGCGTGAACCGGACCCCGGTTTGCGCACCGACCATCGACCGCAGCACACCCTTGGCGGACTCGAGAGCCGCGGCGGCACCGGCGAAGTCGGGCTCGGTGTCGAGCTTCTCGCCGAGCACGGTGTAGTAGACGGTCGCGTCGTGCAGATCCCCGGTCACCTTGGTGTCGGTGATCGTCACCCGAGCCAGCCTCGGGTCCTTGACCTCATGTTCCAGCGCGGAAGCGACGATCTGCGAGATGCGCTTCGCGAGCTTGCGGGCGCGTGCCGTGTCGGCCACGAGCCTCCCCTTCCTAGTCGTCCTCCGGTCCCACCAGACGGTGACGAGCGGAGAGCAGTTCCAGTTCGGGCCTGCCTGCCACGAGTCGTTCACACGCGACAAGCAGTTCCCTGACATGCTCGGCGTCGGCGGCGACGGCCGCCACCCCGATCAACGCCCGGCGGTGCAGGTCGAGGTGACCCGCCTCCGAGACGGCGACCTCGAACCGCCGCCGCAGTTCGGCGACGATCGGGCGCACGACCGAGCGTTTCTCCTTCAACGAGTGGACATCGCCGAGCAGCAAGTCCAGCTCAAGAGCCCCCACGTACACGAGTTCCTCCAACGCAGGTGCGGGGCCGCCCGAGTGGGCAGCCCCGCATCAGCGAACAGACGATCAGCTACGCGGCTTCTCGCGCATCTCGTACGTCTCGATGACGTCCTCGAGCTTGAGGTCGCTGTAGTTGCCGAGCGTCAGACCACATTCGAAGCCCTCGCGGACCTCGGTGGCGTCGTCCTTGAACCGCTTGAGCGAGCTGACCGGGAGGTTCTCCGCGATCACCTTGCCGTCCCGGATCAGGCGGGCCTTCGCGTTGCGGCGAATCTCGCCCGACAGGACCATGCAACCCGCGATCGTGCCGACCTTGGAGGACTTGAAGACGTCCCGGATCTCGGCGCGGCCGAGCTGGACCTCCTCGTACTCCGGCTTGAGGAGACCCTTGAGGGCCGCCTCGATCTCGTCGATCGCCTGGTAGATGACCGTGTAGTACCGGACGTCCACGCCTTCGCGGTTCGCGAGCTCGGTCGCCTTGCCCTCGGCCCGGACGTTGAAGCCCAGGACGATGGCGGAACCGGCCACGGCGAGGTTGATGTCGCCTTCGGTGATGCCACCGACACCGCGGTGGATCACGCGCAGCTCGACGTCGTCGCCGACCTCGATCTTCATGAGCGCGTCCTCGAGGGCCTCGACGGTACCCGAGTTGTCACCCTTGATGATCAAGGTGAGCTGGCTGGTTTCCTTGAGCGCGGCGTCCAGGTCCTCGAGGCTGACGCGCTTGCGCTTCGCGGCGTTCTGCGCGTTGCGAGTGCGAGCCTGACGACGCTCGGCGATCTGCCGGGCGACCCGGTCCTCCTCGACGACGAGGAACGTGTCACCCGCCCGCGGCACCGAGGTCAGACCGATGACCTGCACCGGACGCGACGGGGTCGCGACGGTGACGTCGTCGCCGTGCTCGTCGACCATGCGGCGGACGCGACCGTACGCGTCACCCGCGACGATCGAGTCACCGACGCGCAGCGAACCGCGCTGGACGAGGACCGTGGCGACCGGACCGCGACCGCGGTCGAGGTGCGCCTCGATCGCGACACCCTGGGCCTCCATGTCCGGGTTGGCCCGGAGGTCCAGCGAGGCGTCGGCCGTCAACAGGATGGCCTCGAGCAGGCCGTCGATGTTGATGCCCTGCTTCGCCGAGATGTCGACGAACATCGTGTCGCCGCCGTACTCCTCGGCGACCAGGCCGTACTCCGTCAGCTGCTGACGGATCTTGGCCGGGTTGGCGCCTTCCTTGTCGATCTTGTTGACCGCGACCACGATCGGGGCCTCGGCGGCCTGGGCGTGGTTGATCGCCTCGACCGTCTGCGGCATCACGCCGTCGTCAGCGGCGACGACGATGACCGCGATGTCGGTCGAGTTCGCACCACGGGCACGCATGGCGGTGAACGCCTCGTGACCCGGGGTGTCGATGAAGGTGATCAGACGCGGGTTGCCTTCCAGCTCGGTCGGCACCTGGTAGGCACCGATGTGCTGGGTGATGCCACCCGCCTCGCCCTCGGCCACCTTCGCCTTGCGGATGGTGTCGAGGAGTCGCGTCTTACCGTGGTCGACGTGACCCATGACGGTCACGACCGGCGGACGGATCTGCAGGTCGTCCTCGTCACCGGCGTCCTCGCCGTAGGTGATGTCGAACGTCTCCAGCAGCTCGCGGTCCTCCTCCTCGGGGGACACGACCTGCACGACGTAGTTCATCTCCGAGCCGAGCAGCTCGAGGATCTCGTCCGACACGGACTGCGTCGCGGTGACCATCTCACCGAGGTGGAACAACACCTGCACCAGCGAGGCCGGGTTGGCGTTGATCTTGTCGGCGAAGTCGGTCAGCGAGGCGCCACGCGGCAGGCGGATCGTCTCGCCGCTGCCCTTGGGCAGGCGAACGCCACCGACCGACGGCGCCTGCATGTTGTCCATGTACTCCTGGCGCTTCTGCCGCTTGGACTTGCGTCCGCGACGCGCCGGACCACCCGGACGGCCGAAGGCACCAGCGGTACCGCCGCGACCGGCGCCACCACCGCCACCGGGACGACCGCGGAAGCCGCCGCCACCGCCACCGCCGGCAGGGGCGCCACCGCCACCGCCACCGGGACGGAAGCCACCGCCACCGCCGCCACCACCGCCGCCACCGCGGAAGCCGCCACCGCCGCCTCCGCCACCGGGACCGCCGGAACGGAAGCCGCCGCCGCCACCGCCGCCACCGGGACGACCGCCGCCACCGCCACCGGGACGGCCACCGCCGCCACCGGGGCCACGACCGCCACCGCCGCCGCCACCAGGGCCGGGACGGGGACCGGCCGGACGGCCGGGCATCATGCCGGGGTTCGGCCGAGGCGGCATGTTGCCGGGGTTCGGCCGCGGGCCGCCGGAACCGGCGGGACCCGGACGCGGGCCACGGGAGTCGCGGTCACCACCGGGACGCGGGCCCGACGGACGGGCGTCGCCGGGCTTGCCGGACGGACGGTCGTCACGCTCGGGACGCGGGCCCGGACGGGGGCCGGGACGCGGCGCGGGAGCGTTGCCGCCACCCACGCCGAAGGGGTTGTTGCCGGGCCGCGGCGGGCGCGGAGCAGCGGGCTTCGGGCCCTGCGGCTTCGGCGGCACCACGGAGGAGCCACCCGCCGACGCGGCCGGAGCCTGCGGCTGCTGGACCGGACGCGGACCGGGGCGCGGGCCACCGGGCTTCGGCGCGGACGCCGGAGCCTTGGCCGCCGGAGCGGCCGGTGCCTGCGCGGCGGGCGCGACCTCGGCCGGAGCCGGGGTAGCCGGCTTCGGCTCGGCCGGCTGCGCGACCGGTGCCGGAGCGGGCTTCGGAGCCGGTGCCGGCTTGGGCGCCGGCGGCTTCGGGCCCGGAACGGCCTTCGGGGCCGCCTTCGGCTCGGACTTGGTCTCGGTCTTCGGCTCCGCCTGAGGCTTGCTCTGGGGCGCGGCCGGAGCGGGAGCCGGGGCCTTCGCGGCGGGTGCCGCGGGCTTCGGCGCGGACGGCTTGGGAGCCGCCGGCTTCGGCTTGCCCTCGGTCTTGATGTAGGCGTCACGAAGCCGCCGGGCCACGGGGGCCTCGACGGTGGAGGACGCGGACTTCACGTATTCGCCTTGTTCGGCGAGCTTGTTGAGAACTTCCTTGCTCGTGACTCCGAGCTCTTTCGCGAGCTCGTGCACGCGGGCCTTGCCTGCCACTGCTCTCCTCGGTCGTGAGGCCGGCGGGCAAGTCCCGACGACCTCGTCCTAACGTCGCGCGTTCATGGCTTCAGCTTCACGGCTGACTCATGACGGGTCGACCTGCTTCCTTGGTTCGTGCTGGCCGCGGGGCTGTCCCGCGACCGTTTTCTCGTTCTGCTCCACGTGCTCGCGCAAAGAGGCGACGTCGAGCGTTTCCTGGACTCGCAAAGCCCTGGTGAACGCCCTCCGCCGCTCGGCGTTGCGCAGACATTCGAGATCAAAATGCAACCAAGCACCCCGACCAGGAAGCCGCTTGCGGACGTCCGGGACGACCATCCCGTCCACCGCGACCACGCGCAGCAGCTCAGAGTGCAACGCCCGAGCGCGGCATCCAATGCACGTGCGAACTGGGCCGATGTGCTGGGAGACCGATCCCCGACGTTGAACCACTGAGAATTCTATCCCCTGAAGCTCACTCAGCCGAACCGGATGTAACCGGCGACTCGGCATCACTGCGGATATCGATCCGCCAGCCCGTCAGACGGGCCGCGAGCCGGGCGTTCTGACCTTCCTTGCCGATCGCGAGCGACAGCTGGAAGTCGGGCACGATGACGCGGGCCGTCTTGGCCCGCTCGTCGAGCACCCGTACCGACACAACCTTCGCCGGCGACAGGGCATTCCCGACGAACGTCGCCGGGTCGTCGGAGAAGTCGATGATGTCGATCTTCTCGCCGGCGAGCTCGCTCATCACGTTCCGCACGCGCGCGCCCATCGGGCCGATGCACGCGCCCTTGGCGTTGACGCCCTGCACGGTCGACCGGACCGCGATCTTGGACCGGTGCCCGGCCTCACGCGCCACCGCGGGGATCTCGACGGTGCCGTCGGCGATCTCCGGGACCTCCAGCGCGAACAGCTTGCGCACGAGGTTCGGGTGCGTGCGGGACAGCGTGATCTGCGGTCCGCGCGCACCGCGTGACACGCCGACGACGTAGCACTTGATCCGCTCGCCGTGGTTGTAGGTCTCGCCGGGCACCTGCTCGGCGGGCGGCAGCACGCCTTCGGTGTCGCCGACCTGCACGACGACCATGCCGCGGGCGTTGGCACGCGCGTCGCGCTGCACGACACCGGCGATGATCTCGCCCTCCTTGGCGGAGAACTCACCGAAGGTGCGCTCGTGCTCGGCGTCGCGCAGCCGCTGCAGGATGACCTGACGCGCGGTGGTGGCGGCGATGCGGCCGAAGCCCTCGGGGGTGTCGTCCCACTCCTCGGCGACGACGCCGTCCGGGCCGATGTTCTGCGCGAGCACGCGCACCACACCGGTCTTCTTGTCGATCTCCACTCGCGAGTGCGCGTGGTGGCCTTCGGTGTGCTTGTAGGCGGTCAGCAGTGCTGACTCGATCGCTTCCAGCACGGTGTCGAAGGGGATGTCCTTGTCCCGCTCGATCGCCCTGAGCGCGGCGATGTCGACGTTCACCTCGGCCCCTCCTTCTTGGTGAGCCGAGCCAGTTCATCGACCGGCGGCTGCTTGAACTCGATCTCCATGACGGCGCGTTCGATGTGGCGGTACTCCACGCGCTTGATCTCACCCTGGTGGAGCAGTTCGACTCCCGTGTCGTCGCAGTCGCCGACGCGGCCGAACCACTCGACCTGCTCGGGCTGCTTGACCTTCACCAACCGCAGGTGCGCGCGCTTCCAGTGGCGCGGCTTGGTCAGCGGCCGGTCGACGCCGGGTGAGGTCACCTCGAGCGTGTAGGGGCCGTTGATCAGGTGGTCGTGCGCGTCGAGCGCGGCGGACACGACCCGGCTGGCCTCGGCCACCTCGTCCAGCCCGATCCCGTCCTCGCCGTCGACGACGACCTTCACCAGCCGGCGACGCCCAGCCTGGTTCACGTCGAGCGCGTCGAGGTCGAAGCCGACGGCCTCGAGCGCTTCGCGCACAACGGGTGCTAGCTGCGCGGCAAGCTCTCCGCGCGGCGGGCTGGACACGTGGTGACTCCCTACTGTTCGAACGCACGAAAATCCCGGCCGACGGTGTTTCGGCGGCCGTGGTCGCCCAGACTATCTCTTTTACCGTGCGTCCACTCGCCCGCAGGCGCCTGGCAAGATGGATCCACGTGATCTCCGATTCGGTCAGCAGACGGCGAGTGCTGCTCGCGGTGGCGGTGTCGCCACTCGCCGTTGCGTGCACCACACCGCCGCCCCCGCCCCCACCGGACCCGCTGGTGGAACTCGCGGCCGCGGCGCGCAACGACGCGGCGCTCGCATCGCTGGCCACCGGGATTCCCGCCGCCGCCGAGGTGGCGAAGAACCGCACCGAGCACGCCGAGCGCCTGCAGGCCGAGATCGACCGCGAACGCCCGCCGTCGACCGTGTCGTCGACGCCCACGCCCGCCCCGACCACCCCGCCGACGCCACCGGACCCGGTCGCCGCGCTGCGGGCCGCGCTGGACGACTCTCAGCGCAAGGCGGCGGCCCTGGTGCCCACGCTGCCCACGCACCGCGCCGGACTGGTCGGCTCGATCTCCGCGGGCTGTGCCTCGTTGCTGGAGGTTCTCGCGTGAGCCCCGAATCCGTCGCCGCCGTCCAGACCGCGCTGGGCACCGAGCACGCCGCGTTGTGGACGTACGGCCTGGTGAGCGCCTTCCTGGGGGCGCAGCAAGCCAACGCCGTCGCCGAGGGCTCCAACGCCCACCGCGCCCGGCGGGACACGACCGAGCGCTGGCTGCGGGACAACGGCGCCACGCCGCAGCCGCCCGCCCCCGCCTACCTGCCGCCGCAGCCGGTGTCGGACGGGCCGTCGTCGCTGGCCGCGCTGGTGGCCGTCGAGAACGACACGTGCGCCGCGTGGCGGGGCGTGCTGGAGCGTTCCGACGACCAGAACCTGCGCAAGGCGGCGTTGGACGCGCTCACCGCGGCAGCCGTCCGCGCAACCCGCTGGCGCAAGGCCGCCGGTACGACGCCCGCCTCGATCACGTTCCCCGGAGTGGCGTCAGGTTAGGTCGGCGGCCAGGCGGAGGGCGTCGAGGCTGACGCGCTTCATCTCGGCGTGGTGCGACGCCTTGTCGGATCCCTTGTTCGGACTGTCCGACTCGACGATCACGACCGTGCGCTCGCGCTGCTCGTTGGCGAACCCGCCGTTGTTCAGCCGGTCCAGTCCGGGGATCGAGACGGCCTTGTCCAGCAACAGGTCCGAGACGCTGCCGGTGCCGTCCTGCGACGTGATGTCCTTGAGCTTCGCGGCGTCCTCGGCCGACTTCATCCGCACGACGGACACCGACGAGTACACCGTCCGCCCGTCGGACAGCTTCGTCGTGTAGAGCGCCCGTGTCAGCTGCTGGCACGGCGTCTGGCCGAGGAACTCCTTGGTCTTGCCGTAGGAGTGCGCGGCGCAGTTGGTGTCGTGCAACGGTTGTGGGATTTCGGCGGCCTTGACGAAGGCGAACTTCCCCGCCGGCGCCGAGGATGTGGTCGGCGCGCCCGACGTGCCGCCACCGCCGGAGTTGACCAGCCACCACACGAGCCCGGACACGACCGCGACGGCCACCAGCACGAGCCCGCGCAACAACCACGGGTTGCGGCCGCGGGGCGGTGGCGGGGCGCTGCGCCGATCCATGATCGTCTGCAGCTTCTGCAGCTCGTCGGCCGGGTAGAGCGGGGCGGTGCCGTATGGCCGCGGCGGGAACATAGGGAGCTGCTGTGTCACCTCTTCAGGCGACTCACTGGGCTGCTGCACAAGTACCCACGGTAACGGACTCGGTTCAGGCCAGCGCTTCGAGCACTAGATCGACGTCTTCTGCCGTGTTGAACAGGTGAAACGCGAGCCGCAGCCGCCCCGCGCGCAAACTCGCCCTGGGCACCTCCCGCTTCGTTTCGAGCGACACGATCGCGGAGCCCTTTGGCGGCAAACCCAGTCCGGCCAACAGGGAATCGGCGAGCCCGACGCAGTGATCGCGAACTTCCTTCATGTCCAACGAGGCCAGCCACGGCAGCGTCACGGCCGCACCGGTGTGCGCGAACCACGTGGGTGAGAGGTCGAGCCGCCGGGCGTCCGGTGCCATCGGCAGCACCACGCCGTAGTTCTCGTTGGTGCTGAACCAGTTCGCGGCGACGGGCACGATGTCGTCCAGCCGGTCCGGGCGCACGGCGAGCCACGCGACACCGCGCGGTGCCATCAGCCACTTGTAGGCCACGCCGACGACGAAATCGGCCCACCCCAAGGACAACGGGTACCAGCCGAGCGCCTGCGAGACGTCCAGCAGCACCGGCACGCCGCACGCGCGCAGCCCGTCCAGGTCCGCGATGCGGCCGTCCGCGGACTGCACGACGCTCACCGCCACGAGGTCGTGACCATCCACAGCGGACACGAGTTCGGTGAGCGGCACCGCCGTGACATCGAAGCCCTGTGCCACAAAGGGAAGCGTCACGCTGGTGAAGTCCTCGGCCGCCACCAGCACCCGTGCGCCGGGACGCAACGTCGCGGCGATCGAGCCGATCAGCTGCGAGACCGTCGTTCCACATGCGACGGACTCGACCGGAACGCCGGCCAGAGCGGCGAAGCCCGCACGTGCCGTCGCGATGGCGGGTTCGAACGAGGACGGCCGGTCCTCGCCGCGCTGCCACCGCTCCAGCGCGTCGCGCACCGCGCTCACGGCGTCGACCGGCGGCACGCCGATCGACGCCGTGTTCAGGTAGCCGGGCGCGACGTCGAACCACTTGCCGAACGCCTCACGCGACGAGGGCGAGCGCCCGCTTCCGTCGTGCGTAGACCTGCTTGCGAACCCTGGCAACGACATCCCCCTCCAGCGACTTCACGTCCGTGTCGAACCAGACGAGCGCCTTCTCCCCGGACGCGGTCCGGTCGAGGACGTCCGCGATCACCTCATCGGTGAGCCGGAACTCCGCCTCCACGGTCCCCCGCCCCGGACTGACGAACTCGATCTCCCCCGCCTGGTCCCACACCATGTGTTCACGCCCGACGTTGCGCAACAACAGGATCGCCCAGAACGGATCGGTCATCGAGAACAGCGAGCCCCCGAAGTGCGTGCCGAAGGCGTTGCGGTTCCACGGCCGCAGCCGCATCCGCACCCGCGCGTACCGGTAGTCGGAAGAGATCTCCAGCACCCGGATCCCGGCGAACAGGAACGGCGGCCACAGGTTCATCCCGAAGCGCAGCATTCTGGCGTTCATAAATCAACAGTGTTACATAACACTGTTATCGCATGTGCACCAAGTTTCGTGAGATGCGTCGCGCCGCATCGGAACACAGGTAGGCGATGACCTCACCGACCTCGTCCGCCGAAGCCACGTCGAACTTGGCCCGCACCTCGTCGTTCACCCAGCCGGTGTCGGTGACCGGCGGATACAGCACGTTCGCGGTCACGCCGTAGGGCGCCAGCTCGTGCCCGGCGGCGAACGTGTACGACTGCAGCGCCGACTTGGCCGCACCGTAGGACACCTCGGACGGGAAGCCCTCGGGCCCGCCGGAGGTCAGCGACACGATCCGGCCCCACGTGCCGCCGCGCTCGATGTGCCGCCGGGCGAACTCGCCGATCAGCAACGCGGTCGCGCGCGCGTCGACGCCGAACTGTTTCTCGAAGGTCTCCGGCGAGATCTGCGCCATCGACCGGCCGAACTTGTCCGGCTGCGCGGGCAGGAACGTGTCCTGCACCCAGCTCGACGCGTTGTTGACCAGGATGTCGACCGCGCCGAACGCCTCCTCGGCGGAATCGAACACGATCTTCGGCGCATCGACGAGAGACAGGTCGATCTCGAACCAGTGCACGCCGTCGAGCGGTGGCGGCGCGGAAGCGCGGTCCGTGAAGTAGGCGTCGGGCAGGCTCGGGTCCGGCGGCGGCTGGTAGCGCAGGTAGGTGCCGAACACCTGGACGCCCTGCGCCGACAACGCCTTCGCGACCGCCAAACCAATCCCTTGGTTCGCCCCAGTGACTATCGCGGTATGGATCATGCGCCGATACTTGCACGTCATGGGCATCGAGCGCGATCGAATGATCTCCGGGGAGCCATACCTGGCGCTGTGCGACGAACTCGACCAGGACCGCCACCACGCGTGGCGAGCAATGGTCCGCTACAACGCGACGGGACCGGACGACGACGCCGAGCGGTTCGAGATCTTGAAAGGACTGTGCGCGTCGATCGGCGAAGGCACGGTTCTGTTGCCACGCCTGCAGATCGAGTACGGCTACAACACGCGCATCGGCGAGAACAGCTTCATGAACTACGACGGGATCATCCTCGACTGCGGCCCGGTGACGATCGGGAACCGCGTCCAGATGGGACCGCGGGTGCAGCTGCTGACCGCGTTGCACCCCGTCGAGGACCACGAGGCGCGGCACGCGGGCTGGGAGACGACGGCGCCGATCGTGATCGAGGACGGCGTGTGGTTCGGCGGTGGAGTGATCGTCTGTCCGGGCGTGACGATCGGGCGCAACAGCGTGGTCGGCGCGGGCAGCGTCGTCGTCCGCGACATTCCGGACCATGTCCTTGCGGTCGGCAATCCGGCCCGTATCGTGCGTGAACTGTGATCAGCGAGGAGATCGAGATCCGGACCGGGTCCGAGCAGACGGTGCACGACCTGACCGGCGAGTGCGAGCGGTTCCTGTCCCAGGTCGACGGCGACGGCCTGCTGCACGTGTGGGTTCCGCACGCGACGGCGGGCGTCGCGATCATCGAGACCGGCGCGGGCAGCGACCACGACCTGCTGAAGGCGTTGGAACACGTGCTGCCGCGCGACACGAACTGGCGGCACCGGCACGGGTCGCCCGGTCACGGCCGTGACCACGTGCTTCCCGCGCTGGTGCCGCCGTACGCGACGATCCCGGTGCTAGGCGGTGTGCTGGCGCTGGGGACGTGGCAGTCCGTGTGCCTGGTCGACACCAACGTCGACAACCCCGTCCGCAAGGTCCGGCTGAGCTTTCTTGCCGGGTAGCGCCAGCAGGATCACACCCGCGAGCGCGATGCCGCCGAACACCCACAGCTCGGTGCTGGTCACCGAGCCACCGAACAGCAGGCTGCGCAGCCCCTCGGTGGAGAAGCGGAACGGCGTCCACGACCACAGCGCCGCGCGGTAGGCCGGGTTGAGCAGCTCCGGCACCTGGCCGGCGACCGCGGGCGCCATCAGGTAGAGCGGCGCCAGCAGTGCCATCGCACGGATGCCCAGGAGCTTGAACAACCCTGCCTGCACCAGCGCGAACGCCGTGGCGACCAGCAGCAGGAAGCCGATGACGCCCGCGTCGAGCGTCAGACCGCTGTCCCACCACGTGATCAGGCCGGCCACCGAGCCGACACTCAGGATCGCCGCCGTGACCGCGGAGATCGAGCGGTACCTGCGCTTGTCGAACACGGTGAACAGCACGCCCGCGACGAGCCCGCCGATCCACAGCAGGGCGCTCGCGGCGAGCGGCACCGTGCGTGCGGCGGCCGACACCGCCGGTGCCTCCACCTTCACCGGTACGCCCGCACCCTGGGCGACTCCGGTCAGAACCTGTTGCGCGAACTGGGTTCCGGACGGGTTGACCTCAGCGGACAGCTTCACGGTGGCTCCGGCCGACGCGATCTCCAGGACGCCGTAGACCTCCTTGTCGTCCAGCAACCGCCGGGCGTCGTCGGAGCTCACGATCTTCCAGTCGATCTCACCGGTTGATGCGGCCTGGACTCTCTGGGCCACCTGCGGCGGTCCTACCAGAGCGAGCGGCACATGGTCGGGATGCACGGTGGCCTGGACGCCGAACGTCAGCACGCCGAGCACGAACGCCACCACCGCGCCGACGACGGCGGTGATCAGCGCGGCACGTGGTGCGGTCATGGCTTGTCTCCTCTACTTGTTCATCAGGTGTTGAAAAAGCTACGCCCGACACGCCGCTGAAGTCAACGCTGGATGAATTAAGACCTGTTACATCGAGCAGGTACGGTTTGCGCGTGACTTACCCAGGTGGCGGACAAGGCGGTTGGGGAGACCAGTCCGGCCAGTCCGGGTGGGGGCAGGGTGAATACGGTGACTACACCGACCGCTATCCCACGACCGGCGGCTTCCCCCAGCAGGGCTTCGGCGGCTCGTACGGCGGGCTCGGTGTGTTCTCGGGCGGCGACGAGCCCCCGAAGAAGGACAAGAAGAAGCTCTGGCTCGTGATCGGCGCCGTCGTTCTCGTGCTGCTCGTCGGTGGCGGCATCACGACGTTCCTGCTGCTCAACAACAAGTCCGAGGAACCACCGGTCGCACAGTCCACTTCGGAGACTCCGACGCCGACCTCCGCCACGCCGGAGGAGACCGAGACGTCCACCCCGCCGCCGAACGGCGACTGCAAGCCGCGCAAGGAAGGCATGACCTGCGTGGCCACGGCGCTGGGCTACAACTACGACGTCCCAAAGGGGTGGCAGGCGTCCGACGTGCGCTACCCGATCCCGAGCATGCCCGGCGCGACGATCACCGGTGTCGCCGAGTACGGCGCGTACAAGTGCGAAGGCAAGGAGTTCCACAAGGGCACCGACGGCGGTGTGCTGGTGGACAAGGGTGACATCAACAAGGTCGCGGCCGACCTGGCGAAGGCCGTCGCCACCGACTTCTACACGGGAGCCGCGAAACCCACCGTGACGGTCGGGGCGCCGAAGCCGGTGAAGTTCCCGCACAAGACCAAGGAAGGCAAGGACATCACGGTCGAGGGCGTCCAGGTCGACGCGACCGTGACCACGTCCGGCGACAAGTGCCTGGCCTCCAAGGGAATCGTGAAGGTCCTGCTGCTGGTCGGCACGACCAAGTTCCACGCGTTCATCGTGAACGGTGACCTCGAGGGTGGCGGTGGCGGCAGCAACCCGCCGCTGCCCAAGGAGCCGGAGCTGCAGGAAATGATCAACTCGCTCACGCCGACGTCATGAGAACCCTGGTCCTGTGGGACATCGACCGCACGCTGGTCGATCTGTCCCGCATGGGCGGTGACTGGTACCGCGAGGCGTTGCGTGCGGTGACGGGCCTCGACCTGGTCCGGTTACCCGCGTTCGGCGGTCGCACCGAACGCGCCATCACGATGGAGATCCTGACGTCCCATGGCATCGAGCCCACCGAGGAAGTCGTGGGCTCGCTGCACAAGTCGCTGATCGAGATCGCCACCCGTGAGTATCCCCAGGTGGCCGTGCACGGCCGGGCGTTGAGCGGTTCCGCGGAGGCGTTGTCCGCGCTGGCCTCGGTGTCCGGTGTGGTGCAGAGCGTCGTGACCGGCAACCTGGCGGAGATCGCCCGGCAGAAGCTGACGGCGTTCGACCTGCACACGTTCGTGGACTTCGAGATCGGCGGGTACGGCTCGCTCTCCGCGTTCCGGCCCGATCTCGTGACCGAGGCGCTGCGCCTCGCCACGGTGAAGCACGGCCGTGGCGCCGATTCCGTCGTCGTCATCGGCGACACCGAGCACGACGTGGAAGCCGCGCTGCACCACGGTTTCACCGCCGTCGCCGTCGCCACCGGCGGGTGCACGGCCGACCAGTTGCGGTCGGCCGGCGCCCACGTGGTCCTGGACGACCTCAGCGACACCGGCGCCGTGGTGCGCGCGGTGCTCCAGTGATCGCCTAGGCGGCCGGTCACTCGGTCGCCGGATGGATGCGAGCGCCGCACCGAGCCCATACTTCGGCCGGGGAGGTGGACTCGTGGCGAACATCCCGATGCGGCACCGAGCCAACCCGTTGTTCATCCTGGTCGGCCTGGTGCTGATCCTGGGCGGCATCGCGCTGACGGTCTACGGCGTCGCGTACATCTTCCGGATCATGAGCGGGTTCGACCCGTTCCGCGGAGACGGTCCGCCAGACCGGACCGCCGACGGCGCGACCATGGCGTTCTGGGGGATCATCGTCTTAACCATCGGCCGCTACTTCTGGCGTGGTGCCCGCAGGCGCGGCGCGCGCGACCGGTTCGGCCGCCTGCTGATCATCAGCGGTTACGCGGTGCTCGGCGTCGCGCTCGACCGTGGTGTGCACGCCGCGGTCGGCCTGTGGCACACCAGCTCCGCACAGTCCGCGCAGTCGGCCGCACTGAACGCCGTGATCACGTTCGCGATCTGGGCCGTCCCCGCGGCGATACTCGCGGGGATCGGCCTCAGACTCGCCAAGGAGGAAGCGCTCGCCCAGGCCGGCGTGACCGCCCGCACCTGGGAGAAACGGGTCGAGGGCTGATTCAGCCCTTGACCAGCTCCACGAGGTGCTGCACGACGGACTCGACGGCCACCTCGACCCGTTCGCCGGACTTGCGGTCCTTGACCTCGACCACGCCGTTCGCCAGCCCGCGGCCCACGACGACGATCGTGGGCACACCGATCAGCTCGGCGTCCGCGAACTTCACGCCGGGGCTGGCCTTGCGGTCGTCCAGCAGCACCCGCACGCCGGCCGCGTCGAGCTCGGCCGCGAGCTTCTCGCCGCCCGCAGTCAGCGTCTCGTCCTTGCCGGCGATGACGACATGCACGTCCGCGGGCGCCACGGCACGGGGCCAGATGAGGCCGCGGTCGTCGTGCGACTGCTCGGCGATCGCGGCCACCAGCCGGGACACGCCGATGCCGTAGGAACCCATGGTGATGCGGACCGGCTTCGAGTCCGGGCCGAGCGCGTCGAGCGCGAACGCGTCGGCGTACTTGCGGCCCAGCTGGAAGATGTGGCCGATCTCGATGCCGCGCGCGGCCTTCAGGACACCCTTGCCGTCCGGCGACGGGTCGCCCTCGCGCACGTCGGCGACGTCGATGACGCCGTCGGGCGTGAAGTCGCGGCCGGCGACGAGGTCGACGACGTGGTGGTCGGCCTTGTCCGCGCCGGTGACCCACGCGGTGCCGGTCACGATGCGCGGGTCGGCGAGGTAGGTGACGCCGTTCGCCTGCAGCGAAGCCGGGCCGATGTAGCCCTTGACCAGGAACGAGTTGCGGGCGAAGTCGACGTCCTCGAGCATCGCGACCTCAGCCGGTTCGAGCGCGGCCTCCAGGCGCTTGAAGTCGACCTCGCGGTCGCCGGGCAGCGCGATGGCCAGCAGCTGCCAGTCCTTCTCGCCGGGCTTGCGGGTCTTGACGAGGACGTTCTTCAACGTGTCGGCCGCGGTGAAGGTGCGGTCGGTGTTGGCGTTGAGGAAGTCGACCAGGGTTTCGATGGTGGGCGTGTTCGGCGTGTGGTGGACCTGCGCCTCGGGCTTGCCCTCGATGTCCTGGGCTTCCGGCACGGGCGTGCGCACGGCCTCGACGTTCGCCGCGTACCCGGACTCGGTGCTGCGGACGAACGTGTCCTCACCGGTCTCGGCGACGGCGAGGAACTCCTCCGATGCCGACCCGCCCATCGCTCCGGACGTGGCGGAGACGATCACGTACTCCATGCCGAGCCGGTCGAAGATCCGGATGTAGGCGTCGCGGTGATCCTGGTAGGACTTGCTGAGCCCCTCGTCGGTGAGGTCGAACGAGTACGAGTCCTTCATCAGGAACTCGCGCCCGCGCAGAATGCCCGCGCGGGGCCGCGCCTCATCGCGGTACTTGGTCTGGATCTGGTACAGCGTGACCGGGTAGTCCTTGTACGAGCTGTACTCGCCCTTCACGACGAGCGTGAACAGCTCCTCGTGCGTCGGGCCCAGCAGGTAGTCGGCGCCCTTGCGGTCCTTGAGGCGGAAGATGTTGGGGCCGTACTCCTCCCACCGGTTCGTCGCCTCGTAGGGCTCCTTCGGCAGCAGCGCGGGGAACTGGATCTCCTGCGCGCCGAAGGCGTCCATCTCCTCGCGGACGACGGTCTCGATGTTGCGCAGGACCTTGAGCCCCAACGGCAGCCAGGAGTAACCGCCCGGTGCGACGCGTCGGACGTAGCCGGCGCGGACCAGCAGCTTGTGGCTGGGTACCTCGGCGTCGGCCGGGTCCTCACGCAGGGTTCGCAGGAACAGCGACGACATCCTGGTGATCACGGTGAGTGCTCCTCGTTCACGGGCTGTTGGAGCAGCCTACTGGTTCCGCTCGGGGCGAACGTCCGGGCGTGCTCCGCTGTGCTCTCGTCAGAAATTGTCAGACCCCCTGAGTAGCGTCCCGACCATGCCTCTCACCATCGGAATGATCACGATCGACACGACCGACACCCGCAAGCTCGCCGACTTCTGGACGGCCGCGCTGCGCACGTCGGTGGCCCGGGATTACGAGGGGGAGTACCTCATCCTCGAGCCCACGGCGAAGGGCGCGGTGCAGGTCGCCATCCAGCGCGTGCCGGACCCGGTGCCCGGCAAGAACCGGCTGCACCTCGACCTGCTCGCGGAGGACCGCGAGGCCGAGGTCGCGCGGCTGCTCGAGTTAGGCGCGACCGAGGTCGCCACCCACACCATGGGCGACTTCACCTGGAACGTGCTCGCCGACCCGGACGGCAACCAGTTCTGCATCGCGGCGGCGGAGTCGTAGACCGCGGCTCTTCACCGACACCGCGCCCGGCGCCCACGCGCGCCGGGCACTCCCAAAGCCGGCCTCGCCAACCCACCGCCGAACCCGACCCAGCTCGCCCCAAGGCCGGCATGACGTCCCCGGACTCAACCCTGCGCGACCGCAGCCCGCCATCGATTCCCACAACCCACCGCCCCGACCAACCCCCTACTACCCGACACCCGCCCACATTCCAGACCGGCATCAAGCCCCCAGAGGCCTACCGGCGCACCTGTAGCCCACCGGCAACTCGCCCACTGTCACCGCCAACCCCGTCAACTCCCCCACCGCCGACTCCCCACCGCCGACTCCCCATCGTCACCGCCAACCCGTCAACTCCCCCACCGTCACCGCCAACCCCGCCATCCGACCAACACCCGACGCGCGGCCCGGGAAGCGGCATCAAGGCCCAGAAGCAACCCTCCCAGCCGCCGTCCGCGATCAGCCCCCGAACACCGACCCCACCCGCCATCAACCCGAAGACACCGGCAACCCGTAGTCCGACCAGTACCCGACCACGCGGTACCCGGCCCGCTCGTAAACCCCAAGCGCCGGCGTCGAGTTGGCGGAGTCGACCGACAACGCGGCCCGCTCGAACCCCGCATCCCTGCCCGCGGCCAGCGCACAGCTCAGGAGTGCCCCTGCCACTCCCCGACCGCGGTACGGGCGCAGCGTGCCCACGTCGGCGACCCACAACTCACGCACGCCGGAGGCGGCGTACTCGGCCTCGCTGTGCTGGCACAGCACGAAGCCGACGACGGCGCCACTGTCCTTGTCGACCATCAGGAAGGAGGTGCCCGCCACGAACGATTTCATGCCCGTGTAACGCTCCGCCCAGACCTCCGGGCTCGCGGCGGTGGTACCCCAGTGATCGGCGAAGGCGTCGTTGCGCGCGAGGCGAACCTCTTCGTCGCGGTCACGGGTGTACGGCACGATCGCGAGCCCCGCGTCGACCGGCTGCACAGGCACCGGCGCGTCGAGCGACACCTGCATGTCGTAGAACCGTCGGTCGTCGGTGAAGCCGAGTGCGGTCGCCAGTGCGCGGTGCCCCTCGTTCTTCTCCCTGACCAGCATCTGCACGACCAGCGGCAGATCTGCGTAGAACGAACGGTGCACGACGCGTGCGCAGGCGATGAGGCGCTGGACGAGTTCACCGCCGATACCGGTGCGGCGGTGACTCGGCCGGACGGCGCCTTCGAGGTGGCAGCGGTGCACATCCACGGCGTTGCCCCGGACGCGAACCAGGCCGTACCCGACGAGTTCGTCACCGTCGAGTACTCCGAGTGAGCCCTCGGGAAAGTCGAGGTCGGAGTCGGCGAACTCGAAGGCGACGTCGTCCTCGGACACGATGTGGCCGGTGCGGTCCACAGCCTCGACGGCTGCGCGCAACGCGGTGACTGCCGGGATGTCCGCCTTCGAGAGCGGGCGCCAGGTGAGTTCCACGCTCGTCGAAGCTACGCGCCGTAATTGCGTGGCTCGACCGAATAAGCACGGGCATGATCCACGCGATGACAAAACTGACGCCCTTGCACGAGGACCTGACGTTCCACGGACCGCTGTCCGAGGAACGGGCCGCCCGGCTCATCCGGTCACTCGGCTCGTTGAAGGACGCCCACGTCGTCGATGTCGGCTGCGGGTGGGCGGAACTGCTGCTGCGCATCCTCGAGGCCGATCCGTCGGCGACGGGTCACGGCGTCGACCGGGATGCGGAGGCGATCGCGCACGGCCGCGAGAACGCACGCGCTCGTGGGCTGGCGGACCGCGTCGAGCTCGAGGTCGCGGACGTGGCGGCGTGGTCGGGCGGGCCGGCGGATGTGCTGATCGTCAACGGCGCTTCGCAGGTCTGGGGCGGTGCGGAGACCGAGCACACGGCGAACGCCCTGCGCGCGGGGCGCGCGCTGTTGCGGCCCGGTGGCCGGTTGCTGCTCGGCGAGGGGTTCTGGGAGCGCGAGCCGACGGACGAGCAGCTCGCCGCCATGCCCATTCCCAGGGACCAGTACCGGGACCTGCCCGGCCTGGTCGACCTGGCGATGGCGCACGGGTACCGGCTGCTGTCCCTGTCGCAGGCGAGCCTGGACGAGTGGGACGAGTTCGAGTCCCAGCACTCGCTGGCTTGGGAGCACTGGCTGCTCGCCAACCCGGACTCGCCGGAGGCGGACAAGATCCGCGCGAAGGCCGACACGTTCCGCGGTTACCGGCTGCGTGGGTGGCGCGGCACGCTCGGTATGGCGTACCTGACGCTGGTGGTGAGTCACACCTGACGCCGCCATCTCGTCACCACTGCGGAGAGCAGAGAGGTGAACCGAGATGAATGTGGCGTTGTGGATCTGCCAGGGCGTGCTGGCGGCGGTCTTCCTGCTGTCCGGCACGCTGAAGTCCACCCAGTCGAAGGAACGGATGATCGCGACCGGCCAGACCGGCGTGGTGTTCTTCCCGCTCGGGGTGATCCGGGTGGTCGCCGCGCTGGAGCTCGCGGGTGCGCTGGGCCTGGTCCTGCCCGTGCTCACCGACACCGCCCCGGTGCTCACACCCGCGGCGGCGATGGGGCTTGCCATCGTGATGGTGGGTGCCGCGATCAGCCACAGCCGGTTGAAGGAGCCGAAGGCGGTGGCGGCGAACGTCGTGCTGTTCGCGCTGTGCGTTTTCGTGGTGGTCGGCCGACTGGCCTAAACTCCCGCTCCGTGCTGGTGCTGCTTCCCCCGTCGGAGACCAAGGCGATCGGCGGCGACCAGTCGCCGCTGGACCTGGACCGGCTGTCGTTCCCCGAGCTGAACCCGACGCGGGACAAGCTGGTGACCGCGCTCGTCGAGCTCGCGCGCGACGAGGCCGCCAGCATCAAGGCGCTGGAGATCTCCGCGAAGCAGACCGACGAGGTCCGGCGCAACGCCGAGCTGCGCACGTCGCCGGCGCTGCCCGCGCTCGCCCGCTACACCGGCGTGCTGTACGACGCGCTGGGCTTCGCCACCCTCACCGCGGCGGAACGTGCTCGCGCACAACAGAAACTCGCGGTGGCGTCGGCGTTGTTCGGCGTCGTGCGCGGCGCCGACCCGATCCCGGCCTACCGGCTGTCGGGCGGGAACACGTTGCCCGCCTTGGGATCGCTGCGCACGCTGTGGAAGCCCGTGCTGGAACCTGTTCTGGCGCAACGGGAGGACTTCGTCGTCGACCTGCGGTCCGGCGCGTACGCGAACCTCGCGAAGGTGCCGGGCGCGGCGCAGGTCCGCGTGCTCACCGAGGACGGCAAGGTCATCAGCCACTTCAACAAGGCGCACAAGGGCCTGCTCGCCAGGGCGATCGCGACCTCGCGCGCCGAGCCGGGCGACCTGAAGGGCCTGGTCAAGCTCGCGCAGAAGGCGGGCATCGACCTGCGGGCGACCGGGCCGCACGCGGCGGATCTGATCGTCCATTAATTCGGTTGCGGCCTGGAGATCACGACCGGCAAGCTGTGCGCAGAAGCGTGATGGGAACTGAGGAGGTGCGACATGTCTACGCCTGTCATGGACGTGGCACCGACCCGTCCACACGCCCCTGGCGCGTAGCAACGCAGCAGGTGGGGCGTTCACTCTTCAGCTCTTAGGAGACCCCACCGTGCGCGAGCACGATCTTTACCTCGACTACGAGGCTGCTTTCGACGACACCGACACCAAGCAGCGCAAGTCCAGGCGCAGCCGCAACGAAGAGACCGAGCCGACCCGGCGCGGCCGCATGACCGAACAGGAGAAGGCCAGGGTCGCCCGCGCCCGCGAGGACGCCGACGACGTGGAGCCGGACGGCGACCGCTGGTCCACCTGGGGCGATTCCGAGCACGGTCCGAAGCCGTACCCGAACTGGCTCGTCACCGAGCTGGCCGCGACGGACCGTGAGCTCGGCATCGTCAAGACCGGCAAGGAGGCGGACGTCTTCCTGCTGGAACGGGGCACGCCGGACCGGTCGTGCCTGCTGGCCGCCAAGCGGTACCGCAGCAACGACCATCGCATGTTCCACCGCGACGCCGGCTATCTCGAGGGACGACGCATGAAGGAGTCCCGCATGACCAGGGCGATCGCCAACCGCACCGCGTTCGGGCGCAACCTGATCGCGGAACAGTGGGCGGTCGCAGAGTTCGCCGCGCTCGGCCGGCTCTGGCAGCTCGGCGCCCCGGTGCCGTACCCGGTGCAGCGCAGCGGCACCGAGTTGCTGCTGGAGTTCATCGGCGACAACGAGGGCACCGCGGCACCGCGGCTGGCACAGACGCGACCGGACGAGGACGAGCTCCTCGACCTGTGGCGGCAGCTGGTGGCGGCGCTGATGATGCTCGCCGAGGCCGGGCTCACTCACGGCGACCTCTCGGCGTACAACCTGATGGTCCACGATGGCAGGCTGATCCTGATCGACCTGCCGCAGATCGTCGACATCGTCGCCAATCCGCGCGGCGTCGAGTTCCTGCACCGCGACGTCCAGAACGTCGCGGGCTGGTTCGCCGCGCGCGGGCTGCCACCCGAGATCGGCGACCCGGCGGCGCTCACCGAGACGCTGCTGGAGGTGGCCGGTCTGAACTGAACCGGAGTGGCCTTGCGCACAGCTGTGCGCAAGGCCACGTCCGGCAGCGGCATCGCCGCGAAAGGCCTATGCGTTGATCAGCTAGACTGTCCAGTGCACCGATGACGGATGAATCGCCGGTGCGTCACACCCACTCAACGGCGCGAGATTCGCGTCGGGCCCGTCCTTGCGATCGGCACCGCGATCACCGCGGGGCATCCCCGAGACGTGCCATGTCCCGGAGGTTTGCTTTGCCATCCATGTCCGAAGGCCGTTCCGAGCGCTCGCGCAGCCGCAAGCCGCGCCGCCGTACCGGCCAGGGCACCCGTCCGCAGCGCGTCGCAGAGGCGCCGATCGTGCCGGAGCACTTCGAGAGCACGCTCCCGGAGGGCCCCCTGCCGTCGTTCGCCGAGCTGGGTCTGTCCGACCAGCTGGTGCGCGCGCTGATCGAGGCGGGCATCACGGAGCCGTTCCCGATCCAGGCCGCCACGCTCCCCGACGTTCTCGCCGGCCGTGACGTCCTCGGCCGCGGCCAGACCGGCTCCGGCAAGACGCTGGCGTTCGGCCTCGGCCTGCTGTCCCGCCTCGCGGGCGGCAAGGCGCGCCCGATGCAGCCGCGTGCCCTGATCCTGGTCCCGACCCGCGAGCTCGCGATGCAGGTCGAGACCGCCCTGATGCCGTTCGCGAAGGCGATCGGCCTGTGGTGCCGCACGGTCGTCGGCGGCACGTCGTTCCCGCGTCAGATCGAGCACCTGCGCCGCGGCGTGGACCTGCTGATCGCGACGCCGGGCCGCCTGTCCGACCACGTCCGCCAGGGCACCTGCGACCTGTCGCAGGTCATGTTCACGGCGCTCGACGAGGCCGACCAGATGGCGGACATGGGCTTCATGCCGCAGGTCCGCGCGATCCTCGACCTGACGCCGCAGGACGGCCAGCGCCTGCTGTTCTCGGCGACGCTCGACGGCGACGTCGACAAGCTGGTGCGCCAGTACCTGACCGCCCCGGTGACCCACTCGGTAGCGCCGCCCACCGCGAGCGTGTCCACGATGGAGCACCACCTGCTCTTCGTGTCCGCCGAGGACAAGCAGAACGTCGTCACCGAGGTCGCCGCCCGCGAGGGCCGCACGATCATGTTCGTGCGCACCAAGCACCACGTCGACCGCCTGGCGAAGAAGCTCCGCTCGGTCGGCGTCCACGCAGGCGCCCTGCACGGCGGCAAGGCGCAGAGCGCCCGCACCAGGGTCTTGGGCGAGTTCCGCGAGGGCACGACGCCGGTCCTGATCGCAACGGACGTGGCCGCCCGCGGCATCCACGTCGACGACGTGTCCCTGGTCGTCCACGTGGACCCGCCGGCCGACCCGAAGGACTACCTGCACCGCGCGGGCCGCACGGCGCGAGCCGGCCAGTCCGGCACCGTCGTCACCCTGGTGACGCACGACCAGCGCCGCGCGGTCCAGGGCATGGCGGCCCGAGCGGGCATCCGCCCGGAAACCGCCAAGGTCCGCCCCGGCGACGAGGAACTGATCCGCATCACCGGCGCCCGCCTCCCGAGCGGCGAGCCGGTGGTCGAGCGCGAGAAGCCCGCCAACGCCCGCCGCGGCGGCCCCCGCCGTTTCGGCAACAACGGCTCCGGCGGCGGCCGTCCGGAGTTCCGCGGCGGCCCGCGCCGCTCGGACCGCGGCACGGACGGCGGCGGTCGCGGCTTCGGCCGCAGCGAGCGCTCCGAGGGTGGCCGCGGCTTCGGCCGTGGCGACCGCCCGAGCCGCCCGCGCCACGCGACGCAGCACTGACGCGAGATCGCACCGGCTGATCAGTACGGAACGCCCCGATGGCCTTCGCCATCGGGGCGTTCTGCTGCACGGACGAGTCGCGGAGCGTGCAGGGATGAGGTCGCAGCGGCTTGACGGATACGACGTACGCCCCAGGCGGCGTTCGCCAGCGGCATGTTCCGCTGCGCGGGGCGCGAACGGAGAACTCGCCGGGCCTGACAGGGCAACACGCGGGGCGTGCAGGGGCGGGGGGCAGCAGAGCTACTCGGCACGAGGGGCCGCCGCGATCGCCTTCGCCACTGCCGTGTCCGGCTACGGCGGGATCCGAAGGGACGACTCGGGGGGATGAGTGGGGAGCACGCGGCGCCAAGCACGGATACGCGGACGCCGACTGGACAGCTCGCCAGACGGACCCGACAACCTGCGAGGGGTGAGCGGAATTTCCGCATGCCCTCCCCGACAACCCGCTAGTCCCCACCCGACAATCCCGCAGGCCGACTGGACAACCCCCAAGGCTGAGCGGGCAACGTGGACCCACCCGACGATCCGCGAGGCTGAGCGGACAACCCGCAGGCCCTCCCCGACAACCCGCGGGACTGAGCGGGCAACACGCGGACCCGACCCGACAACCCCGCCAGACCCAACTCCGCAACTCGGGCGGCTGAACAGGCAACACGCCGGGCTGAAGAGCCCACACAGTGCGGCTCCACCGCCACGAACCCGTTGCACCGCAACGCAAAGCGGGAGTCCCCCCGCCCAGGGGGACCCCCGCTTCTAATTCTCCCAGAAGGGTCTGACAGTTCCGGAACGTCAGATCAGGGGCCGGAAGACTTGAACACCCATTTCGCCTCGTTCCCCGAACACTTCCCGGCCACCACGGAAGTCCCGGACACGCGGTAGCACTTGGTATTCGTCTGCATGTCGGAGATCGTCTGGTTGGGGTTGATGGACCACTGCTGCGAAGGCCCACCGTTGCACTTGTTCAGCACGACCTTGCCGGAAGACTGAGCGGTGCACAGGTTCGTCCCCTGCTCCATGAAGGCACCGTGGAACTTGTACTGCTGCGCCGCCGACCCGTCACAAGCCGCGGTCTTCAGCTGCGTACCAGCGGAAGACGCAGGCGTGTACAAGCACTGTCCGGAAGCAACGTTCTTGTACTCACCAATGGTCGTCTTCGGCTTGGCACCGCCGTAGCACTCACCGGTGGACGTGTTGAAGATCGGCGTCGGGTCCACGGTCAGGTTGGACGGCGGGTTGATGATGGTCTCCTCCATCACCGGCTTGCCGTCGTCGTGGTAGTTGGTGAGCGCGTCTTCGCAGTCGATGGCGTTCATGGCGTTGCCGCCCTTGCCGCCGATCCACAGGTCGAAGTGCCACAGCTTCGGGCCGCCGTTGGGGCCGTGGCCGTCCCAGTCCTGCTCACAGGCTGAGCAGCCGTCCTCCATGATGAAGTACTTCTTCACCCTGGGAACCCAGATCCGGGTGCCCGGCTTCGCCTCTTTCCTCGACGTCGCGAACGTGATCGGGTCGGCCCACGTGCCCTTGCCGCCCGCCGACTTGTGGATCTGGGGATACGCGATGTCACCACCCGGCGGCGTGTTGTCGTACCAGCCGTAGAAGGTGAAGAACACCTGCTGCGACGCACGCGCGGGCGCCGCCTGCGCCACTCCGGCGGTCAACAGGCCCATGAGCACTAGACAGACAGTCGACACGGATAGGACGCGACTGCGCATGTTGCCTCCCGCAAACGCAAAAGCGTGACACGGCGGCGTGAGGGCAGAGTCCCGCCGAAAGATGCGGACGGTCAATATTTGTTAGGAAAGTTCTCTAACTATTTGCGTCTGCAAGTGCCGCCACCGGGCCGACCACGATGATCGCGGGCGGCTTGATGCCCTGGGTCTTCACGACAACACCCAGATTGTCCAAAGTGGACCGAACTACGCGTTGCCCCGGCGTGCTGCCCTCCTGGATCACCGCAACGGGCGTGTCCGAAGGTCGACCGCCGGACACAAGAGCCGTAGCGAAAGATTCGGCCCGCTCCACCGCCATCATCAACACGATGGTTCCGCGCAAACGCGCCAAAGCGGGCCAATCGACCAGCGAACGCGGGTCGTCCGGGGCGACATGGCCCGACACGACGACGACCTCGTGCGCCACACCGCGGTGTGTCACCGGCACGTCGGCCAGCGCCGGCACGCCGAACGCCGACGTCACGCCCGGTACGACCGTCACGGGGATGCCGTTCTCGGCGCACGCCAGCAGCTCCTCGAAGCCGCGGCCGAACACGTACGGGTCGCCGCCCTTGAGGCGCACCACGAACTTCCCCGCCTTGGCGGCCTCGATCAGCGCGTTGTTGATGAACTCCTGCGATGCCGCACGCCCGTACGGGATCTTCGCCGCGTCGATCACCTCGACGTGCGGCGCGAGCTCCTCCAGCAGTTCGCGCGGCGCCAGGCGGTCTGCGACGACGACATCCGCCAGGCCGAGCAGGCGACGGCCGCGCACGGTGATCAGGTCCGGGTCGCCCGGTCCGCCGCCGACGAGGGCGACGCCGACCGGCGCCTTGTGCTGGTCCGCGATCGAGCCGTCGCGCAACGCCGAGACGATGCCGTCGCGCACCGCGGCCGAACGCCGGTGGTCGCCGCCGGCCAGCACGCCCAGGGTCAGTCCGTCGTGCCTGCCGACAGCTGGGGTGACCGCGGTGCCCTCGACCGCCACATCCGCGCGCACGCAGAAGATCTGCCGCGCCGAGGCGTCGGCGCCGACAGCGGCGTTGGTCTCGGCCGAAGAAGTGCACGCCAGCACGTACCACGCGCCGTCGAGGTCACCGGGCTCGTAACGCCTCTGATGCCACGTCAGCTCCCCCGCGTCGACCATGCCCTGCACGGCGGGCGTGACGGACGGGGACACCAGTTCGACGGCGGCGCCGCACGCGACCAGGCGCGGCAGGCGGCGCTGTGCGACCGTGCCACCACCCACCACGACGACACGCCGGCCCCGCAGATCGAGACCGGCCAGGTAGTGCTGTTCAGCGGACATGGGTAGAAGCATCCACACGGGATCGCCGCTGTCCACCCGAAGGGTTGTTCCTCACATGGTCAACAACTCGAACGTGGTCGCGAGGCCCACCCCGAACCGCTGACCAGCCGTCTCCGCGAACGGACGCAGGAAGGCGTCCGGATCCGCCATGCCGTTGTCACCCAGCCCGGCCAGGTACTGCTCGTGTGCCCGCAACGACGCCACGGCCTGGTCGAACGTGTCGGTGATGTCCACGCCGTGCGCGGCGTCCGGGGAGCCCGAGATCGCCACGTACTTCACGCCGGTCCACGGCTCCAACTCCAGGTCACGGAACACCCAGCGATTGCCCGCGTCGCGCACGGCGTCGACCGTCGCACGGCCAACGGCGATGTGGTCCGCCTGGTTGAGAAAGCCACCCGCGAACTTCTCCTGATAGTTGCCGGTGATGACGAGCTGCGGCCGATGCCTGCGGATCGCGGCGGCGATGTCGCGGCGCAGCGGCAGGCCGTACTCCATCATCCCGTCCGGGTGGTCGAGGAACTCGAGCTCGCTGACGCCGACCGCCGTGCAGGCGGCCCACTGCTCACGTTCGCGCAACGGCCCGGCCTCCTCCGGCGGCATGCCGTCGATTCCGGCCTCACCGCGGCATGCGAGCAGATAGGCGACCTTCTTGCCCTGCGCGGTCCACCGCGCGACGGCGCCGGACGCGCCGTACTCCATGTCGTCCGGATGCGCCACCACGCACAGCGCGGTGTCCCAGTCCTCGGGGAATGCTTCCAAGTCGGCCATACCGGGCAGAATAAACGAGCGGACGACCCGAAGCAGGCCGTCCGCTCGTCCACTGTGGACTGATTCAGAGCTGGGCGTTGATCGCCGCGTAGTAAGGAGCGATGCGCCCGTAGACGCCGGGGTAGCCGGCCGCCGCGCAGCCCTGGCCCCACGACGTGTCACCGATCAGCTTGCCGCCGAACACGAGCGGGCCGCCCGAGTCGCCCTGACAGGTGTCGACGCCGCCCTGCGGGAAGCCCGCGCACACCATCGACTGGTTGCTGTACTGCGGGTAGGCCTTCTTGCAGGTCGCGTCGGACGTCAGCGGCACGTTCGCCTTGAGCAGGTAACGCGAAGCCGAGCCACCGGACGAGGTGGTGCCCCAGCCGAGGATCAACGCGCTGTTGCCCTCCTTGTAAAGCGAGGCGTCGGCCGGCGTCGCCAGCGGCAGGGTGGCCGAGGTGATCGCACGGTCGAGCGTCAGCACGGCGACGTCGAAGCCCTTCGTCGCCGTCGTGTACGACGGGTGCACCCAGATTTTCGTTACGGCGGCGTTCGTTCCGACGTTGCTCTGCTTGTCGTCACGGCCGTGCACGACGCGCGTGCTGGCGGGCGAGCGGCCCTTCACGCAGTGCGCCGCGGTGACAACCTTGTTGGCCTTCACCAACGTGCCGCCACAGAACTGGAAGTTCGAGGTCGAGGCCAGGAACACGACCCAGGGATAGTCCTTTGTGCTGGCACGGGTGCCGCCCACGATGTTGGGCTGGACGTCCGCGCTCGCGGGGAGCGAGACCACGGTGCTCGCGAGTGCGGCCAGCACGACTGACATGAACAGGCGACGCAGGGTTTTCGCCATAGCCGTCCTTCCGATGACGCTGTGTGTAACCGGTTAGCGGCGGTACACACAGCGTCATCGCAGAACGATCAGTGCCACAAGGGCCACTCGTCTGACTTGCCCGGTTTCACAGTTGACTCACTGAATGCCGCGAGCACTGAACGCGGCCTGCACCACGGCGGCGTCCGCGTCGCCGTAGAGCGTGCGCGCGGCCGCGACGGTTGCCTGTGCGGCCGCGGCGAACGACGTGTCCGGGGCGTAGGAGAACTGGGCCTCCAGCACGATCTTCGCCGACTTGTCCCGGCCGAACTGCTTGAAGATGTCGAACAGCGCGCGCGACCAGATCTGGCCGTCGTGGTGCACCTCGCCGGTCTTGTCGGCGACCTTCGTGTCGGTGTCCGTGCGGCGCAAGCACTTCGGGGTGCCGCTGGCGTACGAGATCGCGTCCCAGTCTGCGATGCAGGCCAGCGGAGTCGTCGCGGTGTCCTGCTGCACGGCGGCGGACATGATCAGCGCCCACCAGTCGCCGAAGCCCTCACCGATCGCGCCGCCCTCGTCGGACGAGCCGAAGCCCGGCACCTGCGCGTCCTGGATCGCGTGGCCCAGTTCGTGCCACACGACCTCGGCGTCCTCGGCGTCGTCCACACCGCCCGTGCCGAACGTGATCTTGTCCTTGTTCGGCTCGTAGTACGAGTTGTCGGCGTTGTAACCGATCGTGGTGATGTCCTGGGCCTCGTTGTTGATGTCCGTGAAGCCGAGGCCCTGGATGTACTTCTGCGCCTCGGTCACCGCGTGGTACGCCATGACCTGCTCGAAGAAGTCGCTGTTGCGCGTGTAGTTGAACGTGTTGGTCGCCGAGTAGGCGAGCTTGTTCTTGGTGCCGAGCAGCTGCGCGTACTTGCCCACGAGGCGGCCCGAACCGTTCAGATCGGACAGTGTGACGGATTTGTACGCCTCGGCAGGCACAGCCGAGTCGGCGTCGTTGGAGTCGACGAGCTTGTCGTTCTGGAGCGACGCGACGGGGTTCGGCGAGAACACCTTGCCGGTGCCGTCGATGCGCTTGATCAGGCTCTCCGTCTTGACCACTTCACCGGTGACCGCGTCGACCAGTGTGCGCACGGATCCCTGGCCCTCGTCGGAGATGACCTCGTAGACCAGCTTCGCGGAGTCACCCGGCAGCACGGCCAGCTTGGTGCCCGACCGCTCGCCCTTCGTCCGCTGCTCGGCGCTTTCGACGCTGACCGACGGCGTCACGTCGGTCAGGCCGGCGACGGAACGACGGCCGTCGTCGACGGTGACGTGCCCGGTCTTCCGGTCGACGTGGCGCGCGAAGTAGCTGCCCAGTACAGGCTTGCCACCGACGGTCTGCACGAACCAGGTGTGCGTCGCGAGTGCCGACTCGCGGATCACGACGAGCTGCAGGCCTTCCTTCAACGGTGCCGCTTGCGCGGTGATCGGGATGAGGGACAACGCGACGCCGGCGGTGCAGGCCGCCGCGACGAAACGACGCGGTCGCATGTGTGCTCCAGGCTTTCGGGCCCTGCAGGGTGGGCCGTGTGCCTGGCGACGCTAATCAGGAAGTTTCGTTTTAATACCCGACGAAAGGAGGATTTTCGTCAACGCTCCCAGACTCCGGGAACAACAACGACGTCGGCTTCGACCGGATTGTCCACAGTGGGACCGGTTCCAAGCGTTACGAAAGCCACCGCGGCGCCCGCTTCGGCAAGCTCGACGGCACCCGTTTCGCGAATCTCCGTGCCGGGGCGCAACAGGTGCCGAATGCCGTCGACCGCCGCCGCGGTTCCGACGACGAACGCCGCGCGCCGCAGCTCCGCCTCCGCCCGCGGCGTGCGCTGGTCCGCGGTGCCCGGCCCGAGCCCTACCAACGCGAGCCGGCCGCGCGGCAACACCCGAGCCGCGGCCACGGTCACGTTGTCCCGCTTGAACTTCTGGGCCGCAAGCTCCACCTTCGTGCCGAGCGTGCCCGCGCCGTGCAACGCGGCCGCCTCCGCGACGCTTGCGGTGCCCATCGAGTTGCGCACCACCGAGCTCGGGTTGGGCACGCCGATCTCGTTGAGGATCTCCGTGCTGAACGTCAGCAGCTCGGCGGTGTCGCCGTGCCAGAAACCCCACTCCTCCACGGCGTTGACGATGCCCGGTTCGTCCGCCTTGGCGTCGACCGTCGCGAACGCCTTGATCGCCCGCAGGTCGAGCCCACCGTCGAGGTCGAGCCCCTCCAACGCGGCACCGACCGACTGCGCCGTGACACCGCGCGTGGACCCGACGCCGACGACCAGGGTGCGCGGCACGATCCGGAGCGTGTGCTCCTTCGGCGGCGCCGACCGGTCGTCGATGACGATCACCCACGCCGCGCCCTCGCCGGCGCCGACGACGTTGTCCGGCAACGCGGGCAACGGGAAGCCGAGCGGGTTGCGCAGCACCACGACCTCACCCGCCTCGACCGCCGCCGCGCACGCGACGAGGTCGCCGTCGACCGTGGCGTCGAGCTGTTCGACGAGCTCGTCGAGCACGCTCTCGTTCGTCTCGCCGGTGGTCACCACCGGCGTGCGGTTCAGCACGTCCGCCACGTGCCGCGCGAACGCCCCCGCGTCGCCGGCGAGCGCCACGACGAACTCGTCGTCCACGCACACCACGGCCGGGTCGGATCGCTTGTCCCGCAACAGGGGCGCGATGAGCCGGACCGCCGAACCCGCGTCGGTGAAGAGCACGACCGCGCCGAGACGCGGCCACAGGCTGTGCAGCGCGGGGCGGGGCGCCCCGTCCGGGACGACGGCGTCCGCGCCGAGGAGGCCGGCGAGGTCGGCCGCGTCCCTGCGACCGCGCTCGGTCGCCGCGAAGACTCCGATCACTTGCGCCCCCACAAGCCGGTCGCCGGTGCGGCTGATCTGCCCAAAGACACCGAGTTGCCCACAGCCGCCGAGTTGTCCACAGGCGCCGCCGCAGCACCCCGAACTGTCGGTGCCGCATGGGAAAATGAAATCAGGGATTCCCCCGGCGGGGACGCCTGCGCAAGCACGGCCGCGTCCCGGCGACCGCGCTCGGTCGCCGCGAAGACTCCGATCACCGCTTGGTCCCCCACACCACCGCAACGGGAGCGGCGGCCGCGAAACCGTCGTCCACCAGCCGGGCGGCCGTCAGCTGGCAGCCGTCGACCTCGTACCCCGCGGCCCGCAACGCATCCCGAGCCGGCACGATCCGATCCACGTGCGTGGTCGTCACGACGACCCGCGAGGCACCAACGGCCACGGACGTCCGGACGTCACCCGGAGCCCCACCACCGACGAACACGGCGTCGGGCTTGGGCAGCTCCGCCGACTGCAGCTCGGACTCCACCACGCGCACATCAACCTGGTGCGCCGAGGCGTTCGCGATGATCCGCACGCACTGCACGGGATCGGGCTCTACCGCGACCACCGCGGCACCGAGCCGCGCGCATTCGATCGCGACCGCGCCCGAGCCCGCGTTGACGTCCCACACGAGGGTGCCCGGTCGCGGCGCCAGCCGCGCCAGCACCAGGGAACGCACCTCGGAGCCGATGACCTCACGGTGTGCGAAGGCGTCGTCGGGCAACGCCCAGCCGACGTGACCGTCCGCGATCTCCGTGTCCGCCAGGCACAGCACGGCGGTCGGCTCGACCCAGCGGCGCGTCACGGCGTCCGCAGGGTCCACAGTGGACAGCTCATCCGAGTCGGAGCCGGCGACGGTCAGCGTGCGGCGCCAGCCGGCCAGGCCCTGGCCGAGCTCGGCGGGACCGGCACCGGGCGCCACGCGGACGACCACGGCGGGCCGGGCGCGGCACAGGTTCAGCGCGGGGCGCAGACCGTCCGCCGCGTCGACCACGGGGACGTCGGAACGGCCGGAGGCGTCTAGCAGACGCTGGACTGTCATCAGTTCGGGTTGGCCCGCTTGGGCTTACGCTGCGGCGGCTTCTTCTTCGGCGGCGTCGTACTCGCCCGCACGCCGGTGGTCTTCTTCGTCGCCGCGACCACCGTCAGCTTCGGCTTCGGCTGCGGCTCAACGGGCTTCTCTTCCTCAACCGGAGCGGGAGCAGGAGCCGCGACAGGCTCCGGGGCGGTCTTACGCGCCGCCTGCTGTATTTCCTCGACCGCCGTCCACGCCGGGTTCGGTTCCTCGACACGCGAGGCGATCCGGGTCGCGGCCCGGCGCGACCAGCGCGTCGGACGCGCCGAGCGGATCGGCTCGTCGAGCGGCTCGCGGCGCGACCTGCCCTTGGCGACCGTGCGGCCGACGAGGAACAGCGCGGCGCGGTAGAGCTTGTGCTTCTTGACCGTCTGCTCCAGCTGGCCGACGGTCGTGTGCACGATCAGCTCGTCGGACTGGGAAACCTTGTACGCCACCACGACCGGCGTCTCGTCGGCGTAACCGCCGGCGCGCAGCTTCTCCACGAAGTGCCCGGCGCGCGCACCCGGCAGCGACACCGCCATGGTGGTGCCGTGCGCGGCGAACTCGCTGACGCCCTCGACCCGGTCGGGCGCGGCGAGGATGATCGACTGCGCGAGCTCGGAACCGGTCAGCTCGCGGCCGATCGACGCGGCCGCCGCCGAGAGGGGCGACACACCGGGAACGATCTCGACCTCGAGGCCGAGCCGCTGGCAGCTGTCGAACTGCTCCTGCACCCCGGCCCACGTCGCCGCGTCACCGGCGTGCATCCGCACGACCTTCAGGCGGCTGGCCGCGGCCTTGCGGTACAGCTCGATGATCTCCTCGTGCGGGACGCGCGAGAAGTCGACCAGGTCGGCCTCGGGTTTCGCGTGCTCGCGAACGCATTCGGCGTCCACGACGCTCGGCGCCCAGACCACGACATCGGCCTCGGCGATGCGACGCGCACCCCGCAGGGTGATGAGATCGGCGGCACCGGGACCGGCACCGACGAAGGAGACCCGACCGGTCGTCACGACTGCTCCCCACGACGGTTGCTTGGGATTGGGCTAGGCGAAGACCGTACCGCCTGCCGTCGGCTCCACGAACGGGTGGCAGGCGTGGACGAACCTTTCCACCGCGAGTGGGTCACCCGCGGGATGCGTGTGCAGGTATGACGCGTGAACTCCACCAACCACAAACCCTTCCGCGACCGGTTTGTGATCTGTGCCGCGCCAGCGCCACGCGGGGCGCTCACCGTGCGGAGTGGACAGGGCGGTGCGGTGGAACTCGTGTCCGGTGACGCGGCTGCCCGCCGGATAGAGCGCCGAATCCTCCGAAGCGACAGCATCTCGATAACCGAGGGTCAGTCGTGGGGTCATCGACCCGTCGGCGTCGAGCACCCCGCACATCGGCCGGCCGTCCAGCGACCGCGCGAGGTACAGCAACCCGCCACATTCGGCGTGCACCGGTCCGCCTGACCGGGCGAACTCGGCGACGGCCGTCCGGAGCGCGGAGTTGGCCGACAGCTCTTCCGCGTGCTGCTCGGGAAATCCGCCCGGCAGCACCAGTCCCGCGGTTCCCGCGGGCAGAGCCGAGTCGCGCAGCGGATCGACGGTGACCACCGAAGCACCCGCCGCACGGAGGATCTCGACGTGCTCCGCGTAGCCGAACGTGAAGGCCGCCCCGCCGGCCACGGCGATCAGCGGACCGTTCGCAACAGACGAGACACCGGGATCCCAGGCGGGCACGGCCATCGCGGGCACAGAGGCCGCCAAAGCGCGCACGGCGTCGAGATCCACGTGCTTGGCGACGGCGGCGGCGATGGCGTCCACCGCGGCGACGGCCTCGGGCCCGTGCTCCGCCGCGGTGACCAGGCCGAGGTGCCGCGACGGCAGCACGAACTCCGGATCACGAGGCAGCACACCGAGAACGTCCAGCCCCACCTCCAGGCACGCGTCGCGCAGCACCTGCTCGTGCCGCTCGGAGCCGACCTGGTTGAGGATCACGCCGCCGAGCCGCACGGTCGGGTCGTAGCCGCGGAACCCGTGCAGCAGCGCGGCGAGCGAGCGGCTCTGCCCGCGTGCGTCGACCACGAACAGCACGGGCGCGTTGATCAGCTTCGCTACGTGCGCGGTGGAGCCGATGCCCATCGTGTCCACCCGGCCGTCGAACAGGCCCATCACGCCCTCGACGACCGCGATGTCGCAGCCGCGTGAGCCGTGGACGAACAACGGCGCGATGGTGGACTCACCGACGAGCACCGGGTCGAGGTTGCGGCCGGGCCGGCCGGTGGCGAGCGAGTGGTAGCCGGGGTCGATGTAGTCCGGGCCGACCTTGAACGGCGCGACCCGGTTGCCGCTGCGGCGCAACGCGGCCATCAACCCGGTGGCCACGGTGGTCTTGCCGCTGCCCGACGCGGGCGCGGCGATGACCAGCCGGTTCACCACTCGATCCCCCGCTGGCCCTTCTGGCCCGCGTCCATCGGGTGCTTGACCTTGGTCATCTCGACCACGAGGTCCGCGGCCTCGACGAGCTTCTCCGGCGCGTACCGCCCGGTGATCACCACGTGCTGGTGGCCGGGCCGGTTCGCCAGCGTGTCGACGACCTCGTCGACGTCGATCCAGCCCCAGTGCATCGGGTAGGTGAACTCGTCGAGCACGTAGAGGCCGTGGCGTTCGGCGGCGATGCGGCGCTGGATCTCGTGCCAGCCCTCGAGCGCGGCGGCGGCGTGATCTTCCTCGGACCCCTGCTTGCGGGACCACGACCAGCCCTCGCCCATCTTGTGCCACTCGACGGCGCCGCCCTGGCCGGTCTCGTCGTGCAGCCGCCCGAGCGCCTTGAACGCCGACTCCTCGCCGACCTTCCACTTGGCGGACTTCACGAACTGGAAGACGCCGATGTCCCAGCCCTGGTTCCACCCGCGCAACGCGAGCCCGAAGGCGGAGGTCGACTTCCCCTTCATCTCGCCGGTGTGCAACATCAGCAACGGCCGGTTGCGGCGCTGCCGCGTGGTGAGGCCGTCCTGCGGCACGACGTTCGGTTGTCCTTGCGGCACAACGATCTCCTAAGCAGCGCGCACGACGCCGGCGAGCCGGTCGGCGTTGAGTTCTTCGAGCGTGACGCACGCGGCGTCGAGCGCCTCGGCGATCTTGGCGGCGAGGCCGAGCCGGACGTGCCCGCTCTCGCAGTCGACCACCACGACGGCCTGCGGGGCAAGGAGCCCGGCTGCCTTCAGCGCGTCCTTGGTCGGGTCGCCGCCGAGCCCGGACGCCGTGGCCCGCCCGTCGGTCAGCAGCACCACCAGGGGCCGCTTCAACGGGTCGCGCAGCCGTTCGATCTCCAGCACGTGGTGCGCCTTCAGCAGTCCGTCGGCCAACGGGGTGCGGCCGCCCGTACGCATCTTCTTCAGCCGGGTGGCCGCCGCGTCGACGCTCGTGGTCGGCGGCAGGGCCAGCTCGGCGGCGCCACCGCGGAACGTGATCACGCCGACCTTGTCCCGGCGCTGGTAGGCGTCGCGCAGCAACGAGATCACCGCGCCGCTCACCGCCGACATCCGCTGCCGCGCGGCCATCGAGCCGGACGCGTCGACCACGAAGAGCACGAGGTTGCTCTCCTTGCCCTCCTTGACCGCCTTGCGCACGTCGGTCCGCGCGAGCACGAGCCCCGGCCCGCTGCGGCCGCGGCCGAGCTGGTGCGGCGCCGCGGCGGCGAGCGTGTCCATCAGATGCAGACCACTACCATCCACAGTGGACGAACGTACGACGCGTCCGGTCCGCGCACGGGCGCGGGAACGCTTGCCCGGCGCTCCTTCACCGACGCCGGGCACCTGGAGCAGGCGGGCCTTGAACGCCGGATCCGGTGCGGGCGCGGGCTTGTCCGGCGCTTTCCCGTTGCCTTGCGGGGCCTCATTCGGCGCGGGAAGTTCGCCACCACCGGGACCGTCGTCATCGGGTCCGGGGTCGTCGTCGGCGTGTTCCCGTGCCTGGTCCATGGCGTCCTGGAGCTGCTGCTCCTCGATGCCGGGCTCGTCGAACGGGTCGCGCCGGCGCCGGTGCGGCAACGCCAGCCGCACCGCGATCTCGACGTCGGCCTCCTCGACCCGCTCCGATCCGCGCCAGGCGGCGTGCGCCGTGGCGGTGCGGGCGACGACGAGGTCGGCGCGCATGCCGTCCACCTCGAACGCCGCGCACACGGCGGCGATGCGGCGCAACTCACTGTCCGGAAGGGACACTCGCGGGAGGATGGCGCGCGCCTGGGCGATCTGATCCTTGAGCTCGATGTCGTGGACCGCCCACTGCTGGGCGAACGTGTGCGGGTCGGCCTCGTACCGGAGCCGGCGCCGGATGACCTCGGTGCGCACCTCGACGTCCCGAGCGGCTTTGACCGCGACGGTCAGCCCGAACCGGTCGAGCAGCTGCGGCCGCAGCTCGCCCTCCTCGGGGTTCATCGTGCCGACGAGCAGGAACTGCGCCGCGTGCGACACGGACACGCCCTCGCGTTCGACGTGCGCCCGGCCCATCGCGGCGGCGTCGAGCAGCAGGTCGACGAGGTGGTCGTGCAGCAGGTTGACCTCGTCGACGTAGAGCACGCCCCGATGCGCGGCGGCGAGCAGTCCGGGCTGGTAGGCGCGCACGCCCTCGGTGAGCGCCCGCTCCAGGTCGAGGCTGCCGACGAGCCGGTCCTCGGTGGCGCCGACGGGCAGTTCGACGAGCTTGGCCGGCCGGGTCTCGACGTCACCGTTGTGCGGCGCGTCGGGGCAGTCCGTCGTGCCGGGCGTACACCCGAACCGACAGCCCTTGGTGACTTCGAGCTCGGGCAGCAGCGCGGCCAGGGCACGCACGATGGTCGACTTCGCGGTCCCCTTCTCGCCGCGGACGAGCACGCCGCCGATGCCGGGGTGCACCGCGTTCAGCAGCAGGGCCAGCCGGAGGTCGTCGTGTCCGACGACAGCCGAAAAGGGGAACATGCTCCAGGGAGTCCTTCCTCGGGTGTCCACGCCCGTGTCCGGTGATCAAGGGGGACGAGTTCCTGACTCCCGGATCTTTCGCACCGGTCACAGTCGCGGGACGGCGCCGGATTCCCACCGGCTTCCTCGCACTCCCCTACAGCCTGGGCATCGTCGCATCCCGTGGGTTCGCCGACCAACCCCGCGTGCCTCACACCTTCGCGCGGAACTCCCGGAACGCCTCGGCGACCTCGTCGTGCGTCCACTCCAGCGCGGGCTCGGCGACCGTGACCTCGGTGACCGCCACACCCGGCACCTGACTCGGGAAGAACTTGCCGAGAAAGTCGCCCTTGACCTCGTTGATGTGCTCCGGATCGCCCGGAATGTGGAGCCGGAACTGGTGCGTGTGCGGCTCCGCCACGCCCATCGCCTTCGCGACCACCTTGGCGTGCTCGACGTACGTCTTCAGCCGGGGCAGGACCGTGTCGATCCCGTGCAGGGCGCTGAGCGCGGCCGGCCACTGCCCCCACAGCTGCCCGCCGTACCGGTGCCGCCAGACGCGCGCCTGGTCGACGAAGTCCCGCGGGCCCGCCAGCGCCGCGCCCGAGATGCCCTGCAGCGACTTGTAGAAGCTCACGTACACCGAGTCGAACAGCCCGGCGACCTCGCGCAGGTCGTGCCCCAGGCCGTGCGTGCTCTCCCACAGCCGGGCCCCGTCGAGGTGCACGACGGCATCGCGTTCGCGGGCACTTTCCACGGTTTCGCGGAGCTGGTCCCACGTCGGCAGGACGAACCCGATCTCCCGCTGCGGCACCTCCAGCAACAGCGTGCCGAACGGCTCGGGGCAGTCGTGCACGTCCTCGGGCGTGATCAATCTCGTGTCCGTCGCGAGCCGGATCGGCCGCAGTCCCGCCAGGACCGTCAGCGCCTCGTCCTCGTGCAGCAGCGGGTGCGCGGTCGGGTGCATCGCCACGATGTCGTTGTGGGTCCGGTCGGCCCAGCAGCGCAGCGCGATCTGCTGCGCCATCGTGCCCGTCGGGACGAACAGCGCCGCCTCGGTGCCCAGCAGTTCGGCGACCCGTTTCTCCAGCTCCTCGACGGGGCCGCCCTCGCCGTAGCGGTCGGGTTTGTCGTCGGTGAGGAGGTCGGCGAGCTGCTCACGCATCGTGGTGGGACGGACACCGGACAGCTGACGGTTCATCGGTCCAGCATCAACCGACCCGCGGACGCTCGCCATCGAATTGACTCATCGGGCAGCGCACCGGCACCGACAGCGGCGCCCGGAACGACAGCAGCTGAAGCATCGGCGGCGGCTCCAACGAAGCCAGCTCCAGGTCAGGCAGCTTCGACGCGACCGTCCGCAGCACGACGGCCGCCTCCAGCCGCGCCAGCCCGGCCCCGAGGCAGTAGTGCCGCCCATACCCGAACGCCATGTGCCGCCCGTTCGAATCGAACGCCCCGGCCAGCAACAACACCAGCTCAGCCCCGGCGGGCAGGGACACCCCGTCCAGCACGACGGGCCGCGAGGTCACCCGCCGCCACGTCACGACCGGCGGTGCGGTCCGCAGCACGTCCTCGACGAACTCCTCGGCCACGCCAGGCGACCCCAGACGAGCCCACAAGGAACGATCACGCAGAGCCCGGTCGAAAGCCACCGACAACAGCTGCGTGGTCGTCTCCTGACCGGCGATCAGCAGGAAGTAGCAAAGCCCGGCGGCATCCTCAGCGGAGACGCCGAAATCAGCGAGCGCTTCGAACAGCGCGCCGTCGCGCGCGTGGTAGCGAGAAACCAGCCACTGGTGGAACTCCCCCACCGGCCCGGCCAGCTCAAGCTGTCGCGAAGGAGAAACATCACCCCAGAAGAACTCCAAAGACGCAGCACTCCACGCCTTCAGAGCAGGAACGTCCACAGAGGACAACCCGAGCAATTCCAGCAGCACGATGCACGGCAGATCCCAGGCCAGATCGGAAACCAGATCCACCCCGTCCAACCGTTCGAGAGCCAGCGAAACGATCCGCGGCTCCATCGCAGCCACCCGAGCGGGCGTCAGGAAGGACGCGACCAGCCGCCGCAACCCGGTGTGCGAAGACGAGGAGTTGTTGGCCAAGGTCGGCGGCAAGGAAAACCGAGCCCGCACCAGCGATCGCAGAGCGGCGGGCCGCACGGGCGTCACGGCGGTCAGGGCGTTGTCGGGCAGGTAGGTGACGGGATCGGCCAGCACCGACCGCACCGCCGAGTACCCCGAGACCACCCAACGCCCGGAGACAGGACACACCGCCGACGGCAGCTCGTCCCGAGTGAGCGTGAAGAGGTCCACGCCGTCGAACGGTAATGGGCGGATGCGAAACTGCATCGGTGACCGTCAGCACAGGAGAGTCGACGTTCGACTGGATCGACGTCCGCGCCGAGGCGCGCGCCAAGGCCGGCCTCGCCCGTCGCCTCAGGCCCAGGCACGCCGACTCGACGGACCTCGACCTCGCGAGCAACGACTACCTGGGCCTCGCCCGTGACAAGCGCGTCACCGGGGCCGCCGCGGCCGCGACGCTGCGGTGGGGTGCGGGCTCGACCGGATCACGCCTGGTCACGGGGAGCACGGAACTGCACGCCGAGTTGGAGTACGAGCTGGCGAACTTCTGCGGCTCGCAGAGCGCGCTGGTCTTCAGCAGCGGTTACCAAGCGAACCTCGGCGTTCTCACCGCATTGAGTGGTCCCGGCACGGCGATCGTCGCGGACCAGCACATCCACGCGAGCCTCATCGACGGCACGCGACTGTCCAAGGCGGACGTCGTGGTCGCCGGGCACTGCGATGTCGCCCAGGTCACACACGCGCTCAAGACGCGCGGCAAGCGGCGCGCACTCGTCGTGACGGACTCGGTCTTCTCCGTGGACGGCGACCTGGCGCCACTCAACGAGCTCCACCAGACGTGCCGCGAAAACGACGCCGCGTTGATCGTCGACGACGCACACGGGCTGGGTGTCGTCGGGCCGGGCGGCCGGGGCGCGGTGAACGAAGCGGGTCTGGCCAAGGCGCCGGACGTCGTCACCACCCTCACGCTGTCCAAGTCCCTGGGGTCGCAGGGTGGTGCGGTCCTGGGCCCGAGCCGCGTGATCCGGCACCTGGTCGACACGGCGCGCACGTTCATCTTCGACACGGGCCTGGCGCCGAGCAGCGCCGCGGCGGCACTCACCGCGATCAAGATCCTGCGCGAGGAGCCGGACCGTCCCGCTCAGGCGTTGAACGTCGCGCACGAGCTGAGCAACCGCTTGCGCGAAGGGGGTTTCCACACCAGCACGCCCACCGCGGCCGTCGTCAGCGTCCGGGCGCCGGGACCCGAGCAGGCGTTCGCTTGGGCCGAGGCGTGCCGCGCGAACGGGGTGGTGGTCGGCTGCTTCCGGCCGCCGTCGGTGCCGGACCAGATCTCCCGCCTGCGCCTGACCGCGCGCGCCGACCTCACCGAGGCCGACATCGAACGCGCGGTGCGCGTGATCAGTGAGTGCGCCGCATCCGCAGGTGTGGAATCCCGTCCTCGATGAACTCGTTGCCCTCGGGCTCGAACCCGAACGACGCGTAGAAGTCCGCCACGTACACCTGCGCGTCGAGCACGCACGGCGCGTGCCCCACGTCGGCCAGCGCCGCCTCCACAAGGCGGCGGCTGAACCCGCAGCCGCGGGCCGCGCGCGCCGTCACGACGCGGCCGATGCGGAACGACCCGTCGGGCTCCTCCAGCAGCCGCAGGTACGCCACCGGCTTCGGCGAGTCCGTCTCCAGCCAGAAGTGCCGGGTGGTGGGCTCGAGGTCCCGGCCGTCCAGGTCGAGGTACAGGGAGTTCTGCTCCACGACGAACACCTCGGCGCGCAGCCTGAGGAAGCCGTAGAGCTGGGCCGGGGTCAGGTCGGCCGCCCACAGCCTGCGCAGGGTGGCGGGAAACTGTGATGTTCGCATCGGACAACGCATATCAGATGGCATGCGTCGATCGGTAGTTGAGAAAGTCTCGCGTGCGGCGGCTACAGCGGCAGCACTGATCGGTAGTACGAGAGCCGCGTGTACACGCCCGGCTCCCCAGCGCGAGCACATCCGCGGCCGTAGGACACGACACCGGCGAGCCGGCCGCGCACGACCATGGGCCCGCCCGAGTCGCCGGTGCACGCGTCCCGCCCGCCGCGACCGGCGCACAGCATGGCGCCGGGCCGGTAGTCGGGATCACGCCGGCACTCGTCGTCGCTGAGGATCGGCAGCTCTACCTGACGCAACACCGGCGACGGGGCCTCCAGCTCGCCGGTCCGCCCCCAGCCCAGCACGGTGCCCACGGAACCCGTGTCCCCCAACGAGATCGTGCGATAGGGCAACGAGCGCTCGAGCGTCAGCACGGCGACGTCGTCGCCGGTCGCGACCGAGCGGTACGCAGGGTGCCGCCACACCGACCGCACCGGCACCGCGACGCCGTCCGACGTGGAGGTCAGGGCCGTCCGGCCCGCCACGACCTGCAACGCCGACGCCGAACGCTGGCTCGAGCCGAGCACGCCCCGGTCCGTGGCGCAGTGCGCGGCGGTCAGGACCTTGTCCGGCGCGACCAGCGAACCGCCACAGATCAACTGGCCGTCCGGGGTGGTGATGGCCACAACCCACGGTGTGTCCGAGATCCGCGAAGGCGAGCCCCCGACGATCGCTTCGGCGTTCTGCGCGCCGCTGACCAGGGCGATCACCGCTGCGACCACGGCATACCGCTTGACCCTCACGGACCACTCCTCGTTGCGCCAGGTGGACGAACGGTCACGAACCGTAGCGAACGCGCTAGAGCCGCGTCAAAACCGCAAATCGTCCTGTTAGAGTCGCATCAAGCCGAAAGATTCACGGCAAGTGGCACAGATCACGGGGGTAATGTCCGGTGTACTTCGACTTCGGCCAGGTTCCGGCCTTCCTCATCGCATGCGCGGTCGTCGTCGTGACGCCCGGTGTGGACGCCTTCCTGTTGCTCCGGACGTCACTCAAACAGGGCACCAAGGCCGGCCTCCTCGCTCTCGCCGGAATCCACTCGGCCGCGGCCATCCAGACCGGTGCCGTGATCGCCGGCCTCGGGGTGGTGCTGCAGCGGTACCCGATGGCGTTGACCGCGCTGCGCTGGATCGGCGCCGCCTACCTGCTCTACCTGGCCGTCACGATCGCCCGCGGCCTCCTCAGCGGCGCACAGGCCGCGGAGGAACAGGCGACGAGCCACCCGTTCCGCCAGGGTTTCCTGACCAACATCACGAACCCGAAGATGCTGCTGTTCTCGCTGGCGTTCCTGCCGCAGTTCATCGGCACGGGCCAGCCCGCCGCGCAGCTGACCATGCTCGCGGCGATCTTCCTCGGCCTGGCCGCGATCTGGGAGCTGCTGATCGTGCTGGCCGCGAGCCGCGTCGCGGGCCGGTTGGGCAAGCCGGGCGTGACGACCGCGCTCGACGCCGTGTGCGCGGCCGTCTTCCTGACGATGTCAGTCGGGCTAGTCGTCTAGCGCCTGCTCGACGTCGGCCCAGATGTCCTCCGGGTGCTCCAGCCCGACGGCCATCCGCACGGTCCCCTCGCCGATTCCCGCCGCACGCAACGCCGCGGCGTCCAGGGCTTGGTGCGACGTCGAAGCCGGATGCAGCACGAGCGTCTCCACCCCGCCGAGCGACGCGGCGAGGGCGGCCAGCCGAACCTTGCTGGTGAACGCACGACCGGCCGCTCGTGAGGCGAGGTCGAACGCGAGCACACCGCCGTAGCCGGACAGCAAGCGCTTGGCGATCGCGTGGTCGGGATGGCCCGCCAGGCCCGGCCAGTGCACCGCCGACACGGCGGGATGGGTCAGCAGCCGGGTCGCGACGTACTCGGCGTTCGAGCAATGGCGTTCCATCCGCAACGCCAGCGTCTGCATGCCGCGCAACGTCAGCCACGACCCGAACGGATCCGCCGCCGCGCCGAGCTCGCCCGCGTACGTCCACGTCGAGCGGAAGAGATCGGCCGAGGCGAACACCGCGGCACCGCCGATCACGTCGGAGTGCCCGGCGAGGTACTTCGTCGTCGAGTGGATCACGATGTCCGCGCCGTGCCGCAAAGGCTGACACAGCAACGGAGACGCGAACGAGTTGTCCACGACAACGGTCACCCCGGCGCACTTGGCCGCGGCGGCCAGCGCGGGCAGGTCGCTCACGCCGGTCATCGGGTTCGCGATCGTCTCCACGTACAGCACCTTGGTGTTGTCCTGAAAGACCGGCGTGTCCGAGAAGTAGGTCACCTCGATGCCGAACCGCGCCGCCAGGTCCGTGAACACCGCGAACGTGCCGCCGTACAGACATCGTTGCGCCACAACGTGATCACCGGGCCGCAGCAACGACAGCAGCACGGCGTTGATCGCACCCATCCCGGACGCGGTGGCGAAGGCGGCGACGCCACCCTCCAGCGCGGCGAGCGTGTCCTCCAACGCGCGGGTGGTCGGATTCGCCCGCCTGCTGTACGCGAAACCTTCCGGGCTGCCCAACGAAAACGCGAACGCCTCCGGGTCGTCGAACGCGAACGCCGACGTCTGGTAGATCGGCGGCGACAGCGGCCGGCAGTCCGGCAGCGAGGGCACGACCGAGTGGATCACGCGGGTCTCGGGATGCGTCATGCCGTCCGCACCACCTGGAACGCCTCGGCCAGCCGCCCGTCCGGGAGGCCCGCCTGCCGGGCGTGCTCCGCCATCCAGCCGCGCACCAGCTCGCGCACGCCGGGCCCGACCTGGGAGCGATGCTCCTCCAGCGCGAGGATCTTGCGGTCGAACACGTCGGTGATGTCGACGAAGTGGTCCGGACGCGGGCTCATGATCAGCCACGTCTCGGGCACCGTCCACGGGTCGTTGTGCAGCAGCGGGTTGCGCGCGTCCGGGTAGATCGCCCGCAACGTCGTCTCGCCCGCGGACCGGTGGTCCGGATGCGCGTCCGGCAGCCGGGACCAGTTGATCTCCGGGCTGTGCATGACCACGCGGTCCGGTCGCAACTCCCGGATCACCCGGCTCAGGTCCTGACGCAGCGCGCCCGACACCTCGAGCTCGCCGTCGGGATAGCCGAGGAACCGGACGTCACCGACCCCGGTGACCTTCGCAGCAGCCCGCTGCTCCGCCCGGCGCACCGACGCCGCGCCACCCGCGGCCCCGTCGGTGATCACGCAGTAGACGACCTCGGCTCCCCCGTCGGTCCAGCGGCCGATGGTGCCCGCCGCGCAGAACTCCGCGTCGTCGGGATGAGCGACGACAACCAGTGCGCGCATGTCACACCCTCGCGGTGAACAGGAACGACCGCGGCACGTCCGGCACCTCGCGAGGTACGACGGGATAGTCCCAGCGCCCGAAGTTCGCGCCCTCCTGCCCCGGCTCGCGCAGGTCCTCGACCTGCCAGCCACAGGACAGCAGCAGTCCCTCCGGGTCGTCGGTGCCGAACCGCCACGGCGCGCCGTCCTCCGACAGCGCCCGGAGAAACGACCGCGCGAACGGGTTCTTCAGCGACGCCGCGCTCGTCATGTCGCTGACCAGCACACTGCCCGGTGCGGACAGCGCGGCGAGATCGCGCAGCAACGCGCGCACGCACTCCTCGGTCAGGAAGAACAACAGTCCCTCGGCGACCCACAGCGTCGGCAGATCCTTGCGGAATCCCGCGTCGCACAACGCGCCGGTCCACTCTTCCGCGAGGTCGACCGGAACCGGCTTGCTGCGTGCGCCCCGCAGCAACTCCGCCTTGGCGTCGAGCAACGCGGGCCGGTCGAGCTCGTAGATCACGAGGTCGTCCGGCCACGGCAAGCGCAGCACGCGGGTGTCCATCCCGGCGGCGACGAACACGACCTGCCGCACGGTCGACGCCGCGCGCATGATCGCATCGTCCATGTACCGCGTGCGGATCGCGATGAACGGCGCGGTGCCAGCGCCCGCGTACCTCTTCAGCAGCTCGAACCCCGTGTCACCGGCCAACTTGCGCGCATGCTCGTCGGTGAACAGCGCGTCTTCCCTTTCCGACTCCAGCGCGCGGGCGGCAGCGGTCCACCGGGCGGTCTGCGAAACGGCTTCCATCGTCGGTCTACTCCTCGGTGGCCGGCCTGCGCCGGAAGATGCTGTGCAGGATCATGCTGAACACGACCTCGCCGTCGGCGTCGACGAACTCGCACTTCGGTTTGACGACACCGGTGTCCGGCCGCCGCAACGACGGAGACGTGCCGAGCACCGTGAGCCGCGCGGTGAGCTGGTCGCCCGGCCGGACCGGGCGGTGGTACCGGATCTCGTCGACGCCGGGCGATCCCTCGCAGGCGCTGTCCGCGAGCAACCCGTCGACGTAGCAGCGCATGAACATCGACGCCGTGTGCCAGCCGCTCGCGATCAGGCCGCCGAACGACGACTCCGCGGCCTGGTCGTGATCGACGTGGAATGGCTGGGGATCGTACTGGCGTGCGAATTCGATAATTTCCGCCTCAATCACCTCCACTTTTCCCAGATCGTGGACGTCTCCGGAGACGTAGTCTTCAAAGTAACGCAATTGCACCCCTATGCTTCAAGCATGACCCGTGACCCGAAGTTGGCGGCACGACTGCTGCTGGCGGAGCGTGACGAACTCGTCCCGATATTGCGCCGAATGCCAATCGAGAAATTCGACCTGCCGACGGCATGCACCGGCTGGTCGGTTCGCGATGTGCTGGCGCACTGTGCCGCGGCCCTCACCCGGTTGACCGAGGACCGCGTGCACGATTTCTGCCCGAAATGCAATCAGGAGGACATCGACGATCGACGCGACCACACGATCACCGACATTCTCGACGAACTCGAATCCGGTTACGTCACCGCGGGCGAGGCGCTCTCCCGGTCCGACGGCAGACTCGACGTCATCGCGCTCGGCGAGTGGGTGCACGGTGGTGACGTCCGCGAGGCGCTCGGTGAGCCGAACGCGTACGCGAGCGCCGGGATCGATGCCGCCATTACCCTGTTGACCAGCTCGAACCGAGTGTTGAAGACACCGCTGACCCGCGTGCGGACACCGGATCAGGAGTGGCTGCTCGGCACCGCGGAACCCGGCCGGGAGACCGCCGAACTGATCGCCGCCGTGCCCACGTTCATCCGGCTGTACACCGGCCGCAAAGCCGGCCCGAACGACTACCGGCTGCGTGGCGCGAGCCCAGAGGAACTCGTCATCTACCGCTAGAAATACCGTTTCTCGATGTTGTGCAGTGTGCGGAAGTCATCGAGCTCGATGGTGTCGACGTTGATCTCGACGCCGGACAACTGGGAAACCAGGAAGACGAACTCGACGAACGACAGCGAGTCGATCAGCCTGTTCTCGATGAGATCGAGATGCGGATCGATGTCCGTCAGCTCGGCGTGCTTCGCGAGAATCCATTCCTTGACTTCGTTGATTGCCGTGCTCATATCCTCAGCCCCTCCACCGCTTCGATCGCGTCGGACCAGCTTCCGAATTTCTCCCGCAGAACTTCGAGCCAGCGTTCCAGACCGAACGCGACACAACTCGTGAACGCGGGTACACCGCCATAGGTGATCTCACAACGGGCGCCGAAGAAGTTCCGGTGCACGTTCACCGACGCGATCGCGAGGTCGCCGTACCTGAACTCGTACTTGACCGGCGCGAGCTGCTGCATCAGGGCACGCCCGCCGTCGCGCCGGTAGAACGGGTCGGTCGCGGGCTCCTTGCGCAGCGGCAGGCCGAGCGCCCCGGCGAACCGGTGGATCCGCTCGGTGTAGATGCGCAGGTGCTCGTCGGTGAAGTCCTTGTCCCCCAAGGCGACGATCTCGCGCATGTGGAACCCGAGCAACCGCCGCAGACCGTCATAGTGGTCCTCGTTGCGGTAACAGCGGCCGAGCACCGTCACCCGCGTGCCGGTGGTCAGCTGCGCGCCTCGGTGATGCAGGTACACCGCGTAGCACGCGGCGGACGGCAGCCCCAGCCGTGGCGGATCGAGCCGCTCCACGGTCGGCGGCGTGTACTCGAGGTCGAGTCCACATGCGACCAACGCGTGGTGTGGAAAGTTGTCGTAGTAGTCGAAGGCGGCGAGGTCCTCCACCGGAAGCAGCGGCGGCATCGTCATCGGCGCCGCGCCGTGCTCGACACCCCACCCGGTGAACACCGCGTCGAGCACGCCGAGCAGCCGGGTTTCCTCGGGGCCGAGCGCGAGGAGCCCGGTGATCTGTTGATGAACCGGCATGTCCCACCCCGCTCAGTTGATCGACAACGTCGGGTCGGTGATGATGCCGTTCTTCGTCAGGAACGACATGGGCTTGCGGACGACCTTGAGCTCGGGCGCGCGCCGCCGTTCGTCGGCCAGCAGCCGCGAGCGGAAGCCCATCGGGTCCTCGACGCCGGCGTCGCGGTACACGGCCGGGTTGTAGAACGCCCGGAGGCTGAACGCGACGTAGCGCTTGAGGTAGTCCTCGATCCCGCGCAGCTCCGTCTCGTCGAGCCGGCCGGCGATCCGCTTGTACAGCAACGCGACCAGCTCTCGCCCGAACGCGATGTGCCGCGACTCGTCCTGATGGTGAATGCGGTTGACCTGGCGAATGGTCTCGTGAAGTGAGCGGTCCTCACCCATGCGCATGTTGTAGAAATCGACGATCTCCTCGAACAGGAGAATCCGAGCGAAAACGAGAAAGTTCTCGACGTCCGCGTCGCCGGCCGAACCGAGTTCGAGCTTGACCGTCGGATAGATCTTGCCACCGTACCGCCGGCAGAACTCGGCAAAGAACCACATGTGCTCGTTCTCCTCACCGATGAAGTGGTGAAAGAAGTCCGAGGGAATCTCGAAACCGGGCATGTGGATGCGGTTGACGACCTCGATCAGCAACTCACGAATGCCGTGCACGTTCATGCTGTAGAAGTTGATGCTCTCCCACTTGGAAAGTCGCATCATGGTCTCAACGCCCAGCTCATCGACCAGTTCCGTACCGTACGGCGAGATCAGATCCTCGCTCATCCAGTAGACGTCCTCCGGGATGCTGTCAACCCAGTCGAACATTTTGTAGGGATTGTAGTAGTCTTCGACCGACTTTTCGCCCAATCGGTCGAGGAGTTCCTTGAACCGCTCTGTGACAGCGTTGTCAACCGCAGAACGCATGCGCGTGCAGCCTTTCGGTCTAATTCCGAAGATAGCGCTACCAATACGGCAAGGTAGTGACGCCCCTTACGCACAGTCAACCCGACGTCCCCCTAACGCACATCCGTATCAGCCGGTGTTCACGATGCGAACACCGGCTGATGTGGAAAAACCCAGGTAGAACCGCAATGCGTCAATATGTTTTGTCGCCGTCAATCACTTCGCGTCTCATGTGGACCGCTTCAATTGGGACTCAAAAGGCGAGTCGCTCGTTGACTGCTTCGACCAGGACCTGCCGGTTGGTGACGACGACCCACGGCTGACCGCGGACGATCACCGATGCGCTGAAACCAGCCCCGGCACCAGGGTGGCCGGCGACGTCCCTGGCCGGCACGAGCATCCAGCCGAGGCCCGCTCGGCCGCCGAATTCGTCCCGTTCGGCCTGTGGCGACAGCGCCTCGTGCACGAGCGGGGCGGGCAACAGCGAGGACCACCCGAGTCCGAAGCGGACCAGGTCGAGCGCGGTGGTCCACAGGCCGGCCGCGGCGGTCAATGTGGACACCTCGGCCGGCACGGGCTCGAAGGAGCCCGCCTCGGTCAGGCGGTGGCCGGTCGCCGCCCCGGTCGTGGGAGGGCTCGTCGGGAACGAGGACCCGGCCATGCCGAGCGGGTCGAGGACCATGCGCGTCACGGCCTGCGGATACGGCAACGCGGTGACGTCGGCGATCAGGCGGCCGAGCACCTCGTACCCGCTGTGGCCGTAGGCGAACGTGCCGCGTTTGCCGTCCACGCCGCCGGTGTGGGCGAGCAACTCCCGCACGGTGACGGCACCGTGCGAGTCGACGGGCTCGTCGAGCCGCACGCGCCCGTCCGCGACCAGCCGCAGGACCGCGGTCGCGGTGACGAGCTTGGTGACCGCGAACGCCGGGAAGCGGTGCTCCGGCAGCAGTACCTCGGCACGGTCGAGGTTCGCCCAGCCGCGGGAGATCGCCCACGCCGAGCCGTCCGCGGTCGCACCGGCCACGGTGAGGCCGACCAGTCCGAGCTCGGCGAACGACTCCGCGGCCACAACGGCCGCTTCCTCCGGTACCGCACCGGACGTGCGCCTCGGCGGTGCCGCCACCCGCGGGTCCGCGGCCTTCGTCTCCAGCGGGTACAGCCTCAGGGTGCGCAGCCGGTGCGGCGGCTCCGCCTCGGTGGCCGCCTCGACCCGCAGACCGGCGATCTTCGCCCGCAGCCGCAGCGGCTCGGCCCGAACTTCCGTGAGGCCGGCCCGCAGTTGCGGCGCCAACGCACCGAACAGGCCGGGCAACCTGTCCGGTGGCAACAGATCCAGATAGTCGTCGGCGAAGTGCCGCCGCAGTTCGCCGGCGTCCGGAACCGTCCATTCCGGACTGTCGGCGGTGGCGAAGCGGGACAGCATCCACCGAACTTGGGCGAGGGCATGGCCTTCGACGTGTTCCTTGAGCGCGGTCCAGCTCGGGAACCCGTGCTCACGGGCGATGGCCAGCTGGGTGTCGTGCAGTGTGTCGAACTCCCCGGCGGCGAGGCGGCGTTTGGCCTCGACCTTCAGGTGGCGAAGGCTGGGCCGGTCGGGGAACTGGCGTGACTGTGCGGACAAGGCAGTCCTTCCTCAGCGCCCGCGGGTCCGCGACATCGGGCTGGAAAGACCTGCCAATGATCTTCGTGTGCGACCGGTGAGCTTGCAGCTCTGCCCGCGGACCCGGAGGCGGCCGGAAACCGCCAAGCCCCAACATATCCCGGCCGCCTGGGTGCCGCGAACGAATTAGTAGAGGTACGAGGTCACGCGCGTGTAGACGCCGGGCTGGCCGGGTTCGGCGCACCCCTTGCCCCACGACACGACGCCCGCCAGCCTGCCGTCAACGATGTACGGGCCGCCGGAGTCGTCGGTGCACGCGTCCACGCCGCCCTGCGGGTACCCGGCGCAGAACATCGCCTTGGCGTTGTACCGCGGGTAGGCGGCGGCGCAGACCGTGTCCGCCATGATCGGGATCGACGCCTGGCGCAGGACCGCGGGCTTCGTCATGTCACCGAAGTGCTGCACACCCCACCCGAGCACGGTGCCGGCCTTCCCCGCCACGTACACCGACTTGTCCGCGATGGGCAGCACCGCGTACGGCATCTCCTGCGCCAGCGTGACCAGGGCGATGTCGGCGCCCATGCTCGGGACCGTGTAGCCGGACGCGATCTGGTACTTCGTCACGACCGCGTCGATGCCGTCGGCCGTCCTCAGGTCGAGCCGGCCGCCGACGACGTGGATGCTGCCCGGCGTCCGGTTCGCCACGCAGTGCGCCGCGGTCGCGACGAGCGCGGGGCCGACGAGCGCGCCACCGCAGTACTGACGGCCCTCGCTCTGGAGGGACACCATCCACGGGTACTCGGAGATGCTCCCGACCGCTGTCCCGCCGACGATGCGAGGGGAGGCTTGCGCGGGCACCACCGTGACGAAGATCAGGGCCAGAACCGCAGCGAAGAGGCGCATACGGCCACTGAACCGAGGCCGTCAGAGCCCGGCATCTCGAACCGGCGAAGGTGACACCACCGAGTGAAGGCCGTCGGCATACGCGGCCCCGGACACCCACTAAGGACGCCCACTACCCCGAACACCCCGCTAACGCCCACCAGCCCGAACCGGCGAGGGCACCAAGACCGCGTGCAGGTCGTCGGCGTACGCGGCCACCCGCACATACACGCCGGGCTTGCCCCGGCGCGCACACCCCTCACCCCACGACGTGATGCCGACCAGCGTGCCGTTCGCGACGATCGGCCCACCCGAGTCGCCCTGACACGTGTCGACCCCGCCGTCGGGCAGCCCGGCGCAGAACATCGCGGCCGCGACGAACTGGGGATACGCCTCGCGGCACGACTTTTCCGGCAGCACCGGCACCGATGCGGCCATCAGGTAGCGCGACGGGTTGCCCTGCTCGCTCGTGCGCCCCCAGCCCAGCGCTGTCAGCTGCGTGCCGACCGCGTAGAGCTCCTTGGACGTGGCGATCTTCAGCGGCTCGTAGGGCAGCGGTTCCTTCAGCGTGAAGACCGCGACGTCCGCACCCTGGTCGGCGGCGGAGTAGTCCGGGTGCACCCACACCTCGTCGGGTGTGACTGCGTACCCGGAGTCCTTGTCCTGCTTGTCCTCACGGCCCGCGACCACGCGGACCGAAGAGGCGGACTTGCCCGCCGCGCAGTGCGCCGCGGTCAGCACCTTGTCGGGCGCGACGAGCGTCCCGCCGCAGTACTGGAAGCCGGTCTTGTCCGTCAGGTACACCACCCAGGGGGTGTCCTTGATCGGCGCCCGCTTCCCGCCCACGATCTGGGCGTCCGCGAGTGCCTGCCCAGGCAGCAGGAGGAGCAGTACCAGCGCTACGGCGAGTCGTCGCATAAACCTACAGAGTAGTCACTCCGCTGCTCCATTCGGAGCAAACTTGCTCCAAACCTTTCCAGCGGTGCCCGCCACGGCCTCGCCGACCTCGTTGATGACCTTGATCAGCGGGTCGGTGGAGTTCGCCATCGACTCCTTGTACGACTTGGCGGCGGACTTGATGTCCTCGGTGAAGTTGCTGGAGGGACTGTCGTCCTCGCGACGCGGGTACTCGCCGGTGAGGATCGAGCGGTACTCCTCGCTCGCAGCCCATTTCTGCAGCTCAGCGGCCCGCACGACGGCCAGCGGGTGGCTGCGGCGCTCGGTGTGCAGGAGCTTGAGCAGGCTGTCGCGGATGTCCTCGACCTCCTGGTACTCCTTGGCTTGGGCGAGGAACTCGCCGGTATCGACCTCGGAGACGTCCATGCCGCCCGCCAGCGCGACGTGCACGCGCAACGCGGCCTGCGGGTCCTGGGACGCGAGCAGGCCGGCCCGGTCGCACGTCAGCTCGGTCTTGCGCTGCCACTCGTAGAGCGCGGCGATGATCGCGCGCATCGCGAGGTACCCGGCCGGCATCCAGCCGAGCGACTGCTGCAGCCCGAGGAGCCTGCGCAGGATCGTCGCGTACAGGGCGTGGCCGGACTTGGCATGCCCCATCTCGTGCCCGATGACGAACCGCAGGCCGTCGTAGTCGAGCAGCTCCACCAGGCCGGTCGACAGCACGATGAACGGCTGGTCGATGCCGTAGGTGCCCGCGTACGCCTCGGCCGCGCGCTCGATGTAGACGTCGGGCACCGGCTCGATGTCGAGCGTCGCGGCCACCTCCAGCCGCAGCCGGTTGATGTTCGGGTACTGCTTGGGTCCGACGCGGATCGACGACGCGACCTGCAGCAAGCGCTCGCCGCGTTCGGTGAACGCGCCCGCGACGGCCTGCAGGATCGGGCCGATGCCGGGGACCGCACGCAACACGGCGAGCGCGCCCCGGTCGGCCGGGTGTTCGTAGGCGCGCGGGCTCAGCCCCGGAAAGCGCACCCTGGATGTCTGCTCGATATCCCCAGTCACGTACCCCAGGTTAGACACGAATCGGCCTCGGCTGTCTTGTTTCGCCGAATCGGCGTTGCACACTGACGCCCGTGACCGAAGCGAGCGAAGACACCCGGACCCTGCCCCTCGGCGGCGAGGTCGTGGCCACGCTGCTGCGCAGGCGGCCCGCCACGAACACCAGGGGCGCGATCCTCTACGTCCACGGGTTCGCCGACTACTTCTTCCAGGACCATGTCGCGGACCACTTCACGGCGCAGGGCTACGACTTCTACGCCATCGACCTGCGCGGGTACGGGCGGTCGCTGCGCGACGGCACACCGCCGAACTACGTGACCGACATGTCGGTGTACTTCGAGGAGCTCGACGCCGCGGTCAAGGCGATCCGCCAGGACGACGGCCACGAGCACCTGGTCGTGCTCGGCCACTCCACGGGCGGGCTGACCACGTCGTTGTGGGCGCATGCGCGCCGCGCCGACAAGCTGATCGACGCGCTGGTGCTGAACAGCCCGTGGTTCGACGTGCCGGAGCCGCCGCCGATCCGCAGGCTGGTGCGGTTCCTCGGCCGCGTCGCGCCCAAGCTCGTGATCCGGCCTGGGCTCGGCGACGTCTACGGCAAGAGCATCCACAGCGACCACAAGGGTGAGTGGGCGTTCGACCTGACGATGAAGCCGCTCGCCGGGTTCCCGGTGCTGGCCGGCTGGATCCGCGCGATCCTCATCGCGCAGCAACGGCTGCAGCAGGGCCTCGACGTCCCGGTGCCGGTGCTCGTCCTGCACTCGGACCGCAGCATGATCACCGAGAAGGAGTGGTCCGAGGACGTCATGAAGGTCGACGCCGTCCTCGAGGTCGAGCACATGAAGAAGTGGGCTCCGGGCATCGGCAAGGACGTGACGGTCGTCGAGGTGCCCGGCGGGCTGCACGACCTCTTCCTGTCGCCGGAGGCTGTCCGCACGCGTGCGTTCGACGAGGTCGACAAGTTCCTGGCCGAGAAAACGGCTTGACCTCGACCTAACTACACGTTCGAGACTGGCGTCCATGAACATCGACATGAACGCCTGGGTGGCGCTGCAGAGCGCGATGCAGGACAAGCAGAGCCGCAAGATCACCCGCGCGACCGTCGCGCGGGTGGCGCGGTTCGCGGCGCCGCAGAGGTTCGCGGTGCTGGCCCTGCTCGGCACCAGCTCGGTCGCGGCGGTCCTCGCCGTGCTGACGCCGGTGCTGGCGGGCCGGGTCGTCGACGCGATCGTTCATGGCGGTGACGTCGGAACAGTCGTGCGGCTCTCGTTACTCATAGCCGTGATCGCGGTCGGCGAGGCCGGCCTGAGTCTCGCGGAACGGTGGCAGTCGTCCCGCGTCGGCGAGGACCTGATCCTGCGGCTGCGCGAGGCTGTTTTCGCGCATGTGCAAAGGATGCCGGTCGCGTTCTTCACCCGTACCCGCACCGGCGCGCTGGTGTCGCGCCTGAACAACGACGTGATCGCCGCGCAGCGGGCGTTCGCGACGACGTTGTCCGGTGTGGTCACCAACATCATCGCGCTGGTGCTGACGCTGGCCGTGATGCTGACGCTGTCGTGGCAGATCACGTTGCTGGCCATGGTGTTGCTGCCGGTCTTCGTCATCCCGGCCCGCCGGGTCGGCCGCAGGCTGGCGGGCATGGAGGCCGAGCGCGCGAACCTCAACGCGTCGATGACGACGCAGATGACCGAGCGCTTCTCGGCGCCGGGTGCGACGCTGATCAAGCTGTTCGGCCGGCCCGCCGAGGAGAACGCGGAGTTCAGCCGGCGTGCGCGGCGCGTGCGGGACATCGGTGTGCGCACCGCGGTGCGGCAGTGGGTCTTCATCGTCGCGCTGACCTTGGTGTCCGCCTTGGCGTTGGCGGTCGTCTACGGTCTCGGCGGCTACTTCGCGATCCGCGGCCAGCTGGAGGCGGGCACGATCGTGTCGCTCGCGCTGCTGCTGACCCGGTTGTACTCGCCGCTGACCGCGCTGGCCGGCGCGCGGCTGGACGTGATGACCGCGCTGGTGTCGTTCGAGCGCGTCTTCGAGGTGCTCGACCTGCCGCCGTTGATCAAGGAAAAGGACTCTCCCGCAACGGTTCCCGACGGTCCGGTCTCGGTGGAGTTCTCCGGGGTGTCGTTCGCCTACCCGTCCGCGGACAAGGTGTCGCTGGCGTCACTGGAGGAAGTGGCCAGTCTGGACACCCGCGGCGGCGAGCAGATCCTCGACGACGTCTCGTTCCGCGCCGAACCGGGCCAGATGATCGCGCTGGTCGGCGCCTCGGGTGCGGGCAAGTCGACGATCGCCTCGCTGACGCCCCGGTTGTACGACGCGGACTCGGGCTCGATCCGGCTGTCCGGTGTGGACGTTCGCGACCTGTCGTTCGACTCGATCCGCGACACGGTCGGCATGGTGACGCAGGACGGGCACCTGTTCCACGAGAGCATCGGCGCGAACCTGCGGCTCGCCGCACCCGGCGCCACCGACGACGAACTGTGGGACGCGTTGGAACGGGCCCGCCTCTCGGCGTTGGTCCGGTCGCTGCCGGACGGCCTGGACACCGTGGTCGGCGAGCGCGGCTACCGGTTGTCCGGCGGCGAGCGCCAGCGGTTGACGATCGCCCGGCTGCTGCTCGCCAAGCCGCGGGTCGTGATCCTGGACGAGGCCACCGCACACCTGGACTCGCGGTCGGAGGCCGCGGTGCAGGAGGCGCTGGTCGAGGCGCTGGCCGGACGGACATCGCTGGTGATCGCGCACCGGTTGTCGACGATCCGCGCGGCGGACCAGATTCTGGTGGTGGACAAGGGCAGGATCGTCGAACGCGGCACACACGACGCGTTGCTCGCGCTCGACGGCCACTACACGAAGCTGTACCGGACGCAGTTCAGCGAGGAGCCCGTCGCGTCATAGGACTCCCGCTCGCGCCGCCGCCAGCGCCGCTCGCGCCGAACGCACGGCGACCTCGTCGTCGACCGGTTCGCGGGTGACGAACATCCGGTAGTAGAGCGGCGCGCACGTCAGCCGCACGAGCTCCACCGGGGAGGTGCCTTCGGGTGCCTCCCCGCGTTCGATTCCGCGCACCACGACGGTCGCCGCCTCCTCGTGGCGCCGCGCGTAGAACTCCCGCAGCGCGTCCCGCGCGGGCGTCGACTGGAACCCGGCGGCGATGACCGCCTCGAACACGGGCGACCGCCCGCGCACGACCTCACGCGCCAGCTCGATCAGATCCCCCTCCAGCGTGCCCGTGTCCGGGATCGGCCACGCGTCGGCGGCCGTCGACGCGAGCGCGTCCGCGATCAGGCCGTCGGTGGTCGCCCATCTCCGGTACACCGTCGTCTTGTGCACGCCCGCGCGTTGCGCGACGTTCTCGACCGTGAGTCCGAGATAGCCGCGTTCGGCCAGCTCGGCATACGTCGCCTCCAGGACGGCAGCCCGCACACGGGCGGTCCGGCCACCAGGTCTCGCATTCAAATGCAACTCCAGTTGCGTTAGCGTCGATCTCGTGGCAAGCTTAACGCAACACAAGTTGCATTTGGGGGGACGACTTGAAACTCGAGCACGTAGACGAAGACCACGTGCGGGTCACGTTCGTCTGGCCGCGGCCGGACCGGCAGGTGTCCATCCGGGCACAGGTGTTCGACGACCCGAACGCGTTGTCGCACCCGATGCAGCGGGTCGGCGACGAGTGGCGGCTGGACGCCGTGGTGCGGGCGGACGCGGTGTTCACCTACCAGTTCATCGTCGACGACCCGTTCGTCGACGCGGACACCACGGACCTGAACCTGCTCGCGAAGCTGATGGCCGATGCGCGCACGCGGTCGTTCGCGGACCCGGCGAACCCGCACCGGATCTTCCCGCAGGTGGCCGTGATCGCCGGCGAAACCGAGGCGCCACCGGAGAACTGGGACTCGGTCGCGATCATGCCGAAGGCCGAGCCGATGGACTGGTTCGACGGCCCCGCGCCGGAGCTCACCATCCGGCACGTCAGCGGCAGGCAGATCGACGTCCTTCACACCGACGTCCTGCACAGTGGCGACGACCCGGTCGTCGTGCTGCTCGACGGGGAGTGCTGGTCCCGCGTCGCGAACCTGCCCGCGGCGATCCGGCGGCTCGGGCTGAAGGCGACGTTCGCGTTCGTCCACAACAATGGCGGGCCGGCGGAGCGGTTCGCGGAACAGACCTGCTCCGAGGACTTCGCGAACCACCTGGCCGACGAGATCGTCCCGGCGATCGGCACCCCGAAGGACGTGATCATCGGCGGCGACAGCCTCGCCGGACTCGCCGCCGCGCACGCCGCGTTCACCCGCCCGGACGTGTTCGGCGGCGTGATCTCCACGTCCGGCAGCCACTGGTGGGGGCAGCTCGTCGACGGCGAGCCCGAGTGGCTCACCCGGCAGATCGCTCAGGCCGACCGGAAACCGGTGCGGTTCTGGGTGGACGTCGGCATGCTGGAGACCGGCGTGACGCCGTACGCGCCGGGCGTCGACCAGCGCGCCGCCAACCGGCACCTGCGCACCGTGTTGCAGGCCAAGGGATACGACGTCGCCTACCACGAGGCGCCGGGCGGCCACGACTTCGCGACCTTCCGCCGCAGCACCCTGAAGGGGCTGCTCCACTTCCTGGGGGCTTGATCTTGATACCTGACCCGAAGCAGCTCTACCCGCTGCCCGACCACCCGCGCGTCGTGCTGCTGAAGACGTTGGTGAAGAACCCGCAGATCCAGGTCGGCGAGTACACCTACTACGACGATCCGGAGCACGCGGAGGAGTTCGAGCACCGCAACGTCCTCTACAACTACGGCGCCGAGAACCTGATCATCGGCAGGTACTGCGCGATCGCGGCCGAGACGCGGTTCATCATGTCCGGCGCCAACCACAGCACGAAGGGCGTGTCGACGTTCCCGTTCACGATCTTCGGCGGCGAGTGGGCCGAGCGCACGCTGGACATCGCGCTCGACATCCCGAGCCGCGGGGACACCGTGGTGGGCAACGACGTCTGGATCGGCTACCGGGCGATCATCATGCCCGGTGTGCACATCGGTGACGGCGCGATCATCGCGACCGGCGCCGTCGTCACGTCCGACGTGCCGCCGTACACCGTCGTCGGCGGCAACCCGGCGAAGGTGGTCAAGCAGCGGTACTCCGATGAGGACATCGAACGCCTGCTGCGCGTGAAGTGGTGGGACTGGCCGGTCGAAAAGGTCACGCGACACCTGCGCGTCCTCATGGCCGGGACACCGGAGGAGATCGAAAGGGTGGCGTCCGAGTGAACTTTTCCGATGCCTCCGGCTGATCGCGTCACCATGAGCACATGGAGTACGACCGGTACTGCGATCTGACGATGCGCGGTGGCACGACCAGCGGTGTGGTCTACCCCCTCGCGGTCTGTGCGCTCGCGGAGCACTACGAGTTCAAGTCGATCGGCGGCTCGTCGGCGGGCGCGATCGCGGCGGCGTTCACCGCGGCCGCCGAGAAGGGCCGCGCGCAAGGTGGGTTCACCAAGCTGGCGGCCACGATCGACTGGTTCACCTCGGGTAAGGGCCCGGAGCGATGGCGGCTGGCGCAGCTGTTCCAGCCCGGCGACCGCACCCGCGCGCTGTACCGGATCGTCGTCGCGACCATGCAGCAACGCCGGACGACGGGTCGCAGCTCGTTCTCCTGCCTGTTCTTCGCGCTGCTCGGCGCGGTCGGGTTCCGCGCGAAGCTGGCGCTGGGGCTGATGGCGGCGCTGTGGCTCGGCGGGCCCGTCATGTGGACGGCCTGGCTGGCACCGGCGTCGTACGAACGCTGGCTCGCGATCACGTTGATCGCGCTCGCGCTGCTCACGGTTCCGTTGGTGCTGCTGCGCATCCGCCGCGCACTGCCGTGGCCGGCCTGGCTGGTCGCGGTTGTGCCGCTGGTGCTCGGGCTCGCGTTCGCCCGGCACTGGGCGACCGCGGCGGTCGCGCTGATCGCGTGGCTGGTGCTCAGCTTCGCGGGCGTGAGTGCGTTGATCGTGACCTATGGCCTGGCCGCGCAACGGTTCCTGCGCGACAACGCCGAACGGATCCACTTCGGACTCGTGCCCGGCACCGGCACGTTCAAGCCTTCGTTGCTGGACCGGCTCTCCGGCGTGCCGAAGTCGACGGGCGTGCCGCCGCTGGCCGACTGGATCGCCGCGCAGCTCGACGACCTCGCGGGCGTCGATCACGTGCTGAGGTTCAGCGACCTGTCGTCGAACCTCGTGCTGATGACGACGGACCTGTCCGCGGGCCGTCCGTTCCGGGTGCCGTTCCAGGAGGAGAACCACTGGCAGTACTGCACTTCCTGCCTCGCGTACGTGCTGCCCGAACGGGTCGTGCTGGCGCTCGGCGGCGAGTCGCTGGGCGTGCGGTGCCCGCTGCACGCCGACGTCCCGCTGCGGCCGTTGCCGCCGGACCTGCCGGTCGCGCTGGCGGTGCGGATGAGCCTGTCGTGTCCCGGTCTGATCGCGGCGGTACCGCTGTGCCGTGACGGGCGGGTGCACTGGTTCTCCGACGGCGGCCTCACCAGCAACTTCCCCATCCACTTCTTCGACTCGCTGCTCCCCCGCTGGCCCACGTTCGGCCTGAGCCTGCAGTCGTTCCCCATCGGCGACTCGCAGGAGATCTGGCTGCCCGAGCAGGATGCCTCGACCAGCGGCGCGCCCTATGCACCGCTGAACTCGACGCGCTCGTTCCTGGTCTCGATCCTCGACACGTTCCTCGGCTGGCGCGACACCATGCAGTCGGCGATGCCGGGGTACCGCGGCCGGATCGCGCACATCCGGCAGCACGAGAACGAGGGTGGCACGAACCTGTTCATGCCGCCGGAGACCATCCGGGATCTGGCCGAGCGCGGCGGCCGCTCCGGGCAGCTGCTGCACGACCGGTTCGTTCAGCGTCCCGAGACCGACCGCTACCGCTGGATCCGGCTGCGCATCGCGATGCGCGAGTACCAGGAGCTCGGGCAGGACGCGGCCGAGCGCAAGGCCGGGTATGGGGAGTTGTTGGAGCGGTTCGAGATCCCGGCCGCGTTGCACGGGTGGTTCCGCACCCCACCGAGCGGAACCGACCCGTGCGGGCCGGAGATCTCGAACGCCCTGTCCGGCGTGGCTGACCTCGCCGGGTTCGGTCCGTACGACGGGGCCCCACCCGTCGATCCGGACCTCCGCCTCACACCGCCGGAATGACCGTTATGGCCACCATTACGGACCTCACATCCGTCATGGTGGCCATAACGGAACCCCCCCGAATCACGCTGCCCGAGTAGCCCGCGCGGCGTTGGCCAGTGCGAGCAGGATCTGCACGTTCGGCGTGTCCCTGACCCACAGCACCTTGCGCAGCGTGGGCGCCTTGATGTCGACCTGCCCGGCGGCTAGCTCGAACCGCGTCACGGTGTGCCATGGCGCGAACGAGTTGTCCGCGCTGACCCCGTCCCGGTTCACCACGATCCCGCCGAACTTCAACGCGACACCGGCCTCGAACGACTCGACGTAACGCGGCAGCATCACGCGGTTGGCATCACGCGTGAGCCGCTGCCCGAGCTCGGCGATGTCGCGCCACTCGTCCTCGAAGTCGAAGCTCTCCTCGGCGTTGCGCCACACCGTGTACTTGTGCCGCTGGCCGATCGACACGAGCACCGCCGTCACCTCGTCCCACCGCGAGGTGAACCGCTTGCCGTCCTGCACCACGTGAATGCCGTTGGTGAAGAACGTCGCGCGCCACGCCTTCCGCTTCGCCACGCGCACGCGGCCGTAGATCACCGCCGGCACCGCGCACGCGGCGATGCCGTACTCGACGACCGTCTCGATCCCCTGGAAGAGGCTGTACCCCAACGGTCCCAGCAACAGCACGCCGAACACGAACCACCCGACCGGCGTCTTGCCGGCGTACTCCGCGACGGGCCGGCCCAGCTTCGCTTCCAGGCCAACGATCTCCGCCGTCAGCTCGGGTTCGTCGGCGAGGTGCAGCTCGTCGGCGTCCGGGTTCTCGGCCCGCCACTCCTTGGTGATCCTGCGCTGCTGCCGGGCCGAGACGAGGCCGCCCGCGATCGCCAGCAGCAGCACCCACGGCCCCGCAAGGCCGAGCGCGGACTCCGGCTGCCGAATCTTGGTGCGCGCGGTGGTCCCCCACACGCTCGTGACGAACGCGCCACCCGTACTGGTGTCCCTGATGTCCTCACCGACGCTGTCGGTGAGCTCTCCCTTGACCTCGACACCGTCGACCGTCCACGTGGCCGGGCAGTCCGTCGTGCTGCCGCCCCGGCGTCCGTACGTGGTCTCGCACGGACCGGTGTAGCTCACCATCACCTGGTCGCCGAACTGGTAGGTGTACGCGGGCCACGCCCACACACTCGCGATCCCTGCCCCAAGACCGAGCAGAATGAACAGCGGCGTCAGCCGCGCCCAGGGACCACCGCGCTTCTTCGACATGGCGGGGAACCTAGATAGCCCCACCACATGCCGACCACACGGAAGACGACCACGCCCGCGACGGCGGCGATGAACCACGGCCACCGCCGGTGCGCGGACGGCAGGCCACGCTGCTCCGGCACGTAGGCCGGTGCGAGGTGAGTCCACCACGGCGTGGGTTCGGTCATGTCCTTCCTTCGCTCGAAGGCCTCCATTCGTTAGCCGCGACTCACCCGAACGGCCGCATCGGGGTTGCCGATCGCGCTACCCCGGTGTGATCGACCAAGATCCGCTCGACGTTATCTGGATCAACGCCGGTCCGGCGAGCGGCACGGTGCCCTCGTAACTCCCGATGTGGTTGACCGCGAGGTCCAACCGCTCCTTGTCCAGTGAGACGACGTGCACAATGAAGTTGCTCTCGCCGACGTTGGTGATCTTCGCCTTGGTCGACTTGCCGCTGAAGAAGACGACCGAGTCGCCCTTGCCCGACACCGGGCCCGACGCCTTCGTCGCCATGTCGAGTTCACCTACGGTCAAGGTCCAGGCCCCGGAGGCCTTGACGGTCAAGGTGGTGGTCCGGCTGCCGTCTCTGATGTCCAACCACATCTGACCGCTGTACGCGCCGATCTCATTGACGAGCAAGGACTCGAAGCCGTCCGACTTCAGCATGGTGTTGCTGGTACAGGCGGGACACTCGAACTTCGCGATCTTCACTCCGGCCGGACGGTCCAATGTGATCACGTCGTCGCCGCTGCCCTTGAACACGGACGGTGGCGGGGGCGGCGGTTTGGTCGTGGTCGTGGTGGTCGTCGTCGTGGTCGTCCGAACCGTGGTCGTGGGCTTGGCGCTCGTCGTGCTCGCGGCGCCGGTCGCCTGGTCGCGCTGCGCGTTCGACAGGGCCGAACCGGCGACGATCAGCACGACAACCCCACCGACGATCCAAGGCCACTTCTTCGGCTTCTTCTTGAGCGGCAAGGGATACGACTGCGGTACTTGGACTGGTGCGGACTGCTGCCACATCGACGAGGGCGGCGGATCGGCCGGCGGTTGCCCAGGGGTGCCGAACGGCGGTTGGGTCACGAATCTCACCTTCGAGGACGAGTGGTGGACGTTGGTTCAGCCGGCTGCCCCGTCCTTCGGGGAAGGATCACCATGCGTTATCACGTTGAATCGTCCACCACTCGAATGGCCGCATCGGGGTTGCCGATCGCGCTACCCTCGAACCATGACGCAGCGATTTAGCGGCCCCCGGCTGGCAGAGCCAGTCGCCGGGGCGTGCACGCGCGCCTGACTTCCATCGGCGGCGGGACCCGGCCAGGGGGTTGATCCCGTACCCGCGACCCGATGGGAACTCTCATGTACCGCACCGAAGAACTGACCCGCGCCCTCGAGATCCGTGACCTCACCGACCCAGCCCAGGGCCACCACGCCATCCAGCTGATCATCGAAGCGATCACGGAGCGACTGACCAAACCGGTCGAGATCGTGCGCCGCCACCCACTGGTCCCGGTGGAGCACAACTACGAACACCTCGGCTATCCGCGCAACGCCATCACCCGCGACGCCCGCTACACGAGGTACGTCAGCGAGACGTGCATGCTCCGCAGCCACACGTCAGCCATGATCCCGCCCGCCCTCCAGCAGACGACGGACGACGTGACGCTCGTGTGCCCAGGCATGGTCTACCGGCGCGACACGGTCGACCGCCTGCACACCGGGACGCCACACCAACTCGACGTGTGGCAGATCAGCCGAACACCACAGAACATAAGGACGCTCGTAAAAACGATCGTCGAAGCGGCACTCCCAGGAGCCGAATACCGCCTGACACCAAGGGAACACCCGTACACCGACCAGGGCTGGCAGGTGGACGTCAAACAAGCGGACCGGTGGGTCGAGATCGGCGAGTGCGGCATCGCGGCCCGCCACGTCCTGGACCGCGCCGGAGTGGACCGGCACGGCCTCGCCAGCGGCTGGGGGCTGGACCGGTTGCTCATGCTGCGCAAGGGAATCCCGGACATCCGCCTGCTGAGGACCACGGACGACCAGATGCACGACCTGAGCCCGTACCGGCCGATCTCCAGGCACCCCAGGATGATCCGCGACATCTCGATCGCCACGGACCCGGAGGCGGACCTGGAGACGCTGGGCGACGTCATCCGCGACACGGACACCGGCAACACCGTCGAGGAGATCGAGATCCTCAGCGAGACTCCGGTGGCCGACCTGCCGGACCACGTCGTCGAACGTCTCAAAGCGATGCCAGGTCAGAAGAACGTGTTGCTGCGCCTGACCCTGCGCGCGCCGACGCGGACCCTGACCGACGAGGAGGCGAACGAGATCAGGGACCGGATCTACGAGTCCTTGCGCGCCACCCCGGCGTAGATGCCCACGAAGTCGGCGTCGGCGTCGGGCCGCCACTCGTTGACCGGCACGACGCCCGGCTCGATCAGGGACAGCCCGGTGAAGAAGCGCGACACCTCGGCGTGCGTGCGCGGCGTCACCGGGTTGCCCGTGCGCTTGTAGATGGCGCTGACCTGGTCGGCGCCGTTGTCCTCGGGGTCGTAGCCGTCCATGGTGCCGTGCGAGAGCACCAGGTAGCTGCCGGGCACGCACGCGTCCAGGTAGGTCTCGACGACGCTGTACGGGTCGTCGGAGTCCGGGACGAAGTGCAGCGCGGCGACCATGAGCACGCCGACGGGCTTGGTGAAGTCCAGGAGATTCGACTGCGTCAGCACGGTCGACGGCGACCGCAGGTCCGCCTGAATCGCGCACGCGTAGTCGTTCTCCGCGAGCAGCAGGTTGGCGTGGGAGACGGCGACGGGCTCGAAGTCGACGTAGACGACGCGCGCGGTGGGATCGTCCTGCTGGGCGATCTCGTGCACGTTGCCGACGGTCGGGATGCCGCTGCCGAGGTCGAGGAACTGGCTGACACCGGCCGCCCGGAGGGTGCGCACGGCGCGGCGGAGGAACGAGCGGTTGGACTGCGCGCCGGTCGCGGCTCCCGGCGCGAACTGCTCGACCGCCTTGGCGGCGGCGCGGTCGGCCTCGAAGTTGTGCGAGCCGCCCAGGAAGTAGTCGTACATCCGCGCCACGCTGGGCTTGGTGACGTCGACCGACGAGGGCACCCAGTTGAGCTGTTCCATCACGCGCGAGATGTTGCCTCTACGCCACACGGGTGTCCACCGCCACACGACCGAACTGAGACATTTCATCCAACGTGTTGAGCGTCATGCCCACCACCGCCATGTTCAACCCGATCGACCCCGCGTTCATCCAGGATCCGTATCCCGCCTACGCGTTCCTGCGCGAGTACTCCCCCGTGCACTTCGAGCCCGCGCTCGGTGGGTGGTTCGTCACCAGGTACGACGACGTCCGCACGGTGCTGACAGATCCCCGCACGATCCGCCCGCCCGCGGGTGACATGCTGCTCGGCCGGCTGCCCGACGAGGTGCGCGGCGAACTGGCCTGGTTCGAGGAGAAGCTGGCGACGAGCCTCGCGTTCGCCAACCCGCCGGAGCACGGCCGGCTGCGCGCGCTGGTGGCCAGGGCGTTCACGCCGCGCACGGCCGAACGGATCCGCCCCGAGATCGAGCGCGTGACCGAGCAGCTGCTCGACGACATGGCCGCGAAGCCCGACCCGGACGTGCTGCGCGACCTCGCGTATCCGTTGCCCACGATCGCGGTGTCCCGGCTGATCGGTGTGCCGGACGAGGACGTCGAGGGGCTGGTGGGACTCGTCGGCGACGCCATGAAGATCATCGGCCAGGCGCTGCCGTCCGAGGACCCGATCGCGGCCGCCCGCAACGCGAGCCTCGCCACCGAGAAGATCTTCGACTACCTCGAGGACCTCATCGCGTGGCGCCGCAGGACACCCGAGGACGACCTGATCTCCCAGATCGCCGCCACGCCCGGATACGACGACGCCGAGCTCATCCTCACCGTGCTCGTGCTGATCAACGGCAGTCTGGAGACCACCGCGCACTTCATCGGCAACGCCACGCTCGCGCTGCTGCGCCACCCCGCGCAGGCGGCGCTGCTGCGGGAACAGCCGGAGCTGATCGACTCCGCGGTGGAGGAACTGCTGCGCTACGACACTCCGGTGCCCGTCACCCCGCCGCAGCTCACCACCGCGCCGATCATGCTGAGCGGCCGCCGGGTCGAGGCGGGCCAACTGCTGTTCCCGGTGATCGGCGCCGCGCACCGCGACCCGGTCAAGTACGCCGACCCGGACCGGCTGGACATCACGCGCGACCCGCCGGGCACGCTCGCGTTCGGCGGCGGTGTGCACTACTGCATCGGCGCCGTCATGGCGCGGCTGGAGGCCAAGGTCGCGCTGCCGGCGTTGTTCGGCCGCTTCCCGGAGCTGCGGCTCACCGAGACCACGCCGCTGTTCCGGCCGGACCCGGTACTGCGCGGGCTCACGGCGTTTCCCGTTCACCTGTAACGAGCCCATCCGGTTGGGCAAGATGTTGCCCATGGCGACCGACGGGCTGTTCGCCCACTGCTACCGGATGCTCGGCTCGGTCCAGGACGCCCAGGACGCGTCGCGCGGAACGACCGGCTCCGAACGCACGTCGCGCTACCGCGCGGCGAACAACGCGTGCCTGCGCCTGATCCGGAATCGCCCGCGGCGGATGCTGCCGTTCGACCACGGCCCCGCGTGCGCCGACGCTAGCGACCTCGGCACACCGGTCACGGGACCGCTGTGGGTGGAACCCGCCCCCGACGACCTGCTCGGCGCCGGAAGCGAGAGCGTCGAGCTGCCGTTCGTCGCCGCACTGCAACACCTGCCGTTCCCCCAGCGCGCGGTGCTTAGCCTGTGCGAGGAGTTCAGCGCGGACGAGACGGCGGAGATCCTCGACATGACGCGCGCGTCGGTCGGCAGCACGCTCGAAGCCGCGCGGGCCGCGGTGGACCACCCCGAGCGCAGCCAGCGGGAGGAACTGCGGGCGCTCGGCGCGGACGGGCGGCGGGAGCTGGTCGACGCGCTCGTCACCGCGTGGGAGAAGGCCGACGTGGACGGATTACTCGATCTGCTCACCGAGGACGCGCGGTTCACCATGCCGCCGCTGCCCGCGTGGTTCGACGGCCGCGACCGCATCCGGAGGTTCGTCAGCGAGCGGCTGTTCGCGACGCCGTGGCGGCTCGTGCCGATCCGGGCCAACGCGCAGCTGGCGCTGGCCTGCTACCAGTACGTCGACCACGAGTTCCTGCTGGGCGCGATCAACCTGCCGCACGTGCGCGACGGCCGGATCAGCTGGCTCGCCGGATTCGTCGATCCCCAGCTCCACCAGCACTTTTCCATCGCACAGAAGTTCTCCCGCATGGACAGGTGAGTCCGCCCACAGCGAACAAAGGAACAGTGCGGTGCTCCACTTGGTTGAGCCAGTCAGACTCAACTTTGAAGGAGACCGACATGGTGGCTCTGCCGGTACTGCCGCTGGACGACGTCGTTGTACTGCCCGGCATGGTGGTACCGATCCGCATCTCCGGATCCGACGCCAGCGCCGAGGCCCGAGCCGCGGTTGACGCGGCCACCGCGACGTCGAACCAGCAGGTCCTGCTGGTCCCCAGGCTGGACGGAAAGTACGCGCCGGTCGGCACACTGGCCGAGATCGAGCAGGTGGGACGCCTGCCGGGCGGCGAGCGCGCGGCCGTCGTGCGGGGCACGAAGCGCGTGCGGATCGGCAGCGGGACGACCGGTCCCGGCGCCGCGCTGTGGGTCGAGGCGACCGTCGTCGAGGAGACCGTCGACGGCCACGCCCGTGAGCTGGCCCGCGAGTACAAGGCGCTGGTCACCACGATCCTGCAGCAGCGGGGCGCGTGGCAGGTCGTGGACTCGGTGCAGCAGGTGGACGACCCGTCCGCGCTGGCCGACCTCGCGGGGTACGCGTCGTACCTCAAGGACGAACAGAAGGTCTGGCTGCTGGAGACGTCCGACGTCGCCGAGCGCCTCACCAAGCTGCTCGAGTGGGGCCGCGAGCACCTGGCCGAGCTCGACGTCGCCGAGACGATCGCCAAGGACGTCAAGGAGGGCATGGAGAAGCAGCAGCGGGAGTTCCTGCTGCGCCAGCAGCTCGCCGCGATCCGCAAGGAGCTCGCCGAGCTGGACGGCAAGCCCGCGTCCGAGGAGGCGGACTACCGGGCCCGCGTCGAGGCCGCCGACCTGCCCGAGAACGTGCGCAAGGCCGCGCTGTCCGAAGTGGACAAGCTGGAACGGACGTCCGAGCAGTCGCCCGAGGTCGGCTGGATCCGGACGTGGCTCGACACGGTGCTCGAGATGCCGTGGAACGAACGGACCGAGGACGCCTACGACATCAAGGGCGCCCGCGAGGTCCTCGACGCCGACCACGCCGGCCTGGCCGACGTGAAGGAGCGCATCACCGAGTACCTGGCCGTCCGCAAGCGGCGGGCCGACCGCGGCATGGGTGTCGTGGGTGGCCGGCGCAGCGGCGCGGTGCTGGCGCTCGTGGGTCCGCCCGGTGTCGGCAAGACGTCGCTCGGCGAAAGCGTCGCGCGGGCCATGGGCCGCAAGTTCGTGCGCGTCGCGCTGGGCGGCGTGCGGGACGAGGCGGAGATCCGCGGGCATCGGCGCACGTACGTCGGCGCGCTGCCCGGCCGCATCGTGCGGGCCATCTCCGAGGCCGGCTCGATGAACCCGGTCGTGCTGCTGGACGAGATCGACAAGGTCGGCTCGGACTACCGCGGCGACCCGACCGCGGCGCTGCTCGAGGTGCTGGACCCGGCGCAGAACCACACGTTCCGCGACCACTACCTGGAGGTCGAGCTCGACCTGTCGGACGTGGTGTTCCTCGCGACGGCGAACGTGCTGGAGTCCATCCCGGCGCCGCTGCTGGACCGGATGGAGCTGGTGCAGCTCGACGGCTACACCGAGGACGAGAAGGTCACCATCGCCCGTGACCACCTGCTGCCGCGGCAGATCGACAAGGCCGGCCTCACCACCGAGGACGTGTCGATCGACGAGCCGGCACTGCGGCAGCTGGCCGGCGAGTACACGCGCGAAGCCGGTGTGCGGCAACTGGAACGCGCCCTGGCGCGGGTGCTGCGCAAGGTGACGGCGAAGGTCGCGGTCGGTTCCGAGGAACTGCCGGTGGCGATCGGTCAGCCGGACCTGCGTGGTTACCTGGGCAGCCCGAAGCACACGCCGGAGTCGGCCGAACGGACCGCACATCCCGGTGTGGCAACGGGTCTGGCCGTCACGGGCGCGGGCGGCGACGTGCTGTTCGTCGAGGCCTCGCTGGGCGGCAAGGGCCTGACCCTCACCGGCCAGCTCGGTGACGTGATGAAGGAGTCGGCGCAGATCGCGTTGTCATACCTGCGTTCCAAGGACATCGCACCCAAGGACGATGAGGGCGTGCACATCCACGTCCCGGCGGGCGCGGTGCCGAAGGACGGCCCGTCCGCGGGCGTCACGATGACGACGGCACTGGCGTCGCTGCTGTCCGGCCGCCCGGTGCGTTCGGACGTCGCGATGACCGGCGAGATCTCGCTGACCGGCCGCGTGCTGCCGATCGGTGGCGTGAAGCAGAAGCTGCTCGCCGCCCACCGGGCCGGCATCACGACAGTGTTGCTGCCCAAGCGCAACGAGCCGGACCTCGACGACGTACCGGCCGAGGTCCGCGACGCGCTGACCGTGCACCTGGTGTCGGACGTGACCGAGGTGCTGCAGCACGCGCTGGAGCAGAAGACCGCCGCAACCGTTGCGGCGTAACGACCTCCGGGCGGGGAGCCGCGGCGACGGCTCCCCGCCCGGGGCTTTTCGCTAGAGCCCGATGTCGATGACGACGCGGGTCGGGTTGTCGAGCAGGAACACCCGGTGCCACGAGTTGGCGTTGGCGTATCCGAGCCCGACGGTCAGGTTCGCCTCGAAGTCACACGTGAGCGCGACCCCGCGAACGTTGGCGAGTGCGGGCGTCGGGAAGTTCCGCGGCCCGGTGTAGGTCGGGTTCCCGGCATCGTCGTGCGCCGCGGCGGGCGCGAGACGAACCTCCAGGAAACCGTTGCCGGGCACGGAAACCGGGTTACCGGGCCCGCAGTCGTAGAGCTGGTCGACCTCGTTGACGAAGAACTCCGGCCGGTTGCCGTTCAGGTCGAGCACCACGCGGTCGAAGCCCGTGTGCCTGCCCGTTCTGATGGCGGTGAGGGTCGGGGTGCTGGTCGCGGAGGCGGCCGGGACGATGTAGAACACCGCCGCGATCGCGAGAAGCAGGACGGCGAGTCTCTTCATGTTGGCCCCCTCTCAGGGCTACCTCGATGAAAGAGCAGACGCGCCGTCCCGCCCAGGGTTGCGTCAGTTCTTGATGTCGATCACCAGGCGCAACGGGTTCTGCAGGAAGAACACCGAGTGCGCCGAACCGGGCCGCTCGTAGCCCACGACCACCCCGAGGTCGGCCTCGAAGTCACACGTGATCGCGACGCCGCGCACGTTGGTGAGTCCCGGCGTGTCGAACTTGCGCGGACCGGTGTAGGTCGGGTTTCCGGCATCATCGTATGTGGCGGCGGGCTGCGCGTGCACCTCGAGGAACTCGTTGCCGGACACCGAGATCGGCTTGCCGGACGCGCAGTTCGCGGGCTCGGTCGTCACGAACGAGGAAGTCCCCGGCTGCGGCCCGGTGAGGTCGAGCACCACCCGGTCGTACCCGATGTTCCGCCCGGTCCTGATGTTCGTCAGGTGCGCGATCGAGTCGGCGTTGGCGGCCGGCACCACCGCGAACATCGCCACGGCGGCCAAGAGCAGCACGAAGAAACGCTTCATGAGTCTCCCCCTCAGTCGGAAAGCGTTATGCCAGGAAGTCTTCCAGAGGAACCGGCGTCAGGCCGTCGGCTTTGGCCCGATCGAGAAACGCCTGGAAGTCCTCGGCGAACGTGCTCCGGAAGTGCATCAGCACGATGTCACCCTTGTTGAGCTTGTCGCCGGCCTGGAACTGCACGTGCCCGTCGTTCACCGCGGCGGTCCACAACACCAGCGCCTTGAACCCGCAGTCGGCCGCGGCCTTGCGCGTGGTGGCGTCGTAGTTGCCGAACGGCGGCCGGAACAACGTGGGCCGCTTGCCGTACTCGCCGGCGATGAAGTCGGCGTTGGAGCAGATCTCCTGCTTCTGGAACTCGTAGCCCTTACCGCTCATGTTCGGGTGGTTCGCCGTGTGGCTGTGCACCGTCACGGGCAGGGGCTTGAAGTAGTCCTTGTGCCCCTCGATGTACTTGGTGTTGAGGAAGAGCGACGGCCGGATGCCCGCCTTCTTCATCATCTCGGCCGCCGCCGGATGCTTGATCGCCCCGTCGTCGATCGTGATGAAGACGTACGGTTTGTCCGTCGCGATCCGGCTGACCACGGGCACCATCCCGTGCTCGATCGGCGGTGCCGTCGCCTGCACCGTCCCGTACGCGTACGGCGGCGGGAACATCACCGGAGGCGGCGGCGGAGTGGTCGTGGTCGTCGGACTCGGCGACGACGTCGTCAGGACGGGTGCCTGCGGCGGAGCCTCCGGCTCACGGGCACAGGACACCGCAACAGCCGCGATCAACAACGCGGCGGCAACACGCAACTTTCCCCCCACAACTCGGAGACGTTAGAGAGGCCGCTCGGGTTGCACGGGACTAGGGTCGTCAAGGTCACATTCATCTCGTGTGGAGGGATTGCGATGTTCCTCGAGCGCCCGGCCGCTCCCGACCCCTACTCGCTGCTCCCGAAGGTCGCGTCCTTCGACGTGACGTCGACGGACGTGAGCGACGGAGAGCAGCTCCCCGACGCGCAGGTCTTCGAGGGCGGCAACACGTCCCCGCAACTGAGCTGGTCCGGTTTCCCGGCCGAGACGAAGAGCTTCGTGGTGACCTGCTTCGACCCGGACGCGCCGACCCCGTCCGGTTTCTGGCACTGGGTCGCGGTCAACATCCCCGCCTCCGTGCAGTCCCTGGAGACGGGCGCGGGTGCCTCCGACGCCTCGTTGCCCGGTGACGCCTTCCACGTGCGTTCGGACTACGGCCAGCGCGCTTTCGGCGGAGCCGCGCCGCCGAAGGGCGACATGCCGCACCGCTACTACTTCGTGGTGCACGCGGTGGACGTGGAGAAGCTGGACGTGGACGAGAACGCGTCGCCGGCGGTGGTCAGCTTCAACCTCGCGTTCCACACGCTGGCAAGGGCCATCATCACACCCACTTACCAGCACTGAGTGGAACAAAGTGCCTCACGCCGATGGTTGGATCAAGGCGTGAGGCACTTCGACCTGGTCATCATCGGCACCGGCTCCGGCAACTCGATCCCCGACGAGCGCTTCGCCCACTGGAACATCGCGATAGTCGAGAAGGGTGTCTTCGGCGGCACCTGCCTCAACATGGGCTGCATCCCCACGAAGATGTTCGTCCACACCGCCGACCAGGCCGCCGCTCCGGCCAACGCCGCGAAGCTCGGCGTGGACGCCCATCTGGACGGTGTCCGCTGGCCCGACGTCCGCGACCGGATCTTCGGCCGGATCGACCCGATCGCGAAGTCGGGCCGCGACTGGCGCGCCAACGACAACCCGAACGTCACGGTCTTCGAGGGCACGGCGAGGTTCGTCGGCCCGAAGACCCTCGACACGGGCACCGGCGAGACGATCACGGCGGACCGGTTCGTGATCGCCGCGGGCAGCCGCCCCGTCGTCCCGGACGTGGCCGACCTGGAGACGGTCGGCTACCACACCAGCGACACGATCATGCGCCTGGAAGAGCTGCCGCAACGGATGATCATCCTGGGCAGCGGCTTCGTGGCCACGGAGTTCGCACACGTCTTCTCCAGCTTCGGGGTCCAGGTCACGCTCGTGGCCCGCGGCGATCTCCTCCTGAGCAAGGAGGACCGCGAGATCTCCGAACGCTTCACCGAGATCGCCAAGGACAAGTGGGACGTCCGGCTGAAGCGCAAGGCCGTGCGCGCGGAACGCCTCGGTGACATCACCCGCCTGCACCTCGAAGGCCCGGAGGGCGAGGAGAACGTCGACGCGGAGGTGCTCCTCGTGGCCGTCGGCCGCACGCCGAACTCGGACCTGCTCGGCCTCGACCAGGCCGGGATCGCCCAGCACGACGACGGCCGCGTCAAGGTCGACGAGTACCAGCGCACGAACGTCGACGGCATCTACGCGTTGGGCGACATCAGCTCGGACTACCAGCTGAAGCACGTGGCCAACCACGAGGCTCGGGTCGTGCAGCACAACCTGATCAACGACGAGAAGATCAGGTCGGACCACCGCTTCGTGCCCGCCGCCGTGTTCTCGGCACCGCAGATCGCGAGCGTCGGCCTGACGGAAGAACAGGCGAAGGCGAAGAACATCCGGTACGTGACCGCGAGCCAGGCCTACGCGTCGATCGCGTACGGCTGGGCCATGGAGGACACGACGGGTTTCGCGAAGCTGTTGGCGGACCCGGAAAGTGGCCAAATTCTGGGCGCGCACATCATCGGGCCGCAGGCGTCTACGGTGATCCAGCCGATCATCCAGGCGATGAGCTTCGGTCTGGACGCGCGCAGCATGGCGCGGGGCCAGTACTGGATCCATCCCGCGATGCCCGAGATCGTCGAAAACGCTCTGCTGAACCTCCCGTTGGACTGAAACGCCCTAGCACATAGGGACTTCTGCCACTGGAGTGCGCGCATTCGACCCTTCACGATGCTCCGATGGGAGAGAAGGGGAGGGTGCTGGTCGCCTACACCTCGACCATCGCCGCCACAGACGAGATCGCCAAAGTCATCGGTACGGAGCTCGCCGGATGCGGGCTCCGCGTGACCGTCCTCAGCGTCGCGGACACGGCGAGCTTGCACGACTTCGGAGCCGTGATCATGGGCGACGCCGCCGCCCGTGACGCGCACCGGTTCGTGAAGCTGCACAAGGTTCCGTTGCGCCGCACGCCACTCTGGCTGTTCCACCGGGGTCAGCCGCCGGTGCCACCGGAGGTGACGCGGATGATCCGCCGGCTCGGGGCCAGCGGACCGGTCAGCTTCGGGGGCGCGGCACCGGACTGGGACCGCGCCAAAGCCTGGGCCCGCTACCTAGCGGACCAGCTAACGGTGCTGCACCGCGGGTTCGTCAGCAACTAGATGACGCGGGGGCGCCCAGCGATCACGCCGAACGCCGTCAGCGCGCCCAGCAGCGCCAGCTGCACGACGAGCGCCACCGACCACGTGCCGGTGAAGTCACGCAGCACGCCGAACGCGAACGGGCCGGTGGCGGCGATCAGGTAGCCGATCGACTGCGACATCGCCGAGAGGCGCGCGGTGTCCGAAGTGGACCGGGTGCGCAGCGACACGATGAGCAGCGCGAGCGGGAACATGCCCATGCCCAGGCCGATCAGCACCACCCACAGGGCGGGCGCGAGCGTGGGCGCGACCAGCAGACCGAGGATGCCCGCGAACGACAGCAGGCCGAGCAGCACCACCATGCCGGCCTGTGAGGCCTGCCGCGCGGCGATCGGCGGCACGATGAGGCTGACCGGGACGCTGAGCAGCATGGACACCGCGAGCAGCAGTCCGGCGGTGTTCCGGTCGACGCCCGCGTCGTTGAGGATCGCGGGCAGCCAGCCCATGACGGTGTAGGCGAACAGCGACTGCAGCCCGAAGAAGACGGTGATCACCCACGCGAGCGGCGAACGCAGCATCGAACCGGATGCCGACGCGGAACGAACACCCGTCGTCCGAGTTGGAGCACCGTGCCGCGCACCGGCGGCCCACACGAGCAAGGCGGCGAGCGAGAGCAGCGCCCACGCGCCGACCGCGCCGCGCCAGGAGCCGATGAGCTCCTCGAGGCGCGGGGTCGCGGCGGCGGCGAGTGCCGCTCCCGCGGCGAGCGCTGCCGTGTACACGCCGGTGAGCAGGCCGACCCTGGCCGGGAACGAGTCCTTGACCACGACCGGGATCAGCACGTTCGACACGGCGATCCCGGCGCAGGCGATGAACGTGCCGCCCAGAACCACCCACGGACCGTCGATCACGCGGAGCACGAGACCAAGGGTCAGCACCGCGAGCGACAGACCCACCGCCCGAGCCATGCCGAGCCGGCGACCGAGCCACGGAGCGGCGAACGCCGCGAAGCCGAAGCAGAGCGCCGGAACGGCGGTCAGCGCGCTGGTCCATGCGGCGGAAACACCCAGGGCGGACCGGACATCGCCGAGGACCGAGGCCAGACTGGTCACCGCGGGCCGGAGGTTCGCTGCCGCCAGGGCGACCCCCACAGCGAGCAGCGTGGTTCCGATCAGCGGAACGTGACGATTCTTAACCGCGATCGGCACCGGTTGAACACGATCGGTGGCAATCTGGGCGTCGAGAGTCGTCTGCTGAATCGTCACGCGCTCTACTATCGCAGACATGGGATGTTCGGATGAAAGGATGACGCTGTGCCGTTGGCCACTACCCGACGGGCGGGCCTCGTTGACCAGGTGATCGAGCAGATGAGAGCGACGATCACCAGCGGCGAGTGGCCCGTCGGGCAGCGCATCCCGCCGGAGCCCGAGCTGGTCACCGCCCTCGGCGTCGGGCGCAACACCGTGCGCGAAGCCGTCCGGGCGCTGTCGCACGCGGGCCTGCTGGAGGTCAGACAGGGCGACGGGACGTTCGTCCGCGCGACCAGCGAGCTCTCCGGCGCGGTCCGCCGCATGTGCGGCAACGAGCTGCGCGAGGTGCTGCAGGTTCGCCGCACGCTCGAGGTCGAGGGCGCCAGGCTCGCCGCGACGCACCGCACCGAGGCGGAGCTCGCGACGCTGACCACGTTGCTCGCCCAGCGGGACGGCGCACTCGCGGCACAGGACTGGGACCGGGTCGTCGAGCACGACACCGCGTTCCACCTGCTGCTCGTGAAGTCCTCGCACAACACCCTGCTCGCCGAGCTCTACCAGGGGCTCTCCGAGGCGGTCAGGGCCAGTGTCGCGGCATCGGTCGACACGTCGCTGCCGTTCCACAACCAGGTGTCGCACACCGGGCTGCTGGACGCGGTCCGCGCGGGCGACCCGGCGAAGGCCGCCGCGGAGGCGGGCGGGTTCCTGGAGGAGCTGCTGCAGAAGCACGGGTGAAAAGGACTGAACCTGTCCGCGTTTGCTCGTAGCGTGAGCGACATGGACATCACCCCGTTCCGCATCGAGATCCCGCACGCCGACATCGAGGACCTGAAGGCCCGGCTGGCGAACACGCGCTGGCCGGGACCGGACCTGCCGGGAGCCGGCTGGTCGTACGGCGTGCCCGTCGACTACCTGCGGTCGCTCGCGTCCTACTGGGAGCAGGAGTACGACTGGCGCGCGTGGGAGGCGCGGCTGAACTCGTACCCGCAGTTCGTCACCGAGATCGACGGTCAGCGCATCCACTTCCTGCACGTGCGGTCGGAGAGCCCGGACGCGCTGCCGCTGGTCCTCACGCACGGGTGGCCCGGCTCGGTCGTCGAGTTCCTCGACGTGATCGAGCCGCTGTCGCAGGACTTCCACCTGGTGATCCCCTCGATCCCGGGTTTCGGCTTCTCCACCCCGAAGACGGAGACCGGCTGGAACGTCAACCGCATCGCGCGGGCGTTCGCGGCGCTGATGACCGGCCTGGGCTACGAGCGGTACGGCGCGCAGGGCGGCGACTGGGGATCGGCCATCTCGCAGGCCATCGGCCAGGTCGACCCCGAGCACGTCGTGGGCGTGCACGTGAACATGCTGATGACGTACCGAATCCCCGGCATCGAGTTGTCCGCGGACGACGAGAAGCGCCTGGAGGGGCTGGACCGGTACATGCAGGAGCTGTCCGGCTACATGCACATCCAGCGCACCCGGCCGCGCACGCTCGCGTACGGGCTGCACGATTCGCCGGTGGGTCAGCTGGCGTGGATCGCCGAGAAGTTCCGCGAGTGGACCGACTCCGACGAGGTACCGGAGGACGCGGTGAACCGCGACCTGATGCTGACCAACATCTCGATCTACTGGTTCACCGGCACGGCGGGCTCGTCGGCGGACCTCTACCGCGAGCAGGACTCCGCGTGGGGCAAGCGCGAGACGACGACCGTGCCGACCGGCGTCGCGGTCTTCCCGCACGACCTCGGCTCGCCGGTGCGAACGCTGGCGGAGAAGATGATCCCGACGCTCGTGCACTGGACGGAGTTCGACCGCGGCGGCCACTTCGCCGCCATGGAGGAGCCCGACCTGCTGGTTGCCGACATCAGGAAGTTCTTCGGAGAGCTGTGAAACTGTCCCTGCGCACATTGAACCGCACACTCCTGGCGCGTCAGCTCCTGCTGGCGCGCCAGGACGTGCCGGTCGTCGACGCCATCACCCACCTCGTCGGACTCCAGGCGCAAACCACCACGCCGCCGTATCTGGCGCTGTGGTCGCGGCTTCAGTCGTTTTCGGTCGACGACCTCAGCTCGTTGATCGAAGACCGCACGCTGGTGCGGATGACGCTGATGCGCGGCACCCTGCACCTCGTAGCGGCGCCGGACTGCGCGGCGCTGCGGCCCGTGCTGCAACCGATGCTGGCCAAGGGTTTGCAGAACGCCTACGGCCCGCAGCTGAAGTCCGTCGACCTCGACGAGCTGGTCGCCGAGGCGGACTCGCTCCTGGCAGAGGGGCCGCTGACGGTCGCGGACCTGGGATCGCGCCTGCTGGAACGCTGGCCGGACTCGACCGCGCGGGCCCTGTCGTTCGGCGCGCAGTTGTTGTCCCCCATGGTCCGCGTGCCGCCGAGCGGTGTCTGGGGGCAGTCGGCCATGCCGTCGAACGGGTCGCTGCGCCAGTGGAGCGGTCTGGAGCTGCCGGACACCGCGCCCGCCGGCCCGATGATCGAGCGCTACCTGCGGGCGTTCGGTCCCGCATCCGCCGCGGACATCGCCGCGTGGTCGAAGCTGACCGGGCTGCGGCCGCACATCAACCAGCTCGATCTCGTGAAGTACCAGGATCCCAACGGCCGCGAGCTGCTGGACGTGCCGGACGGTGAGCTGACCGACGAGGACGCACCCGCGCCGGTGCGGTACCTGCCGGTCTACGACAACCTGTTGCTGTCGCACGCCGATCGCACGCGCGTGATGTCCGACGAGCACCGCAAGCGTTGGGGGGCCACGAAGAACGGCGTGTTCCCGCAGACGTTCCTGGTCGACGGGTTCGTGCGCGGCACGTGGGAGATCGAGGAGACGAAGGCCGCGGCGACGCTCGTGCTGACGGGGTACGCGAAGGTGTCCAAACGGGACCAGCAGGCGCTGTCCCGTGAGGGTGCGGCATTGCTGAAGTTCGTGGCACCCGGCAAGTCGCACGACTTTCGCTTCACACCCGCCTGATCACGTCCAGCGCCGCGGTGATCGCCGGGCGCCGCGACGCCTGTGTGCGCCACACGGCGAACAGCCGGCGCGTCGGCGTCGGGCGCAACGGGATGACCCGGACATTGTCCGGCACGACACCACGACCGTGACGCGGCAGCAGCGCGACACCGATTCCCTTGGCCAGCAGGGCGAACTGCGTCTGGTACTCGCCGATGCGGTAGACGAGGTTCGGCTCGATGCCGGCCGCACGGAAGGTGTTGACGAGCCAGTCGTGGCAGATCGAACCCTCCGGCTGGCACATCCACCGCTCGTGCGCGAGGTCGGCCGGTTCGAGCACGTCCTTGTCCGCCAACGGGTTGCTCTCCGGGATCAGCACGTCCGCGATGTCGTCGCAGATCTTCATCCGGGAGAGCTCGTCCGGCACGGGCAGCGGCGTGTTCGTCCAGTCGTGCACGACCGCGAGGTCCAGCTCACCGCGCGAGACGGCGTCAAGCGCTTCGGGCGGGTCGATCTCCAGCAGCCGCACGTCCAGCGCGGGGTGTTCCTCGGCCAGTTCGACCAGGACCCGCGGCATCAGCCCGCGCGCCGCCGTGGCGAACGACCCGATGCACAGCCGCCCGACCGCGGCGCCGCGCAGCTCCTCCAGCGTGACCTCGGCCTCTTCGACGAGTTTGAGCACGTGCCCGGCCGTCTCGACGAGCAGTTGCGCCGCGTCCGTCAGCGCGACGCCCCGGCCCCGCTTCTCCAGTAGCGTGGTTCGCGTCTCGCGTTCCAGCTTGGCGATCTGCTGCGAGATGGCCGACGGCGTGAACCCGAGAGCCTCCGCCGCCGCGCCCACCGAACCGTGCGCCGCCACGGCGTGCAGCGCACGGAGCCGACCCATATCCAACATGTAGCGATTCTAAACTATTCGGTTGAGCATAAATCACTGGTTCTTAACTGTTCTTGTCTTCAGACTCGATGACGTGAACCCACGCCACATCGCCCTCGCCGTGCTCGTCGCCGCCATCTGGGGCTTCAACTTCGTGGTGATCCACGTCGGGCTGGCGAACTTCCCGCCGATCCTGTTCTCCGCGCTGCGTTTCCTCGCCGCGGCCGTGCCCGCGGTGCTGTTCGTCGGCAAGCCGTCGGTGCCGTGGCGCTGGGTACTGCTCGTCGGGCTGGTGCTGGGTGTCCTCAAGTTCTCCCTGCTGTTCGGCGGCATGTACGCGGGCATGCCACCCGGCCTGTCCTCGCTGGTGTTGCAGTCGCAGGTGATCTTCACGACGTTCTTCGCTTTCGTGGTGCTGCGCGAACGCCCGCGTGGCGTGCAGTTGACCGGCATCGCGATCGCGTGCGCCGGCATCGTGGTGATCGCGCTCGACTACGGGGCGGGCAGCCCGCTCGGGGCGTTCCTGCTCGTACTGGGTGCGGCGGCGTGCTGGGGTGTGTCCAATGTGGTCATGAAGTACGCGAAGCCCGCCGACACCCTGCGGTTCATGGTGTGGGTGAGCGCGGTGGCCGTGCTGCCGTTGTTCGCGCTGTCGTTCCTGTTCGAGGACATGTCGGCGTTGACGCGCCTGTCGTGGGGCGGCGCGGGCGCGATCGGCTACGTCGCGTGGATCTCGACGCTGCTCGGGTTCGGCATCTGGGGTTTCCTGCTGCAGCGCTACGACGCGAGCACGGTGGCGCCGTTCTCGTTGCTGGTGCCCATCTTCGGCATGCTCTCGGCATGGCTGTTCCTCGGCGAGCAGCTCACCGCGCTGCGCCTAGCCGCGGGCGGCCTGGTGCTGGCCGGGCTGGCTATTCCACAGCTGGTGGCGCGCCCGGCGGCACGAACGGCAGCCCTTTCGGAGCCCCTCGTTCCAGCAGTTCGATGACCTTCGCGGTGTCCAGGTGATCGGCGACGAGGTCGCCCAGCAGGTTCAGCTGGGCGGCCCGCTCGTGCGCGAAGCTGACGGTTCCCGTCTTGAAGTCGCGGTTCGCCCGTTCGGCCGCCCACATGAGGAACTTCCGGCGGAAGCCGTCGTTCTCCAGCAGCCCGTGCCAGTGTGTGCCCAGGATCCTGTCCTGGTGGGCGCCTTCGTCGCCGATCAACGGGTCCTCACTGCTGCGAACGACCTGGCCGTGGTGGATCTCGTAGCCGCTCACGGGTTCTCCCCAGGCGGTCGCTTCGGGCCTGCCGAGGGTTTTCTGTTGCCGGAAGCGGATGTCGACGTCGAGCAGCCCAAGCCCCTTCGTGACCCCGTTCTTCGACTCGACGTCGTCCTCGATCTGCCTTGAGAGCATCTGGAAGCCGCCGCAGATGCCCAGGATCGGGCCGCTGAAGTCCGTGATCGCCTGCGCCAGGCCGGTCCGGTGCAGCCACGCGAGGTCGTCGACCGTCGCCTTGGATCCCGGCAGCACCACGAGGTCCGCGTCCGCGAGCCGCGACGGCTCGGTGACGAACCGCACGCTCACGCCGGGTTCGCACGCCAGCGCCTCGACGTCCGTGGCGTTGGAGATGCGCGGCAACCGGACGACGGCGATCCTGAGCCACTGCTCGCCCACCGGCGGCTTCGGCCGGCCGACCACGCCGTCCGCCGTGTAGGACAACGAGTCCTCCGCGTCGAGCCACAGCTCTTCGCGCCACGGCAGGACACCGAGTATTGGTCTTTTGGTGAGTTGCTCGAGTTGTTTGAGGCCCGGTTCGAGGAGCTTCGGGTCGCCGCGGAACTTGTTGATGACGAAGCCGGCGACCAGTGCCTGATCCGCGGCGTCGAGGAGCGCGAGCGTGCCGAAGAGGTGCGCGAACACTCCCCCGCGGTCGATGTCGCCCACGACGAGCACGGGGATGTTCGCCTTGGTCGCAAGGCCCATGTTCGCGATGTCGTTGGCGCGCAGGTTGATCTCAGCGGGTGAACCGGCACCTTCACAGATGACGACTTCGTGGTCTCTTCTCAGTCCGTCCAAAGTAGACAGAACTGTGTGTTGCAGCTCCGCTTTTCGCTCGCGGTAGCTGAGCGCCGACACCTCGCCGATCGCCTTGCCGAGCACGACGACCTGGCTGGTGCGGTCACCACCGGGCTTGAGCAGGACGGGGTTGAACCGCACGCTGGGCTCTTTCCCGCAGGCCGCGGCCTGCAACGCCTGCGCCCGCCCGATCTCGCCGCCGTCGAGCGTGACCACCGAGTTGTTCGACATGTTCTGCGCCTTGAACGGCACGACGTCCACGCCGTTGTTGCTCAGAAACCGGCACAGCCCAGCCGTGAGGACGCTCTTACCCGCGTCACTGGTCGTCCCTGCGATCAACAGCGCACCCCGCATGAGCGCCAATGCTGCCATCATCACGTGCATGTCGACCGTCGTCCTCCTGCACAGCCCCTTCCTAGGCCCGGCGAGCCTGCGTCCGCTAGCCGACGCGCTGGCCGCGCGGGGATGGCCGGTGCTGCTGATGGACCTGCAGATGACGGTCAACGAGCCCCCGGTGCACCAGCGCCTGATCGGCGCCTTCGCCGACGCCCTGGAGGACTCCATGGTGACCGACGACATCGTGCTCGTCGGTCACAGCGGCGCGGGCCCGCTGCTGCCCGGTTTCGCCGACGCCCTGGAATCGCCCGTGTCCGGGATCGTCTACCTGGACTCCGACCTGCCCACCCCCGGCCGGGCGTGGCGGGACACCGTGGATCCTTCGCTTGTCTCCGAGATCAAGTCACGGGTGCGGGCGGGGAAGCTGCCGCGGTGGGACCTCTGGTTCTCCCCGGACCCGCTCTCGTCGCTGGTGTTCGACGCGGTCCTGCGCGAGGAGATCCGAGACGAGATCCCCGAGGTGTCCTGGGAGTTCCTGAAGGAGCAACGGCCGGCCGTGGCGTGGCTCGGACCGTCGGGCTACGTGCAGCTCAGTGACGCTTATTCCGTCGCCGCGGACGAGGCGGAGCAGCGCGGGTGGCCGGTGAAGCGGATGTCGTCGCACCACCTGGCGGCGGCCACGGACCCGGTGACCGTCGCCGACGCCCTCACCGACGTACTCAGCACCTTGTAGCACCGGAGTTGTTACACGACCACGACAGTGGACCTTGTTCAACCGACCGTTCGGGGCCAATCTGGAATCACGGCCCAGCACTCAGCAGACCGCGCCAGCGATCCTTCGCACGGCAGTTTGACCGAGGGGCCAACCCGGCCCCCGACGGAGCGTTGGAGTTCTCATGCCCGGTTCCGCTGTCAAGCCACGCCCAGACGTCCCACCCGTTCCGGGTTCGTACTTGGTTCTGATCACCCTGGTGTTGATCTGGTCGAGCACGATGATGCTGCTCGGGTACGGAATCGACACCATCGTCGTCGTGCTGGGCGCAGCCGCGGTCACCGTGCGGCAACTGTCGGGCTTCCCCAGGCAGGATCCGCGCCCGGCCAGTCCTCGCGCCAGGGCAAGCAGATGAGCACCACGCGCCGACGTCCTGGCCGGTCTCACCACATCCCTGATCCTGCGGACGGCCCGGTCGCAGCCCACGCATTCGACCTGCAGACCCTGAGCCGATCGACCGGCATGTCCCTGCGAGCGCTCGCGGACCGTCTGGCCCGAGAGCACCCGGACATGCACGTCTCCTACGCAACGCTCGCGCGCACGCACAACGGACGCCAATGGCCGCCGTGGCGCAACGTCCAGGCCTACGTGCTCGCCTGCGGCATGAACCCGCGCGCGTGGCGCGAACAGAAGTACGCCAGGTACGAAACCCTCTTGGCCCGCGCGAACTCCTGGGTCGACGCACCGGCGACCCACGTCGGCTGGTCGACGCTCGCCCAACGCCATCTGGTGAGCTAGCAGACCGTCAGGATCTCCGAGCCCGTGTCCGTCACGACGATGGTGTGCTCGAACTGAGCGGTCCAGCTCTTGTCCTGCGTGGTGGCGGTCCACTCGTCGTCCCACATGTCGTGGTCGATCCCACCGAGCGTGATCATCGGCTCGATCGTGAACGTCATGCCGGGCTCGAGCACGGTCTTCATCGACGGCTCGTCGTAGTGCAGCACCACCAGCCCGCTGTGGAACGACCGCCCGATGCCGTGCCCGGTGAAGTCGCGCACGACGCCGTACCCGAACCGCTTGGCATAGGCCTCGATGACGCGCCCGATGACGTTGATCTCACGCCCCGGCTTCACAGCCTTGATGGCCCGCATGGTCGCCTCGTGCGTGCGCTCGACGAGCAGCCGGTTCTCCTCGGCGACGTCACCCGCGAGGAACGTCGCGTTGGTGTCGCCGTGCACGCCGCCGATGAAGGCCGTGACGTCGACGTTGACGATGTCGCCGTCCTCGATGACCGTGCTGTCCGGGATGCCGTGGCAGATGACCTCGTTCAGCGAGGTGCAGCACGACTTCGGGTAGTTCCGGTAGCCGAGCGTCGACGGGTACGCGCCGTTGTCGCAGAGGAACTCGTGCACGACGGCATCGATGTCATCTGTCGTCGCGCCCGGCTGCACGACCTTGCCCGCCTCCTGCAACGCCTGCGCGGCAAGGCGGCCGGCGACGCGCATGGCCTCGATGATCTCCGGCGGCTGCACCCACGGGTCCGTGTTCTTCGCCGGGGCGGGCTTGTCCACGTACTCGGGACGCACGATGCGTGACGGCACCTGTCGACGTGGGGATTGCACACCTGGAACCAGCGGAGCACGAACAGCCATGGCCTCCACATTACGGCGTCACGGCACCGCCCTGAGGAAGCGGGCCGACGACGGCCCCCCGCTCCTCGGAGGGAGCCGGCGCTCCTCGGGCGTGCTCATGCGGTCACGGCACCGCCCGCAGGAACTTCGCCGACACGTCCACCGCGGGCGTCGAGCTGTCCGCCCCGAGCAGCAGCACGGCGAACGCCACGTCACCGCGATACCCGACGAACCACCCGTGCGAGTGCACGCCGTCCCCGAACTGCGCGGTCCCGGTCTTCCCCCGCACGTCCCCGAGCCCCTTCAACTGCGGCGCGGTCCCGTAGTCGACGACTTCCTTCATCATCTGCCGAACGGGATCCAACGCCTTGGGCGCGACCGGAGCCTTGTCGACCTTGGTCTCCCGCCCTCGCAACAACGAAGGCGTAGGCATGGACCCCTTGGCCACGGTCGCAGCCACCAGGGCCATCCCGAACGGCGAAGCCACGACCTTGCCCTGCCCGAAAGCGTCCTCAGCCCGTTCCACCACGTCGGCAGCGGGCGGCACCGACCCGGTGATCGTCGTCAACGCCGGAATCTCGAAGTCGACCCCCAGCCCAAGCGACCGAGCCGAGTTGGACAGCGCATCCGCGGGCAGGTCCACGGCCAAAGTCGCGAACGTCGTGTTGCACGAGAAGGCGAAGGCGGACCGCAGCGGAATGGTGCCCTTCTCGAACTCGCTGGAGTTCGGCACGATCCGCCGCCCGTCGATGGTCGTCTTCCCCGGACACGGCACGGGCGACTCGGCGTTGACCTTGCCCGCCTCCAGCACGGCCAGCGCCGACGGGATCTTGAACGTCGAACCGGGCGGGAAGCGGCCACTCAGGGAAATCGGCCCCTGCGCGTCGGCCGGCTCGTTCTGCGCCACGGCCAGAATGTCGCCGGTGGACGGTTGCAGGGCGACCAGCATGGCGGGCTGCGTGACCGGCTCCAGAGCGTCCTCGGCCGCCGCCTGGACGACCCGCGACAACGACACGTTGATGGCCTTGGCAGGCGACGGCTGGGTGGCGTGCAGCTCGTCGACCTCGCCACCGGCCGCGTCGACGGTCGCGATGCGGAAGCCGGCGTGCCCCGCGATCTCCTCCTCGACGGCCTTGCGCACGGCGGGCAGCACCTGGGAGCCGAAGCCGCGTGACGGCGGCAGCACGGAGATCTGAGTCGTGAAGCGCACGCCGGGCAGCTCGTAGATCTTGGGCTTCACGGTCTGGTAGTCCGCGTCGCGCAGGGCGGCGGCCTGGTAGACCTGCCCCTCGGGCGTCTTGTTCACCCCATCGGTGATCGACTGCTGGGTGATCGACTTGTCGAACGGGGCCAGCGCGTCGGCCAGGGCCTTGGCCACCGCGGCCACGTCACCGGCCTCCTTGCGGTTCACCAGCACCGACACCACTCGCTCGGGCGTCAGCACGGCCGTGCCGTCGCGATCGAGCACGGGCGCCGGGTCGGGCTTCAGCTCGGTCAGCGCGATGGTCTGCTGCGCGCCGAGCTTCGGGTGCGCGACGGACGGCGCCCAGTGCACCTTCCACACGTCGGCGTCGCGGCGCAGCTCGAACTTGGTCTGGTAGTTCCAGTGCCTGCCCTTGTCGAGGTCCCAGTCGAACGTCACGGTCGCCTCGGACGACACCGATTCGCCGCCCGGCTCCCGGACCTGCTCGACCTTGGGCGCCATGCCCTTCGGCTTGAGGGCGCCGCGGAACTTGTCCAGCAGCTCGGTCGCCGAACCGGGGTCGTCGGTCAGACCGGCCGCGCCCTTGACGTCACCGCTCGCGAGCTTGCCGACGAAGTCATTGGTCACGTCGGACGGGCCCGGCTTGGACGTGAACAGCCCGCAGCCGCTGACGAACACCAGAACCGCGCATACCGTGATGAACCGCACGGCGGGCAGTATTGCCTAAAAAGGATGCGAACGTCGTTAGAAAAGCACTGTGGCGTACTGACCGACCTGTTCGAACCCGACACGCCGGTACGCGGCCTGTGCCACGTGGTTGTACCCGTTGACGTACAACGAGGCGGTGCGCCCGAGTCCGCGCAGCAGCCGGTCCGCGACGGCCGCGGTGCCCGCCGTGCCGTAGCCGTGGCCACGCCGGTCCGGCCGCACCCAGACGCCCTGGATCTGGCCGACCTTCTTGGACAGTGCGCCGATCTCGGCCTTGAAGACGACCTCGCCGCCCTCGAACCGGGCGAACGCCCGGCCGCCCGCGATCAGCTCGGCGACGCGGGCGCGGTAGCCGGCGCCGCCGTCCTCCGCGCACGGGTCGATGCCGACCTCCTCGATGAACATCGCGATCGCCGCGGGCAGATACCGGTTGAGCTCGTCCGGCCGCACCTGGCGCACCAGCGGGTCGGCCTTGATCAGCGGCGTCGAGCCGAGCGCCATCAGCGGCTGCTCGGCGCGGACCTCGCGCGCGGGACCCCAGTCCGGCTGCAGCTCCTCCCACAGCGAGAGCACCTGCTCGGCCGGGCCGACGAGCGACGAGCACATCCGCCCGCGTCTGCGCGCCCGGTCGGCGAACGACCGCATCGCCGAGGCGTTGCCGCGTAACGGGATGAGGTTCGGCCCGGAGAAGCACAGCCCCTCCACGCGGCCGCCGCGCAGCGACCGGGTGTCGGACGCCCAGATCTCACCGCCGAGCCGCCACGGGTCCAAGCCCGCGGTCTCGACCCTTGCGGCCACCATGCACGACGCGACGGGATCATGTTCCAGCACCCCGAGCACCTCGGGCAGATCCCGTTCGTCGAGCAACCGCGCACCGGCCAGCCTCAGCACGCCCCCCAGCGTGCCAGACGAGACGGGCCGATCGCATCAGCCAACAGTGCCCGGACCGACCACCATGAGTGGTCGCAGCCCGGCCGTCCCATGTGGCTCGCCCACCGCGACGCCATCCACGGCGATCCACGCGTGCGCGTAGAACGGCGACGTGCGCACTCCGGTGCAGAACGTCGGCCACGTGCCGCGCATCCGGCACAGCAGCGCGGCCGCGAGCGATCTCTGCAGGCAGTACCGCCCGGCGCACATCGTCGACACGGCCACCACGTGCTGCCGCGCGGCAAGCGCTTGCCCGTGCGTGGCGGGCGCGGCACCCCGCCGCAGCCGTTCCAGAATTCGCCTGATCCGGTAAGGCTTCGCCCGCGCCAGCACCCGCGCGGCGATCACCGCGAGCAACGGCGCGCCCCGCCGCCACACCGGCAGCCGCACCCCTTCGTCGAGCGTGACCGGCGCGCTCACGACCACACCAGCCCACGGTCGATCAGTGCCTCCATGACCTGCTCGACATCCCGTGCGATCCGCTCCGCCGCGCCGGGATACCGCTGGACCAGCGACGACACCGGGTCGCCGCCGCTCTGCAACACCCGCAACACGGCCACGCCGGTGGTGTTGAGCTGGAAGTACCGGCCGGTGCGCTCGTCGAGCAGCACCATCCCGTCCCCGGTCTCAGCGAACGACACGTGCGGTTCGAGTTGCCACTTCACGCAGCCACACCTCACAGGCCAGAGTGCTTTCCAGGGCGATCACGCCCAGGTTGTCCCGATGAACCCCGACGAGGACGTCCCGCACGCCCGCCGGGTCGATCAGCCCGAGCCGGGCCAGTTCCGAGTCCTCGAAGAGCCGGGCGATCGCGGCCCGGTTGCGGCGCAGCCCGAGGTGGACCTCCGAGCTGAACTCGCCCTTCGTCCGCCGGCCGAGCACATCGTCCGGCACGATCCCGCGCATCGCGGCGGCCAGCAGCGGCTTGTAGCGCACCGGGCCGGCGTGGTCGGACTGCCGCACGGACAGCACGGCCTCCACCACGCGGTCGTCCAGGAACGGCGTCGCGGTCCGCACGCCGAACCGGCGCATCAGCCGGTCCGTGAGCCGGGCGTTCGCGGCACAGGTCCGGACCCCTTCCAGCATCGTGTGCGCGGCCCGGTCCCGGCCGAGCGGCTCCGGTTCGTCGACGGATCTCAGCTGGTCAGCGGCCAGTTCGGCGGCGAGCGGGGTCGCCCACGGTGGCAGGTGCAGCGGTGCGACCCACGACATGTCGAGCACGCCGGACGCCCGCTCGGGCGTGCCGATGCCCGCGATGGCGTCGAGCACGTTCGCCCGGTACGACCGGCGGTCGGCGAGCGCGCGCACGATCTGCCCGAGCGGCCAGCGCGCGAACCGGCGGTACGCCCGCACCGACCGCAGTGCCTGCCACGGCCGGGTCCGCACGAGCGTGTGCAGGTGGTGCACCCACGGGCGGAACAGTTCGTCGCCGCCGGCGCCGGTGAAATGGGCGACCGATCCGGCGGCGGCCATCCGCACCGCCTGATCCTGCAGCCGCCACCGGTTGCGGATCCAGCCGTGCGGCTGTTCCAAATCAGTCCAGACGGCGTCGAACCCACCGAACGCCGAAGGCAGTTCACCGACATCCAGAACCTGGTGTTTCGAATTGAGATATGCGGCCGCCCGACCGGCCCATTCCACGTCATCAAAATCGGCGTCCGGCGCGGACATTACCTGCGTTACGAATTCACCCGGACGATACGCGTCGAGCAGAAAGCAGATCGACGTCGAGTCCATTCCACCTGACAGGTCGGCGCTCATCGAAGGCGCGAGCCGGGCCGCCACGGCATACCGCAACGCGCCGCGCACCAGCGGCACGCCCTCGGCCAGCGACCGTTCCGGGGCCGGCGGCGTCCACCACCGCTCCACGCGGTGCCCCCCGCCCGGCCTGGTGTGCAACACCGAATCGGGTGGCACCCGGCGTACCCCGCGCCACGCCGGCACGTCACCGAGCTGCCCGGCGCCGCGGGTCAGCAGCTGCACCGCGACCACCGCCGGATCGACGCCGTCGCTCGCCAGGAGGTCGTCCCGGTCGGCGGCGACGGGCACGCCGTCGATCAGCGAATAGCTGACTCGCCGCAGGCCAGAGACCATGCCGCGTACCGACAGACACCCGTCGACGGCCGCGACGAGATGCCACTCGCCGCGCAGCAGCCCGGCGATCTCGTCCAGCGAGCGGCCGCGCAACGCCGAGGCCGTGACCGAGGTGACGCCCAGGACAGCGATCTGGACGCCCCGCTCGGTCACGCGCACCAGCCGGTCGTCCGCCCAGCGCCCGAGCAGCCACGGGCGCCCCGACGGGTGGTCGATCCGCTGGGGCGCCCGCGCGAGGAACCCCCGGACCGCGTGTGCCTCGCGGTCGCCGTCGGCCACCGCGACGAACCAGTCCAAAGATTCCGTCATGGTGAATTACAGGTATTCCCACCGAGCGTGGGTACCGTCAAATGAGATACCCATGCTGCCACCCATGGTCAGTTCCTCGTGGTCACCCAGTTCCACCAGTGCCGGCGGCTCGTAAATCGCGTCGAACTCCATGGCAGTTCTCCTTCGAAAATGAGGGGACTGCCCATATGCCTATCCAATCCCAATTCGAAGGTCAAGCTTCTCGATCATCGTTACGAAAAAACGGACACCTTCCGGATAGGAAGGCGTCCGTTCGTGTGTGCCGAAAGTTGCGAAATCAGCCGACTGAGACGACCGGCTCGCCGCCGGCCTCCATGTCCTCCGCGATCCGCATGGCCTCTTCGATGAGCGTCTCGACGATCTGGTGCTCGGGCACGGTCTTGATGACCTTGCCCTTCACGAAGATCTGGCCCTTGCCGTTGCCGGACGCGACACCCAGGTCCGCCTCGCGGGCCTCACCGGGCCCGTTCACGACGCAGCCCATGACCGCGACGCGCAGCGGCACCTCCATGCCCTCCAGGCCGGCGGTCACCTGCTCGGCGAGCGTGTAGACGTCCACCTGCGCGCGGCCGCACGACGGGCACGACACGATCTCCAGCTTGCGCGGCCGCAGGTTCAGCGACTGCAAGATCTGGTGCCCGACCTTGATCTCCTCGACCGGCGGCGCGGACAGCGACACCCGGATCGTGTCGCCGATGCCCTGCCGCAGCAGCGCGCCGAACGCCACCGCCGACTTGATCGTGCCCTGGAACGCCGGGCCGGCCTCCGTGACGCCGAGGTGCAGCGGATAGTCGCACTGCTCGGCCAGGATCTCGTACGCCCGGACCATGACCACCGGATCGTTGTGCTTCACCGAGATCTTGATGTCGTGGAAGTCGTGCTCCGCGAACAGCGAGGCCTCCCACAGCGCCGACTCCGCCAGCGCCTCGGGCGTGGCCTTGCCGTACTTCTGCATCAGGCGCGGGTCGAGCGAACCGGCGTTGACGCCGATGCGGATCGGCGTGTTGTGGTCGCGGGCCGCCTGCGCGATCTCCTTGACCTTGTCGTCGAACTTCTTGATGTTGCCGGGGTTCACCCGCACCGCGGCGCAGCCCGCCTCGATCGCGGCGAACACGTACTTCGGCTGGAAGTGGATGTCCGCGATCACCGGGATCTGCGACTTCTTCGCGATCGCCGGCAGCGCGTCCGCGTCGTCCTGCGACGGGCACGCGACGCGCACGATGTCACAGCCCGCGGCCGTCAGCTCGGCGATCTGCTGCAGTGTGGCGTTGACGTCCGCGGTCAGCGTGGTCGTCATGGACTGGACGGACACCGGGAACTCACTCCCGACGCCGACGTTTCCCACCATGAGCTGCCTCGTCTTGCGACGTTCCGACAGCACCGGAGGCGGCAATGCCGGCATTCCGAGCATCACGCCGTCACTCATGGGTTGAGCACCTTTCACTACTGGCCGAGCCTGATGGGGTTGACGATGTCCGCGGTCACCGTGAGCAGGGTGATGGCACCGCCGACGAAGATCACGAAGTAGGTCAGCGGGAGCAACCGCAGGTAGTTCACCGGTGCGCCGGCCGGCTTGCCGCGCAGGGCCCTCACCCAGTCTCGCACCCGTTCGTAGAGGTTGACGGCGATGTGACCACCGTCAAGGGGCAGCAGGGGCAGGAGGTTGAACACACCGACGAAGAAGTTCAGTCCCGCCAGCATCAGCAGGAAGAACGCCCACAGCCCGCGCTCGGCCGCCTCGCCGCCGAGCCGCGACGCGCCGACCACGCTGATCGGGGTGTCGAGGTCGCGCTCGCCGCCGCCGATCGCCTTCACCACGGCGGGGATCCGCTCCGGGAAGCGCATGAGGCCTTCCCAGGTGTTGACGAACATCTGGCCGGTGAACGCGGTCGCGCCGCCGATCGCGGAGACCGGTCCGTACTGGAAGGTCGTGGTGGTCTGCACACCGATCGTGCCGACGTCCTTGACGGTCTTGCCGCCCTTGCCGTCGGGGAACTCGCGCGAGACCTTGGGAACATCGACCTTGATGGTCTGCTCCTGGCCGTTGCGCAGCACCTTGAAGTCCGTGGGCCCGCTGCTCTCCTGGGTCTTCTTGCGGACGTCGGTCCACGTCGGCGTCGTGACGCCGCCGACCGCCAGGATCTGGTCACCGGCCTGCAGACCCGCCGCCTTCGCGGGCGCCGGGGCGTTCGCGGGACACGGCGAGTCCAGCGGCACCGTGTGGTTCTGCACGCAGTTCGAGATCTGCGACAGCACCGGCACGTCCTTGTTGTTCGGCAGGCCCAGTGTCGCGGCGAGCAGGTAGAGCACGACGAAGCCGACCATGAAGTGCGTGATCGACCCGGCGGCCAACACGACCACGCGCTTCCATGTCTTCTGCTTGTAGAACGCGCGGTGCTTGTCCGCGGGCGGCACCTCCTCCAGGGCGGTCATGCCGACGATCTCGCAGAAGCCGCCGGCGGGGATCGCCTTGAGGCCGTACTCGGTCTCTCCCTTGCGGAAGGAGAAGAGCTTCGGCCCGAACCCGATGAAGTACCGGGTGACCTTCATCCCGAAGGCCTTCGCGGTCAGCAGGTGACCGAACTCGTGCAACGCGATGGACACCGCGATGCCGAGGGCGAAGAGCAGGACGCCGAGGACGTAGCCCACGTTCAGTTCCTTCCGACCAGTTCACGTGCGCGTGCCCGCGCCCATTCCTCGGCGGCGAGCACCTCTGCCACGTCCGCCGGGTCGTGCTTCCAGCCGTCCGCCTCCGCGAGCACCCGCCCGATGGTGTCCACGATGGAGAGGAACGGCGTGGCGCCAGCGACGAAGGCGGCCAGGGCCTCTTCGTTCGCGGCGTTGTAGATCGCCGGCTGGCACCCGCCCGTGGTGCCCGCCTGCCTGGCCAGTTCCACCGCTGGGAACGTGCCGGCGTCCAACGGCTCGAAAGTCCATGCGGTGGGTGCGTCGAAGGTACACGCGGGTGCCGCACCGGCCACTCGCTCCGGCCAACTGAGACCGAGTGAGATCGGAAGGCGCATGTCGGGCGGACTAGCCTGGGCCAGCGTCGATCCGTCCGTGAAGGTCACCATCGAGTGAATGATCGACTGCGGGTGCACGACGACGTCGATCCGATCGTACGGGACGCCGAAGAGCAGGTGTGCCTCGATGAGCTCCAGCCCCTTGTTGACCAGGGTGGCCGAGTTGATCGTCACGACCTTCCCCATGGCCCAAGTCGGATGCGCCATGGCCTGCTCGAAGGTGACTTTGCCGAGCTCATTTTTCGTCTTCCCGCGGAACGGTCCACCCGATGCGGTGAGGACGAGCCGCGCGACCTCGTTCTCGGTGCCGCCGCGCAGGCACTGGGCCAGCGCGGAGTGTTCCGAGTCGACACTGATGAGCTGCCCCGGCTTGGCGGCCTTGGTGACGAGCGGGCCGCCCGCGATGAGCGACTCCTTGTTCGCCAGCGCGAGCACCGCGCCGGTCTCGAGCGCCTTGAGCGTCGGCTCCAGCCCGCGCGAGCCGTCCATGCCGTTGAGGATCACGTCTGCTGGTTCGGCCTCGATGAGGTCTTGGATCGACGTGAGGACCTTGGCATCCGTCGCGATGTCGACGGGCTTCGCGACCGCGATCGTCCCGACGCCGAACTCGGCGGCCTGTTCGGCGAGCAGCGCGGGGTTGGCACCGCCTGCCGCCAGACCGACCACCTTGAACCGGTCGCGGTTGGCCCGGATGACGTCGAGCGCCTGCGTGCCTACGGAGCCCGTCGATCCGAGGATCAGGACAGTGCGTGGAGTACTCATCGCCCCTCATTGTTCCGGACCACGGCTGAGAGCCGTGCGCCCCCGTACTTTGATAACGGCGTGGTCACGGCAGTGTGAAGTCGCTCGATATGGGCATCCCTCTCCCGATTGGACCAAAGGAAGGGAGACTCACCGTGGGTATCCTGGGCTGGATCGTTCTCGGCCTGCTAGCCGGCGCCATCGCCAAGGCCATCATGCCCGGCCGCGATCCCGGCGGGATCATCATCACGATGCTGCTCGGCATCGTGGGCGCGATCCTCGGTGGCTTCATCGGTCAGGCGCTGTTCGGCACTGATCTCGGAACCTTCTTCGACATGCGCACGTGGCTGCTCGCGATCCTCGGAGCGATCGTCCTGCTGGGCATCTACCGGCTGGTCACGGGGAGCCGCGCACGCACCTAGCCCTGCCTGACCTGCAGAAACCGGGGGTCTCCCGCTTGGGGGACCCCCGGTTTCAATTCTTCCAGAAGGGTCTGACAGTTCCGGGCTGGCTCAGGTCGCCAGTCTCGATCGAGCATCCTGCGGCGGTTGGGCCATTCGAGTGCGGGCCGACGGCTTACGCGGGCAAAGTTCTAGTCCTCGGCCGGCACGAACTCGCCGTCCACCCGCTCGAACGCCGATCCCGGCGGCTGATCGAACACCGCCTCCAGCGCGGGGTCCGCGCCGATCAGCTCGCGCAACGGCAGGATCGTGGCGTTCGAGGCGTCGTCCGCGTACTCCTGCGTCTCGTCGCCGGCGAACACACGCCAACCACTGTCCTCGTCGCGGCCAGGCTCTTCGCGGTACAGCCACGCGGCGTGGGCACCGTCGCGCGCCACGCGGGCGGACACGATCGCCATCCTCGCGAGGTCGCCGAAATACAACCGTTCGAACCGTCGCTGGCGCGCCACGATCTCCGGCGCTCCCAGCTCCACTCGGACACGCAACAACGTGCCGTCCTCGGCGAGGTCGCGGTACACCGGGAACGCACCGTCACCCCAACTGGTGAACCAGCCGGTCATCAGCGCGCCGCCGACCTCGACGTCCCCGGACTCGGTCGCGGACGAACGCATCGGCTTCAGCAGGCGATAGTGGTCGTCGTGCGGCCGCAGGTCGAACGCGAACTTCACACCATCGCCCCGCAACGACTCCAGCTGGTGGTACCGGGACCGCATCTCGTCGAAGGTGAGATCGGCCCAGAGGTACTCGTCCTCCACTTTGGAACCAGCGAGCCTCGTGGCGACCTGCTCCGCGTCCGCGCCCCAGAACGCGAGGTCGAAGAGCCCGTCAACCGGTTCGTCGTTGACCCAAGTGTTCAACGCGGCCGGATCCGCGAACATCAGCCGCGCCTCGTCGACCAGCACGTATCCGGCTTCGATGGACTCCGCGGGCACACCCTCCGCGCACTCCACCCACACCGAGTGCCACCGCTCCTGGTCCGGCCCCGGCTCCATCCGCTCACCCAGCACCCGCAACGGCCCGGCAGGCAGACCACGCACCGCCACACCCCAGCCGCCGTGGAACGGCACCTCGGCACCGCCGGGCAGATCGTCGAGCAGCCGCTGCACCCGCGTGTAGTGCGGCATCCTCGGCACCTGCCGCACGGTCGCTTCGAGTCCGGTGAGCGCCACCGCCTCGACTACAGGGTCACCGTCCTGCGGCACGTCGAAGACGTACCGGCCCTTGACGGCGGCAAGGCTCAGGCGTGCGGCGGCTTCGGCCGCCTGCGGGCCGACGATCTCGAAGTCCGCAGCGGCGTTCGCCTTCGCCACGACCACTGGTGGCGCGAGTTCCTCGGGAAGCAACGGTGGCTGATCACCCGACCACAGCCGGAGCAAGCCGAAGTCGATCAGCAGCAGATCACCTGACGGGAAGGACGCGCTCCCCAGCAACTCCGTCATGCGGCACATCGTGCCATTCAGCAGGGCTGCCTCAGGTCGCCAGACCCGCGTCCCGCGCCAGCAACGCCGCCTGCACCCGGTTGGTCAACCCGAGCTTGGCGAGCAACCGACTGACGTAAGTCTTCACAGTTGCCTCGGACATGTGCAGCTTCTGCCCGACATCAGCATTGGACATCCCCTGCCCCAACAGAGTGAGCACCTCAACCTCACGCTCGGTCAACCGCTGCACCTGCCGCACGGCTTCCTGCCGCTTCGGCTGCCCGGAAGAGGCCACCATCCCCACCACCCGGCTGGTAACCATGGGCGACAGGTAAGCCTCCCCGTTGTGCACGGCACGCACGGCCCGCAGCAACTCCTCAGGCGCCGAGTCCTTCAAGAGAAACCCAGCGGCCCCGTCCGAGAGGGCGCGCACGATGTTCTCGTCCTCGCCGAACGTAGTCAGCATCACGACCTTCACCCCAGGCGCGACGGCGTGCAGCTCCCGCGCGGCGGCGAGCCCGTCGAGCTTGGGCATCCGGATGTCGAGCACGGCGACGTCGACGCGGCGTTCCCGCACCGCCTGAACGGCCTCGCGGCCGTCGCCGACCTCGGCGACGAGCTCGATGTCGTCCGCCGTGCCGAGGATGGCCTTGATGCCCGCGCGCATCAGCGGTTCGTCGTCGGCGATCAGAACCCGGATCATTTCTTCCTCTGCACGTGGATCTTCTTTTCGACCAGCTTGCCGTCAGCGAAGCAGAAACGCACGATCCTGGTGCCGCCCGACAGGTACGACTGTTCGTCCGTGACGTGGTACACGCAGTGCGCGCCGGGCGGTTCGGGCGCGGCCTGGGAGTTGCGGTCGCCGTCCGCGATCAGCGGTTCGGTGCCACGAGGTAACCGAGCCAGCACGTCGGCCTCGGCCTGCCCGAGCTGGATCGAGTCGATCACGGACTGCTGCACGACCTCGGTGATCGGCCGCGTGCCGATCCAGGTGAATCCGCCGATCACGACGGCGACCACCACGCAGGCGGCGACGATCGAACCCGTGCCGGCCCACTTGCGGATCCTGGCCGGTGGCTCCTCGTCCTCGGGGTCCTCAGCGGGCGACGCGACGTGCTGCTCCTCGTACGGCAACACCGCGGCGATCCGGTAACCACCGGCCGGCAGCGCGCCGACGTGCAACATGCCGCCCGCGACCCGGACCCGCTCCCCCAGCCCGATCAGGCCGACACCGGCGCCCTTCGACGAGACTCCGGCGCGCGGCGGGTTGTTGCGCACCTCGACGACTAGCGCGTCCGGCTCGTACTTCACGGTCACCTGCACGGTCGCGCCCGGCGCGTGCTTCGACGCGTTCGTCAGGCCCTCCTGCGCGACGCGGTAGGCGGCGTGCGACACCTTCGCGGGCAGCTCGGTCGCCTGCCCGCCGCGCACCAGGCTGACCAGCATCCCCGCCCGCCGTGCACCCTCGACCAGCTCGTCGATCGCCTCGACCGTGCGGCGCGCCGGGTCGTCGTCCGGCTCGTCCTCGCTGCGCAGCACGCCGATGATCGTGCGCAGCTCGTCCATGCCGGTCAGGGCGGCCTTGCGCAGCACACCGATGGCCTCGCGCTGCCGCGCGTCGAGGTTCGTGTCCAGCGCCAACGCCCCCGCGTGCACGCTGATCAGGCTGAGCCGGTGGCCCAGGCCATCGTGCATGTCCTGCGCGATGCGGCTGCGTTCCCGGAGCCGGACCTGCCGCGACAACATCCGGTGCTCGGTGCGCATCCGCTGTTCGCGTTCCTGCATCGCCGCGACCAGCGCCTCGCGCGCCGCCAGGTACCGCCCGACCAGGAACGGCAGCGCCACCCCCACGCAGTACACGACGATCATGAGGAACACGCTGTAGGACGCGCTCGAGCCGAGCGGTGTCCCATCCCAGAACACCACGAGCAGCCCGAACGCCAGGACCGCCGCCACCGCGGCCCGCCGCCACGACTCGACGCGCCGGCCCGCGGTGTAGCTGACGAACATCGCCAGCGCCGCGCCGCCGTACGGCCCGCTCATCGTCAGCAGGATGCCGAGCAGGAACGCGGTCGTCGGCAGCACCAGCCGCAGCGGCAGGATCACGACGTACCCGGCCAGCAGGCCGGCGAGCACCCACCCCGAAGCCGTCTTCTCCGCCCAGTAGCCGGGCCACACGTCGAGGACGATCGCCGCGAGCAGGATCGCGATCTCGCCCGCGATCCGCAACGGGGTCAGGCACCGCAGCTGAACCAGTGTCCGGTCCAGCAGCGCCGCGAACGACGCCCGGACGTCCGGGAGCGCGAATCGGCGCGGCAGAGCTTCAGTCACGCCATCACGCTACGAGACATCCCACGTTCCGTCCGCGCTCGTTGGTCGCTCGTTCGCCCTACGAAAGTTGACCGGCGAGTACGACCGCGCGCCCAGCCTTGCGGGCCCGCCACGCCGCGGTCACCACGCCGGCGAGCAGCAAAGCCGTCGTCGCCGTCACCATCAGCGTCGACAGCGCCACGATCTCCGGCGAGATCCCGCGCTTGCTGGCCTGGGCGTAGACGAACACCGGCAGCGTGGTCGACCCGACGCCCGTCAGGTAGCTGGAGATCACCACGTCGTCGAACGACAGCAGGAACGCGAACGCCGCTCCCGTCAGCACCGCGGGCGCCACCAGCGGGAGCGTCACGGTCCGGAACGCAGTCAGCGGCGACGCGCCCAGGTCGGCCGCCGCCTCCTCCATCCGCGTGTCCATGCCCGCGACTCGGGAGCGCACGACCACCACCACGAAGCTCAGCGAGAACGCCACGTGTGCGAACAGCAGCGCGCCGAACCCGAGCGGGATGCCCGCCAGCTTCACGCAGAACCCGAGCAGCGCCACGCCCATCACCACCTCGGGCACCACCAGCGGGAGGCTCAGCAGGATCGTCCACAGCGAACGACCGGGGAACGCCTTGCGCAGCCCGAACGCCGCCAGCGTCCCGATCACGGTCGCGATCGCCGCCGACGCCACCGCGAGCCGCAGCGTCAGATCGAGGGACTGTAGAACACGGGAATCGTTGAACAATTCTACGTACCAACGATTCGACAATCCTTCGATCCGGCTCAGCGACCGGGAATTGTTGAACGATACGACAGCCAGCCACGCGATCGGCGCGTACAGGAAGAGGAAGACCAGCGCGGCGACACCGCCGAGCACCCACGGCCTGCGGTTCACAGCACGTCCTCCCCACGCCGGCCGCGCAACACCAGCACGAGCACCACGAGGAGCAGCAGGAGCACCGCCATCGCAGACCCCAGCGGCCAGTTGTTGCCGCCGCGGAACTGGTCGTCGATCACCGACCCGAACGTCGACTGGTTCACGCCACCGAGCAGCCGGGGCGTCACGAAGTCACCGGCCGACGGCACCAGGACCAGCAGCGACCCTGCCAGCACACCGGAGAACACGCCGGGCAGCACCACGCGGAAGAACGTCGAGGTCCGCCCGTGTCCGAGGTCGAACGAGGCCTCGACCAGCCGGTGGTCGAACCGCTCGCACGCCACGTACAGCGGCAGCACCATGAACGGCAGGAACCCGTAGGTCAGCCCGAGCACCACGGCGCCGTGCGTCAGCAGGAACCCGCCGGACCGCCCCAGCCCGATGCTCGACAGCGCCTGGTTGATCAGGCCGTCACCGTCGAGCAGCGCCTTCCACGCGTAGATCCGCGCCAGGTACGACGACCAGAACGGGATCAGCACCGCCACCAGCAGCACGTTCCGGTACCGCCCGCCGTGCCGCGCGATGAACCACGCCAGCGGAAACCCGAGCACCAGGCACAGCAGGGTCGTCGCGAACGCGTAGGCCAGCGTCCGCCCGAAGATCGGCAGGAACGCCGGGTCCAGCGCCGTCAGGTACGCCTGCGTCGTCCACGGCAGCACGGCCCGCGCGACCCCGGTGTCGCGCGTCGCGAAGCTGAACTGCACGACCAGCGCCAGCGGCGCGATCAGGAAGATCCCGAGCCAGACGCCGGTCGGCAGCAGCAGCGCGTTGGCCCGCAGGAACCGCGAGCGCATCAGCCGGTCTTGACGCGTGTCCACGCGTCGGCGTACTTCGCCTCGACGTCACCGCCGAGATCCTTAGTGAACGGCAGCTTCTTCAGCCGGTCCTCGGAGGGGTAGACCAGCGGATCGTTCAGCAGATCCTTGTCGATCAACGGCTTCGCGGCCGCGTTCGGGCTGCCGTATCGGACCGCGTTGGACAGCGCCGCGCCGACCTCGGCCCCGAGGATGTAGTCGATGAACTTGTGCGCGTTCTCGGCGTGCGGGGCGTCCTTCGGGATGCACAGCACGTCCACATAGGACATACCACCCTCCGCCGGGATCGCGTAGCCCACGTCGGGGTTGGCCGCGCGCGCCTGGAACGCGTCACCGGAGTACGACTGCGCGAGCAGCACCTGGCCGGAGGTGAGCGGCTCGATCACGTCGGACGTGATCTGCCCGATCTTCTTCTTCAACGACAGCAGGTAGTCCGCGGCGTCACCGATCTGCTTGGCGTCCGTGGTGTTCGGGTCGTGGCCGAGCTTCAGCAGGCCCAGCCCGAGCGCGTCGCGCGCCTCGTCCAGGATCGTCGACCGCTTCTCGGCGTTCGGCAGGTCGTAGGCGGAGAACCCGGTCACGTCCCCGCCGATCCCCGACTTCACGTACGCGAGCCCGGTCGTGCCCCAAGCCCACGGCACCGAGTACTTGTTGCCCTGGTCGTAGTCGGCGTCGACGAACCGCTGCTCGAGGTTCTTCAGGTTCGGGATGAGGTCGTGGTCCAGCGGCTGCACGAGCCCGGCCTTCAGGAACCGGCGGAGGAAGTTGTCGCTCGGCACCACCAGGTCGTACCCGGCCGCACCCGACGTGATCTTCGCCTCCATCTCGTCGTTCGAGCTGAAGTTGTCGTAGGTGACCTCGATGCCGGACACGTTCTTGAAGCCCGGCAACGTGTCCTTGGCGATGTAGTCGGTCCAGTTGTAGAAGTTGAGCTTGGGCTCGTTCTTCACGTTGCTCGCTTTGACGGAACCCGACGTGCCGCCGGTTCCGCTCGGGGCGTTGCCGACGCCGCACGCGGCGAGCGCGAAGAACGTCATGCTGCCGAGCATCGCGCGGCGGGTGACCCGCGGGCTCTCGGTGTCCCACATGCGGGCGATACGGATCTTCTCGGTCATTTCTCCCCCAGCAGCACGGTGAACTCCGGGTCCCACGCCATCCGCACGGGCTGCCCCGGCGCGCCCGCGTCGTCGATCCTGCGCGCGTTCTGCACGAACGCCACCAGTTCCTGTTCGTCCGGCAGCTCCACGACGTACTGCGTGGACACTCCCGTGTAGACGACGTCCTTCACGACACCCTCGACGACGCACCAGCCGGTCGGCGGCTCGGTCTCGCTGTCGTAAAGGTGAACCTTCTCCGGCCGGACGGTGGCCGCGGTGTGATGGTTCGTGCGCGTCGCCCTGGCGCGCAAACGTTTCACGCCGGGCGCCCGCAGCTCGACCCACTCACCGTCCACACCGGACACCGTGGCGTCGAGGATGTTGGACGTGCCGATGAACCCCGCGACGAACCGCGTGGCCGGTCGTTCGTAGACGTCCTCGGGGTACCCGACCTGCTCGACCTTGCCCGCGTTCATCACGGCGACGCGGTGCGAGAGGACGAGCGCCTCCTCCTGGTCGTGCGTGACGTAGAGGAACGTCGTGCCGACCTCGCGCTGGATGCGCATCAGCTCGATCTGCAGTTCCTTGCGCAGCTTGGCGTCCAGCGCGCCGAGCGGCTCGTCGAGCAGCAACAGCCGCGGTCCCGCCGCCAGCGCCCGCGCGATCGCGACGCGCTGCTGCTGACCGCCGGAGAGCTGCGCCGGCCGGCGCTTCGCGAACTGCGACAGCCGCACCAGCTCGAGGTGCTCGCCGACCCGTTTCTTCAGGTCATCGCCCTTGACGCGCTTGCGCCGCAAGCCGTACGCGACGTTGTCCCACACGGACATGTGCGGGAACAACGCGTAGGACTGGAAGACGGTGTTGACGTCGCGCCGGTACGGCGGCACGCCCACCATGTCGTTGCCGTCGAGCTCGATGCGCCCTTCGTCGGGGTCGATGAACCCGGCGATCATCCGCAGCACGGTCGTCTTGCCGCACCCGGACGGGCCGAGTACCGAGAAGAACTCACCTTCGTGCACGCGCAGGTCGATGCCGTCGACGGCGACCTGGTCGGAGAAGCGCTTGGTCACCCCGTGGAGTCCGATCTCGACGGGGGCGTAGGTGTCGGGAGTGCTTGCCTCAGCTGGCAGGAAGCCGGTCAATCCAGGCGCCTTAGAGATCGGATGTGTGTGGCCGCGGATGAATGTAGACGAGCAACGACCTCACTGGTAAGTCGCACGCGCGCGACCTCACACCGTCGGGTTCACGATCGTGTGCGACGATGACGCCGGTAACCCGATGAGCAGTGGAGGGAACTGTGTCTTCGTCTTCGGAGCTGGACAAGCGTCCGGCCGTCGACCCCCACGAGGAGCCGTCGCACGAGTGGGGCTGGCACGGGACGTTCCCCAAGGCCACCCGCATCGCCGGCTGGTTCACCGCCATCGCCATGTTCGCCATGCTGATCGGCAACCACCACGGGTTCACCGAGGACCTGTGGCTGATCGGCACCGGCATCGGGCTCGTCGCGTTCCTGATCTGGGACCAGGTCCGCGGCCGCACCTCTTGGCGCCGCTAGCCGCTAGCGCACCACCCAGCCGAACGGGAACTCGGTCTGGTACCCCTCGCAGCCGGCCACCGAGTCGAAGTGGTGCGCGCCCATGTTGCACCGGTACAGCACCATTGACGGCACGCCGGCCGGCTCCGATGTGAACACGTAGCCGAGCGGGCCGCCGCCGTACGGCGTCTGCCCCTCGCAGTCGGCCGCCGCCGAGGTCATCCGGTCCTCGGAGTTGTTGATGCGGCACGAGTACAGCGGCTTGGTGCCGGGCTCGGGGTTGGCCAGGAGCATCCCGAGCCCACCGGTGTTCTCCACCGTGAACCCGTCCGGCACCGCGATCCGTGACGTGCCGCTGTAGTGCCACCCGTTGCCGTTGCGGTACCGCGAGAACGGCAGCGTCTGCAACGCCGGCTTGGGCTTGGTGGTCGTCGGCGCCGGGGCGTTCGACTGCTGTTGCGTCGGCTTCGGCCCGGTCGAGGCGCTGGACGAGGGCGCCGCACTGCTCGACGACGACGAAGCGGCCGACGACACCGAAGTGCTCGCCGGAGCGCTCGACTCACCCGCGGACGATGAGGTGGCCGCACCTGCCTGCGCCGCCGCCGAACCGGGCTCACTGGCAGGCTTGATCAGGAAGACCCCGGCGAGCCCGATCACGACCACCGCGGCGACCGCGCCGGCGATGACACCGATCTTCTTCCGGGACTTCGGCGGCTCCGAGGTCGCCACCACCGACGTGACGGGCTCGATGTACACGGTCGCGGGCTCGACCCGGCGCGTGCCATCCGTCAGGTGCTCGCGCAGCTGCTGAGCGGTCAGCCGCTGGTCCGGGCTCTGCGCGAGCAGACCCATGATCACCGAGGCGAAGGACCCGCCGGTCCGCGACAGCGCCGGACGTTCGTACATGATCGCGTGCATGGTGGCCGCGGTCGTCTCGCGCGTGAACGGCGAACGCCCCTCCACGGCGTGGAACATCGTCGCGCCGAGCGCCCAGAGGTCGCTCGCGGGCGCGGGTGCGTCGCCGGAGAAGAGCTCCGGGGCCATGTAGCCGGGCGAGCCCATGATGCCGCCCGTGGCGGTGAGCGACGGGTCGTCCATGGCGCGGGCGATGCCGAAGTCGGCGAGCTTCACCCGACCGTCCGGCAGCACCATGATGTTGCTCGGCTTGACGTCGCGGTGCACGATCCCCGCCGCGTGCGCGGCCTCCAGCGCGTTGAGCACCTGCAGCCCGATGTCGCGCACGCGGTCCTCGGACAACGCGCCCTCGCGGGCCATCACGTCGGCCAGCGTCGGCGCCTCGACCAGTTCCATCACGAGGTACGTGACGCCGTCCTCGACCAGCACGTCGTGGATGCCGACGACGTTCGGGCTGTTGAGCCGGCCCGCGGTGCGCGCCTCGCGCAGCACGCGTTCGATGTCGGTGCGCGACGAGGTGCGCAGCTCTTTCAACGCGACCTGCCGGCCGATCACGCGGTCCTCGGCGAGCCAGACGACCCCCATGCCGCCGCGGCCGAGCTCACGGATCTTCGCGTACCTGCCAGCCACCAGTTCCCCCACGGCGCGGCATGCTATCTGGCGGCGGGACCGCGAATTTTTCCTGTCCCGTTGTGTCAGTGACACACTGCGACGAGATCGCTACGGTAGGCATTGGTCTAGACCGCTCCCTGCACGAAACGTGATTCAAGGCGGTCTCGTCATGTCCATAACTGCATTTCTCGCGGCCTTGTCCCTGGTAGCTCCATCCCTGGTCGCGCCATCGCCGATCATCGACAATCTGCCGGACCAGTTCCGCGTCCCGTCCCCGTCCGACGTGTCGGTCCGTTCGGTGGTGTGCGACGGCGACGGCGTGAGCGGCAAACGGGTCCAGGCCATCTATGTGCGCGGCGACCAGTCGCCTGACCGCTACGCGCAGCTGGTGGCCAAGTTCCAGGGCTTCGCCGACCAGATCGACAACACGTTCGTTGAGGCCGCGGGACGGCTGGGCGGCGGTGTGCGGCACGTCCGGTTCGTCACCACGCCCGGCTGCCGCGCGAAGGTGGACAACGTTGTCATCCCCCAGTCGGCGATGAACAATCCGCAGGCGGTGGCCAACCAGCTGGCTGCGCGCGGCTACAACCGCAACGACCGGAAGTACCTGTTCTGGCACGACTCCGGCGGCTGCGGCGTGGCCTGGGGCAGCGGCGGCGACGACCGGCCCGGCGCGGACAACCGGTACAACTTCGGCCCGCACTACGCGGCGGTCGGCACCGGCTGCTGGACGTGGCAGGCGAGCGCGCACGAGCTGCTGCACACGCTGGGCGCGGTGCGAAGCAGTGCACCGAACGCGTCGAAGTACGGTCACTGCTGGGATGACGAGGACATCATGTGTTACGACGACGGTGGCCTCCCCAACCCTCCGGGCCACCTCGTGAAGGTGTGTCCCGGCGCGCCGGAGAACCAGATCGACTGCAAGGGCGACGACTACTTCCACACCAATCCAAGGCCCGGCTCGTATTTGGCGACGCATTGGAACGTCGCGCGCTCGCTGTTCCTGATCTCGTCGTAGCCGTGTCACCGGCGCGTGGTTCCGCCACGCGCCGGTGGCAGGATCCGTCCGTGCTCACCAACGCCGCCGCGGGCAGTTCGATCGGCAACCGCTACCGGGCCAACTTCGACGTCTTCCACCTGTCGACCGACCCGCTGCTAGCCGTCGTCGCCGACGGCATGGGCGACGGACCCGGCAGCACCATGGCCGGCCGCACCGCCGTCGACCTGATGATCTCCTCACCCGACCTGGCCTCGGCCGTTTCCACGGCACACGCGCGCGCAGCTGCGTTCGGCACGGAACACGGTGTCCTGGCCGGCTGCACGCTGACCGCGCTCGCCGCCCGCCCGGACGGCTACTGGGGTGGTGCAGATCGGCGACTCCCGCCTGTACCGCCTGCGGGCCGGCCTGCTCGAGTTGCTGACCGTCGATCACACCATGGCGTGGCTCGGCGTCGTGCACGGCTGGTTCACGCTCGACTCGCCATCGGCGGCTCGCGCTCGCTACCACCTGACGCGGTACATCGGCCACCCCGCGCACCCGGCGCCGGACCTGATGAAGATCTCGCCGCTGCCCGGTGACGTCTACCTGCTGTGCACCGACGGCGTGGCCGAGCAGGTGCCTTATCAGCGGATGGCCGAGATCCTCGGCGGCTCCGCGCCGGACACGATGGTGTCCGAGCTGCTGGCGGCCGCGGACGCGGCGGGCGGCCACGACAACGCCACCGCCGTAGTGGTGACGTTCGCCTGATCACTGAGTGCGCTTACAACTCGTCGGCATCGCCCCACGGGTTCAGCAAGGTGATGCCCGTATCGACGAAGTCCTTGACGTTGCGGGTGGCCAGGCAGGCCGCGAAACGGCGGCAGACAGCAGCGATCTGCGCATCGGCCATGCTGATCGGGCAGCCCTGTTCGTCGCGCGCTGCAGCGATTTCGCCGTAGTAGGCAGCTGCCACACCATCGAACGGCAGGATCTGCCCCTGGAAGTCCTCGGTCAGGAGCTCCGAGATCTTGACCGCGAGTGCGGTCTTGCGCTGGCCGTCCGGCATTCGCTCAACCCCGTAGGCGAGCTCAGCCGCCGTCACGGCGGTGATGAAGACTTCGTCGGCCGGGTACCGGTCGACCCAGCGAACCACCTCGTCGCTCGGAGCCTGCCTCATGAGCTCGGAAACGACGTTGGTGTCAAGAACGATCACTCGGGAAACTCCGCGGCTCGCACCGGTTCGGTGCGCTGGGGCAGAGCGAACGAGACGTCATCGGCGTCGGCGAAGCGTTGCCGAACCCTCGTGCCCATACCGGGCCCGGACTCGGACTTGGTCAACACCGCGGCGAGGATCGCCCGTACCTCGGCTTCCATCGACCGGCCGTGCTCAGCCGCCCGAATCCTGAGCTTTGCCTTCAGACTCTCGTCGAAGTCGCGGATCGTCAGGACCGCCATGATCCACCTCCGATGCTGTCATTGCAGTCAATGCTAGCACCAGCGGCGATCACGCCGGGAACGTCAGCCCTCGGCGGCCAGCTGCCCGCAGGCCGCCGCGATCTCCTGCCCACGGGTGTCCCGCACGGTGCACTCGACACCCTGCTCCCGTACCCGCCGCACGAACTCCCGCTCCACCGGCTTCGGCGACGCATCCCACTTCGACCCCGGAGTCGGGTTCAGCGGAATCAGGTTCACGTGCACCAACTGCCCAAGGTGCTTGCGCAGCTTCTTCCCGAGCAGATCCGCCCGCCAAGGCTGGTCGTTGATGTCCCGGATCAGCGCGTACTCGATCGACACCCGCCGCCCGGTCTGATCCGCGTACCCACGCGCCGCCTCCAGCACCTCGGACACGTCCCACCGCGTGTTCACCGGCACCAACGTGTTGCGCAGCTCGTCGTCCGGCGTGTGCAACGACACCGCCAGCCGCACCTGCAGCTTCTCCTCGGTCAGCTTCCGGATCGCCGGCACCAGCCCCACGGTCGACACCGTCACGGTCCGCTGCGAGATCCCCAGCCCGTCCGGCGCGGGAGCCGTGATGCGGTGCACCGCCTCGATCACGCGCTTGTAGTTCGCCAGCGGCTCGCCCATGCCCATGAAGACGATGTTGGACAGCCGACCGGGGCCACCGGGCAGCTCGCCGTCGCGCATCGCGCGGGCGCCCATGCGGACCTGGTCGACGATCTCGGCGGTCGACAGGTTGCGCTGCAGGCCGCCCTGACCGGTCGCGCAGAACGGGCACGCCATGCCGCAGCCCGCCTGCGACGAGATGCACAGCGTCGCGCGGTCCGGGTAGCGCATCAGGACGCTTTCGATCAGCGTGCCGTCGTGGGCGCGCAGCAGCGTCTTCTGGGTCGTGCCCTCGTCGCAGGTCACCTTCCGCACGACCGAGAACAGCCCCGGCATCAGGTCCGCGACCAGCTTCTCCCGCGACGCGGCCGGAATGTCCGTCATATCGGTCGGGTCGACGGTCAGGCGGCTGAAGTAGTGGTTCGACAGCTGCTTGGCGCGGAACGGCTGCTCACCCAGAGCGGCCACCGCCTCGGCGCGTTGCGCGGGCGTGAGGTCGACCAGGTGGCGCGGCGGCAGGCCGCGCTTGGGCGCGTCGAAGACAAGGGGGAGGGAGGTCATAGCACATCTAGTGTCCCACGAGATCGGCGCGCTATTTACCGTTGCATCTCGATAGTCTCCGATATATCGTTAACGCCATGAGACGACACCTACACGAACACATGCACAGGCACGGTCACCACGAACGCGGCTTCGGCGGTCGCGAAGGGTTCGGCGGTGGCGGCGGGTTCCGCCGAGGATTCGGCCCTGGTCACGGCCACGGGCACGGTTTTGGAGAAGGTCGCGGCCGGGGCAGGCAGCGGCGCGGGCAGATGCGCGCGGCTGTCATGCACCTGCTCGCCGAACGACCGATGCACGGCTACGAGATGATCCAGGAGATCGCCCGGCGCACGGACGGCCAGTGGACGCCCAGCCCCGGTTCGATCTACCCGACGTTGCAGATGCTGGCCGACGAGGGCATCGTCACGGCGGTCGAGGAGGACGGCAAGAAGCTCTTCACCCTCACCGACGCCACGGCGGCCGAAGGGTCCCCGGCACCGTGGGAGGGCATCCAGCTCGACCCGGTGGACGGCGAGCTGCGCACGGCGGTCCGCCTGCTCGGCAGTGCCATGGAGCAGATCTCCCACGCCGGCACCACCGAGCAGAAGGAACGCGCGATCAAGCTCTACAACGAGCTGCGCCGCAAGCTCTACGCCATCCTCGGCGAGGAGTCGTAGTCACCAGCGGTCGTGCACGTGCGGCCGGATCAGCTCGTCGTACACGCGCGTGATCTCCGCCGAGTCGACCGGCGCGAGGTCGGCGGCCGTGGCGTTGGCCCGAGCCTGCTCCACGTTGCGCGCACCCGGAATCACGACCGTCACACCCGGCTGGTCGACGATCCAGCGCAGCGCGAACTGCGCCATCGTCGCCCCCGCGGGCACCAGGGGACGCAACCGTTCGACCGCCTCCAGGCCGACGTCGTAAGGCACACCGGAGAACGTCTCCCCGACGTCGAACGCCTCGCCGTTGCGGTTGTAGTTGCGGTGGTCGTCCGCACCGAACGAAGTGTCCTTTGTGTACTTCCCGGACAGCAGGCCGGACGCGAGCGGCACCCGCGCGATGATCGCGACACCCGCTGACGCCGCCGCGGGCAGCACTTCCTCCAACGGCTTGTGCCGGAACGCGTTCAGGATGATCTGCACGCTCGCCACGTTCGGCCGCGCGATCGCGGTCAGCGCTTCCTCGACCCGCTCCACGCTCACGCCGTACGCGGCGATCCGCTTGGCGTCGACCATCTCGTCGAGCACGTCGAACACCGCGTCGGTGCGGTAGACGGGCGTGGGCGGGCAGTGCAACTGCACCAGGTCGAGGGTGTCCACGCCGAGGTTGCGCCGGCTGCGGTCGTTCCACGCGAGGAAGTTCTCGCGGCTGTACCCCTCCGGCGTCTGCTCGGGCAGCCGCCGCCCCATCTTCGTCGCCACGAAGATGCCGGGATCGTTGCGTTCCTTGAGGAACCGGCCCACCAGGGTCTCGCTGCGGCCGTCGCCGTACACGTCCGCGGTGTCGAAGAAGTCGACACCCGTGTCGGCGGCGGCGTGCAGCAACGCGAGCGCGTCGCGTTCGTCCACCTCGCCCCAGTCGGCGCCGAGCTGCCAGCAGCCCAGCCCCATCACGCCGAAGTCGCGCCCCAGCCTGCCTGCGTTTCGCTTCTCCACGAACGTGAACCTAGTCCTCGTAGAACGCGCCCTCACCCGGTACCCACCACCAGTGCGCCACGGTGCTGCGGGCCGACCAGGCGCGAACGTGCAGCCGGTCCCGCTCGACGTGCGCCCGCGGGTCGCTCTCGATCTTTCCGCCCCACGAGGTGAAGCGCAGGCCCTTCGCCGCACTCCACGACCACCCCGACAGCGTGCCGTCGGCTCCACGGGCGAACACAAGCTGTTCGTCGCCGCGCACCAGCACCTCCGGAGCGCCGACGATCGAGCCGCCCCAGTCGGCGAAGTAGACGACGCCGTCAGATCCTCGCCACCAGTGGGACAACGTGTTCCGGTCCGAGCGCGCGAACACGTGCCCGTGGACGTGTCCCGGCTCGGAAACCGCAATGGGCCCGGCCACCATCATGATCGACGCCGTTATCCCCAGAACGAGCCATCGCCTCATGTGACCAGGGTCGACGACCGGTCTGCAAGTCCTCTGCAAACCGCCTGCAAGTCGCTAGACGATCAACCCGGCGGGCTTGCGGCGGACGTGCAGGCGGTAGCCGACGGGGAAGCTCAGCCCCGGCGTCGCCGCGATCGCGCGGTCCGCCACCTTCTCGGAGAACTCGATGCGCAGCACGGCCTCCAGATCCTCGCGCCGCTCGAACCGCCACTCGGCGACGATCCGCCGCAGGCTGAACCCGTTGTCCGCGAAGAACTTCTCCACCGCGGCCGGGTTGTAGCGCGGTTCGTCGGCGCACAGCCACGGCCCGTACGGCTCGGCCGTGCCGTCCAGGTCGACGATCGCGAGCGCGCCGCCGGGCCGCAGCACCCGATCGGCCTCCTGCAGACCCGGTTCACAGCCGGGCCCGAAGAAGTAGGCGGTCCGCGCGTGCACGAGGTCGGCGGACGCGTCCGGCAGCGGCAGGCGTTGCGCGGGACCGGAGAGCGCTCGCACACCGGGCAGATCGGCGATCCGCTGCCGTGCCCGCACGACCAGCGGCTGGTGCGGCTCGACGCCGACGACGCTGCGGGCCGTCTCGGAGAACATCGGCAGGTGGAAACCCGTGCCGCAGCCGACGTCGACCACGTCGAGCCCGGTCCAGTCGCACTCCGCGCGCAGGGCGGCCCAGATCGCGCCGCCCGCGTCCTGCGCGCGGTTCTCGATCTCGTAGACCTCCGGCCAGTGCCAGATGTTCGGGCTCGGCACCACGTCGACCGGTCTGACCGCGGCCAGTGCCGCCCGGACGAAGCCCTTCACGCGAATCCCCTCACGAGTGCACTGTAGTTGTCAGTTGACTGTTCGGAATCGGCGTTCGACGGCGTAGCGTGATCACATCTTCACCCCCTGCAGGAGGCGGCTGTGTCGATCGCGCCCAACTCGCCCCGGATCAGGCCGCTACTCGCGGGTAGCCCCTGCTGGGTCGAGCTTCCCGTCCCTGACATCCGATCCGCCGTGGACTTCTACACGGGCCTGTTCGGATGGCACTACACCGACGACGACGGCTACACCGTCGCCATGGTCGACGGCATTCCCGTCGCCGGCCTCCCGCAGTCGGAGGCGCCCGGACCGTGGCGGCTGTACCTGCTCACACCGCACGCGCGGGCGACCGCGGAGAAGGCGTTCCACCTGGGCGGATCGGTGCTGCGCAATCCCGAGGAGAGTGCGGACCACACGCAGTCGACGCTGATCACCGACCCGACCGGCGCGGTCGTCGGGTTCCGGCACGTGCCACCCGACTGGCGGTTCGGCACCGACGGGCACGGCGCGTTCGCGTGGGCGGAGCTGAACACGCGCGACGGCGCCGCGGCCGACACGTTCTTCCGGGACCTGTGCCACTACGACATGACCCAGATCGGTGACGGGCACCGGCTGGACTACGTCGTCTACTCGGTCGAGGGCCAGGACGTCGTGGGCAGACAGCGGATGGGACGAGAGTTCCAATACCGGGAGAAGCCGCACTGGATGATCTACTTCAACTCCGCGCCGGAGATCGACATCGACGCGGTGGCGACGCGCGTGCTCGAGCTGGGCGGCCGGGTCACCGTCGAGCCCTACGACACGCCGTTCGGGCGCATAACGACCGTCGAGGACCACAACCATATGGCGTTCTCGGTCGTCGACCAGTCCCGCGCCATCGAGGCCGAGCCGCGTGCCGAGGTCGACGACCCGTACGACGACTGACGTCCCGGTTTACACGAACAGGTGAAGTAGCAGCCAGGACACGACGGCCGACGGCAGCAGCGAGTCCATCCGGTCCATCAGGCCGCCGTGACCGGGCAGCAGCGTGCCCATGTCCTTGATCCCGAGGTCGCGCTTGATCAGCGACTCGACGAGGTCACCCGCGGTCGCCGTGATGACGAGTGCCGCGCCGAACAGCACGCCCTGCCACCACTCGCCGTCGATCAGCAGGCTGACCGTCAGTGCGCCACCGGCCATGCCCGCGATCATCGATCCCGCGAAGCCCTCCCAGGACTTCTTCGGGCTGATCGCCGGCGCCATCGGGTGCTTGCCGAAGAAGACGCCCGCCGCGTAGCCGCCGGTGTCGGACAGCACGACGCCGATGAGGAAGCAGAAGGCGCGGCCCGCGCCGTCCTCGGGGACGACGAGCATCGCCGCGAACGTGCCGAACAGCGGGATGTACGCGGCCGTCAGCACCGAGGCCGACAGGTCGCGCAGGTAACCGTCGGCGCCGCCGCGGAACCGCCAGATCATGCACGCGATGACCGTGATCACGAACGCGGTCATCAGACCGGTCCGTTCCAACGGCCAGGACAGCCAGATCATCGCCTGGCCGCCGATGAGCACGGGGATCAGCGCGACCTGGATACCGCTCTTCTTCAAGGCGGTCGACAGCTCGACCGTCGCGACGGCGACGGCGGCCGCGACGATGCCGATGAAGATCTGCCGGTAGGTGAGCAGCGCGGCGATGATCACCGCGCCGAGGCTCACCCCTACCAGGATCGCCGCCCGCAGGTCGCGTCCGGCTCTGGACGGCTTGGACGCGTCCTGCTGACCGCCAATCACCTGTGCTCCCACATCAGACCTCGAGGAGCTCGGTTTCCTTGTGCTTCACCAGCTCGTCGACCTGAGCGGTGTACTTGTGCGTGAGGGAGTCGAGCTCCTTCTCACCGCGCACGCCGTCGTCCTCGCCGACCTCGCCGTCCTTGACGAGACGGTCGATCTCTTCCTTGGCCTTGCGGCGAACGCCACGCACCGAGACGCGGGCCTCTTCGCCCTTGGTCTTCGCGACCTTGACCATCTCCTTGCGGCGCTCCTCGGAGAGCTGCGGGATGACCACGCGAATGACCGTGCCGTCGTTGCTCGGGTTCACTCCGAGGTCCGAGTCGCGGATGGCCTTCTCGATGGAGTGCAGCTGGCTGGTGTCGTACGGCTTGATGACCGCCATCCGAGCCTCGGGGATCGCAACGCTCGCCAGCTGGTTCAGCGGGGTCGGCGATCCGTAGTACTCGACGACGATGCGCGAGAACATCGAAGGGTTGGCGCGACCGGTCCGGACGGAGGCGAGGTTTTCCTTCGCCACCGAGACCGCCTTTTCCATCTTCTCCTCGGCATCGAGGAGGGTCTCGTCGATCACGACTGCTCCTTGCTCTGCGTGCGTGTCTGCCCTGATCCCAGCAGGTCTAGAAAGCTGGACGCCCACCGGGGGTACTCACCAGGGTTCCGATCTTCTCACCACGCACCGCGCGCGCAATGTTCCCCTCGGTGAGGAGGTTGAAAACGAGGATCGGCATGTTGTTGTCCATGCAGAGGCTGAACGCGGTCGCGTCTGCGACGTTGAGGCCTCGTTCGAGGACCTCGCGGTGCGTGATGTTGTCGAACATCAGCGCATCCGGATCGATCTTGGGGTCGGCGGTGTAGACGCCGTCGACGGCCTTGGCCATCAGCACGATCTCGCAACCGATCTCCAGCGCGCGCTGCGCGGCCGTCGTGTCGGTCGAGAAGTAGGGCAGACCGGCGCCGCCGCCGAAGATCACGACGCGGCCCTTGTCGAGGTGACGCATCGCGCGGCGCGGGATGTAGGACTCGGCCACCTGCGTCATCTGGATGGAGGTCTGTACGCGCGTGTCGATGCCGTGCTCGCGCTCGAGGAAGTCCTGCAGCGCCAGGCAGTTCATGACCGTGCCGAGCATGCCCATGTAGTCCGCGCGGGAGCGGTCCATGCCGCGCTGCTGCAGTTCGGCGCCGCGGAAGAAGTTGCCACCGCCGATGACGACGGCGACCTGGACGCCGGAGCGGACCACGGCGGCGATCTGGCGGGCGACCGTCTGGACCACGTCGGGGTCGACACCGACTCCGCCGCCACCGAACATCTCGCCGCCGAGCTTCAGCATCACCCGGTTGTAGCCGTGGCTACCCTCTTCGCTCACTGGTCCTCTCCTCGCGGCATTGGAAGGGGTTTGGACTCGGACACGGCAAGGGCGGGGTCGCCGTCAAGCGCAACCCCGCCCTCGCACGTCTCAGCTCTGGCCGACCTCGAACCGAGCGAAACGGGTAACCGTCACGCCGGCCTCGTCCAGCAGGGCCTTGACCGTCTTCTTGCTGTCCGTCACGGAAGCCTGCTCGAGGAGCACGACGTCCTTGAAGAAGCCGTTGACGCGACCCTCGACGATCTTGGGCAGCGCGCCTTCCGGCTTGCCCTCCTCGCGAGCGGTCTCCTCGGCGATGCGGCGCTCGTTCGCGACGAGCTCCTCCGGGACGTCCTCGCGGGTGACGTACTTCGGACGCATCGCGGCGATCTGCATCGCGGCACCCTTGGCGGCCTCGGCGTTGTCACCGGTGTACTCGACCAGCACGCCGACGGCGGGCGGCAGGTCGGCGGCACGCTTGTGCAGGTAGGTCGAGACGGTGCCGTCGAAGTCGACGGCCTTGGCCAGCTCGAGCTTCTCGCCGATCTTGGCGGAGAACTCCTGGACCAGCGCGTCGACCGACTTGCCGTCGACTTCGATGGCCTTGAGGGCCTCGACGTCGGCGACCTTGTTGGCCTTGGCGATCGCGACGATCTCGTCCGCGAGGGCGATGAAGTCGGCGTTCTTGGCGACGAAGTCGGTCTCGCAGCGCAGCTCGACCATCGCGCCGTCCTTGACGGCGACCAGGCCGTTGGACGTGGTGCGCTCGGCGCGCTTGCCGACGTCCTTGGCGCCCTTGATGCGCAGGATCTCGACGGCCTTCTCGAAGTCGCCGTCAGCCTCGTCCAGCGCCTTCTTGCAGTCCATCATGCCGGCGGCGGTGAGCTCGCGGAGCTTCTTGACGTCCGCGGTGGTGTAGTTCGCCATCGTTTTCCTTCTGCGATGTACGCGCTTGAGTCCACGCGGCGCCCATGGCGGGGCGCCGCGTGGTTCGAATCAGGACTGGACGGGCTGCTCGGCCGGGGCCTCGGCCGAGTTGGTCAGGAGCTCCTGCTCCCACTCCGCCAGCGGCTCGTCGCTCGCGACCTCGGGCTTGTCCTGGCCCTCGGCGGCGTCGCGGCGGGCACCGGAACGCGCCATGAGACCGGCGGCGGCGGCCTCGGCCACGACCTTGGTCAGCAGGGCGGCCGAGCGGATCGCGTCGTCGTTGCCCGGAATCGGGTAGTCGACCTCGTCCGGGTCGCAGTTGGTGTCGAGGACCGCGACGATCGGGATGTTCAGCTTGCGAGCCTCACCGACCGCGATGTGCTCCTTCTTGGTGTCGACGATCCACACCGCGCTGGGCACCTTGGACATGTCGCGGATACCGCCGAGCGTGCGCTCCAGCTTGTCCTTCTCGCGGTTCATCATCAGGATTTCCTTCTTGGTGAAACCCTGGAAGCCGCCGGTCTGCTCCATCGACTCCAGCTCCTTGAGCCGCTGAAGCCTCTTGTGGACCGTGGAGAAGTTGGTGAGCATGCCGCCCAGCCAGCGCTGGTTCACGTAGGGCATGCCGACGCGGAGCGCCTCGTTGGCGATGGCCTCCTGCGCCTGCTTCTTGGTGCCGATGAACAGGATCGACCCACCGTGGGCGACCGTCTCCTTGACGAACTCGAAGGCGCGGTCGATGTAGGTCAGCGTCTGCTGCAGGTCGATGATGTAGATGCCGTTGCGCTCGGTCAGGATGTAGCGCTTCATCTTCGGGTTCCAGCGCCGGGTCTGGTGCCCGAAGTGCACGCCGCTGTCGAGCAGCTGCTTCATGGTTACGACGGCCATGGCCGGTTCGCACCTCGTCTGTCGGACGCGTTCGCACGCGTATGCCGGTTGTCGCGGCCACCCCTTTGGCTGACCGCCCTGGTGCCCACACCGCCGTCCGCAACCCTCGGCTTTGCAGCTTCAGGACCGTTCGGACGTCGTGACTCGGCCACACAGCTGTGTTGGGCCGGATCTGCGTTGGCACGCGAAGTCGTCCCGCGAGTACACGGGGCGCGCCGAGCAGTCTACGCCCTCCCCCCGACAAACTTCGAATCGGCCCGAGGTCACGGGGGCAAGTTATCCACAACCCGCGAGTTATCCACAGTTTGGAGATCCCCGCTGGTCCCGCACCCTCGCCTTCGAGACCGTTTGGACATGCCCGCTCTCCTCGCCCTACTGCTCGTGCTCCCCATCCCCCACGGCCGCTTCGGCTGGCCCCTGGCCCCTCCACATGGGGTCGTGCGCTCGTTCGCCGCGCCCCCGTCTCCCTATGGGCCGGGCCACCGCGGCGTCGACCTGCTCGGTGTCGTCGGCGCCCCAGTGTTCGCGTCCGGTGACGGCGTTGTGGTGTTCGCGGGCTTGTTAGTGGACAGATCGCTCGTGTCGCTCGACCACGGCAGCCTGCGCACCACATACGAGCCCGTGACGCCCTCTGTCGCCGTACACCAGCGCGTGCGGCGCGGTGAGGTGATCGGGACGCTGGCGGGCGGCCACCCCGGCTGCGACTCCTGCCTGCATTGGGGCGCCAGGCGCGGTCCCGAGTACCTGAACCCCTTACGCCTGGTCTCGCCCGGCCGGGTCCGCCTGCTTCCCGTCGCCCCCTGACGCGACCCGTCACACCGTTGCGGTCACCAACGGTTCCGGTGACGAGGTCGCGGTCTGCGCCCGACGCCCGCGCTGCCGCGCGCCCCGAGCGCGGCAGGGCACTCCCTCCCTGGGCGTCGCCGCAGACCGGTGGGCACGGCCGGCCGTCCCCTCGATACGAAGCCGGCCGTGCCCACCCCTATCCGCGAAAGGAGGCCAGCCCCTACGGAATTCGCCCCAGGCTGAGGGCACCGGGTCTCCCGGCTCGCCGACCGGTCCCGCCCGAACTCCGCAGCCGCCGACCTGCCGCACCCGGCCACACGCCCTGATCACATCCGCCCAACCGGTTCCGCCTCAGTCCACAACCGCCAAACAACCCCACCAAGCACAAACCCCGCCTCCTCCTCGCCCAAGCGACCCCACAGCCACCGGCCTCACGACCGCCCAACCGCCCCCACAAGCCCGACCCTGCCCTCACCACCGAGCCCCCGCCACGGCCCGCGATACCAATCCCACTCCGTTTCCCGCACTCCGCCCCACCGACTAGCGACGTCACGCACCCCCATCCGCCGCCTTTGTCCAGAGGAGACCAATGACCACAAACCCCCGCTTCCCGCCAGCCGCCCCTCACCGCAGCTACCCCATCGCGCACCAACCGCGATCTTCCTGACCACCCCGCATCCCGTCTGACCCACCTCCTGCACACCCGTCCGCAAACGCGAACCGGCCGGGAGTCGCGGGTGCGACTCCCGGCCGGCGAGGGCACAGGGCTGTGGCGGGTCAGTCCTCGGTCTGCTCGTTGAGCTTGGTCCGCAGCCTCAGCACGGCGCGGGTGTGCAGCTGGCAGACCCTGGACTCGGTGACACCGAGGACCTTGCCGATCTCGGCGAGAGTCAGGTTCTCGAAGTAGTAGAGGGTCACGACCACGCGGTCGCGTTCGGCGAGCTGGGCGATGGCGTCCGCGAGCTGGCGGCGGCTGTCCAGGTCGACGAGGCTCGCGACCGGGTCCTCGGCGTCCTCGTCCGGGAGCGACTCGGCGAGGGAGGAGCCGCCCTTGTTGGGCGCGATGAGCTCGTCGAGCGCGACGACGCTGGTGAGCTGGAGCTGGCCGTACAGTTCGCGCAGCTCGGCGAGGCCGATCTTGAGCTCTGCGGCGAGCTCGCGGTCGGTCGGGGTGCGCTGCAGCTTGGCGCCGAGGCGTTCGAGGGCGCGCTCGACGTCGCGGGCGCGGCTGCGCACCGAGCGCGGGACCCAGTCCTGGGCGCGCAGGTCGTCGAGGATGGCGCCGCGGATGCGCTGCATGGCGTAGGTCTCGAACTTGAGACCACGCTCCGGCTCGAACTTCTCGATCGCGTCGACCAGGCCGAAGATGCCGGACTGGATCAGGTCGGACACGTCGACGTGCGCCGGGAGGCCCGTGCCCACGCGGCCGGCGACGTACTTGACCAGTGGTGCGTAGTGCAGCACCAGGCGGTCGCGCTGGTTCTGGTCGCGGGACTCGCCGTAGCTGCGCCACAACGCGACGATGCCGGCCTCGACATCGTCGGCGGTACGGACATCCGGTCGCTGCGCGGCGGATGTGGTGGCGGCACGAAGGCCTTCGACGCTCGTCTCTTCTCCACTGGGCTCGTCTTCACCGAGCTCGGCCTGCTCGGTGCGGGGAGCGCCGTTCTGACGGTGCCCGTTGGTCTGCTTCGACGCAGGCTTGGGCACCAGAGGTTCAGGGGGCACGGTCGCCGTACGCGAACCTCCCCCTGAGGCGTCAGGAACGGGGGTGGGTTCGGTCATGGATCGCCTTCAGCCGTTCGACAGTGACGTGTGTGTAAAGCTGAGTCGTTGCGAGCGTAGCGTGACCAAGCAGTTCTTGGACGGTGCGCAGGTCCGCTCCTCCTTCCAACAAATGGGTCGCAGCGGAGTGGCGCAACCCGTGTGGCCCAATGTCCGGCGCGTCCGGTACCACGGCGACTACCTCGTGTACCAGTCGCCGAACGGCCCTTTGATCAATACGCCCGCCGCGGGCCCCGAGGAACAAAGCCGCCGGAGAGTAGGGCGTGACCAGGTCTTTTCTTCCCTCGTCGAGCCAACGCCGCAGCGCTCGTTCGGCTGGAATGCCGAACGGGATGGTGCGCTCGCGCCCGCCTTTGCCGAGAACCCGAATCACCCTTAGGGAGTAGTCCACGTCATCGAGATCAAGACCACAGAGCTCGGCTACGCGAACGCCCGTGGCGTAGAGCAACTCCACCACGGCCTGATCACGCAGCGCAACCGGATCACCTTCGGTAGCGCCGGAGGATACGGCCGCCATCGCCTCACTTGCCTGGTCAGCACGCAGGACCGAGGGCAGCGTCCGGTGTGGTCGCGGCGCGGCCAGCCGCGGTCCCGGATCCTGCGCCAGCAGCCCCTCACGCACAGCCCACGCCGTGAACGTCCGCGCGGCGGCGGCCCGGCGTGCCATCGTCGTGCGGCTCGCACCCGCATTCCGTTGTGCCGCCAGCCATGCCCGCAGACTCGCCAGGTCCACAGCACCGATGTCCGCCCGCTCGGGCGAGTCACCGGCAATGTGTCCCAGCAACGCCACCACGTCGCCCAGGTAGGCCCGGACCGTGTGCGGCGAGAGATCCCGTTCCAGCGCCAGATGCCGCTCGTACCGCCGAAGTGCGTCGGCCACGTTCGCGGGCAGCTTCTCGCGCAAGCGAACAAGATCGACACGACGTGTCCGACCTGGCGGCGGGGAGGACATAGGCAGAAACGCTGCGCCTCCTGAGCCCCGTGGTCAAGTTCCGCCACACCGGCAATGGGCTGAGAGCGCTCCCAACTTCGTTGAGTCAGCAACATCTCCGCGCAGAGCAACAATTCTCACCCAACCGGAATGAGCAGGCTCACCCGAATGACGGCTCCAGCCGTCGCCATCCCTCCTCTCCCCGGCTCGCCAGTCCGGCGAGCTCCAGCTCCGGCAGCAGCGCCCGCACCCGCCCGAGCTCCACACCGGACTCCACGGAGATCACCTCCGGACTGTGCCCGGACCGCAGGCCCAGCGCCTCGTACACGCGCATCGCGTCACCCTGCGGCGCACCGAGATCGCTTCGCTTGTCCCCCACGGTTTCCACGAGGTCGTCCCCGAACCGCCCGATCGACTCGACGATCTCGGCGACGCTCGACACCGGCACCGCGTCACCCGACCGCAGCAGCTCGTTGCAGCCGGTCGAACTGGCCGAGGTGACCGGACCCGGCACCACCATCAGCACGCGCCCGAGCGCGACCGTCGTCGCCGCCGTGTTCTTCGCGCCGCTGCGCCGCCCGGCCTCGACGACGACCGTCCCGGTCCCCAACGCCGCGATGAGCCGGTTGCGCGTCAGGAACCGATGCCGCGCGGGTGTTACGCCGGGCGGGTACTCGCTCACCACGAGCCCGTCGCGCGCGATCGTGGCGAGCAACCCCTGATGGCCGGCGGGATAGGCGATGTCGGGTCCACATGCGAGCACCGCGACGGTCACCCCGCCTCCGCCGAGCGCGCCGCGGTGCGCGGCGCCGTCGATGCCATAGGCGGCACCGGACACCACCGCGACACCGGCCAACGCCAGCCCGTGGGCGAGTTCGGTGGCGACGTGCTGCCCGTACCCGCTCGCGTCCCGAGATCCGACGACCGCGACCGCCCGGTCGGCCACCTCGCTCAGGTCGTGCTCCCCGCGAACCCACAGCGCGAGCGGCTCGCCGCCGCACCGCCGGTGCCCGTTCGCCACCCCGAGGGACACGAACGGCCAGCGCGGCCACTCGTCGTCCTCCGGAATGATCAATCGCCCACCGCGGGCCCGAATCCGCTGCAGGTCCTCTTCGGCGAGCTCAACCGCCCGCCGCGCCGAGGTCTGACTCAGCACGCTGGGCGACACCTCGCCGGCCCGCACGAGCGCGGCGGCCTCGACCGGACCGACCTCGGACACCAACCCGCTCAACGCACCCGCGAACGGTTCCGCCACCCGCGACAGATACGCCCGCGCCAACCGGACGTCGTCGAGGTTCATCACCACCACCGCCACGGCGCACCGTCGCGATCCAGCAACCAGAACGCTGAACGCATCGGCACCAGTGCCCGCCACACGAAACGGCACGGGTGGCCCCAACCGACCTCGGACACCAACCCGCTCAACGCACCCGCGAACGGTTCCGCCACCCGCGACAGATACGCCCGCGCCAACCGGACGTCGTCGAGGTTCATCACCACCACCGCCAGGGCGCACCGTCACGATCCAGCAACCAGAACGCTGAACGCATCGGCACCGGTGCCCGCCACACGAAGCGGCAGGGGTGGCCCCAGTCGACCGGGAACACCACGTCCGGGATCTCCGGGGACGGCTCCACAGTGGTGCTTCGCTGTTCGGGAATCATGCTGACCTCCTCTCCCTGAACTCGAGTGCCGCGGCCACGTGGTCCGCGGTCGGTTGATCCGCCTCGGCGAGATCGCTCAACGTCCACGCGACGCGCAGGCAGCGATCGGCGCCGCGCCCCGTCAGCACGCCGCCGGCGAGGCCGCGATCGAGCAACGCCGTCGTGGACCGGGGCAGGCCGAACTCGCGGCGCAGCACCGGCCCTGGCACCTCAGCGTTCGTGCGCCAGTCGTAGCCGTGCGCGGACCACCGGGCGGCGGCGCGTGCGCGAGCCTTGAGCACGCGTTCGCGCACCACGGCGGTCGGCTCGGGTTCGCCGACCTCGACGCCGCTCATCGCCGTCAGCGGCCGCATCCGAACCCGGATGTCGACCCGATCCAGCAGCGGCCCGGACAGCCGCGCCGCGTACCGCCTGCGAACGATCGACGTGCAGCAGCAGTCGATCTCCTTGGCTGGCGCACACGGACAGGGATTCGTGGCGAGCACGAGCTGAAACCGCGCCGGATACCGCACGATGCCGTCGCGCCGCGCCAACCGGATCTCCCCGTCCTCCAGCGCGGTGCGCAAGGCCTCCAACGTCCGCGGCCCGAACTCGCAGGCCTCGTCGAGGAACAACACCCCGCGATGCGCCCGGCTCACCGCACCGGGCTTCGCGAGGCCGCTGCCACCGCCCACAAGCGCCGTGATGGACGACGTGTGGTGCAACGACATGAACGGCGGCGCGGCCACCAGCGGCGCCTCGGCCGCCAGCATGCCCGCGACCGAATGCACCGCCGTCACCGCCAGCGCCTCGTCGCGCGACAGCGGCGGCAGCAGGCCCACCAGTCGTTCGGCCAGCATCGTCTTCCCGGTGCCGGGCGGCCCCGTGAGCAACAGGTGGTGGCCACCCGCGGCCGCGACCTCGAGCGCCCAGCGCGCCTCGGGCTGGCCGACGACATCAGCCAGGTCGGGAGGAGCGGGCAGAGGCGGATTCTCGTGCGGCGGTGGTGGTTTCAGCGAGTGCGCCTCCCCGCGCAGCCACGCCAGCACGTCGCCGAGGCGACCGGCTCCAAGGACGTCGACGCCGTCGACCAAGGCCGCCTCCGGCAACGCGTCGTGCGGCACGATCGCCCGCCGCAGCCCCGCCCGCCGCGCGGCCAGCAGGGCGGGCAGCACTCCGCGCACGTGGCGCACCCGGCCGTCGAGGGACAGCTCGCCGATCAGCACTGTGCCGCCGAGCTTGTCCGGGGGGACGGCTTTGGACGCTGCCAGCGTGGCGCAGGCGATGGCCAGGTCGTAGCCCGAGCCGCCCTTGGGCATGGCGGCGGGCGACAGGCCGAGCACGACGCGCTGCTTGGGCCACTCCTCGTCGGTGTTGCGGACGGCGGCTTTGACGCGCTCCTTGGACTCGTGGAGTGCCTTGTCGGGCAGGCCGAGGAGTTGGGTCTTGGGTTGGCCGACGCCTACGTCGGCTTCGATCTCGACGGCCAGGCCGTCGACGCCGAACAGCGCCACGGACCAGGCACAGGCGAGGGCCATCAGGCACCTCCGGCCGGGTGAGGTGTCGCTGATGGTGGCTCTGAGAGATGCCGCTGCGCGGAATGGGGAATTGCCGGATGGGGATGTGAGAGAGCAGGCGGCGAGACCAGGGCAAGCAGCGATGCCGCACGGACGATGGCCATCAGGCACCTCGCAGATGCCGTAGGCGGACCTGGCCGCCCGGCGGCCATAGGACGAAGACCAGGTCCACCCGGATCTGGCACCAGCCGACGTTGTACTCGGACAGCCAGTGCAGGCCCAGGCGGCGGATTCGTTCCAGCTTCACCGGCGAAACGGCCTCGTCCGGCGTGCCGAACGCGACGCCGGACCTGGTCTTGACCTCACAGACCACCAGGCGGTCGCCGTCGGTGGCGACGATGTCGAGCTCGCCGTCCGGGCACTTCCAGCGGCGTGACAGGACTACGAGGCCCTGCTTCGTCAGGTACTCGCAGGCGAGGTCCTCGCCCTTGAGGCCGAGCTCGTCGTTGTGGGTGCGCGTGATCGTTGCCATCGGTTCCTCCCGGGGGTGTCGGCAAGGTCACTTTGCCGGGTGGGAGGGGGCGGTGGGGGGCGTCAGGCGCTGGCTGTGGATAAGTCGGGGGGTGTGGACAAGTCCCGCCAAGTCGATCTTGGCGGGGCGGGATTGTCGGTGGGGTGTGCTATGTCGGGAACGGGCCGCTGTCCGGCAGGCGCAGGTCTGGTTTGTCCAGCTCCTCGACGTTGACGTCCTTGAACGTGATGACTCGGACGTTCTTCACGAAACGGGCGGGACGGTACATGTCCCACACCCACGCGTCGGACATCCGCACCTCGAAGTACACCTCGCCGTCGGCGTTGCGGACCTGCACGTCCACCGAGTTGGCCAGGTAGAAACGCCGTTCGGTCTCCACGACGAACGAGAACTGGCTGACGATGTCGCGGTACTCCTTGTACAGCGACAACTCCATCTCGGTCTCGTACTTCTCGAGATCCTCTGCACTCATTACGCCTCCGCGCGGGTCATCTGCTCCGCGCCCTCCCTCGTCGCGAGCTCTCCGATGGAAATCGGGAGTGCCCCATTCTGGACTACGGCCTGAGCGGCCATCGTGCGCACCACCCGGTGTGGCGCGGTCATGCCGTGCGCTAAGGCCGCGGACGTCACGTTCACCCACGACCAACGATGCTCCGGACAGGGTCCGTGCGCCGTCAGCGCGGCCGTGTGCTCGGCCGTGCAGTAGCCCTTGTGCACGTCGAACCCGTACTCGGGGTACGAGGCGTGCAGGTCGGCCATGATGCGGTCCCGCGTCACCTTCGCCAGGATCGACGCGGCCGCCACGCACGCCGCCGCCTGGTCGCCCTTCAGCACGGACATCGAGGGCGCCGTCAAACCCGGCACGCGGAAGCCGTCGGTCAGCACATAACCAGGATGCGTCGTCAGCTGGGCTACCGCTCGCCGCATGCCCTCGATGTTGGTCACATGGATGCCCAGCCGGTCGACCTCGGCCGAGGACACCACGATCACCGCGTGGTCCAGCGCCCGCGCCAGGACCTTGTCGTACATGCGGTCGCGCGCGAGCGCGGTCATCAGCTTCGAGTCGGTGAGCCCTTCGAACCGGGCGGCGTCACCTGGACGCAGCACGCAGGCGGCGATAACCAACGGACCCGCACACGCGCCGCGGCCGGCCTCGTCCACACCGGCGACCGGGCCCAGTCCGCGGCGGTCGAGCGCGGACTGCAGGGCCCAGTTGCCCGACGAGCCGCGCACCACGGCTCGAGGCGGTCGCAGCAACGTCATCGCTGAAGTCGGCGGCGCAGTCGCCGGCCGAGCAGGAGTACGGGCCACGCGGCGACGATACCGACGCCCATCGGGACGCTCTGCTGCCATCCCGGTGCACCCATCGAGACCACTTGCGGGTTGTGGTCGGTGACGCCGCCCCATCGCGTCGGAGGCAGCACGATGATGCGCGCCTTGCCGATCACGTTGTCGATCGGCACCAGGCCCGCCTGGCCGCCGCCGCCCTGGCAGCGCGAGTCGCACGAGTCGTTGCGGTTGTCGCCGAGCACGAACAGGTAGCCGTCCGGGATCTTCAGCTCCGCGAACGACTCCTGCGAGGTGCTGCCGCCCGCCGCGTAGTACACGTACGGCTCGTCCAGCGCCTTGCCGTCGACCATCACGCGGTTCTGGTCGTCGCAGCACTTCACGGTCTGGCCCGGCACGGCGATGACGCGCTTGACGAAGTCCTCTTCGTTCGCCGACGGCAGACCGACCAGGGAACCCAGCCACTGCAACGACTTCGACACCACGTTGCCCGGCTCGGCGGCCACGAAGTCGTTCTGCCACGACTGCGGGCCGCGGAAGACGACCACGTCGCCCGGCGAGGGATCGGTGAAGTCGTAGGTGATCTTGTCGACGAGCACGCGGTCGCCGTAGCACCCGTAGCAGCCGTGGAGCGTCTGTTCCATCGACTCCGACGGGATCATGTACACGCGACCGAGGAAGACCTGGATCAACGCCGCCAGACCCACCGCGACGACGATCAGGATCGGCAGCTCTTTCCAGAAGTTCCCCTTGCGCTTCTTCTTCTTGGAAGAGGGCTTCGGCTGCTCGTCGTCAGCCGGGGTCTGATCGGGATCCACGTCAACCACGAGATCAGCCTATTCGCTTGCGAATGCGGCGTCCCACCCACAGCACCGGAAACGCGGCGAGCAACCCGGCCGCCGCCGGGGCTCCGAGTGCCACGACCTGCGGATTGTGGTCCGAGACCGCACTCCAGCGAGCAGCCGGAAAAACGATCACACGCGCCTTGCCGATCACGTTCGCCACCGGCACCGTGCCCGCTTCGCCCCCGCCGCCCTGTTTGCGCGAATCGATCGAGTTGGTGCGGTTGTCCCCCATGACCCACAAACGGCCCTCCGGAACGCGCACCGGAGCGAACGGCTCGTGGTTCGCCGGGGACGTGCCGGGCTGCCAGTAGACGTACGGCTCGTCCAGCGGCTTGCCGTCCACGAGCAGCCGATGCTCGGCGTCGCAGCACTCGACGGTCTGGCCGGACACCGCGATGACGCGCTTGACGAAGTCCCGCTCGTTCGGCGGCGCGAGGCCGAGCAGCGAGGCGGCGCCCTGCAACGCCGCGACGAACGCGTTCGACGACCGCGGGGACACGAAGTCGTTGTTCCACGCGTCCGGACCGCGGAACACGACGACCTCACCGGGCTCGACGTCCAAGAACCGGTAGGTGATCTTGTCGACCAGCACGCGGTCGTTCTGGCAGCCGTTGCAGCCGTGCAGGGTCTGTTCCATCGACGCCGACGGGATCACGTAGACCCGCGCGACGAACTGCTGGATGAGGACCGTCAGGACCAGCGCCGTGACGGTCAGAACGACGAGCTCACGCCACAGAGGACGCCTCCGACCCGAGCCCTCTGGGGACTCGTCGTCGGAGGCGTCCTCGTCGTCTTCGGAAAGCTCAGGCAACGCGGTCAGCTGACCGGCTTGGCCTCACGCTTCTCCTTGATCTTGGCGGCCTTGCCGCGCAGGTCGCGCAGGTAGTAGAGCTTCGCGCGACGGACGTCACCGCGGGTGACGACCTCGATCTCCGAGATGTTCGGGGAGTGCACCGGGAAGGTGCGCTCGACGCCGACACCGAAGGAGACCTTGCGAACGGTGAAGGTCTCGCGGATGCCACCGCCCTGGCGGCGGATCACGACGCCCTGGAACACCTGGACGCGCTCGCGCGAGCCCTCGATGACGCGGACGTGGACCTTCAGCGTGTCGCCCGGCCGGAAGCTGGGGATGTCGGAGCGCAGCGACTGGGCGTCAAGTGCGTCCAGGATGTTCATCGGTCGTCCTCACGTGAGTCTGTTACTCCCCAGAGCATGTTCCATGGCAGTGCACGACATGGTGGGGTCGGCTGAGCGCGCGCCGGTACGCAACCGGCTGCAGCAACCCGTCCAGTGTGCCAGATGGGGTGCCCCGGACTGAAATCGGCCCTAGTCGGACGGCTCGCGCAGCCGGGCCAGCAGGGCCCGGTCGTGCTTGTCGAACGCCTCGTCCGGCAACGCTTCCAGCAGATCTGGTCGCCGCTCGAACGTCCGCGTGAGTGATTGGTCACGCCGCCAGCGCTCGATCGCCTTGTGGTTGCCCGACCGCAGCACGTCCGGAACGGCCAGCTCACGCCACACCTCGGGGCGCGTGTAACTGGGGCCTTCCAGCAGACCGTCCTGGAACGAGTCCTCGGCGTGCGACTTCGGGTTGCCCAGCACGCCCGGCAGCAGGCGGGCGACGGCCTCCACGATCGCCAGCACGGCGACCTCGCCGCCGACCAGCACGTAGTCGCCGATGGACACCTCGTCGACCCGCATCCGCCGCGACGCGTCCTCGACGACGCGCTGGTCGATGCCCTCGTAACGGCCGCACGCGAACACCAGGTGCGACTCGGCCGCGAACTCGTGCGCGACCGCCTGCGTGAACGGGCGCCCGGCCGGCGTCGGCACGATCAGCCGCGTCTGCTCGGTGCACACGTCATCGAGCGCGGGGCCCCAGATGTCGGCCTTCATGACCATGCCCGGACCGCCGCCGTACGGGCTGTCGTCGACGGCCTTGTGCACGTCGTGCGTCCAGTCCCGCAGGTCGTGGACGTCGACGCTGATCAGGCCCTTGTCGATCGCCTTCCCCAGCAGCGCCGCCCGCAGCGGCGCCAGGTACTCGGGGAAGATCGTGACGACGTCAATCCGCATCGAGCAGGCCCTCTGGCGGGTCGATCACGACGCGGCCGCCGGCCACGTCCACGGTCGGCACGATCTCGCGCACGAACGGGATCAGCGCCTCGCCGTTCGGGCGGTTCACGACCAGCAGCTCGCCACCGGGACCGTGCACGATCTCCTTGACGGTGCCGATCGACGTGCCGTCGAGCAGCTGCGCGTCGAGGCCCTCGAGCTCGTGGTCGTAGAACTCGTCCGGGTCGTCGGTCGGCGGGAGGTCGGCGGTGCTGCCCAGCAGCAACGTGCCGCGCAACGCCTCCGCGACGTCCCTCGTGACGACTTCCTCGAAACGCACGAGCAGCCGCCCGGCATGAGGCCGGGCGGCTGCCACGGTGAGGCTTCGGGACGTGCCGTCGCGCAGCTTGGCCTGCATCTTCGCCCCAAGCGCGAAACGCATCTCAGGTGAATCAGTACGCACGTCAACGGCGAGTTCGCCAGTGATCCCGTGCGCCTTGGCAACCCGCCCGACGACGACAGTGCCCATTTGCCCTCGCTCCGCTCGGGCGGCGATGCCGCCGAAAGCCGGTGTCTTCCCTCGTGATTTCGTGTGGCCAGCGCCCTAGGGGGCGCCGGCCACACGAAATGACTCAGTCCAGACACCGGCGCGGCATCGCGTGCCCTCTTCAAACTTCGTTCAGCGAACGTCAGCGGTCGGTGTCGACCACGTCGACCCGGACACCACGACCGCCGATACCGGCCATCACGGTGCGCAGGGCCGTCGCGGTGCGACCGCCACGGCCGATCACCTTGCCGAGGTCGTCCGGGTGGACGTGGACCTCGAGGGTGCGGCCGCGGCGGGTCGTGACCAGGTTCACCCGGACGTCGTCCGGGTGGTCGACGATGCCGCGAACGAGGTGTTCGAGGGCGTCAGCCAACAAACTCACGCCTCGTCCTTGGTGGCCTCGGCGTCAGCCTTGGGGGCCTCTTCGGCCTTCTTCGGCTTCTTCGCCTTCGGCGTGGTGGCCTCGGTCATCGGCTCCTCGTTCGCAGCGGCGAGCGCGGCGGCGAACAGGTCGGCCTTGGAGGTCTTCGGCTCCTTGACCTTCAGCGTGCCCTCGGCGCCCGGCAGGCCCTTGAACTTCTGCCAGTCACCGGTGATCTCGAGGATCCGCTGGACGGACTCGGTCGGCTGCGCGCCGACGCCCAGCCAGTACTGCGCGCGCTCGGAGTCCACCGAGATGAAGGAGGGCTCCTCCTTCGGGTGGTACTTGCCGATCGTCTCGATGGCCTTGCCGTCGCGGCGGGTGCGCGCGTCGGCGACGACGATGCGGTAGTACGGCTGGCGGATCTTGCCGAGGCGCTGAAGCTTGATCTTGACGGCCACTGGCCTGGTACTCCTTGAACTCTGTGTTGGTGGTTCGCACAGCCGCGGCCCGGGCAGAGGGGCCGACCGCGGCGGACAGACGGCCATTCTGCCAGACGGGGTCCGCCGGTTCCGAATCGGGCCTCACAGGGTCCTGCGAAGGACCTCCGCGAATCCGGCGGGATCTTCTAGGAACCCGCCGTGGCCGCCGGGGAACACCACCGGAGCACTGTCAAGTCGTTCGGCGAGCGCGTGAGCGGTCCGGGCCGCCAGCTGGTCGCCGGACGTCGCGCCGACGCCAACGACGACGCGCGCCGCCTTCAGACTCTCGACATCAGGCACATAACGGGTGGTTCCGAGGAACTCGTGCGCGAAGAACCGGCTGGAGTCCGCGAGATCCCGTTCCGAGGGCTCCGGCCTGTCACCGCCGTCGAGGCCGATGTTGCCCAGGAACCTCTGCATGGCCGCCTTCACCCCCTCACGGTGGAACAGCTCGATCAGGGCGTCGTTCTTGACCCGAAACTCGGCGGCGTCGGGCAGGAACTCGAAGACGGGCGGCTCGTGCGCGACGAGCGTGCGCACCAGGTCCGGGTATCGGGCCACCAGCGCGAGACCGGTCACGCCACCGCCGCTGCTGCCGAACACGTCGGCGTTCGCGAACCCCAGTGCGGCGATCAACGCCGCGAGGTCGTCGGCCCGCAGGTCGGGCGTGGAGTCCTGGGACGGGTCGTCCAGCACGCTGGCGGAGATGCCGCGCGGGTCGTGCGTGACGACCGTGTACTCGCTCGCCAGCGCGTCCGCCAGCGGCGCGAAGAACCGGGCCGCCATCGGCGAGCCGGTGAGAATCAGGAGCGGACCTTTGCCGCGGACCTCGTAGTAGAGAACGCCATCGGGTGTCCTGAGTGTGGTCACTCCACAAATGATGCGACGGTCCCCAACGCCGCGCGAACGGCTTTCGCATGTTCGACCGCGCCCGGAGTGTCGCCGTGCACGCACAACGACTCGGCGGAGGTCTTCAGCACGGTGCCGTCGACGGCCACGATCTCACCGTGATCGGCGAGCCTGCGCGCCCGTTCCACGACCGCTGCGGTGTCCGTGAGCAAGGCGTTCGGCTGCGAGCGCGGCACGAGCGTGCCCTCCGGCGTGTAGCCGCGGTCCGCGAACGCCTCCTCGACGGCACGCAGACCGGCGCGAGCAGCACTTTCCAACAGCTTCGAACCGGGCAACCCGAGCACGGGCAGTTCGCCGAACGCCTTGACCGCGTCGACCACGGCCTGCGCCTGCACCGAATGGTGCACGGTGGCGTTGTAGAGAGCGCCGTGCGGCTTCACGTACGCGACGCGCGTGCCGGCCGCGCGGGCGCACGCCTCCAGCGCCCCGATCTGGTACAGCACGTCGTCCGCCAGCTCGCGCGGATCGGCGTCGATGAACCGCCGCCCGAACCCGGCGAGGTCGCGATAGGACACCTGCGCCCCCACGACGACACCGCGTTCCGCTGCCCACACACAGACGCGGCGCATGGTCGACGGATCGCCCGCGTGGAACCCGCACGCGACGTTCGCGCTGGTGATGGCGTCCAGCAACGCCTCGTCGTCGCCGAGCCGCCAGATGCCGAAGCCCTCGCCGAGGTCGCTGTTGAGGTCCATCAGGCCGGGATCACTCCGATCGAGACCAGCAGGAGGGTCAGGCCGGGCAGGAAGTTGTTCATGATGTGCGCGACGATGCTGGCTCCGAGCTTGCGCGTGACCAGCCGCGCGATACCGATCGGGATCGCGATGACCAGCAGCAACGCCGTGCGCAACGGTTCGAGGTGGCTGATCGCGAAGATCACGGTCGTCAGCGCGAGCGCGGCCCAGCCACTCCACTGCTGCCGTTCGACCGCGCCCCACAGCAGGCCACGGAAGATGATCTCCTCGCAGACCGGCCCGATGAAGCACACGAACACGAACATCGTGACGGCCGCGGCGACCGGCAGCGACGCCTGGGTGACCAGGTCGCCGACGGCGGACGTGGCGTTCTGCTCACCGACGATCTTGGCCCACACGTTGGCGGCGACGTAGGTGAGCACGAGGCCGACGACGCCGAGCTTGAGCCCGATGGCGACGTCCTCCTTGGAGAACCCGAACCGCAGGTCGACGACCGGACCGTTGCCGCGCACCTTGGTGATCACGATCGCGGCGAGCGCGGCCAGCACGGTCGGCGCGATCGAGCCGATCAGGACGTAGGTGACCGAGTTGTGGTAGTTCGCGCCGTAGCTGGCGGCGAGCGCCGTGATGAACACCGCGGACATGATGAAGACGGCCTCGACGAGCAGGAACGCGCCGAAGCCCCAACGCTGTCCCGCCCGTTCCGGGGCAGGGGTGGATCCGACGGCGCGCACGCTCTCGAAGAGGCTGGCGGGGCGCGGCTCCGGGGACTCGGACGGGGTCACGGAAAGCCACCCTAGTCACGCTGATGCGAAGTTCAGGTATACGACCGGTAGCACAACCTACGTGGCGTACCCGATCACCCGATCGCCGAAACATCACCCCGCGCGCTGGGCCACCAGCCTCGCCAGCTCGACCCGCGACCGGACCCCGAGCACCTGGAAGACCTTGCGCAAGTGGAACGCCACGGTGTGCGGCGACAGGAACATCTGATCCGCCACCTCACGGTTGGACAGACCGCGCGCGACCAGCTCGGCGGCGGTCCGCTGCGTCTCGGTCAGGCAGTCCCAGCCGGACGTGGCGCGGTCGCGGTAGGTCCAGTGCCGGTGCCGCACACCGAACGCGCGCAGCCGCCTCCGCACCCGTGCGGCATCACGGACGGCGCCGATGCGCGAGTAGGTCTTGTTGGCTGTTTCCAACGCGTCGACCTCACCGGTCAGCGCACCCAGGTCCTCGGCCGCGGACGCCGACTCCCACGGGTCCTCGTGCCGGTCGGCGGCGGTCGCGAGTGCCCCCGCGTCGCGGTCGAGCAGACCCCGTGCGTGGGTCGCGGCCGCCGAACCGGGGGTCAGCGACTCGGCGACGCGGACGATCTCCTCGGCCTCGGCCACCCGATCGGTCGCGAGCGCGACCCGGACCTGCCACGCGGCCGCACCGGGTTCGTCGGCCAGCAGCAGCGAGGACGCCGACAACTCGATCGGGCCGCCGCGGGCCTCGGTGAGCAGCGTCGTCGCCCACTGGCACTGCACGGCGCCCAGCCACGTCTCCGCGACGAACGCCCAGTCGCCGAACTTCACGGAGTGGACCTCACCTTCGCGGATGGCCGCGGTCGCCAGCACGGCCAGTGCCGGACCGACCCAGGGCCGCGCGTCGGTGGCCGCGACGGCCGCCTGCGCTTCCCGAACCGCCTCGCGGTGCTGGCCGGTGCGCAGCAACCGCCGCGCGCGATGGGCGGCGAGCGCCGCGTCGCAGAACGGGTGACCGGACGGGACGCCGGGGATGTCGATGCCGGGCAGGCACTGCGCCAGCATCCAGCGCAGGTGCGCGTCCGGCCCGATCTCCACGACCCGCTCGGCCAGTTGTGCGGCCACCGACGGGTTGCCGCCGGCCAACTCGATCATCGCCAGACCGGTCAGCGTGACGGCATCGGACGGCAGCTCGTCGCGCAGCCGTTCGGCGAGCGTGCGCGCCTCCGCGAATTCTCCGCGCAGCACCAGCGCCAGCAGCAGCACGCGCTGCGCCGTGAGCCGGCCGTGCCGGGCCGTGCCGGGGGTGGCCAGCACCTGACGAGCCTCGGCCATGGCCTCGTCGACCAGGCCGGCGGCCAGCGCGGACGATGCCCGGTGGCAGCGCAGGTCGACCGGCCCGGTCAGCAGCTCGTGAACCTCTCGGCGCAGCTCGGTGCGCACCGGGCCGGGAATGCACTCGACGAGCGCGCGCCGCACCACGGGGTGGCGGAACTCGATCCGTTCGTCGCACTCGCGCACGACGTCGGCGTCGAACGCCTCGCGCAGCAACGGGAGCACGGACGCGGTGGTGCGGCTCATCAGCTTCGCCACATCACCGACGGCGAACGCGTCGCCCACCACCGCCGCGACCTCCAGCAGGTGACGGCATTCGGCGGACACCCCGTGCAGGTGGTGGCGCGCGAGCGACGCGATGCCGGCCGGCAGCGACGAGGCGGACCGCACCGCGTGCGCGCCGTCGACCTCCACGCCCTCCTCGTCGCGCAACAGCTCGAGCAGGCCGATCAGCAACGACGGGTTGCCGCCCGCACCGGCGACCAGCCGGGCGAGGCCACGACCGGGCGGCGCACCGAGCACGTCCGCCGCGACCTCGGCGGCTGCCGCCGCGGAGAGCGGGCGCAGCTCGACCCGGGTCGCGCCGCCGTCGCGCAGGGCCGACCACAGCTTGCCGAGCAGCGGGTTCCCGGTGTCCCGCCGCGCGAGCACCCACGCCACGCGCCGGTGGGCCAGGCGTTCCGTGATGGTGTGCAGCGCGGTGAACGTCGTCGGGTCGGCCCAGTGCAGGTCGTCCAGCACGATCAGCACCGGACCCGCGGACTCCCGTCGTTCGAGCTCGGCCGACAGCCCGTCGAGACCGGCGCCACCCCAGACGGGGGCGCCGAGCGCGTCGAGCAGCGGCGCCAGCGCAATCTGCTGGTACAGCTGGTCACCACGACCGGCGAGCACCTCGACGCCGTCGCGCGCGGCACAGGCCGCGACCTCGTGCAACAGCCTCGTCTTGCCGATGCCGGCCGCGCCGTCGACCAGCACCACCGCGCCACGACGGCGCACCGCGCTCACCAGTTCCCGAAGCTCGGCCTCACGACCTCGTAACGAAACCGCCGCCGATTTCATGCAGGTGACGTTATCGAGATATGTGACGAATCAATAGGTATCTATAGATTCATTGGGCGACCGCCATTTGATACCGCCGAATTGACAGTGGAATCACTACTAGGCAGATCAACAACGGCCAGACCACCGCCGCGACAACGGGGTGCTGCATGGGAAGTGCCTCACCGGAGTACCCGATCGGGTTTCCCCACAGCTCACGGCAGGCGGCGACCGTCGCGCTGAACGGGTTCCAGGCGGCGACCGGCTGCAGCCAGCCGGGCATGTGCGCCACCGGCATGATCGCGTTCGACAGGAAGGTGAGCGGCATCCCCCAGATCATCCCGAAGTTGGTGGCGGCCTCGACGCTGGGCGCGGACGCGCCGACGAGCACCCCGACCCAGCTGAACGCGAACCCGAAAAGCAACAGAACGCCAATACCCGTAACGAAAGGCAGCAGATCGGTGTGCACCCGCCAGCCGATCAGCAGCCCGAACAGCAGCATGATCACGATCACCAGCGCGCTCTGCGCGAGGTCCGCGAGAGTCCGGCCGACGAGCACGGCCGAGCGCGAGATGGGCAGCGCCTGGAACCGGTCGACGACCCCGCGCTGCCGGTCGGCCGCGAGCCCGGTCGCGGTCGGCACGGCAGCGATCACCATGGTCATCGTCGCGATTCCGGGCAGCACGAATTCGCGGTAGTCACCACCGCCGGGCACCACGATTCCGTCAGCGAAGACATATCCGAAAAGCAGCAGGAACACGACCGGCTGGAACGCCGTCAAAATGATCATCTGCGGCATCCGGCGAATGCGCAGCAGATTGCGCCCGGTCAGGACCAGACCGTCCATCAGCTCCCCTTCTTACCGGTCAGGGACAGGAAAACGTCGTCGAGAGTGGGTTTGCGCAACGCGATGTCGGCCACGGCGACCCCGCGGGCGTCCAGCTCGCGCAGCGCCTCCGCGAGTGCGGCGGCGCCGCCCGTGACGGGCGCGGTCACGTGTTCGCCGTCAGCGCGCACCGAGCCCGACGCCACCGTGGACAACGCCTCGACGGCGGCGGGTGCGCCGGACGAGTCGGGCAGCACGACCTCGACCTGTTCGCCGCCGATCTTCGCCTTGAGCTCGTCGGGCGTGCCGTTCGCGATCACCTTGCCCGCGTCGACGACGGCGATCCGGTTCGCGAGCCGGTCGGCCTCCTCCAGGTACTGCGTGGTGAGCAACACGGTCGTGCCGTCCGCCACCAGACCCGTGATCAGGCCCCACAACGCGAGCCTGCTGCGCGGGTCCAGCCCGGTCGTCGGCTCGTCCAGGAACAGCACCTCCGGCCGGCCCACGAGCGCCGCGGCGAGATCGAGCCGGCGAGCGGTGCCGCCGGAGTAGGTGCCCGCGGGCCGGTCCGCGACCTCGGTCAGCTCGAACTGCTCCAGCAGCTCGGCCACGCGCACGGGCACGTTGCCAACGCGCAGCAGCCTGCCGATCAGCTCCAGGTTCTCGCGCCCGGTGAGCAGCTCGTCGACGGCGGCGTGCTGGCCGGACAGCCCGATGAGCCGCCGCACCTCGTGCGGACGCGCGGTGACGTCGTGGCCACCCACAACGGCCCTGCCCGCGTCGGGACGGGTCAGCGTGCTCAGCACCCGCACGGCGGTCGTCTTGCCCGCGCCGTTGGGGCCGAGCAGGCCGAACACCGTGCCCTGCGGCACGTCGAGGTCGAGCCCGTCCAGCGCTTTGACGTCGCGATAGGACTTGACCAGTCCTTCTGCCGTGATCACGGCACACTCCTTTCCAGTGAGACGCCGGGCCTGCGCACGCCGACGAGCAGCATCGTCAGCGTGCGTGCCGACGTGAGCCCGAGCGCCCGGTCTGATTCCTCGGTCGTGCCGTCGGAGTTGATGCGCGCGTCGAGGCCCTGTCCCGCCGCGGCCAGCGCCGCCCGGTGCACGGCGACGCCCGTGCGGATGTGCCGGACCCGCACCGCACGGTCCCCGGACTCGGCGATCTCGCGTTCGATGTCACCGGCGATGAACACGGCGGCCGCGGCCTCGTGAAAGGACAGCCGGGTCCACAACGCCCACCGGTGCGCGATCCGGGACACGTCGGTCTCCAGCGGGGTGAGGTCGCGGTCGTAGGCACCGGGCCGCAGGCCGGTCACCCGGTTGACGACGCAGCGCGCGTCCGGCCCGGCCGCGGCGAGGATCGCGCGCAGCTGGTCGATGGTGATCGCGGCCCGGCTGAACCCGTTGCGCGGCGAGGATCTCTGCGCGACACGCAGCTCCGGCGTGAAACCGAAGTCCTCGACGAAGTCCGCCGGCTGGGCGAGCACCGCGGCGTGCAGGCGGGCGGTCGCGGGCAGCTCCGTGGCGATCGACGGCGCCGGGTCCGCGACCTGCGCGTACGGGATCGCCAGCAGGTCCTCGGCGTCCGGACCGCGTGAGCCCTCGCCGATGGCCAGCACGGCCATCGCGGTCTCACGGAACGCGTCGAGCCCGAGCAGTGCGTTGACCCGGCGGTCGTCGAACCCCAGCCGCACGCGGAAGTCCTTCAGGCACAACGCCTGCGCCACCAGGACGCCGATGTCCTGCGCGATCGGCCGGTAGGCGAACTCACGGTACTTGAACCCGGTGCGCCAGAACGTGCTGGCGAGGACCAGCACCAGCTCCGGCGTCTCCCCGGTCAACGCCCGGCGGTGATCACCGCGGCGCACGACGTCGAGCACGTGGTGCGCGGGATCGTAGTGGTAGAGCGCGAACTCGTCGGCGACGTAGACCTCCGACGGATACCGCGCGCCACCGGACGGCACGATCCGGCCGGTCGCGACGACCGGCGTGGCGTGCGCGGGAAACCCATGCGACTCCTTGCTGGTCGCGGTGGCGAGCCAGCTCGACGCGCCGAACGGGTAGGACCATCGCACGCGGGAAATGCCGTAGAGGTCGCGCAACAACGCACCGAAATCACCGGGCGGCACGCGTTCGGCGTCGAGGTAGGTCTTGAACGGCGCGGGCGCGGCCGACCAGTCGACCTCGAAGTCCGCCTCTCCCCTGCTGTGCGGCAGGTAGGCGAGCGCCGCCTCACCGATGCGCATGGTTTCTCCTGTCAGGGAAAGGGATGGGGCTCGCCGTCGTGGCGGCGGAAGTCGTGGCCGAACGTCATCGGCAGCGCTTCGGGAACGAACACCTTGACGCAGCACAGGTCCGCGGCCCGGTGTTCGGACGAGGTCTGGTCGACGACGACCACCTCGCCGAACCGGTCGATGAGGTCGGTCAGGTGCTCGGTCAGGTCGGCGCGCGGCGGCCAGCCGTCCGGCAACGGCACGGGGTCGGCGTCGAGGTCGAGGAACGAGAACCGGTCGAACGCGTCGACGTGCGCGTATCTCAGCGAGTGGTCCGGTAGCTCACGCACCAGCCGCGGGTCGTCCAGCAGCCGCTTCGCCGCGACGGGGTCGTAGGTACGCGGCAATACGTCGAGCAACGTGACCAGCTCGACCAGCGCGCCCTCGATCGCCTGCCGGGGATCGAGATGAGCGTTCGTCGTGCACAACGTGTGCCAGCGGACCGGCGACGGAGTGCGGTCGACCGCCATCGTCCAGAACGACGGCACGCCTTGCCGTTGCGTGATGTCGAAGACCACCACCCGATAGCCGGGTACGTCGACGTTGAAATCGACTCTGGGCACGGTCTGACGCCCGTACCAGGTCCGCAGAGCGGCGTCGCGTTCGGCGATCTCCAGCAGCGCGTGCAGGATCGCCTCCTCCAGGCACCCGCCGACCGCGCACCCGCTGGACGTCTCCTGCACGAACGCCTCGACCGCGCCGTCGGGGTACGCGACGCTCGCGGGCACCAGCACCGGCTTGCCCCGGCCGAACGAGTAGCCCCACACCCAGTCGATCTCCCGACGCGGATCGAACCGCCGGCGCGGAAAGCCCGGCAGGTCGTAGCGGTCATCGGGATACGGCTCCGGCACGAACGCCTCGATGTCGGCGGCCGCCGCCCGCACGAGCCCCTGCCCCCGCGGCGGCCAGCTCGAGCCGTGCCGCTCCAGTGCCTCGGCGATGGCGGTGGTCCAGGATGACTCGGCGTCGCCGGTGCGACCGTGCGCGCGGCGGCCGGAGGCGAGCTCCGCCTCCGCCAACGGAACTCCGCCCGCGGTCGTGGTACGCACCGACCGCACCAATCCCGTGCAGGCGTCCACATAGGTGGCGCGCAAACGCTCCCGGTCGAGCTCATGCACCCGGAGGCCGGTGCACTTCCGGGGCTGTAGCACGATCCTTTTCGGGTGTGCGGACAACGGCGGCGCGCAGTCCGGGCACAACGGGTCGGGCAGCACGTGATGCGTCGTGGTGCGGGCCGTACGCAGGTCGACACGTACGACGGACTCCGTGGTGCCGCAAGCGATTGCGTCGATCGCCCTGCGCACGAACGGCAACGTGACGCCGCGCGCGGGCTCGGTGTCGCCGCGCCGCCGCCGGGCGCACGTCGGGCACCCCTGGGGCCGGATGAGGACGGCGTCGCCGTCCGCCCACACGATCGTCATGGGTGCGTCGTGGTGTCGAGGGTGCGCAGGTCGATCCGGGTGAGCGCAGGCTCCCCCAGCTCGTCGAGGCCGGTGAGGTGCAGGAAACACGCGAGCACGACCTGTGCGGCGACCACCGCGGGCACCGGCCCCGTCAATAAGCCATGAGGGGAGCCTTCATGGACCTGTGGTCCATGAAGGCTCCCCTCATGGCCCGCGCCAGGCCTCCCGACCGGGCTCAGCCAGACGGCATTCGGTTCCACGAACACGCGCACGGCGAGGTTGTGCGGTACGAACGCGTCGGGATCGGCGCTCACCTGGATGAGCAGCGCGTTGTCGGTGACCTCGGTGCCGATCTCCCGCCAGCCCGCCTCCAGCCCGGCGCGCCGGATCTCCTCAGCGATCGGCCCGTCGCCGAGCAGCGCGACCGGCGTCTCGCGGAACCGCTGGAACCGGTGCTCGGGCGAGTCCAGTGCGTAGGCGATGAACGCGATGTGCTCGGCGTAGGTCGCGAGCTCGTCGGGCGTCAGCGTGTGCGGTTTGTCCGCGTCGGCGTCGACGACGAGTCCCTGGTCGTACAGCACGCCGACCAGCCGCGTCACGACGTCGCGGTGTTCGTCGGGCAACGCCGCGGTGAGGTCGGCGAGCTCGTGCGCACCGGTCAGGAAGGGCGCGATGCGCTCCAGCCAGAGGCAGGTCTGCTTGCCGGGCAACGTGAAGACGCCCGCCTCACTGCGCAGGAACACGCCGTCGTCGGCGGGGCGGAACCGCACGTCGCCGCGCAGCCGGGGTTTCATCAGGTGCCTCCGATGATCGCGTGAATGCCGCCGCCCGGCCCGAACCGCGAGTTCGTCACGGTGTGCCGGCTGAGCAGGCCGGTGTAGCCGACGATCCGGGTGCCGCAGAACCCGACACCCATGGTGCGCAGGAACGGGCCGACCCGTTGCGCGGCAACGTGTTCCTGGACAAGCCAACCGTCACAACGCTGCACGAGCTCGCGCCACCGCTCCGGCTCGCACTCGCGTCCGATGTGGACGGACTGGCCGATCGCGCCGTACGGGTCCTTGAGCACGAGGTCCGCCTGTCCGGCGATGACCTCGCTTACTTCGGCCCCGTCACCGAGCTTGCGGCTCCACGGGACCAGCGCGGCGATCGACTCGGCGTCCTCCGGCGTGAAGAGCCCGCGGAACCGCGGGTCGGACATGACCGCGAGGCACAGCTTGTTGCTGCCGATCAGGCGGCCGGCGAGCTCGTTCGGCAGCGCGAGGTCACCGGCAAGCACCCGGTCGAACATCGGCGTCCACGCGTCGCGGTTACGGATCACGGAAGACGTCGGATAGACGAGCACACCGAGGTCGGCGTCGACATCCGGCGGCTCCGTCGTGAACACGACCCGGTCATGCAGGCGGGCCTGGCGTTTCAGCACCTCGAACTCGACGAAGTCGTGCGCCATCGCCGGGGTCACCACTGCGATGCGTTCGGCGTCGGCGACCGACAGCAGCTCGTCGACCAGCCATGTGTCGCCTTCCGAGACCGACTCCGGCGCCTGCCAGCGGTCCAGCAGCGCGCCGACCGTCGGGGTCTCGCGCCAGTACCGGGCCAGGAGGCCGGTCGTGAGGGGACCGAGGATCGTCTCGCCGCCGTTGAACTCGATGATCCGCACCTCGCCGAGCCGGTTGCCCTGCAGGTCGAACCGGCAGAAGTCCAGGCTGGGCTTGGGATCGGCGAGCACCAGGTCCTCGGCGGGCACGGCGAGGAACGCGCGCAGCTCCGCGTTGCCGCGGTACGCGTGGATGATCGTGCGCAGGCAGGTGTGCACACGGGTCAGATGGTCACGCAGCACCTTCTCCGCCTCGGGTTCGAGGCACGCGACCGATGCGGCGAGCGGGACGTAGGAGTGTGGCAGGAACTCGAAGTCGGTGGTGGGGATCAGGCCGTCACGCAGCGCCGACGACACGACGTGCGCGAAACCGTGGTCGCAGCGCAGGTCGCGTTCGGCGGGGAACAGTTCCAGATCGGACAAGGCGAGCTCCAGGGGTGACCGGCGCGGGCGGACGCGCCCGCGCCGGCCTCAGGGACCGACTCAGCAGGCGAACGTCGCGAAGGCGGTGACCGCCGACGACTCCTGCACCGGAGTGGTCACGTCGAACGCGACCTCTTCCACCGTGAGGGCGCCGACCTGGTGGGCGAAGATCTCCGCGATTGCCATGGTTTGCCTTTCTCTCGGGTTCACTTTGCGGCGGTCATCGAGCGGAGGAACTCCTCCGCCTGGGCGCGCGAGCTGACGAGCTCGTCCACCTCGGTGTCGTTGCGGCGCAAGAAGATCCGCGCGGTGTTGGCTGCGCACACCAGCCGCAGCAACGGGCTCGCGGCGACCGGTCCGTCCACGTCCAGCCGCAGGCCGTGGAACCGCACGGGGATGCCGGGCACGTTGTTGGCGCCGCGCGCGTCCAGCCGGCCGGTGCCGCACACCCGCACGCCGTGCCGCAACGCGAGCTCGGCGCCGATCGCGGCCAGCAGCGTCTCCTGCGGGTTCGGTGCCCGGTCGATGCCCAGCATCTGCTTGCCCTGGTCCAACACGAGGGTGTGCGCGACGCCCCCGTCGAGGCTGGTGGTCGCCCACGTCTCCATGCCGTACTCCCAGCGCAGGTCGGCGCGTACGGCGGGCAGCGGCTCCTCGCGGACGCTGAGCGTCGCGGAGAGCCCGTCGACCTCGGCGTCGTCGACCAGCAGCCGGTGGTTGGGGCTCAGCGCGGACGCGAAGAGGGTCACCGAGCGCAACGTGTCGTCGTCGCAGTCGGCGTCCACGTCGATGTCGTACGCCACGGTCCAGGTGTCGTGGTCGGGCGTCGCGGTGACCCGCACCCGCAGGCTGCTCAGGCTCACGGCCCGCGCGGTGAAGCCGTTGACGTGCGTCATCAGCAGGCACGCGCCGAACGCGGCGAACGCCGTCTCGTATGGCGAGAGGTGCCGCGGCCCCTGCGGGACGGTGAAGTCGCGGGCCATCCGGGTGGTGCCGAACCGGCAGGTGCGCACGTGCGCGGTGGCTCGGTCGCCGTCGGGCTCGGTCTCCACGCGGAACGCGAGCACGCCCTCCTCCGGGTCGCGTTCGATCTCGTGGACGAACTCCGACAGACCGCTGATGTTCAGTCCGTTCCTCATGACGTCAAAGCCCTGTCCAGGTCGGCGATCAGGTCGTCGGCGTCCTCGACGCCCACGGAGAACCGCACGAGGCCGGGCTCGATGCCGACCTCGCGACGCTGCTGCACGGTCAGGAAGCTGTGCGAGGTGTTGAACGGCAGGCTGACCAGCGACTCGACGCCGCCCAGGCTGGTCGCGACGAGCGGGATCGTGAGGCGGGACAGGAACTTCAGCGCGTCCTCGTCGTCGCCGTCGAGCTCGAAGCTCACCATGCCGCCCCAGCCGTCCGGGCAGTACTCACGCAGCCACGGGTACGGGTAGTCCGGCAGCGACGGGTGGTGCACGCGGCGGATCCGGTCGTGTGCGGCAAGGAACTCGGCGATCCGGCCGGCGTTCTCCGTGTGCGCCCGCATCCGCAGGCCGAGCGTCTTGAGCCCGCGTTCCAGCAGGAAGCACGGCAGCGCGTCGAGCGAGCCGCCGAACTTGAGCATCTGGTTCCACACGCGGTCGACGTACTTGCGCGGCCCGGCGACGGCGCCCGCGGTCACGTCGCTGTGCCCGTTGAGGTACTTCGTGCAGCTGTGCACCACGAGGTGCGCGCCGAAGTCCAACGGCCGCAGGCAGATCGGCGACAGGAAGGTGTTGTCGATGACCAGCAACAGGTTGTGCTCACGCGCCAGTGCGGCCAGCTCGACCAGCGGGATCGCCTTGAGCAGCGGGTTCGTCAGCGTCTCGAAGAACAGGATCTGTGTGTTGTGACGGATCGCGGCGCGGATCTCGGCGATGTCGGTGGGACTGGTGAACGTGACCTCACGACCGAGCTGGTACAGGTCCTCGCGCAGGAAGTTGAACGTGCCGCCGTAGACGTCACGCGAGCTCACGACGTGCCCGCCGCGGTTGGTCAGCGCGAGGATCGCGGTGGTGATCGCGGCCATGCCGGAGGACGTGACAAGCGCGCTCTCGGCCTGCTCCAGCGCGGCGATCTTCTCCTGCACGGCCCACTGGTTCGGGCTGCCGTACCTGCCGTAGATCGGCACGTCACGGATGTGGCCCTGCTCGAACGCCGCGTAGCTCTCCGGAGTGAACCCGAACGTCGTGGTCTGGAAGATCGGCGTGCCGACGGCTCTCGTGACGGGGTCGGTGTAGGTGCCCGCGTGCACGCTCGCCGTGCTCGGTCCGGCCTCTTCGAGCACGTGCTGCTGCGGCAGCCGGGGCCCGGCGACCCGGCCGCGGCCCAGGTTGCGCGTCCACTGCCGGTCCACACCCGGTTCGGGTGCCTCACCCAGTGCCTTCGCCATGGCCGGAAGTGTTGCCGCAGCGGGGAAGAACGCACATCACCAGACCTGACAGTCCGGCCGCACTACCAGACCAGGTGATGTGCCGTACCCGTGCCGTCGCGAGACTCCGGACCATGAGGTCCTACCCGTTCAGCCGGTTCCCCGTCGTCGACCTGCCGGGCGACTACGAGGAGCTCCGCGCGCAGGGATCCGTGGTGCGGGTCAGCCACCTGGGCACGCCGGTCTGGCTCACCCTCGGCCAGCAGGAGACCAGGAAGGTCCTGACCGATCCGCGGTTCAGCCGCGCGCGGCTGCGCCCCGAGCGGCCCGGTGAGACGCCCGCGTTCGCCGAGATGCTGAAGTACGACTCGGTCGGGCTCCTCGGCGACGCCGACCAGCCCGATCACCGCCGGCTGCGCAAGGCGCTCACACTGTGGTTCACCAACGAGTACGTCGAGCGGCTGCGGCCGGAGATCGCGCGGCTGTTCGCCGCGCAGCTGGACCGGGACAGCCCAGCCGACTTCCTGAACGACGTGGCCCGGCCGTTCGTCGACCAGCTCCAGTTCCGGCTGCTGTGGGAGATGTGCGGCGTTCCCCCGTCGGGGCGCAACGAGGCCTACCGATGGATGCAGCACCTGTTCAAGTTCGATCTGAACACTTCGCAGGAGGAGATCCAGGCCATCGCGCAGCGGTGCGACGAGTACTTCCAGAGCCTGATCCAGGCGAGGCGCGAGGCACCCGGCGACGACCCGCTCAGCATCGCGCTGACCGACCCCGTCTTCCGGGCCGCGACGAACCAGGAGCTCGCGTGGCTGCTGCTCGGCATCATCCGTGGCGGCTACAACACCACGCCGACCGTGCTGTCGCACTGCGTGTGGCTCCTGCTGAGGAACCCGGCCTGGTGGGAGAAGCTCGTCCTGGACCACTCGTTGATACCCCAGGCCGCCGAGGAGGCGTTGCGGCTCCAGCCGCCCGCGGAACGCAACGGCATGCGCCGGGCGCTGGAGGACGTCGTGGTCGGTGACGTCACGATCCGCACGGGCGACGTGGTGATCCCCGGTTCGATGCCGGCAAGCTACGACCCTGACCACTTCACCGATCCCGCGCAGTTCGATCCGTTGCGCCCCAACAGCAACCAGCACTTCTCGTTCGGCCACGGACCGCACTTCTGCCCCGGCGCGGCCATGGGGCGCTACACCGTGATCGACGCGTTGACCGTGCTGGTCACCCGGTTCCCCGGATTGCGGCTCGCCGGTGAACCGAGCTGGCTGCCCAACGACCACATGATCCCGATGCGCACCTTCGACTCCCTGCCGGTGGCGTGGTGATCGACTTCATGCGCGACCCGCACGGCGTGTCCGCGCGCTGGCGGAACTCGGCACCGGTGCAGGCGCTGAACACCCCGCTCGGCGTGCGGGTGTGGGTGATCTCCCGCTACGAGGACGCGCTGGCGGCGTTGCACGACGAGCGGCTGCGGAAGTCGGCGGACCGGCTGAACTCGTTGCTGGGCCTGGATTCTCCTCTGGTGTCGCCGCACATGCTGTTCAGCGACCCGCCCGATCACACGCGGTTGCGCTCGCTGGTCTCGGGTGTTTTCACCGCGCGCCGCGTTGCCGCCTTGCGTCAGCGGGTTCATGAGGTGACGGCGGCATTGCTCGACGGGCTGAGCGGTGTCGTTGACATCGTGGACGCGCTCGCGTACCCGCTGCCGATCACGATGATCTGCGAGCTGCTCGGCATCCCCGACGCCGACCGGGTGGACTTCCGCACGTGGACCAACGCGCTGAGCAGCTCGGCGGACTCGGCGGACGCCGCGAAGGCGATGACGGAGTACCTGCGGTCGTTGCTGGCGGCTCCCGGTGACGGCCTGCTCGCCGACCTCACCGGTGAGCTCACCGGCGACGAGCTCATCGGGACGGCGTTCCTGCTGATCACCGGCGGCTACGAGACCACGGCGAACCTCATCGCCAACGGCGTGCTGGCGTTGCTGACCCATCCGGACGCCTTGGCGGAACTGCGGGCGGACCCGTCACTGCTGCCGCGCGCGGTCACCGAGTTCCTGCGCTACGACTGCCCGGTGAACCTGGCGTCGATGAGGTACACCGCCGAGCCGGTTTCCTATGCCGGAGTGGAGATCCCCGCTGACGAGATCGTGCTGATCGGACTCAGCTCGGCGAACCGCGACGCCACCCGGTTCCCCGCTCCCGGCACACTGGATCTCCGGCGTCCAGGAACCGGCCACCTGGCGTTCGGTCACGGCGCTCACCACTGCCTCGGTGCGGCGCTGGCGCGCATCGAGGGCGAGGAGGCGATCGGTCAGCTGATCAGCCGGTTCCCCGGCCTGCGGCTCGCCGTCGACCCGTCGGAGCTGACCTACCGGTTCAGCCTGCTGATGCGCAGCCTGGAGACGCTACCGGTGTCAGTGGATCCGGCCCCGGAGCATGATCAGCTTCGGTGAGCGCAGGGTTTCGAGGTTCACCCGCGGATCCTCGTCGTACACCACGATGTCCGCCGCCGTGCCCTCTTCGAGCGACGGGTAGCCGAGCCACTCGCGGGCGTGCCACGAGGCCGCGCCGATCGCCTGTTCCGGTGACAGTCCCACCCGGTTCAGGGCGATGATCTCGTCGACGATCCGGCCGTGCTGGATGCCGCCACCCGCGTCCGTGCCCGCGTAGACCCGCACACCGGCCTCGATCGCGGCGCCGACCGTGGCGGCGTTGCGCGCGTGCAGGTCCCGCATGTGCGTGGCGTACGCCGGGTACTTCGAGGCGGAGTCCGCGATGCCGGGGAAGTTCTCGATGTTGATCAGCGTCGGGACCAGCGCCGTGTCGTTGGCGGCCATCAGCTCGATGGTGCTGTCGGACAGGCCGGTGCCGTGCTCGATGCAGTCGATGCCGGCCTTCAGCAGGCCTTCCAGCGCCTGCTCGCCGAACACGTGCGCGGTGACGCGAGCGCCGCCGTCGTGCGCGACCTTGATCGCCTCGGCGAGCACGTCGTCGTCCCACAACGGGGCGAGGTCGCCCTCGGACCGGTCGATCCAGTCGCCGACGAGCTTGACCCAGCCGTCGCCGTACGCGACCTGCTCGGCCACCGCGGCCGGCAGGTCCTGCTGCTCCTGCAGCTCCACGCCCAGGTACGGGATGTACCGCTTGGGCCGGGCGAGGTGCCTGCCCGCGCGGACGATGCGCGGCAGGTCGAGCCGTTCCTGCAGCGGCCGCGTGTCGATCGGCGAGCCGCAGTCGCGGATCAGCAACGTGCCCGCGTCGCGGTCCGTCTGCGCCTGGGTGATCGCCTCACTGATGTCGACCGGCCCCTTGGGGCCGATGCCGACGTGGCAGTGCGCGTCGACCAGTCCCGGAACGAGGAAGCCCCCGTCCACGATGGTCTCCGCACCCGGTACCGGCCGGGTGCGCACGCGGCCGTTGACGACCCACAGGTCCCGCGGTTCCTCGCCGGGCAGGACGACACCGCGCAGGTGGAAGGTCACTTGTCGAACTTCAGCTTCGACGGGTCGAAACCGGGCGGCAGGTCGTTGAGGCTGCCGCCGCCGAGGCCGGGCGGCAGGCCCTGGGGCATCCCGCCGGGCATGCCACCGGGGAACATGCCGGGGAAGCCGCCGCGGATCTTCGGCTGCGTCGGGCCCTTGTTCTTGCCCTTCTTCCCCTTCTTGCCCTTGCGCGACTTCGAACCGCCACCGCCGCCGAAGCCCATGCGGCCGGCCATCTGCGACATCATCTTGCGGGCCTCGAAGAACCGGTTCACGAGGTCGTTGATGTCGCTGACCTTGACGCCCGACCCGTTCGCGATGCGCAGCCTGCGGCTGGCGTTGATGATCTTCGGGTCTTCCCGCTCGGCGGGGGTCATGCCGCGGATGATCGCCTGGATGCGGTCGAGGTGCTTCTCGTCCAGCATCGCCAGCTGGTCCTTCATCTGCCCGGCGCCGGGCAGCATGCCGAGCAGGTTCGCGATCGGGCCCATTTTGCGGATCGCGAGCATCTGCTCGAGGAAGTCCTCCAGCGTGAGCTGGCCGGACTGCAGCTTCACCGCGGCCTTCTCGGCCTGCTCCTGGTCGAAGTGCTGCTCGGCCTGTTCGATGAGCGTGAGCACGTCACCCATACCGAGGATGCGCGACGCCATCCGGTCCGGGTGGAAGACGTCGAAGTCCTCGAGCTTCTCGCCGTTGGACGCGAAGAGAATCGGCTGCCCGGTGACCTCGCGGACGCTCAGTGCGGCACCACCGCGGGCGTCACCGTCGAGCTTGGTGAGCACGACACCGGTGAAGCCGACGCCGTCGCGGAACGCCGTGGCCGTGTTGACCGCGTCCTGACCGACCATCGCGTCGACGACGAACAGGACCTCGTCCGGCTGCACGGCAGCGCGGATGTCGATGGCCTGCTGCATCATCTCCTCGTCGACGCCCAGCCGTCCGGCGGTGTCGACGAGCACGATGTCGTACTGCTTGGCCTTGGCCTCCTCGATGCCCTTGCGGGACACCTCGACCGGGTCGCCGACGCCGTTGCCCGGCTCGGGCGCGAACACCGGCACCCCGGCGCGCTCACCGACGACCTGCAGCTGCGTCACGGCGTTCGGGCGCTGGAGGTCGGCCGCGACGAGGATCGGGGTGTGGCCCTGACCCTTCAGCCACTTGGCCAGCTTGCCCGCGAGCGTCGTCTTACCGGCACCCTGCAGACCCGCGAGCATGATCACGCTCGGCGGGTTCTTCGCCAGGTTCAGCCGGCGAGTCTCGCCGCCGAGGATGTTGATGAGCTCCTCATTGACGATCTTCACGACCTGCTGCGCCGGGTTCAGCGCCTGATGCACCTCGGCGCCCTTGGCGCGCTCCTTGATGCTGGCGATGAACGCGCGCACCACGGGCAGCGCGACGTCGGCCTCGAGCAGGGCGACCCTGATCTCGCGCGCGGTGGCGTCGATATCGGCGTCGGTGAGCTTGCCCTTGCCGCGAAGGCCCTGGAGAACCGTGGTCAGCCGGTCGGAAAGCGTGGAGAACACGCCCACCAGCCTAGCTGGCGAGGTCGAGGCGCAGACCGCCAGAGGTGCCGGACCTGGTCAACAGCGACACCGAACCCCACCCGAAGGGCTTCCAGCCAGCCACGAAACGGTCCCGCATCACATCGGCCCGCCGAACGTGCCGTTCGAACGAGTGCGCGCGGATCAGGCGATGCCGGGCGATCTGCCCGTCCAGCGCCTCGGCGGCCGAGGCGTCCAGCCACAGGAAGTGCCGGGGCCGGAGCGACACCAGGCCGATGACCAGCAGCATCGCGCGGGTACCCGGCCGGGTGGACGGCTCGTGCACCACCAGCAGACCGGGCGAGAACAGGGCGTGCCAGAACACCCGGAACCGGTGGATCAGGTGCACGAACACGCGGTAGGTCCGATAGGGCAGCGACACCCGCGCCTGGATCCACTCCCGCACCTGGTCGGAGTCCAGCACGGTCACGGGCACCGGGGCGTCCAGCTTGCCCAGCAGGGTCGTCTTGCCCGCCCCCGGCAGGCCAGCGAGCACCACCAGCGCTCTCGGGCGGACCGAGACGGCAGCGGTGGTCGTCGCAGGGCGGCGAAGCAAGGCGGTCATACCCAATAGACGCACGTCCCCACGTCCCCGTTCACCGGAATGTCCGAATATCAGGGTCATCTCAGGGTCGAGGGTCCGGGAGCGTCCAACCCCTCAGTGGGCGCTCCCGGACTTCTCTGCAGTGACGCCGCCTCCCCCTTCGGTGGTCCCCCTCGGTGTCACTGGGGAGAAGCCTGCCTTTCGGGACGAGGCAAAAGCAGCGTGAGCACCCCCGAGTGGTTGTGCGTAGAGCTACTCATTCCACCTCAGCGGGCCGCGTCGAGCACCGCCCGTTCGATCTTCTTGCGGTCCAGCGGACCGTCGGCGACCACGGCGAACGAGTCCACGACGGTCGCGCCCAGGGTGGACACACGGGCCCACTGGACGTCGACCCCGCACTGCTCCAGTGCGTCGGCGACCCGGTGCAGCAGGCCGATGCGGTCGCCGGCGCGCAGTTCCAGCACGACGGCACCGGTCGACTCGTCGTCGAACCAGAGGACCTTCGACGGCGGCGGGTCCAGCGGCGGGCCGCCGTAGTCGCGCTCTTTCGCGGCGAGCTTCTCCGCCAGCGACAGCGAGCCGTCCACCGCGCGGGAGAGCTGTTCGCGCAGCAACGACGCGTCGGGCATCGAGCCGAAGCGCGGCGACACGGTGAACGTGTCCACCGCAGCACCACCCCACGCACCGAGCGTCGCCGCGTGCACCTCCAGCGAGTTCAGCGCCAGCACTCCCGCGGCCCGCGAGAGCAGGCCGGGCCGGTCGGGGGCGACGACGGTGATCGTCATGCCGTCGACCAGCACGTCCGGCTTGCCCGACGCCGCCACCCTGGTCGCCATGTCCTGCTGGGCCTGGTCGAGCGGCTCCGGCTTGGGCAGCTCCTCCCCCGCCATCGCGGCCCGGCAGCGGGCGACCAGGTCGGCCATCAGCGAGGCCTTCCAGTCCGTCCACACACCTGGGCCGGTGGCGAGCGCGTCCGCTTCGGACAGCGCGAACAGCAGCTCCAGCAGCACCCCGTCGCCGCCGAGGGTCTCGACCACGCGGTGCACGGTGGCCTCGTCCTCGACGTCACGGCGCGTCGCCGTGTGCGGCAGCAGCAGGTGGTGGCGCACCATCAGCGACAACGTCTCGACGTCGTGCGGCCACAGGCCCAGCCGCTCGCCGATCTGGGTCGCCAGCGCCGCGCCGACCTCGGAGTGGTCGGCCTGCCGTCCCTTGCCGATGTCGTGGATCAACGCGCCGAGCAGCAACAGGTCCGGTCGCGACACCGTTGTCGCCAGCCGCGCGGCGTGCGCGGTGGCCTGCACGAGGTGCCGGTCGACCGTCCACATGTGCGCGGCGTCGCGTGGCGGCAGGTCGCGCACCGCGCCCCACTCGGGGAACAGGCGCCCCCACAACCCCGTGCGGTCCAACGCCTCCACGACGTCCACGAGCCCGGATCCGCTGCCCAGCAACGCGAGCAGCTCCTCGCGTGCCTCCCGCGGCCACGGCTGCCGCAGCTCCGGCGCCGAGTCCGCGAGCCGCGTGAGCGTGCCCGCCGCGATCGGGTTCTTGGTGCGCGCCGCCGCCGTCGCGACGCGCAACAACAACGCGGGATCACGGCTCGGCATCGCGTCTCGGGCCAGCGACACCTCGGATCCGTGCAGCACAACGCCTTCGTCCAACGGGCGACGCGGCGGCGTGCGGCTGAGGAACGCGCCGAGCCCGCGCTTGGGCACCGCCGCGCGCGCCGTGCGCAACCCGACGTCGAACGCGTACACGACCGTGCGCGCGGCCGAGGACAACGCCCGCGCCAGCGCGAAGCGGTCCGCCAGACCGAGGGCGGAGGCGACCTCGTCACCGTCCTGCGCGCGCAGGACGTCACGCGGTTTCCTTGCCACACGGCGAAGTTCGGTCCGGACGTCCAGCAGCAACCGCCGCGCTTCGTCCACTTCGGCCGATGGCCGGTCGACGAGCTGGGCGACCGCCAAGGCGTCCAGCATGGTGATGTCGCGCAGCCCGCCGCGACCGTGTTTGAGGTCGGGCTCGACGCGGTGCGCGATCTCGCCGCTGCGCGCCCACCGCTTGGTGGCGGACTCGGCGATCTCGTCGAGCCGGGTTCGCACGCCGGTGCGCCACGCCTGGCGGGCGCTGTCGGCGAGCCGTTGCGTCACCTCCTGGTCGCCGGCGACGTGCCGGATGTCCAGCAGCCCCAACGCGGTCCGCAGATCGCCGGCGGCGACGCGCAGCGCCTCGCCGACCGTGCGGACCGAGTGGTCGAGGCCGATGCCCGAGTTCCACAGCGGGTACCAGAGCTTCTCGGCGATGTCGTCGATGCCCTTGAACCCGTTGTGCACCAAGACGAGATCGAGGTCCGAGTACGGGACGAGCTCCCTTCGTCCCAACCCGCCCACAGCGACCAGCGCGATGCCCTGACCGGAGATCCCCGCTCCGCTCGCGTGCGCGGTGAGCCAGAACTCGTGAAGGTCCACGAGCGCCTCGCGCAACGGTTCTGCCGTCAAGCGACGACGACCTGGGTCGAGCAGCCTTTCGCGTGCCCGAACCAGGTCGTCAGCCGTGACGACGGCCGTTTCGTTGTTCTCCATGCGGCCGTCCCCCTATGTACTTACAGTGCGTCCGAACCGCGCTCTCCCGTGCGGACCCGGACGACCGCCTCGACCGGGGTGACCCAGACCTTCCCGTCACCGATCTTGCCGGTGCGGGCGGCCTCGACCACGGCGTCGAGCACCTTGTCGACGGCCGCGTCGTCCACGACGACCTCGACCTTGATCTTCGGCACGAAGTCCACGGAGTACTCGGCGCCGCGGTAGACCTCGGTGTGGCCCTTCTGGCGGCCGTAGCCCTGGACCTCGGAGACCGTCATGCCCAGCACGCCGAGCTGCTCGAGGGAGCTCTTGACGTCATCCAGCGTGAACGGCTTGATGATCGCGGTGACCAGCTTCATTTCTTGCTCCCCTCGAGAACCGCGGTCGCGCCCGCGGTCACACTGCCCTTGTTGGCACCGCGCGCACTGCTGAACGCTCCGAACTCGTACGCGGTCTCGGCGTGCTCAGCTTCGTCCACGCCGCTGACTTCCGCTTCCTCGGACACCCGGAAACCAACCGTCTTGTTGACGACCCAGGCGAGGATGAACGCGATCACGAACGAGTAGCCCATGACGGCGAACGCCGCGATGGCCTGCTTGCCGAGCTGGGAGAACCCGCCGCCGTAGAACAGACCGTCCGCACCGGCGGAGTTGACGCTGGTCGTGCCGAAGAAGCCGATGAGCAGCGTGCCGACGAGACCACCGACGAGGTGCACGCCGACGACGTCCAGCGAGTCGTCGTAACCGAAGCGGTACTTCAGGCCCACGGCCAGGCTGCACAGCGCACCGGCGATGACACCGATCGCGAGGGCGCCCAGCGGGCTGACGAACGCACAGGCCGGGGTGATCGCGACCAGACCGGCGATGGCACCGGACGCGGCACCGAGGGTCGTGGGCTTACCGTCACGGAACTGCTCCACGAGGATCCAGCCGAGCACCGCGGCGGCCGTGGCAGCGGTCGTCGTGGTGAACGCGACCGCGGCGGTCTCGCTCGCACCCAGCGCCGAACCGGCGTTGAAGCCGTACCAGCCGAACCACAGCAGAGCGGCACCGAGCAGCACGAACGGCAGGTTGTGCGGCCGCATGGGCTCCTTCGGCCAGCCCTTGCGCTTGCCGAGCACCAGCGCCACCGCGAGGCCCGCGGCACCGGCGTTGATGTGGACCGCGGTACCACCCGCGAAGTCGAGCGCCTTGAGGTTGTTGGCGATCCAGCCGCCGACCACGCTGCCGTCAGCGCTGCTGAAGGCGAACACCCAGTGCGCGACCGGGAAGTACACGATCGTCACCCAGAGGCCCAGGAACAGCGCCCAGCCCCAGAACTTCGCCCGGTCCGCGATCGCGCCGGAGATCAGCGCGGGCGTGATGATCGCGAACATCAGCTGGAACATCACGAACGCGAGCACCGGGATCTGGTGGTCCGCCGGCCCGGTGAGCGCGGCGAGCGTGCCCTTCAGCCCGACGTTGTCGAAGTTGCCGAGCAGACCCGCGCCCACGTCGTTACCGAACGAGAGGCTGTAGCCGTACAGCACCCAGAGGACGCCGACCACGGCCAGCGAGATGAAGCTCATCATGAGCATGTTCAGCACGCTCTTGGATCGGACCATGCCGCCATAGAAGAAGGCCAGGCCCGGCGTCATGAGCATGACCAGCGCGGCGCTGGCCAAGACCCACGCCGTGTCTCCTGTGTTCACGTCGACCTCCACTGCACGTCGGTTGCAGGGAGCATCGATACGTCCTGTTTCACGTACCCGCGCGTCAGGTTTCGTGGAGGTGAACTGTCGACCTGGCCGTGTTACGTCCGCGTTTCGTTGGGTTCACGACCAAACTTCCTGCACCTCACGACGCCAGTGGAGCAGGAATTTCCGTGACGAGCCGTAGCCCGGACGGTCACCCGTCCGGGCTACGTTGATTTCGCCGGTTCTAGCGAACCGAGAACGGCCGGCCTGGCCGGACCGTGCCCTCCTGGACGGACAGCGAGGCCGTGTCGACCGGCTCCACCGCCGCACAGTGCGTGCCGTCCTTCGGCAGCTTCAGGTCGACCAGGTACCGGTCGTTGATCGACTTGGTGCACTCGGACCGGTCGTACACCCCGTGACCCCACCCGTCGTACGTGACGAACACGGTCGTGTCGCGCGACTGCCGATGTGCGTTCACGGCCCACTCGTAGGCGGTGGCAGGGTCGTGCTTCGCGTTGGTCAGCAGGATCTTGGGCGCGTTGCGGATCCGGAGCGGGTGCGGCGGGTTCGTCGCGGGCGGGAACCCGATGCAGCCCATGGTCGCCCCGTGACCCAGCGACGACCCACGCGTGTGCGGCGCGACCAGGTTCTCGGCGGTGGTCAGCCGCTGGTACTCCCCGTAGGAGGAGATCCGCAGGTTGAAGTCGTTGCAGAAGATCCCAGGGAACGGGTTCGGGACCGTGTCGCCGAAGGCGCTGGCGACGGACGGCACCGGCGCTCCCTTGGCCAGGGAGTCGACCAGCTGGGAGAACTGCTTCCAGGCCGGCCCGTAGGCCATGCTGACCACTGCCCCGGTCAGCATCTGCCCGGTGATCTTCTGGCCCGAGCCGGGATCGGTCAGCTCGCCGCGGTCAGCCTTGGCCAGCAGGTCGTTCCAGATCTTCTTGACGTCCTTGCCGTGCAACGGCGACGACGGGGTGCGGTTGTTCCACTTGACCCACTCGTTGAAGGAATCCTCGGCGGTCCGCGCCTCGCTCAGCACGAACGACCTCGTGTCGAGGCTGTGGTCCATGTTGGAGTCGATGACCATGGCCCGGATGTTCTTGCCGTACCGCTCGGCGTACTGCTGGCCCATGATCGTGCCGTAGGAGACGCCGTAGTAGCTGATCTTCTTCTCGCCGAGCGAGCGGCGGATGGCGTCGATGTCCTGAACGACGTCGGCGGTCGAGGCGTGGTCGAAGATCGGACCGGACTGCTTGGCGCAGTCGGCCCGCAGCTCCTTGTTGAACGCCACGTACTGGTCGTACTCCGCGATGTTCTTCGGGTACTCCGACGGCGTCTTCTGCAGCAGGTCGAGCGAGCACTTGATCGGCTGGCTGCGCCCGACGCCACGCGGGTCGAAGCCGATGAAGTCGAACTTCTGCGCGATCTCCGGGCTGAAGTAGGTGTCGGCGAACATGGCGAAGTCGACGCCCGAGCCGCCCGGACCGCCGGGGTTGATCACCAGCGAGCCGACGCGATGGGCCTGGTCGGTCGCCTTGCGGCGCGCGACGGCGAGACCGAACTTCTCGCCGCCGGGATTCTTCCAGTCGATCGGCAGCGTCAGCGTGCCGCACTCGACCTCCGGCTTCTCCGGACACGGCTTCCAGTCGATCGGCGCGACCGCTGCTTCCTGCTCCTCCTGAGCGAACGCGACTCCCCCGGCCGTCACCACCAAAGCCGAACTCGCGAGCACTGCCCCTAGTGCGCGAACTATCGGTTGCACGGGTTTCCTCCCTAGATCCCCTGTGTTGCAGGAAGGACATTCCCAGTGCCGCGGAAGCGCTCACAACCGACCGAGGTATTGCCGGGCATCATCCTCTGGTCGGATATCGAAACAACTGTCAACTCGTGCGTTCGGCCCAGCGGTCGTGCAACTCGCGTTCCCCTTCGGCGGTCAGCGAACCGAACAACCGCAGCCGCGCCATTCCGCCGTCCGGGAAGATGTCGAGCCGCGCGTGCGTGACCTCCACATCTCCGGACAACGGGAAGCGGTGGCGCGTGTCCGGTTGCAGGCGCGTACGCGGCAGCAGGTCGAACCAGGCGTCCGGGTCCTTGCGCGCGTCACAGCCCGAGACCGACGCCCAGCCGGGCGCGTTTCCCTTGAAATGACTGGTGTCCAGCTCCGCGAGCGTCACGACGCCGGGCGCGGCCAGGCGCAGCGACACCCAGTCGTTGCCGTCGTCACGGCGGCGCGCGGTCTCCCAGCCCTCACCCATCACGGTCGCCTGGCCGGGGGCGATCAGGTTGCTCGGCGAGCTGTAGAACTTGTTGCTGCAGTCCTCCACGACGGCGCCGTTCTCCAGCGCCGCCAAATCCACCCCGGACACCAGCAACCGCGGGTCGGCGATCGGTGAACCGTGCACGCGCAACCGGGCCACGCCACCGTCGGGATAAATCGTCAGCCGCACGTGCGTGAAACGTCGTTCCGAGGCGACGTCGAAATAGTGTTTCCGGTCGCCCTGCAAGGGAGATCGGGGAACGATCGTCTCCCACGACGTCAACTCGTCGGCCGACGGATAGCCCTCGGCCGAACACGCCTCCACCGAGGCGAACGGCGGGTAGTTGCCCTTGAAGAACGCCGTGTCGATCACGACCCCGCGCACCACACCGGGCAGGCCGAGCCGCACGATCGCCTGGTCGACGCCCTCGGACCGCCGGCGGCGCGTCTCCCAGCCGTCGTAGATCTGTCCTTTGTGGCCGAAGGTGTAGGTCTGGTAGACCGGCTCGGCCGGCTTGATCAGGTTCTCCCGCTCGGCGAAGAGCTCGTCGTTCGCCCACACCACGCCGCCGCCGACGGCGCGCGAGGCGAGGTCCGGCAACCGGGTCCACTCGGTCATGTCTCTCCTCTGCTCAACAGCTGCCCGAAGGGCTCGCCACCGGTGATCTCCTTGCCGCGCAGGAACGTCCGCCGCACGACCCCCGCGAGCGGACGCCCGTGGTACGGCGTCACGGGGTTGCGGTGATGCAGGCGGGACCGGTCCACCACGAACGCGTCGTCGGGCGCGAACACGCTGAAGTCCGCGTCGTACCCGACGGCGATCCGGCCCTTCCGGGTGAGCCCGACCAGCGCGGCCGGGCGTTCGGCCATCCAGCGAACGACGTCCACCAACGAGAAACCGCGCTGCCGGGCCTGCGTCCACACCGCGGGCAGCCCGAGCTGCAACGAGGCGATCCCGCCCCACGCCGAGGCGAAGTCGCCCAGCTTCAGCTCCGGGATGCACGGCGAGTGGTCGCTCACCACCATCCCGATCCGGCCGTCGGCCAGCCCGCGCCACAGCTCCTCGCGGTTGGCCGCGTCGCGGATCGGCGGGCAGCACTTGAACTCGGTCGCGCCGTCGCGGATCTCCTCGGCGCAGAACGTCAGGTAGTGCGGGCACGTCTCCGCGGTCAGCCGCACGCGCCGCAGCGGCGCGTCGGCCATCGCCGCCAGCGCCTCGCGGCTGGACAGGTGCACGATGTGCATCCGCGCGCCGGTCCGTTCGGACACCTTCAGCACGTCCGTCACGGCCGACAGCTCCGACACGCCCGGCCGGGAGCGCAGGAACTCCTGGTAGCCGGGACCGGGCTGGGTCATGTCCCGTTCGTCCTCGGCGTGCACGATCGTCAACGCGTCAGCCGGCCGCAGCTCGCTCGCGGCGGCCTCCAGCTCGTCGATCGACACGTGCGGGAACTCGTCCACCCCGGAGTGCAGCAGGAAGCACTTGAACCCGAACACGCCCGCCTCGTGCAACGGCCGCAGCTCGCCGAGGTTGCCGGGGACGATGCCGCCCCAGAACCCCACGTCCACATGCACCCGGCCCTGCGCCGTCCTGCGCTTGACCTCCAGGGCGGCCACGTCGACCGTCGGCGGCTTGCTGTTCAGCGGCATGTCGAGGATCGTCGTGACCCCGCCGGCCGCAGCGGCCCGCGTCGCGGTCTCGAAGCCCTCCCACTCGGTCCGGCCGGGATCGTTGACGTGCACGTGCGTGTCGACGAGTCCGGGTAGCAGCACCTCGTCGTCCCCGAGCTCGACGACCGTGTCGGCCTCGAGGCGGGACGAGATCGCGACGATGCGACCGTCGGCGACGCCGACGTCACAGGCGGTCTCGCCGCGCGGGAAGATCGCTCGGCGGGCGCGGAACACCAGGTCCATGTCGCTCACTCTTCCAGCCAGTCCCGCGCGATGCGACCGCCCGCGAACTGCAGCAAGGTGGCCGCCTGGGCCATGCACCGCGTGACGTCCGGCTCGATGTCGAGCAACGCGTACGCGGCCTTCAGACCCAGCTCACCGGGGTGGATCGAGCACCGCCCGGCGACCGCGACGACCGGCACGTCCCCGCTCGCCGCGACGACGCCCGCAGGGGCCTTGCCGTAACGGGTCTGCTGGTCCAGCGATCCCTCACCGGTGATCACCAGTCGAGCGCCCTCCAGCTGCGACGCGAACCCGATCAGGTCGAGCACCACCTCGATGCCCGGCCTGCGCACGGCTCCCAGGGTCAGCGCGGCGAACCCGATGCCGCCCGCCGCACCCGCGCCGGGCACGCCGGCCAGCTCGGGCGCCCGTTGTGCGACGCGCGTCAGCCGTTCTTCCAGGATCCCGACCTGCTCGGGGGAAGCCCCCTTCTGCGGGCCGTAGACCGCCGCGGCACCGGATGGACCGAGCAGTGGGTTGTCCACATCCGACGCGAGGACGAACTCGATCCCGTCGAACGAACGGCCGCCGAGCGCGTCGAGCATGCCGAGGCCACCGTCGGTGCACGCGCTGCCACCGACGCCGAGCACGATCGTCGTGCACCCCAGGTCCAGGGCGCTGACCAGCAGTTCTCCGGTGCCGTAGCTGGTCGCGTCGAGCGGCGCGGGCTGGTCCAGGAGGGCCAGCCCGGACGCCGCCGCGACCTCGACGACGGCCGTGGTCCCGCGCACCGCGAAGTGCGCGGGAACCGGCCGGCCGACCGGTCCGGTGACCCACCGGCCGACCTTCACGAACCCGGCGGCGACGGCGGCGTCGACCGTGCCGTCGCCGCCGTCGGCCACCGGGAGGCAGCGCACGTCCAGGTCCGGGGCCACCGCGAGCAGGCCGTGCGCGACCGCGTCGGCGACCTCCGGCGCGGTCAGCGACCCCTTGAACTTGTCCGGCGCGACGACGCAGTGCCCAATCATTTTGGGACTCATGGGAGCGGCTCGAACTCGCGCATTGCGGCGATGGACGTGCCGTTCGCGGTGTTGCCCTCCCGTTCGATCATGATCTCGACGAGCACCGGCCGGGACGTGCGCTCCGCCTCCTTGCGCGCCCACTCCAGCGACGACCGGATCTCGCCGGGCTCGACCACGCGGACCCCGGAGCAGCCGTAGGCCTCCATGATCTTGACGTTGTCCGAGCCGAAGTCGTCGTAGTGGATGTCCACCTCGTACTTCATGTCGTAGCCACCGTGGTCCTCGGCCATCCGGATCAGCCCGAGGTACTCGTTGTTCAACATGATCAGCACGAACGGCACGTCGTACTGGGCCCCGACCGCGAGCTCCTCGACAAGGAACTGGAACGAGTAGTCGCCGACGACACCGACGACTTCGGCGTCGGGTCGCGCCTTCCTCACGCCGATCGCGGCCGGGATCTCCCAGCCGAGCGGACCGGCCTGGCCGCACACCTGGTAGTGCCGCGGCAGGTGCGCCTTCTGGTGCTGCCCGGACCAGATCTGGTAGAGCCCGATGGCCGTGACGAAGTACGTGTCCGGCCCGTAGAAGTCGTTGATCTCCTTGAACACCCGCGGCGCCTTCACCGGCACGGTGTCGAAGTCCTCGCGCCGCAACAGGGTCCGCTTGAGCTCCTGACAGCGCGCGACCCACGAGCCCGCGGGCCTGCCGACACCACGAACACGGGCCAGGTCCAGCAGGGCGCGCAGGAACAGCTTGGTGTCCGCCACGATCCCGAGGTCCGGCCCGAACACCTTGCCGATCTGGGTCGGCTCGGCGTCGACGTGGATGAACTTCCGCGTGCCGCGGTAGGTGTCGAGGTCACCGGTGTGCCGGTCGCCGAACCGCGCGCCCAGAGCAAGAACCAGGTCCGACTCCAGGAACGACGCGTTGCCGTAGCGCTGCGAGGTCTGGATGCCGGTCATGCCCGCGTACAACGGGTGGTCCTCGTCGATCGCGCCCTTGCCCATCAGCGTGGCCTGGATCGGGATCTGCAGGTATTCGGCGAGTTCCAGCAGCTCGGCGGAAGCCTCACCGAGGATCACGCCACCACCGGCCAGCAGCAGCGGCCGTTCTGCCGCCAGCAACATGTCCAAAGCGCGTTCGACGCGTGGCTGATGTGGCGCCGCCTTGTACACGGGCAGCGGCGCGTCGATCGAGGAGTCCCACTCGATCTCCTGCTTTTGCACGTCGATCGGCAGGTCGATCAGCACCGGGCCGGGCCGGCCGGACCGCGCGACGCGGAACGCCTCGCGGAAGATCCACGGCATCTGCGCGGCTTCCTTGACCTGCACCGCCCACTTGGTGACCGGCTTCGCGATCTCCACGATGTCGACGGCCTGGAACGCCTCCTGATGCAGCTTCGCCGACGCCGCCTGGCCGGTGATGCACAGGATCGGCACGGAGTCCGCCTGCGCGGTGTAGAGGCCGGTGATCATGTTCGTTCCGGCGGGCCCGGACGTGCCGATCGCGACACCGACGTTGCCGGTCGTGCGCGACCAGCCGTCGGCCATGTGCGTGGCGCCCTCCTCGTGCCGCACGATCAGGTGCTCGATCGTGCCGTCGAGCTCCATCGCCTTGTACAGCGGGAGGATCGCGGCGCCGGGGCAGCCGAACACGGTATCGATGCCCTCGGACTTCAGGACTTCGACGACCGCCTGCATAACTGGGATCTTCGGCATTACGACGCCCTCCCGGAGAAGTTCTCGATGACCTTCAAGAGGGCCGAGTGGTCGAGCGACCCGTAACCCTGCGCGCGCCCGGCGGCGACCAGCGAGGCGATCAGCCCGGTCACCGGCAGCGCGACATCGACCTGACGCGCGGCGTCCAGTGCGATGCCCATGTCCTTGTGGTGCAGGTCGATCCGGAAGCCCGGCTGGAACTCCCGCGCGATCATCGACTCGCGCTTCAGGTCGAGGATCCGGTTCGCGGCGAGCCCACCCGCCAGCACGTCGAGACCCGCCTTCGGGTCCACACCGGACGCCTCCAGCAGCACGATCGCCTCGGCGACGAGCGCGTAGATGCCGCCGACCATCAGCTGGTTCGCGGCCTTCACGACCTGGCCGGCGCCGTGCGGCCCGACGTGCACGATCGTCTTGCCCAGCACGTCGAGAATCGGCTTGGCGTCAGCGAAATCGGCCTCGTCGCCGCCGACCATGATGGACAGCGACGCCTGCTTGGCCCCCGTCTCGCCACCGGACACCGGGGCGTCCAGCGAACGCGGGTGCTTCGCCGCGATCGCGAGCGAGGTGGCCGGGCGGATCGTGCTCATGTCGATCAGCAGCGCGCCGGGTTCCAAAGAGTTGCCGAACACCACCTCTTCGACCTGCGGGTGGTTCGGCAGCATCGTGATGACGACCTCGGCACCGCGGAACGCCTCCGCCACGCTCTCCGCGGCCCGGCCGCCCTGGACCTCCAGCCGTTCCAGCGCCGCGGAGTTGAGGTCGAACCCGGTGACGTCGTGCCCGGCCGCTACCAGGTGTCCCGCCATCGGCGAGCCCATGATGCCGAGGCCGACGAATCCGATCTTGGTCATGCCTGGTCCTTCCACTCGAAGCCACCCGTGACGGGCTTGTACTCGGCGCCGACGTAGCCCTGGTAACCGCCGGCGTGGATCTTGGCGAGGTAACCGAAGAGATCGAGTGACCCGGTTCCGGGCTCACCCCGACCGGGCGCGTCGGCGATCTGCACGTGGCCGATGCGGTCGACGTGCTCGGTGACCAGCACGTCGAGGTCATCGCCGTTGACGGCGAGGTGGTAGAGGTCGGCGAGCAGCGCGACGTTGCTCCGGCCGACCGAGTCGATGACGTTCAACGCGTCGCGCGCGGTGAGCAACGGGTAGCGCGGCGCACCGCTCAGCGGTTCGAGCACGACGGTCGCCCCGATCTCGGCGGCCACGTCCGCGGCGAACGCGAGGTTCTCCAGGGCCAGGTCCGACGGCGCGAAGTTGCCGAACAACGCGTTGAGCACGGTGGTGCCGAGCTCACGGGCGATGCTCGCGGTCACTTCGACGTTCGCCCGGAACTCGGGCTGCCGCCCGGCCCACGACACGAGCCCGCGGTCGCCGGCGGGCATGTCGCCCGCGAAGAAGTTGAGCCCGACGAGCTGGACGCCCGCGTCCCGGATCGCGGCGATGAACCGGTCGACGTCCCGCACGTCCGGTACCGCCTCGGCGAACGGCCACCAGATCTCGACCGCGTCGAACCCGGCCGCCTTCGCCGCCGCCGGACGCTCCAGGAGCGGCAGGTCGGTGAACAGCATCGAGAGGTTGGCGTCGAAGCGCATCTGCCATTCCTTCCACATTGCGGAAGTTTTCTTCCGTGCAGTGAAGACACTAGACATCCCGCGACCGCTGGGTCAAGAATGTGGAATACAGATTCCGCGATACAGAATTTGGAGAGCCGTGGACAGCTTCAACTCCGCCGCGGAGGCCGAACTACGCCCGATGCTCACCGAGTGCCTCGCCGTGCCCCGCTGGGTCGACGCCGTGCTGGCCGGCCGTCCCTACGCGTCGATGGACGAGCTGCTGAAGGTGTCGGAGGAGGCGTCGGCGGACCTCACCGACGCGGAGATCCACGGCGCGATCGCGGGACACCCGCGGATCGGCGAACGCGGACGGGGCAAGTCCGCCGCCTGGTCGCGGCAGGAACAGTCCGGTGTGGACGGCTCGCAGGCTGATCGCCTGGCGGCCGCGAACGCCGCGTACGAGGATCGGTTCGGGCACATCTACCTCGTGTGCGCGACCGGCCTCAGCGGTGCGGAGATGCTCGAGAACCTGGCGAGTCGCATGGACAACTCGCCGTCCGACGAGCTCCGCGTCGTGAACAGGGAGCTGACGAAGATCGCCGCCTTGCGGCTGCAGAAGCTGATCGGGAGCTGAACATGGCCATCGTCCTCGGACCGAACCAGTACGGAAAGGCGGAGAACCGGCTCGTCACCGTGTCCCGCAACGGATCCGTGCACACGATCAAGGACCTGACGGTCAGCACCTCGTTGCGCGGCGACCTCGCCGACACGCACCTCACCGGCGACAACGCCAAGGTCCTCGCGACCGACACGCAGAAGAACACCGTGTACGCCTTCGCCAAGGAGGCACCGGTCGGCGAGATCGAGGACTTCGCGCTGCGCCTCGGCCGCCACTTCGTCGGCACCCAGGAGGCGATCTCCGGCGCCCGGATCCTGATCGACGAGCACTCGTGGGACCGCATCGACGGCCACGACCACTCGTTCGTCAAGGCGGGCGACGAGAAGCGCACCACCGCGGTGACGATCTCCGGCGACCAGGCGTGGGTCGTGTCCGGCGTCAAGGACGTCGTGGTGCTGAAGTCGACCGGCTCGGAGTTCCACGGCTACCCGAAGGACCCGTACACGACGTTGAAGGAGACGAACGACCGCATCCTCGCGACGTCCGTGACGGCCCGGTGGCGCTACATCGGGACGGACGTCGACTGGGGCAAGTCGTTCACGTCGATCCGGTCGGTGTTGCTGAAGACGTTCGCGGACAAGCATTCCCTGTCACTGCAGCAGACGCTGTACGCGATGGGCGAGGCCGTGCTCCAGCAGCACGAGGAGGTCGCCGAGGTCCGGCTGTCGATGCCGAACAAGCACCACTTCCTGGTGGACCTGTCGGCGTTCGGGCTGGAGAACGACAACGAGGTCTTCTACGCGGCGGACCGGCCGTACGGGCTCATCGAGGGAACCGTGCTGCGCGACGACGCCGAGGACGCCGGTCAGGCCTGGTACTCGCTGCCGGCCTTCTGAGCCGCGGCGCGTAACGCCATCTGCTGGTTGCGCCACGAGTGGAACAGGTCCGACTCGGCGTACCAGTCGACGCTCACCGGACGCTCCCCGGTCGTCATGAACTCGATCAGGAGCGTCCGGTACAGGTCGAGCGGGACGCCGACACCGGGCGGGAAGTCCGTGTACTTCTCGTTCACGTACGGCGCTTCCGGCGACCCCTTGGGCCAGCCGAGGAACGTGTTGTCGACGAAGTACATGTAGCCCCACTCGCCGCGCACGGCGAGCACGACGTTGTGGTCGGGCTCGCCGTCCTCGGTGAGCTCACGCCCGAAGTGGTCGAGGCTGCCGTCGTTGCACTCCGGGCGGGCCAGCAGAGCGATCAACACGTCCACGTCGGCCTCGCTCGCGACGACCTGGTACTTGTGCTCCGCCGCGTCGAGGTCCGGCAGCCCGGTCCACAAACCGGCTCGCATGCTCATGCGGCCACCCTGCCCCCTGCCCGGCGGACAATTCACGGGCACCCCGAAGAACCACACGAACGGATGAGAGAACGCTAGTCGGAACGGCGGGCCAGCTGTTCGATTCGAGACAGGGAGATGCCCGTCAGCCCACGCACCTCTTCGACTTCGACGGCACCGCAGTCCAAGGCGCGCAGCATCGACGACGACAGGGCCTGCGCCGTGGCGGGCTCGTCGAGCACACCGCTGTCCGCCTTCTCCACGTAGGCGCGCAACCGACGCGCGTCGGCCACCAGCCCCTCGCGGTAGAACGCGTACACCGCCGCGTACCGCGTGATGAGCTGCGCGGGATGCAGGTCCCAGCCCTGGAAGAAGCCGTGTTCCAACGACCTGCGCACCAGCCGGTAGTGCGTGTCCCAGCCGTGCGCGCGGTTCTCCCCGACGGGCAGCACGTTCGTGGAACCGTCGGACAGCCGCACGCCGGTGCCGGCCGCGCACACCTGCATCACGTGCCGTGCGAAGTCGCACGCGCCGTGGGCCAGATGTTGTTGTGCCGCAACGAGTCCGCACCCCGCGGTGTAGTCGTAGGTGCCGAAGTGCAGCCCGGTCACCCGGCCGCGGCCCGCCGCGATGAACGACGGGATCGCCAGCCGGCCCGTTACGTCCACAATGGACCGAGTCGTCTCGACCTGGATCTCGAAGCGCAGCTCCCGCCCGAACAGGTCCAGGATCTCGCCGAACACCTCCACCTGCTCGACCGAGGTGACCTTCGGGAACGTGATCACGAACCCCGGCGGCACCTCGCCCAGCGTGGTCAGGAAGATGTCCAGCGTCCGGATTCCGCGTTCCCGCAACGCCTTGGTGTCGAACGACTTCATCCGCAGCCCGAACGAGAACGGCGCCACGCCCTCGCGCACCCACTCCGCGACGACCCGCGCCGTGCGTTCGGCGTCGCGGTCCTCGACGTCGTCACCGCGCGTGCCGTAGCCGTCCTCGAAGTCGATCCGCAGGTCCTCGATCGGCTCCCAGTCCAGCTTCTCCCGGACCCGCTCGAGCACGCCCTCCGGCACGGGAGGCAGCAGGTCCCGGTAGTCGGAAAGAGCCTCCAGCGCCTGCCCACCCCAGAGCCCCACGACGCCCGAGTCCACCCGGTCGGCGGGCACGTAACAGGTGTGCACGGGCTGACGTCCGACCGGCGAGAGGTACTCCGCAGTGTCGTCCATTGGGGACAGTCGGGCGGTGGCCGCCCGCACGGCCTCGGGCGGCAACGAGGTCCGCGGCACGTCAGATCCGTTCGTAGGCGGGCAGCGTCAGGAAGTCGACGAACTCGTCGGACAGCGCCACCTGCTCGAACAGCTCGGCGGCGGCATCCACGTGTTCGCCGGAGAGCTCGGCCTTCTTGCGCGCCACCAGATCGCGGACGAGCTCGGCGGTGACCTGCGTGCCGTCGTCGAGCACGACCTTGTTGTTGACCCACTGCCACAGTTGCGAACGCGAGATCTCGGCGGTGGCCGCGTCCTCCATCAGGTTGTGGATCGCCGCGGCGCCGTTGCCCGACAGCCACGACACGATGTAGCGGATGCCGACGTCGACCGCCGACTCGACGCCCGCTCTGGTGGCGGAACCGCCGGCGGACTTGAAGTTCAGCAGGTCGGCCGCGGTCACGTGAACCTCGGGGCGCTGCTTGTCCAGCTGGTTCGGCTTGTCACCGAGCACGGCGTCGAAGATCTCCCGGCACACCGGCACGAGGTCGGGGTGCGCGACCCACGAGCCGTCGAACCCGTCGTTCGCCTCCCGGGTCTTGTCCTCGCGCACCTTCTTCAGCGCGGTCTCGGTGACCTCGGGGTCGCGCCGGTTCGGGATGAACGCGGCCATGCCGCCCATCGCGAACGCGCCGCGCTTGTGACACGTCTGCACGAGCAGCTCGGTGTAGGCGCGCATGAACGGCGCGGTCATCGTGACGCTGTTGCGGTCCGGCAGCACGTAGTCGGCGCCCGCGTCACGGAAGTACTTGATGATGCTGAACAGGTAGTCCCAGCGGCCCGCGTTGAGGCCGGACGCGTGGTCGCGCAGCTCATAGAGGATCTCGTCCATCTGGAACGCGGCGGGGATCGTCTCGATCAGGACGGTGGCGCGGATCGTGCCGTGCGGGACGCCGAGCAGCCGCTGCGCCTGCGTGAAGACGTCGTTCCACAGCCGCGCCTCGAGGTGGCTCTCCATCTTCGGCAGGTAGTAGTACGGCCGGCCGAGCGAGTGGTTGTGGAAGAAGTGCAACCCGAAGTCGACCAGCGCGCCGACCGCCTTGCGGCCACCGAACTCGAGGTTGCGCTCGTCGAGGTGCCAGCCGCGCGGGCGGACGACGATCGTCGGATACGGCCCGCCCTTGAGCGCGTAGTGCTTGCCCTCGGGCGAGGTGAACTCGATCGTCTCGCGCGCGGCCTCGTAGAGGTTGACCTGGCCCTGGACGACGTTGTCCCAGTGCGGGGTGTTCGCGTCCTCCAGGTCCGCGAGCCACACCTTGGCGCCGGAGTTGAGCGCGTTGATCGTCATCTTGCGCTCGGTGGGGCCGGTGATCTCGACGCGGCGGTCCCGCAGCGGCTCGGGCGCCTCGGCGACCTTCCAGTCGCCGTTGCGGATGTCCTCGGTCTCGGGGAGGAAGCCGAGAGGACGGCGTTCCCTGCGCAGCGCCAGCAGCTCGTCGCGCCGGGCGGCGTGCGCCTCGTGCAGCTTGGCCACGAACTCAAGAGCCTCGTCAGTGAGGACCTGCACCTGGATCCACCTCTCTCGGTTCTGCTGTGTGGACTATAGTTTTTGCATTGCGGAACTGCAACGAGAGGAGCAGCACGTGTCCACAGGTGGCGTGCAGTCGTTGCAACGTGCCTTCGACCTGCTGGAACGGCTCGCGGACGCGGGTGGCGAGGCCTCGCTGTCCGAGCTCGCGACCACCTCGGGCCTGCCGCTGCCGACCATCCACCGGCTCATCCGCACGCTAGTCACGCTGGGGTATGTGCGGCAGAACAGCAACCGCCGCTACACCCTGGGCTCGCGGCTGATCCGGCTCGGCGAGAGCGCGTCGAGGCAGTTCGGCACGTGGGCGCGGCCGTTCCTGACGCAGCTCGTCGACTCCGTCGAGGAGACGGCCAACCTGGCCGTGCTCGACGGCGACGAGGTCGTCTACGTGGCACAGGTGCCGTCGAAGCACTCGATGCGGATGTTCACAGAGGTCGGCCGCCGGCTGCTCCCCCACGGCACGGGCGTGGGCAAGGCCATGCTGTCGCAGTTGCCGCGCGACGAGGTGCGCGCGTTGCTCGGCCGCACGGGTCTGCCGGCGTACACGCCGAACACCATCACGGACGCGGACGAGTTGCTCGAATCGCTAAACGAGATCTCCGAACGCGGTTATGCGATGGACGAATCGGAGCAGGAACTGGGCGTGCGGTGCATCGCCGTGCCGCTAATCGGTGCCCCGACATTGGCCGCCGTTTCGGTGTCCGGACCCGAGGGAAGATTGACCAAGGACGCGGTCGCGCGCATTCTCCCCGAGGTTTTGGCGATCGCCAAAAGGTTGGCTGACCAGGCCAAAGCAGGCGCGTGACATCGGTACCCTGGATGTGAGTGGCTTCGGGGGAGGCCGCATTTCAGGGGGAGATCGATGGCGATCACGCATGTCAAAATTCATCCGGCCATTGGAATAGCCAGGGTCGGGAACAGTCCTGAAGAGTTCTTCGTGGGACCGGAGAGACTCTGGGATCCGCCCAGCCCGTCCGGGGGTTTCAAGGACGCGCAGGGCCGGATCAAGCGGCAGGCGGCACGATTCCGCGTGTTCGCGTATCACGACGACGGCACGACCTCGGAGCTGTCGGCCGCCGACGCGGACGTCAGCTGGACCGTGCACCTGGCCAACCGCAAGGCGGTCACCCGGAACCCTGGCCCAGCCTCGGACCTGACCATCGATCCGGGTCCGCGGACCGTCAGTGGTCCCGGTCAGCAGGAGCTGTTCGACACCGGCAAGATCACCTTCCCGGCGGGCACGGTGACGGTGCCGCTCGGTGAGGCGCGCACCGACGACGACGGCAACCTCCTGGTGCTGGGAGGTTTCGGCCGTTCCGCGTCGCCGGGAAACCTGCCGATCACGAACTTCCTGGACAACGCCGGCTGGTACGACGACGTGTCGGACGGCCCGGTCACGGCACACGTGAAGGTCGGCGGTCAGGAGTTCGACGCGACTGGCGCCTGGGTGGTCGTCGGGCCGCCGAAGTACGCACCGCAGATCGAGAACGTCGTGACGTTGCACGACACCGTGTTCCAGGTGGCCGTCGACCAGGGCTGGCTGACCACGCCGGACATCCCGTCGTACACCAAGGACGTCCACCCGATCCTGGAGGCGGCCCGGACCATCCGTGCCGTCAAGGAGGTCTGGGGCGCGCACGCGTGGCCGGCGCCGGTCTACGACGACGCGCTGCGGCAGCGGATCTTCGACCGGCTCAGGGCGCCGCTCGGTGGCGGCGGGGACATGCCCGTGCTCAACGGCGTCGTGCTGACCAAGACGCAGTACGCGGTCATGGAGTCGTGGCGCAACGACAAGTTCGTCCGCGACTGGAACGGGGCGCCCGCGCCGGCGGTCCAGCTCGCCCCGGCCGAGCTGGACAAGGCGGCGCTGGCCTCGTGTGTCGGTGCCGCGTTCTACCCCGGCATCGAGGCGGGCGGCATCGCGGCGAGGCCGATCACCGACGCGTCACTGTACGTCGGTCCGACCGACCCGATGCGGCTCGACCACGCGCGGTTGCGACCCGGTCAGCTCGGCGAGTTCCTGGCGTTGCCGTGGCAGTCCGACTTCTACGCGTGTGGCTACAACTGGTGGCCGGTGCCGCGACCGAACGAGGTGTTGCCGGAGGGCGGCACCTCGCGCCTGCGGTGGGACCGTGACGTGAACAGCTACCTGGAGATGGTCAACGAGTGGCACACGCTCGGGTTCGTGGTGCGGCGTGGCGACGAGTACGTCGAGGTCGACCGGTACGACAGCTCGTTCGTCGACCTGCTCACGCCGCACCTGGACTTCGTTGTCGCACAAGGACCTCTGGGGACGCCACGGCGGGTCGCGGTGCCGATCGACTTCGAGGTGCGCTCCAACGCGTTCGACGTGACGCTCGTGGTGCGGTCAGCTCCCGAGCGGTTCTCGTTGCCCACCCGGACGGTCACCGTGCCGCCCGTGGGCGGTACGGACATCGCGACCGCGCGGCTGTGGGTGCTCTACGAGTCGGGGCCGGCCGGTGAGGTCGTCGACGGCACGCTGACCATCGGCCAGGTCGGCAGCGGCCGCACGTGGACGGTGTCGCTGCGCGCGGTCACGCAGACGCGTCAGCCCACTGCGACCGCACTGGTGCTCGACCGGTCCGCGCACACCAGGCTCGCCGAGATCAAGGCGGCCGCGTCGATCTTCGCCGAGGTGGCGCTGGAGGACGACGGCATCGGCGTCGTGAAGTTCAACGAGGACGCGCAGCAGGTCGTGGGCGTCACCAGGGACCGGCGGCGGGTCAAGGACGCCATCGCGGGTCTCACGGCCCGTGGTGGTTCGTCGATCGGGGACGGCATCCAGGCGGGACACGAGATGCTGTGCGAGTTCGACCGTGCCGCCCTGGTCGTGGTGACGGACAACAACGAGAGCAGCCTGCGGTCCATCGACGATGTCGCCCCGGAGGTGACGGAACCGTTGTACGCCATCGGTTTCGGCCCACCGCAGAACACCTCGACCGAGGCGCTGTACTCCGTCGCAGGGAACACCGGCGGGTACTTCACGTCGAGCTCGTCGCTGCCGCGCGACCTCCTGCAGGTCCTGGCGGACGTCTCCGACGCGTCGGTGGTGCTGTCGCCGTCCGGCGTGCTGGTCTCCGGCGTGGAGCAGCGGATTCCGTTCCTGCTCACCGAGTCCGACACCGCGGTGGACGTCATCCTGCTCACGGACACTCCGGACGACGTGGATTTCCGCCTGCAGACGCCGTCCGGTTTCGTCATCGAACCGTGGCGGGCCGGCGCCGAACCCGCGATGCGCTGGGCGATCGCGCCGGGCGTGCAGTACTACCGGATCGCCTTGCCCACCGAGATGTTCACGGAGCGGTTCGACACCGCGGGCACCTGGTACGTGCTCGCGAAGATCGGCTCGCCGCGGACCGAACCGCCATCGGGTTTCGTGCGCGAGAGCGCACCGGGCCGTCGGGATCTGGTGTCTTCGGCGGAACCGTCGGCGTCCGGGCGCGTGCCGTACTCGCTGCTGGTGCACGGGTACTCGAACCTGTCGCTGCGCGTGTCGGCCCGGCAGACCGGCTTCACGCCGGGGTCGGCCGCCGTCGTGAGCGCCCGGCTGAGTGAGTCCGGAATGCCTTGGACCGCTTCGGTCTGGGCCGAGGTGCGCGGTCCGGGCGCATCGTTCACCGTGCCGATGTCGGATCCGGGCACCGGCGGTTACGAGGGGTCGATCCAGACCGCGTCGGCCGGCGTGTACCGGGTCCGGGTGCGGGCGAGCGGGCGGTCCGCGAAGGGCTATCCGTTCCAGCGCGAGCACACGCTCACGGTCCCGGTCTGGCATGCCTGACTGTGACGTGGCGATCGTCGGCGGCGGCCCAGCGGGTGCCGCCGCCGCGATCGCGTTGCGGCGCCACGGACTCTCGGTAGTCCTGTTCGAGGCCAGCTCGTACTCCGCGCCCCGGTTCGGCGAGGCGCTGGCCCCGGCGGTACGTCCGGTACTGGCCCGGCTGGGCGTGTCGTTGCCTCCGCTGACACTGCCGTCCTACGCGGTCGAAAGCGCCTGGGGCAGTCCGACACTCTCGGCACGCCCGTTCGTCTTCGACCCGCACGGCGACGGCCTGAGCGTGGACCGGGCCGCGTTCGACCGGGCCCTGTCCGATGCCGCTTCGTCCGTCGGCGCAACGGTCGTCACCGATTCCCGGATCTCCGTGTGCGCCCTGCGGGACTCGTCGTGGGAGCTCGGCGACGTCTCCGCGGCCGCGATCATCTGCGCGACGGGCCGCGGCGCCACGCTGGCCCGTTCCCTTGGCGCACAACGGCGTGCGGTCGACCAACTGGTCGCGGTGAGCGTCACGTACCCGGCGGACGCAGGCGGCCCAACCGTGGTCGAGGCCGTCCCGGACGGCTGGTGGTACTCGGCGCCCGTGCCGTCCGGCCGGGTCGTAGTGCTGATGACCGACGCGGACATCTGCCGCACCCGCGGCTACCACTCGCCGGACGTGTTCGCATCGGCCGTGGCTTCCTTGCGACACATCCGTGTCTCTGGCAGCGGTACTCCGCGTGTGACGTCGGCGGCCAGCCAGCGGCTGGAGCGCACGGGCGCGGGCCGGTGGCTGGCCGCGGGCGACGAGGCGATGAGCGTGGACCCGCTGACGGGCCGCGGAGTCCTGCACGCGTTGCTCAGCGGCGAAGCGGCGGGCACCGCGATGGCGCATTGGCTGCTGGGCGACTCCGGTCCCTCCGAGGCCTACGAACAGTGGCTGGACGTCAGGTTCGCGGAGTACTGCCGTTCGCGCACCGCGCACTACGCCCTGGAGACACGCTGGCGGGACTCACCGTTCTGGAGCCGCCGTTCGTAGCGCGTTCACGAGGTCCTGATCGCCGTTGCCGAGCGCTTTCTCGAGCGTGGCCTCGTAGGTCGGCTCGGCCTGTTGCTGCCGCTCGCGCCCCTTGGCCGTGATCACGGAGTAGATGCCGCGCCGGTCGTTCGGGCACAGGCAGCGCTCGGTCAGCCCCGCGTCCTCGAGCCGGGCGACGAGCCGCGTGACCGAGCTCTGCTCGAGCCCGATGAGGTCGGACAGTCCCTGCATGCGCAGCTCCCCGTCCTCGGCCTGGGCCAGGAGGCTGAGCGCGCGGTAGTCGGACAGGCCCAGGCCGTGCTCTCGCCTGAGCGCCTTGGTGAGCTCGGCCTCGACCTTGGCGTGCAGGGCGACCACCCGGTTCCACAGAGCCTTGTCTTTTTCAGCCACAGAGTTATTGTAGGTACATGCATCCTTCTGGGGAAGACCGCTCGTTCCTGTTCCTTCTGGGCAGCTCCCGCCTAGGCGGCAATACCGAGACGCTGGCCTGCACCGCGGCCTCCTACCTGCCCGGTTCGGTCAAGCAGAACTGGATTCGGTTGAGCGAGGCCGGGCTGCCTCCGTTCGAGGACTACCGGCACGCGGGGCTCGACTCGTGGCCCACGCCGTCCGAGCCTGAGCAGCGGCTGCTGGACGCGACGCTGGAGGCGACCGACATCGTGCTCGCCACGCCGACTTACTGGTACACGGTGTCGGCGTCTACGAAGCTCTACCTGGACTATTGGTCTGGGTGGATGCGGGTGCCCGGTGTCGACTTCAAGAAGCGCATGGCGGGGAAGACGCTTTGGACGGTCAGTGTGCTCGGCGAGGAGCCCGAGCAGGCTGCGGCCTTGGTTGACACGCTGCAGCGGTCGGCCAGGTACCTGAGCATGAACTGGGGTGGCGCGCTACTGGGTAACGGCAGCAAGCCGGATGACGTGCTGCGCGACTCCGCTGCTCTGGCTGGCGCCAGGACGTTCTTCGGCGGCTGACCGGGGTTGGCGTTTGGCTGCCGGTTGCGCGGGTGGTCGCCTTTTTGTCGGCTGCCGGTGTCGTGGGGCGCTGCGTCTTCCGGGGGCGCCTTCGGCGCCGCGATTGGGGCTTGACTTGGGGCCCCTCGCGGCGTGGTGGGCCGGCTCCGCCGGCAGATGCAAGATCTGCCGGCCCAACAAGGGCTACCACACCGCACCCCAAGTCAAGCCCCAATCGCGTTCCGTACGTGCCCACCAAACGCGCCCCACTCTGCGTGCGTGGTCGCCAGCCTTCGTGCCGGTCCCGTGCGTGGTCGCCAGCTCGGCTGCCGGTGCCGTGCGTGGTCGCCAGCTCGGCTGCCGGTGCCGTGCGTGGTCGCCAGCTTTCGTGCCGGTCAGAACACCAGTTGCGCCACCGTGTAGATCAGCACGCCCGCCAGCGCGCCCACCACCGTGCCGTTGATCCGGATGAACTGCAGGTCCCGCCCCACCTGCAGCTCGATCTTCCGTGACGTCTCCTCCGCGTCCCACCGCTCGACGGTGTCGGTGATCAGCGTGGTGATCTCGGCCCGGTAGTTGTTGACCACATAAGCGGCCGCCCCTTCGAGCCACCCGTCGACCTTGGCGCGCAGCTCATCGTCCTCGGTCAACCGCGTCCCGAAGGTGATCAGCCCGTCCCGCACCCGCACGCGCAGTTCGGAAGACGGATCCGAAGCGGCGTCGAGAAGCATCTTCTTCGCGGTCCCCCACGCCGAGTCGATCAGGCGACGGACATCGGGGTGGTTGATCATCTGCGACTTGACCAGCTCGGCCCGCTCCATGGTGGCCGGGTCGTTCTGCATGTCGCCGGAGAACTCGATCAGGAACTGGTCGATCGCCTGGCGCATCGGGTGGTTGACGTCGGTCTTCACGGCCCACGCGAAGTCGACGAGTTCGGCGTAGACCTTGTCGGCGAGCATGGCGTCGACGAACTTCGGGGACCACGAAGGGGCGCGGTCGGTTACGACCAGCATGACCTTCTGGTAGTTGTCGCGGACCCAGTCGTACGCGCGGTCGCACATCAGGTCGACCAGTTTGTGGTGGGCGCCGTCGGTGAGAACCTGCTCCAGCAGCTTGCCCAGGGGCGGACCCCACGGTTGGTCCACTACGCGCTTCACGATGGCGTGTTCGATTACGGCCTGGACGTCCTCGTCGCGCAGCACGGTCACCGCGCCGCGCACCACGTTGGCCAGCTCGGACGTGATGCGGTCGGCGTTCTCGGGCACTAGTACCCACGCGCCGACGCGTTGGGCGATGCCCGCTCGGCGGAGCTTGTCCTTCACGACCTCCTCGGAGAGGAAGTTGACGCCTACGAAGTCGCCGAGGGTTTGGCCGAACATGTTCTTGCGCGTCGGGATGATCGCGGTGTGCGGGATCGGGAGGCCCAGCGGGCGGCGGAACAGGGCGGTTACCGCGAACCAGTCGGCCAGGGCGCCGACCATGCCCGCTTCGGCGGCGGCTCGGACGTAGCCGACCCACGCCCCTTCGAGGAAGTGCGTGCCGAAGAACACCAGGGTGGCCGCCACCAGGAAGCCGGACGCGACCAGCTTCATTCGCCGCAGATCTCTGCGCTTGCGCTGGTCAGCCGCCGTCAGTTGCTCCACCACACCATTGTCCGTGAAGATCCTGGCTTGTGCGGGTACCAGCGCTAGTCCCCAGGTTGCAGCCGTTCACCTCGACGATCTTCGCGGAGATGACCGCGTTGGCGGTGCGGCACGGGGCCGTCAACCTCGGGCAGGGTTTCCCTGACACCGACGGGCCCGCGTCGATGCTCGAAGCCGCCAAGGAAGCGATCTCCAGTGGCGTCAACCAGTACCCGCCTGGGCCTGGCATGCCGGTGTTGCGCAACGCCATCGCTGAGCATCGCACCAGGTACGGCACCAACTACGACCCGGACACCGAGGTCCTGGTGACGGTCGGCGCGACCGAGGCGATCGCGGCGGCGTTGCTGGCGCTCGTGCAGTCCGGTGACGAGGTTGTGCTGATCGAGCCCTACTACGACTCGTACGCGGCGTCCGTCGCGCTCGCCGGGGCCACGCGGGTGACGGTCGACCTCGTCGACGACGGGTCAGGGCGGCTTGGGCTGGACGTCGATGCGCTTCGCAAGGCAGTGACGCCGAAGACGCGGGCGATCCTCGTCAACTCGCCGCACAACCCGACCGGCACGGTGTTCACGCCCGCCGAGCTGGGTGAGATCGCCGCGCTGTGTGTGGAACGGGACCTCATCGCGATCACCGACGAGGTGTACGAGCACCTCGTGTTCGACGGGCGGCCGCACGTGCCGCTGGCGACGTTGCCCGGTATGCGCGAGCGCACACTGACGATCTCGGGTGCGGGTAAGACGTTCAACTGCACCGGGTGGAAGATCGGCTGGGCCTGTGGACCGGCCGAGTTGGTGGCCGCCACGCGCGCGGCGAAGCAGTTCATGACGTTCGTCGGGGGTGCGCCGTTCCAGCCCGCCGTTGCGCACGCGCTGGCCAACGAGCTGGACTGGGTGACCGGGCTGCGGGACAGCCTCGCGGACAAACGCCAGCGCCTCGCGCAGGGGCTGACCGAGGCCGGCTTCGAGGTTCGTGACAGTGAGGGCACGTACTTCATCTGCGCGGACGTCCGGCCGCTCGGCTACACCGACGGCCTCGAGCTGTGCCGTCAGCTGCCCGAGAAGATCGGCGTCGCGGCCGTGCCCGTCCAGGTGTTCGCCGACCGGCCCGAACAGTGGCAGCACCTGATCAGGTTCGCCTTCTGCAAGCAGGACGCAGTAATCGACGAGGCCGTTCGGCGGCTGCACAACCTGTAGTCCACAGAGTTGTCCACAGGTTTGTGGACAACTCGCGGGACGTTGTGGATGTTTCCGCGGTTCCGCAGGTCGCACGATGGTGCGAGCTGTGGAGCGTTTCGCCGGGTGTTCGACTCCAAACGGCATGCACACCTCGTTGGACACCTTGGTCACCCAGTACCGCCGCCTGGTCTGGTCCGTGCCGCGCGCGTTCCGGCTCGGTCACGCCGACGCGGCCGACGTCTACCAGTGCACGTGGCTCAGCCTCGCCGAGCACCTCAGCCGCATCCGGGAACCCGAGCGGATCGCGGGCTGGCTCGTCACCACCGCGTCGCGGCACAGCCTGCGCGTCCTGGAGCTGCGCGGGCGCGAGATCCTCGTCGACCGCTGGGAGCCCGTCTCGACGGACCCCGGCCCCGAGGAGATCGTGGTCACCACGGAACGCCACCTGCTGCTGTGGCGTGCCTTCGCGACGCTGGACGAACGCTGCCGCCGCCTGCTCCGCATCGCCGCCTACGCCCCCGAGCTGAGCTATCTGCAGATCGCGCGGGCCATCGGGATGCGGCTCAGCAACATCGGATCCACGCGCGGGCGGTGCCTCACGGCCTTGCGGCGCAGGTTGGGGGCGGTGTCATGACCGACCCGCTGCTCGCCGAGCTGAGGGCTCTGTTCGACGAGGTCGATCCCGTGCCCGACCTGCCGGACGTCGCGCCGATCGGCTTCGAGCCGATGGAACCGCTGCTGGAGGCCGTGCGCGGGACTCAGCACCTCGCCTTCCACCACGGTTCGGTCAGGGTCCACCTGCAGGTCGAAGGCGGACGGCTGACCGGGCTGGTGCCGCCGGATGCGCTGGTCCGCGTGCACCGGCTCAGTGGGACGACGGATCACCGGGCCGACGCCGAGGGTTGGTTCCACGCCGAGGTCGCGGCGGGTCCGCTGTGCGTGTCGCTGCCGGACGAAGGTGTCACGACGGATTGGTTCGTGGCATGAGCGCGAGCTCGGATCCACTGGGCACCATCGCCAGCACCGAGATCACCGGCACCCCGGCACAACGCGCCGAAGCCCTGTATCGGCTGAGTGTCGCCCACGCCGAGCTCGGCGAGCTCGCCACCGCCGCGAAGCTGGCCCGGCAGGGACTCAGGCTCGAACCGGCGCGGTTCCACCTGATCCTGGCGTGGCTGGACCTCGACCGCGGAGCCGCCGCGAGCAGCCTGCGGCACCTCGACCTGGCTATGCCGGGGCTCACGGGACGCGACCTCGCCCGCGCCCGCGTGCTGCGCGGGCTGCACCTCTGCCAGAGCTCGGATCCGAGGCTGGCGATCGCCGAGCTGTCGGCGGTCATCCGCGAGCTGCGGCGGCACCGGGACGACCGCTGGCTCGCCAACGCCCTGGTCGGGCGCGGCATCGCCCGCTCCTACGCATTGCGCCTCGCCGAGGCCGACCAGGACTTCACCGCCGCCCACACCATCCTGACCTCGCTCGGCGAGCATGGACGGGCCGCAATGTGTTTGCACAACAAGGGTTTCGTCGCGACTCTCGCCGGTCAGCTACCGCGCGCGCTTCAGCTGTACGAGGACGCGGCACGTGCGGGCCTCGACTCGACCAGCCGCCCGGAGGCGCTGATCGACCGAGCCGAGGCGTTGCTCGCCGCCGGACTCGTCGAGGACGCACGCCGAGTGCTCCGGCCCGCGCTCACCATGCTGCGCAGGTGTGGTCGCGGTTCGCGGTTGCCCGAGGCGATCCTGCTGGCGGGCCAGTGCGCGTTCCGCCGGCACGACCTCGACGAGGCGATTCGCCGAGCCGAACAGGCGGAGCGACTGTTCCGGCGACAGGGGCGCGCCTCGTGGGTGCCCAACGCCCGCGCCTTGGCGTTGAAGGCCAGGCTCGGCCTTGGTGAGCAGGTTCATGCGGAAGCGGTGGGAACGGCGGAGCTGTGCCATCCGGTGGAGGCCGCCGAACTGCGCCTGGCGGCGGGCGACCTCGAGCCGGTGGCCGCGCAACGCAACCGAGGACCGGCGCTGATCCGAGCACTCGGCTGGCTCGCCCGCGCGCAAAGCGCTGATCGCCGCGAGGCATTGCGCGCATGCCGGGCGGGACTCGAGGTGATCGAGACTCACAAGGCCGTGCTCACGTCGGCCTGGCCGAGGGCAGCGCTGGCCGAGCGCGCCCTGGATCTCGCCAACGCGCCGAGGGAGGTGCTGCGGTGGTCGGAGCGACTACGGGCGGAGCACCCGCCCTTGCATCCGCCGGACGATCCGGAGCTGGCCAGGACGCTGACCGCGTTGCGCAGCGCACGGGCGTCGGGTGAGCCGGTGGAAGCACTGGAGCGCGAAGTGCGCAGGCGAACCCTTGCCACCGCAAGGGAAAGCGCCGCCGAGGGGTTCGAGCTGCCGGACCGCCTCGTCAGCTTCACCCTCCACCGGGGACGACTGAAGATGGTCACCGTCGCCGACGGCCGCGCACGGCTCACGACCATCGACGACCCCGCCCACGAGGTCGCTGCGGCCAGAATCGCACTCAGCGCGGGTGCGCCGGTATCACTCGATCTGTTGCCGGGCCACGACTTCGTGGTCGTCCCGGACGGCTCGCTGAACCGGATGCCGTGGTCCGCCCTCGGCAAACGCGTCACAGTCGCTCCGTCTGTCCGCCATTGGCACCGCGCGCGGCTTGCGCCGCGTGGTACCGGCAAGGCGTGGATCGCGGGCCCTGGGCTCCGCACCGCGCGTCGGGAAGTCCGGGCGCTCCAAGAGGAACACGGTGGGAGACTGCTTGGAAGCTCCACAGTGGACGAGGCGCTCGACGCGATGGACGGTGTCGAGGTCGCGCACATCGCGGCACACGGGCACGCGCGCACTGACCACCCGCTGTTCTCCAGCATCGAACTCAAAGACGGCCCGCTCTACGGCCACGATCTGAGCAAACTGAAGCGGGCACCCGAAATCGTGGTCCTGTCGGCCTGCGACTCGGGCCTGGTCCGCGCCTTCCTCGACCACGGCACGCGAGTGGTGATCGCGAGCGTCCTCCCGGTCCCGGATGACCGCACCCCCGAGGTCATGGCCACACTGCACCGCGAGCTCCACCGAGGCGCACCGGAGGCCGTGCGCAGGGCCCAAGAGACAACCAACCTGGGGTTCACGTGCTACGGGGCCGGCTGACCATCCGGGCGGCGTGCACGGCGGCGGCGAACGACGTGCCGGTGCAGAGCGACTGCGTAGGGCCATCGGTGGGCACGTCGACGCCCGCCTCCCACACGTCCACCCACGGGCCGGTCCCGGAGAACCGGGCGTCGAGCGCTCCCACGCCGGTGACCGCCGAGTCCGCGGCGGGCCACCAGGGGCGCGACGAGCCGCCGTTGCCCGCGGCCGCGACCACCGACAACGCCGGGAAGGCACGGGCGAGCACCGGCGGGCAGCGGTCGTCGAACGTGTACGTGCCCGAGGCGACCAGGACGACGTCGGCGACCATCTCGCGCAGGCCGCGGGCGAGCGACAGGTCGTCGCCGAAACCGTCGGGCGTCAGCACGTCCGCGTGCCGCACGGTCACGCCCGGAGCGTGGTGCCGCAGGACGCCCTCGACGAGCGCGCCGTGCTCGGCTGACGGCGGCGTGTCGAGCACGCCCACGACGCCGGAAACCGTTCCCTCGGGCGAGGGCAAGCGTTTGCCGATCACCGGTCGCGACGTGCCGATCATGATCGGGCACGCGAAGTGGACGTGGTTCGGCGCGGCGCCGATCTCGCGGGCGATCTCGACGCACCGGCCACGCTCGGCCGGCCGCAGGACGATGTGGACCATTCCCGCCTCGTCCGCGATGCGATCAATCCAGCGACGCAAACGATTGCGGGCATCCGTTGCCGCAGCACGGCGTACGAGGAGTTCGCCCGAACGGACCAAACACTCATGCGGACCACCGTCGTCGTGCAGCAGCACGTCACCCAGCGCCGCCCGCGCTCGCGGCAGGAGCGAAGCAAGGCCGATGACCTGGTCAGTCGCCATGGGTGAGGTGTCCACGAAGGACACGATGCACCCGCCGGGGAACGTCCACAGTGGCACCGGAAGCCCTTCACGCGATCGCGTGAACGCGACGGACTGTGTTCGCGCCTGGACAGGGCAACCCGGACAGCCGCACCGGACCGCCCTTCCGAGTGTTTTGCGTCAAGAACGTTCGCAAAGTCACTCACCAGTGCTAGACATAGCTCAACGTCGACCTCCGACGGCGCTGTGCGTTGGCGGTGACCTGAACGGTGGACGGTGGTGATGGGCATGGCAAGTAGCCGCGCATGTGTGCTGCTGTTGCGTGCCGTCACGCTCGGCGGCCTGACCGCCGCCGCCTGGCTCCTCAGCGGCGCGATCGCCGAGGCCAGCACGGACCAGCCACCCGCTGTCGAGATCACCGCCGAGCCGCAGCTGCTCCAGGACCCGGCAGGCTGGGCGCTCAAGCTCACCGACCGCGTCGTCGAGCACAAGCAGAACCGCAAGATCGCGGTGCTGCCCCCGGCACCGGAGCAGCCCGCCGACGACGGCCCGGCACTCGACTACACCAGCGGCAGCAGTGGGAGCACGCGCACGGGTTCGGTCTCGAACCAGGCGCCCGCCCCGGTCATCGCCGCCAAGCTGCAGGCGAACGCCGCGCGTAAGGCCGCGAAGCTGGCCGCCGCGGCCCCTCCGCCCGCACCGGCGCCGGCACCCGCACCGCCCGTGATCCAGATCAAGAAGGCTCAACCGGCCCCGCCCGCACCGCCGAAGCAGGAGCAGCCCGCGGACACCGGCGTCGACTGGACCATCCCGCACCCGTCGGGCCCAATGCCCAGCCCGCAGCCCGCCCCCGCCTCCACGGCGCCGTCGGCCTCGTCCGGGCACCAGGACAACACCGGCGGCAAGCACGGTGTGCTCGCCGTCCTCCCGTCCCACAGCGCGCTCTTCCCTCCCACCAGATGGACGGTTGAGGAACGCACCGACGGACGGTCACCGGGCAGCTTGTCAGAGCGTCCGGGCAGTTCACCCGACTGAGTTCCAGGGGACCAGTCTGCCCTGATGCGCGAACGTGACCGTCTCGTTCCGTAGCGCACCGTTACTTGAACTCGCAACTCCCGTTGTACCGAAACGAAACCAGTCTTCCTGACCTGCCAACCGCGCCCTGGCAGGTCGGGTCTGATCCGGTCGTCACGTCTGCCCCCGAGGCGGCCGGATCACACGGGAAACCTGCGGCAGGGGACGCACATCCCTGGAGCGTCCCCGCCGCAGGTCCACCAAACTGCCTGTCCAGCCGGCACATCGAGGGGCTGCGCCGAGTGAACAGGCAGGTGTCGGGCCGGTCCCCACCGCTGCGGGGGACCGGCCCAATGCTTTTCAGGCCACCGGGACGACCACCTCATCCAGCGGAATCCCTTGCGTCCCAACGGATGCAGCTGCCACCCCCAAACGGCGCAGCGCTTCGTTCAGCACTTCGGCCGACTGCGTGTACGGCACTCGGAGCATTCGTTCACAGCCGCCGTGGACCGCGAACCGCGGACCCGGCACGAGTCGCAGCCCGTGATTCTGGGCCACCACAGCGATTCTGGTGCTCACCGGCGCGCCGAGATCGCACCAGATGCCCATTCCACCCGACGGCACCGTGAAACTCCACTGTGGACAGTTCTCGCGCAGTGCCGCGACCGCCACGTCGCGTTGCGCGGCGAGCTCCGCACGTCGTTGCGCCAGAACGGGTTCCGGCGAGGTGAGCAGCTCGTCGAGCACCAGCTGCTCGAACACCGGTGTGCCCAGGTCGATCGCGGTGCGCGTGGACAGCAGGCGGTGCACCATTTCCGCGGACGCGCGGATCCAGCCGACCCGCAGTCCGCCCCAGTGCGACTTGCTCGCCGATCCGATCGTCAGCACGAGGTCGTCGGCGAAGGACGCCACCGGCGGCGGCCCGTCGACCGGATCGCCTTCGAGATCGAGTTCCACCACCGTCTCGTCCACGACAATCGGCGTCCGATGCCGGCGCAGCACGCCGGCGAGCCGTTCCCGCCCCTCGGCGGAAAGCCTTTGCCCGGTGGGGTTCTGGAAGTCCGCGATCAGGTAGGCGACCCGCGGACCGGCCTGGCGCACCGCCGCCTCCCAGGCGGCGACGTCCCAGCCCTCCGGCGTCATCGCGACCGGGACCGGGATCGCGAACGCCGACCGGATGGCCTCCAAAGCGTTGGGGTAGCTCGGTTGTTCGACGAGCACGCGGTCGCCGGGACCGGTCAGCATGCGCAGGATCAACGCCAGCGCGTGCTGCGCGCCGTTCGTCACGACGATCTGGTCCGGTGACGTCGGCAGGCCGCGCACGGCGAAGCGGTCGGCGATGCGTTGCCGCAACGACGGCAGGCCGAGTTCGTGATAGCCGTGGGTCAGCAGGTGCTCCGGCATCCGGGCCCGCGCCGCGTCCATCGCCGCGAGCGTGCCGGGCACGGCGGGCGGCGCGGCGCGGGCCAGGTCGACGAACCCGTCCCACGTCCCCGAGATGCCACCCGAGGACCGCACGGGCGCGTTGATCCACGAGCCCGCGCCGCGTCTGCTCTCCACCAGCCCCTCCCCCCGGAGCTGGTCCAGAGCGGCGGTGATGGTCGTGCGGCTGACCGGCAGGGCGTCGGTCAGCTCCCGCTCGGACGGCAGCCGCGTCCCGGCGGGCAGCTGGCCCTCGTGCACCAGCAGCTTGATCGCGGCGGCCAGGTCGGCCGATCCCTGCCGGGCGCCGTGCTTGCGCCACTCCCCGAGCAAGCGGGCCAATCGAGCGCCGGACACACGACTACCAAGCTGCATGTGGCCAATTATTGCGAATTGGCTATGGAGTGCAAGGCCAATGGCCGCTCAGGATGAGCCACATGCAGCTCGCCGCCCTGTACCCCGTCAACGTGTCCGTCGCTCCCGCCCGCCGCGTCCCGCAGCTCTTCGCGGGCCTGTGGCTCTACGGCGCGAGCATGGCGATGCAGATCCGCTCCGGCCTGGGCCTGGACCCGTGGGACGTGCTGCACGAGGGGCTCACCAAGCGCACCGGGCTGAGCTTCGGCCTGATCACCGCGATCGTCGGCGTGCTGGTGCTGTTGTGCTGGATCCCATTGCGGCAGCGGCCAGGCGTCGGCACGGTCAGCAACGTCGTCGTCATCGGCGTCTCCGTGGACGTGACGCTCTGGCTGTTGCCGGCACCGGAGGACCTAGTACTGCGCGCGGTTCTGCTGGTCCTCGGCATCGTGCTGAACGGCCTCGCCGCCGCGGTCTACATCGGTTCCCGCCTCGGCCCCGGCCCGCGCGACGGCCTGACGACCGGGTTCTGCGCGCGGACCGGGATCTCATTGCGGCTCGTCCGGACGGTCGTGGAGCTGACCGTCCTCGCCTCGGGGTGGCTGCTCGGCGGCACGGTCGGCGTCGGCACCATCCTCTACGCCGTCGGCATCGGCCCGCTCATCCAGTTCTTCCTGCCCCACGTCACCTGGTCGGAACCTAAGCCCTGTCCGCAACCTGCTTCCTGACATCGGCGTAGTGCACCCCGTGCCACTCGAGCACCTCGGTTACGACTCCCTTGCCCTGCAACAGCGCCAGCACGAGGTGCTCGTTGCCGAGGTGGTTGTGGCCGAGGTCGCGTGCCTCGCGGAGGCTGCGCTCGAGCGTCTTCTTCACGTCACCGTCGATCGCGACGCCGAACCACCGCTTGCGCGGCTTCTCCTTCGACAGCGCGCCCTCCCCGAGGGAGCGCTCCACGCTGTCGACGATCTCGTCGACGTCGATCCCCAGTGACCGCAACGCCTCCACGTCGGTCTTGCTCAGCCCGCCCTTGCGCCGGGCGTCGCGGAACGCCGCCTCGACGTCCTCCCGCGGCACGCCGGACAGCACCGGCGTCTTGTCCAGCAACGCCAGCAGCAGATGCTGCGGTGACACCTGCACCTGATCCTGTTCCGCGACCTTGATCGCGTCGCGGACCGCCTGCCGCGCCTCCTTGGTGAACCGCTCCCCGATCATCATCGACCCCCGTGCTTCTTGTGGACGGCCTGCCGGGTGACCCCCAGCTCGGCCGCGATGTCCTGCCACGACCAGCCCTGCGCCCGAGCGCTGCGGACCTGGGCCGCCTCCAAGGTCTCCAGCAACCGCCGCAACGCGCTGACCGCACGCAGTCCCACGCGGGGATCACGGTCGCCGGCCGCGGTGGCCAGATCAGTTGCTTCCGTCATGGCGTCAACCTACGTTGACACCTCGACTCGTGTCAACCCAGGTTGACAACTAGGTTGTTGTCCATGAGCAACTTGGGGGACCTCATCCGACGCTGGCAGCCGGGCTGGGCGCTCGCCCGCGGCTTCGCCGCGGCGGTCGAGGAGCGGGGCGCATTGCACGTCCCGGTGGGTGAGAAGGGCAGGCAGGTCGAGGTGGTCGTGCTGGAGGCGGGCGCGGTCGCCGCACTCGCGGCCGACCTGGCCGACGACCACTGGCTGACGGTGCCCACGACGGACTGCGACGGCGTGCTGCGGATCTTCGACGACGCGGGCCTCACCGTGCTGCGCACGGAAAGCCTGATGAGTCGCGACCTGCGCGACCGTCCCGCGCACAAGCCGCCGGTCGGATACACGGTCAGCACGTCGGCGACGGACGGCGTGATCACGACCCGGATCGAGTGCGACGGTGAAGAGGCCGCCGGCGGAATGATGCCGCTCGTCGGCACGGACGCCGTGGCGCACAACATCGTGACCAGTCCCCGCCACCGCAGGCGCGGCCTGGCGAGCGCGGTGATGAGCGCGCTGGTCGACGAGGCCGCCGCGCACGGCGCGACCACCGGGATCCTCATCGCCAGCCCGGCGGGCGAGGGCCTGTACAACGCACTGGGATGGCAGCGGCACGCGACGGTGCTGGTGGGTAAGCGCTAACAATGACCACACTTGGAGCGAGGTGTTCCACATGAGCGTTCCCGAGGTTGTCGTCGCCGGGGCGGCGGGCGACATCGGCCGGGCCACCCTCGACGTGTTCGCGAAACGCGGGCTCGCCGCGGTCGGCTGGGACAAGAAACCGGCCCCCGGCCTGCAGGTCTGCGACGTGCTCGACGACGACGCCATGGCCACGCGGGTCGCCGCGCTGCAGGAACTGCGTTACGTCGTCGTGGTCGCGGGTGGCGGTGACCTCGACGAGCTCAACGCGGCCGACGTCACCGACGAGTCGCTGGAGGTGTTCCGGCGCGTCGTCGAGACGAACCTGCACAGCGCGTTCAACGTCATCCGGCACACGGTTCCGTTGCTGCGCAACGCTTCCGGCGACCGGTCGATCACGCTGATCTCGTCGATCAACGCCTACGGCGGCTACGGCGCGCCCGGCTACTCGGCGGCGAAGGCGGGCCTGTCCGGCCTGACGCGATCGCTCGCGCCGAAGCTCGGCAAGGACGGCATCCGGATCAACGTCCTGACGCTCGGCACGGTCGACACGTCCAACGCCCGGCAGCTCAGCGACGCGAGCGGCGTTCCGCTCGACGACAGCGCGATCGCCGACGCCACCGCGCTCGGCCGGCCGCAGTCGCCGGAGGACGTGGCCACCGCGATCGCGGCGTTCGCGATCGACCTCACGTCGACGACCGGCGCGGAGCACGTGCTCGACGCGGGCCAGACCATCCTGCGCCGCCCGATCTTCACCAAGCACTAGGACACCATGCCCGCACGCTCCAGAACCTCGCTCGCCGTCACGATCACCGTGTCGGCGGTCGGTCTTCTGGTGCTGGCGGGCATCGCCAGCCGCGTGGTGCACCGCGGCTGGCGCGACGCGCTGGAAGACCTGAGCATCAACGTCGCCGCCACGTTCGCCGTCGCCGTCCTCGGTTACCTGATCTTCTTCTTCCGCGTGCGCAACGCGGTGCCGCGCCAGTCGCTGGTGACCGCGCAACGCGACGCGTCGTCGTTGTTCACCAAGGACCTCGCGGAGCTGCCGGTCCCGCACGAACGCGAGTCGCTGGCCAAGGCGCTGGTCGCGGACTTCGTGCGTGGCGGCTACTCGCGGTCCACGCTGATCGGCGGCGAGCCCGGCAGCGGCCGCAGCGCGTTCCTCGTGTTGCTCGCCGACGAGCTGGCGCGTAGTCGCGTGCTGGCGATCCCGGTGCGCGCCATCGAGTTGACGGGCGGCTCGACCATCGCGCAGATCGCGCGCAACCGCTTCCACCTGCGGATGTCCGCGGCCGGGGTGGACGACCGCGAGGCCGACCGGATGTGGAGCTCGCTGATCGGCAACGGCCGGCTCGCGCTCGTCATCGACGATCTCGAGAAGCTCAACGTCACGGCGTCCGGCCCGCACCGGCGGGTCGACATCGCGAGCAGGCTGCAGGAGCTGCAGGACGCGGGCATCCCGTTCTTCGCCGCGTTGCCGCGCCGGCTGTTCCCGCCGGGCAGCACCACGAACAAGGTGCTGCTCTCCACGCTCGGCCCGGACGGGATGGCGAAGTATCTGGCCGAACGGCTCACCGCGCTCGGCGTGCTGCCCAGCGAGGGCCATTTCCGCGTGCTGACGCCGATGTTCACCGGCAGCCAGGCGTCGCGCGAGCCCGCACAGCTGCGCATGTCCCTCGCGTTCGCCGCGAGCGCTCAGGGACGCGGCGAGGAGATCCTCGCCGCCTTCACCGAACCCCGGCGGCTGCGCAGGGAGACCGGCTGGCTGGCCGGTGTGTGCGGTGTCGCGCTGGGAAAGCCGCCCTTGGAGTCGTCGGCCGAGCACGACTGCCTGGCCCAGGTCGGCCGGCTCGCGCTCATCCAGGCGTCGGAGAGCGTGCGCTGGTCGCAGGTCGTGCGCGGGCTGTCCGACGAACGGCACGAGCGGCTGCTGCTCGGCCGGGCCGCGCTGGAGCAGCGCGAGGTCATCGTCATCCGGCAGGACCACGGCTCCGAGGTCGTGGTGTTCCGCAGCCCGGCCGTGCAGGCGTTCGCGGCGGGTATCGGCGTGCCGCTGACCGAGACCGCCACCTGGTCGTCCGCGCTGAGCCGCGACCCGTCGGAGTTCGTGCTCGGCGCGCTCGCCGTGTCCGCGATGGTCCTGGCCGGTTCTTCGGTGGCGGACGTCTTCCACGCGGTACGGCCCGCGAAGTCCGCGCACCACTTGGAGATCCTCACCGCGCTGTACGACGGTTTCGCCGCCGCGGGCGCCACGGACACGCTCGCGGCCGACGTGAACGAGCTGCTGCGCGAGGTGTGGCCGACGGGCAACCGCGACGACCACCTGGCGTTCGTCCGCGCGGTCGACATCCGCAACTCCCCTGAGCTGCAACGGTTTCTGTGGCACGAGCTGCTGCCGCCGCGGATGGCGCGCAACAGCTTCCGGCTGCGTCGTGAGCTCTGCTTCCAGCTCGCCGACGGCGGCGACGCCGTGTGGGAGACGCTGCACGACCACTGGCAGCGCATCTGCCACGACGCGTTCACCGTCGACCTGTCACCGGTGTTCCGCAAGGAGGCCGCGTGGCGCAGCCTCGCCGTCGGGCTCGCGCACATGGCGTGGATCCTGCCGATGCTGGCCGAACGCTGCACGGATTCCGCTGCGGTACAAGAACTTCTGCTCACCGTCGCGAAAGGCGTGATGCCGCCGTACGAGGGCTACCGCCGCGGCGACGAGGACGTCCCGGACGTCGGGCTGGAGATCTCGCTCGCCGAGGGCGTGAAGATCGCCGCGGTGAGCTCGTGGCACCGGCACGGCCACGTCCCCGAGTACCGCGTCGAGCTGCTGCTGCGCATTCTCGGCCACGCCCGGTCGTGGCTCAGCCGGATGCTGGCCGTGCAGGCGCTCGGCCTGTCGATCGGCCGCACGGAACCGGCGCGGCTGGCGTCGATCACCTCTCGGATCGCGGCCGATCGCGACGAGCACCCGTTCGTCCGCGCGGCGGCCCGGCTCGTACTCGCCGCCGGCTCCTCCAGCGAGAAGCTCGTCAGCGCCGTGTGGCTCGACGACGCGGAGGCCGTGACGTCCGGCTCGGGGGTGCTTTCGCAGGAGGCCTATCGGCTGCTGGCCGCGTCGACCTTGCTGGTGAACATGTGCGAGAAGCGCGCGGGGAATCTCGGCGCGCGGACCGACAGCTCCGGGCAGCGGATCATCGACCGGCGTGGTCAGGAAATCCGGGTCGAGGTGCTCAACGGCCGCGAACTGCCCCGGTGCATGCGCACGTTCCGCGGCGGCCGGTCGATGTACGTCAACGCCTGCGGCTGCGACCTCGGGTTGTGTGGCGAGCCGACGAACGGGCTACGCGGGCCTCGGCACTTCGACGCGTCGTTTCTCTATCGAGCTTCCATTTGTTTCAAGCCGACTCTTGCCGACGTAGTGGCGCGAATCACGCCGGGAAGTGGCGTCTTTGGTGTGGGTACACATCGGACTTGGGAACTGTTGCAGCGCATCACGGCGGACAACGAAATCGATGTGACGTCGCCCATGCTGCAAAACGAGCACGAATAACGAAAGACCCCCGGCACGAAAACCGGGGGTCTTTCGGAAGAAGGATGGCCAGGGGCGGGGTCGAACCGCCGACCTACCGCTTTTCAGGCGGTCGCTCGTACCAACTGAGCTACCTGGCCATGAGAACTGAAGCGACCCAGACGGGACTCGAACCCGCGACCTTCGCCGTGACAGGGCGACGCGCTAACCAACTGCGCCACTGGGCCTTGCTTTTCACACTGCACTGCTTTGAACACTGTACTACGTGCCCCCAACGGGATTCGAACCCGCGCTACCGCCTTGAAAGGGCGGGGTCCTAGGCCGCTAGACGATGGGGACTCGGTCTCCGCTGGAAGCACGGTAAGCATATGGCATGCCCGCCCGCATCTCCAAAACGGGGGTACCGGTTGTGGGCTGACCTGCTCAAACCACCTCGATCGCGAGCATCCGATCCCGCAGGTCGATCAACTCTTCGGGTGAGAGGACGCCCAACGCGTGGCCGAAACTCACGTCGGTCAGCTGTTCGGCTTCCTGCCACCGCTTCACGATCTCCTCCTCACGGCCGGCGATGCCCGCGTAGAGCGCGTCGACCTCCTCCGGGCGCCAGCCGGTGCGCAGCAGGCGCGGGCGTCCGCCGCCGGGGTCGGCGGTGACGGCTTCGGGAACGGAGATGCCGGAGACGCGCAGCGCCGCGAAGTGGAGTCCGCCGCGGAGCTCGCGGGCGACCATGAGGGCGTGGCCGAGCAACGCCTTGGCGTCGTCCGGGCGCGGGGCGGCCTGCCAGCCGGCGAAGAGCGGCAGGGCTGTCCCATCAACAGAGTCCACGACCTTCAGGAGCAGCGACGCGAGGCGTTCGTCGGCGGGCAGGTGCTCGCGGGCCCAGCCCCAGCACGCGGCCAGGTACGCGGAGACGGCCTGCGCGGGCGGCAGGGTCACGTGGACCATTCGCGGCAGCCACTTCGGGAAGAGCCCGAACAGGGTGGCGACGGTGTCCGGCGTGACGTCGCCGAGGACGGACGCGCGGCCACGGAAGTAGAGCGCGCCCTTGGGCAGGCCGAGACGTTCCTGTTCGGCCGCCAGCTGGGGCGAGGTCATGAACCGGCCGCCGAGGCCGACGAGGGCTTCCCTGGTCTCGCGTGCGATCGTCTCCATGTTTTATAACACTGTCACAAAACCTCTGGCCCGGCAAGAAGCCAGTCGTCGGAGATCACGGAGGACAGCACGTACCGCAGGATTTCGCGGGTGCGCGCGGGGAAGTCGGCGCAGCGCGTCGTGGCCGAGGAGATGAACCGGGCGCCGAGCGTGGCCGCGCACAGCGTCCGGGCAAGCGCCGCCGGGTCGGCGCCGTCGCGGAGGTTGCCCGCGTCGCGCGCGTCGACCAGGTAGGCCTCGATGATCTTCTCCCACTCCAGGTGGGCGCTGGGCAGGCCGGGATAACCAACCTCGCGATCGGCAGCGAGGCGGACGCCGGCACGGAGGGTGACGTCCGCGGCCATGCGCTCGGCGGCCTCGTGGAACATCCCGACGAGCCGGCGCAACGGGTCGAGCGCGCGCCCGTCCCAGTCCTCGCGCATCCGCGCCCAGAGGTCGTCCTGGCCGCTGACGAGGGCCGCTGCCAGCGCTTCTTTGGACGCGAAGTGAAAGTAGAAGGCGCCCTTGGTGAGGCCGCTGTGCCCGAGCACGCCCTTCAACGAGGTGCGCTCGTAGCCAAGCCGGTCGAACTCCTCCGCAGCGGCGCGGAGGATCGCCTCACGGGTCGCGTGCGCCCGATCCTGCTGGGGCATGACACCAGGTTAAGTCCGTTGCCCGGAAAGAGACCGGTGGGTATGTTTCGAGATGCGGCCCTAGCCCGAGACGCGCTTCCGGGGGGTGCGCGCCTCGGGCCGGGAGCCGCTCTCGCGTGTCAGCGCTGGACGGGCGGAGCCCCGCCGTCCTCGCCGGGTGAGAGACCCAGCATGTCCAGGAGCATCCGGCAGTCCTCGGCGCTCATCGCGCCGCGCGCGACCGCCAGGCGGGCTCGGTGGACCTGTTCGTCGGAGATCCGTGACGGCTCTCCGGTGCGTTGGGCCGGCACGTTCGGGCCCTGCCTGGACATCGACTCGTCCTGCGTCCACAGGAACTTGCGTACTTCAAGAGACCCGCTCATGACGCCCTCCCCGACTTGAGGTTGGCGCGAGGCTAAGCGACCTCGGACAACAGCCGCAGCCCCCCGCAGAGTGATTCGACTGCCACCCTGCGTCACGTTCCGTACAGGACGAGGGTGCACGACCACTTAGTTACCCAGGAGAAGATGGAGTCATGACTGAGTCCGACCCGAAACCTGAACCAGTTGAGACCCCTCAGCCGGAGCTCGATCCACAGGCTGTGCTCGCCGCGCTGAACCTCGCCGGGCTCGAAGCCGACATCGAGGGCGTCCTGGGCGACCGGATGAGCCAGCTGGACGACATGCTCGCGAACCTCGAGCAGCTCGTCGAACGACTCGAGACGGACATCGAGAAGTTCGAGCCTCCACAGTAGAGTGCCTACCCCCCAGGGGTATGCTTCGTGGCCCCGACGAGAGGAAGAGGCACCATGTCCGTCACCGCCACCTACACAGTCACCGGCATGACCTGTGGCCACTGCGTCAGCTCCGTCAAGGAGGAGCTGTCCGAGGTCGCCGGCGTGACCGGCGTGGACGTCGTCCTGGAGACCGGCGCGGTGACCGTCACCAGCTCCCGTGAGCTCGCGCAGGACGAGGTCGAGGCGGCCGTCAAGGAAGCCGGATACGCGCTGGCATGAGCACCGTCGAGCTGTCGATCACCGGCATGACCTGCGCGTCGTGCGCGCGACGGATCGAACGCAAGCTGAACAAACTCGACGGCGTTGTCGCCACGGTGAACTACGCGACCGAGAAGGCCAGCGTCGAGTTCCCCGTCGGCATGCACGTGTCGGACCTGGTCTCCACGGTCCGCGCGGCCGGCTACGACGCCGCCGAACCCGAGATCGCACCGGAGGAACCGGACGACCTCGGACCCAGGTTCGGCATCGCGGCGTTCCTCGGGTTGCCGGTGATCGCGCTCGCGATGGTGCCGCCACTGCAGTTCCCTGCCTGGCAGTGGGTCTCGCTCGCGCTGGCCAGCGTGGTCGTGTGGGTGTGCGGGTGGCCGTTCCACCGCGCCGCCGCGGTCAACCTGCGGCACGGCAGCAGCACCATGGACACGCTGGTGTCGATGGGCGTGACCGTCGCCTACCTGTGGTCGGTCTACGCGCTGGTGTTCGGCTCGGCGGGCATGATCGGCATGACGCACCGGTTCAGCCTCGTGCCGCGCCCCTCGACGTCCGGCGACATCTACCTGGAAGTCGCGGTCGGCGTCACCGTTTTCCTGCTGCTGGGCCGCTGGCTGGAGTCCCGCTCGAAACGCCGCGCGGGCGCCGCCGTGAAGGCGCTCCTCCAGCTCGGCGCCAGGGACGTGTCGGTGCTGCGCGACGGCGTTGAGCTGCGCGTTGCGATCTCCCAGCTGCACGTTGGCGAACGCTTCCTGGTCCGTCCGGGTGAGCGGGTCGCCACGGACGGAGTAGTGGCGGACGGCAGCTCGGCCGTCGACCGTTCCACCGTCACGGGTGAGTCCGTGCCGATCGAGGTCGGCGCGGGCGACGAGGTCGTCGGCGGCACCGTCAACGTGGGCGGCCGGCTGGTCGTCTCCGCGACGCGCGTCGGCGCCGACACCCAGCTCGCCCGCATGGCGAAGCTCGTCGAGCAGGCGCAGGCGGGCAAGGCCGAGATCCAGCGGCTCGCCGACCGCGTGTCCGCGGTGTTCGTGCCCGTGGTCGTGGGAATCGCCCTCTTGGCTCTCGGCGGCTGGCTGCTGGCCGGTCGGCCCCTCGAGTTCGCCGTGACGGTCGCCGTCTCCGTGCTCGTGATCGCTTGCCCATGTGCTTTGGGCCTGGCGACGCCCACCGCGTTGCTGGTCGGCACCGGTCGTGGCGCGCAGCTCGGGATTCTGGTCAAAGGTCCCGAGGTACTGGAGTCCACCCGCCGGGTCGGCACCGTCGTGCTGGACAAGACCGGCACCGTGACGAGCGGCCGGCTGTCGCTGGTCGAGGTGATCCCGGCCGATGGCGTCTCCGCTGATTCGTTGCTGCGGCTCGCCGCTGGTGTGGAGAGCGCGTCCGAGCACCCCATCGGTGCCGCGATCGTCCGTGCGGCTCCGGACGTTCCGCCCGTGTCGTCGTTCGCGAACTCCGCCGGCTTCGGGGTTTCGGGAATAGTCGAAGGGCGCGAGGTCGTCGTCGGACGCCCGGCTGTTTCCGTTGATGATGCGCGGACGGTCGTCGAGGTGACCGTGGACGGGGTGGTGTTCGGCTCGCTGGCGTTGACGGACACGGTGAAGCCCACGAGCGCCGAAGCCGTGCGGTCGTTGCGCGCACTCGGTCTGCGGCCGGTGCTGCTGACCGGCGACAACTGGGCGGTGGCCCGCGCTGTGGCTTCGGAGGTCGGCATCGACGAGGTGATCGCCGAGGTCATGCCCGCCGACAAGGTGGCGACCGTGCGCCGGCTCCAGGAATCCGGACGGGTTGTCGCGATGGTCGGCGACGGCGTGAACGACGCACCCGCTCTGGCCGCCGCGGACCTCGGGCTCGCCATGGGCACCGGAACCGATGTCGCCATCGAGGCCGGAGACCTGACTTTGGTGCGCGGCGACCTGCGCGTGGCGGCCGACGCCATCCGGTTGTCGCGCCGCACGTTGCGCACGATCAAGGGCAACCTGTTCTGGGCGTTCGCCTACAACATCGCTGGAGTTCCGCTCGCGGCGCTCGGGTTGCTCAACCCCATGATCGCGGGCGCCGCGATGGCCTTCAGCAGCGTGTTCGTCGTGAGCAACAGCTTGCGGCTGCGCGGTTTCAAAGCAACGGCCAGCTGAAGATTTCCGCGTTTCCCACTCCCGGACCACGCGTGACCGTGCAACAATCCGATTGCTGACACACCCCCGGTCAGCGCCTGTGGAGATCCCCTCCGGCCCCCGCGTTCCTCCCCCTGGCGCGGGGGCCTCTCCTTGGGCGGAGCCTGCTCGGCTCGGCTGGCGCCTCGCACTCGCCGGCTCTGCGTCGAGGGTGTTTTTTGGGGGCCTAGCCCCCAAACCCCAGCCGGGGGCTGCGCCCCCGGACCCCCGGCCGGCTCGCCTTCGGCGTCGCGGCCCGTCGCGGGAATCCCCCTCTCATCCCGGTCCTGCCGACTGCCTGAGCAGCGCGTATTCGTGCCCGCACACGTGACCAAGCACACAGGGCGTGTGCTTTCGTCATCCAACCGTTATCGTTGCGCGGTGCCTATCGGATCCCTTGGACGCTCTAAGTCCGGCCGTCACCGTCCCCCGGCCCCCGAGCCCGTGGACGAGACCCTGCCCGACGAAGAGCTGACTTCGTATCTGGCCGCACTCGCACCGGACGACGCCGAGACCACCGCGGGCAGCAGCTTCGGCAACGCGCAGGTCTACCAGCTTCGGTTGCAGCTGATGGCGAACGAACAGCTGAAGGAGCTCGCCGCCGAGCGGCAGACGTCTCCGCAGGCGCTCGCCACCGAGTGGGTCATGCAGCGACTGGAGTGGGAAGCCCGCCAGCGCGGCTACTAGTTCTCAAGTAAAAGCACGAGCCCCTCACCCGTCAGGTGTGAGGGGCTCGTGCCAACTCTGGGTTCAGATGGCGCGGACGTTCTGGGCCTGCGGCCCCTTGGTGCCCTGTCCGACCTCGAACTCGACCCGCTGGTTCTCTTCCAGGGTGCGGAAGCCCTGGCCCTGGATTTCCGAGTAGTGGACGAAGACGTCAGCGCCGCCGTTGTCCTGGGCGATGAAGCCGAAGCCCTTCTCGGAGTTGAACCACTTGACAGTGCCCTGTGCCATGTACCTGCCTCCATCGCAGGAAAGCTTGGGGCTGCACCGTGCAACCCCGGCCGTCCCGGGGGCGTTCCACTCGCCAACTTCGGCGGACAGCACGCCCGCGTGTTGTTCCGCGAGCGTGTGAAGCACGAACACAGAAACCACGGCCTGCGCGCAAGAGCCTAACGTGTTCACGGTCATAGCACTATGGGTGAATCAAGACCACTCGGGTACCCCAAAAGGGCGAAAAGGCCTGGTCCGGACCGGTGATCGCGCTGCTCAGAACGTAGTGATCGGGGTCACAAACAACGCCTAGACCCCTGACGCGTCACCTAGTTCGTCGAACGAGGGGACGCAGGGGGAGCAAGTGTCAAGGGCAGGGGTGGCGGCCGTACTGGCCGGCGTGGCGTTGATCGTGACCGGGTGTTCTGAGGGGACTCCGGCCGCGCAAACCAATGCACCACAACAACAACCGAAACCGAAGGCTGTACTGGAGGTGTCACCGGCGGGTGGCGCCGAGGGCGTCGCGCCTGCGGGGCCGTTCAAGGTGTCGGTGAAGGACGGGACGCTCACGTCCGTCGCGTTGACCGGTGCGGACAACCGGGTCGTACAGGGGGAGCTGTCCGCCGACAAGACGAGCTGGCTCGCCACCGAGCCGCTCGGCTACGACAAGGCGTACACGTGGTCCGGCTCCGCCGTGGGCGCGGACGGCGGGAATGTGCCGGTCGCGGGCACGTTCCACACGGTCAAGCCGGGCACCACGATCGCGGCGCGGTTCGACGCCGGGGACGACCAGACGTACGGCGTCGCGATGCCGATCGCGGTCAAGTTCTCCGCGCCCGTCAAGGACAAGGCGTCGGTCGAGAAGGCGTTGAAGGTCGAGACGTCCGTACCGACCGAGGGCGCGTGGGCGTGGCTGGACGACGCCGCGGTGCACTGGCGGCCCAAGGAGTACTGGAAGCCCGGCACGAAGGTGAACGTCTCCGCGAAGCTCTACGGCGTCCCGTTCGGCGACGGCGCGTTCGGGCTGGAGGACGTCTCCCTGCGGTTCAACATCGGTCGCGCTCTCATCGCCACCGCGGACACGCAGACGCACCGCTTCGTCGTCACCAGGGACGGTCAGCAGATCTTCGACTTCCCGGCGTCGTACGGGCTCGAGTCCGATCCGGGGCGCGTCACGCGCAGCGGCATCCACGTGGTGTCCGAGCGGCACGACTCGTTCAAGATGACCAACCGCAGGTACAACTACGAGAACGTGCCGGTGCAGTGGGCCGTGCGGATCTCCAACAACGGGGAGTTCGTGCACGCCTATCCCGACTCGGAGTACGCGCAGGGCAAGGAGAACGTGTCGCACGGGTGCGCGAACCTGTCCACCGCCAACGCGAAGGCCTACTTCGACGAGGTCATCGTCGGCGACCCGGTGGTCGTCACGGGATCGAGCGTGCAGTTGGGCGCGGAGGACCGCGACTACTACGACTGGTCGATCCCGTGGGAGACCTGGACCGGGAAGAGCGCTCTCTGAAGTGCTATGGGGGGAGCTTTCCAAGCGCCCAGCGCTTGGAAAGCTCCCCCCATAGCAACTAGCTCTTCTCGGTCACCTGGGGCGGCTCGGGGATCTGGTAGCCGGACGGACCGACGTTGCGTTCCAACGCCGCGCGCCATTCCCCCGAGCCGATCATCTTCTCGATGGCCTTGTTGATCGCTTCCCGGCTGACCGAGTCCGACTTGGCGACGCCGATGCCGTACCGCTCGGTGGTGAACGGCTTGCCGACCAGCTTGACCAGCTCCGGGTTCTCCGCGGCGAAGCCGGCGAGAATGACCTCGTCGGTGGTGACGGCGTCGACGTTGCCCGCCATCAGGCCGATGATGCAGTCGGAGTACTGGCCGTACTCGACGAGCTGCGCGTCCTTGGAGAAGTCGCTCTTCACCTTCTGCGCGGAGGTGGAACCCTTGACGGAACAGAGCTTCTTGCCGTTGAGCGACTCGGGACCCTTGATCGAGTCGTCCGAGTAGCGGACCAGCATGCCCTGGCCGGTCTGGAAGTACGGGCCGGCGAACGCGACCTGTTCCTTGCGCTTGTCCGTGATGGAGTAGGTCGCGACGACGAAGTCGACCTCGCCGCTCACGATCATCGACTCACGGGCGGCCGAGCGGGCCTCCTTGAAGGTGATCTTGTCCTCGGCGACCCCGAGCTCCTTCGCCACGTACTTCGCCACGTCGACGTCGAAACCGACGAACCGGCCGTCGAGCCGCTTCTGGCTCAGACCGGGCTGGTCGTACCGGACGCCGACGGTGAGCGCACCGGCCTCCGCTCTGCCCACGACCGTGCTGGTGTCCCCGCTCCCACACGCGGTTACCAGCACTGCGGCGGCGGCGACCATTGCAGCGCGACGCATCACGACAAGCCTTCCTGGAACGATTACGCAAATGTCGTGAGCAATGCTACGGAGTTCAAACCATGATCTACTGTGATGTGTGACAACTAGGGGAGCTTGCGCTTACTCGGTGTCACACCCGGTCCCAGCCGGTGAATTGCTTTCCGGATCTCGCCGGGCGGCACGAGCCGCCTGACCCGGCCGGGAATCAGCAGCGCGGCCCGTCGCAGCACCCGCAAACCCAGGTCAGGATGGCGGTACGGGGTGTACCCGTGCAGTTCGACGGCCCACGGCGGCAGCACCGAGTACGCGAGGTGGCCGACCAACGCCTCGTAGAGCGGCAGCCCGTGCCGCAGCCATCCGGTGACCCGCGGACCGTGCAGGAAGTGGTAGATCTCGTCGGACCACGGCGACCGCGCGAGTTCCGGCTGGACGCGGACGAAGTAGTCCTGCATCTCCGCGCGGCTGCCCGGCACCTCGTCGGCGTGCAGCCCGACGAGCGTCGCGGTCCGCCGCTGCTCGTCGAGGTAGAGGTTCTCCTGACGAGGCGTGAGCCCGTAACCGGCGCGCTGCATGACCGTGAGGAACGAGTAGACCTCCGCGCAGTGCACCCACAACAGCAGTTCCGGTTCGTCCACCCGGAGACGCCGGTGGACCGACCGCACGCGCCGCGCCGCGACGGCGAGATCGTCGGGTGCGCCGTAGACGGAGAGCGCGACGAACTCGGCCGTGCGCCGGAGCCGGCCCAGCGGATCGGTGTGGAAGTTGGAGTGCTTCACGATCGCCTCGGCCGCAACGGGATGCAGCGACTGCAGGTACAGGCTCGAGATCCCGGCGATCCACATCGCCGGGTCCGAATGCATCTGCCAGCTCACCGAGTCCGGATCGAGCATGCATTCATCGTGCGGGGTCGCTTAGATGAACGCCATGGATCTCGATGAGGCAAGGGAGATCGTCCGCACTCAGCACCGCGCGGTGTTCGCCGCGTTGCGGTCGGACGGCACACCCCAGATGTCGCCGGTTCTCGCGACCGTGGACGACGAGGGGTACGTCGTGGTCAGCACCAGGGAGACCGCGTACAAGGTCAAGCAGATCCGCCGCGACCCGCGCGTGACACTGTGCGTGCTGCCGGACAGCTTCTTCGGCCGCTGGATACAGATCGAGGGCGAGGCGACCATCGTCCCGCTGCCCGAGGCGATGGACGGTCTCGTCGGCTACTACCGCAGCATCTCCGGTGAACACGAGAACTGGGCCGAGTACCGGGCCGCGATGGAACGCGAGCAGCGCGTCCTGCTGCGGATCTCGTTGCACCGCGCCGGTCCGGACCGCTCCGGATGAAGCCGCACCACTGGCCGTGGGTAGCACTCGGGATCTCGGCCGCCGCCGCGATCGCCGCGGTCGTCGTGATCGGCAGCAAGTCGCCCGCGGTGAACATGCCGATCATGCTCGGCGTGCCGTTCGTGGCCACGTACGTCACGCACCTGGTGTCGCGGCGGGCGCCGAACAAGGTGCTGTTCGAGTTCCGCGTGGACCGCAGACCGAGCTGGTACACCGACGCCGTCGAGGTGACCGATCGCGGACTGGAGATCACCGCCGTGTCCGGCGCCGGGCGGATGGCGCAGGGGCCGACCAAGTTGTCGTTCGGTTTCAACGAGTTGCTCGGCATCGGCACGCGGGCGGCGGTGCCCGGTGAGGCGCCGTGGATCACGCTGTCGGACGGCCGTGGCCTGCCGGTTCCGGATGGCGACGTCGTCGTGTTGCGGACGACCGCCGGCGAACAGGTGCTGCCCGTCGAGGAGCCGCACAAGTTCGTTTCCCTTGTGCGGTCCCGGGTTTCCGGACTGCCGGACGTGCACTCCGCGGCCGTCGCCGGAAACGGTCATGTGGCCGAGGTCGGCACGCCCCCACCGTCTACCGGCGAGCGCACCACCCCGGTGCAGGGTCCGGCCACCTCGAACGCCGGACCGAGCCTCGCCGTCCGGTGGCTGGTAGGGGCGACGCTCGCGTTGACCGGAACCGTTGTGCTGCCTGCGATTGCGCTCGTCGTCGCGCACGTGCCGTGGATCGTCCTCGGGTGGGTGGGCATCGCGGGCGTCGTGTGGGTGCTGAACCGGAACGTGCCGCGCGTCTGGGGCCGGGTGGCGCTGCTCTCGGTGCCGCTCAGCGTGTTCTGGCTGCTGGGGAAGCACGCCTACATCTGGATCCCGGTGCTGGCGCTCTGCCCGGTGCTGGGCTATCTCGGCGGCCGGATGTTCCGGCTCGGCGCCGGCCTCGGCAAGAACGTCGAGGTACGCGTGCCGCTCCGCGATGGCGCGTCCTTGTACGTGCAGCGGGATCGCCTGTTGTACAAGCTGAACAAGTCGAAGCATGGCGGCGTGCATCCGCAGGCGCTGTGGCTGGGCGACCTCACGCTGGTACAGCCCGGCTCAGCGCAAGATCTGCAGGCCTGGCCGATCCCCGGCGGAGTGAAGATGCCGGTCGGCGCGAGTCCGATGCTGCGTCTGGTCGCACCGCCACAGCAATGGATCCTGCCCGTGAACGAGGCAAGCGAGCTGGCCGAGCTGATCAAGTCACGGCAAGGCGTGCCGTCGCATCCGACACCGCTGTCCATCCAGGAATGGCGTGAGTTGCGCTCGTGGGCGGCGTTGCGGACGACCGGAACGGATCGGGGCAATTACAAGACCGTCGGCATCGGCTGGCGGCTGTTCGTCGCCGCGGTCGCGGGGAACTTCGGCTGGATGTTCCTGTCCACCAAGCTCTGGCCGGGCGCGGCGTTCGCCCTGGGCCTCGCCGTGGTGTTGCCGGCCAACTGGTGGCGAGTGCGCGAGCGGATGCGCGTGGCGGAGCACAACGTGCTGCCGCCGGACAGCCCGGACTGGGGCGAGACCCGTCCGGATCACGCCCCGATTCCGGGCTGGCAGCCCTACTTCTGCTGAGGCGGCGGGTCGGGCAGGTCGAGCCGCCCGACCATCCGCGGCGGGTTCGCCGAGGACTTGACGTTGTAGTCGCTCTCGGTCGGGTCGTTCACGTTGTTCGGCCCACCGTCAGCGGGGATCCACCGGCCCGCCCGGTCCGAACGCCAGCCACCTTCATAGGGGTTGCCGCCCTCGGCGACCCGGACGGTCGACCCGTCGGGCGTCTGGAAGGTGTGGCCCTGGGTGTTGTGCCCGGCGGTGACCGAACCGTCGGGCGACGTGCCGGTTTCCCACGTCTGGCTGAGCCCTTCGTGCCTGCCCTGCATCCCGCCGACCGCGCCGCCGACACTGCCGGACACACCTCCGGACAGGATCGCGGAACCGAAGTCCTCCAGCCCGACCTTGCCGTGCGCCAGGTTGTTCAGCACGTTGCCGCCCGCGCCGGCGATGGCGCCCTCGACCGCGCCGCGACCGGCGGCCTGCACGAAGTTGCTCGTCGTGTTGCCGAGTCCCTTACTTGCCGCGCCTACCGCACCGGACGCGACACCCGCGGCGACACCGGCGATGCCCGCGTCGACGGTCTTGCCGACGTCCCACGACTTCCGCTCGCCGGTGGCGAACTGGATGCCCTGGATCGCGGCGTCCACACCGACGTTGATCGCGACGTTGATGATGATCTGCTTGATCAGTTGCTGGAAGATCATCTGAACGGTCACGCGCGTCGCGGCCTGCGCGATCGGGATGCCCGCGGTGGACGTGCCGAACGTCGCGACCGCCGAGGCGATCATCGCGGCGATCTGCGCCGCCAGGATGATCAGCGACGCGATGATGCTGAGCTTGGTGTACTCGATGCCCAGGGCCGCGTTGTCACAGCCCGACGCGAGGTCCGTACACAGTTGCTGCAGGTTGACCAGGTACGCGTCGCCCTCGGTGTACTTCTTCCAGTACTCCTCGAACTTCTCCGCGGTCTGCCCGCTCATGCAGCCGAGCGCGGCGGTGGACGCGGTGTTGCCGTCCCCGAGCACCTCTCCGACGGACTTGGCCGCCGCCTCCCACGCGTCGCGCAGCGCGCGGAGCTTCGTCTCGTCGCCTTCGGGCCACGACGCGCCGACGACGATGGGCGTGAGCCACTTGACGGCGTCCGGAATCTCGATGCCCATGACTCACTTCCCTCCGAACGACTTCGCGCCGCCCTGGTCGACCGCCTCCCAGGTGTCCGCGGAGGCGTCGAGGCCTTCGCGGACCGAGTGGATGCCCTCGACGAGCAGCGGGAACGCCTGGCGTCCGGACTCGGCGAGCGGCTTGTAGGTCTTGGCGAACTCCTGGCCCGCCTCGTCGTTCCCCCAGCACTCGCCCTGAGCGTCGAGGGCCGACCGCAGCGTCTCCCATGCCTGCTGCAGCTTGTCGCCGGCCGCCGAGAACTTCGGCGACGCCGACCGCAGCGCGACGGGGTCTACCTCGAGGTCGCTCACCAGTTGCTCCCGCGCAGGTAGGAGTCCGGCGGCTCCTCGTCATCGGGCCGCTGGGGCTGTTGAGCGACCGGTGGCGCCTTCGGGATGAGGTCCTTCAACGACGGCGCGCCGGGGAAGAGGTCCGGCAGGTCGGGCAGTCCTTCCTGATAGGGCGCGAGCGCGGCGTCCGCCTGTTCTCGCGCCTGCAGGGCGGCTCGTTGGATCGTCTCGACGATCGACCGGCCGAGCTTCTCCGGCGTGCTGCGTTCGAACGCCGCCGGGGCGAGCTTCACGTCGGTGACGATGCCGCCCGCGTTGACCGTGGCCTCGACCAGTCCGTCCTTCGACGTGGCCTTTCCGGTCTTGGCCAGCGCGTCGGCCTGAGCCTGTTTCAGTTCCGCGGTCTGCCGTTCGAGGTTCGCCAGCATCGTGTCGACCTGGCTGCGCAGCGCCGCGTTGCGTGCTTCGAGTTCTGGGTTGCTCACTTGGTGGCCCCCTCACGAACGAGTGATGTGCCTGCCAAGACCACACCGGATGAGGCTGTTCAGCGCAACCCGGTAACACGATTCGTGAGGGGAACGATTCCACGGGGACAGTGCTGGCCTGGGGAGTCTGAATGAGTGTGGTGAGACGTCGCGGTCTCGGTGTCGCGGCCGTGCTGCTGCTGGTCGCGGCGGCGGTCACGGCGGTGCTCGCTGGTGCGGGCGCGCGTCCGGTCGACATCCGCATGGTGCAGCCCAAGGCGGCGCCACCGGAGACCGTGAGCGCGTCGGCGACCACGACGATGCCCGCGATCGCTCCGCCCCCGCCCGCGCCGGACCCCGTTCCGGCCGGCCAGCAGGTGATCCCGGCCACCACCGAGCCGCCCGCCGCACGTCCTCCGGCCCCGACCACCACGTCGAAGGGCGCGTTGCTGCCCGACCTGATCAACGGCCTGTGCGACTACATCTACCGCGACAGCGGCGGGGTCGAACACTGCGTGCCGTGGGTGCTCGACATGCGGGACGCCTGCACGTGGCTGCACGAACAGGGCATCGACAAGATCGAGGTGCGAGGCGAGGACGACTTCGGCCTCGACCTCGATCTCGACGGAATCGCCTGCGCCTAGCCGGAAGCCTTCACCTGCTCCCAGCGCTCTCGCTGCTCGTCGGTCAGCCGGCCGCGCAACTCGGCCAGCTTGAGCAGGTTGGCCTCGGCGTTCGACGTCAACGTCTGCGCCTCGCCCAGGTAGTGGTCGTCGATGACGGCCTCGACCTCGGCGTCGTTCATCACCGGGACGATCCGCGCCGCGAGCTTGTTCATGTTGCGGTAGCTGCCCTGCAACAGGAACGGCGGCTCGGTGCGGGACTCGTCGGACTGCGCGGCGGACGCGATGTACGCCCGGTTGACCCGCAGCACGACGTCGCGGACGTGGATCAGCTTGCGCAGCACGGACATGACCCGCTCCTGGTCGGACGGCACAGGCTCGTTCACGGCTCGCACCAGCGGTTCGACGTCGGTGATCTGCGAGAGGGTTTCGTTGGACGTCAACGCGTTCTCGAGGTAGCTCAGCGCGAAAAGCTCCTCGCGGCCGGACAGCACGTCCCCGAGGTTCCACACGTCCGCGCGGTTGGCGAGCATGTCCGGGATGCGGAACAGCTTGCCGGACTCGGTGTACGGGTTACCGGACATGCACACCGCGAACCGCTTGCCGCGCAGGTCGTACGTCCGCGTGCGGCCATCCCACACTCCTTCCATCTTCCGCTGTGCGTCACAGAGCGAGATGAACTTCTGCAGCAGCTCGGGCGAGGTGTGCTGGATGTCGTCCAGGTACAGCAGGACGTTGTTGCCCATCTCCAGCGCGAAGTTGATCTTCTCGACCTCCTGGCGCGCGGTGGCGTTCGGCGCCTCGGCCGGGTCGAGCGAGGTGACTCCGCGGCCCAGCGCCGGGCCGTTGACCTTGACGAACACCATGCCGAGCCGGTTCGCGACGTACTCCATGAGCGTCGTCTTGCCGTAGCCGGGCGGGGAGATGAGCAGCAGCAGACCGGATCCGGCGCGCAGCTGCTTGTCCAGGTTCTCGCCGATCAACGGCAGGTAGACCTGGTCAACCAGGCGGTTGCGGACGAACGAGCTCAGCACCTTCGGCCGGTACTCCTCGAGCCGCAGCGCTTCCCGTTGCCGCGTCAGGAGCTCGTCGCGTTGCCGTTGGTACGCGCGGAAACCGGGGACGCGTTCCGCGGTGAACACTCGCGTGCGCGCCAGCAGTTCGTCGAGGCGGATCTCCAGTTTCCGGTCCTTGATGCGCGGGTGTGTGCCGAGCAGGCCGGTGACGGTCTCGGTGATCGTCGCGGACGAGTCGTGCCGCGGCAGGTCCGGGCAGAGGATGATCGCCACCGCCTCGGGGTCTGCTTCATCGAAGGCACCTAGCCATGCCTCGATCAGCTGCTTGCGCGCGTTCAGGTCCGACACCTCGGTGAAGTCCTCATCGACCCTCGCCTGGAACCGGTCCACGAGCTTGCGGGCGTTCGCGCTGGTCACGAAACCCTTGCCCGCGGCCAGTTCCTCGAACAGGTACTCGCCCGCCAGCGCGTCGCCGATCGCCTCACCGAACTCCGCGCACAGCAGGTCGATCTGCGGGCTGTGGCCGAAGACGTCCCGCAGCCGGCCGAGCGAGGTCGCCCGGTGCGTCCAGCTCTCGTCCGCGTGCTGTGCCCAGAAGATCTGCGCCTTCGCCCGCGCCTGCGGCGGGTACCTGAGCAGGCCGGCGCCGTTGTGCAGGCGGCGCAGCACTTCGAGGATCTTGGCCGCGTCGTGGTCGTGCACACCGCGTTCGTAGCCTTCGTCGTACCGCTGGTGGACGGCCTCCACCACGTCACCCGAGTGGAGCAACGACGCCGCCAGGTACTCGGCGCGGTAGACGTCGTTCGTCTCCGAGACGATCAACTGGTCCCAGAACGGCCTGGTCTGTGCGAACGCCTCGTCGCGGACCGGGCAGCGGTAGTCGGTGCCGGTGAGGGCGAAGAACATCTCGCCGTCGCGCGGCACCATCGTGAGGTCCATGGCCTCCCTGGTGACCGCGAACCGGTGCCGGCCGAGCCGGATCGACTCGCCTTCGAACAGGTCCAGGCGGTCGCGCAACGCCCGGCCGGCCTCCTGCCGGGCGGCGTGCAGCTTCCCGTCGAGCTCCTCGGCCCGCACATCGCCGAGTTCGCGCAGCTCATCGGCTGTCTTGCGGACTTTGGCGACCATCGGGTCGGACGCGAAGTAGGTGTTGATGTCGTCGACACTGGCGAGCGTCTCGGTGCGGCGGCGGATGCTGCCGAGGATCCGGTCCGCGGAGCCGGCGAGCCGGTCGGCGTGCCGGGCGCGTTCGTCGAGCAACGTCTGCTTGCGCGCCGAGAACGCCTCGTAGACATCGGTCCGCTTGGCGCCGATGTCGGCGAGGAAGTCGTCGAACTCGCCGAACCGCGACTCGAGGTTCTCCAGCTGCAGCAACAGCCGGCCGAGCTGGTCGTCGCAGCGTTGCGGCGTGTCCGCGACGGCCAGCGCACCCGTCACGGCCTGGCCGAGCAGGGCGAACTCGGCGGCGAACTCGGCGCGTCCCTCATCTCGCGCGAGCTCGCGGCGTCGTCCGTCCACAGTGGCCCGTGCGCGGTTCACGCCGGCGATCACCTCGCCGATGTGAGCGAGGATTCCGGTGCGCACCACGGCGTCCGCGATGTCGAGCGTGCTGACGACCTCGGTGAGCACCTCGAGTCCGTCGGTCAGCTCGTCGAGCCTGGTCTGGAGCGGCCGGGCCTCGGCGACCGTCGCGAACGCCTTGGTCGCGATCGCCTCGACCTCGTTGTGGTGCTCGGCGAACGCGGCGTCGCCGCGCAGGAACTCGACCGCGCGCCGGGCGGTGGCGTTCAGCTCCTCGGCGATCGCCTTGTCCAGCAGGTCGATCTCGGCGAGGTCGACGTACTTGACGTCCCTGAGCGTGATCAGGTGTCCCTGCGCCCGGCGCAGGTCGGCAAGCAGGCGCACCCAGGTGTCGGCGTCCTTCGGCGCCGCGCCGCGGGCCAGCCGGACCAGCTTCCGGCTCTGTTCCCCGGCGTCCTCGACCGCCTTGGCGGCCTGGTCCGTCAGCTCGCGGACCGTCTCGAACTCGTCGAGTACCTGCTCGGCGGTGGCCTTGACCTCGCTCAGCGGTTGCGCGACACCGAACTCGTCCAGCCAGTGATAGGAGTCGAACACCCTGGTGCACAACGAGATCAGGCCCTCGAACACCGGCGCGGACGGTGCCATCTCGCCGACCATGCGGGCGACGGAGAGGACGTCGGAGATGCCGCGCACGAGGTCGGCGTTGCCGATGCGGGCGAGCGGACCCTCACCCTGCGTTTCCTCGACGCTGTACGGGGTTCGCCACACCTGCATCGGGTGCACGCGCGCGGGTTCCTCGGACGTGGCCTTGAAGATCACGAGCGTGCCGTCGTCGAACAGCGAGTAGCCGTGGCAGACGATCGGGGTCGCGACCTCCTTGCGGATCACGTTGTACGGCAAGAGAAGCGTGCGGCCCTCGCGGCGCGCGTGGAAGACGTACAGGACGTCCTCGCCGTTGCCGGACCGGATGACGCGTTCGAACTCCAGGTCGTCGGTGTCGGTGTCGAACGTCTTGGCGGCGCCGGTGGCCAGGTAGTAGCCGCCGGGGAAGATGACGCCCTGGTCCTCGGGCAGCCGCTGACAGGCCTGCCCGATGCCGTCGAGCCGCACGACGCCCTTGGTCCGCGTGTTGAAGACGAGGTAGCGCGTGGTCTTCTCGTTGTAGGGCAGGATCTTCAGCATAATCAGCGCGCCGAGCCGGGTGTAGCAGACCTCCGCATCGGCGAGGCTCTGCAGCGGTTCGTCGACCGGTTCGCGGAAGACACCCTCGCCGGTCTCGGTGTTGTTCTCGATCTTGATGGTGAGGTCGCCGCCGACCGTCTCGACGAACACCTCGTCCTCGATCGAGATGTGCGGGTGCCTGCCGAGGACGTGCTGCTCACGGGTGGTCGGAATCCACTCGAAGTCGTGCGGTGGCGGGAAGACGTGGTCGCGTTCGCCGCGGTTGTCGACGTAGGTGACCGTGCCGTCGGCGGCGATGGTCCAGCGCAGCACGCGGATGTCCTCGATGCGCGCGCCGGTCTGGAACACCGCGAGCAGCCGGCCGTCGACCTTGCGCAGCTGCAGCAGCCGTGTGTCGCGGTAGTACCGGTACAGCTCGGCGAAGTCCTTGCGGAACCGTTCGTCGTCGAGGAAGTCCGCCTTGGTCTTCCTGAGGCCGTCGCGGGTGTGGACGGCGAACACGTCGTCCACGGTCGTCTCGGGCTTGAGGCCGATGAAGACGTTGTAGCCGAACAACATCACGTCGCCGATCGCGACGATGTCGCGCGGCACGCAGTTGTGCTCGGTGCGGATGCGCTCGGTGCCGGTGAGGGTCAGTTCGGTGCTGCCGAAGACCTCGACACGCTGCTGGTTGAGGTCTTCGGCGCTCCGGGCGAGCCCGGCCGCCTGGTCGGCGAGCCGGGCCCGCAGCACCTCGTAGGCGCCGTGGTCGAGCGTCACTTGGCCTGGTCCTTGGCGAGCTGGGACAGCATCGCGGTGGCGGCGAGGTTCTGCGCGTCACCCGTGCCGAACGAGCTGAGCACCTTGGTGAGGTCCTCGGGGAAGCTCTTGCTGCCGTTCAGCCATTCCTTGGCCAGCGCCTGCGCGACGTCCGAGTGCTCGACGAAGCCGTCGACGGACTTGCCCATCGTGATCGCGCCGAGGACGTTGTGGAAGAACGTGCTCTCGCCGCCGACGATGTCGATGTCGGCCTTCTCCAGGCCGGCGGCCAGCACGATCGCCTGAGACTCCGCGATCTGGCGCTGCGTGTCGATGCCGGCGAGGCGGATCTCCTTCTCGGCCTCCAGGCGCAGGCGGTACTCCTCGTGCTCGCGCGTGACGGCGTCGAGCGCGGACATCGCGTTCGCCTTGTGCTCCAGACCTTCCGCCTCACCCTTGAGCTTCTCGCGGATCGCGGTGGCCTCGACGAGCGCCTTCTCCTTGCCCACCACGGCCTCCGCGAGACCGACGGCCGCGGCCTCGGCCTGCACGCCCTCGGCGAGCCGGATCTTGGCGCGGGCGTCGAGCTCGGCGGCCTGCTGCCGGGCCTCGGCGAGCAGGACCTCCTGGCGTGCCCGGTGCTGCGCGGCCTGTTCCGCGGCCTCGGCGGCCTTGATGTCCTTGACCAGCGCCTCCTGCGCCTGTGCCTCGGCGGCGATGACGACGGTCTGCCGCTGCCGCTCGGCCTCCTCGACCGCGCGCAGCCGCTTGATGTTCTCTTCCTGCTCGGCCACGGTCTTCTCCACCGCGACGCGCTCGCGCACGAGGTCGGCAATGGTGCGGCGCTCGGCTTCGAGCTCCTTGTCCTTCTCGATCATCCGGAGCGAGGTCTCCCGCTCCCGTGCGATGACCTCGAGCAGGCGGTCCTTCTCGATCCGCTCGTTCTCGATCGCGATGACGCGCTCGCGGTTCTTCTCAGCGACGGCGACCTCGCGTTGCTTGTTCTCGTGCTGGATGCCGAGCTGCTCGTCGGTGCGGATCGCCGCGGTGGTCGCCTTGAGGCGTTCCTCGGCCTGCACCTTGGCCGTCTCGGCCTCCTCGCGGGCGCGCTGGGTCTCGATCTCGCGCCGCTGCTTGATCTCGGCGTCGGCCTGCCGCCGTTCGAGCTCGAGGACGGCCTCGCGCGCGTCGACGTTCTGGCGGGTGATCTCCTTCTCCTCGTGCCGCTGCAGCTCGTTCGTGCGCACGTGCTCGATCGCGGTCAGCTCGGTGATCTTGCGAATGCCCTGCGCGTCCAGGATGTTCGCCGGGTCGAGCTGGCTGAGCGGCGTCTGCTCGAGGTAGTCGATGGCCGCGTCCTCGAGGCTGTAGCCGTTGAGGTCGGTGCCGATGACCTGGATGATCCGGTCCCGGAACTCGTCGCGGTGGGTGTAGAGGTCGACGAAGTCCAGCTGCTTGCCGACCGTCTTCAGCGCCTCGGAGAACTTGGCGTTGAACAGTTCCTGCAACGTCGTGTCGTGGCTGGCGCGGTCAGTGCCGATGGCCTGGGCGACCTTGATGACGTCCTCGACGGTCTTGTTGACGCGGACGAAGAACGTGATCCGGATGTCCGCCCGGATGTTGTCCTTGCAGATAAGGCCTTCGTTACCCGCGCGCCGGATCTCGATGGTCTTCACCGAGATGTCCATGACCTCGCTGCGGTGCAGAATCGGCAGCACGACCGTTCCCGTGAACGTCACGTCCACTTTTCTGACCTTGGACACGATCAGCGCCTTGCCCTGTTCGACCTTCTTGAACAGCCGTCCTACCAGCAAGAACACCGCGATCGCCACGACGAAGACCACGGCGATGAGCACGCCGAGGCCCACGGAGATAACACCCATTTCCTTGCCCCCCTGTTAGTTGACCTCGACGACCCAGAAGAACTCGCCGGCGTCGTCGTAGTCGAAAATCAGCGCGGTGCTTCCGCTGCTCAGTTTGTTCCCGTTGTGGCGCACCTGGATGACGGCCGACGAACCGTCGTCCGCGGTCACCTCGGCCTGGCCGTACTTCTCGGTGACTTCCTTGGTCCTGATCACGCACAGGCGGCCTACGAAGTCGTTGCGGCTGGGGAGGATCTCCTGGCCGAGCAACTTCCGGACCGGTTTCATGACCAGCGCCGTCGCCGCCGCGCCCGCGGTGATCGCGATGGCGATCACGAGGTACTTCTGGTTCAGGTAGCTCGATCCGACGAGCGACGCGAACCAGCTCAGCAGCACCCACAGCGACACCGGCACCGCGTAGATCGCCACGTCGTCGATCTCCACCGCTCCGAACGCGGCGACGAGCCAGAACGCGACCATGACGACGACGGCGACGCTGAACCACAGCGTGGGGAAGGACAGCGCTGCGTCCACGAACTGTTTCATCGGCCTCCCCCCTTCGTTGCCGCTTGAATGCGTCTCGGCGCCGGTTTGTTGCATCGGGCGGAATGATCGACGTCACGGTCCGGTTGACGTGGTCATGGACATGGGGGTGCAAGGCTTCAACACCAAGACCACGATCGATCCGGCTTCGACCCGTTCGCTGGCCACTTTGGTGGAGTCACTCGGCTACCGGTCGTGGTGGGCTTCCGAACACGTCGTGCTGCCGTCACCGCGGGTGGATCCGTCGCCGGCGGATCCGACCGAGCCGCTGCTGGATCCGCTGGTACATCTGTCATACGTCGCCGCGGTGACTTCCAGGCTGGAACTCGGCACCGGCATCCTGATCCTGCCGCAGCGCAACCCGTTGGTACTGGCCAAGCAGGCGGCGTCGCTGGACGTGCTGTCCGGCGGCCGGTTCGTCCTGGGGGTCGGCGCCGGCTACTTGGAGCCCGAGCTCTCGGCCGTCGGTGTGCCGCTTGCCGATCGCGGCGGGCGGACCGACGAGTACCTGGACGCCATGAACGCGTTGTGGCACTCGCCCGCACCTTCGTTCTCGGGCAAGTACGTCTCTTTCAGTGGCGTCGACGCACACCCGCGGCCGTCCGGTATCCGCGTCGTGGTGGGTGGGCACAGTGCCGGTGCGCTGAAGCGGGCTGTTTCTCGTGGCCACGGCTGGCTGGGCATCGGGTCGCCCGCGGACATCGCCGGACATCTGGACCGTCTTCGTGCGCTGTCGTCCACTGTGGAACGGCCGGCTTCGCTGGGCCCGTTGGAGATCAATGCGATCCCGCTGACGTCGTTGGACGCTTCACTGGTGCGTCAGTACGAGGACCTGGGCGTTTCGCAGTTGGTGATCAACCCGCCGATGATCCCCGGTTCGGTCGAGGAGGTGCTCGAATCCAACGCCGGGTTCATCGGTTAACTTGGACGCGTGATCCCGGTCGTCGTTCTCTGCGGTTTCCTGGGTAGCGGCAAGACCACCCTGCTGAACCACCTGCTCCGCAGCGCCCGAGGCACCCGCATCGGCGTAGTCGTGAACGACTTCGGCCAGGTCAACATCGACGCGTTCGCGGTCTCGGCACAGGTCGACTCGATGGTGTCGCTGTCCAACGGCTGCCTGTGCTGTGCCGTCGATGGTTCTGAGCTCGGCGAGATGCTGTCCCGGCTGGCCTCCGCCGACCTGGACGTGATCGTCATCGAGGCCTCGGGCCTCGCCGAGCCGCAGACGCTGGTCCGCATGGTGCTCGACGCGCCGGGCGTCACGTACGGCGGCCTGATCTACGTCGTCGACGCGGTGGAGCACGCCGCTGTTCCGGACCTGGACAAGCACCTCCGGATCGCCGACCTCGTGGTCGTGAACAAGATCGACCGCGGGTCGGTGTCCCTGGACGTCGACGTCCCGGTGATGCCGGTGTCCTTCGGGCGCATCGACCCGGCCGTGCTGTTCGAGGTCCGGCCACCTTCGTCCGGTCCGCGCCAGCTGTCGTTCGACGATCTGGACGACCACTCGACGCACGCGCATGCCTCTTACGCCAGCGTGTCCGTTGAGCTGGATGGCGTCGTGCATCCTCGGTTGTTCATGGAGTTTCTGCGGTCGCGACCGCCGGGCCTGTTCCGCATCAAGGGTTTCGTGAACTTCGGCTTCTCGTCGCTGGCGCTGCACACCGTGGGTGCTTTTGTGGAGTTCACCCAAGCTCCCCGGCGCCGGACCCAACTGGTGCTGATCGGGACGGACGTCAGCGGGCTCCGGGAAGCCGTGGAATCGTGTGTGGTGACCGAGCCGTTCGACGAGCAGGAGATGCTGTGGGTGCTCAGGTACCTACAACAGCCGTCAACCTGAAGGGCCACCGCGACGACCCGGCGTACGCCGACGTCGTCTACGTCGGCCGCGCCATGCACCGCGGCGGCTGGCACCTTCCCGCGTCTCCCTTCGCCAGCCCGTTCCGCCCAGGGCCGGACGGGACGCGGGAGGAGGTTCTGGAGAAGTACCGCTCGTGGCTGCTCGACCAGCCTGCCCTGATGGCGCAGCTGCCTTCGTTGCGGGGCAAGCGACTCGGCTGCTGGTGCGTCCCCTTGCCGTGCCACGCACAGGTGCTGGCCGAGCTGGCCGATACCTGTCAGTAGCTTTGACCACAAACGATTGCAGCGCCCTGTTCACGTTGGGTTGACTTGGTTTCACCGCCGCCGAGATCAGAGACAACTCACGGAGAACCGCAAAACATGCGTACCCCCCGTCTGATCGCGGCCCTATCCGCAGTCGCGCTCAGCTTCGTCACCGTGCCCGCCGCTTCCGCTGACCCCACCGTCAGCTGCACCGGCGGCGCGATCAAGTCGCAGTTCACCCCAGGCCTCACCTACCAGCCGCGGACCCAGTCGGTGCGGACCGACGCCTACTCGTACTGCACCGGCTCCCGCATCTCGCGGGCGACGGTCACGCTGAACACGTCGGGTACCGGCCAGTGCGCGCCCATGGGCGTTCCCGAGGGTTCCGGGTCCGGCGTCATCAAGTGGTCCGACGGCTCGTCGAGCCAGTTCGACGCCACCGTGTCGATCATGCTCACCGGGTCCGACATCGCGGGGGAGATCACCTCCGGCCGGTTCGCCGGTCAGCAGGTGGAGATCCGGGGTGGACAGGACTCCGAGCTCGGTGACGCGGTTACCGCCTGCTACACCGGGTCGCTGCGGGTGCTGTCCAGTGAGGTGGAGCACCTCACCGTCGGATAGTTCCTTGAAGGGGCGGGAGCAGTTCCCGCCCCTTCAGCTGTCGTCTGGCGGAGGAGGAGCGGAAGGCACTCCATCCCGCCCGAGCCGCGCCGGTCAGCAGGACCTCTGTCGTGAGTAGGACCACGCGGCTTGTCGAATCGCGCTCCTGCCGTTCGACGGGTTGTCAGACGGACGAGGGCCCGGAAATTCGGGTGAGACGAGCGCAGCGATGAGGAACACTCGGCCAGACCGATGAATTCCGCCTGATCTGCCGGTCTCTACCGGTGTCACGAGTTGACACCGGCGGCCTTGGCCGCGACGCGACTGTGCCAGCAACCTAGTGAGGTCCTGTCATGCCTGCTGCGATCCAAGACCGCCCGACCGCACAAGCGGGCCGAACACCACTGGTGGTACGCCTCCTGGTGCTGGCCACGTTCGTGGTGATCCTCAACGAAACGCTCATGATCAACGCGATCCCGCGGTTGATGGAGTCGATGCACGTCACCGAGCAGGCGGCGCAGTGGGTGTCCACCGCGTTCATGCTCACCATGGCCGCCGTGATCCCGATCACCGGCTGGTTCCTGCAGCGGGTCACCACCCGCCAGGGTTACGCGATCGCCATGGGCGTGTTCCTGGCGGGAACCGCCCTGTCAGCCGCCGCACCGTCGTTCGCGGTGCTGCTGCTGGGCCGGATCGTGCAGGCCGGCGGCACGGCCGTGATGATGCCGCTGCTGATGACCACGTTGATGACCGTGGTGCCCGAGCAGGACCGGGGCCGGGTGATGGGCAACGTCACCCTGGCGATCTCGGTGGCGCCGGCCCTCGGCCCCGCCGTGTCCGGCCTGATCCTGCAGCTCGGCTCGTGGCGACTGCTGTTCGTGGCAGTCCTGCCGATCGCGGGTGTCGTGACCTACTTCGGGCTGCGCCAGATGACCAACATCGGCGAGCCGCAGGTGAGCTCCATCGACTGGTTCAGCGCGGCCGTGGCGACCCTCGGCTTCGGCGGCCTGGTGTACGGCCTGAGCCTGTTCGGCGAGGGCGACGCCCAGCTGGGCCCGACCATCGGCATCGTCATCGCCGGTGTCGCGACCATCGCGGTCTTCGTGTTCCGCCAGCTCAAGCTGCAGCGCACCGGCGCACCCCTGATGGACCTGCGCACCCTCGGGTACCGCACCTACGCGCTGGCGTTGATCCTCATGTGCGTCGCTTTCCTGGCGATGATGGGCTCGATGATCCTGCTGCCGCTCTACCTGCAGAACCTGCGCGGCCTCACCCCGTTGCAGACCGGTCTGCTGCTCATGCCGGGCGGTCTGGCCATGGGCTTGCTGGGACCGACCGTCGGCAGGCTGTACGACCGTTTCGGCAGCCGCCCGCTCGTCCTGCCGGGGTCGATCGGCATGGTGCTAGCGCTGGCCGGGTTCACCCAGGTGTCGATGTCGATGCCGTACTGGCAGATCCTGGGCCTGCACACCCTGCTGATGCTGAGCCTGGCGGCGACGTTCACCCCCATCTTCACGCTCGGCATGGGGGCGCTCCCGCCGAACATGTACCCGTACGGCAGCTCGATCCTCGGGACGTTCCAGCAGGTCGCCGCCGCGTTCGGCACCGCACTCGTGGTGACCGTGATGTCCGCGCGTACCAGCGGGCTGGTCGCTGACGGTGTCACTGCCGTGTCGGCCCAGTTGAGCGGAATGAAGCTGGCCTTCCTGGTCGCGACTCTTCTCGCTGCGGCAACGATCGTCGTAGCGGCCCTGCTGCCGAGCCGGACGTCCGCGAAGTCCTGAGGCGTTGCCACAAGGGGCCCGACGGTATCCGTCGGGCCCCTCGTGACTAGTTGAAGCCGCCGTAGAACCACCATCCGCGCGGTGCGCTGATGTAGTAGCCGCAGGGGTCGGCATAGTCGAAGAGCACCCTGGCTTCGTTGCACTCTTCTTCGGTTTCGTACGGGCCGTAGTAGTCACCGGCCGCGGCATTCGCCACTCCGCTCATTGCCAGAGTGACTGCCAGGGCGACACCCGCTGCCGCATTCCACACTCGACGTTCCATAACCGTCCCCAGATTGTCTTGTTCAACGAATCAACGGTGACACCGAGGCGTCGACGTGCGCCGATGCCTCGCCAAGACGTCTATCACAAGCCATCCACCGGCGCTGTTGTACCGGCCGGTATTCACCAGCATCAGCGACGAACGAACAACTCTTGCCGCCACGCAAACCGTAGGCAAATTCGGCTGCTCCGCTTATGGCGTGGACATCGAAGGAACGGTTTTCTGCCTGTGAGAGGCGACAAGTCTGTAGGGCTGACCGGGATGCCCCCAACAACCACTGCGGGCCCTGACGCAGTCGGCCGAACGCCGACGAGCGCCAGGGCCCGCTACGGGTGGGCCGCCAGGGGCTCGAACCCTGAACCCGCGGATTTCCAGACGTCCCTTGTCGTCCTTTGACATTGATGACCGACAGTGGTCACCACCTGCGGCTTCGCCGGTTTGATCTATGCACTGTGGACAGTCGTTGATGGACGCTTGTCGTCGTTTTGTACGGGTAAGGTGTGGGGACGATCTTGTTCCGACCACACGAGATCACGGCTACCAACACGCGCCTGTGGGTCAATCGCAGCACCTTCACGATACGACTGGCCATCGGCTGAGGCGCTGGGCGCCATGAAGATCGGAGTCAGGTCGACGGCCGGCCGGAACACGGGCGTCAATCGGACAGGCTCAGTCACATTGAGTTCGACCTCGGGCAGCGTCGATGCCTTCCGGCCGTGCTTCGCCATCGCCAGGTCGCCGAGTTCGTAGCGGCCCCACAGGGCGAGCTGGTTCGGGTTGGCCGTGCGCCTGGTCCCCATCTGCTGTCTCCCGTCCGGCTGCCGACAACAGTTCCGATGAAGGTCGGTGGCTGGTCGCCCCCGTTCCCCCGGCCCTTGCCGCAGTTAGCGCCGAGACGTTGGTGTCAAGGGTGGGCGTAGCCCATCGCGGAGCGACGCCGTAGGCGCCCTTGATGGCGGCGGCTCGGTGTTAAACGATCTCGGGCTCCGGGGGATAGCCAGCGAATGCCGCATGCGCTCAGGATCCGTCCGCCGTCGGCGGCGCGCTGCTGTGTTGGTTCGGGGCCGCGCCGCGCGGCCGACGGGCGGAGCGGAGCGGGAGCCCGGCGTGCCGCGATGGATGGGAGACGGTGCCAACGTGACGGGCACAGCGCGCGCCGCCGCCGGCGGCGGCGCTCTTGATCCTGTAGAGCGGAATTCGGCAGCCGAACCCCTGGACACCCGTGGACACCGCGAGTACTACATGACACCCGCAATCGATACGCGTAACGGGAGATGCAGCCCTAGCAGCAAGAGTGAATGGCTACGTAAAGGCAACAACAGCACCAAAGGCACCCTTCACCTAAGAGAATCGACACCAGCCTAAACAGGCTTAAGCGTCTTCGTTTTGAGAACCTATGTTGACCAGCGGTTCCGCGGGCACCGGCGCCAAGCTACGTGGGCTGCCTGAGCTGGTCCGTAAGTCTCGTACTAGACTAACGCGCCCCAGCATGGTCTATTGATGGTCACGACACGAGCGGAGGCTAAGGTGGCCGGCAGTCCGATGAGCCAGACTGGCCGCCAGACGGATGCTTCTACCGCGCCACCAGCGCATGTTCGTCACCGAACGCTCTCCCCTAAGCGACCAAAGCTTGAAACCGCAGGCATGGCTGACCTGTTCCCATACTATGCTGGCTTCTCTTTCGAATGGGCATGCGAGGAACTGGCGTCGATCAGGACCTCAGACTCCGATATTGTCTTTGATCCTTGGAACGGAAGCGGGACAACGACCGCAGCCGCGCAATATCACGGTCTACGCTCGGTCGGAATCGATCTAAACCCAGTTGTTAACATTATTGCCCAGCTACGCGTGCACATAGGTGAGATCGGAGAGATATGTTCCCGTCCACCTGACACAGCTGATGTGGAAGTTGCGCTGGATGATCCTCTTTTGGCATGGCTTACACCTCCAACGACTTCACGTATACGATCTTGGACCCAGGCGCTTAGCGAGATCTCAGGCCCGGCATCTACGCTAGGCTTGGTAGCCCTCTTCAGAGTGGTTCGCAGAATCACGAGATCATTTGAAGGTAGCAATCCCACGTGGGTTCGTCGAGCTTCAACAATGACGCAACTCATCGATGTACCCGTTCACGCCCTGGACCAGATGATCGTTGGTGAGCAAGAAACTATTCTTCAGCGCCTGGGCGCTGAAGGTAATCGGCACTCAGACGTGCTGCTGGCCACAGCATCATCCACAAACATTCCTTTGGCGGATTCGTCGGTCGATATTATCCTGACGTCCCCACCATATCTTACGCGGCTAGACTACGCCGTGGCACATGCGCGCGAGCTGGCCGTATTGAGCATTGACATTGCTAACGATCGGACATTGCGTCGTGAACTGATGGGCACGACGTTGACGCGTCCGCTCTCGGGGCGGCCCATCGGTTCGTATGGCGTTGAGGCAACAAGCCTGATCGAGCAGGTTAGAAGCCATCAAAGCAAAGCCTCTGCAGGCTACTATTTGAAGCAACTATTGCAGTACCTTGATGACCTGACATCCAGTCTTGATGAGATATCACGTGTCGCCACACCGACTGCAAGTATGGCACTTGTTGTACAAGACTCGTACTACAAGGACATTCACGTTAAGTTGGCAGAAATTTGTGCAGAAGAAGCGAGCACTCGAGGGTGGACCGTTAAGGATCGCGCTCCATTCGAGGTTACACGCCTTCTGACAATGATGAATACGGCTGCTCAGGCCTACAAAAAGGGTAAGGTCTCGGAGACGGTGGTCACCCTCGAGCGGAGGCACGATGGATCAGGTGCAAAAGTCTGCGAGTAGCCTCATCGAGGCCGTTGACAAGAAGATCACGGCAGTACGAACTCAGAGCCTCGACTTCTCGTTCAACGAGCTCGCCGACATGTATCGCGAAAACGAGTTGATCATTGATCCTGACTTCCAGCGCATGTTTCGATGGACCGATGGTGCTCAAGCTCGCTTTATCGAGTCTTTGATACTCGAATTGCCCGTACCACCGATTTTCTTGATCGAGCAGGAAGACCGTGTTTACGAGCTGATCGATGGGCTTCAGCGCATATCGTCTTTCCTTCACTTCCGCGGTGAGCTCAAAATTAATGGCGAACCGCAGGAGCCACTTAGACTGGTTGACTGCGATATCGTGCCAGAGCTCAATGACCTCACATACGCCGACCTCCCCAAGGCACTTGAGATCAAGCTAAAGCGAAGCTATATCCGCGCAGAGATCCTGCGAAAGGAAAGTGACCCGCGGCTTCGCTACTATATGTTCAAGCGGCTCAACACCGGCGGTGAGATACTCTCGGAGCAAGAGGTTCGCAACGCCACGATCCGCTTGCTGTCGAATGACTTCAACAGCTTTATTGCGAGCATGAGCACATTCGCAGACTTTGAGTTCTGTATTGATATCATTTCGGAAACGCAAGCCCTCCGCAAGTTTGATCAAGAGCTTGTGCTGCGATTCTTTGCATACAAGAATGACATCGATCGGTATCGACACGACGTTGCAGACTTCCTAACAGACTACATGGAAGATGTTTCGGATCCGAGCACGCCGATGTCGTTTGACTTCAATAGCGAAAAGACTGTCTTTGAGAAGACGTTCCGCATTCTGCGACTTATCGCCGAAAATCTAGGTATCGACTCGAAGATTTTTGGCAGCATGACTGGAGCTGGCGAAGCGCGCAGTCAGTTCTCGGTTTATCACTATGAAGGGCTGACTCTCGGACTTCAGGGTGTGCTTGCTGACATCGATCCTGAGAACGGCGAGCAAATTGGTCGCCTGGCCGCCGTTGTCAGGCGAGGCAAGGCGGACAAGGAGTTTCTCCGGCATTGCGGCGCCGGTAAGAACTACCGAAATCCTCTCCTGGCTCGCATCGAGTACTTCAAGAGCCGGTTTCAGGAGGTGATCGCTTGAATATCTCTGAACTGCGGTCACAGCTTGAAGAGGACCTGGCATGGCGGCTGGACGAGCTCAGACACCTTCGCAATTCGCTTCTCGGCTCGATTGACCGCGATAACTGGCCAGTAGCGGCAGTGCGCGCTATCCTGGTTATGCAGTACGCACATCTTGAAGGCTTCACCCGCCAAGCGTTCTCCGTGTACGTTTCAGCTATCAACGAACGCCAGCTCGTTGCCAATGACGTTCAGGCGAGCGTTTTTGCATCCGCTCTCGTTGCCGAGTTTGACGCGCTTCGCCTGGGGAGCGGCGGCGACCAGGAAAGTGACGAGGGCCGTCTCACTAGACGCGCAAAGACTCAAGTGGAGTTTGTCGAAAAGCTTCGTCGACTGAACGAAGGTCCCCTCGTCATCGACGCATCATCCGCCGTTTCAATGGAAATGAACTTTGGCAGGGATGTGTTGAGGCGGACACTCTTCAGGCTCGGCATACCTGAAGATGCAGTTTCCAAGGAGTACTATAACTCATTGGAATTTGTTAGAACCATGCGAAACGACATTGCGCATGGAACCCGTAAGAACCGCATTGAGCCGGGTTTGTTTGAGGCACATCGGGCGAAATGTGAAGCTTTTATGAATGACCTCGCCCGGGTAATCACCTCTGCAGTTACCAACGAGTGGTTTCGGTGCGCTAGCTAGTTCCTTGGTCAGCAGGGCTGAGCGCTTTCGTCATGGGTTAGCCAGTCCTTCGCGATCCTGACTGCGACCGGACAGGCGACTAGCGCTACGTATACATGTCGATCAAGCCGTTCTGGATGACATTGACAAGCCCGGCCCATACGCTGTTGTCGTGGACCTGATTTCGTGGGCGTTTGCGGTGGCGCAAGAGGAGCTGGCACACACGCTGCCTCACCGTTGGGCGCATGTCCAGGGAGTGGAGAGTCGGGCGCGACAGGCGTCGGACCTATTCAATGGGGATGACCGGCAGATTCTGATCTCAGCCGCGATATTGCACGATGTGGGTTATTCCCCACGCCTTGCGGTTACAGGGTTTCACCCCTTGGACGGTGCGCGACATCTTGCCACTCTGGCTGCTCCCGAACGACTTTGCGCGCTCGTAGCTCATCACTCGTGCGCATACCGCGAGGCTGAGTTGCGTGGCCTGAACAGCGAGTTGGCAGTATGGGTTGACGAAGAGTCCTCATTGCGTGATGCGCTGTGGTGGGCGGATATGTCGACCACGCCTGACGGTGAACCAACGAATGTGCATGACCGGATCGAGGAGATTGAGAAACGCTACGGCCCAGAGGACCTGGTGACTTTCTTCATCCGGCAAGCCAAGTCAGAGCTTGTGGCAGCGGTTGAGCGAACCGAAGACCGACTTCGGCGGCTGGGTTAGGTCAGGCGGTGAAGTATGTGGTGGGGCGTTCGTCGAAACCGTGCTTGATGCGGAGCCGGATCGTGGGGTGGATGTTCAGTGTCCCCAAGTCTCCGCGGCTGATCCAGTGGACTTCGCTCGACTCGTCGCTCGTGCGCAGCTCACCGCCGACCGGCCTGGCGCGGAAGCAGATCGAGAACTCCTGCCGCACCTCGCCGTCGGTGTATGCGATTACGTGGGCAGGGTCGGAGTAGACGCCGATGATGTCGACGGGTTCGACGTCGATGCCAGTCTCTTCCTTGACTTCGCGGACGACCGTCTGGCCGATGGTCTCGCCTACGTCCTGCGCGCCACCGGGGATTGAGTACATGTCGTTGTCGGTGCGTCGGATCATCAGCAGCCGGCCTTGCTCGTCCTGCACGAATGCGGTCACCGCCACGACGATGTTGGTCGCCTTCGGGGCGTTCGGGTCGTTGTAGTGATCGGTGCGCGCCATACCTACCTCCCTACCACTTCGGCGGCTTCGCGCCGTCCCACACGCCCTGGAAGCTCTCGGCGTACGTCTCGAAGAGGTCGCCGCCGGACAGCCGGCGCAGGTGAAGGACCGGGGCGTGCGCTGCCATGAACCCGTGGACGTGGGTGTTCACGAGCATCTCGTCGTCGAACCGGTAGATCGAGTTGTAGAGCGTGGTGCCGTGGCACCTGATCTCGACTCCAGGCACGTCAGCCAACGGCTTGTAGACGGCCAGAGCGTTCCGGATCTTGGCTCCGATGGCGGCCTTGCCGATGCCCTCTTCCTCACTCCGGCGGGCGACCTCGCGGCTGTTCGGGTCGCCCAGGAGTAGCCGGATTTTGACGCCTTCCTCGGCCTTCTGTCGGAGCGTCCTGATCAGGGCCGGGTTGTCCACCATGAACATGGCGGCGTAGACGAGGATCGAGATGCTGATCTTCGACTGGTTGATCAGCTGCATCCAGATGTCCTGCGGCAAGGTGTGCCGGTGCGCGTAGACCTGGACGACCTCGGAGTCGTTGATCTCCTTCTTCTTCTCGGGCGCGATGGCGTCGGGCCAGAGGTAGGTCTCGGTCTCGCGTACGAGTGCCGCGATGGCGTGGCGGTGGCGCGGGTACGGCGTCCGATCTTGGGTGATCCAGCGTTCAACCGTCTTCGGGTCGACGCCGAGGGCCTTGGCTACCTGGTCGAAGTCCAAACCGTTGCGTAGCAACGAGTCTCGTAGCCGCTGGTTCGGCATGATCACTCCTCCGTACAACTGGGGACGTCTTCAACATAGCGAAGACGTCTGTAGTTGTCTCGCTATGCGGTGCTCCTGTCCTGCGATTTCGCCGAAAGTCGTAGGTGTCGAGATGTCGGGGAGCGGCCCCGACCGGCGCAAACGACAGGAGCAGGACGATGGCGATCACAGGTGGGAGCAGGTTCCCGGCGGGTCATGACTTCGTGTTCCCGAAGGGCGCGCTCGTGATGAGCGTTGAGCCGGTGCTGAAGTTCCAGTCCGCGGAGGACCGGGCCAAGGGGCTGCCGGTCGAGCAGGAGAGGGACAAGGAGACCAACCAGCTCGTGTGGTCGGTGCTCGTGATCGACCAGGCTGCGGAGCGGAAGACGGACGCGGCGGTCACGGTGAAGATTGCGGCTCCGCACCAGCCGGTTCCGCCGGAGGCCATTCCTGGCACGGACATCCGGCCGGCCGTGTTCGAGGGGCTGACGGTCACGCCGTGGATCGACGACAAGGCGTGCCGTGGGAGCCACGCGGGCGAGCGTCACCGCTGCCGGGCGAAGCTCGGGTACAGCCTGCGCGCAACCGGCATGAAGGCCGTCGTCGCGGCCAAGCCTGCACCCAAGGCAGCGTGATCCGTGGCTGACATGGTGCGCCTGCACCTGACGGCGAACCTGCCGATTCGGGTGGAACCGCTCGCGTTCGCCGGGCGGGTTGAGTTCCGGCTCGGCAACGCGTTCCCCGCGGTGCTCGTGATCGACCGGGAGGCGCTTCCGCAGCTCGCCAAGGCGGTCGCGGAAGCCCAAGCGGCTCTCGACGCGGCGCTCGGCGAGAAGGGCGGCCGGTGATGGGGTTCAACGTGACGTGCACGCCGGGCAAGGAAGCGGCGGCGGGAATGGTCCACGTGACCGAGGAGATCCCCGCGCTGGTGATCTACCTCGACCCCGTCAACGTGGCCATCCAGTTGCCGCCCTTCCCCGGCGGGACCGATGTGCTGATGCGGTTCTGCCGGGAGCTGTCCCGCGAGGCGGCCAAGCTGGCCGATCACCTGGAGAGCAAGGAAGGCCGTCACTCGCTCACGGAAGGAGCGCGCGATGGCCGCGAACAGGGCTGACCGGTGGGCGGTCGCGATGCAGGCTCGGACGCTGCGCGAGGTGCACGGCGAGTTGACCAGCTTGCTGCCCGCACCGGACGCGGACCTGAAGGAGCAGCACGACTACTACACGGCTAGCGCGAGGGCGTATGCGCGCGTGGCGGAGATCGATCGCGATCACCACCACGAAGCGACGTACTGGGCCAACCGGGAGCGTGAGAAGGCCGAGGAGATCGGTCAGCGCATGAAGGGCAAGGCCACGCAAAGCCGCTAAGAGTCCTTTTTAGACAGAACGCGTGACTCTGCTGGGTCATGTGGCGATGCCGCACGTCTTGTTGCGGTGCAAGGGAAACGTGAGACGCAGGAGCGGAAACCGGCTACCAACCATGCCGCTCCTGCGTTGTCCACCCAACCTGGGAGTGAACAACGATGAGCGTAGAGCCTGGGCGCATTCCTGCGCCAGACAGGGCCTCGAAACAACTCGGATCCATCGCGCTCGTGGGCGGTGCGCGATGAACGGCAACCGATGGATCGACCCCGCCCCGTTCGAGGGTGAACGCCCGCGGTTCCCTTGGTGGGTCTGGCTTCCCGGCTGGGCCAAGGTGATCGCCGCGCCGTTCGTCCTGCTGTGGCTGACGCTGCGGCTCACGGTCCGCCTGGTGCTGCTCGTCGTGCGGTACCCGGTCTCGATCACGCTGCTTGTCTGCGGGTACGCGGCCTATCGAGAGTTCGGGCTCTCGCCGTTGGTACTCGCGTTGCTGTCGCTCGTTGCGGCGCTGGTCATCTGGTACGGCGTCGCGCCAGCCTCGTTCCTACGGCACGGCTGGTATCGCTGGCTGACCGAGTGGCGGCGGGCCACCGTCTACGTGCCGCAGTGGCGGACCGTGATGCGACTGGCGGACCTGGCCAAGGAAGTCCGCGGGAAGGAGTACCGGCCGCGCTTGCGTCGGGTTCGTTCGGAGGGCTGGCGGGACAAGGTGCGGGTGCGCATGATCCCGGCTCAGTCACCGGAGCAGTGGGAAGCACGGCGCGACAACCTGGCGCACTCGTTCAGCGCGCGTTCTTGCAGGGTGCGGGTGTTGCGTCCGCGGCTGCTCGAACTCGACTTCATCCACTCCGATCCGCTGGCTCGGCCGGTGCCCGCTCCGGCGCTGTCGGACTCGACCGAGGTCGATCTCAAGCGGGTGGTCGTCGGCCGGACCGAGACCGGCAAGCCCTGGCGGCTGCGGCTGCTCGGCTCCCAGGTGCTCGTGGTCGGCGTACCTGGTGCGGGCAAGGGCTCGGTGCTCTGGTCCATCGTGTGGCAGCTCGCCCCGGCCATTCGAGCGGGCTTGGTGAGGCTCGTGGGCATCGATCCCAAGGGCGGCATGGAGCTGGGCCAGTGCCCGGATGCCTTCGACAAAGTGATCTACGACAACGGGCCGGAAGCCGTTGCCCTGCTTGAAGAAATCGCCGCCGAAGTCAAGGAGCGTGCGGCGCGGTACCGGGGCATCCGGCGACTCTGGGCGCGGTCGACGGGCGAGCCGTTCACAGTCCTGGTCGTTGATGAGCTCGCGGACCTGATCGCCTACCAGCAGGACCGCCAGCTGCGGGAGCGCGCCACTCGTGCGGTTCAGACGATCACCTCGCAGGGACGTGCACCCGGCTACGCCGTCGTCGGTCTGGTCCAGGACCCACGCAAGGAGATCGTGAGCTTCCGCCATCTGTTCACCACTCGCGTTGCCCTGCGGCTCGATGAGCCTCAGCAGGTCGACATGGTGCTCGGCGACGGAGTGAGGCAGCGGGGCGCGGCGGCACACGAGATCAGTGAGAACACGCCCGGTGTCGCCTGGCGCAAGGAGGACGGGCAGCGGGAACCGGAGCGGGCGCGGGCCTTCCACGTCACGGATGCGGACCTCGTGGAGCTGGGGTTGTTCCTGGCCAAGGCCGAAGTCCGAGGCTTCCCCCGCCGGCCGGATGGCACAGAAGGGAGCGCGGCGGCATGACCGAGTACCTGACACGCGCTGACCGGATGAAACAGCCTGCGGCCCTTGATGTCGCTCGGGCGGTCGCCGAGGAACACGGCGTCTGTGTCCGGCCGCTGGCCAAGGAACGGATCGATCTCGACACCGGCCGTGTGGACATCGTGCCTGTGCCGTGCGGCTCGACGGTCGCGAGCGTGTGCCCGACCTGCGCGGAGAAGAACCGGCGGCTTCGGATGGCCCAGTGCCGTGAGGGATGGCACCTGACCGAGGAACCCGACTTCACGCCGGACGCTCCGAACGCTGATCAGCGCGGGCTGACGGAGTATCGGGCAGACCTGGTGAAGGCCTTCCGCGTGGCGGTCGAGGAAGGGGACGAGACCGGAGCGGAGGAGATCCGGGATGAGGTCGCCGAGGTCGACGCCGAACTTCGGCAACTCGGTGTCCGCGGTTCGCTGCCGCCGCTCGAGTTGCGCGCGAAGGTGGCTCGGAAGCGGTCGACCAAGCGTCGGCAGGATGCGGCGAACCTGCCTCGGCGGCCGGTCAGCAAGCGCACGGTCGGCAGGGTGTTCGGCGGGAAGTACCAGCCGTCCACGTTCCTCACGCTGACGCTCGACAGCTACGGCAAGGTGCGATCGGACGGCACGCCCGTTGATCCCTCGAAGTACGACTACCGGCGGGCTGCTCGGGACGCGGTGCACTTCGCGGCGCTGCTCGACCGGTTCGTGCAGAACCTCCGGCGGTGCGTCGGCTGGGACGTCCAGTACTTCTCCACCGTCGAGCCACAGCGGCGGTTGGCTCCGCACTGGCACGCGGCGATCCGAGGAAGCATCTCCCGCTCCGAGCTTCGGGCGGTCGCGGAAGCCACGTACCACCAGGTCTGGTGGCCTGCGCACGACGAGATCAAGTACAGCGGTGATCAGCTGCCGGTGTGGGATGCGCGGGCCAAGGGCTTCGTCGACCTGCACACGCGGAAGGCCTTGCCTACCTGGGAAGAAGCACTCGACCAGGTCGAGAGTCCGGCGCATGTCGCGCGGTTCGGCGTCCAGGTCCACGCCAAGGGCATCCTCGGCGGCACCGAAGAAGCCGGCCGACACATCGGCTACCTGACGAAGTACCTGACCAAGAGCATCGACGAGTGCTTCCAGGCCCAGACAGCTCGGCAGGACGACCATGCCGAACGGCTCTGCGCTGAGCTCGCCGTGACTCCGTGCTCGCCGCAGTGCCCGATCTGGCTCCTCTACGGCGTCCAGCCTCGTGGCGCTCGCCTGTCGACCGTGCCCGGCAAGTGCAAGGGCAAGGCGCACAAGCGGACCACGCTCGGCGTCGCAGGTCGGCGGGTGCTCGTGTCGCGGAAGTGGTCGGGCAAGTCGCTCGCGGACCACAAGCACGACCGCAAGGCATTCGTTCGGCAATTGCTCGCGGACGTCGGCATCAAGCCCGAGGACCAGCCGAAGCGGCTCGTCTGGAACAACATCCAGCCTGGTGACCCGAACGTGCCTCCACGGCCACACCTGCTGCTTCAAGCGGTCGCTGAACGGCGCAGATGGAAGGCCGAATACACGGCCGCGCTGTTGGCCTCGGCCGGACCGCCCGAGAGTTCGGCAACTCAGCAAGCGGCCTGATCAACGAGGGGGGACAACGCCATGACAGCACATGCATTCGAGCCTTTGTGGACGGTCAACGACGTAGCGACCTTCCTCAACGTGCCGGTCCACACGCTCTACGGCTGGCGGACCAAGGGCTACGGCCCGCCTGGTCGACGAGTGGGCAAGCACCTGCGGTACCTGCCGTCCGAGGTGCGAACCTGGTTCGAGCACCTTCACGAGGAGGTGGCCTGATGGGTCGGCCTCCGCTCGACATCGGCACGTACGGCGCAATTCGTTGCTACGAAACGGAATCCGGCTGGCGGGCTACCACGAAGTTCCGTGACTTCGACGGCGTCACCAGGCCGGTGGAGCGCTGGGGGAAGACGAAGTCGGCGGCCGAACGGAGCTTGAAGAAGGCGCTCGCCGAACGACTGGGTCCGTCCGGCGGCACGCTGAAGGCTGAAAGCCGCTTCAAGGAAGCCGCGGAACTGTGGTTCGGCTCGTTCAAGGCCGCTGCTGACGCGGGCACCCGGTCGCCGGGAAGCGTCGACACGTACCGGAGCATCCTCGACCGCTACGTTCTCAAGAGCCTTGGTGAGCTGCGGATTCGCGAGGCGAACGTCCCTCGGGTGGATGCGTTTCTCGACTCGTTGCGGCGGTCGGTCGGCGTCGCTACGGCCAAGACGGCGCGCTCGGTCGTGTCGGGGATCTTGGGCGTCGCCGTTCGCCATGGAGCGCTGGACGCGAATCCGACCAGGGAGACGGCGCGGTTGGAAGCCGGCCGAAAGAAGGGACCTCGGGCACTCACATTGGAGGAGCGCACGAGGTGGCTCGCGCTGTTGGAGTCCGACGAGAAAGCAGTCCGCCGAGACCTGCCTGACCTGTCGCGGTTCATGATGGCCACCGGCGTCCGCATCGGTGAGGCCCTGGCGCTCTACTGGGATGACGTCGACCTCGACGCCTGCACGGTGGCCGTGGACTTCACGGTCGTGCGAGTCAAGGAGGTGGGACTGATCAGGAAGTCAACCAAGACGGAAGCGGGCGAGCGCACGCTCCCGCTGCCCTCGTGGGCCGTGGCTATGTTGAAGCGACGGCGCGAGGCAACCCTCTACCCGAAGGGGCCGGTCTTCCCGGACAGCCTCGGCGGCCTGCGCGACCCGTCGAACACGATGCGGGACCTGCGGAAGGCACGCGGCGGTGATGAGTTCGCGTGGGTGACCTCGCACGTCTTCCGCAAGACGGCGGCAACGATCCTCGACGACGCGGGCCTCACGCCTCGGATGGTCGCGGACCAGTTGGGGCACTCCCGGCCGTCCATGACGCAGGACGTCTACATGGGGCGGAAGGCGGTCAACCCGCGCACTGCGAACGCGCTCGAAGCGGTGTTCGAAGTTGGCGAGTCAGACAGTTAAGTGTGGGTAAGGTGTGGGGGCTGATCTTGGAGTGATCGCCCCACACCGCTCCTACCAGGCGTTTTAGTGGGCCGCCAGGGGCTCGAACCCTGAACCCGCGGATTAAAAGTCCGCTGCTCTGCCAGTTGAGCTAGCGGCCCGGAGCCAAGGTTAGTGGACCTCGCCTGTCGAGGCGGACGCCGGGCACCATCAGCCGTGTGGCGCGCGCCACCTATGACGCCCGACCAGGCCTGTTGGCCGGGGTAAATGTGAACTAGATTCGGACCGTGATGGCGTTGATCGCCTCGGCGGCTGGCGGGTTGCTGCTCCTGGACACGGTCCGGATCTGGCTTCCTTCGCTGACAACGATCTTCGGTAGCGCGGGGACCACCGACCCCCTCACACTCGCGGCGTTCGCGCTGGTCTGGGTGCTGCCGGCGGCATTCGCGATCCCGCTCACCCGGCGTTGGCCGACGGCTACACCCGCTGTCCTCGCGGGTACGGCAACAGCGGCACGGCTGGTCGGGCAGGCCGGGGTGTGGCAGCTCTACACGTCGTGCGTGGCGACAACGGCTCTGTTCGGGTGGCTGGTGGCGGTTGCGACCAAAGGGTGGCCGACCAAAAAGGTGGCGGTTGGGTTGGCCGTCTCGCTTGCTACGGCGACGCTCTTGCAGTTGCTCAGCGGGAGTGTGGATCTGACCTGGTGGAGTGGGCCGGTGCCGTGGTTGCTCATCATCGGGTGTGGTGCGGTCATGGTCGCCGCGGCGCGCGAGCGGTACTTCGAGGAAAGTGCGACGGCGCTCTGGTTTGCTGTGGGGCCAACGCTTTTGCTCGCCGGGATCATCACCACGACCACTTCGCGGGTTGAGCACGGGTTCATCGTCGGCGTTGGGGCGACGGTGGGGATCGCGCTCACGACACGGAGTGGGCCCGCCTGGCTCGTTGCCGCGCTGATCATCGGCGCTACGGCCCTGGCCGACCTGCCCAGGGACAACGGGAATTTCCCATGGTGGACCGCGATTCCACAAGCGACGCTCGCGGCGCTGTTGCCGGCCGCACTGGGACACGCGGCGAACTCCGGCACACAGCGGCATCGAGGAGCGTCCGCGTACGGCGGGTTGCTCGTGTTCTTTTTCTTGTGCAGCACCTACTTCGTGGCGTTCGATACCAGCCTGCCGGTGTGGCGGCCCGGCCTCGTGCTGCTGGCCGCCGTCCTCGTCGGGGCCGCGGCGGTCACCAACAGGACGAAGTTGACGCAGCCGGTGCCCTGGTTGCCGTTGGTGCCGGCGGCGGTGGCGATGGTGCTGGCCACGACGGTCAACCCGGCGGAAACGCCGGCGAACCACCAGGCCGCCTGGCCGGTGAAGGTCGTGACCTACAACGTGCGGTACGGGATCTCCGAGGACGGGCGGTTCGCGCCCGGCATGCTCGTGTCGGCGATCACTGCGTTGGAGCCCGATGTGGTGATGCTGCAGGAGGTTGACCGCGGCATGTTGGTCAACGGGCAGCACGACGTGTTGGCACAACTGCAGAAGCGGCTCGGGATGCACGCGTACTACGCGCCCTCGAGCGATCCCTTGTTCGGGGACGCGATTCTGTCGCGGCAGCCGTTGGACGAGGTGAGCTTTCACTCGTTCCCGCGCTACGACATTGCGACGGGAGCTGGGGTGTTGTGCGCGGTGCTGCGCATGCCCGGCGGGGACCTCGGGCTCGCCGTCAGCCATCTGCACGAGAACGACAACGGGATCTCCGCGCGGCAGGTCGGCGATCTCACCGCCGAGATCCGCGAGATGCGGGCCAAGGGGTCGCTGCTGCTCGCGGGGGACTTCAACGCCGAGCCGGACAACCCGAAGCTCGGGCCGATCAAGCAGGAGTTGAAGGACGGGCTCGCGGCCAAGCGGCCGTTGAACACGTGGCCCGCCGGGAGTCCGACGCAGCAGCTGGACCACGTGTTCGTCAGCGAGGACCTAGACGTCGGTGATGTCGTCACCGAGCGGACGAACGCGTCCGACCACCTGCCCGTTGCCGTCACTGTCACGCGTCGCAACGGGTAGCACGAACCAGAGGGTGCCGAACACCATCAGCGCGCCCAGGCCGATCACGAAGGCCGACCACCCGCCGACGATCACCTCGGCCAGCACGAACACCGTGCCGGTCATCGCCACGGCCAGGAAACCCAGGCCCACCAAGGCGAACGTGTTGCCCGCGGACACGATGTCCTCGCGCCTGCCCTGGCGGAACAGGACCCGGTGCCACGCGGCGGGCGCGGTCAGCAGGGCGACGGCCATCGCGGCGCACAGGACCGTCGTCAGGTGCACGCCGCGGACGAGGCCGCCGACGCTCGCGTATTTGTCCGTGAAGGCGATCGACAGGAGGAAGCCGAACAGGATCTGTACACCGGCCTGCGCGACCCGGAGCTCCTGCAGGAGCTCGTTGACATTGCGGGCCAGGCGTTTCTGGTCGGACTCCTCCGCATCGCTCACGCCACGAGGCTACCCGGAAAGCACCGGTTGAAACGTCGGGACACGTTTGCGTTCGACCGCCGCGAAGAACAGCATGGCGCCGAGAAACACGACCGGATACACGAGATATCCGAACCGGCTTGCAGGCATCAACAGAATGGCCGTGCTCATTCCGACGACGATTCTCTTCATGACATCCGCGACGGTTTCCGGACGACGCAACAACAACCACAGCAGATTCGCCACGCCACCGGCGACGAGCAGTGCCAACGCCGCGGCGTGCCCCGACGGGCCGAGCTCGGTCAGCAGATGTCCGGGAAACGGGCTCGCGGCCGGCGACCGAACGTGCGCCGCTCCCGCGGGGAACCGGATCGCGTGCTCGACGAAGGCACCGGGGTCGACCAGCAGCACCGGAACGTTGACCAGCGCGAACACACCTGCGAATGCGCCGAAGTACCGGCGCCTGCCGAGCACCAGCACGGTGAGTACGACCGCCCCGGGAAGCGCGATCAGCTTGATGCTGACCGCCATCGCGACGACCGCGCCCGCCCACCCCGGCTTCTCCCGCAGCACCAACGCCGCCGCCAGGCCGAGCAGGGCGATGACCGCCAGGTCCTCACCCGAGACCGTCGCGGTGAGCAGCGTCAACGGACCGGCGACGGCCAGCTGCGCGGCCCGCACGGGAACGCGAGGCCGGCCCAGCACCCGCAGGCTCACCGCCACGGCGACGACCGCGGTGATCGCGAACATGATCCGCGCGTCGGTGAGCGGCGACGTGCCGAACAACGCCCTGGGCAGGCCGAACACGGGCATCAGCGGGCCGTAGGGCGTGTAGTCGTTGACGTCCGGCGTACGGCCCAGAGCGGTGACGTCGATGTACGGCGTGCCGTTGGCGAGCAGCAGCTGCGCGGACCGTTCGATCACCCAGACGTTCGGCTGCGCGCTCCACGTCCACGGCGTGTTCGTCCAGTCGGGGGCACCGAGCCGGGTCACCACCAGCTTCGCGAGCGGTGCCGCGAAACCCACGACGACCACCAGCCAGATCGGCAGCGTTCTCGATCTCAGCCGAGCCGGCAGCCATTGGCTCCAGAGCAACAGGACCAGCGCGTGCACGGCGGCGAGAACGTACGCCACAAAGGCGAAATCACCCCACACCCGATATCCGTAGAACTCGGACCACAACGACGTCGCCCTGGCGAACACCGCGAATCCGAGGTACATACCGAGATCCAGCAGAAGCTGCCCGGCTCTTGCGTTGTTCGACAAGGTAACCTCCCGGTCGAACGGTATTCACGGATTCAGCGCGACACGATCGGTAAATGCGCCGACATTTTCCGGGTACCGATAGACCTCCGGGCTGATGTTTCGGTCAGCCGTCCGGCCGATGTGCGACGAGTTGAGACGCTGTGCCGTCTCAAAATCCGCCTGCCGGATGACTTGGCTGGCTCACTGGCGGGACAACCGCTAGGGAGGGCGTTATGAAAACCTTTTCTGCGGCGGCGGCCGCAGCCCTTCTGACCGCGGTGCTGCTGCCCGGCACCGCGTCGGCGGCCGAGCCCGCGCACCTCGCGTACACGTCGGCGAAGTTCGAGAAGTACAGCGCCAAGGCCAAGGCGGTGACGTACAACGCCGAGCTGGTCAAGGCCGGCGCACACGTCACGGTCCTGTCCATCCCGACGATCGACGGCAAGACCACGGTCGGCATCCGCGTCAAGGGACTCGTCGCCAACCGCGTCTACGGCACGCACGTGCACGTCAAGAAGTGCGGCGCGCTGCCCGCCGACGCCGGTCCCCACTACCAGAACGTGGCCGACCCGGTGCAGCCGTCGGTCGACCCCAAGTACGCCAACCCGCAGAACGAGATCTGGCTCGACCTGACCACCGACGAGCGCGGCAACGCCTACACGACCGCGACCGTCGCGTGGCAGTTCACCGAGCGGCACGCCCAGTCGGTCGTGCTGCACGCCGAGAAGACCAGCAGCCACGAGGGCCACGCCGGCACCGCCGGAGCGCGCCTGGCCTGCGCCAACGTTGATTTCTGACGCTGTCGTGAGGGCCACCCTCACAACCGGGAGGGTGGCCCTCACGGTGCCGTAACCTGAAGGGCGTGTCCGCAGTCCCCGCCCTCAAGATCGGCCAGTACGCCGTCGACCCGCCCGTTGTGCTCGCCCCGATGGCGGGCATCACGAACGTGGCGTTCCGGCAGCTGTGCCGTCAGTACGGCGCGGGCCTCTACGTCTGCGAGATGATCACCGCTCGCGCGCTCGTCGAACGCGACGCGATGACCATGCACATGATCACGTTCGACCCGGACGAGCACCCGCGCTCGATGCAGCTCTACGGCGTCGACCCGCACAACGTCGGCGAAGCCACCAAGATGATCGTGGCCGAGAACCTCGCCGACCACATCGACATGAACTTCGGCTGCCCCGTGCCCAAGGTCACCCGCAAGGGCGGCGGCGCGGCGTTGCCGTACAAGAGGCAGCTGTTCCGCCAGATCGTGCGGGCCGCGGTGCGCAACGCCGAACCGGCGGGCGTCCCGGTGACGGTGAAGTTCCGCATCGGCATCGACGACGAGCACCTCACCTACCTCGACGCCGGCCGCATCGCCGAGCAGGAGGGCGCCCAGGCCGTCGCGCTGCACGCCCGCACGGCCTCGCAGCGGTACTCCGGCCAGGCTGACTGGACGGCGATCGCGCGGCTGAAGGAAGCCGTCACGACGATCCCGGTGCTCGGCAACGGTGACATCTTCAGCGCCCAGGACGCGCTCGACATGGTCGCGCGCACGGGTTGCGACGGTGTCGTCGTCGGCCGCGGATGCCTCGGCCGGCCGTGGCTCTTCCGCGATCTGCAGGCGGCGTTCCGCGGCGAGCCGATCCCCGAGGGGCCGAGCCTCGGTGAGGTCGCCGCGATCCTGCGCAGGCACGGCCAGCTCCTCACCGCGCACTACGGCGAGGACAAGGGCATGCGCGACCTGCGCAAGCACATGGCCTGGTACCTGCGCGGCTTCCCGGTCGGCGGCGACGTGCGGCGCGGGTTCGCCATGGTCAGCTCGCTCACCGAGCTGGACGACCTGATCGGCAAGCTCGACCACGACGCGCCGTTCCCGCTGGACGCCGAAGGGCCGCGTGGGCGCCAGGGTTCGCCGGGCAAGGTGGTGCTGCCCGAGGGGTGGCTCGACGACCCCGAGGACGCGACGGTCCCGGTCGGCGCCGACGTGATGCACTCCGGTGGCTGACCGGCGGCTCGGCGTACTCGCCGCACTCGCGCTGGTCGCGGGCTGCGGGGCTCCCGTTCAGGGCACGGCGCGGCCGGTCGAGCTGACCGACGGCGACCGTTCGATGATCAAGGCGTTCTACGACGACCTCAACAAGGCGGGCGACGAGGGTTCGTCGTCGCAGCAGGACCTGATCAAGGACACGCAGCACCCGGACTTCCGCGCCAAGACGTGCGATCTCAAGGGCGCCACGCTGAAGATCGAGCCGACCTGGTCGACGCTTCGGATGGACGCGGACTGGGCACCCCCTGGCCAGAAGGAACACCCGCGCGGGGTCGTCTACGTGGTCGCCGTGACCGTGTCACTGCGGCAGGAGAAGACCGTGATCGGCAGTCAGATCGGCTCACAGCACGTCGTCCTGCTCGACGGCAAGGCCTACGGTTTCGCGCCGTGTGCCGGTGGCTGAACGGTCACTAGTTCGGAGCAGGCAACGGTCAACCAGACGGGGGAAATCCCGGCTCGGCGCGTCCTTCCCGCTCAAGCGTCGCCTCCTACAAGACGACACCTGGCAAGTAAGGGAGGTGAGCCGCGATGACCGCACTGCGACCCGAGGTCGCCGAATCCCAGCAGGACGACGGCTTGAGCGTCGACCAGCAGGGGGCCGGACTGGTCCAGCTGCACGAGTCCATCGCGACTCTGCTCGCCTCCCGCGGCCAGTGGCGGCAGGCCTACCAGCACCTGCGCTCGGCGCTCGACCTGGTCTACGCCGACCAGGACGAGCAACCACACGTCCCCGAGCAGCTGCGTCGCGAGGTCGACCGGTTGCGCCGGGAGCACGCCGAGGCACGTGAGCAGAGCCTGCGCGACAGCCTGACCGACAGCTACAACCGCCGTTACCTCGACCAGCGGCTCGTCGACATGCTCACCGAGCACGGCTCGTCGCGGCACGGGCTGGCCATCGCGTTGCTCGACCTCGACTGGTTCAAGCAGGTCAACGACACGTACGGCCACCTGCTCGGCGACCGCGTGCTGCAACGGGTCGTCGAACTGCTGCAGCAGGACCTGCCCGAGGGCTCGTTCTGCGCGCGCTACGGCGGCGAGGAGTTCGTCCTCGTGCTGCCGCGCGTGGACGCGGAGACGGCGGTCGACGTGGCCGAGGCGGCCCGGGAACGTGTCGAGCGTCACCCGTGGTCCACCATCGCCTCCGGGCTGCGGGTCACGGTGAGCATCGGGCTCGCGTACGAGCCGCCCGCCGAGGAGGCGCCGTCGCGTCCGGCGGTCGGCGCGGAGCAACAGCTGCTGCGGGCGGACAGCCTGCTGTACACGGCCAAGCAGTCCGGACGCAACGCCGTCGCGTACCGGGAGGATGGCCGGGTGCGTCTGGCCGGTGCGGCGGCTGGGCGCCGTGCCATCACCGAGACGCGCGTCCTCGGTTACTACTGAGTGAGCTGGCTCACCCGTTCAGAGCACGGGTGCTGCGCGTAATTCCGTACAGAACGGATCCGTATCACCAGGAGTGGTCGTCAGGACTCGACGGCATCCGTAGTATCGCGAGCGCAACTGACACGCCGGTGGTGCAACCACTGTGTCCCGGTCGTCGTCAACTCGTAATGACAGACAAGTAAGTGAACTGACCCAGAAGGGAGATTGGGTGCCCGACGACCCCCGACGTGGCGGCCCCTCTTCCCGCGGTGATCAGGACCCCCAGCACGACCAGCCGACCGGCCGTAGACGTCGCTCGATGGAAGGCTCCGGGGGCCTGAGCGTCTCGGACCTGGTCGAGCGGCACAGCAGGACGAACATCCCCCGGCCCGTCCCGCCAGCCCCGGCCCCGCAGCACCACCAGGCACCACCACCCGCGCCCCCGCGCGCCCAGCGGCCCGCTGAGCCTCCCGCTCGCGCCGCCGAGGCCACCGGGCGTCGCGCGATGCCGCCCAACGGCATGCGGCCGCCGGCACCGCCGCGCCCCGAGCACCAGCCTCCTACCGCGGAGCGCACCGGCACCCGGCCGCGCCCGCAGCTGCCACCGGAGCAGGCCCGGCAGCGGCCCGCTGAGCCGAACGGTGTGCATCAGCCGCCGACGGCGGAGCGCACCGGCACGCGGCCGCGGCCCGTCCCGCCGCGCGCGGAGGTGACGGGAACCCGGCCTCGGCCGGCCGTCGACCCCAACGGCGTGCACCTGCCGCCCACCGCGGAGCAGACCGGCACCAGGCCGCGGCCGACGCCGCCCGGCGGCATCCAGATGCCGCCGAAGGCCGAGCAGACCGGCACCCGGCCACGTCCCGGCATGGACACGAACGGCGTCCACCTGCCGACCGCCGACCAGACCGGCACCCGGCCGCGCCCCGGCGCCGACCCCAACGGCGTGCACATGCCGCCCAAGGCCGAGCAGACCGGCACCCGGCCACGTCCCGGGATCGAGCCGAACGGCGTGCACCAGCCACCGAAGGCTGAACAGACGGGGACCCGGCCTCGCCCCGGCATGGACGCGAACGGCGTGCACATGCCGCCGAAGGCCGAACAGACCGGCACGCGACCCCGCCCCGGCATGGACGCGAACGGCGTCCACCTGCCGACCACCGACCAGACCGGCACCCGGCCACGCCCCGGCGCCGACCCCAACGGCGTGCACATGCCGCCCAAGGCCGAGCAGACGGGCACCAGGCCTCGCCCCGGCGTCGACGCGAACGGCGTGCACATGCCGCCGACCGCGGAACGCACGGGCACCCGGCCACGGCCCGTCCCGCCTGGGCAGCAGCCGCCCCAAGACCAGACCGGCACCCGGCCAGGCCCCGAAGGGACCGGCATGCAGCCGCGTCCCACGCCGCCCGGCCGCCCCGGCATGCCCCCGCAGGGCGGCGAGGCCACCGGCCTGCACCCGATGCCATCGCGCGCCGAGTCGAGCGGCCCGCGGCCGATGCCCGCGCGTGCGGAGTCCAGCGGCCCCCGGCCCGCCCCGAACATCACCAATCGGCTGGGCGGCGGCGACGCGCCCGCCGCCGAAGCACCGGCCCCCGAAGCTCCGGCGGCCCCGGTGGCATCCGCGGCTCCCGTGGCACCTGCCACGCCGAGGCCCGAAACGCGCGACGAGATCGACCCGCTGAGCCTCACCACCGAGATGGAGGCGATCGGCGACGAGGTCAAGAAGCGGCGCGAGGTCGACCACACGCTGGCGCGCTTCTCCGCCGTGCACGACGAGCTCCTCGAGCAGGAACGGCAACGCAAGGAGCGCCGGTCCAAGCTCATGCCGTGGCGCAACGACAACGCTGAGGACGCGACGCAGTTCGCCGAGCCCGCGACGATGTTCGTCGAGAGCGACCCGGAGCCCGAGTCCCGGCGCGCCGGGCGCACGCCGCAGCAGAAGAAGATGATGCGGCTGGCCAAGGTCACGGCGATCGCCGCGGCCGCGGTGGTGTTCCTGTCGACCGGCATCGGCTGGGCCGCCAAGCTGTGGATCGACCGCAAGTTCCAGAAGATCGACGCGCTCGGCGGCAACAGCGCCGCGGTGCAGCAGGCGGAGAAGCAGCTCGGCGACGAGAACTTCCTGATCGTCGGCTCGGACACGCGCGCCGGTGCGAAGGCGGGAGACAACGTCGGCACGCAGGCCAGCGAGCCGGGTGCGCGGTCGGACGTCGTGATGCTGGCGCACATCCCGAAGGACCGGAAGCGCGTCGTCGTCGTGTCGCTGCCGCGTGACGTGGTGGTCGACATCCCGCCGTGCGAGCGGTGGGACGCCAACACCGGCAAGACGACCGGCGAGAAGGTGCCCGAGCAGAAGGGCGTCAAGGCCAACGAGGCCTACGCGACCGGCGGCCCGCGGTGCGTCACGGACATGATGACGCAGCTGACCGGGTTGAAGATCAACCACTTCGTCAGCATCGACTTCAACGGCTTCCGGCAGATGTCGACCGCCGTCGGCGGCGTGACGGTGTGCGTCAGCAAGCCGATCATCGACGACGAGCTGGGCACCGTGCTGCCCAAGGCGGGCAAGCACGAGATCAGCGGTGACGTGGCGCTGCAGTTCGTCCGGGCGCGCAAGGTGCAGGGCGACCTGTTCGGCGACTACGACCGCATCACGCGGCAGCAGCAGTTCCTGTCGGCGATGCTGCGGCAGGCGTTGTCGTCGCAGGTGCTGCTCAACCCCACCAAGCTGAACAACTTCATCAACGCGTTCGCGCAGTCGACGGTCGGCGACAACGTCGGTGTCGACCAGCTGCTGACGCTCGGTCAGTCGCTGCAGGGTCTGGAGGCGGGGCGCGTCTCGTTCGTGACGATGCCGCACGTGACCGACGACAACCGGCTCAAGGACGACCCGAGCGACAACATCGAGCGGCTCAAGGACGGCGAGGTCAAGGCGCTGTTCCAGTCGATCATCGACGGGACGCCGCTGCCGCTGGAGAAGCAGGACCCGAACGCCGGGAAGCCGAGCGACGGCAACGCGCCCCCCAAGCAGGGCCAGGTGGTCGCACCCAACCAGGTGTCGGTCCAGGTGCTCAACGGTGACGCGGAGAACGGCGGCGCGGCCGGCCGGACGCGGACCGCGCTGGAGAAGCAGGGTTTCAAGGTCGTCAACGTCGGCGACACCGCGCCCGCCCAGAAGACGATCATCAAGTACGCCAAGGGCCGGGAGGACTGGGCCGCCACGCTCGCCGCGGCGGTGCCGACCGCCGAGAAGGTCGAGGACCCCAGCATGGGCGGCGCCGTCGTGCTGATCCTCGGGACCAACTACGACGACAAGGTCGTTGCGCCCCAAGCGGGTTCGACGGCCGGGGAGCCGGGAAAGCCGAACGTGCCCCAGGATCTGTCCATTGTGAACGGTGGTCAGGACCCCTGCGCCAAGTGATTTGGTCGCCTGTGGTTCACCTGGGGTTCATCCTCGGATGTCGCTGTCGCGATGCGTGGGACGTAGGCTGCTCCCATGCGTGAGGCCTACCATGACCAGCTCGGACAGCTCGCCGACCGGCTCGCCGACATGTGCGCGATGGCCGCCGGCGCGATGGAGAGCGCGACGACCGCCCTGCTCGAGGCCGACCTCGGTTTGGCCGAGCAGGTCATCAGCAACGACGCCAAGATCGACGACGTCCGGGCGAGTATCGAGGAGCAGGCCTACGCCCTGCTCGCACTGCAGGCCCCGGTCGCGACCGATCTGCGCACCGTGCTCGCGGTGATCCACGCCGCGGAGAGCGTCGAGCGCATGGGCGACCTGGCGTTGCACGTCGCGAAGGCCGCGCGTCGCAGGCACCCGCAGCAGGTGCTGGCCGACGACGTGAAGCCGTACTTCGCCGAGATGGGCCGGATCGCGGTCAAGCTCGCGGGCGACGCCACCGAGATCATCCGGACGCAGGACGTCGACCGGGCGCGCGCACTCGAGGACGAGGACGACGCGATGGACGACCTCCACCGTCACTTGTTCTCGGTCATCATGGACAAGGAGTGGGCGCACGGCGTGGCGTCCGCAGTGGACACCACGCTGCTCGGCCGCTTCTACGAGCGGTACGCCGACCACGCGGTGTCCGTGGCCAAGCGCACCGTCTTCGTCGTCACCGGCCGGATGCCCGGCTACGGTGGCGACGAGAACGTCTAAGCGATCAACGCGTTCAGCTCGCTGGCGAGCTGGGCGGCGATGCGGGCGTTGTCGGCCGGGGCGTGCACCAACCAGTCCTGGCCGTCAGCGCCTTTTCGTTTCTGCGTCATGTAGCGGCCCTGGTCGTTGTCGAACCAGGCGATCTGCGGTGCGCGATGCTCCTTGCCCGTCCGGTCGCGGACGGCGATCCCGAACTGCCCGACCTTGAGGCGCGGTCGTTCGAACACGGCCTCCAGCGCACGGGTCTGGCTCGCGGTGTTGGAGTGCGACCGCACGGTGGTCGTGAAGCTCTGCGGCTCTTCTTCTTGCTGCCGCGGCTTTTCCGGTGCCGGCCTGGGCACGCTGACCGACTGTCCCGGCCCCGGCCGTTCGTTCGGCACAAGGTCCACAATGGACCGAATGAGCTGCGGCGCGCGCATGAGGTCGACCTTCATCATGCGCTCGTCGAGCACCGCGAGCGCGGCCTGTTCGCCGGCCGCCCCACCTCGCGCGAGCAACTGCTCGTCGCGACGCGGGTCGAACATCGCGATGGCATTGACGCCGAACTCGAAGCGCACCAATAGGTTCAGCGCTTCCTCGATCTCGGGCACGACCCGGCCGCGGTTCGCGAGGCCACGGTTGGCCAGGTCGTTGTAGACCGCGTTGCGAATGCTGCGGCGTTCGTCGTCGGTCTGCCCGAAGTACGGAAAATCAAAGGGATAGGGGCGGCTGCCGAGCCGGAGATCCTCCCAGAGGATATCGGCAGCCGCGTGGGACAACGAGAACTGGTACACCCTCACCCACCGATGACCGGCGGCGCCACCATGGTGCCGTCGCCGAAGACGTCTTCCGTTTCAACCAGGTACGACGCGGACTTGTGTTCCTTGTCCTCGTCGCCCTGTCCCTTGCCGGCCCCGGCGCCCATGCCGCCCATACCGGCGGCACCGGCCCGGCCCGCAGCGCCTGCGGCACCCGAACCCGACGGCCCGAAGCCGCCTTGCTGGTTGCCCATCGTGCCCGCCGAGCCGCCAGGCCCGAAGCTGCCCTTGGCCGCCGCGGCCGCACCGGGGCCGCCGAGGCCACCCAAGCCACCGGGACGGCCCGCGCCGCCACCGCCAGGACCGCCGCCGCGACCACCGCCGGGGCCGCCGCCAGGACCGCCGGGACGTCCGGGCACACCGGGTCCGGATCGGCCAGGCACGCCGGGACCGTTGCGGCCGGGCACGCCGGGACCACCCGGCGGGATGCCTGGGATTCCTGGGTTCCCTGGGTTGCCAGGGTTTCCGGGTCCGCCGGGACCACCTGGGCCTCCGGGCCCGCCCGGACCGACCTGCGACGGGGTCGTCGTGCCGCCGGGGCCGCCGCCGGGACCCACTCCGCTGGGCGGGGTGTAACCGCCGGGCGGGGTGCTGCCGCCCGGCGGCGTGTACGGCTGGCCCGGTCCCGGCCCGATCGGCGGGCCGATGGGCGGAGGCGGTGGCGGGTCGCCGCCGTCCGCCATGGTGGGCGGCGGCGCGAACGCCGGCATGGTCGAGCTCGACGTCTGGAAGCTGGCCGACATGGTCGACATGACCTGCGCCGCTTCCTCGTGCGCCTTCTGCTTCTCGTCGAACTTCGCCTGGATCTGGTCGACCGTGTCCGCGACGTCCCACGGTGGCGCGGAGAAGAAGTCCTTCAGCGCGTCCTTCATGTCGTACTGGACGGGCTCCGGCATGCTGTTCTTGGCCAGGCTCGCCGCCTGTTCCTGCTGCGACAGCTGGTTACCGGTGAGCTGGGCGGCCTGCGACGCGTTGCCCGACCAGGTGGCTACGTTGGTGAAGTAGCCCTGCGCCGCCTGGGCGGCCTGGCCTTCCCACGAGTTGCCGGCGACCTGGGTCGCCTTCTGCAGGTCCGACTGCAGGTTCGCGAGCGTGTTACCGATGCGGTTGTACGCCGCGCCCTGCGTGTTCGCGGTGCCCGGTTCCATGTTGTCCGTGACCATCGCCTTGAGCGTCGCGTGGTCGTAGCCCATGTAGTGGGAGCACGCGCTGTTCATCGGGGGACGGTAGGTCTCGACCTGCTGCCGCAGCTCTTGATTCTGGTCCTTGCGGTACTGGTCCGCTTGCGCCTTGTAGCGGGCGAACTCGGCGAAGCTCGTGAACTGCCCGAACCAGCCAGGGTTGTTGGCCAGCCCCTGCTGCCACTCCTGCATCAGCTGGGCTTCGTGGTCACCCGCGTAGGTGGTCGTGTGAGCCTGGCTGTTGGGGCGTGGGGCGCCAGGGGCGCCGCTCGGTGTGGTCATGGCTTCTTCCCCCTGGTCCTTTCCTACGGCAGGTTCGGTTCAACTTTTTCGGCGACACTCTTCGCGGCCTCGCAGGCCGCTTCAAGCGTGCTGCCGCTTGCACCGACATCGATCCGTGAACCCTCGGTCACCCCGATCGAGTAGGCGCAAGAACTGCTTGACACCGGCTTCTTGATGAACTTCGCAGGGTGTCCGCCCACCTTGGTATCGGAGATTTCCGAGTTGGGTCCGGGAACGAAGTCCTTCAGTGCCTTATCGGGATAGATGTTCAGCCGAACGAGAGTTCGGTCAGGAGTAGTTCGCCATTGACAGCTGTTGGCGTCCAGGTCCTCAGGAGCCGATAGCTTGAGCGCCGTGGCGTCCTCCGACTTGAGGAGGGAGCACGGCTTGACGCTCGCGAGCCCCGTCCCGTTGCCGCTGCTACCCGACGTCGAGGCCGGTGAACCTTGCTTGGTCGTTGCCGTGGTCTCTCCGGCGGTCGCATTGCCTGGTTCCTTGCCTGTGCAACCGGCAGCGGCAAGACCGAGCAGCACCATCGGAACGACGAGACGCAACTTCAAACCCATAATCACCCGTAAGTCCTCGGTCAGTGAGCTTTAAACGAGCTCGCGTTACTGCTGTCGACGTTCTCATAGTTCCGCAGGACCGCTTCCATGGCCGCCTTGGCGTCATCGAGAGCAGTTTTCAACTGGTCGATTGCCGGGACCAGACCAGCGGTCCCAGCTCCGCCAAGTGCGGTTTCGTTGTTGTACCTGCTCAGCGTCTGTCCATCAGGGCTCGTGCCGAGTTTGGTCTCCTGCTGGATCTCCAAGAGATCCAGGTCCATCCCTCGAACGTCGTCGATGGCCTTCTGGAGGGCGCTGATGTAGGCCTGGGCGCCTTCTTTGCTGACCTTGAACCCACCGGACGACGCGGCTGCGCTGAGCTGCTTCGCGCTGTCCGTCATCGCCTGCATGGACGCTTGACTCCACACGCCCTCTTGCGGGATCACCACTACCCCCTGCGCTCGCACGTTCCCAGACAGCACCGTACCCCGCCCGAGCAGGGGCTGTCCTCGTTCTGACGCACGGAGCACCCGAGCGGGTTCCATCGATCCGCTCAGCTTTTCCTGAACAGCGCTTCCCGGCACCCACGACTGCGAGAACCCTCGGCCGTCTCCAAGCATTGCCGCAGACCTGTCAATTGGTCAGGTTTCTTTCCAACTTCCTCTTGTCCCTCTCTATGGCAGGTTCGGCTCTATGGCCTTCGCTACTGCCATAGCGGAATCACACGAAACGTCGAGGGTCCTGCCGCCGGTGCCAACAACGTCGACACGCGAGATGGCCGAGACCTCGATGGTCACGGCGCAGGCGGTACTCGTGACCGCCTTCTTGATCAGCTTCGCCTTGTGAGCGCCAACCGTGGTGTCCGACAGCTCAGCCTGGGGGTTGACCGGGGTGATGTCCTTCAGCCCCTTGTCTCGGTAGAGGTTGAACCGAACAAGCACATCCTTGGCGTCACGCGCCTGGCAGCTGTTCGCGTCAAGGTTCTCCGGCGAGGTGGGGAACAGGTTCGTGGCATCGGCCGCCTTGAGCAAGTCGCAAGGTTTCTTCACGCTGGCGAGATCACCACCCGGCTCACTCGCTGGGGTACCGGCCTTGGTGGAGGCCGTCTTCGTCTGGGCGTTAGTACCCGGCTTCGCGGTGCCCTCCTGCATGTCTGAGCAACCTGACACGACAACACCAAGTGCCAGCACCGACACCGCGACGATCCGAGTTCGCACAGATCCCCCTGTCTCTCGGGGGCACAGTGCCACACGGACACGCGCGCTGTCGGCGGGTTCGGCATGATCTACCCGATCGAAGGTCGAAGACGATGTACGGCCCGCCATGGCGCAGCTGAGATGGCTCAACTGCTCCTGAACGACATCGTTCGTTCCGCCGCCATCTCCGGCTCCCGGTACGCGCGTTCGAAGTCGGCCAGCACCGAGGGCAGCATCTCGTCCCACGCCGCCCCCGTCTCGTCGGCCGGCAGACTCCGGTGGTCACTGCTGAAGTGCGCCCAAGCGCGAACAATGCCGGGGAACAGGGCCAGGTCGTCATCGGAAACGTGTCGCGCCATGGCGAACTCCGCGACGAGCAACGCACTGAGGGACATCGGGCCGTACTGGTCGGGGTTGCGCCCCTCGTCCACGGCGGACTCGGCTGCGATCTCGGCGAAGAGGCGCGCCGCTTCGCGGTCCGGCAGGTCCTGAGCGTGCGGTGACGCGAGGAAGGCCTGGACGACCGGGGCAACGAGTTCGAGCGGGTCGTCGACGTCGTCGAGGTCGTCGGGTTCGATCACCGAGATCCAGGCCTGCGCCAGGGCTAGTTCCGTGATCGGGTGCTCGCCCTCGTCGGTGAACAGGGCGGCGCGCGCCTCGTCGTCGGGCTCCTCGTCGAGGAGCTCCTCCAGGGACGGCGCCACCTTCTCCCACGCCTCGTCGGCGGTGAGGTGGCGGATCTCGTCGCGGAAAGTGTCCTCCGTCGACTCGATCATGTCACGCACCAGTGCGTCGATGCCTTCGGCCGGGGTGTTGAACAAGCGGATACCGCTGATGCCGAACACCGACTCGACCAGGAACATGATCGTGTAGCGCTCGTCGCCGCGGCGGAAGTCGATCGCGATCGACTCCTGGTCACCGAAGAGGTCCGACACCGTATTCGCCTCGACGAACTCGAGGCTGGCATCCGGGGTGTACCAGGCAGGTTCGGGCACGCCGTCCGCAGCGAGCTTGTCCGCGAGGCGCGCGGCGCGTTCCCGGATCTGCTCGTCGCCGACACCCGCTAGCGCCCGCAGCGCGACGAGTGCGGACGAAACCCGTTGCTCGGCAAGGTGGTCGAGCAGGCGGTCGGTCTCGATGCTGAACGCGACCTGCGGATCCAGGGCTCCTGCGTGCTCCCACGCCGCGATCCAGATCGAACCGAGGATCTCGCTCGCCCACATCTCGGCGACCACCGGCGACGGCGCGTCGGCCACACCGGCCGCCGACGCGAGGAGTTCCGCGTACTGCGAACGCTCCTCGCGTGGGCGGCGGGAAGGCTTCTTCTTGCGGGTCTTGCTCTTCGGGCTCACCGCGCCGAACTTAGCCGAAGCGGCCCGAGATGTAGTCCTCCGTGGCCTTCTGCGACGGGTTGGAGAAGATCTTCTCCGTGTCGTCCACCTCGATCAACTGACCGGGCTGCCCCACACCCAGCAGGTTGAAGAACGCGGTCTGGTCCGACACCCGCGCCGCCTGCTGCATGTTGTGGGTCACGATGACGATCGTGTAGTCCTTCTTCAGCTCCGTGATCAGGTCCTCGATCGCCAGCGTGGAGATCGGGTCCAGGGCGGAGCAGGGCTCGTCCATCAGCAGGACGTCGGGCTGCACGGCGATGGCCCGCGCGATGCACAGGCGCTGCTGCTGACCACCCGACAGGCCGCCGCCGGGGCGGTCCAGGCGGTCCTTGACCTCGTTCCACAGGTTGGCGCCGCGCAGGGAACGCTCGGCCACCTCGTCGAGCTTCTTCTTGTCCTTCACGCCGGACAGGCGCAGACCGGCCACCACGTTGTCACGGATGGACATGGTGGGGAACGGGTTGGGGCGCTGGAACACCATGCCGATGGTGCGACGCACCTGCACGGGGTCCACAGTGGACGTGTAGATGTCCTCGCCGTCCAGCAGCACCTTGCCCTCGACTCGGGCGCCGGGGGCCACCTCGTGCATGCGGTTCAGGGAGCGCAGCACGGTGGACTTGCCGCAGCCGGAGGGGCCGATGAACGCGGTGACGTTGCGCGGCGGCACCGCCAGCGAGACGTTCTCCACGGCGTGGAACTTGCCGTAGTAGAGGTTCAGGTCCTTGATGTCGAGTCGCTTGGCCATTACCGCCCGCTCACTTCGTCTTCGGCGCCAGCCACCGTGACACCACGGTCGCCAGCAGGTTGAACAGCGTGATGATCAGGACCAGGGTGATCGCGGCACCCCAGAGCCGGTCGTAGCCCGCCTGCGTCGGGTTGTTGCGCTCCACGTTCATCAACAGCGGCAACGACGCCATCGGGCCGTCGAAGAGGTTGAAGTTGATGTACGCGGCGTAGCCGACGAGAACGAGCACCGGGGCGGTCTCGCCCATGACCCTGGCCAGCGCCAGCATGATGCCGGTCAGGATGCCGGAGAGCGCCGTCGGGATGACGATCTTCATGATCGTCTTCCACTTGGGGATGCCCAGCGCGTACGAGGCCTCGCGCAGCTCGTCCGGGACGATCTTGAGCATCTCCTCGGTGGTGCGGATGATCACCGGGATCATCAGCAACACGAGGGCCAACGCCACCGCGAAACCACTGCGGCTGAAGCCGAGGGTGGTGACCCACAGCGCGTAGATGAACAGCGCCGCGACGATCGACGGCACACCGGTCAGGATGTCGACCATGAACGTCGTGGTGCGCGCCAGCTTCGAACGGCCGCCGTACTCGACGAGGTAGATGCCGACGAAGATGCCGATCGGCACCGAGATGACGCCGCAGACCAGGCCCTGCAACAGGGTTCCGACGATCGCGTGGTACGCGCCGCCGCCCTGCTGCCTGCCGAGCAGGCCGGACAAGGACTTCTGCCACCAGTCGGCGTCCACAATGGACGGGAAGCCGCGGGCGACCACCGTGTAAAGGACCCAGACCAGGGGAACGACCGCCACGGCGAACGCGAGCCACACCAGCACGGTCGCGAGGCCGTTCTTGATCTTGCGACCGGTGCTGACGCTCTGGAACGTCGGCGGGGTCGCCAGGCGCGAGGGATCCGCGAGGCCGGTGCTCATTCGTACTCCTTGTGGCCGGCGACGATCGAACGGGCGGCCGCGTTGACCACGAACGTCAGCACGAACAGCACGAGGCCGGCGGCGATGTAGGCGCCCGCCGAGCGCGGGTCGTTGAACTCCGCGGCGGCCAGTGCGATGCGGGACGCGAACGTCGAGCCGCCGTCGAAGAGACTCCAGCCGAACGCGGTGTTCGTGTAGTTCAGGATGATCGTCAACGCGATGGTCTCGCCGAGCGCGCGGCCGAGGCCGAGCATCGAGGCGCTCACGTAGCCGGCCTTGCCGAACGGCAGCACGGTGGTGCGGATGACCTCCCACTTGGTCGCACCGAGCGCGATCGCGCCCTCGACGTGCATGGTGGGGGTGCGCTCGAAGACCTCGCGGCTGACGGCCGTGATGATCGGCAGGATCATCACCGCGAGCACGATGCCCGCCGTGAAGATCGTGCCGCCGAACTCGATTTTGACGTTGCCCGTGCCGAAGATCGGGATGAAGCCGAGGGCGCTGTTCAGCCAGCTCTGGAACGGGACCAGCAGCGGGGCGAGCACGAAGATGCCCCACAGGCCGTAGACGATCGACGGCACCGCGGCCAGCAGGTCGACGATGTAGGCGAACGGCCGGGCCAGCCTGCGCGGCGCGTACTGGGTGAGGAACAGGGCGATGCCCAGCGAGATCGGCATCGCGATGAGCAGTGCGAACGCCGACGAGAACACCGTCACCTGGAGCAGGTCCAGGATGCCGAACCGGAGGTTGTTCGGGTCGGTGGTGTTCCACTCGTGGCTGAGCAGGAAGTTGACCTGGTCGAGCCCGAGCGAGGGAATGGCCTGGAGAAGGAGGAAGAGACCGATCGCCCCGATGAGGACGACGATGAAGACACCCGAACCCGTGGCCAGGCCGCGGAAGATCCGGTCACCCGGCCGAACGTGCGGTGTCTTTTCTACGGCTTCCGGAGTCGGGGGAATCGGAGCCTCCGAGGGGTGCTGAGCAGCCCGAACGCCCCGCGCGGCTCCGGGGTTACCGGAACCGGCGGGGCGCTTGGCCACGACGGGGTCAGTCATCGCGTCTTCTTCTGCGAGAAGTGTGTCACTTACCTCAGGCGATCGCCTTGATGGCGGTCAGCAGCTTGTCCTGGAACGCCTTGGGCAGCGGCGCGTAACCGGCGTCGGCGAGCTGGGCCTGGCCGTCGGTGGCGGCCACGGTCAGGAACGCCTTGACGGCCTTCGCGGTGTCGGCGTCATAGCCCTTGGAGCAGACGATCTCGTAGGTCGCCAGCAGCAGCGGGTACGCACCGGCGGTGGTGGTGCCGTAGATCGAGTCCAGGTCGAGGACGAGGTCGTTGCCCTGGCCCTTGATCTTCGCGCCATCGATGGACTTGCCGACCGTCTCGTTGGTCAGCTCGACCGGGCCGGAGCCGGTGTCGATCTTGGCGATGGACAGCTTGTTGTCCTGCGCGAAGGAGAGCTCGACGTAGGTCACGGCGCCGTCGACGGTGGAAGCGGCCTGCGCGACACCCGCCGACTTCTCCTTGCCCTCACCGACGCCACCCTTGAACTGCTTGCCGTCGCCCTGCGTCCAGGCGCCCTTCGAAGCGGTCTTCAGGTACTTCTGGAAGTTGTCCGTCGTGCCGGACTCGTCGGAGCGGTAGACGACCGCGATGTCCTTGTCCGGCAGGTTCGCGCTGCTGTTGAGCGCCTTGATGGCCGGGTCGTTCCACTTCTTGATGCCACCGTTGAAGATCTTCGCGGCGACCTCGCCGTTGAGTACCAGGCCGTCCACACCGGACAGCTTGTAGCCGATGGCGACCGGGCCGAAGACCAGCGGGAGGTGCCACGCCGGGTTGCTCTGGCAGCGCTTGGCGGCCGCCTCGACCTCGGCCGGGGCCTTGAGGGCGGAGTCCGAGCCACCGAAGTCGACCTGGCCCGCGTTGAACTGCTTCACGCCGGCGCCCGAGCCGGTCGGGTTGTAGGCGAGGTCACCGTTCGAGCACTTCGCCTTGTAGGCCTGGATGAAGGCGTCGACGGCGTTCTTCTGCGCCGAGGAACCCTCCGCGTTCAGCTTCGCCTTCCCACCACAGTCGACCGGCACCGAAGCGGCGGTGGCGCTGCTGGTGGAGCCGCCCGCGCCGGTGTTGTTGTCACTGCCACAGGCGCCGAGCAGGAGCGAGCTGGCCGCGACGAGGCCGAGCACGGCACCGTGCCGCTGGATCTTCACCTGAATCCTCCACGTACGGAAGCAAAGCGGTTCGCGACGGACTCGCCGCTCGCTACGGAAGGTAGGTAGCGATAGTGGACGCGGCCCCTAGTCGAGGTGAACGACGGGTGAACAAGGGACGGGAAGTGACGAGTGGCACCCCCGAAAGAGTGATGCCGTGACCTGCGCGTTTGCGATCCGTGACGGTTCGTTCACTACCGGGCGTATTGGATGTCAGCGTCCCAGAGAGTGAAGCCCAACCGTGTGTAAACGCGGATAGCCGGAGCGTTGTCGGATTCCACGTAGAGCATCACCTGGCGGACCCCCGTGCTCTTCAGGTGAGCGAGCCCCGCGAGCGTCAGCGCCTTGCCCAGACCGCCGCCCTGCGCCTCCGGGTCGACGCCCACGACGTACACCTCGCCGAGTGCCGGGCTGTGCACCTTGGTCCAGTGAAAACCGACGAGCCGGTCGTCGGCGTCGAACGCGAGCAGGAACCCCTTCGGGTCGAACCAGGACTCCTCTTCCTTCTGCCGCACGTCCTCGATGCTCATCGCGCTCTGCTCGGGGTGCCAGTCGAACGCGCGGTGGTTGACGTAGACGACGGCCGCCTCGTCCTTGCCCGGCTCGAAGCTCCGGATGCGCACACCCTCGGGGAGCTGCGGCTCCGGCAGGTCGTCGTCCAGGCGCAAACGCATGCGCAGCAGCTCACGCGCCTTCTCGAACCCGAGCTTGGCCGCGAGCCGGCCGGTGTCGGGGTGGCCGCCGTGCGCCCAGATGCGCAGGTGTTCGGGTAACGCCGCGACGAGCTGCGTGCCGATGCCCTGGTTGCGGAACGCCGGGTGCACGGCGAGCTCGGCGACCTGGTTGCCACCCGAGTCACCGAGTTTGTCCAGGTGGGCGTAGCCGACGATCTTGCCGTCGGCGGTGGCGAGCAGGTGCGCGCTGCCGTGGGCTCCCGGCCGCATGCGCAGGCGGACGGCCTCACCGACCGGCGCGACCCCGTCGCTGCGCTCCGCCTCGGTGAGCAGCTCGACGACCTCGGCCGCCTGCTCCGGACTCAGCTCGTCGTGCCAGCTCAATTCCGCCACGGCTGAGAAACTACATCGTGAGTGGTTTCCGTCGTCATAGCGACGGAAACCACTCACGACCGATGACCTGGGCGGGCGCCCGCGTCAGCGCGCGGGCGCGTACAGCTCCGTGTCTTCGACGGTCTCGGTCGCGTCGGCGCCACGACGGACGTTGCTGCCGGGCCGCGGCGGCCGGACGAACTTGTAGCCGACGTTGCGGACGGTGCCGATGAGGGCCTCGTGCTCGGGGCCGAGCTTCGCGCGCAGGCGTCGCACGTGCACGTCGACCGTGCGGGTGCCACCGAAGAAGTCGTAGCCCCAGACCTCCTGCAGCAGCTGCGCGCGGGTGAACACCCGGCCCGCGTGCTGCGCGAGGTACTTGAGGAGCTCGAACTCCTTGTAGGTGAGGTCAAGAGGACGGCCGCGCAGGCGGGCGGTGTAGGTCGCCTCGTCGATGACCAGGTCGCCGAGCTGCAGGGCACCGTCGCCGCCGGGCTGGGTCGTGCCGCGGCGCGAGCGCACCAGGCGCAGGCGGGCGTCGACCTCGGCTGGGCCGGAGGTCGGGAGCAGGATCTCGTCGACGCTCCAGTCGGAGTTGACCGCGACCAGACCGCCCTCGGTGACGACCGCGACGACCGGGACGTCCACGCCGCTCGAGTCGAGCAGGCGGCACAGCGACCGGGCGCCGACCAGGTCCGTCCGTGCGTCGACCAGGACCACGTCGTGCGGGCCTGCCTCGAGCAGGGCGGAGACCTCGGGCCGGAGCGGCCGCACCTCGTGGGGCAGCAGCGACAGTGCGGGCAGCACTGCCTCCGGGTCGGGGTCGGTGGTCAGCAGCAGAACGTCGATGCTCATCGCGGCGCCCTCCTAATCGGCCTGCGCGGTGGCCACCGGGAACAGCGTGACCAGCGCACGGCGTTACGGTGACCGGGCCCCGTTGCCTGCGGATGACGGAGACAATACCGGTGAGGTCCAGGAAAGTCCCAGGTCAAGACGTCGTGGTCACAGTTGTTTCCACAAGCGTCACGCCTGTTACATCCATGTCACATGACGGAGTACGCCTTCACGGCGTGCACTACGCGCACGAAGGCGACCTCGCTTTCGTTGTGGGACATGGATTCACGAACAACGTGCGGCGTCCGCACGTGGCCCGCGTGCTCGCCATGCTGGCCGAGCACGGCGGGGTTGTGGCGCTCGATTTCCGCGGTCATGGGGCGTCCGGCGGCCGGTCGACGGTCGGGGGTGACGAGGTTCACGACGTGGCCGCGGCCGTCCAGATCGCGAGAGACCTCGGTTACACCCGGATCGTCACGGTGGGGTTCTCGATGGGCGCCTCGATCGTGATCAGGCACGCCGCGCTCATGGAACCGCCGGACGCGGTCGCCGCGGTGAGCGGGCCGGCCCGGTGGTGGTCACGCGAGACGAAGTCGATGCGCCGGGTGCACTGGCTGTTGGAGCAGCCACATGGCCGGCTCGCCGCGCGGGCACTGGGGGTTCGGCTGGGCGCGCCGTGGGTAAAGCCACCGGAGAGTCCACTCGAGGTGGTCCACCGCATCACGCCGACCCCACTGCTCATCGTGCACGGTGAGGAGGACCATTACTTCGCACCGGCGCACGCCACGTCGTTGCACCGCGCCACGAACGGCCACGCCGAACTGTGGCTCGAGCCCGGTATGCGGCACGCCGAGACCGCCGTGACGCCGGAGCTGGTAGACCGGATGGCGGCATGGCTCGTCGCCAACTCCCTGGCAAGCAAGAAGGAAGTCACGTGACCGCACCCGCAAGGCCACGCAGGAAGAAGCGGAAGTCGCGCCGCGGCAAGATCCTGATCATCACGCTGATCGTGCTCGGCGTGCTGCTGGTGGGCGCCGACTTCGCGCTCGCGGCGGCCGGCGAGTACCAGATCGCGCAGAAGATGCGGGAGAAGCTGCAGCTCAAGGAGGACCCGTCGGTCCGGATCAACGGCTTCCCGTTCATCCTGCAGGCGGTGCGCGGCGACTACCGGCACATCCGGATCCAGGCGACCGGCGTCCCGGTGAAGGACGAGAAGAACGACATCGACATCCGCGACCTGGACATCGAGGCGAACCTCCTGCACACGCGGATCCCGCTGTCCGACCTGCTCGCGGGCCGCACCGGCAACGCCGTCATCGACCAGGTCGACGGCAGCGTCAAGGTCAAGGCGCTCGACCTCAACCGCTTCATCAACGGCCGCACGCCGTTCGACAAGCTCTCGATCGAGCCGGACACCCGCCCGGCCGTGACGACGACGGCCGGCGAGAAGCCGTCGAGCACCGCGCCGGTGAAGCTCAGCGGCACCGCCGCGCTCGCGGGCAAGCAGGTCGTCGTGACCGCGTTCGGCGTGGTCGCCGTGGTGGACGGCCAGCTGCAGGTAAGCGTGGAAGACGTGCAGCTCGACGACATGTCGCTGGCGCAGCTGATCCCCGCGCTGCGCGATGCGATGAACATCAAGGTCGCCCCCGGAGCGCTCCCGTTCGGCGTGACACCGACCGCGGTTCAGGTGGAGAGTGGGGCGTTCACGCTGCACGGCACGGTCGAGAACGTTCCGCTGGACCAGGGATGATCGGAATCTGGGCACTGCTCGGGGCGCTGGTGGTCACCGGCGCCGTCGGTGCCGTGCTCAGGTTCCGCGAGGGCCGGGTCACCAAGGTGGCTGCCAGGGACGTGCCCGACGAGGTGCGCGAGCTGCTCGCCCCGGACGCCGTGACACTCGTGCAGCTCTCCACGACGTTCTGCGCGCCGTGCCGCCACGCGAAGGTCCTGCTCGGCGACCTCGCGTCGCGGACCGAAGGCCTGCACCACGTCGAGCTGGACATCACGAACCTGCCGGCCGTCGCGTCGACGCTCGGCGTGCTGCGGACGCCGACGACCGTCGCGTACAGCGCGGCCGGCACGGAGTTGCTCCGCGTCGGCGGCGTGCCGCGCAGGGACGCGTTGCTGGACGCGTTGCGGCCGCATCTGGTGTCCCCCACCTGAGTGAACTGCGGTTGTTCCACCTGATGGACACATCTCCCGGTCCGAGGGATCTGGGTCTACCCTCGGCACCATGACCATGCTGCTCACGAAGCGACGCGCGGTTGACCTGTGCCGCGTGCGCAGCAGCCTGTGTCGCACGACTGCCTGACCGGTGGCCTACGAGCGCCTTGACGCGCTCGCGCCGCCTCTGACGGACTAAATCCACGTCCAGATGTCAGGAGGTCTGTCGTGCCCAAAGACGCCCCCGTCGACCCACGGGGTCCCCGGTTCTCAGCGTGGATGACCACGGTCGTGCTCGCCGTCGTACTGCTCACCGGTTGGTGGCGGCTGCTGGCGGCGCAGACGGTCCTGTTCGCGTTGTGCGCGTTCGTCTCGCTGAAGCTCAACCCGTGGGGCCACGTGTACCGGCACGCGGTCCAGCCGCGGCTGACGCCGACCACCGAACGCGAAGAGGCCGCCCCGCTGCGGTTCGCGCAGGGCGTCGGCTTCGTGTTCGCACTGGTCGGCACGATCGGATACGCCTCGGGCCTCACCACCCTCGGTGTGGTCGCCACCGCCGCCGCACTCGTCGCAGCGCTGCTCAACGCCGCGTTCGGCCTGTGCCTCGGGTGCGAGATGTACCTGCTCATCAGGCGATACGCACCCGCACTCGCACGTCCGCAGTAGTAAAACGAAGGAATTGGGAGCCACTTCGATGAGCCGTGAAGACGTCCTGGTCTCGGCTGCATGGTCCGAGGAGAACCTCGAGACGCCCGGCGTGGTGTTCGTCGAGGTAGACGAGGACACGTCCGCGTACGACGGCGGCCACATCCCCGGTGCCGTGAGGATCGACTGGAAGACCGAACTGCAGGACCAGGTCCGCCGTGACTTCGTCGACCGCGCGGGCTTCGAGAAGTTGCTCTCCGCCAAGGGAATCTCCAACGAGGACAACGTGATCCTCTACGGCGGCAACAACAACTGGTTCGCCGCGTACGCCTACTGGTACTTCAAGCTCTACGGCCACACCAACGTGAAGCTGCTCGACGGCGGCCGCAAGAAGTGGGAGCTCGACGGCCGCCCGCTGGACAAGGAAGAGGTCGTCCGCCCGACCACCTCGTACAAGGCCTCCGAGCAGGACGCCTCGATCCGCGCGTTCCGCGACGAGGTCGTGGCCGCGATCGGCAACAAGAACCTCGTCGACGTCCGCTCGCCCGACGAGTTCTCCGGCAAGCTGCTCGCCCCGGCGCACCTCCCGCAGGAGCAGGCGCAGCGCGCGGGCCACATCCCCGGCGCGGTGAACGTGCCGTGGAGCAAGGCCGCGAACGAGGACGGCACGTTCCGCTCGGACGACGAACTTCGCGAGATCTACGCGGAGGCCGGTTTCGACGGTTCCCGCAAGACCATCGCGTACTGCCGCATCGGTGAGCGTTCCTCGCACACCTGGTTCGCCCTGCACGAGCTGCTGGGCTACGACGACGTGAAGAACTACGACGGTTCATGGACCGAGTACGGCTCGCTGGTCGGCGTGCCGATCGAGCTGGGTTCCGGAAAGGACGCCTGACATGTCTGCTGCTGGTTGTGGAGCCCCCGCCCAGGGTGGCGCGGTCGCTGTTTCGGAGACCGAGACCGTCGTCTCGGGCCGCGTGGTAGCCGGCGGCGCGCCCGTCGGTGGTGCTTATGTCCGTCTGCTCGACTCGTCCGGTGAGTTCACCGCCGAGGTCGTGTCGTCGCCTTCCGGTGACTTCCGCTTCTACGCGGCGGCCGGGACGTGGACCGTCCGTGCGCTGCACCGGACGGGCAACGGCCAGGCGTCGGTCGAGGCGACCGGGCCCGGTGTGCACGAGGTCGAGATCGCAGTGGCCTAGTTGGAGATGAGGGACGCCCCGGTGGTCTTCGCCACCGGGGCGTTCTGCTGTGCCGGGCTTCGCGGGCCGGTTGAGTCGTGGGGCGGGTGGTGACGGCCCTGGGATTGTCGGGGGCTGGCGCTACGGTCGGCTGGGGGTGTGTCGGCGCGCTGGCGTTGTGAGCTGCCCCCGTATCTCAGGCTAGTGAGGGGGACCGACAGTTCGGGGGCCAGCGGTTGTGGGGTGCGGGTTCGGGGGTGCGGGAACGCCCGGCTCGGGGTGCGGGAACGTACGACGTGGGTCGGGAACGTACGACTCGCGCGGGGCTGGGTGGGCGACACGCGGGGGCGGAGTGGGCGACGCGCGGCGCGAAGTGCGGACTCGCGGGTGCTGGGTTGAGGGCTCGCCGGGGCTGAACTGGGGACTCGCGCGCATCGGGTGCGGGAGCGTCAAACTCGGGGTGCGGGAGCGTCAGACTCGGGGGTCCGGACGGTAAGACTCGCGGTCGGGAACGTACAGCTCAGGGGGCGGGAACGTACGACTCGCGCAGTTGACGGGCCCCGTGTCGCGCGAGGCGCGGAGCGCGAGCCGGTTTGGGCATCTACCGCACGAGCGACCGACACGAAGGCGACCACGCGCGGAACCGGCACGAAAGCTGGCGACCACGCACGGAACAGGCAGCCAACCAAGCGACGACGCACCCAGAGTGGGGCGCGTCTGGTGGGCACGTACGGAACGCGATTGGGGCTTGACTTGGGGTGCGGCGTGGTAGCCCTTGTCGGGCCGGCAGATCTTGCATCTGCCGGCGGAGCCGGCCCACCACGCCGCCCGAAGGGATCGAACACAGCGCCCCTGCGGTTCCAAGTCAAGCCCCAATCGCACGCGCGAAGCGCGTCCCGGAAGACGCAGCGCCCCACGACACCGGCAGCCAACAAAAGAACAACCACGCACGCAACCGGCAGCCAAGCGAGCAACCACGTACACAGCCGGCAGCCAAAGAGCACGCACAAAGCCACGCGGCGCGTGGGCTTGGACACCGGGGCGCCACCCGCGCAGACCTGGGGAGATATCCTCTTCCGGTGGAACACTTCTTCACCGGACTCCTGGTCTTCGTGACGCTGCTGATCACGTGGTTCGCCGGATACGTGGTCTACCGCCTCTACTCCGACCAGCGATGAGCGCGGTCCCCGGCAGCGGCGACGAAGCCGTCCGCATCGCAGCCGAGCGGGCGGCGGCGACCCGCGCCCGCAACCTGCCCCAGTTCGACGACATGCCGGTCCCTGGCGACACGGCGAACCTGCGCGAGGGCCCGAACCTGCACGACGCGCTGCTCAGCGTTCTGCCGCTCGTCGGCGTGTGGCGCGGCACGGGTGAGGTCGTGTACCCGACGATCGACGGGCCGTTCACGTTCGGGCAGCAGATCACGTTCGCGCACGATGGGCGGCCGTTCCTCGTCTACGAGGCGCGTAGCTGGCTGCTCAACGACGCGGGCGAGGTCATTCGGCCGGCGGCTCGGGAGACCGGGTTCTGGCGGCCGCAGCCGGACGACACCATCGAGGTGTTGCTGACCCACAACACCGGTATCGCCGAGCTGTACTACGGCAAGCCGCGCACGCAGACGTCGTGGGAGTTCTCCACCGACGCGGTGATCCGCACGGCGACCGCCAAGGACGTCACGGCCGCGCAGCGCCTGTACGGCATCGTGAACAACGGCGACCTGGCGTACGTCGAGGAACGCGCGATGGTCGGGCAGCCCATGCAGCCGCACACCTCGGCCCACCTCGTTCGCATCGCCGGCTAAGACCGGCTCAGACCGGTTGGATTGTTCAACAATCCTCCAATACGATGGGCCTATGCTGCTGCGGCGCTGCGGGACCGACGCGGTCCTGGTCGAGGTCGACTCACTCGGCCAGGTGGCGGCCGTCCGCGCCGCGCTCCAAGGCATCCCCGAGGTCGTGGAGCTCGTGCCCGCCGCACGGACCGTGCTGGTCGTCGGCGGGCTCGCCCAGGTGCGTCAAAAGCTCGAGAACATCGATCTGAGCGCACCTCCGCAGACCGACAAGCAAAAGATCGTCATCCCGGTCCACTACGACGGGCCGGACCTGGAGCTCGTCGCCGACACTGCGAACCTCACCAAAGAGCAGGTCGTCGAGCTCCACACCGGGGCCACGTACGAGGTCGCGTTCTGCGGCTTCGCCCCCGGCTTCGGCTACCTGACCGGTCTGCCGGAACCCCTTCAGCAGCCCAGGCTCGACGAACCCCGCACCAAAGTCCCAGCAGGATCCGTGGGCATCGCGGGCGAGTACACCGCCGCGTACCCCCGCGCGACGCCCGGCGGCTGGCGACTGATCGGACGGACGGAGATCACGCTGTTCGACCCGCGAGCAGACCGGCCCACGCTGCTCGCGCCCGGCGACGAGGTGCGCTTCGAGGTGGCCGGATGAGGCGGTTGACGGTGCTCGCCACCGGCCCGCAGGCGCTCGTCCAGGACCTCGGCCGGCCCGGCCACGCCCACCTCGGCGTACCGCCGTCCGGCGCGCTCGACGCCCCCAGCCTGACGCTCGCCAACCGGCTCGTCGGCAACCCCGAGGACGCGGCCGGGCTCGAACTGCTGCTCGGCGGCTTCACCGCAAGAGCCCACGGGTCCTGCACGATCGCGGTCACCGGACCGTCGGCCGAGATCAGGAAGAACGGCAGGCTGGTCGACTCGCACGCGCCGATCCACCTCGCCGAGGACGACGTCGTGCAGGTCGGCACACCACGGACCGGTCTGCGCTGCTACCTCGCGGCATCGGGCGGGATCGACGTGGACAAGCAGCTGGGCAGCCGCAGCACCGACGTCCTCTCCGGCATCGGACCGGCCCCACTCAAGGTCGACGACGTGCTGCCGCTCGGAACCCCTGGCGTACCAACGGGAGAAGACGTCGTTCCCCCGGTCAACGCACCACAAGAGCTCGCCATCCCGATCGTCCTCGGCCCCCGCGACGACTGGTTCGAGCAACCGGCCGAGCAGCTGAGAAGAGGCCGTTGGACGATGTCCGACCGCAGCAACCGGGTCGGCGCGCGCCTCGACGGTACGGCGCTGCAAAGAAAGCAGAACGGCGAGCTGCCGAGTGAGGGCCTCGTCACCGGAGCTGTGCAGATTCCGCCCAACGGACTGCCCGTGATCTTCCTGAACGATCATCCAACGACCGGCGGCTATCCGGTGATCGGAGTCGTTCCCGCTGGTTATCTGCCTCACATCGGCCAGGCGCGACCAGGCGTGAAAGTGCGGTTCCAGCCCGTCGAATGACACAACACTGGCCAAAAGGATGAAACTCCTTCACCGGTGCTGGCTACATTTGGTTGTAGATCCATCGCCTGGGGGAGTTGCCGATGTTGACCCGCTTCTGGGGCGCAGCCATGCCGAAAAACGGCATACGCGCCCGAACCGCCGTGCGAATCTGGCTCGTCGCGATGACGGCCGCGGTCATATACGTGCTGGTCAGACACGGTAGCGGCTTGATCGACATGCGGGTCTACCAAGTCGGCGGCGAGCAGTGGCTGAACAACGCGCCGCTGTACGAGAACTTCCCCGGCCCGTTCAACCTGCCGTTCACGTACCCGCCCTTCGCGGCCGTCCTGTTCAGCGCGGTCGCGTTGCTGCCGTGGGGCCTGGTGGTGGCGCTGTGGACGATCGGCGGGCTCGCCCTGTTCACCGGCGCCTGCCTGGCCGCCGCATGGCACATTCCGCAACGCACGATGGTGATCGGCCTTCTGGTCGCCGCGGCGTGCCTCGTTCTCGACCCGATCCGCGGCACGCTGGAGCTGGGGCAGATCAACATGCTGCTGATGGGCCTGGTCGCCCTGGACTGCCTGCTGCCGCGCACGCCGTGGCCGAGGGGCATGCTGATCGGCATCGCGGCCGCGATCAAGCTGACGCCGGCGATCTTCATCCTGTTCTTCCTGCCCCGCAAGCAGTGGCAGCCCGCCGTCACCGCGGTGCTGACCTTCATCGGCACCGCCGTCATCGGCTGGGCGTTGGCGCCCAAGGACTCCGCGGCCTTCTGGCTGCACGCGATGCTCGACCCCGGCCGCGTCGGCGGCCTCGCGTACACGAGCAACCAGTCGATCAAGGGGCTGCTCTTCCGGCTCGGCATCGGCACCCCGCTGTGGGCGTTGCTGTGCGTCGCCGTGGTCGCGCTCGCGTGGTTCGTGGTCGCGCGCAGCCGCGACGACCTGGCGGCGATGCTCGCGGTCGCGACGGCCGGACTGCTCGTTTCGCCCGTTTCCTGGTCGCACCACTGGGTGTGGATCGGCCCGGCGCTGATCTACTTGTATGTCAACGCGCGCAAGGCGCTGATCCCCGTCGCGCTCGTCTTCGCGATCGGACCGCACTGGCTGCTGCCGAACACCGGCGACCAGGAGCTGCAGTGGTCGTGGTGGCAGCACATTGTCGGCAACAGCTACGTGTGGCTCGGCCTGGCCCTGCTGGTCCACCTGGCCCGGCAGACCCGCAAGCCGTCCATCGACCGGCGCATTGACGCAGTGGTCCAGACCACTTAGCGTTGACCGAAGGCCGCCGCGGACCTCTACACACCTGGAGTTCCGCATGCGCCGATTCCCTGCACTCCTCACGGTTCTCATAGCGGTGTTCGCCCTGGCCGTGCCCGCACAGGCCGCGACCGGGCTCACCGCGACCTTCTCCCGCACGGGCACGAGCGGGAAGTTCGTCGTCGCCAACTCGGGCACGACCGCGGTCACCGGCTGGTCGATCAAGTTCGATCTGCCCGCCGGTGTCACGGTGAGCAACGTCCAGAACGCGACCACCACCCAGAGCGGCACAAGAGTCACGCTCACCCCGGCCTACTACATCAACACCATCCAGCCGGGGCGCAACACCGAGCCGTACAGCCCGGCGTTCACGCTCAGCGCGGCGGCCGACCCGACCAGCTGCACGATCAACAACGCCGCCTGCGACGGGTCCGGCGATCCCGCGCCACCGGCGACCGGGGTCACCGCGGACTTCTCGCTCGCGGGCACCACCGCGAAGTTCGTGGTGCACAACAACACCACGGCCGCGATCGCCGACTGGTCGATCGTCTTCACCCTGCCCGCGGGCGTGACCGCGAGCAACGGCCAGCACGGCACGGTCACCCAGAACGGCACCACGGTGACGCTGGTTCCGGCCTTCTACAACAAGTCCGTGCCCGCGGGCGGCTCGACCGAGCCGTACAGCCCGACTTTCTCACTGAGCTCCGCGGTCGAGCCGATCACCTGTCGCATCAACAACTCCAACTGCGACGGGTCCGCCGACACGCCGCCGACCGCGCCGGGCAACCTCACCTCGCCGGTGAAGACCACGCGCACGGTCTCGTTGTCCTGGAACGCTTCCAGCCCCGGCTCACTGCCCGTCGCGGGCTATGTCGTCTACAACGGCTCGGCGCAGGCGGCGGAGGTCACCACGACGAGCGCGACGGTCACCGGCCTGAACCCGAACACCGCCTACACGTTCACGGTGAAGGCCAAGGACACCAAGGGAACCCTGTCCGCGGCGAGCAACGCGCTGAACGTCACGACCAACAACCCGGCGGACGACACGCAGGCCCCGACGGCACCTGGGAACCTGCGCAGCACCGGCAAGGACGCGGGCAGCGTCTCCCTGGCGTGGAACGCCTCCACCGACAACAAGGGTGTCGCGAACTACGACGTCTACGTCGGTTCCGCGGTGAAGACCACGGTCACCGGCACCACGGCGACGGTCACCGGGCTCGCGCCGTCGACGGCGTACACGTTCACCGTGCGGGCGCGCGACCTGTACGACAACGTGTCCACGCCGAGCAACGCGATCACCGTGACGACCTCCGACATCGTCGGCGGGTACGCCAAGGTCGGGTACTTCGTGCAGTGGGGCATCTACGGCCGCCAGTACTTCGTGCGCAACCTCGACACCACCGGCGCGGCCGCGAAGCTCACGCACATCAACTACGCGTTCGGCAACATCGACCCGGTCAACCTCACCTGCCTGCAAGGCGTGACGAAGGGCGTGTCGACAAATCCACAGGACCCGAACCAGGGCGACGGCGCGGGTGACGCGGAAGCCGACTACGGCCGGGCCATGAGCGCCGCGCAGTCCGTCGACGGTGTCGGCGACACCGGCTGGGAGTCGTTGCGCGGCAACTTCAACCAGCTCAAGAAGCTCAAGGCCAAGTACCCCAACCTGAAGATCATGATCTCGTTGGGCGGCTGGACGTACTCGAAGTACTTCTCGGACGTGGCGGCGACCGACGCGGCCCGCAAGAAGTTCGTGACGTCCTGTTTGGACATCTACATCAAGGGCAACCTGCCCGTGTACCAGGGTGCCGGTGGCCCAGGCACCGCGGCCGGCATCTTCGACGGCATCGACCTCGACTGGGAGTGGCCCGGCGCGGAAGGACACGCGGGCAACCACGTCAGTCCGAACGACAAGGTCAACAACTCGTTGCTGATCGAGGAGTTCCGCCGTCAGCTCGACGCGCTGGGCACCGCGAACGGCAAGCGCTACCAGCTCACCGCGTTCACGCCGGCCGACCCGGTGAAGATGGACGCGGGCTGGGAGCTGGCACGCGTCGGGCAGTCGCTGGACATCTTCAACGTCCAGGGCTACGACTTCCACGGCGCCGGCAGCGACAACTCGTGGGAGCCGAACCGGACCGGCCACCAGGGCAACATCTACGCCGACGTGGACGACCCGTACTCGTTCCACTTCAGCGACGAGGCCGCGATCCAGAAGTACCTCGACGCCGGCGTGAACCCGCGCAAGCTGACCATCGGGCTGGCGTTCTACGGCCGTGGCTGGAAGGGCGTCACCGCGGGCGGCAAGAACGGTGAGTGGCAGGCGGCGACGGGTGCGGCGCCCGGTCAGTTCGACGTCGAAGCCGGCACCCGCGGGTACTCGAACCTGGTCGCGATGGTGCCGAACTGCACCGTCTACCACGACGAACAGGCCGGAGCCACGTACTGCTTCCAGGGCAACGGCGGCGAATGGTGGACGTTCGACGACGCGTGGTCGATCGCCAGGAAGACCGCGTGGCTGAAGAGCAAGGGGATGCTCGGGGCGATGATCTGGGAGATGTCCGGTGACACCGGCGTCCTCATGAACGCCGTGAGTTCAGGCCTGCAGTAAGTGCCGTTATGGCCACCTTCACTGCGCTGAACGCAGTGAAGGTGGCCATAACGGTTCACGCGGCGATCAGTACTCGGACTCGTAGAGGCCTCGGAGCTCGGGGAGCAGGGCCGTCGAGTCGGGGAGTTGCTTGCCGTCCAGCGTGTGCACGCGCGTCACGGTGCGCACGCTGGACACCAGGAACAGTCCGTCCGCGGTGTAGAGGTCCTCGACCGGGATCGGCTCGACGACCGTCGTCCAGCCGGCGCGCTCGGCGGCGCGGAACAGCGCGGCCTGCGTCGTGCCGGGCAGGATGCCGAGCTGCGAGGGCGGCGTGACCAGCGTCCGGCCGCGGACCAGCACGGCCGTGGAGGTCGGGCCCTCCAGCACGGAGCCGTTCGACGTCGTGAAGATGACCTCGGCGGCACCCCGGCGCTCGGCCTCGCGCAGCGCGGCCATGTTGATCGTGTAACCCAGCGTCTTGGCGCCCAGCAGCAGCCACGGCGCCCGGTCGGCGAGGCCGGGCTCGACGCCGCGGTCCAGCGTCACGGCCGCGAGGCCCTCGGCGCGCTGCTGCAGCACCTTGGGGCTGATCTCCATGCCCAGCGCGAAGCCGGTCGGCGTGCCGTCACCGCCCTCGATGCCGCGGGTCTGCACCAGCTTCAGCGCGATCTCGCGTGCGCCGGTCCAGTTGCCGATGACGAGCTCGATCGCGCGCTCGAACGCGGCACGGTCGGGTGTGGGCATGTCGAGCATGGCGGCCGACCGGTCGAGCCGGTCGAGGTGCGGGGTGAGTTCGCGGGGCTTCCCGTCGACCACGAGGATCGTTTCGAAGACACCGTCGCCGCGCAGGAGTCCGAGATCGTCCACGCGGATCTGCGGTGAGTCGGGGTCGGCCAGAGTTCCGTCGAGCAGTGCGAGCACGCGCATGCCGTGAGCCTACTAACAACCGGGCCCGTAACATTGAGCCGGTGGAGACCGCAAGAGGCCTGCGCAAGACGTTGCACGAACGCGGCATGAGGATGACTCCGCAGCGTCAGCTCGTGCTGGACGCGGTGCGCGAGCTCGGCCACGCCACACCGGAGCAGATCTGCGGGCGCGTGCAGCAGACCGCGCCGACGGTCAACATCACCACCATCTACCGCACGCTCGACCTGCTCGACCGGCTCGGCCTGGTCCGGCACACGCACCTCGGGCACGGCGCACCCAGCTACTCCGTCGACGAGCACCAGCACGTGCACCTCGTCTGCCACGTCTGTGGCCGCATCGACGAGATTCCGTGTGAGCTGCTCGACGGTCTCGTCGGAACACTGCGCGCCCGCGACGGGTTCGAACTGGATGCCAGCCATCTCGCCCTGTCCGGCACCTGCCGCGACTGCCTGAACCAGGAGACCGAGTGAGCGCAGTACCGCCGCCCGACGATTCCTTCGACGCCGGTGTGCCGTGGCACCACGGCGACCCGTTCGCGGAGCAACGCTCGGCGGCGCGGTCGGCCGTGGTCGTCGACCGCTCGCACCGGGGCGTCATCGCGATCCCGGGCGACGACCGGCTCACGTGGCTGCACAACCTCACCAGCCAGCACTTCCTCGAACTCGGCGAGGGCATGGGCACCGAGGCGCTGATCCTCGACGCACAGGGCCGGCTCGAGCACCACATGATCGTCGCGAACGTGGGCGGCACCGTCTATCTGGACGTCGAGAAGGTCGACGACCTGCTGGCGTACCTGAAGAAGATGGTCTTCTGGTCCAAGGTCGAGCCGCGTGACGCGACGGGCGAGTTCGCGTTGCTGAGCCTGGTCGGACCCGATTCGGTGGCCGTGCTGGAGAAGCTCGGCCTGCCGGTGCCGGGCAAGCCGGCCCAGGTGGTGGCGCTCGAGAACGGCTGGGTGCGGCGCATGACGTGGCCCGGTCACGACGCGGTCGACCTGCTCGTGCCCCGCACCGCGCGCGAGGAGTGGCTGGAGCGGCTGACCGACGCGGGCGCGCGGCCGGCGGGCAGCTGGGCGTTCGAGGCGTTGCGCGTGGAGTCGCTGCACCCGCGCCAGGGCGTGGACACCGACGAGCGCACGATCCCGCACGAGATCAACCTGATCGAACGCGCCGTGCACCTGAACAAGGGGTGCTACCGCGGCCAGGAGACGGTCGCGAAGGTCCACAACGTGGGCCGCCCGCCGCGCCGGATGCTTCTACTCCACCTGGATGGTTCTGCGGACGCCCTCCCAGAGACCGGTGACCCCGTCTCACTGGATGGCCGCACGGTCGGCCGGGTGGGCAGCGTGGCGTTGCACCACGAGCTGGGTCCGATCGCGTTGGCGCTGGTCAAGCGGTCTGTCCCGGTGGAGAGCGACCTGGTCGCGGGTGCTCCCGATCGAGAGGTGCAGGCCCGGATCGACCCGGACTCGGTGCCGCCGGACACGCCCGGACTGGGTCGCGAAGCCGTTCGTAACCTGGGGCGGTAGTACCTAGGATCGCGGCATGTCCTCACCAGGCACGCTGATCACGGTCGCGCCCACCGGCGCCGAAGTCTCCAAGGCCGACGTCCCGCAGCTTCCGGTCACCCTGGAAGAGCTGGTCTCGACGGCCGTCAGCTGCGAGCAGGTCGGCGCGGCGATGATCCACGTCCACATCCGGGGTGACGATTTCAAGCCGACCCTGGATCTCGGGCGCTTGAAGGAGACCGTCGCGGCGCTGCGGTCGGAGACCTCGCTGGTCGTCCAGCTGTCGACGGGTGGCTCGGTCCGTGATCCGGAATCGGACCGTTTGCGCGTTCTGGAGGCCATGCCGGACTCGGCGTCCTGCACGATGGGCACCGTGAACTTCGGTGACGACGTGTTCATGAACCGCTGGGAGTTCATCGTCGCGTTGCACAAGGGCATGCAGGAGCGGGGCATCGTCCCCGAGTACGAGATCTTCGACCTGGGCCAGCTGACGTCGTTGCGCCGGTTGCTCGACCAGCACGGCCTGCCCGCGGGCGGGCACGTGCACGTCGACTTCGTCATGGGCGTGCCCGGCGGCATGCCCGGCGACGCGTTCACGCTGACCGCCGCCGTGCAGGCACTACCGGAGGGTGCGACGTTCTCCGCAACGGGGATCGGCCGATCGACGCTGCCCGTGATGTTCACCGCACTCGGCGCCGGCGGGCACCTGCGAGTCGGCATGGAGGACACGACGAGCTACTCGAAGGGTGTTCCGGTTCGGGACAACGCGCAGCTGGTGGCACGTGCCGCGGGCTTGGCGAAGATCGCCCAGCGGCCCGCCATCTCGCCCGACGACGCCCGGAAGCTCCTCGGTGTGCACATTTGAGACAAGTTTGGAAGCAGCTATGTGTTGGCGGGTGACCGGGATCTACCTCAGGATGGACACGTGATCGAGGTGCGTCCTGGCGGGCGCCGCCGAATTGACCGGGTGCTCGCCCCCGACTACACGGAGGGCGTCGAGCAGCGCCCGCTGGTCGAGGTGCGCGAGCTGCGCGACGAGGCCGCGCAGGAGGAGACCGACCTGTCCTACCTGCGGCGGCTCCTGCACGCGCGGATCGACATCGTCCGCGCCGAGGTCAAACGGCGCAGCGAGGGCGGATCGGCGGTCGTCGACCAGCTCGCGACGATCCTGTCGACCAACGCCGTGGGCCCGGCGACCGGCCTGGGCCGATACCAGACCCACGAGCCGTCCCGTGCCGACGCGCACCAGCGGCACGTCGAGGCCCTGGTGTCGGACGTCGACCTCTCCGACGTGTCGTCGCTGTCGGACGACAAGCTCGCCGAGGCGCTGGAGACGTTCATCTCCGAGGAGGCCTCGGTCTCCATCCGGCGGCGCGAGGTGCAGGTCGTCGTCGACGCGCTGAACGCCGAGATCGCGTCGCGCTACCAGCGCGGATCCGCTTCGGTGGACGAGCTGCTGGCCGCGGAGCGCGGGCACCGCCGTCCCAAGGACTGAACGGCCGTTCCCACTTTCTGAGTGCGCGGCCTAGCGTGCGGGTATGCGCTATCGCTGGGTCGTGCTCGGGATCGGCGCCCTCGCGCAAGGTACGAACGCCGCCGTCTTCCTCGGCCTGCCCGCGATCACCCCGCAGCTGCGTGATCACTTCGGCCTGACGCTGCCCCAGGTGGGACTCCTGCTGGGCGCGGTCAACCTGGGCACGATGCTCACCCTGGTCGCGTGGGGTGTCGCGGCCGACCGGCGGGGCGAGCGGTTGATCATGGCTCTCGGAGGCTTCGGCGCCGCTTCGTGCCTGGCCGGCGCCGCGTTCGGCAACGCGTGGGTGGCCGGGCTGGCGCTGCTGGGCACCGGGCTGTTCGGGGCGAGCGTCAACGCCGCCAGCGGGCGCGCGGTCATGTCGTGGTTCCGCTCCGGCCGCCGTGGGCTGGCCATGGGCATCCGGCAGACGGCCACGCCCCTGGGCGCCGCGCTCACCGGGGCGCTGCTGCCGATCGTGGCGGTCCGGCAAGGGGTGCCCGCCGCGTTCGGCTGGCTGGCGCTGGTCACCGCGACCGTGGCGCTGGCGGTGGCCGTGTGGGTGCGGGAGCCGCCGGGTGCCGTTCGTACCGGTGGCTCGCACGGGGTCGTGCTCGGCGACCCGCGGTTGATCCGGCTCAGCGTCGCCAGCGGGTTGCTGGTCGTGCCGCAGTTCACCGCCGCCGCGCTGCTGGTCGAACTGCTGCACGAGCACCGCGGCCTGGCCATCGGCGCGGCTTCGGCGGTGTTCGCCGTCGCCCAGGCGCTGGGCGGGGCCGGGCGGCTCGGCGTGGGCGTCTGGTCGGATGCCGTCGGCAGCCGGATCGGGCCGATGCGGATCCTCGCCGTGGCGATGGCCTGCGGGTTCGTCCTGTGTGCGGCGCTGGACCGGGCGCCGGTGCCGGTGCTGGTCGCCGTGCTGGTGCCGACAGCGGTGCTGGCGTTGTGCTGGAACGGGCTCGCGGTGACCGCTGCCGGGGAGCTGGCGCCCGCCGGGCGGAGCGGGACCGCGCTGGGGATGCAGAACTCGGCCAACTACCTGAGTGCGACGATCACGCCCGCCGTGGCCGGATGGGTCGCGGTGCACGTGGCGTGGCCCGCGGCGATGTTGCTGGCCGCCGCGGCGGCGGTGACCGCTCGGATCCTGCTCGGCCGGGCGGAGCAGCCGGCGCCGGTCGCTGCCGGGTAGCGCGGCCGGGTAGCGCAGCCGGCGCGGGTCGCTGCCGGGTAGCGCGGGCGGCCGGAATTGTCGGACCTGCCTGGGAGAATTGGAACCGGGGGTCCCCCTGCGGCGGGGGACGCCCACGTCAGCGTGCGCGGCAGGCGTCTGCCGTGCTCAGCCGTGGCGCTCTCGTCGGGCCAGCTCGCCCCAGAACTCGCGCAGCGTCTCGTACCTGAGCGCGACCTCCTCGGCGTCCCCGGTCTCCAGCGCGTCCAGGATGGCGTTGACGTCGGCGGCGGAGGTGTCCTCCAGCAGGTCCTTGTCGTCCACGAGCTGCACCAGCCCGCCGTAGTCCAGCTCGACGGCGGAGTGCGGGTGGAAGTGCTCCAGCCAGCGCCCGGTGTCGGCGAGCACCTTGGCGGGCCCGTCGTCGCCGATGGTCTTCTTCACCACGGTCAACGCACGCGCGACGCGGCGCCGGGCGTCCGCCATGGCGACCCGCCACGACACCTGCCGCTCAGGGTCGTCCTGGGGCGCGAGCACGATGCGGCGGGCCTCGGGCTCGACCAGGGCGAACCAGGGCAGCGGGACGGTCCAGGTCGTGGAGATCACGTGCACCGCGCCGCCCGAGAGCTCGGCCATCACGGCCGACGCGCGCGCTCGCACGGTTTCCGGGCCCAGCTCCAGGACGGACTCCCGCAGCACGGGCGTCGACGTGGCCAGGAATCCCACCAGAGCCGCGGCGGCACGCGGGCGCAGGTCGATCGGACAGACCAGGGGGCCGGGGCCGACCTTGGCACCCTCGTTCGTGGGCACCTCGGCGGGGCTGATGGTCATCACGTCGAACGGGGCGTCGGGGGCCGCGGAGCCGTCGGATCTCTCGCCGGGCAGCAACCTGACGGGCCGCGCCAACTGTGATCGTAGCCACAGTTCCCGCTCGCGATCGCCGGCTTCGGCACGGCTCAGAGCGCCCTTGTCCAGGGCGTGGCGCACCCTTTCGGCCAACGGTGAGTCAAGGGCCGACAACGGTTCGTACACCCTGAGGTAGGCGACGAACGGTCGAGGCACCGGAGCATCCTTCCACGCGGGGGCCGATCGAGATTTGGCGGCACGTGTCACGCCTACCGCGTCGCGAGGAACCCCATCGGCACGGTACGGTAGTTACCAGGAACTAGTTGTCGAGACGAGTGGGGCCGCCGTTCCCCCGGCCGCCCCCGTCCCTGTGCGAGGGGGTCGAGCCATGGGGCGCGGCCGAGCTAAGGCCAAGCAGACGAAGGTCGCCAGGGAGCTCAAGTACAGCTCTCATGAGACCGACTTCGAGGCCTTGCAGCGCGAACTGTCGGGCGGTAGCGGTGCTTCCGCCAACGGTCGTGGTGGCGAAGACCATCACGACGACGACCCGTATGACGACTACGACGACTACCGTCGCTGATCACGGCCTGAGGGTTTCAAGGGTTGGGCGGCCACTGGATGGCCGCCCAACCCTTGAAGTCTGAGGGCCTTTTCAGAACGCCCTGGCGTACTGCCTCGGTGCCTTGATCTCCACACCCAGCTCCTGCGCCGCGTGCAGCGGCCAGTACGGGTGGCGGAGCAGCTCGCGCCCGAGCAGCACCAGATCGGCGGAGCCGTCAACGAGGACCTGTTCGGCCTGGCGCGCGTCGGTGATCAGACCGACCGCGCCGGTCGGCACGTCTGCCTTGCGCCGCACCGTTTCCGCGAGCGGCACCTGGTAGCCGGGCCCGACCGGGATCTTCGCGTCCGCGGAGTTGCCGCCGCTGGACACGTCGACCAGGTCCGCACCCGCCTCGGCGAGTCGCTGGGCCAGCACGACGCTGTCCTCGGCGGTCCAGCCGTCGTCGGTCCAGTCGGTGCCGGAGATCCGGACGAACACCGGCACGTCGACCGCTTCGCGGACGGCCGCGGTCACCGCGACCGGCACGGCGATGCGCTCTTCGAGCGTGCCCTCGTTCGTCAGCGGCGAGTAGAACTCGTGCAGCAGATAGCCGTGCGCGGCGTGCACCTCGACGACCTCGAACCCGGCCTCGACGGCCCGGCGGGCGGCCGAGACGAAGAACGAGGTGATCTCGTCGATGCCGGCGGCGTCGAGCTTCGACGGCGTGTGCATGCCGGGAAACGGCTCGGCGGTCGGCGCGACGGGCGTCCAGTCGCCGTAGGCCTTGCGGCCCGCGTGCGCCAGCTGGATTCCCGGAACGGCGCCGTTGTCCTTGATGAACTTCGTGATCGGCCGCCAGGCCTCGACCTGTGTGTCGTTCCAGATGCCGACGTCGTTCGGCGAGATCCGGCCGCGCGGCTCGACCGCGGTCGCCTCGGCGATCACCAGGCCGGCTCCGCCGACGGCGCGCGAACCGAGGTGCACCAGGTGCCAGTTGGTCGGAACGCCGTCCTCACCTGCCGTGTACTGGCACATGGGGCTGACCGCGATCCGGTTGGGCAGGGTGACCGACCGCAGGGTCAGTGGGGTGAACAGCAGGCTCACGTCCAGCTCCTCGTGAGTTCGTATGTCTACGAACTGTTAAAGGAGTGCGGCCCGCCGGATCAATCCCGAGGGTGATCGGCATCTCATCGGGTAGAACGAACGGCGTGGGTGACACGCACAACGAGCTGCACGGCGACGTTCACGGAGTGCTCTACCAGGCACGGACGATCAACGTCTTCGGTGAGCACGCCGTCCCCGCGCTGATGGGGCTGCCGCGACCCGAGCCGGCGTTCACGGGCCGGGCCACCGAGCTGGCGCGGCTCGCGGCGGCGTTGCGCGGCGGCGACCAGGCGGTCGTCGTGTCCGGGCTCGGCGGCGTCGGCAAGTCGACGCTGGTGATCCGCGCTGCGCACGACGCGCTGGAACAGTTCCCCGGTGGCGTGTTGTTCCTGAACCTGCACGGCTATTCGCCCGAGGGCCGGGTCGAACCGGCCGACGCGCTGGCGACGTTGCTGCGCGACCTCGGCACGCCGCAGATCCCGCCGACGCCGGCCGGCCGCGAGACGCTCTACCGGTCCGTCCTCGCGAAACGCACCGAGCCGATCCTGATCGTGCTGGACAACGCCTCGTCGTCGGAGCAGGTGCGGCCACTGCTGCCGGGAGTGGCGCGGCACCGCGTGCTCGTGACGAGCAGGCACACGCTCGGCGACCTGGGTGCCGTGCACATCGACCTGAACGTCCTCGGCGACGACGACGCGACCGTGCTCATCGACACCGTGCTGGGCGCGGACGGCAGGGTGCGGGCCGAGCCGGAGGCCGCGGCGACGCTGGGCCGGCTGTGCGGGTACCTGCCGCTCGCGGTGCGCATCGCCGCCTCGATCCTCGCGGACGACGTCGCGATGCCGATCAGCGAACTCGTCGACGCCCTACGCGGTGAGGCCACCCGGCTGAAAGAGCTGGTGTACGGCGAGGATCTGGCCGTGCGCAACGCGTTCGACCTGTCGTTCCGGCGGCTCACCGCGACGCAGCAACGGATGTTCGCGTTGCTCGGCCTGCATCCGGGCGCCCAGATCGGCTTCCGGTGCGCGGCCGCACTCGCCGAGGTGTCCGAACGCGAGGCCCGCCGGACACTCGACGAACTGCGGCGCGCACACATGATCCTCGTCGGCGAACCTCGCGGCTGGTTCCGGTTCCACGACCTGGTGCGGCTGCACGCCGTGGACGAGTCGGGCGCGTTGCCCGATCGCGACGCGGCGATCCGGCGGATGCTGCGGCACTACGCCCGTACGGGACTGGCCGCCAACTCCTGGGTGCTCTACAACGACCGGAGGTACGACGGCTTCGACAGCCTCCGGGAAGCGCTCGACTGGTTCGAGGCGGAGCTGCCGTCACTGCGCGCGGTGGTTACTTTGACCCATGACGCCGGCTACCACGACCTGACCCGCGAGATCGCCTTCGGGTTCACCACCATCTGGGCCAACCACGGCCACACCGAGGACTTCGTGGAGGTCCAGCGGATGGCGCTGGCCGCGACCCGAGCCCTCGGTGACTCGCAACGCGTGCCCGTCACGCTCCGGAACATCGGCCGGTCCCTGCTGGCCATGGGTGACGTCGCGGGAGCGGACGCCGCGCTCACCGAAGCGAGCTACCTGGTCGCCGCATTGCCCTATGGAGCGGAGCGGTCGTCGATCGACACGCATCTCGCCCTGGTCCGCGACCGGCAGGACCGGTGCGACGAGGCGATCGAACTGCTGAACCGGGCGCTGACCACCGACGACCACTACATCGGCATGCTGCCCGCGATCTACGCATCGCTCAGCATCGTGCACCGGCACCGGGGAGATCCCGTGGCAGCACTGCACTTCCGGCAACAGGCGACCGACGTGTACGACGGTCCGAAGGAGTCGATCGACTTCGCCTCCCACCTCGCCGACCTCGCCGACGCGCACGCCGGGACGGGTGACGTGCAGAAGGCCGTGGAGGTGCTCGGTGACGCGCTGGCCGTGATGCGGAACATCGGTTTCCTGCCCGGACAGCGCGATGTGCTGTGGCGGCTGGCCGGGTACCACGCGACGCTCAAGCAGTACGACCTGCAGCTGAGGTACCTCCGCGCGCGGGCCGGCTCGTTCACCGACGGCGACCGGTCGGCACAACGCGCCGAGGCCGTGCTCGAGCTGGGCAAGTGCCTGTATCGCAACAGGATCTACGACGAGGCCGTCGAGGTGCTCCGGCTCTCCGCCGAACTGCACGCCCACCTGCGCGTCGTCATCGGTGAGGCGCACAGCCAGGACTGGCTGAGCTACGCCTGCCGGGACGTGGAGGATCTCGCCTCGGCCGAGGTCGCCGCCCGACGTGCGCTGGAGCTCTACCGGCAGGCCGGTAGGGACGACGACGCCGCGCATGTCACCAGAGGTCTGGGCAACCTGCGCCAGGACGTGGCAGAGCTCGAGATCGCGCTGGATCACTTCCGCACCAAGGGTTTGCGGCTGGAGGAAGCCGACACGTTGCGCGACATCGCCCGCGTCCTGTCCGACCGGCCGGCCAGGATCCGCACGTTGTCGGCGGCCGTGGAGATCCTGCGGGATCTCGGCGAACCGGCTCGGCTGGCGAACGCGCTGAACGCGTTGAGCAACGCGCATGCCAACGACGAAGACCACGCCGGTGCCGAAGCGACCGCACGGGAGGCCGTCGCGCTGGCACGGGAACTGGGGCTTGCCGATGAGGAGGCGTTGGCGTGCCTGCGCCTCGGACGTGCCCTGGTCAAGAAGGGTGACCACGCCGGTGCGATCGAATCCCTCGGTCGCGCGCTGGCACACGGGACCGAGGACGTCAGCGACATCCATTACCACCTCGGCGTCGCCCACCGCGAACGCGGCGACCTCGATCGGGCGCGGGAACACCTGACCACCGCGCTCGACCTGGACCGCCGCGACGGCATGCCGCGGAGTGAGGGATTGTCGTTGTGTGAGCTCGGCAAGCTCAGCCAGGCGGCCGGAGACCTGACGGAGGCGCGCCGGCTCGGCGCGCGGTCGATCGAGGTGCTCACCGCGGCGGGCGAGACCACCGCCGCGGACAACACCAGGACGTGGCTGGACTCCCTCAGTTGAGGTAGCGGATCTGACGCGCCTTGCCCTCCTGGACCGACTCCCGCGCGGCGGCGATCTCCTCGCGGTGCGAGGTCTCGGGAACGCCGACCTCCCACCAGGCACCGGCCTCGGTCCACGACGACGGATGCGTCCTGATCACGACGACGGCCGGCCGGTGTTCGCCCTGCGCCACGTCGCGGGCCTTGCGGTACGCGCCTTCGAGGTCGGCGAGCGAGTCGACCGAGAAGACCGCGCAGCCCAGAGCCGCGGCATGGGCCGCGAAGTCCGTGCGGGGCGCCTCCGCGTGCGGGGTCAGGCAGTCGGCGTAGAGGTTGTTGAACCCCGCACCGCCCTGGCCCATCTGCAGGCGGTGGATCACCGCGTAGCCGTCGTTGTCGCAGACGACCGCCACGAAACCGTGGCCCGCGAAGGAGGCCGAGAACAGCTCCGAGTTCAGCATCAGGTACGAACCGTCGCCGAGCAGGGTGGTGACCACGCCGGTCGGCCGGGCGATCGCGGCACCCCAGGCACCGGCGAGCTCGTAACCCATGCAGGAGAAGCCGTACTCGACGTCCATTGTGGACTCACCGGACGCGCGCCAACCACCGATCAGCTCGCCCGGCATGCCGCCGGACGCGGTCATCACGTAGTCGGACGGGGTGCTGACGTCGTTCACGACGCCGACGACCTGGGCGTAGGTCGGCAGTCCCTCAGACGGTGTGCGCAGCCCCGAGATGTGCTCGTCCCACTTCACCCGTTCCTTGCGCGCACGGGCGGCCCACGCCTGGTCGGCCTGCCAGTCGCCGAGCACGTCGGTGAGCTCACGCAGGCCCTCGTCGGCGTCGGCGACCAGGGCCAGTGCGCCGTGCTTCACCGCGTCGAACCGGGCCGCGTTCAAGGTCGCCAGCCGCACCGACGGCGAGAAAACCGTCCAGGACGCCGTGGTGAAGTCCTGCAGCCGCGTGCCGATCGCGAGCACGAGGTCCGCCTCGCCGGCCAGCACGTTCCCGGAAGTCGAGCCGGTGATGCCCAACGGGCCCGCGTGCAGCGGGTGGTCGTGCGGGACGAGCGTTCGTCCGGCGGTGGTCTCGACGACGGGAATCCCGTGCTGCTCGATGAACCGGATCGCGCGGCCGGCCGCACCGGAGTAGCGGACACCGCCACCGAGCACGACCAGCGGGCGTTTCGCGGCGCGGAGGGCCTGCGCCACCTCGCCGAGCGCGCGCAGGTCCGGGCGCTGGCGCAACGGGCGGTGCACGACCGGGTGGAACAGCGCGTCAGGGAAGTCGAACGACTCGGCCTGCACGTCCTGCGGCAGCGCCAGCGTCACCGGGCCGCAGTCGGCCGGGTCGGTCAGCACACGCGCGACCTGCGGCAGCGTGGCCAGCAGCTGTTCGGGCTTGGTGATGCGGTCGAAGTAGCGGCTGACCGCGCGGAACGCGTCGTTCACCGTGACGGTCGGGTCGCCGTAGTGCTCGACCTGCTGCAGCACGGGATCCGGCGCCCGGCCGGCGAAGGTGTCGCCCGGCAACAGCAGCAACGGCAGCCGGTTCGCGTGCGCGACACCGGCCGCGGTCACCATGTTGAGCGCGCCGGGGCCGATCGACGACGTGGCGACACCGACCTGACGGCGGTGCGTGGCCTTGCCGATGGCGACCGCGGCGAGTGCCATGCCCTGCTCGTTGTGGCCGCGCCACACCGGAAGCTGGTCGCGCACCTCCTCCAGCGCGTTGCCGAGCCCGAGCACGTTGCCGTGCCCGAAGATCGCGAACACGCCGGGGAACAGCGGCGCGTGTGTGCCGTCGAACAGTTCGGTGCGCTGGGCCAGCATCCACCGGACCAGCGCCTGAGCCGTGGTGAGCCTCATCCCACTCGCCCCTCTGCAGATGTGACGGGGCAACGCGGGTCGAGCTCCTGCTTCTCCCAGCTGTCCCGGATCCACGTGTGCGCCGGGTCGTCGCAGAACGCCATCGAGCGCTCGTTCCCCGGTCCCGCGAGCACGTTCAGGTAGTACATCGGGTAGCCCGGCGCGGCGACGCACGGACCGTGATATCCGCGCGGGATGAGGAAGACATCGCCGTCGCGGACCACGACGTCCTCGTCGATCTCGCCGTCGTCGGTGTACGTGCGGTGCAACCCGAAGCCCTCGCGCGACGGCGTCTCGTGGTCGCGGCCGGCGATCCGGAAGTAGTAGATCTCCTCGTTGACCACGTCACACGTGTGGTCGTGCTTGTGCGGCGGATACGAGGACCAGTTGCCGTCCGGCGTGATCAGCTCGCACGCGATCAGCTTGTCCGCGTGGTCCCACACGCCGGGCACGCCGAAGTTCGTGACCTGCCGGGTCGCGCTGCCCGCGCCGCGCACCTCGACCGGAACCTGGTTCGCCGGGCCGTACTTGGGCCGCAGGCGGTTCTCGCACCTGGCCATCGGCAACGCGATCTCGACACCGTCCTTTGTGGATATCTGGACGGTGGCGTCGCGTGGCACGTAGGCGAAGTCGGTGACGCGGGTGAACACCGAGTCACGGCCCTGCAGCTCGAAGCGCGCGCCGTCGACCTCGACCACGCAGCTGCCGGACAACGGCAGCACGAACGCCTCGAAGTCGCCCGTTTCGATGGTGCGCGTTCGACCGGGGTGCACCATCAGGACGCGCAGCCCCGTGTAGGTCCAGCCCGCGTCGCCGGGCGCGAGCTTGACCGCGTCCTCCGCGATCGACAGCGACCCCAGGGGCCGGTGCAGCGTTGAATTCCTCTGGGTCATACCGTGATTCCCCTCGCGGATCGCAGAACCGCGGCGGCGGCTTCGACGGCGGCGGCGACGTCCCCGTGCGGCGGGTAGAGCAGGGCCCGCCCGATCACCAGACCGCGCACGGTCGGATGGCGCAGCGACCGGCCCCACGACTCCAGGTCGTCGGCCGGGTCGTCCGACGGCACACCGCCCAGCACCAGCGTGGGCAGCGTCGTCGTGTCCAGGACGGCGGTCTCCTCGGGTGCGGGCAGCTTGAGCCACGTGTACGCCGAGGTGGTGCCGAGGCCGGCGGCGACGCTCGCCGCGCGGGCCAGCGCGGCGGGATCCTTCTGCAGCACCAGCTTCCCGGACGTGTCGCGCTCGTACGGCAGCGGTTCGACCATGGCCATCAGGCTGTGCTCGGCGAGATCGGACACGGCCTGCGCGCAGCTCTCCAGCGTCGGGATCGTGCCCGCGTCCGAGTCGACCAGGCGCAGCAGCATCTTGCCGCCGTCGAGCCCGAGCCGCGCGATGGACGCCGCGTCGTACGCGGTGAACCGGTCGTCGATCTCCCAGTCCGCACCGGCCAGGCCGCCGCGGTTCATCGAGCCGATGACGACCTTGTCGTGCAGGCCGTCCAGCAGCAGGAGCTCCTCGATGACGTCCGGCGTGCCGAGCACGCCGTCGACCTCGGGGTTCGCCAGCGCGGTGAGCAGCCGGTCCAGCAGCGAGCGCCGGTCGGCCATGGCGAGCGGGTCGGCGCCCACGCCGAGCGCGCCGCGGGCCGGGTGGTCGGCCGCCACGAGGAACAGGGTTCCCTTCTCCGACAACACCTGGAGCCGCCTGCGGCGCGCTTTGTAGGCGTGCGTGATGGCCGACGGCTCGGCCGCCCGCGTCTCCAGCAGGTTCGCCCACTGCTCGTCTGTGATCACAGCAGTTCCTCGATCTCTTGCCGGGTCGGCATGGCGTCGGCGCAGGCGAGCCGCGACGCGACGATCGCGCCCGCCGCGTTGGCGTACTCCGCGATGCGGACCGGTTCCCAGCCCGCGAGCAACCCGTCCACGAGCGCGCCACCGAACGCGTCGCCCGCACCGAGCCCGCAGACCACCTCGACGAGGTTGGGCGGCACGGTCCAGGAACCTTCTTGCGTGGCGACGAGAACGCCCTCGCCGCCCTTCTTCACCAGCGCCAGCTCGACGCCGCGGTCCAGCAGCCTGCGCGCGGCCTCGTCCGGGTCGGACGTGCCGACCGCGACCTCGACCTCGGTGCGGTTGCCGACGGCGACCGTCACGTGGTCGAGCATCCAACCGATCTCGGCGCGCGCGGTCTCCACGTCCGGCCAGAACATCGGCCGGTAGTCCAGGTCCAGCACGGTGTGCGCCTTGCGGCCGCGGTGTTCCAGCATCTTGCGCTGGGTGCCGCGCGCGGGTTCGGTCGAGACGCCGGTGCCGGTCACCCACAACAGCGGGACGTTCGCGACGACGTCCCACGGCACGTCGGTCTCTTCGATCGTGAGGTCCGGCGCGATCGGCGCGCGGTAGAACAGCAGCGGCGGGTCCGCGGGCGGGTTGAGCTCGCAGAACACCACCGGCGTGAGCAGGCCTTCCGACGTGCCCACGAAGTCCGGCGCCACGCCGAAGTCGGACAACGCCTGGCGCACGTAGTCGCCGAAGCCGTCCGGGCCGACCTTGGTGAGCACGGCGGCCCGGCGGCCGAGCCGCGCGGCGGCGACCGCGACGTTGGTCGCGGTGCCGCCGAGCGACTTGGCGAACGTGCTGACGCCCGCCAGCGGGACGCCGCTCTGCTCCGGGTAGAGGTCGACGCCGACGCGGCCGACCGTCAGGACGTCGAGCGTCACGCCTCGACCGCCCGGAGCTCGTGTGCCAGCGCCTCGAGTTCGGCGCCACCGGCCATCTGGCGGGTCAGCTCCTCGAGGTTGATCTCGTCCTTCTCGTAGCAGCCGAGTGCGCGGCCGCGCTTGAGCAACAGGAACCGGTTGCCCACCGGGTAGGCGTGGTGCGGGTTGTGCGTGATCAACACGACGCCGAGCCCGCGGTCACGGGCCTGCGCCACGTACTTGAGCACGACACCGGCCTGCTTGACGCCCAGCGCGGCGGTCGGCTCGTCGAGGATCAGCACCTTGGCGCCGAAGTGCACGGCCCGCGCGATGGCGACGCACTGCCGTTCGCCACCGGACAGCGTGCCGACCGGCTGCTCGACGTCGCGCAGGTCGATGCCCATGTCGGACAACGCCTTGCGGGTGACCTCGCGACCTTTCTTCCGGTCGATGAACCCGAACGTCGTGGTGGGTTCGGACCCGAGGAAGAAGTTGCGCCATACGCTCATCAGCGGCACGACCGCGAGGTCCTGGTACACGGTCGCGATGCCGTGGTCCAGCGCCTCACGCGGTGACGAGAAGCGAATCTCCTCGCCCTCGACCTTGAACGTGCCCGCGTCGTGCTGGTGCACGCCGGCCAGGATCTTGATCAGCGTGGACTTGCCGGCGCCGTTGTCGCCGAGCACGCACGTGACCTCGCCCGCGTTGACCACAGTGGACACATCGCTCAGCGCGATGACGCTGCCGTAGGTCTTGCCGATGTCCTCGACTTCGATCAGTGGGGTCGTCATCGCCTTACCCTCTCCGCACGACGCCGCAGGACGTTGTTCACGAGCACCGCGGACAGCAGCATCACGCCGAGGAACAGCTGGAACCAGTCGGAGTTCCAGTTGGCGTAGACGATGCCCTGCCGCGCCATGCCGAAGATCAGCGCGCCGATCGCCGCACCCACCGCGGAGCCGAAGCCACCGGTGAGCAGGCAGCCGCCGATCACCGCGGCGATGATGAACTGGAACTCCAGGCCGATGCCCTGGTTCGCCTGCACGCTGGTGAACCGCAGGATGTTGATGGACCCGACGAGCCACGCGGCGAACGCGGTCGTCATGAACAGGATCACCTTGGTCCGCAGCACCGGCACGCCGACCGCGCGGGAGCTCAGTGCCGCGCCGCCGACCGCGAAGATCCAGTTGCCGAACTTGGTGCGCACCAGGAGGGTCGCGGCCACCGCGGTGAACAGCACCCACCAGATGATCGACACGTAGAAGGGCTGGCCCGCGATGTTGAATGTCGAGGCGAACAGGTAGCCGGCGGACTCGTAGCCGACCGTCTCGCGCATGCCGGACACCTGGACGGTGCCGGTGATGAGGCGGGTGACACCGAGGTTCAGGCCCTGCAACGCCAGGAACGAGCCCAGCGTCACGATGAAGCTCGGCAGCCCGGTCCGCATCACCAGCCACCCGTTCAGCGCACCGACGGCGAGCGCGAACGCCAGGGAGACGAGCAGCGCGAGCCAGACGTTCAGCCCGAGCTGCGTGGAGAGGATGGCCGTGACGAGCGCGGTCGACGCGGTCATGACGCCGGCGGACAGGTCGAACTCGCCGCCGATCATCAGCAGCGCGACCGCGACCGCCATGATCCCCAGCGTGGACGCGTCGTCCAGCCAGGTGGCGACACCACCGAGGCTGAGGAACTGGTCCGTCACCACCGAGAAGAACAGGAACACCAGGAGTGCTCCCAGCGCGGCGCCGATCTCCGGTCGAACGACCAGCCGGTCGAGCACCCTCGCCTTGCCGAGCCTCTCGTCGAGGACGGGAGGTGCTTTCGCCGTCACGGTCATCTCCTGCTCCTCCTATCGCTTGCCGGCCTTGGCGTACTCCGCGACCTTGTCCACATTGGACTTGTCGACGAAGCCGGGGCCGGTGAGCACGGGCTTGCCGCCACCGAGGGTGTTGGCGTTGTCGCGGTAGAGCTTCAGCATCACGATCGGCAGGTAGCCCTGTTCGTACTGCTGCTGGTCGACGGCGAACAGCACGTCGCCCGCCTTGATCGCGGCCACCACGTCGTTGTTCAGGTCGAACGTGGCGACCTGTGCCTTGGACGACGCACCCTTGACCGCGTTCGCGGCGAGCACCGCGACCTGCGGGTTGAGGCCCAGCACGGCGTCGATCGCGCTGTCGGACTGCAGCTTGGCCTTGATGCGGGCCTCGATGTCGGTCGGGTTGTTGATGTCCACCTGGAGGTTCTCGACCGAGCCGAACGTGCTCTTCGCGCCGTCGCACCGCTGGCTCAGGCCCACGTTGCCCGCCTCGTGGATCACGCACAGCAGCTTGGTCTTGCCCGCTGCCTTGAGCTTCTTGCCCGCTTCCTCACCGGCGATCGACTCCTCCTGGCCGACGTGGGCCAGCGCGCCGAACTCGGCGCTCTTCGCGCCGCCGGAGTTGATCGTGATGACGGGGATGCCCGCCTTGACGGCGTTCTGGATCGACGTCTTGAGGGCGTCGGGGTTCGCCATCGACACGACGATGCCGCCGACCTTCTGCGACACCGCGTTGTCGATCAGCTTCGCCTGCGCGCCGGGGTCGCCGTCGGACGTGTAGTCGACGGTGACGCCGAGCTGCTTGCCCGCGTCCGAGGCGCCGTTCTTCACGACGTTCCAGAAAGCGTCACCAGCGGAGCCGTGCGTGACGACCGCGACCCGCAGGTCGCCGCCACTGGACTGCTGGCTGTTGCCGCCCGTGCTCTGCGAGCTGTTGTTGTTCGAGCCTTGGGGCCCGCTGCAGGCGACCAGCAGTGCGGCACCGGCGAGCAGGATGCCCGCCTTGGTCAAGCGACCGGACTTCATCGTCTCTAGTCCCTTCCGAGGATCTTGCTGAGGTGCGCGAGGCTGCGCGCGGTGTCCTGCAGGGGCTTGGCGGCAGGACTGTCGTCCCCGAGCGCGGTGTCCTGCTCGAGTACGAACCAACCGGTGTAACCCGCCTCCTGAACGAGCTTCACCAGGGATTCGACGTCCACGTCACCATCGCCGAGCGGCACGTACATGCCCTGCCCGACGGCGGTGGCGTAGGCGACTTCTCCGCTGCGCACCGTCTCGGCGACATCGGCGCGCACGTCCTTGAGGTGGACGTGGCCGATCCGGTCCGGGTAGCGGCGGGCCAGCTCGACCGGGTCCGTGCCACCGATGAGCAGGTGGCCGGTGTCCAGGCAGAGCTGGAGATCGGAGTCCGCGAGGAACCGTTCGACCTCCGGCTCCCGCTCCACGTGGGTGCCCACGTGCGGGTGCAGCACGGTCCTGAGGCCGTGCCGGGCGGCGATCTCGCCGATCTTCGCGCAGGTGGCGACGAGGGTCTTCCACTCGTCGTCGCTGAGCTGCGGACGTTCGTCGTAACCATCCAGGCCGGTCGCGGCGGCGAGCACGAGCACCTCGGCGCCGCCCGCGGCCAGAATCGCCGCCACCCGATCCGCTTCATCCAATGTGGACTGTTCGTTCGTGTGGAGCGGAACGGCCAGGAAGCCGCCCACCAGTCCCAGCTCGTACTTGCCGAGCAACGTGCGCAGCTGGTCCGGATCGGCGGGCAGGTAGTCGGGCGGGCCGAGCTCGGTGGCGGTCAGGCCGAGTTCACGCATTTCGGAGAGGACGGTGTCGGCGTCGAGCACGCGGCCCCAGCCGGGAACCTCGCACACGCCCCAGGAGATCGGCGCACCGGCGATCTTCGTCACTTGGATGCCACCTTCGTGTCCAGGCGAACCGGGGCTCCGGACCGCCGGGACGCCTCACACGCCTCGGCGAGCTGGAGACTGATCAAACTCTCCCGCGCGGGTGACGGGTTCGCCACTTTGCCCGCCACGACGTCGACGAACACCGACATCTCGTTCATGTAGGCGCGGTGGAACCGCTCCGGGAAGCCGGGGTAGGCGTCGGGGCCGGCCACGTGACCACCGGGTTCGAGCGATGTCAGCGGCGTGCGCGCGTCGAGGCCGGCCGTGAGCGAATCCTTGCTGCCGAGCACCTCGATGCGGTGGTCGTAGCCGAGCGGGTCGTGCCGCCCGCCGGACAGCGTGGCGTGCGCGCCGCCCGCGAACTTCAGCAGGACGACGGCGTTGTCCACGTCGTCGGCGTCGGCGAACGCCTGGTGCACGAGCACGCTGCCGGAGGCGTAGACCTCGACGACCGGCTCGCCGACCAGCCACGGCACCGCGTCGAGGTCGTGGATGAACAGGTCGCGGAAGATGCCACCGGACGCGGGCAGGTAGCCGAAGTCCGGCGGGTTCGCGTCGTGGCCGATCGCGCGCACCAGGTAGATGTCGCCGACCTCGCCCGCGCGGATGCGCCGGTGCAGCTCGAAGACGGCCGGGTCGAAGCGGCGCTGGAAGCCGACCAGCACCTCGACTCCGGACGCCTCGACCTCCTCGACCAGCTTCGTCATCTCGGCGAGGTCGCTCGCGATGGGCTTCTCGCACAGCGTGGGCACGCCCGCTGCGACGGCCTCCCGGAGCAATGCCGGGTGGGTGTTCGTCGGCGTCGCCAGCAGCACGCCGTCACTGCTCTTCAGCAGGTCATCGAAGTCGTCGATGGCCGTCGTACCCGGCAGCCCGGCTGACGCCTGCGCTGCGCGACCGGACACCGGGTCGAAGAGGAGGACCTCGTCCACCTGGGCCAGCGCCGCGAGGTTCGTGGCGTGCATGGTGCCGATCCGGCCGACACCCGCTACTCCGATCCGCATCGCAGGTTTCCCCTGTTCCTGGGTCTGATGTGTTAGAGCGCTCTATTGGTTGGAGCGCTCTAATGCTGTAGCTTCAGTCACACGGGTGTCAAGGGTGTGTTTCTTCTGGGTTCGGGGAGGTGACGGGTGACCAGACCGACGATGGAGGACGTCGCGCTTCGCGCGGGCGTCTCACGCGCCCTGGTTTCGCTTGTCATGCGGGGGTCACCGAAAGTGAGCGACCTGCGCCGCACCGCGGTGCTGAAGGCCGCGGAAGAACTGGGGTATTCGCCGCACGCGATGGCGCGGTCACTGGCGTCGCGAACGTCGACCGTGCTCGGCGTGATGGTGTCGGACCTGCACAACGCGTTCTTCGCCGAGGTCGTGGACGGCATCGACGCGGTCGCGCGCGAGCAGGGGTTCGACATCATCATCAACACCGGCGGCCGTTCGCCGACCCGCGAACGACGCGCCCTGGACAGCCTGCTGTCGTTCCGCCCGGCGGGTGTGGCCTTGTTGTCACCGGTCGTGCCCGCCAACGCCATCAGCAAGGCCGCCGAGCAGGTGCCGATCGTGCTCGTCGCCCGTTCGTCGCGCGTATCCAATGTGGACACTGTCAACGACGATGGCGAGCAAGGCTGCGGGCTGGCGATCGACCACCTGGTGTCGTTGGGGCACACGCGGATCGCGCACCTGGACGGCGGCGAGGGCACCCAGGCGGGTCCGCGACGCCGCGGCTACATCGCCGCCATGACCCGCCACGGCCTGACCCCTCAGGTGGTTTCGTCGGAGTACACCGACGTCGCGGGCGCGCGGGCGATCCGTGGTTTGATCTCGTCCGACTCGTTGCCCACGGCCATCCTGGCGTGCAACGACTTCAACGCGGTCGGTGCGATCTCCGCCCTGGAGGACGCCGGCCTGCGGGTCCCTTCGGACGTGTCCGTCGTCGGGTACGACAACACGTCGCTGGCCGCTCTGCGGCACGTCTCCCTGACGACGATCGACCAGCCGCGCAACGAGTTCGGCCGGCTGGCCGCCGAAGCGCTGCTGCAAAGGGTGCGTGGTGAGCGCACCGAACCCGTGCGGCACCTGCTGCACCCGTCCCTGGTCGTGCGGAACACGACCGCTCCCCCAGGAGGAGACCGTTGAGCACCACCATTCCCCACTGGATCGACGGCGCCCGGACCACCGGTGTGTCGTCTCGCCGGTCCGACGTCTTCAACCCGGCGCTCGGTATTGCCGAGAAGCAGGTCGTGCTCGCCGAGCAGTCCGATGTGGACCTCGCGGTGTCGTCGGCACTGAAGGCGGCGGCCTCATGGGGTGAGTCGTCGCTGTCCACCCGCACCCGCATCCTGTTCGCCTACCGGCAGCTGGTGCACGAGCACCGCGACGAGCTGGCCGCGATCATCACTGCGGAACATGGAAAGGTCCTGTCCGACGCCGCGGGCGAGGTACAGCGCGGCCTGGAGGTCGTCGAGTTCGCGTGCGGCATCCCGCAGCTGCTCAAGGGCGAGCACTCCGAGCAGGTCTCGCGCGGCGTCGACGCGTACTCGATCCGCCAGCCGCTGGGCGTGGTCGCGGGCATCACGCCGTTCAACTTCCCGGCCATGGTGCCGATGTGGATGTTCCCGATCGCCATCGCGGCGGGCAACACGTTCGTGCTCAAGCCATCCGAGCGCGACCCGTCGACCGCGGTCCGGCTGGCGGAGCTGTTCAGCGAGGCCGGGCTGCCCGACGGTGTGCTGAACGTGCTGCACGGCGACGCCTTCGCGGTGAACGCCCTGCTCGATCACCCGGACGTGTCCGCGGTGTCGTTCGTCGGCTCCACGCCGATCGCGAAGCACGTGTACTCACGCGGCACAGCGAACGGCAAGCGTGTGCAGGCGTTGGGTGGCGCGAAGAACCACATGGTCGTACTGCCGGACGCCGACCTCGACATGGCGGCGGACGCGGCCGTTTCGGCCGGCTACGGCTCGGCGGGCGAGCGGTGCATGGCGATCTCGGTCGTCGTGGCCGTCGGCGACTCCGGTGACGAGCTGGTCGACAAGATCGCCTCACGCACGCGCGAGCTGACCACGTTGCCCGGCACCGACCCGGCCGCGCAGATGGGCCCGTTGGTCACCGGTGTCCACCGAGACAAAGTGAAGTCCTATGTGGACTCTGGTGAGCAGGAGGGCGCCACGCTCGTCGTCGACGGCCGTGGGTACGCGCCTTCCGGGCACGAGAACGGGTTCTGGCTGGCGCCGACCCTGTTCGACCACGTCACGTCGGACATGTCCATCTACTCCGACGAGATCTTCGGGCCGGTGCTCAGCGTCGTGCGCGTGCCCACGTTCGAGGACGCCGTCGACCTGGTGAACGCCAACCAGTACGGCAACGGCACCGCGATCTTCACCGGTGACGGGCTCGCGGCGCGCGAGTACCAGCACCGGGTGCACGTCGGCATGGTCGGCATCAACATCCCGATTCCGGTGCCGATGGCGTACTTCTCGTTCGGAGGCTGGAAGGACTCGCTGTTCGGCGACACACACGTGCACGGCGCCGAGGGCGTGAAGTTCTACACGCGGGCCAAGGCGATCACCGCCCGCTGGCCGCGTCAGCATGGCATCGACCTGGGTTTCCCGACCCACGGCTGACGCACACACAAGAAGGCCCCCGCTGGATGCGCAGCGGGGGCCTTCTGTTGTGTCACTCAGGCGTCGACCTTCTCACGCTCGGGGAGAGGGGTTGGAGGAGTCCGACGCCCGGCCACCCGCTTGACCAGCGGGAAGAACAGGATCACCAGAATCACGACGTACACGGCGATCGACAAAGGCGTGTTCACCAGGCCGGTGAGCGACCCGTCGGACAGCTGCAGCGCCCGCCGCATCTGCTGTTCCGCCGCAGGCCCGAGGATCACGCCGATGATCGCCGGCAGGATCGGCAGACCGTAGCGGCGCATAGCCAGGCCGAGCAGACCGATCACGAACATCACCAGCAGATCGAAGACGTCCGCGTTCACCGCATACGCGCCGACGGACGCGAAGAACAGGATGCCCGCGTAGAGGTACGGCCGCGGGATCCTCAGCAGCTTCGCCCACAACGGCGCCAGCGGCAGGTTCAGCACCAGCAGCAAAGTAAGGCCGATGAACAGCGACGCGATCAAAGCCCACACCAGGCCCGATTCCCGCTGGAACAGCAGCGGACCGGGCTGGATGCCGTACTGCTGGAACGCCGCCAGCATCACGGCCGCCGTCGCCGTGGTCGGGAGCCCCAAGGTGAGCATCGTGACCAACGTGCCCGCCGCGGACGCCGAGGCGGTCGACTCGGGACCGGCCACGCCCTCGATGGCGCCCTTGCCCCACTCGTCCTTATTAGAAGAGAGCCGCTTCTCCGTCACGTAGGACAGGAACGTTGGGATCTCCGCACCACCGGCCGGGATCGCGCCGAACGGGAACCCGATCACCGGGCCACGCAGCCACGGCTTCCACGTGCGGCGCAGATCCGCGCGGGACAGCCAGGGCCGGCCGACCGGGATCGGCGAGAAAGCCTTGCGGCGCAGGTGCGCGGCGACCCACAGGGCCTCGCCGACCGCGAACAGGGCTACCGCCACGACCACCACGTCGATGCCGTCGGCCAGGTGCAGCGAGCCGAACGTCAGGCGTTGCTGGCCCGTCATCTCGTCCAGGCCGACCAGTCCGATCGTGAGGCCGATCAGCAACGACGCCACGCCGCGCACTCGCGAGGAACCCAGGACCGACGTCACCGCGATGAACGCCAGCACCATGATCGCGAAGAAGTCCGGCGCGCCGATGTCCACCGCGTGCTTCGCCACGAACGGGGCCAGCAGCACGATCAGCAGCGTGCCGATGATGCCGCCGGTGAAGTGCCCGATCGCGGCTGCGGCAAGCGCTTGCGCACCCCTGCCGCGGCGGGCCATGGGATTGCCTTCTATGGCGGTGACGACTGCGGCGCTCTCGCCCGGTGTGTTCAGCAGGATGGACGTCGTCGAACCGCCGAACATGCCGCCGTAGTAGATGCCGGCGAACATGATGAACGCGCCGGTCGGCTCCATTCCGTACGTGATGGGCAGCAGCAGTGCCACGGCCATGGCCGGGCCGATGCCGGGTAGCACGCCGATCGCGGTGCCCAGCAGTACGCCGATCGCGGCGAACAGCAGGTGCGTCGGTGTCAGGGCGGTGGCGAACCCGTCTAGAAGCTGTTGCATCAGAACACCTCCATCAGGGGTCCGCCGGGCAGCGGCACACCGAGCAGGTTGTTGAACACCAGGAACGTCGCGATCGACAGGCCGGCCGCGATCCATGCGTCACGTACCAAAGAGCGGCTGCCGAGTGCGTAGGCCGCACCCCAGAACAGAACAGCGCCGGAGATCGGGAACCCGACGACGCCGATCAGCGCGGCGTTCGCCAGGAAAGCGCCGCACAGCAACAAGACCGTGCGCAGGTCCGCCGGAGCGGTGAGGTCGATGTCCTCGCCGCCTTCGGCTTCACCGCGTCCGCCGCGCAGTACGTCGCGTGCCAGCAGTACGGCGACGATCAGCAACAGCGTGCCGACGACGATCGGTACCGCCTTCGGGCCGACCGGACCGCGCTGGGCGAAGTCCGTCGGGATGCGCAGCGCGTCGGTCAGCACCAGGACGCCCAGCACCAGCAACACGGCACAGACTCCGAGTTCGGAGCGCTCCTTCAACCACGCGTTCATGCGAGTCCCAGATCCTTCAGCACCGTTGCCACCCGCTTGTTCTCCTCTTCGAGGAACGACTTGAACTGGTCTCCTGGCGCGAAGGCGTCGGTCCAGCCGTTGCGCTTCAAGGCGTCTCCCCACTGCGAGGTCTTGTGCAGTGCGGAGAAGAGCTGCACCAGCCGGTCGCGGTCGGCGGAGCTGATGCCGGGCGGGGCGACCACGCCTCGCCAGTTGGAGAACTTGACGTCCACACCGGACTCCGACAGCGTCGGCGCGTCGATGCCCGAGATCCTGGCGGCGCTGGTGACCGCCAGCACGCGGACCGTGCCGGCCTGGATCTGGTCGCGGTACTCGCCGACGCCGGAGACGCCGAACGCGACCTTGCCGCCGAGCACTGACGCGAGCAGTTCGCCGCCGCCGTCGAACTGGACGTAGTTGACGGACTTGGGTTCCAGCCCGATGGCCTTCGCCATCAGCATCGGCGCGAGGTGGTCCGGGCCGCCGGGCGACGAACCGCCGCCGACCGGCACCGCGCCGGGGTTGGCCTTCCAGTCGTCGACCAGCTGCCGCAGCGACGTGTACTTGGAGTCCTTGCCGACCACGACGATGTCCGGCTCCTCGATGAGCTTCGCGATCGGCGTGGTGTCCAGCAGGGACGACGGCGACTTGTTCGTGTAGACGCTGCCCACCACGCCGAGGCCCATCGACATGACCAGCTTGCCGTTGCCGCGCTCGCTGACCGTGCGGCCGAGGCCGACCGTGCCGCCCGCGCCGGGGAGGTTGAACACCTCGGCGTTGCGGATCAGCTCGGCGTCCTCCATCGCCTTCGCGGCCGTGCGGGCGGTGATGTCGTAGCCGCCGCCGGGCGCGTTGGGCACGAGGACGCGCAGCTGGCGCACCTGCGTTGTCTCCGCGCTGTCGGCTCCGGGCGTGAGAAGCGGAGGCACCAGCAGCACGGCGGCCAACGCGCCTGCCACCGCCAACCACGTTTTCACCTGCATGTGATCCCCGCCTCTCTGCCGCGTGGTTGGACATGTTGCACTCGTGTAAAACGGGATGTCCCGCTTGCGCACCTAAGGGTTGTTTTGGTCTTTCTGGTCACAGGAGGCGCTATGGGTGGTCGCCGATCATTGGCCCGCCAGCTGCTCGTGTGGCAACTCGTCGTGGTCATCTGCCTACTGTGCGCTGTCGGAGTGCTGTCCATCGTCCAGGCGGGCAGCAACTTTCGCATCACGGAGGGCCGCCGCATGCTGTCCGTCGCGGAGAGCGTGGCGGCGAAGCTGCTGGTCCGCACCGAGCTGAACAGCCGGCAGCAGCGGGACGCGCTGAACGCCGAGGTCGAGACCGCGCGCAGCCTCTCCGGCGCCTCCTCCGTGACGGTCGCAGACCGCGACCGCACGGTCCGCGCGTCCACCGACCCCGATCAGCTCGACACGCAGTTGGACATCGGCACCAGCAATGCCCTCAGTGGACGGTCGTGGGTGGGCTCGATCGGCGGGTCGCTCGTCGCGCACGTCCCGGTGATCGACAACTCGCAACGGGTGATCGGCATGGTCGCCGCCGCGCAACAGGAGCCCGGCTTCTTCGAGGGCGTGTTCGACTCGTCGGACAACGCGCTGCGCCTGCTCGGCATCGCGCTCGTGATCGGCGTGACGGGGTCGTTGCTGCTGGCGCGCCGGGTGAAGAACCAGACGCTCGGGCTGGAGCCGCACGAGATCACCGCGCTGGTGGAGAACCGTGAGGCGTTGCTGCACGGCATCAAGGAGGGCGTCGTCGGCCTCGACCCCGGCAACCGGATCATCCTGGTGAACGACCCCGCGCGCTCGTTGCTGGCGTTGCCCACCGACGCCGTGGGCCGGCCGGTCGTCGATCTCGGTCTGGATTCACGGTTGGTCGACGTGCTCACCGGCCGCTCGGAAGGCGCGGACCAGATCGTGCTGGCGGAAGGAAAAGTGCTGACGCTCAACCGGATGCCGATCGAGGGCGCGGGCGCGGTCGTGACGCTGCGGGACCGCACCGAGCTGATGACGTTGCAGGACGAGCTGAACGCCTCCAAGCACGCCACGGACACCCTGCGGGCGCAGGCGCACGAGTTCAGCAACCGGCTGCACACCATCTCCGGGCTGCTGGAACTCGAGGAGTACGAGGAGGTTCGCGGCTACGTGCACCGGATCAGCTCGGCACAGGACGAGTGGCGGACCGAGGTCAGCACACGCATCGGCGACCCGGCCGTGGCCGCGCTGTTGATCGCGAAGGCGTCCCTGGCCGCCGAACGCGGCGTCGGGTTGCGCATGGCGCCGGACAGCTCGTTGCCGCGCACGGACGAACTGCTGTCCACGGATCTGGTGACAGTATTGGGAAATCTCGTCGACAACGCGCTGGACGCGCTCAATGGCTCCGGCTGGATCGAGGTGGACGTGCGGGTGGTGGACGGCGAGGTGCGGGTCGTGGTCCGCGACTCGGGTCCGGGCGTGGCACCGGAGATCGCCGAAGAGGTGTTCCGGCACGGCTTCACGACGAAGGCCGCGTCCCACGGCCAGCGCGGGCTCGGCCTGGCGCTGATCCGCCAGACCTGCCTGCGGCGGGGCGGTTCCGTGCAGGTCTCGGGTGCGGTGTTCACGGCGGTGCTGCCGCTGTGATCCGGGTGCTCGTCGTCGACGACGACTTCATGGTCGCCAAGGTGCACAGCGGATATGTCGCGCGCACCCCCGGTTTCGCCGTGGTCGGTGTCGCGCACAACGGCGCCGACGCCCTGCGGCTCGCTGAGGAATTGAAACCCGACCTCGTGCTGCTCGACGTGTATCTGCCCGACATGGACGGGCTTTCCGTGCTGCGGCAGCTGCGCGCCTCACTGGACGTGGACGTCATCGTGATCACCGCGGCCACCGACGTGGACACCGTGCGCGGCGCCATGCGGGGCGGGGTGCTGCACTACCTGATCAAGCCCTTCGAGTACGCGGCCTTGCGGGACCAGCTCGCGCATTTCGCTTCGCTGCACGAACGGTTGCACCGGCTGGCGTCCGCGGGACAGGCCGATGTGGACCAGGTGTTCGGCGCGCGGCCGTCCGCCCGGCCCGTGCTGCCCAAGGGGTTGACACTGGAGACGGCCCGGCTGGTCGAGGGCGCCTTGCGGGCTCACCCGGACGGGTTGTCCGCATCCGAGTGCGCTTCGGAGACCGGCGTTGCGCGCGTCAGCGCCCGGCGGTATCTCGAACACTTCGTCGCGGTCGGGAAGGCCGAGGTGAGCCTGCGTTATGGCGGGACCGGCCGGCCTGAAAGGCGCTACGCCTGGGTCCAGTGATGAGTTCTCGCGCCCGTACCAGTCATACCTATGACGAGTACGACGAGGCGGGAGGACGACGTGATGAGTGCGGGAACACTGCTGGAGGAGCTGGGCGTGAGCGGTCTGGGCGAGGTCGACGAACCGGCGTTCACGGGGTTGGCGGAGCGGCACCGGCGGGAGCTGCACGTGCACTGTTACCGGATGCTGGGGTCGTTCGAGGACGCCGAGGACACCGTGCAGGAGACGTTCCTGCGCGCCTGGCGGCGGCGGGAGACCTTCGAGGGGCGGTCGTTCCGGGCCTGGCTGTACCGGATCGCGACCAACGCCTGCCTGGACCTGCTCGCCAAGATCCGCCCGGAGCCCGCGACCGGCGGCGAGGTGCGGTGGCTGCAGCCCTACCCGGACCGGCTGCTCGACGAGTTGCCCGCGGGCGAGGTGGACGAACCGGAGACGGTCGCCCTCGCGCGGGAGACGATCGAGCTGGCGTACCTGGTCGCGGTCCAGCACCTCGCGCCGCGCCCGCGGGCCGTGCTGATCCTGCGGGACGTGCTCGGCTGGCCGGCGAAGGACGTCGCGGAGCTCCTCGGGGACTCCGTCAACTCCGTGAACAGCGCGCTGCAACGGGCCCGCGCCGGCATGCGGGAGCACCTGCCGGCCGAGCGGCAGGACTGGACCGGCGGTGAGGAGGACGCCGGAACGCGCGAGCTGGTGCGCCGCTACACCGAGGCCAGCGTCGCCACGGACATCGACCGGCTCGCCGCGATGGTGCGGGACGACGTCCGCTGCTCGATGCCGCCCACGCCGGGCTTGTACGTCGGCCGCGACACGGTGGTGAACTACTGGGTCGAGAGCGGCTTCGAGGGCATGACGGGTCTGCGCGCCGTCCCCACCTCCGTGAACCGGCAACCCGCCGTCGCCTACTACCACTGGCGGGAGCAGGAGAACGCATACCTACCGCTGACGATCGACGTCCTGCGCATCACCGGCGGGGCGATCACCGAGATCATCACGTTCCACGACGACCGGTTCCCGCGGCTCGGGCTGCCGGAGCGCCTCCCGGCGGACGGGACGGAGTAGTCCGATGTGGACACGACCCCACCGGTTCCGCCGACTCGCGGTCACCGGCCTCGTTGCCACGCTCGCGGCGATGGTGACCACCACCCTCGCCGCTGCGCTTGCCCAGGCCGTTGGCGTCGACTTCGAGGTGCCCGACGGTGGCGAGACGATCCCGTTGCCAGGGTTCGCCGTCGTGACCGGGTTCTTCTCGGTCGTGGGCATCGTCATCGCCGTCGCTCTGCTTCGGTGGAGCGCTCGCCCGGCCGAGCGGTTCGTGTTGACGGCCGTGTCGCTGACCGCGATCTCGTTGGTGCCGCCCCTCATCGCCGGGGCGAACACTTCCACCGCCACCGCCCTCGTCGGGCTGCACCTCGTCGCCGCGACGGTGATGATTCCCGCCCTGGCGTGGAGCCTTCGCACCGACTGACGTCAGTCCCAGCCGCCGCCGGAACGACCGCGCTTCGTCTCACCGCGCCGCTTCTTCTGGGCGATCCGCCGTTCCTTCGCACCACGGCTGGGCTTCGTCGGCCGGCGCACCTTCGGCGGCGGCGCGGCGGCCGCGCGCAGCACGTTCGCCAGCCGTTCCCTGGCGGCGGCACGGTTCTGCAGCTGGGCCCGGAACTCCGACGCGGCGATCGTGAGCACGCCGTCGACGAGCCGGCCCTCCAGCCGTTGCAGCATGCGCTCGCGGAAGTGCTCGGGGATCGACGGCGAGCGCGCCACGTCGAACGACAGCTCGACGCGGCTGTCCGCGGTGTTCACGCCCTGCCCGCCGGGGCCGGACGACCGGGAGAAGCGTTCGCGCAACTCGGACCCCGGTATCACCAGGGTCCGCGTCACGGTCACGTCGTCAGCCACGTCGATCAGGTTAGAACGTGAGGCCCGGCAGCGACGCATAGGTTTTCAGCGTCTCGACGCGTTCCGGCGGGACGCGCGGTGTGTCGGAGGTGGAGATCACCCGGATATGCGTCCCGTCGGGCAGGAACGCGCTCACCTCGCGGCGCAGGCCGTCCGACGGGTGCACCACCAAGCGCCGGTCCGGGAGATCGATGACCTCGCAGTCGTCGCACGGACGGTAGACCTCCCAGCGCACCTCAACGATCAGCGTGATCGTGATGGGCGGGTTGCTTTCCATGACCATCGTGCGTTCGCCGGCATAGTGGTCGCCCTTGTTGACGACCGTGAACGGGCGGTTGGCCGCGTCGAGCACCTTCGTCAGCTCGGCGGCGTGCTGGTCCGACGTGGGTGGCGCGGGCGGGAGCGCGGTAGGCAGCCATGACGCCGGCCGGTCCACGGCGTGGTACGCGACCGGGCCGCCCGCCAGCACCAGGGCGACCGCGGCGGCCCCCATCCACGCGCGCAGGTGCAGCCGTTTCCTGCCTCTGCCGATCACGCGGGCCTTGTCGATCCCCAACGGCGGCTCGTCGTCGAGCGCGCTGGTCAGCAACGTGCGGATGTCGGTCATGGCCGCTCCTCGAGTGCGGGGTCACCGAGCAGCGAGCGCAACGCGGCGAGGCCCTTCGCCGCCTGGCTCTTCACGGTGCCTTCGGTGCGACCGAGGAGACGGGCGACCTCGCCGACGCTGAGGTCCTCCCAGTAGCGCAGCACCACGACCGTGCGCTGGCCGGAAGGCAATGCGGCCAACGCCCGCCGCACGTCGAGATCGGGCGAAGCCGGCGACACCGCTGTGTCCGGCAGGTCGCGCACCGCGCGCTCGCGGCGGAAGAATCCGCGGCGCGACTCGTCGACGGCGGCACGCACCAGCACCTTGCGGGCGTAGGCGTCGACGGTGCCCGACCGCTGGACCCGCGGCCACGCCACATAAAGCTTGGCCAACGCGTTCTGGACGATGTCCTCGGCCCGGTGCCAGTCGCCGCACAGCAGGAACGCCGTGCGGCGCATCACGAGCGCACGCGCGTCGACGTACTCCCCGAACTCGCGGTCTCGATCCACCCAACCCCCTCGGTCGCCGCTTAATACGCGGCGACGACCGGGAAAGGTTGCCTCAGAACCGCGGGTGATCTCCCACGAGCGAAGCGCCGGTACCCGGCGTCACCTCGCCCAGCACCCACGCGGGCACGTGCCGGGCCGTCAGCACGGCCAGCGCCCGGTCGACGTCCTCGGGCGCGACGATGGCGACCATGCCGACGCCCATGTTGAACGCCTTCTCCATCTCCTCGCGCTCGACCCGGCCCCGCTGCGCGATCAGGGCGAACACGGGCTGAGGCGTCCAGGTGCCGCGGTCGAGCCGCGCCGAGAGGCCCTCGGGCAGCACGCGGGCCAGGTTGGCCGCGAGGCCGCCGCCGGTGACGTGCGCGAACCCGCGGACCTCGGTCTCGGCGATCAACGCCAGGCAGTCCTTGGCGTAGATGCGGGTGGGCTCCAGCAGTTCCTCACCCAGGGAACGCCCGAACTCCTCGACGTGACCGTTCAACGGCATCCGGGCGATCTCCAGCAGCACGTGCCTGGCCAGCGAGTAGCCGTTGGAGTGCAGGCCGGACGAGCCCATCGCGATCACGACGTCACCGTCGCGGACGCGGTCCGGGCCCAGCAAACGAGAGTGCTCGACCACACCGACGCCCGTGCCGGAGATGTCGTAGTCGTGGTCGGCCATCAGGCCGGGGTGCTCGGCGGTCTCGCCACCCAGCAGGGCACAACCGGCCTGGACGCAGCCCTCGGCGATGCCCTTGACCAGCGAAGCGATCTTGTCCGGGACGACGCGGCCGACGGCGATGTAGTCCTGCACGAACAGGGGTTCGGCGCCGCACACCACGAGGTCGTCGACGATCATCGCGACGAGGTCGATGCCGACCGTGTCGTGCTTGTCGAGCGCCTGGGCCACCGCGATCTTCGTGCCGACGCCGTCGGTGGACGACGCGAGCACCGGCTCCTTCCAGCGGTCGAGCTTGAGCTGGAACAGGCCCGCGAAGCCGCCGATGCCGCCGAGCACCTCGGGGCGGCCGGCCTTGGCGGCCCACGGCTTCAGCTTCTCGACCGCCTCGTCACCTGCGGCGATACTGACACCAGCTGCGGCGTAGGTGGCCTTGGCGCTGTCGGTCACGTCAACTTCTTCCACTCAAAGAAAACGGGTCATGGCCTACGGAGAGCGTCTTCGGCACCGTACCCGTTGGCGAGGACGGGAGCGGCCGAGCCCGCCACGCCCTTGAGCCCTTCCAGCAGGTGCTTGCCGATGCGCGCGTCGTCCGGCAGCGGGATCGGGTACTCGCCGTCGAAGCACGCCGAGCAGAGCCGCGTCCGGGGCTGCTCGGTGGCCGCGACGAGGTTCTCCAGCGACACATAACCCAACGAGTCGGCGCCCACCGAGCGACGGATGCCGTCGTCGTCGAGGCCGTTCGCGATGAGCTCGGCGCGCGAGGCGAAGTCGATCCCGTAGAAGCACGGCCACTTGACCGGCGGCGACGCGATGCGGACGTGCACCTCGACCGCGCCCGCCTCGCGCAGCATGCGGACCAGCGCGCGCTGGGTGTTTCCGCGCACGATCGAGTCGTCGACCACGACGAGCCGCTTGCCGCGGATGATGTCGCGCAACGGGTTGAGCTTCAGCCGGATGCCGAGCTGGCGGATCGTCTGGGACGGCTGGATGAACGTCCGGCCGACGTAGGCGTTCTTGACCAGGCCTGTCCCGTACGGGATGCCCGAGGCCTGGGCGTAGCCGATCGCGGCCGGCGTGCCGGACTCCGGCACCGGGATGACCAGGTCGGCCTCGGCCGGGTGCTCCTTGGCGAGCCGGCGACCGATCTCGACGCGGGTCGCGTGCACGGAACGGCCGGAGATCGTGGTGTCCGGACGCGCCAGGTAGACGTACTCGAAGATGCAGCCCTTGGGCTCGGGGTTCGCGAACCGCGACGAGCGCAGGCCGTCGGCGTCGATCGCGATGAGCTCGCCCGGCTCGACCTCGCGGACGAACGACGCGCCGACGATGTCCAGCGCAGCGGTCTCGGACGCGACGACCCAGCCGCGCTCCAGGCGGCCGAGCACCAGCGGGCGCACGCCGTGCGGGTCGCGCGCCGCGTACAGCGTCGACTCGTCGGAGAACGTCAGGCAGAACGCGCCGCGCAGCGTCGGCAGCAGCTCGAGGGCCGCCTGCTCGATGCCCTTGTCGGCGGCGGTGTGCGCGAGCAGGCCGCAGACGATGTCGGAGTCGGTGGTGGCGCCGTTGCGCTCGACGATGCCCAGCTCCTGGGCGCGCGCGAGCAGTTCGGCGGTGTTCACCAGGTTGCCGTTGTGTCCGAGCGACAGGCCACTGCCCGCCGCGGTCGTGCGGAACGTCGGCTGGGCGTTCTCCCAGGTCGTCGACCCGGTCGTCGAGTAGCGGCAGTGGCCGACGGCGACGTGGCCGCGCAACGACTGCAGCACCTGCTCGTCGAACACCTGGCTGACCAGGCCCAGGTCCTTGAAGACCACGACCTGCGAGCCGTCGCCGACGGAGATGCCGGCCGCCTCCTGGCCGCGGTGCTGCAACGCGTAGAGGCCGTAGTAGGTGAGCTTGGCGACTTCTTCACCGGGAGCCCAGACGCCGAAGACGCCGCACTCCTCACGAGGTTCCGGGTCGGGCTGGGAATGGTCGGCGACCACCGAAAGGCTCCCTCAGGATGGGGGGCAGGCTGCCTTCCGAGTGTAAGTGCCGATGGGGGTCAATCACCCCCATCGGCACCCCTCCGACGTGACGAAACGCACGTCCGGATGACCCTCGCGACGACTCCGGGTAGCAACAACCGGGTCGCGGGCCGCAAGAGACCGACCACGTGGAGGAACTCCTCCTGCACGACCGGGTCGCTGTTCCCGGCCAGCACGAGCCGGTCGACGTAGGCCGCCATCAGCCGGTGGCGCCTGCGCAACGAAAGCCCCTCGGTCCCTGGGAACCGCGCGTCCGCGTGCGTCGCCATGTCCCAGGGGACGTTCGTCAGCGCTCCCAGCCGGGCCTGGAAGTCACCCAGTTCACCCGCGCGCAGGCACTCGCCGAGCAGGTCGGAACCGAGCAGGCCCATCGTCATGCCCTGGCCGTAGACCGGGTTGAAGCTGCACAGCGCGTCGCCGAGGACCACGAACCCGCGGACCGGACGACGTTCGAAGTACCGCCTGCGGTTGCTGGTCGCTCGCGTACCGACCACGCCGGTCAACGGCTGCGCGGCCGCCACCGCCTCGGCGATGTCCGGCGCGACGAGTCCCTTCGCGAACCGCGTGAAGCCCTCCTCGTCGGTGGGCGGCCGGTCGTCGCCGAGACCGCACAGCGTGAGCTGCCAGCGCCCGCCCTCGATCGGGCACAAGAGGCCACCTCGCGTTTGCCCGGCACCGAGTTGGACGTACAGCACCCGCCAGTCGGCGGAATGCGAATCGGGAATCCGGTAAACCCGAGTGGCATATCCGAGGTGGGCATCCACCACCTTTTCCTCGGGCGGAACGATCCCCAGTCCGGACAGCCGGCGCGGCGCCGTGGAAGCGCGACCACTCGCATCCACAACGAGATCCGCCCGCAATTCCCGGTCCCCGATGCGCACTCCGGTGACGCGATCGGACGCACCGAGGAGCCCGTCGACCCGGCCCCGCACCACGGGGACGTTGTCGATCACCCGCTGCCGCACCACCCACTCGAACAGCCCACGGGTCATGCTCAACGTCCGCACCTGTGACGGAAACCGTGTGCTCCAGCCGAAAGCGTTGCGGATCGCGACGTCAGCGCCCATGTCCACGTCGACCGCGCCGAGGCCGCGCAACTCTTCGGCGACGCCGGGCAGCAACCGTTCGGCGATCTGCAGCCCGCGGGTCAACAGGCCGTGCACATGCGCGGCCTGTGGTACACCCGTTCGAGGAACCGGGCTTTGCGAAAAGTCGTCACGTTCAACGAGTACGACCTCGTCGAAGTGGTCTCGCAACACGCGAACCGCGAACAAACCGGCGATTCCGCCACCCACAACAATCGCGGTACCCATGCGGCGAATGCTGTGAGGATTCGGAATCGGGGGTCAACGGGAAATGAGCGCAACGTTACGTTTTGAAAGACGGGTTTCCGCTAGCCTCACCACGTGGCATGTCCTGTCTGCGGTGCACCTCTGCCCTGGACGGCACCTCGCCCCGGTAGGCGCGCGCGTTACTGCTCCGCCGCGTGTAAGCAGCGCGCCTACCGATCGCGCCGGGACACGACCTCGGCGGTGGGCAACCTCGTTCGCCGCACCGACAGCTTCATCGGCCGCACCCGTGAGCGGAACGCGCTCACGAGACTGGTCCGCAGCCACCGGCTGGTGACCGTCACCGGGCCGCCCGGTGTCGGCAAGACGAGGCTCGCGATCGAGGTCGCCGGGGCGCTGAACCGCGTCGGCGGCGTGTGGTTCATCGACCTCACCGCCGTGCTCGACCCCACCCAGGTGGATCAGGCCGTGGCGGGTGCGATGGGTGTGGAGTCGCGGGACAGTTCCGCGCGCGAGGCGCTGGCCGGGCACCTGGCGTCGCTGCAGGCGCTGCTGGTGCTGGACAACTGCGAGCACGTGATCGACAGCTGCGCGGACCTCCTGGCGTGGCTGCTGCCGCGCTGCCCGTCGATCCGTGTGGTCACGACCAGCCGGGAGGCGCTGCGGATCGCCGGCGAGCACGTCTACACGCTCGGCCCACTCGACGATCTCGACGACGCCCTGCGGCTCTTCGCGGACCGGGCGGCGGCCGCGGACAGCGAGTTCGTGCTCACCCCGGCGGTCAGTGACCTGTGCCGCAGGCTGGACGGGCTGCCGCTGGCGATCGAGCTGGCCGCGCGGCGCGTGCAGGTGCTGCACCTGACCGGGCTCGCCGACCTGTTGCGCGAGGGCGATCCGTCCGGATCCCATCCGAGCCTGGAGGCCGCGATCAGGTGGAGCTACCAGCTGCTCGCTCCGGACGAGCAGGTCGCGTTGCGCAGGCTCTCGGTGCTCGCGGGCCGGTTCGGCGTCGAGGAGGCGGCCGCCGCATGCGATGTGGCCGACGTGGTCGAACCGCTGGTGAGCCTGACGAACAAGTCGCTCGTGGCCGTCGACGACGGGAAGTTCCGGCTGCTCGAGGCGATCCGGATGTTCGGGCAGGCGCGGCTGCGAGAACACGGCGAGACCGACACGACGTTCGCCCGGCTCGTCGACCACTTCGCGCGCGAGGTGGAGCCGCAGTCGGTCCGTGCCTACCCGGACATGGCGACGCTGCGGTCGTGGTGCGAGCGAGCGAGCACGCTCGCCGCCGTCACGGACTGGGCCACCCGCAACAACGACCCGCGTGCGGCCATGCTGACCTGGAGTCTCGCCGTGACCTGGGTGCTGATGGGGCACGTCGTGGAGACGCGGGCACTCGTGCTCTCCGGACTGAAGCGGGACGCGTCACCGCAGTACCGGGCACCGCTGCTCTCCGTCCTGGCGATCCTCGACGACTGGGCCGGGCAGCGCGACCGAGCGCGGGAAACCCTGTGGCAGGTGGCGCGGATCGAGGAGGCCCTCGGCCGGCCGGGCAGGCTGGCTCGCGCCCACTGCGGGCTCGGCGTGGCGTACGAACGGATGGACGATCTCGACCGCGCCCGGCAACACCATCTGGCGGCGCTGGCGTTGGTCCGGCAGATCGACGAACAGCCCGCCGTGGCCCACACGCTCTACCAACTCGGCCACATCGCGTACCTCCAGGGTGATCTCGACACGGCGGCGGCCGAACTGGAGGAGGCGTGCCGGATCCTCGACACGCACGAGATGACGCCGTTGCAGGTGGCCGCGCTGTGGCACGGGCTCGGTGAGGTCGAGCTGGCCCGCGGCGACATCGACACCGCGCAGCGGTATTTCGCCGAGACCATCCGCGCGGCCCCCAACGTGCCGGTCCAGCTGGTGCACGGGCTGCAGGGCCTCGCGGCCGCGGCCGTCATGAGCGGTCAGCCGGAGCGCGCGCTGAAGCTCGCCGAGGCGGCACTGGTCGTCCAGCGGGATCTCGGCACGCCGGAACGGCAGTGGCAGCGCAGCATCGACGCGACGATCGCCCATGCGAGCGCGAAGGTCAGCAGCGGCCGGATCCAGACCATCCGCACGGCGGCGCGGCGGATGTCGGTGGCGCAGATCATCGACTACGCGCTCGACGGTGTTCAGGAGGCGACCTCACCCTTGTCCCTGCGCCAGCTGGAGATCTGCCGTTCTGTCGCAAATGGACAGACGGATCGGCAGATCGCGAACGACTTCGGCGTGTCCACCCGCACGGTCAGCACGTACCTGGAACAGATCCGCGAACAGCTCGGCGTGCACTCACGGGCCGAGATCGCGGCGTGGATCGCGCAGCAGGACGCCCGGTGACCGGAAATCTCGTACCGCGGCTGGACAGCTTCGTCGGGCGCGACACCGAACGTACCCAGCTCGCCGCCTCGGTGAGCACACATCGGCTGGTGACCGTGGTCGGTCCGGTGGGCGTCGGCAAGACCCGCCTCGCGGTCGAGGTCGCCGCCAGGCTCAAGGTTCCCGACGGCGTCTGGTTCGTCGACCTCGTCGCGGTGCGCGACCCGGCACAGGTGGACCAGGCCGTGGCGTCGGCCGTGGGAACGAAGGCGCACGAGGACGGGGCGCGGGCCGCGCTCGCGGAGCACCTGCGGGACCGTGAAGTCCTGCTGCTGCTGGACAACTGCGAACACGTCATCGGCAGCTGCGCGGGTCTCGTGACGTGGCTGCTGGACCACTGCCCTGGGGTGCGGGTGCTCGCGACGAGCCGCGAGGTACTGGCGCTGCCGGAAGAACGGTGCCTCGCACTGGCGCCGCTGCCGGTGCGGTCCGACGCGGTGAAGCTGTTCGAGGATCGCGCGACCGCGGTCGACCACGAGTTCACCGTCACCGACGCCGTGGTCGAGCTGTGCCGGGACCTGGACGGCCTGCCGCTCGCGATCGAGCTGGCGGCGCGCCGGGTGCGGTACCTGCCCACCGCGGACCTGGCGACGCTGTTGCGCACCGGAGACCGCGTCTCGGACCGGCATCGCAGCCTCGACGCGGCCATCGCGTGGAGCTACGACCTGCTGTCCCCGCGCGAGCAGCTGGCCTTGCGCAGGCTGTCGGCGCTCGCGGGCCCGTTCGACGGGTCGCTGGCCACCGCGACGTGCGGCATCGGCGAGCTGCGGCACATCCTCGCCGGCCTGGCCGCCAAGTCCCTCGTGATCGTGGAGAACGACCGGTTCCGCCTGCTGGAGGCGATCCGGCTGTTCGGCCAGGAGCGCATGTGGGACCTGGGTGAGGCCGAGGAGACCTACGAACGCGTCGTCACGTGGTTCGCCGAACTGCTGGAGTCGCAACTCACCCGCTACCAGCTCGACCCCGCCGTCATCCGCGCGCTGCACGACCAACGCGACTCGCTCGCCGCCGTCGCGTCGTGGGCCGTGACGGATCGGCGCAGACCGTTGTTGCTGTGGGGCCTGACCCTCACGTGGGCTCGGCATGGTCACCTCACGGAGGGCGCGACCCTGCTGCGCGACGCGCTGGCCGAGCACCCGCCGCCCGAGTACGAGAGCCCGCTGCTGACGACGCTGGCCTCCATCGAGGAGTGGCGGCACAACACCGGTGAGGCCGTGGCGCTCGGGCTGCGGGCCGTCGAGATCGAGGAGTCACTCGGCCGGCTCGGCCGGCTGGCCCGCGCGCACGGCGGTATCGGCACGGCACTGGAGGCGGCCGATGCCCTCGACGGCGCCCGGCGGCACCAGCTGCGGGCGTTGGAACTGCTGCGCGAGTGCGACGATCCGACCGGCGTCGGCATCGTGCAGTTCAACCTGGCGTGCCTCGCACTGCGCACGGGAGATCTCGACGCCGCCGAGGAGGCGCTCGCCGAGGCCCGCGCGCTGATGACGAGCCACGGCAACACCCCGACCTTCCTCGCGGCGCTGTGGCAGGCACACGGTGAGCTCGCGGCCGCGCGCGGCACGTTCGACGTGGCAGCCGAGTACTTCGCGAAGTCGCTGCGCACCCAGCCCGATCTGCCCCGCCAGGTCGTCTACGGACTCGGCGGCCTGGCGCTGGTCGCGATCGCCGTCGGGGAGTTCGAACACGGCCTGCGCCTCGCCGAGAGCGCCAGCACCCTGCAGGGCGACCTGCCCGTGCTGCGCTACTGGCAGTGCCGGATCGACCAGGCCGTCATGGTCGCGATGGCGAACCTGCCCGCCGACCGGGCCAAGGCGGCACGCGCGGAAGGCCGGGCGATGTCGCTCACCGAGGCCGTCGGCTACGCCCTCGACGGCGTGCGCACCGACCGGTCCCCGTTGTCACCGCGGCAGCTGGAGATCTGCCGGTCCGTCGCGAAAGGACGGACAGACCGGCAGATCGCCCGTGAGCTCGGGGTGTCGGTCCGCACGACCAACGCCTACCTGGAGGAGATCCGCGCGAAGCTGGGCGTCCGCAACCGGGCGGAGCTGGCCGCGTGGATCACGCGGCACGACCGTGCCTGACTCAGGCCTTCCGGCAGCCGCTGAGATCCGTTTGGATCGTGTTGGTCTGCAGCGCGCCGATCGTGTGCTGCTTCGCCGTGCAGACGACCTCGTCGCCCGCCTTCACCTCGCCCCCGGAGATGTCCGCCGGCGACACGATCTTCCCGGTGAACTCCTTGCGGTCCAGGGCGTCCTTCGGCATGTCGCCGACGAGGTCCAGCCACACCCGCTTCTCGACCGGGAAGTTCGGGTTCGGCCGGTAGTCCTCGACCTGATCCACCTTGAGCCGCACCTCCCCCTGCCAGTCCGAGGCGCAGCCCGTGAGCGCGAGGCACGACAACAGGACCACCGCGGTCTTGCGCATCAGTGGCCCCTCCCGACCTGCAGCAGACCGAGCAGCGCGGGGTCGCCGGACACGGAGTCCAGCGTCATCCGGTTCCACAGCCAGTAGTAGATCAGCGCGGCCTCACCGGTGATCAGCGCGTCGCCCTCCTCACCGGGGGCGGCGGCGCGCACCTCGGGCATCTCACCCGCGGTCAGCGAGAAGTGCCACGCCTCGGGAACGTCGGTGGGGCGCACGATCGCGGTGCCGGAGACCGTGTTCGGCACGTCGCCGTCGATCTTCGCCGCCACGACCGTGGTCAGCACCTCGTCGATGCCGTCGGCGGCCAGGTCCGGGCCGGTGGACACGAGCTGGCGCACGGTCGCCTGCGCGTCGAACCGGCGCAGCGTCATCTCGTGCGCGATCCGCCGGTGCCACACCCACGCCAGGTCCGGCGCGGCGGGCGAGAAGGTCCACACCGGGCGGTTGCCCGGCACGGACGGCAGCAGCTCGTTGGCCTCGGTCAGCTGGACGTCCAGATATTCCAACGGAGTCAGGTCGCCCGGCGCGGGCGGCGGCCCGATCGGGTTGCGGCTGCCGGTGCGCAGGTAGGCGGTCGAGGTCTCCAGGAAGCGCGCGACGTGCAGCACGAGCTCACGCACCGTCCACCCCGGACGGGTCGGGACGTCGGCGGCGAGGTCGGCGTCACCGACGGCCTTGCGGAACATCTCGGCCTGCTCGGCGAACGCGGCCGTCCACCGTTGTGCCGTCCATCCTGTCTGCACCATGGGCGTCATCGTGCCGGAAACGACCAACGCGTGCGGGTGGAACCGGTCATGATGCTCTTGCGTCGCATGTCCAGCGGACCAGATGGGGGTGGCGATGTTCGGTGTGGAACCCGAGCTGCTGCGCAACGCGTCGAAGGAGTTCTCCAGTGGCTCGGACGCGGTGCGTGAGGCGGCCGAGATGATCTCGATGCTGCAGCTCGACGCGAGCGCGTTCGGCGAGGTCGACGCGGCGGCGGAGTTCGCGGACGCGTTGTCGAAGTTCGTCGCGACCCACTCCGACGACCTGCGCAAGGGCTCGGACTGGTTCACCGACGCGGCCGACGGCCTGATCTCCAACGCCGACACGTACCTGCGCACCGACGAGGACGGCGGCATCAGCTTCCAGAACATCTTCAACGCGCTCGGCGGTGGCAAATGAGCATCGCGGACCCCGAGGTTCTCTACGCCCGCCTCGCCGCTGGTGACGCGGGCCGCATCGCCTCCGCCGCCGACCCGATCACCGGAGCGATCAGCGCGGTCGGCCGTGCCGGCGAGTCGGTGGTCAAGGGCGCCCAGACCGCCGTCAGCAGCTGGACCGGCGACGCCGCCACGAAGTTCGGCGCGCGCGGCGAGCTGTCCGCGACCGCCGCCCGTGCCGCGGGCGAACGGCTGGGCGCGGGCGTCGACATCCTGCAGGCCGCTTCCCGTGCGTACGGCCAGATGCGCTCGGCCGCCGACAACGCGATCGACGTGTGGCGCAGCCGTCCGCCGGGCCTCGACGAGGACCAGACCCGCCAGCTCGCGACGCAGGTCAACGACTCGCTGACCAAGGTCAAGACCAGCTACGAGGGCGTGCTGCGGTCGTACGCGGGCGCCCTGGGCAAGATCACGCCGGGCTTCGGCGACACCGCGATGTCCGACTGCGGCTGGGGCCGTGCGGCCGAGCGCGGTGGTTCGCTGCCGCCCGTGCCGCCGCCGGGTACGGATCCGAAGGCCGTCGCGGACTGGTGGAAGTCCCTCACGCCCGAGCAGCAGGCGGAGCTGCAGCGCACCAAATACCAGGAGCTGGGTCAGCTCCGCGGGCTGCCCGCCAAGGTGCTCGACGAGGCGAACCGGGCGCGCATCACCGAGGACAAGGACCGCTTCGCAAAGCAGAGCGCCGACCTCAAGAACCAGATCGCGGAGCGCGCGAAGGAACTCGGCGTCGACCCGAACACCGAGGACGGCCGCAACAAGCTGATGAACGACCCGAAGGGGTCGGAGCTCATCGCGCAGCAGGCCGAGGCCCAGCGTCGCGCCACGAACGCCGCGAACGCCGCGCACGAGGTCGAGAACGCCGACAAGCTGGCGAAGAATCCCGCGGGCAAGCAGGCGTTCATCCTGTACTACAGCCCGGACGGTCCAGGTGCCAAGGAAGGCGCGATGGCCGTCGCGTACGGCAACCCGGACGACGCGAAGAACCTGGCCGTGTGCGTGCCGGGCACGACATCGCGACTGGGCGAGAGCGGTTTCGCGCAGAACCAGGCGGCCGAGCTGAGTGGTGCGATGGGCGCCGAGGGCGTCGCGATCCAGTGGCTGGGCTACGACGCGCCGGAGTTCTCCCTGGGCCAGGTCAACGACCCGGCACAGGCCAAGGAAGGCGCGGCGATCCTGGCGCAGGACGTGAACGGCTACAAGGCGGCGAACACGAAGGACGCGCACGTCACGGTCATCGGCCACAGCTACGGCAGCACGGTCGTCGGCTACGCCGCCAAGGACCACGGGCTGGCCGCCGACGACATCGCGTTCGTCGGCTCGCCGGGCGTCGGAGCGTCCAGTGTGGACCAGCTGTCGGCGGGCCGCGGCCACGTGTACGTGGGTGCGACCGAACACGACCCGGTCGTGCAGGGCACGAGCGGCGACTGGTTCACCGAGGACGGCTCCTCGACCGGTCCGTACGACTCGAAGTTCGGCGCCAAGACGTTCGGCACCCCCGACGGCACGGGCATCGGCGGTGCGCACTCGCAGTACTACGCCCACGGCTCGGAGTCGCTGGACAACCTGGCGAAGATCGCGACCGGTCACGGCGACCAGGTCACGTCGCAGCGTTGGCAGGACAGCCCGACGCCACGGGACGTGGTGCCGGGTTCGGACCTGCCGATCGCCGGTCCGGTGATCGACTGGGGCACCAACACCGTCAAGGAGGTCGCCGACATCGGCGAGGACGTGTGGCACGGTGGCGGCCAGGTCGTCGACGACGTGTCGCACGGCGACTTCGGTGCCGCGGCGGGCCACGCGTGGGACACGACCAAGGAGGTCGCGAGCGACGTCGGTGACTGGGCCGTCGACACCGTCGGCAACGTCGGCGAGCTGGGCCGCGACGTCTACGAGGGCGGCAAGGCCGTCGTCGAGGGCGGCGTCGAGGTCGTCAAGGACGCCGGCGGTGCGATCGCGGACGGCGCGAAGTCCGTCTACGACAACACGATCGGGTCCTGGTTCTAGAAACGCACCACCGGCAGCAGGGCGGAGATGTCCGCCCTGGTGCCGGACGCACTGATCTTGTCCTGCGCGTCCGTCCACTTCAGACGGCCGGTGGCAAGTTCGAGCCACGTGCGGGCGTCCGTCTCGACGACGTTCGGCGGCGTGCCTCGCGTGTGCCGCGGTCCCTCGACGCACTGCACGGCCGCGAACGGCGGCACGCGCACCTCGACGCTGCGGCCGGGCGCGATCTGTTCGAGGGTGCGCAGGCTCAGCCGCACCGCAGTCGCCAGTGTCTTGCGCTCGGGCTGTTCGGCCTCGCCGTCGAGCCACGGCAGCACGGCCTCGAGGGCGGCGCGCAGCTCGTTCGGGTCGACCGGTTTGGGGGGCACGTGACCAGGTATACCAGTTCAGTGATCAACAATTCCGCCTTGGTCGGACCGGGCGCCGAGACGAGACAGCGGCTGGGAGCGCTGCTCGCCGCGGCGCCCTCGGCGTCGGTCTACCGGATCGGCCGGGGCGCCGACCCGCTGCCCGTGGCCGCCTCGTTCGACCCGTCCGACCAGCCGGGGTCGCGCAGCCTGCTGGACTGGTTCGAGCGGCTCGTCCTCGACCCTGAGCCCCGTTCGGCCGTGCTGGTGGTCGACGACTGGGCGTTGTGCCACGACCTGGATCCCGGCATCGACCGCGCGGTGCAGTGGGTCGCCGCACTCGGGCCGCGCCGGGGTGTCCAGGTCGTCGTCACCGCGCGCACTCTGGCGGAGATCCCACCGTTCGTGCGGCGCCTGTTGTCATGACCAGCGACGCAGCCTCTTCTGTGCGTCGTAGAGGTTGCGCGGCGTCACGTCCGTGACGCCGTAGGACTCCAGCCGCGAGTTGAGCGGCCCGGTGAAGTCCGGCTTGTCGATCTGACCGAAGTCCCTGACCTCCGAGATCGCGACCGTGGCGCTGCACGGCGCCACCTGGTCGATCCGGACGTTGCCCGCGCGCTGGTTGGTGACGTTGATGTTCCAGTGCGTGAACCTGGCCCCGTACAACGGTCCCGCGTTGGCACTGCCGCCGTGCGCGCCGACGTTGTTGATCGTGATCTCGGTGCGGACGTTGCCGAACGGCATGCCGCGGTGCGTGTCGAACACGTAGTTCTGCATGGTGCCGCGCGTCCAGACGTTGCCGCACGACAGGCCTTCCACGTTCAGCCCGTGGTTGCCCACGCCCGGCTGCGACGGTTCGGACAGCGCCTCGATCGTGAACGTGTCGAACAGGTTGTCGTGCGACTGCTCGCGGGTCGCGTACGGGTGGTGGCTGCCGCGGCCGGCCACCCTGGTGTTGTGCAGCGTGATTCCCTTTGACGACACCAGAAGGAAGCCGTTGTCGACGTCGCGGACCGTCACGTCGTCGGCCCAGCAGTCCCAGGCGCACTGGAACGCGAGGCCGTTGTATCCCTTGTCCAGCAGGTGTTTGCCCTGCGGCACCTTGGTCGGCTGGATGGTGATGCCTTCGACGCCGGCGCCGGTGATCACCGGCCCCATCGTGGTGAGGCGCGGCTTCCAGTTGTCCCGCAGCTCGATCGGCAACGGCTGGGTGAGCTTGACCTTGTCGCCGCGCACCCACTGGATCCGCACCGGCCACAGGAACGGGAAGTAGCTGAGCAGCTTGTCCTTGTCGTCCCACTTGTAGGTGGCGGCGCCGGGGATGTCGCCGGCGATGTGGATCGGCAGGCTGAGCTTGTCGTCGTCCACGCGCAGCAGCACCCGCTGACCGGCCTTGAGCTTGCGGCCGTCCTTCACCGTCAGCAGGAACGAGCCTCGCGGTGCCGCGCTCGTTTCGGTGATGGTCTCGCCGAGCTCCAGCTCGTTGCCCGTCCAGCCCTCGAACGGCCACTTGTGCGCCTTGATCGCGTCGACGAGCGGCTGCCAGCGGTCGCGGTGACAGACCCAGACCAGGCCGCCCGACCAGCTCCACGCCGAGTTGTCCGAGCCGTAGCGGCTGCGGTTGATGCCGACGATCTCCTCGAGCGACCTGGTGGCGAAGAGGGTCGTCTTGCCGCTGCCCGCGCCCCTGAGGGTGACGTTGTCGTACCCGATGCGCACGATGTCGTCGATCCGGTACTTACCTGCCGGCACGTAGACCGTGCCGCCACCGCACCGCCCGACGTGCTCGATCGCTTTGTTGATCGCCTTCGAGGCGTCCTCGGAGCCGTCGCGTTTCGCGCCGTACAGCAGCACGTTCGCGCGCACGGGCCGACGCGGGAAGCGCTCGCCGGCGCGGTATCCGGCGAACGCCACGTTCGGGATCTGCGGGTGGTTGTACGGGTTCTTGACGAACTCGTCCCACAACGTCGCGGGTGCTGCCTCGGCGGCGCTGGCGAACGCCGACGAACCAAGCAGCGCGGCTCCCGTTCCCAGCAGGAACCGCCGTCTCTGGATGCTCATTTCGCCGTCTCCAAGGGGCTTGGCCACGGCGGCGGTGCACAGATCAAACCAGACGTGCGCCCACTTCGGTACAGCTCGAAGGTTTCAGATCCCGGCGGAGCGCACAGCCTCGGCCAGGAGCTCGTCGACCTGGTGCATCAGCCGACGGGAGTCGGTCGGGGAGAACGTGCTCCACGCGTCGGTGCCGTTGGACGCCCGCCGCTGCTGCAGGTAGCGCCCTTCCTCGGTGTCGAAGAACGCGACCACGCGGTCCGGCCGCCACCGCTTGCCGTAGCGATCACGGGCGGCGGCGCCGAAGTTCCCGGTGTGCACGAGGCCGGTGAACATCTTGACCATGGCCTTGGCGTCGTCGTCCCGCAGCCCGATGCCGCGGAACGACGCTTCCATGCTCTTGGGCGAGCCGTCGGAGTTCGCGATGGCCTTCTCGAGGTCGATGCTGGGCATCGTCACCGAGAGGCCGGTGCCGGCCGGGTGCGCGGGCAGGCTCGAGAGCACGGCCGAAGCCAGCCCACTACCCGCGCACGGCTTGAACGCCAGCTGGTCGCCGGTCTTGGTGACCATCGCGCCGTAGTCGCCGTTGCCGACGGCCAGCACGCGGACGCTCTTGCCGATCCAGAAGCGGGCGTCGACCTCGCGTTCGGGGCGGATGAACATCCGCAGCAGGCCGTCGAGCTCAGGAGCCAGCGCGCGGGGGTTGCCGAGCCCGCGACTGTCCAGTCCCTGCCAGACGCGGTTCTCGAACGCGATGCGCTCGTCCCGCGTCTTTCCCGGCGAAGGGACCTTGATGATCACGGGCATCGGCTCGCCGAGCCGTTCCCAGACGACGTCGAACTCCTCAGCGGAGAGGGTGATCGGCTCCCTCTCCGCTGGGCCGCCGAAGTAACTCACGCCTCCGGAGCTCCACCGATCACGGGCGGTGCCACGAGCCGCTCGTCGCCGAACACGTCGTCGGTCTCGACCAGGTAGTCGGCGGTCTTGTGCTCGATGTCGTCCTCGCCCTGGCCCTGACCCCGACCGGCGCCACCGGCACCAGCGGCGCCCGCGGTACCGCCCTTGCCGGCCGCACCGGCTCCAGCCGCACCGCGGTTGGCGTGCATGTCGTCGGCCATGCCGGCCATCGGCATGCCCTTGCCGGCCGCGGAGTTACCGCTGCCGAGCGCACCGGACATCGAACCGAACGCCTTGCCACCGGCCAGGCCCTTGCCGGCACCGCCGCCGGGACCACCGAGCTTGCCGCCGCCGGGCCCGCCCGTGGGCTGACCGGGCCGCGTGAACACCGGCGGAATGCCGGGGGTCGGCTTCTGGGTGGTGGTGTGGGTGTCGTGCGTGGGCAGCGTCGGCGGAATGCTCGTCGTCGGCTTGTTCTGCGTCGGGTCGGCCCACGACGTGTGCGTCGACGTGTCCTGCGACACGACCGGCGGCTGGCTCGTCGTCGGACCGGACGGCGGCGGCGTCCACGACGGGGTCGTGGTGGTGTTGTGGCCGGTGGTGCTCGGCGGCTGCTGACCCGTGTAGCCGACGTTCGCGTTCGGGTTCGTCGTGCCGGCCGGCGGAGGCGTGTCGATGACGACCTGCGGCGGCTCCTTGAACTCACCGAGGGTCTCGCGGTTCGACGTGCTGGAGGAGTCGTAGTCCTCCATGACCTTGACCGCCTGCGCCTGCGCGTTGTCCTGTGCGGCTTCCTGCGCCTCGTGGTCGCGCTGCTGCTTGATGACGTCGGCCGCACCGAACGGGCCGGTCATCACGCCCTTGGCGATGTCCCAGCCGTCCGGGGCCTCGGTCGTTACCGGGACGGGCGCCGGCATCTTCTTGCGGGCGTCCGCGATGTAGTCGGCCTGCAGCTGCGCGGACAGCTTCATGACGTCCGAGCCCTGCTGCGCGTCACCGGCCCACTGGGCCAGCGGCGACAGCGCGTTCTGGGTCGCGTCGGCCGTGCTGCCCTCCCAGCCCGCGCCGATCTTGCCCAGTGCGGCGTGCAGGTCGGAGTCGATCCGAGCCAGCGACTCGGACATCCGCTTCCACTGGTCCTCGAGCGGATGCGAGGTCGCGACGCCGGGACCGCCGTTGATCATCGTGTGCAGCTCTTCGTGTGAGTAGCCGCGCCAGCGGTGGTCAGACATTCCTCAATCCCCCCTCAGCTGTGGTGCTTGCCCCAGAGGGCGGCGTTGTCACCCTCGGTCATCCGGTACTGGTTCTCGATCCCCTTGAGCTGCTCGATGACCCCTTCGAGCTGCAGCCGGTAGCCGTCCAGCGCCTTCAGGGCGTTGTCCGTGGTGTCCTGGTTGAACCGCTGGGCAGTCTCACTGCTCACCGGGTCCTCGGCCCACGGCTGCCGGACGAAAAGGTCCGGATTGTTCTTGAGCTCGGTGTTCAGCTGGTCCAGCGCGTGCTCGAACGCCGCCCTGGCCTGCGGGATCGCTGATGGATCGACCTTCAGCTTCTGCTGACCGCTGTAGTCCGGCAGCGTCTGGCCGGAGCCCCCACCATCCGCGAGAAACACGGCACACCCTCCTCAGTGCAGCGCGAACGCCTGCGTGTGCATTTGGGACGACTCTATCTCTGATGTATGACGCGAGTGGATGGTTCCCCCGGAATATGAGCAGTTCTACTCGGTTCAGCTACCGGCTGAGCAAGGTCGCCATCACGGCTTCCGCGAAAGGCGTGACCTTCTGACACAGCACATCGCCCTTCCCGGACGAGATCGTCGAGTAGCTGACCATCAGCATCTGCCCATCCGCGACGTCGATCGCCAGCGCACAGTTGTGGTCGTCAGCCCGCTTGTACGCGGGGAAGCCACCGACCTGCGCAGGTGAGACGCCGTTGCCGGAGCTGTACTTCTCGACACCCTCCCCGGTCACCGCGGTGTAGTCGGGAATGAGGTTGTCGTCGGTGTTCGCAGCACACCGCTTCGCGTCCTTGAGGAAGCTGGACGGCCGCGACTCTTCCACCTTCTTGAGACCGAACTGCTGGCGCTGGGCGTCAGTGAGCAGCGAGCAGATATCGGACTGCACCGGCTTGAGGTCGATCTTCTTCGGCCGCGACACCGCTGCCTTCGAGCTGGTCGGCGCCTTGGTCTGCGAGCCCGAGGTAGCGGAGGTCTGATCACCCGCGCTCGGCGTTCCAGTCGTCGGTTCCGAGCATCCGGTCACGGTCACAGCCAGCGCGAACAAGAGCGCAACACGACGCATGCAGGCCAACGTAGCGGATCAGCGGGTACGGAGTGTGGCGAACGGTGTGGCCCGCGTCACCCAGAAGGCGCATTGCCGCACCTTCATTAAACAGGAAACCTTCTTTACGATCCCCGGAAGCGCCGCCGCCCCGATGCGTCGAGGAGCGACATGCTGCCCAAAGGGAGAACACTCCGACGACCGATTCCCCTGCTGGTCGTGGCGGCGATGGGTCTGGCAGTGCTCGTGCCGGACGCCGCCGCCAACGCGGGACCTGTCCCAGGCACCGGCAAGCCGCTGAACGTCGCGGCGAACCCTGGCAAGACCTCCACCGTTCCCGACTGGCGGCTGCAGAGCAGCGCGAAGGCCACGCAGGGCGGTGACGTGATCTCCGGTCCGTCCTACTCGGACGCCGGCTGGCTGACCGTGCCCGCGCGGAGCACCGTGCTGGCCGGCCTGATCGCCAACAACAAGTACGGCGACGTCAACTACTCGAACAACCTGAGCAAGGTCAACAAGGGCGACTTCAGCGTCCCCTGGTGGTACCGCAAGGTCTTCCAGGCCGATCCGCAGCCGGGCGTGAGCACGTTCCTCAAGCTCAACGGCGGCGTGATCTCCCGCGGTGAGATCTGGATCAACGGCAAGAAGGTCGCCGGCACCGACACGGTGATCGGCGCCTACCCGACGTACGAGTTCAACGTCACGGGTCTGCTGAAGAAGGGTGACAACGCGATCGCCATCAAGGCGTCGCCGTCCGACCCGACCAAGGACCTGGTGATCCACTTCATCGACTGGTCACAGCTGCCGCCCGACCGCAACCAGGGCCTGTTCCGCGACGTCGACCTGGTCACCAGCGGCGCGGTGTCCCTGCGCGGCCTGCACGTTCTCACCGACCTGCCGCTGCCGAGCCTGAACAGCGCCACGGTCACGGTGAAGGTCGACGCGCGCAACAACACCGGCGGCACGGTCACCACGACCGTCGCCGGCAGCGCGGCGGGCCAGAACTACAGCCAGAACGTCACGCTGAACGCCAACGAGACCAAGACGCTCACGTTCACGCTGAACGTGAGCAACCCGCAGATCTGGTGGCCGTTCCAGATGGGCGCATCGCCGCTTTACGAGGCGACCGCCACGGCGACGGTGAACGGCGCGAAGTCCGACGAGCAGAAGGAGACCTTCGGCATCCGCGAGGTCACCTCGAAGATGATCAGCGGCAACCGGCAGTACCAGATCAACGGCAAGCCGTTCCTGGTGCGCGGTGGCGGCTGGGCGTCGGATCTCTTCCTGCGCACCAACGTGCAGAAGATCGCCGACGAGTTGATGCTCACGAAGTCCATGGGGCTCAACACGATCCGTCTCGAGGGCAAGCCCGAGAACGACGAGATCTACGACATGGCCGACCGCATGGGCATCATGATCATGACCGGCTGGGAGTGCTGCTCGAAGTGGCAGAACACCGGCGGGTTCTCGGCCGAGGACAAGAAGGTCGCGGGCGCGTCCGCCGAGGGCGAGGCCAAGCGGATCCGCAACCACCCCAGCGTCTTCACGTTCCTCATCGGCAGCGACGAGGCTCCGGTCGCCGCGGTCGAGACGATCTATCTCGACGCGTTGAAGCGCGCCGACTGGCAGACGCCGGTCGTCACGGCGGCCGCGCGACGCAGCTCGCCGCAACTCGGTGCGTCGGGCATGAAGATGGACGGCCCGTATTGGTGGGAGCCGCCGGTTTACTGGTACAACAACCAGAAGGGCGGCTCGGCGGGCTTCGCGTCGGAGATCGGCCCCGGCCCGGCCATCCCGGAGATGGACGAGCTGAAGAAGTTCCTCAGCCAGGGCGAGATCGACAAGCTGACGGACTACAACGCCAAGCAGTACCACCTGTCCCCGTCGAGCACGTTCAGCAAGTTCGGCATCTGGGGCACGGCTCTCGACAACCGCTACGGCAAGCCGGCGAACGTCAACGACTTCGTCAAGAAGGCGCAGCTGCAGCAGTACGAAACGAACCGCGCGCAGTTCGAGGCGTTCGGCCGGGACTTCTCCGACACGGGCGGCAACCAGGCGCAGGGCGTCATCTACTGGATGCAGAACGACCCGTGGCCCAAGCTCTACTGGCACCTCTACAACTACAACCTCGCGACCGCGGGGTCGTACTTCGGTGCCAAGACGGCGAACAAGGCGCTGCACGTGCAGTACTCCTACGACGACAAGTCGCTGGCCGTCGTCAACATGGGCCTGCAGGACGTCGATGGTCTCAGCGTCCAGGTGACCGTCTTCAACTCCGACGGCACGCAGAAGGCCGACGAGACGCGCAACGTCACGGCCAAGGCCAACGGTTCCGTGCGGGTGGGCAACCTGCCGCAGCCGGCGGGTCTGTCCGGCGCGTACTTCGCGCGTCTGCTGCTGAAGGACTCCAGCGGCAAGGTGATCGACCGCAACGTCTACTGGCTGTCCACCAAGGCCGACACGCTGAACTACGGCGGCGGCGACTGGTGGTACACGCCGCAGTCCGCCTACGCCGACCTGAAGGGCCTGAGCAGCCTGAAGGCCGGTCAGGTCTCGGTGTCCAGCGCGACCACCCCCGGCACCGGCGAGGGCAGGCTGGCCACGCACGTGACGGTCAAGAACACCGGCACGAGCGTCGCCTTCTTCCTGCGTGCCTCGGTGCGCAAGGGCTCCGGTGGCGCCGAGGTGCTGCCGGTCGACTGGTCGGACAACTACATCACGCTGTTCCCCGGCGAGACTCAGATCATCCGAGCTGAGTACCGCCAGTCCGACCTTGGTGGCGCGCAGCCAGTCGTCGAGGTCTCCGGGCACAACGTGTCGAAGCGGTCCGCGAGCTAGCCGATTCACGAGGGTGCCCGCCGAGTGCGACAAACCGCACTCGGCGGGCACCCTTTGGGCATCGGGGGAACAGCGACCAACGAACAACGCAACCACGCACGGGACGGTTGGTGTGGGCCGGAATTGTCGGAGGCTGGCGCTACGGTCGGCTGGGGGTGTGTCGGCACGCGGCGGTTGTGAGCTGCCCCCGTATCCAGGCTAGCGAGGGGGGCCGACAGTTCCGGGCCAGCGGTTCTGGGGACGGGAGCGTACGACTCGGGGGTCGGGAACGTACGACTCGCGCGGTTGATGGGCCGTCCGGGCGATGCGCGGAGCGCGAGCCGATTTGGGCACCTGCGGGTCCGGCGACCGAGCCGAAGGCCACCACCACGCACGAGACCGGCAGCCAACCAAGCAACCACGCACGGCACCGGCAGCCAACCAAGCAACCACGCACGGCACCGGCAGCCAAACGAGCAACCACGCACGAGACCGGCAGCCAAAGAGGCGACCACGCACCCAGAGTGGGGCGCGTCTGGTGGGCACGTACGAAACGCGATTGGGGCTTGACTTGGGGTGCGGCGTGGTAGCCCTTGTCGGGCCGGCAGATCTTGCATCTGCCGGCGGAGCCGGCCCACCACGCCGCGAGGGGCCCCAAGTCAAGCCCCAATCGCACGCGCGAAGCGCGTCCCGGAAGACGCAGCGCCCCACGACACCGACAGCCAACAAAAGAACAACCACGCACGAAACCGGCAGCCAAGCGACCACGCACGCAACCGGCAGCCAAACGAGCAACCACGCAACCGGCAGCCAAACGAGCAACCACGCAAGCGGCAGCCAAACGAGCAACCACGGAACCGGCACCCGAGCAAAGACCAACCACGTGGAGGCGCGGTGGAGTCTCGCCGGAAGAGCACCGTGAGACTGTCACCTCCTAGCTTGATTCCATGGAGATTCTGCGCCCGTTCCGGGAACGTATCGAGGTTCTGGACGGCCGGCTCGCCGAACTCATCGCCGACCGGCTGAAGGTGTGTTCCGAGGTCGCGAGAGTAAAGAAAGCCGAAGGAATCCCAATGATGCAGCCGGACCGCGTAGCCGCCGTGCGAGCCGCCTACGCCGAGCGCGGCCGCGCCCTGGGCGTGTCGCCTGACTTCATGTCCGAGCTGGCCAGACTGCTGATCGACGAGGCCTGCCGGCTCGAGGACGAGATCATCGGCTAGACCTTCGAGGTGCGCTCAAGTTTCGTTCCACCTCCCGCTGCGAGAGTTCGGTCGACACTCCGACAGCCGGGGGGCGGGTATGGATACCGAGGTTTTCTTCCGCATTCTTGGGCCACTTCAGGTGACCATAGGCGGGAAAGTGGTACAGCTCGCCAAGAATCGGCAGCTGACGGTTCTCGCGTTGTTGCTGACCGAGGCGAACAAGGTCGTGTCGGTGGGCCGGATCATCGACGCCGTCTGGGGGGACGCGCCGCCGGTCACCGCGGACAAGCAGATCCAGACGTGTGTGTGGCGGCTGCGCAGCGCGTTCGAGCGGGCCGGTGGGACCGGGCTGATCGAGACCGCGCGCGGCGGGTACCTGTTGCGGCTGCCCGAAGGGTGCCTGGACGCGCAGGTGTTCGAGAAGTCGATGCTGCGCGGGCGGGAGCGGGCTGAGGACGGTGACCTTGGCGGGGCTGTTGAGGAGTATCGGGCGGCGCTGAACCTTTTCCAAGGCAGGCCGCTTGCCGAACTCGAGAGTCCAGCGATCGAGGCCGTTGCGGCGTACTGGGCAGAGCGCAGACTCTCAGTGCTCGAGGAGTGCCTCGACATCGAGCTTGCCATGGGACGTCACCGCGAGCTCGTCAGCGAGCTGCGGCTGCTGGTGGACGAGCACCCGCTCAGGGAACAGCTCCGCGGCCGGCTGATGACCGCGCTCTACCTGTCCGACCGCCGGGCCGACGCGCTCGCCGTGTACCGGGCGGGACGGGCGACGCTCGTCAGCAACCTCGGGCTCGACCCGTGTGCACGGTTGCAGGACCTGCACCGGCGGATCATCGCCGGGCAACCGATCTCTTCGCCGCAGCCACAGCGCGCGCGGTACGCCACGAAGATCCCGGCTCAACTTCCATCCGACGTCGGCGACTTCACCGGGCGCGCCGAGCACCTCGAGTGGCTCGATCACGAGCTGCGCAAGGGATCCCCGACCATCGCGCTCATCGGGCGCGGCGGGGTGGGCAAGTCGGCGCTCGCCGTGCACGCCGCGCACCGGGCGCGGGAGCGGTTCCCGGACGGGCAGTTGCACGCGGACCTGAAGGACCGGCGGCCGCAGGACGTGCTGCACGGGTTCCTGTCCGCGCTCGGGACGCCTGAGCGCAGCATTCCCGCGGACCTGGCCAACCAGGCCACGTTGTTCCGCAGCATCACCGCGGGCAAGCGGTTGCTGGTCGTGCTGGACGACGCGGCCAGCGGCGCGCAGATCGAACCGTTGCTGCCCGGAGGCAGCGACAGCGCGGTGATCGTGACGTCGCAGTCCGGGCTCGTCGAGACGCCGGGGCTGGCCGTGCGGCAGATCGGTGGGCTGGAGTCGTCGGACGGCGTGCAGTTGCTGGCGCGGCTCATCGGCAACGAGCGGGTTGCGCGGGAGCCGGAGAACGCGCGCGTGATCGTCGAGCTGTGCGGGCACCTGCCGCTCGCGATCCGGGCCGCCGGCGCGCGGCTGCACACCAGGCCGACCGCGCGGCTCGACCGGTTCGCCGAGCAGCTGAGCGACGAGACGCGGCGCATCGCCGAGCTCACCTACGGCTCGCTCGACACCGGCGCTCGCCTGTCCGCCGCCGCGGACCGGCTCACCCTGCAGGAACGCGAGCTGTGGCTGAAGCTCAGCATCCCGGACCTGCCGCAGATCTCGGCGTGGGTGGCGGCCGTGGTCGCGGGCGGTTCGGAGGACGAGGCGCAGCGGTTGCTGGACAAGCTCGTCGACCACCAGCTGCTCGACGTCGTCACGGAGAACCAGCTGGGCGGCACGCACTACGAGTTCCACCCGCTCACCCGGCTGCGGGCCCGGCAGCTCGCTGATGTGGAGCTCGACCACGAGGAGCTGGCGAGCGCGCTGGACCGGCTCGTGGACGTGTTCTCGTGGCTGGAGAACCAGGCCCGGCATCCCGCGCAGGCGATGAGCGCGCCGGACGCGATCGTGCAGATCGGTCCCGGCCTGCTGCGCGACGTCACGCAGCGCGCCGAGCTGTGGCTGGCGCAGGAACGGTCGAACCTGCCGTGGCTGCACAAGCTCGCCATCGCCCGGCCGCACCGGCCGCCGCTGGCCGCGTTCGCGACGCCGCTACCCGTCCCGCGTCCTGGCCATCACGTCGCCTAGCTGGGAGATCACCAACCCCAGCAGGACGATCGCGCTGCCGGTCAGCGTCCACGCGGTCACGTGCTCACCGAGCAGCGCGACACCGCCGACGACGCTGACCACCGGGTACAGGTTCAGCAGGAGCCCGGCCCGCGTACTGCCGACGACCGCGACCCCGTGGTTCCACAGCAGCATGCCGATCAGGTGCGGGCCCAGGCCGTAGAGGAACAGCACGATCCACGCCGTTGTGGACAGGTGCTGCGTGAACACCGCGCGAACCGAGAACAGCAGCAGCGGGAACGTCCCGATCCACAACGTCACCGCGCTCACCCGAAGCGCCCCGTACCGGTGCACGAGCGGCCCGACGGCGACCGAGTACACGCCCCACATGAAGGCGCCCAGCAACACCAGGGACGCGCCGAGCAGCATCGACGAGTCGAACGCGACACCGCCGCCCACGCTCAACGTCACGACACCCAGGAAAGCCACCACGAACCCCAGCAGCAACGGCCGGGTCAACCGTTCCCGCAGGAACACGACGCCGAGCAGCGCGATCCACAGTGGCTCGGTGGCGAGCAGCACGCCGGCCAGACCGGCCTGGACGTGCTGAATGCCGTACGTCATCGGGATGTTGTAGCCGACGATCCCGACCAGCCCGCACGCGATCATTCTGCGGGACAAGGGAATCGGCCGGATCCACGGCAGCAGCGGCGCGAAGCACACCGACGCGAACGCCAGGCGGATCGCGATCACGCCCAGTGGGTCCGCGGACAGCACGAGGTACCGGGTGGCGACCGGCGCCAGGCCCCAGAGGACCATCGCGACGGAGATCGCGAGGAACGCTGGGGCCTGGCGCTGGTGGTCTATGAAGCGAGCGTAACGGCGAGCCGCTCCAGGGCGTCGGTCAACACGTCGATGGCTCGCCCGTACTCGGTGAGGTCGATGTGCTCGCGGTCGGTGTGGTCGAGCGACGAGTCACCCGGCCCGTACACCGCCATCGGCACCTGCCACGCGGGCTCGACGATGTTGAGGTCCGCGGTACCGGTCTTCAGCTTGAGCCGCGGGCGTTCCCCGCGGGCGCGAATGGCCGCGTTCAACGCCTGGACCGCGGCCCCTGCCGTGTCCACACGGACCGCGGGCGTGCGGTCCGTGATGTCCAGCAGGTCATCACCAGCCGCAGAGACCACGAACGATTCGAACGCCGGCAGGTCGAACCCCGGCGGCGTGCGCACCGACAGGGTGATCGAGGCGGCCTCGATGTCGCCGGTCATCTCGACGAGTGTCGGGATAGGACGGTCGAACGCCTTCTCGGAGTCCGAGGCACAGTAGGAGACCACCTTGTTCCAGAACGCCACGGCCGCCTCGGAGGCCTTCTCCTCGGGGCTCGCGGTGTGCACGGACGGCCGGCTGACGTCGAGCCGCATCATGACGCGGCCCTTGTAGCCGATGCCGACGCCGGCCCACCCATTGGGCTCGCCGACGTAGCCCGCAGCCGGGCGGAACGTCTCGGCGAGGTGCGTGGCGCCCTTGCCGAACGTCTCCTCCTCGACCACCCCGGCGACGACGACCTGCACGCCTTCCAGCCGCGCCGACGCCGCGGCACAGATGAACGTGGCCAGCGGCCCCTTGGCGTCGACCGTGCCGCGCCCGTACAGCAGCGTGCCCTCCTGGCGGATCGGCACCTGGCTCGGCACGGTGTCCATGTGCCCGACCAGCATGATCATCGGGGCGTCGGCAGGACCGCGGCGCGCGATCACGTTGCCGACCTCGTCGACATAACTCTCGTCGAACCCCAGGTCTGGCAGCACCTCGGCGAGGTAGGCGGCCAGCGCCGACTCCTCCCCCGACGGCGACGGGATGTCGACCATCCGCCGCAGCAGCTCTTCGGCGTTCATTGAACGTCCCCCTCGACGAACGTCGTTCCGGCACCGGCCCGCGCGGCGTGCACGGGCGAGTCCGAGCGGCCGTCCGCGAGGACGACGTGCGGCACTCCCGCCCGATGCGCGTCACCCGCGCTGCGCAGCTTCACCTTCATGCGGCCGCCCGCCACGTCCAGGTACTCCTCGAACCGGCCGGACGGCAGCCGGGTGACCAGGCTCGACGGATCCGCGGCGTCCAGCAGCAGGCCCGGCACGTTGGACAGGATGATCAACCAGTCCGCGCCCAGCGACATCGCGAGCTCGGCGGCGAACCGGTCCGCGTCCACGTTCAACGGCCCCACAGCGGGATCCAACGCCGGCGGAGACACCACGGGCACGAACCCGGCGTCCAGCAACGTCCGAACCAACGTGGGATCCACGGAGACGATCCGGCCGGCGAGGTCATCGCGGACGACACGTTCCTCGCCGTCGACCACGACCCGCGCGGGCGGGTTGCGCCGTGCCGTGACCAGGCCACCGTCTATTCCGGACAGTCCGACCGCGCGCACCCCCATGCCCAGCAGCGACACCGTCAGCGGCGGCTTGACGCGACCGAGCATTCCCAAAGTGAGAACGTCCAACGCGAGCGAATCCGTATAACGGCTGCGACGCCCCTTCGTTGAGGTGAGATAGCGAGGCGGACGACCCAGCTCGAGCGCGAGCTTGTCGGACTCCGCACCACCGCCGTGCACGACGACGACGGACGCGCCGGAGAGCACCAGGTCCCGGATGTCGGCACACGCACGGGACATGTCGTCGCCGAGCGAACCACCGACCTTGATCACGTACGTCTCAGACCGGGTGGAGACCGGCGAACCGGAGTCCCGCGGCCTCGTCCCAGCCGGACGCGATGTTGAAGCAGTGGACGGCATTGCCCGCACCCCCCTTCACCAGGTTGTCCAGTGCCGCCACGACGACGAGATGGTCGCCGTCGGCGTTCAGCGCGAAGCCGATGTCGCAGTAGTTGGTGCCGCTGAGGATCTTCGGCTCGGGCAGCCGGTGCAGCGCCGACCGTTCGCGTACCAGCCGGACGAACGGCTCGTTCCCATAGGCGGCCCGGAAAACGGACCACAGCTCGCGTTCGGAGACGCGGCGCGACGGCGTGACACGGCAGACGACCTGCACCCCGCGGACGGCCTCGATCGCGGTCACCGACATGTGCACGTGCGCCCCGGTCGACTGCCGGATCTCCGCGATGTGCCGGTGCCCGTGCGGTTTGGCCATGCGCAACGCGCCGCTGCGCTCCGGGTGGTGACTGCCCTCGTCGGGCGTGCGGCCGCCGCCGCTGGACCCGGTGCGCGCGTCGACCTGCACCGGTCCGTCGATCAACCCCGCCGCGGCCAGCGGGTGCAGCGCCAGGATCCCGGCGTTGGCCATGCAGCCGGCCACCGAGATGTGCGACGCACCGCGCAACTCGTCGCGGTGCAGCTCGGGAATCCCGCGCACGAACTTGGCCAGCCATCCCGGATCCGGCGCCTGCCCGCGGTAATACTGTTCCCGCAACGAGTCGTCCACGATCCGGTGGTCCGCGCTCAGGTCGACGATCCGCGGCGCCACCGACGCCCACCGGTCCATCGACGCGATCGCCGCGCCGTGCGGCACCGCGAGGAACACGACGTCGGCGGACGTGACCTCCTCGTCCGGCACGAACACGAGATCCGTCTGGTCCCGCAGGTTGGGGTGCACCGAGCGCAGCGGCCGGCCGCTGTGCTTCGACGACGTGACGTGCGTGAGCTCGATCTCGGGATGCTGCAACAACAATCGGACGAGCTCACCGCCGATGTATCCGCCACCACCGATCACTGCCGCTCTCATCGCAGCAGCACCTCCTGAACGTGGTCCACGATCAGCTCCGCGATGTCGACGTCCGCGACGGCCGCGAGCCCGTGGAACTCCATGGTGTGGTTGACCTCCGTGACGAGCAGCTCGCCGGTCGAGCGCTCGATGAGGTCCACCGCGAGCATGCCGCCACCGACCGCCTCGGCAGCCCGCAGCGACAGCTTCACGAGGTCCGGTGTGAGCTCACATCGTTCCGTCGTGGCGCCGCGCGCGGTGTTGGTGATCCAGTGCTCGGACCGCCGGTACACCGCGGCCGCCACCCGGTCCCCCAGCACGATCACGCGGATGTCGCGACCGGGCTTGTCGATGAGCTCCTGGACGTACCAGATGTTGTGCTGCGGTGACTTCAAAGCCTGCTTGTGTTCGATCAACGTCTCCGCGGCGTCGCGGTCGTTCACCTTGGACAGCAGGCGGCCCCAGGACCCGACGGCGGGCTTGACCACCGCCGGGTACCCGATCATCTCGATCGCCTGGAGCGCGGAATCCGGGGTGATCGACACGACGGTCCGCGGCGTCGGCAGACCGGCGCGCACGAGCGCCAGCGACGTGAGGATCTTGTCGCCGCAGGTGTCGATCACCGCACTGGAGTTGAGCACCTGATGACCCGTCGCCTCGAACAGCCGGGCGGCGTACACGCTGCGCGTGTGCGACATGATCCGGTTGAACACCCCGGTGTACCGGCGTGCCGAACCGGCGAGGTCCTGCACCAGCGTGCGGTCGTCGACCGCCTCGTAAGGGATCGCACGCCGTTCGAGCGCGGTGAAGATCATCCGCTCTTCCAGGCGCGCGCGGGTCGTCAGGACGGCCAGCACGGTTACTCCCCGAAGTCTTCCTCGATCTCCGGCGCCAGCGCGAACTCGGCCGGGTCGAGGCTGATCACCTCGAGCTCGACCTTGCAGCCGGGGCACACGACGATGGACGTCACCCGCAGCCCGTCCGGTACCGGTACGGTCTCCGTGCAGTCGGGGCAGGTGCTCACGGTGGCGGTTGTCATGACTTTGTTCCTTTCATCCCCAAAAAATCATCCACTGTGGACGATCGCTCGTGCCGCGCTGACGACGTGCTCGGGTGAGACGCCGCCCGCCACGAGCTGTTCGCGATGGGTGCCCGGCTTGGCGCAGAACGCGTCCGCCAGCCCGACCCGCAGCACGCGGGTCGGCCGGTGCACGGAGACGGCCTCGGCGACCGCGCCACCGAGCCCGCCCAGCACCGAGTGGTCCTCGACGGTGACGATGCCTTTCGTCGTGCCCGCGGCCTTGATCAGTGCGGGCATGTCGAGGGGCTTGATCGTGTGCATGTTCAGCACGGCGGCGTCGATGCCCTGTTCAGCCAGGCGATTCGCTGCTTCCAGTGCGAACAGGCAGGGGTACGAGCCGGCGGCGATGATCGTGACGTCCCGGCCGGCCCGCAGCTCGTTCGCCCGGCCGATGACGAAGTCGGTTTCGTTTTCGTAGACGGGATCGGTGGCGTTGCGGCCGATCCGCAGGTAGACCGGGCCGGGCAGGTAGGCGGCGGCCTTGACCATCCGCACGGTCTCCGCCGCGTCCGCCGGCGTCAGCACGGTCATGTTCGGCAGGGTGCGCATGGCCGCGATGTCCTGCTGCGCGTGGTGCGTCGGACCGAGGTGCGCGGCGGAGAACCCGGAGTGCGTGCCGACGATCCGCACCGGCAGGGCGTGGTAGGCGATGTCGACCTTCACCTGTTCCAGCGCCCTGGCCGACGCGAACGCCGCCATGGTGTTGACGAACGGCAGGATCCCCGTGCTCGCCAGCGCCGCGCCGACCGACATCAGGTTGGCCTCGGCGATGCCGACGTCCACGTACTGATGCGGCAGCTCGTCCTGGAAGGTCTTCTCCAGACCGCCCGTGTCCGAGTCGAGGCACCAGATGCGGCTGTCCGAGCGGGCCAGCTCCAGCAGGGTGGCCCGGTAGGCCTCCCGGTCGGAGGCGGCGGTGGGACTGGTCATGCCGCCGCTCGCAACGCCGCCAGTGCCCGTTCGTACGCGGCCGGGCTGAGCTTGGCGTAGTGGCCCTGCTTGCGGTGCTCCAGGTGCCGCACGCCGCGCCCCTTCACGGTGTCGGCGATCAGCACGGCCGGACGGCCACCACCGGGAGCGTCGCGCAACGCCGGCACCAGCTCGGCGAAGTCGTGACCGTCCACAACGGACGCGTTCCAGCCGAACGCGCGCCACTTGTCGGTCAACGGTTCCAGGCCCATGCGGTCCTCGGTCGAGCCGCTGATCTGCAGGCGGTTGCGGTCGACGATCGCCACCAGGTTGTCCACCCCGAGATGCGCGGCGGACATGGCGGCCTCCCAGTTGGAGCCCTCCTGCAGCTCGCCGTCACCGAGCACGACGAACACGCGGTTGTCCCGCAACCCCCGCTTCGCCGCCAGCGCGAGGCCGACACCGAGCGACAGGCCGTGGCCCAGCGACCCGGTGGCGAACTCGATGCCCGGCACCGACAGCGTGGGGTGCGCCATCAGCCTGCCGCTCGCCGTGCCGTACGTGTCGAGCTCCTCGCGCGGGAAGAACCCGCGTTCGGCGAGCGTGGAGTACAGCGCGGCGCTGGCGTGGCCCTTGCTGAGGATGAAGTGGTCGCGGCCGTCCCAGCGGGGTTCCTCGGGACGGATCCGCAGCACGTCGAAGTACAGCGCCACCAGGATGTCCGCCGCCGACAGCGACCCGCCGACGTGGGTGCCGATCGGGCCGGCGCCGATGGCGAGGATCGACTCGCGCACGGCCAGCGCCCGCCGTTCCAGCTCGAACAGACCGGTCGGTGCCTCGGCGTGGACCGTCACGCCGCACCGACCTTGGCCTGGTACCCCGGCACCGCGGCCCACGGCGGCGCGTAGTCGAGCTGCCGCGCGAAGCGGCCGACGACGTCGAGGTTGTTCCACACCCGCTCGAACGCGGACGCGTACTCGTCCAGCGCGGGCGCGGCGTCCGGGTTGAGGTGCATACGGCGCAGGCACAGCGAGTCCTCGATGACCTGGCACGTGACCGGGTAGTCGGCGAGGTCGTAGGTCTGCGGGTTCGCGCCGGGCAGCGACCACGGCAGACCCTGGCCGTACGCGTCCTGCTTGGTGAACACGGGCTGACCGGGCAGCGGGATGATCTGGTAGTGCGTCAGCGGCACGCCCTCGGCGAGCAACGCGCGGCGCAGCGCCTGACGGAACCGGCCGTCGGACAGGCCGTCGAGGCCGGCCGCTTCGGCGTCGAAACGGAAGCGCAGCATGTGCCACATGTGCGTGCGGTCGTTGGGAACCGTGGGAATCACGATGCCGGGCAGCTGGGCGAGGCGGTCGAGGAACACCGGGATGTTCTCGTCGCGCTTGTCCTGGTAGTCCCAGAAACTGGCGAGCTGCGCGCGGGTGAACGCGGCGAGCACCGAGCTCAGCTTGAGGTTGGAACCGCGGGTCGCCGACACGTAGAGGCGTTCCTCGGTGCTGAGGTCCTCACCGAGGATGCGCAGGCTGCGGATGCGCTCGGCGACGTCCTCGTCGTCGGTGGTGACGAGACCGCCCTCACCGCACGTGGGGATGGACTTCTCGACGTTGAGGCTCCAGCAGCCGACGTGGCCGATCGAGCCGATCGTCTGACCGCGGTACTTGCCGCCCTGGGCCTGCACGGCGTCCTCGACGACCAGCAGGTCGTACTTCCTGGCCAGCGCCCAGATCTCGTCCATGTCGGCGGGCAGGCCGCCGAGGTGCACGGGAATGATCGCGCGGGTCCGGTTGGTGATCTTCTCCTCGATCTTCGTGACGTCGATGTTGAACGTCACGGGGTCGATGTCGACGAACACCGGGATCGCCAGCTGGTACAGCGGCGCCATCGCGGTGGCGACGTAGCTCAGTGCCGGGACGATCACCTCGTCGCCGGGCTGCAGGCCGAGAGCGGTGAGCGCCAGCTCCAGCGCGACCGTGCCGCTGTTCACGGCGACGGCGTGCCGCGTGTCGCAGAACTCGGCCCATTCCGACTCGAGCCCGTGGATCTCCGGCTCGTTCTTCGCGCCGACGGTGAACTTCCGGTGGTCCAGCACGCGCAGCACCGCTTCGCGCTCGCGGTCGGTCACGACCGGCCATTCCAGCCGCCGGTATTCCGGACGTACCGCGGGCTTGCCGCCGAACATCGCCAGCTCCGCCTTCATATCCGTTCCTCTCGCCGAGAACAGGCAAACCGCACGTTGGATTCGAAACCGACACTAAGTTCCGCTGCTCTCGTCGCGGTATCAGCGGGGTCGTGAGTGGTTTCCGTTGCTATGACGACGGAAACCACTCACGACTAGTACATTGCTGGAGGGTTCGGGTCGACGAGCACGTGCACGAGGTGCGGCCGTTCGTCTTGCAGTGCAAGGGAAAGCGCGGCCTTCAGTTCGTCGGGCCGACTCACGGTCGTCGCTTCGCAGCCCATTCCCGTTGCCAGTGCGACGAAATCCAGGTCGCCGAGGTCCACTCCGGGGATGTTGCGGCCACCCGCCGCCGCGCCCAGCGTGCGCACCGCCGAGTACTGGGTGTTGTCCAGGATCACGAACGTCACCGGCACGCGTTCCCTTGCCGCGGTCCACAGTCCCTGGATGCTGTACATCGACGAGCCGTCGCCCAGCACGGCCACGACCTTCCGATCCGGTTTGCCCATCGCCACACCGATCGCCGCGGGCAGGCCGTAGCCTAGGGCGCCGCTGGCCGTCGTGAGGAAACCCGTGTCGGTCGCTGAGATCGGTAAGTGATCGTGCAGCAGGGTCCGATGGCTCGGCGTCTCCTCGACCACGACCGCGTTGTCCGGCAACAGTTCCGCGACCGTCGAGTACACGAGTCCGGCCGAGATCGGCGACGTCTCCGCCGGCCGCGGTGGCCTGGTCAACCTCGGCGGTGGCGTCCGGTCCACGTGGTGCACGAGGTCGTTGAGCGCGGTGATCGCGAGCTTCATCGTGGCGCGGATGCCGGCGCCCGCACGGGCCCGCGCGAGCTCCTGGTCGTTGTCGCTGACCAGGAACAGCGGCGGCAGCGCGACGTCGGACTCACCGCGGTAGACGTGATAGGTGAACGCCGGCGCGCCGAGCACGAGCACGACGTCGTGTTCCCGCAGCGCTTCGGCGGTGGCCCGGCGTTCCGGGTGGAGGAAGCCGCGGAACAGGCGGTGGTCCTCGGGGAACGAGCAGCGCGGCGACACGCCGGCCGCCCACACGCCGGCGTTCAGCTGCTCCGCCAACGCGATCAGGTCCTCGACGGCGGCATCCTCGTCGATCGCGGGACCGGCGACGATGCCGGGCCGCGTGCTTCCGTTCAGCGCGGCGGCCAGGTCCTGCAGTGTTCGGGGATCCGGTGCGAATCCGGGAATGCGTGGCCGTTGCGGGACTGTGCCTTCATATGGCTCGTCCCAGTCGTCGACCGGAACGGACAGGAACACCGGGCCCTGAGGTGCCTGGGACGCGATGTGGAACGCCCGCGCGAGCGCGGCCGGCACGTCCTGCGCGCGGGCCGGTTCACAGCTCCACTTCACATACGGCTTAGGGAAGTCGACCGCGTCCGTGGCGCCCAGGAACGGGTCGTCCGGCAACAGCGTGCGCATTTGCTGCCCGGCCAGCACGATCAGCGGCGTGCGGTTGCGGAACGCCGTGAAAACGTGCCCGAGACCGTGGCCCAGACCGCCCGCCGAATGCAGGTTGACCAGAACGGGACTCCGGGTGGCGTGCGCGTATCCGTCGGCCATCGCCACGACGACCGACTCCTGCAGACCGAGGACGTACCGGAAGTCGTCCGGCCAGTCGGTCAGGAACGCGATCTCGGTGGTGCCCGGATTGCCGAACACGGTCGTGAGCCCGAGTTCGCGCATCAGCTGGCGGGTGACGTCCCGGACGGTCTGCATGGGTTTCCCTCTATCGGCTCAGGGCGAACAGCTCGGCGCAGCGGTCCCGCAGCCGGGGCCCGTCGGCGCCGAGGTGGTCGCCGATCCGCCGCACCCAGTCCTGGAAGCGCCCGCGGTCGCCGACCATCGCCAGCTCGTCCAGCTCGGTCACCGCCTCGCTCAACGCGGCCCGCGCCTCGGCCGCGTCGGGGTTGGCGGCCTGGATGTCCCAGTACACGTCCAGGTTGCCACCGGTGATGCGCGCCAACAACGCCAGCATCGTCAGGTGAGGCGGAGGTGCGAGCGTGATGAGAGTGCGCATGTCGTGACCGGCGACGACGCTGCCGAACGCCAGCACGGCCGCATGTGTGGCGGCCTGCATCACCGCGGCCGTCCGGTCGTGGTCGGCCGCCGACAGTTCCACCACGTCCGCGCCCGCACTTCCGATCAGGTCGAGGAGTGCGGCCGTGCGCGGGCCGTCGACCACGCGGATCGCGGCGACGGAGTTGCCCGCGAAACCGAGCGCGGGCGCGAACATCGGGTTCAGGCCGCACACCTCGGCGCCGCGTTCCTCCGCCAGCGCGGTGAGGCCGCGCGTGATTCCCTGCTGCACGGACAGCGTCTCCACCAGCAACGTGCCCGGCCGCACCGCCGCGGCACAGGCGGTCGCCGCGTCGAGCGCCACGTGCTCGGGCAACGCGAAGATCACCACGTCGGCGGCGGCGATCTTTTCCAGGATCTGCTGATCGGGCGCGCACGCGTCACCCGTGACGGATTCAGCTTCGTGAACGAGCGACGCTCCACCGTCGATCGACACGACCGGTCCATGCTGGAGGCACAGCCGGACGAACAACCGGCCGACCTGCCCGGCGCCACCGACCACAACTGTGTTCATCGAAGCTCCAGCACTGCGTCGAAGTGGTACTGCGTTCCGGTCGAGGACGCGACCTCGTAGCCGTGTTCGGCGCAGATGGCGTCGATCTCGTGCCAACAGGCCAGGGGGACGCCGACGAGCCGCACGCGTTCGACGGAGCGGTCCGCGAGCAGCCGCGCGAGGTGCGACGCGGCGTGCAGCTCGTGGTTCCACCGGAGCATCGGCGCTCCCGCCACGCGCTGGGAATGTCGCAGCACGACGTCGAAATCGGGGTAGGCGTGCACCTCGACACCGGGGCCGAGGCCGCGCAGCAGCGCCGACGGAGACCAGCCGGCGGCCCCGAGGTTCGCGACGAACACGGCGCCCTCGTGCCCGACGAGTCCGAGGCCCGCGGTCACGGTCGCCGGTATGTCCAATGTGGACGCGCCTCGGGCGGTGAGGTCCAGCAGCACCAGGTCGTAGTCGCCACGCCGCGCGTGCACCCGTTCCGACGCGCTGACCAACCGGTAGTGCTCCGCGGCCACCGCGAGCCGCGCGTCGCCGATGTGCAACACGCGGCGCGGTGCCAGGCTGCCGATCCTGGCGCACAGCTGCGACGGCGAGTCGATGACGGTCATGACACAGCCGCCAGATCGACCTCGTAGGCGCGCAGCCGTTGCAGGTCGAGCTTGCCGCTGGGACTGCGTGGCAGTTCGGGCAGCACGATGAACCGGTCCGGGTGCATGTACGCGGGCAGCAGGCGGGCGACCTCACCGCGCAGCTCGGCCTCGGTGACGCCGGCGTGCGACGCGACGAACGCGAGCACCCTGGTTTCGCGCACCTGCACCACGCAGTCCGCGACACCCTTGTGCTGGCGGACCGCGGCCTCGATCTCGCCGAGCTCGACGCGGAACCCGCGCAGCTTCACCTGGTTGTCGACGCGGCCGAGGATGTACAGCTCGCCCTGCGCGGACCACTGGCCGCGGTCTCCGGTGCGGTACAACCTGCCGTTGCCGAACGGGTCCGGCAGGAACCGTTCCGCGGTGAGCTGCGGCCTGCGATGGTAGCCGCGCGCGACGGCCGGTCCGCCGATGTAGATCTCGCCGGGCAGTCCGGGCGGCACCGGGCGCAGGTGCGCGTCCAGCACGTGGATGCGGTAGTTCGGCAGTGGGCCGCCGATCGGGATCTTGGCACCAGTGGCGTCCGCGAAGTCGCAGCGGTGCGCGGTCGCCCAGACCGCGGCCTCGGTCGGGCCGTAGTCGTTGAGCAGCACGGCGTCCGGGCAGTCGAACAGGTGCCGCGCGACCAGCTTCGGCGGCATCGGCTCGCCGCCGACGGAGACCAGCTTCAGGTCCTCGAGCCCCGACCCGCCGGCGGCCTGCAGCACCAGTCCGTAGTGCGACGGCACCGAGTGGATGTGCGTGACCCGGTGACGCAGCAACAGACTTCTCAACGCGAGCAGGTCGTGCGCCTCGATCTCGGTGGGCAGCACGACCGTGCCACCGCCCGTCAACGTCCAGTACAGGCCGCCCGCGGCGCCGTCGAAGCACAACGGCATCGTGACAAGGTCTTTCTTCGGGGGCGGACCACCGACACCGCGCGCGTGCGTGGAGACCACAATGGACCGATGGCTGACCGCGACGCCCTTGGGCACACCGGTCGAGCCGGAGGTGTAGATCAGGTAGGCGGTGTCGGCCGGGTCGACGTGCCTTGGCCGATGTCCGGGGATCCCGGTCTCGTCGCCGGTCAGCACGGCACGGGCGCCGGAGTCCTCGATGATGTGCCGGATCCGTTCCTCGGGGTACGACGGCTCGATCGGGACGTACGCGGCGCCGGACTTGAGCACGCCGAGCATCGCGACGATCGACTCGACGCGGCGTTCGGCCATGATCGCGACGACGTCGTGCCGGCCGATCCCCTGCTCCGCCAGCGCGTTCGCCACCGCGTCCGCGCGATCGTTGAGTTCGCCGTAGGTCAGCTTCGCGTCGCCGCACACCACGGCCAGGGCTTGCGGGTCGTGCCGTTCGACCACCGTGTGCAGGCACGTGTCCGGCAACTCCTGCCGGTCGCCCCGCGACCACTCGGCGACGGCCGCGGTCTCCTCGTCGGTCAGCGCGGTGATCTCCACGACCGGGCGGTCGGCCACGATCTCGTCGATCACGTGGCGGAGGCGGTTGGCGAACGCGAAGACGTCCGGGGTTTCGAACAGGCCCGCGTCGTAGTCGATCCGCAGCGTGCGTTCCGGGGTCAGTGAGATCGCCAGTTCGTGCCGGGCGCGTCCGTCGGCCACCTCGACCGGGGTGATGACGAAGGGGCCCACCGCTTCCGGCTTCGCCTTGTGGTGCCGGGTGACGGCGACGGATGTACTGATGCCTGGTGGCACCGGGATGCCTGTGGTGTTCCGGATTCTGCGGACCAGCGCACCCGCGGGCTCGTTCTCGTTGACGGTGACCGGCACCAGCCGTCCGGACACCAGGAGATGTGCGTTGGGCTGGGACCGGTAGCGGGCCAGCAGGATCGCGACGGCCGCGGCGAGCGTCGGTTCGTCGACGTCGGCGCACGGGCGGATCAGGGTGCTCGCGGAACCGGAGGGCTGGCCGGTCCGGAGGCCGGGCAGGTCGACCTCCGGAATCTGGGGCGGTTGTGGTTCCGCGGCCACCCCAACGGGTTCGTCGGCCAGGACACAGCCGAGCACGGCCCGCGGGTCGAGGCCCCCACGCGTGATCACCACGGCGAGGTGGTGGCGCCGGCCGAGCTTGGCCAGCGCCACCCTCGCGGGTGCCCCGGTGATGTCGATGACCGCGGCCTCGGTCTCGGCCCGCACCAGCTCACCCCAGCAGGCTCCGGCCTGCGCGCCGCTGAACTCCTCACCGGGTGCGGAGAAGTCGTACCCGACCAGACGCAGGCCCGGGAAGGTCGTGGCGAGCCGGGCCTTGGTCCGGCCGAGGTCGAGCTCGCCCAGCACCAGCCAGGCACGATCAGTCAGGTCAGGCACGATCAGCTCCTTCAGCAGGGGTCGTGAGTGGTTTCCGTTGCCATAGCGACGGAAACCACTCACGACCATTCACAGCAGGATGCGTTCGTGGGCGGCCGCCCGGTAGCAACGCGATCTGCGCAGATCCCTCGTCACGACCACCTTCTTGAGCCAGCGGTCGGTGCCGTCGAACCGGGCGGTGAACTCGCTGCGCCCGTGCACGGCCTTGTAGTTGTCGACGACGAGCAGGTCGCCCGCGCCGAGCGGCACCGCGGACAAAGCGGCATCCAACCGGGAAACCAACACCCGTAACGCTTCCGCCGCCTCGGGATCACCGGGCCGCGCGGTCATGAACGCCGGGTCGATCCGCAGGTACGGCGCTTCGGGGTGACCGAAGAGCACCGCGCTGGGTTCCGGGCTGTCCTGCATGCGCTGGATGGTGTGCACCTGTCCCGGTCCGACCAACGCCCGCGCCCGGTTCAGGTGCTCGTTGTCCGGCCGGATCAGGAACCGCTTCTGCGCCAGCACTTCCCGGTGCCGCGGCGAGATCACCACGTCGTCGATCGAGGCGATCGTGGTCGGCACGGCGTCGTGGTTGCGGACGCCGAGCAGCAGCAGGTAGTCGCAGCGGTTGGGGTGGAACCCGTCCTCGGTGTGCCACTCCAGCTTCACCGTGCCGTGCCCGCTCTGCTCTTGTACCTCGGTCGGCATCGGGACGACGTTGTGCAGCAGCTTTCCGTTCTGCAACGTCGACCAGCCGAAGATGTCCCCGAGCAGCGACGCGACCAGCACCAGGTAGACCTCGTGCGCGGTCAGCGCCGCAGCGTGTTCCGGGGCCGGCGGCGTGCGCCAGTCCAGCGGGGTCGGCCCGATCTCCTCGTCGTCGACCCGCAGGCCGCGCACCACGAGTGCCGCGGACGGCTCGTGCAACCGGAAGTCCCGCAGCTCGTCCACGAGGCTCTGCGGCAACCGCTGCGCGAGGCCGGCCGCCGCGGCCAGCACCGCCGGAGCGGTGCTGGCGCCGAAGTCGGCGGCGATGTTGCGGGTGAGCGTGTCGACGTCCTTGGCGTCGATCGACGACAGGTCCAGATAGCGAACGTTCATTACTGCCTCACAACGTCTTGTGGTGCCGGCAGATATCCGTTGTCCACGAGGAACTGGAAGCACGAGTGCGCCCACGCCTCGTTGACCGGCGGGCACTCGATGCCCGAGCCCTCCAGCGCCGCGAGGAGCACGCGGCACTCGTCCAGCGGGTCGACCTGCTTCTGCAGCTCGGGGTCGAGCGCCGCGTGCCGCATGGACGCCACCCGCAGCAACGGCGTGAGCGGGTAGAGGATGTGGTCCTCGTCCACCTCGAGCGCCTGGCGGCGGGCCTCTTCCTCGGCCACGACGTTGAGGTCGTAGCCGAACGACCGCAGCCACTGGTAGCACTGCTGCATCGTGGTCGGTTCCCGGTTGGTGATGTTGAAGTTCTTGCCCAGGTTCTCCTCGCGCAGCGACGTGTAGACGATCGCCTCGGCGGTGTAGTCGACCGGCACCGCGTTGATCACGTCGTTGTAGAGCGGCAGGACACCGAGGTCCAGGAAGCCCCTGAGGTAGACGTAGAGGTAGTCGGTGTCGTGCGAGGCGCCGGTCTTGGTGTGACCGGTGATCATCCACGGGCGTTGCACGGTCACCGGGATGCCGCGGTCGCGGGCGATGACCGTGATGTGCTCGGCGACCCACTTGGTGCGCGGGTACCCGGTCGGCACCTTGACCGGCCGCATGCTCAGGTCCTGCTCGGTGAACGGCCGCTCGGCGCCGGTGCCCATGAAGACGTCCACACTGGACACCAGGTGGAACGCCTTGAGCGTCTTACGGGTGCACAGCCGCAGCAGCTCCTCGGTGCCGAGAACGTTCGCCGCCTTCATCGCCTCGTACGGGTAGGTGAAGTTGACGATCGCGCCCGAGTGGTAGACCGAGTCGAACAGCTCGCAGTACCGGTCGAACTCCTCCTTCGGCAGCCCGAGGTACGGCTTGGCGAGGTCACCGGTGACGACCTTGATCCGGCCGCGGTACGACTCGTCCCACGCGCGGTACTTGCGCATGGTCTCCTCGAGCCGGTCCCACGCCACGTCGGCGCTCTCGCCGCGGACCAGGCAGTGCACGGTCGCGTTGGTGCGCTTGACGAGCTCGACCGCGATGAACACGCCGAGGTAGCCGGTGGCACCGGTGACGAGAACGTTCTTCGGGTCGAACCAGTCCGCCTTCGGCAGCCCGTCCGGCTTGATGCTCGGGTCGAGCTTCACGTCCGCGACGAGCTCGGCGACCTGCTGGGCGTACAGCGCGGCGCTGTCGACGTCGTTGCGCTCACGCTGGTGCGTCTCGACGACCCGCGCGATGCCCTGCACCGTGGGAACGCGGAACACCTCGTCGATCGGCAGCTCGATGTCGTTCTCGCGGGAGAGCTGCGCGGCCAGGCGGGCGACGAGCAGCGAGTTGCCGCCCAGCGAGAAGAAGTCGGCCGTGGCGCTGATGTGCTGCAGGCCCAGCACCGACGCGAACGTCTCCGCGATGCCCGCCTCCAGCTCGTTGGCCGGCTCGACGAACCCGCTCGCGATGATCACCTCGGGCGCGGGCAGCGACTTCGTGTCGACCTTGCCGTGCTTGGTGAGCGGCATCTTCTCCAGCGTGACGAACGTGCTCGGCACCATGTAGTCGGGCACCTGGCCGATCACGTGGTTGATCAGCGTCTCCTGCGTGAGGACGCGACCGATGACCGGCACGACGTACGCGATCAGGCGCGGCACGCCCGGCTGGTCCTCGCGGACCGTGACGACGGCCTCGGCCACGAGCGGGTGGCGCAGCACGACGTTCTCGATCTCGGACAGCTCGATGCGGAAGCCGCGGATCTTGACCTGCGTGTCCGCGCGGCCGAGGAACTCGATCGTGCCGTCCGCCTGGTAGCGCGCGAGGTCGCCCGTGCGGTACAGCCGGCCAACCCCGAACGGGTTGGGCAGGAAGCGTTCCGCGGTCATCGCCGCGCGGTTGACGTAGCCGCGGGCCACGCCGTCGCCGCCGATGTACAGCTCGCCGGGCACACCGGGCGGCACCGGGTTGAACCGCTTGTCCAGCAGGTAGACCTTGGCGCCGGGCACCGGGCGGCCGATCGGCACGCGTGGCAGGTTCGCGTCCTGCCGCGACACCGGGTGCACGGTCGCCCACACCGACGCCTCGGTCGGGCCGTACTCGTTGTACAGCGCGGCGTTCGGCGAGACGCGGTAGTGGTCGGCGACCAGGCTCGGCGGCAACGCCTCGCCGGCGACGACCGTGGTCTTGACCGAGTCGCGCGCTTCGAGGTCGGTCTCCAGCAGCACGGCGTACTGCGACGGCACACCGTCCACATGGGTCAGTTCACGGGTGCGGATCAGCCGGCCCAGCAGGCGCGGGTCGAGCACCTCGGACTCGGTCGGGAAAACGACCGTGCCCGCGCGGCTCAGCGTCCAGTACAGGCCACCGCCCGCGGCGTCGAACGTCAGCGGCGCCAGCACCAGGTACCGCTCGGGCAGGCCGGAGCCCTCGAGCGTGCCGCGGGCCTTGGTGGACGCGACGATCGCGCGGTGCTCGACCGCGACGCCCTTCGGTCGTCCCGTGGAACCGGAGGTGTAGATGACGTAGGCGAGGTCGCCTGTGTTGACGCTGACCTCGGGCTTGGCCGCCTGCTGGTCGGTCGTCGGAATGGTGATGCGGTCGGTGCCCGCGACCTCCTGCGGCAGCGTGTCGATCGCCTTGCGCAGGCCCACGAACAGCTCGATGCCCGCGTCGCCGACGATGAACGCCAGGCGGTCCGCCGGGTACGACGGGTCGAGCGGCACGTACGCGCCACCGGCCTTCAGCACGGCCAGCAGACCGACCACCGAGTGGACCGTGCGGTCGACCAGCACACCGACGCGCGACTCGGTGGTGATGCCCCGCGCGACGAGCTCGGCGGCGAGCGCGTTGGCGCGGTTGTCCAGCTGCTCGTAGGTGAGTTCCTCGTCGCCGCCGGCCAGCGCGATTCCCTTGGGGTTCGTGGCAGCGGCTTCCTCGACGAGCTGGTGCAGCGTCGCCGGCTCGTACTCGATGTCGGTGGCGTTCCAGTCGACGACCACGCGCTCGCGTTCCGCCTGCGTCAGCAGGGGAATCTCGGCGAGCGGCTGGGCGACGTCGGCCTGCAGGACCAGCAGGACGTGCCCGAGGAAGCGTTCGATCGTGCTCTGGTCGAACAGGTCGGTGTTGTACTGCGCGCGCAGCGTCAGCTTGCCGTTGCGGCGCACGGCGTAGAGGTCGATGTCGTGCGGCGTCCACGTCGTCGGCAGGTCCAGCAGCTCGTGGGTCTCCTCCTCGTAGGCGAAGAAGACCTGGAACAGCGGCGTGCGGCTGAGGTCGCGCTGCGGCTGGGCGGCCTCGACGATCCGGTCGAACGACAGGCGCGCGTGCGTCAGCGCCTCGGCGTGGATCGCACCGACCTGCGCGGCCAGTCGTTCCAGCGAGTCGTCGTCGCTCACCTCGACGCGCAGCGGGACCATGTTCTCCAGCGGTCCCACCAGGTTCGCGCCGTCCTCGTGCCACGACGCCGGCACCGGCACGCCGACCGCGAGGTCGCGCTGCTGCGAATACCTCGACAGCACTGCGATGTAGGCGGACAGCAGGACGTCGCTGCTGACGTTCGACAGCGGCACTTCGACGGTGACCGAGTCGCCGTGGATGGTCTTGAGCGGCGGGCGCGGGCGGTCGGTCGGCAACTCCAGCGCGGTCACCGCCGCCAGCTGGTCGCGCCAGTAGTCGACGTCCTTGGCCGCGTCGTCGCCGTTGACCCACTCACGCTGAGCCGTGACAAGAGAGTGGAAGTCGACCGGCGTGGCGATCACGTCGCCGGCCGTGCCGTCCACGAGTTCCGTGTACTTCGTGAGCACCTCGTCGACCAGAAGCTTGGCGGACCGGCGGTCGGCCACCATCTGGTGCAGCGTGAGCAGCAGGACGTGGTCGTCACTGCGCTTGAGGAGCGAGGCGCGGACCAGCGGGCCCTTGGTGAGGTCGAACCGGGTGCGCACCTCGTCCGCGACGACCTTCGCCAGGTCCTCGGTCTCGACGACCGGCAGGCGCAACGTGACGGCCGGCGTCGTGGTGGCGAGCGGGTGGCCGTCGACCTCGCGGAACGTCGCGCGCAGCACCTCGTGCCGCTGCACGACCGCGGTCAGCGCCTGCTGCATCGCGGCCGGCGACACGTCACCGGTGAGCCGGGCGGCGGCGCTGACCTGCCACGGCTTGCTGTCGTCGAGTTGGAGGAGCAGCCAGAGCCGGCGCTGCTCCAGGGAGAGGTTGCTCGGGGTGGCCTCGGCGGAACCGTCCAGGAGCTGGGCGAGCAGCGCGCGCTTCTCCTCCGGCGTCATGGACTCCAGCTCGTGCTGCTGGCTCATCAGTGCACTCCTGTCCTTGGTGATGGGGTCAGCTGTTGACGCGCTCGCGGACGGACCTGGGTCGCATGTCGGTCCACACCTTTTCGATGTGCTGCAGGCATTCCTGCTTGGTGCCCGTGGTGCCGTCCGCGGTCCAGCCCTCGGGGAGCGTGCGGTCGGCGAACCAGATCGAGTACTGGTCCTCTTCGTTGACCACGACCTGGAAGATCGTGTCGGCGTCGTCGATGCCCATCTGAGTGCTTCTCCTTCTCGTTCAGCCGAGTTGACGCAAGAGCTGCTCGATTTCCTTGTCGGTCATGCCGTCCAGCTGACCGCGCAGCGCGGTCACCTTGTCCTTGGGCTTGTCCTGGTTCTCCAGCGCCGCAACGGCTTCCGCGAGCCCGGCTGCCGTGGAGCGCTGGAAGAAGTCCCGGATCGGGACGAGCACGCCCAGCTGGTCGCGCACCCGGCCGATGACCTTGGCGGCGAGCATCGAGTGGCCGCCGAGCGCGAAGAAGTCGGCGTGCACGCCGAACTCCCGCACCGGCAGCGTGTCCTTGAAGATCGACACGACGACGCGTTCGATCCGGTTGCGCGGCGGCGTGTCGTCGACCTTGCCCAGCAACGCCTCCGCCGGCAGTGCGGCGAGCGCGGTCCGGTGCTCCGGCAGTTCGGGCAGTACGCCGAACGCGACCGGGATCTCGTGCGGTTGCAGGGTCTGCGTGGCCTTTGCCTTGACCGCGGTGACGAACTCGTCCTGTTCCCGCGGGCTGGCGGCGGCTTTCGCACCATCCAGCACGAGCCAGCCGACCAGCCGCGTCTCCGCACCGACGTTGCCCGCGACGACCGCGGCGGACCGCACGCCTTCGACGGATTCGAGTGCGGCCTCGATCCGGCTCGGCACCACCAGGTGGTCGCCCACGGCCAGCCGTTCGTCGACGTATCCGACGAACTCCAGCTCGCCCGCACTCGTGTAGCGGTGGCGTTGGCCGGTCGGCGCACCGCTCAGATACAGCTCGCCCACCGTGCCAATCGGCGCCGGTTCACCAGTCGCGTCACGCAGCTCGCGGGTCGTATTGGCGAGCGGCGCGCCACCGGGTTCCAGTGAGATCGGAGTTCCGTTGGCGTTGTGGCCGACGAAGACCTCACGGCCGGTGCGGCGCAGCATGCGCACCACGTCGTCCGCGACGACCTCGCCGCGGCACACCAGCTTCGCGCCGACGGGTGGTGTCCAGCCTTCGGTGATCAGGCGGCGGAACGTCTGTGGCGCACCGAGAATCCAGGCGTTCTCGGGTGCTTCACCGCGGCTGATCTCGGTGCACAGCAGCAGGTCGGCCAGGTCGGGCCCGACGCCGGGATCCGCGAGCAGCACCACGTCGTCGTCCGGCTTGATCCCCAGCCGATCTCTGATCGGGACGGTGACGTCTCTCAGGTCGGGCGTCGCGTCGTCGACCGGGTCGAACCGCGGGCCGGTGGTGATCACCCAGTCGCCGTTGTGCTTGACGAACGCGCCGTCGCGCGTGTGGCGCCGGCCGTACGCGAGGGTGCCGCCGACCGCCAGCACGGCGTGGGCGATCACCACGAGCTCGGGCGATGCCTCGGGTGGTGTGGAGACGACGACACCGGTTCCGATGCCCTCGTCACGCAACAGCTGTGCGAGCTCCTTCGCCTCGGCCGGCACGACCAGCTCGGGCACCGGTACCGAAGGCCCTTCTGCCCAATAGGAAAGCTGCGCGAGGTCGTCGTCGCTCGCCTTCGGCAGACCCGCGCAGACACCGTCGGGAGAACGCAGCACCGCCAGGTAGAGCGACAGGATCCGGCGGGCGGTCTGCTCGTCGTACAGGTCCGCGTCGTAGTCGAGCCGGATCCGGTCGGGCAGCACGGTGAGCCAGAGGTCGAACTTCGCCGACGTGGTCACCAGCTCGACGGGCGCCATGGTCAGCGAGGGCAGCTCGACCGCCACGGCGGGCTTGTCCTGCACCGAGAACATGACGTCGAACAAGGGGTTGCGGTCCAGCACACGCGGCAGCCGCATCTCCTCGACGAGCCGGTCGAACGGCATCCGCTGGTGCGAGAACGCCGCGAGGCACGTGTCGCGGACCGCGCTCACCGCGGCGTCGAACGACTCGTCGAGTGGCAGCCGGGTCCGCAGGACGAGGGTGTTGGCGAAGAACCCGATCAGGTCCTCGGCGTCGGGGTGGTGCCGTCCGGCGACCGGCGTGCCCACGGCGACGTCCGCCGTGCCGCACACCCGCGCGAGCGTCACCTTGAACGCCGCCAGCAGCACCATGAACCTCGTCGCGTCCCACCGCGTCACGTCGATGCCGGGCAGCGGAACCTCGATGCGTCCCCCGGTCTTGCGCTGGGTGGTGCGCGGCCGGTCGATAGGCAGGTTCAGCGGGGTGATGCCGGACAACGCGGACCGCCAGTGCGTGACGAGGTCGCGCATCGGTTCGCCGACCAGCGTTTCCTCTTGCCACGCAACGTAGTCCGCGTACTGGATCGAAGGCTCGGGCAACGACACCTGCTGGTAGGCCTGCGCGAGGTCGCGGTAGAAGACCTCGGTGGACCAGCCGTCGCACGCGATGTGGTGGATGACCACGATCAACGTGTGCACGTCGGGTGCCTCGCGCACCAGCACAACCCGCAGCAGCGGCGGCTCGTCGAGCGTGAACGGGATCGCGGCCTGCTCGGCGGCCAGCTCCTGCACGTCGCCCTCGACGACCGGCAGCGACACCAGTGTCGAAGGCACGACGACCTGACGAGCCTCGCCGTCCACCAGGCCGATGCCGGTGCGCAGACTCTCGTGCCGGGCAACGACTTCGTTCAACGCGCGCTGCAGCAGCACGTGGTCGAGCCGGCCGGTCAGCCGTACCGCGCTGACGACGTTGTAGGCGGCGTTGGCGCCTTCGTCGAGCTGGCACAGGAACCACAGCTGGCGTTGCGACGACGACGCGGGCAGCACGAAGAAGGAGCTGTAGTCGCGGGCGGGCCCGCCGCTCACACCGCCCACGTAGGACGAGCTGCTCATCGTTGCGCCCTTTCCGCGATGAGGTCGGCTTCGATCAGCCGCACGATGTCTTTTTCCCGCTGTTCCACGAAGAAGTGGTCGCCGTCGAAGTCGGTGACCCGGCAGCCCGCATCGGTCAGAGCGCTCCAGCCGTCGCAGCCCTCGACGGTGACCTGCACGTCGGCCCGGCCGCGCAGCACGTGGATCGGCACCGGCAGTGGCGGCTGCTGCTGGAAGTCGTAGTCCTCGACCACGGCGAGGTCGGCGCGGATCGTCGGCAGCATCAGGTCGATCAGCGCCGGGTACTCGAGCACCTCGGGGCTCAGCCCGTTCACGCCGATCAGCCACGCCACCAGCTCGTCGCGCGGCAGGTCGTGCGCACGGTCGAGGTCGAGCTGCTGCGGCGCGTCCATGCCGGCGACGAAAAGTCCCCTGGGCAAGGGAAGTCCGAGCGCGCGGAACTTCCTCGTCAGTTCGAACGCGACGAGCGCGCCCATGCTGTGACCGTAGAAGGCGTACGGCTTCTCCGGCAGGCGGACCAGCGCGGTGGCGAGGGCTTCGACGAGCTCACCGAGGTCGGCGATCGCGGGCTCGCGGAGGCGCGATTCCCGGCCGGGCAACCGGATCGCCGACACGCGCAGCGCATCGGTGTGCTGGTGCCAGGTCTGGAAAACCGAGCTGCCGCCGCCGGCGTGCGGAAAGCACACCAGTTCGCAGGCCGGATCGGACACGTCGGCGAAAGACGTCAGCCAACTGGCCACGCGCACCTCCTCGGAGAGAATGGTTTCGGTCGGCGGGCTCAATCAATGTGCCAGCCCACCCCAAGGGCAGGTCAAGAAGCGCAGAGAAAGGTGAGAGACCGCAGGTAGGTGCGTGAGAACGAGGCGAGAGCCGGTCTCTTTACATTCGCCGGAGCGATAGCTGCAGAAATGGAGTCTCGCCGATGCCCCCACGCACGCTGGCGCATGTCCTGCTCGACCACGTCGCGTCCGACGGCGAGAAGATCGCCTTCGAGTACCTGCACGACGACGGCCGGGTCGACACGCTGACCTACCGGGAGCTGCTCGACCGCGCGACCCGTGTCGCCCAGCGGCTGCCCGGCACGGGGCCGACGCTGCTGCTGTACCCGCCCGGCCTGGACTTCGTCGTCGCGGTGTACGGCTGTTTTCTCGCCGGAGTGCCCGCGGTGCCCACGTATCCGCCGCTCTTCGGCGCCGCGGATCGGATCAAGCAACGCTTCGCCCGCGTGCTCGAGGACTCCCAGGCGACCGCGCTGCTCGCCGATCCGTTCGTGCTCGAGCTGCTCACGTCGTCCGGCGCGCCGGAGGGTCTGCCGCCGGTCGTGACCCTCGACCCGGACGACCCCATCGACCGCGAGTGGAACCGGCTCCCCTCCCCCGGCGACGTGGCGCTCGTGCAGTACACGTCGGGCAGCACGAACCAGCCGAAAGGCGTCGTGCTCACCCACGGAAATCTGATGGCGAATATTCGCGCGATCAGCGACGTGTTCCGGCTCGACGAATCCACGCGCGCGATATCGTGGCTGCCGCCTTATCACGACATGGGCCTCATCGGATTCATTCTCACGCCCGTGCACGGCGGTTTTCCGGTCCGGTTGATGTCGCCGATCCACTTCCTGAAGAACCCGCTCGAATGGCTGCGGCAGATCGGCTCGCAGGGCATCACGCACACCGGCGCGCCGAACTTCGGCTACGACCTGTGCGTGCGCCGCGCGGCGGGCAAGGATCTGTCCGATGTGGACCTCAGCGCGTGGCGGCTGGCGTTCAACGGCGCCGAGCCGATCCGGCCGCGCACGCTCGCCGCGTTCGCGGAACGCTTCGCCGCCAACGGTTTCCGTCCCGAGGCGTTCCTCCCCTGTTACGGGCTGGCGGAGGCGACGTTGATCGTCACCGGGCGGCACCTGTCCGATGACTGCGTGGACGACGAAGGCCGCGTCGACTGCGGTCCGGTGATCGCGGACCACGAGGTGGCGATCGTCGATCCCGTGTCGTTGGAACGCGTTGAGGCCGAGGGTGAGATCTGGGTGCGCGGGCCGTCGATCAGCAACGGCTACCTCAACGACACCGGGCAGCCGGAGCACGAGCTTTTCGGCACGCTCGACGGTCACCGCTTCCTGCGTACCGGCGACCTCGGGTACCTGCGCGACGGCCACCTGTTCGTCACCGGACGCCGCAAGGACGTGCTGATCCAGCACGGCGTCAACCACCACGCGCACGACGTCGAGGCGGCCGCGGTGCTGGACAACCCGTTGCTGCGCCCGACCGCGGCGGCGTTCATGGTCGACGACGAACTCGTGGTGGCGGTGGAGCTCGCCCGTAGGGACGCCGACCCGGAGGAGCTGTCGATCGACGTCCGCGCGGCCGTGCTCACCGGCACCGGCGCGCGCGTCGACACCGTCGTGCTGTGCCCGCCCGGCACGATCCCGCGCACGACGAGCGGCAAGATCCAGCGCTCGCTGGCCCGGACGCGCTATCTCGACGGGTCGTTGGGCGGGGTGGTCACGTCTGCTCCCGTTGGTGCGGACGGCGAACCGGTCGAGCAGTTCTTCGGCAGCGTGTTCGCCGCGGTGTGCGAGGTGCCCGCGTGCGGGCCGACACAGACGTTGAGCAGCATCGGCGGCGACTCCATCCGTGGCGCCGAGATCGCCGCCATCACCGAGGACGCGCTGGGGCTGCCGGTGCCGATCGAGGTGGTGCTCGAAGCGCAGTCACCGCGTGAACTGACCAGGCGACTGCTGACCCGCTGGGCGTCCGACGGGGTCACCGCGACGCTCGTGGCCGACCGGATCGGGAGCCTGTAGTGGACCTCGGACGCGATCTCGTAGCCCGCTGGCGCACCCGCAGCACGCCCGCCGCGACCGGGCCGAACCCGACGCAGGAGGGCCTGCGGCTGTTCGAGGAGATCCACCCCGGCACCGCGGTCAACGTCCTGTCGTTCGTCGCCTCCGTTCCCGGAAGCCTTGATGTCGAACGACTTCAGGCCGCCGTCGCGACGGTCGTCGCCCGGCACCCGATTCTCGGCCCCGGTGAGCCGGTCGTCTCGACTCTCGGCAACCGCGCGGAAGCGTTGGCAGCGGCCGAACGGCTCGCTTCGGCCCCCATGGACCTCGACACCGGGCCGCTGTGGCGGTTCGCGGTGTACCGCCTCGACGACGAGACGCTCCTGCAGGTCGTCGCGCACCACTACGTGTCCGACGGCTGGTCGCTCGGCGTCTTCCTAGCCGAGTTGTGCGCCGCCTACTCGGGTCACGAGCTGCCCGCGCCGCAGCCGATGCCCGCGAGATCGACGTCGGTCACCGACGCCGATCTCGCTTACTGGCACGAGAAACTCGCCGACCTGCCCTCGCTGGCCGTGCCCACCGACCGGCCCCGGCCGGCGCGACCGCGGTTCCGGTCCGCCACCGTGCCGCTCACCCTGAACCACGCGGTCCGCTCCTCCGACGGCGTGACGCCGTTCATGGTGTTGCTCAGCGCCCTGCACCTCGCCGTGTCGAAGACGTCCGGCCAGACCGACATCGTGATCGGATCGCCTGCCGCGACGCGCGAACGGCACCTCGCGCCGCGCGCGATCGGCCCGCTGGTGAACATGCTGGCCCTGCGCACCGACAGCTCGGAGGCCTCGACCGGCCGGGAGTTGTTGAACGCGGTCAAGGAGACGTGCCTCGGTGCGTATGCGCACGCGCACGTACCGTTCGAGCAGGTCGGCAGCCCCGAGTTCCGGGTGATGTGCGTGCTGCAGGACGGTTTGCCGTCGTTCGAACTGGACGGCCTGCCCGTCACGCCGGTCCTGATGGCGCCCGCGGCGATCCAGTACGACCTGGAGCTGTACCTGTGGCTGACTCCGGACGGTCTGACCGGGTTCCTCGGCTACGACACGGATCTGTACGACGCCGCGACCGCGGAGTTGATCGCCGACCGGTTCGGTGTCGCGCTCACGTCGTTGCTCACGTCGCTCGACACACCGCTCGAGGACCTCGATGTGCGCACCGAAGCCGAACGTTCCCGGCTCGAGTCGCTCGTCTCCGGCCACAACGCCTCTGCGCCCACTCGGTGCGTGCACGAGCTGGTCGAGGCGCAGGCCGACCGCACTCCTGATGCCGTTGCGCTGCGGGCGATCGACGGCACGCTCACCTACCGCGAGCTGGACGCGTCGGCCAACCGGCTGGCGCACGATCTCGTGAATCGCGGTGTCCGTCCTGGTGATCTGGTCGGCGTGTGCCTGCCGCGCGACAGCAGGTTGATCATCGCGTTGCTGGGTGTGCTGAAGGCGGGCGCGGCGTACGTGCCGATCGATCCGGGCTATCCGTCGGAACGTATCCAGTTCATGCTGGCGGACGCCGCCGCACCCGTGCTCATCAGCGACGACACGTATGCGTTGTCCGGCAACGACTCGCGGCCGCATGTGCCGGTCGGTTCCGACGACCTGGCGTACACGATCTACACCTCGGGCTCGACCGGCCGCCCCAAGGGTGTGTTGATCGAACACCGGCAGACGGTCGCCATGCTCGAGTGGGCGGTGCGGGTGTTCCCCTCCGAGGTGCTGGCGGAGACGCTGGCCGGCACGTCTGTGTGCTTCGACCTGTCGGTGTTCGAGATCTTCGCGCCGCTGGTGTGCGGCGCCACGGTCACGTTGGCGCCCAACGACACCCTCGACCTGATCCACTCTCCTTCATCGTTCGGTCACGTGACTTTGATCGACACCGTGCCGTCGGTCGGCCGCGAACTGCTGGCCGCGGGCGCCATCCCGGCCTCGGTGCGGATGATCAACCTCGCCGGCGAGCCGCTGCCTCCGGACCTCGTGCGCGATCTGCGCGGGTACCGGGTGAACAACCTCTACGGCCCCAGTGAGGACACCACGTACTCGACGTGGGTCGCCACCGATCCGGCGCACGACCGCACGCCGATCGGGCGTCCGGTGGACGGGACGCAGGCCCACGTGCTCGACGCCCAGCTGCGGCCGGTGCCGTTGGGCGCGGCCGGTGAGCTGTACCTCTCCGGCCTTGGCGTGACCCGCGGCTACCACGCGCGTCCGGGCCTCACGGCCGAGAGATACCTGCCGAATCCCTTCGGACCGGGGCGGATGTACCGGACCGGCGACCTGGTGCGGTGGCGCACGGACGGCCACCTCGACTACCTCGGCCGGGCCGACCACCAGGTCAAGATCCGCGGGTACCGGATCGAGCTCGGCGAGATCGAAACCGCACTGCGCGAACAGGAATCCGTCACCGAGGCGGTGGTCGTCGCGCTCGACCAACGCCTGGTCGCCTATGTCGCCGGGACCGTGGACACCGCCGCTCTCCGCTCGCGGTTGCCCGGTCACCTGATCCCCAACCAGGTCATCACGCTCGACACACTGCCGTTGACCCCGAACGGGAAGGTGGACCGCAAGGCGCTGCCCGCACCGGCCGCCGTGGTCAGCGAAGCCCCGCGCACGTCGTTGGAAAAGCTGGTCGCCGGGCTCTGGGAGGAGCTGCTCGGCCGTCCGGCCGGAGTGCACGACGACTTCTTCACCATCGGTGGCCACTCGCTGCTGGCCACGCGCCTGACGCACCGGCTGACCACGGAGCTCGGCACGACCGTGCCGTTGCGCCTGGTGTTCGACCACCCCACGGTCGCGGAGCTGGCCGCCAACCTGCCCGCGCGCGGCTCGCACATCCGGATTCCCGCCACCAAACGGATCCTGAACGACGACGGCACGATCACGCTGCCCGCGTCCGCCAGTCAGGCGCGCCTGTGGTTCCTGTGCCAGCTCGACCCTAAGGCCCACCAGGCGTACGAGATCACCGGCGGCGCGCGCATCGACGGACCGCTCGACCCCGACCGGCTGATCACGGCGATTCGCCGGGTCGCGCAACGGCACGAGTCGCTGCGCACCACGTTGAGCATCGTCGACGGCGAGGTCGTGCAGACGATCCATCCGGTGTGGGAGCCGGAGCACAGCCTGTTCCGCTTCTCGCTGGACGACCGGTTCCTGCGGCTGTCACTGCACCACGCGATCGCGGACGGCTGGTCGTTGACTGTGCTGCTGAAGGAGATCGCGTCGCTGTACCAGGGCATCGAGCCCGCGGCACCCGTGCAGTACGCGGACTTCGCCGCGTGGCACGAACCCGGCGACCATCTCGACCATTGGCGCGCGAAGCTGGCCGGCGCGGCGACCCTGGACCTGCCGACCGACAAGCCCCGGCCGCCGCACCAGACGCACCACGGCGCGGCCGTCCCGATCTCTTTGTCGGGGGTGGACGAGATCGCCCGGCGGACCGGCACGACGGCGTTCGCGGTCATCACGACCGCGCTGACCTCGTTGCTCACCAAGCTGTCCGGGCAGCACGACGTCACGATCGGCATCCCGGCGACCGGCCGCACGCACCCGGACACGGAGTCGATCATCGGCTTCCTGGTGAACAGCCTGCCGTTGCGCCGGATCACGACACCGGCCACGACGCTGGCGCAGGCGTTGCGCGACACGCACGCCGAGCTGGCCGATACGCACCGGCACAGCGACACACCGTTCGAGCAGCTCGTGCACCACCTGCGGCCGGAGCGCGACCAGAGCCGCAGCCCGTTCTTCCAGGTGATGCTGGCGCTGAACGTCGAACCGCCGCAGCGGCTCGACATCCCCGGCCTCTCGTTCACCCGCGTCGACGAGCCGCCCGCGGGGACCCAGTTCGACCTGTCGCTGCACCTGGAGCAGTCCGGTGATGCCATCACCGGCTTCCTGACCTACAACACCGACCTGTACGAGACGTCGACCGCGCGTCTGTTCGTCGAACGCCTGGCCGCCATGATCACGGCGCTTGACTCGTCGCCGGATACGACGTTGGCTTCGCTCGACATCCGTACCCCCGCCGAGCGCACGCTGGTCGCGGAGCTGGGCACCGGCCGGCCGGCGACGTTCCCGGACCGGTGCGTGCACCAGCTGTTCGAGGCGCAGGTCGACCGGACGCCGGACGCGGTGGCGTTGCGGGCGGCCGACGGCACCTTCACCTACCGCGAGCTCGACACGCTGGCCAACCGCGTCGGCCAGTACCTGGTCGACCTCGACATCCAGCCCGGCGCGCTCGTCGGTGTCTGCCTGCCGCGGGACTCGCGGTTGGTCGCGTCGATGCTCGGCATCCTGAAGGTGGGCTGCGCCTACGTGCCGATCGACCCCGCCTACCCTGCCGAACGGGTCCGCTTCATCGTCGAGGACACGTCGGCGCCGTTCCTCATCACCGCCGACACGTTCGAACTGTCCGATGTGGATGCTCGACCGGTGAACATCGCGCGGCCGTCGCACCTCGCGTGCACGATCTACACCTCCGGTTCGACCGGCCGCCCCAAGGGCGTGATGATCGAACACCGGCAGACCGCCGCCATGCTCGAGTGGGCCGTGCGGGTCTTTCCTCCGGAAGTGCTGGCGGAAACGCTTGCGGCCACGTCGGTCTGCTTCGACCTGTCGGTGTTCGAGATCTTCGCGCCGCTGGTTTCGGGCGCCACGGTGACGCTGGCGCCGAACGACGCGCTCGACCTCGTGCACGACCGACGCGGCTACCGGCACGTGACGCTGATCAACAGCGTGCCGTCGGTGGCGCGGGAACTGCTCGCCGCGGACGCGATCCCGCCGTCGGCGCACACGATCAACCTGGCCGGCGAGCCGCTGCCGCCCGCTCTGGTCCAGGACCTGTACTCGCATCCCGTGGTCTCGTCAGTGCACAACCTGTACGGGCCGAGCGAGGACACCACGTACTCCACTCACGCGGTGACCAACCCCGGCCACGACCGCACCCCGATTGGACGGCCGGTCGACGGGACGTCCGCTCTTGTACTGGACTCCTGCCTGCGCCCGGTGCCGCTGGGTGCGATCGGCGAGCTTTACCTCTCCGGTCTCGGGGTGACCCGTGGCTATCACGCGCGTCCCTCGTTGACCGCTTCCCGTTACCTCCCCAACCCGTTCGGGCCTGGGCGGATGTACCGGACCGGCGACCTCGTGCGGTGGCGGCCCGACGGTCAGCTCGACTACCTCGGCCGCACCGACCACCAGGTCAAGATCCGCGGGCACCGGGTCGAGCTCGGCGAGATCGAGACCGCCCTGCGCAGGCAGGTGTCCGACGCCGTCGTGACCGTGCACGAGCAACGGCTCGTCGCCTATGTGGTCGGAGCCGTTGACCTCGGGTTGTTGCGGGAACAGCTGCCGGGCCACCTGGTTCCGAACCAGGTGGTGGTGTTGGACGCGTTGCCGTTGACCCCCAACGGGAAGGTCGACCGGGCTGCGCTGCCCGAGCCGGTGGTCGTCGCGCCCGCGTCGTTGGAGCTGCCCGCCACACCGTCGGAGAAGCTGGTCGCGGACCTGTTCGCGGAACTGCTGCAGGTGCCCGAGTTCGGGTTGCACGACAACTTCTTCGACCTCGGCGGCCATTCGTTGCTCGCCACCCGCCTCACGCACCGGCTGACCACCGCGCTCGACACCACGGTGCCGCTACGCCTGATCTTCGACCACCCGACGGTGTCTTCGCTCGCCGCGCACCTGCCGGTCAACTCCGATCTGGCGCCTATTCCACTGCTGCCGCGCTCTTCTGGTTTCCTGCCCGCCTCGGCCGCGCAGAAGCGGTTGTGGTTCCTGTGCCGGCTCGATCCGCAGGCGAACCTCGCTTACCACATCACCGGCGCGGCGGAGATCGACGGACCACTCGACGTTTCGCGGCTGCGGTCCGCGTTGCGTCTCACCGTGTCGCGGCACGAGTCGCTGCGGACCTCGTTGCGGGAGATCGACGAGGAAATCGTCCAGGTCGTTTCGCCCACGCCTGTCGTGCTGCTGACCGAGATCTCCACTCCTGACTGGGAGCAGGTTGTCGCGGCTGAGGCCGCTGTTCCATTCGATCTCTCGGCCGGGCCATTGCTGCGGGCCGTGCTGGTGCATGTCGAGGAGGATCGGCACGTCCTGTTGTTGAGCATGCATCACGTGATCTCCGACGGCTGGTCGGTCGACCTGCTGCTGCGTGAGATCACTGCGCACTACTCGGGTGATTCGCTGCCTGCTCCTTCTGTCCAGTACGCGGACTTCGCCGCGTGGCAACAGTTCTCTGGCGATGTCGACTACTGGCGCGATCATCTGGCTGGCGCCGCGACGTTGGACCTGCCTACCGATCGGCCCCGGCCAGCTCGCCAGACGTTCAACGGCGACAGCGTTCCGCTGAACCTGCCTGTGCCGCAGTTGCCCGGTGTCACGACGTTCACCGCTTTGGCTACCGCGCTGGGGGTGCTGCTGACCAAACTCACCGGGCAGCACAGTGTCACGATCGGTACGCCTACCAGTGGGCGCAACCACCCGGATACGACCGGGCTGATCGGCTTGCTGGTCAACACTTTGCCGTTGCACCTGCGGACTACACCGGCCACGACGTTGGCCGAGGCTTTGCGGATGACGCAGGCCGCGGTGCTCGACCTGCATCTGCACGAGGTTCCGTTTGAGCGGCTGGTGCAGGAGCTGGCGCCGGAACGCGATCAGAGCCGCGCGCCGTTCTTCCAGGTGATGCTGGCGGTCAACAGCACGCCGCCTACCTACTGGTTGCCCAACCTGACCGTGCGGCCGCTGCCTGTGCCGCAGACGGCTACCCAGTTCGATCTCGTGCTGCAGGTCGAGGAACGGGTTGGTTCGGTGACCGGGCGGCTCGTCTTCAACACCGATCTGTACGACCGGTCCACCATGCAGCTCTTCGCTTCTCGGTTGACCGGGGTGCTCGAGGCTCTGGTGTCGGTGCCGGACATGCCGCTGTCCGCTTTGGACGTCCGTGGCAGCGCTGAACGCATTCGGCTGACCGCTTTGGAGACCGGGCGTGGCGCGTCGGCGCCTGGTTTGTGCGTACACCAGATGTTCTCGGCCCAAGCTGCTTTGTCACCTTCGGCGGTCGCTTTGCGGGCGGTCGATGCCACGCTGAGCTACTCCGAGTTGGATGCGTTGTCGAATCGCATGGCGCATCGCTTGGTCGCCGATGGTGTTCGGCCCGGTGATCTGGTCGGCGTGTGTTTGCCCCGTGATAGCCGGTTGATCGTGACTCTGCTCGGCGTTCTGAAGGCGGGGGCGGCTTATGTGCCGATCGACCCTGCTTATCCGGCCGAGCGGGTTCGCTTCATCGTTGAGGACACCTGCGCTTCGGTGTTGATTACCGAGGAGAACTACGGGCTCTCTGCCTCGTCCGATCCGCTTGGTCTTGGCGCTGTGGACGACCTGGCGTACACGATCTATACGTCTGGTTCCACCGGCCGTCCCAAGGGCGTGATGATCGAGCATCGGCAGGCTGCTGCCATGCTCGAGTGGGCCGTGCGGGTGTTTCCCATTGAGGTGCTGGCGGAGACGCTTGCCTCGACGTCGATCTGCTTCGACCTGTCGGTGTTCGAGATCTTCGCGCCGCTGGTGTGTGGGGCCGCCGTGACGCTGGCGCCCAACAACGCTCTCGATCTGATCCACTCGCCTTCGTTGTTCCAGCACGTGACCTTGGTCAATACGGTTCCGTCCGTGGCTACGGAGCTCCTTGCGGCTTCGGCCATCCCGCCGCTCGTGCGGACGATGAATCTGGCTGGGGAGCCGTTGTCACCTGCTCTGGTCCGCGACCTGCATGCCTCGGTTCCCGTTGTGTACAACCTTTACGGGCCCAGCGAGGACACCACCTACTCGACTTTCGCGGTGACCTCTCCTTCGGAAGTACGTACTCCGATTGGGCGTCCTGTCGACGGAACGTGCGCTTACGTGCTGGACTCGTCGTTGCGGCCCGTGCCGATCGGTTCGGTCGGCGAGCTCTACCTGGCTGGGCTTGGCGTGACTCGGGGATACCACGCTCGGCCGTCCTTGACTGCTTCCCGGTACCTGCCCAATCCCTTTGGGCCTGGGCGGATGTACCGGACCGGGGATCTGGTGCGGTGGCGGTCTGATGGCCGGCTCGACTACCTCGGCCGCGTGGACAACCAGGTCAAGATTCGTGGGCATCGGATTGAGCTTGGGGAGATCGAGGCGGCTTTGCGCGCCCAGGCGTCGGTGGTGGATGCTGTTGTTGCTGTGCGGGACTCGTTGTTGGTCGCCTACGTCGTTGGGTGCGCGGATCTGAGCGCGTTGCGGTCTGTGTTGCCGCAGCACCTGATTCCCAACCAGGTGGTGGCTTTGGAGGCGCTGCCGTTGACTCCCAACGGGAAGGTGGATCGGCTCGCGTTGCCTGCGCCTCGTCCCGTGGTTGCTTTGCGGTCGTCGCCGCCTAGTACGCCGGCTGAGGAGTTGCTGTGTTCGATCTGGGCTGAGTTGCTGGAGCTTTCGGACGTTGGGGTGCATGACAACTTCTTTGCGCTCGGTGGGCATTCGTTGCTGGCTTCTCGGATGGTGGCACGGGTTTCGGCTCGGACTGGGGCGGATTTGGATCTGCGGGCCGTGTTCGACTACCCGACGGTCTATGAGTTGGCGGCTCGGTTGCCGGCGGGTTCCGCTCCTGCTGTGATTCCGCGGTTGCGGCGGTCGCTTGGGGGATAAGGGGTTTCGGCCTTCGGCCGCCACGTTGGCATTTTCGTGCGGGCCAGGCGCTAGGGCGCCTGTCCCGCACGAAAATGCCAACGTACCGAGACGGTGGTTGGCTGCCGTCGTGGTCCCGATCCGTTGGCTGGGTTGCGTTGTGTTGTGCGGTTGCGGGCGTGGCTGGGATGAGGTGGCTTGCGTTTTGATCGTTTTT
>NZ_BSTQ01000008.1:0-77503 GCF_030269605.1 Lentzea sp. NBRC 105346
GACCCGGCCGCCCACCAGGCCACACCACCACACCCGCCCCCCGACACCCCGTCATCCGCAAACAACGCAGGCCCAGCAAACCCAAGACAGCAAACAACAAACGGGCCGCCGCTCACGCGACGGCCCGTTAGGGAACTCACCCCTGGTTAAAACACCAGCGCTTGGAAAGCTCCCTTCATAGCGAAGCGGGAACTACTTGACGAGCTCGAGCAGCGCGTCCACGTCCTTCGGCTCGAGGCCGCGGAACAGGGTGAGCGCCAGCTCGTAGTACGTGCGGATCGGGCTCACGTACCACTTGCCGTCGACCTCGGTGGCGACGACGCCGACACCGTCCTTCATGATCTGCCCACCGACGCGGGCGATCACGTCGACCGCGGCGGGCGGGATGTTCTTGCCGCCCTGCTGCTGGACGAGCTGGGCGAGCTCGTCGGCGCACAGCTTCTGCTGCTGGCCCTGCGCCTCGACGGTGTAGCAGTCACCCGTGCGGGAGATGTCGACCTTCTCGCCGTCCGCGGTGACGGTGAGCTTGCGGATGGTCACCTGCTTGCCGCCGGTGACGTCCTTGACGTCGGTCTCCAGCGCGTCGAGCTTGGCGCCGGTCGGCTTCTGCGAGCCGGCCTGCTCGAGGAGGACCGGGCCGACGGCCTGCAGCACGCCCATCTCGTCCGGCGGGAGCAGCGCGATGACCTTCTTCAGGTCGGCGTCCATGCCGGCCGTGACGATCGCCTTCGCGGCGTCCTGCGCGGAGGCGGCACCCTCGGGCGCGATGCCCTGGGCCGGCCACTTGAGCTTCTCCTCTTCCAGCGCGATGTTCGCGATGGTGTAGAAGGCGCTCGGGTACCACTCGCCGTCGACGTTGATCGTCGCGATGCCGATCGGTTTGCCGCGCTTCTTGACCTCTTCGGTGATGTCGACCGTCTCGGTCTTGGCGCCGCTCTCGAGCTTCGCGCCGAGCGCCTTCACGATCTTGTCGGTCAGCGGGATCTTCGACGCGTCCGACGTGATGGTGATCTTGCCGCCGGTCAGCTTGTTGATCGTCAGCTTGTCGTTGATCTTCTCGGCGCCGGCCTCGTCGAACGTGATGCCTTCGCTCTTGAACTCGATGCCGCTGACCTTGTTCGGGTCGGCGTCCTTCTTCAGGATCTCCAGGCGCTTCGCCTCGTTGACGACGGCCTCGGTGTAGTCCTTGGACAGCTTGGCCTCGGCGGGCGCCAGGCCGTTCATCACACCGATGATGTCACCGGAGCCGAGCGAGGTGATCAGCTTCTCGGCGGCGAGCTTCGGGGTGTCCTGGCCGGAGGCGGCCGTGGTGCTCGAGCGGAGGAAGGCGAAGTAGGTCACGCCGCCGCCGACGAGCAGCAGCACGGCGACCAGCACGGTGATGACCAGGCCGGTGCGCTTCTTCTTCGGCGGCTCGCCACCGAACGGAGGCTGCTGGCCCCACTGCGGCTGGGGGCCGGTCTGCGGGTAGCCACCCTGCTGGGGGAAACCCTGCGGACCGGTCTGGGGGTAGCCGCCCTGCTGCGGCTGAGGACCGGTCTGGGGGTATCCACCCTGCTGTGGCTGCGGCCCGGTCTGCGGGTAGCCGGGCTGCTGCTGGGGGTAGCCGCCCTGCTGGAAACCACCCTGCTGCGGGTAGCCGCCCCCCTGCTGGTACGGGTCGTTCTGCGGCTGCCACTGGCCGCCGCCACCACCTGGGTAACTCACGGTCCTCCTCCTGGAGTACTCATCGCCGAGCGAGTTTTCGCGGTGAGCACCGTGATCGCCCCCACGATCGCCAGCACGGCACCACTCAAGGTCACAACCGGTCCGGAAAGGGAGATTCCGATCAATGACCCCGTGTCGCCCCCTTGGACGACGGCAAGTGCCGCCACCGTTCCCGTGATGGTGCCAAAAAGTAGGCCGATGCACGCGGCGAATCGGCGAAAACGGACCACCCACAGGGCCAACGCGCACACCGCCAACGGGGTGATTCCGACCCAGATCAGGGTGACCACTTCGCCTGGACCCGTGTTCAACCCGGCGAAATCACGCAGCGAGAGCACCTCGTAACTGTCCCGGTGAATGCTTCCAGATCGCAGCCAGGGCAGGAACGTTCCGGTGACTCCAGTGATCAAGCCCACTGCCGCGATCGCGGCACCCAATCGTGTACGCACGGGGCTAGTTTGTACGGATGGTGTCGGAAGCGTGCGCAGCGGCACGGGCGTTGGTCGCGTCCGCACACCGCATCACGGTTCTGACCGGCGCCGGTGTGTCCACCGATTCGGGGATCCCGGACTTCCGCTCGCACGAAGGAGTGTGGGCCGATTTCACCCTGGAGACGTACCTCTCCGATCCCGAGGTGCGCCGGGACGCCTGGCGGGCGCGGCTGACGCATCCCATGTGGACCGCGCGCCCGAACGCCGCCCATCTGGCCCTGGTGGCGCTGGAACGGTCCGGGCGGCTGCGGACCGTGATCACGCAGAACGTCGACGGGCTGCACCAGAAGGCCGGGTCCGACCCGCACCGTGTGCTGGAGCTGCACGGCACGATGCACCTCACGGTCTGCCTGGATTGCGGGATCACGCGGCCGATGCGCGACGCGCTGGAACGGGTGGCGGCGGGGGAGGCCGAGCCGCGTTGCGCCCGGTGCGGCGGGATCCTGAAGTCCGCCACGATCTCGTTCGGACAGCCGCTCGACGCCGAGGTGCTGCGCCGGGCGCGCACCGCGGCGATCGACTGTGACGTGATGCTGGTGGCGGGGACCTCGCTCGGCGTGCAGCCGGCGGCCGGGCTGGTCGGGCTGGCGGCGAAGGCGGGGGCGTCCGTGATCATCTGCAACGCGGAGCCGACGCCGTGCGACGAGACCGCGGACGTCGTGATGCACGAACCCGTGGGGGACGTGCTGCCGGACCTGGCGGCCGTTCCGCCGGTGGGGCAGGGAACCTACCGATCCTGGGGCGACCCGAGCACGTGGTGAGAACACCCCGTTAGACCTAAGGTCAAAACATGCGTGTGCCACTGACCGTCTCGGATTTCCTGGACCGCGCCTCCTCCGTCTTCGCGGAGACGACCGCGGTCGTCGACGAACCCGACCAGCCCGCCAAGCCGGTCGACACGACGACCTACCAAGAACTGGCCCACCGGATCAAAGCCTGGCAGGCGGGTCTGGACGCGCTGAACGTCGGCGAGGGCGAACGGGTGGCCGTGGTGAGCCACAACTCCGCGCGCCTGTTCGAGCTGCTGCACGCGGTGCCCGCGAGCGGGCGCATCTGTGTACCGGTGAACTTCCGCCTCAAACCGGACGAGGTGTCCTACATCGTCGAGCACAGCGGCGCGGCGGTCCTCCTCGTCGACCCCGAGCTCGAACTTGACGGAGTCACCGCACGGCACCGGTTCACCCTCGGCGCCGAGACCGAGGACCTGATGCGGTTCGACGTCGAGCCACGCCCGTGGAGCGCGCCGGACGAGGATGCGACCGCGACGATCAACTACACGTCCGGCACCACCGCGCGGCCCAAGGGCGTGCAGCTCACGCATCGCAACATCTGGCTCAACGCGGTCACGTTCGCGATGCACACGCGGGCGTGGGAACGCGACGTCTACATGCACACCCTGCCGATGTTCCACTGCAACGGCTGGGGCATGCCGTACGGGCTGGCCGGGCTCGGCATTCCGCAGGTGGTGCTGCGCAAGGTCGACGGCGCCGAGATCCTGCGCCGCGTGCGCGACCACGGGGTCACGCTGATGTGCGGTGCCCCCGCGGTGTGGAACGCCGTGCTCGACGCGGCGCAGGGCTGGGACGGCGAGATCCCCGGCCGGGACAAGGTGCGGATCGTGTGCGCCGGGGCGCCGCCGCCTAGCCGCACCATCCAGCGGGTCACCGAGGAGCTCGGCTGGGAGTTCCTGCAGATCTACGGCCTGACCGAGACCGCGCCGCTGCTCACGTTCAACCGGCTGCTGCCGTCCGACGATCACCACGAGGCCGAGGTCAAGGCGAAGAAGCAGTCCCGCGCCGGTGCGCCCGCGCTGGGTGCCCAGATCAGGATCTCCGAGGCGGGCGAGGTCATGGCGCGCTCCAACGTCGTCATGGAGGGGTACTGGGAGAACCCGGACGCCACCGCCGACGCGATCGAGGACGGCTGGTTCCACACCGGCGACGGCGGCTACTTCGACGAGAGCGGCCACCTGACGATCACCGACCGGAAGAAGGACGTGATCATCACCGGCGGCGAGAACGTGTCGTCCATCGAGGTGGAGGACTGCCTGTTCAGCCACCCGGCGGTCGCCGAGGTCGCGGTGATCGGCGTGCCCGACGAGAAGTGGGGCGAGACGATCAAGGCGCTGGTGGTGAAGGCGGCGGACGCGGACGTCACCGAGGCCGAGCTGATCGCGCACTGCAAGCAGCGGCTCGCCGGGTACAAGGCGCCGACGTCCGTGGAGTTCCGCGAGTCGATTCCGCGCACCGCGACCGGGAAGATCCAGAAGTTCAAACTGCGCGAGTCGTATTGGTCCGGGCTGGACCGCAAAGTGAACTGACACGAACGCCGACACGCCGTAGCCGATCAGACCCATTTCCGCACGCTCTGTGGTCAACTGTGACCCGAGTAGCTGACGAGACGCGAGTTCTTGCTGCGACAAATGGGTCTGATTGGTCTAATGCGGTGGGAGGTGATGTCGGTGCTGACTCGGCTTTCCGCCGCAACGGCGTTGGTGCTGACGCTCGTCTTCGCAGGTTCGGCGCATGCCGTACCTCCGCCGCCGCCCAACCCGAGCGACGACCAGATCAGCGCCGGCCGGGCCGACGCGGACGCGAAGGCCGCACGTGTCGGCGAGCTGACCGGCCAGCTGAGCCAGGCCGAGGCGAAGCTGCAGGAACTCAACGACGAGGTCGCGTTCAAGGCCGAGCTGGCGAACAAGGCCCGCGTCGACCTCGAGATCGCACAACAGGCCGCTGACCAGGCCAAACGGGACGCCGACTGGGCGCGCACCGAGGCCGACGCCGCGGGCAAGGCCGTCGAGGACAGCCGCAGGCAGCTCGACGAGTTCGCCGCCGCCAGCTACTCGCAGCGCAGCGCGGTCGGGTCGGTGAGCGCGTTCATCGGCGCGAAGAGCCCCGAGGACCTGCTCGCCCGCGCGCAGATGCTCAACAACGTCAGCAGCTCCGGCCTCAACGTCCTCGACCGCATCCAGCAGGAACAGGCCGAGAAGGCGAACAAGGACTCGTCGGCGCGCGCCGCCCTCGGCAAGGCCGAGGAGAAGCAGAAGGCCGCCGACCAGGCCAAACGGGACGCGGACACGGCGCAGCAGACCGCCATCGACGCCCAGCGGGCCCAGGCGGGCCGGGCCGCCGCGCTGGAGAACGACAAGGCGAGCGTCGAGCGGCAGCTCGCGGACGCGCGCGGCGTCGTGGGCGGGCTGGAGGCGCAGCGCAAGCAATACGACCAGTGGCTCGAGGACAAGAGGCGCGAGGACGAGGAGAACGCGAAGCGGGCGGCCGCGGCCGCGGCGCCGGTGGGTGTGGCGGCCGCCGCGCCCTCGGGCAACCGCGTGCAGACCGTGATCAACCGGGCGCTCGCGCAGCGCGGCGTGATCTACGCGTGGGGTGGCGGCAACTACAACGGCCCCACCTACGGCATCCGTGACGGCGGCGTGGCGGACGAGTTCGGTGACTACGCCAAGATCGGTTTCGACTGCTCCGGGCTGATGATGTACGCGTTCGCCGGCGTCGGGATCTACCTGCCGCACTACAGCGGCTACCAGTACAACTCCGGGCGCAAGGTGCCGCTGTCGCAGATGGCGCCGGGCGACATGCTGTTCTGGGGACCGGGCGGCGGCACGCACGTCGCGCTGTACCTGGGCGGCGGGATGATGGTCGAGGCGCCGTACTCCGGTGCCGTCGTGCGGGTCGCGCCCGTGCGGTACGGCGGGATCATGCCGTACGTGACGCGCATGCTCTAGAGATTGGTCTGGACAAATCGTCTCCGGGTGACCACTCTATGGGGCCTTGCAGCCCTGTGGAGGAAACCCATGCGCGCCATCGCCCTCTTGCTGTTACCGCTCGCCGCCTGCTCGGCAGGAGTTCAGTCCGCGCCGCCCGCGGGAACCGAGCAGGGCGTCAAGCCCGCCACGACGGAAGGCGCCTGTGCGGCCGACGTCTTCACCGCCGAGGTCCGTACCCAGCCCGACGTCGGCAAGGCGATCGTCTCGCTGACCAACCACGGCTCGAAGTCGTGCCCGCTCAAGGGAAACCCGGAGATCACGTTCACGCTGTCCGACGGGCGGCCGGTGAACGTGCCGGTGGAGAAGGTGCCGCAGCCGGGCCGGGGCGCGGACTTCACCGTGCAGCCCGGCGAGACCGCCTACGCCGGTCTGAAGTGGACCGCGTGCGAGGGCGCGGACTGCCAGAAGGTGGAGGGCATCCGCGTCGGCCTGCCCGTCGGCGGCACGCTGGTGGCGCGGTGGTTCGGCTCGGACGGCGCGCAGCAGATGGCCGCGGTGCCGGTGAAGACGGCGCAGGTGGGGACGCTGCAGCAGGCGGCGCAGGGCGTCATCGCCTGGTAACGGCTACGGTGGGTGCATGCCCGACGCCGCCGCGATAATCCTGACCGGGGGCAGCGGCGCGCGCCTCGGCGGAGTGGACAAGGCCGCGCTGGAGTTCGGCGGCGGCACCCTGCTCGACCACGTGTTGTCCGTTGTGGACGGTTGCGCGCCGGTGGTCGTCGTGGGGCCGCGCAAGGACGTGCCCGGCGTGGTGTGGACCCGCGAGGACCCGCCCGGCGGCGGGCCGCTCGCCGGACTGGCCGCCGGGCTCGCCGAGATCGACACCGAGTTCGTAGTCGTGCTCGCGGTCGACCAGCCGGGCCTCACCAAGGGCACGATCGCGCGGCTGCGGTCCGTTGGTGACAACGCGGTGCTCTTCGACGGCAGGCAGCAGTGGCTGACCGGCGTGTGGCGTGTCGCGGACCTGCGGGCCGCGCTGCCGGACGACCCCGCCAACGCCTCGATGCGGTCGGTGTTCGGGCCGCTCGGCCCGACGCCCGTGCTCGCGCAGCCCGGCGAGGCCCGCGACGTCGACACCCCCGAAGACCTCACGAACCTTTAGTGCCGTTATGGCCACCTTCGCTGCGTGCGGCGCAGCGAAGGTGGCCATAACGGCACACCAACCTTTGGGGCGGCTCGGGCGTTAGGGAGGTGTGGGGTTCGCGGGGTTCGAGACGTTCGTGTCCGAGCAGCGCATGTCGTTGCTCCGCTCGGCGTACCTGCTCACGGGCGACCGGCAGCGCGCCGAGGACCACGTGCGGCACGCCCTCACCGAACTCGCCGAGCACTGGACCCAGGTCGGGCCGCCGAACCCCGAGGCGTTCGTGCGCGTCGCGCTGTACCGCGACGTGGCCGCCACCCGGCGCGAGGTGCCGGCGTTGACGGTCCAGCGCTTCTGCGACCAACTGCGCAACCTGGACCCGCCCGAGACACTCGCGATCGACGCGTGGGCGGCCGGTCAGCGACGACGCCGGCGCCGCTCGCGCGCCCGCGTCGGGCTGGCGATGGCGGCCACCGTGGCCGTGTGCGGTGCGCTGATCGTGGTGTCGGCGCATGAACGCGACGTCCACCTGCCGCTCGCGCCACCAACGACCAGCGCCGCGGCGAAGCGGGTCGACCACGTGCTGCCGAGCTCGCTGGCCGACCTTCCGTTGTTGCACACGGACTTCCCGGAACGGATCGATCCCAGTCAGGGCGTGCCGCTGGCCCAGCACCCCGTGCGGCGCGCGCTGGCGTTGTTCCAAGGACTCGGCAGCATCCTCGTGCTCGGCGACGACGGCGAGCTGCGCACGCTCGGGGACTGGCCGATGTCGGAGACGGCGCTCAGCGCCGACGGGCGGACCGCCGTGTTCCCGCAACGGGACGGCGTGCTGGTGGTCGACCTGACCACCGGGTCGAGCCGCACGGTTCCGGTGCCGGGGGACAACCGGCACGCGTCGATCAGCCCGGACGGCACCCAGCTGGTCGCGTCGAGCCCGGACCGCGGCACCTCGCTGGTGCACGTGCCGGACGGTGAGTTGATCATCAGTACGCCGACGGAGCAGCTCCCGCTCGTGTTCTCGAGCACCGAGTCCGTGGCGTACGGCCTGGTCAACGCGGACGGCAAGGCCGTGCTGAAGCGGTGGGGGTTCCGCTGGCCGGAGAAGACCGGCAGTAACGGGAGCATGGCCTACGACATGGGCGTGTCCGGGGTGCGCGGTACACCGGTCACCCGCGGGGACCTCATCGCGTGGGCGGGCGTCGGCGGGTACGACCACCTGTCGGTCATCGGGCTGTCGCAGTACTCGTGGACGCCGAACCAGCCGCGCAGGCCGCCGGTGCTCGGGGTGCGGACGGGCGGAGTGCGGCCGGCTCGGTGGCTCGACGACTCCACGCTGTTGCTGGTCTGCGACGGCCCGCGGCCGATGGTGGTGGCCTGGAACATCGACACCGGAAGTTTTCATCGGGTAATGGAGGTCGAGCGGCCCGGACTGCTCGCGATGTAGCGGACAATCGGGGTGTGGCGTCGAGGTTCGTGCCGGTCGCCGTGCTCGTCGCGGCCGTGGTCGCGACGGGGGTCGTCATGCGCGTCGAACCGTCCCGCCTCGACCAGCCCAAGCCCGTGGAACCGCGGCCGGTGACCGCCATGATCCCGTGGAGCGACCAGGACTCGTTGCCGCGGCTCAAGTCGGACTTCCCGGTCGAGGTCGACCCGGCCGCGCCGACCGTTCCGCTCGCCGAGAACCCGGTCGAGCGGGCGTTGGCGCTGCTGCAGAAGAGCAGCTCCGACCCGGTGCTGGTGCTCGGCGACGACTGGCACCTGCGTTCGCTCGGCGTCCTCAAGATGTCTCCGACGTCGCTGTCGGCGGACGGACGCACGGCGGTGTTCCCGCAGCCCGGCTCGGTGCTGGTCGTCGACCTGACCACCGGGCGGTCGCGGACGGTGCCCGTCGGAGGCACGAACACGCACGCCGCGATCAGCCCGGACGGCAGGCAGCTGCTGGCCATGGGCTCGCGGGGCACCCAGCTGGTCGACGCCGCGGACGGCGCGCTGATCATCCGCATGGCCGACCGCAAGACGCCGTCGTCGTACTCGGCGACCGACAACTTCGCGTGCGGTGTCGTGACCGGCCGCAACAACCCGGAGTACATGATCTCGTCGTTCCGCACGCTGGAACGCGAGGGCCGCACGATCACCCACTCGCTGGAGTCCATGGTCGACGACGTGCGCGGCATTCCGGTCGCTCGTGGCAACCGGATTGCGGTTCCGGCGCGTGGCAAGTTCGCGGTGCGGGACGTGATCGTGATGACCTATTTCGGGTTCGTGCCGATCCGTGGCGCGCCGCCGAAGGTGCTCGGTGTGCCGTTCGGGGCGCGGCCGTTGCGGTGGTTCGACGACTCGACGCTGCTGGTGCTCAGCGGCGACCGCGTGCTGTCGTGGAACGTCGACACCGGCGAGGTCAGCCGGGTGATGAAGCTGCTGGGCCGGGTGGAAGTGTCTGCTTAGGAAGACCCTTCACATGGGTTAAACCGGTGGTCCGGGAGACTTACCGGGTCGCACAACCCTGTTCATGGAGGCCTCCCTCGTGACCGAGCCCGCCGCCGATCCCGCATCTGCTGGGGCGCCCAACACGCCTGCCCGTGACGCTCAGCTGCTCGAACGCACGGTGTTCGAGGTCAAGCGGGTGATCGTCGGCCAGGACCGGCTGGTCGAGCGGATGCTCGTCGGCCTGCTGTCGAAGGGGCACCTGCTGCTCGAAGGCGTGCCCGGCGTCGCGAAGACGCTGGCCGTGGAGACCTTCGCGCGGGTGGTCGGCGGATCGTTCTCGCGCGTCCAGTTCACGCCGGACCTCGTGCCCGCCGACATCCTCGGCACCCGCATCTACCGGCAGTCCAGCGAGGCGTTCGACGTCGAGCTCGGCCCGGTCGTGGCGAACTTCGTCCTCGCCGACGAGATCAACCGCGCGCCCGCCAAGGTGCAGTCCGCGATGCTCGAGGTGATGGCCGAGCGGCACGTGTCGATCGGTGGCCGGACGTTCCCGATGCCCAACCCGTTCCTGGTGCTCGCCACGCAGAACCCGATCGAGAACGAGGGCGTCTACCCGCTGCCCGAGGCGCAGCGCGACCGCTTCCTGTTCAAGATCCAGGTCGAGTACCCGACGGCCGAGGAGGAGCGGGAGATCGTCTACCGGATGGGCGTCGAGCCGCCGGAGCCGAACCAGGTGCTCTCGCCCGAGGAGCTGGTGCGGCTGCAGGGCGTCGCGTCGCGCGTGTTCGTGCACCACGCGCTGGTGGACTACGTGGTGCGCCTGGTGATCGCGACCCGCGCGCCCGGTGAGCACGGACTGTCCGATGTGGCCGGTTGGGTCGCGTACGGCGCCTCGCCGCGTGCCTCGCTCGGCATCATCGCCGCCGCGCGTGCGCTGGCCCTGGTGCGCGGACGCGACTACGTGCTGCCGCAGGACATCGTCGATGTCGTGCCGGACGTGCTGCGGCACCGCCTGGTGCTGTCCTACGACGCGCTCGCCGACGGTGTGCCGATCGACCACATCATCACGCGCGTGCTGCAGATCGTGCCGCTGCCGCAGGTGTCGGCTCGACCGCAGCAGCCGGTTCCGGCTGGTAGGCAGTGAGCGGCAGGAAGAAGTCCGCCGACGAGCGCCCGTCGTGGGCGCCCCCGGTACTGCACGGCGGCCGCATGGAGGCCGCGCTGCGCATGCTGGAGCTCGACGTCCGGCGCCGGCTCGACGGCCTGCTGCAGGGCAACCACCTGGGGCTCGTGCCCGGTCCGGGCACCGAGCCGGGTGAGGCGCGGGTGTACCAGCCGGGCGACGACGTGCGGCGGATGGACTGGGCGGTCACCGCGCGCACGACCGTGCCGCACATCCGCGAGACCGTGGCGGACCGCGAGCTGGAGACGTGGGTCGCGATCGACCTGTCGCCGTCGCTGGACTTCGGTACCGCCGCGTGTGAAAAGCGTGACCTGGTGGTCGCCGCGTCGGCCGCGGTCGCGCACCTGACGCGCGGCGGCGGCAACCGCATCGGCGCGCTGATCTCCACCGGCGCGGACACCATCCGCGTCCCGGCGCGCGGCGGCCTCGCGCACGCCCGCGGCATGATCCGCCGCATCGCGGAGACCCCGCGCGCTCCCGAAGGCACCCGCGGTGATCTCGCCGAACTGCTGGAACAACTGCGCCGCCCGCCGCGCCGCCGCGGCCTCGTCGTGGTGATCTCGGACTTCCTCGGCGGCACGGAATGGCAGCGGCCGCTGCGCGCGTTGTCGGCGCGGCACGACATCGTGGCCGTCGAGGTGATCGACCCGCGTGACGTCGACCTGCCCGAGGTGGGTACGGTCGTGCTGTCCGACCCGGAGACCGGGCGGCAGCGCGAGGTGCACGCGTCCGCATTGCTGCGTCGGGAGTTCGCGGCCGCGGCCGCCGAACACCGGGCGTCGGTCGCCGCGGGTCTGCGGCAGGCAGGTGCCGGACATCTGGTGCTGCGCACCGATTCCGACTGGATCGCGGACACGGTGCGCTTCGTGGTCGCCCGCAAGCGGCGCTGGTCGGGAGGTGTGGCATGAGCTTCTCCAGCTTCGTTGCCCCCTGGTGGTTCCTGCTATTCGTCGTGGTCGTCGCGCTGGTGGCGGGATACGTTGTGCTGCAACGGATCCGGCGCAAGCGGGTGATGCGGTTCACGAACCTGGAGCTGCTCGACAAGGTCGCCCCCAAGCGTGAGGGCTGGACGCGGCACGTGCCGGCCACGTTCCTGCTGGTGTCGTTGTCGCTGCTGACCGTCGCCCTGGCCGGCCCCACCGCCGAGCAACGGGTTCCGCGCAACCGCGCGACGGTCATGCTGGTCGTCGACACCTCGTTGTCGATGAAGGCGACGGACGTCCGGCCGTCAAGGCTGGAGGCCGCGCAGGTGGCGGCGAAGTCGTTCGCCGAGGGCCTCACTCCCGGCATCAACCTGGGCCTGATCTCGTTCGCCGGCTCGGCGACCGTGCTGGTCGCGCCGACCACCGACCGCACCGCGGTGACGCAGTCGATCGACTCGCTGAAGCTGGCGCAGTCGACCGCGACCGGTGACGCGATCGTCGCCGCCATGGCCGCCATCGACTCGTTCGGCAAGGTCGTCGGTGGCGCGGAAGGGCCGCCGCCCGCGCGGATCGTGCTGATGACCGACGGCAAGGAGACCGTCGGCACGCGCAAGGCGTTCGACGCGGCCGAGGACGCCAAGAAGGCCGGGATCCCGATCTCGACGATCTCGTTCGGCACCGAGGACGGCACGGTCGACATCGAGGGCAGGCTGCAGCCGGTGCCGGTCGACGACGAGTCGATGAAGGAGATCGCGCAGCTGTCCGGCGGCGAGTTCTTCAAGGCGGCCTCGGCGGAGGAACTGCGGCGTGTGTACGACACGCTGGGCGAGCAGATCGGGTACGAGAAGAAGCAGGCCGACGCCTCGAAGCCGTGGCTGGTGATCGGCACGCTGATCCTGATCTTCGCCGCCGCGACGGCGTTGCTGCTGGGGCAGAGACTTCCCTAACCGTGCAGGCGGCGGTACTCCGCCGCCGCACCCGGATGCAGGTCGATCCTCGGCGTCACGATCAACGATCGGACGTCGAGGAACTGCGTTCCCAGCGCCTGGTTCGGCACGAGGTTCGCGGCCTTCCGCACGAGCATGCGGACGACCGCGCCGGCGAGGTCGTCCGGCAGGGAGCGACGGCACATCAACAGGTTCGCGGTGCCGACCGTCTGCACGTCCGCCTTCGACCCGTACACCCCGGCGCGCACGGTGACGTGCTCGTACACCGATCCATAGGCCGCCTTGAGCCGCGGCAGCACGCCGTCCAACGGCAGCAGCCGCAGGTTCGTCTCCTTGGCGAGACGGGGAGTCGGGACACCGCCGGACCACAACAGTGCCGCGATCTCACCACGTTGCAGCGCATCTACCGCGGGGTCGAGGGACATGTGCAGCTCTCGGGCCTGGAGGTCGAGCCGGGCACCCTGCACCGCGGCGCCGGAGCCGGGGGCGCCCAGCGACACCGGTTGTCCCCTCAGGTCATCGAGGTTCCGAACCGGGGAGTCCGCGCGCACGACGAGCTGCAGGTAGTTCTCGTAGACGCGGCCCAGCGCGACGAGGTCCGGGGTGGCGCTGTCGGCCAGCGTCAATGCGAGGTCGACCTCGCCCTTGCGCAGGCGGTCGAGGTTGTCCTGGCTGCCGCCGGTGGCGATCGGCGTGATGCGCAGGCCCTCGGGAGAGTTGGCCGCGAGCAGGCGGGCGAAGTCGAGGTAGATGCCGCCTTCCTCACCGGCCGCCAGCTTGAGCTCACCCTGCGGTTCGCCCGTGCCGCACGCCGTGGCGAGCAGGGCGAGCAGGAACGTCCGGCGCCTCATAGCGCCGGCTCCACCGGCAGCGTCAGCTCCACGGTCAGGCCCTTCGGCTCGGCGGGGGTGAGCTTCAGGGTGCCGCCGCGCGCGGTCACCAGTCGTTCGGCGATGGCCAGGCCCAGGCCGGTGCCGCGCTTGTCGTCGTGCTTGCGCCAGAACCGTTCCTTCGCTCGTTCAATGTCCTCAATGGACAGACCGTCGCCGTTGTCCGTCACGGTGAGCACGTTGCGGTCGTGGCTGACGGTGATCTCCGGGCCGCCGTACTTGATGGCGTTGTCGAGCACGACGTCGAGTATCTGCGCCAGATCCGACTCCGGGCAGCGCACCAACGCCGGGCTGCCGGCGTTCAGGGTGATGCCGGCTTTGGCCGTGGGAAGCCAGAAGTCGACCCGGTCGTGCACGACGGCGCCGAGGTCGGCCAGTTCGGGTTCGCGGCCGCCCGCGGCCAGCTCCGTCGCGGTGCTCTCCGCGCTCGCGAGTGCGAGCAGGCCGTCGAGGAGGCGTTCCAGGCGTTCGACCTCGGCGACGACGGACTCGTTGCCCTCCAGCATGTCGACCCGCAGGCGCAGCGCGGCCATCGGGTTGCGCAGCTGGTGCGACGCGTCGGCGATGAGCCGGCGCTGCTGGTCGGCGGCCTCCGTGACGGCGTCCGACATGCGGTTGAACGACTCGGACAACGCCCGCAGCTCGGCCGGACCGGCCGTGTCCATCACGTGCGCGCGGCGCTGTCCCGCGGCGACGGCGCGCACCCCGCGGTCGAGCTCCTTCAACGGCCGGAGCAGCCAGCGCGCGACCACGAGCGTGAGCAGGACGCACGCCACCGCGGCCGCCATCGCACCCGCGAGCACGAACGCCCAGCGCCGCGCCACGTCCTGCGCGGCGGTCGCCGTCGAGGCACGCAGCACGACGGCGCCCGCGACCCTCGTGCCCGTCCCGATCGGGCGGGCGAACAGCACGTCCCCGCCGTGCCACGGCAGAATCGTCGGCACCGGTGCCGCGGGCTGGTTGCGCAGTGCGGCCTCCAGCTCGGTCTTGACGTCGAGAACGTCCATTCCGGACTCGACGACCGGCTCACCCGCGGCGTTCACCACGACGATCTCCTCGCCGTACAACGTCGTGTAGCGGGTGGCCTCGTCGGCGACGACGTCGCTGGGCAGCGCGGCGAACCTGTCGAGGTCGGCGGTCCGGCCGATCACGAACTGCTGGGTGCGCTCGGCGGCCGTGCTCATCAGCAACGGCACCGCGAACGCCGTGACCGCGCTCAGCGCGAACAGCAGCAGCACGAGGAGCAGTCGTTGCCGCATCACTCACCGAGCCGGTAGCCGAAGCCGCGGATGGTGGTGAGCAGTCCCGGCCGCTGGAGTTTGGCGCGCAGCCCCGTGAGGTGCACGTCGAGCGACCGCGACACCGCGACGAACGCGTCGCCCCACACCTCGTCCATCAGCTGCTGACGGCTGACCGCCGCACCGGGCCGGCGCGCCAGCACGGCCAGCAGGTCGAACTCCTTGGGCGTCAGGGCGATCTCCGCGCCGCCGACGGTCACGCGCCGCCGGTCGAGGTCGATCTCCACATCGGACACCCGCACGGTCGTGTCCGGTTCCTTCGACCGCGCCGCGCCGCGCCGCACCACGTTGTCCATGCGCGCCAGCAGCTCGGCGAGCCGCACGGGTTTCACCAGGTAGTCGTCGGCGCCGAGCCGCAGCCCGCGCACGACGGTCCGCTCGTCGCCACGCGCGGTGAGCACGAGCACCGGCACCGGGTCGACCTTGCGCAGCTTGCGGAGCACCTCGAGGCCGTCCTCGTCGGGCAGCCCGAGGTCGAGCAACACGACCTCGTTGTCGCGGTGCGCGATCAACGCGTCCGCGCCGCGCCGCACGCGCGTGGGCTCGTGGCCGTGCGCGCGCAACGCCTCCACCAGGGCGTCGGCGACTCCGTCGTCGTCCTCGACCAGCAACACTCGCACGCCGGACAGTGTGGCAGGCAGCACACCGGACGGCGGCCTAAGGGAACGTAAAGAAGGCCGCGACCGGGTTGTTCGCCGGCCGGGCACGCCTGATCGTGGCTCCAATCACGCAAGGAGGCGCTGATGACGGTGGTGGAGGAGCGGCGTACCGAACGCCGCGTCGTGGCGAACGTGCTGCGCGGCTCGATCGGCAATCTCATCGAGTGGTACGACTGGTACGCCTACACGGCGTTCAGCATCTACTTCGCCGCGGCGTTCTTCCCCAAGGGCGACCAGACCGCGCAGCTGCTGAACACCGCGGCCGTCTTCGCCGTGGGCTTCCTGATGCGCCCGCTGGGCGGCTGGCTGCTCGGCCGCTACGCCGACCGGCACGGCCGCCGGGCCGCTCTGACCTTGTCCGTCACGATGATGGCCCTGGGTTCGCTGATCATCGCCCTGACGCCGTCGTACGCGACGATCGGCGTGGCCGCGCCGGCGTTGCTGGTGACCGCGCGCCTGCTGCAGGGCCTGTCGGTCGGCGGCGAGTACTCGACGTCCGCGACCTATCTGTCCGAAGTGGCCTCACGCGGCAAACGCGGGTTCTACTCCAGCTTCCAGTACGTGACGCTGACCGCGGGCCAGCTGGTCGCACTGGGCGTGCAGATCGTGCTGCAGCAGTTCCTGTCCAAGGCGGAGATGCTCTCCTGGGGCTGGCGCATCGCGTTCGTCATCGGCGCCACCGGCGCGATCATCGTGATGTACCTGCGGCGGTCGATGGACGAGTCCGCTTCGTTCGAGAAGGTGTCCTCTTCGGGGCAGCGCGGCTCGTTGCGCGTGCTGCTGAGCTACCCCAAGGAGTGCCTGCTGGTCGTCGGCCTGACGCTGGGCGGCACCGTCGCGTTCTACACGTACACGACCTACCTGCAGAAGTTCATGGTGAACACCAGCAAGATCGACGCCGCGACGGTCAGCTGGATCAACTTCCTGGCCCTGCTGGTGTTCGTCATCATCCAGCCCATCGCCGGTTCGTTGAGCGACCGCATCGGACGCCGACCGCTGCTGATCGGGTTCGGCGTGCTCGGCGCGTTGTGCACGGTGCCGCTTCTGTCCACCCTGGCTGGTACTAGGTCGCCCGTGCTGGCGTTCTTCCTGATGCTCGGCGGCCTCGTGATCGTCACCGGGTACACGTCGATCAACGCGATCGTGAAGGCCGAGCTGTTCCCGACGCGGATCCGAGCCCTCGGGGTCGGGCTGCCCTACGCGTTGACGGTCGCGATCTTCGGCGGGACCGCCGAGTACGTGGCGCTGGGGTTGAAGCAGGCCGGCCACGAGTCGTTGTTCTTCTACTACGTGGCCGGCTGCGTGCTCGTCTCGCTCATCGTCTACGGGCTCATGCGCGAAACCTCGAAGGACTCAGTGCTGGACAAGGACTAGCGGCGGCGGTGCTATGGGGGGAGCTTTCCCAGCGGTCAGCGCTGGGAAAGCTCCCCCCATAGCAATCAGCGGGAGGCGATCTCCGAAGCCAGGACGTCCACGTGCGGAGCCGTCAGCATCGTGAAGTGGTCACCGGGCACGGTGACCACCTCGATCGGCTCACCGGAGAACTCCGCCCAGCCCTGCCACTGCTCGGACGACTGCACCGCCGCGAAGTACACGATGCGCCCGTCGAACGTCTCGGCGGGCGTGTACGTGCTCCGCTGGTCCGCCCACAACGTGCGCAGGAACCCGCTGAACTGCACGGAGTCCATCTCGGGCGGCAGCAGGTCCAGCGCCCGCATGCGGGACCGCAGGTACTCCTCCTGCGCCAGGTCGTCCAGGCCGGCGAGATCCGCGGCCCGGACGCCGGGATCACGCCCGTAGTTGCGGTGGAACAGACCCGCCACGGACTCGATCCACTCGGCGTGCGTGGCCGGTTCGGACGACAGCGGCACACCCGGAGGGAACGTGTCCGCCATACCGAGGAACGCCACCGACGCACCGGACGCGCGCAGCCGGCACGCGACCTCAAACGCGATGCCGCCGCCGAACGAGTGACCGACGAGCCGGTACGGACCCGAAGGCTGTACCGCGAGGATCTCCTCCAGATAAGAGGAAGCCAGCTCCTCGACCGAGGATCCCGAAGCGGCGTACACGGGTTGGAGCCCGTAGACGGCGAAATCAGCAGGCAGCCGCGACACCAGCTCGTACAACGAAACGAGCCCGCCACCCGCACCCGGCAGCACGAACAGCGGCACCGAGCCGGACGGGCGTAGCGGCACCAGCATGCGCGGGTGGTCGATCGCGTCGAGCAGTCGGACCAGGCCGGCCACGGTCGGCGCCTGGAACAGCGACGACAGCGGCAGGCGTTCACCGAACTCGCGTTCCACCCGCGCGAGCAGCTGGACCGCCAGCAGCGAGTGGCCACCGGATCGGAAGAAGTCGTCGTGCACACCGATCGGGCGCACGTCGAGCACTTCCTCGAACAACGCGGCCATCCGCAGTTCCCGGAAGTCGCGCGGGGCCACCGAACCCGACGAGGGACCGCCGGGTGCGGGGAGCGCTCGGCGGTCCAGTTTGCCGTTCGGCGTGTAGGGCAACGACTCCAGCGCCACGATGTGCGACGGCACCATGTACTCGGGCAGCCGGGATTCCAAGTACTCCCGGACGTCCGCGGAACCGGTCACGTAGGCCACCAGACGGTTCTCCCGCAGCACCACGGCCGCGCCGGTGACCGACGGGTGCTCGCGCAGCACCGACTCGATCTCGCCCGGCTCGATGCGGTAACCGCGCAGCTTCACCTGGTCGTCGGTGCGGCCCAGGAACTCCAGCACGCCGTCGCGCCGGTACCGCACGAGGTCGCCGGTCCGGTACAGCACGCCGTCACCGAACGGCGAAGGCACGAACCGGGACGCCGTGAGGTCCGCCCGGCCCAGGTACCCGCGCGTGACACCGCGGCCGCCGATGTACAACTCTCCTGGCACACCAACGGGAACCGGCGCCTGGGCCGGATCGAGCACGTACACCGAAGTGTTCGCGATCGGGCGTCCGATGAAGGAGTCCGACCCGGTGCACGACCAGATCGTCGTCTCCGTCGGCCCGTACATGTTCCGCAGCGGCACCAACGACGACAGCTCTTCCGACAGCGCGGCGGGCAACGCCTCGCCACCGACCAGCAGGCTTTCCAGCGACGCCAACGCCTCCCGGCCACCCGGCTCCAGCAGGATCATCGCCGCCTGCGACGGCGTGCACTGCAGGTGCGTCACGCCGTGCGAGGCGATCAGCCCCGGCACGGACGTGTCGGCCGCCCGCCGGGCGTGCAGATCACGCGCCGCGGCGAGGTGTTCCAGCGAAGCGAGCACCACGTCCTCGGGGACACCGAAGTCGATGAGGCACGCGACCTCGTCGACGCCCGCGTCCGTGATCGCCGCCAGCTTCTCGGCGACGTGCGCGGGCGTGCCGAAGAGACCGGAGCTGTGGTAGTGCCGCTCGAACGCCCGGTCGAGCATGGCCTCGACATCGGCGTCCGACGCCTTGGCCAGGTTGCGCATCAGGTCCGCGGAGGACGAGAGGTACGCGCGGAACGGGTCGCGCACCGCCGCCCGGACGGCCGCCGGATCCGGGCCGACGAACGTGTGCACCATCAGCGTCACGCGACCCGGACCGTCGTGCCCGGCGCGGGCGCGGGCCTTGCGGTACACCGAGATCCGCTCGGCGAGCTGGTCCAGGTCCTGACCGAGCAGGTGCGTGAGCAGGTTCGCGCCGCACTCGCCGGCCGCCTCGAACGTCGCCACGCTGCCGGCCGCGGTGAGCCACACCGGCAGGTCGGGCTGCACCGGTCGCGGTTGCACCGAGACCTCGATGGACTCGCCGGTACCGTTCGTGCGCACCAGCGAACCGCCCTGCCACAACTTCCGCACATCATCCAAAGCAGACATCATGACGTGCTTGCGGTCGGCGTAGTTCTCCGGCGCGAGCACGAAGTCGTTGGCCTGCCAGCCGGACGCGAACGACACGCCCACGCGGCCATCGGACAGGTTGTCGACGACCGACCACTCCTCGGCGATCCGCAGCGGGTCCTGCAACGGCGCGACGACGCTGCCCGCGCGGATGCCGATCCGCGACGTGCACGCCGCGATCGCCGCGCCGACCACCGCCGGGTTGGGGAAGGGCGCGCCGAACTCGTGGAAGTGCCGCTCGGGCGTCCACACCGCCTCGAAACCGTTGCGGTCGGCGAACTTCGCGCCTTCCAGCAGCAGCCGATAACCCTGGTTCGTGCCGAAGTAGAACAGGCTCAGGTCCGCCACCTTCGCCGGTGTCGCCGCGTGATCCGGTTGCAGCACCACGGAAGCGCCCGTGGTGAGCGTCCAGACCAGCTCCAGCACCGAGATGTCGAACGACACCGTGGTCACGGCCAGCCAGCGGCTGGGGGAACCCAGCACGTCGTTCATGGCGTAGCAGAAGTTCACCACGTTGCGGTGCTCGACCATGACGCCCTTGGGCCGCCCGGTCGATCCCGAGGTGTACATGACGTACGCGAGATCACCCGGTTCGGGACCGTCGAACGGCTCCGCCGGCCCGCCCAGCAGCGACCACAGGTCGTCGATCACCAGCGAGACCTCGGCGTCCGCCGTGATGTGCTCACGACGGGCCAGGGGAGCGGCCGGATCCAGCGGCAGGTATGCCGCACCGGACCGCAGCACACCGAGCAACGCGATCACCAGATCAGCGGTGCGCGGCAACAGGATCCCGACCAGCGAGCCGCGCCCGACACCCAGCGCCGCAAGCCGCGAGGCCACCTCACCGGCCTGGTCCCACAGCTCGGCGTAGGTCAGCGACTTCCCGCCCGCGATCAACGCGACGTCCGACGGCGTGCGCCTCACCTGGGCCGCCACGAGCTCGGGCAGCGTCGTGTCCGGCACGTCCCGAGATGTCTGGTTCCACGCGTCCAGCAACCGGAAACGTTCGTCGGCACCGAGCAGCTCCAGCCGCGACACCGGCGTCGCGGGAGCGACCAGGGCGTTGCGCAGCAACGTCTCCCAGTGCTCCAGATAGCCCGCGGCCGTCTCCGGATCGAACAGGTCCGCCGCGAACTCCAGCGCACACCGCAGTTCGGACGGGTGTTCCTCGGCGGTGAGCGTCAGGTCGAACTTCGACGCACCGCCGTGCACCTCCTCGGGATACGCCGTCAGATCACCGATCCGCGTCTCCCGGATCGGCGCCTCGTACTGGATGAACATCGTCTGGAACACCGGCGCGTGCCGTAGCGACCGGTCCGGCCGCAGCCGCGCCACGACCTGTTCGAACGGCACGTCCGCGTGGTCGTAGCCCTCCGCGCACCGCGTGTGCACGCGCGACACGAGATCGGCGAACGACGGGTCGCCGTCCAGCGAGATCCGCCACGCCAGCGCGTTCACGAAGTACCCGATCAACGGCGTGGTCTCCGGCCGCTGCCGGTAGCTGACCGGCGAGCCGATCACCAGGTCGTCGACCCGCGCATACCGGCCGAGCACCGCCGACCACGACGCGAGCAGCACGGAGTACGGCGTGACGCGCAACGACCGCGCCAGCTCCCGCACCCCGGCCACGACGTCGTCGGGCAGCACCCGTTTCACCACGCCTCCGCGGAACGACTGGCGCGCGGGCCGCGGCCGGTCGGCCGGCAGCTCGAGCAGCGGGGGAGCGCCGTCGAGCACGGTCTCCCAGTACTCGAGCTGCCGCTCTTCGTCCACAGGGGACAGTGCGCGGTGCCGCCACACGGCGACGTCCGGGTACTGCACCGCGAGCCGTGAGGGTTCGCCGCCCGCGAGGAGGACGAACAGCTCGCGGAACAGCACCCCGAGCGACCACGCGTCGGCGCAGATGTGGTGCACGGACAACACGAGGTGGTGCGACGAGGGCCCGAGCCGCAGCAACACCGCCCGTAACAGCCGGCCCTCGGCGAGGTCGAACGGCTGGGCCGCGTGTGCCCGGACCAGCGCGCCGGCCTCGTCCTCCGCGACGTCGATCACGGGCAACGGCACCGGTGCGGGCGGCAGCACGACCTGAACCGGGCCGGGCCGGAACGCCGTGCGCAGGGACTCGTGCCGCTCGGCGATCGTGTTCAGGCACCGTTCCAGCAGTGCTACGTCGAGTGGTCCCTCGAACCGCGCCGCACCGGTCAGCACGTAGGTGGACTGGTTGCCGTCCAACTCGTCCAGCAGCCACAACGCCCGCTGGTTCGGTGCGAGCGGCAGATCTGCACGCGGCACGACCTCGATCGGGCCGACCGCGGCCTCCTGCGCGCGCAGGTGCTCGACCAGCGCGGCCTTGTGGGTGGCGAGCCGCAGCCGCAACCCGGTGGTGTCGGCGTCCCGCGGCGCGGACACCCGCAGCGAGTCGCCGTCGAGCGCGAGGCGGATCCGTGCCGCCTTCAAGTCGTCCAGGAGCTCCCTGATCACAGTACGAACTCCTCTCGTTCCTGGTCGTCGGTCAGTTCGGTGAGCTGGGCCAGCACCGTCTCGGTGAGCTCGGCGAGGCTGGCGCCGCTGAGCACCCGCACCGCGGGCACGTCGACGCCGAGGTCCCGCTTCAGGTCGCCCAGCAGATCCATGGACATCAGCGAGTCGAGGCCCAGGTCGGTCATCGGCTGCTGGTCGTCGATGCGCGCCGGGTCGATCTCCAGCACCAGCGCCAGCCGATCGCGCAGCTGCTTGCCGACGTCCTCGACCTCGAACGTGGCGGCGACGCCGGCGCTCTGCCGGGCATTGGTCTGTTCGGCGATCTTGAGCCGCATGCCCTGCGCTTCGGCGAACACGCCCACGGCGTCCCACCAGCGCACGGTGCCGTATCCGGGCGCCAGCTGCGTCGCGTGCGCGGTCACCGGACCGGACCACGGCCGCAGCACGGTCACCCGCTCGATGCCGACGGGCAGCACCAGCGAACTGCCGTCGAGCAGCAGCCCGAGGAGCTGGAAACCCGTGTCCAGCAACGCTTCCGTGCTGGACGGCGCGAGCGCGGCGAACGACTCGCCGTCGGCCACCCACGCCTGCCGCACGCAGCGCAGCGAGGGGCCGTACTCGACGCTGCGCGACATGATCTCGTAGTACTCCCCGGCCGAGACCTGACGGCCTCGCAGCTGGATCGGGTCGGCCTGGATCACCGGCTCGGGCACGAGCCGGCCGGTCGCGTGCAGCGTGGATTCTGGTCCACTGTGGATGGTGAACCGCATCCGGTCGTCGAGGGCCACTTTTATGCTCTGCCGTCCGGTGAGCGCGAGGACGGCCCGGAACTCGACGTCCTCCGCCCGATGCCGCACGCCGGTCAGCTCGAACGCCGCGGACAGCGCCATCTCGACGTAGCTCACGCCGGGCACCACGACCTGGCCCTGCACACGGTGGTCGTCGAACACCGGCACACCGCCCGGCGCCACGACCCGCTGCCACACATACTGCTGCACTGGCTCGGGCAGCCAGTACCGCGACCGCTGGAACGGCGTGGTCGGCAACGACACCCTGCGTCCCCGGTACGGCCACCGCACCGAGGTACCCGCGAGCCACGCCGTGGCCAGGTCGTCGGCCGGCGTCACGTGCCTGCCGAGCACGAAGTCCGACAACGCGGCGGCCAGCTCGGCGGTGTCACGGCCGGCGACGGCCAGCCGGAACCGTTGCGGCGCACGGCCGGAGTTGGCCGTGGCGCACACGTCCGCCGCGTGCAGGTCGCCCTCGGCCAGCCGGTCCGCGAACAGCAGCGCCAGCTCCCGCAACGCGGACTCGGTGTGCGCGGACAACGCCAGCACGTACCGGTCGGCCGGGGAACGCTTGATCGGCTGTTCCGGTGCCGCGGCGACGACGACGTGCGCGTTGGTGCCGCCGAAGCCGAACGAGCTGACGCCCGCGATCTTCCGGGGCCACTCGGTGGCGGACGCCGGAATCGACAACGGTGAGCCGGCCGCGTCGATGTGCGGGTTGAGCACGCTCAGGTTCCGGTGGGCCGGAATCCGGTTGTGCCGCAACGACAGCACGACCTTGATCAGGCCCGCGATCCCGGCCGCCGACTCGAGGTGCCCGATGTTGGTCTTGACCGACGCGAGCAGACAGCCCTCGTTGCCGCGCAACACGTCCGCGAGCGCCCCGTACTCGATGGGATCGCCGAGCGGCGTGCCGGTGCCGTGCGCCTCGACGTACCCGATGTCGGCGGCGGTCACGCCCGCGTCGGCCCAGGCGCCGGTGACCACGGCCTTCTGGGCCGGGCCGTTGGGCGCGGTCAGGCCGTTGCTGCGGCCGTCCTGGTTCACCGCCGAGCCGCGGATCACGGCCAGCACCTCGTCGCCGTCGGCCAGCGCGGTCGACAGCGGCTTCAGCACCACGACCCCGCAGCCCTCGGAGCGCACGTACCCGTCGGCGTCGGCGCTGAACGTCTTGCAGCGTCCGTCGGCGGACAACATGCGCGCCTGACTGAAAACAGTTGACAGATGAGGGGCAAGAATCAGGTTCACGCCACCGGCCAGCGCCAACTGCGACTCCCCACGCCGCAGTGACGCACGCGCCTGGTGGACCGCGACCAGCGACGACGAGCACGCCGTGTCGATCGCGACGCTCGGACCGCGCAGGTCCAGCAGGTACGACAACCTGTTCGCCGCGATGCTCAACGCGTTGCCCGTGCCGTAATGCGCGTCCAGCCGATCACCCAGCAGCCGCGCGTAGTCGTTGTTGCTGATACCGACGAAGACGCCGGTTCCGCCGCCCGCGAGCGAGGTGGGCGCGATGCCGGCGTGTTCCAGGGCCTCCCAGGCCACCTCCAGCAGCAGGCGCTGCTGCGGGTCCATGCCCGTGGCCTCGGCCGGCGCGATGCCGAAGAACTCCGGGTCGAAGTCGGCGACGTTCTCCAGGAAACCGCCGCGCACGCCGTCCCGTTCGGTGATCGCGTCACCGCCGCGGTCGAGCAGCTCCCAGAACTCGTCCGGGTTGCCCGCGCCGGGGAACCGGCAGCCGAGCCCGATGACCGCGATCGGCTCGTCCGCGCCGTGGGCGGCGACGGACGGCCGGACTTCGGTCCCGGACAGGAACGCGGCCACCGCCTCGGGAGTCGGGTGGTCGAACAGCAGCGTCGCCGGCAGCGGACGGCCCAGCAGCCGTTGCAGGTCACCGGAGATCGCGACCGCGGTCACCGAGTCGACCCCGGCGCTCGCGAACGCCTGACCGGGTGCGATGCCCTTGCCGATGCGTTCGCTGACGATCGCGAGCACCTCGTCGTAGACCGGCCGCCAGCGGCCGATCACGTCGAGCGTGCCGTCCAGGTAGCCCTGCCGGCAGGCCCGCCGGGCGATCTTGCCGCTGGACGTCTTCGGCACGGTCTTCGGGCGGATGAGCACCAGTTCGTACAACGAGACGTCGTGTTCCGCGGCGAGCGCCGCGGCGACGGTCAGGCCCGACTCGGCGTGGGCGTCCAGCACCTCGTACACGATGACGACCTTCTCGTCGTCGCCGACGGAGAACGCCGCGCCGCAGCCCTTGCGCAGCCCCGGATGCGTCGCCTCGGCGGTGCGTTCCAGGTCCTGCGGGTAGATGTTGCGGCCGTTGACGATGATCAGATCCTTGAGCCGGCCGGTGAGGAACAGCTCGCCGGTCTCGTCGAGGAACCCGAGGTCGCCGGTGCGCAGCCAGGTGCCCGGCTCGCCGGGCAGCACGTTGCCGAACGTCGCGAGGCTCTCGTCGGGGCGGCGCCAGTAGCCGATTCCGGTGCTGGCACCGGTCGTCCACACCTCGCCGACCGCGTTCGGGCCGAGTACCACGCCCTGCTGGGACACGATGCGCAGCCGCTGGTCGCCCGACACCCGGCCGAGCCCGACCAGCTCGTGCGTGCCCGGCCGCACCTCATGGCGTTCCAGCGCGGAACGATCCACAGTGGACACCTTCGGCGTCGCGTCCCAGCCGGGGCCGCAGACGAACACCGAGTTCTCGGCCAGGCCGTAGCACGGGAATGCCGTCTCCGGGCGGAATCCGTACGGTCCGAACGTGTTCGCGAACGATCGCAGTGTGCTCGCGCGCACCGGCTCGGCCGCGTCGTAGGCGACGCGCCAGCTGCTCAGGTCCAGGCCCTCGCGCTGCTCCGCGGTCGTGCGCCGTACGCACAGGTTGAACGCGAAGTTCGGGGCGCCGCTGACGGTGCCGCCGTGCTCGCTGATCGCGCGCAGCCAGCGGATCGGGTCCTGCAGGAACGCCTGTGGTGGCATCACCACGCACTCGGCGCCCCAGTAGAACGCGTGCAGCAGCTTGGCGATGAGGCCCATGTCGTGGAACAGCGGAAGCCACGACACGAACTTCGGGGGGCCACCGTGGTCGGTCGCCCGGGCCAGCATTTCGAGGTTGCTCAACAGGTTGGCGTGCGTCAGGACGACGCCCTTGGGGTTTCCCGTGGAACCCGAGGTGTACTGCAGGAACGCGACGTCCGGCAGTTCGGGCCGGCGCCAGTCGCCGGAGGCGTCTTCGAGTTCGTCGGTAGCGATCACCTCCATGCCCGGGAAGTCCAGCCCGTGCAACGTGAGCACGAGCGAGGCCTGCGCGTCGTCGACGACGGCGTGCAACCGGGCCAGGTGTTTGTCGGACATCGGGGGATAGGCGGGAACCGCGATCACGCCGGCGTAGAGACAGCCGAGGAACGCGGTGACGAAATCGGGTCCGGAGGGGTAGAGCAGCAAAGCACGCTCGCCCGGCCGACCGAGTCGGGACGCGATCGACCGTGCTTTCCGGTCGATCTCCGCGTAGTCCATGCGGGCTGTGACGTTTTCGCCGTCCGCAAGGAAGGTCAACGCGGTGTGGTGGGGGCGGAGTTGTGCATGGCCGCTGACTAGCTCGACCAAGCTCTTCATCGGAGGGAAATCTCCTCTTGACGCAGTGTCGGGACGATCTGGTCCTCGTTGATATGGCGGGTCGACCGGAGAATCGCGGCGCCCGCGAGCGCCGCGAACCCGGACAGTGCGAGCAGGCTCGTGCCCGCTCCGAGCGGCGCCGTGAATGTCGTGATGCCGAGGGAGAGCACGCCGCCCGCGCCGGAAAGTCCGTACGCCCAGGCATACGCCTGGGACCGGACGTTCGGTGGCGAGACGTAGCTCACCAACGTGTAGAAAGCCGGCTGGTAAGCGCCGATCACCGCGGCGTTGATGAACTTGACGACGAGAACCAAGCTCTCCCACGGCATCACGACCATGCCGCTCTGCGTGAGCGCGACGATGGCGATCGTCGCGCCGACCACGAATCCGAGCCCGCGGATGTTGCCGCGTGAAACGGCGCGTTCCGCGAGGTAGCCGCCGACGATGATGCCGGCGATCAACCCGAAGCCGCCGAGCGCGAGAATCGTTCCGCGTCCGACGGGGCCGTAGCCGAAACGCTGTTCGAACAACAGCGACTGCAGCTGCCGCAACGGGATGATCAGCATGCCCAGCAACAAGGCGCCCACCCAAAGGCCGCGCAACGTTCGCACGGCGAAGAGTTGGCGGCACGCTTCGCGGAATCCGACGGCGGGTGTCGCCGTCTTGATCCCCATCGTGCCGCCGCGCACCGGTTCGGACAAGCGCAGACCCAAAAGCGCGATCACGAAGGTGGGCAACGAGATCAGCACGAACGTGAGCTGCCACCCGTAGGTGGAACCGAGCCAGCCGATCAGCACACCCGCCGCTGCTGCGGACGGGTTCGCCAGGCGGTGCACGAAAAAGATCCCGGGCAGCCTTCGTGGTGGGTAGAAGTCGGCGAGCAGGCTGGAATGGATGGGCTCGTTGGACACGCGGGCGACGGCCGCGACGATCCTCAACAGCACGAAAACCGTGAACGTCGCGGCAAGTCCGGTGAACGCGCCCGCGACGCCCCAGAGCAGAGCCGCGCAGCTGGCGAGTCGCACGCGGTTCGCGCGGTCGCCCAGGAATCCCGAAGGCACCGAACCCAGCATCAAACTGATGCCGAGAATCGTGCCCATGGCGATGATCTGGCTGTTGGACAGGCCGAACGCGTCCCGGATCTCCGGGGTCAGTGCCTGGAACGCGAGCGTATCGAGTTCGTCTGTGATGTTGAGTCCGAAAAGGACTGCCAGCGGAAAGATCGGCGCGCCGCCGGTGAGGCGCTCCCGCAGCCCGTGTTTGTGCATGGGATGGAGAACGAAAGTTCCCCAGTTCCGGTTCAGGGTTACCGGGATTTCCCTACTTAAGAGTGAAGTTGTCGTCTCGTTACGTTTCTTTTGGACGTCAGGCCCAGCGCGTTCGCGATCACAGTTGCCAGATGAACAGGCTCTTTCCCGCTGCCCTGGCGGATTTGCGTTCGGCAACTGAATCCATCGGCCACCACCAGGTCGTTTGTCGCACGAACCGCGGGCAGTAGGACCCTTTCGCCGCACGCCATCGATACCTCGTGGTGCCCCTTCTCGAAGCCGAAATTCCCGGCCAGACCGCAACAACCGGAGTCGAGTACGGTCGCTTCGATCCCCGCGGCCCGGAACGCGCGGCGATCGGCGTCGAACCCGAGATCCGCGTACTGGTGGCAGTGGGTCTGGACCAATGCGTTTCCGTGAATTTCGAGTGTGGGCAGCTCGGACGCAACTTGTTCGGCGAACGTCCGGACCGATATGGCCAGTTTTTGGACATTCTCGTCCGCAGTGAGCTTCGGGGCGTCTTTGCGCAGGAACGCGGTACAGCTGGGTTCCAGCCCGACCACCGCAATGCCCTGCTCCGTCCAGGGTGCGAGCAGGCGCGCTGTGCGGCGGAGCACGCGCTCGGCCATCCCGAGCTGTCCGGTCGAGTGCCACGTCAGTCCACAACAGACAGTCCCTGGCGGTACCTCGACACGGTGTCCCAGGTGCGCCAGCACGTTCGCGGCATCGACTCCGATGTCCGGTTCGAAGTGGTTGGTGAACGTGTCCGGGAACAGCAGGACCGGGGTGCCCTCTCCCTTGGTTTTGACCAGTTTCTGCAGTGTCCTTCTCGCTGGTGTCGGCAGCTCGCGTTCCGGGGCTATTCCGCCGAGCGCGCGGAACCTGGTGGTCAGCCGGTTGACCAGGTTCAGCCGCAGCCACAACGGCAGCCAGCCCATGGAATAGTGCGACGCCGGCCGGATGCGGCCTTTGTAGTGGTGGTGCAGGAACTCCGCCTTGTACGCCGCCATGTCCACGTCGACCGGACAGTCCCGTTTGCACCCCTTGCAGGACAGGCAGAGGTCGAGGGCGTCGCGCACCTCGGCCGAGCGCCACCCGTCCTTGATGACGCCGCCGTTGAGCATCTCGAACAGCAGGTGCGCGCGGCCGCGGGTCGAGTGCTTCTCCTCGCGGGTGACCCGGTAGCTCGGGCACATCACGCCGCCCTTGGTGTTGAGGCACTTGCCGACGCCCACGCACCGGCGGGTGTCCGCGGCGAACTCCTGTCTCGTGGGAATCCGCGGCGGTGCCACGAGAATCCGCAGGTCCTGGTCGAGGGGCAGCGGGTCGACGATGCGTCCCGGGTTGAGCAGGTTGTCCGGGTCGAACGCGTGCTTGAACGCCTTGAACGCGTTGATCGCCTCCGGCGGGTACATGCGGCTCAGCAACTCGCCGCGCGCCTGCCCGTCGCCGTGTTCGCCGCTCAGCGACCCGCCGTGGCTGATCACCAGGTCCGCGGCCTCCTCGAGGAACCTCCGGTGCCCCTTGGCGAAGTCGAAGTCGATGCGAACGTGGATGCAGCCCTCGCCGTAGTGGCCGTAGGTGATGCCCCGCCGGCCATGCCTGCCGAGCAAGGCGTCGAAGTCCCGCAGGTACCGCCCAAGATTCTCCGGCGGGACGGCGGCGTCCTCCCAGCCCGACCAAGCCTCGGACCCGTCCGGCATACGTGTAGCGAGGCCGGCGCCGTCCTCCCGGATGCGCCACAGCGCCCGCTGTTCGGCATTGTCGTACACCGTTCGACTGTTCCTAGTGATCTGCTCGGCCACCGCACGCGCCGTCGAATCGTGTTCGACTTCGACGAACAACCAGCTGCGTCCTTCGGGAAGATCCGGCTTGGCCGGCAGAACCCGGACCAGGGCTTCGTCGATGCCCTCGACGGCCAGGACGTCCAGCTCGCGCAGGGCGACGACCTGGTCGGCGGCGTCGTAGGTGTCGGCGAACCCCAGGACGACGAGGATGCGCCGCTCGGGCTTCGGCACGAGTTTCAGTCCGGCGCCGAGCACCACGACGCACGTGCCCTCGGTGCCGATCAGGGCTTTCGTGAGGTCCGGCAACGCGTCCAGTGCGTAGCCCGAGACGCGACGGCTGAGTTTCGGAAACCACTTTGGGTCGGCTTCCGGCAGGGCGAGTGGGGGTGGCTGATCCGTGCGGAACCGTCGCCCGTCCGCGGTGAGCACGTCCAGCCAGTTGACGTTCTCGCTGGTCTTACCCCATTTGACGGAGTGCGCGCCGCAGGCGTTGTTGCCGATCATGCCGCCGACCGAGCACCGCGAGTGCGTGGACGGGTCGGGGCCGAAGAGGTGGGTTTTCGACTGTTCGTTGATCCGATCAAGGACGGCTCCGGGCTGGACCGTCGCCCGGTCGCCTTCGACCTCGATGCGGTCGAGGTACCGCGAGAAGTCGATCACAAGTCCGGTGCCGGTGGCGTTGCCCGCGATCGACGTGCCGGCGCCGCGGCTGGTGATCGGGATGCCGTGTTCGGCGGCGATCGCGACGGCCTCGACGACGGCGTCGATCGATTTCGGCCTGATGATCACCCGTGGGACGTGCCGGTAGTTGGAGGCGTCAGCGGAGTAGAGCGCTCTGCTGGCCGAGTCCGAGAGGACATCGGCGTCCAACTCCCGGAGGTGATCTTCAAAGGCGGTCACCCGCCCGATTCTCCCGTCCCCCACCCCCGCCCGCCGAAGGACCGTTATGGCCACCTTCACGGACCTCAGGTCCCCAAAAGTGGCCATGACGGCCTACCCGCGGTCCCGGCGGCCGCTGGAGGTGATCTTGGCGAGCCCGTGTGTGACGTGCCTCGGCCGATGACGGGGTACTGAGCGGTAGGGGATAGATTCGGTCGGTCAACCAGCACCGATGGGAGTGGTCGTGGGACGGTCCGTACTGGTCACCGGGGGCAATCGGGGCATCGGCCTCGCCATCGCCAAGGCGTTCGCCGCGCAGGGCGACAAGGTCGCGGTGACACACCGGGGTTCGGGCGCTCCCGAGGGCCTGCTCGGCGTGAAGTGCGACGTCACCAGCGCTGACGAGGTGGACGCCGCGTTCGCCGAGGTGGAGGCCGCGCACGGCCCGGTCGAGGTGCTGGTGGCCAACGCGGGCATCACGGACGACACGCTGCTGCTGCGCATGAGCGAGGAGCAGTTCACCCGTGTGCTCGACGCGAACCTCGTGGGCGCGTTCCGGTTCGCCCAGCGCGCGTCGAAGGGGATGTTGCGCAAGAAGTTCGGCCGGATCGTGTTCATCTCGTCCGTTGTGGGGCTCTCGGGTGGCCCCGGTCAGGTGAACTACGCCGCCAGCAAGGCGGGCATGATCGGTATGGCGCGCTCGATCACCGCTGAGCTCGGGTCGCGCAACATCACCGCCAACGTCGTCGCGCCGGGGTTCATCACGACCGACATGACCGACGCGCTGCCCGAAGCCGTGCGCGACGCGGCGCTGAAGAAGATCCCGGCCGGGCGTTACGGTTCGGCCGACGAGATCGCCAAGGCCGTCACGTTCCTGGCCTCCGACGACGCGGGCTACATCAACGGCGCGGTGCTGCCCGTTGACGGCGGCCTCGGCATGGGCCACTGACACTCTTTCCGCTGAATACCGCCTAATCGGAGGACGTAAGTGACGGGACTGCTCGAAGGCAAGCGACTGCTGGTCACCGGTGTCATCACCGACGCGTCGATCGCCTTCCACGTCGCACGGGTCGCGCAGGAGCAGGGCGCGAAGGTCGTGCTGACCGGGTTCGGCCGGCTCAGCCTCGTGGAGCGCATCGCCAAGCGCCTGCCCGAAGAGGCGCCGGTGATCGAGCTGGACGTGCAGAACCAGGAGCACCTGGACACGCTGGCCGACCGGGTCCGCGAACACGTCGACGGCCTCGACGGGGTCGTGCACGCCATCGGCTACGCGCCGCCGTCGTGCCTCGGCGAGCCGTTCATGGACGCGCCGTGGGAGGACGTGTCGAAGGCCGTCGAGATCTCGGCGTACTCGTACAAGTCGCTGGTCAAGGCCGTGCTGCCGCTGCTGACCCGCGGCTCGTCGGTCGTCGGCCTCGACTTCGACGCGCGCCAGGCGTGGCCCGCGTACAACTGGATGGGCCCCGCCAAGGCGGCGTTCGAGGCGGTCAACCGCTACATGGCGCGCGACCTCGGCCAGGACGGCATCCGGGTCAACCTGATCTCGGCCGGCCCGGTGAAGACGATGGCCGCCAAGTCCATCCCCGGCTTCGTCGAGCTGGAGAAGATGTGGGGCGAGAAGGCCCCGCTGGGCTGGGACGTCGAGAACGCCCACGAGCCGGTCGCGAAGTCCGTGTGCGGCCTGCTGTCCGACTGGTTCCCCGCGACCACCGGTTCAATGGTGTTCGTGGACGGCGGCGTGCACTTCCTGGGGCTCTAGTCCGAGCTCCCGCAGCAGCTTCGCCTTCGGTCGCGCGCCGACGACGGAGCGCACCGGCTCCCCGTTGACGAACAACATCAACGTGGGCAGTGACATGACCTGGTAGGTCCGCGAGACGAGCGGGTTCTCGTCCGTGTTGAGCTTGCGGACCACCAGGTCGTCGCGTTCGCGCGCGATCTCCTCCAGCACCGGCACGATCATGTGGCACGGCGGGCACCACTGCGCCCAGAAGTCCACCAGCACCGGCTTGTCCTGCCGCAGCACTTCCCGTTCGAACGTCTCGTCCGTGACGACGATCATGGCACCTCACACGGTCCGGGCTGACGCGCGATCGCCGCGGCCAGCTTCTGGGTGATTCCGTTTCTCAGGCTGTTGAGCCGCTCCAGGCACGCGTCGATCTCCGCGAGCTTGCGCTCGTAGACCTCGATCGACCCGGCGCACGAGTCGCCGGTCTCGTGCCCGGCGCGCAGGCACTCGACGAACGGCCGGGTGTCCTCCAGGCTCAGCCCGATCGCCTGCAGCGTCCGGATCTCGCTGACCAGCTGGACGTCGTCCTCGTCGTACTCCCGGTAGCCGTTGGCCGACCGCCGCACCCCGAGCAGCCCCTGCGCCTCGTAGAACCGCAGCGCGCGGGTCGTGGTGCCTGCTCTCTTCGCGAGTTCACCGATCCGCATGTCCGTGACGCTAAACCTTGACGTTCGCGTCAAGGCAACCCCGGTTGTGCGGGTTCGGTTGCCGGGTACCAGGATGTGGACCGTGAGTTTCGACGCGCTGCTCTGGTTGTCGTTCGGGGGCCCGGAAGGCCCGGCCGATGTTCGTCCCTTCCTGGAGAACGTGACGCGCGGCCGCGGAGTCCCGCCGGAGCGTCTCGACGAGGTCGAGGCGCACTACCAGCACTTCGGTGGCGTATCCCCGATCAACTCGCTGAACCTGTCGGCCATCGAGGCCGTCCGCTCGGCCGGGCTCGACCTGCCGATCTACTTCGGCAACCGCAACTGGCATCCCATGGTCGAGGACACCCTCGCGAAGATGACCTCCGACGGGGTGCGCCGGGCCCTGGTGTTCCCGACGTCGGCGTACGGCGGCTACTCGGCGTGCCGCCAGTACGACGAGGACATCCTGCGCGCGCGTGCCGCCGTTCCGGACGGCCCGGAGTTGGTGAAGCTGCGCCAGTTCTTCGACCATCCGCTTTTCATCGGGGCTTTCGCCGACGCCGTTCGCGCGGCCATGGCTTCGCTGTCCGGCCCGAGCCGCGTGGTGTTCACTGCGCACTCCGTGCCCGTGTCCGCGGACAAGGCCGCCGGTCCGCCCGAGCTCGGGGGAAACCTGTACTCGCGTCAGGTGGCCGAGGCTTCTCGCTTGGTGGCGTTGGAGCTGGGCCTGACCGAGTACGACGTGGTGTGGCAGTCGCGGTCCGGCCCGCCGCAGATACCGTGGCTGGAGCCGGACATCGTGGACCACATCGAGTCCCTGCACTCCGCGGGCGTGTCCGGGGTTGTCGTGTGCCCCATCGGTTTCGTGTCCGATCACCTCGAGGTCGTGTGGGACCTGGACACCGAGGCCCGTGACAGGGCCGCGGAGCTGGGCATGGAGTTCGCCCGAGCCGCGACGCCGAACTCCGACCCCCGCTTCGCCGAGCTGGTGATCGAACTGGTCCGCGAGCACACCGACGGCGTCCCGGCGCGCAAGCTGTCCTCGTTCGCCGCCTTGGGATGCACTGTGGACGGTGCGTTCTGCGCGCCGCTGTGCTGCGAGCCTGCCAAGCGCCCCACCAGCCGCTAGCGAACGTGACGTTTGCGGACTTCTATGTCCCCAAACGTCACGTTCGCTCAGCTTGACGGGCCGCTCGCCCCCGCGGGGTGTGTCGGGGACCGGGGGCGAGCGGTGCTTTATGTCGCGACGGGGCCGGGAGCACCCGGCCGATGGGAGGGTCGCCGGTCTCGGAACCAGCCCCGTCGCAGGTCGGCGTCATGGGCCGCCGACCGTCCTCAACGCTTGCGCTGCACGAACCTGATCGCGTCGACCACGACAGCGGCAGGCGGCACGTTCGAAGTGGGAGCGCTGACCCAGCGGGTGACCACACCGTCCACTTCGGTCGGTGGCAACGGAATCGGCCCGCGCGCGACGGCGACGTTCGGCGGCAACCGCTGGTACGGCTCCTCGGTGAGGAAGATCCAGTGGTGCGGCACGGCCAGAATCGGAACGACGATCTCGCGCCGCCGGATCTCGGTGTTCACCTCGCCGGCGAGCCCGGCGTGCACGCGCAGCCCCACGATGTCGAGGCCACCGGGCAGGAACACGCCGTCGTCGCGGACGAGCAGCGGCCACCCGAGGTTGCGGACGTAGCGGTTGATCACCGAGTGCATCTTGCTTCCCCCTCTCGTTCTGCCAGGTGTTCGTCTCCGAACTCCATTGCGGTTGAGGGGGAATTGAATTCATTGGCGAAGTTGTTCGGCGAAATGATCGGCCACGTCGCCGGCGACCTGTTCGGCGTCGCGCGAACCGTCCACTTCGTACACCCGCACGCCTAGTTTCCGTGCGTTCTGAACGGCATCCTCCGCGATGATCCGGTCGCGGTCGATGTTCTTGATCGCGGCCCGCTTGAGCGTGCGGGCCTGGTGCTGCCGGAAGTCCTCGCTCGGCACCATCACGATCATCCGGTCCGGCTTGCTGAACTCCATGACCAGCTCGGGCCGCAGTCCCCATCCCTCCGCGAGGACGGGCCGGCCGGAGACGAGCGCGCGCAGGTCGTCCAGCGCCCACTCGAACCGGTCGGCGAAGCTTTCCTCCAGGATGCGCTGCGCTTCCAGTTCGGCGGTCGGCTCCGGTTCGCGGCCGTACAACGGCTGCCCGCGCAGCGCGCGCTGGGCGATGCGCCGGTCGTTGTGGCCGCGCGCGTCGTGGTAGTCGTAGTGGTACACCGTGATCCCGTGCCGGTGCGCGAGGATGCGCCCGACGGTCGACTTACCCGACCACTGCGCGCCGCCGATCCACAGCGCGTTCTCCAGCGTGCCGAACGGATCCCACATCCGATCAGCTAATCAGGATCGGCTCGGGCGGGTGAGGGGATTCGGAGGAATCGTGCTGGGCCGTTCGGCTGCGCCGCTGGTCTCAGTGACGGCCGGCGGACTGGTCGGCCAGCACCCGGACGGCCTCGTCCACGGCAGCACACCGAGCCCGCCGCACCGCGTCCGACAGCGGCCGCAACGCCTGAGCGCGAGCCTCGGTGGCCGAAGCCGACATCGCCCCACCGGGAGTGTCGGACGCGGCGACCTTGAGAATCGCGTCCACCTCCGCGGCCCGCTGCAACACCCGCAGCGCCCGAGGCGGCATCCCCTGCGGCCAGGGCAGCGTCGAGTTGGCGGTGGCCAGCTCCGCGATCTCCTTGCGCACGTTGGGCCGGTGCCGCGCCACGTCCAACGTCACCAGCGTGCTGGCGGCCTCCCGCATCGCGGCACCGAGCCCGTGCTCGGCCTCGCCGATCGGAATGTGCTCCAAACCCGAAGAAGTGGGCAAATCGAACACAGTCCACCGCATCACGCCATCGGCGACGAGTTTGGGCACGAGTCCGACGCTCACCGAAGGCACGACGATCGCCTCGCCGGCACGCAGAGCGCACTGGGAGAGGGGGCCCTTGCCGCCGAGTCCGCGAACATCCCCGGCGACGGGAAGTACGAGCCGTGCGCCGGTCGCTCCCGCCCGCCGCAGGGCGGCCAGCAGCAGGGCGGGCCCCACGGGGGCCTCGTCGGGACCGGGCAGGTCGAGCGCGGTGGCCGTGCCGTCGTCGTCGGCGACCACCTCGTGCAGCTCGGCCCACGTCTGCAGGGCGTCGAGGACGTCGTCGGAGGCGGCCAGACCATGCAGCCATCCCGACGTCCACACGACCAGCGTGGCACTCGCACAGGACACGCTTCGAGATTACGGCGTGCGGGGCGGTGCGCTAGCCAACGGGTCCGATGTGGCGTTCCAACAGGGCACGGAACCGGTCACGTTCGTCTTGATCGGCGAACGCCCGGTGCGGCACCGACAACGCGACGGCGCCCTCGTCGAGGGTGCGCAGGACGAACCCGGACCGCGTCTCGGTCCAGCTGGGCAGCTCCGCCCAGTCGATCTCCTCGCGGATCGTGCCGCCGACGGCCATGCGGAACGAGTACTCGTCGGCGCTGCCCACGACGGTCTGGCTGACCAGGTCGTTCGAGCTGAACCGCCACCACACGGCGACCGGCTCCATCAGGCCGATGACCAGCGCGAACGCCAGGCCGAACAGGCCGGCGGCGGTCATGTCCACGAACAGCAGCACGACCGAGAACCCGCCCAGGACCAGGGCGAACCAGGGGGCCCAGCGGAACATCGGGACCATCGTCCGGAGGCTGGTGCGCCAGTCCGCGGGGGAGGGCGCCCATCGAAAGTCAACACTCATCGCCGGCCATTGTGCACCATGCGAGGGCTGACCGTTCGCGAAACGAGGCTTCCTACAATTCCGGGCTTTTCTGGACGACACCGAATGGCGACACCAGCAAATCGGCGGCGTTCACCGGCACCCGTGTGGCGGCGATCCGGCCGTCGTTGTCCACCGTGAGGGCCAGCGGGGTTCGATCGAGCCGGAGCGCGCGGTCGGCCGTCCCGTCCCGCTGGTAGAGCACGGTCAGCCACGGTGGCACCGGCGCGGGCCGCGCGGCGACGTCGATGATCGCCACGACGCGGTCGGGCGGCGCGTTCTTCGTCCTGTTCAGCCGTTCGAGCAGTCGTGCGCAGGGCCCGCACCGCGGGTTCAGCATCAGGAGCACGAGTGGCGGCTCGCCGACGGTCGCCGGCGCCCCGTCGGCGTCCTCGAGTTCCAGTGCGGGCAACGGTGTCCCGGGCTGTGGTCCGCTGGACGTGTGCACCTCGGCACGTTCGAGTGCGGTCGTCACCTTGCTCACCAAGCCGAGCAGCACGATCGACTGCGCGATCACCAGCACGGTCAGCGCGACGAACGCGGCGATCCACGGTGTGCTCACGCCGGTTTCCCCAGCACTCGCGCCAGATGTGCCGCGCCGGACACCACTTGCGCGGTCAGCGCCATGGCGACCAACGTGATCACCACGGCGATTCCGGTGACCGCGGGCACCGCCGAGGGCAGGGCGGCCACGGCGACGGCGGCAGCGGACAGCACGACGTTGCGCGCCACGAGCCACCAGCTGATCTCGCGGTCGGTGCCGCCGCAGCCGCAGTCGAACCGCTCGCCCCGCACCAGGTTCACCGCCATCGCCACGGCGAACGCGACCAGCAGCCCGGCGGCGAGTGGCGCCGCGACGCGCGGCGCCACACCGAGCAGCAGTAGCGCGCCGCAGCCCACCTCGAGCAGCGGAACCAGTGTGGCGACAAGGGGAACGAGCGCGGCGGGCAGCACGCGGTACCGATCGACGGTCGCGGCGAAGTCCACAGTGGACCCGAGCTTCGCCGCGCCGGCGACCAGCAGCATCGTGCCGAGCGCGAGTCGCGTACCGAACAGGAAGGCGGAGATCATGCCGCCAGGGAACACGACTGCTGGCGGGCGGCCGCGACCTCCTGCGCCTCGGCCTGGATCTCCGGATCGTCCACACAGGTGAGGTAGCAGTTCTGAAGTGCCGTGTTCGCAGCGCACTTGCAGGCCCAGTCGTCGAACGCGCACGCGTGGAGCGCGGTGTGCCCGGCGTCCTTGCACGCGTCGAAGACCGGTTGGTCCCCGCACGCCGCTCGGGCCCGCGAGGCGCCGGGCAGACCGGTGACCGTGGCGACGCCGGCTCCGAAGGTCGCGGCCAGCGCTCGGAGGAGCCATCTGCGGTTGCGTGAATGATCGCGCATGGACATGAAAGCACCACGCTTTCGGAGTTCTCCGGCCGGGCGCCGGGGGATCGGTGCGGTTTCAGCACACGGAGAACGCACGCAGAATAATTTGTTGATATTCCATCCGGAAGTGTCTACCCGGCGGTATCTTTAAATGGTCGAATTTGTGACGGACACTCGCAATTCCGATGCGGTCACGCTGCGTGGGCTGGAGTCGCTCCACGTCGACTCCGGCGGCAACCGCAAGTAGCGTCGGTGACGTGACCCAGAACGCCCCGAAAGAACGCACGGTGGGCGAGCTGCGTGCCGCAGGGCACCGGCCGCGCGGCGTGAAGACCGAGATCAGGGACAACCTCCTCGCCGCGCTGCGCGAACGCCGGGACCCGTGGCCGGGCATCGTCGGCTTCGAGCGGACCGTGTTGCCGCAGCTCGAACGGGCGTTGCTCGCCGGGCACGACGTCGTCCTGCTGGGTGAACGTGGCCAGGGCAAGACCCGGTTGCTGCGCACGCTCGTGACGTTGCTGGACGAGTGGACGCCGGTCATCGAGGGCTCCGAGCTGGGCGAACACCCGCTGGAGCCGATCACACCCGAATCCAAGCGGCGGGCCCGCGAGCTGGGCGACGACCTGCCCGTCGTGTGGCGGCACCGCGACGAGCGGTACGCCGAGAAGCTCGCCACGCCGGACACGTCCGTCGGCGACCTGGTCGGCGACGTCGACCCGGTGAAGGTCGCGGAGGGGCGCAGTCTCGGCGACCCGGAGACGATCCACTACGGCCTGCTGCCGCGCGGCCACCGTGGGATCATCGCGATCAACGAGCTGCCGGACCTCGCCGAACGCATCCAGGTCGCGCTGCTCAACGTCATGGAGGAACGCGACATCCAGGTTCGCGGCTACACGCTGCGGCTGCCGCTGGACGTGCTGCTCGTCGCGACCGCGAACCCCGAGGACTACACGAACCGCGGCCGCATCATCACGCCGCTGAAGGACCGGTTCGGCGCCGAGGTGCGCACGCACTACCCGCTGGAGATCGCCGACGAGGTCGCGCTCGTGCGGCAGGAGGCCGACGTCGTCGCCGAGGTGGGCGACCACCTGCTGGAGATCATCGCCCGGTTCGTCCGGCACCTGCGCGAGTCGACGTCGATCGACCAGCGGTCGGGTGTCTCGGCGCGGTTCGCGGTCGCGGCGGCGGAAACGGTTGCGGCGTCCGCGTTGCGGCGCAGCGCGTTGATCGGCGAGACGCCCGCGATCGCGCGGCCCGTCGACCTGTTGTCGGTGCCGGACGTGCTGCGCGGCAAGCTCGAGTTCGAGGCGGGGGAGGAGGGGCGCGAGGACGAGGTCCTGATCCACCTGCTGCGCCGCTCGATCGCGGACACCGCGCGCAACCGCTTCGCCGGGCTCAACCTGCGCGCGCTGGCGGACACGGTCTCCGACGGGCACCCCGTCGCGACCGGCGACCGCGTGCACGCGGGTGACCTGCTGGCCGCGTTGCCGGAACTGCCGGTGCTGCACGAGGTCGCGGCGCGGCTGGGCGCCGGTCCGAAGGATCCCGTCGGCCGCATCGCGTCGGCCGTCGAGCTGGCGTTGGAGTCGCTGTACCTGACGCGGCATCTCGCCAAGGACGAGGACGACGAACGACAGGTCTACGGGTGAAATACCGCTACGGACGCTGGGGAGGCGGCGCGGACCCGCTCGCGCCGCCCACCGACCTGCGCGCGGCGGTCGACGAGCTGGGTCGCGAGATCATGGAGGGCGCCTCGCCGGCGTCCGCGCTGCGCGAGCTGCTGCGCCGCGGCGTCGAGGGCACCCGCGGCCTCGACGACCTGACGAGCCGCCTGTGGCAGCGGCGGGCCGCGATCCAGCGCAGGCACCGCCTCGACGGCACCCTGCAGGAGGTCCGCCGCCTGCTCGACGAGGCGCTGGACGCCGAACGCCGGGCGCTGTTCCCCGACCCTTCGGACGACGCCCGGTTCCGCGAGGCCCAGCTCGACGCGCTGCCGCCGGGCACGGCCGCCGCGGTCCGCGAGCTGGCGGAGTACGACTGGCAGTCGCCCGAGGCGCGCCAGTCGTACGAGAAGATCCAGGAACTGCTCGGCCGCGAGCTGCTCGACCAGCGCTTCCAGGGCATGAAGCAGGCCCTGGAGGGCGTCGACCGCTCGGACGTCAAACGCATCCAGCGCATGCTGCGCGACCTGAACGAACTGCTGAATGCGCATGCCACCGGCTCGCCGGACACGCAACGCATGTTCGACGACTTCATGCGCAAGCACGGCGAGTTCTTCCCGGAGAACCCGCGCAACGTCGACGAGCTGATCGACGCGCTGGCGGCCCGCTCCGCCGCCGCGCAACGGATGATGAACTCGATGACGGCCGAACAGCGCGCCGAGCTGGCCGCGTTGAGCGAGCAGGCCTTCGGTTCAACGGGAATCGGCTCCGAACTGTCGCGTTTGGACTCGATGCTGCAGGCCCTGCGGCCGGGCGAGGACTGGACGTCCTCCGCGCGCTTCCGCGGCCAGGACCCCCTGGGACTGGGCGAGGGCGCGCAGGCGATGGCCGACCTGGCCGAACTGGACGCGCTCGCCGAACAGCTCGCGCAGTCCTATCCGGGCGCCCGCCTGGAGGACATCGACCTGGAGGCGCTGGAACGCCAGCTCGGCCCCGAGGCGTCCGTGGACGCGCGTCGGCTGGCGGAGCTGGAACGCGCGCTGCGGCAGCAGAACATCCTCGAACGCGCCCCCGACGGAACACTCCAGCTGACCCCGAAAGCGTTGCGCCGCCTGGGCGAGACGGCGCTGCGCGGCGTGATCGACAAGATCCGCGGCCAGGGCCAGCGTGACAGCCAGCGCGCGGGCGCCGCCGGTGAGCCGACCGGCAGCACGCGACCGTGGCAGTTCGGCGACACCGAGCCGTGGGACATCCCGCGGACCATGCGCAACGCCGTGCTGCGCTCGGGCGAGCTGAAGCTGGACGTCGTCGACGTCGAGATCTCCGAGACCGAGCAACGATCCCGCGCCGCCGTCGCGCTGTGCGTCGACACGTCGTGGTCGATGGTCCAAGACGGACGCTGGGTCCCGATGAAGCGCACCGCCCTGGCGCTGCATCACCTGGTGCGCACGCGGTTCCGTTCGGACGCCCTGCAGTTGATCACGTTCGGCCGATACGCCGAGACCGTCGACATAGGACAGTTGACGGCGCTGGAAGGCGTGTGGGAACAGGGCACCAACCTGCACCACGCCCTGCTGCTGGCGTGCCGCCACCTGCGCCGCCACCCGGACGCCCAGCCCGTCGTGCTGGTCGTGACGGACGGCGAACCCACCGCGCACCTGGAGTCGGACGGCGAGGCGGAGTTCAACTACCCGCCCCTCCCGCGCACGCTGGCCCGCACGCTGGCCGAGGTCGACTCGATGGCCCGCCTGGGCGCCACGATCACCGTCTTCATGCTCGGCGAGGACCCGCGCCTCGCCGCCTTCGTGGACATGGTCGCCCGCCGCTCGGGCGGCCGCGTGGTGGCCCCGGACCTCGACGGCCTGGGCGCCGCCGTCGTCTCCGACTACCTCCGCAACCGCAAACGCTCATGAGTAATGACCGTTATGGCCACCATGACGGACCTCAGGTCTGCGAAGGTGGCCATAACGGTTCTTGTCAGGGGTAGGTGGCACGCTATGACGCAAGGGGTGCTCCGAACAGGGGGACCCCTGCGCGCGCTCGCGGTCGCGGCCGTGGTGAGCGGAATTCCGTCGACCGTGCACGCGATCGCCACCCGAAGGGACCCACTCGCCGCCACCCGCGCCGCGGGAAGCCTGCTCGGAGGCGGCGTGGCCGCGGGAGTGGTCGCACACCTCGGGATCTCGGCGTGGTGGACCCTCGTGCTGACGAAGGCACACGTCCGAGGTGCCGCCCGCGGCGCGGCGGCGGGAGCGGCGATCGCGCTGCTGGACCTGGAGATCATCGGCAGGCGCTACCCGGAGATCCGCGCCCTGCCGCGGGTTCCGCAGTGGCTGGACCACATCGTGTTCGGCGCCGTCGTGGGCGCCCTGCTGTAACACACCGCGCGCACAGCCCTACATAGGGACATGAGCGCGATCGAGACCGCCGAAGCAGCCTTGAAACGGTTTGACGGCGCCGCCGCGCTCACCGCCTTGGAAGACGACACCACCAATCGCGCCACAGCCGGGCGGGTAAAAGCCTTGTGGCTGCTGAGAAGGTGGGACGAAGGTCGCGCGGAGCTCGGGAAACTCCGCGACCCCTTCACTCTCCACGCCTATCTGGCCCGCGGCCTGGTCGCGCTCGGACAGCCGGACGACCCGCTGTGCCTCTCGGTCTACCACGGTTCGGCGCTGCGAGACGACGTGGCGGCGAGGAAGTCGTTCGACGCCGCCATCGTCGTTGACAGCAAAAGCGCTGAAGCACACGCGGGATATGCCACGGCACTGCGAATGTCCGGCGACCTCAAGGCGGCCGAGAACGCGTTGGCGAAAGCGCCGCCGTCAGCTCCCGTGCTGGTCGAACGGGCGATCTGCGCGATGGAACGCACCGAGGACGCGAGCGCGCTCGCCTACCTCGACCGGGCACTCGAGGCCGATCCCGGCGACCTGCGGGCGAAGTTGTTGCGCATCAGGGTGCTCGCGCGCAGGTACGACGTGCGGCAGGAGGCACTGGAACTGGCGTATGCCGAGCCGGCCGCGGTGGTGCTGACCGAGTACGGGTGCGTCCTGGAGCAACACGGGGGCGATGCGCGCGCGCAGTTCCAGCGGGCGCTCAAAACCGGCCCGCGGTTGCCACGAGCGGCGATCGCACTCGACACCATCGCCTTGAGCAACGATCGAAGCCCCGCGCTCGCCCGCTACCGGGCCGGGGAGAGCAGAAGCCTCCACGTGTGGCAGGGCGTGCTCGACTTCGACCCGCGCGATCTCCCCGCACGGCTGAAGATCGCGGAGCTGCTGTACGAGCAGGACAAGCTCAAAGAGGCGAGGGACATCGTCGCCCCGATGCGCGACGAGTTGCCCGGCAACGAGGACGTGCGCAAGGTGTGGCTGCGCATCACGAAACAGTCCACGCCGTGGCAAATGCCCGAGCCGTACCAGATCCGCCACCGGCGCGACATGCCCCAGGACCCCGAAGAGGACGTGTCCGGCGCCGTGCTGGCGATGCTCACCGAGGAAGTCGTCGAGAACTACGGGCTGTCGCCGGAGATCTCCCGGGAGCTCCGCGACAAGGTGACCGGCAACCCCCGCGCGGTCCTGGCGTGCGCCGAACCCGAACGCCAGGAGTACCAGCGGTCCCGGCGCAAACTGCTGTGGTCGACGCGCACCCACCGCCCGATCACCGGACTGACGCTCGGCGGGCTCGGGGTGGGCGGGACCCTCGCTCTGCTGTGGGTGTTGCTCCAGAGCACCGGCCTGTCGCCGACCGCGTCCCTCGTCTGGTCGATCGTCATCCTGACGGTGCTGGCGGGGGCGGCGTTGCTCGACGTCGAGCAGACGATCTTCGCCCCGCTGGCCGGAGGGCTGGCCGTCCTGGCGGGGCCCGTCGGCGTGATCTGGCTGAGCATTCACCAGCTCGGCCTGACCGGCGGCTTGCTCGGCTTGTTCGCGGTGCTGGTGGCGGTCGGCGCCTACGGCCTGTCCAGGGCGATCCGGAACCAGAACGAGGAAACCGCTCAGCACAACTTCGACGTGTGGCTGGAAAGCCTGTTCGGCAAGGGGTTGCTGCCCGCGGCCACCGAGGTCGGCAACCGCGTCGCCAACGCGTTCAGCACGTGGCTGCCCGCCCATAGCCAACGGGTGGTCGGCGAGATCGTGGACGTCGACACGTTCGCGGTCCGGGAACTGCGCCGCCTCTCCAGGCTCGGCCGGGGCAGCTTCGCGCTCGCCGGCCCGCGCGGTGCGGGCAAGTCGACGTTGCTCCAGCGGTGGTGCGAGGGGGAGTACATCGACGGCGACCGCACGGACTGCGAGGACCTCGCGATCCAGGTCGCCGCACCGGTCGGTTACTCCAGCGAGGAGTTTCTGATCCACCTGTTCGACCGGACCTGCGACGCGGTCGAGAAGTACGCCCGCGAACACGAGGACCGCAGGGTCCGCTTCCGCGCCAAGAGCACTGGCGACGATGTGCTCGCACCCGGAGAACTGGCGCGGCTCGCGCAGAGCGAGCGGGACCGGCTGCGGTTCCTGCTGAGCCGCACCATGGAACGGGAGGCGTCGATCGACACCCCCGTGGCGAAGGGCAAGGGCAAGTACCAGACGAAACGCGACGACATCCCGCTGAACCACCCGCAGCGCGTCGACCGGTTCCGCGACTTCCTGCGCAAGGCGGCCGACTGCGTCGGACGAGCGACCAGGGGCAAGGTGCTCGTCGCGATCGACGAGCTGGACCGCATCAGCGACGGCGAGCGCGCGCAGCAGTTCCTCAACGAGCTCAAGGCCGTGTTCAACGTGCCGAACTGCTTCTTCCTCGTCGCGGTGTCGGAGGACGCGCTCGCCGACTTCGACCTGAAGGCCATGGGCATGCGAACGGTGTTCGACAGTGCGTTCGACACCATCGTCCGAGTGGATTACCTGCGGTTCCAGGAAGCGAAGACGCTGCTGAAGTCCAGCATGGTCGACGTGCCCGAGCAGTTCGTCGCCCTGGCGTACGTGCTGTCCGGCGGGCTCGCGCGCGAGTTGATCCGCACGGTCGACGTCATGGGCGCGCTCCCACCGGACGAGACGCGGGGCCGTGGCCTGCAACGGGTCGCGGCACACCTGGCCCAGCGGTTGTTGGACGGCATCACGCGCGCGGCGATGGACCGCCTCAGCCGGGAGGACGACCGGAAGGCGGGTGCCGCGCTCATCCCGGTCCTCGACGAACACCCCGACGACCTCACCGGCGACCTGCTGCGCGAGTACGGCGGCAAGGTCGAGGCGGCCGAGGTGGGTGAGAGCGCGAAGGACGTGCAGCTCGACGTCGTCGTGCTGACCCAGTACCTGGCCACGCTGCTGGACGTGTTCGACGGCACGCTGGACGAACCGCGCATGCGCCTCGGGCTCACCCGAGGGCCCGGCGACTTCGAGACGCTCGCACGCGTGCGCCGGTATCTCGGGGCTAACCCGTATGGGGCACAGGAATTGTTGCGTGCGTTCGCCAAGGTGTGGAAAGGCAACTAATGTAGACACCGGTCATCCGCTCGTCGCAAGGATCTCCCCGCTGGCCGGAACCAGGCGAACCAGGAACGGCACACACGCGTGGTGGGGAACGATGAAGACCTTGCTGAAGCTGTTCACCGAACAGGTTGTCCGCACTCCCGACGCCCCCGCGTTGATCGCGGACGGCGAACAGGTGTCCTATATGGACCTGTACGTCCGGGCGGGTGAGATCGCGCGCACATTGAATCTCACTCCGGGCCGGCTGGTGCCGGTCGATATTCCGCGCTCGATCGAATTCGTGGTACGGATGCTGGGAGTTCTGCTGGCCGGCGGTGTGTACGTGCCGATCGACCCGCGGTGGCCCGACCTGCGACGCAAGTTCATCGAACGTGACATCGCGGGGCACTGCGACCCCGAGTTGGCGTATGTCATGTACACGTCCGGCTCAACGGGCCGGCCGAAAGGCGTGACGGTCACACAGGAGAACGTCGCCGCGTTCGCCCAGGATCCTTGCTGGCACAAACAAGAACGCGTGCTCGCTATCGCATCACCGGCGTTCGATGCGTCTACATACGAGATTTGGGTGCCGTTGCTGAACGGCGGTACTGTGGTCCTCGCGCCGCCATGCGACATCGACATCGCCCTTCTGCGGCAACAGATCGGAGAACACCGAATCACTTCGCTTTTCCTCACGGCCGCATTGTTCGACGTGGTCGCGCAGGAGGATCCGGCCTGCCTCAACGGTGTCACGCGCGTCCTCGCGGGTGGCGACGTCGTGTCGCCGACCGCGGCGCGCAAGGTGCTCGACGCGTGTCCCGGCATCGAGGTCTACAACGCTTACGGGCCAACGGAAACGACGGTCTTCGCCTGCCATCACAAGGTGACCGACACGAGCAGTCCGCTGCCCATCGGCAAACCCTTGCAGGGTGTGGAAGTGCATGTCCTCGACGAGAACCTGAGACCTGCTCGGGAAGGCGAGCTCCACCTGGGCGGTTCACGCGTCGCCAAGGGGTATCTCAACCAGCCCGAGCTGACGCGGGAACGCTTCGCCGGCGGGCGGTACCGCACGGGTGACCTGGTGCGGCGGCGGTGGGACGGCTCGCTCGACTTCATCGGGCGAAGCGACCGGCAGGTCAAGATCCGCGGGTTCCGTGTCGAGCTGGGGGAGGTCGAGGCGGCGCTCGCCGAGTTCGGGCCGAACACGACGGTCGTCAGGGACGGCAGGCTGATCGCCTACCTGGTGCCGGGGGACGATCGCGACGTGCGGCGCGAGCTGGCGAAGACGTTGCCGGACTTCATGATCCCGCACACGATCGTCACCATGGACCGGCTGCCGCTCACGACGAACGGCAAGGTCGACCGCGCCGCTTTGCCGGTCGCCGGAGAACCTGGCGAAAGCCTGGTGTGCCGGCTCGTCCGGGAAGTGTTGCACCTGGCAAGGGTCAGTGAGGGCGACCGGTTCCTGGACATCGGTGGCGACAGCATCAGCGCGATCCGCCTGGTCAGCCGGGCGCGGGCGCACGGTTGCGCCTTCACGGTCCGCGACGTGATCACCAAGACGATCGGTGAGCTCGGCACCCTGGCGACGCCGGCCCCCGAACCGGTGCCCGCCGTGGCGTTCGGGCGCGAGCTGCCGCTGACCCCGTTGCAGGAAGGCATGTTCTTCCACAGCCTGCTCGAGGAGGACTGCTACGTCGTGCGGGTGACCGTCCCGTTCGACCGGCCATTCGACGCGACGCGGCTGCGCGCGGCCGTGGACCGCCTGATCCACCGGCACCCGGCGCTGCGGCTCGGGTTCCGCAACCACGCGGACAGCGGCCCGGTGCAGTACATCGCGGACACGCCGCAGCTGCCGCTGCGCTTCGATCCGGACGGCCGCGACCTCCACATCACGTTCCACCACCTGCTGCTCGACGGCTGGTCGGTGCCGGTGCTCGTGCACGATCTCAAAGCGCTCTACGACGGACGGGAGCTGCCGCCGCCCGCCGACTTCCGCGACCACCTCGCGTGGCTCGTCACCCACGACCAGAAGCCGGCCGCCGAGGTGTGGCGTGCCGCGCTGGCGGGGGTGGAGGAACCGACGCTGGTCGCCGGTCGCGCCGGCGAGTTGCCGCACGAGGCAGTGTCCGCCGAGCTGACGACCGAGCATCGGGGGATCACGCGGAACACGGTCGTGCAAACCGCGTGGGCGTTGCTGCTGGGCGTCCTCACCGGACGCGACGATGTGGTGTTCGGTACGACGGTCTCCGGCCGATCGCCCGACGTCGAGCGGGTCGGCGAGATCGTCGGTTGCCTGATCAACACCGTGCCGACGCGGATTCGCCTGCGACCGGACGAGACGCTGCACGACCTCATGGTCCGCGTCCAGGCAGAGCAGGCGGAACTGGTGCCGCACCAGCACTTCGGGCTCCCCGCGATCCAGCGCGAGACCGGCCCGCTGTTCGACACCGCGATCGTCGTGGAGAACTTTCCGGGCAGCGAGACCTTCACGGCCGTCAGCGCGCCGCACTACCCGCTGGCGCTGGTCGTCACCGGCAACGAGGCCCGGCTGACGTACCGGCCGGACCTGTTCAGCCGCACCGAGGCCGAGACGATCCTGCGTCGCTTCATCCGCTTCGCGACGGCGGACCTCACCCGTGACGTCCGCGAGATCGACGTCCTCGACGCGGCCGAGCACCGGCTGATGGCCGAGGCGAACGCGACGGCGCTCGCCGTGCCGAAACGCACGCTGCCCGACCTGTTCACCGACCAGGTCTGGCGCACACCGGACGCGACGGCGGTCGTCTTCGAGGGCACCGAGCTCACCTATGCGGAGCTCGACGCGCGCGTGAACCGGTTGGCGCGTCTGCTGATCGCCCGCGGCGTGCGGCCGGGTGACCGGGTCGCGCTGCAGCTGCGCCGGTCGATCGAACTGGTCACGGCCGTGTTCGCGGTGACGCGCGTGGGCGCCGCGTTCGTGCCGATCGATCCGGACTATCCCGCGGAACGAATCGCGTTGCTGCGCGAGGACGCCAGGCCGCGGCTCGTGCTCGGGGATCTCGTCACAGAGGACCTCGATTCGGCAGGGTTTCCGGAGACGGCACCGGACATCGCCGTGCCGCTGGACGCCACGGCGTACGTGATCTACACGTCCGGTTCCACCGGCCGGCCCAAAGGTGTCGAGGTCACGCACCGCGGTGTCGCGGGACTGGTGGCCGGGCGGCTCGCGGGTCCGGGGGACCGCGTGCTGCAGTGGACTTCGCCGAGCTTCGACGTCGCGTTCTGGGAGATCGCCGGGGCGTTGCTCAACGGCGCCACGCTGGTGATCGCCCGGACGCTCGACGCGACCATCGCGAACCTCGGGTTCACGCAGATCACTGCGCCCCCGTCGGTGCTGAAGTCGTTGCCGGACAACGCGATCCCGCCGGGAGCCCTGGTCATCGCCGCGGGCGAGGCGTGCGACGAGGAGACCGTCGAGAAGTGGTCGCACGGCCGGCGGATGATCAACGCCTACGGCCCGACCGAGACGACCGTGTTCGCGACGATGGCCGAGGTCTGCGCGGGCCAGGGCAAACCGCCGATCGGCCGGCCGATGCCGAACACCCGCGTGCGCGTGCTCGACACCTGGGGCCGTGCGGTCCCGGTGGGCGTCGCGGGCGAGCTGTGGGTGAGCGGGCCGTGTGTGGCGAAGGGATATCTGCACGGGCGGGAGTTCGAGGGCACCTACCGCACCGGTGATCTCGTGTGCTGGCGGCCGGACGGCCTGCTCGAGTACGTCGGCCGCACCGACGAGCAGGTGAAGATCCGCGGGTTCCGGATCGAGCCGGGCGAGGTCGAGTCGGTGCTGATCCGGCAATCGGGTGTGTCGGCGTGCGCGGTGATCGCGGCCGACGGCCGGCTCGTGGCGTTCTTCACCGGCGACGCGGTGCCCGCGCGGCTGCGGGCGCGCCTCGCGGGCGAGCTGCCCGCCCACCTGGTGCCGTCGGCGTTCCGCCGGATCGCGGAACTTCCGTTGACGCCCAACGGAAAGCTCGATCGGCGCGCGCTCGCCGGGCTGAGCCGGATCGACGTGGGCGCGTTCGTCGCGCCGCGCACGGCGATGGAGAAGCGCATCGCGGCGACGTGGGGCGAGACGCTGGGCCGCGAGCGCGTCGGGGCCCGCGACAACTTCTACGACCTCGGCGGCGACTCGCTGCTCATGGTCAGGTTGCAGGCGGCGCTCGCCGTGGCGCTGGGGCGGGAGATCCCGATGGCCGATCTGTACGCCCATCCGACGGTCGCGGGTCTCGCGGAGGTGCTCGACTCCGGGCGTCTCGGGGCGAGCGAGGCCGTCATGGTTTCCCGCGCGCGCCAACGCGCGGCGTGTCAACACGCGGCCCGGCGCGGCCGTGCCAGGAAGGAAGACCATGAGCACCACTGACATCGCCGTCATAGGTCTGATGGCCCGGTTGCCGCAGGACGTCCGTGAGTTCGACGCGGCGTTCTTCGGCTACTCGGCCGAGGAGGCCGCCGACCTGGACCCGCAGCACCGGATGTTCCTCGAATGCGCCTATCACGCGGCGGAACGCGCGGGTTACGTGCTGGAGAGCTGGGACGGCGTCGCCGGGATCTACGGGTCCGCGAACGTGAGCTGGCAGTTGCTCGCGCGCCCGCGTCCGGGCACGGAGTCGTTGTTCGGCAACACACCCGACGGGCTCGTCGCCAGGGCCGCGTACGAGCTCGACGTCACCGGCCCGTGTGTGACGGTGCAGGCGGCCTGCGCGTCGTCGCTGGTCGCGGTGCACATGGCGGCGCAGGACCTGCTGGGGTTCCAGTGCGACCTCGCGCTCGCCGGAGGTGTGTCCATTGAGGATGCTGGTTCCGGGGTCGGCATCGTGGTGCTGCGCCGGATGGCCGACGCGCTCGCGGACGGCGACCACGTGCACGCCGTGATCAAGGGTTCGGCGGTCGCGAACGACGGCAGACGGCGGGCCCGTGCGTCGGGCTGCGGTGCCGCCGGGGCTCGTGAGGCGGCGTTGGGGGCGCTCGCGGCGGCGGGGGTCGAACCGGACGATGTCGGGCACGTCGAGCCGCACGTGCCCGGTGACCGCACCGAGACCGCGACGCTGAGCGAGGTCTACCCGGCGGCGTTGGTCGGGTCCGCGTCGAACCCTCGGCTCGGCCAGGCGTCCGGGGTACTGGCGCTGATCCAGACCGTGGTGGCCGTGGAGCACGGGTGGGAGCCGTCGGTGGCGGGCTTCCCGTCCGTCGGGTCGCGGCCCGCGGGCAGCCTGGCCGCGGTGGCGGCGGCCGGATCCGGTGGCGCGCACGCACATGTCGTGCTGGCGCAGGCGCCGCCGGCGGACGTCGTGCCGGTGGAGCAGGAGTGGCACCTGGTTCCGTTGTCCGCCAAGACTCCCGCCGCGCTGCGGGTGGTGACCGACGAGCTGCGGGAACACCTGGCGTTGCACGAGGTGCGGCTCGCGGACGTCGCGCACACGTTGCAGGTGGGCCGCAAAGCACTGCCGTACCGCACTTTCGCCGTGTGCCGGGACTTTGACGTGGTCACGGGGCCGGTGCGCACGCCGGACTTCTCGTCGCTGGTGTTCTCGTTCACCGGTGAGAACATCGCCGCGGACGTGCTGACCGCGCATCGCCTGATGACGGCCGGGATCCAGCCGGTCGCAGTGCTGGGGACCGGGTTCGGCGAGTACTCGGCGGCCTGCGTCGCCGGGACGCTCACGCTCGACGAGGCCGTCGCGCTCGCGAAGGCCCGTGGCAGCGAGGAGCGGTACGAGAAGGCGGTGTGCAATGCTCAGCCTCGTGCTGGGCAGTTGCCGCTGCTCTCCGGATCGACCGGCGCCGTGGTCACCGAGGACGAGGTGACCGATCCGCGGCACTGGCTCGCTCTCGCCGACGACCTGTGCCCCGCGGTGCCGCAGCTGGGCGCGCTGGTCGTCGATGTGTCCACTGTGGTCGATCAGCGGTCGTTCCTGGAGACCGTCGGTTCGCTGTGGTCGCGCGGAGTGGACGTCGCCTGGGAGGCGATCACCCCGGCGGGAGTTCGGCGGGTGCCGCTGCCCGGATATCCGTTCGAACGGCGGTGCTGGTGAGGTAGTCGTCGGGGGCGAACTCGCGGATGCGTCGCGTCATCCGGATCGTCGACCACGGCCACATCGTGGAGTTGCGGCCGTTGGCGTCGAGGTAGTAGCTGACGCATCCGCCCGCGTTGTAGACGGTCCGTTGTAGCGCCCGCTGCACTTCGGTGTTGAACGCCTCCTGCACCTCCGGGCGCACGTCCACGACCGGCCAGTCGCGGTCGCGCATGCTCCTCAGCGCGCTGGTGATGTAGTTCAGCTGCGTCTCGATGATCGTGAACGCCGACGAGTGGCCGGTGCCCAGGTTCGGGCCGAGCAGCAGGAACAGGTTCGGGAATCCGTGCACAGACGTGCCCAGGTACGCCTGCGGGCTGCCCTGCCACACGTCGGCGAGCGAGCGGCCGCCCGCCGTGACCTTCTTCGCGATCGGTGGGTCACTGAAGTGAAACCCGGTAGCGAAGATCAGAGCATCCAACTTTCGTTCGACCCCGTCACCGCCGATCACCCCGTTCGCGGTGAACTCGCGTACCGCGTGTGGCAGGACCTCGACGTTCGGCCTGGTCAGCGCGGGGTAGTAGGTGTTCGACATCAGCAGGCGCTTGCAGCCGAGCACGAAGTCCGGTGTGAGCGCGGATCGCAGCTCACGATCCTTAATGGCTCTCGCAAGAGTTAGAACCCCTAACTGTTGCACGACCTTCATGCACGCGGGATGGCGAAACCCGAAGCTGAAGAGCTCTAACAACCCATAGACCACCTTGCGCGGGAGCTTCAGCGTGGGCTTCGGCAGCACCCAGGCCGGCGTGCGCTGGAACAGGTAGAGCCGCTCGACGAGCGGCTGGATCTCGGGCACGAACTGGATCGCCGACGCGCCCGTGCCGACCACGGCGACGCGCTTGTTGGTGAGGTCGTAGTCGTGGTTCCAGCGCGCGGAGTGGAAGACCTCGCCGCCGAAGTCGCCCGGCAGGTCCGGGATCAGCGGCTCGTGCCACGGCCCGGTCGCCGAAACGATCGCCCTGGCGGTGATCTCGCCGTTGACGACCCACCGAGCGCCGTCCCACTCGGCGCTCTCGACCTCGACGCCGTAGCGCGGCTCGATCCCGTGTTTTGAGGCCGTTCGCCGCAGGTAGGCCAGGATCTCCGCCTGGCCGGCGAACGCGCGTGACCACGTGTCCGGCGCGAACGAGTACGAGTAGAGCGACGACGGGATGTCGCACGCGCAGCCGGGGTAGGTGTTGTCGCGCCACGTGCCGCCCAGGTCGTGCGACTTCTCCAGCACCTCGACGTCGAAGCCCTGCTCGCGCAGCCGGATGGCCGCACCGATTCCCGCTGGTCCCGCTCCGATCACGAGTACGTCCGTCACAGATACCGACGGTATTTCGATACCGGTGGTCTGTCAACGTATGATCGACGGCGTGGCCAGGTTGACCCGCGCGGAGAGTCAGGCGCGTACCCGTGAGCTGCTGAGCGAGACCGCGCAGCGGCTGTTCCTGCGGGACGGCTACCACGCCACGTCGCTGGAGAAGATCGCCGACGCGGCGGGGTTCTCGAAGGGTGCGGTGTACTCGAACTTCAGCGGCAAGGACGAGCTGTGCCTGATCGTGCTCGACGCCCTGTACGCGGAGCGGATCGCGGCGATCGCCTCGGTGTTCAGCGCCGGAACGCTGGACGAGCGGCTGGCGGCGTTCGAGGCCTACGCGGAACGCATGATCGGTGACGAGCCGCGCACCCAGTTCGAGGTCGAGTTCGCCCTGCAGGCGCGCAAGGACCCGGCGTTGCGTGCATCCCTCGCGCAGCGGGACGCGTTCGTCGCGGAGGCCTTGTCGGGCCTGATCGAGGCGCAGGTGCGGGAGCTGGCGCTCAGGCCGCTGCTGCCCGTGCCGGATGTGGCGCGGGCGCTGTTGTCGCTGGGGATCGGGCTGGGCGTGCAGCGGTTCGTGGAGGGCGCGCCGTCGATCCGCGTCCTCACCGACACGATGCGGGTGCTACTCGGTGTGCCCGTTGCGCTCGGTTGACGCCAGCACTTCCTCGGTGAGCTCGTCCTTGCCCACCCGGTGCTTGCCCGGTTTGACGAGCGAGAAGTGCGCCTCGTCGCGCATGCGCTCGACCATGTGCGGGTAGTGCAGCTCGAACGCCGGCCGCTCGGACCGGATCCGCGGCAGCTCCTTGAAGTTGTGCCGCGGCGGCGGGCAGGTCGTCGCCCACTCCATCGAGTTGCCGTAGCCCCACGGGTCGTCGCCGGTCGCCGGGTCGCCGTAGCGGTAGCTGCGGAAGACGTTCCACACGAACGGAAGCACCGACGCGCCAAGGACGAACGCGCCGATCGTGGAGATCGTGTTGAGCGTCGTGAACCCGTCGGACTCCAGGTAGTCGGCGTAGCGGCGCGGCATGCCCTCGTTGCCCAGCCAGTGCTGCACGAGGAACGTCGTGTGGAAGCCGAGGAACGTGGCCCAGAAGTGCAGCTTGCCCAGCGGCTCGTTGAGCATGCGGCCGGTCATCTTCGGGAACCAGAAGTAGATGCCGGCGTACGTCGCGAACACGATGGTGCCGAAGAGCACGTAGTGGAAGTGCGCGACGACGAAGTACGTGTCGGACACGTGGAAGTCCATCGGCGGCGACGCGAGCAGGATGCCCGTCAGGCCACCGAAGAGGAACGTCACGAGGAAGCCGACCGCGAACAGCATCGGCGTCTCGAACGTCAGCTGGCCGCGCCACATCGTGCCGATCCAGTTGAAGAACTTGATGCCCGTCGGCACGGCGATCAGGAACGTCATCAGCGAGAAGAACGGCAGCAGCACCGCGCCGGTCGCGAACATGTGGTGCGCCCACACGGCCACGGACAGCATCGCGATCGCCAGGGTCGCGAAGACGAGTCCTTTGTAGCCGAACAGCGGTTTGCGGGAGAACACCGGGAAGATCTCGGTCACGATGCCGAAGAACGGCAAGGCGACGATGTACACCTCGGGATGGCCGAAGAACCAGAACAGGTGCTGCCACAGGATGACGCCGCCGTTGTTCGGGTCGAACACGTGCGCGCCGAGGTGCCGGTCCGCCGCCAGGCCCATGAGAGCCGCGGTCAGGATCGGGAACGCCAGCAGGATCAGGATGGACGTCACGAGGATGTTCCAGGTGAAGATCGGCATCCGGAACATGGTCATGCCGGGCGCGCGCAGGCAGATCACGGTCGTGGTCATGTTGACCGCGCCGAGGATCGTGCCGAGACCCGAGACGGCCAGGCCCATGATCCACAGGTCCGCGCCGATGCCGGGGGAGTGGGCCGCGCTCGACAACGGCGTGTACGCGAACCAGCCGAAGTCCGCCGCGCCGCCGGGCGTGATGAAGCCGGCCATGACGGTCAGGCCGCCGAAGAGGAACAGCCAGTAGGAGAACGCGTTGAGCCGCGGGAACGCCACGTCCGGCGACCCGATCTGCAGCGGCAGGATGTAGTTCGCGAACCCGAACAGGATCGGCGTCGCGTAGAGCAGCAACATGATCGTGCCGTGCATGGTGAACAGCTGGTTGAACTGCTCGTTCGACAGGAACTGCAGCCCCGGCCGCGCCAGCTCGCCGCGCATCAGCAGCGCCATCACGCCGCCGGCCATGAAGAAGGCGAACGACGTGGTCAGGTACATGATGCCGATCTGTTTGGGATCGGTTGTCCGGAACAGCGACAGGAAGTAGGACCCCTTCGCGCGTGGCCGTGCCGCGCCCGGATGGGGGATCACCGGTGTTGGCTTGATGGTCGTCATTCCATTACCCCTTGTCCCTTCGGGGGCACGTCCTGCCGCTCGGAGAACATCGTCCTCCGGGTCAGACACCAGGGCAATCCATGGCCACCGTCCAGGCGGCGGCGACAGCCGTTACTGGGTCGTTGACCTGCGCTTATTACACCTCGGGGCCAATTTCGGTGGGCCTGTCGGGCTTGTCGGAGTTGTTCTCGATCGCCGAGTTCCGCTCCAGGAACCGCAGCAGCTCGACCGGGAACGGCAGGACGAGCGTCGAGTTCTTCTCCGCCGCCACCTCGACGATCGTCTGCAGCAACCGCAGCTGCAGCGCGGCGGGCGTCGCCTCCATCATCGACGCGGCCTCGGACAGCTTCTTCGACGCCTGGAACTCGCCATCCGCGGTGATGATGCGGGCCCGGCGCTCACGCTCGGCCTCGGCCTGCCGCGACATGCTGCGCTTCATACCCTCGGGCAGCGCGACGTCCTTGATCTCCACCCGGTCGATGTCGATGCCCCACGCCAGCGCGGGCGTGTCGATCATCAGCTCGAGCCCCTGGTTCAGGTGCTCCCGGTTGGACAGCAGGTCGTCCAGCTCGCTCTTACCGATCATGCTGCGCAACGACGTCTGCGCCACCTGCAACATCGCGAACCGGTAGTCCTCCACATTGATGACAGCCTTCGCCGGGTCGTGCACCTTGAAGTACACGACGGCGTCGACCCGCACCGTGACGTTGTCGCGCGTGATGCCGTCCTGCGCGGGGATCGGCAGCGTGACGATCTGCATGTTGACCTTCCGCAGCGAGTCCACGCCGGGAACGATCATGGTCAGGCCCGGCCCGCGCACCGCCTGCTGCAACTTGCCGAAGCGGAACACCAGGCCCTGCTCGAACTGCTTGATGACGCGGGCGCTCATCGCCGTGCCCAGGGCTGCGAAGCCCAGGACTCCCGCCAGAATCTCCAGGATCACGAGCCCCGCCTCCTTGAAGCCGGTCCTCTTGATCTGAGGGTACGCCCGCGACGGCCACGGGTACCCGAGTCGCATGACCGCACTCGAAGGCCACACCGTTCGAGACCCGCACGATCTGCACGCCAGGGTTGGCAAGCAGCTCGACCTGGCCGCCGAGGAGGTGACCCGGCGGTTCGCCGGCCGGGCCGACTACGAGTCGGTGCGCTCGGCCGTCGCCGAGGCCTACGAGGAGCTGGCGCGGGATGCCAAGTTCCAGTCCTTCCTGCCGATCCTGGCGGCGCGCGCCGCGCAGCAGCGACTCAACGAGCGCGTCTGTCCCTGATCACCGGCAGCTCAGTGTCGCCGCGCCCCCGTGGCGTGGACGTCGTTCGGCAATGCCGAACTCTTTCCGGTTAGCACGGGGCTGGTGAAACGGCGTTCGGCATCGTCGAACACCCCGGACGTCGTGCTGCCGTTTCCGCCGGGTCTACCCCCTTGATCACCGGCAGCTGAGCGTCGCCGCGCCCCAGTCCGCGTGGTCCCACGCCAGGCCGTCGCCGCCGTCCGTGACGACCAGCCGCAGCGTCCGCACCCCCGTGACGTCAACGTCGATCGGCAATGCCGAACTCTTTCCCGTCAGCACGGGGCTGGTGAAACGGCGTTCGGCATCGTCGAACACCTCGAACGTCACGCTGCCGTTTCCGCCGGTCTCGTCGTCAATGCCGACCGTGGCCGTGAGCCGCGTGCACGCCCCGCCCAGGTAGACCTCGACGGATGACACGGCGTGCGTGCCGATACCGGTGGCGAACTTCGCGCCGCGGATGCTGATCGGGCCGCCGTCGTCGGCCGCGTACTCGCCGTTGCTGCGGTCGCGCTCGACCGGGCCCCAGCCGTTGGACTGGCTGACGAACTCCAGCTTCGACACCTGCGTCTCGCCGCGGGGCGCGGCCGGCGTCGCGGCGAACTCCAGCGTGGCCGACACAGCCGCCGCACCGGCCGTGACCTCGGCCAGCACCGGACGGGCACCCACCGGCGTGTCCGGGCCGCGGGCCAAGGTGAACGGCACCGTCTTCGCGTCGGCGACCGTGCCCAGATCGATGGAAGACGGCGTGGCGGTCCAGCCCGACGGGGCGTTGATGGACGCACGCACGCCCTGCAGCGGCTGGCCGCACGGGTTGGTCACCACCAGGTCGACCGGGACCGACTGGCCGGGCTCCACCGAGGTCTGCGCGGCCTTCAGCGACGCCTGCGGCGTGCAGTCGACGCGGGAACCGAGCTTGCCGGTCACCACCTCGGCCGCCGTCAACGGCCGCAGCAGCACGGAGTACGCGTACTCGCTGGAAGCCTTGACCTGGTACTCGGGCAGCGGCGCGTGGAACGTCTCGCTCACGCCGGTCACCCGGTGGTCGATGTGCAGGGTCGTCCAGTTCTTGTTGCGCTGCAACGCGAACGGGTATGCGGCGCGGTCGAGGTCGTCGTACCGCGAGACCCGGACGTCCAGGTCGCCCGCCACCAGCAGGCCGCCGGTGCGGCCGTCGGTCAGCGTGGCCCAGCGGGTGTCGGCGTGGTTGCCGTTGTCCTGGGGCTTGTAGTAGTCCTGATGCTGAGCATCCACAGTGGACTGGTAGACGCCGACCGGTGTGCCCAGCTTGCGGTCGTCGTAGTTCTCGCCCGGACCGCGGCCGTACCAGGTGAACTTGCCGAACGTGTCCGGCACCTTCAGCGTGAAGCCGATGTTCGGCAGGTACGGCAGGTCGCGCATCTTGTCCGCCGCGGCCACCCGGTGTGTCACCTTGACCTCGCCGTCACCGGAGACGCGATAGGTGAACGTCTGGCCGAACGACGAGCCGGGCACACCCGAGGCGGTCGAACGGACCGTGATGATCGCGTCGTTGCCGTCCCGCGTGACGTCGACCGAGGATGGTGAGGTGCGCAGGCGGTCGAGGCCGTTGCGGTACCACGACGAGTCCTCGCTCTGGAACTCGTTCGACAGCGGCGCACGCCACGCGTCGAGCGCCGGGCCGGTCCGCAGCAGCTCGGTACCGCGCACGCGCATCGACGACAACGTGCCCGCGGCGCGGTCGAGCGTGTAGGTGAAGTCGCGGCCCGAGACGGTGACCTCGCGATCGGTCGAACGAACATCCACCGGACCGCGCGGCGCACCCGTGTGCAGACCCGCCACCAGCGAGCCGCCGACCGGGAACGACGCCACGCCCACGTCCGCACCGGTCTTTTTGCTCACCGCACGTGCGGTCAGCCAGCGTTCGACGGGCGCGGCGAACGACGGCAGCTTGACGGTGCCGACCCGCAACGGCTGCCGGTCGGCGGCGACCGTCCGGCCGTTCTCCTCGACCCGCCAACGGAGTTCGAGATCGTCGGTGCCGCTGAAGACGCGTTCCGAGGTGATCTGCAGAGCACCGTCCGAATAGGACATGTGGATGGGCGAGTGCACCGCGGCGAGCTCGGCGGCCTCCGGCTGGAGCCGGCGGTCCGACCACACGACGCCGTCCACACCGCCCGTGCCCGAGCCGTACGACTCGGCCTTGCCGCGGTCGAAGAGCTGCTCGAAGTCCAGCGCCAGCACGGCCGTGCGGGCGGGGTCCTGCGCGAGTTCGGACTCGGTCAGCGCGCGGTGGTAGATCCGCACCTGGTCGACGACGCCGTGCGCGAACCGCGTGGTGGCGTTCTCCTGCATCTCCTCGGGATCGCGGCCGATGTTGACCGGCTGGTGGCTGAACGAGATCTCGCCGGCCCAGTCGCGACGCCCGACCTCGCGTCCGTCGATCAGCAACCGCACGACCGAGCCGTCGAACGTGCCGCTGACGCGGTGCCAGTTGCCCGTCCAGTCGGCCGGGACCTTGGCGCGCACCTCGTGCCAGCCACCGCAGCCGTAGACGTGGAACTCCAGCGTGTCCGGTGAGGCCATCTTGAGCGCGTACTGGTGGTTGCCCTTGGCGATGACGGTGAAGTCACCGGTCCACGACGCGGGCTTCACCCACGCGTCGAGCGTCAGGCCGCGAGACACCTCGTCGAACTTCCGGTCGCGGTAGACCTCCACGAAGTCGTCGAGCCCGCTCAACGACAGCGCCTTGCCGACCTTGCCGTCCACTTGGGACGGTGCACCGGTGAGATAGGTGAAGATGTTGTTCGGCGACGAGTCGGGCGTGGTGATCAGCGGCAGCTCGATGTTCTGCTCGGCCCAGTCCCAGATGAAGCCGCCCTGCACCTGCGGGTACTTGCGGACGACGTCCCAGAACTCCTTGAAGTTGCCCAGGCTGTTGCCCATCGCGTGCGCGTATTCGCCCATGATGATCGGCTTCGTCGTCCGCTTCGCCATGTTCTCCAGGCCCGCGGGCGACGGGTAGCGCGGACCCCAGACGTCGGCGAACGGCGCGTCGCCGTCCGGCACGTTCGGCTGGTGGTACAGCGGCCGGGTGTCGTGCTTCCTTGCGTAGTCGGCCATCGCGTAGTGGGCCTTGCCAAGGCCCGCCTCGTTGCCGGTGTCCCACATGATCACGCTGGGACGGTTCTTGTCGCGCTGCATCATGGCGACGAACCGGTCGAGGAACGCCGCCTGGAACTCGGGCCGGTCGGCGAGACAGTCGGGGCACCCGTCGTGGTGGTGCGTCTCGCCGTCCATCTCGTCGGCGATCATGATGCCCTCGCGGTCGGCGAGGTCGTAGAAGTACGGGTCGCTGGGGTAGTGCGACGTGCGGACGGCGTTGACGTTCAGCCGCTTCATCAGCGCGACGTCGCGTTCCTGCTCCTCACGCGTCAGGTGCCGCCCGCCCTTGGCCGACGTCTCGGCGCGGTTGGTGCCCTTGATCAGCACGCGCTTGCCATTGATGAGGAACTGCTTGTCCCTGATCTCGATCTTGCGGAACCCGACGGGCTGCGTGCTGACCTGCTGCACCCGTCCGCCGGCGTCGAGCAGTTCGACGACGAGCGTGTAGAGGTTCGGCGTCTCGTCGGTCCACTTGGCGGGGTCGCTCACCCTGCCGTTGACGACCGGGACAAGTTTGCCGTTCGCGTCGTAGAGCGTTGTACGGGTCCAGTGCTTCGCCAGCGCGCCGCCGAGCTCGACGTCGACGGACAGCGTGGCGTCGCGGTACGCGGCGTCGAGATCGGTCTTGATCGTCACGTCGCGCAGGTACGCCTTCGGCGTCGAGAGCAGCCGGACCGAGCGGAAGATCCCGCTGAACCGCCACTGGTCGACGTCCTCCAGGTGTGACCCCGAACCCCACCGGTGCACCTGCACGGCGAGCGTGTTCTTCCCCGGCTTCAGATGCTTGGTGATGTCGAACTCGGCGGGCGTGTAACCGCCCTGGTCGTATCCGGCGTAGTTCCCGTTGACCCAGACGAAGTATCCGCTCGTGACGCCCTCGAACCGGAGCACCGTGCGGCGGGTCTGCCAGTCCTCGGGCACGTCGAACGTCTTGAGGTACGCGCCGGTCGGGTTGACGTCCCGCGGCACGCGCGGCGGATCGTCGGGGTACATCTCCGTCGGGATGTTGCGGAAGATCGGGTGGTCGAGCCCGCTGGTCTGCCAGGTGTGCGGCACGGAAACCGGTTTCCACCCAGGCAGGCCGTCGTTCTCGAACCCGGCGGGCACTTCCTGCGGACGGTCGAACATCCGGATGCGCCATTCGCCGTCGAGCGGCTTCACCCAGGGGGAGTCCGCCTTCGCGAGCGCCTCACGGACGGTCGAATACGGCGTCAGCTCGACGTGCGGCGACTCCTGGCCCTCCCCGGTCATCTGTGGATTTTCCAGATATGACTGGACATCCAGTCCGGTCGCCGCAACCGCTGAAGGGGTGACCGAGACCGTCAGGAGCACTGCCAGCGCGTACCGGAGCATGCCCCCGCACGCTAGGGAGATCATGACAACGTCGTCAACCCATGTCCGCTAGTTTTGTCTCATCGCGTTTTTTACCGCGTGAACGTGATCGATGGTGACGGCCGCGCGCGTCAGGATCGTCGGATGATCGACATCGGGATCCGCCAGCGGATCGGCTCCATCGACGCCCTGCGCGGGCTCGTCATGTTCGTGATGATCTTCGTGAACGACCTCGCCGGCGTGCCGGAGGAGATCGTGCCCGCGTGGCTGCGGCATCACGACAGCTCCTCCAGCGGCATGACCTTCGTCGACCTCGTCTTCCCCGCGTTCATCTTCGTCGTGGGCATGTCGGTTCCGCTCGCGCTCGACCGGCGGCCGGACCGGGTGCTCGGGCGCGTGTTCTCCCGCGCGGCGACGCTGATCGTGCTGGGCGTCATGATGTACAACGACGCGCCGGACCCGGCCCGCATGGGCATGTCCGAGGCGCTGTACATGGTGCTGATGCTCGGCGCCGGAATCCTGTTCTGCACCACGGTTCGCGTGCTGCGCGTCGCCGGGCTCGCCGGACTGCTGGCGTTGGCGTTCGTCTACACGACGAAGAAGGGCGCGCACGTCGTCAACCTCGACCCGTTCTCGATCAAGACCGGGTGGTGGGGGATCCTCGGGCTCATCGGCTGGTCGTACCTCGTCGCCGCGCTCGTGTACCTGCTGGTCCGGCACCACCGCCACAAGCGCGTCGCCCTGTTCGGCGCCGTGGTGCTGCTCCTGTGCCTCTACCCGATCGGCAAGATCGGGCCGTTCAAGGTGGGCGAGCTCGCCGCGCATTCCGCGATCGCGGTCGCCGGGGTCCTCTTCGTGACGTCGCTGACCGTCCGGTCCGCGCTGGTGTTCATCGCGGGGTCCGCGGCCGGAGCCTTGCTGCTGCAGCAGTTCTGGGGGATCAGCAAGGTGCACGCGACGCCACCGTGGTGCCTGTGGGCATGCGCGGTCACCGCGGCGCTGTGGCTGGTGCTGCACCGCGTTCCGGCCGGGATCCTGGCGGTGGCGGGTGGCAACGTGCTGCTGGCGTACCTGCTCAGCGAGACCTTCGTGCCGCTGCGGGAACTCGCCGGGATCAGCGAGTGGTACGACGGGCTCGGATCCACGCCGGCCGCGGGGATCGCGCGGTCGCTCGCGGTCGCGGTGCTCGTGCTCGCCGCGTCGATCGGGCTGAACAAGGTGGGATTCCGGCTCCGCGCCTAGGTCCGTGGGCGCCTAGTCTGTGGCGATGCGCTGGACGATTCCCGCGGTACTGGTGGCGTTGTGGCTTGTCGTCGGAGGTATCGGCGGGCCGTTGCAGGGCAGGCTCTCGGAGGTGCAGAAGAACGACAACGCGTCGTTCCTGCCGGCGAACGCCGAGGCCACCGAGGTCTCCGAGCTTCAGAAGAAGTTCGCCGAACAGCAGTCGCTACCCGCGATCGTCGTGTTCGAACGCGATACGACATTGTCGATCGACGACCTGACGATCATCACCAACCGCACGGAAGAGTTCCGCCACAACGACTTCATCGCCGGCCAGGTGTTCGGGAGGCAGTCAGAGGACAAGAAGGCCGTCCAGGTTCTGGTGCCGGTCAAGCCCGCCGGATCGCAGACCACCGAGCAGATCGCCCAGCTGCGCGAGCAGACGCGGAAGGACCTGCCGGACGGCCTCAACGCGTACGTCACCGGACCCGCGGGCATCCTCGGCGACTTCGCCAAGGCGTTCGACGGCATCGACGGACTGCTGCTCGGCGTCACGGCGATCGTCGTCGCGGTCATCCTGGTGATCGTCTACCGCAGCCCGATCCTGCCGTTCGTGGTGCTGGTCAACGCCGGGCTCGCGCTGAGTGCCGCGGTGCTCGTGGTCTATGGGCTGGCGAAGTCGGACGTGCTGACGTTGAACGGCCAGAGCCAGGGGATCCTGTTCATCCTCGTGTTCGGCGCGTCAACGGACTACTCGCTGCTGCTCGTCGCCCGGTTCCGCGAGGAGCTGCACGCCGAGTCCTCGCGCTGGCCCGCGCTGCGCCACGCGTGGCGGCAGTCGTTCAGCCCGATCATCGCGTCTGCGGGCACGGTGATCCTCGGCCTGATGTGCCTGCTGCTGTCCGACCTCAAGTCGAACAAGGGCCTCGGCCCGGTCGCCGCGATCGGCGTGGCCGCGTCCGTGCTGGCGACGCTGACGTTCCTGCCCGCGGTGCTCGCACTGGGCGGGCGCGCGGTGTTCTGGCCGTTCCGGCCGAAGCAGGGGACGGATCCGCACAGCCCGCGCTCGCTCTGGACGCGGGTGTCCGGCATTGTCGGACGCCGTCCGCGCTGGACGTGGGTATTGACCTCGTTGGTGCTGCTGGCCGGCGCTGCGTTCGTACCGCAGCTGAAGGCGACCGGCGTGCCGCAGACGGACCTGTTCCTGACGCCGGTCGAGTCCGTGACCGGCCAGGACGCGCTCAACCGGCACTTCCCCGGCGGAACCGGCTCACCCGCGGTGATCATCGCCCCCGCGGGCTCCGACACGGCCGCGAAGGCGCGAAACGTGAACGGCGTCGTGGACGTGCAGCAGAATCCGCGCGTCGTGGACGGCATGGTCGAACTGCGTGCGACATTGTCGAACCAGGCCGACAGCGCGGAGGCGGTCGCCACGCTGAGGGAGCTTCGCTCGACGCTGGACGCGAAGGTCGGCGGCGTGACGGCGATCCAGGTCGACGTGCGCGACACGGCCCGCCGCGACCTGCGGACGATCATCCCGGTGGTGCTCCTGGTGATCTTCGTGGTGCTGGCCCTGCTGCTGCGGGCTTTGCTGGCGCCGGTGCTGCTGATCGCGACCGTGGTCCTGTCGTTCGCGGCGACCCTGGGCGTCGCGGCCCTGGTCTTCGACCACGTGCTGGACTTCCCCGGCGCGGACCCGAGCGTGCCGCTGTTCGCGTTCGTCTTCCTCGTCGCGCTGGGGATCGACTACAACATCTTCCTGATGACGCGCGTGCGCGAGGAGTCACTCGTCCACGGCACTCGCGCGGGGACGCTGCGCGGCCTGACCGTGACCGGCGGCGTGATCACCTCGGCCGGTGTGGTGCTGGCGGCGACGTTCGCGGCGCTGTCCGTGCTGCCGCTGCTGTTCCTGGCCCAGATCGCCTTCCTGGTGGCGTTCGGCGTGCTGTTGGACACGCTGCTGGTGCGTTCGCTGCTGGTCCCGGCGCTGGCGTTCGACATCGGCGGACGGGTGTGGTGGCCTGCGCGCTTCCCAGCAGACGGAAGATCCACTCCGGAGGTCCGCACCGGTTAGATACCGCTGCGCGGCCTGACCGTGACCGGCGGCGTGATCACCTCGGCCGGCGTGGTGTTCGCGGCGCTGTCCGTGCTGCCGCTGCTGTTCCGCTGGTGCGATCGCTGCTGGTCCCGGCGCTGGCGTTCGACATCGGCGGACGGGTGTGGTGGCCCGCGCGCTTCCCAGCAGACGGAAAATCCACCCCGGAGGTCCGCACCGGTTAGATTCGGACCCATGCAGACCTGGTCATCGATTCCTGTGCCGCGTGTTCCGGGTGAACCCCGGCCGTTGCGGCTGTTCGACACGGCTACGGGCGAGGTTCGGCCCACCGCGCCGGGAGACACCGCCAGGTTGTACGTCTGCGGCATCACGCCGTACGACGCGACGCACCTCGGTCACGCGGCGACGTACCTCGCGTTCGACCTGGTCCACCGGGTGTGGCTGGACAACGGCCACGACGTGCACTACGTGCAGAACGTCACCGACATCGACGACCCGCTGCTCGAGCGGGCCGAGCGCGACCAGGACGACTGGGTCGTGCTCGCGATGCGCGAGACGGCGTTGTTCCGCGAGGACATGCAGGCGCTGCGCGTGCTGCCGCCGCGCGACTACATCGGCGTCGTCGAGGCGATGCCGGAGGTCGTCGAGATCGTCGCCAAGCTCCTGGCCGACGGCTTCGCGTACCGCGTGGACGATCCGGAGTACCCGGACGTCTACTACGCGCACAACGCCACGGGCCGCTTCGGCTACGAGTCGAACTACGACGAGCAGACGATGCTGCGCTTCTTCGCCGAGCGCGGCGGCGACCCCGACCGGCCCGGAAAGCGTCATCCGCTGGACGCGCTGCTCTGGCGCATGAAGCGCCCCGGCGAGCCCGCCTGGCCCTCCGAGCTGGGGGAGGGGCGGCCCGGCTGGCACATCGAGTGCAGCGCCATCGCCCACAACCGCCTCGGCATGAGCTTCGACGTCCAGGGCGGCGGCTCGGACCTGATCTTCCCGCACCACGAGTACAGCGCCGCGCACGCCGAGGCGCAGACCGGCCAGCACCCGTTCGCCCGCCACTACGTGCACGCCGGCATGATCGGCCTGGACGGCGAGAAGATGTCGAAGTCGCGCGGCAACCTCGTGTTCGTCTCGAAGCTGCGGGCGCAGAAGGTCGACCCCAACGCCATCCGGCTCGCGCTGTTCGCCGGGCACTACCGGGCGGACCGCGCGTGGACCTCGGACCTGCTGTCCGAGGCGGAGTCGCGTTTGGACCGTTGGCGTCAAGCCGCGGACCTTCAGGCCGGACCGTCCGCTGTGGACACGATCACCCGGCTGCGCGACCACCTGGGCAACGACCTGGACACGCCGAAAGCCCTTGCGGCGGTTGACGCCTGGGCTGCCGAGGCCCTCTCCACGGGTGGCAACGACACCCACGGCCCGGCCCAGATCCGCACCGCCGTGGACGCCCTCCTGGGCATCGCCCTGTAAGTGCCGTTATGGCCACCTTCACGGACCTCAAGTCCGTGAAGGTGGCCATAACGGTCGTCATTACAGGTCGAGCGTCCAGCTGTCGATGTAACCGGAGTCGAGGAACGCGGCGTCACGTGCCCGCAGCGTCCACGTGCCGTTCGCGGCCTCCGAGGACAGGTTCACCGTGTAGGTCTGGTGAATGTCGTCGGCGGACCCGCCGGAGCGGTTGTGCAGGTTGTAGACCGAGCCGTCCGGCGCGATCAGGTCGACGACGAGGTCACCCTTCCAGGTGTGCACGATGTCGACCTTCACCGTCGAGGTCGCGGACGCGTTGCCGGAGCAACCCGTGATCGCGATCGTCGAGGAGCCGGTGCCGAGGTCCGGGATGTTCACGTTGTTGCCGTTGGTCACCGGGGCGCAGCCGCCGCCGGTCGGGTTGACCGTCCACGTGAACGTGGTGCTGCCGGACTTGCCCGCGCTGTCGGTCGCCGTGGCCGTCACGCTCGACGTGCCCGCCGTGGTGGGCGTGCCGGTGATCAGGCCGGACGAGCTGGCCGACAGACCGGCCGGGAGACCGGTGACGGACCAGGTGTACGGCGGCGTGCCGCCGGACGCGGACAGCTGCAGGTTGACCGCCTGGCCGACCGTGCTGGTCTGGTTGCCGGGGTTGTTGACGGTCGGGTTACCGGGCTGGCCGCCACCGAACCGCGAGTACAGCAGACGGTTCGGCGATCCCGTGCCGGGGCTGGTGACCTTGTTCGGGGTGGACGCGTTGATCAGCGCGGTCTGCACTGCGGCCGGGGCGGCCGACGGGTTGGCGGCGAGGTACAACGCCGCCGCGCCCGCGACGTGGGGAGTGGCCATCGACGTACCGCTGATGGTGTTCGTGGCGGTGTCGCCGGTGCCCCACGAGGACGTGATGTTCACGCCCGGAGCGAAGATGTCGGTGCACGTGCCGAAGTTCGAGAACGAGGCGCGGGCATCGTTGTTCTGCGTCGCGTTCACCGTGATCGCGTTGGCCACGCGGGCGGGAGAGAAGTTGCACGCGTCGGCGTTGGAGTTGCCCGACGCGATGGCGTACGTGACGCCGGAGGCGATGGAGTTGTTGACCGCCGTGTCGAGCGCGGTGTCCACGCCGCCGCCGAGCGACATGTTCGCGACCGCCGGCTTGATGGCGTTCTGCGTCACCCAGTTGATGCCGGCGACGACGCCCGCGGAGGTGCCGGAACCCTGGCAGTTCAACACCTTCACGGCGACGATCTTCACTTCCTTGGCGAGGCCGTACTCCGCGCCGCCGACGGTGCCCGCGACGTGCGTGCCGTGGCCGTGGCAGTCGGAGTTGTTGCCGTCACCAGTGGTGTTGGTGCCCCACGACGCCCGCCCGCCGAACGTCTGGTGCGTGGTGCGGACACCCGTGTCGATGATGTACGCGTGCACGTTGCTCGCGGTCGTGTCGTACGTGTAGCTGTTGTCCAGCGGCAGATCCCGCTGGTCCACCCGGTCGAGGCCCCACGACGGCGGGTTGGGCTGCACTCCGTTGATCTTGACGATGCCGTCCTGCTGGACCCATGCCACCCGCGGGTCGGCGGCGAGCCGCGCGGCCTGCTGGGCGGACATCTTGGCGTGGAACCCGTTCAGCGCGTGCTGCCAGACCTCCTGGACCTGGCCGCCGTACTTGCTCGCCAGATCGCGGGACGTCTGGGGTGCGGCGGCCCTCGACACCGACACCTCGTTCAGCCCGACGATGTAGCTGTCCTGGACGCGGTCGGCGCGGTCGGCGCCGAGGATCGTCCCGACGAGCGGTGCGGCGGACACTGCGGGAACCACGGACGCGGCGAGCGTGACGGCGGCCGCCGCGGCCAATCCCATACCGACGATTCTTCGCATGGCAGGGTTTCTCCCTCGTGCAGGGAACTTTGGGGTCTCTGAAAGTAATCCCTGTACCGATGCCGTGGCGATACTGTCGAGAAAGGACATTCAACTGTTGCGCCGCCTGGCGGAACTGGGCTGCGAGTGTTCGGGGTAGTTTCCCGCCCGGCCTACTCTGTGTGGGTGTCGCGGCGCCAAAACCGCTGGTGAGAACCTGGTAGCGACCGTCTGCGCAGAACTCGCCGGTCAACCCGCTGATCGACCGGATTCATTGACAGAATTGGACAATCTACGGTCAACAATTCGGCGCAAGCGCTCTCACGTTCGTGACTGAAAGCCCTCTCGCATGTTTGCATTGGTCGACAATGCGTCATCCGTCGTGACGGACGGTCACGACAATAGGGAGACCGAGGGCATCAAGTAGTCCTATAACGGCAGAAAGCGCGTCGTCTACCCGTCGATCGGCCCTACCGGCGTCACGGAACGACTGCATAGCGTCACCCACAAGGAGGACCGAACTGATCGGGCAGTTCGGCCGCTGGGGACGCTTCCGGACTCCTCATCGTGGTGGCCCTGCTCGGTGTTACAGGCGGGTTCTCCGGCCCTGCAGCCGAACGAAGAGGAGAAGTGCCTATGAAGCGCATGGGTGTCGCGGTCGCAGCCGTGTTGACGGCCGGTGCATTCGCGACGGCTCCCCCTGCCGCCGTCGCCGAACCGTCCGCCGACCTGCTCGCCGCCGTCCAGCGCGACCTCGGTCTGAACCCGCAGCAGGCTGCGGAGAGGTTCCGTCAGGAGAGTGCCGCCGCGGTCATGCAGCACGTGGCGAGGGGTCTCGCGGGCGAGCAGTTCGCCGGCGCCTGGTTCGACGCCGCGAGCGGCAAGCTCGTGGTCGGCGTGACGGACGCGGCGAAGGCGGCCGCGCTGCGCAACATCGGCACCACGCCGAAGGTCGTGGCGCACACGGTCGCCGAGCTCGACGCCGTGAAGGCCAAGTTGGACGGTGTCAAGGCACCGGCCGCGGTCACCGGATGGTTCGTCGACGAACAGGCGAACACCGTGACGGTGAACGTTCAGCGTGGACAGGCGGATGTCGCCAAGTCCTTTGTGGAGAGTGCTGGGCCGCTCGCGCGGATCGTCGAGTCCGATGAGGCGCCGAGGCTGCTCAAGGACGTCCGCGGTGGCGACGCGTACTACATCAACAACGCGGGTCGTTGCTCGATCGGCTTCGCGGTCGAGGGCGGGTTCGTCTCCGCCGGGCACTGCGGTTCGTCCGGTGACTCGGTCGCCGGCGTCGACAAGACGCCGATGGGCGAGTTCGACCGGTCCTCGTTCCCCGGCAACGACTACTCGTTCGTGAAGACGAACTCGTCGTGGACGCCGACCGCCAAGGTCAACCACTACGGCGGCGCGGACGTCGTCGTGTCCGGTTCGACCGAGGCGGCCGTCGGGGCGTCGATCTGCCGGTCCGGTTCGACGACGGGCTGGCACTGCGGCAAGGTCCAGGCCAAGAACCAGACGGTGAACTACCAGGAGGGCACGGTCCAGGGCCTCACGAAGACCGACGTGTGCGCCGAGCCGGGTGACTCCGGTGGTTCGTGGGTCAGCGGGACGCAGGCCCAGGGCGTCACGTCCGGCGGGTCGGGCAACTGCACCAGCGGTGGCACGACGTACTTCCAGCCGGTCAACGAGATCCTGTCGGCCTACAGCCTGAAGTTGATCACGGGCTGATCGTCGTCCATGAGGGGAGCCTTCATGGACGTGAGGTCCATGAAGGCTCCCCTCATGGCAAGATCAACTCCTTTGGGACTCGAGCCACTTGGCGCGGTGCGCGCGCCAGCGGCCGAGCATCGCGGGCAGTTCGGCGTGGAAGAAGCGGAAGAACTCCAGCGACTCGCCGAGCCTGATGCCCGCTGGCGACTTCTCACCGACGGCGGCGATGCCCTCCTCGAGGGTCTCCTCCCAGAGCTTCCACATCGAGTCCTTCTTGATCGACGCCTCGTACCAGGCGTCGTCGCGCATCCGGTAGTAGTCCCGCCGCGAGCCCGGTTCCCGCTCGCGCGTCACCAGGTTGAGCTGGCCCAGGTAGCGCACGGCTCCCGACACGGCCGCCGGACTGATCTGCAGCAGGTCCGCGATCTCGGCCGCGTTCAGCCGGCCCGAGTCGGTGGCGAGCAGCGCGGCGAGGATCCGGGCGGGCATGCGCGCCATCCCGCTGTCGGCCATGGCGGCGCCGAACCGTTCGACGAACTGGCTGACTGCCTGCTGGTCACGCTCTGTCACCTGAGTCACCGCCGCATCATCTCTTCCAGTCGCCCGAACGAGCAATATTTACGTACTTCACGAAGTTGTGAAAGAAGTGTAGCTTACTGCCCATGACATATGCGATATCCGTGTCGGGCCTGGTCAAAACGTTCGGGCCCACACGCGCACTGGACGGACTGGACCTGACCGTCCGGACGGGGGAGGTGCACGGCTTCCTCGGTCCGAACGGGGCGGGCAAGTCCACCACCATCCGGGTCCTCCTCGGGCTGCTGCGGGCCGACGAAGGCACCGCGCGCCTGCTCGGCGGCGACCCGTGGCGTGACACCGCCGCGCTGCACCGCCGGCTCGCCTACGTGCCCGGCGATGTCAGCCTCTGGCCGAACCTCACCGGTGGCGAGGTCATCGACCTGCTCGGCCGGCTGCGCGGCGGCCTCAACGAGAAGCGCCGCGCCGACCTGCTCGAGCGCTTCGAGCTCGATCCGCGCAAGAAGGGCCGCACCTACTCCAAGGGCAACCGGCAGAAGGTGGCGCTGGTCGCCGCGCTGTCGTCCGACGTGGAGCTGCTCATCCTCGACGAGCCCACGTCCGGCCTGGACCCGTTGATGGAAGCCGTTTTCCAGGACTGCATCAACGAGGAACGCGAACGCGGCCGCACCGTGTTGTTGTCGAGCCACATCCTGGCCGAGGTGGAGGCGTTGTGCGACCGGGTGAGCATCATCCGGACGGGCAAGATCGTCGAGACCGGCACGCTCTCCGAGCTGCGCCACCTGACCCGCACGAGCATCGCGGCCGAGCTGGCGTCCTCGCCGAACGGCCTGTCGGCCATGCCCGGCGTGCACGACCTGGTCGCCGAGGGCAACCGGGTCCGGTTCGAAGTGGACTCGGACCAGCTCGACGACGTGCTCAAGCAGCTCGTGGCGTCCGGCGTGCGCACGCTCACCAGCCAGCCGCCGACGCTCGAGGAGCTGTTCCTGCGGCACTACGAGGACGCGAAATGATCGGCACCTGGAACCTGGTCCGGCTGGCCCTGCGCCGGGACCGGATCATCCTGCCGATCTGGGTCCTCGCGCTCGTCGGCATCACCGCGTCGACCACGACGGCGCTGGAGGAGCTGTACTCCTCGCCGGAGTCGCGCAAGCTGCTGGGCATCACCGCGAACTCCAACGCGGCGTTCCTCTCGATGCTCGGCCCGCTGCACGACTCGTCCACGCTCGGCGGGCTGCTCGCATGGCGCTGGGGTGTGTTCGCCGCGCTGTTCGCCGGGATCATGAGCCTGCTGCTGGTCACCCGGCACACGCGCGCCGAGGAGGAGACCGGCCGGCTGGAGCTGATCAGCGCCACCGTCGTCGGCAGGCACGCGTCGCTGGCGGCCGCGATCATCGTCGCCGCGGGCGCGAACGTGCTGATCGGCCTGCTGATCGCCGGCCTGCTGCTGGGCAAGGGACTGCCCGCGCAGGGCGTGCTCGCGTTCGCCTCGTCGATCGTGGTGACCGGGCTCGTGTTCACCGGGGCCAGCGCGCTGACCGCGCAGCTGTCCGAGAACTCCCGCACCGCCAACAGCATGGCGGGCGCATTGCTCGGCGCCGCCTACGTGGTGCGCGGCGCCGGCGACTCGGCGGGGGACAACGGCCCGGAATGGCTCACGTGGGTGTCGCCGCTCGGCTGGGCCGAACAGGTGAGGGCGTTCGCGGGCGACCGCTACTGGGTGTTCGCGATCCCGCTGGCCGTTTTCGTGCTGACGATCGCGGCCGCCGCGGTGATCGTGACCAAGCGGGACGTCGGGCTGGCGCTGCTGCCGACCCGCCTCGGTCCGGCCCGTGGCGCGTCATCGTTGCGGAGCCCGTTCGCGCTCGCGTGGCGGCTGCAGCGCGGCACCTTGATCGGCTGGACGATCGGCCTGTTCATCGTGGGTGTCGTCTACGGCAGCGTCGCCGGCGCGGTCGGGGACATGGTGCGCGACAACCCGGCGCTGGCGAAGATCGTCAACGAGATCGGCGGCGAGGGTGGCGTGACGGACGCGTTCATCGCGACCGTCACGCAGATCATGGGCTTGATCGGCTCGGTGTACCTGGTGCAGTCGACGCTGCGGATGCGTTCGGAGGAGACCTCGCTGCGCGCCGAGCCCGTCCTCGCCACGCGGGTGACCAGGGTCGGCTGGGTCGCGTCCCACGCGGTGTTCCCGCTGGTCGGCGGTGCGGTCGTGCTCGCGGCCGGTGGCCTCGGCTTCGGGCTGCTGCACGGTGCCCGGGAAAACGATCTCGGTGGGGTGGTCCCGAAGCTGATCGGCGCCTCGCTCGCCCAGCTGCCCGCGGCCTGGGTGGTCGCCGGGGTGGCGCTCGCCCTGTTCGGGCTGTTCCCGCAGCTCACCGGCGTGTCCTGGGCCGTGCTGGCGACGTCGCTGCTGGTGACGCTGCTCGGACCGGCGTTGCAGCTCGATCAGTGGGTGCTGGACATCGTGCCGTACACCCACATCCCGAAGCTGCCGGGCGCGTCGTGGACGTTCGAGCCGTTCCTGTGGCTGACCGGGGTGGCGGTGCTGCTGCTGGCGGCCGGGTTCATCGGGTTCCGGCGCCGGGACCTCACGACCTGAGGGTGATCGAGGGGATCAGGACCAGCGCGGCCGTGGGCACTAGGAACGCCACGGTCGGGCTGGCCTGGTAGAGGGGGACGAAGACGACCGGGGCGACCGCGGCGCCGAGGAAACGCAGCGACTGCACGACGCTGACCGAGCCGCCCCGGTTCGTCCCTCCCGTGAGGACCATCGTGTTGAGACTGACGAGCACACCCTGGCTCGCCGCGCCGGTGAGCGCCCAGCACAGTCCCACGAGGACGATGTTCGGGATCGTGCCCACGGCGGCGACGAGGATCGCCCCGGTGGCCGCGGCGGCGAGCACGGTCCGTCTGGCGCCGAACCGGTCGACGGCCTTGCCGACCTGGCGGGCGGTCAGGAACCCGGCGACGCCGAACCCGGTCAGCAGGATGCCGCGTTCGGTCGCGCCGAGGCCGAACGTGTCGTCCAGCCGGAACGCCACCATGAACCCCAGGCCGCCGAGACAGCCCCAGCCGACGAACGCGACCAGCGCGGCCTTCAGCGTGCGCGGCACGAACGCGCTGCGCAGGCTCGCCCGTTCCTCCGCCTCGGTCCGCGGGATCCCGATGATCGCGAGTGCGGTGGCGACGATGGTGGCGCCGACGAACGCCCACCGCCACGACACCTCCGCCGCGAGGCCGCCGACGAGCGGCGCGGACGTCTGACCGGCGGCCTGCATGGTCGCGAACAGGCCGAGCGCGCGGCCCAGGCGTTCCCGCGGCGTGATGGCCGCGAGCGTGCCCAGCAGGACGGGCGTGGTGAAGGCGTTGGCCGCTCCCTGGACCGCTCTCAGTCCGATGAGGACCGGGAACGCCCACGCGGCCGCGCACAGCGCCGAGGCGATCGCGTAGACGATGTAGGCGCCGCGGACCGTCCTTTGTGGGCCCCAGCGCTGGCCCAGCGTGCCGGAGACGAGCATCAGGCCCGCGAAGGGCACCAGGTAGAACGTGAGCGTCGCGGCTGCGTCGCCCGCGGTTCTGGTGAAGTCCGCGCCGATCTCCGGCAGGATCGACGTCGTCATCGCGCCGCCGAACGGCCCGAGGAACCCGCCGGCGTACAGCCCGGCGCGCGCTAACCGATCGCTGTGCCTCAACGGCCGGGGCCGCGTCCCGGGCCCCGGCGGCGGCGCAGGTAGCGCTCGAACTCGGCCGCGATGTCGTCGCCCGACGCCTCGGTGATCTGCAGCTCCGCGTCGCCGCGCTCCTCCAGCGCCCGCACGTAGTTGCGCACGTCCTCGTCCTCGTCGGCCATCTCGGAGACGGTGCGCTCCCACTCCTCGGCCTGCTCGGGCAGCGCCCCCAGCGGCACCTCGATGTCGAGCACCTCCTCGACCCGGTGCAGCAACGCCAGGGTCGCCTTCGGTGAAGGCGGCTGCGACACGTAGTGCGGCACCGCCGCCCAGAACGAGATCGCGGGGATGCCGGCGCGCACGCAGGCGTCCTGGAAGACACCGACGATGCCCGTCGGGCCCTCGTACTTGGAGTGCTCCAGGCCGAACTTGGTCGCGGCCTCCGGGTCGTACGCCGTGCCGGTGACCGGGACCGGGCGGGTGTGCGGCGTGTCCATCAGCAGCGCGCCGAGGGTGACCACAGTGGTCACGCCCAGGGCGTCGATGTGCTCGAGCAGCTCGCCCGCGAACTTGCGCCACCGCATGTTCGGCTCGATGCCGTGCACGAGGACAACGTCGCTGGCCGAGCCGGGCGGGCGGCACACCGACAGGCGGGTCGTCGGCCAGTCCACGCGGCGGGTGACACCGTCCACCAGGCGAACGGTCGGCCGGGTGACCTGGAAGTCGTAGTAGTCGTCCGGGTCGATCTCCGCGAGCGGCGTCGCGTCCCAGGTGAGTTGCAGATGCTCGATCGCGGTGCTGGCGGCGTCACCAGCGTCGTTCCAGCCCTCGAAGGCCGCCACCATGATCGGGTTGGTGAGCGGGGGGCGCTTGGGGGTTGGGGATGCCTGGACCGGATCGTTCACTGCGCCAGACTACGGCCTCGCCCCGGCGTGGCCCCGTAGGCTTGCCCCCATGCATGGATCGTCGCCGTTTCTCGACGCACTGTCCGGCCGCGTGCTCGTGGCGGATGGCGCGATGGGCACGATGTTGCAGGCCGCCGACCTGTCGCTCGCCGACTTCGACGGGCTCGAGGGCTGCAACGAGATCCTGAACGTCACGCGTCCGGACGTGGTGCGCGACGTGCACCGGGGCTACCTGGAAGTGGGCGTCGACGCGATCGAGACCAACACTTTCGGGGCAAACCTCGCGAACCTCGCGGAATACGGCATCGCGGACCAGATCTTCCATCTCTCCGAACGCGGCGCCGCGCTCGCGCGGGAGGTGGCGGACGAGTTCGGGAACCGGTTCGTGCTGGGCTCCGTCGGACCGGGCACCAAGCTGCCCACACTCGGGCACGCCCCGTTCGCCACCCTGCGCGACGCTTACGAACAGCAGGTCAGGGGCCTGCTGGCAGGAGGCGTCGACGCGGTGATCGTGGAAACCTCGCAGGACCTCCTGCAGACCAAGGCGTCGATCATCGGCGCCAAGCGGGCGATGGAAGCCGAAGGCCACTACGTCCCGATCATCGCCCAGGTGACCGTCGAGACCACCGGCACGATGCTGCTCGGCTCCGAGATCGGCGCCGCGCTGAACGCGTTGGAGCCGCTGGGCATCGACCTGATCGGGCTGAACTGCGCGACCGGGCCCGCCGAGATGAGCGAGCACCTGCGTCAGCTCGCCAAGCACTCGCGCGTACCGCTTTCGGTAATGCCGAACGCCGGCCTGCCCCAGCTCGGCCTGCCCCAGCTCGGCCCGCGCGGCGCGGTCTACCCGCTGCAGCCGGACGAGCTGGCTCAGGCGCTGGCCGGGTTCGTCACGGAGTTCGGCGCGCGGCTCGTCGGCGGCTGCTGCGGCACCACGGCCGAGCACATGCGGCAGGTCGCCGAGGCGGTGCACTCGCTTCCGGTGCCGGAGCGCCGGCCGCGGCCCGAACCCGGTGTGTCGTCGCTGTACCAGGCGGTTCCGTTCAAACAGGACGCTTCGGTGCTGATGATCGGCGAACGCACGAACGCCAACGGCTCCAAGGCGTTCCGCGAGGCGATGCTGGCGCAGCGCTGGGAGGACTGCGTCGAGATCGCGCGCGACCAGACGCGCGAGGGCGCGCACATGATCGACCTGTGCGCTGACTACGTGGGACGCGACGGCGTGGCGGACATGGCGGCGCTGGCGTCCCGGCTCGCGACCGCCTCGACGTTGCCGATCATGCTCGACTCGACCGAACCCGAGGTGCTGCGGGCCGGTCTGGAGTGCCTCGGCGGGCGGTGCGCGGTCAACTCGGTCAACTACGAGGACGGCGACGGGCCGGACTCGCGGTTCCAGAAGATCATGCGGCTGGTGTCCGAGCACGGCGCGGCCGTCGTTGCGCTGTGCATCGACGAGGAGGGCCAGGCGCGCACCGCGGAGTGGAAGGTGCGGGTCGCGGTCCGGCTGATCGAGGACCTCACGACGAACTGGGGCATGCGGACGTCCGACATCATCGTCGACTGCCTGACGTTCCCGATCTCCACCGGGCAGGAGGAGGTGCGCCGCGACGCGGTCGAGACGATCGAGGCGATCCGCGAGCTGAAGCGCCGGTTCCCGGACGTGCAAACGACTCTCGGTGTGTCCAATGTGTCCTTCGGGCTCAACCCGGCGGCGCGGCAGGTGCTGAACTCGGTGTTCCTGCACGAGTGCGTGCAGGCCGGGCTCGACACGGCGATCGTGCACGCTTCCAAGATCGTGCCGATGGCGCGGATCCCGGACGAACAGCGTGCCGTCGCGTTGGACCTGGTCTATGACCGGCGGCGTGAGGGTTACGACCCGTTGCAGCGGCTCATGGAGCTGTTCGAAGGCGTGACGACATCGTCGAACAGGGCCTCCCGCGCCGAGGAACTGGCCGCGCTGCCGTTGTTCGAACGGCTGGAGCGCCGGATCGTGGACGGCGAGCGCAACGGCCTGGAGTCCGATCTGGACGCCGCGCTGGAGCAGCGCCCGGCGTTGCAGATCATCAACGACACCTTGCTGTCCGGCATGAAGACCGTCGGCGAGCTGTTCGGTTCGGGGCAGATGCAGCTGCCGTTCGTGCTGCAGTCCGCCGAGGTCATGAAGACCGCGGTCGCGCACCTCGAGCCGCACATGGAGCGCTCCGACGACGGCGGCAAGGGCCGGATCGTGCTCGCGACGGTCAAGGGCGACGTGCACGACATCGGCAAGAATCTGGTGGACATCATCCTGTCCAACAACGGCTACGAGGTGGTGAACATCGGCATCAAGCAGCCGATCACCGCCATCCTCGACGCGGCCGAGGAGCACCGCGCGGACGCGATCGGCATGTCCGGCCTGCTGGTGAAGTCGACCGTGATCATGAAGGAGAACCTGCAGGAGATGAACTCCCGCGGGGTGGCCGCGCGGTGGCCGGTCCTGCTCGGTGGGGCGGCGTTGACCAGGGCGTACGTCGAGAACGACCTGACCGAGATGTACCTCGGTGACGTGCGTTATGCGCGCGACGCGTTCGAGGGCCTGCGGTTGATGGACGCGATCATGGCGGCCAAGCGTGGCGAGACGCCGCTGGTGGATTCGGAGGCCGAAGCCAAGGCGGCGGAACGCAAGGCGCGTCGCGAGCGGTCACTGCGCATCGCCGCCGCGCGCAAGGCCGCCGAGCCGGCGCCGGCGCCGATCTCGCGGTCCGATGTCGCGTCGGACAACCCGATTCCGGCGCCGCCGTTCTGGGGCAGCCGCGTGGTGAAGGGCATCCCCGTCGCGGACTATTCGGCTCTTTTGGACGAGCGGGCGACGTTCATGGGGCAGTGGGGCCTCAAGGGCTCGCGCGGCGGTGGTCCCACCTACGACGAGCTGGTCGAGACCGAGGGCAGGCCGCGGCTGCGGTACTGGATGGATCGCCTTGCCACCGAAGGGGTCCTGGCGCACGCGGCGGTCGTGTACGGGTACTTCCCGTGTGTGTCCGAGGGTTCTGATCTGATCATTCTGTCCTCGCCGTCGGTCGATTCGCCGGAACGGTTCCGGTTCACGTTCCCGCGGCAGAAGCGCGACCGCAGGCTGTGCCTGGCGGACTTCTGGCGGCCGCGGTCGTCCGGCGAGGTCGACGTGATCGCGTTCCACCTCGTGACGATGGGGCAGCCGATCGCGGACTACGCCAACGAGCTGTTCGCGAAGAACGCCTATCGCGAGTACCTGGAGGTGCACGGTCTGGGCGTCCAGCTCACGGAGGCGCTCGCCGAGTACTGGCACAAGCGGATCCGCGAGGAGCTCACGTGGCCTGGTGGTGGGTCTGTGGCTGCGGAGGATCCTTCGGACGTCGAGGAGTTCTTCAAGCTCGGCTACCGGGGTGCGCGGTACTCGTTCGGGTACGGCGCCTGCCCGGAGATGGAGGACCGGCGGCGGATCGTGGAGCTGCTGGAGCCGTCGAGGATCGGGGTCGAGCTGTCGGAGGAGCTGCAGCTGCACCCCGAGCAGTCCACCGACGCGTTCGTGGCGCACCACCCCGAAGCCAAGTACTTCAACGTCTGATCTGGCGCTCGCCCGACGTGTGACCTGGCGCTCGCCCGACGTGTGACCTGGCGCTCGCCCGACGTGTGACCTGGCGCTCGCCCGACGTGTGACCTGGCGCTCGCCCGACGTGTGACCTGGCGCTCGCCCGACGTGTGACCTGGCGCTCGCCCG
>NZ_BSTQ01000008.1:77600-361186 GCF_030269605.1 Lentzea sp. NBRC 105346
CCTGGCGCTCGCCCGACGTGTGACCTGGCGCTCGCCCGACGTGTGACCTGGCGCTCGCCCGACGTGTGACCTGGCGCTCGCCCGACGTGTGACCTGGCGCTCGCCCGACGTGTGACCTGGCGCTCGCCGGCCGGAATTGTCGGTGCTGTCTGGGAGAATGGAATCAAGGGGGACCCCCTTCGCCGGGGGACGCCCGATTGAGCGTGTCGTGACTTGGGGAGTGTGTCCGTGGTTCGTCCTGCCGCCGTCCTGTGGGACATGGACGGAACGCTGCTGGACTCGGAGAAGCTGTGGGACATCCCGCTCTACGAGTACGCCGAGAAGCTCGGCGGCCGGCTGTCGCTGGCGACCCGGCAGAAGATGGTCGGCACGAACGTGCCCACGACGATGTCGCTGCTGTTCGGCGAGGTCGGCATCACGCCGACCGCGGACGACCTGGCGGACGGCGCCGCGTGGATCCTGCGGCGCACGGAGGAGGTGTTCCGGTCCGGGCTGGTGTGGCGGCCGGGCGCCCAGGAGGCGTTGCGGACCGTGCGCGCGTCCGGCGTGCCGATGGCGCTCGTGACGTCGACCGACCGCGGGCTGACCGAGATCTGCCTCGACACGATCGGGCGTGAGCTGTTCGATGCGACGGTGTGCGGTGACGAGGTCGACGGGCTGAACAAGCCGCTGCCGGAGCCGTATCTGAAGGCCGCGCGGTTGCTCAATGTCGAACCGCGTTCGACAGTGGCGATCGAAGACTCTCCGACGGGCGTGCGTTCCGCGGTCGCGGCCGGGTGCACGGTGCTGGTGGTGCCGTGTGACGTGCCCGTGGACGAAGGCGAGCGCCGCGTGTTCCGCGACTCGCTGGTCGGTCTGGAACTCGCGACGCTCGCTTCGCTGCTAGACGGTCGTCTTTAGCTTCCGGACGGCCGGGTCGACCAGGAGGCCGAACACCAGCCCGAGGCCCACGTACATCGTGGCCGTCTCGGCCAGCGACGAGAGCCGGAACTGCCACAGCACCGCGGTCGGCATGTCCGCCGGAATCGCGTCCGGGGACGCCGGGAACACCAGCAGCACGATCGCCGTCGCGGCCACGACCGCGAGCAGCACTGCCGTGGTGCGGACCGGTGCGGCGAGGTGCTGCAGCCGTGCCGCGAGCCGGCTCGCCCCGTAGACGATCACCAGACCCGCGGCGATCACGCCGAGGTAGAGGACCGTGCGGAAGTCGACCGTGTCCGGGTCGCCGACCGCGGGCGGGTTGGGCGGGTACTTGAGGAACGGCAGCAGCGCGGCCGCCCCGAACACCGCGACGCCCAGCGAGAGGCTGCGGCTGAACGGCGTTCGATCCACGAACCAGCGGTTCGCCATGGCGTACGCGGTGGCGAACACCAGGCCGATCGCGAGGCCGACGATCACCGGTGCGAGCACGCCGCCGACCAGCTGCAGCGGCCGGCTGACCAGTGCTTCCTCATGGGAGTGCTCGCCACCACCGGTGTGCTGGCGGGACTCCTCGACGGCCAGCGCCGCGCGGATCGGGATCTCGACCAGGAGGAGACCGACCAGGCCCGCGGCGAGCCCGGAGATCCCTCCGGCCGCGACCCCGCGCAGCGCCAGAGACCTGTATGTGGTTGTCATGCGGGCCCCGGGATCAGTGGCAGGGAACGCCGAGCGCGTGCCGGCCGTCGTGGAAGAACTCGTGCAGCAGTTCGGATGAGGCGCCGAGCGCGAGTCCGTTCTCCTGCAGCACCAGGTAGGTGACCAGAAGACCGAGCAGTGCGACGGCGAACGCCCACTTCGGTACCTGGACGGCGGACAGATGGGCAGCGGGGCTCGTCATGACGGGCTCCTCCATACCTCGTGGAAGGTCAACTGTTCAGCGCCGCAGCCGGTCTCCTGACTCCCGGATCGACACCGCCCCCGCGTCTTCCCAGCCCTTCGGCCAGTGACGTGCTCGGCGGGGTTGGCTCCCCGGTCACAGTGGCGAGGACCGCGCCGGATTTTCACCGGCTTCCCGTCACTGCGGCGCCCGAACCGTACGGGTTTTCGCCGGGAATGCACAACCGGCCATAAGAGTTGTCGCGTTGATCACTTCGTCAGTGGACAGTCGCCGCAGGTCCCGCCGCCCTCGAGGCGGTAGTACAGACAACAGCTGCGGCGCCGGAACGCCACCTCACCGGGAAACGCGATGAACTCTCCGGTTCCGTTCCACGGTGCCTGTTCGAGTACGTGCTCACCCCGTTTTGTGGCTTCTTCCGCGCTGATCGTGTTCGTGACCGCCATGGTGCGCAACGCGCCCGCGATCGCCGACACGGCGTTGCCCCACAGCAGTCCACGTGCGACCGGAACGATCTTCCGGATCGCGTCGATGATCGGTGCGAGCGCTTCCGCGGGCTCCGGACCCTGCTGCGGTGTGTCGATGCGGAGGGAGAGTCCGCTGCCGTCGTAGCGCCACCAGAGGTTGCCCGGCCGGATGTCCGGTGTGATGCCGTCGAGCGCGTTCGTCGCCGTGACCGGGCACAGCAGGCGCGCGGTGTAGCTCAGGAAGAACAGGCTCGCGGCCACTCGTGGTTCGTTCGTGCGATACCGCCGCGCGATCGTCTCGATGGTTTCGGCGAGGAGGGGGCCTTCGAGCAGAGCGGTGCCGGGGTGCCAGGAGTCGTCCGGGCGGCCGACGTCGAGCACGAAGAACGGGCTGATGCCGCGCACCTTGCGCAACGACGCGAGGGTCTCGCCGAATTCGGACACTTTTCGCTACTCCGTGTATCTCGGGCGCTCTGCCGCCGCTCTCATCCAGTAACAATGCACCATCATCCGGGGGGATGATCATCATGACCAGCAAGGAGTTCTGGCGAGACACCGCTGAGCGTGCCATCCGCACCTTCCTGCAGACGTTCGCCGCGATGTTCAGCGCCGGCGGGCTCGGCCTGCTCGACGCGCCTTGGGTGACCGCGCTGTCGACGGCCGGGATGGCCGCGCTGCTGAGCGTCATCAACTCGGTGCTCGCCTCGCCGTTCGGGCGGGAGAACTCGGCGAGCGTCCTGTCAGATCCGGTTCGCCGCGACCTGCCGCGCCGCCAGGGCACGGACGCGGCGGCGGACGAGACTGTCGGGGCGGGGCGCTAGGAACTGCGCCAGGCTCAACAGGTCCAGCCGTCTCCCGCGGTCGAGGGCGTCCTCGTCGGCTCCGGTCGCTTCGAGGACGCCCATCTCGAACGGCGTTCGACAATGTCGGTGTTCGAAGCGCAACAGGTTGCCCAGGTCCGTCTCGCGCGGACCGGCGAACGTGAACTCCCAGTCGAGTAGCGCCGCGACGCTTCCGTCCGGTTTGAGCAGGACGTTCTTCGGGTTCAGGTCGGCGTGCACGCGCACCGGGTCCGTCTCCAGGTCGACCGCGTGTTCGGCGGCGAGCTCGCGCCATCCCGGCGGGGCGTCGGTCGCCTGGGTGAGCAGCTCGTTCAGCATTGTCGAACCGTCCGCTGGCCACGGCGTGATCTGCCAACCGTCGTTCGACCATGTCAACTCACCGGCGCTCGGACGCTTCCGTTCCCACACGCTGTTCGCCAATTCGCCCAATGTCCGGCCGAGCGTTCGACCATGTCGAACGGTGTCCGCGCGCACACCGTCCACCCAGGACAGCACGGCCCGATCTCCGGACGCGGCAAGCACTTCCGGCACCGGGACGCCGTCCTCGCGAGCTTCCCGCAACGCCGCGATCTCCAGGCTCGCCACACCGGGCCGGGTCCATCGGCGCAGCACCACCCGTCCGTTCACCCGCAGCACGTCGTTGATGTATCCGCCCGACACCCGTTCGACATTGTCGACCCGTGTGATGCCGGCGGTCCTGAGCAGCTCGACGTCCACGGGTTGGAACTCAGTGCCCACGTTGCAAGCGTCCGTTCGGGGGATGGGAGGATGCGGAGCCGTGAAGACCTTCGACGAGCTGTTCGCCGAACTCAGCGAACGCGCCCGCACCAAGCCAGAGGGATCAGGCACCGTTGTAGCACTCGAGGCCGGCGTTCATGCGCAGGGCAAGAAGGTGCTCGAGGAGGCCGGCGAGGTGTGGATCGCGGCGGAGCATGAGAGCGACGAGCGGCTGGCCGAGGAGATCTCGCAGCTGTTGTACCGGCTGCAGGTGTTGATGCTGGGCCGCGGGCTGACCCTCGACGACGTCTACAAGTACCTGTGACTGGAGACCGGAAGATGCTGCGCGTAGCGGTTCCGAACAAGGGTGCGCTCGCCGAACGCGCCTCCGCCATGCTCACCGAGGCCGGCTACCGCCAGCGGCACGAGCCGCGGGACCTGACGGTGCTCGACCCGTCCAACGACGTCGAGTTCTTCTTCTTGCGCCCCAAGGACATCGCGATCTACGTGGCGTCCGGCGACCTGGACCTCGGCATCACCGGCCGCGACCTCGCCGAGGACTCCGGCGCCGACGAGAACGGCGACGCCGTCGAGGAGCTCCTCGCGCTCGGGTTCGGCGGCTCGACGTTCCGCTACGCCGGTCCGCGCGGGACCGACTGGAAGGTCGAGGACCTCGAGGGCAAGCGCCTCGCCACGGCCTACCCGAGGCTGGTCGGCAAGGACCTGCGCCGGCGCGGCATCACCGCCAAGGTGATCCGCCTCGACGGAGCCGTCGAGATCTCGATCCAGCTGGGCGTGGCCGATCTGATCGCCGACGTCGTCGGGTCCGGCCGGACGCTGCGCCAGCACGACCTGGTGCCGTTCGGTGAGCCGATCTGCGAGTCCGAGGCCGTCCTCGTGCACCGGCGGGGGTCCGACCTCTCGGCGGCGAAGCAGCAGCTCACGGCACGCCTGCAGGGCGTCGTGTTCGCGCAGCAGTACCTGATGCTCGACTACGACTGCCCGCGCTCGCTGCTGGAGAAGGCCATCGCGCTGACCCCCGGCCTCGAGTCGCCCACCGTCGCGCCGCTCGCGCACGAGGACTGGGTGGCCGTGCGGTCCATGGTGCCGCGCAAGGACGCCAACCAGGTGATGGACGAGCTGGCCGCCCTGGGAGCGAAGGCCGTGCTGGCGTCGGACATCAGGTTCTGCCGCCTGTGATCCTCGAAGTCGCCCCGCTCGACGTCGTCCCCGGTCGCGAGGACGACTTCGAGCGGGCCTTCGCCGAGGCCAGGGAGTTGATCTCCGCGTCGCCGGGTTTCGTCGATCTCGAGCTGCAACGATGCGTGGAGCGGCCCAACCGGTACCTGCTGCTGGTGCGGTGGGAGACGCTCGAAGATCACACGGTCGGGTTCCGGCAGGGGCCGCTGTACCCGAAGTGGCGGGAGCTGCTGCACCACTTCTACGACCCGTTCCCGACGGTCGAGCACTACAGGAGTCTCTGAACCTCGCGGTCGGCGACCTGGTCGAAGCTGTCGTACCAGCGGCTGACCGCCCCGAAGTGGTGCGGCGCGTGGACGGCCACCACCTCGTCGGTGAACGCGGTCATCGAGTCCGCGGCCGCGACCGGCACGGCCAGCACGATGCGCGCGGGCTCGTGCCCCCGCACCCACTCCACGGCCGCGTGCGCGGTGACGCCGGTGGCGAGCCCGTCGTCGACGATGATCACGTCGCGCCCCGCGAGCCGCAGGGCCGGCCGGTCGGCCCGGTAGAGGTCCATGCGCCGCCGCGCCTCGGCGCGTTCCTGCTCGCAGACGGGCCGCAGGCCTTCGCGCGTGAGGCCGAGCGCGCGCAGGGCGCGGTCGTCGTAGATCGGGTCGCCGTCGGCGGTCACGGCGCCGACGCCGTACTCGGGGTGCCCAGGCACGCCGATCTTGCGGGCCACGACGACGTCCAGCTCGGCGCCGATCGCGTCGGCGACCGCGCGGGCCACCGGGACGCCGCCTCGGGGGAGTCCCAGCACGACCGGGTCCGTCCAAGCCCGCCGGGCGAGCAGCTCGCCCAGTCGCTGGCCTGCGTCGGCGCGGTCGGAGAATCTCATCAGCTGCCTCGGTTACCCCTTTCGCGGACGAACAACGCCTGTGCGGTGCGGCCGACCGGGCCCGTGAGGTCGTGCAGCACGCTGGAAGCGACGCCGGCGCCGTCCGGCCCGATGACGGTGTTCGCCTCCAAAGCGAACCACTCACCCTCGGGCTGGCGGAACAGGTGCACGGACAGATCGGTGTTGATCGCGAACCACTTGCGGATGTCCAGCCGGCTGGACACGCCACTCGCCGAGTCCGCGATGGAGAAGAGCTTCTGCAACGGCGTCGACTCGTCTCCCTCGACCGTCTCGACCTTCGGGCGGCCCCACACGACCGCGTCGCCGGGCGCGAAGATGCCCCCGCTCAGCGACAGCCACTCGATGGCCGCCAGGTAGCCGCCCGACCACCCCTCGGGCACCAGCATCGGTTCCGCGTCCGAAGGCGGCCCGACCGCGGGCGACGCCCCGCCCCGCACCGCGTCGGTGTCGCCGACGCTGATCCGCCACGCCTTCGCGGTCATCACCGGCCGGCCTTCGTGGCTCAGCGTGCCGGTCAGGAGCTCGACGCTGCGGCCCGGCCGTTCGACTGCCGCCTGCACCTCGAGGTCGGCGACCGGCACCGGTCCCAGCACCTCGAACGTCACACGCGCCAAGTGCGCGTCGCGCGGTTCGGTGCGCTCGAACTCGCGCACCAGCAACGCCGAGGGCGGGCCCAGGTGCTGACTCTCGTTGTTCCACGGGCCGATCGTGTGCTCGGTCGACCGGTAACGGCTGCCGCCAAGGGGAACGAAGAAGGCGTTCATCGCGCGGCCCCATCGAAGATCGTCACTCCGGCTGGCCGGGGTGTGGTGCCGGAGGCGGGGCGGAAGGCGCGCATCAGTCGGCCCGGTCCAGGATCGTCTCGTCCTCCTCGGGCTCCGGCCAGCCCGGATACGGCGGAGGAGTGCCGTCGAACGCGGGACACAACGCCTTGTGGTCGCAGTAGTCGCACAACCGGCTCGGGCTCGGCCGGAAGTCACCCGTCGGCGCCGCGCGCATGATCGCCGCCCAGATCGCCTCCAGCGTCCGCTCGAACCGGCGCAGCTCCGCCTCGTCCGGCTGGTACGCGAGCGCCTGCCGGTCCGCGAGGTACATCAGCCGCAGCTGCCGGGGCACCTCGCCGCGCAGCCGCCACAGCACCAGCGCGTAGAACTTCATCTGGAACAGCGCCTTGGCCTCGCCGACCTCACGCGGCGCCGCGCCCGTCTTGTAGTCGACGACCCGGATCTCACCCGTCGGCGCGACGTCCACCCGGTCGATGTACCCGCGCAGCAACACGCCGCTCGGCAGCTCCGACTCGACGAGCAGCTCACGCGACTCCGGTTCCAGCCGGCGCGGGTCCTCGAGTCCGAAGTAGCCGTCCAGCAGGGACTCCGCCGAGCGCAGCCACTCCAGTTCCTCCGCCGACTCGGAGAACAGGTCGGCGAACTCGGGCCGTTCCGCACGGACCCGTTCCCACGCCGGGGCCAGGAGTTCCTTGGCACGGTCGGGAACCCGTTCGGCCGCGGGCAGAGTGAAGAGGTCTTCGAGCACCGCGTGCACCACGGTGCCGCGCACCTGGGCCTGGGTGGGTTTCTCGGGCAGGCGGTCGACGGCGCGGAACCGGTACAGCAGCGGGCATTGCTTGAAGTCTCCGGCCCGGGAAGGCGACAGGGCCGGTCGTCGAAGAGGCCGCGTCGCAAGATCCGCCTGCAGTGGTTCCGCCATGCCGAGAAGGCTAGGGGAAGGGTCTGACAGTGTTCGATTGCCGCGCCTCCGGCGCGGCGGCGAGGTCGCCGGGCCGCGCGAAATGACTCGGTCCAGACACCGACGCGACCTCGCGGGGCGAGATCACTGCGGCCCTACACCCGCCCACCTAGGCTGTTCGGGTGGCCACGACGGGCAGTTGGCGGCGGCAGGTCGACCGGGACGGCGGTCTGCTGCTGTTCCGCGCCGCCGGCGTCCCCGTCCTCCTCGCCCCCTCGTGGTGGCTGGGCAGCCTGGTGGTGATCGCCCTCTACGCCCCACTGGTCGACGACCTGGCCCCCGGCACCCCACCACTCATCGGCCTGGCGATGGCCGTGAGTTTCGCGATCTTCCTGGCGCTCAGCGTCCTGGCCCACGAGCTGGGCCACTGCCTGGCCGCGATGCGCCTGGGCATCCCGGTGCGCCGGCTGCGGCTGTTCCTGCTCGGCGGCATCTCCGAGATGCGCACCCCCGGCGTTCCGGGCCACGAAGGCGCCGTGGCGGGCGCGGGCCCGGCGGTGTCGATCGGGCTCGCACTGGTCTTCGGGGCCGGCGCACTGGTGATGGAGCCGAACAACGTCATCTGGCTGCTCGTCGCCCAGATCGCGGCGGCGAACCTCGCGGTGGCCGTGTTCAACCTGCTGCCGGGCCTGCCGCTGGACGGTGGGCGCATCCTGCGGGCCGGCGTGTGGGCCGCGACCGGGCAACGCGGCACGGGCACGCGCGCGGCGGTGTTCGGCGGCGTGCTGGTGGCGTTCGCGCTGGTGCTGTGGGCGCTGATGGGGCTCGCGGAGGGCAGTGAGGACCGCTGGCTGCGGTTCGGCGTGTGCCTGCTGACCGCGTGGTTCGTGTTCGCGGGCGCGCGCGGCGAGCTGGCGGCCGAGCAGCGGCGGACGTGGCCGGCGGGCGTGCGGCTCGCCGACCTCATGCGGCCGGTGCTGCAGCTGCCCGCGGAGAGCCCGGTGTGCGACGCGCTGAGCACGTCCGCCGGGCGTGGGGTGGTGCTGGTCAGAGCGGACGGCATGGCCGCCGGATTGCTGGACACCGAGGCCGCGCAACGGCTCGCGGCCGACTCGCCGTTCGCGCCCGCCGAGCTCGCGGCGGAGCCGATCCGGCCGGACACCGTGCTGCTGGAGAACGAGCCCGGCGAGCAGATCGTCGAACGGGTGCAGGGCACGGCGGCCTGGCAGTTCCTCGTGGTCGACCTGGAGGGGCGGCCGAGCGGCGTGCTGCACCGCGACGACCTCAAGAGGGCCATTGAAGAAGCCCGGCGCTGATCTGCGAAGATTTCGCGGTGAACAGCGTGAGTGGCCCGTTCCAGCCGGGCGATCGGGTGCAGCTGACCGACCCGAAGGGCCGGCACTACACCGTGGTTCTGGAGCCGGGCAAGGAGTACCACACGCACCGCGGCGCGATCCCGCACGACGCGTTGATCGGGCAGCCCGAGGGATCCGTGGTCGCCTCCGTCGGCGGCACGTCGTTCCTGGCCCTGCGGCCGTTGCTGGCGGACTACGTGCTGTCCATGCCGCGCGGCGCGCAGGTGATCTACCCCAAGGACGCCGCGCAGATCGTCATGTACGGCGACATCTTCCCCGGCGCGCGCGTGCTGGAGGCCGGTGCCGGGTCGGGTGCGCTGTCGTGCTCGCTGCTGCGGGCCGTGGGGGAGAAGGGCAGCGTCACCTCCTACGAGGTGCGGCAGGACCACGCGGACCACGCGATCCGCAACGTCGAGCAGTTCTTCGGTGAACGGCCGGGCAACTGGTCCATCACGGTCGACGACGTCAAGAACCACCAGGGCGAGGTCGACCGGGTCATCCTCGACATGCTGTCGCCGTGGGACGTTCTGCCGACCATCGCGAAGAACCTCATCCCCGGCGGCGTGCTGGTGGTCTACGTGGCCACGACGACGCAGCTGTCCACGGTCACGGAGGCGCTGCGCGAGCAGACCTGCTGGACCGAGCCGCACGCGTGGGAGACGCTCGTGCGCCCGTGGCACGTCGTGGGACTGGCGGTGCGGCCGGAGCACCGGATGATCGCGCACACGGCGTTCCTGCTCACCACCCGCAAGCTCGCGGATGGCGTCGTGGCGCCCAAGCCGCAGCGCCGCCCCAGCAAGGGTTAGTACGGCAAGGGCTGATCAGCCGGTACCGGAGAGGTAGGACGGGTCGCAGAGCTGCCAGTCGGACCCGTTCTTCTTCCACGTGTAGGTGACGTCGCGGTTGACCGGCTGGTCGGCGACGGTGCCCTCGATGTGGAACGTGACGCGCGCCGAGTCGCCGTTGTCCTGGACGTCCTTGACCGTCGCGGTGGTCTTGCTCTCCCGCTTGATCTTGTCCAGCTGTTCCTTGGTGCGCGGGTTGCTGTTGGCCTGCTCGAGGGCCTTGTCGACCTGCGACTTGATCTCCGGGCACAGCATGGACATGTACTTGGACTCGTCCTTGTTCGTGACGGCCGTCGCGTACTGCTCGGCGGCGCCACGGGCACCGCCTCCGGTGAGCAGGAAGAACGCCGCGATGCCGCCACCGACGAGGACCAGCGCGCCGACGATGATGCCGATGATGAGGCCGGTCTTGCCCTTCTTCGGTTGCGGCGCCCCGTATCCGTAACCGGGCGGTGGTCCGTATCCGGGCGGGGGCTGCTGCCCGTACTGGCCCGGCATGCCGGTACCGGCCGGGGGACCCTGTTGGGGCGTTTGACCCGGCTGACCGTACGGCCCTGGCTGCTGAGGCGGCTGGCCGTACGGGCCCGGCTGCTGTGGCGGCTGTTGCGGGGGATACGTCATGGGGCCACGTTGCCGCATTCCGGGCTTGTTCGCCTGACGAAACGGCCCCGCCACGCCGGGCTTGGGTTCTAGGGGTCGTTGCAACACCTGAGTTCAGGGGTTGCAGTGTTCGAGATCCGCGAGGACCGGTCGCCGCAGGGACGTAAGAAGTTGGTGGCGGAACGCCGGCAATATCTTGATCTTGTGGCGAAGGGTGTGGGCGCCGCCGAGGCGTGCCGGGTGGTCGGGATCAACCGGCGGACCGGGTACCGGTGGCGGTACGGACGAGCAAGTAAGGCCAAGGCCGGACGGAAGGCGAACCTGCCTCCCGCCCGGCCTGAGCCGTCCTCGGGCCGGTTCCTGACGGTCGACGAGCGGATCGTGATCGCCGATGGGCTGCGAGCGGGCCGCTCGCAACGGTCGATCGCGGTCGAGCTGGGCCGCCCGCCGTCCACGATCAGCCGGGAGATCGCCCGCAACTCTCATCCCGGCTCGGGTGACTACCGGCCGCACGCGGCCCAGGACCGGGCCGAGCAGCGGCGCCCACGGCCCAAGATCGGCAAGATCACCGCCTGCCCCGAGTTGCGCGATCTCGTGCAGGGCATGCTGGACGACCGGTGCAGCCCTGAGCAGATCAGCCGCCGGCTGCGCCGCGACCATCCCGACCGGCCGGAGCTGCACGTGACCCACGAGACGATCTACCAGACTCTCTACCTGCAAGGCCGCGGCGAACTACGCCGCGAGCTCGCACGAGCGCTGCGCACCGGCCGCACCATCCGCAAGCCCCGCCGTGCACCAGAGCGGCGCCAGCCCCGGTTCACCCACCCGATGATCATGATCAGTGAACGGCCCGCCGAGGCCGAGGACCGCGCCGTCCCCGGCCACTGGGAAGGCGATCTGATCATCGGCGGTGGCGGCACCTCGGCAATCGGCACCCTGGTCGAACGCGCCACCCGCTACGTGCTGCTCGTGCATCTGCCCGAACGTCATGACGCCGAGACCGTCCGCGACGGCCTCATCCACACGATCTCCACCCTGCCCACTCATCTGCGGCAGTCCCTGACCTGGGATCAAGGCTCGGAAATGGGTCGCCACCACGAGTTCAGCGTCGCTACCGGCATGCCCGTCTACTTCTGCGATCCCCACAGCCCCTGGCAGCGTGGTTCCAACGAGAACACCAACGGCCTGCTACGCCAGTACTTCCCCAAAGGCAGCGACCTGTCCGTCCACACCCCCGACGAGCTGGCCGCCGTCGCCGCCCAGCTCAACCGCCGCCCACGCAAAACGCTCGGCTGGGACACCCCAGCCGAGCGCTTGACCAAGCTCCTGGCCGAAGCCAGTTGACCACCTGTGTTGCAACGACCCCTGGAATTCGCCGGGCGGGGCCGTTCGCGTTCAGCGTGACGCCGTCGTCGAGGGGGCCGTGGAGGTGGCAGCCGCGTCGCCGCACACGTACCACTTGCCGCCCTGCTTCTCCAGCTTGTAGTCGGAGTCCTTGTCCGCCCTGGGCTTGCCGTCGTCCTCGACCGCGCCGGACAGCTTCATCCCGAACGTGCCCTTGTCGCCCGACGTCTTCACGTCGTGCACCTCGGCCTTCACGCCGGTCTGCGGCTTGCCCGTCCTGGCGTCGCCCTTGATCAGCGAGTCGCACACGACGCCCCGGAAGTCCTGGGGGTCGATCTTGCCCGCGTGGATGCCGTCGACGAACGTGTCGGCGAACTTCTGCGCCACCTGCTTGGCGGCACTGTCGCTGCCGCTCGAGCTGTTCGAGCTCGTCGTGGGCTTGCCGCTGCTGGTCGTCGGCGCGCTGCCGGTGCTGGAGCTCGTGGCCGACGCGGTGTCGTTCTTGTCGTCCTTGAACACGAACACGGCCGCGATGCCACCGCCGACGAGCACGAGCACGCCGACGATGATGCCGATGATCAGGCCGGTCCGGCTCTTCTTCGGCGGCGGGGCGCCGTAGCCGAAGGGCTGCTGGAAACCGGGCTGCGGCTGGCCGTACGGGCCCTGCTGGGCGGCGTACGGATCGGGCTGCGGCTGGCCATAGCCGGGCTGTGGCTGCTGACCGTAAGGCTGCTGCCCGTAGGGGCCGGGTTGCTGCCCATACGGTCCGGGCTGCTGCGGCGGGTACGTCATCGGGCTCCCCCCAGTGCGGACATGGTGATCACTCGCACGCTATGAGATCACTTCGGGAGCCCCGGCGTCTTGATGTCGGCCGCACGGGTGCAGTACTGCCAGTCGCCCGACACCTTCTTGAACTTGAAGTCCGTGTCGAACGTCTGGTCCGAGCCGCCGAAGCTCGACTTCAGGGTCACCGCGACGGTCGCGGTGTCGCCGGAGACCGAGGCGCTCTTCACGGTCACCTGGGGCACCGGAAGCGTCTTGGCCTTCTCGGCCATCTCCTTCTGCTCCGGCGTGAGGTTGCGCTTGGCCTGCTCGTACTCGTCCCAGACCTCCTTGCAGGTCAGCGACTTGACCTTGCTCTCGTTCCGCGACGCCGACGCGGCGAAGTACTCCTCGGCGGCCTGCTTGGCGTCGGCGTCGTCACTGCCACCGGAACTGTTGGAGTTGGTGTTCGTGCTGCCGCTGTTGCCGGACGCGCTGCTGCCGGACCCGCCGTCCGAGTTCATGGCGACGACGCCGATGACGCCACCGACCAGCACCAGCACGCCGATGATCACACCGACGACGAGACCGGTGTTCGTCTTCTTCGGCGGCGGGCCGTAGCCGTAGGGCGGCTGGCCATACCCCTGCGGCGGCTGCTGCTGGCCGTAGCCGGGCTGCTGACCGTAAGGCTGCTGACCGTAGGGCCCCGGCTGCTGGGGCGGCTGGCCATAGGGCTGCTGCCCGTAACCGGGCTGCGGCTGCTGGCCGTAGGGCCCCGGCTGCTGTGGCGGGTAGGTCATCGAATCTCCCCCGATTTGGTGTGCTGGCAGTGATAACGATTGGGCCAACCTCGGGTCTCCGACGGGCGGTCACCGGGAGGTGGGCCGGATGCGCGGCCAAAACCACCCGGTTGGCCGCACGGTCGCTGACCGTACTGGCCCTGTCTGTTCGAGTGGGATGCGACCCGTCCGACAGCTCGTCCTCGCTGTCGGTGACGGCCGGCTCGGCGGGCTTTGGTCCACTCTGTGGGAATCCGGCGGCTACGGGCACGTTGTGGCCTTGTACCACGGGAAAACGGGACGTTCGTCCGTTGCGCTGCGTGCGGAACCCGGTCCCCGCACCGGCCGAACATCCGATCTCCCCAGCCTTTCCGCAGGTTGCGGGCGTGTTACGAGATCGACACGGCGCCGCGAGTTACCGGACGCACCGTAGTGGGTATGCCCACGCCCTCGACACCGAGATGGAGCAGTTCACCCGCCGAGCGGGGGGATTGTTGCGTTACACGCCCGAAGATGATGTTGTGGGTGGCCCATTTTGTCGGTGATCGCCGGTACCGTAACTGGTACGAACACGGGAGGAGGGTGCCGACATGCAGCACGGTCATCCCGGCAGCCAGCCCGACGAGGGCGGCGAGCTGAACCAGGGCAACAATTCTGAGCTCACGGCGCAGATCAGGTTCCTCGAGGACGAGATCGCGCTGCTGCGCCGCAAGCTGACGGAATCACCTCGACACGTCCGCTTGCTGGAGCAGCGTTTGGCTGAGGCGTCGGAGCGCGTCAGCCAGCTGACCGAGCGCAACACGAAGCTCATAGACACCCTCCGCGAAGCACGAAGCCAGTTGCTCGCGTTGCGTGAGGAGGTCGACCGGCTGGCCCAGCCACCCAGCGGGTACGGCGTCTTCATGGCGCGCTTCGACGACGGGACCGTGGACGTGTTCACGTCCGGTCGCCGCATGCGCGTCGCCGTTTCCCCCGCGGTGGAGGCCGACAGCCTCTTCTTCGGCCAGTCCGTGCGTCTCAACGAGGCGCTCACGGTGGTCGAAGGCGGCGGCTATGAGCGCTCCGGTGAGGTCTGCGCGTTGCGCGAGGTCCTCACCGACGACGGAGCCCCCGAGGGCTCCATCGCACGGGCGCTCGTGGTCGGGCACGCCGACGAGGAGAGAGTGGTCTGGCTCGCCCAGCCGCTGCTCGACTCGCCGCTCAAGCCCGGCGACTCGCTCCTCGTCGACACCAAGGCGGGCTTCGCCTACGAACGGGTGCCGAAGGCCGAGGTCGAGGACCTGGTGCTGGAGGAGGTGCCGGACATCGACTACAACGACATCGGCGGCCTCTCCCGGCAGATCGAGCAGATCCGCGACGCGGTCGAGCTCCCGTTCCTGCACGCCGACCTGTTCCGCGAGTACCAGCTGCGGCCGCCGAAGGGCGTCCTGCTCTACGGCCCGCCCGGCTGCGGCAAGACGCTCATCGCCAAGGCGGTGGCGAACTCGCTGGCCAAGAAGGTGCAGGAGGCCCGCGGGGAGACCGACAAGCAGGCGAAGTCGTACTTCCTCAACATCAAGGGCCCGGAGCTGCTCAACAAGTTCGTCGGCGAGACCGAGCGGCACATCCGGCTGATCTTCCAGCGGGCGCGCGAGAAGGCGTCCGAGGGCACCCCGGTGATCGTGTTCTTCGACGAGATGGACTCGATCTTCCGCACCCGCGGATCCGGTGTGTCGTCCGACGTCGAGACGACGATCGTGCCGCAGCTCCTCTCGGAGATCGACGGTGTCGAGGGTCTCGAGAACGTCATCGTCATCGGCGCCTCCAACCGCGAGGACATGATCGACCCCGCGATCCTGCGGCCCGGCCGCCTGGACGTGAAGATCAAGATCGAGCGGCCGGACGCCGAGGGCGCCAAGGACATCTTCAACAAGTACCTGACGCCCGAGCTGCCGCTGCACGCCGACGACCTCGCCGAGTTCGGCGGGGACCCGCAGGCGTGCATCGAAGGCATGGTGCAGCACACCGTCGAGCGCATGTACGAGGAGTCCGAGGAGAACCGGTTCCTCGAGGTCACCTACGCCAACGGTGACAAGGAAGTCCTGTACTTCCGCGACTTCAACTCGGGCGCGATGATCCAGAACATCGTGGACCGGGCGAAGAAGGCCGCCATCAAGTCCCTGCTGGACACCAAGCAGCCGGGACTCTCGGTGCGGCACCTGCTCGACGCCATCGTCGACGAGTTCGCGGAGAACGAGGACCTGCCGAACACCACGAACCCGGACGACTGGGCTCGCATCTCGGGCAAGAAGGGGGAGCGGATCGTGTACATCCGCACCCTCGTCACCGGGAAGAACCAGGAGTCGGGGCGGGCGATCGACACCGCCACGAACACGGGTACGTACCTGTAAGTGCTCTGCCACGAAGCCCCCGGTCCCGGCCGGGGGCTTCGTCGTACTCACCGGGCCTGCACGAGACCGGACTCGTAGGCGGCGATCACCAGCTGGGCGCGGTCGCGCGCGTGCAGCTTCGAGAGCAGGTTGCCGATGTGCGTCTTCGCCGTCCCTGGACTGATGTGCAGCGTGTCCATGATCTCGTTGTTGGACAGGCCCTTCGCGACCAACGTCAGCACCTCGCGCTCGCGCGTGGTCAGCAGTTCCAGCCCCCGCGGTTCGTTGTGCTCCGGCTGCCGGGCGAACTCGGCGATGAGCCGCCGCGTGACCGACGGCGCCAGCAACGCGTCCCCGGCGGCGACGACCCGGATGGCGCTGAGGAGCTCGACCGGGGGCGTGTCCTTCAGCAGGAACCCGCTGGCGCCCGCGCGCAGCGCGCCGTAGACGTACTCGTCGAGGTCGAACGTCGTCAGGATCAGCACGCGCGTGCCGGGCAGCCGGCGCGTGGCCTCGATGCCGTCGAGCTCCGGCATGCGGATGTCCATCAGCACGACGTCCGGTTTCTCCCGGTCCACCACGGAAACCGCCGACAGCCCCGTGTCCGCCTCGCCGACCACGGTCATGTCGGGCTCGTTGTCCACGAGCAGGCGGAAGCTTCCGCGCAGCAACGCCTGGTCGTCCGCGATCACGACTCGAATCATTGGTGGGGTCATCGGTACGGCAGCTCCGCTCGCACTCGGAATCCCCCGGCCGCGAGCGGCCCCGCCTCGAACGTACCGTCGTACACGGCCACGCGTTCACGCATGCCGAGCAGGCCGTGTCCCATGGGCGCCAACGAACCCGGCCCGTCGTCGGTCACCTCGACGCGCACCACGTCCGGCGTGATCTCCACGCGGGCCGTGCAGCGGGCCGGGGCGGCGTGCTTGATCACGTTCGTCACCGCCTCCTGCACGATGCGGTACGCCGACATGCCGACGCCTTCGGGCACATCCGTATCACCCTGCATCTCCAACGTCACCCGCACGCCGGCCATGGCCGCGCGTTCGACCAGTTCGGGCAGGCCCGCGAGGCCCGGCGCCGGGGCCAGTGCGGCGTCGGAACGCAGCACGCCCAGCAGGTGGCGCATCTCCGACAGGGCGTCGCGGCTCGTGGCGGCGATGACGTCCAACGCCTCGTAGGCGTCCTCCGGCGACCGGACGTGGGCGGCGGTGGAGGCCTGTACGGCGATGAGGGACAGGTTGTGCGCCACGATGTCGTGCAGCTCGCGGGCGATGCGCAGGCGTTCATCGGTGAGGGCCTGCTCGGCCAGCTGCGTGGCGGCGCGGGCCTCGGTCGCGCGGCGCAGCCGCGTCAGGTACCCGATCACCCAGATCGCGGCGAGGGCAGCGGCCGGGATCGCGCTGCCGGTCGGAACGGTCACCAGCGCGGCCGCCACCGCGGTGGTCAGGGACGTGCCGCGCGGGTGGTCGACGGCGATCGTGTAGATCGCGAAGCACAGCGCGGCCGCCGGCGCGCCCGCCGCCTCGACGGGCAGGGTGTGGGTGACTACCGCCGTCACCGTGGCGATCGCCGAGATTCCCAGCGCCGGGAACGGCCAGAACCTGCGCACCGCCACCGGCAGGCCGATCAGCGCGGCCAGCGGGACCACGAGCCACGGCGACGGGCTCTGCCGCTCCAGCATCGCGTAGCCGCTCAGCGTGGCGATCACCAGCGCGGACGCGGCGTCGAGCAGGTAGAGGTGCAGCTTCACGGGATCGACGTTATCGACGCCGGCCCGCCGGCGCCTCGGACCACGGTCCGATCCGGAGGATCGGAGCTTCGTCCGATCACGCGCGACGAGAAGCGGCGCATCGTTCCCAGGCATGATCGAAGTGCGAAACCTGACCAAGTGGTACGGCGCCGCGGCGGCCGTACAGGACCTGTCGTTCGTGGTCCGGCCCGGACACGTCACGGGGTTCCTCGGGCCCAACGGGGCGGGCAAGTCGACCACGATGCGCGTGATCGTCGGGCTGGATCGGCCCACCAGCGGCACCGCGCTGGTGAACGGGCACACGTACGCGACGCTCGGCACACCGCTGCGGCACGTCGGCGCGTTGCTCGACGCGAGCGCAGTCCACGGTGGACGGAAGGCGATCGACCACCTCCGGGTGCTGGCCGCTACCAACGGGATCAGCCCCAAGCGCCCGCGTGAGGTGCTGGAGCAGGTCGGGCTCGGGGGAGTGGGCGGCAAGCGGATCAAGGCGTTGTCGCTGGGCATGAAGCAACGGCTCGGTGTGGCGGCAGCGCTGCTCGGAGATCCGGGCGTGTTGATGTTCGACGAACCCGTCAACGGCCTGGATCCCGAAGGCGTGCGGTGGATCCGCGACCTGATGCGCGGGCTCGCGAAGGAAGGACGAACCGTGCTGGTGTCCAGTCACCTGATGAGCGAGATGGCGCTGACCGCCGACCGGGTGGTGGTCGTCGGACGCGGACGGCTGCTCGCGGAGACGTCCGTCGCGGAGCTGACGATGCACGGATCCTCTTTGGAGGACGCGTATCTGGCGTTGACGAGCGACAGCGTCGAGTTCCGGAGCGCGCGATGAACGCCGAGTGGCTCAAGCTGCGGACGGTCCGCGCGCCCTACGCGCTGGTGGCGGCGATCGGGGCCGTGCTGGCGATCGGCATGGTCATCTCGTGGTTGATGGTGCTGGACTTCGACACCTCGGCCGAACAGGCGAACTTCGCGTCCGCCGACAACAGCGTGATCGTCACGCCGTTCACCCAGTTCTGCGTCGCCGCGCTGGGCGCGTTGATCATCACGTCCGAGTACGCGAGCGGCATGATCCGGACCTCGCTCACCGCGGTGCCGAACCGAATGTCGTTCGCCGCAGCCAAAATCGCGGTCACCGGGGCGGTGTCGTTCGGCATTGCCGTCCTCTGTATGACATTGTCGTACGCGTCGAGTTGGCTGATCATGGGGGACCGGCCGCCGCCCGTCGCGCCGTGGGACACCGTCGGCGACCTGCTGCCGTCGGCGCTGGCGTCGATCGCGTCGATCACGGTCGCCGGGCTGCTCGGCCTGGGGCTGGGAATGCTGCTGCGCTCGTCGGCCGGCGCCCTCGTGACCATCGGGGCGCTGCTGTGGGTGCTGCCGTCGATCACCACACTGCTGCCCGAACCGTGGGGCACCAACGTCTCCGCGGTGATGCTGCCGTATCTCGTGCCGCAGCTGGCGGGCACGATTCCGGACGCGCCGCTGTCTACTTTCGGTGCGGGGCTTGCGATGGCCGCGTACATGATCATTACGCTGGGTGCCGGATCAGTGACGCTGGTGCGACGAGGTGCTTGACGATTCGTAACGGAAGTCACTAAAGTCCATATTACCCGCAAATGGTAAGGAAACTTACCTAACTAATCCGCCGCCGTGCACAACAGCAGTTTCCGAGAGGAGAAGCTGAATGGCATGGCAGAAGGGCCGCCTCAAGCTGGCGGTGGCGCTCGTCGCGGCATTGATGGTTCCGGCCACGATGGTTTCGGCCGCCGAGGCGGAACCCCAGATCGCGGCGGCCGCCGCCCTGCCACCGGGTTCGCCCGCGGCGGTCAACGGCCAGCTCAAGGTCTGTGGTGTCCGGCTGTGCAACAAGGACGGCAAGCAGATCCAGCTCCGCGGCATGAGCACGCACGGCATCCAGTGGTACAGCCAGTGCATCAAGACGGCCTCACTGGACGCGCTCGCCAACGACTGGAAGGCGGACGTCCTCCGCATCGCGATGTACATCCAGGAGGGTGGGTACGAGACCAACCCCCGGAAGTTCACCGACATGGTGCACGGCTACATCGAGGAGGCCACCAAGCGCGGCCTGTACGCGCTGGTCGACTTCCACCAGCTCTCGCCGGGCGATCCGAACTACAACCTGTCGCGCGCCAAGACCTTCTTCAAGGAGATCGCGGCCCGGCACAAGGACAAGACCAACATCATCTACGACATGGCCAACGAGCCGAACGGCGTGTCGTGGGCGAAGGTCAAGTCCTACGCGGAGGCGCTCATCCCGACGATCCGCGCGGAGGACCCGGACGGCCTGGTGCTCGTGGGCACCCACGGCTGGTCGACCTTCGGGCTGTCGGACGGCAAGAACCCGCAGGAAGTGATCAACAACAAGATCAACGCGACCAACCTGATGTACACGTTCCACTTCTATGCGAACTCGCACAAGCAGCAGTACATCGACACCCTGTCGAAGGTCGCCGACCAGGTGCCGGTGTTCGTGACGGAGTTCGGCACGCAGACCGCGTCCGGTGATGGCGGGAACGACTTCGCGACGTCGCAGAAGTACATCGACCTCATGACGCAGAAGAAGATCTCCTGGACCAACTGGAACTTCTCGGACGACAAGCGGTCGGGTGCGGTCTTCAAGGGCGGCACGTGTGCCGGTAACAACTTCACCGGCACTTCGATGCTGAAGCCGGCCGGCGTCTGGGTGCGCGAGCGCATCCGTCAGCCGCACAACTGATTCCCGCGGTACGACAGCGGCGGTCCCTCCGGGGGCCGCCGTTGTAGGTTCTGTCCATGGCACAACTCGCGCTCGGACTCGCGTCCCTCGGCCGTCCCGCGTACATCAACCTGGGGCGGGACGACGCGCTCCCCGCCGATCGGAGCGTCGAGGCCATGCGGGCGCAGTGCCATCGCGTCCTCGACACCGCCTACGAGGCCGGGGTGCGGTGGGTGGACGCCGCGCGGTCGTATGGCTTGTCGGAGGACTTTCTGGCGTCCTGGCTCTCCGACCGCGGGTACGACGACATCACGGTGTCGAGCAAGTGGGGCTACGCGTACGTCGCGGACTGGCGGCCCGACGCCGAGGTGCACGAGGTCAAGGAGCACTCGCTCGCGCGGTTCACCCGGCAGTGGCAGGAGACCCGAAACCTGCTCGGCGACGCCGTGTCGCTGTACCAAGTGCATTCTTTGACTGTGGACAGTCCGCTGTTCGACGATGTCGAACTGCAGGCGGCAATGTCGAACGCCGGCGTGCCAATCGGGTTCTCCACGTCGGGTCCGTTCCAAGCGGACACCGTGCGGCGGGCACTCGATCTGGGGATCTTCTCGGCTGTACAGTCCACTTGGAACGTACTGGAGACCTCGGTGGGACCGGCACTGGCCGAGGCTCACGACGCCGGGCTGAAGGTGCTCGTCAAGGAAGGGCTCGCGAACGGCAGGCTCGCCGTCACGCCACCCGCGCCGATCGCCGAAACGGCCCGGGAACTCGGGGTCGGACCGGACGCGGTGGCGCTCGCGGCCGTGCTGCGGCAGCCGTGGGTGGACGTCGTGCTATCCGGCGCGGCGAGCCCGGAGCAGTTGCTGTCCAATATGGACGCTCTGAACGTCCAGGCAGAGCTTCCATCGATGGCCGAATCACCCGAGGAGTACTGGACCACCCGCGCGGCCCTGCCGTGGGACTGACCGTTACCCTGATCACCTGGGTTGAGGGGAGTGCTTCAGGTGCGGCGGGCTGCGGTTCTTGTGGTGGTGGCGCTCGTGGTGTCCGGCTGTGCGAAACGGCCGCCGGAGCGGTGGTTCGCCGCCGAGGAGACCACCACGACGACCCCGTCAGGCCCTGAGGCGCGGCTCCTCGCGCCGGGAAGCACGGCTCCCACCAGCACGTCGACGAGGCCCGCACCGAAGCTGGAAACGTTCGTCCTCGGCACGTCCGTGCTAGCGGCCGACGGGCTGGAGACGCGGGAGTCGGCCGGTAGGACGGACGACAAGCTGGTCAACCTGTGCGGCCGGCCCGTCGACGAGGCCGAGCCGGGCCACTACCGGGTCGTCGTGAAGAGCGCGAGCGGCGCCAGCCGGCTGGAGCAGGAGATCGCGTCGACGCCCGGTCACGGCGGACTGGCGGCCGTGCGGCACGCGTCGTGTCCGGGTGCCGAGAAGATGACGCTGAGCGCGGACGACCAGGTCGGCTGGTGTCAGCCGACGACCGGTGGACGTGCGGCGTGCAACGTGCTGGTGGGCGACAACGAGGTCGTCGTGTCGCTGAAGCTGGAGACGATCTCGCTCGCGCGTGCCACCGAGGTGATCACGCGCCTCGCCGCAGCCACTCGAGCGCAATAGCCCGGCCGTCGGGCACCATCGGCCAGCCGGGATCGGCGAGCTTCGCCTTCAGCTCCTCGAACGGCATCCAGCCACCCCAGGCGACCTCTTCGGGCTGGTGCGTGAACGGGCCCTCGCTGCGGGCCTCGTAGACCCACGCGTGGTACCGGGTGTCGGAGTCCACGTAGATCGTCCTGAACAACGGCGTCAGCGGTGCCTCGACGCCGAGTTCCTCTTTGACCTCGCGGGCCGCCGCGTCGTCCGGCGTCTCGCCCGCGTCGATCACGCCGCCGGCCGCGCAGTCGTAGAGGCCGGGGAAGATGTCCTTGGTGTCAGTGCGTTTGTGCACGTAGACGCGTGATCCGTCGAACGATCGGACGACGATGACGACGCAGCCGTGCCACAGGTTCTCCGCGCGCATCCGCACCCGGCTCACCTCGCCGACCACCTCGCCCTCGGGCGAGTACCAGGCGATCATCTCCACCCGTTGATCCTCCTCCGGTCGTACGAAAGCGTGCTACCCGAGTCCGACGCCCGCTGACGGCCTTCCTTCATACGTTCACTCCCGAACGTACTTCGAGGGAGGATTCGTGTTCACATCGCTGCGGCTCGGTCTCGCCGAGTTCCGCGCCCGTCCCGGCCGCGCGCTGCTGCCCGGTGCCGCGCTCATCGTCGGTGTCGCCTGCCTGCTCGCCTCGCTCGTGCTGAGCGACGCGCTGAGCAAGGCGGTAGAGGAGGGTGCGCCCACCACACCGTCCACTGTGGACCACGTGGTGACGGTCGCACCCAGGGCGGAGGCGAAGCTCGACGACGCGGTGGTGACGCGGCTGTCCGGGGTCGCGCGCGCGGTCGCGGTGCAACGCGGGGAGGCCGACCTGCTCGACGCGAACGGGCGCGCCGGCGAGCACCGGGCCGAGGTCGACGTCGAACTGCCCGACCTGCGGCGGGTGCCGATCGCGGAGGGGCATGGGCCCGCGGCGGACGGCGAGGTCGCGGTCGACAAGCTCACCGCGTACAACCGCGGCCTGCGCCCCGGTGACCACATCCGGCTCGCCGACAAGTCCGGCCGGCCGATCGACGTGCTGGTCAGCGGCATCACGAAGCGCGGCGGCCTGGACTCGCGGCCGGTTCTGGTCGCCGGACCGGACCTGGTGCACCGGCTCGACCCCGAGCCGTCGACGCGGGAGATCTGGGTGATCGGCGGGCAGCGCGGTGCCGTCGAAACGGCCGCGGGCACCGGGTTCGACGTGTCCGCCCCCTCGCCGGACGCGGACTCCATCGGCAACGACATGACGACCCTGCTGCTGCCGTTCAGCATTCTGGCCCTGGCGACGGCGGTGTTCGTCGCGTCGGCCACGTTCCGCGCGGTCTACGCGCAGCGCCAGCGGCAGACGGCGTTGTTGCGCTGTCTCGGCGCGCAGCGCGGGCCGCTGGTCCGGCGCAACCTCGTGGAGGCACTGCTGACCGGCGCGTTCGCGGGTGTCCTCGGCGCGCTGCTCGCCGGTCCGACGGCATGGGTGCTGGCCCGGACGTTCGACGTGACCGGCATTTCGGGGCTGTTCGGCGCGGTGAAACTCAGCCCGGACCTGCTGCCGAACGTCGGGTACATCGTGCTCGGCGTGTGCGTCGCGGCCGCGCTGAGCGCCATGTCCGCGGTGCGGCCGGCGATCGGGGCGGCGCGCGTGTCGCCGCTGGCCGCGCTGCGTACGTCGGACAACGAGGTGCCGTCGCTCTCCGTTCGACGACTCCGAATGGCGTTCGGCATTGTCGTCACGGGCTTCGCGGGGCTGCTCGCGTTCGGTGCGGTGGCGGCGAAGGGGTCGACGGGGGCGTTCTTCTTCGCGGTGTTCTCGGCGATCTTCGCGGTGACCGGCCTGTTCTGGATCCTCGGCCCGGTGACCGTGCCGTTCGTGGCACGGTTGTTCGGCCGGATCGGCGGCACGCACTGGAAGCTCGCGGCGGCCGAGGTGCGCCGCATGCCGCAGCGGGCCGCGTCGGTGGCGCTGCCGTTGCTGCTGGCCAGCTCGATGGTGACGTTCTTCGTGGTGGTGCTCGGGACCGCCCAGAACCTGACGGACGACTTCGCCAACCAGGCGCGGCCGGACGTGACCGTGGTGGACGCGGGATCGCGGCCGCTGCCCGCGATCCCAGGGGCGCCTGGGGTCGCGGCGAGCGTCGCCGTGCACCAGAACGACGACCACGTCTACGGCGTCGATCCCGCAAGGTTCAACGAGTGGCTCAAGGCGCAGCACCTCGGTGCGGTGGACGGCTTCGGGCCGGGTACGGCACTGGCGCACGAGCGTTCGGGCTCCTCGGTGACCGTGGGCGGCAAGTCGTTCCGCGTCGTGGGCGCCATCCCGGACGGGATCGGCTATCCGTCCGCGGTCGTGGCCGACGAGTCGATCGGCCCGGTGAAGCAGGTGTTCGCCGCGTTGCAGCCGGGAACCGACCCGGCGGCCTACCGTTCGGCCATCCATTCGGCATTGTCGAACGCCCCTACGGTTGTGGTGCGCACGGCCGCCGACGAACGGGCCGAAGCCGACCGGTACCTGCATCTGGGGACGGTGCTGATGATGGTGCTGCTCGGGCTGTCCGTGGCGGTCGCGGTGACCGGAATCGGCACGGCTCTCACCATCTCGGTGCAGGAACGCCGCAAGGAGCTGGCGCTGCGGCGGGCGCTCGGCGTGACGCGGGGCGGCCTGCAGGGCGGTGTGGTCGCCGAGGCCGTGCTGCTGGCGCTGGTCGGGGTACTGGCGGGCGGTGCGCTCGGGTTCGCCTACGCGCAGCTGACGCTGGTCGCCACGGGTGCGTTCGACGACGCCAGTCCGCTGCCCGGCTTCCGGGTGCTGCTGCCGCTGCTCATCGGGGGCGCGATCGTGGTGACGCTGGCCGTGGTGGCGGCGTTCGGGCCGTCCCGGACCGCGTCCCGCATCCGTCCGGCCGCGGGCCTCGCCTCTGGCTGAACCGTTATGGCCACCTTCACGGACCTCACGTCCGTAAAGGTGGCCATAACGGCACCGTGGGGCACCCTTGGGGCAAGGGTGGCCTGACGGCGCCTTGGACTAGGTCATAGGGTGGCGGGTATGCGGCGGATCATGGGAACCGAGGTCGAGTACGGCATCGCGGTGCCGGGCGACGCGACCGCGAACCCGGTGCTCACTTCGACACAGGTGGTGCTCGCGTACGCGGCGGCGGCGGACATACCGCGCGCCAGGCGGGCGCGCTGGGACTACGAGGTGGAGTCCCCGCTGCGGGACGCCCGCGGGTTCGACCTCGGCGCACCCGGTGGTCACCCGGCCGACTCGGACGTCGAGGACCTCGGCGCGGCCAACGTCATCCTCACCAACGGCGCGCGGCTGTACGTGGACCACGCGCACCCGGAGTACTCGGCACCCGAGGTGACGAACGCGCGCGACGCCGTCATCTGGGACAAGGCCGGCGAGCGGGTGATGGAGGAGGCCGCGATGCGCGCCGCCACCGTGCCCGGCCAGCCGCGCCTGCAGCTGTACAAGAACAACGTCGACGGCAAGGGCGCGTCGTACGGCACGCACGAGAACTACCTGATGGCGCGCAGCACGCCGTTCACGGCCGTGATCGCCGGCCTGACGCCGTTCTTCGTGTCGCGCCAGGTCGTGACGGGGTCCGGGCGCGTCGGCATCGGCGCCGCCGGCGAGGAGGCCGGCTACCAGCTGTCGCAGCGCGCCGACTACATCGAGGTCGAGGTCGGCCTCGAGACGACGTTGAAGCGCGGCATCATCAACACCCGCGACGAGCCGCACGCCGACGCGGACAAGTACCGCAGGCTGCACGTCATCATCGGTGACGCGAACCTGGCCGAGTACTCGACGTACCTCAAGCTCGGCAGCACCTCGCTGGTGCTGGACATGATCGAGTCCGGGCAGCGGTTCGACGACCTGCGCCTGGTCGACCCGGTGCGCGCGGTGCACCAGATCAGCCACGACCCGACGCTGAAGACGAAGGTCGAGCTGACCGGCGGCCGCAAGTACACCGGCCTGGACATCCAGTTCGCCTATCACGAACGCGCCGCCGCCTTCGTCGATAAGGAGGGCATCGGCGACCGCGACGTGCTGCGCACGTGGGGCGAGATCCTCGACGCCCTGGCCCGTGACCCGAACGAGTGCGCCGACCGTCTCGACTGGGTGGCGAAGCTGCGGCTGCTCGAGGGCTACCGGCAGCGCGACGGCCTGGCCTGGGGTTCGGCGCGGCTGAACCTGGTCGACCTGCAGTACTCCGACGTGCGCCTGGACAAGGGCCTCTACAACCGGCTGGTGGCTCGTGGCTCGATGAAACGCCTGGTCAGCGAGGAGGAGGTCCGGGCGGCGATCCTCGCGCCGCCGGAGGACACGCGGGCGTACTTCCGCGGCCGGTGCCTCGAGCGCTACCCGACCTCCGTCGCGGCCGCGTCCTGGGACTCCGTGATCTTCGACCTCGGCCGGGAGTCACTCGTCCGCATTCCGACGCTTGAGCCACTTCGGGGCACGAAAGCGCACGTCGGAGCGTTGTTGGAGGCAGCGGACACCGCGGAACAGCTCGTGGACGCCCTCACCAGAGGGTGATCACGAAACCCGAGTGGCTGAGGACTTTTGTCGGTGCCGCTGGGTAGTGTTCTTGGCAGGGCGTAAGACCGGGAGGCGACATGTCCCAGGAACAGACGAAGAAGCAGGGCGGCGGCGACGGCGACGAGGGTGCCGATGGCGCGGCGCCCGCGGGCCAGGAGCGCCGCGAGAAGCTCGGTGAGGACGTCGACGCGATCCTCGACGAGATCGACGACGTGCTGGAGGAGAACGCGGAGGACTTCGTCCGCGCGTACGTGCAGAAGGGCGGTCAGTGAGCGTTTTCGCTGACTGACCATCGGGGACGGGAGAACAGCCAACACATGGACAACAGCTCGACCGGGCGCTATCCGGCCGCGGCGCTGCCCCCGGCGTACCTCACGCCGGGCACGTCGTCGTTCACCGATTTCCTCCGCGCCCAGGCGCCGGAGCTCCTGCCGATGAACAGGAAGTTCCCCGAGGGGACCGTGCAGGCACCGCACGGGACGACGATCGTGGCGGCGACGTTCAAGGGTGGCGTCGTGATCGCCGGTGACCGTCGCGCGACCATGGGCAACGTCATCGCCCAGCGCGACATGAAGAAGGTCTTCGTCACCGACGAACACTCGGCCGTCGGCATCGCGGGCACCGCCGGCATCGCGATCGAGATCGTCCGGCTGTTCGCGGTCGACCTGCGGCACTACGAGAAGATCGAGGGCGTTTCGCTGTCGCTGGACGGCAAGGCGAACCGCCTCTCGGCGATGATCAAGGGCAACCTCGACGCCGCGCTCGCCGGCCTCGCGGTGGTGCCGCTGTTCGCCGGGTTCGACACGGACGCGAAGGACCTGGACCGGGCGGGCCGCATCGTGTCCTACGACGTCACCGGCGGAAAGTACGAGGAGTCGGTCGGCTACCAGGCCGTCGGCTCGGGTTCGCTGTTCGCCAAGTCGGCGCTGAAGAAGCTCTACGACCCGGACGCGGACGCCGATGCCGCGATCCGCTCGGTCGTCGAGGCGCTGTACGACGCGGCGGACGACGACTCGGCCACCAGCGGCCCGGACCTCGTCCGGAAGATCTTCCCGATCATCGTCACGATCACCGCCGACGGCGCCATCGAGGTGCCGGAGGAGCAGACCGCGACGGTCGCCGAGGCAGTCGTGGAAAGCCGCAAGTCCCGCCCGGCGGGCTGATGTTGCCGGTTCCCCATCAGGTTCGACGTCAGGAGCACTACCAGTGACGATGCCGATCTACGCCTCGGCTGAGCAGGTGATGCGCGACCGCTCGGAGTACGCCCGCAAGGGCATCGCGAGGGGTCGTAGCGTCATCGTGCTCAAGTACGCCGACGGCGTGCTGTTCGTTGCGGAGAACCCCTCCAGCACGCTGCACAAGGTCTCGGAGATCTACGACCGCATCGGGTTCGCCGCGGTCGGCCGGTACAGCGAGTTCGAGAACCTCCGGCAGGCGGGCATCCGGTTCGCCGACGTCCGCGGCTACCAGAACGACCCGCGCGACGTCACGTCCCGGTCCTTGGCGAACGTCTACGCCACCACCCTGGGCACCTACTTCACCGAGCAGATCAAGCCCTTCGAGGTGGAGATCTGCGTGGCCGAGGTCGGGCGTTCACCCGAGCACGACACGATGTACCGGCTCACCTACGACGGTTCCATCGTCGACGAGCCGCAGTACATCGTGATGGGTGGTCAGACCGACGCCGCCAACTCGGCCCTGAAGGACGCCTACCTGGAGGGCATGGCGTTGGGCGACGCCGTGTCCGTGGCCGTGAAGGCGTTGTCAGTCGGGTCGCCTTCCACGGGCAATGGCGGGCCGGAGATCCTGCCCCTCAACAAGCTGGAGATCGCGGTCCTCGAACGCGACCGGCCGCGGCGCGCGTTCCGCCGCATCACCGGCGCCACCCTCAGTGCCCTGCTGCCGAAGTCCGCCGCGGGCAAGGCGGTCGTCGACGTGGACCTCCCCGAGGGCGAGTCCGAGTCCTGACCCTGTTTCTTCACCCATAAGGGGCGCCGGCAGTCAGCTGCCGGCGCCCCTTTCGGTATCTGCGCCAACTTCCGCGATACCACCGTTTCGGGTTACGCCTCTCCAGGTGGTCGCAGATACATCATTTAGACGATCGACACTAGTCCGTTTGGACGCAAAGCTTTTCGCTCATGACTGACATGGGCATTGGCCGCCGATCCTTTCTCGCCGGGGCCGGGCCGGCCGCCGCGGTTCCCGGAACCGCGCTGGCGGCGGCACCCGCCCGCGACGAGGCCCGCCGGCAGACCTGCCTCGGCCTCGCGAAGGACCTGTTGCCGGTCGGCCCGAAGGGCGAGGACCTGAAGCTCGAGTACCTGCGGATCCTGACCGACGACGGGCTGCCGAAGGCGCCCGAGCCGAAGAAGGTGGTCATCGTGGGCGCGGGGACCACCGGGCTGGTGACCGGCCTGTTGCCGAAGCAGGCCGGTCACCACGTCACGATCACCGAGGCCAACGAACCGTTCCGCGACCAAATCCCTACGCGGCGGCCGGGGCGATGCTGGTGGACGAGCTGAAGCGCCGGCTGTTCGACAACGTCGACATCAAGCGCGGCACCGGCCCGGTGAGGTCTGGCGGCGCGGCGCGGAGGCCACCACACCCGAGCATGCGGCGCCAGACGGGGTTGAACCTCAACCGCACGTTCGGTGTGCAACGGGACCGCACGGCGGCGCAGTTGCTCGACACAGCTCTCGACCCGGTGCGCGGCTACTCCACGGTCAACGCGAAGGGCGAGCGCGTCGACAAGCCCGCGCCGCAGTGGGTCGAGGGCTGCGCCAGCAGGATGATCCGGCTCGAGCACGGTTCCCAGGCAAAGATCGAGACCATCGCCGAGACCGATGGCAACGACGCCACCGCGGGCGCGTCCGACGAGGAAACGGAGTCGTTCACGGCGGACGTGGCGATCGTGACGAATCCCTTCTCCGCGTTGCGGCACGGTCTCGACGACGACGAGCGGTACGCGTACGCGTTGCGCGGCATGCAGGCAATGTCCGGCAAGCGCAACCGGTACGTGATCGGCGAGGCCGCGGTGTTCGCCCCCTGCCAGTTCACCGAACTGCACCCGCACATCCCCAGCCCGGTCGGGCGCGTGCATTTCGCGGGCGAGCACACGTCGTTGAAGCACTCCTGGATCGAGGGCTCGCCGGAGTCCGCCGTCCGCGCCGCACTGGAGGTGAACGCGTCATGACGGTGATGGACATGATCATCATCCTGGGGGCGGGCCTGGGCGCGGTGGTGGTCGGCTTGGTGCTGCACCGGGTTCCGGCCACCTGGCGGCCGGACTCGGAGAGCCCGACCGCCAAGGTCCTCGTCGACCTGAACAAGACGCTCTTCGCGTTCGTCATGGCACTCTCGATCGTGTCCGCGTGGGGCAGCCTGAAGGACGCGCAGGGCGGCTCCATCCGCGAGGCGAACGCGCTCGCGGACGTGTACTGGGTCGCCAGCGTGCTGCCCGACCCCGAGCGGTCGCGGTTCCAGCAGCTCGTCCGGGACTACACCAAGACCGTGGTCGAGGTGGAGTGGCCCGCGATGGCGGAGCGGCAGACCTCACCGGAGGCGGCCCGGTTGCTCGACACGTTGCGCCACGAGGTGAACCGGTACACCACCACCGGCGCGGACGAGGTGAAACGACGGGACACCCTCACCGCGGTGCGGGAGGCGATGGAGGAGCGGCGCGAACGCGTCCTGCGGCTGGACGAGGGCATCCCGGACTTCCTGTGGGTGGGCCTGTTGTTGTCCGCGGCGCTGATCCTCATCATGCCCGCGTTCCAGGGCGGGACGTTCGGCCTCAGCTGGGCGATGAACGCGTTCCTGCTCGGAGTGCTCGTGGCCGCTCCGATGACGCTCGTCGCCGAGCTGAACCACCCGTTCAGCGGGATCAGCGTCACCCCGGACGCGTTCGTGAAACTACTCGGGCGCTTCGACCAGATCACTTCGATCAAGACGGCGTCGTGACCGGGTACCAGCGGGATCAGCGTCACCCCCGACGGCTTCGTCAACCTGATCGCCCGCTTCGACCAGATCGCCGCGCCCACGACCGGGCCGTGATCGTCATTCGCGGCGTTCGATGGGCAGCCGGGAGCGGGTGAGCAGGCCCGCTCCCAGCATCGCCACCAGCGGTACGACGACCAGGGCCACCGCGACGTTCACCCACGGCACCGTGATCGGGTAGAGCGTCGGCGACGGCCACTGGTCGGCGAACCGCTGGTTCAGCGCCGTGAGCACGGCGACTGACGTTCCCAGCCCGGCGACGGTCCCCAGCACGGACCCGAGACCGGCGATCACCCCGGACTGACTCAGCGACAACAGCCGCCGCAACGAAGGCGAGGCGCCGACAGCGGCCAGGGTCGTCAGATCGGAACGACCGTCCGCCGCGGCGAGTCCGGTCGCCAGAGCCGCGGCGCCGAGGGTGATCACGGCGGCGACGATGGCGAGGATGGTCAGCATGCGCTGTACCTCGGAGGCCACCGCGCGCTGGATGCGGAGTTCGTAGTCGGCCCCGACCACGGCCTGCGCACGATCCTGCTCGTCCACGGTCGGCTCGCGGGTCGTGGTGGCGTACAAGGTGAAGGGCGTGGAGCCGAAGCCCAGACCGCGAGCGGTCTCCTGCGTGATCAACGCCATCGGCGCCTTGGTGCCGTGCGGCAGGACGAAACCGGGTCCGGTCACGGTGTGCCGTTGCGCCCCGGCCTTCGCCAGGCCGTACGCGATGGTGGCCACGCCGCGTTCGTCGAGGTACTTGGCGGAGTCGACGACGATCTTGCCCTCCCGCAGCGCGGTGGTGACCGCGGCGACGTCGGAGTCGGGCAGGTCCGCGACCGACCGGGCCGCCGCCGGGTCGATCACGAGCAGCACGCCCGCGAAGGAGCCGAGCGCGTTGAAGTACGTGTACACCTGGCCCACGCCGTCGCACCGGGAGTCGGCCTTCGCGGCCCGTTGCTCCTCCGCCGTCGGCTCGTGTCCGAGAATGTCGAACAGGTAGGGGCATTCCCGGCCGGCGGGTGGGACGGCGTGCGCGAAGCACGGGCCGTCGTCGCACGACAGCAGGCGGATCTCGTGGGCCTCCTTGATGGGCAGGGTGCCGCGGAGCGCGGCGACCACCGAGTCCGGAATGGACTCACCGACCTTCGGGGCCGACTCGTTGATCGCGTAGACGGCGACGTCACCGTTGTGGCCCGCCGACTCGCTCGCGTCGCGGGCGACGCCGGAGTTGATGACCAGGCCGACCGCGAGGCTGCTGATCACGACGGCCATCACCGCGGAGATGGCCGGTGCCGCGGCGGTGCGGTTGCGGGACGTGTCGCGCAGCGCGATCCGCACCGGGACCGGAAGCAGGCGGCCCAGGCGGGCGACCAGCCCGACCAGCGACGGCGTGATCAGCACCAGGCCGAGTTCGCCGATCGCCAGGCCGCCCAGGATGATCGTGAGCTCCACCTGCCACGCGCCGACGACCGCGACGCCCGCGCCGAGCGCGATCAGCACCAGGCCCGCGACCAGCCAGCGGCGGCGGGACCGGGTGATGCCGCGGCGGCCGGCCAGCGCCGTCACGACGTCCTGGCGCGCCGAGATCCACGCGGGTACCAGTGCCGCCAGCACGCCGGTGACCACGGCGAGCACCGCCAGCACCACCAGTGCCTGTGGGTAGAGCCGCAACGCCCCCGAGCGGGTTTCCAGGAAGCGTTCGATCAGCGGGACGCCAAGCACGGCGGTCACGACGCCGATCACCACACCGGCGACCGCCGCCACGCCACCGAACACGACGCCGTCGGCGAGCACGATCCGCCGGATGTGGGCGGGGGTGCCGCCACTGGCGGAGACGAGCGCGAGGTCGCGCCGGCGCCGGCGGGCACCGACCGCCAGTGCCGGCCCGGCGAGCAGCACGATCTCCAGTACGGCCAGGCCGCCGATCAACGCCAGCACACCCGCTTGGATCTGGCTGCCGTCGTGAATCTGGGGGTAGCGCTCGCTCATGGGCGGCGGGTTCGCGATCACCTGACGTGACAGCGCGCCGATGCCGTGCTGGTTGAGCTCCTTGACCTGAGCCCAGGTCAGGGGAGACGTGGCGAGCCAGCCCAGGCCGCCGCGTTCGGGGGTGAGCGCGCCCGGCCGCAGGACCACCGTGGTGTTGCCGGTCTTGTCGGGTTCTTCGACAATGCCGACGATCTTGTACGTCTTACCGCCCGTGGTGCGGATCGTGCCGCCAATGCCGGCACCCGTTCGGCTGACCGCCTTCTGGGTCAGCGCGACCTCGTCGTCCGAGGCCGGCGCACGCCCGGACACCTGGCGCAGAATGCCGCGCGCCAACGGGTTCTCGTAGTCCAGCAGCCGGGCGCGGACGCCGGCCGTGCCGTTCAGCGTGTGGATGTCGAGGGCCGTGATGTGGTTGGCGACCAACCGGGTTCCCGGCGGCAGCAACGCCTTCAGACGATCCTCGGTCGGCTCGGCCTGCTGCTCGGCGTTGCCGACGGGCATGGTGAACGCCCGGTCCGGTTCCTGGATGACCGCGCCGTTGTACGCCCAGGTGATCGCGGCCTCGGCCGTGCCCATCAGCCGTTCAGAGCGTTCCTGCGGCGTCAGGGTGAACGTGTCGTATCCGACCGCCGCGAACGACAGGCCCGCGACCGGCAGCGCGATCATCGCGATCACCAGTGCCGCGCGGCCCTTGGCGCGGCGCGCCTCCCGCCACGCGATGCGCAGCGCTGTTCGCCAGCCGCTCATGGCGCGTGCAGCAGTTCTTCGGGCTGGTCCAGCGGACCAGACGTGTCGATCACAATGCCGTCCCGCAGGAAGATCACCCGGTCCGCCCACGCCGCGTGCCGCGCGTCGTGCGTGACGAGCACGCCAGCCGCACCGGCGTCCACTTTGGACCGCAGCAGGCGCAGGACCGCTTCGCCGGTCTGGGAGTCCAGCGCGCCGGTCGGTTCGTCGGCGAGGACGAGCCGGCGTTCGCCGATCAACGCCCGCGCGATCGCGACGCGTTGCTGCTGACCGCCGGACATCTCGTCCGGGAAGCGGTCGCCATAGCCGTCGAGGTCGACCTCGTGCAGCGCGTCGAGCGCCTGCGTTCGACTATGCCGAACGCCGTCCAGATCGAGTGGCAGTGCCACGTTCTCCGCGGCGGTGAGGCTGGGCAACAGGTTGAGATCCTGGAACACATAGCCGATGCGCCGTCTGCGCAACGCTGCGAGCGCCTTGCGGTTGCACTCGCCGAGCACGGTGCCATCGACGACGACCTCGCCCCGTGTGGGACTGTCCAGGCCGCCCGCGAGGTTGAGCAGAGTCGACTTGCCGGATCCGGACGGGCCCATCACCGCGACGAGCTCGTGAGGGTGAACAACAAGCGTGATACCGCGTAACGCGTGCACGACCGTCTCACCGGAGCCGTGGGTCCGATGCACGTCGCGTAACTCGAGGACCGTCATCTCGGCACCTCGATCTCGGTGTCCGTGACGACGGGCTCGGGTGCTTCGTAGCGCGCGAGGCTGGCCTCGCAGTGGTCGAGCCACCGCACCTCGGCCTCCGCCTGGAAGATCATGTTGTCGAGGACGAGCAACCAGGGCAGGTCGTCCGCCTTGGTCTTCAACCGGGTGTATTCCTGCAGCGTGCGGACCGCCGCGGTGCGCTGCGTCTGCACGACGGCCCGAACGTCCACCCCCGGAGTGGTCATCGCGAGCGCCAGCTTGATCGCGAGCTCGTCGCGGGGACGGTCCGCGCGGCTGACGGGCGAGGAGAACCACTTGGCGAGCTCGGCGTGCCCCTGTTCGGTGATCTCGTACGGCCGCTGACCGGTGTCGTTCTCGGGCAACGGCCGTACGAGATCGTCGCGTTCCAGCCGCGACAGCGTTGTGTAGACCTGCCCGATGTTCAACGGCCACGTGCCGCCGGTGGACGCCTCGAAGGCGGCCCGCAGCTGGTAGCCGTACATGGGACCGCGTTCGAGAAGCGCCAGGAGACCATGTTTGACCGACATAGATACCGAGTATGCATACCCGGTATCTATGTGGCAAGCAGTGCCGGCACTCCGTCTCCGGTGAGCTGGGGGACGGTCGCGGTGCGGCCGGTCAGGAGCACGAGCAACGCGCCGATCGGGCCGCGAACCTCGGCGCCCTCGCCGACGCTCCAGTCGACGTCGGTCGCGACCAGGCGCATGCCGCGCAGCCGCTTCTGGGTGTGGAACGGGAAACCCATCTGCCACATGTGATCCGCGGCGACGACCGCCGGTTCGAGCGGGATCGGGCGCTGCCTGCCGAGCGGCAGGGCGACGTCCTGGCCGTGCACGATGATGTCCATCAGGCAGTCCTTGAGCTTCTGGCCCGGCGCCAGGCGGTGGTAGCCGACGGCCTGTCTGAGCATGGCGATCATGTCCTCGGTCGAGGTCCGTCGCGCGGCGTCGATGGACAGGTCGCGCACCATGCGGTTGAAGCTGCCTCTGGCCTTGACGAACCCCTTGAGCACCTCGCCGACCGAGGCGTACGGCGCGTACGACACGTGGGCGGCGACGTCGCGGACCGTCCAGGCGTCGCACAGGGATGGATACGTCCACTCGATGTCCGACAGCGACTCGAGCATGTCCGCGAAGCTCGCCCGCTGTTCGTCGATGACCTGCCAGATCTCTTCGCGATCCATGGTTCACCCCTCGGCGGATTTGGTACGATTCTCTGACTACTTTAATCAGAGACTCTGACTATCTCAAGGGGTGTCGTGGCCGAGGAGCTCAACGTGGGGCTGTTGATGTTCATCGCCCATCGCGCGATGGAGAACCGGGTCTTCGCGGCCGTCGCCAATGCCGGGTACGGCGACGTGACGATCGCGCAGGCGCGGCTGATGGCGCGGATCAGCTCGACCGGCTCGCGGCTGACGACGCTCGCCGAATCGGCTCAGGTGACCAAACAGACCGCGGGTTTCCTCGTCGACCAGCTGGAGCGGGCCGGCTATGTCGAACGGGTGCCGGATCCGGCCGACGGCCGCGCACGCCTGGTGCTGCTCACAGACAAGGCCAAGGAGGTCCTGCCGCTCGCCAACGGCGAGGCGGCGGCCGTCGAGGCCGAGTGGGAGAAGCACATCGGCAAGCGGCGGATGGCGCAGCTGCGGGAGACACTGACCATGCTGCGCGAGATCACCGATCCGTACCTGTAGGAGGGTGGCGTGCGCATCGTCCCGATCGACTTCCGGCCCGTCGCGCCGCACACCGCGGCGGTCTACCGCGTGGTGGACGGCGAACAGTCGTGGTTCGTGAAGATCCTGCAGTCACCCGAGCACTGGTCGATGCTCATGGGAATGCCGTCCGACATTGTCGAACGGCTGGTCGCCGAGTTCCCGTGGCGCGCGGAGGCGGACTTCCTGCTGTCCGGCTTCGAGCTACCGCCGGGCATGCGCAGGCCGCGCGTCCACCGGATCGACGAGCTCGGCCCCGGCCGGGTCGCGATGTGGCTGGAGTACGTCGAGTGCGCGGACGTCGGCTGGGATCTGCCCCGGTTCACGCGGGCGGCCCGCCTGCTCGGCCGGTGGGCGGGCAGGCGGTTCGGCGGCGAGCCGGGTGGCGCGCTGCGGTTCCTCGTCGACGGACTGATCGCCAACCACGAGTTCGACCATCCCGGTCTGTCCGACATTGTCGAACGGATACCGGAACTGCTCGACCGGCTGGACGCGCTGCCCCAGGCGTGTGGCCACAGTGACGCGTGCCCGCAGAACCTGTTGGTGCCGAAGGAGGATCCGGACACGTTCGTCGTGATCGACGTGACGTGGCAGGTGCCGGCGGCGGTCGGGTTCGACCTCGGCCAGCTGCTCATCGGGCTGGCGCACGACGGCACGCTGCCGGTCGCGGACTTGCCGCCGATCCGTGAGGCGATCATCGACGCGTACGTGTGCGGCCTGGCGGAGGAGGGCAGGCGCGTCGCGCGGGAGGACGTGGCGTTCGGGTGCGACGTGTCGATGCTGATCCGCAGTGGGTTCCACTCGGGGCCGGAGCTGACCGACTACGTCCTGGGACTGGTGCCGGTGCTGGGTGATTAGGTTTCTTCGGACTGTGGCAGCGGCGTCTGACGGGACGGTGCGGGTGGCGGATCTGTTGGTGTGTCGATGCTGGTCCGTAGCGGTTTCCGTTCGGCGGCGGAGTTGACTGACTTCGTCTTTGGGACTGGTGCCGGTGCTGGGCGATTGGTTTCTCCGGACTGTGGCAGCGGCGTCTGACGGGACGGTGCGGGTCGCGGGTCTGTTGGTGTGTCGAGGCTGATCCGTAGCGGTTTCCGCTCGGGGCTGGAGTTGACGGACTTCGTCCTGGGATTGGTATCGGCGCTGGGCGATTGGTTTCTCCGGACTGCGACAGCGGCGTCTGACGGGACGGTGCGGGTGGCGGATCTGTTGGTGTGTCGATGTTGATCCGTAGCGGTTTCCGCTCGGAGGCGGAATTGACCGACTTCATCCTGGGACTGGTCCCCGCGCTGGGCGATTAGTTTCCCCGAAATGCGACAAACCGCGCCCGACGGGACGTCAAGGTGGGTGTGCACGTACCCGTGTGGCGTGGAAAGGGGGGCGACATGACTTGGTGCGAGCCGATGCACCGGGCGTTGGTGGTGGTCGACGTGGAGAAGTTCGGTGATCCACGGCGGACCAACACCCACCAGCTGGTCGTGCGCGAGGCCATGTACCGCGCGCTCGAGGAGGCGTTCACCGAGGCGGGCGTTTCCTGGGCCGACTGCCGGTGCGAGGACCGCGGCGACGGCGCGCTGATCCTGGTGCCGCCGGACGTGCCGAAGTCCCGGCTCGCCGAACGCCTGCCCGGCCGCCTCGAAGTGGCGCTGCGCAGGCACAACGCCGGCTGCTCGCCCGAGACGGCCATCCGGCTGCGGATCGCGCTGCACGCCGGCGAAGTTCACCACGACCCGCACGGCGTCGTGGGCGAGACGGTCAACTTCGGGTTCCGGCTGCTCGACGCCCCGATCCTGCGCGCGGTGCTGAACGCGACCAAGGACGTGTGCGCGCTGATCGTCTCCGAGTGGTTCTACCGCGAGGTCGTGCGGCACGACCCGGCGATGCTGCCCGGCAGCTACCGTCAGGTTTCGGTGCTGGTGAAGGAAACCGACACCACCGCATGGGTGCGGGTTCCGGAGGCGCTGGGCGCGATGTTCTTCGAGAACGTCGACGTCGCGGGCGAACTGCACCTGCGCCTGGGCGCCACGTGGAAGCGTCCTTTCGACGTGCTGACGGTGACCGCGCACAACATGGACCACATCCACCAGGTCGACCTGATCGCGCCGGACCACGAGTCCGCCGCCGAGGCCCCGATGCGTCACCCCGGCGGTTCCGGGGCGAACACCGTCTCCGCACTCGGACTGCTCGGGTTGCGGGTCGCCGCCACGGGCGCGGTCGCCGACGACACCGACGGCCGCCTGCTCGAACAGGCGCTGCGCGCGGCCGGCGTGGACACGTCGATGATGCTGGTCGTGCCGCACGCGCGCAGCGGCCGGACGCAGATCTTCGCCGACCCCGAAGGCCGCTGCCTCAGTTACGTGCACCCCGGCGTCAACGGACTCTTCGCCCAGGAGCTCACCGCGCGCGGGCAGTACGGCTCGCTGGTCGAGTCGGTGACGCAGGCGCGGCTGCTGCACCTGACGTCGTTCACCGGGGCGCTCGAACGCCAGCTGCAGGAGGACATGGTCGGCGCGCTGGACGCGGACACCGTCCTGTCCCTCACGCCGGGGTCGATCTACGCGCGGCTCGGCGCCGACCGGCTCGGCCGGATCCTTGGGCGCACCAACCTGTTGTTCCTCTTCGAACAGCACCTCGACCAGCTGCTGGCCCACTCCTCGGCCGCGAAGCACGCGCGGCCAGACGCGCCGCTGACCGACAAGCTGGAGACGCTGTTCGCGTGGAAGGACCGCCGCGGCTACACCGAACCCCTTGTGGTGGTGGTGAAACGGCCTGAGGGCTACCTCGGGCTCGGGTGCGGGCGCCGCGCGCTCGACGAGTTCGTCCGCGCCGACGACTGCCATTCGCGCGGGCAGCGCCTCGACCGCACCGGGGTGGGTGACGCGCTGGCCGCGGGACTCATGCTGGGGCTGTTCTACCAGCGTCCGTTGAACGAGTGCGCGGACATCGCCTTCGCGATGGCGATCGCGGAGTCCGCCGCGTACGGGGCCAGGACGCACCTGCCGACGCTGGCCGATCTGCGTGGCAGGTGGTCCTGGCTGGAGCTGCCGTCAGGACGCCAGTAGTTCGCTGGTGCGGGCGCGGACCGACTCGGTGTCGAGTCCGCGCACGGTGACGGTGGTGCGGCGGCGCAGCACATCGTCCACTTCGGACGCCCACTCGTTGCGCCGCGCGTGCACGACCTGCGCCCAGATGTCCGGGCCGTCGGGGTGCACGCGTTCGAGCAGTGCGGGGTTCTCCAGGCCCAGCGCCACCACCTCGTGTGAAGTGGTGCCGTAGTGCGTGGCGAGGTGCTTGACCACGTCGTCGGGCAGCGCGTCCCACGCCGTGCCGAGCACCGCGCCGATCGACTCCGGCGTGGCGGCACCCGGCAGGGCGACGCCGTCCAGCGGACCCGTGGACGCGCGGCCGAGCTCGGCGTTGACGCGCGCCAGCACGGTGGCGCCGATCTTGCGGAACGTCGTCCACTTGCCGCCCGCGACGCTGATCATTCCGCCGGACCCGGCGGTGATCACGGTCTCCCGCTTGGCGTGCGAGGTGTCACCGGGGCCGCCGGGCAGCACCCGCAGACCCGCGAACGTGTAGGCCAGGTCCGCCCGCGACAGGCCGGTGACCGCGGTGCCCGCCTCGTCCAGGATCTGGTCGACGTCGGCGTCGGTGGCCGACACGGCGGCGGGGTCGCCGATGTACTCCTCGTCGGTGGTGCCGAGCAGCAGCTGGCCCTCCCACGGGATCGCGAACGACACCCGCACGTCGTCCACCGGGATGGTCAGCGCGGCCTGCCACGGCGCCTTGGTACGCATCACGAGGTGCGCGCCCTTGGACAGCCGGATGCTCGGGTCCGCGGCGGGGTTCTCCATGCGGCGCAACACATCCAGCCACGGGCCGGTCGCGTTTACGACCACGCGAGCGTCCACACCGAACTCACCGGCGGCGTCGCGCAGGTCGACACCCGTGACGCGCGAACCCGTCTTGCGCAGGCCCACCACGGAAATGTGGTTCAGCAGCACCGCGCCCGCCTCGGCGGCGGCGCGCGCGGCGGTGATCGCCACGCGGCTGTCGTTCATCTGGTGGTCGTAGTACATGGCGGCGCCGCGCAGGCCATCGACCTTCAGCTGCGGCACCATGTCGTACGCCCGCTTGGCGGACAGGACCTTGCCCATGCCGTCGCCGAACCCGGACAGCGCCGAGTACAGCGTCACGCCGGCGCCCAGGACGAACCGCGAGTGCGGGCCGCCCTTGTACACCGGCACCAGGAACGGCAGCGGCCGCACCAGGTGCGGCGCCAGCCGGTCGCCCAGCGCGCGGCGCTCCATGTGGTTCTCGCGCACCATGGGCACAGCGGACGGACCCATGGCCAGGTACCGCAGTCCGCCGTGCACGAGCTTGGACGACGCGGAGGACGTGGCCCCCGCGAAGTCGCCGCTCTCCACCAGTGCGACGCGCAGGCCGGACCGCGCCGCGGCCCAGGTCGTCGCGATGCCCAGGATGCCGCCGCCGATCACGACCACGTCGAAGCGGCCTTGCTGCAGTGCTTCCCTCGACAGCGCCCTCTGGTCGTTCATCATCGTCCCTCGTCGATTCAATCGAGACTCATGCGTTCCCTATTGTCCTCAACGGTGCGGGCGAGGGTTTCGATCTCAGTCGCCGATGAGATGAAGCTCCCAGTTCTGGCCGACGACGGGCAGGCCGAAGCGGTGTTGCGGGGTCTCGTCGACCAGCTGGAACCCGGCGCGTTCGTAGATCCGCCGCGCGTTGTCGAGACCCTTGACCGTCCAGAGCACCATGCGCTCGTAGCCCGCCTCTCGCGCGAACCGCAGGCACTCGTCGACCAGCCGGGTGCCGACACCCAGCCCGCGGGCTGACGGCTCGACCAGCAACAGTCGTAGCTTCGCCGTCCGGTCGTCGCCGGCGACACAGAAGATCGACCCGACGGGTTCGCCGCCGACCTCGGCGATCCACCCGGCCTCGCGCTCGCCGGGGCGGAAGTCCGCGACGACCTGGGCGACGAGCTGCTCGAACGTGACGTCGTAGCCGAACTCCTCGGCGTAGCGGGCGCCGTGCCGGTGCACGAGCCAGCCGAGGTCGCCCGGCCGCAACCCGCGCAGCACGATCTCGCGGTCACCGGGGCGCAGCACGCGCTCGATCGTGTGCATGGCGGCGACCAGGCGTTCGCGGTCCGCGGTGGACAGGGGCGCCAGCAGGCCGCTGATCTCCTCGCTCGACCGCCGGTCCAGCTCGGCGAACTCGGCCTGGCCCGCCTCGGTCAGCTCGACGAGCTGCTTGCGGGCGTCGGACGGCGACACTGAGCGGGCGACCAGGCCGGCGCGCTCGAAGCGGGTGAGCATCCGGCTCAGATATCCGGCGTCGAGCCCGAGGTCGCGGCGCAGCGCCACCACCTCCGCCGCCGGGGTGTGCGCGAGCTCGTAGAGCACCCGGACCTCGGTCAACGAGTACGGCGAGTCGAGGTAGCCGCGGTCGAGCACCCCGATCACGCCGGTGTAGAAGCGGTTGAACGCACGGACCTCGGTCACGGTCATCGCGGCACTCCTTTGACTAAGTCAAAGATAACGCCTCGAGCACCCGCTCGGGAACCTCCAGGGCCGGCCAATGTCCGGCGTCGGGCCACACCGTCACCGAGGTCTCGGGGCGCAGGGCACCCAGCCGCAGGGCCATGGCGGACACCGCGATCGGGTCCCGAGCGCCCCACAGCACGTCGAGCCGCCCGGCGAACGACACCAGCGCGCTGGTCCACTTGAGCTGGTGACGCCGTCGTTCGTGGACGTACCGGATCTGCTGCGGCAGCAGGCGATCGCCGCGCTGCCGCCGGATGAGCGACTCCATGGCGCGCAGGTCCACAGCGGACGGCTGCCGGGTGAACGTCGCGCGCAGACTCGCCCGCAGCACCGGGCCGGGCACGGGGAACGGCAGGCGCCGGTCGGGCAGCGCGAGCAGCAGTTTCTGGCCGCGGCTCAGGTGCACCAGGTCGGAGAAGATCGACCCGTTCGTCAGCACGACCCGATCGGCGGGGAACGACCGGTGCAGCAGCTCGGCGATCACCGTGTCGCCGATGTCGTGGCCGACCAGCGTGCACGCCCCGACCCCGAGCTCCTTCACCACCGACTCGACCAGGTCCGCCTGCCTGGTCAACGTCACCGGCAGCTTGTCCGACAGCCCGAACCCGAGCAGGTCGAACGCGATCACCCGGCGGTCCGGCGGCAGCACGTGCCGCCAGTCGTACGACGATCCCGGGAACCCGTGCACGAACACGATCGGCGCACCGGTGCCCCGGTCCACCACGAAGATCCGGTGCCCGTCGACCGTCAGGTACCGGCCGCCGGCCTCCCACTGGGTCAGGTTCACGGCCGGTAGATCCCGAGCGCGGCCGGACGGGAACGGAACACGAAGTGGTCGCCGGGCGCGCCGACCTCGCCGTCGGTGGCGATCGCGACGCGGCCGTCGAGCACCCGGACGTCCAGCGACCGCACCTCCGTGTGCTTGTAGGTGCGGGACTGTTCGAGCGACCCGAGCAGCGCGCCGAGGAAGAAGCGCAGCCGGGAGAACCGCCGGTCGGCGCGGATGTACCGCACGTCGAGCAGACCGTCGTTCAGGCGCGGCCGCATCGTCGGGGCGAAGCCCTTCGGCCGATACGGGCCGTTGCCGACGAACAGCATCCACACGAGGTGCTTCTCGCCGTTGATCTCCATGTGCAACGGCCGCGACGTGCGCAGCACTCTCGCGAGAGCGATCCCGGCCGCGGGCCACTTGCCCCACCGCTGCGCCAGCTTCTCGCGCAGCCGCACCATGTCCGGGTAGCCGCCGAGCGACGCGGTGTTGACGAACCACCGGTCGTTCACCGTGGCGAGGTCCACCCGCACGCCGAAGCCCTCCGCGACCGCTACCGCGGTGTCGTGCAGCCCGGTGATGCCGACGTCGCGGGCGAAGTGGTTGAGCGTCCCGGCCGGGATCAGCACCAGCGGGAGGTCGCGCTCGGCGGCGATGGCCGCGACCGCGGCGACCGTCCCGTCCCCGCCGGACACCCCCAGTGCCTTGGCGTGGGCCAGCACCTCCTCGTTCGGCAATGCCGAAAGCTGGTCGATCATGACGATCCGCGCCCGCGGCCACTCGGCGGCGATCGCCTCGGTCGGCTCGTCCCAGCCGAGCCCCGAGCTAGGGTTGACCACGACGACCAGCCCCTCGCCGTCGACCAGCGGCGTGAGGTCGGCGTGCTCGTACGCCGACGCGGGCTCGTGCACACCGAGCGGCCACCATCGCCTGGTCAGCAGCGCGGCGCTCACCCCAACGGCGGTACCGGCGGCGACGTCTGACGGCCAGTGCACGCCCGTGTGCACACGCGAGTACGCGACCGCCGCGGCGATGGGCGCGATCACCGCGGCCGTTTTCGGGGACTCCATGGCGACCGCGGTGGTGAACGCGGCGGCCGACGCGGAGTGGCCGGACGGGAAGGACGACGAGGTCGGTCGTTTGGACAGCCTTCGCGGCACGGGCAGCAGCTCGGCGGCCGGCCTGCGCCGCGGGAAGAGCGTCTTGCCGACCAGATTCGCGCTGGTCGAAGCACCCGAGATGGCGACGACCCCGCGAAGCGCGGCGCGCCGGGCGGGACCTTTCCTGATCGCCAGCAGCGCGGCGATGCAGAACCACAGCACGCTGTGGTTCGCGGCCCTGGTCAACCGCTTGAAACCAAGATCAGCCCAGGTGGGACGCAGCGCCGCGCTGCGTCGCATGAGTTCCTTGTCCAGCCTGCTCACGCGCCTCCACACACCAGGCAAGTTACCCAAACGGCGCGCCGCCCGAACGGATCACTGTTGAGGAGCGGAAAGTCGCCTACTGTTGAGGGATGCAGCGGCGGATCTTCGGCATTGAGACAGAGTTCGGGGTGACGTGCACCTTCCACGGGCAGCGTCGGCTGTCCCCGGACGAGGTCGCGCGTTACCTGTTCCGCCGGGTCGTGTCGTGGGGGCGTTCGTCGAACGTCTTCCTGCGCAACGGTTCTCGGCTCTACCTGGACGTCGGCTCGCACCCGGAGTACGCCACGGCCGAGTGCGACGACCTGGCCCAGCTCGTCACCCACGACAAGGCGGGGGAGCGGATCCTCGAGGACCTGCTGGTCGACGCCGAGCGCAGGCTGGCCGACGAGGGCATCGGCGGCGACATATTCCTGTTCAAGAACAACACCGACTCCGCGGGCAACTCGTACGGGTGCCACGAGAACTACCTGGTGGCGCGCGCCGGTGAGTTCTCCCGCATCGCGGACGTGCTGCTGCCGTTCCTCGTGACGCGCCAGCTCATCTGCGGCGCGGGCAAGGTGCTGCAGACCCCGCGCGGCGCGGTGTACTGCCTCTCGCAGCGCGCCGAGCACATCTGGGAGGGCGTGTCGTCGGCGACGACCCGGTCCCGCCCGATCATCAACACGCGCGACGAGCCTCATGCGGACGCCGAGCGCTATCGGCGCCTGCACGTCATCGTCGGCGACTCGAACATGTCCGAGGTGACGACGCTGCTGAAGGTCGGCAGCGCGAACCTCGTGCTGGAGATGATCGAGCAGGGCGTCCAGTTCCGGGACTTCTCGCTGGACAACCCGATCCGCGCGATCCGCGAGATCAGCCACGACCTGACCGGCCGCCGCACCGTCCGCCTGGCCGGCGGCAAGGAGGCCTCGGCGCTCGACATCCAGCGCGAGTACTACGAACGCGCCGTCGAGCACACGGCCAAGCGCTCCCCGGACCCGATGGCGCAGCGCGTCATCGAGCTGTGGGGCCGCACCCTGGACTCCGTCGAGTCGCAGGACCTGTCGAAGATCGACCGCGAGATCGACTGGGCCATCAAGCACCGGCTGATGGAGCGCTACCAGGCCAAGCACGACATGGACCTGTCCAACCCGCGCATCGCGCAGCTGGACCTGGCGTACCACGACATCCGGCGCGGCCGCGGCATCTTCGACCTGCTGCAGCGCAAGGGCCAGGTGGAGCGGGTGACCGACGACGGCGAGATCGAGGCCGCCAAGGACACGCCGCCGCAGACCACGCGCGCCAAGCTGCGCGGTGACTTCATCGCCGCGGCCCAGGCCGCCGGGCGTGACTTCACCGTCGACTGGGTGCACCTCAAGCTGAACGACCAGGCGCAGCGGACCGTGCTGTGCAAGGACCCGTTCCGGGCGGTCGACGAGCGCGTCGAACGGCTCATCTCCTCGCTCTGACTCATTGCTATGGGGGGAGCTTTCCCAGCCGTCAGCGCTGGGAAAGCTCCCCCCATAGCAATCACCAGTGCGCGTCCGGCGCCAGCGGCTCTCGCGGAATCCACGACGGCGCGCCGCCCTCGGAGTTCACGCCTTTCTCGACGAACGCGATGTTGTGGTAGACGTGCGCGCTCACGTGGCCGCCGTCGTCGATGACGATGTCGAACGGCCTTCGCCTGCCCAGGTCGTGGAGGAGCTGCCGGCGTTGCTGAACGGCTGATCGGAGGGGGCGCGGGCGGGCTCGGAGTGGCAGGTGGGCTGGACGACCCTCGTCTGGACCGCGCCCGCTACGCGGCTTGCGTTCGACGATGCCGAACGGCCTTAGCCTGCCCAGGTCGTGGAGGAGCTGTCCGCGCTGTTGAACCGCTGATCGACGGGTCCCACCGGCAAGATCGGAGTGGCAGAGTGCCGCGCATGAGGATCATCGCGGCACTCTGTTCGTTCGTCTTGGGTTCGCTAGTCCTGCTCCTCCCTGGGGTCGCACAAGCCGACGCGCCCTTCTGGGAGCTGAAGCCCACCGGTACCGACGCCCGCCTGCGCGGCCTGTCGGCCGTCAACAGCCAGGTCGCCTGGGTCAGCGGCAGCAAGGGCACCGTGCTCAGAACAACCGACGGCGGCCGGTCGTGGCAGTCCGTCGCCCCGCCCGACACCCAGACACTCGACTTCCGCGACATCGAGGCGTTCGACCGCGACACGGCGGTGGCGCTGTCGATCGGCGAGGGCGAGGCCTCGCGCATCTACCGCACGAACGACGGCGGCCGCACGTGGCGGGAGTCGTTCCGCAACACCGACCCCAAGGCGTTCTACGACTGCGTGGCGTTCTTCGACCGCTGGCGGGGTCTCGCGCTCAGCGACCCGGTCGACGGGAAGTTCCGGGTTCTGTCCACAAAGGACGGAGGTCGGTCCTGGCAGCTCGCACCGACCGAGATGCCGGACGCTCTCGAAGGCGAGTTCGCGTTCGCGGCCAGTGGGCAGTGCATCACCACGAGCGGCAACAGCGCGTGGATCGCTACCGGCGGCGGCGCGAAGGCCCGCGTCCTGCACTCGCGCAACGGTGGGCGCACCTGGGCGGCATCTGACACCCCGCTGCCCAGCGGGGCCGCGGCGGGTGTGTTCGCGGTGGCGTTCCGGACGCCGTGGCAGGGCGTCGCGATCGGCGGCGACTACCTCAAGCCCACCGATCCCACGCCGGCGCTCGCGCTGACGCGGGACGGGAAGACCTGGAACCCCACGAAGCAGGCGCCGGTCGGGTACCGGTCCGGTGTCGCCTACCAGGGCCGGTCGCTGGTCGCCGTCGGCCCGACGGGCACGGACGTCAGCCGCGACGGTCAGCACTGGAGCAAGGCCGACGACGGCAGTTTCGACACCGTGGACTGCTCGCACACGTGCTGGGCCGCGGGCGAGAAGGGGCGGGTCGGGCGTTTGTCGCGCGGCGCACTCGGGTAGATCACCGAGGTGTTCGACGGCTTCGAGCTGCGTCGTGTCGACGTCGGTGAGGCCGTGCTGCGGGTGAGGACCGGTGGTGTCGGGCCGCCGGTCCTCCTGCTGCACGGGCACCCGCGCACGCACACGACGTGGCACCGCGTGGCACCGCTGCTGGCGCGGACGCACACGGTCGTCTGCCCGGACCTGCGCGGCTACGGCGAGTCCAGCAAGCCCGGTGACTACTCGAAGCGCGCGATGGCCCGCGACCTCGTGCGGCTGATGAGCAGGTACGACTCGTTCGACATTGTCGGACACGATCGCGGTGGTTACGTCGCGACGCGGCTCGCGTTCGACCATCCCGAACGGGTTTCGAAGCTCATCGCGCTGGACGTGGTCCCGATCGGTGCCGCGCTGCAACGCTGCGACGCGACCTTCGCCAGCCGCTGGTGGCACTGGTTCTTCCTGGCGCAGCAGGACACCGCCGCACGCGTGATCAGCGCCGACCCGGACACCTGGTACCGCGCGAAGTACGCCGACAAGGCCGATCGGATGGGCGAGGAGAACTGGGCGGACTTCCAGAAAGCCATCCACGACCCCGAGACCGTGCGCGCGATGTGCGGCGACTACCGGGCCGGGCTGGAGATCGACGGACCGCTGGACCTGGCCGATCACGCCGCGGGCAAGAAGATCGAGTGCCCGGTGCTGGTGTTGTGGGCGTCGCGGGACGACCTCGGCGACCTCTACGGCGACGTGCTCGCGGTGTGGCGCGAATGGGCGGCCGACGTACGCGGCCGGAGCATCGACTGCGGGCACCACATCGCCGAGGAGGCACCCGAGGAACTCGTCGAGGCCATCGAGAACTTCGGGTCAACGGCCCGTTGACGACGAGTCCTCGCGTGAGTGAACGACGATCGGCGTTAGGGTCTGTGCGTGGCAATCGCACGCGCCGAGAGACTCGTCAACCTGGTGTTGTGCCTGCTGTCGACCCGCCAGTTCCTGACAGCCGAGCGCATCCGCGCCATCGTCCCGGGCTACGCCGACGCACCGACGGACGAGGCGTTCTTCCGCATGTTCGAACGCGACAAGTCCGAACTGCGCGACCTCGGCGTGCCGCTGGAGACCGGCAAGGGCGTCGACGGGACCTTCTCCGATGGGTACCGGATCGCGCGGCGCGACTACGAGCTGGGCGACATCGACCTCGAACCCGATGAAGCCGCTGCCGTGGCGCTGGCCGCGCGGCTGTGGGACTCGCCGCAGCTCACCGGCGCCGTGCACGGGGCGTTGATCAAGCTGCGGGCCGCGGGCGTGGACGTCGACGACGCCGCGCCCGCGGTCGTGGAGCCCAAGGTGCGCACGAGCGAGCCCGCGTTCCCGCCGCTGCTCGCGGCGGTGCAGAAGGCGCAGGCGGTGCGGTTCGACTACCGGCCGCCGCCGCCCGCGCAGCCCAAGACGCGGACCGTCGAACCGTGGGGTGTCGTCGCGTGGCGCGGGCGGTGGTACCTCGTCGGGCACGACCGGGACCGGGACGCGCCGCGCTGCTTCCGGCTGTCGCGCGTCGCCGGGGCCGTCCAGACCGTCGGCAAGGCCGGTGAGGTGCAGGTGCCCGAGGGGCTCGACCTGCTGAGCTTCGTGGCCCGCACGGAGGTCGCGCCGACGCCGAGCGCACCCGCGAAGCTGTGGGTGGCCAAGGACCGGGCGCACGGGTTGCGCAGGCACGCGACGATCGTCGACCGCCGGGACGACGGCGACGTCATCGAACTCGATCTCAAGTTCCCGGACAGCGCCGCCAAGTGGATCGCCGGCTTCGGGCCGGACGTCGTGGTGCTCGAACCGGAACTGCTCGCCAAGTCCGTCCGGGAACGACTGCTGGGGGTGCTCGAGAGTGAACGCCGCTAACGACCGGCTGCCGCGGTTGCTCGCGCTCGTGCCGTACCTGCTCAACCGGCCGGACATCGACGTCGCCGAGGCCGCCGCGGACTTCGGCATCACGCCGAAGCAGCTGCGCAAGGACCTCGAGCTGCTGTGGATGTGCGGCCTGCCCGGCTACGGGCCCGGCGACCTGATCGACATCACCTTCGAGGGCGACCGGATCACGGTCAGCTTCGACGCGGGCCTGGAGCGGCCGCTGCGGCTCACCGCGGCCGAGGCGGCCAGCCTGCTCGTCGCGTTGCGCGCGCTCGCCGAGACGCCCGGCGTCGTCGACACCGACGCCGTGCAGCGGGCGCTCGCGAAGATCGAGAAGGCCGTGGGCGACGCGCAGCCCGCCGGGCTCGCCGTGGGGCTGGGCCTGCGGGAACGCGCGGAGACCACGCAGATCCGCGACACCGTCTCGCACGCCGTCAAGCACGAGCGCGCGCTGCGGATCAGGTACTACTCGCAGGCCCACGACCAGATCAGCGACCGCGTGGTCGACCCGATGCGGCTGCTGCTCGTAGAGGGGCGCGGGTACCTCGAGGCCTGGTGCCGGTCGGCGCTGGGCGTGCGGCTGTTCCGCGTCGACCGGATCGACGAGGTGACCGAGCTGGACGAGCCGTCGGCGCCGCCACCGCACGCCGAACCGACCGATACATCGGAGGGGTTGTTCCAGCCGGAGGATGGCCAGCGGCTCGCCATCCTGACCCTGGAGCCCGACGCGCACTGGGTGGCCGAGTACTACCCGGTCGACCTGGTCACCGAGCTCGGCGACGGCCGCACGCGGGTGCTGATGCGGTACGCGGACACGTCGTGGATGGTCCGGCTGCTGCTCGGCCTCGGCGGTGAAGTGCACGTCGAGCAGCCGGAGGAGCTCGCGGCGCAGGTCAGGAGCCGCGCGGAAGAAGCATTGAGGCGGGCGGATCATCTTTTGTCCACCTAGGCCGTATACGGTTATGACGTGCCGTACACGCCGACACTGGTGCTGGTCGGGCTCGGACTGGTCGTGCTGGTTGCGATCATGGCCCGAGTCATCCGATCCTTGCGCCGATTCACCAGCACACGCACTCTGGTGAGTGACAGGGTCGGCGACGGCGTTGGTCTGCTCAAGGCGCGGTCCGCGGCGCTGAAGGTGGCCTTCGCCGAACGGCGTCCGGATCAGGCCCGCGAGGGCGGACCCCGCGTACGATCGATGCGGGGGAGACAGGAGGATCACCGTGCCTAACCTCGGACCCACCGAGCTGATCATCATCGCTGTGGTGATCATCCTGCTGTTCGGTGCGAAGAAGCTGCCCGACATGGCGCGTTCGCTCGGCCGGTCGGCCAAGATCTTCAAGGCCGAGACCAAGGGCCTGCGCGACCCCGACGCGTCGGACGAGCCCGCCCAGCAGCAGCCGGTTCAGCAGCAGCCCCAGCAGCTTCCGCCGGCCCAGCCGCAGGTTCAGCAGCAGCCGCAGGTCGCGCCGCCGATCGAGCAGACGCAGCAGAACAAGGCCAACAGCTGACCGTCTTCGGTTACTGACCTGTAAGGACGGTTAGCGAGGTGGCAAGTCCGTTCCGGTGGTTCGCCGAACGCCGGGAACGCGGCAAGCGCCGTCGGGGCAACCCCGACGGCACCATGTCGCTCAAGGAACACCTGTACGAGCTGCGTCATCGGCTCGGTGTCGCGTTGTTGTGGGTCGCCCTGGGGGCGGTGCTCGGGTTCCTCTGGTTCATGTTCAAGATCGGTCCGATCCCGTCGCTCGGGAAGCTGATGACCGATCCGTACTGCCAGCCGGACCTCAAGCCGTTCCGCGCCGACATCGGCGGCGAGTGCAAGCTGCTGCAGACGGAGCCGTTCGAGGCCTTCATGATCCAGCTGAAGGTCGGCACGGCGGCGGGCATGGTCATGTTCAGCCCGGCCTGGCTGTACCAGCTGTGGGCGTTCATCACGCCCGGCCTGTACGCGAAGGAGCGCAGGTTCGCGCGCACCTTCGTGTTCTTCGCGGCGATCCTGTTCTGCGCGGGCGCCGTGCTCGCCTACTGGGTGGTGCCTCAGGGCCTGAAGGTGCTGATGGGCTTCGGTGGCGACCAGTTCATCACCGCGCTCACCGGTGGCAAGTACATCTCGTTCGTGCTGTCCCTGCTGGTGATCTTCGGCGTGAGCTTCGAGCTCCCGCTGCTCGTGGTGATGCTGAACCGCGCCGGGATCATCTCGTACGAGAAGCTCAACAAGTGGCGGCGCGGCCTGATCATGGGCCTGTTCGTGTTCGCCGCGATCGCCACGCCGGGCACCGACCCGATCTCGATGGTCGCGCTGGCCGTCGCACTGACGGGCCTGTTCGAGCTCGCCATCCAGATCGCGCGCGTCCACGACAAGCGCAAGGCGCGGGAACGCAAGGACGACGGCTGGGACGGCCTCTCGGACGACGAGGCGTCGCCCGAGTACATCCCGTCCGACGCCGAGGGCAATCTCCCCGGCGAGAAGCGCGTCAACTACGACGAAGCCACGTGACGCGCGCGGCACTGCTGGTCGTGCCCGCCTCCGGTAAGGGGCGGGCCGCCAAGATGGCCGGCTCCACGGCTGCCGAACTGCGTTCGGCAATGTCGAACGTCGACCTGCTCGTGGCGTCCGACGCCGAGGGCACGCTGGCCCTGGCGCGCCGGGCGGTCGAGGACGGTGTGGACCTGTTGGTCGTGCTGGGCGGCGACGGAGCCGCCCACCTCGCCATGCAGGCGTGCGCGGGGACGCCCACGGCGCTCGGCATCGTGCCCGCCGGAACGGGCAACGACCTCGCCAAGGCCTGTGGCACCACTTCGGTCGACGATGTCGTACGCGGTTCGCGCCGGACGATGGATCTCGGCCGGCTCTCGACCGGCACCTGGTTCGCGACCGTGCTGTGCGCGGGATTCGACTCGGCGGTGAACGAGCGGGCCAACGCGATGCGCTGGCCGTCCGGGCCGCGGCGCTACGACCTCGCGGCGGTGGCCGAGCTGGCCGCGTTGCGCGCGGCACCGCTGGTCATCGAGACGGAGTCCGACATTGTCGAACTGGACGCGACATTGGTGGCCGTCGGCAACACGCGGTGCTACGGCGGTGGCATCCCGGTGTGCCCGGACGCGCGGGCCGACGACGGGCTGTTCGACGTGACCGTGGTGTCCAAGGTCAGCCGGTTCACGCTGGTCAAGACGCTGCCCACGTTGCGGACCGGGCACCACACCGAGCATCCCTATGTGCGGACGTTCCGGGCTCGTTCGGTGGCGTTGTCCGGGGACAACGGGTGGGTCGGGTACGCGGACGGGGAGCGGCAGGCGGAGCTGCCGTTGTCGATGGAGACGGTTCCGGACGCTCTCACGGTGGTCTCAATGACTTCAGTGTAGAGTGAAAACAATCATCGCGGACGCACCCGCTCGCCCGATGTGAAAGCCTTGAGGGGTGTCAGGTACCTCCTCGTCCCCCGCCGAGGCTTACGCGGCCTCCCGCCGCAAGGCGGCAAGGCCCAAGCTGGCCGATTTCGGCTCAGTGATCTCCTTCGAGCTCGACCCGTTCCAGCGGCAGGCTTGTGAGGCGCTGGAGGACGGCCACGGCGTGCTCGTGTGCGCCCCGACGGGCGCGGGCAAGACCGTGGTCGGGGAGTTCGCCGTCCATCTCGCGTTGAGCGAGGGCCGGAAGTGCTTCTACACGACGCCGATCAAGGCGTTGTCGAACCAGAAGTTCTCCGACCTGGTCAACCGGTACGGCGCGGACAAGGTCGGCCTGCTGACCGGCGACACGTCGGTCAACGGCGGCGCGCCCATCGTCGTCATGACGACCGAGGTGCTGCGCAACATGCTCTACGCGGGCTCCAGCACGCTCGATGGCCTGTCGTACGTCGTCATGGACGAGGTGCACTACCTCGCGGACCGGTTCCGCGGACCGGTGTGGGAGGAGGTGATCCTGCACCTGCCCGAGCACGTGCGGGTCGTCAGCCTCTCCGCGACCGTCAGCAATGCCGAGGAGTTCGGCGAGTGGCTGGTCGAGGTGCGCGGCGACACGACCGTCGTGGTCGACGAGCACCGGCCGGTGCCGCTGTGGCAGCACATGATCGTCGGCAACCGGATGCTCGACCTGTTCGAGGGTGATGAGCAGCGCGCGCGGATCAACTCGCAGGTGCTGCGGCAGACCGAGGAGCTGACGCGGTTCCACGTGCCGTGGAGCCGCGGGCGCAAGGGCAACGGCGGGCGCCCGCCGCGCAACAGCGGCTACAAGCCACCCAGCAGGATCGACATGATCCAGCGGCTCGACCAGGCCGGGCTGCTGCCCGCGATCGTGTTCGTGTTCAGCCGCGCCGGCTGTGACGCGGCGGTCGCGCAGACCGCGCGGGCCGGGCTGCGGCTCAACACCCCGGAGGAGACCGACCAGGTCCGGGTGATCATCGACGAGAAGACCCGCGACCTGCCCGAGGCCGACCTGATGGTGCTCGGGTACTGGGAGTGGCGCGAGGCTCTGGAGCGCGGCATCGCGTCGCACCACGCGGGGCTGCTGCCGGCGTTCAAGGAGACCGTCGAGGAGCTGTTCGTCCGCGGCCTCGTGAAGGTCGTGTTCGCGACCGAGACGCTCGCGCTGGGCATCAACATGCCCGCGCGCACGGTCGTCCTCGAGAAGCTCGTCAAGTACAACGGCGAGGCGCACGTCGACCTGACGCCGGGGGAGTACACGCAGCTCACCGGCCGCGCCGGCCGCCGGGGGATCGACGTCGAGGGGCACGCGGTCGTCGTGTGGCAGCCCGGCATCGACCCCAAGCAGGTCGGCGGTCTCGCGTCGACCCGGACGTATCCGCTCAGAAGCTCGTTCCGGCCGGGCTACAACATGGCCGTCAACCTGGTGCACCAGCTCGGTGCCGCCGCCGCGCGCGAGATCCTCGAGCAGTCGTTCGCGCAGTTCCAGGCGGACCGGTCGGTCGTGGGGCTGGCGCGGCGGATCGACCGCAACCGCGAGGCGCTGCACGGGTACAGCGAGTCGATGACGTGCCACCTCGGCGACTTCGAGGAGTACGCGACGCTGCGCAGGCGGATCGCGGACCGCGAGAAGACGTTGTCCCGGCAGAACACCAACGCGCGGCGCATCGAGGCCGCCAAGTCGCTGGAGAAGCTCCGCAAGGGCGACGTGATCGCCGTTCCGTCCGGGCGCCGGACCGGGCTGGCGATCGTCATCGATCCGGGGCTGGAGCCGCTCGGCGAGGCGCGGCCGCTCGTCGTCACCGAGGACCGGTGGGCCGGCCGCCTGTCGTCGGCGGACTTCCCGGCGCCGGTCGAGGTGCTCGGGCACGTCCGGCTGCCGCGGCAGGTCGACGTGCGGTCACCCCGGTCCCGGCGCGACCTGGCGTCGACGCTGCGCAACACCGGCATCGTGGCGCCGTCGGGGCGGCGCAAGAAGACGACCCCGGACGACGACGCCGAGCTGGCGACGCTGCGCCGGGCGTTGCGCGCGCACCCGTGCCACGGCTGCGAGCAGCGCGAGGACCACGCGCGCTGGGGAGAGCGCTACCACCGGCTGCTGTCGGAGACCGAGCAGCTGGAGCGCAAGGTGTCGGCGACGACGCACTCGCTGGCACGGCAGTTCGACCGCATCCGCGCGCTGCTGCGGCAGCGCGGCTACCTGAGCGAGGACGACGCGGTCACCGAGCACGGCAAGCGGCTGACCCGGTTGTACAGCGAGTCGGACCTGCTGGCCGCGGAATGCCTGCGGCACGGCGTGTGGAAGGGCCTCGGGCCGCCCGAGCTGGCGGCCGTGGTGTCGTCGCTGGTGTACGAGGCGCGCCGCGACGGCCCGGTCGACGCGGCGCTGCCGCAGGGCGCGGTGTCGGACGCGATGACCGCGACCATCCGGCTGTGGGCGGAGATCGAGGACGACGAGCGGGCCCACAAGCTGGAGCGCACGACGCGTCAGCCGGACCCCGGTTTCGCCTGGCCGGTGTTCCGCTGGGCGCGCGGCGAGTCGTTGGAGAAGGTGCTCAGCGCGGCCGAGGCCAGCGGCGCCGAGCTCGGCGCGGGTGACTTCGTGCGGTGGTGCCGGCAGGTGATCGACCTGCTCGACCAGATCCGGGACGTGGTCGGCGGGAAGGACCCGGTGGGCGCCGCTGCGGCAAAGGCCGTAGACGCGTTGCGCCGAGGGGTCGTGGCCATGGCCACGGTATGAGAAACGTTCGGGCGTCGGAGTGGGTGGCGCCCGATCAATGTGGTTGGATCGCGCCGAACTGATGTGAACACGGAGGTCGAGCAATGAGCAGCCCGTACGGACCGTCCGGAGGGAACGATCCGCAGCAGCAGTGGGGCCAGCAGCCCTACGGTGGCGGCTACCCGACCGGCACCCCGTCCGGTGGGTTCCCGGCTCAGAACCCGTACGGCCAGCCACAGCAGCCCCAGCAGCCTGGGCAGCAGCCGTACCCCGGCTACGACCCGAACCAGCCGCAGAGCAACCCCTACGGCCAGCCCGCGCAGCAGCCCTACGGTCAGCCCGACCCGTATGGCCAGCAGACGCAGCAGTACGGCGTGCCCGGTCAGCAGCCGGGTCAGTACGGCCAGCCCGGTCAGTACGGGGCGCCCGGTCAGTTCGGCGCGCCGCCCGCCCAGAAGAAGTCCAGCGCGATGATCTGGGTGATCGCCGTCGTCGTCGTGCTGGTCGTCGGCGCGGTGCTCTTCACCGGCTTCGTGTCGCCCGCGTTCTTCAAGAAGAAGATCTTCGACAACACCGCCGTGCAGAACGGCATCGTGAAGATCCTCAAGGACGAGTACAAGATCTCGGACGTCGGCAGCGCCAACTGCACCGGTGAGAACCAGGTCAAGCCGAACACCTCGTTCACCTGCAAGGTGCAGGTCGGCGGCAAGGACAAGACGGTCAAGATCACGGTCAAGACCGAGGACGGCGAGTACGAGGTCGGTCAGCCCACCGGCTGACATGTGACGGTAAGTCGGTCGCGTCCGCGTCCCTCCCGAGAGAGGATCGCGGGCGTGACCGAGATCCGCGTTCTCGACGAGACCCAGTACCGCGCCCACCACACGCTGTTCCGCGGCACGCTGCACTACGCGCCCGCGCCGGACGAGCTGTGGGAGGTCGTGCGCAAGTCGTACGAGCCGGGGCGCGCGCTGGGCGCGTTCGCCGACGGCGACCTGGTCGGCGCGGTCCAGACGTTCCCCTCCAGCCTGGTGGTGCCCGGTGGCGCCGTTGTGCCGCACGCGGCGGTGAGTCGCGTGGGCGTGCGGGCCGACCACACACGGCGCGGTGTGCTGAGCGCGTTGAAACGAGCCCAGCTGGAGGGACTCAGCGAGCCGGTCGCCACGCTGCGCGCCTCCGAGGGCCTGATCTACGGCCGCTACGGCTACGGCGTCGCCACCCGCGGCCGGACCGTCCGGATCCAGCGTGCGCGGGCGTCCGTGCCCGGCGACCCGGTGGGGCGGGTGCGGCTGATCGACCGCGACGGCGCGGCGAAGCTGCTGCCCGAGATCTACGACCGCATCGGCCTGACGCGGCCGGGTGCCATCGGGCGCTGGGCGGGGTGGTGGGAGATGAACATCCGTGGCGCCAAGCCGGACGAGCAGTTCGCCTACGCCGTCCACAGTGGACCGGACGGGGACGACGGGTTCGTCATCTACAAGGTGGAGCACAAGGAGAACTCGAAGCTGCTGCAGGTGTACGACCTCATCGCGCCGACGTCCGGCGCGTGGGCAGACCTGTGGCGGTTCCTGGTCGGCGTCGACCTGGTCGACGAGATCGAGGCGTGGCTGCGGCCCCTCGACGAACCGCTCGAGTTCCTGTTCGCCGAGCCCCGTACGGCCCGCACGACCGAGGTCGAGGACGAGACGTGGCTGCGGCTGGTCGACGTGCCGCGCATGCTCGCGGAGCGCACCTACGGCGATGGCGACCCGGTCGTGCTCGGCGTGACGGACCGGCTGATCCCGGCGAACGCCGGGTCGTACCTGATCACCCCGGACGGCGCGACGCGCACCGACCTGTCACCCGACATCGAGCTCACCGTCGACCTGCTGGGCGCGGCCTACCTGGGTGGCGTGACGTTCACGCAGCTGGCCGCGGCGAACCGGATCTCCGGCGCGACGGCGAACGCCGACCGGCTCTTCGCGATCTCGCAGTCGCCCTGGTGCGGCACGTACTTCTGATCAGCGGATTCGTTGTCCGGCGCGGAACACGGCGTGGACGCCGGTCAGTGCTTGGAGGTCGGCCACCGGGTTTCCGGACACGGCGAGCAGGTCGGCGTCGTACCCCGGCGCGATCCGGCCTTTGCGGTGGCCGACTCCGCACGATTGGGCCGCGAGGCTGGTGACCGCCTTGAGCCCGGCTGTTGGGGTGGACTCGGTGAAGCTCACGAACTCGGGCACGACCAGGGGCAGGACGTCGTGCGGTTTCCGGGCTGTGATGCCGGCGTCGGACGAGCACACCAGGCGAACGCCGTCGCGGTGCATGCGCGCGTACATGGCCCGGATCGCGTCGGCCCGTGGCGATGGCGGCGTCCGGCCGACCGTCACCCCGACGAAGATCCCCGCCTCGGCGATCGCGGCGACGGTAGTCCAGTCGGGCTCGGCACCGATGAACGTGCAGTGCTCGATGCCGTCCACCCCGGCGCGTACGGCGTCCGCGATCCCTTGGGCGCCGTGGGCGTGGGCGGTGACCCGTATCCCCGCGTCGTGGGCGGTGTCGACGATGACGCGCAGCTCGTCCAGGGTGAACTGCGATTCCTGCATCGAACTGCCGGGCGTGACGCTGCCGCCGGTCGCCATCACCTTGATCACGTCGACCTGGCGTTCCACCCGTTCCCGCACCGCTGCACGCACGTCGGTGGTCGCGCCGCCGAGGAACCAGCAGTGGCCGCCGGGCGTGGTGATCGGCGGTCCGGACACGAGCAGTTCCGGACCGTCCTGTTCCGCCCGCAGCGTGAGGCCGAGGTAGTTCCGATCGCCCAGATCGCGAACGGTGGTGATTCCCGCGCGCAGGGCCTGCTGGGCGTGCGTCCGCATGCGTTTGAGCAGCGCTTCGTCGTCGTCCGTGGTCAGCTGTTCGATGTCCAACGGCGGCCGGAAGGCCAGGTGGCTGTGGGCGTCGACCAACCCCGGCAGCAGCGTCACGTCGCCGAGGTCGGTCACGGGCCCAGGCGCGTCGGGGGTCACCGAGACGATGCGCCCGTCCTCAATGAACACCATCACGCGCCGGTCGACCAGCGTCTCGCCGTCGAACAGGCGGCGGGCGGCGATCGCGATCAGCGGCGTTCCATGGCGTTGATCAGGCGGGGCACCGAGCTGCCCAGGCCCCAGCGTTCGGTCAGCTCCTTGAGCCGGACCGGGTCGGCGGGCGCCGACGGCACGGCGTCGTCGCGGTCGAGGATCACCGGGGCGTCCAGCGCCGTGCGGACGACCGTGGGCGCGACGGCGAGGTAGGCCTCGGCGGCCAGCAGGCTGGTGCGCGCGCGGGCGGTGAGCTTGCGGTCACGCGGGTCGTTGACCGCGGCCAGCAGCGCGTCCAGCGAGCCGAACTCGGTGATCAGCTTCGCGGCGGTCTTCTCGCCGATGCCCGCCACGCCCGGCAGGCCGTCGGAGGGGTCGCCGCGCAGCACGGCCATGTCGGCGTAGGCGGAACCGGCGGTCGCGACCGGCAGCGAGTACTTCGCGGCCAGCTCGACGGGGCCGAGCTCCTCCAGCTTGTTCCAGCCGCGCCCGACGTAGAGCACGCGCACCGGCGTCGGCTCGTCGCGGACCACCTGGAACATGTCGCGGTCGCCGGTGACGACCTCGACGGCCGAGCGGGTCTCGCGGTGCGCGAGCGCGCCGATCACGTCGTCGGCCTCGTAACCGGCGGCCTCGGCGGTGCAGATGCCCGCGGCGTCCAGCACGTCGAGGATGATCGGGATCTGCGGCGTCAGCGTGTCCGGCACCTCTTCGGAGCCGTCGGCGGCCACCACGTCGACCCGCTGCGCCTTGTAGGACGGCAGCAGCGCGACCCGGAACTCGGGTCGCCAGTCCGCGTCGAGACACGCGACCAGGCGCGCGGCCTTGCGGTCGGTGATGACGCGGGCGATCGTGTCGACGAAGCCGCGCACGGCGTTGATCGGCGTCCCGTCGGGCGCGGTCATCGAGTCCGGCAGCGCGTAGTACGACCGGAAGTACAAACTCGCGGAGTCCAGCAGCACCAGGGGAGAGCTCACCGCGTCAACCTACTAGGCCGTGTCTGTCGGGTCCCGTTCGACAAGAGGCGTGTCCGACGCCTTCGGGCGCGACTATCGCGAACGTGGGCCGACCAGGCATGGCCTAGGCTCACGACCATGGCAACGATCACCGGACCCATCGACGTGTCTGCCCTGAAGGCCCGGCTCACCCGCACCACGAATGCGGCCGCCGGCGCCGGAGTCGACGCACTGCTCATCTCGCCCGGTTCGGACCTGCGGTACCTGATCGGCGCGGGCGGCGAGTCGTTCGAACGGCTCACCTGCCTCGTGCTGCCGGTCGACGGGACGCCGGTGCTGGTCGTGCCGAAGCTGGAGCAGCCCGGCTACGCGGGCATCCCGACCGACGAGCTGGGCGTCCAGGTCGTCACCTGGGTCGACGGTGAGGACCCGTACGCGCTGGTCCGTTCGGCATTGTCGAACACCGGCCGCGTCGCGGTCGCGGACATGATGCCCGCGTTGCACAACCTGCGGCTGCGCGAGGCGCTCGGCGGCGAGCAGACGCTGGCCGGGCCGGTCCTGCGCGAGCTGCGCATGCGCAAGGACGCCTCCGAGGTGGCGGCGCTGCGCAAGGCGGGCGCGGCGATCGACCGGGTGCACGCCCGGATGGGTGAGTTCCTGCGCGCCGGCCGCACCGAGGCCGAGGTCGCGAAGGACATCGCCGCCGCGATCGTCGAGGAGGGCCACACGGTCGCGGACTTCGTGATCGTCGGCTCCGGCCCGAACGGCGCGTCGCCGCACCACCGCGACTCCGACCGGGTGATCGAGCACGGCGACGTCGTGGTCATCGACATCGGCGGTCCGGTCGCCGAGGGCTACAACTCGGACTCGACCCGCACCTACGTGCTCGGCGAGCCGAAGTACGACGACGTGTTCAGCACCTACGCGGTGCTGCAGGCCGCGCAGCAGGCGGCCGTCGAGGCGGTCAAGCCGGGCGTCACGTGCGAGGAGATCGACAATGTCGCACGGTCGATCATCGCCGACGCCGGGTTCGGCGAGTACTTCGTGCACCGCACCGGCCACGGCATCGGCCTGGACGTGCACGAGGAGCCGTACATCGTGAGCGGCAACGCGTTGCCGCTGGAGCCGGGCATGGCGTTCAGCGTCGAGCCGGGCATCTACCTGCCCGGCCGCTGGGGCGCGCGGATCGAGGACATCGTGGTCGCGACCGAGACCGGCGTCGAGTCGTTCAACAACCGTCCACACGAGCTGGTGGTGCTTTGAGCCTGGAGCCGATCGACCGCGCCATCCTCAAGGAGCTGGCCGCCGACGGGCGGTGCAGCTTCACCGACCTCGCCGAGCGGGTCGGGCTGAGCGTCTCCGCGGTGCACCAGCGGGTGAAGCGCCTGGAGCAGCGCGGCGTGCTGAAGGGCTACGCCGCGCGGCTCGACGGGGACGAGATCGGGCTGCCGCTGACGGCGTTCATCTCGTTGTTCCCGATCGACCCGGCGGCGCCGGACGACTACCCGAAGCGGCTGGAGCACCTGCCGCAGATCGAGGCGTGCTACTCGGTCGCGGGGGATGCGTCGTACGTGCTGCGGGTGCGGGTCGCGTCGCCTGCCGCGCTGGAGGATCTGTTGCGGCAGATCCGGGAGTCGGCGCACGTGTCGACGCGCACGACGGTGGTGTTGTCGACGCCGTATGAGGATCGGCCGCCTGCTGTTTAGCCAGCTCGTCCTCGCTCGCCACCGGCTGGGAATGAGCGACGCCGTCGCGGCACGGGAGTACGCGTGGATCCGGCGGGCGCTGCTGCCCAGAATCGGTCCTGATCATCCGCTAGTGCAGGCGGGCGAAGACCCGCGCGAACTCGGTGTAGGTTTCGGCCGGCGCGAACATCAGCGCCGAGACCAGCACGAACGCACCCGCGCCGCGCACCCACCAGTTGCGCGCCCACAGCGCGGCCACGACCGCGTACGAGATGCCGGTGAGCACGAAGCCGGCGAGCTGCGGCGCGTGCCAGTCGTCGGCCAGAGTCATGACGAAGATCGTGCCCACGACGCCCAGCAGCCCGACGGTGACACCCCACGCGATCCGCTCGTACCACCGCCCATCCCACACGGCGAGGCCGAGCAGCACGTACAACGCGACCACGACACCGGTCAGCACGGCGACACCGCCCGCCGACTTGGCCGCGAAGAACAGGAACATCAGAATTCCGAGGCCGAGGAAAGCCAGCACGCCCCCCAGCCAGGCCATACCGACCTGAAGCGCGATCTTCACGGCGGCCAGTGTGGACGGTCCGGGCCGCCGTTGTTCGCGGAACGGCGAAAGTGGGTCGCCAGCCGTCTTCGAACCGCATGGCCGAATCCGTGGGAACCATGTCGTTGCCGCCATCAGGATCTTGCTGGACTCTGGAGGCGTGGGGAAGGAACGGGAGATCGTCCTCGTCGGGTACGACGACGCGGCGATGCTGGACCTGGCTGGGCCGATCGAGGCTTTCACGTACGCGAACTACGCCGGTGAGCGGCGCTATCGGGTGACGGTCGCGTCGCTCGGGGGCGAGTCGATCACGGCGACCGCGGGCGTGACGATCGGCGTGCACGACGACCTGGCCGCGATCGACCGTCCGATCGACACGGTCATCGTCGTCGGCGGGTGGGGATATCCCGACGTGGCAAAGGATCCGGTGTTCACCGGGCACCTGCGCCGCGTCGCCACCGGAGCCCGGCGTGTCGCGGGGATCTGCGTCGGCTCGCTCGTGCTCGCCGGCGCCGGGTTGCTGGAGGGGCGCCGCGCGACCACGCACTGGGCGTTCCTCGACGAGCTGGCCGCGTGCGGCGTTGACGTCGACCGTGACGCGATCTTCGTGTCCGACGGCAACGTCATCACCTCGGCCGGCGTCACCGCGGGCATCGACCTGGCGCTGGCGATGATCGAACAGGACCACGGCGCGGCGCTGGCCCGCCGCATCGCCCAGTACCTCGTCGTGTTCCTGCAACGGCCGGGCGGCCAGTCGCAGTTCAGCGTGCGCAGCAGGCTCCAGCCGGTGCGCGACGACGCGCTGCGGGCGTTGCTCGACGCGATCGCCGACGATCCGGGTCGCGAGTGGACGGTGCCCACGATGGCGCGCCAGGCCGCGATGAGCACGCGTCACTTCGCCCGGATCTTTCCGCGTCACGTGGGACTTTCGCCCGCGCAGTACGTCGAACGCGCTCGGGTGGAGGCGGCGGCGGAACTGCTGGCCGGTGCCGAATCCCTTGATGTTGTGGCCCGTCGCAGCGGTTTCGGCTCGGCCGAGACCATGCGCCGCGCCTTCCTTCGCGTGCTCGGCGTCCCGCCGGGCAGTTATCGCGCTCGTTTCCAGACCACGGGGGTTGCCTGATGGACGTCGCCTTTGTCTTATACCCGAACATGACGGCGCTGGATCTGATCGGCCCGTACGAGGTGCTGTCCGGGATTCCCCTGGTACGGCCCCATTTCGTGGCAGCCTCCAGGGATCTGGTCCGGGCCGACCAGGGTTTGGTCATGGCTCCTACCACGACGTTCGACGAGCTTCCGGCCGTCGATGTCGTCGTGGTGCCGGGCAGCAGCCACTGGAAGGAAGCACTGGACGACACCGCGCTGATCTCGTGGTTGCGGGCGGTTCATCAGTCCACCCGCTGGACGACCTCGGTGTGCACGGGGTCGACGTTGCTCGCGGAGGCCGGCCTGGTCGACATCGCCACAACGCATTGGGCGGTAAGGGATTTCCTGGCGGGACGTGGGGTCGAGGTCAGCACCGACCGCGTCGTGCGCTCCGGCAAGGTGATCACCGCGGCGGGTGTGTCCGCGGGCATCGACATGGCGTTGCGGCTGGTGGGGCTGGAGTTCGGCGACGCGGTCGCGCAGACCGTGCAGCTCGCCATCGAGTACGACCCGGAGCCGCCGTACGAGTACTCGGCGATCCCGCCGGAGATCGCCGACGGGGTCAGGTCGCTTATAGGCTGATCGCATGGATCTCACCACCGCGCACGTCGCGGACGCGTGCCTGCGCGCCGGGATCCCGGTGCGCTGCGCCCCGTCGGCGGTTCAGGCCCTCGACCCCGGGATGCGCGTCTTCGGCCGCGTCCTGCCCGCCCGCCACTGCGGCAGCGTGGACGTGTTCCTGGAGGCGTTCGAATCTGCTGCTGAAGGGGACGTCCTCGTCGTCGACAACGGCGGGCGGACCGACGAGAGCTGCGTCGGCGACCTCGTGGTTTTGGAGGCCGCGGCGGCCGGGCTCGGCGGTGTCGTGATCTGGGGTCTGCATCGCGACACCGCGGACATCCGGGCGATCGGCCTGCCGGTGTTCAGCACCGGCTCGATCCCGACCGGTCCGCTGCGGCTGGACGAACGGCCGGAGGGTGCGCTGGCATTCGCGCAGGTGGGGGAGTGGAGGGTCACGTCCGACGACGTCGTCTTCGGGGACGACGACGGGGTGTTGTTCCTGCCCGCCGCGCAGGTCGACCGGATGCTCGAGCTGGCCGAGGGGATCCGGGACACCGAGCGCAGGCAGGCCGAGCTGATCCGCGACGGCGAGTCGCTGCGCAGCCAGGTGCGGTTCGACGCCTTCCTGGCCCGCCGCGAGAAGAACCCCTCGCTGACGTTCCGCGACCACCTGCGTTCGGTCGGCGGCGCGATCGAGGAGTGACGGGTCAGGTCAGTCCGGACTGCACCGCGAACACGACGAGCTGCGCGCGGTCCCGCGCCCCGAGCTTGATCATGGCGCGGGACACGTGCGTGCGGACCGTCGCGGGGGAGATGACGAGGCGTTCGGCGATCTCGTCGTTGGACGCGCCGGTGGCGACGTGCCGCATGATCTCCCGCTCACGTTCGGTGAGCTTGTCCAGGTGCGCCACGGGTTTCGCGGGCACGCCGGAGGAGAACCGTTCGATGACGCGGCGCGTCACGGTGGGGGACAACAGCGACCCGCCGTCGGCCACGACGCGCACGGCCCGGAGCAGGTCGGCCGGGTCGCTGTCCTTGACGAGGAAGCCACTGGCGCCGGACCGGAGCGCCTCGAAGACGTACTCGTCGAGCTCGAACGTCGTCAGCATGACGACCCGCACGTCACCCAGGGCCGGATCGGACGTGACGCGACGCAACACTTCGAGCCCGTCGAAAACCGGCATGCGGATGTCGAGGAACGCCACGTCGGGGCGCGTCCGCCGGATCACGTCGAGCGCCTCGCGGCCGTCGGCGGCCTCGCCGACGAGTGAGATGTCGTCCTCGACCTCGAACAGCGTGCGCAGGCCCATGCGGACCAAAGCCTGGTCGTCGGCGACCACCACCCGGATCATGACGGCAACGGTATCCGGGCGACGACCGCGAAGCCGCCGGAATCCGCAGGACCGGCATCCAACGTGCCCCCCAGCGCCGTCGCCCGGCGGCGCATGCCCGTGATGCCGCTGCCCTCGGCGAACGACCCGGCGTGCCCGGTGTCGGCCACCGTGACGACCAGCGCGCCGTCCGAACAGGACACGTCCACCGACGCGGTCGCGCCGGGGCCCGCGTGGCGCAGGACGTTCGTCAGCGACTCCTGCACGATGCGGTAGGCGGCGGTCTCGACGTTCTCGGGGAGAGAATCGACGGACACCACCAGTGACACGGGCAGGCCGGCCGAGCGCATCCGGGCGGCCAGTGCCGGGAAGTCCGCAGTGGACGGACGCAGGGGTGCGTTGCCGCGCATGGCCTCCAGCTCGCCGCGCAGATCCGCCAGCGACTCCCGCGAGGCGTCACGGATGGCTTCCAGCGACGCCCGCGCCTTCGCCGGGTCGCGGTCCAGCACGTGCAGCGCGACGCCGGCCTGCATCGCGATCACCGAGAGGCCGTGCCCGACGACGTCGTGTACCTCCTGGGCCAGGCGCAGACGTTCCTCGGTCACGGCGTGCTCGCGTTGCTCCACGCGGGACCGGCGCCAGATCCGCACCAGCACACCGGCGACCGCGGGCAGGAAGATCCAGCCCAGCGCCCACGTGATCCAGCCGAGCGGGTCCTGCAGCCAGCCCGGCGCCACGGCGAACAGATAGGCGACGCAGCAGATCAGCGCCACCCGCACGGAACACCGCAACCCGACGGTGTACACGGCCGCCACACCGCTCAGCAGGATCGGGCCGAACGGGAATCCGAGCCACAGGTACACCGCGATCGCCGCGACGGCGAGCACGAACGTCCACAGCGGACGGACGCTGCGCAGCAGCATGGCGAGCGCGGCGAGGACGATGAGCGAGTAGCCCAGTACACCGGGGCTCGGCAGGTGCTGCAGACGCGCGGCGAAACGCGTGCCACCGATGCCGATGACCGTCAGTCCCAGCGCCAGCGCCACGTCGTACCACCTGATCCGCATGCTGAGAACGATAGGACCGAGGGCGTACGCAGATGTGCGTATTTCGAAGCCGCTTCCGAGCGGACGACGAACTACAAGCTCGGGAAGCAAGCTCGTAGCCATGATCGTGACGACGGAGAAACTGACGAAACGCTACGGCGACAAGACCGTGGTCGACGCGGTGGAGCTGAACGTCCGGGCGGGCGAGGTCTACGGGTTCCTCGGGCCGAACGGCGCGGGCAAGACGACCACCATCCGGATGCTGCTCGGGCTCGTCAAGCCGACCAGCGGAACCGCGCGGGTCCTCGGCGAGCCGCCCGGCAGCCCGAAGGCCCTGCTGCGGATCGGCTCGCTGATCGAGGGGCCGGGCTTCTTCCCGTACCTGTCCGGACGGGACAACCTCAGGGTGCACGCCCGGCGGCGCGACCGGACGGACATCGAGGTCGACGCCGTGCTGGAGCAGGTGGACCTGAGCGACGCCAAGAACGCCAAGTTCAAGTCCTACTCGCTGGGCATGAAGCAACGGCTCGGCGTCGCGGCGGCGTTGCTCGGCCAGCCCGAGCTGCTGATCCTCGACGAGCCCACGAACGGGCTCGACCCGGCGGGCATGGCCGACATGCGCGACCTCGTCCGTGAGCTCAAGCGCCAGGGGCAGACCGTGCTGTTGTCGAGTCACCTGCTGGGCGAGGTCGAGGAGATCTGCGACCGCGTCGGCGTGATCTCGAACGGACGGCTGGTCGCCGAGAGCAGCGTGCAGGAACTGCGGGGCGACACCGTGCTGCTGGTCCGCGCCGATCCGTTCGACATTGCCGAACGGGTGGTCGAGAACAGCTCGGTCGTCGACGGTGCGCTGCACGTGCACGCGTCCGAGGAGGACGCGCCCAAGATCGTCCGGGCGCTGGTGGAGGCGGACGTCGACGTCCGTGAGATCCGGCCACTGCGCCGGACTTTGGAAGAGGTCTTTTTCGAGATGACGGCAGGTGTTCGGTGATGGGTAGCTATAGGGCCGAGCTGTTGCGCCTGGTCAAGTGGCCCGCGACGTGGGTGCTGATCGGCGTCTGGCTCGTGATGACGCTGACGTTCGGGTACGTCTTCAACTACGTCGCCTACAAGAGTGGCGACACCAGCCGCGGCGGCGGGTCCGGCGCGCAACTGATGGCGCAGATGATGCCGGCCGAGGCGGCGGAGGCCGTGGTGCGCGGGCTGCCGATGTTCGGCGGCGCGATCGTGCTGGTGCTGGCCGCGCTGGCGGTGGGCAGCGGGTATGGCTGGGGGACGTGGAAGACGACGCTGACGGCCGGTCCGCGCCGGATCAGCGCGATGGGCGGCACGCTGGCCGCGGTCGGCACGATCGTCGTGGTGCTCGTGGCGCTGACGTTCGTTGTCGACTTCGGTGCGGCATTGTCGATCGCGACCATGGAAAACCAGTCCTGGTCGATGCCGTCGTTCGACCATGTCGTACAGGGTCTCGGCGCCGCGGGCCTGATCGCGGGCATGTGGGCCGCCATGGGTGTCTTCCTCGGTGTGATCACCCGCGGGCCGGCGCTGGCCGTCGGGCTGGGGCTGCTGTGGTCGATCGTCGCGGAGAACCTGTTGCGGGGTGTCGGCGCGCTGCTGGGGCCGGTCGCGGACGTGACGAAGGTGCTGCCGGGTGGTGCGGCGGGCAATCTGGCGGGGGCGTTCGGGGCGACGGGCGCTCCCGGGGTACTCACGGATCTGAGTGGCGTTACCGCGTCGCTGCTGGTGGCGGGTTACCTTGCGGTGTTCGCACTGATCGCCGCGTGGCTCACCGTGCGACGCGACCTGGTGTGATCGCCGGACTGAGAGGCAAAGCGTGCGGGCTGGTGTCTTCGCGATCGGGGAGTTCAGGACGCTCTGGACGGCCGAGCTCTTCTCGATCGCGGGCGACCAGCTCGCACGCGTCGCGTTGTCGGTCCTGGTCTTCGACCGCACGCACTCGCCCGCGTGGACCGCGCTGACCTACGCGCTCACGATGCTGCCGAACCTGGTGTCGGGCGTGCTGCTCAGCGGCCTGGCGGACCGGTTCCCGCGGCGGACGGTCATGGTGACCAGCGACCTCGTCCGGGCCGCGCTCGTCGGCCTGATGGCGATCCCCGGCACGCCGCTCGTGGTCCTGGCGGCGCTGCTGGTCCTGGTCCAGCTCGCGGAACCGCCGTTCGCCGCCGCGCAGGGGGCGTTGCTGCCCGAGGTGCTGGGGGAGCGGTACGAGGACGGCCAGTCCGTGCACCTGGTCACGCACCAGGCCGGCCTGCTCGCCGGGTTCGCGGGCGGTGGCGTGGTCGTGGCGCTGCTGGGCACGTCGGGCGCGCTCGCCGTGGACGCGGCGACGTTCGCGCTCTCGGCGCTCGTGCTGCGCGTCGGCCTGCGGGAACGGCCGGCGTCGCAGCCCTCCCGCAACCCGCCGGCGCCCCAGGTCACCACCCGTACGAGGTGGCGGGAGTGGGCGGCCCAGATCCGGGACGGCGCCGGCCTGGTGTGGCGCGACCGCAAGCTGCGGATCCTCATGCTGCTGGGCTGGCTGGCCCTGTTCAGCGTGGTGCCGGAGGGGCTGGCGGCGCCGTTCGCGAACGAGGTCGGTGCCGGTGCCGCCGCAGTCGGCCTGCTGCTGGCCGCCGATCCCGCGGGCATGATCGTCGGCGCGTTCCTGCTCAGGTTCCTGAAGGACCGTTCCCGCTGGCTGGGCGTGCTGGCCGTGGGCACGAGCCTGCCGTTGCTGGGCTATCTGACCAGCCCGAACCTCGCCGTCGCGCTCGCCCTGCTGGCGCTGTCCGGGTGCGCGAGCGCGTACCAGATCACGGCCGGGGCCACGTTCGTGCGGCTCGTGCCACCCGAGCGGCGCGGGCAGGCGCTCGGGTTCGCCCGCAGCGGGCTGATCGCCGCCCAGGGGATCGGTGTCGCCCTCGGGGGCGTTGTCGCGTCATGGACGGGCAGTGCGGCCGTCACGATTGCCGTGGCGGGCGCCTTCGGAACGGTGCTGGCGCTCGCCGCGGCCGCCGCATGGTCGGGTGTGTAGTCACCAGATCTTGTCGCGCATGGTGTTCACCTCCATGAACGGGTTACTTTTTGCAGATGACGTGGTCTCTATGGTCACTGCCCCGCCGGGCGGTGGCCTACGTCCTACTGGTGGACGTTGCCGCGCTGACGCTCGCCGTACTGGCGGCGCGTCCGGTCGGCGCGCGCTCATGGGTCACGTTCGGGGTGTTCGCCGCGTGCGCGGTCGCCCACCTGCAGGCCTCGCAGTGGATCGAGCGGATCAGGCGTGACCACAGCCGGGTGCCGCACGTCGACCTGTGCAGCATCTGGATCTTCGCTGGCGCACTGGCACTCCCCGCGCTCCCCGCGGTACTCCTCGTCGCGGTCATCTACCTGCACCGATGGTGGATGGTAGGCCGTTGGGACGCGTCCAGACCACCACATCGTTCCGTCTTCACCGCCTCGATGATGACCCTGGTCGTGCTCGCGGCGGGCTCCGTCGCCCGGCTGACCGGGTTTACGGACGGTACGCCGTCCGGGTTCAACGATCTGCTCTCTTTGGTCGTGTCGGGTGCCACGCACTGGACGGTGAACACTGCGCTGGTCGCGGGCATCGTGGTGATGACCGCGAAGGTGCACCCGCGTGAGGCGATCGGCACCGCGGGCGACAACCTGCTGGAGGCCGGTCAGCTGGCGCTGGGCGGGTTCGTCGCCCTCGGGACGCTGTGGTGGCCCGGTTTCGCGGTGCCCATGGTCGTCGCGGCCGTCGCGCTGCACCGCACGGTGCTCATCCACCAGCTGGAGCTCGCCGCCCGCACCGACACCAAGACCGGCCTGCTGAACGCCGAGGCGTGGCACCTGCAGGCACGGATGGAGCTGCACCGGCTGGCCCAGCAGCCGGGCACGCGGCTCGGGCTGTTCATGGTGGACGTCGACCACTTCAAGGACATCAACGACACACACGGCCACCAGGTCGGCGACGAAGTCCTGCGACAGATCGCCGCCACATTGGACGGCGCGGTCCGGCGCGGCGATTCGGTCGGCCGATTCGGCGGCGAGGAGTTCGCCGTGCTGCTTCCCGGTGTGGACGCGGCCGAGGCCATGGTGATCGCCGAAAGAATTCGCACCCAGGTGCATACCCTGCGGGTCGGAGCTATCGGCGGATTCGGCGTGAGCATCGGTGTCGCGGTGTGGCCGGACGTCAGCGAGGACACCGTCGAGGGGCTGCTGGCGGCCGCCGATGCGGCTCTCTACCAGGCAAAACGGGCCGGGCGCGACCAGGTTCAACTGGCTGGGCGCGACCGTCGTCAGCCGTGGTCGCCCGCCGAACGCCAGTAATCCAACAGGAGTCGGCAATTTCGTTACGTATTGGGTCAATTGATACGTAATCCGGATCACGTTCTGTCGGTTGTGAATCGAAAGGCAAATACGGTCGTCGCCTGCCGCCCCATTCCCGTGAAAGGACACGTTTGATGGAGCAGTTGGAGCCGACCGTGTACGAGCCGCCGATGATGGTGGAGGCCGGCGAGTTCGCCGAGCAGACCCACGGCAACGGATGGTTGTTCACCGACGCGGGCGCGGGCATCGCGAAGTTCTGATGCGCGACACGCGGTGCGGGCGGAGCTGGTTCGTGGTCCTGCCGGATCACGAATCGGCTTCGGCCGTCTCCCTGAACGCCTGCCGGCGGGTGGCGCATCCGTCGGGGCGGCCGTGGCTGCTGGGGTGCTGGGACGACGACTTCGTGCTGAGCGTGACCGGACGGCGTGCGGTCGCGGTGATCGGCACCTCGTCGGTCACGCCGGACGAGCTGGCGCGGTGCGATCTCGACGCGGTGCTGACCGGCAGCGCCCACGTCGTGGCGAGCATCGACGGACGGGTGCGTGTGCAGGGCACGGTGTCCGGCGTGCGGCGGGTGTTCCACACGCGGTTGAACGGCATGACCGTCGCCTCGGACACGGCCGGCGTGCTGGCCTCGTTGACGGGAGCGCCGCTCGACGACGAGTGGGCGGCGACGCGGCTGCTCTACCCCGCGCTGCCGCACCCGGTCCATCGGATCGCGCCGTGGCGCGGCGTCGAGACCGTGCCCGAGGACTGTTACCTGACGCTGGACGACGCCCGCGTGACGCGACGATGGTCGCCTCCGGCGCCGGAGCTGGGCCTGCGCGAGGGCGCGGCCGGACTCCGTGACGCGTTGCTCGCCGCGGTCGCGACGCGCGTGCGGCCGGGCGAGCCGGTGGCCGCGGATCTCTCGGGCGGCATGGACTCGACGTCGATCTGCTTCGCCGCGGCGCAGGCGGGCGCTCGGTTGGTGACCGTGACCCTCGACTGGGGCAGCGGCGGAACGGAGGATGCGCGACACGCCGATCTGGCGGCGACAGCGTTCGGCAATGTCGAACGGATCGTGCGACGCACCGACGATCTGCCCGCGTTCTTCGACGATGTCGGCTCGCGTTCGACATTGCCCGACCACACCCTGCCGCTGGTCCGCGAACGCGCGCAGCAACGCGTCATCGCGCGCGAGCTGAGGGCGCGTGGCGCGCGGGTGCTCCTGCGCGGGCACGGCGGCGACCATGTCGTGATGGCGCCGTCGAGCTACGTGCACACGTTGCTGCGCCGCGAGCCCCTGACCGCGTTGCGCCACATCCGCGCGTTCCGCGCGCTCGAACGCTGGCCGCTGCTGCCGACGCTCAAGTCGTTGTGGGACAACAGTTCCTACAGTTCCTGGCTGGCCGGCACCGCGGAGCGGCTCACCACTCCGTTCCGGACGAACGCACTGTCGATGGAGGACTGGGGCTTCCCGGTGCTGCTGCCGCCGTGGGCGACCCCGGCGGCGGCCGAGCTGGTCCGGGACGTCATCCGGCGCGCGGCCTCGGTGGCCGAGGAGCTGGCGCCGGGCCGGGGCCAGCACGGTGCGGTGTTCCACGCGCGCAACGCGGGCCAGCTCGCGGCGCAGGTCGAACAGGGGCATGGGATGGCGGTCGCGGCGCCGTTCTGCGACGACCGGGTGATCGAGGCGTGCCTGGCCGTGCGGCTGCCGGACCGCAGCAATCCGTGGCAGTTCAAGCCGTTGCTGGCCGAGGCCATGCGCGGCCTGGTGCCCGACGCCGTGCTCGCCCGGCGTACCAAGGACAACACCAACGCCCAGTGGCACGACGGGCTGCGTCGCAACCGTGCCGCGCTGGCAGCGCTCGTCGACGAGTCACCGCTGGCCGAACGCGGTCTCGTGGACCGGTCTGTGCTGCGGCGGGCCGTGCTCAGCCCCGAGCTGGCCCGTGTTCCGCCGCCGGCGTTGGAGAACACGATCGCCTGTGACGTCTGGTTGCGGGACCTGGAGGGAAGTCATGTCCGTTCGCCTGCGTGCTGATGTGTCCACAACGGACACCGACAACGGGGCGGTGTTGCTGGACCTGCGAAGCGGCCGTTACTGGCAGCTCAATCCGTCGGCCGCGATGGTGTTGCGGGCGCTGCTCGACGGCGGTGTGGAGGACGCGGTGCGGCGGCTGACCGAGGCTTATGCGGTGCCGGTGGAGCGGGCTCGCGACGACGCGGGTGCGTTGCTGGACCAGTTGGTCCGGGCGGGGTTGGTGGTGTCGTGAGGCAGGCGGTGGAGCGGTTCGCGCGCCCGGCGTTGCGCAGTCGGCCCGTGGGGGCAGCGGTGCGTGCGAAGCTGGTGGTGTCGTGAGGCAGACGCTCGAACGGTCGGCCCGCCCACCGCTGCGCCGCCGCCCCGCGGTCCACCTCGCCGTGTGGACCGCCCTGCTGCTCGCGAAGCTGGTGGTGTCGTGAGGCAGACGCTCGAACGGTCGGCCCGCCCACCGCTGCGCCGCCGCCCCGCGGTCCACCTCGCCGTGTGGACCGCCCTGCTGCTCGCAAAGCTCCCGCCGCGCCGCATCGTCACCGTCTTGTCCGTGGTCCGGCGCGGCGCCGCTCCGGCGGGATATGACGACGCGTTGCTGGCGCGCAACGATGTCGTCGGCGTGAGCGTGCGGTGCGCCGGCCGGTACTGCTTGCCGCGTGCCATCGCGACGGCGTTGCTGTGCCGCATGCGCGGGGTCTGGCCGACGTGGCGGGTGGGCGTGCACACCGCGCCGTTCGCCGCCCACTCGTGGGTGGAGGCGGAGGGCCGGGCCGTGGACGAGCCCTACCCGGACGGTCACTTCAGCCCGATCCTGAGCGTCTAGGCGTAGACGGCCAGTGCGACCGTGGCGACCCAGAGGAGGCCGAGGAGCTGCAGGACGCGGTCGGAGCGGGCGACGTCGTCCGGGGCGCCCGCCTTGCCGCTGTCCACGTCGACCGCGTAGCGCAGCACGGCGATGACGAACGGGATCATCGACAGCGCCGCCCACGGACTGCCGGTGCGCTGGCCGAGCTCGAACGCCCACAGGCCGTACGTCATGTTCATGACGGCCGCGGAGGTGGCCCACACGAACCGCAGGTAGGTCTCGGAGTACTTGGTCAGCGACTGCCGGATCGCGGCGCCCGTCGCCTGGAACAGCTTGATCTCCGCGTACCGCTTGCCCGCCACGATGAACAGTGAGCCGAACGCGGTCACCAGCAGGAACCACTGCGACGGAGAGATGTCCGCGCCGAGACCGCCCGCGATGCACCGCAGCAGGAAGCCGGACGCCACCACGCACAACTCCAGTACCGGCTGGTGCTTCAGCCCGAAGCAGTAGCCGAGCTGCACCGCCAGGTAGACCAGCATGAGCACCAGCAGCTTCCACCCGGCCACCGCGCCGATGCCGAGTGCCGCCACCATCAGCCCACCGGCCGTGGCGTACGCGAGTGGGACGGACACGACGCCCGCGGCGATCGGCCGGTCGCGTTTCTTCGGGTGCGCGCGGTCGGCCTCGACGTCCTTGGCGTCGTTGACCAGGTACACCGCCGAGGCCGCGCAGCAGAACGCGGCGAACGCCAGTCCCGCGGACCGGAGCACCACGGCCTCGGCGATCCGGGTCGACGCGAACGGGGTCGCGAGCACCAGCACGTTCTTCGTCCACTGGTGCGGCCGCGCGGTGCGGATCAGTCCACGAAGGACGGACGGAGGTGGTGCGGTCGCAACGGTCATTCGTGCTCTCCGAACACCAGGCGGCGCACGCCGCGGGCGATGACGGCGCCGAGGACGGCACCGGCGAGGACGTCGGTCGGGTAGTGCACGCCCAGCACGAGCCGGCTGAGCACCATGGGCGGTACGAGCATCGGTACCAGCGGACGGTTGGTGAGCGCGCCGTACGCGACCGCCGCCGTGGTGGTCGAGGTCGCGTGGGAGGACGGGAAGCTCAGCGCGCTCGGCGTGCCGGCCAGCACCCGCACGTCCGGGTGGTGCGGGCGTCTGCGGCGCACCACGCGTTTCACCACGACGGACGCCGCGTGCGCCGCGAAGACCGACGTCGCCGCGACCGTCCACTCCGGACGGCGCTGGCGGTCGAGTGCGGCACCGGCGATGCCGAGCACGAGCCAGCCCGCGCTGTGTTCGCCGAAGAAGGACAGGGCCCGTGCGGCCCGCACGACGGCCGGTGTCGCGAGGGCTGTCTGCACCGCGACGAGTGCCGCTGCTTCCCGGTCGCTCATCGCATGGCCTCCCAGCCGAACAACGTCGTGCTGCCGCGGCTGATCGAGTAGTCGACGGCGTACCGGGGCGTCGTCCGGTACACCTGGATCGGGTAGGCGCCGGGCTGGTCGCGCAGCCGGGCGGGCAGTGCGGTGATCTCGTGCGACGTCAGCACATCGCCGAACAGCGCGCCGCGCACGGGCGCCCACGTCGCGTCGCTGACGCCGAGCAGCGGCGTGTCACCCCATTGCACGGCATAGGTGACCGGCTCGATCACGCCGTCGCGCACGGCCGGCTGCCGTTGGCACGGGAACAGGAACGCGTGCTGCCACGCCACCGCCACCGCCGCGTCGCGCGGCAGGAAGTCCCGCAGCCGCAGGTATCTCTGTGCCGCCGGAGGGGACGCGTCACCGGTGAGCCGCACGGCCGTGGCGTCCGCCGGAGCCGGTGGCAGCACGAGGGTTCGCCGCACGACGCTGTCGGCGTCATCGGTGAGCCTGCCGCTGCCGACGACCCGCCCGGACCCGGTGGCGTACTCGTAGGTGACCGAGGGCCTGCCGGACACGACGGTCGCGATCGGGGTGTCGCGCAGCACGAACCAGCCGTCCCGCAACGGGGACAGCGTCCCGTCGGGCACGAGCACCTCGACGCCGTCGGCGGCGGCACAACGCCGGGCCAGCGGGTCCTGCACCGACGCGGCCCACGGCGACCACGTGTCGAGCGTGCGCACGGTCGCGATCGCGAAACCGCCCACCAGGTAGGCGATGTTGACGCCGAAGAACAGCACGATCACGACGGGCAACGCGATCAGCGAGTCCTTGCGGCGCCGGTACAGCACGTACGCCACGATTCCGATCAGCAGCAGCCACCAGTACGGCTTGTCGAGCTTGAGGAGCCAGAGGTGCGGCGGCTGGGCGACCTGCGGCAGCCCGAGGTGCCACGAGTACGGCCACCGGTTGGCGCCGTGCGCCGCGAGCCCGAGCATCGCGATCACGCTCAGCACCCCGCCGGTCAGCACCGCCGCGGGCACGCGCGGCGCCAGCGACCGCGCCAGCGGGACCACCGACAGCAGCATCAGGGCGAGGAACACCGAGCCGATCCCGGCGAGGCTGCCGAAGTGGTGCGTCCACTTGCTCGGCGTGAACCACAGCAGGAAGAACGCGAACAGCGTGGACCAGCCGGCCAGCGCGAGCCGTGGCGGCACCGCGATGCGGCGGGCCCGCAACGCGGTGAACAGCACGACGAACCAGACCATCGCGGCCACGCACACCAGCACCGGCGCGCGTTTGGCGTAGTTCGCCATCGCGTCGTTCTGGTTCAGCAGGAACATCCACCGGGCGAACTCCGTGTACCAGGACTCCGAGCCGGCGAGCTTCTTGAAGATCTCCTGTGCGTGCAGGAAGTCCCGCAGGCTGCCGTCGGCGAACGCGAGCAGCATGGCGACGGCGCCGGGCGACAGCACGGCGAGCACGCGGGCCACGACGGTGCGCCATCCGGCGTCACGGGACAGCAGCCGCCACGCGAACGGAAGCCCGGCGAGCAACGGCGCGAGCGTCGTGAAACCCGTGGGGTGCGCGAAGAACCCGATGCCCGCGATGCCCACCGCGAGACCGAGGAACGTCAGCCGCTGCCGTTCGACCGCCGCCGTGACGGCCAGCAACGTCAGCAGGCCGCACATCGTCACGACGCCTTCGGGACGCACGCCCATGTCGAGCGGCAGCCACCACGCGAGGAACGCCGCGCCGAGCGCGATCCCGGCGAACCGGCGGCGCGTCACGTACCGCCGGGCGGCGAACCACGTCACCAGGCCGAAGAGCAGCGCGGGGATCCGTAACACGACCGGCGCGAACCCGAAGACCTGCCACTTGGCGAGGAAGTAGTAGAACCAGGAGAACGGCGTGAAGCCCTGGTTGAGGATCTGGTAGTAGTTGCCGACATACCCCTCGAACGGCACGTTCTTCGCCATCGCGCTGTAGTAGCCGTCGTCGTCGGACATCGGGGCCAGGAACACCCACAGCAGCATGATCGCGGGCACGACGAGGTCGGCCGGGCCGAGCCGTTGCCGGAGCGAGACGCGGGGCCGTTCCAGCAGCACCAGGCAGCCGAACGCGGTGACCGCCGCCAGCGCGAGCAGCACCATCAGCACGATCTTGAGCGGTGACGGCGAGGTGTCGAACTGGTCGTCGACCCGGATCCGCACGGACAGGTCCGGGTTGGCGAGGCTCGTCAGCGACGTCGCGAGCACGTGCACGTCCGGCAGTGCGCCGCGGCCCACCTCGGTGCCGTTGCGCAGCACCGACAGTCCATTGTGGTCGCCACGCAGCCGGTACACGCAGTCACCGGGCGGGATCGGCTCGTCCAGGATCCCGTTGATGGTCAACCGGTCGCCCTGCGCGCGCACGACGAGACCGCGTTGCGTGGCGTCCGGAGCGCCGGAGTCGATCGTCGCGAACACGATGCCACCGGCCGCCTGCGCGGCACGCGCGGTGCCGCAGCCGAACTCCGCCTCCATCCCGAGTGGCCGGTAGGCGCTCAGCGCGAGCATGGTCGACCGTGGTGCGGACGCGTTGGCGGGCCAGCTGACCGTCGGGTCGTTGACCGTCACCGGCGCCAGCGGCAGCAGTGCGGAGAGCAGCAGCGTGAGTGCTCCGGCCACGGTCGCGACGGTGAGCAGCCGTGGTCGGGCCGGTGCGGGGGTCGCCGCGGCAACGACAGGGGGGATCGCTTGAGTTGTGGTCACGCGCCGGGTGTCCTCGGGGTGGCAGGGTTGCGAGGCGTTGAAGCTAATGAGCCCCCGTTACGCCCGCGCCCGCATTTGCTACGTCTTCGTTGCCAACCCCGGAATGCGGTTACGAGCAGGAAAAACGCGCAGGCCCGGCGGATATCGTGCCGCCCATGTTCCGTGCGCTCGGCTTCGTCGGTGTGTGCATCGTCCTGTCCGGACTGCTCGTCAACGCACACCTGGCCGTCGTCGCGCGCGCCGTCTCACCGGCCGAGTACGCGGACTTCGGGGCGTTCTGGTCGATCGCCCTGCTCGTCGGTTTCGGTGCTTTCCTGCCGGTGGAACAGGAGCTGGCCCGGCTCGGGCCGGGGAAGGCGTTGCGGTCGGCGGCGGTTGTCGCGCTCGCGGTGGCCGCGGCCGAGGCACTGCCGGCGCTGGCCGTGTCACCGGTGCTGGTCGTGTTGTGCTTCGTGTCAGCGGGGCAGTTCCTCGTGCGCGGCGCGCTGATCGGCAGCGGGCGGCTGAGGTGGCACGGCACGCTGCTGGTCGCCGACACGGCGTTGCGCGTCGTGTTCGCGCTGGTCGTGGCTTCGCTGGGCGCAACGACGAGCGTGCCGTTCGAGTGGACCCTGGTCGCGGCGATCGCGCTCGCCCATTTGCCACTACTTCCCGGAATCCTGCGGCGCGGTGGCGCCGAGGTTCCGCCGCGGGCGTTCGGCAAGGCCGTGGCGCCACTGCTGGTGGGTTCGGTCTGTGCACAGCTGCTGCTCAACGGCATTCCCGCGCTCACCGCGGCGATCGCGACCGACCGCGCCGAAGCGGGTGTGTTCCTGGCGGCGTTCCTGCTCGCGCGCGTGCCGTTGTTCGTGGCCGTGCCGCTGCAGACGGCGCTGCTGCCCGCCTTGAAAGGCAACGAGGTCACGGCCGTCGTGCGCTGCGCGGTCGCGCTGGCGGCGGCGGCCGTCCTGGGAGTGGTTGCCGCGGTCACCGTCGGGCCGTGGCTCGTCCGGCTGGTCTTCGGGCCCGGTTATGTCGTGTCCACTGTGGACATGGCTCTCATGGTGCTCGGTGTCGTCGCCCACCTCGGCCTGATCGTCACGACCCAGGCGCTGGTGGCGCGCGCGTTGCACAACCGCGTCGCGTGGTGCTGGCTCGCGGGCGTGGCCACCGCGCTCGTCGCGTTCGCGGCCGTTCCGGATCTGTTGCTGCGCGCGGAGATCGCGTTCCTCACCGGTTCGCTGGCGGGCTGGCTCGCCGGCGTCCGGTTGCTCATCACCCCACGACAGGAGAGCGAACTGTGCTCGACGACCTCGTCATCGCCCTGACCTACTACACGCCGTACGTGTCGGGGCTGACCAACTTCGCGCGCGACGTCGCGGAGGGACTCGCCGCGCGCGGCAAGCGCGTCCGCGTGGTCACCACGAGGCATGACCCGTCGCTGCCGCACGACGAGACGATCAACGGCGTGCGGGTCAGCCGGGCGCCGGTGCTCGCGAGGCTGGGCAAGGGCGTGATCAGCCCGGCCTTCCCGGCGCTGGTCCGAGAGGCGTCGGCGAACGCGCGCGTGCTGAACCTCCACCTGCCGATGCTCGAGGCCGGTCTGGTCGCGGGCCTGGCGAAGTGCCCGATCGTCGTGACCTACCACTGCGACGTCAGCCTGCCGCCGGGACTGGTGAACGACGTGCAGCGCCGGGCGATCGACGCGTCGAGCCGCGCGGCCATGCGCCGCGCGGACGTGGTCGCGGTGACCAGCGAGGACTACGCCAACCACAGCCGGCTGTGGTCGTCGATCGCGCCGCGCGTGGCGACCGTGCCGCCGCCCTGCCGTCCGGTGCCCGCCGGCGCGCCCCGGTTCCGTGACGGCGACGGGCTGCACGTCGGTTTCCTCGGCCGCATCGTCGAGGAGAAGGGCGTCGAGCATCTGGTCGACGGTTTCCGCGCGCTGGGCGACCCGGACGCGCGGCTGCTCATCGGCGGCGACTTCGGTGCCGTCGCGGGCGGCAGCGTGATCGACCGGGTGCGACAGCACGTCGACGGCGACCCGCGGATCAAGCTGCTCGGGTTCGTGCCCGACGACGACCTCGGCGACTTCTACGCGTCGCTCGACGTGTTCGCGCTGCCGTCGGTGAACGCGTTCGAGGCGTTCGGCATCGTCCAGGTGGTCGCGATGCTCGCCGGGGTCCCGGTGCTGGCCAGCGACCTGCCCGGCGTGCGGATCCCGGTGCGGGAGACGGGGTTCGGCAGGCTCGTGCGGCCCGGTGACGCCGCGGGCATCGCGTCGGCGCTGCGGGAACTGCGGGACCACCCGCCCGCGGACACCGGCCTGGCGGCCGCCAAGTTCAGTGTCCCGGCCGTCCTCGACGCCTACGAGGCCCTGTTCACGGCAAGGTCGGCAGCGGGCACGGCCGTTCGCTGATCTTGGGCAGCGTCGGCGCGACGGAATGGCTGACCGGCACGGGCTCGTCCTGAGGTTCGACACCGCAGGCGGTCAGCACCAGCACCAGGATCATCCAGCGCACGGCAGCTCCACCACGAACTGAGCGCCGATCGGGCACCGGTCCTGCACCCACACGCGGCCGCCGTGCCGTTTGACGTGCTCGGACACCAGCGCGAGACCGAGCCCGCTGCCCGAGTCGCCGCCACGGGTGCCGCGCGCGAACCGCTCGAAGATGCGTTCGCGCAGCTCGGGCGGCACGCCGGGGCCCGCGTCGTCGACCTCCAGGCGCACGCAGTCCGCCGCGCGGGTGACGGCGAGGCGGACCGGGCCGCCCGCATGGCGTTCGGCATTGTCGAGCAGGTTTGTCAGCACGCGGTCCAAGCGGCGGCGGTCGGCCAGCACGACGACCGGCGATTCGGCGACCTCGATCGGGACCTCGGCCAGCTGCGGGCGGGTCGCGACCACGTTGCGCACCAACGCGCCCAGGTCGACCTCCTCACACAGCCGCTCGTCGGTCTGGTCGTCGCGCGAGATCTCCAGCAGGTCCACGACCATGCGGGCGAATCTGTCCACTTCGGACGTCAGCAGCGTGAGCGCCTGCCCGGCCGGGCCCGGCAGGAGCGACAGCCTGCGACGCAACACCTCGCCCGCGTTCACCATCGTCGTCAAGGGCGAGCGCAGCTCGTGCGACACGTCGCTGGCGAACCGCGAGTCGCGCAGCACGCGTTGCTCCAGCTCGGCGACGGTCGAGTTGAACTTCTCCGCCAGCGCCTTGAGATCCGGGTCGCCCTGCGCGGGCAGCCGGGCCTGCAGGTCGCCGGACGCGATGCGGCGGGCCGCGGCGTTGAGTTCGCTCAACGGCCGCAGTGCGCGCTTGCTCGCCCACGACCCCATCAGCGCGCCGAGTACCGCGCTCGCGATCGTCCCGGTGATCAGCAGGCCGCTGATGTACTGGAACGTGCGATCCAGTTGCTCCAACGGGAACAGCTCGACGTACACCGCGTTGGCGACCGGCATCGTCACCGCGATCATCGGCAGGTCGTTCACGATGATCCGCTGCCGCGCAGATACGCCGCGCCGGCCCATGTCCAGCAGGGAGTCCGGCAGCGCGCCCGCGTCCACCGGCCGTCCCGCGGTGAGCAGTTTTCCCGGTCGCAGCACGAGAATGCTCGAGTCCGGGCCCGTGGTGAGGCCGGTGAGCAGCTCGTCGAGACCACCGGAGTCGAGCGACTTCTCCACCAGCCGCACGTTCACCTCGGCCTGCCGCACCGCGCTGCCTTCGCGTTGGCGCAACATGTATCCGGACGCGAGGTTCCACGTCGCGATCGCGAGGACGCTGGTCACCAGCAGCGTGCCGAACCCGAGGATCAGCGCGACCCGCCAGTGCAGCGACAGCCTCCTCACGTGTGGATCCGGTAGCCGGAGCCGCGCACGGTGAGGACGACCGCGGGATCGTCCGGGTTGGGCTCGATCTTGCGGCGCAACCGCCGGATGTGCACGTCCAGCAGGCGCGTGTCGCCGAAGTAGTCGTAGCCCCACACGCGTTGCAGCAGCTGTTCGCGCGACACGATGCGGCCGTGCGCGCCGGCGAGCTCGACCAGCAGGCGGAACTCGGTGCGCGTCAGGTGGACCTCGGATCCGCCGCGGTGCACGAGCCCTTCCTGCGGCCGGATGACGATGTCCCCGACTCTCAGTGTGTCGCCGACCCGGCCCGGCCCGCGTCTGCGGAGCAACGCCCGGATGCGCGCGGCCAGCACGCTGGCCATGAGTGGTTTGGTCACGTAGTCGTCCGCGCCGGCCTCGAGACCGGAGATCACGTCGTGCGCGTCGGTGCGGGCGGTGACGACGATGATCGGCAGGTCGCCGCGCGAACGCAGGGTGCGGCACACGTCCAGGCCGTCCACACCGGGGAGTCCGAGGTCGAGCAGCACCACGTCGAAGGTCTCGGCGTCGAGTCTTCGCAACGCGAGTTCACCGGAGGCCGCGTCCTCGACGTCGAACCCCTCGTCGCCCAGTGCCAGACCCAGGGCCTGCCGGATGCGCTCGTCGTCCTCCACGAGCAAGATCCGCACCTGCATGGTCGCCGACTCCACTGTGTGAAAGCCGCGGCGACGGCATTCACACAGTGGTGGTCGGGACCATCAAAATCAAGACTGCAATTGGTTTAGCAGACGTGAGGAACACTCATCCCGTTGGCTCAGAACGAAGTGAGGGTCACCCTCGCCGAACGCGGGTTCGGGTCATGTACCAGGGACTCGAAGTGTCCGACATCGTCGAACGCGAACCCGTACGCCTTGCCGTCCACCATGTTCGAATGAATGATCTTCGAGTAGTGGTTGGTGATCGACCGGGTGTAGAACTGGGACGCGTTCGTCGTCGGCTGGGTGTGCAGATAGCCCAGCGTGGACCGGTTGAGCGCCGCGCACAGCGACCGCGAGATCGCGCCGACGTCGTTGTTCGGCGCGGCCAGCCGCCCGTCGCAGTTGAACACGTCGCGCGTGGACGGCTGCTGGAACGACGCCACGAACCCGCCTGAAGCGTTGTTGCAGTTCAGCACGCCGCCGCTGGTGCGGCAGGTGAACCGGTTCGTGGGCTGGTTCTCGTACGGCACCACGGTCAGGGTCTGCGCGCCGTACGTCGACCAGGCGCTCGACACGTAGCCGCTGTAGTAGCTGCCGCTGAAGAGTCCGGCGTCGATGCCCTTGCTCGGGTTGAGCACGCGCAATCGGTTGTACACCAGGCGGGCCCAGTCGCCGCCGAGCGCCAGGTGCTGGTCGAAGATCCGGTTGCGGCCGCCCGCGACGAGCTGGCCGGTGCGCTTGACCGTGCCGTTGCTCGCGGTGACCTCGACCGCGTGCGGAACGCTGAACATGTCCACCTGGGAGCTGTTCAGCCAGAGGCCGCCATTGTCGTACGTGAACTCGCTCCAGTCGAACAGGATGTCGCGGTTCGGGTCGCCGGGCGCCCACGGCGCGGGTTGCACCAGGCCGCCGGGCACCAGGAAGAACTTGATCTTCTGGCCGAACGACATCCACAGCCGGCCGCCGGCGAGGCCGAGCGGGATCTGCAGGGTCCGGCTGCCCCCGTTGCCGGGGCCGGGTATGGAGACGTCCGGCGCGGGGCTCGGCGGGATGGAGCCGCCGGACCACGCGGTGAACTGGCCGTTCGCGTTGACGTAGCCGAGTCGCCCGTTCATCACACCGGTCACGTACAGGTACACCGCGTCGCCGCGGCCCGAGCTGTTCTGGACGGTCAGCGGCAACAGGCTCGGCGCTGCTTGCGCAGGCGCGGATAACCCGGTCAGCGCCAGCACCAGGGCCAGGATGATGCGCACAGGTTCTCTCCTCACAGGGCAGGGGTCAGTGTGAGAGCGCTCTCATCGTCGGTGCGATTGCCGTCATGTGTCAATGGGGTGAACATTCGGATCATGCGCGCGCTGACGGTCGACCTCGGGGCAGCGGACTCGCTGTCGCTCGACGAACTGCCGGACCCGGAGCCGAAGGAGGGTGAGCTGCTGGTCAAGGGCATCGCGGTGGGCATCTGCGGCACCGACCGCGAGATCGTCCGCGGCGAGTTCGGCACCGGCGGCAGGCTGGTGATCGGTCACGAGTCGCTCGGGCGCGTGCTGCGGGCCGCGCCGGGGTTCGAGGTCGGCGACTACGTGACCGGCGTGGTGCGCCGGCCCGATCCCGAGCCCTGCGGGCCGTGCGCGCAGGGGTTGTTCGACATGTGCCGCAACGGGAAGTACACCGAGCGCGGCATCACCGGTATCGACGGGTACGCGAGCGAACTGTGGATTCTTTCCCCGGAGTACGCGATCGTGCTCGATCCTCGCTTGCACGACGTGGGCGTGCTGGTCGAGCCGACTTCGGTCGTGGTGAAGGCGTGGGAGCAGATCTTCCGGATCGGCGCGCGCAGCTGGTTCGAACCCGCACGCGTCCTGGTGACGGGCGCGGGCCCGATCGGTCTGCTGGCCGCGATGATCGGCGTGCACCGGGAGCTGGAGGTGCATGTGTTCGACACTGTCGAACGCGGTTCGAAACCGGACCTGGTCGAACGGCTCGGCGCGACCTACCACCGCTCGGTTCCCCTCGATCTGAAGCCTGACGTGATCATCGAGGCGACCGGGTCGCCGCGGGTGGCGTTCGACATGGTCGAACGGGTGGCGCGCAACGGGATCGTCTGCTTCACCGGCGTTCCGTCACCCGAGCTGCTCGCGATCGACGGCGGCCGGCTGAACCGCGAGATGGTGCTGGGCAACGTGGTCGCGTTCGGCACGGTCAACTCGAACGCGCACCACTACCGGGGCGCCGCGGAGATCCTGGCGCGGGTCGACCTCGCGTGGCTGGAAGGGCTGATCACCAGACAGGTGCCGCTCGAGCGCTACGCCGAGGCGTTCGCGCCCGAGCCGGACGACGTGAAGGTCGTGATCACCCTCTGACCGGGCAGCCTGCGGGCGTGAACTGAGGACTCACCGGGCCTGAACCGAGGACTCGCCGGGGCTGATTGAGGACTCGCCAGGGTTGAAGGGGCGACACGCGGTGGTTGAAGGGGCGACTCGCGGTGGTTGAAGGGGCGACTCGCGGTGGTTGAAGGGGCGAATCGCGGGGGTTGAAGGGGCGACACGCGCGTTTGTTGACGCCACCGCGCGTGTCCTCGCTTCAGCGCCCGCGAGTCGCCCGTTCAGTACCCCTGAGTTGTCCGGTCAGCGGGTGCCGAACAGGTGGTCCAGGGCCAGCTGGTCCAGCCGTTCGTAGTGCATGCCCCGCAGAGCGGCCTGCTCGACGTCGAAGTCGTCCCCGGCCAGCGACGCGAGCGTCTCGCCGGCGTCGAGCGTCGGGATCCGCAGATCGTCCACACGGGATGCGCGCAACGCCTCCTGGACCTCGGGATCCGCGCGGAACGCCGACGCCCGCTCCCGGAAGATCAGGTAGTTGCGCATGCAGGCCTGCGCGGACGCCCAGACCCCGGAGTAGTCCTCGGTGCGCGCGGGCTTGAAGTCGAAGTGCCGCGGACCGGTGTACCCCTGCGTCTCGAGCAGGTCGACGAGGAAGAACGCGGTCTTCACGTCACCGTTGCCGAACCGCAGGTCCTGGTCGTAGCGCGGCCCGTTCTGCCCGTTGAGGTCGATGTGGAAGAGCTTGTCCTGCCACAACGCCTGCGCCACGCCGTGCACCATCGACAGCCCGGCCATCTGCTCGTGCCCGACCTCGGGGTTGAGCCCGACCCGCGCCGGCTCCTCCAGCTGCGTGATGAACCCGAGCGCGTGCCCGATGGTCGGCAGCAGGATGTCGCCGCGCGGCTCGTTCGGCTTGGGCTCCAGCGCGAACCGGATGTCGTAGCCCTGCTCGCGCACGTAGCCGCAGAGCAGGTTCAACGCCTCGGCGTACCGGTCGAGCGCGGCGCCCACGTCCTTCGCGGCCGGCGACTCGGCGCCCTCGCGGCCACCCCACAGCACGTAGGTGGACGCGCCCAGCTGCGCGGCGAGGTCGAGGTTGCGGAGCGTCTTGCGCAGCGCGTAGCGGCGGACGTCGCGGTCGTTCGAGGTGAACGCGCCGTCCTTGAACACCGGGTGGGTGAACAGGTTCGTCGTCGCCATCGGCACGCACAGGCCGGTCGCGTCGAGCGCTTTGCGGAAGGCGGTGACGCGCTGGTCACGTTCCGCGTCGGCGGCGCCGAACGGGATCAGGTCGTCGTCGTGGAAGCTGATGCCCCAGGCGCCGAGCTCGGCGAGCCGCTCGACCGCCTCGGTGGCCTCCAGCGGTTCACGGGTGGGCGCGCCGAACGGGTCGGCGCCGCGCCAGCCCACGGTCCACAGGCCGAAGCTGAACCGGTCTTCGGGGCGGGGTGTGTAGTCGGCCATGCCCCTCACTCAACTGCTCTGAGCGGAGCTTTGCAAGCTTGGATCGCACCTGGTCAGCGGCGCCGCGGATCACGACCGGCCGGCTGGGCGGGCCGGGGGAGCGACGGCGCGGGCGGAATGGGCATCGTGACCGGAGCGTCCGGTTTGACCTTGATCGGCTCACCGTGGTGGCGCAGCTCCAGCGCGTCACCGGAGACGATCTCGTACGTGGCGTCCTCGCGCCGCACCGAGACGCGGAACCTGGTACCGCGGAAGCACATCCGGAAGGTGAACTCCGTCAGCGGCAACGGCAGCCGCGGCGCGAACGCCAGCCCGGAGTGGTCGCGCATCCCGCCGAACCCGGCCACGAGCGCCGTCCACGCACCGGCCAGCGAGGCCATGTGTAGTCCATTGTGGACGTTGTCGTGCAGGTCGTGCAGGTCGGTGAACGCGGCCTCCAGCAGGTAGTCGTAAGCCAGCTCCAGGTGGCCGACCTCGGCCGCGAGCACCGCCTGCGTGCCCGCGGACAACGACGAGTCGCGCACGGTCAGCGCCTCGTAGTAGGCGAAGTTGCGCGCCTTCTCGTCGGGTGTGAACACGTCACCGCGAACGTGCATCGCGAGCACCAGGTCCGCCTGCTTCACCACCTGCTTGCGGTACAGGTCGAAGTACGGGTAGTTGAGCAGCAGCGGGTAGTTGTCCTCGGGCGTGTTCTCGAAGTCCCACACCGCGTGCCGGGTGAAGTTCTCCGACTGCGGGTGCACCTCGAGCAGCTCGTCATACGGGATCGCCATGTGTTCCGCGGCCGACCGCCACGCGTCGAGCTCGTCGGGCGTGACCTCCAGTTGCGACGCCACGGCCGGGTGCTGCTCGCACGCCGCCACGGCCCCGAGGAAGTTCCGTTGCGCGATCAGGTTCGTGTAGACGTTGTTGTCCACGATCGCCGAGTACTCGTCCGGGCCGGTGACGCCGTCGATGCGGAACCCGTTGTGCCGGTCGTGATGGCCGAGCGACGTCCACAGCCGGGCGGTCTCCACCAGCAGCTCGGCGCCGCATGTCGCCTCGAAGTCCCGGTCGTCGGTCGCCGTCACGTACTGCGAGACCGCGAATGCGACGTCGCCGGACACGTGGAACGCCGCCGTCCCGGCGGGCCAGTAGGCCGAACATTCCGCGCCGTTGATCGACCGCCAGGGGAACGCCGCGCCCTGAAGGCCGAGCACCCGCGCGCGTTCGCGTGCTTTGTCCAAAGTGGAATGACGCCAGCGCAGGGCGTCGCGGGCCGCCTCGGGCAGCGTGTAGGTGAGCACGGGCAGCACGAACATCTCCGTGTCCCAGAAGGCATGCCCGTCATAGCCCGGCCCGGTCAGGCCCTTGCCGGGAATCGCGCGGGTCTCACCGCGGGCACCGGCCTGCAGCACGTGGAACAACGCGAACCGCACCGCCTGCTGCAGTTCGTCGTCACCCTCCAGCGAGATGTCCGCGACCTCCCAGAAGTCGTCGAGGAACTCGCGCTGCTCGGCCAGCAGACCCTCCCATCCGGTCTGCAGCGCGCCCGCCAGGGCCGCCTCGACCTGCGCGCGCAACGCGGGCGTCGAGCGTTGCGCCGACCAGCCGTAGCCGAGGAACTTCGTCATCCGCAGGCACGTCCCGGCGGGCACGTCGACCGCGGCGGTGAACCGGGCGAGGTCGGCCTCGGCGCTGATCGAGCAGTTCAGGCCCTCCGGGGTGTCCAGGACGTGGTCCATCGCCGCGGCCATCCGCAGGCCCGAACGCCGGGTGTGGTGCGCCAGGACCGCACGGGTGCCCTCGGCGACGTAGAAGTCGGACAGCAGCGGCGCGTCCAGTGCCGCCGCGACACGCGGGTCGTTGGTCTGCTGCGCGATCGGCTCGTTGGCGAGCAGGTCCGACTGCACGACGAGCTGCAGGTCGTCGGCCGGCTCGACCTCGTAGTGGATCGCCGCGACCGCGCGTTGCGTGAACGACACGATCCGTTCGCTGCGCACGGTCACGACGCGGCCGGTCGGCGACTCCCACACCGTGCGCCTGCGCAGCGTCCCGGTGCGGAAGTCCAGCGTGCGCTCGTGTTCCAGCGCCTGGCCGTACCGCATGTCGAGCGGTTCGTCCTCGACGAGCAGCCGGACGATCTTGCCGTCGGTGACGTTGACGATCGTCTGCCCGGCCTCCGGGTAGCCGTAGCCCGCTTCGCCGTAGGGCAGGTCGTGCTCCTCGTAGAAGCCGTTGAGGTACGTGCCCGGCAGGCCGCGCGGCTCGCCCTCGTCGAGGGTGCCGCGCATGCCGATGTGGCCGTTGGACAACGCGAACGTCGACTCCGTGCGGCGCAGCTGGTCCACCGCCAGCCCGTGCCAGCGCAGCTGCCACGGCTCGATCTGGTAGCTCATAGCAACTCCGCCAGGTCCGCGACGACGACGTCCGCGCCGGCGTTCTTCAGTTCGTCGCGGCCGGCGCCGCGGTCGACGCCGACGACGAACCCGAACGCGCCGTCGTGCCCGGCCCGGACACCGGCGAGGGCGTCCTCGAACACCGCCGCGTGCTCCGGCGTCACCCCGAGTTCCTTGGCGCCCTTGAGGAACGAGTCCGGTGCGGGTTTGCCCTTGAGGTTGTCGCGGACGATCACGTTGCCGTCCACCAGCGCCCGCACGAACCGGTCGAGGCCGGACACACCCAGCACGCGCGTCGCGTTCGCCGACGAGGTCACCACGCCGATAGGCAGCCCGGCCTGTTCCGCGGCCTCCAGGTAGCGCAGCGAGCCTGGATACGGGGTGACACCGCGTTCGGCGATGATCTGGTCGATCAACGCGTTCTTGCGGTCGCCGACCTCGTGCACCGTCTCCTCGGTGGGTTGCAGGCCACGCGATTCGAGGTAGGTGCGGACGCCTTCGTAGCGCGGCCGCCCGTCGACGTAGTTCAGGTAGTCCGACTCGGTGAACGGTTCGCCGAGGTAGGCCTCGAACGTCTTCTTCCAGGCCTCGCGGTGCAGCACCGCGGTGCTGGTGAGCACGCCGTCGAGGTCGAACAGCAGCGCAGTGATCTTGTCCGGCAGTCCGAGCATGACCTCCATCATCGACCAACCCGGCTCAGCCCGCCCAGGCGAGCAGCGACCCATGGCGCACGGGGTTGCGCAGGTCGTCCATCGCCCGGCGTTCCAGCTGACGGATCCGTTCCCTGGTCAGGCCCAGGTGGTCGGCGATCTCCTGGAGCGTGTGCTCGCGTCCGTCGGACAGCCCGTACCGCATTGTGACGATCATCGCTTCGCGCGGCGGCAGCGTGTCGACGAGCGCGCGCAGCTCCGCCTTGAACTGCTGGTCCTCCACGAGATCGGACGCCGCGGGCGCACCGGGATCGCCGACCAGGTCGCCCAGCCGCGTGTCCTCCTCCGAACCGACGGGCGTGTCGAGGCTGACCGCGTCGCGCGTGATGTGGCGCAGCTCCATGACCTTGCCGACGCTCATCCGCGCCCGGTCGGCGATCTCCTGCGGCGTCGGCTCGTGGTCCAGTTCGGCCCGCAGCTCGCGGGTCGCCTTGTCCAGCCGGGTGAGCTCCTCGGTGACGTGCACCGGCAGGCGGATCGTGCGGGAGTGCGTGGCGATCCCGCGTTCGATCGACTGCCGGATCCACCACGTCGCGTACGTGGAGAACTTGTAGCCCTTGGTGTAGTCGAACTTCTCCACCGCGCGGATCAGGCCCAGGTTGCCCTCCTGGATCAGGTCGAGCAGCGGCAGGCCACGCCGCAGGTGCTTCTTCGCGACGGAGACGACCAGTCGCAGGTTCGCGCGCACCATGTGGTCCTTGGCGCGGACGCCGTCGTCGGCGATCGCCCGCAGCTCGGGCCGCGGGTCGTCGCGGCCGAGCAGGACGGTCGCGTAGACACCGGCTTCGATGCGCTTGGAGAGTTCGACTTCCTGCTCCCCGCTGAGCAGCGGCGTCTTCGCGATCTGCGCGAGGTACTGGCGGACCAGGTCTCCTTCAGGCTCGTACGGTTCGGCGCGGGAGGTCATGCACTGGGCGTACCCGAGATCGCGTCCGGTGAACCGAGGTCCGGGCGTCCGCCGAGGCGCCCGACGGTGACGCCGGCCGCCGCGACGGCCTGCCGCGCCGCCGTTTCCGGGCTCTCACCGCGCAGCAACGCGCGGGTCAGTGCCGCGACGAACGCGTCGCCCGCGCCCGTGGTGTCGACGACCGGCTCGTCGCCGTGCGGGACGGTGAGCACCTGATCGTCCCAGGCGAACACGTTGCCGATCTCCTCCACGGCCACCGCGGCGAACCCCGGTCCGCGTTTGAGCAGCTCACGTGCCGCACGTGCACCGGACTTCTCGTCGGTGATCCGGATACCGGTGAAGAGCTCGCCCTCCCGATGGTCGACGCGCACGACGTCGGCCAGGTCGAGGATCGACTCGTCGTCGCTCACCCCGTCCAGCACGACCTTCGCGCCGCCCTGCCGGGCGATCGCGGCCGCCCGTTTCGCCGCGGCCGCGGGTTGCTGCAGCTGGATCACGACGGCGTCGGCCTGGCCGATCACGGGCCGGGCGGCCTCGACGTCGCCCTCGGTCAGCAGCGTCGCGTCCGGGATGTCCTCCAGATAGTGCCAGCCCTCGTCGGACACGAGGTCGACGATCAGTGCCGTGGTAACGCGCTCGCGGCGGATCACCGGGGTGGTGTCGATGCCGTCCGCGCCCGCCCTGGCGAGCACTCGTTCACCCGCGAGGTCGTCGCCGACGACGCCCAGCAGCGCCACCGGGACACCGAGCTGGGCGAGGCCCACGGCGATGTTGGCGCCCTTGCCGCCCAACGTCTCCCGGCGTTCGCGGACCGGCGCGGCGGTGCCCTTGTCCGGAATCCGCGCGACTTGCAGGACGAGGTCCCTGGCGATCTGGCCCAGCACGGTGACGTACATGCCGCTGGCGTACCCGGTTTCAGCCCTCGCGCCACATCGGCCACAGTGGCGGGCCGTCCGGCAGGTGATACGGCTCGCCCAGCACGCGGTAACCGCTTGCCTCGTAGAACCTGACGTTGCCGGGTGTGCTCGCCTCGAGGAAGGCGCTCAGTCCCTTGGCGTCGAGGATCGCGTGGTGGTGGTCCAGCAGCGCCCTGCCGAGCCCATGGCCCTGGTGATCGGGATGGACCGCGATGAACGCCAGGTGGTGGTGCTGGTCGTGGTCCGGGTGGTGCGCGGCGAACGTGTCGTCCATCAGCCGGAACCGCGCGGCCGGCGCGTAGTCGTCCGGCAGTGGCACCGGGCGTTCGCGGTGGAACCACACGGCGGCGGCCCGAGTGTCGATCAGGTCGACGTGTCCGTGTTTGAGCGCGTGGGTGGTCCACATGGCGAAGTTGGCTCTGATGAGCGCCGGCCGTTCGCCGGCGTCGCCGACCAACCAGACCGACGGCGGCAGGTCGGCGAAGGCGCTGGTGATCAGGTCCGCAACACGACCGACGTCGTCGGCGGTCGCACTGGTGATGTGCATGTTCGGTGCCTACACCCCGGACGAGTCCAGGCGAGCCGGATTAAGCGAAAGGTGCATTCACTTTCTCGGTTCACACGGCCTGACCGACCAGAGAACCGATTCCGTAGGTGACCCCCATGGCGATGAGGCCGCCCACGATGTTGCGCACGACCGCCCGTGTGCGCGGCGCGCCGCTGAACCGCGCGCTGATCGCGCCGGTGAGCGCCAGCGTGAGCACCGCGGCCACGACGGTGATCGGGACCCGCAGCGAGACCGGGGACAGCACGATCGCCACGAGCGGCAGGAGGGCGCCGATCGTGAAGCTGATGAAGCTGGCGATCGCGGCGCCCCACGGGTTCGTCAGCTCCTCCGGGTCGATGCCCAGCTCGGCGTCGGCGTGCGCGGCGAGCGCGTCGTGCTCGGTGAGCTGGGTGGCGACCTCGCGGGCCGTCTCCTCGGTCAGGCCCTTGTCCCGGTAGATCTCGGTGAGCTCCGCGAGCTCCTCCTCGGGCATCTCCTTCAGCTCGCGCTTCTCCTGCGCGAGCAACGCCTTCTCGGCGTCGCGCTGGCTCGACACGCTCACGTACTCGCCGGACGCCATGGACATCGCGCCCGCGAACAGCCCGGCGAGTCCCGCGACGACGATCTGCGACAGCGCCGTGGTGGCGCCGGCGACGCCCACGACGAGGCTCGCGGTCGACACGATGCCGTCGTTCGCGCCCAGGACGCCCGCGCGCAGCCAGTTCATCCGGTCGCCGCTGACTTCCTCGTGTGGCTCCTCGTGTGCGGTCATCGGATCAGCGTAGGTTCACGGCCATGCTCGCGTGGCGTACCGCGCCGTTGGAGGCGTGCACCGTCGAGGTCCCCTCGCCCGGACCCGGCGAACTGCTGGTGCGCGTGCTCGCCTCCGGGGTGTGCCGGACGGACCTGCACGTTGTGGACGGTGACCTGCCGGTCCACCGTCCTCGCGTGACGCCCGGCCACGAGGTGGTCGGTTCCGTGGTCGTCGGTTCCTCGGCCTTTCCGGTCGGTACACGGGTGGGAATTCCGTGGCTGCGGCACACCTGTGGTTCGTGCCGGTTCTGCTCGCGTGGCGCGGAGAACCTCTGTCCGTCCTCGGAGTACACGGGATGGGACGCCGACGGCGGATATGCCGAGTACGCCATCGTTCCCGTCGCCTATGCGCTGCCGTTGCCGTCCGGGTATTCCGATGTGGAGCTGGCACCTTTGTTGTGCGCGGGGATCATCGGATACCGCGCGTTGGAACGCGCTCTCGTGCCGCCCGGTGGCACCCTCGGGATCTGGGGTTTCGGCGGGTCCGCGCACCTCGCCGCCCAGGTGGCCATCGCGCGCGGGATTTCCGTTCACGTCGTCACGCGTTCGGTCGAGGCTCAGTCTCTCGCGTTGTCTCTCGGCGCTACCTCGGCTTCTTCTTCCGCCCCGTCCGGGTTGGATTCCGCGATCTTGTTCGCGCCGGTCGGATCTTTGGTGCCGCAGTGCCTGGCCGCTTTGGCACCGGGCGGGACGTTGGCGATCGCCGGTATTCACCTGACCGACGTGCCGCCGCTGGTCTATCAAGATCACCTGTTTTACGAACGACAGGTTCGCTCGGTCACGGCGAATACGCGGGCGGACGCGCACGCGTTCCTGTCGTTCGCCGCTTCCTGCCGTTTGGAAGTCTCGTGCGTCGAGTACCCGCTCGCCTCGGCTATGTCGGCTCTGGACGACCTTCGAGCGGGTCGCGTGCGTGGCGCAGCGGTACTCGTTCCCTGAGTTTCCGCAGGTCAGGGGGTCTGTTTTCAGTTTTTGTCAGACCCCCGTGGCACCATCTCGAACAGATGTTCGTTCTGCCTTTGAGATGGAGTGGAAATGCGACTGGACCCCCGCAAGTGGCCCGGCCGGGTGGTACCCGAGACAGACCGCGAAATCGACGCGGCCGTGTCCTCCTTCTGCTCGCGCGCGTCGTGGGCGGATGCGGCCCTCGCCCGCATCCGTGTCGTCCTGGTCCCGTGGTTCGCGGCCGGCTGGTGCGTCGATGCTTTGTTGCAGGCCGTCGACACCCGGCCGGACGGTTCGCGCCAGGGCCGGCCGCGCGGCCGAGACCAGGTGGCGCACGAGTTTCTGCACGCCAGGCTGCGTGCCTGGTCCGGCGACGGGTCGGGGTTCGCGCGGCCGCCCTTACCGGGGATGACGCTGGGGCAGTGGTGGCGGGTGAACCGGCGCAACGCGTCCCTCAACGCCCCTCGGTCCGGGACCGCGTCGGCTTCGGTGCGTTCTGCCGCTGCCTCGGCGGCTCGGGCGCACCTGCGGGATCCGGTGGAGCGGTGCCGGGAGAAGGGGCGGCGGCGGCAGGAGGTGCTGGACAGTCTCCTGGTGCCTGGGTTGCGTACGCCGACGTTCGAGGACGCCTGGCGGCTGCTGGCGGAGTTTCCGCTGCCTACGCAGCGGGTGTGCAGTCACTGTGGGCACGTGGCGCGGGAGGTGGTGCGGTCGGCGGCGTGAGTGGCCGGTGGGCGCGTGGCCCGGACGGTCGAGCCCTGTGGCCGGCGCACCACGCGAGCGTGTCCGTGGCGCTGTCGCTGCCGGGGTAGGCAGGCCGCGCGGCCGCCCTTACCGGGAATTCCCTGGGGCAGCGTGGCGGGTGAATCGGCGCAACGCGTCCCTCAACGCTCCTGGTTCTGGGGTCGCGTCGGCTGCGGTGCGTTCGGCCGCTGCTCGCGATGGCTCGGGCCCACCTGTGGGATCCGGTGGAGCGGTGCCGGGCGTGGGGTCACGCACGCTCAGGCCTCGCCGCCGGCGATTCCGTGGGAGCCGTGCGGGCTCGTGCCTGACGTCGGTGACGGACACACCACGTTCGCGAGCCGGCGCACGACGGCCTCGGACGCCATCGGGTGGGCGTGGTGCAGGCTGATCACTGGGCGGAAACTATGCGCCTCGAGGGTTCACTTGCTCGATTCCGGGGAACACCGGCCGGGTCCCCTACGAAAGGTTCGTCATGCTGGAAGTGACCCCGGTGGCCGCGGAAGTCATCAAAGAGCTGGTCAGCGAGGCCCCGAAGTCCGAGACTCCGGACGCCGGTCTGAAGTTCAGCCTGCGTGGCGAGGAGAACAGTCAGGCGGCGCTGGAACTGTCGGTCGCCGAGCCGGCGGACGGCGACGAGGTGATCGCCGCGGAGTCGGGCGCCAAGGTCATCATGGAGCCGGCGGCCGCCCGGTATCTCGACGACAAGGTCCTGGACATTCGGGAGGACGCCAACGGGCAACCCGCCTTCGCCATCGCCCGGCAGGCCTGAGCCGAGTTCGCGGTCCGTGAAACCCGAAGTGCACCAGGGCCGCGAGTCGGCACGTCGACGCCGTCGTGACGGCCGCCAACGAGTCGTTGCTCGGAGGCGGTGGCGTCGACGGCGCGATTCACCGGGCCGCGGGCCCGCGGCTCGCTGAGGCTGGGGCGGCGTTGGCGCCATGTGCGCCGGGTGACGCTGTGGCGACGCCCGCCTTCGACATGGCCCCGCCCGTGAAATACGTGATCCACACGGTCGGACCGGTGTGGGAAGGCGGCGGGTACGGCGAGGCCGAGGTGCTGGCCTCCGGTTATCGGCGCAGTCTCGAAGTGGCCGACGAGCTCGGGGTGCGCAGCGTCGCGTTCCCCGCCATCGCCACGGGCGTGTACGGCTATCCGCCGGAGGAGGCGGCCCGGATCGCCGAGGAGACGATCCGGGCCGCCAACACCGATGTCGAGCGCGTCGTGCTGGTCGGCTATCAGGAGTGACCGGCGATCGCGTGCGGCACGTAGGGCTGCTCGAGTTCGAGGACCTCGTCGTCGGACAGTTCCAGGGACACCGCCGCGACCGCGTCATCGATGTGTCCGGGCTTGGTGGCTCCGATGATCGGCGAAGTGATCGCCGGGTTGCGGAGCAGCCACGCCAAAGCGACCTGCGCCCGAGGCACGCCACGAGCCTCGGCCACCGCGGCCACGCGGTCCACCACGAGACGGTCGGTGTCCTGGTAGAGCTTGCGGCCGAACTCGTCGGTCTCCGCGCGCGCCGTCGTGGCGTCCCAGTCGCGGGTGAGCCGGCCGCGCGCGAGCGGTGACCACGGGATGACGGCCACGTCCTGGTCCTGGCAGAGGGGCAGCATCTCGCGCTCCTCCTCGCGGTAGATCAGGTTGTAGTGGTTCTGCATGGAGACGAACCGGGTCCACCCGTTCAACCGCTGCGTGTAGAGGCACTTCGCGAACTGCCACGCCCACATCGACGACGCGCCGATGTAGCGGGCCTTGCCCGCCTTCACCACGTCGTGCAGCGCTTCCAGCGTCTCCTCCAGCGGAACCGACCGGTCGAAGCGGTGGATCTGGTAGAGGTCCACGTAGTCGGTGCCCAGACGGCGCAGCGAGTTGTCGATCTCCGCGAAGATCGCCTTGCGGGACAGGCCGGATCCGTTGGGGTCGTCGTACATGCCGCCGAAGACCTTGGTCGCGATCACGACCGAGTCGCGGCGCGCCAGCGACAGCAGCGCCCGGCCGGTGATCTCCTCGGACGTGCCCGCGGAGTAGACGTTGGCGGTGTCGAAGAAGTTGATGCCCGCGTCCAGGGCCTGCTTGAAGAACGGCAACGCCTCGTCGTAGTCCATCGACCACGGGTGGGTGCCCGACGAAGGCACGCCGTAGCTCATGCAGCCCAAGCAGATCGCCGACACGTCCATGCCGGCGAGCTTGCGGTACTTCACGCGTCCCTCCAGGAGTGTTGCGGCGCGAACCCCAGCAGCCTTCGCGCCTTGTCGATCGACAACAGCGTCTCGTGCGGGCCGAAGGCGCCCTTCAATGGCACGCCCGGATAGAACTCCTCGACCAGAGAAGCGTTCGGCACGGTCACGCACGTGTCCGCGTTGGCGATGGTGAACTTGTCGTAGCCGGCGAACTCGTATTCGAGCGCCAGGCGCACGGCCTGGGCGCCGTCGCGCGCGTCGATGTACGACCAGAGGTTCCACTTGCGTGAGGCGGGTTCCGCGTCGAACGGGAACCGCGCGTAGTCGGAGACCTCCATGACATTGGAGAACCGTAGCCCGATGATCTTCAGCGCCGGGTCCCAGCGGCAGAACTGTTCCGCCATCGTCTCGTCCACGAGTTTGCCCAGCGAGTACGAGGTCTCCGGACGGCCCGCGTACTCCTCGTCGATCGGGATGTACGGCGGGGGAGTGTCGAACGGCAGGCCCAGCACGGTCTCGCTGGACGCCCACACCACGTTGCGGACGCCGGCCAGCCTGGCCGCGGCGAAGACGTTGTAGGTCGACACCACGTTGTTCGCGAAGGTCGCGGCGTTCGGCGCCACGCCGGGGCCGGGGATCGCGGCCAGGTGCACGACCGCGTCCAACCCCGAGTAGCGGTCGTCGATCGAGGTCAGCGCCTCGACGACCTGGCCGTACTCGGTCAGGTCGACCCGCGTGTGGTCGCACGCGGCGGACGGCACCAGGTCGAGGTTGTGCACTTCCCAGCCGGATTCGAGCAGATGACTGACGACCGCGCGGCCGAGCTTGCCGCTGCCTCCGGTCACCGCGACACGTTGACTCATGGGTCAGATATTGGTCCATCCGGGGGACAAGTGCTACCACGATTCAGAGACGTGAACCACCCCTGGTTGCACGTCCAATAGTAGGAAGTCAAACTATTCTCATGAGCTTGCACCGGCCGGTGAACCCCGTGCGCTTCGTGACCGCCTCCAGCCTGTTCGACGGGCACGACGCGGCCATCAACATCATGCGGCGGATCCTGCAGTCGCAGGGCGCCGAGGTGATCCACCTCGGCCACAACCGGAGCGTCAAGGAGGTCGTCGACGCGGCCATCCAGGAGGACGCACAGGGTGTCGCCATCAGCGCTTACCAGGGCGGGCACGTCGAGTATTTCTCGTATCTCGTCGAGCTGCTGAACGAGCGCGGCGCCGGCCACATCAAGGTGTTCGGCGGTGGCGGTGGCGTCATCGTCCCCGAGGAGATCGAGCTGCTGCACAGCCGTGGCGTCGCGAAGATCTTCTCGCCGCACGACGGACAGACGCTCGGCCTCGCCAAGATGATCAACTCGATGATCGAGGCATGCGACTACGACCTCAGCACGCGGCCGTACCACGCCGACGCCCTCTACACCGGGGCGGACGACGCGCTGGCCCGCGCGATCACGCTCATCGAGGCCGGGAAGCCGCAGGAGTTCAGGACCGAGCGGAAGGTGCCCGTCCTCGGCATCACCGGCACGGGCGGCTCGGGCAAGTCGTCGCTGACCGACGAGCTGGTCCGCCGCTTCCGGCTCGACCAGCAGGACAAGCTCAAGATCGCCGTGCTCGCGATCGACCCGACGCGCCGGCGGGGCGGCGGCGCGCTGCTCGGCGACCGCATCCGGATGAACTGCCTGGACGGCGACCACGTCTTCTTCCGCTCCATGGCCACGCGGCAGGCCGGGAGCGAGACCCCGGACGGGCTCAACGACGCCATCCAGGCGTGCAAGGCGTCCGGCGCGGACCTCGTCATCGTCGAGACGCCCGGCATCGGCCAGGGCGACGCGGCGATCGTGCCGTTCGTGGACTTCTCGCTGTACGTGATGACGCCGGAGTTCGGCGCCGCGTCGCAGCTCGAGAAGATCGACATGCTGGACTTCGCCGACGCCGTGGCGATCAACAAGTTCGAACGCCGCGGCGCCGAGGACGCGCGGCGCGACGTCAGCAGGCAGCTGGTGCGCAACCGCGAGGCGTTCGGCGCCAAGTGGGAGGACATGCCGGTCTTCGGTACCAGCGCCGCCACGTTCAACGACGATGGCGTCACCGCGCTCTACCAGTTCCTCAGGAGCGGCCTCGTCGAGCACGGCCTGCACGTCGAGGAGGGCGTGCTCCCGCACGTCGACACCAAGGTCTCGACCAGCGCGTCGACGGTCGTGCCGCCGCAGCGCGCCCGCTACCTCAGCGACATCGCCGACACCGTGCGGGCCTACCACCGCCGGACCGACGAGCAGGTCGGCGCCGTCAAGCGGCACACCGAGCTGGAGAACGCCCGCAAGGCGCTGGACACCGCCGGTAAGTCCACTGTGGACATCGCAGAGCTTGCCCAGGCCGCGTACGAGCAGATCGACCGCGACACCGAACGCGTGCTCGCCGCGTGGCGGCAGACCAAGGAGCAGTACGAGGGCGACGAGCTCGTCTTCCACGTGCGCGACAAGGAGATCCACACCAAGCTGACCAAGGAGACCTTGTCCGGCAACAAGGTCCGCCGCGTCAGCCTGCCGCGTTACGACGACGAGGGATCCCTGCTGCGTTTCCTGCGCAAGGAGAACCTGCCCGGCTTCTTCCCGTTCACCGCGGGCGTGTTCCCGTTCAAGCGCGACGGCGAGGACCCGGCGCGCATGTTCGCCGGCGAGGGCGATGCGTTCCGCACCAACAAGCGATTCAAGTACCTCTCGCACGGCAACCCGGCGACGCGCCTGTCCACGGCGTTCGACTCGGTCACGCTGTACGGCCGTGACCCGGACACCCCGCCGGACGTCTACGGCAAGATCGGCACCTCGGGCGTCTCGATCGCGTCGCTGGACGACATGAAGGCCCTCTACGACGGCTTCGACCTCGTCGCGCCCACGACGTCGGTGTCGATGACGATCAACGGCCCGGCGCCGACGATCCTCGCGTACTTCCTCAACACCGTGATCGACCAGCAGGTCGACAAGTTCGAGGACGAGCACGGCCGCGTGCCGGACGAGGCCGAGTATGAGCAGCTCAAGGCGTTCGCGCTGCAGCACGTGCGCGGCACGGTGCAGGCGGACATCCTCAAGGAGGACCAGGGCCAGAACACCTGCATCTTCTCCACCGAGTTCTCGCTGCGGATGATGGCCGACATCCAGGAGTGGTTCATCCAGAACCAGGTCCGCAACTTCTACTCGGTGTCGATCTCCGGCTACCACATCGCCGAGGCCGGGGCGAACCCGATCAGCCAGCTGGCCTTCACGCTCGCCAACGGTTTCACCTACGTCGAGTCGTACCTGGCGCGCGGCATGAACATCGACGACTTCGCGCCCAACCTGTCGTTCTTCTTCTCCAACGGCATGGACGCCGAGTACAGCGTCATCGGCCGCGTGGCCCGCCGGATCTGGGCCGTCGCGATGCGCGACCGCTACGGCGCCGCGGAACGTTCGCAGAAGTTCAAGTACCACGTGCAGACCTCGGGCCGGTCGCTGCACGCGCAGGAGATGAACTTCAACGACATCCGCACCACGCTGCAGGCGCTGTGCGCGCTATACGACAACTGCAACTCCTTGCACACCAACGCCTACGACGAGGCGATCACCACGCCGACCGAGTCCAGCGTCCGCCGTGCGATGGCCATCCAGATGATCATCAACAAGGAGTGGGGCCTGTCGATGAACGAGAACCCGCTGCAGGGTTCGTTCGTCATCGACGAACTGACCGACCTGGTCGAGGAGGCCGTGCTCGCCGAGTTCGACCGCATCTCCGAACGCGGCGGCGTGCTCGGCGCGATGGAGACCGGCTACCAGCGTGGCCGCATCCAGGACGAGTCGATGCTCTACGAGCAGCGCAAGCACGACGGGTCGCTGCCGCTCATCGGCGTCAACACGTTCCTGCCGGAGCACACCGACGACGAGCACGTCACGATCGAGCTGGCTCGCGCGACCGAGGAGGAGAAGGCCTCGCAGGTCGAGCGCACGCGGGCTTTCCAGGCGGCGCACCGGGCGGAGGCGGACGAGGCGCTGGCGGCGCTCCGGGAGGCGGCTCAGTCGGGTGCCAATGTGTTCGCGGTGTTGATGGATGCGGCGCGGGTGTGCACGCTGGGGCAGATCACGGAGGCGTTCTTCGAGGTGGGCGGTCAGTACCGGCGCAACATCTAGGGCGGACGGGGCGCTGGCGGCGTTGCGTGAGGCGGCTCAGGCGGGGGCCGTTGCGGGGCGAGCGGACGTGGGCGTTTCAGGCGGTGCACCGGGCGTTGGCGGACGGGCGCTGGCGGGGCTACGTGGGCGGCTCAGTCGGGTGCCAGTGTGTTCGCCTTGTTGATCGATGCCGCGCGGGTGTGCGCGCTGGGACAGATCGCGGAGCCCTTCTTCGAGGTCGGCGGCCAGTGCCGCCACAACATCTAGGACGAATGGAGGCATCGGCGTTCGGGTGAATGCCGGTGCCCTGATTGGGGTTGGGCGTATCTCGCGGCACCCTTGACGACACCTGTTGATACGCGGTCGCTCGAACCGCGTGCTGGACGGTGAGTCATGGCTGCCGACATGGAACTGGGCCTGGTCTGGGACGACGACCGGGAGAACTTCGAGGTCAGTCTCCGGCTGGTCGCACCCGGCAGTGACGACCGGCTCGATCACGTCAACGACGGCGTCCGGATCGACGAACAGGCGCTCGCGGCCGTTGGGGACGACGAACCGGCGTACGGCGTTCGACTATCTCGAATGCTGTTCGCTCACGACAAGGTCGTCGAGTTCTACGAGAAGGCGCTGATCGCGGCCGGCGGGGAGCCGTTGCACCTGCGGCTGCACGTGCACGGCCCGGCGCGGTTCCACAACCTGCGCTGGGAGTCGGTGCGCGCGCCCGGCGCGGACGGCCCGCCCATCGCCACGATGGACAACGTCCTGTTCTCCCGGTACCTGAGCAGCGAGGACTGGCGGCCGATCACGCTCACCACCAGCCCCGGTCATCGGGCGCTCGTCGTGATCGCGGCGCCGGACGACCTCGCGCAATACCGGCTCGCCGACGTCGACGCCGCGGGTGAACGGGCACGGGCGCTGGCCGCGTTGCAGGGTTACAGCGTCGACGTGCTCTGCGGGGGTGGCGAGGCGAGCCTCGCCCGGATCGCCGAACAGTTGGAGAAGCACCACTACGAAGTTCTCTACCTGGTCGCGCACGGCCGATGGGTGGACGGCGAGGCGCACCTCGTGCTGGAGGGGCCGGACGGGAAGTACGCGCGCGTGGACGGGCTGCGGCTCGCCGAGCGGGTGCGCGGTGTCGAACGGCGTCCGACATTGTCGATCCTGTTGTCCTGTCAGTCGGCAATGGGGAACGTCGTTCTGGGTGGGCTCGGTCCGCGGCTGTCCGGCGCCGGGATTCCCGCCGTGATCGCGATGCAGGGCGAGGTCACCATGAAGACCGCGCAGGACTTCGCGACCGCGTTCTTCAGCGCCTTCCGCGAGCAGCCGGTCGTGGACCGCGCGGTGGCCGTCGCCCGCAGGGCCGTCCGCGATCGGCCGGACTGGTGGGCGCCGGTGCTGTTCTCCCGGCTGAGGTCCGGCCGTGCCTACCAGCCGTCGGTCACCTCGGTCTCCGACACGGTGTGGGAGGACATCGGCGCGGTAATGGCGATGGAAGAGGTCACCCCGGTGCTCGGGCCGGGGCTCGCGGACGGCATTGTCGGCTCCCGTTCGGAAATCGCGCAGCGGTGGGTGCGGCGCTGGCAGATGCCCATCGCGCCGTTCGGGCGGACGAATCTCGCCCAGGTCGCGCAGTACCTGCGGGTCGGGCGCAAACCGGCCGTCGTGCGCGCCTACCTCCGCAAGTACCTGCTCGACGACCTGCTGGAACGTGTCGAGATCGCGAAGGAGGGCGACGCCTTCCACGGTCTGCCGGAGAACCTGCTGACGTGCCGCAACCCGCTGCCGATCATCCACGAGATCGGTCGGCGCACGCGGGCCGAGGACCCGGACGACCCGTACCGCGTGGTGTCCGCGCTGCGGTCGAAGGTGTACTTCACGACCGGCTGGACGAACCTGCTGCAGGACGCGATGCGGGAACGGGGCAAGGAGCCGCGCACGCTGTGCTTCCCGTGGTCCGGCGACGGCAAGTGGCTCGACCTGGACGACAAGGACGTCCAGAAGTGGCCATTGCCCACAGTGGACAGTCCGTGGGTGTGCCACCTGTTCGGCCGGCTCGACCGGCCGGACTCCCTGGTGCTGACCGAGGACGACTACTTCGCGTGGCTCAGCGCGTGGATCGAACGGCGTCCGACAATGTCGAAACTGTTGCCCACGCTGTCGCTGAGCCTGACGAACCGTTCGCTCTTGTTCGTCGGCTACCAGCTGCGCGAGTGGGACTTCCAGGTGCTCTACCAGAGCATCCAGACGTTCGGCGGGGCGCAGTTGCGCGACGACTACCCGCACGTCGGCGTTCAGCTCATGCCGGACGTCGACGTCATCGAACCCGAGGCGGCGCAACGGTATCTGGAGTCGTCGCTGAGCAACGTGCACATCTTCTGGAGCGACGCCAGGACGTTCCTGGCCGACCTGCGCGACCGGACGGGGCTGGCGGTATGAGCGCGGACAACCCCTATGTGGGACCGAGGGCCTTCCGGGACACCGAGACGCTGCCCAACCGGCAGCGCGAGGCGACGGAGCTGACGAACCTGCTGATGGCCGAACGGGTGGTGCTGCTGCACGCTCCGTCCGGCGCGGGCAAGACCTCGCTGATCCAGGCGTCGGTGTTGAAGCTGCTGGAACAGGAGAAATTCCGGCCGACGAAGGCGTTGCGGGTGGAGTGCCCGAAGCCGACCGGTATCCAGCCGCGCAACCGGTTCAGCTACGCGCTGGCACTCGACCTGCTGGGGCGCAAGAAACACGACCCCGACGAGCTCGCGGCGATGACGCTGAGCCAGGTGCTGTGCGAGGCGCTGGGTGACTCGGGGCGCCGGGTGCTGATCCTCGACCAGCTGGAGGAGACGCTGACGCTCGACCCGGCGGGCCTGGACGCGAAGGAGCAGTTCTTCGCCGAGCTGGGCGACGCGCTGCAGGAGTGCTCACTGTGGGCGTTGCTCGCGATCCGCGAGGACTACCTGGGCGCGCTGGACCGGTACCTGCGGTACCTGCCGGGCGAGCTGCGCGTGCGCTACCGGCTCGACCTGCTGGACAAGCAGGACGCGCTGGACGCCGTCCAGAAACCGGCCCAGGACACGGGAATCACGTTCACCGACGACGCGGCGATGGTGCTCGTCGACCGGCTGGCCGGCGACACGTGCGTCGAACCGTTCCAGCTGCAGGTCGTGTGCCGTCAGCTGTGGGAGGACTGGCGGTCCGCGCACGGCGAGGGGGCCACGACCATCACGGTCGGAGACGCGCGGGACGCCGACATCGACTCCGCGCTGGGCAAGTACTACGACCAGGCCCTCGACGACGTCGAGGCCGAGTTCGGCGTGCCCGAACGCGATCTGCGGGACTGGTTCGAGGAGGAACTGACCGACAACGGCAGGCGCAGGCAGACCACGGCCGGCCCGGTGGGCGGCACGCGGGTGCTGGACCGCCTGGAAGACGCCTACCTGATCCGCAGCGACACCCGCGGCGGCACCAAGTGGTACGAGCTGTCGCACGACCGGCTCGTCGCCGCGGTGCTGGAGAACAACCGGGCGTGGCAGCTGCAGAACCTCGACAGCTGGCAGGTCGCCGCCTACGAGTGGAAGCGGCGGGGCCGGCAGGTCAAGTTCCTGCTGCCCAAGGCGAAGCTCGCCTACGCGCCGCCGGTGAACACCAAGGGGCTGCTGCGGCACGAGCAGGACTTCCTGCGCGAGTCGTTCCAGCTGGCGGGCGACCTGTCGAGCGCGAAGCTGCACAAGAACCAGTTGCGCATCCTCGCCGCGATCGCCGCGATCGAGCTCGTGGTGATCATCGTGCTGCTGGCCACGGGAGCGTGAACCATGGTCGCCTTCAACGGAGTGGACGCACACACCGGCGGGTACCTGTTCCCGCGGATGGGTCCGTCCGCGGTGGCCAGGCTCGCGCAGGAGACGGACACGAAGTCCGCGTTCCTGCGCGGCATGCGTCGTCGCGACATGCTGAACGAGGCGACGTTCGGCGTGCTCTTCGTCGACGACCCGGACGATCTGGCGCAGACCGGCTGGGGCGTGCTGTTCCCGGAGGACGTCTCGCCCGAGGTGGTGACCGCGCTGGAACCGTTGCTGCGCCTGCGTGAGCGGGACGCGGGACGCCGGTTCCACCGGTACTTCGTGCGGCGGGGCGAGAGCGTCAGCGACTTCCTGATGCGCAACGGCATGGGACCGGGCCCGGCCGACCCGAACGTGGTGCCGTACTACCTGCTCATCGTCGGACCACCGACCGCGATCTCGTTTCCGTTCCAGTACCAGCTCGACGTCGACTACGCGGTCGGCCGGATCGACCTCGACACACCTTCTGAGTACGCCGCGTATGCCGAGGCCGTGTGTGTCGCGGAGGAGCGGGCGTTCTCGCGGCCGGCCGTGCACCTGTTCGGCACGCGCAATGCCGGTGACACCGCCACGGCGCTCAGCGCGAGCAGGCTGGTGCAGCCGCTCGCCGACCAGCTCGCGAGCCGGTCGTCGGCGGACGTTGTCAGCAGCGACATCGGTCCGGTGGCGACGAAGGCGCGGTTGGCCGGGCTCCTCGAGGACGGGCCGCCCGTGCTGTTCACCGCGACCCACGGTCTCGGCAGCGAACACGGTGCGATCAAAGAGATCCAGGGATCGCTGGTGTGCCAGGACTGGCCCGGCCCGCTCGCAGTGGCGCGCGAGGTCGACCCCGCGCACTACCTGTCCGCGGCCGACGTGGTCGCACCGCTCGCGACGAGGATCGTGTTCTCGTTCGCCTGCTACAGCGCGGGTTATCCGGACCAGCCGTACGTGTCCAGCCTGCCGAAGAAGCTGCTTTCCCTGGGGCTGCTGGGTTTCGTCGGGCACGTGGATCGCGCGTGGGGTTACTCCTTCCTCTGGAAGGGTGCCAAGGCGCAGATCACCTCGATGGTCGGCACCATGCTGGACATCCACAAAGGACACCGGCTGGGCAACGCCATGGAGGCGATGAACTCGCGCTGGGCGTCCATCGCGACGCAGCTCGCCACCGAGCTCGACGCCGCGCGCGACGACGACAAGCTCATCGACGACCGCATGCTCGCGTGGCTGTGGACCGCGAGCAACGACGCACGCGACTACGTGGTGCTCGGCGATCCCGCCGTGCGCGCGTGAAGGAGAGGCCCCGATGTCGAGAGAAACCGTTCCCGGCCACGACGACGTCCGCTACCACCTGCTCGCCTACGACGAGGACGGTCGCGAACGGGGTGGCGACAGCCGCGACGTGGTGCGGGAGGCGCAGAACGGCGTCACCGACATCTTCCTGTTCAGCCACGGCTGGATGGGCGACGTGCCCGCGGCGCGCGAGCAGTACGGCAAGTGGCTCGGCACCATGGCCGACTGCCGCGCCGAACGCGAGCACGCGCACAACTCGCCCGGCGGGTTCAAGTCGCTGCTGATCGGGTTGCACTGGCCGAGCAAGGCGTGGGGTGACGAAGAGATCGGGTCGATGTCCTTCGTGGCGGAGAGTGCTCGGCTGCTCGGCGGGGGAGCGGCCCGGCAGGCGGCCGTCCGCACGATCGTCGACGCGGCGATGGAGGACGCGGCGCCCGACGTGCTGCCGCCGCGGGTTCGCGAGGCGTACGACTTCCTGGAGGCCGCGGATCCCGACCTGCCCGACGAGCACGACCGGGCGCCGTTCGACGCCGAGCAGCTCTACCAGGGCTGCCTGCTGGACGACGCGGCCTCGTTCGGCGGCTTCTCCTTCGGCGGCCTGCTGGATCCGTTGCGCGTGCTGACGTTCTGGAAGATGAAGAAGCGGGCCCGCACGTTCGGCGAGGGCGGCGCGGCGGCCCTGGTCCGCGACCTGCAGCGGGCGGCGCCGCAGGCCCGGATTCACCTGATGGGCCACAGTTTCGGGTGCATCGTGATGTCCGGCGCGGCGATGCGGGCGGACCGTCCGGTAGCCACCATGGCGCTCATCCAGGGCGCGATGTCGTTGTGGTCGTACTGCTCGGACATCCCCGAGGACCGCGGCCACGCGGGCTACTTCCGGTCCGTCGTCGGCGACCGGCGTGTCACCGGTCCGGTGCTGGTCACGACGTCGCCGTTCGACAATGCCGTATGCCGTTTCTATCCGCTCGGCGCGCGGTCGGGCCGGCAGGTCGACTTCGCCCCTGGAAGGCTGCCGAAGTACGGCGCGATCGGCGCACACGGCGTGCGCGGGCCGGGGATCGATCTGGTCGACCATGTCGACCTGCGTTCGGTCGGGGACCTGGCGCCGGGCCGGGTGCACAACATCGACGCGCGGGCGGTCGTGGCCACGAGGGACGGCATCGCCGGCGCGCACAACGACATCTGTCACGTCGAGCTGGGGCGGCTGGTCTGGCGGGCGGTGCGGCCGTGATGTCCGTTTTCAGAAACAGGGTCAATCGGTTGACTGGCGTTGACTGATCCGATGACTTGCTTCTAGCCTTGGTCTCACCGTCGCTGAGAAATTCCTTCAGAGGACGGTAATATGATTCGTCGTCCATTGTGGATGCTCACCGTCGCATTCGCGCTGCTCGTCGGCGCGGCGCTGCCGGCGGCCGGTGCCGCGGAACCGAAGCTCGTTCCCATTTTCGACGGCAAGACGCTGGACGGATGGACCGCCCACGCCGACAAGATGTTCGTCGTCAAGAACGGCGCGATCCACAGCCAGAAGGACGCGACCCGCGGCTGGCTGTACTACAACAAGCAGCAGTACGGCAGTTTCCGCTGGATATTCCACGTGCGCCAGGTCTCCGGCAACCACCAGCCGACCGTGTTGATCTGGGGCAAGATCCAGACGCCGGCGCTGAACGGCCTCGGTGCCATCCAGTTCCAGCCGCCCAACGGCGGCTCGTGGGATTACCGGCCCGGCCACAACAACGGCGGTAAAGGCCTGTTCACGCGCTATCCGCACCCCAAGTGGGACATCCACAAGTGGGCGCAGTGTGAAATTCTCGCCAACCACGTGACCGGTATCGCCCGCATGGCGTGCTGCCCGCTTCCGGAGAACGCCACGAAGTGCAAGGCGACCGAGGTCCTGAAGTTCGAGGACAAGAAGGAACCGGCGGGCCGCGTGGCTCCGCTGGCCATTCAGATCCACAACAAGGGCATTGAGGACGAGTACAAGAACCTGCTGGTCGAGTCGCCGGTGGCCGAGCCGGACAAGTTCATCACCACATAGCGGGAGCCCGGTGTTGTCACGCCACGCGGGAGCCCCGTGTGGCGTGACATGCGTCGTGGGGCTCCCGTGTGGCGTGGTGTGCGTCGTGGGGTTCCCGCGTGGCGTGGTGTGCGTCGTGGGGCTCCCGCGTGGTGCGAGTGCGACGGATCGCGCCCGGCCGCGCCACGTGTCACCCCCGCGTGGCTCGGCCCGGCGCGATCCTCATCCCTGTGTCCTAGGCGGCGCTGACCCGCAGCACGGTCTGCGGGACCAGGGTGCTGCCCAGGCAGGGGCGCAGGTCCGCCCGCAGGGCGGACAGGCACGTGGTGTGCGAAACCGGCACGAGCGACACCCCGACGGTCGCCGCGGTCAGCACCACCCGCTGGGTCGCCTGACCGGCGCGCAGCTCGGCCGCCGCGCCGTCGGAGAACGAGCACACGACGATGTCCGAAGTGGTGTTGCCCATCGGGTGCAGCCACGCGCGTTCGACCTCGGCCGCGCGGGCGAGCACGCCGCGGTGGCCGCCCAGACCGCGGGTGGTGGCCGACCAGGACCTCCGATGTGTGCGCAGGGCGTGCAGCAGTGCCAGCACGTCCGGGCTCGGGTCCTGGTGGCCCCCGAGCCGGACGACGGCGGCGGCGTTGCCCGCGCTCGGGCCGGGCAGCAGCGTCACGAGCGGCCGCACGCCGTGACCTTGCAACGCCAGCCGCACGTTCAGCAGGGCGGCTCCGCAGGCCAGCCTGCCCTCACGACTGTGCGGAAAAGTTGTGTGCAGTTCGATCTGTTCGGGGCGGACGACGAACCTGCAGTGCGCGTCGGGGGAAGCAAGCGCGAGTACACCTCGCACGTCCTCGCTCGCCAGCCCGAGCGCAGGAGTCGCCGCCATAGTCATGTACCCACTGTCCGATCGGGAGCCTCTGGCAGCCACGGTCGAAGGTCCCCTTTTGGTAGGGCCGTTGTTGGTAGAGATCGGTGTGGCGTGCCACGCTGTGGAGCATGGCCGGTCGTATGTCGGGACGATTCGGGAGGGGCGTCGGCGGTCATCTGCGCCGGCGTGGCCTCGACGAGCTGCTCGGCGAGGTGCGCGACCGCATGGACGAGATCGTCACGACCAGGGACCACATGCAGGAGCTCCTGGGTGCCGTCCTGGCCGTGGGATCGGGGCTGGAGCTGGACTCCACGCTGCAGCGAATCGTGCAGGCTGCAACGGACCTGGTCGGCGCGCGGTACGGCGCGCTGGGCGTGCTGGGCACGCGCGACGACCTGTCGGAGTTCGTCCACGTCGGCGTCGACGACGAAACCCGCGCCAAAATGGGACATCTGCCCGAGGGCAAGGGGCTGCTCGGCGCGTTGATCAAGGATCCGACGCCGATCCGGTTGCGGGACCTGGCACAGCACGAGATGTCAGTTGGATTCCCGCCGAACCATCCGCCGATGCACAGCTTCCTCGGCGTGCCCGTGCGGGTGCGCGACGAGGTGTTCGGCAACCTCTACATGACGGAGAAGATCGACTCCTCCGAGTTCACGGCGGACGACGAGGCCGTGCTGCAGGCATTGGCCGCCGCGGCCGGTGTGGCTATTGAGAACGCACGACTTTTCGAACGTTCACGCATGCGTGAACGGTGGCTCGAGGCCATCGGCGAGATCAACTCCGAGCTGCTCGGCGGCGCATCCGGCGACCACGCGCTGCGGTTGATCGCGCAACGAACGGTCGAGCTGGCGGCGGCTGACAGCGCTCTCATCGTGCTCGGCGACGAGCAGCACACGCCGATGAACGTCGCGGCCTCCGCGGGCGATCGGGTCGACCACTTCTCGCCGGCGAGCTTCGCCGCGGCCGAGGTCGTGCGGTCCGGCGTTCCGTTGCTCGTCGACGATCTCGACGCCCCCGGTGGGTTCGGCCCGCTGCTCGCGGTTCCACTGCGGTCCGGCACGGTCATCACGGGAGTCCTGTTGGCACTGCGGGTGCGTGGCGGCCCCCGGTTCCTGCCCGAACAGGTGCCGGTGCTCGCGTCCTTCGCGGACCAGGCGGCCGTCGCGCTGGAGTTCGTTGAGCAGCAACGATCTCAGCGTCAGCTGGACGTGCTGGAGGACCGTGACCGGATCGCCCGCGACCTGCACGACCACGTGATCCAGCGGCTCTTCGTCACGGGGCTGAACCTGCAGGCGACCATGCGCCGGCTGAACGATCCGGACCTCAAGGAACGGTTGCGCACCGCGGTGGAGCAGCTCGACGAGACCGTGCGCGAGATCCGGACGTCCATCTTCGACCTGCACTCGACGGACACGACGTCGTTGCGCCGCAGGCTGCTCGACCTCGTCGCCGAGCTCACCGAGGAGAGCGTGCTGTCGCCCGCGGTGCGGATGACCGGCACCGTTGACAACTCCGTGCCCGCCGATCTCGGCGAGCACGCGGAGGCCGTCGTGCGCGAGGCGGTGACGAACGCCGTTCGGCACTCGGGCGCCACCGAGCTGACGGTGTCGGTCGACGCGTCCGACGAACTCGTGATCACCGTGCAGGACAACGGAACCGGCATCCCGCGCGGCGTCGCGCGCAGCGGGTTGCTCAACCTGAGCAAGCGCGCGGAGCGGTTCGGCGGCAGCCTCGAGGTGACGTCCAACGGCGGCACGCGCCTGACGTGGCGGGTTCCGCTTACTTAGCCTTGCCGTCCGGCTTGCGGAACTGGCTCGCGAACACCGCGGCCTGCGTGCGGCGCTGCATGCCGAGCTTGGCCAGCAGGTGCGACACGTAGTTCTTGACCGTCTTCTCGGCGAGGAACATCCGCTCGGCGATCTGCCGGTTGGTGAGGCCTTCGCCGATCAGGTCGAGGACAGTGCGTTCCTGCTCGGACAGCATCCGCAGCGGGTCGCCCTCCTCGCGTTCGCGGCGGATCCGGTTGAGCAGCGCGCTCGTCGTGCGGGCGTCGAGAAGGGACTGCCCGGCCGCGACCGTGCGCACGGCATTGACGAGGTCCGCGCCGAGGATCTGTTTGAGCACAAACCCTGACGCGCCCGCCATGATCGCGTCGAACAGCGCCTCGTCGTCCGCGAAGGACGTCAGCATCAGGCACTGCAGTCCGGGCAGCCGGCTGCGCAGCTCGCGGCACAGCTCGATGCCGTTGCCGTCGGGCAGGCGGATGTCGAGCACCGCGACATCGGCCTGGGCTCCGGGGACCTTGGCGAGCGCCTCGGTCACACTCGCTGCATCGCCGACCACCTCGAGATCGGACTCCTCTTCGAGGAGATCCGCGATCCCGCGGCGGACGATCTCGTGGTCGTCGACGAGGAAGACGCGCGTCACCATGCGCATCACGGTAGCGCGGTTCCAAAGGCCCTGGGAGAACAGGACCTACGGCACGCGGCGCAATCAGCCGGTCGCCTTACGTTCAGATCATGACCACATCCGCACCGCCGGTGGTGGCCGGGGTCGACGGTTCGGGATCGGCGTTGACCGCGGTCGCCCAGGCGGCGCGCGCGTGCACGAGGTATCGGCTGCCGCTGCGCCTCGTGCACGCCTACAGCCTGCCGACGCGCGGCTATCCGGAGGTGATCAGCACCGCGCGTGAGCTGCGCTCGGCGATGTACGACCAGGGCCGGCTGTGGTTGTCACAGGCCGTGGCCGTGGCCCACGACGTGGAGCCGGACCTGGTCGTCGAGCACGATCTGCGGATGGAGCACCCGGTGCCGACGTTGCTGGCCGAGTCGGTGCGGGCCAGGCGGGTGGTGGTGGGAGCGCACGGGCTGGGTGGTTTCACGGGCGCGGTGGTCGGCTCGACGGCGCTCGGACTGGCGACCTACGCGTCGTGCCCGGTGGTCGTCGTACGCGGGGACGCGGACTCCGGTGCCGTGGTCGTCGGGGTGGATCTCGCGCCCGGCTCCGACGTGGTGCTGTCCCTCGGCTTCGAGGAGGCCTCGGCCCGTGGTGCTCCGCTGGTGGCCGCCTGGTCGGACGGGGATTCCGCGGTGCTGGCCCAGCGGCTGGCGCGGTGGCGCGAGAAGTTCCCGGACGTGGCCGTGTCACCCGTTGTGACCGACGAGCGGCCCGTGCCGATGTTGCTGCGGCTGGGTGCTTCGGCCCAGCTGATGGTGGTGGGGTGCCGAGGGCGGGACGGTTTCACCGGCATGCTGCTCGGTTCCACCGGCCAGGCCCTCGTGCACCACGCCCCCTGTTCGGTCGCGGTCGTCAGGACTTGATGGCGGAGATCTCGAACTCCAGCACGACCTTCTCGCCGACCAGCACGCCGCCGGTCTCGAGCGCGGCGTTCCAGGTCACGCCGTAGTCCTTGCGGTTGATCGTGGTCGAACCCTCGAACCCGATGCGGGTGTTGCCGAACGGGTCCTTGGCGACGCCCTCGTACGAGAAGTCGATCGACACGCTGTTCGTGACGTCCTTGATGGTCAGGTCGCCGGTCAGGCGGAACGTGCTCTCGTCGAGCTGCTCGACCGAGGTCGACCTGAAGGTGATCGTCGGGTACGTCTCGAGCGCGAGGAAGTCGTTGGTGCGCAGGTGGCCGTCGCGCTGCTCGTTGCGGGTGTCGATGCTGCCGGCCTGGATGACGACCTCGGCGGAGCTGTTCGCCGGGTTGTCACCGTCGATGCTGAACTTGCCGTCGAACTCGTTGAACGAACCACGAACCTTGGTGACCATCGCGTGGCGCGCGACGAACCCGATGCGGGAGTGCGCGGCGTCGATGACGTAGTCGCCGGTCAGTTCGGAGAGGTTGGTGGCCGTGGTCATGGCGGTCCTTCCAGGGGTTTGGTTGATGCATCACCTACATTGCACCCAACGTGGGTGACGTGTCAACTATTCCCGTATACTAGGACCGTGACGTCGGATACCCGGTGGCTGGACGCCGCCCAGCAGCACGCCTGGCGGGCGTATCTGCGCATGCAGGGCGAGCTCAACGCGCGCCTCGCGCGCGACATGCAGAGCAGCTCCGAGCTGTCCATGGCCGACTTCGCCGTGCTCGTGCAGCTCACCGACGTGCCGGACGGCCGGGTCCGGGTGCTCGAGCTCGCGCGCAACCTGCACTGGGAGAAGAGCCGCATCTCGCACCACATCGGGCGGATGGAGAAGCGCGGGCTCGTGCGGCGGGAGAACTGCCGTTCGGACGGGCGCGGCGCTTTCGTGGTGCTCACCGACGCGGGGCGCGCGGCTATCGAAGCGGCGGCACCCAGGCATGTTGAACAGGTGCGCGCGCTGATGTTCGACCACCTCTCCGAGGAGGAGGTCGCGGTGCTGGCGCGCATTTCGGAACGGGTGATCGGGAAGCTGACGGCCGTCCCGGATCCGGAGTGTTCCTAGCGGTGCGCGAACGTCTTGCGGTAGTCGCTCGGCGGCACTCCGACAATCTTGTGGAAGTGGTGCCGCAGCAGTGCCGCGGTGCCGAATCCTGATTCCGACGCGACCTCGTCGATCCCGAGTGTCGTTTCCTCCAACAGTTTCCGGGCGTGCAGCACCCGCTGCATCGTGAGCCACTTGTTCGGCGTGGTCCCGGTTTCCGCCACGAACCGTCGCGCGAAGGTTCGCTCGGACATGTTCGCTCTCCGTGCCAGCGAAGCCACCGTGTGGTCGGCCGACAGGGTGTTCAGCACGCCTTCCAGTACGGGCTCCAGCGAATCCCCGGTGCACTCCGGAATCGGCAATTCGACGAACTGCCGCTGACCGCCATCCCGTTGTGGCGCCACGACCATGCGCCGGGCGATGGCCGTGGCTGCGCGCGTGCCGAGCTCACGTCGCACCAGGTGCAGGCAGGCGTCGATGCCCGCGGCGGTGCCGGCGCTGGTGATGATGTCGCCGTCGTCGACGAACAGGACGTCCGGGTCGACGTGGGCCAGCGGGAACCGGCGGCGGAACTGCTCGGTCTCGCGCCAGTGGGTGGTGCAGCGCCTGCCGTCGAGCAGGCCGGCCGCGCCGAGTAGGAACGCGCCACTGCACACCGACAGCGCGATGGTGGAGGTGCCGTGCAGGTGGCGCAGTGCCTGGACAATCGCGGCGGGGTACTCGTCGCGGATGCGCGCCGCGGGCAGGGCGATCAGGTCGACGTCCTCCAGCGCCTCCAGGCCCAGCGGCGGGGTGAGCGAGACACCGGGGATGGACGTCGGCACCGGCTCGCCTGGGCGTTCACCGAACACGCGGAACTCGATCGGCGGCACGCCGTCCGACGTCCGGTCGACACCGAACACCTCGCAGAGCAGGCCGAACTCGAACGGGGCCACGCCCTCGATCAGCGGGACCGCCACGGAACGCAGCATGGCAGGATATTAGCGTACATCGTCGGATCTGCCACTGTTGGCTGGATATCGTCGGGCGCAAACTTAGTGCCATGACTGCTGCGGTGTTCTTCCTGGTTGTCGGTGTTGTGGCCATCTGGCTCGACGCTCACCGTGAGCGCTCGGCCGGCCTGGCGGGGTCCTCGGACGTCGTCGATCGCGATCGCGAGCGGATGCGGATGGACATCCACGCGTTGGATTGATTTCAGCCCTACGTCACCTGACGGATGTCTGACCCGATCATCGCCGCCAGTGTGGTCCGAGTTCAGACCACACATGGCGGAGGCGATGATGAACCAACAGGAGCAGCTGGACCGGAGTTACTCCGAGATCCTGCAGGAAGTGCGGGTCGCACAGACGGGCGTGCAGCTCCTCCTGGCGTTCCTGCTCACGCTCGCCTTCACGCCGCGGTTCCTGCTGCTGACCGACTTCCAGCGCAACGTGTACGTGGCCGCGCTCGTCCTGGGCGCCACCAGCACCGGGCTGCTCATCGCGCCCGCGTCGTTCCACCGCCTGGTGTTCCGCAAGCGGCTCAAGCGGGAACTGGTGCGTGTCTCCAGCCGGTTCACCACCGGTGGGCTCTTCCTGCTGATGCTGGCGCTCGCCGCCGCGCTCATGCTGATTCTCGACGTCGTGCTCGGCACGATGCTCGCGGTGTGGATCACCACCGGGCTGCTCGGCTGGTTCTCCATCTGGTGGTACGTCGTGCCGCTGAGCTTCCGGGTGCTGGCCCGGCATGACTCCCCGGCGCACGGGCTGCCGCGTGATGTCGGTGCGCGAACGGACGCCGAGCTTCGCGAGTGTGTGGGACACCGTGTGCCGTGACTGAGCGGTATGGGTGCCGTGTGTCGAACGGGTGTGGTGGATTGCGGGCGTGGGCGGGTGTGTGCGTTCGGGATTGTCGACTGGGGCTTGGCATTGTCGAACGGGATGTTGGGTCGGCGAGTGCGTGGGTGGCTGCCGTTCGACGTGCGTTGAGCTTCTGGGTGCTAGCTCGGCATGACTCCCCGGCGCACGGCCTCCCGCGTGATGTCGGTGCGCGAACGGACGCCGAGCTTCGCGAGTACGTGCGACACGTGAGTGGACACCGTGCGCCGTGACAGGAACAGCTGCTCGCCGATCTGCTGGTTCGACAGGCCCTGCACGACCAGTTCCGTGACCCGTTGCTCGGCGGGCGTGAGGCTGTCCCAGCCGTGGTGTGCCCGGCGGTGCTTCACCTGGGGGCCGCGGCGGATGCCGTGTTCGCGCATGCGGGCCGCCAGCGCCAACGTGTCCGACTCCGCGCCCAGCGCCGTGTAGGTCTCGACCGCGCGTGTCAGTGCCGCGCGAGCTGACGCCGGGTCGCCCTGGTCCGCGAACAGCACCGCGGCCGACGACAGGGCGCGCGCCATGCGTTCCGGCAGACCTGCTTCCTGGTAGCGGTCCGCGGCCTCGAGCAGGCCTTCGGGGGAACCGTCGAGCAGCGCCCGGCACTGCAGCACCGCGGCCTGGCGATGGGGCACGTCGAGCTTGGCCAGCAAGGCCTCGGCCTGTCCGACCGCGTGCTCGGCGAGTTCGCGGTCTCCCACCTGCACTGCCAGACGGACCGCATCCGGTAGCAAGTCCTCGATGACCGCGTCGTCCGTGAGACCGGGCCGCAATGCGTCCAAGGCCCCGGCGAGATCGCCTTCCTGTTCCAGGAACAGGCTTCGCGCGAGCGCCACCGAAATGATCACAATGCCGTTCGTACCCACGGAGTCGAGATGACGGCGAGCTGCCGTTGCATCACCACGGTGTAGATGGATCAGCGCGGCGACGCCGTGATCACAGGCGCTGACTATCGGGTTCTTCACGTCGTCGCCCAGCAGGTCCACGTCGACCAGTGCGTCGTCCCAGTCGCCCGCGTGTAGCAGCAGTTGACCGAGCAGGCTCTGAGCCTGCGCCAGCCGGACCAGGTTGCCTGCGTCGTCGGCCGCCTGCCGCACGGCTCGCGCGGCCTCGACCGCTTCGGTGCGTCGGTCGAGATCGCCCAGCACCAGCGCCCGGTTGATCTGCAGCAGCAGGCGAAGGTCACCGGTGCCGTCGTCGGACGACGCGACCGCGAGTGCCTCGTCCAGCAGCGGCAATGCGGAGTGCAGCTCGCTGCGCATCATCGCCACGATCGCTCGTACGTGCAGTGCCCAACTGATCGAACCGCGGTCACCGCACGCGGTCGCTTCCCCGAACGCTTGCCGTGCAACGGTTTCCGCCTCGTCGAAGTCGCCGAGGTCCCAATGTGCGCGAGCTGTGAGCACGAGCAATCGGGCGAGGTCGCGTCCCGTCGCACCGGCCGCGGCCTTGTGCAGGTCGGTGAGCGCCTCGGCGGACCGGCCGGTGAGGCTACGACACTGCGCGAGCGTCCAGTAGAGGTCCGTCGGTGCCTCGGTCGCGACGTGGAGACCGGACACGGCGCATTCCTCGGCGCGCTCGTGTTCGCCGACGCGGAAATACGCGTCCGCCAGCAGGCTCAGCAGCTCTTCACGGCGTGGCTGTGCGTCCGGTCCGTCAACCACCCGGCCCAGCAGTTCGATCGCGGCGTGGGGAGCGTGGCTCACGAGTGATTCGCCGTGCTCGATCAACCACGGGACGACCCAGTCCGCGACTTCGGTACCGGCGAGCAGTTGTCGCACAACGCGTTCGTTGCCCGCACCCGCCTCAGCGAGTTCGCGCGCTGCTTCCAGATGCCATGCGGAACGCGCGGCCTGCGGCAGCTCCTCGTGCAACGCCGTGCGCACCAGCCCGTGCCGAAACGACAGCACCGAGCCCCCGTCGACCAGCACGCCGGCGTGGGTGGCCTCCTGCAGCGCGGGCACGAGGTCGGCCACCCGGCTGCGCAGCACCACGGCGAGGTCCGACACCTCGAAGTCGACGCCCAGCAACGCCGCCGCAGTGAGCACGCTTCTGGTGTCGGCGCTGACGAAACCGATGCGGTCGGCGATGGCCGCGTTCAACGAGTCCGGTACGCGGTCGCTGATCAGCCGTGCCTTACCGTCGATTACCTCGACACAGTTGCCGCGCACCAACGCTTCGGACAGCTCGACGAGGTAGAGCGGGTTGCCGCCGGCGCCCGCAGCGAGCTTACGCAGCCGATCGTCCGGCACGCCGCCGAGGATCAGGCCGAACAGCTCGGCGACTGCACGAGCGGGCAGTGCGCCCAAACGGATGCGATCGACGCCTGTACGGCGTAACGCGACAAGGTCGTCGCGATGTGGGACCGGCCGCATCGCCCCGACGAGCAACAGCGGCAGCTGCGCGACCATGTCGGAAAGCCTGCGCCACACCGCGACCGTCGCCCCGTCTGCCCATTGCAGGTCGTCGATCACGAGTACCAGCGGGCCGTCCGCGCAGCGCTTCTCGACCAGTTCGATCACATGCTCGGCGGCGGCTGCGACAAGGTCGGAGCCGGCCGCGCCTCCTTGCGCGCCAAAGAGTTCCGCACGCGACGTGCGCAGTGCGTCTACCAACGGCTGCAGCGGGAGGACACGGCCGAGCTCGTCACCTGCGCCCCAGCAGACCGGGGCGTCCGTGCTGATCGTCTTCACCAAGGTGGTCTTCCCGATTCCGGGGTCACCTTCGACCAGCACCGCTCCGCCACGCCCTCGGGCGAGATCACTCACCCGGTCGGCGAAGCCTGTCTGTTCGCGCACACGGCCGACCAGCCGTCGCGCGGGACCTCCAAGCACCGGTTGAGGCTATAGCTCGAACGCTGGGTTAACAAGAGCGTTCACCCATTTGAACTTACGTCGCGATGGGTGTTTTTCGCGGGCGTTAACCAATTTGTATCCCACTATTTCCGTCTGGTCCGGCACAATAGTGAAAATCTCCGCCCTTCTTCGCCGACGGAGGAAATCATGCGACTCGTCCGACTCTTCATGGTGGCCGCTGCCCTGGTCGCCGGACTGGCCGTTGTCCCTGCTATCGCCGCAGCCACTACCGCTGACAGCGTCACGGTACTGGAAGGCACGCCGTACAACTAATGCGGCACGGGGACCGGTCGCGGAGCGGCCGGTCCTTTATATTTGGCGCTGGGTCGGATGATTTTCCTGTCAAGCGACTGTTCGAGTGCATTGGCGCACCAGCCGATTACTCTGCTGCAAGCAAAGGTGGGTGTGAACATGGTCCGGGGGATACCACATAGCTCAAGCAAGACCCCCGCATAGAACTCCACGTTCACGTTGAGTGACCGGCGCCCTGGCTTCAATTCGGCCAAAAGCTCGACCACGCGGCGCTCCACCGCCACCGCGAAGTCCACCAACTGGCCACCCATGCCGACCGCTATCTCACGCAACATCCGCGCCCGCGGGTCCTCGGTGCGGTAGACGGCGTGCCCGAAACCCATGATCCGGTCGCCCGCCAGGATCCGTTCGCGTACCCACGCGTCGATGTTGTCCGGCGTGCCGATCAGGTCCAGCGACTCGAGCGCGCGGTCCGGGGCGCCGCCGTGCAGCGGTCCGGAGAACGTCCCGATCGCCGCGGTGACGGCGGAGACCACGTCCGCGCCGGCGGAGGCGACGACGCGCGCGGTGAACGTCGATGCGTTGAAGCCGTGGTCGATCGTCGAGATGAGGTACGCCTCGACCGCTCGCTCGACGGCCGGTGACGGCAGCGAACCGGTGACCATGTGGACCCAGTTGGCCGCGGTGGACAGGTCGGCACGGGGTTCGATGATCGGCAGACCGGACTTCAGGCGGTGCAGCGCGGCCAGGATCGTCGGCGTCACGGCGCACACCCGCAGCGCGTCGAGGCGGCGTTGCTCGATCGCTGCGTCCCACATCGGTGTTGAGGGCAGCATCGACAACGCGGTCCGCAGCCCGAACAGGGGAGTGCCGCCGGCCGCGATGGCGGGCAGCACGTCCCGTACCGAAACGGGAAGTTCGCGCAGTGGAGCCACTTCCGCGGTGAACGCCGCGCGTTCCGCGAGGGTGGGGAGCCTGCCCTGGTCGAACAGGAACCAGACGTCCTCGAAGGTGCGCGAGGACGCGAGCTCGATCGCCGAGTACTGGCGGTAGTGGTAGAAGCCCTCGGTCCCGCGGACGTCCCCGAGCTCGGTCTCGGTCACGACGACGTCCTGCAAACCCCGTGGCACTTCGATGGATGCGGTCATGAATCCGACTATCCATGTATCGTCAATATTGATGGAATCAATGTTGACGACCGCGCAGGCGGCCCGGCGGCTCGGCGTGAAGCCGGAGACGATCTACGCCTACGTCAGCCGCGGGCTGCTGACCAGGACGAAGGTCAACCGGGTCAGCCTCTTCGCGGTGGACGAGGTCGAAGCGCTCGCGGACAAGGCGCGCGGCGGGATCACCGGCACCACCGAGCGGATCCGGACGAAGCTCACACTCCTCGAGGGCGACGAGCTCTACTACCGGGGGCGCAGGGCGACCGACCTGACCGCGTACCCCGTCGAGTCCGTCGCGCACTTCCTGTGGACCGGGGAGCTGAAGGACGCCGCCTTCGAACCGATCGAGCTGCCGGACCTGCCGGACGCCGGCACGTTGACGGACCGGATCCGGATCGCGGTCGCGGTGGCCGGCGCGCACGACCCGCTGCGGTTCGACCTCTCGCCGGAGAACTACGTCCGCGCGGCCGAACGCCTCATCGCGACGATCGTCGCGGCACTGCCGTTGCGGCAGGAACCGGCAGGCACGTCGCTGGCGGCACGGTTGTGGGTGCGGATGAGCGCGGAACCCGTCCAGGAGCAGCTGCTGAACTCCGCGCTCGTCCTGCTGGCGGACCACGACCTGGCGGTGTCGACTCTGGCCGCGCGGGTCGCGGCGAGCGCGCGGGCACATCTCTACGCCGTGGTGTCGGCCGGGCTCGGCGTGATGGAGGGGCCGTACCACGGCATGATGCCGACGCTGGCGTACCGGTTCCTCACGTCGGCGGAACCCGACCCGATCGCCGCGCTGGGCGAACGGCTGCGTTCCGGCCAAGGGGTGCCGGGGTTCGGGCACGGCATCTACCAGCGCAAAGACCCGCGTGCGGAGTTCCTGCTGGCCCAGCTGAGAAAGCACGGGCCGCTGCCGGCGGACGACATCATCAGGGCGGTCGGGCACACGTTCCCGAACACGGACCTGGCGCTGGCGGCGATGGCGAAGCGGTTCGGCATGCCACCCGAAGCGGGTGAGGTGATCTTCTCGGTTGCGCGCGTGATCGGGTGGGTCGCGCACGCGCTGGAGGAGTACGCGGAGCCCGGTCTCAGGTTCCGCGCGGTCGGTGTGTACACCGGCGAACGCCCGTAGCACCATGGACGTGTGTCGACCACCGCCGAGCGTCGCACGCGTCTGTCCGCAGTGGACAACCTGAAGGTGATCCTGGTCGCCTGGGTCATCGGTGGTCACGCCCTGCTCGGGTATTCCGCGGTCGGTGGCTGGCCGTACGACGAGATCAACGAGGTCACCTTCCGCCCAGGGGTGGAGACCGCGCTGGCGGCGCTCATCGGCCCGTCCGGTTTGTTCTTCATGGGGGTCTTCTACTTCATGTCCGGGCTGCTGACCCCGGACTCGGTGCGGCGCAAGGGATCCCTGCGGTACTCCGGGGAACGGCTGGTCCGCCTGGGCATCCCGTGGGCGGTCAGCGCGGTGCTCGCATGGCCGCTGTTCCTGTGGATCGCGTACCGCGCCGCGGGCCATGAAGTGAGTCCCTGGTGGGTGTTCACGCACCGGGATCCGTTCCTGGACAGCGGATCGCTGTGGTTCGTCCTGGTGCTGCTGATCTTCTCCGTCGGCTACGCGGCGTTCGCGCGTGACCACCACGGCACGGCGGAGCTCACGACGAAGCACGTCGTCGGCGTCACGGTCTTGGTCGCCGTCACGACTTTCCTGGTGCGGCTGGTGTTCCCGGCCCGCAGCGGCCAGGTCGCCGACCTGCACCTGTGGTGGTGGCCGCAGTGCCTCGCCATGTTCGCGCTCGGCGTCGCGGGCGGGCGCTCGCTCGCCGAACGCATCCCGGACGAGCTGTACCGTCGCAGCCGCGCGGTCGTCGTCGCGACGATCCTGGTACTGCCCGTGGGCGCGGCGTTGCTCGGCGTGCTCGACCTGGCGGACAACGCCGGGCCGTTCCTCGGCGGCTGGCGCTGGCAGGCGTTGCTGCTGGCATCCCTCGAAGGCCTGCTCGTCGTCGCCGGTTCACTGTGGCTGGTCGGACTCGCCCAGCGCCGGTTCACCAAACCCGTCCCGGACGCGATCAACCGCGGCGCGTTCGCCGCTTTCGTCGTGCAGGGACCGATTCTGGTCACGATCGCGACGGCCTTGCGCCCGGTGCCGGCACCGGCGGAGGTGAAGGCACCGCTCGTCGGCGCGCTTGCGATCGTTGTCTCGTTTGCGATCGGAGCGCTGGTCACGCGGCGGAAGCGTAACGCCGCGAAAGTTGCGGGACGATAGTTGCGTGATCTCCTGCCAGCCTGTGCGGCATGCGACAACGACTACGCATAGCGTTGGTGCTGACACTCCTGGTGAGCCTGGTCGGAGTACCCGCCAGGGCCGAGGTGCAGCACCCCCGGCAGCAGTGGCAACGCGCGTCGACGGCCGGGCTCTTCCTGCACTGGGGCCTGTTCACGTATCCGAAGCACTACGACTGCGCGTCGTGGGAGCGCGACGTGACGGCCGGCGGGTGGAGTGCGGACTACTGGGTGGACGAGGCACGCAAGCTCGGCGCCTCCTATCTAGTGCTCGCCTCGTTCCACAGTGGACTCGGCTATGTGCGCACGTGGCCGTCGAAGATTCCCGGTAGCTGCGCGACGAAACGCGACCTGCTGGGTGAGCTGATCGCGGCGGGAAAGGCGAAGGGCATCAAGGTCGTCCTCTACATGACCGACGACCCGCAGTGGCACATCCAGGACGACGTGGAGACCCTCGACTCGGCCGCGTACTCGGCGTACAAGGGCAGGCCGGTCGACATCACCACGCGCGAAGGCTTCGGCGAGTACAGCTACGAGCTCTTCTTCGAGGTGATGGACCGCTATCAGGACCTGGCGGGCTTCTGGATCGACAACGACAACGAGTACTGGGAACGCAACCACCTCTACGAACAGATCCACCAGCGCCACCCGTCGTTCATGCTGACGAACAACAACGAGGACACGCCCGAGATGGACGTGGTCAGCAACGAGCAGAAGACCGGCATGACGCCGGCTTACGACTACCCGCAGGCCGCGTACACACCGATGCCGCGCCTGACCGAGGCGTGCTTCAAGCTGCCGTCGACGGGCGGCTGGTGGTACTTCGGCACCGACGACCCCGTGGACACCCGGCTGAACATCGGCCGTTACGTCGCCAACGCCGGCTCGTCGATCAAGTCGCTGATCGCGGAAACCCCCATGGTGAACGGAAAACTGCCGCCGCAACAGGAGGCGTTCAACAACACGATGGCGGGCTGGCTGCCGTCCATCCGCAGGTCGTTGCAGGGGACCGAGGGCGGCGGCTACATGTACGGCGGCATGCAGCCCGGTCTCTGGAACGACGGCGCCCACGGCGTCGTGACCGTCGAGCCCGGCGCGCACCGGCAGTACGTGCACGTCGTCACCCGGCCTTCTACGGATCTGATCCGCTTGCGTGACAACGGGTACCGGGTTACCGGGGTGACCGACGTGCGCACCGGCAAGCGGCTGCGGTTCAGTCAGTCGGGCGGGTACCTCACGATTCTCGACATCCGCGACTGGGACGCCTACGACACCGTGTTCCAGGTGGACACGTTGGGACAGCAGTACCTGCGGGGTGTCACGGCTACCGCTTCCTCGTCCGCCTCAGGCTTTCCGGCCGGCAACCTGACTGACGGTTCGTTCGAGAAGTACTGGGACTCCGGCCGGAAGCTGCCCGCGTCAATCACCCTGGACGTCGGCCGGCCGTCGACTCACCTCGCGATCAACCAGCGTGAGTCGTCGCCGACGCATGCCCGTGTGTCGTTCGGGCGGCCCGAGGATTCGGCTCGCATCAAGGACTATCGGGTGTACGGCTCGGACGATGGCGGTGTGTGGCAAGAGATCCGCAGTGGCGCCCTGCCGAGTGCGCGGGGCACGCAGTTCATCGAACTGGGGGAGCAACGCTTCCGATATCTGAAGCTTGAGGTGCTCAACACCTGGGCCGGTGCGCAGGCGCCCCAGTTCACCGAACGCCTGCAGATCGACGAGATCAAGGTGGGCTACCGCCATCCGGTGGCGGGCGCACCGCTGCCGCTGGAGGCCGAACGTGCCATGCTCACCGGGCAGACGTATCGCACCTGGTGCCGGAGCTGCTCCGGGGACTTCCAGGTGACCGGCGATGGCGCGGTGACGTTCGACGACGTGCAGGCGCCTGCGGACGGGACCTATCGGCTGCAGCTCGACAGTACTGGTCCGGTTTCGGTGAGTGTCAACGGTTCACCCCCGAAGGAAGTGCCGGGCACCGTGCTAGCCGTACCGTTGCGGGCCGGCGCCAACACGGTGACCGTGTCCGGCAGGCTCGCGCTCGATCGGATCGCGGTGGCCCCGCTGCCGCCCGAGTCGTACACGCCGAAGACGACCCTGACCGTCCGACCCTATGGCGTGCAATGGGTTTCGGGCGGGCAACAGTCCGTGACTGTGACCGCCAAGTTGCGGCTCGATGCTGACGATCCGGTTGAGCAGGTTGCTTTGGTGCCCACGGTGCCTGCGGGATGGACCGTGACCGGCGATAGTGCCTCCACCGCGTCCCTGCGCCTGGGACAGGAGCTCACTGGTACTTGGACGCTCACCTCGCCGCCCGGTGTGGACGTCGGGTCTGCGGTGTTGCCTGTGACGGCTTCGTACCAGTTGCTTGGCCGGGCCAAACAGGTCACCGGTCAGGTGTCCGTGCGGACGCGGCCCGCCGATCGGGTATGGATGCGGGAGGCCGAGGACTCGCGGAACCGGCTCGGGGTCAATGGGGTTGGGCTGCGGCAGTGCGCGGAGTGCTCCGGTGGGGAGACCGTGCGCAACATCTACGGCGCCGCCGATGCCGCCGTCGTATTCCCCGATGTTGTGGTCGATAGTTCGCGGGAGTACACCTTGTATATCGACTACACCGTCAACGGCACGGCTTCGTTCTTCGTGACCGTCAACGACGGCACGCCGGTAGAGGTGAAGCTGGCCGGAGAGGGCAACGGCACGCCATACACGGTGTCTCTCCCGGTTGCCCTGAAGGCAGGCGCCAACACCATCCGGATCCACAACGAGGGTCCCGTCAAGTCAGGAGGGCCTGATCTGGATCGGTTGTCGCTGCGGTAGAAGCATCGTCACCACGGGACCGGAGCACCTCAAACACCACTGACAGGAAGAGGGGCGCGTCTGGTGGGTAGCTCGCGATTGGGGCTTGACTTGGGGTGCGAGGCGCTACACTCGGCGCGGCGGGCGTTTCACCTTCTGCCCGTTTGCGTCCGCCAGCGCCTCTGCCCAAAATTAGGCACAGGGCCCATGAGGTCTCAAGTCAAGCCCCAATCGCAATCTGGACCACCGCAGCGCCCCGCCCAGGATCCGCGCAACCACGCCCGCACGAAACTATGCCGAAGCCCTCAACTCCAGGCGCTTCAACACACTCGTAGTGATCCCCGCAGCGTCAAGCCCATGCGCCCGCAGAATGCGAGCCCGGGAATCGTGCGGCAAAAACCGCGGCGGCAAAGCAAATGTAGCCACGGTCGTGTCCCCACCAGCGAGCGCCTGCCCAAGCCGAGCCCCCAACGCCCCAGTAGAGGTAGTGTCCTCAACCGCCAGAACAAGCTTGAACGCCGACGCATGCTTCACCAGGTGCGGATCCAGCGGCGCAATCCACCGCGGATCCACGACGGAAGCGCGCACACCGTGCCCGGCCAACTCCTCAGCCGCCGCCAGACAAGGCTCAGCCAACGGCCCAACCGCGACCAACAACACGTCGGCTTCCGAAACCTCAGACAGCACGTCAAAGTGCCCAACCCGCCGCAAGGCAGGCACATCGGCCCCCACCGAAGCCTTGGGATACCGAACGACGGAGGGGCCGTCAGCCACATCAACCGCTTCCCGCAACAACTCCGCCAGCCGCACCGGATCCCGAGGCGCAGCCAACCGCAGCCCCGGCACGACCGGCAACAGCGAGGCGTCCCACATCCCGTGGTGCGAAGCACCATCCGGACCGGTAACGCCAGCACGATCCAGCACGAACGTAACCGGCAACCGGTGCAGCGCCACATCCATCAGCAACTGGTCGAACGCGCGGGTGAGGAACGTAGCGTAAACAGCGACAACGGGGTGCAGCCCACCCATCGCCAAACCCGCCGCGGACGTCACAGCGTGCTGCTCGGCGATACCCACATCGAACACGCGGTCCGGAAAGCGCGCCGCAAACCCGCGCAGCCCCACAGGTTCAAGCATGGCGGCAGTCAGGCAGACCACGTCCGGCCGAGATGCACCGATCTCGACAATCTCATCCGCGAACGCGTGCGTCCAAGTTCGCCCGGAGGACGTACCGAGAGCGCCAACCGCGTGCATACGATCCGACTCGTCCTGCTCCGCCGCCTCGTAACCCTTGCCCTTGACGGTCAGGCAATGCACGACGACCGGTCGCCCAAGAGCCTTGGCGTGCCGCAGCGCGTCCTCGACCGCTGAGACGTCGTGGCCGTCGATCGGACCGACGTACTCCAGACCGAGACTGGTGAAGAGGTTGTTCTGGCCACCCGCACGCAACTCGGCCAGGTGCCGGGCCAGCCCGCCGGTGGTCGGATCGTAGGACCGTCCGTTGTCGTTCAACAGGATCACGACCGGCCGATCCGGCGCGGCGCCGATGTTGTTCAACGCCTCCCAGCACATACCACCGGTCAGCGCGCCGTCGCCGACGACAGCCACGACCCGACGATCACCCCGGTCGTTCAGTTCGAACGCCTTCGCCAGACCGTCCGCATACGACAGCGCGGTCGAGGCGTGCGAGTTCTCGATGACATCGTGCACCGACTCGGCCACGGACGGGTACCCGGAGAGGCCGCCGGCCTGGCGCAGTGAGTCGAAGTCCGACCGACGGCCCGTGAGGATCTTGTGCACGTACGACTGGTGCCCGGTGTCGAACAGGACCACGTCGGTGGGGGAGGTGAACACCCGGTGCACGGCGATGGTCAACTCGACCGCGCCGAGGTTCGGCCCGAGGTGGCCGCCCGTGCGGTGCACCTTCGCGACCAGGAAGTCGCGGATCTCGGCTGCCAGCTCACACAGCTCCGATGTGGACAGCGAACGGAGGTCCTCCGGGCCGTTGATGTCAGTCAGCACGGCGCACCGCCGAGGGGAGTGTGAACTGGATGGTCTCCTCGGCGTGCTTGTGCTCGCGGATCTCCTTGGGGCCCAGCGCCTCGACCACCTCGTCGACCAGGCCGGGAGGCGCCGACGCGCCCGCGCTGAGGCCGATCACCCGTACGCCCTCCAGCCACTCCGGCTGGATCTCCGACGCGTCGTCGATGAGGTACGCGGGCGTGCCGGTCCGGTTCGCCAACTCCACCATGCGGACCGAGTTCGACGAGTTCTTCGAGCCGACCACCAGCACCAGATCCGCCTCTTCCGCAACGGCCCGGACCGCGATCTGGCGGTTCGTGGTGGCGTAGCAGATGTCGTCGGAACCGGGGCCCAGCAGGTTCGGGTACTTGGCGCGCAGCGCGTCCACGACCTCCGTCGTCTCGTCCACGGCCAGCGTCGTCTGCGTCAGGTACGAGATCCGGTCGCTGTCCAGGTCCAGCTTCTCGACATCGTCGACGGACTCGACCAGCACCATGGGCGCCTCGCCCATGGTGCCCTCGGTCTCCTCGTGGCCGTCGTGTCCGATCAGGATGATCGTGTCGCCGCGCGCGTGGAACCGGCGGGCCTCGGCGTGCACCTTGGTCACCAGCGGGCACGTCGCGTCGATCACGTCCAGCTCGCGCCGGGACGCCTCGGCGCGCACGGCGGGTGAGACGCCGTGCGCCGAGAACACCACGGTGGCGCTGGGCGGCACCTCGTCCAGTTCCTCGACGAACACGGCGCCCTTGGCCTCCAGCGACCGCACGACGTGCACGTTGTGCACGATCTGCTTGCGCACGTAGATCGGGCCGCCGCGCTGCTCGAGCAGACGTTCCACGATCTCGATGGCCCGCTCCACCCCGGCGCAGAACGACCGGGGCGAGGCGAGCAGGACGGTGCGGTCCATACCGCGACCTCCCTGGGGTCGGCTGGGGAATGACGCACGCTATGTCGCGGCGAAAGTGACCGATGGGCACAATCGCCGCGCCGAAGGCTTCAGTGGTCTCGCTTGGTCACGAGGTTGGCCAGCACGCCCAGCTCGACCGCGGCGCGGCCGATCGGGGCCGCGGACCCGAGGTGATGCAACGCTTCCGCGAGCAGTTCCTCGGCCCGCTGCCGGGCCCACTCGCGGCCGCCGGCCGCCTCGATGAGCTCGGCGGCCAGTGCCAGTTCGGGTACTTCGAGCGGCGCATCGCAGTGGTAGAGCTCCGCGAGCCGCGCCCCGGCCGGCGTGCCGGACCCGAGCGCGTGCACGACGGGCAGCGACTTCTTGCGGCTCTCCAGGTCCGAGTGCGCCGACTTGCCGGTCACCGCCGGGTCACCCCAGATGCCGAGCAGGTCGTCGATGAACTGGAAGGCCAGACCCAGCGACTCGCCGAACCCGCGCAGGTGGTGCACCTGTGCGGGAGTGCCGCCGCCGTACATCGCGCCCAGCGAGCACGACGCGCCGAGCAGCGCACCGGTCTTGCCGCGCGCCATCTCGACGCACTCGGAGACCGTCACGTCGCCGCGAGTCTCGAAGTCGAGGTCGTCGGCCTGGCCCTCGAGCAGCGCGACCACCGAGTCGCCGAGCGCCCGGATCGCCTCGAGCGCCCGGACGTGCCCGCTGGCGGCGAGCACGTCGACCGCGAGCGCCTGCAACGCGTCGCCCGCGAGGATCGCCCCGTTCGTGCCGAAGACGGTCCACGCGGTCGGCCGGTGCCTGCGCGTGGTGTCACGGTCCATCACGTCGTCGTGCAGCAACGAGAAGTTGTGGATCAGCTCCACCGCGACGGCAGCGGGCACCGCGTCGACCGCGGAACCGCCGACCGCCTCGGCGGCCAGCAGCACCAGCGCGGGGCGGATGGCCTTGCCACCGTCGGCGTTCGCCGGCCTGCCGTGCTCGTCCCGCCACCCGAAGTGGTAGGACGAGATGCGGCGCATCGACACCGGCAGCCGGTCGACCGCGGCGCGCAACGCCGGGTCGACCAGGCCGCGGCTCCACCGGAGCACCTCGGTCGCGGGGCGCCCAGGGGCCAGGACTTCTGTCATGGTCATCGACCGATCTCGACGTGCTCGAGCACACCCAGGGCGTCGGGGACGAGGATGGCGGCCGAGTAGTACGTGCTGACCAGGTACTTGATCACGGCGTGCTCGTCGATGCCCATGAACCGGACGTTCAGGCCGGGCTCGTACTCGTCCGGGATGCCGGTCTGGTGCAGGCCGATGACGCCCTGGTTCTCCTCGCCGACGCGCATCGCGATGATCGACGTGGTGCCGCTCTCGCTGATCTGCAGCTTGTCGCACGGCAGGATCGGGATGCCGCGCCACGACGTGACCTGGGTGCCGTTCACCTCGGTCAGCTGCGGGACGAGGCCGCGCTTGTTCTGCTCGCGGCCGATCGCGGCGATCGCCTTGGGGTGCGCGAGGATGTACTTGGTCTTGCGCCGGCGGCTGATCAGCTCGTCCATGTCGTCCGGGGTGGGTGGGCCGGACTTGGTGTGGATGCGCTGCTTGAGGTCCGCGTTGGCGAGCAGGCCGAAGTCGCGGTTGTTGACGAGCTCGAACTCCTGGCGCTCGCGCAGCGCCTCGATGGTCAGGCGGATCTGCTGCTCGACCTGGTCCATCGGCTGGCTGTAGAGGTCCGCGACGCGGGTGTGCACGCGCACGATGGTCTGCGCGACGCTCAGCTCGTACTCGCGCGGCCGCAGCTCGTAGTCCACGAACGTGCCGGGCAGCTGCGGCTCGCCGTCGTGCCCGGACGCGAGCTTGATCTCGGCCTCGCCGTGCTTGTTCTGCGCCTGCGACGGGCTCGCCACCTGCTGCGCGATGTGTTCGCGCAACGGCTGGATGTCGCCGTTGAGCTGGTTGAACGTGGCGCGCGACATGGTCAGCACGGTCGTGTGGGTGAGCGCGCGGGTGGTGAACGCCCACTCGCCGTCCTGGCCCGCGAGCACCTGCTCGCCGAAGTACTGGCCGTCGGCGAGCACGCCGAGGTTGACGTCGTCGCCGTACTGGCCGCGGCCGATCTGGCTGACCTTGCCGTGCGCGATGAGCACGATCTGGTCGGTGGGCGTGCCGATCTCGGAGATCACGTCACCGGGCTGGTAGTCGCGCTGCTCGAAGCGGTTGGCCAGCGCGGTGAGCGCGGCCTCGTCCTCGAACCCGCGCAGCAGCGGCAGCTCGCACAGCTCCTGCGGCACGACCCGGATCTCCGAGCCGACGCTCGTGAAGGTGATGATGCCGTCGCCGACGGCGTAGGACAGCCGCCGGTTGACGCGGTACGCGCCACCCTTGGCCTCCACGAAGGGCAGGACCTTCAGCAGCCACCGGGGAGAGATCCCCTGCATCTGCGGGACCGACTTGGTCGTCGTGGAGAGGTTCTTCGCGGCCGCCGTGCTCAGGCTCAGCCGCTGCTGCTCAGCGGTCAACCCGGGATCGGTCGTAGTCACGACGCATCCTGCCAATCTTGTTGTGCCATATGGGATTTATCGAACGAGTACTGCTGCGGTGCCGAATCCGCTCGGCGTGCGGAACGTGATCCGCTTGCTCGTGGGTGTCGTGTCGACGCGGTAACGCCCGGATCTGCCCGCCCAGTCGAAGTAGCCGGCCATGAAGGACTCCAGAACCTTCACGAATGCCGCCGGTGCCTCGGCGGCAACGGTCTGGAACTCGCGGAGCCGCGCGGTGATCAGGTCGTTGACCACGCGGACCGCGTCGGACAGCTCACCGCCGAAGAAGTCCCGCACGGCGAGCACCGCGTTGTTGATCGAGCCTTCGCCGGTGACGTCCTTCTCGAACGACACGATGTCGTTGTGCAGACCGATGATGTCGCCGAAGATCTGCAGCAGCGTGCGCGCTTCGCGGGTGTCGGGCACCTCGACGCCGGCGCCCAGCGCGGCCATGACCGCCAGGAAGTCGGCGCCCACGGTCTTGCGGCGCATCTCCACGAAGTCGACCGGATCGGGCACCCGGCTCTGCGCGTCGTTGTGCAGCTCCCACAGCTGACTGCTCATCATGTCGTCCATCAGCTGCGGGAACCGCTCGCGCGCTGCCACGGGCAGGATCGGCAGCGTGCGTGACCACAGGTCCGCCAGCGCCTGCTCGACGGGACCGGCCGGCTCCGGCGGTGTGCTGCCATCGATCGGCGTGAGCGCCTTGACTCGCTCGACGAAGGCCTTGGCGCCCACCAGGTTCCGGCTGCGGCCGAAGGCCTCGACGAAGTAGTCGTCCATGAACCAGCCCCAGTTGGACCAGTCCACCAACAGGTCGAGGTGCTCGGCGTCCGCATCAGGGTTGGCCAGCGCGAAGAACAGGCCGTAGTCGGCCGCCTCGAGCGACTCGGGGGTCCACACACCGGTGTCGAGGAAACCCTTGTCCCGCACCCACTGCCGGGTGCGGTCGCGGAGCTGGTCGAGGTGCGGGTTCGTCCGCGCCTCGAACAGCATGTGGAACTCGGGGATCTCAACCCGCATTGCCCACCCCCACGAGTGCGGCCGCGGTGCCCAGACCCGTTGGCCTGCGCAGAACTCCGCCGAACGACGGCACGGTGTCGCGCTTGTCGTTGGCCTTCATGTAACGACCGGCGTGCATGTGCCACTCGTGGCCGCCGGACTGCCAGTCCTGCAAACCCTTGATGTACTTCAGCACCAGGGCCTGCTCGACCGGGTTGATGCCGTACTCGGCGAACAGCGGCGCCAGCTCGGTGAGCGCGGTGTTCTCGAACTGGTGCAGCCGCGAGGTCAGCAGGTCGTTGACCTTGTTCACCGCGGTCTGCGTGTCGTGCCCGAAGAACCTCTCGAACACCAGGACGCCGTTGGAGTTCTCGCCCTCCCGATGCACCTCGCGCTCGTAGCTGAAGATGTCGTTGCGCAGGTGGATCGCGTCGGAGAACGTGTCGCTGAGGACCCGGAGGGGCCGGGTGCCCGCGATGGCCGCGGGCACCTCGGCGCCTTCGGAGAGCTCGACCAGGTTCGCCGACCACGGTGCGCCGCCGACCTTGCGGCGCATCTCGATGTACTCGATGGGGTTGGCGACCCGGCCGGACTTCATGTTGTTGATCTCCCACATGCACTCCAGCAGGAGGTTGTGGGTGCTCGTGGTGAACCGCCTCCGCCAGTCCCGTGACATCAGCGGGATCGTCCGCTGCCACAGGTCGACCAGCCCGCGTTCGGTGGGGTTCGCGGGCTCCGGTGCCGGATCCGTGCCGTTGATGGGCATGAACGCCGGCAACCGGTCGAGGTAGGCCTTCGCACCGGCGACGTCCTTGGACTTCTTGAACTCTTCGAAGAACTCGTCGTCGAAGTAGAAGACCCAGACGTACCAGTCGGTGATCAGGTCGAGCAGCTCCGCGGACGCGTCCGGGTGCGTGTAGGCGCACATGAACCCGTAGTCGTCCCCGGCGAGGATCTCTTCCGTCCACACCCCGGTGTCGAGCATGCCCATGTCCCGCGCCCACTGGGTCGAGTGGGCGCGGGCACGCTCGAGGTGCGGGTTCATCCGCGCCGGGTGCGGCACGTAGAACTCCGGCAGTTCGAACGGCTGGGACATCAGCCCTCGCGACCGAGCTCGACGTGCTCCAGGATGCCGACGGCGTCGGGGACCAGGATGGCGGCCGAGTAGTACGCGCTGACCAGGTAGTTGATGATCGCCTGGTCGTTGATGCCCATGAAGCGGACGGACAGGCCCGGCTGGTACTCGTCCGGGATGCCGACCTGGTGCAGACCGATGACGCCCTGGTTCTGCTCACCGGCGCGGATCAGCATCACCGAGCTGGTGCGCGTGTCGCTGACCGGGATCTTGTTGCACGGCAGGATCGGGATGCCGCGCCACGCCGGGATCTGGTGGCCGTTGAGGTCGACGCTCTGCGGGTAGAGACCGCGCTTGTTGAGCTCCCGGCCGAACGCCGCGATGGTGCGCGGGTGGGCCAGGAAGTAGCCGGGGTCCTTCCAGACGATCGACAGCAGCTCGTCGAAGTCGTCCGGGGTGGGCGGGCCCGAGCGGGTGTGGATGCGCTGCTTCAGGTCCGCGTTGTGCAGCAGGCCGAAGTTCTTGTTGTTCACGATCTCGTGCTCCTGGCGCTCGCGCAGGGCTTCGATCGTGAGCCGCAACTGCTGCTCGACCTGGTCCATCGGGTTGTTGTAGAGGTCCGCGACGCGGGTGTGCACCTGCAGGACCGTCTGCGCGACGCTCAGCTCGTACTCGCGCGGCGAGAGCTCGTAGTCGACGAACGTGCCGGGCAGCACGGGCTCGCCGTCGTGGCCGGCGGACAGGCCGATCTCGGCCTCACCGAACTCGTTCTGCGGCCGGTTGCGGCCCGCGTGCTCGCGCTGGATGTGCGCGCGCAGCCCGCCCGCCTCGCCGTTGAGCGCCTCGAAGTCCGTCCACGACAGGGTCAGCACGGTGACCGGGGTGACGGCCTTGGCGGTGAACTTCCACTCGCCCTGCGGGCCCGCGAGGACCTGGTCGCCGAAGTACTCGCCGTCGGCGAGCGTGCCGAGCACGGTCTCGTCGCCGTACTCACCGCGGCCGACCTGGCTCACCTTGCCGTGCGCGATCAGGACGACCTGGTCCTCGGCCTGACCGGCCTCGACGATGACCTCGCCGGCGCCGTACTCACGCTGCGTGAAGCGGCCGGCGAGGGCGGCGAGCACCGCGTCGTCGTCGAACCCGCGCAGCAGCGGCAGCTCGCACAGCTCCTGCGGGATTACGCGAATGTCCGAGCCGATGTTGGTGAAGGTCACCCGGCCGTCGCCGACCTGGTAGCTGAGCCTGCGGTTGACCCGGTAAACACCACCCGAGGCCTGTACCCACGGAAGGACCTTGAGCAGCCACCGGGAAGTGATTCCCTGCATCTGCGGGACGGACTTGGTGGTCGTCGCCAGATTACGTGCGGCGGCAGTGCCCAAACTCAGCTGCTGACGGCCCTCATTGAGGTCAGAATCCGTCACAGTCACAACCCACACCCACCCATCTCAAAAGGTCGCCATTGGAGCAATTCCCCACTAAGCCCGGCCGACGTTATCCATGGCGAAAGCACGAAGGGAAGCGGCCAAAGAGGGGACATGCGGGTGGGTGGTACAGACGATCTTGCTCTACGCAGAGTGCACGTCGTACGCGGTACAACAACCTGAGCACGTCTCAGTTCGCAGATCAAGACGCTATTCGTAACCATCTGGAATCATGACACCAACGGACTAGTGTGCTCCAAATGGTGCTTATATCACACCGTGGTGACGTACCCGATGTGACCCAACGTTCAACATCTGGACATACATAAATTGTGCTATTGGTGCTATTGCTCAATGTGTTGCCGGAAACACGATCGTGTGGGGTCTAATGACCCTATTGGATTGCATATACGACAAGGTGTTCTCGCGAATCGATTCGTGCGGTAGGGTCTTTGGACCTACTCTGGTCGCCGTGGACGTGCACTACGTCGCGGGGTCGCCCAGGCCGTCGCTCCTGCCGTTCGTCACCCGTTACTCCGGGTATCGGATGCGGACCGAGCCCGGCGTGCACCGCGGCCTGCCCAGCCGCTCGCTGACCCTCGTCGTGACGCTCGACGGCACGGTCGACCTCCCGGACGGCTCGTTCAGCACGTTGATCAGCGGACTGCACTCCTATCCCGTGATCATCACGCACTCCGGGTTCCAGCACGGCGTGCAGATCGACCTGACGCCGCTCGGTGCCCGTGTGCTGTTCGGGGTGGCCGCGGGCGAGCTCGCGTTCACCTCGCTGGACTGGGACGTCGTCGGCGCGCCGGGCGCCGAGGTGCTCGGCCGGCTGCGGTCGGCGCCGACGTGGGCCGCGCGGTTCGGTGTGCTCGACGAGGTGTTCTCGCGACTGGTGACGCCGGTGCGGCTGCCCGCGCCCGAGGTGCGATGGGCGTGGGAGCGGCTCGCGCTCGGGGCGTCCGTCTCCGCGATCGCGCTCGATGTCGGCTGGAGCAGGCAGCACCTGACGTCGGTGTTCCGCCGGGAGTTCGGGTTGACGCCGAAGGTGCTGGGCCGGGTGATGCGGTTCGAGCGCGCCGGGATGATGTTGCGCGGCGCGCGCCGGCCCTCGCTCGCGGAGGTCGCGGCCGCGTGCGGGTACACCGACCAGGCGCACTTCACGCGCGAGTGGGGTGCGTTCGCCGGGACGTCGCCGACGACGTGGATGGCGGAGGAGCTTCCATTCGTACAAGACGCGGCCGCACTGGAGGGCGCACCCTCGTCGGCATGACACCAGCACCAACCGTGTGGCCGGGACTGTCCTATCACGACGCTCTCGGCGGGATTCGCTTCCTGGTAGAGGCTTTCGGGTTCGTGGAGCACCTCGTCGTGCCGGGCGAGACGGCCGGCGAGGTCGTGCACGCCGAGCTGTTGTGGCCCGAGGGCGGTGGCGTGATGCTCGGGTCCGCCGTCCGTTCGGCAGGCGAGGTCGAGGCCACGTCACCGGGCGCGGCGTCGGTCTACGTGGTCACGTCGGAGCCGGACGCGGTGTACGCCCGGTGCATGGCCGCGGGGGCCACGGAGGTCCGCGGGCTGAAGGACGAGGACTACGGCTCTCGTGGCTTCACGGTCAAGGACCCCGAGGGCAACCGCTGGAGCTTCGGCGACTACCGCGGTGCCTCCCAGGGCTAGCGAACGTGACATTTGGGGGCATCTACGTACCCAAACGTCGCGTTCGCTAGCCTCGCGGGGGCCGGTGGGCGGGGGTGAGGGCGCGGCCGATGCCGCATGAGGCGGCGCCCGCCGCCAGGTAGCCGGGCACCGTGTCCGGGGTGATTCCGCCGGTCGGCACCAGCGGCGCGTGGGGGAGCGCGGCCAGCACGTCGGAGACCCAGCGAGGGGTGGGCGCCGGGAAGACCTTGACGGCATCGGCGCCCAGTTCGAGGGCGTGCACGATCTCGGTGACGGTCGCGGCGCCGGGGATGACCGCGACCCCGTGGCGGTGCGCGGTGCGGATGACGGCCGGTTCGACGTTCGGCGCGACGAGGAACCGCGCGCCCGCGCGGATCGCGAGGACCGCGGACGCCTCGTCCAGCACCGTGCCCGCGCCGATCGTGGCGTTCGTTTTCGCGAGGTGCGCGATGGCCTCCAGAGCGCCGGGGTTGGTCAGCGGCAGTTCCAGTGACGTGAAACCCGCGTCCAGCAACGGGACCGCCGCGTCGATCGCGCTTTGTGCGTCCTGCGTCCGGACGATCGCGATGACGCCGGGTGCGAGCACGTCCCTGGTGATCTCCCAGCGGTAGGTCATCGGTCCTCCTGGTCGGGCAGACCCTCGATGTCGGTGACGCAGGCGACGACACTCGCGGCCGACGCGAGGCCGCGGCGCAGCGCGCTTTCCGGGCCGGCGCCGCGCAGCCACGCGGACAGGTACCCGGAGACGAGCGCGTCACCCGCGCCGACCGGGTCGACGACGGTCGTCGCCGCGGACGGCAGGTGCCAGGTTCCCGCCGGGGTGACGATCTGGCAGCTGTGGTCGCGGTGCTTCACGACGACGGCCTGCGCCTTGAGGTCGTGCGCCGACATGCCCATGATCCTGAGCTCGTCGGCGCCCGCGAACACCAGGTCCGCCTGGACGATCAACGGGGCGAGCGTCTCGCGCCAGCATTCGGGGGCGGCGAGCCTGCGCCGGACGTTCGGGTCGAACGAGATCGTGGCGCCTTCGGCCCTGGCCATCGCGAGCAGTTCCGCCGTGGCGGCCCTGGCGTCGTCCGACAGCATCGGCGTGATGCCCGAGACGTGCACGAGGCGTGCTCCGTCGAGGCCCTGCTCGCGCACGTACCTGGCGGTGAGGCCCGCCGCGGCCGAGCCCGCGCGGTGGTACTGCACCTCGATGGCGCGGCTGGGATGGCTGTCGCGCAACAGGATTCCGGTGTAGCCGCCGGAGTCGGTGTCCACCGCGGACACGTCGACGTCCTCGGCTTTCAGTGTGGCGAGGACGGCCGCGCCGGTCGGGTCGCCGCCGACGCGGGACAGGAAGCGCACGCGGTGCCCCAGCCGGGCGAGCCCGACGGCGACGTTGGACTCCGCGCCCGCCACGCAGGCGCGGAACGTCCGGGCGCGGCGCAGCGAGACGCCGGGTTCGGCGACCAGCAGCCGCATCGCCTCGCCCATGGTCACGACCTCGGTGGTCACCGGGCCAGTGTGCCGTCATGGCTACTTCGACGGACTCCAGGTCACTGAAAGAGGCGATGACGGCCCCAGTGGTCCACGAATGGTCTAGTCCGTTTTGAACCCGTTCCGTTACCTGTCCGTAGTCCGCGTTGAGACACCGGCAACGATCAGAGGAGACCACATGAGCGGACGCGCTCGTCACCGCAAGCCCGCCGTCATCGGCGCGGGCGCCATGCTCGCCATCGCGGCCGCAGTGGCCGGGTTCACGGCATTCACTGGTACGGACAGCGAGGCAGCGGAGAACTGCGCGGGCCTGAACCAGGCGTTGCAGAACAACCTGAACTTCATCGCGGGCCAGAAGGCCAACCCCGACGCGCTGTCCGACGCGCGGATCGCCAACCGGCAGGCCGTCGTCGACCTCATCAACCAGCGCAGGGCCACCGCCGGGTGCACCGGCCAAGAGGGGCCCAAGAAGGACAACCCCGGCCAGCAGAAGAAGGTCGACAACGCCGCCGAGAAAGCGCAGAAGGACGCCGAGAAGGCGGTCGCGGACAAGCAGGGCGACAACAATGCCCAGGCCGGTCAGCAGGGCAACAACGCCCAGGCGGGCCAGCAGGTCTGCAACGGTTCCACCGTCACGCTCTCCGGCGAGGGCGGCGCGCCCGCCGCGTCGAGCAACCAGTTCCCCGCGGGCACGAAGCTCAAGGTGACCAACCTGGACAACAACAAGTCCACGACGGTCGAGGTCAAGTCCGTGTCCGGCAGCTGTGTGCTGCTGAACAACGCGGCGTTCGAACAGGTTCGCGAGCCCGGCAAGTTCCTCATCCGGCGCGCGAAGATCGAGAAGGTCGGCTGACCCCAGCATGAGGTCGTGAGTGGTTTCCGTCGCCAGAGCGACGGAAACCACTCACGACTATCTCACCCGCACTTCTTCCAGTGCAGGCGGTATTCCGAGCCCGCCTCGGTCATGGTGCTGAGCTCGGTGGACGAGCCCTTGTTGACGCGGATCTCCGTGTTGACGTTGAGGTTCCACTTCTGGCCGCACGGCGGGTAGAACAGCGCGTCGCCGGCGATCTCGTCCTTGGTTCGCCAGTTGTCGTTGAACGGCCCGGAGAACGTGTGCGACGCGACCGGCCGCTGTGCCCCGCCGGCATAGTAGTCGTTGGCGCGCAACACACCCGAGGCTCCCGCCTGGAGCTTCGCGGAACCCTGGTGCTCGAATCCCTTGATGGCGAAGGTGAACTCGTCCGAGTACTTGAACCGCAGGTTGACCTGGCAGTTGCGGCGGAACTCGGTGGGCGTGGCGCCGGTGCCCGCGCGGGCGGCGAAGTTCGTGTAGGTCAGCGTGAACGCCTTGCGGTCCGCGGTCACGCCGACGCCCGCGGTCGTGCCTGGGCAGCCGGTTCCGTTGACGGAGACGATCTCCGCGGTGAGCGCCGGGGGAGCGTCATCGGGTGGCGCGAGAGCAGAGACCATTAACGCCAGTGCCGTCATCATGCCGAGCATGGGGGACCTTTCTGTCCGGGGGCCGGGCGACGGCGGCGCCGCGGACCTTACCGGCTTAGGCGCGGCTTAACCGACCCCCAAGAACATGCTGTGCATGAAGAAAATTCTCCTGGCGGCGCTCGCGCTGCCGTTCCTGCTCACGCCCGCCGCGCACGCCGCGAGCCCGATCGGCATGACCAACGGCTTCTACGTCGACCCGGATTCCAACCCGGCGGTGTGGGTGCGCGGCCACGCGAACGACGGCCGCGCGGCCGCCATCAGGTCTTCGATCGCGAGCCGGCCCATCGCGCGCTGGTTCGGCGCGTGGAGCGGTGACATCAAGTCCGCGGTGAGCCGTTACGTCGGCGCCACGGGGACGAAGCTGCCCGTGCTGGTGGCGTACAACATCCCCGGCCGCGACGCGTGTGGTGGCCACTCGGGCGGTGGCGCCGGCTCGCCGGAGGCGTACCGGGCGTGGATCTCGGCGTTCGCCGCGGGCATCGGCACCCGCCCGGCCGTCGTGATCATCGAGCCGGACTCGCTGGCCGACTTCAACTGCATGGACGACGCCGCGAAGGCCACGCGTACCGCGATGATCAAGTACGCGTCCGAACAGTTCAAGGCGAAGGCGCCCAACACGTGGGCCTACCTGGACGCGGGCAACGCCAAGTGGGTGCCGGCCGCCACGATGGCCCAACGGCTAGACGCCGCGGGTGTCCGCAACGTCCGGGGCTTCTCGATCAACGTGTCGAACTACTACACCACGGCCGAGTCGAAGTCCTACGGTGACACGCTCAACGCGTCGCTGCCCGGCTACACCAAGCCGTTCGTCATCGACACCAGCCGCAACGGCAAGGGGCACAACGGCGAGTGGTGCAACCCGGCCGGACGCAAGATCGGCACGCCGGCGCAGCAGGGCGGCGGCGCCGAGATGCTGCTGTGGGTGAAGGTCCCCGGTGACTCCGACGGCAAGTGCGGCACGGCGCCGAACACGCCTGCTGGTTCGTTCGACGCAGAACTGGCTTACCGCTTGGTGTTCGGATATTGAGACCGCTCTCGCGCCAGGCCGGATAACAGATCTTGATCCATCCGATCCGGATGCATAATCAGGTGCAACACGAACGGCCCATCGAACGATGTGATCCCCAGCAGCCCGATGCGGTGACCGGAGGCGTGGATGGGGCGGGTGCGGTGCGGGGCGGCGACGTCCACCGGCCTGGTGCGGGACACCAACGAGGACAACGCGTACGCGGGTGAGCGGATCTTCGCCGTCGCGGACGGCATGGGCGGGCACGCGGCGGGCGAGGTGGCGAGCGCGCTCGTCGTGGCCGCATTGGAGGCCCTTGACCAGCAGGAAGAGATCCATCCGGACGACATTCGCGAGGCGCTCGTGGCGGCGAACCAGGCGATGCTCGCCGACGAACATCCCGAGCGCGAGGGGATGGGGACAACGGTGTCGGGGATCGCGCTGCTCGACCTCTCCGGGAAACAGCACTGGCTCGTTTTCAACATCGGCGACTCGCGGGTCTACCGGTACGCGGATGATTCTTTGTCTCAGTTGACGGTCGACCACTCCGAGGTGGAGGAACTGGTTGCCCAGGGGTTGTTGACACCGGAAGAAGCTTTGGACTACCCAAGGCGCAACGTCGTCACCAGAGCACTCGGGATGCCGTACGCTCCGCAGCCCGACCAGTGGGTGCTTCCCGCCCGGCCCGGCGAGAGGTTCGTGCTCTGCACCGACGGCCTGACCAACGAGATATCCGACGACGCGATCGCCGAGGTCCTTCAAGAGAGGGCCGACGCCGATCGGACGGCGGAGGACCTGGTGCGGCTGGCCCTCGAATCAGGAGGGCGGGACAACGTGACGGCTGTCGTCGTTGACCATGACGCGTACTTCAGCAACGAGGTGGGCGAGGAATGACAGAGGAACTACCGGAGATCCCCGGCTTCCGGTACGTCCGACCGCTCGGCAAGAACGTTCATCTCTACCGTGACAACCAGCACGAGGTCGCGGTGAAGCTGCTCGTCGACCCGCCGCGCGTGGCCGAGATCAAGACCGTGCTGGGGCTCAAGCACCCCGAGATCGTCGAGGTGCACCGCGCCGGACGGACTCGCCTGGGACTGCTGTACCTGGTGATGAAGCACTACGAGCGCGGCGACCTGGCCGCGCTGGCGCCGTTGCCGGTCGACCGGGTGCTGCAGATCGGCGTGGAGATCGCGGGCGCGCTGCAGGCCGCCCATGACGTGGGTATCGCGCACCGGGACGTGAAGCCGGCGAACATCCTCATGGACGAGGTCGGCAACGTCTGCCTGACGGACTTCGGCGTGCTCGGGCGCGACCGGCTGCCGTGGACGGCGCCCGAGGTGATCAGCAACGGGCACCACGGCGTGCCGGCCGACATCTTCTCGCTCGGCGCGACGCTGTGGCACCTGGTCGTGGGGCACTCGCCATTCGTGGTGCCGCATGGCAACAACACGCGGGCGGTCCTCGAGCAGCGCATCCTGCACGGCAGTCCGCGCCCGACCGGCCGTGCGCCGAGGTCGTTCGAAGAGCTGCTGCGCCAGGCGATGGCGCTCGACCCGGCCGCGCGTCCCGCGTCCGCCAAGGAGTTCGTCGCGCGGCTGCGGGAGATCCAGCGTGAGACCGGTCCGGTGGAGGAGGTCTCCGCCGCGGAGGTCGTCCACGTGGGACCGCCGGCGCCGAAGAAGAAGTCGCGATGGCCGCTCTACGCGGGTGTCGGCGCGGTCGCCGCGGGCGTGATCGTGACGTCCGTGATCCTGTTGCCCGGCAACAAAACCCTGCCGCCTGCCGCCACTTCGACGAACGTGCAGCCGCAGAACGCGGGCAGCCAGAGCGCGCTGCCCGGCCGCGCGAACGTGGTCGCCATGCGTATCGACGCGAACACGCTCCGTTTCACCTGGACCTACAAGTCGCAGCTGCCGAACGACTCGTTCGTGTGGCGGACGAACGACGAGCTGAAGACCGGCACGGTCGATGCGCCTCAGGTCGACCTTTACGCGCCCGGCGCGTTGTGCGTCGAGGTGAAGGTCGTTCGCGCGGACGGCAGCAACGCGACGTCCGACGACTGGTCGCCGGAGGGTTGCGGTTCGTGATCGGCCTCTGGGGTTCGGGTGAGACTCGCGAAATACTGGGTATGTGCCCGGCGTCACTGCGCGAGCCGGTACGCTAGCCCATTCGCACCACACCCCAGGTGCCACTTTTCGACCGTCGACGAACTCGGCGCAGGTTTAAGCTCGACGTGACAGTCCTGTGTGGAGGTTCGACGTGCGCGGTGTGGTCGCCGCGGGTCATCCGCTCACCGCGAAGGCGGGCGCCGACGCGATACGCGCCGGTGGCAACGCCGTGGACGGGGCCATCGCGGCCATGCTGGCGTCGTGTGTCGCCGAGCCGCTGCTGACCGGCCTCGGAGCGAGCGGCTACATGCTGGTCGCGCCGCCCGGCGGGGAACCCGTGCTGCTCGACTTCTCGGCCGAGGCGCCGGGCCGCGGCGTCGACGTGGCCGACCGGGCGCCGCTCAAGCCGTTCCTGGTGAACTTCGGCGACGCCGTGCAGGAGTTCCACGTCGGCGCCTCGTCGTGCGCCACCTTCGGCGTGCCCGCGGGCATCGAGGAGGCCGCGAAGCGGTTCGGCAGCACGCCGCTGCACGAGCTGGTGCGGCCCGCCGTCCGCCTGGCCCAGGAAGGCGTGCGGGTGAACCGCAACCAGGCGTACGTGTACACGCTGATCGGCGGCATCCTCGGCTCGCACCACGTCGAGGGCGACCTCGTGCGCGACCCGGAGCTCGCGGAGTCGTTGGTACGACTGGGAGACGACGGCGCCGAGCCGTTCTACACCGGCGACATCGCCACCGCGATCGCCGACGAGGTGCGCGCGCACGGCGGCCTGCTCGGCCGGGCCGATCTCGCGGCCTACCGCGTGATCGACCGGGAACCGCTGCGGGCGTCGTTCCGCGGCCGCGACGTGTACACCAACCCACCGCCCAGCGCCGGTGGCGCCTTGCTCGCGCACGCGCTGGAGGTGTTGCCGCCGTCGCCCGACGCGCCGGCGATCGCCTCGGCCATGCTGTCCGGGCTGCTGAACCGGATGGGGTCCACCACGCACATCTCGGTGCTCGACGCCGACGGCATGGCGTGCACGGTGACCTGCACCAACGGTGAGGGTTCCGGTGTGCAGGTGCGGGGCACCGGCGTGCACCTGAACAACATGATGGGCGAGGAGGACCTGTCGCCCGCCGGCTTCTTCACGCATCTGCCCGGCGACCGGCTGCCGTCCATGATGGCGCCGACCGTCGTCGTTCAGGATGGTGAGCCGGAGCTCGTGCTCGGGTCGGCCGGGTCGAGCCGGATCAGCGGCGCGATCCTGCAGGTGATCGTGAACGTGCTCGATCGCGGGATGCGGGCGCAGGAGGCCGTGGACGCGCCTCGGCTGCACGCGCAGGACGGGGTCGTGTACGTCGAGCCTGGGGTGGACACCGCCGGGCTGGGCGAGGTGTCGCCGTTCCGGGCGCCGAACATGTTCTTCGGTGGCTGCCAGGTGGTGCAGCGGGTTCACGGGGAGCTCGTCGGGGGCGGGGATCACCGCCGGGGTGGCGTGGCCGTCGTGGCGTAGCACAATCGTGTTGTGCAGCGGCTCGCGAACATTCCGGGCTTCAACATCGACCGCGTGGCCGCGGCCGCCGGGAACGATCCCGACGTGCTGCGGCTGGAGAACCTCGACGCCGACCTCCCGCCGCCACCCGGTGTCGTGGAGGCGACGCGCGCGGCGGTGGGTGAGGCGAACAGCTGGCTGCCGTTCACCGGCCGCGACGACCTGAAAGAGGCCGTCGTCGCGTTCATCGAACGGCGTGGCGGACCGTCCTACGACAGCGACGACGTGGTGATCACCTCGGGCCAGGGCGACGCGATGCTCGACGCGTTGCTGTGCCTCACCGATCCCGGCGACGAGGTCGTGCTCACGGACCCGACGTATGCCGGGATGCTCAACCGCGTCCGTCTCGCGGGTGCGGTGCCGCGGCTGGCCCCGTTGCACGTCGTCGACGGCCGGTGGCGGCTCGATCTCGCCGGGCTGCGTGAGGCGGTGACCGAGCGGACGAAGGTCATCTTCGTCAACAACGCGTCGTTCCCGAGCGGGTGGGTGGCGAGCGAGGCGGAGTGGCACGCGATCGCGTCGCTGTGCCGCAACTCCGACCTCCGGCTGCTGTACTGGGCCGACTTCGAGGGCGTGCTGTTCGACGGGCATCCGGTGCTGCACCCGGCGGCGTTGCCCGGCATGCGCGACCGCACGCTGATCGTCGGCTCGCCGCTGGAGAAGCGCATGATCGCCTGGCGGGTCGGATGGGTGGTGGCGCCCGGCGGCCTCGTCGAGGACGTGTCGCGGGTGCACATCTACAACGGGCTGGTGGCCAGCGGGTTCGCGCAGATCGGCACGCGCGTGGCGCTCGAAGCCCCGGACGACATGGCCGCCGCCAACGCCGAGTGGCAGCGGCGGCGCGACGAGGTGGTGCGGCAGCTCGACGGTTTCCCGGTGGTGCCCGCGGCGGGCGGCTGGTCGTTGCTGCTGGACACCGTCGCCATGGGCATCGACCCCGCCGACCTGTCGGCCCGGCTGCTGGAGCAGAAGGTCGCTGCGACACCGATGCACGGCTGGGGTGGTGAGGTGGCCGCCCGCCACCTCCGGTTCGTGTTCAGCACCGAGCCGGTGGAACGGCTGGCGCTGTTGGGCGAGCGCTTTCGGCGGGCGATCGGTTAGACGGGCCGGGTGATCGCGGCCAGCATGAGGCCGCGGATCTCCACGGCGATCTCGGCGACGTCCAGCGGCGGGTCGTGTGCCTGCCACTCGCGCAGCAACCCGGTGACCGCGCCGACCAGCGCGATCGCGGTCAGGCGGTAGTCGCGGTCCGGTGCCACGCCCATGCGGGCCGCGAGCCGGGCCTCGGTCTCGATGAACTCGGCCCAGCGGACCACCCAGCGCAGGTGCTGCCGTTCGAGGTCGGCGTTCACGCCCACGGCCTCGACGTAGTTCAGGCGCGGCACGCGCGGGTCGGCGGTCACGCTGCTCACGAACGCGTCGAGCAGCGTCGAGATGCGGGTCGCCACGTCCGCCTCGCCCAGGTCGGCCAGCGCGTCGGTGACCCGTTGCAGGGCCAGTGAGTTGATCAGGTCGTGCAGCACCAGCAGCACGGTTTCCTTGCTGTCGAACTCCTCGTAGAAGTTGCGCGTCGACACGCCCGCCTCCGTGCACAGCTCGGAGATCTTCGTCTGCGCGAACCCCTTGGCGGTGAACAGTTCCAGCGCGGCGCGCAGGAGTCGTTCCCGGCGCTCGGCCCGGCGCTGCTCCGGTGCGACGCCGGCGTACGACCGGGCCACGGCCCACCTCCATCTGGTAATGGGGATTGTCAGATTACTCGCCGAAGCTCTACATTGCGAAAACTGCGGTTACCACTCGGGAGGCGACGATGCCACGCCTGATGGCCTTGTTGAGCGCGCTTGTGCTGACGATCGCGATTGTTCCGGCGGCCCACGCTGGTGTGGACGGGGGCGCGCCGGGGGATGTGCTGAGCAGCCGGAAGGTCGACTGGCACCCGGAGCCGTTCAAGGTCTTCACCGCGCCGGTGAACACCTACGAGATCCTCTACCGCTCGACCTCGGCCACGGGGAAGCCGAACGCGGTGTCCGGCATGGTGCTCGTGCCACCGGTGCCGTGGACGAACGGGCCGCGTCCGGTCGTCGCCTACGCGATGGGCACGCAGGGCCTCGCCGACCAGTGCGCGCCGTCGCGGCAGCTGCAGAACGGCACCGAGGTCGAGATCGCCTTCCTGGTGCAGGCCATGCAGAAGGGCTGGGCGGTCGCGCTCACCGACTACGAGGGCCTCGGCACGCCCGGCACGCACACCTACGCCGTCGGTCAGTCCGAGGGCCGCGCGCTGCTCGACGCCGCCCGTGCGGCGACGCGGCTGCCATCGGCCGGTCTGTCGCGCAACGCCCCGGTCGGCGCGTTCGGGTACTCGCAGGGCGGGCAGGCGGCGGCGTTCGCGGGGGAGCTGCAGCCGGCCTACGCGCCCGAGCTGAACCTGGTCGGCGTCGCCGAGGGCGGTGTGCCCGCCGATCTGGCCGAGGTGGCGCGGTTCAACGACGGCAACGCGGGCTCCAGCCTGGTGTTCGGTGCCGCGGCCGGGTTCGCGGCGGCCTATCCCGAGCTGCCGCTCGCCGAGGTGCTCAACGACCGCGGTCGCGACGTCATCGAGCGGGTGCGGAACTCGTGCGTCGTCGAGCTCGCGCTGACCGCGCCGTTCACCCGCATCAACAGCCTCACGACGCGGCCGGACGTGATGAACGAGCCGCCGTGGCGCGTGCGGCTCACCGAGAACACGCTCGGTTCGGTCAAGCCCGCCGTGCCGGTGTACCTGTACCACGGCACGGCGGACGAGCTGATCCCGTTCTCCACCGGCACGAAGCTGCGCTCGCGGTACTGCGGGCTCGGTGCCGACGTGCAGTGGACGGCGCTGCCGCTGGCCGGCCACATCGTCGCCGTCAGCGTGTGGGGTTCCAACGCGCTGAACTGGCTCGGTGACCGGTTCGCGGGCAGCCGCACCACGCCGAACTGCTAGTGGCGTGACCCGCAACGTTGGCGGTGAATTCACGCTCAGCGGGACGCCTCGCGGCACCGGCCCCACGCCCACAGCCAACCAGGATGAGGACGCGGGGCCGGCACCACGATGCGTCCATCTGACCGCGAATTCCCACGGCAACGTTGCGAGCCACGCCACTAGCACTTCTTCCAGGACAGCTTGAACGTGGCGGTGACGCTGCTGTCGGTCGAGTCCATCGTGATGAAGCTGGTGTCGTCCTTCGCCTTGATGCGAAGTTCGGCGTCGATGGTCAGTGGCTTCTTCTCCTTGCAGGGCCCGTGGATGACGTCACCGGGCGACGGCCGGTCGGTGGACTGCCAGTCGTCACTCATCGGGCCGGTGAGCGCGTGCTTGAGGTTGCGGGCGGGCATGCCGGGGAAGAAGTACTTGGCGCGCTTCTCGCCGCCGGCGCCCTTGTCCAGGTTGGCGAAACCGCGGTAGTCGGTCGCCGCGATGCCGTACGTGTAGCCCTGCGGGTGGTTGACCCGCAGGGTGATGCGACAGTCCTTCTTGGCTTCAGATCCCTTGCCCTGCACCAGGAAATCGCTGTAGGTGACGGTGAACGCGGTGCGGTCGGGGGAGGGGGCGACCGCCGTGGTCCCGGGGAGGCAACCGGTGCCCTCCGTGCTGAGCACGTCGATCGTGACGGGCGTCGGTGGTGGGACCAGAGCGGTGAGCAGGAGCACGAGTGCCGTCAGCATTCGTTTTCCTTCCGGTCGACGATGACGGCGGCGGGTGAGGCAAGATACCGCATCCGCCGCCGTCGTTGTCACGGCTGGAAGTCCACTTCGCGGAAGCGCGGCGACTCACCACAAAGTAACGGATTGTCCTTGCCTCGCAACGCTTTGTCGAACCACGCGGTGACATAGCGTCGTTCGATGGTGAGCGAACGTTCACCGTCGATCGGGCCGACCTCGAAGAGTTTCCCCACGTCCACAACGGACTTGAAGATGGTGACGTCGGTGAAGTCGTAGTGCAGCGCGCCCTGGACGACCAGGTGCAGGCGCGGGCCGCGCAGCCGGTCGTAGAAATCGGCCCAGTCCCGGTCGTCCACCCGGCGGTGGTTCTGGTTGCCCAGAAGGAGGAACGGCCGGTCGAGTGACGCGGAGCCGAGCGGGTTGCCGTCGAGCGCGGTGCCCGCGTGGAAGCGCCGATCGGCGTTCATCGTCCGCACGGCCGTGATGCTGCCCATCGAGTGCCCGAACACGCCGACGCGCGACAGGTCGATGTTTCGGCTGAACGGCCCCGTGGACAGTTGCGTGAGGACGAACCTCATGTCCGCCGTGCGGACGGCCAGCAACCGGTCGAAGTCCTTGAGCGCCTCGGGGTTCTGCGGTTCGATCCGGCCGCCGGGGAACTCGACGAACGGCGCGTCGAAGGTGTGGTCGACGGCCGCGACGACGTAACCGCGGCTGGCCAGCTCCTCGAAGATCCCGGTGTAGAGCGCGGCGTTGACGCCGAGGCCGGGGGAGAAGAGCAGCAGCGGATGCCGTGAGAGCGGTCGCGCGTCCTGGCGGCTGTGCGTCGGGAACGTCAGCAGGTCGTCCGGGAGCGTCGTGCCGAGTTGATCGTTGAGGAACCCGACGAGCAGGGCGCTCTGGGTCGGTGACACGTAGCCTGCGCGCGGACCGCGACGTTGGGCCGGGTACCAGAGGCGGACCATCAGCTCGCGGTCGCGGACGGTCGGCGCCAGTGGGTCCTTTCGCGTGGTGTCGACCAGGTGCAGTGACGTCGTGCCGACGCCCTGGGTTCCGGTCGGGGCGGGCAGTTCGAGTGCCGTGGCGGCGTGGGCGGGCGTGGCCGTAAGGGCCGTCGCGAGCACCGCGCCGAGGATGGCTAATCGTTTCATGGGGGACACCGTGTCGATCCGTTCGCCGGAAAGCGATCCGGCCAGCCCCCGTTTTCGGCGTGCTATGGGGGGAGCTTTCCAAGCGCCCAGCGCTTGGAAAGCTCCCCCCATAGCAACTCAGCTCAGCGGCGGCAGCCAGCCCCTGGCGAGCGCGATTGTCACCGCCGCGGTGCGGTCGTTCACGTCGAGCTTGCTGAACACGTGCAGCAGGTGGCTCTTGACGGTCGCCTCGCTGACCCGAAGCTCGGCGCTGATCGCCGCGTTGGAGAATCCTTTGGCCACCAATGCGAGCACCTCGACCTCCCGCGCGCTGAGCGCCGGGCGCCGGACCGCGCTGACCAGGCGGGTGGCGACCGGGGAGGCGAGGACCGTGCGGCCGGCCGCCGCCGCGCGTACCGAGTCGACCAGTTCGGCGGCGGGCGTGTCCTTGAGCAGGTACGCCGTCGCGCCCGCCTCGATGGCGCGGATGATGTCGCCGTCGGTGTCGAACGTCGTCAGGATGACCACGCGGCTCCTGGAGTTCGCGACGACCCCGGCGGTCGCCGTGGCACCGTCCATGCCGGGCATCTTGAGGTCCATCAGCACGACGTCGGGTTCCTCGCGCTTCGCCAGCTCGACGGCTTCCTCGCCCGATCCGCACTCGCCGACCACGGTGAAATCGGGTTCGGCCTCGAGGAGCGCCTTGAGTCCGGCGCGCACCACGGGGTGGTCGTCGGCCAGCACGATGCGGATCACGCGTCCATCCTCACTTCGATCGCGACGCCTTCGCCGGGTTTCGTGCGCACGTCGAACTCCCCGCCGGCCAGCCGCACCCGGTCGCGCAGCCCGTCGAGGCCGTAGCCGCGCTCGGCGTCGGGGGAGAACCCGCGCCCGTCGTCGGTGACCGTGAGGGTGGTCCCGGTGTCCTGGTAGGCGAGCCGCACCCTGACCGCTGTCGCCTGGGCGTGCTTGCGGACGTTCGCGAGCGCCTCCTGCGTGACGCGCAGCAGGGTGACCTCGCGGTCGGGAGCGAGCCGGCGGTACTCGCCGGTGGTGGTCATCTCGGTGTCGATGGCGAGCTCCCGCCCGAGCCGGGCGGTGAGCCGTTCCAGCGCCGCCGGGAGTGCGGCGCCGTCCAGTTCGACCGGGGCGAGCGCGGCGACGAGCGAGCGGATCTCGCGCAGGTTCTCGCGTGTGGTCTCCTCGGCGAGGACGAGATGTTCGTTGTCCGGCAAGGACTTGCGGGCCGCCTGCAGCAGGAGCAGCACGCTCGCGGAGCCCTGTGCGATGGTGTCGTGCAGGTCCCGTGCGAGCCGTTCCCGCTCGGCGAGCACGCCCGCGTCGTGGCTGACCTGGGCGAGCTCCGTGCGCGTCGCGTCCAGCTCGGCGACCAGCCGGGCCCGTTCGTGGCTCTGCTCGATGATCCGGGTGATCCACAGTCCCAGCAGGATCGCGGAGAACAGTCCGATGAGGATGATCGAAGCCACGCCGACCGCGTCCTCGCTGAAGCCGCCGGTCACCAGGATCACCGCCCCGATGCCCAGCGAGGTGACTGCGGTGCCCGCGACCGCCTGCCGGGTCGGCAGCAGCGACCAGATCTGCGGGTACAGCGCGAAGAACATCACCGACATCGCGGGTACCAGCGCGAACATCGCGATCGTCACCGGAATCGCGATGGCCACGTAGATCCGCCCGCGCGGTTCGCGGTTCAGCGCCCGCGCGCCGACCGTGAAGTACAGGGCGCACAGCGCGGCCAGCAGAGCCAGCGCCAGCGCCCGGCTGCCGGCGGTCACCCGGCCCTCGGCGATGACGAGCACGACACACACCAGCGCGAACACGGCGAAGGCGACGTGCCAGCCGCTCCTGGTGCGGTCCCAGACGTTGACGGTCGTCACCGGCACACTCTGCACTCGGGGTACTCCGGATGCCAATAACCGGTCGGCTCATCCCGAAACCAGCCGCCCGGTTGATGTTGATCCGGGACCCGGCCGGGGAGGATCCCCGGCATGGAGCGAAAGAAGATCAACAGAGTGCTGGTGCTGCTCTCCGTCGTCTACGGCATCGTGGTCGGTGTGCTTGGAGCGCTGGAGTCGTCCGCGCTGACCGTGGTCGCGATCGTCGGCGGAGCGCTGCTCGGGGTCAGCTGGGCGGCCGCCGGGTTCCTCGCGACGCAGAAGCGCGACCGCACGTCCGGGTGATCAGTTCGGCGTGGTGACGGCCGATGGGAAGGAAAGTTCCCCTTCCCCAGGCTAGGAGTTCGTCTGATGCGCGACCGCGTCGCCGAGATCGTCGACAGCGACCGTTTCCAGTGGATGATCGTCGGAGTGATCGTGGTCAACGCGATCACGCTCGGCTGTGAGACGTCACCGGAACTCGTTGCCGCGTATGGAGGTCTGTTCGACGCCGTAGACCACCTCGCACTGGCGATCTTCGCCGCCGAGCTCGTCGCCCGGCTGTACGCGCACCGGCTGCGGTTCTTCCGGGACGGGTGGAACTGTTTCGACTTCTTCGTCGTGGTGGTGGCCTTGTTGCCCGCGGCGGGGCCGCTGTCGGTGTTGCGGTCGTTGCGGATCCTGCGCGCCTTGCGGCTGGTGTCGATGGTGCCGAGCATGCGCCGGGTCGTGACCGCGCTGGTGCGGTCGATCCCCGGCCTGGTGTCGCTGACCGGGCTCCTGGTGCTGTTGCTCTACGTCGGCGCGGTGATCGCGAACGACCTGTTCCGCGGCACGGGGGACCCGAGGTTCGCCGATCTCGGGTCCACCGCGCTCACGCTGTTCCAGATCACCACCGGCGACGGCTGGTCGGACGTCATGCGCGACCTGATGGTCAAGCAGCCGCTGGCGTGGATGTTCTTCCTGGCCTACCTGCTCGTCGGCACGTTCACGATGCTCAACCTGTTCATCGCCGTCGTGTGCAGCGCCATGGAGTCGGAGGTGCGGCCCGCCGAGGACGAGGTGCTCGCCGAGATCCGGGCGCTGCGCGAGGAGCTCAGCCGACGCTGAACCCGCCGGTCGCGCCGGTGAAGCCCGTGATCGCGCCGGTCCAGCCGCTCTTCCAGTCGCCGTTGTGCACGATGCGATACGTGCCCGCGGGCGTGTCGGCGGGGATGATCCAGGTGATCGTGGCCTCGGAGTTCGCGATGCCCACGCGCTTCCACTGGTAGCGCGTAGACCAGTCGCCGTCGTCGGCGTGGCGGACCCATTTGCCGTCGACCAGCCGTTGCACCTCCAGGAACGTGCCGTTGCGGTGCAGGTTGTTCTTGGGGTGACCGGTGACGAAGACGGCGGTCACGGTCTGGCCGCGCTGGTAGGTGTTCTGGGGCGCGGCGAGCACGTCGCCGAAGTTCCTGCCGATCGCCTTGTCGTCGAACACGACGCCGGTCTGCAGGTTGATGTCGGTGAACGGCGGCTTGCCGGGCACCGGGCCGTTGTCGACCGGGGTGTTGTCGCGCATCGCCTTGGCGAGCTTGCCGAACTCCTGCTGGTAGGCCGGCGTGGTGTTGCGGCCGAACAGGGTCGACCCGCCCTCGTACTGCTGCTCGTCGTACTCCTCGGGCGTGGTGACGTACTGGCTGTAGTCGTTGGCGTAACCCTGGATCAGCACGTTCTCCAGCGACGTGCCGAGCTCGGTGGCGACCGACCGCCTGATGCGCAGCCCTGCCGTGATGGTCACCTCACCGGGCACGGCCACGAGGACCAGTGACCCGATGCGCACGATCTGCAGCGGCAGCACGTTCGGCGTCGCGCCGACCAGGCCGGTCGGCACCAGGGACGCCTTCGGGTACTGGCACGACTTCAGCCACTCGGGGACCGGGACGTTCAGCGGCTCGAACAGCTTCTTCAGCGGGCTCTGCATGCCCTCGGAGAAACCGGGGATCGCCGGCCCGTCCTCGACGCTGCCCGCGATCGTCGACGCGCCGACGACGCCCGAACACGTCGTTTTCGGCTTGCCGTCCGGGGTGTAGCGGCCATCGACGTTCACGGTGGACATGTCGACGAACCGCATCCGGTAGTCGACCCCGCCGGTGAGATTCGTCTGAGGCCCGTTGTAGATCTCGTGCGCCTTGCCGTTCTGGCGTTCGCCGATGATGCGGGTGTTCTCGACCTCGTCCTCGGTCGGGCCGGACCCAGGCTTGAGGTTCAGGTTCGGCGACATGTCACCCGCGTTGGTGTTCGGGAAGGTGGCGACGAATCCGTTCGGGTTGTCCAGGTACCGCACGCCCTTCTCGTCGTGCTCCCACTGGTAGGCCGCGTATCCCTTGTTGTCCGGGGAGATCAGCGTGTTCGCGTTCGTCATCGACGTGTTGTGGGTCGCGAACCAGCTGATCGCGCCGACGTCGCTGCCACCCTGCTTGAACCGCAGGACGGTCATCGCGGGGTCGATCCCGTTGGGGAAGAACGACTTGTCCGGGTTCTTGCCGAAGGCCAGCTTGGAGCGGTTGACGCTCGCGTTGGTCAGCTCGCCCCGGTTGATGGAGATCGAGCCGGGCTTGAGGTCCTCGTGCGCCTTGACGATCGACTCGGTGATGCCGTCGGTGATCGCGTTGAGCGTCTGCGGCTGCATGCCGAGGATCGACAGGTTGTAGGCGAGGTTGTGCGAGAAGCCACCCGGTCCCGAATGCGTGTGCGTCGCACTCAGCAACAGGTTCTCGCGCGTGTACGTCTGGCCGTACTTCTGCTGCAGCTTCGCGAGCACGCCCTCCTGGACCGCCCGGAAGATCATCGCCAGGTCGGCGTTGACGTAGGCGACCCGCTTACCTGTTTCTTGGTCGACCACGATGTACGCGCGCGAGCGTTGCCGCTGATGGATGCCCGACGTCTTCTGGTCGAACTTCGAGTAGCCCATCATGCCGTTCTCGGCGGCCGCGCCCGTGACGTCCGAGATGCCTCTGCCGACGAGGTACGGCTCCGGGGCCGCCGGGCTTGTCAGTGCCAGCAGAGTCACGACCGTCATGAGCACGCGCATCGGCGCTCCCTGGAGATACGTGAAGTAGATTCGTATCTACTGGACAGTAGGTGATCTGCGCCACGCAGGCAAGGTGACCGCGTCCTCTGCTTTGCGGTCGGTCCTGATCTCGATTCCTACGATCGTCGCCCGGTCGAACACCACCGGGACGTCGTCCGGCCCGAACGTCAGGCGGTCGCTCAGGAAGACGGGCACGCCTGGGGGTTGGTCGAGGAGGGTGGCCAGGCGTTCGCTCAGCACCGCCGGGGTCAGTCGTTCGGTCGCCCGGACCACCGGGACTTCCAGGGCGCTGTAGAGGGACGTGAAGTCCGGCTTCTTCAGGTAGGGCTCCGGGACCCACGACACCTGGTGGATCGCCGGGGTGCCGTCGATCTTGCGTAGTCGTTCTATGCGCAGCACCGGGTCGGTGGTGTTGAGCTGTTCGGCTACCCACTGGGGGGCCGGCCTTCTTGACTTGCCGAGTAGGTCGGTTTGCACCTCGTGGCCTTGCGCGCGCAGTTCGTCCGAGAGGCTGCGCAGGGTTGCCATGCCGTAGGTCGGCTTTGGGCTTTTTACGAACGTGCCGCGGCCTGCGTGCTGGGTGATGATGCCGCGTTCTTCGAGCAGGCGTAGGGCTTGGCGCAGCGTCATCAGGGTTACGCCGTACTGGGCGCTTAGTTCGCGTTGGCCTGGCAGTGCTTGGCCTACGTGGTACCACCCCGCCTTGATCGCCGCCTCCAGGTCGGCGGCGATGGTCACGTACTTCGGCTGCTTTCGCTCGGTCAACGGCACTCCTCGGGGGTGTCGTCGGCAGCCTACGCATGATCGGGTCGGTGGGGTGGGCGGCGGTCCGGGGTGTGGGTGGTTGTGTCCTTTGAGGTCGGGGAGCGGGTGTTGCGGAGGCGGGTACTTCGGGGGCGGGGCACCGGGCTCGGGCGCTGGGGGCGGGGCACCGGGCTCGGGCGCTGGCCCTTGGGGCCGGGATCGGGCTTCGGCACTTTGGGCGCGGGGGTGGATCCGGGCTCGGGCCGCTTGGGGTGGGGATGGGGCTCGGGCACTTCGGGGGGTCGGAAGTGCCAGGTACCGGGCTCGGGCGTCGGTTGAGTGCGTTTGGGGTGTGGTCGGGCTGTCGGCTCCTTGTGGTGTTGCGTCGCCGGGTGCCGGGTGCCGGGTGCCGGGTGCCGGGTGCCGGGTGCCGGGTGCCGGGTCGCGGGTCGCGGGATATGTGAGCGGGGAGCGGGATGCGGGTTGCGGAAGCGGGTTGCGGGTTGTGGGAGCGGGTTGCGGGAGCGGGATGCGGACCGGGATGCGGGGAGCGGGATGCGGACCGGGATGCGGGATGCGGACCGGGATGCGGGATGCGGACCGGGATGCGGGATGCGGACCGGGATGCGGGATGCGGGGAGCGGGATGCCGGTTGCGGGACCGGGTTGTGGGGTGTGCGGGTTGCGGGATGCAGGACCGGGATGCGGGGAGCGGGATGCGGGGTGTGTTGGGGAATGTGGCTGTGACGCGGTTCGTGTGCCGGGGACGGAATGCCGGGTGCCGCGGCGATGGTGGGTATGTGGTGGTGGGTGTGGCGGTTGCGCGGTTCGTGTGCGGGCCGACGTATGTGTGGCGACGCGTGCAGGCCGCCGCCGTGGTCGCGCGCGGTGGTGCCGGAGTTGAGCTTCGCGCGTCGCTTCAAGGGGAGGCGCGGGCCGGGTGCTCGGTGTCGCTCAACGCGGACCGTCCTCGGCGAGGCCTGCTGGGTTCGGTGGGTGCGGTTGAGTGCGTTTGGGGTGTGGGTAAGGGACAGGCTCTCCGTTGGTGTTGCGTCGTCGGGTGGGGGGTGGGGTTGGTTGGGTCCGCTGGTGTTGCGTCGTCAGGGGGCTGAGGTGTGGTGGCGTAGGTGGCCGTGACGCGGTTCGCGTGCGGGGCTGGTGCGCGCGGCGTGGCCCGCTGCCTGGGGAGGCGCCGCGGTTAGTTGAGGGCGGTTCGTAGGGTGGTTAGGTACGCGCCCACCTCCTTTGGCGTTGCGCCGTCGAGGATTCGGCGCATGATCGCGGATCCGACTACGACGCCGTCCGCGTAGCGGCACGCTGCGGCTGCCTGTTCGGGGCCCGAGATGCCGAAGCCCAGCATTACGGGGAGGTCGGTCGCCTCCTTGAGGTCAGCGACCAGTTCCTGGGCGTCCGCCAGCGCCTCCTGCTCGCCGGTTGTGCCCATCAGGCTGACCGCGTACACGAAGCCGCTGCTGCGCTTGGCGATCTCGCGGCGCTTGTCGCGCCGGGTGGAGGGTGAGGCGAGCAGGACCACGTCGATGTCGTACCCGTCGAACGCGGCCAGCTCCTCGAGCGGCACGTCCGGCACGATGAGGCCGGTGATGCCGGCGTCGCGCAGGGAGGCGCAGAAACCCTTGCGTAGCGCGAGGTTCGCGTACGTCATGGCGTAGAGGGGGACGCCCAGGTCCGGGATGTCGGCGAGGATGGAGTCGACCGTGGCGCCGCGCGCCAGGGCTCGGTCGGACGCCTCCTGGATGGTGGGGCCGTCCAGGGTCGGGTCGGAGAACGGGAGGCCGATCTCGATCATGTCGGCTCCCGCGTCGCGGGCCGCCAAGAGGTAGTCGGTCCAGTTCGGCGTGATGCCGCCGGTTACGTAGGGCGCTAGAAGACTCACGTCAGCTCCATCAGGGTCGCCATGTCCTTGTCACCTCGGCCGGAGAGGGTGAGCAGCACTGTCGAGCCCGGCTCGATCTCACCGCTGGCGGCTGCCCGCAGCACCCAGGCGACTGCGTGGGCGGACTCCAGTGCGCAGAGGATTCCTTCCGAAGCAGCGAGCTTGCGGACTGCGGCCAGCACTTCCTTGTCGTTGGCCGTCACGTATCGGGCGCGGCCCAGGTCGGCCAGGTGGGCGTGCTCCGGGCCGATGCCGGGGTAGTCGAGGCCCGCGGAGATCGAGTGCGCCTCGGTTACCTGGCCGTGTTCGTCTTGAAGCACCATGGAGCGGAAGCCGTGTAGTACGCCCGGTTGGCCGAACGTCATCGCGGCGCCGCCTTCGGCTTCGACGCCGATCAGGCGGGCCGGGGTGTCCACGAAACCCGCGAAGGTGCCCGCCGCGTTCGAGCCGCCGCCTACGCACGCGACCACGTAGTCGGGGGTGGCGGCGCGGAGTTCGGCGGCGCATTGGGTGCGGGCCTCGTCGCCGATCACGCGCTGGAACTCGCGCACCATCCACGGGTACGGGTGCGGGCCCATCACCGATCCGAGGCAGTAGTAGCTGTCCTCGGTGCACGTCACCCAGTGCCGCAGCGCCTCGCTGCACGCGTCCTTCAGCGTGCGGCTGCCCGCCGTCACCGGTACGACCTCGGCGCCGAGCATGCGCATGCGGAAGACGTTGAGCTGCTGGCGTTCCATGTCCTTCTCGCCCATGAACACCGTAGTCTCGAGGCCCAGCAGTGCCGCGGCGGTGGCGGTCGCCACGCCGTGCTGGCCGGCACCGGTCTCCGCGATCAGCCGCGTCTTGCCCATTCGCTTGGCCAGTAACGCCTGGCCCAGGACGTTGTTGATTTTGTGCGAACCGGTGTGCGTCAGGTCCTCGCGCTTGAGCAGCAACGTGATGCCCAGCTCTTCCGACAGTCGCCACGCGGGGGTGAGCGCGGTCGGGCGGCCCGCGTAGACCTTCAGTACGCGGTCCAGCTCGCTGTGGAAGACCGGGTCCTGCCACGCGGCGCGGAACGCCGCCTCGACCTCTTCGCATGCCGGGACAAGGGATTCCGGCACGAACCGGCCGCCGTAGTCACCGAAGCGGCCGAGCTTTGATGGCTCTCGCACGTCGATCTGCATGAAACAGTTATAGCACACTGTTCTAGAACTGTCTCCCCACCTTCAACGACGAGATCAGGCCGCCGGTCACCCGCATGTCCATGGTTCCCGCGGGCTCGCCGGGGGAGGTGTCCCAGGCGAACGTGACGGAGACGGTGTCGCCGTCGGCCGAAGTGGACAGCACGGTGATGGTGTCGTCGGGGGGCGCCGCCCGGTAGCCGGCGACGATCGCCTCCCGGCCGACCATCGGCGGGATGGGCGCGTAGTCGATCGAGACCGTGGCGTCCGCGGTGAAACCGGAGCCGAACGCCTCCCAGTCGCCGTGGCGCACGGCGTTGTTGAAGCGGTGCACGTGCGCGTCGACGAGATCCATGTCGTACCTCCTTCGTAAGGTGCTCCCATGACTTTTACCGACGAAGAGGGCTCGACGTTGCGCACGGCGGTGTTCGGCGCGATGGTCCTGGTGTCGACCGCCGACCCCGGCGCCGTCGACGAGGAGAGCTACGCGGGCATCCGTGCCATGCAGCAGCTTCCGCCCGCGCTGCGCCAGGTCCTCGCCGCCGCCCCGCCCGAGCTGCCCGAAGGCTCGGCCGAAGACGTCGAGACGGGTGTGCTGGCGGCCCTCGAACGGTCGGTGCGCATCCTGAACGCCAAGGCCCCGGCCGAGGCCGGAGCGTTCCCGGCCGCGATCGTGGCGCTGTGCCGCGAGGTCGCCACGGCCGACGGGCAGGTCGCGCACGCCGAGCACGCGATGATCGGCAAGGTCGAAGCCGCAATGGCGGGTTAACGGCGGTCAACAAAACGGACATCTCCGGGCCGCTGTGGGCCAGGCCACCTTTAGAGGTTTCCTACAAACCAGGACCCAGAACTCGCGTCAGTCGAGCAGTTTTCCTACTGGCCAGTAGACGAGAGTGTGTAGACGGTTGGGCGGCGACCGCCGCTGCAGGCCGCTGTCCGCGAGGAGATCGTTCGTTGTTCAGTCGTATCGCCATCGTCAACCGCGGTGAGGCCGCCATGCGGCTCATCCACGCCGTGCGCGAGCTCGCCGAGGAGACCGGGGCCCGGATCGAGACCGTCGCCCTCTACACCGACGTCGACCGGACGGCGACGTTCGTGCAGGAAGCCGACCTCGCCCACAACCTGGGCGCGGCCGCCGACCGGCCGTACCTCGACCTCGCCGTCCTCGAGCGCGCGCTGGTGGAGACCGGCGCCGACGCCGCGTGGGTCGGCTGGGGCTTCGTCGCCGAGATCCCCGAGTTCGCCGAGCTGTGCGAGAAGCTCGGCGTCACGTTCGTCGGCCCGAGCCCCGAGGCCATGCGCAAGCTCGGCGACAAGATCGGCTCGAAGCTGATCGCCGAGGAGGTCGGCGTCCCCGTCGCGCCGTGGAGCCGCGGCGCCGTCGAGACGCTCGAGGCGGCCAAGGTGTCGGCGCGCCAGATCGGCTACCCGCTGATGCTGAAGGCGACCGCGGGCGGTGGCGGCCGCGGCATCCGCAAGATCAGCTCCGAGGAGGAGCTGGTCGAGGCGTTCGACCGGACCAGTCAGGAGGCGCTGCGCGCGTTCGGCAGCGGCGTCATGTTCCTCGAACGCCTGGTCACCGGCGCGCGGCACGTCGAGGTGCAGGTCATCGCGGACGGCCAGGGCACCGCGTGGGCGCTCGGCGTGCGCGACTGCTCCGTGCAGCGGCGCAACCAGAAGATCATCGAGGAGTCGGCGTCGCCGGTCCTCGAACCGGCGCAGGTCGACGAGCTGAAGGCGTCGGCCGAGCGGCTCGCGAACGCCGTCGGCTACCGCGGCGCGTGCACCGTCGAGTTCCTGTACCACCCCGGTGAGCGGCTCTTCGCGTTCCTCGAGGTCAACACCCGCCTGCAGGTCGAACACCCGATCACCGAGATCACCACCGGCTTCGACCTGGTCAAGGCACAGCTGCACGTCGCGGACGGCGGCAGGCTCGAAGGCGAGAAGCCCGTCGAGAAGGGCCACGCCATCGAGGCCCGGCTCAACGCCGAGGACCCCGACCGCGACTTCACGCCCAGCCCCGGCAGGATCGTCCGGCTCGAGCTGCCCGCCGGCCCCGGCGTCCGCGTCGACACCGGCGTGAGCGAGGGCGACACCATCCCCGCCGACTTCGACTCGATGATCGCCAAGATCATCGTGCACGGCCGCGACCGCGACGAGGCGCTGGGCAAGCTGCGCCGCGCGATGGCGCAGACGATCGTGATCATCGAGGGCGGCGCCACCAACAAGAGCTTCGTGCTCGACCTGCTCGCCGAGCCGGCCGTGATCGACGGTTCCGCGGACACGGGCTGGATCGACCGCGTCCGCGCCGAGGGCGGCCTCGTCACGCACCTGCACTCCGCGATCGCGCTCGCCGCGGCCGGCATCGAGGTCTACGAGGACGAGGAGCTCGTCGCCCGCAGGCAGCTGCTGACCTCCGCCCACGGCGGCCGTCCCAGCACCCAGCACGAAGGCGGCCGGGTGCTCGAGTTCGCGCTGCGCGGCGAGAGCTACAAGGTCCGCGTCGCGCGGCTCGGCAAGACCCGGTACCGCGTCGGCGTCGGCACCGACGAGCCCACGCAGACCGCGGACGTCGACGTCGAGCGGTTCGACAGCCACACCGGCCAGATCACGGTCAACGGCACGCGGTTCCGCATCGTCACGGCCACGCACGGCCCGGTCCACCACGTCGAGGTCGATGGCGTCACGCACCGCGTCACCATCGACGAGGGCGGTGTGCTGCGCTCCCCGATGCCCGCGCTGGTCGTCGCCATGCCGCTCGCGGTCGGTGACGAGGTCGAGGCCGGTGCGCCGGTGCTGGTCCTCGAGGCGATGAAGATGGAGACGGTGCTGCGCGCGCCGTTCCGCGCCCGCCTCAAGGAGTCCGCGGTCGCGGTCGGCAGCCAGGTCCCGACGGGTGCGGCGCTGCTGCGGCTGGAGCCGCTCGGCGACGAGGGCGACGTCGCGGAGGCGAAGTCCGACACCCCGGCCATCGAGCTGGAACTGCCCGCGCCGGTCGACCTCCCGGCCGAGGAGCAGGTCGCGCGCGGCCTGCAGGACCTGCGCAGCCTGCTGCTCGGGTTCGACACGGACGCCGAGGACACCAAGCGCCTGCTGACCACGTACCTCAAGGCCCGCGGCGAGGTCGCGGAACGCCCGCTGGTCGGCGAGGCCGGACTGGTGCAGCTGTTCGCGGACATCTGCGACCTGACCCGCAACCGGCCCGCCGGCGAGGAGTCCAAGTCCGACACGCGCGTGCACAGCCCGCGCGAGTACTTCCACACCTACCTGAAGAGCCTCGACGTCGACCGCGCGGCGCTGTCCGAGACGTTCAAGCAGCGCCTGGCGAACGTTCTCGCGCACTACGGCGTCGAGGACACGGAGCGCACCGAGGCGCTGGAGGAGGCGGTCTTCCGCATCTTCTCCGCCCAGCAGCGCGGCGCCGCGGACGCCGCGGTCGTGACCGCCCTGCTGCGGCAGTGGCTCACCGAGCAGCCGCCGGTCGAGTCGGAGCGGGTCACCGTCGGCCTCGCGCTGGAGCACCTCGTCGCCGCGACGCAGGTCCGCTTCCCGGCCGTCGCGGACGTCGCGCGCAGCGTCGTGTTCAGCTGGTTCGCCCAGCCGTTGCTGCGCCGCACGCGGGCCCGCGCGCACAGCGAGGTCCGCAAGCACCTCATCCACCTCGACAAGAACCCGGACGCCGCGGACCGTGCGGACCGGATCTCCGCGATGGTCGCGATCTCCGAACCGCTCGTGCGCCTGCTCGGGCAGCGCATCGGCCGCACGGGCGTGGACCACGTGGCACTGCTGGAGGTGCTCGCGCGCCGGTACTACGGCAACCGCGCGCTGCGGGACATCCAGCCCACCAAGGTCAACGGCTGCACGTTCGTGACCGCCGAGCAGGCCGAGGCACGGCTCGTGTCGACCGCGGTCGATTTCACGGCACTGCCGGACGCGCTCGCGGGCGTCGGCTCGCTCGTCGGCGACGGCCCCGCGGTCGCGGACGTCTACGTGAAGTGGGAGAACGGTCCCAGCGACATCGACGAGATGGCCACGCAGCTGCGGGAAGTCCTTGCGGGGCAGTCGTTGCCGACGACGATCGACCGGATCACGACGACCGTCGCCGGCCGTCGCGGGGAGGTCATGCACCACCACTTCACCTTCCGACCCAGCGACAATGGGTTCGTCGAGGAACGCCTGGTGCGCGGCCTGCACCCGCGCATCGCGGACCGCATGCAGCTGGAGCGGCTGCGTGAGTTCGACCTCACCCGCCTGCCGTCGCTGGACGAGGACGTCTACCTGTTCCGCAGCACGGCGAAGCAGAACCCGTCCGACGAACGCCTCATCGCGCTGGCCCAGGTCCGCGACCTGACCCCGTTGCGCGACGACGACGGCCGGCTCGTGTCGCTGCCCGCGCTGGAGGACGCGCTGGCCACGTCGCTCGACGGCATCCGCCGGGCGCGGGCGCAGCAGGGGACGCGCAACCGCCTCGCCACCAACCGGGTCGTGCTGTACGTGTGGCCGCCGACGGACCTCACCGAGTCCGAACTGCGGTCCATCGCCCAGCGTGTCATCCCGACGACCGCGGGGCTGGACCTGGAAGAGGTCATGTTCCTGGCCCGCAGGCGCGACGCCGCCACGGGTGAGCTGACCGACGTCGGCGTGCGGATCGGGCCGGAGCCCGGCGGCAGCGTGCGGCTGTCGTTCGTGCCGCCGCCCACCGAGCCGCTGCAGCCGTTGGACGACTACCGCCAGAACGTGCTGAAGGCGCAGGCCCGCGGCACGGTCTACCCGTACGAGCTGGTCGACCTGCTGGCCGGCCCGGACGGCACGTTCGTCGAGCACGAGCTCGCCGACGGCGCGCTGGTCCCGGTCGACCGGCCGCGCGGCCAGAACACCGCGGCGATCGTCGCCGGTGTGGTGTCCACGCCGACGCCCGCCTACCCGGAGGGCATGAAGCGCGTCGTGCTGCTCGGCGACCCGACCAAGGCGCTCGGCGCCCTGTCGGAGCCCGAGTGTGCGCGCGTGATCGCCGCGCTGGACCTGGCCGACGAGCTGTCCGTGCCGCTGGAGTGGTTCGCCGTGTCGGCGGGCGCGCGGATCTCCATGTCGTCCGGTACCGAGAACATGGACTGGGTCGCGGCCGCGCTGAAGCGGATCGTGACGTTCACCCAGGCCGGCGGTGAGATCAACATCGTGGTGGCGGGCATCAACGTCGGCGCCCAGCCGTACTGGAACGCCGAGGCCACGATGCTCATGCACACCAAGGGCATCCTGGTGATGACGCCGGACTCGGCGATGGTGCTGACCGGCAAGCAGGCGCTGGACTTCTCCGGCGGCGTGTCGGCCGAGGACAACTTCGGCATCGGCGGTTTCGACCGCGTGATGGGGCCGAACGGGCAGGCGCAGTACTGGGCGCCGAACCTGGCCGCCGCCAAGGACGTCCTGATGGCGCACTACGAGCACACCTACATCGCGCCCGGTGAGGCCGGCCCGCGCCGCGTGTCCACTTCGGACCCGGTCACCCGCGACGTCTCGTCGTTCCCGCACGACGTGGCCGACAGTCCGTTCACGACGGTCGGTGAGATCTTCTCGGTCGCGGCCAACCCGGACCGCAAGAAGCCGTTCGACATCCGCACGGTGATGCGCGCGTTGTCCGACCAGGACCACCCGGTGCTGGAGCGCTGGGCGGGCATGGCGGACGCCGACACCGCCGTGGTGCAGGACGTCCACCTCGGCGGCATGCCGGTGTGCCTGCTCGGCATCGAGTCGCGTTCGGTGCCCCGCCACGGCTTCCCGCCCACCGACGGCCCGGACACCTACACCGCGGGCACGCTGTTCCCGTTGTCGTCGAAGAAGGCGGCGCGGGCGATCAACTCGGCGTCGGGCAACCGGCCGCTCGTGGTGTTGGCGAACCTGTCCGGCTTCGACGGCTCACCGGAGTCGATGCGGTCGCTGCAGCTGGAGTACGGCGCCGAGATCGGCCGGGCGATCGTCAACTTCGACGGGCCGATCGTGTTCTGCGTGATCTCGCGCTACCACGGCGGCGCGTTCGTCGTGTTCTCCAAGGCGCTCAACCCGAAGATGACCGTGCTGGCCGTCGAGGGCTCCTTCGCCTCGGTGATCGGTGGCGCTCCCGCTGCTGCGGCCGTGTTCGCCCGCGACGTGGACGGCCGCACGGCCAACGACCCGCGCGTGCGCAAGCTGGAGGCGCTCGTCGCGGAGTCGACCGGATCGGAGCGGGCAGCGCTGGCGACCGAGCTGGCCTCGACGCGGCAGGCGGTGCGGTCGGAGAAGCTGGGTGAGGTCGCGGCGGAGTTCGACCGGGTGCACAGCGTGCAGCGGGCGGTCGACGTCGGTTCGGTGGACGCGATCATCAGCGCGGCGGAGCTGCGGCCGCGGATCATCGAGGCCATCGAGCGCGGCCTGAACTAGTTTGGTGCCGTGAAGGCACCCGATGCTCAGGGGTCGGTCGACGTGAAAGCGTCGGCCGACCGCGTGTACGCGCTGGTCAGTGATTTGCCCAGGCTGGCGAACGTGTCCGAGGAGTACTCGGCGGGCCGCTGGCTCGGTGCCGCGACGGGACCGGCGGTCGGCGCGCGGTTCCGCGGCTCGAACCGGCGCGGCGTCCGGTTCTGGCAGACGACGGCGACAGTGACGGACGCCTCACCGCGGCGGTTCGCGTTCGAGGTGAAGTCGTTCTGGCTGCCCGTTTCGCGCTGGCAGTACGACATCGAGCCGACCGACGGTGGCTGCCGCGTCACGGAGAGCACCTGGGACCGGCGCCCGGCGTGGTTCCGGCCACTCACGGTCCTCGCAACCGGGGTGCGGGATCGCGCGTCTGAGAACCAAACGAACATCGAGCGCACGCTCGCGAAGCTGAAGACCGCCGCCGAAGAGGGATGAGGATGATTTTCTACACCGACGAGGAAGCCACGACGCTGCGCACGGCCGTGTACGGCGCGATGGTGCTGGTGTCGGACGCCGAGCCCGGCCCGGTCGTGGAGGAGCGGTACGCGGGGCTGCGCGCGTTGAAGCACCTGTCGCAGGATCTGCGTCAGGTGATCGGGGCCAAGCGGGTGCACCTGCCGGCGGCCGGTGAGCTGGAACCCGTTGTGCTGGACGCGCTGCGCCGGTCCGTGAAGGTCCTGAACGGCAAGGCGACCGAGGAGACGTTCGCCGAGGCCGTGCTGGAGATCTGCCGCGAGGTCGCCGAGGCCGACGGGCACGTCGCGGACACCGAGAGCGCGGTCTTCGCGAAGATCGAGGCGGCGCTTACCGCGTAGCACCAACGGGTATACCACCGGCATGAGGTGGACCCTGCTGCTCGCCGTCCTGTTATCCGGCTGCACCGCCTTTCCCGCCACGACCACACAGGGACCCGCCGACACGCGGGTCCCTGTCGGCGTTTTCGACGCCCCCACGGCGAAAGCCAAGCTCGCCACACTCGTAGTGGCGCAACCGGGCCGGCTCGACGGTTACGACAGAGAGTGCAACGAGGGCAAGGCTTGTGTGTTCGGGCAGCCGTGGTTCGACACCGACGGCGACGGATGCGACCAGCGCAGCCAGGTGCTGGCCCGCGACCTGACGAACGTGGTGCGCAAGGAAGGGCGTTGCGCGGTCAAGGAAGGCACGCTCCACGACCCGTACACCGGCGCGACCGTCACGAGTGTGTCGAAGGTGCAGATCGACCACGTGGTGCCGCTGGCCGAGATGTGGCGCAGCGGGGCGGCCGCGTGGCCGCCGGAACGGCGCACGGCGGCCGCCAACGATCTGCGCAACCTCCTCGCGGTGCAGGGAAAGACGAACCAGAGCAAGGGCGACAAGACGCCCGACGAGTGGCTGCCGCCCAACGCCGCCTACGTGTGCCCGTACTCGCGGATCTACGTGACGATCAAGTCCGAGTACGGGCTCACGACGACCACGGCAGAGCAGGCGGCCCTGAACCGGGGGCTGGCGACGTGCGGGTCATGAGTGCGGCGGCCCGTGCGATGAGGGGACCCTTTATGGCGGTCAGCGCTTGCAAAGCTCCCCTCATAGCTCATTTGCACGGTGGTGCGTAGGGCACGTCCGGGGTGAAGCGGTTCCAGTCCTCACGGGAGATCGGCGGACCGGCCGAGGCGCACGCACCGGCGAGGTCGGCGTCGAGGTCTGCGCCCAGCAAACGGATGGTGGGGTCGAACATCGCCCAGGCGAGCGTCTTGCCGTCCGGGCTGAACTCGACGTCGGCGACCGCGATCGTGGGGCCGGTCAGCACCGCGATCGCGACCGGGTGCCGCGGGTCGGTGACGTTCCACAGCCGCAGGGACCGGTCGTCGCTGCCGGTGGCCAGCGTCCTGCCGTCCGGGCTGAACTTCACCGTGCCGACGACGTCCTCGTGGCCGGTCATCACGGCGATCTCCTGCGGACGGGTGGGATCGGAGATGTCGTACAGCAGCACGGGTTTCTTGGTGCCGCTGCCGACCGCGAGGGTGCGTCCGTCCGGGCTGTAGTCGACGTCGAACACCTCGAGCCGGTCGCCGGAGATGACCGTGGACGACAGGTCCGCGAGCCGCCAGAGCCGGATGGTGTGGTCGTCGCTGCCGGACGCGAGGCCGCGGCCGTCCGGGCTGAACGCGACCGTGCGCACCGCGTCCGTGTGGCCGTCGAGCGTCGCCACCGGCTTCAGGTTGTTGTCCCACAACCGGACCCCGGTGCCGCCGGAGACGATGCGGGTGCCGTCGGGGCTGAACGCGACCGCCCGCGCGGCGGGGTGCTCGGCCGTGGCGATGAGGGTCCTGCTGCCGACGTCCCACAGCTTCACGGAGTCGCCCGCCGACACGAGCCGGCTGCCGTCCGGGCTGAACGCGATCCAGTACACGGCCGCGCCGTGGGTCATGGTCGCGACCAGCGACGGCTTGCGCGGGTCGCGCATGTCCCACAGCCGGATGGTCTTGTCGCGGCCCGCGGTGGCGAGCAGGCCACCGTGGAACGTCATCGACAGGATCGCCTCGTCGTGCGCCTTCACCACGGTGGCCAGCGTGCTCAGCACGCCGTCGCGGGTGGCGGTCGTGGCGGAGAGGCTCCGCGCGACCAGGGCGAGCTGCAGACCGAGCGCCGGGTCGTCGCGGTGCTCCTCGATGGCGCGCGGGGCGAGGTTCTGCGCGATGGCGCTGTTGCGCTGGTCGGTGATCGTGTCACGGGCGCGCACCGCGTAGATCGTCGTGGCCGCGGACAACAGGAGCAGCACGGCCAGTACCGCGACCAGGTACTTGAGCCGGCTCGCCCGGCGGCGCGCCGAGGCCTGCTCGGCCTCCTCGGCGCGCGTGCTCGCGTCGAGGAACGCCCGCTCGCGCGCGGTCAGCGTCCGATCGAGGTCGCGGGCGATCGCCAGCCGTGCGCCGCGGTAGAGCGCGTCCGGGTCGCGGTCCAGGTTCTCCCACACCTCGGTCGCGTGCGTCAGCTCCCGGTGCACGCGGTGGCCGTCGCGGTCGGAGTCGAGCCACTGCCGGAACCTCGGCCACGTGCGGATCAGCGCCTCGTGGGTGATCTCGATGGAGTCCGTACCGCGCACGACGAGCCGTGCGGCCGTGACGCGGTCCAGGACGAGGGCGGTGTCCGGGTCGTCGTCGAGCTCGGCGGGGGAGATGGCGCGCTTGGTGTCCTCGGTGCCCTCGCCGAGCACGGCGAGCCGCAGGAACAGGTCCCGCGCGCGGTCCTGCTGGCGGGGGGTGAGCGAGTCGTACACCGTGTCGGCGGTCTTGGCCAGCGCGCCGTCGATGCCGCCGACCGCGTGGAACCCGGTGAGCGTGAGCCGGTTGCCGCTGCGTCTGCGCCACGTCTCCAGCAGCGCGTGGGACAGCAGCGGCAGGATGCCCGCCTGACCGTGCGTCTGCGCGACGAGCGTGGCCACGAGGTCGCCCTCGACCACGCAGTTCGCCTTGATGGCCGGCTGCGTGATCGCCCGGCGCAGCTCGTCGGCCGTCATCGGGCCGACCGTGAACTGGGCGTCCTGCATCGCCTCGGTCAGCTCGGGGTGCATCGCGCAGTGCGCGTAGAAATCGGCCCGCACGCCGAGCACCACGTGCCGGTCGAGCAGCGCGGCGATGAACGCCGACCGCTCGGCCGGGTCCTCGCACAGCGTGAAGACCTCTTCGAACTGGTCGACGACCACGATCGCGCCGGCCGGCACGCCCTCCAGCGACGGATGGGGTCCCGGCGTCAGCAGCACGGCGCCGGTCAGGCGGGGCAGCACTCCGGCGCGCAGCACCGACGACTTGCCCGATCCGGACGGTCCGAAAACGGCGAGGAATCGGTGCCGCGAGATCCGCTTGACGAGATCGTCGACGAGTCGCTCCCGGCCGAAGAATCGATCCGCGTCCTCGGCGCGATAAGCGGACAGTCCGACATAGGGCGCGCCGTTCCAATCCTCGGGGGCATATTCGGCGGGTTCGGCGACCGGAACGGCGTTCAGTTCGGCGGCCACCGAATGCCAGCGGCGTTCCCAGTCGGCGATGTCGCCGTCACACGCGCGCACGTAGGCGAGCGTCACCTCGAGGCTCGGCAGCTTCCGCCCACCGGCCGCGTCCGCGAGCGTGGTGACCGAGTACCCGCTGCGCGAAGCGAGCTCACGGTACGTCGGACTGCCAGCGGCCTCGCGCAGTCGTCGCAGGTCAACGGCGAACTCGACGGGTGCCGACCCGTCCAGCTCCAGCGGTCGCTCCCGTCGCGGCACCCAAGCCCCCAGTTGTCCGATGGTTGTTGTTCGGCGCGCATCGGTCCGGCGCCGGACAACGTCACCACGCTATACAACAACGGTCCGGCTTCGATGACCGGTCTTATTGGGGGTGTCATCGACGCCGGACCGCACTCATCAAGGGGGACGGAATGCTTCGGCTGCATTTCACGGTGGCGGACCTGGCGCTCACCAGATTCGGTGGTCCGGCGCGGCGGGGTGCTTGGCAGCTCGGCGTCGGCGAGGAACTCAACTCGTTGCATCCGGCCATTGGCTGGAACGCGCCGACGTTGTTCGTAGACGCGCTGCCGGACGAGGAGATCACGCTCGACGGACGCGGGATCCGGCTGCGCCCGGAGCCGGGTCCGATCAGGCTGCTGCGGGAGGCCCAGCCGCAGCCGGTGCTCTGCTACCCGGTGGTCAACTGGCCGCATCGCGAGGTCGAGCTCAACCACGAGGCGCTCGCCGGGGTCCTCGGCCACACGCGTGCACGCAGCCTGCGGGCGCTGACCGCGGAGCGCACGACGTCCGGGCTGGCCGACGAGCTCGGGGTGAGCCTGTCGACCGCGTCCCAGGCGGCCACCGCGCTGCGCAACGCCGGGCTGATCACCACGCGCCGGGACGGGCGGCGGGTGCTGCACAAGCTGACGACGCAGGGTCGCGTGGTGCTGCAGGGCATGGTCGCCCATTAGGCCGACGCGGGGCGTGGTCCGGGGTGCCAAGTTAAGAGGTGACCAACCGGACGGATCTTTTGGGCGGGAGATCACGCATGCGGCGGACAGTGACGTTCGTCCTGCCGGTGGTGCTGCTGGCGGGTTGCCTGGGACAGACGCAGGACACGAACCAGCAGCGCAACGCCGACGCCAAGGACGTCACCCTGACGATCGTGGCCAACGCGGTCGTCGGCGGGAAGAACCAGCGCGGCGCGAACTGGCTCAACACCTGGGTCATCCCGAAGTTCACCGAGGCCCAGAAGGCCAAGGGCGTGAACATGACGGTGAAGTTCGAGCAGAACGGCGCGGGCGACGAGGACTACAAGACCAAGATCGCGCTCGACTTCAAGACCGGCGGCGGGGGCGACATCGTCGAGATCGACGGCATCTGGCTCGGCGAGCTCGCCCAGGCCGGGCAGATCAAGCCGCTCGACGACGTGGTCGGCAAGCAGGCCGTCGACGCGTGGGACGGCTGGCAGCAGATCCCGGACGCGGTGCAGGGGCTCGGTGAGTTCGAAGGGAAGCGCTACGGCGTGCCGCAGGGCACCGACGGCCGGGTCCTCTACTTCAACAAGAAGCTCTTCGCGCAGGCCGGGCTGCCCGCCGACTGGCAGCCGCGCAGCTGGGACGACGTGCTCGCCGCGGGCGAGAAGCTGAAGACGCTGCCCGGTGTGTCGCCGATCCAGCTCAACGCGGGGACCGCGATGGGTGAGGCGACCACGATGCAGGGCGTGCTGCCCGCGCTCGTCGGCACCGGCACGCCCGTGTACGAGAACGGCAAGTGGCAGACCGGCGGCGTCAAGGACGTGCTCGGGCTCTACCAGCGGATCTACCGCGATGGGCTCGGCGACCCGGTGCTGCAGCAGGAGGCCAAGGGCCGCGACCGGTCGTTCCAGCTGTTCGCCGAGAACAAGATCGGCATCCTGCTGGAGGGCGACTACTTCTGGCGCTCGGTGGTCAACCCGAAGACCGGCGTGGCGAAGATGGCCGACCGGGACACGGCCGTCGGCTGGGCGAAGATCCCCGCGCGGAAACCGGGTGGCGGCGTTGGCAGGCAGGACTTCGTCAGCATGTCCGGCGGCGGCGTGCGGGTGATCAACCCGAACACGAAGTACCCGAAGCAGGCGTGGGAGTTCATGCAGTTCCTGAACTCCGCCGCCGCGGTCAAGGAGTCGCTCGCGGGCATCGCGCAGATCACGCAGCGCAAGGACGTCAACGCCGAGGTGCTCAAGGGCGACCCGATGCTGACGTTCGTCTCCGAGCAGGTCCTGCCGATCACCCGCTACCGGCCGGGCCTCGCCGACTACCCGAAGGTGTCGGCGGCGCTGCAGCAGGCGACCGCGGACATCGTGGCCGGCAGGAGTCCGGACGACGCGGCCAAGGCGTACCGCGACGCGCTGGTGAAGGCGGTCGGCGAGGGCAACGTTGCCTGAGCGCCGGACGTGGGCGGTCGCGTTCGTCGCGCCCGCCCTGGTGCTCATCGGTGTCTTCCTGGTGTTCCCGGCGTTGTGGACGCTCTACATCGGGATCACCGACTACCAGCTGACCGGGCCGACCGCGATCAACCCCAGGGTCGTGGGCGTGACGAACTTCGTGTCGGCGCTGGACGACGCGCTGTTCACGAACTCGGTATGGCTGACCGCGGTGTTCGTGCTCGGCTCCGCGGTCATCGGCCAGAACGTCCTGGGCTTCACGCTGGCGTGGCTGCTGCGCCGCGTGCGGCCGTGGCTGCGGCGCACGGTCGAGGGGTTCGTGCTGCTGGCGTGGATCCTGCCCGGCCCGGTCGTCGCGTACCTGTGGTTCGCCGTGCTCAGCCGCGACGGCGGCACGCTCGGAACCCTGGTGGGGTCGAACACCGCGTGGCTCGTCGAGTACCCGATGGCGAGCCTGGTCGTGTTCAACATCTGGCGCGGCACGGCGTTCTCGATGCTGCTCTACACCTCCGCGCTGGCCGCGGTGCCGCCCTCCCATCTGGAGACCGCGCGGCTCGTCGGGGCGAGCGGCTGGCAGACCGTGCGCGACGTGGTGTTCCCGCACATCCGCGGGCACGTGCTGACCAACACGCTGCTGATCAGCCTGTGGACGGCCAACGACTTCACGCCGTTCCTGCTCACCGCGGGCGGGCCCAACCACGAGTCCGAGGTGCTGCCGGTGCTCATCTACCGCCGGGCCCTGGAGAGCGGGCAGCTCGGTTACGCGTCGGCGATCTCGTTGTTGCTGTTGATCGGCAACCTGGTGATCGCGCTGGTGTACCTGCGGCTGCTGAGGAGGCGCGCATGACCGGGTTCGTGCTGCGGCGCATCGGGTTCTACGTGGTGATCACCGTGGTGCTCGCGTTCTTCGCGGTGCCGATGCTGTGGCTGGCGAGCGCGCCGTTCGACGCTCGCCCTGGGCTCGGGATCCGGTGGCCGGACTGGACGTTGTCGAACGTGCGGACCACGTTCGAGCACCCGTTCGCGCTGACGTCGCTGGTCAACTCGCTGATCCTGTGCGCGGCCGCCACCGTCGTCACGACCGTCCTCGCCGCGCTCGCGGCGTACTCGTTGTCGCGGGTGCGGATTCCCGGCCGGGACGTGTTGCTGTACCTGCTGTTGCTGCTCTCCAGCGTGGTGACGGGCACCGCCGCGATGGTGCCGATCTTCGTGCTGATGCTGCAGCTCGGCCTGATCAACTCGCAGCTCGGCACCGCGCTGGTGATCGGGGGCGGCATGCTGCCCGCCGCGATCTTCATCCTGAAGGACTTCATGGACTCCGTGCCGCGCTCCTACGAGGAGTCGGCGCGGGTGTTCGGCGCCCGGCCGCGGCAGGTGCTTGGGCACGTCGTGCTGCCGGTCGCGCGGCCCGGGATCGCGACGATCGTGGTGTGGGCGTTCGTCAACGCGTGGGGCAACTTCCTGCTGCCGTTCCTGCTGCTGCGCGACGTCGGCAAGCAACCGGCCGCGGTGCTGCTGCGCACGTTGAACGACGAGGGCGGCAGCGCGAACCTGCACGTGATTCCGGTTTTCTCCCTCCTGTACTCGATTCCGGTGGTACTGCTGTACCTGATGGTGAGCAAGCGGTACGGGTTCCGATTCCACGGAGGCATCAAGAGCTGATGGCGGCCATCGACATCGCCGGGGTGTCGACCGTGTACCCCAACGGGGTGCGCGCGGTCGACGATCTCGACCTGGCCGTCGCCGACGGCGAGCTGTTCGCGCTGCTCGGGCCGTCCGGGTGCGGCAAGACGACGTTGCTGCGCACGATCGCCGGGCTGGAGCAGGCGTCCGCGGGAACGGTCGGCATCGGTGCTCTGGACGTCACGCGCCTGCCGCCCGGTGACCGCCGCGTCGCCATGGTCTTCCAGGACTACGCGTTGTTCCCGCACATGACCGTGGCGGAGAACATCGCCTACCCGCTGCGGGTGCGGCGGGCCTCGAAGGCGGCGCAACGGGACGCGGCCGAGCGGATGTCCGGCGACCTGAGCCTGACCGGGTTGCTCGACCGCAGGCCCGGCCAGCTGTCCGGCGGGCAGCAGCAACGCACCGCCCTGGCCAGGGCCGTCGCCGCCGACGCGGACGTGCTGCTGCTCGACGAGCCACTGTCCAATTTGGACGCCCGGCTGCGCCTGGAGGCCAGGACGTTCCTGAAACGCCTGCAACGCGAGCTGGCGCTGACGACCGTGTTCGTCACGCACGACCAGGCCGAGGCGCTCGCGCTGGCGGACCGGATCGCGGTGATGGACGCCGGTCGAATCCGGCAGCTGGGCACTCCACGTGAGGTGTTCCAGCGGCCGGCGGACATGTTCGTGGCGAACTTCATCGGTTCGACGCCGATGAACCTGCTGCCCGGCACCGTCGTTGACGGTCAGGTCGAGTTCGCGGGAACCCGGCTGCCCGCTTCCGGGGTGCCTGGTGAGGTGACGGTCGGCATCCGGCCGGAGTACCTGCGGATCGCGCCCGATGGTGTGTTGTCCGGGCGAGTGTCCATTGTGGAGAACCTGGGCGTGACCTCGCTGGTGACGCTCGACTGCGGCGTGCCGGTCGGCGTGGTCGTGCCCGAGCACGAGGAGCCGGCCGTGGGCGACGAGCTGCGGGTGAGTCCCGCGCCCGGCCGCGTGCTGCTCTACGGGGAGGACGGACGGTTGCGGTGAACGACTACTGGACCAACGGGTACGCCATCCACGAGACGTTGTTGCGCCCGGAGCGGTTCGAGGCGCTGGCCGAGCACTTCGAACGCAAGCTCGCCGCGTTGCCGGCGGGCGAACGCCCGGAGCACATGGACGTCCCGCACTTCACCGATCCGGCGCTGTTCGAGTGGCTGCTCGACGACGATGTGCTGGATCTGGTCGAGTCGATCGTCGGGCCGGACATCGCGTTGTTCTCGTCGCACTTCATCTGCAAGCCCGCGGGTGACGGCAAGAGCGTGCCGTGGCACCAGGACGCCTACTTCTGGCGCGACAGCATCGAACCCGCCGCGCACGCGGTCACGATCTGGCTCGCGATCGACCCGTCGACCCGCGAGAACGGGTGCATGCGCGTCATTCCCGGCAGCCACCTGACCGAGGGCAGCCGGTACCAGGACCTGTCCGACAACGAGGCCTTGTTCGACCAGGAGCTGGTGACCGTCGACGAGTCCGAGGCCGTCGACGTGGAGCTGCAACGCGGCGCGTGCAGCATTCACGCCGCCACGCTCGTGCACGGCAGCCCTGCGAACCGGAGTTCGTTGCGCCGCTGTGGTTACACGATGCGGTACATGCCGACGACCGTGCGTTTCGACCATGAGCGCAAGGGCCGGGAACACCAGATCTACCTGGCCCGCGGGGTCGACCGGGCGGGCAACGTCTACGCCGATCCCGGCCGGGCGTACCCGGAGTTGATCACCAACCGAACACCCCTCTGAACCGAGGGTTTCGTCTATGTATGGGGGAGCAGTCGCATGGATTTGTCACGCCGTGACTTCCTGGCCACCACCGGTCTGGTGGCGGCCGGACTGGGGGTGACCGGTGTCGCACAGGCCGATTCCGAGGGCGGTGTCCGCTTAACCGAGGGCACCAACATGTCGGCCGCGCTGTCGCCCGACGGCACGCGCATCGCGATCGACCTGGTCACCGCGATCTGGGTGCTGCCCGCCTCGGGTGGTACCGCTCGGCGTCTCACCGGGGAGCTGCAGGACGCGACGCTGCCGTCGTGGTCCCCGGACGGGAAGCAGATCGTTTTTCAGTCCTATCGGGACGGTAACTACCACCTCTGGTCGATCAGCGCGGAGGGCGGTGAGCCCCGGCAGCTGACCACCGGGCGGTTCGACCACCGCGAGCCGGTGTTCTCGCCGGACGGCACGCGGATCGCGTTCACCAGCGACCGCGGCGGCAGCTACGGCGTCTGGCTGCTGGAGGTCGCGACCGGCCGGCTGACCCAGCTCACCGGCACGCCGGACGACGTGTCGGCGCCGCAGTGGTCCGCGGATGGGCAGCGGATCCTGTTCGCGGTCAACGAGAACGCGGTCGACGTGCTGACCGTGGCCACCGGTGTCCGGGAGCGGGTGGCGACGGCCCCGGCCGGTGGAAGGATCTACGGTCCCGCCTTCGGGCCCGGTGCGGTGAGCTACACGCTCGCGACGTTGACCGGTGCGGATCTCGTGCTGGGCGACAAGAAGGTGACGACCGGCGAGGACGTGTTCGGGTTCGCCGCCAAGTGGCTCGGCGACCAGCCGTTCTACACCGCGAACGGCAAGATCAAGCGGGGTAACGCGTCGATTCCGTTCGAGGCGACGGTTTCGGTCGCCTCCCGGTGGTACCGGCACCGGGTGCGCGACCTCGACTCGCCGTTGCCGCGGCCGGTGCGCGGGATCGCCAGCCCGGTCGCGTCGCCGGACGGCACGCAGCTCGCGTTCCGCGCGTTGAACGCGATCCACCTGGTGCCCGTCGCGGGCGGACAGCCGCGCAAGATCACCGACGGCGCGTTCTTCGACTCGGACCCGGACTTCGCGCCGGACGGTAAGTCGATCGTGTACTCGAGCGACCGGACCGGTGTGCCGACGCTGCGGTTGCGGAACCTGGCCTCGGGGGAGGACCGCGAGCTGGCGCCGTCCGGTGGTGCCCAGACCATCCCGCGGTTCTCACGTGATGGCAAGAAGATCGCGTTCGTCGACCAGGACGGCGCCGTGTGGGTGCTGGACGTGGCCGCCGGCACCCGGCAGCAGATCACGCCACCGCTGTTCATGCCGGGCCGGCCGACGTGGTCGCCGGACGGCACGGTGGTGGCGCTGGCGGCGGTGAAGCCGTTCTCCCGGCGGTTCCGCGAGGGCACCAGCCAGATCCTGACCGTCGACCTGAAGACCGGCGAGCTGCGCTACACCGAGCCGATGCCGTTCCGCTCGATCGCCACCCGTGGCGACGACGGCCCGGTGTGGTCGCCGGACGGCAGGCACCTGGCGTTCGTGGTGGAGAGCGTGGCGTGGGTCGTGCCGGTGGACGGTGCCGGCCGGTTCACCGCCTCGCCGCGCCAGGTGACCCGTGAGGTCACGGACTCGTTGACGTGGCTGGGATCCGAGCTCGTCTACCTGCACGACGGGGTGCTGCGGCGGATCGGGATCGACGGCGGGCAGCCTCGGTCGATCCCGCTGAAGTTCAAGTGGCGCAGGCGTTCTGCTCCTTCGTCTTTGGTCATCCACGCGGGTGCGGTGTGGGACGGTGAGGCGGAGGAGTTGCGCCAGGACGTCGACATCGTGATCTCGCAGGGCCGGATCGAGGAGATCCGTCCACATCGGACCGCCGATGTCGACGCCAGTGACCTTGTCGCCATGCCGGGGCTCATCGACGCGCACAACCACTGGCACCTGCGGGGCCGGCAGTGGGGTGGCCGCCAGGGCCGGCTGTGGTTGTCGTACGGGATCACCACGACGCGGTCGCCCGGCGACCCGGTGTACCAGATGCTGGAGACGCGGGAGGCGCTCGACTCGGGTGCGCTGGTGGGGCCGCGATTCCTGGCGACCGGTGAGGCGATCGACGGCTCGCGCGTCTACTACAACTTCATGCGCCCGACGTTGTCGCCGGAGCAGCTGGGCCTGGAGCTGGAACGGGCGTTCTCGCTCGACTACGACATGATCAAGACCTACGTGCGGCTGCCGGTGGCGTTGCAGAAGGAGACGGTTTCCAAGGCACATCGCAAGGGCGTGCCGCTGTCGTCGCACTACCTGTACCCGGCGGCGGCCGTGGGCATGGACGGCATGGAGCACGTCGGTGCGACCAACCGGCTCGGCTACTCGCACACGGTGAGCCGGACCGGGCGGGCGTACCAGGACGTGGTGGAGTTGTTCGTGAAGTCCGGCATGTCCGTGACGACCACGCTGTTCCACTCGCACGCCCTGTACCCCGACGACATGTCGCTGGTGAACGACGAACGCACGCGCGTGTTGTTCCCTTCGTGGGAGTACCAGCGCTATGTGGCGTCGGCGACGTCGACGGGAATGTGGTCGCGGCACATCCTGGCCGGCTGGGTCGACATGGTGCTGCGCATCCACCGCGCGGGTGGAATGGTCCTCTGTGGAACGGACACGCCGCTGGACACCATCGGCACGTCGCTGCACCAGAACATGCGCGCCATGGTGGCGTTCGGGTTCACTCCGCGTGAGGCCCTGATCACCGCGACGCGCAACCCGGCGTCGTGGCTGGGAATGTCCGGGCGGATCGGCGTGCTGCGGCCTGGTGCGTACGCCGACATCTCGCTGGTGTCGGGCAGCCCGCTGGCGGACATTCGTGCGGCTGCCGCCGTGCAGAAGGTCGTCGCCGGCGGCGTCGTGCACACTGTCGACTCGCTGCTAGCGCCGTACCGCGGCGTGCGGCCTTCGTCCGTGTCGGCTGCGGTGGCTCCGCTGGAGACCCACCCTTCGTGCTGGTGGCATGAGCCCGAGTGGTCCGTCCACGCCTGCTGCGGCCATTGAGTGTTACGAACTCGGCCGCTCGGACGATGAGTCGTTACCGAGCACATCACGTGCTCACCTCGGGGTGCGGCGACAGTCCCCCTCCTGTCGCCGCACCTCCGTGCCCCTGGAGTGAGTAGCCTGAATTCCGTGGCGCGCGAAGACTTTCACGACCAGCTGGCCTCCCGGGCCCGCGGCGTCTCGCTGCGTCTGCACGACCTGGCAACCCGGCACGCCGAACTGGCCGCGGGCGTCCGCGTGTCCTCCTCGGAGGCGGACGTCGCGCAGGCGATGGTCGCCCTCATGCAGGCGCGCCGCCACGCTCAGGAGGCCGAACTGCGACTGCGGGCCAGCCTGCGCAGCGCCGCTCTCGCGCACGAACGGGCCGCCATCGCCCACGACCACGCCGCCTGCTTCCCTGGGGAGGGGGCGGCCGCTCATCGGGCAAGCGCGCAGCGGCACCGTGCCGCCGCTGCGGCGGATCGACGTCGGCTGGCCTAGGTTCCTTTTCCAGGTCGGCTGTCCGCGTTCAGGTTCGCTGTCCGCGTTCAGGTCGGTTGTCCGCGGAGGGCTCTGAGTGCTTCGGGGAGCGTGCGGCGCACGTCGAAGAGGCGGTCGAGGTTCGTGATCTCCAGCATGCGCAACACGATCGGCCGTGCCGTCACCACGACGACGCGCACCGGGCAGTCGCGGGCCGCGAGCAGCGCTCCCACGCCCGCGGACCCGAAGAACGACACGGCCCTGAGGTCGACGACGAGGCCGGCCGGTGCGAGCGAGAGCTGAGTGGTCATCTCGGCGAGGAAGGGGCCGGCCGTGGACATGTCGACCTCGCCCGCGACGGTCACCACGGGGACGCCGTCACGGGTAATGGTCTGTACTGTCATGAGATCACTGATGCGGCCCACCGTACGCCACCGGCCCGCCGCCGGTCGCTCCGACCGGGTGACGTTCGATGCGCCTTTTGAGGCGAACTGGGCCGCTGCTCCGAAATTGTCAGACCGGCTCGGTACGCTCTGAGCGCATAAGGAAGCGCGCGGGGGAAGCGGCATCAGCTGACCATCCGCACGTGGGCTGACTGACACGAGGTGCACGGCGGCGGGTGCACGGGCGGAGATCGCAGGCGGCGGGTCTGGTGCAGCTGGCTGGTCGTGCAGCCCGGCAGGTCGACGTGGTGGGCCAGCCGCTCGCTCGGCAGGTTGCCCCATCGGGCAAGCCGGCCCGCGCGGCGGGCCGATCGGTCGACGATCCGACCAGCCCACCGCACGCCGGTCACTTCTTGATCGGCACCATGCCCGCCGCGACGATCGCCTGACTGAGCGGGGCCCCGAGCTCGATCAACCGAGCCCGCTTGTCCTCGCCCAAAGTGTCGTAGGCGGGAGCGGCCATGGCGTCGGTGCGATCCTCAACCCGCTGCCGCAGCGTGAGCCCGTCCGGCGAAAGCGTCCGGTCGGCGGTGAGCAAGCCGCGGGAAGTCAGGGAAGCGACGGCGGCCTCCCAGTCCTCTGTGGACCACCCGCGCGTCTTGCGTAGCGACTCGGCGGGTACCTCGCCGCTCGCGGCGTGGATGACCAGTGCCTCGAGGCCGCTGAGCCCCTCCATCAGCAGCGCGGCGAGGTGGCCGTCGCCGCGGAACTCGCGCAGCAGGGTCTGGGCGTGCCACAGCACGAGGTGGGGTTCGGTGGGCCACGGCAGGGCGGCGTGCGCGGCGAAAAGTGGACGCCCGTGCAGCATCGAAGAAGCGTGCTCGGCGGCGATTCGGGCCAGGCCGGCCACCTCGGACACCGAGGAGATCAAGGGGCCAAGCCCGCGGCGCAGTGCTTCGTCGGCGGCCTCAAGCCGGAGGGTGATCAACTGCGACGGGGTGGCTTTTTCCCACGCGGCGGGGATGGACTCGCGGACGCGGCCTGGGCGGAAGTTGTAGAAGGTGGCGATGACGGTCTCCGCCGAGACCGGTCCGAGGGCCGCCGCCCGCGAGGCGAAGTAGCCGGCCGCGGGATCGAGGCCCACCGCGGCGTAGCGCGTGTGCGCCTCCGGCGCGAAGTAGATCATCCCGTGTACCGCTTCCAGGCTGCGCCATAAGGCCCTGATCAACGTCCACCTCCACAAATGAACAAACTGACCGGTCGGTAACTTCAACATAGCGGAGAGTGGTGACAAATACTGGTCTAGCCCAGTATCGTCGAACCGCGGAACGGCGTGGGAGGTTGGTGTTGGGGGTCATCGAGCTTCGCGTCGACAACCGGTTGATCCACGGGCAGGTGACGCTGGCGTGGGTCGGATACCTCGGGGTCGACCGGTTGGTCGTCGCCAACGACGAGGTCGCGGTTGACGAGTTCCAGCGGATGCTGTTGCCACAGTCGGCTCGAGGGGTGCCGACTGCGGTGCTCGGTATTCGCGACGCGGTGGAGTTCTGCCGCGACCCGCTTCGGGGGGAGGAGCGGGTGATGGTGATCGCGCGGCAGGCAGAGGACGCGTTCCGGCTCGTCCTGGAGGGGCTGCCTGCCGCGGCGGTCAACGTCGGGAACGCCGCGCCCGAGCCTGGGACCGACTTCGTCATGGTCACGCGATCCGTTGCCGTCACGAGAGAACAGGCCGCCGGGTATCGCGAGCTGGCACAAAAAGTCGAGGTCGTCTCGCAGTTGATGCCTACGGACAAGCGAACCGACTTCATCGGGCTGCTGGACAAGAAATCGTTGTGAGGGGAACAACAACGTGGTCGTCGCGATCCTGCTGACCCTGCTCAGCATCGCGTGCATCTACGACGCGCTCGGACCGAACCTGATCTTCGCCAGTCGCCCGCTCATCGCGGGCACGCTGGCCGGCCTCATCGTCGGGCAACCGGTGCTCGGGATGGCGATCGGCGCGACGCTCGAGCTCACCGCGCTCGGCGTCTACACCTACGGCGGCGCGACGATTCCGGACTACCAGACCGGCGCCATCGTCGGCACGGCGCTCGCCGCGTCCACGACGGCACCGATGAACGAGCAGATCGCGATCGGGCTCGGCATCGGGTTGCCCGCGGCCCTGCTGCTGGCCGCGGGCGACCCGATCGGCCGGTTCCTGCCGACGTTCTGGATCCACCGCGCCGACCGATATGCCATGGAAGGCAACGGAAGAGGCATCGCGCTGATGCACTGGACGGCGTTCATCCCATGGGCGGCCGTCCGGGCGATTCCGACCTTCCTGGCCGCGTGGGCCGCGTCGACCGGAGTCGTGCAGGAGATCACCCAGTCGATCCCGCCGGGGTTCACCAAGGGCATGGCGCTGGCCGGGTCCCTTTTGCCCGCCGTGGGTTTCGCGTTGCTGCTGACCGTGATGCCGCTGCGCCAGTACTGGTACCTGCCGATCCTCGGCTACGTGTTGTTCGCCTACCTCAAGGTGCCGCTGCTCGGCGTCGCCCTCTTCGGCCTGGCCGTCGCCGGCCTGTTCATGGCGCTGCGCAAGGAGAACGTCGATGTCCCAGCCCACTGACACGCTCACGCGCACCGACCTGAACAAGGCGTTCTGGCGCTACTTCTGGTCGTTCCAGATCTCGTGGAACTACGAACGCATGCAGGCCCTCGGCTTCTGCTACGCCATCGAACCCGTGCTGCGCCGCCTCAACCCGGACCGGGAGAGCTACAGCGAAGCCCTCAAGCGGCACCTGCAGTTCTTCAACACCTCGCCGTTCATCGGCGGACCGCTGGTGCTCGGTGCCGCGATCGCGATGGAGGAAGCTGGCGCGAAGTCGTCCGCGCACGGCATCAAGGTCGGGTTGATGGGACCGCTCGCGGGCATCGGCGACACGATCACGTTCGCGCTCTACAACAGCATCATCTTCACCATCGGCGCCTCGCTGGCGTTGCAGGGCAACATCCTGGGGCCGCTCTTCACGACGGTGATGGTGCTCGTGCCGTACTTCGCGGTGCGCCGCTGGCAGTTCCTGTGGGCCTACCGGCAGGGCGCGAAGCTCGCCGCCCGGCTCGCGACCGGGGCGCTCGCGCGGCTGACCGAGGGCGCCACGGTGCTGGGGCTAGTCGTGCTCGGCGGGTTCATCCCGTCCATCGTCAAGATCGCCACGCCGCTGACCTACCGGCAGCAGATCTCCGTGCAGGGCCAGCAGTCCGTGCAGGAGGTCAAGGTCCAGGAGCAGCTCGACGCCATGCTGCCGTACCTGCTGCCGGTGCTCGTCACGGCGGCGACCTACCTGCTGATCAAGAAGTTCCGCCTGAAGCTCGTCTGGATCATCTCGATCGTCGCTGTGGTCGGCATCGCGCTCGGCTGGCTCGGCTGGTTCGTGCCGGAGGTGCCAAAGTGATGCGGATCGTCATCGTCGGACACGGAACGCTGCCCAGCGGACTGCGCGACGCCGCCGAACTGATTCTCGGCGCCCAGGAGCACCTGCACGTCGTCGAACTGCCACCGGAACAGTCGCCCGAAGGATTGCGTGCGGACCTGGTGCGCGCCCTCGAAGACGCCGAACAGGCGGTCGTGCTCACGGACGTTTTCGGCGGCACGCCGCACAACGTCGCCGCGGTGGAGGGCGCGCTGCGCACGGGCGTCGAGGTGCTCACCGGCGCCAGCCTGCCCATGGTCATCGAGGTGCTCACCAACAAGGCGACCTGCGCTGCCGAGCTGGCCGCGGCCGCCGTCGAGGCCGGACGGTCCGGCGTCGCGCACGTCAAGCTCACCGCGAGGGCCAACGGTGGCTGAGCTGCTGTTCGCGGGCGCACAACGCAATGTCACGCCGCCTGCCGGGTTTCCGTTGGGCGGCTATGTCGCGCGAGGGCTGAACGGGGCCACGCACTCGCACGACGCGCTGGAGGTCAGCGCGCTGTGGCTCGGCACCGCCGACGAACCGGGCGTGCTGTGGCTGTGCCTCGACTCGCTCGCCGTCGACGCCGAGCTCACCCAGAGACTCAAGGAGCGGGCGACGGCACGGCTCGGGATCCCGGCCGAGCACGTCGTCGTGTGTGCGTCGCACACGCACGCGGCGCCGCTGGGCTGGACGTGCCGGCTGCACCCAGGCATTCCCGGCGGCCGTGACGACGACCTGGTCGCGGCACTGGTCGGCACGGCCGACGAGGCTCTGCGCGCGTTGCCGGCGGCGAGGCATCCGGTGACGCTGTCGTGGTGCGAGGCGCCGGCGAGCGGGGTCGGGACGAACCGGCACAGTCCGGACGGGCCGCACGACAACACGACCGGGGTCCTCGCGATCAAAGGCAACGAGGGCACGATCGACGGGTTGCTCTTCGACTTCGCCAGCCACCCGACGGTGCTGGGGCCGGAGAACCTGGCGTGGTCGGCGGACTGGCCCGGCGCCGCACGCACGGCACTTTCGTCGGCGTTGTCCGCGACGGTCGGGTTCCTGCAGGGCGCCGCGGGCGACGCGAGCCCCCGGTTCACCCGCCGCGGCCGCGGTCACGGCGAGGTGTCGCGGATCGGTGCGCTGCTCGCGGACACTATCCTCACCGCGCTGGTCGACCGCTCGCGGCCGCTGCCGTCGATCGCGCCGCGCGTCTTCCGCAGCACGGTCTCCCTGCCGGTGCGCGAGGTGCCGGACGCGGTTCCGCTGTGCGCCGAGCAGACGTTCCCGGACACCCCGGCCGGGCGGATCAGCCAGACCAACGCCGAGGGCGCGCGAGCGCTCGCGCAGCTGGTGGACGTCGACCTGCCGACCACCATGGAACTTCCGGTGAGCGTGGTGACGCTCGGGGACGTCGCGTGGGTGCACCTGCCGGTGGAGCTGTTCGGCTCGCTGGGCCTGCGCATCCGCGCCGCCAGCCCGTTCCCGGTGACGCGGGTCGCGGGCTACAGCGACGGCTACTTCGGCTACGTCGCCGATGCCGACGGTCATGAACGCCAGGTCTACGAGGCGATGATCAGCCTCTTCGACGCCCCAGCGGCCGACCTGCTCCTGGCCCACATCGCCGGGTTGCTGAAGCGAGCCCGAACTGGCCCCTAGCGCACCCGGCGCGGTGCTGAGACGGTGAACCGCATGACGACCGCGTTTGTGCTGGCCGGCGGCGGTAGCCTGGGCGCGGTCGAAGCCGGCATGCTCGCCGCGCTGGCCGAGGCCGGCATCCGGCCGGACCTGGTGTGCGGCACGTCCGTGGGCGCCGTCAACGGGGCCTGGATCGCGGCGCGGCCCGACACCGAGGGGATCAAGGCACTCGCGGACCTCTGGATTTCCTTGTCGCGCAACGACATCTTCCCGGTCTGCCCGCCGACGATCACGCTCGGGGCACTGCGCTGCATCAACTACCTGGTGCCGAACTCGGGCCTGCGCCGCATCCTCGAGAAGAACCTGCCGTACGACAAGCTGGAGGACGCGGAGATCCCGATCCACGTCACCGCCACAGACGTCGTGCACGGTGAGGAGGTGCTGCTCTCAACGGGTGACACGGTCGAGTCGGTCCTGGCGAGCACGGCCATCCCGGGCGTGTTCAAGCCCATCAGGATCGGCGAGCTGTACCTGATGGACGGCGGGGCGGTGAACAACAACCCCGTGTCCCACGCGGTGATGAAGGGCGGCGATCCCGTGTGGGTGCTGCCGACCGGGTACGCGTGCTCCTTGACGGAACCGCCGGCAACCGCGCTGGACATGGTGCTGCAGGCGGTGACGCTCGCCGTCAACCACCGGCTGCGGCTGGACATCGAGCGCTATCGGGACGAAGTGGAGCTCAAGGTGGTGCCGTCACTGTGTCCGGTGCACACGTCGCCCGCGGACTTCAGTCAATCGAAGGAGCTGATCGATCGGGCGCACCGGCAGACGCGGGAATGGCTGGAGGCGGGCGCGCCCGCGATGCCGCTGCATCCTGATACCGGGCATCCGCATTCCTGACCGGATGATTGACCGGCGACGCCGGCGTTCGGGTGGTTCGACTGTGACATCTGCATCCCCGCGCGCCGGCGCCACTGTTCAGGGTGCCCTGGGCACCCCCGTTCGGCGCCAGGGACTTACGACCTTGACCGGTGGTAGAACGCCAGTTCAGGCGAGCAGGCGCGCCACCTCCCCAGGGTGCGCGGCCGGGCCCGCGGAGCGTGCGCCGGAGGTCCAGCCGAGGTCCTCGCGCCAGCGCAACACGGGACCGAGGCCCGTGGTGAGCTGGCCGCGCATCGGCTCGGCGGGGGACAGGTCGATGGCGACGGAGTCGACCGAGATGCCCGCTCGGCCGAGCTGGTCGACGACCTCGTCGAAGTAATTGGTAATGCTGATGGCCGTGCATCTGGCGGCGGACTGGAGCACGGAACGCCTTCCGATCGGCGGCATGACATCACCACTGTCGGCAGCGGGCTGGATCGACTCCAGGGACCAAAGTCCCTGCCGGGGTCCTTTCCGGCCGGTAACTTCGGCGGTCCACAGTGGACGTCAGGCGGGTTGTAGCATGGCCGTCAGGCGACGAACATGCTCGGCCGGACTGCCGAACAGTTGCGCACTGCCGTGTGCCCGCTTGAAGTAGAGGTGCGCGTCGTGCTCCCACGTGATCGCGATACCGCCGTGCAGCTGGATCATCTCCGCCGCGACTTTGCTGAACGCCTCGGAGCAGTAGACCTTCGCGACGGCCGCCGACACGGGATCTGTGGCGGCCAGGGCGGCCGAGCGCGCGGTCTCGACCAGCACGTGCAGGTCGGCCATGCGGTGTTGCAACGCCTGGAAGGACGCGATCGGCCGGCCGAACTGGACCCGTCCCTTGGTGTACGAAACGGTGAGTTCCAGGCAACGGGCGGCGGCCCCGACCTGTTCGGCGGCAAGCGCGGCCAGTGCGACGTGGCCGAGGTCGGGCGCCGGGCCGAGGCGGGTACGGGCGGGACCGGTCAGGGTGATCCGGGCCAGGCGGCGGGTCGGGTCCATGGTGGGCGTGTGGACGCGCGAGACACCGGGCTGATCGGGCGAGACCTCGAACAGCGACGAGCCATCAGCCACCAGCAGCACGTCCGCCACATCCCCGTCCAGCACTAGCGAACGTGACGTTTGGGTACTTCTATGTCCCTGAGCGTCACGTTCGCTAGCGTCCGACGACACCAGAGCGGCGAGCGTGGTGCCAGCCGCGATGCCCGGCAGGAGCCGCCGGCACGCCTCGTCGTTGCCGGTGGCGAGCAGGGCCTGGACGGCGATCGTCGCACCGAGCAGGGGGCTCGGGGTGAGGGTGCGGCCCAGCTCCTCGAGCACGATGTGCGTTTCGGCGAGCGAGGCGCCGGAGCCGCCGTACTCGGCCGGGATCGGCAGCACGCCGATGTCGCACAGGCGCAGCCACAGGTCGGGATCGTGGCCGCGCGGCAGCTCCATCGCCTTGCGCACGTCGGAGTGCTTGGCCAGGAGAGCGCGGACCGAGGAGCGCAATGCGAGTTGTTCGGAGTTCACAACGCCTCCAGCACGCGGGCTCGGTGCAGTGACTGGCTGCCCCATGCGCTGACCAGCGCTCGGGTCCGCAGCAGGAACTGGCCCAGTGGATGTTCGGCGGTGTAGCCGATGGCGCCGTGCACCTGCAGGGCGGCTCGGGCGGCACGTTGAGCGGCGTCGCCTGCGGCCACCTTGGCGGCCGAGACGTCACGGGTCGCCAGGGTCACCGCGGCGCCGAAGACCAGGGGACGCGCCAGTTCCAGGCCGATCAGGACGTCCGCGAGCTGGTGCTTGACCGCCTGGAAGCTCCCGATCGGTTTGCCGAACTGGGTGCGCACACGTGCGTGCGAGCACGCCAGCTCCAGCATCGCCCGGCCCAGACCCAGCAGCTGCGCGGCACACGCCAGGACGCCCAAATCGAACACGTCCGGGATGCCCGTGGCGATCACGTCGCCGCCTACCAGCTCGAACAGCCGGCGGCTTGGGTCTACTGAGGACAGTGGAGTGCCGGGAAGTGCCTCGCGCAGCGTGGTTCCCTCGACCAGGTAGTAGCGAGAGGCCTCCACGGCATAAGGCATGTGGGGCGGGAAGGCGATCGAGCCGGGGGAGACGCCCAGCGCGGGCGTGACCGCGATCGACTCGATCAGCGGGCCGGGCACGGCGTGGTCGCCCAGCTCGTCGAACACGACCACCAGGTCGGCCGGGTCGGTCACGTCCGTGACACCGATCCGGCTCAGGTCGCGGTGGCCGGCCGCCAGGAAGTCGTGCAGCACCGAAGCGAACTGCGTCTGCTCGTCGGACAGCGCGAACCTCATCGTGGCAGCCCCAGCAGTCGTTCGGCGATCACGTTGCGCTGGATCTCGTTCGTGCCCGCGTAGATCGGACCGGCCAGCGAGAACAGCCAGCCGTCGCGCCACTCCGGAGCGACCTCGCCCAGCAGGTCCAGCGCGGTCTCGTGCAGCGCGACGTCGAGCTCCGACCAGAACACCTTGGTGACGCTGACCTCCGGGCCGGACGCCGGGCGCGCGAGCGTGCCGAACGTGTGCAGCCGGTACGCCTGGGCGCCGATCCACGCGTCCACGACGCGGTCGCGCAGGGCCGGGTCGGGGTTCGCGCGGTACAACGAGACCAGCCGGGACGCGGCGGCCACGAAGCGGCCGGGACTGCGCAACGTCAGGCCGCGCTCGCTGCTCGCGGTGCTCATCGCGACGCGCCACCCGTCGCCGGGCTCGCCGATCACGTCCCGATCGGGCACGAACACGTCGTCCAGGAAGATCTCCGCGAAGCCCGGTTCACCGTCGAGCTGGGCGATCGGGCGGACCGTCACACCCGGCGCTTTCAAGTCGAACATCAGGTACGTCAAGCCCTTGTGCCGGGAGGCGGTGGGATCGCTCCGGAACAGGCCGAACGCCTTGTCCGCGAACGCCGCCCGCGAGCTCCACGTCTTCTGGCCGCGCAACAGCCAGCCGCCTTCGCACTGCACCGCGGTGCTGCGCAACGACGCCAGGTCACTGCCCGCCTCGGGTTCCGACCATGCCTGCGCCCACACCTCGTCCGCGCGCGCCATCGCGGGAAGCAGCCGCTTGCGCTGCTCGTCCGTGCCGAACGTGAACAACGTCGGTGCCAGCAGGAAGATCCCGTTCTGGCTCACCCTCGCGGGTGCCTGAACAGAGTGGTATTCCTCCTCGAACACCAGCCACTGCAGCAGTGACGCGTCCCGGCCGCCGAACTCCTCGGGCCACGACACCACCGACAGCCTTGCCTCCGCCAGTTCGCGCTCCCAGGCGCGGTGTTCCGCGAAACCTTCAGAAGTGTCCAATGAGGACAAGCGTCGTACGTGACTCGAAAGCCAGGCTCGCACCTCGGCCTGGAACTCCAGCGTCTCCGCGTCCAGGTCGAGGTCCATCAGCCCTGGGCCTTCTTCATCGCGCGAGCGTCCATGCCCGCCAGCGCGTCCGTGCCCACCTCGGCGTTGTGCGCGTGGGCGAAGTGGTGCAGCCCGAACACCGAGTCCATCCCGGCCCGCATGCCCATCAGGTCCTCGGACTGGTTCACCGCCCGTTTCGCCAGCGCGAGCCCGAACTGCGGCATCTTCCCGATCCGCTCGGCGAGCTGGAAGGTCTCATCTGCCAACGAGTCCCTGTCCACGACCCGGCTGACCATGCCCCACTCGTAGGCGCGCTGAGCGGAGAACCTGTCGCCGGTGAATAGCACCTCCTTGGCCGCGCGTGGCCCCAGCACCCACGGGTGCGCGAAGTACTCGACGCCGGGAATCCCCATGCGCACCACGGGATCGGCGAAGAACGCGTCCTCGGCCGCCACGATCAGGTCGCACACCCACGCCAGCATCAGGCCACCCGCGACGCACGCGCCCTGCACCATCGCGATCGTCGGCTTGGGGATCTCCCGCCAGCGGCGGCACATCCCGAGGTAGACCTCCATCTCACGGGCGTAGCGCTGGTCGCCGCCGGGCCGGCCCACATGGTCCCACCACATGACCGCCTTGCGTTCGAACGAGATGTCCACGTCCCGGCCCGGCGAACCGATGTCGTGCCCCGCGGAGAAGTGGTCGCCCGCGCCGGCCAGCACGATCACGGCGACCTCGTCGTCGTCGACCGCTCTGGTGAACGCCTCGTCCAGCGCGTAGGTCATCGCCGAGTTCTGCGCGTTGCGGTACTCGGGCCGGTTCATGGTGACGACGGCCACCGCACCGCGCCGCTCGTACTCGACGACACTCATCCGTTCTCCTTGCGCAGCAGGTACTTCAGGACTTTGCCGCCGGGGTTGCGCGGCAGCGACGGATGGAACTCGACCGCCCGCGGCACCTTGTAGTTCGCCAGCCGCGACCGGCAGAACTCGATGACCTCCTCCTCGGTCAGCGAACGCCCCGGCGACGTCACGACGTGCGCGACGCCGACCTCGCCCAGCCGGTCGTCGGCCATGCCCACCACGGCGGACTCCGCGACCCCGCTCAGCCGCGCGAGCACCTGCTCGACCTCGGCCGGGTACACGTTGAAGCCACCGCAGATGTACATGTCCTTCAACCGGTCAGTGATGGTGAGGTAGCCGTCGGGGGAGAGCCGGCCGACGTCCCCGGTGTGCAGCCAGCCGTCCGCGTCGATCGCCGCCGCCGTTGCCTCGGGGTCGTCGAGATAGCCGAGCATCACGTTGGGGCCGCGCAGCAACACCTCGTCGTGCTCGCCCAGCCGTAACTCGAACCCCGCGGTCGCGCGCCCACACGTGTGCGCGACGGTCTCAGGGGAGTCGTCGGGACGGCACATCGTCGCCACCACGGCCTCGGTCAGCCCGTACGCGGTGAGCACGGTCGAGAAGCCCATCTCGGACTGCATCCGCTCGACCAGCGCCACCGGCACGACCGCCGCACCCGTCACCGCGAGACGCAGGCTGGACAGGTCGTGCGCGCCGGGGTTGTCGAGCATCGTCTGGTAGATCGTCGGCGGGCCGGGCAGCACGGTGATCCGCTCGCGCTCGACGAGCCGCATGGTTTCCGCGATGTCGAAGACAGGCTGCGGCACGATCGTCGCGCCGGTCAGCACGCACGCCAGGATCCCGGCCTTGTACCCGAAGCTGTGGAAGAACGGGTTCACCACGAGGTACCGGTCGGCCGGGGTCAGCCCGCCACAGGCCGCCCACGCCGCGGCGACACCGAGCGACTGCCGGTGCGCGCTCATCGCACCCTTGCTGCGGCCGGTCGTGCCGGACGTGAACAGGATGTCGCACAGGTCGTCCGGGCCGGCTTCCGGTAACTCGGCGTCCGCGTCATCCCAGGAGAACGGCAGCCGGACGACGATCTCCGGCGTACTCGGCAACTCGGCGGCCCGGTCACGCCCGAGGAACTCGCCGATGACCAACAGCGCCCGCGCGTTGCTGCGCTCCAGCACGTCGTGCGTCTCGGGCGCGGTGAACCGGGTGTTGATCGGCACCAGCACGGCGCCCGCGCACAGCACGCCCAGCGCGGCGATCACCCAGTCGGCCGAGTTGGGGGAGCACAGCGCGACCCGGTCGCCCGGCTGGACCCCCATGCCCGCCAGCGCTCGCGCGGCCGTCCGGACACGGTCGTCCAACGCGGCCCACGTGAGGCGGATATCGCCGTCCACCAACGCTTCCGCGTCGCTCCAGGTGGTGGCCGCGTGCCGCAGAGCGCCTGAAACCGTTTCCCTGCTTGGATCGAGCCGCACGAGCACCTCCAAAGCAAGTGCTTGGTCGGGTAGCCTACACCGCAGGAGGTGCCGCGTGGAGTCCTTCCGGCGTGAGGTGCGGGAGTGGTTGTCCGCCAACCTGGTCGGCGAGTTCGCCGGCCTGAGGGGGCTGGGCGGGCCTGGCCGCGAGCACGAGGCGTTCGAGCTGAGGCTGAAGTGGGACCGGCACCTGGCCGCGCACGGGTGGACGTGCCTCGGCTGGCCCGGCGGCCGGTCCATCGAGGAACAGGTCGCCTTCCACGAGGAGTACGCCCGCGCCGGTGCGCCCGCGCGGGTCAACGTCGTCGGCGAGGGACTGCTGGGACCGACGCTGTGCGAGTTCGGCACACCCGAGCAACGGCAACGGTTCCTGCCGAAGATCAGGGCCGTCGAGGAGCTGTGGTGCCAGGGATACTCCGAGCCCGGCGCCGGGTCCGACCTCGCCGCCGTCAGCACGAGGGCGGTGCTGGATGACGGCGAGTGGGTGATCACCGGTCAGAAGATCTGGACGTCGCTGGCGCACGTGGCCGACTGGTGTTTCGTGCTCGCGCGCACCACGCCCGGCTCGTCGAGACACGCGGGACTGTCGTACCTCCTGGTGCCCATGCACCAGGACGGCGTGACCGTGCGACCGATCCGCCAGCTGACCGGGACGTCGGAGTTCAACGAGGTCTTCTTCGACGGCGCGCGCACGGCCGCGGCGAACGTCGTCGGCGAGCCCGGTGACGGCTGGCGGATCGCGATGGCGACGCTCGGCTACGAACGCGGCGTCGCCATGCTCGGCCACCAGGTCGGGTTCCAGGCGCAGCTGGACGGGCTCATCGCCATGGCCGGCGACGACCCGGTGCTGCGCGACCGGCTCACCAGGTCGTGGATCGAGCTGCACGTGATGCGCTCGCACGCGCTGCGCACACTGGGCGAGGAGCCCGGACCGGAGGCGTCGGTGACGAAGCTGTTCTGGTCGGGCTGGCACCGGCGGCTGGGTGAGCTCGCGATGGAGGTACTCGGACCGGAGTCCATGGTCTACGAAGAAGAGATGAACGAATGGCAGCGGCTGTTCCTGTTCAGCCGGGCGGAGACGATCTACGGCGGGTCGGACGAGATCCAGCGCGGGATCATCGCCCACCGGATCCTGGGGCTGCCCAAATGAGGGCGCACAACCTGCTCGAGGGCAAGATCGTCGTGGTGACCGCGGCGGCGGGGACGGGCATCGGCTCGGCGACCGCGGAGCGGTGCCTGGCCGAGGGCGCGACGGTCGTGATCAGCGACTGGCACGAGCGTCGGCTCAAGGAGACCCAGGAGCGGCTGGGCGTCGAGTGGGCCCAGGTCTGCGACGTCACCGACGAGCAGCAGGTCCAGGAGCTGATCGGCGGCGCGGTCGAGCGGTACGGCCGGATCGACGTGATGGTCAACAACGCCGGCCTCGGCGGTGAGAAGCCGGTGGTCGACATGACCGACGACGAGTGGTCGCGCGTGCTCGACGTGACGCTCAACGGCACGTTCCGCTGCACCAGGGCGGCGTTGCGCCAAATGGTCGCCCAGCAAAGCGGTGTTGTCGTTAACAACGCGTCGGTCCTCGGCTGGCGCGCGCAACGCGGACAGGCCCACTACGCAGCGGCGAAGGCGGGCGTCATGGCGTTCACACGATGTGCCGCCATGGACGTGGCCGAACACGGCATCCGGGTGAACGCGGTCGCCCCCAGCTTGGCGGCGCACCCGTTCTTGACCAAGGTCACCAGTGCGGAGCTGTTGACCGAACTGGTGTCCCGGGAGGCTTTCGGGCGCGCCGCCGAGCCGTGGGAGGTCGCGAATGTGATCGTGTTCCTCGCCAGCGACTACTCGTCGTACCTGACGGGTGAGGTCGTGTCGGTGAGCAGTCAACACCCGTGAGGAAGGAACGCTGATGAGTGGGCGTCGCGCCGAGTTGCTCGCGCTGGCCGCTTCGATGTTCGCGGAACGCGGCTTCGGCCAGACGACCGTCCGCGACATCGCGGACGCGGCGGGCATCCTGTCCGGCAGCCTCTACCACCACTTCGACTCCAAGGAGTCCATGGTGGACGAGATCCTGCGGACCTTCCTCGACGAGCTGTTCGGCCGGTACGCGGAGATCGTCGAGGCGAAACTGGGGCCGCGCCGGACGCTCGACGAGGTCGTGGTCGCGTCGTTCGAGGCGATCGACCACCGCCACGCCGAGGTCGCGATCTACCAGAACGAGTCGAAGCATCTCGCCCAGTTCGAGCGGTTCTCCTACCTGCACGACCGCAACGTGGAGTTCCGCAAGCTGTGGACCGTGCTGCTGGAGGACGGCGTCCGCGCCGGCGTCTTCCGCGCGGACCTGGACGTCGACCTGGTGTACCGGTTCATCCGCGACACGGTGTGGGTCGCCGTCGGCTGGTACCGGCCGGGCGGCGCGCTCTCGGCCCGCGCGGTGGCCGAGCAGTATCTCTCGATCTTGCTGGACGGCATCGCCACCCGACGCCGGAGGACGTTGAAGAAGTGAGGAGGGCCTCGTGCCCGAGGCGTACATCATCGAGGCCGTGCGGACCCCGGCGGGCCGCCGCAACGGCGCGCTGAGCCACCTGCACCCGGCGGACCTGGGTGCGCACGCGATCACCGCGTTGCTCAACCGGGTGGACGTCGACCCGACTGACGTCGACGACGTCATCTTCGGGTGTGTCGACACCCTCGGACCGCAGGCGGGCGACATCGCCCGCACCTCGTGGCTGGTGGCGGGGTATCCGGAACACGTGCCGGGCGTGACCGTCGACCGGCAGTGCGGGTCGAGCCAGCAGGCGGTGCACTTCGCGGCGCAGGCGGTCATGAGCGGCACCGCCGACTTCGTCGTCGCGGGCGGCGTGCAGAGCATGAGCCGCGTGCCGATCGCCTCGGCCATGACGGCTAATGGTTTCACCGGGCCTTTTGCTGGATCTCCCGGTTGGGAACACCGGTACGGCGAGGAGGAGATCTCGCAGTTCCGCTCGGCGGACCTGATCGCCACCCGGTGGGGGCTGTCGCGTGAGGTGATGGAGGAGTTCGCCTTCACCAGCCACATGCGCGCGATCACCGCGATCAAGGAGGGGCGCTTCGACCGCGAGATCGCGCCCGTGGACGGGGTTGTGCACGACGAGTGTCCGCGGCTGGATACCAGCCTGGAGAAGATGGCTTCGCTGCAGCCGTTGCGTCCCGGCGGACGCACCACCGCCGCGTTGTCGAGTCAGATCGCCGACGCCTCCGCGGCCGTCCTGGTTGCTTCGTCGCGTGCGGTTAAGGCGCATCGGCTGACGCCGCGGGCGCGTGTTCATCACCTCTCGGCGCGGGGATCTGATCCGGTCTACATGCTGACTGGGCCGATTCGGGCTACGCGGTATGCGTTGGAACGCGCTGGGATGTCGGTTTCGGACATCGATCTGTTCGAGGTCAACGAGGCCTTCGCTTCGGTGGTGCTGGCGTGGGCTGCTGAGTTGGGGGTGGATCTGGCTCGGGTCAACGTGAACGGTGGGGCGCTGGCGTTGGGGCATCCCATCGGGGCTACCGGGGCCAAGTTGTTCACCACCCTGCTGCACGAGTTGGAACGGTCCGGGGGGCGGTTCGGGCTGTTGACCATGTGTGAGGGTGGGGGACAGGCCAACGTCACGATCATTGAACGGCTGGGTTGATCGTCTGCTTTGGACGCGGCTGCGCCGCGACACGTTGGCATTTTCGTGCGGGCCAGGCGCTAGGGCGCCTGTCCCGCACGAAAATGCCAACGTACCGATACGGTGGTTGGTTGCCGTCGTGGTCCCGATCCGTTGGCTGGGTTGCGTTCGTTCGGTGCGGTTGCGGGCGTGGCTGGGATGAGGTGGCTGGGCTTTGCGCGGTGTTTCATTGTCAGCTCGCCATGTGTAGTGGGTTGCGTTTTGGTCGGCGTAACGGGTCTAGGAAGGCTGGAGGGTAGAAGTACGGGATTCCGTTGGTGATCTTGACTTCCCAGTCGCTGTGGTGGATCAGATCGTGGTGCCTTCGGCACAGTAGGACGCAGTTGTCGGAGGATGTCTCGCCGCCGTCGGCCCAGTGCCGGACGTGGTGGCCTTCGCAGTGCCGTGGTGGTCGGTCGCAGCCGGGGAAGGCGCAGCCGTGGTCTCGGGCGACGATCGCCCTGCGGATTCCGGCGTTGAGGGCGCGGGTCTTGCGGCCGATGTTGAGCGGCTGGGACTCGCCGCCCAGCACGATCGGGATGATGCCCGCGTCGCAGGCGAGTTTGCGGACGTCTTCGGCGGGGATGTGCTGCTGGTTGTCCAGTACCGCTCGCCTGGTCTTGTTGACGAGGTCGTCGTAGGAGACAGTGACGGCCATGGTGACGGTCTCGCCGCCGTGTTCGGGCAGCCGACCGGCGCGCAGCACCAGGTTGATCAGTTCGGCGAAGGCGTCGCCCTGCCGTTCGACCAGGCCACGCGGGTCGGGGCCCTCCGGGCCGGTGGGATGGGGTTTGGCCAGCGGGTCCAGCGCGGCCCGGAACATCGCGCCGATCACCGGATCGACATCGCCCCAGAACCTCAGGCGGCCGCGCTCATCGCGCAGCACCACCTTGTTGACCGGCGGCTCCGGCTCTTTGTCGACCGGTTCCTCGTCGTTCTGGAACATGCCGTAGACCAGCCGCTTGCCGAGCTTGCGGGTGATGCGCGGCTCGTAGTCCCGGCCGAAGTCGACGACCAGCCGCTCCACTTCGGCAGTCTGCTCCGCCGAGGCATCTTCCGGGAGGTCCTTCATCACTTCGGCGACCGCCGCCACGTGTTCCTCGGTCAACCGGCCTTCGGCCATCGCCTCGGCGGTGGCGGGCAGCTCCGGTGAGATCTCAGCCCCGGACGGGCCGACCTGGGCAGTGAGCCGCCGCGCGCTGGCCACCTTGGCCTGGGAGAACTTGGTGTCCCATTGCACCAGGTGCTTGAACACCTGAACCAAATCCTTGTGACCCAATTCGGCGGCCAGGCCGCGTCGATCCATCTCACCAATCATCCGCAGCTTCAACTCGGCGCGCACGCGATCCTCGCGCTCCATGGCGACGAACCTGCGAAGCAGTTCGTCGTTGGAGAGAAGAGCAAGGCGTTGATCGCTCACGTGTTCGACACTACCGCAAGATCACAACGAAAACGCCAGCTCGCACAGACACGATCGGGTTAATCAATCGAACAACGAAACTCAAGCCACCGCATAGTGACCACCTATGCAACCGGAACAACAACAACTCAAGTCTGGAAAGGAAAAGGCGACGTGTCGCGGCGAAGCCGCGTCAATCCAAGACCCGACCGAGCGAGCCAATGATCTTCTCCGCATCCGCCACGATCCCGGAGATCAGCGACGCACACGTGGGCAAGTCGGAGAGCAACCCGACAACCTGCCCAGAGGCGAGCACCCCGGCGTCCGTGCGTCCTTCCACCAACCCGGAGCGAAGCAGCATCGGCGTGTTCGCCGCCATGATCACCTGTGACCACCGCAGGTCCTTGCCGTGCCGCATGGCCAGCCCTTCCCGGACCATCGAAAGCCACGAAAGCCCGGTATAGCGCCGGAACCGGGCAGCGTTCACGACCGCTCGCACCAGACCACGAACGCGCCCGGACTGTTCGAGCTGATCAACCAAAGACGTGCGCAGGACCCGGTGGGGCAGGCCGTCGACGCGCGTGGTCACGACCGTGCCGGTCAGATCCCGTTGCAGGTAGGCCTGTTTGACGGCGTCCGGGACGGTGCTCTCGCGGGTGAGTAGGAACCTGGTGCCCATCGCGATCCCGGCCGCTCCGTAAGCGAGTGCCGCGGCGAGCCCGCGGCCGTCGTAGAAGCCGCCGGCCGCGATCACGGGGATGTCGACGGCGTCCAGGACGCTGGGCAGCAGGAGGGTGGTGGCCACGCCGCCGGTGTGTCCACCACCCTCACCGCCCTGCACGATCACCGCGTGGGCACCCCACTTGGCGACCTTCTCGGCGTGCCTGGCGGCACCCACGGACGGGATCACGATCGCGCCCGCGTCGACCAGCTTGCTGATCAGCTCCGGTTTCGGGGCCAGTGCGAACGAGGCCACCCTGACGCCCGCGCGGATCAGCAGCTCGACTCGTTCGGCCGCGTCCGTGGCGTCCGCGCGCAGGTTCACGCCGAACGGCCGGTCGGTGCGGCCCTGGACCTCCTTGATGGCGGCTTCGAGCTCGGGGTATGTCATCGTGGCGGAGGCCAGGATGCCGAGACCGCCGGCTTCGGCCGTCGCGGCCACCAGGCGTGGCCCGGCGACCCAGCCCATCCCGGTCTGCACGACGGGATGTTGAACCCCGACCAGCTCGGTCAGCGCCGTCCTCATGAAGGGACTTCCTTGTCCCGCCTGCCCGCCGGATCCAGGACCGTGCGCAGGAGCTCTAGCTCCTCGTCGGTCGGCAGCCTGGTCTCCCCGAAGTCGTTGTGCTCCAACGGGAACGACGTCTGGGCGAGTACCTCCGACACCTCGACGCCGGGGTGCACGCTGACCAGTCGCATCGAGCGGTCCGGTGTGCGGAAGTCGAGGACGGCGAGGTTCGTGACGACGCGGTGCACGTCGTGGAACGGGCCGACGGCGTGGTCGTAGCCGACACCGGACACCACGTCGACCCGCTCGACGAAGACGCGCGGGCTGTGCCGTGGCACCCAGTAGCTGGTGCGGTGGTTGATCGTGTTGCCCGGCGCGCCGCGGAATCCGAGCAGCTGCCGCGACGGTCGGGCGTGGTCGCCGATGCACGAGATGTTCTGGTTGCCGAACCGGTCGATCTGGTTGGCACCCATCACGACGTGCCTGCGGCCGTGCGCGACGACGGCGAAAACCCGGCGGTACGGCAGCCATCCCTCCACAGTGGACTCCGGGTCGAGCAGGAACGCCTCGCCGTCGGACAGCAGCAGGTCCGGTTCGCTCGTCAACCGCGCCAGTCGCGCGCCCAGTGACGGCATGAGACCCATGGGGCTGGCGAGGATCTCGCCGGCGCCGGCGAACAGGTCCGCGCAGGCGACCGCGCACACCTCGGCCCTCGTGACGTCGCTCATCGGAGATACCCCTCGTAGAACGTGGGCCACTTCGATAGGTCACCGGCCGCTTCCGCGTACTCACGCTGCATGCCCTCGTCGCGTCCATAGTCCGGCGCGCAGCTTGTGAAGCCCGCACCGCCGGGCGCCTCGACCACGCCGTCGACCATCATCCGGTTGAGCAGCAACGTCTGGACCGGCGCGTCGGCGGTCAGCTCGTGCGTCTCGACAATCCGCTCACACGAGACGAACCGCCGCTGAGCCGCGAGGCAGAACAGGTCGTCGAAGTACGGGTCCGGGCCGAGGTACTGGGCGTTGCCGTGCCGGTCGGCCCGGTTGAGGTGCACGAGCGCGGCGTCGAGGTGCAGCGCGGGCATCGCGACCAGCTCCTCGCCGTCGTACGGCGAGCGCACCAGCCGCAGCTCGGGGTTCAGCCGCAGCACGTCCGACCCGAGGCCGGCGCGGATCGGCAGGAACGGCAGCCGGTGCCCGGCCGCGCGCAGGCCGCACTGGAACATGCCCTCGTCCAGCTCCAGCACCTCGATCGACCCGGTCTCCCGCGCCCGCCGGAACCACGGGTCGTACGGGATCGTGTCGAGCGAGACGAAGCCGTAGACGAGCTTGCGGACCTTGTCCGCCGCGCACAGCAGCCCGACGTCCGGGCCGCCGTACGACACGATGGTCAGGTCGGTCAGCGAGGACCGCAGGATCGCGTTGACGAGCGCCATCGGCTTGCGCCGCGACCCCCAGCCGCCGATGCCGACCGTCATGCCGTCGGCCAGCTCGGCGACGACCTCGTCAGCTGTCATTCGCTTGTCGCGCATGGTTTCCGTCCAGGAAGGCCTGCCGGGCGTGGTCGGACACCCCGGTGAGGTTCAGCTCGAAGGTGAAGCCCTGCTCGAAGCGGTAGCTGTGGTGCACCGGCTGCGGGTCGATGCCGTTGATGGCCTCCTTGGCGCTGCGGATGACGGTCGGGTCCTTCTTGGCGATCTCGCGCGCCACCTCCAGTGCGGCCGCGTCCAACTCTTCACGCGGCACGACCCGGTAGACGCTGCCGTGGTGGTGCAGCTCGTGCGCACTGATCGACTTCGCCGTGTAGTACAGCGCGCGCATCAGGTGTTGTGGCACGAGCCGGGCCAGATGCGTGGCCGCGCCGAGCGCGCCCCGATCGACCTCGGGCAACCCGAACGTCGCGTCGTCGGACGCGACAACGATGTCCGCGTTGCCGACGAGCCCCACGCCACCGCCGAGGCAGAACCCGTGCACCGCCGCGATCACGGGCACCGCACAGTCGTACACCGCGCCGAACGCCTTGGCGCAGCCACGGTTCGCGCCGAGCAACGCCTGCCGGTCCCGTTGGATCTCCTTGAGGTCCACGCCCGCGCAGAACCCTCGGCCTTCGGCGCGCAGGATCACCACGCGCACGTCGGGGTCCTCCCCGGCCTTGTGCAGCGCGCCGGCCAGCTCGAACCAGCCACGGGCCGGCACCGCGTTCACCGGGGGATAGTCGATCGTCACCGCGATGATGCCGTTTTCGGTGTGGCTGCTGGAGATTCCCATCGCGCCGCCTTCCGAACCAAGCGATTGCTTGGTAACTTACCAGTGCCTGAGCGACCGGGGTAGGTGCGCGTGAAACTCGACCTCGAGGGAGCAGTCGTCCTCGTCACGGGCGGCACCCGCGGTGTGGGCGCGGGGATCGGCCGCGCGTTCCGCGGTGCCGGCTCCGTCGTCATACCCTGTGGCAGGCGCTCGGACCCTGATCCGGAGTTCATCTCCTGTGACGTCCGGGACGCGGAGCAGGTCTCGTCGTTGATCGACACCATTCTTGAACGGCACCACCGGCTCGACGTGGTCGTCAACAACGCCGGTGGCTCGCCGTTCGCGCTCGCGGCCGACGCCTCGCCGCGGTTCCACCAGAAGATCGTCGAACTGAACCTGCTGGCCCCGCTGCTGGTGTCCCAAGCGGCGAACGCCGTGATGCAGCGCCAGGCCGGCGGCGGCAGCATCGTGATGGTGAGCAGCGTGAGCGGCCGTCGCCCCTCACCGGGCACCGCCGCGTACGGCGCGGCGAAGGCGGGCCTGGACAACCTGACCGCGTCGCTAGCCGTCGAGTGGGCGCCGAAGGTCCGGGTGAACTCGCTCAGCGTGGGCCCGGTGCTCACCGAGCAGTCGCACCTGCACTACGGCGACGCGGCCGGGATCGCCGCGGTCGCCCGCACGGTGCCGCTGGGCCGGCTCGCCACCCCGGACGACGTCGGCGCGTGCGCCGTCTTCCTGGCTTCGCCCTTGGCCTCGTATGTCAGTGGCGCCACCCTGGCCGTGCACGGCGGGGGAGAGGTGCCCGCCTTCCTGGCCGCATCGAACGCTCGTGAGGAGCAGTCGTGAACCTGTGCGACGACCGAGTCGTGATCGTCACCGGAGCCGGCCGGGGCATCGGCCGGGCACACGCCCTGGCGTTCGCCGCGTCGGGGGCGCGGGTCGTGGTGAACGATCTGTCCCGTGATGCCGCTTTCGCGGTCGCCCAGGAGATCGGTGAGCGGGCCGTGGTGAACACCGACGACGTCGGCACTTGGGCGGGTGCTTCGCGGCTGATCGACACCGCGTTGTCTACGTTCGGTGGGCTGGACGTGCTGGTGAACAACGCGGGCATTGTGCGTGACCGGATGCTGGTCAACCTCGGTGAGGACGAGTGGGACGAGGTTGTGCGCGTGCACCTCAAGGGGCATTTCGCGCCCCTGCATCACGCTGCTTCCTACTGGCGCTCGACTTTGAAGGCCGGTGGGGTCGTTTCCGGCAGGGTGATCAACACTTCGTCGGGCGCCGGGTTGTTCGGGAGCGTCGGGCAGATCAACTACTCGACGGCCAAGGCTGGGATTGCCGCGATGACCTTGGTGGCCGCTGCTGAGTTGGCGCGGTACGGGGTCACGGTGAACTCGATCGCGCCCGCCGCTCGGACCCGGATGACCGAGCACACGTTCGCCGACATGATGGCGGTGCCGCGGGAGGGGTTCGACGCCATGGCGCCGGAGAACGTGTCGCCGCTCGTGGTGTGGCTGGGGAGTCTTGAGGCTTCGGACGTGACCGGGCACATGTTCGAAGTGGACGGTGGGCGGATCTCCGTGGCGCGAGGGTGGCAGCACGGGACGGTGGTGGACAAGGGCGCGCGCTGGGAGCCCACGGAGATCGGCGCGGTGGTCCGGAAGCTGTTGGTGGACCACCAGTCGGTTCCGGTGTACGGAGCCTAGATCCGCTCGATGATCGTGCCGGTCGCGAGAGCACCCCCGGCGCACATGGTGATCAGCGCCGTAGACGCATCCCGACGCTCCAGCTCGTGCAGCGCCGTGGTGATCAACCGCGTGCCCGTACTTCCCACCGGGTGCCCGAGCGCAATCGCCCCGCCGTTGACGTTGACCTTCTCCGGATCAGGGTGGTGCACAGCGGCCCACGACAGCACCACGGACGCAAAGGCCTCGTTGACCTCGAACAGATCCAGATCGCCGATCTTCATTCCGGACCGCGACAGCAGGCGCGTAGTCGCATCAACCGGCCCGTCGAGGTGGTAGTAAGGCTCGGCACCGACAAGGCACTGCGCCACGATCCGCGCCCGTGGCCGCAACCCATGCGCCCGAGCCCAGTCCGCGTCGGCGAGCATGACCGCCGAAGCGCCGTCCGAGATCTGCGACGACGTGCCGGCCGTGTGCACGCCGTCCTCCAGCACCGGCTGCAACGCGGCCAACGCTTCAAGGCTGGTCTCACGCAACCCCTGGTCCCGCTCGACGAGTTGCTCGCCGACCTTGACCGGCACGACCTCCCGCGTGAACCGCCCCTCGGCCCACGCGCGAGCGGCGCGCACCTGTGAGCGCACGCCGAACCGGTCGACCTCCTCGCGCCCGATTCCGCGCCGGACCGCGACGCGTTCCGCGGCCACGAACTGGTTGGGCAGGTCGATGGTCCAGGAGTCGGGGCGCGGCTTTCCGGTGTCGCCGACGTTGCTGCGCAACGGGACCCGGCTCATCGCCTCGACGCCGCACGCGATGCCGACGTCGATCGCACCGGCGGTGATCAGGCCTGCCACCAGATGGGTGGACTGCTGGGCCGATCCGCACTGACAGTCAACGGTCATGCAGCCGGTTGTATAAGGCAGTCCGGCGTGCAGCCAGGCCGTCCGGGTGATGTTGTTCGACTGCTCGCCGAACTGGGTCACGGTTCCGCCGATGACTTGTTCGACAGTGGACGGATCGACACCGCTGCGATCAAGCACTCCCCGTTGTGCCGCACCGAGAATCTCGGCCGCGTGCAGCCCGGACAACCAGCCGTTGCGCTTGCCGATGGGCGTGCGCACGGCTTCCACGATGACCGGGATGCCCACGTCGGTCTCCTCTCGCCTCCAAACAAGCTAGAACACGTTCTTGATCAGGACAAGAACCCACTACTTGACCCTATTGAGAAGCGCGAACGTGTGCTTGAATCCGGTAGAACGTGTTACACCTCAGGAGGTAACCGTGATTCCACCGCGCATCCCCGAAGGGTTCGACTTCACCGACCCCGACATGTACGCGAAACGGTTACCACTGGAGGAGTTCGCCGAGCTGCGCCGCACCGCGCCGGTCTGGTGGAACTCGCAGCCGGTCGACCGCGGCGGCTTCGCCGACGACGGGTTCTGGGTCGTCACGAAGCACGCCGAGGTCAAGGAGGTCTCGCGCAACAGCGACGTCTACTCGAGCTGGCAGAACACGGCCATCATCCGGTTCCAGGACGACATGCCGCGCGACCGCATCGAGATGCAACGGCTGCTTCTGCTCAACATGGATCCGCCGACCCACACCAAGTTGCGCGGCATCGTATCGCGCGGCTTCACCCCCAAGGCGATCAACAACCTGCGCGACGCGTTGAACGCCAGGGCCGAGCAGATCGTCGAGACCGCGCTGGCCAAGGGGCACGGCGACTTCGTCAGCGAGGTGGCGTGCGAGCTGCCGTTGCAGGCGATCGCCGAGCTGATCGGGATTCCGCAGGAGGACCGCAGGAAGATCTTCGACTGGTCCAACCAGATGATCTCCTACGACGATCCCGAGTTCGAGATCGAGCCGTTGGCCGCGGCGACCGAGCTGCTCGGGTACTCGTGGACCATGGCCGAGGACCGCCGGCAGTGTCCGCGCAACGACATCGTGACCAAGCTCGTGCAGGCCGATGTGGACGGTGCCGGGCTGGCGTCGGACGAGTTCGGTTTCTTCGTGCTGCTGCTGGCGGTCGCCGGCAACGAGACCACGCGCAACGCGATCACGCACGGCATGAAGGCGTTCTTCGACCACCCCGACCAGTGGGAGCACTTCAAGGCCGAACGACCCGCGACCGCGGCCGACGAGATCGTCCGCTGGGCCACGCCCGTGGTGGTCTTCCAGCGCACCGCGTTGGAGGACACCGAGCTCGGTGGCGTCGAGATCAAGCAGGGGCAACGGGTGGGGCTCTTCTACAGCTCGGCGAACTTCGACGAGGACGTCTTCGAGGAGCCGCAGCGGTTCGACATCACCCGCGATCCCAACCCGCACCTGGGGTTCGGCGGTAGCGGGGCGCACTTCTGCCTCGGTGCGAACCTGGCGCGGCTGGAGATCGACCTGATCTTCAACGCGATCGCGGACCACATGCCGGACATCCGCCCGGCCGCGGAGCCGCGTAGGTTGCGGTCCGGGTGGCTGAACGGGATCAAGGAATTCCAAGTTCAGTACGCATGACCGGGAACGACCCGCGTCCGAACAGGACCCGGGACGCGAAGGCCCGGCCGAACCCCGTGCGCAGCAACGAGAACCCGGCACCGACCGCCGGTGCCGGTACACGCGAAAAGACCTGCCGCAGTAGCAACCTGCCGCGGAAGTGCGCGCGGAACGCGGCGCCGTCATAGTGTCGCAGCACCGACGCGTCACCGGTGCGCAGGTACTCGGTTGTGATCTTCGTGGCGAATTCCGACAGCCGCAGGCACGGGTCGAGGCCGCCCGCGGTCAACGGTGACACCGCGCCCGCCGCGTCGCCGACGAGCAACCCCGACGGACAGGCGATCCGGCGCAGCACCCCACCAACTGGGATGGGACCGCCGCGCCGTTCCACCGGACCGGCAGCGTGAGGCATGTCCGGGAACCGGTTCGTGAACGAACGCAACAGCTGCGGCAACGGCCCGGCGAGGCGGCCGGGATGTCCGGCCAGCCCGACGTGGGCGTGCTCCCCGTCGTCGACCATCCACGCGAGGTAACCGGGAGCGAGCCGCGGATCCAAAACGCAGTGGAAGGTCGGCTCCGCACCACCGAACACAGGGAAGACTTCCTCGACACCGACGATGAAGTGGCGGTTGACGTCGAGCCCGAGCCGCCGGGCCACGGTCGACCGGGCGCCGTCGGCCCCGATGGTGAACCGGGCCGCGATGTCCCGCACCGGGTACGACACACCGAGGCGCACCCGTGCGCCTGCCGACAGAGCCTGGGACATCGCGTGCGCGTAGATGCCCGGCATGTCCGCGACTCGGAACTCGTCGGGCCCACCAACGAGCTCGATCGGCGTGCGCAACGACGGCGGATAGAGCAGGACCCGGCGCACCTCCGGGCCCAGACAGTCCGCGGGCAGCGAGAAGTCCTCGAGCGTGCGGCGGACGAAGATGCCGGTCGTGCGGATGCCGGTGTCGAGCCGGCGTCGGCGTTCACACACGACGACGTCGAGGCCCTGCGACGCGAGCAGGCGCGCGGTGTGCAGCCCGGCCAGCCCAGCGCCGACGACGAGCACGTCCACGGTTTCCACAACCGCCGACGCTAAACCCGCAGATCAGCGAGGAGGAGAATCCTCGCGACACCTCCACACGACCTTCACAGCATCTGCACTATTCGGTACGCATCGTGGCCATGGCCCGCTCGGTCTCCCAGAACGCGCGCATCGACCTGATCAGCCCGTCCGGGCCGACCCGGTAGACGAAGACGCCTTCGGTGTCGACGCGCGCGCCACCCGGCAGAAACGCGGTGATCGTGCCGACGTTCGCGCACTCGTCGCCCGCGGCGAACGAGTCGGCGATGGTGAACTCGAAGCGTTCGGCGAGCGCGATCGCCTTGTCCCAGAACGCGCTGATCGCCTCCCGGCCGTGGTGCCCGCGCGCTTCGGGGTCGAAGAACGACGGCCCGACCGGGTCCTCCACCACGCCGTCCTCCGCGAACAGCGCCAGCCACTCGTCCTTGGCGCCGCGCGTCACGGCCTCCATCGAACGCCAGGACGCGACGCGTGCCGGGGTCTCGGTCTTCGACGCGGACCAGGTGATCACGACATCCTCCCGATGACCTCGTCGGCGAAGCGGCGCAGCCCGTCCTTCTTGGCCTGCAGTCCTCCGTCGAACCCGACGCCGTAGAACAGCCACGGCACGACGATCACGTCGGTCACGCCGATGTCGGCCAGCTGCCGATACCCGTCCAGCCCATACCGGTCGATGCACACGGCCTGGATCTCGAAAGGACGGTCGAAAGCACCGAGCGACCGCAACGAGGAGATCACCGTCTGCAGATCGGCGAACTTGATCATCGCCGACGTCCAGCCGTCACCCACGCGGGCGGCGCGTTTCAGGGCGGCCGGGGTGTGCCCGCCGACGTAGATGGGCACGGGAGCCGAGGGCGCGGGCGACATCTGCAGGCGGTCGAACGAGAAGAACTCGCCGTGGTACTCGACCATCCCACCGCCGAGCACCAGCTTCAGGATCTCGATCATCTCGTCGGCCCGGCGCCCGCGGTGCTCGAACGGCGCGCCGCACCACTCGAACTCCTCGGGCGCCCAGCCGAGACCGACGCCCAGGCCGAAGCGGTCGCCGGTCATGTTCGCCACCGAACCGACCTGCCGCGCCAGCAGCAACGGGTTGCGGGAGCCTAGTTTCAGGACCTGCGTGTAGAAACGGATGCGCGAGGTCACCGCGCCCATCGCGGCCGCCGCCACCATCGGGTCGACCCACGGCGTGTTCTCGTTCCACATCCGGGAGCCGTCCGGCGTGTACGGGTAGTCGGCCGAGACCTTCTCCGAGTAGAAGAGCGAGTCCGGTAGTGCGATCGAGGAGTAGCCGCACTCCTCCGCACACTGAGCCAGCTCGGTGAGCTGGTCCAGGGGACTCATCGCGATGCCCAGGGTGAATTTCATGGCTGCTCCGACCCGACGACCCACATGGCGAAGAACTGCGAGCCACCGCCGTAGGCGTGGCCCAGCGCGACTCGTGCGCCGTCGACCTGGTGGTCGCCGGCCCGGCCCATCACCTGCATGGCCGCCTCGGCGAAGCGCAGCATCCCCGACGCGCCGATGGGGTTGGACGACAGGACGCCGCCGCTCGGGTTGATCGGCAGACGGCCGCCGATCTCGGTCTCACCGGCCTCGGTGAGCTTCCAGCCCTGGCCGGCCTCGGTGAAGCCCAGGTTCTCCAGCCACATCGGCTCGAACCACGAGAACGGCACGTAGATCTCGGCGACGTCCACTTCGGACAGTGGGTCGGTGATGCCCGCCTGACGCCACAGCGCGGCCGCCGCGTCCCGGCCCGCCTGCGGGTTGACCTGGTCACGGCCAGCGAACGTGGTGGGCTCGGTGCGCATCGCGGTGGCGTGGATCCACGCCGGGGTGCCCGACGTCGGCGTGGCGGAGATGACCACCGCGCACGCGCCGTCGGACGACGGGCAGGTCTCGTCGTACCTGATCGGGTCCCACAGCATCGCCGACGCGCGCACCGACTCCAGGGTGATGTCGGGCTGGCGAAGATGCGCGTAGGGGTTCAACGCGCCGTTGCGGCGGTCCTTCACCGCGACCATGGCGCCGACGTGCTCCGGAGCGCCCGAGCGACGGATGTAGGAGCGCACGTGCGGGGCGAAGTAGCCGCCCGCGCCCGCGTGCACGGGCATGGTGAACGGCGTGGGCACCGACAGCGCCCACATCGCGTTCGACTCGGACTGCTTCTCGAACGCCACGGCCAGGACTCGTTGGTGCACACCTGACTGCACCAGCGAGGCAGCGACGTTGCCGGTCGTGCCGCCGACCGAACCGGCCGTGTGCACGCGCAGGAGCGGTTTTCCCGTGGCGCCCAACGCGTCCGCGAGGAACAGCTCGGGCATCATGACGCCCTCGAACAGGTCCGGCGCCTTGCCGATCACGACCGCGTCGATGTCCGGCCAGTCGACGCCGGCGTCGGCCATGGCGCGGTCGATCGCCTCGCGGCACAGGCCCGCCATCGAGACGTCCAGGCGTTTCGTGGTGTGGTGGGTCTGCCCGGTGCCGACCACCGCTGCCGGTTGCATCTAGTCCCGCCCTTCCATCACGCAGACCAGGTTCTGCTGCAGCAACGGACCGCTGGTCGCGTGCCCGAGCACCCGCGCGGCCTCGCCGTTGTGCACCCGCCGCGCGGCCTCACCGATCCGGACGAGACCGGAGGCGAACATCGGGTTGCCGCACAGGGCGCCGCCGGACGGGTTGATCCGCACCTCGTCGCCCAGGCCGAGGGCCTGCCGCAGCAGCAGTTCCTGGTGGGTGAACGGGGCGTGCAGCTCGGCGACCGTGACGCCGTCCGCACCCGCCGCCTTGCCCGCGGCCACGGTCGACGGGGAGGTGGTGAGGTCGCGGGCGCCGAACGCGGGGGAGTCCACCCGATGCTCGATGCCGGTGATCCACGCCGGTCGTTCGCACAACTCTCGAGCGCGGTCGCCGGACGCCAGCACGATCGTCGCGGCACCGTCCGTGACGGGCGCGCAGTCGCTCTTCCGCAGTGGATCGGCCAGGTACGGCTCGGTGAGGAGTGCGTCCACATCGAACTCACCGGAAAGCTGGGCGTTGGCGTTGTACGCGGCGTCGGCACGGCTGCGGACCGCCACCTCGGCCATGGCGCGTTCGCTCCACAGGCCGCTCTCGATGCCGAGCCTGGCCTGAATTCCCGCCAGGCCGAGGGAGTCGGGCCACAGCGGGGTGACGAGGTACGGGTCGAGCTGCATCGCGAGCACCCGGCGCAGCTGGCCGGCCGATGACTTGCCGAAGCCGTAGACCAGGGCGGTGTCCACCTCGCCGGTCAGCAGCTTCACCCACGCCTCGTAGAGCGCCCATGCCGCGTCCATCTCGACGTGCGACTCCATGATCGGCGGGAACGCGCCGATCGCGTCGACCGCCGAGACGAACGAGAACGCCCGGCCCGCCAGGTAGTCCGAGGAGCCCGAGCACCAGAAACCGATGTCCGATTTGGACAGACCGAGGCCGCCCAGCACCTCGTGGAAGATCGGCACCAGCATCTCGACACCGTTGGTGGTGCCGGTCGTGCTGCGCACACTCGGCGTCTGGGCGAATCCCACTACCGCCACGTCAGGCATGCCGACCTCACAGATGCTGGGAGTAGGAGTCGAACGGCGCGTCCGGCTCGCCGGAGGGCCTGAAGTGGTCGATGTTCTGCATCGACGGGCCCCATTCCTCGCGGGGCTTCCACACCGCCTCGACGCGCATGCCCATCCGCACCTCGTCGGCCGCGCATTCCAGGATGAGGTGCTGGAACGGGATGTCCGCGCCGTCGAGCAGCACGTACGCCGCGACGTACGGCGGCTTGATCCGCTGGCCGAGGAACGGCACGTTGACGATGCAGAACGTGGTGACCGTGCCGTGGTCCGGCAGCTCGACCTCTTCGGACGTGGGCACGCCGTCGGTCGGGCACGCGGGACGCGGCGGCATGTACACCTTGTGGCACTTGGGACAGCGCTGGCCGAGCAGGCGTCCCTCCATCAGGCCGCGCAGGAAGGTGCTCTCCACGGGTGACGCGGAATGCGTGTACTTGAGGTTCACCGGCGTGATCACCATGGAGACCTCGTCGGCCTCGACGGGTTCGGCTCCGGGGCCGTCGGAAATCTCGAAGCACTCGATGTCGGTGATGGCACCGACTCGTTCTTCCCGCCATCGCGCCCGGACGCGAACTCCGGTCCGCATTTGGTCGTGCGGCGCGTCCACGGCGTGCAGCAGCGAGGTGTCCGCGCCGTCGAGCTGGATCAACGCCCACGCGAACGGCCGGTCCAGCGGCTGGCCGTCCAGAGGTTCCGCCGCCCACGACCAACTTCGCACCACGCCGGTCGACGCGACGTCGACGTGCTCGGTGAGCGGCTCGGCGGTGACCGGGTCGTACTCGAGCGGCGGCACGTGCACCCGGCCGTCGGAACCGCGCACACCGGTCACCTGACGCCGGCGCAGCCCCGTCATGAAGTGGCTGAGCGTCGGGCCGAGCGAGCGCGTGTAGTCGAAGCCGATGTTGAGGGGAGCACTCAGTGGAGTGGTCACGATCGAAGTGAAACAGGTTCTCGAAATCGTGGCAAGATGGCTGGTGTGAAGCTCGGACTGCAGCTCGGCTACTGGGGCGCGCAGCCGCCCCCGAACGCACCGGAACTCGTCCAGGCCGCCGAGGACGCGGGGTTCGACGCCGTGTTCGCCGCCGAGGCGTGGGGTTCGGACGCGTTCACCCCGTTGGCGTGGTGGGGATCCGCGACCCGCAGGGTTCGCCTGGGCACGTCGGTCGTGCAGATGTCGGCCCGTACCCCGGCGGCCTGCGCGATGCACGCGCTGACGCTGGACCACCTGTCCGGCGGCCGGTTCGTGCTGGGGCTCGGGGTGTCCGGGCCGCAGGTGGTCGAGGGCTGGTACGGGCAGCCGTTCGCCAAACCCCTTGCCCGGACCAGGGAATACGTCTCGATCGTGCGGCAGGCCCTGGCCCGTGAGGCGCCCGTGCGCAACGACGGGCCGCACTATCCGTTGCCCTACGAAGGAGCGGGCGCACTGGGCCTCGGCAAGCCGCTCAAACCGATCACCCATCCGCTGCGTGCGGACCTGCCGATCTGGCTCGGCGCCGAGGGGCCGCGCAACGTGGCGCTGGCGGCGGAGATCGCCGACGGCTGGCTCGCCATCTATTACGCGCCAAGGCTCGCGGGCATGTACCGGGACTGGCTCGGCGACCTCCGTGAAGGCTTCGAGGTCGCCGCGACCTGCCAGGTCGTCGTCACCGACGACGCGAAAGCGGTGCGTGAGCTGCTGAAACCCATGGTCGCCCTGTACATCGGCGGCATGGGTGCGCCGGGGATGAACTTCCACGCCGAGGTGTTCACCCGCATGGGATACGGCGAGGTCGTCGCGGACGTCGGCCGGCTGTTCCGGTCGGGCCGGAAAACCGAGGCGGCACAGGCGGTTCCGGAGGAGCTGGTAGGCGAGATCACCATCGTCGGCACGGCCGACGAGGTGCGCGCCGAGGTCGCCCGCTGGGAGGCCGCGGGCGTCACCCAGCTGCTCGTCGGGTGCCGGGACGTGGCCTCGATCAATGCCGTAGCGGCCGCTTGCCAACCAGTGGAACAGGTTCTAATTTGGGAGGGTGACCGGACTCTGGAACATCGCCAAGACGCAGCCGGACCACATCGCTCTGGTCGATCCTGACGGCAAGGAGCTGACATACGCGGAACTCGCGGCGACCGCGGACCGGTACGGGCGCGGGCTGCAGGCGATGGGGCTGGAGCCCGGCGACAGCATCGTGCTGATGCTGCCGAACAGCGCCGACCTCGTGGCGGTGTACTTCGCCGCGTACGAGACCGGCCTGTATGTCGTGATGGCGAACTGGCACCTGACCGGGCCCGAGGTCGCGTACCTCGTGCAGGACAGCGGCGCCAAGGCCTTCTTCGGTCACGAGCGGTTCGCCGCCGCGGCCACGGAAGCGGTCGCGTCGCTGCCCACCGACGCCCGTTTCGCGGTCGGTGACGTCCCCGGCTTCCGGTCGTTGAGCGCGCTCGGCGCCGGCGAGCAGGGCAGGCCCGATGTCCGCACGGCGGGGTCGGCGATGCTCTACACGTCCGGGACGACCGGTCGGCCGAAGGGCGTGCGCCGGCCGTTGACCGGCGCGGATCCCGATGAGGTCCCACCGCAGGCCGCGGGGTTCTTCGGGATCTTCGGCATCAAGCCGTTCGACGGGCACGTGCACCTGTGCGGGTCGCCGCTCTACCACACGGCGGTGCTGAACTTCGTCGCCATCTCCATCCAGCTCGGGCACACCGCGGTGCTGATGGACCACTGGGCGCCGGAGGAGATGCTGCGGCTGATCGAGCGGCACCGGGTGACGCACAGCCACATGGTGCCGACGCAGTTCCACCGGTTGCTGGCGCTGCCCGAAGAGGTTCGGAACAAGTACGACCTGTCGTCGTTGCGCACGATGATCCACGGCGCGGCGCCGTGCCCGATCGAGGTCAAGCACCGGATGCTCGACTGGTGGGGCCCGGTCGTGACCGAGTACTACGCCGCGACCGAGGGCGGTGGCACCGCGATCCCGGCCGCGGAGTGGTTGCGCAAGCCGGGTTCGGTCGGCCTGCCGTGGCCGAACTCGGAGATCAAGATCCTGGACGAGGGCGGCGCCGAGCTGCCCGCGGGCGAGCGCGGCCTGGTCTACATGCGGATGGGCACGTCCACGTTCGAGTACCACAAGGACGAGGCGAAGACGCGGGCCGCGCGGGTCGGCAACCTGTTCACGTTGGGGGACATCGGATACGTCGACTCCGACGGGTACCTCTATCTGTGCGACCGCAAGAGCGACATGATCATCTCTGGTGGGGTGAACATCTACCCGGCGGAGATCGAGGGTGAGCTGATGTGTCACCCGAAGGTCGCCGACGTCGCGGTGTTCGGCGTGCCGCACCCGGACTGGGGTGAGTCGATCAAGGCGGTGGTGCAGCCGGTCGATGGCGTGACGCCGGGCCCGGATCTCACCGAGGAGCTGCTGGCGTTCGCGGGCACGCGGCTGGCGAAGTTCAAGCTACCGCGGACCGTGGAGTACATGGAGGAACTGCCGCGCGACCCCAATGGCAAGTTGTACAAGCGAAAGCTGCGCGATCGTGCGTGACCACATCCGGATGACGCCGGCCGAGGTCCACGCTTTCCTGTCGGCGCAACGCACGTTGATTGTTGGAAGCGTTGGTCTGTCCGGTGTGCCGCACCTCGCGCCGATGTGGTTCGCGTTCCTGGACGGCAACATCGTGTTCTGCACCGACCGCAAGTCGCAGAAGATCGCGAACCTGCGCCGCGAGCCGCGGATGAGTGTGCTGGCCGAGGCGGGGGAGACGTACGGCGAGCTGCGCGGGGTGTTCATGGAGGGCGTCGCGGAGTTCACCGACGACGTGCCGCGCGTGGTGGACGCCGTGGTGGCGCGCAACATCGGGCCGGTCGAGGAGTCCGGGCAGCTGCGCCGCGCCATGGCCAAACGGGTGGCCGTGATCTTCCGGCCGTCGAAGGTGGCCAGCTGGGACCACCGCAAGATGTTGGTACCGACAGAGAGCTGATACTCCGATTGGAGCGCTGATGTCGCTCAACCGCCGCCAGGTGCTCGCGGGCGCCGGGCTCACGATCGCCGCCGGTCTCACGTCGCGGGTTCCCGCGCTCGCGGCCGCCGAGGAGTTCGACGTCGTCGTGGTCGGCGCGGGCGCGGCGGGCATGACGGCCGCCCTGGCCGCGGCCAAGCGCGGGCTCAGTGTCGTGGTGCTGGAGAAGGCGGCCACGTACGGCGGCTCCGCGGCCCGGTCGGGTGCCGCGATCTGGGTGCCGGGCAACGAGGTCCTGCTGAACGCCGGGGTGCCGGACAGCCCGCAGAAGGCGACGCCGTACCTCGACGCGGTCGTCGGCAACCGCGTGCCGGCCGCGCGCAAGGCCGCGTACCTCGCCAACGGCCCGGCGATGATCTCCTTCGTGCTGCGCAACAGCCCGCTGCGGTTCAGGTACATGGAGGGCTACAGCGACTACTACCCGGAGCTGCCGGGCGGCATGCCGAACGGCCGGTCGATCGAGCCGGACCTGTTGGACGGCAACATCCTCGGGCCGGAGCTGACCCACCTGAACCCGCCCTACCTGGCGACCCCGCCGGGCATGGTGGTGTTCGGCGCCGACTACAAGTGGCTCGCGATCGCCGCGGTGAACCTCAAGGGCGCAGCGGTCGCCACCGAGTGCCTGGCGCGCGGCACGAAGGCCGCTCTGCTCGGCCAGAAGCCGTTGACGATGGGACAGTCCCTGGCCGGTGGTCTGCGCGCGGGGCTGATGGCCGCCGGTGTCCCGGTGCGGCTGAACACGCCGTTGGAGGACCTGCTCGTCGAGCGCGGCGTGGTGACCGGTGTGGTCACTTCCGCCGGCCTGTTCCGCGCCCGGCGTGGCGTGATCGTCTGTTCCGGCGGGTTCGAGCACAACGCCGCGATGCGCGCCCAGTACCAGCGCCAGCCGATCGGTACCGAGTGGACGGTCGGCGCCCGCTCGAACACCGGCGACGGGCACCGGGCCGGGCAGCGCGTCGGCGCGGCGTTCGACTTGATGGACGACGCGTGGTGGGGCCCGGCGATCCCGGTGCCCGGCGACCCCTACTTCTGCCTGGCCGAGCGCACCCTGCCCGGTGGGTTGATGATCAACGCGGCGGGGCAGCGGTTCGTCAACGAGGCCGCGCCCTACAGCGACGTCGTGCACGTCATGTACGACAAGAACCCGACGGCGCCGTGCATTCCGGCGTGGCTGGTGGTCGACCATAACTACCGCAACCGGTACCTGTTCCGGGACATCGCGCCGACGCTGCCGTTGCCCGACTCGTGGTACTCGTCGGGTGCGGTGGTGAAGAACTGGTCACTCGACGGGCTCGCCGCGGCGATCGGGGCGCCCGCGTTGCCCGCCACGGTGAAGAAGTTCAACGGGATGGCGCTCGCCGGGCGGGACACCGAGTTCAAGCGCGGTGACAGCGCATACGACCACTACTACACGGATCCGGCGGTGTTCCCGAGTTCGTCGCTCGGCTCGTTGTGGCTGCCGCCGTACTACGCGTTCAAGATCGTGCCCGGTGATCTCGGGACCAAGGGCGGGATGGTCACGGACGCGCGGGCGCGGGTGCTGCGTCCGGACGGCACGGTCATTCCCGGGTTGTACGCGGCGGGCAACGCGAGCTCGGCCGTGATGGGAACGAGCTACGCGGGTGCCGGCTCCACCATCGGCCCCGCCATGACCTTCGGTTACATCGCCGCGAACGACCTCGCCGCAGGCTGACCGTTATGGCCACCATAACGGACCTCAGGTCCGTTATGGTGGCCATAACGGCACTAGCGGCCTTGGAAGTTGGGGGCGCGTTTTTCGGCGAAGGCTCGGGGGCCCTCTTTGGCGTCTTCGCTGCGGAAGACCTCCATGCCCAGCTGGGCTTCGAGGCGGAAGGCCTCGTTCTCGTGCATCGCCTCGGTCTCCCGGATGGTGCGCAGGATCGCCTGCACCGCAAGGGGTCCATTGGCCTCGATCAACGAAGCCAGCTCCATCGCCTTGGTCAACGCCTCACCGTCGGGCACGACGTGTCCGATGAGGCCGATCTCCAACGCCTCACGCGCCTTGATGTGCCGCCCGGTGAGCAACAGGTCCGCGGCGACCGTGTAGGGAATCTGCCGGGGGAGCCGCACCGTGGACCCGCCGAGCGGGAAGAGGCCCCACCGCGCCTCGGACACGCCGAACCGCGCGCTCTCGCCCGCGACCCGGATGTCGGTGGCCTGCAGGATCTCCGTGCCGCCGGCGATCGCCGGACCCTCCACCGCGGCGATCAACGGCTTCGTCAGGCGTCGTCCCTTCAACAGCGCGTCGATCACCGACAGGTCGAGATCGCCGAAGTTGTCGCTGGGGTGACTGGACGTCATCGCCTTCAGGTCGGCGCCCGCACAGAACGCGCCACCTGCTCCAGTCAAGACGCACACCCGGACATCTGGATCGGAGTCCACGCGGTCCCACGCCTCGCGCATGATCTTCATCATCTCGCCGGACAGGGCGTTGCGCGCCGAAGGCCGGTTCATCGTGACGACCAGAACGTGCCCGACCAAGTCCACCAAGCAATCTGGTCCTGTCGTGGTCGTCATCGAGACGCCTCCTGGATCGAGTCTGACCGCATGGGGGATTGTCGCCAACAGTAACACGTTCTACTTTGACCGGCATGGCCCTCAATGTCGCAGACCTGGTCGAACACGCTGCCGACACCGTCCCGGATCGCGTCGCACTCATCTGCGGCGACCGGAGGTCCACCTACGCCCAGCTCGAGGAGCGGGCCAATCGTTTGGCCCACCACCTGCAAAATCGTGGCATCGGCAAGGGTTCGCACGTGGGTCTGTACGGGCGCAACTCGGTCGAGCTCGTCGAGGCCATGCTCGCGGTCTACAAGTTACGGGCCGTCGCGATCAACGTGAACTATCGGTACACCAAGAACGAGTTACAGTATCTGTTTACCGAGTCGGACATCGTCGCTCTCGTGCACGAGGAGTGCTACACGTCGGTGGTGGCCGAGGTGGAGGCGCCGCGGCTCGAGCACACCGTGGTGATCGGCGGCGACTACGAGGCGGCGCTCGCCGAGGCCTCGCCGGAGCGGGACTTCGGGCCGCGCAGCGGTGACGACATCTACATCCTCTACACCGGCGGCACCACGGGCATGCCGAAGGGCGTGATGTGGCGGCACGAGGACGTGTGGCGCACGCTCGGCGGCGGCATCGACTTCGTGACCGGTGAGTGGATCAACGACGAGTGGCAGCAGGCCAACGCGGGCAAGGCGTACGGGCTGGTGCGGATGTGCCTGCCGCCGCTGATCCACGGCGCCGCGCAGTGGGCGATGCTCGGCGCGCTGTTCTCCTGCGGCACCGCGGTGCTCGTGCCGAAGTTCGACCCGGCCGAGGTCTGGCGGGTGATCGAGCGCGAGAAGGTGAACATCCTGTCGATCGTCGGCGACGCCATGGGCCGGCCGCTGATCGAGGAGTTCCAGCGCGGACAGTACGACGCGTCGTCGCTGGGAGTCATCAACAGCAGCGCCGCGCTGTTCTCGCACACCGTCAAGGAGCAGTACCACGAGCTGCTGCCGCACGTGACGCTGCTCGAGTCGATCGGCGCGAGTGAGACCGGTTCCACGGGCATCGGCGCGGTGTCCAAGGAGATCGGCAAGACCGACGGCACGCGGGTGACGCTCAACGCCGACACCATCGTCATCGACGACGACAACCAGAAGATCGAACCGAAACCCGGCGTCGTCGGCCGGCTGGCGCGGGGCGGCAACATCCCGCTCGGCTACTACAAGGACCCGGAGAAGACCGCGCGGATGTTCGTCGAGGTCGACGGCAAGCGGTACACGGTCCCCGGCGACTACGCGCGGTTCGAGGAGGACGGCACGATCACGTTGCTGGGCCGCGGGAACACGTGCGTCAACACCGGCGGGGAGAAGGTCTTCCCCGAGGAGGTCGAGGCCGCGCTCAAGTCGCACCCGGACGTCTTCGACGCGCTCGTGATCGGCGTGCCGGACGACACGCTCGGCCAGCGGGTCGGCGCGCTGGTCCAGCCCAGGCCGGGTGCCGCACCGACACTGTCCGAACTGGACGAACACGTGCGCGAGGTGATCGCGGGCTACAAGGTGCCGCGCAGCCTGTGGCTCGTCGACGAGATCAGCCGGACGCCCAGTGGCAAGCCGGACTACCAGTGGGCGCATCGGTACGTCGAGGAGCAAGACCATGCGCACCAGCCTGTGTGACACGTTCGGCATCGAGCTCCCGATCTTCGGCTTCACGCCGTCCGAGCACGTGGCGGCGGCGATCAGCCGCGCGGGCGGCATGGGCGTGCTGGGCTGCGTGCGGTTCAACGACGCCGCGGACCTCGACCGCGCGCTGACGTGGATGGACGAGAACACCGACGGCAAGCCCTACGGCGTCGACATCGTCATGCCCGCCAAGGTGCCCGCCGAAGGAACGCAGGTCGATCTGGACAAGCTCATTCCTCAGGGACACAAGGACTTCGTCGAACGAACGCTGCAGAAGCTGGGCGTGCCGCCATTGAGCGACGACACCCACGAAGGCGTGCTCGGCTGGCTGCACTCCGTCGCGCGCTCGCACGTCGACGTCGCGCTCGAGCACCCGATCAAGCTGATCGCGAACGCCCTGGGTTCGCCGCCGGTCGATGTCATCGAACGCGTGCACGAGCACAACGTCCCGGTCGCCGCGCTCGCCGGGAAGGCCGAACACGCGCGCAGACATGTCGAGAACGGCGTGGACATCGTGGTGGCGCAAGGATATGAGGCCGGCGGGCACACCGGTGAGATCGCCTCCATGGTGCTCATCCCGGAGATCGCCGACGCGGTCGACGTGCCGGTGCTCGCCGCGGGCGGCATCGGATCGGGACGGCAGGCCGCCGCGGCGCTCGCGCTGGGCGCGTCCGGGGTGTGGATGGGCTCGTACTGGCTGACGACCGCCGAGTACGCGCTCGGCAACGACGCCACGCAGCAGGCACTCCTCAAGGCGAGCTCGAGCGACACCGTGCGCAGCCGTATCTATACGGGGAAACCCGCGCGGTTGCTGAAGACCCGCTGGACGGATGCCTGGGCTGAGCCGGACGCACCGGACCCGTTGCCCATGCCGCTGCAGAATCTCCTTGTCTCAAAAGCACATAGGAGAATTGCCAGTTCTGCCGACCCTAGCGTGGTGTCGATGCCGGTCGGTCAGATCGTCGGGCGGATGAACGAGGTCCGCCCGGTCGCCGAGGTCGTCGCGGCGCTGGTGCGCGAGTTCGACGAAGCCGTGGAACGGCTGGACAAGGTTCGGTGAACAATGACGTTCGGGCGTAGGGCGTTTCTTGCGGGCGCCGGTGCGGCGGCGCTCTCTTCGGTAGTACGGCCCGCTGAGGCGGCCACTTTCTACCCGGCCGTGGTGGTCGGCTCGGGATACGGCGGCGCGGTCGCCGCATTGCGGCTCGGCCAGGCCGGCGTCTCGACGCTCGTGCTGGAGATGGGCAAGAGCTGGGACAAGCCCGGCCCCGACGGCAAGATCTTCTGCCAGATGACGAACCCGGATCAGCGTTCCATGTGGTTCCGCAAGCGGACCGAGGCGCCGCTCGCGACGTTCCTCTGGCTCGACGTGATCAACAAGAACATCACCCCCTACGCCGGTGTCCTGGACCGCGTCGCGTATGGCGACATGTCCGTCTACGTGGGACGCGGTGTCGGCGGCGGTTCACTGGTGAACGGCGGCATGGCCGTCACGCCACTGCGCTCGTACTTCGAGGAGGTGCTGCCGCAGGTCGACGCGAACGAGATGTACGGGAAGTACTTCCCGCGCGCCAACGCCGCCCTCGGGGTCAACTCCATCTCCTCGCAGTACTTCGAGAACAGCGAGGCGTACAAGTTCGCGCGCGTGTCGCGGCAGCAGGCGGGGGCCGCGGGCTTCGGCACCACGTTCATCCCGAACGTGTACGACTTCGGTTACATGGAACGGGAAGAGCGGGGTGAGGTGCCGCGTTCGGCACTTGCCGCCGAGGTCATCTACGGCAACAACCACGGCAAGCGCTCGCTGGACCGGTCCTACCTGCCGGCGGCCGTGGGCACCGGCAAGGTGACCATCGCGCCGCTGCACCGGCTGAAGGCCGTGCGCCAGAACTCCGACGGCACGTATGTGCTGACCGTGCAGGAGTCGACGGCCGAGGGCGCGGTCGTCGCGGTCAAGGAGATCGGCTGCAAGCACCTGTTCCTCGCGGGCGGGTCGATCGGCACGACCGAGATCCTGTTGCGGGCCCGCGAGACGGGTGCGTTGCCGGGACTCAGTTCCGAGATCGGCAAGGGCTGGGGCCACAACGGCAACATCATGACCGCCCGCGCCAACCACATCTGGAACCCGACCGGATCGCTGCAGTCCGGCATGCCGTGCCTGGGCATCGACGATCGTGCGAACACTTCGAGGCCCGTGTTCGCGGAGATCGCGCCGATGCCCGCGGGCCTGGAGACCTGGGTGAGCCTGTACCTGGCGATCACCAAGAACCCCGAGCGCGGCCGGTTCGTCTACGACTCGGCCACCGACTCGGCGAAACTGCTGTGGTCACGTTCGCAGAACGCGCCTTCGGTCGCGGCGGCCAAGGGCCTGTTCGACACGATCAACCAGCGGAACGGGACCGTGTACCGGTACGACCTGTTCGGCGGCAACCGGGCGTTCGCGGACGATTTCTGCTACCACCCGCTCGGCGGTTGCGTGCTGGGCAAGGCGACCGATCTCTACGGCCGCCTCAAGGGATACCGGAACCTCTACGCGATCGATAGCTCGCTGATTCCGGGCACGATCGGCGTCAACCCGTTCGTCACGATCACCGCGCTGGCGGAACGCAACGTCGAACGGATCATCGCGGAAGATGTGAACTGAGTGCTATGAGGGGAGCTTTGCAAGCGGTCAACGCTTGGAAAGCTCCCCTCATAGCACTTCCCCGAGCTTGAGCAGCTGGGCGGTCGCGCCGCCCAGCTCGAACTCGGCCCGCTTGGCCGCGGTGAAGTAGCGGTGCAGGTCGTGGCTCATGTCGATGCCGGTGCCGCCGTGGACGTGCACGGCCGTGTGCGCCACGCGGTGCCCGGCGTCGGCGGCCCAGAACTTCGCCGTCGCGACCTCGGCGTCCGCCGGCAGGTCCTGCGCCACGAGTGACGCGGCCTGCCACAGCGTCAGCCGGATCGCGGTCACGTCGATGAACGCGTCGGCCAGCCGTTGCGCCACCGCCTGGAAAGAACCGATCGGGCGGTCGAACTGCACGCGGGTGCGGGCGTACTCGGACGTCAGCTCCAGCGCGCGTTCGGTCACGCCGAGCTGGAACGCGCACAGGCCGACCGTGTACCGCGTGGCCACCCAGTCGGTGACCGCGCCGAGTCGTTCCGCGCGCACGGCGGAGAACTCCAGCTGAGCCGCGTCGCCGTGCACCAGCTCCTGTGGCGTGATGGTCACTTCACCGGGCTCGACCAGGAACACGTCCGCACCCGCGGTGACAAGGAACAGCTGAGCGGTCGTCCCGTACGGCACCGTGATCTTCTCGCCGGTGAGCTGCCAGCCGTCCTCGATCTCCTCGGCGACGACCTCGCCCTCGAAGGCGATCGTGAGCACGGGTTGCCGCGCCACCAGCCACTTCGCCTTCTGCGCCGGTGTGCCGAAGCGGGCCAGCGCGGACGCGGCGACGATCGTCGGCAGGTAGGGGACCGGTGCCACCGCGCGGCCCAGTTCGACGAGCACCGCGCACTGTTCGAGCACGCCGAACCCGTCGCCGCCCACCTCCTCCGGCAGGGCCGCGGCCAGGACGCCCGCGGATGCGAGGTCGGACCACAGGTGGTCGGCGGGTCCGGAAAGGATCTTGCGGGTCAACGCCGCCAGCTCGCGCTGTGCCTCGGTCAGTGCGAAGTCCACAGGTCCCCCTTAGCGTGGAGCGGCTGGAAGTTTGAGCCCGGCCCGCGCGATGATGTCGCGCTGGATCTCGTTGGTGCCGCCGCCGAACGTGAGGATCAGCGCCGAGCGGTGCATGCGTTCGACCCGGCCGCGCAGCAGCGCGCCCGGTGACCCGGTACGCACCATCCCGCCGGCGCCCAGGACCTCCATCAGCAGCCGGTACGCCTCGGTGGCGAACTCGGTGCCGAACACCTTGGTGGCCGAGGCCTCCGCGGGGCTCGGCGCCTGCTCGGCCTCGGCGGCGATCTTCCAGTTGATCAGCTTGAGGAACTCGGTCTTCGCGTGCACGCGCGCGAGGTGTACGCGCACCCACTCGTGTGAGATGGCACCGGTTTCCCGGGCCCAGTCGAGAACTTCGTTGAACGCCGTCTGCAACGGGGCCGCCGAGCAGAGCGCGACGCGTTCGTGGTTGAGCTGGTTGGTGATCAGCTTCCAGCCCTGGTTCTCCGTGCCGACGAGGTTCGACGCCGGCACGCGCACGTCCGAGTAGTAGGTGGCGCTGGTGGTCGGGCCGGACATCGTGCGCACCGGCGTCCAGGAGAAGCCTTCGGAGTCGGTCGGCACGATCAGCATCGACAGGCCCTTGTGCTTCGGGGCGTCGGGATCGGTACGGCATGCCAGCCAGATGTAGTCGGCGAACTGGACGAGGCTGGTCCACATCTTCTGGCCGTTGATGACGTACTCGTCGCCCTCGCGCACCGCACGGGTGCGCAGCGAGGCGAGGTCGGTGCCCGCCTCGGGCTCGGAGTAGCCGATCGAGAAGTGGATCTCACCCGAGGCGATTCTCGGCAGGTAGAAGGCTTTCTGCTCGTCCGTGCCGTAGGCCATGATCGTCGGGCCGACCGAGTTGAGCGTCAGGAACGGTACGGGCGCACCGGCCACCGCCGCCTCGTCCACGAAGATCAGCTGCTCGATCATCGGGCGGTCGCGGCCGCCGTACTCCTCCGGCCAGCCGATCGTCAGCCAGCCGTCGCGCCCCATCTGGCGGACGGTCTCCTTGTACACCTCGGCATCGCCGTAGTCGACGCCCGGCCTGGTCAGCGCCTCGCGGCGCTCGTCGGTCATCAGCGCGGCGAAGTACGCCCGCAACTCACGGCGCAGTTCTTCCTGCTCGGGCGTGAATCCGATGCGCATGAGCACTACTCTAGAACAAGTTCTAGCGGCGTGTCAGGAGGTAGTCGTGAGAGTCAGCGTCGACCACGCCCTGTGCGAGGCGAACGGTCTCTGCGTCGGGATCCTGCCCGAGGTCTTCGATCTCGACGACGATGAGCTGCTGCAGGTACGAGAAGGTGTGTTGACCGACGACGAGGAGGAACGCGGGCGGCTCGCGGTGACCACGTGCCCGAAGCGCGCGCTCGCGATACGCGAATGACCCACACCTTTGGCCCTTGTGGCGAATAAGAACAGATTCTACTGTGCCAAACCAGTGACGGCCGTGAGCTCGACGAGGAGTGATACCGGTGAAGGCAGCCGTGCTGAACCAGGTCGGCGACGACAAGCTCGAGCTCCGCGACGACGTGACGACAACCGCGCCGGGACCGGACGAGGTCCGGATCAGGATGAGGGCGTGCGGGGTCTGCCACAGCGACCTGTCCGCAATGGACGGAACGCTCCCGGCACTCGCACCCGGCGTGATCGGGCACGAGGGCGCGGGCGAGGTGGTCGAGGTCGGCAGCGCGGTGACGTCGCTCGCGGTCGGTGACCACGTGCTGATCACGTTCGTGCCGCCGTGCGGCAAGTGCGCCCAGTGCGCGAGCGGCCAGTCCCACCTGTGCCTGGTGCACACGCTGGCCGCGTTCACCTCGCCGCGGTTCGTCGTCGGTGGCGCGCCCGCGTTCGGCTACGCGGGTCTGGGCGCGTTCGCGGAGGAGCTCGTCGTACCCGCGGACGGCGCGGTGAAGATCGACAACGACGTGCCGTTCGAGATCGCGGCACTGATCGCGTGCGGCGTGATGACCGGCGTCGGCTCGGTGCTCAACACGGCGAAGGTCGAGCCGGGGTCGAGCGTCGCGGTCATCGGCTGTGGTGGTGTCGGCGTCTCGGTGATCCAGGGTGCGCGGCTCGCGGCCGCGTCGCGGATCGTCGCGGTCGACCCGATCGTCGAGAAGCACGAGGTGGCCAAGAAGTTCGGCGCCACGCACGCCACCACGCCCGAGGGCGTCGCGGACCTCAACAACCAGCTCAACGGCGGCATGGGCTTCGACTACACGTTCGACGTCGTGGGCCTGCCGCAGACGATCCGCTCGGCCTGGGACCTGGCGCGGCGCGGCGGGCACGTCACCGTCGTCGGCGCCGGACGGGCCGACGCGATGGTGCAGTTCAGCGCCCAGGAGTTGTTCCTGCACGACAAGACGCTGCACGGGTCGTTCTACGGCACGTCGAACGTGCGCCGGGACGTGCCGCGGCTGATCTCGTTGTGGCGCGAAGGCCGGCTGGATTTGGAAAGCATGATCAGCAAGCGGATCAAGCTCGACGACATCAACGAGGGCCTGCAGGCGTTGCGCGGCGGCGGCTCGCTCATCCGGCAGGTTGTCACCTTCGATTAGGAGACGTTCCACAGTGGACCTTGCGGGGAAGGTTGCGATCGTCACCGGCGCGGGTGCCGGGCTGGGCCGCGCGGAGGCGCTGGAGCTGGCCCGCGGAGGCGCACACGTCGTCCTGAACGATCTTCCGGGTGCCCTGGCGGCGGTGGCGGCGGAGATCGAGGAGCTCGGTGCCAAGTGCGCCGTGGTCGAGGGCGACGTGGGGGAGAGGGCCACGGCGGACGCGCTGCTCGCGTCCGCCGTGGAGCACTTCGGCGGCCTGCACGTGCTGGTCAACAACGCGGGCGTGCTGCGCGACCGCATGCTGTTCAACATGTCCGACGAGGACTGGGATCTCGTCATGCGCGTGCACCTGCGCGGCCACTTCCTGTTGTCCCGCAACGCCGCCGCGTACTGGCGGCAGCAGTCGAAGGACACCGGCGGCCCGGTGTACGCGCGGGTGGTGAACACCTCGTCCGAGGCGTTCCTGCTCGGGCCGGAGGGACAGCCGAACTACGCGGCCGCCAAGGCCGGGATCGCCGCGCTGACCGTGTCGACCGCGCGCGGTTTGGCGCGCTATGGAGTGCGCGCCAACGCGATCTGCCCGCGTGCCCGGACCGCGATGACCGCCCATGTTTTCGGAGATGCGCCTTCCGGGTCGGATCCACTGGATCCGGTGCACGTCGCGAAGTTCGTCGCCTACCTGGCATCGCCGGCCGCCGAGTCGATCAGCGGTCAGGTCTTCGTCGTGCACGGCGGCGCGGTCACGCTGATGGCCCCGCCGACCGTGGAACGGCGCTTCGACGCGGTCGGTGAAGTGGGCGAGTACTTCGCCGGCCGCGATCCACAACGGACTTTCTCCTGTACCGAAACGCTCAACCCGTAGGAGGAGCTGTGACGCTCACCGTGCAGCCGCATCGGGAGACGCTCGGCCTGAAGGACGGCCAGCTGCTCATCGGCGGACAGTTCCGCGCGGCCGAGGAGACCTGGACGCACCGGCACCCCGCGACGGCGGAGGAGATCGGCACGTTCGCCATCGCGTCCGAACGGGACGTCGACGACGCGGTTCGCGCCGCCCGCAAGGCGTTCGACGAGGGCCCGTGGCCGACGAGCCGCGCCGGGTCGCGCGTGAAGATCCTGCGCCGGTACGGCGACCTGCTGCGGGAGCATGCCGACGAGCTGCGTGGCCTGCAGGCGCTGGACAACGGCGTTCCGTTGTCGTTCAAGCAGGTCTACGCGACGTCGGTGGAGATCGCCGCGGACATCTTCGACCACCACGCGGGCTGGATCGACAAGGTCGGCGGTCAGACGCTGCCGCCGTACCAGGGCGGCGACCACCTCGCGATGACGTTCCGCGAACCCATCGGTGTCGTGGCCGCGATCCTGCCGTGGAACGCGCCGTTCGTGCTGTTCGCGCAGAAGCTCGCGCCCGCGCTGGCCGCCGGGTGCACGGTCGTGCTGAAGCCGTCGGAGTACGCGTCGTTCTGCGTGATCCGCATGGTCGAGCTGCTCGTCGAGGCCGGCGTGCCCGACGGCGTGGTCAACCTGGTCACCGGTCCCGGCGACCCGACCGGCGAGGCGCTGGTCAACCACCCGCTGGTCGACAAGATCAGCTTCACCGGCAGCCGCGAGGTCGGCAAGCGGATCGTGCAGGCGTCGGCCGGCACGATGAAGCGGGTTTCCCTGGAGCTGGGCGGAAAGAGCCCGGCGCTGGTGTTCGCCGACGCGCCGAACATCGGGCTGGCGGCGATGACGGCCATGGGTTCGGTGACCATGGGCCTGTCCGGCCAGGCGTGCGTCGCGCAGACGCGGGCGCTGGTGCAGCGCGAGGTGCACGACGAGTTCGTCGCCACCGCGCAGATGCTCGCCGGCGCGATCACGTTCGGCGACCCGTTCGACCCGGCCGTGCTCGCCTGCCCGTTGATCAACGCGCGGCAGCTGGACCGGGTCATGGGCTACATCTCGCGCGGGCAGGAGGAAGGCGCCCGGCTGGTCACCGGCGGGCAGCGGCTCGAAGGTGACTTCGCCGCCGGCAACTTCGTGTCGCCGGCGATCTTCGCGGACGTGCGCAACGACATGACCGTGGCCCGCGAGGAGATTTTCGGGCCGGTGCTGACGGTGGTGCCGTTCGACGACGAGGACGAGGCCGTCCGGATCGCCAACGACACCGAGTACGGCCTGGGCGCCGGGCTCTACACCAACGACGTGCGGCGCGCGTTCCGGCTCGCCCGCCGGCTGCGGGCGGGAACCGTTGGCATCAACGGATACCAGCTCGAGCCGCACCTGCCGTTCGGCGGGTTCAAGCAGTCCGGGCTCGGTCGCGAGGGCGGGCAGTCGGCGTACGAGGCGTACACGGAGCTCAAGACCGTGATGATGCCGCTGACAGACGAGCTGATGTGATGCGGCTTTCCGGGAAGGTCGCCCTGATCACCGGTGGGGCGCGCGGCCAGGGTGCGGCCGCAGCCCGCCGGTTCGTGGCCGAAGGGGCGTCCGTGATGATCACCGACGTCCTCGACACACCGGGCAAGGAGCTCGCCTCGTCACTGGGTGCCCTGTACTGCCACCTGGACGTGTCGTCCGAGGACGACTGGGCGCAGGCCGTTTCGTCCACTGTGGATGCTTACGGCGAGATCTCGGTGCTGGTCAACAACGCCGGCGTGCTGCACTTCTCGGCGTTGGAGAAGACGACCCTGGCCGACTACCAGCGGGTGATCGGGATCAACCAGGTGGGCACGTTCCTCGGCATGCGTGCGGTCATCCCGTCGATGAAACGCGCCGGCGGTGGTTCGATCGTGAACGTGTCGTCGGTCGAGGGGCTCGCGGGCATGCCGCACCTCGTCGCCTACACCGCCAGCAAGTTCGCCATCCGCGGCATGACCAAGGTCGCCGCGATGGAGCTCGGAGAGCACGGGATCCGGGTCAACTCCGTGCACCCCGGCGCGATCGACACCCAGATGGTCCCGGAGACCCTCGGTGTGCCGATCGACCTGTCACCGGTCGGCCGGCGGGTGGCGATGCGGCGCGTCGGTCAGCCGGAGGAGGTCGCGAACCTGGTGCTGTTCCTGGCGAGCGACGAGAGCTCTTACTGCACCGGTGGCGAGTTCGCGGTCGACGGCGGTGCGACGGCGACCCATGGTTTGTCGGGTTGATAACTTCAGTGTGGACCGAAAGATAAGACTTGGTTAGGCCGGGTCTAAAACCGAGCCAAGGACGACCACGGCACGACCGGGCGTTCCTACCGTTCCGCACGTGACGGAAGACTTCTCCCGCGCTGCGCGGCTCGTCGTGGTGTGCGACTACGACCTCGTCGAAGGCCCGGAGGCGGTACGCGCGCTGAGGTCGCTGGCCGAGCTGCCCGCGACGACCGTGGTGGTGCACTCGCAACGTCCGGTCGGCGATCTCGCCGTCGAGACGCGGCTGCCCGCCGAGATCCGCCTGGTCGGCGGTGTGTCCACAGTGGACGAGCCGGGCGTGCGGATCGGCGACATGAAGCAGCTCGCGACGCTGCTGGAGGAACGCCGCAGGTGGCAGTTCGGCGCCGCGGCGGTGCCGATCGAACGGCACAGCCTGCTGTCCAACCAGCGGGCGCTCGCGTTGCTCACGCCGGACGCGCGCGTGACGTGGCTCTGCCACCCGCAGCCGGACTCGCCGGCGCTCTTCGCCGAGCTGCTCGGCGGACCGGACGCCGGGCACTTCTCGGTCCGCCCCCAGCACGGCCGGTTGCCGCTCGGGCAGCGCTACCTGCCGGGCACGACGACGGTCGAGACGCGCTGGGCGGGCCTGCTGGTCACCGACTACCTCACCCACGACACCGGCCAGCACCGCACCGACCTCGTGCGGGTCGTGACGGGCCGGGTGCCCGCGGTCGTCGAGTTCGCGCCGCGGCCGGAGTTCGGGCAGGTCCACGTCCGGCTCTCGCTTGTGGCGGACGGCCTGCGGGTCGTCGGCACCGCCGAGCCGATCGTGCTGCGCGCACCCGGCGTCGAGTGGGAGATCGACGGCGACACCGCGCGGGCCGTCGTGCACCCGCCCGCGGTGCTGGAACTGCGCTGCGGCACCGACGATCTCGCTGCCGTTCCCGAGGAACCCCGCCGCCGGCAGGCCCAGGAGCACTGGAGCGCGTGGCTCGACGGGCTGACGTTGCCGGGTGTGCGGCGGGACCTGGTGGCGCGGTCGGCGTTGACGCTGCGCGCGTTGTGCCACGCGCAAACCGGGGCGATCCTGGCCGCGGCGACGACGTCGCTGCCCGAGCAGATCGGCGGCGTGCGCAACTGGGACTACCGGTACTGCTGGGTGCGCGACGGCGCGCTGACCGCCCAGGCGCTGGTGTCGCTGGGTTCGACGGCCGAAGCGGAGGCGTTCCTCGACTGGTTGCACGGCGTGCTCGAGACCGTGCCCGGCCCGGAGCGGTTGCACCCGCTGTACTCGGTGCGCGGCGGGCCGATCCAGGCGGAGGCCGTCATCGGCACGCTGTCCGGGTACGCGGGGTCGCGGCCGGTGCGGGTCGGGAACCTGGCCGACCAGCAGGTGCAGCTCGACGTGTTCGGGCCGGTGGTCTCCCTGGTGTACGACCTCGCCGTCGCGCGCGGCTTGCTGGCTTCCCGCGACTGGGACGTCGTGTGCGCCATGGTCGAGGCGGTCAGGCGCCGCTGGCACGAACCGGACCACGGCATCTGGGAGGAACGGCACGTGCCGCGCCACCGCGTGTACTCGCGCGTGATGTGCTGGCAGACGGTCGACCGGGCCATCGCGATCGCCTCGCGGTTCGGGCGTCCGGTTGCCCCCGATTGGTGCTCGTTGCGGGACGCCATCGCCGCTGACGTGCTCGAACACGGCTGGAACGCCTCGGTCGGCGCGTTCACCACGGCGTACGACGGGACGGATCTCGACGCCGCGTCGCTGCACATCGGGCTGTCGGGGTTGCTCGATCCGGCCGACGAGCGGTTCGCCTCGACGGTCAGCGCGATCGAGGCGGAGCTGCGCAGCGGGCCGACCGTGTACCGGTACCGGCGTGACGACGGGCTGCCCGGCGACGAGGGCGGGTTCCACCTGTGCACGGCGTGGCTGGTCGAAGCCTATTTGCGGACCGGGCGGCGGACCGAGGCCGAGGAGCTGTTCAAGTGGTTCGTCGACTGCGCCGGGCCGACCGGGCTGCTGGCGGAGGAGTACGACCCGATCACCGAACGCTCCCTCGGCAACCATCCGCAGGCGTACAGCCACCTGGGCCTGATCCGCTGCGCGCAGCTGCTCGATCAGGGGTGAAGTGCCGTCATGGCCACCTTTGCTGCGTCCCCCGCAGCAAAGGTGGCCTTAACGACACCAAGCGTCCTGAAGGGCACCCTCAGGGCGTCTGGTGCCGTGAGGGTGCCCTTCAGGACACACCTCAGGGGTGATGCCGCCACAGCCGCCAAGCTCGCGGGCTCGCGGGGGCGTGGTGGCTGTTCGCCTCGCCGAGCCGCAGCCGGATCCGCGCACCCCCGAGCTGGCCGCGCTCGAGGTGGATCGTGCCGCCCGTCGCCTCGGCGGCCGAGCGGGCGATGTCCAGGCCGAGTCCCGTCGAGCCGCCCCCGCTGGTCCCACGTGAGAGCGCGGCCTCGGGATCGGCGATCCCGGGACCGGCGTCCTCGACCGCCAGCGTGACCCAGCCGGCGTGCCGCACGACCGAGACACCCAGCGCCGCGTGCGCGGGCGTGTAGTGGAAGACGTTGTCCAGCAACGCGTCCACGACGGCGCCGAGCGCGTCGGGCGACAGCGGCACCGGCGCGGGCGACAGCGGCAGGTCGACCTCGCACGCGCGGCCCTGGTCCAGCGCGTGCGCGGACCAGAACAGCATCCGCGCCTCGACCACGGCGGCGGCGTCGCACGAGGAGGCGGACGGTGAGGTGGCGACCGGTTGCAGCTGCTGGATGATCCGGTCCACGTCGTGCCCGAGGGAGCTGACCGCGGTGCGGATGCGGTCGGCGACCGGGCCCGCGCCGGCCGCGTCGGCGTCCAGGCGTAGCGCGGTCAGCGGCGTGCGCAGGCGGTGCGAGACGTCGGCGATCATCTCGCGTTCCTTGGCCAGCAACTGTTCCGTGCGGTCGGCGGTGGCGTTGATGGCGCTCGCCAGCGCGACCAGCTCGTCCGGGCCCGTCAACCGGATGCGGACGTCGTGCCGTCCGGCGGTGTCCGCGAGCACCCGCAACGCGCGCAGCACGGGCGTGAACAGCCTGCGCCCCAACAGGAACGCGGCGGCCGAGCAGCCAAGGATCACACCGAAGAGCAAGCCCAGCCAGGCAACCGGCACCGCGACCGGAGCGGGTTCGACCAGCACCTCGGAGCCGTCGACCGACGCCAAGACGGGACCATGCCCGGTGCCGACCGTCGTGCCGTCGGCGAACCGGACCGCGAGCCTGCCGGAGGCACCTGCGGTGGTGCCGGCGATCGTGGCGCGCACGGCGTCGACATCGCTCGTCACCCGCAACACGGCGGCGACGACGGCAGCGTCACGCTGGTCCGACGAAACCGCACGGTCCCGGGCTGAGGAGACGACAAGGAACACGACGGTCGCCAGGAACACCGTGGCCACCAGTCCCAGAGCGACCAGCAGCGCGCGGGTGACGACCGCTCTCATTCCGGCGCCGCCAGCTTGAAGCCCACGCCGCGGATGGTGTGCAGGTACTTGGGCCGCGCGGCGGTCTCGCCGAGCTTGCGGCGCAGCCACGACGCGTGCACGTCGATCGTCTTGTCGTCACCGACGTACGGGTGCCCCCACACGGCCTGGATCAGCTCACGCCTGCTGATGACCCGCCCCGGCCGTTGCGCGAGGTAGGCGAGCAGGTCGAACTCGCGCCTGCTCAACGCGATCGGCTCGCCACCCAGCGTGGCGCCGCGCTGCGCCAGGTCGATCCGCAGATCACCCAGAACCACGACGTCACGACTGTCGGAAGACGACGAACCGCCGGTGCGGCGCAGCAGGGCGTTGATGCGGGCGGCGAGGTGCTCGCTGGAGAACGGCTTGACGATGTAGTCGTCCGCGCCCGCGTTCAACGAGCTCACGACCGAGCTCTCGGCGCCGCGCGCGGTGGCGATGATGACCGGCACGTTGCTCACGCCGCGCAGCATCCGCAACGCCGCAACGCCGTCGAGGTCGGGCAGGCCTAGGTCGAGGATGACGAGGTCCAGCTCGTGCGTGCCGGCCTCTCGCAACGCGGCCACGGCGGTGCCGACGGCCTGCACGACGTGCCCGAGGTCGGTCAGCGCGTGCACGAGCGCCGCCTGGACCACCGGGTCGTCCTCGACCACCAGCACCTTCGACATGCACGCAGCGTAAGCACCCGGCGGGCGGAAACGAAGGGGTGTTGCGAGCTTATGGAGATCGTGCTTCGTCCTTAAACCTCTCTTAGGACGGGCGGGCCTACGGTCTGCGGCACACCGAACCAGGGAGCTAGGCGTGGCAGAAGTCGTTCTGACGGGTCTCGGCAAGTCGTACGGGGACGGCACCCGTGCGGTCCGCGACCTCAACCTGGAGATCCGCGACGGGGAGTTTCTCGTGCTCGTCGGCCCCTCGGGGTGCGGCAAGACGACCGCGCTGCGGATGATCGCCGGGTTGGAGCAGGTCACCGAGGGGGCCATCCGGATCGGCGAGCAGGTCGTGAACGACGTGCCCTCGCGTGACCGGGACGTGGCGATGGTGTTTCAGTCGTACGCGCTGTACCCGCATCTCAACGTGTACGACAACATCGCGTTCGGCCTCACGCTGCGCAAGCTGCCGAAGAAGGAGATCGACCACCGCGTCCGCGAGGTCGCGAGTGTGCTCGAACTGCAGGAGCACCTGGACCGCAAGCCGCGCAACCTGTCCGGCGGGCAGCGGCAGCGGGTCGCGATGGGCCGGGCGATCGTGCGGGCACCGCAGGTGTTCCTGATGGACGAACCGCTGTCCAATCTGGACGCCAAGCTGCGTGTGCAGATGCGGGCGCAGATCGCGCGGATCCAGCGGGAGATCGGCGTCACGACGGTGTACGTGACGCACGACCAGACCGAGGCGATGACCCTCGGCGACCGCGTGGCCGTGATGAAACGCGGTGTGCTGCAACAGGTCGGGCCGCCGCAGGAGCTCTACGACCGCCCGGTCAACCTGTTCGTCGCGGGGTTCATCGGCTCGCCCGGTATGAACCTGGTGACGGCCAGGCTCGAGCGTGATCCGAACGGCCGGTTCTGGGTGTCGCTGAACTCCGACGCCCTGCTGCTGCCGGATTCGGTGCTGCACCAACGCCCGGCGCTCGCGGGGTACGCCGGACGGGACGTGGTGCTCGGCATCCGGCCCGAGGACATGGAGGACGCTTCGCTCGCCGACGCGCGGGAGGGGCAGATCCTCCATTCGGTGGCCGACCTGGTGGAGGCGATGGGCTCGGACGTGCTGGTGCACTTCCCGGTCGACGCCCCGCCGGTCGTCACCGATGACACGAAGGAGCTCGCGAAGGACGCGGGCACGGACGACCTGCCGAAGTCCGGCAAGGGGACCGTCCTCGTTGGACGGTTCAGCCCGCGCACGCACATCTACGAAGGACAACCCGTCGCCGCCTGGGTGGACACCTCCCGGCTGCACTTCTTCGACCCGGAGTCCGGGTCCTCGATCTGGAAGTAGAAGGAGCGTCATGAGGCAGTGGATCGTGTTGACCGTGCTGGCGGCCACGGCGTGCTCGGGAGGTGCCGCGGTGACCGGCGGGGGAGCCGATCTGAAGGGCCAGTCCGTCGAGGTGGTGGGCACCTGGTCCGGCGACGAGCAGAAGAGCTTCGAGAAGGTGCTGGCCGCGTTCAAGGAGAAGACCGGCGCGGACGTCAAGTACACCCCGGCCGGTGACGAGCTGCCGACCGTGCTGCAGACCAGAGTCCAGGGCGGCACGCCGCCGAGCGTCGCGCTGGTCGCGCAACCCGGCCTCGTCGCGCAGTTCGTCAAGGCGGGGTCGCTCAAGCCGCTCAGCGCCGAGGTCGAACAGGCCGTGGGCAGCCACAACGCGGGCGTGTGGAAGCAGCTCGGCAGCGTCGACGGCAAGCTTTACGGCGTCTACTTCAAGGCCGCCAACAAGTCCGCGGTCTGGTACAGCGAGAAGGCGTTCGCCCAGGTCGGCGCCACGCCGCCGAAGACGTGGGACGAGCTCGTCACCACCGGCAAGGCGCTCGCGGACACCGGGCAGGCGGCGGTGTCGGTCGGCGGCGCGGACGGCTGGACGCTCACCGACTGGTTCGAGAACGTCTACCTGCGCACCGCGGGCCCGGACATGTACGACAAGCTCGCCAAGCACGAGATCCCGTGGACCGACCCGTCGGTGCGCAAAGCGCTCGACGAGCTGGCGAAGCTGTGGGGCGACCGCAAGCTGATCGCGGGCGACCCGCTGCAGACCGAGTTCCCCAAGTCGGTGATCGACGTGTTCGGCGAACCGGCGAAGGCCGCGATGGTGTTCGAGGCGGACTTCGTCGCGAGCGTGATCTCCACCAACACCAAGGCGAAGGTCGGCGAGGACGCCAAGTTCTTCCCGTTCCCCTCGGTCGCGGGCAGCAAGGACGCGGTGGTCGCCGGTGGTGACATGGCCGTGCAGTTCAAGGACGACAAGGCCAGCACCGAGCTGATGAAGTTCCTCGCCTCGCCCGAGGCGGGCAAGGTGTGGGCGCCGCTGGGCGGTTTCCTGTCGCCCAACAAGGACATCCCGGCCGACGCCTACCCGGACGACGTGACTCGCGACCTCGCGAAGCGGCTCGTCGACGCCGGCGACAACGTGCGGTTCGACATGTCCGACCTCGCGCCGGCCGCGTTCGGCGGCACGAAGGGCGCGGGGGAGTGGAAGGACCTGCAGGACTTCCTGGCCGACCCCAAGAACGCGGACGCGATCATCCAGCGCCTGGAAGCCAACGCCGCCAAGGCTTACGGGAAGTGACCTGACTTGATCTCGCGTCACACGACGGACGCCGCGCCGGGGCGCTCGCCCCGGCAGGCGGTTCCGTTCCTCCTGCCCGCGTTGCTGGTCCTCGCGGCGCTCGTGCTCTACCCGCTGGTGTTCTCGGTGTTCCGCAGCTTTTTCGACTCCTCGGGCACCGAGTTCGTGGGGCTGAGCAACTACGTCGAGACGTTCACCGACCCACGAACGCTCACGGCGTTCCGCAACAACGTGATCTGGGTGGTGGTCGCGCCCGCCGCGGTCACCGGCCTCGGGTTGGTCCTGGCGGTGCTGACCGAGCGGATCCGCTGGGCCACGGCGTTCCGGCTGGTGCTGTTCATGCCGATGGCGATCTCGCTGTTCGCGTCGGGCATCATCTTCCGGCTCGTCTACGAGGAAGACCCCAACCAGGGTGTGGTGAACGCGGCGCTGGTCGGCGTGCACGACGTGTTCGTGCCGCCGTCGGCCTACCCCGGCGCCCGGCCACGCGAGGGCGCGCCGTTCACCGCGACACCGGACGGGTTCGTCGGCAACGCTTCCGTGCAGCCCGGCAGCACGGTGCTCGTGCCGTTGGTCGGGTTCTCGCCGGGCGGGATTCCGAAGGAGGCCCGGTCGGTGTCCGAGCCGACCGCGGGCACGGGCGAGATCCGCGGCGTCGTGTGGCTGGACGTGTCGGTCGGCGGCAAGGCGGGGCAGCTGGATCCGTTGGAGCGCGGGCTGCCCGGCATCACGGTCGAGGCGGTGCGCGACGGGAAGGTCGTTTCCCGGACGACCGCGGGCGATGACGGCCGGTTCACGTTCCCCGGCCTCGCTTCGGGCGACTACCAGCTGCGATTGCCGCCGTCGAACTTCGCCCTGCCGTTCCGCGGCCTGACCTGGCTGGGACCGTCGCTGGTCACACCAGTGATCATCTCGTCCTGGATCTGGATCATGACCGGCTTCGCGATCACGTTCATCGCGGCCGGGCTGTCGGCGATCCCGCGTGACGCACTGGAGGCGGCACGGGTGGACGGCGCGACCGAGTGGCAGGTGTTCCGGCGGGTGACGATCCCGTTGCTGTCGCCGGTGCTGCTGGTCGTGTTCGTGACGCTGGTGATCAACGTGCTCAAGATCTTCGAGCTGGTCTTCGTCATCGCACCGGGTTCGGTGCAGGAGGAGGCCAACGTGCTCGCGCTGCAGATGTGGCAGGTGTCCTTCGGCACCGGCGGCGACCAGGGCGTCGGCAGCGCGCTCGCGGTGATCCTCTTTCTGCTGGTCGCGCCCGCGATGTTGTTCAACATCCGCAGATTCCGACGGGAGCAGTCATGACGACGGTCGTAACGGACGAGGTCCGCGTCGTCGAGGTGTCGGTGTCCGGCGCACCGCGGCGCGGCGTGTTCTCCCGCCTGGTCTCGCGCCTCGGCAACGGGACCGTCCAGGTGGTGCTGGCGCTGGTCGCGCTGTTCTGGCTGGTCCCCGTCGCGGGACTGCTGATCGCGTCGCTGCGGGCGGAGTCGGCGAACACCGCCAGCGGCTGGTGGACGATCTTCACCAAACCGGCGGAGCTGACACTGGACAACTACGCGGGCCTGGTCGCGAACTCCGCGGTGTGGCAGTCGTTCCTCAACACGTTCTACATCGCGGTGCCCTCGACGGTCCTGGTCGTGGTGATGTCGGCGCTGGCGGCGTACGCCCTGTCGTGGATCGACTTCCCGGGCCGTGAGACGTTGACCGTGGTCGTCGTCGGACTGCTCGTGATGCCCGTTCAGGTCGCGTTGATCCCGGTGGCGAAGCTGTTCGGCGCGCTGGGGCTGTTCGGCACGATCACCGGCGTGGTGCTGTTCCACGTCGCGTTCGGCCTGCCGTTCGCCATCTTCCTGCTGCGCAACTTCTTCAGCGGCATTCCACGCGACCTGATCGAGGCCGCGCGGATGGACGGCGCCCGCGAGTGGGTGATCTTCAAACGGGTGGTGCTGCCGATCGGCAAGCCCGCGATCGCGTCGCTGACGATCTTCCAGTTCCTGTGGGTGTGGAACGACCTGCTGGTGGCGCTGGTGTTCGCGGACCAGGACTCGGCGCCGATCACGGTGGCGCTGCGGGCCCAGCTGCGCCAGTTCGGCACGAACATCGACCTGTTGTCGACGGGTGCGTTCCTGTCGATGATCGTGCCGCTCGGGGTGTTCCTGGTGTTCCAGAAGTACTTCGTACAAGGCGTGCTGGCGGGATCCACGAAATGACCGGCGTCAGGCTGTCCGAGGTGAGCCTCGTGTTCGGCGACGGCACCGTCGCGGTCTCCGACGTGAGCCTGGACGTGGCCGACGGCGAGTTCGTGGTGCTGCTCGGGCCGTCCGGGTGCGGCAAGTCGAGCATCCTGCGCATGGTCGCGGGGCTGCAGCGGCCCACTCGGGGGTCCGTGGTCCTGGACGGGCCGCGGACCGATGTGGCGATGGTGTTTCAGGACTTCGCGCTGTACCCGCATCTGACCGTGGCATCGAACATCGGGTTTCCGCTGGAGATCGCCGGGGTGCCCGCCGCTTCGAGAATGGAGCGGATTGCCGAGGTGGCCTCCGCGCTGGGCATCGGGGACCTGCTGGCGCGAAGACCCGGCGAGTTGTCCGGCGGGCAGCGGCAACGCGTGGCGATGGGCCGGGCGCTCGTGCGGCGCCCGCGGTTGCTGCTGATGGACGAGCCGCTGTCCAATTTGGACACCGTGCTGCGGTCGGGGCTGCGGGCGGAGATCGTGCGGATGGCGCGGTCGCTCGGGCTGACGATGCTGTACGTGACGCACGACCAGATCGAGGCGCAGACGATGGCGGACCGCATCGCCGTGCTGCGCGACGGGGTGCTGGAGGACTCCGGCCGGCCCGCCGAGGTGTACCGGCATCCGGCGACGATGCACGTCGCGGCGTTCCTCGGCAGCCCGCGGATGAGCCTGTTCAAGGCGTACGTGCACGTCGTGGTCGACAGCCACGTCGGGCTGCACATCGGTGGCCAGGTGCTCGAACTGCCGTTCACCGACATGCGGGCGCGGGCGATCGCGCACTACGACGGTGAGGACATCGCGGTCGGGGCGCGGGCCGAGGCGCTGGTGCCGGTCGCGCCCGGAACGCCGGGACACGTGCTGACCGGGCAGGTCGGCCACGTCGAGCACCACGGGCACGAGACGCTCGTGTCGGTCGACGTCGGGGCGTGGCCGGTGGAGCTTCCGGAGGCTCGGCCGCCTCGGGTGCCCGTGCAGCCGCGGGGGCTGGTGGATCGGCTGCGGTCAATTTTCCCTGCGCCGGCTGCGGAGGTTTTCGTGGAGGGGCGGCACCAGGTGCGGCACAGCGAGCTGGTGGTGCGGGTGTCGCCGGATGTGCGGCCCGCGCTCGGAGAACCCGTCGGCGTGCGGTTTCGGTTGGACCGGCTGCACTTCTTCGACCTTTCGGACGGCCGCCGGATCGGCCCGAAGACCCGCCGCTAGAACCGTTATGGCCACCATGACGGACCTCAGGGCCGTGATGGTGGCCATAACGGCCCTAGAGCCTGGGCTCCCCGGTAACGTTTGGGGCCGAGGGGGTGGGTATGCGGCTGACCGTGCTCGGTCCGGTGCGCGCGTGGCGTGGTGACGACGAGGTGGACCTGGGGCCGGTGCGGCAGCGTGCCCTGCTCGCGGCGCTGCTCCTGCGCCCCGGCACCCTGGTCAGCCGCCAGGAGCTCCTCGACGGCGTGTGGGGCCTGGAGCCGCCGGGCACCGGCGCCAGCGTCGTCCCGGTCTACGTGCACCGCCTGCGCAAGTGCCTGGACGCCGGGCTGATCGTCAGCGACCGCGGCGGCTACCGGTTCGACGCCGACGGGGTCGACCTCGACGTCACGACGATGGAACAGCACGCCGCCGAAGCCGCGGCGACGGCGCGCGCCGGTGACCTCGATGCCGCGGTCGGCGCGCTCGGCCGGGCGATCGACCTGTTCGACGGCGAGCCGCTCGCCGGGCTGCCGGGGCCGTACGCGGCGGGGCAACGGCGGCGGCTGACCGAGCGGCTGATCACGTTGCAGCTCAGGCGGTCCGAGTGGCGGCTGAAGCTCGGCGCGTTCGAAGACGTGATCGCGGAACTGGGCGAGCTCACCGAGACGCATCCGCACAACGAGCCGCTGGCGGTCCTGCTGATGCGCGCACTGCACCGGGCCGGGCGGCGGGCCGACGCGCTGGAGGTGTTCACCAGGCTGCGGGACCGGCTGGCACGGGACCTCGGCGTCGAGCCCGGCAGCGAGGCCTGCCAGGCACAGCAGGAGATGCTCGGCGCCGCACCGAAACGCGGGCCGCGCAACGAGCTGCCGGCCGTGGCCGGCATCGTCGGCCGCGACCGCGAGCTTGCCGTGCTGACCGCGGACGGACCGGCGGTGATCGCGGTGGACGGGGTGCCCGGCGCGGGCAAGACCGCACTCGTCGTGCAGGCCGCGGACCGAATCAGGCCTGGGTTTCCCGACGGTTGCCTTTTCGTCGACCTGCATGGGTACACCGAAGGTCGCCCGCCGGTGCGGCCGGTCGCGGCGTTGCAACGGCTGCTGCGGGCCGTCGGTGGTGATGACCGCGCCGACGACATCGACGAGCTGGCCGCGTCGTGGCGCGCGGCGACGGCGTCGGTGAAGCTGCTGCTGGTGCTGGACAACGCTTCGAGCGCCGAACAGGTGCGGCCGCTGCTGCCCGCCGGGCCGGGGTGCCGGGTGCTGGTGACCAGCAGGCACCGGCTGGCCGGGCTGCCGGCCGGGCGCCGGATCTCGTTGGGGGCACTGGACGTTCGCGCGGCACGCGACCTGTTGCGGCACCTGGCGCCGCGGCCCGGCGCGTCGGAAGAACTGGTGCGGTTGTGCGGACGGCTGCCGCTGGCGTTGTGCATCGCGGGCGCCCGGCTGCAGACCCGTCCAATGTGGACCTACGAGCAGATGGCCGAACGGCTCACCGGCGACCGGCTCGGCGGGTTGATCGCGGAGGACCGCAGCGTCGAGGCGGCCCTGCGGTTGTCCTACGACCAGCTTCCCCTTGAGCAGCAACGGGTATTCCGCGTTCTCGGGTTGTCGCCGACGCCGGAGTTCGAGGCGCTGGCGGTGGCCGCGATGCTCGGCTGCTCGTCGTGGGACGCGGAACGGGCACTGGAGAACCTGGTCGACGCGAGCCTGGTGCAGCAGCCCGCGGCCGGGCGGTACCGGCTGCACGACCTGGTCGCGGTCTACGCGAAAGGACTTGCGGAGCCGTTCGACGCGACCGGTGTGCTGCGACTGTTCCTCGCCGCCGCCCGGTACGCCAGCGACTGGGGCGACCATCCGACGATGAGCGCCGTGCCGTTCACCGGCTGGGAGGACGCGACGGCGTGGCTGGACGCGACCGGCGGCTCGATCGTCGACGTCGTGCGGTACGCGGCCGACCTGGGCGAGGTCGACTACGCGTGCTGGATCGCGGAGGGCCTGGTCGAGTACTTCATGCGACAGGCCAGGTACCACGAGTGCCGGGCGGCGCTGGAGATCGCGTTCCCGCTGGTCGACCGGTCCAGCGACCCGCGCATGGTGGTGGCGCTGCGCAACGGCTTCGGCATCGCGTACGGCATGCAGGGCCACTACGAGACCTCGCGGACGTGGTTCACCGACGCGCTGGAGATCAGCACGCGCCGCGACGACCGGCGTTCGCGCGCCCAGGCGCTGGCCGGGCTCGGCACGCTCGCCAGGGCGGCCGGCCGGCTCGACGAGTCCTTCGCGCTGCTGACCGAGGTGCTGGAGATCGGGCGCGAGATCGACGACAAGTGGCTCTCCGGGCTCGCGGTCACCAACATCGGCGAGCTGCACCACGCGTTCGGCCGGACCGACGAGGCCCTGGACTGCCTCGCCCAGGGCGTCTGCTTCGCCGAGAAGCTCGGCAACGCGCGGGCGATGGCGATGGCGCTCGGCTCGGTCGGGACCGTCTACCTCGGGCTCGGGCGTGCCGATGAGGCGGCCGCTGCGCTGGGGCGGGCGGCCGAGCTCGCGGCTCGGGTCGGAGATCTCGGGCTGGAGGCGTTGTGCCTGACCAGGTTGGGGAGCGCGACCGGTGACCGGGAGCTGCACCACCGGGCGCTCGCGCTGGTCACCGAGGACAGCCGGCCGGACCTGGGACAGGAGATCCGGGCGCGGCTCGACGCCTGACCTGGGGTTTCATCGCGATTTCAAGGCTCGTCCCGAGCCTTGGGTCCATGAACGAGATCGAGGACCTGGCGAGTGCCGCGCTCGCGCCGGTGGCGGGGACGCCGGTGCAGCCGCTCGTGGATCTGCTGCGCAACGTGTGGGAGGGCTACTTCGGCGCGCCCGTGCCGCCGGGCACCACGAACTGGAACGCCTACACCCACGAGCAGCTGCACGAAATGCTCTGGCAGGACGCCGACGTCGGTGACGTCAGCGACGTCGCCGCCGAGTGGGGCCGGCACGGCACCGAGCTGACCGGCCACGCCGACGCTCTGCGCACCCAGCGCGAGGCGCTCGGCGAGAACTGGGGCGGCCGGGCGTCCGAGCAGGCCGGGACGGGCCTGGACCGGCTGGGGGAGCGCACCACCGGGATCGCCACCCGAGCGGACACCATCGGCAAGGCTGCGCAGGACGCCGGCGACGCGCTCGCGTTGGCACGTAACACGATGCCGCCGCCACCAGGAGACTCCACCGCCCTCGTCGCCGCCGGGACCGCGGCCGGCGCCGGGGTGGGCGCCGCCATCGGGGCCGTGGCGGGAGCGGGCGCCGGCGGGGTCGGCGCCGGACCTGGGGCCTTGATGGGTGCCGCGATCGGCGCTCTCGTCGGCGGTGCGGGCAGCGCGTTCCTCGCCAACGCCGCGGCCGCCGGGCAGAAGGCCGAGGCCGTACACGTGATGCAGCGGTACGAAGCGAGCCTCGCGGAGGCGAGCCACGCCGTCACCCCTGGCGCGCCCGGTGCTGCCAGGACGTTCGGCTCGGCCGCGGACACCACGAGCGTCTCCGGTTTCGCGGGAAGCGGTGGCGGAGCAGCCGGTGGTGTGCCGTGGCAGCGGCTCGCGAACCCGTTGGAGGCCAAGGGAATGGCCACCGGCGTGCTCGGGACGACGCCGTTCAGCGCCACCGTCATGCCTGCTGGTACCGCCGGACGTGCGGCGAACGGCATGGCGGCCGGGGGAGCACCGGGCGGCGCGCGGCGCGAGGGCGAGCAGGACGCCGAGCACCGCAGCCGGATGCCCGTGGCGGACCACGGGTTGTTCGACGTCGACGAACGGGTGTGCACGCCCGTCATCGGACTGTGAGGAGGGGGCCGTATGGACGGATACCGGGTCGAGTCGGGTGAGCTGACCGCTCAGGCCAACGCGCTGGCCGCGATCGGTGACGGCGTGGACGGGCTGGTGACGTCGGCCGACCGGCTGGCGGAACGGTTGCCGCAGCTGGGCACCGCGCCGCCCGCGCAGCACCTCGCCCTGCGGCTGCGGGAGGCCGCGGGCCGGTCGGGGCTCAGCGGCGAGGTCGGCACGGCGACCACCGAGCTGCACAGCTACCACCGCGCGCTCGCCGAGACGATCGCGAGCTACCTCGACGTCGAGGAGCGGCTCTCGTGACCGCACTCGGACTCGTCGAGCTCGACCTGCTCGCCACCCACGCGGGCGTGACGCCGCCGTTCCCGCTGAACGCGCGCTCGTTCGGCCGCATCAGCGGGGAACGCGAGCTGCTGCTCGCCGTGGCCGTGCAGACCTTGCGGATGCGTGGTCTTGCCTCGCCGGACGGTCCGACCGGCATGGCCGCCGAGCTGGTCACGGCACTGCGCGAGCACCGGGGCACGGTCGACCTGACACTGACCGATCCCGAGACGAGCGTCGTCGCCCTGATCTACCGCGACCGGGCGCTCGTCTGCCACCAGACGTCCGACGAGCTGCACCTGCGCCGGATCGCGGACACCGCGGTGGCCGCCGAGCTCATGACGTACGTGCCCGAGCACCCGGCCGCGAAGTGCTTCCCGTTCACGGTGGACCTCGCGAACCCCGGCGAGGACCTGCCGGAGGTGACGGGGAAGGGACAGCTCGGTGCCACGCGCAACGGAGCCCGCGCGGGCGCCGAACTGTCCTGGGTGGACGGACCGCTCGGTCGGCTGAAGGTCGACGTGAGCGACGGGACGTTGAGCGTGAACCCCTTGCGGCAGGCCGCGTTGCGGCTCGCCGTCGAAGAACTGACCACGATCGCACGGAGTCGTTGAATGAAGCTTCTTGTCCTGGGTGCGGCGGTAGCGCTCACCCTGTCCACCGCGGTTCCCGCTCATGCGGCCACGCCCGCCGACATCCTCCGAGCCGGCGCCGAACAGGGCGTCCGCGACGGCTACCCCGGCGTGATCGGCCTGGTGCGCAACGGAACCGACAGCCAGTACGTCAAGGCCGGCCTCGGCGACCGGTTCGCCCAGACCCCGGCCGATCCGCACGCCCGGTTCCGCATCGGCAGCAACACCAAGGCGTTCACCGCGGCCGTGCTCCTGCAACTGGAGAGCGAGGGCCGGCTGTCGCTGGACGACACGGTCGCGCGGTGGCTGCCCGGCGTGGTCGACGCCAACGGTCACGACGGCACCAGGATCACCATCCGGCAGCTGCTCAACCACACGTCCGGGCTGCCGGAGTACTCCGCCGACGCGCGCGTGAGCGTCCCGTACGTGGCGAACACGAACCCGCGCCAGCCGTGGCCGCCGCGCACCCTGGTCGACATCGCGCTGGAAGCGGCACCGGTGCGGGGATTCCACTACGCCAACACGAACTACGTGCTGGCCGGCATGGTGATCAAGGCCGTCACCGGCGAGGAACCGGCCGTGCAGGTGCGCAAGCGGATCATCGAGCCGCTCGGCCTGCGCGACACCACGTTTCCCGTCGACGACCCCGAGACGCCGTCCATGCACGGCGCCTTCTGGGTGGGCAGCATCCTGATCCGCGACGTCACCGTGTCCAACGTCCAGACGTTCGGCCCGGCCGGCGCCATCGTGTCCACAGTGGACGACCTGGCCACCTTCGAGCGCGCGCTGTTCACCGGCCGGCTCTTCCCGGCCGCGCAGCTGGCGTCGCTGAAGACGACCGTGCCGATGGGCACCGGGGATGCCGGCTACGGGCTGGGCGTCGGTTCCGTGTCAACGCCCTGCGGCCGCGTCTGGACGCACACCGGTGGCGTGCTCGGGTACTTCACCACGTGGCTGACCAGCGAGGACGGCGCCAAGCAGGTCGTGTTCGCGGCGAACGAGTTCCACCTCGTGGGCGGCACGCGGGGACAGCGGGACGTGGGCAAGGCGGCGGTGGACGCCTACTGCGCCCTTCAGGCGACCTCCTGACGGTCCTGACGGGACAGCCTGGTCATCAGGCGATGCCGGAACTCGACGTCCGCGAGCATGCCTTCGAGCAGCCGCACCGCGAGTTCCGGCTCGCCCCTGCTGACGTGGTGTGCCACGGCCCGCGCCGTGGCGGAGACGGTGTCGGGCCAGTCGGCCCACGCCGCCTCGGGCGGGATGTGCTGCGAACACGGCATGGTTTACCTCCGCCGTGCGAAACGGATCTGGTGCAGGCATACCCGATCAGTGATCGGGGTATACCCGGAGATCAAGGAGCCACCCGCCGCGCTGTCGCGGTGGGTGGCCGTTTCCGGCTGGCACGTCCACCGCGGAGTGAGCTGATCACCGGCTCGGCGCACCGCGCGATCACCGCCCGGCTCTTCGGATTAGGGTACGCGGCCGTTCAGGTGAAGCGCTGCGCTGAAGGCGTGGTTATCAGGTCGTTGCCTCAGCTCCCGCGCTCCCGATCTTTTGGTATTACGGTGTGCAGCGCCACTGGACGATTAGGGAGCGACGAGGGTGACCACGTGGAGTGAAGTGATCAGCTACGTCCGCGTCCGGCACGAGGTGCTGGAGGAGACGGGCGAGTGGCTGCGGTTCCGCATCGACACGGGCGCCGACCGCACCCAGCAGGTCACCCTGCACCACCTGCCGGACCTGGACGGGGTCCCGTGGGTGGAGATCTCCTCCCCGGTCGGCCGGGCCGACGAGATCGACCTGCGCCGCCTGCTCGAGCAGGCCGGGTCGTGGTGCATCGGCGGCGCCGCGGTGGTCGACGGGGTCGCCCTGCTCAAGCACACGGTCCCGCTGGAGGACCTGAGCGTGCAGGAGGAGTTCGCGCGGCCGCTGGCTCTGCTGGTGTCGGGGGCGGACGCGCTGGAGCACGACCTGACGCAGTCCGACCACTTCTGACCTGGTCAAACCCGTACTGACGCCACACGTCTACGTACGTTCACCTTTCCTTCGCATCTACGTCACCCGACGGATGTTTCGGCCTTCCGGCGGAGCGAGGGTGTCACCAAGCACTTCGGTGCCGCCGGCAGGTCGAGACGGACGCGGCGTTCCGCCTGGGGCCTGAGGGCAGCGGTGGCACCTCTACCGCCGACCCACGCCGCCCCCGTCCTCCACGGTGGCGTGGGTCGGCCCATGGCGTTGGCGGGAGGCCGAGAAGGATGAACATGACCGCGCAGCTTGACGTTCTGCGCGATTTGTCGGACGTGAAGGCGCGCTACGAGGAGATGCTGGGCTGGCGGGTGGCGCTCGACGTGAGCCACCGGCGGCTGTTCCTGCCGGTCGGACGCGACCTCGGGGCGATCACGATGCCCGCGCACATGGCCGTGGTGGTGACCGCGCAGCTGCGCGTGGCCGTCATGGCCGGACCGGTGATCGTCTCGCCCGGCGGCCGCTGGCACACGTTCCTCACGACGGGCGCGAAGGGGCCGAACTTCCCGCTGGTGCTGCGGCAGGCACGCGTGCAGTTCCTGCCGACGGGCGGTCAGGTGATCGTCCCGAACACGCTCGACGCCCGGTGCGACCCGACCGGCTGGTGCTGGGCCGATCCGCCCCGGCCGTACTGCGTCCTGCCGTCCTGGTCGGCCGTCGTCGTGGCGGCGAAGGTCGCGGTGGCGGACGCCGAGCAGGCGGGGCGGATCGCGGCGAGCGTCGTCAGGCGGTGACGCTTCCGACTCATCCGCGCTCGGGACGCGGGGTTCGGGCGGCCATGAACGCGTCGAGCTCGCGCAGGTCGAGTGGCTTGGCGAAGTGCGCGTCGAACCCGGCGGCGCCGCTGCGGGCGCGGTCGGCGTCCTGACTGAAGCCGGAGACCGCCACCAGCGGCGTGTCCCGGTGCTCCTCGGACCGGCGCAGCCTGCGCGCGATCTCGTAGCCGTCGATGTCCTCACCGAGCGCCAGGTCGCACAGGACCAGGTCGAACGCAGTGGCGCGCGCGGCGTCGAGCCCGGCGCCCGCGGTGGTGGCGACCGTGACCGTGTCGCCGAGCCGCCGCAACATCGCGGCGTACATCTCGGCGAGGTCTGAGTTGTCGTCGATCAGCAACACCCGGCGCGGTGACCGGGCGGCGGGTGGCGCCGGCTCGGCGACGGGCTTTCCGGTGAGCGGCAGGCGAACGGTGAACGTGGCGCCGGTTCCGGGGCCGTCGCTGTGCGCGGACACCGTGCCGTCGTGCGACTCCGCGATGCCCCGCACGACCGCCAGGCCCAGCCCGAGACCGGCGGGCGCGTCCCGGCCCGTGACGGCCCGCATGAACGGGTCGAACACGGTTTCCGCCAGCGCGGGGTCGAAACCGCCGCCGGAGTCGCGGACCCGCAGCTCGGCGTCCCCGCCGGTGGCCTGCAGGGTGACGGTGACCCGGACGCCGGAGGCGTGCTTGTACGCGTTGTCCACCAGGTTCGTCAGCATCTGGCCGAGGCGGACGGGGTCGCCGTCGACCATCACGGGCCCGGCGGGCAGCACCTTCGTCGCGGGCACGCGCAGGTCGTCCACCACCGCGTGGACGAGCGGGCGCAGGTCCATGGGGTGCCGGGCGGCCTGCAGCCGTCCGGTCATGACGCGGGTGGCGTCGAGCAGGTCGTCGGTCATCCGGGTCAGCGCGGTGAGCTGCCGGTCGATGACGGCCAGCGCGGGATGACCTGGGCCCAGCACGTCCAGTGCGGCGCGCGCCGACGCCAGCGGGTTGCGCAGTTCGTGCGACAGGGTGGCGATGAACCGGTCCTTGGCCTCCTGCTGACCCCGGAGTTCGGTACTCGCCTCGCGCAGCCGCTGGTTGGCCTCCTGCAGCTCCTGGGCGCGGGTGAACAGGTCCGCCTCCAGGGCCTGCAGCTGTTCGGACTCACGCGTCGCGACGAGCTCCGTGACGTCCTGCACCTGGTGGACGATCAGCTTCACCTGCCCCCGCTCGTCGAGGACGGGTGCGTTGACCGGGCTCCAGTACCGCACGACGAACTGCCCGTCCGGTGCCCGGATGTCGTAGCGCTGCAACGCCATCGCGTCCGATCGCCCGGTCTCCACGACGGTCCGCAGCGAGCGCCGCAGGTTGTGCACGCCGTCGGCACCGGGCAGCTCCGGGTTGTCCGGGAACACCTCGAACATCGGCCGGCCCGCCACGGCGTCCCGGTCGATCATCGTCGCCCGTGCGTAGGCGTCGTTGACGGTGACGATGGTGAAGCCGGCCGTCATGATCAGGCACGGCGTCGGCATGGCATCGAACAGGCGCTCGTAGTCCAGGCCGTTCATGGGTCGAGCCGATATCCGGCGCCGCGCACGGTGACGATGCGCGGCCGCCGCGCACCCGCCGCGATCAGCTTGCGGCGCAACCGATAGACGTGCTCGATCACGCTCGTGACGTCGCCCCGGCCCGGCTCGAACCCGCGCATCGCGGGCAGCAGCTGCCCGGCGGAGAACACCTGCCGTGGCGCGGCGGCGAGGAACGCCAGCAGCTCGTACTCCAGCGGGGTCAGGTGCATCGGCGCGCCGTCGACCGTGACCTCGCGGGAGGCCGTGTCGACGCACAGCGGACCGTGCCGCAGGACCGGATCCGCGACCGCCGGCGTGCTGCGCCGCAGCACCGCCCGGATCCGCGCGGCCAGCTCGGCCAGCGAGAACGGTTTGATCATGTAATCGTCCGCGCCGAGCTCCAGGCCGACCACGCGGTCCCGCTCGCTGCTCCACCCGGTCAGGATGATCACCGGCAGGTGCTTGCCCGCGCGCACGCCGCGCAGGAAGTCCAGGCCGTTGCAGTCGGGCAGCCCCAGGTCCAGCACGAGCAGGTCGGCGCCGTGCTCGCGCAGCACCGCCGTGCCGGAGCGCGCGTCGCCCGCGGTCAGGACGCGAAAGCCCTCCCGGCTGAGGTAGGCGTCGACCATCTCGGTGAGGTCCGCCTCGTCCTCGACGAGCACCACCAGGGGTCGGGTGACGTCGGTGCGCAGTGGTTCCCGAGGCTCGGAATCGTGGACCGGCCGACGATCTCCCGGCGATACCGCACCCATGTTCGGAACGTACCACTGGAGTCCGTAGGTACTCCTCCGGTGAAGGGAGCCGCGTGGCGGTCGACCCCCAGCACTACAACGACGCCGCAGCGAAGCGCGCGTGTGAGAAGGCGGTCGAGTCGGGCGAGCTCTGCGCGCGGGCCAGGCGGCTGATCGAGGAGTCGAACGGACGGATGGAGCGTCTCGCCGAGCGTTACCCGAACCTCACGATCGTGCCTGCTGAAAGGGCAGCCGATCGAAAATGATCCGGATGTGCCTGATCAGCCCGTCCCGCACGGTCACCAGCTCGGCGGCGGGCGCACTCGCCACGGGGACGGTCTCCGTGTCGTACATCAACAACGTCGTCGTCTCGTCGCCGTAGACGGCGAGCACCTTCGCGGACTTGAGGATCTGCACGAACGGCCCCATGAACCCGCGGAACGCCTCCGCGCCCTCGAGCCGCCCCGCGGGCGCGTCACACACGATGTCGTCGGCGATGTACGTCATGGCCAGCTCGAAGTCATGGCTGGTCCAGGCCTTGTGATAGGCGAGTGCGATGTCCATGTCGGTGCTTCCTTTCTCCGGTTCGGAGGGGTAGACACCGTCGGGTGGCTGATCGGAACGGTGAGTTCGACGAGTGGGTCTCGGCGCATCGGCACGAGCTGCTGGTGCACTGCTACCGGATGCTCGGCTCGCTGACCGACGCCGAGGACGTCCTGCAGGAGACGCTGCTCGCGGCGTGGCGCGGCCTGGACGGGTTCGCCGGCCGCTCGTCGCCGCGCACGTGGCTCTACCGCATCGCCACCAACCGCTGCCTGAACTTCGTCCGGCGGCTGCCACCCGAACCGGTGCCGCCGTTCGAACCGCCACCGCCCACCCGCCGCAACGAGGTGGTGTGGCTGCAGCCACTGCCGGACCCCGACACCTGGTCCTCCTCGCGTGAGTCGGTCGAACTCGCGTTCATCGTTGCGCTGCAACACCTCCCGCCGCGCCAGACCGCCGCACTGGTGTTGCGCGACGTGCTCGACTTCTCCGCCGCGGAGGTCGCCTCGATGCTGGACACGAGTGAGACCGCCGTGAAGGGCCTGCTGCAACGTGCCCGCGCCGCGCTGCGGTACCGGCCGACTCCGGTTTCAGCGGACCCCGATCTGGTCCAGCGGTTCGCGTCGGCGTTCATGGCCAACGACATCCCGCGCGTCGTCGACCTGCTGACCGACGACGCGTGGCTGGCCATGCCGCCCGCGCCGCACGAGTACCACGGGCGTGCGGCGATCGCCGCGTTCCTGCGGGCCCGCGGAAACCGGCCACTGCGGCTGGTGCCCGCGCGGGCGAACGGCCAGCCCGCGTTCGGTTGCTATCTGGAGGATTCGCCCGCCGGCGTGCTGGTGCTGACGATGGCCTCCGGTGGTGTCGCCGGGGTGACGAGGTTCCTCGACGTTGACCCCGACCGGTACCTGGTGTACGCAGACTGACGTACGCGAGATCCGTTCCACAACGGATTCCCTCGGCGCTTCATCTCGCCAGCATTGTTGGCATGAACCGACTCAGTGGGCGTAACCGCAAGATGGTCCTGCTGGCGCACATCGTGTCCGCGGCCGCGTGGTTCGGGCTCGACCTGGCGCTCGGCATCCTGGTCGTCGTCTCACTGGTGGCGTCGCCACGGACCGCGGGCATGGCGATCCAGGCGGTCGACCTGTTCGCGATCTGGCCGATGTTCGTGGCCAGCCTGGTGTGCTTGATATCCGGCGCGATCCTGAGCGTGACGAGCAAGTACGGGCTTGTGCGCTACTGGTGGGTCGCGATCAAGCTGGCGTTCAACGTGATCATGTCCGTGCTGATCCTGTTCTCGCTGCGGCCCGGTGTCGCGGAGGCGGCCCGCATCGGTGAGCGCATGCTGGCCGGTGACTCGTCCGTTTCCGTGTCGGCCCACATGCTGGGGCCCGTGGTGGTCGCGCCGACCATGTTGCTGATCTCCTACGTGCTGTCGGTGTTCAAGCCCTTGGGGCGGGTACGCAAGCAGGCGGTCGTGCCGCGTCCGCGGCACGCCGAGCTGGCCAAATCGAATTGACGTTCCCGCTGGTGCGCCGGGCGGGCGTCGCGCTGACTCCCGCCGACGTGCGCTCCGAGGAGGCCACCGCGCGCCTGGATCGGGTCGAGACGAACGGTGACGAGTCCGCCGAGCACCGCCGCGTGCGCCGGGCGCTGATCGCCGTCGAACGCGGGCCTCGGCTAGGGGTGCTGGATAACACCGTGTCACCGCGGTGAACCGTTGGGCTGAGACGCAGGTCTCCCCGGCATCAATATCGCGTAAAGGTGGCCGCCGGGGGTGTCAAGAGGTCGTCAGGCGTCCTGATTCCGGTGGTTCGGCGATGCACGCTTCCGGGTGTCGAGACCACCAGTTGTCGGGAAGGGAGCGGCGTCATGGCCGACTTGGCCTACGCGTTGCTGCTCATCGGGATTTTCCTCGTGCTTGCGCTGACCGTGCGCGGACTGGAGAAGTTGTGAGCGGCACCGGTCTGCTCGCGAACGCCGTCGCCGGCGTGATCGCGTTACTGCTGATCGTCTACCTGTTCATCGCGCTGATCCGGCCGGAGAAGTTCTGATGTCACCCACTGTGTCCGGCCTCGTCCAGGTCGGCATCCTCGTCGTGGCCTTGGCGGCGGTGTACCGGCCGCTCGGCGACTACATGGCGCGCGTGTTCAGCGCGACCAAGCACTCCAAGTTCGAGCTGGCGATCTACAAGGCGGTCCGGGTGAACCCGGACTCCGAGCAGAAGTGGAGCACCTACGCCTTCGGCGTGCTCGGCTTCTCGTTCGTCAGCGTCGCGTTCCTCTATCTGTTGCAACGGATTCAAGCCGTGCTGCCGTTCGCCTACGACCGCGGCAACGTGCCGCCCGGCATGGCGTTCAACACGGCGATCAGCTTCGTGACCAACACGAACTGGCAGTCGTACGTCCCGGAGACCGTCATGGGCCACACGGTCCAGATGGTCGGCCTCACGGTGCAGAACTTCGTGTCCGCCGCGGTCGGCCTCGCGGTCGCGATCGCGCTGGTGCGCGGGTTCGTCCGGCACCAGTCCGACCGGCTCGGCAACTTCTGGGTCGACCTCGTGCGCGGCACGGTCCGGATCCTGCTGCCGCTGGCGTTCGTGTTCGCGATCGTGCTGATCGCGCTCGGTGTCACGATGTCGCTCAAGTCCGGTGTGGACATTGACGGTCAGGTCGTGGCGAACGCCCCGGTCGCGTCCCAGGAGGCGATCAAGGAGCTCGGCACCAACGGTGGCGGCATCCTCAACGCCAACTCCGCGCACCCGTTCGAGAACCCGAACGCGTGGTCGAACCTGCTGGAGATCTTCCTGCTGCTGGTCATCCCGGTCGCGCTGACGCGCACGTTCGGTCAGCTGGTCGGCAACAAGAAGCAGGGGTACGTGCTGCTGAGCGTCATGGGCCTGATCTGGGGCGCCATGCTCGCGGTGATCTGGGTGGCCGAGGCCAACGGCCTGCGTCCGTTGGAGGGCAAGGAACTCCGGTTCGGCATCCCGGCAAGCGCGCTGTTCGCGAACTCCACCACGGGCACGTCGACAGGTGCGGTCAACTCGATGCACGACAGCTTCACCGGGCTCGGCGGTGGCGGCGCGATGCTGAACATGTTGTTCGGCGAGATGACGCCGGGCGGGGTCGGCACCGGCCTCTACAGCATCCTGGTGATGGCGATCATCGCGATGTTCCTGGCGGGCCTGATGGTCGGCCGCACGCCGGAGTACCTGGGCAAGAAGCTCGGCCGGCGGGAGGTGACCGCGGCGGCGGTGTCGATCCTCGCGATGCCGACCGTGCTGCTGATCTTCGCGGGCATCGCGGCGATCCTGCCGAGCACGGGCAGCGCACTCAACAACTCGGGTGAGCACGGCCTGTCGGAGATCCTTTACGCCTATGCGTCGGCGTCGAACAACAACGGCAGCGCGTTCGCCGGCATCACGGTGACCAACGATTGGTTCCAGTCGACCCTGGGCATCTGCATGGCGTTCGGCCGGTTCATCCCGATCGTCGCCGTGCTCGCGCTCGCCGGATCCCTTGCGGCGCAGAAGAAGGTGCCGGAGACGGCGGGCACGCTGCCCACCACCGGGCCGCTGTTCGCGACCCTGCTGGCCGGCAGCATCGTGCTGGTCGCCGCACTCACCTTCGTCCCTGCTCTCGCTCTCGGTCCCATCGCGGAGGCCCTGCTGTGACCACCACAACCGAACGTCCGCAAAGGACACCCGAGGAGATTCGGGAGCGCCACGCGGAGAACCTGGGTCACCAGGTCGCCGCGGGCGTGTTCAACCCGCGCCAGTTGCTGACGTCACTGCCGGACGCGCTGCGCAAGTTCCACCCGCGCCACCAGCTGCGCAACCCGGTCATGTTCGTCGTCTGGGTCGGCTCGCTGCTGGTCACCGTGTTCGCCGTGAGCGACCCGAGCGGGTTCACCATCGGTGTCGCGCTGTGGCTGTGGTTCACGGTGTTGTTCGCGAACCTCGCCGAGGCCGTCGCCGAGGGCCGCGGCAAGGCGCAGGCCGATTCCTTGCGCAAGACCAAGAAGGACGCCGTCGCGCGGCGCCTGACCGAGGACGGCTCCGAGGAGCGCGTCCCCGGCACCGACCTGCGGATCGGCGACCTCGTGGTCGTCGAGGCCGGTGAGGTGATCCCCGGTGACGGTGACGTCGTCGAGGGCATCGCCACGGTCGACGAGTCGGCGATCACCGGCGAGTCGGCTCCGGTCATCCGCGAGTCCGGCGGCGACCGCTGTGCCGTCACCGGCGGCACGACCGTGTTGTCCGACCGGATCGTCGTGAAGATCACGACCAAGCCGGGCGAGACGTTCGTCGACCGGATGATCGCGCTGGTCGAGGGTGCGGAGCGGCAGAAGACGCCGAACGAGATCGCGCTGACGATCCTGCTGTCCACGCTGACGATCATCTTCATGCTCGCGGTCGTGGCGCTGCAGCCGTTCGCCATCTTCTCCGGCGGCGAGCAGTCGGTGATCGTGCTGACCGCGCTGCTGGTCTGCCTGATCCCGACCACGATCGGCGCGCTGCTGTCCGCGATCGGCATCGCGGGCATGGACCGTCTGGTGCAGCGCAACGTGCTTGCCACGTCCGGCAAGGCGGTCGAGGCCGCCGGTGACATCGACACGCTGCTGCTGGACAAGACCGGCACCATCACCTGGGGCAACCGCCGCGCGACCGAGTTCATCCCGGTCAACGGCACCAGCCCGCAGCGCCTGGCCGAGGTGATCCGCCTGTCCAGCCTCGCCGACGGCACGCCCGAGGGCCGCAGCATCGTCGAGCTGTGCGTCGAGAAGTACGGTCTGTCCGCCGAGGCCACGGACGCGGAGAAGGCCGGCGAGTTCGTCCCGTTCACCGCGCAGACCCGGATGAGCGGCATCGACCTCAACGGCACGAAGATCCGCAAGGGCGCCGCGAGCGGGTTCGAGACGAACGACGAGACGGACGAGATCGTCGACCGGATCAGCGAGGACGGCGGCACGCCGCTCGTCGTGGCGGAAAACGACGTGGTGCTGGGCGTCATCCGACTGTCCGATGTGGTCAAACCGGGCATGAAGGAGCGGTTCGCCGAGCTGCGCGCGATGGGCATCCGGACCGTGATGGTGACCGGCGACAACCCGTTGACCGCCAAGGCGATCGCGGGTGAGGCGGGCGTGGACGACTTCCTCGCCGAGGCCAAGCCCGAGGACAAGATGGCCCTGATCCGCAAGGAGCAGGAGGGCGGCCGGCTGGTCGCGATGACCGGTGACGGCACCAACGACGCCCCGGCGCTCGCGCAGTCCGACGTCGGTGTCGCGATGAACACCGGCACGTCGGCCGCGAAGGAGGCCGGCAACATGGTGGACCTCGACTCGGACCCGACCAAGCTGATCGAGATCGTGGAGATCGGCAAGCAGCTGCTGATCACGCGCGGCGCGCTGACGACGTTCTCCGTCGCCAACGACCTCGCGAAGTACTTCGCGATCCTGCCGGCCATGTTCGCCGCGATCTACCCGCAGCTGGACAAGCTCAACGTCATGCACCTCGCGACGCCGCAGAGCGCGATCCTGTCCGCGGTGATCTTCAACGCGCTGATCATCGTGGTGCTGATCCCGTTGGCGCTCAAGGGTGTCCGGTACCGGCCGTCCAGCGCGTCCGCGCTGCTGCGGCGCAACCTGCTGATCTACGGCCTCGGCGGCATCGTCACGCCGTTCGCCGGGATCTGGCTGATCGACCTGCTCGTGCGACTCATCCCCGGGATTGGCTGAGATGGACAACTTCGTCAAGCAGTCGCTGGCCGGACTCCGCGTCCTGCTGGTGCTCACGCTGATCACCGGCGTGGCCTACCCGGCCGCGGTGTGGGCGGTGAGCCGGATCCCCGGCCTGCACGCCAACGCCGAGGCCGTGGACACCACCCTGGTGGCGGTGACCCGCGAGGGTGACCGGTACTTCGTGCCCCGCCCGTCGGCCGCGACGCTGCCCGCGTCCGGCGCGTCCAACAAGGGCGAGCGCAACGAGGACTACACCAGGAAGATCGCCGAGCTGCGCACGACGATCGCCCAGCGCGAAGGTGTGGCGGAGGAGAGCGTGCCGCAGGACGCGGTGACCGCGTCGGCGTCCGGTCTCGACCCGGACATCAGCCCGGAGTACGCGGCGCTGCAGGTGCCTCGAGTGGCGCGCGCGACCGGGCTGCCGGTGGAGAAGGTGCGTGAGCTGGTGTCGGCCGGCACCGGCGGCACCTTCGCCACCACCGTCAACGTGACGGCGTTGAACCGTGCCATCGACGCCGCCCGTTGACGCTCGCCGGGGTGAGCTGAGGATCTACCTCGGCGCCGCTCCCGGCGTCGGTAAGACCTTCGCCATGCTCGGCGAGGCTCACCGGCGCCGGGAGCGCGGCACCGACGTGGTCGTGGGGCTCGTCGAGACCCACGGCCGGGAGAAGACGGCGAACCTCCTCGAGGGCCTGGAGATCCTGCCCCGCAAGGAGATCCACCACCGCGGCCTCGAGTTCACCGAGCTGGACATCGACGGCCTGGTCGCCCGTGCGCCCGAGGTCGCGATCGTGGACGAGCTCGCGCACACCAACGTGCCGGGCTCACGCAACGAGAAGCGCTGGCAGGACGTCGAGGAGCTGCTCGAAGCGGGCATCGACGTGCTGTCCACGGTCAACGTGCAGCACCTCGAGTCGCTCAACGACGTGGTCGAACGGATCACCGGTGTCACGCAACGGGAAACCGTGCCGGACGAGGTGGTCCGCCGCGCCGAGCAGGTCGAGCTGGTCGACATCACCCCGGAGGCGCTGCGCCGCCGGCTGGCGCACGGCAACGTCTACGCCGCGCACAAGATCGACGCCGCGCTGGGTAACTACTTCCGCGTCGGCAACCTGACCGCGTTGCGCGAGCTCGCGTTGCTGTGGGTGGCCGACCAGGTCGACGTGGCGTTGCAACGGTATCGGCACGAGCAGCGGATCACCGACACGTGGGAGACCCGCGAACGCGTGGTCGCCGCCATCACCGGTGGGCCGGAGAGCGAGACGCTCATCCGCCGCGCCCGGCGCATCGCGTTGCGTGCGGGTGCGGAACTGCTGGTGGTGCACGTGATGCGCGGCGACGGCCTGGCCGGTCCGTCACCGGAGGCGGTCGGCAGGTTCCGCAAGATCGCCGAGGACCTGGGCGCGACGTTCCACTCGGTGGTGGGCGACGACGTGCCGACGGCACTGCTGGAGTTCGCCCGTGGTGTCAACGCCACACAGCTGGTGCTCGGGACGTCGCGGCGCTCGCGGCTGGCGAGGGCGGTCGACGAGGGCATCGGCGCGGCCGTGATCCACGACTCCGGCCCGATCGACGTGCACATGGTCACCCACGACGCGGCCCGCCGCGGGCTGCGCTGGAAGATCGGCCGCAACGCGCTCAGCCGATCCAGGCAGCTCGCGGGCTGGGCGGCGGCGGTCCTGCTGCCCTCGCTGACCGCGGCGCTCGGCCTGTTCTGGCGCGACGACGTCGACTACTCCACCGACCTGGTCGGGTTCCTGCTCGCCACCTGCGTGGTGGCGCTGATGGGCGGTCTCGGGCCCGCCCTGTTCTCCGCGTTCCTCGGCGCCGGCCTGCTGAACTTCTTCTTCACCCCGCCCTACTACAGCCTGGCCGTCGCCAGCCCGGAGAACGTGATCACCCTGGTGGCGATGGTGATCGTGGCGACGATCGTCGCGCTCGTGGTCGACCGCGCGGCCCGGTTGGGCGAACAGGGCGCGCGGGCCAGAACCGAGGCGGCGTTGCTCGCGTCCTACGCGCGCACGGTGCTCACCAGCCCGTTCCCGTTGGCGCGGCTGCTGGAGAAGGTCCGGGAGAACTTCGGCCTGGAGTCGGTGGCTTTGTTGGAACGCCGTGCCGGCGGCTGGGAACGCGTCGCCTGCGTGGGCCCGCGCCCGTGTGACGAGCCGGACGAGGCCGACGCGGACGTCGCGGTCACCTCGGACATCCACCTGGCGTTGCGCGGACGCACGCTGCCCGCTTCGGACCAGCGTGTGCTGGAGGCCGCGGCGGGCCAGGCGCTGATGGCGTTGCGGCAACAGCGCATGGCCGCGGAAACCCTGGACGCGCAACGCAAAGTCGAGACGACCGAGCTGCGCACCGCACTCCTTTCCGCGGTCGGGCATGACCTGCGCACCCCGCTGACGTCCATCAAGGCCGCGATCGGCAGCCTGCGCGATCCGTCGCTGCCGCTGTCCACTTCGGACGTCTCCGAGCTGATGGCGACCGTGGAGGAGTCGGCGGATCGGCTCAACGGCCTGGTCGACAACCTGCTCGACTCCTCACGGCTCGCGACCGGTTCGGTGACACCGCTGCTGCGGCCGGTGAGCTACTACGAGGCGGTCGCGAAGGCGTTGGCGGGCATCGAGGACCGGCACGCGGTCACCGTCGACGTAGACGAGCACCTGCCGCCCGTGTGCGCCGACCTGGGCCTGCTGGAACGCGCGGTGGCCAACGTCGTGGACAACGCGCTGCGGCACGGAAAGGGCGAGGTCGCGGTGCGCGCCAGCACCCACGGCTCGCACGCCGAGCTGCGGATCGTCGACCACGGCCCCGGCCTGCCCAAGAAGACGGGCGACCGGATCTTCACCCCGTTCCAGCGACTGGGTGACCGCGACGCGACGTCGGGCGTGGGCCTGGGGCTGAGCGTGGCCAAGGGGTTCACCGAGGCCATGGGCGGCGAGATCAGCGCGGAGGACACTCCGGGCGGCGGGTTGACGATCGTGATCTCGCTGCCCGTTCACTCGGCTGAGGAGACGGCATGACGTCAGTCCTGGTAGTCGACGACGAACCCCAGATCGTCAGAGCGTTGCGGATCAACCTCGGCGCGCGCGGGTACCACGTGATGACGGCCTACGACGGGAAGACCGCACTCGGCATCGCCGTGGAGCACAAGCCCGACGTGGTCGTACTCGACCTCGGGCTGCCCGACATCTCAGGCGTGGACGTGATCGCCGGGCTGCGCGGCTGGACGACCGTGCCGATCATCGTGCTGTCCGCGCGCACCGAGTCGGCGAGCAAGGTCGAGGCGCTCGACGCGGGCGCGGACGACTACGTGACCAAGCCGTTCGGCATGGACGAGCTCCTGGCCCGGCTTCGGGCCGCGGTGCGCCGGACGGCCGTCTCGCAGGTGACCGACGACCCGATCGTGAAGACGGCGACGTTCACCGTCGACCTCGTGATCAAGAAGGTGCACCGCGACGTCGCCGAGGTGCACCTGACGCCTACGGAGTGGGGACTGCTGGAGATCCTCGTCCGCAATCCTGGCCGGTTGGTGTCGCAGAAGCAGCTGCTGTCCGAGGTGTGGGGGCCAACGCATGTCGGCGAGTCGCAGTACCTGCGGGTGTACATGGCGCAGCTGCGGCGCAAGTTGGAGGTCGATCCGTCGCATCCGCGGCATCTGATCACCGAGCCGGGGATGGGTTATCGCTTCGAGCCATAAGGAACCCGTCAGGATGCGCAGGTTCCGCGTTCGGAGTTCGACAAGGACACTCCCCAAAAGGAACGGCGTGCACTGAACTGGTGTTGTGCGCAAACCATTGGTATCGGGAGGTTTCGGGTTCCCGCTGGGCGCCGCCCTCGGGGCCGCGATGACCGGGCTCGCCGTCGCCGCGGGCGCCCCGAGCCAGCCGGTCCTGTCCGTGGTCGGGCTGGTCGTGGTCATCGACCTGATCGGATTCCTCTCCACAGTGCGGGCGACCCTGGCCACCGCCCTCGTCTGCTGGTTCCTGCACGCGGGTTTCGTCCTCGGCAGGCTCGGTGACCTGGCGATCAACGTCCAGTCGCGCCACGATGCACTGGTGCTCGGGCTGAACGCGCTCGGCGTGATCCTGATCGTCTCCGTCATCCGCGGGACGCCGGCCGTCCAGCGACAGCCCGTCTTGATGCAATCCCAACGCGAAGCCCACTGATCTTGATACGTTCCTTACGGCGTCGGCCGGGCGGAACAACCATGCTGACGGCGTGGCCACATGGGTGAAGCGAGTGGTGCTCGGACGACCGTTCCGCAGCGACCGGCTGGGGGAGACGCTCCTCCCGAAACGCCTCGCCCTGCCGATCTTCGCCAGTGACCCGCTGTCCTCGGTCGCCTACGCGACGCAGGAGATCCTGCTGATCCTCACGCTCGGCGGACTGGCGTTCCTGCACCTGGCGCCGTGGGTCGGGCTCGCCGTGGCCGTGCTGCTCACGGTGGTCGTGATCTCCTACCGGCAGGTCGTGCGCGCCTACCCCAGTGGCGGCGGCTCCTACGAGGTGGCCTCGCACAACCTCGGTCGCTCGGCGGGGCTGGTCGTGGCCGCCGCGCTGCTCGTCGACTACATCATGACCGTGGCGGTGTCGGTCGCCGCCGGCGTGGACAACATCATCTCCGCGGTGCCCGAGCTGAACCCGTACCGGGTGGTGATCAACCTCGGGTTCGTCGCCTTCCTGACCGCGATGAACCTGCGTGGTGTGCGCGAGTCCGGCCGGACGTTCGCCGTGCCCACCTACGCGTTCGTGGTGGGCGTGCTGCTGATGATCGGCGTCGGCCTGGTCCGCACGGTGTTCGGCGACGCACCGGTCGCCGAGAGCGCGGGCTACGACATCCGAGCCGAACAGGTCGGGCTGAGTACGGTGGCCGTCGCGTTCCTCGTGCTGCGCGCGTTCTCCTCCGGGTGCACGGCGCTCACCGGTGCGGAGGCCATCTCCAACGGCGTGCCCGCGTTCCGCAAACCGAAGGCGCACAACGCGGCCACAACCATGGCCATGATGGGCGTCATCTCGATCGCGATGTTCGGCGGCGTCACCGCGCTGGCCATGATCGCCGACGTCCGGTTCACCGAACACACCTGCGACCTGATCGGGTTCGCGGGCGACTGCGAGACCGATCCACAACGGACGGTCATCGCGCAGCTCGCGGCCGCGGTGTTCGGTGGAGACCAGTCGTTCTTCTTCTACTACATCCAGGCCGCCACGGCCCTGATCCTGATCCTCGCCGCGAACACCGCCTACAACGGCTTTCCGCTGCTCGGCTCGATCCTCGCGCAGGACCGGTACCTGCCGCGTCAGCTGCACACCCGAGGCGACCGGCTCGCGTTCTCCAACGGCATCATCGTGCTCGCGGCGATCGCCGGTGGCCTGATCTACGCGTTCGACGGCTCCGCGACCCGGCTGATCCAGCTCTACATCGTCGGCGTGTTCACCTCGTTCACCCTGTGCCAGGCGGGCATGGTCCGGCACTGGAACCGCGAGCTCGCCTACGCCACCACGGGTGCCGAACGGCGCCGTATCCACCGCGCCCGCCTGATCAACGCGTTCGGCGCATGCTTCACCGGGGTGGTGCTGATCGTCGTGCTGATCACCAAGTTCACGCACGGCGCGTACCTGGTCGTGATCGCGATGCCCCTGCTGTACCTGATGATGCGGGCGATCCGGCGTCACTACGACCGGGTGCGCGAGGAACTTCGCGCCGACCCCGGCGGTGAGACGCTGCCGAGCCGAGTACACGCGCTGGTGCTGGTGTCCACTTTGCACAAGCCGACGCTGCGGGCGATCTCGTTCGCCCGCGCGACCCGTCCCGACACGCTGACCGCGATCACGGTGAACCTCGACGACACCGAAACCCGTGCGTTACAACGGGACTGGGAACGACTGGGCATGAAGATCCCGTTGAAGGTGATCGAGTCGCCTTACCGGGAGATCACCAGGCCGGTGGTCGACCACGTGAAGAACCTGCACGTGCGCAGCCCGCGAGATGTCGTCTGCATCTACATCCCCGAGTACGTGGTCGGGCGGTGGTGGGAGAACCTGCTGCACAACCAGAGCGCCCTGCGGCTCAAGGCACGACTGCTGTTCGAACCGGGCGTGATGGTCACCAGTGTGCCCTGGCAGCTCGTGTCCAGCGTCCAAGCCGAGAAGCAACCGGTGCACTAGCGTGGCTTCATCGTCACGCCGACCGCGAGCAGTAAGATCCCGAGCACCGCGAACGTCAACAGAGCCAGCTGCCAGCTGCGCAGCAGCGCGACCACGGACAAGGCCGCCGACAGCAGTACCACGACGGCCGCGCCTGCCCTGCCGTTCATCGGTCACCCCTTCCGGAGGGTGACTCACATCCTTTCGGGCCGGGCCGGGCGGCGTAAATACCACTTCAGGTGGGTATTGGCTCTGGATACGCGGCTGGTTACCGTTGGTGTTCGAGCGGAGGGAGGGTCCCGATGCGGGTGGTCGCGGTCCTGCTTTTCGTCCTCATGTCCAGCACGCCCGCGAGCGCGGCGACGGGCACCTACCTACGCGTGGGGCATCTGTCGCCGGAGAACGCGCGGGTGGACATCACCATCACGGCGTCGGCTAACCCCGGCAGCCCGGTGCGCATCCCCAACGTGGAGTACGGCTACCTGCAGGACTACCACCGGATCGACCCCGGCGCGTACGCCGTCACGATCCGCCCGGCGGGCGCCGACCCGGGCTCCGCGCCGACCAGTTCCGCCACGCTCCAGGCCGTCGACGGCAAGGCGTACACGGTCGTCGACCTGGACAAATCGGGCAAGGTGCTGGAGGACGACCTGAGCCTGCCGCCGGCCGGGCTCGCCCGTGTCCGGGTGATCGACGGGGCGCCCAAGGCCGCCGAGGCCGACCTCGTCCGCGACGGCACGGCCCTGGTCCGCGGCGCCACGTACGGCTCGGCGACCGCCTACTCCACGGTCGCGGCGAACACGAAGTCGATGCAGGTTGTGCCGCGCGGCACCGATCCGGCCAACGTCGACGGCGTCATCGAACCGGGTGGCGTGTACTCGGTGATCGTGATCGAACGGGACGGCAAGGTACTGACCGAGTTCCGCAAGGACGCGAAGGGCGCGGACGTCCCGCCCACCGGCAGTCAGGAGACCGGGTTCGGCGGCATGGCGCCCGGCGGTCCCGGCCTCGACTGGCCGATGGTCTGGGTGCTGCTCGCGTGCGTCGTCACGGCGGTGGTGTTGCTGCGGAAGCCGCGGTCGACATGAAGAAGCTCGTCATCGGCGCGGTGGTGCTGGTCGGGCTGGCGTACGTGATCAAACCGCACGCCGAGAAGGCGGCGGCGCCGGTGACGATCGAGATCCCGTCGATCGGTGTCACCAGCAAGCTCGACAGCCTCAGCCTGGACAAGGCGGGCGTGTTGGAGGCGCCGGCCAAGCCCGACGTCGCGGGCTGGTACGCCGCGGGCGTCGTGCCCGGTGACGCGGGACCGGCCGTGATCGCGGGCCACGTCGACTCGCGCACCGGCCCCGGCGTGTTCTTCCGCCTGCCCGAGCTGAAGCCGGGGGACCAGGTGGTGGTCGGCCGCAAGGACGGCAGCCGGCTCACGTTCGTCGTCGGCAAGTCGTATTCGGTGGACAAGACCGCGTTCCCCGCCGACCTCGTCTACGCGCCGACACCGGTGTCCGAGCTGCGCCTGGTGACGTGCGGCGGCGAGTTCGACCGCGCGGCCGGCAGCTATAAGAAGAACGTGATCGTCGAGGCCGTCCTCAGTGAGACTCGCGTGTGACGTCCGAGCCGCTGCTCCCGATGAGAAAGTCCAGGTCAGCGCCGGTATCGGCCTGCGTGACGTGGTCGATGTAGAGGCGTTCCCAGCCACGCCTCGGAGCGGCGAACCCGTCCCGGTTCGGGGTGCGCTGTGCCAGTTCCTCCGCGGGCACGTCGACCTCGATGAGCCGCGCTTCGACGTCGAGCACGATCACGTCCCCGGTCCGCACGCGCGCGAGCGGCCCGCCCGCGGCGGCCTCGGGGGCGACGTGCAGCACGACCGTGCCGTACGCGGTGCCGCTCATGCGCCCGTCGCACACCCGGACCATGTCACGCACGCCCTGTTCGAGGAGCTTCTTGGGCAACGGCATGTTCGACACCTCGGGCATGCCCGGATACCCCTTGGGCCCGCACCCGCGCAGGACGAGCACCGAGTCGGCGTCCACGTCGAGATCCGGGTCGTCGATGCGGGCGTGGAAGTCCTCGATGCTGTCGAACACGACGGCCCGGCCGCGGTGTTTGAGGAGATGCGGTGACGCGGCGGCCGGTTTGATCAGCGCGCCGGACGGGGCGAGGTTGCCGCGCAGCACGGCGATGCCGCCCTCGGCGATCAACGGTTCCGCGCGGGTGCGGATGACCTCCGGGTCCCAGATCGGCGCGTCGTCGAGGTGATCGACCAACGGCCGTCCGGTGACTGTCAAAGCGTCGGGGTCCAGCAGATCCCGGACCTCGCGCAGCACGGCGAGCAGTCCGCCCGCGCGGTGGAAGTCCTCCATCAGGAACCGGCCCGCCGGCTGCAGGTCCACGAGCAGCGGCACGTGCGAGCCGATCCGGTCGAAGTCGTCGAGCGTCAGGTCGATGCCGAGCCGTCCGGCGATCGCCAGCAGGTGCACCACGGCGTTGGTGGAGCCGCCGATCGCGGCGAGCGCGACGATCGCGTTGTGGAACGAGCCGTTGCCGAGCACGGTGCTCGGCCGCCGATCCTGGTGGACCAGCTCCACCGCCAGGTTCCCGGTGCCGTGCGCGGCTTCCAGCAACCGGCTGTCCGGGGCCGGCGTCCCGGCGATGCCGGGCACGACGGTGCCGAGCGCCTCGGCGACCAGCGCCATGGTGGACGCCGTTCCCATCGTGTTGCAGTGGCCGCGGCTGCGGATCATCGCGGACTCGGAGCGCGTGAACTGCTCCTGGGACAACGTGCCCGCCCGCACCTCCTCGCTGAGCCGCCACACGTCCGTGCCGCAGCCGAGCGGAACACCGCGGAACGTCCCCGTGAGCATCGGACCGCCCGGCACCACGACCGCGGGCAGGTCGACGCTCGCGGCCGCCATCAGCAGTGACGGGATCGTCTTGTCGCACCCGCCGAGCAGCACGACGCCGTCGACGGGATTGGCGCGGAACATCTCCTCGGCGGCCATCGCGGCCATGTTGCGCCACAGCATCGCGGTGGGTCGCATGTTCGTCTCGCCCAGCGACACCACCGGAATCTCCAACGGGATGCCGCCCGCCTCGTAAACCCCCTTCGCGACCGCACCCGCCACCTCGGTGAGGTGGGCGTTGCACGGCGTCAGGTCGGAGGCGGTGTTGGCGATGGCGATCTGCGGTCTGCCTTGGAACGCGCTGTCCGGTGTGCCGCGCCGCATCCAGGCGCGGTGGATGTAGGCGTTGCGGTCCTGACCGGCGTACCACTGTGCACTTCGCAGCTCCACGAACCCATGCTGGCAAAAGAGTCGCAGCGCGTCACTCGTCCTGGCGAACCGATGCCGGGTGGCGCCACGGCGATGACCTGCGCGCGAGCCCATCCGGATGACCGTTGCGTGACAAAGCAACCTGCACGAGTGAGGTTCGGGTCCAAACCCAGTGATCGCAATCGGTGACTGCTACGTTGCGGAGAGCGATGGAACCGGGGAGGTTTCCAATGAAACGCGCTGGAATCAGCGTTGCGGTCGCGGGCGCGCTACTCGTCTCGCTCGCGCCCGCCGCACAGGCCGCGGCCGGCCGGGTCGTGGTGTTCGAGACCGAGTTGCAGAAGTTGACGGTGTACCGGAACCCCAGTGGTTGCACGAAGCTTCCGCTCGCGTCACACGTGCTCATGAACCTGACGAACGACGACGTGACGACGTACGCCGACCCCTTCTGTCTCACGCCGGGGCTGACGGTTGCGCCGGATCACGGCACGCACATCGCGCCCGGAACCGGCAGCTTCCGTGTCTGATCACCGCAACCCGAAGGGACGTTCGTGTCCGTCGATCTCGTCGTCGTTGGCGTCGGCTACGTCGGCCTACCGCTGGCGGCCGCGGCCGTCGCGGCCGGCCTGTCCGTCGCCGGTCTCGACACGTCAGCTCAGGTCGCTGAGACCATCGCCGCCGGTGTCTCGCACGTGCAGGACGTGTCCGACGCCGAACTGGCGGCCATGCGGGACAAGGGTTTCACCGTCACCACCGACCCGGAGGTGCTCGGTTCCGCCGAGACGATCGTGATCTGCGTGCCGACCGGGCTGGGCGCGGACGGTCGGCCGGATCTCACCGCGGTCCGCGCGGCCGCCGAGACGGTGTCGGACCACCTGCGGCCCGGCACGCTCGTGGTGCTGGAGTCCACCACGTTTCCCGGCACCACCGAGGAGATCGTCGCGCCGATCCTGGAACGGCACGGCCTGCTGGCGGGGGAGGACTTCCCGCTCGGCTACTCACCGGAACGCGTCGATCCGGGCAACCGGAACTTCGGCGTGCGCAACACGCCGAAGATCGTCAGTGGGCGGACCCCGTTGTGCGCCAAGCACTGTGCGGCGTTCTACCACCGGTTCGTCGACACCGTCGTCGTGGCGCGCGGCACCCGTGAGGCCGAGCTGGCCAAGCTGCTGGAGAACACCTACCGGTACGTGAACATCGCGCTGGTCAACGAGATCGCCTTGTTGTGCGACCGGATCGGCATCGACGTGTGGGACGTGCTGCACTGCGCCGCGACGAAACCGTTCGGCTTCGCGCCGTTCACGCCGGGACCGGGCGTGGGCGGGCATTGCATCCCGATCGACCCGCGCTACCTGCTCGACTCCGCCGAGCGCGTGGGCGCGGACCTGGGGGTGGTGCGGGCGGCCCGGCGGGTCGACGCGGGTATGCCCGTGCACGTGGCGGATCGGGTCGAGCGGCTGCTCGCCGGAAAACCGTTGCGCGGAGCGGAGATCCTGCTGATCGGCGTCACCTACAAGGCCGACGTCCCGGACACGCGCGAGACCGCGGCGATCCACATCGCGGCCCGGCTCACGTCGCTCGGAGCCAGGGTGAGCTATCACGACCCGATCGCGGGCGACGTGCCGTCGCTGGGGGTTCGCCGGAACGACCTGGACGCCGCGTTGCGGGACGCGGACGTCGCGGTCCTGCTCGTCGCGCACGGGTCCTTCGATCTCGGCCGCATCGCTGCGCGAGCGCGGCTGCTGCTCGACATCACGGGACGGGTGCCCGGAGAGGAGGTCGATCGACTGTGAGGCCCACCCGGCCGGGGTGTCGGCCCCGGCTGGGCGTTCATGCCAACTTTCGCACTGATTGAGGAGTGTCCAGGAATGACCACGGCTGTCAAGAACGACCGCCTGAAGAAGCGTTTCGAGAAGTGGGACGTCAACGGCAACGGCAGGATCGAGAAGTCCGACTACGAGGCGGAGGCCAGGCGCATCATCGCCGCCTTCGGTGAGGCCGCCGAGTCCCCGCAGGCCCGCGTGCTGACGAACGCCTTCATCGTGATGTTCGAGTACCTCGCGGGCAAGGCGGGTGTCGGCCCGGACGGATCGATGACGCTCGAGCAGTTCACCGAGGTCGTCGAGGCGGAGGTCTTCGCCAGCGGCGACGCGGGCTTCAGCCGGGTGGTCGAACCGACCATCCGCGCGATCGTCGGGCTGTGCGACACCGACGGCGACGGCGAGGTGAGCCATCGTGAGTTCGGCAAGTGGCTCGACGCGATCGGCGTGGAGCCCTCGGCGGCGAAGGCGTCGTTCGAGGCCATCGACACCAACGGCAACGGCAAGCTGACCGTCGACGAGCTGGTGCGCGCGGTGCGCGACTACCACCTCGGCAAACTCGACGTCCCGCTGCTCGGCCGCTAGTCCAACCACCGTTAAGGCCACCTTCACTGCACTGAGCGCAGTGAAGGTGGCCTTAACGGCGAGAGTTGGGGTCAGCGGAAGGTGATGTCGAGGTTGGGGGCCATGCCCACCTCGGGGCCGGTGCGGGGTACTGGGGTGCTGATGAGGATGTTGTAGTGGTTGGGAAAGTGGCAGGCGTCGAACCCGAGGACAGTGCCGACCAACGCGTCGCCGAGCCACAGCTCGTCGCCCCGGTCGATCACGCCCGCGGACCCGATCTCGACGAACCCGAGGAACCCGACCCGGTCGATCCGCTCGTCGGTCACGTCGTGGTCGGTGGTCACCAGCTCGTGCACCTCGCCGACCCGCACGCACCGGCTCGCGAACGGTTCCAGCGTCATCCCGCGTTCATCGCGGCGGTGCACCAGCACCTTGACCACCGTGCCGGTGACCGTGCGTTTCGGCCCGTTCTCGCGCATGTGCCGCCTCCATCCGATATACCTGGTCCACCAGGGAAGGCGCGTCCAGACCGCCGTCGTGCCACGCGCCGCGGCGCTCGACGGCGGTGGCGAACTCCCGCAGGATCCCCGCGTATTCGTGCCACAACGAGCCCTTGAACTCCGCGAACCCGGCGAGCATGTCGGCGTGCAGCATGATGCCGTCCACCAGCTCGACCGTCACGTCCTTGACCTCACCGGGGAACGACCAGTCCAGCTCGATCGTCGCCTTGTCCAGTCGCAGCAGCGCCCGCCGGTCGACGCCGAGCTCGTCGCGGGTGACCGTAGCGTCCACAAGGGACAGCGGGCCGACGAACAGGCGTGCCACGTCCAGCGCGTTCGGGCCGTTGTCCGCCACACAGCCACCGCCGCACCGCGTGGCGTCGAGGTACCAGCGGTCCCGGCCGACGTGCTCCTCGATCCGTTCCAGGTAGCGGACCGTCACGTGCCTGACCGGCGCGGTCACCGGCAGCGCCAGGACGTTGCGGTTGTAGCGCCGGTGGAAGGCGGTGAACAGCGCGACGTCGCGCTTTCGCGCGGCCTCGACCAGTTCGACGCCGTCGGCCAACGTGGTGGCGAGCGGTTTCTCCACGCACACCGGAAGTCCCGCCGCGATCGCGTCCCGGCACACCGCCGCGTGCACGTCGTTCGGCGCTGTGACGATCACCGCGTCGACGACGCCCAGCAGATCGCGATGGTCGGTGAACGCCGGAACCTCGTGCGGCGCCAGCAGATCGGGGTCGAGATCACACACCGCGGCCAGCTCGAAGGAAGGCGACGACGCGATCGCGCGGAGGTAGAACCGGGAGATCACCCCGAGTCCGACGACGCCCACCCGGATCACGCGGTCATCAGCTCCTCGTGCAGTGCCCAGGGCAGCGGCACGCCGTGTTCGCGCCGCCATGCCGCGCGTTCGCCCTCGTGCCATCCCGGATAGGTCACGGGATCCGCGACAGCCGGCCAGCCGAGCACCGCGCCGAACAACTGCGAGGCGTCCGCGCCGAACCCAGGACGGAGCACCGACGGTGCGATCGCGAGGGTGAACACACCGATGTCGTCGTCGAGCGAGCCGTCGCCGGACAACGCGCCGAGCGCGGCGCCGGGGACGAGCGCGGCGAGCACCTCCACCAGCAATCCGAGCCCGAATCCCTTGTACGCTCCCGTTTCCGGAGCGCTACCAAGCCACAACAGGTGTGCCTCACCGCGGTCGAAGGCCGCCGGATCCGTCACCGCCTCACCGTCGTCGGACGCGAGCCACCCGGCCGGGACGGGCCGGTTCTCCCGTGCCGCCGCGCGGATCCGGCCGGTCGGCACCACGGTCGTGCTCATGTCCAGCACGAACGGGTGCCGGTCGCCCGCCGGGCACGCCAGGGCGAGTGGGTTGGTACCCAGCATCGGCGCGCTGCCGCCCGGCGGACGGGCGATGCGCTGCCCGCCGCAGTTGGCCGCCACCAGCCCGACCATGCCGTGCGCGGCGGCCCGTGCCGCGTGGTAACCCGCGCAGCCGATGTGCGTGGTGCCCCGCAACGACACCAGCCCGATGCCCCGGCGTGCGGCGCGGGCGCAGGCCAGCTCCATCGCCTGCGACGCCGACCAGAGGCCGAGCGTGCGCCGGGCGTCGGCGAGCACACAGGCGCCGAGGTCGGTCTCTATCACCATTTCCGCGGCGGGATCGGTGCGGCCGCTGTCGAACAGCGGCAGGTACAACCGGGTCAGGTTGACCAGGCCGTGCGATGTCACGCCGGTCAGTTCGCCGTGGCACAACGCCTCGGCGGCGACGCCGGCCCGGTCGGGTGGCATCCCGCGTGCGGTGAACACGCGCGTCACCGCGGCCAACAAGGTCGGAAACGGGACGATCACGTCACTCATCGGACACTCTCCGCGAATCGCAGGACGATGTCGCGCACCACGCCGGCGAACCGGTCGAGGTCGGCCTCCAGGGCGAACTCACCGGGGGCGTGGGCGTTGTTGCCGTCGAGGGAACCGGGACCGAGCACCACGGCCGGGGCCACCCCGTCGAGCCAGATCGCGTCACACGTGAACGCTGGCTCGTCGTCGGGCCAGCGGGGGACGAGCCCGTCCAGCAGTGGAACGTCCTGAGTGGACAGTGCGGGCAAGCCGCGTTTGCGCCACGACAGCTCGGTGATCTTCGCGGCGTCCTGGGCGGTGCGGCGGAACGGCGAGCGATCGCCGAACCGCTCGGTGAACGCCGCGAGCCCCGCCGTCAGCTCCGCGGACACGGCTTCCTCCAGCACGCGGGCCGAAGCCGAGCTGCCGTACGACAGGTTGAGCAGCAGCTCACCCGAGCCGTAGACGCGGTTGTGCATCGAACCGGTGTGCAGGCCGGCGACGCACATCTGCCCGTTGGGCACCTGGGGCAGAGCAGCCGCAAGGTGTTGCGCGAGGAACCCGAGCAGCACGGTCGCGTTGTGCCCCACGTCCGGCTGGTCGTCGATCGCGTCGTCGCCGCGGATCTGGATCGACGGGGTCATCGCGGCGGTGCAGCGCGGCAGGTAGCGCAGGCCGGTCGGCTCGCAGAACACGTTGAGCGCGCCCACGTACCCGGCCTCGACCAGCGGTCGCGTGCCGAAGGTGCCCATCGCACCACCCTCCTCGCCGGAGACGGCCTGGACGAGCACGCCGCAGTCCGCGTTCGCGGCGGCACGGAGACCGGCCAGCAGCGCGACGGCGGGTCCCTTGGCGTCGATCGCGCCACGCCCGTGGAAGCGGACTCCGTCGAACGACGCGGGCTCGAACGGCGCCACGGTGTCGAGGTGCACGTTGAACATCACGGCCGGCGCGTCGCGCGGACCGCGGCGCAGCACGAGGTTCGGCTGGCACGCCAGGAAGTCCGCGCCGACGTCCAACGGGACGAGATCGGACAGCGTGGCGGCCGGGGCGAAGTGCTCGACCTCGAACCCGATGTCCGCCGCGGCGTCGGCGTAGAGCCGCATCGCGTCCCACAGCCGCACCTCGGCGGAGGTCTCCAGCGGTCCGGCGGTCGGCAGCTCGAGCAGGCACAGCAGCAGCGCGCGGTCGGACGCGATCACCCGAGCAACCCGGCCATCGCCCGCCCGGCCGCGACGAACGACGCCGCCGCGTCCTCCGCCAGCTCGCCCGGCTCGTGCGGAACCAGCCCGAGGTGCGGCTCCAGCGACCAATCACCGCGATAACCCTTGTCCCGCAGGAGTTCCATACAGTCCGCGACCCGCGCGTCACCGGTTCCCGGCAGGACGAACCGCGACCCGATCGCGTCCTTGACGTGCACGTGCGCGACGTGCGGCAGCACCTGCCGCAGCAGGGCGTACCCGTCGTACCCGTGCGCGACGCCGTTGCCGGTGTCGAACAACACCCGCAACGCCGGGCTGTCCACGGACTCGACCAGGTCGAGTATCCGCGCGCCGCTCGTGCCCGCCCAGCCGGAACAGTTCTCCAGCACCAGCACCACACCGAGCTCCGCGGCTCGCGTCGCGAACAGCGTGATCCGGCCGATCACGCGGTCGCGCCACGCCTGCTCGCCCAAACCCTCGTTGGGGCAGGACATGATCCGCACGAACCGCGTGCCCAGGTCACCGCACCGCCGGCCGAGCACGTCGAGCTCGGCGAGCTCCAGCTCGAGCGGGTAGGTGATCGACCGCGACCAGCCGCCGATCCGCGACGCCAGGCACACGGCGTGCACTCCGTTGTCCGACAACGACTTCGCGACCCGGTCGAACGCCCGGTCGGACAGCTCGGCCACCGGTGTCCGATCGACCGATCGCAGCTCGATCCGCGACCAGCCGAGCTCGGCGAGCACCCGCAGCTGGGCGGGCAGGTCGTGCGCGGCCTCGTCCGTGATCCCCGCGAGCTCACCCGGCATGCTGCGGCGTGGCTTCCGTGCGGGCCGCCGGAACGACCGGTTCGGCCGAGATGTTCTTGCCGACGGACAGGATCTGCACGACCTCGGTGGCGAACCCGAAGCTGAGCGCGCCGCGCTCGCCGCCGAGCCGGAAGTTCCGGTACGCCTGGATCATCCACTCGGTCAGGGAGTCGTCCCGCAATACAACCCGCTCGGCGTGCCCGCCGCGGACGACGGTCAGCTGGGAGTGGTCGTCGTCATCGCTGACGGCGTAATGGCCGGTCGCGGTGCCCTCGTCGAACCGGATGGTGATCCGCCGCTCGCGCACCGGTGCCGTGAGGTCGGAGGTGATCTCGGTGCGCGCGCCGGCGTTGTGCCGCAGGCCGATGTGCGCGCCGCCCATCCTGGCCACCACGGCGTCACCGACGCGCAGGTCGTACCCGGCGGCGTGGGTGACGCGCGCGTTGCCCGCGAGCCGCAGCGCGAGTCCCACCCCGTGCGGCAGCTCGACGTCGAACGCGGTCGGATGACCGGGTGCGGTGAGGGAACGGCGGAAGCGCGGCTTGTTCTGCACGATCGCGATCGACCTGACCTCGCCCATCGTCCCGTTCCGCACCAGGTCGGTGAGTCGCGCGGTGAGCGTGCTCGCCAGCCACGGCTCGACCACCTCGATGTGCAGCGCGTGCTTGCGGCGCAACCGGATGATCCGCGCCAGGTCGTCGGTGTCGGCCGCGAGCGGCTTCTCCACCACGATCCGGTTGAACCCGAGGCGGGCCAGCTCGGTGATCACCTCCGTGCGCACGCTCGGTGGGGTGCAGACGTGCGCCACCGTGTCGCCGGGGTCGACCAGCGCGGCCGCCTGCGCCAGCGTCTGTGTGGTGACCAGACCCGCGCGGCGCGCAGGCAGCCGGCGCGGGTCGCACGCCACCACCGGCTCGTCGCCGAACAACTGGGTTCCCGCTGCCCGCGCCCTGCTCAGCACCGGGATGTGCAGACCTGCGCCGGCCCGGCCCAATCCCACGACGAGTGTACGCACTTAATTCGCCCCGTCTTCGAAACAATTCGAACCCCGTGGAATTCGACGCTGCTGGATCGACTCGCATGATGTCAATGACGCATGCTCGTTTTGACCTGGAAGTGTGAATCCGTCAGGCGTGTGGAACGGCTGTCCTACGCTCGGATCCGTTGTGTCGCAGCGGAGGTGAGTTCGCTTGGCGGTCCCTTTCTTCACCCAGGCCGTCTCATTCGACCGGCGTTGGCCCGTCACTCGTCAGCACATTGTCGAAGTTATGGACAATGGTAAGTACTCGCATGGGCGAAAAGTAGTAGAACTGGAAAACGCGCTCGCCGCCTACACGGGCTCGCTATTCGCTGTCGGGGTGAATAGCGGTACGGACGCGCTGGTTCTGCTGCTGCGGGCGTGCGGGCTGCGCCCCGGCGACGAGGTGGTCGTGCCCGCGTTCTCGTTCATCGCCACCGCGTCGTCCGTGGTGCTGGCCAGCGGTCGGCCGGTGTTCGCCGACATCGAGGCCGACGGGTACGGCATCGACCCCGCGTCGATCGAGGCCGTCGCGGGCGAGCGCACCCGGTTCGTCATGCCCGTGCACCTCTTCCACCGGCTCGCCGACCTGACCGGCGTGCTCGAGGTCTCCGGCCGCCTGGGACTGACCGTCGTGGAGGACAGCGCCGAGGCGATCGGCATGCGCCATGACGGTGTGCACGCTGGACTGTTCGGGGCCGGGGGAGTGTTGTCGTTCTTCCCCACCAAGACGCTCGGGGCGCTGGGCGACGCGGGCGCGGTGATCACGAACGACGAGCGGATCGCGGAGACCGTCGGGGCGCTGCGCCACCACGGCCGGTTCGGCCGCACGATCGACCACTTCCCGGGCATCTCGACCGCGACCGGTATGCCCGGCGTGAACAGCAAGATGGACGACATCCAGGCCGCGGTGCTGCTGGCCAAGCTGTCCACTCTGGACGATGACATCGCGCGCCGGGCCGAGCTCGCCGCGCGCTACACGTCGCTGCTGAAGGACTTGCCCGGCATCCGCAAGCTGCCGCGCGACGGCGTCGTGTACTACGTGTACGTCATCGAGGCCGACGAGCGGGACGGGCTCGCCACGCACCTCGCCGCGTGCGGTGTCGGGACCGAGATCTACTACCCGGTGCCGCTGCACCTGCAGCCGTGCTTCGCCGACCTCGGGCACGTTCCCGGCGACTTCCCGAACGCCGAGGCCGCCTGCAAGTACACCCTCGCGCTGCCGCTCTACCCGGACATGTCCACTTCGGACGTCGACCGGGTCTGCGAAGCGATCCGCGCTTACTACGCGGGGAGGCCGTGATGCTGCCGTTCTTCCCGCCCGACCTGTTCGAGGACGACCGCGAGGTGCTGCTCGACCTCGTCCGCGAGGTCGCGCTCGATCCAGAGCAGCGGTTCCTGCTCGGCCGGCGCACCGCGGAGTTCGAGAACGTGATCGCCGAGTCGGTCGGCGCCGGCGACGCGATCGCGTGTGGCAGCGGCACGTCGGCGTTGTCGCTCGTCCTGCGCGCCATGGACGTCGGCCCCGGCGACGAGGTGATCGTTCCCGCGTTCGGCTGCGCGCCGCTGGCGTCGTGCGTGGTCCTCGCGGGCGCACGACCGGTGTTCGCCGACATCGACCCGTGGACGATGGTCGTCGACCCGGCGGAGGTCGACAAGCTGGTCACCCCGCGCACCAAGGTGATCATGCCCGCGCACATGTTCTCCGTCATGGCGGACATGCCCGCGCTGCGGCAGATCGCGACCGGTGCGAGCGTCCGACTCCTGGAGGACTCCGCGGTCGGACAGGGCGGCGTGCTCGCGGGCCGCGCGGCCGGCGCGTGGGGGGATGCGGGCGTCTACTCGTTCGTGCAGGTCAAGACGTTCGGTATGCCGGGCGAGGGCGGCATGGTCGTGACCAGCGACCCCGCGCTCGCCCGCACGGTGCGGATACTGCGCAACCACGGCCAGGTGCGGCGGTTCGAGCACGAGGTGATCGGCTGCAACAGCCGGTTCGACGAGATCATGGCCGCGTTCCAGCTCTACCGGTGGCCGACGCTGCCCGCGCGGCTCGCCCGGCGGGCGGCCATCGGCGAGTACTACACGGCGCGGTTCGCCGCGCTGGGTGAACACGGAATCCTCGCACCTCCGTCCACTCGCGACGGTCGCTGCTACTACGTCTACTCACTGCTGTGCGACCGCCGCGACGCGCTGCGGGACTTTCTCGCCGCGCGCGGTGTCGGCTCGCACGTCTATTACCCGGCGCCACTCCCGCACCAGCCCGCGTTCTCGGGGTACGCGGAGCAGGGGCGGGAGTGGCCTGCCGCCGAGCGGGCCGCGCGACGCACCCTCGCCATTCCCGTCTACCCGCACCTGACCGACGCGCAGGTCGAGCACATCGCGGACACGGTGTGTGCCTTCCCAGAGGAAAACCAGTCGTGGGAGAACCCGTTGTGAGCACCCGATCCGCGTCGAGCACGGCCCGCGCCTACGTGCGGCTGGCGAAGCTCGACATCCTCGACTACTACCTCGGTGTCCTGGTCGTGTGGACGCTGCTCGCCCCGGCGTCAAGGCTCGAGCCCGCGGTCCTTGCCACGATGCTGTTGTTCCTCGTGGGCGAGGTGTTCATGATGGCGGCGATGGTCGCGCTGGACGACCTCACCGGCTACCGCGACGGCAGCGACATCGCCAACTACGCGCCCGACGACCCGAACCGCAGGGTCGCCCGCAAGCCGCTCGTCGCGGGCACGCTGACCGAACGCCAGGTGCTCGGGTTCGCGTGGGTGACCGCGCTGGCCGGGGCCGCGTTGTGGCTGGGCGCGATCGCGATCGCGCCACACCGTCCGATGTGGACGCTTGTGGTGATCGCGGTGACGTTCTTCTTCTCGGTGCAGTACTCGTGGGGCCTGAAGCTCAGCTACCACGGTTTCCAGGAGTTCTTCCTCGCCGCGCTGGGCTGGGCCGTGGTGCTCGGCCCGTACGGCCTCGCCACCGGCACGATCGACGGGTTCGCGCTGGTCCAGGCGCTGCTCTTCGGGCTCGGGCCGCTGTTGTTCGGTGTGTACTCCAACACCAACGACGTCGAGGGCGACCGCGGGGTCGGCCGGCCCACGGTGGCGGTGCTGACCTCGCCGCGCGGCAACGCGCTGTTCGTCGCCCTGCTGTCGGCGGTCGAGGCCGCACTGATCGTGGCCGCGCCGTTCGCGGGCGGTCCGTGGTGGTTCCCGCTGGCGCTGCTGCCCACCGTCGTGCTCCGGGTGCAGCAGTGGCGGACGGGCTTCGTCGAGGGCGACATCCTGGTGGCGCGCAAGCTCGGCATCGACGCGCATCGGGTCACCGTGCTCGTGCTGATCTTCGTGAACCTGGTGGTGCGCGGATGACGGACGTGGACGTGGCCGTCATCGGCGCCGGGATCGCGGGGCTGGTCACGGCGTACACCCTCCGCGAGGCCGGGGCCGACGTGCAGGTGTTCGAGGCGGCGGACCACGTGGGCGGGCGGATGACCACGCTGCGCCGCGACGGGTTCCTGATCGACAGCGGTGCCGAGCAGATTCCGACGCGCGGCTACCCGGAGACGTGGCGGCTCATCGACGAACTGGGCGTCACCGGCGTGCCGAGGATCGGCCGGCCCGTCGCGATGTGGCGGAACGGCAAGGCGCGCAACGGTGTCGCACACCCGATGGGCCTGCTGACCGGAGCCGGGCTCGCGCCGCGGGCCCGACTCGACCTGATGCGCGCGGTCCGCCGCCGCCCGGTGTCCGGCACGGTCGCGGAGTTCGCCGCGCCCTGGCACCGCGACGTCCTCGACTACCTGTGCCAGCCCGTCGTGTCCGGGTTCTTCGGCTGGGATCCGGCCCGGTCCGCCGCCGCGCCGTTCGTGGAGCTGCTGACGAGCTTCGGCTCCTCGTCGGGCTGGCGCACCTACCGCGACGGCATGGACACCCTGTGCCGTGCTCTCGAATCCACAGTGGACGTTTCGCTCTCCTGTCCGGTCGACGAGGTCACGGCCAACGGTCGCGTACGGATCAGGGCCGGTCGCGCCGAGGTGACCGCCCGGTCGGCGGTGCTGGCCGTGCCCGCGCCGGTGGCGTGCTCGCTATACGCCGACGCGCCGGAGTTCGTGCGTGCGTCCACGTTCAGGCCGATGCTCAAGGTCCACCTGATGCTCGACCACCGGCCCGCCTCGCGCGCCTACCTGGTCGCGGTGCCGTCGGTCGAGAACCCCGCGGTGTCGGTGATCCTGTTCGACCACCTCAAGCATCCCGGCCGTGCGCCCGCCGGCCACGGCCTCGTGACGCTGATCGCGAACCCGGCGGTGGTGCCGCCGCTGCTGGACGCGCCGGACGAGGAGGTCGTGCACCGGCTGCTCGGCGCCGCGGCCCCCTTCGTGCCGTCGTTGGCCACGGGCGTGCGGGGCCACGTCGTGCACCGGTTCCGGCACGGGCTGCCGGAGGCGACACCGAAGGCACTCGCGTTGCGTGCCGGGTTCAGGCCGGACCTCGTCGACTACGCGGGGGACTGGGTGGACCCGAGTCCGTGCAGCGAGTCCGCCGTCCGTTCCGGCCGCCGGGCCGCGGCCCGCGTGCTGCGCCGAAAGGAGCTCGGGTGAAACCGGATGACATGGGCACGTTGTTCGACGAGTGCGCGGGGTCGCACACGACCGTGGTGCTGGACCGGCCGTTCGACATCGCGCCGGACGGCGGGACGGTGTACGACGTCGCCGGGCTGGCCGCCCTCGTGCGGGAGGCGTCCGGCTGGCTGCACGCGGCAGGCGTGCGGCGCGGCGACCACGTGGCGGTGGTGAAGGCCAACCACTACGACTACGACCTGCTGGCGTGCGCGGCGATCCGGATCGGCGCGGTCCCCGCGTTGATCTCCGGTGACCTCCCGGACGACACGGTGGAGCTGTTGCTGAAACGCCTCGACCCGGCGCTGGTCGTCACGGACCGGCCGCGCTCCGGGCGGGTGTTGCGGCTGGACGATCTCGACTCGATCCGTGGATCGGCCGTGCCACCGCCCGTGCAACGGCACGAGGACGACCCGCTCGTGGTGAACCACACGTCCGGCACGACGGGCACGCCGAAGCTGGTCGTGCACACCACGACCACGATCGTGCACCGGCTCGCGCGGTTCGAGGCGGTCCGCTGGCCGGTGATCGGCGTGCGGCGCGACGACGTGCTGGGCAACGCGAGCTCCTACGCGCACGGCCGGACGTTCTGCTGGACCGCCAGCGTGTTCTGCCTGGCGCCACGCGAGATCGTGCTGCTGTCCACGCCCTCGTCGGCGCCCGCGGTGTTCGGTGAGCACCCGCCGACCGTGGTGGAGGCGCTGCCGTCGGCCTACGTCCGGTGGACGCCGGGACCGGAGTTCCGCGACGTGCGGCTGTTCATCAGCACCTACGACGCGATGCACCCGCCGGTGGTCCGGAACCTGCTGCACGCCTCACGCCGCAAACGTCCACTGTGGATGCAGGGCTGGGGGCAGACGGAGACGGGACCGCTGACGTTCCGGTTCCTCACCCGGAAGTCGGGCGACCTGCGCGACCTCGGCCGGCCCGTGCCCGGCCGGACGCGGCTGCGGGTGGTGGACCCGGTGACGTTCGCGCCCGTGCCCCGCGGCGAGACGGGCCTGGTGCTCGCGCGCACCAAAGCCCGCTGCGCCGGGTACGTGGGGGAGCGGGAGCGGTGGGAGGCGAAGCGGAACGGCGAGTGGTGGAACACCGGCGACCTCGGCCGGATCACGCGCGGCGGTGCGGTGATGCTGCTGGACCGCGAGGTCGACACGGTGCCGGGCCTGTCGTGCCTGGAGATCGAGGACGCGGTGGAGGACCGGCTGCCGTCGGTCGTGGAGTGCGTGGTGCTCGGCGTGCCCGGTGAGCTGCCGATTCCCGTTGTCGTGGGCGAGGTCGACGAGGCCGGGTGGCGGGCGGCGACCGCGGACCTGCCGCCGCTGGCGCCACCGCGGGTGTTGCGGTGGGAGGAGATCCCGCGCACCGGCACCGGCAAGGTGCGCCGGCAGGAGCTTCTGACCCGGCTGGTCGGCAGTGCCGAGACGTACGGCACGGGAAGGTGGACCTGATGACCTACGTCTTCCCCGTCGAGGGCAGTGTCGACCAGCACGACTGCCTGGCCGAGGCGTACGACCCGATCACGTGCGGCCGCCTGGAATCCCTTGGTATCACCGCGCAATGGCGTTGCCTCGACGTCGGCACCGGTGCCGGCAGCATCGCGCGGTGGCTGGCCGAGCGGGCCGGGTCCGTGCTGGCGACCGATGTCGAGCCCCTCGTGTCCCCGGCGCCGCGGCTGGTGGTGCTGCGGCACGACATCGCGCGCGACCCGTTGCCGCACAACACCTTCGACCTGATCGTGGCGCGGCTGGTACTTCGCCACCTGCCGACCCGCGAGCGGGTGCTGCGCAAACTGGTCGACGCGCTGAAACCGGGTGGATGGCTGCAGGTCGACGAGTTCGACACGACCTACGAGCCCGTGCTCTGCGCGCCCGACCGGGCGTTGTACGAGAAGTTCATGCGCGCGAAGAACGCCGTGTTCAGCGCGGCCGGCGTGGACTGCGGGTGGGGCCGTGAAGCGGCGCGCGCGATGGTCTCGGCCGGGCTTATCGACGTCGACCCGGTGCCGTTCGTCCAGCCGTGGCGGGCGGGGGTGCCCGGCGTGCGGCTGCTGGCGGGACACACCCATCGGTTGCGGGACCGGCTGGTCGCGGCGGGCATGACCGGCGACGAACTGGAGCGGGTGCGGGAACTGCTGGCCGACCACCGGTTCCGTGCGTCGTCGAGCGTCTTCTACTCCGTGCAGGGGAGGAGACCGTGGTGACGACCGCCCTGCCCATCGCCGGGCCCGTCGACCTGCGGCTGGGCGGGGAAGCGGACGTGCAGGCCGCCTGCGGTCTCATGCACGTGCACGGCAGGCGGTCCGGCCGTCCTGCCAGGCTCGGGCTGGACTACGCGACCATCGTGGCGACCGAGCTGAGCGAGATCGGGGCGCTGGCCGTGCGGTTCGCCCGCCGGCGGGGTCTGCTGCTGCGGTCGGCGTACACGTCGCTGGCACAGGCCGCTCTGCTCGCGGTCTCCCAGTACCTCGCGGCGGCCACCGCCGACGACCCGCCGGAACCGGTGGTGCCCGGCGGTCCGCCGTTCCGATCCACCGAAGGTGTGCCGTTCGAGATCGAGACGCTCGACCCGTTCGTCTGGCAACGGTTCTGGCAGCGGCTCGACACGGCACCGTCGGCGATCCGCCGCGGGTGGCGCCCGTTCCAGCAGCGGTTCGCCACGGCGACCTGCCCGCTGCCCGCGGCCCTGTTCACCCGCACGGCCACGCTGCCGATCGCGGCGCTGGAGCAGACGGCCGCCGAGACGGGCATGAGCCTCGTCCGCGTGTCGGCCGTCGCGCTCACCGGCCTGCCGCCGTACGTCCTCAGTGGACGGAGCATGCCGGTCGCCCGGCCGCTGGAGGTGGCGTTGCCGTTGTCCGGCATGGTGGTGCTCGAGTCGTGCCGGCGCGTCCAGGGGCCGATGGCGGGGCTCGTGCTGAGCATGCTCGGTGCCCGCGTGATCCGGATCGAGCCGCCCGGCGGCGATCCGTTGCGCGGTGTCCCACCGATGACGGGCGGGGTGTCCGCGCGGTTCCACGCGCTCAACCACGGCAAGGAGACGGTCGAGATCGACCTCGCGACCGGGCGGAGCGACCTGCTCGATCTGGCCGGGGACGCCGATGTCTTCCTGCACAACTGGGCGCCGGGCAAGGACGCCCGATGGAACCTGAGCGCCACCGACGTCGCGGGCGCGCGGCCGGGCATCGTGTACGCGCACGCGTCCGGCTGGGGTGACGCGCTCGGCCCGAACCCGCCCGTCGGCACTGATTTCGTCGTGCAGGCGTACGCGGGGGTGCCGCCGTCGCTGATGACTGTCGTGGACGTGTTCGGCGGGCTCGTGTGCGCGCACGGCATTGTCGATGCGCTCTGTCACGGCCATAGCCGGGTGGAGTCGTCGCTGCTGTCCGCCGCGGCACGGCTCAACGCGTTGTCCGGGCCGCCGTGTTCCGTGCCGCTGAGGGTGCCGGTCTGCACGGACCTCGCCGCGCTCGCCGATGATCCGAGGTTCGCTCGCGCTCTGGTGCGGGACGGGTGTGTGGTTCCGGCGGCTCCTTGGGAGTTCACGAGATGACGTGGGTGTCGACGAACGGTGTGGTGATGGGGGAACGGGTGCCGCGGCGGTTGCGCGGGACTGCGGCTCCACGGAGGTTCACGCGATGACCTGGGTTTCCACGAACGGCATTGCGATCGGGGATCGGGTGCCGCGGCGCCTGCGCAGGCAGTGGGTCGAGGAGGGGCACTGCCCGGACCGCGACCTGTACTCACTCTTCCGCGAACGGGCCGCGACCCGGCCGGACCGGATCGCGGTCATCGACGACGACGGTGCCGTCTCCTACGCCGAGCTCGACCGCGAGGTGCGTGCGGCAGCCGGGGCGTTGACCACGCGCGGGCTCGGCGCACGGGACATCATCGCGTTGCACCTGCCGAACGGCCGGGACGCGGTGATCGCCGAACTGGCCGTGTACGCGATCGGGGCGGTGGCGTTGCCGCTCACGCACCCGCAGCCGGACCTGCTGGAACGCGCACGGGTGAGCGCGGTCCTCGAGTCGGTGCCCCAAAAGGGAACCTGGCGGGGCACCGAAGTCGCCCCGGAGGCACCGGCCCGGATCTTCGTCTCGTCGGGTTCCGAGGCGGCGCCGAAGATGGTCGCGTACTCGCACAACGCGATCGCCGGGGGCCGCGGCAACTACCTGCGGGCGATCCACCGCGGCAAGCCGTTCATCCGCGATCTCGTGCTGGTCAGCCTGGCCTCGGCGTTCGGTTCTTTCGGCGTGCCGGTCACGTTGTGCCGCGAGGGCGCCACGCTGGTCGTGACCAGGAAGTTCGAGGCCCGCCGGGCGTTGAGCCTCATCGCCGAACACCGCCCGACGCACGTCTTCGGCGTGCCCGCCATGCTCCGCCGCATCGCCGATCTGTCCACAGTGGAGGGGGTTCGGGCGTTCGTGTCGTCCGGCGACGCGCTGCCCCCGGACACGCTGTCGTTCTGCCGGGCCAGGTTCGACGCCGAGATCATCAACGTCTACGGCTCCTCCGACGGGGTCAACTGCCACACGACCACACCGGAGCACGGCGTGGGCCGCCCGGACCCCGCCGTGTGCGACATCAGGATCGTCGACGGCGAGATCCGCGCCCGCGGTCCGATGACGCCGCTGAGCTACGTCGCGGCACCCGAGCTGGACGCCGCGTACCGCACGGCGGGCGGCTGGGTCCGCACCGGCGACGAAGGCCGGTTCACGCCGGACGGGGTGCTGCACGTGACCCGCCGGATCAAGCGCGTGGTGGTCCGCGGCGGCTACACCATCAGCCCCGCCGAGGTCGAACAGCACCTGCACGGCCACCCCGCGGTGGCCGCCGCCGCGTGCGTGCCGGTGCCCGACCCGGACCTCGGGGAACGACTGTGCGCGTGCGTGACGCTGCGCCCTGGCCGGCCGCGCCCGTCGCTCGGCCAGCTGACGGCGTTCCTCGCGGGCGCGGGCGTGGCCGCCCCGAAGTTGCCCGAACGCCTGCTCGTGCTGTCCTCGCTCCCCGAGACCGGCTCCGGCAAGGTCTGCCACCGCACCCTCACCGAACTCGCCAGGGAGCACTGCCGATGAGCTACGAGGCGTTGCTCGCGCTGCACCAGGCCGTCGGGGGCGACACCGCGCTGGACGAGCTGGTCCGGTTGCGCTGTTCCCAGCTCAACGGCTGCACGTACTGCATCCGCCTGCACAGTTCCGCCGCACGGCAGACGGGCGAGCCCGCCGAACGGATCGACGATCTGCCGTGGTTCCGCACCAGCCCGCACTACACGGACGCGGAACGCAGCGCCCTCGCGCTCGCGGAAGCCGTCACCATGGTCCACAGTGGACGGGTGTCCGACGAGGTGCTTGAAGCGGCGACAGAGCACCACGGGCAGGAGAAGGTGACCCAGCTGATCTGGGTGGCCATCGTGACCAACGCGTTCAACCGCCTGGCGATCAGCACGCGCGTGCGCTGAGTGCCGGATCCTAGTCCTGCGACCTGCGTACCTCGACCGCCGAATTTTCGGCACTCCCTACCGCGCAACCGCTCCGAGTACGACAAACGTCGAGCATCCCTGACTCGGAGAGGCGGCCGAGATGCGTTCCATACGCCCATTGGCACTAGGACTGGCGTTAGCCCTGACGGCGGTCCTGCCAGCACCCCAAGCCGGGGCCGTCCCGGTCGACAACCCGGCGAGCTACGTCAACCCCCTGATCGGCACATCCAACAACGGTGAGACCTGGCCCGGCGCCGACACGCCGTTCGGCATGGTCCAGTGGAGCCCGGAGAACACCGGCGGCGACCAGATGCGCACGGTCGAACCGGGAGGCTACGGCTACAACGCGACCCGGATCCGCGGGTTCGCCCTCACCCACCTGTCCGGCACCGGCTGCGCGGGCGCGTCGGGCGACGTGCCGTTCCTGCCCTTCGTGGGGAACGTGGGGTCCTCGCCGTCCGCTGACAACGATGACAGCGTCTACGCGAGCAACTTCCAGCACTCCGACGAGACCGCGGAGGCCGGGTACTACCGGGTCAAGCTCGCGAACGGCGTGAACACCGAACTGACCGCGACCACCCGCACCGGCTCCGGAAGGTTCACCTACCCGGCCGGCACCGCCAGCATGCTGCTGCGCACCTCCAACTCCGAGGTCGGCAGCAGCGCGGCGACGACCACGATCGACGCGGCGAACCGCACGATCAGCGGATCGGTCACCAGCGGCAACTTCTGCGGCTACATCAACAAGATCGGCCGGCGCAGCTACTACACGCTGTACTTCACGGTCACGTTCGACAAACCGTTCGCCGGCACCGGGACGTGGCAGGACGGCTCCCTGCGGCCGAACACCACGACCGCGAGCGGCGGCACGACCTACGGCACCGACGGCTGGCCGGTCCACGGCCGGGGATCCGGCGGCTACGTGACGTTCGACCTCAGCAGTGGCCGGACGGTCAACGCGAGGGTCGGCATCTCGTACGTGAGCCTGGCCAACGCCAAGGCGAACCTCGCGGCCGAGAACCCCGCGGGCACCACGTTCGACACCGTGCGGACCAAGGCGCACGACGCGTGGAACACCGAGCTGAACCGCCTGGAGGTCACCGGCGGCACCCAGAACCAGCTGTCCACTTTCTACACCGCCGCGTACCACGCGCTGTTGCACCCCAACGTGTTCAGTGACGTGAACGGCCAGTACATGGGCATGGACCAACAGGTCCACACGACGAACCGGATCCAGTACGCGAACTTCTCCGGCTGGGACGTCTATCGCGGTCAGCTGCAACTCGTCACGCTGATCCGGCCGGACGTCGGTGCGGACATCGCGCAGTCGCTGCTCAACCAGGCCAACCAGAACAACGGCGTGTGGGACCGCTGGACCCACAACCAGGGCGGCACGCACGTGATGACCGGCGATCCGGGACACGCGGCCGTGCCGAGCATCTACGCGTTCGGCGGCACCCAGTTCGACGTGTCAGGGGCACTGAACTCGATGGTGCACGCGGCGACCACGGTCACGCCCGAGGACCTCAGCCGCGAGGGCTGGAACGTGATGGTCGTCGGTGAACGGCCGTCGCTGGACAAGTACCTGTCGCTGCACTACGTCCCGCAGAACGGCAACGCGTGGGGCGGCGCGGGCGAGACGCTCGAGGACGCCGTCGCGGACTTCGCGATCAGCCAGCTGGCGCAGCGGCTCGGCAACTCGGCTCGGCACCAGGAGTTCCTCGCGCGCGGCCAGTACTGGAAGAACGTCTTCCACCCGACGCGCGGCTACATCCAGGACCGCAACGCCAACGGCACCTGGCCGAGCGCGAACCCCGCGAACGACGACGGGTTCGCCGAGGGCAGCTCCGCGCAGTACACGTGGATGGTGCCGCACAACGCCCAGGGCCTGTTCAACCTGATGGGCGGCACGAGCTCCGGCATCAACCGGCTGGACAACTTCTTCCACAAGGCCGACGGCAGCTGGGCGCTCACCGGCGCGGGCGGCCTCAAGGCGGAGATGGACAACGAGCCGTCGATCACCGCGGCCTGGTTGTTCGACTTCGGCAGCCCCTGGCGCACGCAGGACACCGTGCGCCAGGTCGTGAACACGTTGTGGTCGAACGGTCCCGGCGGCATTCCCGGTCAGGACGACCTCGGCGCGATGTCGGCCTGGTACGTCTGGGCCGCGATGGGCATGCACCCGCTCGCACCCGGTCGCGGTGAGCTGCTGCTGGCCAGCCCGCTGTTCCCGAAGATCGTGGTGCACCGGGCGGGCGGCACGACGTTGACGATCAACGCGCCCGGCGCGTCGGCGAACAACAAGTTCGTGCAGAGCCTGCGGGTGAACGGCGCCACGACGACGAAGCCGTGGCTGCCCGAGTCGTTCCTCAACGGCGGCACGGTCGACTACACGCTCGGCACGACCGCGAACCAGTCGTGGGGCACGGCGGCGGCCGACCAGCCACCGTCGTTCGACACCGGCGGAGGCGGCCCGTCGCCGAGCAACCTCGCGCTGAACAAGCCCGCGACCTCGGACTCGGCGTGCAACAGCGCCGAAGCCGCGCGGTTCGCGAACAACGGCAGCGTCACCGACAAGTGGTGCTCGCTGGGTTCGTCGAAGTGGTGGCGGGTCGACCTCGGCCAGTCGAGCGCGGTCAAGTCGATCACCGTGAAGCACGCCGCCGCGGGTGGTGAGCCGGCGGAGTGGAACACGCGCGACTTCGACGTGCAGCTGTCCGCGGACGGCACGAACTGGACCACGGCGGCACAGGTGCGCGGCAACTCGGCCGACGTGTCGACGCATCAGCTGTCGGGAAGTGGACGGTATGTACGCCTGATGGTCCTGGCCGGTGAGCAGGATGGCGCAAACGGGACCGCCCGAATCTACGAAATCGAGATCTATGGCTAGTCACTAGATTCGGACAGGTGACGGCGAGCCTCAACGCCCTGCTGCGCACCGGCCCGTTTCACCTGGCGCTGCGAGCCGCGATCCGGCAGCGCGGCCTGACACTGGACAGGCTGCGCTGCCATCTCGCCGCGCACGGGACGACGGTCGCGGCGTCCACGCTCAGCGCGTGGCAGCAGGGCAAGGACCGCCCGATCTCACCCCGCTCGCTGGAGGTCGTCGCGGCGCTGGAGAAGATCCTGTTGTTGCCGGCCAACTCCTTGCTGGACGTGCTGGCCGGCGCGGGCCCGACCGGCTGGCCGGAGGAGCTGCCCGACCTGATGCCCGGCTTCCGCGCGAACGACCTGGAGATCGTGGCCCGCCACGAGCGGGTCTTCGTGAACCGGTACCGCTACCCGCATCGCGTGATCAGCCAGGTCGTCGGCCGCGCCCGGCGTGACGGCGTGGACCGCTTCTTCGCCCACTACTACAGCGATGGGCCGACCGAGATGGTGACAACGTTGCCATCACGAAACTGTCGGATCGGTCGCGAGGTCGATGACCCGGAGGCGCTGTTGTTGATGACGGAGTTGCTGTTCGACCACACGTTGAGCGCGGGCGATACGTGGGTGTTCGAGTTCGAGACGCGGGACGAGAACATCGGCACCTGTAATGAGTTCGCGCACGGCACCCGCGGGTCCGAGGAGCTCTGCCTGATCGAGGTGCAGTTCCATCCCGAAGCCCTGCCCGTCGATCCGCACGTCTACGTGATCGACGACGTCGAGCCGCGCCGGGTCACCGGGCTCACGTTGAGCTCGGGTGGAGCCGTGCACCACCTCGCGAAGGGCGTGACGGCCAGGTACATCGGGATCGGGTGGAGCTGGCCTTGATCAGGCGCTGTCCCGGTGCACCAGCTCGGTGGGCAGCAGGATCGACGGCGGCAGGCCCTCCGCGCCGTTCAGCTCGGCGAGCAGCCGCCACGTCAGGGTGCGCCCGAACCGCTCGACGTCCTGCCGCACGGTCGTCAGCGGCGGCACCGCGGTCGCCGCGAGCACCGAGTCGTCGAACCCGACGACCGCGACGTCTTCGGGGACGCGACGGCCGCGCTCGTGCAGGATTTTCAATGCCCCCAAAGCCATGATGTCCGCGGCCACGAACACCGCGTCGAGGTCGGGGGCGCGGTCGAGCAGTGCGGCCATCGCTTTGGCGCCGTCCTGGGGCGTGAAGTCGGCATGCTCGACGAGGTCGGCGGGCAGCCCGTGCATCCCGCGCCGCCACCCGCTCAGCCGATCCCGGCCGACGGCCATGTCGCGCGGGCCGGCGACACAGGCGATCCTGGTGCGCCCCAACGAGACCAGGTGGCGCGTGGCTTCCAGGGCACCGTTGAAGTTGTCCGAGTCGACGTACGGGACCGCTCCTGCGAGTGGCCGCCCGCCGACCACGATCGGCAAACCTTTGTCGTGCAACAACTGTGGCAGCGGATCCTCGCCGTGCAGGCTCACCACGATCGCCCCGTCCACGTGGCCGCCGCTCAGATACGCGACCAGGTCGTCCGACGGGTTCATCATCAGCACCAGCTGCGTCTGCCCGGCCAGCTCCGCGTGCACGCCGCGGAGCACGCCGGCGAAGAACGGGTCGGCGAGCACGCGGCTGCCCGGTTCGGACACGACGAGCGCGATCGCGTTCGCCCTGCGGCCCGCCAATGTGCGGGCCGCGTGGTTCGGGCTGTAGCCCAGGCGGGCGATCGCCCGATGGACGGCGTCGCGGGCGGCGGCGCTGACGTGCGGCGCGCCGTTGATCACCCGCGACACCGTCGACCTCGACACGCCGGCCACCCGCGCGACCTCCTCGATGCGCGGGCGCCCGGTCACGACACGGCGACCAGGGCGTTGCCGCGGGCCACGCGCGCGAACCACCGGGCGCTCAGCTTGGGCGTGCGGACCTGCGTCTCGTAGTCCACGTGCACGATGCCGAACCGCTTCGCGTACCCCTCGGCCCACTCGAAGTTGTCCAGCAGCGACCAGCAGAAGTACCCGCGCAGGTCGACCCCGGCCTCGATCGCCGAGTGCGCGGACCACAGGTGCGACGCGAGGTACGCGGCCCGGTCGTGGTCCTCGATGCCGTCCGGCGAGACGACGTCCTGGTAGGCCGCGCCGTTCTCCGTGATGTACAACGGCAACCGCGGATACTCCAGGTGCAGCCGCATCAGCACCGACCGCAGGCCCTCCGGCCGCACCTCCCAGTCCATGTCCGTGCGCGGCATGTCCCGGCGCGGGAACGACAGCTGCGAGACACCGACCCAGGGCGAAGGGCCGGTGACACCGGGTGCGGAGCTGACGTAGTACTCGGAGTAGTAGTTCACCCCCAGCAGGTCGATGGGTGCCGAGATGATGTCCATGTCGGCGGCGCGGATGACACCGGTGAACCCGAACGGTTCGAGGTCGACCAGCAGGTCGTTCGGGTAACGCCTGCGCAGCAACGGATCCAGGAAGATGCGCTGCTGGATTCCGTCGATCCGGCGGGCCACGTCCACGTCGTCCGGGTCCTGCGGGTTCGCCGGGATCACCGGGTACATGTTGAGCGTGATGCCCACGCGCGCCCGCGGCTGGGCGGCGCGGATCGCCTGCGTGGCGAGACCGTGCCCGAGCAACAGATGATGTGCCGCGGCCGCGGCCGCGACCGGATCGGTGCGACCCGGCGCGTGCAGCCCGGCCGCGTAGCCGAGGAACGCCGAACACCACGGCTCGTTCATCGTGGTCCACGTCGCGACGCGGTCGCCGAGCGCCTCGACGACCGAAGCCGCGTAGTCGGCGAACCGGTACGGGGTGTCGCGCGCCGCCCAGCCGCCGGTGTCCTCGAGCTTCTGCGGCAGATCCCAGTGGTAGAGGGTCGGCCACGGCTCAATGCCGTATTGCAGCAGGGTGTCCACGAGCCGCTTGTAGAAGTCCAGCCCGGCCTGGTTGACCGCGCCGCCGTCCGGCCGCACGCGCGGCCACGCGATCGAGAACCGGTATGCGCCCAGCCCGAGATCGGCCATCAACCGCACGTCCTGCTCGAACCGCCGGTAGTGGTCGGCCCCAGGCTCGCCGGTGTGCCCGTCGACGACCTTGCCGGGCACGCGGCAGAACGTGTCCCAGATCGAGTCCGTGCGACCGTCCACATCGGTCGCACCCTCCACTTGGAACGCGGCCGTCGCGGCCCCCCAGAGAAACCCTTGCGGGAAAACAATGCTCATCCCTTGACAGCTCCTTGCATGACGCCGGCGACGATCTGCCGTCCGAGCACGATGAACACGATCAGCACCGGGACCGTGGCGAGCGTGGTCCCGGCGAGCACGAGCGAGTAGTCGACGTAGTAGCCGCTCTGCAGCTTCTCCAGCGCGACCTGCATGGTCGGGTTGTCGGCGTTGAGCACGACCAGCGGCCACAGGAAGTCGTTCCACGACTGCATGAACGTGAACACGCCGAGCATCGCGGCGGCCGGCCGGACCGCGGGCAACCCGACGTGCCAGTAGGTCCGCCACAGGCTGCAGCCGTCCATCCGCGCGGCCTCGATCAGCTCGTCGGGGATCGCGTCGACGATGTACTGCCGCATCCAGAAGACCCCGAACGCGGTGACGAGGTTCGGCACGATCACGGCCTCGAGCTCGCCCGCCCAGCCGAACTCGGCCATCGCCATGTAGAGCGGGATGATGCCCAGCTGCGTAGGCACCGCGAGCGTCGCCACTACGAAAAGGAACAGGAGGTTGTGGCCGCGGAACCGCAGCTTGGCGAATGCGAACCCCGCCAGGCTGGACAGCAGCACCACGCTCGCCGTCACAGTGCCGGACACGATGAAGCTGTTGATCAGCGCCTTCCAGAACGGGATCGTGTCGAACACGCGCGCCGCGTTCGACCAGAAGTTGCCGCCGGGGATGAGCGTGAAGTCGGTGCTCTCCCGGCTCGCGACGACGAACGACCAGTAGAACGGGAACGCCGACCCGAGCACGAACGCCCCGAGAATCCCGTAGATCATCGGCCGTCTCACCGCACCGCCCTCCTGGTGAGGAGGAAGTTCAGCCCGGCGACGGTGATGACGACGAGGAACAGCACCCAGGCGATCGCGGAGGCGTAACCGAGGTCGAAGCTCTGGAACGCCGATTGGTAGAGATACAGCACCACCGTCTGGTACTGGTGCTCCGCGCCGCCGCCGCTGCCGCCGGACGGGTCGAACAGCTTGGGCTCGGTGAAGATCTGCAGCCCGCCGATGGTCGACGTGACCACCACGAAGATGATCGTCGGCTTGAGCATCGGCAACGTGATGCTGAAGAACCTCCTGGCCGCGCCAGCTCCGTCGACGACCGCGGCCTCGTGCACCTCCTTCGGAATCGCCTGCATGGCGGCGAGCACGATGAGCGCGTTGTAACCGGTCCACCGCCAGTTGACCATGGAAGCGATGGCGAGGTGGCTACCGAACGTGTCCGCCTGCCAGTCGACGGGCCCGATCCCGATGGTTTCGAGAATGTCGTTGGCCAGCCCGTACTGCGGTCCGAACAGGTTGCCGAAAATGATCGTCAACGCCACGAGGCTGGCCACGTAGGGGAGCAGCACACCCATCCGCCACGCCGTGCGCGCCCTGAGGTTGGCGTTCAGCAGCGCGGCGAGAAGTACGGCGACCACGATCTGCGGCGCGCTGGACAACAGGAAGATGCTGAACGTGTTGAACAGCGCGTTCCAGAACTGCCCGTCGCTGACGAGGGTTGTGTAGTTGTCGATGCCGATGAACGCCGGGGCGTCGGCGCCTAGCTCCCAGTCGAACAGCGACACGTATGCCGTGTAGAGCAACGGGAACAGCCCAACCGCGCCGAACAGCAAGAAAAACGGTGCGACGAACAGATACGGCGTTACTTTGGTGTCCAAATTGGACGGCCGGTGCCGCGAGCGAGCCTCCTCCACCCGCTCGTGGCCAGGTCTGGTGAGCACCGCGGTCACTTGGCCGCCTTCTGGGCGTCCTGGACGGCCGTCTTCCATGCGTCGTCAGGGTTCTTGCCCTGTTCGACGGACTGCAACGCGGGGCTGAACACGTTCTCCTGCACCTGCCCGTCGGCCGGCCCCTTGTACTGCGCGGCTTTCACCTTCTGGGCCTGCTCGGCGAACAGCGCCCCGGCCTTGACGCCGCCGAAGTAGGCGTTGGTCTGCTCGAGCAGCGCGGGCGACTTCAGCGCCTCGACCTGACTGGGGAACGTGCCCTTGGCCTGGAACGCCTTGATCTGCTGCTCGGGTGTGGTCAGCCAGGCGGCGAGCTCGGCGGCCTGCTTGGCGTTCTTGCTCTGCTTCGGCACGGTCAGGTACGAGCCACCCCAGTTGCCGCCGCCGTTGGGGAAGGCCTCGGTGACCGCCCACTTGTTGGCGTTCTCCGGCCCGGCCTGGCTCTCGATCACGCCGAGCATCCACGAGGGGCAGGTCTTGGTCGCGAACGCGCCGGTCTTGAACCCGGTGTTCCACTCGTTGCTGAACGCCACCAGCTTCGCCGACTGCCCCTTGGCGACGGCGTTGGTCACGGCGTTCCAGTCGCTCTTGATGGCCGGGTTGGTGTCGACGACGAGCTTGTCGCTCTTGTCGAAGTAGCCGACCTCGTGCTGGTTGTGCATGGCGTTGAAGATCTGCGCGGCGCTGTCGAACCAGGCGATCTTGGTCTTGGCGGTGAACTGGTCGCCTGCTTGGAAGTAGCTGTCCCAGGTGGCGAGCAGCTCCTTGACCTGGGCGGGGTCGGACGGCAGGCCGGCCTGTTCGAAGAGGTCCTTGCGGTAGCACATGGCGAGCGGGCCGATGTCCGTGCCGTATCCGATGAGCTTGCCGTCCTTGGTGGCGGCTTCGGTCTTCCACTTGAGCCAGCGGCCGTCGACGTTCGGCCCGATGCTCCTGAGGTCGTTGAACTGGCTCGCCTTCGACATCACCTGGCTGAGGTAGCCCTCCTCGACCGCCTCGATGTCGGCGAGCCCGGAGCCCGCGCCTAACTTGGTGAAGAGGTTCTGGTGGTGGGGCGCGCCCTGGCCGGTCTTGCGGTGGGTGATCTTGATGTCGGGGTGGGCCGCCTCGTACTCCTTGAACAGGTCCTCGTACCCGAACTCGTTGAAGGTGGCGACGGTCAGCTCAGTCTTGCCGCTCTGGCTCGCGCCACCGGAGGCGCAGGCGGTGGTGGCGGTGGTGGCGATGGCTGTGCAGACCAGCACGCTGACCAAACGGCGGTGTCGCACGTGGGGACTCCTCTCGGCGGATTTCTGGGAGCGCTCCCAGAGTGGTGAGGAGTGTGACCCCGGTCATTCTCGGGTGTCAACCTTGGGGTGGGCCGGTGCGTTGCTCTGCCGGTCGGCTGCCGGTTGGCTGCCGGTTGTGTTGACGCGGCGGCTTTCGTGGTGGGTTGGGAGTGCGACGCGGCGGCTTTCGTGCTCGGGGCTCCGCCCCGGACCCCGGCTCAGCTCAAAGAGGGGCCCGGCCGTGCCTTCTTTTCGTAGTGGGTTGCGTTGGGGTGGTGTGCCCCTCCCGTCGCATCGCACC